>NZ_CP041380.1:0-4627500 GCF_008639345.1 Xanthomonas phaseoli pv. dieffenbachiae | reverse complement strand
TCATGGCCAGGGTGAAGGTGCCGTAACAGGTACTGGAGGCCCGAACCCACGTCTGTTGCAAAAGACGGGGATGAGCTGTGATTAGGAGTGAAAAGCTAATCGAACCCGGAGATAGCTGGTTCTCCTCGAAAGCTATTTAGGTAGCGCCTCATATGTATCCTCTCGGGGGTAGAGCACTGTTATGGCTAGGGGGTCATCGCGACTTACCAAACCATTGCAAACTCCGAATACCGAGACGGACTGTATGGGAGACACACGGCGGGTGCTAACGTCCGTCGTGAAAAGGGAAACAACCCAGACCCACAGCTAAGGTCCCAAATTCACTGCTAAGTGGAAAACGATGTGGAAAGGCATAGACAGCCAGGAGGTTGGCTTAGAAGCAGCCACCCTTTAAAGAAAGCGTAATAGCTCACTGGTCGAGTCGGTCTGCGCGGAAGATTTAACGGGGCTAAGCAGTGAACCGAAGCTTGGGGTGCATAAAACTTGTTTTATGCGCGGTAGAGGAGCGTTCCGTAAGCCTGCGAAGGTGGATTGAGAAGTCTGCTGGAGGTATCGGAAGTGCGAATGCTGACATGAGTAACGATAATGCGGGTGAAAAGCCCGCACGCCGAAAGCCCAAGGTTTCCTTGCGCAACGTTAATCGACGCAGGGTTAGTCGGTCCCTAAGGCGAGGGCGAAAGCCGTAGTCGATGGGAAGCAGGTTAATATTCCTGCACCTCGCGTGAGTGCGATGGAGGGACGGAGAAGGTTAGGTGTACCGGGCGTTGGTTGTCCCGGGGAAAGGCGGTAGGTTTGGATCTTTGGCAAATCCGGGATCCTTTAAGACCGAGCACCGAGACGAGCCTTTTTGGCGAAGTCACTGATACCACGCTTCCAGGAAAAGCTCCTAAGCTTCAGCTCACGAAGACCGTACCGTAAACCGACACAGGTGGGTAGGATGAGAATTCTCAGGCGCTTGAGAGAACTCGGGTGAAGGAACTAGGCAACATGGCACCGTAACTTCGGGAGAAGGTGCACCCTTTTTGGTGGCTCGTGCGAGCTATAGCTGAAGAGGGTCGCAGAAACCAGGCCGCTGCGACTGTTTATCAAAAACACAGCACTCTGCAAACACGAAAGTGGACGTATAGGGTGTGACGCCTGCCCGGTGCTGGAAGGTTAATTGATGGGGTCAGCCGCAAGGCGAAGCTCTTGATCGAAGCCCCAGTAAACGGCGGCCGTAACTATAACGGTCCTAAGGTAGCGAAATTCCTTGTCGGGTAAGTTCCGACCTGCACGAATGGCGTAACGACAGCGGCGCTGTCTCCACCCGAGACTCAGTGAAATTGAAATCGCTGTGAAGATGCAGCGTTCCCGTGGCAAGACGGAAAGACCCCGTGAACCTTTACTATAGCTTTACACTGAACGTTGAGTTCGTCTGTGTAGGATAGGTGGGAGGCTATGAAACTGTGGCGCTAGCTGCAGTGGAGCCATCCTTGAAATACCACCCTGTCGTGCTTGACGTTCTAACCTAGGTCCGTTATCCGGATCAGGGACCGTGTATGGTGGGTAGTTTGACTGGGGCGGTCTCCTCCTAAAGAGTAACGGAGGAGCACGAAGGTACGCTCAGCGCGGTCGGACATCGCGCACTGTGTGCAAAGGCATAAGCGTGCTTGACTGCAAGATCGACAGATCAAGCAGGTACGAAAGTAGGTCTTAGTGATCCGGTGGTTCTGTATGGAAGGGCCATCGCTCAACGGATAAAAGGTACTCCGGGGATAACAGGCTGATACCGCCCAAGAGTTCATATCGACGGCGGTGTTTGGCACCTCGATGTCGGCTCATCACATCCTGGGGCTGTAGTCGGTCCCAAGGGTATGGCTGTTCGCCATTTAAAGTGGTACGCGAGCTGGGTTCAGAACGTCGTGAGACAGTTCGGTCCCTATCTGCCATGGGCGTTGGAAGTTTGAGAGGGGCTGCTCCTAGTACGAGAGGACCGGAGTGGACGAACCTCTGGTGTTCCGGTTGTCACGCCAGTGGCATTGCCGGGTAGCTATGTTCGGAAGCGATAACCGCTGAAAGCATCTAAGCGGGAAGCGCGCCTCAAGATGAGACTTCCCGGGGCACAAGCCCCCTAAAGGAACCATGTAGACTACGTGGTTGATAGGTCAGGTGTGTAAGTACAGCAATGTATTGAGCTAACTGATACTAATGATCCGTGCGGCTTGACCATATAACCTCAAGTTGCCTTGGTCCCAACGAACGTTGGTAGATCATCAAATGCAAGCTACGTCACAAGTTAACTATGCGAGGCTGAGCGCCGTAGGTGCTTCCATACGCAAACGCTTGCACACCCGTGCTCACGTTTGAGGAAGCAGCAACTGGCGACGCTCCAACCGTCTCCCTGGTGAAATTAGCGCTGTGGAACCACCCGATCCCATCCCGAACTCGGAAGTGAAACGCAGCTGCGCCGATGGTAGTGTGGCTCAAGCCATGCAAGAGTAGGTCATCGCCAGGGGCTTTACCCCGAAACCCTCAGTCCGCAAGGACTGAGGGTTTCTTTTTACGCCCAAATTGATGCAAGACCCAGTCGGGAATGGCCTCAGGGCGCCCGAAAGCCGGCGGCGACCCAGGTGCTGCAGCAGCACAGCACATGAGATAACCGCCGCAAGTCGCCTGGCAGTGGGGCGCCAGGCGCCTTACCCACAGCACCGCGCTCACCCAACCGCCTTGCCCGCTCGTCCCTGCGCCGCTTGCCAATCGGCGCCGACATCGCCTTCGTGGCAGCAGGGCCAAGGCTCCCGTACGGCTGCTGCCTGCGAATGCCCCGCAACACAAAGCACGTGCTCCCCGTAACCTGCGGGCCACCGGCACTGAGGGTTTATCCTTAGCCGCCAAACCGCCTGGCCAGTGCCAGGCGCGCCAGGCGGCAGTCGCTGGAGCCGATCACAGCACGATCAACGGCTGGTCGAGCAGGCTCATGCAGGCATGCATGAGCAGTCCCAGGTACTGGCCCACCAAAGGCGTGGCTCAGCATTACATTGCTACGCCATGGATCGCTTCCACGCCGTGCAATCGAAGGAGCGATTACGGCGAGCCGTAAACGCCAAGGGCCGCCGCTGCGAGAGATCAGCAGCGTCATAGCGAAACGAATCGTGCACCCATTCAGCGTTAGTCCACGCTGTGGAGTCGACGTGGTGCTTACATCGGGCAGACAACGCACGAATAGCCCCGCGATGGCGCGCCGACCGTCGCACTAATTGCATTTGAGTGTTTCGACCCCATTAGCTGCCTTGCCGGTACGTTGCCGGCGCTTGCTGGATGCGCTGATGCCTGAGTTGCCCGAGGTCGAAACGACGTTGCGTGGCCTGTCGCCGCATCTGGTCGGGCAGCGGATCCATGGCGTGATCCTGCGTCGGCCCGATTTGCGTTGGCCTATTCCCGAGCAGATCGAACGCTTGCTTCCCGGTGCCACCATGACCAACGTGCGCCGACGCGCGAAGTATCTGTTGATCGATACGGATGCGGGCGGCAGCGCGCTGTTGCATCTTGGGATGTCCGGAAGTCTGCGGGTACTACCTGGCGATGCGCTGCCGCGGGCGCATGACCATGTGGATATCAGTCTGCAGAACGGGCGCGTATTGCGTTTCAACGATCCGCGTCGCTTTGGCTGCCTGCTGTGGCAATCGGGCACACAACCCCATGAATTGCTTGCTGCGCTTGGTCCAGAACCATTATCGGACGCATTTACTGGCGATTATCTCCACGCACTGGCACAGGGGCGGCGGGCTGCAGTCAAAACCTTTTTGATGGATCAGGCCGTGGTTGTCGGGGTTGGAAATATCTACGCTGCCGAAAGCCTGCATCGGGCGGGCATCAGTCCGTTGCGCGAGGCGGGAAAAGTGTCGCTGGAGCGCTATCGGCGTCTGGCTGACGCGGTGAAAGACATCCTGGCGTATGCGATCCAACGCGGCGGAACCACGTTGCGCGACTTCATCAGCCCGGATGGTGCGCCTGGCTATTTCGAGCAGGAACTCTCTGTGTATGGGCGCGAGGGCGAGGCCTGCAAACAGTGCGGACGGGTGTTGAAGCACGCGACGATCGGCCAACGCGCCACGGTGTGGTGCGGGAGCTGTCAGCGCTAAGCGCGATATCGGGCCGACGCGGTGGTTGAGCACGGGCACTATCGGGATGTGTCCCGTCGTTTAAGCCAACTCACACCAAGCGACTCCGGCTCACTCCCCATATGGCGCAACTGCGGGCGTGCTAAGCGCGCCTGCTCTGCGCAATGCTGTGACGATCGACGTGGCTCTCCTTGGGCAACGCAGTTGTCGGCTTGCACTGTCTGGTTGTGACGCATGCGGTCGGGGGGTAATCCCCCCACAGGTTAGCTGACGCCAGAAGTGGAATTTTCTCGTACCCTTTTCCGAGGAGGTTCCATGAAGACATCCCGCTTCACCGACAGCCAGATCATTGCCGTCCTCAAGCAGGCCGAGGCCGGCACGCCCGTGCCGGAGTTGTGCCGGGAACACGGCATCAGCTCGGCGACGTTCTACAAGTGGCGCAGCAAGTTCGGCGGCATGGACGCATCGCTGATGTCCCAGCTCAGGGAGCTGCAGGACGAGAACCGGCGCCTGAAGAAGATGTACGCCGATGCCCAGCTCAGCGCCGACCTGCTGAAGGAGGCGATGGCAAAAAAATGGTGAGGCCATCTCAACGCCGGGAGATGGCCCGATGGGCCGTAGATGGTGGCCACACGAACATCCGGCATGCCTGCCGGACCTTTGCGGTGAGCGAGACCTGCTTTCGCTATCAAGCCAAGGCCAGCGAGGAGAACGCCCGGATTGCCGATTGGCTGGTGCGGTTGACCACAACCTATCGTGATTGGGGGTTCGGCCTGTGCTTTCTGCACCTGCGCAACGTGAAGGGCTTTGGCTGGAATCACAAGCGGGTGTACCGCATCTATCGGGAGCTGGAGTTGAACCTGCGGATCAAGCCGAAGAAGCGGCTGGTGCGCGAGCGGCCAGAGCCGTTGGCGGTGCCGGAGACGATCAACCAGGTCTGGTCGATGGATTTCATGCACGACCAGCTGGCCGACGGCCGCAGCTTCCGGTTGTTCAATGTGCTCGATGACTTCAACCGTGAGGGTCTGGGCATCGAGGTCGACTTATCGCTGCCATCGGCCCGGGTGATCCGCTCGTTGGAACAGATCATTGACTGGCGCGGCAAGCCAAACGCCATTCGCTGCGACAACGGCCCGGAGTACATCAGCGGCGCGCTGCTAGCTTGGGCACAGCAGCGCGGGATTCGGATCGAGCACATCCAGCCAGGCAAGCCGCAGCAGAATGCCTATGTCGAACGTTACAACCGCACCGTCCGCTACGCCTGGCTGGCCACAACGTTGTTCGACACCATCGAGCAGGTTCAGGACAAGGCCACGCGCTGGCTATGGACGTACAACCATGAGCGCCCCAACATGGCGCTCGGCGGTATCACGCCAGCAATGAAATTGGCGATGGCCGCCTAGCTCCACTTTTGGCGAACGCTCAAAGCGGGGGGATTACCCGCCGGCCCTAGAGTTTTTTTGCGATGAGATCCTTCATGGCCGCATTGTCGAGCGCCAACTCGGCGTACATCCGCTTGAGCTTGGCGTTCTCCGACTCAAGCTCCTTGACCCGCCGCAGCTCCGAAGCCTCCAGGCCTCCGTACTTACTCTTCCACTGGTAGTACGTCGCTGTGCTGATACCAACCTGGCGACAGATGTCCTTGACCGGCACGCCGGCGTCGGCCTGCTTGAGCGTCGCGACGATCTGCGTCTCGGTGAACTTTGAGGTGCGCATAGAACCTCCTGGCTGAGGTAACGATGCCAGAAATATCCACTTATGCGGTGTCTGTCAGGCTGGGGAGCTTACGGTATCACCTGTATCAGGGTCCGATTGGCGCCATCAGCATCTTGATGCTCGGGCTGATCCTGGGGTGGTGGATGGCCCGACGCGGGCGACTGTGGCCGGCGATCCTGGCGCATGGCGTGCTGGATCTGCTGGGGTTGATGGTCTACACCTGACTGGCCTGGCGCAGCCGCGATGCCGCACACTTGCTGCTTGGTCGAACAGGACGAAGCAATGGCACGGCGATATGGATGGTGCGGGATACTGGTGTGGCTGGCGGCGTTCGGCGCGATGGCGGCCGGTCCAACGCCCGGCGAATACGGCACCAAGCAAGGTTGGGGCAGCCTGCAGGTCAGCGACAAGGGTGGGGCGCGCCACTTCGAGATTCTCGCGGTGGGCGCCAACGGCCACACGTGTTCGCTGGAGGGCACGCTGCAGGGCGAAAAAGCAGAAGTGAGCGATGCCAGCGACGCGCCATGCAGGCTGTCGTTCAAGCCGGTGGCAGGTGGCTTCAGCATTGCCGCACTGACGCAGGACAGCTGCCGCGATTACTGCGGCATGCGCGCCAGCTTCGAAGGCGACTATCTGCAATTGCCGGCCGGCTGCACCTCCGCCGCTAGCAGCCGACGACGTGAAGCGTATCTGCGCGACTATCGCGGCAAGCGCTATACCGAAGCGCTCGCCGGTATGCAGGCGTTCGCGAGCGAGTGCGGCGAGTTCCTGAACTGGCTCGATCGCGACCGTTTCGCCAACGACCGCGCGCTCACCCTGCTGCGCCTGAATCGCCCGAAAGAGTGCCTGGCGGCGTTGGACGAGACCATGGCCGGTCGCAGCCGCGACGAGGCCTCATTCCAGGCGGAGCTGGACAAGAACAGCACGATGCTGCCGCCCAGCGACTGGGATGCGTACCTGCCCATTGCCAGGTCCACCTGGTTCAATCGCAAGCTCTGCGAGGCGGCCCAGCGTTGAATGGGAGATGGCTTGCGTTGATAAGCGTAAGCAGCCCCCTGGGTGCGGCGGCATGCCGATGGGCGTTTGTGCGTAACCGAGATGACGCTAGAACGCTGGCCGTCATTGCGTTTCCAAGTGATTAAAGCCGCGTTACCGCAGGCGACCGCGCGATGGATGCCGACGCAGGAAAATAGTCAGCGTGATCTGCAAACACCAGGGTCAATGATTTACAGCAGGATGAACTCTGACCGCGTCGTCTTTCTGGGAATCGATGGAATGGCGCTCGGGAGTTGCCGGCTCCCGAGCGCTGTTGCACTCACAGCGACGGGTGCAGGTCGCGGACCGGGCTGACGCTTTCCAGCAGCGCGGCGACATGCAGGATGGTGGATTCGGCCTGCCACTTGCCGACGATCTGTACGTTGATGGGCAGGCCTTCCTTGCTGGTGCCGAATCGCATCGCTACGCCAGGCAGGCCGGCGACGTTGAGCGGCACCGTTGCGCCCTGAAGATAGGTGGCGTCCACGGTCTGGCCGTCGATGGTGAATTCCGCGACGCCGTGCTTGTGGGCGGGGATGGGCAGGACGTGGGTGATGAGGGCGTCGTAGCGGCTGAAGTAGTCGGCATAGCCGTCGCGGATGCGCTCGGCCGCCTGCTCTGCGGCGATGTAGTCGGTGAGCGAGGTGTCGGCGATCGACAGCATCGTCTTGGACATCTTGAACATCAGATCTTCATGGCCCGCAACTGCCTCGGCAAACGCCGGCTTCATCTCCATGACGTGCAACTTGTTGAAGACATCGAGTGCGAAATCGCGTTCCAGTGCCGGGATGCGCACCTCTTCGACGAAGATGCCGATGTCCTTCAGCGCATCGGCCGCCGCGCGCACGGTCGCTTGCACTTCCGGGTCGACCGGGCCGTAGCCGGGGCCGATCATCCAGCCCACCCGCAGCGGTCGGTAGGGTTGGCGGCCGATGCCGGCGTCGAACGGCACGGCACTACTGGAAAAGGCGTCCTTGCCATCGGGACCGGCAAGCTGTGCGAAGGCGAGCGCGATGTCGCGGACCGAGCGGGCCATCGGCCCGACATGCCAGAAGCGGCGAGGCGCACGCGGCCAAATGCCGGTCATCGGAATGCGGCCGTGAGTCGCCTTGATCGAGGTAATGCCGGTCTGCGCTGCCGGGCCACGCACCGAGATGGCCAGATCGGTGCCGAGACCGATCGGCGACATGCCCGCGGCGATGGCCGCCGATTCACCGCCACTCGATCCACCCGAGGTACGGCTGACATCCCACGGATTGCTGGTCGGGCCGGTGAGCAGGTTGTCGCTTTCGATCCAGTACGAGAACTCCGGCAGGTTGGTCTTCGCCAGCAGGATGCCGCCTGCTTTCTTCATGCGTGCCACGCTGGTTGCATCGGTGTCTGGACGGCGCCCCTTGAAAATCGGCGACCCGCGCTGGGTGAGCACGCCGACGGTGTCGATGGAGTCCTTCACCGTAAAGGGCACGCCATGCAGCGGGCCGAGCGCATCGCCTGCAAGCACCGCGGCCTCGGCTGCCTTGGCTGCGCTGAGCGCGCTATCGGCCAGATTGACGATGGCATTGATCTGGGGATTCACCGCCTCAATGCGGTCCAGGTGCGCCTGCACGACCTCGACCGGGGAGATCTCCTTGGTGCGGATCAGTTCTGCCAGCTGGGTGGCATCTTGATAAAAAAGTTCGCTGCGCATGGGTCGCCTCTCAAAGGAAAGTTGGATGGCAAACGCGGCTCGGCATCAACTACCTAACGTTTGTTAGGTAACACGATGCGCGCTATACTGCGCGCTGTCAACACCTGTCGAAGGCGGACGTGTGAAGAAGCAGGAAAGTACGAATTCCAGCGACAAGATCCTGATGGCGGCGACCAGGATCGCGCAGGCGCACGGCTACAGCGGTTTGAACGTGCGCAGCCTTGCGGAGGATGTGGGCATCAAGGCGGCCAGCCTCTATCACCACTTCCCGAGCAAGGCGGACCTCGCCGCCGCCGTCGCCAAACGCTATTGGGAAGATTCGGCCGCCACATTGGACGCCTTGTCAGCGGAAACGAAAGAGCCGATGAAGGCGTTGCGCCGCTATCCGGAGACCTTCCGTCGCTCGCTGGAAAACGGAAATCGCATCTGCCTGTGCAGCTTCATGGCTGCCGAGTACGACGACCTTCCGGACATAGTGAAAGACGAGGTTCAAGCCTTTGCCGATGTGAACATCGCATGGCTTTCCAAGATGCTGGTTGCGGCAGAGGTTGTGGGTGCCAAGGACGCCAAGAAGCGCGCTCGCACCATCTTTGCCGCAATCGGCGGCGCGCAGCTGATGGCTCGCGGTCGATCCGACATCAAGCTCTTCGATGCGTTGATCGAAAGTTACCAAGCAAGTGGGCTGTTGCCGAAATGAGCGTGCCCCCGTCGCGGTGGGGCCTCTGGTGTCGTCTCAGCCTGCAGGCGCCTCTGAGCAAGGGGCGCTCGGCGTGATGGATGGACATCGGTTGGATGAAGCAACTGGCGGCCAGCGCGGCCGAGTCGGCACCTTTTGGCTGAGGATCGCGTTGATCTGAGCCAAGCAGCTGGGCTGTACGCGAAGGCCTGAGCAAGCGATCACCGGGTCATCCTCGTGTCCTGGCCGGGGTGGCCGATGCGGGCTTGCCATGCGGCGATCCGGCACCCGGTGCAGCGCTTAGATCCCGGCGACCATCACGAGCACAGCCTCTTGGTAGACGCGGCCTGTCCGACGCGGCAAGGACAGCACGGCGTCTTGCATGCCGTGCTGTCCGCTGTGTCCGCAAGAGTGCAAGCGCTCTGTCAATTCTTCCGGTAAATCACCCCAAGCTTGTCGATGGCATCGCCGGCGCGGCCGGTGAAGCCGGCGATATGCCAGCCGGCGGGGGCGGTAAGGGTGTAGCGCTCGCTGGTCGGGGTGCCGGCGGCGATGCTGCGGCCCTGGTTGGTGGTCAGGCTCAGCGAGAACAGCCGGGTGCGGCCGTTGTACTGGCCCACCGTGAGGGTCGCCGAGGTCAGTTGTTCGCCGGTCGCCAAGGCCAGGGTGGTGGCGGTTCCGCCGCTGCCGCCGTGGGCCAGGGTGACGCCGTTGTCCAGGCTGGCGGCCACCGCATCCAGACGCGCGTCACCGCGCAGGGTGACGCTGCGCAGTTGGCGTTGGTGGGCGCCGCCGGCCACGTCGTTGAACGGTACGCCATGCGGTCCGCCGAAACTGTCGCTGGTGCGCACGTCGGTGCCCACCGCCCAACCGAATTGCGCATACAGCGGATAGTGGTCCGACAGCGGCTTGCCGGCGCTGTCGTAGAAGTTGCCTGGATCGAGCTGGTAGCGGTTGGCGGCCAGGGTCAGCTGCGGCGCGGCGCGGTACAGGATCTTGTCGACGACCTCGCAGGGATTGGTCGGCGGGGTGCCGCACAGCAGCGGCGCCGCGCCGGCGGCCGGGGCGTTGCCCTTGATCAGTTCCACCCACGGATCAATCAGGTTGTTGCTGGCGATGAGCTCGCGGATGTTGTCTTCGCTGCGGGTGTAGCGAGTGTTGGAATCCATCATCACCAGCACGGCGTTGCCGGCCGACCAGGTGGTGATGAACTGCGACAGCTGGCTGATGTTGGCGCGGCGGGCGGCCAGGTCGGCGCTTGCGTCACCGGCATTGGGATGGGCGTTGTAGACGTCCAGCAGCACGCCGTTGTCCAACCGCAGCTGCATGTAGCTGAAGCCCTTCGGCGTCAGGCAGTCGGTGCCGTTGCACTTGTCCCACTTCACCCGGGTGAGGTCGTTGAAGGGGTAGTTGCTCAGCGTGTTGAGGCCATCGCCGATGGCGGCGCCACCGCTGGTGGGGGTGCGGTAAGGGTGGTTGTCGCCGGCATAGAGCGCGGCGTGGTAGTTGAAGTCCTCCTGCACGTTGACCAGCGCGTACGGCGCCAGCTTGGGTGCGAGCAGCGGCGTGTTGGTGGCGGGATTGCTGCTGGAGATGCCTTCGGGCAGGCCAGCGACGTTGTAGGTGAGCACGTCGAGGACGCCGACGCTGGATTGCGCGTGGGCGACGCCGGCGCAGGCCAGGGTCAAGCCGATTCCGACACTGAGCAGAGAACGAAGATGCTTGAGCATGGTGACCTCGTGCGGTTGGGGAACAGCGAATGGACGCGACGCGTTGGGCCCAGCGCGCCGCGTAGGGGATCAGTGGTCCATGGCGAGCGGATCGAGGGCGGCCTGGACGAGGTGGGCGAACTGCGGCAGTGGGCAGTCGTAGGCCGGCGTGGCGGTGCTGCAGCCGGGAATGAAGATGGCCGCGCTCGGCGGCGGTGCCTGTAGCGTCAATGGCTGTCGTTCGCGCAGCTGCGTCAGGCTCTGCGCGGTGTAGCGCAGGCGGATGACGCGCTGGCCGTCCGCACGTCGCCAGCGCTCGAACACTAGCGCGCCGCCGGGCACCGTCTGGTCCGCCTGGTAGCCTGGCAACTGCCAATGCAGATCGAACATGCCAGCCAGCAGGGTCAGCGTGCCGTCGTGGCCGGACACCACCACCAGACGCGCATCGCCGCCGATGGCGTCGGCAGAAGAGGCTGCATCGCTACCTTGCTGCAGCGTCGCCAGCAGGCGTGCGGCCAGCGGCGTGCTGGCCAGGCGGGCGACGGTGGGCGTGCGCAGACGCAGGGCGAATTCGGCCTGGTGCGGGGCGAACACGCGCAGCAGCGTGGCTTCGTCCAGGCCTTGCCAGCCGAGTGCAGCGAAGTCCTGCCCATCGGCCCAGCCCATCAGCAGGCTTTCGGTGATGCCTGAAGCGGCGGCAGCCGGACCATCGATACCGGGAATCGACGGGCCGGCATCGTCCAGCCCGGCCGGTACCGTGGTCAGGCGCAGCTTGCCGGGCGCAGCCTGCGGCGGGCAGGGGCGTTGGGCGCATTGCAGCAGCAGGTGTTCGAGCGTGTCGATTGCATCGGCCTGTGCGGCGTTCCAGGCGCGGGCGTCACCGCCGATGCGGCCGGCGATGGCCGCCTGCATGCGCGCACGCGCGTCGGGCTGACGCAGCGCGGCGGTGCCGTCGAACAACACATCGGAACGGCCGGCGGCCACGCTGTGCACCGGGTTGGCGCAGCCAGGCGTCAACGTGCTGGCCATCGCCTCGGCCGAGGCGATGGTGCGTTGGGTGCGGTTGGCCCAGTAATAGGCCTGGCCGCAGCCATCGCCGGTCAACAGGCCCAGGGCGGTGTAGCGCGCGCGGTAGTAATCGCCGAACAGGCGCTCCAGCTGCGCGCCGTTGGCGGTGAGGTGACCGGCCGGCACGGCGAAGCGCGGCCATGGGTGCAGCGAATAGCGGCCGAGCTGTTCGGGGCTGGACATCGCCGCACGCACGCCATGGCGCTTGAGAATCAGCACCTTTTCCAGCGTGTCGGGCGCCGCGTCGGTGGCGTGGGCGGGGCAGAGCGGTACGAGCGCGAGCCCGAGAAGGGCGGCAGCGCGTCGACAAAAACGCAGAAGCATCGGCAGATCCAGTGCGAATGAAGCGGTGGGACGAAACCATCGGCGCAGGGCGATGGCGGCCGCGCGCGAACGCGACGACCGCTACGTAAGGCATGCAGGCGCGCTTAGAAACGCGCGCGCAGACCCAGCGACCAGGTGCGGCCGTAGTCGGTATAGCCGCCGAACAGGTGGTCGCCGACGTATTGCCGCTGCACCTGGCCGGTGAGGTTGATGGCGTTGACGAACACCGACAGGGTGTCGTTGACCTTCCAGGCGACATTGGCGTCCAGGCTGCCGAAGGCGTCGCTGTTGAGCGTGGCGACGTTGGCGGTGCCGACCGCGTTGACGATGTTGTCGCTCCAGCTGTAGCTGGCGCGCGCCATCAGCGGGCCCTTCTCGTAGAACAGCACGGCGTTGTAGGTGTTCTTGGCCACGCCTTCCAGGCTGTCGGTGAAGCGGCGGTCGCCATCGCGGTAGGTCGCCTCGCTGTCGGTGAAGGTGTAGTTGAGCTGCATGCCCAGGCCGTCCAGCGGCGCCGGCAGGCCGGTGAACACCTGCTGGTAGGCCAGTTCCACGCCTTTGACGCTGGCCTGGCTGCCGTTGGTCTTGGACGAGAGCAGATAGGTCTGGCCCTGATAGTCCAGGTACGACAGCTGGGTCTGGATGAAGCTGGAGATGTCCTTGTAGAACACGCCACCGGTCAGCGCCGAGGTGCCGTCGATGTACCACTCGAAGGTCAGGTCGTACTGCCACGCCTCGAACGGCCGCAGCGCCGGGTTGCCGCCGCTGGCGGTCAGCACTTCGCCACTGGAGTTGAAGGTGAGCTTGGACGACAGGTCGGTGAGATCCGGGCGGGTGATCACCTTGGCCGCCGAGGTCCGCAGCACCATGTCCTCGCGCACGTCCCAGGCCGCATTGAACGACGGCAACGCGTTGGTATAGCTGCGCTCGAAATGCACCGGCTGGGCAGCGCCGTCGAGGTCGGCGTGACCGTCGGTGGTCTGCTCGGTGCGCACCAGCCGTACGCCCAGGTTGCCGCGCAGCTCGCGTCCGGCCAGGTTGCCGCCGAAGTCGGTCATCGCATACGCCGAGCCGATCTTCTCGCGCACCTCGTAGGAGTTCTGCAGGTCGGCGCTGTTGGGCGTGTCGCTCAGATCGGCGGCGGTCGGCCAGTTGCCCCAGAACGGCGCTTCGATCGGCGCCAGCCAATGCCGCGGCAGCGTGCCCTTGCCATCGACCAGCATGTCGCTCACCGGCAGTGCGGTGAAATAGCTGGCCGGAAATTGCACGCCGGCGATGCGGTTGAACAGCAGGTCGGCGCGATCGTAGGTGCGCGAGCGCTGGCGGTACTTGGCGCCGAACTTGATGTCGCGCAGCCAGCCATCGCCGAGCGTGCGCTTGGCGTCCAGCTGCAGCGCGTCTTCCTTGTCGCGCGCGTCGATCTCGCGCCATTCCAGCCGGCGCCCGCTGACGCTGGCCGGGTTGGTCGGATCGAAGCCGTTGGTGAAGCTCCAGTTCGGCACGTTGTCGTCGTCGGCCTGCGGCATCTCCACCCGCATCGACAGGTTGCTGGCGCTGCGCAGGCGCGTGCGGCGGATCGGGTCGGAGTCGTAGCTGTGTGCTTGCGAGTGGAATGCCACTGCACCGAGCGTCCACAGATCGCCATTCCAGGTGCTGGACAGGCGTGCGCTGCGGTTGTCGTCGGTGATGCCGGAGGTTTCGCGCGAGACCTGCACCTGGCCATTGCGATAGTCGAAGCCGGTCACCCCGCCGTGGTCCACGCTCAGGTTGCTCATCTTGGACACGCCGTCGAAGCCCACGCCCAGGCTGTATTCGTCGTAGTGCACCGTCTGCTTGGCATACAGCAGGTCCAGGTTGGTTTCCCAGGCCGCGCTGGGGCGCCATTGCAGCGAAGCGGCCACGCCGGTGCGCTCGCGCTCTTCCAATTCCAGCGTCGGGCGCAGCCCGGTGGGCAGGTAGGACGCACCCGGCGCACCAGGCACGCCGTTGGGGTAATAATCCCAACTCACTTCGTTGACGCGGTCCTGGCGCAGGCTGCGCTGTGCGTAGGCGCCGGACACCAGCATGCCGAAGGTGCCATCGGCATTGACCCAGTTGAACAGGCCGGACACGCGCGGGTCGTTGGCATGCGTGCGTTGCGCCTGGCTGGACTCCAGCGAGGTGTTGAGCAAGGTCTTGCCCAATTCCAGCGGGCGGAAGGTGCGCACGTTGACGATGCCGCCGATGGCACCTTCGTCCAGATCGGCGGTGGGGCTCTTGATCACATCCAGGCCGGAGACCAGTTCTGCCGGCAAGGTGTCGTAGCGAAACTGGCGGCCGGTCTGGCCGGAGGTGCGCACGTTCTCGTTGACCGCCATGGTCTGGCCGTTGAGCGTGGTCACCTGAAAATTCGGACCCAGGCCGCGTACGCGTACGTACACGCCTTCGCCGCGGTCGCGCACGATCGACACGCCCGGCACGCGCTGCAAGGCTTCGGCCACGTTCTGCGCCGGCAGCTTGCCGATGTCTTCGGCGGCGATCACGTCGACCACGCTGTCGGCATAGCGTTTCTCGCGCAGCGCGGCGCTGAGACTACCGGCATAGCTGCCCAGCACCTGGATGCTGTCCAGTTCGCGCACCGGCGCACCTGCGGTGGCTGGGGGTTCGGTGGTGGTAGCGGCGGCGGGCGGCGTTGCCGCGGGCGCATCGCTTACCGTCTCGGCCGGTTCGATGGTCACCGTGGTCGGGGTCAGATAGCGATAGCGCAATCCGGTGCCTTGCAACAGTTGCTGCAAGGCCTGTTCGGGTGCAGCGCCGGCAGCGGTGCCGCGGCTTTGCAGCGTGCCGCCGACGCTGGCTGCGTAGACGAACTGCAGGCCGGTCTGGCGCGACAGCGTATTGAGCGCGCGTGACAGCGGTTGCGCGGGAATGGCGTCGACTGCGACGGGTGGCGTCTGGGCACCGGCAGCGCCGGCATGCAGGGCGAGGGCAACGGACAGGAACAGGCAGCGGCGCATCATCACTTCCAGGCAGAGGGAGAGGGGGCACCGCATCGATCCATGCGGATCGAAGCGGCGACTACCCCCTCTACGAGGCGCGACGAGCCAAGTCGGGCACCGTTTTTCGATGAATTTTCTGTGACACGTGCGCAGGCGATGACGTGCGCGTGCCGTGGAGCGCACGCAGGCCAGTGGTGCGTGGGGAAAAGCACGTTGCCGGTTCGATCGCCCATTGCGTCGTATCGTTGCGTGACGCGGCACCATGCAGCGCAACGCGCACGCCGAGCTCCAATGCATCGGTCCCGATGCAAGGCGGGCGTTGCGCAGATGCGTCAACGCCGATACGCGATACGAACAGGCATGGCAGCACGACACCGCGGCGTGTCTGCCAATCGCATGCACACACCGGGCAATGCCTTGCTGTCTGCAGTGCCGATTCCTGCACGCACGTGAGCGTCAGCGTGTTGGCCGCACTCGCCGCGCGCGCTACCGGTGGGTGGTCGCCTGTGGTGCACGGCTGACGATGTGCAGCGCATCGGCGTGTTGTTCGAGCCGCAGGCCGGGCTGCCGTGCGAGAAACGCCTGCAGGCCGGCGAGATCGTCGCTACGCAGATTGCCGGTCAGGCGCATCGCGCCGGCGCGCGCATCGTCGATGTGCAGCTGGATGCGATTGAGGCGATTGAAGTCTTCGGCCACGTTGCGCAACGGCTCGTCGCGGAACACGATGCGCTGCTGCTGCCATGCATGCATGGTGGCGATATCTTCATTGCTCACTTCGACCTGGCCGGCCTCGTCGATGCGCGCGCTTTGTCCTGCGCCCAGGTTGGCCAGCATCGGCTGCGCCGGGTGGTCGGCGCGCCAGACATGCACGCGACCGGCAGACACGTCGACGCGTGCCTGCTGCCCATGCAGCGCAATGTCGAACGCGGTGCCGATGTCTTCCACGCGCAGGCCCAGTGCCCGTACCTGCAGCCGACGCCGGTCCGCTGCGACATCGAAGCTTGCCTGGCCCTGCAGCAACTGCAGGCGGCGCGACCATGGCGTCATCGTGGCCTGGATGCGCGTATCCGCATTGAGGAACACCACGCTGCGGTCGGCCAGCTGCACGCGGCGTTGTTCGCCATGCGCGGTGGCATACGTGGTGGTGCGCGGCCAGGCCCAGCTGCCGACGACGGTGATCAGGGCGAGCATCGCGGCCAGGCCGATCTGCCAGCGCGGCCGGCGTGCCAGCGACCGCGGCCGACGGGTCTGGGGTGCTGCGTCCGCTGCGCGCCGCGGCGGCAACGGCAGTGCCACCACGTTGCGCGCCGTCCCGGTGTCGCGTTGGCGCTCGGCCTGCAGCAGCGCCTCGACATCCAGCGCCATTGCATCCAATGCCTCACCGAGCGCACCGGCCACCTGCGTCACTGCCAGGTATTCGCGCACATGCGCCGGCGAGGCGGTCAGCCAGTCCATGAAACGCGCCTGCTGGTCGGCATCCAGCGGCTGCATGCGTTGCAGCGCATGCCAGTGTGCCGCTTCCTCGGTCAGGCGGCGTGCTGCCGCTGGCGATGCGCGCATCACCAGTGCGCTCCCTCGTCGGCCAAGGCCAGCCTGCAGGCCGACAGGCCACGCACCACGTATTTCTTGACCATGTGCGAAGACACCCCCAGGCGCTGGGCGATCTGCTTGTAGCTCAGGCCGTCGCGGTACTGCATCACCAAGACCGCGCGGACGCGTTCGGGCAACCCGGCCAGCACGGCCTGCAGGCGTTGCTGGCGCTGTTGCCGCTGGGCGCTGTCTTCGACATCGTCGCCGGCCACCAGCCGTTGCGCGAACTGTTCCATGTCCTCGATACGCAGCGGCGCCTGCCTGCGCCGCACCGCCTGCTCGCGCGCCAGATTGACCGCCACCGTATAGAGGTACGCTTCCGGGTTGGCGATGGCCTGGCCAGGCTGCTGATGCGCACGCAGCAGGCGCAGATAGGTTTCCTGGACCAGGTCTTCGGCGTCCTCGTTTGCTCCGCGGCGCACGAAGAAGCCGCGCAGCACCGGGCCATGCTCGGTGAACAGACGTGCCCAGGCGCGCTTTGGATGTGCGGACACCCGAACCTCCCACCCTTTGGAGGGGCGCAGGCTAGCGGCGTCGTATGACGTCGCGGTGACGCGGTCGCTGCCGATGACGTGACGGCAGGCACGCAAGACCGGCACCAGGCCCGTGCTTGCCCGCGCAGCCGCTGCGACCCGATACCGCGGCATCCTGGGGCCGTGTTCTGCCGGGGACAGGCTGGGCGTGCTTGGAATGGCCCCGGCTGCCGGCGACACCTTGCTACCTGCCTGGGCTGCTCCGCGGTCGGGGCGCGGTGATCGGGGATTCAAATGATTGCCGGCGGCGTGTTCCGCGCTGGCGCCAATGCGGGATACTGCGTGTCCACGCAGGCGAGATGGGCTTGGATGTCCGAGCTGCCGATCACCGAGTTGTTGCAGGCCTGGCAGCGCGACGAACCCGGCGCGGGCGACGCTTTGGCGCGCCACGTCTATGACGTGCTGCGCGCCACCGCCATGCGCGAGCTGCGTCGCGACGGGCGCGCTGGATTGCAGGCGACCGAGCTGGTGCACGAGGCGTGGATGCGGCTGGAACAGGGCCAGCAGGGTTTCCGTTCGCGGGCGCATTTCTATTCGGTGGCCGCCCTGCAGATGCGCCACCTGTTGGTGGACCTGGCGCGCCAGCAGGCCAGCGCCAAACGGTTGGGGCAGGCGGTGACGCTGACCATCAGCCTGTCCGACGGCGCCGCACGGCCGGAGGCATTGATGCTGGTGGCCGATGCCTTCGACAAGCTGGCCCAGGTGGACGAGCGCAAGGCCCGTGCCTTCGCGTTGACCGAGCTGGTGGGTTTCAGCGTGGCCGAGGCCGCCGAACAGCTGGAGGTCTCGGTGCCGACGCTGGAGCGCGATCTGCGCTTTGCCAGGGTGTGGCTGGCGGCGCAGCTGTGAGCCTGGCCGCCACCGCGTGGCAACGCCTGGAAGCCCTGTTCCACCAGGCCTGCCAGTTGCCTGCTGCCGAGCGCGAGGCATTTGCGCGCGCGCAGGCCGGCGACGACGCCAGCGTGCGCGACCAATTGCTGGCGATGCTGGCGGTGGAATCGCAGGCCACCTTGCGCGTGCGGGCGCCGTTGAAACAGGCCGCCGCCGCATTGCGTGCGCCGTTACCGGAGCTGCCGGCCGGCACGCGCTTCGGTGCGTGGGCGATCGACCGCCTGATCGGCGCCGGCGGCATGGGCCGGGTGTATCTGGGTCACCGTGCCGATGGCGCGTACGAGCGCGAGGTGGCGATCAAGCTGGTGGCCGCCGATGCGCTGGATGCGCAGGGCCGTGCGCTGTTCGAATTCGAGTGCCGGCTGCTGGCGCAGATGGTGCACCCGGCGATCGCGCAGATCCACGACGTGGGTACCGATGCCCATGGCCAGCCGTATCTGGTGATGGAGTACCTGCGCGGCGAGCCGATCACCTGGTGGTGCGACGAACACCGCCTGTCGCTGCATGCGCGCGTGTTGCTGATGCTGCGCGTCAGCGAGGCAGTCCAGCACGCGCATCAGAAGGGCGTGATCCATCGCGACCTCAAACCCAGCAACGTGCTGGTCAGCGAGATCGACGGGCGGCCGATGCCGGGGGTGATCGATTTCGGCATCGCCATCGATGCGACCAACCCGGGCACGACCTGTGCGCACGATCGCGGCACGCCCGGTTACATGAGCCCGGAGCAGGCACGCGGCGCGCAGGATGTGGACGCACGCAGCGACATCTATGCGTTGGGAGCGATGTTCTACGAACTGAGTTGCGGGCTGGCGCCGGTGGCCGGGCGCGACGGGGTACCGCAGCCGCCGTCGCAGCGGGTGGCTGCCGTGCCGGCCGATGCGCGTGCGCGCATCTGCGCGGCGCGCGCGACCACCTACCAGAAATTGCACGAGGCGCTGCGCGACGGGCTGGATGCGATCGTGCTGCGCGCGCTGGAACCGCAACCGGGGGCGCGCTACGCATCGGTGTCCGCGCTGCTGGACGATCTGCATCGCTGGCTGGACGGTTACCCGCCGCGCGCCCTGCAGGCGAGCCGCTGGCTGCGGCTGCGCAAATTCACCCAGCGTCACCGCAGCGGCGTCGTTGCCGCCGGCCTGGCTGCGATTGCCGTGGTCGCCGGCCTGGGTGCCACGCTGTGGTCGCTGCAGCAGGCCGCGCGCGATGCGCAACGCGCGCAGGTCACCGGCGATTTCATGAGTTCGGTGTTGTCCAGCGTGGACCCCGGTGTGGCGCGCGACCTGGACAAGACCCTGATGCTGCGCGTGCTGCAGCAGGCCTCGCAGCGTGCGGCGCGCGAGCTGGCCGACCAACCCGATGCGCGCACCCAGGTGGAACTGACGCTGGGCCGCACGCTCATTGCGCTGGCCAATTTTCCGCAGGCCGTGGAGCATCTGCGCATCGCACAGACCCTGGCACAGCAGACCGAGGGCGCGGGCAGCCTGCCGGCGTTGAAGGCGGTTTCCATGCTGGGTCAGGCGCTCACTGGCGACGGCAAGCCCGGCGACGCCGAGCGTGTCTTGCGCCAGGGCATTGCGCAGGCAGCACGCGGCGATGCGCAACAGCAGGCCATGGGCAACGAGCTGCGTGCCTGGTTGGCATGGGCCCTGCGCGAACAGGGCCGCATGCGCGATGCGTTGGCAGAGAGCCGGCATGCCTATGTCGCTGCGCTGGCCAATGCCTCCAGCAGCGCGGACCAGCGGATCGACGCCGGCAACAGCTACGCTGCCATGCTGGCCGAGAACGGCCAGCTGGTACCGGCGATCGCCTTGCAGCGCAGCCTGCTGCGCGAGCGCATGGCCATGCGCGGGCCCGAGCATCCGTTGGTGGTGTCGATGCGCAACAGCCTGGCGGTGTTCCTGCTGATGCAGCGCGACTTTGCCGGTGCCGAAGCCGAACTCGTGCCGCTGCTGCAGGTCACACGCAGGTTGTATGGCGAGAGCGCCGCCGACACCTTGATGGTCGAAGGCAACCTGGCCGGCGCGTTACGGCAGCAGGGCAAGCTGGCCGAAGCCGGGCCGTACTACCGCAGCGTGCTGGAGCGCGCGCGCGCGGCCTTCGGCAACGATGCACCGGCCACCATCGCCTATCGCAGCAACCATGCGTTCTGGCTGCTGGATGACGGCCAGGTGGAGGCGTCGCTGGCCGAACAGCGCGCCGCGCTCGCGGCCTCCGAGCGTGTGCTGGGGCGCGCGCATCCGCAAACGGCCGAGATCCTGCGCGGCATGTCCGAAGCCGAGCGCAGGCTGGGCCAGACCGTGGCCGCGCGCGACCACGCGCAGCAGGCGTTGCAGATTCTTGCCGGCATGTTCGGCAATGCAGACGCGCCACTGCGTGCCGCGCGCCAGACCCTGGCGTTGGCGTTGGCGAAACCGTCGCCCGACACCCGTGAGGCAGAGACCACCACCTCGGTGGCGCAACGCTGAGACGAATTGTCGGGTGACCGCTGCGGCCTGGCTGGATAGTGCCGTGCATGGCCACTCCCCAAGCGTGCCGATGCAACCTGCCGCGCGCCTGACCGATTTGCATGTCTGCCCCATGGTGACCGGGGTGGTGCCGCATGTGGGCGGGCCGATCGTCAGCCCCGGCGCGCCAACGGTATTGATCGGCGGCCTGCCGGCGGCGCGGCTGGGCGACATGGCGGTCTGCGTCGGCCCGCCGGACAGCATCGTGGCCGGCGCACCGACCGTGTTGATCGCAGGCCAGCCGGCTGCGCGTCTGGGCGACAGCACCGCGCATGGCGGGGTGATCACCCTGGGCTGCTTCACCGTGCTGATCGGGTGAGTGGTGCGTTGGGGGCGGATGACCGGTGGCAGGCCGCCGCCCGTTGGCTGCCATCGCGCCCCTGCGCAGGTACTCCAGCCTGCCAGCGCCCGCAGCGATTCCAGGCGGTGGCCGCCCCGGCGCATCAGCACCACGGTCGTGGTGCTGGCCGCGCGTTGCAGACGTGATGCCGTGCGGCTGCGCGCTCACGTTCGTGTCCGCACCACCGGTTGCCGTGTCCTTGGAGAAGCTCATGCAAATTGCGACCCAGCCACACCCCGACGCCCTGCAGCAGGCGATCGCCGCGCACCGCAGTGGCCAACTCGAACATGCCGCGCAGCTGTACACGCAGCTGCTGGACGATCAGCCCGAACATGCCGACGCGCTGCATTACCAGGGCATCCTGCTGCACCAGCGCGGCAATAGCGCCGCAGCGGTGGCCTCCATCACCCAGGCGTTGACGCTGGCGCCCGCGCAACCGGATGCCTGCAACAACCTGGGCAATGTGCACCGCGAATGCGGCCGCCTGCGCGATGCCGAACACTGCTATCGCCGCGCACTGGCGCTGGCGCCTGCGCATGCCGATGCACTGGCGAATCTGGCAGCGGTGCTGGAAGCGCAGCGGCGCGGCGAAGAAGCCTTCGTCACCTATGCGGCGTTGTTGCACACCTATCCGCAGTCTGCGCATGCGCATTACCTGCTCGGCCTGTTCCTGCGCAATCACGCGCAGGACACCGAGCATCTGCAGCAATCGGTGCAATGCCTGCAGCAGGCCTGCACACTGGCGCCGGACAACCTGCACGCCCGCGAGGCGCTGGGCACCGGGCTCTACCTGTTGGGCGAGCATGCGCAGGCGCAAGCGGTGTATCGCGACTGGCTCGCGCTTGCGCCGGGCAACGCGGTGGCGACGCATATGCTGGCCGCCTGTGGCGGCGCCGAGCCGCCGCCGCGTGCCGGCGATACCTATGTGCGTGAACTGTTCGATGGCTTTGCCGACAGCTTCGACGAACAGTTGCTGCATCACCTGGAGTACCGCGCGCCGCAACGGCTGACCGAGGCATTGGCGGCCTGCCTTGCGCCACCGCATGCAGGCTTGCGCATGCTCGATGCCGGCTGCGGCACCGGGCTGTGTGCGCCGCTGTGGCGCCCGTATGCACGGCAACTGGTGGGCGTGGACCTGTCGCCTGGCATGGTCGCCAAGGCACGCCAACGCGGTGGCTACGATCGGCTGGAGGTGGCCGAACTCACCGCATACCTGCACGCGCAGCACGCGCAATGGGACGTGATCGGTTCGGCCGACACATTGGTGTACTTCAGCGCGCTGCAGCCGGTGCTCGTTGCCGCTGCCGGCGCGCTCACGCCAGGGGGCGTGCTGGGCTTCACGGTCGAAGCGCTGGACGCGCGGGACGACCGGGTCGAACTGGATGCCAGCGGGCGCTATCGGCATAGCCAGGCGCATGTGCGCGCCGCGTTGCATAGCGCCGGTTTACAGCCGATCGCGTTGGAATTGGACGTGCTGCGCAGCGAGCGCGGCCAGCCCGTGCACGGCTGGGTCGTGACCGCGCGCACGCCTGGGCCGGGCTGAGACGAAATGTCGGCTTTGCCGCACGCACGCATGTGAGCATGCGCGTGACGGTTGCCGTGCCTTTCGCCGCCTGCCGTTGCACGCGGGCGCAACGCAGCGCCGTCGGTCAGCGCAACGTGCGTTGCCCCATCACCTGTGGATGCTTCGATGCCGCGCACCATCACGCTGCACTCCGACCTTGGCGAGCGCCTGCTGCTGCACCGCATGCAGGCCAGCGAAGCGTTGGGGCAGCTGTTCGACTACCGCATCGATGCGTTGTGCAGCGAGCTGCAGCCCAGCCTGCGTGATCTGCTTGGCACGCCAGTGGCGGTGCAACTGGCCGATGGCGAGGGCGAACAGCGCTGGTATCACGGCATGGTGGCCAGTTGCGCGCACAACGGCTACACCGTGGTTGATGCGCTCGATTACGCCGTGCTGGAATTGCAGGTGGTGCCCAGGCCCTGGCTGCTGACCCAACGCCGCGATTGCCGCATCTATCAGGACATGAGCGTGCCGGAGATCGTCACCAGCGTACTGGGCGACATCGGCTACGGCGATGTGCAGCAGCAGCTGAGCGCGCAATACGCCAAGCGCACCTACTGCGTGCAATACCGCGAGGACGATTTCAGCTTCATCAGCCGGCTGCTGGAACTCGAAGGCATCTATTACTACTTCACCCATACCCGCAGTGCGCATACGTTAGTGCTGGCCGATGCGCTGGGTGCGCATGCAGCGAAAAACGGCGTGGACAGCTTGCCTTACGTGCCGCCGGGAACCGACGACCGGCGCGTGATGCGCTCGGTGGTGAGCCATTGGCGCAGTGCGCGCGGCGTACATTCCAGCCAGCACGGCAGCACCGACTACGACCCGCTGCAGCCGCGGGCATCGCTGGCCGCCGAGGCCGACGCCAGCGGCGAACAGTTGCACGCCGTCGACGGGCTGATCGCCTTCGATTACCCAGGTACGCACGCCGTGCAGGCCGACGGTAGCCGCTACGTGCAGGTGCGCACCGAGGCGCACAACGTGCAGCGCGCCAGCCATGCGGCCACCACCAATGCCTGCGGTCTGATGGTCGGTGCGTTGTTTCGCTTGCGCGGGTTTCCGCGTGCCGAAGTCAACCAGGAATATCTGGTGCTGTCGGCGCACACCACGCTGGCCGCGCCCGAACACGGCGGCGGCGAGCCGCCGTTTTCCAGCAGCGTGCAGGTGATGGAAAGCCGGCTGCCGTACCGTAGCCCGCAACGCACCGCAAAGCCGACCATTGCCGGCCTGCAGACGGCGGTGGTGACCGGCGACGCCGACGAGGACATTGTGGTGGATGCGCATGGCCGCGTGCAGGTGACCTTCCACTGGGCCACTGCGGCACGCCCGCATGCCGCGCCATCGTGCTGGGTGCGCGTGGCCTCGATGTGGGCCGGCAAGGGCTGGGGCGCAATGAGCCTGCCGCGCGTGGGGCAGGAAGTGGTGGTGAGCTTTCTGGAGGGCGACCCGGACCGCCCGTTGATCGTGGGCAGCGTCTACAACGGCGACCATGCCCCGCCGTTTTCCTTGCCCGACAACAAGACCCAAAGCGGCGTGCGCAGCCGCAGCCTGCTGGGCGGCACCGCCGATTTCAACGAGCTGCGTTTCGAAGACAAGGCCGGCGCGGAAGAGCTCTACCTGCGTGCGCAGCGCGATCTGCGCGAAGAGGTGCAGCACGACCACACCAGCACCATCGACAACGATCGGGTGCTGACGGTCAAGCACGACCGCAGTGCGCGCATCGACAACAACGACAGCGTGGATGTGGGCAAGAAGCTGCTGCTGAAAGCCGGCGAAGAAATCGAATTGGTGACCGGCAACGCGCGGCTGGTGATGAAACAGAACGGCGAGATCGTGTTGAGCGGCATCAAGATCCTGATCGATGCCAGCTCGGAAGCCAAGGTCACCTCCACCGCTATCAAGCTGCTGGCCAATGCACAGCTGCAGGCCAAGTCGCCGGCCACCGAGGTGGCTGGCGATGCCACGCTCAAACTGACCTCCGGCGGCATGCTCAGTGCCGAAGCCGGTGCCTCGGCCACGCTCAAGGGCCCGTTGGTCAGCATCAAGGCCGACGCCTTGGTGCAGGTCGGCGGCGGCCTGATTATGATCGGATGAGCGCGCCCACGCTCTCGCTGGCGCAGGCCTGTGCGCAGATGCAGTTGTCTGCGCCTGCCTGCGCGCAGCTGCGTACGCCGATGGCGCCGCAGGCGGCGGTCAGCGCGCTGCTGGCCAGCGGTCATGGCGAAGATGCCATCAAGCTGCTCGCGCGCCTGCTACCCAAGCGCTACGCCGTGGCCTGGCTGTGCCAATGCGTGCGCGGCGAAACCCTGGACGAGGAAGACCGTGCCGGCGCGGCACTGGCCGAGAAGTGGGTGCGCGAGCCCAGCGAGGCGCATCGTCGCGCGGCGCAGGCATTCGCGCATGCCGGCGATTATGTCTCCCTGGGCGCGTGGCTGGCTGCGGCAGTGGCCTGGTCCGGCGGCAGCCTGGCGCCGCCGCACCAGGCCACCCCCGTGCCGCCGGCCGACCACCTTACGGCGCGCGCGGTGGCCGCCGCCATCACCTTGCTGGCCGCGCGCGAACCGGCGCAGCTGGAGGCGCGGCGCAGCGACTATGCAGCGCATGCGATGGAGTTGCTGACCAGTGTGGGGGCGCCATGAAGCCGCCTGATCGCCGAAGTAGCGATCCGCGCGGGGTACATCGTGGGCGCGGCATCGGCGCCAACTGCGCGAGACCCAGCTGGTGTTTCAAAGCATGGTTGGATGCGGCGCACACGCCAGGCTGCCGCACCAGAAGAAGCCTCGGTGCCGAACCGACAGCGCGGGCGCGCACGGCGATCAGCACTTGCGAATGTGCTCCAGCGCAGGCGATGTCCGTCTGCTGCATGCACTCCACCGGCAACGCTGCACGCAGCGTTTTCTGCCGACATGCACGAATGCCAGTCGCACCTACCGATCACCGTTTGCAGGAGTCCATGGCGTGTCCAGTTCGCAGTTGATCCTCACCGTCAGCGGCGCGCAGGCCGCGCAGTTCGGCGCCAGCGCGCAGAAGCGCTTTGCCGGCACCGGCGGCAGCATCGGCCGCTCCGACGAAAGCGATTGGGTCCTGGCCGCGCCCGGCGTCTCGCGTACGCACGCAGTGGTGCGCTTCCTCAACGGGATGTATTTCATCGAAGACCGCAGCACCAACGGCATGTCGCTCAACGGCACTGCGTTGACGCGTGCGGACCCGTCCGCGCTCAGCGATGGCGACCGCCTGCAGCTGGACAGCTTCGAAATCCAGGTACAGGTGCAGGCGCTGGCCGCAGCCTCGACGCCGGCGCCAGTGTTCGACCCGCTGCCAGATGCGATGGACGACCGCACCCAGGTGGCGCCGCCGCCGTCGGCGCTGCGTGCCCCCTCCGTCACGGCGGGCTTTGACCTGCTGGAGTTCGGCACACCGCCTGCGGCACGGCCTGCGGTGGACGGGTCGTTGGACGATTTGCTGCTGAGCGGCACGCCCCGCGAGCTGGATCCATTGCGCCTGCTCGACCCGTTGCCTGC
Organism: Xanthomonas phaseoli pv. dieffenbachiae; assembly: GCF_008639345.1. Lineage (NCBI taxonomy): Bacteria > Pseudomonadati > Pseudomonadota > Gammaproteobacteria > Lysobacterales > Lysobacteraceae > Xanthomonas > Xanthomonas phaseoli. The sequence goes on along the minus strand of NZ_CP041380.1, from coordinate 4,601,267 downwards.
GCCGGCGCGCGATGCCAGCCCCAGCGCATGGAATCAGAGCAACGCCGGCCACGACCATTTCCGTCCACCGGCCAGTGCCGATGCACGCGCCACCTTGCCGGAAAACTGGGACATGACGCTTGGCGATTTTGCGCCGTCCGCGCCATCGCCTGCGTTATCGCCCACGGCCGCGCCGGTGGCTTCGCCATGCACGCCGCCGGCGGCGGTGCCGGTTGCAGCCGCAGCGTCGGCGGCAACAACCGTGCCGGCAGAGCTGGAGCGCATCTTCGCCATCGTGGTCGATGGCGTCATGGACGTGCTGCGTGCACGCGCCGAGATCAAGAACACCTTCCGGCTGCCGGTCACGGTGATCCAGCGCTCGGAAAACAATCCGCTCAAGTTCGCCGCCACCGCCGAAGATGCGCTGCAGAAGTTGCTCGCACCGCCAAGCGCGTCGTTTCTGTCCGGGGTGCCGGCATTCGAAGATGCCTTCGACGATATCCGCTGCCATCAGATGGCGATGCTGGCCGGCATGCGCGCCGCTTTCGACGCCATGCTGTTCCACTTCAGCCCGGACCGCCTGGAGCAGGAAGCCGATGCCGGCGGCAAGCGCCTGGGTTTCGGTGGCAAGGGGCGTTACTGGGAACGCTATCGCGACAACTTCGAGCAGCTGCGCAGCGACCCGGACGAATGCTTCCGTCGCCTGTTCGGCGACGAGTTCGCGCGTGCCTACGAAGCGCAACTGGCGCGCTTGAAATCGGCACGGCGGCCGCCGGCGGGGCGCGGAATCTAGCACGCTTCGCTGAATCGCGTGCCGTCTGCACTGCATGCCGGCAGCGTTGCCGACGCGCTCAGTCAGGCAGGTTCTTGACGAACTCGATGAAGGCGCGCAGCGCCGGCGGTGTGAGGGTGCGATTGGGGTAGTACAGGTACGGGCCCTGGAATGGCTGCCACCACGGGCGCAGGATGGGTTCAAGCGCACCTGTGTCGAACTGCGGCTGCAGCCATTGTTCGAACAGATGCAGGATGCCGCTTCCGGCGATGGCCGCCTGGATCGCCAGCTCGATTCCGCCGCCGATCTCCACCAGCAATTGCCCTTGCGGCACGATGGTGACCACTTCACCGTCGCGCTCGAACTCCCACTCTGCAACAACGCCGCTTGGGAAGCGCCCGCGGATGCAGTCGTGGGCAACGAGTTGCCGCGGGTGGGTGGGGCGTCCGCGCCGGTCCAGGTAGCCTGGCGCGGCCGCCGTGGCGATGCGCTGCACGCGCGGGCCGATCGGGATGGCCACCATGTCCTGCTGCAGCCGTTCGCCATAGCGGATGCCGGCGTCGCAGCGTGCGGCGATCACGTCGACAAAACTTTCTTCGGTCAGGATCTCCAGCGTGATGTCCGGGTACGCCGCCATAAACGCCGGCACAATCCTTGGCAGCACCAGGCGCGCGGCACTGACCGGCACGTTCAGCCGCAGCGTGCCGGTCGGCGTATCACGAAAGGCGCTGACCACCTCCCTGGCGTTCTCCAGTTCCAGCAAGGCGGGCGCGATGCGTGCCAACAACGCCTTGCCTGCATCGGTCAGCACGACGCTGCGTGTGGTGCGGTTGAACAGGCGCACGCCAAGCGAGGCCTCCATGCGCTTGATCGCATCGCTATAGGTCGAGGCGCTCACGCCCGCGCTCTTGGCGGCGTCTCGAAACCCTCCTGCGCGCGCCACGCGTACGAAGGCCTCCATATCTGAGAGGTGACCGCTCATTGTTCGGCAATCCGTACGACCTGTCCGCTTTGTACCCGATTGTCGCACAGGGGGTGCCTACGTACAGTTCCATTGCGCTGCGGCAGCGACCACGTCGTTGCCCCACGCGCCTCCCGCGTTGCTTCCTGTTTCCTGGAGCCACGCAAAAGATCCCGTCGCACTCCCGTCGTGCCCAACACGCGCAGCGGTGACGCACGCCACCTGCCTCCATACCAACAGGATTCCCCATGAATAGCGGCAAGCCCTTGGGCGGCACATTGACCCTGCCCGGCACCACCCTTGGCATCAAGCGGATCGGCTACGGAACCATGCAGTTGCCCGGACCGCATGTCTGGGGAGCGCCGCGCGACAAGGCCTCGGCGTTGTCTGTGCTGCGCGAAGCAATCGCCTTGGGCGCCAACCACATCGACACCGCGCAGTTCTACGGGCCTGGTGTGTCCAACGCACTCATCCGCGAAGCACTGCATCCCTATCGCAGCGATCTGGTCATCGTGACCAAGATCGGTTTCAGCCGCGGCCCCGATGCCTCCTGGAATATCGATGTGTCGCCTGCAAGCCTGAGGCGGCAGGTGCATGACAACCTGCAGAGCCTTGGCCTGGAAACACTGGATGTGGTCAACCTGAGACTGGGCACGGCAATGGACACCGACGAGCGTTCGGTCGCCGAGCCGGTCGCGTGCCTGGCCGAGCTGCAACGCGAGGGCCTCGTACGCCATATCGGCTTGAGCAACGTCACGGCGCGCCAGTTCGAACAAGCGCAAACACTGGCCAACATCGTCTGCGTTCAAAACCAGTACAACCTGGTCAAGCGCGACGATGACGCCTTGATCGAGATGCTCGCGCAACAGGGGGTGGCCTATGTTCCGTTCTTTCCGCTCGGCGGCTTTTCGCCCGTGCAGTCGGAGCTGCTGTCGGGCGTTGCCAGACAGGTAGGCGCCACGCCCAAGCAGGTTGCACTTGCATGGTTGCTGCAGCGCTCGCCCAACATCCTGGTCATCGCTGGCACATCGTCGGTGCCGCACCTGCGCGAGAACTTCGCATCCGCCGAGCTGAGCCTGTCGGCCGCGCAAGTCGCAACGCTCGATGGCATCGCTGCCGAGGCCGGTGGCGCTCGGTAGGCAGCTTGGCAACACCGCGCCGATGCAGATCGGCTCACCCGTCTGCACGCAATCGCCAGGCGGGTGCTTGCGTACCAGCCAGGCCGAGCAGACGACTGGCGAGGTCGTGTTGTCCGCTCCACGACGCGCCCGCAGCATCGATATCGCTGGCCTGCTCGCACGCCCGCGTTCCACAGCCCAACGCCTGGCCGAATGACCGCACCGTGATCGGCTAACGGCAGCGGCACGGGCGTTGGCGGCTGCCCAACGGGGCACGGCGGCTGAGACGTTTTGACGGGTGAGCAGCTTGGGTGCGCCGCAGAATTGCGCCACCGACACGCATCGGCGGTGCGGGGCTTGCGTCGTCAATGACCGCCGGGCGTACAGCGTGCAACACAGCTCAATGCACCCGACAACGCAGCGCGCAGACGTTCCTGCAGGCGTGCCTGGCAGGTCGCACGCGACGCGGTGTGGACGCCTGTGCGCTGCATCGGTGGCCGACCTTTTCTCAGCGAGCGGATCATGCACAACAACAAGGTCGTGTGGAGCGAAGGGCTGTTTCTGCGCCCGCAGCATCTGCAGCAGCAGGAACGCTACCTGGAGCGCTACGTCGACCTGCGTGCCGCGCGGCTGCGGCCGCATGCCTGGGGCGTGAGCGAGCTTGAATGGGAGACCGATCTGCTGGCGGTCGGCAAGCTGGGCCTGCGCCGTGCGCGTGGCGTGTTCGCCGACGGCACGCCCTTCGCAATGCCGGGCGACGACCCGCTGCCGGTGGCGTTGGAGGTGGAACCTAACTGCCGCGACCAGATCGTCTATCTCACCGTGCCGCTGCGGGTGCCGGCGCAACCCGAACTCGGGCGCCCGGAATCGCCGGCCGATCAGCTGTTTCGCTACCGCGTGCGCGAGACCGAAAGCAACGACGCCTCCGGCAGCACCAGCGAAGCGGTGTTGATGGAGGTCGGCGGCTTGAGCACGCGGTTGCTGCCGCACTCGCAGCCGTTGGAAGGTCTGGACCGCATCGCGGTGGCGCGCATCATCGAGACGCGCGCCGACCGTCAGGTGGTGCTGGACCCGCAGTTCATTCCCAGCGCGATGGTGTGCCAGGCGGCGCCGCGCTTGACCACCTTTCTGACCGAGTTGCTCGGCCTGCTGCACCAGCGCGGCGAAGCACTGGCATCGCGCGTGACGCTGACCGATCGCGGCGGCGCCGCCGATATCGCCGATTTCCTGCTGCTGCAGCTGGTCAACCGTTGGCAGCCACAGATGGCGCACTGGGCCGCCGCGCCATTGGCGCACCCGGAAGAACTGTTCCGTGCCTTGGTGGCGCTGGCCGGCGAATTGAGCACCTTCACTGCGGCCGGCAAGCGCCCCCCTGCCTGGCCCGCCTATCGGCACGAAGCGCAGCAGGAGAGTTTCGAGCCGGTGATCGCCGCCTTGCGCAGCAGTCTGAGCGCGGTGCTCGAACAGACCGCCACGCCGCTGCCGATCCAGGCGCGCAAGTTCGGCGTGTGGGTGGCGATGGTACCGGACCCGGGCCTGCTCGACAGCGCGGCGTTCGTGCTCGCGGCCAAGGCCGACATGCCCAGCGAAGAGTTGCGTCGGCAATTGCCTGCGCACGCCAAGATCGGGCCGGTGGAGCAGATCCGCGACCTGGTCAATCTGCAGTTGCCCGGCATCGTGGCCACGCCCATGCCGGTGGCACCGCGACAGATCCCGTATCACGCCGGCTATCTGTATTTCGAATTCGACAAGAGCGCAGCGTTGTGGCGAACGCTGAAGACGTCCGGCGGTATCGCATTCCACTTCGGCAGCGAATTCGCCGGGCTGGATCTGCAGCTGTGGGCGATCCGGAGCTGAGCATGAGCCGACCCATTGCCGATCTGGCGCCTGCCTACACCGCACCGCTGCCGGCCGCAGGGGGCAACGGCGTGCCCAGCGAAGACACCGACATCAGCGAACTGCTGGGCCGCAGCGTCAACCCGTTGGTGCAGGCCGCCACGCCGCTGCTGCTGTTGGCAGTGCAGTTGCGCCACAGTGCGCAAGCTCCCGATGTGGCCCGCCTGCGCGAGCAGGTGATGGCGCAGGTGCGCCGCTTCGAACAACGTGCGCGCGATGGCGGTGCGCCGGTGGAGGCAGTCACCGCCGCGCGCTACGTGTTGTGCGCACTGCTCGACGAAGCGGTGCTCAATGCGCCGTGGGGCGAGCGCAGCGGCTGGTCGCAGAAGACCTTGCTGGTGACCTTCCATAGCGAATCGTACGGCGGCGCCAAGTTCTTCCAGATCCTGGAGCGCTTGTGCGCCGATGTGCCACGGCATCTGGACTTGATCGAGCTGATGTACCTGTGCCTGGCGCTCGGGTTTGTCGGCCGCTACCAGATCGAGTCCGGCGGCATGGTGACGCTGGCGGCCATCCAGGACGATGTCTACCGCCGCATCCGTGCGGCGCGCGGCCCGGCGCCGGACAGCCTGGCGCCGCGTTGGCGCGGGGTGGAAGACCGCCGCCGGCTGGGCCGTTATCTGCCGGTGTGGGCGGCGGCGTTGCTGGGATTGAGCGTGGTGGTGGTGGCGTTCGTGTGGTTGCAGGCGCGGTTGAACAGCCTGTCCGCACCGATCAGTGCGCAGGCCGCCCAATGGGGCATTGCGCCGGCCACGCCGCCGGACGCTGCACCCGTGCCGCCGCCGCCGGTGCGGCTCAAGCAGCAGCTCTCCGCGCAGGAACGGGCCGGGTTGTTGCGCGTGGACGAACAGGCCGACGGGCAGACGCGCGTGCGCCTCAGCAGCGCGGCGATGTTCGCCTCCGGCGGGGTGGAGGTGGAGCCGCAGCAGCGCGGCTTGATCGCGCAGATCGCTGCGGCGATCGAGCAATTGCCGGGGCGGGTGATCGTGGTCGGGCACACCGATGACGTACCGGTGCGCTCGCTGCGCTTCCAGGACAACTACGCCTTGTCGGCCGCGCGTGCGCAGGCGCTTGCGCAGGTGTTGCAGGCGCAGCTGAGTACGCCGGGGCGGGTGGACGCCATCGGCGCCGGCGATTCGCAACCGATCGCACAGCCAGCGCAATTGCCGGCCAACCGCGCGCGCAACCGCCGTGTGGAAATCCTGTTCCAGCCTGGGGAATGACGATGAAGACGCTGTTGTCCAAGCTGAGCGCAACGGTGGTGGTCAGTGTGCTGGCGCTGTGCCTGCTGTCGGTGCTGCTGTGGGTGGGCGGGCCATATGTGGCGCTGGCCGGCTGGAGTCCGCTGAGCAGCGTGGCGGCGCGGCTGCTGGCGATCGTGTTGCTGGTGGTGGTGTGGGCGGGCGTGCTGGCGCTGCGCCGCTGGCGCACGCAGGCACGTGCGGCAACCTTGTCCAGCGCGCTGGCGGCGCCGGGCCGCGACGACGACCGCGAGCTGCGCAGCGGGCAGGAGCGGGTGCAGTTGCAGGCGCGCTTCCAGCAGGCGATCCAGTTGCTGCGCAAGCGGCGCGGCGGCGCCGATCTGTACACGCTGCCGTGGTATGCGCTGATCGGCCCGCCCGGTTCGGGCAAGAGCACCTTGCTGCAGCATTCGGGCCTGCAGTTTCCGCTGGCTGCGCGCATGGGCGATGCGGCCTTGCGCGGCGTCGGCGGCACCCGCGATTGCGAATGGTGGTTCACCGATGAAGCGGTGTTCCTGGACACTGCCGGGCGCTACACCACGCAGGATTCGGACCAGGCGGTGGATGCCGGCGCATGGCGCGATTTCCTGCGCCTGCTGCGGCGCTATCGCCCGCGCCGCCCGCTCAACGGCGTGTTGGTGACGATGAGCATGGCGGACCTGTTGCTGCTCGACGATGCCGAGCGCGACACGCACATGCAGGCGATCCGCCGCCGCCTGGACGAACTGGCCGAGCAGTTGCAGGCCAGCGTGCCGGTGTATCTGATCTTTACCAAATGCGATCTGATCGGCGGCTTTGGCGAGTTCTTCGATGATCTGACACCGGCGCAGCGCAACCAGGTGTGGGGCATGACATTTGCGTTGGCGCAGACCCTGGACGGGCACGCGGCGCGCAGGTTCGCCGACGAGTTCGGCGTGCTGCAGCAGCAGCTGAGCGCACGCCTGTTCGAACGCCTGAATCTGGAGCGCGACCGTCTGCGACGCGCGGCGATCCTGTCGTTTCCGCAGCAGGTTGCCGCACTCGGCGAGCGTGCGCGGCAATTTGTCGAAGGCACCTTCGCCGGCAATGCGTATGGCCCGGCGCCGTTGCTGCGCGGGGTGTACTTCACCTCCGGCACGCAGGACGGCACGCCGATCGACCGCATGCTGGGCGCGGTGGCACGCACCTTCGGCCTGGAAGAAGCGCGCGTGCAGGCACCGGGCGCGCAGCGGCGCACCTTTTTCGTCGAGCGGCTGCTGCGCGAGGTGGTGCTGCGCGAATCCGGCCTGGCCAATACCCCGCCCACCCAGCAGCGCCGCAGGGCGTGGCTGCAGGCCGCCGCCTACGCGGGCGTGGCGTTGCTGACTGGCGCAGTGCTGGCCGGGTTGGGGCTCAGCTACCTGGGCAACCGGACGTACCTGCACCAGGTGCGCGTTGCGCTGGACGCGCGGCCGGCAGTGCCCGATCCCAATGCCGCCACCGGCATGCACGAGTACGTGGCGCGCACCCTGCAGCAAGCCGATGCCACGCAGGCGGTGGTGAAGGTGGCGCAGCAGTATCGCGCCGGCGCACCGTGGTCGTTGCGCATGGGGTTGTTCCAGGGCCAGGCGGTAGGCGAGCAAGTGCAGGCCGGCTATCTGCGTCAGCTCAACGCCACCTTGTTGCCAGCCTTGGCGGTGCGCTTGCGCACCGGTCTGGTCGATAACGCACAGGCACCGCAGGCGCTGTACTACACGCTCAAGGGCTATCTGATGCTGGGCCAGCCGCAGCATCTGGACCCGGCGCAACTTAGCGCGCTGGCCGCCATCGAAGCGGCAAAACTGTTCCCGCGCGAGCCGGCCTTGCAGCAGGCGCTGCGTGCGCATCTGCAGGCGGTGCTGGAGTCGCCCGCGCGCGTGCGGGCGCTGTCGCTGGACAACCAGCGCATCGCCCAGGCGCGCTCCAGCCTGCGCGCGGCCGATCTGTCGACACTGATCTACGGCAACCTGTTGCTGACCCCGCCGGACGGCACCCCGTTGCGGCTGGATAAAGCACTGGGCTTGCTGGCCGACACCTTCGTGCGCCGCAGTGGCGCGGCGTTGTCCACCCCGGTGCCGGCGCTGTACACCCAGCCGGTGTTCGCCGCCTTGCAACGCGATGGCATCGGCCAGGCGGTGGAACGCTTCGGCCGCGACGATTGGGTATTCGGCGGTGCGGCGCTGGACGCCTCCGCCAAGGCCACGCTTGTGCGCGAAGTGGGGCAGCGCTACACGGCCGATTACATCCGTTACTGGGATGGGTTGCTGGCCGACCTGCAACTGCGTCCCTCGGCCGATCTGGCCGGTGCCAGCGCCACGGCCGCCAAGCTGGCCGGGCCCAGTTCGCCGCTGCGGCTGCTGCTGGGCGTGGTCGGCGAGCACACCCAGGCAATGGACCGCGTACCGCCGCCAGACCCTGCGCAGCGCGCGCTGGCCGCTGCCGCCAACTCGGCAGGCGCCAAGGCCAATGCCGCCGCGGCCAAACTCCCCGGCGGGGCGGCGATGAGCGCGGCGCTGGCCACGCCGGCCGAGGGTGCCGCAGCTGCGGCGCCGGCAGCGGGTGCGGCGATCAGCGAGCATTTTCTGGCGCTCAACGCCTTGGCCGCCGGTGCCCCTGGCAGCACGCCGCTGGACCATCTGCTCAGCGTGCTCGATCAGCTCGGCAAGCAATTGCTGGTGATCTCCCAGGGCGGCGGCGATGCCGCGGCGGCCAACGCGCAACTGGCGTTGGCGCGGCAGGAAATGGCGCAACTGCCGCCGCCGGTGACCGACTGGCTGCAGAGCCTGGCCGGCAGCAGCGCCACCTTGATGACCCAGGGCGCACGCGCCGCGCTGGATGCGCAGGTCAGGCAATCGGTGGGCGAGGTGTGCACGGAATTCGTGCGCGGCCGCTACCCGTTCGATCCGCAGGCGCAGGTGGAGATCCCGCTGCAGAATTTCGGCGAGTTGTTCGGCAGCGGCGGGCGCCTCGAGACGCTCTACACCGGCACCGTCAAACCGCTGCTGGATACCCAGTCCCCGCAATGGCGCTGGAAGGATGGCCCGGACGCGGTCATCGGCGCGCCCGGTCTGCCGGTGCAACTGCAGCTGGCGCAACGGATCCGGCAGAAATATTTTCGCGGCGGGCCCACGCCGCAGATCGGCTTTACCGTGCTGGCGCCCACGTTGGGCGAAGGCGTGACCCGGCTGACGCTGGATATCGAAGGCCAGCGTTACGACTACCAGCCCGGCGCGGCGCAAAGCATGCCGATGACCTGGCCCGGGCCGGTGCCGGGGCATGTGTCCATCGCCGCGTTCGGCGCCGATGGCGTGGCGCTGGGAACGCTGGACTACCAGGGCGACTGGGCATTGTTTCGCGCGCTGCAGGCAGGACACCTGGAAAACCCGTCGGATCTGCGCTTTGTCGCCAGCTTCGCGCTTGGTGGCCACGACGTGCAGGTGCCGCTACGCGCCGGCAACCTGCGCCACCCGTTCCTGGACAGCGACGTCCAGCAGTTCGCGTGCGGCGGATGAGCATGCCGGCGAACGAACCACCCGGCTTCCACGGCAAGTTGCCTGGCGTGGGCGACTTCGTGCAGCGGCGCCTGCCGGCCAGCTTCGTGCGGCCGTGGGATACGCATTTCGCCAACTGCCTGGACACGGTGCGCCAGCAACTCGGGCAGCGCTGGCCAGGCGCGTATCGCAGCAGTGGCCTGCGCGCATTTGCGTTGGGGCCGGGCGTGTGCGGTGCGCAGGCCTGGGCCGGCCTGCTCGGCCCGGGCGAAGACCGCGTGGGGCGCTGTTTTCCGCTGACCGTGGCGATGCCGTTGCCGCACATGTGCCTGCCGTCGGCGGCATGGTTCGGCGCAGTGGCTGCGTGCCTGGGCCGCAGCTTGCGCGCGCGCACCGATGCCACCGGATTCGATGCCGCGTTGTGCGCGCTCGGCGTGCCCGGCGCGCCTTCCAGCATGCATGCACCGGTGCCCGGTCAATCGCTGTGGTGGCGGCTGGGCGCGGCCGCGCACTCGATCAACGGGCTGCCCACCGCCCAGATGTATCTGGAGTGGTTGCTGGCCGAGCAGGACATCACCGAGGTGACCCGATGAACGCGCCCTACCAATCGGCCGGGCACACCGAAACCGGCAAGGTGCGCCGGCTCAACGAAGACGCCTTGCTGCTGCGCGAAGACGCCGGCCTGTGGGTGGTGGCCGATGGCCTGGGTGGCCACAGCGCCGGCGATTACGCCAGCCAGTTGCTGGTGCAGCGACTGAGCGCGTTGGTGCGCCCGGCGGATCTGTGCGATTTCCTGGATGCCATCGACGACACCCTGGCGCAGATCAATCGCGAGCTGCTGCAGGTGGCGCGCGAGCGCCGCGTGGACATGATCGCCACCACCGTGGTGGTGTTGGTGCACGACCCGGATTTCATGCTGTGCGGCTGGGTCGGCGACAGCCGCATCTACGCCCAGCAGGGCGGCCCGCTGCGCCAGCTCACCCGCGACCACGTGCACGGCGTGCGCGATGACCTCACCCAGTTCGGCAGCGCACACGCCAGCGCCGCAGCGGCCGGCGTGCTCACGCGCGCGGTGGGTGCGCAAGAGCCGCTGTTCGTCGATTGGGTGTTGACGCCGAGCCTGCCGGGCACGCAGTTTCTGCTGTGCAGCGACGGCATCAACAAGGAAATTCCAGACCCGGAGCTGGATGCCGAATGCCATCGCTTCGGCGATCCACGCGCGCTGCTGGCGCGTCTGTTCGAATTGGCGATGGGGAGGGCGGCACGCGACAACGTCACCGCCGTCGTCGTTCGCCTGCAGGAGTAAGTGCATGCACGAAGACACTGCCACCGTCACCGAACTGGTCACCGCCATGCGCCGCGGCGCACTCGACCTCGATGCCGTCCTGGCCGCGCTGGGCAAGCGCGCCGCGGTACCGGAGGCCGAATACCGCGCCGGCATGGAAACGCTGTGGACGCTGCAACGCCAGCACCTACTCGACGATGCCACCGTGACCACGCTGGTAAGCCGGCTGGATGCGTTGCGCGATCGCGCGCCTGCGATTGCGCCTGCGCCATCGGCAACGCAGCAGCCAACACCCACGCCAACCGTGGTCGACGACGATGCCACGGTGGTGATGCCACGCCCCGGCCCGGCGCGCATGCTCGAAGACGACATCACCCGCGTGCAACCGGCCCAGCCCCTGCCCGGCGAGGCGCCCAGCCTCACCAGCCTGGGGCTGGGCGCACCCACCTACCTTGGCACGCAGACCGGCACCGGCACCGGCACCGGCACGGCCGGTACCGCCAGCCTGTCGAGCTGGCAGCACCTGGCCGAAGCCGCCGGCGGCGATCATGCTGGTGTCGGCAGCCTGCTCAAGGGCCGCTTCCAGCTCGAACGCGAACTCGGCCGCGGCGGCATGGGCGTGGTGTATCTGGCGCGCGACGAACGCAAGGTGGAAGCGCGCGACCGCGACCCGTGGCTGGCAGTCAAGGTGCTCAGCGACGAATTCCGCCGCCACCCCGACGCACTGGTCGCCCTCCAGCGCGAAGCGCGCCGCTCGCAGAAACTGGCCCACGACAACATCGTGCGCGTGTACGACTTCGACAAGGACCGCACCCTGGTCTTCATGACCATGGAATACATCGACGGTTGCGACCTGAAAACGCTGATCCGCGAGCAGGCCTACCACGGCATGCCGCTCAAGCAGGCCTGGCCGCTGATCGATGGCATGGGCCGGGCGCTGATGCGCGCGCACACGGCCGGCATCGTGCATTCGGATTTCAAGCCCGGCAACGTCATGGTCACCCGCGATGGCGTGGCCAAGGTGTTCGACTTCGGCATCGCGCGCGCCGGCAAACACGCCGCCGATGTCGCCGGCGAACAGACCGTGTTCGATGCGGCCACGCTGGGCGCCTTGACGCCGGCCTATGCCAGCCTGGAAATGATCCGTGGACAGGCCCCCACACCGGCCGACGATCTGTACGCGCTGGGCTGCGTGTGTTTTGAATTGCTGACCGGCAAGCACCCATTCGACAAACTCAGTGCCGAAGTGGCGCTGCGCGAAGGCCGCCGCCCGCCGCCGGTGCCGGGCCTGACCCGTCGCCAGTACGCCACGTTGTGCGCGGCCGTGGCGTTCCCGGCTGCGCAGCGGCTCACGCGTGTGGACCAACTGCTCGACGGCCTGCGCCAGGTGCCGCTGCGCGAGCGCGCGCTGCCGCTGATCGGCTATGGCGCCACCGCGCTGGCGTTGGTCGGCGTGGGCGGGTGGGGCGCATCGCGTTATCTGCATCAGCGCCATCTGGACGAGGTCATCGCACGCTTCGGTGCGCAGGACCGGCAGCAATACCGCGACGAAACCCAGGTCATGCAGGCGCTGTCCAGCCTGAGCGCAGACGACCGCCGGCGCGTGCTCATGGACCGCAGCGACCTCATCGAAGATTTCCTGCTGCGCCGGCTGGACGCGCTGTGGAATCCGGCCAACGGCCGCGACGATTACCGCGGCGCGCTGCAGGTGTTCGCCTTGCGCGACCGGCTGCGGCTGTATTCGCCCGCGCTGGATGCGCGTCGCCAGGCCATCGAGCGCGAAAAGAACCAACGCCTCAACGCGCTCGACACCACGCTCAATCGCCAGCTCGATGCCGGGCTGTTGTTCCGCACCCAGCCCGACAACGCGCTGGCCACGCTCGACCAGGTGCGCCGCATCGATCCGGGCAGCAGCCTGCTGCGCCATTCGGCGCTCGAGGTACGGCTGGACGCCGCCATCGCCGAAGCAGTCGCAGCAGGGCAGCTCACCACCGCGCGGACGCAGGTAGAACAGGCGCGCGCCGCGTTCCCGGACTCGTTGCGCCTGCAGTTGCGCAGTGCCGAGGTCGGCGTGGCCGAGCAGCAGGCCAAACGCACGCCGGTGGCCGCCGCGTTGCGCGATGCGGACAGCGCGCGCAAGGCACTGGCTGCCGATCTGGCCAACCCCAGCACCGACCCGGCCTGGCGCGCGCGTATCGACGCCGAACTGGCCGCACTGCCGGCGGCCGAGCGCAGCAGCCAGGGCAGCGCGCTGGCCGAGGCCATCGGCACGGCGGTTGCCGCACAAAGCGACCCCGCACAGCTGGCGGGCGCGCAGGCGCTGGTGGATTTCGGCCTGGGCCTGGCCCCGCAATCGGCCAGCCTGCTGGCCCAGCGCACGCGCCTGCAGACGCTGGAGCACCAGCTCGAACAAGCGCTGGCACGCGAAAGCGCCGAGTCCGAACTGGCCGCGCGGATCGAATCGCTACACCGCGCCGCCGCCGCCAACGATTTGGGCAAGACCGGCGACGCACTGGCGCGCATTCGCGCGCTGCAACCGGGTCATCCGGTGTTGCGCAGCGAGGGCCCACAACTGCTCTCGCAGGTGTATCGCAACACCGCCGGCGATGCGTTCGCACAAGGGCGTTATGCGCAGGCGGCCGACCTGCTGGCGCAAGCGGTGCAGACGCTCGGCCAGCGCGCCGAACTGCGCAGCGCGCAAACCCGTTATGCGGTGGCTGCCGCCGTGATGAGCGCGGGCACGCTGGCGCCCAGCGAACGCCAGCAACTCGCCGCGCGCCTGCAGACGCTCTATCGCACCGACGCCACCGCGCTGGCGCAGCTGGAGGCGCAGATGAAGGCGGCCGGCCAGTTGCCGGAAGGCTCATTGTCGGCCCGTCTGCAACGCGCGCCCGCCGCCGATGCGCCGGCCGACGACAGCGTGCCCCCGGGCGGTGCCCCCGAGAACGCTGCGCCTGCCGCCGGCGCAAGACCGGCGCGCGGCAAATCCGTTGCCAAGCCCGCCGCTGCCGCCGCCACCGCTGCGCGCAACTCCGCCGCCGCGGTGGCAGCGCCCGCCAACGTGGACGATGCCGACAGCCTGCCGCCGCTGCCCACCGGCCCGGATCCCTGTGCCGGCCTGGCCGGGCGTGCTGCAGCGTGCTTCGACACACTCGGGCAGACCCGCGGGCCGATGCTGGTGGTGATCCCGGCCATCGCCGGCGGCAAGCCATACGCCTTGTCGCGCGGCGAAGTGGCGGTGGCCGATTTCAACCTGTTCTGCCAGGCCACTGGCCGCTGTACCGCCCAGGCCGCCGCCACCCCGGAACTGGCGCGCGCGCCCGTACGCAATATCAGCCTGACCCTGGCGCGCGCCTATCTGCGCTGGCTCACCATCGGCAGCGGCGGCTGGCGTTACCGCCTGCCCAGCGATGCCGAGTGGCTGCACGCCGCGCAGGCGGCCAGCAACTGGCGGCAGGCCGAAGACAGCAATTGCGTGCCGCCCAACGCCAGCGCCGGCGATGCCGCGCGTGCACCGGTGTCGGCGCGCGGACGCGATGCCAATCCCTGGGGCCTGATCAATCTCACCGGCAATGTCTGGGAATGGGTATCGACCGGAACCGGCGTGCAGGCGCGCGGCGGAAGTTTTTCCAGCTACTGGTCCGATTGCACGGTGCAGGCCAGCCGTGCCGACAACGGCTCGGCGCAGCCGGACGTGGGCCTGCGCGTGCTGCGGGAGCTGCCATGAGCGCCGCCCCGCCGTCGCCCGCTGCAACGGCGCATCCGGCCAATGCGCAGCTGCAGGCGCTGGCGCTGGCGCATCAGCAGGGCCAACTCGACCGCGAGCAATACCGCGCGCGCCGTCGGCGCGTACTGGACGCCGCCCGCCAGAGCCAGGGGGTGACCCTGCGCAATGCCTTGCCGAGTTCGCCTGATGCCCGGTCGGGCCCGCTGTCTGGGCATCCGGTGGCACGCAAGCTGCGCAGTCAGGTGGTAGCGGTCTTCATAATCGTGACGCTCATCGCAATAATATTGCTAACATTGCATGAATGTACGTTGGGGTTTGATCGGCGTTCAGCAAGGGGCGAGGTCAGACACGCCGATCGCCGTGCAGTCGCCGCCGTGGCGCCTGCATGCGCAGCGGGACACGTCGGCCATGCGCAACAACGGATGGTCTCAGGGGAAATGGACGTATGCGTATGACGTGTCTGGCCGCGGCGGTGTCCGCGTGCCTACTGCTGGCCGCACCTGCGTGGGCGCAGTCGCCGACCGATGCCACCGCTGCTGCGCAGTCGGCAGCGGCGGTGCCGGCCATGAAGGACCGGACCGACGCGGTCACCCTGCAGGTGCGCGGCTTTCGCGTGCGCGATGTGGGCCACTACCCGGAGGCCGGGATCGACCCGGCCCGCATGCAGGCCGTGGCCGACGCTGCCTTCGCCGAGCTGGCCCAGGGTCAGCCGGTGGTGGCGTTGCGCTTCGATCAACTGCAGGCGGTCGCCGATGCCGTCACCCGCGCCTACCGGCAGGCCGGCTTCATCGTCAGCACCGCCTATCTGCCGGCGCAGACGCCCGGGCCCGACCAACTGATCGAGATCCGCGTGCTGGAAGGGCGCATCGGCCAGATCAGCGTGCAGGGCGCCGCACGCTACCGCGGCAACGCCTTGTCGGCACCGCTGCGCCAGCTGCAAGGCCGCCCGCTGCGCAAGCAGGACGTGGACACCGCGCTGTTGTATGCGCGCGATCTGCCGGGCGTGTCGGTGTCCTCGGTGCTGCAGCCGGGGCAGAAGGACGGCGAGACCGACGTGGTGCTGGTCGCCAGCGAGGCCGCCCGCCCGTATGTGATCACCCTGGGCGGCAACAACTACGGCACCGAGCTGACCGGCCGGTATCGCGCCCAGGCCGGCATCACCTGGAATAGCCCGCTCGGCCTGGGCGATGTGTTCGCCGCCAACTACGCCTATTCGCTGGCGCCGCGGCAGAGCCAGATCGGCGCGCTGTCGTATGGCCTGCCGATCGGCAGCGTGTCCGGCCTGAGCGCGGTGATCGGCGCCAGCCGCAGCGAACTGGAAGTACGCAACGGCGTGTTCGCCCGGCTTGGCCTGAAGGGGCCGACCTCCATCGTCTACACCGGCGCCGACTGGAAATTCATCAACACCGAAACGCTGCAGCTGCAGGGCTCGGCGCGCTATCTGCGCGAGCAATCCAAGCTCAGCGCGCTGGGCATGCAGTTGTCCGACCAGCAGTTCGATGTCGCCGAGCTGGGCCTGTCGTTGCGGCGCACCGATCTGCGCTGGCGCGGTGTGGATCTGCTGCAGGGCAGCGTGCGTCAATCCTTGCGCGACCGCTCGGCGCCGGTTGACCAGATCAGCCCCGGCCGCGACAGTTATTTCACCATCGCGCGGCTGGCCTACACGCGCCTGCAATACCTCACCCGCACGCAACGGCTGTATTTCAAGTTCAACGGCCAATACAGCGACGACACGCTGACTCCGATGGAGCAGTTCGCTGTCGGTGGGCCGGACAGCGTGCGCGCCTATCCGGTCTCCGATGCCTTGGGCGACCGCGGGTACTACACCGCGCTCGAATACCACATCGATGCTCCCGGGTTTGCCGATGCCGCATCGCCGTTCAATGGCCGGCCCTGGCGCGAACTACTGGAGCTGGATGTCTTTGCCGACCACGCCCGCGTGTTCGCCGCCAATGGCCGCCTGGCGCCGGCCAGTTTCGATGCCGCCGGCGTGGGCCTGACCTTCCGCTTGCCGCAGTACGCCAATTTCGAATGGCGCATCAGCGCCGCGCTTCCGACCGGTGCGCGCGCTGCCTCCGACGGACGCGACGACGCCCGCCTCTACACGCGTTTCGGCTTCACTTTCTGAGGGATCTGCGCATGCACGCCACCATCCATCCCGCGACCTCGCCGCGCACGCTCCCGTTGCGCCACTGCCCGCTGGCCATTGCGCTGGCCGCTGCCCTGCTGGCCATGCCGGTCAGCGGCCTGGCCCAGGTGGCGGCCAACCAACTGCCCACCGGCGGCAGCATCGCCGGCGGCACCGGCACCATCAATGCCGTCAACGGCAGCAGCCGGACCGTCGACCAGACCTCCGCGCGCATGGCGCTGACCTGGTCGGCGTTCGACATCGGCTCGTCGGCGACGATGATCTTCAACCAGCCCAGCACCAGTTCGGTGGTGCTCAACCTGGTGCAGAGCAGCGACGCGACACAGATCTACGGCAACCTCACTGCCAATGGACAGGTGTTCCTGCTCAACAGCAACGGTGTGTTGATCGGAAGTACGGCCAACATCAATGTCGGCGGCCTGGTGGTTAGTACGCTGGGCACCACCGCGTCCCAGTTCATGCGCGGCGACTACAGCCTGGATGCCGGCGGCACCACCGTGGCGCAGGTCATCAACAGCGGCACCATCAACGCTTCTGCCGGGTCGGCGGTGCTGATCGGCGGCCGGGCGTCCAACAGCGGCACCATCACCGCCACCGCCGGCAACATCACCCTGGCCGGTGCCGACGCGGCCACGCTGACGTTCGAAAGCGGCGGCTTCGGCGTGTTGATCGACAAGCCGCTGCAGCTGAGTCTGGCGACCGAAGCGGTGGACAATTCCGGCACCCTGAGCGCGCCAGGCGGCGCGATCCAGCTGCAGGCGCGCGCGGCGCAAGGCCTCTTCGATCGACTCATCAACAACAGCGGCACCATTCGTGCGTCGTCGCTGTCCAATGGCCCCGACGGCAGCGTGTCGCTCATCGCCTCCGGCGCCGGCAGCATCGATGTCGGGACCGGGGCGATCACCCTGAGCACCGGTCGCGCCGTGCAACAGACTGGCATCTACACCGCCGGCAGCCTGGGTGGCTTTATCGGTGGCAACGCCACCTTCAGCGGGGCCAACAAGATCAGCAGCCTCGGCAACCTGGACGTGGGCGGCAACCTCAGCCTGACCAACACCGTCGCGTTGTCACAAGCCGGTGCGCTGGCGGTGACGGGCACCAGCCAATTCCTGCAGTCCGGCAGCGCGCTGTCGCTGACCAACGGCAGCAATACCTTCGGTGGCCTGTTCAGCGCCAGCGGCAACGGCATTGCAGTGAACGCGGCGGGCAATCTCTCGATCGGCACCTTGACCCTCGACAGCAACAGTGCGCTGTCGTTGAGCGCCGCTGGCGCATTGACCTTGCCGACCACGGCGATCAACACCGGCAGTGCCAATCTCACCCTGTCCAGCGGCGGCGGCCTCAGCACGCGCGCTGCGCTGGCAGGCACGAACGTGGACCTTACCGGTCGCGGCGGCATCGCGCTGGCGCATGACGTGACCGCAAGCGGCACGCTGAAGCTGACCTCTACCAACACCGCGATCACCCAGACCGCCGGCAGCGTGGCCGCGACCGGCACCAGCACCATCAATGCCGGAACCGGTCCCATCACCCTGGACGGCGCGAGCAACGACTTCCAGGGCGCGGTGACGCTGACCGGCGGCAACACGCGCATCAGCGACAGCGGCGCGCTGACATTGGGTGCGGTGAACAGCAACGATCTCACCGCCACCAGTAATGGCGCGTTGAACTTAGGCAGCGGCCGGGTGGGCGGTGCGTTGCTCGCCACCAGCAACAACGGCGCGATCACGCAGTCGGGAACCGGTAGCTTGAGCATCGTCGGCACCAGCAACCTCAACGCCGGCACCGGTGTGATCACGCTGGGCAACAGCGGCAACACCTTTGGCGATCTGGTCAGCGCCAGCGGGCGCGGTATCACGTTGAATGCTGCCGGCAATCTGTCGATCGGCAGCTTGAACCTCGGAAGCAACAGCGCGCTGTCGCTGCGTGCCACCGGTGCATTGACGCTGCCGACAACCGCGATCAATACCGGCAGCGCCAATCTCACCCTGTCCAGCGGTGGCAGCCTCACCACGCGCGCCGCGTTGACGGGCACGAATGTGGACCTCACCGGTACCGCCGGCATTGCCCTGGCGCATGACGTGACCGCAAGCGGCACGCTGGCACTGACCACGACCAACAGCGCAATCACCCAGACCGCCGGCAGCGTGGCCGCCACCGGCACCAGCACCGTCAGTGCCGGAACCGGCGTCATCGAACTGGATGAAGCGGCCAACGACTTCCAAGGCGCAGTGACGCTGACCGGCGGCGCCACGCGCATCGCCGACACTGGCGCGTTGACGCTGGGTGCGCTGAATACCGGCAACCTCACCGCCACCAGCAACGGTGCGTTGAACCTGGGCAGCGGCCGCGTTGCCGGCACCCTTGCGGCGAGCAGCGGCAATGGCGCCATCAGTCAGAGTGCCGGACTGATCGTCGATGGCACCGCCACCCTCAACGCCGGCAGCGGCGCCATTGCGCTGACCGACGGCAATAACGATTTCCGCAGCGACGTGAGCCTGACCGGCACCGGCATCAGCGTGGTCGATCGTGACGACCTGCTCGTCTCCACGATCAGCAACGGCACCAACGGCGGCATCGCCCTGACAGCGGGCGGCGCACTCACGCTGCCTGCCCAGAACCTCAGCACCGGCACCGGCGCGCTCAGCCTGACCGCCAATGGCGGTGCACTGAGTACGCTCGGCACCTTGGACGGTGGCAACGTCAGCGTGAGCGCGCGCGATGGCGTGGTGCTCAATCACAACGTCACCGCCAGCGGCCTCCTTGGCTTGACTGCCACCAACGCCGCCATCACGCAGAACGCAGGGGTGCTCGACGTCGGCGGTCTTGCGACAGTCAATGCCGGCACCGGCGCCGTTTCGCTTACGGGCGACAACGACTTCAAGAACGGCATTGCATTGACCGGCCGCACTATCGCGGTGGTCGATGCGAACGATCTGGCCGTGCTCTCGCTCAACAACGCTGGCGCCGGCGCCATTGCGCTCACCGCAGGCAACTCGCTCACGTTGCCTGGCAGCGGATTGACCAGCAGCGACAATCTGACGCTGCGTGCAGAAAACGGCACGCTCACATTGGGCGGCAATCTCGTCGGCAATGCGGTCTCGCTGTTCAGCGCCAATGCACTCTCGCTGGCGACCAGCATCGACAGCAGCACCTTGTCGGTGTCCACCCGCAACAGCGCGATCAACCAGACTGCAGGCGCCTTGCGTATCGGTTCGACTTCCAGCTTCAACGCCGGCATCGGTGCGATCGCGTTGGGCGGTGCAGGCAATCACTTCGGCGGTGCAGTGAGCCTGGCCGGCAACGGCGTGTCGATCAGCGACAGCGGCGCCTTGACGCTGGGCACGCTGAACACCGGCAACCTCACCGCCGTCAGCAACGGCGCGTTGAACCTGGGCAGCGGCCGCGTTGCCGGCACCCTTGCAGCGAGCAGCGGCAATGGCGCCATCAGTCAGAGTGCCGGACTCATCGTCGATGCCACCACCACCCTCGATGCCGGCAGCGGCGCCATCGCGCTGATCGACAGCAGCAACGATTTCCAGGGCAGCATGAGCCTGGCCGGCGCTGGCATCGCGGTGCGCGACAGCAACGATCTCACGCTCTCGGCGTTGACCAGCAACAACGGCGGCACGATCGCGCTGACCGCGGGCGGCAATCTGGTCCTGCCAGGCACGACGTTGAACAACGGCAGCGGCGACATCAACCTGGTCGCCAACAGCCTGAGCCTGTCTGCCGCATTGCTTGGCGACGAAGTGAGCCTGCGCGCCAACAGCGGCTTGAGCTTGGGCCAGAACATCACGGCGCGCTCGTTGTCGCTGGCCAGCAGCAATGCCGCAATCACGCAATACGGCGGCGCATTGCTGGTCAGCGGCGCCACCACGGTCGATGCGGGCACCGGCGCGATTTCGTTGCTGCAAGCCGGCAATCACTTCACCAGCGTGGACCTGACCGGCAACGGCATCGGCGTGACCGACAGCGGTAACCTCAGCCTTGCCGCATTGACCAGCACCGGCAACGGCGCGGTCGTCGTGACGGCCGGCGGTACCTTGAGCCTGCCGGCACAGGCGCTGACGGTCGGCAACAGCAACCTGACCCTGGCGTCGAACGGCGGCGCACTGAGCACGGCCGCAGACCTGGGTGGCAACGACGTCACGCTGTTCGGACGCGACGGCCTGACGCTCGGCCACACCGTCACCGCCAACACGCTTGCCCTGCGCAGCACCAACGCCGCCATCGTGCAGAACGCCGGCGCACTGGCGGTGGCGGGCGCCAGCACCGTCGATGCCGGTAGCGCCAGCATCGCGCTCAATCGCGGCAGCAACCGCTTTGGCGCCGGCATCAGTCTCACCGGTACCGGCATCACGGTGGCCGATCGCGGCAACCTCACCATCAATGCCTTGAATGCCGGCGCCAACGGCACCATCGCGTTGACCGCCGGCGGTGCACTGAACCTCTCCGCGCAGAACCTGGATACCGGCACCGCCGATCTTGCCTTGATCGCCAATGGCGGCAGCATGAGCACCGGCGGTAACTTGCGCGGCCGCAACGTCACCCTGTCCGCACGCGATGGCCTCACCATCGGCCACAGCATCATCACCACAGACGCGCTGTCGCTGAGCAGCAGCAACACCGCGATCACCCAGACCGCCGCGGCACTCGACGTTGGCACCATCACCACCGTCAATGCAGGCAGTGGCAACGTCGCGCTCGATACCGCCGGCAACACCTTCAACGGCGTGGTCAATCTCACCGCAGGCGACGTGCAGATCGCCGGCAACGCGCTCAACTTCGGTACGCTGTCCACCAATGCACTCACCGCCAACAGCAGTGGCGCACTGCATCTCGGCAGCGGCGTGGTGCGCGGCGCGTTGAACGGCACCAGCGGCAATGCAGCGATCACCCAGAGCGGCGGTCTGTCGGTCGGCGGGGCATCCACCTTGAATGCCGGCAGCGCCGACATTGCCTTGACCGATGCCAACAACGACTTCGTCGGCGCGGTTGCGCTCACCGGCAACGCCATCGCCGTGCAGGATCGCAACGACCTCAGCATCGCTGCAGTGCGCAGCGGTGCCAATGCGGCGATTTCGCTGGTCGCGGGCGGCGACTTGAACCTGCCGGCCAGCCAGATCGACGCCGGCACCGGCGCGCTGACGCTGACGGCCAACGGCGGCACCTTGCGCACTGCCGGCGCCTTGCGCGGCGGCACCGTGCAACTGACCGGCGCCAACGGCATTGCGCTGAGCAACACGGTCACGGCAGGCAGCGCGCTGCGCTTGAACAGCACCAATGCCGCCATCACCCAGGCCGGCGGCGCATTGCTGGTCGCAGGCGACACCACGGTCGATGCCGGCAGCGGTGCCATTACCCTGGAGGCGGCGGGCAACGACTTCCAGGGCGTGCTCGCCCTGACCGGCGGTGCCAGCAACGTGCGCGATGCCAATGCCTTGACCCTGGGCACGCTCAACACCGGCAACCTGCAGGTGAGCAACAGCGGTGCGCTGACCCTGGGCGTTGGCCTGGTCAATGGCGATCTGGATGCGGCCAGCAACGGCGGCGCCGTCACCCAGAGCGGCGCCTTGACCGTCACCGGCAGTACCCGCATCAACAGCGGTGGCGCCGCCATCGCATTGACCGATGCCGGCAACGATTTCCAGGCAGCGGTGAGCCTGAGCGGCGGCACGGCCAGCCTGCGCGATCGCAATGCGCTGGTGTTGGGCAACCTGGATGTGGACGCACTGGATGTCGCCAGCGGCGCCGGCCTGGATCTGGGCCAGGGGCGCATCGCCGGCGGCTTGGTCGCCCGCAGCGGCACTGCCGCCGCTGCCGCCGGCGCAAGCAGCCCCCGCTTGCAATCGACAGCGGCGCCGGTGGCGCTGGCGACCGACATCACCCAGCAGGGAGCGTTGACGGTGGTCGGCAGCAGCCTGCTCGATGCCGGCACCGGCGCGATCGTGCTGGATGCGGCCGGCAATGACTTCCAGGGCACGGTGCAGGCGCGCGGCAGCAGCATCGCCATCGTCGATCGCAACGACCTGGCGGCGACTGCGCAAGCCAGCGATGCCCTGCGCCTGCAGGCCGGTGGCCAGCTCACCACCGCTGGCGCGCTCAGCGCCAACACCATCGCCCTGCGCGGCGGCAGCGGCGTCGTACTCGATCACGACGTTGCGGCCGCCAGCCTGGCCTTGAGCAGCGGCGGGGCGATCACCCAGAACGCCGGCAACCTGCGCGCCGGGCAGCTCAGCGGCAACGCCGCCGGGGCGGTCGTGCTCACCGGCAGCGGCAACGCCATCGACACGCTCGGTGACTTCAGCGCGCAAGGCCTGGATCTGGTCAGCAACCGCTCGCTGCTGGTCAGCGGCCGCGTCGACGGCGGCCCCTCGCTGCGCTTGCGCAGCGGCGGCGAGCTGCAGCTGAGCGGCCAGCTCAGCGGTGCCGCCAGCTGGTTGCAGGCCGTCGCCGGCATCCGCCAGCGCGCCGGCAGTTCGATCACCGCCGGCCTGCTCAGCGGTGGCGCCGGCGGAGCGGTGGTGCTGGGCGATGCGGCCGGCTTCATCGACAACCGGGTCGTGCGCCTGGGCGATTTCACCGCCAGCAATGGTTTCAGCTTCACCAACGGCGGCGATCTGTTGCTGGTGCTGGCCAATGGCAGCAGCTACAGCGTGGATGCGGGCAACAGCGCGATGTTCCTGTCGGTCCGCGGCAATCTGTTCCAGGACGGCCGCGCGCCGCTGCGCAACGGCACCGGCACCTTTGCCGCCACCGGCCAGATCGGGACGCAGCAGAACCCGATCTATGTGATCGGCACCGGCACCCAGACCGTGGCGGCGATCGGCGCGCCGCCGGCGTATTTCAACGCCACGACGGTCGACGGCAGCCTGCTCGATCTGGCCGGCGGCTCAGGCTTCAATGTGCCGGCCTCGGCGTTCGCCGGCCGTGCGCAGAGTTCGGCCAGCCGCACCGTGGCCTTCGTGGACCTGTCGGCCAGCGGTACCCCGTATCGCGCCTTCGGCCTGGTCCGCCCCGGCCTGCGTCTGCCCGACGACCAGCAGCCGGCCTGCGATGCCGGCGACCCGGATGCCGTCTGCAACCCCGAGTGACTTGCCTGCCGCCGCTCACCGCGGCGGCTTCCCCGATGGAGGCCGTGCCATGCAAGACGACCGTTCCCTGGAGACCCTGCTGGCGCCGCTCGGCGACGACGCCCCGGCCGGACCGGATCTGGAATACGACCCGGAGTTCCTGCGCCTGGAGCGCGAATCGGCCATCCGCGCCGAACGCGCGCTGGGCGAGAGCGTCATCGCCGCCGAAGAACCGGACTGGGACAAGGTGCAGGCGCTGGCGCTGGAGCTGCCTGGCTGCGCCTGCGCGGCCTGCCCGGCTGGGCCGATGCGCTGGCATTGATCCACGGCCTGCTTGAGCGCCACTGGGACAGCGTGCATCCGCAACTGGATGCCGACGACGACAACGACCCGACCTCGCGCATCAATGCGCTGGTCGGCCTCAGCGACCCGTTGGGTGTGCTCGGCGCGCTGCGCACCACCGCGTTCGTGCAGTCGCCGCGGCTGGGCCGCTTCAGCCTGCGCGATCTGCGCGTGGCCAACGGCAGCATCAAGCTGCCCGACGGCCAGAGCGGCCCCAGCCTGGCCGAAATCGAAGCCTGCTGCCAGGACTGCGCGCCGGAAACGCTGGCCACCTCCGCGCAGGCCATCGCCGAGGCGCTGGTGCAGGCGCGCGCGATCGATGCGCTGCTGAGCGAGCGTGTCGGCACCGCTGCCCCGGACCTACGGCCGCTACTGACCGACCTGCGCGATCTGGAGCGCTTCGTGCTGCCGCATTGGCAGGCGCGGCAGGGCATCTCGGCGCTCACCGAAGACGACGCGCAGGCTGCCGACCAGGGCCACGCCACCGCCACGGCAACCAGCGCCACGCGCCGCAACGACGAGATCGCCGGCCCCGACGATGTGAAGCGGCGGCTGGACGAGATCTGCGCCTATTACGCCCGGCACGAACCGTCCAGCCCGGTGCCGATGCTGCTGCGCCGCGCGCAACGCCTGGTCGGCTGCGATTTCCTGGCGCTGATGAAAGAGTTGGCCCCGGCCGGCATCGACGAATTGCAACGCGTCACCGGCCCGCTGGAAGAAAACTGAGCCGCTGAAAACGCATCGCCAGGCAAACAAACCCGGGCAGCTGGTGTCCGGCCGGGCAGCGCACGCCAGACAGCGGTTGTGCCGGACATGCAGGGCACGCTGAGCGGTGCGCCCAGCAATCGTGAGCACGGTTGGGCAGCGCCCAGCCGTGTGAAAGAGCGCCGGGCACTGCTGCATGCCGGCCGCCCATCATCAGCGCCACCGCAAGCGCATCACCGGTTTGCGGCGCGCGCAAGCGTGGATCTTCGCAGGCGCGGCCAAGGCAACGCACCGCAGATCAAAAACGCAACGCCACCGGGCGTCTCAACGTCCGACGCATGCCCCACGAATCCCGAATCCCAACTCCCAACTCCCAATCACCAGCTATAGAGCTGCCAATACACCTTATTAACCTTGTCCTTTTCCGCGTCGGTGTGGCCGTCGTGGTCGCGGTCGTACAGGAAGTAGGGCGCCCCGCGCGCTGGCGTCACCCTCACCATCTCCAGCTGGCCGTTGACGCGGTATTCGTCGACTTTGTCGCCATTGCCCATGGTCTTGCTGGTGACATCGGCGCCAGCCGGGATATCGCCACCGGCGCGGTCGCCGCCGCTGGTGGCACAGCCGCCGAGCAACAGTAACGGCAGCAGCAGAAGACGTGCTTTGTTCATTGTCGTTATCCGGATTGATCGCCGGCCAGTATGCGCTGGCGCGGTGTGCCCTGGGCGTGCAGCGTAGAATCGGGCCATGAGCAGATTAGTCCTGATCGACGGGTCCAGTTACCTGTATCGCGCGTTCCACGCGCTTCCGCCGCTGACCAATGCCCAGGGCGAGCCCACCGGCGCCTTGTTCGGCGTGGTCAACATGTTGCGCGCCACCTTGAAGGAGCGCCCGGCCTACATCGCCTTCGTGGTGGATGCGCCCGGTAAAACGTTTCGTGATGACTTGTATGCCGACTACAAGGCCAACCGACCGTCGATGCCCGAGGACCTGCGCGCGCAGGTGCAGCCGATGTGCGACATCGTGCATGCGCTGGGCATCGACATCCTGCGCATCGACGGCGTGGAAGCCGACGATGTGATCGGCACGC
This sequence comes from Xanthomonas phaseoli pv. dieffenbachiae, assembly GCF_008639345.1. Taxonomy (NCBI): domain Bacteria; kingdom Pseudomonadati; phylum Pseudomonadota; class Gammaproteobacteria; order Lysobacterales; family Lysobacteraceae; genus Xanthomonas; species Xanthomonas phaseoli. The sequence continues at coordinate 4,575,441 of NZ_CP041380.1, read as the reverse complement.
TGGCGCTGCAGGGCGCCGCCGATGGCCTGGCCGTCACCATCTCCACCGGCGACAAGGACTTCGCCCAGCTGGTGCGCCCGGGCATCGAACTGGTCAACACCATGAGCGGCAGCCGCATGGATTCGGACGCGGCGGTGATCGCCAAGTTCGGCGTGCGGCCCGATCAGATCGTCGACCTGCTGGCGTTGATGGGCGACACCGTCGACAACGTGCCCGGCGTGGAAAAGTGCGGCCCCAAGACCGCCGCCAAATGGCTGGCCGAATACGACTCGCTCGATGGCGTGATCGCCAATGCCGACAAGATCAAGGGCAAGATCGGCGACAACCTGCGCGCCGCGTTGCCACGCCTGCCGCTCAACCGTGCGCTGGTCATCATCAAGACCGATGTCACCCTGGCCAGCGGCCCGCGCGCGCTGGACCTGCGCGAGCCCAACGCCGAGGCGCTGGCGGTGCTGTACGCCCGCTACGGCTTCACCCAGGCGCTGCGCGAACTCGGTGGTGCGGTCGCCGCCCAGGTCGGCCTGCTGGCCGAACCGGTGGCGCTGGGCGCCGCTGCTGCCACTGCGCGCACCGAGCCGGGCCGCGCGCGCGGTACCGGCTTCGTCTCCGGCCCGGTCAACGCAGCGGTGGATCTGGATCCATCGCTGTCGGCGCCCGGCCAGTACGAAACCATCCTGACCCAGGACCAGCTCGACAGCTGGATCGCGCGGCTGCGTGCCGCCGGGCAGTTCGCCTTCGATACCGAAACCGACAGCCTGGACCCGCTGCAAGCCGATTTGATCGGCCTGAGCGTGGCGGCCGAGCCCGGCCAGGCGGCGTACCTGCCGTTCGGCCACAACTTCCCCGGCGCGCCGGTTCAACTCGACCGCACCCAGGCGTTGGCGCAACTGGCACCACTGCTCACCGACCCGGCCGTGCGCAAGCTCGGCCAGCACGGCAAGTACGACCTGCACGTGATGCGCCGGCATGGCGTGGCGCTGGCCGGCTATGCCGACGACACCTTGCTGGAGAGCTTCGTGCTCAATTCCGGCAGTGCCCGCCACGACATGGACAGCCTGGCCAAGCGCTATCTCGGCTACAACACCGTCAAGTACGAGGACGTCTGCGGCAAGGGCGCCAAGCAGATCCCGTTCGCGCAGATCAGCCTGGAGGACGCCACCCGCTACGCCGCCGAAGACGCCGACATCACCTTGCGCCTGCATCGCGTGCTCGGCCCCCGGCTGGCCAGCGAACCGGGCCTGGAGCGCGTCTACCGCGACATCGAAATGCCGCTGGTGGACGTGCTGGCCCGCATCGAGGCCAACGGCGTGTGCGTGGACGCGGACGAACTACGCCGCCAGAGCGCGGACCTGTCCAAGCGCATGCTCGCCGCCCAGCAGAAGGCCACCGAGCTGGCCGGGCGTAGCTTCAACCTGGATTCGCCCAAGCAGCTGCAGGCGCTGCTGTTCGACGAGCTCAAGCTGCCTGCGGTGGTCAAGACACCCAAGGGCCAGCCCTCGACGAATGAAGAAGCGCTGGAAGCCATCGCCGACCAGCACGAGTTGCCGCGGGTCATCCTGGAATACCGGGGCCTGACCAAGCTGCGCAGCACCTACACCGACAAGCTGCCGGAGATGATTCACCCGCAGTCCGGGCGCGTGCACACCAGCTACCACCAGGCCGGCGCCGCCACCGGCCGGCTGTCCTCGTCGGACCCGAACCTGCAGAACATCCCGATCCGCACCGAAGACGGCCGCCGCATCCGCCGCGCCTTCGTCGCCCCGGCCGGGCGCAAGCTGATCGCCTGCGACTACTCGCAGATCGAGCTGCGCATCATGGCGCACCTGTCCGGCGACCCCGGCCTGGTGGGCGCGTTCGAGTCCGGCGCCGACGTGCATCGCGCCACCGCCGCCGAAGTGTTCGGCCGCACCATCGACACCGTCAGCGCAGACGAACGCCGCGCCGCCAAGGCGATCAACTTCGGCCTGATGTACGGCATGAGCGCCTTTGGCCTGGCCCGCCAGCTCGGTATCGGCCGCGGCGAGGCGCAGGACTACATCGCGCTGTACTTCAGCCGTTACCCGGGCGTGCGCGACTTCATGGAAACCACCCGCCAGCAAGCGCGCGACAAGGGTTACGTGGAAACCGTGTTCGGCCGCCGGCTGTACCTGGATTTCATCAACGCCGGCAGCCAGGGCCAGCGTGCCGGTGCCGAGCGCGCCGCCATCAACGCGCCGATGCAGGGCACCGCCGCGGACATCATCAAGCGCGCCATGGTCAACGTGGACGGCTGGATCGCCGATCACGCGCAACACGCGAAGATGATCTTGCAGGTGCACGACGAACTGGTGTTCGAAGCCGATGTCGATTTCGTCGACACGCTGCTGCGCGAGGTCACCACGCGCATGGCGGGCGCAGCCGAATTACGCGTGCCGCTGGTAGTTGATTCGGGCGTTGGCGATAACTGGGACCAAGCGCATTGATGCGGTGAATGGGTGCGATATGCTGAATACGCAGATCAGCAATAATCCGTTCCAAACATAATGTGAATTCAGCTGAGTTAATGGAATGAATACCCCCTAAATTCTACATTTTTTTAACAGTTATCTTCACGATCCATCAATGTAGAAAATGTTGATATATCCCTCGACGGGCGCAACGCCTGTCGGTAGATCTCTCCCATCCCCTGGAGCAGATCTCGGAGCGGAAACTCCTCCCCAAGTTTCCGTTCCCTGGCCCCGCCGACCTCCCCCTGGTCTGCGGGGCTTTTTATTTGCGTCCTCCCACTATGCGCAAGCGTTGCAGCGTGAGTTGCGATGCTGCAGGCGCTTCGGTTGCGCAGGCGCGTGGCGTGTAGTGCACGCGTCAGCGACCCGCTGCAGGCAACGCGTTCGCTTGCGCCAGCGCCAATGCATGCCGCGTTGCAGCGTATGTGCCCCGCTTAACTCGCCGGGTGCGGCTATGCGGATGCATGCTGCGCCAGCGGTCTGGTAGCCACGTTACTCATTCAGGTTTATGGGAGTGCCGAAGCGCGCATTCATCTGTCGGCCTGCCGTCGTTGCGTCGCACACGCCAGCCCTGCACGCGCTTGCCGGGGCACGCTGCAATGCAGGCGATGGTGTGAGTTTGATTCTGCAGAAGAACAACGCGCCTCGCGTCACGCGATCGGCGCCTCTGCTGTGCCGTCACCGGGCGGCATGGCGCACGATGACGCAGTTGATCGAGCCGTCAGCAGGCAAGGCGCTTGCCCGCCACGCGCGCCGTAACGTGTCTGCCAGTGCCACCACCTGCGTGGACATCCGCCAGGACGCCCAGCCTACGGCGACGTTTCGATCAACCCAGCCAGTCGCGTGGAATCAGGTAATCGGCCAGACCTGCTTCGGCACTGCCTGGCTCCGGCGTGAAGCCGTACTCCCAGCGTACCCGCGGGGGCAAACTCATCAGGATGCTCTCGGCGCGCCCACCGCTCTGCAGACCAAACAGGGTGCCGCGGTCGTAGACCAGGTTGAATTCCACGTAGCGCCCACGACGGTACAGCTGGAACTCGCGTTCGCGCTCGCCATAGGGTGTGTCCTTGCGACGCTGCACGATTGGGATGTAGGCATCCAGGAAGCCATCGCCCACTGCGCGCTGGTAGGCAAAGTCGCGCTCGAAGTCCTGACCCAGATCGTCGAAGAACAGCCCGCCCACGCCACGCGTCTCGTTGCGGTGGCGCAGGAAAAAGTATTCGTCGCACCAACGCTTGTGCGCGGCATAGCGCTCTTGGCCAAACGGCACGCACAGCGCCTGCGCCACGCGGTGCCAGTGCTGTACGTCTTCATCGAAGGGATAGAACGGGGTCAGGTCGAAGCCACCGCCAAACCAGGCGGCCACCACCGCGCCATCGCGCTCGGCGCGGAAGTAGCGCACGTTCATGTGCGTGGTCGGGATATACGGGTTGTGCGGATGAAACACCAGCGAGACGCCGCATGCACGCCAGGTCGCACCGGCAAGTTCGGGCCGGTGCGCACTGGCCGACGGCGGCAGGCGCGTCCCGGACACATCCGAAAAACCGATGCCGGCCTGCTCGAACACCGCACCGTCGCGCAGGATGCGGGTCCGGCCACCGCCGCCTTCTTCGCGCTTCCAAACATCCTCGGCAAAGCGTGCCTTGCCGTCGGCAGCTTCCACAGCGGCGCAGATCCGGTCCTGCAGGTCGGTCAGATAATCGCGTACACGGTCGAATTCGTTCATGTCCCAATTCTAAGCCGTGCACTGGGCGTGGTGTATCCCGCGCAAGCGCGCCCGTTTGTCGCAGTGCGATGCGCGAAACGGATGTAAGCGCAGCGATCACTGCTGGGCAATGACCAGTCGAGTTGGTCGGTGCGCAAACTCCAGCGCGGCAGCCAACAGTCAGCCAACCGTGCGAGGTGTGCTTTCGTTTCGCGACAAGACCACCAGCAAACTGTCTGGTGAGGGCGCCGCTCCCTCGAGGTCTTTGCGCTGGCTGCAGCGCCCTTGTCTGCCCACCATCGCGGGACACGCTGCAAGCACGTCCCTGTAAGCTCCTTGGCGGCATCCATGCCGCCAAGGATCCCGCGACGGTGAGCGGCCAAGGACGCGTCAAGATGGTCGTATGCCAGTGCAACCGACCGGCGACACGTGCGTGTTCTGCAGCGCCGTTTCCGTATGAAGAGCACCTTCAGCAACTGCCGACCAATGTGCTGGTGCAGTGTCCTCGCCGCAAGGATGGGTTTACGGCGTGCGCCGCAAGCGATGGGCGCGCGGTGCATTCGACCTGGGCTTGGAGATACGCCAGGCAATCGCACACGCAAGCTTCCAGTGTTTTTATGCGCAGCTGGCGAGCGAGGCGTATTGCGTTGCAAGGCAGCTGATCGGCTGCAGACTGCAGTGTCCTTACCCGCTTCCAAGTCGCTAGAGCGTTATGTACTTTGAGGTGAATGCGAAGCGTCCTGTGGCGTGCCCAGACAAGGCGTGTTGGCCGCCTGGGCAAGGCGCGCAACGCGGTCTCGGCGCGCCACAGGACGCTTCCCGGAGGGTTGGTCGCCAGCGGCACGGAGCGGGCGCCGCGCGGCTTGCCTTGGCGCCAGCCAAGCCGGCGCCACGCAGCACCCGCTCCGCACCGCTGGCGGCCAACGCATCTCATCTCAAAGTGCATCACACGCTCTAAGGTTGCGAAAACTCCGCGCGGACAGCGGGCGTGCACAACCGCCAAGCCAATGCTGCGTGGACGCAGCCGATCGCCAGCGCACCCAGGCCGGTCAGCACCAGTGACAGTTGCTGGGTGGCCTGCAAACGCGCCTGCATCTGCGGCCATTCCGGGCTTTGCAGCACATCGGCGGGCAGCAGCATCTGCACATTGTCGAACAACGGCCCGATCAACGCCAGTCCGCCGAAATTGAGCAGGCCGGTCACCAGCAACACCGCCACGAAACCAAGCCTTGCCCACTCGCGCCGCTGCAGCAGCGCCCAACTCAACCCGCAGAACGCAGCCGAGAGCACCACGCCGGCGACGGATAACGATAGCGCGTGATCGATCAGCCACTGCCAGGAGGGGGGCAGGGTGATGCCTTCGGGCAGCCCTAGCGATGCCGCACCTGGCGTCAGTGCGATCATGGCGATCTGCACCAGATTGGCCAGCACGCTGACCACCCCCAGCAACAGCGAAACCCACGCCAATGGAGTGACGAAGCCACCACGCTGCTGCGCCGATGCTGGCCGGACGGCGCTCATTGCAGCGATGCGATGTGGGCCGCCACCATCGCCTGCCCGGGCGGATCCAGCGCAGGTTGCAGTTGCGCGTACCACTCGGGCACTGCGTCGGCAGGCAGGCATTGGCGCAACAGCGGCGTGCTGCGCTCAAGAAAGGCTTCGAGGAACGGCAGCCCGCGCACGTACAGGAAGTGGCTGTCGGTGATGGACATGCCAGCGTATGCCTCGCGCAGCCATTCCAAGTGCGGCAGCGCGTGCGCGCCGTGGCCGGCGCGGGTGAGCGCGGTGAGGAAGCTGGTACGCGCGGTCGCCGGCGAGGTGGACCGCTCCTGCGCATTGAGATCGTCGAAGGTCAGCAGCCACTGCTCGCCCTGGGCGATCTCGTTGCACATCGCCGAGGTGGTTGCCAGCTGCAGTGCGTTGTGTGCGGTGGGCTCCAGCGCGTACAGCGCCAGCCAGTGCGGGTAGGCTTCGCGATAGCGGTCCAGCGCACTCAACGACAGCGCGCACAGCCGCTGCGCATCGGCACCAAGGTGGAGCTGCGCCTGCGCAGCGTTGTAGGCACCGACATGGTCGCCGCGCTGAAACGCGCTCAGCGCCGGCTGTAGCACGGGGTCGATCTCGGCCGCCACCTCCGACGCGTCTGCGGCAGCGACAGACGCTGCCGTGGGTGCCGTGAGCGGCGTGTCTGCCGCAGTGCTCTTGCGTCCAAACAAACGGTCCCACAGGCCCATCGCGTCTCCCTTCCCTGCGCCCGTGGTGAGTGGAAGCGCCATCATGCCGGCGGCGCACCGGTCATGCGGCGGACCGGTGGGCAGCACGCGTGCAGCGATGGCAACTTGCCGGTCCTGCGCCAAGCTTAGAGCCACTGGCGTAGCAACAGGTGAGTGCGAAGCAACCCAGACGCCGAGGTTGGTGAGCCTGCGCACGTGCTGCGACGTGGATCCTGATCGCAACGTCGTCGCTGCCGATGGGCGGATCGGGACTGCGAGATGGCCTGACCCCGGCATCGACCAGCATGTTGCCGGTGGGGGCGCCCATGAACACCTTGATGCCTGGTGCATCTGCGTGCAATACGCGCAACACCCGAGCCCTGCGCGTGTCGTCCATCTCTATGCGCGGACGGCACGCACAGTCTCGACGGGTTTGGAGCGTGTTATGCACCTTGAGATGAGATGCGTTGACCGCCAGCGGTGCGGAGCGGGTGCTGCGTGGCGCCGGCTTGGTAGCACCAAGGCAATCTGCGCGGCGCGCGCTCCGTGCCGCTGGCGGCCAATCTTTTGGGGAAGCGTCCTGTGGCGCGCCGATACCGCGTTGCGCGCCTTGCCCAGGCGGCCAGCCTGGGACGCAGCGCAGCGCAGCGCACGCCTTGCCTCGACGCGCCACAGGACGCTTCGCGCTCACCTCAAAGTACCGAACACGCTAAGGCTTCACCTGCTCGTTGAACAGCTTGAGGATGCGCTTGTACTCGTCCAGCCACGAATCGGCGCGCGTAAAGCCGTGGCGTTCCAGCGGGTACGGCGCCACCTGCCAGTTGTCCTTGTGCAGCTCCATCAACTTCTGGGTCATGTCGACCGAGTCCTTGAAGAACACATTGTCGTCGATCATGCCGTGCGCGATCAGCAGATGATCGCGCAAGCCCTCGGCGTAGTTGATCGGCGAGGACGTCTTGTAGGCCTCCGGATCGAGCTCGGGCGTGTTGAGGATGTTGGAGGTGTACTCGTGGTTGTACTGCATCCAGTCGCCGACCGGGCGCAGCGCCGCTCCGGCCTTGAACGTGCCAGGGCTGCGGAACAACGCCATGTAGGTCATGAAGCCGCCGTACGAGCCGCCATAGATGCCGGCGCGTGCGCGATCGCCCTGCTTGGTGGCCACCAGCCAGTCCAGGCCATCCAGATAATCTTCCAGCTCGGGGTGGCCCATGTTGCGATAGATCGCCGTGCGCCAATCGCGGCCGTAGCCTTCGGAGGCGCGATAGTCCAGGTCCAGCACGATATAGCCCTGCTGCACCAGCAGGTTGTGGAACATCTGCTCGCGGAAATACGGGGTATAGCGTTCGGAGACATTCTGCAGATATCCGGCGCCGTGCACGAACATCACGATCGGATACTGCTTGCCCGGCTCGGGTGTCCTGGGCCCGTAATACTTGCCCCAGACCGTGCCGGCGCCGTGCTTGGACGGGATTTGCACGTACTGCGGCGCAATCCACGGCTGCGCCTTGAAGGCGGGCGTACGGGTGTCGGTGAGCACGGTGGTTTGGCCGCCGGTGGCCGGCACCACGGCCAGTTGGGTCGGTAGATAGCTGCCGGAGTAGCGCACCAGCAACTGCTGGCCGTCGGGCGACAGGTTGAAGCCTTCCACGCCGTTCAACGCAGTGATCTCGGTGAGCTGATCGTTGCGCAGATCGAGCTTGCAGACTTCGTAATCGCCCGGCCATTTCTGGTTGCACAGGAAGAACATGCCGCTGCCATCGGCGCTGGGCACCGGCATCGACACTTCCCACTTGCCGCGCGTGCGCTGGCGCGGCTTGCCGTTGCCGTCCACGGTATACAGCTGCGAATAGCCGGATTCTTCCGACAGCAGCCACAGCGTGCGGTTGTCGGGCAGCCAGCCGAAATCGTTGAAGTCCCAGTTGATCCACGCGCTGTCGCTCAAACGGTGACGCGGCTGCAGCTTGGCGTTGTCCAGGTCCACGCTGGCGATCCAGCGGTCCTTGTTGTCCACCGCGCGAATTTCCACCGCCACATTGCGGCCGTCGTCGCTCCAGTGCACGGCCGGCCCGCTGCCGTCGCCATCGCTTTCCACGCGCACTGCGCGGTTGCCCTTGAGAGGGTCACGCTTGGCGGCCTTGCGCAAGGCCGCCAATGGGTCGGTGGCGATGCCGGGGAGCGGATCGAACGACAGCGATTTGGCCGTGCCCGCGCCGACATCCACCAGCCACAGCGCATGCGCGGCCGGTGCGTTGCGGCCGACACGGGTACGCACTTCCTGGAATTCTTCGTAACCGGATTCGGTCACGTATTTGGGCATCTTGCCGGCCTGGCCTTCGTCGGCGTTCTTGGCCTGTGTGACCACCAGCAGATGGCGGCCGTCCGGCGACAAGGCGCTATCGACAATTTCCACCTCATCGCCCAGATACACCGGCGCTGCCGCACGCGTGGCATCGGCGCGGCGCCAGGCATCTTCCTGCGTGCGTAGCGCGTCGCGTTGCTCCTTGTCGCGGCGCAAGGTGGCCAGCGTCGCCAGTTGCTGCTCGCGCAGCACATCGGCCTTGGGAGCGGCGTTGGGATCGCGCTCGGCCTTGACCACCGCCACCTGCGCGGTGCCGCCGTCGGCGCGCCAGTGGTACCAGTTGTTGCCCGCGCGCCAGATCGCACCGCCGTCGCTGGCGAACTGCGGACGCGATTCGGTCTCGTTGCTGCGGGTCAGCTGGGTCAGCGCACCTGTGCGCAGGTCTCGCAGGAAGATGTCGCCGTTACGTGCGAACAGCATGCGCTGACGGGTGGCATCGTAACTGGGGTTTGCCGCATCCAGGCCGGCGCGCGCGGTGTCGGCCACACGTTCGGCGGTGCCGCCGCCGATGCTCTGGCGATAGGTGTCGCGTACCGGGCTGCCATTGCGCTTGAGCAGGTATTGCACCTGTTTGCCATCCCATTGCCACCAGGCCTGGTCCACCGACGGCCCGATCCAGTCCGGGTCGGCCATCGCCTGTTCGATGGTGAGCGGGGCGGCAGACTGCGCATGCGCAGTGGTGGCCAGCAGCAGAAGGGTCAACGGCAACAATCTAGGCATCGGACACGGCTGGACGCAAAGGAGAGCGCGCAAGCCTAGCAGTTCGCCTTCGCCGCGGGCTGGGCCACAGGTCATGCGTGCGTGGCTGCGTGCAGCGCGCAACAACTAACCGCTCGTGATTAGCGGCCGCGACCGTGCCGAGCGCTGCGCAAGGCATGCAGCGACAGGCGACAGCAGTGCATGGCATCAGCGAGGCGCGAGACGCCAGCCAAGCAATGAACTCTTCAACGCGACTGGGCTGACGAAGCCAGGCGTGCGCGTGCCGGGCTGGCACAAACGCAGACGAATCCGGGAGAAATTTCGCAGGAATATGGAAAACGTCGTTGTGCACAGGTATCGCACGACAGCCATTCACAGCGGGCGCGAATGGCCGCATCGCAGCGCCCGGCGCTGCCATGCCGAGGTAGGATCTCGGCCCGCGAGCAGGGGATTTGCCGTGCCGCACAAGGCACGCGCCGCACACGCAACTGCGCCGGCCGCCCAATTGCCAGGCGCTCGCGCCGATCGATGCGGCTTGCAGCGGGAACCTCCCGACTTGCCAGCAGCGCGGGTGGCGGCCAAGCTAGCGCGCTTTTGCGACCGTCGGTTTTCATGTCCAGCCAGCCTGCTCCCGCTATGTCCCATCCGATGGCTGTTGGTGCGCTCGACCGGCCGCTGGCCTGGCGCGCGGGGCAGTCGGTCGATCTGGCCACCTTCATCGCGCATGTGCACGGGCTGGCGCAGCAGCTGCCCGAAGGTCGTCATGCGGTAAATCTGTGCGAGGACCGCTACCGGTTCATGGTGGCGTTCTACGCGTGTGCGCTGCGCGGGCAGGTGTCGCTGCTGCCATCGTCGCGCGCACCGGCGGTGGTGGGCGAAGTACAGGCGCGCCACGCCGATGCGTATTGCCTGGGCGATCTGGACTTGGAGCTCGCGCCGCCGCGGTATTGGCAGCTGCCGGCCGAATTGCCGCAGGCCAAGGGCCCGATTCCGCAACTGGCCGACGACGCACTGGTGGCGATCGGTTTCACCTCCGGCAGCACTGGCAGCCCGCAACCCAATCCCAAGACGTGGGGCAGTTTCTTGACCAGCACGCGCCAGGACCTGGTCGCGCTGGAAAGCCTGTGGGCGCACACCGACGCCGTGCCGCACGTGGTCGCCACGGTGCCGCCGCAGCACATGTATGGCATGGAGTTGTCGGTGCTGCTGCCGATGGTGACCACCCTGGCAGTACACGCCGGGCGCCCGTTCTTTCCGGACGATGTGGTGCGTGCGCTGGCAGATATTCCCGCGCCGCGTGTCTTGGTGACCACGCCGGTGCATCTGCGTGCGTTGGTCGAATCCGGTGTCGCATTGCCGCCGCTGGCTGGCATCGTGTCGGCCACTGCACCGCTGGCTCCGGAAATCGCCGTTGCGGCTGAAGCGCGTTTCGGCGGTGAAGTGCGCGAGATGTTCGGCTCCACCGAAACCTGCGTGTTCGCTGTGCGTCGCACCGCATTGGAAGCGGCGTGGACGCCCTTGCCCGGCGTACGCCTGGAAACGCAGGCCGCAGGCACGCTGGTGCATGCGCCGCATCTGGCCACGCCGGTGCTGCTGGCCGACATGATGGACGTGGCCGACGACGGCCGTTTCCAGGTGCGCGGCCGTCAGGCCGATCTGCTGGAAATTGCCGGAAAACGCGCATCGCTGGCCGACCTCACCCGGCGTCTGCTCGCCATTCCCGGCGTGGTCGACGGCACCATCGTGCAACTCGTGCCCGATCCCGGCCAAGCGGTCGGCCGCATCGCCGCGCTGGTGGTCGCGCCCACCCTGGACGAAGCCCAGGTGCTGGCCGCACTGCGCGTCAGCGTGGATCCGGTGTTCCTGCCGCGCCGCCTGCGCAAAGTCGCGGCATTGCCACGCAATGAAACCGGCAAACTGCCGCGCGATGTGGTGCTGGGACTGCTCAAGGGTGAGTGAGGCTGGGTAAGCCCGTCTGCAGGTCGCTCACGCCGGCCGGGTGAGCGGATGGCTCACTGGTCAGGCGCTGGGTGGGCGCAGAGATAGGCTGCGGTGGAGCAATTCAGTTGGTGGGTCCTACTTCGGTCGGTTCGATGGCATGCATGCGGTCGGCTTCGGGGGAGTGGTCATTACCGTTGCTGGGTTGCGGTAAGTTCGTTGCTTCGCACTTGTACGTCATTGCCGTGCTGCGCTCATTGCATTGGCTTTGTTGGCACCCCGCACGGGGGCGTCGCTGGGCAAGCTCCATCTCGCAAGCTGTGGCAAACTCGGCCCAGGCGGCAGTGCTGGGGAGCATAGTTGCACCATCCAACCTTCGCGGCCACTCACTGGCCTACAACTCATTCAAGCCGAAGGTGCTTCGCAACTCGGTTTAATTCAAGCGTTAGCTGACAGGGGAAAAAATGTCGTTTTCACAGCGCATGGGCCTGAAGCCCATTAGGGAACTAATCCAGGCTGACGGAATGGACACTCCGTTAAGAAATGCCCTGTGGGATGCCCTGCATTTATGCGTATGGTCAAAGGCGAAGAATCTTGTGCGGTACGGACACGTGTCGGGATCAAATGTTGAAATGCTGATCTTTCAACTGTGGCATCGCTTCTTCAACCTCCCTATCGACAAAGCGCCTGACTATACAGGTGATGCTGTCGAACAAGTGCGCCAATTCCATTTCGGCTGCGATTGGAATGAATGTTACGACCTGCTTGAGTTCTGCGTTACCTATGCACCTGACGATCTCGCCAAGGCGCTGACGAAATTTGCTAACGTCGTCCTCCAAGAGCACATTTCCGGTTACCGAATAGTTGATTGGAAAGTGACTCCCATAACAAACTCGGAAGAGATAGAAAGCATCCAGCAGGCCCTTGGCAATCCAGCTGTGAATGCTGGCGCGACTGCGCATTTCAAGCTTGCTCTCCAAATGCTGTCCGACCGAAAAGCTCCGGACCATAGAAACTCGATCAAAGAGTCAATAAGCGGTGTCGAGGCGATCTGCAAAGAACTGACCAAAGATCCATCCGCAACACTTGGCCAAGCCCTCAAGCCGCTAGAAGATAAGGGGCTACTTCATCCGGCGCTAAAATCTGCTCTATCCAAGCTATACGGGTATACCTCAGATTCCAGCGGCATTCGTCACGCAATGCTCGACGAACCGTCACTCACATTCGCAGACTCAAAGTTCATGCTCGTTGCCTGCACAGCTTTTGCAAACTATTTGATCGAAGAATCACGTTCCACGGCTGTCAGTTAACAACTCATGTATGGACTCACATTGCAATAGCGCACAGCGTGATCGTTGATGGGCGAAGCGGATCGGTTGCAGTCGTGTATACGGCCTTGGGTTGAGCATTGAGTGCTTGTGCCATCATGAAATGTCCGACCTGGGGACCGAGCCCTTGGTCGCGACGTTGCCTGCAATATCTGCGTTGTGGCAGGCGCGGCGGCCAGGAGGATTGCCAGAGCAAGCACTTTGCCTCCTTGAGAACGTGGTCTTGCCGAAAGCGCACACGATCAGACCGGGAGATATCGCCGGCCAGTGCCTGGGCCCGGCATGGTCGGCGACGAGATAGATCAGCATCTGGCGCAATGATGATCGTCTCTGCCTGGCGCATGCCGCATACGGCAATGCGCATGTCAGTGGATAGCGGCTCGCAGGTCGTCCCGGGCTGCGGCCTCCGCACGCACGGCATCAGTCAGCCATGCACACCATCGATCTCCACCGCCAGCTCATCGCGGCAGATCACCGCGTGCAGCAGCAGGCGCGGGACCGCATCGCCGAAGCGCGCATCCAGTGCCTGCGCAACCCTGGGCAGGTCGTCGTGTTCGCGCACATAGACTTTCAGGCGCGTGCCGGCGCCGAACTGCGCGGGTAACGCAGGCGCATGCTGACGCGCGGCACCGAGCAGCGCATCGAAATTGGCGAAGGTTTCTTCCAGCTGCGCCAGCAATTGGCCGGTATGCATCGAGGCGTGGCCCACCACCGCAGCGGTGCCCGACAGCAGCAGCGGCATGTCGCTGCCGGCCGGCGGCAGCATGGCACGGGCGAAACTGGGTGGCTGCGGGCCGTACTGACGCGGGTAGTGGTAGGCACTGACCTGGCGCGGGTTTTCCAGCGGCGTGCCGGCATTGGCGGCGGCCAGCCAGTAGATCTGGATGATGCGCTCGGCATCGCAACGGCCCACGGCGGTGGCGGCCGGCAATTGCGCGGTGTCGAATGCGCCCAACCCGCGTGCACGGCCCACGCAGAATTGCCGGTAACGTTCCCGATCGCCGCTCCCCAGGGTGATGGCGTCGAGGTAATTCCAGATCCGCAGCAACCGTGGCGTCTGGCCGTTGCTGACGAAGGCGGTGATTTCCGCGTACGCCCTGGCGGCGGCTTCTTCGATATCCACATCCTGCTCGTCGATCTCGATCACGCCGAACTGCAGGTGCCCATCGCTGGACCAGGCGATGTTGCCCTCGCGGCCGCTGCTTACCTGCGCATCGGTGCGCCACACTTCCAGCACGCTGGCCTGGTACGGCTGCAGCGGCACGCGCAGATAGCGCGGGTCGTGCAGGCGCGGCGCCGCATCGCCGAAGCCGAACGCGGCCAGCACCTGCGGGTCGGCCAGCAGCACGGCAGGGTCGGCCTGGTCGACATAGTCGACCTGCAGCCGGGGATGGCGCACGGCGTGCGTGGTCTGGGCCTGGGAAGCGGTCATTGAGCGTCTCGTTGTTGCGTGTCGCGTTGCAAGGTGTCGCCGTCGAAGCCGAGCTTGGCCTGACGTCGGCGATGGCGCCACGACTGCCAGGCGCGCGGCATCATCGACAAGGTGGTGAGTGCGTACAGGGCGCGAAAGGCGCGCAGGCGGATGCGGACTTTGGGGGCGTCGAACACATCGCCGGCCAGCATCGCCACCACTGCCTGTTCCACCTGCCAGGTGTTTTGCGGGTGCGCGAACAAGGCGCGCATGGTGGGCGAGGTGAAGCGGTAGATGAACCACTTGAATTCATCCACGCCGCGTGTGAGTTCGCGCTGCAGCTCGCGCTGCAGTTTCGCCTCCGAGTGCGGTGCGCGCAGTGCCGCATCCACCATCGCCGCGCCGCGTTCGGCGCTGTGCATGGCCAGGAATACGCCAGAGGAAAACATCGGGTCGACGAAGGTGTAGGCATCGCCCAGCATCAACCAGCGCGGCCCGGCCATGCGCGTGCATTCGTAGGCGTAATTGCCGGTGGCATGCACCGGTGCCACGCGCTCGGCCCCAAGCATGCGCGCGTTGAGCTCGGCGTTGAGCGCCAGCGTGCGCATCAAGAAGCCCTCGCTGTCGCCCTTGCGGGTCTTCATGTAGTCCGGGTAGCAGACCGCGCCCACGCTCATGATGTCGTCCGGCAGCGGAATCAGCCACATCCAGCCGTGCGCATGCCGGTAGATGCTGATGTTGCCGGCATCCTCGCCCGGGCGTCGTGTCACGCCGCGGAAATGGCTGAACACCGCGGCCGACTGATGCTTTGCATTGGCGCGTTTGAGCTTGAGGCGGTTGCCCAGAAAGGTGTCGCGGCCGCTGGCATCGAGCAGATAGCGCGGGCGGAACTGCTGCACGCCACCATCTGCCGTGCGTGCCTGCAGCACCGGTCGTCCGCCCTCGAACAGGACTTGCTCCACGCAGACCTGCTCGCGTGCATCCACCCCCACCGCACGCGCACGCTGGAACAGCACGTGGTCGAATTGCGCACGCGGCACCTGAAAGGCGAAGTCGGCCTTGGCATCGAGCGCGTGGGAGGAACGGAACGTGTTGTAGCCGCCGCTGTCGTTGGGAAAATCTGCCCCACGCTTCAGCACGCCGATGGCGCGCACCTCTTCCAGCACGCCCAGGCGCTCCAGAATCGGCATGTTCATCGGCAGCAAGGACTCGCCGATATGAAAGCGCGGGTGCTGCGCCTTCTCGAGCAGGGTCACGGACCAACCGAGCTCGGCAAGTGCGATGGCCGCGGTGCAGCCAGCCGGGCCGCCGCCGACGATCAGGACATCCGGACACTCCGGTCCGGGAGCCGGCCCGGCTGCCGGCATGGCGGTCGGGGTGGGGCGAACAGCGGTGGAAGTCATCCTGGAACGAACCTGCGGCGGGCGAGCGTCAAGCAGTCATGATAGCCTGACCGGCGGCCCGCCCAGCTTGCGGCGCGCCGATTCATCGGTGAAGAACGACCGGCAGCAGGCGCAGGCGCCGGCCAGGCTGCGCGGCAGATGCTCGGATTGGCAGCGGCGGCAACGTACACTACGGCCCGACGCGACGCTCATGCATGCCGATGGCCGCCCGCGCTGCTCTTGCTTGTTCTCACTCATGTTGCCCGACCCTGACCTGTGGAAATCCTGGATGTCCTCGCAAACCGCTGCCGAACGTGAACTGGCCGAACTCCTGGTCGAAAGTCTGAACCTGGAGGACGTCCAACCCGCCGACATCGATCCGGAGGCGCCGTTGTTCAATACCGGGCTGGGGCTGGACTCGATCGACGCGCTGGAACTGGCGCTGGCGATCAGCAAGCGCTACGGCTTCCAGCTGCGCTCTGACAACGACGAAAACCGTCGCATCTTCGCGTCGCTGCGCGCACTGTCGGCGCATGTCCAAGCCAACAAGACCGTCTGACCTGCCAACTGCGCCATCCCCCGACGCACCCGCGTGGGTGCTGGGGCTGGGCGTTCTGCTGGCGGTGGCGTATTCGCCGTTGGCGCATTGGGCCAATGCCAGTCATCGACCGGAATTGGCCGTCATCGCCGGTGGTTTGCTGGTGCTGATGGTGTTGATCGAACCGATGGTTGCGCGCCGGCCCTGGGCCTGGGCGTTGGCGCTGCTGCTGCTTGCCGGGCTGGGTGCGCTGTGGCATTCGCCCTACGCGATGTTGGTGCTGGCGGCGCCGCCAGTGGTGTTTACCGGTTGGGTGGCCTGGTTTTTCGGGCGCAGCCTGCGCGCCGGAAGCACGCCACTGATCACGCGCATTGTTGAAGGCCTGTACGGCCAGGCCGGCATGCTGATCACGCCCGAACAACGCCGCTATACGCGCCGCCTCACGCTGGCCTGGGCCGTGCTGCTGTGCGGCCTGACCCTGGCCAATCTGGTGCTGGGTCTGTGCGCCGAGCCCAGCGGCGTGCTCGCGCAGCTGGGGCATGCCTCGCCGCTGCCGATCAGCGACGCGCGCGCCTCGTTGTTCGCCAATCTGCTTGCCTATGGCGTGATTGGCGGCTTCTTCGTTGGGGAATATCTATTGCGTGGTCGCTGGTTTCCACAGCGCCCCTATCGTAATCTGCCAGACTTCTTGCGTCAGATGGCGCGGCTCGGGCCGGATTTCTGGCGCGATCTGCTGCGCTGAGTGCGTGGCCTGGGGCAGCGACGGACGTGCATATTTTCGGGGACAAGACAAAAATGCCGTTGGCAAGGATGCCGTCGCGCCTGGCGTGGGCTGTGTTCAACCTGTTGCAATTGGCGTTCACGCTGGCCTTTACCGCTGGCGGCATCGTCTATGCATTGGTGGTGCTGGCGATCACCCGCGATGCCGACCGCCTGCTGCGCATGGGCAGCTGGATGTGGGCGCCGGTGCTGTTCCGTGGCGCGGGCGCCACCGTCATCGTGGAAGGACGCGAGCGGGTGGATTGGTCCAAGAACTATCTGTTCGTGAGCAACCACCAGTCGATCATCGACATCTGTGCGCTGTTCCATGCCTTGCCGGTGCCGCTGCGCTTTTTGCTCAAGCAGGAAATGCGCAAGGTGCCGTTCGTGAACTGGTATGCGCGCGCCGCCGGCATGCTGTTTCTGGACCGCGACAGCCGCAGGGCAGGGGCACTGGTGCGGCGCCAGGCTGCCGCACTGCTGCGCGAGGGCAAACAGTTGTGTCTGTTTCCCGAAGGCACCCGCAGCCGCACCGGCGCATTATTGCCATTCAAGGCCGGGCTACTGCAGGCCGCTATCGATGCTGGCGTGCAGGTGGTTCCGGTGGCGCTGGATGGCTGCGGCAAGGTCTTGCCGATCGATGGCCTGTTCAGGGTGAGGCCGGGCATCATCCGCGTGCGGATCGGTGCGCCGATCGCGGTGACCGGGCCGGATGCGCCCGATCGCCAACAATTGACCGAGCAGGCACACAAGGCCGTGGCTGCAATGCTTCAACCCAGGATCTGAGTTCTGCGCTTATGGATTTCGTTGTGCCGCATGATCATCCCTGCCTGCCCGGACATTTCCCGGGCCGTCCCGTGGTGCCTGGCGTGGTCGTGCTCGACCATGTGCTGCAGGCGGTGGAAGCCCTGCATGGTCCGCGCGCGGCCATGCGCCTGCCGCAGGTGAAATTCGTGCAGCCCTTGCTGCCCGGCCAGACCGCCTCGGTCACGCTGGAAGGCGATGGACCGCGCTGGCGCTTTCGCGTGCAACGCGACGAGGCGTTGCTGGTCAGCGGCGAACTGGTGGCCGAGGCAGCGGCATGAGCAAGCACTGGAAACAGCGTCCGGAAGGTGGCGGGCGCTTTGCGTTGTGGCTGATTCGCGGCATCGCCCGGCACGCCGGACGTGCGGTGGGGCGTGCGCTGCTGTACCCGATCACCCTGTACTTCCTGCTGGTGCGTGGCCCAGAGCGCGCCGCCTCGCGTGCCTATCTGGGGCGGGTGCTGGGCCGCCCGGCCACGCTGCGCGATGTGGCGCGGCACATCCACACCTTCGCCTCGACCATCCTGGACCGGGTGTACATGCTGTGCGGGCAGATGCAGCGCTTCCGCGTGGACATCACCGGCCTGGATCAACTGCACACGCAAATGGATCGCGGCCGCGGCGTGCTGATCTTCGGCTCGCACCTGGGCAGCTTCGATGCGCTGCGCGTGCTGGCCACCGAGCGCCCGGACGTGCAGGTCAAGGTGGTGCTGGACAAGGCGCACAACCGCGCCATGACCGACCTGCTGGGGGCGCTCAACCCGCAGCTGGCCGCCAACATCATCGATGCCGGCATGGACGCGACCTCGATCGTCATGGCGATCAAGGAAGCCACCGATGCCGGTGCGCTGGTGGCGCTGCTGATCGATCGCCCGCGCGAAGGCGACCCGGCGCTGCCGGCGATGTTCCTTGGTCGCAATGCGATGTTCCCGACTTCGCCGTGGCTGATCGCCGCTGCGCTCAAGGTGCCGGTGGTGCTGGCGTTCGGCCTGTATCACGGCGGCAATCACTACGAGCTTGCGTTCGAAACCTTCAGCGAAGGATTGGACGTGCCGCGTCGTCAGCGCGCCCCGGTGCTTGCGGTACTCATGCGCGATTACGCTGCCAGGCTGGAACATTACACCTGCTACGCGCCGTACAACTGGTTCAACTTCTACGATTTCTGGAACACCCACCATGCCGATGTGCCGCACCCTGCCGTGGATGCTGATACTGCTGTTCAGCGCCGCACCGCTATGCGCCGCACCGCCTGAGACGCTGGACGTCGGGCAGGTGCTGCAGCGCCTGGCGCGCCCCGCACCGGTCAGCACCGAATTCGTCGAATTGCGCGGCTCGGCCTTGCTGAAGACGCCATTGCGCGTGGAGGGCCACTAC
Source organism: Xanthomonas phaseoli pv. dieffenbachiae (assembly GCF_008639345.1). Classification (NCBI taxonomy): domain Bacteria; kingdom Pseudomonadati; phylum Pseudomonadota; class Gammaproteobacteria; order Lysobacterales; family Lysobacteraceae; genus Xanthomonas; species Xanthomonas phaseoli. Next base: position 4,556,446 of record NZ_CP041380.1, on the reverse strand, counting down.
CGCCGCCCGGACGCCCAGACGCTGGTGCGCGAGGTCAGTGCGCCGTATCACGAAACCACCACGCTGACCGGCGACGAAGGCGTGCTGGAACGCGAAGGCAAATCGCCACGCCGTTTCTCGTTGAGCCGCGTGCCCGAGCTGGCCGGCTTGAAGTCCGGCTTCGGCGCGTTGCTGTCCGGCGACCGCGCGCTGCTGGAACAGCACTACAGTGTGAGTGGCCAGGGCCAGCCGCAGGCCTGGCAACTCACGCTGCAGCCCAAGGACGCTGCCGTGGCCAAGCAGGTGCACGCGTTGCGGCTGTACGGACGCAACGACGAACTGCGGTGTATCGAAAGCGTGCCAGCCAAGGGCGACATGCAGCGCACGCTGCTGGGCAGTGCCGCGCGCGCGGCTGCCGGCGTGACCGATGCCGCCGCGCTGACCACGCTCTGCCACGGTTCGGGCGCGTGACCGCGCGCTGGATGGTTGCGCCGGTCGTCTCCAGAAACATCACAGCATTCGCCGCGGAAAAGCGCACATCGCCGATAACGCCCGATGCCGCGCGCGCGGCCGGTGGGCGTTCGGCCGCTGCAGCAGGACATCCATTCCATGGCGCTTGAATTGAACGCAAACCGCCGCATCGGCCTGGCGCTGCTGTGGCTGGCGTTGCTGGCGGTGGCCGGATTCTGGTTGAGCGAGACGCTCAAGGTCACTGGCGATCTGCGCAAGTTCATGCCCGCCCTCAGCAAAAACGACGCGTCGTTGCAGCCCGATGCCGCGCGCGCGGCCGGTGGGCGTTCGGCCGCTGCCGCAGGACATCCATTCCATGGCGCTTGAATTGAACGCAAACCGCCGCATCGGCCTGGCGCTGCTGTGGCTGGCGTTGCTGGCGGTGGCCGGATTCTGGTTGAGCGAGACGCTCAAGGTCACCGGCGATCTGCGCAAGTTCATGCCCGCCCTCAGCAAAAACGACGCGTCGTTGCAGCCCGATGCCGCGCGCGCGGCCGGTGAGCGTTCGGCCGCTGCAGCAGGACATCCATTCCATGGCGCTTGAATTGAACGCAAACCGCCGCATCGGCCTGGCGCTGCTGTGGCTGGCGTTGCTGGCGGTGGCCGGATTCTGGTTGAGCGAGACGCTCAAGGTCACTGGCGATCTGCGCAAGTTCATGCCCGCCCTCAGCAAAAACGACGCGTCGTTGCAGCCCGATGCCGCGCGCGCGGCCGGTGAGCGTTCGGCCGCTGCAGCAGGACATCCATTCCATGGCGCTTGAATTGAACGCAAACCGCCGCATCGGCCTGGCGCTGCTGTGGCTGGCGTTGCTGGCGGTGGCCGGATTCTGGTTGAGCGAGACGCTCAAGGTCACTGGCGATCTGCGCAAGTTCATGCCCGCCCCGCGCACGCCGGCGCAAAAATTGCTGATCGAAGAACTTGGCGAAGGCCCTGGATCGCGGTTGCTGCTGATGGCGTTGTCCAACAACGATCCGGTCACCTTGGCCGAGCAGTCGCAGCAACTGCACCAAGCGCTGTCCGCGCAGCCGGAGCTGTTCGAACTGGTCAGCAATGGCGGCAATGCCGGGTTGGAGGCGATTCCCAAGCGCTTGCTGCCGTACCGCTATCTGCTCAGCGACAGCTTCGACAAGACCCCGCTCGACGCGCCGACGCTGGAAGCGGCGTTGCAGGCGCGCGTGCAGGATCTGGGCTCGCCGGCGGCGGCCATGGTGGAGCCATTGCTGCCGCGCGACCCCACGATGGAAATCCTGCATCTGGCCGAAACCCTGCAGCCGGCAGCGATGCCGCGCACGCGCAATGACGTGTGGTTCGATCGCGCCGGCACGTCGGCACTGTTGATCGTGCAGACCCGCGCGGCAGGCTTCGACCCCACCGGCCAGCAACTGGCCTACGACGCCGTGCAAGCGGCGTTCGCGAAGGTCAGCAAAGGCACCGCCACTCGGCTGACGCTGACCGGGCCGGGCGCATTCGCCGTGGAAATCACCGCGCGCACGCAGGGCGAGGCGCAGTGGATCGGCACGCTGGATACGGTCGGCCTGGTGCTGCTGCTGCTGGTGGCCTACCGCAGCTGGAAGATTCCGGTGCTTGGCGTGCTGCCGCTGGCCAGCGCCGGTCTGGCCGGCCTGGGTGCGGTGGCGCTGCTGTTCGACGGCGTGCACGGCATCACCGTGGCATTCGGCTTCACGCTGATCGGCGTGGTGCAGGATTACCCGATCCACCTGTTCAGTCATCAGCGCCCCGGTCTGGATCCGCGCGAGAACGCACGGCATCTGTGGCCGACGCTGGCCACCGGCGTGGTCTCCACCTGCATTGCCTATGTGACCTTCCTGTTTTCCGGCGTGGACGGCCTGCGGCAGCTGGCGGTGTTCACCATCGCCGGCCTTGCCACTGCTGCGGTCACCACGCGCTGGCTGTTGCCGGCCTTGATCGACCCGGCCCCGCGCGATTACGCGGACTCGCGCCTGCTGGCGGTGCTGTGGCGCGGCATTGCGCGCCTGCCCAGGCCGCGCATCAGCCTGGCGGTGATGGCCGTGATCGGCATGGCGGTGATCGTGTTCGCGCCGGGGCAATTCTGGCAGAACGATCTGTCCAAGCTGACCCCGGTGCCGCCCAAGGCCTTGGCGCAGGACACCCATCTGCGTCAGGAACTGGGCGCGCCGGATGTGCGTTACGTGCTGGCGCTGCCGGCAGCCAGCGATGAGGCGGCATTGCAGGCCAGCGAGCAGTTGCGTCCGCGCCTGGATGCCTTGGTGCGCGATGGTGCGTTGCTCGGTTACGACATGGCGGCACGCTATCTGCCCAGTGCCAAGACCCAGCGTGCGCGACAGGCCGCATTGCCCGACGCCGCGCAGGCGCGCGCGTTGACCGAGCGTGCCGTGGCTACCACGCCGTTCCGGAGCGATGCGTTTGCGCCGTTCCTGCAGGATCTGGATGCCGCCAAGCGTGCCGCACCGCTGCTGCCGAAGGATCTGAGCGGCTCGCCGCTGGCGACCTCGGTCGGTGGCCTGCTGCTCGGCCGTGGCGATCGCAGCATCGCGCTGGTGTCCTTGACCGGCCTGCGCGATCCGGCAGTGTTGGCGGCCGCCGTGCAAGGCAGCGGCGCGCAATTGCTGGATCTGAAGGACGCCTCCGAATCGTTGGTGGCCGCCTACCGCGGACGCGTGCTCGGTGCGCTGGTCCTTGCCGCATTGCTGCTGGCAGTGACCGTGGCGATTGCATTGCGCAGCCCGCGCCGCATCGTGCGGGTGCTGCTGCCGATGGCGCTGACCACGGTGCTGATCCTGGCGATCCTGCGCGGCACCGGGGTGGAGCTCAATCTGTTCCATCTGATCGCGCTGATCCTGGCCGCCGGTCTGGGCCTGGATTACGCGCTGTTCTTCGATCACGCCGGCGACGATCACGCCGACCAGCTGCGTACGCTGCATGCGTTGATCGTCTGCAGCCTGATGACGCTGCTGGTGTTTGCGCTGTTGGCCGCCTCCAGTATCCCGGTCTTGCGTGCGATCGGCAGCACGGTGGCGTTGGGCGTGTTGTTCAATTTCATTCTGGCCTTGCTGGTGTCGCGCGAACCGGCGCTGGAACGCACCGCGAACGGAGAGCCGCATGCAGGGACGTGACGCAATCGCCGCGCTGATTCCGCACCAGGGCAGCATGTGCCTGTGGGAAGAGGTGATCGAGTGGGATGCGCAGCGCATCGTGCTGCGCAGTCACGCGCACCGCAGCGATACCCATCCGTTGCGGTGCAATGGGCGCCTGCGCGCGCTGCATCTGTGCGAATACGGCGCGCAGGCCATGGCCGTGCATGGTGGGTTGCTGGGTCGCGCATCCGGCAAGCCGGTACGCCCGGGCATGCTGGTCGCGCTGCGTAGCGTGGAATTGCACGTGGCATATCTGGACACCTTGCCGGATGCGATCGACTGCCAGGCGCAGGTGTTGATGCAGGGCGAAGACAGCCAGCAATACAGTTTTCGCCTGACCCACGGCGAGCAATTGCTTGCCGAAGGACGCGCCACCGTGATGCTGGGCGCCGCCTGAGGCCTGCGCTCAGGGATTGACGGGTGTCTTCGCCGCGATCAGCGCGCTCAGATTGCCGACGCCGGGCAGGCGATGCGCATACAGCCGCGCGATGTCGCCGCCGCTGTGCAGATGCTCGAAATGCTCCAGACCGATCGACAGGAATTCCGCACTGCCATCGTGCGGCGTTTTGATCTCGCCGACTTCGAGTGCCTTCAAGGCGCTGATCCAATGGAAGGACTGGCCAGCGTCTTCGCGATTGAAATAGGCGTACCAGACCGGAATGCGGAACAGCCGCTCGAACGCCACCGCGCGTCTGAGTTCATCCTCATAGGGCAGGCTGTAGCAGGTGTTCTTGTACCTGTTGCGGTTCTTGACGTCGATGGCGATCAAGCCGATCGACTCCAGCAGCAGCAGGAAATCCGGCCGTTTGACCGCTGTGCCGAACAACGGCGCGAAGGTCTCCGGCGCCTGGCAGATGGCCACATAACTGAAGCCATGTAACTGCAGCCACGCGTTCATCGCATCCTCGCCCTGCTTGCCCAGTTCGATCAGGGTCACTGCGCTCATGTGGTGCCGCTCCTTGTCGCCGCGCACGATCGCGCATGTCCAAACGCTAGCAATCCGACGCGATGGCGCTCAAGCGCCCACTGTCCGATGTGCGGCCTAGTCGAGAAAATGCGCCACCGCCGCTTGCTTCGATGCACGTGTCTGTCTGCGCGCAGGCGGGTTGGTCTACGATAACGCTCCTTCCCTGCTCATATGGTTCGTGGCTTATGAACTCAGCTGCACGACGCGCACTGGTTACCGGCGGCAGCGGCGATCTTGGCGGTGCGATCTGCCGGCACCTGGCTGCGCAGGGCCGGCATGTCATCGTGCACGCCAACCGCAACCTGACGCGTGCGGACGAGGTGGTTGCCGCGATCGTGGCCGATGGCGGGAGCGCACAGGCAGTGGCCTTCGATGTGGCCGACGCGCAGGCAAGTGCGGCGGCGCTGGAGCGTTTGCTGGAAGCTGGCCCGATCCAGATCGTGGTCAACAATGCCGGCATCCATGACGACGCGCCGATGGCAGGCATGAATGCCGAGCAGTGGCACCGCGTCATCGACGTGTCGCTGCACGGTTTTTTCAACGTCACCCAGCCCTTGCTGCTGCCGATGGCGCGCACGCGTTGGGGCCGCATCGTCAGCGTGTCGTCGGTGGCGGCCGTGTTGGGCAATCGCGGGCAGACCAACTACGCCGCCGCAAAGGCGGCCTTGCACGGCGCCAGCAAGTCGCTTTCGCGCGAAATGGCCAGCCGCGGCATTGCAGTGAATGTGGTCGCGCCGGGCGTGATCGAAAGCGACATGGTCGGCGACAGTTTTGCGCCGGAGGTGATCAAGCAATTGGTGCCGGCCGGCCGCGTCGGCAAACCCGATGAAGTGGCCGCGCTGGTCGCCTTTCTGTGCTCGGAACCGGCCGGTTACATCAATGGCCAAGTGATTGGCGTCAATGGTGGGATGGGCTGAGGGCGACCAACAAAACAAGTGCGCAGTGCCAGTCGGACGCGGCCTGCTTTGGGGTCGCTATCAGTACACGGCCAGGCTGGCAGTTGAGAGCACCGTGTACTCGAAGCTTTGAGTTGCTGCAGGGCCCTTGCCCGCTCACCATCGCAGGACACGCTGCAAGTACGTCCTTGTAAGCTCTTTGGCGGCATCCATGCCGCCAAAGGTCCCGCGACGGTGAGCGGGCAAGGACCAGTTGGGATGGTTGGTGCGCGCAGGTTTCAACAAGCGAGCATCAAACCGCGCGACGCGGTGTCCTCGCTTTTCAACAAAACCACCAGCCAATTGTTTGGTGCGGTGTCCTTGCCGATTGCGGGACCGTTGGCGGCATGGATGCCGCCAACGAGCCCCCATGGACGGGTTTACGGCGTGTCCCGCGAGCGGTGAGGGCACCGCGCGCTCGACGCCGTGCGTTTGCTGCTGGTTCTTGCTTGCCCATCATGGCGGGACAGGCTGCCAATATGTCCCTGTAGCTCTCCCGTGGTGTCGATGCCGCGTCAGGTCGCGCTGCGGTGGGCCGGCGAGCACCAGTCGAAAGTGTCGGTATGCACGACTGCGAGCAAGGCATGCCGGCTCGGCCGCCGACTCCTCTTCTCTTCATGATCAGAGCGCGCCTGCGTGAAGCACGTGCCGCTCAAGAACATGCGTTTCTAGGGAAAAGCGCCAGGGTTGGCGCGTTCGACAGCCTCACGCCGCGTCGGCATACCACGGCGCCGTAAGAATCGCCTCGCCGCTGGCATCGGCCGTTAGCGCATCCAGGCCGTGGTCGGGCAGGTCGGGGTAGCGTTGGCGTGCCTGTTGCAGGATCTCGCGCGCCAGCACTGCCATCTGCGCGACATTGCCGTGGATGCGCGCGACAAACGCATCATCGTCGAGTGTGTCGTTCAAGGCGCCATTGAGTTCGTTGAACCAGCCGATCAGGTATTGGTCCAGCAGCCGTCCGCTGCCGGCGGCGATGCCCTGGGCGGTATTGCGCACGCCCCATGCATGCAGCACTTGCTGCATTGCCAGGTTCATGTCGCGCGCGTGCAGGAAGTCGTTCTTCATGCGCGAGAGCAAGCTGAGATGGGCGATGCGCCCGCTGCAGAACAGCGGCGCCAGCAACGACCAGTAGTAGGTGTAATCCCAGATCACCTTGACCGGCATGACCTGCTCGTCGCCGAACAGCGCGTACTGATCCTGATACAGCGTCAGCGTGTTTTCGTAGAACGAGAAATACAGCTGCTGGTACAGCTCCACGTACGGGCTGAGCGACTTGCCGGCGCGGTCGCGGCCGATCAATTCACAGATGTAAGTGTTGGAGATGGCGATGAAGTCGCTGCCCGGCGAATAGAACGGGTCCAGGAACACGCCCGCTTCGCCGGTCAGTGCCCAGCGCTGCGACGAGAACACCTGCTTGCAGCCGTACGAGAAGTTGCGCAGGAACAGGAAGTCCTGCAGCCGGTAGTCGGCCTGGTCGAGCGTGGCGGCCACCTGCGGCTGATGCGTGCGCAGCCAGGTCATCGCCTTCTCGTGGGTGTTCATGCTCTCCAGCGGATGCAGGTCTGCATCGCAGACGATGCCCAGCGAATGCGCTCCCGACGACAGTGGAATCAACCAGAACCAGTAGCCCGGCCCGCACATGTGATTGGTCGAACGCCAGCGGTCCGGCGGCGTGCAGCGTTGCAGCCAGTTGCTGTCCTGCGACCAGCCGTTGGGGTCGATCAGGCCTTCCACGCGCCACCACACTGCATTGGCGTTGTGCTCGTTGTCCTGCGCCAGGCCGAGCTTGCGCTTGAGCAGGCCGGCACGGCCACTGGCATCCACCACCCAGCGTGCAGCCAGCGTGCCTGGCGTGCCGTCGCGTTCGAAGCGCACGGCGTGGTCGGTGTCGTCTTCGGACAGGTCCACGCCCTTGACGCTGCAGCTGTCGATGAAGGCGATGCCCTGCGCGCGTGCACGTTCGCCCAGAAAATTTTCGAAGCGGCCGCGGTCAATCTGCCACGACGGCGTAGGCAGGATCTTGCTCACGCCCAGTTCGGTGCAGCGGTCGATGTCTTCGCGCTTGTCGGAGAAGAAGAACCGGAACCCGAACTTGCGGATCTGCTCGGTTTCCAGATGCTCGCGCAGGCCCAGCACGTCGGCGAAATAATGCGCGCCGATTTCCACCGTGGATTCGCCGACCTTGAACGCGGCCTCGCGGACCGGATGCGCGCGTCGTTCCAGCACGGTGATGGCAAGCTCCGGATCGCGCTGCTTCAGTTGCAGGGCCAGGCTCAGCCCGGCCAGGCCACCTCCGGTGATCACGACATCGGCGCGCTGTGCATTCATGAGGAGTGGTTGCTCTTGGTGACCGCGGGGACAGTAGCAAATTCGCCGTCGGGATCGTCAACGATCACCGGGTTGGCGCGCACGCGGCGATATTCGCGCCACACATGGCCGTATGCCCACACCTGTTTGACCACGTGCGAGGTGATATTCCACAGGTCGCGCACCAGCCGGAAGTGGCTCTTGCGGAAGGTGCCCGGCGAGGTGCCGGCGTAGCGGGTCTCGATCGGCACGGCGACCACGCGTGCGCCAGCCTGGCGTGCGGCCGAAATCAGCAGCTGCGCTTCGAACACGAAGCCCTCGCCGGGCACGTTTGGCAGGGTGAACACCGAGGCCGGATACAGCCGTTGTCCGCTTTGGCTGTCGATCAGGCGGAAGCCGCACCCCCAGGCAATGCCCCAGTCGCCGAAATCGTTGCCGATGCGGCGGATGGTGGGCTGGGTGGCGCGCTTGCGCATGCGCGCACCGATGATCACGCAGCCCGGGTGGCGGTTGGCGGCAGCCAGCAGGCGCGGGAAATCGGCCGCCTTGTGCTGGCCATCGCCGTCCATGGTCATCACCGCGCGCATGCCAAGCCGCTGTGCTTCGGCAAAGCCACTGCGCAGTGCCGCGCCCTTGCCCATGCGCTGCGGGTGACGGATCAGCGTGACCGGCATGCCGGCGATGCACTCGGCGGTGCCGTCGTCCGAACCGTCGTCGATCACGATGACGTGCGCGCAATAGGCCAGCGCGTCGGTGACCACTTCGCGGATGCGCAGCGCCTCGTTCAAGGCCGGCACCAGGATGGCGGTGTCCTCCCGGCTCAGCGGTTGCCGGCTCATTGCCGGACCTCCACGCGCAGCACCCGGCCCGGCGCGGCATACAGCGCCACGCTGCCGCCATCGCCGGCCAACAGGTCCAGCAGCGGCAGCATCGGCGCCATGGCATTGTCGGCGATGTGGCGCGCCAGCGCGCCAGCGCCGGGCGAGGGCGCGCCGTCGTCCAAATGTGCCTGCAACTGCGGCTTGCCGGCCTGGCCGGGCATGCCCAGCACCAGCGCGCTACCCAGCAGCCCCTGGCTGGGGGCGACGCGCCCGAGCGGCCCGACCGAGCGGGCGTCGTAGCTGGCCAGCAGCACGGCCTGCGCGCCGGCAGCGCGTTGCACCAGCGCCTCCAGCAAGCCCTGCGCGAAGCTGCCCAGGCCGGCGCTCATCGCCGTGGCCGGGGTCATCGCACCGGCGCCGATGGTCCAGTAGCCGGCGGCGGCGTTATGCACCGAGTTGTGAAACTTGGTTGGCGAAATCGCCAACGGATCGCTGGCCAGCGTGGTGCACATGTAGTCGGAGATGGCCAGGTCGCCGTAGGTCGAGGTAAAGATCGACGGCAGGCTGGCCGGGTCGCGGCCTGCGGCGCTACAGGCGGCCAACGCAGCGTCCAGCGACACCGCCACCGTGTCCGGCGCACGCCGGCGTTCGTTGGCAGCCAGCAGCTGCGGCGCCGGGCGGGCGGGAGTGTCCTGCAGCGCGCCGCCGCGCGCGAAGGCGCCGGCAGCTTCCCAGCTGGGCAGGCCCTGGGTCCAGAAGCCGATTCCTTCGATGGTCGCGGTCAGCATCAGCGGGCCCGCCCGAACAGCAGCGAACAGTTGTTGCCGCCAAAACCGAAGGAGTTGTTCATGGCGTAGTCGATGCGGGCATGCGCGTTGTCGAAGCGGATTTGCGGGCCACAGGCCGGGTCGGGGATGTCGCTGTTCAGCGTGCCGGGCAGCACGTCGTCGCGCAGCGCGAGCAGGGCGATCACCGATTCGACGATGCCGGCCGCGCCCAGGGTGTGGCCGGTCCAGGCCTTGGTCGAACTGGCGTGCAAGGTGCCGGGGAAGATCGCAGCCACTGCGGCGGCTTCCACGCTGTCGTTGGCCGGCGTGGCGGTGCCGTGCAGGTTCAGATAACCCACTGCGGCCGGCTCCAGACCGGCGCGGTCGAGCGCACCGCGCATCGCCAGCTGCGCGCCCAGCCCTTGCGGATGCGGCGCCGACATGTGGTGGGCATCGCTGGATTCGCCGTAGCCGTACAGCCACAGCGCGGCATCCGGTGCGGCGGCCGGGCGTTCGAGCAGCGCAAAGCCGCCGGCCTCGCCCAGGCTCAGGCCGACCCGGCGTGCATCGAACGGCTGGCACATCTCCGGCGCCACCACCTGCAGCGAGTTGAAGCCGAACAGCACGCTGCCGCACAAGGTGTCCACACCGCCGACCAGCGCCGCGTCGATCACGCCGGCCTCCATCAGCCGCGCCGCCTGGGCGAACACCTTGGCGCTGGACGAACAGGCCGTGGCCACGGTGGCGCACGGGCCACGCAGGCCGGTGGCGTGCTGCACGAAGTCGCCCAGCGAATGCGGGGTGTGCACGATCGGGCGATTCAGATCCTCGGGGAAGCGCGCGCCGTCGGCGTCGTCGACCAGCCGCGTATAGGCTTCTTCGCTGGCGCCGATGCTGGAGGTGGAGGTGCCGATGATCACCGCCACGCGCTCGGCGCCGTAGCGCTGCGCAGCGGCCTGCACGGCCTGCGCCATCCCGTCCTGCTGCAGGGCCAGCCAGGCCAGGCGGTTGTTGCGGCAATCCCACGCTTGCAGGGAATCGGGCAGTACAACGTCTTCAACGCCATCGACGCGGCCAACCCAGCATGGCAGCAGCGGTTGCGCGCCGAAATCGTTGCGACGCAGGCCGCTGCGTCGGGCGGTCAACGCGGCGGCCTGGGCGGCAAGCCCGGCACCGAGCGCGGTGGTGGAAGTGAACGCGGTGACGGCAACCGGGGCCATCTGGGACGAATGCTGCGCTTGGCTCACTATGGTCTGGCTGGCAAAAAGTGCGGTCAGTATATCGATGGCGCGCGTGGGTCCCGTGGACGGCGCAACTGAACGTCACCGTCATGTGGCTGACGCGGCTGGGATTTTTCGCACAGGCCGCGCTTTCGCCGTCGCCGCAATTGCGACACAATCGACGCGACACATCTCTCTTCAGAGCGCGACCACGCGCGCATGCACGCCTACGTCTATAAAAGCCAACGCAAGCAGGACACCTTCGTCTATCTCGCCGCACGTGACGATTTCTCCGGTCTTCCTGCCGCCGTGCAGGCGCAGCTGGCGCCGTTTACGTTCGTGCTGGATGTGGCGTTGACGCCCGAGCGCCGGTTGGCGCAGGCCGATGCGGCCACGGTGCGCGAGGCGCTGGGCAAGCACGGCTTCTATCTGCAATTGCCCAAGACCATCGTGCTCGCCGGCGAGTGCGACCATGACTGAGCCTGTGCGTGGCGCACGGATGCGCGCCGCAGCGCTGGCCGGTGCGGCTGGCGTGGCGCTCTGCCTGCTCGGCGGCCTTGGCGGCGTGGTCGCTGCACTGAGCCTGTGGCTGGCGCAGCCGGCGTTCGCGCTGGCGGTGTCGTGGGCACGTGGGACGCGCGCAGTGCCGGGCCAGCCGCGTGCGATCGCGCAGGCGCTGCCGCCGTTGCTGGCCATCTGGGGCGTGGGCCTGCTGGCACTGGCGGCGCTGATCAGCTGGCCGCTGACCGCCCTGCGCGACAGCGGCAGCCTGGCGGCCGCGCTGGCGCTGAGCGTCGCAGTCAGCGCGGCCTTGCTGGGGCTGTGGCGGACCTGGCCGTTGTGGGGCGAGGTGGAACGCGACGGTGGCGCGCTGGCGCAACGCTGGCAGGCGCTGGCCGCGCAGGAATTGCATGCCTGGCGCGGCCTGCTGGCGGCCGCACTGGTGCTGGCGATGTGCACGCTGGCCGTGGTGCTGGCCTGGCCGGGCTGGTTGTCCGGCGGCCTGCGCTGGGGTCTGGCGGTGGCTGCCGGTGTGCTGTTGCCGGTGGCCCATCTGCTGCTGCAACGCACCGCCGCGCCCATGCGCAGCGATGTGCCGCACACGCGCCAGGCCGCCGATTTCTTCTCCGAAGCCGCCGCCGAACCGCGCCCGCTGGAACCGGTGGCCCGGCATCAGCTGGTACCCGAACTCTTCGAGGCCGCGCGCAGTGGCCGGGTGGACCGCGCACTGCAATTGCTCGAGGCCGGTGCCGACCCGCAGGCGCTGCCGCTGCCGGAATGGCGCGATCAGCGCAGCCTGCCGGCGCTGGCGGCGGTGCTGCCGGACTTGCGCCTGCTGCGTGAGTTGATCGTGCGCCGCGTCGACGTCAATCAACCGCATCGCGGCATGACCCCGTTGCTGGCCGCCACCCGCGACAGCTGGCACGGCCGCCCGGATGCGGTGATGACCTTGCTGGCCAATGGCGCCGACCCGCGCGCCAGCGACAACGACGGCAACACCCCCTTGCATCATGCCGTGCGCAGTTCCGACCCGGGTGTGGCCGCGCTGTTGCGCGATGCCGCCGCCGAGCTCGACGCGCTCAACAACGAAGGCCATTCGCCATTGGCGATGGCCTGCCAGGTCGGCAACTGGCGGCTGGCCAAATTCCTGCTGGAGCGCGGCGCACAGTCCGAGCCCGAAGGCGGCGCCCCGGTGCTGCTGGCGGCAGCCGGTACCGAAGAAGACGACCCGGCCGGCGTGCAGTTGCTGCTCAAGCACAAGGCGCGTGTGGACGCGCGCGACCGCCAGCGGCGCAGTGCGCTGCACGAAGCCGCACTGGCCGGTCACGGCGACATCGTCGAGGCGCTGTTGTCGGCCGGGGCGAATCTGGAAGCGCGCGATCTGCTGGGCCGTACGCCGTGGCTGGATGCCGCGCGCCAGGCACGCAGCGCCGTGCTCGAACGCCTGGTCGCGCGCAAGGCCGATGTGCTGGCCATCGATGGCGACGGCCGCAACGCCTTGCTGCTGGCCTGCGCTGCCGACAACGTCTCGCCGGCGCTGATCCGCCGCCTGCTGGACCTGCAGGTGCCTGCCGACAGCGTGGATGCGCACGGCCGTCGCGCGGTGGATGTGGCCGCCGAGGCCGGACGTTGGGCGATCGTGCAACTGCTCGATCCCGCTTACCCGTTGCCGGCCGCGGTCAGCGACGCGCAGGGCGAGGCGCCTGGTGTTGCCGTGCTGCCCGACCGCCCGCCGCTGGTGTTGTTGCGCGAAGGCCTGCAGCTCGGCCAGCGCGACGGCCTGGTCGCGCTGGCGCGGCTATGCGCCCCGGAAGAACTGGGCGGCCTGTTGCACGACGCGCATCTGGCCTTGAACGCCGAGGCGGTCGACTGGCTGCTGCGCCATGGCGCCGACGCCGAGGTGCGCGACGCCTGCGGCGATGTGCCGATGTTTGCGCTGCTCTCGCGCGGCGTGGAGGCGGTACCGGCGCTGCAGGCGTTGTTGCGGCATGGCGTCTCGCCGGCTGGCGCCGGTGGCCTGACCCGGTTGCTGAATGCCTGCGTGCAGCACGATGCGGCATCGCGTGGGCTGGAACAGTTCGCGCTGGAACTGCTCGAACGCGGCGCCGACCCCTTCGCGCCGTCGGCCGCAGGCGATCCGCCGTTGTCGCTGGCGGTGCGACTGGGCTGGCTGCGCCTGCAGCAGTGGTTGCTGGAACATGGTGTAGACCGCGAAGCGCGCGACAGCCACGGCATGACGGCGCTGCATCTGGCCACCGCGCTGGGCCGCGATGCCTCGCTGAAACTGCTGGTCAAGCAGGGCGCTTCGCCGGAAGCGCGCGCTGCCGACGGGCAGACCCCGCTGGGCGTGGCGCTGTCGATCGGCCGCCGCGATCTGGCCGACTGGCTGGACTGGCGCATCTGGTCGCTGCCGCGCCGCACACTGCGCGAAGCGGATGTGCCGGCCGCCGCGATGACCGGCGATACCGATGCGGTGCGTCGCCTGATCGATCTCGGCCTCACCGTCGATGCCGTCGACGCGCAAGGCTGCACCGCGCTGCTGCGTGCCGCCGGTGGTGGCCATCTTGGCGTGGTCACGCACCTGCTTGGCCGCGGCGCCGATCCGCAGCGCGCGGCCAACAGCGGCGCCACGCCGTTGTCGGCGGCGGTGAGCATGCGCCAGACCGAGATCGTGGCCGCCTTGCTGCACGCCGGTGCGCAGATCGAACACCGCCTGCCAGGCGGGGTGACCGTGCTGATGCTGGCCTGCGCACTGGGCCTGCCGGACATCGTGGCGCGCCTGCTCACCGCCGCGGCCGACGTGCACGCCACCGACAATCAGGGGCTGGCGCCGTTGCATTGCGCGGCGTTGTACGGTTTCACCGCGCGCGACAAGAACCGCCTGTTGGCTCTGTTGGACACCTTGCTGCTGGCCGGCGCCGACCCGGACTCCCTGGCCGGTGGCCGGGTCAGCCCGTTGCTGCTGTTGCTGGGCGCGCGTGCCGAGCCGGGCACCTCCTGCGACGAGCAGGTGATGCTGGCCGGCGTCGAACGCCTGCTCGACGAAGATGTCTCGCTGGATGTGGCCGACCAACGCGGCTTCGGCCCGCTGCATCTGGCTGCACTGCACGGCCTGCCGCTGCTGGTGCAGCGCCTGCTGCGCGCCGGTGCCGATGCCGACCGCCGCGATGCGCTCAACCGCACCCCGCGCGAGATCGCCATCATGCGCGGCTTCATCGACGTGGCCGGCCAGTTCGAACCGGCGCTGCCGGGCGTCTCCTCGATGGCACGCTTCCTGCGCGAAGGCCGCTGAGCCAGCGCGGCGCGCGCGTCTTCGCCGACTGGCCCGGCGTGCAGGCGCAATCGGCCGGGCTGGCCGCCGATGCGCACGTGCAGATCACCCCGGAGCCGTTGCAGCAGGCAGAGGTAGTGCTGGTGATGGAACGGCGCCATCTGCTGCTGCGCAACGCTTCGGCGCGCATTTGCGCCACTGCCGGGTGATCTGCCTGCAGATTCAACGTGACAATGCGTCTATGGATCGGGCACCGGTACGCCGCCTGGAACACACGGTGCCACCGCTGCTGGGTTTACCGGCGCAGTCGTAACCTGATCCCGACACGGCCCATGCAAGACTGCGGGTTCTTTCGCCGGAAGGAAGCGCCCAACCAATGAGCGTGCGTATCGAGGACCACGCAATGCTGGGCAACTGCCACAGCGCGGCCCTGGTCGACCACCGCGGCACCATCGGCTGGCTGTGCCTGCCACGCTTCGATTCCGATGCGGTGTTTGCTTCGCTGCTGGGCGACGAACAACACGGGCAATGGGCATTGTCGCCGGCCGCCGACTTCCGCACCGAGCGCGCCTACCAGGACGATAGTCTGGTGCTGTGCACGCGCATGATCACCGACAGCGGCACGGTGGAGCTGATCGACTTCATGGTCGCCAGCGAAAACGGCGAAGTCCATCAGCATCTGGTGCGCATCGTGCGCTGCGTGCAGGGCAGCGTGCCGATGCACATGCGCCTGACCTTCCGCTTCAACTACGGCCGCACGGTGCCATGGGTGACGCGCATCGTCGATGGTATCCGCGCCATCGCCGGCCCCGATCAACTTGCGTTGCGTTCGCCGCAAACGCTGCGCGGCCAGGACATGGGAACCGAAACCGACTTCACCTTGCGCGAAGGGCAAAGCACCTGGTTCCTGCTCAGTCACGGCGCCTCGCATCAGGCCACGCCGCCCTTGATCGACGCCGAACAGGCGCTGCAACGCACCACCGCGTTCTGGCACGGCTGGGCGCGCCGCTGTACCGATGTGGGGCCGTGGACCGAGCAGGTGCGTCGCTCGCTGGTGGTGTTGAAGGGGCTGAGTTATCTGCCCACCGGCGGCATCGTCGCCGCGCCCACTGCCTCGTTACCGGAGCATCTGGGCGGCACGCGCAACTGGGATTACCGCTATTGCTGGCTGCGCGATTCGGTGTTCACGCTGATCGCGTTGTTGCAGGCCGGGTACCGCGACGAAGCGGCAGCCTTTCGCGATTGGGTCCAACGCACCATTGCCGGTTCGCCGGATCAATTGCAGGCGCTGTACGGCATTGCCGGCGAACGCCGCTTGCAAGAATGGGAAGCGCACTGGCTGCCCGGTTATGAACATTCCGGCCCGGTGCGCATCGGCAATGGCGCGGTGGATCAGTTCCAGCTCGATGTGTATGGCGAGTTGATCGGTGCGTTCCATTACGCCCGCGAAAAGGGCGTGGGCCTGCCGTCCGACGACGACGGTTCGTCTGCATCGCTGCTGGAAAAGATTCTGGAAACCCTGGAAACCCTGTGGTGCGAACCGGATGAAGGCATCTGGGAAATCCGCGACGAGCGCCGCCACTTCGTGCACTCCAAGGTGATGGCATGGCTGGCCTTCGACTGCGGCGCGCGCGACGGCATCACCAATGCAGATGCCGAGAAACGCGCGCACTGGGGCCGCATTGCCGAGCAAATCCACGCCGAGGTACTGGAAAAGGGCGTGCACCCGGATGGCCACTTCGTGCAGAGCTATGGTTCGGATCGGCTGGATGCCTCGCTGCTGCTGATTCCCATCGTGGGCTTCCTGCCGCCGGACGATCCACGCATCGCCGCCACTGCCGATGCGATCGCACGCGATCTGACCATCGACGGCCTGGTCGAGCGCTATCGCGCCGACGACAGCGCCGATGGCTTGCCGGCCGGCGAAGGCACCTTCCTGGCCTGCAGTTTCTGGCTGGTGGAAAACTACGCATTGCTCGGCCGCACCGACCAGGCGCGTGCGCTGCTCGAACGCCTGCTCGGGCTGTGCAACGACGTCGGTCTGCTCGCCGAAGAATACGACCCGCGCAGCAAACGCATGCTCGGCAACTTCCCGCAAGGGTATTCCCACGTGGCCCTGGTCAATGCGGCATTGCGCCTGCACGGACGCATGGGCGAAAAGGAAACGCATCCATGAGTGAGCAAGCAACCACACCGCCGTGCATCATCGTGGTGTTCGGCGCACGCGGCGATCTGACCAAGCGCCTGGTCATGCCGGCGCTGTACAACCTGCGCCGTTCCGGTGCGCTGGGCGATGAGTTCGCCATTGTCGGCATGGACCATGGCGACATCAGCGAGCGCGCGTGGCGGACCAACATGGGTCAGTCGATGACGCAGCTGCTCAGCAGTCGCGATGCCGAATTCCAGACCGATCAATTCGACACCGCCACCTGGGACTGGTTGCGCGAGCGCATGCATTACCTGCGTGGCGACTTCACCGATCAGGGCGCCTACCGATCGCTGGGCGGGGTGCTGGACAAGTTGCACAAGCGCTACGGCACGCAGGGCAATGTGCTGTTCTATCTGGCCACCGCCGCGCGCTTCTTCGAGCCGGTATTGCTCAACCTGGGCGAGGCTGGCCTGGTCAGGCAACGCGAAGGCGAAGGCTGGCGCCGGGTGATCGTGGAAAAACCCTTCGGCCACGATCTGCCCAGCGCCCAGCATCTCAATGCCACGGTCGCCAGGGTGCTGCACGAAGATCAGGTGTTCCGCATCGATCATTTCCTGGGCAAGGAAACCGTGCAGAACATTCTCGCGTTCCGCTTCGCCAATGGCTTGTTCGAGCCGGTGTGGAATCGCGATCGCATCGACCATGTGCAGATCACCGCGGCCGAAACCATCGGCGTGGAAGGGCGTGGACGGTTCTACGACCCCACCGGCTGCCTGCGCGACATGGTGCCGAACCATCTGTTCCAGCTGCTGGCGATGATTGCGATGGAACCGCCAGCGGCATTCACCACCGAGGCGATGCATCGCCGTCGCGCCGAAGTGATCGAGGCGGTGCGCCCGATCAAGCCCGAAGACGTGGTGCGCGGGCAATATGCCTCCGGCGCGGTCAATCGCAATGCGGTGCCGGGCTACCGCGAAGAAGACACCGTACCCGACGATTCGGACACCGAAACCTACGTGGCGATGAAGCTGCAGGTGGATACCTGGCGCTGGGCCGGCGTGCCGTTCTACCTGCGCACCGGCAAGCGCCTGCGCGAACGCACCACCGAGATCGCGATCCGCTTCAAGCCCGCGCCGCTGGCGCCGTTCCGCAGCACCGAGGTGGGCGGCTACGGCCCCGATTGGCTGGTGCTGCATATCCAGCCGGACGAGGGCATCTCGCTGCAGTTCGACGTCAAGCGCCCGGGCGCGCAGGTGGCGCTGGCGCCGGTGCGCATGGACTTTCGTTACCGCGACTGGTTCCCCAAGGAATACACGGTGGGCTACGAGCGCCTGCTGCAGGACTGCATGAACGGCGAGGCCGGCCTGTTCCAGGATGCGGCGATGGTGGAGGGCGCATGGCGCATCGTGCAGCCGATCCTGGACGCATGGAAACAACCGCCCAGCGACTTCCCCAATTACGCCGCAGGCAGCGCCGGCCCCTCGGCCGCCGACGCATTGCTGGCAATGAACGGCGGACACGCCTGGCGCGCACTCACCCCAGGGCGCAAACCCCCGCCGCGCCGTCCGCCGGAAGTGCGCGCTGGTGCTGCGACGCCGGTGAAGAAGGCTGCCAAGAAGACGGCACGCAAGGTCGGCAAGGCGCCGGCCAAAAAGCTCGCCAGTGCGTCCGCCAGACGCGCATCCGCCGCAGCGAAGCCCTCGCAGGATGCGGCCACGTCGTCTGGCGGCGCGGCCAAGAAAACGGTGCGCAAACGCGCAACCAGCAAGGTCGCAAAGGCCGCCGGCAAGACCGCGGCAGGCAAGGGCGCAGCGAAGAAGTCGGCCAGCAAGACCGTGGCGCGCACGCGCCGCTGATGGAGGCGAGCGGCCGACAGCCTCCGCAACTCCATGTAGGAGCGTGCCTGCGCGCGACACGGGCGTTACCGGTCATGCCCGTATCGCGCGCAGGCACGCTCCTACGAACAGCGCAGCGATTGTGGGTGGTTGGTGGGGGCTCGCCATCCCATCGGCGTATGACTTGGACGCAATCGGCCGCTCGCGTTTAGGGCGCCGCCGAGGCAACGACTGCGTCGTTACCGCTGACGAACGATGCACCACATCCACGTAGGAGGGCGCCCGCGCGCGACGGGGCCCTACGCGCAAACGCCTGTTCGCGCGCAGGCGCGCTCCTACGGAAGGGCTCAGCCGTCCTGCGTGGTGGGTGCCGGTTCCACATCCGCCTTGACGTCTGCTTCGAACAGATTCATCAGGTCGGCACGTGCATCGCGTGATGTCTGGATCACCTTGGCTTCGTCGTCGTAGACCAAATGCTGGCGGCGCAGCAGGTCTTCGTCGTGCTGGCGGAAGCGTTTGACGTGATCGTGTGCGAGCGCTTCACCGAGGCCGAGCGAGGTGAGGACGCGTTCGCTCAGTTCCAGGCTGGAGGCGAAGACCTCGCGGAACGGTTCTGCGCCCAGGTCCATCAATTTCCAGGCGTGTTGGCGGTTGCGTGCGCGCGCCAGCACGGTGGCTTGCGGGTACAGGCGACGGATCAGTCGCACCGTCTTGATGTTGGTGTCCGGGTCATCCACCGCGATCACGAACACCTTGATGCGCTCGGCACCGGCAGCGCGCAGCAGCTCGGGACGGGTGGGGTCGCCGTAGTACAGCTGGCTGCCGAAGCGGCGCAGGTCTTCCACCGTGTCGGGGTTGTGTTCCAGCGCCACGAACGGCACATGCCGTGCGGTGAGCAGGCGCGCGACCACCTGGCCGAAGCGACCCATGCCGGCGACCAGCACCTTGGGCGTTTGCGCATCGATGGTGTCGAACGGGCGATCGGGCTTGGGCGCGCGCACGCGCAGCGGCCCGTTGAGGATGCGCTGCATGCCGAGCAGCAACAGCGGGGTCAATGCCATCGACACGCCCACGATGGCCACCAGCCGGTCGTGATTGGCAGGTTCCAGCAGGCCCACGCGGTCGGCTTCGTTGAACACCACGAAGGCGAATTCGCCGCCCAGCCACAGCACGCTACCCAGCATCAGGCTGCTGCGCAGCGGCAGCTTGGCCACGCTGCCGATACCGACCAGCAGCGAGAACTTCACCACCAGCAATATCGCCACGCCCGCTGCGATCAGCCATGGCTCGGCCGCCACGCAGTGGAGATCGATCCCCATGCCTACCGAGATGAAGAACAGGCCCAGCAGCAAGCCTTCGAACGGTTCGATCTGCGATTCCAGTTCGTGGCGGAATTCCGAATCGGCCAGCAACACGCCGGCGATGAAGGCGCCCAGGCTGGCGCTCAATCCGGCCTCCTGCATGATCCAGGCGGTGCCCAGCACCACCAGCAAGGCGCTGGCGGTGAACACTTCCGGCATGCGCGTGCGCGCCACCACGTTGAACAGGTGACGCAACACGAAGCGCCCGCACACGATCACCAGCGCCAGGGCCGCCATCGCCTTGGCCACGTCCTGCCATTGAAGCGTTGCGTTCTTGCTGCCGCCGAGCAGCGGGATGGCCGCCAGCAACGGGATCGCAATCAAATCCTGGAACAGCAAGATGGCAAACGCCAGCCGCCCGTAGTCGCTGCTCAGGGCCTTGCGTTCGGCCAGCAATTGCAGCCCCACCGCCGTGGAGGAGAGCGCCAGCGCCACGCCGACGATCAACGCGCTCTTCCAGCCCAGCTGGGCTGCCATCAACAAGCCGCCTAGGATCACCGCCGTCACCAGCACCTGGGTGGCGCCAGCGCCGAACACCGAATGGCGCATCACCTTCAGGCGCGCCGGCGACAGCTCCAGCCCGATCACGAACAGCAGCATCACCACGCCGATCTCGGCCGCGCCGCTGATGCGTTCGGCATCCTGCACCACACCCACGCCGTCGGGGCCGAGCACCACGCCGGCGACCAGGTAGGCCAATACCGCCCCCAGGCCGAAGCGCTTGAACACCGGCACTGCCACGATGGCGGCCAGCATCAGCACCAAGGCCAGTTCCAGACCACCGCTATGCATGCGTACTCTCCGTTGAGGGACGCATTATGCCGCGCAGGTCCGTTGGCCTGCGCGCACGCATGTGCCATCTGCACGGCGGCGATGCGCGGCTGCGCGATACGGCCCGGCACCTGTCCGCGCAGTGGGTGCGGATCAGTCCGGCGCGGCCTGCGCCTGCACCGTCAGTGCGCGGGCGCTGCGTGGCGTGCCGGACATGGTCGACACACCGTACGAGCGATCAATGGCTTTTCAGCAGAAAGCGCCGATCCAGCGGCTGCAGCGGGCGTGCATTGAACGGGTACACGCGTTCGAACGCATTGATCTGTGCCTCCGACACCTGCACCGGCTGGCTGAGCACCACCCAGTCCACCGTTTCGCTGCATGGCGGAGTGGTCAGCGAGCCTTCGTAGCGATAGAAGCTGCGTTGATTGCTCGGCGGAAGAAACGCCTCGGCGCTGACCGTTGCGTTGGCGACCTGACGGGTCTGGTCCTTGTCCTTGGGCATGGCATCGAGCACCCGCTGGAACGCCGGGTTGGCCTTGCCGGTTTCGAAGAAGATCGCCAGCACGCCCAGCGTGCCGTCCGGGCCCTGATGCACCAGGTGCGCTTCCATCGGGAAACGCCGGCCGTTCAACAGGTGCTCGCTGGAGTGATGGAAGTGCAGTTGCAACGCTTGATACTGCTTGCCGCCGGTCGCCATGGTGCCGCCGTCGTGCAGATCCAGCTGGATGGAATGGCCGGTGTTGCGCACCACCAGCGGCACGGCGCTGTAGCTCAGCAGCAGCGTGCCCAGGTTGGCGTCGATGGCGCCTTTCAGATCGATGGGGCTGTTTTGCTGGCCATTGCCGCACAGCGCATTTTCCTTGGCCAGCTCGGCCCAATGCTCGGCACCTTCCGGACCGGTATAGCCCCATTCGTGCCCGCTGTGCGGCGCGGTCTCGTGCGCCTGCACCGGCATGCTCTCGGGCAGTGCGGTTTGCGCCATGCCCACCGCGCCCCAGCCGGCGGCGATGCACAGGCACAGCGGGCTGATGCGACGTAACAGAAGCGACCTAGAAGCGGGCATGCACAAAACTCCGGAAGAAAACGCGTTGCGTGGAATGCAATGGCCGATGCCATGGCGGAAAGGCAACGCGCCGGGCGTTGCGGGAAGCGGACTGTAGCAATGAACTGTGACGTCCAGCATGGCCCGGCGACGGGCGGTTGTGCGGCGCCATCTCGACGGCCAGCGGCGCCACCGCAGCGGCGCGTCGGCACCTGGCAACCCGCCTGTCCGCCAGGCGTTGGGGTATCGCCGCGCGAGCGTCCCCAGCCTGGCTTCAGCGCTGCGCAACGCCCCGTGCGTCGGTACGCCCCACGTGCTGCCCTGCTGGCGTGTTGACCAAGCGCCGGGCGGGTGCAGGCCTGCGCCGCCGGGCTTCGGGAAGCCCACTTAAGCGACCGACACGCAGGGCATTGACCAAGCCGACTCAGGCGCGCAGACTGCGCCGCGCCATCGCCCGGATCACCGGTCGGTACGCACCTTTGGAGCCCTTACCCATGTCCAGCGACAGTCACCCTAGACCCGGGTCGATGACCCAGCTGGCGCGCGCCTGAGGCCCAGGTTCGCCGGCTGTCATCGACGACGGTCGTCACCAGGCGAACCCCCATGTACGAGCAAACCCTGCGCCTTGCCGAAGGCGTCGATGCACTGACCGCACCCCTGGCCGAGCTCAACACGGCCGATGCGGTGGAATATCTCAACACCCTGGACCGCGACGACGCAGCGCAGGTGCTGGCCGCGTTGCCGTCAGCACGGGCGGTAAAACTGCTCGAACAACCCGAGCTGCGCGATGCCAGCACGCTGGTGGCGTCGCTGCCGGCCGAGCAGGCCGCCTCGCTGCTCGGGCAGATGGCCGACGACCGCGCCACCGACATCTTCCATGGCCTGGATGCCGAGCAGCGCCAGCCGCTGCTGTGGCTGCTCAGCGCCGAGGCGCGGCTGTCGATCCAGGCGCTGATGCGCTACCCGCCCAACACCGCCGGCGCGCTGATGACCACCGAGTTCGTGGCCGTGCCGTCGGACTGGACGGTGGGCCGCACCCTGCAGCACATCCGCGAAGTGGAGCGCAGCCGCGAGACCGTCTACGCGATCTATCTGCTCGACCCGCAGACCCGCGTGCTGCAGCAGGTGGTGACCATGCGCCGCCTGATCACCGGCGCGCCGGAGGCACCGATCCTGGAGGTGGCGCAGGTCAACCCCCCGGTCACCGTGGACCCGGCACTGGACCAGGAAGAAGTGGCGCGACTGATCCGTCGCCACGACCTGCTGGCGATCCCGGTGGTGGATGCGCGCGGCCACGTGCTCGGCATTGTCACCGTGGACGATGTGCTCGATGCGCTCATCGCCGAATCCACCGAGGACGTGCACAAGTTCGGCGGCATGGAAGCGCTGGACAAGCCGTACATGCAGATTGGCTTCGGCCAGATGATCAAGAAGCGCGCCGGTTGGCTGAGCGTGCTGTTCCTGGGCGAAATGCTCACCGCCAGCGCGATGCAGCACTTCGAGGACGAGCTGTCCAAGGCCGTGGTGCTGACCTTGTTCATTCCGTTGATCATGAGCTCGGGCGGCAACTCCGGCTCGCAGGCCACCTCGCTGCTGATCCGCTCGCTGGCGCTGCGCGAAATCCGCCTGCGCGACTGGTGGAAAGTGGCGCTGCGCGAACTGCCCACCGGCCTGACCCTGGGCGCGATCCTGGGCGTGCTGGCGATCGTGCGTATCACCATCTGGCAGACCGCCGGCCTGTACGACTATGGCCCACACTGGCAGATGGTGGCGCTGACCATCGGTGCGGCGCTGATCGGCATCGTCACCTTCGGTTCGCTGTCCGGCTCGATGCTGCCATTCGTGCTGCAACGCTTCGGCTTCGACCCGGCCAGCGCCTCGGCGCCGTTCGTGGCCACGCTGGTGGACGTCACCGGTCTGGTGATCTATTTCAGCATCGCCGCGCTGATCTTGAGCGGCACGCTGTTGTAGCGGTCTCGCGCCCGGGCAATCACGGATGCATGCATGTGCGCATGCATGCATCCGTCATCCATACCCTGAAACGCCAGTACGTGTACCGTAGCGCGATGGCATTCGCGTCCCCCGCCCGATGAGTACGTACCACCTGCAACAGGTCTTTCGTCCCAGCACCGTGGCGGTGGTGGGCGGCAGCCCGCGTGATCGCTCGGCCGGGCGGGCGGTGGTGCGCAACCTGCGCGCGGCCGGGTTTCCCGGCCAGATCGGCTGGGTCAGCCCGCGCTATAGCGAGATCGACGGTGTGCGCACGGTGGCGCGGCTGACCGATCTGCCGTGGGTGCCCGACCTGGTGGTGATCACTGCGCCGGCGCGCATCGTGCCGCGCATCGTCTCCATCGCCGCGCGGCGTGGTGTGGCTGCCGCGATCATCCTCACCGCCGGCCTGGGCAGCGGCCCAGGATCGCCGGCCGCGCGCATGGAAGCGGCCGCGCGCGCCAAAGGCATGCGCATCCTCGGCCCGCACTGCCTGGGCGTGATCGCCCCGCATGCGCGGCTCAATGCCAGCATCGCCGCGCACTGCCCGCAGGCCGGCGATCTGGCGTTGATCTCCGAATCCAGCGCCATTGCCGCCGCGCTGGTGGAGTGGGGCGTGGCGCGCTCGGTCGGGTTTTCGGCGGTGGTGTCGCTGGGCGATACGCTGGATGTGGATTTCGGCGACCTGCTCGACTACTTCGCCACCGACTACCGCACCCGCGCGATTCTGCTGTACGTCGAACGCATCGGCGATGCGCGCAAGTTCATGTCGGCCGCGCGTGCCGCCGCGCGCGCCAAGCCGGTGGTGGTGGTCAAATCCGGCCGCCAGTACCGCATCAATCCCAATGCCGACACCCACGCGCAGGCGCTGGCCGGTTCGGACGCGGTGTACGGCGCCGCGTTTGCACGTGCCGGCCTGTTGCGGGTGGGCGCGCTGGACGAGCTGTTCGCCGCCGCCGAAACCCTGGGCCGGCTCGGCAGTTTCCCCGGTCGGCGCCTGGCCATTCTGAGCAACGGCGGCGGGGTGGGGCAGCTGGCGGTAGATCAGCTGGTGCTGCGTGGCGGCACCCTGGCCGATTTATCGCCCAAGACGCTGGAAAAACTCGATCAATCGCTGCCGGAAGGCTGGTCGCGCAGCAACCCGGTGGACATCATTGTCGACGCCGACGGCGCGCGCTATGCCGCCGCGATCGAAGCGCTGCTGGACGATCCGGAAAACGACGCGCTGCTGGTGGTCAACGTGCCCACCGCGTTCACCTCCTCGGCCGATGCGGCCAAGGCGCTGACCCGCGCGCTGGACCAGCGCAACCGCTATCAGCGCGACAAACCGGTATTTGCGGTGTGGCTGGGCCAGGACGATGCGGCGATTGCCGCGCTCAATGCCGCGCGCGTGCCCACCTATGCCACCGAATCGGATGCGGTGCGCGGCTTTACCCACCTGGTGCGTTACCGCGAGGCGCAGGCGGCGCTGATGGAGACCCCGCCCAGCCTGCCGGAAGACTTCGTGGTGGATGCCGGCATCGCGCGCACGCTGGTGGAAGAGGCCCTGGCGGCCGGCCGGCGCTGGCTGGATCCGGTCGCCACCAATCGCCTGCTGGCGGCCTACGGCATCCCGATCGTGCCGCTGCAGGTGGCCGCCACCGCCAACGAGGCCGCATTGCTGGCAGACCCGTTACTGGCGGTCGGCCGCACGGTGACCTTAAAAGTGTTGTCCAGCGAGATCGCGCACAAGTCCGACGTGGACGGTGTGCGCCTGAACCTGTCCAGCGTGGCGGCGGTGCGCGAAGCGGCCACCGGCATCCTGGCGCGCGCGCGCGCTGCGCATCCCAGTGCAGTGATCGAAGGGGTGATCGTGCAGCCCACCGTGCTGCGGCCCAAGGCGCGCGAACTGATCGCCGGCATTGCCGACGACCCGGTGTTCGGCCCGGCGATCGTGTTCGGGCGCGGCGGCACCGCGGTGGAGGTCATCAACGACCGCGAGCTGGCCCTGCCGCCGCTGGACCTGCGCCTGGCCCACGAACTGATCGGCCGCACCCGCGTCTCGCGCATCCTCAAGGCCTACCGCGACGTGCCGGCCGCCGACGAGCGCGCGGTGGCGCTGGTGCTGGTCAAGCTGGCGCAGCTGGCTGCCGACATCCCCGAAATTACCGAGCTGGACATCAACCCGCTGCTGGCCGACCGCGATGGCGTGATTGCGCTGGACGCGCGCGTGGCGGTGGCGCCGGCGCGCAAGCTGCACAAGGGCCGCGGCCATCCGCGCTTTGCGATTTTCCCGTACCCCAAGGAATGGGAACGCCAGATCGGCCTGGGCGATGGCACCCATGCGCTGGTGCGCCCGGTGCGCCCGGAAGACGACGCGCTGTTCCGCGCGTTCTTCGCCCGCGTCACCGACGAGGACCTGCGCCTGCGCTTCTTCCAGTCGGTGAAGCATTTCAGCCATGAATTCATTGCCCGGCTGACCCAGCTCGATTACGCCCGCTCCATCGCGCTGGTGGCCATCGACCCCAAGACCGGCGACATGCTCGGCGCGGTGCGCCTGCACGCTGATGCCGATTACCAGCGCGGCGAGTACGGCATCCTGATCCGCTCGGACCTCAAGGGCCACGGCATCGGCTGGCAGCTGATGCGCATCATGATCGAGTACGCGCGCTGGCTGGGCCTCAAACAGATCGAAGGCCAGGTGCTGCGCGAGAACCGCACCATGTTGGCGATGTGCCAGAGCCTGGGCTTTGGCGTGCGCCCGGATCCGGACGATGCGACCCTGATGGCGGTGACACTCCCTATAATGGGCGAGCCGCGCCCGGCCTGACCCTGCGTCACGCCGCGGTCCCCCATCCTCCACCGCACGCCGGACTGCCAGGCCTCGATCTGGCCTATTGCTCCGGCTGTCGTCTCGGCCCGCCTGGGAGTGTCAATGTTTCGCGATTTCAGAATGTCGTTCGTGGTCACCGCCATCTGCCTGGGCCTGGCTGCGTGGTGGGGCCATACCTCATCGATGGGGATCTGGCAGGCGCTGTGGCTATGCCTGGTGCTGAGCGTGCTGGAAGTGTCGTTGTCGTTCGACAACGCGGTGGTCAACGCCGGCGTGCTCAAGCACATGAACGCGTTCTGGCAAAAACTGTTCCTCACCGTGGGCATCCTGATCGCCGTGTTCGGCATGCGCCTAGTGTTCCCGATCGTGATCGTGTCGGTAGCCACCGGCATGGGCTTGGTGCCGGTGATGCAGATGGCGCTGAAGGAGCCGGACCGCTACAGCCAGGTGCTGACCGACAACTACCCGTCCATTGCTGCCTTCGGTGGCATGTTCCTGCTGCTGGTATTCCTGAATTTCCTGTTCGACCAGGAGCGCAAGCTTCACTGGCTGGGCCCGGTGGAGCGGCTGGTCGGCAAGCTGGGCAAGGCCGAGGCGATGTCGGTGATCGTGGCGGTGTCGGTGCTGCTGGGCACCAAGTTGTTTCTGCCGGCCGGCATCTTCCAGAGCGTGCTGTTCGCAGGCCTGGGCGGCATCCTGCTGTATCTGCTGGTCGGCAGCGTGGATGCGCTGTTCGAAGCAGAAGAGAGCGAAGACGGCAGCATGGGCCCGGCCAAGCGTTCGGGCATCGCCGCCTTCCTGTATCTGGAAGTGCTGGACGCCTCGTTCTCGTTCGATGGCGTGATCGGCGCCTTCGCCATCACCCGCGACGTGGTGATCATCATGCTGGGCCTGGCGATCGGCGCGATGTTCGTGCGCTCGATGACGGTCTACCTGGTGCACAAGGGCACCCTGGACGAGTTCGTGTTCCTGGAGCACGGCGCGCACTACGCCATCGGCGTGCTGGCGATCATCATGCTGGTGGGCACGGTCTACCACGTGCCGGAGGTGCTGACCGGCCTGATCGGCGTGGCCTTCATCGCCGCCTCGGTGTGGTCCTCGATCCGCTACCGCAAGCGCCACCATCTTGGGCCGACCGAGATTTGAGCGAGCACCGGCGAGCTTGCGCATCCGCTGAATGGCTGGCGGCGCCTGGTCGCCGAGCGAGTAAAAAAACGCGACCGATAGCACGCTTGGTGTTGACGGCGGGTGAGTGCGGCGAGCGAATCAGGACCCTCCCGACTTGACCTGCGCAGTTGGATTCGTCCTCCCGCCGCGCGAGACGACCGCTCGTCAGCGCAGCCCGTTGTGGCGCAAGGCTCGCCGCAGTCTGAGCACATTTGGTGTTGACCCCCTGGGGGGACCCCACTATCTTGTGGTTCGGTGGTGACCGCCCCCAAGTGGCACCAATGAGACGAAGGCGATGCGCAAGCGCGACATTGCCTGCGGCTCCCATCTCAGCGACCTGTACGCGCCCCGGCATTGCCGCGGTCGCTTCCGGCCCGATGACGGCAGCGCGTTGCCACCGAACACCATCATGCGACAGCACACCGCGTGATGGCGGCCGTGGGAGTTCAGGGAAATTGGTGGGTGATGCCGCCGCAGGCCATGGCGTGCGCGCTGTGCGTCCTGTGTCGCCAATGCACCCTGGACGCCGCTCGGTCGTTGCCTGCTCCGGCAGGTTCGTGTGCCTACGCATGGAGGACGCATGACCACCAACGACACCCTTTCCGCGATCGCCGCCGGTACCGCAACACCCACCAGCGTTCCTGCCAGCGTTGCCGCGCCCGCCTGTGGCGCGCCGGAATTGACCGACCCGTCGGACATCGTGCCGCCTCCCCGCCAAGCCATTGCAATGCACGCACAGACCATCGAAGAACAAAACGTCTCCACCTGGATCACGAAAGAAGCGGGCAATCGCAAGATTCCGTTCGAGCCCGAGCGCCTGAATCGCGCCATCGACCAGATCCACGCCGAATTCCCGCAGCTGGACGTGGCCGACTACAAGCGTTCGGTGTTCGGCTTTGTCGAGCGCAAGGACAGCGTCAACGCCGACGACCTGGTCGACCACCTGATCCGCGAGGCCGAAGCCCGCGTCGATCTGACCACCCCGGAGTGGGAACACTTCGCTGCGCGCCTGTACCTGCGCCGCCTGTACAAGCGCGCCAGCCGCAACCGTTTCTACGACGCCAGCCAGAAGTACGGCTCGTTCGTCGGTCTGCAGGAAAGCCTGGCCGACCGCAATGTCTATTCCAACGACATCCTGCGCCGCTACTCCAAGGACGAGCTGATCGAAGCCGGCAAGATGATCGAGCCCGAGCGCGACAAGCTGTTCGCCTACAACGGCCTGTACCTGCTGGCGACGCGCTACCTGGCCACCGATAGCTCGCGCGGCGTGTTCGAACTGCCGCAGGAGCGCTGGCTGACCATTGCGCTGTACCTGATGCAGGACGAGATCGGCACCGGCAAGGGCAGCCGCGAGCGCCGCATGCAGCTGGTCGGCGAGGCCTACTGGGCGCTGTCCAACCTGTACATGACCGTGGCCACCCCGACGCTGGCCAATGCCGGCAAGGTCGGCGGGCAACTGTCGAGCTGCTTCATCGACACCGTCGACGACAGTCTGCAGGGCATCTACGACTCCAATACCGACGTGGCGCGCGTGTCCAAGCACGGCGGCGGCGTGGGCGCCTACCTGGGCTATGTGCGTTCGTCCGGTTCGGCGATCCGTGGCGTGTCCAACTCGTCCGGCGGCGTGGTGCCGTGGATCAAGCAGCTCAACAACACCGCCGTGTCGGTGGACCAGCTGGGCCAGCGCAAGGGCGCCATCGCGGTCTATCTGGACATCTTCCACCGCGATATCGAAGCGTTCCTGGACCTGCGCCTGAACAACGGCGACCAGCGCCTGCGCGCGCACGACGTGTTTACCTCGGTATGCATCCCCGACCTGTTCATGGAAGCGGTCGAGCGCCGCGGCGACTGGTATCTGTTCGACCCGCACGAAGTGAAGCGGGTCAAGGGCTGGTACCTGCAGGACTTCTATGACGAGAAGAAGGGCGACGCCAACGGCAGCTTCCGTCGCAAGTACGAAGAAGTCGTCGCCGACGAGCGCATCACGCGCAAGACCGTCAAGGCGATCGAGATCTTCAAGCGCATCATGGTCAGCCAGCTGGAAACCGGCAATCCGTTCATGTTCTATCGCGATGAAGTCAATCGCAAGAACCCGAACAAGCACGAGGGCATGGTCTATTCGTCCAACCTGTGCACCGAGATCCTGCAGAACATGAGCCCGACGCGGATGATGCAGGAGATCATCAGCGGCAATCAGATCGTCACCACCAAGAAGGCGGGCGACTTCGTCGTGTGCAACCTGTCCTCGATCAACCTGGGCCGCGCGATCACCGTGCAGGCCGACCAGGCCGATCTGCTGGGTGCCGACGTGCTGGAGCGCTTGATCCCGATCCAGGTACGCATGCTCGACAACGTGATCGACCTGAATCAGCTGCCGGTGCCGCAGGCCACCATCACCAACCAGAAGTACCGCGCCATCGGTCTTGGCACCTTCGGTTGGCATCATCTGCTGGCGCAGAAGTCCATCCACTGGAATGCCAAGGAAGCCGAGGACTACAGCGACGAGCTGTACGAGCGCATCAACTACCTGACCATCCAGGCGAGCATGGAGCTGGCCAAGGAAAAGGGCACCTACAGCGTGTTCCGCGGCAGCGACTGGCACAACGGCGAGTACTTCCGTGCGCGCGACTACAACAGCCCGCAATGGCTGGAGCTGTCGGCGCAGGTGGCGGTCAATGGCGTGCGCAATGCGTGGATGCTGGCAGTTGCACCGAACATGAGCACCGCGCAGATCGCCGGCTCCACCGCCTCCATCGACCCGATCTACAGCGCGTTCTACTACGAAGAAAAGAAGGACTTCCGTCGCCCGGTCGCCGCGCCTGGCCTGTCGCTGGACACCTGGCCGTACTACGAAAAGGGCGCCTACAAGGTCGACCAGTTCGCCAGCGTGCGCCAGAACGCGCGTCGCCAGCGTCACGTGGACCAGTCGATCAGCTTCAACTTCTACGTGCCCAGCACCATCCGTGCCAGCACGCTGCTGGACCTGCACATGACCGCCTGGCGCGAAGGTTTGAAGACCACGTACTACGTGCGCTCCAACGACATCGACATCAGTGAGTGCGAGTGGTGTAGCAGCTAAAGCGCATTCGCGCTTTCGCTTCCACGGTTCGCGTTGCGAACCGTGGACCCTGCTTCATCAGCTTCCACACCCCGCGCCTTTGGCGCGCCCCCTCACTCAGGGGGCTTTCCTCCAGAACGATTGCTGCCGTCGTCCCTGCTGTACGCGCGCGACGCCTGAAACACGAGTAGAACCCATGTCCGCAACACCGCTCGACCGCATCAAGATCCTTGAGCCGCGCAACCCCAACCGTTCGACCGGCATCATCAACGGTCAGACCTCCGGCATCCTCAACTGGAACGACATCCCGTACCCGTCCTTCTATCGGGCGTACAAGGAACTGTCGACCAACTTCTGGATCCCCGACGAGGTGGACATGAAGGGCGATGCGCGCCAGTACAACGAGCTGTCGGCGCGCGAAAAGAATGCCTACGATTCGATCATCGGCTTGCTGGCCACGCTGGATTCGCCGCAGACGCGTTTCATCTACAACGTGGCCGAATACATCACCGACCCGGCCGCGCATGCCAATGCCGCCATCATCGGCCAGCAGGAGGTGATCCATAACGAGAGCTACAGCTACGTGCTGGCCTCGATCACCGGCCTGGCCGACCAGAACCGCGTGTTCGAAATCGCGCGCACGCACCCGACCATCATCAAGCGCAACGCGCCGATCATGGGCGCCTACGAAGACTTCATGCGCGAGAAGACGGCCGAAACGCTGATCCGTTCGCTGATCCAGTCCTCGATCCTGGAAGGCATCAACTTCTATTCCGGCTTTGCGTATTTCTACAATCTGGTGCGCCAGAATCGCATGACCGGTACCGGCAAGATCATCAGCTTCATCAACCGCGATGAACTGGCGCATTCGAAGTTCATCAGCGAGCTGATTCGCGCCATCATCGGCGAGAATCAGGCGCTGCAGGGCGATGAGCTCACCGACTACGTGCACAAGGCCTTCGAGCACGCGATCGACCTGGAAACCCAGTGGACCGCCGAAGTGCTGGACGGCATCGACGGCATCGACGTGGACGAGATGATCCGCTACGTGAAGTACCGCGCCAACAAGATGGCCGGCATGCTCGGCATCGAGAAGCTGTACGAGGGCGCCAACGACAACGTGATGCCGTGGATCAAGGCCTACGCCGACAACTTCACCGAAACCAAGACCGACTTCTTCGAGATGCGCAATGCGTCGTACAAGAAGACGAATTCGGATAACGGGTTCGACGATCTCTGACGCGGAAATATCAACACCTCTCAATACTTCCATCTAATACGGGGGCACCATGAGTAAGCGATTGGATCCACGCATCTCGTCTAGTCGCATGTGGCTTCAGAACCCGTACGCGCACATGGAAGAACTTGAAGAGTGCTGGCAGGCGGGTAACAATCAGAATCGTTATCGCTTTGCGAGATCAGAAGGGGAGGCGTTCTCTGCAAAGAAAAGTCACAGTTTTGAGTCGATTGAGGCACGGGCTAAAGAGTTACAACGCGCGATTTGGAAGAAGCGGACAGATCTCGGGTTGAGTAAGAACGTGCACCCGATTGACGTTTTAGACCCGCGGCTTGCCGCTGAGTTGCTGGGCTTCGAACTTACGTTTCATTCCAGTCTTGGCTGGATGACCAGTGGCCGCCGCCGAGTTTCGGTTGCAGGTCTGATCAATCAATCGAATCGATCC
Organism: Xanthomonas phaseoli pv. dieffenbachiae; assembly: GCF_008639345.1. Classification (NCBI taxonomy): domain Bacteria; kingdom Pseudomonadati; phylum Pseudomonadota; class Gammaproteobacteria; order Lysobacterales; family Lysobacteraceae; genus Xanthomonas; species Xanthomonas phaseoli. The sequence goes on along the minus strand of NZ_CP041380.1, from coordinate 4,524,161 downwards.
ATCCAAATTGCAACGGATGCTGACCCGAGAGTCATGCGTTTCACTGCGGCCCACGAGATCGGCCACGCAATTCTTCATCCGGATCAAACTGGTTTGCATCGGGATCAGCCATTGAGCGGAATTCGTCAAGCGCGCAGTCGAACCGAGCTCGAGGCAGACAAATTCGCTACTTACTTCTTGCTGCCAGATAAACTTCTAACCGAAGAATTTAAATCTCGATTTCTTGGTATTTTTACCCTGAATGAGCAGACTGCATTTGCGCTATTCAGTAAGCCTATTTTCGAAGTGATCGAGGTTCTCCCGACTCTCCGTCACGTCTCTAGGAGGCTTGCGAGTTCGATTTATTACAATGGCTCCCACTTCGCATCGTTGTCCGAGTCTTTTGGAGTCAGCATCGAAGCAATGGCCATTCGTCTTGAAGAATTGAAACTCGTTATTGAGTAATTGCTTTACCGAAATGCGCATCCTCCTCGCCCACACCTCGCTCAGCGGCAATACGCGCGACGTTGCGCGCGCGATCTGCGCGCGGTGTGAGGAACTGGGTCATGCGGTGACCTGGATCGATGCCGACATCCAGACGCTTGCGCAGGCATGCCCGAACGGCGCCGAGCACGATCTCTACATCCTCGGCAGCTGGAGCATCAACGCCGGGCGGACGCCGCCGGAGATGAAGCGCTTCATCGAACAGCTCGTTGACGCGGTCGGTAAACCGGAACGTCTGGCAGTATTCGGCACCGGAGAGACGCAGTGGGGCGAGGAGAACTACTGCGGTGCGGCCCGGCGCATGGCCGCGTTTTTCGGTACGCGCTACCCGCGGCTGGAGATCGAACAAATGCCCCACGGCGAACGCGACGCCACCAAGATCCAAAGCTGGACCGACCACATTCTTGCCCTCACCGATACACCGTTCGAGAACACCCCCCATGCAGACGCTCCACGCCACCACCCCTGACGACTACGCCGCTGCCCTGGCCGCGCATCCGCGCTTACTGGTCGACTATTACAAGGACAATTGCCCTGGTTGCAAGATGCTCGACATGTCGCTGACCAAGTTCGCCGCGAGCGAGGACGCCGCAGGCATCGCACTGCTCAAGGTGAAGCTGGAAGTGGTGGGCGAGGAGTTTTTCCGTGGTCTGGGCCTGCGGCAGACGCCGACTCTTGCCTTGTTCAAGGACGGTGCCGAAGTGGCGCGCTTGCCGGGCTTCCAGTCGCCGGCGCAGGTGGAAGCGGCGGTCCGCAGCGGCCTGTGAGAGTGGCCGGCGCTTGGTCGATGCAAGGCGCCCGGCGATGAACACCACCGTCACCATCGTCGCCTGGAGCTTCCTGCTGGCGGGGCTGGGCCTGTTGACCGGTGCGGCGCTGCTGCCGGATCAGGCCCGCTGGATCTTGTTGCTGCTGGGCGTGGTATTCGGCGGCGTGGGTGGCGGCATCCTCGGCTATCGTGTCTGGCATGCGCGCCGTGCGGCGTGGTTGCGCCAGCATGGCACGGTGGTGGAGGCGCGCTTGGTGTGCGTTGAACGCAATGCGTCTTTGCAGGTCAATGGCGTGCACCCGTTCCGTATCCTGGCCCATCGCCATGACCGCGCGCACAACACCCTGACCGAGTACCGCAGCGACAACCTGTGGACCGATCCGCAGCCGTTCCTGCGCGATGGACAATCGCTGCGCATCTTCGTCGATCCGCAACGGCCGTCGCGGTACCACATCGACCTGAGTTTCCTGCCGACGCTGCGCAGTTGATCGGGCCGGCCTTTCTTCCTCATACGGCACTTCTTCATGACCAGTTCCACGCCCGTTGCACCGACCGAAGCCCGCATGGCCGAGATCGTGTTTCCCAATCACACCAATCATCTGGGCACGTTGTTCGGTGGGCAGGCGCTGGCGTGGATGGACAAGGCCGCGTTTCTCGCCGCCTCGCGCTATGCGCGCCGCACCGTGGTGACGGCGCGTTCGGATCAGGTGGATTTCAAGCTGCCGATCCGCCAGGGCCAGATGGTGGAAACCATCGCGCGCGTGGTATCGGTGGGGCGTAGCTCGATCACGGTGGAAGTGGAATTGATCGCCGAAGACCTGCGGTAATCCCCCCGCTTTGAGCGTTCGCCAAAAGTGGAGCTAGGCGGCCATCGCCAATTTCATTGCTGGCGTGATACCGCCGAGCGCCATGTTGGGGCGCTCATGGTTGTACGTCCATAGCCAGCGCGTGGCCTTGTCCTGAACCTGCTCGATGGTGTCGAACAACGTTGTGGCCAGCCAGGCGTAGCGGACGGTGCGGTTGTAACGTTCGACATAGGCATTCTGCTGCGGCTTGCCTGGCTGGATGTGCTCGATCCGAATCCCGCGCTGCTGTGCCCAAGCTAGCAGCGCGCCGCTGATGTACTCCGGGCCGTTGTCGCAGCGAATGGCGTTTGGCTTGCCGCGCCAGTCAATGATCTGTTCCAACGAGCGGATCACCCGGGCCGATGGCAGCGATAAGTCGACCTCGATGCCCAGACCCTCACGGTTGAAGTCATCGAGCACATTGAACAACCGGAAGCTGCGGCCGTCGGCCAGCTGGTCGTGCATGAAATCCATCGACCAGACCTGGTTGATCGTCTCCGGCACCGCCAACGGCTCTGGCCGCTCGCGCACCAGCCGCTTCTTCGGCTTGATCCGCAGGTTCAACTCCAGCTCCCGATAGATGCGGTACACCCGCTTGTGATTCCAGCCAAAGCCCTTCACGTTGCGCAGGTGCAGAAAGCACAGGCCGAACCCCCAATCACGATAGGTTGTGGTCAACCGCACCAGCCAATCGGCAATCCGGGCGTTCTCCTCGCTGGCCTTGGCTTGATAGCGAAAGCAGGTCTCGCTCACCGCAAAGGTCCGGCAGGCATGCCGGATGTTCGTGTGGCCACCATCTACGGCCCATCGGGCCATCTCCCGGCGTTGAGATGGCCTCACCATTTTTTTGCCATCGCCTCCTTCAGCAGGTCGGCGCTGAGCTGGGCATCGGCGTACATCTTCTTCAGGCGCCGGTTCTCGTCCTGCAGCTCCCTGAGCTGGGACATCAGCGATGCGTCCATGCCGCCGAACTTGCTGCGCCACTTGTAGAACGTCGCCGAGCTGATGCCGTGTTCCCGGCACAACTCCGGCACGGGCGTGCCGGCCTCGGCCTGCTTGAGGACGGCAATGATCTGGCTGTCGGTGAAGCGGGATGTCTTCATGGAACCTCCTCGGAAAAGGGTACGAGAAAATTCCACTTCTGGCGTCAGCTAACCTGTGGGGGGATTACCCTGCTTAGCGGCGCGCGCGAGCTGTGCACGCGCGGGCAGTTCGTGATGATTGCGCTCGATGCCGATGGCAAGCCGACGGCGGTGCCGCCGCTGCCAACAACTACTGGCTGACACTGACCAGGTGGACAGCGGCTGACAAGCAAACGATTGCGCCGCTGCGAAAAAACGCGGCTAGCCGTCGAAAATGGACAAGTGCCGCGTATCCACTGCGTTGCTCCGCAACGCGCGCGCTTATCTGACAACCGCCAGCGACGTTCTGTCTGCCGCGCTTATTCCTGCACTTCGCGGTCTTCGCGCTTGGTTTCTTCCATCGCCTCCGGTTCCAGCTCCTCGGCGCTGCGATTGAGCTTGACGAACACGCCCCAGGCGATCAGCAGCAAGGCCGCGCATGAGCCGACGGCAGCAGCGTAGGGTAGCTTGGCCGGGTCGGCATGCATCAGCTCGAAGATCGACACCAGCGTCTCGATCGCCAGCGCGATCACGATCACCACGAAAAAGCGCGACAAATACCGCCGTACGCGCGTGGGGCCACTGACCTTGACGTCGCGCAGGATCTCTTCTTCGAAGATGGTCTGGCCCAGTTCGAGCGTGACCAGCGCCACTGTCAGCAGGCCGACTGCTTCGAGCACGACGTTAAAGCGGTCGCGCACCACCATGTGGCCGCCGGGTGTGAAGCCGTGCCACAGCTCCAGCCCGGCCATCGTCACCAGGCCCGCCGCACACAGTACGAAGAACGCCAGGATCACGAAATGACCGGCACGAAACAGGTGGCTGAGCGCTTTCATCAGGGGCGAAGTGGGCGATGGGAAGCAGAGCATCGTGTGCACTGCGTCGTTGCAGCGCGAAGGCTGCGCTAACCCGGCGCGCCCTCATCCGGCGCGTTGCGCCACCTTCTCCCGCGAGCGGGAGAAGGGATCTGTTGGAAGTGGTGCTGGGGGTCGTCGCGCATTGATGCAACGGTAGCCACTGTTCCCCAAGCCGCTTCCTTCTCCCGCCTGCGGGGGAAGGTGCCCGAAGGGCGGATGGGGCTATGCATGCGTCGCACGCGCACAGCCGCCTGCATTCCCATCAGCTATGCCGCAACACCTGATACGCCTGCAGATGCACATTGGCGGCCATCAGCAGTGGGGCATTGCGCCCGGTCTCGCGCACGCGCGCCAGCATGTCGCCAACGATCTGTGCTGCTTCCACGTCCTGGCCGGCTTCCAGGTCGCGCAGCATCGAGGCCTTGAGCGGCGAATCCACCTGTAGCAGCGTTTGCAACGCGTTGGCGCGTGCTGGCTCGGGAATCGATTGCCCGGCCGCATCGGCGGCCCACAGACACTCGTTGTACATGCCGTTGATCAACGCGCGGCCGTCATCGGTGGCCACGATCGCGCCTACCGGCGCACGCATCAGGCAGGTGGCCGCGGCCAGTGCGGTGAGAAAGCTGTACTTGATCCACTGTTCCCGCGCGATCTGCTCGCTGGCCACATAGGTGATGTCGGCCTGCGCGCAAGCGGCGGCAAATGCCTGCACCCGCGCCGATTGCGCGTCACCGCTACGCTCGCCGAAGGTGATCGCTGCCGGCTTGCCCAGGTGCAGAATCTCGCCGTGCTCGCCCTTGGTGGCGCTGATGAAGCACAGCCCGCCCAGCACCCGCGCTGAGCCGAAGCGCTCGTCCAATGCCGCGTAATGGCGCAGCCCGTTGAGGATGGGCAACACCGTGGTGTGCTCGCCCACCGCTGGCGCAATCGCCTCGATCGCGCTGTCCAGGTCGTAGGCCTTGCAGCTGAGGATCACCAGGTCGAACGGCCGCTGCGCCACCCGCGCCGGCAAGTCCTGCGCGGTGACATGCGCCACCTGCAGATCGGCATCGCCCAGCGGGCTGCGGATGCGCAAGCCGTCGGCCTGCAGCTGCGCCGCACGTGCCTCGCGGACCAGGAAGGTGACGTCCACGCCGGCCTGCGCCAGCCGCCCGCCGAAATAACCGCCGGTGCCGCCGGCGCCGAGGATGAGTAACCTCATAGAATCGTTCCTAGGTTGTTCGAGAGAAGGTAAATGACGTCGCGTAGATCCAAAAAAGAGAATTTCGATCACCAGGGATGAGGCCGTTTTAAGGATCAATCGAATGATTGATATGATCATCATGATGTTCAAACAGCCCTTAGAGCAGAAGCAACGTGGTAATCCCCCCACAGGTTAGCTGACGCCAGAAGTGGAATTTTCTCGTACCCTTTTCCGAGGAGGTTCCATGAAGACATCCCGCTTCACCGACAGCCAGATCATTGCCGTCCTCAAGCAGGCCGAGGCCGGCACGCCCGTGCCGGAGTTGTGCCGGGAACACGGCATCAGCTCGGCGACGTTCTACAAGTGGCGCAGCAAGTTCGGCGGCATGGACGCATCGCTGATGTCCCAGCTCAGGGAGCTGCAGGACGAGAACCGGCGCCTGAAGAAGATGTACGCCGATGCCCAGCTCAGCGCCGACCTGCTGAAGGAGGCGATGGCAAAAAAATGGTGAGGCCATCTCAACGCCGGGAGATGGCCCGATGGGCCGTAGATGGTGGCCACACGAACATCCGGCATGCCTGCCGGACCTTTGCGGTGAGCGAGACCTGCTTTCGCTATCAAGCCAAGGCCAGCGAGGAGAACGCCCGGATTGCCGATTGGCTGGTGCGGTTGACCACAACCTATCGTGATTGGGGGTTCGGCCTGTGCTTTCTGCACCTGCGCAACGTGAAGGGCTTTGGCTGGAATCACAAGCGGGTGTACCGCATCTATCGGGAGCTGGAGTTGAACCTGCGGATCAAGCCGAAGAAGCGGCTGGTGCGCGAGCGGCCAGAGCCGTTGGCGGTGCCGGAGACGATCAACCAGGTCTGGTCGATGGATTTCATGCACGACCAGCTGGCCGACGGCCGCAGCTTCCGGTTGTTCAATGTGCTCGATGACTTCAACCGTGAGGGTCTGGGCATCGAGGTCGACTTATCGCTGCCATCGGCCCGGGTGATCCGCTCGTTGGAACAGATCATTGACTGGCGCGGCAAGCCAAACGCCATTCGCTGCGACAACGGCCCGGAGTACATCAGCGGCGCGCTGCTAGCTTGGGCACAGCAGCGCGGGATTCGGATCGAGCACATCCAGCCAGGCAAGCCGCAGCAGAATGCCTATGTCGAACGTTACAACCGCACCGTCCGCTACGCCTGGCTGGCCACAACGTTGTTCGACACCATCGAGCAGGTTCAGGACAAGGCCACGCGCTGGCTATGGACGTACAACCATGAGCGCCCCAACATGGCGCTCGGCGGTATCACGCCAGCAATGAAATTGGCGATGGCCGCCTAGCTCCACTTTTGGCGAACGCTCAAAGCGGGGGGATTACCACGTTAGCTGTTGCTAACGACATGGTTAGGAAATTTAAATCGAGTGCACCGATTCAAATTCCACCAAATGCGGCGGCTTACAATTCGGTAAAGCAAAGTATGACTCTCAATTTTGCACTGAGCCTTGCGAGAGTGTTCGATCAGGGGTCTCGTAGGATGCCGGTCAACAGGCGGGATGCCGCGTCAATTCCTTTGTTAATTCGGTTGGTGAAGCAAAAGCGCTGCACAAAAGCACTAATTAATCAAGCGAAGGAAGCTGGAAAAAATGCATCTGAGGCATTGAAGGAAGAGCACGTCGCCTGCTGTAAAAATGCAATTTCTTCGGCCATTGAGATTTATCGAAGCGAGGTTTCATGCGCGAAGGGTAGATCAACGCGACGATTCTTGCGCGAACTCAGAAATCACGGAATGGCACACACTTTGCTGAAGGAGCAACTACTACGAGACCCTACCTACAATGAGCTTTTCCACCTAGCAGATGCAGCGCGCGATATTTCTTCTCATCTCAGCTTGGCCATTAAAGGAGCCAAAGTTGACCTCATAAAACTAGAAGAAAAAATGAAGGCATCTGCCACTTCCTTATGGCAGCCAGTTTTCATGAGTGCCTTGGACTAGCTCCGCAACCCCACACCCCGCCGCAGCAGCCACAACGCCAGGGCGCTGAGCACGGCGACAAAGCCCAGCATCAGTGCATAGGCCACCCAGATCGGCACGTCTGAGCTGCCGAGCAGGCCGTAGCGGAACGCGTTGACCATGTAGAAGATCGGGTTGGCATGGGTGGCCGCCTCGGCCCAGCCGGGCAGCAGCTTCACCGAATAGAACACGCCGCCCAGGTAGGTCAGCGGGGTCAGGATGAAGGTGGGCACGATCGCCACGTCGTCGAACTTCTTGGCGTAGACCGCGTTGACGAAGCCGGCCAGCGAGAAGATGGTCGCGCCCAGCAACACCGTGGTCAGCGTGACCAATGGATGCGGGATCCGCACCGGGGTGAAGAACATCGCGATGATCAGCACGATCGCCCCGACCATCACCCCGCGCAGCACCGCGCCGGACACATAGCCCCACAGGATCACCCAGTTGGGCATCGGGCTGACCAGCAGCTCTTCGACGTGGCGGCCGAACTTGGCGCCGAAGAAGCTCGAAGAGATGTTGCCGTAGCTGTTCTGGATCACGCTCATCATCACCAGGCCGGGCACGATGAACTGCATGTAGCTGTAGCCGCCCATCTCGCCTACGCGCGAGCCGATCAGCCCGCCGAAGATCAAAAAGTACAGCGTCATGGTGATGGCCGGCGGCACCAGGGTCTGGCCCCAGATGCGCAGGATGCGCTGCACTTCGCGGCGCACGATGGTGCCCAGCGCAATCCAGTTGCGTTGGCGGGGTGTGGCGGGCGTGGCGGACATCGACGGCTCCGAGGGACTCATGGGTGGCCTGCCGGGCGCACGGGCGCCGCTGCGGCAGGAGCCGGGGCGGCGACGGTCTCGCCGGGCCCGGTCAGGCGAACGAACAATTCTTCCAGCCGGTTGCTCTTGGTGCGCATCGAGCGCACCCGGATGCCGGCATCGCCCAGGGTGGCGAACACGCGGTTGAGGTCCATCGCACGCGGCATGTCCAGATCCAGCGTGTGGCCGTCGATGGCGGTGAGCGTGGTGCCTTCGATCACCGGCAACTGCGCGGGCAGCTCACCGTCGATATCGAACAGGAACCCTTCCACGTCGAGCTTGGCCAGCAGTTCGCGCATCGGCCCCTGGGTGACGATCTGGCCGTGGTTGATGATGGCCAGGTTGCGGCACAGGTGCTCGGCTTCTTCCAGGTAATGCGTGGTCAGGATGATCGTGGTGCCGGCGGCGTTGATGTCCTTGAGCACGCGCCACATGTCGCGGCGGATTTCGATATCCACACCGGCGGTGGGTTCGTCCAGGATCAGCAGGCGCGGCTGGGTCATCATGGCGCGGGCGATCATCAGCCGGCGCTTCATGCCGCCGGAGAGCGTGCGGCTCATCACCTGGGCCTTCTCCCACAGGTGGGCGCGGCGTAGTTCCACTTCGGCCAGCGCCTGCGCCTGGCTGCGCGGCATGCCGTAGAAGCCGGCGTAGTTGACCAGGATGTCGAACGGCTTCTCGAACAGGTTGAAGTTGATTTCCTGCGGCACCAGGCCGATCAGGCGCATCGCATCGCTGCGGTGGGCCACCAGGTCGGTGCCGAACACTTCCACCTGGCCGCCGGACAGGTTCACCAGCGAGCTGATGATGCCGATCAGGGTGGACTTGCCCGCCCCGTTGGGGCCGAGCAGGGCGAAGAAATCGCCTGGCGCCACGTCCAGCGAGACGCCCTTGAGCGCCTGGGTGCCGTTGTCGTAGGTCTTGCGCAGATCGCACACGCGCAGGGCGGGCGCACGGGGAGATGGGGAATTCAAGCCGGGTCCTTCGCGCCAGGGTGACGGCGCAGCGAGTTGCAGCCCGTTATTATAGAAGCCCGTTGGGGTTTGCCCCGATCACAGACTGTCCCAAATACGTTCGTGCCCGTTCAATTCCCCCTCAAGCTTGTCGACCGGCGCATGATTGCGCCCACCGTGGCCCACTGCCAGTTCGTCCGTGACGACGGCCAGCCGCTGGATTTCCAGCCCGGGCAGTTCATCCAGATCCATTTCGACTACGCCGATGGCACGCCGACCAAGCGCAGCTATTCGCTGGCGACCATCCACGATCATGCGCTGGGGCCGGGCGAGGCAGTGGAGATCGCGGTGAGCTTCGTGCCCGGCGGCTCGGCCACGGCCTTGTTCGAAGGCCTGGAGATTGGCGACCAGTTGCAGGCAAGCGGCCCCTACGGGCGCTTTTGCCTGCAGCCGGGCGACCACAACCGGCGTTACGTGCTGATCGCCACCGGCACCGGCGTCACCCCGTACCGCTCGATGCTGCCGCTGCTGGCCGAAGCGATCGCCACCCGCGGTGTGCAGGTGGTGTTGCTGCAAGGTGCACGCACCCCGACCGAGCTGCTGTACGGCGAGGACTTCCGCGCGTTTGCCGATGCGCATCCGCAATTCCGCTACGTGCCGTGCTTCTCGCGCGAATTGCCCGCCCAGCCGCACGCCGATGTGCGGCACGGTTACGTGCAGCAGCACCTGGCCGAGTTCGCGCCCGATGCCGCGCACGACATCGCCTACCTGTGCGGAAACCCGGACATGGTGGACACCTGCCTGGACGCGCTCAAAGCCGCCGGCCTGCCGAGTGCGCAGATTCGCCGCGAAAAATACGTCAGCTCCACGCCGCCCAAGGCCTGAGATTGCGTGTAGGCGGCGCGTACATGCCGCCTGTGCCGGCAGGCGTGCTGTGGCCTGCGGCGTGTGGCGCCGAGCTGCTGCGGTTCTAGGCCGTAGCGTTCAGTAGCGCCGGGCGCTGCTGCAGCTCCACCGTGACATGCACCAGTTCTTCATGGATCTGCAGCGCGCGCCGCACCCGCTCCGCATCGATGTCGGCCGTGGTGACCAGGCTGATGACGCAGGCATACCGCTCGCTGCCGACCCGCCACACATGCAGGTCGGCGATGTCGATCGCATGCCCAAGCTCGGCGATCACCTGCTTCACTTCGGCCACCACCGGCGCGTCCATCTCCGCATCCAGCAACACGCTGCCGGTGCTGCGCAGCAACCCCCAGGCCCAGACGGTAACCAGCACCGCGCCGACGAGACCCATGAGCGGGTCCAGCCAGGTCATGCCCCAGTGCATGCCGGCGACCAGCGCGACGATGGCGAGCACCGAGGTCGCGGCATCGGCCACCACGTGCAGATACGCCGCGCGCAGATTGAGATCGCTGTGCGCATCCTGGTGATGACCATGACCATGACCATGACCATGACCATGACCATGACCATGACCATGACCATGACCATGACCATGACCATGACCATGACCATCGTGCGTGTGCGCATGGCCGTGGCTGCGATGCCCGTGGGAGTGAGCATGCCCATGCGAATCGCGCAGCCACCACGCGCAAATCAAATTCACCAGCAGGCCGATCACCGCAATCACGGTTGCTTCCTGATACTGGATGGGCTTGGGCGTGAACAACCGTTCCACCGACTGGAACGCCATCAGCGCGGCAACGCCCAACAACAGGATCGCGCTGGTGTAACCACCCAGCACCTCGACCTTCCACGTACCGAAGGTGAAGCGCACGTCTGCGGCATGTTGCCGCGCGAAGCGATAGGCGAACAACGCCAGTCCCAGCGCCAACGCGTGCGAGCTCATATGCCAGCCGTCGGCGAGCAGGGCCATGGAATTGAGCATCCAACCGCCCACGATCTCCACCACCATCATGAGCACGGTCAGCATCACCGCCTTGCCGGTGCTGCGCTCGGCGAGCGGGTTGGTGCTGGCAAAGGTGTGCGACTGCGCGCAATGCGGCGCGGCGTGCGTGGTCGACATCGGCGATGGCCCTGGCTAAGGTACCCCCACAGGGTATCCTAAATACCCCTGGGGGGTATATGGCATGACGCATCTCAATCAGGACAAGACGAAACTGCTCGCGCGCGTGCGCAGGATCCGCGGGCAGGTGGAAGGGCTGGAAAAAGCCCTGACGCAGGACGTGGAATGCACTGCGCTACTGACCCAGGTCGCCGCATTTCGCGGCGCGGCGCAGGGTTTGATGGTCGAGCTGCTCAGCGAGCACCTCAAGCACCATGTTGCCGCACCCCACGCCCTGGACGAGCGCGAGCGCGCAGTGGATGACATCACGGCGATCCTCAAGACCTATTTGAAGTAAGCGCCGTCGGCAGATAATTGCGCGCGACGGTCTGCATGGGCGTGCTGCGCCCCATCGTTCCAACGCGCAGCCATCCTGAGCGTCTGCCGTCAGCGCGCGGCCGGCTCCAGCGTCAGCAGCACCACATCGTTGCTGCGCATCGGCACCGCGATGTCAAGCACGCCATCGGTGCCCACACGGATACGCCGGTCCTGTTCGGGCACATCGCGCGTTGCCTGTTGCAACTGCGTCAACTGACGCGGCGCAAGCGCCTTGGGCATGCCCATGTCGATATACAGCGACAAGGGGTCGTTGCGCCGGTAGCCGGTCCTGCGCACCTGCAATTGGTACGTGCCGGCAGGCACGTGGGTCATGCGCATCTGCAACGGTGCGCTATCGGTGGCGGGCACCTGCCTGGTGTAGAACGGCGTATTGCTCACTGCCTGCACGGGTTGCTGCCAATCCCACACCAGCGCGGCGACACGCGTGCCGTCCACTGCGGCCAGGGAATGTGTGTCGCTCAGCGGCACATCGCGGCCCTTGAGCGCATGCAAGTATTTGTAAGCGAACCAGGCCGGCTTGCGAATGCCTTCGCGATTCATCAGCCCAAACCCGCCGTGGAACGGCGTGGGCGGTGGGCCGGGTTCTTCGAACAGATCGGTATAGGTCCAGTAACTCATGCCTTGCACCACGCCGCGCACCTGTTTGAGCTTGGTCAGCAGATAGGGCGCGCTGATGTAACTGTCGTGCACGAAATCGCGCGGTGTATAGCTGCTGCTCCACTCGGTGAAGTACAGCGGCAGGTTGGGAAATGGCGAGGCCTGGATCTGTGCGCGCACGCGTCGCACATCGCCGACGATGGCATCCGGCGATGCGGACAGCTTGGTGTCCTGCTTGCCGTTTTCATCGAGAAACCCGCCATCCACGCCATAGGTATGTGTCGTGACGAAATCGATCGGCAGCTTGTTGTTGGCGACGAAGGACAGTAGCTCGGGTACCCAGGCGGCGCCTGCCGTCGATGGACCGCCGACGCGCAGTTGCGGGTCGATCGCCTTGATGGTGCGCGCCGTGTTCGCATACAGATCGAAGTAGGCCTGCTGGTCGGCGTTCTCCCAGAAATCCTTCAGATTGGGCTCGTTCCAGACTTCGAAATACCACTGGCGCACTTCCTCGGCACCGTAACGCGCGCGGATGTGGCGCACATACGCATCGATCAACTGCGTCCACTTGGCAGGATCCGGATGCGAGGTGTTGCCCTTCCAGTAGAACAACGTCTGTTCCGAGGTTTTCATTGCGCTTGGGGTAAAGCCCAATTCGACGAACGGGCGAATCCGCTTGGCCAGCAGCGCGTCGTACAACTGATCCAGCTTGGTCCAGTCGTATACCAGGTTGCCGTCGACCTGTTTGACGGTACCGAGTACGTCATGAAACACATCGTGGAAGCGGATGTAGCGAAACCCCAACTCCTGCACTACAGGCAGCAGATGCGCCTGCGTGTCGCTGCGAATCAAGGTGCCGGGGAAATCCGAGCCGACCGACAGGTCGTAAAAACGATCGACCGGCGCGCCAGCGGTGGCCAGATCCAGCTGGATCGTGCGCGGCGCCGCGTGCTGCGCCGGTGCAGAGGGCGTCATGCAGCACAGCGCCGCTGCCAACAAGACAGGTGAACGCATCGTCGCTCCTGCTGAAGTTCCAGCCGGCAGCCTACCGCATGCGCGGCACACCACTGCCGACCCGCAGGGTGATGCAGCGAGGCCAACCACACCGCTGGGCAACCGCCATGCGAACGCGGCCGCGGCTCGGCATCGGCATGTGCCGCGCGTACGCTGCGGCGGCTGCGTGTCGTCTGTCTTGCCTGCCGACGTCCCGCCACGGGCGTTCGTCGCTTGGGCCCAGCAATGAAGGCCGATCCAGAAAGCCGCATTCGAATGTGTAAAGGGTGCTTGACAGCAACGTCCAGTGGGCGCATCTTGCCTGTCAAGCGTACTTGACAGGCGACTGGGATGCGGCGGCAGCACAGGCAAATGGAATGCAGGCATCACCGTGCAACGCGATGCGCTGTGTGCACGGTTGCCGCACGTGCCCACAGCGCGCGTCATGGCGTTGCCGAGGCCGTGCGATGACTTCCTGCAAGCGCAAGGCGCTGCTGGTGTTCTGCGTGGGGCTGGTCTTCCTCGGCATTGGGCTGCTCGGCCTGTGGCACGTGCTGCCGTTAAGCAACTACCTTGCCGGGGTCAGTGCCGGCATTGGTGGCTCGTGCATGCTGCTGTCGGTGCCGATCTGGCTGGCGCGCGGCGATCTGCGCGATAGCACCCGCCCGGCGTTGGCGCGCCGTTACTACCGCGAATTCGGCATCCCGATGCTGTTGTACGCGTTGGTGATGCTGTTCTGGCGCTATCTGCTCGGGCATGTCGGGCCGCACTGGGCGCGGGTGTTGATCGCCCTGCTGCCGGCGGTGCTGGTGGTACTGGTCATTCGTGCAGTGGCGCGCTACGTGCGCGATTCGGACGAGATGCAACGGCGGATCGAGCTGGAAGCGATCGCCATTGCCGCCGGGCTGATCAGCGGTGCGTACATGACGGCCGGATTTCTGCAGGCTGCCGAGCTGATCGATGTTCCGGCGAGCGCGGCGATGCTGTGGGTGTTTCCCTTGCTGTGCGTCATCTACGGCATCACCAAAAGCATCCACGCGCGTCGTTTTGAATGAATAGCCGCGTGCGCGAATTGCGCGAGGCCAACGGGTGGTCGCAAGGGGAACTCGGCGAACGGCTGGGTGTGTCGCGGCAGACGATCAATGCGCTGGAAACCGGCAAATACGATCCCAGCCTGCCGTTGGCGTTCCGGATCGCACGCTTGTTTGGCGAAGCGATCGAGCAGGTGTTTCTTTTCGAAGACGGGCAGTAGTTGCCGCGGTCACGTGTGGCCGCAGGCAACGTCAGGGGACAGGCACTACCAGGAGACAGGATGACGATGGTCAAGCAATCCACAATGGTGGCGGCAGCATTGATCGCGATGCTGGCGGCCGGATGCCAGCGCGCTGCAGCGCCGGCCGCAGCAACGGACGTTGCGGCAAGATCCACCGCGACAGCGCCGGGTACGGCTGCGCGGCAGCCTGTTGCACACACCCCACCCGGCAATGCCGCAGGCAATCGTTACGGCACGTTGCTGTTCACCCCGTGCACGCTGAGCGCCGGCGGTGCTGCCGGCAATATCGAAGCGCAGTGCGCAAGCCTGCGCGTGCCGGAAAATCCGGCCGCACCGAGCGGGCGCAGCATCGCGTTGAAGATTGCCTGGCTGGAAAGCGACGCCGGCGGCGGCAGCACGCCGGACCCGGTGTTCTTCATTGCCGGTGGGCCGGGGCAATCGGCCACCGAAGTCGCGGCGATCGTGGACATGGGCCTGCACGAAGTGCGCAAGCAGCGCGACATCTTTCTGGTCGATCAGCGCGGCACCGGTGGCTCGCATCCGCTGTCGTGTCGCGACGCGGCCGGCAAGCCGCTGGCGCTGGAGAACAGCAGCCAGGCCACCGCCGAGCAATTGACTGCGTATGCGGCCCGATGTGCCGATGGTTTGCGCAACGACGCCGACCCGCGCTACTACACCACCAGCGAAGCCATCGGCGACCTGGATGCGGTACGCGCAGCACTGGGCGTGCAGACGCTGAACCTGATCGGTGCCTCGTACGGCACGCGTGTGGCGCAGCACTATGCCGCACGTTATCCGCAGCACACGCGCACCGTGGTGATCGATGGCGTGGCGCCGAACGATCTGGTGATCGGCGGCGAGTTCGCGCGCACCTTCGAAGATGCGATTGCGTTGCAGTCTGCGCAATGCCGGCAGCAGCCTGCATGCGCCAAGCGCTTTCCGGTCGATACCGCCACCCAGTTGCGCCAGGTGGTGGAGCGGTTGCGGCAGGCACCGGTGGCGGTGGACTACCGCGACCCGCGCACCGGTGGCTTACGCCACGAACAGGTCACTGCCGACACCGTCGCCGGCCTGGCGTTCGGTTTCTCGTATGCGCCGGAAACCGCGTCGCTGTTGCCGCTGGTGCTCGACGAAGCTGCCGCAGGCCGGTATGCCTCGTTGATGGCCTTGGCGCAGATGAGCGCATCGGGCATGTCCGATCAGATGAATCGCCTGATGCAATGGTCGGTGTTGTGCAGCGAAGATGCCGGGCGCTATCGCCCACCCACACACCAGGCCACCACCTTGCTGGGCAACGAGGTGGCCGAGATGTTCTTCGCACCGTGCAAGGTGTGGCCGTCCAAGCCGGCGCCGGCCGCCGCGAGCGCGCCGTTCCGCTCCACGTTGCCGGTGCTGCTGCTCTCCGGTCAGCTGGACCCGGTCACACCACCACGCTACGCCGAGCGCGTGCTGCAGGGCCTGCCCAACGGCCGGCATGTGATCGCGCCCGGGCAGGGGCATGGCGTGTTCCGGCTGGGCTGCATGCCCAAGGTGCTGAGCCAGTTCATGCAGACCGCCGATGCCAAGGCGCTGGATACCACCTGCGTTGCCAGCCTCAACACCGTGCCCGCCTTCACCTCGTTCAACGGATGGGAACCATGAGCCGCATCGACCACGCCACGGAGGCGCTTGCATGATCGTCGTCGATACCCTGCACAAGTCGTTCAAGACCAAGACCGGGCTGGTGAAAGCCGTCGACGGGGTCAGCTTCAGCGCCGCCGATGGCCAGATCACCGGCCTGCTCGGCCCCAATGGCGCCGGCAAGACCACCTCCTTGCGCATGCTCTACACGTTGATGGCGCCCGACCAGGGCAGCGTGGCTGTGGATGGCGTGGATGCCGCCCGCGACCCGGTAACGGTGCGCCGTGCACTCGGGGTGTTGCCGGACGCACGCGGCGTCTACAAGCGGCTGACCGCACGCGAGAACATTGCCTACTTCGGCCAGTTGCATGGCCTCTCGCGTGCGCAGATCGCGCAGCGCACGCAGCTGCTGGCCAGCGCGTTGGACATGGACGGCATTCTCGACCGCCAGACCGAAGGCTTCAGCCAGGGCCAGCGCACCAAGACCGCGATTGCGCGCGCCCTGGTGCACGACCCGCGCAACGTGATCCTGGACGAGCCCACCAACGGCCTGGACGTGATGACCACCCGCGCCATGCGCGGTTTCCTGCAGCAGCTGCGTGCGGAGGGGCGCTGCGTGATCTTTTCCAGCCACATCATGCAGGAGGTCGCCGCGCTGTGCGACCGCATCGTCATCATCGCCAAGGGCAAGGTGGTCGCATCCGGCAGCGCCGACGAACTGCGCGCTGCCACCGGTGAACACAATCTGGAAGACGCCTTCGTCAAGGCGATCGGTTCGGACGAGGGACTGCACGCATGAGCACTACATCGTTGTTGTCCACGTTGTGGACGGTGCTGCGCAAGGAGTTGCGCGACATCTCGTGCGACCGGCGCACGCTGGCATTGGCGTTGCTGTTATCGCCGTTGCTGTACCCGATCCTGATCCTGGGCATGGGGGCCCTGAGCGAAAGCCGCGTGCGCACCCAAATCGACAAGCCGTTGGAGATCCCCACGCTCGGGCGCAGCAATGCCCCGAATCTGGTGCGATTTCTGGCCGCCCAAGGGCTCAATGCCGTGGATGCGCCAGCCGACCTGACCGCGGCGATTCGCAACCAGGATGTGGATGTGGCGCTGCGCATCAGCGACAGCTACGCCGAGGATTGGCGCGAAGGTCGGCCGGCGCTGGTGGAGATCATCAAGGACAGCACCCGCCGCGAGGCCGATGTGCCGAGCATGCGCCTGCAGGCCGCGCTCACCGGCTACAGCCAGCAGGTCGGCGCACTGCGGCTGCTGGCGCGCGGTATCGACGCGCAGGTTTCCAGGCCCCTGGAAGTGGCCGCGCAAGACCTGGCCACGGCCGAAGCCAAGCGCGGCCAGATGATGGCGATGCTGCTGCCGGTGTTGCTGGTGATCACCTCGTTTCTGGGTGGCGCGTCGTTGATTCTGGACGCCACCGCCGGCGAGCGCGAACGCCAGTCGCTGGAGCCGTTGCTGGCCACGCCTGCGCCGCGCAGCGCCATCGTCAGCGGCAAGATCACTGCGGCCTGCGTGATCGGCATGGTGTCGCTGTTGCTCACCTTGCTGGCATTCAAGCTGAGCGCGCAGCTCTCCACATCCAACCTGGGCTGCCAGCTCAATGTCGGTTTCATGCCGATGCTGCAGATGCTCTTCATCCTGGTGCCGATGCTGTTTGTCGGCACCTCGCTGCTGACCTATCTGGCCGCCGCGGCCAAGAGCATGAAGGAAGCGCAGGCGCACATGACCTGGTTGCTGCTGCTGCCGATGCTGCCGGGCTACGCGTTGATGGCCTATCCGCTGAAGACGCAGCTGTGGCATTTCGCGGTGCCGTTTCTGGCGCAGAACCAGATGCTGTTGAAGGTGATCCGTCACGAGACCATCAACCTGCAGACCTGGGCGGTGTATCTGCTGGCCGGTTTCGGGGTGGCGGCATTGCTGTGGTATGCGGCGGTGCGCCGCTATCACCAGGAGCGTCTGGCGATTTCGGGCTGAGGGTGTTGTGGTGGGTGTTTGCGGCAAGTCCCGGCGGCACCCTGCAACGCGCAACACCGACGTTGCATTGCCGCGGCAACACACCACCGCCACAACGCACCACCACAACGCACCACCACAACGCACCACCACAACGCACCACCACAACGCAAAAGCCCGCATCGCTGCGGGCTTTTGCGTTTCCATGTCATCAACGACCCGGCGATCAATCGCCCGGATTGAACGACAGCGTACGCCGCGTGGTCACCGGTGCGGCCACCGGTTCGAAGCGCCAACGCTTGACCGCGTTGAGGGCTTCGCGGTCGAAAACGCGCGGCGGATTGGCGCGCAGCACGCGCGAGGCGGTGATCGAGCCGTCGGTGCCGACCGTCAGTTCCACCAGCACCTCGCCCGAGGTACCCGAGCGCAGTGCTTCGGCGGGGTAGCGCGGGGCCGGGGTGCTGATCGGACGCAGCGACTGCGCGGCCGGCGCGGCTGCAGCGGCGGCGGCTGGCGCCGGGCGCGGTGCCGCCGGCGTGGGTGCCGGCGCTTCGGCCTGGCGCCGTGCAGCGGCCTGGCGCTCGGCCTCGGCGGTCTGCTGGCGGGCCGCTTCCTGCTGGGCGGCAATCTGCTGGGCAGCGGCGGCCTCACGGCTCTGCTGCTCGGCCAGACGCTTCTGCTCGGCCGCCTGCTTGGCCTTGTCCTCGACCTGCTTCTTGGCCTGCTCGGCATCCTGCTCGGAGCGGTTGGCAGCGGTCTTCATTCCCGTTTCCAGGCCGCTCTTCAGGCGCGGCAATGCCGGTGCCTGCGGGTCGACCTTCTCGATCAACGCGATCAAGCGCTGCGCTTCGGGAAATTCTTCGCGGCTAATGCCTTGTTCGGCAGCGATCAGGGTATAGGGAAGCAGATCGGTCAGCGCGCTGTTGACGGTGGCGTCCTGCGGCTGCTTCTCGCGCAAGGCCAGGTAGTACTCCACCGCGTTGTCGCCGGCCGGGGCGTACATGCGGTTGTCCTGCAGCGCCTTGGTGGCAGATTCGCGCAATTGTTCGGCAGCCATCGACTGCACCTGCGGCGAGACCGCCGTGGCCGGCGTGGGTGCCGTTGCCGCCGGTGTGGCGCCGGTCGCCGGCGTGGTGGTGGCGGCCTTGTCTTCCTGCTTGGAGCAGGCGGCCAGGCCCACCAGCAAAATGACCGGCGCGATCCGGCGTGCCATACGGCCCTGTGTCAGATCCAACATGCGTCCCCCTTACCCCGAGTGCGAAAGATAACGTTGCTGCGGCGAGCGCCGGCCATTGTTCCCGCAATGGACGGCAATGCCGCAATCTAGCATTGCTGGGGCGGTCTAAGCCAAGGGTTGCGCTGCAGATCGCCGAAATTTATCCGGCCGGGGTCGCCATGACGTGCGGGGCCGGTGCGCGCGCGGCCGGTTCGGGCAGCGGCGGGGCAGGGCAGTAGCGCTGCAGGAAATCCGCGTGCGCGGGCAACCGTACCAGCGCCGCCTCCACCCGGGTGCGGATGGTCTCCAGAAAGCGGCCCAGCTCCGCACCGCCCATCAGGTCGGCCACCGGATGGTGCTGTTGCGGCACGATGCCCTGGCCCAGCATCACCTGCACCCAGGAGTTCTCCGCGAACAGCTCGTTGGCCTGATGGAAGACCCGCCCGCTCTGGCGGAACAACTCCACCCGGTGGCGCAGCGAATCGGGGATGTCCATGGCCGCGCAGTCGCGCCAGAACGGCGTGTCGCGGCGATCGGTGGCGTGGTAGTGCAGGATCACGAAATCCCGGATGTGGGTGATCTCCTGGGCCGCCTGACGGTTGTACTCGGCGATGTCGACCGCGTTGATCACCTGCGGAAAGGTCTGCAGCAGGCGGATGATGCCGCGCTGGATCAGATGGATGTTGGTCGATTCCAGCGGCTCTAGGAACCCGCTTGCCAGGCCCAGCGCCACGCAGTTCTTCTCCCACACGCGGTGGCGCTGGTTGGGCGTGAAGCGCAGCGGCCGCGGTTCGGTGAGCGCGCGCCCGGTGAGGTTGCGTTCCAGCACCGCACGGGCGCCATCCTGATCCATGTAGCGGCTGGAATACACGATGCCGTTCCCCACCCGGTGCTGCAGCGGAATGCGCCACATCCAGCCGGCCTGATCGGCGCGCGAACGGGTGTAGGTCACCGGCGGACCCACCGACTCGGTCTGCACCGCCAGCGCGCTGTCGGCGAACAACCAGCGCGACCAATCGTCGCTGCCCACGCCCAGCGTCTTGCCGATCAGCAGGCCGGCAAAGCCGGTGCAGTCGATGAACAGATCGCCTTCCACGCGGGCGCCGTTGTGCAGGGTCAGCGCGGTGAGGAAGCCGCTCTCCGGGTCGGTCTCGACCTGGCCGATACGCCCCTCGATGCGCTGCACCCCGAAGCCTTCGCTGAAGCGGCGCAGGAAGCGCGCGTACAGCCCGGCGTCCAGGTGGTAGGCGTAATTCATCCCGCCATTGGGCAGGTGCGCAAAACGGCCTTCCTGCGCCGCACGCAGTTCCAAGCAGTAGTCGCCGAAGTCGCGTGCCACCCCGCGCTGGCGCCCCTTCAACCAGAAATGCTGGAACCCGGCGCTCCAGTGGTCGGTCCCGGCATGCCCGAAGGAATGGATGTAGTGCTGGTCCACATCGCGCCAGTGTTCGAAGGCGATGCCGAGCTTGATGGTGGCCTGGGTGGCGGCCATGAACGCGGCTTCGTCGATTTCCAGCAAGCGGTGGAAGGTAACCAGGCTGGGGATGGTGGCTTCGCCTACCCCCACCGTGCCGATCTCGTCGGACTCCACCAGGGTGATCTGCAGGTGCCGGCCCAGCAATTTCGACAGCGCTGCCGCCGCCATCCAGCCGGCCGTGCCGCCACCGGCGATGACGACGTGGCGTACCGGGCGCTGTTGCGGGTCCGAAGGCGTGGTGTCGGGCATGGTCAAATCCTCAGCGATTCAAGCGTTGCAACAGCCGCGCACGCAGGCTGCGCGCGCTGGCGTCGTCCATCGGGGCCAGCACACCGCGCGCGGCATCGGGAAGATGCGCGGCGGTGCTGTCGTCGGACTCGAAGACATAGTGACGAAACACTTCCTGCCAGGTGGCGCGTTGTTCGGCCGGCAGGTCGCGGATGGTCAGCAGTGCCAGCATCAGCGCGTTCATCGGCGAATCCATGTAGGCCGGGCTCTGCCGCCACCAGAAGTTCACCAATACGTTGAAGCTCTCCAGCGCCTCGACGTGATGCCACCACATGCTGGGAATGAACAGCGCATCGCCCGGCGCCAGCTCGGCGACCAGGGCGTGGTCCAGCGCCTGCGCATAGCGCGGAAAACGCTGCAGGTCCGGTGCGGCGATATCCACCAGGCTGACCGGCTGCCCGGCCGGGGTGAGATCCAGCGGGCCGATGTAGAGATTGGCCAGCTGATCGGGCGGGAACAGCGTAAACCGGCGTCGCCCGGCGACCACGCAGGCCAGGTTGTCCGGCAGGTCCTGATGGGCGGCGATCCGGGTGCGGTTGCCGATCCAGATGCTGGCCAGCGGCGCGGCCTGCGGCAGCGCGATCGGGTTGGCTGCACGCAGGCCGGGCAGGTAGGTGTCCAGCGTGGTGGAGCCGACATAGATGGCCGGCGGCTGCGCGTTGTCCAGGTCGCGCAGCAAGGTGTCCAGCACCACGCCCAACGGCACGCGTTCGGGGCGGAAATTGAAGCCGCTCATGTCCGCGTTGTAGAAAAAGCGCCCACCGATCTCCGGTGGCCCAACTTGCGCCACCACTGCCTCGCCGCGGTCGAAACCACGCAGGTAAGTGGCAGCGGCCTGCGCAGAACTGGCGCCGGCGCGGGCCAGCGGCCAGTCGCGTACCAGCCCGCGCAGCACCAGCGGCGTGGTGGAGCGAAGGATGGCCGGGTCCAGCTGTTGCGGGTCCAGGCCGTGGCGTTCTTCGATGGCGCGTGGCTCAGCCGGCATGACGGCGGTTCATGCGTTCGAGCAGATGGCGCAATTGCGCAATCGAGGCCACCGCCATGTACAGCGGTTCCAGATCGCCGTGACGGTGCAGTTCGAGCAGCGCCGCATCATCGAGTGCGCGCAGGCGTTCTTCGTGCACGACATACAGCCCGGCCAGGCGACATTCCAGGCCGTTGTTCAAGGTGGCTTGGAACACGAAGGGCTCGAGCAGGTCGTAACGCAGCGCACGTTCGACAAAGCCCGTGCTGGCCACCAGGCCATCGTGCAGCGTGCGCAGCACCTGGCTGATGCGGTCGAGAAATTCGGTGGTGCCGCCGTGTTCGCGAAACAGCGGTTCGCCCTCGGTGCGGCTGATGCGTGGGCTGTCCAGGTCCACATGCACCATCGGCCCATCGGGCTGCTCGCCGATCAGGAACGGCTGGCGCTCAATCGCCAGCGGGATATAGGGCGCATCCCAGTGCGCGCCATCCAGGAACAGGTTTTCGCCCAGGCGTAATCCCAGCAATGCCAGCGGCTGGAAACTGCGCTCGCCGCTGCGATGGAACACGATGGGGTATTGCGCCTGCACCTGGCGAAATTCCTGCGGAAAGGTCGCCGCCGACATCACGTCATCGCCGTAGACGGCGCCGTGCGCGGTGATCACACGCAGATCGCGGTGATCGAGATTGTTCAACAACACAGCATTGGTCATGGGGATCGGCACAGCACGCGGGGCGCGTGGCCCATGCTTCAACGAATCGCCATTGCACGGCAAGCCCCGGATGCCTTCACGTCCTCGGGAGTGTGCAACGGCCGTGTACGTTCCCCGGCGGTCAAGCTGCCGGGGAACGTGCGGCTTGCTGTGGCGATGCAGTCAGTCCTGCATCGCCACAGCGGCATCACCAGAACTTGTAGCGCAGCCCCAGCATGTAGCGCGGGCCGGTCTGGGTGGCATAGATGATCTCGTTCTTCTGCCGGCCGTGCTGGCGCTGTATTTCGTTGGTGAGGTTGATCGCTTCCAGGCTCAGCGACAGGTTATCGGTCCACTGGTAGCCGATGCTCAGATCCAGCTGACCATAGGCTTCGGTGTAGACCGGGTTGGGCAGGCCACTGCCGTCAAAACGCGCGGCCAGGAACTCGTCGCGCCAGTTGTAGGCCGCACGCACCTGCCATTGTCCCTTGTCGTAGAAACCGACCAGGTTGGCCGAATCGCTCAACCCTTCCAGCGCGAACTGCTCGCCGATCACGTAGTTGTTGTAGGTCAGCCCGGAATCGACCTTGGTGTAGTTGGCCGACACGCCGAAACCGCTCTGGCCGAACATGTGCTGCACGTTGAATTCCCAACCATCCAGCGAGGCCGAACGCTGGTTGGCCGGCGCGGTGATGGAGAAGTTGGCGACCGGGTCGCCCGGCTGACCGCTGATCGTACCGGTGGCATTGCCATTGGTGTCGTCGGTTCCGCGGACCACGCCCGGCTGGCCGGCGAAGTTGCGGAAGATGTAGTTGCGGATGCAGGTCAGGTCGGCAGTGGCGCAGCCATTGGCCAGCGCCTGGTTCCAGTAGGCGCCGCCCACCGGCGTGTGCAGGCCGAGCGAGGTGTCGTTGCGGGTGGTGACGCCGACATAGTTGTCGATGTTCTTGCGGAAGAAGCCCACCGAGGCGTAGCTCGCGTCGCCGTAGTACCACTCCAGCGACAGGTCGATGTTGTGCGACAGCAATGGCTTGAGGCCGGGATTGCCTTCCTGGCCGGAGCCGCCTTCGATGCGGCCGATCTGGTTGAGCGTCTGCCCGCCCTGGATGTCGCCCCAGCCGGGTCGGCCGATGGTTTCGCCATAGCTGCCGCGCAGTACCAGGTCTTCGCGTAGCTTGAAGCTCAGGTCCAGGCTGGGCAGCCAGTATTCGTACTTGCCGCTGCCACCGGAGAACGCCGAGTCGGCCAGCCGGATCGGCAGCTCGTTGTTGGCGACCCAGTCGATGCCCACGGCCACCGGTACCAGCGCCCGCGCTTCCACCTTGGTTTCCTCGTAACGCACGCCGGCGGCCAGGCTGATCGGCACGCGCAGATCGTCCCAGCTATTGCCCCACTGCAGGTAGGCGTTCTTGGATTTTTCGGTCACGCGGCGGTCGGTGGTGAACACCGGCGAGATACGGTACAGCGACTCATCGCCAGCGGCTTGCGCAGCGGCCTGGCGCGCGCGCTCGAAGTCGAACAGGAACAGCTGGTTGAACTGTGCCGGATTGCCGCTGCCGTCGATCGCATCGAAGTACTGCGCAAACGAGCTGGGAATCCACAGGTCGTCCGGATAGTCGGCTGCCGTGCCGTTGCCGCCCCAGGTGTCGCGCTGCACATTGGAAAACGCCGAGCGGTTCTTGACCTCGGTGCTGCCGATGCCGAACTTCAACTGCGAATAGTTTTCGAAGGTGAAGTCGCCGTTGACCTGCGCCTGATCGATTTCCGACTTCATGTAGCTATTGCGGAACGCCGAGCCGGTGACCAGCGTGCGCGACGGATCCAGGCCATTGAGCCCGAAGCCCAGCTGCTGCTGCAGCACCGGGAAATCCTTGCTGAAATCCACCACCGAGGTGCCGCGGTAGAAACCGGACACGCCCAGCGAGTTGCTCGACCCGTACGGGCTGTCCGCGCCGGCTTCGGCAGTGGAGCGGTGGATGTCGAAGTTGAGCTTGAACTGGTCGTTCACCGCCCAATCCACGTTGAAACCCAGCGACTTGTTCTGGTTGCGCGTGGCCGCATTGGAGCCGGCGGTGGCCAGATCGCTGGTGGGCGGATTGACGATTTCCGAATAGGTAATCGGGCCTGCGACCGGTCCCTTGGTCCAGGAGCTGGCGGACGGTCCGTAGTTGAACCACACCGACATCTCGTTGCGCTGCTGCTGGATCTCGTTTTCCGAGTAGGTGTAATCCAGCGTGGTGGTGATGTTGTCCAGCGGCTTGTACTGCAGCACCAACTGGCCGTTGGTGCGCTGGCGTTCGACGCCGACCACGCGGTAGTTGAGGTTCTGCGGCACCGAATAGATATCGTTCGGCCCGGGGCGGTTGACGATGTTTTCCGAACCCGGTGCACCGGGCTGCGGAATGGTGCCGTAGGCGGTGGAATCGCCACGGAATGCGCGCCAGCCATTGGGCACGCCGACCTGGCTGTAGCCGAAGTCGCGTTCCTGGTAGCTGCCGCTCAGCGACACGCCGAAGCGCCCGTCGGCCGAGGTGTTGCTGAAAATGCCGGAAATTTCCGGCGTCAGCGAATCGCCCTGCAAGCGGCCGGGCAGATTCTCGTTGGAAGAATCATGCACACCCTTGAGGCCCACGTTGGCATGCATGCCGGGGTTATCCAGCGGCCGGGCGGTCTTGATGTTGATGGTCGCGCCGATACCGCCGGTAGGCGTGCTGGCACGGCTGGTCTTGAACACCTCGATGCCGGAGATCGACTCGGACGCCAGGTTGGCGAAGTCGAACGCGCGCGAGTTGGAAGCATTGGATTCTTCGATGCTGGCGCCCGGCATCTGGCGGCCGTTCAACAGCACCAGGTTGAAGTCCGGGCCGACGCCACGCACGGTGACGCGCGAGCCTTCGCCCAGCGAGCGGTCGATCGACACACCGCTGATGCGCTGCAACGATTCGGCCAGGTTGGTATCGGGGAACTTGCCGATGTCTTCGGCCACGATGCCGTCGACGATGCCTTGCGCATCGCGTTTGACGTTCATCGACGAGGTAAGGCTGCCGCGAATACCGCTGACCTGGACGGTATCGAGGGTGGCGGGATCGGCCTGACTGGAACCCGGGACAGTGGATGCCGACTGCGGCGCCGGCGCGGTCTGCGCGGCCAGCGGAGTCGACAAGGCGAACAGCAGGGCAGACGTCAAGCGCCGCGTGCGCGGCAGGGTGCGAGTCTCTCTCACGGTAGTTGCTTCCCCAAACAGAAGATAAGGCCGGCCCCAGGCGGGACAGGCAAAGGTCAATGGAACAATCGAGCATTTGTTATTGCGGCCTTAACAAAGTCAATTTGCACTGCAGCATCGGCCGCGACCCTGTCGCGTCACACATCGTTCCACCGAGCGAGGCGTGTCATGCAGCCGGATGCAAACGCTTGGCCTTACCATCGCGCTTGGATGGCAACGTATCTCGATAGGCGATGGCACCGATATCGCGGGCACACGCCTCGGATGCGCGCCTGGCAAGCGGGTTGGTCAGCGGCGAATGCGTCGCCGGCCGGATGCGTGCATGCCAGGCAGTTGCCTTGAGTTCGGTCTGCCGCAACGACCCCACCTTCGACTGGAGCGCACAATGATCGATCTGTATTACTGGCCTACGCCCAACGGGCACAAAGTCACGCTGTTTCTGGAAGAGGCCGGGCTGCAGTACGCCCTCAAGCCGGTGGACATCGGCAAGGGCGAGCAATTCGAACCTGCATTCCTGCAGATTTCGCCCAACAACAAGATGCCGGCCATCGTCGACCATGCACCGGCCGATGGCGGCGGTGCGCAGAGCGTGTTCGAGTCCGGCGCGATCCTGCTGTATCTGGCCGAGAAGACCGGCCGCTTCCTGCCGCGCGATGCCCGCGGCCGGATCGCTGCACTGGAATGGCTGTTCTGGCAGATGGGCGGGCTGGGCCCGATGAGCGGCCAGATGGGTCACTTCAACGTCTACGCACCGGAAAAGATTGCTTACGCGATCGAGCGCTACAACGCCGAGGTGCGTCGCCTGCATGGCGTGCTCGACAAGCGCCTGGCCGACCACGCCTTCCTGGCGGGAGATGACTACGGCATCGCCGACATGGCCAGCTATCCGTGGATCGAAGTGTATGGCGACCTCAAGCCGGACTACGCCGCCTTTCCGCATCTCAAGCGCTGGCACGACGCCATCGCCGCCCGCCCGGCCACCCAGCGCGCCTATGCGCTCAAGGAGCAGGTCAATCCCAATGCCGGCAAGCCGCTCAGCGATGAAGAGCGCAAGCACCTGTTCGGCAAGCGCTGAGGCGTAGGGCTTGGGCAGGGGCGGAGGCTGCGTGCGGAAGCGGAGTGCTGAAGCGCGGTGCTGTCGGGGCTGCGCCAGGGTCTGCTGCGCAGGTGGTCGCACTGCATTGCATCGCTTCATGCAGTCACGCAGTCAGACACCGCACTACGCAGCGGTTCAATCGCACAACACAGGCGGCGCCCGCCCGCATCCGGCGCAACGCGCCACTTTCTCCCGGCAGAAAAAGCCAGCGAGAGCCCCTCTGCCCTCGGGAGAGGGGTTGGGGTGAGGGTACGGATCTCGCATCAAATCCGCACTCACCCATCACCGGATCCACCTCAAACCCGCGATGGTCGATCCGCAGCGCGCGTAAACGTCTATCGGCACCCACGCTGGCCTGTGCACGACAACATCCGCGATACAACGCAGCATCGTGCGCACCGTCTTTCAATTGCCACACACAAGACCGCTGCACTTCTCAAATAGCGCACGCCCCCGCATCCTGTGCGCAATCGTCAGACAGGATCATCGATGCGCGCCCTGTTGGTCACCCTTGCCCTCATGCTCAGCACCATTCCCATGGCCCACGCCGAAAAACTCACCCTGGAGGCCATCACCGGCCCGTTGCCGCTTTCCGGTCCCACGTTGATGAAGCCCAAGGTGGCGCCGGACGGCTCGCGCGTGACCTTCCTGCGCGGCAAGGACAGCGATCGCAATCAGCTGGATCTGTGGGAATACGACATTGCCAGCGGCCAGACGCGCCTGTTGGTCGATTCAAAAATCGTGTTGCCCGGCACCGAGGTCTTGAGCGATGTCGAAAAAGCACGTCGTGAACGTCAGCGCATCGCCGCATTCACCGGCATCGTCGATTACCAATGGGCACCGGATGCGCAAGCGCTGCTGTTCCCGCTAGGTGGCGAGTTGTACCTGTACGACCTGCGCAAGACCGGCGCGGCCGCGGTACGCAAGCTCACCCACGGGGAAGGCTTTGCCACCGACGCCAAGCTCTCGCCCAAGGGCGGTTTCGTCAGCTTCGTGCGCGAACGCAACGTGTGGGTCATCGAGTTGGCCAACGGCAACGCGCTGCAGCTGACCCACGATGGTAGCGAGACCATCGGCAATGGCGTGGCCGAATTCGTTGCCGATGAAGAAATGGACCGTCACACCGGCTATTGGTGGGCGCCGGACGACTCGGCGATCGCCTTTGCGCGCATCGACGAATCACAGGTGCCCGTGCAAAAGCGCCCGGAAGTGTATGCCGACCATACCGAGGTGATCAGCCAGCGCTATCCGCAGGCCGGTCAGCCGAATGTCGCGGTGCAACTGGGCGTGATCGCACCGCGCGCCAAGGCGACCCCGCGCTGGATCGACCTGGGCAAGAACCCGGACATCTATCTGGCGCGCGTGGACTGGCGCGATGCACAGCGCCTGACCTTCCAGCGGCAGTCGCGCGACCAGAAAACCCTTGAGTTGATCGAAACCACGCTGGGCAGTGGCGCGCAGCGCGCGCTCATCACCGAAACCTCGCCCAGCTGGGTGCCGCTCAGCAACGACCTGCGGTTCCTCAAGGATGGCCGCTTTCTCTGGAACTCCGAGCGCAGCGGCTACGAGCATCTGTATCTCGCATCCGAAGACGGCCGCACGTTGACGCCCTTGACCTCCGGCAACTGGGTGGTCGATGCCTTGCTCGCCGTCGACGAACAGGCCGGCACGGTGTATTTCGCCGCGAGTAAGGACGGGCCTACCCAAACCCATATTTACGCCGTCCCCCTGGCCGGTGGCGCGATCGAAAAGCGCTCCAACACCAACGGCACGCACGCGGCCAGTTTCGCAAGCAACGCCAGCGTGTACGTCGATACCTGGTCCAACACCACCACGCCGCCGCAGATCGAGTTGTTCCGCGCCAGTGGCGAAAAGATCGCCACGCTGCTGAAGAACGACCTGAGCGATCCGCAGCATCCTTACGCCACCTACCGCGATGCGCAGCGCCCGATCGCATTCGGCACGCTCACCGCCGCCGACGGCAAGACATCGCTGCATTACCGGCTGACCACGCCGGAGCACTTCGATCCGGCCAAGCGTCACCCGGTCATCGTTTACGTGTACGGTGGCCCGGCGGCGCAGACCGTGCTCGATGCCTGGCCCAGCCGCGGCGATGCCTTGTTCGACCAGTACCTGGCCCAGCGCGGGTACGTGGTGTTTTCGCTGGACAACCGCGGCACTCCGCGGCGCGGACGTGCGTTCGGTGGCGCGCTGTACGGCAGGCAGGGCACGGTGGAAGTGGACGACCAGTTGCAAGGCGTGGCCTGGCTCAAGCAACAGCCTTGGGTGGATGCCAAGCGCATCGGCGTGCAGGGCTGGTCCAACGGCGGCTACATGACCCTGATGCTGCTGGCCAAGCAAAGCGACGCCTATGCCTGTGGCGTGGCCGGCGCACCGGTTACCGATTGGGGCCTGTACGACACGCATTACACCGAGCGTTACATGGACCTGCCGGCGCGCAACGCCGCAGGCTACCGCGACGCACGCATCGCCACGCATCTGGATGGCCTGCGCGCCAAGCTGCTGCTGATCCACGGCATGGCCGACGACAACGTGCTGTTCACCAATTCGACCGCGCTGATGAGCGCGCTGCAGCAACGCGGCACCCCGTTCGAATTGATGACGTATCCCGGTGCGAAGCATGGGTTGTCGGGTGCAACGGCGCTGCATCGTTACAAGACTGCCGAAGCGTTCTTGCAGCGCTGCCTGATGCCGGCGCAGGACTGAGAATGGCTTAGCAAGCGTAGCCAGCAGTGGCCAACTGGGCGAGGACAGCGCACAGCAACTGAAGCGTACCCGTACTGCGGTAATTTCGAGTATTACCGCGCCTACCTGGCGGCTGTGCAGTCGTTGTCAGCTGCTGTGCGTCGTTAACGATGCGCCGTACCGATCACCCGCGTTCCCAGCGTTCGCATAAGGCGTGCCATGTCCGGGCCACCACCGCTTCCCCAAGCAGCACCGCAACGCCTGCGTGCTAACCGGCACTGACGCGGGCCGTGCCTGGCATCGGTGTGACGCTGCTTGTGCGCCTGGCGCTGCCGATGGATGGTGTGCTCTGCGTGATCACTGCAGCGTTGAAATCCAGCGACGTGTATCGCGACGCGCTGCAGATCGCCAGGACCGATGCACAGGTCGTGCAACGGCTGGGCACGCCAATCAACGAAGACGTCTTGATCAACGGCGGCATTCGTTATTCCGGTCCCACCGGCGAGGTGCATTTCAGCGTCGGGCTGCCCGGCCCGCGCGGCAAGGGCCGCGTGCAGGTGGGGGCCGCGCGCAGGCATGGCCGTTGGACTTATCAGACGCTGACCTTCGCCGGCATTGATGAGGCCCGATCGATGTGTTGCCGGCCATGGCATCGCCACCGCAGCCCTACCTGCCATGACCTAAGGCAGATTGCCGCGGCCGTTGCAGATGGGTAGGGTCGCGCTACTCAATTCGCGGATCTGCCTCATGAAGCCACTCGTTCTCGCCGTTGCGCTGGCGCTCGGTTCCTCGTTGCCGTTGCAGGCACAGACTGGCAAGACTGCGCCGACACAACCCGCCAGCCCGGCCTGGGTACAGACCAGCAACGGCTATGCGCAGATCCTGCTCAACGCGCAGGCGCCGTTCCAGCCCGAATACGCCAGCTTCTTCGGCGTGCCCGGCTACGACGATCAGGTCGTCGACCTGGGTCCGGACAACGCCGCGCGTTATCGCGATGCCATGCGCAAGGCGCGCGCCACGCTGCAAGCCAAGCTGGCCACCGAGCGCGATGCCAACGTGCGCCAAGACCTGCAGATCATGATCGGTGCGGCCGAGCAGAACATCGAAGGCAGCGAGCTCAACGAGCGCTATCTGTTGCCCTGGAGCGACGCTCCCGAGGTGGTCTTCAGTGGCCTCAACGGGCTGCTCTCCGACCAGACCGTGCCCGAGCGCCGCGCCAAGGCGCTGGATCGCCTCAAGCGCTACGTCGGCCTGGTGCCGGGAAGCACGCCCACCACCACGCTGGCGCGCCAGCGCTACGAGGAAAAGCTGGGCAACACCGCGTTGCTGCAGCCCACCCAGCGCGAAGTGGAGCAGGCGCTGGCCAATGTGGACACCTACGTCG
This sequence comes from Xanthomonas phaseoli pv. dieffenbachiae, assembly GCF_008639345.1. Classification (NCBI taxonomy): domain Bacteria; kingdom Pseudomonadati; phylum Pseudomonadota; class Gammaproteobacteria; order Lysobacterales; family Lysobacteraceae; genus Xanthomonas; species Xanthomonas phaseoli. The sequence continues at coordinate 4,493,235 of NZ_CP041380.1, read as the reverse complement.
CCGGGATCGGCGAGCTGTTCGCCAAGTACAAGATCGCCGGCGCCGACGAGGCGCTCAAGGCCATGTCCACGCAACTGAAGGACTACGCCACCTGGACGCGCAGCACCGTGCTGCCCAAGGCGCGCAAGGACACCCGTCTGCCCGAGCCGCTCTACGCGTTTCAGCTCAAGCAGGTCGGCATCGACATCGCCCCGCAGCAGCTGATCCAGCGCGCGCAACTGGAGTTCATGGAGACCCGCTCGGCCATGCGCCAGCTGGCGCCGCTGGTGGCCAAGGGCGTGCAGGGCGGCGATTATGTGCAGGTGATCCGCGCGCTCAAGGGCAACAAGATCGCCGACGACCAGCTGGAAACCCACTACCGCGGCGTGATCGATCAGATCGACCCGATCATCCGCCAGCAGCGCATCGTCGATGTGCCCAACCGCCCGATGCAGATGCGCCTGGGCAGCGCCGCCGAAAGCGCGGCGCAACCGGCCCCGCATTTCCTGCCGGCCCCGCTGATCGGCAATACCGGCCAGCAGGGCCAGTTCGTGTTGCCGCTGGGCAACCCGACCGCCGATGGCGCCAAGAAAGAGCAGTACGACGACTTCAACTTCGGCTCGGCCGCCTGGACGCTCAGCGCCCACGAAGGCCGCCCCGGCCACGAACTGCAGTTCACCGCCATGGTCGAACGCGGCGTGTCGCTGGCGCGCAGCATGTTTGCCTTCAACTCGGTCAACGTCGAAGGCTGGGCGCTGTATGCCGAAGCGGAGATGGTGCCGTACGAACCGCTCGACGGCCAGCTCATCGCCCTGCAGTTCCGCCTGCTGCGCGCCGCCCGCGCCATGCTCGACCCGATGCTCAACCTGGGCCTGATCGACCGCGAACGCGCGCGCCAGGTACTGGAAGACGACGTCGGCCTGTCGCCGGCCATGACCCGTCAGGAACTGGACCGCTACACCGTCCGCGCCCCCGGCCAGGCCGGCAGCTATTTCTACGGCTACACCCGCATCCTCGAACTGCGCATGCGCACCGAACTGGCCCTGGGCAAGAAGTTCGACCGCCTGGCCTTCAACAACTTCCTGCTCGACCAGGGCCTGCTGCCACCGGACCAGCTGGCCAAGGCGGTGGAGACGCAGTTCATTCCTGCGCAACAGAAGTAATTACGGTACTCGCTGCTCAAGGTGCCACCTTCTGGCAGACAACCACCTGACCAGATCGCGCGCTGAAACGCGCGATCTGGTTCCGGGCTGTATTGGGAACGTACGTAGCTAACTCTCGTGTGCAACTCACCAGCCATGGGCAGGCGGTAAGGTATGGCTGACATCGTCGTTGTCGATCAGCCGCGTCATCGTCCTACATCACACGCGTCGGTGTCTGTGCGATCATCTCCGGTTGCGCATCCAGCGCATGCAACTGTTGCTGGCTCTCTTGCAACGGCGGTGCCTCCGCCGCCAGATCCACTTTGGTGCGGAAACCGGGCGTATTGCCGACGATCCAGGCATTGCCGTCGTGCACGGTCACGCTGCGCAGCTGGTTGACGTCGACGATACCAGCGCGTTGGGCCTCGACGGTGGCATGCATGGCCATCGCATCGGAGGTACCTTCGGGTAACTTGCTATGGATGGGGCGGTACAACGGATCATTGGACATGGCCGCCGCGCCCGGATCTACGCAGCGCTCTGGGGTATTGCCCAGCGGCAGCTTCCAACCAGGCGCCACATAGACCGGCTTATCTTCGCGCGCCATGCGCTGTTGCGTTTCCTTCCAGCGCTCGGCCGCCATCTCCGCCGCGCCGGCACCAGGGGCCAGCGTGCCACGTAGGTGGTTGATGGCATCGGGCAAGTTCATCGATTGGGCGCTGCGCGATGCCAGGGTCAGGCCGCCGCGCATCAACGCTACATCATCGCGGTACTTGTCGATCATCGGTGCGTATTGCTGCGCCAGCTGTTGCGACCTGGGATCTTCCAGCACCGAGCGATCTGGTTTGCCATTGCCGTCAACGGGCAGAAAGTTATGCATGCGATGCGAGTCGCCCAACTCCACAGCGACCAGAGGGTTGCGGTCATCCAGCACACTGCGGTCGTTGGCATACCCGGCTTTCTGCAATGTGGCGACTTCTTGTGGCGTGGCGTAGATCTTGACCTGGCCATAGTGCTTGCTGGCGGCGCTGACCGCATCGCCAGCCATCACATGGTTGATGACATCGTGACCGCCTTCGGAAATGCGCCGGTCCAGGCTTACCGCGCCATAGGCGTTGAAGGTCTCGCCTTTGAGGCCGAAGTGGTGTGCGGTCACCTGGGCCAAGTCGCCGCCAAGCGAGTGGCCTGTGACGGTGACTTCGGGTACTTTTCCGCCCTTGCCTAATTCGTGCGCATAATTCAAGGCATATTTGGTCAACTCGATCGCTTCGGCGGCTTGATTGTTGTGACGCGATGCCACCATGCCGCCGTCCGTATAGAAGCCATCTTCCTTTAGTTGTCGTTCGGTCTCTGTGCCACGATGGGCAACGACGATCTCTTGGGTGTCAACGCGTTGATAGATGATGCCTTGATAGCCGGAAGGGCTGTCCACATATTTGAGGCGCTGATAAAAAACTCCACCGATATCAACCCTGGGGCTTCTTAGTCTTATCCTTTCTGGTTCGTCGTAGACATCGCGCGAAAGCGCTGCATATTGCTGGCTAGTCAGGCTCATGGGCTATCCTTTTCAGCAGTTAATGTCACCTTGAACAAGTTGCTTCGGGCATTCTCATTGAATTCTTCAGCTGTCGACTGCCCCACATCAGGGAAAGCGGCCAGCTCAGACTTCGGGTAGCGGGATTTCCAAAAGTATGTGGTTTCCGGAGTCAGTGTTGCCAGATGTGTGGCACTTAAACTTGGCAGAAACTCTGTCTCTTCACTCTTGCCAGTTGCTTTTAGGGAAACTCCCACGCCGCCGAATTTCCAATGGCAGACCCCTTTCCCATAGTAATCGGCGTCGATCATGCCATCTGCATAGATCGTTGCCACGTAAGTGGTTTCATTGGTTTTTTTGAAGTCAACTTCAATCGCTTCTTCCTTGGGCTTTGTTGACATACCCAGTGCAGCATCGAAAGGCGCGCAGTCATCGCGGTTGGTCATGTCGTAGAACGCAGTGCCAGCTACAGCACCAAATGACCCGGGCGCATCCTTGATGGTCATGATGATGCGATAAGCATGCGTCGGATGAGGGTTCTTCTGGTAAATCGGATCGCTGGTCGTCGCTTGGGCGTTTGAGGATGGAGTAGCCACGGGGTTGCATCCTGCAAAGAGAAAGGACATGAGGAGGAAAGCGAAACGACCGATAGTCTTGGAGTTCATTGGAAATGCTTTCGCTTTCGCTGCCTCTGCGTATTGCGTAATAAGAGGATACGCAGTTTTGGCCCTAATTGGGGTGATTCGCTAATTCCGAAATCGCACTAGTGTGGCGACGCGAACCCGCAGAAACAGCATGGATTCAAAGGGCCGCCCGAACAACCCTGCCGGATTCGATCCCGATGCCACCTTATTGTATGGCTTGCTAGCTCAGGCCTCCACATCATTGACCATTGAGCTGTGATTTTTGCAGCCCATCTTTTGAATAATCTAGAATTGCTGGAAAATCTGTTGGGTGCAGTTCTTATAAATTATATCGCACTGAGCTCGCGGGTTATCTTTTTTGCAAGCGGAAAGGGCATCGCTTTCAGCCATCAATATATTCTCTCTGCCGACAAAATTGACTGTTCCGATGGCGGGACTTCCATTTATTTGTGGCGTTGCGACTGCAGCACATTGATTTCTGTAAGTGAGTTTGATTTTGCAGTTTTGCTCGCCATGCGATGAGCATTCCGCTAGCGCAGACTTTTCAGCCTCATATTTAGATATTTTTCCAGTGGAAACTCCATAGTTAACAATTCCATCAACTGATCCGCTTGCAATTGCGCCCCAGGTTTTGATCCATTTTCCGATGGGACGAGCTTTTGGCTGAGAGTTCTCAGTGGGCATAGGGGCGCATGAAACAGCTCCCTGTCCTCCGATGGGGTATTGCCCGGGCGGACAACCGCCCTCGGCCAGCGCGATATCCGAGGTGCAGATTAGAACCAAAACAAAAAGAAAATTAAGCTTCATTCTCTACTCACTATTACTAAATGATTTGATCATTACCTCTAGATGCAATACCTCTGGATCCCGGTGCCTGTGGTTGATTGATGGATTGCTGGGCTCCCGATACTCGCTGCGTGGCTGGGGCCACGTCCTGTGTCTGCTTTGTATCAGGTCGAGATTGATCACTACCTGATCGCTGCGGCATATAAGACCCAGGCGGCTGGCCCTGAGGACCAGGGGACGCACTACTCGCACCAGCGCTACCAAATGCCGAGTACGCCATGAAGGTTCCCATGCTTCCTTGCCATAGCGCTGCCGCAACGGTAGGCATGGTGATGATGAGGGTGGTCAGCAGCAAGCCGATACCGCCCTGCTGCAAGGCTTGCGAGCTCAGGCCTTCGGTATTGTTACCCATCAGCCCAGTGATGCCTTTGGCAACCCAGAGCGCGATGGCGACCTTGGTGGCGAGCTTGAGCACGATGGCCGAGACCACCGAGAGCATGGACATCGAGAACAAGGTGCCGATCACATAGAACAGCCACTTCTTGAACAGATCCTTGGTGGCATCAAACATCAATGCCAGGATGAAAATCGGGCCGACACCGACCAGGAAAGCCATCGTGAACTTGAACAGCAGCAGCATGGCGCCTGCCGCCATCGCGGGACTTGCTGTGCCGAATCCGGCAAGCAGCATGGCGTTGCTCTTCTTTTGAAGCGCCTCCGGATCATCGGAGTCGATGTTCACCACATCTACGGCGGCCATTGCGAGCTGCGTGTAGCCCAGATTTTCATCGATTGCATCGGCTGCTGACGTACCGCTTTCGCCGGTAAACAGTTCGTGGATCTCCTTGTCCAGGTTCTGCGTCATCGTCTTGTGCAGCATCGCGCCGTTGCTTCCCACTGCGGTGGCGATACTTAGGATAAAGACGATCTTCGCGGCCTTACCCATGGTCTCCATCGCAGAGTTGCGCGATTGTCCGGTTGCTAGCCGATAGCCAACGATCATTACCCACAGCGTGACCAAAATCATGGCGATCACGCTCACCCACGTCATGGCAAGGCCCATAGCGCCAGGTCAAAGTCCTGGAGCGTATTGCTGACATCGTCGTTGTCGATCAGCCGCGTCATCGTCCTATATCACACGCGTCGGTGTCTGTGCGGTCATCTCCGGCTGCGCCCGTTGCGCATCCAGCGTGCGCAATTGCTGCTGGCTCTCCTGCAACGATGGTGCCTCCGCCGCCAGATCCACCTTGGTGCGGAAACCCGGGGTGTTGCCGACGATCCAGGCACTGCCGTCGTGCACGGTCACGCTGCGCAGCTGGTTGACGTCGACGATACCAGCGCGTTTGGCCTCGACGGTGGCATGCATGGCCACGGCATCGGAGGTACCTTCGGGTAACTTGCTGTGGATGGAGCGGTACAACGGATCGTTGGACATGGCCGCCGCACCGGGATCTACGCAGCGCTCTGGAGTATTGCCCAGCGGCAGCTTCCAACCAGGCGCCACATAGACCGGCTTGTCTTCGCGCGCCATGCGCTGTTGCGTTTCCTTCCAGCGCTCGGCCGCCATCTCCGCCGCGCCGGCACCAGGGGCCAGCGTGCCACGTAGGTGGTTGATGGCATCGGGCAAGTTCATCGATTGGGCGCTGCGCGATGCCAGGGTCAGGCCGCCGCGCATCAACGCTACATCATCGCGGTACTTGTCGATCATCGGTGCGTATTGCTGCGCCAGCTGTTGCGACCTGGGATCTTCCAGCACCGAGCGATCTGGTTTGCCATTGCCGTCAACGGGCAGAAAGTTATGCATGCGATGCGAGTCGCCCAACTCCACAGCGACCAGAGGGTTGCGGTCATCCAGCACACTGCGGTCGTTGGCATACCCGGCTTTCTGCAATGTGGCGACTTCTTGTGGCGTGGCGTAGATCTTGACCTGGCCATAGTGCTTGCTGGCGGCGCTGACCGCATCGCCAGCCATCACATGGTTGATGACATCGTGACCGCCTTCGGAAATGCGCCGGTCCAGGCTTACCGCGCCATAGGCGTTGAAGGTCTCGCCTTTGAGGCCGAAGTGGTGTGCGGTCACCTGGGCCAAGTCGCCGCCAAGCGAGTGGCCTGTGACGGTGACGTCGGGGACTTCGCCGTCCTTGCCGATTTTTTGCGCGTAGACCAACGCATGCTTGGTCAACTCAATTGCTTCAGCGGCCTGACGATTGTGACGTGCTGCGACCATGCCGCCATCGGTGTAGACACCATCCTGTTTAAGCTCACGCTCAGTCTCGGTGCCGCGATGGGCGACGATGATCTCGTTGGTGTCGATCCGCTGATAGACCATACCTTGATAGCCTGAAGGGCTGTCTACATACTCAAGGCGCTTATAAGTAATGCCGCCAATATTTACAGGTCGACTAACCGGGCCTGTCTCTCGCGGCTCCTGATAAACATCATCAGAGAGAGCTGCATATTGCTGGCTCTTAAGGCTCAAGGGGTCACCTTTTCAGTAGTCAGGGTGACTTTAAAGACTTCATTGCGGGCATTCTCATTGAATTGGTCGATTCTTGATCTGCCGCTATCAGGGAAGTTGTCGACATCTTCCTTTGGGTAACGTCCCTTCCAAAAGTAAGTGACCTTTGGAGCTTGGCTGTAAATCTCGTTCTTAAATAGGGCCGGCTGAAAGCGGGTGTCTTCATGCCTTTCGGTCGCTTTCAGGGAGATCCCAACCCCGTCTAACTCAAAAGAACACGTTCCCTTGCCATAATAGTCCGCATCTACCATGCCATCGGCATAGATTGTGCCAACATACGTGGATGCATTTATCCTCTCAAAGTGGATGGGGATGCCGTCTTCATCAGACTTGTTCCACACGCCGGCAATGGGCTCAATTGGCGTGCATTGCTTGTGGTTGGTCATCTGGTAGAACGCCGTACCCGAGATCCACTCGAACGGCCCGGGCGCATCCTCGATTGTCATCGTGAGCCGGTACGCTTGCGTCGGATGCGGGTTCTTCCGGTAAGTCGGATCGCTGGTCGTCGCATCAGCTTTTGAGGACGGGGTAGTCATCGGTTTGCATCCTGCAAGGAGAAAGGGCATGAGGAGGAAAGCGAAACGGCCGATAATCTTGGGGTTCATTGGAGATGCTTTCGCTGCCTGTGCGCATCGAGCAATAGAGGGTACGCTGTTTTGGCCTGGGTATGCTCGATCAGGCCATTAGCTGCGCGCTTGATTACCATATCTTCCCGGTCCTAGATGCCTCGCTCGTGGATAAAGCATGCGGAGCCTAGCGCTCGCTCAGCGCCACGACTAAAGCCAATCGGAGCGACGCTGCTTGTTGCCTCAGGGTCATCTCGAATCCACTCGCTGATTGCTCAGCGCGAATTTTACTTAGATTTCTTCAAGGCGTGCCTTATAGGTGTAGTCACGCACGAGATCGCGTGTACCGCCTAGCAGGCTGGTGAACTACGATTTCGACCTGCCGACTGGAGAAGGGCAGCTTCTCTGCCAATTCTGAGCCTCCGACAGATGTACAGAAAGCTGCATATCGCGCGCAGGAGTACCGTTGTTGAACCTTCTTCGAGCAGTTGCCAAGGCCCATTCGAAGTATTTCAGCAGCCTGCTAACGCCTTCGGATAGATTTTACGCTGCCAAATTAATTCAGCCTTCAAAACTCCTGAAATATGGGTTCTGAACATGCGGAGTAAATAACTTTGCATTGCATCGTGGGATTTCTTCTTTCGCAACTTTCTAAAGCTTCTTTAATCGCGTTTTCCTTGCCTGGTTGTCGTGCGAACTGAACATATCCATCCGGATCTGGCCGTCCATCGCGTTGAGGTTCGCCTATTGCTGTACATTGGTTGCGATAAGTTGTGACAACATGGCAGTTGTCTGCGCCTAACTTTGCGCATCTTGCGAGAGCTTCTTTCTTCGCAGAAGCTTCATTAGGTAATCCCGTTGGCGCGCCGTAATTCGGAACTCCATCAATAGTTCCTAGCGCAATAGCGCCCCAGGTTTTAATCCATTTTCCTGTTGGGCGCGGCTGCGGCTGTTGTGTAGATTGAGGTATAGGAGCACACGCGACTGCGCCCTGCCCGCCAATTGGATATTGTCCGGGTGGGCAGCCTTGTTCCGCCGATGCGGAAAAAGGGATTGCTAGGAACACAACGCATAATAGTCTTAACATGGTGTCGCCTCTATTTACTTCTTAGGCTATTCGATTATCTGTGCCTGAATTTGCTAAACCGCGTGAGCCAGCTGCAGCCGTGGCAGCATTACTAGCAGAAGATCCTGAAACTCGACCAGCACTCAGGTCTGCAGGTCGAGATTCTGGAGTAGATCTCGCCCCGTCGTCAGTGCGGGCTGGCATATAAGACCCAGGCGGTTGTCCCTGTGGCCCAGGAGAAGCACTGCTAGCACCAGCGCTACCAAATGCCGAGTACGCCATGAAGGTTCCCATGCTGCCTTGCCATAGCGCTGCGGCAACGGTAGGCATGGTGATGATGAGGGTGGTCAGCAGCAAGCCGATACCGCCCTGCTGCAAGGCTTGCGAGCTCAGGCCTTCGGTATTGTTACCCATCAGCCCGGTGATGCCTTTGGCAACCCAGAGCGCGATGGCGACCTTGGTGGCGAGCTTGAGCACGATGGCCGAGACCACCGAGAGCATGGACATCGAGAACAAGGTGCCGATCACATAGAACAGCCATTTCTTGAACAGATCCTTGGTGGCATCAAACATCAATGCCAGGATGAAAATCGGGCCGACACCGACCAGGAAAGCCATCGTGAACTTGAACAGCAGCAGCATGGCGCCTGCCGCCATCGCGGGACTTGCTGTGCCGAATCCGGCAAGCAGCATGGCGTTGCTCTTCTTTTGAAGCGCCTCCGGATCATCGGAGTCGATGTTCACCACATCTACGGCGGCCATTGCAAGCTGCGTGTAGCCCAGATTTTCATCGATTGCATCGGCTGCTGACGTACCGCTTTCGCCGGTGAACAGTTCGTGGATCTCCTTGTCCAGGTTCTGCGTCATCGTCTTGTGCAGCATCGCGCCGTTGCTTCCCACTGCGGTGGCGATACTCAGGATAAAGACGATCTTCGCGGCCTTACCCATGGTCTCCATCGCAGAGTTGCGCGATTGTCCGGTCGCTAGCCGATAGCCAACGATCATTACCCACAGCGTGACCAAAATCATGGCGATCACGCTCACCCACGTCATGGCACGGCCGATGAGTTCCATGCCGAACGTGTCGATTTCCTTATTGAGGTAGTCATTGATCAGCTTGAAAAAGACATAGTCGCCGATGCCTACATCGGCCATCGGCGTAAGCCAACTCAATGCACCCTGAAAAACGCTGTCCATATCCGCCCCGATTTGATCCTAATAAAACGCCTGCCGTGCATGGCAAAATGTATAAGTGCACTCAATCGACTGATAATGCCGCCTTCAACGCAGCAGCCTGTACCAGCTGGGTGACCAACGGAATGCCGCCCCCCTTATTGCCATCCAGGGCGCGCTTGGTGAGCTTGCGCTGGTCGCTCTTCAGGGAAGCCTCGTAATAGTCATAGGCCTTCAGTTTTGCCTGCCAGTAATCGAGATCCATCGAGTTCTGCGCCATGAAGCGTGAGACCTCATTGTCATTCGCGGCAAGCGCGCCCTGGCTGGTCCCTACGCTATTACGCTGTGACTGAATCTTTTGCTCGAAATCCTTGTTGCGCTGAATCAATCGTTTGAGCATGCGGACAGACTCGTTGTAGCGGGCGTTTTCAGTCATCACCATCAACTGACAGATCTTGGTCTGCTCAGTTACCAAGTTGCCATCCATATTGGGCAATATGCTTTTGATGCTCGTCATGATGCTTCCCAAGCCGCCACCTGAGCCTGAGCATGCTTCCGCCACCCCGTAGTTGGGATCACGTTCGTTGAAATTGTCTTCCAGATTTGTAGTGCCCAAGTTGAGGCTCTGCAGCTTGATCAGCTGTTGCTGGTAGTGCGCGTATTCTTTCTGGTACTGCGATAACGTTTCCTTCCAACGTTCAAATTCCTTTCCGTATTCAGCAATAATGCTTTCCAACGTCATCGGGTCGTGGGTAATCACCTGTGCATTTGCATGCCCGGCACACAGCCCTACCGCGAGGAGCAGGCCTGCTGCAAGGCGTGAAAACGGCGCGCGCGAACGACGGACATGGTCAGTCATGGCAAGTCTCACTGAATTGGCTTGATACGGAAAAAAAGACACAGGGGTGCGCCGATGGGTCCTGTCGGCGGCTTGCCTGGGAGCGGGCGTCGTAAGGCCGATGCAGCCATAGACGCCCGCGCTGGCGCTGCTGTCAGCGCTGAAGTTGTTCATTCGAGTGCCTGCCACGGCCATCTTCCTTGTGTGCGGTTAAACGCAGGTCTGCCGTAAGGTGCCACAGAGCAGGCCGCATTTCCATATTTTTAATGCGTCTTCGTTTGATGAATGCCTTCAGATTTTCGGCAGGCGCCTTGTTGGGAGAGGCGGCCCTGACGCTCGGTCTTTAAAGGCATCGCATGCGAGGGATCTTCGGTGGGTTGCTGCCTTGAAGCGACGCTCACGGTTCTCTTGTAGGTGTATCCCTCGCCCCCGCAGGTACCCAGATCGCCACACCTGCTGCGCGCTTCTGGGTGGTGGGGATGCCGATCCCTAGGCCGCCGCCGACGCGGCCGCCGTAGCTGCCACCGCCGACCGACAGGCCGCCGCCGGAGCGTTCGGAGCCCACGCCGACGATGACCACGCCGTTGGCGCCGAGCTTGGCGGCTTCGCGCTTGAGGCGTTGCACGGCGGCGTCGGTCTGGCCCTGGGTGCCGAAGCCGGCGGCGCTGGTCGATTCGAGCTGGGCGATTTCCACCGAGCCGACCGGTGCGTTGGAATACACCTGCACCTGCGCCGGGTCGATCGGCGCGCGCGCCTGGCCCAGCATCACCTTGGAGCTGCTGGCGCAGCCGGCCAGCAAGGCGGCGGTAGCCGCTGCGATGGCGACGTTCCTGATCAGCGACTGCTTGCGCATGGTGGGACCCCTTGGGTAATGAAAGCTGGGTAATGACAGCCGGGTAGTGACAGCGATGATCCGGCGCCTGGACTGAATCGCGCCGGACTTTGGCGCACCCTAGCCATGCCGGCGTGAGGCTGCCGCCAAACCGCCATTGGTCATGATGACCACCCGCCCACGGCGCGGGGACGGCCGCGCCGGTAAGCTCGTGCTTTCTTCAAGACGAGGTGGCACGTGGGATTGATCAGCCTGTTGTGGGGCATCGTGGCGTTGCTCTGGATGGTGTTGGCCTTCATCCCGCTGCTGGGGTGGGGCAACTGGTTCCTGATTCCGTTCGCGGCGGTGGGCGCGCTGATCGCCGCCATCGCGCTGTTGTTCACCTCGGCAGGCAACCGCGGCCGTGCCAAGACCGGCCTGGTGCTCAACGGCTTGGTGATCGTGGTCGGGGTGATGCGCCTGACCCTGGGCGGCGGGATTATCTAAGAGGCTCTCGACAAGGCGGCGATGCGTATGCGTGCGTGCGCGTGTCGCGTGCGCGAGTCGAGCAGCGCCTGTGTCGGCAGCGTTCGGTGCGCTGCGTGCGTTTGCCTTCGGCGCACGCACGCAGAATCCGCGCCGTTGCAGCGCTGCGACACTGCGTCGCAGCGCGTCCTGCGCGTGACGGCGGGCGTAAACTGATGCGCTGTCTCTAGGAGCCTTGCCATGGCCCACCCGCACTATCGCCCCCGCCGCATGCGCCACGATGCGTTTTCGCGTCGGTTGATGCGCGAAAACACGCTGACCACCGACGACCTGATCTGGCCGGTGTTCGTGCACGAATTGCCTGGCCGCGCGCCGATTGCCTCGATGCCGGGCGTGGAACGCCTGTCGCTGGACGAGTTGCTGCGCGAGGCGGAAAACGCGTTGGAACTGGGCATCCCGGTGATCGACCTGTTCCCGGTGATCGACCCGGCCGGCAAAAGCCTGGACGCGGCCGAGGCCTGGAACCCGGACGGCCTGGCGCAGCGCGCGGTGCGGGCGTTGAAGTCGCGCTTTCCGGAGCTGGGCGTCATGACCGACGTGGCGCTGGACCCGTACACCACCCACGGCCAGGACGGCATCATCGACGCCAAGGGTTATGTGCTCAACGAGATCACGGTCCAGGCCCTGGTCAAGCAATCGTTGTCGCATGCGCAGGCCGGCGTAGACATCATTTCGCCTTCGGACATGATGGATGGCCGCATCGGTGCGATCCGCCGCGCGCTCGATGCCGACGATCATCTCAACGTGCGGATCATGGCGTACTCGGCCAAGTACGCTTCGGCGTTCTACGGCCCGTTCCGCGATGCGGTGGGCAGCGCCGGCAATCTGGGCAAGGCCGACAAGACCACCTACCAGATGGACCCGGCCAACGGCGATGAAGCCTTGCGCGAGATTGCGCTGGATCTGGAAGAAGGCGCGGACATGGTGATGGTCAAGCCGGGCATGCCGTATCTGGATGTGGTGCGCCGGGTGAAGGACCAATTCCGCGTGCCGACCTTTGCGTATCAGGTCAGCGGCGAGTACGCGATGCTCAAGGCGGCCGCGGCCAATGGCTGGCTGGATGAGCGCAAGTGCGTGCTCGAGGCGTTGATGGCCTTCAAGCGTGCCGGTGCCGATGGCGTGTTGACGTATTTCGCCCCGCAAGTGGCACGCTGGTTGCGCGAAACGCGCTGAGCGCGAGCACGCTGGGACGGCGCGCCATTTCAGTTGTGCATGGATAGGAGCGCTCGCTTCGGCCAAGCAGTCGCCTGCGCACAGCAGGATCCGGAGCGGGCGGTCCGGTTCCATGGCCGGTCGTTAGCCTGAGAGAGGCACCAGCGCCCGCTGGATCGGGGATGTCGACGTGCCGCCTGCATCGGATGCAATACGGCACGTCGCTCCCATGCAAGAGCATTCAAACCTTCTGATGCTATGGCTTGCGTACGCCGCAACAGGACCGGCGCGCTACGCTTGAAATTTGCGGGTCAGCCGCGGAACGCGCCTGGCGACGGCCCAGCGCCGAGCCAGCAACTGATAGTGGTGCAAATCCCGAATCCCGTCTCTCGTCTCAGGGCAGCACCAACGCGATCGCCTGCGACTTCACGCTGGCGCTGAGCGAGGGGAACGGGTCGACGTTGGTCATCATGACCAGGTCGTCGATCGACACCACATCGCAGTTGATGCTGCTGTCGTTGACGCACAGATACGCGCCCGCGCCCACGCCCGGTTCGTAGATGGCCTTCCACACATACGCCGGGACGGCGACCTTGTCGGTGCCGATCGTCGCTGCAGTGCCGCTGTCGAACGCAGGGCCGGTCACCACGTACAACTCGCCGTGTTGCTTGGCCAACTGACGCACCTGTTCTTCGATGTGCGCCCACTCGCCGGTGTTGAGCTTGTGGTCCTGCGGGACGACGTTGGCCATGGAAAAGGTTTCTTTTTCCGAACTTTCGGTCGATGCATCGCCGGCCGGCGTCATGTGCCCGCGGTCGTAGCCGGTGTTGGTGTAGTCGGAACTCTTCGAGCGATCGGCGGCCGGAATACCGGTTTCGTCGTGGAAGGAGCCGACCCGACCGATCGCCTCGGCGCCGGCAACCTGTTGGTCGGTGAGGTGCTCGGCCGAATACACCGGGTCCTTGGTCACGCCCGAGGCCAGCAGCACGTATTCGGTGTGGCACACCTCGGTGGTGCGGGTCGTGCTGCTGCCCACGCTGGGCGGGGTGCCGTTCGCGTACAGGCTGGGACAACTGGTGGCGGCCACCGCCACGGAGGTCGTGCACAACAGGGCCAGGGCCACGCAACCACGCAGGAGGGAGGACATTGCAGAGCTCGCTTGCCAAGGGGAGTGGGGAAGGTGGCAACAGGCGATGTCCAAACGATGACCGCCTCATGTGCGGCAGATGACGGCGCGGCAGGACGCCGCAGGCAAGACAAGGCGCTTGCGGGCGCGCGGCGGGCAAGACGCCGCGCAACGCCATGAGCATCGATGCAGATCGGATGCGAGACTCATTCTCATCTACAATGGCCGGCCGTCCTGTTTCGTGTCCAGGTCTTGATCAAGACGCTCCTGTTCCAGCTGCATTGGCTGCTCGGCATCACTGCCGGGCTGGTGCTGTCGGTGATGGGGTTGACCGGCGCGGCGATGTCGTTCGAAAACGAGATCGTGCGTCTGGCCAACCCGGCCATTGCGCAGCTGGCGCAGCGGCATGCGGCGGGCGAGCGGCCCTTGCCGGTGGATGTGCTGTTGCAACGGCTCGATCTGGCGCCAGCCAGTGCAGGGCACAAACAGACGGTGACGCGCCTGTTGATCGATCCTACGGGTGCGCGCCCGTCTGCCGCGCGCCTCGCCGGCAAGGGCGCGGGCCGGGTGTACTTCGATCCCTATACGGGTGAGCGGGTCGCGCCGCCGCGGCTGAGCGCTGCGTTTGCCTTCATCGAAGACCTGCACCGCAACCTGACGGCCGGCAAGCGCGGGCAGGCGGTCACCGGTGCGAGCGCCTTCGTCTTGCTGTTCTTCTGCGCATCGGGGCTGTATCTGCGCTGGCCGCGACGGTGGTGGAGCCCGCGCACCTGGTGGGTGGTGGAATGGCGACGGCAGGGACGCAGTTTTTTGTGGAGCCTGCACGCGGTGTTCGGCACCTGGTGCTTGCTGGTGTATTTGCTGGTCGCGCTGACCGGGCTGACCTGGTCCTACCCCTGGTATCGCGATGGCATGATGGCCTTGCTTGGCGCTGCGCCTGCGATACGTGGCGACAACGGCGCTAGCCGCCCGGCCACCGTCGATCTTGCGCGCGTGCAGCGCACGCTCGATGGCATTCCCGCCACGCGCAGCGCCGCCCTGGATCTGCGCATTCCCACGCGCGCCGGGCAGCCGTTAAATGTGCGGTTCTTGCCCGACAATCCCGCTCACGACCGCGCCTACAACAGCCTGGATATCGCGCCGGACAGCGGAGCACTGCTGCAGCGTCAGGACTACACGCTGCTGCCGCGCGGGCAGCAATTGGCGGTGAGCATGTTCCCGCTGCATTCGGGCAGTTTCTTCGGGTTGCCCGGGCGCATCGTGGTGATGCTGGCCAGCCTGGCCATGTCGGTCTTCTTCGTTACCGGCTGGATGCTGTATCTGGATCGGCGCCGCAAAAAACGCGAACTGCGCGCTGCGCGCAAGGTGTTGCAAGGCGCAGCACCGGCCTCGCAAGCGGCCCCGTGGTTGATTGCGTTTGCCAGCCAGAGCGGTTTTGCCGAGCGCCTGGCGTGGCAGGCCGCCGGGCATCTGCAGGCCGCCGGCTTGCCGGTGCAGGTGCGCTCGCTGGCGCAGCTGGAGGCGCAGGCGCTGCAACGCACCGGGCATGCGTTGTTTGTGATCAGCACGTTTGGCGATGGCGAGCCACCGGATGCGGCACGCGGTTTCGAGCGCGGGCTGCTGCGGCAACGCCTGGAATTGCCGCAGCTGACCTACGCGGTGCTGGCGCTGGGAGACCGCCAATACGCGCAGTTCTGCGGATTCTCGCGGCGCGTCGAACAGTGGCTGGATGCGCAGGGTGCACGCGCGCTGTTTCCTGCGGTGGAACTGGACAAGGCCGATCCGCAGGCACTGGCGCAATGGCATGCGCAGCTGGGCCAGATCGCCGGTGCACCCATGCGCGTGGCGCCGCTGGCACGTCCCAAACTGACCGAATGGACCCTGTCCTCGCGCATGCATCTGAATCCGGGCAGCGAGGGGGCGCCGATCTGGCGCGTCGATCTGCAGCCGCCTGCCGATGCGCAATGGCAGGCCGGCGACATCCTCGAAGTGCAGCCCGCGCATGCCCACGCACAGGTGCACGCCTGTCTGGCGGCATGGGGCCTGGCGCCGGACGCGCTGGTGCACGTGGATGCGCAGCTGCTGCCATTGCAGCAGGCTGCTGCCGAGCGCGTACTGCCCGAGCCGCCCGCAACGCCACTTGCCCATCGCCCCGATCCGCAGACCTGGCTGGACGCATGCGGCTGGCTGCCCACACGCGATTATTCGCTCGCCAGCGTCCCGGCCGACGGCACTGCGATGGTGGTGGTGCGGCTGACGGCACGTGCCGATGGTCGTCCCGGTCTGGGTTCGGGTTGGTTGATCTGCCATGCGGCGATCGGCACGCCGGTGCGCGCACGGTTGCGCACCAATCCCGGGTTCCATCGGCTCGAAACGATGCCGATGGTCTTGATCGGCAACGGCACCGGCATTGCGGGCCTGCGCGCGCTGCTACGCGAGGCCGAGTTGGCCGGCGTGCATGGGCACTGGTTGTTGTTCGGCGAACGGCATGCGGCGCACGACCGCCTGTTCGCCGACGAGCTGCAGGCCTGGCAGGCCAGTGGGCATCTACAGCAGCTGGAGTGGGTGTTCTCGCGCGATCAACCGCAAAAACGCTACGTGCAACATCACTTGCGCGACACTGGCGACACGCTGCGGCACTGGATCGACCGTGGCGCGGTGATTTACGTCTGCGGCAGTCTGGACAGCATGGCGCGCGAAGTCGATGCCACGTTGCGAGACGTGCTCGGCGACTCGCGACTGGAATCGCTGACCGCGGCGGGCCGTTATCGGCGCGATGTGTACTGAGTGCGGTCATGACCGCTGCAGTCCGGCCTTACATCGGCTAGCAACGCAGTGAATGCACGCTAGGCGGTTGCAGAGAGCGCAGAACCCGATGGCACGGCTGACACCTTTCGAGTCCCAGTGCGTGCCACGTCCGCATGGTGGCGACACAGCGCTCGGTTATCGGCATCCTCTTCGATGCAATCAAACGCCTGGTCGGTCGAGCGCGCGGTGTCCTCACCGCTCACGGGACAGGTCGTGAACCTGTCCGTGGGGGCTCGATGGGGGCGTCCATGCCGCCACCGGTCCCGCAAGCGGCGAGGGCACCGCGCTGGAGAGTTGGCTGGCGTCTTACTCAAGCAGCTCACTCCACGAGCAGATCGCTGCAGTTTCGATTGGGTTGTCGCCGTGAGTGGCTTGGTCATGACGGTAGCTAGTCGCTGCGGCAAGGGATCGAACGAGCCGACGCGTGATTGGTCTAATGCATCGCGCAATGCACACCGACCGGCGCGATTGTTGCTTGCCCACCCAGCCCGGTTGCCGATCAAGTGCGCTGCATCCAGACCTCGGATAAGTGGCTTTGCAACAAAGCCCAGATATCCACCCTGCAATACACCGGCGTGCCCTACGTGCGTCCAACCGCTCTGGGTCGACGCGGTCGCTCCACCTACTTCAACGGCAACGCGCATCGCCATCGGCTGCCGGTGCCTTCATCCGGTAGATGTCCAACTGCCCTGCACGCGGTGCGCGCGCACTGCCGGTCACCAGCAGTTCGCCCGGCTTGGCCGTGTCCACGACCGCGCCGAAGGTGCGCTCCTGCGGCCCGTTGAACGACAGCGGCAGCGGCGAGCCCTGGGCAAAATGGCCGTCCTTGCAGATGGCCAGCAGCAACTGGCTGGGGCCCGTGGTCTTCCCCCGAGCCCACACCAACGCGCGTCCGTCGCCGAGCCAGGCGGCGTCCAGCTCGTCGGCGGCGCTATTGATGTCGACCAGGGCCACCGGCGCGGTAAACGCCTGCCCGTCCCAGTGCGCGACGAATAGATCCATGCCGCCAGCACCGCCATGACCGTCGCTGGCGAACAGCAGGCGTGTGCCGTCCAGCGACAGCGTCGGTGCGCGCTCGTTGCCGGCGCTGTTGATCGCCGCGCCCAGCGATTGCACTCGGCCCACGACGCCTTGCGCATCCACCGGGGCACGGTACAGGTCGCTGCCGCCCGCGCCGCTGGGCCGGGTGGAGGCGAACAGCAGCCAGTGGCCGTCGGCACTGAACAATGGGGTGGTCTCGTCCTGCGCGGTATTGATCGGCAGCGGCTGCGCGTCCTGCCAACGCCCGCCGCGCAGCTGCGCCTGCCACAGATCCCAGCCGCCGGCACCACCGGCCCGGTCGCTGGCCCAGACGATGCGTTGCCCGTCCGGGCTGAGCGTGGCGCGCGCCTCGTTGGCCGGCGTGGAGACCACGCCCATGCCCTCGATGCCGAATTCGGCAAGCCCCGAAGCAGACGGGACGCAGAGTAAACTTGCCGCCAGCGTGAGCAGCGTCCATCGATAGTGCATGCGGTGTTCCTGCCTCAAGAGCGGCTCCAAGTCGCGCACAGTCTAGTCAACCAGAGAGCGTTTCATGCCCGTATCCCGTTATGCCGTGTTCGGTCACCCCGTCGCCCATTCGCTGTCGCCGGCCATCCACGCCGAGTTCGGGAAGCAGACCGGCATTGCGCTGGACTACACCGCCATCGACGCGCCGCTGGAAGACTTCAGCGCCGCGCTGCAACGCTTCGCCGATGAAGGCGGCAAAGGTGCGAACGTCACCCTGCCGTTGAAGGAAGCCGCCTATGCGCTGGCCAGCAGCCTGAGCGATCGCGCGCGGTTGGCCGGGGCGGTGAACACGTTGGTGCGCAACGACGGCCAGTGGCAGGGCGACAACACCGACGGCGCCGGCTTGGTGCGCGATCTCACCGAACGCCATGGCCTGGATCTGCGTGGCCGCCGCGTGCTGCTGCTGGGCGCCGGTGGTGCTGCACGCGGTGTGGCGCCGGCGCTGCTGGAGGCGGGCATCACCGCAATGGTGGTGGTGAACCGCTCGCCCGAGCGCGCCGATGCCCTGTGCGATTCGCTGGGCGAACCGGCGCGGGTGATGTCGCGTTACATCGAAGACCTGCGTGAGCTCGGCGACTTCGAACTGATCGTCAATGCCACGGCCGCCGGTCGGGACCGCGATGCCGGCGCGTTCGCATTGCCACTGGGCCTGGTCAACAGCCTCACTGCTGCGGTCGATCTGAATTACGGCGACACCGCCATTGCATTTCTGGCCTGGGCGCGCGCGGCGCACTGCCGGTACGCCATTGACGGGCTGGGCATGCTGGTGGAACAGGCCGCCGAGAGCTTCGCGCTGTGGCACGGCGTACGCCCGGACACCGACCCGGTCTACGCCGCGCTGCGCGCGCGCGAGGCCGTGCTGGTCAGTGCTGACTGAGGTGGGCAGCGCCGATGCCACCGCGATCCTGCTGACCCTGGTCACCAGCCTGCTGTCGCGCGTGCCGATGCTGATTGCGCTGCTGCTCGGGCTGGTCCTGGTGTGGCGCGCACCGCATGGCCCGCGCCGGCGCGCCGGGTTGGCCGCGCTCTGGCTGCTGCTGGGCTGCCTGTTCGCCGAGGTCGGCGTCCAGGCGATTCCGATGCTGTTGCTGCAGCAAGGCAACGTGCGTCAGATCAGCAGGGTGGTCGGCATCGCCCACTTCGTGCTGATGGCCGTGCAGGCCGTGGGCATCGGCGTGCTGGTGTGGACGCTGGCGGCCAGCCTGCAGCGTTCGCCCGCTGGCACGGGTCCGCGCCCATGATCCCGATCAAAGCCATCTTGCTGGTGATCGTTGGACTGGTCTGCGCCGGGCAGGGCGTGTGGACGCTGCTGCATCCGCAGGCGCTGGCCGCGGTCAATCGTGGTGGCCTGTTGTACGAACGCTTCGGGCCGAATGGCGTGGGTGCCGGCATGCTGTTGATGGGCATCGCAATGACGGCCATCGGCCTGGTATGGGCGCGCTATGCGTGGCCGGCGCGCCGGCAGCGGAACTAAGCGCATTGATCGTGCCGACGCTTTAAAGACAGCGGCGGGTCTTGCAGCGGCATTCACTGCGCCGCCTTTCGGGTGATACAGGCGGCGAGTGCCTGCAGGCGGCCGGTGCTGGCAGGCCACGATCGGACAATCGAGCCATGCCCTCGGCCGCGCGGCAGTCGCACCGGCGTGGGACTGCCGCCCGGTGCCGGCTTGCCGACGAGGATGGGCCGGTCGCGCTACAAGCAGGCAACCCGTTCAGCCGTGCGGCGCGCCGGTCGCAGTCACTGCGCCGGTCCATGCGAAAATAGCGCGATGAGTGAAGTTGCCCCACCGACCGCGCCGTCGGCGCCCGTTCCCACCCAGCGCAGCCTGACCGACCCGATCAAGGCCAGCATCCGCGACGCCTATGCCAAGCTGCAGGCCAATACGCCGGGCTTTGCCACGCGGCGCGCGCAGAGCCAGATGATCGGCCTGGTCTCGCGTGCCCTGGCCACCTCCGGCGGCATCGGCATCGCCGAGGCGCCCACCGGCGTGGGCAAGAGCCTGGGCTATCTCACCGCCGGCGTGCCGATCGCGTTGGCCACCAAGAAAAAATTGGTCATCAGCACCGGCACCGTTGCGCTGCAATCGCAGCTGGTGGAACGCGACATCCCGGCCTTCCTCAAGGCCACCGGTCTTGACGCCACCGTGGCCCTGGCCAAGGGCCGCACGCGCTACCTGTGCACCCGCAATGCCGCCGAGCTGGAAGGCGATACCAGCCAGAACGCCATGTTCGAAGACGAGCAGGCGTTGTACGACCGCCCGCTCAGCCCGGTCGATGCGGATCTGGCCAAGCGCCTCGCCAAGGCCTACGCCGCTCGCACCTGGAATGGCGATCTGGACGATGCGCCAGAACAGATCTCCGTGCCGCTGCGCATGCGCATCACCACCCCGGCCTCCGGCTGTGCAGGGCGCCGCTGCAGCTACGCGGCGCAATGTCCGGTACTCAAGGCGCGCACCGATGTGCGTGAGGCGCAGATCGTGGTCACCAACCACGCCTTGTTGCTGTCGTCGCTCTCGCTGGGCGATGCCGAAAACGGCCAGCCGCTGATCGCCCCGCCAGCGGACATGCTGCTGGTGCTCGACGAAGGCCATCACATCGCCGGCGTGGCGATCGACCAGGGCGCGGCCAATCTGCCGCTGGACGACATGGCCCGGCGCACCGGACGTATGCAGATTTTGATTGCGGCCGCTTATCGCGCAGTAGACAAGGACAAGCTGGGCAACTTGCTGCCCAACGAAGCCATCGAGGTGGCGGCGCGGGTGTCCAAACTGCTCAAGGCTTTCCACGCAGAAGTCGAACGCGTCTGGAAGCCGGAGCCGGGCGAGCGCGATCCGTTGTGGCGCGCGGCCAACGGCAAGTTGCCGCCGCAATGGGGCCCGGCCATCGAAGAACTCGGTGAAGAAACCCGCGCGTTGTTCAACTGGGTGCATGCCGCACACAGCGCCATTGCCAAGGGAAAACAGGACGATTCCGCGCGCGAACGTCTGCAGCGCAGCCTCGGCCTGGCGCTGGAAATGGCCGAGCAGCAGCACAATCTGTGGAGCGGCTGGCGCCGCGAAGACAAGGAAGGTCAGCCGCCGATGGCGCGCTGGATCACCCTCTCGCGCGACGGTGATCTGGTCTGCCATTGCTCGCCGGTGTCGGCCGCGCAGGTGCTGCGCACGATGATCTGGAACGAGGTGGACTCGGTCGTGATGACCTCGGCCACGCTCACCGGTGGCGGCGATTTCCAATCCTTCGCCATCGACAACGGCTTGCCCGATCACGCCGAAATGGCATCGCTGGCCTCGCCGTTCGACCTGCCCAATCAGGCCGAATTGATCGTGCCCAATTTCCCGGTCACGCCCGACGACCGCGAAGGTCATCCCAAGGAAGTAGCCAAATATCTGGTGCGCGAACTGGACTGGAACGCCAAGGGCAGCATCGTGTTGTTCACTTCGCGCTGGAAGATGGAAAAGGTGGCCGACCTGATGCCGCTGGCGCAGCGCAACCGCGTGCTGGTGCAAGGCGAGGGCAACAAGTCGCAACTGATCACCGAACATCTGCGCCGCATCGCCGCCGGCGAAGGCTCGGTGCTGTTCGGTCTGAATTCTTTCGGCGAAGGATTGGATCTGCCGGGCGAAGCCTGCACCACCGTGGTCATCACCCAGGTGCCGTTCGCCGTGCCCACCGATCCGCAAACCTCCACCTTGAGCGAATGGCTGGAAAGCCGCGGGCACAATGCCTTCAACCTGATCGCCATCCCGCACGCGCTACGCACGCTCACCCAATTCGCCGGCCGCCTGATCCGCAGCTCCAGCGACCACGGCCGCGTGATCATCCTCGACTCGCGCCTGCTCACCCGTCGCTACGGCAAACGCATCATCGACGCGTTGCCGCCGTTCAAGCGGGTGATCGGCTAGTTCGGACTCGCCACGGACCTGTGCCATATATCGGTCGTCATAACGGCATAGCGTTATGCGACGCAGTGCGCTTTACCGCATCGGTTTTGCTGATTAACTGAGCCTGAAGGAAGTGGGCGCAGGTCTCAGCGAAGCAGGGAGTGCACATGCCAGGCGGGTTCTTCAGGGAAGAAGTGTTACGTGCTCGCCGCGATGCGTGGCTTGTACCGGTACGTCTTCAGGCGCCCACGTTCGGTTGGCCGTTGTTCGCCATTGCGCTCGCTCTTATTGCTGCGGTAGTCGGGCTGTTGTGCCTTGGAAGTTTCACACGGCACGAAGCAGTCAACGGCGCACTCGTCCCGGACCGTGGTCTGCTGACCCTGACACCGCTCAGTGCTGGCATCGTCTCCAACGCATTCGTCGCAGAGGGGGCGAGGGTGCGGGCAGGCGAGCCGATCGTGGAAATTTCCGGAGAGCAGGACAGCACATCACTGGGTGACACCCAGGCGTCGGTGATTTCGCAACTGGAGATCAAGCGCGGGCGCCTAAATGCGGATCTGCAGGCCCAGAATCAGCTCTACGCTGCCCAACAGCGCGATCTGGGGCGCCGTGTCGCGCTGCTCCAAGCGCAGATGGATAACACTGCCGAGCAAATTCGCTTGCAACGCCAGCGCGCAGACAGTGCGCTGGGACTCTACGAACAGTGGGTGAGTGCTGCAGAAAAGGGGATATTGACCAAGGTCCAGTTGCTGCAGCAGCAAGACATCGCCATCCAGAACCAGGCGCAACTCAAGGAGTTGCAGAAACGTGCGCTGGACCTGCGTGTGGAGCACTCTCAACTCCAGTCGCAGCTTGAACAAACCCCTGCGACGTTGGAAGCAAAGCGTAACGAGATCGCCAGGCAGATTGCAGACGTCGCGCAATCGCTCTCGGAAACCGAGGCGCGCCGTTCGGTGGTGTTGCGTGCGCCAACCGATGGAATCGTTACCAACCTGCTCGTGCACGCAGGGCAACCGGTGGGTGCGCAACAGCCCTTGATCACCTTGTTGCCCAAGGACATCAAGTTGCGGGCCGAGCTGTGGGTACCCTCCAGGGCAGTTGGATTCGTCACGCGCGGCGATAGAGTGCTGTTGCGCTACCAGGCTTTCCCGTATCAGAAGTTCGGCCGCCATGCAGGGCGTGTGGTCGACGTCTCGCGCAGCGCGATCAGCTCCAAAGAAGTGTCATCGCTGCTGGGACAGCAGATTGATGAAGCTCGTTATCGCGTAGTGGTCGAGTTGGAAAGTCAGCACATCCTGGCCAATGGAAGACAGGAGTCACTTCGTCCAGGCATGGCGCTGGATGCAGATATCCTGCTTGAGAAGCGTCGGTTGATCGAATGGATGTTTGAGCCGGTCTACGAAATGACGTCGCGCCTTTCCGATGATTCGGCTGGGCAGCGCGGATGATCGACACCACCTCCGTTCACCAGTTGCTGTCGAACCGCGCGCACATCGTTCCGATCATGCAGACCGAGGCGGCAGAGTGCGGTCTTGCCTGCCTGGTCATGATTGCCCGCTATTACGGCGACAAAATCGACCTTGCACAGGTCAGGCGGCGCTTCAACATCTCCCTCAGGGGCGTGCGCCTTGAGCGATTGGTCCAGATCGGGCGCGCCATGGGGCTGGATGTCCGTGCGATGCGTGCGGAACCTGAGTATCTGAAGGAGCTCAGGCAACCCTGTATCCTGCATTGGGATATGTCGCATTTCGTGGTGCTAGAGCGAGTGGTACGTGGCGTGGCACTGCTTCACGATCCTGCGCGAGGGACGCTCCGATTGCCGATGTCCGAGCTCGGCAAGCATTTCACCGGCGTGTTGTTGGAGCTGCAGCCAGGCACGAGCTTCGAGCCTTCGGTTGAAACGCCAGCGTTGTCCTTGCGCTCGCTCACCGGACGCATTTTCGGACTCAAGCGTGGGTTAGTGCAGATCTTCGGGCTAGCCTTGGCAATCGAAGCGTTGGCGCTGCTGTTGCCCTTCCAGATGCAGTGGGTCATCGACCATGTGCTGGTCTCGGCCGATATGCCGCTGCTCAAGATCCTGACCATCGCCTTCCTGTTGACCGTGCTCTTCCAGACGGTTCTGACGCTTGCACGCAGCTGGGTGGTCAGCTGGCTTGGCGCATCGTTGAACACGCAATGGATCACCAACTTGTTCGGTCATTTGCTGCGGCTTCCGCTGGAGTATTTCGAAAAGCGGCATATGGGCGATGTGCTGTCGCGCTTTTCCTCGTTGAAGTCCATCCAGACCACGTTGACCGGCAGCTTCGTCGAGGCAATGCTCAACGGCCTGACCGGATGCCTGGCAGTGGCAGTCCTGCTGGCCTACAGCCCCGCACTCACCGGCCTGGTGCTGGCTGCCTTTGCCTTGTATCTGGGTTTGCGCCTGGCGTTCTATCGACTCCAGTTCGTGGTCAGCCGCGATCAGCTGACGTATGCCGCACGTCAGCAAAGCGAGCTGATGGAGTCGGTACGCGGAATTCAAGCGATCAAGCTGGCCAACAAGCAGGGGCTGCGTCAAGGACGATTGTTCGGCGCCACTGCGCAAAGCGTGCGGCTGGAAATGCAGTCCCAACGCTTCGGCCTGGCGTTCAATGCGCTCAATCAGGGCCTGTTTGGAACGCAGAGGGTGTTCCTGATCGCCATCGGTGGCTATCTGGCGCTGAGCGGGACGCTGTCTGCAGGCATGTTGGTCGCCTTCCTGGCGTTTGCGGATTTGTTTACCAGCAGGGCTGCGAGCCTGGTCGACAAATTCATCGAGCTCAAGATGTTGCGCCTGCACGCCGAGCGGATTGCCGATATCGCCACTACGGCGCCCGAGCTCGACGAAATTTCAAGCTATAGCGGTCCAGAGCCGGTTCCGGAAATTCACGTGAAAGGGCTGAGCTTTCGTTACTCGGACGACGACCCCTGGGTCATCCGTAATCTCGACCTGCGCATCGAAGCAGGTGAGTCGGTCGCGATCGTGGGTCCGAGCGGATGCGGTAAATCGACATTCGCCAAATTGCTGCTGGGCCTGATCGAGCCAACGGAGGGCAGCATTGAGGTCGGCGGTGTGGATATCCGCAAATATGGGCTGGAGAATTACCGGGCAATGGTCTCGGCAGTCATGCAGGACGATCAGCTCTTTGCGGGCTCGTTAGCCGACAACATCGCCTTCTTCGATCCTGACTCGAGTATCGAGCGGATCGCCAGCGCTGCGCAGCTGGCCGCGATCCACGACGATATTGCACGGATGCCCATGGGATATGAATCGCTGGTCGGCGACATGGGCTCGATCCTGTCGGGCGGGCAACGGCAGCGCGTCATCCTGGCACGTGCGTTGTATCGCCAACCGAAGATTCTGGTGCTGGATGAAGCAACCAGCCATCTGGATTCCACGAGGGACCAAGTGGTCAACGCCCATATCAAAGCGATGAAAATGACAAGGATCATCATCGCGCATCGCCAGGAAACGATCGCATCTGCCGATCGCAGGATATCGCTTGTTGCCGAGTCGGGTGACAAGCCGGGCAGCCGTCATGCTGCCGAGAGACTTGATGCCCATCACGGCATCGAGAAGCGCGTCGGCAATCTCGCCGGCGAACTACCCTGAAGCAGCCAAGGAGTAAGGAATGGAAAACTTTGAACTCATGGAAAATTCGCGTCCCGTCGCCCAGCGCTTCGCACGTGAAATGACTCAGGAAGAAGTCAGTGCTGTGTCCTGCGGTGGTGCTGGCGATACGTTGATCATCATCATTGTCGAGGCCGTCGACACTGAGACCATCGTGATCGTCGGCTAAGTGTCCCCCGGCATGGCGGCATGAAGATGTCGCCATGCTTCGACTGCACTACGGAACAGATTGCGCCTATGCAAAAAGATCCTAGGAAGGTGTTGATCGTCGCTCCTCATCGCGATACGCATGCATCTACGATTGCGGCGATGATTGCGGCATCGGGGCATACGGCCAGCCTGTTGGATACGAGCCAGTGGCCGTGTGGTCTCGAGGGCTCCCTGCTCTATGGGCAAAGCGGCGCCAGTGTCGTCCGGGAGGGCGCCTCGGTTGCTTACGACGCGGCATGGAGCCGCCGTTTGATGTTCAACAAGACCGCGCCTGCACATGTCCACGATCAGGACACCAAGTTCATCAAGACAGAGGGGCTGCTGTTCGATCTGGGAGCTGTTGCACTGCTTGGCGCCGGACATGGCGTGCAGCGCTGGGTCAATGCGCCGCTCGCGGCGCTTGCAGCAGACCAGAAGCCGTTACAGCTCGCTGCGGCCATCGCCAGTGGTCTGGTGGTGCCTGAGACCTTGATCAGCCAGTGCCCTGGCGACATTCAAGCATTTCGTCAGCGTCATGCGAATGGCGTGGTCGTCAAGCCATTCAATGTGGGCGCATGGGCCGACGGCGCCAACTATAGCGTCTCCTATGCGACACGCATTTCGCAGAACGAACCATTGACGGATGCCGATCTGCGCGCATGTCCCACAACCTACCAGCAAGTCGTCGACCATCAAGCCGATTTGCGAGTTGTCTGCATGGGGGGCGAATACGCCTGTCTGCGGATGCGGCACTCCCTGGAGGGGGAGATCGACTATCGGGCGGTCCGGCACAAGACAACGCTGCGTTACGACTGGGTGCCGCTGTTTCCCGGGCTTCAGGCCAAGCTTGATGCACTGAGATCCGTGCTGGGCGTCGATTTTTTCTGCGCAGATTTCGTCGTGCCTGTCGGCGGCGGCGAGCCGGTATTTCTTGAGCTCAACCCTGGGGGGCAGTTTCTCTATCTGGACGAAAAGGCACCGGGAATGGATATTGCGAGCAAATTTTGCTCGTTCCTGGTTTACGGTCGCGTCGATAGGTCTCTGGAATTTCCACGCCCGCGCAAGGTGCCCGCGGTGAGTGAAGACAGCGCAGGGGGCGGATGTTCCCCAGAATCGGGACTGGCGTACGTATGAAAATGGTGCTGCTTGGGATGCTGTTATGGGGGCAATGGGCGATGCCCGTGCAGGCGTTTGCGGAAGACGCAGAGGAGCAACCGGCGAGGCAACAATCCATGAATGCGTCCTACCGTCAGCAGTTGCTGGCACTGGCCGATGCCGACCAGAAGATCCGTGCAGAAATTCGTGGTGCAGTCACCGCGCAGCAGTTGCAGGCCAATCAGGGCGCAGCAAAAGAGATGGCCATGCGCCTGGTTGCGTCGCAACGGGAAAACCAGGCCGCGCTGTCCCGCCTGATCGATCAATTTGGCTTTCCCGACATTCCCTCCGTGGGTGAAGAGGGTGCGCATGCAGGCTTTTTGATCGCGCAGCATTCGACCGACCGGGCCTTTCGCGATGACTTTCTGCAAAAAATGCAGGCGGCCGCGCAACGTGGCGCCTACAGCACTGCGGACCTTGCGTTGTTCATCGATCGTAATCTCATCATGTCGGGCAAACCGCAGCGCTACGGAACGCAGCGCAGGGCCGACGGCAGCTTGTTCGAGTTGGAAAATCCTGCCGAGTTGAAAAAGCGCCGGGCAGAGGCCGGGCTGCCCGAGGAAGAGGACAGCGTGCGGGGGCATTGATCCGGCTATAACGCAGCAGCGGCTCAGGTGTTCGTGCAGGGCGGCCGCATCGAGCAGCTACATGCCTGTAGTCGTGCTAATGGGTGATGGTACGCATCTCTGTTGTCGTGACCACGCATAGCGGGGATCCAATGACCTGTGCACTGCAGCAACTGCGTCCCTGCCAGCACATCCACGTGAGTGAGTTGAGCTCCTGCTGCCTACCGAAGGTGGAAGGCTGCTGCGTGATTTAAGACTCGCTGCCGACTTCTAACGCGATGCATATCACGCAACGCCGTCATCATCAGATTCCCCTATCGAAGCGATCATAACTAACGACTTCTCACGCTTCGGCCTGCTGGCGATGATTCAGCCTCCTCAAACGAGCTGACGCCATGCGCCCTGGACACCTCATGGTGCTAGCCCTGCTAGCCCCGACGTTGATCGCTCCGCCGGTCTTCGCCCAATCCGTTCTGACCCGCGACAATGGCGCCAAGGTCGGCGACAACCAGAATTCGCAGACAGCCGGCGCCACCGGCCCGACGCTGCTGCAGGACGTGCAACTGATCCAGAAGCTGCAGCGTTTCGATCGCGAGCGCATTCCCGAGCGCGTGGTGCATGCGCGCGGCACCGGCGTCAAAGGCGAGTTCACCGCCACTGCCGATCTCTCCAGCCTGACCAAGGCCAAGGTGTTCAGCGCCGGCGAAAAAACCCCGGTGTTCGTGCGCTTTTCCTCCGTGGTCCACGGCAACCATTCGCCGGAGACGCTGCGCGACCCGCATGGTTTCGCCACCAAGTTCTACACCAGCGAAGGCAATTGGGATCTGGTCGGCAACAACTTCCCCACGTTCTTCATTCGCGATGCGATCAAGTTTCCCGACATGGTGCACGCGTTCAAGCCGGACCCGCGCACCAACCTGGATGACGATTCGCGTCGCTTCGATTTCTTCTCGCACGTACCAGAGGCCACGCGCACGCTGACCCTGCTGTACTCCAACGAGGGCACCCCGGCCGGCTATCGCTTCATGGACGGCAACGGCGTGCACGCCTACAAGCTGGTCAACGCGCAAGGTGAGGTGCACTACGTCAAGTTCCACTGGAAGACGCTGCAGGGCATCAAGAACCTCGATCCCAAGCAGGTCGCCGCGGTGCAGGCCAAGGACTACAGCCACCTGACCAACGACCTGGTCGGCGCAATCAAGAAGGGCGACTACCCGAAGTGGGACCTGTACGTGCAGGTGCTCAAGCCCGAAGACCTGGCCAAGTTCGACTTCGACCCGCTCGATGCCACCAAGATCTGGCCGGACGTGCCGGAGCAGAAGGTCGGCCAGATGGTGTTGAACAAGAACGTCGATAACTTCTTCCAGGAAACCGAGCAGGTGGCGATGGCGCCGGCCAATCTGGTGCCGGGTATCGAACCTTCGGAAGATCGCCTGTTGCAGGGCCGCATCTTCTCCTATGCCGACACCCAGCTGTATCGCATCGGTGCCAATGGCCTGAGCCTGCCGGTCAACCGCCCACGTGTGGCCGTCAACAACGGTAACCAGGACGGCCAGGGCAACATCGGTCAGACCACCAGTGGCGTGAACTACGAGCCGAGCCGCCTGGAGCCGCGTCCGCAGGACACCGCTGCGCGTTACAGCGAGCTGCCGCTGTCGGGCACCACCCAGCAGGCCAAGATCACCCGCGAGCAGAACTTCAAGCAGGCCGGCGAGCTGTATCGCTCCTACAGCAAGAAGGACCGCGCCGATCTGGTGCAGAGCTTCGGTGAGTCGCTGGCCACCACCGATACCGAAAGCAAGCACCTGATGCTGTCGTTCCTGTACAAGGCCGACCCCGAGTACGGTACCGGCGTCACCCGCGTGGCCAAGGGCGACCTGGCACGAGTCAAGCAGCTGGCCTCCAGCCTGCAGGATTGATCCGCCTCGACGACATCGCGGCCTGCGCCGCGATGTCGTCTTCGTTTCGGGAGATCGCTATGCGCACCCTGTTGTTTCTGATGCTTGGCAGCGCGTCTGCGATTGCAAACGCT
The DNA here is from genome assembly GCF_008639345.1 of Xanthomonas phaseoli pv. dieffenbachiae. Classification (NCBI taxonomy): domain Bacteria; kingdom Pseudomonadati; phylum Pseudomonadota; class Gammaproteobacteria; order Lysobacterales; family Lysobacteraceae; genus Xanthomonas; species Xanthomonas phaseoli. Next base: position 4,463,527 of record NZ_CP041380.1, on the reverse strand, counting down.
GCATCACCTGCACCTGCACCTGCACCTGCACCTGCACCTGCATCCGCTGCCAGCGCAACGGCCACTGCCACGCCTGAGCAGATCAAGCTGCAGCTGCGCGAGTATTTCTTCGATGCCGCGCGCGAGGGCCGCCAGGACATGCTGGCCGAGTTCATTCGCTCGCATTACGACCTCAATACCCGCGACGAAAAGGGCTACACCGCATTGATCTTGGCTGCTTACCACGGCCAGCGGCCGGCGGTGGAGCAATTGCTGAGCGCCGGCGCCGACCCTTGCGCGCAGGACAAGCGCGGTAACACCGCACTGATGGGTGCCATCTTCAAGGGCGAGCTGGGCATCGCCAAGCGCCTGATGCAGGCCGATTGTGCGCCGGACCAGCGCAACAACGCCGGCCAGACCGCTGCGATGTATGCAGCCCTGTTCCAACGCACCGATGTGCTCAAGGACCTCGCCGCCAAGGGCGCGGACCTCAGCCTCAAGGACGGGCAGGGCAACGATGTGACCAAGCTGCAACGTGGCGAATTCGCTACCGCGCCGGCGCGCTGAGCGCGCCAGTCCCGCGCGCCTGCCGAGCCTGCCCCTCACAGCGTGCCGCCTCGGCCGCGCTGCGCGTCCGTGCTTGCGCATTGCCCGCTAGAGGCAGCAGGTAGCTGCTCGGAGCCAACGGCTGCCGTGCGGCAGGCAGGTAGCCATGCGCGCTCTTATCGCAACGCGCCGCGGCTCTGGCGAAAGATGCCACGCCTATGGGTGCATGCCGCGCCCCACCTAGTTGTTGCGCAGCCATCGGCGCTTGCTGCACCTGCCATGTGGACGGCTTCGATCAGGGGCGCCGCCTCCATCGCAGCACTCGAACCGCTGCCTGCTACCCCCAAACCGCGCCTTGCAGCGCCGTCGGTTTTCCGCCACAGCCGCGCTGGATCTCTGACAGTGGTGGTGATCATTTCGCCATTGCGTCAGGATTTTTCTGACGCGCAAACCCTTGTGCGCCAAGGCTTTGACAGAAAACTGAGTGCTTGCTGACTTGCTTTGAATCGCCTGGAAAAAACCGCAGAAAACAGTTCAAGAAAGCGCCGGGAACGCCGATGCTGCAGCTATCGCATCGCACCTTGGAACCCCCGGACCATGAAGCTCGATCCCTCCATCCCTTTCCTGATGTCGCTGCTGGCCATGGTGCTGTGCACGGCCACTGCCGTCGTCGCGCTGATGTTTGGCCAGGTGCATGTGCTGGCCAAGTCGTGGAGCTTCTACACGGTCATGGGTACTGCCCTGATCACGCTGGTTGCCTCCTACCATGCGCTGGGCAAGCCGCTGAGCGCCGAAGAGCGTGTCGGTGTCCGTAACCCGTAAGCTTCGCTGCCGTCCGCACGCGGCAGTGGTTGCGGCACTGGACCGAGAAAACTCCGCTCGTCATTGACGATGCAACGCGTTCGCTCTGCAGAGCGAACGCAGACAGGCACCGCGCAACTTGCCGTGATGCCTCCCGCTGCCGCCGGTCCTCGGCGAGCGAGGGAAAACCACTCCAATGCTCATGCGAGATGTTTACCCCTTCCGACGGTCGAGCATCGCTTTGATCCTGGCCGCCAACGCGCGCCACCAGCGGCATCTGCACTGGTGCCTAAGGTTTGGATTCGACAAAGCGGTCTGGCTAGATCATCCTGCACGCGGACAAGCGATCCTGCAGCTAGGCGTGAGACGTAGGCGCCCCCATATCCCGTGCCGCACTGCCGCAGATTCATCGGGGCCCGTGTAAGCTGTTGATCCTGCTTCGCATTCCCATGGTCGCTCGCTGCGGCTAACTCGTCGATGACTGCTTCCTCCGATCGTTACGCCGCTTCCCTGCGCCTGTCCGTCGCTCCGATGATGGACTGGACGGACCGCCACTGTCGGGTGTTCCACCGTCTGTTGGCGCCGTCCGCGCGCCTGTACACCGAAATGGTGCACGCCAATGCGGTGATCCACGGTGATCGCGCGCGCCTGATCGGCTTCGATGCGGTGGAGCATCCGCTGGCGCTGCAATTGGGCGGCAGCGATCCGGCCTTGCTCGCACAGGCGGCGGCGATCGCGCAGGAATGGGGTTTTGATGAGATCAATCTCAATTGCGGTTGCCCGTCCGACCGTGTGCAGGCCGGGCGTTTCGGCGCCTGCCTGATGCGCGAGCCGGCGCTGGTGGCCGAGTGCGTCGCGGCCATGTGCGCGGCCAGCCACTTGCCGATTACGGTCAAGTGCCGCCTGGGCGTGGACGACGATGACGACTACGCGGTGTTTGCCCGCTTTGTCGACCAGGTGGCCGCGGCCGGCGCGGCCATGGTGGTGGTGCACGCCCGCAATGCCTGGCTCAAGGGCTTGTCGCCGAAGGAAAACCGTGAGGTGCCACCGCTGCGGTACGACTGGGCCTACCGGCTCAAGCGGGAGCGGCCCGGCCTGCCGGTGGTGCTCAACGGCGGCATTGTGGCCGTGGACGCGGCCATGGCGCATCTACAGCACACCGACGGCGTCATGCTCGGCCGCGCCGCCTATCACGACCCGTACGTCCTGCATTGTCTGGATGCAGCCTTGAACCAGCGGCCCGAACAACCACACGAGTCCTTGCTGCGCGCCTATCAGCCGTATGTGGAATCACAGCTTGCACAGGGCCTGGCCTTGAAGCACATGACCCGGCACGTGCTGGGCCTGTTCCATGGCCAGCCTGGAGGCAGGGCGTTCCGGCAGGTCCTGAGCGAGGGCGCACATCGCCCGGGTGCGGGCTGGGATCTGGTCGAGCAGGCCCTGGAGCGCACCGATGCGCGGCCCTGGCGAGTCGTTGCCTGACTTTGGCCCACCGCTTGCATTCCTGAACGGGCTGCCGGGTATTTCAGGCGGCGGCTGCATCAGGCGCGTCTGCGCTGCCGCGCAGTGATCGTGCGGTGCTGGCCTGATCGCTATTCATTTCACTGAATGCCGTTAACGTGAAGCTAAAAAGTTCAGATCGGATTCACCCCGAAAAATCAAGAATTTGCCTCTATTTCGACGCTCGACCTTCAGCTATACGTGGTCGATTTCACGAATTTTGAATGTTTCTGAACAACCCGCTAGGATTTGTTTGTGACCCAACTGCCCTGCCGCGCTCGCCAAGTCGCTCTGGTTGCCCTCTGGGTTGCCATGGCCGCGCCGTCGGCCTGGGGCCAGGGCTATCCGATGGTGCAGAGCGGACGCGAGGCGATGCCGCCTTCGGCACGCGGCAACAGCCGCACGCTGTCGGACACCATTCGGCATGTGCAGCGGTCTACCGGTGGACAAATCTTGGGCGCCGAGCGCGTGCCGTTCGATGGCGGCAATCTCAATCGGGTCAAGTACATGAAGGACGGGCGCGTGCACACCGTGTATGAGCCGGAGCAGACGCAGGCCGCGCCTGCGCGTAACTCGCCGCCCGACGCGCCACCACGCGACGATAACCACTGAACGTAGATAGTTGTGCGTTCAGTCTTATAAATTCCCCCGGCCACTGGCCGACAACGTAACTAGGGAGAGTGCATGCGTATCCTTTTGGTCGAAGACGAAGCTCCGCTGCGCGAAACCCTTGCGGCGCGTCTGAAGCGCGAAGGCTTTGCGGTCGACGCTGCACAGGACGGCGAAGAAGGCCTGTACATGGGCCGTGAGGTGCCATTCGATGTCGGCATCATCGATCTTGGTTTGCCCAAGATGTCGGGGATGGAGCTCATCAAGGCCCTGCGCGATGAAGGCAAGAAGTTCCCGGTGCTGATCCTGACTGCGCGCTCGAGCTGGCAGGACAAGGTCGAGGGCCTCAAGCAGGGTGCCGACGACTATCTGGTCAAGCCGTTCCACGTCGAAGAGTTGCTGGCGCGCGTCAACGCGCTGCTGCGGCGTGCTGCCGGCTGGAGCAAGCCCACGCTGGAATGCGGCCCGGTCGCGTTGGATCTCGCAGCACAGACGGTGAGCGTCAACGGCGCCAACGTCGATCTGACCAGCTACGAGTACAAGGTGCTCGAGTACCTGATGATGCATGCTGGCGAACTGGTCTCCAAGGCCGACCTCACCGAGCACATCTACCAGCAGGACTTCGACCGCGATTCGAACGTGCTGGAAGTGTTCATCGGTCGCCTGCGCAAGAAGCTCGACCCCGATGGTGAACTCAAGCCGATCGAGACCGTGCGTGGCCGCGGTTATCGCTTCGCCATTCCGCGTACCGAAGGCTGAGTCAGCGCGTCAACGAGCAGGAAGACCAAGTGCCGGGCCGCTCCAAGTGGTATAGACGCTGGCGGCCGCGCTCATTGCAGGCCCGCCAGCTGCTGGCCGCCAGCCTCAGCCTGGTGGCCTTCCTGGCGCTGGCCGGTTACGCGCTGGATGTGGCGTTTGCCGACACCGCAGAGAAGAACCTGCGCGAGCGGCTGAAGAATTACGCCTCCGCGTATGCGGCCAATATCGATTTCGTCCGCGATGGGTCGCTGTACATCGGCGGTCAACCGCCCGACCCGCGTTTCGACGTGCCTGGCGGCGGGCTTTATGTAGAAGTGGTCCGTCCGGACGAAAGCTGGACCTCGATGTCGGCCGAAGGCCCGAACATTCCGCACGGCCGCATGCTGGAGCCGCGCCAGGAAGAGTTCATCGGCCCGCTGGAAATGACCCAGATCGACGGCAGCCTGGGCCAGCTGTATCGCTACGGCTTAGGCGTGAGCTATGTCGAACGCGAACACGGCGGCGAGATTCCGTACACCATCTACGTGATGGAGGACGCGCGCTCGATGGGCGCGCAGCTGCGCGTGTTCCGTGGCGCGGTGTGGTTCTACCTTGGCAGTGCCGGCGTGGTGTTGCTGGTGCTGCAGGCCTTCATTCTGCAATGGAGCCTGCGTCCGCTGCGGCGGGTCATCAACGAGTTGACCAAGGTGCAGCGCGGCGAGATCCAGCGCATGAGCGAGCAGCATCCGCGCGAACTGGAGCCGCTGACCGACAGCATCAATGCCTTCATCGAAAGTGAACGCGACAACCTGGAGCGTCAGCGCAACACGCTGGCCGATCTTGCGCATAGCCTCAAGACGCCCATTGCCGTCCTGCGCACCCAACTGGATAGCGGCGCGTCCGAGCGCGATTTGCACGAAGAAATGGATGTGCAGTTGCGCCGCATGAACGACCTGGTGTCGTACCAGCTGGCGCGTGCGGCTTCCAGCGGGCACAAATTGTTTGCGGCACCGCTGCCGATCGAACCGACCGCCGAAGAAATCGTGCGTGGCCTTGAGAAGGTGTATTCGGTCAAGGGCGTGTTGTGCGAATTCGATATTTCCCCCGAAGCGTGCTTTCACGGCGAGCCGGGCGATCTGCAGGAACTGCTCGGCAACCTGTTGGAAAACGGCTTCAAGTGGGCGCGTAGCCGCGTGCTGCTGACCGCAAAACCGGGGCCCACCACCGGTAGCCGTCGTGCCGGCCTGATTCTGTCGGTGGAAGACGACGGCCCCGGCATCGCGCCGGAAGACGTGGCCAAGATTCTGCAGCGCGGTGTGCGTGGCGACGAGCGTGTGCAAGGGCATGGCATCGGCATGTCCATCGTGCAGGACCTGATCAAGGGCTATCGCGGCGAGCTGCAGGTGGTGCGCTCGCAGGAACTGGGCGGCGCCCGCTTCGATGTGACCCTGCCGCCGGGATTGTGACCGCCGCAGGTCCGATGAACCCGTGGCCAATGTGCGCTGGCGTTCCGACAACCGTTTAACGCCTCACGCGTTGGCTTACCCATACTGGACGGGCAAGCCGTTGCGATGGAGGGGCTGCATGATCGAGCAAGTTGGCCAGGCCTTAGGCGTGCATCCGCGTGTTACGCACGTGCGGCGCACGCGAGGATGGCGTCTGCTGCTGCCGCTGTTGGTCGGCAGCCTGTGCGCACTCACTTGCACGGCTGCACAAGCGCCACTGACTCCATCCCAGATGCGCTGGCTGCAGCGGGCCACCTATGGGGTTGATGCCGGCAGCGCGGCGCAGCTGACACGGCTGGGCCCCAAGCGCCTTGGTGCGTTGCTGTTGCAGCCTAGCGACGACGCTGCGTTGCCCGCATCGGTGCGCGCGCAGCTGCAGCGCTTCGATGCATTGCACACCCCGCTGGTGGATTTGCTGACCCAGTACGAAGCCGACAAGGTCCGCCTGCAGGCCATGCCCGATGGCGATGAGAAGGTTGCCTTGCGCAAGCAGTGGCAGGCGCGCGGTGGCCAGATGCTGGTGCAGGCGCGGCAGGCGCAACTGTTGCGCGCGGTGTACGCGCCGGATCAGCTGCGCGAGCAACTGGTGTGGTTCTGGCTCAATCATTTCAGCGTGTATGCCGACAAGGCCCGGGTGAAGTGGATGGCGGCCGACTACATGGAAAACGCCATCCGCCCCAATGCCACCGGCAAGTTTGCCGACCTGGTGATGGCCACGCTGGAAAGCCCGGCAATGCTGGAATACCTGGACAATGCCAAGAATGCCAAGGGCAAGGTCAACGAAAACTACGCACGCGAGTTGATGGAACTGCACACGCTGGGCGTGCACGGCGGCTACAGCCAGCAGGATGTGCAGCAACTGGCGCTGATCCTCACCGGCGCGGGCCTGGTGCCGATCAAGGCCAATGGTGCACCGCCGTTGCCGCCTTCAGCGCCAGGGCAGGCGCAGGTCGTGCGCAAGGGCCTGTTCGAATTCAATCCGGCGCGTCATCAGCCCGGCGACAAGATGCTGCTTGGCCAGCGCATTGCCGGCGGTGGGCTGGATGAGATCGAACACGCCGTGCAGCTGTTGGTGCGGCAGCCGGCTTGCGCGCATTTCATTTCGCAGCGTTTGGCCGAGTACTTCGTCAGCGACGCGCCGCCTGCGGCACTGGTGACGCGCATGGCCAATACCTTCCAGCACAGCGATGGCGATATCGCCAAGGTCATGCAGACCATGCTGGCCTCGCCGGAGTTTGCGCAGGCGCAACCGCGCAAGTTCAAGGACCCGAACCGGTTTGTGGTGTCGGCGATGCGGGTGGCGTACGAGGGTCAACCGGTGATCAATGCCGCGCCAATGGCCAGCTGGGTGCAGCAGCTGGGTGAACCGCTGTTCGGTCGCATCACGCCCGATGGCTGGTCGCTGCAGTCGCAGGCCTGGACCAGTTCCGGGCAGCTGGCACGCAGGTTCGAGGTGGCACGTTCGATCGGCGGTGGACCGAAGCAGTTGTTTCGCCTGGACGGCGACACCGACACGCCGATTCCGGCAGTGACGCAAATCGACACGCGCCCCTCGTACCGCTGGCTGGCGCCCTCGCTGTCTGCCGCGACCCAGCAGGCACTGACGCAAGCGCGCTCGCCCGCCGAATGGAATGGATTCTTGTTGTCGTCGCCTGACTTCAACTACCGCTGACGCAGTCACACCGATTCAGATCTGCTGCAACGCCGACGATTCAATGCGCGCAGATGCACAAACCGATCCAACGATCTAACCAGTACCAGGCGGTCAACGCCACGGGAGGACACCATGCAACGACGTCGATTTCTGCTTGCCTCTGCAGCCGCTGCAAGCATGCCGTGGGCCGGTCGTCTGTTCGCTGCGCCACGCGATAGCGCACGCATGCTGGTGGTGTTTCTGCGTGGCGGCTACGACAGCAATAATCTGCTGGTGCCGCATGGCAGCGATTTTTATTACCAGTCGCGGCCGAGCCTGGCGATTGCGCGGCCAGATGCCGGCAATTCAAACAGTGCGCTGGCGCTGAATGCGCAGTGGGGTCTCAACCCGGTGGTGCGCGAGACGCTGCTGCCACTGTGGGAACGCAAGCAGGTGGCGTTCGTGCCGTTCGCTGGCACCGACGATCTGTCGCGCAGCCACTTCGAAACCCAGGACGATATCGAATCCGGCCAGGCCGGCAAGCATCGCGATTACCGTTCCGGGTTCATGGCGCGCCTGTCGGAGGTGCTCAGTGGCGTGCCGGCCATCGCGTTCACCGATTCGTTGCCGCTGACGTTCCAGGGCGGCGGCGATCTACCCAACGTGTCGTTGCGCAGTATCGGCAAAGGCGGGCTGGATGCGCGGCAGGCACAGATCCTGTCGCAGATGTACGACAGCACGCCGCTGGCGGCCGCTGCGCGCGAGGGCTTGGCGCTGCGTCAGCAGGTCACCGCGCAGTTGCGCGAAGAGATGGAGCAGGCCGGCCGTGGCGCCGCCAGTGCACGTACATTCGCCGATGAAACCCGGCGCATGGCCACTTTGATGCGCGAGCGCTATCGCCTGGGGTTCGTCGATGTCGGTGGCTGGGACACGCATGCCAATCAGGGCAGTGTGGAAGGTGGCCTGGCCAACAACCTGCGCAATCTCGGCGAAGGGCTGGCGGCCTATGCCGATGCGTTGGGCCCGGCCTGGAACGACACCGTGGTGGTGGTCATCTCCGAATTCGGCCGCACCTTCCGCGAGAATGGCAGCAAGGGCACCGATCATGGCCATGGCACGACCTACTGGGTGCTGGGCGGTGGCGTGCGCGGCGGCCGCATCGCGGGCGAGCAGGTGGCGGTCGAACAGGCGAAGCTGCTGCAGAACCGCGATTACCCGGTGCTCAACAACTACCGCAGCCTGTTCGGCGGGATGCTCGGCCGTTTGTGGGGGCTGTCGCCGGCGCAGTTGGAGCGGGTGTTCCCGGGTGCCACGCCACGCGACCTTGGATTGGTGTGAGTCTGGATGGCGAGCGATCGCACAGGCCAGGTCATGTGCGTGGTATCGAACGCCGGTTTGCATCGATGATGCGGCATCTGCTTCAAATGACGGCTGCAGGTTGCCTCTGCCAACGGCGATACCGTACGCCGCCCCGCGACGCGGCACATTACCGTTGCGCGGAATCTGCAAACGGCGAGCGTCCGTAGAACCGTTCCAGATGCAAAGCGACCTGCGGCATCGTGCGCAAAAGCACGTGCGGTGCGGAGAAGTGATATTCGCTGACCACCGCGAAGAATTCCTCCGGGGCTTCGGCGGCATACGGATCGATCTGGGTGTCTTCGCCCGCATCGACGCGTTCGCAAAACATATCGTAGGCATGCTGGAAATCGCGTGCCCAGGCGCGTTGCGCATCGCGTGGCAGGGGCGGCGTGCCGTCGAGCGCGCCATCCAGTGCATCGAGCTTGTGCGCCATCTCATGCACGATCACGTTGAAGCCCGCCTGCGGGTCGTCCAGGTCGGCTTGCACGTCGGCCCAGCTGACGATCAGCGGGCCTTGCTCCCAGGCTTCGCCGATCAGGGTGTCGTCCCAGGCATGCATCACCCCGGCCGCATCCAGGTGGGTGCGCTGCACGCGGAACGCGTCCGGGTACACGATCAGCTGCGACCAGCCGCGCCAACCGGTGGCGCCGATTTCCAGCAGCGGCAGGCAGCAGGTCGCGGCCAGCACGAGGTGATCGTTCGGTTGCAGCAGCAGCCCGTCGACAGGCGAAATGGTCTTTTGCTGCAGGAACTGCGCGGTCAACGCGCGCAGACGTTGCTGGCGGGGTGGATCGAGCGCGGCGACCCAGGCGCAACTGCCGCACAGCCGCTGCCACAGCGCCTCAGCAATGTCGGGAGGCGGCCGGCGCAGCCAGCGCGTCAACCACTGGATCAGCGGAACATGCCCGGCAGGAAACTGTGCCAGCGCGGCATCGTGCGCATGCGCGGGAATAACGAATCGCCATCGCTGCCGCCGCCGCCGCCGGTGGACGGCGTGGCCTTGTGAGGGCTGTTGCGTGCCGGTGCCGCTTCGGGCGCCGGTGTCCTGCCGCGTGCGGCCGAATTGGTGCTGATGCAGCTGTCATGATCGCCGTCGATCAGCTGGTCCGATGCCAGGGCGGCAAGCGGAGCCAACAACAGGAGCAGGCAAACCGTGATTCGGCGCATCGTCCACATCCAGGGCAAGCGGCGTGAGTCGCCGATCATAACGCGCTTTTCACTCCCTCACGCAAGCCGCGCTGGGCGCCCGGGAGGGCTTGGCGCATACTTTGGCGGATGGATTCGGGGACTTTGCGCGCAATGCACTGTGAGATGAAAGGCGTCGGCGGCCGGCGGCGCAGCGTAGGCGCTGCGGGAGATTGGTCGCGCGCGCGCGCTGGTCAGCGGCAGGGCGCAGGCTCGGTGCGGTCGGTCACCGCGCCGACGGTACGCATGGTCTGGCCCGTCGATGCTGCCTCGCGCGCCTTGTCCCGGCGACAGACCGGCTGCGCTGCGCAGGTATTGCCTCCAGGTGCTGCAGCCCGCGCCGTCGCCACCTCACGCCGCATCGCCCGCCGCAGCCGTGGATGACCGTGCGTTGCTGGCCAAACTCGCCGGTGGCCGGCTGTCCGGCGATGCGTTGGCGCGCGATGCCGGGCTGACCCGCGCGGCGGTGTGGAAGCGCATCCAGAATCTGCGCGCGGCCGGTGTCGACATCGAAGGACGTGCCGGTGACGGCTATCGCCTGGCCGCGCCATTGGATCTGCTGGATGCGGCGCGTATCCGCGCCGGCATGGCACCCGACGCGGCCGCTGGGTTGGCGGCACTGGATGTGGCCTGGACGCTGGAATCCACCAACACCACCTTGCTGGCGCAGCCGGCGCCCGACCAGGGCGTGGCGGTGCTGCTGGCCGAGCGTCAGACCGGCGGCCGCGGCCGGCGCGGGCGTCAATGGACCTCGCCGCTGGGCGCGCACATCTATCTGTCGGCCTCGCGCCGTTTCAATGGCGGGCTGGGCCAACTCGCCGGCCTGAGTTTGGCCGTGGGTGTTGCAGTGGCCGAAGCCTTGCGTGGTTGCGGGTTCGCCGATGTCGGGCTGAAGTGGCCCAACGATCTGCTGGCGCGGCAGCGCAAGCTGGGCGGCCTGCTGATCGAAGGCGGCGGCGAGATGGCCGGCAACGCGCGTGCAGTGATCGGGCTGGGCTTGAACGTGCACATGCCGGCGACGGCAGCGGCCGGCATCGACCAGCCATGGATCGACCTGGATACCCTGGCGGGCAGGCCGGTGTCGCGCGACCAGGTGACGGCAGCGGTGCTGTCCGGGTTGCTGCCGGCACTGGACCTGTTCGAGGCGCAGGGCTTGGCGCCGTTTCTGGGGCGTTATGCAGGCCTGGATGTCTTGAGCGGGCGTGCGGTGCAGGTCGAAGAGGCCGGCACCTGCCATCGTGGCGTCGCGCTCGGCCTGGCGGCCGATGGTGCGTTGCGGGTGCAACTGGGCGAGACGGTGCGTCTGTTCCACTCCGGAGAAGTAAGCGTGAGACCTGCATGAGCGAGTGGTTGTTCGACCTGGGAAATTCGCGCTTCAAGTACGCGCCGCTGCATGGCAACCGTGCCGGCCAGGTGCAGGCATGGGCGCATGGCGCCGAAGCGATGGACGCGGCGGCGCTGGCGGCGCTGCCGTCCGGGCGTATTGCCTATGTCGCCAGCGTGGCCGCACCGGCATTGACGCAACGCATGATCGCCTGCCTGCAGGAGCGCTTTACGCAGGTGCGCATCGTGCGGACCACCGCCGAATGCGCCGGCATCCGTATTGCTTACGCCGACCCGAGCCGCTTCGGCGTGGATCGCTTTCTGGCGTTGCTGGGCGCGCGCGGCGACGCGCCGGTGCTGGTGGCCGGCGTGGGCACCGCATTGACCATCGACGTGCTCGGCGCCGATGGCCTGCATCACGGCGGCCGCATCGCCGCCTCGCCGACTACCATGCGCGAAGCGCTGCATGCGCGCGCGGTGCAACTGCCGGCCAGCGGCGGCGATTACGTCGAGCTGGCCATCGACACCGACGATGCCTTGACCTCCGGCTGCGATGGCGCGGCGGTGGCGCTGATCGAGCGCAGCCTGCAGCACGCCCAACGCAGCCTGGGCGTGCCGGTGCGGCTGCTGGTGCATGGCGGTGGCGCGCCGCCGTTGCTGCCGCTGTTGCCCGATGCCACGTTCCGCGCGGCCCTGGTGCTGGACGGTCTGGCGACGTGGGCGACCGCCGCGTCGTCACCGTAGAATCCAGGCATGTACGTTCGTGCGCTCATCGTCGTCTTGATCGTCCTCAATGCCGGGGTGGCGTTGTGGTGGGCCTTGCAGCCGCCGCCGGCACCACCGCCGGCGCCGCTGCAGCCGACCGGTGTGGCGCGGCTGGAATTACTGCCGACGGTAACCGGTGCTGGCGGGCCCGTGCGGCCGGCTGCAGCGCCTACCGAATCGACGGCTGCGGCAGGGCGTGCGTCGACTGCACCGGCGCCATCGCCATCGCCAGCATCTGGGCCTGCATCTGTACCCACGCCGGCAGTTGCCGGTCCTTCGGCGTCAACGTCTGCAGCGCCGCCAGCGGCCACCACTGCCGCAGCGCAAGCGCCGCGCGGTGCAGCTGAGACGTCGGCAGCGGCGAACGCCGCTGCGAAACCGGCCAATGGCGTCGCCACGACGGCGGCACAACCATCACCCGCGCCATCCCCGCCTGCCGCAGAGCGCTGCGCCAGCCTTGGGCCATTCGCTGCACGTGCCGATGCCGATGCGGCGCTGGCACGCGTGCGTGGGCAGGCCAGTCGCGCCAGCGTGCGCGAGGACAAGGACGCCGGCATCAGCACGTTTCGGGTGATGTTGCCCAACGTGGGCGATCGCGCGGCGGCACAGGCCCTGGTCAAGCGCATTGCCGCGGCCGGGATGGGCGATTACTACGTGATCGCGCAGGGCGAGGACAACACCGTGGCGCTGGGCCAGTACCAGAGCCGCGAGCGCGCCGAGCGGCGCCAGGCCAGCCTGGTCGGCGCAGGATTCCCGGCGCAACTGGTGCCCAGCGGCAATGGGCAGTCGCGCTGGTGGATCGATGTCCGCACCAGTACGGCCCCCAGCGTCCTGCAAGGGGCTGCCGGTGCCACGCGTCAGCGTTCGCTAGATTGCGCCGCGCTGCGCTAGAATGCGCACCGGCGCGCAACGCGCCTGCCTTCGCCGGCATAGCTCAGTTGGTAGAGCAACCGCCTTGTAAGCGGTAGGTCCCCAGTTCGAATCCGGGTGTCGGCACCATTTTCGATCCACGCAGACGTGGCAATTACAGTTGACGTTGCGGCGATTCGGGCACGCGATGCGGTGTGGAATCTTTGCATCAACTGGTTACCAGGCACCATGGCGCGTTGCCTGCCGCCATCTGTCCCGACGAACCTTTATCGCACCCAGCGTTTTGTAAGCCGGAGGGTGCGTCGCGCTCCGGTGTTTGAGCGCGCTATCCACGCTCAGCTGAAGGCTGCCCGCACCGTTTGGTCGCCGCTGCAAGTGGCGTGCACCATGTCAGGTGCATCGCGCGATGTTGATCGCGCGATGCGAGGTGCAGCAATCAGGCCGGGCGACCGGCCGAGAGCAGTTCCAGTGCGGCCTTGCCGGTGTCGGCCTTCGCTGCATCGCCGCTCAATCGGTCGGCCAATGCGGCCACGATGATGGCGTGGGCCTGGCGCAGCACGCTGTCGGCATCGGCACTGGCCTCCATCACGTGTTTGCCGGGCAAGTCCAGCGCGGCAAAGATCGCGCGGCAGCGTTCCAGGTTGTCCTGGGTTTCGAAGTGGTTGGGCGCATCGCCGCGGGCGCGGATACGGGCCAGGCCGGTGGGCGGGGGCAGGTCGAGCAGCAGCAGGACGTCGGGGCGCGGCGCGAAGGCGTTGCGCTCCAGGAGTTCGTCCAGCGGCAGACCGGCCGCGCCCTGGTAGGCCACCATCGAGGGAAAGTAGCGGTCCAGGATGACGATGTCGCCGCGTGCCAGCGCGGGCGCGATCAAGGTGTCCACGTGTTCGTGGCGGTCGCGGATGAGCAGCTCGGCTTCTTGCTCTGCACTCAGGCGGCCGGTGGCGGCGGACTGGCGCAATTGGGTGCCCCACGGGCCGTTGGTGGGCTCCTTGCTCAGCACGACGCGCGCGCCGGCCGCTTCAAGGGTAGTGGCCAGGCGGCGGGCGAGCGTGGTCTTGCCCGCGCCGTCGATGCCTTCGATGGCGATCAGCAAGCCGCCGGGCTTCAGTTCGATTGTCATCGCGCTACTTTATCTGATCGTGGCGATGGACCCTAACCGGCAGCACGGCGGTGAAGAGCATGCAGCCATCGCGACCCGCGCTGGCGAAACTCGGCCGCACAGTGCATTGCAGGCGCGACGCTGCAGTGCGGGCGCTGCCGTGTCGTGCTTGAGGGGCACGGCGTCGATGGGGTCGAAGGATCCGACGCGCGCGGCGCCTCTATTGCCGATGACTTATCGGCGGTATGTCCTGCGCGATGTCGGAAATGTCCCGATATCCTGGCTTCTTCCCGCGGGCCATACTGAACAAGTCAGACACACTGCACACGCGTCTCGCGACTGAGTCGTGTTTTGGCTTCAAGGAAAACGGACGCGTCGCCGCTACCCTAGAGGCGGCATCCCCCGCGTGACGCCCGCTCAGGCACCGTCGTGACCAGATTCCTTGTCTTGCGTGCCGTACCCAGTACCCGCGCCAAGCATGCTTTGGATCAGCTGTTCGCCGAGGTGTAGCGATAGGACAGCAGCGACTTCACCAGGAAGGTGATCTGGGTCGCCGAGCGCGCATCCACGCGCATGACCGGCACGCGGAAGCCTTCGGCCACCAAGGCGTCGCGAAAGGGCGGCACCAGGAAATCCTCGACTTCATCGGTCATGGTGATGCCCACCGCCAGGCTGGCCTCGGGTGCGATCTGCGCAAACTCGCGCAACAACTCCAGCGTGGCTGTGAGCATCTGCGGGTCGCGTGCGTTGGTCAGCACGATGACACCCAGCGCACCGTCGCACACCAGCGGCCACATGAAATCCAGGTATTTCTGGCCTGGCACACCGTAGACATGCAGCAGCTCGCCGTCTTCCAGCTCGATCGAGCTGTAGTCCAGCGCGACGGTGGTGTAGGTCTTGTCGCCGTAGGCATCCTGGCTGAGCGGCATTTCGGTGCTCACCGGCTCCACATCGGAGATGGAGCGCACCGCGGTGGTCTTGCCGGCGCCCATGCCGCCGACGAACACCAGCTTGTTGGCTGGAAGACTCATGACTGCGCCTGGAAAAGGGAAAGGCCGAACCGACGGGCGACCCAGGAAAAGAACCGCGTGTTGCCGCCATCTGGGCGGTGCTGCGTTGCAGGCACGGGAATCTCCGCAGTCTGGGCAAGGCCGCTGGCGAGTGCAGCGGCGAACAGGCATTCCACCGTCTGCAGCGGCAGCTTGCAAGCATTGGCCAGCGCCTGCGGGCGCCAGGGGCGCGCATGCAGGTGGGCGATGGCCAGCAACTGGGCTGGCGAGCTGGTTTCTGCAGTCAACTCCGGCCACTGGCGCAATTGCAGCGCATGGCTGGGTTCCACCGCCGGCAGCGCCTGGCGCAGATGCTCGGGCAGGGCGAAATACAGCGCTTCGAAGGAAATGCGCTGGGGCAGCGCGGTTGCGGCAGGGTCGGGCACGACGTGCCAGCCCGAGCGGTCCAGCGCGGCGATCACCTCTGCCAGCGCCACGCCAGCGGGCAACTGCACGCACCCATTGCGCGGGTCCACACGCACGTGCAACTGCGCATGCTGCAGCGTCACTGCGCCGGCGCCGAATTCGCCGCGGCAGTGCCGCAGCAGCAAGGCCGGCTCCGCGACCGGGGTGGCGCGCGGCGAGGACAGCAGCAAGCGCACGTGTTCGTTGAGTTCGCGCACGGTGGCGCCGTGCTTGATCCACGCGCCGGCCATGGGCGTGCGCGACACCACCAGCACACGCACCGGTTGCCCCTGCAATGCCTGCCAGGCAGCCAAGCCATCGGCGCTGTCCAGGCCCAGGACCACCACATCGGCTGCGTGCTGCGGCCACGGGCCCAACTGCACGTCGATGCGGTCGGCGAGCAGCAGCGAGCACGCCAGTTTCAGGCGTGTGGTGTGCAGCAGGTCCAGGCCGGCCGTGGCGACCCGCATGGCGTTGATGGGTGTGGTCATGAGCTGGCGCCGTAACGGCGCATTGGATTGCGAGATGCCTGCCGGTCTGCACCGGCAGGCTGGATCAGGCGATGCGCTGGCAATGCGCCGTGGGCATCAACCGAAATCGAGGGTTTTCTCGAACGCCTTGAGCTCGTGACGGGCCATGGCCAGGTTGGCCTTGGCACGGTCCAGCACGACATACAGGAACAGCGTGCTGTTGCTTTCCAGCGGGCGCAGCAGGTGGTACTGGCGTGCAAGCGTGATCAGGATGTCTTCGATGGTGTCGTTCAGGCCGAGCTGTTCGGCGATACGGCGCTTGGCGCGCACCACTTCGGTGTTGCCGGCCGCCGCCAGTTCCAGGTTGAGCTCGGCACCGCCGGTCATGCCCAGCGCCATGCCGCTGTCGCTATCGACCAGCGCCGCGCCGACGAAGCCGGCCAGCGAATGCAGGTGTTCCAGATTGAGTTTTGACACGTGTGGTCCTTACGAACGATGAGGAATGGGTGCCTTGCGGCATGCACGAACAGTGCCAAGTGTTCAGCCTTGCGGCGGCGTCAACACGGTGGCGAGGCGGCCGGCGCAATCGCGCGCGTTGAACAACAGCGCAGCGGCATTGATGTCGCTACTGCCCACCGCGGTAAGCGTCAGTGGCTTGTCGGCGCGGATGCGGATCAGCACCAGCTGCCCGGCGCGCGTGCTGATGGTGGCGTAATCGGCCTCTTTCAGGCTGGATTCGCGCGCCAGGGTCTCGCCCAGGGTCAGGAACGAATTGGCCATCGCGGCAAGCCGGCGACTGTCCACATCCAGGCTGGAACGTTCGGTGATGGCACGCCCGTCGGCAGTGGAAAGCATCAGCAGACGGATGCCCGGCTCACGTTCGATGGTCTGCGCAAACTCGTGACCGATGCGCGGCAGATCGTAGAAATGCAGCGCCCGCGGGACTTCGCCTACGGCAGCCTTGACGACCTGGTTGACGGCGTTGTGCGGCATGAAAATCCCCCTGTTGCGTGATGGCCCGGGCGCGTACGTGCATGGTGTGGCGCGCCGGGCGGCGCACCATACCACCCGGATCCGAGCAGGCTGCCACGCTCGCCCGTGGTGCTTAACTGGGCGGTCAGACAGGCAGAATCGGCAAAGTCCGGTGCGCCACAACGTGCCTTGGTACGTCACGTTAGCGGCGCGACGAGGCAGATCTAAACCTCGCGTTTGCGCGCAATGTTCAGTACGGGCGACATGCGTGCTGCGCTGCCGCGCGTCACTGTGCGGGCGGGCAACTAGACTGCACGGCTTTATCGCTACTGGAGCAATGTATGGCAACGCAGTACGTGCCGGTTTCCTTGATTGGCGTCCCCACCGACATCGGTGCGGGCCACCGAGGTGCGCGCATGGGGCCGGAGGCGCTACGCATCGCCGGCCTGCAGGAGGCGCTGGTCGGCCGCGGCGTGGAGGTGCGCGATCTGGGCAATCTGGATGGCCCGCGCAATCCCTGGCAGGCGCCGCAGGCCGGCTACCGGCATCTGGACGAAGTGGTGGCGTGGAACCAGGCGCTGATGGACGCCAGCTATGCCGAACTGCGTGCCGAGCGCATGCCGGTCATGCTCGGTGGCGACCATTGCCTGGGCATCGGCTCGATCACGGCGGTGGCCAAGTACTGCCGCGAGCAGGGCAGGCCGTTGCGGGTGCTGTGGCTGGATGCGCATTCGGATTTCAACACCAGCGAGGTGACCCCTTCGGGCAACGTGCACGGCATGCCGGTGGCCTGCCTGTGCGGGCTGGGCCCCGAGGCGCTGACGCACCTGGGTGGCAGTGCGCCGGCGTTGTTGCCCGAGCAGGTGCGGCAGATCGGCATCCGCTCGGTGGACCCGGAGGAGAAGCGGCTGATCAAGCAGCACCGCATCGATGTGTACGACATGCGCTACATCGACGAAGCCGGTATGAAGCGCACCATGGAAGCGGCATTGCAGGGCATAAGCGCCGATACGCACCTGCACGTAAGTTTCGATGTGGATTTCCTCGACCCCAGCATCGCGCCGGGCGTGGGCACCACCGTGCCCGGTGGCCCCAACTACCGCGAGGCGCAATTGGTGATGGAAATGATTGCCGACACCGGGCGCATGGGGTCGCTGGATATCGTCGAGCTCAACCCGGTGCTGGACAACCGCAATGCGACCGCCGAACTGGCGGTGGATCTGGTCGAAAGCCTGTTTGGCAAGTCGACGCTGATGCGCGATTGATCCGTACCGAGCGCACCGCGCCGCGTTCACATCAAATCCACGGCCGCGCAGTCAGATTTGGCGCCAAGCCAGGTGCGCTGGCACCGTGATAGAACGAGGACAAGCGATGAAGCGACTGCTGACACTGATGGTGCTGGGCCTGTTTTCGGCCGGCGTGATGACGGGCTGCAACACCGTGGCCGGCGCCGGCAAGGACATGCAGGGTGCGGGCAACAAGGTCGAGAAAACGGCCGAAAAGTGCAGCGACGGTAAGTGCTGATCCGCCACATCGCGTGGTCTTGTTGAATTGATCGATCTGCGGCAACGCGCCGCTTTACCCATGAGGAGTATGTTATGAAGCGTGCAATTGTGCTGCTGGTGCTGTCGATGTTGTCGGTGGGAATGCTGGCGGGTTGCAACACCGTCGCAGGTGCCGGCAAGGACGTGCAGGGCGCTGGCGAGAAGGTGGAAGACGCAGCGCGTAAGTAATCTTTCGCCGCGTGCAGACAAACGGGCCGCAAGGCCCGTTTTTTGTGCGCGCTCTACGTGGAAGGCACGCCTGCCGCCAGCGCTGCAGCGCGCTGCGAGGCCCGCGATGGCAGTGGGCAGCGGTTCAGTGCGGTGATCGGCGGTTTGACACCTTTTGATCCAGGACCAACGCACGCGTGGGCACGCTGGTGCCACGGTCAATCGCGACCGCATCAGCGGAGTCATCGCATGAACAGTGACATCATTTCCGGCAAGTGGACCCAGTTGAAGGGCAAGGCCCAGGCCAAGTGGGGCGATCTTACCGACGACGATTTCAAGGTTGCCGAAGGCAATGCCGAATATCTGCAGGGCAAGCTTCAGGAGCGCTATGGCTGGGATCGCGACCGCGCCCAGACTGAAGTGCGCGCATTCGAAAAGTCGTTGCGCGACGACACCTGAAGGGTGCGCCGACCTGCCGCCGGTTGAGGCGAGCAGCGTGCAGACGACAGGCCGCCCGGTGCGGCCCGTCCTGCGTTCGGGCGTCGAGCCAACCCCCGGTGCCGGTGCGGCGGTGGCAAAAGTGCGGAACCGCTAAACTTGGGGGCTACCCCACCCTGGCATGACGTCGATGACCACCCGTGTCCTTACCGGCATCACCACCTCCGGCACCCCGCATCTGGGCAATTACGTCGGTGCAATCCGCCCGGCCATCCAGGCCAGTGCCGGCGCCGATGCGGAGAGCTTTTATTTCCTGGCCGATCTGCATAGCCTGATCAAGGCCCAGGACCCGGCGCGTACGCAGCGTTCGACGCTGGAAATCGCCGCCACCTGGCTGGCCTGCGGCCTGGACCCGGACAAGGTGTGGTTCTACCGGCAGTCCGATGTGCCCGAAACCACCGAGTTGATGTGGTTGCTGACCTGCGTGGCCGGCAAGGGCATCCTCAATCGCGCGCATGCCTACAAGGCGGCAGTGGACAAGAACCGCGCCGATGGCGAGGACGAGGATGCCGGTGTCACCGCAGGCTTGTTCATGTATCCGGTGCTGATGGCGGCCGATATCCTGATCTTCAATGCGCACAAGGTGCCGGTGGGGCGCGACCAGATCCAGCACATCGAAATGGCACGCGATTTCGCGCAGCGGTTCAATCATGTCTACGGGCGCGACTTTTTTACCTTGCCCGAAGTGGTGATCGACGAGCAGGTGTCCACCTTGCCGGGCCTGGACGGCCGCAAGATGAGCAAGAGCTATAGCAACACCATTCCACTGTTCGCACCGCGCGAGGAATTGCGCAAGCTGGTGTATTCCATCCTTACCGATTCGCGTGCGCCCGGCGAAGCGAAAGACACGCAGGGGTCGGCGTTGTTTCAGCTGTACCAGGCATTTGCCACGCCGCAGGAATCTGCGGCTTTTGCGCAGGCGTTTGCCGATGGCATCGGCTGGGGCGATGCCAAGCAGCAGCTGTTCGAGCGGATCGATCAAGAGATTGCGCCGCTGCGTACACGCTACGAGGCGTTGATGGCAGAGCCAGCCAAGATCGAAGCGATTCTGCGCGCCGGTGGTGCACGTCTGCGCGCGCGCTATGCCACCCCGCTGCTGGCCGAGTTGCGCGATGCGGTGGGCTTGCGCGATCTGTCCAGCCAGGCCGCCACCGCGGCGGTGCAGGCCAGCGAAAAGATCGCGCTGCCGGTGTTCAAGCAATATCGCGAAAGCGATGGGCAGTTCTATTTCAAGTTGAACGATGGCGCGGGTGCATTGCTGCTGCAGAGCGAGGGCTTCGCTTCGCCACGCGATGCCGGACAGGTGATCGCACGGCTGAAGCAGGCTACCCAGGCCAGCGATTTGCAGCTGCCGGGCGTGCATGCGCAAGTGGATGCGGGCGTGATTCTTGCCGCGATGGATGCCTTGCGCGAGGCGTGAACTGCGCGGTGCAGCAGGCGGAGAGTGGGGCGTCGCGGCTGGGTAAGCTCGTGCCTGTGGCAACATGCACGACAGCGACGCCAGGCTTGGGCCTACACTGCAGTTTCGACAGCCGCGGCGGGGTGCCAATGACAGCGACAGCCGAATTCAACATCCACACCATCGATACCGGCTTTGGTGGCGTGCAATTCGACGCGGCGTATCTGGTGATCCAAGCGCAGCACGCTGCCTTGATCGATTGCGGTACCTCGCTATCGGTACCGCAGGTGCTGGCCGCGGTGCAGGCGGCCGGGTTGTCGCCAGCGCAGGTGGAGTGGTTGATCCTGACCCATGTGCATCTGGATCATGCTGGCGGTGCAGGGGCCTTGTTGCGGCATTTGCCCAATGCGCAGGTGCTGGTGCATCCGCGCGGTGCGCCGCACCTGATCGACCCTGCGCGGCTGATTGCCGGCGCCACCGCGGTGTATGGCGAGGCGGAGATGGCGCGCAATTACGGCGTTATCGAGCCGGTGCCGGCCGAGCGCGTGGTGGCGGCGGGCGAGGGTCATACCGTGATGCTGGGTGAGCGCGCGCTGCGCACCCTCGAGACGCCGGGGCATGCGCGCCATCATCTGTGTGTGTGGGATGCGCGCAGCCGCAGCTGGTTCACCGGCGACACCTTCGGCCTGTCGTATCGCCAGTTGGACAGTGCGCGTGGCGCCTTCATCCTGCCGACGTCTTCACCGGTGCAGTTCGAACCCGAGGCCATGCTGCAGTCGATCGCGCGCCTGATGGAGGCCGCACCAGAGGCGATGTATCTGACCCATTACGGCCGTGTCACCTCGCCAGGACCGTTGGCGCGGGCGCTGGGCGAGCAGATTCATGCGATGACCGACATTGCGCTGGGTTGCACGCAGCGTCCGGACCGGCATCGCTGCATGGTGGCGGCGTTGACCCAATTGTATTTGGAACGCGCGCGCCAACATGAGTGTCGGTTGGA
Organism: Xanthomonas phaseoli pv. dieffenbachiae; assembly: GCF_008639345.1. NCBI lineage: Bacteria > Pseudomonadati > Pseudomonadota > Gammaproteobacteria > Lysobacterales > Lysobacteraceae > Xanthomonas > Xanthomonas phaseoli. Next base: position 4,442,110 of record NZ_CP041380.1, on the reverse strand, counting down.
CGATGCCGCCGTGGAGCGGCTGCTGGCAACAGATATCGAGCTCAACGCGCAAGGGCTGGGCTGTTGGCTGGATCGTGCGGCGCGTACGGGTTAGCGCTCCTGGAGCGGCTGATGCCGCCGCTCGAACGCTGTGGCGAATTGTCACGTTGTTTAAAAGCCGATCAGTCGAGTGCGCGGTGCCCTCGCCGCTTGCGGGACACGCCGCAGTACATCCTTGTAGGCTCGATGGCGGCATTCATGCCGCCAACGGTCCCGCAAGCGGCGAGGACACCGCACCAGACAATTTGCTGCTTGTCTAAGTGAACATTGTGCGCAGCGACCATCTCAACGTGTCCCTGTCCGCTCACCGTCGTGGGACCTTCTGCGCAGCGTTCGTGCAGGAGCACGTCCAAGTAAGTACTTGCGGCGTGTTTGCATGGTGGACGGGCAAGGGTTCTGCAGCCAAGCCACAGGTGATTTGCTCTTGAGTTGGCTAACTACGGGTAGCGAGCAGGCGGCGGGTGGATGTGGACAACGCGCTCAGAGCCGCGGCGTACGCGTTGCGCATGCCGATTCCGACCGGCGTCCGCACCTGCCTGGCGGCTGCGCAGTGTTGTTGTTGGCCCTTCTTCGCCACGCACGCAATCCCTGCGATCGACTGCATTCTCCCGTCAGAGCGCTCCTGGATTGGCTGCACGCTTGTAAACTATGTGTCATCTACCGTTGCAAGGCCTCTCCGTGAATCCGATGCGCATCCTGCTGTTGTCTGCCTGCCTGTTTGTGGGAGGTGTGGCGCAGGCCGCCAATGATCTGCCGGGTGGCGGCATCGATGCCGAGGCATTGTCGCGTCACGTGCGCTTGCTGGCGTCGGACGATTTCGAGGGGCGCGCGCCGGCCAGCGCCGGCGAGCAGCGCACGGTCGATTACCTGGTCGAGCAGTTCAAGGCGGCCGGCCTGGAGCCAGGCGGCGAGCAGGGCAGCTGGACCCAGGCCGTGCCGCTGGTGCGCGCGCAGGTGGATGGCTCGGTGCGCGCGAGTCTACGTGTCGGCGGCAAGACCCAGGCGTTGGTCAATGGCAACGATGTGACCCTGCAAAGCCTGCGCCCGCAGCAGGCGGTCGCGTTGAAGAACGCGCCACTGGTGTTCGTCGGTTACGGCATCAGTGCGCCAGAGCGCCAGTGGGACGATTACAAGGGCGTGGACCTGCGCGGAAAGATCGCGGTGGTGCTGATCAACGATGCCGATTTCGAATCGCCGCAGCCGGGCGCGTTCGACGGCAAGGCCGTGACGTATTACGGCCGATGGACCTACAAGTACGAAGAGGCCGCACGGCGCGGCGCGGCCGGTGTGTTGATCGTGCACGAGACGGCACCGGCGGCGTATGGCTGGGCCACCGTGCAGAGCTCGGGCATGTCGCCGTTGTTCGACATCGAGCGCAGCGATGCCGACGCCCGCGCGCAGCATGTGCCGGTGCGTGGCTGGATGCAGCGTGCACTGGCGGTGTCGTTGTTCAAGCAGGCCGGCCTGGATTTCGAACAGGCCAAGCTGCGTGCGCAGCAGCGCGACTTCGCGCCTGTGGCGCTGGGCGATGCGGCGTTGTCGGTGGATTTCAAGCTCAAGCGCGAGCGCGTGGTGACGCATAACGTGGTGGCCAAACTTACCGGCAGTGCGCATCCGGACGAGACGGTGATCTTTTCCGCGCACTGGGATGCGTTCGGGATCGGCAAGGCCGATGCCGGTGGCGATACGGTTCGGCGTGGCGCGGTGGACAACGCCACCGGCGTGGCCAGCGTACTGGAGTTGGCGCGCGTATTCGCAGCCGGCCCCAAGCCGCAGCGCACGTTGTATTTCATCGCGTTGACTGCCGAGGAAAAGGGCCTGCTCGGCGCCAACTACTACGCCGCGCATCCGCTGGCGCCGTTGGACAAGACCGTGGCCGTGCTCAACATGGAAATGTTCAGCCCCGATGGCCCGACCCGCGACATCGCCTCGTGGGGACGTGGGCGGGTGTCGCTGGAAGGCGACCTGGAAACCGCCGCCAAGGCGCGCGGTCGCAGCTACTCGCCGGACCCGAATCTGGAAGCAGGCTTCTTCTACCGCGCCGATCATTTTGCGTTCGCGCGCATGGGTGTGCCGGCGATCACCGCCGGCCCCGGCCTGGACATGCTCGACGGCGGCGTCAAAGCAGGCAAGGCACTGCGCGATAAGTATTTCGCCGAGTGCTACCACCAGCCGTGCGATCGCTGGACCCCGCAATGGGATGCCAGCGGCCATGCCGCCGATACCACGCTGGTCTACGACGTGGGCGTGGCGCTGGCCAATGGCCGGCAGTGGCCGAGCTGGCAGGATGGCTCGGAATTCAAGGCGATCCGTGCCAAGAGCGATGCGGCGCGCAAGTAAGCGCGCAGGAGCGAGAGGGTGCCGTGCCCTCGATCGAGGCCAAGAGCAGCGATCAGGACGCCTGCGCTGATCGCCAGACGGGCGCAGCCGGATTCGATGCGGCATGTGCGCTCGTACACTTGGGATGCTGCACGCTGCCCATGCGCATCGGATGACTGAGCGCTACGCCAAGCGAACGCAACCAATGCTCGGTGGCATGCCCTTGCTCGTGCGTGTGCGCATCCCGCGCGCCGTCCACGCTTGCCAGACGGCTGCTCGGGACGTTGGTCCTCGCGCAGTGCACATGCTGGCGTTGTGATCAACGCCAGCGCATTGAACGACTGCGTATAGGCGTGCCCTACGGCTTGGCGGTATTGGGTGAGTTGCCGCTGCCGGTACGCGTGCTCTTGTCGCTGCCGCTGCATGGATAGCGCTTTGCCAGCGCCTGGACGATCAAGTCGGGTGCGGCTTGGTCCTGGCGTGTATCGGGCAGCGCGCCGATATCGGCGATGACCGCCTGCAGATCGGGCGTGCCGGTGCTGCCCGCCGGCATGCACCAGCCGGTGCGATAGCTGGCGCTGGCGACGCCGAGCAGATACGCGCCGGCGCGGCTGGCCGAGACAAGCACCTTGAACTCGCGTTGCTCCGGCGCGGTGATTTCTGGCGCAAGCGATCCGTCCAGTCCGGCGTCGATCAGCTTGCGGCCGCTGAGTTCCCACGGCTCGGGAGCGCGTGCCGATGCCGTGGCGGACGTTGCGCATAGGGTGACCAGGGCCAGCCAGCGAAGAAGGCGATGCATATGCACGCTCGGATGCGGTGCGACGTGCACCATAGCGCGGCCGGGGTGCGGCGTGTGCTTTGCCATGTGCTCTAGAATTGAAGCTTCCGCTGCACTGCCTGGCACTGTTCCGATGTCTTCCTCTCACGATGCTGCCGCGCCTGCGCGCAGCGGGTTAGTCGTTCTCGCCTTGTTGCTGGTCTACGTGGTGTGGGGCTCGACCTATCTGGCGATCCGATTTGCGCTGGAAGGTGGCGCGCAGCCGCTGACGATGGTGTCCGGCGCACGTTTCATCATCATCGCCGGTAGCGTGCTCTACAGCGTGCTGCGCTGGCGCGGTGTGGCGGCGCCAACGCGTGCACAGTGGAAGAACGTGGCGCTGATGGGGGCGGCGTTGCTGCTGCTGGGCAACGGCATGGTGGTGCTGGCCGAGCGCAGCGTGTCGTCCGGGCTGGCCGCCACTGCAGTGGCCTCGGTGCCGTTGTGGATGGCCTTGTTTGGCGCGTTGCGCGGCCAGCATGCCAGCGGCGGCGAATGGCTGGGCATCGTGATCGGCTTTCTGGGCGTGGTGTGGCTCAACGCCGGCAGCAGCCTGACCGCGACGCCGGGCGGCCTGGTGTTGCTGCTGATCGCACCGATCGGCTGGGCATTCGGGTCGGTGTGGTCGCGTGGCCGCGATCTGCCTTCGCCGTTCATGACCGCCGCCGGGCAGATGCTGTGCGGCGGCGTGCTGCTGGTCAGTACCGGCCTGCTGATCGGCGAGCGCCCGCAGGTGTGGCCGAGTCCGCAAGGGCTGCTGGCGGTGGCCTACCTGTGCGTGTTCGGCTCGATCGTGGCGTTCACCGCCTACGTGTGGTTGCTGCATCACGTGCGCCCTGCGCTCGCCGGCAGCTACGCCTACGTCAACCCGGTGATTGCGGTCAGCCTGGGCGCCTGGCTCGGCCACGAGCGCTTCAGCGCGCACGACATCGGTGCGATGGCGGTGATCCTGGCCGGCGTGCTGGTGGTCACCTTCGCCAAGGCGCGGCGATGAGCGCGGTGTCGCCGCAGGAAGCGCGCCGCGGGTTGTTGATCACCGCTTCCACCTTCGTGCTGTGGGGGCTGGTGCCGGTGTACTGGCATCTGCTCAAGGCGGTGCCGTCGCTGCAGATCATCGCCCACCGCATCGTGTGGAGCACGGTGCTGGTGGTGGCGTGGCTGCTGGCGAGCTCGGACCTGCGCTGGTGGCGCGGAATTGCCGCGCAGCCCGGCGCGCTGCGCATGCTGGCCGGCAGCAGCGTGGCGATCGCGTTCAACTGGGGCCTGTACATCTGGGCGATCAACGCCGGGCATGTGATCGAGGCCAGCCTTGGGTACTTCATCAACCCGCTGCTGAGCGTCTTGCTGGGCGTGCTGGTGTTGAAAGAGCGCCTGCGCCGCTTCCAGTGGGTGGCGGTGACCTGCGCGGCAGCGGGCGTGCTGTGGCTGACCATCGATGCCGGCGCGCCGCCGTGGATTGCGTTGGGGCTGGCGGTGTCCTTCGGTATTTACGGGTTGCTGCGCAAATTGGTGGCGGTGGATCCGGTGGCCGGGCTGGGCGTGGAAAGCGTGTACCTGTTCGTGCCGGCGCTGCTGCTGGCGGCGTGGGGCGAGCAGGGCCATGGTGGCGCCTTCCTGAGCGGCTGGAGCCTGCGCACCGATGCGATGCTGATCTTCGGCGGCGTGGTGACGGCGCTGCCGTTGATCGGTTTCGCCTACGGGGTGCGGCGCATTCCGTTGTCGCTGGTGGGCATCCTGCAATACATCGCGCCGAGCCTGCAGCTGCTGCTGGGTGTGTGGCTTTTCCACGAGCCATTCGACCAGGGGCGCGCGATTGGTTTTGCGGCGATCTGGGTGGGTTTGCTGCTGTTTGTCGGCGACAGCGTGGTGCGTTCGCGGCAGCCGGTGGTGACGCGCTGAGTCAGCACGTCACCGCACGTCGTGCGTGTGGCCTTCATCAGTGCGATTGCGTCGCGTCAGCGTGCGCGATGGTCGCGCTCAACTGCGCGGCGGCGCGAACGGGCTGGCCACTGCCAGCGTGGACGCGGGCAGCGCCTGCGGTGCAGGGCAATGGCTGGGGTCTTGTTGCACCTGTGCCAGCCATTGGTCGATCGGTCCGCCGAGCACGTCCAGCCGCAGTGGCAGGCTCAAATGGTTTTCGCCAGGCAGTTCGAGGTAATGCGCACGCGCGCTGGCCAGGGCCAGTGCGCGGCCATGCGCCACCGGAATGTGCTGATCGGCATCGCCATGCAACAGCAGCACGCAGCTGCGCGTGTCGGCCAGGGCGTGCGCGACATCGACACGGTCCAGGTCCAGCTTGAGCTGGGTGTCGGCCGCCGCAATCACCGCGTCGATATTCTGGTCGGCATAGCGCCAGCGCGCATACGCCGCCACTGCCCGCCCACGCCAGCCGTGCGGTTGGCTGGCGAGCAGGTGCGGCACCATGTCGCGAATGCCGCGCCCGGCATTGGCGAAGGATTCCATTGCCACCACGCCGGTTACGCGCGAGCCGAGTTTGTCGGCAGTAAACAGCGCGGTGGCCGCACCGTAGGAAATACCGAACAGATACAGCGGCCCGCGGATTTCGCCGCGTGGTTGCAGTGAGTCGAGCACATCGATGACGTCGTCGGACTCGCGTGTGCCGTAGCCGGAGAGGCCGCCGCCGGAATGACCATGATTGCGAAGGTCGATGGTGACCACGCGGTAGCCGGCTTGCGCAAGCTGCAGCGACCAGGGCAGCAGCGAGTCGCCATCCATCATCCAGCCGTGCAGCAGCACTACGGTGCCGCGCGGCGCTGGCGGTTTGGCAGTCGGTAGCTTGAAACTGAAATCCACATCCAGCGCATGCGCCGGGTCGGTGCGCTGCCCCAGGTAGCGATAGTGCATGGCGTACTGGCCGGGGTCGATCGCGCGCCAGAAGATCGGCACGCCATCGCGCGTCACCACATGCCCGCTGCGGTTGGGCACCGTGGCGATGGTGGCGGCAATGCGTTCTTCGTCCAGTAGCGGCGAGGTGCCACCGGGCGCAACCAGGCGCTCGCTGAGCGAGGTCGAAGAAGAGGAGCAGCCGGCCAGCCACAGGCAGGCACAGACCAGCACAAGCAGGCGCGTCATGGCGATCGATCGATGCAGCAAACGGCCGAGCAGGCTACGGCCTGCCCGACCCGCGCATCTACCGCACTGCAGTGACAAAACCATGACAGCCTGCAATGTGTTCAGCCGCAGCCGCCACGCGCTGTGCTCCGGCTGTCACCAATCCCCACTCCCGACTCCCGACTCCCTGCGGGCGAACAGCCTACACCTCACGCAACGCCGTGGTAATCGGCAGGCGCGCCGCACGCAGCGCCGGAAACAGCCCGCCCACCAGGCCGATGCCCAGCGCCCATTTCAGCCCGCTCCAGAGCAGCTGCGGCGAGACCTTGAACTGGAACACCACCTGGCTGAAGTTGCTGCCCAGCGTGGAGACGGTGTAACCGTTGAACACCGCCCAGGCGATCACTCCGCCCAGCAGCCCGCCCAGCAATGCCAGGAGCATGGTTTCCAGCATCAGCGCCATGATCACCGGCGTGCCGCGGAAGCCGATCGCACGCATGGTGGCGATCTCGCGCGCGCGCGTGGCCACCGCTGCGTACATGGTGTTGAGCGCGCCGAATACCGCGCCCACTGCCATGATCGCCCCGATCACCGTGCCCAGGATGCTGATCAGCTTGTTCAGCCCGCCGCCCTGCTTGCCGTAATAGGCGCGGGTGGTTTCCACATCCAGCTTGAGCCGCGGATCGGCGGCCATGGCGGTCTTGAACGCGCTGAAGCCTGCCTTGCCGTTGGTGCGCACGCTGATCGATTGATAGGCGCTGCGGTTGTAGGTGGTGGCCAGGGTCTGCGCATCGGTCCAGAGCTCCGAATCGTGCGCATCGCCGGAGGCGAACACGCCCACCACCGTCCACTGCTGGCTGCCAAGCGTGAGGGTCTTGCCCAGCTCCAGTCCGCGGAACTGGTTCAACGCGCCCTTGCCCACCACCATTTCGCGCAGGCCGGTGTTGAAGCGGCGGCCCTGCACGATCTTGACCTTGTCATGCACGGCCCAGGCCTGTTCGCCAACGCCGCGCAGTTGTGCGTTGACGTCGGTGCCGTCGGAGCGGGAGGCGATGTTCACTACCTGCGATAATTCCGGCGACAGCATCGGGCGGCCATTGGCATCGGCGGCGATGCCGGGCAGGCTGCCGATCAGCGGCACCAGGTCGCGGGTGATCACCGAGTTGGTTTCGGCCTGCGAACCGCCGCGCAGGACAATGGCGGTGGTGTCGTCGCCGGTGCTGTTGAGCGTGGCCTGGAAGCCCTGGCCCATTGCCAGCATCGCCACCAGCACGCCGACCACGCCGGCAATGCCGACCACGATCACCGAGCTGGACCCCCAGCGCTGCGGCAGCGTGGCGATACCGATGCGTGCGGCAGCCAGCGAGAGCCTGCCGCTGCGTGTGGCCACCAGCCACACCGCCAGCAATCCACCGATCGGCAGCAGCACCATCCACGGCAGTGCGATCCAGGCAGCCAGCCCGATCGCCAGCAGCACGACCGACAGCGCGTTGACCCCACGATCTTTCCATTTGCGTTGCATGTGCGTGCTCCTGTCAGCGGCCGGCGAGTGCATCGACGATCTTCAAGCGCTGCGCGCGTAACGCCGGCAGCACACCCACCACGATGCCGATGCCGGCCATCAGCCCGAAGGCGACCAGCCAGGTCTGCAGCGGCACGCTCTGGGTCGGCATCAGCCCACCGCTGCGTGCTGCAACGGCCGGGATCACCAGCGCGGCCAATCCCATGCCGATCAAACCGCCCAGGCCGATCAGCAACATCGACTCCACCATCACCAGGCTCAGCACGGTGCGGTCCTGAAAGCCCAGCGTCTTGAGCGTGGCCAGCTCCGGAATCCGCTCGCGCACGGCCTGGGCCATGGTGTTGCCGGTCAGCAGCAGCAAGGTGAAAAACACCGCGGCCATGATCGAGGTGACGATCAGGCCGATATCGGCGAACTGTTTGACGAAGGCCTGCTGAAATGCCGATTCGGTCTGCGACTTGGTTTCATGGTCGGAGTTGGCCGACAACGCATCGATGGCCTGTGCCACGCGCGATGCCTGGTCGGCATTGCGCAGCGTCACCGTGTACCAACTCACCCTGCTTTTGATGTAGTCGTTGGACTCGTCGAAGTACTTCCAGTTCATCATCAACTGGCGTTCCTGGTTGGCCGCCACGGTGCGGTCTTTCATGCGGAAGATGCCGACCAGTTGCAGCGGCCAGTCATTGCTGCCGCCGCGCGGAAAGATGGTGGCCTGCAGCGGAATGGTGTCGCCGATCTTCCAGCCGTTTTCCTTGGCCAGGCTTTCGCCAACGATCGCGCCGGCGCGCGTGGTCTGGAACGCCTTGAGCTGATCCTTGGGCAATTGATATTCGCTGTACACATCGAAGAAATTGGGCGCCACCGAAAAATTCGGGAAGAAATTCTTCGGGTCGCGGTAGATGCCGCCGAACCACATTGCCGAAGTCACATCGCGTACGCCCGGCACGCTGCGGATCTGGTTTTCCAGAGTGATCGGCAACGACTGGGTGATCGACAAGCGCGATGCCACCACCAGCCGGTCCACGCCGCTGACGCTACCGCCGGAGGTGAAGGCCACGCGCACCGAATCGAGCATGCCGAACAATAAAAACGCCGCGACCACCGAGAGCAGGGTCAGCAAGGTGCGGGTCTTGCTGCGGAACAACTGCGCCCAAACCAGCGAGAGATACTTCATGGCAGCGCTCCCTTACAGTGCAAGCGGCGCGTCGGCCAGCTCGCCCTTGTCCAGATGGATGGTGTGGGTGGCGTATTCGGCGGCCTTGGGGTCGTGGGTAACCATCACGATGGTCTTGCCGTGTTCGCGATTGAGCTCCTGCAGCAGGCGCAGGATTTCTTCGGCGTTGTGGCGGTCCAGGTCGCCGGTCGGCTCGTCGCAGATCAGGAAGGTGGGATCAGACACGATTGCGCGCGCAATCGCCACGCGTTGCTGCTGGCCACCGGACAGTTCGCTGGGCTTGTGGTTGCGGCGCTCCTGCAGGCCGACCAGGGTCAATGCGATCTCGGCATTGCGCTTGCGTTGGGCGGCATTGAGCGAGGTGAGCAGCAACGGGAGCTCCACGTTCTTCTGCGCGGTGAGCATCGGCATCAGGTTGTAGAACTGGAACACGAAACCGACGTGGTGACTGCGCCAGGTCGCCAGCTGCCCACCGCTCATGCGGTCGATACGTTCGCCTTCAATTTCGATCTCGCCACCGCTGGGGTTGTCCAGCCCGCCGATCAGGTTGAGCAAGGTGGTCTTGCCGGAGCCAGACGGCCCCATCAGTGCAACGAAATCGCCGCTGGCGATCTCCAGATCGATGCCGTGCAGCACCTGCACCTGCTCGGGGCCGCGTTGGTAGGTCTTGGTGATGTTGCGCAAACTGACGAGAGCGGACATGGCAACTCCTGGCGGTGCGATGGAAGAAAGGAAGCGCTGCGCAGAGCGATGGCGAATGTGAGGCGGCTGCAGTAACACGGTGAGCTGAAATGCGATGAAGCGATGCGGCAAGTGCAGGCAAGGCACCGAGTGCTGTTGCGACACATGTGCCACGCACGTTGCGGTGTCTGAAACGTGCGTGCGACAACGCTGGCTGAAAATGGTGAAGACCTGCGCCAGCGCAGATGCGCGGGCACGCGGCCGATACCGCATTACTGGATTCAGCAGCGTTGTCGCTGCGCGGCGCAGGCGCCTGCACCGCTGCCGTTTCCATCAACGCGCTTTGCGTGCTTCTGAGTGGTTGCTGCCTGCGCGGTTTGTCGTAGTGCGTTACTCGGCAGCGTCCGGTTCTGCGTCGGTCACCTTGTCGCCATCCTTCAAGGCTTGCGGCGGATTCAGTACCACGCTGTCGCCTGCGGCCAGGCCGGAGAGCACCTGCCTGTCCTCGCCCATCACCATCCCGGTCGTGACGGCACGCGCGCTGACGATGTTCTGTTCGCCGACCACGAACGCAACCGTGCGCGTATCGCGCTCCACCAGTGCGGCGGCCGGGACGCGCACGCCCTGCGGCTGGGTTGCCTGTTGCGGTTTGGCCTGCTCCAGAAAGCTGACCCGGACACCCATTTCCGGTACGATGCGCGGGTCCTTGACCTTGAGCGCCACGCGCACTTTCACCGTGGCCTTGCCGCGGTCGGCGGTGGGGATGATGGCGATGACCTCGCCTGGAATCTTCCATTCCGGATAGGCATTGAGCACCGCTTCCACCGGCATCTTGGGTTGCACGCGGCCGATGTAGGACTCGCCCACTTCCACCTCGATTTCCAGCGATTCCATGTCCACGATGGTGCCGATGCCGGTGCGGGTGAACCCGCCGCCGGCCGACAACGGGGAGACGATTTCGCCCGGCTGCGCGGCCTTGGCCGTCACCACGCCGGCAAACGGCGCGCGCACCACGTTGAAGTCCGAGCGGATGCCGGCGATGGCCAGTTGGTCGGAGGCGACCTGCACGTTGCGCTGGGCGTTCTGCAACTGCGCACGTAAGGCATCGCGCTGCGCAACGGCCTGGTCGTATTGCGAGCGCGACACCAGCTGCGCACCCACCAACGATTGCAGGCGCGTGGCATCGGCGTTGGCCACCGCCAGTTGCGCCTGCGTGTTGTCGACCTGGCTGCGTGCGGCCGACAACTGCGAGGCCGACAGGGCGCGCTGCGCATCGGCATCGAGCGGGTCGAGGGCGGCCATCACCTGGCCTTGTTCGACGCGCATGCCTTCTTCGATCATCACCTCGCGCACCTTGCCGGTGACTTGCGCCGACACCGTGGCCATGCGTCGTGCCACCACATAGCCGGAGGCGTCCAGCACCGATGCGCTGCTGCTACCGGCGCTGATCGCCACCACCGGCGCGGTCTGCACCTTCACCACCGGCCGGCGCGTGAACCACCACGCGGCGGCGGCCAGCACGATGACGACGATCACTGCAGCGAGGATCCAGCCGGTACGGCGGGCGGGCGGCGGCGTGGCAGGGCGCTGGCGGTCGATGCGGAGTTGCTTGAGCAGATCGGCGGAAGTGTTCATCGATGACCAGGACGGAAGGCTGCGCGAAATGTGACGGTCTGCAGGCGATGCCGCAAGCTGCCGGAAGTCACCAACTGCGGTGCGGCGACGAACGGTCGATGCGCCGATGCCACCGCCAGATGGTGCGCAGCATGCAGTCAGCGCGGCGCGCTCACCAGTGACAGCTGTCATCCGCACACCATGACACCGGCAACTCGTGCGCCAGCGCTGCGGGCGGCAATACTGGAAGCTCCTCGGCAATCCGCGACCGGCATGCTTTCCCTGCATTTGCACACTGCACGTCTCTGGCTTACGTCTGCGCAGGCCAATCGCAACCTCGGTAGGCGATCGCAGCGCAGCCATCACCAGGAACATGCATGAGGCCGCTCACCCATCTCGTCCTGCACGCAGCCGCACGCAGGCGGGCCCGGCAGTGGCAGAATCCGCTCACCCACACGGACCTTGTCTGATGCGCCTCCGGTTACCCGCATGGCTTCGTCCCGCCGCCAGTTCGCAGGTGGCCGCGCGTCTGGCGCAGGGCCAATCGCCATGGATGGATAGCGTGCACCTGTTCTGGTCGGCCTGGGTGTTCGTGGTGCCGGCGTTTTCTGCGCGTGGCTACGACAGGACCTGGCTGTTGTGCACGCTGGCGTCGTATCCGGTGTTTGTGCTGCTGTACGCACGCATGTTGCTGGCGCCGCGCGGCACCTTGTACCGCTATGCCTGGGCGATGGCGGCGCTGAGCGCCGCCTTGCTGCCGGTGTACGCGGCAGGGCTCAGCTATTTCGTGTTCGCCTGCCTGACCTTGCGCCCCTCCACGCGGCACGCGTTGTGGCGGCACTTTGCGATGTTGCTGCTGATGAATGCGCTGTACCTGAGCTGGGCGCACTGGCTTGGCTTGAGCCTGCAGGCGCTGGTGTGGATGCCGGTGACGGTGCTCGGCATGGCCGCCGTGGGCGCGGTGTACAGCATCAACGAACGCAAGGACGCGTTGCTGCGCTTGTCGCAGGACGAAGTTCGCCGTTTGGCAGCCACTGCCGAACGCGAGCGCATCGGCCGCGACCTGCACGATCTGCTTGGCCACACCCTGTCGTTGGTGGCGCTCAAATCCGATCTGGCTGCGCGCCTGATCGAGCGCGACCCGCAGGCCGCACGCAACGAGATCGACGCGGTGGCGCAGGTCTCGCGCGAGGCATTGGCGCAGGTACGACGTGCGGTCACCGGTATCCGTGCTGCCGGCCTGGTGGCCGAACTGGCATCTGCGCGCGTGCTGCTGGACCTGGACGGCATTGCGCTGGAGCAACACCTGGAGCCGCTGGCCTTGCCGCCCGAGCATGAAACCGCGCTGGCCCTGGTCGTGCGCGAGGCGGCCACCAATGTGCAGCGCCACGCCCAGGCAAAACGTGTGCATGTGCAGCTGCGCACGCACGGCGAGCAGGCGATGCTGGAAATCACCGACGACGGCCGCGGCGGCGTGATCGTGCCTGGCAACGGCCTGGACGGCATGCGCGCACGCCTGCACGCCCTGGGTGGCGCGCTGGATGTGCAGGCCATGCCGCGCGGCATGCGATTGCGCGCCAGTCTGCCGCTGCCGCGACCTGCAGTTGTCCCCGCAACGTCGCCGCCGGTGATGCCGCAGCCGCTTTGACGCGCCTTTGGTTGCGCTGCCAAGTGCACGGCATGTGGCAGCGCTGCTATCGTGCGCAACCGTTGCATGCATGCGAGCGCGACCGATGATCCGGGTGTTGTTGGCGGAAGACCAAGCCTTGCTGCGTGGCGCGCTGGTGGCCTTGCTCGGGCTGGAGGACGATATTGCGGTGGTCGGCAGCGCCGGCGATGGCGAAAGCGCGTGGCGCGAACTGCAGCGCCTGCAGCCGGACGTGCTGGTCACCGATATCGAAATGCCTGGCCTGACCGGGCTGGAACTGGCGCAGCGGATCCAGCGCCAGGCGTTGCCGGTACGCGTCATGATCGTCACCACGTTCGCGCGACCGGGATTTTTGCGCCGTGCCCTGGATGCCGGCGTGGCCGGGTATCTGCTCAAGGATGCGCCCGCCGAACAACTGGTCGATGCGTTGCGCCAGGTGCACCGCGGCGGGCGGGTGATCGACCCGCAGCTGGCCATCGATGCGTGGGTGGAAGCAGACCCTTTGAGCGAACGCGAACGGACGGTGCTGCGACTGGCCGGCGAAGGCCGCTCCGCCAGCGAGATCGCGCAGCAGTTGCAGCTCTCGCACGGCACGGTGCGCAATTACCTGTCCGAATGCATCGGCAAGTTGGGTGTGGCCAATCGGATCGAAGCGTATCGGTTGGCGCGGCAGAAAGGCTGGTTGTAACTGCTGGCGGACGCCGCGGTGCGTGATCGCCAGGCGTGTTTAGCGTGCGCCATCGGCACAGTGCTGCTGATCGCAAAGCGGGCGTTGCCAGAGCGTTGAATCGGCAGAGCTCATGCGAGCGGTTGGTCGCCGCACTGCAGCCATGCATCGCGTGCACACGTGTGCGGCATCGTGTAAGCAAGCGTGCTGCGACGTTGCACGCATGCGTGCTTGCTTTGCGATCGTTTCGATACGCGTCTGCTTGCCTGGGCCATCGGTTGTAGGGCGATCAACAGCTATTCCAAATGCATGCGAAGGCATGCCTTCATCGCACAGGTACACTTCCGGATGATCGTCACCACCACGAGTAACTGCATGAAATCGATATGGCTGTTGGGCTTGCTGCTGATCTGCGCATTCAATGCGTCGGCCGAGCAATTCAAGATCTTGGTGGCTGCCATTCCCAACCAGTATCACCACGACTATATCCCCGTGGCCAAACCGCAATTCGAAGCGATGGCGCGCAAGCATGATGTCGAGCTGGTGTGGGCGTGGAATGCCAAAGCCTTCGATGGCGATCTGTCGCACTACGCGGCCATTGTGTTGCTCAATACGCCAGCCACCGATCTGGATCCCGCCCAGCGGGCCAACTTCCAAAAATATGTGCGCAACGGCGGCGGCGTGGTCGCCGTGCACAAGGCCTTTGCGATCAAGCGCGGTGAGTGGGAGTGGTACGACCACATGATCGGCCGCTCGTTCCGCACCCATCCGTACCTGCAAACGGCGATGGTGGATGTGGCCGAGGCCAATTTCCCGGCCACGGCCGGCCTGCCCAAGCGTTGGGTGTGGAGCGACGAATGGTACGAATACGATCCGCCCTACAGCGACGATCTGGTCACGCTGCTCACCGTCGACGAACGCAGTTACGACCCCACGCTGATCTGGCCAGGACAGGTCGCCAAGGGCATGGGCCAACAGCACCCGGTGGCGTGGTATCACCACTTCGAAGGTGGCCGCGTGTTCGCCACTGCGCTGGGCCACCAGGCCGAAGCCTATAACGACCCACGCTATCTGGAGCATTTGTACGGTGGGATCTATTGGGCGGCTACCGGCAAGGGCATCGAATCATCTGCGCCAGCGGCCAAAACACAACGCCGGCACTAGCCCCCTCTCCCCGCGTGAGAGGGGTTCGGGTGAGGGTATGCGGCAACGCCACTCCAGACGGCAGTTAACCCGCTGCTTTGCCCGCACCCTCATCCGCCCCTGCGGGGCACCTTCTCCCGGGGGGAGAAGGCAAGTCACAGCCCCGCTCCCGTCGGGCGAGTGGTTGGGGTGAGGTTATGAGGCAACGCCACTCCAGACGGCAGTTAACCCGCTGCTTTGCCTGCACCCTCATCCGCCCCTGCGGGGCACCTTCTCCCCGAGGGGAGAAGGCAAATCAAAGCCCCGCATCCGGCGGGAGCGGGGTTGGGGTGAGGGTACGGGCAACGCCACTCCAGACGGCAGTTAACCCGCTGCTTTGCCCGCACCCTCATCCGCCCCTGCGGGGCACATTCTCCCGAGGGGAGAAGGCAAATCAAAGCCTCTCTCCCGGCGGGAGAAGGGAGCCAACACCCATCCATCACCGCGCAGAGCGCTCGCCACGCGCCATGCTGGAAAACACCCCATCGCGGCGCACCCAGGCGTGATACAACGCCGCGCTTAGATGCCCCAACACGGTGGCGAACAACAGATACGCCAGCCAGCCATGCGCGCTGCGCAGCCAGGCATACAGCGCAGGGTCGTGTGGTGCGATCGCCGGCAGGTTCGCGCCTGGCCACAGCACGATCGGGTAGCCGCCGGCCGACAACATCGCCCAGCCGATCAGTGGCATGCCCAGCATCAATGCATACAGCAGCCAATGCGAGGCAATCGCCGCAGCCTTCTGCCACGCAGGCAAATCCGCAGGCAATGCCGGCGGCCGATGGCGCAGGCGGTTGATCAGGCGCAGCACGGCCAGGATCAGAATCGCGATGCCCAGCGGGCGATGCAGATCGATCAACCATGGCCGCTGCGTCACCGAGGCCACCATGCCGACACCGACGAACAGCATGGTCAGGATCATCGCGGCCATCAGCCAATGCAGTACGCGCGCTGGCAGATTGAAGTGGGTAGGGCTCATTGGCGTGCTCCCTGGCCGGTGGCGGCGCTGCCCTGGCCATTGGCGATCTCGCGCTCGCGGCGATTGAACGATTGCGAATACACCGACGAGCGCGCTGCCAGAATCGGGTCATTCGATGCAGCAAGGCCCTTGGGCAAGATCAGCGGGTCGTAATTGAGATCGCGACAGGGGCCGGTGGCCTGCGGCTGCGCATGCTCGATCGAAAGCGTGCCGGCCACGATCTGCTTGCGGCGTTCCGGCCATGGCTGCGACGGGTCGTCCACCGCATCGTCGGGCTCGGCGATGGTCAGCACCATGTCCCAACGCAACGGCCCGTGCGCCAGCCGCGCGTCCAGGTCGGTGGCGAGAAAATCGCCATCTGCCTGCTTGCGTTGCTCGGCGCTCAATTCCTTGAATGGCGTATGCGGGCGCATCGACCAGCGGATGTAGCGTTCGCGTCCGTCGGCGGCAATCGCGCGGAACGCATTGACGCCGTTGTACTGCGTGTTGGCCCAGCTGTCCGACCACGGCGCGGTCTTGGCCCACTGCTGGAACTTGGCCGCTTCCGGGTACTGCTTGCCGAACGCCGCCAGTTTTTCCGGATCCGGCTTGCCGGTGGCCGGGTCGGGCTTGGAGGCCACATTCAAGGCCTGGAAACCGGCCGGGGTGGCGACCACGAAGAACGGGAAGCTGTTCATCGCCGTGCGCCATTCCTGCCCATCGTCGCTGCGCAACAGCAGCGCCATGCTGCGTACGCGCGCCTGCCCGTCGGGTCCGTGGGGGTCGCCGCCGCCGATCGACATGCGCCCCAGTACCGGCGTGCTGGGCTGGCTGAAGATGCGTGCCGACGACAGCCAGGTGGCCTTGCCGCTGGACTGGAACTGCCCGCTCACGCACACACCCTTGGTATGCGCGCGGCGAAAGCCCGGATGCGGCGGCCCGCTGGATTCGATGGTATCGGTCATGCGCGCGGCAGTGAGCCGGTCGCCACCGATCCAACCGCCCGTCCAGGCGAACGCAAGCGCAACGCCGCCGGCAATGGCGGCAATTCCCAACAACGGCAGCACGGGGCTGCGCGCGCGCGGGGGCGAGGGAGGTGGCAACGTCATGGCTGGCTCCGGTGGTCGATACTGTGTGTGGTTGATACGGGTGAGACGACGTGCGGGCCGCGTTATTCCCTTCCCCCCGACGACGGTGGCACGCACCGATCGCGGGAATAATCCACGCTCCAGTGCGTCTACCGTGTGATGCCACCACCAAGCCCGCCAATGGATGCTTTGGACGATGACCAACTGCGCGCCGTGCTGCCGGCACTGCGCCGCTTTGCGCGCTCGCTGAGCGGCGAGCCCGCCAGCGCCGACGATCTGGTGCAAGCCACGCTGGAGCGCGCGCTGCGGCGGTGGCGCACCCGGCATACCGCCGACGCCCTGCAGCCCTGGCTGTTCGCCATCCTGTACCGGCAGTTTCTGGATGGGCAGCGGCGTGCCGCACGCTGGCAGCGGGTCGTGGGCCTGTTCGCGCCGCAGCAGCCCAGCCAATCCGCATCCCCTGAGCAGGTGCACGACGGGCGCGCCATGCTGGCCAGCCTTGCATCGTTGCCGGCCGAACAACGTGCGTTATTGCTCTTGGTGAGCGTGGAAGGCTTCAGTTATCGCGAGGTAGCCGACACCCTCGGCATCCCGATCGGCACGGTGATGTCGCGCCTGTCGCGCGCGCGCGCGAACGCCTGCGCGCATTGAACGAGGGGCATGTGAGCCACGCACCTGCATTGAGGATCCTGAAATGACCGCCACACCGCCGGACGAACACGCGCTGCACGCCTACGTCGATGGCCGCCTGGCGCCGGAGCAACATGCAGCAGTGGCCGCCTGGCTACACGCGCACCCCGCCCAGGCCGCACGCGTGGCGGGCTGGAAGCGCGATGCCGAAGCGCTGCGTGCCGCACACGCTGGTCTGGCGCCGGAAATGAGCGCCTTAGCATTCACGCCCGCGGCGATTCGCCGCGGGCTGCAACAGCGCCGCCGTGCCATGTTTGCCGTGGCCGCCAGTTGCGTGCTGGCACTTGGCTTGGGTACCGGGCTGGGCTGGCAGCTGCATGCGAGCCGGATCGCCAGCCAACGCGTACCGATGGCCGATGCAGTAGCCGCCTACCGCCTGTTCGCCGATGCCGGCGCGCATCAGGGCGTTGCGTTGGACGTGCAACGCCGCGCCGAATTGGAACCGTGGTTGCGAACGCATTTCGGCAACGCAGGCGTCGTGCCGGATCTGCGTGCGCAGGGTTATACGCTGCGCGGTGGGCAACTGCTTTCCACACCGGAAGGCGCGGCCGCGATGCTGGTGTATGGCGATGCCGACGGCGCACGCATTGGCCTGTATCTGCGTCCACGCAGCGGACCGATGCCGACCGGCGAGCGCCGCGATGGCCGGCTGTTGGCGCAGTACTGGGCCGAAGGCGATACCGCGTTCGCGCTGGTTGGCCCGGCGACGCAGACACGCATGCGCACGATCGCGCCGTTGTTGCGTCGCCAGGGCTGACCAGCGCAGCGCAAAGGTTGTGTTCGCCTCGGCCTGATTGCAGCGCTGCCCGCGCTCAGCCGCCGTAGCGTTGCTGCAGCATCGCGAACGCCGAGCGCAGTGCCAGCGCTTCGCCGCCGGCGGGCCGGCCGGGGCGGTCGCTGTCGTTCCAGGCGTAGACGTCCAGATGCGCCCACGGCTGGCCGGGTGCCACGAAGCGTTCCAGATACAGCGCGGCGGTGACGGCGCCAGCCATGCGCGAGCCGGCGTTGGCCATGTCGGCGACATGGCTGTTGAGATAGCGCAGGTACGGGCGCCATAGCGGCATGCGCCACACCGGGTCGCGGGTCTGTTCGCCGGCACTGATCCAGGCCTGCGCCAGCGCATCGTCGTTGGCAAAGAGCGCCGGCAGGTCCGGGCCCAGCGCGATGCGTGCCGCGCCGGTGAGCGTAGCGAAATCCAGGATCAGATCCGGATGCTGCTCGGTGGCATAGCTCAGCGCATCGCACAGCACCAGGCGGCCTTCGGCATCGGTGTTGTCCACTTCCACCGTCACGCCGGCGCGGGTGGTGATCACTTCGCCAGGGCGGAATGCCTCCGGGCCCACCGCGTTCTCCACTGCCGCAATCAGCAGCGTCAGCCGTACCGGCAACTGCTGCGCCATCACCAGCCCGGCCAGCGCCAACGCATGCGCCGCACCGCCCATGTCCTTTTTCATGTTGCGCATGCCATCGGCCGGCTTCAGATCCAGCCCGCCGGTGTCGAAGCACACACCCTTGCCGACCAGCACCAGATGCGGATGCGCGGTGTCACCCCACTGCAACTGGATCAGTCGCGGCGCGCGATGCGAGGCGCGCCCCACGGCATGGATGGTGGGGAAGTTCTGCGCCAGCAACGCGTCGCCGACGACTGCATCGACCTGTGCGCCATGCGCCTGTCCCAGCGTGCGTGTGGCTTCTTCCAGATGCTGCGGACCCATGTCTTCGGTGGGCGTGTTGACCCAATCGCGCACGCGCAGGCACGCCTGGATCAGTGCATGGGTGTGTGCCGACGGCGTTGCCGCCAGTTCGGCCGGCGCGCGCGGCACCTTGCGATACCGCGAAAAGCGATAGGCGCCCAATCCCCAGCCCAGATGCAGCAACGCCTGCTCGGCATCGCTCAACGGGTTGGCCAGCGTCCAGCGGCTGGCCGGCGGCAAGGCCATTGGCGCATGCGCGTAGGCGTAGGCATCGGCGCGGTCGCCGATCCCCAGGACTGCTCCGGCCAGCCCGTTGTCGCCCGGCAACAACAGCATGCTGCCCGGCGCGGCATCGAAACGCTGCGCCTGCGCCCATGACAGCACACGGGTGGGCTGCTCCGCGCACCAGCGCGTAAAGCTCTCGCGGTCGAGCACATACAGCGGCAAGGCTGCGGCAGTGGGATCGGTGAAACCGGTCAGGTGCGACATGGGAATCCTCGAGTGCAGCGCCGTGCGCCGTGCAGAGTGGCTCAGGCGGGAAGGGTGATGCCGGCGCGCGCGGGGCCCGGATGCGGTTGCTGCGCGTCCAGCCAATCGGCCAGCCCGGTCATGCTGTCGAATTCAAGATCCGGCTGCTGGGTGGGGTGCGACCACACCGCGCCCTCGCGATTGATCCAGCAGGCACGCAGGCCGGCATCCAGCGCACCCAGCACATCCATGCGCACATGGTCGCCCACATGCAGCACCTGTGCGGGAGGCACCTCGAGCCGCGCGCAGGCAGCCAGGAAGATGCTCGGGTCGGGCTTTGCGCTGCCGTGTTCGCGCGAGCCCAACTGAAACGCGAAGTGGTGCATCAGCCCGATGCGCTGCAGATCGGCATTGCCGTTGCTGAGCGCGGCCACCGGCACATGGGCGGCAATGCGCGCCAGCGCGTCGAGCGCATCCGGATAGCATTCCACCTGGTTGCGCGCCGCATAGAACACTTCGTAGGCCGGCTCCAGCAACGCCAAGTCGCCGCCGCTCTCGCGCAAGGCCATTTCCAGCGTCAACCGGCGCAGCGCGCTGAGGTCGTGATGCAGGTGCGGGTTGTCGGCAAAGCTGCGCTCCCGCAGCTCGCGCATCGCCTCCACCGGAAAGCGCTCGGCTGTCACCGGGCTGTGCTCGCGCATCCAGTCGTACAGCACCTGGTCGATGCGCGCCCCGATCGGCGCAAAGGGCCACAACGTATCGTCGAGGTCGAGGGTGATGGCGCTGATGTGGAAGCTCATTGCCTGATTGTAATGCCGGGAATGGAGAGTCGGGAATCGAGAATGGGGAGAGCGGCGCCTCTGCTCTTGCGATTCCCAACTCCCGATTCCCTATTCGCGGCTACTCCAGTAGCCGCGCCCAGCGCTGCATCCCGTCCACCCGGCTCAGCACCATCTTGATGCAGACCAGCAACGGCACCGCCAGCAGCAGGCCGACCATGCCCCACAGCCAGCCGAACAGCATCAGCGCCAGGATCAGCATCAGCGGCGAGATCGCCATGCGTCGGCCCAGCACGATCGGTGTGACCACCTGGCCTTCGATCGTGTGCAGCGCCAGGTACAGGATCGCCGGCAGCAGCGAGGACAAGGTGGTACGAAATTCCACAAAACCCATCAGCAGCATCAGCATCACGCCGATCAACGGACCGACATACGGTGCGAAATTCAGCAATGCGACCACTGTTCCCCACAGGATCGCTTCAGGCAGCGGAATCTGCAGCACAGACAAAATGCCGGCAAATACCAGCCCGACCAGCGTGTTGATCACGCTGATGGTGAGCACGTAGCGCGAGACCTCGCGCTCGATGTCCAGCATGATCTCGGTGGTGAAACGTTGCTGCTGCCGGTTCGGTAGCAGGGCGATCGCATGCCGCTGCAGGCTTTCGCCATACACCATGAAGAAGAACGTCAGCAGCACCACGGCCAGCACCGAGGCCGCCAGCTTGGGCGTGCGGACCAGTGCCTTGTAGGGGTCGTCCATCTGCGTGCGCACGATCTGCACGCCGCGCTGGCCTTCGCCACCGGCCGCGCGTGCAAAGTTTTCCGCTGCCTGGTTGGCTTGCATCACCGGCTTGGTGAGATCGCGCACATCGCGCGCAATCTGGCGCATTTGCCTTGGTGCCTGTTGCACCCATTCGGCGGCAGGGCCGGCCAATTGCGCGGCCAGCGTGACGGTACCGGCCAGGCCAAGGCACAGGATGAGCAAGGCGCCGAGAAACCGCGGGATGTACAGCTTGCGCAAACCCCGCAGGATGGGATTGCCGATCAGCGAGAAAAACGCGGCCAGCATGATCGGCAGGATGATCGTCTGCGCCGCCCATAGCGTGTAACCGATGGCGAGCGTGGCCAGTACCACCAGCGAGGCCGGCGCGCGCGGGCGGGGCGCCGGTGCGGGCGGAAGCGAATCTGCCGCGGTGGCGGCATCCGGTAAATCGACGGGAAGAGACATGCGCGCCCTGGCAGCAGACTGGCGTGCTGCCAGCGGTGCGCCATTATCGGTGCAATGCGTCAACGGCGCGCACAGGGCCTGTGGGCAGGATGTCAGCGAACGAAGGCTTGTGGCGAACTCGGCCGCACGCGTCTTGGTGCAGGTCGTAAGGCGCCGAATCGCTCGTCGGGGTGGCATTGCAAACGACGCCAGGATCTGCCGCACGCTGCCATCTGCGACAGCACGCAGGCTGCGTGCGAACGGCCGTCAGACCTCGCTGCGATCGGCGACGCTTATTGGTCACCCATGGCTTGGTCACCATGGCGCGATCCCCACATCTCAGAGCCGAGATCACAAGCACCCGCGGCGAGCATCGGCAAGGAGTCACGGCGTGCGGTCATTTGGCGAGTTGGAACGCGCAGATTCGAGCATCGTGGTTCGCGGTGCAGCGGTTCTTTCGCCCAATCCCCAAGCGCAATCGTGCGTGTTGCATGCAGGGCCAGTGTCCGAACACCTCCGTCCGGAGCGCGTGCACAGTCAAATGACTCTGGTGAGCCGATGCCTTGCACAGCCCAATCTGCCAGCCACAACGGCGGCGCAGCAATTCGCTAGCCGCTGCAAATGCCGTCCGCGCTCAGGCCGCGCGATCGGTTGGAACCTGCACCACGGTCACCGGCGGGTCGGCTGCCACTTCCTCGGCATTGTCTGCCGCACGTTCGGCCTGCTCGGAGGCTTCCTGCGCGCGGTGCGCGGTGAACAGCGCAGAGATGGTGCTGATCATCTGCAAAATCTTGGGAATCCCGCCAAGCTTGCTAGCGATGCTGCCCAATGCCGCCTGCGGCTCATGACGGCCGGTGACAAACCCGAGCACGAAACCCACCGTCACGATGCGTAGCGGGGACCATCCAGCACGCCAGGTCTGGCGCAGTTCGCTCCAATGCAGGCGCGTTTCCTGCGCGCGTCCTTCGACCAGGAATTCGGCGCGCTCGACGCGTTGACGCAAGGTTCCAAACTTCATGGACGTGCTCCACTGGCAGAGGTTGCCGCGTCGTCGTCCTTGCTGGGGTCATCGAAAATCCCCAGCTTGATGAGCTGACGGCGCGTTGCATTCATGCCGGTGTGGTCGAAGTAGAAAAACACCCGCCATGCCGCGATGCCGGTCACCAACAGACTGCCCAACGCAGTGAAAAACATCGCCTGGAACCACGATAGCCCGGCACGTTGCAACAGCGCGATGATGGCACCGGCCAGCAGCAACCACGACGAGGCGCCAAACACCACCGCCACGCAGGCCCAGGCCAGGCCACGCCCGAATGCGCTGCGTGCCAGTTGCAGATCGGCCGACACCAGCCGGCGCAAGGCGCGGCTGGTGTCCTTGGCCGAGCCCAGCGTTGCACGGCCGGCTGCGGCGACCGCGCGCACGCTTTCGTCCAGTCCTGGCGTCTGCTCGCGCGCGTCTGGCGCGTCGGTTCCGGCAGCGGGAGAGGCCTGATCGCTCACGACTTAGTTGTCGTTGCTGCGTGCCAGCTTGGCGATGACCCAGCCAGCGGCGAAGGCAACGCCAAAGGCAGCCAGCGGACGCTCGCGGATCAGATCGGTGGCGCTTTCCAGCAGATCGTTGCCCTTGGCAACCAGGACGTCCATCTGCTCCTTGGCAGCGGCACCGCCGAACTCGGCAGCGGCCATGCCGGCCAGCGCGGTGTCGGACAGTTCGGCCTTGACGTTGGCGCGACCGAGCTTGAGCTCATCGCCGGCGGCGCTGGTGGCACCGCGGACGGCTTCGCCAGCGGCGCTCGCTGCCGACTTCAGGTGGGTGCCGGCTTCGCTCAGGTTTTCCTTCAGCTGATCGGTATTGGTGGGGCTCATGCGATATCTCCTTCGGTCATTGATGGCAGCCGCCACTCACGTGCGGTCGAGCAGTAGCAATAGCATCGGGGGGGTGTAGGAGGCGTTAGTGGAAGCACCTTCCGGTGCACATCGCGTCAACGCATCAGCGCGTCGTACTGCGCGTTGCCACGCAGGATACGCACGACAAGCTGCTGCGGCTTACGCTGGAAATTGGCGCGCCAGCTGGCAAGGTCGGCGAACTCGCCCACGCTGCTGGCCACGATCACATCGCCGGCGACCAGGCCGTTGGCGGCAGCGCGACCGCCGCGTTTGACCTCGCTCACCATCACCCCGGTGATGCCTGACTGACGCAGCGATTCGGGGAGATCGACGAAGGTCGCGCCGGTCAGTCGCGGGTCCAGCATATCGCCGGTGACGGCGCGGTCCTGCTCTTTCAACGTGGCCTTGAGCTTGAGCGGCTTCCCATCGCGACGGATATCCAGCGTCACCGCGCTGCCCACCGCCTGCAGGCCTTCGTAGTTGTGCAGCGCTTCGGCGCTGTCCACGCGCTGGTCGTTGGCCGCCACCACCACATCGCCCGGTTGCACGCCTGCCGCGGCCGCTGCGGAACCCGGCAACACCCGTGTCACCAACGCGCCGCGCAACGAATCAACGCCCAGGCCCTGCAACATCTGCTGGGTGAGGTTCTGGGTTTCCAGACCGAGCGTGCCGCGCACCACCACGCCCTTGGTCACCAATTGCTCGACCACATTGCGTGCCAGGTTGGACGGAATCGCCAGCCCAAGGCCGATATTGCCCGCCATGCTGCCTTGCGGATTGAAGCTGGCGGTATTGATGCCAACCAACTGGCCTTGCAGGTTGACCAGCGCGCCGCCCGAATTGCCGGGGTTGATCGAGGCATCGGTCTGGATGAAGTTCTGGTAGCCCAGGCCGCGAATTCCGCTGCGCCCCACGGCCGAGACGATGCCGGAGGTGACGGTCTGGGTGAAGCCGAACGGGTTGCCGATGGCCACCACAAAATCGCCCACGCGCAGCGCGTTGCTGTCGGCCAGTTTGATATCGGTGAGGTTGTCGGCCTTGATTCGGATCAGCGCGATATCGGTATCGGCATCGGAGCCGATGAACTCGGCCTTGACCGTGCGTCCGTCGCCGAGCGTCACCTGCACGTCGTCGGCGTTTTCGATGACGTGGTGATTGGTCAGGACATAGCCTTTTTGCGCATCGATGATCACGCCCGAACCCAGCGATTCGTTGATGCGGTCCTGCGGCACCTGCGGAAACAGCCGGCGCAGGATCGGGTCATTGAAGAACGGGTTGCGGACGCGCACCACCTGTTTGGTGTTCACGCTCACCACTGCTGGCATGGCCTGCTGCAGCATCGGCGCCAGCGACGGCACTGGCTGGCCGGCCACCGCAGCCGGCAATGCGGCGGCCGTCGGCAGGGTGAAGGCGGCATTGCTGGGGGGCGTGGCTTCGGCGCGATTGTCGAGCCAGGCGTTGACGCCGGTGGCGGCAAATCCGCCGAAGGCAGCGGCCAGCGAAAGAGTCAGCAGGGTAGGCAGCGGTCGCATGGAACGGATTCCGGGTTACGCGGTGGATGAGGAATAGGGCGTCTGACTGCGTAAATCAAGCTGAACGAGAGTGCCTGCGCGCAATTTAACTGCTGGTGAAAGTGCCGCGCATCCCTTGCCCTGATTGCGTTGACAGCCCGACGGGCCGGGCGTAGCGTCCGCTTGATCCGATGCCTGTTCAGCATGTTGCGTGCGGTCGCGCATCGCCTAAGTTTTCCGCACTGACGCCCTTAAGGAGGGTCTATGAGCAACGGCAATGGTGTAACGGCAACCCTGTCCGACGCCGTCGATAGCGTAAAAAGCACCGCCACCGAGTTGACCGAGACCCTCGCCAGCACCGCAAGCGAGGCGGTTGCCAGCGTGCAGGAGGCGGCAGGCACGGCGGTGGAAGAGGTCAAGACGCAGGTGGCCAAAGCGCGCAAGGCAGTGGTCAAGGTCGAAAAGAACGTGGTCAAGAACGCCGGCAATGCAGCCACTGCAGTGAAACGCAGCGTGGCCAGGACCAAGCGCTCGCTGGCGGCCACCAAGGACGCTGCCAAGGACACGCTGGTCGCCACCAAGGAGGCCGCCAAGCAGAAGCTCACCGCCACCAAGGACGCGGCCAAGCAAACGTTGACCTCGACCACGCAGGCCGCCAAGCAGAAGTTGAGCAGCACCAGCGCCGCGGCCAAGAAGAAGATCACCGACACCAAGGCCACTACCAAGCGCAAGCTGGAAACCGCCAAGGCCAATGCCAAGGCCGAGGCGGCCGCACTGAGTGCCAAGACCGCTGCCAAGAGCGCCGCACGCAAGACCGCCGTCGCAACGGTGAACGCGCGCACGGCGGCGAAGAAGGCTGCGAAGAAGGCGGTGGCCAAGTCGGCGGCAGCGAAGAAGCCGCTGGTCAAGCCTGCAGCCAAGAAGGCGCCGGTCGCCAAGCAAACCGCGACCAGGCAGGCCGCAGTGAAGAAGGCCCCGCTCAAGAAAGCCGTGACCAAGACCGCGTTGAAGAAAGCCGCCAAGGTCACCAAGACCCCGGCTACACGTGCCGTGGCAAAGACCACCGCCGCGCGCAAGGCAGTGGGTAAGAAAGCGGCAAAGCGCGTCACGCGTTGAGGTTGTCACGCAGGGCGCAGGCGAGATGTGCGGGTCGCCAGGTAGCGTGGAAGGCGTGCAGCGCACGCGATAGGTGTCACCGACCCTGTGCAATGGTGAAAACGCCGGCGCTGTTCAACAGCTTCGGCGTTTTTGTTGCAGCAGCTTTGGCTGGCGCTCCCCGCCTGCAGCCAACACGCTGATGACCCTGCACTGCGCGGGAGGATTGCCCGAACGTATCGCGTACGTGCACTCCGATACGCACAGGCATCGCGCATGCAATAAAAGGAGCAAGGCCTAGCGCATGCCATCGACCAATTGTTTCGCACCCAGGCCGATCCCTGCCTTGGCCGCGCCATACGCACCGAGGCTGGCCTTGATGTTCATCGCATTGGGGTACTGCTTTTCGACATAGGCCGCCAGCAAGCGATCGCTTGACGCGTCGAAGATTTCCACCGCATAGCTGACCGAGCCGGAGAATGCGCCTTCCTTGCCACGCGCGGCCTGGACGGCATTGTAGGAGCCCCCACCGATATCGACCTTCATGAAGGTGCCGATGACCCGTTTGCTGGGTTTGGCGCCGGTCAAGGTGAGTCGCACACGCAAGGTGTCGCGCCCGATGGCAGTGGTGGGCTGCCAGCGCTGGCCAATTGCGTCGCCGAACTCGCGTTGCATGAAATCGGCGAGCATGCGTTTGTCCTGCTCGGGCACCTCTTCGAATTGCGCATCCGGACCGCGGTAAATGCTCACCGGTTCGACGAATACGGTCCGATACCGCGACCAATCGACCTCGCCGTGATACGCGTACGGCATGCGGCCGCCGCGGCTGCCATCGTGCGGACGCAGGTAGCTCGAAGATGGCAGTTGGCGATAGGGCACGGGGCGGGTGCTGGCGCAGCCGATCAGGCTGACGCTGACAACGGCGAGTGCGCAGTATCGAACGAAGTAGGAAGTCGACATGGAGAATGACCTGGTGCAAGAAGGTGGGTGGGCGCAGTCCCTGCGCGCTGTCGTGACCTGATGTTCAGTGCAATAGAACGCTGGTAGCTGCCAGGGCCAAGACCGCCGTTGCGGCAGTGAACAACACGCCGCGCTTGGCCAAATACTGCAGGCGGCGGGCATCGCGCGCGCTGCGGATATCCGGCAACGCGCACCAGATGTCGCGGTTGCGCGTGCCGGGCAGGCCGCAGCGAAATTCCGGCGCGACAGGCAGCGTATGCGCGGCCACGGGGTCGTTGGCGGCGCACTGCCCGACCGCCAGCGATGGCGCGGTAGGGAGGTGTTGGGTGAAACGGATCGAGTGAGGCATCACCAGGCATCCTTGATGCGTGCGGTGAGTGCACGGTAGGCAAACGAGTTTGGGAACTTATTGGATCGTCGCGACGACGGCGCACCCCGGCGAAGGCAAGGTGTTTCCGTGCGCCACACCAGGGTGTCCGCAGTAGAGCGCCTACACAAACGGAGCGCGCAGTGGTCAGGTGGTATTGACGGCGCTCGGGAACCGCACCGTACGCCGCAGATAGGCCGTATCGCGTTTCGCGCTGGGCCCGTGTGTGCGCAGTCGCGCATTCCACGTGCGGCCCCTGGTCCATTGCGCTCCAAGCACCAACCGCGCCAGCCCGTGATTGCGTAGCCGTTTGGTTGGCCGCGTATCGTCGTGCTCTCGCGCTACAGGACAGGCAGATTCAGGCCGCGCCGGCCGGGCGGTCGCCGGCAAACACCACGCGTACGCAGAGGCCGCGTCCATCGTTGCCGTCGCCGGCTTCGATCGTTGCTCCGTGCAGGCGCGCAATGCCGGCGACCAGCGACAATCCGATGCCACTGCCCTGTACGGCGCTACCGGGCACACGATAAAACCGCTCGAAAATAGTGGTCTGCGCGCCTTCGGGTACCCCGGGACCGTCATCGCTGACCTGCAAGAAGGGGTGCAATACGTCAGCACGCACACAATAGCCGCAGCTCACTTCCACCTTGCCATGCAGGCGGCCATAGCGGATGGCGTTGTCGACCAGGTTGCGGATCAGAATGCCCACTGCATCCACATCGCAACGCAGCAGGCAGGGCGATGCCTCAACCTGCAACTGCATCTGGCGTGCGTCGGCCTGCACGCTGAATTCGTCCAGCACATGCGAGATCAGCTCGCCCATTTCGACTTGATGATAGGCCGCTGAACTGATGCCGGCATCCAGTCGCGCCAGATCCAGCAATTGTTCGGCCAGCCGATTGCTGCGACGCGCGGTTTCCAGCAGTTGGCCCAGCGCGGCGTCCTTGGCCTCCAGTGTGGGCGCGCGCAATGCGACCTCGGCGTAGGCATGCAGTGCCGAGAGCGGGGTGCGCAGTTCGTGCGCGGCATCGGCGACGAAATCGCGCTCGGCCTGCACGGCCTGTTCCACCCGCGCCAACAAGGTGTTGAACGAGGCGATCAACGGGCGGACTTCGTCGGGCGCCTGAGCCAGCGGCACCGGCTCGGTATCCAGACCGGTGCGTTGCGCGATGTTGCCGGACAAGGCGCGCAGCGGCCCCAGCGAGGTCCGCACGGCCCACCACATCAATAGCCCCAGGACGCCCAATTGCACGGTGTTGAGCACCACCGCAATCAGGGTCTGCTTCACGCTCATGCGCGAGGATGGGTTGCCGATCGGGGTCGACGTTACCGCCGCGTCGGGCGGTTCTGCCTGCATATCGAAGCGCTGCTGGAGCGCGTCGGGCAAGATGGCGATCAGTCGATCGCCGAGCAGGTTGAGTTCCTGCTCGAACACGCTGTGATGACCCTGGGTGACCAGTGCGACCAGGATCCACAGAGAGGTGGACCAGCTCAGCAGAACGATCGCGGCCAGCGCCGCCAGCATGCGTGCCTGCAGCGACTTCATTCAGGGGTCTTTCCGACCATGTAGCCCTGGCCGTAGACGGTGGAGATCAGCGTATCGCCCAGCTTGCGCCGCAACTGGTGCACATACACCGCGATCATGTTGCTGCCACCTTCGGATGGGCCGCCATAGACGCCTTCTTCCAGCTGATCCTTGGTGACCACGCGTCCGGCACGTTCCATCAACGCCAGCAGCAGGCGGTATTCGTGTGCGCTCAGCGCCACCCATTTGCCGTCCTTGGTGACCTTGCGGCTGCCCGGATCCAGGCAGACGTCGCCGTGGCTGAGCAGGGGCACCACGCGGCCCTGGCTGCGCCGGGTGACTGCACGCAGCCGTGCCATCAGCTCGTCGAACTGAAACGGCTTGACCAGATAATCGTCGGCGCCGGCGTCCAGACCGCGGATGCGGTCGGTGAGCTGGCCACGCGCGGTCAGCGCGATCACCGGGGTGGCATCGTAGTGGCTGCGCATGAACCGGATCACGCTCAGCCCGGACTCGCCCGGCAGGCCGATATCCAGCAATACCGCACTGTAGCGGTGGTCCACCAGCACCGTCTTGGCGGCATTGGCATGACCGACATGATCGACGGTCCATGACTGCTGACGCACACCGTCGCAGATGGCGCTGGCCAGCATGGTGTCGTCTTCGACGAGGAGCAGATGCATGGGTGTGCTGCCGTGCGCAGGGTTCAGTCCGAGATCCGCAGCACTGTCGGTGATGAAGTTTGGGCAAATATTAGTGCATGGCCGAACCGCACACAGGCAGCCATGCAGGCCGTTCGATCCCGTCCGGTCAGGCCCGGGCCGCCGCTCAGCGCCGCAGAATGGCGCGCAGCGCAGCATCCAGGTGCAGGTACTGAAACCGGAAGCCGGCATCGAGCGCGCGCTGCGGCAGCACACGCTGGCTGATCAACAGCAGGTCGGCCATCTCGCCCAAGCCCAGCCGCAGCACGCCGGCCGGCAGCGCCAGCAGGGCAGGGCGGTGCAGTACCTTCGCCAGCGTGCGCGCGAAGTCGGCATTGGTCACCGGATTGGGCGCGGTGGCGTTGTAGGCGCCGGGCTGGCCGTGCTGCAGTAGCCACAGCAAGAGCGCAACCATATCGGCGCGGTGGATCCAACTCATCCAGTGCCGGCCATCGCCGAACGGTCCACCGCCGCCGAAGCGGAATGCCGGCAGCATGCGGGCCAGTGCGCCGCCATCGCGATCCAGTACGATGCCGGTGCGCACCCAGCTCACCCGCGGGCCGAGTGCGGCGATGGCGTCGGCTTCGGCTTCCCAGTCGCGGCACAGTACGGCAGAGAAGTCGTCGCCGGCAGGCTCGGCTTCGGTCAACGCCGTATCGCCACGTTCGCCGTAGTAGCCCACGGCCGAGCCGGAAATCAGCACCGAGGGGCGTTGTGCGGCCGGTTGCTGCGCAATCCAGGCATGCAATTGGCGCGTGATGCCCAGGCGCGATTGGCGGAAGCGCTGCTTGCGGGTATCGGTCCAGCGGCCGGCGGCCAGCGGCTCGCCAGCCAGGTTGATGACTGCATCGGCCTGTACCCCATCCAGCGTGTGCACGGCGGTCATGCCGGGCAGGATGCGCGTGGCGCGCTGCGGGTCGCGGGTCAGCACGCTGACTTGATGGCCGGCCTGCAGCAATGCCGGGCACAGGGCCTGGCCAATGAAGCCGGTGCCGCCGGTGATGAGCAGATGCATGGAGGGCTCCTGGCCGAATCGATGCGGCACGATAGGCCAGGATCGCGCCAAGCGAGGTGAAGCTGGCGCGGGCATGCGGCTGTGCGCTGCGGCCGTCGGCCTGCAGCGTGGCCTACGACCTCGACGATAGCGGCGTGTGCTGTCCACCTAACGCAAACGCGCCGGACTGGCCGGCGCGTTTGCGGGGTGAGCGCTTGATCAGCTGCTTACTTGGACGAGGACACCGCGTGGGCGCGTTCGAAATGCGCCGAGACAACGCGGCGCGTCTGCTCCAGATGCTGCTTGACCGGCGCGCTTTCGGCGGCGGGCAGCAGCTCCGAATCGATGATCTTGATGGTGTCGCCATGGTCGATGACCATGGTGCGCATGAAGGCATTGCGGTAGGCGTCCTTGCCGTCCGGCAAGGTCAGCGTCTTGGACAGCGCTTCCACTGCCGCCTTGCCCTTGGCACGTATGGCCTGCGCGCGCGGGCTCTCGGATGCGCCAAGCGACTTGGTCTTTTCAAGGTTGGCTTCATGGTCGTGCAGCATCTGCTGCGCGAACTCGCCGGTGGCTCCGCCCAGATCCTGTTCGATGGCCTGCTTGGCGAGTGCGATTTCGTTGTCGTCGATCGCAGCCAGCACGCCCAGCACTGCCCCATCGCCCTTGGCCAACTCGGTCGCGCCGCTGCCACTGACGGGCGCAGCCGTCGGCTCGGGCGACACTGCTGGCGCAGTGCGCGAAGCATCGCCGCCGGGGCGATCGCAGGCAGTCAGAGAGAGCATGGCCAACAGCGAAGCGGTGAGAAGCGTGACTTTCATGAAGATCCTGGAGTGAATCGGCAATTGCCAGAGGTGGAATGCAAAGGAGCCGCTAGGCGGCTCCGGGGAGGTCGGTCAGGCCCACTGCGGCTGGGCGACGGGGGCCAAGCCCAATGGTCTGGCAGGCACCTTGGGAGCACACACGGCCTCCTGCGCACTGCGGCAGGTACGCGCCATGCGCGCGGTGCGTTCGCGAATCAACGCGTGCTCGCTGACCGGCGCGCTACCCAACAGACTGGCAACGTGGAAGCCAAGGATTTCCTCCGCGCGGTCGCCCTGGTCGCTGACGATGTGCGGTACCAACCGCTCCAATCGTTCCAGCTCCTGCTGCACTTGATACGGGGTTTTCATGACGATCTCCAATGAAAAACAGATGTTGCTCGATACTGCGGACTCAACTATTGCGCGCGCCCAGGCGCTGCCAACAATCAGTTGCCAACTGTTCGTAGTTGGACTGTGTGCTGGAAGAAATGAAGTGGTGCTCCAAGCGGTCCCGAAATAAGCGCAGACGTTCCTGGTCGCTCGAACGCGGGGCTTGCAGGTAGATGTCGCAGGCCATTTTCACCACCGGGGACAACTCGCTGAACTTGCCTGCGCCGAGGTTGCCCTGGGCATGCCGCGCCTGCCAATGCGCGATTTCGGCCTGTACATCGATGACGGATGGATCTCTGCTCATGACTGGGGGTGTTCCGCTATAAACAAACTTGACCTGCAGGGTAACTGCGGGTATGTCAACGATTGATCATCGAACCCGACCATTGCAGCACGTCGGTGCATTGCACGCTTAACTGGTCAGATTGTTCGAGCGCGTCTATACGCCACGCATGCAGGCGCGTACAAGTGGTTCATACGTCTGATGTGACCGCGTTTGAAACCTTGTGCTCAAGGCAACGCGTTGGTCTCGTATGCGTTCCGATGTTGCCAACGTGGTGCACCTGACCAACTTGAGTCCAGGCGTGTAATGGACAATCGGGCGAAAATCGCTTTCGCAATGCCGCATTTCACGGAAGATTCTGAACCGCTCCACACCTGTGTAACGTCTGATCATTAAGGTGGGTGGTGACGTAATGGAGCGAGAGTACCCAGGATGCAGGACAGCGAGACCAGTAGCCGTAAGCCACATCATGCGAGCGGCACCCCTGAAGCACGCGTATGGTGGCATGCCTTGTTGGAGTTGCGCGGAGGCCGTATCGCCATCAGTTTGATCGTGGTGTTCCTGATCGTGCTTGGCCTGTATCTGGCCTTGAAGTAAGGCCGGACGACACCTGCTTTTTAGACCCGTCCCTCAGCTGCGACCGAGGCCAGTAACAACGCGCGATCACGCCGCAGGTGAGAGGTCATGGCACAGACGCACTATCGCCACGTGCTTGGGCATGCCATGCGCCGGGTGCCCGAGCACGGTCATGAGCGTGCAACACATGCGTGGGTATGTCGCGAGATTGCGCGCTTGCTGGATGTGCCTGACGCCGGCGTCGCCGGCCATGGCGTGATTGAAGGAGGAACATTCCACGTACCTGACGACACGCTCACGATTGCGCAAGCGCGTGGGCTTGGCATTGACGGCGTGGACGACTTGCTTGGCGGTATCGTGCCGCATGCATTTCTGGCCACCAAGGTCATCGGTCACCCATTGATTGGCGCCGATGCGGCACGCCCTGCAGGCTGGGATCAGGCGCTGGCCATGTCGCTGATTCCCGCCACGCTGCCGGGCTACACCGCGTTTTCTCGCCCGGATGCGATGCACGCGTTCGAGGCGCTGTCTGGTGGTGGAGACGTGCGCCTGAAGCTGCCCACCGGCGTGGGCGGCAACGACCAGTGGCGCATCGCCGACGCATCGCAGCTAGCGCAGGTGCTGGACAGCCTGCCCGAGACCTATCTGGGCACGCATGGTGGCGTGCTGGAACGCAATATCTTGCAGCCGATGACGCATAGCGTGGGCGAGTTGTGTCTGGCAGGTGTCCAGATTGCGTACTACGGCACGCAATGCAGCGTGCCCGATGCGGACGGCAGCGAGGTGTACGGCGGCTCGTCGTTGCGCGTCTTTCGTGGGTCGTTGGAGGCACTGATGGCGACCGCGTTACCATTGCTCGAACGGCAGGTGGTCGAGCAAGCGTGCAGATACGATCGATGCGTCACCGCCGCGTATCCTGAGCTGCAGATTTCCCGCCGCAACTACGATGTGGTCAGCGGTCGGGATGCTATCAATGTCCCGGTATGCGGCGTGCTGGAACAATCCTGGCGAATCGGTGGCGCAACCCCGGCCGAACTCGCTGCAATCGCCGCGTTCCAGCACGATCCCGCGTTGCAGTGGGTCAATGCGTCCACACACGAAATCTATCAGGGCCAGCCGCCGGCCGATGCGCAGGTCTACTATCGCGCAACCCAATCCGGTCCAGGGCCGCGTTACAAATGCAGGAGCATCTCTGCGACGTAATGGAAGCCAAACTTTCCAGCATCGATATCCCGGTCGGCCAGGACGCACTCAGTGGCACCTTGCTCACACCCTCAGGCATGCCTGCGGTGTTGTTCGTGCACGGCTGGGGCGGCAGCCAGCACCACAGCCTGGTACGGGCGCGTGAGGCAGCAGGCCTGGGCTGCATCTGCATGACCTTCGATCTGCGTGGGCATGAGGGTTACGCATCGATGCGCCAGACCGTGACACGCGCACAGAACCTGGACGACATCAAGGCTGCGTACGATCAATTGGCGGCTCTGCCCTATGTGGATGCGCAGTCGATCGCCGTGGTTGGCCTGAGTTACGGGGGCTATCTGTCCGCACTGCTGACGCGCGAGCGCCCGGTGGAGTGGCTGGCGTTGCGTTCGCCTGCGCTCTACAAGGACGCCCACTGGGACCAACCCAAGGTCAGCCTCAATGCCGACCCGGAGCTGATGGCGTACCGCCGGCAGCGCCTGCGCCCGGCCGACAACATCGCCCTGGCCGCCTGCGCCGAGTACAAGGGCGATGTGCTGTTGGTGGAAGCCGAACACGATGTGATCGTGCCGCAGCCGGTGCTGCACAACTACGCGCAATCATTCGTGCAGGCGCGTTCGCTCACATCGCGCGTCATCGCCGGTGCCGACCATGCGCTCAGCATCAAGGAGCACCAGCAGCAATACACGCGCGCACTGATCGACTGGCTGACCGAGATGGTCGTCGGCCGGCGTATCGCATTGGCCAAGGAGGTGGTGGCCATGCGCAAGCAGTTGCTCAAGGATCAGCAAGGCGCTGCTGCGACCCAATTGGAGCAGAGCACTCCGGTCTTTCGCGGCGACATCCGGGCGGTAGAGAAGACCGCAGGTTAGGCGTCAGGAACGAGGTAGCGCGTGCAACACCGTGCGGGCGTGCATGCGTTGCTTCCCCGGCGTGTTGGACATCCAGTGCGCGCGGGCCGTCGTGTGGGTAAATCACCCTGGAATGCGTGTCGGCATCCATGCACTTCCACTGACGCCCGACGAGCAACGAACGTTCATCACTCCACAATGCAGGACGGGCCCAAATAGGCCCGCCCTGGGTCAACACATTGCGCTCGCCGCGGCAATCTTTACCAAGCCGCTGCGATCAAGCCTTAGACGCGCGGATCAGTTGGGTTGCGGCGCGCCGCTGCATCGTGATGATCCGAATCGAACGCCTCACGCACCGCATGCTTGGCCTTTTCCCAGCTCAGGCGCGAATTGGCCTTGAAGCGGTCCCAGCCATCGCCCAGGTCGCGTTCCAGATGGTCGTCCCACTGGCGGCCGGCGTGCTGCTGGCGCGCCTGCATGCCATAGCGGTAAGCCGGACGATAGTCGTCATACGAATACTCGGCATCGCGGTAGCTGGCGCTGTCGAAGCGACCCGCATAGTGCGTATCGCTGTCGCGATAGACCGTGTGGGTACGGTCCGCACGCTCCCATGCGTCGCGTGCTGCAAGCCGGGCTTCGTCCCACTCCAGGCGCGATTGCCCGCGGTTACGTGGCCATTCCCCAGCCAGGGTGGCTTCGGTTTCTTCCCAGGTGCTGGTCGGGCGGGTTTCGCGTGCCTGCAAACCGAATCCGTAGACGGTGGCGTAGTCGCGATCGTAGTCGGTGCCTTCCTTGTAGTAAGGACGGTTGCGATGCTCCTGCCGCCAGTATTCGGTCTCCACCGTGGGGTCGAGCCGTTCGGCCACGCCCTTGCCAGCTGCAGCGCCCGCAACCACGCCGGCTGCTGCGCCAATCAAGGTGCCGAGTGGCCCGAACACCGTGCCCGCCAGCGCGCCAGCTGCCGCGCCGCCGGCGATGCCGCCCACGCCCACCCCAACCGGATGCGAACCAGGCGCTCCGAAGATCGGGTCGCGGTTCAAGTCCTTCGCTTCTTCTTTGCGTTCCTGCTTGTCGAGATTGCTCATACCGCCTCCGGCTTATTTGATGGATGCGCCCTGTAAATCAGACCGCGAACGAGGCGCCACGATGGCGTCGAAAGAGTGAAACGCGCGTGCTTTGATGTGAGCGCTGCCGCGACATGACTGAACTGTGCAGTGCATTGCGGATGAGGTTGCTCGCTCGCGCTTGCAACGTGTCTGTAGTGAAGAGGGCCGCAAGCGCGGCCCTCTTCTATCCCTTGATGCACACCACCTGGCGCAAGGTGTGCAGCACCTCGACCAGGTCCCACTGCGCCGCCATCACTGCATCGATGGACTTGTACGCGGCAGGCGACTCGTCGATCACTGCCGCGTCCTTGCGGCATTCCACATGTGCGGTGGCCTCGCGATGCTGTGCCAGGGTGATTTGCGCGCGTGCGGCGGTCCTGCTCATCACGCGCCCTGCGCCGTGGCTGCAGCTGTGGAAACTGTCGGCGTTGCCCAACCCGCGCACAATGTAGCTGCGCGTGCCCATGCTGCCCGGAATGATGCCCAGCTCGCCGGCACGAGCGCTCACCGCGCCCTTGCGGGTGATCAACAATTCCTCGCCACCGTGCGTTTCCTTTTGCACATAGTTGTGGTGGCAATTGACTGCGAGCTTTTCCAGCTGGAATTTGGGCAAGCGGTGACGCATCTCGGCCAGCACGCGCGCCATCATCGCCTCGCGATTTTCGCGGGCGTAATCCTGCGCCCACGACACCGCTTCGACATACTCGTCGAACAAAGGCTCGCCCTGCATGAAGAAGGCCAGGTCCTTGTCGGGCAGATGAAAACCCAACACGCGATGCGCCAGTTGCTCACGCGCGCGCTCGATGAAATACGTGCCGATCAGGTTGCCGGTGCCGCGCGAACCGCTGTGCAGCATCACCCAGACCGCATCGGTTTCGTCCAGGCAGATCTCGATGAAATGGTTGCCGCCACCCAGCGTGCCGATCTGGCAGTCCAGCTTGTCGGTCCGGATGCGCTTGTGCTGTTGCTTGATGGCATCCAGACGCTGCACCAGCCCGGACTGCGCGATGCGGGTCTGGATGCTGTCCGGCAGCTTGCGGTGCTCGCCGCCACGGCCGTTGCCTACCGGCACGCTGCGCTCGATGCTGGAACGCAGCTGCGCCAGGTTGTCGGGCAGGTCGTTGGCGCGCAGCGTGGTGCGCACTGCCGCCATGCCGCAGCCGATATCCACGCCGACCGCCGCCGGGATGATGGCGCCACGGGTCGGAATCACCGAGCCCACGGTTGCGCCTTTGCCCAGATGCACGTCTGGCATCACCGCGACCCACGGACCGACAAACGGGACCGCTGCGATATTGCGCAGCTGCGCATGCGCCTGCTCTTCCAGCGGCACGCCGCGCACCCAACCCTTGATCGGGGTGCTGCTGCCTTCGGCGTGCAGAAATTCAAAGTGTTGTGATGTACTCATTGTTGTCATTACCTTGCGGCAGTGCGTGGCAGATCCTTCCGCCACGCGCAGCCTTCATTGCCTGATCGTCACCAATTGCTTCAGCACGCCATCCAGGCCGCCGAACACGGTGAGCTTGTCGATCTTTTCGGTGACCTTTTCCAGCGCCTCCAGTTCCTTCAAACGCATCAGCACCGGGCTGTCTTCGATCAACTTGGCGGTGTTGAGCAACGAGCGCGTGGCGTTGGCCTCTTCGCGCCGACGGATGACGTTGGCTTGCGCCTGCTTCTCCGCCTGCACGACTGCGTTGAGGATCTCGCGCATCTCGCCCGGCAGGATCACGTCCTTGACGCCGACACCCAGTACCTCGATGCCGAAGCCGCTCACGCTGCCGCGCACATACCCGAATATATCTGCATCCAGGCAGGCCTTGTCGCCCAACAACTCGTCCAGCGTCTTGGCCGAGACTGCGCGCCGCAAACCGTACTGCAACTCGCGATACAGGTAATCGCCGGCCTTGGCCACGCGCGTACGCATCGCCACGGCATCGGTGACGCGCATGCTGGCGGCCAGGTTGACCCGCAACGACACCTTGTCGCGCGTCAACAGCTCCTGCCCGGACACTTCGACCGACTGCACGCGCAGATCGATCACGTCGGTGGTGATGTTCTTCTGGAAATTCCAGAATGCATACGCCCCCGGTCCGAACGGTGCAAGCAGCTTGCCGTCGACGAACACCAGCCCTTGCGACTCGGCCGGCACATCCATGCAGACCGCCACACGCGACAGCGTGCCGAGCTGGCGCAGCCTGCGCTGCACATCGGTGGGCACCTGCAGCCCATCGCCCAATGGCAGGGTCTGCACCTCGATTGCCGACGGACCACGCCAGTAAAGCGTGCGCGTGCCCGGTGGCAGCACGTCGTCGAGCTTGCCATTGCGGATCAGCAAGCCGACCTGCGCGGTGCCGATGTCGGCCAGCACGAAGTGTTGCGGCAGGATGCTACGAAGCGTGTCGATCAGCATTTCTGCATCGCAGCCCACATCGGCGCCTTGCGTGATGGCGTGGATGATGACCTGGCTGCGACCCAACGGGTCGAACAGGCGATAGACGCCGGGGACGAGCACGCGCTCGAACCGACGGTTGCGATACACCAGGCCGCGCTCGCCGTCACCGATCACGACCCTCTTGGTCCAGAACATGGCACTTCTCCTTAGGTTTGGCTCTGGTGGTCCGATCCGGGAATGCAGCCGTTCCGCTGCCCGGATCGGACTGCCGGCGGAACGTGTGCCGATGCAACGCGGCGTTGAAAGGTGGAAACGCCGGTGACGGCGGCCGTGCGGGGCGCAATGCGCTGTTGGCGCCTGCATCTGTGTGACTGCTGCGGTGCGATGGCTTGCGCAGCAGCAGCGAACGGCGCAGCACGCGCATTCAGGGCAATGGCCCGGCAGGGGCGCCGCTGCTGCAGGCAGTCAGGCGATGGCTTGCCTGTTGCCTGCGGCATGGGCGTTTCCGTAAGGGGACTTGCGTCCCGAGGAATGACCGAGAAGGTCATGCATGGAGCGGGATTCGAACCCGCGACAGACAGATTACAAATCTGTTGCTCTACCCAACTGAGCTATCCAGGGGTGGGTATTCCGGAATCGAACCAGGCCTACGGCTTTCGCCGCCGCTCCACCAGGAGCCGATACCCGTAACGAGAAACATGCCAAAGAGTTCGGTATACGCCACGGCATCGCCGCGCGCACCAGCTGGAATAAACTCCAGGCCGCTGAATATCTTTCGCAGTGTTTCTGATCACCGTTTTATTCAAACGGTAATTCTTGTCTGTGCATGACCACGCGCTACCCGTGCCCGGCACCTGGGCACAGCGCTCTCGCGCCTGGTCGCGTGCAACGTCCATGTTGTCGGGCAATCCATGCCCGGGTGCCTGGAAGGTCATCCACAGGATGTGATGCGAACGCACAACGAAAAACGCCCCGGGATGCAGCATCCGAGGGCGTTCGCGTGCCTCGGAGATCGGATGACCGATCTCCTTGAGGGGATCAGTCGAAGAGGGTGATGCGCACGTCTGCTTTCTTCGTGCGCACATACGATGCCGCGCGGTGCGCGCTGGGCAGTCGATTGAATGTGGCGGAGTTGAGCAGGGACATGAGGTCGGTTCGGTGAAAGTGCAGACGTGGCTGCTGAGGGCGCGAACATTACCTGCGTCTTTTTAACGATGCAAGCACTTTATGCAATTATTTTTCGGATTATCTTTCGCGAGGCGAAAGAGAATGCAGCTGTGTATCGGCTACAACGCGCTGATGAAATCGAAGAGGGCGGTGGAATCCGGCGATGATCTGATTCAAGCACCGCCGATGACGCATGCCGGTAGCGCGTCGTGAGCAGTCGTCGGAAAGTTTGCACGGCGCGCTCAAAATCGCTGTAGACACCCGGTCCATGCGCCGATGCCGATGCCCGCAGCGCGCGGACGCCGGCAAGCAATCAACCGCCGTGCGTGCCCAGGGTGCGCGCGCCGGTAAGGATCATGCGCAGCATCTGCGAGATCTGCTCGATCAGCTCGGGATCTTTTTCCGGCGGCGAATCCATCGCCACCGCGCCCATCGCAAATACCAGCCGGGTGATCGCCTTGGACACCAGGGCAGGAGCATGCAGCTTGGCGTTGTCGGCCGCGGCCAGGCGAATCAGGTCCACGCGCAGCTCGTCTTCGAAATAGGTGAGTTCGCGCTCCACCGCCTGCTTGAAGGCGTCCGAGCCCACTGCGCCTTCGCGCAACAGCACGTGCAGCAGCTTGTCGTCGGCGCGCAGCTGTTCCATGAAGGCTTCGACCGAGACACGGATGACACTGCGGTCGGTGGAGGTCGCGCGCTGGCGCGCCTGGCCGATGATGGTGCGCAGCGAACGCCCGGCCAGGTCGATCAAGGCCACGGCGAGCTCGTCCATGTCGCGGAACTGGCGATAGAAGCTGTTCGGCGCGATGCCCGCCTCGCGTGCCACTTCGCGCAGGCTCAGCGTGGACAGGCTGCGGTGCGGGCCAATCAAGGACAGCGCTGCAGCGATGAGATCCTCACGTGAAATCGCCGGCTTGCGGGACGGCGGCGCGTCGTGGGAAGGCAGGGCGATAGAGGTCATGAGGCTGCAGCCGGGCGTGGGCCTGAATCATAGCCCCTCTGGCAATATACAAGTGTATACACGGCTGTACATGCATGCGTATAGTGCGACCCATGAACCTGGCATCTCCTCGCAAGTCCAAGTCCCCGTTGCCGGCACGCCTGGCGCGTCGGCTGGTGTCCCCGCAACTGTTCGATTTCTGGGCAACCCGACTCAACCCGTTGTGGACGCTGGAACAGCCGATGGCGCGGCTGGTCCAGCGCACCCCGGCCAGCCGGGACGCGGTAACCTTGGTGTTGCAACCCAACGGCCATTGGCGCGGCCTGCAGGCCGGCCAGCATGTGAGCCTGGGCGTGGAGATCGACGGCCGCCGCCTGCTGCGCAGCTATAGCCCGACGGTGCTGGCCGACGGCCGGCTGGCGATCACCGTCAAGGCGATCGAGGGCGGGCTGGTGAGCCGCTTCCTGGCGCACGATGCGGCCCTGGGCACGGTGGTGTCGCTGGCCCCGGCGTTCGGCGACATGCTGCTGCCGACCACGCCAACTCCGCTCCTGCTGCTGGCCGCCGGTTCGGGCATCACGCCGATGCGCGCGTTGCTGCAGGCCGCCGCGCAGGCCGGCATGCCGATGGACGTGGACCTGCTGTATTGGGTGCGCCAGCGCGACGAAGCCTGCTTCGTCGACGAATTCGCCGCGCTGGCCGCGACGCATCCGCGCCTGCGTGTGCAACTGCTGACCACCCGCGAAGGCGAGACCCCCGCAGAACGCGTGGACACCTATTCGTTGGACCACATTGCCGCGCTGGACCAGCGCCATGTGATGGCCTGTGGGCCGGGCGGTTTTGTGCAGGCCGCGCGCGAGCGGCTGCAGGGATGCGTGGCTGCCTTTCAGGCAGAGGCCTTCAGCGTGCCGGCACTGGACCAGGCCGAGACCGGCCAGGTGCAGGTCCAACTGTCACGCAGCGGCCGTACCCTGACCCTGCCGCGCGGCCAGTCGCTGCTGGAAGGGCTGGAAGCGCAAGGCCTGCGGCCCAAACACGGCTGCCGCATGGGCATCTGCAATACCTGCGCCTGCCCGCGCCAGTCCGGCACCACCCGGCACCTGTTGACCGGTGAACGCAGCAACGAACCCACCGCACAGGTGCGCCTGTGCATCAGTGCGCCGAGCACTGACCTGATCCTGGATCTGTAAGGAATCTTCATGAGCCGAGTCCATAACCGTGCCCTGTCCGCTGCCGAACTGCAGTCTTTCGGCGACGAACTCGATGCCATCCGCGCGCGCGTGCTGCGCCAGGTGGGCGCCGCCGATGCGCGCTACATCCGCCGCATCGTGGCTGCCGTGCGCTGGACCGGCGTGGCCGGCCGTGCGCTGCTGTTCCTGGGCGCCTTCGTGCACAGCGTGCTGATTCCGGCATGGATCGCCGGCGTGCTGCTGCTGGCGTTGTCCAAGATCCTGGAGAACATGGAGCTGGGCCATAACGTCATGCATGGCCAGTACGACTGGATGGGCGACCCGCAGCTCAACGGCAACACCTACGAGTGGGACATCGTTGCCACCGGCGACAACTGGCGCAAGACGCACAACTTCAAGCACCACACCTACACCAATGTGCGTGGCATGGACGACGACATCGGCTACGGCCTGCTGCGCATCTTCCCCGAGCAGCGCTGGCGCCCCTTCTACCTGCTGCAGCCCTTTATCGCGGTGGTGTTCGCGCTGCTGTTCGAATGGGGCGTGGCGATCCAGGACCTGCGTCTGGGCCGTTGGTTCGCCGGCAAGATGAAGGCCGCCGAATTGCGTGCCTCGTTCCTGCCGGTCGGCCGCAAGATGGGTCGCCAGATGCTCAAGGACTACATCGTCTTTCCGCTGCTGGCCGGCCCGTTCTTCCTGACCGTGCTGCTGGGCAATCTGGCGGCCAACGTGCTGCGCAGCATCTGGACCTTCGTGATCATCTTCTGCGGCCACTTCACCGCCGATGCGGAAGTGTTTCCGAAGGAATCCATCCGCAACGAATCGCGTGGCCACTGGTATCTGCGTCAGCTGCGTGGTTCGTCCAACCTGACCGGTGGCAAGCTGATGAACGTGCTGTCGGGCAACCTGAGCCACCAGATCGAGCATCACTTCTATCCCGACCTGCCGGCCAACCGCTATGCGCAGATCGCCGTCGAAGTGAAGCAGGTCTGTGCGCGCTACGGCCAGCACTACAACACCGGCTCGCTGCCGCGCCAGTTCGGCCAGGTGATGTGGCGGATCGTGCGCCATGCCTTCCCGAGCCGGCCTAAGCCGGTGCGGCAGAGCAGTGCTGCATTGCAGGGCGCGTGATTGGGTTGCGCAACGCCTGATCGACATCGAAAGGCCGCCAATGGCGGCCTTTTTCTTGCCGGGTTCACTGCCTGGCGCTGCGTGCCTGTGCGTAGTAGGCGATGAAACCAGTGGCGGGCAATGCGCGCGAAAACAGCCAGCCCTGCGCCAGATCCACGCCATGGGCGCGCAGATAATCGAGCTGTTCCTGCCGCTCGACCCCTTCGGCGATGGTGCGCAGCCGTAGCGTCTTGGCCATCTCGATGATGTGCGCGGTCACGGCGCTGGTGGCCGAGTGGGTGCCGAT
This sequence comes from Xanthomonas phaseoli pv. dieffenbachiae, assembly GCF_008639345.1. NCBI lineage: Bacteria > Pseudomonadati > Pseudomonadota > Gammaproteobacteria > Lysobacterales > Lysobacteraceae > Xanthomonas > Xanthomonas phaseoli. The sequence goes on along the minus strand of NZ_CP041380.1, from coordinate 4,399,139 downwards.
GGTGTCCACGAACGATTTGTCGATCTTCAACGCGTCCAGCGGCAAGCCCTGCAGATACTGCAGGCTCGAATAGCCGGTGCCGAAATCGTCGATGGACACCGTGTGGCCGGCACCGCGCAGATGGGTGATGGTGGTGCGTGCCGCCTCGATGTCCATCAGGCTGCGTTCGGTCGCCTCCACCCACAGCTGGCCGCTGTCCACGCCGGTGCCGCGCAACGCCTGGGCCAGCACGCCCTGCACGCGGCCACTCTTGATGTCGTCGGCGGAGACATTGATGGCCACATGCAGCGCTGGATCGGCGGCCAGGGTGGGGCCGAGTTCGCGGATGACTTCGGCCACCACCAGATCGGTGATCGGCAGGATCAGGCCGCTTTGTTCGGCCAGCGGGATGAAGGCGTCCGGCGGCACCAGCACACCGTCGGGCTGCTGCCAGCGCACCAGCGCTTCGGCGCCAACGCAGGCACCGCTGTCGAGCGCAACGATCGGTTGGTAGTGCACGATGAACTCGCCGCGCTGCACGGCGATTTCCAGCCGCGCCAGTGGCGACAGGCGCCGCCGCGAGACCCACAGCACCGCACCGACCAGCAGCAGCGCCACGGCAATGCCGATCGGTACCAGCTGCAAGCGTGCCGCCGCCAGCGGCCCGCGCAGATAGGCCACCGGCTCGGTGACCACCGCGGCCCAGTCGCCACGACGGTCGCGCCCGAACAACACCTGCGACAGCACGAGGTCGCCCGGCTCACGCTTGGCCGTGGGGTCGATCAGCAAGTGTTCGGCGGCGGTGCCGGTGCTGCTGAGAATCTGCCCGTCCGGCGTGCCGATCGCCAGTTGCAGGCCCGGCGGAATATTGATGTCGGCCAGCGTGTCCGGGTTGACCAGGACGTTGTAGTCGCCCAGTTGCAGTGCCATCAGCGGACGCTGCGGATTGGCCAACGGCAGCAGCCGCGTGGTCACCGCGATGCCGCGTTTGACCACGAAGTCGGCCGTGCGCTGCGGAACGGTGTTGCGCAGTTGGCCCCACGACGTACAGCTGAGACGACCTTGTTGGAACCGTCCCAGCTCGACGATGTAGTGGCTGGTCAGCACCAAGGCGCGCATCTGCGCCAGGTGCGCAGGCGAGCACGGCGGCAACCGCGAGGCGGCCATGCTCAACAATGCGCCATGCGCCTCGTCGAAGGCGGTTTCGGTGCGCCGGATCGACAGCGCCGCCAGCTGGCTCAGCTTGCCCTCTTCGCGCGCCAACGCCAGCCGCCAGGCCAGGTAGTAGGACAGGCCGATCGGCAGCGTTGCGCTCAGCAACACCAGCAGCACGGTGACGCTGATGATGCGTTGGCGCTTCATCCCACCACCCGCGACGGCCGTGCTGCCGGTTCACGCATGGCCCCTGCAGAAACGCCGTCAGCGCGGGCTTGCGCAGATCGAACGTGCACGCCAACCGGCGTGCGCGAACGGCACACGTCGCGATTGGTGACGCACGGCATGGACTGATGAGGCTGCACGTCGCGAATGTACGACACACGCGTGCATTGCGCGCGTTTGCGGAGCGAAGCGGCTGTGATTTTTTTCCGACCGTCTTGCCTCGCATCGTGGCAGTCGGGGCCGCCTGCGGATTCACGCGACTGCACGCAGGACCGCGCTAGGGTCGGACTGTCTGCGCTCCCGCCCGGGAGCAGCCGGACACCCGTCCCACGCAGGACGCTTTCACTGGAGGAATCACGCATGACAACGCAGAAAGAACGCGTCGGCGGCACCGATGCGGTGCCGATCTTCAAGATGCAGGAGACAACACGCGACGGCGAGCTGACCAAGTACGTGGTCGGCGACACGGGCGTGGCTTTCGACAGCCTGGAAGGTGCACAGGCAGCTGCCAAGGATCTCGGCACGCTCGACGACTGAGAGGTTGGGGTGCTGGTCTGCGCGATGCAGCCGCCAGGACCGGTGCCCTGGGTCGCCACGGCAGTGGCCATGGCGACTGCGTCAGTGGGTGATTGTGGGCTGGGTGGTCGTTGAGAGCATATGCCTATCGTCCACTGGTCAGTGCCTCCAGGTCGCAAGGGTTGCAGGCGGTGCGTCGTTGCTGGCCTGACCAGTCCCCAGCCAGCCGGGGTCGCCTACGGAAGCGGTTGCTCGGTCAGCCGCCCGGTGTGCGGGGTATGGATCAGTGGCGACAGATCGAAGCCCTGTTCGCGCGCATGCGCCAGGTAGGCCTGGGCGATGTTTTCGTCCAGCTGCGGCAAGCGCGCCAGTAGCCATAAGTACTTGCGATCCGGGCTGCCGACCAGTGCAGCCGTGTAATCGGCGTCGATGCGCATCACCCAATAGTCGCCCTTGGTGAAAGGAATCCAGCGCAGACCCTCGGGCAAGAAGGTCACTTCCAGCCGGCTGTGCGTGTCGTCGATGGCACGCGCCTGGCCTACCGCTTCTTCCAGCTCGCCTTCCGCGGTGAAGCAGCGATTCTGGACGCGCACGCTGCCGTCGTCTTCCAGGGTGTAGTGTGCCGACACGTCGGTGCAGTCGGCATCCTCGAAGCGGGTCGGCAGGCGGGCGATTTCGTACCACGTGCCCAGGTAGCGATTCAGATCCAGCGAAGGGACCGTGGCAAGTTCGGGGTGGTGGCTCATACAGGCCTCTGCACAATGGAGTGCTGCCTGTTGTACGTGCAACGCCATGAAATGCATGTTGGGATATGGCGCCAGCGGTCGTGCAGCAAGGGCGGGCGTCCGTGAGGGCATCGGCTCGGTGCGTGCTGGCGTTAGGCACGATGCCACTCGTGCGCCGATGTCGCGCGAGCGATCAATTGGCTGCATCCGATGAACACCGTGACGGTGAATGCTGTTGCGCACTGGCACTGGCACTGGCACCAGCGCCACTTCCTGACAATGCAGGCGCCTTGCAGTAGCAGGATGCGCGCCCGCGCATGGCTTGCGGACCGCGCCCCCGGTTGACCTGCCGAACTACGCCGCGCTGGCGGCGCCAAGCGCGCGATCCAGTTTGCGGTAGCCGATCGCTTCGGTGAGATGGCGTGTGGCGATGTCCGGGCTGTCGTCGAGATCGGCAATGGTGCGCGCAACGCGCAGGATGCGATGCATCGAGCGTGCGGACAGCTGCAGGTGTTCGATGGCGCGCTCCAGCAGCACCTGATCGTCGTGTTGCAGGCGGCAATGGCGGTCGGTATCGGCCTGGTCCAGTTGCGCATTGGGCAGCGCGCCGCGTGCAAGCTGTCGTTGTCGTGCGGCGACCACGCGCGTCCGCACGCTGGCGCTGTCTTCACCGAGGTTGCCGCTGCGCAGCGCCTGTGGCGGAAGGCGCGGCACTTCCACATGCAGATCGATGCGGTTCAGCAACGGGCCGGAGATGCGGCTGCGGTAGCGACGGATGCTATCGCTGCTGCAGCGGCAGCGCCCGCTGCCATCGCCTGCCCAGCCGCACGGGCAGGGATTCATGGCGGCGACTAGTTGGAAGCGCGCCGGAAAATCCACGCTGCGTGACGCGCGCGCGATCGTGACCACGCCCGACTCCAGTGGCTCGCGCAACACTTCCAAGGTTTGCCGTTGCCACTCGGGCAATTCGTCCAGGAACAGCACGCCGTTGTGAGACAGCGAGATCTCGCCGGGGCGCGGGTGCGTGCCGCTGTGAATTCCAGCAAATTCAGCGACTAAATGTATTGCAAATCAAGGCTCTGGCGCCGATGATTGCAGGAAATAGCACGACTAAGCCACTGTAATAGAGGCGACTGCCTCTAGGATGCTGCCTAATGGCGCGACTGAGTTCTGACACCCCGGTGCGCGAGTTCCGGACAAGCCGAAGAAGCCTGACGGGACGCGTGACTTTGGGCGATGGAGGGGCCGCCGCTTTCGAGTCTTCGCTCGAGCGTGACTGGCTGCTAGCGCTCGACTTCGACCTCCGCGTCCAGGCCATCCAGGTCCAGCCCTTCTCTCTGCATTACAAGCATCGAGGGGCAACGCGCCGCTATACGCCGGACGTGCGGGCTGACTACAGGCTGGAGTCGGGTATGGCCACCGTGGTGTACGAGGTGAAGCCCTCCGAAGAACTGCGCTTGAACTGGTCGGCGTACCGCCCGCGGTTCAAGGCCGCTGTCCGCTACTGCCGGGATCACGGCTGGCGCTTCAAGCTTGTGACGGAGCGCCACATCCGAACTGCGCTGCTGGATAACGCCAGGTTCCTGCGTCGCTATCGTGCAATGCCCGAGCAGGATCTTTGTGTGCAGCAGCTGCTCTACACGCTGCGGGCGCTCGGCACGACCACGCCACAGGCGCTCCTGGCAGCGGCCTATTGGGCCGAAGAGTCGCGGATGGCCGCACTGCCTATGCTGTGGAAGCTCATCGCCACCGGCCGCCTCGGTGCTGATCTCCATGTGCCGCTCACCATGAGCGCGCCCATTTGGCTGCCGGGAAGCAGCGCATGAGCGGAATTTCCAAGGCGTTCTTTCGCGCGGAACCTGGCCAGTTGGTCGGATATGGGGGGCGGCGCTTTCGCATTACCCATTTGCTGTCTGTGGACAGCGTGCTTGCAGTCGATCTAGGAAGTCACGAGAGCCAACGTTTGCGGGTGGAATTGATGACGCCACTCGCACCGGAAGTGGATACGCAATCCCGAGTTGACATCGAACGGGACCTGGCGCAATACAGCAAGGAGGAGTGGGCCGAAGCGCAGCGGCGTTTCGCCGCGATCAAGCCATTGCTCGGAGATCCGTTGCGCACACGCGCAATGGCCGAGAAGCTCGCCGAGAAGGAGCGTGTCCACACCTCGACCCTGTACAAGTGGTTGAAGCTCTACCAAGCCGCGGGACACGTATCGGCGCTGGTCCCGGAAAAGCGCGGCCGCAAGAGTGGCGCGCTGTTACTCCGCGATGAGCAGGAAAAGGTCATTGGCTCTGCCATCGAAGACGTTTACCTGAGCAAGCAGCGCCACAACAAGCAGGACGTTGTGGATGAAGTGATACGGCGTTGCCGTCTGGCCAAGATCGATGCGCCCAGCGCAAACACTGTCCGAAGCCGCATTGCCGCACTGGAACCCGCGCAGACCCTACGCCGCCGCGGGTTTCGGGACGTGGCGCGAAATCGCTACGAGGCGATCCAGGGCGCCTTCCCGGGGGCAAACCATCCGCTTGCCGTGGTCCAGATCGATCACACAGAGGCGGACGTCATCCTCGTGGATGAGGTGCATCGCCAGCCGATCGGACGACCCTGGGTGACCCTGGCGATTGATGTGTACAGCCGAATGGTCGCGGGCATTTACGTCACTTTCGAGAAGCCTGCGGCGATTTCGGTGGGCATGTGCCTGGCGCAAGCGATCTGCCCCAAGCGCGAGTACCTGGCCGAGCTCGGCGTGGGCGGTGAGTGGCCGGTGTGGGGCGCGATGAGTGTCGTCCATAGCGATAACGGCAAGGAATTCCGGGGCCAGATGCTCAAGCGGGCCTGCGAGGAGTACGGCATGGACCTGCAATGGCGTCCGGTCACGCTCCCGCATTTTGGCGGCCACATCGAGCGCCTGATGGGCACCATGGCCAATCAGCTCCGAAAGCTGCCGGGGGCAACTTTCTCCAACCCCCAACAGCGCCGCGGCTATGACTCCGAAGCCATGGCGGCGCTGACGCTCAAAGAGTTCGAGAACCATTTGGTCGACTTCATCGTCAACGTCTATCACCAGCGTGTGCATTCCGAACTGGGCATGTCGCCCAAGACCAAGTGGAGCCTCGGCGTCCTAGGTGATGCGAACTCCACGGGTACCGGCATGTTCCCGATACCGGAAGATCCGCTGCGAATCCACCTGGACTTCATGCCGTTCTTCCATCGCTCGGTGCAGCAATACGGCATCCAGATCGACAACATCAGCTACTACGATCCGGTCTTGGACCCCTACGTCAGCGCCATGGACCCAGACAATGCCAAGGCCAAGCGCGAATTCCTGATCCGACGCGATCCGCGGGATATAAGCAAGGTGTATTTCCTTGATCCCAAGGATGGCCGCTACACGCCATTGCCATACCGCAACATCGGCTATCCGGCGATGAGTGCCTGGGAGCTGAGAGAGGTCCAGGCGCGACTGAAGGCCGAAGGGCGAAGGGGCGTGGATGAGAACCTGATCTTCGAGGCCTTGGAGCGCATGCGCTCCAAGGTTGCCGAGGCCAAGCAAAAGAGCAAGGCCGCCAGGCGGCAGGCTACCCGCAACCCGGCCGCAGCCAAGCATCATGTGCCCAAGCCCGCAGCGTCGCCCCACGTGTCGCAGCTGTCGGCGCCAGCGTCCACGATCGAGCCGGACCCGTTCGATGAGCCCATCCGTCCCTTTGATGAGGTCTCGCTGGTCCGATGACGCGATACAACCACCTCACCCCGGCCGTTGCGCAGGCCTTGGAGCTGCCGAAGTCTGAGCGGATCACGTTCTGCCAGACCGACCGCTGGATCGGCTACACCCGGGCGACGCAAATCCTTGATCAGCTTGATCAGCTGCTGACCTATCCGCGCAGCCTGCGGATGCCAAACCTGCTGATGGTAGGGCGTAGTGGCAATGGCAAGAGTTCTATCATCGAGCATTTCACCAACCGACATCCCGTGCAGATGACCGAGTCGGGTTCGCCGATCGCCCCGATCCTGCGCATCGAGATGCCGGAGACGCCGGACGAGACCGAGTTCTGGTCGACGTTGCTTTGGGCGCTGGCGATCTCGCATCGCGAGAAGGATCCGGCCTCGATCAAGAAGCGGCAGGCCAAGTCCGTCCTGCAATACGCCAACGTGCGGCTGCTGGTGATCGATGAGTTCAACAATCTCACCAATGCGGGTAAGGCCGCGGGCGACCTATTGGCGGCCATCAAGGGGCTGAGCAACGAGCTGAAGATCTCGATCGTTGCAGCCGGCACGCAGGCGGCCATCAACGCGTTGAATTCCGATCCGCAGATGAAATCGCGCTTTGAGCCTACGGCGCTGGATCGGTGGAAGCTCAACAGCGAGTACCTGCGATTCCTGGCCAGCTACGAGCAACTGCTGCCGCTGGCCGAGCCCTCGCAGCTGGCCAGTCGCGAGCTGGCTCCGAAGCTTTACGGAATGGCTGGGGACACCGTTGGCGGTACGGTGAAGTTACTCAAGGCCGCATCGGCACATGCCATCAACACCGGCGTGGAGCGCATCACTGGTCCTGTCCTAGATGATCTGGGATGGACGCGCCTGGGTGACTGGGACGCAGTGGCGCGCGTGGTGTGAGCCAGATGCGTTGGCCGCTGCCCGTTGAACCCCAGGAAGATGAGTTGCTGAGCTCGTTCCTGGTCAGGGCGGCACAGCGGCACGGTCTGTCGCCCTACCGCTTCTGCGCATTCCACTTTCCCGGTGTTCCGGTCTGGAACCGGGACATTGATCGTTCGGCATCGGACGCGCTGATCGCCGCAGTCGCGGTCAAGGCAGGGCTGTCGCCGGTATGTGTGGCGCAGATGACACTCCGCGGCGCCCAGGCCATTTTGAGCAAGGGCGTGGTACGCGACTCGGCCTCCTGGATCAATCGGGTCGGCATCTACCACCGCTTGCGACGAGGCTGGGGCCTGCAGTACTGCCCCGATTGTCTGGCAGAGCGGCCGGTCCTTTGCCGAGCCTGGCGCATGTCCTTCATGGTGGTGTGCAGCCACCATCGGCGATTCCTGCAGGACGCCTGTCCCCACTGCGATGCGCCACTGGCCATTCACCGGCAAATGCTCTCGGTGAAGCTGTGTCATCACTGCAGCTGCATGTTGGGAAGGATTCCGCAGGATCTGAGCGTACCGATCGACACGCTGATGCAGGCGCAGTCCTACTTTGAGCGCGCCCTGCATGGCGGGATTGCGGAGATTGGCGGTCAGACCGTCTGTTGCGAGGATCTGTTCCAAGGGGCGCGGGTGTTGGCCAGCCTGCTGGCGCCTCGCTCACCCTCGCCGCGTGCTCCTGCCAGGCACCAACGACGCTCATTGGAGCTGGCCCGTGTCCAAACTCGGGCCCACGTCGTGCTGCGCGTTGCCGAGGTGTTGGCCAGCTGGCCGCTGGGATTCAAGAGGATCGCGAAAGACCAACATTTGACGCAACGCAGCTTCGTGAGGAGTTCATTGCCGGATTGGTTGAGGTCAGCCGTGGAAGAGCTGCCGGTAGGAAGGACGCGTCACACGAAGCCCAGGAAGCGCCACGCGCTGCGAGCCAAACTGGAACAGGACCGGCGTCGTAATACGGATTGGCGGACCACGCGCGCAGCACTGCTGTGGCAGGCGGCGAGCAAATGAGCATCGATTCCAAAGGACAGCGGTACTGCGACGAATGCGGCCGTACGATCATCAACGCCCATCGCCTCCACAAGGGAGCGGAGTATTGCTCGTCGTGCTACCCGCGGGTTTTTATTCCTCTGCCATGCGCCCGCTGCGCGCGGCCAACGCGAACCCATCGCCATGCCACCACTGAGCCCATCTGTCGGCAATGCGAACGGGTGACCCGAAAATGCCTTCGTTGCGAGCGTTCGGTGCAGGGAAAGGCCGCGCGACTTGTGGACGGGCGGCCTGTATGCGTTTCGTGCGCGCCTTACTTCCTGCAGCCAGAACCTTGTGCGTGGTGTGGCGTGGAGAGCGTCCACTTGTCCCGGGCGCCGCGCCTTGGGATCGAGGACAAGATCTGCAACGCCTGCCGTAACAAGCTGACCCATCGCAGCTGTGGAATTTGCCGGCGTTATAGATCGGTGGTGGGCCTGTTGCCTAACGGCAAACCCCACTGCGAGGCGTGTACGCCTGGGGCCGAGCAGGTCCACACATGCCCGGGGTGTGGATCGATACAGGCAGGTAGCGGTCAAGGCCGATGTACCGCCTGCTTGAACCGTGAGCGCATCGAGCGTGATGCTGCAGTCCAAGTATTAGCGCTGGAGCGGGATTGGTCACGGGCGGCCTACTTGGCCTTTGGTCAATGGCTGCTCAAGGCGCAGCCGAACAAACCGCATCTGGCCAAGGTCTTCGCCAGCCATTTTTCCTTCTTTGCCCGACTGGATGCTTCGGTCTCCGATCCGGACATGCTCCGGGGCAACGGCTTGCTGGAGACGTTCAGCGTCGCTGAGCTGAGAAAGCATCTCTTGCCTGTGCGCTTCCTCGAAGCGCACCTCGGTGCCAGTCTAGACGAGGCTGCCAAGGTCGAGCAGGTCGAGCGGAGCCGGATCACAGAAAAGCTGCTCGCCTCGCGCCGTGCGCCCTATGCAGCGGTACTTAAACGCTATGTCGACTGGCTCGATGGTCAGGAAACGCCAACGCGGACGATCCGCCTGTACCTGACCGCCGCGAGTCAACTGTGCGAGATCGAGGGGCTTGGTGACAGCGGCGAGTGCAGTGAAGAGCAACTGCAGCACTTCCTGCGCCGCCATCCAGGCGGCCGGGCGAGTCTGTTCCGTTGGCTCACCTTCGGTCGAACGGTCCTGGGCTGGGAGATCACTATGCCGCAGCGCAGCGCCGGTAAGGCGCGGCCGCCGCGGACTGTACGCGATCTGTCCGTGCTCATGCGCAAGATCGAACAGGTCGGCATTGAACAGGCGCCAACGAAGCTCTTGCAACGGGCAATCGCCAAGGCGTTTGGTTTCCCCGTCAGGCGTCTGGCTGCTGGCCAATGGCGCGTGATCTCGCGGGGCGAGGAAATTCATCTGTCCGACGCGCACGACAGCATTCGTGTACCAGAGCCCATGCAACCGCTGGTAAAAACATGGGCAACCCGGGTGGGCGCTGTCACCGATTGAGTTCTGTCTTGACACATATCCGCGTTCATTGAGTGAAGCTGTATCGCTAACAAGCTTACGTAAGGGTAAGCAGCGAACAAGAAAGCGCGTTCTTCCCTTCCAGGTGGAAGTTGCCGAGAAGCGACGTGCTGATCGCAGACCAGCGCGAGGTCCTTCCGCATCGGCTCTTTCCAGACGCCTGCTTTGTTGTGGGCGTCACCAAGCTCGATCAGTATCCAGCATTCGTGCTTGAGGAATTCCGCGAGGCGCTCGCGGCCAAAGGCCACATCATTCCGATGTTTTGCCTTGATCCGCCCGTAGCTAGCCAGGTCGAATTCCTTGCCAAGGCGCTGCTGACGGTTGGGTATAGCCGAGATAGCCAGTCAGTACCCCGCTGATCCAGTAGCAGCGTGCGCACCCGAGGAGCTTGCCGGGACGGGCGCTTGTGGAGTAAGCGCGGGCATAGGGATATCGGGCATGGCTTGCTTCCACAGTTCAGCCGAGAACACAGACCAAGCGCCAATGCTCTTCTGGAGGAACACGATGTCGTTTTGCAGTTGTCCATCCAGTTCGTTGGGATATAGCACGTTGTAGCTGATGCCCTCCAGTGAGGACGGATTCTCGGCCTTACATGCGACCTCTCGCAGAATGCTGAAATGCGCCAGGTAGCGGCCGAGGGATGCAGTGAGTGCGCCGTTGGACGATAGGACGAGCCCGCCCTTGTCGTGAATCAGCGTGCTCATTTGCTCGCCGATGGCAACGATCTCGTTGACCATCGGCAAGGTCTCCGGATGTCCCTTGGCCAGCTCGTGCATGGCTTCGATCAAACGGAATCTGATCGGCTCATCTTTGGAGGGGTCGTAGATGAAGAGGTGCTGAGGGTCGGCAGGGATTCGTGTAAAAAACAGCCAAAAGTGAGCTAACTCACTGACAGTGAGAGGTTTATTACACGAATCTCTGCCGACCCTCAGGAAGGGCAATCAGTGGTATTTCGGGATGAAGGCGCACATCGGGGTGGATGAATTTTCCGGGTTGGTGCACCACGTGCAGTGCACCGCAGCCAACGTGGCCGATGTCACGGTGGCGCACGCATTGCTGCATGGCAAGGAAGACAGCGTGTTCGGCGACAGCGGCTATACCGGCGCGGACAAACGCCAAGAACTGCGGGACTGCCAAGCAGCATTCTTCATCGCCGCCAGGCCCTCGACGATCCAAGGCATCGGCAGCAAGCGCGAGCGTGCCCGGGAACAACGTTGGGAACACTTCAAGGCCAGCGTGCGCGCGAAGGTGGAGCATCCATTCCGGGTGATCAAGCGCCAGTTTGGCTACACCAAGGTTCGCTATCGCGGTCTGGCCAAGAACACGGCACAGGTGCTGACCTTGTTTGCGCTGTCAAACCTGTGGATGAAGCGAAAGCAGTTACTGCCTGCGATGGGGAGCGTGCGCCTGTAACCCGGAAATTCCCACGGAAAACGCTAGAAATGGCGAAATTCCGAAGTTCCAAAAGCCACTCGTCGGAACGACGCCACCTTCCACCCTGTCAGGCATCGTTGTTCAGACCTTCCTTAGCGACTTGTGCAAATCCAGACGCTATTAATATTCCAGTAATCAGGATGCTTCCCCCCTGCAGTAACGGCCCAACTCGCTAAATATGCAGAGCTGGAATTTACAAACTGTTGTTTGCATTTACCCAAAGCTTGCTGCTGGTGTGCGCTCCGCACCTGATTATCTGTAGGATTTGCGGGTTGAATGTTACCAAGCACAGAAACTGCCCCCAAATCGTCTGCCTGGCTTGGGGTCGATATCGATAAAAGAAGGAATCCGAATGCTGTTGCAGCGAGAAATGACGATATTCTAGCGCAAATTATTGATTTTCTTAGCATGCTTAATTCCTCGTTGTTGGTTAACATTTAATATTTTGAAGCATAGCCAAGGTGAGGGATATCCCCGATCAGGCGGCCCGCAGCCTCGCCAGCAGCGACGTACTGGCGTAACCGTCCTGCGGCAATTGCTGGCTACGCTGGAACGCACGGATTCCCTGGCGAGTTTGCGCCCCCAGCACACCGTCGATGCCGCCCACATCGAATCCCTTGTCGGTCAGCCTCTGCTGCAGCTCGGTGATCTGGGCCGTGCTATTGAGCGGCGGATCGTCTTTGGGCCAGGATTGCTCGACCCCGGCCCTGCCCGCATAGCCATCTGCCAGCAAGCCGACCGCCAGTGCATAGGCGGTGGAATTGTTGTAGCGCAGAATGCTGCGGAAATTATCGAACACCAGGAATGCCGGGCCGCGGTATCCGGTGGGCAACAACACCGATGCCAACTGCTGCGCCAGTGCGGGCGCAATCGGCCTGTGGGGCGCCACACCCAGGCGCCGCCATTCGGCGACGGTTTTTTTGATCGTCAGGTCGGCCTGCGCGTAGTCGAAGCCGGCTGACAGCTGGACTTCCTGTCCCCAGGGAACAGCGCTTGTCCAATTGCTCTGCTTGAGATAATTCGCCGCAGAGCCCAAAGCGTCCGCCTTGGAATTCCAAACATCCCGCTTCTGGTCGCCATCCTCATCGACGGCGTAGTCGCGATAGGTGCTCGGAATGAATTGCGTCTGTCCCATGGCGCCGGCCCACGAACCCACCAGCTGTGAGCGATCAATGCTTTTTTCCGTCTGCAGGATCTGCAGGGCCGCAAGCAGCTGCGTGTTGCCATACGTGGTGCGCCGCCCCTCATGGGCCAGTGTCGCCAGCGAGCGAATGACATAAAAGTCCCCGATCTGCTTGCCGTACCCGCTTTCCATGCTCCAGATGGCGGTCAGGATGCCCGGATCCACACCGTAGTGCTGCCGCAACTTCTGGAAGAGGGCGTGCTGGCTGATCAGCAGCTGCTGTCCTTCCTGGATGGCCGAAGGTGTGACACGCGCGTCGAGATAGTCCCACAGATACTGGGTGAATTCGGGTTGCTGCTGATCCAGTTCATGCACCGATGGATCGGGTGTGACACCAGCCAATGCGTTATCCAGCGTGGTGGCTTCAATGCCGGCGGCAAGCGCACGTTGGCGGAAGTCGGCCAGCCACTGTTCGAAGCTCGCAGTGGGTGCGGGATCCTGCTGTTGCCCACCGGCGTCGGTTGCGGAGGATGCGGTTGTTTCGGGAGCGATGGCTTGCGCTGCTAAGCTGGTTGCGGCCACACAGACGCTGACACCGAGCGATAGACGCAAAAGGCGCGAAGGCATGATCATGAGATACCGGAGGTGGTGGTTGAGCGGCCACTCTAGTCCTCCTGTTCCCAAGATGTAATTATTGCAGCTATGCGTTTTGACCGCGCTGGGCAGGCAGGAATTCGCCCGGTAAAAAACAGCTGATTGCGTCCTAACGCGTTGTCGCCGCAAGAATTCTCCGCGAAAAATCGATTGGCTCGACCTGCCGCTTGAGGTCCAAGGTATAGTCACCGAACCGGTTGATATGGCTGGTCCGATACGGCGATAGGCCAGCCAGGACTTCCGGGCTGATGTTTGAGCCCTCCTCCCGCAGCTCGGCCAGCACGCGGGTCATCTGCTCCACGTTGTGCAGGATGACCAGGTTGGCCACCAACTGGTTGTAACGCACGATCTTGCGCTGTTCGTGCTGGACGTTCTCGGCGATGATCCCTTCCCCGCCGAAGAAGGCCCATTTGACGAAGCCGTTGAATTCCTCACTCTTGTTGGTGGCGGCGTGGATGGTCTTGCGCACTTCGACATCGTCGATGTAGCGCAGCAGAAACAGCGTGCGTACCGCCTTGCCCAGTTCGCGAAACGCCCAGTACACCTTGTTCTTGCGGCTGTAGGTGCCGAGCCGGCGCAGGATGGTGGAAGCGGTGATCTTGCCAAGTTTGATCGAGATGGCGACCCGCAGCATGTCGTGCACGTGGGTCTCGATGAGTTTCCAGTCGACGCTGTCGCCGAATAGCGCCTGGATGTTCTCGTAGGTCCGACCCGGCTCGGGACGGGAAAACACCAGGTCCTTGATATTGCGGATACGCGGCATGAGGTTGATGCCCAGCAGGTGCGCCAGCCCGAACACCGGGAAGCTCTGCGCCTGGGTGTCGCCGTGTACGGTGTCCGGCTGGATGTCGGACCGGTTGGCCAGCATCCCGTCAAGGATGTAGACCGCCTCATGCACGCCGCACGGGATGAAGTGGCTGAACAACGCGATGTACTTGTCGGACACGTGGTAGTAACCGATGCCACCGTAGCCGCCGTAGCGGATGTGGTACTCCGACAGCAGGTTCTGCTCGTACACGCTCCACTTCGTGCCGTCGGCCGAGGCGCTCTTGCCACTGCCCCAGTAGCCGGGCAGCTCGAACTTGTTGTACAGGTTGATCACCTCGGTGATCGCCTGGTCGAGCGTTTCATCGGTGACGTACTTCAGGTTCAACCACGAGATCTGGCGCCGGCTGAAGCCCTTGACCGAACGCGCGGTCTGGGTCGGTCCCAAATTGCAGCCGTAGCAGAACAGCGTGGTGATCACCCGTTGCAGCAGATCGTCGACCCGCGCGTCGGTGCCTGCGATCGGCCGGAAATGCAAGTGCAGGTCCAGCCAGCGGGTGGTGTCGACCAAGACATCGACGATGTTGGTCGGTGGCAGCCGGTCGGTGATCGCGCTGTCCACCGTGGCGATCGCCTGAGTCACTTGTGCGCCCTGCAGGCGCTTGAGCACCAGCCGCCCGTCAACCATGCTGGCGTGCAGGTTGTCCGAGAACCGAGCGTCCACGGCATCGGCCAATGTCGTCAGTTCGGTGCGCAGACCCTGCACGAAGTCAGCCGCGTCGGTACCGATGCCCGAGACTTCGCCGTAGGCGTCCAGTTCCTGGGCGAATGTCGCCTCGTCGACCAGTTGCTCGCGGTAGTCGTCGTAACGCTCGCCGTGCGGGATGTACAGGTCGCCGGATTTGAGTTCATCCTTGACCTGCGCCAGCACCGCCAACTCGAAGTACTTGCGGTGGATCCAGCCGGGGCTGGCGGCGGCCAAGGCCTTGGGCATCACATGCTTGCGCCAGGCCGCCGATAACCACGTCAGGTCGGTTGTTGCCTCCACGCCCAGGCTGGCTGCGTCGATCGTCTCGCGTCGCTGACTGCGCAGCGCCAGTACGGCACCGATCATGCGCTCCATGCTGGGGTCCTGGCTGGCGGCACGCAGGCCCATGATTTCCAGGCAGTTGAACAGCAGCGGACGCAACGTCCCGTAGGGTGCCAGCAGGAATGGCAGATAGTTGCGGCCGGCGTAGGCCATGTGCTCGTCGCACTCAGCCATCAGCAGACCGATGTCGGCGCCCAGCACGCCCGCGATCGCGTCCACACGCTCGGTGTCTGTGCCATCGACCTGATAGGCCTGCAGGATCTCCCCCAGCTGGCCGATCAGGGTATCGGCCCGTTTGCTGTGTTCGAGTTGGTAGGCGATCAGCTTCTGCTGCGCGGTGTTCTCCAGGTTCTGGATCAGGCGGATGAACAGGTCGGCCGCATCGTCGAGCATTTTGCGATACTGGGAGCGGATGAAGACCGCGGCCAGCGCATAGCGCTTGATCGGGACCAGTTCGGCCAACTCGGCGGCATCGAGTGCGCGGGCCATCGCCCGAAACTGTTTGAGCTTGGGCACCGAGACATCGATCGGCGGCAGCTGCTCGGCCAGGATGCGCAGGCGCTGGATGTGCCGCAGGTAATGGCGCACTTCCTTGTTGGTTGGGCGCTTGGGCTCGCGCTTGAGGGTGTGCCAATCGCTGTAGTGGCTGCCTGGCGGCGTCAGCAGCAGGTTATCGATCAGCGTCCGCATGGTCGGTGACAACGCGCCGGCGATCTGGCGGTAGTACGCATCGTGGACATGTTCGCGGGCGGCGATCGCGATGCGTTCGAGCGTGCTGAAGGCCGGCAACTCAAAGCGGTGATGCACCAGCTCTTCAAGCATCACGTTCACGATATCGGGCACGATGTGCTTGGTCTGCGCAGCCGTTTCAGCCACGGTGCCGAGCCAGTCTCGCCCAGCCGCATCGAGCGGACAGACGTTGAGGAACGCCCGCAGTTGGGCCAGATGCCCGCGCTTGGCGCCGGAGGCGTCGTAGCTCGCCAACCGGTCGGCGGGCACGCGGCGCATTCCCAGCGTCTGAGCGACATGCTGCACGATACGTTCGGGCACCTCGGCCAGAGTCGTGAAATAACCCAGGCGCTGGAACAGCTTCAGGTGCAGCAGCAGGGCCAGACGTGTGGCCGGGCCGGTAGCGATGTTCCGGACGCACTGCACCTCCGCCGCAGTAGGCGTGTAGATATCCTGGAGTTCTTTGGCGGTGGGATCGGGCTTGAGGCGCGGGTAGGCGGTTTCGTGCAGCGTCGTCATGCTCAGGATCAGTCCCAATGGCGCCCGCCCGCTTCATCGCGCAAGGCGACGGCCAGGAAGCACTGGTGGTTGTCGGCGATGCGATGCATCTCGTCGAGCAGCATTGCGATGGCTTCTTCAAAGGCCGCCTCGTCACCGGCAGCGATCGCCAATCGGTAGCGGGTGCCGTCGGCGTTGAGTCGCTGCGCCTGATGCGGTTGCAGGCAGATGTGCTCGATCAGCCGATGCGCTTTGGGCAGTCCGCGCACACGCGGATTGAAGCGCGTCAGGGTGACGGTCGCTTCGACCGTGGTGGTCGGCACTGGATCGGGGACTGGCGCCGCCAGCGGCGGCGGCGGCGTGGCTGGCGGCAGGCTCGCCTCAATGCGCTGGCGGGCGAACGGATCGGCCCCGTCGATGTAGCGCATCGCCGAGTGCACGTCGCGCCAGCCGACGTACTCCATCAGCGCCTTGACGTCCCAGCCGTTGGCGTTGGCCCAGCCGGCGAAGCCACGGCGCAGCGAGTGGCCGCTGTAGGCGTTGGGAGAGCTCAGCCCGGCCTCGCGGAAGATCCGCCGTAGCAGGCGCACCAGGCTGTTGGGGTGGAGCGGGGCGGCGGCAATCCCGCCCCACTGGTCGACTGCGCGAAACAGTGGCCCCTCGTGGAGGGCGGCTGCCGCGACCCAGGCCATGGTGGCAGCCGCCGGGCACCAGCGCGACAGCGCCGGGACCTTGTAGGTGGTGCCGGCGTGCTGGCGATCGCTCTTGCTGTGCGGCAGGAAGCAGGTCATGCCTTCGCCCGGCACCAGGCGCAGGTGGTTCACCTGGAGGCGGGTGAGTTCATCGCCGCGGAAGCCGCGCCAGAAGCCGAGTAGCAGCAAGGCGCGATCGCGCAGATGCCGCAGCTCGGCGGCGCGATCGCCGCGAGAGTGGGCCGCAGCTGCAGCGTCTTCCAGCCATGTCGTGACCTGGCCCAGCTGGGTGAGTTGCAGGGGCGTGGCGCGTTTTTCGACGCTCGGGTGAAGCGCCTGGATGCCCTTGAGCACTTGGCGCACCACTGGCGCCCGGGTCGGGTCGACAAAGCCGTGCACCTGGTGCCACTGCGCCAGTGCTGCGAGCCGGTGCCTGAGTGTGTTAATCGCCAACTGGCCGGCGTAGGCGGCCAAGTAGCGCGCCACCTGCTCCGCAGTCGCCGGCAGATGACCACCCCACTCGACCTCGAAGGACGGGTCGCTCCTGCATACGCGCGCTCGGTGTTGGCGCGGGTTGCCGCTTCCAGATATTGCTTGACCGAGCTCACCGCCTCGCTCCGAAACGCCGTTTCGTACGGCCGCAGGGCGACTGCAGCCGAAAATTCCGGATAAGGCGGGATAATTCAACATTATCCCGCGTTAGCTCAATGCGCACCGATGGTCCGTTCAGTGCGTTGATTAGCATGTAATTACGTGGTATGTAATACGTTACGAAATACGTGGAGTGCCGGATGGCAAGGTCCGGGGTGTACAAAAGCGATGTACAACGTGCCCGCGATCGCCTGCGCGCCAGGGGCACGCATCCGTCCGTGGACGCGGTCCGGGTGGCGCTGGGCAACACGGGGTCCAAGACCACCATCCACCGTTATCTGAGGGAGTTGGAAGAGGAGGACGGGCAGCGCCCCGGCGCCAAGGTCGCCATCGGCGACGCGCTGCAGGATCTGGTCAGCCGCCTGGCCGAGCGGTTGCACGCTGAGGCCGACACGGTCGTAGCGCAGGCGCAGGCGCGGTTCCAGGCGCAGCTGCAGGAGCGCATCCAAGCGCTGGAGCAGGCCCGGCACGAGGCTGACTCGCTCAGGACGCAACTGCAACGTGCAGAAATAGCCCTGCAGGCCGAGCGCGAGGCGGGCGACGCCGCCAGGAGCGAGGTGGCCAGCCGCACCACCGAACTGGCCCAGCTGCAGGAGCGGATCGCGGGCCTCACGGCGCGATTGGTGGAGCACGAACGTCATGCCCAGTCGCTGGAGCACAAGCACGAGCATGCCAGGGAAGCCCTGGAGCACTACCGCACCTCGGTCAAGGACCAGCGTGAGCAGGAACAGCGCCGGCACGCGCACCAGGTGCAAGAGCTGCAGGTCGCCCTACGGCAGGCCAACGAGGCGCTGACCGCCAAGAATCACGACCTGATGCAGCTCAACCGGGACAATGGCCAGTGGCTGGAACGCCACACCCGGCTGGAAAGGGAGGTAGCGCAGGCACGCCAGCAGGCCGACGCCCAGCAACGCGAGCGCGACGCGCTGCGCCTGACGGCCGCCGAGCACCAAGCCCTGCAGGTGCGCTGGACCCAAAATGTCCAGGCGCTGGAAGGTGTGCGCGCGGAACTGGCGGCGGCGCGGGCCGAGCTGGTCGAAGAGCGCCAGCGCCGGGAACACGCCGAGGCGGACACCTTGCGTGCCACGGTACGTCTGAGCACGTTGGAACAACTGCTGGCGCAGCTGCGGCCACCGCACTCCGTTGGCGAACTCGAAAACGCCATCGCAGCCGGTGCAATGCCGGCAGGCAAATGATCAGCCGCTTGGCGAAGGCTAGGGAATCCTCCGCGTCAGTGCCTTCGTTGTCCCAGCCAGGATTTCGGTGCCAGGGTGTTGCACTTGGACCTTGAGTAGCCAACGATAATGACCGGCTCGACGAACACGCGCTCAGAGCAGATTGCTGCGATATTTCGTCGAGTACAAGAGAGCGCATGTTAGGCGACAACATCTCGATGTTGACACAAACCTGACACCTGGGTTCCTCTTCAGAGCTTCATGCACCAACCTTTATCGCCATCAGATGAGGTGGTATGCAAAGTCGTTTCAGCGGTTGGTCTGCACAGGTGCTTGATGCGGACGATGTCACAGCAGTCATGCGTGACGTCGGCAGATATGGATTCGCGATTGTCAGGGATCAATGGCGATTTGATGCATCCGATTTCAAACAGATGTCAGCGCGCTATTGTCTTGGCCCGATGTATCAGTCTGACTTCAATCGTCGCCTGCACACGGAAGGCATGTCACCGTCAGGCATGAACCAAGTCGGTGGCTTGACCACAGGCGTGCATGATGTCTTCAACAGTACGTCAAGCGCGGCATTGCACACTGACGGTTCGTATCTCCCCATCGGCACGATCAAGACCTCAATCCTCCTTTGCAAGCAGCACGCTCTGCGTGGCGGTGAATCGATCCTGTTCGACAGCGTGTCGGCATTTCAGACGCTTGCCCACCAGCACCCGGATCTCGCCCAATGCCTCCTTTCCCCAAAGTCGTTCCGACGCAGATCTACCGATCCGCGGCTAGATAGGCAGTACGAGCACGTCGGCCCGATCTTCCTTGCAGAAGAAGACGGCTCAATGGTTGGTGGGTTTACTCTGGACGTGACGGCCGACTGGGACTATTCCCGGCGCATGGACCCGAGAGTGCTCGATGCGGTAGCTTACTTGACGCGCCTCACCAAGCCGGATAGCGGCTACGCAGTGAGTTTTCCGCTGCCAAAGGGGCAAGCATTGATCATGCGCAATGACCAGCTTTCGCACGGACGAAGCGCCTACATCGACGATCCGGGCAACCCGCGTATTCTGCTGCGAGGCCTGTTCCTCTCAGCCCCTGGCGCATGCGCCGCGCAGACACAGTCCGCCGCGCTTCGGTCGAAGGTCCCTGACAACAGGCCCCGCACGAATGGCTGAGACAACGGCACCACTGCTTGCGTCTCAGTGGTCCTTGTGGATGTCGTATCCCACCAGCGAACTTGCGGCACGCATTGATAGTGATCTTGCAAGATACCTGATCGACCCGCCCATGACCTCGGCGATCGTCGAGGTCGTTCGCGAGTACCGGAACAGTGGAAGAAGCTGGAGTAGCAAAGGGTTGCGGGGTGACGAGGTGATCGCACCGCTGCTCGGCTTGGCAAAGTACTCGCCAGAGGTCTTTGATCTCTTGCGCGCGAAAGTCGCCCAGGCGGAGCACAACAAATGGGTCGGCGGCAGCATGAACGACACGGTTGCCAAGGCGCAGAAGCAGTACACGAAATTCGTCATCGTCTCGACGCCTCGTTCCGGGACGCACCTGTTGCGCACGCTGCTCGGCTCCCACCCATGCATCGAAATGCATGGCGAAGCATTCAATCGGTTCGGTCAGCACTTGCTGCCCTATTCCGTACAGGACACCACTGCGGAACACATCCTCGATCGACATCTGTTCCGCCCGTACTTTGAGTACGTGCAGGCTGTCGGGTTCGTACTCTTTCGCGATCTCGACTCTGAATGGGGGGGCGTCAATGTCTGGGAGACGTTGGCGGACTTGACTGAACTGAAGATCATTCTGCTGGATCGGCGCAATCGCCTTGAGCGCATGGTCTCTCTGAGAAAAAGCCTGCTCGATCATGTCTGGTATGTCGGCAGGGACGATGAACCCGCGCGTGGGTATGTCCGGCTGTCCGTAGCGCAAAAGGAACTCGAAGATTTCATCGATCACGACCTTGCCAATCGCGCCGCGTTCTGCGAACGCTTCGGCCACTACGACATCCTCTCCATCGAATACGAGCAACTGCTCGACAACCCTGAGAGCAGCCATGCCGAGCTGCTCGCGTTTCTGGGGGTATCGGCCATACGACTGGAACCGGGAACCGGAAAAAAAGAAACAGTTTCGATCTCATCGATAGTTGAGAACGACGCGCAACTGAGATGTTCGATTAAAGGGACACCCTATGAACGCTACATCTAGGCCGCGCAGTTATTGGCCGCCGTATACGCCAATTAGCCTTGAGGATTGTCGCCCCAGGATCGTGCGCGGCGCAGGGGTTTATCTTTACGACGATGCGGGCAAGCCCTATCTGGACGGCATCTCCGGCAGCTACAACCACTGCCTCGGTCATTCTCACCCGGCACTGATCGACGCCGTCAAACGGCAGATGGACAGCCTGGTGCACGCGTGCAACATCGGGACGAGTACGCTCCTACCCGAAGCGCTTGCAGAGCGGCTAGGCGATGTATTGGCGCCAGCCGGACTCGTACATACGTTCTTGGTAGGAAGCGGCAGCGAGGGGGTCGAAGCCGCAATGAAGATGGCTTGGCAGTATCAACGCGGTCGCGGGCAGCCACAGCGGATGAAAGTCGTCGCCATCGACGGTGCGTATCACGGCTGCACGCTTGGCGCGATGCTTGCGACACGACGCTCCTTCATCAACGAAGGCTCCTTGGCGCTTGTCGAAGAGTACTCAATGACGATGCCATTGCCGCAGAGCATCGACGACGTGGCAGAATGGGATGCGCTTCTTGCCGAGCATGGATCGACCGTCGCGGCGATCATCATCGAACCGGTGATGGCGATGGCCGGAACCCGGCAGTTCCCAGCTGGCTTCTTGCGAGTCCTGTCGTCGCTCGCCAAGGCGTACGATATCCCCCTGATCTTTGACGAAGTGTATTGTGGCATTGGACGCACCGGCGTCCTGTGCGAGTCAGTGTCCCAGGGCGCGAGTCCGGACATTGTGATCTTCAGCAAATGTCTCGGCGGCGGCTTCCCGATCACCGCCGTCATGACGACCGCCACGATCGCCGATGTCTTCGCCACACAGCCGCTCCCGTTTTTCCGCCACGGCCATACCCAGTCCGGCAACCTGCTGGGATGCCGCGCAGCTTTATTCATTCTCGAGCACCTGGATGCGGATGATTGCTACGAACGGGTTAAAGCGAAGGGCACGCGCTTGCTGCAAGCGATTCGTGACCGTCTACCCGCGACCGACGATGTCGTGAGTGTGCAAGGGAAAGGTCTGATGTTGTCGATCACCTTTTCGTCGCCAGCGGCATGTAGCCAAGCGCAATACGACGCGCGTCGACACGGTCTGTTCATTGGCACTGCGGATCGACATCTCAAGGTCGCGCCGCCGTTCATCATTGATGAACACGAGATCGACGAGTTGGCGCAACGATTGAGCCATGCGATAGACAAAGCATCGCATTACTGACGCTTTCTTTTCGTACGAGGGAGAACATGACGTCCGCATACTTCGCGCTCAGGCAGATTGCAGGAGGAAAACGCCACGATGCGCCGTTCCAATGGGGAGAACTGCAGAACATATGGCAAAACGACGCTTTGGCGAACAAACTCGCAGATGAATTTCCGACAGAGGGATTCAACTTCCGGAAACGCAACGGCGGGCATTTTTATCGACGCACGATCGTCCCTCTTGGCTCGTTCGGCGTCGACCAGCCAGCGTCGCTAACGGATGCGTGGCAGGCTATGTGCGGCGAGCTCGTGTCGGAGGACTTCAGGTCCGCAATGTCCCACTTTTGCGGAACGGACCTGAGCAAATTCCCGATGGAGGCCGTTGCGTTTCGTGGAGGGCAAGACACCCATTACCTGCCCCATGTCGACGTATCTTTGTGCCAGGGATTTCGCCTGATCATCTACTTCAACGCCCACTGGGAGCGCGACTGGGGCGGGCTGCTTCGTATTCTTGATCCACGCAATCACCATGACGCGCGCCACGTTGTGCTCCCCATTGTCGGAAACGCAACAGTGATTATTCGAGATGGGGCCTACGAAGACACGTGGCACGAAGTGACACGGCTGTGCACCACGGGCAGCGTCACTCGCAACACGCTCAATGTCACCTACTATGCGCCCGGAACCACAAGCACAGTCCAATGACGCGAGGATGCGCTTGTTCCACCACGATAGACAATTCGTCATGCTCTATGGCCCACCTGCCGTCGGCAAATTGACCGTTGGGAAGGCGCTAGCGAATCGGCTGTCCGCATGCCTGTTTCACAATCACCTGACCTACGATCTCGCCATCGAGCTACTGGGTGCCGATAGCGGCTTCGACGCGCGCAGGCAGTTTGCGTGCAAACTCAGGCTCCATGCGCTGGCGCTCCTGTTTAAGTCCGACTCCCGCACCATCATCACGACGTTCTGCTACGGCGGCGCGGAGGACGACTGGTACATCGACGCGCTGAAGACGCTCTGCGCTGACCATCTCATGACGCCGCGCTTTGTTCAACTCACCGCGCAGCGCAGCCAGCTTCTGGACAGAGTCGAAAACGTCGACAGACGCGCTTTCGGAAAGGTGAACAGCAGCAGTCAACTTTCGGCAATCCTGCAGGAATGCGCATATACGCTCGCGATCCCAGCAGACCACCATCTTTGCCTTGATACATCCATGCTATTGCCAGATGACACCGCTCTTGCGATCGTCACGTCCTACCAACAAGTGAGCACTTTAATGGGTGACAAGACCGACAAGAACACAATCGCCTGGCTGGCTCAACCGGAGGAACATGATTATCCAGCTGCGCAGTCCTATCTCAATCTGCTGTATGACGACGCCCACTGCACCAAGCTGGTGCGCAAGATGCACGCGGCACCCATGTCGGCCTTCAAGGCCAAGGACATCCTGCGCGCCAGCGGCCTCTCGCCGTTAGGAATGAGCAATGCACACGTGGAAAGGGACATCAAAAAAATCCAGTCCAGCACCGCTCTGTCACCGCTTCTACTGGTGCGCCAGGAAGGCCAGCGCATCGTAGTTGCCGACGGCTATCACCGTTTGTGCGCCGTCTATAGCTTCGACGAGGACGCTTCTATCCCTTGCAAGATCGTGTGAGCCGACCCCTCGACCTGGCCCAGCTGCACGGTTGTCAGGCACGTACCCCATCATGCGATTGATGATGGAATGGGCCTCGCTGACACCTTGGGTGGCAAGCTGTTGCATATGCTGGTCGATCTTCGTGGCCAGCCGGCGAAATTGAGGGTCGTCAGGGATTCGTGCAAAAAAAGCCAAGAGTGGGATAACTTGCTGTTAGTAAAGAATTTTTTCGGAGATTCTTGCCGGCCCTCAATGATACGCCCAGGCTTTCCTAGACATCTCAAGGCCATGGAAAATGGCTAATTCGGAGGTGTCCATGAGCAGCAAGCGATATACGGATGAGTTCAAGATCGAGGCGGTCCGGCAAGTGATCGATCGTGGCTTCAAGGTGGCAGAGGTCGCCGAGCGGCTAGGGGTCACCACGCACAGTCTGTACGCCTGGCTGCCCAAGTTCGGCAAGCCCGGCGTCGTGCAGCGCGCCGAGGTGGACCAGAGCGCCGAGGTTCGGCGCCTGAAGGCCGAGTTGCGCCGAGTGACCGAGGAGCGCGACATCCTAAAAAAGGCCGCCACGTACTTTGCCAAGGGGTAAAGGCAAAGTACGCCTTCATGCAGACCCATCGCGGGGAATTTAGGCTGTGCGCGATGTGCCGGGTGTTGCGGGTGAACCGGGCCGGTTACTACGCTTGGCTAAAGTCGCCCAAGAGTGAGCGCGCCAAGGAAGACGAACGCCTGCTGGGGTTAATCAAGCACCAATGGCTGGCCAGTGGCAGTGTCTATGGGTATCGCAAGATCACCAAGGATCTGCGCGATCTGGGTGAGCGTTGCAGTCGCCATCGGGTGCATCGGTTGATGCGTGCGGGAGGGGTACGTGCGCAGGTAGGCTATGGGCGCAAACCCCGCTTCCATGGCGGGACCGAGTGCGCCGCAGCGGCCAACCTGCTTGCTCGGCAGTTCGATGTAACTGCGCCGGACACGGCCTGGGCGAGCGATTTCACCTTCATCCGCACGCATGAAGGCTGGATATATCTGGCTGTGGTGATCGATCTGTTCTCCAGGCAGGTCGTCGGCTGGGCGATGCGCGATCGGGCCGATACCGAGTTGGTCGTGCAGGCCCTGCTATCGGCAGTGTGGCGGCGCAAACCCGCATCTGGTTGCCTGATTCACTCGGACCAAGGATCGGTCTACACCAGCGAAGACTGGCAGAGTTTCCTGGCATCCCATGGCTTGGTGTGCAGCATGAGTCGGCGCGGCAACTGCCACGACAACGCCCCGGTGGAGAGTTTCTTCGGCCTGCTCAAACGCGAGCGGATCAGGCGGCGGGTCTACCCCACCAAGGACGCCGCACGCGCCGAGGTCTTCGACTCCATCGAGATGTTCTACAACCCAAAACGCCGTCATGGTTCAACCGGCGACCTGTCCCCTGTAGAGTTTGAACGGCGCTACGCGCAACGAGGGTCTTGAGTGTCTACGGAACCCTGGGCGTATCAATGGTTGATGGAGCTGTTTCCTCAGTGAGGCCCAGTCGGGAACGACCTGAGGGTCGGCAGAGATTCGTGTAATAAACCTCTCACTGTCAGTGAGTTAGCTCACTTTTGGCTGTTTTTTACACGAATCCCTGCCGACCCTCGTGCTCCTGCCCATCGGCCTCGCGTAGAAACCGAAAGCGGGCCGGGCTCTTGGTATGAAGGTGGTCGCAAATCTGACGCCGCACACCTGAGGAGCGCTGCAAGCTCAGGAGCAGGGGGTAGTAAAACTCATGCGCCTGCCGGGAGCGGTACTCGATGATCTGTGTCTGCGCCTCAAAAGCTGCACTTGCCCGATTGGCCTTCTCGGTAGCGACCCGCTGCTTGCCGTGAAGCCAGATATTGATCACGCCACCAACAAGGACGCCCGTCAGGCCGAGCAGCGCTGGCCAGAGCTTCTCCAGCCAGCCCGTGGCCCGGCTGTCCCGCATCGCCTGTCGAAGCCGAAGCTCGCTGGCATCAAGCTTAATGCGCAGCTCTGCCGGCGTCAGGGTGGAGTCGACCTGAGCCGGCTTGATTGCCAAAGGCTGCGCCGCAGGAGGGGGTGCAGCGCGAGTCGCTGTCTGGGGTATCGGCTCAATCGGTTGCACCGGAACCGGCGCACTTTGAGCTGCATGAGCATCCGCGCCGGCAAATGACAGCGCCGCGGCAAAAGCCGCTCGCCAGAACCATTTCATCGTGACCACCCCAGTTCCCCATAGGCCATTAGTGTTCGGTTTGCGCATAACGGATTCCACCCCCAAGAGCATGGAAGCGTAGCCGGATAGGCGCATAATGTTCTTAGTCAGACCAAGACATTCGCTTGATCGATATAAATCAATGGCTTAGGGAATAAATCTGCCGCGCACTACTAAGCGCTGGTGAAGCCTGCCAGGGAATTCATTGTCTACTGGCGACCTCCGCCAGTAGACTGCGATCATGGCCCATCCTGCTCTTCCTGACGACGTCCAATTTTCCGGTCACGAGACCTTTCCGCTACGCCAACTGTGGCTGCGAAAGGCCTACGAGGCTGTGCAACACCCCGACTTTTTTGGCAATGCCAAGTTGGCGTTCATGCCGGAAAACGGCATTCGTCGTTTCGGGGTCGGCAAGAACATGGTGTCGGCGATCCGCCATTGGGCATTGGCTTGCGACGTTCTGGAAGAGCAGCCCGCGGGGAAGATGGGCGTCGGCGTGGTCGGTCGAGCGCTCTTCGGCAGCCGCGGTCTGGATCCCTATCTGGAAAAGCCCGCAAGCGCGTGGTGGGTGCATTGGCTACTCGCCGGACGCGCCAAGAGATCGACCACATGGTGGTGGGTCTTCAATCGGATCAATCAGCAAACCTTCGAATCCGAACAGGTCGCCAAGGCGCTTGCCCACGCAGCCGAGCAGGCGGGTCACCGTGTCTCCTACGTCACCCTCAAGCGCGACGTGGACGTATGCCTGCGCTGTTACGTAGCGCGGCGTGATGGCCGTGAGGCCGATGACGCGGCAGAGCCGCTGCTCGCAGATCTCGGCTTGTTGGCCGAAGGGCCAAGTGGCACGTTCCGGTTCAGGCGTGGAGCGCAGTCTTCGCTACCCGATGGGCTGTTCGCGCTCGCGCTTCTCGACTTCTGGGAGAGCAAGGAGCGATCCAATGGCTCGGGCCAAGCCACTTTGTCTTTCGAGGCTATCGCGCACGAATTCGGTGCGCCGGGTCGGGTGTTCAAATTGGATGAAAACTCGGTGGGTGATCGTCTGACAAACCTGGAGGAAATCTCCGAAGGGCAGCTGAGGTGGAGCGACACGGCAGGCATTCGGCAGGTCAGTCGGATGCTGACCGAACCGCTCGATGCGCTCAAACAACGACTTCTGAAGCACGCATATGGCAAGTAACGTGGAACTGCGCATACAGGTCACTCCGCGCTTCCAGCGCTCCGTGCAGCTGGAATCCGACCTTGCGCGCGCCGATGCGTTGGATGGTTACATCTGTCAGTCCAGCTCGCGCAATGCGCTTGCTGTGGTGGCTCATCACATCAACGAATCCCAACAGCGCGCCTTTACCTGGACAGGGCCCTATGGTGGCGGCAAGTCCACTTTGGCTCTGGCCTTGGCGCAGCTGGCCGGCGGGACGCCCACGGTCCGCAAGCGTGCCAAGCAGGCCCTCAATGTCGAGGCGGATGACGAGATCTGGAAAGCCTTCGGCAGCAAGAAGCCTTGGCTGGTCGTGCCAGTGGTGGGGCGCCGTCAGGCCCTTGAAGAGGCCCTAGGTCAGGCGATCGACAAGCATGCGCCTCAACGCGGCCCCAAGCGCATGCGCAATGGGCGCCGCGATGTAATCGCTGAGCTGGTTCGGCGAGCAGAGGCGGGCGAGCACGGTGGCGTGGTGGTTCTGCTCGATGAGATGGGCAAGCTGCTGGAGGCTGCGGCTGCCGCGGGAGAGGACATCTATCTGCTGCAAGAGCTGGCCGAAGCCGCCAGCCGTAGCAACGGCAAGCTGGTGGTCATCGGCATCCTGCATCAGGCCTTTGATCAATACGCTTCGCGCTCAGGTCGAGTCGTCCAGAGCGAGTGGGCCAAAATTCAAGGCCGATTCGTCGATGTGCCGGTCGTGGCCGGGACCGACGAGGTCATTGCATTGATCGGTGGCGCCATCCGCTGCGAGGAGCCGCACCCCGGCAGTCGCAGCGTCACCGAGGTGATCGCCAAGGCCATTCAACGGCGCCGGCCTGCCTCACCTGCCACGCTAGCCCAGACCCTGGATCAGTGCTGGCCGCTGCATCCGGTGACAGCGGCCCTGCTCGGCCCGTGTTCACGTCGCCGCTTTGGGCAGAATGAGCGCAGCGTATTCGGCTTCCTGAGCTCTGCCGAGCCGCTGGGTTTTCGTGAGTTTCTGGCAGGCCACACGCGCAAGAGCGTCGGGTATTACCAGCCGGCGCGTTTTTGGGACTACCTGCGCGCCAATTTCGAGCCGGCAATCCTGGCCTCGGCTGACGGCCACCGTTGGGCCATCAGTGCCGAAGCCATCGAGCGCGTGGAAGCGCGCTTCCGTGAGCCGCATGTGTCCTTAGCAAAGACGATCGCGCTGATCGAGCTGTTCCGGAATGGGTCGGGCTTGGCGGCCAGTTCTGAAGTGCTTGAACGCTCGGCGGACGATGCCTCGCCCAAAGCCGTCAAGGCCGCATTGGAAGAGCTTGCTGCGGTCAGCATTATCATCTACCGCAAGCACAACGAGGCCTGGGCCATCTACGCGGGCAGTGATTTCGATATCGATGCCGCCGTGGATACTGCCAAGCGCGAGCGCAGTCAAAGCATCGACGAGCAGCTCAAGCAACTGGGTGTGCTGCCCCCGCTGACCGCGCGCAAGCACTACTCCAAGACGGGCACGCTTCGCTGGTTCGAACGCTCCGTAGTGACGCCGAGCGGCGCGCTGGATCCCCATGCGCCGCCCAAGAAGACGCCAGCTGGACGCTTCGCGCTGCTGGTGCCGAACGAAGAGAGCACTTCCGAACAGCTGGCGCAGGCGGCTCACAACCTGGCGAGGGCGAGCAAGGACCCGCTGACCTTGTTTGGTGTCCCCAAAGGTCATCATCGCCTGGCCGAATATGCCAGCGAGCTAGCCGCGTTGGAGCACGTGGCCGAAAGCACGCCGTCGTTGGAAAATGATGGCGTTGCCCGGCGCGAAATCCACGCGAGGCTGCAGCAGTTGCGTGGCGATCTGGAAGCAGCGTTGCGTGATGCCTTCGCGACGGCCACCTGGTACAGCGCCAGCAAGACGTTCCATCCAACCGCCGAAGAGGGCCTCTCGCCCACAGCTAGTCGCGTGTGTGATGCGGTCTTCAAGAGTGCCCCGCAGATCTTTAGCGAACTAGTCAATCGCGATGTGCTCTCCTCAAACGCGGCCAAGGCCCAGCGTCTATTGATGCACCGCATGCTTTCGCACGGTGACCAGCACGAGCTGGACTACTTGGGCTACCCAGCCGAGGCGGGTCTGTACCACACCATCCTGGCGCCACTCGGCCTGCATCGGACCGTGAAGAAGCGTGGCACGTTTTCTTCGCCTGAACTGTCCGAAGAGCTAGAGGGAGCGCGTTCTTTGGTGCCGCTGTGGCAGGCATGGCGCGAACTGCTGCAGGACGCCGATGGAGCGATCACCCTGGCACAGCTCTACGACTTGGCGCGGCAGATTCCCTACGGCGTCAAACAAGGCGCGCTGCCCATTCTGGCGCTAGCATTCCTGATGGCCCATCGCAGCGAGATCGCGCTGTATGTCGATGGCATGTTCTGCCCGGATCTAAACGACGCAGACGTGGATGAGTGGCTGCAGGACCCTGCGCGCATCGGCTGGAAGTGGGTTCGCATGGATGCCTCGGCCAAGCAGATGCTCACCCGCTTGGCCGGACGTTTGGAAGAAGCGACGCAGCGTCCGGTCGCGGCTGATCCGCTTGACTCAGCACGGGCGCTGGTGTCTTGGACCTTGTCCCTCCCGCAGTGGACACAGCGCACGGCGAAAGTCAGTGACTTGGCGCGCAACACGCGCACGATGCTGCTACGGGCGTCGGATCCTGTCAAAACGATCTTCGTGGACCTGCCTGAAGTGCTCGACACGGGTCGCGATGGCAAGGCATTGGTCGACAAGATCGGGGAGGTCGTCGAAGAGCTCAATCAGGCCTATCCGGCTGCTTTGAAGGCGCTCGAGGGCAAGCTCCTTGGCAGCATCGACCATGTTGGCGCATTGGATGCGTTGCAGCAGCGCGCTCAATCGGTGCGAGGCGTCAGCGGTGATCTGAAGTTGGAGGCCTTTGCTAGCCGGCTGGCGACCTATACAGGCAGTGATGCGGACATCGAGAGTCTGGCGGCGTTGGCCGTAAGCAAGCCAGCCCGGGAGTTTAGTGATCACGACCTGGACCAGGCCGTCGTGCAGCTCTCGCAGTGGGCGTTCGAGTTTCGCCGTATCGAAGCGCTTGCCTCGGTGCAGGGGCGTCCGTCCGGTCGCCGCGCCATGGCGGTGGTCTTTGGTGGACAGGACACACTCTCGGCGACGATCGACGTTGCCGAGTCCGACGCGGCGGTCATCCATCGCGTTCGAGATGGCCTGATCGAGCATCTGCGAAGCAATGCGGTAAAGCCAGATTTGATCCTAGCCGCCATCGTAGAGGCCGGCGCCAAGGTGCTCGAAGAGTTGCAAGCACAGGGAGGCAAGCGTGACTGACCGGCATGTTCTGGGGATTTCGGGTGGCAAGGACAGCGCGGCGCTTGCCGTGTACATGCGGCTGCATCATCCCGAGCTCGACCTCCAGTACTTCTTCACCGACACTGGCAAGGAGCTGCCGGAGGTGTATGAATTCCTGGGTAGCCTGGAAGGCTTCCTTGGCAAGCCCATCCTGCGCTTGAATCCCCAGCGCGACTTCGACTTCTGGTTGCGCGAATACGGCCACTTCCTGCCTTCGGTGAGGACGCGCTGGTGTACACGGCAGCTAAAGCTGGTGCCCTTCCGCAATTGGATCAAGCCCTGGCTGGAGGCTGGCGATTGCGTGCACAGCTATGTCGCCATCCGCGCCGACGAGTCGCATCGAGAAGGGTATGACTCGGGTCACGAAAACCTGACCGTGCATCTGCCCTTCCGTGAGGCGGGCGTGGACCACGCTGGCGTCATGGATCTGCTGGAAGGCGCAGGTGTCGGTTTGCCCAAGTACTACGACTGGCGCTCCCGTAGCGGGTGTACGTTCTGCTTCTTCCAGCAGAAGATCGAGTGGGTCCGCCTGAAGCAGCAGCATCCGGATAAATTCGAGGAAGCCAAGCGCTACGAGAAGAGCGCCATGGAACACGGCTCGCCATTCACCTGGAGCGACCGTGAGTCGCTGGTGGAGCTCGAACAACCTGAGCGTGTGGCCGCCATCGAGCGCGAGCACGAGCACCGCCGGGTACGTGCCAAGGCCAAAAAGCGGCTTAATCCATTGCGACCGGAGACAGCCTCCGAGGGGTTGGACATGGAGGACATGTTCAGCGCGGGTGAGGCATGCCTGGTGTGTCACAAGTAGACGTGACTATCATGGACGCCGCTGCAGAGCCGCTGTATCTAGATTACGCCGCGTCGACACCTCCAGCCGAGGAGGTCGTTGATGCGATGCTGCCATGGCTAAGCGGACAGCACGCCAACCCTCACGCGGAGCATTGGCATGGGGCGAGGGCCTCGCGCGCCATCGACGATGCCCGCGAAGCGATTGCCATGCTGGTGGGGGGAGACCCAGAGGGCGTGATCTTCACCTCGGGTGCGACCGAGGCGAACAACCTGGCGTTGAAGGGTCTACTCGACCCTGACCGCTCGCGCATCTGGCTGAGCGGAATCGAACATAAGTCCCTTCTGGAGCCTGCTCGCGCGCTCGCCGATCAAGGCATCTCGATAACGACGCTCCATGTGGATGCCTTGGGCAGGATAGAGGCCTCGGGCCTAAAGACCCAGCTGCGCGAGTCGGACGCCACCCCCGGGCTTGTCGCGGTCGGGCATGGCAACAACGAGATCGGGACCGTCCAGGACGTGGCGGCGCTGGCCCGGGTCGCACACGAGCACGGCCACCTGCTGCATGTCGATGCGTCGCAGACTGCGGGTCATTGGCCCTTGTCCGCTGTCGAAGACGAGCTCGATCTGATATGCCTTTCCAGTCACAAGATGTACGGCCCCGCAGGCATTGGCGCTCTGTATGTCGATCCCGGCCTACTGCAGCAGCTGCGACCGATGATGCATGGTGGGGGGCAGCAGCAAGGAATTCGCTCTGGAACCGTGGCACCGTTCTTGGCCGTGGGCTTTGGCGCGGCGGCGGCTCTGGCCGAGCGTGCCGCCGTAGAGCATCGTCTGCACCTACAGGCACTTGGCGCCGCCTTCCTCGCACAACTGAATGCTCAAGGCCTTGTGTATTCGCTGCTCGGTGATCCGGTCAATCGCATCCCTGGCCACGTGAGCCTGCACATCCCCGGTGTGGCAGCTGACGATGTGCTCGGCCGCCTGTTGCCACATCTCTCGGCCTCCAGTGGCGCAGCCTGCGCTTCAGGGGAGCTGCGCGCGTCTCACGCGCTTAGGGCCCTTGGCCTGGACGAAAACCAGGCCAGCCAGGTGATTCGCTTCAGTTTTGGCCGGTCCAGCCGTTTGGAGGAGGCCGGCGAGGCGGCCATGCGCTTGCTTGAAGCAATCCAGCGGATCCATGCTTTGCAGCGTCCGGAAGCTGGATGGGGCAGCCAGGCCTGCAGCGCAACGTGACTTTTAAGGGGACGCTTCGGGCGCAATAGCGCCCGAAGCCATCATGGAGAGGGGACCTGAGGTATGGCGAGACCGAAAAAGAAGCCTAAAGCGAAACCGGCCCGTGCCGGTCGGACCTCCACGCTGAAAGGACCCGGCTTCCGCGTTGCGGCCAGAACGCTTCTTCATTTGGGTCGTGAGCTCATCACCTCCGACGAGATCGCGATCAATGAGCTGCTGAAGAACTCATTCGATGCGGGCTCACCGACAGTCAAGGTGCGGCTGGTATGTCCGGTTCCTAGTGCGCTGCTCCAAAAGCTCTCCAGTCAGGTGCGCAAAAGCTCTCGGCCACTTCCCCAGCAACTGGAAGGAATCATCGAGCAGCTGAGCGCCGCTGCCGCCGGACGGCAAGCGGCCACGCCCACAAAGGAACACTTTGATGCAGTGCTGGTCCGACTAAGGCGGGCCCGGAGCGTGGACGATGCGGTGCGCATCATTGAAGAAGTCAACTTCATCGAGGTAAGTGACACTGGATGCGGCATCTCGGAGGGCAATCTGCTGCCTGTGTTCCTGACGGTCGGCACGGATTTCAAGGTCGGCACGAAGCCCCCTGCGAACGTTGACGAGTATCTCGGCAACAAGGGTATCGGCCGCCTGGCTATGATGAGGCTGGGTGAGCGTGCACACGTGGAAACATGGGTAGAAGCCGCCACACGGGTCTCAGCGGTGGAATTTGATTGGCGAAAATTCGACAACGCCTCCTTGCAAATTTCTGATGTGCCCGTCGATGTGCGAAAGATTGCCCGTTCCACAGATGTGCTGAGCGGGACCATCGTTCGGATATTTGCGTTGCGTAGTGACTGGGCTGAAGAAGGCGAGCAGATCAAGGATCTGAAATCGTTCATTCGCCGGCTACGTAGCCCGTTCTCCAAGGCGCGCCGCTTCCGCATCAGCGTCACCGTCAATGACCTGCCGCCCATTGCCTTCCCACCGCTACCTGATGAGGTCCGTAAGCTTGCCGATCAATATCTGCTGCTGGATTTCTATCCGCAGAAGGCAAAGGATTCCAAGGATGAAGTGCTGACAGTGACCCTCAAGGTTGCGCCCGGCGATGCGTCGGAAGACGTACAGACGCGCAGTGCCGGCATCGTCGGTTCGAGCCTGATGTCCAGCGGAGTAAGCCTTGACGAGCTTAAGGCCATCGGTCCGTTCAAGCTTCACATCTTGCGGTTCAACCGCAGGTTGATGCGGGAGAAGACAAAGGACTGGAACGCGATCATTCGACCGGAACTGGATATCTGGTCTGGTGGCATCGCGATCTACCGTGATGGCTTCCGGGTGGGCTTCACCGGCTCAGAACGCGATGGCGATTGGCTCGGGCTTGACCACAAAGCCCTGCGAGGCAGCGGTTACATTGTCAATCGAATTCAGGTCGTGGGCGCGCTGGAAATCACGCACAAGGGCAACCCCCAACTGGTGGACCTGACCAACCGAGAGGGCCTGGTGACCACGCCGGAGGCCGAATTCCTGAAGCTGTTGTTGCTGAAGTACGCCATCGGCCCGCTGCGGTCGCTGGTGGAGGCCAACGATGAGACGCTGAAGCGACAGGAGCTCGAGAACTTGGTCAACGAGGGGACCTCAACGCTCAACGATCGCCTGACGTTGGCCAAGCAGGAGGTGGCGTCGCTGAAGGCCGAGATTCCGAAGAATCTGCGGGCCACGGTCAACTCGCTGGATGAGCATCTGCACTTCATCACCACCCAAGTGACCAAATTCGAGACCGCCATCGAAAAGGCTAGTGAGGGGCGTGAGGACATTCTGGAGCTCGCGGGCATCGGTAACGTCATGCACGGCGTGATGCATGAACTGACGCGCACCACCGCGCAGACGCGCAAGCTGATGCTCGAGTTGGCTCAGGACGCTGACGAGGACACGCAGGCGCTGCTCAACAAGCTTGAGGAAGAAATTCGCGCAATCAACACCCGTCTGCGTCAGCTGGACCCACTAATGCCTGGCGCCCGACACGCCAAGCGCGATATCGAAGTGGTCAAGCTTACCCAGACCATCCTAAATGGCTACGCCTCTCGGTTCGCGCGCCATGACATCGAACATGTCATCACGGTCACACCCAAGGATGCGACAGCGAAGGTTCGCATGGTGCCAGGCTTCCTGAGCTTGGCGCTCGAGAATCTGATCAGCAACTCGGTTTACTGGATTGGCAAGCGCAAGGACACCACAGAGCGCGGGCGTATCGAGATCGAGATCGATGCCAATCCTAATGCCAGCACCATCAGCGTTACCGACAATGGTCCCGGGGTGCTGTCCACAGATCGCGAGCGCGTGTTTCTGCCGGGCTTTACGCTACGTGCCAAAGGCAAGGGCTACGGCCTGTACTTGGCTCGTGAAGTCGCTGAATATCACGGCGGTCGTCTGTACCTGGATCCTGATGGTGGTAACGACGGTCAGCTACGCACCTTCGTCCTTGAACTGCCGGGTAGGGAAAAATGAGCTTGGAAGCGCATTTCCAGAGCGCCGGCCTTGTGCGGGTGTTGATCGTAGACGACGACTTGTCCCGAACGGTCGATCTGGCCAGCCTAGACAGGCATGGTCAGGGTGTCGTGATCTCCGACATACTTGCCGACGCGAATCACGACTATACTTTCGCCCTAGACGATGAGCTTGAGCGGTTGGGCTTACCCCATGTGAGCCAGGATGATCGCCTGGCGGCTCTGAAGGATCCTGAAGTGCGCGCATTGGCGCATGAGGTTCTGCGTGGCGCATATGAGCGCGCGATGACGGATCGGGAAGCTCTGCGAGAGCCCTTGGACAAGATCAAGGAATGGCTAACCGTCGAAGGCGTCGAGCTGGAGGAGTGGACGGAAGCTCGCGCCCTTCCAGAGGCAGATCGATATGATCTCCTCGTGGTCGACTACTTCTTGATGGACAACGATCCACAGGCTACCTACGAACTCATTCGCGAGTTCAAGCAGGCCCATGTCGATCGGGAACGTCCTCTTCTTGTCATTCTCATGTCGTCGGACATCGGTGCCATTAGTGGGCACTTCGAGGATATCCGCGATAAGTGCGAGATCTCGGTGTCCAGGTTCCGCATTCTGGCCAAGCCTGTCATCGCCAACCCGGACTCTGACGAGGATGTAAAGCAGAAGTGGCTGCGTGCTCTTCAGCAGCTCGCCACCGAGCGGCCCTTGGTCATGCCGATCGAGCGATTCGTTGAGGCGTGGAAGACGAGCTTGAATAAGGCTGCCAAGCAGATGGTCCGGCGTCTTTACGACCTCGACGCCAGCGCTTTCGCCTTGCTCTCGGCGACTGCCAACCAGGATTCGATGAAGTTGGAGGAGTACTTGGCAGATGTGCTTTCCCGGCGGGTCAGTGCGGAGGCCGAGGAGCATGGATTCCCGTTCGCTGAGATCGATGCGCTCAGGCAGGCCTTGAACGACGCGCAATCAACGATCGGTCCCACGATCGACCAGGGTGTGGAAGTGCGGCACGCGCAGCGGGCCATCAGAAGTCTCATGAGCGATGTCGCTTGGCATCGCCGCCCCTGGTGGGAGCCTGCGGCTCGTCCACCCAGGCCAGCAGACGTAGCGCCTGGGGACCCTGCAGTGGCGCCGGTCGACGCTGCGCCGGCAGCAGGGCAAGAACTACCGGCTGAGGTGCCGGGTGAGATCGGCAAAAACGCTCCGGCGGCAGATGCAGCGGCCCCGGGAGCGGCGGCGGCCCCGGCCACCGCACCCGAAGCGCCGCATCCAGCGCATACCGAAGACCGGCTCGTCTGGATGAAGCGGTATATCAGGTTTGGCACGATTCTGCGGGAGAGAGAAGGTGCCAAGCGCTACTTCGTCAATCTGACCCAGGCCTGCGATGTCCAATCAGAAAAGCTGAACAACCTCGCTGAAGTGCATTACCTGCTGATGCGGGGAAGGAAACTTGCAGTCGACAAGGTGACGGCCAGTGAAAAGCTCTTCGAGTCAGAGTACTACTGCGAAGACCTCGAGTCCGATGAATTCTTTGCGCTGCAGTGGCAGCTTCGCCAACCATCGACACCCTCGATGGCCAGCTTGCTGGAGGATTTGGAACACTTCGAGATCGTCGGGCAATTGCGCAGCGATGCCGCCTATGCTGTGCTGGCCAAGTATGTTTCTCAGGCTTCTCGTGTTGCCAGGATTCGTACGCCAAAAATCTACCGATATTCGGTCGAGGTCTATCGGAAGCAGACCGAAGGCTGGGTCCTGCAAGCGGTCGAGGCGGAAGCCAGCGCGTGGCAGAACGACAGGAAGTGGCGAATCCAGTTCGCAGTGACGGAGGCACGAAAGCTACTGCCGCACTTCAATGGCGTCAACGATGCCAGAAGAGCCGAGATAGTGACCGAGCTGGTGCGAGGTGTCGAAGTCAAGGCCGGCGCTCCCCTTGCTTTCAAGCTGATCAGAGACACTGTCACGTTGGTCCGCGTGGACGTGAGTACTGACGCGGATGTAGCTAAATTGGCCGACAGATTCAATGGCGATACCAACTACGGTCGCGCGGCGGTTGGGGCAACACTGATTGCGACACAAATCATTTGTTAGTGGTTGCACGCGGTGCGGGCTGTTCTAGCCTGCTGCCTGTGACTAGCTCGTAGCGTGCCCGGTTCTGGTCACGCTGCGAGTGCTTTGGAGGGCGATGACGGCAACAATCTAACCGGCCCACTTCATCAGGAAGCGCCGCAACGAATTCGGATCGATCTCGGAGTTGTGATCGCCCTTGTAGTAGTGCTTGTAGCAGTGCGCAGCGTCGGATCCAATTTCATAGGCTGCCGCGATCATTGCCTGCCTGAGGTTGCGTCCCTCAGCGCGTGCAATGGATTCAACCAGGTGTGATACGGCCACCTGTTCGTCTGTCCCAGTGCTGGCGACAAGGGGGGAGAGCACGCCCCCTTCTGTCGTTCTGGTCTCGATCTCGAACCAGTAGCCCAGCTGGGCTCCAACCTCAATGCGCACAACCAGGACACACCGCGGCTTGCCCAGGGTGCGTTCGGTGCGTACCCCTCGTGCGCGCTCAAGCATGCGCCAGCCCGCACTGGGCCATCGCCCGGTGCGCCGTGCCATGTCATCCAGAAAATTCCAACAGCTCAGGCCACCACATTGAGCCAGTTGCGAAGGGATTGCGGGCTGGAAAACGGTATAGCGCTGCAGGTCGCCCGCACTGTGCAACAACTCGAACGCATCGAGTAGATAGCGGAAGCGATTGACAGGATCCCGGACGACCACCTTGTGATGCGCCGGGGCGGCATTGCCACCTTGGTGTGTGCGCTCACCACCGGACGCCGCATCGGGCGGCGGTGGCGCAGGACGAAGATCGCTGTCGCTGTACAGCTGGCTACGATCCTTGGTGAGCTTCTCCGGCTCTTCACCGTCCAGCCACGAAAAGGTGTCTTCCAGGGTGACGGCATCGCCCTGTGCAGCCGAGGCGTCGGTCGCGCTGGTTGTGACCATTTCGCTGCCTGCGGGTCTGGCGCGCAGCTGGTTTGCATAGGGCCTGGCACCCTGCGCGGGCAGTTGCTCTTTACCCTTGTCGCCGCTGTTCAAGCGCCCTGCCTTGATCGGTGGCGTGTAGCTCGGCCAGCTGCTGCCCAGGATCGAGGTCACCAGAAACGACTGCTTGTGCACCACCGGCTTGCCACCGCCTTCTCTGCGGCCCAAGCGCGGCGGCAGCATGAAACCCTTGACCTGCAGGCGCAGCGGCTTGGCCTCTGCCCGGAACGGGATTTGCGCGCTGGCGAACCAGGGCGCGTGCATGTTTGCGCGCCGATCGGACAGCATCCCGGTGTAAATCGACTCGGCCCGGGCCGCCGCGTAGTCGTCGAAGTAGAGCAGCGCCGCCAGGCGGGCAAAGTCATTGTCTACGTGAGTCTGCAGGATGATGTGCCACGCTCCGGTGGCTGGATCGATCCTAGTCTCCAATCCAGACTTTAGCTGGCCCTCGTAGACAATCCTATGCTTGGTCTGCGCCCAAGGGCCGCTGGTGAAGGCGTTAGCCAGCTCGCGCTGGATGGCGTAGAACCTTTGAAAGATTAGGGCTCTTGGAATGACGTATTCGATGCCACTCGCATCAACAAAGACCAGGCAACGTGAGGCACCGAATTCTGTCTGGATCCCGCCGAACTCCCGCGAGAGCAGCTGCTTGTAGGGATAGGTCCATCCCGCAGGCGCTGGGAGCTCTTCCCCGATCTTGATCTCATGGCAAGACAGCTCGGCATCGACCAGGGTAAGGGTCGCGTGGCGAGTGGGTAGCTCGCCGACAAGGCGTCGGCCCTGATACACGCGGCCGATGGCTAGATGCGGCAGCAGGCCTGCGTGCACAGCCACAGAGGTGTACTGCGCTTGCCCCGCGTCGGTTCGGTCCAGAGGAAGCAGGGCAACAGCGCTCTCGCGTGTGAGCCGATTCAGGTCGCTATGGCGCTGAAACGGAACTCGTTGCAGCCGCACGGTGACTGAGGTCGACCGCGTCGTCAGGTGCGGGAGCATGAACTTGTCTACCCATTTGACGAGCCTGAAAGCATCGTCATTTGGGAACTCTTCAATGATCGGCATGGACGCTGTGGGCGTGGGGCCTTAGTGACCCCCAACATAACCCAGTCGCTAATTATGTTGGAGACCTCAACGCGGTCCGCCCGCAGACCAGCTCGCTCAATCTTAGCTCAGGATCATGACCCCATCCTGCGACCAAGCTTTGCCTCACGCCATTCGAAGAAATCGAGCACCCTGGTTATTTCCTCTGGAGCCTCTGGGTACGCTTCTCTTAGCTGAATCTGCAGCTCGTAGCGATACGCACTATTGTCGTCAGCCATATACACCGCCCGGAGCCAGTCTTCCAGCTCCCAGTCCTTCGGTGATGTTGCCAATAGGGTGCTAATCCTCGATGGCCCCATCTGTCCAAGTGATCTGATGCCGCGGCTGTCATAGTTCCCGGCCACTTTTCCCCTCAGGACACCGTTATGAAGTTCTAGCTTCCAACGATACTTGATCCTGAGGTCCATTCCGCGTCGGCGCCGTAGGCTGGGATCGAAAGCAAGCGCACAGGATTCTGAGTGCTGGAAGGGTTCTGCCGCAGTCTCGGTAATAGTTGGAAATTCGTGTAATTGGCTGGAATTCACAGCCGCCGCCGACCAGGGCCACCGGGCTGGCGGTGTGGTGCGGGGCGCGGTAGGGGCGTTGCCGCCAGCGGGCCAGATCCAGCCCACGGCCGCTGATCGAGGTGATCGCTGCGGTTTCCAGTGCCTCTGCTTCGCTGGCCTCGGGCAATAGACCAGGCAGGCGCGAGGCCAGCAGGGTCTTGCCGCAGCCAGGGCTGCCGACCAGCAACAGATGGTGCCCACCGGCGGCGGCGATCTCCAGCGCGCGACGTGCATGCGGTTGGCCGCGCACGTCGGCCATGTCGGGCAGGGCGCGGGCGCCGAGCGCCTGCGCTGCCAGCTCGGCGGCAGGCGCTTTCTGGCTGCCGTTGAGCGTGGCGCAGACATCCAGCAGGGTGCGCGCGGTGAAGGCTTCGACGTGCCCGGCGATGGCGGCTTCGGCACCGTTGGCGAGCGGGACGATCAGCCGTCGCCCGGCCTGCGCGGCCGCCAGCGCCGCGGGCAGCACGCCGTCGACGCCGCGCAGCTCGCCGGTCAGCGCAAGCTCGCCGAGGAATTCGTAATCGGCCAGGGCCTGACGGTCGATCTGCCCGCTGGCAGCCAGGATGCCGAGAGCGATCGGCAGGTCGAACCGGCCGCCTTCTTTCGGTAGATCGGCCGGTGCCAGGTTGATGGTGATGCGCCGGGCGGGGAATTCGAACTGTGCGCACAGCAGGGCGGCACGCACGCGCTCGCGCGATTCGCGCACTGCCGCTTCGGGTAGGCCCACGATCTGGGTAGAAGGAAGACCGCCGGAGAGATGCACTTCCACCCGAACTTCAGGCGCATGCACCCCCACGCGGGCACGGCTGTGCACCAGCGCCAGACTCATGGTGGTGGCCTTCGCTCAGGGGGTGGTGGGCGGCGCAGTGGGTGGCGTGCCGGGTGCGCGCGCTTCCAATGCGGCAACGGTCTGCTCCAGCGCGTCGAGTTTTTCGCGGGTGCGCAGCAGGACCGCGCGCTGCACGTCGAACTCTTCCCGGGTGACCAGGTCCAGTTTGCCCAGCCCGGCCTGCAATGCGCCCTTGAAGGTGCTTTGCAGTTCTTCGCGCGATTGGCGCAGGCCCGGCGGCACCAGGTCGCTGAGGCGGCGGGCGAGGTCGTCGAGCTGGTTGAAATCGATCATGGTGTTCTCCGCAGGTCCGTAGGAAGCCTAGTGCAGGCCGGGACACGCGGGACATCGGCAAGGCAGTCGGCAGGCGGTAAGGATAGTCTCATTCGGCTGTCGTCCGCGGTGAGGGCGCGGCGCGGTTGGATGAGTGTTGCGCCCGTCCACGGTATGCTGCGCGGCCGTCATGCCCTGGGACCTGCACCGATGAAAATGATCATGGCCATCGTCAAACCGTTCAAGCTCGACGATGTGCGCGAAGCGCTCGCCGGCTGTGGGGTGGCGGGCATCACGGTGACCGAGGTCAAGGGCTTCGGCCGCCAGAAAGGCCACACCGAGCTCTATCGCGGCGCCGAATACGTGGTCGATTTCCTGCCCAAGGTGAAGATCGAAGTGGCGGTGACCGACGACCAGGCCGAGCGCGTGGTCGAGGCGATCGTCGCGGCGGCCGGTACCGGCAAGATCGGCGACGGCAAGGTGTTCGTGTACGACCTGGGCACGGTGGTCCGTATTCGTACCGGCGAGCTGGATAGCGACGCGCTGTAGGTTCGCAATGCGGCGCTTGCTGCTTGCCAGATGCGTGGCGGGCGGTGAGGGGTTCGATGCCCTCTGCCTGCGCAACGGCGAGACCGAGCCGTAGTGCTGCGCC
The DNA here is from genome assembly GCF_008639345.1 of Xanthomonas phaseoli pv. dieffenbachiae. Classification (NCBI taxonomy): domain Bacteria; kingdom Pseudomonadati; phylum Pseudomonadota; class Gammaproteobacteria; order Lysobacterales; family Lysobacteraceae; genus Xanthomonas; species Xanthomonas phaseoli. Next base: position 4,357,861 of record NZ_CP041380.1, on the reverse strand, counting down.
AGCAATCCAGTCGACTTCACTGGATCAGGCGCATTGCGGTCGCACCGACCGCAGGAAACTCGGGCCACCTAAGCCATGCGACGTGCGCGCTGCGCGTGCACTAAATGCACTGGCGGTGGCGCGCATCACCGCCGCGGATGGGCGGCTGGGCGTGTGCGGGCCAGGCCGCTACCGGGCGCGAAGGCGCCACCGTCCATCTTGTCAGACCATTTCAATACCGCCACCGATTGCTGCCGCACCTTTCTGACGTGCCATGCAGAAACAGCCTGAAGTTACGGCGTTCCAGCGCTGAACAGAGAGCAATCGCGGCCGCGCTTGTCGCCGCCGCCCGACTTGCCTACTCTAGGGTGTAATACCATTCCAATACCGGAGTTCGAGATGAAGCGACGCAACTGCAAGCCGGGCGTGCGCCTGCTTTCGGTATTGGTAGCGCTGGGCCTGGCTGCTCCGGCGCTGGCACAGGACGTGACCGAACCGGTTACCCAGCCGGCGATCTATCCGACGCCGGTCTCGATGACGCTGGATGGGGCAACCGTCACCTTGGGCCGCTCGGTGGTGCTGGTGGTCGCCCCTGGCGCGGACAAGGCCACGGTGGCGCTGGTGCGCAGCATTCTCGACAGCGCAGGCGTCACCAAGATTGCGACCGCCACACGCCTGCCTGCCACGCTGGACCGCCCGCACATCGTGCTCGGCACCGGCGATGCGGCCGTGGTGCGCGATGCGCTGGGGCGTAGCAAGGCGATGCAGGACACCCATAAGGAAGGCTACACGTTGGCCAGCGTTGCGCTCGATCGCGGCAGCCTGATCACGCTGGCCGGCCACGATGACGATGGCTTGTTCCATGCGGCGCAGACGCTGCGGCAGCTGGTCGAGCGGCCGGCCATCCCGACGCTGACGATCCAGGATTACCCGTCCATGCCGATCCGCGGCACCATCGAAGGCTTCTACGGCGCGCCGTGGTCGATGAGCGATCGCAGCAAGCACATCGATTTCCTCGCCCGCACCAAGGCCAACACCTTCATCTATAGCCCGAAGGACGACCCTTACGCGCGCGATCGCTGGCGCGAGCCGTACCCGAAGACGACCTTGAAGGCGCTCGGCCAGCTGGCCGCCACCGCCAAGCGCCATCATGTCGATTTCGTCTACGCGATTTCGCCTGGCCCCACCGTGTGCTTCTCCGATCCGGCCGATGCCAAGGCGCTGTTGCGCAAGTTCGATGCGTTCCGCGCGCTGGGCGTGCGCAGCTTCTACGTGGCGCTGGACGATATCGAATACACCAAGTGGAATTGCGAACGCGACAAGACCACCTTCGGCGAGTCCGGCGCGCAGGCGGCCGGTATCGCGCAGTCGCATCTGCTCAATCTGGTGCAGGCCGATCTGGTCGCGCGCCACGATGCGGCCGCTGAACTGATCATGGTGCCGACCGAGTACTACGACGCCAAAGAGAGCCCCTACAAGGAAGCGCTGCGCAAGCATCTAGACCCGAAGATCGTGGTGCAGTGGACCGGTACCGACGTGGTGCCGCCGGCCATTTCCATCCCCGATGCGCGCGCAGCCACCAAGGCGTTCGGCCGCAAGACGCTGTTGTGGGACAACTATCCGGTCAACGATTTCGAAACGTCGGCCGGGCGCCTGCTGATGGCGCCGTATGCGCGGCGCGAGGCGGGTCTATCGGCCGAGTTGTCGGGCATCGTGTCCAACCCGATGAACCAGGAAGCGCCGAGCCGCGTCGCGGTGATGGGCGTGGCCGCGTTCGCCTGGAACGACAAAGGCTACGACGCGCAACGCACCTGGCATGCGGCGGCGCGCGATCTGGCCGGCGGCGATGCGCGTGTTGCTGCGGCCCTGCTGACCCTCTTCGATACCCAGCACCTGGCGCCCACCTTTGGCAGCCAGCCATGGCAGGAACAGGCGCCACGCTTGAAGGCGGTGCTCGACCATGTACGCGAGGCAATCGCGCTTGGCGATGCCGCAGCGCGCACGCAGGCGATTGCCGAACTGGCACGCACTGCCGACGAAATGGCTGCGGCACCGCAGATCATCCGCGACGGCGTGGCCGATGAGGGTTTTGCCGAGCAATCGCGCCCGTGGCTGGAGGCAATGGAAGACTGGGGCCAGGCCCTGCAGAAGACCGCAGCCGGGCTGGATGCGGCAAATCGCGGCCACACGCAGGCGCCGGCCTTGTTTGCCGAGGCGGCTGCGATCGCCGCCGTCGCGGGCCAGATCCAATCGATTCCCGGCGCCACGCGCTTCGGCGGCCCGGTCAAGATCGCTGACGGCGTGCTGGACCGCTTCATCGCGCAAGCGCCGCGCCTGATCGCTTATCGCCAGGCGGCAGCGACTGAGTCGGCAGCAGCAAAATGAGTGGGTTAGTGCACAAACACTAACGACGCGCACGGGGAATTGTTCGCGTCGCTGTGCATGCAAATGCGCGGGCGCCATTGCCATCTGCATCGCAGCACCTGGCATGGCGCGCCGGAAGGACGTCCGCGCTCCAGATCAAACCGACGACATCAGCGCAGCAGCTGGGCGCAATGGTGTGCTCAGTCGCCGTTAGTCGGCAGCGCTGGTCACGCCTTGCCTTTCAAGCGTCGATACAGCCGCTTCCAGCCGCTGCGAATTGCCTGCACCCAACGCGGTTCGGCACTGCGGGCCGATTCGTCGGCAGTCGGTGCGATGCCGGCAAGGCGCTGGCGCATTTTCTGAAAGTTGGCCACGTCGCTGCGCTGCAGCTGACGCGCCAACGTGCCGCGCCGCAGCCAGCGCGGGAATCGCCACGCCGAGGTGAAATCGATCAGCACCGGCACGCCGGCACTGACCACCACATTGGTGCCGTGCAAATCGTTATGGGTGATGCCGAACGCATGCAGCCGGCGCAGCGCCTGCTGCAATTGCTGAAAGACCTCCTGGCCCACAACGGTGCTGGCGCTGAGCGTGTCGCCTGGAATGAATTCCATGCCCAGCGCCAGCCCGCCCAGCGTGCCGAGCAAGGCCGGGGCATGCCGCCAGCCCTGCAACTGCCGCAGCATCCTGGCCTCGTGGCGCACCATGAGCCGGGCGATCGGCGACAACAGCGTGCGGCGATAGCGGCCGTAGTCCTTGACCACCGCCGGCTGCCCGTTCACGTGGGTGCGGTAGACGTCCGGCTCGAGCAGCCTGGTGCCTTGCTTGAGCAGAACAGGGGTGACGAGGTGCAGGCTGGACATGTCCAGCGGCTGGTAATGCATGGCAGTTCTCCAGACCTTGGCGGCGCGGAGATGTCACGCGTTGCGCAGGTTCACGGTGATCGCGGGGATCGGTCTGCCTAATTTTAGAACTTGTTAGTATTGAAATTATATTTATTTAACAAATGAAATGTTCCGGGAGTGGAACAGCATTTGGAATCAGGCGTTTGACAGGAACCACCAGGATCGGAATGTACCGGCCAGTGCATACAGGCACGCCAGCCCAGGCCATGATTCGCCCCGCCGGCGTTGCGTCTTGCCTCAGGGTCGGCGCTGTCCGCGCCGGCTGATGAAGTGCGTTGACGGTCACTTTGCTTCTTGACAGCGAATGAGACTCCAGACACTGTGCCGGCTGCGGTCAGGGGGCTGCAGCACGCGTTAACACGGGCACGCTCTTCGAGCGTCGCCCTGCATCGATGTCGCACGACATCCGGTGATGCCGAAAAGCGTCTCCGAATACGACTGCAACTTGCGCCACTTCCAGACGCCGTCAGGTGCCACCTGCGTGCGCAAGGATGCGGAAACGATGGAGCACGACTCATGGGGATGCAATGAAAAGGACCGCAACACTGCTGTTGGCTTGCACGGCGTTCGGCGTCACGGCTCAGGCCTCGGCGCAGTCGTTGTCGCGCGGCTGGGACAGCTACCGTCAACAGCAAAAGCAGCAGACCGGCACGCAAGGCGTTGCCGCGCCGGCAGCGCCATCGTCGCGTCCGGCGCCAGCGGGCGTTGGCGCAGCGCCGGCCGCTGTCGGTGGAAGCGGCTCCGGCCAGCCTGGTGCGCCCGGCCGATTCAATACGGTGACCGAGCCGACTGAGGCAGAGGCAGGCCAGCCTGCCGCTGCTTACCCGGCAGCGCCTGTCCCCGCAGCGAGCTACACACGGGTGGAGGAATCGCGCATTGAAAGGGGCGCGTTCATCGGCGTGCAGCGTGGTCGAGGTGAGGTTTTCAGTGGCTATAAGCAAGACATGCTTGGCCTCAGCGCCGGCTATCGCTGGCGTGCTGGCTCGGTCACGTTGATCGGACTTGAGGGATCGATTGGACGCCTGGACCGCGGCGATACGGCCGACGATGTCTTTATCCCCGCAGTGAAGTTTGGCGGCATTGGGGGTACGGCACGTTTCAATTTTGGCGACACTCCGCTGTTCGCGGTAGTCCGCCTTGGCTCATGGTATGCCGAGGTCGCAGACATGAGCGACGAAATCTTTGGCGGTTACGCAAGCCTCGGCCTGGGCCTCGATATCGGCAAGCATGCGAGCGTGAGCGCGATGTACACCAACTACGTCTACGCCAATGACTACTACGACTATGCCCAAGACACCACCATCAACCGTGCAGACGTACTGAACGCAGTACTGGAAGTCCGCTTCTAACTAGCGCTGGTCGAAGGGCGGGCGGCAGCGCTCCCCCTTCTGCGTCATGCCGCATGCACCGCGATGCAGCGGACAGCGATCCAGTTGAAGCTGCACCGCAAACGGTCGGCATTGCACCGCCATCCATGCGGCTTGCTGTAGTGTCCTGGTCAACGCACTGATTCAACCGTTGGCGAGGGCAGATGGACGCATTGGCGCAGTTTTTGACGGACGAACAGGACCCGGTGGCGGTGGGCAAGATCCTGCCCAAGATCACCGAGTTGCTGACCCGCGACGAGCAGGTCGAGTACATCGCCGTGCAGAAGAAAATGGTGATGAACCTGTCTCCGGATGCGGTGGTGCTGACCAACCGCCGCTTCATCGTGGTCTACCCAAAGCTGCTCGGCATGACGTTCCGCGATTTCCCCTGGCGCGAGGTGCTCGATGTGCACATGAGCGAACAGATGCTCGGAGCCACCATCATGTGCCGCACCACGCAGGGCGCCTACGCTTCCATCGACAGCCTGCCCAAGAAACAGGCGCGGCGCGTGTATGCCTATGCGCAGCAGGTAGAAGAATCCGCCTACGAAAAGCGCCAGCAGCTGGAGATCGACAAGTTGCGTGCGGCGGCCGGTGGCGTGGTGGTGCATGCGCCTGGTGCGCAGGGTGCGGCAGTGGCACCGCAAGCCAGTGCGGTTCCTGCGACCGACGATCCGGTGCAGGTGCTGAGCAAGCTCAAGCAATTGCTGGAGGCAGGGCTGATCACGCAGGACGAATTCGACGCCAAGAAGACAGAAGTGCTGGCGCGCCTATAGCTTGCGCAGCGCATCGATGCATCGGTGGGCTTCACATACATCGGCCCATAGATCGCAGCTAGTGACGCATCAACGGCCGCGCTATCGGCGGATCGCTGTGCCAGAAGGCTGGGGGTGGCGCGCTGGCCTCGCACATCACCAGCGTTGCGCGGCCACGGCAGACCTGATCGGTGTGCCAATGCATCGGCCCGCGCGCCGTAAGCACGCAGGCCATGCAGAAAACCCGCAAAACGGCTGGACCTCACCGCCAAGCGGGCGCGGCCGTTTGCAGGAACCGGCCGCGTCCATTCAGGCGCCATGCTTAAACACTTGCCGTTTGCACGTGCCAGCCATGCTCGGCCAGCCGCGATTACTCGCCCAGTGCCTTGGCCACGAACGGCGGGGCAACCAGCACGCCGGTGTGCAGGTGCGCGGTGTAGTACAGCGTGTCGAAGCCCTTGGCCTGCGCAGCGTCCTGGCGGAACGCGAAATCGGCCTTGGCCTGCTTGCTGGCCATGGTCACGCTCCACCAGCCGGTGGGGTAGCACGGCTGCGGGAATGGCAAGGTCTTGAACGACTGGAAGCCGGCCTTGCCCATTTCCGTGCGCATTTCGTTGATCAGGTCCAGCAGCGCCAGCGGCGATTCGGACTGCTGCACCAGGATGCCGTCGTCCTTCAATGCCTTGAAGCAGCTCTCGTAGAAGGCCTTGTTGAACAGGCCTTCGGCCGGGCCAACCGGGTCGGTGGAATCGACGATCACGATGTCCACGCTGCCGGCCGGGCAATTGGCCATGTAGGCCACGCCGTCGTCGAACAGCAGTTCGGCGCGCGCGTCGTGGTTGGCGTCGCACAGCTCGGGGAAATACTTCTCCGACATGCGGGTGACCTGCTCGTCGATATCGCACTGGGTGGCGCTTTCCACGCCGGGGTGCTTGAGCACCTCGCGCAGCGTGCCGCAGTCGCCGCCGCCGATGATCACCACGCGCTTGGGCGCCGGGTGAGTGAACAGTGCCGGGTGGCTGATCATCTCGTGGTAGAAGAAATTGTCGCGGCTGGTGAGCATCACCGCGCCGTCGATCAGCATCAGCTTGCCCCAATCGGTGGTCTGGTAGATCTCGATCTTCTGGAACGGGGACTGCACCTCGTCCAGCTTGCCGCTGATGCGGAAGCCGATCGCCGAGCCGGTCGGCTGGAAGTGTTCGATGTACCAGTTGTCGTTGGTGCTCATGCGGACGTCCTAATCGAAAAGAAGCGGGCAGTTCCTTCTCCCACCGGGAGAAGGTGGCGCAAAGCGCCGGATGAGGGTCGGGCGCAGCCCCGTGCAGCCAAACTGCACAGCGGCTGACCCTTGCTCGGCCCCGCTCCAACCAGGAGAGGGGCGTGAAGTCGGCGCGGATTGTAACGGACCCTGCGCATGCCAGGCGTTACACTTCACGCCCTTTTTTATTCCAGCCGAGACAGCGAAATGAGCGATTGGTCCCTCGACCAAGCCCGCAAGACCTATTCGATCCCGCATTGGGCCGACGGGTATTTCGATGTGAACGCTGCCGGACATGTCGTGGTCACGCCGACCGCCGATGGCCCGGCGGTGTCGCTGCCCGAGGTGGTGGATGCCGCGCGCGCAGCCGGTGCCAAGCTGCCGCTACTGGTGCGCTTCCCGGACATCCTGGGCCAGCGCCTGGGCAAGCTGCAGGCAGCGTTTGCGCAGGCGCAGTCGGAGTGGGATTACGCCGGCGGCTATACCGCGGTGTACCCGATCAAGGTCAACCAGCATCGTGGCGTGGCCGGCACCCTGGCCAGCCACCACGGCGAAGGCTTCGGGCTGGAAGCGGGCAGCAAGCCAGAACTGATGGCGGTGCTGGCGCTGTCGCGTCCGGGCGGGCTGATCGTGTGCAACGGCTACAAGGACCGCGAATATATCCGCCTGGCGCTGATCGGCCGCAAACTCGGGCTGCAGACCTTCATCGTCATCGAAAAGCCGTCCGAGCTGACCCTGGTGCTGGAAGAGGCGCGCGCGCTGGACGTCAAGCCCGGCCTGGGCGTGCGCATGCGCTTGGCCTCGCTGGGCGCGGGCAAGTGGCAGAACAGCGGCGGCGACAAGGCCAAGTTCGGGCTCTCGCCGCGGCAGGTGCTGGACCTGTGGAAGACGCTGCGCGACACCGAGTACGCCGACAGCCTGAATCTGCTGCATTTCCATATGGGCTCGCAGATTTCCAATGTGCGCGACATCGCCAACGGCATGCGCGAGGCCACGCGCTACTTCGTGGAGCTCTCGCGCCTGGGCGCGAAGATCAGCCATGTGGACGTGGGCGGCGGCCTGGGCATCGACTACGAAGGCACGCGCTCGCGCAGCTATTGCTCGATCAACTACGGCCTGCATTCGTATGCCAGCAACATCGTGCAGCCGTTGGCCAGCGCCTGCGAAGAGCATGGCCTGCCGCCGCCGCGCGTCGTCACCGAATGCGGGCGCGCAATGACCGCGCACCACGCGGTGCTGATCGCCAACGTGTCGGAAGTGGAGCAGGCGCCGGAAGGCCGCGTGCCGGACGCGCACGACGATGAGCCGGCCGCGATCCGCCACCTGCGCGAGATCCACGACGAGCTCGATGTGCGTCCGGCGGTGGAGCTGTTCCAGGAAGCCCAGCATTTCCATGCCGAAGGCTTGAGCGCGTACGCGCTGGGCCAGATCGACCTGCCGCAGCGCGCGCGCATCGACGACCTGTTCTATGCCATCGCACATGGCGTGCGCGCACGCCTGAGCTTCGACGAGAAGAGCCATCGCCCGGTGCTGGATGAGCTCAACGAGCGGCTGGTGGACAAGTATTTCGTCAACTTCAGCGTGTTCGAATCGATCCCGGACGTGTGGGCGATCGATCAGGTCTTCCCGATCGTGCCGATCGAGCGCTTGAACGAAGCGCCGCAGCGGCGCGGCATCATCGCCGACATGACCTGCGATTCGGACGGCATGGTCAAGACCTATGTCGAGAACGAGAGCCTGGACAGCTCGCTGCCGCTGCATGGCTTGAATGCCGGTGAGAGCTATCGCATCGGCTTCTTCCTGGTCGGCGCCTACCAGGAAATCCTGGGCGATATCCATAACCTATTCGGCGATACCGATGCGGTGGAAGTGGTGGTCAATCGCGATGGCTATCGCATCGCACAGCAGCGCCGCGGCGATACCACCGACGTGATGCTGGACTACGTGGGCTATCAGCTGGACACGCTGCGTGCCACCTATGCCGAGCGCATTGCTGCCGCACACCTGTCGCCGGAACGGGCGCAGGAACTCAGCGCTGCGCTGGAAGCGGGGCTGACCGGCTACACCTACCTGTCCGACGAGCCGCTGGGCTGATCGGCAATGCGCTGCGGCTGGGCCGCAGCGCTGGCGGTGCGCGACATGGCCCATCCTGCACGCGCTCGTGCCGCAAGCGCCGCCTGAAGCGGCAGGGGCATCACCGGCATGGACGCTGCAGGTTCTGCAACGTGTCGATGCGCGATCGCGCAGACGTGCGCTGGTCGGCTGCGATCCTGCGCTTCATGCAGCCGTACCCCGCCGGATCGAACAAAGTGCCTGCACTTGTCATGCGCTACGCCTTGCGATCGGCTCGAGCTTACGTTCTTCGCGCGTTTGTACTGCATGCCGATGACAATCAGGCGACCATCGCGTGATCGTGCACGCGAGGGAGTCAAACGCATTGAAGGCGTCTTTTCTCTCATAAAGTGATTTTCCGAATAACCTAATTCCAGTAACGCTCATTTGGAATTGGTCTTATTCAATGCGGGGTCTTATCTGCGGTGATGCGCGCATATTCGCCTTGAACTGCGTGCGTAGCGTCGACCATGCGGTATGCCGGATGCGGCGCGGGATTCGATCGGATGTATGCATGTAGAACACTAGTTCAAATCACAGTTCAGAAAGAAAATTTTCGGCATCACGCGATTTCCGTGATTTTTTGCACGGTTTCGGCCCCGCGCGAATTGTTAGTGTTCGTTTAACTTGTCGGGATACAAGTGCTTCAACTAGTCACCTGCACATTGTTGTTCGATTGTGCGAGTCGCTGTGCTGTGCGTCTTCATCATGCGTTTCCATCGCGTATTACCGGCAATTGTCGGTGGTCGGCGGTGTTTCTTACCCCTCGTTTTCTCAAGCCAGGTGCTGATCCGGTGTCCATTGACCGATAACGGTTGAAGGGTGTCGACGGACTGCGCGCCACACCAGAAGGATGCACGCAATGCACGCTGACGCCTCTCCCGTTTTTTTCCCCTGACCAAGGCGCAACGTGGCCTTTGGGTGGCCAACAAGTTGCACACCGAAAACACCTTGATGTTGGCCGAAGTATTGGAAATGTTCGGCCCGCTCAATCCCCAGGTGCTGATCCGTGCCAGCATGCAGCTGACGCACGAGTTCGATACGCTGCGCCTGTGTATCGTCGAGCACGAGGGCGTGCCTTCGCAGGTAGTCTTGCCCGAGTACAACGGCACGATTCCATACTTCGATGTCAGCTCCGATCCGGCTCCGCGTAATGCCGCCGAACATTGGATCGACGAAGAAATCCGCAAGCCGGCAAGACCTGCAGAACGGGCCGCTATGGCATTGCGCGGTGTTCCGTCTTGGCGAAGATCATCATATCTGGGTGCAATGCGTGAGCCATCTGGTGATGGACGGCTACTGCGCGTCGATCATGATGCAGCGCATGGCCGTGCTCTATAACGCCTACCTGGCCGACGTGGAGCCGGAGCCTGCGCAGTACGGCAGTGCATTGTCGCTGCTCGAAATGGAACAGCACTATCGCAACTCCGATCGGTTCCAGCGCGATCGCGAGTACTGGATGCAGCAGTTGGCCGATCTGCCGCCGCCGGCGACGCTGGCGCGGCCGGGCAATCCGCTGTCCACCGGGTTGTTGCGCGGCACCGGGCAGTTCTCGCCGCAGCAGGTGGTGCGTCTGCGCGCGCTGGGCAAGGAGTACGGCGCCAGCCTGCCGCAGATGCTGATTTCGCTGATTGCCGCGTACTACTACCGCTGCACCGGTGCCGAGGATCTGGTGCTGGCGATGCCGGTGACCGGCCGCATCAACGCGCGCTATAGGCAAACCGCAGGCCTGGTGGCCAACGTGATTTCGCTGCGCCTGAAGATGGACCCGCAGCAGCCTATCCATACCTTGTTCGCGCAGGTGTCGTCGGTGGTCCGTCATGCACTGCGCCATCAGCAATACCGCTTCGAGGACGTGCGCCGCGATCTGGGCATGTTCGGGATGGAGCAGAAGTTCGCACGCTTGGCGGTGAACATCGAGGCCTTCGACTACACCTTGCGCTTCGGCGAGGCGTACGCGGTACCGCACAACCTTTCCAACGGCCCGGCCGACGACCTCACCATCTTCTGCTACGAACGCGGCGATGGGGCCGCGCTGCGTTTCGATCTGGATGCCAACCCGGCGTTGTACGACAGCGAGGAACTGGCCGAACACTGCCGTCGCCTGACCCATCTGGCCGACGCGGTGCTGGCCGATCCGGAATGTGCGCTGGGCCAGGTGGATGTCCTCGGCGACAGCGAGCGCCGACGTTTGCTGCACACCTGGAACAACACCGCCGCGCCGCTGCCGCAACCGGCCACGCTGTTGCACGGCATGCTGCAACGCGCCGAGTTGATGCCTGCGGCCGTGGTGGCGCAATACGACAACCGCACGCTCGACTACGCCACGCTGTGCGAGCTTGCCTCGCGCATCGCTGCGCAATGGGTGGCCGATGGCGTGCGCCCTGGCGACGTGGTCGCGGTGGCGTTGCCGCGCAGCGAACAACTGTTGGTGGCGTTGCTGGCGGTGATGTGGTCCGGGGCCGCGTATCTGCCGCTGGATCCGGAGAGCCCGGCCGCACGCAACCGCCAGATGCTCAACGATTCCGGTGCCATCGGCCTGGTCTGCGAGCCGGCGCTGTGCGAGCGCTACCTGCTCGGTGGCATGGTCTGGCTGGATCCGCGCCCGGCCGTGTTGCCGGAGGCGATCGCACCGCTGGCGACGCCCGACGGCACTGCGTACGTGCTGTACACCTCCGGCTCCACCGGCGCACCCAAGGGCGTGGAAATCAGCCATCGCAACCTGTTCAATTTCCTGCATGCGATGGAGCACGAGCTGGCATTGCGTCCGCGCGATCGTGTCCTTGCCGTCACCACCATCACCTTCGATATCGCCGGGCTGGAGTTGTACCTGCCGCTGCTGGTGGGTGCGCGCGTGGTCATTGCACCAGCCGGTATCAGCCACGACCCGCGCGGTCTGTCGCGGTTGATCGCCGACGAACACATCAGCGTGGTGCAGGCCACGCCATCGCTGTGGCGCGTTCTGCTGGCCAATGAGGATCTGGTGCTGGATCGCATCCACGCGTTGATCGGCGGCGAGGCGTTGGTGCCGGAGCTGGCCACGCAATTGCTCAGCCGGGTAGGGCGCCTGACCCAGTTGTACGGGCCCACCGAAACCACGATCTGGTCGACCATCATGCCGTTGCAGCTGACCGATGCCGCCGCACCGCCGATCGGCAGACCGCTGCTCAATACGCGCGTCTATGTGCTGGATGCGCAGCGGCAACCGCTGCCGACCGGTGCGATCGGCGAGCTGTATATCGGTGGCGCAGGCGTGGCCAAGGGCTATCGCGGCAAGCGGCAGCTGACCAGCGAGCGTTTCATGCGCGACCCGTTCGCCGACGACGGCAGCAGCATGTACCGCACCGGCGACCGTGTGCGTCAACGCAGCGATGGCCTGCTGGAATTCATCGGGCGCGCCGATGCGCAGCTGAAGATCCGCGGGCATCGGGTGGAGCCGGCCGAAATCGAAAGCGCCTTGCTGCTGCATTCGCAGGTGGCACAGGCGGTGGTGGTGGGCCATGGCGATGGCGAGCATGCCTTGCAACTGCTGGCCTATGTGGTCGGCAAGCACGGCAACGCGCCATCGGTCGAGCTGCTACGCGCGCATCTGCAGCAGCGCCTGCCGGCATCGATGATTCCCACCCTGTGGGTGCCGCTGGAGGCGTTGCCGCTGACCCCCAACGGCAAGCTGGATCGGCGTGCATTGCCGGCGCCCGGCGCATTGCCGCAACGCGCGCATCTGGCGCCGCGCGATGCGCTCGAACGCCAGTTGGCAACGATGCTCCAGGAGGTGCTGGGCATCGAAGTGGTGGGCGTGGAAGACAACTTCTTCGAGCTTGGCGGCGATTCGCTGCGTGCGGCGGAAATGGCCGCGCGTTTCCCGCAGATGTTCGGGGTGGAACTGCCGCTGGGCACGTTGTTCCATGCACCGACGATCGCCGGCCTGGCCGAAGTGATCAGGCGCAGCGCACACACGCCCAACGACCCGTTGAGCGTGCTGCTGCCGCTGCGTGCAGGCACCGCCGGCACCACGCCGCTGTTCTGCATCCATCCGGTCATCGGTCTGGGCTGGTCGTATCTCACCTTGCTGGGTCAGCTGGATCCGCAGTGGCCGGTGTATGCGCTGCAATCGCCGGGCTTGAGCGACCCGCAGCACCGTCCGGAGAGCATCGAGGCAATTGCGCGCGATTACCTGGCGCGTCTGCGCAGCGTGCAGCCGACCGGGCCGTACCGTCTGCTGGGCTGGTCGCTGGGCGGTCTGATCGCGCACGCCATCACGGCCGAATTGCATGCGCTGGGCGAAGAGGTCCAGTTGCTGGCCATGCTCGACAGTTACCCGCATCTGGAACAGGCCGCATCGCTGTCGGAGTCGGAGAACGTGCGCGCCTCGGTGCACGCGTTGGCCTTGCATCTGGCGCCGGGCCAGCCGATGCCGACCACGGTCGCCGAGCTGGCCATCCTGTTGTGCGATCACTACGGGCTGAACGACCTGCCTGCGGTGCGCCAGTTGCTGGAGCAACGTCCCACCTTGCTGGACTATCTGGGCGCCCTCACCCAGCATTACCTGCAGCTGGCGCGGCGTCATCGGCCCAAGCCGCTGGACCAGGATGTGGTCTTTGTCGAGGCGAGGGTGCGCATGAGCTCCGGCGGCGACGATGCGCTGTGGGTGGATTACCGTCCCCAGGCGTGGCATCCGTACGTGCGCAACTTGCAGCTGCACGTTCTGGACAGCGACCACCATTCGATGCTCTCGCCGACTCATTCGGCCACGCTCAGCAGCGTGCTGCACGCGGCTACCGCAGAGGCTACCCGGGCTGTGCAGCCTGTGGGGCAGGCCGGCCATGGTGCGGTCGCCGGCGACGGAGTGACCGAATATGCCTGAGTCCGGAGCCGATCCGTCACGCCAGCGGCCGGTGGTGATCGCCACCCTCGGCACGCACGGGGACGTGCGCCCGATCATTGCGCTGGCGCTTGGACTGCAGCGGCGCGGTTATCCGGCGCGGGTGCTGACCAGTTCCAACTTCGAGACCTTGATCCGTGCCCACGGCCTGGAATTCTTCCCGCTCAGCGGCGATCTCCAGAAGCTGTTGCAAGACCATCCGGACGTTGCCGAGATGCGCGGCGCCCCTGCCATCTTGCGCAGGAAGTTGCTGGAGTGGGCGCGCGATTGGCCCGCCCAGGGCCGTGCGGCGTGCGCCGATGCCGGCTTGATCCTGGGCGTGGGCAGTGCCAGTTTCCTCGTCCACAGCCTGGGCGAGGCGTATGGCGTGCCGGTGGCGTTTGCGCAGTTGCAGCCGCTCACCGAGTCGCGCCACCTGCCGTTGATGCTGATGCCCAACCTGCGTCTGCCGGGAAGTGTCAGCGTGGCATTGCATCGCCTGATGCGCTTTGTCGGCTGGCAGCTGATGCGGCCGGCCTTCAACGATATCGTGCGTCCGGCATTGGGGCTGCCGGGGTATCCGTGGAGCGGTCCGGATCGCAGCACGCTGCGCGCGATCTACGGCTATAGCGCGCATGTGTGCCCGCGCCCGCCGGACTGGCCGGAGAGCGCGCAGGTGTGCGGCTTCTGGCAACTGCCGCCGTCGCAGTGGCAACCGCCGGCCGCGCTGCAGGCGTTTTTGCAGGCCGGGCCGCCGCCGCTGTATATCGGCTTCGGCAGCATGACCAGCAGCGCCGTCGCGCAGCTCACTGCTACGGTGAAGGCAGCGGTGCGACTGACCGGGCAGCGCGCGTTGCTGGCCAGCGGCTGGGGCGGCCTGGGGGCCGGGGATGCCGCTGCCGCCGATGACGCTGAGCGCTTCTTCCATCTGGAACAGGCACCGCACGATTGGCTGTTCCCGCGCGTGTCTGTGGCCGTGCATCACGGTGGTGCCGGCACCAGCGGTGCCGCGTTGGCGGCGGGCATCCCCTCGGTGGTGCTGCCGTTTGGCTACGACCAGTCGTTCTGGGCGCATTGCCTGGCCCAGCGCGGGGTTGCGCCGCCCGCGCTGGCGCGTGCCGGGCTGCAGCCAGAAGCCCTGGCCGCAGCCATCCAGCAGGCGAGCACGCCGGCCATGCGCGCGGCCGCGCGCGCACTCGGGCAACGGATTGGCCAGGAAGACGGCGTCCGCAACGCGGTCGATCAGCTGGAAGCCTGGCACCTGCTTGAACCCACGGCAGTGGCGCCCGCAGTGGCCACACGGACCGAGCAGCACGCCATCGCATAGGCGTGGCGATGCTGCGCATCTGCCGCCGCAGGCGATGCGCGCACTGCGGCGCCGCGTAGCAGTGCGTGGTTGGCAGCGACGCACTGTGCGCTGCCGGCATGCGGCACAATCGGGCTCCCTCGGTTGATCTGGCCCGCATGCGCTATCCCGCTCTGGACCTGTTGCGTGGCATCGCCATCGTGTGGGTGATGCTGTTCCATTCGTTCGTGGTCGGCGGGTTGGGGCCGGACTGGGAATGGCTGTCGCGCTACGGCTGGATGGGGGTGGACCTGTTCTTCGTGCTGAGCGGCTTTTTGATCGGCACCCAGGTGCTGACTCCGCTGTCGCGCGGCAAGCCATTGGACTTCGCCGATTTCTACCTGCGCCGCGCATTCCGCATCCTGCCGGCGTTTTTGGTGGTGCTGGCGATCTACATGGCATGGCCGGGTTTTCGCGAATCGCCCGGGCTGGCGCCATGGTGGATGTTTCTCACCTTCACCTTGAATCTGTTGGTCGATTACGGCGAGCAGGCCGCGTTCTCGCACGCATGGTCGCTCTGCGTGGAAGAGCATTTCTATCTGGTGTTTCCGTTGCTGGCGACGGTGTTGTTGCGGCGTCCATCGGCCGCGCGCGTGGTCGCGGTGTGCGTGGCGGTGGTGGTCGCCGGCATCGCGTTGCGCACCAGCGTGTGGCTGCACAACACGGCGCTGGATCAACTCGGCGGCGGCCAGCAGCGCAACTGGTTTGTGGAAGATCTGTATTACCCCACCTGGAACCGGCTGGACGGTTTGCTGGCCGGGGTCGTGCTGGCAGTGGTCAAGGTGTTTCGCCCGCACACATGGCAGCGCCTGCAGCAGCGCGGCACGACCTGGGCGTTTGCCGGGCTGGCCGTACTGGCGTTGGCCATGTGGTTGTTTCGCGAACGTACCGGTTTGATCGGCAACGCAGTGGGCTGGCCGGTGCTTTCGCTGGGGCTAGCCTTGCTGGTATTGGCAGGCACCGCGACCGACAGCGTACTGGGCCGCCTACGCGTGCCGGGCGCTACCTGGTTGGCCGCCATTTCCTACAGCGTGTATCTGACCCACAAGGCGATGTTCCATGTGACCCAGGGCTGGTTGGGCACCACGCTGGACGGCCATGGCGTGCTGGCCTTTGCGGTGTATGGCGTGGTGGCGCTGGCGGCGGGTGCGCTGTTGCATTACATGGTGGAACGTCCGTTCCTGCAGCTGCGTAGCGCGTTGCTGCGAAGGCGTGCAGCCGCGCGCCGCGATGCCGAACTTGCATGATGCGATGGCTGCGGATAACGGCGAGCGTGCACCGGTTGCGCATGGTGGCCGCCGCTGCAGCACCTGGTGTCAGGCAACCGGTCTGCGCAATTGCTGCGAATCTGCAGCGCCGATGCAAAGAAAAGCCGCGCAGTGCGCGGCTTTTCGATGCTCCGTTCGATGCTCCGTACCGCTTACGCGGCGCAGCGGGGGGTGTGCCTGGCGCACTGCGCGCTCACCGCCTAGGCCCTTGCGTCGTTGCAACGCCTCACTGCGCGTCGCGGGCCACCTGGAACCCCGCAAAGGACTGCGTCACCGGCATGATTTCCAGGCGGTTGATATTCAAATGCGCCGGCAGGCTGGCGACATAGAAGATCTGTTCGGCGATGTCTTCTGCCGTCATCGGGGTGGCGCCACGGTACAGCGTGTCCGACGCGGCCTGGTTGCCGCCGGTGCGCACCAGGGTGAATTCGGTCTCGGCCATGCCCGGTTCGATCGAGGTCACGCGCACGCCGGTGCCGTGCAGGTCAGAGCGCAGGCCCAGCGAAAACTGCTGCACGAAGGCCTTGGTGCCGCCGTAGACGTTGCCGCCGGTGTATGGGTAGGTGGCCGCGACCGAAGCGATGTTGATGATGGCGCCGCGGCGCGCAATCAACGCCGGCAGCAGGCGGTGGGTGAGCGTGACCAGCGCCGTGACATTGGTGTCGATCATCTGCTGCCACTGCGCCAGGTCGGCCTGCTGCGCGGGCGCGGTTCCCAGCGCCAGGCCGGCGTTGTTGACCAGCACGTCGATCTCGGCGAATGCGGCCGGCACCGCGTCGATCGCGTCCGACAAGGCGTGTGCATCGCGCATGTCGAACGCGGCGGCGTGTACCTGCCCGGCCGGCAGTTCAGCGGCCAGCGCCTGCAGGCGTTCGGCGCGACGGCCGGTGGCGATGACCTTCCAGCCGGCTGCGGCGAAGCGGCGCACGGCGGCGCTGCCGAATCCGGAGGTGGCACCAGTGATCAGGACGGTCTTGGACATGGGGAACTCCAGGGAGGACAGGGGGCGGGAAGCAGATTCAGTGAGCAGGCCGCGGGTTCGCCGTTGCGGCATGCCGCGCGCGCAGCAGCTCGTCGGTCAGGGCCTGGCGTGCGACGACGTGGCCACGCCGCAGCTGCAGCGCCACGTACGGGGCCGGTGCGTGCGCAGCGCTCGTGGCGGTGGCGGGCAGCGCCACGATCAATTCGCCATCCACCCAGGCGGCGGGCACTGGCGCTGGCTGGCCGGGGAACAGGACATCCAACGGCAGCGTGGGCGGTGCCTCGGCGCAGGCGCCCAAGACCACGCGATCGAGCCACAGCTGGTGTCCGTCCAGACGCCAGTAAGCGCGGTAGCCGCGCCAGTTGGCGCTGCAACTGCCCAGCGCGCTGCCGGCGTGCGCCACGAAACGCTTCCAGGTGGCTGGGTCGTCCAGTGGGCCGGACAAGGGTTCGGCCAGCAGGGTCGCCTGCTGGCCGTCGATCTGGATCAGGTCGGGCAGCTGATCGGTGGCCTGCGCCGGGCCGGCCCACGCCAGGACGCCCAGCAACATGCCAGCGATACGTCGCAACACGGGCGTTTACTGCGCCTTGATCGCGATGGCGGACAGGCCACTGCCGGTGAGCTTCTGCTTGGCCTCGGCAAGCTCGCTGGCACTGCCGTAGGGCCCCATGCGCACGCGATAGACCGTCTTGCCGCTGATGTCGGCCGATTCCACGCGTGCGGCCAGGCCCATCATCGCCAGCTTGGCCTTGGTGGATTCGGCATCGCCGGAGGCGCCGAACGAGCCGGCCTGCAGGATGTAGCGGGTGTTGTCGGCGACCGCCGGCGCAGCAGCCGGCGGCGCTGTTGCAGCGGCGGCGGTTGCGGCGGGTTTGGGCGCGGCGGCGGCCGGCGTGGTGAGTGCGGCGGTACTGGCCGGAGCCGGCGTGGCGGCCGGGCGTGCCGGTGCGGTTTCCGGCAGCGGCTTGGGTGCGCTGGCGCTGGTTTCCTTCAATGGCATCGCGACGCTGGCGGCCGGTGTAGCGGCTGCCACGCTGGCGCCGGGTGCGGGGGGCACGGGTTTGCCTTCCAGCGCCGCACGCGCTCGCGCGGCCTCTTCGGCGCGCGCACTGGCAGCCAATTCGGCGTCGGACATCTGCACTTCCTTGCCAGGCAGCAAGGTATAGAAGTCGTACTGGGTCTGTGCATCGCCGGGTTTGGCCTGCGGCTTGGGCGGCTGCGCGCTGGGCTTGGGCAGTTCGGCCGGCGTGTCCACGTCGGCATCGGCCACCGGCTCGGGCTGCGCATCCGGATTGGCACGCGGGCCCACGCGCAGGAAACCGTCGCCGTCCTTCTTGAACAGGTTGGGTGCGGCCAGAAAAATCACTGCCGCAATCGCGGCGCCAGCCACCAGCCACACCCAACCGGGGGTGCCATTGCTGGTGTTGCGCCGGGCCTGACTCTTACCGCGTCGTGCTGCCATCTACCACTTCTCCGAATCGTGTCGTTGCGGGCCCGCTGGCCCGCGTGCTGTGGCAACGCGCGCCGATGCGCTGATTGCCCGGTGAGCGCCATCGGCACCCGAGGTGGCAGGCCGGCGCCTACCGCCGTGCCATGCGCTGCGCCGCTGCCTGCGATGGCACCCGGCAGCGGCCGCCTGTTTACATCTTTTCCGGAGCGCTGACGCCGAGCAGTTCCAGGCCATTGGCCAGCACCTGTTGGGTGGCGACCGCGAGGGTGAGCTTGGCGTCGCGCTCGGCGGCAGCGTCCACCAGCACCTTGCTGTTGTGATACCACGTGTGGAAGGCGTGCGCCAATTCACGCAGGTACTGCGCGATCTGATACGGCTCCAACGCCTGACCGGCGATTTCCACCACTTCCGGGTAACGCGACAGCTCCAGCATCACCGCCAGCGAGTGCTCGTCTTCCAGGCATGCGAGCTCGGCCAGGCCGTGGGCCTGGTCGTACTTGTAGCCCTTTTCCTGCGCCTGGCGCAGCACGCTGCACACGCGCGCATGCGCGTACTGCACGTAGAACACCGGGTTGTCGTTGCTCTGCGCACGCGCCAGGTCGATATCGAAGGTGAGCTGCGAATCGGGCTTGCGCGCGATCAGGAACCAGCGCACCGCATCGGCGCTGGTTTCTTCGATGAGGTCGCGCAGGGTGACGTAGCTGCCGGCGCGCTTGGACAGTTTCACTTCCTCGCCGCCGCGCATCACCGTGACCATCTGGTGCAGCACGTATTCCGGCCAGCCCTGCGGAATGCCCAGTTCCATCGCCTGCAGGCCGGCGCGCACGCGCGTCAGCGAACCGTGGTGGTCTGCGCCCAGTTCGGTGATGGCGCGCTCGTAGCCGCGCTGCCACTTGGTCAGGTGATAGGCCACGTCCGGCACGAAATAGGTATAGGTACCGTCGGACTTGCGCATGACGCGGTCTTTGTCGTCGCCGAAGTCGGTGGACTTCAGCCACAGCGCGCCGCCTTCCTCGTAGGTGTGGCCGGAGGCGATCAGCTTCTGCACCGCTTCTTCGACCTTGCCGTCCTTGTACAGCGAGCTTTCCAGGAAGTAGATGTCGAAATCGACCCGGAACGCCGCCAGGTCGTGGTTCTGCTCGTTACGCAGGTACGCCACCGCGAAGCGGCGGATCGATTCGAGATCGGCCGGATCCTTGGTGCCGGTGACCAGATGGCCCTCCAGGTCGACGGTCTCGCCGGCCAGGTAGGCATTGGCCACATCGGCGATGTAGTCGCCGCGGTAGCCGTTTTCCGGCCAGCCGTCGCTGTCGGGGGTGAGCCCCTGCGCACGTGCCTGGACCGACAACGCCAGGTTCTCGATCTGCACGCCGGCGTCGTTGTAGTAGAACTCGCGCTTGACGTTCCAGCCGTTGGCGTCGAGCACGCGCGCCAGGCTGTCGCCGATGGCCGCGGCGCGGCCGTGGCCGACATGCAGCGGGCCGGTCGGGTTGGCCGAAACGTATTCCACGCCCACCGAACGGCCGTTGCCGGCCAGCCCGCGGCCGTAGTCGTGACCCTGCTTGATCACATGCGCCACTTCGCGCTGGTAGGCGGTGGGAGCCAGATGGAAATTGATGAATCCGGGGCCGGCGATCTCCACCTTGGTCACGTCGTCGCTGGCCGGCAGCGCGGCAACCAGCGCCTGCGCCAGTGCGCGCGGATTGCTGCGCGCAGCCTTGGCCAGCAGCATCGCGGCGTTGGTGGCGAAGTCGCCGTGCTCGCGGGTCTTGGGTCGCTCGACCACAAAATCCGGCGGCAGGGTGTCGGCGGGCAGGGTGCCATTGGCGCGCAAGGCTTCAATGCCTTGGCCGATCAGTGCGCGGAGTAGGGCTTTCACGTGGGATCTGCTTGGAACCAAACCAGCGATTTTACCCGACCGCGTGCCGCAGGGTCCGACCGATGGTTCAGGTCAGCGCACCACTGCTCATTCTAGCCAGCCGCGCTCGGCGAACGACACCGGCCGACCATCGCCGATGACGAAATGGTCCAGCAGGCGGATGTCCACCAGCTCCAGGCTGTCCAGCAGCCGCTTGGTGACCGCGCGGTCGGCCTCGGAGGGCTCCGGATTACCCGACGGGTGGTTATGCCCGACGATCACCGCCGCCGCGTTGTGCAGCAGCGCCCGCCGGACCACTTCGCGCGGGTGGATGTCGGCACCGTCGATGGTGCCGGTAAACAGTTCCTCGAAGGCGATGGCGCGGTGGCGGTTGTCCAGGAACAGCGCCGCGAACACTTCATAGGCCCGCGCGCGTAGCCGCTGCGAGAAGTAGCGGCCCACGCTGGGCGGGTCGCTGAGCGCCTGGCCACGCTCCAGCGCGCTCATCAGGTGCCGCTGGGCCAGTTCCATCCCGGCGGCGAGCTTGCAGGCCGAGGCCGGGCCCAGCCCGGGCAGGCGCGCCAACGTCCTGGGCGGGCGGTCCAGCAGCAGGCGCAGCGGGCCGTGCCGATGCAGCAGATCGCGCGCGGTCTGCACCGCATCCTGGCCACGCAGACCGGAGCCGACGAAGATCGCCAGCAGCTCGGCATCGGACAAGGCAGTGGCCCCGCGCGCCAGAAGTTTCTCGCGCGGGCGTTCGTGGGTGGGCCAGTCGTGTATGTGCATATGGCGAGATTGCCGGTGCTCATCGCCGACGCCCATCAGGCCAAGCAGAGGCATCGGCTAATCTAGTTGTCCTTGTAACCGTAGGACGACCCCGACGTGATCGGCTCCACTCAGGCCCGCCCCCTGGACGGACAGCGTTTGCTGCTGTGCGTCGGCGGAGGCATCGCCGCTTACAAATCGCTCGAACTGGTCCGTCGCCTGCGCGACGCCGGTGCGCAGGTGCAGGTCGCCATGACCGGCGGTGCGCAACAATTCGTCACCCCGCTCAGCTTCCAGGCATTGTCCGGGCAGCCCACCCGCACCACGCTGTGGGACAGCGCCGCCGAGCAGGCGATGGGCCACATCGAACTGGCGCGCTGGGCCGACCGGGTGATCGTCGCCCCGGCGACCGCCGACCTGCTGGCGCGTCTGGCGCATGGTCTGGCCGACGATCTGGTCACCACGCTGTGCCTGGCCACGACCGCGCCGCTGACCGTGGCGCCGGCCATGAACCACCGCATGTGGCTGCATCCGGCCACCCAGGCCAATATCGCCACCCTGCGCGCGCGCGGGGTGGCGGTGGTGGGCCCTGACGACGGCCCGCTGGCCGAGGGCGAATCCGGCCCCGGCCGGCTGGCCGAACCGGCGGCGATCATTGCGGCGCTGGCCGGCGGCGCGGCGGTCGCCAACGCTGCCCCGGAGGGCGCCAAGAGCGTCGCCGCGCCCGTCTTCATTCCTAGCAGCGCCCAGCTGGAAGGCCTGCGCATCGTGATCAGTGCCGGCCCCACCTTCGAAGACCTGGACCCGGTGCGCTACGTCGGCAATCGCAGCAGCGGCAAGATGGGCTATGCCCTGGCCGCCGCAGCTGCCAGGCAGGGCGCCGATGTGGTGCTGGTCAGCGGGCCGGTGCATCAGACCACCCCACCCGGCGTGCAGCGCATCGACGTGCGCTCGGCCGCGCAGATGCGCGACGCGGTGCTGGGCGCATTCCCGGCCGACATCTACATCGGCGCTGCCGCCGTGGCCGACTACACCCCCAAGCGGGTGGTGTCGCAAAAGATCAAGAAGACCGGCGAAACGTTGACCCTGGAACTGGTGCGCACCCCGGACATCCTGTCCGAGGTCGCCGCGCAGACCGGCGCGCTGAAACTGGTGGTCGGTTTTGCTGCCGAAACGCACGACGTGGAGCATTACGCCCGTGGCAAGCTGGCGGCCAAGCGGCTGGACCTGATCATCGCCAACCAGGTGGGGATCGAAGGCGGCGGATTCGAGAGCGACAACAACGCAGCCACGGCCTATTGGCAGGGCGGCGAGCGCGTGTTCCCCAGCAGCAGCAAGACCGAGTTGGCAGACCAGCTGCTGGCCCTGATCGCGGAGAGATTGCAGGCATGAGCCCCCCAACCCAGTCCTTGCAGGTGAAGTTGCTCGACCCGCGCTTCGGCGATCTGTGGCCGCTGCCGGCCTATGCCACCGAATCCAGTGCCGGCATGGACCTGCGCGCCGCGCTGGAGGCGCCGATGACGCTGCAGCCGGGCGATGCGGCGTTGATTCCCAGCGGTATCGCGATCCATCTGGCCGACCCGCAGCTGTGCGCGGTGATCCTGCCGCGCTCGGGGTTGGGTCATCGCCACGGCATCGTGCTTGGCAACGGCACCGGTTTGATCGATGCCGATTACCAGGGCCCGTTGCTGATCAGCACCTGGAATCGCGGCCGCGAGGCCTTCACCATCGAGCCGGGCGACCGCATCGCGCAGCTGGTGGTCCTGCCGATCGTGCGTATGGGCTTGCAAGTGGTGGATACTTTCGTCGACAGCGCGCGGGGAGCGGGTGGATTCGGCCACACCGGCGTGCGCTGACAGGGGAAATGACATGAGCAAGACGAACGAGCGCAGGCAGGGGATGTCCAGCGTGCGTACGAGTGGTCCGGTGTTGGGGGGCATCTTGGTGCTGCTGGCTGCCTGGTTCGGCTGGAACAGTTATGCGCAATGGCGCCAAGACACGGTGGCGCAAGGGCTGGAGCAGGTGCGCGACCGTGCCGTGCAGGACCTAGGCCAGGCCATGGCCACGCAGGCCGGCCAGCTCGATGCGGTGCTCAAGCAGCCGCCGGTCGTCGCTGCGTTGGCCGGTGGCGACGCACTGGCGGCCGCATCGGCCATCCGCGAGCGTTTCAAAGGTGCCGAGGATGTCCAGGTGCTGCCTGGGGACCTTGCCGCGGCCTATGCCAACCCAAAGGATTTCGGTTACGCGCGTCTGAGCCTGCTCGAATCGGCGCAGGTGGCCGACCGTGCCCAGGTCCGGGTCGTGCGCGACGCCAAACAAGTCCGCCTGGGCGTGGCTGCCGCGGTGCGCCTTAGCGGGCAGCCGGCGGTGGCGTATGCGCGGTTGCCGTTGCTGCGCCTGACCGGCCCGCTGGATGCAATTGCGGCACCAAGCAGCGCCTACCTGGCCCTGCGCCAGGGCAGCTACAACGTCGCCCAGCAGGGCGATATGGCACTGGCCGATGCCGCCGAAACGCTGGCCAGGCCGCTTGGGAACAGCGGCTTGCGCGTGGCTGCGGCGGTGCCGCAAGGCGATAGCGGCCCGCTGGGCTTGGGCGCCGTCGGTTGCGCCATCGTGGCGGCATTGCTGCTGATCATTGCGGTGCTGCTGGTGCTGGCCAGCCGGGGGCAGGTGGCCTTGCCGCGGCGCCGGGTTGCCAACCAATCCGGCGCCGATGAACCCACCTTCAGTCAAAGCCTGCAGCACGACGCCAGCGTTGCCAGCGAAGCACGCGCGCTGGACGTCGAGGCACCGCCAGCACCGCCAGCGCTGGTGCCGGCAGTGCAGGTCGCCACCGAGATGTTCCGTGCCTACGACATCCGCGGCGTGGTCGGCCAAGACCTCAACCCCGGCGTTGCCGCCTTGATCGGCCAGGCCATCGGCAGCGTGATGCAGGCGCAGGGACTGCGCGATGTGGTGGTCGGTCGCGACGGCCGGCTGTCCGGACCGGAGCTGAGCAATGGCCTGATCGAAGGCCTGCGCCGCGCCGGCTGCAACGTGACCGACATCGGCCTTGCACCGACGCCGGTGGTGTACTTCGGCGCGTACGAACTGCGTGCCGGCAGCTGTGTGGCGGTGACCGGCAGCCACAATCCACCGGACTACAACGGCTTCAAGATCGTGATCGGCGGCGAGACCTTGTCCGGCGCCGCTATCGCCGAACTGCACCAGCGCATCAACGAAGGCCGCCTGCATACCGCTGCCACGCCTGGCGAGCTGGAACAGCGCGACATCAGCGATGCCTACATCCAGCGCATCGCCGACGACGTCCAGCTGGACCGCCCGATCAAGGTCGTGGTGGATGCCGGCAACGGCGCGGCCGGCGAGATCGCACCGCGCCTGCTGGAAGCGATCGGTGCCGAAGTGATTCCGTTGTACTGCGACATCGACGGCACCTTTCCCAACCATCACCCCGATCCGAGCGAGCCGCACAATCTCAACGACCTGGTGAAGATGGTGCAGCGTTTCGATGCGGATATCGGCGTGGCGTTCGATGGCGATGCCGATCGCCTGGGCGTGGTGACCAAGGAAGGCGCGATGGTGTTTCCGGACCGCCTGCTGATGCTGTTCGCCGCCGATGTGCTGCAGCGCAATCCGGGCGCATTGGTCATCTACGACGTGAAGTGCACCGGCAAGCTGTCCGACTACGTGTTGCGCAACGGCGGCAGTCCGCTGATGTGGAAGACTGGTCATTCGTTGATCAAGTCCAAGATGCGCGAGACCGACGCCGAACTGGCTGGCGAGATGAGCGGGCACTTCTTCTTCAAGGAGCGCTGGTACGGCTTTGACGACGGCATCTACGCTGCCGCACGCTTGCTGGAAATCCTGGCCCAGCGCGAGCAGACGCCGTCCGAGGTGCTGGACGCCTTGCCTGAAAGTGTCGCTACGCCGGAGATCAAGGTGCCGGTGGAAGGCGATGCGCATGCGCTGGTGGCGCGCTTTGTCGCGCGTGCGCAGACCGGCGAAGAATCGCCGTTCGAATCGGCGCGGCTGTCGACCATCGATGGGCTACGCGCGGACTTCATCGACGGCTGGGGTCTGGTACGCGCCTCCAATACCACGCCGATCCTGGTGTTGCGGTTCGAAGCCGACAGCGAGGCCGCATTGCAGCGGATTCGCACGCTGTTCCGCAACGAACTGCAGACGTTGTTGCCGGAGCATCCATTGGCGTTCTGATTGCCGGATGCGCGGACCGTTCGCTGCGTTGCCTGTGGAGAGGCAACGCAGCTGGGCCGGTGCGCGACGCGGCGGGCCGTCATCCGGCATCTCCCGGTGTACGCGGTCGCCCGTGTGTTCCACCTGCTCCGGTTGGCTCGGCGCGACCGCATTGCGTGGTGATCGATGCGGCGCCGTGACCGACCGGCAATAGCCAGACTGCGTCCCAGTACGGATACCCGCCCACCTGCTCGGCCAGGCCCGCCCGCAGGGGTAAGGCGACCAGCGTGCGGGCGAACTGTCGATGATCGCTTTGCAGCGGGAGCGCCGTGACCTGCATCTGCGGCTGCCACACCGTTCCACCACGCCCGCGTGCGCGATTGACTGCATCGGTAGTCTTCAGTCGCGCCGCCATGGCCAATTGCAGCAATGCCGCCTTGCTCGGTGCCTGCAGCAACCCGCACCACGTGTCAGGCAACAACACCCAGCACAACAACTGCGCACCTTGCCAATGGCGTGGCAGCGCCAGGCTGGCCGCCGCGGCGCGAGCGCAGCGCCAATCCGCGAATAGCGGCACGTGCTGATGCGTGGGCAGCCGCAAATGCCAATACGCTGCTTCAAGCGTCGGCGTGGACAGGGGGCGAGGACGGAGCGCTCTGGACATGGTGACAGCGTGCCCGTGGCGCAGGAACGGCGACATCGGCAGGCAACCCACGATCGCGTCGGCCGCGCGCGCAGTGGCATGTCCGAAAAGTGGATATCAGCGGTCAACGCTATCGCCACGCCTCCGGCAAGCTGCGCTGCATTGGGTGGATGCAGCGGGTGACGTCGAGGCGCGCAGGCGCTCATCAATCACGTGCATCACATCCCCAAAACCTGGTCGGTGAGATGCAGTGGGCCCGGATCGCTTCTGTCGCAGCGCACCCGGATCAATTCCGTACGCTGAGGCAGCGCCAAACCACGAAGGATCACCAAAAATCAGATGCGGCAATGGATTTTGCAGCGACACGCACTCGTATCCATCTCAACCACCACGGCGCTCACCAATTGCGTTCGATCACAGCAACTATTCGGCCCAGGAGATTCGATTCCCGAATCCCGAATCCCAAATCCCAAATCCCCGCCTCAATGACCGGCCCGGTCGCGTTTCCACCCGCGATGTTTCACATCCAGATACAGGCTGTAAAACGCGGTAAACGCCGGGAACAGGTTCTGCAACACGCCCACCGAATCCTGCTTGGCCGAAAACACGAAGTAGCTCAGCGTCATCAGGCTGCCGACCACGCTCATGTACCAGAACAGGCGCGGAATCACCGGTTTGCCGGCGCGCTTGGAGGCAACGAACTGCACCAGCCAGCGGCCACCGAACATCAGCGCACCGACATAGCCGATCAGCTTCCACCCGGTCACATGGATGCCGGTCCAGTACAGCCAGGTCAGTTGCTGGTCCAGCAGGTTCGTTTCCATCAACGTTCCTCCACCACGGTGCGCTTGCTGCGGGTGATCAGCCACGCCACGCCGCGCAGGTCGCGGATGCCGACCAGGGCGCGATTGAGATTGTTGTACTTGGACACCCCGGCGGTGCGGTGGCGGTGGTTGACCGGCACGCTCACCGTGCGCCAGCCGGCGCGCTGCATCAACGCCGGCAGGTAGCGATGCATGTGGTCGAAGTACGGCAGGTCCAGGAACGCCTCGCGCTCGAACAGCTTGATGCCGCAGCCGGTGTCGGGCGTGTTGTCGCGCAGCATGCGTGAGCGGATCGCGTTGGCCCATTTGCTGGCCCAGCGCTTGGAGCCGGAATCCTGGCGATTGACCCGCCAGCCGGCGAACAGCTTCACCTGCGCCTGCGCTTGACTGCGCGCGATGAGCAGCTTGGGGATGTCGGCCGGGTCGTTCTGGCCGTCGCCATCGAGCGTGGCGATCCAGCTGGCGCGTGCGGCCTTCACCCCGCTGCGCACCGCCGTGCTCTGGCCGCTCTGGGTCACATGATGCAACACGCGCAGTTCCGGTGTGGTGCTCTTCAGGCCTTGCAGCACTGAGAGCGTGTCGTCGCGCGAATGGTCGTCGACATACACGATTTCGAAGGCCACCACGCCGCGCAGGGCGCTGACGATTTCGCCCACCAGCGTGGCGACGTTATCGCGCTCGTTGAATACCGGGACGACGACGGACAGCTGAGGTTGGCTCATGGATGCGGGGTAGCCGGATGAAGGCTGAGCGAAAAAGATCGGGCATTGTGCCCTGACTCTCTGAGTCAGGCATGAAGCATGCACGCGTTATGCGCAGCGGAACGGTTGGAAGCAGCCTGTAGCGTGTGGTGGGGAGTGGCCAAGGCTGCAAATGCGTGGACTCGCGGGCCGATCACGCCTGATCGCCCGCTGCAGCACAGCTGGCACCCATCGCCACGTGCATCGCGTGTCTGCCATGCGGTCGTACGCCAGGGCGGCTGATCGAAGGCAAGCCCTGCATCTGGCTCGCATGGCGGCCTCGGCGCCCTGCGCTCCATGGGTCCATCGATGCCGTCGCGCACCTGCGCCGCAGACCCCACCAAGCGCTAGGCGCGCTCGCCGAAATACTGCCGGCACCAAGCCACGACCTGCGGCAAACCACGCTCGACCGGGGTCGCCGGATCGAACCCGAAGGCCGCCTGCGCACGCTGCGTATCGGCCATGGTGCGGAGCATGTCGCCCGGCTGCATCGGCCGGTAGACTTTCTCGGCTGGGCGGCCGGCGGCCTGCGCAATCACCTCGATGAAGGTCTCCAGCTCCACCGGCGTGTGGTTGCCCAGGTTGAACACCCGGTGCGGCACCGGCGCAGTACTGGGCGTGTCCAGCGCGCCCAGCACACCGGCCACGATGTCGTCGACGAAGGTAAAATCGCGCTGCATCTTGCCGTGGTTGAACACCTCGATCGGCCGCCCCGCCAGCACCGCACGGCTGAAAATCAGCGGCGCCATATCCGGCCGGCCCCACGGCCCGTACACCGTGAAAAAGCGCAGCCCGGTCGCGCGCAGGCCATACAGCTGCGCATAGGTGTAGCCCATCAGTTCGTTGGCCGCCTTGGTTGCCGCGTACAACGAACGCGGCTGGTCCACGCGCTGGTCTTCGGAGAACGGCGGGGTGGCCGAATCGCCGTAGACCGAACTGCTTGAGGCATACACCAGGTGCTGCACGCCGCGGTGCCGGCACAGCTCGAGCATGTTGACGAAGCCAACCAGGTTGCTGTCCACGTAAGCGTGCGGGTTTTCCAGCGAATACCGCACGCCCGCCTGCGCCGCCAGATGCACCACGCGGGTCGGCTGGATCTCATCGAACAGTGCGGCCAGACCCTCGCGATCGGTCAGATCCAGCGTGCGGATATCGATGCCGGGGCACAGCGCCGCCACCCGGTC
This sequence comes from Xanthomonas phaseoli pv. dieffenbachiae, assembly GCF_008639345.1. NCBI lineage: Bacteria > Pseudomonadati > Pseudomonadota > Gammaproteobacteria > Lysobacterales > Lysobacteraceae > Xanthomonas > Xanthomonas phaseoli. The sequence goes on along the minus strand of NZ_CP041380.1, from coordinate 4,329,007 downwards.
GCGCTTGAGCTGCGGGTCGTAGTAGCTGTTGTAGTTGTCCAGCCCCACCACCGTCTCACCGCGTGCAGCCAGCGCGCGGCAGGTATAGGCACCGATGAAACCGGCAGCGCCGGTGACGAGAATGGTCATGGCTGTGATCCTGGGAAATACGGAAATAAAAGGCTGGCGCTCCGGATGCGCACGCGCGGCGCATTGCAGGCGCCGCCGCGAGTGGGTTCGGCATCTTCCTGCTGCCAACGCGCCTGCCGTGCGCAGTGCGCCAGGCGCGATTGGCGGTGCTCGCAGCGCATGCGGCGCTCAACATCAAGGCTGCAGCGCACCATGCGTGGCCGCTCACCGCAGGGCGAGCGGCGCTTCGCTGGCAAGCTTGGCCTTGCGTTCGGCGCTGAACTTCCACCACGGCTGCGCCGCCTCGCCGTCCATGAAGCGCACGATCGACAGGAACACATCGATCACGCAGGGGTCGTGCAGCACGCCGGTGCGCAGGCATAGCTGTGCATGCATGTCGTAGGCATCGCGACCGCGCAGCTGCGCAGGCACGCGGATGCCGATCAGGCGCAGGTCCTTTTCGCAGGCCGGCCCGACGTTGGGCAGGTCGGTCAGCTGCAGCAGGTGCTGGCGGTCCACCTTGGCGGGATTCATGGCCGGCGAGGATCCTGTTGAATGGGCAAGCGACTAGCTGCGCTGCACGCGCAGGCGTTCGAGCACGCCGTCCAGCGTGTCCAGATCGGTGTAATGGATCACCAGCTTGCCCTTGCCGCCGCGGCCGTGATTGAACACCACCTTGGTGCCCAGCGACTCGGACAGTTCGGTTTCCAGCGAGGCGATATCGGCCTGTGGGGCCACCGGCGCCGGCTTGCCCTTGCGCAGCGAGCCGGGCACCTTGCCGGCGGCGAACTGCTGCGCGCGGTGTTCGACTTCGCGCACCGACCAGCCCTGGTCGGCCGCTTCCTGCGCCAGCTTGCTGGCCAGCTCCGGCGCCAGGGTGAGCAGCGCGCGCGCGTGGCCCATTTCCAGTCGGCGGGTTTCCAGCAACACGCGGATGGCCACCGGCAATTCCAGCAACCGCAGCAGATTGGACACCGACGCACGCGAACGTCCCACCGCGCCGGCGGCCTCGGCATGGGTCAGCGAAAATTCGTCGATCAGCCGCTGCAGCGCCTGCGCTTCTTCCAGCGGGTTGAGGTCTTCGCGCTGGATGTTTTCGATCAGCGCCATCGCGATGACGGTGCGGTCGTCCAGCTCGCGCACCACCACCGGCACCTCGGTCAGCCCAGCCAGCTGCGAAGCGCGCCAGCGGCGTTCGCCGGCCACGATCTCGAACTGCCCCGGCGCCAGCTCGCGCGCCACGATGGGCTGGATCACGCCCTGCGCCTTGATCGACTCCGCCAACTCGGCCAGCTTGACCTCGTCCATCTCCCGGCGCGGCTGGTACTTGCCCGGCTGCAGCTGGGTCACCGGCAACTGGCGCAAGCTATCGCCAGGCTGCAACGCCTGTTCGTCGGCACCGGCCGGTGCTGCGGCGGCGGCCGCACCCTTGGGCCCCAACAGCGCTTCCAGGCCACGGCCCAGGCCACGCTTCTTTGCGGGCATCGGCTTGTTCATCAGACGGTCTCCACCGGCCGGACGGCCTTGTTGCGGTCGTTCTGGCGACGCACGATCTCGCCGGCAAGCCCCAGGTAGGCCACCCCGCCGCGCGAGGTGCGGTCGTAACCGACGATGCTCTGGCCATGGCTGGGCGCCTCGGCCAGGCGCACGTTGCGCGGCACGATGGTGCGGAACACCTTGTCGCCGAAATGCTCGGTCAATTCGGCCGATACCGCATTGGCCAGGTTGTTGCGGATGTCGAACATGGTGCGCAGCACGCCTTCGATTTCCAGCGCCGGGTTGAGGTTGGCGCGCAGCGCTTCGATGGTTTCCAGCAGCGCGGTCAACCCTTCCAGCGCGTAGTACTCGCACTGCATCGGCACGATGATGGAATCGGCCGCGGTCAACGCGTTGAGCGTGAGCAGCGACAACGCCGGGGGGCAGTCGATCAGGATGAAGTCGTACTCGTCGCGGATCGGCGCCAAGGCGCGCTTGAGCCGCTGTTCGCGCTCACCCTGGTCCATCAGCTGGATCTCGGCGGCGGTCAGGTCGATGTTGCCCGGCAGCAGGTCGAAGCCTTCCGGCGCGGTGACCCGGATCTGCGCGGCGGTGTTTTCGCCCAGCAGCAGGTCGCAGGTGGAGGCGGCCACATCGCGCTTGTCGATGCCGCTGCCCATGGTGGCGTTGCCCTGCGAGTCCAGATCCACCAGCAACACGCGCTTGGGCGCGCGCGCCAGGCCGGCTGCCAGATTGACGGCGGTCGTGGTCTTGCCGACGCCGCCTTTCTGGTTGGCAATGGCGATGATCCGGGCCATGCGGAAGAGCCTCGTGGGCGAAGAGTAAGACCGGCCATTATGCGGGCAGGGCGTCGGATCGGGAAATGCCGCCCGCGGCGGTGCGCCGCACGGGCGGGATGCCGCAAGCACCGGTCAGCCGGCGGGCGGGGCGCTGGCGGGTGGCTCCTTCATGGCCCGGTAGCGCTGCAGGATGTCGGTGATCTCGCCATCCAGCGCCACCCGCTGCTGCTCGAAGCTGATCTGCAGACGCAACTGTGCCATCAGATCGCGATGGCGCTGCTGGATGTCGCCGGCCAGCTTGTCGGCCACTGCCTGGCCGGCCAGCTCGCGGTCGCCGGCGCTGCGCAGCAGGCTAGCCAACCCTTCGCGCAGGCTGGTCACGTTGAAGCGCGCGGTATGGATGTTGTTGTCCACGATGGCGATGCGCTCCTTGAACACCCGGCGCAGGTCGTCCTCGCTCTGATACGACATCAGCATCGCCTGGTCGGTGCGCTGGCGCATCTGCTCGGCGGCCAGATCGGCCTGGCGCTGCTGCTCGCTGGCCGCAGCGGCAGCGCGCTCGTCGCTGCTCATGGCGCGCTGCACCTCGGCGCTGCGCATCCCGCTTTTGACGTTGAATTCGTCGCGCGCCTGGTTCACCGCCTCCGGCGGCAGCGTATCGCTGCACACGCGGGCGCCGTTCTGGTTCCAGCAATACAACTTCTTGGCGGCCGGCTTGTCCTGCGCACCGGCCGGCGCCGCCATGACCCATGTCGCAGCGACAGCCGCCGCAACGGCGAACAACGCCGAACGTGTATGTATTGGCATCATCGCAGCCCCCTGTCGCCTGCCGTCAGCCTATGGTGTCGGTCCCGTAGCGGCCACGATAGGCCAGCAGCGGTTCCTGGAAGCCCACAAGGTCGGCGTTTCCTGCCGCAAAAGCAAGCAGGTCGCCCAGGTTGGCCACTGCGATCACCGGGATGCCGGCCTCGGCTGCCACCGCCTGAGCGGCGGAACGGCGGTCCTGATCGGACGCGATTTCCTGCCGGTCCAGCGCCACCACGATCCCCGACGGCACTCCACCAGCGGCGCGGATGATGGCCAGCGCCTCGCGGATCGCGGTGCCGGCGGTGATCACGTCATCGACGATCAACACCTTACGGCCGGCCAGTGGCGCCCCGATCAGGGTGCCGCCTTCGCCGTGGTCCTTGGCTTCCTTGCGGTTGAACGCCAGCGGCAGGTCGCGCCCGCGCCCTGCGTAGGCGCAAGCCAGCGCGGTCGCCAACGGGATGCCCTTGTAGGCCGGCCCGAACAACAGGTCGAAGTCCAGCCCGGCCGCATCGATCGCATCGGCATAGCACTGCGTCAACTGCGCGGTCTTGGCCCCCGAATCGAAGCGCCCGGCATTGAAGAAGTACGGGCTGAGCCGCCCGGACTTGAGCGTGAACTCGCCAAAGCGCAGGGCATCGGCGTCCAGGGCCAGTTGCAGGAAACGGGTGCGGTGGTCGGTCATGGTGACGAGATTGGGGAGTAGGGATTCGGGATTGGAAAGCATAGCCGGTCGCGCCTTACGGCATCCGCCGATGCGGTACGCTTTCGCGAATCCCCAATTTCCACTCCCGAATCCCGGCTCTTCATCTATGCGCATCATCAGTTTCAACGCCAACGGCCTGCGCTCGGCCGCCAGCAAGGGTTTCTTCGCGTGGTTCGCTGCCCAGGACGCCGACGTGCTGTGCGTGCAGGAGACCAAGGCCCAGGAGCACCAACTGGCCGGGCCGGATTTCCTGCCCACCGGCTACAAGGCCTGGTTTCGCGACGCCAGCACCAAGAAGGGCTACAGCGGGGTGGCGATCTACAGCCGGCGCGAGCCCGACGAAGTGCGCACCGCCCTGGGTTGGCCCGAGTTCGACGAAGAAGGCCGGTACATCGAGGCGCGCTTCGGCAACCTCAGCGTGGTCTCTTTTTATATCCCGTCCGGCTCTTCGGGCGAGTTGCGCCAGGGCTACAAGTTCCAGGTGATGGAATGGCTGCGGCCGATCCTGGACGAGTGGCTGGCCAGCGGCCGCCAGTACGTGCTGTGCGGCGACTGGAACATCGTGCGTACTGCGCTGGACATCAAGAACTGGAAGTCCAACCAGAAGAATTCCGGCTGCCTGCCGCCCGAGCGCGACTGGCTCAACGGCCTGTGCGCCGATGCGGCAGACGACGCCAACCCCGCCGAAGGCCGCGGCTGGGTCGACAGCTACCGCGTCCTGCACCCGCAAGGCCAGGACTACACCTGGTGGAGCAACCGCGGCGCCGCGCGCGCCAACAACGTCGGTTGGCGCATCGACTACCAACTGGTCACCCCCGGCCTGCGCGACACCTTGCGGGCCTGCTCGATCTACCGCGAAGAGCGCTTCTCCGACCACGCGCCGTACATCGTGGATTACGCACAGTGAGGCAGGCCAAGTCGGGGGGTTGCGCCATAGCGCGCCCGCATGTTGCCGAACGGAGCCAAGACTTTGCCGCCAACAGGGCCATCTGGCGGCACCTTGGCTACCGCAGCACGCGTGGTGGCGCTCATTGGCCATTACGCAGCCCGCCGATGCTTTTCGGATCGTTATTCTTCGACACGGATGTGCGTCGTTGCAGGACTGCACAGACCGCGCAAATCCAGACGCGCGAGGCGATGACAGTCGTCCGCGGCGGGCCGCATGCAGCGATGCCGTGGGCATCGCCAGCCACCACGATCACGGGCGTTCACGCTCGCTGGTGTGAGGCATGACCACGCCCGCACCCACCTACAAAGGCTGGCGCGGCATCCAGCGCGCCTTCGCCACGCCATCGGCGGCGACTATGGCGCTGCTCGGCTTCGGCAGCGGCTTGCCGTTCCTGCTGATCGCCTCGCAGACCTTGTCGACCCGTTTGCGCGATGTGGGGCTGGACCTGGGCAGCATCGGCTTGATCAGCCTGGCCAGCTTCTTTTACCTGCTCAAGTTCCTATGGGCGCCGCTGATCGACCGCTATGCGTTTCCGCTCACCGCGTTTCTGGGGCGCCGTCGTTCCTGGCTGCTGGTGGCGCAGATCGGCGTCACCATCGGCCTGTTCGCGCTGGCATTTTCGCGCCCGGATCTGAGCGTCACCGGCCTGGTCGCTTGGGTGTTGTTCGCCTCGTTCTGGGGCGCTACCCAGGACTCGGTGGTCGATGCCTATCGCATCGAAATCGCGCCGGATGCCGCGCAGGCCGCGTTGGCGGCGACCTACACGCTGGGCTACCGCATCGGCCTGATCCTGGGCGGTGCCGGTGCGTTGTACATGGCCCAATACCTCGGCTGGACCTGGGCGTACGTGGGCATGGCCGCACTGATGCTGGTGCCGATCGTCACCACCTTGGTGTGCCGCGAGCCCGGCCGCCCCGAAGCCACGGTGGTGCGCCGCGTGGACGTCGCCGGTGCGTTCTGGCAACCGATTTCCAGCTTCTTTTCCAGCAATGGGCTGGCGCTGGGCATCGTGCTGCTGCTGTTCGTGGGCCTGTACAAGTTTCCCGACCAGGTGATCGGCGTCATGGCGGGCCCGTTCTATCTGGATTCGGGCTTCACCAAGGCCGATATCGCCACCGTTTCCAAGCTGTTCGGCGTGTGGATGGGGATTGTCGGCGCCTTCGCGGGCGGCGCGGCAATTGCCGCGTTCGGGTTCCGGCGCATGCTGCTGGTGGCCGCGCTGGGGGTGGCCTTGTCCAACCTGGCGTTCCTGCTGATGGCGCACAACCCCGGCAAGCTGTGGGCGTTCTATGCCGCGCTCAGTGCCGATAACCTCTTCCAGGGGTTCGCCGCCACCGTGCTGGTGGCTTTCATGTCCTCGCTGACCGACCGCAACTTCACCGCAACCCAGTATGCGTTGCTGGTCTCGCTGGCCAACCTGCCGGGCAAGTTTGCCGGTGGCGTGTCCGGGTTCGTCGTCCAGGCGACCTCCTACAGCACCTTCTTCATCCTCAGCGCCCTGACCGTCATTCCCACCTTGATGTTGCTGGCCTGGCTGTGGCCGCGGCTATTGGCGCACGACAGGCGGCCGGATTGAAACGTCCGCCAAGGTTGCCGATGATGCGCGCGGGGCAGCGCATTGCACGAGGCAGGGCATGACCGATCTGGTATTGCGTGACATCGACCCGGTGCTGGTGGACCGCATTCGCCGCATTTCCGTCGCACGGGGCTGGACCCAGCACCAGACTGTCATGCATCTGCTCGAACAAGGCCTGTTCGCCAGCGAATACGAAGTCACCGGCGGCCTGCAGCACCCGGAGGTCGATGCCCTGGCCGAGGCGATTGCCGCGCTCAAGGCGCTGCCGGCGGGAAACAATCCCTAGCGCTGCCGCAGCTCCATCCCGGCCGGCACAGCCCGCCCCGCTCACGCCGGATAGATCGCTCCCAACAGCCGAGGGCCGGCCGCCCCGGTCACCGAGGGCAGATTGGCTGCGCGTCCGGCCAGCAGCTCGGCCGCCAGCCAGGCAAAGCCCATCGCTTCCAGGTAATCCGGGTCCAGCCCGTACTGCGCGCTGGATTCCACCACCATGCCCGGCAGCCGCGCCACCAGTCGCGCCAACAGCACCGGATTGCGTACGCCGCCGCCGCAGACCAGCACCCGGCGCGTGGTTGGCTGTAGCCGCAGCAAGGCATCGGCCACGCTGGCAGCGGTGAGTTCGAGCAAGGTCGCCTGCACATCGGCAGCGTCCAGCCGCGCGCTGCCCATCGCCTGCACGGCCCAGTCCAGATGGAATTGCTCGCGGCCGGTGCTCTTGGGCGGCGGTAACGCAAACCACGGGTCGGCCAGCAGCGCCTGCAGCAAAGCTGCATCCACGCGCCCGCTGGCGGCAAACGCACCCTCGGCATCGAACGGCGTGCCGTGATGGCGTTGGCACCAACTGTCCAGCAATGCATTGGCCGGGCCGGTATCGAATCCCAGCACCGCGCCATCGCGCGCAATCAAGGTCAGGTTGCCGATCCCGCCCAGATTGAGCACCGCGCGGTCTTCATCGCCTGCGCCCAGCATGGCCAGGTGGAAGGCGGGCATCAGTGGCGCGCCCTGGCCTCTGGCGGCCACATCGCGGCGGCGGAAATCGGCCACCGTGGTGATGCCGGTGTGCTCGGCAATTCGGCTGGCATCGCCGATCTGCCAGGTGAACGTCGGGTTGGCGTTGGGCCGGTGGCGGATGGTCTGCCCATGCGAGCCGATCGCACGAATCTGCCGACGCTCCACGCCACTGTCGCCGATCAACTGATTGGCTGCCGCCGCGAATGCCAGCCCCACTTGGGCGTCCAGCTGGCCCAGCGCATCGATGGCCACCGTCTCGGCGCCCTGGCCTATCGCCACCAAGGTCTGCCGCAACTGCGGCTCCCACGCCACCGTCGCCCCGGCCACCAATTCGCAGCGGCGGTGGGTGGCGTCGGCAAAGCGCACCAGCGCGGCATCGATGCCGTCGGCGCTGGTGCCCGACATCAGGCCCAGATACAAGGGAGAGTCAACGTGTTCCAAGACAGACATGCCGAAGCCAGAAAGACACGGCCGGCCAGCTTGTGCAGCCGGGCCGGGTCCGTCAACCGGTATGACGTGGGTAGCAGCCGTGCAGCTGGCGCGTCATCGCCGGGCCGGCATGGGCTGCAATCGCTGCCACGGCCATCGCCTGTGCCTCGAGACGCCCTGCCCACCTCGGGCATCGTCAGATCGGCAGTCGCGCCAGAAGCTGTCGGTCGACAGCAGAGCCAGCTGCCGGATTGGGAAGTCGCAGCATTCACCACCCGCAGTTCGCTGCAGCAAGTAGCTGCACGGCAACGACCACGCGACACGGCTGGAGGGAGCGCCCAGCCCTTGCTGCGCCACTTCGCTACGCAGCCGCAACGCAGCTGACGCAATGACTAGCCGCAGGCGCTCAACTGCGCGACTTGCCCTTGGCCGGCTTGCCGGCGTCGGCGTAGATCAGCTTCTCCATGCCCTCGATGCGGGCCATGGCCGGCGCCGTCTGCGCGCGGAACGCCGCCAGTTCGGCGCCCTGCAGCGGCTCGGGCGGCGGCATCGTCACCGACATCGGATTGCGCTGCTGCCCGCCCACGCGGAATTCGTAATGCAGATGCGGGCCGGTGGCCAGGCCGGTCATGCCGACATAGCCGATCACCGTGCCCTGGTTGATGCGCTGCCCGGCCTTGATCTTGCCAAAGCGCGACATGTGCCCGTACAGCGTGCTGTAGTTCTTGCCGTGGTCCAGGATCACCACGTTGCCGTAACCGCGCTGGGTTCCGACAAACACCACCCGCGCATCGCCGGCTGCCATGATCGGCGTGCCCGAAGCGGCCGCATAGTCCACACCCTTGTGCATGCGCATGGTGCCCAGCACCGGATGCTTGCGTGCACCGAAGGTGGAGCTGATCCGGCTATAGGCCACCGGCATGCGGATAAAGCTCTTCTTGAGCGGGCGGCCAGTGATGTCGAAGTACTCGGCCGGTTTGCCGGCACGCTCGAAGCGGAACCCCGTATAGGTCTTGCCGCCAGTGGTGAACGTCGCCGCCAGGATGTCGCCGGTGCTGATCCGCTCGCCTTCGCGCCAGGTTTCATCCATGACCACGCTGAACCGGTCGCCGGGCTGCAGATCCTTGTCGAAGTCGATGTCGTACTTGAAGATCTCGTCGGTCATGATCGCCACCGCCGCCGGCGACAATCCGGATTTACCGGCCGAGGCATACAACGAACTGCTGATCTCCCCGCTGGCTACGACGGTGCGCGTGGTGGTCGCCCGCTCGGTCACGTTCTCGCGCACGGCGTCGCCCAGCAGGCGCAGTTCCACCCGATGACTGTCGTCGCGATCGAAGCGCAGTGCGCGCAGTTGGCCAGGCGTCGGCATGTCGAAGGCGATCTCGGTACCCGGTCGCAGCTTGGTCAGCGCCTCCTTGGTCCCAGGGTGCGCCAGCACCTGGTACATCACCGCAGTCGGGATTCCCAGCTCGCCGAACAAGGTGCTCAGGGTCTGGCCCGGCTTGACCTGCAGAATTTCCCAATCGGTGCTCGGCGCCAGCTGCTTGCGGCTGGGAATCAGCGGCGGCAACGGCAACGCCAGCGTGGAATGGCTGGAAAGCGGCGTGTCGATGGCGTTGGAAAAACCCGGCACGATGGTGGCAACCAGCGCACCGATGGTGGCGAACAGGCTGGCGTGGATCCAGTGACGACGTGTCCAGCGGTCATTGAACGCGGCCGGCAGATGCGCCTTGAGCTTGCGATGCAGTGCAGTGTCGTGAAGGACGTGGAGGCGTTCGTGAAAGCGCCGCTTGCGTGCACGGCCCTGCTCTGAGTTCTGCATCGTTCAAATTCCTCGCTGGCTCGAAGTGCGAGCCCAATCGCCGGTACCATAGACAGCCTGTAACAGCGCGTCAAACCATTGAGCCTGTTCATTATTTTCACTTGGCGCGGAATTAACTCGCGTTTAACATCATTCACGTTTTTGACGGCAAGCGCCGCTGGAGTCTGTGGTTGGCCACTATCGAAGAATCCCTCGCACTCATCGGCCGTGGTGCCGAAGAGATCCTCAAGCTCGATCAGCTGCAGGCGCGGCTCGCCACCGGTAAGCCGCTGCGGGTGAAGGCCGGCTTCGATCCCACCGCGCCGGATCTGCATCTGGGCCATACCGTGCTGCTCAACAAGATGCGGCAGTTTCAACAGCTCGGCCATCAGGTGATCTTCCTGATTGGCGACTTCACCGGGATGATCGGCGACCCGAGCGGCAAGAACGCCACCCGCAAGCCGCTCAGCCGCGAGGATGTGCTGGCCAACGCGCGCACCTACGAAGAGCAGGTCTTCAAGATCCTGGACCGCGAACGCACCGAAGTGCGCTTCAACTCCGAATGGTTCGGCCAGATGAGCGCAGCCGACATGATCAAGCTCTCTGCCCAGCACACGGTCGCGCGCATGCTCGAACGCGACGATTTCGCCAAACGCTTCGGCGGCCAGCAGCCGATCGCCATCCACGAATTTCTCTATCCACTGGTGCAGGGCTACGACTCGGTCGCGCTGAAGGCCGACGTGGAGCTCGGCGGCACCGATCAGAAGTTCAACCTGTTGATGGGGCGTGGCCTGCAGGAGCACTACGGTCAGGCCCCGCAGATCGTGCTGACCATGCCGCTGCTGGAAGGCCTGGATGGCGTGGCCAAGATGTCCAAGTCACTGGGCAATTACATCGGCATCAACGAACCGGCCATCGACATCGTCACCAAGACGATGAAGATCGGCGACGAGCTGACCTGGCGCTGGATCGACCTGCTGTCCTTCGATATCGGCCTGGCCGAAGCGGCGCGCCTGAAAGAGCAGGTCGCTGCCGGCGAACTGCATCCGCGCGAGGTCAAATTGCGCCTGGCACGCGAGCTGGCTACCCGGTTCCACGATGCCGCAACCGCGGAGCAGGCCATTGCCGGCTGGCATGCGGTGGTGACAGGGCAGGGCGACACCAGTCTGCTGCCGCTGCAAGAAGTGCTAGTTCCCGATGAAGGCCTGCGCCTTGCCGGCCTCCTGACTGCCGCCGGCCTGACGCCCAGCAACTCCGAGGCCACCCGCAAGCTCAAGGAGCGTGCGGTCAAGATCGATGGCGAAGTGGTGGAGGATCCCAGCCGCGTCTTCACGCGCGGCTTCGAAGGGGTCATCCAGGTAGGCAAACGCAATTTTGCCCGCATATTGCTCGTCACCGCGTAAAAAGCACACCGAGGTTGTTGCGAAGCGGCAATCTCTGTGGCCTCGCACGTCTTAACGCAGTAGATGGAAGTAACAGTCCCAGGTACTGGAAGGCTCCTGCCAACGTAACTAATGCGTAGCGCTCACTTTTGGCAATGGCGTGAAAAATTTTTCACAAAACGCTTCCCAAATCGGTTGGGTGGGCATATAGTTCGCCTCCCCGCCGCAACGGCCTCCGCAAACGCGGAACCAGAGCGAAAGGGTTCGAAAATTCCTTGAAATTAAGGTGTTGACGAAACGAAAAAGCCGGCTATGATGGGCGGCTCGCTATACGGAAAGACGCTTCGGCAGATTGAAGTGCAGCGGCGGCAACTTCCTCTTCACGAGGGGTTGACGAGGATGAAAAGCCTGCTAATATGGCCGGCTCGCTTCGCAGAAAACCTTCGGGTCGAAGCGAAGCAGCGTCAGCCACCTCGAAATGAGGTGTTGACGGCAAGAAAAAGTCCGCTATAATGGGCGGCTCGCTTCGACGGAAACGACGAAGCTGACGGGAACGGCGCTGAGGCCACTCCCCAAGTTCTTTGACAGTGTGCGCAGGTAATTTGTGCGGACGCCTGCAGGAAGGATGATTGTCCATCTTGCAGACGTTTAATCAAGCAACATATTAATTGCTTTGCAAGCGATAAGTTGCCAGTGGTTGGACTTCTGCAGCTAAAGTATTTGCCTTCGGGCATGTAATTTTAAGTGAAGAGTTTGATCCTGGCTCAGAGTGAACGCTGGCGGCAGGCCTAACACATGCAAGTCGAACGGCAGCACAGTAAGAGCTTGCTCTTATGGGTGGCGAGTGGCGGACGGGTGAGGAATACATCGGAATCTACTCTTTCGTGGGGGATAACGTAGGGAAACTTACGCTAATACCGCATACGACCTACGGGTGAAAGCGGAGGACCTTCGGGCTTCGCGCGGTTGAATGAGCCGATGTCGGATTAGCTAGTTGGCGGGGTAAAGGCCCACCAAGGCGACGATCCGTAGCTGGTCTGAGAGGATGATCAGCCACACTGGAACTGAGACACGGTCCAGACTCCTACGGGAGGCAGCAGTGGGGAATATTGGACAATGGGCGCAAGCCTGATCCAGCCATGCCGCGTGGGTGAAGAAGGCCTTCGGGTTGTAAAGCCCTTTTGTTGGGAAAGAAAAGCAGTCGGTTAATACCCGATTGTTCTGACGGTACCCAAAGAATAAGCACCGGCTAACTTCGTGCCAGCAGCCGCGGTAATACGAAGGGTGCAAGCGTTACTCGGAATTACTGGGCGTAAAGCGTGCGTAGGTGGTGGTTTAAGTCTGTTGTGAAAGCCCTGGGCTCAACCTGGGAATTGCAGTGGATACTGGGTCACTAGAGTGTGGTAGAGGGTAGCGGAATTCCCGGTGTAGCAGTGAAATGCGTAGAGATCGGGAGGAACATCCGTGGCGAAGGCGGCTACCTGGACCAACACTGACACTGAGGCACGAAAGCGTGGGGAGCAAACAGGATTAGATACCCTGGTAGTCCACGCCCTAAACGATGCGAACTGGATGTTGGGTGCAATTTGGCACGCAGTATCGAAGCTAACGCGTTAAGTTCGCCGCCTGGGGAGTACGGTCGCAAGACTGAAACTCAAAGGAATTGACGGGGGCCCGCACAAGCGGTGGAGTATGTGGTTTAATTCGATGCAACGCGAAGAACCTTACCTGGTCTTGACATCCACGGAACTTTCCAGAGATGGATTGGTGCCTTCGGGAACCGTGAGACAGGTGCTGCATGGCTGTCGTCAGCTCGTGTCGTGAGATGTTGGGTTAAGTCCCGCAACGAGCGCAACCCTTGTCCTTAGTTGCCAGCACGTAATGGTGGGAACTCTAAGGAGACCGCCGGTGACAAACCGGAGGAAGGTGGGGATGACGTCAAGTCATCATGGCCCTTACGACCAGGGCTACACACGTACTACAATGGTAGGGACAGAGGGCTGCAAACCCGCGAGGGCAAGCCAATCCCAGAAACCCTATCTCAGTCCGGATTGGAGTCTGCAACTCGACTCCATGAAGTCGGAATCGCTAGTAATCGCAGATCAGCATTGCTGCGGTGAATACGTTCCCGGGCCTTGTACACACCGCCCGTCACACCATGGGAGTTTGTTGCACCAGAAGCAGGTAGCTTAACCTTCGGGAGGGCGCTTGCCACGGTGTGGCCGATGACTGGGGTGAAGTCGTAACAAGGTAGCCGTATCGGAAGGTGCGGCTGGATCACCTCCTTTTGAGCATGACGTCATCGTCCTGTCGGGCGTCCTCACAAATTACCTGCATTCAGAGATGCGTATCGGCACAGGCCGGTATGCGAAAGTCCCATCATGGGGCCTTAGCTCAGCTGGGAGAGCACCTGCTTTGCAAGCAGGGGGTCGTCGGTTCGATCCCGACAGGCTCCACCATTTGAGTGAAACGACTTTGGGTCTGTAGCTCAGGTGGTTAGAGCGCACCCCTGATAAGGGTGAGGTCGGTGGTTCGAGTCCTCCCAGACCCACCACTCTGAATGTAGTGCACACTTAAGAATTTATATGGCTCAGCGTTGAGGCTGAGACATGTTCTTTTATAACTTGTGACGTAGCGAGCGTTTGAGATATCTATCTAAACGTGTCGTTGAGGCTAAGGCGGGGACTTCGAGTCCCTAAATAATTGAGTCGTATGTTCGCGTTGGTGGCTTTGTACCCCACACAACACGGCGTATGGCCCCGAGGCAACTTGGGGTTATATGGTCAAGCGAATAAGCGCACACGGTGGATGCCTAGGCGGTCAGAGGCGATGAAGGACGTGGTAGCCTGCGAAAAGTGTCGGGGAGCTGGCAACAAGCTTTGATCCGGCAATGTCCGAATGGGGAAACCCACTGCTTCGGCAGTATCCTGCAGTGAATTCATAGCTGCTGGAAGCGAACCCGGTGAACTGAAATATCTAAGTAACCGGAGGAAAAGAAATCAACCGAGATTCCCTAAGTAGTGACGAGCGAACGGGGAGCAGCCCTTAAGCTGGAATGGCTTTAGAAAAACAATCTGGAAAGATTGGCCATAGAAGGTGATAGCCCTGTATTTAAAAGGGCCACTCCAGTGAAGACGAGTAGGGCGGGGCACGTGAAACCCTGTCTGAATATGGGGGGACCATCCTCCAAGGCTAAATACTCCTGACCGACCGATAGTGAACCAGTACCGTGAGGGAAAGGCGAAAAGAACCCCGGAGAGGGGAGTGAAATAGATCCTGAAACCGTGTGCGTACAAGCAGTAGGAGCTCGCAAGAGTGACTGCGTACCTTTTGTATAATGGGTCAGCGACTTACTGTTCGTGGCAAGCTTAACCGTATAGGGGAGGCGAAGGGAAACCGAGTCTGATAAGGGCGCATAGTCGCGGGCAGTAGACCCGAAACCGGGTGATCTAGTCATGGCCAGGGTGAAGGTGCCGTAACAGGTACTGGAGGCCCGAACCCACGTCTGTTGCAAAAGACGGGGATGAGCTGTGATTAGGAGTGAAAAGCTAATCGAACCCGGAGATAGCTGGTTCTCCTCGAAAGCTATTTAGGTAGCGCCTCATATGTATCCTCTCGGGGGTAGAGCACTGTTATGGCTAGGGGGTCATCGCGACTTACCAAACCATTGCAAACTCCGAATACCGAGACGGACTGTATGGGAGACACACGGCGGGTGCTAACGTCCGTCGTGAAAAGGGAAACAACCCAGACCCACAGCTAAGGTCCCAAATTCACTGCTAAGTGGAAAACGATGTGGAAAGGCATAGACAGCCAGGAGGTTGGCTTAGAAGCAGCCACCCTTTAAAGAAAGCGTAATAGCTCACTGGTCGAGTCGGTCTGCGCGGAAGATTTAACGGGGCTAAGCAGTGAACCGAAGCTTGGGGTGCATAAAACTTGTTTTATGCGCGGTAGAGGAGCGTTCCGTAAGCCTGCGAAGGTGGATTGAGAAGTCTGCTGGAGGTATCGGAAGTGCGAATGCTGACATGAGTAACGATAATGCGGGTGAAAAGCCCGCACGCCGAAAGCCCAAGGTTTCCTTGCGCAACGTTAATCGACGCAGGGTTAGTCGGTCCCTAAGGCGAGGGCGAAAGCCGTAGTCGATGGGAAGCAGGTTAATATTCCTGCACCTCGCGTGAGTGCGATGGAGGGACGGAGAAGGTTAGGTGTACCGGGCGTTGGTTGTCCCGGGGAAAGGCGGTAGGTTTGGATCTTTGGCAAATCCGGGATCCTTTAAGACCGAGCACCGAGACGAGCCTTTTTGGCGAAGTCACTGATACCACGCTTCCAGGAAAAGCTCCTAAGCTTCAGCTCACGAAGACCGTACCGTAAACCGACACAGGTGGGTAGGATGAGAATTCTCAGGCGCTTGAGAGAACTCGGGTGAAGGAACTAGGCAACATGGCACCGTAACTTCGGGAGAAGGTGCACCCTTTTTGGTGGCTCGTGCGAGCTATAGCTGAAGAGGGTCGCAGAAACCAGGCCGCTGCGACTGTTTATCAAAAACACAGCACTCTGCAAACACGAAAGTGGACGTATAGGGTGTGACGCCTGCCCGGTGCTGGAAGGTTAATTGATGGGGTCAGCCGCAAGGCGAAGCTCTTGATCGAAGCCCCAGTAAACGGCGGCCGTAACTATAACGGTCCTAAGGTAGCGAAATTCCTTGTCGGGTAAGTTCCGACCTGCACGAATGGCGTAACGACAGCGGCGCTGTCTCCACCCGAGACTCAGTGAAATTGAAATCGCTGTGAAGATGCAGCGTTCCCGTGGCAAGACGGAAAGACCCCGTGAACCTTTACTATAGCTTTACACTGAACGTTGAGTTCGTCTGTGTAGGATAGGTGGGAGGCTATGAAACTGTGGCGCTAGCTGCAGTGGAGCCATCCTTGAAATACCACCCTGTCGTGCTTGACGTTCTAACCTAGGTCCGTTATCCGGATCAGGGACCGTGTATGGTGGGTAGTTTGACTGGGGCGGTCTCCTCCTAAAGAGTAACGGAGGAGCACGAAGGTACGCTCAGCGCGGTCGGACATCGCGCACTGTGTGCAAAGGCATAAGCGTGCTTGACTGCAAGATCGACAGATCAAGCAGGTACGAAAGTAGGTCTTAGTGATCCGGTGGTTCTGTATGGAAGGGCCATCGCTCAACGGATAAAAGGTACTCCGGGGATAACAGGCTGATACCGCCCAAGAGTTCATATCGACGGCGGTGTTTGGCACCTCGATGTCGGCTCATCACATCCTGGGGCTGTAGTCGGTCCCAAGGGTATGGCTGTTCGCCATTTAAAGTGGTACGCGAGCTGGGTTCAGAACGTCGTGAGACAGTTCGGTCCCTATCTGCCATGGGCGTTGGAAGTTTGAGAGGGGCTGCTCCTAGTACGAGAGGACCGGAGTGGACGAACCTCTGGTGTTCCGGTTGTCACGCCAGTGGCATTGCCGGGTAGCTATGTTCGGAAGCGATAACCGCTGAAAGCATCTAAGCGGGAAGCGCGCCTCAAGATGAGACTTCCCGGGGCACAAGCCCCCTAAAGGAACCATGTAGACTACGTGGTTGATAGGTCAGGTGTGTAAGTACAGCAATGTATTGAGCTAACTGATACTAATGATCCGTGCGGCTTGACCATATAACCTCAAGTTGCCTTGGTCCCAACGAACGTTGGTAGATCATCAAATGCAAGCTACGTCACAAGTTAACTATGCGAGGCTGAGCGCCGTAGGTGCTTCCATACGCAAACGCTTGCACACCCGTGCTCACGTTTGAGGAAGCAGCAACTGGCGACGCTCCAACCGTCTCCCTGGTGAAATTAGCGCTGTGGAACCACCCGATCCCATCCCGAACTCGGAAGTGAAACGCAGCTGCGCCGATGGTAGTGTGGCTCAAGCCATGCAAGAGTAGGTCATCGCCAGGGGCTTTACCCCGAAACCCTCAGTCCGCAAGGACTGAGGGTTTCTTTTTACGCCCAAATTGATGCAAGACCCAGTCGGGAATGGCCTCAGGGCGCCCGAAAGCCGGCGGCGACCCAGGTGCTGCAGCAGCACAGCACATGAGATAACCGCCGCAAGTCGCCTGGCAGTGGGGCGCCAGGCGCCTTACCCACAGCACCGCGCTCACCCAACCGCCTTGCCCGCTCGTCCCTGCGCCGCTTGCCAATCGGCGCCGACATCGCCTTCGTGGCAGCAGGGCCAAGGCTCCCGTACGGCTGCTGCCTGCGAATGCCCCGCAACACAAAGCACGTGCTCCCCGTAACCTGCGGGCCACCGGCACTGAGGGTTTATCCTTAGCCGCCAAACCGCCTGGCCAGTGCCAGGCGCGCCAGGCGGCAGTCGCTGGAGCCGATCACAGCACGATCAACGGCTGGTCGAGCAGGCTCATGCAGGCATGCATGAGCAGTCCCAGGTACTGGCCCACCAAAGGCGTGGCTCAGCATTACATTGCTACGCCATGGATCGCTTCCACGCCGTGCAATCGAAGGAGCGATTACGGCGAGCCGTAAACGCCAAGGGCCGCCGCTGCGAGAGACCCGCAGCGTCATAGCGAAACAAGTCGTGCACCCTTCTAGCGTTAGTCCACCTGCCTGGCCAGGGCCAATGCCAGTGCCAGTGCCAGTGCCAGTGCCAGTGCCAGACGCTGGGGCGGCAGTCGCTGGAGTCGATAACAGCACGATCAATGGCTGGCCGAGCAGGCGCATGCAGGCATGCATGAGCAGTCCCAGGAAACTGGCCCACCAAGGCAAGGCTCAGCATTACCTTGCTACGCCATTGACCGCTTCCATGCCATGCAATCGAAGGAGTAATTACGGCAAGCCGTAATCGCCAAGGGCCGCCGCTGTGAGAGATCCGCAGCGTCATAGCGAAACAAGTCGTGCACCATCTAGTTTTAGTCCACCTGCTTGGCCAGGGCCAGACACCGGGGCGGCAGTCGCTGGAGTCGATAACAGACAGCGCCCCTGTTAGCCTCGCTCGGCCGACGTCCTTGCCCGCCCGCCCTTGATACGAAGGATGGCCTACAGCAGACCGGTCACGGCATCTGCAATGTTTCCCACATCTTGGTGAGACCAAATCGAAGGCACCAGTGGCATCACGGTGTGCGGTGAAGGTATCCGATAAGTCTTGGATCGAATCCAGCGATGTGCATCGAGGGAACACCCATGGAGCGACCGACTCGAACAGCTGGGGAAGTGCACCGCGAATTCGCCCCGGTTTCGCCAAGTGGGGGCCGATGCTTTATGTCGTTGGGATATTCACCACCACAGACAGCTTGAAACACTGCGCCCAACGAACAAAAAACCCCGCCTAAGCGGGGTTTTTTGTCGTGCTGACAGTACATCTGGCTGCAATCGGTGGAGACTGACCGATTAGCGCTGAGGCCATGATCTGCTGGCTGGTATCAGTCGCCCAATGTCAGCAGCGAGGCGTTACCGCCGGCTGCGGTGGTGTTGACGGTGACGACCTTCTCGGTAGCAAAACGCAGCAAGTAATGCGGGCCGCCCGCCTTGGGACCGGTGCCGGACAGGCCCTGGCCGCCGAACGGTTGTACGCCGACCACGGCGCCGATCTGGTTGCGATTGACGTAGACGTTGCCTACCGCCACGCGCGAGGTGATGCGGTCGATCGTCTCATCGATACGCGAGTGGACACCCAACGTGAGGCCGTAACCGGTCGCATTGATCTGCTCGATGACGGCATCGAGCTGGTCGGCCTTCCAGCGAATTACATGCAGCACCGGCCCGAAAATTTCGCGTTGCAGCTGCGACAGCGATGTCAGCTCATAGGCACGTGGAGCGAAGAAGCTGCCATGCGCGGTGCTGGCGTCCAGGGCGGTGCTCCCGATCAGACGCGCTTCGCGATCCATGCGTGCAGCGTGATCGTCGAGAATCTTGAGTGCATCAGCATCGATCACGGGGCCAACGTCGGTCGAGAGCAGGCCCGGATCACCGATCTTCAACTCGCCCGTTGCACCGGCCAGCATCGTCATGACCTTGTCGGCGATGTCGTCCTGGACGAACAGGACGCGCGCCGCGGAGCAGCGCTGCCCGGCCGAGATGAAGGCGCTGGAAATGGCGTCCTTGACCACCGCTTCGGGCAACGAGGACGAGTCGGCGATGAAGGCGTTCTGGCCGCCGGTTTCGGCGATCAAGACGCCGATGGCGGCATCGCGTGCGGCCAAGGTGCGGTTGATGATGCGTGCGGTTTCGGTAGAACCGGTGAACGCGACGCCGGCAACGCGCGGGTCGTTAGTCAGCGCAGCACCAACGGTAGCGCCGTCACCTGGCAGGAACTGCACCGCCGCTTCCGGCACGCCGGCTTCGTGCAGCAGTTTGACCGCTGCAAAGCCAATCAGGTTGGTTTGCTCGGCCGGTTTGGCGATGACCGTATTGCCGGCCGCCAGCGCTGCGGCGACCTGGCCGAGGAAGATCGCCAACGGGAAGTTCCATGGACTGATGCAGACAAAGACGCCACGCCCGTGCAGCTGCAGCTCGTTGGATTCGCCGGTTGGCCCGGGCAGGCGCTCGGGTGCACCGAACTGCGCACGCGCCTGGCCTGCGTAATAGCGCAGGAAATCGACGGCCTCGCGGACTTCGGCCACGGCGTCGGGCAGCGTCTTGCCGGCTTCCTTGACGCAGATCGACATGAAGTCGGGCATGCGCGTTTCGAGCAGATCGGCCGCATGTTCCAGGATGGTGGCGCGGCTGGCCGCAGGTGTGCGGTTCCAGGCCGGTTGCGCGGCCGCAGCGCTGGCCAGCGACTTCTGGACGGTATCCGGATCGGCCGGGTGCCACTGTCCAACCGTCTCGCGGCGATCTGCCGGATTCAACACCGCTTGGCCAGGCGTGCTGATTACCGCACCGGGCACCAGGGGCGTGGCCTTCCACGGTTTGATCGCAGCGTTGAGTTGCTCGGCGAGCAGGCGCAGATCGTTGTCGTTGGCGAGATTGGCGCCCATGGAGTTTTTCCTGTTCTGGTTCTGGCTACGCAGCACATCGGCTGGCAGTGGAATCTTGGGATGCGGGATGGAAGTAAATGACGTTACCGCTTCGACCGGGTCGCGGATGAGGTCTTCGATGGCGACATCCTCGTCGGTGATGCGATTGACGAAGCTGGAATTGGCGCCGTTTTCGAGCAGGCGACGCACCAGATACGGCAGCAGATCTTCGTGCGAGCCGACCGGTGCATAGACGCGGCATGGCAGATCGAGACGATCGGCAGGAATCACTTCGGCATACAGATCATCGCCCATGCCGTGCAGTTTCTGGTGCTCGTAGGTCTTGCCTGCCGCAATCGCGCGGACTGCGGCAATGGTCTGCGCGTTGTGCGTGGCGAACATGGGGTAGAACGCATCGCTGTGCGCGAACATGCGACGTGCGCATGCCAGGTACGACACGTCGGTGTTTTGCTTACGCGTAAACACCGGATAGCCGGGATGCCCTT
The DNA here is from genome assembly GCF_008639345.1 of Xanthomonas phaseoli pv. dieffenbachiae. NCBI lineage: Bacteria > Pseudomonadati > Pseudomonadota > Gammaproteobacteria > Lysobacterales > Lysobacteraceae > Xanthomonas > Xanthomonas phaseoli. The sequence goes on along the minus strand of NZ_CP041380.1, from coordinate 4,308,492 downwards.
CGATCTGGGCGCGCTTGATCTCTGCGTCCCAGTAAGCGCCTTTGACCAGTCGCACCGGAATGCGTCGCCCGACACGGCGCGCCAGATCGGCAAGAAAATCGATCGTGTACGGCGTGCGTTTCTGATACGCCTGCACGGCCAGGCCATAACCCTCCCAGCCATCCAATGACGGGTCGGAGAAAGTGGCCTCGATGATGTCCAGCGACAGTTCCAGCCGGTCGGCTTCCTCGGCGTCGACGGTGTAGCCGATGCCGTAGGACTTGGCCAACTGCGCAAGCTCCAGCACGCCCGGCACCAGCTCTGCCATCACGCGGGCGCGCTTGGCATGCTCATAGCGCGGATACAGCGCCGACAGCTTGATCGAGATGCTGGGCGCGGCGAATACATCGGTACCGACGAAACTGCCGCTGCGGCCGATCGCATGAATCGCATCGCGATACGCCTGCAGATAGCGCTGCGCATCCTTCATGGTGAGCGCGCCTTCGCCAAGCATGTCGAACGAATAGCGGTAGTTGGCGTTGTCGCCCTTGCGCGAACGCGACAGCGCTTCGCCGATGGTGCGGCCCATGACGAACTGATGGCCCATGATCTTCATGGCCTGGCGCACGGCCAGGCGGATCACCGGCTCGCCGACGCGGCCGATCAGGCGTTTGAAGGCGCCCGGCACATCGGCGCGGGTGAGGTCGTTGAGCTGCACCAACTGGCCGGTCAGCATCAGGCCCCAGGTGGAGGCGTTGACCAGCACCGAATCGCTGCCGCCCATATGCTTTTTCCAATCCGCATCGCCGAGCTTGTCGCGGATCAGCTTGTCGGCGGTGTCCTGGTCGGGAATGCGCAGCAGTGCCTCGGCCACGCACATCAGCAGCACGCCTTCTTCGCTACCCAGGTCGTATTGGCGCATGAAGGCCTCGATGGCGCCCTGATTCTGCGCACGTGCCCGCACACGGGTCACCAGGTCGGCCGCGATCGCCTGCACCTTGGCTTGCTCGGCGGCAGGCAGGCGTGCCTGCTCGAGCAATTCACGCACGTGCTCGGTTTCGTCCTTGAGCCAGGCGGCGGTCATGGCAGCACGCAATGCGCCAGGTGCGGCGGGCAGTTCGGGCGCCAACAGCGGGGGCGCGACTGAGGTAGAGGCAAGCGGGTCGAGCTGTGCGTTCATGCGAAAGGTGCCTTGGATTCTCTGCGCATTCTAGTGAGCCAGACGGCGTGCGCACTTGTGTGGAAGCGGCGGCTTTCCCGCCGTTTTGTGCATGCCGCCACCGCAGGTGCGCGACACGGCGTGCCGGCACCGCCATTGTCGAGCAACGCAGAAGTGATTGATTTGCCCGCACTTTTAGCTGCACTGCAGCAAATTTTTGATCGTTGGAAATGCTTGCCGCATGTGTTGGCGCGGGTCTACCATCGGACTATTCCCGCAGTGCGCTGCGTGCTGTTTATGATCGAAGTGCTGCCGTTGATGTCCGAAGGGGTTGGGACGCAGCTGCGGTTGCGGCCTCCGCGGGCACTGTCGGCCAGGCAATTCGTGCAGCTGTTCGCAGTGTTGGCGGGAACGATGTGGTTATTTGCAGGCCTGGGGTGGTGGACCGGCAATGCGTTCGCGCCGGTGTTTGCCCTGGTGCACAGTGGTGTGGTGGCGCTGGCGCTGCGGCAGTTGTGGCGAAGTGGCGAGCGCGAGGAAGCGATCCGGGTGGGGGAGGCCGTTGTCGAGGTGTTTCCGTCCGGGCATGCGCCACCAGCGTTTCAGGCACATCCGCACTGGGTGCGGCTTTGCATCGAACGCGATGACAGGGTGTTGCTGGTCAGCAGCGGCAAGCAGATCGAGATCGGAAGTTTTCTCGGGCCGGCCGAACGTGTGGAACTGGCAACAACGCTCAAACGCTTGCTCGCGGCCGCCAATGGCCGTCACCGATGACGTAAGGGTCTAGGCAATGACGCAACGCAGCAGCTGGAAGTCGATCAACACCTGCAAACACGTGGGCCTGGCGATGGCGGCGCTGCTGAGCGCGCCGGTGGCCTGGGCGCAATCGGCCGATCCAAAGGAATGGCAGCTCAATATGGGGCGCGGGGTGACCCAGACCGCGCGCATGGCCTACGAGGCGCATATGGTGGCGCTGTGGGTGTGCGTGGTGATTGGCGCGCTGGTGTTCTCGGCGATGGGCTATGCGATGTTCAAGTTCCGCAAGTCCAAGGGGGCGGTGGCTGCGCAATTCAGTCACAACACCACCGCTGAAGTGTTGTGGACGGTGATTCCGGTCCTGGTGCTGATCGCGATGGCGTGGCCAGCAACGGCAAAACTGATCGCGATGTACGACACCCGCGAATCGGAAATGACGGTCAAGGTGACCGGTTATCAGTGGATGTGGAAGTACGAATATCTGGGCCAGGGCGTGGAATTCACCAGTCGCCTGGCACGCGAATCCGATCGTATCCGCCAAAGCGGCGAGCGCCCCACCGCAGCCTCGCAGCCGCATTACCTGCTGGATGTCGACAACCGCCTGGTGCTGCCGGTCAATACCAAGATCCGCTTCGTGATTACTGCCGACGATGTGATCCACGCGTGGTGGGTGCCGGCGCTGGGATGGAAGCAAGATGCGATTCCCGGCATCGTCAACGAAGCCTGGACCAATATCGAGCAGCCGGGCGTGTATCGCGGGCAGTGCGCAGAGTTGTGCGGCAAGGATCATGGCTTCATGCCGATCGTGGTGGAGGCATTGCCCAAGGCTGACTTCCAGCGCTGGCTGGCGTCGCGTCGCAGTGCGTCAGGCGCAGCGCCGGAAGCGGCGCCAGCCGCCGCACCGGAAGCGGCGCCAGCCGCCGCACCGACGCCGGCCGGTGCACCGGCCGCCCCGGCAGGTGACACCGCGCCGGCTGCGGCACCGGCACCGGCCGCAACACCGACCGCCGCTCTTTAATCGCCCGCAACCGCTCGCTTCGCAGAGGTCGTTCCGTCATGGCGCATACCGCAGTCGATCACCACGGACACCACCAGCCCGGTTTCGTCGAGCGCTGGTTCTTTTCGACCAATCACAAGGATATCGGCACGCTGTACCTGCTGTTTTCCTTCGTGATGTTCATCATCGGCGCGGCGATGAGCGTGGTGATTCGCGCCGAATTGATGCAGCCCGGCTTGCAGTTCGTCAAACCGGAGTTCTTCAACCAGATGACCACCGTGCATGCACTGGTGATGATCTTCGGCGGCGTGATGCCGGCTTTCGTCGGTTTGGCCAACTGGATGATTCCGTTGCAGATCGGTGCGCCGGACATGGCGTTGCCGCGCATGAACAACTGGTCGTTCTGGTTGCTGCCGGTCGCCTTTACCCTGCTGCTGCTAACGCTGTTTCTGCCGGGGGGCGCGCCGGCCGGCGGCTGGACGCTGTACCCACCGCTGTCGCTGCAGGGCGGCTACAACGTCGCCTTCAGCGTGTTTGCGATCCATGTGGCCGGCGTCAGTTCGATCATGGGCGCGATCAACATCATCGCCACTGTGCTCAACATGCGCGCGCCGGGCATCGATCTGCTGAAGATGCCGATCTTCTGCTGGGCCTGGCTGATCACCGCGTTCCTGCTGATCGCGGTGATGCCGGTGCTGGCCGGTGCAGTGACCATGTTGCTGACCGACAAGTTCTTCGGCACCAGTTTCTTCAACGCGGCCGGCGGCGGCGATCCGGTGATGTACCAGCACATCTTCTGGTTCTTCGGGCATCCGGAGGTCTACATCATGATCCTGCCGGCGTTCGGCGTGGTCAGCGAGATCATCCCGACCTTCAGCCGCAAGCCGTTGTTCGGCTACCAGGCGATGGTGTACGCCATCGCAGCGATCGCGTTCCTGAGCTTTATCGTGTGGGCGCATCACATGTTCACCGTAGGCATGCCGCTCGGTGGCGAAATCTATTTCATGTTCGCCACCATGCTGATCTCCATCCCGACCGGGGTGAAGGTGTTCAACTGGGTCAGCACGATGTGGAAAGGCTCGCTGACCTTCGAGTCGCCGATGCTGTGGGCCGTGGCCTTCGTGATCCTGTTCAGCATCGGAGGCTTTTCCGGGCTGATGCTGGCGATCGTGCCGGCGGACTTCCAGTATCACGACACCTACTTCGTGGTGGCGCATTTCCACTACGTGCTGGTGACCGGTGCAGTGTTCGCGTTGATCGCGGCGGTGTACTACTGGTGGCCCAAGTGGACCGGGCGGATGTACAACGAGACCTGGGCCAAGGTGCACTTCTGGTGGACGATGGTGTTCGTCAACCTGCTGTTCTTCCCGCAGCACTTCCTTGGCTTGGCCGGCATGCCGCGGCGCATTCCCGACTACAACGTGGTGTTCGCCGACTGGAACCTGGTCAGTTCGATCGGTGCGTTCGGCATGTTCGTCACGCCGTTCCTGATGGCCGCGATCCTGCTGTCCTCGCTGCGCAGTGGCGCACGTGCACAGGCGCGCTCCTGGGAAGGCGCCAAGGGCCTGGAGTGGACGGTGCCGTCACCCGCCCCGGCGCATACCTTCACCGTGCCGCCGGTGATCAAGCCTGGAGATCTTGCGCATGAAGACATCGGCCACTGAGTCCGCCTCGGAGCCGGCGGTGACGCGTCTGCTATCTGCTGCGGAACGGCAGGCGCAACAACGCCGCGCCGTGCGTCGCACCGCGATCACGGTCGGCATCATTGCGTTGCTGATCTATGCAGGCTTCATCGCCTCGGGAGTCATCGGGCGGTGAGTGCACGCGCGCCCGCACGCGCGCCGACGGCCGGCTTGTTCAAGCTGCTGGGCGTGGTGCTGGGCGTGTTCGTGCTGACGTTCTCCCTGGTGCCGCTCTACCGCATCGCCTGCGAGAAAGTGTTTGGCATCCGCATGGAACGTGCACCCGGCAGCACGCGCGCGAACGCGGGCGCGCCACCTGTCGCCGGCAAGCGCACGGTGCGCGTGGAGTTCGATGGCGGGGTCAACTCCAAACTGCCGTGGACCTTCCATCCCGAACAGATGACGATGGATGTGGTGCCGGGCGAGCTCAACGAGGCGCTGTATTTCGCGCGCAACGATGGTGCACGTGCGGTGGTGGGCAGTGCGGTGCCCTCGGTTGCACCTGCGCGTGCGTCGGGCTACTTCAACAAGACCGAGTGCTTCTGCTTTACCGCGCAGACCTTGCAGGCCGGCGAAACGCGTGACATGCCGTTGCGTTTCATCGTCGACCCGGCACTGCCGCCGGAAGTCACTACGATCACCCTGTCCTACACGTTCTATCGCAACGACGCGCTGACCTCCGAACTGCAGGGCGGAGGCGCAGCTGGCGCGCCACGCGCTGCGCCGTAACCTTCCATCCACCCGCACCACGACACGGAAGCAACGCCATGGCCGATCACAGTCCCAACGCCGATGCGTATTTCGTCCCGAGCCAGAGCAAATGGCCCTTTGTCGGGTCGATTGCCATGTTCGTGATGATGATCGGCGTGGCCAGCTGGCTCAACGACGCGGCGTGGGGACGCTGGACCTTCTTCGCCGGCGTGGCAATGCTGCTGGCGACGTTGTTCATGTGGTTTGGCGATGTCATCCGCGAATCCAATGCCGGGCATTACAACCGCCAGGTGGATGGTTCGTTCCGCATGGGGATGGTGTGGTTCATCTTTTCCGAGGTGATGTTTTTCTGCGCTTTCTTCGGCGCGCTGTTCTACACGCGTGTGCTGACGCTGCCGTGGCTGGGCGGGGAAGGCGACGGCGTAATGACCAACGAGCTGCTGTGGAACGGCTATTCCGCTGCCTGGCCGACCAATGGCCCGGGCACCATCGGAGGGCAGTTTCAGACCATCCCGGCCTGGGGCCTGCCGCTGATCAATACGCTGATCCTGCTCAGCTCCGGCGTGACCTTGACCATCGCCCACCATGCGCTCAAGGGCGGGCGCCGCGGCGCGCTGCTGTTGTGGCTGGGGTTGACCGTGCTGCTGGGCTGCGTGTTCTTGTTCCTGCAAGCCGAGGAATATATTCACGCCTATACCGAGCTCAATCTCACGCTAGGCTCGGGCATCTATGGCTCGACCTTCTTCATGCTCACCGGTTTCCATGGCATGCACGTGCTGCTGGGCACGATCATGCTGGCGGTGATGTGGCTGCGCGCGGCGAAGGGGCACTTCAGCCGCGACAACCACTTCGCCTTCGAAGCGGCCGCATGGTATTGGCACTTCGTCGACGTGGTGTGGCTGGCGCTGTTTCTGTTCGTGTATGTACTTTGAGGGCGGGGATTGGGGATTGGGGATTGGGGATTGGTGATTCGGGATTCGTAAAAGCGGCAGGCTTTAGTTTTTACGAATCCCCAATGCCGAATCCCCAATCCCGGCTCCTCAGCGGCCGATGCCATGCGGCTTGATCCAGCCGGTATAGATGCCGAGGATCACGATGGCGATCAGCGCCACCGATAGGCCGATGCGCCAAGTCAGGGCGTTGACGGTGCGCTTGGTCTGGCCGCGGTCGGTCAGCAGGTAGTAGAGGCCGGCGCCCAGGTTCCATAGGATCACGATCAGGAAGGCGACAATCAGCAGCGTCTTGAGCGAATCGTTCACAACAGCCCCGGGTGCAGTCGGCGTGGTGATGGCATTGCACGCCTTTTTGCGTCGCTTGTCATGACGCGCAAGCACACGGCGGTATTTGGCTGGTGTCTGGCGTTGCTGGTGAGCGCGGGTTTTGCGGCGCTCGGGCATTGGCAATTGCAGCGCATGCACAGCAAGCAAGCCTTGCTGGACCGTGCCGCGCATGTGCGCGACACCACGCTGCCCTTGGCACAGGCGTTGGCGACGCCGAATGAGTTGGCATGGGTGCGTGGGCAAGTGCGTTTTTTGCCGCAACTGGTCTTGCTGGACAATCAGCTGCATGACGGGCGTGCCGGTGTGCGCGTGTATCAACTGGCAGCGCCTGAAGGCGTGTCGACCGACGTGCTGGTGGATCTGGGTTGGCTGCCACTGCCGGCCGATCGGCAGTTGCCCGGCATCGTTGCACTGAAAGACGTGCAGACGGTGCAGGGGCTCTTGAGCGCACCGCCGTCGGCGGGGCTGGCGATCGGACCGGCGCTGGCGCCTGGGGGTGCGGCGCAGACCTGGCTGGCCACGCGACTGGATCTGCAGGCCCTACGCAGCACGCTGGGCAGGCGCGACATTTCGTCGCAGGTCCTGCGTCTGGACCCTGCACTGCCGGTTGGCTACACGCGCGATCTGGACATGCTGCCAAACACGCTGCCGCCCGCGCGGCACTTGGGTTACGCGGTGCAATGGTTCGGGTTGGCCGCCGCGGTCCTGGCGACCGCAACGCTGCTGACATGGCGTGCGCGCCGTCGCGGCCGCGGGCACTGACGCCTGCGGCATGAGAAAATCGCCCGCATGACCTCCTCCACATCGGCTACGCTGCATTCGGTCAAACGCGGCCGCAGGATGCTGATTGCCCTGGCGGTGCTGTTCTTCGGCTCGATGTTGCTGGCCGGCGTGCTGCGCTTCTCCGGATGGCAGCCGGCGTCGATGCGCAACAACGGCGAACTGCTGCAGCCGCCCGCAGATCTGCGGGCGCTGGTGCCAGTGCGCGCGAACGGGAAGCCCTATGCCTGGACGCCGAGCGAGCGCATCTGGCGCATTGCGGTGGCGCCGCCGGCCGATTGCATGCAGCAGTGCGTGGCGTTGGCTGCAGAGCTGGACAAGGTGTGGCAGCTGCTCGGGCATCGCGCCGACAAGGTGGAGGTGCTGTGGATCGGCGCGCCGCCGGCCGGGTTGCCGCCGATGCCTGCACTGCGCGTGCTACGCGACGATGCCCGCCTGCGCCAGGCATTGCCGCGCGGCACCGATACGGCCGGCGTGCCGGTGTATGTGATCGACCCCAATGGCTTTGTGATCCTGCGGTATGCCCCCGGCTTCAAGCCGGCCGGCCTGCGGTCGGATCTGGTCAAGCTGCTGAAACTGATGTGAGCCCGTTTCGATGAACCTGTTTGCGCCACCGGCGTTGTTCCGTCACTTCCATCGCATGGCCTGGCTGGCCGCGCTGTTCACTGCGAGCACGATTTTGTTCGGGTCGTTCGTCCGCTTGTCCGATGCCGGCATGAGCTGCCCGGACTGGCCGACCTGCTATGGCCGCGTGACCTGGCCGCAGACCAGCGACGAAGCCAACACGCACGTGGCCAGCAAGATCCGCCCGCTGGAATCGCACAAAGCCTGGCGCGAACAGGTCCACCGCTTCCTGGCCGGTGCGTTGGGCGTGGAAGTGCTGGTGTTGTCGTTGCTGGCGGTGCGTCGCCGTCGCATGGGCATTGCCCAGGTGGTGTCGGCCGCGCTGCTGGTGGCGTTGTCGATCCCGCTCTACATGTCCGGCTGGCATGCCGTGGCCTTCGGTGTGGCGATCGCCGGCGAGGCCATCCTGCTGCTGGCGGCATTGCGCTGGAGCAATATCGATCTGGCGCGTGCAGCGGTGCTGACGCTGGCGGTGGTGATCTTCCAGGCCTTGCTGGGCATGTGGACGGTGACGTTGCTGCTCAAGCCGATCGTGGTGATGGGGCACCTGCTGGGCGGCATGCTGATGTTCTCGCTGCTGGTGTGGATGGCGTGGCGTGTGACGCATCTGCCGATCACCCTGGCCGACGCCTCGCGCTTGAAGTGGCTGCTGCGCCTGGGCGTGGCAGTGCTGGGTCTGCAGATCGCGCTCGGTGGCTGGGTCAGCGCCAACTACGCCGCGCTGGCGTGTGGCGGCGGCAGCTGGTCGGCCGACAATTTTCCGCGTTGCGTCAGCCAGTGGTGGCCGCCACACGATTTCCGTGAAGGTTTCACGCTGTGGCGCGGCATCGGGGTGGATTACGAAGGCGGTGTGCTGGATGGCGCGGCGCGTATCGCCATCCAGATGGCGCACCGGCTGTGGGCGATTGCGACCGCGTTGTACTTATGGTGGCTGGCCTGGCGCTTGTCGCGGTCGCCGGGGATGCGGGTGTGGGCTGCGGCGCTTGCGCTGCTGGTCGCCGTGCAGGTGACGCTGGGCATGCTCAACGTGAAGCTGGCGCTGCCGCTGGAGGTCTCGGTCATGCATAACGGCGGGGCGGTGGCGTTGTTGTTCGTGCTGGTCTCGCTGCTGGCGCGGCTGCGCGCGCCGGAGTGAGCATGGCCGTCAGCGCACGCGATTACTGGGATCTGACCAAACCCAAGGTGGTGGCACTGATCGTGTTCACCGCGTTGGTGGGCATGTTCCTGGCCATTCCCGACATGCCGACCTGGGTGCAGGTACGCACCGGCGCACTGGGCTTCCTGGGCATCTGGCTGGCGGCTTCAGCGGCGGCAGCGATCAACCAATTGCTCGACGCCAAGATCGACGCACAGATGGCGCGTACCTCATGGCGCCCGCTGGTGGTGGGCAAGGTGCGGCCCTGGCAGGTGCTGGTGTTCGCCGGTGCGCTGATCGTGATCTCCATGACCATTCTGGTGGTGTGGGTAAACGTGATCACCGCGGTGCTGACCTTCGCCTCGCTGATCGGGTATGCGGTGATCTACACCGTCTACCTGAAGCGTGCGACCTCGCAGAACATCGTGATCGGCGGGCTGGCCGGTGCCACGCCGCCGATGCTGGGCTGGGCAGCGGTGACCGGGCTGCCGACCAGCGCCGACTGGATCAATGCCTCGCTGCTGGTGCTGATCATCTTCATCTGGACGCCGCCGCATTTCTGGGCGCTGGCCATCTTTCGTCGCGCCGATTACGCCAAGGCGGCCATCCCGATGTTGCCGGTGACCCACGGTGTGCCGCATACGCGCAAGCAGATCCTGGTGTACACCGTCTTGCTGGCGATCGTGACCTTGGCGCCGGTGGCGGTGGGCATGAGCGGGGTGTTCTATCTGGGCGGTGCCGTCGTGCTCAATGCGGTGTTCCTCTGGTACGCCTGGCGCATGCTGAACCCGCCGGACGAACTGTTTTCGATGAAGATGTTCGGCTATTCCATCGTGTACCTGATGGCGCTGTTCGCCTTCCTGATGGTCGACCATCTGCTGCTGCCGTGGGTGCGCTAGTCGCTGCAGTGGGACGAGCGGCAACGCGATAGCGCTGCCCCAATGATTGCGTTGGCCACCGGCGGAGGGTTGGATCACGCCTGTAGCGCGCCACCCGCGCCTGCGGCGTGTGGCGAAAGGGCGCCGGATGAGGTGCAACGTGCGCCGCGTCGAGCTCACCAGCGGCGTCCACGTCAGCAGACGCCGCGGTTTGCTGCTTACAAACCTTTGATCATCACGCCTTGCCGGCGCGCGGCAGCGCTGTGCCGGCTCAACTCAGCCAAGCGGCGCACTCGCTGGTAGTTTTGCTGTCGCAGCTGGACTGCATTTTCTGCTGCAGCCGCTCCAGTACTGCGCCGCCTTCGCGGCGGTGCTTGCTCCATATCTTCAATTCGTTGCCCAGGGTGGCGAAGCGCTGACGGGTGCGTTGCCGGTAACCCTCCGGTTGGCCGGCCAACTCGCCGATCACCTGGGTGGCGGCGCCCTCGATGCCGGCGGTGTCGTCGGGGCTGAGCCGGATCAGCCCATCTACGTACATCACGCCCCATTGCACGCGCGTGGCGGGGCCCTGCGCGCTGTCGTAGGCCCGTTTGAGCCACAGCAGGGCGGTCTTCTTGTCGCCGCGTTGTTCGGCCAGATCGGCCAATTCGGGCATGTAGTAATACGGCGTCTTGCTGCGCGACAACTCGGCCAGCAGCAATTGCTCTGCCGCGCTGCCATCGCCGACCTCGCTCAGCAACGCGGCGGCCGTGCTGATGGTGGATTGGCGCTCCTCGTCGGTCTTGGCGGTGTCGGTGGCCCACTGCACGCGCTGGTGCACCACCTCCACCACGTCTTTCGGCAGCGGCGGTTGCTGGCGTTTGGGCTCGGCTTCGGTTTCGGTTTCGGTGGGCTGGCCTTGTGCCAGGCGTGCCAGCTGGATGCGTGCATATGCGGTGCCAAGCCGGTCGGAGATCGGCAATGAAGGATCGGCGTAGACCTTGTCCAAGGCCTGATTCAGCGCGTTGGAGAGCGTGCTGCGCACGCCTGCGTCGTTGCTGGCGGCGGTGATCAGACGCGCCGGCACATAGTTCAGCGTGCCGAGATTGGCGCGCACTTCTGCCGGGTCGGCCAATACCGCTTCCAACAGCGTGCGGTTGGCGCTGCTGGCAGCCGGTGGGTGTCTGGCGGCACTGATGGCGGCCAGGGCGAAGCTGCGTTGCAGGGCTGGCTGTGGCGCCGAGGTGGAGAGCCGGCCGAGCACGTCGGCGGCTGCATCGGGTTTGACCAGCCTATCGTCGGTGCCCCAGGCGTAGTTGCCGAGCACCGCCCAATCGTCCGCGCTGAGCTGTTGTGGTGTGTGCAGCGCCCTGTCGAGCAACTGCTGGGCGGTACTGGTGCTCTTGGCCGCAACCCGCAACACCTCTGCCAGGCGCGCGTTATCGGCATCGCCGGCCAGCCGGGTGATTTCGCTGCGATCTGGGCGTAGCACGATGATGGTGGGATAGGCCTTGACCCCGAAGCGCTCGCCCCAGGCCTGCGCGCCCTCCGAATCGCCGTCCAGGTGCACGGCAACGAACTGCTGGGTGCGCGCGATGAAGGCCGGATCCTTGAACAGCGTGGCCTTGAGGCGATTGCAGGGCGGGCACCAGGCTGCGCCCCAATACAACAGAATCGGCTTCCCGCTGTCCTTGGCTTCGGCAAAAGCGTCTTCCACATCGCCCTCGCGCCAGGCGATGCGGGCAGCAGGTGCCGGCGTGGACGTTGTCTTGGACTGCGCGGGCGCCGCAGGCGGTGCTGGCGTGTCGCAGGCAGTCAGCGCAGCCAGCACTGCCAACAGCGCGATCAAGGACGGGGAAGGGTGTCGCAGCGATAGCGTCATGGCAAATCACCGTGGGGGCGGCAGAAGGTCGATCGCGCACTCTAGCGGCCGCTGGCGGGCCCAGGCGGGCGTGCGTCATTACCGTTGTACATCTGCTTACAACCCGGATGCGCGGCGATGCGAACTGCTGTCATGCGATACGCAGCGGGCAGGTGCTGGCGCGGCGCAGCGTCAATGGCGCTCGGTTGCGCCTTGCGGCTGGCCCGATGCGCTGCGCGCATAACGTGCCGCCACAACGGCGCAGACGATCAGCTGCAGCTGGTGATACAGCATGATCGGCAACACGATCGCGCCCAGCCCGCCGCCGGCAAACATCACCTTGGCCATCGGCACGCCGGTGGCCAAACTCTTTTTCGAGCCGCAGAAGACGATGGCGATTTCATCGGCGCGGCCGAAGTGCAGGCGCCGGGCGATGAAGGTGATCGAAAGCATCGCCATGGCCAGCAACAATCCTGCAACGGCGAGGACCGCCAGCAGCGCAGGCAGCGGCGTCTTCTGCCACAGCCCTTCGTTCACCGATGCGCTGAAGGCGGTATAGACCACCAGCAGAATGGTGCCTTGATCGGTGTAACGCAGCACGGCGCGGTGACGTTCGACCCAGCCGCCGATCCACGGACGCATGAAATGGCCGGCCAGAAACGGCACCAGCAACTGCAGCAGGATCTTGCCGATCGCCTCGGCCGGATGCGCCATGGCACCCTGGCTGCCGACCAGCGCGCCCATCAGCAACGGGGTGAAAAACACGCCCAGCAGGCTGGAAAGCGACGCCGCGCAGACCGCGGCCGGTACATTGCCGCGCGCCATCGAGGTGAACGCGATCGAGGACTGCACCGTGGACGGCAGCGCGCACAGGAACAGCACGCCGACATACAGCTCCGGCGTCAGTGCCAGATGCGCCAGTGGTTTGAACAACAGCCCCAGGAGCGGGAACAGCACGAAGGTGCAGCCCAGAATCACCAGATGCAGGCGCCAGTGCAGCGCGCCAGCCTTGACCGCTTCGCGCGACAGCCGCGCGCCGTGCAGGAAGAACAGCGCGGCGATCGCCACATCGGTGACATCGTCCATGACCGCCGCAGCCGTGCCCGAGACCGGGAGCAACGAGGCCAGTGCGACCGTGCACAGCAGCGCGAGGGTGAAGGGGTCAATGCGCAACCGCGCCAGCAGCTTCTTCATCGAGGTCCAACGGTAGCGCGCGATCTTGCGCCTGGTATGGGCCATTCTACGATGCGTGCAGGCCTTGGCTGTGGCATCGACGTCACCGGTCACGCCTGGAACGGCACGGCAGTGCGCGATTGCCGTGCGCTGCCTTCAGCCAGGCAGCACTGCATCACAACGCTGCGAGCGCCTTGAGCAGTTCGCGCATTTCGTATTTGTCGGTGTCGTCCAGCCCTTGCGCACGCTGTTTGGCCTGCAGCTCTTCCACGCGTTGACGCAGCAACTGTTTGTCGAGCTGGGCGACGACGTCATGCAGCTCAAGCGTCCAACTGTGTTCGTCGCCGGGAAGCTCCTGCGCTGCCAGCTTCTGCAAGGCAGCAAGTTCCTCGCGCTCGGCGAAGTGCTCCAGCAGCGCGCCGGTACTGATTTCCGGGCGTTGCCGCACCAGATCCAGCAACTCCATCAACAAGTCGATTCCGGGCAGGCGCAGCCCGGAAAAATCATGCACGCCCTCCAGGCTCATCGCCAAGGACGGCCGCTGCAGCAGGATGGCGATGGACGCACGCACCAGGCTGCGTTTCTGCGTGGGCGCGCCCATGCGGGCAGGCGGCCGTGGCCTGGGTGCGGACTGCTGCGCAGACGCAGTGGCACCCACGCCGGTCAGGCGCGCCAGTTCCTGCCGCATCAGATCGCCGAACGCGCCTTCGGGAATCTGCGCCAACAGCGGGCGCGCTCGTTCGGCCAGGCGCGCCTTGCCGTCGAGCGTGTGCAGGTTGATCTCACGCGACATCTCGTCGAAGAAGAACTGCGACAGCGGCGTGGCCTGTTTCAGGCGCTGATCGAAGGCTTGCGCGCCTTCCTTGCGCACGATGGTGTCCGGGTCCTCGCCATCGGGCAGGAACAGGAAGAACGCCTGGCGGCCATCCTTCATGCGCGGCAGTACCGATTCGAGCGCGCGCCAGCCGGCCTTGCGCCCGGCGTTGTCGCCATCGAAACAAAAGTACACATCCGGCGCGTTGCGAAACAGCAGCTCGGCATGTTCGGGCGTGGTGGCGGTGCCCAGCGTGGCCACCGCCTGGGTCACGCCGAACTGGAACAGCGAGACCACGTCCATGTAGCCCTCCACCACGATCAGCCGCTCGATCTTCTGATTGGCCTGGCGCACCTGCCACAGGCCATACAGCTCGCGGCCCTTGTGGAACAGCGCGGTTTCCGGCGAATTGAGGTACTTCGGGCCCGGGTCGCGACCATCGGCCGGCGCGCCCAGGATGCGCCCGCCGAAGGCGATCACCCGGCCGCGGCGGTCGAAGATCGGGAACATCACCCGGTCGCGGAACTTGTCGTACACATGGCCGCGATCGTTCTTGGAAAACAGACCGGCGCGTTCGAGCACGCTCATGCGGCGCGCATCGGTGCCCAGGGTGTCCTTCAGTGCGCTGTAGCCGTCGGGCGCGTAGCCGATCTGGAAACGCGCGCGATTGTCGGCATCCACGCCGCGTCCGTCCAGATACGCGGCGGCGCGTGCGTTGCCCTCGAGCTGGCGCTGGAAGAACTTGGTGGCCGCCTCCAGGGCCGAATACAACTCGCGGCTGTCGTCCTGCTGTTGCGGGGTGCGTTGCTGTGTCTCGCGCGGGATCTCCATGCCGGCACGCTTGGCCAGCTCGTCGACCGCATCGAGGAATTCGAGGCGGTCGTAATTCATCAGGAAGCTGATCGCCGTGCCGTGCGCGCCGCAGCCGAAGCAGTGATAGAACTGCTTGGTCGGCGAGACCGTGAACGAGGCCGAACGCTCGTCGTGAAACGGGCAGCGCGCCGAATACTCCTTGCCCTGACGCTTGAGCGGCACCCGGCCGCCCACCACCTCGACGATGTCGGTGCGTGCAAGCAGTTCGTCGATAAACGCGTCGGGGATACGGGCCATCCCGCTAGGATATCCCAGCGGCCTGCCAGCACCTGGTCGCCATCGCCGATGAAGCCGGCGAGGCAGGCACTGCAGCAGTCCTCAGCCGCGTGGCAGCGCGTGCGAGTCCGACGTTGAAGATGCAGGCGCCGTATCGGCAGGCGGCACGATCACCGGCGGATGCTCCGGGTCCACGCCCGCCTCGCGCAGCTTGCGATGCGAGCGCACCCGCTCGTCGATCACCGCGGTGATCAAGGCGCCGACGAAGAACACCACCGAGGCGTAGTACATCCACACCAGCAGGATGACCAAGGTCCCCATCGAACCGTAGGCGCTGCCCGGCGCTGCGGTGGCGATGTATACGCCGATGGCGTAGCGCCCCAGCGCGAACAACACCGCGGTGATGACGCCGCCCAGGAATGCCTGGCGCCAGTCGACGGTGCGATCGGGCAGGTAGCGATACAGGAACGCGAACGCCAGCGAGTACAGGGCCAGCGTGGTCACGTAGCCGACCGCTGGCAGGACCGAGGGCAGGCGCGCAAAGACCACCTGCAGTGCGGTGGTGGCAATCATCGACACGATCAACAAGAAGCCCAGCGCCAGGATCACCCCGAACGAGAACACCCGCTTCTGCAGCCAAGCCATCAAGCCATCCAGGCGTTGCTTGTCGGTGCGGAAGATCAGGTTCAAGGCGTTCTGCAACTGCGCAAACACCGCCGTGGCGCCGATGAACAGCAGCAGCGTGCTCCACACGCCGGCCAGCGAGCCAACACCAGGTTGGTCGGTGGCATTGCGAATGATGGTCTGTGCGACTTCGGCCGCGCTGCCGCCTGCCAATTGCCCGATTTGCTGTACCAATGCCTCTTGCGCTGGCGGATAGAGCGAGGCGGTCAGCCACAACAGCAGCACCAGCAGCGGGGCCAGCGACAGCAGCGCGTAGAACGACAGCGACGCCGCCTGCGTCATCACGTCGATCTCGATGAAGCGGTTCAGCAGCGCCATCGGCACGCTGCGCTGCAGACGGCTCAGATGCTTGTGCAGATAGGCAGATGAAAGCGTCGTCACCGGCGGGAGAATCCTTGGCGCATACCGTTGCTGCGCAGGCGACGTCGAAGCAAAGTCGGTATGCGGAAGGACCTTGCCCATGCCTGCGCTGGCGCACCCGTTCTAGCAGGGCCGGATCGAAGGACGGGTGAAAGCGTGCACGCGTTTTGGGCAAGCAGGAGGCGGCGCACCTGGTAGGCGCAGTCTGTCGCGCGTGGAAGCAACGTGCGCGGCGTATCTGTCAGCGCGTTCAATGTGCGCCAGGTGCCGATGGACCTGTACTGGCGCGTGTGCTTGGCACTGCCGGATGTCTACGCGACGACAGGGGCGCAGCTGTGCGAAGCGCTTGGTCCGCCTGCTGGGCCGGACGCATTTGAGGAAGGCAGTGCGCCTTGCCTGATGCATTGCGTGTGGCAGATATGCAACGGCCTTTGCGCTGCAGCGGCGTCATGCAGCATCCCTGCCCGTTGGACGATCCGCCTTCCAGTGGGAAAGCCGCTCGGTGATGCAGCAGGCAGTGCCGCAGCGCGCGCCGCGCACCAGTCGCAGCGCCCTGGCCGTGGCACAGGGCGCTGCGGCGATCCATCAGCCTGCCAGCTGCTGCTTGACCAGGGTCGAGACCAGGCCCATGTCGGCCTGACCGGCCAGCTTGGGCTTGAGTGCGCCCATCAGCTTGCCGATATCGGCCGGGCTGCTTGCACCGGTCTCGGAGATCGCGGCCCGGATGGCGGCCACGATCTCGGCTTCGCCCATCTTGGCCGGCAGATAGCGCTCGATCACCACGATCTCCTCGCGCTCGATCTGTGCCAGGTCATCGCGCGCGGCGGCTTCGAACTGGGTGACCGAGTCCTTGCGCTGCTTGACCATCTTGT
Organism: Xanthomonas phaseoli pv. dieffenbachiae; assembly: GCF_008639345.1. Classification (NCBI taxonomy): domain Bacteria; kingdom Pseudomonadati; phylum Pseudomonadota; class Gammaproteobacteria; order Lysobacterales; family Lysobacteraceae; genus Xanthomonas; species Xanthomonas phaseoli. The sequence goes on along the minus strand of NZ_CP041380.1, from coordinate 4,291,679 downwards.
CCAGTACGGCGATCACGGCGGCATCGTCCATCTCGATGCGTTCGTCCACTTCCTTCTGCTTGATGGCGGCGTTGATCAGCCGGATCACGCCCAGGCTGTGCTTGTCGCCGGACTTCATCGCGGCCTTCATGTCATCGGTGAGCTGCTGCTTCAGGGACATGCGGTAACTCCTGAGTGTAGGTATCGAGTGTGGCCAAGGCGCCCAAGCGGGCTGGGGACCTCGGTCGAAGGAGGGTCGGGCGTGCGTGGAGAGATGCCGTGCGGCGCGTCGCGCGGATTGCCTGATGTCTCCAGCGCCATGCCTTGTGGCAGGCCAATACAAAAAGCCGGCGACGCTTGCGCGTGCCGGCTCTTGGGTTCGCTCCCGCTAGGTCGCGCCTTCAGCGCAGACCCACCGGCAAGGAACCGCGGACGATCAGTACAAGCGCTGGCGCTTGGTGACGTCGCGCGAGGAACGACGCAGCTGACGCTTCACGGCAGCGGCAGCCTTACGCTTACGCTCCTGGGTCGGCTTTTCATAGAACTCGCGCTTGCGGGTTTCGGCCAGCACGCCGGCCTTTTCGCAGGTGCGCTTGAAACGACGGAGCGCAAATTCGAAGGGCTCGTTCTCGCGGACTTTAACGCTGGGCATGTGTTCTCCAGAAATGGGATTTCCGTCCGGGAGCCCCGGGCGGGTGCGAGCGGACTCGCGTGACGGAATTTCCGGGTTGCCCCGGTGAGCCGGGCATTATAACGACTTGCCGACGGCCTGCAAGCCCCCGGCAGCATTTGCCGCCGCGACATCGATAAAGCGTGCATTCGGGACGTATGCGGCCAGTACGGCAGCGCGGCGCAGCATCTTGCCATCGGCCGATCTGCGCAGCGCAAAAGCTGCGAAAATAGTGGCATCTCCCTGCATGCCGAGCTGCCGTGAAAGTCCTTGGGATCGAATCATCGTGCGATGAGACCGGTGTGGCGGTCTACGACACCGCATTGTCGGGTGTGCCGGCGCTGCGCGCCCACGCGGTCTACAGCCAGATTGCGCTGCATGCCGAATACGGCGGCGTGGTGCCCGAGCTGGCCAGCCGCGACCATGTGCGCAAGCTGCTGCCGCTGATCCGTCAGACCCTGGGCGAAGCCGGGTTGAGGATCGACGAACTCGATGGCGTGGCCTATACCGCCGGTCCGGGCCTGGTCGGGGCCTTGCTGGTCGGTGCCGGGGTGGCGCGCTCGCTGGCCTGGGCACTGGATGTGCCGGCGATCGGCGTGCATCACATGGAAGGCCACTTGCTGGCGCCGCTGATGGAGGACGACCCGCCGCAGGCGCCGTTCGTGGCCTTGCTGGTCTCCGGCGGGCACACCCAGTTGGTGTCGGTAAAGGCCCTGGGGCAGTACGAGGTACTCGGCGAGACGCTGGACGATGCGGCCGGCGAAGCCTTCGACAAGACCGCCAAGATGATGGGCCTGCCGTACCCGGGTGGCCCGCAGCTGGCGGCGCTGGCCGAAACCGGCACGCCGGGGCGCTACAAGTTCGCGCGGCCGATGACCGACCGGCCCGGGCTGGATTTCAGTTTCAGCGGGCTCAAGACCCAGGTGCTGCTGGCCTGGCGGTCCAGCGACCAGTCCGACACCACCCGCGCGGATATCGCGCGCGGCTTCGAGGACGCGGTGGTGGAAACGCTGGCCATCAAGTGCCTGCGCGCGCTGGACGCGGCCGGCTGCAACACCTTGGTCGTGGCCGGCGGCGTGGGCGCGAACAAGCGCCTGCGCGCGCGCCTGCAAGAGGCTGCCCAGCGCCGCAGTGGCCGGGTCTGTTTCCCGCGCCCGGCCTTGTGCACCGACAACGGCGCGATGATCGCCTTCGCCGGCGCGCTGCGGCTGCAGGCCGGCGAGTACGCGGATGCGGCGGTGCATGTGACGCCGCGGTGGGATATGGCGAGCCTGCCGCCGCTGGCGGCGGAATCGGGAATCGGGAATCGGGAATAGGAAGAGCGGTACCCCGATCCTGTTAGTGCTGCGTGTTATTGCCCTTGCTTCTCCCCACTTCCAATTCCCGACTCCCTATTCCCATGGATAAAGTGTTTATTGAAGGTCTCGACATCGATGCGCTGATCGGCATCTACGATTGGGAGCGGCGCATCCGCCAGACCTTGCGGTTCGATCTGGAGATGGGTTTCGACAACCGCATACCGGCGGCCAGCGACGACATCGCCGATACGCTGAACTACAAGGCGGTGAGCAAGCGCTTGATCGAGTTCGTGCAAGCCTCGAACTTTGGGCTGGTGGAGACGCTGGCCGAGCGCTGCGCGGCGCTCGTGCTGGACGAATTCGGCGTGCACTGGCTGCGATTGAAGTTGAGCAAGCCGGGGGCGGTGCGCGGCGCGCAGGCCGTGGGAGTGATCATCGAGCGGGCACGGGCGATCTGATTGCCGCCTGGACGCCCTGCTGCCGGCCATTTCACTTCAGGGCGCCAAGCCTGGAGGGCTGGGACGCGTGGCGCAGAGGCTGCGCCGCCGCGGCTCCCCGGCGCGCACGATGCGCTGCAACCGGCCTCGACAAATCCCCGAATCTCAATTCCAGCCCTCAAAACTTGCCTGCGCGTGGGTGCGTCAGGCTAGAATTGACGGCCATGTAAACGTTTTCTCAAGGATCTCATGGCTGCTGATCGCATCGAAACCCTGATTGCCCGGATGACCGTCGAAGAGAAGGTCGGACAGTTGGGTGTGTTCGCCGACATGGTGCGGCCGTTCGCGCCGGACGTGAATCCCGAGGCCAATGTGCGCAATGCCGACGAGGTGTTGCAGCAGGTGCGCGAGGGCCGGGTCGGCTCGCTGTTCAATGGTGTGGGCGCCGCGCTGGGCGTGCAGATCCAGAAAGTCGCCGTGGAAGAGAGTCGCCTGGGCATCCCGGTGATCCTGGCCGCCGACGTGATCCACGGTATGCGTACGGTGTTTCCGATCCCGCTGGGCGAGGCGGCCAGCTTCGAGCCGGCGTTGGCCGAGCGCACCGCGCGCGCCACCGCGATCGAGGCCACCGCTGCCGGCCTGCACTGGACCTACGCGCCGGCCGTGGACATCGCCCGCGACCAGCGCTGGGGTCGTGGTGCCGAAGGTGCCGGCGAAGACGTGATGCTGGGCACGGTCTTTGCCGCTGCCCGTGTGCGCGGGTTCCAGGGCAGCGACCTGACCGCCCACGATTGCCTGCTGGCCACGCCCAAGCATTTCGCCGCCTATGGCGCGGTGGCGGCAGGCATGGAATACAACACAGTGGACATCGCGCCGCAGACGCTGCGCGATGTGCACTTGCCGCCGTTCAAGGCCGCCTTCGATGCCGGCGCATTGACCGTGATGTCGTCCTTCAACGACATCAACGGCGTGCCGGCCAGCGCCAACCACGAGTTGCTGACCGAGATCCTGCGTGGGGAATGGCAATTCCCCGGCGTGGTGATTTCCGATTACACCGCCGACATGGAATTGATCGCCCATGGCTATGCCGCCGATGAGCGCGACGCGACCAAGAAGGCTTTCCTGGCCGGTCTGGACCTGAGCATGCAGAGCGGCTTTTATGCCGCGCACCTGCCCTCGCTGGTGGAAAGCGGCGAGGTGCCGATGGCCACGCTGGATGCCAGCGTGCGGCGCATCCTGCAGCTGAAAGACGCGATCGGGCTGTTCGACAATCCGTATCGCTCGCTGGACCCGGCGCGCGAAGCCGATACCACGCATCTGCCGGCGCACGATGCGCTGTCGCGCGATGCGGCGCGGCGTTCGATCGTGCTTTTGAAAAACGAAGGCGCTGTGTTGCCGCTGAAGAAGAGCGGCCAGCGCATCGCGTTGATCGGCCCGTTCGTGCAGGACCGCGAGAACATCGAGGGCTGCTGGACCTTGTTCGGCGACAAGGAACGCTACGTGACCCTGGAGCAGGGCGTGCGTGCGGTGGTCGGCACCGAAGATCTGAGCGTGGTGGCCGGCTGCGGACTGGAGGAGGCGCTGCCGGGTGGCATTTCCGCCGCGATCGATGCGGCGCAGGCGGCCGATGTGGTGGTGCTGGCGTTGGGCGAGCCGCAGCGCTTCAGTGGCGAGGCACAATCGCGCACCGAGATCGTCTTGCCGCCGGCGCAACAGGCACTGGCCGAAGCGATTGCAGCGACCGGCACTCCGATGGTGGTGTTGTTGCGCAATGGCCGCGCGCTGGCCTTGAGCGGTGCGGTGCGCGATGCCGACGCGATTGCCGTGACCTGGTACCTGGGTACCCAGACCGGGACCGGCGTGGCCGATGTGCTGTTCGGCGACTACAACCCGTCGGCGCGTCTACCGATCAGCTTCCCGCAGGCGACCGGGCAGCAGCCGTACTTCTATAACCATCTGCGCACCGGGCGCCCGGAATTGCCGACCCTGTCCGAGTACAAGGCCCGTTGGCGCGAGATGCCGAACGAACCGTTGTATCCGTTCGGACATGGCTTGAGCTACACCACGTTTGGTTATGCGCAGCCGCAGTTGAGCGCGGCGCAACTGGGCTGGGATGAGACGCTGACCATTAGCACGCGCGTTACCAATACCGGCAAGGTCGCAGGCGAGGAAGTGGTGCAGTTGTATGTGCACGATCGCGTGGCCAGCCGCGTGCGCCCGGTGCGCGAACTCAAGGGATTTCGCAAGGTGTTGCTGCAGCCCGGCGAGAGCCAGGACGTGGTGTTCACCCTGGAGCGCGACGCGCTGGCATTCACCAACCACAAGGGCGTCTTCGGTGCGGAGCCGGGTTTGTTCGATGTGTGGGTGTGCGCGTCGGCCAAGAGCGGCGATGCCGTCACCTTCGAGCTGCTGGAGCGCCGATAGCGGCGCGCTTGGCACTCTTCGCGAGTCATCAGCGCCGATCAGGTGACCATTGCTATCGCGCGCAGCGCCTGCTGACATCGGGTTTAGAGGCGATGACGACGGTCCATGTCGCCATCGCGCGTGCCGGTGCAATGCGCAGATACACCGGCTGATGCTGCGGCATCGATCAAGCGTCGTTCTCGACCGCGGCCTTGCTCTTGGGCGTCAGCTTCAGCAGACGTCCGGTGCTGCCACTGGCCTCGTCTTCCAGTAGCCAGAGTGCGCCGTCCGGACCTTGCTCCACTTCGCGGATGCGTGCGCCCATGTCGTAACGCGCCACTTCGCGCGGCTGGTCGCCCAGTGACACCTGCACCAGCGCCATCGACGATAGCCCGCCGATGAAGCCATTGCCGCGCCACGCCGGGAACTGCTTGCCGCTGTAGATCACAAAACCGGCCGGCGAAATCACCGGCGTCCAGCTGATCTTGGGCGCGGCGAATTCCGGGCGCGTGTTGTGGTCGGGGATCGGCGTGCCGTCGTAGTTGTCGCCGTTGGAAACGATTGGGTAGCCGTAATTGGCGCCACGCTGGATCAGGTTCAACTCATCGCCGCCGAGCGGGCCCATTTCGTGTTCCCACAGTCGGCCCTTGCTGTCGAAGGCCAGGCCAAGAATATTGCGGTGGCCCAACGACCACACCTGCGCGGCAACGCCGCCTTGCGCAACGAACGGGTTGTCGGCCGGCACGCTGCCGTCGTCGTTGAGCCGGATCAGCTTGCCGAGGTTGGCTTTCATGTCCTGGGCAGGCGTGAATTTCTGCCGTTCGCTGGAGCTGATCCACAGCTTGCCATCGGGCCCGAACGCAAGCCGATGCCCGAAGTGACCATTGCCGGTGACCTTGGGATCCTGGCGCCAGATCACTTTCAGGTCCGAGAGCGTGCCGCCGCCGGTTGCATCCAGCGTAAGCTTGGCGCGGGCCACCGCCGCGCCGCGCGTGTCGCCCTCGCCCGGCTCGGCATAACTCACGTAGACCAGCCCGTTCTTGGCGAAACGCGGATGCGCCAGAACATCGCCAAAACCGCCCTGGCCGCCATACGCAACGGCCGGAACACCGGTAATGGCGCTCTTGCGTTTGGTCTTGAGGTCCAGTCGCATCAAGGCGCCGCGCTTTTCGCTGACCAGCAGGCTGCCGTCGGGCAGAAAGGTCATTGCCCACGGCTCGTCGAAATCGGCAACCGTGGTGGCCTGAAACGGCCACTGAGCTTTGGGAATGGAGGCCGCGGGGGCGGCTGCGGGCGCAGCAACTGCAGTGCCGGCAGTGAACAGGGTGGCCGTGCAGGCCAGGGCGAGCAGACGACGGACAGACATGGGGTCCTCCTGGGGATGGGCGCGGTACGTTGCAGCCCTCCCGCAACGTGTCCCGCGTCGGGTTTTAAATACCTTACACGACGTCGCCGGGGCGCCCTTGTTGCAGATCACTGTCTGCAAGACGCCCGCGTCTCACATCGTCGTATGTCGTGCATCGTTTCACCATGAAAAGAAGTTTCCATGGCCTCGCAAAAAACCTCGCCTACCTTTATCGCCGCGTCCTGGGCCGCATTATTGCTGGGTGGTGCGGCGTATCTGGTGGGTTTGTGGAGTGCCCAAATGTTGCTCAACGAGAAGGGCGATTACTTCACGCTGTTGTTGTTCGGTTTGTTCGCCTCGGTCTTATTACAAAAAAGCGTGACCGCGCCGATGGAATTCCGGTGACCGGCTTGTATTACGCCATCTGCTGGTTTTCGCTGATTGTTGCGTTGGCGCTGCTGACCATCGGCTTGATCAATGCCACGCTGTTGCTGAGCGAAAAAGGATTTTACGCAATGGCCTACGCGCTGAGCCTGTTTGGTGCGGTTGCAGTGCAGAAGAATACCCGCGATGCGATGGAGATCACCGACACACTACGTAGTGCGCGTAACGTGCCGCCGGCACTGGACTGATGCGTTAAAGATCGTGCGATGCAACAACGCCACCTCGACGGTGGCGTTGTCGTTTCAGCGCTTGTGTGCATCGTCACCGGTAACGAAATCGGCCGCGTTTTCCCAGGCGCGCTTGACCGCATGCCGCGCCTTGCTCCAACTCAGCGAAGAGGTGCCGCGCTTGGCTTCCCAATCGCGATGCAACTCGGCTTCGACCTGGTCGTAGGCGCGTGCGTTGTCGCGGATACGCGCTTCATGGCCTGCGAGATAGGCGCCTTCGTAGTCTTCGTAGCGATCGCCTTCGGTGTAATACGGCTCTTCGGTGAAGCGTTCGCGCCAATACGTCGATACGTTATGGCTGCGGTCTTCGTCCGGTGCCCGGCCCGGAATCTGGTACGGCACGTTCATGCCTGTCTCCGTGGTGGATGTGCGGCCTACCCTAGGCCGGATGCCGTTAATTTCATTGCCAGGACAGGTGAGGAGTGCATCAACGCGGCAGGTTCGAAACAGCGGCATCGGCCACGCTTTTTGACGCGTCATCGCCGCAGCGTTGCACGGCCTGGAAGGGCCTTGGGCGGTCGCTTCAGGTGGTCGCCGAGGCCGATACGGCAACGGGGTTGCACCGGCGGCCACCATGGCGGCCTCGGCGTCCTGCAGCGCCGCCTGCTCTGCGTCGATAATTACCAGCACGCGCCCGGCCTGGATTTGATCTTCGAATTGACGGCGTACCGGATCGGGCACTGTGGCGCCGATCAACGCCGACGACCAGCTGCCGACCAGCGCACCCGCCAGTGCCATGACACCCGCGCCGGCCAAGGTCAGCCCGATCGGGGGCACTGCGATGGCGACCAGGCCAGCCACCAGGCCTGCCGCACCACCGGTGGCGGCGCCACGGGCGGCAGCGGGAAGGAAGTCGGTCTTGACGTCCTTACGTTCGTCCGGCACCTCCTGCAGCTCGATATCGGAGCGGGCGATCAACGACAACGCATCGTTGTCGATGCCGGCACTGCGTGCGGCCTGCAGCACGCGCTGGGCGCTGTCGAGATCGGCAGTGCTGTAGACATGGCGCAATTTCATCGCAAGCTCCCATGCAGGTAGAAGCGCAGCGTTGGGTGCGCACGGTTAGGCGTGCGTGAGCGCTGCGCGAGCATGCCGCGAAATCGCAGGTCACCGCCCTGCGCAGCTCACCGCCCGATGGACGGGAACACACGGAAAAACATGCTTTCGTATGCGCATGCCGCTTCAGGGGCTGCCCAGTGGCAGCTCGTCGTGCCCTCAGCCGCTGTGAACCTGCTTGCGCGGAAACAGATAGAACACCCAACCGACCAAAAGCGCCACGCCTGCGGCGGCCAGATTCTGCCAACTGGCGCTGGCCAGCAGGCCCAGCGATAGCACCAACGCGGCAATAGGGATGGCCGGGCCGCCGGGCAGGCGCAAGGTATCGGTGCGCTGCCGGTAGCGGCGCGCCAGCACGATCACGGCTGCGGCGGTGCCTATGTAGGCGAACAGGCGGGTCACCATCGACAGCAATGCCAGCTGCGTAAACGATCCCGACAACGCCAATGCAAGCGACAACGCCCCCTGCGTCAGCACCGCCGCGGCGGGCGTGTGGAAGCGCGGATGCACGCGGGCCAGGAACGCAGGGCCATACCCATCGCGCGCAAGCGCAAACAGAAAGCGTGGGCCGAGCATCACGGTGTTGCTGGTGGTGCCGAGGATGGAGATGGTGGCACCCACGGTGAGGATCAGTGCCAACGCTTCGCCACCGAATCGGCTTGCGGCATCTGCCAGCGGCGTCGGCGAGGCCGCAAGGTTGGGCAGGGTGCCCTGGGCCACCACTTGCACCGCGGCGTAGATCAGGGTGACGGTGACGATCATGGTGATCAACGCAAATGGCACATCGCGCCGCGGGTTGCGGTATTCGCCAGCGGCTGCGGGAATGTTTTCGAAACCCGCATAGGCGAACAGCAGCAGCAAGGCCGCTTCACCGAGATTGCCCAGGTCGCGCAGATCGGGCCCGGTGCCGGCAAAGGCCCACGACCAATCGACATAGAACAGGCCGATGGCCACGAACAGCAACAACGGCACCAGCTTGCCGATCACCAGCGCGATGCCGGTGCGCGCGGCCGATTTCACGCCGATCACGTTGATGGCGGTGAGCAGGCCCAACGAGCCGACGACGACCAGCAAACGCGCCCAGGTATCGGTGGCGGCGGTGGGCCAGAACCGCGCCACTGCATCGGCCAGGCCATTGCTCAAGGCGGCCGCCGAACTGATGCGCGTGAGCCAGATCATCCAGCCAATCTGAAAACCGACGAACGGGCCGAATGCTTCGCGCGTGTAGAGATAGCTGCCGCCCGGCGTATCGAAGTAGCTGCCTGCCTGCGCATAGCACAGCACCAGCAAGGCGACTGCAAGGCCGGCCAGCATCACGGCCCACAGGCTCATCGGCCCGAGCAGCGCGGCGGTTGCGGCGGGCAGCAGGTAGATGCCGCTGCCGATGACATCGTTGATCGACAGGCCGACGATCTGCCATCGGCTGACGACACGGACCAACCCCGTCGCGTCCGGCGCAGGATGCGGTGTGCTCATGGCGCGTCCTCGGTCAGGGCAGGCAATTGCCATGCCGTGTGCAGGCGTGCGTATTCGGCGCGTGGCAGCAGCACGAACAACGGGTGGTCGTGCGGCTTCAGCCAGGCGAGCAGGCGTTGCATGTCGGTCGCGGCCATCGCGGTGCAGCCGGCGGTGACCTGGCCCGGCGTGCGCCACAGGTGCGCGAAGATGCAGCTGCCGCGCCCGGGAATGGCCTTGGGGTTGTGCGCGATCACGAAGCCCTCGCTGTAGCGCGCATCGCCTGCCTGGCGCAGATCCAGACGCATCGGCTCGGTCGAGCCGGCGACGGCCGCCTCGCCCACTTGCGCGGCGTCGACGATGCGGTTGTACAGCGGCGAGCTGGGCACATCCATGCAGTAATGGGTGGCGCTCATCGCCTGGTACGGCATCGCGCTGTCGATCTTCTCGGCATCGCCGAACGCCGGGCCGATGGCAAAGATGCCGGCAGGGCTGCGGCCATCGCCTTCGCGCTTCTGCGGGCCTTGCGTCTGCGCTGGATGCAGGCCCTCGCCCCAGGCGCTGCCATGCCGCCCAAGCGCAACGGCGAAGCTCTGCCCAGCCGGCTGCCATGTGCCATCCACGCGGGTGAAGGTGCGCAGGCGCCCCTGCGTGCTGTTCCAGTCCGCGGTGGTCACCAGGACCAACGTGCGAGCCTGATTCAACGCATCGATCGGGCTGGCCGCAACGGCGAGACTGCTACAGCTTGTCAGCGCCAACAGCACAATGGATCGAAACACGGTGGCAAGGCGCATGCAGGCTCCGGGTGTTGGGTCGAGCGGGATGAGTCTAGGCGATACCTATTGCTGGAGACGGCGCCACGCTGGTGTCGCGTGATCGGCGTCGCCGTGTCGTTACTGTACCCAGCAACGCGGCCCCGTGGCGCATGGACGTGCCGCGCATCAGGCAGGCGTGTCCGTTGCCCGGAATCGGCCAGTACCGCTGTGACGCCACCGGTTCCGGCCCGGTCTAGTTCCACCTGGGGCGTGTTGGCTGCATCGCGTCAGCGGCTGTCACGCCGGCAACAGCTCCAGCCCACGAATGCGTCGGATGCCCAATCCCGGCGAATCGTCGATGTGAATCTGCGCCTGGTCGAAATGCGCGCCGCCCTCGGTGGGGTCGAACTGCCCGAGCGCAGGTGCATCCAGATCCGCCAAGGTGATGCTGTCGGCCTTGGCCACCGCCAGATGCACCGCGGCGGCCACGCTGATGCTGGATTCGATCATGCAGCCGATCATGCAGCCGATCATGCATGGCAACCCGTACAACCCGGCGATGTCGGCGATGCGGATGGCATTGGACAGGCCGCCGGTCTTCATCAGTTTGATGTTGATGATGTCGGCGGCGCGACGCTGAATCAGCTCGATCACCTGCGTGGGCGAGAAGACGCTCTCGTCGGCCATCACCGGCGTGTCGATGCGCGCGGTGACGAAGGCGAGCCCGTCGAGGTCGGCGGCCTTGACCGGCTGCTCCAGCAGCTCCAGCGCGATGCCGCCATCTTCCAGCGTGCGCATGGTGCGCACCGCTTGTTTGGGCGTCCAGCCCTGATTGGCATCCAGCCGCAGCGATGCGCGCCCGGCGACTGCCGCATGAATTGCCGTGACGCGTTCGACATCGGATTCGATGTCCTTGCCGACCTTGATCTTCAGTGCGCGATAGCCGCGCGCGAGCGCCGCTCGCGCCTGCGCCACCATGGTGTCGATGGCATCGACGCTGATGGTGATGTCGGTGGTGACACGCGGCGTGCCGCCACCGAGCAACTGGTAGAGCGGCGCACCGAACGCCTGCGCCCACAGATCGTACAGTGCGATCTCCACGGCGGCCTTGGCGCTGGTGTTGCGTTCGAGCGCGTGTTGAACGCGCCCGCATAGCCGGTTGAGATCGGCCACGTCCTGGCCAATCAGCTTGGGGCCGATGCAGTGTTCGATCGCGGCAATGATGCTGCCATGGGTGTCGCCGGTGATGGGGGCGGTCGCCGGCGCGGCGCCATACCCGATATGGCCGCTGTCGGTCTGCAATAGCACCACGACGTCCTCGATTGCCTGCACCGTGCGCACGGCGGTCTTGAACGGTGTTTTCAAGGGCACGCGCAGCATGCCAAGCCGGAAGCCGGTGATCTTCATCAGGTGCCCGTTGGAAAAACGCGTCGGATGCGGGTGATGTGGTCGATGAATGCAGTGCCATCGCTGGCAAGCAAGGGCAGCAACGGGGTGACCGACACGCCATTCAAATGCGCGCGCTGCACGCTGCCATCGGCGGCGCGGTAGCTGGCCCCGGCCACATCATGGATCACCCATGGCGCGCCATCTGCATGTCCGATCACCAGCATCACATGGCCTGGAATGTAGATTAGATCGCCAACCTGCAGCTGTGCGAGCCGTTGCAAGCGTTGCGCCAACGGTGCGCCAGCGTCGAAGGCAACACCGTGCAACACCGCGCTGCGCGCCTGGTCGCCGGTATTGCGAGGCAGCGCGAGACCGAGGCTGCGATAGACATCCAGCACGAAGCCGCTGCAATCGCGCGCATCGTAATCGTTGCCCCAGCCATAGCGTTCGCCAAGGAATTTGAAGGCCTGCCGGAGCAATGCGGCGTCGGTGGCGGGCAAGGCGCCGATGCGCACATCGGCACCGCGCGGAATCAACGCGGGTACCAGCTGCAGATGCCCCTTGGCACTGCGCCGTGGCAGCTGCACCACGTAAGCCGCCAGCGGCAATTGCCCGTTGACTGGCTGCTGCGGCGGCCAGTCGCCGAGCAAGGGCAGGCTGGTCCCCATGTCCAGCGTCAGTGCAGAAATCGCCGGACTTTCGGGTGTGTAGGCGGGTTGCGCGCGGGCTGCGGTGACGATCAGCCGTGGGCTGCGTTGTGCGTAATTCAGTACCTCGCTGCGGCTGCCTTCGGCAAGCTGCGTGCTTGCGATCCAGGCAGCGTAGTTGGCGGCGACCACGAACTTCCACGCGCCATCGGCGCTGCCGTGCAGGACCGCCACCGGCGTGCCGGGATATAGCGCCGATTCCTGGAAGCGGTCGATATCGCGGTCGTCAGCGCTGGTGAACACACGCTGGGCAGTGGGAAAGGTCCGCAATGCGCCACGTGCGACGACCAGCGCAAAGCGCAGCGGCACCTGTGCGGGTATCGCGTCCAATGCCAAGGCCCTGCGCAATGCGGCCAAGCGTGCGGCATCCAGACGCCGCCCATCTGCGTCGTACAGCGGGCGTGTCGGGATTGCCGATAACGCATCGATACGCGCTCTCACCTCGGTCGCGGGCAGTGCTTGGGGAAGTTGCGCGATGTCGTGCATCGATGCATCGTCGCGCAGCAGGCGTGCATTGACGTCGGCGATCTGCGCGGGATTGATCCGCGGGGTCTGCGCGTTGCTGCTGCGCTGGATCCAATACTCCGGGGTGAGCTGTGCATCGCTGACGATGAAGGGCGGTGCTTGGGCAACTGCCGTGGCAGCAGGTGTGGCGGCGCAGGGCAGCGCAAGCGCGATCAGCAGCAACAGCAGCAGGTGGCGCGACAAGGACATGCGGGGCTCAGGAGGAAGGCAGCCGCTGGCGAGCTGCGAGGCAAGACCGATAGTGGCATGCGGCGCAGGGCGTATCCACCTGTTCTGGCTGCGTGGCGAGATCGCCGGCAGTGGACGCTTGGGGGCACGTTGGTGCGGAGGTGCAGGAAGCCCGAGACCATCTTCATCGCAGCCGTGGACGCGCGCGTGGCCGTTACTGCCGTCTCCGCAATGGCGATGCTTGCCAAGCGGGGAGACACCGACTACGACTCAACGATGGCAGCGCACAAGGCAACGCTGCCGACGGGCCCATCGGCAGACGGCCGCACGAGCACGACTGGGCGGATAATGGTGTTGCGCAGGTCGTCCGGCCTTGCCAGGAGAAATCCGTGCTGCCCAGCTTTCCTCTCCCGTCATCCGTGTGGCTGCGGACCGCCGTTTGCCTGGTCGCGCTGTCGTTGGGTGCCTGCACGCACGCACCGCAGCGCAACCCACTGGCGCAGTGGGTGCCATCGCCCAATTACGACACGCGGCGACCGATCCTGATCGTGTTGCACTTCACCGACCAGCAGTCAGTCCAGCAAAGCCTGGGTACGCTGCGTGGCCGCAACAGCGGTGGGCGTGTCAGTGCGCACTATCTGATTGGCGAAGACGGGCAGCGCTACCAACTGGTCAGCGATGCGCAGCGCGCCTGGCACGGCGGGGCCGGTCGCTGGGGCACCATTACCGACATCAATTCGGCCTCGATCGGCATCGAACTGGACAACGACGGCAGCGAGCCGTTCGCGCCGGCGCAGATCGACAGCCTGTTGGTGTTGCTGGACGACCTGTGTCAGCGCCTGCGTATCCCGCGCACGCAGATCGTCGGCCACGAAGACGTGGCCCCGACGCGCAAGAACGACCCTGGGCCGTTGTTCCCCTGGAAGCGCCTGGCCGACGCCGGTTTCGGCCGCTGGCCCGCGGCCGACGCGCCCGCAGCCCCGGAAGGTTTCGACCCATGGCAGGCGCTTGCCCTGATCGGCTACAGCATCGACGATCCAGCCGCCACCCTGCAGGCGTTTCACCACCATTACCGCGGCAGCAGCGCCAGCACGCTGGATGCCGAAGACCTGCGGATCTTGTCTGCGTTGACCAGCCACGCGAGACCTTCCAGCCCGCGACCGGCGCTTGAGCCAACCGAAGGCGACAACCACTAGGCGCACAGGCATCGAGCCGTGCTGCCGCTGGCGGCGAACGAGCGCAGCATGACCTGCCGCGCAAACGCGGCATCTTGCAAGGGAACGGAAATGACGGACAACCTGCTGTTTCGGAATGGGCGCTGCTGGCGGCAGTGTGTTGTTCAAGGCGCTTTGCTGATGAGCGCCGTGGCGCCATCTGCGCTAGTCGCCGGGCAGGTGCATGTGTCTTCGGCAAGGACCGCTGCAGAGGCCGGCCTTGTGGATGTGCACGCCCTTGCGCCGGACATCGCATTGGACATGCGGTATGCAGGCAGCAGCAACTTCACCGGACGGGTGGTGCCGGGGTATGACGCGCCGCGGTGCTACCTGTTGCGCCCGGCGGCCGACGCATTGGCACGGGTAGCGCGGACGCTCAAGGCCGAGGGTTATCGGCTGCAGGTGTTCGATTGCTATCGGCCGGTGCGGTCGGTGAAAGCATTCGTGGCCTGGGCTGCGGATCTGCAGGATCAGGCGACCAAGGCGCAGTACTACCCGCGGGTGGACAAGCGCGCACTGCTGGGCGATTACATTGCGCCTACCTCCGGGCATAGCCGTGGCGCGACCGTGGATCTGGGCTTGCTGGAGTGCCGGCCGGCCGGGTGCCGTGCAGTGGACATGGGCACAGGATTCGATTTCTTCGATGCGCGTGCGCACACCGACGCGCCCGACCTCAGCGCGGCGCAACGCACGCACCGCCAGCGCCTGCTGCGGGCGATGGCGGCCGAGGGATTTGCCAACTACCCGATGGAATGGTGGCATTTCACGTTTCGTCCCGAACCGACGCCCGAGACGGCCTACGATGTTCCGGTGGATTGACAGCGACCAGGCAACACATGCGTGATCGCTGATCGATCTGCGCATGCTCGCGATCGGTTGGCCGCTTGCTGGGCGCGTGGATGCGACACGCAAGCAGCGCGCGTGGATGCAGGGCATGGTGTCGACATCGGCCGCGCTTACAGGGTCGGGTACGCGCTCGCCTCGCGCAGACAGGGCTGGCATCGGTCGCCTCACCGGCAACGGCGCAAGCACCAGCGCAGCAGCAGCAGTCGTACACTCCGATGTCCGCCAGCAGCAGCGGCCGGCGTCGACCGCCACGTCCGGTCACTCGCTTCGATAGATCCAAGGAACCGCCATGTTCGACCCGGAACGCTTTGTCGATATCGCCTGCCCGTACTGCGGGGAGTGGATCACGCTGGCGCTGGATCTGACCGGCGGCGACCAGCATTACATCGAAGATTGCCAGGTCTGCTGCAAGCCGATCACGGTGAGCGTGCGCTGGGACGAAGAAGGCGAAGCGCAGGTGAGTGCGCGTGGCCAGGACGACGCCTGAGCCATTGTGCGGGTCGCCGCATCTGGCCCGCCTGTGCTTGCGATGCGCGACGGTATTGCGCCCGACTGCGTCCGGATGCCGGCAATCGCCTGCCATCTACAGATCGCCCCGACTGCCATCGGCCTGGCAGTCTCCAGTTGGTTCAGGGCACCTGCGTTGCCAGGCGCGCGGATCCAGGCGCTGCAGCCGCTAGACTGGTGCGCCTGCTGCCTGGATCCTCACAATGAATTTGCCCCTGCATTTCGGCCTGCTCGGTTCACTGGAGGCCGGGCTGATCGCGCTCATCCTGGGCGTGGTGGTCTTTGCGGCGGTGGAGTGGGGCGGGCGGCGGCTGCAGTTCAACCATGGCCACACGCTGGGCATTGCCTGCCTGCTGGCCGTGGCCATCGGTGCCGGGTACGACATCTGGCATCTCGTCTACACCAGCATCGTGCGGCTGGAATCGCCGTTGTATGCGCGCCTGGCGCTGGCCAAGATCCACGACCCCAACGAACTGGGCTCGCGCGTGGTGCTGGAAGTGGCCGGCGCGCTCGCTGGCGTGGTGCTTGGTTGGAAACTGTTCAGTTCCGGGAGCTGGGAGAACGACCCGCCAAGCGCCTGAGAGTGCGGCATAAAATGCGGGGCAGATCGCAAATTTTCATGCATTGAATGAGGCGCTTCGGTTTGACTCACTTACGCCTAACAGGCGTCTAGCCGCAAACATTCAGGCTGTGGTTAAAAGTCTGTTTTGCGCGAAATTGCGCTGGGTTGGGCGTTCATTTGCGCTGGGTAGGGTGGTGCCATGTGCGGCGACACCGCGCATTCCCAAGCATACGGAGACCACCCTAATGAAGAATCGCAACCGCACCTCGCTGCTCGCCGCTACCGCCGCCCTTGCTGCCGCCCTGGCGCTGCCGGCGATGGCGCAAAGCACCTCACAGGACGCAGCGGCGCAGTCGGGCAGTTCGGCCACCTCCGCCCAGTCGAGCGGTGCAAGCTCCGGTGGTGGCCAGACCTGGGCCAGCGTGGACACCGACAGCGATGGCGCCATCAGCAAGCAGGAAGCGCAGGTCAACGCGGGCCTTGCGCAGATCTTTGATCAAGCCGACGGCAACACCGATGGCAAGTTGACCCCGGATGAGTACAAGGCGTTCGTTGCCAAGCAGCAGGGTGGCGGTGCCACCGGTTCGCAGGGCAACTAAGCCAGGTTCGACGCACCGCTAAGGTTTCGCAGGAATGTATAGGTGCGGAGCGCTGGCACAGAGCCCGATCAGCGCTCAATGTCAGTATTGAGCTGCAACAGCAACAGGATGGACACGCGGGAGCGATCTGCCAGGGTCGCTCCCGTTTTGTTGACGTCTGCCGCGATAGGGTGGGCCGTTCCGTGTCGGGCGCCGTCCATCATGTCGCACTTACGCTTTGCACTCCTGCTCGGGTTGGCGAACCCCGTGCTTGCGCTCGCCGTGCCGCCGGTGCTGCCCCCCGCCACCCCCACGGCGTCGGTGCCGGCAACCGCTGGCAACGCCACTCCGGCGATGGCGCCGTTGCCGATCGATCCGCCGGCTCCGGCCACCACGCCCTTGCTGCCGACCGCACCCAGGCCCGCCAAGTCCACGGGCGGTGCCGAAGCGTCCCCTACCACCGCTGGCAGCCTGGCACCGCGCAGCTTCCGCAGCCTGGAT
Organism: Xanthomonas phaseoli pv. dieffenbachiae; assembly: GCF_008639345.1. Classification (NCBI taxonomy): domain Bacteria; kingdom Pseudomonadati; phylum Pseudomonadota; class Gammaproteobacteria; order Lysobacterales; family Lysobacteraceae; genus Xanthomonas; species Xanthomonas phaseoli. The sequence goes on along the minus strand of NZ_CP041380.1, from coordinate 4,274,613 downwards.
ACAGACGCCGACGGATCGCTGACGCCGGCCGAGGCAAGTGCCGATCCGGTGTTGCGCGAAAACTTCTCCAGCTTCGACAGCAACGGCGACGGGCGCCTGTCGCGCGAGGAATTTGCCAGCTATCAGCCTGGCCCGGGCGATGCGGCAGGCGATTGAGCACGGCGCCATACCGGTGCGCTGCTAGAATTGCCCGATGAGCTCACTTGCACAGCGCGACGGCCAGGCGATCCAACTGGTCGGCTTCGATGGCGACGATACCCTCTGGAAAAGCGAGGACTATTACCGCACTGCCGAAGCGGATTTCGAAGCGATCCTGGCCGGGTACCTGGATCTGGGCGACAGCCGCATGCAGCAGCATCTGCTGGCGGTGGAGCGCCGCAATCTCAAGGTCTTCGGATATGGCGCCAAGGGCATGACGCTGTCGATGATCGAAACCGCGATCGAACTGACCCAGGCGCGCATTGCCGCGCACGATATCCAGCGCATCGTCGAGATCGGCCGCGTCACGCTGCAGCATCCGGTAGACGTGATTGCCGGCGTGCGCGAGGCGGTCGGTGCGATTGCCGCTGAGTACCAGGTGGTGCTGATCACCAAGGGCGACCTGTTTCACCAGGAGCAGAAGATCGAGCAATCCGGCCTGGCCGATCTGTTCCCGCGGGTGGAAGTGGTGTCCGAAAAGGATGCGCGGACCTATGCGCGCGTGCTCGGCGAATTCGGTTTGCCGGCGCAGCAGTTTGCAATGATCGGCAATTCGCTGCGTTCGGATGTGGAACCGGTGCTGGCCATCGGTGGTTGGGGCATCTACACACCGTACGCGGTGACCTGGGCGCACGAACAGGAGCACGGTGTCGCTGCCGACGAACCGCGCATGCGCGAAGTGCCCGACGCCGCCGGCTGGCCGGCAGCGGTGCAGGCGCTGGATGCGTTGGCGCGGCGGCAGGGCTAGAGCGTGTTGTGTGCGTTGAGGTGAGTGCGAGGCATCCTGTGGCGCGTCCAGACGAGGCGTGCGCTGCGGCCCAGGCTGGCAGCCTGGGCGAAGCGCGCAACGCAGGATCGGCGCGCACTGGACGCTTCCGGGAGGATTGGACGTCAGCGGCACGGAGCGGGCCGCCAACGCATCTCATCTCAACGTGCATAACATGCTCTAAGCTGGGCCGGGTCGCCGCGGGCTGGCGAGACTGATCTGGCTCGATGCGTCAAAGAGCGGGCGCTGCATGGCGCCCAACGACAGGATGTTAACGGCCCGCACGGGTGCGCGGCCGAGCTTGGAGGGAGTGCCGATGACCATGTTGTCCATGACCCAGCGCGCCAGCGTGGCCTTGTTGCTCGGGCTGCTGATCGGCGCCGTGCCCCTGGCGGCCGCCGAGCTGGAAGAAGAAATCATCAATCCGAGCGAAGTCATCTTTCGCAACGGGCAGCCTTACTACGACGACGGTGGCGACTACATCCGCCTGCGGAGCCGTCAGGTGGATGGTGAGCTGGTGTATTTCCGCACCGTGCGCTTCGATCGTGAGCAGGGCTACGTGGACGCGCGCGGCGAGAGCGTCGCCAGGTTGCAGGCTCGACCTAGCGAGCGCGATCGCAGCGCCGGGTTTGTCGGCGCCTGGTATGACGACCGTTATGCGGGCGATGGCGGATATCGGGGTGGAGCTGGCCCATTCCGTCTTGGTGCCTCGCGCAATCGCCCCTACGGCCAGATTTACTATGGCAATGGTCTGTATGGTCCGGATCCGTACAGCAGTCCGCACAATCGCGACGCGCGCCAGCGTTACATCGGTCCTGGCTACATTGGCTCCTGCGATCTAAGCGGTTGCCGCGAGGTTCACCAGTTCGGGTTTTACGAGCTGCGCTAGGCGTCAGGGCCCGGCCCGTGCCACCGGGCGTATCGTGCGTCATCGCCGCGCAGATGCAGTGGCCGACCTTTCGGCCGAACCCTGGACTGCGCGCGGCGGCCGACAAACACGCAATGGCTGGTTGGCATCAGCGCGCACCGGGCCGCTGCGGCCCAAGCGCTCATCGCCGCCCGGTAGCGCAGCGAGTGCGGCTGCGCTTGCTCGCCAGGCATAGCTCGTTGCAAAGCGTGTGTGCCCGGTGCCCAGCAGCGGCGCTTGATCCGGCGCCCGCCTGACAGCACCGCACGCATGCGGCATCATCGCTGCATGCCTGTCTCCCGCTCCTCCGTATTGCGCTGCGTGCCATTGCTGGTGGCATCGCTGTGGCCGGCATTGGGCGCTGCGCAGGCCTCGCCGGCATCGGCTACCGCGGCTGTAACCGAAGAGGCGGCGCCAGCGGTGACGCCCGGCACTGGCGACGCCTGGGTGGATCAGCACCTGGCCGACATGGGCAGTTATGCGCAGCGCTATCCGGCCAGCTTCATCGACGAGGTGGCGCGCTATACCGGCACGCCGCGCGCGTATGTGCAGGCGCTGCTGCAAGTGCACGGCTGGCATGCGGGGGATATCTATTTCGCATGCTTCTGGGCGCAGACCGTGCAGCTGTCGTGCCGCGACACGGTACGCGCCTATAGCCGCGACCATCGCGATGGCTGGGAGGGTGTGGTCACGCGGCTGTCGGTGGCGCCGGACAACCTGCACATGCGCGCGCTGCGGCAGGCCATCGTCGCCAGCTACGACCGCTGGGAACGTCCGATCACCCTGGACGCATTGCTGCGGCGCCAGCTCGGCGATCATGCGCAGCGCCTGGAAGCGGCGCGCCAGGCCAGCGAAGCGGCCGAAGCGGCGGCGCAGGCCGGTCTCTGACGCGGCTGCTGCGTCGTGGCGCCATGCACGTACCGGCATGGCGCGGCTGTCCGCGCAGCAACGTATTGGCTGCGCAGACAGCCGCACCGCTGGTCGACGCAGGCCGCGGTCGGCGAGAATGCGGTACCGCTGGCGTCGTGCCGGCACTGCCCAAGACCAGCCCATGCGCGATACCGACTTTGTCTCTCCCGATCAGATCCGCAGCTGGTTCGCCCAGGCGATGTCGGACATGTATCGCGCCGAGGTGCCGTTGTATGGCGATTTGATGTCGCTGGTGGCACAGGTCAATGCGCAGACGCTGCAAGCCAATCCGGCGCTGGCGCAGCGGCTGCAGCGCAACGACGAGCGCGCTCGGCTGGATCTGGAACGCCACGGCGCCATCCGCGTTGGCACGGCAGCCGAATTGGCGACCTTGCGTCGGTTGTTCGCCGTGCTGGGCATGCAGCCGGTGGGCTATTACGACCTGTCGGTGGCCGGCGTGCCGGTGCATTCCACCGCATTCCGCCCGATCGACGAGGCGGCGCTGTCGGCAAATCCGTTTCGCGTGTTCACCTCGCTGCTGCGGCTGGAACTGATCGAAGACGCCGCCCTGCGCGCACAGGCCGAGCAGATCCTGCAGCAGCGCCAGATCTTTACCGCCGGCGCCCTGCAGTTGATCGAACGCCACGAACGGCAAGGCGGGCTGGATGCCGACCAGGCGCGGCAGTTCGTGGCCGAAGCGCTGGAAACCTTCCGTTGGCATGGCGATGCCACGGTGTCGCTGCCAACCTATCGCGCGCTGAGCCAGGCGCATAAGTTGATTGCCGATGTGGTGAGCTTCCACGGCCCGCACATCAATCACCTCACGCCGCGCACGCTGGACATCGATGCGGCGCAGGAACAGATGCAGCGCGCCGGCATCGATGCCAAGGCGGTGATCGAGGGGCCGCCGCGTCGGCGCGTGCCGATCCTGTTGCGGCAGACCAGTTTCAAGGCACTGGAAGAGCCGGTGCGTTTTGTCGGCGATGACGGGCAGCCGGAACACGGCACCCATACCGCACGCTTCGGCGAGATCGAGCAGCGCGGCCTTGCCCTCACGCCAAAAGGCCGCGCGCTGTACGACGCGCTGCTGGCGCAGGCACGCGACGCCGATGGCGCCGGCAGCACCGGCACCGATTACGCCACCCGGCTGCAGACTGCCTTCGTGGCCTTCCCCGATGACGAGGCGTTGCTGCGGCAGGAAGGGCTGGGCTATTTCCGCTATACGCTCACCGACGCCGGCCGCGCCGATCCCGCGCAGGTGGCCGCGATGCCGGCAGAAACCGCGATCGCGCTCGGCTTGGTCAGTGCCGACCCGATCATTTACGAAGATTTCTTGCCGGTCAGCGCGGCCGGCATCTTCCAATCCAATCTCGGTGGTGCCGAGCAACGCGCCTATGCCGCCCATTCGAGCAAGCGCAGTTTCGAGCAGGCGCTGGGTGCGCAGGTGCACGACGAATTCGCGCTGTATGCGCAGTTAGAGCGGGAGTCCCTGCAGGGGTTGCTGGTGTAGCACGCGCCCGCCGCATCTTGCCTGGCATTGCGTCGGCGTCGCCGGGCAGCGCCCGCCGGCGTGGCGGCGGTTGTGGAAAACCTCCCGGAAATGGCAGCAGATCAACGCATCTGCCCGGCGGTGCCGCAGTGCAGTGAAGGCCGCGGCGACGGGCTGGGCGGTCAGTCGATGCGAAACCTCAGTGTGCCTGTGTGGCCGGGCGACGCGCCGCTGCGCGTTCTGCACGGCGTGCGCGCGCACGTGCGCGACGCGCCTTCCAGCGCTCGCTCAGGCACGAGAAGATCACGTACAGCGCCGGGGTGCTGAGCAGGGTCAGGCTCTGCGAGAACACCAGCCCGCCAATCATCGCAATACCCAGGGGACGGCGCAGCTCCGAACCTTCGCCCAGGCCCACCGCCAGCGGCACAGCGGCCAGGATCGCCACCATCGTGGTCATCATGATCGGACGGAAGCGCACGATCGAGGCCTCCCGTGCGGCTGCGCTCGCATCCATGCCGTGCACGCGCTGCGCCACCAGCGCGAAGTCGATCATCATGATGGCGTTCTTCTTGACGATGCCGATCAGCAGCACCAGCGCGATCATCGAGATCACCGACAGTTCGGTGTTGGTGATGAACAGCGCCAGCAGCGCGCCCACGCCGGCGGCCGGCAATGTGGACAGGATGGTCACCGGATGGATCAGGCTCTCGTAGAGCATGCCCAGCACGATGTAGACGGTAAGCACTGCGGCCAGCAACAGGATGCCCATCGAATTGGGACTGTGCTGCACGTTGAAGCTGTCGTCGCCACTGAGGCGGATGCCGTCGGGCATGCGCAGGCCCTGTACGGTGGATTTGATGATCAGATCCGCCTCGCCCGTGCTCACGCCCGGCGCCAGGTTGTAGCTCAGATCCATCGTGGTGTACTGGTTTTCGTGGATGATCTGCGGCGGCGCCAGCCCCGGTGCCTGGGTGGCGACGGCGGTGATCGGCACCATCTGGCCGGCACGGTTGGGCACGAAGATCTGATCCAGCGCCTTGGGGGTGGCGGTCTGCGACGGCAGTGCATTGACCACCACGCTGTACTGATTGAGGTCGGAATAGATGGTGGAAATGGAGCGCTGGCCGAACGCGCCATACAGCGCGCCATCGATGGCGCCCACCGAGATGCCCAGGCGCGCGGCCTTGGCGCGGTCGATCACGATGTTCTGGCGCAGGCCCGCGGTATCCACGTCGGTACCGACATCGCGCAGGTGCGGGTTCTTTTTCAGCGCAGCCTGCAGTTTGGGAAGCCATTCCTGCAGCTGCGCCAGGTCGTTGCCCTGCAACGACACGCGATATTGCGCGCCCTGGCTGGTGCCGCCGCCGCCGTCGCTGGGCAGGTCCTGGATCGCACGCAGGCGCAGGTCCAGATCCGGGTAACGGTCGGCCTTGGCGCTCAGGCGCGCGACCACTTCGGCGGTGGTGTCGCGACGGCCCTCATCGCGCTTCTTGAGCTCGATATTGAACGATGCGCTGGAGCCCTGACGGCCGGAGCCCAGGCGTGCCCCGACGGTTTTCACCGCCGGGTCGGCCATCAGCATGTCGGTGATGCGGCGCTGGCGGCTGACCATGTCGGCAAACGACACCGTGGCGCTGGAATTGGCGCGGCCCCAGATCAGGCCGGTGTCCTGCGCGGGGAACGAGCCCTTTTTGACCGCACTGCCCAGGAAGATGGTGGCGGCGATCAGCAACAACGGCGTCAACGACAGCAGGAGTGCGTGGCGCAGCGAGAAATCCAGCGCCACCGTGTACACGCGCAGCATGCGTTCGTGCATGCGGTCCAGCCAGGCGCCGAAACGGCCGGGTTTTTCTGGCTCGGTGTGCGGCGACAGGAAGCGGCTGCACAGTGCCGGCGTCAAGGTGAGCGAGACCAGCATCGACACCACGATCGCCGCCACCAGGGTCACGGTGAACTCGCGGAAGAACGCACCGATCATGCCGCTGGCGAACAGCATCGGGATGAACACCGCCACCAGCGAGGCGGTGATCGAGACGATGGTGAACCCGATCTCGCGCGCACCGGCCAACGCCGCGTCCAGGCGCGACATGCCTTCGTCCAGATGCCGCATGACGTTTTCGATCACCACGATCGCATCGTCGACCACGAAGCCGATGGCAATGACCAACGCCAGCAGGCTGAGGTTGTTCAAGGTGAAGCCAAGCACGTACATCACCAGCGCCGAGCCGGCCAGCGACAGCGGCACGGTGACAGCGGCGATCAGGGTTGGCGCCAGCCGGCGCAGGAACAGCGCCATGGTCAGGATCACCATCGCCAGGCTGATCATCAGCGTGGCTTGCACCTCGTGCAGCGAGGCGCGAATGGTGGGCGTGCGGTCGAAGTAGGGCGTGAGCGTGGTGCCGGGCTGCAGATAGCTGCGCAGTTCGGGAATCTGCGCCTTCACCTGGTCGACGGTTTCGACGATGTTGGCGCCGGCGCGGGTGAAGGCATACATCACCACCGCCGGCTTGCCGTTGAACCAGGCAGCTTGATAGGCGTCCTGCTGGCCGTCGTAGACGGTGGCCACATCGCCCAGCCGCACGATGCGTCCGTTGGACTGGGTGGAGATCGCCAACTGCGCAAAATCGGCGGCCTTGGACACCGAATCGTTGGAGATGATGGCCATGGTGGTGTTGCCGTCGGACAGGAATCCGGTCGGCGAGGTCACATTGGCCGCACGCACCGCATTGCGCAGATCGTCCGGGGTCAGGCCCAGCGCGTTGAGTGCGCGCAGGTCCACGTCCACGCGGACTGCCGGGGTGGATGCCCCGGCGATGTCCACCGAGCTGATGCCGGTGATCTGGCGCAGCCGCTGCGCCAGCAGCGAATCGGCCACGTTGTAGAGCTCATCGGCCGATTGCGTCTCCGAGGTCAGCGCAATGGCGATCACCGGGTCGTCGTTCGGGTTGGCCTTGGAGTACATCGGCGTCCCGAGCCCGGAAGGCAGGTCCGATTGCGATGCGTTGATCGCGGTCTGGATGTCCTGCGCGGCCGAATCGATGTTGCGGCTGCTCTGGAACACCAGCACCACCAGGCTGCTGCTCTCCGAGCTGGAGGAGCGCATGCGGTCGATCCCGGGCAATTGGCCCAGGTGACGTTCCAGCGGCGCGGTGACGGTGGAGGCCATGGTGCTGGCGTCGGCGCCGGACTGGGTGGCGTGCACGAAGATGATGGGAATCTGGATGTTCGGCAGCGCCGCCACGCCCAGCCGCAGGTAGCACATCAATCCGATCACGAACAAACCGATCGCCAGCAGCGAGGTGCCGATCGGGCGCTTGATGAAGGGCGCGGAGATGTTCATGGGGCCACTGCCGGGATTCGGGAATCGGGAATCGGGAATCGGTAAAGGCCAAAGCCAAAGCCAAAGCCAAAGCCAAAGCCGATGTCACTGGCGCAGGTGCGCCGGCGACGCTGCGGGCCTGCGTGCCGGTCGGCGATGACGCTACCGATCCTCATGCCGGGCGCTCCGAGCTCGGCGCCGGGTTCATGCCGTCACGCTGGGCAGCGCGCCGCGCACGCCATGCGCGCAGGCGCTCGCCGGCGCGTTCCATGTACAGATAGATCACCGGGGTGGTGTACAGCGTGACCAGCTGCGACAGCAGCAGGCCGCCGACGATGGCAATACCCAGCGGGCGGCGCAGTTCCGAGCCGATCCCGGTGCCCAGCGCCAGCGGCAACGCGCCCAGCATGGCCGCGGCGGTGGTCATCATGATCGGGCGGAAGCGCAGCAGGCAGGCGCGCCGGATCGCATCGTGCGCGCTCGCCCCTTCGCGGCGTGCGTCGATGGCGAAGTCGATCATCATGATGGCGTTCTTCTTGACGATGCCGATCAGCAGCACGATGCCGACGATGCCGTCCACCGACAGGCTCAGCCCGCACAGCATCAGCGCCAGCAACGCACCGACACCGGCCGGCGGCAGCGTGGAGATGATGGTCAGCGGGTGGATGTAGCTTTCGTACAACACGCCCAGCACGATGTAGATCACCACGATCGAGGCCAGCAGCAGCCAGACGATATCGGTCTGGCTGCCGGTGAATTCGGCCGCCTTGCCGACGAACTGCGCATGCACCTGGGTCGGCATCTTGAGTTCTTCGCGTGCCTTCTCGATCGCCGCCACCGCCTGCGACAACGAATGCCCCGGCGCCAGGTTGAACGAGATGGTGACGGCCGGCAGCTGTTGCTGGTGGCTCACCACCAACGGTGTGTTGGTGACCTTGGCTTCGGCCAGCGCGGCCAGCGGGATGATGCTGCCGGCACCGACCACGATGCCGGTGTTCTGCGCGCCCACGCCGGTGGCGGTGGACGAGTTGGACGAGGTGACCTGGCCGAAGCTGGTGGCGTTGGTGCCGGTGAGCGCGCCGCTGCCGTTGCTGGCCACGGCCAGCTGGTTCATCAGGGCGGTGCTGGTGCGGAATTCCGGCGCTACTTCCAGCACGACGCGGTACTGATTGAGCTCGGTGAAGATGGTGGAGATCTGGCGCTGGCCGAAGGAGTCGTAGAGCGTGTCGTCGATGGTCTGCATCGGCACGCCGAGCATGCTGGCCTTGTCGCGGTCGATGCTCAGTTCCAGTGCACGCCCCTGGTTGGCCAGGTTGTTGTCCACATCCGCCAGCTCGGGCAGTTTGCGCATCGATTCGGTCATGCGCCCGGCCCAGGTGGCCAGCTCGCTGCTGTCCACGTCCGAGATCGAATACTGGTATTCGGTGGCGGCCACGCGCGTGTCCAGGGTGACGTCCTGCACCGGCTTGAGGAACAAGGCCACGCCCGGAATGCCGGCCACTGCCTTCTGCAGGCGCGGCAGCACCTCGTCCAGGTCCTCGCGCTCGCCGCGCGTCTTCAGCACGATCGACAGCTGGCCCTGGTTGAGCGTGGGGTTCATGGTGCCGGCGCCGATGAAGGCGGCCACGCCGGTCACCGCCGGGTCCTTGCGCAACGCGGCGGCCACCGCCTGGGTGCGTTGCTCCATCTGCGGAAACGCCACGTTCTGGTCGGCCTGCACCACACCGGTGATCAGGCCGGTGTCCTGCTCGGGCAGCAAGCCCTTGGGAATGGCCACATACAGCACCACCGTCAACGCCACCGCACCGATCGCCACGGCCAGGGTCAGCGGTTGGTGGGCAAGCACCCAGTCCAGGCTGCGCTCATAGGCGCCCACGGTCCGCGTCCACAGGTTGGTCTTGCCGGCGGCGGTTGCGCGCTCGTGCGCGTCTTCGCCTTCGGGCAAGGCATCGGGCTTGAGCAGGTAGGCGCACATCATCGGCGTCAACGTCAACGACACCAGCATCGAGATGACCACCGCAATCGACAGCACCCACGCAAACTCGTGGAATAGCCGCCCGGTGACGCCCGGCATCAGCAGCAGCGGCAGGAACACCGCCACCAGCGACACGGTCAGCGACAACACGGTGAAGCCGATCTGTTTGGCGCCGATCTCGGCCGCTTCCGGCCCGCTCTTGCCCTGCTCGATGTAGCGCACGATGTTCTCGATCATCACGATCGCATCGTCGACCACGAACCCGGTGGCCACCACCAGCGCCATCAAGGAGAGGTTATCCAGCGACATGCCGGCGAAGGCCATCACCCCGAAGGTGCCTGCCAGCGACAACGGCACCGCCACCGAGGGGATGATGGTCGCCCACAGCCGGCGCAGGAACACGAAGATCACCGCCACCACCAGCGCGATGGTCAGCACCAGGGTGAACTTCACCTCGTGCACCGAGGCGCGAATGGTTTCGGTGCGGTCGGAGAACACCTCCAGATGCACATCGGCCGGCAACACCGAGCGTAGCTGCGGCAGGATGTTGCGGATCTGCTCCACCGTCTGCACGATGTTGGCGCCGGGCTGGCGGCGGATCTCCAGCAGCACCGCCTGCTTGCCGTCGGCCCAGGCGGCCAGCTGGTCGTTCTCCACCCCATCGACCACGTTGGCCACGTCCGCCAGCCGCACAGGGCGGCCGTCCTTGTAGCTGATGATGGTCTCGCGGTACTGCGCCGCGTCGGTGAGCTGGTCGTTGGTGCCGATGCTGTAGGACTGGGTCTTGCCGTTGAGCGAGCCCTTGGGCGCACTGACGTTGGTCTGGGTCAGCGCGCTGCGCAGCGACTCCATGGTCAGGCCCATGTTCGACAGCTGCGCCGGGTTGACCTGGATGCGCACCGCAGGGCGCACGTTGCCGGCGATCGACACCAGGCCCACGCCCGGCACCTGCGACAGTCGCTGGGCCAGGATCGCATCGGCATAGCGGTTGACCTCGCGCAGTGGCAGCGAATCGGAGGTGAGCTTGAGCGTGAGAATCGCCGCATCGGCCGGATTGACCCGGTTATAGACCGGCTGGTACGGCAGCGAAGAGGGCAGGGTGGCCTGGCGGATCGCCGCCTGCACATCCTGCGAGGCGATATCGATATCGCGCTCCATCGAGAACTGCAGAATGATGGTGGACAGGCCCGCCGACGAATCGGAGGTCATCATCTGCAGGCCGGAGATCTGCCCGAACTGGCGCTCCAGCGGCGTGGTGACCAGCGAGGCCATGGTGGTCGCATTGGCGCCGGGATACTGGGTGGTGACGACCAGGCTGGGCGCGTCGATTTCCGGCAATGCCGAGACCGGCAATTGACGGTAGCCCAGGATGCCCAGCAGCAGGACGCCGGCCATCAACAACGAAGTGGCGATCGGGCGGCGGATGAAGATGGTCGAAAAGCCCACGGGGGGTGTCCTTGCTGAAGACGTCAGGCGAAGCCGGCGCATGCAACGCCGGCGCACATCGGCGACGGAAGTTCCGTCGCCGGTGGTCGAGAGTTAGCGCGGACCGCCGCCACGACGGCCGCCGGGGCTGCCACCACCACGGCTCTGTTTGTCCTTGGCGGCCTTGAGTTCGGCCTCGGTCGGTTCCGGCGGCGTCTCGCCCGGCTTGAGCGCGCTGACTTTGCTGCCCGGCTTCAGGCGGAACTGGCCTTCGGTCACCACGCGCTCGCCGGGCTTGAGGCCCTTGGTGATCTGCACATGGCTGTCGTCCACTTCCACGCCCTGCACCACGGTGCGCATCTGGGCGGTGTTGTCGCTGCCCACCACGTACACGTAATCGCCGTCCGGGCCGCGCTGCACCGACTGGGACGGCACCACGGTGCCGCCGGCGATGGTGCGCAGCTGCAGGCGCACATTGACGAACTGGCCCGGCCATAGCGCGTTGTCGGTGTTGTTGAAGATCGCGCGTGCGCCAAAGGTGCCGCTGTCGGCGGAGATGCGGTTGTCGATCACATCCAGCTTGCCGTCGCTGCTGATCACGTGCGCATCGCCACGATCCAGTGCCGCCACGGCCAGCGGCGCCGCCGTTTGACCGGTACGCACGGCCTGCAACTCACGCTCGGGCAGGTTGAACGACACGTAGATCGGGCGGATCTGGGTCAGGGTGACGATCGTGGAGCTGCTGGTGACGATGTTGCCCACGTCCACGCCACGGATGCCGGCGATGCCGTCGATCGGCGCGGTGACGCGGGTGAACTGCAATTGCACCTGCGCCGAGCGCATCTGCGCATCGTTGGCCGCAACCGCCGCCTCGTACTGGGCAACCTGGTTGCGTTGGGTATCCAGGTCCGTGCGCGAGACGTACTGCTTGTAAGCCGGGTCGTTGGAACGCTGATAATTCACCCGCGAGGTCGCCAGCAGCGCCTGGTTCTGGCGTTTGGCGGCCAGGGCCTGGTCGTAGCTTGCCTGCAGCGTGCGCGGATCGATCTGCGCCAGCAGATCGCCCTTCTTCACTTCCTGGCCTTCCTTGAAGTTCAGGCTCATCAGCTGGCCGCCCACCTGCGGGCTGACGGTGACCGTGTTGAGCGCGGTGACCGTGCCCAGCGCGCTGGCATAGACCGGAACATCCTGCGTGGTGGCCGCTACCACCGTCACCGGCACCGGGCCGCCGTTGTCCGGATCATTGCCGTCCGGCGCGCCTGCGCGCTTGCCGTGATTGCCCCCACCCATCATCCGCACTGCGACGAACACCACGACAAGCACTGCGACAACCAGCAGTGTGATCTTCCAAAAACGCGACATGCGACAACTCCTGAGGGCGGGCCGGGCGCATGGGTGCGACCGTGGGGCGGCGGTGCAAAGCATATCGTTGCGCTTCACCAATTGAGCATTACTGAAGTAACGGCTTGGCCGGCGAAACGACCGCAACGGTCACACTTGCACTGCAGCGGCAACGCGCCACGGTGACCGCGGTTGACCGCCGGGCTGAATCGGGCCCCACTGCAGCCCATCCGGCACCCGCCTGCACTACATTAAGCAACCATCTTTCAAGGATTGCCGATGCGCCCCTCCCGCCTGCTACCAGCGCGCTGCTGCTCGCCCTGCCCACGCTCGCCACCGCGCAGGCCGCGCAACGGCCCGAAGTCCAGGCCGCCGCCTCCCCGCTGCAGGCCAAGGTGGTGCAATGGCGCCGCGACTTCCACCAGCACCCGGAGTTGTCCAACCGCGAAGAGCGCACTGCCGCCACCGTGGCTGCGCAGCTGCGCAAGCTGGGCCTCAAGCCGCGCACCGGCATCGCCCATCACGGCGTGGTGGCCATCATCAAGGGCGGCAAGCCGGGGCCGAAGATCGCCCTGCGTGCCGACATGGACGCGCTGCCGGTGACAGAGCAGACCGGGCTGCCGTTCGCCTCCAAGGCCACCGCCCAATATCGCGGCGAGCAGGTCGGGGTGATGCACGCCTGCGGCCACGACGCGCATACCGCCATCCTGCTCGGCGTGGCCGAGGCGCTGGTAGGCATGCGCGAGCAGTTGCCCGGCGAAGTGATGCTGATCTTCCAGCCCTCCGAAGAAGGCGCGCCCGGCAACGAAGAGGGCGGTGCCTCGCTGATGCTCAAGGAAGGCCTGTTTGCCGACTTCAAGCCGCAGGCGGTGTTCGGCCTGCATGTGTTCTCCAGCGTGCAGGCCGGCAAGATCGCGGTGCGCAGCGGCCCGCTGATGGCGGCCTCGGACCGCTTCGCGATCAAGATGATCGGCCGCCAGACCCATGGCTCGGCGCCGTGGAACGGCATCGACCCGATCGTGGCCAGCGCCGACATGATCGGCGCCGCACAAACGGTGATCAGCCGCCGCGCCAACCTGTCCAAGCAACCGCCGGTGCTGAGCTTCGGCGCGATCAAGGGCGGCATCCGCTACAACATCATCCCCGACGATGTGGAAATGGTCGGCACCATCCGCACCTTCGACGAAGGCATGCGCCAGCAGATCTTTGCCGACCTGAAGAACGTGGCCGAGCACACCGCTGCCGCGCATGGTGCCAAGGTGGACGCGAAGGTGCCCGACCAGGACGGCAATCCGGCCACGGTCAACGACCCGGCCCTGACGGCCAAGATGCTGCCCAGCCTGCAGGCGGTGGTGGGTGCGGACAACGTCTACGAGCCGCCGTTGCAGATGGGCGCCGAAGACTTCTCGTTCTATGCCCAGCAGGTGCCGTCGATGTTCTTCTTCGTCGGTTCCACTGCCAAGGGCATCGACCCGGCCACTGCGCCCAGCAACCATTCGCCGCAGTTCCTCTTGGACGAGTCCTCGCTGGATGTGGGCTTGCGCGCGCTGTTGCAGGTGTCGCTGGATTATCTGCAGCAGGGGTGAATCGGGAATCGGGAATCGGGAATCGTCTGCGGCTGGGCGATTCCAGATTTCGCTGGTTGGGCCGGCGGCGTGATTGTGGAGCGGCGATCTTAGGGCGTTCCATCGGCTTTCTTTCACGCGTTGCCGTACACCTCACGGCCAGCCCGTGCGGCCTAAAATGGCGGCATGAATACCCCAGAAGATTCCACCCTCGGTCGTGAGGTCGCCTATCCGAGCGGCTACGACCCGTCGTTGCTGTTTCCGATTCCGCGCGCGGCCGGGCGCGAGGCCATCGGGCTGGTCGGTGAGCTGCCGTTTATCGGCCGCGATCGCTGGCATGCCTACGAACTCAGCTGGCTGGATGCACAGGGCAAGCCCTGCGTGGCCACCGCCACCTTGCATGTACCCTGCGATTCGCCCTCGCTGATCGAATCCAAGTCGCTCAAGCTGTATCTCAACTCGCTCAACGCCACCCGCTTCAACAGCGCCGAAGCGGTGCGCACGCGCATTGCGACCGATCTGTCCACGCGCGCCGGTGCCGACGTGGCGGTGGAGTTCGGCCTGCCGCCGATCGATGCGGTCGGCGAGGGCGAGTCGGTCGACACGCTGGATGTCAGCATCGACGATTACGGCCCGCCGAACGCGGCCTATCTCTGCGCACTCGCGCAGCCAGTGGTGGAAGAAGTGCTGACCTCGGCCTTGCTCAAATCCAATTGCCCGGTGACTGGCCAGCCGGATTGGGCCAGCGTGACCTTGCGTTACCGCGGCGCACCGATCGACCGCGAGGGATTGCTGCGTTATCTGGTGAGTTTCCGCGACCACGCCGAGTTTCATGAGCAATGCGTCGAGCGCATTTTCAACGATGTGCTGACGCAGTGCGCGCCGCAGTGGCTGGTGGTGGAAGCGCGCTACACACGTCGTGGCGGCCTGGACATCAACCCGCTGCGCAGCTCGGCCAGTGTGCCGATGCCACTGTCGATCTTCCGCGACCTGCGTCAGTAGGTCGCGCGCAGGTGGGATCGCGCGGGCTTCACGGCGGCGCGATCCACGCTTAACGGCGCCCCGCGCACCCTGCCGACACCGCGATGCACAGGGATTGCAGCAATGAGTGTCGACAAGAAAGCAGATTTCTCCAACGTCACCTCATCGGTCGATAGCACCGCCGAGGTGACGCCTGCGCCCGATTTTTCCAACGTGCGTACCAGTGTGCAGAGCACCGCGCAGCTTGTTGAAGAATCGGTCACCGTCCAGGCCGGCGACAGCCTCTCCAGTATTGCCAAGCGTCATCTGGGCGATGGCAATCTGTGGCCACGTATTTTCGAAGCCAACCGCGAAACGCTGCAGGATCCGGACAAGATCTTTCCCGGGCAGATCCTGCGCCTGCCTGCGAAGTCGTAATGGCAGGTCCGTTTCCAGTCGCAGGCGGCGACACGATTCAACACACCTAGACACCCACTCGAGCACTGCCATTGCAGATGTTCTGGCTACCGGAGAATCGATTTATGCGTATCACCTCTGTTTCGAGCAGCTTGGCCCTCGCCTTGGCCGGCGTTCTCGCAGTATCCGGCTGCAGCAAGAAGGCCGACGACGACAGCGTCTCCAAGGACCCCACGTCCGGCGCCGCGACCGAAGCGATGCCCGGCCCGGCTGCCACCCCTCCGGCCAGCGATCAGGCCGCCCAGGGCAGCGCGACCGGTGCGGCCAGCACCGATAGCGGTGCTGCGATGGGGAGCGCGGTGACGGTGTCCAGCGTGGCGGTCGGCACCCAGGCCGCGGCCGACAAGACGGTGACGCCGGCGACCAGCGTCGGCAGCAAAGACACCATCATCGTCTCGGTGAAGACCGACGGTAGCGCGAGCAACGTGGCAGTGTCTGCAAAGCTGACCTACCAGGATGGTCAGGTGGCCGGCGAACAGAACGCGACGTTGAACACCACCGGTGCCGAAACCACCAACTTGAGCTTCAGCAAGCCCGATGGCTGGCCGGCCGGCACCTACACCGCGCAAGTCATGGTGGATGGCAAGCCTGCAGGTAATCCGCAGACCATCACCGTCAAGTAAAGATGTGCGACGCAACAGTGGTGCGCAGCCTTGGTTGCGCGTCGCTACGGCGCCAGTCCACGGGTGGCTGGACGTTGCACCGAGCCACGCAAGCAGGGCGCGACCGATCAGGTCGCGCCTTTTTGTTGCATCGCATTCGTTACAGCTGCATCCATGTCGATTGCCCTGGTGACGGGACGAAGCATCCGCCTGTGGTCGCTTTACCCGGGCGCGGCTCAGACGCGACAATGCCGTGCTGATCCATCGCCGCATCCAACGCGCTGGCCGACCGGTGTGCCATCAACGACCCCCGTCGCGCGCACCACGGCCCTCGTCCGTGGATGCAGGCGCTCCTCCCGACCACAAGAGCCATCGCACCTCATGTCGAAGACACCGAAGATCCTCTATACGCTCACCGACGAAGCACCCTACCTGGCCACGCAGTCGCTGCTGCCGATCATCGATGCCTACACCGATACCGCCGGCATCGTGGTCGAAACGCGCGATATCTCGCTGGCAGGACGCATCCTGGCGCTGTTTCCCGAGCAGCTCAACGATGCGCAGAAGATCGCCGACGACCTGGCCGAACTGGGCGAACTGGCCACCACGCCGGAGGCCAATATCATCAAGCTGCCCAACATCAGCGCCTCGGTGCCGCAGCTCAAGGCCGCGATCAAGGAGCTGCAAGGCCAGGGCTATGCACTGCCGGCGTATCCGGACGAGCCCAAGGACGCTGCGGAAAAAGACATCAAGGCGCGCTACGACAAGGTCAAGGGCAGCGCGGTGAATCCGGTGCTGCGCGAAGGCAATTCCGACCGTCGTGCGCCGTTGTCGGTCAAGAACTACGCACGCAAGCATCCGCACCGCATGGGCAAGTGGAGCAGCGCGTCCAAGTCGCATGTCGCGCACATGGATGCCGGTGATTTCTTCGGTAGCGAGCAGTCGACCACGCTGGCCGACGCCGGCACGCTGAAGATCGAATTCGTCGGTGCCGATGGCAGCAGCACCGTGTTGAAAGACAAGGTAGCGGTGAAGGCGGGCGAAATCGTCGACGCTGCCGTACTGAGCAAGCGTGCGCTGGCCAGCTTCATCGACGCGCAGATTGCCGATGCCAAGGCCAAGGATGTGCTGTTCTCGGTGCATCTGAAAGCCACCATGATGAAGGTCTCCGATCCGGTGCTGTTCGGCGTGGTGGTCGGCGAGTTCTACAAGGACACGCTGAGCAAGCATGCCGATGCGCTCAAGTCGGTCGGCTTCGATCCCAACAACGGCATCGGCGATCTGTACGCACGTATCACGTCGCTGCCGGAAGCCAAGCAAGCCGAAATCAAGGCCGATATCCAGGCCGAATACGCGCAGCGCCCGGGCCTGGCGATGGTCAACTCCGACAAGGGCATCACCAACCTGCATGTGCCCAGCGACGTGATCGTCGATGCTTCCATGCCGGCGATGATTCGCGACTCCGGCCAGATGTGGAACGCGCAAGGCAAGCTGCAGGACACCAAGGCGGTGATTCCGGATCGTTGCTATGCCGGCGTGTACCAGGCAGTGATCGACGACTGCAAGGCGCACGGTGCCTTCGATCCGGCCACCATGGGCTCGGTGCCCAACGTGGGGCTGATGGCGCAGAAGGCAGAAGAATACGGCTCGCACGACAAGACCTTCCAGATGGCCGCCGCCGGCACCGTCAAGGTCACCGATGGCAACGGCAAGACGGTGTTCGAGCACGCGGTGGAAGCCGGCGATCTGTGGCGCATGTGCCAGGTCAAGGACGCGCCGATCCAGGACTGGGTGAAGCTGGCCGTGGAGCGCGCCCGCCTGAGCGAGACGCCGGCGGTTTTCTGGCTGGACAAGGCGCGCGCGCACGATGCGCAGGTGATCGCCAAGGTCGAGCAGTATCTGAAGGATCACGACACCAACGGCCTGGATATCCGCATCCTGCCGCCGGTGGAAGCGACCACGTTCTCGCTGGAGCGCATCCGCAAGGGCCAGGACACCATCTCGGTCACCGGCAATGTGCTGCGCGACTACCTCACCGACCTGTTTCCGATCATGGAGCTGGGCACCAGTGCCAAGATGCTCTCCATCGTGCCGCTGATGGCCGGTGGCGGCCTGTTCGAAACCGGTGCCGGTGGTTCGGCGCCCAAGCATGTGCAGCAGTTTGTCGAAGAGAACTGCCTGCGCTGGGATTCGCTGGGTGAATTCCTGGCCCTGGCCGCATCGCTCGAGCATCTGGGCAACCGTTACGACAACCCGTCGGCCACGGTGCTGGCCAAGGCGCTGGATGTCGCCAACGGTCAGTTCCTGGACAACAACAAGTCGCCCGCGCGCAAGGTCGGCGAGCTCGACAACCGCGGCAGCCACTTCTACCTGGCGATGTACTGGGCGCAGGCCCTGGCCGCGCAGACCGAAGACACGGCATTGCAGGCCAAGTTCGCGCCGCTGGCCAAGGCCCTGACCGAGAACGAGGCCACCATCCTGGCCGAGCTCAACGGCGCGCAGGGCAAGCCGGTGGAAATCGGCGGTTACTACCATCCCGACCTGGCCAAGGTCAGCGAGGCGATGCGCCCGAGCAAGACCTTCAACGACATCCTGGCGACGCTGAACGCCTGAGTCGCCGCACCACCTGCGGTCTTTGCATGTCGTCTTCAAGGCCCGTCTCGCAGGAGGCGGGCCTTGTCGTTTCAGCGAAACGGCGACAATGCCGTCACGCCACGCAGCAAGCGTCGGCTGAGCCGCGCCATGCGTCGCTCGCGCCGGCGTTGCGAAAGCGGATCGGGCATCGTCTGCATGTCTTGCCGTGGAGCCGCTGTAGATTCCGGCGATTCCAGTGAGGTCTGCGGTTGCAGCGCGTCGACTGCCGTGTCCGATTCCGCCAGGCGCTGGGCCAGCGCCACATCGGCAATGTGGCCGTGCTGAAACAACAGTTCGCTAAAGATGCGCATGACCCATCTCCACTTGAGTGGAATCCACGTTAGGCGCAGGCTAGGCGACGTAAAAGCGAGACTTTTACAAGTGAGTATTGAATTCCATTCAAGGGTTGGCCATGTCGCGTCCGCCGCTTCACGCATTGCAAGGCTTCGTCAGCGCGGTGCGACTGGGCAACCTGTCGCGCGCTGCCGGCGCGATGCATCTGACCGTCAGCGCACTCAGTCATCAAATGCGCGCGCTCGAACAACGGCTGGGGTATCCGCTGCTGCAACGGCATGCGCGCGGCGTCACCGCCACGCCGCAGGGCCAGCAACTGCTCGACCGCATCGCACCGCACCTGGACGCCATCGCCGAGGCATTCGAGCCATTCGGTGCGCGTCGCGAAGACACCCTGACGCTGAGTCTCACGCCATCGATGGCATCGGCCTGGCTGGTGCCGCGTCTGGGCGAATTTCTGGCCATTCATCCCACCATCGAAATCAACCTGCTGTCGAGCGAGCGGCTGGTGGATTTCGAGCGCCAGCAGCAGGTGGATGCCGCCATGCGCATCGGTGCCGGGCAATGGCCCGGCGTCATCGCCGAGCCCTTGTTCGACGAATGGCTGGTGCCGATGGCAAGCCCGGCCCTGATCGCCCGCATGGGCGGTAGGCAGGCACCACCGTTGCATCAGTGGCCATTGCTGGGCGACCCGGATGACGCCTGGTCGCGCTGGTTCGCGGCATTTGGCGGCGATGTACCGCGACGCTATGTCGCGGTACTCGACGAATCAGAAGCGCACCATCGTGCCGCCCTGGATGGCGTCGGCGTTGCCCTGGGGCGCGTAACGCGCGCGCGTCTGTTGCTGGCGTCCGGCCAACTGGTGGCGTTGTCCACGCAGCGGCTCAAGACCAGTTGGTCGCATTACCTGGTGTATCCGCCACGTTCCAGTACGCATGGCGGGTTTCTTGCGTTTCGCACCTGGCTACAGGGCCAGGCGCGCGAACACGCCGCGCATGCGCAACAGGCAACCGCCACGCCACTGCTCGCGCGCCGCCGCAAGCGCACAGGGACACTGCCGCCATGAGCCCTCGACCGTTGCCACCACAATCCGAGCGCCGCGCGCTGGCGATCGCCCAGGCCGTGTACGAAGCGTTCGAGGACTATCACGCGCGTTTTTCCGAAATCACCGCACGCGCCAAGCAGCGCTTCGAAACACGCGACTGGAGCGCCGCGCGCGAAGACGCAGTGGCGCGCATCGCGCTTTACGACCAATACATCGCCGAATGCATGTTGCGTCTGCGCGCAGTGTTGCTGGGCCAGGCGCACGACCGCGCGCTGTGGATGCGCGCGCGCGATCATTACGCCGCCTTGCTGAGCGGGTTGATCGACCAGGAGTTGTACAAGACCTTCTACAACACCCTGACCCGGCGCTACTTCGGTACCCACGGCGTCGATGCCGAGATCGAATTCATCGCCCTGGATATCGAGCCAACCGACGCCATCACCGTGCCTGTTGCGCGCCACACCTATGCGGTCTCGCCCGGCCGGCTGACCGACATGCTGGTGCGGGTGCTGGGCGACTACGCGTTCGCCGTGCCGTATGCGCACCGCACCCGCTGCGCGGCTGCCATTGCGGTGCGTCTGCTCGACGACCTCGCGCACTGGGGCGAGCATCCGGTGCGTAGCGTGGAATTGCTGGAGACGGTGTTCTATCGCGAGCGCCGAGCGTATCTGGTTGGACGCGTGTTCGGCGAACATCGCTTTTCGCCTTGCGTCATCGCGCTGGTCAACGACGATGCCGGCCTGCGTGCCGAAGCGGTGCTGACCCGGCGCAGCGATGTCGCGCAATTGTTCAGTAACTCGCGTAGCTACTTCCAGGCCGACTTGTCCACGGTCGGCGACGCGGTGGTGTTCCTGCGCAGCCTGCTCACCCACAAGCCGGTCGATGAGCTATATACGATGCTGGGCCGCGCCAAGCAGGGCAAGACCGAGCGGTATCGCACGTTTTTCAGCCATTTCCAGGCGCATCCGTCCGAACAGCTGGTGCACGCCGATGGCACCCCCGGCATGGTCATGGTGGTATTCACGCTGCCCAGTTATCCGCTGGTCTTCAAACTCATTCGCGATCGCTTTGCGTATCCCAAAAGCATGAGCCGCGCGCAGGTAGAGGGTAAGTACGAGCTGGTCTTCCAGCTCGACCGCATCGGCCGCCTGCTCGACGCGCAGCCGTATCGCTTCCTGCGCTTTCCCAAGGCGCGCTTTTCACCGGCGCTGCTGCAAGAGCTGCAGACCAGCTGCGCGATGAGCCTGAGCGAAGACGGCGACGATGTCCTGATCGCACTGTGCTATGTGCAGCGCCGGTTGCGCCCGTTGAATTTGTACTTGCGCGAACAATTGCCCGAAGCCGCGCATGCCGCAGCACTGGACTACGGCCAGGCCATCAAGGACATGGCGCGCAACAACATCTTTCCCGGCGACATGTTGCTGAAGAATTTCGGCATTACCCGCCATCAGCGCGCGGTGTTCTACGACTACGACGAACTGTGCCTGATCACCGAATGCAACTTCCGCGATTGGCCCACGCCCACCACCTACGAAGAACAGATGGCCGCAGAACCCTGGTTCCATGTCGGCCCGCGCGACGTCTTCCCCGAGCGCTTCGCCTTGTTCATGGGTCTGCCTTCCTCGCAACTGCAAGCGGTCAAGCACCTGCACCCGGAACTGTTCGACCCACGCTGGTGGCGCGACCTGCAGCACCGGCTTCGCGAAGACGATTACCCGGACACCCCGCCATATGCGGAGTCGCGCAGGCTGGCGTAGCGATTTACCGGCAGCGGCAAGACTGGTACAACGCACGCTACATCATCAAGGAGTGTGGTCATGCAGCGGACGCAGCGATTCGGTCTTGGCATCCTGTTGGCATTGAGCAGCATCGCAGCGACGCAGGCACGTCCAAGCGCGGAACAGGCGCAAGTGCAGATCGAGGCCAGCATGAATGTCGCCGGCGAATTGACCTTGACCCCGGACGGCGCGGTCACGGCAGTGAAACTTGCCGACGAAGCGAGTTTGCCGCCGGCAGTGCGCGAGCGGATCAAGCACTCGATCGCATCGTGGCGCTTCGACCCTGTGCGCGACAACGGAAACGCCTTGCCCGCGCAGTTGCCGATGAGCCTGCTGCTGGTCGCCAAACAGGGAGAAGGAGAAAATTATCTGGTGTCGATCCGCAGCGCGCATTTTGGTGGGGAGGCGCAGGGCGCGACGAGTGTGCAGACCCGCGACATGCAGCCGCCGCGCTACCCCGAAGCGGCGTTTCGGGCCGGTGCCACCGGCGTGGTCTATCTGATGCTCAAGATCGGGCGCGACGGCAAGGTCGCAGATCTGATCGCAGAGCAAGTCAACCTGACATCGCTCGTGCCGGAATCCAAACGTGCACGCCTGCGCCAGGTGTTTGCCGATGCAGCCTCGAAGAAGGCGCGTACATGGACGTTCCTGCCGCCGACAGAGGGTCCGGAGGTCGAGGCGCCGTACTGGGTCATGCGTGTTCCGGTCAGCTTCGACATCGGAACATCCCCACGCGATCTGATCGCCGCAAAACAGGCCCAGAAATGGCGTTCGTATCTGCCTGGCCCCCGTCAGGTCGCCCCATGGAGTGAGCAGCGCGGCGCAGCGACATCGAGTGACAGCCCGGATGCTCTGCCTGCCAGCGGGTTGTTTTCCGCACGCGGAGAAGGTGTGCGCCTGGTGACACCGCTGCAAGGAAGTTGAGAGCGGCTGACCGAGCAGGCGAAACGCCGCGCAACGGTCGCCTCACAAAAAAAGCCCCGCAATGCGGGGCTTTTTCGTCTCGATAAACCGACTGAACTCAGCGCTTCATCGAACTGAAGAACTCGTCGTTGGACTTGGTGGTCTTCATCTTGTCCAACAGGAATTCCATTGCGGCGATTTCGTCCATCGGGTGCAGCAGCTTGCGCAGGATCCAGATCTTCTGTAGCAGCTCCGGCTCGATCAACAGATCTTCGCGACGCGTGCCCGAGCGGTTGATGTCGATCGCCGGATACACACGCTTTTCGGTGATGCGGCGGTTCAAATGCACTTCGCTGTTGCCGGTGCCCTTGAACTCTTCGTAGATCACCTCGTCCATCTTGCTGCCGGTTTCCACCAGCGCCGTGGCGATGATGGTCAGCGAGCCGCCTTCTTCCACGTTACGCGCCGCACCGAAGAAGCGCTTCGGGCGGTGCAGGGCGTTGGCGTCCACACCACCGGTGAGCACCTTGCCGGAGCTGGGCACCACGTTGTTGTAGGCGCGTGCCAGGCGGGTGATGGAGTCGAGCAGGATCACCACGTCCTTCTTGTGCTCGACCAGGCGCTTGGCCCGCTCGATCACCATTTCGGCAACCTGCACGTGACGCGCAGCCGGCTCGTCGAAGGTGGAGGAGATGACCTCGCCGCGCACGGTGCGCTGCATTTCGGTCACTTCTTCCGGGCGCTCGTCGATCAGCAGCACGATCATGTGCACTTCGGGATGATTGGTGGTGATGGCCGTGGCCACCTGCTGCATCATCATCGTCTTGCCGGCCTTGGGCGGGGAGACGATCAGCGCACGCTGGCCCTTGCCCTGCGGTGCCATCAGATCCAGGATGCGGCCGGTGATGTCCTCGGTGGAGCCGTCGCCACGCTCCAGACGGAAGCGGCGGCGCGGGAACAGCGGGGTCAGGTTCTCGAACAGGACCTTGTTCTTGCTCGCTTCCAGCGGCTCGCCATTGATGGTGTCGACGATCGACAGCGCGAAATAGCGTTCGCCGTCCTTCGGGAAGCGGATGCGGCCGGACAGATGGTCGCCGGTGCGCAGGTTGAAGCGACGGATCTGGCTGGGCGAGATATAGGTGTCGTCCGGCCCGGCCAGGTAGCTGGCTTCTGCCGCACGCAGGAAACCGAAGCCGTCGGGCAGGATTTCCAGCACGCCGTCGGCGGCAACGCCTTCACCGTGACGGGTCAGCACCTTGAGCAGGGCGAAGATCACGTCCTGCTTGCGCGCACGCGCCACGCCTTCCTGGATATTGAGCTGGTCGGCGATATCCAGCAGCTTCTGCGCCGGCATCCGCTTGAGGTCGCTGAGCGAATACACCGGGAAGCCTTCCGGCACGGCCGGATGCGGACGCGCGATGAACGGCTCGTTGTTGCCGTCGGACGAGGGCATGCCGCCGTCATTGCCGAAGCGGTCGCGCGGGCCGCGGTCGCGGCGGTTGCGGAACCGGTCACGGCGGTTGCCCTGCTGGTTCTGGCCTTGCTGGTTCTGTCCCTGACCCTGGCCGCCCTGGCCTTGCTGATTCTGGCCGGCGTTCTGGTTCTGGTTCTGGCCCTGCTGCTGGCCCTGGCCCTGGTTCTGGCCTTGAGTCTGGTTCTGCTGTTGCTGCGCCTGGTTAAAGCGCTGCTGCTGCGACTGGCCGCCCTCGCGGGGCTCGCCGTGGGTGTCGCCGCCGTGGCTGGCGCTGGGTGCCTGACCGGCGTGTGCGCCATCGCTGGACGTCTGCGCTGGTGCCGGATCGGCAGCGCGCGACGGTGCCTGCGGGGCACGGGGTGCTTCGGGTGCGGGACTGGTGGGCAAGGGCAGGTTGGACTGCTGTGCGCCAGCCTCTTCAGTGGCGGCGGCGGTCTTGCTCACGCGCGGCTTGCGCACGCGCTTCTCGACGGGAGCGTCGACGCTGCTCCCGGTATCGGAGGAAGGATGATCGGACAAGTGCGTGATTCCTCGCTAAGGTGCGAGCGCCCAACTAGGGGGCGAACTGGTGGTAGATGGGAGTCTAGAAGAGCTTCTAGAGGGTGCGGCGGCGCACGAACGTGTGCCGGACCAACTGACACTATCACCGCCGCGCGTTAACGCGCAAGCGTCTTCCCGGGCACGATTTAACTGCCGGCGCATCATCGGGCGCCCATTGCTGGACGCCCGCTAGCTCAGGCGGCCGCGCCGCCCAGGGTCTTGTCGATCATCTGGGTCAGCTGGCCCTTGCCGACGGCACCGATCTGGGTCGCCTGCACCTGCCCGTCCTTGAACAGCAACAGCATAGGGATCGAGCGCACGTGGTACTTGATGGCCAGTGCACGGTTCTGGTCCACATTGACCTTGGCGACCTTGAGGCGGCCCTGATATGTGTCGGCCAGATCGTCCAGCACCGGGGCGATCATCTTGCAGGGGCCGCACCACTCGGCCCAGAAATCCACCAGAACCGGTTCGCCCGATTGCAGTACAGCTGTGTCGAAGTCGGCATCGCCGACATGTTGAACCTTATCGCTCACATTGGGTCTCCTGGAAACCAAAACGGCCCACCCGAACGGGCAGGCCGCTACATTGCGCTAAACTGGGGCATTGCGCGACTGAATCAAGTGTCAGTCCTGAAGCCGCGCTGTCCGCCACAACAGCCGCAGTTTGCGACGCTGTCGGCATCGATGCAAGCCGCGCCCGGGCTGCCCAGGGCGCCTCACGAAGACGGAATAATGAGCGACAAACCGCTGACCGATGTGACCTTTTCCTCGTTCGACCTGCATCCGGCCTTGATCGCCGGGCTGGAGAGCGCCGGGTTTACCCGCTGTACCCCGATCCAGGCGCTGACCTTGCCGGTCGCGCTGCCGGGCGGCGATGTCGCCGGCCAGGCCCAGACCGGTACCGGCAAGACCTTGGCATTCCTGGTCGCGGTGATGAACCGCCTGCTGATCCGCCCGGCGCTGGCCGACCGCAAGCCGGAAGACCCGCGCGCGCTGATCCTGGCGCCGACCCGCGAACTGGCGATCCAGATCCACAAGGACGCAGTGAAGTTCGGCGCCGACCTGGGCCTGCGCTTTGCGCTGGTCTACGGCGGGGTGGATTACGACAAACAGCGCGAACTGCTGCAGCAGGGCGTGGACGTGATCATCGCCACGCCGGGCCGCCTGATCGACTACGTCAAGCAGCACAAGGTGGTCTCGCTGCACGCCTGCGAGATCTGCGTGCTGGACGAAGCCGACCGCATGTTCGACCTGGGCTTCATCAAGGACATCCGCTTCCTGCTGCGGCGCATGCCCGAGCGCGGCACCCGGCAGACGTTGTTGTTCTCGGCCACGCTCAGCCACCGGGTGCTGGAGCTGGCCTACGAGCACATGAACGAGCCGGAAAAGCTGGTCGTCGAAACCGAAAGCATCACCGCCGCGCGGGTGCGCCAGCGCATCTATTTCCCGTCCGACGAAGAGAAGCAGACGCTCCTGTTGGGCTTGCTGTCGCGCAGTGAAGGCGCGCGCACCATGGTGTTCGTCAACACCAAGGCGTTCGTGGAGCGCGTGGCGCGCACCCTGGAGCGCCATGGCTACCGGGTCGGCGTGCTGTCGGGCGATGTGCCGCAGAAAAAGCGCGAATCGCTGCTCAACCGCTTCCAGAAAGGCCAGCTTGAAATCCTGGTGGCCACCGACGTGGCCGCGCGCGGCTTGCATATCGACGGCGTGAAGTACGTCTATAACTACGACCTGCCGTTCGACGCCGAAGACTACGTCCACCGCATCGGCCGCACCGCGCGGTTGGGCGAAGAGGGCGATGCGATCAGCTTCGCCTGCGAACGCTATGCGATGAGCCTGCCGGACATCGAGGCCTACATCGAGCAGAAGATCCCGGTCGAGCCGGTGACCTCCGAACTGCTGACGCCGCTGCCGCGTGCGCCACGCGTGCCGGTGGAAGGCGAGGAGGCCGATGACGACGCGGGCGACAGCGTGGGCACGATCTTCCGCGAAGCGCGCGAGCAGCGTGCCGCCGAAGAACAGCGTCGCGGTGGCGGACGCGGTGGTCCCGGTGGCGGGTCGCGCAGCGGCAGTGGCGGTGGTCGCCGCGATGGCGCCGGTGCCGATGGCAAGCCGCGTCCGCGTCGCAAGCCGCGCGTGGAAGGGCAGGCGCCTGCGACGTCTGCACCGAGCGCAACACCGGTGGTTGCCGCTGCAGCGGTGGAAGCGTCGTCCACCATCGCGGCCGATGCCGAGCGCGCACCACGCAAGCGTCGGCGTCGTCGCAACGGTCGTCCGGTCGAGGGTGCCGAGCCGGCAGTGGCCTCCACGCCGGTTGCCGCACCTGCCGCACCGCGCAAGCCCACCCAGGTGGTGGCCAAGCCGGTGCGTGCCGCCGCCAAGCCGCCGGGCAGCCCCTCGCTGCTCAGCCGCATCGGCCGCCGACTGCGTTCGCTTGTCTCCGGCAACTGATCATTTGCGGCACTGATCGCATCGCCGCGCATCGGCGATGCGACGCAAGCACTGGCGCTCCGGCATAATCGCTGAATGACCGTCCTGCGTTTCGACAACGTCAGCAAGCACTACGCCGGTGGCCACCAGGCGCTGACCGATGTCAGCTTCGAAGTGGCCGATGGCGAGATGCTGTTCGTGACCGGCCACTCCGGCGCCGGCAAAAGTACCCTGCTCAAATTGATCCACCTCAGCGAACGCCCGAGTCAGGGCGCGGTGCTGCTGGGCGAACGCAACCTGCTCAAGGTGCGTGGCCGGCAGATTCCGCTGCATCGGCGCCAGGTGGGTGCGGTCTATCAGGACCACCGTCTGCTCAACGACCGCAGCATCGCCGAGAACGTGGCCTTGCCGCTGATCCTGCGCGGCACCCGGCGTGCCGAGATCGGCAAACGCGTGCGCTCGGCGCTGGAGCGCATCGGTCTGGCCCACCGCGAAAAAGCCCTGCCGTCGCAATTGTCGGCCGGCGAGCAGCAACGCGTGGGCATCGCGCGCGCCATCGTCGGCGAACCGCGGCTGCTGGTGGCCGATGAGCCCACCGGCAACCTCGATCCGGCACTGGCGGCGGAAATCATGCAGTTGTTCGCCGAACTCCCGGCCCGTGGCACCAGCGTGCTGGTGGTCAGCCACGACCTGGCGCTTCTCAAGCAGATGCGCAAGCGCGTGCTGATCCTGGATCACGGCCGCCTGGTCGACGACATCTCGCCGCAGGACCTGGCCGAATGAGCAAGCCCGCCAATACCGAAACCGTCGCGCCGTCGCGGTTCGGCGTCTGGATCGACCACCACCTGCACAGCATCGCCTTCAGCCTGGGCCGTGCGATGCGCAAGCCGTGGGCGACGTTGTTGACCATCGTGGTGATGGCCCTGGCGCTGGCCCTGCCGTTGGGGCTGTCGATCGCGCTGGACAACGTCAAGCTGCTGGCCGGCAGCGTGCAGCAGTCGCGCGAGATCAATCTGTTCCTGAAGGTCGACGTGGCCGCCGATGCGGCGCAGGCGCTGGCCGGCGAGTTGCGTGCACGCCCGGATGTGGCCAAGGTCACGCTGCGCACGCCGGAGCAGGGCTTGGCCGAGCTGCGCGAGAGCGCCAAGCTCGATGAAGCTGCCGATGCGCTGGGCGACAACCCGCTACCGACCCTGTTGATCGTCACCCCCGCCGACGCGACCGACGACGCGCAGCTGGCCAGTGCACTGCAGGCGCTGCCGCAAACCGATCAGGTGCAGCACGATGCGCTGTGGCGCAAGCGCCTGGATGGCTGGTTGCACTTCGGCGAGCGCCTGGTCCAGGTGTTGTCTGCCCTGCTCGGGATGGGTGCGGTGCTGGTGGTCGGCAACACCGTGCGGCTGGACATCCAGTCGCGGCGCGAAGAAATCGGCGTGCTGCAGTTGCTCGGCGCCAGCGATGGCTTCATCCGTCGCCCGTTTTTGTATCTGGGCGCGTGGTACGGACTCGGTGCCGGTGCTGTCGCGCTCGCTCTGATTGCGGCCTCGGGCCTGGCATTGCGTGCGCCGTTGGCGACATTGGCCGACAGCTACGGCAGTTCTTTTACCCTGCACGGGCTGGATCTGTTGCATTCTGCGATGGTGCTGGTCGGCACCTTAGTCCTGGGTTGGTTGGGTGCCTGGCTGGTGACCGGCCATTTCCTTCGCCAGACCCGTCCTACCGAGACCTGAGGCCTGCCATGCATCCACCAGATCTCAAACACCTGATCAGCGACGCGCCGCGCGTGATGGTGGTCGATGGTTCCAAGTTGGTGCGCAAGCTGATTGCCGACGTGCTCAAGCGCGACCTGCCCAATGTGCAGGTGATCGGCTGTTCCAACATTGCCGAAGCGCGGCAGGCGCTGGAAGCCGGCGCGGTGGATCTTGTCACCACCTCGCTGTCGCTGCCCGATGGCGACGGCCTGACCCTGGCGCGCAGCGTGCGCGAAACCGCCGGGCAGGCCTATGTGCCGGTGATCGTGGTCTCCGGCGATGCGCAGCAGCATCTGGTGGAGCGCCGTTTCACCGAGTACGTCACCGATTATTTCGACAAGGCGCTGGGCCATGAAGCCCTGGCGACGTTCATCCGCGGCTACGTGCAGCCCGAGCCGGTCGTGGGCGCGACCGTGCTCTACATCGAAGACAGCCGCGTGGTGGCCGAGGCGACCAAGCGCATGCTCGAACGCCAGAGCCTGAAAGTGGTGCACGTGCTCACCGCCGAAGATGCCTTTGCGCTACTCACCGCCGAATCGCTGGGCCGCACCGAGCGCCGCATCGATGTGGTGCTGACCGACGTGACCCTGAAGGGCGAGCTCAACGGCCGCGACGTGGTCGAGCGTATCCGCATCGACTTCGCCTACG
This sequence comes from Xanthomonas phaseoli pv. dieffenbachiae, assembly GCF_008639345.1. NCBI lineage: Bacteria > Pseudomonadati > Pseudomonadota > Gammaproteobacteria > Lysobacterales > Lysobacteraceae > Xanthomonas > Xanthomonas phaseoli. The sequence goes on along the minus strand of NZ_CP041380.1, from coordinate 4,245,181 downwards.
GCAAGCGCCGCCTGCCGGTGCTGGTGATGACCGGCGACACCAACCCGCGCAATCAATCCGAATTGCTGCGCGCCGGTGCCAACGATCTGGTGCAAAAACCGATCGAAGAGCGCCTGCTGGTGACCAAGGTGCTGTTCCAGCTGCGCCTGGCACGCCTGGAGGATCAGGCTGTCACGCTATGACGGAAGGGGAAGGACGCATCCAGCTGGAACCGTCGTGGAAGGCAAAGGTGGGCGACTGGCTGCTGCGCCCGCAGATGCAGGAGCTGTCGGCGTTCCTGCGCCAGCGCAAGGCGGCCGGGGCGCGGGTGTTTCCACCCGGCCCGCAGATCTTTGCCGCCTTCGACGCCACCCCGTTCGAGCAGGTCAAGGTAGTGATCCTGGGCCAGGACCCGTATCACGGCGAAGGCCAGGCGCATGGGCTGTGCTTCTCGGTACTGCCCGGCGTGCCGGTGCCGCCGTCGCTGCTCAACATCTATAAAGAGATCCAGGACGATCTGGGTCTGGCGCGGGCGGATCACGGCTACCTGATGCCCTGGGCGCGCCAGGGGGTGCTGCTGCTCAATGCCGTGCTGACGGTGGAGCAGGGCCGCGCCGGCGCGCATCAGAACAAGGGCTGGGAAGGCTTCACCGATCATGTGGTGGAAACCCTCAATCGCGAGCGCGAAGGCTTGGTGTTCCTGCTGTGGGGCAGCTACGCCCAGTCTAAGGGCAAGGTCATCGACCAGGCGCGCCACCGGGTGTTGAAGGCGCCGCATCCTTCGCCGCTGTCGGCACACCGCGGCTTCCTGGGCTGCCAGCATTTTTCCAAGACCAACGACCATCTGCGGCGGCGAGGTCTGAGCCCGATCGACTGGTCGCTGCCGCCGCGTAGCGCGCTGGACACGACCTCCACCGGCGCCTGAACGACGCTGGCGGCATCCCGTTGCGCAACCAAGTTGTCACGGTTTGCACAGGGGCTTGGTGATACCGTATGCCCCGAATTTGGGGTGCCGGGCTGTAGAACACCAGCGCTACCAAAAGCCCGAACGTTCTGTAAATGGAATGCTGGGAACTCTTTCTGTACCCGGCAGTCCAATAGTTCGACTGCTAAGATGGTGCCTATGAACCAGACTACCTCGACTGCCCTTGTGGCAAACAATCTCCCGATTCCCAGTGCGCTCGGTTCGCTGGACGCCTACATCGGTGCCGTGCACCAGATCCCGGTGCTGTCGGTCGATGAGGAGCAGGATCTGGCCCGTCGCTTCCGCGACGAGCTGGACCTGGACGCCGCGCGCGAGCTGGTCCATTCCCACCTGCGCTTCGTGGTGCATGTGGCCCGCGGCTACAACGGCTATGGCCTGCCGCTGGGCGACCTGATCCAGGAAGGCAATATCGGCCTGATGAAGGCGGTCAAGCGCTTCGACCCTGACATGGGCGTGCGCCTGGTCAGCTTCGCGGTGCACTGGATCCGTGCCGAAATGCACGAGTTCATCCTGAAGAACTGGCGCATCGTCAAGGTCGCCACGACCAAGGCGCAGCGCAAGCTGTTCTTCAATCTGCGCAAGTCCAAGACCCGCCTGGGCTGGCTCAATGCGTCGGAAGTGACGGCGGTTGCCAAGGACCTGAACGTCTCCGAGCGTGAAGTGATGGAGATGGAATCGCGCCTGTCCGGCCGCGATATCGGGTTCGACGCGTCGTCGGACGAAGACGACGACCACGGCCCGCCGTCGCCGGTGAGCTACCTGGTCGCCAATGAGGAAGACCCCTCGCAGGCGTATGAGCGTCACGACAGCGAAGACAACCAGCTGCAGCTGCTGCGCGAAGGCATGGCGGGCCTGGACGCGCGTTCGCGCGACATCGTCAAGCGCCGTTGGCTGGATTCCGATTCCAAGGTGACGTTGCAGGAACTGGCAGACGAATACGGCGTGTCGGCCGAGCGCATCCGCCAGATTGAAGCGAATGCGCTGAAGAAGATGAAGGCGCTGTTCGTCGCCTGATTCTGTCGGGCTCGCGCGAGGTGTTGCACAAACGGCCCGGTTTTCCGGGCCGTTTGCTTGTGTGGTGTTGGCGATGTCTTGATTGCCCAGGCGCGTGGTCGGTACCCGATTCTGTCGCGCCTGTGGGCCTGCGTGCCTGGCCGGACGCGGCGATTGCATCGCGGTTCGCTGATCCAGGTCGCCAGCGAGCTGTGATGGCAGCGCGTGCGTTGCGTAACAGGAACCTGTCGCTGTTCGTTGCGTTGGCCATGCACGATAAGCAGCCTCGGATCCGGCATGCGCGGCGTGCTCGCACTGGCAGCCATGCTCTTTGGCAAATGCAGGACTGGTTCGTGCCTGCCTGGCGGCCATGCAGTGCGTGGCTGGCGGTGCTTGATTGTCGCGCGTGGCGACCGCTTGGCTATTCCGGCAAGCGCGCCACAGGAAGATGCCAGCCGTAGCGGATGGCCATGAAGCGCAGGCCGAAACACACGCCGGCACCGGTCGCCAACGACCAGGCCTGCGGCACATGCAAGACGTGCCCGATCGCGACCAGCCCGCCACCGGCAAGCGCTGCGACCGCATACAGTTCGGCCTGCAGCACCACCGGCGTGCGCGCCACCAGCAGATCGCGCGCGATGCCCCCGCCGATGCCGCTGAGCATGCCCAGCAACGTCGCGCTCAGTGGGCTGAGGTGATAGTCCAGCGCCTTGCTGGTGCCGTAGACCGCAAACAGCGCCAGCCCGGCCGCATCGAAGAGTTGCACCGGATTGCGCAGGCGCTCCACCGCTGCATGCCAATAGAACCCGGCCAGGCCGGCCAGGCAGGCCACCAGCAGATACTGCGGCTGCACCAGCGCGGCCGGTGGGGTGGCGCCGATCAGCACATCGCGCACGATGCCGCCGGACACCGCTGCCGCGCAGGAAAGCACCAGCACGCCGAACAGGTCCAGTCGGTTGCGCACCGCCACGGTCGCGCCGCTCAGGGCGAATACGAAGGTGCCCAGCAGATCCAGCAGGAACAGGACAGTTGCCACGATCGGGTCGTCGAATCAGGCCGCACAGCATCGCACGGCCTGCGCCGCTGTCAGCCGTCCTTGCTGCTGGGTGGAGGGTCGTCGGTGGCGCCACCGAAGATGATGCGTGCGGCGCGCTGGTAGCTCCAATACGCCATCGCCCAGTTCACCAGCACCACGAAGCGGTTGCGGAAGCCGATCAAAAAGTACACGTGCGCAGCCAGCCAGAACCACCAGGCGACGATGCCGGACAGCTTGAGCTTGCCCACATGCACGATGGCGGCCATGCGGCCGATCGTGGCCAGGTTGCCGTAGTCCTGGTAGCGGAACGTCGGCGCGGTCTGGCCGCGCTGCCGCGCCCGGATCGCCTTGGCGATGTGCTTGCCCATCTGTTTGGCGGCCGGTGCCACGCCCGGCACCGGGCGGCCGTCCTGCTGCACCGCCGCCAGATCGCCGCCGACGAAGATTTCCGGGTGGCCCGGTACGCTGAGGTCGGCCTCGACCAGCACGCGGCCGGCGCGATCCAGCGGTACGCCCAGCGTACGCGCCAGTGGCGAGGCGGCCACGCCGGCGGCCCACACCACCGTGCGTGCCGGCACGAAGGTGTCGCCGAGCTGGTAGCCCAATGCATCGATCTGCGTGACCGGAGTTCCGGTGTGCACCTCCACGCCCAGACGTTCCAACTGCTTGCGCGCCTTGGCGGTGAGATCTTCCGGAAACGAGGGCAGTACGCGCGGACCGGCTTCGACCAGCCGCACGCGCGCCTGCCGTGGGTCGATATGGCGGAACTCGTTCTTGAGCGTGTGGCGGGCGATTTCGGCCAGGGTGCCGGCCAGTTCGACGCCGGTGGGCCCGCCGCCGACCACGGCAAAGCTCAGCCAGGCAGCGCGTGCGGCAGGGTCGGATTCGGCTTCGGCGCGTTCGAAGGCCAGCAGCAGCTTGCGCCGCAGCACCAGTGCGTCGTACAGCGTTTTCAGGCCAGGGGCGTGTTCGGCCCATTGGTCGTTACCGAAATAGGCATGGGTGGCGCCGGTGGCCAGCAGCAGCATGTCGTAGCCGAGCGTGCTGCCATCGGCCAATACCACCTCGCGGCGGCCTGGCGCGATATCGGTGACATCGCCGAGCAGGACTTCGACATTGCGTTGCTCGCGCAGGATGTGCCGGAGCGGCGCGGCGATGTCCGGTGCCGACAGGCCGGCGGTGGCCACCTGGTACAACAGAGGCTGGAACAGGTGGTGATTCTGACGGTCGACCAGGGTGATACGGATGCCGGGGTCGTTGAGCGCGCGGGTCGCCCATAAGCCGGCGAATCCGCCGCCGACCACAACCAGATGCAGCGGAGCTTGGGAGGGGGGAGAGGTCATCGTAAGGTCCGATGGAGTGCGACGCGGGCCTATCAGGATGCCGTATCGGCAATGAACATGCCGCGTGAGCGCGGCCCGCCTGCGGCATCATGTCGCATCTCCCGCTTCCGGCCACCCCATGTCGTCGCTCCCGCCGCCACTGCCGCCGTTGTCGTCCGTGCCGTCCGCTGCACCGCCACCGCCCGCTGTCGTCAAGAAGCCGCTCAGCAGTGTGGCGATCGGGCTGATTGGCGTGGCGACGTGTGTGGTGCTGTTGGGGATGCTGGCGCTCGGTGCGCTCGTCTGGCTGATGTCGATCGGTTGGTCGTTGTTTGCCGATCAGGCGCGCAGTGCACTGCAGGCCGATGCGGTGGTGCAGGAACACATTGGGCACATCCGCGACATGCGGGTGGATCTGTATCGCACCAGTCTGGCACCGGGGAGCGATGAGTTCGTGTTCGATATGCAAGGCGATCGCGGCAGCGGGCGCGTGCACGCCACCTGGGTCAGCGACGGTGCCGAACGCGAGATCCTGAGTGCGGGCGTGCTCACGCTGCGCGATGGTACCGAGTACACATTGCCGGCCGAGACCGATGCGGAGGAGAGTGAGATGGACACCGACACCGACACCGACACCGACTTCAAGACCGAATCTGCCCAAACCCTGGAGCGATGAGCATGATCGACAATCCCGACAAACGCATCGCGCTGCTGATCGATGCGGACAATGCGCCGGCCGGCAAGATCGACGTGGTGCTGGCCGAAGTGGCGCGCTACGGCGTGGCCAACGTGCGCCGCGCCTACGGCAACTGGAAGAGCCCGCACCTGAAAGGCTGGGAGGCGGCATTGCACGACTACGCGATCCGCCCGATCCAGCAATTTGCCTACAGTTCCGGCAAGAACGCCTCGGACATGGCGATGGTGATCGATGCGATGGACCTGTTGTACGCACGCAATCTGGATGGATTTGCGATCGTCTCCAGCGATGCCGATTTCACGCCGCTGGTGATGCGCCTGCTGACCGACGGCATGAAGGTCTATGGCTTCGGCGAGAAGAAGACGCCGGCGCCGTTCGTCAATGCGTGCTCCAAGTTCACCTATGTCGAGGCGCTCGGGCAACAGGCGGCAGCCGCCAGCGAAACGGCTGCCGGTCGCAAGGACGCCACCGCATTACGTAGCGATACGCGTCTGGTCCAAATGCTGCGCAATGCGATCGTCAGCGCCTGCGAAGACGATGGCTGGGCGCTGCTGAGTGCAGTCGGCAAGCAGGTGGCCAACCAGGCCTCGTTCGATCCACGCAACTATGGCTATCGCAAACTCAGCGATCTGGTACGCGCGATCGGCTTGTTCGAGATCAAGCAGGACGAACAGGCGTTGTGGGTGCGCGACGCGCCCAAGGGTGGCCGCGCCAAACCGGCGCAGCCTGCCGCTGCCAAGCGCCCGGCACGCACGCCGGCCAAACCTGCAGCAGGGGGCTGAGCATGCCGCAGAACGCAAACCTGCCCGCCGCAGCGAAGCCCGCCATCACGATCTGGGGGCGGCACAATTCCAGCAATGTGCGCAAGGTGTTGTGGTGCGCCGAAGAAGCCGGAGTGGCCTACAGCTCGATCGAGGTGGGCGGCGCGTTCGGCGGCAACGACACGCCGGCCTATCGCGCAATGAATCCGAACGGCGTGGTGCCGACCTTACAGGATGGCGCGCTGGTGCTGTGGGAATCCAATGCGATCGTGCGCTATCTGGCCGCGCAATACGCGCCGGCGTTGTATCCGCATGCGCCGGCCGAGCGCGCGCTGGGCGACCGCTGGATGGATTGGACCACCTCCACTTTCGCCGGCGTGTTTCGCGACCTGTTCTGGGGCATTGTGCGCACGCCGCAGGCCGAGCGCGATCACGCACGCATTGCGGCGGCGTTGACCCAGTCGGGCGAGTTGCTCGCACGTGCCGATGCGGCATTGGCGCAGCAGCCGTACCTGTCCGGCGAGCAGTTCGCGATGGGCGATATACCACTGGGCAGCTTCATCTACGCGTGGTTCGAAATGCCGATCGAGCGCCCCGAATTGCCGCATCTGCAGGCCTGGTATGCGCGCCTGCGTGCGCGGCCGGCGTACCAGCGCGCGGTGATGACTGCGCTGACCTGAGTGCCGCGCCGTCGCTGAGTCAATGCGATTCATGACAGGCACCGCACGCGCTGCCGACCCGGCACGTTGCTGCAAGCCACTGGGCCTTGTACATCACCCAGACAGGTAGCCTGCGGTGTTGTAGGAGCGCGCCCGGGTGCGAGGGCATTCCCGTCGTGCCACATCGCGCCCGGGTGCGCTCCTACCAAAGATCACGCACGTGCGCTTCATGACCTGGGCACAGCGCGCGAACCTGGGTCTGGCTTCTGCTCCATGGTCGAGACGCCTTGCGCTAATACAGGTCGATCGGGTCCACATCCAGCGACCAGCGCACACGGCGGGCTTGCGGTAGCGCATAGATGGTCGGCAGTTGGGTGTCGAGCAGGCGATGCAATGCCGCGCGTTGTTGCGCCGACAACAGCAGCTGCGTGCGCTGGAAGCCGGCGCGGCGCGGCATCGGTGCCGGCATCGGGCCGTAGCATTCCACCGCGGCAAACGCCGGCGATTGCGTGCCGGGCTCGGCGCTGGTCAAACCGCGCACCGCCAGCAGGAATTGGTTGGCTGCGGCCACATCCTTGGCTTCGGCGCGGAACAAGGCCAGGTGAGCGAAGGGTGGGAATCCGGCCGCTTCGCGCTGCTGCAGTTCGGCGTCGGCAAAGGCGTGGTAGCCGCCATTGACCAGGGTCTGCAGCAAGGGGTGTTCGGGATGATGGGTCTGCAACCAGACTTCGCCCGGCCGGTCGGCACGCCCGGCGCGTCCGGCCACCTGGATCAACTGCTGGGCCAGTTTCTCCGCGGCGCGGAAGTCGGCCGAAAACAGGCCTTCGTCGATGCCGACCACCACCACCATGGTCAGCCGCGGCAGGTCGTGGCCCTTGGCCAGGATCTGCGTGCCCACCAGGATGCCGGCCTCGGTGCCGAGCCGGGCGAGCTGGGTTTCCAGTGCGTCGCGGCGCTGGGTGGTGCTGCGGTCGATGCGTACCACCGGGAAATCCGGGAAGGCCTCGGTCAGGCGTTCTTCCAGCCGCTCGGTGCCGATGCCCTGCGGCTGCAGCGCCAGGCTGGCGCAGGCCGGGCAGGCCAGCGGTGCAGGTTGGCGCGCGCCGCAATGGTGGCACTGCAGGCGGCGGCCGCCGGCATGCACGGTCATCGGCGTCTGGTGCAGCGGCGTGCTGCAGCGCTGGCAGGCGGCGGTCCAGCCGCAGTCGTGGCACAGCAGCACCGGTGCATAGCCGCGGCGGTTCTTGAACACCAGGACCTGTTCGCCACGCGCCAGGGTGGCGCCGATACCGGCCAGCACCTCGGGCGACAGGCCGTCCTTGAGCGGGCGCTTGCGCACGTCGAGCACCCGCACGCGCGGAGGACGCGCGTCGCCGGCGCGCCGCGACAGACGCAGATGCTGGTAGCGGCCGGAATAGGCGTTGTGCAGGCTTTCCAGCGAGGGCGTGGCGCTGCCCAGGATCACCGGCACATCCAGCGCCTTGCCGCGTACCAGGGCGAAATCGCGCGCGTGATAGCGGATGCCGTCCTGCTGCTTGTAGCTGCCGTCGTGCTCTTCGTCGATCACGATCAGGCCGGCGTTGGGCAGCGGGGTGAACACCGCCGAGCGGGTGCCGACGATCAGCTTGGCCTCGCCGCGCCAGGCCGCCGCCCACACCCGCGCGCGTTCGCCATCGGACAGGCCCGAGTGCAGCGCGTGCACCGGCACGCCCAGACGGCTACGGAAGCGGCCCAGGGTCTGCGGGGTCAGGCCGATCTCCGGCACCAGCACCAACGCCTGCTTGCCGGCAGCCAGGCAATCGGCGATCGCTTGCAGGTAGACCTCGGTCTTGCCGCTGCCGGTGACGCCGTCGAGCAGGTAGGTGGCAAAGCCGCTGTGCGCGCGGATCGCGGCGGCGGCCGCCTGCTGTTCGTCGTTGAGCGGCGGGCCGCTGCCGGGGCGCGGCGGGATGGCGTCGGCCGGCACCGCCACGCGCTGGGCGTAGTTGCGTTTGGCCAGGCTGCGCGCGGCCTGCCGCCACTGCGGCAGCAGCGGGTCCAACTGGTCTTCGCCCACTGCGCCGGTCAGCAGCAAGGCCGCCAGCAGGGCGGGGCGGCTGCCCGCACGCAGGCTGGCGGCACCGCTGCGACCGGCTTCGGTCAGCTGCCAGGCCCAGGCGTGCGTGTCGGCCAGCGGCTCGCCGCGGCGCAGCGGGGCGGGCAGGGCGCTGGCCTGGGCCTCGCCGAGCGGGGCGTGGGTGTAGCGGGCCAGCCAGTACAGCGAGCGCGCCAGTTCATCGACCAGCAGCGGGGCCTGGTCGCACCACGCCAGTGCCGGGCGCAAGCCGTCGGCCGCGGGCAGTTGCCCGATCTCCACCACGACCCCGACCAACTCGCGTGGCCCGAACGGCACCCGCACCCGGCAGCCGACCCGCGCCGGGTCGGTCAACGGCGCATCGGTCGGAGGCAGATAGTCGAACAACTGGGGCAGCGGCACCGGCAAGGCGACGCGCAGGGTGGCGACGGTCGAAGGCATCCGACCAGTCTACCCACCCTGTCCAGAGGCCGGCAGCCGCCTCCGAATCGGCCCGAATCCGCGTCGAGGCAGCGGCCGCGTTTCTGTGACGGAAGTGATAAATCCGACGTAAACCTATGTGAGGGTTAAGGAAACGGGTTTATCCACACTGGCTGTGGATAAACCTGTGAATTAGTGTCGTGCTCCACGCTGTGATGATGGATTCACTAGCCTCTGCAACCTCTTGGACATTTTTTAGCCAACATGCATAAGTCGATAAATTTCAATCACTTATGCGTGAAACGCGAATGCAACAAAGAAAAAACAATAGTTGACAGACGCCTGCGTATCGGCATGTCTGCCGCTGTGCACAACCCGCCGCGGCGGCCGGCACGGCCAGTGTGAAGGCGGAGCGGGGCCGGGCCGATCTGTCAAGCCATCGGTGGGGGGCAATCGCGTCGGTATCATGCCGGCCGATGCTGGAGTTCTCATGACCGTAGTCCCCGACGCCCCCGTGACCCCCGCTGCGCTAGCTGCCTTCTTGCGTGGTGTGGAACGCCGGGGTCTGGTGCTCGCACAATTGCAGTGCGGCGACGTGGCCGCCGCCGAGCGCGCACTCGCAGCGGCCTTGCGCGCCTTCAGCAGCCAGGCGGCAGGTCGGCCGATGGCAGGCTGGCCGATGCGCTTCTGGAGCCTGCTGGCCACCGCGCCACCGCTGCGGCGCGAGCCGATGCCGGGCACCTGGCTGCCCCCATTCACCGCCTTGGGCCGGATGCAGACTGCCGACCGCCTGGCGCTGCTGCTGCGGATCGTGGCCGGGCTGGAAGAAGGCGTGGCCAGCGAGGTGCAAGGCGTCGAAGCGGCGGACTACCGGCAAGCGCTGGCGCGTGCCTGCCCGCGCGATGCCGCCGGCAACCCGGATGCCCAGGCCTGGCGGGCCCTGGCCGAGGCGGCGCAAGTGGAACTGCGCGACCTGAGCCCGGCCCAGTTGACCCGGCTGGGCCAGCTCCGCGATTCGGCCCTGGCCGGAATGCCGCTGCATACTGCCGCGCCGGCCCAGTCGGCACCGGCGCCGCGTCGTCCGGCCGCCGCCCGCGCTCGGCGGCAATGGCGGTGGCCGCGGCTGGAGCGCCGCCACGCCCGCATGGCGCTGGGCGTGCTGGCGGTGGCATTGCTGCTGGCAGTGCTGGGCTGGTGGTGGACCCACCGCCGGCCCGCGCTTCCTCCCGAGCCTGTCTCGCAGGCGCCTGCCGGCGTGCTGCACGTGACCGACGCGGCGCCGGTACTGGTGGAAGAACTCCCGGCGTCCGACCTGCCGGATGCCGTGGCCACGCCGGGCCTGGATCCGCGCGACCAGGCGATGTTGGCCGACCCGGATCTGGAGCTGGCCCGCGCGGCGGACTTCTATGCCTGGTATGCCGCCGGCCACCCGGTGCCGGTCGATGAATCCGGTGCGCATGCCACCGCGGCCGAGCAGCCTTCCGCCCCTCTGGAGACGGTCGATGATGAAACCAACTGAGTGGTGCGGCTTGCTGCTCTGCGCGTTTGCCGGCGTCGCCGGCGCGCAGCGCTTGCCGACGCCGCTGGAAGAATCCGCCGCTGCTCCCGCCGCGTCCACCTCCGCTGCCGCAGCGCCGAATACAGCGCCGAGCGCCGCGCAGCAACGCGCACGCTGGGCGGCGATGACGCCTGCGCAGCAAGCCGAGCTGCGTGCCCGCTACGCCGCCTGGAAGGGGCTGACGGCCACCGACCGCGTGGTGTTACGGCAGGCACGCGAGCGGCTGCAAGCCTTGCCCGAAGATCAGCAACGCGCGTTGCGCACCCAGTTCGGCGCGATGGACCGCCTGCATCGCGACGGCTGGCGCCTGGGCTCGCAGGTGGGGGCGTTCTATGCCCAGTTGCAGCCGTTGATCGGCTACGTGCACCCCAACCAGCGCGAGGCCATGCTGGCCGCGCTGCGCAGCCTGGACGCCGGCCAGCTGGAGCAACTGGCAGTGCTGGCACAGCGCACCCCGCCCCAGGAGCGCGACGGCTTACGCGAGGCCTTCCTGGCCGAAGCGCCGGCCACCCGCAGCGCCTGGTTGAAGCGCCAGCTGGCGCGTTGATCGCTCGCCACCGGTTCGTCGCCGTCGGCGCGCGCCATACCTTCTTGGTGTTGCGCCGGTGACATCGGTTCAAGCGGCTGCTTCTTTCCATACTGCCGCTCCACACGCGCCGCACCCGGCTCCGGTATCGCTGCGTCGCGCTGCAATGCGGCTGTTCTCGCGCAAGCGTCTCTGCAATCGGCGCGTCAAAGTCGCGCCAGACTCGCCACCATCAACAGCGCCGCGGCCACGGTCACCAACACCAGGTACACCCCGCTCAGGCCGATGTACTTGAGCACGGTGACCAGCCAGGACTGCGCGTACACGCGCCGCTGCATCCATAGCAGATACACCGGCATCCACAGCGTCAGCCCGAACTGCACGACCCCGATACTCCAGGTGATCGGGCTGGCGATGTGCGCCAGCGCATCGCTGAGCAGCGACAACAGCAGTTGCGTCAGCAGGTTCAGGCACAGGAAGGCGTGGCTGTACAACGCCACCACCAGATGCTCCAGATACACCTGCCCGCTGCGCACGTAGAACACCCGCAACAGCAGCGCAAACAGCGGCACCAGCACCAGCAATGCAGACGGTACCGCTGCGAAGAACGCGTTGTAGAGCAGCTGCGGATCGCTGCGCAGCCGCGGCAGGTTGTCGCGGATATGGCGAAGCTGGGTATTGATCCAGCGGTTGGCGAACTGCGGTAGCGCCGCATAGTGCAGTGGGTTGCTCACCGGGTCCCACGGCTTGCCCATCACCGAAAAGAACGTGCTGTCGCTGTTTGCCTCTGCGGTGGGCACGGCGCTGGTCGGACGCGCGTCGGCTTGCAGCTGCGTCAGACGACGTTGCGCTTGCGCGTTGGCACGCGCGATGCCGGCGTCCATGCTGTCGCGTGCGATGCCGCTCGGCACGGCCGCGCGTGTCTGCGTCAGCGTCTCGACCAACTGCCTGCGTACCGCTTCCACCTGCGCCGGCGTGCGTGCATGTGCGAAATCCTTGGGAACCGTGGTCTGGCTGGTGCCGGGCGCAGCTGCGCTATCGCTGTCTGCGTCTGATGCATGCACGGCGATGCGCGCGATGAAGAACGTCAACAGGCTCAGGACCAGGAACAGCCGCATCGGCGCCACATAACGCACGCGTTGGCCGCCCAGGAAACGCTGCGCCACGCGTCCGGGCACCAGCAGATCGCGCAGGGTGCGGAAAATGCGCCCATCCAGATGCCAGAACGATTCGAAGACTTCTTCCACCGCATGGGCGACGCTGCGCACCGGGTTGTGCGCGCTTTGCCCGCAGGCGTGGCAATACGCCCCCTGCAAGGCAGTCGCGCAATTTTCGCAGGCCGTGGGATGGTGCGCGGTCGAATGCGGTGACATGAGCCAGTTCCGGTTGGCGAGTCGGGGAAGGCGCGTTGCCGTCGACCCGATCCCGAAAGAACGGCGTTTGGCGCACGCGTGCAACGGTGTCCCGCGCCGGCCCGGTTGTGCAGCAGCCTTCGCGTTTTGCCCGCGCGCAGTCGCGCAGCGGGCTCTACCCAGCTGCGCGGCAAGGCCGCAGTCGGAAAGTAGGCGTAAGATAGCCGGCCCGCGCGACCCGGTGCCAGCGCCTCCCGGCACGGCCGTAGTCCGCGCAGCGATCGGTTGTCATGTCTGTTTCTTCTGCACCCCCGTCCGCGACGCCAGGCTTCGCCTCGGAAGTGCGCACCACCGGCCTGCTTGCGTTGCCGCTGGTGCTCGGCCACGTTTCCACCGGCCTGATCGGTTTTGTCGACAACGTCATCGCCGGCCACCACGGCACCGCCACGCTGGCTGCGGTCACCATCGGCACCTCGCTGCTGTGGCTGCCGATGCTGGTGCCGATCGGCACCTTGATCTCGTTGACTGCCTCGGTCTCGCAATTGCTCGGCGCCGGCCGCGAGCGCGAGATCGGGCCGCTGTTCCGGCAGGCGCTGTGGCTGTCGCTGGGGTTGAGTGCGCTGATGTTCGTGTTCTTGAGCGTGGTGCCGCCGTTGCTGCCCACCTTCGGGATCGCAGCGGACATCGTGCCCGGCGCCACCGCGTTCCTGCATGCGGTGCGCTGGGGCGTGCCGGCGCTGACCTTCTACTTCTGCATGCGCTACCTCAGCGAGGGCATGCACTGGACGCTGCCCACCATGCTGCTGGGCTTTGGCGGTTTGCTGGTGCTGGCACCCGTGGGTTATGCGCTGACCTATGGCAAGTTCGGCTTCGCCGAGCACGGTGCCGAAGGGCTGGGCATGGCCTCGGCCATCACCATGTGGGTGCAGGCAAGCGTATTTGCGCTGTATCTGTGGCGCGCGCGGCGGTTTGCGCATCTGCAATTGTTCGCCCACCTGGAAGGACCGCGCTGGCGCGCCATCGGCGAGTTGCTACGCACCGGCTTGCCGATCGGCATCACCGTGCTGATGGAAGGCGGGTTGTTCATCGTCACGGCGTTGTTGATCGGCCGGCTGGGCTCCACCGAAGCGGCGGCGCACCAGATTGCGATCAACGTCGCGCAACTGTGTTTCATGATCCCGATGGGCGTGGCCGAGGCCACTACCGTGCGCGTAGGCCACGCAGTGGGCCGCGGCGACCCGCTGGCGATGCGGCGCGCTGCCTGGGCCGGCTATGCCATCGTGCTGGGCACGCAGGCGTTCTCGGCCAGCGCGCTGCTGCTGGGCCACGATGCCATCGTCGGGGTCTATACCGACGATGTGGCGGTGGCCGCGCTGGCGTCGGTGTTGCTGTTGTTTGCTGCCACGTTCCAGTTTCCCGACGGCATCCAGGTGCTCTCGGCCGGCGCGCTGCGCGGGCTCAAGGACACCCGCGTGCCGATGTTCCTGGCGATGTTTTCCTATTGGGGCGTGGGCATGCCGATCGGCGCCGGGCTCGGCCTGGGGCTGGGCTGGGGACCGAAGGGCATGTGGGTGGGCCTGATCCTGGGCCTGACGGTGGCGTCGATCCTGATGGGGCTGCGCTTCCGCCAGACTAGCCGGCGGCTGACCGCCACCGTGACACCCTGACTTCCAGCGCATGCCGCGCGCGCTGTGCAGCCGGTATGCTGGGCACCATCGATCTGTATGCAGCGTCTTTCGACGGAGCTTTCCATGAATCACCCCGTGCGTCGCAATCCCATCGCCAGCTTCTTCGTCGGCCTGTGGGATGTGATGAATTTCACCCGGCGCCTGATTTTCAACCTGGTGTTCTTCGGTTTCCTGTTCTTGCTGCTGCTGGTGTTCGTGGTGGCGCTGGCGCGCGGCGATGGCACCAAGCCGCTGGCCGAGCGCACCACCCTGGTGATCAACCCGGAAGGCACGCTGGTCGAACAATTCAGCGCCGACCCGGTCAGCCGGTCGCTGGCCAAGGCGGTCGGCGACAAGAGCGCCGAAGAAGTGCAGCTGCGCGACCTGGTGCGCGTGATCGAAGCGGCCGGCAAGGACCGCAAGATCGAGCGCGTGCTGTTGAACCTGGACAAGCTGCAGCCCTCCGGCTTCGCGTCCCAGCGCGAAGTGGCCGCCGCCTTGCAGAAATTGCGCGCTTCCGGCAAGCAGATCGTGGCCTTCAGCGAGAGCATGAGCCAGGGCCAGTACCTGCTCGCCGCACAGGCCAACGAGGTGTATCTGGACCCGATGGGCAGCGTGCTGCTGGAGGGCCTTGGACGCTATCGCCAGTACTTCCGCGAAGGCCTGCAGGACAAGCTTGGCGTGGACGTGCATCTGTTCCGCGTCGGCGAGTACAAGTCTGCCGCCGAGCCGTACATCCTGGACGCGGCCTCGGCCGATGCCAAGGAAGCGGATCTGTTCTGGATGAACGATGTGTGGCGGCGCTATCTGTCCGACGTGGGCACTGCGCGCAAGCTGAGCCCGGCGCAGCTGGCTGCCGGTATCGACACGCTGCCCGAAGGCGTGGCCGCCGCCGGTGGCGACCTGGCCAAGTTCGCGCTGCAACAGAAGCTGGTGGACGGGCTCAAGACGCGCGAAGAAGTCGATGCGCTGCTGGTCAAGCGCGGCGTCGCCGACAGCGATGCCGACAGCGGTTTCCGCAATATCGGCTTCAACGATTATCTGAGCCAGCTGCAGGCGCAGCGTTCGCCGATGGACAGCCGCCCGCAGGTGGCGGTGGTCGTGGCCGCGGGCGAGATCAGCGGTGGCGAACAGCCGGCCGGACGCATCGGTGGCGAGTCCACGGCGGCACTGCTGCGCCAGGCGCGCGACGACGATGAAGTGAAGGCGGTGGTGCTTCGCGTGGATTCGCCCGGTGGCGAAGTCTTCGCCTCCGAGCAGATCCGCCGCGAAGTGGTTGCGCTCAAGCAGGCCGGCAAGCCGGTGGTGGTGTCGATGGGCGACCTGGCCGCGTCCGGCGGTTACTGGATCAGCATGAACGCCGATCGCATCTACGCCGACCCGTCGACCATCAGCGGCTCCATCGGCATCTTCGGCATGGTGCCGAACCTGACCCGCGCGCTGGACAAGATCGGCGTGCACACCGACGGCGTGGCCACCACGCGGTTCGCCGGTGCGTTCGACATCACCCGTCCGCTGGATCCGGCCGCCGGCCAGGTCATCCAGGCAGTGATCAACAAGGGCTATGCCGATTTCACCGGCAAGGTGGCGCAGGCGCGTCACCAGTCGGTGGACGCGATCGACAAGGTGGCGCGTGGCCGTGTGTGGAGCGGCGCGCAGGCCAAGGAGCGCGGGTTGGTGGATGCGTTCGGCGGCATGTCCGAAGCGGTGGCCGATGCGGCCGACCGCGCCAAGCTGAGCCGCGGCAAGTTCCGCGTGCGCTACGTGGAAAAGCCGGCCACGCCGTTCTCGCAGTTCATGAGCGGATTTGCCGGCAGCCGCATGGGTGCCTGGATGCTGGGCGACTCGGGCATGGCGCGCGCGCTGCTGGCCCGCTCCTTGCCAGAAGTGGATACGCAGCTGCGCTTCGTCGAAAGCGCCGTGCACGACAGCAAGGCAGGCGGCACGCCGGTCAAGTCGCTGGCCTACTGCTTCTGCGGGTTCTGAGACATCGCGCTCAGTGCGCAATCGATGCATCGACAACGCCGGCCATGTGCCGGCGTTGTTGTATGTGCCGATGATGTGGTGGTTTGAGCGGCCGAACGAACGAGCAGACGGCAAGACTCATGGGGGGCCGTCGAGCGCGCAACGATCAGTTATTAGCCGTTAGCCGTTAGCCGTTAGCCATTCGCCATCGCGCATGTGGTCGTGCACGCAGTGGCAGCCTTGGCAGACATTCACCGGTGGATGTTGGCGCACCCGTGTGCTGGTTGGCGACAAATGCACGCGCTCCAGGACGCCAGTTCACCCGGTTGCCGAGGTTTCGCTACTGCGTGGCTGCATCGATCGCCTTGCGCTGATCGTCGGCCGCCTGGTCGGTTGCGGCCTGCACCGCGTGCGCCTTGTCCAAGGGTTGCTGGATGTGGTCGCGCAAAGCCGTGGCCTGCGGGTCGGGCTTCTGATCGGTGGGTGCGGGCTGCGGCCGCTGACAGGCGCCAAGCGACAACGCCAGACCAACTGCAAGCATGCAATGCATCTTCATCGTCGTGACCTCGCTTGGGGTGGCGTTATCCTAACGCCCGGGCCACGCATACGCGTCAACTGCGTTGCAGTGGCCGTTTCCTGTGCTTTGAAGAGGATCACCCACGTGACAACGCACCGTTGGCGGCTGGATGGACAGACTGCCCTCATCACTGGCGCCAGCGCCGGGATTGGTCTTGCCATCGCGCGCGAACTGCTTGGCTTCGGCGCCGACCTGCTGATGGTGGCGCGCGATGCCGATGCCCTGGCGCAGGCGCGCGATGAGCTTGCCGACGAGTTTCCCGAGCGCGAACTGCACGGGCTGGCCGCCGATGTCTCCGACGATGAAGAGCGCCGCGCCATTCTGGATTGGGTGGAAGACCATGCCGATGGCCTGCATCTGTTGATCAACAACGCCGGCGGCAACATCACCCGCGCCGCGATCGACTACACCGAGGACGAATGGCGCGGCATTTTCGAAAACAACGTGTTTTCTGCGTTCGAACTGTCGCGTTATGCGCATCCATTGCTGACGCAACATGCTGCTTCGGCAATCGTCAACGTCGGCAGCGTCTCGGGTATCACCCATGTGCGCAGCGGCGCGCCGTACGGCATGACCAAGGCGGCGCTGCATCAGATGACGCGTAATCTAGCCGCCGAATGGGCCGAGGATGGCATCCGCGTCAATGCGGTGGCGCCGTGGTACATCCGCACCCGCCGCACCTCCGGTCCGTTGTCCGATCCGGATTACTACGAGCAGGTCATCGAACGCACGCCGATGCGCCGCATTGGCGAACCAGAAGAAGTTGCCGCGGCGGTGGGTTTCTTGTGTCTGCCCGCTGCCAGTTACATCACCGGCGAATGCATCGCGGTAGACGGCGGCTTCTTGCGCTACGGGTTCTAGCGCAGGCAACCACTACCCGCCTGGTTCTCGATCGGATGTGCTTGGACGCGGAGCCGGCATGGCCATGCACCCGCCGGTGCTGCGCTTCTTCTTTCAGCTAATTGCGGTTGCCCGCCAACCGTACAGACCTATCGGCTCAATGACGCGACAGGCGTGCTCAGGGCGTGGCGGCCGGATTGGCGCAACGGCTCTCGTCCAGCACCCGGCGCATCTGCTCGTAGCGTTGTTTGCGTTCGGCCGACTGCGCTTCATCGGAAAAGCGCCAGGTGGATTCGGCCTGCTCGGCGCGTTTGCGCCAGGCCTCGCACAGGCTCTGGTCCGGCACTGGCGCGCAGCGGTCGGTGACCACCTCGCAGGCGCTGCCGCCCCCGGTGGCCGGCCCGCCGGCCAGGTTGGTGGTCTGCATCGGCAGGCAGCGCGTGGCCGGTTCGCGGTCTTCGGTGAAGTAACGCCCGTTGTCGTGTGCGGTGCACTCGAACAGCGGCGGCGGTGGCAGGGTCGACGTCGAGGTGACCGTCGGTGCTGGCGGTGCGGCGGGCGTGGCTGGTGCAGCGGGCGCCGACGCGGCCGCCTGCGCAGCAGTCCGTGGTTGCGCCGCTGGCATCGCAGGTGCAGGCGACGGGTTGCTAGCGCCGCCTGGCGCGAATGGCACCGCCGCCGGTGCGGTCATCAGCTTCTTCTGTTGTTGCATGCCCTTCGGGCACGGCATGTTCTGCACCGTCAGTGCGCCGGCCGGATCGGTACAGCGGTAAATGGCCACTTCCTGCGCGCCGGCCAGCGAGCCGAGCGCCATCATGCTGAGCGCCATTGCGCCGGACAGCGTGCGGCGCCTCATGCGCCGCCGCAGTCGCGTTGCTGGCGCGCCTCGATGCCGCGCTGTTCGCGGCTGAGATCCTCGCGCTCACTTTGCAGCGCGCTGTTGTAGCGGCGGATCAGCTCCCAACGGCGGTCGGCCAGCCGCGCGCAGACTTCCTGCGCGGGCAGGGCGTGGCATTCGTCGCGGATCTGCACGTTGCCGTACGGCACGATCACCGTGCCGCCATATCCGCAGCCGGTGTAACCGCCCTGATAACCGCCTTGGTAGGGATCTACACCGACGCTTGCGCTGCCGCGGATGCTGCCTCGTCCGGCGCCGCCCTGCACCGAGATCGCCGGACGCGGGCTTACCGAGATCGGGGGACGCTGGATGCCACCACCGCCGCGGACCGGGGGAGCAACGGTATTGCCCACATAGGCGGGCCCCCAGGTCGGCACCCAGCGCGGATTGCCTTCCGGGCTGTCGCTTGTGTAGCGGTTGCCGTCTTCGGTGGTGCACTCGTACATCGGCTGTGGCGGCTGCACGGTGACGATACGGACCTCATGCGTGGGCGCTGCGGCGACCGGTGCCGGCGGCTCCACGCGGGCCGGACGCGGCGGCGGGTCCTGCGGGCGTTGCAGATCCAGCACCTGCTGGCGACCGCTGCTGCAGGGGGCATCCTGCAGGGCGACGGTGCCGGTGCTGCTCACGCAGCGATAGACCCGTACATTCGGGTCGGGTTTGCTCGCGGGGGTGGCGGCCGACGCAGGCAGCGCCGCGGCCAGCAGCAGAAGAGTCAGGACGGTACGCATGGCCGCAGTGTGCGCGTCTGAGCGGCCGCCGCAAAGGGGGGGGCGGCTGAACAATGTGCAGGCTCGAGACGACAACGCGCCGGATGGCTGTGGCCTGCTGCCGACATGCCAGGCAGTCGTTAAGTAGGCCGCCGAGGGCCACGGCCCGGAACATTCGGCGCGGGACAGACGAATCGATGAACCCACCGCGCGCGCCTCATGGCTGCGCGGCCGTTTCTCGGCCGTACTCAGTCGCGCAGGATCTGCCCGCTGCGTGCGTCGCGGATCTGGGTCGGCTGCGCGAGGGCGCCAGTCTCGCCATCCACCACGCCATCGATCGTCGCCAGCAATGCCGGATCCAGGGCAGCGCGGCTGCGCGCTGGCGGCTCGCCGGCCAGGTTGGCGCTGGTCGACACCAGCGGCGCCGCCCAGGCCGCGCACAGCGCCGCCACCACGGGATGCGCGCTGATGCGTACCGCCAGCCCGTCATGCTCGCCGGTGACCCAGCGCGGCGCCCGATCGGTGATCGGCAGGATCCAGGTGTGCGGGCCGGGCCAGCTGGCCAGCACGTCCTGTCGGCGTGCCGGCTCCAGTGCGTCGATGTCGACCCAGTCGCGCAGTAGGTCCACGCTCGAGGCCACCACGATCACGCCCTTCTCCACCGGGCGCCGCTTGATCTCCAGCAGCCGCAGTACGGCCGCTTCCTGGCGCGGGTCGCATCCCAGTCCCCACACCGCTTCGGTCGGGTAGGCGATCACGCCGCCCTGCGTCATTGCGCTGACGGCGCGATCCAGGTCGAGTGTGTCGGTCATGCTGCGCCTCTCAGCCTGCGGCCTTGCTCACGGTTTTCTTGACCACGCGCTTGGCCGCCTTCTTGGCGGCGGTCTTCTTGGCAGGCGCCTTCTTCGCAGCGGTCTTGCTGGCTGCGGACGTGGTCGCGGTCTTCTTGACGGCAGGCTTCTTCGGCGCCGAATCCTTGACCGTCGTCTTCTTCAGGGTGGCCTTCTTGGCGCCGAAGCCCTTGCGCACCGGCTTGCCGGTGTCGGCCAGCAGCTGCTGTACTTCTTCGAACGTCAACGACGCCGGCTCACGATCCTTGGGGATCTTGCCATTGAGCTTACCGTCGCTGATGTACGGGCCGAAGCGTCCGTTGAGCACCTGGATGTCGCTGCCGTCGAATTCCTTGATCACCCGGTTGCGTGCGATCTCTTCCTTCTCTTCGATCAGGAACACCGCGCGCGCCAGATCGATGGTGTAGGGGTCGTCTTCCTTCTTCAGCGAGGCATAGGTGCTGCCACGGCGCGCGAACGGACCGAAACGGCCGATGCCCACGCTGACGTCCTGGTCCTTGTCCTGACCCAGCGCCCTCGGCATCTTGAACAGTTCCAGCGCATCTTCGATGGAGATCGAATAGATGCTCTGGCCCGGACGCAGCGACGCGAAGGTGGGCTTGTCCTCGTCTTCGACCGTGCCGATCTGCACCATCGGGCCGAAGCGGCCGATGCGCGCGCTGACTTCCTTGCCGCTTTTCGGGTCGGTACCGAGCACGCGCACGCTGCCGGCATCGGTCTTGTCCAGCGAGTCTTTCTTGTCTTCGACCAGTTCCTTGAACGGGCCCCAGAACTTCTCCATCAACGGGATCCACTCGGCTTCGCCACGCGACACCGCATCCAGGTCGTCTTCCAGATTGGCGGTGAAGTCGTAATCGACATAGCGGGTGAAATGCCCGGACAGGAACTTGGACACCGCCCGGCCGACGTCGGTGGGGCGGAAGCTGCGGCCTTCCATCTCGACGTATTTGCGGAACTGCAGGGTCTGGATGATCGAGGCATAGGTGGAGGGACGGCCGATGCCGTATTCCTCCAGCGCCTTGACCAGCGCCGCTTCGGTGAAGCGCGGCGGCGGCTGGGTGAAGTGCTGGTCGGTGACGATGCGGTCCAGCGGGACGTTGTCGCCGGCCTTCATCAGCGGCAGCTTGCGGCCTTCGTCTTCGTCCTCGCTGCTTTTGGTGTCCTTGCCTTCCTCGTAGACGGCCAGGAAACCCGGGACCACCACGGTGGTGCCGCTGGCGCGGAACACGTGCTCGCTGCCGGCCGACAGATCCACGCTGACGGTATTGAGCGTGGCCGGAATCATCTGGCAGGCCACCGCGCGGCGCCAGATCAACTCGTACAGGCGGCGCTCGTCCTCGGACAGGAAACGCGCCACCTGCGCCGGGGTACGCAGCGCGGAGGTCGGGCGTACCGCTTCGTGCGCTTCCTGCGCGTTCTTGGACTTGGTGGTGTAGGCGTTGGGCTGGTCGGGGAGCGAAGCGGTGCCGAAGTCGCGCGCGATCACGTCGCGGATTTCCGCCAGCGCGTCCTGCGACAGATTGACCGAGTCGGTACGCATGTAGCTGATCAGACCGACCGAGCCTTCGTCGCCCAGTGCCACGCCTTCGTACAACTTCTGCGCCACCTGCATGGTCTTGCGGGTGGTGAAGCCGAGCTTGCGCGAGGCCTCCTGCTGCAGCGTGGAGGTGGTGAACGGCGGGGCGGGGCGGCGCTTGCGCTCCTTGCTGGCCACGTCGGTGACATGCAGCACGCCTTGCGCGGCCTGCTGGATGCGCAGGCGCGCCGCCTCGGCGGTGTCGCCGTCGGTCACGGTGAACTGCTCGAACTTCTGGCCGTCCAGCTTGATCAGCCGCGCATTGAACGCCTGCGAGGGATGCCGGCAGTGCGCATCGATGGACCAGTATTCGCGCGGGATGAAGGCTTCGATCTCTTCTTCGCGCTCGACGATCATGCGCAGCGCCGGCGATTGCACGCGGCCAGCGGAAAGGCCGCGCTGCACCTTGCGCCACAGCACCGGCGAGAGGTTGAAGCCGACCAGGTAATCGAGCGCGCGGCGCGCCTGCTGCGCGTCCACCAGGTCGCCGGCGATCATGCGTGGCTTGGCCATCGCCTCCTTGATCGCGCGCGGGGTGATCTCGGTGAACACCACCCGCTGCATCGGCTTGTCCTTGAGCAGGCCGCGCTCTTTCAGGATCTCGGCGATGTGCCAGCTGATCGCCTCGCCCTCGCGGTCCGGGTCGGTCGCCAGAAAGATGTCGTCGGCACCTTTGGCGGCACGCGCTATGGCTTCGACGTGCTTCTCGTTCTTCTCGATCAGGTCGTACCGCATCGCAAAGCCGTTGTCCGGATCGACCGCGCCCTCCTTGGGGACCAGGTCACGCACGTGCCCATACGAGGCCAGGACGGTGAAGTCCTTGCCGAGGTATTTATTGATCGTCTTGGCCTTGGCGGGCGATTCGACGATGAGCAGGTGCTTGGGCATGGTGGCAACTTCTTGGGGCGGAGCCCGGGGGGCGGGTAGCGTGGCCTAATTGGCCGGTCGAGGGAAGCAGATCGACCGTTTCCCACGCGTTAACGCCCGGGAAGGGCTCCCGGGCGTTCAGTTCTCTTATTAGAAAGATCACGGCGGACGCCGCCGTGTCAAGCGGCCGGCGCCGCGAAGTGCTAGCGCTGGCTCATTCCGATCGCCGCCAGCATGAAGGCGACGGCCACCACCGACAGCACCAGGATCACCGCGTAAATCGCCAGGACCACGATGGACACGGTATCCAGACCCCTGGACTGCCGCTCCGGATGTGCGGTAAACGCCCAACGGTCCACGACCAGGGTGTCGCAGACCTTGTCGTGCGGGGCCTGCTTGCGCTCGGTCATGCCGGCCATGAAGGCCGCCACGATCACGCCGATGCCCAGGGTCAGCACGCTGATCAGCATATAGGCCAGATAGCGCAGCACATTGCGCCAGAACCCGACCCGGCCGCCGTTGCTGTCGGCCCGCACCAGCTTGATGCCGCAGGCGAGCTTGCCCAGGCTGGCCTGATGCCGGCTGGACTGCATCCAGGCGAAATACAGCGTCGGGATGGCCAGGCCGATTCCGTAGGACATCACCACGATGGCGATGCCGAGCGCACTGCCATCGTCCAGCGCCGAACCCGAATCGCCGCGCGTGATGACCAGCGCCACCACGAACACCAGCGGAATCACGATCAGGTACACCGCGAAGGTGGTGATCAGGCTATCGAGAATGCTGGCGGCCACGCGCCGCCACAGGCCGGCGTACACCACCGGCGCATCGTGCAGCGCGACGCTTGCCGCGGGGGCGGCGAGGGCCGGGGCATCCCAGGCGCTTGCAGCTGGCACGGTCGCCGCTGCCGGAATGGAATATGGTGGCGGCGACGTTGTGGTCGAGGTCGTGGTCGGGCTTGGCTCTGCCGCCAGCGGCGTGGTGGACCATGCCGACGTGTCTAATGAAGGGGATGGATCCTCTGGCCGGTGTAACGGGGCGATTGCCGGGTGGTGGTCGGCACCGTCGGCCGCGCCCGCATCGCGGGTGCTGGTGCTGGCGCTCGTACCGGCAATGCCGCCGTCGGCAGCTGACGGCTGCCAGCGCGATGTCGCAGCGGCGTGGTCGTCGGTCGGCAAGGGCGCGGTAGGCGACGCTGTAGCCGGCACGTTGGCGCCGGGAGACGCAGCCAACAATGGCGCATGGCTTGCCGCATCCGCCGCTATCGGCCCGCTGGCTTCCAGGGCCGCGGACGCCGTCGCGCTGTCGAAGCCCAGCTCGCCCTCGACCTCGTGCAGTGACACCCACTGCGCCAGACCTTCGCGCCAGACCAGGCTGGAACGGTCGATGATGCCCTGCGACAGGCGCGCGCGAAGCGTGTCCGTGTCCACCGGCCCCTGGCGCTGCCGCTGTGCGTCGGCGTAGTACCACTGCGTCATGTTGTCCCCTTAACGTGTAGCGATCGGCATGCAGCCGGCGGTCAGCCGCGGCAATCCGGTGGAAGTTGGGTGTCGTCGATTTCGGAACTGCAGTGCCAGCTGCCGGCATCCGCATCCAGCTCCAGCCACACGGCCTTGCCGTCGATTCTGGCCGACTTGGGCGCATGGAGCACGGCTTCGATGCCGCATTCGCTGCCTTCGAAACGTCCGATGCGCACGCTGCTCAGCCGCTCGCTTGCGTACTGCTCGGGTGGCTTGAAACCCGCGTCGTCATTGACCGGGCAGCGGCCCTCGCTGGTCAGGAATTCGGTGATCTGCGGCTTCAATGCTGCCAGCTCGCCGACCGCCTCGGCGACCTTGGCGCGGCCCAGGTAATCGTTGTAGGCCGGGAACGCAATCGCGGCGAGGATGCCGATGAGGCCCACGATCACGAAGAGCCCGGCCACCGCACCAAGCACTGCAACCAGCGGCCAGCCGGGGCCATTGCTGCGCGGTTGCGCTGGTGGCGCGACAGACGAATGGGCCGGCGGAACGTACGCCGCGGCAGGCGGCAACGGCGGCGGAACCGCGCCCGCCCGCACATCAGTGGAAACTGGCGGGCCCAGGGTGTCGGCGCAGGCGGACAGCGGCAGCCAGCTGTCCATGCCTTCGCACCAGACCAACGTATCCAGGGCGACCACGCGATCGCGATACAGGTCCAGCAAGGCATCGTCGGCCACCGGGCCATGCCGATGGCGGTGGCCATCGGCGTAATACCAACTGCGCATCCCCGTTCCCCTGCACGCACATCCGTGGCGGCTTCAACGCTCAGTGTACGGGTTCAGGCTCGTCCAGGAACATCTGGGTTTCCATCCAGGCGTAGGCCGCTTCCGCCCCGGGCTGGTTGAACAACACCATCAGCACCACCCACTTGAGGTCGTCCAGATCCAGTTCGTCCTGATCCAGCGCCATGGCGCGGTCCAGTACCAACTCGCGCTGGTCTGCGTCGAGAATGCGGTGTTGCTCGAGGAACAGCAAAAACCCCCGGCAATCGACATCGAGCTTGTCCAGCTCCGGCCCGTGATAGATCCGCACCGGTCCATCGACATGCGGGCGCGCGACGCTAGGCCGCTGCTCGGAAAGCGCGTCCAGCCAATCGAAGGCCTTGCTGATTTCTGCGGGACTGAAACCGGCCTGGATCAGGCCATTTTGAAGCGAGTCACGGTCACGGACCAGGTCCGCATCTTCGCTGAAGTAATGTTCAAACAGGTACAGCAGTACATCGAGAATGCTCTCTTTCATTGCCCTCGGCCTGCGTCGCGCGACGCTGTGGAGGTGAAGAAACTAAGGATTGCGGGTATAGCGACCGTGCTCGGTGACCACGTCTCCCTCCAGTTCCATGATGAGCAGCATGGAGGACAGCGCGGCGGCCGTCAATCCGGTGCGCTGCACCAATGAATCCATAGGGGTTGGGTCGTGGCCCAGTGCTTGCCACAAGCGCTGGTAGTCGGGATCGGAGCGGGCAGGACCGGTGCCAGCGCTGGTCGTTGCCTTGCTGGACAACTCAGTGGGGGCGGCCAGCCGCTCGCGCAAGGCGCTGGCCAGTTCGCCAGACAGCTGGCCCAGTCCCTCGATGATCTGTGCGGGCTCCTGCACCAGCGTGGCACCCTGCCGGATCAGGTGATGACAGCCGCGCGCGAGCGGATTGTGCAGCGAGCCGGGGAGGGCGAACACCTCGCGCCCTGCTTCGGCCGCCAGCCGGGCGGTAATCAACGCGCCCGAGCGCATCGCCGCTTCGACCACCAAGGTCCCCAGGGCCAGCCCGGCAATGATCCGGTTGCGGGCCGGGAAGTGCGCCGCGACCGGGGCAGTGCCCGGCAGATATTCGCTGACCACTGCGCCGCGTTCGGTGATGCGATCGCGCAAGCCTAGGTGCCGCTCGGGATAGGCGACGTCGACGCCAGTGCCGACGACGGCCACGGTGATGCCGTCGTGCTGGGCCAGTGCAGCCTCGTGTGCGATCGCATCCACGCCGGCGGCCATGCCGCTGACGATGCCCAACCCGGCGCAGGCCAGGCTGGAGGCGAATGCGCGGGTATGATCGCGGCCGCCGGCAGTGGCCGAGCGGCTGCCGACCACCGCCACGCCTGGGTGCCAGAGGATGTTGGGGTCGCCGTCCACGAACAAGGCCATCGGCGGATTGGCGATATGCCGCAGCAGGGCCGGGTAATCCGGATCGCGCCAGCCGATCAGGTGGTGGCCGGGCTGTTCGCACCAGCGTAGCGCGGCCTCCAGCGCATGTAGATCGGGGTTCTGCAGCAGCGCAGCTTGCACCTCGTCGCATCCAGCTGCGCGCCACGCTCCCGGCCCGGCTGCCAGCATTTCGGACGCTGATCCGTACGAGGTCAGCAATTTTCGGCGGGGCGGGCTGCGGCCGCCTGCCAGCAGCAGGACCAGGAGTGCGCGCAGGTCGGGAGCGGTTTGGGCCATACATCCAGGCTAGGCCGCAAACGACGACGGCGCCCTCGGGCGCCGTCGCGTTGGTGCATCGGATCTTTCGCTTATTGCGCGTCAGGATGCTTGACGAAATAGCCCAGGCCGGTCGGCTTGACGCTTTCCATCACCAGCGCATAGCTGACCTTGTCGAAGGTGCGGAACACCATGGCATGCGAGGCGTACTCGTCGGGCAGGCCGACGGTGGAGCCGGACGGGCCGCTGAAATCGTCGTCGGTCCGCGAGAAGCGCGAGTGCTTGACGCGGTCGCTGACCGTGCGGCCCTTGCGCCAAATCGAGAACACCGTGCCGTTGTTGATGCCTTCGCGGGCGCCGCCGGAGATGGCGATCACGTCGCGCGTGCCGCCAACGGTGAAGGCGTCGGAGATGGCCAGCACGCGCAGTTCGGTTTGCAGCGCCTGTTCCGAGGGCGGATGCGGGATGAACTGCAGATCGTACGGCTGCGCTTCGACCGCCACGATGCGATCGCCGGCGCGCACTTCGCGGCCGCTGTCCTGCAGCAGCAGGGTCGCCGCCTTGGAGTTGCCGCCCGCCGCGCTGCGGGTGATGGTGCCGACGTTGACCTGCGCCATCTCGTAGCCGAGGAACTCGCGGCGCGTGCTCGGCGCGATGAAGTTCTTCCAGATGTTGCCCGAGCCGGCGGTGATGTTACCGGCCATGTCCAGGTCTTCGTTGTGCTTGGGCAGGCTGAACTTCACGGTCGGGCGGACCACAGCAAAGCGCTGGCCCGGCTGGGCATTTTCCAGACCGACCACGTAGGCGACCTGGCCGGTGGTGGCACGCGTGCGACCGGCTTCCAGACCCACGACATACGGCAACTGGTCGAAGTCGTCGACCACGCGCAGGTTCTTCAGGAACGGCTCGACGTCGGCCAGCGGAATGGCGTTGATCGGCGCTTCCTGGCGCGGGCCGGGCTGGATCGTGCCTTTGCCGACCCGGTCCAGATAGGCCAGGCTGATCACGTCGCCCGGATAGATCAGGTGCGGATTCTGAATCTGCGGATTGGCTTGCCAGATTTCCGGCCACAGCCACGGTTTTTGCAGGAAACGCCCAGCGATGTCCCACAAGGTATCGCCCTTGCGGACCACATAGGTGTCTGGATGCTCGCCCACCGCTTGCGCGGCAGCGTAGGTCGCGACGGTCAGCATCGCCGCAGCGACGACCGTACGAAGTCGGTTCAACATAGGTGCCTTCTTGCCTGATTCCCCAACAGGTCTGCGCACTATAGTCTAGAAACCGGGGCGCCACGCAAGCATTGCGCTAGAATGACAGCGTCTTGCCGGCGCCGCGCCGGTGTTTCCAGACGGGTAACCCCATGGCTTTGCTCCCAATTCTTGAGTTTCCGGACCCGCGGCTGCGCACCAAGGCCGTGCCGGTCGATGCTGCCGAGGTCACCAGCCAGGCGTTCCAGACGCTGCTGGACGACATGTTCCAGACCATGTACGAGGCGCCCGGCATTGGCCTGGCTGCCAGTCAGGTGGACGTGCACAAGCGATTCATGGTGATCGACATCAGCGAGGAGAAAAACCTGCCGCAGGTGTTCGTCAACCCCGAGATCGTGAGCAAGCAGGGCGAGCAGTTGTATCAGGAAGGCTGCCTGTCGGTGCCCGGCATCTATGCCGATGTCAGCCGCGCCGATGCGATCACCGTGCGCTATCTGGACCGTCAGGGCCAGGCGCAGGAACTGCAGGCCGACGGTCTGCTGGCCGTGTGCATCCAGCACGAGATGGACCATCTGGACGGCAAGCTGTTCGTGGATTATCTCTCGCCGCTCAAGCGCGAAATGGTGCGCAAGAAGCTGGCCAAACAGCGCAAGCATGTGGCTTGAGGGCTGGGATTTGGGATTGGGGATTCGGGATTGGCAAAAGCAGATTTTTGTTGCTCTTTGAGTCTGCTGGTTTCACATCGTTGAGCGCTCACTTCAGTGCGACCGCATGGCGATGCATTGCGATCGCGCCAAGTCTGCGGGCGAAAGGCCGTGAAACTTTGGATCCGCGAGTCGTGATCGATAAGCCGCTGCCTGTAGCTGGCATTCGATTCTCGGTTGCCACTCCTGCTTCTCGGTGCGCTCGATTCGGGATGATCCACGCAGGCCCTGGCGCCGGTTAGCCAAATCTTCCAGTGCAGGTCTCGCTTCCACCTCTTGGCTTCACGCTACTCCCGCCCCGGCCAGCACCCTCGCCGTTGCCTATCCCAAATCCCGAATCCCGAATTCCCGCCCTATGAGAATCATCTTCGCCGGTACGCCGGATTTTGCCGTTCCGTCGTTACGCGCCGCCGCGCAGCGCCATGAAGTGGTGGCGGTGTACACACAGCCGGATCGCCCGGCCGGGCGTGGCCGCGGGTTGACGCCCTCGCCGGTCAAGATCGAGGCGATTGCGCGCGGCATTCCGGTGTTCCAGCCGCAGACGCTGCGTTCGCCCGAAGCATTGGCGACGTTGCGTGCGCTGGATGCGGACCTGATGGTGGTGGTGGCTTACGGGTTGATCCTGCCAAAGGCCGTGCTGGCCGCGCCGACGCACGGCTGCTGGAACGTGCATGCCTCGTTGCTGCCGCGCTGGCGTGGCGCCGCGCCGATCCAGCGGGCGATCGAGGCCGGCGACACCGAGACCGGGGTGTGCCTGATGCAGATGGAAGCCGGGTTGGACACCGGCCCGGTGCTGCTGTCGCAGCGCATCGAAATTGGCGAGCAGGACACCGGCGGGCAGCTGCACGACCGGCTGGCCGCGCTGGGCGCGCAGGTGCTGTCCGATGGCCTGGGTCTGTTGCGCGCCGGCATCCGTCCGGTGGCGCAACCGCAGCCGGCCGACGGGGTGACCTATGCGCACAAGCTGGACAAGGCGCAGGCGCGACTGGATTGGGCGCAGCCGGCGCAGGAACTGGCGCGGCGTGTGCGCGCGTTCAACCCGTGGCCGGTCGCCGAGGCGATCCTGGCTGGCGAGCGCGTGCGCCTGCATGGGGCGGTGGCGCTTGAACTGGCCCATCAACAGCCCCCGGGCACCCTGCTGGCGGCCAGCAAGCAGGGCATCGATATCGCCTGCGGCGAGGGTGCGCTGCGCGTGCGCGTGCTCCAGCGCGAGGGCGGCAAGGCGATTACCGCCGCCGATTACCTCAATGCGCGGCGCGACCTGCCGGCGCTGCGCTGATGTCGGCCGATACCGCAACCGCCGGCGTTGCCTCGCGCCTGGCCGCCGCGCGCGTGCTGACGGCGGTGTTCGATCAGGGCCGGTCGTTGAAGGCCGAACTCGCCGCGACCTTGCCCGGCATCGGCGATCCGCGCGATCGCGCGCTGGTGGAGGCGATCTGCTTTGCGGTCATTCGCCGGCGCCCGGCCTATGACGTGGCGTTGCGGCAATGGCTGGAACGTGCATTGCCGCCCCGCGATGCCGAACTCAAGGCGCTGCTGATGGTCGGTTTCGCCCAACTGGACGTGCTGCAGCTGCCCGCGCACGCCGCCTTATCGGCCACCGTGGATGCGTGCCGCGCACTGGGCCGGCCCCGTCAGGCCGGCATGGTCAACGCGATCCTGCGGCGCGCCCAGCGCGAAGGATTTCCGGCGGTGGCCGACGATGCCGGTTGGCCGTCGTGGCTGCGCAAGCAGTTGCGCGCGGACTGGGGCGATCGTGCCGAAGCCATTTTTACCGCCAGCGCGCAGATGGCGTCGATGTGGCTGCGCGTGCGGCGTTCGCGCATCGACCCGGCGGGCTACGTCGCACGGCTGGCCGAACTGGGCATTGCCGCGCAGACCGATGCAGTGCTGCCGGATGCGGTGCGCCTGCACAATGCCGTGCCGGTGAGCCAGTTGCCGGGCTTCGCCGAAGGCGATGTTTCGGTGCAGGACGGCTCTGCCCAGCAGGTGGCCGATGCGTTGAGCCTGGCGCCGTCGGCACGCGTGCTCGATGCCTGCGCGGCGCCGGGGGGCAAGGCGGCGCATCTGCTGGAGCGCCATCCCGGCTTGCAGCTCACCGCGCTGGATGTGGATGCGCGCCGCCTGGAGCGCGTGCAGCAGACCTTGCAGCGCACGGTCCCCGATGCGCAGGTGGCATTGCAGGCGGCCGACGCCGCCGAGACGGACGCGTGGTGGGACGGCCAGCAGTTCGATGCAGTGCTGCTGGACGCGCCCTGTTCGGCCACCGGCGTGGTGCGTCGTCAACCGGATGTGCTGCTGCACCGCCGCGCCGACGATATCGATGCGCTATGTGCGCTGCAGGCGCGGCTACTGGATGCGACCTGGCGCACGCTGCGCCCGGGCGGACAATTGCTGTACACCACCTGCTCGCTGTTGGCGCGCGAGAACCAGGCCCAGGTCGAGGCATTCCTGCAGCGCACTCCCGACGCACAGGCGCAGCCGTTGGGTGCGCAGTTCGGGCATGCCGCCGGCGCCGGACGTCAGCGGTTTCCAGGCGAGCAGCACTGCGACGGATTTTTCTACGCGCTTTTGCTAAAAGCCTCCTGATCGCGCGCGAAGTCCAGCGCTCCACCTTTTGCGACCGACTGCCGCCCGACATGTTCAAGAATCGCGCTTCCACCGATGTCTGGTTGCTGGCCATGACTGCCGTGCTGGTGATTGGTGCCGGCCTGGGTTTGCGTGACCCGTGGCCGGCGGACGAGCCGCGCTTTGCGCTGGTGGCCAAGCAGATGGTGTTGAGCGGCGACTGGTTGTTCCCGCATCGCGGCAACGAGCTGTATTCGGACAAGCCGCCGATGCTGATGTGGCTGCAGGCGCTGTTCTACACGCTGCTGGGCAATTGGCGGGTGGCGTTCCTGCTGCCGTCGTTGCTGGCCGCCTTGGGCACACTGGCCTGCGTCTACGATCTGGGCCGGCGCCT
The DNA here is from genome assembly GCF_008639345.1 of Xanthomonas phaseoli pv. dieffenbachiae. Taxonomy (NCBI): domain Bacteria; kingdom Pseudomonadati; phylum Pseudomonadota; class Gammaproteobacteria; order Lysobacterales; family Lysobacteraceae; genus Xanthomonas; species Xanthomonas phaseoli. The sequence continues at coordinate 4,214,068 of NZ_CP041380.1, read as the reverse complement.
GTGGACCCGGCGCGTGGGCGTGTATGCGGCCTGGATGCTGCTGTTTACGCTGCACTTCACCTTTCAGGCCAAGAAGGCGCAGATCGACCCGCTAGTGGTGTTCTGGATCACCCTGGCCAATTATGGCTTGTTGCGGCATCTGCTGATGGGCCCGGCCTGGCGCTGGTGGACGCTGGGCTGGTTCGCAGCCGGCTTGGGCGTGATCACCAAGGGCGTTGGCATCATTGCGCTGCTGATGCTGATCCCGGCCGGAATTGCAGCGGCGCGTGGCTGGCCGGGCGTACGCGTGCATCTGCGCGACCGGCGCTTCTGGCTGGGGCCGCTGTTCTTCTTCGTGGCGATCGCGCTGTGGTTCGTGCCGATGATGGTGACCGCACTGACCGCTGGCCAGCCCGAATACCGCGTGTATCTCAACGACATCCTGCTGCGCCAGACCGCCAAGCGCTACGCCAGCTCCTGGGATCACGCGCAGCCGGTCTGGTACCACCTGCAAAGCATGGCCACGATGTGGCTGCCGACCATCCTGCTGCTGCCATGGGCGATTCCGGCGTGGCGGCGCCGGCTGAAGCGGCGCGATCCGCGCTATCTGCTGCCGCTGGCCTGGTGGCTGCTGGTGCTGGTGTTCTTCACCATTCCCAGCGGCAAGCGCGATGTGTACATCCTGCCGGCGCTGCCGATGTTCTGCCTGGTGCTGGCGCCGCTGGTGCCCGGCCTGCTGCGCCGGGCTGGCGTGCAGCGGCTGCTGTTCGGGTTCGGGCTGCTGCTGGCAGTGGCGTTCTGTGCGGGTGGCGCGGCGATGCTGATCGGCCACCCGGGCTTCGAGCAGAAGATCATGGACAGTCGCGGGGTCGGCAGCGAAGCCACCGACCCGCTGGGCTGGCTGTTGCTGGCGGTGGGTACCTGGGGCATCGCCAGCCTGCTGCTGATGCGCGTGCGCCGCTCCGCCTTTGCGGTGGTCTCGCTGCTTGGCGCGTGGTGGGTGGCGTTCGGGCTGGTGTGCTATCCGATCTTCAACGATTCCAGTTCGGCCGTTGCGGTGATGCGCGAGGCCGGGCGTCGCATCGGCCCGGATGCGCAACTCGGGCTGGTGGCATGGAAGGAGCAAAACCTGCTGATGGCCGACCGGCCTGCGCAGACCTTCGGCTTCAAGGTGCCGTGGGAAACCCAACTGCAGCGCGGCGTGGCCTGGCAGGCAGAGCAACCCGGGCAGCGCTGGCTGATGGCGCAGGAGACCGCACTGCTGGCCTGCGTGGATCGCAGCCGCAGCCAGTTGGTGGGCGTGGCCAACCGCCGGCGCTGGTGGTTGGTGCCGGCCGATGCCGTGCGTGGCGCCTGCGTGGCCAGCTCCAGCGAGCGTGCGGTGGAAGCAAAGGAGCAGGGCAACCTGGATACCGAATGAGCCAGCCGACTCCACCGGCGCACGCGCGTGCCAGGTGCCATCGGCGCGGCGTCAATGCAGCAGCCGGTCGCTGTCTAGCAGGGATTCATGCGTCGCATCGTTAGCTTGGCCGGCGCTGCCGACGGCCGGCCATTGCGTCGCCTCCCTATTTCCCACCGATTTGTAGATGACTTCCTTGCGTCCCCACCCCGCGTCACTGTCGCCCTCTGCCCCGACCACCTCACGGGCAGGCGTGCGCATTGCCGAGCTGGGCGCGTTCGCATTGACTGCGCTGGTGGTGAGCATGCCGAGCGGGTTGCTGCCGTTCGGCCTGTGCCTGCTGCTTGGTTCGTTGATGGGCTGGCGCAGCCTGCGCGACGGCATTGCCGCGCGCGAATGGTCGTTGCGCGTGGTGGGCTGGCTGACGGTGGCGGTGATTGCGATGTCGCTGCTGTCGATCGTGTTGTTCGAGCACGGGCTGCGCGATGTGGGCAATCGCTCGCGCTTCCTGGTGCTGCCATGGGCGGCGCTATGGGCATATGCGTTGCAGCCGCGCCAGCTGTGGTTTTGGCGCGGTGCCCTGGTCGGCGTGTTTGCGGCCATGCTGATCGCGCTGCTGCAGGTGATGAACGGCGCCGACCGCGCCGAAGGCTTCACCAACGCCATCGTATTCGCCGACATCGTGCTGATGTTGCTGGTGGTGGCGGTGTTCTGCCGCCCGCTCGGCAGCGTGCGCTGGCTGGTGGGCGCTGGGGTCGCCACCGTGGTGGTGATCGTGCTCAGCGGCAGCCGCGGGGTGTGGCTGGCGATGCTGGCCACGCTGGGCGTGCTGATCTGGGGTGCGCCCTGGCACAGCACGCGCGTGCGCCTGCTGACCTTCATCGGCGGCGCGGTGCTGGCGGTGGGCATCGCGCTCAGCGTGCCGGCGCTGACCGACCAGATGCGCCTGGGCGAATTGCAGCGCGACCTGCAGCGTTACGAAGTGGGCGATACCGATTCGTCGGCCGGCGCCCGTATCGAACGCCTGCATGTGGCGTGGGACACGCTGAAGGCGCATCCGCTGAGGGGCGTGGGCGTTGGTCGTTTCGACGATGCGATGCACGACCTGCCGGCCTGTGCCGCCGACCCGTCGTTGTTCCGTTGCCAGTTGGGGCATGCGCACAACGATCTAGCCGAATGGAGTGCGACCCAGGGCGTGCCCGGGCTGTTGCTGCTGCTTGCCGTCTACGGCGTACCGTTGTGGATGTTCGTGCGACTGCACCGGCGCAGCGGGCAGCAGCAGTTCCGCGGCCCGGCGGCGGCCGGGGTGATGCTTGTGATCAGTTATGCCCTGTGCGGCCTGACCCAATCGATGTTCGCGCACCAGGTGGCGGCGAGCTTCTACACGGCCATGGTCGGCGTGCTGGTGGGTCTGTCGGCACGGCAGGCGCAACAAGCGCAGTCGGACGTGGCGAGCACCCGGTAGCGGCGGATGATCCACCGGCTGCAGGTGGCGTATGCACCAGCAGCGCGCCTGCAGTGCCTGAGCTCACGCGTGTGCAGAAAAAGAAGGGGGCGTTGTTGGAGTCGGGGTGCGTTGGCTTGCACATGCCGACTTGTGCGCACCGTCGGCGGCGTTCACAGCCGCTTGCCTGCAGCTCTCGAGGTCTTTACCTGTTCTGACTCGCTACGCCGGTCCGGCGTCCGCGCCGGGTCCTGCACCGGCTGATTGTTTTGCAGCAGCCACAACATGATGGTCTTCTGGCGGACGTAGTTGGCGCGTACATAGGCGTAGATCAGCCCATGCCAGCCATCGCGAAAGCCGCCGCGCAACAGGTAGCCGCGCCAGAAGCGCCAGGCCGGCGCCAGCACCAGCTTGCTCCAGGTGGCGCGTTTGCCGCGCGCATGTTCGTGCTCGGCCATCATCTGCGCGTAGCGCTGGGTCTTGCTCAGTTGCTGCATCAGCGAGCGGTACGGGTAATGGATCAGATCGCCCGCCAAGGTCTCCACGGGGCCATCCACGCTGGCCGCCTCGTGGATCTCGCGCTTGCCGCGCCAGCCGCCGCGGCGGCGATCGAACAAGCGCAGCACCCGGTCCGGATACGCATTGCCGTGGCGCAGGAAGCGACCGAAGTAGTCGGACAGGCGTGCGAAGCGGTAGCCGGCCGCCGTGGCGAAACCGGTATCGCGCGCCGCGATGATCGAGGCGCGCAGGGCATCGCTGACGCGTTCGTCGGCATCCAGGCACAACACCCAGTCGTGGCTGGCCTGCGCAACGCAGAATGCCTTCTGGCTGCGGTAGCCATCGAAGGCGCGGTGCAGCACGCGTGCGCCGTACTCGCTGGCGATGGCGGTGGTGGCATCGGTGGAGCCGGAGTCCACCACCACGATCTCGTCGCAGAACGCCAGCGAGGCTAGACAGTCGCGTAGGCGATCGGCCTCGTTGAACGCGATAATGCAGGCGCTGATGCGCGGCCGTTCGTCGGGTGCGGTCGAAGAGGACATGTGATGGCCGATTACCTGCTGTTCGCAACGGAGCGTTACGCGTTGCCTATTCTGGCGCCATTGGCGCAGGCGTTACAGGCCCGCGGGCACGCGGTGTCGGCCTGGTTCGAAGGTGGCGCGCGCGGGTTGGCGTTGCCGGGCGTGCGCGAGGTCGGCCTGCGCGAGGCGCTGGCGCTGCGCCCGCGTGCGGTATTCAGTGCCGCCAACTGGGTGCCACCGTTTGTTTCCGGTGCGAAAGTGCAGCTGTTTCACGGGTTCAACGTGCAAAAGCGCGAGGACAATCGCGGCCATTTCCGGGTGCGTGGGCTGTTCGATCTGTACTGCACGCAAGGCCCGGCCACCACCGCGCCGTTCCGCGCGCTGGCGCAGCGCGAGGGCCATTTTGCCGTGGTGGAAACCGGCTGGCCCAAGCTCGATCCGGTCTTTCGCGACGATGGCGGCCGTAGCGCCGCCTTGCGTGCGCCGGCCGCCGGCCGCCCGGTGATCCTGTTCGGTTCCACCTTTACCGAGCGGCTGAGCGCAGCGCCCGCACTCTACGACGAGATCGCCGCCGACATCGCGCGCGGCGCGCATTACTGGCTGCTGACCTTGCACCCGAAGTGCGCTCCGGAACTGTTCGATCGCTATCGCGCACTGGCAGGTGCCAACGCACGCTTCATCGAGCCAGAAGAGGTCATGGCCGCGCAACGTGCGGCCGATGTGCTGGTTTCCGATACCTCATCGATCGTGTCCGAGTTCGTGGTGCAGCACAAACCGGTGGTGACCTTTCGCAACCGCGTGCCGCAGCCGCACATGCTCGACTTCCGTCAGGCAGAGCAATTGCCGCAGCAGCTGGCGCGCGCGCTGGCGCCGGATGCGGCATTGTGTAGTGCGCTCGCCAGTTACGCCGATGCGATTCACCCGTATCGCGACGGGCAGTCTTCCGAACGGGTGATTGCCGCCACTGAAGACTTCATTGCCGGCAAACTCGGCGGGTTGCGCCGCAAACCGCTGGGTTCGGTGTGGCGCGGGTTGCAGATCCGTCGCGAGCTCGGATATTGGGGGCCGTCGCAGCGTTGATCGCTGCTGGTGGTTCGTTGACGAGATGCTTCCGGTGCGCGGTTGATCCAATCCCGATTCCCGACTCCCGATTGCCCAATCACCAGCGTAGCTTGCGCCGCGCCAGCGCGGCACCGAGTTGCGCCTGCAGCGCCTGCGCCTGGGCGAACGGCACAAAGCGCAGCCGCAATGCCGGGCCGGTGGCGCTGGCGCCGGCCGTATCCAGCCAAAGCGTGGCGGTGCCGGATAGCCGATCCAACGGCGAGCGCTGCAGCTGCAGCGCCTGCAGCTTGTCCAGCTCGGCCAGCCGCCACCAGCGCTTCCACCAGCCGCCGCGCACCGCGACGTAACGCGCATCCACCGCATAGGCCATGCGCTGGACCTGGCGCTGCGCCTTGAACGCGCTCCACGGCAGCCACACCAGCAACCACAAGGCCTGGCTGCCGAACTGCCACGTCAGGCCCGCCGTCAGCGGCAGCAGCGTCAGCGTGGCGGGCAGACTCAAGCGCCACCAGCAATGCGTGGCGATCGTCTGCCACTGCGTCGGCGGCCAGGCGATGCCGGGCAGCAGGCGTTGCAGCAAGGCATCGCAGTGCTGCGGCTCGGCAATGGGCGCGAGCTCCTTCAGTGCGCTGCCTTCGTTATCGCCTCTGCCGGCCACTGCGGTGTCCACCCGCAATTGGCGACGACCGAACAGGCGATGCAGCAGGCCTTCGTACAACGTCCACGACTGGATCCGCCGCAACGCCACGCTGCTGCGGATCCGCGTCAGCAGCCCGCGCTCCACGGTGAGGCGGCGCTCGGATTCGCTCAGATGGAAGCCGTGGTACTGGGTCACCGCCAGGGCGACCGACAGCGCGCGCATCGCCAACAACAGGGCAAGCGTGGCGAGGATCGCCAGCGTTGCGGTGACCGCGACGCCGGGATGGATCTGGCTGACGTAGCGATAGGCCAGCTCGCCGTTATGCTCGACGAAGTCGGATACCGTGCGGCGCGGAATCATCTGGTAGATCACGCCAAAGCCAGCCGCCACCACCACCATGCCGCGATTGGAGATCAGGCCCAGCCGGATGACCTCGGCCATCGGCAGGCGCAGCAAGCTGCCGCTGTCTTCTTCGATCTGCGGCGCCGGCACGCCTGTGTCGGTTGCACGGCGCCGTATCAGATCTTCCAGCGCAAGCGCCTGATCCAGCCGCAGCACGCGCATTTCCGCTTCCGGCTTGTGTCCACCGGCCGACTCCAGCCGCACCTCGGCCACGCCGGCCAGACGGTGCAGCAGCGATTGATGCACCACCACGTTATGGATGCGCGCAAACGGAATATCGCGCCGGCTGCGTTCCAACAAGCCGCTGCGAATGGCCACGCTATCGCTGCCGATCCGGTAGCGGTAGGTGAAGTAGCGCAGCACCGAAATCGCCACCAGCACCGCAATCACCACCGCGGTGGCGATCTGGTCGGCAACATCGCGATTGCCGTCGCGGCTGCCGAACAGGATCAGTGCCGCCAGCGGAATCAGGAACTGACGGATCTGCTGCAGCAACACGAACACCCACGACAACGGATGCAGGCGCTGCTCGTCGTTGCCGCGATGTGCAACGGCATTCATAGCGCGTCGTCGTCGTGATCGAGCTGCCGGGCCAGGCGGTCGCGCAGGCGCTCGGCATCGTCCTGATCCAGCCCCGACAGCGCCACCGCATTGAGCCGGCTGCCGGCGGTGTGCACCACCAGCGTGGTCAGGCCGGTCGCGCGTTCGATCGGCCCGCGGCGCAGGTCCACATGCTGCACGCGCGAAATCGGAACACGCGTATCGCTTTGCCACAGATGACCGCGCTGCAGCGCCAGGCCATGCTGATCGAGTTTCCAGTGCGTCAGCCGGTGCCGCTTGACCGCCAACCAGGCGCCCAGCAGGGCGATGACCGCGGTCACGCCCAGCACCGCCGGCCAGTAACGCCAGGCGTGCAGCCAGACAATCGTGACGCCGGCTGCGATCAGGCCCGCACATCCTCCGCCGAGCGCGCCATTGATCGCCGCCACATAGGCACCGCGACGCGGCAGCGACTGCCACTGGCTGTGCGTCACGGCTGGGGCTTCTGCCGGGGCGGGCTGGACCATGACGTCGGGGTGCGGCGGTGGAGCGTCGTGCACGTAGCTGGCCTGCAGAAGCGGTGCGCAAGCATAGCCGGCTGCCCAGTGCCGGCGCACCCGGCGCCGGGCGCGTTATTGCGCGGCCAGGATCAACGCATCCACATCCAGCGCGTGGCCAGCGCGCGCGGCCTTGGTGCGCAGGTATTGCTCGTTTTCGGCGGTGATGTCGCCAGTGATCGCGATGCGATCTTCGACCACGATGCCGGCCGCACGCAGGCGCTCGGCCTTGGCGGGGTTGTTGGTCAACAGCCGGATCCGACTGATGCCCAGCCCGCGCAGCATCGCCACCGCACTGCCGTAGCGGCGCTCGTCCGGACCAAAGCCCAACTGCGCGTCGGCATCGATGGTGTCCAGGCCCGCATGCTGATAGCCGTAGGCGCGCATCTTGGCGGCGATGCCGGTGCCACGCCCTTCCTGGTCCAGATACAGCAGGACGCCGCCACCGAGCTCCTTCAACTTGGCCAGGCCGTGCCGCAGCTGGTCGCCGCAATCGCATTTGAGCGAGCCGAACAGGTCGCCGGTGAGGCACGACGAGTGCACGCGCACCGGCACCGCAGTGCTCAGGTCCGGCTGGCCGACCACGATCGCCACCTGGTCGCGCTGCGCCACGCCGCCGCGAAACACCACGAACTCGCTCATGCCCAGGCCGCGCAGCGGTACCGGGGTGCGGGTCACCAGCTCGTAGCCGGCTGCCGCAGAGGTGGCGCAGCCGCGGCTCAAATCGTCCAGCGCCAGCGACTGGCAGCCGGCGAACGCGGCATGGTCGTGCACATCGCGCAACTCCACCGCCAGCAGCGCCGGCAGCAGCAGGCCAAGCCGCGCGATCTCCACGCCGCCGGCATCCAGCGCATCGCCGGCCGTCCACTGCGCAGGCACCGGGGTGTCGCGCAGGTAGGCCAGCGCGGCGAGCTGGTCGTAGCTGTGATCGATCAGGCCCACGCGCGCACCCTGCGGCGCGCTCAGGCCCAGCACCTGGGCGCGGGTGGGCGTCACGAAGAGATAGTGACGCCCCCGCGCGGCGCGGGCGAACGCCGCATACGACTGCGCCGTGCTGCTATCCAGCGCCAGCACCGCCCGCGCCTGCCCATCGGCCGCCGTCAGCAACACCGGGCGCCCGGCGCGCAGTTCGGATGCGGCGCGCTCACAGCGAATCGCCGCCGGATCGCCGAAGGCCTGTGCGCTGGGGGAGGGGAGGGGGCTACTCATGCACGACTCCAAATGGGGATTGCCACGGCCGCTTCAAGGCGGGCGCCGCCGCGGTCACTGCGTGATCGCATCTACCCATTGTCGCGCGCCTGGCAACAGGCGGTCGCCACGACCGGGTAGAACGCTGCATCCAGCCGCTGCCGATTGAGTGGGCAGGCTTGCGCCGCTTGGTTGCCCTGCGGTCCGCGTTGTTCAGGGTGCGGCAATGCTTTCTAATCGGGCGACCTCCATGTTTGCCGGGCCCCATGCACATTGTCGATTGCAGCCAAGCGCGCCATGCCGGCGCCATTCTGGACATCTTCAACGAAGCCATCGCCAATTCCACTGCGCTGTACGACTACCGTCCCAGGCCACCGGAGAGCATGGTCGGCTGGTTCGCCACCAAGCAGGCGGGCGGCTTTCCGGTGATCGGCGTGGAGCACGACGACGGCACCCTGATGGGCTTTGCCAGCTACGGTACCTTTCGCGCTTGGCCCGCCTTCAAGTACAGCGTCGAGCATTCGATCTACGTGCACCGCGACCATCGCGGCAAGGGCCTGGGGCGTCTCCTGCTGCAGGCCCTGATCGCAGCGGCGCAAGCGCGCGGCGTGCACGTGCTGGTGGGCGGCATCGATGCCAGCAACCAGGCCAGCATCGCGTTGCACGAACAGTTCGGTTTCACCCACGCCGGCACCGTGCGCGAGGCCGGTTTCAAGTTCGGGCGCTGGCTGGACCTGGCGTTCTATCAACGCATCCTGGACACGCCTGCCGATCCGCACGACGACTGAGCGCCGTGGCTAGTGCGGATGCCGCTCGGTCGCATACGGGTTGGCCTCGCCGCTGCCCGGCGGACGCAGGGTGTAGCGCTTGTAGGTCCACTGATATTGCGCCGGGTCGCGCCGGGCGATCTGTTCGATGCCGGCGTTGAGCGCGCTGGCTGCACGCACCGGATCCGCATCGGCCACCGCGGGGTCGGCCGGCTGCACGTGCAGCGCGAACTGCAGATCGTCGCCGACGCGTTCGCACCAACCGTAGAGCACGATCGCCCCGGTCCGCTCGGCCAGCCGGTTGACCAGGGTCATGGTCAAGGCCGGAATGCCGAAGAATGGCGCGAACACGCCATCGCCCATCTTCGGTTGCTGGTCCGGCAGGATGCCGACCGCGCCGCCGTCCTTGAGCACCTTGAACAACTGCCGCACCGCCGGGCCTTCGGCGCGTACCTGGCGCACGTTGTCGCCACCACGTGCCAACTGCAGGAAGCCATCCACCGCCTCGGATTCCGGCGGCCGGTAGACGATCGCGATCGGCCCGCGTTCGGACAGCCACTGGTTGAGCAGTTCCCAGTTGCCGAAATGCGGCGCCGCCACGATGACCCCGCGCCCGGAGGCCAGCGCGGCGTCGTAGAGTTCCTGGCCGTTGCGCTGCAGGCGTGCCAGGTTCTCCGCCGGCGGGCGGGTCCAGGTGCGCAGCACCTCCAGCGTCTGCCGCGCGGTCGATTGCAGGATCTGCGCATGCAAGCGCGCGCGCTGCTCGGCGCTCAGTTCCGGATACGCCAGCTCCAGATTGCGGCGGGCCACGCGTGACTCGCGTGCGTTGAGCTTGCGCCAGCTCCAGGCCAGCGTGTCGGCCACGCGCTTGAGCAACGGCCACGGCAAGCGGCCCACGGTGGCGGCGGTGGCATACAACAGGCGAGCGCGAACATCAGGTGTCATCGGCGCAATTCTAAACAGCGCAGACCGCGAAGGCCCGCGCGTGACAGTGCCGGCAGCGCTGGGCATGCTGCGCGGCACAGTTTGCTGCCCGAGAATGCCCATGCTTGCACTGATCCAGCGCGTCACCCGCGCCAGCGTCACGGTCGATGACCAGATCGTCGGGCAGATCGGCCCCGGGCTGCTGGCCCTGATCGGCGTGGAGCCCGGCGACAGTGACGCGCAGGTCCGGCGCCTGGCGGAGCGGTTGCTGAGCTATCGGGTGTTCGGCGACGCCGCCGGCAAGATGAACCGCTCACTCACCGATACGGGCGGCGGCCTGCTGCTGGTCAGCCAGTTCACCCTGGCTGCGGACACCAGTTCCGGCAACCGCCCGGGCTTCAGCACCGCCGCGCCGCCATTGGAGGCTGAACCGGCGTTCAATCGATTGGTGGCGATCTGCCGCGAAAAACACCGCGGTGGGGTGGAAACCGGGCGTTTCGGTGCCCATATGGTTGTCGACCTGGTCAACGATGGCCCGGTGACCTTCCTTCTCAGACCCTAGATACAACACGTCCACCAGCGGTCCCGTCTTGAATCCGGCAGACCGGGCTTCACGCTGGTATAATGCTAGGTTCTCTTTCCAATCTCAAAGCCGGTGGCGCGAGCACTCATGGCCAACGAACGTCCTGCCCAGCAATCCGACATCAAGCTACTGATCAGCAAGGGCCTGGAACAGGGCTATCTGACCTACGCCGAAGTCAATGACCATCTGCCCGACGACCTGGTCGACCCGGAGCAGATCGAAGACATCATCAGCATGATCAACGGCATGGGCATCGATGTCCATGAAGTTGCACCCGATGCCGAAACCCTGTTGCTCAACGATGGCAATACCGGCAACCGCGAGGTTGACGACACCGCCGCCGAAGAAGCTGCCGCCGCGCTGACCGCGCTCGACACCGAAGGTGGCCGCACCACCGACCCGGTGCGCATGTACATGCGCGAAATGGGCACGGTCGAGCTGCTGACCCGCGAAGGCGAAATCGCCATCGCCAAGCGTATCGAAGAAGGCCTCAGCCAGGTCCAGGCAGCACTGGGCGTGTTCCCGCTGTCGACCGAAATGCTGCTGGCCGATTACGAAGCGCACAAGGAAGGCAAGAAGCGTCTGGCCGAGATCGTGGTCGGCTTCAACGACCTGATCGAAGAAGCCGATGCGGCCGCTGCTGCGCTCGCCGCGGCCGGCCCGGTTGCCGTGTCCGACGATGAAGCAGTCGACGAAGACGACGACGAAGACGGTGATGACGAGGCCGCCGAAGAAGAGGCCGGCCCGACCGGTCCGGACCCGGTGGAAGTGGCCACGCGCATGGAGAACCTGGCCAACGAATACGCCAAGTTCAAGAAGGCCTATGCCAAGAACGGCGCCGAGCACAAGCTGGTGGTCAAGGCCCGCGAAGACATGGCCGCCATTTTCACCACGCTCAAGCTGCCGCTGCCGCTGACCGACGCGCTGGTCACCCAGCTGCGTGGCGTGGTCAATGGCATCAAGGATCACGAGCGCAAGGTGCTGCACCTTGCCACCACCGTGGCACGCATGCCGCGCAAGGACTTCATCCGCTCCTGGGAAGGCAACCAGACCAACCTGGAATGGGTGGAAGACGCACTCAAGCGCAAGCAGAAGTGGTCCTCGGCGCTGCGCGACGTCAAGGACCAGATCATCTCCGAGCAGCAGGGCTCGATCGAGATGGAAAAGGCCAATTACCTGACCCTGGGCGAGATCAAGGAAATCAGCCGTGCGATGGCCTATGGCGAAGCCAAGGCACGCAAGGCCAAGAAGGAAATGGTCGAGGCCAACCTGCGTCTGGTCATCTCCATCGCCAAGAAGTACACCAACCGCGGTCTGCAGTTCCTCGACCTGATTCAGGAAGGCAACATCGGCCTGATGAAGGCGGTGGACAAGTTCGAATACCGTCGCGGTTACAAGTTCTCGACCTACGCCACCTGGTGGATTCGCCAGGCGATCACCCGCTCGATCGCCGACCAGGCGCGCACCATCCGTATTCCGGTGCACATGATCGAGACGATCAACAAGTTGAACCGCATTTCCCGCCAGATGCTCCAGCAGTTCGGCCGCGAGGCCACGCCGGAGGAACTGGCCAAGGAAATGGACATGCCCGAGGACAAGATCCGCAAGGTGATGAAAATCGCCAAGGAGCCGATCTCGATGGAAACCCCGATCGGCGACGACGAGGATTCGCATCTGGGTGACTTCATCGAGGACACCAATGTGGAGTCCCCGATCGACAACACCACCAACATCAATCTCTCCGAGACGGTGCGTGACGTGTTGGCCGGCCTCACCCCGCGCGAGGCGAAGGTGCTGCGCATGCGCTTCGGTATCGACATGAACACCGATCACACGCTGGAAGAGGTCGGTAAGCAGTTCGACGTCACCCGCGAGCGGATTCGTCAGATAGAGGCCAAGGCGTTGCGCAAGCTGCGTCACCCGAGCCGTTCGGAACAGCTGCGCTCGTTCTTGGATATCGACTGACGCCGCGGTTGTAACCGTGCAGTGATCACGCAACAGCCCCGCTTATGCGGGGTTGTTGCGTGATGGCGCAGGCAATTGACTATGCTGGCGACTCGGGCAGCTGTCGATCGCATGCAAGGCGCGTGTCAGTGGCGCAGAGCCCGGACGTTTCACGCACCGCCGACGAAGCTACACGGCCACGCAACATTAAACCGGTGTTTCCGCAAACCTCACGTGGCGTTCTGACCGCGACTTCTAAGTTGGCCGACGAATGGAGACGAGATCGCTTTATGAGTAGGCAAAGCCGCTTTGAAACCACCACGTACCGCGAACACGAGATCCGCGTGCGCGCCGAGCAGGCTTCCCCTAATGCCAAGTGGACGCTGTGGGTGGACGTGTATGCGCTCGGCGGCAAGCGCCAGCCGCGTATCGCCTGCAACGGGCTGGCCTATGCGACCTACCAAGAGGCCATCGCGCACGGTTTTCGTGCAGGTCGGCAGTTGATCGATGGGCAGTTTGAGACGGCTGATGCCTGAGGGCAGGATTGGGATTGGTGATTCGGGATTGATAGGTTTGCTGCGTCTAGATCGCGCGATTGCGTGCACGGCGCCAGCAAATCCAATGTCCAAAGCCCAGCCGCCGCTGGGCTTTTTCGTTGTGACGCCAAGGCATGATCTTTCGGCTGTGCGTGCCGGGGGCGTTGCAGGTACAGGCCGGCTAGCAGACAGGGCGACGCCCAGACAGGTAAACTTTCGCGTCCGCTGCACGGCCCGACATGCTCGCCATCTCGCCGCCAGACACTCGGGCCTATAGCTCAACGGTTAGAGCAGAGGACTCATAATCCTTTGGTTCCAGGTTCGAATCCTGGTGGGCCCACCATCAGCCTCCATGAGGCAATCGGATGTTGCGCGCATCCTGATGATGAGCAGTTGCTGGAAGTCGATCTGACCCTTCGGTGGTCATCCAATGGCGATCTGGCTCAATCTCAGACTTCAGACAGTCATGGCTCCGCAGTTCGCGACGCAGCAGCCACCGCAAAGCTGTCTTCAAGCATCAGAAACTGCGAGATCTCGTTCCCCGTGATGGTGAGCACGATCGTAAACGGCGTTTCGGTGAGCTTTCCGGTGGCGGTGATGCGGCTGGCGAGCTCACCCACGATGACAGCGCGGTCGTTGCTGGCCAGCAGATCATGCACCTCGAACCGGAGGCGCTCCATCATCGTGCTGGAATCACGGACGAACGCTTCTACCGCGCCGCGCCCGTTGCGTCGCCCAATCCATGGCAGTGCGGATGGGTCGCCAGGGATATGCCATTGCAGATCCGCACTGAACATTGCCGCGATGGTCTCAGGCGATGCACCGGAGCCGATCTTTTCAAGGAAGTTTTGCGCAATCGCCAAATTGTTTTGCATGCTCATCTTGTTTGTCTCCAGTGGATTGGACGTGCACTCAAGGTAGCGCGCCGCCCGTGTGGATCAGATCTGGGTCAGGCCGCCGTCCACTGTCAGCTCGATGCCGGTGATGTAGGAGGCGTCGTCCGATGCCAGGAAGGACATCGCCTTGGCCATTTCATCCGGGCTTGCCGAGCGGCCCAGTGGTGCCTTCTGCTTGATCTGGTCGAGGTAGGCGTCGATGTCTTCCTCGCTCATGCCCAATTCGGATCGATAGGCGGGTGTGACCACGACGCCGGGCGCGATCAGATTGACGCGGATGTCGCGAGCTCTCAGCTCGGATGCCCATGTCCTGACGAATGAGCGCAGTGCCGCCTTGGTTGCGGCATACACGCCGAAATTGGAAACGCCCTGGTTTGCCGCGATGGAGCCCGTCACCACGATGGCGCTGCCGGCGCCCATCAGTGGCAGCGCCTTCTGCACGGTCAGCAGGGTGCCCTTGACGTTGATGTTGAAGTACTTGTCGAAGCCTGCTTCGGTGATGGATTCGATTGGCGCAAATTCGCCGCCGCCTGCGTTGGCAAGCAGCAGGTCCAGTCGTCCATGCGCGGTGGCGATGCCGTCCATGACGGCGTCAAGCTCTGCACCAACGGAAATGTCGGCGCGTACCGCCGTGGCGCCGTGGCCGATCTCGGCGACCGCCCGGTCCAGTTCCTGCTGCCGGCGGCCGCTGATGACCACCGTTGCGCCCTCCAGCGCCAGCCGTTTGGCGGCGGCCAGGCCGATGCCCGAGCTGCCGCCGGTGACCAGGGCGATCTTCCCGGCGTGTTTGGTGGGGTGAATGTTGACCAGATCCTGGACATGCATGGTGTTCGCCTCTTGAACGGAGTTCCCGCGTTGCAGGCAGTCTATTGGCCGTCGCTGAAGCGATAAATCGGAATATCATTGATTCTTTATTCCCCTGCAGAAATAATCCGATGCTCCAGACGGAGCGAGCAATGGATCACCTGCAGGCAATCCGCGCCTTTGCGCGCGTGGTGGAAACCGGTGGCTTCAACCGTGCGGCAGAATCGCTGCAGATGCCCAATGCCACGCTGAGCAAGTCGATCAGCGCGCTGGAAAAATATCTGGGAGTCAAATTGCTTGAACGCAGCACGCGCCGCGTGCGTGTCAGCAACGACGGCGCTGCGTATTACGAGCGCGTGCGGCATCTGCTCACGGAGCTGGACGACGTGGAAGCCACCTTGGGACGTGCGCAAGGCAGCCCCAAGGGCCGGCTTCGTGTAGATACGGGCGGCTCGACGGCGTGCGGATTGTTGATACCCGCATTGCCGGAGTTCTGTGCACGCTATCCGGATATCCAGCTGCAGCTTGGCGTCACCGATCGCACGGTGGATGTCATCGGCGAAAATATCGACTGCGCCATCCGCAGCACGGCAGACGACGGCGCACTGATATCGCGCAAGATCGGCAGCCTTGCGTGGACCACCTGCGCGAGTCCTGACTATCTCGCACGCCACGGTGTCCCGACCCACCCCGAGCAGCTGAAAAGCCCGGCGTTTCCTGTGGTGGGTTACTTCTCCGCGCATAGTGGCAAAGCGCTGCCGCTGCATTTCCTGGACGATGGAGCGCCGCTGGAGATCGTTCCCAACTGCAGTGTGATGGTCAACGAAAGCAACGCGCATCTGGCCACCGGATTGGCCGGGCTCGGGCTGATCCACACGCTCGATTTCATGGTGCGTCCGGCCATCGAACGCGGCGCGTTGGTGCCGGTTCTGCAGGACTGGCGTCCGGCGCCATTGGATGTCTTCATCGCCTATGCGCCCAGCCGACAGTTGAGCACCAAGGTGCGTGTATTTATCGAGTGGGTGAGCGAGATCTATGCCCGCATCGGGCGGACGCCTTCGCCGGTCGAGCGCTGACGACCGCAACCTGCTGCCTTTCATGTGGTGTGCGGCGGTGCTTCCAGGCGTTGGGTCATCGCATCCGCCCGGGGCTCGACTCGCGTTTGGAGCGTGCTCCCTTCTACTGCGGCGTTACCGGACCTGTCCGCCGAGGCGCGCAGCACACGCCGGACAGGCATTGCTCTCGACGGCACCCCTGCCCGAAGCGATTGTGTGCAAATATACGTTTCATATATGATTCGTATATCGACGCCGAACAGGAGCCATCATGGGCATCGTCAATATCGACGACGACCTGCACGATCAACTCCGCCGTGCGTGCACGGTGAGTAGCCGCTCGATCAATGCGCAGGCCAATTTCTGGATCAAGGTCGGCATGCTGTGCGAAATGCATCCGGACACGACATTTCAGCAGATCGTGGCCGAACAATTGCGCGCGGCGGGCGTACGGCCGCAAGCCTTGAAGCCGGGCCGGGCGTGATCAAGTCGCCCGACGAGATCGCGCTGATGGCGGTGTCTGGCCAGCTACTGGCGCAGGTATTCGATGCGCTGGATCGCTTGCCGCTGGAAGGTCGCAGCACGCTGGAACTCAATGCGTTTGTCGAGCGCATGATTGTCGATGAGCTCGACGCACGGCCTGCGAGCAAGGGGCAATACGGTTTCGAGTTCGTACTCAATGCCTCCATCGACGATATGGTCTGCCATGGCGTGCCATCGGCCGATGACGTGTTGCGCAGCGGGCAGATCGTCAACCTGGACATTACGCTGGAAAAGAACGGCTATATCGCCGATTCCAGTACCACGTATCTGGTGGGCGAGGTCGCCTATCCGGCGCGTCGGCTGGTACAGGCCACGTATCAGGCGATGTGGAAAGGGATTGCGGCGGTGCGCCCGGGCGCGCGCTTGGGCGATATCGGCCATGCCATTGCGCGGCACGCGCGTGCGCACGGCTACAGCGTGGTCAAGGAGTACTGCGGGCACGGCATCGGCCGTGAGATGCATGAAGATCCGCAGATTCTGCATTACGGTCACGCAGGCACCGGCTTGGAGCTGCAGGAAGGCATGGTGTTCACCATCGAGCCGATGATCAACCAGGGCCGTGCGGCGATCCGTTCGCAACCGGATCAGTGGCCGGTGCATACGCGCGATGGCAAGTTGTCGGCGCAGTTCGAACATACCGTGGCGGTGACGCGGACCGGCGTGCGCGTGCTGACCTTACGGACCGGAGAAACACCGCTGTGCGTGGTGGATTGACGCCCAGCAACGCAGCGCTCGCAGCAACCGTCAGTCGGTAGATGCGCGCCTGGATGCATCAGGCCCGCGCGGGATCAACGCGGTAATGTTGGTCTGCAGGAGCAAGTGCACCGCTGTTTCGACACCGGTGAAACGGCCGCGTTGCAGCAGATAGGACAGCATGAGAAGCCCCGCGAACATCAGCGTGGCCCCTGGCCTGATGACGGCTGCCGGAACCAGAAAACCCACCACCATCATCAGCACGGTCCAGTTGCAGAACCCGGTCATGATGATTGCGCGTTGTCGACGGTCGACAACGATGCGCCCGCGCATGATCAACGGATAGACACCGCCGACGAACAGGAAGGTTTCGCGAAACGCATACACGTCTTCGGACAGGCGATGGAACCGCAAGTCCGGCCAGCGCGATGGCTCGACCGCATTTTCCACCTGCGCCAGCGGAAAGCAGGCCAACGCATCGCCGGTGACCGCAATACGCCGTGAAAATACCGGCAGACCCCAGTTGAAATAGTGGCGGTTCCAGGTGATCAGCAAGATGCCTTCGGTCGCAATCAAGCCCAGCAGCAGGTAGAGCATCGTGCATCCCTGTTCGAGTGGCCCAGCGATCGCACGCGCATGGTGTGCCGCGTGCCGGCCCCGATTCTGGCGCCTGAATGGGTGGCCCTGCAATCACGCCTGCGGCGCGGCGCTTGCTTCATCACCGTGCCAGATTGCCTCAGGTCAGCGGCACTCATGCACACTAGGCACTACAGCGGATGCCGGCCCTGCCGGCCCTGCCGGCGCGCCGATCCTGCAATCACTGGTCCCATGCAGCCACTTTCCCACACCTTGCCAGCAGTGCACGCCATGGCGGCGCAACTCCGCCGGCCACTGGACGGCTTGCGCAGGCAGCTGCGCGCCAACGATCTCTGGTTCATTGCCCTGGCTGCGCTGGTGGGGCTGATCGCCGCTGGCTTGATGGTGCTGCAGGCCGGCATTGCGCATCGCCTGCAGAGCTGGCTCTACGCGCTCGCGCCCGAGCAGCGGCTCAGCACGGCCACCTCGATGACGGCCACGCAGTTGCTGGTCTTGCCGCTGGGCGGCTTGCTGGTTGGCCTGGTGACGCTGATGGCGCGGCGGCGCAAACGGCCGCTCGTGGATGCGGTGGAAGCCAATGCCTTGCATGGCGGGCGCATGTCCATGCGCGACAACCTGATCGTTGCGGTCCAGACCTTGTTGTCCAACGGCTTCGGTGCGTCGGTGGGGCTGGAGGCGACTTATACGCAGATGGGGTCGGGCGCCGGCTCGCAGCTGGGACGCGTGTTGCGAGTGCGGCGTGCGGACATGCGCACGCTGGTGGGCGCCGGTGCGGCCGGTGCGATTGCCGGCGCCTTTGGTGCGCCGCTGGCCGGTGCGTTCTATGCGTTCGAGATCGTCATTGGTGCCTACACGCCATCGGCATTGGCACCGGTGGCCGCCGCCGCATTGGCTGGCGCGTTCATGGCCAATGCCCTGGGTGCGGCGCCGTATTCGTTGCCCGCTGCTGCGGCCTACCAATTGCAGCCGCGCGACTATGCGGTCTACATCGCGCTGGGTCTGGCGTGCGCGCTGATCGGCATTGCGGTGATGCGCTTGGTTGCCGGAATCGAACGCGGCGTGGGCCGCATCAATCTGCCGGTGTGGGGGCGCCCGGTCATCGGTGGGTTGTTGCTGATTCCGCTGGCGATGTATTCGCCGCAGGTGTTGTCCTCGGGGCATGGCGCATTGCATCTGGACCTGACCAGCAGCAGCACCTTGCAGGTGCTCGCCATCCTGTTGGTGCTCAAGTGCGTTGCGTCGGGAATTTCGCTGGGTTTCGGTTTCCGCGGCGGTCTGTTCTTCGCCTCGTTGTTCATGGGCTCGCTGGTGGGCAGCCTGTTCGCGGTGAGCCTGAACGTGTTGCTGGGCGCTGCGGTGGTGGACACCACCAGTGCATCGCTGGTGGGCATGGCCGCGCTGGCGGCGGCCATTGTCGGCGCGCCGATGACCATGGCCATGTTGATCCTGGAAGGCACGCACGATTTCGTGCTGGCCAGTGCGGTGATGGTGGCGGTGCTGGTGGCCAATACCGTAGTGCGGCAGGTGTTCGGGTATTCGTTCTCCACCTGGCGGCTGCATCTGCGCGGCGAAAACATCCGCAGTGCGCGCGATGTGGGCTGGGTGCGCAACCTGTCGGCCGGCAAGATGATGCGCAAGGATGCCAACCACACCGCGCACGATATCAGCGTGGCCGAATTCCGGCGGCGGTTCCCGTTGGGCTCCACGCAACGCGTGGTGCTGGAAGATGCAGACGGACACTACGCCGGCGTGGTGCCATTGGCCGTGCTGTACGCCGACAACGTGCAGCTGGACGCGCCGGTCGGCGACTATGCCAAGCACCGCGATGCGGCGCTGCTGGCCAACACCGACATCGTGGCGACCATGAAGGTCTTCGATACCACGCAGGCCGATGAGTTGGCCGTGATCGACGGCGATCGCAAGGTACTGGGCGTGCTGTCGGAGGGATTCGTGCGCAAGCGTTACGCCGAAGAACTGGAAAAGCGCGAACGCGAACTGATGGGCGAGCGTGTGGTCAGCGACGACTGATTCGTTGGCTGCCAACAACGGCTGCGCTCACGCGTGCGCGTCGTTGACCTTCGTCTGATGTTCGATGCCGATGCACAAGCGCGCCCACGGGTTGTTTGCATCGGCGTGAGCGCGTTAGTATCGCCACTCGTCACCAACGATCTCCTTGGACACATGACACCACCCTGACCGAAGGCATCACGCGCTCGAAGTTGCTGCGAAGGTCCAGGTGTTTGACGTGCATGTAATGCGCCGTGTGGTTGCCGGCGTACGGAGTCGTTCAATGTCCAGAAATTTCCCGTTGCGCCAGCAATGGCTCGGCAACGTGCGTGGCGATGTGCTCGCCGGCATCGTGGTCGCGCTTGCGCTGATTCCCGAAGCCATCGCGTTTTCGATCATAGCCGGCGTCGATCCCAAGGTTGGGCTCTACGCGGCATTCTGTCTTGCAGTGGTGACTTCGATCGCCGGTGGCCGGCCAGGCATGATTTCTGCCGCCACCGGTGCCATGGCGTTGTTGATGGTGGATCTGGTCAAGGATCATGGGGTGCAGTACCTGCTGGCTGCGAGCGTGCTGGCGGGCGTGCTGCAGCTGATCGCAGCCGCATTGCGTCTGGGCGCGTTGATGCGTTTTGTCTCGCGCTCGGTGATCACCGGCTTCGTCAACGCATTGGCGATCCTGATTTTTCTGGCACAGCTGCCGGAGTTGGTCGGCATGCCATGGCCGGTGTATGCGGTGTGCGCAGCGGCATTGGCCATCATCTATCTGCTCCCGCGGATCACCACGGCCATTCCTTCGCCGCTGGTCGCGATTGTGGTGCTGACGGCGGCATGCGCGTATTGGCATCTCGATCTCCGACACGTGGGCGACATGGGCCACCTGCCCGACAGCCTGCCGGTGTTTTTGCTGCCGGATGTGCCACTGACGTGGGACAGCGTGCGCATCCTGCTGCCGGTATCGACGACGCTGGCGATGGTCGGCTTGCTGGAGTCGTTGATGACGGCGCAGATAGTCGAAGACCTGACCGATACCCCGTCGCAGCGCAACCGCGAATGCGCAGGTCAAGGACTGGCGAACATGGTGGCGGGATGCTTCGGCGGCATGGCGGGCTGCGCGATGATCGGGCAGTCGGTCATCAATGTGCGCTCGGGCGGACGCGGGCGCTTGTCGTGCCTGGTGGCTGGCGTGGTCCTGCTGCTGATGGTGGTGTATGGCGCGGCCTGGGTGCGTCAGATTCCGATGGCGGCATTGGTGGCGGTGATGATCATGGTCAGCATCGGCACCTTCAACTGGGGGTCGCTACGCGATCTGCGCAGGCACCCGGCAAGTTCGTCGGTCGTGATGCTTGGCACCGTCGTGGTCACGGTCTGGACGCACGATCTGGCGCGCGGCGTGTTGGTCGGCGTCCTGCTGTCGGCACTGTTCTTCGCGCGCAAGGTCGGGCGCATGCTGCAGGTGCAGGCCAGCGATGGTGACGATGGGGTGCGCGTGTATGCGGTGCGCGGCCAGGTGTTCTTCGCATCGGCTGGGCAATTCGTCGCCAGCTTCGATTTCCTCGGCACGCCGCCGAAGGTGCTGATCGATCTGAGCCATGCGCACTTCTGGGACATCAGTGCAGTGGCGGCGCTGGATCGGGTGGTGCTCAAACTACGCGCACACGGCGCCGAGGTCGAGGTGGCTGGATTGAATCAGGCCAGCGACACGCTGATCGAGACCCTAGGAACCCATCGGCGCGATGGCGCGCGGCTGCAGCTCGGTCACTGAGCTGGGCTGCTCGCGCCCGGCCAGCGCAGCCGTCGGCGAAGCCGACTGGCGTGCATGGGCGTCCAGCAACGCGGACAGGCGACGATGGCAATCGCGGAAGGCCAGTGCGGAGGCCGGCATGTCGCAGGCGTCGAAGGTGCGTGCCTCGGCCTTCCAGGAGGCGAGCAGGTCTTCCAGATCGCAGATCAAGCTCGGCATGGTGTTTCCTCGGTAGGCGTCTTGCTGTCTACGGGGAGAGACGATGCGCGGATGCAGGCCGGCGTGGCGCGACCCTGCGCCGAGCCACAATGGTTCAGATACTGCGATGAACGGCGCATTTTTTGGGTGCGGCACACGTGCGCATCACAGGGCCGGGAGGAGGGTGGGCAGGCGGTCTTCTGCCGCGGGAGCTGACCATGAGCAACAACCAGAACGCCAACCGGGGTATCGACGACCCGACGCCACCCAACGGCGTCAAGGCGCCGGGCAAGAACGAGGATCTGCTGCAGGACGGGCCTGCGCAGGACAGCGAAATCGATGACGACGACAGCATCGAGGACGAATTGGACGAGGACGCCTAAGCTTGGTTCTGCGGTAGGCACGTGATTGCGGCGAGCCCTGATGGCGCAGGACAGGCATCCCACGTCGTCGACGGCATGAGGTGACATGGCCGCCGCTGGAGTGGCTGCCAGTCCGCCTCTTCAATGCAGGCGCACAGCCACAGCAGGCCCGGCCGCTGACACTGCAATGCGGGTGGGCGCCGGTGATCGACCGCTGGCGCCCAGCGTCAACGCAAGGCTGCTCGCCACCCATTGCCCGCGGTCCTAAACTGCGGGGCCTTTCGATCGCGTCGATACCGCCATGGACACCCTGCCGCCGTTACCTTCCATTGCACTGGGCGAGTACCGTCATTTCAAGGGCGGCCGCTATGAAGTACTCGGTGTGGTGCGCAGCAGCGAAACCCTGGAGCCGCTGGTGCTGTATCGGCCGCTGGAAAGCGATATCGGATTGTGGGTGCGCCCGTATGCGATGTTCGTCGAGCAGGTCGAAGTGGACGGTGTTGCCCGCGCTCGCTTCGAGCGCGTGGAGTGAGCGCCGCGCGCGCAGCCGCGATGCGGCAACCTTGCGCCAGGCCTTGAGCGTGCGATGACGGCCGCGACCACGCCCCTCACGACACCCGACGGCCGTTACCTCATCGTGCGAGAGCGCCTGTGGCGCACCAGCAACCCGCATCTGAGCGAACCGGTGCGTGCTGCGTTGGTGAGTGCACTCATGGATGCGCGACGCGCGGTCAAGGCCGCCAAGCGCGACGACGATGCACAGCGCCTGCTGGCCGCGCGCCGTGCAGTCGACGCAGCCAAGGTCGCCTTGGGTGAACGCGGCACGGTGTGGTGGACCGATGGTGCCAAGGATTTCACTCGGCACCTGGTCAAGAACACCCCGTACGCCGCGTGGTTTGCCGGCTTGCACGCGGCGCTGCCACGTACAGGCGTTGCATAAATGCAGGCCCGGAGAACCCGGGACCTGCGTGTACCTGTCTGGCGTATTGCGTTCGATCAGCCCAGATCGCAATTGCTCGGCTGCGGCCAGGTGGTGGACGGCAGCATGGCTTTGACAGCCGCCGGTGCGCTGATGCCGATGGTGCTGGCGCCGTAGAGATCTTCGAGTTCGTCGATGCTGACGATGTAGCTGTCCAGCGAACCCAGGTTGGCGCTATTGGGAATCAGCCAGCTGATCGCGCGCGAACCGCCGCTCGGGTTGGCGGTGATGATGGTCTTCCAGAAGAAATCCGGTGTGCGGATGCCGTGGCTGCTGAGGAAGTAATCGTTGCTGGTGTCGCTGTAGATCACTCCGCCGTAAACCTGCACGCTGGCGATGTCGCGATAGCATTCGGCCACGTTTTCGGCCTGTACCCAGATGCCCTGATTGAAGCTGGCCACCTGCGGCACGATGTTGCTCATGAGGTTGGCACGGCGGATGTAGGTCGCGTTGTAGTCCATGTGGTTGGACGTCACCAGATGGCCGCGGTCATAGCCGGAACGCACGCTGGCGTACGAGGCCGTGGAGGTCTGGCCGGCACAGCCGCTGGGCAATTCGGTATCCAGATTGAAGCTGGACGGGCGTGCAGCCGAGCCGGTGTCGGCCTGCAGCACGTATTCGTAACGCAGCGCGGTGCGGTTGGTGCAGTCGTACGTCAGTGTATAGCCGCCCTTGTTGAGGGTCACCACCTGCGCCTGTGCGGCGGCACTGAAGGTGGTGAGAAGCAGAGCGACGAAGAAGGTCCTGAAACGCATGGAAGTCAATCTCCTTGAAATCATCGGACGCACGAAGCCGCCGCCGCGATGCATCAGCACATCGACGTTGGACAACGCGGCAGGGGAACAGAGGGCTCGCGGCATGGCGAGCGCTACAGCTATCGCATACAAATGTTGCTTCTTGGTGACTTGGACCCAAGGCGCGTGTGGTTGCCCAGATCTTGTTTCGGCATGCAGCAGGGCGCCCGGCATTCGGTCTGGAGGCGATGCCGTTGATGACGCTGATGGCCTCGGCACTCTTCTTCGATGATGTTTAGAGCTGTGACAAGGTGCGATGGGCACCTCGCGCGGGGTGGACACGGGCAACGCCACGCGCTGGCAAGCCAGGCGTGGCCGATCGACTGCCAGGCGCGAGTCCGCGCGCGCCAGTTGCTTTGCTCAGGCGCAGATCTGCTGCAGGCCGCGATGGCGCGCAATGGCTGCCGCGCATGCAATGGGAGGTGTCATGCAGCCTTGGCCGGCAGCTTGACCACCACCTTGATCTCGAACTGGAAGCCGGCCAACCAGGTCACGCCGACCGCGGTGACGGTGGGATAGGGGGCCGGGCCCCAGTAGCTGACCCACTTGTCCGACATTGCCTCGAACACCACCTCGGGGTTGACCATGAACAAGGTGACGTCGACGACATCCTGCGAGGTGCAGCCGGCCGCGGCAAGGACGGCATCCAGGTTGACGAAGGCGCGGGCAATTTCCGCGTCCAGCTCGGGCTCGGGCGAGCCGTCTTCGCGGCTGCCGACCTGGCCGGCGACGAACAGCAGGCCGCCGGCGCGTACCGCTGGCGAGTAATGGTGGCGCTCGTACAGGGCGTGGCGCCCCTGCGGGAAAACGACGTCGCGTGTGGCCATGGGATTCTCCAACGAAGTGCATCGAACGGAGGCCCACGTTAGGCGCGTGCGCGGCGGCGATAAATCGGCAGCATCGACCAACACTGTTTGTAGAATCCAAACAATCTTGGCCGCAGGAGCAGTGGTGGATCGATTCGATGCAATGCAGGCGTTTGCGCGCGTGGTCGAGACCGGCAGTTTCACCAAGGCGGCCGAACACCTGCATATGAGCCGCGCCAGCGTGACTCAGCTGGTGCAGCAACTTGAAGCGCGGCTGCGGGTGAAGCTGCTCAATCGCACCACGCGCCGGGTGCAGGTCACCGCCGATGGCGCGGCCTATTACGAGCGCGTGCTGCGCCTGCTGGCAGACATGGACGATGCCGAAACCAGCCTGTCGGTTGCAGCCACCTCGCCACGCGGGCGCCTGCGCGTGGACGTGCCCAGCCCGTTGGCGCGGCTGATCCTGATGCCGGCGTTGCCGGCATTCCATGCGCGTTATCCGGAGATCCAGCTGGACATGGGCGTGAGCGACCGCCGCGTGGATCTGATCGGCGAAAACGTCGATTGCGTGATACGCGGCGGCGCCATCACCGACCAGTCGTTGATGGCGCGTCACGTGGGCGACCTGCAGGCCGGCGTGTATGCCGCGCCCGATTACCTGCAGCGGCTGGGTGCCCCGACGCACCCGACGGAGCTGGAAAATACCCGGCATCGCTGTGTCGGCTTCATGCGCTGGGGCAGCAGCACAACCGTGCCGTATGTGATGCAACGCGGCGACGAAGCGGTGCGCGTGCACGGCCGCCACGTAGTGGCCGCCGACGATGGCAATGCCTATCTGGCCGCCGGCCTGGCCGGCATGGGTGTGCTGTGGCTGCCGGTGTATATGGCCAACGCGCATGTCGCCAGCGGCGAGCTGGTGCCGATCTTCCAGGACTGGCAGCTGGAAGCGATGCCGCTGTCGATCGCTTTCCCACCCAACCGCCATGTCAGCGCCAAGCTGCGCGTGTTCATCGATTGGGTGATCGCGCTGATGGCCGAGCATGCCCCAGTGATGGCACCCGCACCGCGGTGAGCGCCACAGGCATGGGCGGCGCTATGCATCACTTCGCGCCGCACCGGATACCGCCAGCCGCTGATCGCCGCGTAGGGCGAACGTGCATAGACCCACTGCAGGCGCGCATCGCCATCGGCGCGGAACGCCGCATCGTTGGCCAGTTTTTGTTCGAACGCGCTGCGTAGCGCGGCGTCGCTGCGCAACACGCGTTCGCTGAATTCGACCAGCTCGGTGCCATACAGCCCGCTATCGGGGCTGCCGGCATGGCGGAAACGTCCGCTGGCCAGCAGCGAATCGCTGCTGCGCGGTTCCAGCAAGGCGGCGGCCAACATACGCATCGGTTGATCGGCGGGCACGCGGACGCTGCCGGCGGGAAAGCTTTCTTCTACGTCGAAGGTGTGCGGGACCTGATCGCTGCCGGTCTTGATGATGCGGATCTGCTGTACCGCGCGCCGGGCCGGCTGCTGCAGACGGTCGTAGGCGATGCGATGCGCATCGAGCAACGCCAGCACATCGTCGTTGCCGGGCGGAATCCACCAGGCCACCGGGTACTGCACGGCCTGCGTCTGCCGGTAGCCGATGACCGGCATCGACCAGGTCTCGTCGCGGCCTTCCCAGCGCAATTCCGGCCGGCCGGACACCGGCGACAGGGCGCGGGTGTAGGTCACGCCCTTGAACGGAATATGGTCGATCGGCTGCGGCAGGCGTTCCCATGCCACCATCAATTCGTGCGGGCGGGCCGCGCGATCGGCACGCTTGGCCGCATCGATGGCGTGTGCATCGCGGCCGACCAGGCGCAGGGCTTCTTCCAGCAGCACGTAATCGCCGAGCACGCGTTGCCGGTAGGACTTCAAGCGGTGGTTTTCCACCAGCACGGTGGGGATGCCGGCGAAGTCGCCATAACCGGTGGAATAGCGCGGGCCTTCGGGCGAATAGCGCAAGCCCGAGCGCGGCGCGTCTTCGTCGATCAGGCTGGGATAGATCGCAGGTTGATGACCCTGGCGGCGCAGCGCGGCGTCGACGGCTGGCGTGAAGTGCTGCTGCAGCCAACCGGCCGTGGCGCGCGAGCGCGCGTAGGTGCCCCAGCCGGCGAAGGTGAAAGTGATGTCGTACTGATGATCGAGCCCGCCACTGACATGCAGGTCGATATACAGCGCCGGGTCGAGCGTGTGCAGCAGCGCGACGATCGCGCGCGTCTCCGGCGCTTCCAGGTTGAGATAGTCGCGATTGAGGTTGATGCCGCGCGTGGTGGTATTCCAGCCCATCTGCTGCGGGCCGCGCAATGCGGCGCCGATGAGCGGGCCGCGTTGTTCGTGCCCATCGCTGTTGAGGATGGGCACGAACACGAAATCCACCTCGTCCAGCAGCGCGTCCTTGCCGCGTTGTGCAATATCACGCAGCAGCATCAGGCCGGCGTCCTTGCCATCGATCTCGCCGCCGTGGATGCCGGCCTGTGCCAGCACGACCGGTTTGCCGGGCTTGCCCTTGCGTGCGCGCACCAGCAGCAGCTCGCGCCCTTCGCCGGTCTTGCCGAATACCTCCAGCGACAGCAGCGGCGAGGCGGCAACCAGCCGTTGCAGCCACGCACGCGTTTGCGCATAGCTGGGCGTGCTGACGAAGTCGCTGCGTTCGGCCGGCGTTATCCACGGATCGTCCGGTGCCGCGATCAATGCTTCGCTGGCACCGTGCCACGCGCGGACCGGCGGCAACGGGGCGCTGGTATCGATGGTCTGCGCGTTGAGTTGTGCGGCAGCGAACAGTGCGATGGCCAGCCCCTTGGCAAGGCGTCGGGTGCTGCGCGCGCTGTTGGACGCCTTGGCGTCAGCGGGAGCGTGGCGGTCGGAGACAGGGAATGCGTCGGGCGGAAGACAGCTGCGCGTTTCGAAGGTCATGTGGGGTCTGAGGGTCTCGCGTGGTGGTGACGGTGTCTGCGTGTGCCGGTCGGGCGTGCCAGCGCGGGGCGCCTGGTTGGATGTTCGCGCCGCAAGGCGCTGGCTGCAGGCGCAATGCGTGGCACGGCGCCCAGTCAGCGGCGCTCAGGCTTTTGCCCGCTGCGGCAGGCGGATTTTGGCGGCCTAGGCAATGTGATAACGTATCATTTCCTGGCGCATCTGCGTTCACGCCCTTCACTTTTTCAATGACCCACGCGATTTCAATCTCCGACCTGCACGTGGCCTACCGTGGCCGCGCGGTGCTGCAGGGGCTGAATCTCGGCGTCGCGCCCGGCACCGTCTACGCCTTGCTCGGCGGCAATGGCGCCGGCAAGTCGTCCACGCTGTCCACGTTGCTGGGCTTCGTCAAACCCGTCTGCGGCAGCGTGCGAGTGGACGCCGTGGACCCCGTCGCCGACCCCGCCAACGCACGTGCGCGCTTGGCCTATCTGCCGGAAAACGTGGCGCTCTACGAGCATCTGAGCGCATTGGAAAATGCCGACTATCTGCTCGCCCTGGCCGGCCAGCGCCGCAGCCAGGCCGCCATTGGCGAGGCATTTGCGTCCGCCGGGCTGCAGCGCGATGCCTGGGCGCAACGGCTGGCAGGGTTCTCCAAAGGCATGCGGCAGAAGGTGGCCATTGCCGTGGCCACGTTGCGCGAGGTGCCGGTGCTGCTGCTGGACGAGCCCACCTCCGGGTTGGATCCGCGCGCCATTGCCGACTTCAATCGCCTGGTCGGCAGCGTGCGCGCACGCGGCGCCGCGGTGCTGATGGTCACCCACGATCTGCTAGGTGCGGTGGAGGTGGCCGACCGCATCGGGTTTCTGGAAAACGGCCGGATTGCCGAAGAGATCGGCGCCGGCGACAGCGGCTTCGATGTGCGCACCCTGCATGCGCGTTTCGTGCGCCCGCAGGATCGCGCTGCGTGAGGCTTCACGTATGAGCCCGGTGTTGCTGGTCGCACGCGAAGAACTGCGCTATATGGCGCGCAACCGGTCCGCGGCCATCGGTGTGGTGTTGCTGATGTTGCTCACCCTGGTTGCGGCGTTGACCGCTGCGCACCACCAGCGCGATGTGGCCGATTTCCGCGCGCGGCAGCAACAGGCAGCGCAGCAGGCGTTCGAAGCGCAGCCGGACCGGCATCCGCACCGCGTGGTGCACTACGGCCATTTCATCTATCGCCCGTTGCCGGCACTGGCCGCATTCGATTCCGGCGTGGATGCGTTCACCGGCAACAGCATGTTTCTGGAAGGGCACCGCCAGAACACCGCCAATTTCGGCGATGTGCGCCAGAGTTCGTTGCTGGTGCGGTTCGGTCAGCTCACGCCTGCCTTCGTGTTGCAGGTGCTGGCGCCGCTGATATTGGTCTTTTTGGGCTACGGCGCAGTGGCGCGCGAGCAGGAAACCGGCACCTTGCGCGCGCTGTTGCTACAGGGCGCCACGCGCCGGCAGTTGCTCGGCGGCAAGTATCTGGCGCTGGCGGCGGTGGCCGGCGCCTGTCTGCTGCCGGCCCTGATCGGCCTGGCACCGATTGCGTTGTTGCCAGGACAAGCGCCGCTGGTTGCGCTACTGGTGCTGGCCTATGGCGCGTATCTGCTGGTGTGGTGTGCGTTGGTGCTGGCGGTGTCGATGCTGTGCCGGCGCGGCCGCGACGCGCTGTTGGTGTCGCTGGCGGTGTGGGTGTGGCTGGCCTTGCTGGTGCCGCGCGTGGCGCCGGACGCGGCCAGTGCCGCGTACCGGCTGCCGACCCGGTTGGAAACCGATGTGGCGATCCAGCGCGACCTGCGCACGCTCGGCGACAGCCACAATCCGGACGACCCGCACTTTGCGCAATTCAAGCAGCAGACGCTGGCCCGTTACGGCGTGCAGCGCGTGGAAGACCTGCCGGTGAACTACAAGGGCTTGCTGGCACTGGAAGGCGAACGGCTGACCGCAAGCCTGTTCGAGCGCTATGCAGGCCGCGACGCATCCATCCAGCAGCAACAGAACCTGCTGGTGCGTGCATTCGCGTTGCTGAGCCCGACGGTGGCGCTGCGCGAAGTGTCGATGACGTTGGCAGAAACCGACCTGCGCGCGCATCTGCGGTTCCTGGCCCAGGCTGAGCACTACCGCTACACGCTGGTGCAGCAACTCAACCGGCTGCAGGCCGACGCGGTCAGCATGGCCGACGACACCGCCCAGGACGCAGGCGCCGATCGCCGCAAGCGGATTTCGTCCGAGCACTGGCATGAGATTCCGGTGTTCGCGTTCCAGCCGGCATCGGCGACCGAGGTGATCGGCACGGCAGGTGCGGCGTTCGGCCTGATTGGAGCCTGGCTGCTCGCCGCGCTGTGCATGCTGGTGGCGGCCGGGCGAGGGGTGGGAGTGGCGCGCTGATGGTGTTGTGGAAATACGAACTGCTGTTGCTGCTGCGTGCACGTGCGGCGCTCGCCGGGTTGCTGTTGCTTGCGGTGCTCACCGTGTGCAGCCTGCTGTCCGGGCAACACGTGATGGCGACGCAGCGGGACAACATCGCCAGGATTGCAGGGCTGCAGCGCGAAGACAGCGCGTTGGTAGAAGACTATGTGGCGCGTTCCAACGATGCCGGCAGCGCGGCCTATTACAGCTTTCATCCTACCTGGGACCCGCCATCGCCGCTGGCGTTTGCGGCGGTCGGCATGCGCGATGTCTCGCCGCATATCCTGCGCGCGCGCGCGCTGGGGCTGGAAGCGCAGATCCATGACGGGGACAGCTACAACCCCGAACTCGCGCTGGCTGGCCGCTTCGACTACGCGTTCGTGCTGGTGTTCCTGCTGCCGCTGTTCGTGATCGCGCTGCTGTTCGATCTGCGTTCGGGCGAGCGCGAAGCGGGGCGTGCGCGCATGCTTGCTGCACTGCCCGGTGCGGGCGCCGCGCTGCTGGTACGGCGCGTGGTGGTGCGCGCGGCGGCGGTGCTTGTGTGCCTGAGCGTGCCGTTCGTCATGTTCGCCACGTTCAATGCGGTGCCGTGGTTGCAGCAACTGGCGGTGCTGGCACTGGGCAGTGCGTACCTGTTGTTCTGGGTGCTGCTGTCGGTGCTGGTCGGGCGCATCCAGTGGCGGCCTGCCGCGCATGCCACGGCATTGGCTACCTGCTGGGTCGTGCTGGCGTTGGTGGCGCCGGCGCTGGCGCACGTGGCAATCAATCAGGCTGTGCCGGTCAACCAGGGTACCGAGATTGCGCGGTTGCAGCGCGAGGCGGTCAACCATGCCTGGGACATTCCGCGCCAGGACACCATGCAGGCGTTCTACGCGCGCAATCGGCAATGGGCCGACTCGGCGCCGCTGACGACCGCGTTTCACTACAAGTGGTACTTCGCATTTCATGAAAATGGCGACCAGCAGGTGGCGTCGCAGGTAGCAGCGTATCGGCAGGGGCTGCAGCGGCGCGAGGCGTTGGCGCAACGCGTGGCCAGCGTGCTGCCGCCGGTTGCGCTGCAGGCAGCGCTCACGCGCCTGGCCGGCACCGATCTGCAGGCACAGCTGGCGTATCAGGATCGCATTCGCGCCTATCACCGGGCGCTGCGCACGTTCTACTACGGCTATCTGTTCGGCGACCGCCCGTTCACGCGCGAGGATTTCGGGCGGGCGCCGCGTTTCGAAGCAACGGACGGCCCTGCTTCCTAGCGGTCTCGGCGTTTCATCTTTTGCCTGCGTCGTTTACTCGCGTCCCGGACGTGCTGCGCCGGGGCGCTTCTGGCGTTCTGCCCGATGCCCGTGTCCGCGCGCCGCCGCATGCTGCACGCGCTGACCATGCTCGGCCCGCTGGCCTGCGCCTGCGCGCAGGCTGCGCACTCGCAGGCACGCGACCTGGCTGCGGTGCAGGTGCGCAGCCAATACACGCGGTACCGCGCGCTGGGCATTACCGGTGCCACCGGGACCGATGCGCCGCTGCGTGATCTGCCGATCAGTGCGCGGGTACCCGACCGGACCTCGCTCGAGATGCAGGCCTGCGTCAGGTTGCCCGGCGTGCATCGGGAACCGATCGCGGCCCTAACTGCCTCGCTTCGACGGACGCTTGCTGCGTTTCTTGCCTGGCGCCAGCGGTGCGGTTTCTTCGTTGGCCAACGCGCCGCCGGTGTGCAGCTGCTCCAGCCATGACAACGCATCCACATAACCGAGGAAGTGCTGCAGATAGCCCGGCGAGCGCTCGCGCATCAGCGTGATGCAGCGATGCACCAGCACGCTGGAATTGAGCGGGCCGGCATCCTTGGGCGCATCCTGCAGCGACTGCCGCACCTGGCTGGCGGTGCGCACGGTGGTCCAGGTGCGACGAAAGTCGTCCAGCGCCGGTAGCTCCGGAAACCGCATGGCATCTGCGCTGGCAGTCTTGCGGCTGTCCACTTCCATCAGCGCCGCATGCCCGGCCATCTGCGCGGTGAGCGCACCCAAGGCGCTGGGCTGCGGCGAGCCCGGCGTGGCCGCAGGCGCTGCACGGTTCCCACGGCGACGCGCTGCCTGCCGCAGCGCTGTCGCATACCCATCGACCATCGCGCCAAGCTTGTGTTCCAGCACCTCACGCACCGCATCGGCCTGCGCATCGGCGCGCACTGCCAATGCTTCCATCAGATGGAAGCGGACCGGATCCAGCCGATCGGCGCCCTGGCTGCGCCAGCGCTGCAGTTGCGCGCGTGCGGGCAGTGCCGGCTTGCTCATCGTGGTGCGGTGGTCGCTGCGGGCTGCGCCGATGCGTCTGCACGCGAGGACGGGCGCGCGATCGGCGCGATCTCCACGCGACGGTTCTTCGCGCGGCGGGCTTCATCGGCGTTGGAATCCACCGGTTGCTGCGAGCCGAATGCGGCCGCGAACACCGAGGATGCCGGCACGCCTTCGGCGATCAAGGCACGGGTCACCGTGAGTGCGCGTTGCGCGGACAGTTCCCAGTTGTCGGCGTAGCGGCGATTGCCGCCCAGCACCGGGCGATCGTCGGTAAATCCGCTGACCATCAGGATCTCGTCGCGCGCGCGCAGGTATTGCGTCAATGGCGTGGCCAGCGACTTCAAGACCTCGCGTCCTTCCGGCTGCAGTTCGTCGGAATTGAATGCAAACAGCACATTGCCGCGAATGCCGATGCGGCCATCGACCAGGGTCACGCGGCCGGCAGCCAACGGTGCGGCCAATGCCTGTTCCAGCGTCTGCCGACGTCGCGCTTCGGCCTGACGTTGTTTGACTTCCGCGTCCAGGCGGCTGGACAGCTGCAACTGCACGCCGATCACGCCGACCAGGATCAGCACGAACGCGCCCAGCAGCACCGACATCAGATCGCCGAATGCCGCCCAGATGGGCGTGCCCAGCTCGCCGTCGCTTTCGATCTCGTCGCTCATGCCGTTTCTGCTTGGCCGGGTTCGCTGCGCCCGCGATCGAGCTGGCGCAGTTCTTCGATGATCTGCTTCTGCGAGAGCATGCTGAGGTCGACCACTTCGCGCGCCTGTGCGACGTAGTAGGCAAGTTGGTCGTCGCTGCGTGCCAGCGAGGCATCGAGTGCCGTGGCAACGTGCTGCAGGCGCTCGTTGAGCTCGCCGGTGGCACCGCTGAACAACTGCACCGCCATGCCGAACGCTTCGCCCAGGCTGGCCACCTCCACCGCGCTGCCGCTGACATGGGCGGCCACTGCGCCGAGCTTGCCGGTTTCGCTGCCGATCTGTTCGGTGAGCTGGTTGCCTACGCGCTGCAGCAGGTCGGCCGAGGTGGTCACCAGGGCATCCACCGCTTCGCGTTGTTCGGTGGAGGCGTGATTGACTGCGTTGAGCAAGGTATCCAGGGTCGCGAGCAGCTTGCTGCGTTCTTCCAGCATGGCGGTGTCGCGCACCATGCTCTCGGACAGCGATTGGCGCAGCTCGGCCACGACATCGGCCGCGGCCTTGGGCGCTTCGGAGGCGATCTGCATCAAGCGCGACACTTCGCTGATCGTCGCGCTGGCCTGTGCCTGCGCCTGCGTGGACAGCGCGCTGGCGGTGCTGGCCAGGGTGTCGCAGATGGCCTGCTGCTGCTGGGCGACGCGTTCGCCGGTCTGTTCCCATTGCGCGGCCAGGGCCGTGCTCATCGCGCCGAAGCGCTCGCTCCACAGCGCCAGGCGCTTGGTGTCGCGCGCTTCCAGTGCCGCCTGCAGGTCGGTGTGCGATTGCTGCAATGTCCCGACCAGGGCCGCCGCATGCGCGTCGAAACTGGCAGTGGCCGCGGCCAGTGCGCTGTGGTGCTGGCTGGACAACGTGGCGCTGGCGTGTTGCTGCTGGGCCAGTGCATCGCTCCACGCATTGGCAGCGTCGGCGCTGGATTGCTGCATGCGTTGCGAGACCGCATCCACCAACGCGGCAGAGCGTGCCTCGAAGGTGCTGGCAAAGTGCGCGAGCGTGCCTTGCAGTTCCTGGGTGAGCGCAGCATTAGCACGTTGTTGCTCGGCTACCGCGGCAGTCCACGTTGCTGCGGCAGTGGCGGTGCTGTCGACAAATCCGTTGCTGAGCCCGTCGAGTTGCTGCTGCACGGCCTGCTGCACGCCTTCGTGCAGGGCGCTGGTCTGCTGCGCCAGTTGCTCGAGGGTGGCGTGCAGCTGTGCACTGTGCGTTTCGGTGGCACGTTGCTGTTCGGTAAGTACGGCGGCCCAGGTGGCGGCGGTGGCCGCGGTGCTGCTGGCAAAGCCCTCGTCGAGTGCGCTCAACTGCTGCTGCACGGCCTGGGTGACGCTGTCCTGCACGGCAGCGCTGCGCTGGTCAATCTGTTCCAGCGTGCCCTGCAGCTGCTCGGTCAACGTGGCCTGCGTGCGTTCCTGCGCGGCCAACGCCACCTGCCAGTGCTCGGTCGCCGTGCGCGCATTCTGCGCGATGGCTGCAGTGACGCCTTGCAACTGCTGCTGCACGGCGCTGCTCACGCTGTCCTGCACGGCCACGCCATGCGCGGCAATCTGTTCCAGTGTGGCCTGCAACTGCGCGGTATGGGTCTGCTGCGCGCGTTCTTGCGCCGCCAATGCCGTGCTCCAGTGCTGCGCCGTGGTGCTGGCACTGGTCTGGAAGCCGTGGGTAATGCCGTCCAGCTGTTGCTGCACGGCTTGCGTGACGTGTGCCTGCAATGCGGCCGTATCGCGCGCGATGCTGGCCATGGTGGCTTCCATCGCCGGCTGCAATGCCGCACCGACCGCCCGTGCGCTTTCGGCGACACCGGCTTGCAGCGCGTGTTCCATTGCCGTGGCCAGCCGCGCATACGCCGCTTCGCTTTTGGCGTGGAAATCGGCTTGCTGGGCGGTCAGGCGCTGCTCGGCAGCCAGGCTGTGCTGTTCGATGCTGTGCATCAGCGTCTGCAACCGGTCGATCAAGGCCGGCATCAAGGCGCTTTGCTGCTGCTGCAGCTTGAATGCTTCGCCACGTCGATGCGCATCCGAATGCGTGTGCAGTTCGGATGCGATCTTCAGGTCCAGCTGTTGCACCGCCTGCAGGCGCTCGCGCCGGCACAGCGCCGACAACAACCCCAGCATGGCCGATGTCGCCACACCGGCGATGGAGGTGCCGAACGCGAACGCCAGGCCTTCCACCGGTGCGGCGAGCGAGCCGCGAATGGCCTGCAAATCGGTGGCGCTCTGCAACGCAAAACCGGTGCCCTTGAGCGTGGCCATCATGCCCAGCAGGGTGCCGAGCATGCCAAGCAACACCAGCAAGCCGACCAGATACGGCGTCAGCACCGGTGCCGGCAATGCCACGCGCTCGCCCTTGATACGCAGGCGCACCGCATTGCGCAGGCCAGGGTGAACCGTTTGTAGCCAATCGCTCAGGGCAGAAGGCGCCGTGGCCAGCCCATCGACGGCCGCTACCAGCGTCGCCGTGGCCTGCCGGTAGCGATACAGCTCCAGTGCGCCGGCCACATAACAGGCGCCGATCACCGCCGCGACACAGGCGCCGAGCGGGTTGGAGCCGAGATAACCGATGCCGACCCAGCAAACCGCCAGCAGGCCGACGAGAAACACACACACGTTTACGAGAGTTCTGAACATGACGTCCCAGTTAGCGGGTACGAAGCGCTGCAAGCAGGCCTTCGATCGGGTGAAAACGAACATCCAGTTCGGCGAGCAACACGCTCTGCATGTCTTTGCGGAAGACATCCAGCCAGCCATCGGGCACCGCGCGTGGTGCGGCATCGTCATCGCTCGGCCGGTGCTGCGCCTGTGCGGCATCGCGCAGGCGTTCGAAATGTGCGCCGAGCAGGCTCGGCACGGTGTTCAACAGGCTCTGCTCGCGCGGGCTCAGGGTGAGTTCCATCACCGCATCCACTTCGGCCAACCGCGCCATGTCGGTGGAGACCAATGCGAGCAGGTCGCGCAGGCGCCCGCGCAGATCGCCGGTGGCAGTGCGCATGGCGCGTTGCATGGCCAGGTAGTGCTGCCGAAAGGGTGCGAAATCCGGCGCGGCGGCGGGTGCGTCTGCGAGCGCGGCGTCGCGCGCCTCGGCACGCACGCGCACGACCAGCGCGTCCAGCTCGGCCACGCTGCTGGCGGCCAGGCCAGTGCGCACGCGCGCGCATGCCTCCGCGTCGAGCGGGCGCGGCTCGGGCAGTTCGTCGGTGTCGGGCAGCTTGCCGTCCAACGCCTTGGACACGGCCACCGCGCGCGTCCAATCGATCCACTGGCTCAGCCGCTCGGCCAGCGCGTGGTCGGACTGGGCGATGTGCGCGTCGCTGAGGCGAGCAAGCAGGCGAATGAACGCCGGGCCCGACAAGGGCGCCCGTGGAGAAACTTTCGCCATTCTTCCGGTCAAAAACCGGGCATTTTACACGGGAACGTACGCAGGTCGGCGGGCCACGCCCGAGCTGCGAGCCGGCCGCCGGGGCCATGCATGCTGGCATTCAGCCGGCCTGAGGTGGGCGGCAGGCCCGCGCACGGCAGACGGCCTGATACGCGGTGTTGCGCGCCACCGGTACATCAGCAGGCGGCAAGCAGCCCCAACCATAAGCCGCGCACGCGGGCTCCGGTCAGGCTTCGTAACCAGTTCAGGTGCAGGTTTCCAGTCGTCCGGCTGACTCGGTTTTGTAAGGTGAATGGGTATAAGCTGCGGGCCGGGGAATCCCCCCATCGAGGTAACACAATGGACCGCTCTGACATGCAAGTGTCTGATCTGCTGGTCTTGGAGCTGCAAGGGTTCCACGATGCCTATGGCAATGGGCCCGACTTCTGGGACGCCTACCAGCGCATCATGGGCATCGCGGCGCAGGCCGGTGGCAACATGATCGCTTTGGCCAACGAAATGGCCTCACTGGCACAAGGGCTTGGCGCGACCAAGCGCGCGCAGCTGCTGTAGTGGCCACGGTCCCGTGCGGGCGCTGACGCCGGCGCGAGGTGCCTGATGTGTTGCGCACTGAGCCCTGCGTGAGGTGACTGCTCAAGCAGCTCCTGCAGTGCTCCCCAGAATTGCAGCTGTCCTGAGCGTGTTGTTGCAGCTGATTGCCGTCGCACGTGCACGGCGTCGGTGACCGCGGACCGATGCGCGCAGGCGCTCGCGAGGAGTTTGGCAATGCATATCTCGCACGTCGCTTCGACGCAGATGCAATGGCAAACGCGGGACAGCCGGCCAATCGCCAGCGCGTCTGCATGACCGGCACTGGACTCGGCGAAGCGCCGCTGCACGGTGCGATGCACGCCCTGTGATTGCACCGCTGGCGTCGCGCTGCAATCGGTACGTTGCATGCGGCAGAGGCTGCCTCCGACAAGCAGGCGCAAACGGCCTGCTGCCATTGCTGTTTTAGCCGGCCTCGGCTGCGACGGCCGGTCCGGCTGCGGCGGCTGGCGCAGCCTCCGGCGCGTCGCGTTTCTTTTCGCGACGTAGCGGTGTATCGCCTATGCGCTCGATTTCGCCGCCGGATTGCTGAAACGCTTGCAGATCGGCGGCCAATCGTTGTTCGGACAACCGCGGGTTGCCCGGCTGGTTACTGACGGTTATCGACTGGCGGCGGGAATGATGCATCGCACATCCTCATGCGTTGTACAGCGTCAAGGGAATGCCCCGGCGGCGTTGATCGTCGTAGGTGGCACGCACGTCGCGGCAATACGGGCCGGACATGACGAAACGTCGGCAGATCGCCGGTCGCGTCTCGTAGATCGAGCAACACATGCGCGCAGCGTCGATGGCCACGCACCAGCCTTCCTCGTCGCGCGCCATCACATGCCAGCCTTGCGGCGTCACGCTGGTGAGATGGTGTGGGATACGGTCGGATGGATCGACCATGACGGTGAGCCGGCAGCAGACGGCGTCGCAGCGTTCGCAGAGATTGTCGATGGAAAGGGCCAGATGAAATGAGGGCGACACCGGATTCCGGCCGCCCATGCACCATACACCCTGGGGGCGCGCGGATGTGAACCGACAGCGCGTCCGCGCATGGCTGCTGTGCAGGCGCAACTGCGCCGGTTCTCGGATGCCAAGCTCGGCGACGCTGCTGGTTGCCGCGGCGCTGCATGACCTCATTGTGCAAGTACAGGTCACACCACGCCGCCGCGCGTGATCGAGAGGGGCCACGGTGGCGCCGCATCGGGCAGAAATGGGAGCCCACACCCAATGCACCGCGTGGCCCGCCACTGTGCGCTCTGCGGCACATGCGTTGCCTTTGTCGTTGATGTGCGAAGACGCTTTTCACCTGTGCCAACGCGGCGCACCGTAGCGTAGTGGCTCGCATCACGTCGTAGGAAAGCACATGAGCAGATCCAACCAGATTCCCTCGGCGCACGACCACGCCGAACACCGCGATCAAGTGCAGCATGACCAGGCGCAGCACGAGAAGAAAAAGCAGGACGCACTGCAGGACGAAGCGGTGGAAGAAACCTTCCCGGCCAGCGATCCGGTGTCCCCGTTCGTGCCGGCCAAGCCGCTGGACTGAGCCGATTGCCAGCGCTTGACGGCTGTACAAAACGCAGACGGCGCGGTCGAAGATCGCGCCGTCTGCGCTTATGCCATCTATGCACTCACGGCGTAAGCACCACCTTGCGGCAATCGTCCTGCTTCTTGTCGAACAGTTCGTAGCCACGCGCTGCTTCAGCCAGTGGCATGCGGTGCGAAATGATCGAGCTTGGCTTGAGCTGACCGTTGCCAATGCATTCCAGCAGATGCGGCATGTGCTTTTGCACATGTGTCTGGCCCATCTTGAAGGTCAAGCCCTTGTCGAACGCATCGCCAAACATGAAGGCGTGGATGAAGCCGGCATACACGCCCGGCACGCTGACCACACCGCAGCGACGGGTTGCGGCGATGCACTGGCGGATCGCCACACCGCTGCTGCCTTCCAGTTTCAGGTTGGTCAGTGCGGTTTCGATGGCGCTGCCTTCGGCCTCGAAGCCGACCGCCTCGATGCTGGCATCGACGCCACGGCCATCGGTTTGCGAGACGATCACATCGGCCGGGTCGTCGATCTCGTCGAAATTGATCGGAATCACGCCATAGGCCTTGGACGCAAAATCGAGCCGGTATGCGTGCCGGTCGACCATGAAGATGCGCTCTGCGCCCAGCATGCGGCAGCACGCCGCGGCCATCAGGCCGACCGGGCCCGCACCGAAGATGGCGACGGTGGAGCCCTGTTTGACGCCTGCATCGACGACGGCCTGATACCCGGTCGGCAGGATGTCGGACAGGAACAACACCTGCTCATCGTGCAGCGCATCGGGAACCACCAGCGGGCCGACATTGGCCTTGGGCACGCGCACGTATTCGGCCTGGCCGCCGGACAATCCGCCATACAGATGGCTGAAGCCGAACAGCGCGGCGGGCGGGCGCATGTCCTTGTGATTGAGCGCTGCGCCCTTGCCGGTATTGGTGGTTTCGCACGCGGAAAATTCCTGCAGCACGCAGTGGAAACAGCGCCCGCAGGCGACCACGAATGGAATCACGACCCGGTCGCCCGGCTTGACCGCCGTGACATCCGGGCCCACCTCTTCCACGATGCCCATGAATTCGTGGCCGAGAACGTCGCCTGGGCGCAGGTCGGGAATCTTGCCGCGATACAGATGCAGATCAGAGCCACAGATGGCAGTGGCAGTGACGCGCAGGATCAGGTCGTCGCGTTCGACCAAGAGTGGGTCTGGCACGGTTTCGACGCGTACATCGTGTGAACCGTGATAGTTGAGGGCAAGCATGTCTGTCTCCTGTGGGCAGTGGGACGCGGCAGCGCACTGCAGTGTTCGTGCAGCGGCGTTAAGCCCGTCAGCACGCTGCGTGCGCGTGGTGTGGACGTGCCCGACCGCCGACGCGGCGTTGATGCGCAGGTCACGCCTGGATAACCCCCGCGCTCGCAGGCTCGTATGACGCGCTGGGAGGCAGCCACGCCACCTGCGCAATCCATGCGAACCCGACAATCAACGACCACCAGACGCGACGAAAGCGCGCGATCAACAGGAGACAGCGATGGGACTTTTCAAGATGGTGACCGCCGGCGCGGTTGGCTATGTGGCGTACAAGGCCTGGCAGCGTCGACAGGGGCAGGCGGGCGATCCACAGAATCTACGCAGCACCGTACCCACGGTGGTCGGTAGCACGCCGCCTCACGGCGACCCATTGCGCGACAGCGTGGGCGATGCCCGCGACCGCAAGCAGGCGCTTGGTGCGCTGGCAGTGTTCAATGAGAACGAGCGCACGCTTGCGCAGTTGGCGGTGGTCAAGGGTGTGGAAGGAGAGGTGCTGGCCTTCGCGCGCAAGATGGACGAAGCCCACAGCGCTGCGTTGACGGACCTGAGCCGGTTTGCGCCGGATCGCAATGGCACGCTGGGCCAAGCCGCTGCTGCGGGCGCCGAGGGCGTGCGCAAGCGCCTGCAGGACCTGCATGGGCAGCAGTTTGAATCGCAGTACCTGCAGGCCAGTGTGGACAGCCACGAACAGGCGTTGGCCTTGCTGGACACGCAACTGAGCAGCGAGCCGGGCTCCAGCGATCTGGGCAAAGAGTTGCAGCGTGCACGCGAAACCATCGCCGAGCATCTGGAACATGCCAAGGCGCTGCGCGCCAAGCAGGGCCGGCCCCACTGACCACAGGTCGCCAGACAACGCGTCGAGGCAGCAGCTCTGGTAAACGGGGTGCCGCCGGCCTCGCAACCGACTCACCGGTTGTCCTTTAGGGGAGATCGCCATGGGCGAACCACAGGATGCAAATCGTCAGCCTACCGATATGCACAATGTGAGCATCAGCGAGGAGTGGGAATTGCAGTACTGGGCGCGCGAACTAGGGATGTCTGAAGACGATCTCAAGCGCGCGGTGCAGGAGGTCGGCAACGTGACGACCAAGCTGCGCGCCTATCGGCCACCGCACTGATGTTTTTGCAGGAAGTAGAACAGGCAGCGAAATGCTGCCTGTTTTTTGTGCGCTAGCGATTGCGCAGCACGGGGCTTGCTGTCGGGGCCGAAGCCACATTTCATGCCATGCACGTCGTACCCGTCAGCCGCAGGTTGGTTGGGTTTGCCCCGCCACGCATCCGCAAGGCAACCAGCGCTTCCCAATGCAGTCGTTTCACAGTGCTTCCGGCGCTGTCTCGAATCCGGCCGCCTGCCGCTGCCACAAACTGTCGAACACGCCACCGCTGCCGCGCAGTTCCGCAGGGCTGCCGTCTTCGACGACGCGGCCGTCCTGCAGCACCACGATGCGATCGAAACCGATCACCGTGGATAGGCGATGGGCGACCGCCAAGACGGTGCGCTCGCGCATCAGGTGATCCAGCGCAGCTTGAATTTCCGCTTCCGATTCGGTGTCCAGTGCCGAGGTGGCCTCATCCAGAATCAGGATCGGCGCATCCTTGAGAAAAGCGCGGGCAATACCCAGCCGTTGCCGTTGTCCGCCCGATAACATCACCCCGCGCTCGCCCACCTGGGTGTCGTAGCCGTCGGGCAATTGCCGGATGAAGCCATCGCAGAATGCATGCCGCGCCGCCTCGTGCACCTCGGCATCGCTGGCATCGGGACGTCCGTAGCGGATGTTGTCGCCGATGCTGCGATTGAACAACGCAGTTTCCTGCGGCACCACCGCAATCTTTTCGCGCAGGCTGTCCTGGCTGACCCCGCGGATGTCCTGCCCGTCGATCAGCACGCGCCCGGATTCCACATCGTCCAGGCGCTGGATCAGGGCAATCAAGGTGGATTTGCCGGCACCGGAGGGCCCCACGATGCCCACCTTCTGGCCGGCGGGGATATGCAGGTTCAATCCCTCCAGCACCGCGGCGCGCTCGGGATAGGCGAAACGCACCTCTTCGAAACGCACATCGCCTTCGGCCAAGGCCAGCGGCACGTCCGCATCGACGATGGCGTGCGGTTGCAGGATGATCTGCAAGGTATCGGCAATGGCGCCCAGTTGCTGGGTGGTGTCCACCAAGGTCAGCGCCAGATCGCGCGAGCCATGCAGGATGCGGAAGGTCAGCGCACTGACCAACACCACATCGCCTGCACTCACTGCACCGGCGCGCCACATGCTGATGGCCCAGATCAGCATGCCGCCGGCCATCAGCGACAGGCAGATGTCGTGAATCACCCGCGCCTTTTCCACGTACATCCAGCTGCGCCGATGCGCCACGGCCTCGTGACCGATCTGCTCGGCCAGCCGCGCGCTTTCGCGATCGCGCGCAGCGAAGGCCTTGATCGTCCACACGTTGGAAACCGCATCCACCAACTCGCCACCCACCCGGGCGGCCTGCGCGGCAAAGCGCTGGTGCTTGGCGCGGCCGCGA
This sequence comes from Xanthomonas phaseoli pv. dieffenbachiae, assembly GCF_008639345.1. Lineage (NCBI taxonomy): Bacteria > Pseudomonadati > Pseudomonadota > Gammaproteobacteria > Lysobacterales > Lysobacteraceae > Xanthomonas > Xanthomonas phaseoli. The sequence goes on along the minus strand of NZ_CP041380.1, from coordinate 4,171,942 downwards.
ATGCCGAAGCTGGTGATGATGGCCGCCACGATCGCAATGAAGCCGACCAGCGTGGCGGCCATGCGCCAATCCACCGTCAACAGCAGCACGATGGCGCCGACGAAATCCACGATGGGCGGCACGATCTTCCACGCCAGTCCACCGAAGATCTGCCCGGCGGCACTGCCGAGCGCAGTGATGCGGTTGCCCAACGCACCGGCAAAATGCTCGGTGAAGTAGCGCATCGGGTGGCCGGTGAGATGGCGGAACAAATCCACGCGGATGTCCACCACGCTGGCCACCACGGTGCGGCAGCCCAACCAGCCGCCCAGTCGCCACAGGAGGTTTTCCACTGCGATCAGGCTGATGAACAGGCCAAGCGGCAGCCACACGTTTGCCTGGCTGCGTTGGTCGGTAGCCATTGCGTCCACCAGCATTTTCATGCCGTATTGCACCGACACCGCGCAGCCGGCCGCGCCCACGATCAAGAGCAGCAAGCCGCTGAAATGCCACGGCCGTTGGCCGATGTAGTGCCAGAGAAACCGCGCCGGCGTGTCCGGCAACAGGGCGGAGTGGGCGGACGTACTCACGTGGCGATGTCGGCCAGCGCGAACTGCGGTGCGCGCAGACCGAAACGGTCGTGTTCGTGGCGCAGTTGATCGGCCAGGCCCTGGTGCACCGGTCGCTCGCCGTGCTCGTCCGCATAACCAAGCAAACCGGTGGGGCAATGCCGGTCATTGTCCCAACCGGGGTAGTCCAGCACCGGATACAGGCAGATGCCTTCCATCGCCACGCCGTGTCGCATGGCCAGTGCAACCTCGTTGCCGACGTGATCGAGCCAGGGGGCGCGTTGATCGGCTTCGGCCCCGGTTTCGGAGACGATCATCGGGCGGCGATAGCGCTGCCAGAATTCCAGCATGATGGTCGAGAACGGGCGGTGGTCGGGCGAGTTGCGCAGGATCGGCACGCCGCCCAGATACCACTGATTATCAGAGTAGTAGTTGAGGCCGATGATGTCAAGATACTCCGGCGCACCGCCGAGGCCGGGCCACTGTCTGCCGCAGATCATGTCCCAGGCTTCGAACTGCGCCAGCCGTAGGCGCTCTGCTTCGCGACGCGGGCCGGGCCGGTCGTTGGAGGGCACCACATGGATCGCTGGGTCCACCTGCAGGAAGCGTGCGCGCGGATCCACCTGGCGTATCGCGTCGATCGCGGCGATCGTGGCGCGCACCAATTGATGCTTGAGCTCGAACCCACGCCCGAGCGCCATCGGGTGCATGCGCGCGTGATCGCCCCCATTCCATGCCCAGAACGAAATCTCGTTGAGCGGCGCGTAGAACGGCGCCGCGTCCGAGGCGTCCTTGACGCATTGCGCGGCGGCGGCGGCAAAGCGTGCGAAGCGGTCGACGAACTGCGGCGTCCAGATGTCCACATCGTCCGGCCAGCCGTAATGGCACAGATCCCAGATCACCTGCGTGCCCACGCTGTTGGCCGCGTGCAGCATCGGCAGGAAGCTGGACCAGTCGTAGTGGCGGGGGCGTTGCTCGATCAGATGCCAGCGCAGGCCATCGCGCGCGGTGCGCAGGCCATGCCCCGACAACGCTGCGTAGTCCTTGGCGGCCCAGCGGTCGTGCCTGGTGGCGGCAATCAGGTCGAGCCTGCGCCCGTCACGGCGGCGGTGGGTCGAGCACTCGAACCCCGCCATGAAAAAACTCTCGAACAGTGTAGGGGTATGCATCCAACATCCTGCTGCGCGCGCCGCTGGGGTGCAGCGATGCGTCGATGACTGCCCCGCAGCGACGGTGCTGCAGGGCGGGGCGTGCGTGGTCAGACCGCCAGCTCGGCGCGACGTTGTTCGGCGTCTTCGATGCGCTTGTACAAGGCCAACGCCTGGCCAACCACCTGATCCATGTTGTAGTACTTGTAGGTACCCAGCCGGCCGAGGAAGGTCACCTTGGGCGTCTCGGCGGCCAAGCGCTCATAACGTCGATACAACTCGGCGTTCTCCGCGCGTGGAATCGGATAATACGGGTCGCCCTCGGCCGAAGGATACTCGCGGGTAATGCTGGTCTTGGGATGTTGCTGGCCGGTGAGGTGCTTGTATTCGGTGATACGCGTGTAAGCCACCGCTTCGTCCGGATAATTGACCGTGGCCACCGCCTGGAAGTGCTCCTGGTCCAGCGTGCTGTGCTCGAACCTGAGCGAGCGGTACGGTAGCTTGCCGTAGCAATAGTCGAAGTATTCGTCCACCGGCCCGCTGTACACCAGGTGGTCGTACTCCAGCTCGTCGCAGATCTCGCGGTAGTCGGTATTGAGCATCACCTTGATGTTGAGGTGATCGAGCATGCGCTCGAACATGCGGGTATAGCCGTGCAGCGGCATCTGCTGGAAGGTGTCGGTGAAGTAGCGGTCGTCGTCGTTGGTGCGGGTCGGCACGCGCGAGGTCACCGACTTGTCCAGCTGCGAGGGATCCAGCCCCCACTGCTTGCGCGTATAGCCGCGAAAGAAGGTTTCGTAGAGTTCGCGGCCCACCTGATTGATCACCACATCTTCGCTGGTCTGGATATCGGCCACCGGTTCGGCGCGGCTTGCCAGGAACGCGGCGGCCTGTTCTTCGCTGCTGAGTTGCAGGCCGTACAGACGGTTCAACGTGGTCATGTTGATCGGGATCGGGACCTGTTGCTCGCCCACCTGCGCAAGTACGCGGTGCTCGTACGGGCGCCACTGGGTGAAGTTGGAGAGGTAATCCACGATGCGCTGCGCGTTGGTGTGGAAGATGTGCGGACCATAACGATGGATCAGCACGCCGGCATCGTCATGGAAATCGTAGGCGTTGCCGCCGATATGCGGGCGACGGTCCACCACCAGCACGCGCTTGCCGAGGCCGGCGGCCAACCGTTCGGCCAACACGCTGCCGGCAAACCCGGCGCCGACGATGAGGTAATCGAAACCGCGCCGTGCGTTGCCGCGCGTGCGACGGGCGGCCAGCGGCGCCGCGGCCGGCGGGTTCATTGCGTCCAAGACAGTGTCTCCTTCATCAGATCGTAGGTGTGGTCCCAGGACATATCGCCCAGCACGGCGTCAGCGCGGTCGAGCAACTGCTCGCGATCGGCACTGTCCTGCAACGCGGCTTCGCAGGCGGCGACGAATGCGTCGGCGGTCGCGGCAATGCGCACCACGCCGGTGTCGCCGTAGGTGCGCACCACGTCGTGGATTGGCGTGGACACCACCGGGCAGCCGCCAGCGAGGTATTCGGGCGTCTTGGTCGGGCTGATGAAGCGGGTGGAGGCGTTCATCGCAAACGGCATCAATGCCACCTCCCAGCCGGAGAGATACCCGGGCAATTCGTCGTAGGTCTTGCCGCCCAGGTAGTGGATGTTGGCGGCCTGCGGCAGCTCGGAGGGGTCGATCTTGACCACCGGACCGATCATCACCAATTGCCAGTGCGGCCGCTGCGTCGCGATCACACGTAACAGCTGGACATCGAATCGTTCGTCGATGACACCGTAGAAGCCCAGCCGTGGATGAGCGATGCCGGCCTGGTCGTCGGGCTCCTGCTGCGGCGTGCGCGCGGCGGCGAAATGCGCCACGTCCACGCTACTAGGAAATGCGTGCGCGTTGGCGTGCAACGCGCGTTTTGCTTCCCAAATGCTGTAGCCGCCGGTGAACACCACATCGGCGCGCTGCAGCAGGGCGCGCTCGCGTTGTACCAGTTCCGGCGGCGCACCACGAAAGGCCGACAGCTCGTCCATGCAGTCGTAAATGACCATGCGTGCAGGCAGATGCGCACTGAAGCTCTGGCTCATCGGCGTATAGTACCACAGCAACAGATCGCGCACGCCAAGCTCGGCCAGGTAGCCATCCAGCAAGCGGCGTTGCACCTGCACGGCATCTTCGCCCTCACACCCGGCGGGCAGGCGCGGCACCAGGACGTGCACGCCGTGCTCTTCGCCGCGCACCTTCAGCCAGGGCTCGGCGGCATCGCAGGCGATGGGCTCTTCCCAGAACAGCACATTGGCATCGCGTGCAAAACGCGACATCAGGTGTTGCGGGCGCTGATAGACAAAACTCCAGCGCAGATGCGACAGACACAACAGCGTTGGCCGCGTCGGATCGAACTGTGGCGTGCTGTCGGATGGAATCGCGCGGCGGGTCTTGCCGATCGCGCATTGGAACTGACCAGCCCAACTCATGGAATGCCCTCGTGGAAAGAAATGGGTGGTTGCGCATCACGCGCGGGAGAAACCATCGGCGACCACCAGCGTGCGCACCGGCTCGCTGCGACGGCGCGTGTCCGGGCCGGGCGACAGCCGGCGCGCTGGTGCCGGCAGCTCGCGCGCACTGTCGCGCTCTGGCACGACCTCCGCGCTACGCTGGCGCGGCAGACGTGAACCGGCGTAGCCATCCGGATGCATCGACTGCCAGCGCCAGGTGTCGCGGCACATGCGGTCCAGGTCGTATTCCGCGGCCCAGCCCAGCAGCCGGTTGGCCAGCGCAGTGCTGGCGAAGTACACCGCCACATCGCCATCGCGACGCGGCGCGATGTTCAGCGGAATGCGCCTGCCACTGGCGCGCGCGAACGCGGCGGCCACCTCGCGCACGCTGTAGCCGCGCCCGGTGCCCAGGTTGACCACCAAGCCCTTGCGCTCGCGCTGCAGGTAATCGATGGCATCCACATGTGCGCGCGCCAGGTCCATCACATGCAGATAGTCGCGCACGCCGGTACCGTCGTCGGTCGGGTAGTCGTCGCCGAAGACCTGCAGTGCCGCGCGACGCCCCACTGCCACCTGTGCGATGTAAGGCATCAGGTTGTTCGGCATTCCTTGCGGATCTTCGCCCAGATACCCACTTGGGTGCGCGCCCACCGGGTTGAAGTAGCGCAGCAACGCCGCGTTGAAATCCGGCCACGCGGTGCTAAGGTCGCCGATCATTTCTTCCATCATCAACTTGGTGCGCCCGTAGGGGTTGATTGCCTTCAGCGGCGCGCTTTCGTCGATCGGGCTGCGGTTGGCATCGCCATACACGGTGGCCGACGAACTGAACACCAGATTGCACACCTTCGCGGTCCGCATCGCGCGCAGCAGTGCCAGCGTGCCGGTGACATTGTTGTTGAAGTACAGCAGCGGCTCGCGCACCGATTCGCCAACGGCCTTGAGCGCGGCAAAATGCAGGACGGCGTCGATGCGCTTGCTGATCAGCAAATCGGCAAGCTCGGGCGCACGCACATCCATGCGATGAAACTCCGGGCGAAATCCCATCAGATGCTGCAGATGGTCCAGCACGCGCTCGGAGGAGTTGCTCAAATTATCAACAATGCACACCTCGTGCCCACGCCGCGCCAGTTCCACGCAGGTATGCGAGCCGATGTAGCCAGTACCACCAGTGACCAAAATTCTCATTGCCGTCTGCCTCATAGGGGCGCTACTGCGCGGGCCTGACCATGGCGCGGATGCACCACGTCGCATGCGTCGATGCGTGTGGGGTGATGTCGTCGCGCCAGCAGTGGGTTCGCACCTGCGCCACGCAGGCGTGGCGGGCAGCACTGTTTCGAAGAGGGGTCGTGCATCACGTTCCAACGTCACCTACGGTAGGAGGCCGACCGTGAGCGCAACCGCAGCAATGGGTGTGTGCGACGCGAGCGCAACGTTGACCGGAAGCTCACCTCGGCTGTGCGTTTTTCGCGTTTTTCGCAATACGCCCGGATGCGTGCACGGGCAAGCAAACGCGACATGGCATGCGCTGATGAGTGCTGAGGATCCACATTGAAAATCGAGCCAATAAAAAGCCCGCGTCGCTGGTCAGCGACGTGGGCATGGCAACAATCAGAAAGCGTTACAGCGTGACTGCGCCGCCAGAGATGGTCAGCAAGGTGCCCGATGTGTAACTGGCGGTGTCGGCCGCGAGCATGACGTATGCCGATGCCAACTCGACCGGCTGACCCGGGCGCCCCATGGGTGTTTGCCCGCCGAAGTTTTCCACCGATTCTTCGTCCATGCCGGAGGGAATGAAGGGTGTCCAGATCGGGCCCGGCAGCACCGCATTGACGCGGATGTTCTTCTCCGCCAGCACACCGGCCAGGCCGATGGTGAGGTTAGCCAGTGCGCCCTTGGTCGCGGCGTAGGGCAGGATGTTGGGCGTCGGCTTCTTCGATTGCACCGAGGCAGTGTTGATGATGGAGCCGCCGTCGGTCATCAATGGCACCGACAGGCGCACCAGATTGAAGGCCGCATGCACGTTGGTATCGAACGTCTTGCGCCATTCGTCCAGGGTGATGTCCTCGAAGGTCTCGAAGTACTTCTGGTAACCGGCGTTGTTGACCAGAATGTCCAGGCCGCCCAGCGTACTGTTGACCTTATCGATCAAGGCGGCTGCCTGGCCGGGGTCGCTGATGTCGCATCCCACCAGCAGCGCCTTGACGCCGGCCTTTTCGATCAAAGCGCCAATGCGTGCCGCGTCCTCCTGCTCATCGGGCAGAAAGGCAATGGCCACATCGGCGCCTTCGCGCGCATAGGCGATGGCCACCGCAGCGCCGATGCCGCTGTCGCCACCGGTGATCAATGCGCGCTTGCCCTTCAACTGGCCGTGGCCGACGTAGCTGTCTTCGCCATGGTCCGGGCGCGGGTCCATCTTCTCGGTGCGGCCGGGAAAGCTCTGCTGCTGTGGCTTGAAGGGCGGGCGTGGATAGTTGGGTACGGGCATCGTGGTCTCCTGGCAGTGGAAGTCGTTGGTTGCACGCCAGTGTGGTCATGCAAGCGTAAACATCCGGGCTAAACGATGTGCGCGTGGTGTGTGTTGCGCGGGGCGCTGTCCGTGGCAGTCGACGATCGCGAGGCAAGCAGAACAGCGCGGTCGCATGCAAACTTCATGCGGTTTTGCCCGGGACGCTCGATACTGCGCGCATCGTCAGGAGGTCACCCATGTTCTTGCGTCGTAACGGGCTGTCGTTGTGTCTGCTTGCGTTGACTATTTTCTTCATCGGTTGCCAGGTCTATGCCGGGCTGCATGCGTATAACGACGAATTGCGCGAGCAGGGGCAGCCGACGCTGCTGCTGTCTGCGTATCTGCACAGCCCGCATTTCATGTCGGCATTGTTCGAAAACTGGGAGAGCGAATTCCTGCAGATGGGCATGTACGTGTTGCTCACCGTGAAGTTGCGGCAGGTGGGCTCGGCCGAATCGCGCCCGCTCGATCCTGCTGAAGAAAGCGTTGAGATCAAGCCCGGGACCACTCCGTGGCCGGTGCGTGCCGGCGGGGTCTGGCGACGGCTATACGATCACTCGCTGGCCATCGCGTTCGGGGCATTGTTCCTGATGAGCTTTGCGCTGCACCTGGTTGGTAGTTGGCGGCTGGAACTGCTGGAGCGTGCGCAGAAGGGCTTGCCATCGATCACGGTCTTCGAGCATTTCACCAGCGCATCTTTCTGGTTCGAATCGATGCAGAACTGGCAGAGCGAGTTCCTGGCGGTGTTCTCGCTGGTGGTATTGACCATCTGGTTGCGGCAGAAGGATTCGCCGCAGTCCAAGCCGGTCGAGGCGCCGCATTCGCAGACCGGCGGGTAAGGCAGCTTGAACCTGTCGCCGGGCGGCGAGGCGGGCGCGGCCGGGCCTGTGCTCGCCAGTGTGGGACGTGCATCGCCAGGATGCACTTCACGCCACCACCGGGCTTCGTTCACCACCTCGCAATGTCTGCGCGCCTAGCGTTGGGGCATTACGACCACGCAGGAGATCAGCATGGGCAGCGAACCGAAAAAGCCATGGGGACCGGAAGACGATCAGAAAAAGCCGTTTACGCCACAGGAGCGTCGTAACGAGGATGTCGAATGGAAGGTGCATGACATGCCTGACGAAGACCCTGACGTCAACAAGGCCGATCCCGAACACGACTACGAGCGACCGGACGGATCGGAAAGGCGCTGAATCAAGCAGTCAGTCTCGCGAAAGCGCCCGCATTGCGGGCGCTTTTCGTTTGTCTCAATGCAGCTGCCGCAACGCGTTGCAGCCTGCCCGCGCCCACGCGCCGCACGATCCCCTAGTGATGATGGTGATACCCCACGTCAGCGGCGATCTTGCCGCGGAACACGCGGTACGACCACACCGTATAGCCGAGCACCAGCGGCAGCAGTATCACCAGGCCCACCATCGGAAAGATCTGCGAGGCCGCCTGCCAAATGGTGTAACTCGGCGGCACCAGATACGGCCACATGCCCAACACCAGGCCGGTGAAGCCCAGCACGAAGATCGCCAGCGTCAACAGGAAAGGCATAGCGTCGCTGCGCGAGCTATCGCTGCTGCGCCAGAGCGCGAGCGCGACGCATGCAGTCACCAGCGGAATCGGCGACAGCCACCAGAAGTTGCCGTGCTCAAACCAGCGCGCCATCACATGCGAGCTCAGGAACGGCAGCCACGCGCTGACCAGCACGAGGAAGGTCACCACCACGCCCACCAGTGGCTTGGTCAGTTGCCGCGCCAGTGCATGCGTGCGCCCATCGGTCTTGAGGATCAGCCAGGTGCTGCCGAGCAGTGCATAGCCGAACACCAGCGCAGCACCGGTGAGGATGGTGAACGGGCTGAACCAGCCGAACACGCCGCCGGTGTAGCGCCCGTTGTCCAATGGCATGCCTTCCACCAGCGCGCCAAGGATGATGCCTTGCGCGAACGCGGTCAGGATCGATCCGGCGATGAACGACAACGTCCACAGCCGACGCGAGCGCTGCGCCTTGAAGCGGAATTCGAACGCCACCCCACGAAACACCAGCGCCATCACCATCAACAGCACCGGTAGATACAGGCCGGACAGGATCACCGCATACGCCGTGGGAAACGCAGCGAACAGCCCCGCGCCGCCAAGCACCAGCCAGGTTTCGTTGCCGTCCCAGATGGGCGCGGCGGTGTTCATCATCAGGTCCACTTCCTGTTCGTCGCGCGCGAACGGCGCCAGCATGCCCAGCCCGAGCACGAAGCCGTCCAGCACCACATACATCAGCACACCGAAACCGATCACGCCAAACCACACCACCGGCAACCAGTCACTCAGTTCCATGGCGTGTTCTCCTGTTCCAATGATGTCTCTGCTGCAGACAGCGGGCGTGCCGGGGTGTGTTCGCCACCGGCCACATCCGGCCCGTCGCGGCTGGGTTGCGGCCCGGCACGGACCAGCTTGGTCAGATAAAAGATGCCGAAGCCGAAAACGAACGCGTAGCCCAGTAGATACACCAGCAGCGATACCGCCACTGTCGCAGTCGATTGCGGGCCCACCGCATCGGCCGTACGCAACAGCCCGTACACCACCCACGGCTGGCGCCCGATCTCGGTGACGAACCAGCCGGCCACCAGCGCCATGAATCCAGCCGGCAGCATGACGTTCCATGCCAGGATCAGCGGCCTGGCATGCAGGCGTCCACGCCACCACGCAATGGCCGAGATCCACGCCAGCAACAGCATTGCCATCCCCAGGCCCACCATGATGCGGAAGGCAAAGAACACTGGCGCCACCGGCGGCCGTTGATCGCGCGGCACCGACGTCAGCGGCGTAATGTCGCCGTCAGCGCTATGGGTCAGGATCAGGCTGCCCAGGCGTGGGATGGCCAGCTCATAGTCGTTGCGCTCGGCCTCGGCGTTGGGCAACGCAAACACCACCAACGGCACGCCGGCGCCATCGCCTTCGCTGTGCCAGTGCGCCTCCATCGCGGCGACCTTGAGCGGCTGGTGCTCCAGCGTGTTGAGCCCGTGCTGGTCGCCCACCAGGACCTGGATGGGCAGCACGATGGCGGCAAATGCCACCGACAGGCGCAACATGCGGGCGCCGGCATCCACATGCAGCCCTTTGCGCAGATAGTAGGCGCCGACGCCGCCAACCACGAAGCAGGTGGTGATGAACGAACCCAGCGCCATATGGACCAGCCGATACGGAAACGACGGGTTGAAGATGATCTGCATCCAGCTGACCGGTTGCACGATGCCGTTGACCATCGCGTAGCCATGCGGGGTATGCAGCCAGCTGTTGGACGACAGGATCCAGAACGTGGACACCAGCGTGCCGATCGCCACCATGCAGGTGGCGAAGAAATGCAGGCGTTCGGAAACCCGGCCCCAGCCGAACAGCATCACCCCCAGGAAGCTGGCTTCCAGGAAGAACGCAGTGAGCACCTCATAACTCAGCAGCGGGCCGATGACACTGCCGGCGATGAGGCTTAGCTCGGGCCAGTTGGCGCCGAACTGGAAGGCCATGACGATGCCGCTGACCACGCCCATGCCGAAGGACACCGCAAAGATCCGCAACCAGAAAAAGTACAGCCGCTTCCAGGCCTCGTCGTGTGTGCGTAGCCAGCGCCATTCCAGAAAACCGAGCAGGTTCGCCAGGCCGATGGTGAAGGCCGGAAACAACACATGGAACGAAATGACGAAGGCGAACTGGATACGAGACAGCAGCAGCGCTTCCACAGGTGTCTCCTATTGCCTTGCGGTATGCGGCGGCGGCGCCACGACGGCCGCGGCGTGGGATGCCAGCCGGGCGAGGGCAAGGCGCAGCTTGCGCCTGCAGCGTGCGCGCAGCGGGCACATGAGTACGCACGCCGCCATTGCGTGCGGTCACGTGGTGCCATCAACAAGCCTGCGCCCATCACACGCGGAAAAGAGTGAACTGGTGCACCGTGCGCTACCTTGCCGACTCGAAGAACCTGCGGGCCCAAAGAGCCCGGCCAATCACGGCAGGCGTACACCGCACCAATCAAGCGAGCCCAACCGCCGACTGCATCACGCCTGGCGTAAGTGGCGCAGGCAACGCGGCGCCAGCCAATCGGCGAGCACGGCATTCATCGAGCCGGGAGTAAGGCACAGCGCATCGCGCACGGCCTTGACCGCTTCCGCATCGGTCAGGTCGGGACGCCTGTTATAGGCCGCGCAGACCGCCCGGATCGTGCCTTCGGGAATGCCGTCGAATGCGTAATAGCCAAGCTGGCCCCGGCGGTGCTCGCCACGCCAGTAGTCCAATTCGGTTTGCACATCGGCCTGCACGGGCGCCGAGATTGCGTGCATGGGACACCTCATTCGTTGATTGGGCAAGTGTTCGCCGCATCCTCGGAGGAACGTGTGAATGCGTTGTGCACGCCTCTTCCACGCGCGGTGCGTAGGCTGTGGGCAACCCAGCAGACCCGATGCGGTTTCCTGACGGGTTCATGCGGCGCCGCGGTGGCGTCGGCTTACGTCAGCCCCGGCTGATATCCTGGCCTCGATGCAGGCACGCAAGCGAGCTCAGCCAGCGCTCGATCAAGACGGCAGCCGTCGTTGGACTGGCACCGCTGCCGCGGCAAACCTTGCACTCCTTGGCGTTTCGGCATTCTCGAAGCGGCGACCGATCCAGAGCGTGACGCTTGGCACTGGCGCAATCGAGCGCTTCCATGCGTACTTCGCCCTCAGTCATCTGGGCGGGCTCGACTGGGGGAAGAGCGCCGCACCACCCACAGATCGTGACAGCAGCATGCAATTTTCGATGTGGTGCGTCAGCGCATTTCGCGCGGCCGTCACAATTCTCAACTGAACATGTATCAGTCATTGCGGACAGAAGCGCTCATGGACCGTCTTTCCTGCGCCATCATCGACGACGACGTGGAGTTCTGCGATCAGGTGGTTGAACTCGCCACCGATAGCGGCTTCCGTGCCAAGGGTATCCACACCCTCGGCGAAGCCAGCCGCTGGCTGGACAGCAACTTTCCGGACCTGTTGGTGGTGGATGTTGGCCTGCCAGACGGCAGCGGTTTCGATCTGATCGAACGGCTCGACCCTGACCACACCCCGCAGATCGTCGTGGTCTCGGGCGATTACGCGCGCGAAACCCAGGGTCGCGCGCAGCAGTTCGGGGTTAGCGAATTCCTGACCAAGCCGTTCGCGCCCGAGCGCCTGGAGCGCGTACTCGGGGGGCTGCGCGAAGCGCAACAGGGCAACCTGGGCATCGTTGGCAACAGCGACAGCATCGTCATGCTGCGCAAGGACATCGTGCGCGTGGCGCCGACCGATCTGAATGTCCTGGTGACCGGCGAAACCGGCACCGGCAAGGATCTGGTGGCGCGCGCCATCCACCGTGTGTCCGGTCGTCGCGGCCGCTTCGTGCCGGTCAACTGCGGGGCCATTCCGGAAGAGTTGCTGGCCAGCCAGTTGTTCGGCCACGAGCGCGGCAGCTTCACCGGCGCCGACCGTCGCCATGCCGGGTTCCTGGAGCAGGCCGCAGGCGGCACGCTGTTCCTGGATGAAATCGGCGAGATGCCCAAGCGGCTGCAGGTGTATCTGCTGCGGGCGATCGAATCGCGCAGCTTCATGCGTGTGGGCGGCAACGAGGAAATCGCACTGGATGCGCGCGTGGTGGCGGCCACCCACCAGCACGTGCAGCGCGAGCAGGCGGTGCTGCGTGAAGACCTGTTCTACCGTCTCAATGAATACCCGATCCAGGTGCCGCCACTGCGCGAGCGCCGCGGCGATGCGCGCCTGCTTGGCTTGCGCGTTATCGACGAGCTCAACGTCAAATACGGCAAGCGCAAGTTGCCGACCAAGTCGTTGCTGCGCTACCTGGCCTACCACGCCTGGCCGGGCAACGTGCGCGAGCTGCGCTCGTTCATCCACTATCTGTATCTGCGCTCCGATGGCGATCTGTTGAGCGCCCCGGACGTGGAGCAGACTGTGCCGCAGGCCGACCAGGATGGCTTGCTGATTCCTGTGGGCTGGACCGTGCGACAGGCCGAAGACGCGATGATCGAATCGGCACTGGCGCGCACGCGCTTCAACAAGAAGGCCGCCGCGCGAGAACTGGGCATCAGCGTGCGCACCTTGCACAACCGTCTCAGTGACAAGGGTGCGGAGTGAGCGAGGCACCGCGTGGGCAGCGGCGCGAGCTGCTGCACCAGTTGCGCAATCGTCTCAACGTGATGGGCTTTGCGTTGTATGCGTTGCGCAACGAAACGTCCAAGCCGCTGGAAACGCTGCGCACAGCGCATCAGGCCGCCGTCGAACTGCTCAACCAGCTGGGCGAGCAGGAGCGCGCCCTGCAGCAGCCCGGTGTGGAACCGGGCGATAGCGCCCAGCCCGCCCGCACCGATCAGTGATTGGCCGTTTCGGTCTGGTGGCTGAGCAGGCTGGTGATCGTGCGCGCGTTGTAGGGCTTCATGCAGTACGACAGATGCGCAAAGCGCTGCGGCAGCGTATAGCGGTCGTAGCCGGAGCAAAACGAAAACGGCACGCCGCGCTTCATCAATGCATCGGCGACCGGAAACACCGCCTGGCCGCGCACGTTGACATCCAGCAAGGCGCCATCGATGGCCTGACCCGACGCCACCAGCGAGAGCGCGTCGGGCACATTGCCGACCGGTCCCACGACATCGACGCCTGCTTCTACCAGCAAGTCGTTGAGCGATTCGGCCAACAAGTAATCGTCCTCGACCACAAGAATACGGCGGCCGGCGAGTGCAGTCTCGTGCATGACAGGCTCCAGGGCAGTGGCGTTTTTAGGCAACGCGCGTGCGCATGGTGCTCCCAATACAGGTTAACGCGGCGCGCAAGCAGGCGCTTCCAAGACCGGTCTCTGCAGTGTGCGCACGCAATGCGTGGCGTGGTGCATGGCGGTCCACCGTGCTTTACGCGATCATGGGCGATTGCGCTTGAACCCAGCGTTGCGACGCTAGTGCCGCCATGACCGACGACGAAACTTCCATCAACGACATCGCCACGGATGCGAACACGCAGCCGCCCTTATTCGTGCTCGGCGTGGGCGCCGCCGGCATGGACGCGGATCGCCTGGCAGAATTGCTCGATGCGGTTGCTGGCGCCTCGAATCTGGCCATCATGCTGTTGTTGCGCGACCGCCAATTATTGGATGGGGCACGCCTGCGCGAACTGCTTGGCAGCCAGGCGACCCTGCTGTCGGTCCCCAGTGATGGTGATCGGCTGCAACCGGGGCGCTTCTATCTGCCGCCGGCCGATACGGTGGTTACGCTGGAAGAAGGGCGCATCCGTCTGCGCGCCTTGCCCGGTGGCGAGAGCGATCACGGATTGATCGACAGCTTTTTCGTTTCGATGGCGCACGATCAGGATGGCAATGTGATCGGCCTGATCATGGGGCGCTTCGATGGCGACGGCACGCTGGGGACCGCGGCGATCCGCGAGTGCGGCGGTCTGGCGCTGGCCGTGGACGATGCCGCACTGCATGGGCTGGACCTGCGCAGCGCCAGCAACCCGGCTGCCATCACCGACGACATCCTGCCCCTGCCACAGATCGCCGCGCGTATCGCCGCGCACATGCAACGCCACCACGGCTTCGGTCATCCGGTGCCGACCGGCGTGCGCAATGGCAGCGAGAGCGACAAGCTCAGCCAGGTCGCCGCCATCCTGCGCAATACCACCGGTCACGATTTTCATGGCTACAAGCGCGCCACCTTCCTGCGGCGCGTGCAACGGCGCATGCAGGTGGCGCAGGTGGAAACCCTGGAGCAGTATCTGGAGGTGCTGCGCAATCGCTTCGACGAACCGTTGCAGTTGTTCAACGACCTGCTGATCGGCGTGACCAAGTTCTTTCGCGACCGCCGCGAGTTCGAATTCCTTGAGCAACAGGTGATTCCGCGGCTGTTCCAGGGCAAGCACACTGGCGACAGCCTGCGCATCTGGGTGCTGGGCTGCTCCACGGGCGAAGAGGCCTATTCGCTAGCGATGCTGCTGCGCGAACACGCCGAAACCCTGGACACCGCGCCACGCATCCAGATCTTCGCCAGCGATATCGACGGACGCGCACTGGCCACTGCGCGGGTGGGGCGCTATGCCTCCAGCATCGTCGGTGAAGTCGCACCCGAGCGGCTGCGGCGCTGGTTCGTCAAGGAAGGCGACACCTATGTGGTGAGCAAGGAGCTGCGCGAGCTGTGCGTGTTTTCGCAGCACAGCATCGTCAAGGACCCGCCGTTTTCGCGGCTTGACCTGGTGTCGTGCCGCAATCTGTTGATCTATCTGGATGCCGAATTGCAGAACCGGGTGATCCCGATCTTCCATTTCGCCATCCGTCCAGGCGGTTATCTGTTCCTGGGCAACGCCGAAAACGTCTCGCGTCACGCGCAATTGTTCACCCCGGTGGAGCGCAGCTTTCGTGTGTTTCAGCGCATCGATGCACAGAGCAACGTGCATGCGACGTTCCCAACCGTACCGACCGCTGCGGTTGCCCGGGTGCCGACACCGCCGCAACGGCAGCGCACTCCCGGCAATGCGCTGGTGCGTGCCGGCGAGCGTATCGCCGACCGTTATGCGCCGGCGTATGCGGTGCTGGACGAGCAGTTCGAGGTGCTGCACTTCTCGTCGCAGGCCGGGCGATTCATCCGCCCAGGCGGCGGCACGCCCAGTCTCAACCTGCTCAATCTGATCCATCGCGATCTGCGCCTGGACTTGCGCAGCGCGCTCAGCCGCGCAGAACGCGACCGCTCGCCCGTGCATGTCAGAGGCATCCAGGTGCACGAAGACGCGGCGACCTGGGCGGTGAACCTGTTCGTGGAGCCGACCGCCGATTCGGAGGTGCCGCGCGGCTACGTCGTGCTGTTCCAGGAAGTGGAAGCGCGCGAACCGGTGGAGCTGCCCCGCCCGCAAGACAGCGCACACGACGATGGTCATGTGCAAGTGCTGGAAAATGAGCTGCGCATTACCCGCGAGCGCCTGCAATCGATGATCGAAGAGCTGGAAAGCACCAACGAGGAGCTCAAGTCTTCCAACGAGGAATACCAGTCGCTCAACGAAGAACTGCAGAGCACCAACGAGGAGTTGGAAACCTCCAAGGAAGAGCTGCAATCGGTCAATGAGGAAGTGACCACCGTCAACGGTGAGCTGGCCCATCGCGTGCAGGAGCTGGCACATGCCAACAGCGATCTGAAAAACCTGCTGGAAAGCACCCAGATCGCCACCGTCTTCCTCGACAACGAATTGCGCGTCACCAACTTCACCCCGGCCGTCACCGACATCCTGCCGCTGGTGGAAAGCGATATCCAGCGCCCGATCAGCCACATCAAGCTGCATGTGGATTACGACGAACTGCAGGATGATGCGCGGCGGGTGATTCGCACCCTGGCAGTGCTCGATCGCGAGGTCGAAAATCCCACCACGCATGCGCGCTACATGGTGCGGGTGTTGCCGTATCGCACCGTGGACAATTTCATCGGTGGTGCGGTGCTGACCTTCATGGACGTCACCCCGCTCACGCGCGCCGAGCGTGCACTACGCAGCAGCGAGCAACGCCTGCGCACGTTGATGGAAGGTATCCCGCAGCTGGTGTGGCGCTCGCTCGATGGCGGCCGCTGGACCTGGTCCAGCACGCAATGGTCCAGCTACACCGGCCAGAGCGATGCCGAGAGCCTGGAACTGGGCTGGTTGCAGGCGGTGCACCCGGACGATCGCGAGCCGACCATGAATGCCTGGCTGGAAAGTGCGTCCAGCGGCGGGCTGGATATCGAACACCGTCTGTTCAATGCGGCCGAACAAGGTTACCGCTGGTTTCATACGCGCGGCGCCCCGGTGCGCGACGAACGCGGCCAGGTGCTGGAGTGGCTGGGCACCTCCACCGAATCGGACAACCTGCGCCGCCTGCAGGAAGAGCAGCGCGTCTTGGTGGCCGAGTTGCAGCACCGCACGCGCAATCTGATCACGGTGGTGCAGTCGGTGGCCAAGCAGACCGTGCAGGCCAGCCAGAGCATGCCCGAGTTTGCGGCCAAGTTCGAGGATCGGCTGGCTGCGTTGTCGCGCGTGCAGGGGCTGCTATCGCAATCGGACAATATGCCCACCACCATCGGTGCCCTGCTGCGCATGGAGCTGGATGCGCTAGGGGCAGAGCCGGATCAAAGCCGCATCGTGGTGGTGGGGCCGAACGTGGCGCTGCGCAAATCCACCGTGCAGACGCTGGCCTTGGCACTGCACGAGCTGGCGACCAACGCGCTCAAGCATGGCGCGCTGGCGGTGGATACCGGCACCTTGTCGATCCGTTGGGAAGTCGTCTCCGGCAGCGATACGCCGGCGCGCCTGAAGCTATTGTGGATCGAAGAAGGTGCCAGCCAGCAGCTGCGCAACGACCGCGATGAAGCCGGCGGTTTTGGCCGCCGGCTGATCGAAAAGGCGTTGCCGTACAGCCATGGCGCGCAGACGCGCTACGAGCTCAGCGATACGCGCCTGGAATGCGAGATCCAGTTGCCGCTCAATCCGGTGAACGGGTGAGTTGGACCGCAAGACGTCGGGACTGCAGGAATTGACCGCTGCAGCGGGCAGGGTGTGCACGCGCACAGCGCGGCACACGCCGCGATGTGCATGTCTGCCCACCGGCACGCGGCTTGGTGCGGATAACGACCTACGCGATCATCTGGACCGCTAGTGAAGAGCGCCGTACTGCACACGATACGCGTGTGTATTGCGTGCCTGCCTGCCGCAGCAAACTCTGCTGCACACGCTTGTGCATCTCACAACATCGCGTGCGCTGTACACGCGTAGCCTACGGAAAATACTGCGCGATGGTGCAGATCCTGCGGCCTATTCGGCGTTCGCAGCGCGTGCCGTGCGATTGAAGCTGCGTGAAACTCTTGCAGTGGCGACCTTTGCCAAAGTGAAAAAAGTTGGCGCGCATTATGCGTAACCACTGAAGTCATCGAGATGCATACAGTGGAGTAGTCATGATTACGCGCATTCTTCAGTTGTCTGCCCGCGTGGCGAGCAATGCTTGGGTCGAGGTCGGCGTAGGCGCTGATGCCGACATTCTGGTTGCAGACCGTGGCGGCAAACGCGAAGAGCGCGCCACCTTCGGTCGCCGCGCACCGGGGCAGCAGCGTTCGATCCATTTGCAGGAGCCCGGCGGACTGGGCGGGGTGGATCTGGCCATCTGGGAAACCCAGCGCTGCGCCATTCCACTGTGCGGTTTCGTCTGCACTGCATCGGCAGATGGCACCACTGCCGCAACCTGGTTGAGCCAGGACGGCAGTGCGGTGTATGCCGCCGGATTGCGCAACGTGATGGACATCGGCGGACACCTGCAGATGGGATTCTCGTTGCTCGTCGCTTCATCGGCGAGCATGCCCACCTACCGGCCGCTGTGTATCGACGCCGACCTGAGCAAGTGGCTGCACATGGGCGGTGCCGAAGCCATGCGTCATCTCACGCCCTGGCGGCTGGAACGCTGCGCCGCCGCAGCCGGCGTACGACCGGAGTGGGCGGGCGAAGCGGCCTCGGCGCGGAGCGCACGGGTGTGAGCGCGCGCGCCACATAGCCAAAAAGAAGGGGCCCAGTGGGCCCCTTCATCGTTGCGGTAGTGCGGATGGATCGGGATTGCCGCTTGGTGGCCAGCTCGCTGCGACCAGATCAATAGACCGCCGTTAAGCACGCAATCGTCAATCGTTCCCGGTGTCCTCGGCACCGTCATCCAGTGCGCGTTGCTGCGCGTCGATGTGTCGCTGCTTGCCGTACGTGCCGCTCTGGCCGAAGTTGGGTTGCGTGCTGCCATCGCGTTCCGGGTGGCCGTCGGGTTCGCCTTCGCCCAGGCTGCCGCCGCGGCCATGACCGCGTTGATTCAACGCTTCCGGCGCCCCGTCACGCGGTGGCTGTGCGTCGTGGGTCTGGACCGCCGATGGATCGTCACGGCCCCGGCCATCCACCGATGCGTCGGGACCGTTGCCGCGATAGGCCGATTGGCGTTCGTCGTGTGTGTCGAGTGTGGATTTTGTGTTCATGGCAACTCCTGTTCAGTGCAATGAAAAAGCCCGGAGCGCGCTGGCCCCGGGCTGATGAAGGGTGCAGCTGCACCCATCAATTAACGCTGGATATCGCCGGTGGTGGAGCCGGCGCCCGGACCTGCACCCAGGTCTGCGCCGGTCACGCGGTCCAGCTCGGGATTGGAGAGCAGGCGCTCGGACATGGCATCCAGCGCCGCGGTCTGCGTGGCATCCAGCGCAACCGTGGCAGAACCGTCGCCACCATCGACGGCGGCCTGCGCCTCGCGGTCTGCCACCACTTCCCACTGCTCGCCGGCATTCCACGGGCCGATCATGTCGCCCTCGCCCTGCGAGGTGTTGTAGTACTTGTCGGTGAAGCGCGGATCGCCCGGCAGCTTGCCTGGCGGGAAGTCCGGCTCGATCGAGTACAGGGCTTTTTCGAACGACTTCTGGTGCGCCACTTCGCGCGTCATCAAGAAACGCAGCGCATCCACGATGCCCGGATCGTCGGTGACGTTGATCAGGCGCTCATACACCAGCTTGGCACGTGCCTCGGCCGCGATATTGGAGCGCATGTCGGCCGTGGGGCAACCGATGCTGTCGACATACGCCGCCGTCCACGGCACGCCGCTGGAATTGACCAGGGCCGGGCCACCGCCATACAGGATTTGCTGGGTATGGCTGGTGCTGTTCTGGGTCATGTTGCGCATGTCCATGGCCTCTTCCATGCCCTCGGAGAGCACCGCCTTGGGCCCCTTGTTGAGCATGGCGATGATCGAGCCGATGATCTCCAGGTGGCTGATTTCTTCGGTGGCGATGTCGAACAGCAGATCCTTGCGGCCCGGATCGTCTTCGCCCAGGGCCTGGGTGAAATAGCGCATCGCAGCGGCGAGTTCGCCCTGCGGTCCGCCGAACTGTTCCAACATCAGCGTGGCCAAATCCGGGTTGGGCTGGGCGACACGGACGGTGTACATCAAACGCTTGTTGTGCATGAACATGGGTGATGCTCCATGGCTGGCGCCCGGCAACTACGACCACTCAGGGAGCGGGCAGAAACGTGGGGCTTTGGCTTTCGGGGGGATGCCCGCAGGGATATGCAAGCGACGCAGGACGGCGCCGCCGTCCTGCGCGGTGACTCAGGCGGCCTTGCTGGCCTTGGATGCCTTCTGGTTGCCGCCTTGCTCGGCAAGCAAAGTCAGCTTTTCGTCGGTGGCCTTTTCTTCTTCCAGCGTGGCCAGCAGTAGCGGCAAGGCATCGGCATAACCGAGTTGCTTGGCCATGGCGGCGATGGTGCCGTAGGACGCGATCTCGTAATGCTCCACCTTCTGCGCGCCGATCAGTGCAGCGTCGCGCACCGGGCCGGCTTCGATTTCGTCGATGACCTCGCGGCTTTCTTCGACCAGGCCTTCCATCGCAGCGCACTTGATGCGCTTGAGCTTGATGCCCAGTGTCTCCACAACCTGGTCGATGCGTTCGATCTGGCCCTGGGTTTCTTCCAGGTGGGTTTCGAAGGCTTGCTTGAGTTTCGGCTCGGTGGCCGCACGCGCAAGACGCGGCAGCGACTTGGTCAGCTGCTTCTCGGCGCTGTAGATGTCCGACAGTTCGTGGATGAAAAGTTCTTTGACGGTCTTGATCGCCATGTGTGGCTCCTTGGGTTGGTCAGAGGGTGGGTTGCTGCGTTCGCCATGTCGATGGCGATGCCTTGATGCGCTCGCGTTGCACGCCTGCAGACGAACGTGCCGATGGATCACGTAAGACACTTTTGAAATTCCGTGCGCGTCATTCGCTCGCAAACGAGCGCTGCGAGCACGTCGCTTGATGTTCTTCGAAAGACACCTTCGTCCTCGTTTCGATCTCCAGGCAGCACCGCGTGGTCGCTACGCTAGTCCTGCGAGTGTTAGCGGGATTGGTGGAAACGGTGATCCCGGTGCGATGGCGACCTGTGCTGTGGTGCAGGCCGCGCTCGCTGCGTGGGCAATGATGGAAAGTTCAATTGGCGTACCTACTACCGCCATCGCCTCGGCATGGATGTGGCGGCGCTTACGCATCGCTGCAGATGTCGCATCGATCCACGTCGATGCGATACAACAGTGATCGAACTTTTTGCGAGGCTGTGCGATGACGCCGCTGGACAAACCCTTACGTCGCGAACTGCAGATCGGCGATCAGGCATATACCTTGATCATCGATCCGCAAGGTTTGAAGTTGGTCGAGAAAGGCAAGCGCAAAGGCGTGACCTTGCGCTGGGAAGAACTGGTCAGCGGCGACGCTGCGCTGGCCAGTGCATTGCAGGCTTCGCTTGAAGATCGTTAGCGCGGCGGTGCCGAGCAGCGGTTAAAGCGCGAATGGAACGACTGCGCGCACCGTCTGGCGGGCGCGGCTGGCGATCGTTGCGATCGCGCACACCCTACTGCTCGCCTGCGCCGTCCACGCCGACCCGAAGCGTGCTGGATCGGGTGTTGATGCTGCGCTTGGCGTGGATCGATATTCCAACGACTGGAACAAGCGCGACAGGTGGCCTGGCACAACCATCTGCAGTGCTGGCATCTGGTGGAGGCCACTGCCCATCACTGCCAGCACCTACGCTTTGCAATGCACGCCGGCCACCACCGCGCTCGCCTGGCTCAGCGTGTGGCAAACAGCCGCGCCAGCTCGCGCACCGCCGCTTCCGTTGCGGCGCGATCGGGCATGGCGTCTGCGTTATTGAAGTCGTGCGCGCCTTGCGCCTGCACCAACAACCCGTCGCGTCGCGGCACGACGTTGAGATTATGGCCGCGCCAGACCAGGCCATAGGTGACTTCCGGCTGCGGGATCAGGCGCGCGGTCTGCCCGCGCACCGGAATCACGCTGTCGTCGCCCAGCAAGGCGCGCGCACCGTAGCCGGTCGCGTTGATCAGGATCTTCTCGCGCAAGTCGCCGAATTGGCGCGGATGCTCGAACTCGCGCGTGTAGAGCTCGCCGCCTGCCTGCAGAAAGTCGTCCATCAACAAGCGCGCGTAGGCGCTGAGGTTGAAGGTGAGCTGGCTGTAGCGGCGCACGAATGGCACTGGAAACGGATGACCGCCGGGCGCCACCGGCTGCGAGCGCGGACCAAGATCATCGAGCAGTTCGCGCTCCAGCGGCGGGTAGTCCGGCTCATGCGCTTCGGCAGAGGCGACAGGTTGATCGAAGGGCACGTCCGAGAGCACGTAGCCATCACGCCATTCAATCGGCTCGCCAGGCAGGCCCAGCAGGGTCTGGTAGCGGCGAAACGATGTGCGCGCCATGTCTTCCCAGCGCGTCTTGAAGTCGGCAGTGGCGTGTTCGCTGGTGCACACGCGCGAATCGGGCGACCACACGCCGGTGGCATAGAACGAACGCACATCCGGCAGGCGCTCGCGCGCGTAGATGCGCACGCGCAAGCCGGCGCGCTGCGCCACCAGGGCGGTGGTCAAGCCGATCGCGCCACACCCGATCACCGCCAGCTCGCGCGCAGCGGGGTCGGCCGCACGCACCAACCGTAATGCCTGTTCGGCGGCACCCCACGAGAGCGACCACCCGCTGCCGCCATGCCCGTAGTTGTGCACCACCGTCCTGCGCCCGAGACGCTCGGCTTCGATCCGCGGCCCCTGTGCACGGAACGGGCGCGTGCAACCGTTGATGGCGATGATGCGGTCGACCGAGGCGCGCATCGGTGCCAATGGCGGGGCAGCCGCGAATGGCGCAGGCAGACCACCCGGCGGCGTGACCGGCAGCGTGGCGGGCGGGACGGCGCGCGTCTTGTCGGTTGCTGCCCAGCTCGCCGTGGAGGCGGCCGCCAGCGCAACACCGGCGCTGCGTAGAAAATGACGACGGTGCATGCAACTCCCTGACGTGCTGTGGTGGGTGATGTGGTTGCCGTGATGCGGCTCGCCCCGCCTGCGCGGATGCATGCTGTGGCCTCTGCAGATGTGTTGTCTGTCGCGTGCCAGCATCCGAGCGCGGCATGCGCAGCGCCGGCATGTCTCCAGCATAGCGCGCGCATCTGCCGCGGCCGTAGCCGGCACCACGGTTTCGCACCGCAATCCTGGCGCTTGATGCCGCGCTGGCGGCCATTCGTCGCCCGGGGCTTTCGCAGTCGCGCGCGCCGGCTATGCTCGCTCCCGTCCCACCCAACGAGCTGCCCACCCGTGTCTGCCAGCGTCTTCCTGATCGTGCGTATCGTGTTCGCCTGGGCCGCCGCGTTGGTGGTGGCAGGGATCATGTGGGCGCAGTTGTTCGGCTCCATCGGCCCGATCTACGCGTTGGCCTGCATGGTCTTGCTGACGCTTGCGTTGATGAGTTCGGTCACCCATGTGCGGCGCGTGCGCCTGATCGCCGATCGGCTGGACCACACCACCTTGTCCACCCGCCAGCGCCGCCAGATCGAAGTGCCGCTGGATGTGCAGGCCAGCTTTGCGGTGATGGAAGAGGCGGTGCGTGCACTGCCGCGTGTGCAGGACATCGAATGCGCACCGGGCAGCCTGCTGATCCGCGCCAAGGTGCGCCGCATCGACCCGTACGCCGGTCGCCAGCCGTCGCGCTGGAACCTGTTCGCGCGCTTTGCCATCACCCACAACCAGATCCTGGCGACGATCGCGCCGGGGCAGGGCACCAGCAGCGTCACCGTGTTGTGCGAGCCCGACGCCGGCGCCTGGGTGGATCTGTTCGCGGTGGACGAAGGCAGCAATTACGAAAACGCCGAGGCGATCAATCGCGCGGTGGTGCGCCGGGTCGGCGAGCAGCGTCGCGACGAACAGGCCGCCGCCGAACAATCGGTCATGGAAAAGGAACTGGCCGTGGCCGCCTGAATCTGCTGCACGCCCAGGTCGAGCCGCACTTTCTTTACAACACCCTGGCCAGCGCACAGGTGCTGGCGCGCACCGACCCGCCGCGCGCCGAGATCATGATCGGCCATCTGATCCAGTATTTGCGCAGCTCGCTGCCCAATGCCGACGGCGCCATCGCCACCCTGGGCGAAGAACTCGAACGCACCCAGGCCTACCTGGAGATCCTGCGCATCCGCATGGGCACGCGGCTGGCCCTGCAGGTGGAAGTGCCCTACGAACTGCGTGCGTTGCCGCTGCCGTCGATGATGTTGCAGACCTTGGTGGAAAACGCGATCAAGCACGGGCTGGAAGCCAAGCCCGGTGGCGGCACCGTGTGGATCCTGGCGCGTCGCCACGATGACCATGTCACCCTCACCGTGGCCGACGACGGCCAGGGCTTCAACACGCACAGCCACGGCACTGGCATCGGCTTGAAGAACCTGCGCGAGCGCTTGCAGCTGATCTATGCCGGCAAGGCGAGCTTTGCCATCGTGTCCAACTTCCCCAGCGGGGTGGCGGCCACCTTGAGCCTGCCGCTGCCGACGCAGTTTGCTGCCGCGCCACCGCCGCTACCGTTAGCTACTGCGGGCGCACAGGCCGCACACGCCTCCCAGGTGCGGGCATGAGTGCGCTGCGCGCGGTGGTGGCCGAAGACGAAGCCTTGCTGCGGCAATCGTTGCTGACGCTGCTGGCCGAGGTGTGCCCGCAGTTGCAGATCGTGGGCGACTGCGAGGACGGTGCCAGCGCGCTGGAGACCATCGCCGCGCAGCAGCCGGACGTGGTGTTCCTGGATATCCGCATGCCCGGCCTCACCGGCATCGAGGTGGCGCGTGCGATGCGCGAGGTCAGCCCGCGCAGCCAGGTGGTGTTCGTCACCGCCTACGACCAGTACGCCATCGATGCGTTCGAACACGGTGCGGTGGATTACCTGCTCAAGCCCATCGGCCGCGAGCGACTGCAGGCCGCCTGGCAGCGCGTGCAACAACGCGCCGCTGCCGGGCAGCCGGATGGCGCGTTGTTGGAGGCCTTGCTGCAGCGTTTGTCGGCACTCCCGGCCGCAGCCAGCGCTGCCCCGCCGCTGGCCTGGCTTACCGCCAGCAGCGGGCGCGAGACGCGCCTGATCGCGCTGGATGAGGTGGCGTATTTCCAGGCCGATCAGAAATACACCACGGTGATGACCGCGGCCGGCGAAGCGGTGTTGCGCACGCCATTGCGCGAACTGCTGGATGTACTGGACCCGCAAGTGTTCAAGCAGATCCATCGCTCGACCATCGTCAACATGAAGGCGGTTGCCTCGGTGGTGCGCGAGGACACCGGCAAGGGCCGGCTGGCGCTGCGCGGCCGCAGCGAAACGCTGACCGTCAGCCAGCCGTTCATGAGCCTGTTCCGCGGCATGTAAGCGCGTTCGGCAGACATCGCGAGCAGTCCCGGATGGATACCGACAGCGCGCGTGGAACCGGCATGCGCGCGCGCGCGCCACGGCCGAGTTGCGATGACCGATCACCGCTGCCTGATGCGCTGCAGCCTGCTTTGATTCCCCCGTTTGCATCGACTGAAAGGACTGTCTCCATGCGCCTGATCGCCTCCCTGGTGTATTGCCTGCTTGCCCTGGCCGGCTGCCACGAACGCAGTGGCACCACCTCGATCACCCGTGCCACCCGCGACGGCCACGATGTGATCTTCAGCAAGACGCTGATCACCGCGACCGGTACCAGCGTGCATTGCCTGGCCAGCGATACCGGCCATTGCTACTATCTGATCTTTGAGGAGCAGTGCGGCGCTCGCAGCAGCGGTGATGGCGCAAGCACACCGACGTGTGCCCGCAAGACCTTGGACAGCTTTGCGCTGGCGCCAGGGCAGGTGCGCGAATTGCGCGGCGTCCCCGGCCAGGCGCACACCTGTGTGGACACCACCGCTCCGCGGGCCGATTGCCACGGTTGAGGAAGGCTTACCCACGCACCGAGCCGGCGTCGGGTGGGCGTGCCTCAGGTGGCACCCTCCACGCGCACAAGCCGGAGCGCACCGCGCAGTGTCTGCGGGTCCCCGGCACCGGCACCCCGCGGCGCCAGCCTGGCTGCGGTGCAGATATGCCTGGTCGCTGCAGCAGGCAATGGGCACCGGCGTGCGTCGGCAGGCGGCGCACTGCCGAATCGGCAGGATGCCGGCAGCGAAACCCCGGCCATGCCTGAATACGCACTGACGGCAAGCGGTCGCTTCTGCGATCATTACCGGCTTGTTGCCGGTTCACGGCGTCCTCACTGCCAGGCTCCTCATGTCCGAACACTCGCTACGCCGCGACGTTGGCCCCTTCGCCCTCATGCTCACCGGCCTGGGCTCGATCATCGGCTCTGGTTGGCTGTTCGGCGCCTGGCGCGCAGCCGGGCTGGCCGGCCCCGGCGCGATCTGGGCCTGGGTGCTGGGCGCAGCGATCATCACCACCATCGCGCTGTCGTATGCCGAGCTGGGCGCCATGTTCCCCGAATCCGGCGGCATGGTGCGCTACAGCCACTATTCGCACGGATCGCTGGTGGGCTTTATTGCCGGCTGGGCCAACTGGATCGCCATCGTCTCGGTGATCCCGGTCGAGGCCGAGGCCTCGGTGCAGTACATGGCGTCCTGGCCATGGGCCTGGGCGCAGGGCTTGTATGTGCAGGCGCCCGGAGGGGCAGGTGAGCTCTCGGTGCCCGGCCTGCTGATTTCGGCGGTGCTGGTGCTGGTGTATTTCTTCTTGAATTTCTGGAGCGTCAAGCTGTTCGCGCGCTCCAATACGCTGATCACGGTGTTCAAGCTCGTGGTGCCCGCGGCGACCGGCGTGGCGCTGATCGCCAGCGGCTTCCACAGCGAGAACTTCGGCGTCGGCATCCACGGCGATGCGCACGTGCTCGACCTGGCCGCGGTGCTCACCGCAGTGGCCACCGCCGGCATCGTCTTCAGCTTCAACGGCTTCCAGAGCCCGGTGAATCTGGCTGGCGAAGCGCGTAACCCCGGGCGCAGCATTCCGTTCGCCGTCTTGGGTTCGATCGCGCTGGCCACCGTGGTGTACGTGATCCTGCAGGTGGCCTACATCGGCGCCGTGCCGCCGGATCTGCTGGCCAAGGCCGGCTGGCACGGCATCGATTTCCGCTCGCCGTTCGCCGAACTGGCCATCATCGTCAACCTGCATTGGTTGGCGATGCTGCTGTACATCGATGCATTCGTCAGCCCCAGCGGCACCAGCATTACCTATACCGCGACCACTGCACGCATGGTCTACGGCATGGAAAAGAACGGCACCATGCCGGCCGTGCTGGGCAAGCTGCACCCGGTCTGGGGCGTGCCGCGCATGGCGATGTTCTTCAACCTGGCCGTGTCGTTCGTGTTCCTGTTCTTCTTCCGCGGCTGGGGCACGCTGGCGGCGGTGATCTCGGTGGCCACCATCATTTCCTACCTCACCGGTCCGATCAGCGCGATGGCGCTGCGTCGCCATGCACCGGAGCTGCATCGCCCGCTGCGCATCGCTGCGCTGCCAGTACTGGCTGGCGTGGCCTTCGTGATGGCCACCGAACTGCTGTACTGGGCGCGCTGGCCGCTGACCGGCGAGATCATCCTGCTGATGGTCGTGGCGCTGCCGGTGTACTGCTATTACCAGGCCAAGCAGGGCTGGCCGGACCTGCGCCGCAACCTCAAGGGCGCGGCCTGGATGATCTGCTACCTGCCCACCATCGCCCTTGTCTCGTGGGCCGGCAGCACCGATTTCGGTGGCCACGGCTACCTCAGCTACGGCACCGATCTGGTCGTGGTCGCCGTAGTGGGCGCGGTGTTCTACGTCTGGGGCGTGCGCAGCGGCTGGCGGACTCCCTCGGTGGAGAAGGCGGTTGCGCAGGCGTGAGCGGTCACCGTGTCGGGCGCGCTGCCAGGCGCCGGCGCCCGTCAACCGGCTGGCAGTGATCGCTGGGAATCAACAACAACGGCCGGTGCAGTGCGCACCGGCCGTTGTTGTTTGCAGCGGAATCAGTGCTGCAGGCAACGCGTTTCCGTCAACGGCGTCGCTGCATCGCCACGGCGGCCCTGGTCAGGAATTGACCACCAGCCGTGGCGCGCCATCGAAGCGGTCGAGGTCGCGCAGCAGTTCGGTATAGCGGCGCAGGCGGCCCATTTCGCGCATGTTGACGATGTCCTCGTGGCGCAACTCGCGCTTGGAGGTGACCTCCTGCTTGTAGCGCAGCACCTCCGGATAGCGGCGCGTCATGTCCAGCGCGTCGGCAACGCACTCGACCGAGTCTGCATCCGGCGTCACCCGTGCGCGGCTGTTGAAGGCGCGTAGCCAGCGCTCGAAACCGGCGCTGTGGTCGAACAGATCGGCGATGTACCACATCACGAACAGGATCGACGCCCAGGAGGTGAAGATGATCACCACCCGGCTGAAGGTCAGGTGGTAGTCGTTCTGCCACAGCTGGTGCGTGATCACGCCCAGCAATATCAGCGAAATCGCCTGCCAGCCGATGATCGAGGCGATCACCCACTGCTTTTTGGCCACCTTGAGCAACGAAAGCTCTTCGTCGAGCTGCGCGTCGGTCTTGTCGCGCCAGTGAGCCACCTGCTCGTCGAAGGGGAGCCGATGGAGTGCGTTGTCCTGCAATAGCAGGCCTAAACCCTGGAACAAAGCGATCATGACAAGCTCCTGACGGATGGCTGGTACGAACGACTTGCTGCACTGGCCGTGGCCGGTGCCCTGGAGCGTCCGCAACGTGCTGGCCAAGCAGTGCGTCGACGGACGGTCTTAGTTCTAGCACTTTCGCTGTGCATGGCAATGCCCCAAGCCAAGCGCCGGCCGCGCAATTCTGCGCAGACGCGCACAAATTGCTGAATTCAGGCGGATTTGCTGCAATGCCGCCACCGCGTGCCTGCGCTGGGCCTTCGATCTTGCTGCACTGCACACTCGGCGCTGCGGTAATTGCCGGGTTCACGGGGGATGGCAGGCTGGCTTGCCGGACACGTTCGGAAGGTAGGCGTTGGGGCGACGCCGGGCCCGCTTGTAGAAAGATCAGGGGGGACTGCCCGAGTGGTCAGTACCCACCCAGATGCCAGGTCGCCCTCTTCCGGCGCCGCGGTCACGATGCCCGTCCGCATCTGGTCGCCGTCGCGACTCATGAGTGGATGCTGGTTTGCGCGACGCTGATCTGGCGTTGCAGATGCGCTGCGTATCATGGCCGCATGTCAGCCGTCCTGCGCACTCTCACCGCCCCCGCCGCCAAACAGATCCATCGCTGGGTGCTCGATGCGTTTCCGCGTGGCCAGAGCACCATCGAATACGACCAGCCGCTGGGCGACCCGGGCATCTTCGGGCCCGACAGCATCACCTGGCGCATCCATTCCGAAATTCCGGGCATGTTGTCCGGCGGCCTGTGCGCATTGATGTTGCAGTTGTTGCATCCGCGCGCGCTGGCCGGGGTCTACGACCATTCCAACTTCCGCACCGATTTGATCGGGCGGCTGCGGCGCACCACCAACTTCGTCGCCGGCACCACCTACGCACCACGTGCGGAAGCCGAACAACTGATTGCGCGCGTGCGCAAGATCCACTCGCATATCCGCGGCCACACCGCCGACGGCGTGCCTTATGAGGCCAACGACCCGCAGTTGCTCACCTGGGTGCATGTCACCGAGGCCTACGGGTTTTTGCAGGGATGCCGGCGTTATTGCCGCCAGGTACCTGCTGCCATCGCCGATCGCTATTACGACGAAGCGCGACGCGTGGCTGAAGCGCTGGGCGCTGCCGATGTGCCGGCCAGCGAGGCGCAGGTGGATGCATATTTCGCATCGGTCCTGGGAGAGTTGCGCATGGACGCGCGCTCGCGCGAGGTGCTCGACATCCTCACCAGCATCCAGCTGCCAGTGCCCGCCGCGGGCCTGTCGCGCGGGGTATTTCTCGGCGCTGGCACGGCCTTGTTGCCCGGCTGGGCCAGCGACATGCTCGGCCGCACCGCCGCCCAACGCGCGCAGGCGCGCGCATCGGCACGGTTGCTGCGCAGCCTGTCGCCGCTGTTCCGCACCGCCTTGCGCGACGGACTGTCTGCGCGTGCATGCAGGCGCATGCAATTGCCGCCGGCGATGTTGCTGGAGTGGCCCAACCGCGCGTAATAGTTGCGAGATTGGGCTGGTTGCGCGTTCTGGAGTGGCGAGCGACGTGGCGGTGCCCGGGAGCGGCTGGCAAGGGGGATGCGCGCGGGCGGTAGCGTGATGCGCACCGTACCCTCACCCCAACCCCTCTCCCGAGGGGAGAGGGGCTTTCAGCACCCTGCCGCAGCGGCGGTGAGCGGCCAGCTGGTAGGTGTAGCGTTGCGTGCTGCGTGCTACCAGCAATCGAACACTAGCCTTTCTTCCTTCGGGAGAGGGGTTGGGGCGAGGGTAGGGGCATGTCGAGCGGCAACCCAGGCGTCACGAGTTTTTTAAGCAGGCAGGCCAGCAAAGAAATCGTGAGTGCCGCGCTAATCACGTAATGCCGAGAACCGGCACAGCACAGCAACAACGCCAGCAGCAGCAAGAAAAACAACAACAGCAACAGCAACAGCAACAACAACAACAACAACAACAGCAACAACAGCAACAACAGCAACAACAGCAACAACAGCAACAACAGCAACAACAGCAACAACAGCAACAACAGCAACAACAGCAACAGCAACAACAACGGCAACAACGGCAACAACGGCAACAGCAACGGCAACAGCAACGGCAACAGCAACGGCAACAGCAACGGCAACAGCAACGGCAACACCGACAACAACAGCGGCAAAACAGCAACAGCAGCATGCACGCAGTACCAAAGCTTAGCTGCGTCTCATCTCACTTCCGATCCCGTGGCGAGTCGCTCAACCTTCAACGCCAGACCAGCCTTGGCAGCGAAGAACTGCACAGCAGACACACGCACCAGTCGCGCTGTAGCACCGGTGTTAAACGGTAGCCCTGCAGCGATCGGCCAAAATGGCGCTGCAGCGATCGACACACCAATTACCAGATCCTGACCCGCTGCTCCGGCGCCAGATACAGCTGCTGATCCTGTGTCACATCGAAGGCCGGATACCAGGCATCCAGGTTACGCACGGTTTGCGCGCGGAAGCGGCCAGGCGCATGCACGTCGGTGAGCAACGCATTGCGCAGTGCCGCGTCGCGATACTTGCCTCGCCAGGCCTGCGCAAAGCCGAGGAAAAAGCGCTGATCCGGGCTGAATCCATCCAGGGTCTGGGGCTGCTTGCCCTGCAGCGACAACTGGTAGGCGTCGTATGCGGTGGCCAGGCCCGCAACGTCGGCGATGTTTTCGCCCAGCGTCAGCTTGCCATTGACCGACAAGTCGTCGAACGGTTGGTAGGCGCTGAACTGCGCGGCCAAGGCGTTGCCGGCGCTCTCGAATTTCTTCAGGTCTTGCGGTGTCCACCAGTTATGCAGCTCGCCGTGTTCGTCGAACAGCGCGCCCATGTTGTCGAAGCTGTGGCTGATCTCGTGGCCGATCACCGCGCCGATCGCGCCATAGTTCACCGCATCGTCGGCGGCGGGGTCGAAGAACGGCGGTTGCAGGATCGCCGCCGGGAAGATCAGGCGGTTTTCCAGTGGCACGTTCAGCGCATTGACCTCCTGCGGCAGCATGTACCACTCGCGATGATCGACCGTCTTGCCCAGCTTGGCCAGGTTGCGGCGGTATTCGAAGACCTCGGCGCGCTGCACATTGCCAAGCGCATCATCGCGGCGCACGTCCAGCCCGCTGTAGTCGCGCCAGGTGTCCGGGTAACCGACCGCCACCGTCAGGCCGGCGATTTTCGCCTTGGCATGCTGCTTGGTTTCGGCACTCATCCATTCCAGTGCGTCGATGCGTTTGCCGAACGCGGTGATGATGTTCTTGACCATCTCTTCGGCACGCGTCTTGGTCTGCGCGCTGACGTACTTCTGCACGTAGCGCTTGCCGACCGCTTCGCCCAGTGCGGCATTGGTCGCGTCGATGCCGCGCTTCCAGCGCTGGCGCTGTTGCGGGGTACCTTCCAGCGTGGTGCCGTAGAACGCGAAGCGCTCGTCGGCGAAGGCCTTGGACAGGTAGGGCGAGGCGCGATCCAGCGCGCGGAAGCTCAGATAATCCTTCCAGGTCTGCAGCGGCTCGGACTGCACCAACGCCGACAATCCGCTCACCGCGCGCGGCTGCCACACGATGAAATCCTGCTGGGCGTTGAGGCCGGCGGCCTCGAAGAACACCGGCCAGTCCAGGCCGGGCGCATTGCGCGCGAAATCCGACTGCTTCCAGGCGTTGGCGCCCGCCTGCACGTTGTTGGTCTGCTCGGGGGTCGCGTGCACGCGCGCCATGGCGATTTCCAGTGCCAGGATGCGCTCGGCCCTGGCGGGCGCATCGTCGATGCCGGCCAGCTCCAGCAACGTGACGATGTGCGCGCGGTAGGCCTCGCGCAGCTGCGCCATGCGCCCGCCGTCCAGGTAGAAGCTGCGCTCGGGCATGCCCAGGCCGCCTTGCACCAGGTAGGGCACATAGCGGCCCGGATGCAGCAGGTCCTGCGACACCCACAGGCCGAACAGCCGGTCGGTATGGAAATTGGTGGCGTTGAGCAGATCCACATCGGCACGCAGCTGGCCGCCCAGGGTGCGCGCCAGCGCCTGCTTGTCGTCGAGCTGGGCGATCGCCTCCAGTTCCGGTTGCACCGGGCGCGCGCCCTTGGCCTCGATGCTGGCTTCGTCCATGTAGGCGGCGTAATAGTCGCCGATCTGCTTGTCTTCGCCGGTGACGCGGTCGTTGGCGGCAGCGCCTTCGATGATGTCGCGGCTATGCCGTTCGGTCTCGATGGCGATGGAAACGAAACTGTTGAAGCTGGCACGATCTTCCGGAATCTGCGTGCGCTTGACCCAGCTGCCGCTGGCGTAGTCGAAGAAGTCGTCGCCCGGCGCCACGCTGCGATCCATGCCGGTCGCATCGAAGCCGAAATCGCCGAGCTTGGGCTTGCTGGGCGGCGGCGTTGGGTGCGTGCTCGCGGCCGGTGTCGCGCCATCACGGTAGCAGGCGGCGGTGGTCAGCAGCGCGGCAGACATAGCGGCGATCAGGACGGGGCGATGCAGAGAAGCCATGCGGCGCAGCTCGTATAACCAAAACGGACAACACAGTGTAGTGGCCTGCAGTGCAGGGTGCCGGTTCTCTCGTAGGCTCCGCCGCGGATCGTGGTGATGCGGACACGCTCGGTTCAGCGCCGGCGTTGATACCAGAAGCCGAGTGCGTCGCGGGTCTGCAGCATGCGCCGCCCGCGCAGCAGAAACCGCAACAGCAGACCCAGGTGCTCGCGCTTGGAAAAGCTGCGCAGCTTGCGGTCGGAGGTGTGCACGGTCTGGCGCAAGATCACAAAGCGTCCGCAGCGCGCCAGGGCGCGACTCAGTGCCACATCTTCGCCAGCGTAGTAACGGGTGTCGAAGCCCCCTGCGCTGACAAAGGCCACCCGCGTGCAAAACAGAAAGCATCCGGGCGCAATGCCGGAAACCCGGAAAAACCAGCCAAAAAATGCTTGCGCCACGCGCTCGGACCACACCCGCTTGCCCTGCAGATGCACCTGCGCACCGCCGCCTACCGCGCCGGCATCGAGCGCAGCCATTGCTGCGCCAACGACTTGCGGGTTGATGCGTGTGTCGGCATCCAGAAACAGCAGGCGCTCGCCTTGTGCGGCCTGAGCGCCGGCATTGCGCGTGGCGGCGATATGGCGCAACTGCACCTCCAGC
The DNA here is from genome assembly GCF_008639345.1 of Xanthomonas phaseoli pv. dieffenbachiae. Taxonomy (NCBI): domain Bacteria; kingdom Pseudomonadati; phylum Pseudomonadota; class Gammaproteobacteria; order Lysobacterales; family Lysobacteraceae; genus Xanthomonas; species Xanthomonas phaseoli. The sequence continues at coordinate 4,138,705 of NZ_CP041380.1, read as the reverse complement.
ACCTGCGCGCCATGGCTGCGCGCGATGGCGGCCGTGGCGTCCTCGCAGGCATCGGCCACCACGATCACTTCATAGTCCAGCTGCATGCCCTGCGCGCAGGCATGCAGGCACTGCAGCGTGTCACCGATCAGGGCAGCCTCGTCATGGGCGGGAATCACGAAGGACAGCATGGGGCACGATGTGTGTGGGCTGCCGCCAGTGTGCAAGAGGCAGCGGAGCGAGCGTGTGAGCAGGGGCGGCCGGCATCCGGTCCGTGCGATCGAACGAGCGCTGCGATCAATACACGCGTGTATTGATCGCGGTGTGACCGTGGGATGGCGGCAGTGGCACGCAACAAGCTCCACCGCAGTGCCGCAGCGCGGGCAATGCATCGCGCAGACCAGCAGCGCACAGCAAGGCGATTGCGCTCACCGCCATGCGGGCGCGGCCTTGCGTGGAATCGGCAGGTGCCGCAGTCGCACACGCCGGTTGCCAGTGCGCCGTCCGCACCCCCCTGGCAGCGCCCGTTGCGAGGTGGCCGCCCGGGGCCGGGCAGCACGGCTCAGCGGTTGACCGCGCCCATCATCGCTTCCGGGTAGCGCGTGCCTGCCGCCGCTTGCGGCGGGAAGATGGCATCGATGCGGGCCAGTTCGTCCGGCATCAGGGCCACATCCAGCGCAGCGATGTTTTCTTCCAGATAGGCCAACCGCTTGGTGCCCGGGATCGGAACCAGGTCCTGGCCCTGCGCCAGCACCCAGGCCAGCGCCAGTTGCCCGGGCGTGATGCCCTTGTCGGCAGCGATGGCCTTGACCTGCTCCACCAGCTGCAGGTTGCGGGTGAAGTTTTCGCCCTGGAAACGCGGCGAATGGCGGCGGTAATCGTCGGCGTCGAAATCGTCCGGCGACGAAAACGCACCGGTCAAAAAACCGCGCCCCAGCGGCGAGTACGGTACGAACCCGATGCCGAGTTCGCGCACCGCGGCGAACACGCCGTTGTCTTCCGGCTCGCGCGACCACAGCGAATATTCGGTCTGCACCGCCGTGATGGGGTGCACCGCATGCGCACGCCGAATGGTGGCTGCGGCCGCTTCCGATAAACCGAGAAAGCGCACCTTGCCCTGTTCGACCAGACGCGCCATCGCGCCCACGGTGTCTTCGATGGGCACGTTGGGGTCGACGCGGTGTTGGTAGTAGAGGTCGATATGCTCCACGCCCAGCCGACGCAGGCTGGCTTCGCACGCGGACTGCACGTACGCCGGGCTGCCATCGATGCCGCGCACCGACGGGTCGTTGGGGTCGAGCTTGATACCGAATTTGGTGGCCAGAAACACTTCATGCCGGCGCGAGGCAATCGCCTTGCCGACCAGCACTTCATTGGTGTGCGGGCCGTACATGTCGGCGGTGTCGAGCAGGCTGATGCCACGATCGAGCGCGCGGTGGATCACCGCGATCGAGGCGGCCTCGTCGCTGCGGTCGCCATAGAATGCGCTCATCCCCATGCAGCCTAGGCCCAGGGCCGAAACGGTGGGGCCGGAACGGCCAAGCGTGCGGGTTTGCATGGTGGGGGACTCCGTGCAGCAAAAGGTCGGGGAACAATGGCGTGAAAGGCGTTAGCGCGATGTGGCCCACGCGCTAACGCGCAGCCCGCGCAGATCGGCAGGCATGCTGCGATCTGCACGGGCTGGTGTGCGGTGCAATCAGCCCTTGAGCTTGGCGGCCACTTCGGCCACGCGCTTGCCGAACAGCTTGGCCGTTTCCAGGTCGCCGCTCCGCGGCGCTTCGTCCGGCGACGCGTCCGATGGCGAGATCGCCAGCGCACCGCCCCAGCCACCCGTCCAGTTCACGTCATGCGGCCCATGCGCCTTGGTGTTGGCTGGCGGCAGCCCGGTGCCCACCCAGATCTGGCCATGCTGCTGCGACAGGGTCCACAAATACTGGATGGTGGTGACCTTGTCGCCGTTCGCCGATGCCGAATTGGTGAAGCCGGCAGCGACCTTGTCCTTCCAGGCCTGCGCAAACCACGGCTTGGAGCTGGCATCGGCAAATTTCTTGAACTGCCAGGCCGGGCCGCCCATGTAAGTGGGGCTGCCGTAGATGATGGCGTCGGCGGCACTGATGGCGTCCCAGGCGTCGTCGGGCAGGTTGCCGTCCTGGTCGATACGGTACAGCGTGGCTTCGCCGACACTGGCTGCGCCCGCATGCACGGCTTCGGCCTGCTTGACGGTGTGGCCGTAGCCGCTGAAATACACAATGGCGATCTTGGTCATGGGCACTCCTGTTGAATGGGGAGCCGGATTGTGCGCACACCGGTCGCGACAGCAGAATGACCACGCACGGGACGAACTGTTGCCGCGGCCGGTTGCCGCAGCGGGTCAACCGTGATGCGCCTGCCGAAATTTTGCGCGTGCTTGCGCGTCCAGTTCCCCAATTCCCCGATCCCCGGCCGCAAGGGCACACGCGCCGGATCGGCGACAGGTCTCTTGGTGTCGCTGCTGGCTCAACCCTGTTCGGGCTCGGCCATGCATTCGATCAGGTAATCGATGAAGCTGCGCACCTTCGGTGCCAGGTGGCTGCGGCTGGTATAGACCGAAAAGATGCCGACTTCACCCAGTGCGTAGTCCGGAAGAATGCGCAGCAGACGCCCGGCGGACAGATGCGGCTCGGCCAGGAAATCCGGCTGCATCACGATGCCTTGCCCGGCCAGCGCGGCAGCGTTCAGCACATGCCCGTTGTTGGCGCGCAGGCCGCCATGCAGGCGCACGTCGATATCGCCTTCCGGGCCCTGAAAGCGCACTTCATCGCCGCTAGGCGAGTAGTGATAGAGCAGGCATTCGTGGCCGGCCAGATCGGAGGGATGTTGCGGCGTACCCGCACGCGCCAGATAGGCCGGCGATGCGCATGCCAGGAGGCGGACCGTGCCCAGCTTCCGGGCGATCAGCATCGGTGCCGGCTGGCGGGTGATGCGGATGGCGACGTCGAAGCCTTCTTCGACCATGTCGACCAGACGATCGGACAGCGACAGGTCCAGTTCCACCTGCGGGTAGCGTGCGCGAAAGCCCGGCAGCAAGGCGCCCAGGCGCTCGATCCCGTGGCTCACCGGCGCGTTCACTCGCAGCACGCCGGCCGGCTCCAGCGATTGCGCGCCAATAGTGGCTTCCAGGTCGTCCAGATCGGCCAGCAGCTGCAGGCAGCGTTGGTAGTAGGCGCTACCGGCACTGGTCAGGCTGACCCGGCGGGTGGTGCGGTTGAGCAGGCGGGTGCCGAGCCGCTGTTCAAGCGCGGCGACCTGGCGGGTAACGCTGGCAGTGGAGCGGTCCATCGCATCGGCGGCAGCACTGAAGCCGCTGCGCTCGGCCACGGCTGCGAACACGCGCATCGCATCGAGGGTATCCATGACAATTCCGATTGTTACATCAAAAGAAATAATTTATCTGAAATAAAAGGATTTATCAGAATCTTTGGAAGGATAGCCTGTGGCGGTCCTCTACCGAATCCTTCCCATGACCAGCGCCTTCCCATCTCCACGTACTGCCGCCTATGGCACTGCCTTGCTGCGCATCAGCCTGGGCGGGCTGTTCCTGGTGCATGGTGTGACCAAGCTGATGGTCTTCACGCCCGCCGGCACCGTGGCGTATTTCCAGACGCTCGGCCTGCCCGCCGCGCTGGCGTACGTCAGCATGACGCTGGAACTCGGCCTTGGCGTGTGCTTGGTGCTAGGCACCTATGCGCGCTGGCTCGCCTTGCTGGGCGTGCCGCTGCTGCTGGGCACGATTGTCGCCGTGCATGGTGCCAATGGGTTCGGTTTCTCCAACCCGGGCGGCGGCTGGGAATACCCGGCGTTATGGACGGTGTTGCTGGTTGTCCAAGCATTGCTCGGCGACGGCGCGTTTGCGTTGAAGCCGTCGCGCTGATGCGGTTTTCATCGATCAAGGAGCTGTCCATGACCCGCCTGCCCTCCCTGTATATCTCGCATGGCTCGCCGATGACTGCGCTGCAGCCGGGGCAGGTCGGCGAGCGCCTGGCCGACCTGCGGCACGCGCTGCCGCGGCCGCGTGCCATCGTGGTGGCGAGCGCGCACTGGCTGGGCCGTCGCCCGCTGGTCAGCGGTGCGTTGCGGCCGCCGACCATTCACGACTTCGGCGGCTTCCCGGCGCCGTTGTATGCGCTGGACTATCCGGCGCCCGGCGAGCCGGCATTGGCGCAGCAGATCGTGCGCCGGCTGGAGCAGGCCGGCCTGCATCCGCACCTGGATCCGCAGCGCGGCTTCGATCACGGCGTCTGGGTGCCGCTGCGCCTGCTGTATCCGGACGCCGACATCCCGGTGGTGTCGCTGTCGATCCAGCCCGAGCTGGGGCCGGCGCACCAGTTCGCGGTGGGCCGTGCGTTGGCGCCATTGCGCGATGACGGTGTGTTGGTGATCGGCTCGGGCAGCATCACCCACAACCTGCATGACTTCCGCCACGGCTACAGCACCGAGCGGCAAGCGCCGTACGTGCGGCCCTTCATCGAATGGACCGAACGCAAGCTGCTGGACGACGACATCCCCGCGCTGCTGGACTACCGCCGCCAGGCGCCGCATGCCGCACGCGCGCATCCCAGCGACGAGCACCGGCTGCCGCTGTACGTGGCGATGGGTGCGGCCGGTGATGACCGGCTCGGTGCGCAGCGCATCGACGCCGGCATCGATGCGGGTTTCCTGGCCATGGACCTGTATCGCTTCGACGGCCCTGCAGCGGTGGCGGAGCCGGTTGCGGTATAGCGTCGAATGCGGACGTGGGCGCATCGGCAGGTGTGGACCACGTGCTGCGATGCCGAGTGGGGAGAGTGCAGTCGCATGGTCGGCAGGGGCGGGGCATCTGCGGTTGCGAGCGGCCGGAGCACGCCAATCCGCAGCGCTCTGAAGCATTCACGATCGGGTGCAGGCCAGTCTCATAGGCTGAGACGCCAACGCTGCATGCTGCCCGCGTGAAAATCCTCGACAAGCTCGCCGTCCTCGCCGACGCCGCCAAATACGATGCCTCCTGTGCTTCCAGTGGCGCCAACAAGCGCAACTCGCTGGGCACCGGCGGCATTGGCAGCACCGAGGGCATGGGCATCTGCCATTCGTACACCCCCGATGGCAGATGCGTGTCGCTGTTGAAGATCCTGCTGACCAATTTTTGCATCTTCGACTGCGCGTACTGCGTCAATCGCGTGTCCAGCAACGTGCGCCGTGCGCGCTTCACGCCGGAAGAAGTGGTCACGCTCACGCTGGACTTCTACAAGCGCAACTACATCGAAGGCCTGTTCCTGTCCAGCGGCATCATCCGCAATTCCGACTACACCATGGAGCAACTGGTGGAAGTGGCGCGGCAGTTGCGCGAGGTGCACCATTTCGCCGGCTATATCCATCTCAAGACCATCCCGGATGCGGCCCCGGAGTTGCTGGCAGCGGCCGGACGCTATGCCGATCGCTTGAGCATCAATGTGGAGTTGCCCACCGAGCAGGGCCTGACGCTGCTGGCGCCGGAAAAAAGCGTGGGCGGCATCCGCTCGGCGATGGGCGAGCTGCGCTGGCGCATCGAAGAAAACCAGCTCGAACGCAAGGCGGAAACGGTGCGCCGTGCCAAGCCGCCGCGCTTCGCACCGGCCGGGCAGAGCACGCAGATGATCGTTGGCGCCGACAATGCCAACGACCGCAGCATTCTGGACACCAGCCACAACCTCTACGGCAATTACCGCATGCGCCGGGTGTACTACTCGGCCTTTAGCCCGATCCCGGATGCCTCGTCCAAGCTGCCGTTGCAGGCACCGCCCCTGCAGCGCGAGCACCGGCTGTACCAGGCCGACTGGTTGCTGCGTTTCTACGAGTTCAGCGTGGACGAAATTGCGCCGGCGCAATCCAGCGGCATGCTCGATCTGGACGTGGACCCCAAGCTGGCCTGGGCATTGCGCAACCCGGAGCGGTTTCCGGTGGATCTGAATGCGGCACCGCGCGAAATGCTGCTGCGCGTCCCGGGCCTGGGCACGCGTAACGTGGAGCGTCTGTTGTTGTCGCGGCGGCATGCGCGCTTGCGGGTTGGGGATCTGGCCCGTTTGCGGGTGCCAATGAAGAAGTTGCTGCCGTTTGTGAGTGTGCTGGATCATCATCCGCGTCAGCGCCTGGACGATCCGGTCAGGTTGCGTGCGCAATTGGCGCCCGCACCACGGCAGGCGAGTCTGTTTGACTGAGGTGTGGGCAGGATGAGCGTGCGATGTTGCGCGTGATGCTTGCTGCGGTTGAAGGGAGTGGGTGCTGAGCACAGGGCACAACAAGCGCAGGGCACAACAAGTGCAAGGCTTTCGCACCTTCGGCGCGAGTGACCTTGTCTTGGCAAAAGTCACCAACACCGTCGTCGCCGACGCGATCCGGTGCGATACAGTCGCACCGGTTCCCTGCGCTCTTCGCCACGCGCGGCACGGCGCCCAAACTCGCTTCGCTCAGACAAGGTGCCTCTTCGGCCGTGCATGACTGCGGTGTTCGGCTCGCTTTGAGGCGACAGGGTGAAGCAGGAGCAACAGCAACAGTGGCAAATTTTGCCAGCTGCAGCTGCAGCTGCCGCAAGCAGGGCGGGGCGGTAAAAGCACCCATCGAAACAGCAGCAGTAATACCTCCAGTAGGATCGATAGCAGTCGTAAGACGGTAGTGACGGTGGTGGTGTTCGTCTTTGTGGGAGTGTGGTGGAGCGATGTTCAGCGCCGAGGTGGAACCTGCGTGGAGTTTTGAGGCATGGCGTGCATTGGCGCGGGCAGGCTGGTGCGCGCAGGTGGAGCCGGACGATGTGGCCTGGAATGGCGGGGCGCAGGGCGGGTTGTTGATGGGGCAGGGCCTGTTGGCGTTGCCGGCCGTGGTGCCGCCGCCACGGGTCTCTGCAGAGTTCATGCAGCTGGCGGCCTCGGTGCTGTGTCACCGCGACTCGCAACGGCATGCCGTGTTGTATCGCCTGCTGTGGCGCGTTGCCTCCGGCGAAAAAGCCTTGCTGGAACGCGCCACCGATGTGGATGTGCACCGGCTACGGCAATGGCAAAAAGCGGTGCAGCGCGATACGCACAAGATGAAGGCCTTCGTGCGCTTTCGCCGTCTGCCCGGGGAAGAAGAAGACTTCGTGTCCTGGTTCGAGCCCGAGCACTGGATCGTGGATCGCGTAGCGCCGTTTTTTGCGCGCCGGTTTGCCGGCATGCGCTGGGCCATCCTGACCCCGTACCGCAGCGTGCGTTGGGATGGGCAGGCCTTGACCTTTGGCGACGGTGCGGTGCGCACCCAGGTGCCCGCCGACGATGCCCAGGAGACGTTCTGGCGCACGTATTACGCGCATATCTTCAATCCGGCGCGGCTCAACCCGACCATGATGCGGCAGGAAATGCCGCAGAAGTACTGGAAGAACCTGCCCGAAGCCACGCTGTTGCCGGAGCTGATCCGCGACGCCGGCGTGCGCGTGCGCGAGATGGCCGAGCGCGCGCCCGAGCCGGTACGGCGACGGGTGCCGGCGGCGCCTGCGCCAGTGCCGGAAGTGGCAACCCAGAGCCTGGCGCAGTTACGCACTGCTGCACGCGATTGCCGGCGTTGCGAACTGTGGCAGCCGGCAACGCAAACGGTGTTCGGCGAAGGACCCGACGATGCGTCGGTGATGGTCATCGGCGAGCAGCCTGGCGATGAAGAGGACTTGAGCGGTCGTCCGTTTGTCGGGCCCGCCGGGCGCCTGTTCAACATGGCGTTGGGCGAGCTGGGTGTGGACCGCGAAAAGTTCTACGTCACCAATGCGGTCAAGCATTTCCGTTTCGAGCAACGCGGCAAACGGCGTCTGCATCGCAATCCCGAGCGCACCCATGTGCAGGCCTGCAGCGGATGGCTGCAGGCCGAACGGGCGCAATTGCGTCCGGCGCAGATCGTCTGCCTGGGCGCGACTGCGGCGCAAGCGGTGTTGGGAAGTCGCTTCCGATTGATGCGCGAGCGCGGGCAGTGGCAGCGCCTGGACGACGGCACGCCGGTGTTGGCCACGGTGCATCCGTCCTGGGTATTGCGCCAGCCATCGACGGATGCGCGCGAAGAAGGGTATCGCGGATTTGTCGAAGATCTCCGTCGGTTGCTGGATCCACCGCCGCCGTCCAGCGATCACTCGCGCTAGAGAACGCGCGTGCCGCAGGGGCAAAAAAATACGCGTGCAAGGGCACGCGTACGGTGTCGGAGAATCAGGACACCAAGCGGAGCCACCGGCACGCCGGTCGCTCCATCACCGCCGCTTCGCGGTTCGATGGCGGTCGCTGGAAGCTGGCGCGCGCGCCGCACAGCATGTTGAACCAAGCCCTGCCGTCGGTAGGAGGTTCGCAGATCCACTGCCCTCCACCGTCGATCGGTGGCTTGGAGTTGCTGATCCACTAGCGACAAACAGAATCCACAGGGCAGCCGTCATGCGGTGCCTCTGCTTGCCCGATACCGCACTAGCCGAGGCATCTTGTGTGTCGATGTCGCGCAAGTCTGCGCTTGCTAAACGGTCGCCTCATCGACGGAAACTTCTTCAAGACAGCGCGTCTGAGGCCATGACGTTGCATGAAAGCGCTGCGCCATCGGCAGAACGACCGCATTCCGCCGATGGCAGCATGTGTGCGTCAGCAACGACGCGTCACGGCGCGACTGCAGGCCATTACGGCATCAGCACCTTGTCCACCACGTGGATCACGCCATTGCTCTGCATGACGTCGGCGATGGTGACGTTGGCGGTATTGCCCTTGACGTCGGTGATGGTGACCTTTTTGCCGTTGAGCTTTGCGGTCAGCGGCTCGCCTTGCACGGTGGTCAGCGTGGCGCTGCCGCCGCCGGCCTTGATCTTGGCGATCAGCGAGGCGGCATCCACCTTGCCCGGCACCACGTGATAGGTCAGCACCTTGGTCAGCGTCGCCTTGGATTCGGGCTTCAGCAAGGTATCGACGGTGCCGGCCGGCAGTGCCGAGAAGGCCGCGTTGGTCGGTGCGAACACGGTGAACGGGCCCGGGCCCTTCAGCGTGTCGACCAGGCCGGCGGCTTTGACGGCAGCGACCAGCGTGGTGTGGTCCTTGGAGTTGACCGCGTTGTCGACAATGTCCTTGGTCGCCAGCATCGGCGCGCCGCCAACGGTCGGATTGGACGCCGCATAGGCGGGGGCCAAGGCGCTGCTCAGGGCAATGGCGGTGGCAACGGCAAGCGACTGGAATGAAGTCTTCATGAGGCATCGATCCTTTTGGGTTAGCGATCGCCTGGATGGCAACCGTAGCGTCAATACGCGCCTGCGAAACGACCGGATGCATCACGCTGTTTTGACATTCATCACCGCGTTTGGCGTGGTGAGGGTGGCGTCATAGGTGACGGGTGCACGACTGGCCACGAACGACGCATACGACACCGGTCGTGGCATCCGGCATCCGGCATGCGCTGGTGCATCACCCGTGGACACAGCGATGGCGCGTGGCGTTCAAGCGAACAGCAGGGCGATGCGCAACGCCCATCCATGCCCTCGGCTCGATCGGATCCGGTGACCATGCACCCTCCGGCCGACGCAGACAGCCTGTGTCCAAAACGCTGGGCGTGGTTGCGGAGCCACCTGTGCGTTGTCGCAGCGTTTCGTCATCGATCGGGCCGTAGCAGCTCTCATTGCGCCGATGCGCTATCGGTTTGCCGCAGGACGCGCGCCTGAAGCGCGTCACTGCGCCTGTCTCCATTCGCCAGCGTATCGGACGCCGGGCAATTGAACCGAACCGCAACAGTCGTATCGCATCGCCTCACTTGCCAAGGTGCGAGGCAATGCAGTGGTTTTCATCACCGGGTGCAACACGGTATGGTCCGGTAGGTACGTTGTTGTGCGTCGCAATATGCGATGCCGCACGTGCGGCCGTTCTTTCATTCCGGGTTCTTCATGCATTCGATCGATGTCGTCCTCGCCATGTTGCTGGCGGTCGCGGCCAGCGGTTACCTGATCCGCATCCTGCCGTTTTCGCTGCCGTTGCCGTTGGTGCAGATCGCGCTGGGCGCGGTGGTCTCCGGCGTGTTCGATGCGGGGCACGAGCTGGAACCGGAGCTGTTCTTCCTGTTGTTCCTGCCGCCACTGCTGTTTCTGGATGGCTGGCGCATTCCCAAACAAGGCCTGTTCCGCGACAAGGCGGCCATTCTGGAACTGGCGCTGGGGCTGGTCATCTTCACCGTGATTGGTGCCGGCTTCTTCATTCATTGGCTGATACCGGCGATGCCGCTGGCGGTGGCATTCGCGCTGGCGGCGATCATTTCGCCGACCGACCCGGTGGCGGTGTCCTCGATCGCTTCCAAGGTGCCGATCCCCAAGCGCCTGATGCACATCCTGGAAGGCGAGTCGCTGCTCAACGACGCCTCGGGCCTGGTGTGTTTCCAGTTCGCGGTGGCGGCGGTGCTGACCGGCACCTTCTCGGTGGCGGCCGCTTCGCTGACCTTCCTGTGGGTGGCGCTGGCCGGCCTGGCCCTGGGCGTGGCGACGACCTTCGGGTTGAGCCGCATCCAGGCATGGATCTGGCGGCATTTCGGCGAGGAGCCCGGTTCGGCGATCCTGGTCAACCTGCTCACCCCATTTGCCGCGTATCTGCTGGCCGAAGCATTCCACGCCTCCGGCATCCTGGCCGCAGTGGCTGCCGGCATCACCATGAGCTACGTGGAAATGGCCGGCAATGCGCCGGGCAATATGCGCCTGCAGCGTTCGGCGGTGTGGGACACGGTGCAGTTCACCTTCAACGGCATCATCTTCGTGCTGCTGGGCGAGCAGTTGCCGGGCATCCTGGACGGTGCGGTGCGCAGCGTGCAGGAGGCCGGGCACCTCAATCCGTGGTGGCTGGCGGTGTATGTGGCCACCATCAGTCTCAGCCTGATGGCCTTACGTTTTGTGTGGGTGTTCCTGTCGTTGCGCTGGAACATCTTCAAGGCGCAGCGGCGTGGCGAAGCGCATGTCAGCCCGCCGTGGCGCATCGTGGTGGCGGTGTCGCTGGCCGGCGTGCGCGGTGCGATCACCCTGGCCGGCGTGCTCACGCTGCCGTTGATGCTCGAAGACGGCTCGCCCTTTCCGGCCCGCCAGTTGGCGATCTTCCTGGCGGCCTCGGTCATCCTGGTGTCGTTGCTGGTGGCCAGCGTGGCCTTGCCGTGACTGTTGCGCGGGCTGGAGCTGCCCGAAGAAGAAGACGAGCAGCTCAAGGAAGACCTGGCCGTCAAAGCCGCTTCGCAGGCGGCGCTGGATGCAGTGGAAAAGCTGCGCCAGCGGCTGGTGGAAGACAGCAAGTATGCCGAGCGCTACAACGCGGCGGCCAACCAGGTGAGCCAGCGCTATCAGCGCAAGCTCGGCGCGGTGGACATGGCCGAGACCGATCCGGAAGAGGCGGTGGCCTACGAAAAGGCGCTGCGCCAGTTTCGCCATGCAGCCCTGGTGGCCGAGCGCAATGAGCTGTTCAAGCTGGCGCGACGGCGCGAGATTTCCGACGACCTGTCGCGACGGCTGGTGCGCAATCTGGATCTGATCGAGTCGCGCAAGCGCGCTTGAGCGCGCTTAGGCGCGGGGATTCGGGATTCGGGAATCGGGAATCGTAGAAGCAAAAGCCTGGGCGATGACAGCGGCTGTCGTAGGAGCGCGCCTGGGCGCGACCGGGCTGTCTCGATACGCGTCCAGGGGCGGCCGGCTCGGGAATCGGAACTCTTAGCGGCCGGGGCTATGACCACGGCTGCGGTAGCGGCTGATCCAGGCGCGAGAGGTGTTCTATGGGTGGCCCCGTTGCGCCAAGGTGCGCTGCGATGACACCGCGCCGCTAGGATGCAAGCAGCGCGGCCCTTGAGCGGACGCTATGCGCAAGCTGCGGGTCTTGTCCGTTAGCAGCAGGCAGCAGGCAAACCAATGGGTCGGGAGACACCATCCCACCAGACCCCCTCCCATCGTCACGGCACGCGGCCTACCCTGTGGCGCTCATCGTTGCCGTGCACAGCCCATGACGCCCATCGTTTCCATCCAGGGATTGAGCAAGACCTACGCCGGCGGTTTCCAGGCACTCAAGCAGGTGGATCTGCAGATCCAGCGCGGGGAGATCTTCGCGCTGCTCGGCCCCAACGGCGCCGGCAAGACCACCTTGATCAGCATCATCTGCGGCTTGATCAACCCCAGCACCGGCACCGTGCTGGCCGATGGCCACGACATCGTGCGCGACTACCGTGCCGCGCGCGCCAGCATCGGCCTGGTGCCGCAGGAGCTGGCCACCGATGCGTTCGAAACGGTGTGGGCCACGGTGCGTTTCAGCCGCGGCCTGTTCGGCAAGCCGGCCAATCCGCAGTACCTGGAAACCATCCTGCGCGAGCTGTCGCTGTGGGAGAAGCGCAACAACAAGATTTCCACGCTCTCCGGCGGCATGAAGCGGCGTGTGCTGATCGCCAAGGCGCTCGCCCACGAGCCGCGCATCCTGTTCCTGGACGAGCCCACGGCCGGTGTGGACGTGGAGCTGCGCCACGACATGTGGCAGATGGTGCGTCGCCTGCGCGAGCAGGGCACCACCATCATCCTGACCACCCATTACATCGAAGAGGCCGAAGACATGGCCGACCGCGTCGGTGTCATCAATCGCGGCGAGCTGGTGCTGGTGGAAGACAAGCATACCCTGATGCGCAAGCTCGGCAAGAAGCAGCTGACACTGAGCCTGCAATCGCCGTTGCAGGCATTGCCTGCCACGCTGGCGGACCTGCCGCTGGAACTGTCGGCCGATGGCAACAGCCTGATCTACACCTTCGACACCCAGGCCGAGCAGACCGGCATCGGTGCGCTGCTGCGCCGGCTCAACGAGCACGGCATCGACTTCAAGGACCTGCATTCCAGCGAGAGTTCGCTGGAAGAAATCTTCGTCAACCTGGTGCATGGCGCACGTCAGCAGGAGGTGCGCGCATGAACCTGCATGCGATTGCGGCGATCTACCGTTTCGAGATGGCGCGCGCCTTCCGCACGCTGACCCAGTCGATCGCCTCGCCGGTGTTGTCGACCTCGCTGTACTTCGTGGTGTTCGGCGCGGCGATCGGTTCGCGCATGGGCGATATCGACGGCATCAGCTACGGCGCCTTCATCATTCCCGGCCTGGTGATGTTGTCGCTGCTCAACGAAAGCATTTCCAACGCCTCGTTCGGCATCTACATGCCGCGCTGGGCCGGCACCATCTACGAGGTGCTGTCCGCGCCGGTGGCGTGGTGGGAAATCGTGATCGGCTACGTGGGCGCGGCGGCGACCAAGTCGGTGATGCTGGGGCTATTGATCCTGCTCACCGCGCGGCTGTTCGTGCCGTACGAGATCGCCCACCCGGTGTGGATGCTGGGCTTTCTGGTGCTCACCGCGCTGACCTTCAGCTTGTTCGGTTTCATCATCGGCATCTGGGCCGATGGCTTCGAAAAACTGCAGGTGATTCCGCTGATGGTGGTGACGCCGCTGACCTTCCTGGGCGGCAGTTTCTATTCGATCAACATGCTGCCGCCGTTGTGGCAGAAGGTCACGCTGTTCAACCCGGTGGTGTACCTGATCAGCGGCTTCCGCTGGAGTTTCTACGGCAAGGCCGACGTGCACATCGCGGTGAGCACCGGCATGACGTTCCTGTTCCTGCTGGTGTGCCTGGGCGTGGTGGCGGCGATCTTCCGCAGCGGTTATCGGCTCAAGGCGTGAGTGGGGAGCGTGTGCGGTGTCCTCACTGCTTGCTGGCTGTCTGATCGAAAGCCATGCGCACCGACCAACGTGACTGGTCCTTGCCCGCTCACCGTCGCGGGATCGTGAGCGGCATGGATGCCGCGCCAGAGCTTACAAGGCCGTACTTGCAGCGTGTCCTGCGATGGTGGGCTGAAGCAAAGGCGCAGCGTCGAGTGCGCGGTGCCCTCACCGCTTGCGGGACACGCCGTTAACCCGTCCATGGGGGCTCGATGGCGGCATCCATGCCGCCAACGGTCCCGCAATCGGCGAGGACACCGCGCCAGACAGTTGGCTGGCTGTTTTATTGAAGCTCTGCGCAACGAGCAACGTGACAGGCCTTGCCCGCTCACCGTTGCGGGACCTTGAGTGGCACGGATGCCGCGCCAGAGCTCACAACGACATACCTGCAGCGTGTCCGGCAATGGTGGGCGGGCAAGGCCCCTGCAGCAAGCTCGTCGCTCAGCAGCTCTGCCATGGGACAGCGTAAAGTCGTCTGGTCAGCCGCTCTTACTCGGCAGCAGGCTTGGCGTCGTGCTTGGTGTCCAGGAAGTAGGCCACCACTTCGCCCTTGATCTTCATCGTCATCGGGTTGCCACGACGGTCGCGCGCCTTGCCGACCTGCACCTTGATCCAGCCTTCGCTGACCGAGTATTCCTCCACGTTGTCGCGTTCGATGCCGTTGAAGCGCACGCCGACGCCGCGGTTGAGGGCATCGGCGTTATGGAACGGGCTGCGTGCGTCGATGGCCAGGTGATCGGGAGGGGTATCGCTCATGGGAAAGGCGTCATGGCGGCCGGGATAGCCGTCTTCGGCCGCACAGGATACGGGCCTGCGCCGGGAAGACCAGCCCCGGCGACGCAGCGACGTGCGCGCATCGGTTTGCTTGCGCGCCGTCAGGCCTCACACTTCCGACCCTGCACTCCAGCAAACGAGACCGCAATGCCTGACAACAGTGCCGACTACGAAGACGACGAAGGCCTGCAGCCCGAGGGCGACGAAGACGATGTGGATGACCATCCGGCGCGGGTGTGGAACCTGCTGGTGCTGATCAACCCCGGCGACGAAGACACCGCGCTGGCCCAATTCGACGCCTGGCGCGAAACGCAGGCCGGCACCGATGGCGACGAAGGCGACGACGCCTGGCTGTGGGCGCTGAAGGACGTGATCGACTGGCGCTCGGGCTTCTATGTCGACTGGAAGGACACCGATTCGTTCATCGCCGCCATCGACGAACTCAGTGCGCGCTGGAACCTGCGCATCGATTGGGGCGGCGACCTGGACGACGAAGATTTCGCCGGCAACCTGGAGGTCCCCGACTTGATGGCGGTGGCGTTCGATCGCCTGCGCGAGCACGGCTACTCGCTGTGGAACTGGAACACCGGCGGCGACGCCTACGCCGGCTGGGTCGCCCTCAGTCGCGACGACGACGCCATGCTGGCGCTGACCTCGCTGCTGGGGGTGGAAGTGCGGCTGGGCAACGAGGCGTTCTGAGGTGGGAATCGGGAGTGGGGAATCGGGAATCGGGAATCGCAAGAGCGGGTCCCGAGCCATTTGCTGTATGAGGGTGGCTTTTTGTGTGCAATGCGCCGTCACTGCAACTGACGCAGTTTTTTGCCGCAGCTGCATCGCATTGGTTTGAAAGACGGAACGTGAAACGAAAGGGGCTGCTACACCAAGACGTTCTTGCGTAAAAGCGCTTTGTATCGGGCTTTCTCGAGCATACCGCAGCGCATGCAAGCGCCCTTGACGAGCGCGCAGCCCACGACGACCCCGCTCTTACGATTCCCGATTCCCGATTCCCGATTCACGCCACCTCGCCCCGCGCCTGCGCCCGCGCATTGGCGATCAAGGCCTTGAGCAGGGCGCGGTCGGTGTGGCGGGAGATGGGGATGGCGCCCAGGGCAATGGCCTCAAGGCGGAGCGGTGCAGGCACGTCGTAGTGCGCACCGCTGAGTTTGTTCTGGAAGGCGCGGCGGGGAATGCCCAGCCGCGCCGCCATGGCATGCAGCTCGTCCAGCGTATCGCCGAGCAGGTGCGCCCAACGCTGATCGCGCCACAGGTGCACCGCATCGTCGACGTAGACGGCCATCGGCCGGGTCAGGCCTTCTTGGACTTCTTCGGCTTCTTGCCGGCGCTGTCGCCGCTTGCCTCGTCTGTCGCTTCCTCGGCAGTGTCGGAAGCCTCGTCGCTGGTATATGCAGCACTGTCGGTGGCGCTGCCAGTGTCGCCGTCAGCCGCAGCGTCGCCGGCATCGGCCCCGGTGCCGGTGCCGGCGTCCGATGCCGCGTCTTCCGCGTCGCCGTCTTCGTCGGCATCGGCGTTCTGGAACTCGGCCACCAGCTTGGTCAGGTATTCCTCGGCGGTTTGGCCTTCGTCGGCGGCCAGGTCGTCGATCATCTGCTGCAGCTGGGTCGAATATTCCAGCGAGATGGTCTTGCCTTCGGCTTCCTGCAGGTTGGCCAGGTGCTTGAGCATGGCCAGCATCGGGACCGGGTTGTCGGCGCTGCCCATGGTCTGGCCGCCGATCGACAGCATCCACTCGCTGCCACCCTGCAGGCCGATCGCGGCCACCACGCGCCCTTCGGCGTCCTGCAGCACGGCATGATTGATGACCTGGGGCGCCTGGCCCAGACGGACGAAGGGGCGCTTGGGCTGCTGCTTCTTGCGCTTGTCGCGCTTGGCCTTGGAATTGCGGGACACGGTATTCTCGACGCTGGGAATGGCCGGCCATTCTAGAGCGTGCGCCGCACGATGCGATGCGTGGCGGAGTTGGCCCGTGGATGCGACCGGGCCGCCGGAGCCGCATCGTCTTGGCAGGCACCGACCTCAGAGCCGCCACCAGGACGCCCCAAGCCCGAACCGCCGCAGGCCATCGCCCGGTGTCGATTGCCTGGCGAATCCGGAAAATCCCGGCCAGCGCCACCAAGCCTGCCGGCCTGGGTTACCGCTTCTCCACCGCCGCCTCAGCGGCCTTGGCGAGCGCGGTGGCAGAGGCCACCTGCGCGCTGGACGAGATGCGTGGCCCTGCCGGACGCGCAGCAGCAGTGCCTGCCGATGCCAGGGCCGGAGCCGGGGGCGCAGCCGCGGCAGCGGCGACTGGCGGGGCCGCGTCTGGCTTTGCGCCTTCGACAGGCGTCCCCACGGTGGCGGTGCCGGTGGCCGCGGCGCCGCTCAGGTCCGGCACCTGGGTGTCGGCATCGTGCAGCGATTTGCCCAACGCCACGCCTTGTCCGGCGCCGGCCAGGGCTGCGTTTTCGGCGTCCTGGGTCATCACCACGATACTGATGCGGCGGTTGATCGGGTTCTGCGGATCGGTCTTGTCGAACAGCACCGACGAGGACAGCCCTACCACACGCGTCACCTTGGCATCGGACATGCCCCCGGCCACCAGGGCGCGGCGCGCGGCATTGGCGCGGTCGGCGCTGAGTTCCCAGTTGGTGTAGCCGGCATCACTGCTGTAGGCGGTGGTGTCGGTATGACCGGTGATGCTGATGTGGTTGGGCACCTGGTTGATGAAGCTGGACAGCTCGCGCAGGATCGCCACCGTATACGGCTTGAGCTGGTCGCGGCCGATGTCGAACATCGGGCGGTTCTGCTTGTCCACGATCTGGATCCGCAGACCATCGGGCGTGAGGTCCAGCAGCAACTGGTCCTTGAACGGCTCCAGCGCCTGGCTCTTGTCGATGGCCTCCTTCAGGTCCTGCATCAGCGCTTCCAGGCGCCGCTTGTCCTTGGCACGGCTGTCCACGTCGGTGTCGGCCGCGTTGTCGCGCTTGCGGCCCATTTCGTCCTTCTGCCCCTTGGCCATGTCGGCGGTACCGCCGAGCTTGATCATCGAGGTGCTGGCGCCGCCGGGGCCGTTCATGCCGGGCGAGGGCGCCGGCGACTTGCCGGACAGCGGGCTGGGGTTGCGAAAGTATTCGGAGATCGCCGCGCGCTGTTCCTTGGTGGTGGCCGCCATCAGCCACAGCACCAGGAAGAACGCCATCATCGCGGTCACGAAGTCGGCAAACGCCACCTTCCAGGCGCCGCCATGGTGGCCGCCGCCCTGTACCTTCTTGACCCGTCGGATGATGACGGTGGATTTGGCCTCGGCCATGACCGCGGCCCTACTTGATCGTCTTCAGGTGCGTTTCGAAATCGCCGAAGCTCGGACGCACATTGGAGGGCAGGGTCTTGCGCGCGAACTCCAGCGCAATCTTCGGGTTGTAGCCACGCAGGCACGCCAGCAGCGCGGTCTTGACCGCTTCGTAGATGCGTCCGTCCTGCTCGGCACGCGCTTCCATCGCCGCCGACAACGGCGAGACGAAGCCGTAGGCCAGCAGGATGCCGAGAAAGGTACCCACCAGCGCGGCGCCGACGTGGTGGCCGATCTCTTCGATCGGCCCGCCGATCGAGCCCATGGTGATCACGATGCCGAGCACCGCGGCCACGATGCCGAAGCCGGGCAGGCCGTCGGAGACCTTGCTCAGCGCATGCGATGGCGCCAGGGCTTCGTGATGGTGTTTTTCCAGTTCCAGTTCGAGCAGCGGTTCCAGCTCGTGCGGCTCGATGTTGCTGCCGATCATCAGGCGCAGGCAGTCGGTGATGAAGTCCAGCAGGTGATGGTCGGCCACCACCTTGGGATAGTTGCCGAAGATGGTGCTGTCCTGCGGCTTTTCGACGTGGTCTTCCAGCGCCATGAAGCCGTCGCGGCGGGCCTTGTTCAACAGTTCGTAGATCAGGCTCAGGGTGTCCTTGTAGTCGTCGGACTTGTATTGCGGGCCCTTGAACACGCCCATGATGCCGCTGAGGGTTTCCTTGACGATCTTGCCCGGCGTGCTGACCAGGAACGCGCCCAAGGCCGCGCCACCGATGATCATCAGCTCGTACGGCTGCCACAACGCGCCCAGCTTTCCGTGCGACAGCACGTAGCCGCCGAGGACGCTGACGATGACGACGATGAAGCCAACGATGATGAGCATGGCGCAGCCGGAAGCAAACTGGGGTTGCTAGTGGTTTCGGCTTGCGCGGCCGATTCTTGAAGCGCACGGCGCGAAGACGTGCGCTGTAGCTGAATGTCTAGCCGATTGTAATGGCGGTCTCATGCACGCATCTGATGGCCTCGCCGCCTGCCAGCGACAGTGTCGCTTCGCCGGCGTGTTCCCAGAATTGGTTGCCCTGCGCATCGGCAAAGCGCGCCCCGGATGCCGCCTGGGCACTGAGCAGCACCAGCCTGCGGCCTTCGAGAGTCAGCTGCAGGGCATCGGTGGCCGCGTCGAAACGTGTCGCGACCATGCGCGGGCCGCAGCGCCAGGCCACCGTCTGCGCGGCAAGCGTGGGGTCGGCCGCCGCCGCTGGAGGGGGTGTCCTGGCCGGACGCGGCAGCGGGCCGGTCACGCTGGCATCGGTGCCAGTGCCAGTGCCAGTGCCAGTGCCGGTGGCGAGCGGGCGCGCGTCGGGTCGGAGGCCGGCTGGCTGCGCTTGTGCGGGCTTGGCCGTCTGCGTTGACGAGGGAGGGCTACCTGCGCTGCAGCCGGCGAGTGCGGCCGCCAGCAGGCCGGTGAGCATCAGGGATGAGGACGTGTGCATCTGCGTACTCCTGCCTGGTTCGGATGGCCGCCGTGTCTGCGGCGGGCTGGACCTGGGGTGCCAGTCCTGGCGCCGCCCGAGCGCTTGCATCGGGCGCGTCGGGGCCGGGAAGGCCTGCCTACGACTAAACACGCGACCGCTTTACGGCTGGGACGTCGCCTGCATGTGGCCGCTCGTGTGCAGATCAAGCCTTGGCTGAGGTTCTCGCGCCGGCAAGCGATCTGAACATCGGCATGCCGGCGCGAACCGCTTGCACCCGGTGCCTGTCATGACGTGCAAGAACGCAGGCAGGCGTTGTCGACTACCTCCCAGGCACCGCAGCGGCAGTGGCCCAGACGCGGCGCCATCAGGCCGCTTGCGCTTCGGCGCCTTGGCGCTGCAGCGGATTCGGCAGCGCCTGGCCGTTTTCGGTGAAGCCCAGCGAGACCGAGTTCAGGCAGTGGCGCTCGCCGGTGGGCGGCGGGCCGTCCGGGAACACATGGCCCAGGTGGCTGTCGCAGCGCGCGCAGACGATTTCGGTGCGGATCATGCCGTAGCTGGTGTCGCGGATCTCGCGCACATGGGCCGGGGCGTAGGGCGCAAAGAAGCTCGGCCAGCCGGTGCCGGATTCGAATTTGGCGCTGGAACGGAACAACGGCAGGCCGCACAGCCGGCAGGTGTAGACGCCGTCCAGCTTGTTGTCCAGAAACACCCCGCAGAACGGCGCTTCGGTGCCATGGTGCAGCAGCACGCGCTGTTCCTCGCCGCTGAGCCCGGCGATCAGGGCATCGCGTTGGGCGGGGGAGGGAGGGGTCAGATCGAACTGGCTCATGGGGCTCTCGCATGCGCTCGCCAGCGGGGTGCCGGCGCCTGCTTCCGTGATGTGGGCAGTGTCGGGGTGGTTCAACCGCTAAGACGCAGCCAATGGCCCGCCACTGCGGCGGAGGGTCGGCCTTTCTTCGCACTGCAACCACCTTGCAAAAGCGTTCATCCCCCGGCCGGTCGCATGCATTGCCGCAGCGCCACCTCGCCCCAATCACTGCATGACCCTCGAACATGCAAGGTGCCTGTCATGGCGATCCACGCATCAAGCCGCCGCGTTCTGCTGTGCGTCCTACTGACGATGACCGGCGCGGTGGCGGCGCAGTCGGCCACCACCACGCGCTCATCCACGAGCTTGCAGCCCATCACCACGCCAACGCCCGTCCAGCCCACGGTGACGCCGCCGCGCGCGCTGCAGCCGGCGCCTGCCGCCGCACCCGTGCCCTCGCAACTGGGGCAACGCCCGGTCGCGCCGAGCATCCCCACGCATGGGCCGGCACAAACGCCGGTCGCGCCTGCCGGCAGCCAGGTGGCGCCGACCAAGCCGATGGTCTACGACCGCAATGGCCGCCTGCTGCAGGGCATGCAGCCGGCCGGCGCCAACCGGGTGCTGGATACCAAGACCGGCCGCTACTACGACGCTGTACCGGCGGGCGATGGCATGCGCGTGGTGCGCTGACAGCAGCGGCGCGATCTGCTGGCGCCAACCGCCAATCCCCAATCCCCAATCCCAAATCCCAAATCCCAAATCCCAAATCCCAAATCCCAAATCCCAAATCCCAAATCCCAAATCCCAAATCCCAAATCCCCGCTCAATCGGCGATCGGCAAGGCTAGCGTCTCCTTGACCTCTTCCATCACGATGTAGCTCTTGGATTCGCGCACATGCGGCATGGTCAGCAGGGTGCTGCCGAGCAACTTGCGGTAGGACGCCATCTCGCTGATGCGCGCCTTGAGCAGGTAGTCGAAATCGCCGGAGACCAGATGGCATTCCAGCACGTTGGGCAGCTTCAACGCGGCGCGGCGGAATTCTTCGAAGATGTCGCCGGACTTGTAGGCCAGGCTGATCTCCACGAACACCAGCAGGCTGGCCTTGAGGTAGTGCGGGTCCAGCCGCGCGTAGTAGCCGGTGATGGCGCCGTCGCGCTCCAGCCGGCGCACGCGCTCGGTGCAGGGCGTGGTCGACAGGCCTACCCGTTCGCCCAGTTCGGTGAATGAAATCCGCCCCTCCTGCTGCAGGATGCGCAGGATCTTGCGGTCGATCTTGTCCAGCTCGCGGGCGCGGGTGCTCATGGGGTTTGCCTCGGCAGGGTTTGACAGGAAGTTTCACTGCAAAGCCGTGCCGATTCCAGAAATGGCACTGCCTGGCTCGCAATATACTGCGTCTAACTATCCCCCTCGGCGCGTGGTTGTGGGGGAATGCCCTTTTCAGGAGAACGACATGCGTGTGCTCATTCTCGGTAGCGGCGTCATCGGCGTGACCAGTGCGTGGTACCTGGCGCAGGCCGGTTGCGAGGTGACCGTGGTCGACCGTCAGCCGGCGGCGGCGCTGGAGACCAGCTACGCCAACGCCGGCCAGCTGTCGTTCGGCTACACCTCCCCCTGGGCCGCGCCCGGCGTGCCCGGCAAGGCGGTCAAGTGGCTGTTCGAGCAGCACGCGCCGCTGTCGATCCGCCCCACCCGCGACCTGCGCCAGCTGGCGTGGCTGAGCCAGATGCTGCGCAACTGCACCGCCGAGCGCTATGCGGTGAACAAGGCGCGCATGGTGCGCATGTCCGACTACAGCCGCGATTGCCTCAACGCCTTGCGCGCCGAGACCGGCATCGAATTCGAAGGCCGCCAGCTTGGCACCACGCAGTTGTTCCGCACCCAGCAGCAGCTCGATGCGGCCGCGCAGGACATCGAGGTGCTGGCCCAGTACGGCGTGCCGTACGAGCTGCTGAGCCCGGCGCAGATTGCGCAGTTCGAACCCGGCCTGGCCGGCGGTGGCGCACAGATGGCCGGCGCGCTGCGCCTGCCCGAAGACCAGACTGGCGACTGCCGCCTGTTTACCCAGCGGCTGGCCGAACTGGCCGTGCAGGCAGGTGTCAGCTTCCGCTACGGGCAGCAGATCGAGCGGCTGGAGCATGCCGGCGGCCAGGTCAGCGGCGTGCAGATCGATGGCCGCATGGAAACTGCCGACCGCTACGTGCTGGCGCTGGGCAGCTATTCGGCCGATTTGCTGCTCTCGCTCGGCCTGCATCTGCCGGTGTACCCGCTCAAGGGCTATTCGTTGACCATCCCGATCGTCGATGCGCAGCGCGCGCCGACCTCCACCGTGCTGGACGAGAGCTACAAGATCGCGCTGACCCACTTCGACGACCGTATCCGCGTCGGCGGCATGGCCGAGGTGGCCGGCTTCGATCTGTCGCTGAATCCGCGTCGTCGCGCCACCCTGGAAATGGTCGTCAACGATCTGTTCCCCGGCGGCGGCGATCTGGCCCAGGCCGAGTTCTGGACCGGCCTGCGCCCGGCCACCCCGGATGGCACCCCGGTGGTGGGCGCCACCCCGTACGCCAACCTGTTCCTCAATACCGGGCATGGCACGCTGGGCTGGACCATGGCCTGCGGTTCGGGGCGCTACCTGGCCGACCTCATGCAGGGCCGCACGCCCGAGATCGATACCGAAGGCCTGGATGTGTTCCGCTACCTGTCGCCGCGCAGCGCGCGCCCGCAGCGGGAGGCCGCGTAGTGCGTCCTGCGCA
Organism: Xanthomonas phaseoli pv. dieffenbachiae; assembly: GCF_008639345.1. Taxonomy (NCBI): domain Bacteria; kingdom Pseudomonadati; phylum Pseudomonadota; class Gammaproteobacteria; order Lysobacterales; family Lysobacteraceae; genus Xanthomonas; species Xanthomonas phaseoli. The sequence goes on along the minus strand of NZ_CP041380.1, from coordinate 4,115,906 downwards.
AGCGTCGATCGATCTGGAGGCATTGCGCCACAACTACCGCCTGGCCAAGCGCCTCGGCGGCAGCAAGGCGCTGGCGGTGGTCAAGGCCGACGCGTACGGGCACGGTGCGGTGCGCTGCGCGCAGGCGCTGGAGCCGGAAGCCGACGGCTTCGCAGTGGCCTGCATCGAAGAGGCGCTGGAACTGCGCCAGGCCGGCATCCGCGCGCCGATCCTGTTGCTGGAAGGGTTTTTCGAACACGACGAGCTGCGCCTGATCGCCGAGCACGATCTGTGGACGGTGGCGGCCACGCCGCAGCAGGTGCGCGCGCTGGCCGAGTTCCAGAGCCCGCGGCCGTTGCGCGTGTGGTTGAAGATGGACAGCGGCATGCATCGGCTGGGCCTGTCGCCGGAGGACTTCCGCGCCGCCTGGCTGCGCCTGCGCGGACTGCCGCAGATCGCCTCGCTGGTGCTGATGACCCACTTGGCACGTGCCGACGAGCTGGACTGCAGTCGCACCGACGAGCAAGCGGTGGCCTTCGCGCTCACCGCTGGCGGCATGCGTGCGGAAACCAGCATTCGCAATTCGCCCGGCCTGCTCGGCTGGCCAGCGCTGCGCAACGACTGGTCGCGTCCCGGGTTGATGCTGTATGGCGCCAATCCCTTTCCGCAGCACACCGAGCACACCGCGCAACTGCGTCCGGTCATGACGCTGCGCTCGCGCATCATTTCGGTCCGCGATCTGCCGGCCGGCGAGCCGGTGGGCTACGGCGCCCGCTTCGTTGCGCAGCGGCCGACGCGCGTGGGCGTGGTGGCGATGGGCTATGCCGACGGCTACCCGCAATTCGCGCCCAACGGCACCCCGGTCTTGGTGGACGGGCAGATCTGCCCGTTGATCGGTCGCGTTTCGATGGACATGCTCACCGTGGACCTCACCGACCACCCGCAGGCCGACATCGGCACGCCTGTGCAGCTATGGGGCGATGCGCCGCAGGTCAGCGCGCTGGCGGCGCAATGCAACGTCAGCGCGTATCAGTTGCTGTGCGGGCTCAAGCGGGTGCCGCGGATCTATGTGGGTGAGGCGGCAGTGGGCAAGATTTCAGCATAGCGGCATCTCTTCTCCCATCGCGGGAAGGTGGCGCGTAGTGCCGGATGAGGGGCGAGCAAAGCTGCGTGCAGTTTGAATGCCACGTGTGCTGCGCCCCCGTACCCTCATCCCAATCCCTCTCCCACAGGGGGAGAGACTTTAGCGGCGGCTCACAACCTTCGCGCCATACCCTCGCCCCAACCGCTTTCTCCCGACCGGAAAGGGGTTTTCAGCGGTAACTCACAACCCGGCGGTATTGCGATCGCCGCGGAACTGCTTGCGCACCCAGTCGTCGATCATCGCCTTCTCGAAGCGCAGCGGGTCGCTGTCGGTCAGGCGCGGTCCGCTCATCAGGAAGGCCGAATCCACCAGCTTGCGTTCGCCCTGGTCGATCACGCGGCCATCGGCGCCGGTGAGCGTGTAGGTGAAGCTCAGGCGCGGCGGGTAGATGTCCTTGACCACGCGCACGTCCTGCAGGCGCGGCCCGTGCCAGGGCTCGTACTGGCCGGCGCGGCGGATATCGGTGATGGTCACGCTCAGGTGCTGGCCATCGGGCAACTGGCGCGCTGCGCTCTGCTGGAAGTGGGTTGCCAGCTGGGTCACCCAATCGCCGCGTTGCGCCTCCCAGCGGTTGCCGCTGAAGCGCATCTCGGAGAACTGCGCAGGGTCGGTCCAGCGCACGTCCACCTTGCCATCGCTGCTGAGCGCGCGCGGTGCATCGGGGTCGGTGACGTTGCGCACCCCCGCCTGCACACCGGTCGCGGCAAGCAAGCCAGCCAGCAGCAGGCTGGCGCCGGAGAGATTGGAAAGTTTCATCGAAAGCCTCCAAGCGGAAGGTACGTTGTGTACCGGCTGTTCCCGCAGTGTGGGGGTGCCTAGCAGCGCCCGCAACGCGCTGCACGCCTGGGCTTGCGACCACGTTGCCGCGCGGTTAATCCGGCTGCCAAACGCCATGACGGTGGGTTCACTGCGCCTGCGCCCGCGCTTCACGGCACAGCCAGGAAGATCGCCAGCATGGACACCCACTCTTACCGCACAAAATCAGCGTCTTCGGCGCCGGCACACATGCCGTCGGACGTGCGACTGCAATTCATCGACTGGGCCAAGCAGCACGGTCACAACCCCGCTTCCGGTGCGGCTGCCTTCGTGGCACTGCAGAGCGAGGTCGACCTGGACCTGGCCACGCGCGCGCTGCAGCTGGAGCCGAATGACGACCCGCGCGCGGCGCTGCGCGAGCATCTGGCCGCGTTGGCGCGCCAGGTGGATGTGGCCGTGCAGTTCCCCCCGGTCTACACCTACACCGCGGCCAATGGCCTGGAGTACCGCTACTCGTTGATGCTGGTCATTGCCGAAGACTGCGTGGAGTGGACCGGCCGGGTCTGGCATGACCTGGACTACCAGGGAATGCTCACCGGCCGTGGACAAGGTCCGCGTGCCAACTACACCCAACTGGCGCGCATGGCGCTGGAACATGAGCTTGATCAGGAGCGTCCCCGTTATGTCCAGGCATGAACTCGAATTGCAATTGCCGGTCGGCGCGGAGATTGCCAGCGGGGAAGACGGCTTCACCCAGCGCTGCCGCGCGGAATGCGCGAAATTGGGGGTGGCGCGGGTGCGTCTGTTGCTGCTGGATTCCGATTACGCACGGTCCACCGCCTGGCGGGAAGAAGCGCAACGCTGGATGGACGCACAGCTGCGTCGCGAGGGCGAATGGGTGTTCCGCGGCGTGATCGCCGGCATCGTGGTGCTGGCAGCCTGCATCGGATTCGCTGCCACCACCTTGTGGTGAACCCGGGGCTGCGCAACGAAAGCGTGAACTTGCCCGGCCGGGCGTGCACCCGCTGACGACATCGGGCGTGGTTTCATCTGCCCGTCATCCGCTCCGGCAGCATCCGTGGTTTCCGATTTGAGCACTCCTCCTTCCAACCCAACGCTTGCTGCCGCCCTGCCGGCCGCCATCGCCGAGCCGTTTCTGGACCCGGCGATGTATCACGAGATTTTCCACAACATCGATGCTGGCTTTTGCGTCATCGACATGGTGTTCGACGGCGAGCAGGCGGTGGACTATGTGATCCGCACCACCAATGGCGCCTTCGAGCGCTACACCGGTTTGTCCAACGCGCTCAACGTCTCCGTCCGCGGCATGCTCCCGGAGCACGAGCAGGAATGGTTCGACCGCTACGGCCATGTTGCGCGTACCGGCAACCGCATCCACTTCGAAATGCAGGCCAAGGCGCTCAAGCGCTGGTATTCGGTGGATGCGTTCCGGGTCGGCCAGCCGGAGCAGGCGCGGGTGGCGGTCCTGTTCATGGACATCACCGAGCGCAAACGCGTCGAGCGCGAACTGGCCGAGAGCGAGGCGCGCTTCAGTGCCCTGGCCGACGGCTTGCCGATGCCGGTCTGGGTGCTGGACGCGCAGGGCGTCGTGCGCTTCGTCAACAGTGCGTATGGCGAATTTTTTGGCCTGGATATTTCCAGCGGTACGGTGTCGGCGTGGAGCGAACTGCTGCATCCGGACGACTTGCCGACCTTCCAGTTCGAGCTGGTGGCATCGCTGCAGGAGCAGCGCGGGCTGCGCGCGCTGGTGCGTGCGCGCCGCCATGATGGGCAGTGGCGCTGGATCGAAATGACCGCCACGCCGCGCTATTCGGCCGATGGCCGTTTCATCGGCCTGGCCGGCAGCAGCCCGGACGTGACCGAGCAGCGCGAGATCGAACTGGCGCGCGAACAATTGCTGGAATCCGAGCGCAGCGCGCGCAACGAGGCCGAAAGCATGGCGCGGCTGAAGGACGAGTTCCTGGCCACGCTCTCGCACGAACTGCGTACCCCGCTGACCACCATCCTGGGCTGGAGCGAGTTGCTGCTGCAGCGGGTCGAAGAAGGCCAGCCGTTTTACAAGGGGCTGTCGGTGATCGCCAGCAGCGCACGTGCGCAGAAGTGGTTGATTTCCGACATGCTCGATCTCAGCAGCATGTTGCTGGGCAAGGTACAGCTGGAAGTCGAATCGCTGGATCTGGTCGAGCAGGTGCGCGAAGCCTTGAACACCCAGGAACTGGCTGCCGAAGGCAAGGACCAGGTACTGGAGCTGCAGGTGCCGCCCACGCCCTGCCTGGTGCTTGGCGATGCCACGCGCCTGCAGCAGGTGTTGTGGAACCTGCTGTCCAACGCGATCAAGTTCACCCCGGCACATGGTCGTATCGACGTCAAAATCGAGCGCGACGACGGGCACCTGGTGGTATCGGTCTGCGACTCCGGCGATGGCATCGCAGCCGAATTCCTGCCGCATCTGTTCGGTCGGTTCCGCCAGGCCGACGGCACCACCACGCGCCAGCATGGCGGCCTGGGCCTGGGCCTGGCCATCGTGCAACAGCTGGTGGAAATGCACGGCGGCCAGGTTGGTGCCACCAGTGGCGGCCGTGGCCAGGGCGCGACCTTCACCGTGCGGTTGCCGGAACACATTCCCGACCAGGCCAAGCGCCCCCGCCGCGAATTGCGGCGGCGTCTGTTGTCCGAACAGATCGTTGAAGCGCGTGCGCTCAACGGCCTGCGCCTGCTGGCGGTCGAAGACCAACCGGACATGCTCGATTATCTGCGGCGTCTGCTGGAAGAGCAGGGCGCAGAAGTGGTCACCGCCGGCAGCGCCACCGATGCGCTGGCATTGATCGATCATCGTGGCCACGCACGCTTCGATCTGATGCTGACCGATATCGGTATGCCGGGCATGGACGGTTATGGCTTGATCCGCACGGTGCGTGAAAACCTCGGGCTGGATGCCACCGCATTGCCGGCAGTGGCAGTGACCGCCCTGGCCCGCGAAGACGACCGCAAGCGCGCGCTGGAGTCCGGGTTCCAGGAACATCTGGCCAAGCCCTACAGCGTGGCGCAACTGGTCACGGCCGTGCGTGCCGCGCGCCAGGCGGTGGAGTAACCGATGCGCGGTGGCACCGCCGCGTATCGGGTGACTGCAGGCTGGTGAGGCAATGCGTTGGCGACGCAGCAGCGTGTGTGGATGACCTACCCGGCCTCGTTCCATGAGCCGCTGATCTGCCCAAGACACCCGATCCTCCTGCGACCAACACGATGGTGTGGTGGATGCGCCGTTCACCACGGGCGCAGCATGGTCGCGGTAGAAGACCGATGCGTACGCATGCGTGGCGACACTGCCGCGCCGATGCCGATCACCCGTCACACGACGCGCTTTCTGCCTCTTTCACGCATGCTGGCCTAGCGTGGTGCGCTCAGCTCATGGAGATCGCGCAATGCCCAAGTACGCCCCGCACGTCTATTCCGAACATGTCCAGATCGCCACACTCGAACATTGGGTGTCCCTGCTCGATGGTCAGGAGCGTGTGCGGATCGAGCTCGACGACGGCAGCATGATCAGCGGCACGGTCGCCGTGCGCCCAAGCCTGCAGACCTATCTGGACGAACACGACAATGAAGGATTGAACGGTCAGCTGCGGCTGGACCAGCTGGATGCATCGCAGGAGCCGCAGTGGATCTGGATGGACCGGATCGTGGCGGTGCACCCGTTGTTGCTGGGCGCCGATCCGCAAGTCATGCCGTGACGGCGGCGTGTTGACGGTGTGTTTACTTCTCACCCTCGCGTTGGCGGCATGATCGCTGGCTGACGCAACCGTCCAGGACTTGGCCGCAATGAATGCATCCCGATTGAAGTTCGCTCGCTGGCCGCTGTCGCTGATGGCGCTGGCCGTCCTCGCCGCGTGCGGCGATACGGCAACATTGGCGATCGAACAGGGGACCGGGCCGGACCCGCAATTGCCCGAGCCGGTGAAGCGCCTGATTCCCACCGTCAAGGTGGCGCCGGTCAAACGCTGGGCAGCCAATGCCAAGCCCATCGCGGCCGACGATCTGCAGGTTGCCGCGTTTGCGCGCGATCTGGATCACCCGCGCTGGATCTACGTGCTGCCCAACGGCGATGTGCTGGTGGCCGAGACCGCCGAGCCGCCCAAGCCCGAGGATGCCGAAGCGGGCGGCGGGCTGCGCAAGAAAGTGCAGGGCGCGATGATGAAAAAGGCCGGCGCTGCGGTAGCGAGCGCCAACCGCATCACCTTGTTGCGCGATGCCGATGGCGACGGCGTGGCAGAGGTGCGCACGCAATTCGTCAGCGGCCTGTTTTCGCCGTTCGGCATGGCGCTGATCGGCGACCGTTTCTATGTCGCCAACGCCGATGCGCTGGTGAGTTTTCCGTACAAGCCCGGCGATACGCATCTCACCGCCAAGCCGACCTTCGTCGCCAATCTGCCCGGTGGAATCAACCATCACTGGACCAAGTCGCTGCTGGCCAGCCCGGACGGCAGCAAGCTCTATGTCGGCGTCGGTTCCAACAGCAACGTGGCCGAGAATGGCATGGAAGCCGAGCTCAATCGTGCGGCGATCCTGGAGATCGACCCGGCCACCGGCAGCAGCCGCGTCTTCGCCGGCGGCTTGCGCAATCCGGTGGGCACCGCGTGGGAGCCGCAGAGCAAATCGCTGTGGGTGGTGGTCAACGAGCGCGACGAAATCGGCAGCGACCTGGTGCCGGACTACCTGACCTCGGTGCGCGACGGCGGCTTCTACGGCTGGCCTTACAGCTACTACGGCCAGCATGTGGACGAGCGGGTCAAACCGCAGAATGCCGACCTGGTGGCCAAGGCGATCAAGCCCGATTACGCGCTCGGCCCGCACACCGCATCACTTGGCCTGAGCTTCGCCAGCGGCAGCCTGCTGCCCGAGCGTTTCCGCCAGGGCGCCTTCATCGGCCAGCACGGCTCGTGGAATCGCGACCCGCCCAGCGGCTACAAGGTGCTGTTTGTCCCGTTCGCCGACGGCAAGCCCAACGGCCCGCCGATCACGGTGCTGGACGGATTCCTGGATGCCGAAGGCAATGCACAGGGCCGCCCGGTGGGCGTGGCGCCGGACAGTCGCGGCGCATTGTTGGTGGCCGACGATGTAGGCAATGTGATCTGGCGGGTGACGCCGAAGGCGCGCTGAGCCCGCATGCGACCGCTTGCGCAGGAGAGCAGGCAATCCCAGCTGCGGTGGGAGACACACCTCTCCCACGAATTATCCTGGGTGTCTTGTAGTGGGGGCCCCGAAAGTAGCTGAGGGTGCCGTGCGCAGCCTGCGTTCACCGTGCTGAAAACCACTCAACCGCGCCGCTGCCCTGCGCTGCAGGCTGCAACTCGAAACACGCGGCGTCGGAAGCGCAGCACCGGGGTATTGCCGGAAAGTACGGTTGCCCGCAAGCGAACCCATATCAGTGGTCGGGCTGACCCCATCCGATAGACGCAAAACCGAGCAAGCGTCTGGTCAATTCACGTGCAGCCTGTCGGCAGTGACCTATGCGCGCTTTGATCGAGGGCGCCTGACGCATGCTCCATCGCGTGCGGCAGAGCAGGTTCCAGGCGCCCGCATCGAGTACCTCGCCCTTAACGGGGTGCCTCCGGCGAGGCACTGAAGCGCCGCGCGTAGCCACGCTCTTCGGTAATGCGAGTGATGTCCTCGTCGGCCATTTCCGGGGCGCCATACACCGCGTAGGCCACCGTGCCATCGCCACGTTCGCCAATCTGGTGCAGGCGGTAGCGGGGTCTGCCGGCGCCAGTGTTTTCGGGGTAGTGCATCGGTGGCGGGGTGTCGTCCAGATCCATCTCGCTGTTGTCGACAACTCCTCCTACGAACAAGGCTCGCATCGCGTCTCTCCGCTGTGGGCTTGGATGCCAGCCTAGGCGGGCGAATGTTGCGTGCGCATCAATAACCTGTGTAGACGCGGCGACCAGCAGGCAATATGACCACGGCGCTCCCTGCAATGGCGGGGGAAGCAAGACGGCCGATTTTCAAGTTGCGGAGTTGACTAAAGCGCAGACTCTGGGCGCAATGCTCGACCTCAACTGAGCGTCTGCCAATATCCCCAAGCCCCTCTCTTCAAACAAGCCAGAGGAGCTGGCTGACGATTATGCGGAGTACAAGAAATCAGAAAGGCTGCCGCGGATTGTCGTTGTCGCCTTTATTTGTCGGTGCACTGAATTGGTAGCCTGTCAGTTGCCATGATCCACCCGACTGACCAGCCCATTCGTAATCCCATTGTTCAAATGCTCCGCCAGGAAATTCGTTGCGGATGGTGATTTTTTCGCCGGGGACGCCGCTGGCGGGCAAAGGAACCGGTGGACCATCCGGCCCGGACTGAATACGCATCAATCCGGTCGAGACGATGCTGCGGGAGACACTCAAGCTACTTGCCGGTAACAGCGGCGGATACTTTGGTGAGTGCTGCTTGATCCAAGCGATGATGGATTGCGATTCGTTAGATCCGGCGCGATATAAACTTTTCTGCGTTGTTGTCATCGAGCTGGATGGCGCCGTCGCCGCACGATAATTCTGACCATGCGCGGATGTCCCCAAAAGTAGTGCCATGGAAAACAGTCCGAAATATTTCCTATATCTCATATCCAGCATTCCTGTTGATGATCGACGGTCTTCCTGCGAGCTCAAGCGTGGGGTTTTGATTTGGCGCTGTCAATGCACTGATTGAAGATGCCTTCCACGCGTCGGTCAGCCATTCGAGCGCAGCCTGTGGGTGAGATTGAATCAGGAGATGCCTATCGCATTATTGCGCTCCGCGCAGCACCATCGTTTGTCAATTGGCATCCAATGGGATTGTTTTGGATGCTTCGCAAAGCTCCCCTTTCAGGCCGGACAGTCAGTACGCAATCCCAGCAGGCGGTGTGATCCCACCGCTCCCTTTACAATGACGGCCTGTCCCTGACCCGATGATCCGATGGCTGGCCCGCACGACGCCCCGCTTCAAGCGCTGTTTCTGCCCTTTGCTCAAGGCGCGCTGCCATGGCCGGAAGGACCGGTCTTGTTCCTGCGCGCGCGCGACGGTTTTCCGCTGCGCGAGCGGGCAACTACCCAGACGCTGACCTGCGAGCAGAGCTTCCGTCCGTTTGCCGAAGCGCTGGAGCGCAACGGGTGGACGGTGCGCGAAGAAAGCGAGATCGAGGCCGACAGCACGCGCTATGCCCTGGTGCTGGTACTGCCCCCGCGGCAGCGCGAAGAGGCGCGTGCGCTGTTCGCACGTGCGGTGGCGTTGACTGCACCCGGTGGCCGCGTGGTCGCCTGCCAGTCCAACAACGAAGGCGCACGCTCGGGGGAAGCGGATCTGCGCCAGCTCACCGGGCTGGCCGGTAGCCTGACCAAGTACCACTGCCGCACCTATTGGAGCGCGCCGCTGCCGGCTGGCACCGATGCCACGCTGCAGGCCCGCTGGGCCGCGCTGGATGCGCCACGCAAGATTCTGGACGGCCGCTTTGTCAGCCGTCCCGGGGTCTTTGCCTGGGATCGCATCGACCCCGCTTCTGCGTTGCTGGTCGAGCATCTGCCCACCACGCTGGCCGGCCATGGCGCCGATCTGGGCGCGGGTTTCGGGTATCTGTCGGCCGAAGTGCTGGCGCGTTGTCCCAAGGTCGCCGCGCTGGATCTGTACGAAGCCGAGGCGCGCGCGTTGACGCTGGCGCGGCGCAATCTGCAGGACATCACGCATCCGGCGCAGCTGCACTACCACTGGCTCGATGTCACGGCCGGGCTGGTGGGGCAATACGATTTCATCGTCAGCAACCCGCCGTTCCATACGCCGTCGCGTGCCGACCGCCCGGACATCGGGCAGCGCTTCATTGCAGTGGCCGCACAGGCGCTGTGCCCGGGCGGGCAACTGCTGCTGGTCGCCAACCGGCATCTACCCTACGAACAGGTGCTCAACGACAGTTTCGGGCAGGTGCGCGTGGCTGCCGAACGCGATGGATTCAAGCTGATCGCGGCGACCCGCGGCCGCGGGGCGCGCCCATGAAGCTGGTCAAACACATCGCCAATCTCGGCTACGGCAGCCGCAAGCAAGTCACCCAGCTGTTCCGGCAGGGCGCGATCACCGATGCGCAAGGCGAGGTGCTGTATGCCGACGACCAGGTGGAGCACGACGCCATCCGCATCGATGGCGAACCGCTCGATCCGCCGGCGGGCTTGAGCCTGTTGCTGCATAAACCCGGCGGCTACACCTGCTCGACCAATGACACCGGCCGGCTGATCTACGAATTGCTGCCGCCACGTTTCCGCCTGCGTGCGCCGGTGTTGGCGCCGGTGGGGCGGCTGGACCGCGAGACCAGCGGCCTGTTGTTGATGACCGACGACGGCGCGCTGCTGCATCGGATCATTTCGCCCAAATCCGCGCTGGACAAGGTGTACGACATCACCCTGGCCGAGGACCTGCGTGGCGAGGAGGCCACGCTGTTCGCCAGCGGCAGCCTGCTGCTGGAGGGCGAAACCAAGCCGCTGCTGCCGGCCGAACTGGAGGTGCTTGGCCCACGCCAGGCGCGGCTGACCCTGCACGAAGGTCGCTATCACCAGGTGCGGCGCATGTTCGCTGCCGCCGGCAACCATGTGGTCGCGCTGCACCGCAGCCGCATCGGTGGCCTGTCGCTGGAGGGCTTGCCGTCGGGGCAATGGCGTGCGCTGGAAGCTGGCGACCTGGAGATATTGTGTGGCTGGCAACTAGTTCAGCAATAGTGACAGTTCTCGCTCGGGGCGTACAGTTCTGTAATGCCATCTCTGGATGGGTGGTCCAGGGACCAGGTATTTTTTCGATACCCTTCTCCGTTGCTTGCCTATAAAGGCAGTGCGCGAGTATGGCTATGATTTTTATGGTCTTTATCTTTCGTGAGTAATGCCTGTCACCACGTCGATTGAGCCGAGATGACTTTGTTCGACTGATCTGATAATAATTCGCCACCGATACGGCGTGAGTTTCCTTCAGGGGGCCGTGCGGGACCTCAACATTCAGGATCGGGCGGCTATGCAATATGGATTTTGCTGCGCGTCATCGTGGGCGATGCGCATTGGATTGGTATTCGTGGGAATGGTCTTGGGCAGCGTTGCAGGTACCGCCAGGGCGCAAAATGCGATCGAGCCCTATGTCGAGTACGCCAAGCTCGTCAGAGCGACAGAGAAGACGCCCGCGCTGGGCGACGATTTGATGGGAGATAGCGTCAGTCTGTTTGACGGGCAGACTGCGTTTCGCAACGTCGATATCCAGCTGAGAGGCAACGATGCTTTGCCAGTGGAGCTAGCTCGCCGGCTTATCGTCAAGCCCAAACCGCAGGGCGACTTCTCCAAGGAATACGCCGGCTTGGGAAATTGGGAAATAGATGTGCCCTCCATCAGTGGTACGTTCGATGCGGCCTATAAGTGGGACACGGATATCCTGAATCGTCCGAAGGCCCGCTGCTCGGCGGTCTTCTACCCGGCTGTCCGGTCCAGCGTCAAGTATCGCGATGTTTGGCATGGAAACTCGGTACATATTCCCGGGCGTGGCGATCACGAGCTGCTGATTCTCGACGGTTCGCCGCTCGCACCATCTGACGGGGGCGCACATCTGTGGACCACATCGGCCACGGATGCTTTTTCATGCAAAGGCGCCACTGCAAATGGCTATCCCGGCGAGGGCTTCGTGATGACTACTGCAGCCGGCATCAAGTACACCTTCGACGTGGGAGTCGAACGCAGTTCCGGTGTGATTAGCGCTGGCAGCGCACTGGTGCCGCGGGTCACTGTCTACCTGTTGGCTAGCCGAATTGAGGATCGATTCGGCAACTACGTATCCTTCACCTACAACGGTAACGGCCACCCCACATCGATCTCGGCAAGCGACGGCCGAGCGATTATCCTTGCCTATGATGGCGAGCGCCTGATCCGCGCATCAACCAACGGTAGGGATTGGACGTATCACTACGATGCAAACGGCGATCTGGCCGCTGTCCTGCAGCCGGATCAGGCGCGCTGGCAGTATCAGTACGGTGGAAGCCGGACCATCCTGTACCAAGCTTGGGACGCTGCGATCACTGCCAACTGTGGCGGGCCCGATGTTGCTGACGGCCAATACGCTGTCACGGTCACGCATCCGTCGTCGGCTGTGGCGACATTCTCCTTCTCGCATTTACGCCACTACCGCAGCGGCGTTCGTTTGAGCAACTGTCAGCCACTTCCGGCAAGCTCCGGTGAAAGCGTCAATTACCAGCTGCTACTGGCTAATTTCCACGATGTTTTCAGCCTCGTCTCAAAGACCATCAGCGGTCCGGGCATCGCCCAGGCCATGACCTGGAAGTACGACTATGGACAAAAGGCTTATCCCCTCTGGGGCACCCGTCAGCCCGTCGCCGGCCATTGCCCAGCCGAGACCTGTCCTCGATCCAAGATTGTCCGGGTGTTGCAGCCTGGCGGTCAGTACGACGCATATGAGTTCGGTGTCCTTTGGGGGCTCAATGAAGGCCGAATGCTTGCCGTCACAACTCTTGCAGCAAACGGTACGACGGTGCTGCGGCAAGAGCGGCGCGATTTTCTGGGAGAAGAGGAAGTAGCAGGCCATACGTTCCCGTCCAGTTACGGGATTCTTCCGGGCGGGGATGAGCCGTCGGCTGCCTACGTGCGTCCCATGATCAGAAAGACCGTGACGCAGGACGGAGCATCCTTCACCTGGCAGGTCGCCACGGGCTGCGGCACAGGTCCTTACTGCCTGGATGCATTCGCCCGACCGCTTCGTACGGAAAAGACCAGCTCGCTAGGCTATTCCAGAAGCGAGGACACGACTTATTTCGATCAGCCAGCGCTATGGGTGATTGGCAAGACTGCGTCGCTGACGCAGCGAACACCTAACGCGGTCTCGATGTACACCGCATCCTACGATGCCAACGCGTTGCCGTCAGAGGAATATGTTTTTGGCGCCTTGAAGCACCGGCTGGCCTGGAATACCGACGGCACCCTGGCATTTTTTGCCGATGCAAACGGCGCTACGACGCTCATGTCCAACTGGAAGCGCGGTGTACCACAACGCATCCAGCACCCTGCAACCACCGATCAGCCGAGCGGCTCAGTGGAAACGGCAAGCGTTGACGACAATGGATGGATTCGCACATCCATCGACGTCAATGGAGTCGCCAGTACCTTCGACTACGACGTAATGGGGCGGATGATCCTGCAGACCTATCCCGACGGCGACACGGTGGCCTGGAATGCCACCCGGCAGCTAATGGAGCAGGTGGGGAGCGAGGAATACGGCATCGGCGCCGGACATTGGCGGCAGACCACCAGTACCGGTAACCAACGCAAGTTGACCTACTTGGATGCCCTGTGGCGACCATCGCTGGTGCTTGAATACGATGTCTCAGATCAGGCGGGAACCCAGCGCTTCCAGCGATTCGGCTACGACACCGAGGGTAGGACGGTGTTCACGTCCTACCCAGCGAATGCTAGCAGCATCGCTAGCGGAACCTGGCTCGAGTACGACGCGCTTGGGCGGCAGACATCGGTTTCGCAGGATTCCGAGCTAGGCTTGCTTGTCACCCGCATCGCCTACCTTGATGGTTTCAAGCGACAAACCAGCGACCCCAAGGGGCGGCAACAAACCGAATGGTTCCAGGCTTACGATGCCCCTAGCTACGACTGGCCAGTACGGATCGATCGGCCCGAGGGAGTCTCCACAAGCATTGTCAGGGACGCGTTCGGCAAACCCACCGAAATCGACCGCGGAGGGCCGGCGCAATGAGCCAGCAGATATCGCAGTCGCGCATGCCGCGGATGGCTCACCGGACCAGTCGCTGGCTTGGTGTGCTACTCGCCTTCGTGATCGGGCCTGTCCTGGCGCAGACCTACATCAGCATGCAGTCGCCAGGCAACAACGCCAGCTTCACGGCGCCTGCATCCATCAACGTCGTTGCCGAGGCGTTGGACATCTTGCCGATCGGTCAGGTCACGCTTTACCATGACGGCAGGGCGATCGCCTATAGTTCCGGTGCCGGGCAGATCTCCAAGGTGGTTTCCAACCTTCCTGCCGGGGACTATCAGTTCCGTGCCACCGCAGTGCGCACCGATAAGAGGACAACCCAGTCCACGCCTGTGCGTACCGTCCATGTCGTGGCCCCCGGGAATTTGCGGCCCACCGTGCAACTGCGCTCGCCGACGGGCGCGCCCTTCATCGGCCCGGCGACGGTCACCTTGACCGCCGATGCCGCTGATAGCGATGGTAGCGATGGTAGCGATGGTAGCGATGGTAGCGTAGCGAGAGTGGAATACTTCGCCAATGGCAGTTCGGTCGGTGCCTCCACGTCTGCACCGTATACGGTCACCTGGGGCAACGTCGGGCCAGGGACCTATACGATCACCGCGGTCGCCACAGACAATAATGGCAATACCGGAAACTCCCAGGCTGTCTCGGTTTCGATCACGCAATCGGTCATCCGTGGGAGTATCGACGGATTGTCGAGAGTTGGTGACGGAAGCTACAAGATCCTAGGCTGGGCATGTTCCAGTGGCTGGGCGCCGTCCATCGGCGTGCATCTGTACGCTGGGGGAGAATGGCAATCGGGCACGTTCATCGTCGCGGCGACGTCCAATCTCGCCAGCGAACCCGCCGTCGCCTCGGCGTGTCAGACGTCGGGCAGCGCCTCCCGTTTCGCGATTCCGATCAGCGATACCGTGCGTGCGTCCCATCCCGAGCAGGCGATCTTCATCTATGGCTTGTCGCCCGTGGGCGGTTCGAACGATTTGCTCGGTAACTCGGGCAAGTTCCTGATCCCGCGGATGCCGCCGCCGTTGTCGGAGACACGTCGCTACGTGTACGACGCACAGCAGCGCTTGTGCAAGACCATTGAGCCGGAAACCGGCGCCACCGTTATCGGGTACGACAGCGTCGGCAATCTCAGTTGGTCGGCGACCGGATTGAACCTCCCCGACCCTGGTTCGTGCGACCGTGACGCGGCCTATTCCAGCGGGCGGCGTGTCGACCGCGGCTACGACGCGCTGGGGCGCATGACCACGCTGAAATTTCCCGATCGCAATGGTGACCAGGAACTGCATTACGCGGCTGATGGCGTCCCGCTGCAGGTCACCACCTCGAATGCTGGCGGTACGGTCTTGGTGACCAATCGTTATGCCTACAACAAGCGACGCCTGCTGACCAGCGAATCGGTTGAGCAACCGGATTACACCTGGAGTATTGGCTACGGCCACGATGCCAATGGACAATTGGCCAGCCAGACCTATCCGACCGGCCTCGGGGTCAGCTACGCTCCCAATGCGTTGGGGCAGCCAACCTCCGTGCGCGACTCGTCCGGCACGCTCTATGCCAGTGGCCTGCAATACGCCGCCAATGGTGCGTTGCGCCAGTTCACCTACGGCAATGGCGTCATCCACTCGCTGGAATTGAACGCGCGACAGATGCCGTTCCACGTCCGTGATGCCAACGTCAGCGCCTACGAGTATCGTTACGACGAAGTCGGCAACGTGACGGCCATCCTCGACCAGCAACAGGGCGACGGCTATAGCCGCAGCATGAGCTATGACGGCCTGGACCGATTGATCTCGGCGACCTCGCCGAATTTCGGTGGTGGCCAGACCTATCGGTACACCTACGATGGTCTGGACAACATCACCTCGGCCAAGCTGGCCGGGGTGCGTCAGCACAACTACTGGTACGACGCCAACCAGCGGCTGACCAATGTCCTCGACGATGCCGGAGCGACCATCGTCGGGCTGAGCTACGACGCCCAAGGCAACTTGCGCCAGAAGAATGCGCAGGCCTATACATTCGACTATGGCAACCGCTTGCGCGAGGTGCAGGGCAAGGAAACCTATCGCTACGACGCCCAGGGCCTGCGGACCAATGCACTGGATACGGCCGGAAGCCGGTTGAAGGCGCTCTACGGCAAGGCCGGACAGCTGCTGTACGAGGAACGGCGCGGGCAGGGCGCTGTCGAGTACATCTATCTGTCCGGCAGCCTGCTGGCCACCCGCAGCAACGGCGCCGTGACCTACCGGCACACCGATGCACTAGGCAGCCCGGTAGCGACCACCAACGCGGCCGGGCAGGTCGTCGAGCGCACGCAGTACGAACCCTACGGCGCGGCGATCGGCAAGACGGTCGATGGCATTGGCTATACCGGCCATGCGATGGATGGGGGGACCGGACTGATCTATATGCAGCAGCGGTTCTATGATCCGACGATTCCGCGGTTTTTGTCGGTGGACGCGATGGCTGTCGACGCGGCAAGTGCAGGCAACTTCAATCGCTATTGGTATGCGGCCAACAATCCCTACAGATTCACCGACCCGGATGGACGTTGTGAAAAGCCAACAGGCTCGAATATCTGCGCCTATTCCGGAAGTTCGGGTGGCGGCACACAGCGTGCATCAGCGGGAAGCCACCAATCGACGAACGCAGGCAATGGATTTATCTCCGCCTTCACCGACAGGAACTGGCTGACGGGTGATGGAAGTGTCACAGATTTTGGTGCCATTGCGCACGATCTCTGGTACCCGTTGCTCGATATGCCGGAAGGGGCTGGTTTCAAGCTGGCGGGCGGCGGCTTGATGGCGGTCAGGCTTGGTAGGATGGGCGAGGATGCCGTACGAGCCACATACAATATTGGTGGGAAAGGATTTTTTGTCGTAAATGGAAGGCTTCGAATAGCTGACGGCTTGAATAAAGATCTCAGGACAATCAGCGAAGTTAAGAACACGCAGTCCCTAGACTATACTAGGCAGCTAAGAGACTATGTTGATTACGCAAAGCTCAAGGGATTTGATTTTCATCTCTACGTGAGGCCCGGCGCAAAACTTTCGGCCCCACTTCGTCAAGCGGAAGCGGCAGGCGATATTGTGATAAAGGATATTCCATGAAAAAAGATAAATCCGGCTGGATGACTCTTGAGGAGCATCACGCGCAACTTAAGGCTGATGGTAAATGGGACGATTATCTTGCAATGAGGGCGGCCAAGGAGGATGCTCGTCAGAAGGCGATAAAGGAATATGCAGAACAATGTGCTCCTGTGGTTGCTGCATTAAGGCAGGCTGGTATTGATGTAAATTCAATCGGCGAGCTCGGCGAGGATGGCAAGTCTTATCCAGAGGCCGTCCCTGTGCTACTTGAACACTTGGCGTATTCTTATTCGGATGATGTGCGAGAAGGAATGCTCCGAGAATTGGCAACGCCCCATGCACGCAAATACTGGGGTCAACTTGTAGAGATCTTCGAGAACAACACCCTCAGCCTTGCGCCGGAAATCCGTTACGTGGCAGCGCTTGCCTTGAGCGGCGCAGCGGACGATACGGTGCTGGACGATGTGATCCGGTTGTTGGGCGACAAGAGTCTCGGGCTGGATCGCGCTCCGCTGTTGATCGCCTTGATCCGCTCCAAGTCGCCTAAGGCGAAGATGAAACTGCTGGAGTTGCGGGATGATCCTGATCTTGGCAAACAGATCAAGACGTTCCGACGCCTGGAAAGGCACCAGAAGGCAAGCCGTGTCCCCTCACATCCCGAATAGCGCAAAGATTTGAATGTCCACCTGTGTACGGGGGCTGGGCGTTTTTGATTCGGTAGTTTCAAACTCAAGCGATGCTCGGGTGAGGTGCCCTACAGCAGGGCCGATCAGCTGTTGTACGAGGAACAGTGCGGGCAAGGCACCGTCGAGTACGTCTATCTGTCCGGCAGCCTGCTGGCCACCCGCAGCAACGGTGCGGCGACCTGCCAGTACAGCGATACCCCGGGCAACCCGTTGGCAGCCCTCAACGCAGCGGGATGGTGCGATTGGTTCCAGGTGCTGTTGGAGCGCTGCTGACAGGCCGCCAGCTCGAATTCGCCCGGTTCAGGCGTATTGCATCTTGCGCGACATGCCCCCGTCGACGATGAAATCCTGCCCGGTGACGAAACCGGAGAGCTGCGGCGCGAGCAGATAGACCGCCAGCTGCGCGATGTCTTCGGGCGTGCCCACGCGCCCGGCCGGATGCTGCGCATGGTCCCGACGCGACAATTTCGGGGCCCGCCGGCGCTGCGGCGCGCGCCACGCCTCGGTGCTGATCCACCCCGGGCTGATGCTGTTGACGCGCACATGCGGCCCCTCGCTCAGCGCCAGCGCGTGGGTAAAAGCCACCAGGCCGCCCTTGGCTGCGGCGTACGCTTCGCTATGCGGCTCCGATTGCCAGGCGCGGGTGGAGGCGATGTTGATGATCGCGCCGCCTTCTGGCGCCTGCCTGAGCGCGGGCAGCGCCTGCTTGCTGCACAGGAAGGCGCCGTGCAGGCTGGACAGCCGGCTGTTCCACGTGTCCCAGTCCAGTTGCGGCAGTGCTGCGATATGCGGATCGGGCACGCCGGCATTGTTGACCAGGCCATCGATGCGCCCGAAGCGCTTGAGCGCCGCCTCGATCAGGCGCGTGGCCTGCGCTTGGCGCGCGGCATCGCAGCGGACGAAAGCGCTGCGGCGGGGCAGCGCCCATTCCTGCAGGCAGGCCTTGCCGGCATCGGCATCCAGATCGCCAATCACCACGCTGCCGCCCGCGCCCAGCACCGCCTGCGCAATGCCGCGGCCGATGCCTTGCGCGCCACCGGTGATCACCACCACGCGGTCCTGCAGCGGCGACGGGTTCCATGCGGAAATTGCGGGGATCAAGGCCATGGTAGGCGGCACGTGGGTGAGAGTGGCGGCACTGTAGCGTGCGGGCTGTCGTCGTCGCAGCAAAAGGGCGCGCATGTGAGCACTCAGCGCATGTGCCGACGCACGCGCTCGACGTCATCCACCTTGAACCTGACGGATGCGGGTTGATCTGAGCAGGTGCACGGGCGATAGGCGTTGCGCAAGGTCCCGGTGCCGCCAGTGCTGCCGCGCGGGCCCTCGATCACACGATCACATGATTGCCCGATGCCACGCGTGTGCAGGGCGGCCGGCGGCGTGCGTCACTCGACTAGGTCGACGCCGAGCACGTGATCCGCACGCAGCTGAAGAGCTTCTATGGCGTTTTGTGCCGACGCGCTAGGAGCGCAGATGAGCGAGAGCCGCGTTCTTGCCGTCCCGCGCGCTTGGGGCAGCACTCAGTGCTTTGCACCGTTGAGCACGCGCGCGAAGCCATCGCTGCCCAGGCGTTCGAGCGTCTGGATATTGCGTTCGACGATCACATCCGGATCCGGGAACGCCGCCACTGCACGCTCCACGCTGTCTTCGCGCAACAGGTGCAAGGTGGGGAAGGGCGAGCGGTTGGTAAAGTTGGCCACATCGTCCGGCGCCGCGCCTGCGAACTGGTAATCCGGATGGAAGCTGGCCACCTGCAACACGCCTTGCAGGTCCAGCGCTTCCACCGCCGCATCGGCGTTGTCGAGAAAGTCGTTGTAGTCCAGGAAATCGGTGAGCACGTCCGGGTGCACGATCAGCGTGGTGTCGATCTGTTCGGCTGGCGTATCGCGCAGCAGCACCAGTTCCTCGGCCAGCTCTTCCAGCAAGGCTTCGGGCGTGCTGGCATCGCTGAGCACCAGCCGCACCTGTTCCTTGACGTACACCGCCTTGGCGAACGGGCACAGGTTCAATCCGATCACCGCACGTTCGATCCACTTGCGGGTGTCGGCGATCGGATCGGATGGCGTGGGCGTGGTGGTCATCGTGGCGGCAGCAAGATGGCGCGCCAGTGTATGCGATCGCCAAGTAGCGAGCCGCGCGCCGGGTTGCGGGCAGCAGCGGGCGCAAGCGGGCAACATCACGACGCTGCCAACAAGGCGGCAGGGTTTTTCGACCCTGCGCGCATACCCGCTTGCGCTCACCCATCCCGGCCGCGCGGCGCAGCACGGAGTTGCGCCTGCAAGAACGCGATGGACGCCTGCGCGACGGCACCGGCCATCGGCGTCTTGTGCGGCGACCCGATCGCATGCGCGCCGGTGTCGAAGGCCATCGCCTGCCTGTGTGCCGGCGCAGTGCCCAGCGCTGCGAACATCTGCAGCATCGCCGGCACCGAGGCAATGCCATCTTCGCGGCCATCGGCAGCGCGGTAGTAGCCTAGAAACACCGGGCAGCGCACGCGCGGCCACGGCGGGTCGGCGGCAATGCGCTCGAACAGGCCACGCAGGGCGCGAAATCCGTCCGGATGGATCGTCTCCGACCAGAACGCACGCGCGGCAGGCGTGCGCGTGCGCGGGTCGATCAACGGCGCCTGCGCGGCGCAGATCTGCTCAAGCAGTGCCGGGTCGGCAGGCCGGATGCCCGGCGACCAGGCAACCACAGCGGCCGCCGCGTCCGGGTACTGCGCGGCCAGCCACAAACCCAGCGTGGCGCCCATCGACGAGCCGACAATCACGACCCGCTCGCCCATGCGTTGCGCCTGGGCCATTGCCTCCAGCGCCGAGGCCTGCAATACCGCCGGGCTGAGCCCCTGCATTGCATCGGCGGCGGCGAGCCCGTGCCCGGGCCAGCGATGCACATAGCCGTTGGCCGCCAGCGCATCGGCCATCTGTTCGGGTAGCGCGCCTGCTTCGCCCGGGCTGGCGCTGAAGCCGTGCAGGTACAGCACCACCAGCGGCGTGCCGGCGTGTGCGCCGTGCTGCCAATAGATGCGTGCGGCGTTGCCCGGCTTGGGCTCAGGGGCGTGCATGGCTGGCGTGCTGGGCGAGCAATGCCAGCAATTCGTGCGCATTGATCGGCTTGGGCAGATAGCCGGCCACGCCCGCCGCGCTGGCGTCGCGCATCGAATCGGTCCGCGTGTCGGCGGTCAGCACGATGATCGGCGGCAGCGCCGACATCGCATCGCGCGCTTCGCGCAGCGCATCCCAGCCGGAGGTACCGGGCATGTGCAGATCCAGGAACACCAGGTCCGGCGCTGCCTCGCGGATACGCTGCACCGCATCGGTGCCATCGACCTGGAAACTCACCCGATGCCCGGCGCGGGTCAGCAGATTGCCGATCACCAGACGATTGGTATCCATGTCTTCAAAGACCAGGCAATGCAGGGAGGGCACGTTCTGCGCGTGCTGGGCCAACGCATCGCGCAGCGCGAGCGTATTGCTGCCGGCCGCGGCACCGGGCAGTTCGAAGATCCAGCGGAAGATGCTGCCGCCAGCGGGGTTGTCGCTCACGGTCAGGCTGCCGCCCATCGCATCGGAAACCGACAGCGCGATGTACAGCCCCAGGCCCACGCCGCCTTCGACGCGACTGAAGCCGGTACTGAGCTGGGTGAACGGAGTGAAGATGTAGGCCTTCTGATCGTCCGGTACGCCAATACCGGTGTCGGTGACGGTCACCGCGATGCTCCAGCGCTCCTGCACCTGGGTCGCATCGATCAGCAGATCCACCGTGCCGCCGGCCGGGGTGAACTTGATCGCGTTGATCACCAAATTGCTGATCACCTGCTCGATGCGGCCCTCGTCGCCCATCACATGCGGTGCCTGCGGGCTATCGACACGCACATCGAGCGTGACGCCCTTGCTGGACGCCGCATCGGCGCAGACCGCTTTCACCGTGGTGACCACGTCCAGCAGGTTCAACGGCTTGCGATGCAGCTGCAGGCGTCCGCCATCGATGCTGGCCACATCCAGCACCTCGTTGACACGATGGCGCAGCGCGGTCGCATTGACGGTCACCGACTGCAGCAGCTCGCGTTGCTGTGCCGGCATTTGCTCGGTTTCGATCAACTGGGCGCAGTTGATCACCGCATTGAGCGGCGTACGTAATTCGTGACTCATGGTGCTGATGAAACGGCTTTGCGCATCGCGCGAGGCCAGCGCCTGCAGCGCCACTTCCTGCATCGCAAGCACGATCCGCGCCACCAGCAACGGCAGCACGATGATCAGCGCCACGGCATAGACGAAATACGCCGGGCGCGACAGCCAATAGCCTGACGGTGCGGTCAACAGCATCAGCACGAAGGTGCTGAGCAACACCGGAAATATCGCGCGTTGCCCATAACGCGCCACCGCAGCGATGGTGATGAACGGCAGAAATGCGTTCAACGACATCAACAGGATGAAGGCCAGGTAGGTCTGGATGCCGATGAACAGCAGGTTCATCGCAAAGCCCATCGCATCGAGCCATTCGCTGGGCGCAATGACACGGCGGCGTACCAGCAGCATCCACACCACCGACAGCACCCACAGGCCGACCGCGGTGGGAAAGACATGGTGCGCGTCGGCCACCAGCACCGGTTGCGGCCCGTACAGCCAGCCCAGGCACCACGCGGTGACGATGCTCTGCACGATCACGCGGCCGACGCAGGCGCGATATTCCAGGAACGACTCGAACAGCCGCACCAGTCTGTCGTTACGCAATTGCCTGGCGGCCAGGATCAGGCCGGGCGCTGCGCGATTGGGAGTGCTACGCATGAGGGTCCGCATCGTCGGAAGGGAGGGTACGCCGGTACTGCTTGACCAGCAGGCCAGCCGCGTTCGCCACCGCGGTGAAACGCGGCGCAAGCGTCTCGCCCAGCGCACCGTGGCTTGCGGCATCGCGCAACTGGTCGCAGGCTTTCAGCAGTTGCTGCGAGCCGGTCAGCGAGATGGTGTTTTTCAACGAATGGATCTGCTGCAGCGCCTGCGCCTGCGGCGTGGCCGCATCGTCGAGCGTACAGGTGGCGATGGCCTGTTCGATCTCCACCAGGAAGGCATCGGCAAACGCCGCTGCCGCCGCCGGATCCAGGCCGGCCATGGTGTGCAGCGTCGAGCCGGCCTCGATGCGTGGTTGCGCATGGGCGGCGGCGTGCCGGGCATGTTCGCCCGCTGCGTTGGCCGGCCCGTGCATGCGCAGGCGGTGCAACAGGCTGGCGAACAGGCCGCGCATGCTCGCAGGCTAGGCCAGTGCGGCCAGGTGAGGGGCGCAACCGCCCCGCGTGCGGCGCGCAGGCCGCAGGCGCCACTTCGGCTCACACGGCTGCACTGCACGCACGGGCGGTGCCGTCCCGATCGGCGCGATCACCCCGCCGCACTCAATCGCGGAAGTTGTCGAACTGCAGCGGCAGTTCGAAGTCGGCCTTTTTGAGCAGCGCGATCGCGTCCTGCAGATCGTCGCGCTTCTTGCCGGTGACGCGCAGCTTGTCGCCATTGATCTGCGCTTCGACCTTGAGCTTGGCTTCCTTCAACTTGGCCACCAGCTGCTTGGCCTGCTTCTGCTCGATGCCTTGCTTGACGGTCACTTTCTGCCGCGCGCCGGCCAGGTTGGTTTCCATGTCGCCAAATTCCAGGCAGCGGATGTCGATGCCGCGCGCCAGCAGCCGCGCGCGCAGGATGTCGGTCATCTGCTTGATCTGGAAATCGCTGGGCGCGGACTGGTTGATCACCTTGCCGTCTTCCAGCTCGAACCTGGCTTGGACGCCCTTGAAGTCGAACCGTGTGTCCAGCTCGCGGTTGGCCTGATCCACCGCATTGGTCAGTTCGTGCTTGTCCACTTCGGACACAACGTCGAAGGAAGGCATGCAAAGCTCCTGCAATTGAAAACAGCCGCCATTCTAGGCCATCGTGCCGCGCCGGCCGTCATGCGGACATTGGCGGGCATGACAGCGCCGCGGCGATAATGCGCGCATGCCCACCACCCGCTCCCCGCTTCCCGCCATCGCCTGGATGGTGGCCGCCGTGGCCTGTTTCTCGCTGATGGATGCGGGAATGAAGCTGCTCTCGGCGCATTACCCGCCGCTGCAGGTCACCTTGTTGCGCGGCGCCGCCTCGTTGCCGTTCGTGCTGGTGTGGGTGTTCGCCACTGCCGGGCCGCGCGCGATCGTGCCGGTACGCTGGGGCCTGCATCTGTTGCGCGGGGTGCTGGGCATGGTGATGATCGGCTGCTTCGTCTTCGGCATCAAACGCATGCCGTTGTCCACCGCCTACACGCTGTATTTCGTGGCGCCGCTGCTGGTGGCCGCGCTGTCGGTGCCATTGCTGGGCGAGCATGTCGGCCCGCGCCGCTGGACCGCCATTGGCATTGGCTTGGTCGGGGTGATCGTGGTGCTGCGCCCGGGCGTGGACGGGCTGATCTCGTTGCCGGGGCTGATGGTGTTGCTGGCCGCCACCGCCTATGCCGTCGCGGCGATCACCGTGAGCCTTCTCACCCGCACCGACACCCCGCAGGCCATGGTGGTGTGGTTCTTGCTGTTCATGGCCATCGGCGCCGGGTTGCTGGCCATCCCCGGCTGGGTGCCGCTACAGGCCGGGCACGCCGGGCTGATTGCCGGCATGGGCCTGGCTGGTGCGCTGGGCCAGGTTGCGCTGACCCAGGCCTTCATGCGCGGCGAGGCCTCGATGATCGCCCCGCTGGAATACACCGGCCTGGTCTGGGTGATCGGCTGGGACTGGCTGCTGTGGCAGACCCTGCCCGACAACTGGACCTGGACCGGGGCCGGCATCATCGTCGCCAGCGGGCTGTATTTGTTGCGCCGGGAGCGGATACGCCAGGCTGACAGGCCGTTGCCGCTTGAGCGGCCGTGATTCGGGATTCGGCATTCGGGATTGGCAACAGCGGGGCCGCCGTGGCCCTTTCGAATCCCCAATCCCCAATCCCGACTCCCGGCAACAAACATTGACTGGTAGGCTTCACGACCCCCCAACCGGCCACGCGCGGTGATCCAGTTTCAGCGCCTGCACAAGTCCTATTCCGTCGACGGTCGCCAGATCGTGGCGCTGCACCCGCTCGATCTGCGGATCGGCCCCGGTGAGGTGTTCGGCATCATCGGCCATTCCGGCGCCGGCAAATCCACGCTGATCCGGCTGATCAACCGGCTGGAAGAGCCCAGTGGCGGCCGTCTGCTGATCGGCGACGAGGACGTTACCGAGCTGGACAGCCAGGGCCTGCGTGGCTTGCGCCGCCGTATCGGCATGATCTTCCAGCACTTCAACCTGCTGTCCTCGCGCACTGTGGCCGGCAATGTCGCCTTCCCGCTGGAACTGGCCGGCACGCCGCGTGCCGAGATCGATGCGCGCGTGGCCGAGCTGCTGGCCCGGGTCGGGCTGCAGGAACACGCCAACAAGTATCCGGCGCAACTATCGGGCGGGCAGAAGCAGCGCGTGGGCATTGCGCGCGCGCTGGCCACCCGCCCGCAGATCCTGCTGTGCGACGAAGCCACCAGCGCGCTGGACCCGCAGACCACCGCCTCGGTGTTGCAGCTGCTGGCGCAGATCAATCGCGAGCTCAGTCTGACCATCGTGCTGATCACCCACGAGATGGACGTGATCCGCCGGGTCTGCGACCGCGTGGCGGTGCTGGACGCCGGCAAGCTGGTGGAGACCGGCCCGGTGACCGAGGTCTTCCTGCATCCCAAGCACGCCACCACCCGGCGCTTCGTGT
Source organism: Xanthomonas phaseoli pv. dieffenbachiae (assembly GCF_008639345.1). Classification (NCBI taxonomy): domain Bacteria; kingdom Pseudomonadati; phylum Pseudomonadota; class Gammaproteobacteria; order Lysobacterales; family Lysobacteraceae; genus Xanthomonas; species Xanthomonas phaseoli. Next base: position 4,090,727 of record NZ_CP041380.1, on the reverse strand, counting down.
CCGAAGCCGAGCATGTGGACGAAGCCGAGCTGCATCGCGATTTCGCCGCGGTGGGCGGGCGCATCGTGCGGCTGACCTTCCTGGGCAACGGCACCTACGAACCTGTGTTGGGCCGCATCGCCCGCGAAACCGGTGTGGACTACAACATCCTGTCCGGGCGGGTGGATCGCATCAAGGACACGCCCTACGGCCAGCTCATCGTCGCCCTGACCGGCGGCGACCAGAACGCTGCACGCGCCGGTTTCGTCGCCGCCGGCGTAGAGGTGGAGGATCTGCGCGTATGACCCCGATCGTTGCTGCCGCCAGCGGCTTCTTCCGCAATCTCGATGCCGCCAAGTGGGGCGATATCGGCCAGGCCACCCTCGATACCTTGCTGATGCTGGCCGGCGCGTTGCCGCTGACCTTGCTGATCGGCCTGCCGCTGGGCGTTGCGCTGTTCCTGTGCGGCGCGCCGCAGTTACGCCGGCGCCCGGTGCTGTACGGCGTGCTGGCGGCGCTGATCAACCTGTTGCGCTCGGTGCCCTTCATCATTTTGATGATCGCGATGATCCCGCTCACGCTGATGCTGATGGGCACCTCGCTTGGCGTCCGCGGCGCGATCCTGCCGCTGGTGGTCGGCGCCGCGCCGTTCTACGCGCGCCTGGTGGAAACCGCGCTGCGCGAGGTCGACCGCGGGATCATCGAAGCCAGCCAGGCAATGGGCGCCACCACCCGGCAACTGGTGCTGCGGGTGCTGTTGCCCGAAGCGCGCCCCGGCCTGATCGCCGGCGCCACCGTGACCACCATCGCGCTGATCGGTTTCACCGCGATGGGCGGTGCGATCGGTTCCGGCGGCCTGGGCGATGTGGCCTATCGCGAGGGCTACCTGCGCTCGCACTCGGACGTGGCACTGATCACGGTCATCGCCTTGCTGGTACTGGTGCAGGTGCTGCAGATGCTGGGCGACCGCCTGGTGGCGCATTACAGCCGGCGTTGAGCCGGTATGCGGCCGTTGGGGCGCGTGTGACCCCAACCGCTGCAGCGCCCCGTCCGCACCGCGCGGTGCATCGCTGCCACACGCCGCGTCTGGTAGGTTGATGACCTGCGGCAGGCCCGCATTCCTCCTCCCACGGATCCCTACATGAGCACATTCGCGTTTCGTTCCCTCCTGGCGGCAGCCACGCTGGCATTGGCCTCCTGTGGCGGCGGCGGTGGCAGTAGCGGCGGCGACACCCTGACCGTGGCCGCCACGGCCGTGCCGCATGCCGAAATCCTGGAAGTGGTCGAACCGCTGCTGGCCAAGCAGGGCGTCAAGCTCGATGTGCGGGTGTTCAACGACTACGTGCAGCCCAACGACCAGGTCGTGCAGAAGCAGATCAACGTCAACTACTTCCAGACCGAGCCCTATCTGGATGCGTACAACCGCGACCGCAAGAGCCAGCTGGTCACCGTCGTGGGCGTGCATATCGAGCCGTTCGGTGCCTATTCGCGCCGCTTCAAGGCCCTGGCCGATCTGCCTACCGGTGCCGACGTGGTGATCCCCAACGACCCGAGCAACAACAGCCGTGCGCTGATCCTGCTCGACAAGGCCGGGGTGATCAAACTCAAGGACCCGAGCAATGCGCTGTCCAGCCAGCGCGACATCGTCGAAAACCCCAAGCAACTCAAATTTCGCGAACTCGATTCGGCCATGCTGCCGCGCGTCCTGGACCAGGTCGACCTGGCGCTGATCAACACCAACTACGCGCTCGATGCCGGGCTCAATCCCACCCGCGATGCGCTGGCGATCGAAAGCAAGGACTCGCCCTACGTCAATTTCCTGGTGGCGCGCGCCGACAACAAGGACGATGCGCGCGTGCAGAAACTGGCCAAGGCGCTGACCAGCCCGGAAGTGAAGGCCTTTATCGAGCAGAAGTACAAAGGCGCGGTGCTGCCGGCGTTTTAAGCGCAGGCAGCGACGGCAAGACACCAGGCGTCTTACCATGACTTGTAGTAATAGATGCCATCGGCCGTCATGACGAGTTTGATGGCATTTCCCTCGCCATTGCGATCGCTCGTGCTGGGGTGAAGCTTGGCGCCCACGATATTGAAGTCGTGCCCGAGCGCCAGCAGGTCTCTCTCGATTTCGAAGCTGCCCAGCTCGTCCTGGTTGGAGATCATGCCGCCTACCAGGAATATGTCGGGTTCCTCCACGCCTTCTTCGCGCATGTCGTTGCGGATTTCGGAAAGCGCATCCTGTATCCCGGAATAATGCAGCAGGCCCAGGATGCCGTGGCCGCGAGAATTGGTTCCCTTCGCGCAAATGCACACGCATGACGACAAGCCGTGCGTGCCGATCGAATCGAATCCATCTTGCGCCAGATTGATGACGATACAGTCGTCCCTATCCACATCCAGTGTCCGGCTGGCCTGGATGTCGCGTGCGGACTGGACTGCGAAGATATGGGATGTGTCGAAGAGTGCGGCGTATTGCCGTTCCAGATCGTGAAATGGCTGAATCTGCTCCCGGGTAAAGCCGTCCGGGATGGGGAATGCGTCGCTGCCGGATGGCCGCGCGCGGCTGGACGCCGGTGCGTGATCGCAATTGCCCGCGTGTCGGCAACACGCTTTCTCGGTCTTGGGCGTGACAACCCCTGGCAGTCGGGGTGGGGCGCTGGCCATTGCGCAGTCTCGTCGGCTGGATCGGCCGAAGGCGGCGGCTCGGCGGTGTCGGCGGCGCCGGTGGATGTGGCGGGTCTGATGGAAGCCGGCTTCATGGAGTCAGGACCGTCCGCGATACACGTCCGGATCCTCGCATCGCCCCTGCGTGGAGAGGCGCCCGCTGCCGAACCGATGGCGCTGGAAAACGAAGTGTTCTGCATCGACGAGACGGATGCGCAGGACCTGTTTCATCGCACCTCTGGCTTTGATCGCGTGGAGGTGCGCGCCGATCCCAAGCTCAACCGTCCGCCGATCCGGTTTCAGCTCGTCAGGCGGGTGTTGGGTCCTTGCTAAAACGGTGCCCGCATCGCAGCGGTGCATTGGCGTGCCAGTGATGTCGGTATGGTCGTTGCCGATCTGGGCAGGGTGCGCTCGATCCTTTCCTGCGCGGTGCACGCTGCCGCGTTCGCCCAGCCGGGTGCGTTCGCGGCGCGGCAGATGGCGCCAAACACGCGCCGCTGCACGTCTGCGTAGTAGCGTCATCGGCCATCTTTCTTCGGCAGTCTCCCGATGCCTTTGCTGCTTGCCATTCCGCTGGCTGTGATCATTGCCCTGGCAGTATTCGTGGTGGTGTTCCCGTTGTCGCTGCTGCAGCGCTTCCGCATGGGCACTGCACGTCGTCAGGCACGCGGCTGGCTGCTGATGATCAACCTGGTGTCGGCGGGCATCTCCAGCGTGCTGTTTGCGATCTTCAGCCTGATCGCGGCGGCGTTCTGGCCCGGCGCGATCAGCCACGCCGCATTCGGCTGGGCCTGCGGGTTGGCGCTCGGTGCGTTGGCCCTGCGCCTGACCCGCTTCGAACGCACCACGCAAGGCCTGTTTTACCGGCCCAACGTCTGGCTGGTCATGGGCTTGACCGCGTTGGTCGTGGTGCGGGTGATCGCCGGGATGGTGCAGGGCTGGCGCAGCGCCTGGCAGGGTGTCGTCTGGCCGACCGAGGGGTGGCTCAGTCATGCCAGCCTGCTCGGCGCCGCCGGCGTCTTGCTCGGTTATGCGCTCGCCTATGCCACCTTGCTGTGGTGGCGCTGGCGCAGCGCACGTCTGCGCGGCAGCGTGTATTGGCGGTGAGTGCGTTTGAGAGTGCGCCAGGCGATTCGGTTTGACCCATGCAAACGGCTGCATCGACGCATGCAGGTGCCCGGCGTCACAGATGCACTAGGCGCGCCAAAGCAGGGCCGGGTACACCTAGGCACACCGCTGTCTGCAGTTGCGTGTGGAGAGCAAACGCTGCACCTCAGATCGCGTCGGAGCGGCCTGCAGGTTGCACATCTCACGCTCCACGCACAAAAAACGGGCCTTTCGGCCCGTTTTTCTTCAACCAACGCCCTGGTGGGCAGTGGCGTGCTTAGAAGCGCGCACCGATGCCGAAGCCAACGGTCCACGGATCCAGTTCCAGCTCGCTGCCGGTACCCTGGCCACCCACGCGCAGTTCCGGACGCGAACGCATGTAGCGGGCGTCGGCACGTGCGAACCAAGTGGAGTTGATGTTCATGTCCACACCAACGGTGCCGATGACGCCCTTGGCAGTGCTCAGGCCCACGTGATCGCCGGTGGTCGAGGCCGCGTCGATCTTCTCGTTGCTGAAGTTCGACTCGTAGTAGCCCACGCCCACGAACGGACGGAACACGTTGTCGGCTTCGCCGAAGTGGTACTGACCGCTGATGGCGATCGGCTGCTGCTCGACGGTACCGACCTTGCCCACGCCATCGGCGTTGACACGGTGATTGAACTTGTCGGCTGCACCCCACAGTTCGACGGCCCAGTTGTCGTTGATGTAGTAGCTGGCGCTCAGCGTCGGTGCCGGGCCGCCATCGACGTCAAGGCCCGGAGCCGGGTTGTTCTTGGGGTTCAGCAGCGCCACGCCACCGACCACGGCCCAATGCTTGCCGGAGGCGGAGGCGGTATCGCCGCCGGTGGACAGCGTGCTGGAAGAAGTCGAGGAGGTGTCGCCGGTATAGGTGGTGTCCTGCGCGAACGCGGACGGTGCAATCGCAAGTGCAGATACAGCAGCCAGGCTCAGGATGGAAATGGAACGCATGAGGGTCTCCTCGTCTTGTTGTTGGGCCCGTGGAGTGGGCCGCGCCAAAACTATTCCCAAAAATCTGAATCCACGCCCACCTGCGGCCCGCTAAAATTTCGTTTGTTCAGGAATTCCCCCAAGAAGGCCGCCGTTACGTCATGCAGTCTGAAAAAGACATTCACGCAGATGCGATTGCCGTGACGAAAAAACACCTCAGCCAAGGCTTGCCAGCGCACATTCGCAGCGATTGCAGGGTGTTGCTGCTTGGTTCGATGCCCGGTGTCGCGTCACTGCAAGCCGCGCGTTACTACGCGCATCCACGCAATCGTTTCTGGCCGCTGATGCATGCCTTATTGGGCATTGATACGACCGCAGGCTATGCCCTGCGCCTGCAAGCATTGCTCGACCATCGCGTGGGCCTGTGGGATGTCATCGGCCAATGCGAGCGGCGCGGCAGTCTGGATACTTCCATTGTGGCAGCGAGCATCGTGGTCAATCCGCTGCCCGCGTTGCTGGCCACGCTGCCGCAGCTGCGCATGGTGGCTTGCAATGGCACTGCGGCAGCACAGACCTGGCGCCGGCACGTACAGCCGCTGCTATCGGCGCAGCTGTGCGCGCTCCCAGTCCTTGCGTTGCCATCCACCAGCCCGGCCAATGCCGCCTGGTCGCTACCGCGGCTGGCGGCCGCCTGGCAGCCGCTGTGCGATGCGGTGCGCTAGCCGGTGGGGGACAACGCAAGGTGAGTGTGGAATGCGAGCGTCGCTGCGAACCGCGCTGCGGTCGCGGTGCCCCGCACCGATTGTCGATGCACGCTGCCGCACCGCTGTCGACACCCGCGCTGCGTGTCGCGGCCATTGGCCAGAAGTCATGCCAGCCTCCGGCACGGGTCTGCGTGCCAGCGTTGCAGGCATGCTGCAGCCAGCCCGCAACGGAGTGGCGAGATGGCGATCAAGCACGCAATCACGATGGCAGCAGCTGCGTTGTTCGGGCTGTTGAGCGGCGCAGGGGTGGCCGCTGCCAAGGACCAGGACCTGCACTGCGAGGTCAGCAGCGGTTACGACCTCACGCTCAACCCACGCAGCCTGATCCTGATCCGCGAATCAGGCACGCCGCAGCGGCTGGTGATGCGCCAGGGCGCGCTGTTCGTCGACGACCGCTGGGTGGCAGTGAGCGCTGACGATCGCGCCCGCCTGATCCAGTTCGAACGCCAGACCCGCGATGTGGTGCCGCTGGCGCAGGACGTCGGGCGCGAAGCGGCCGATATCGCAGTCACCGCATTGGGTGAGGTGGCCGCCGGCTTCAGTCGCAGCCCGGACGCCACGCGCGCGCAGCTGGCGAACGTGCGCGCGAAGATCGATGCGCGCTTGAAGCAGAGCTTCAGCAAAAGCCAGTTGACCCCGGTCGATATCGACGACGACATCGGTGCGCTGGTGGCCGAGATGCTGCCGCAGCTGATCGGCGATGTGGTGGCCGGTGCGGTGCAGTCGGCAATGACCGGAAATGACGTGCAGCTGCGTTCGCTCGATGGCATGGAGGCGCGCATCGAGCGCCTGGTCGAGCCGCAGGCGCGTGCATTGCGGCCGCGCGCGCAGCAGTTGTGCCAGCGCCTGGAGGCACTCGATGCGCTGGACAATGCGCTGGCGTATCGTTTGCCGTCGGGCGAGCCACTGCAACTGTTGCGGGTCGATCGGCCCGCGGCGAAATGATCGGCGCACGCGCGCATGCGGACGCTGCATCCCGCCGGGCGTGCGATTTTTTGCACGGCAATGGTTGGCGCTGCGGCCCGCAGCCGGCCACAATAGGGGTTTCCCCATTCTGTTGCCGGAGTTCCCCGTATGGCCGAAATCAAGGAAGCACTTGTCCCCGATATCGGTGACTACAGCGACGTCCCGGTAATCGAGGTGCTGGTGTCCGTCGGCGATACGGTCAGCAAGGACCAGAGCCTGGTCACGCTGGAATCGGACAAGGCCACCATGGAAGTGCCCTCGTCGGTGGCCGGCGTGGTCAAGGAGATCAAGGTCAAGGTCGGCGATGCGCTCTCGCAGGGCGCGCTGGTGGCGTTGATCGAAGTGGCCGATGCCGGCGCCGAGACCGCCAAGCCCGCCGCTGCCCCGGCACCGGCCGCCAAGGCCGAACCTGCCGCGCCTGCCGCCTCCTCGAATGGCGGCCTGATCGAGGCGCGCGTGCCCGATATCGGCGACTACACCGACATCCCGGTGATCGAAGTGCTGGTGGCCGTGGGCGATACCGTCGCCAAGGACCAGAGCCTGGTCACGCTGGAATCGGACAAGGCCACGATGGAAGTCCCGTCCTCGGCCGCCGGCGTGGTCAAGGAACTCAAGGTCAAGGTCGGCGACACGCTCTCGCAGGGCAATGTGGTGGCGATCATTGCCGCCAGCGATGGCGGCACCGGTGCGGCGCAGTCGCCGGCCAAGCCCACCACCGACACCGCCGAAACCGCGGGCAAGGTCGAGCCGGTTGCCGTCCCGGCCGAGCCGGACAAGCTGGCCCAGCGCGAGATCGCGCAGGTGCAGGGCGGCCGTTCCGGCGCTGGCACGCAGGCAGCGCAGGGCGGCCAGCCGTCCGCGGGCAACCCGAGCAGCCCGCCGGTGACCTTCGATGCGGACAGCGTGCTGCCGTCCAAGGTGCCGTATGCCAGCCCGGTGGTGCGCGTGTTCGCACGCGAACTGGGCGTGGACCTGAACCAGCTCAAGGGCAGCGAAAAGGGCGGCCGCATCACCCGTGAAGACGTGCAGCGCTTCGTCAAGGCCGCACTCAGCGGTGGCGTACCTGCCGCAGCCGGCGCGGCGCCGGCCGGTGGCGGCAACGGTCTGAACCTGCTGGCCTGGCCGAAGGTGGACTTCAGCAAGTTCGGCGAGACCGAGACCCAGCCGCTGTCGCGCATCAAGAAGATTGCCGGTGCCAACCTGGCGCGCAACTGGGCCATGATTCCGCACGTCACCCAGTTCGAGTCGGCCGACATCACCGACCTGGAAGCCCTGCGCGTGGCGCTCAACAAGGAGAACGAGAAGGCCGGCATTAAGCTGACCATGCTCGCGTTCCTGATCAAGGCCAGCGCCGCGGCACTGAAGAAGTTTCCCGAGTTCAACGCCTCGCTGGATGCGGCCGGCGAAAACCTCACCCTGAAGAAGTACTTCCACATCGGGTTTGCGGCCGATACGCCCAACGGCCTGGTCGTGCCGGTGATCCGCGATGTCGACAAGAAGGGCGTGCTGCAGATTGCGCAGGAAAGCGGCGAGCTGGCCAAGAAGGCCCGCGACGGCAAGCTGGGTCCGGCCGACATGAGCGGCGGTTGTTTCTCGATCAGTTCGCTCGGCGGTATCGGCGGCACCGCGTTCACGCCGATCATCAATGCGCCGGAAGTGGCGATCCTGGGTGTGTCCAAGTCGGCGATGCAGCCGGTCTGGAACGGCAAGGACTTCGCGCCCAAGCTGATGCTGCCGTTGTCGCTGAGCTACGACCACCGCGTCATCGACGGCGCCTTGGCAGCCCGTTTCACCACCTACCTCAGCCAGGTGCTGGCCGACATGCGTCGCGTCCTGCTGTGAGGGCCGCGCTGCTGACCATCGCCGCGCTCGGCCTGCTGCCGTGGACAAACGTGGCCGCACGCGAATGCGAGAGCACGCTCGGCCGCGGCTGGCCGCCGGCCGTGGGCAACTACGGCACTGCGGTCACCACGTTGCTGGATGGCGGCACCAAGCCGGCCTTGTCGTTGCTGACCCTGCCCACGCGGGGCGTGGAGAGCGCGGTGTCGCTGGTGCCGGGCAAGGAGGGCGCCGACTGGACCCTGCGGCATAGCCGCGCCGAGGAGCGCGTCTACAGCTGGGTCAGCCAGACCGACCGCGGCAGCGTGCAGTTCCGCACTGAGCAGACCCCGGAAACGGTCGAGATCCCGATACCGGCGCCGTTGGCCAAGCGTCTGGTCAGCAACTGGACCAACACGCTGACCCAGCTCGCGCCGAACGGACGCACCGCGCCGGTGAGCGAGGGCGAAGTGCTCTCGTTCCAGGTCGATGGCGTGCGCTACAGCGGCGCTCGCCCCAGCTGCGGTGCCGGCGAGTTGCTGCTGAAACAGGCCGCGCTGCTGATCGAAGCCAGCGAAGGCAAGGAAAAGAAGCGCGACAAGCGCTGGACCCAAATCGAATCGTCGCTGGATGAACTCCAGCAGACGCTTGCCGGCACGGCCGGTTGAGCTACAGGAGAAGCAAATGGCGGTCATTGAAATCAAGGTTCCCGACATCGGCGATTACAGCGATGTCCCCGTCATCGAAGTGCTGGTCGCCGTTGGCGACAGCGTGGCCAAGGACCAGGGCCTGGTGACGCTGGAGTCGGACAAGGCCACGCTGGAAGTGCCGTCCTCGGCTGCCGGCGTGGTCAAGGAGCTCAAGGTCAAGGTTGGCGATACCCTGTCCGAAGGGGCGGTGGTGCTGCTGCTGGAAACCGAAGGCGAGGCCGCCGCGCCGGCCAAGGCTGAACCCAAGGCTGCCCCGGCCGCTGCAGCGCCTGCCCCCGCACCGGGCAGCAAGCCGCCGGTGACGCCGTCGCACGGCGCTCCAGCCGAGCCGGCTGCGCCCAAGCCGGCGCTGGCCAGCGGCAAGCCGGCCGACATCGAATGCAAGATGGTGGTGCTCGGCGCCGGCCCCGGCGGCTACACCGCTGCCTTCCGCGCGGCCGACCTGGGCCTGGACACGGTGCTGGTCGAGCGCTATGCCAGCCTGGGCGGTGTCTGCCTCAACGTCGGCTGCATCCCGTCCAAGGCGCTGCTGCATGCCGCCGCGGTGATCGATGAAGTGGCCCATGCCGGCGACTTCGGCGTGGACTTCGGCCAGCCCAAGATCACCCTGGACAAGCTGCGCGAGTACAAGGAAAAAGTGGTCGGCAAGCTCACCGGCGGGCTGGCCAGCATGGCCAAGCAGCGCAAGGTACGCACCGTCACCGGCGTGGCCAGCTTCGTCTCGCCCAACGAACTGGAGATCGTCGGCGCCGACGGCACCACCCAGCTGCTGCGCTTCGAGCACTGCATCATCGCCGCCGGCTCGCAGGCGGTGAAGCTGCCCAACTTCCCGTGGGACGACAAGCGCGTGATGGACTCCACCGACGCGCTGGAACTGCACGACATCCCCAAGACCCTGCTGGTGGTCGGCGGCGGCATCATCGGCCTGGAAATGGCCACGGTGTACAGCGCGCTCGGCAGCAAGGTCACCGTGGTCGAGTTCATGGACCAGCTGATGCCGGGTGCCGACAAGGACCTGGTCAAGCCGCTGGCCGATCGCTTGAAGAAGCAGGGCGTCGAGGTCCATCTCAAGACCAAGGCCACCGACGTCACCGCCGACAAGAGCGGCATCACCGTGTCCTTCGAAGCGGCCGCGGAAGGCGAAAAGCCCGGTCTGCAGGCCACCACGTACGACCGTGTGCTGGTCGCCGTGGGCCGCAGCCCCAACGGCAAGAAGATCGGCGCGGACAAGGCCGGCGTCACCATCACCGAGCGCGGCTTCATTCCGGTCGACCGGCAGATGCGCACCAACGTGCCGCACATCTTCGCCATCGGCGACATCGTCGGTAACCCGATGCTGGCCCACAAGGCCACCCACGAAGGCAAGCTGGCCGCCGAAGTGGCTGCCGGCGAGAAGAAGGAATGGGTGGCGCGGGTGATCCCGTCGGTGGCCTACACCAACCCGGAAATCGCCTGGGTCGGCGTCACCGAAACCGAAGCCAAGGCCAAGGGCCTGAAGGTCGGCGTTGCCAAGTTCCCGTGGGCCGCCAGCGGCCGCGCGATCGGCATCGGCCGTACCGAGGGCTTCACCAAGCTGATCTTCGACGAAGAGACCCATCGCGTGATCGGTGGCGCCATCGTCGGCGTGCATGCTGGCGACCTGCTGGCCGAGATCGGCCTGGCGATCGAGATGGGTGCCGAGGCCGAAGACATCGGCCACACCATCCACGCGCATCCGACCCTGAGCGAATCGGTCGGCATGGCCGCCGAGGTCTACGACGGCACCATCACCGATCTGTACATCCCCAAGAAGAAGTGATGCCGCTCCGCACGACCGTGCTACGTGTGGCACGGTCGCCGCGGTAGTGACGCGACGCATGGAGGTCGCCGTGGGGCAGGGCAATCTGTGTCCCGAACTGCAGGCGCTGCTGCAGCGCGAACTGGCCAGCGGCAACCGCATCGCCGAGCCGCCGCAGCGGACCGACTGGCCACATCCGGGCTCGGTGTTCGTCTCGTTGAAGCGCGACTTGCGCAGCGACGTGGCGTCGCTGCCGGCGACGGTGCAGCATGCGATCTGCACCGATCCGCACTACGGTTGGCATGACGAGTGCTACTGCACCACGCACCAGCATCTGTTGGTGGCCGGTGCGACCAAGCCCCCGTGAGCGTGTGCACCCAGCTGCCAGGTGGCTGCTGCCGGGTCGGTTACCTGCCACGCACCGGTTAAACGACAAAACCCCGCATCGCTGCGGGGTTCTGCATGAAGCTGCTTTTCGGATCCCGGGTCCCGGGGCCGGAAAGAATCAGAACGCGAGCGTCACGCCTGCCACCGGGCCCTTGAACTCCTGCTTCAGGCCGACCAGGCCGTCGCTGCCCTCGCGGTCCACGTCCAGCTTGAACCAGTCGTAGCCGGCGAAAATGCCGAAGTTCTTGGTGAAGCGGTATTCGGCAATGGCGTTGGCGCGGCTCAGGTCGCCGTCGTAGTCGCCGAAGTCGCCCCAACTGGTGTTGAGGTACTGGCCCTGCACGTTGAACAGCCAATGTTCGCTGGGACGCGCGGTGAAGCGGATGCCGACGACCGGCGCAACGCCGTCTTCGCTTTCATCCAGGACATCGCCACTGAACAACGTACCCAGATCGGCGTAGGCATTGGCCTCGACCTTGGCGTACTCGGCGCCGATCTGCAGGCCCAGGCTGAATTCCGGAGAATCGATCACCGAGTAGTCGTACACGAAAGTGGCGACCTGGTACTTCAGCTCGCCCTTGATGAAGCTGCCCGACGGCACGGTCACGCCACCGGCGCTCAGGTCCTGGCTCAGGGTCTCGCGACGATCCTTGTCGTACTTGAAGTAGTCGAAGATCAGGCGCTGGCGGGTGCTGATGCGGAACACGCCATCCACGCGCGGCTCCCATTCCTTGCCGCCCAGCTTGAAGTCTTCGTTGACCGAGACATTGTTGCCGGCCAGCAGCGTGTTGCCGCGGATGGTGTTGTCGTTGTCGACATTCATCGCGCCGAGGCGGAGCTGGAAGCGATCATCGGTGTCTTCGGCGTGTGCGGGCGCGATATAGGCGACGGCCAGGACGCACGGGATCGCCAGTGCGAGGAGGTGTTTCATGGGAGCTCCGAATTCTTGGAATGGTCAGGCGGTTCGGCCTGTGCAGCGCATAGTCGATAAGCGCGCGTCTTTCAAAAGTGAAGGGGCCGTCCAATCAGCGTGAAGGCGGCCGTAGCAATCGGACAAAACGGTCCGCTTCGCTAGTCCTTTGGTCGAGTCATGGAACGCGTGCAACGTCACTGCCACGGTCGTCCAGGAGCCAGGCAAACCAAGCGTTCGATTGGACCGCGGATGGGAAGGTCGCGGGGTGCGACAAAATGCGTACAAAAGCAGGAGCCCCGGTCTCCCAGGGCTCCTAGACGCGGCCTGCGGCGGTACCTTTCGACGAGGATGTGCAGGCCTCACAAGTTATGACCGCCAGTTTGTGGCAAAGTTCCCACCCGCTGCGGCGGCCGCCGCGTGGTGCATCGCAGCAAGCGATGACCTCTGCCGGTTGTCTCGCAATTTGTCCCATTGCTATACTTTCGCGGCTCGACGAGGCGCAACTGCGCTTCCCACTCATTCACACGTAAGGTAACCGTAGTGCTGAACTCCGTTGACGCGGGTCGGCGGTTGATGCTGCGCGCTGCGGTATATCCGCTTGCCGCCGTAGCTATAACCAGTCTGGGGTTGCTGTTGGTCGGTCCCCGTTACGCTGCCGGTCTGGCATTGACCGGATTTGCGACGGTGCTGGGCGGTTGGGTTGCGGCACGTACCGCGCTAGGCGGCGGTATCCAGGCAGCGGGCATCGCCATGGTGCGGCTGATCCTGGCGATGGTGCTGAAGTGGGTGTTGGTTTTCGTGGCGCTGGCGCTGGGCTTCGGCCTGTGGCGGCTGCCTCCTCTGGCTTTGCTGGCAGGTATCGCCATCGGGCTGATTTTTCAGGTTCTGGCTCTGGCCAGGCGTTGATTCGAACTTAAAAGGGCTCCGGACACATGGCGGGCGAGGCAGCAACACCTACCTCCTATATCCAGCATCACTTGCAGAACCTGATCGTTCCGGTTCGCGATGGTGGCGGCACGTTTTGGACCATCCACCTCGACACCCTGATCATGGCGGTGTTGATGGGTCTGGTCATGGTCCTGGCGTTCTGGACGGCGACCCGCAATGCCACGGCCGGTGTGCCGGGCAAGTGGCAGGCATTCGTTGAGATCTGCCTGGAGTTCGTCGATCGCCAGGCCAAGGACACCTACCACGGCAGCAGCAAGCTGGTGACCCCGATCGCGATCACCATCTTCTTCTGGATCCTGTTGATGAACCTCATCAAGATGATCCCGGCCGATTTCATCGCCATCCCGCTGGGCTGGGCCGGCGTGCACGCCTGGAAGCCGGTGCCGACCGCCGACGTCAACGCCACCTTGGGCATGTCGATCAGCGTGTTCTTCCTGATGATCGTGTTCTCGCTGCGCTCCAAGGGCGTGGGCGGCATGACCAAGGAATTCCTGACGGCGCCGTTCGGCAAATGGATGATGCCGTTCAACCTGCTCTTGAACATCGTCGAGTGGCTGAGCAAGCCGATTTCGTTGGCGATGCGACTGTTCGGCAACATGTTCGGCGGCGAGATCGTCTTCCTGCTGATCTGGGTGCTGGGCGGTGCGGGCATCGCCGGCATGGTCGCTGGCGGCGCATTCGGCCTGGGCTGGATGCTGTTCCACCTGCTGGTGATTCCGCTGCAGGCCTTCATTTTCATGATGCTGTCGATCGTGTATCTGAGCCTGGCTGAAGACAGTCACTGAGTTTGCGTCACCCTTCATCTGCTTTATTCCGCTTCATCCATCACCCTTAGAAACTTTCGTTCGGAGATCACCATGTACCTCGCCGTCCTGACCAACCTCGCTCAAGTCCAGAGCTCCACCGTCCTCGCCGTCGGCATCATGATCGGCCTGGCCGCGCTGGGTGCCGGCCTCGGTCTGGCCATCATGGCTGGCAAGTTCCTGGAATCGGCTGCGCGCCAGCCGGAACTGATCCCGGTGCTGCAGGTGCGTATGTTCATCACCGCCGGCCTGATCGACGCCGCGTTCATCATCAGCGTCGCTGTCGGCCTGCTGTTCGCCTTCGCCAACCCGCTGGCCCAGGTGTTCATCGAGCGTCTGTCGCAGGCTGCCGGCTGATCCAGCGGTAGCAGGATGTGGATGCAGCCCTTGGCGGTTGCATCCGCGGATGAAGGTCGGAAAGCGCCGCCGTGCGGTGGCGCTTTCACCCCTAAACAGCGATTGAGCGACCCATGGATATCACCCTTACCATCTTTGCCCAGGCGCTGGCCTTCGCCGGTCTGATCTGGATCGTCGCGACCAAAATCTGGCCGCCGCTGCTGCAGGCGATCGAAGAGCGTCAGCAAAAGATCGCTGAAGGTCTGGCTGCGGCCGACCGTAGTCAGAAGGATCTGGCGCAGGCGCAGGAAAAGGTCAACGAAGCACTCAAGGACGCACGCACCAAGGCCAACGAGATCATCGATCAGGCCCATGCGCGCGCCAACCAGATCATCGAAGCGGCCAAGCTGGAGGCAATTGCCGAAGCCAACCGTCAGAAGGATCTGGCGCAGACCGAAATCGACGCATCCGCCACGCGTGCCCGCGAGGAGCTGCGCAAGCAGGTCTCGGTGCTGGCCGTCAGCGGTGCAGAAAAGCTGCTCAAGCGCGAAATCGACGCCAACGCCCACAAGGCGCTGCTCGACGAGCTGGCGGCGGAGATTTAAGCGATGAGTCAGGCCCTCACCCTTGCCCGTCCCTACGGCCGTGCCGCGTTTGCGATCGCGCGTGAGGGCGGCAACTTCGCGCCCTGGTCCGATGCGCTGGCGTTTTCGGCGCAGGTGGCCGGCGACCCGCGCGTGGCCGCATTGCTGCTCAATCCGGCCCTGGGCCAGGACCAGGCAGTGACGCTGCTGGCCCCGCCGCAGGCGGGCGAGGACTATCTGCGTTTCCTCGGCGTGCTTGCCGATGCGCAGCGGCTGTCGCTGCTGCCGGAAGTGGCAGGCTTGTACGAACAACTGCGTGCCGAGGCCGAACATGTCGTCAAGGCGACGGTGACCTCGGCCGCTGCAATGAGCCAGACCGAACTCGACACGATCGCGGCTGCGCTTAAGAAGCGCTTCGGCCGCGACGTGGACATCACCACCGCAGTCGATGCGTCGCTGATCGGCGGCGCGGTGATCGACACCGGCGACGTGGTCATCGACGGCTCGCTGAAAGGCAAGCTTGCGCGTCTGCAAAGCTCGCTCGCCCACTGAATTCACATAAACGCATGGCCCTTGCGGCCGGCACCTAGGACTGAACGATGGCAACCACGCTCAACCCCTCCGAAATCAGCGACCTGATCAAGACCCGCATCGAGGCGGTCAAGCTGTCCGCAGAGTCGCGCAACGAAGGCTCCGTGACCAGCGTGTCCGACGGCATCGTGCGCATCTTCGGCCTGGCCGACGTGATGCAGGGCGAAATGATCGAACTGCCGAACAACACCTTCGCGCTGGCACTGAACCTGGAGCGCGATTCGGTCGGCGCCGTGGTGTTGGGCGATTACGAGAACCTGCGCGAAGGCGACGTGGCCAAGACCACCGGCCGCATCCTGGAAGTGCCGGTCGGTCCGGAACTGCTGGGTCGCGTGGTCAACGCACTGGGCGAGCCGATCGACGGCAAGGGCCCACTGGGCGCCACCCAGACCGCACCGGTGGAGCGCGTTGCGCCCGGCGTGATCTGGCGTAAGTCGGTCGACCAGCCGGTGCAGACCGGTTACAAGTCGGTCGACGCGATGATCCCGATCGGTCGTGGCCAGCGCGAGCTGGTCATCGGCGACCGTCAGACAGGCAAGACCGCGCTGGCGATCGACGCGGTGATCAACCAGAAGGGCACCGGCATCAAGTGCGTGTACGTGGCGATCGGCCAGAAGGCCTCCACCGTTGCCAACATCGTGCGCAAGCTGGAAGAAAACGGCGCGCTGGCGCACACCGTGGTGGTGGCTGCGACCGCCTCCGAATCGGCCGCGATGCAGTACATCAGCCCCTACGCCGGCTGCACGATGGGCGAGTACTTCATGGACCGCGGCGAAGACGCGCTGATCGTGTACGACGATCTGTCCAAGCAGGCCGTGGCCTATCGCCAGATCTCGCTGCTGCTCAAGCGCCCGCCGGGCCGCGAAGCCTATCCGGGCGACGTGTTCTACCTGCACTCCCGCCTGCTGGAGCGCGCCGCGCGCGTGTCCGAGGAGTACGTGGAGAAGTTCACCAATGGTGCGGTGACCGGCAAGACCGGTTCGCTGACCGCGCTGCCGATCATCGAAACGCAGGCCGGCGACGTGTCTGCGTTCGTGCCGACCAACGTGATCTCGATCACCGACGGCCAGATCTTCCTGGAAACCGACCTGTTCAACGCCGGTATCCGTCCGGCGGTCAACGCCGGCATCTCGGTGTCGCGCGTCGGTGGTGCGGCCCAGACCAAGATCATCAAGAAGCTGTCCGGCGGCATCCGCATTTCGCTGGCGCAGTACCGTGAGCTGGCGGCGTTCGCGCAGTTCGCCTCGGACCTGGACGAAGCCACCCGCAAACAGCTCGAGCGCGGTCAGCGCGTCACCGAGCTGATGAAGCAGAAGCAGTACGCGCCGATGTCCATCGCCAACCAGGCGCTGTCGATCTACGCCGTCAACGAGGGCTACCTGGACGACGTGCCGGTCAACAAGCTGCTGGCGTTCGAAGAAGGCCTGCACGCGCACTTCGCCAACACCCAGGGCGAGCTGGTCTCCAAGATCAACAGCACCGGCGGTTGGGACAACGACATCGAAGCCAGCTTCAAGAAGGGCATCGAAGAGTTCAAGACCACGGGCACCTGGTAAAGGCGCCGGGATTCGGGATTGGGCATTCGGGATTTGTAAGAATGGTGGATCGAGGTCTGTTGATCCTCGACCATCGTTTCGAGTCTCCAAATTAGGTATTCGGAAGTCGTGGTGCGGGACGTGGGAGGCTTTGGCCATTCCCGAATCCCGATTCCCGATTCCCACGAGCGAAGCGAGCGAGCAATGGCAGGCGGACGCGAAATCAAAACCAAGATCAAGAGCGTGCAGAACACCCGCAAGGTGACGCGCGCGCTCGAAATGGTCTCGGCCTCCAAGATCCGCAAGGCGCAAGAGCGCATGAAGACCTCGCGTCCGTATGCGCAGGCGATGAAGCAGGTGATCGGGCATCTGGCGCAGGCCAGCACCGATTTCCAGCATCCGTTCCTGATCGAGCGCGAGCAGGTCAAGCGGGTCGGCTACATCGTGATCTCGTCCGACCGCGGCCTGGCCGGCGGTCTGAACAACAACCTGTTCCGCAAGATGCTGGGCGAAGTGCTCCCGTGGCAGGACAAGGGCGCCGAGGTCGACGTGGTGACCATCGGTCAGAAAGCCTCGGCGTTTTTCCGTCGCATCAAGGTCAATATGGTCGGCAGCGTGACCCACCTGGGCGACGGCCCGCAGGTGGAACAGCTGATCGGTGTGATCAAGGTGATGATCGATGCCTTTATCGAAGGCAAGGTGGACCGCGTTTACCTGGTCTACAACCGCTTCGTGAATACCATGACGCAGAAGGCCAGCTTCGATCAGCTGCTGCCGCTGCCCGCCGCCGAGCACAAGGTGGCACACCACGATTGGGATTACCTGTACGAACCCGATGCCGCCACCGTGCTGGAGCACGTGATGACGCGTTACATCGAGTCGCTGGTGTACCAGGCCGTGCTGGAAAACGTGGCCTCCGAACATGCCGCGCGCATGGTGGCGATGAAGGCCGCCAGCGACAACGCCAACAAGATGATCGGCACCTTGCAATTGGTCTACAACAAGGCACGTCAGGCGGCGATCACCCAGGAAATTTCGGAAATCGTCAGCGGCGCGGCCGCCGTATAAGCACCGCCGGGATTGGGGATTCGGGATTGGTAGGAGCGCAGCGGACTGCGCCTTTGCAAATCCCCAATCACGAATCCCAAATCACAAAATTCCACGAGATGGCATCTGCCACTCGGACAGAACAAAGCTAACCGGAGCAGCAAAATGAGTCAGGGCAAGATCGTTCAGATCATCGGCGCGGTCGTCGACGTCGAATTCCCGCGCAATGAAGTGCCGAAGGTGTATCACGCGCTGAAGGTCGACGGCACCGACATCACCCTGGAAGTGCAGCAGCAGCTCGGCGACGGCGTCGTGCGCACGATTGCGCTCGGCTCCACCGATGGCCTGAAGCGCAACCTGGTCGCCACCAACACCGAACGCGCGATTTCGGTGCCGGTCGGTGCCGGTACGCTGGGTCGCATCATGGACGTGCTGGGCCGCCCCATCGACGAAGCCGGCGACGTGCAGGCCTCGGACCATTGGGAAATCCATCGCGGCGCACCGTCGTACGAAGACCAGTCCTCCAGCACCGAATTGCTGGAAACCGGCATCAAGGTCATCGACCTGATGTGTCCGTTCGCCAAGGGCGGCAAGGTCGGCCTGTTCGGCGGCGCCGGCGTCGGCAAGACCGTCAACATGATGGAGCTGATCAACAACATCGCCAAGGCGCACTCGGGTCTGTCCGTGTTCGCCGGCGTGGGCGAGCGTACCCGCGAGGGCAACGACTTCTACCACGAGATGAAGGACTCCAACGTCCTGGACAAGGTCGCGATGGTGTACGGCCAGATGAACGAGCCGCCGGGCAACCGTCTGCGCGTGGCGCTGACCGGCCTGACCATGGCCGAGTACTTCCGTGACGAGAAGGACGCCAGCGGCAAGGGTAAGGACGTGCTGCTGTTCGTGGACAACATCTACCGCTACACGCTGGCCGGTACCGAAGTGTCCGCGCTGCTCGGCCGTATGCCGTCGGCGGTGGGTTACCAGCCGACCCTGGCCGAGGAAATGGGCGTGCTGCAGGAGCGCATCACCTCGACCAAGAGCGGTTCGATCACCTCGATCCAGGCCGTGTACGTGCCTGCGGACGACCTGACCGACCCGTCGCCGGCGACCACCTTCGCCCACCTGGACTCGACCGTCACGCTGAGCCGTAACATCGCCTCGCTGGGTATCTACCCGGCCGTGGATCCGCTGGACTCCACCAGCCGCCAGATGGATCCGCTGGTGATCGGCCACGAGCATTACGACACCGCCCAGCGCGTCCAGCAGACCTTGCAGAAGTACAAGGAACTGAAGGACATCATCGCCATCCTGGGCATGGACGAGCTGAGCGAAGAAGACAAGCAGTCGGTGTCGCGCGCGCGCAAGATCGAGCGCTTCTTCAGCCAGCCCTTCCACGTGGCCGAAGTGTTCACCGGCTCGCCGGGCAAGTACGTCTCGCTGAAGGACACCATCCGCGGCTTCAAGGCAATCTGCGACGGCGAATACGACCACCTGCCGGAGCAGGCGTTCTACATGGTCGGCAGCATCGAAGAAGCCGTCGAGAAAGCCAACAAGATGAGCGCCAAGGCCTGATGCGATCCCAGCCGCTACGCGGCTGGAATCGGGAATCGGGAATCGGGAATCGTAAAGGCGGGTCATCGGTGGACTGGAATTGAACGGAATCGGAAAAGCGTGCAGCCAGCCGCTCTTCCCATTCCCGATTCCCGACTCCCGATTCCCCGCCTCACTACAGTGAGGCACCATGAGCACTATCCGTTGCGACATCGTCAGCGCCGAGAAGGAAATCTTCCACGGTGAGGCGACGCTGGTCGTGGCCACCGGCGAGTTGGGCGAGCTGGGCATTGCGCCCAAGCACGCGCCGCTGATCACCCGCCTGAAGCCGGGCAAGGTGGTGGTGACCACCGCCAATGGCGAACAGCTGGATTTCGCCATTTCCGGCGGCATCCTGGAAGTGCAGCCGCAGGTGGTGACCATCCTGGTCGACACCGCAGTGCGTGCGCAGGACATCGACGAAGCGGCCGTGCGCAAGGTCAAGGAAGAGGCCGAGCGGCTGCTGGCCAACCGTGGCAACACGGTGGACGTGGCCGAGGCACAGCGTCAGCTGGCCGAGGCGACAGTGCAGTTGCAGGCGCTGGAGCGCTTGCGTCGCAACCTCAAGCACTAAGCGGTGGTCTGCCCGCCTTCAAGGTGGGCGTGCACGTCAGGCAGCTGCGCCTTCGTCTGCAGCTCAGAAGTTCGAAACGCCGACCGTCGTGTCGGCGTTTTCGTTTTTGGAGCCCCGCGTGCGGCTGCGTGAATCCGCCGCAGCGCGCGGCAGGCACACTGCGTGCCTTGGCGCACCGCTGCACCGCAGCGGTGCATGGCAACGTTATTCCGGCACGTTGAGGAAGATGGCATGACCCGTTCGATCGATGGCATTCGCGCTTACATGGTGAGCGGCCTGTTGGCCGCCGGACTGCTGGGATGCGCATTGCCGGCGCGCAGCCAGCCGCCGCTGGATCTGTTGATGGACCGGATCGTGCAGCGCAATGCCATTGGCGACGCGGTAGCGCTAAGCAAGTGGGACAGCGGCAAGCCGGTGCTCGATCAGGCGCGCGAGGCGGCGGTGCTGCAAAGCGTGCGCGATCAGGCGCCCGCGCATGGGCTGGATGCCGACGATGCGGCACGCTTCTTTGGGGCGCAAATCGAGGCCAACAAGTCAGTGCAGTACGCGCTGCTGAACCGTTGGCACGAACGCGGACGCGCGCCGAACACCGCACGTCCGGATCTCGCGGCGCTGCGCACTCGCCTGGATCAACTGCAGGGCGAACTGCTCGATGCGCTGGCCGATGTGGCGTCGGCACGCAGCGCGCCCGGCTGCCCGGCCAGCACCGCGCGCGCTGCGGCGCATTACGCAGAGCAGTGGCAGCTGGATGCGCTGCATCGCGCGGCACTGGTGCGTGGCCTGGGCGATTTTTGCCACTGATCCACAACGCTCACGTGTCTGCGAGACCAACGCGCTGTCGGGCGGTGAGAGCGGTCGACAAAACGTTTGCGCATTCGCCTGGTGGTGACGGCCGCGGTTTTGTCGCCGCATCCTGGTGGATGCAGTCAGACGTCCAGATCGAACGCTGGGCGTGTCCAAGGCGCGGTGGCCTCGGCGCTAGCGGGACGCGCCGTCATCCCGTGCCGTGGAAGCGATGGCGCGGCATCCGTCCCGTCAACGGTCATGCAACCGGCGAGGTTGCCGCACCCGAAAGGTCGCTGGCAGCCTGGTTGAAGGCCACGTACGCTGCCAACGCGACTGCTGCATGCCCGCCGACCGGCGCGGACCCGGCGCGGCATGGATGCCGCGGAAGAGCCATAAGGATGTCCGCGCGATCGATCAGCACGGGAGAAGAGGCCGTGACTGTGCTGCGCATGTCTGCACGCAAGCGGTGTCTTTCTGCGTCATATCGTCATACGACCGAGCAATCGCTCGGCGCCTGCGCATGCATCGATCAGCGATACACCACGTGCCGACCCAGGAAGAACGACACGATCGCCAGGCCGCCTTCGACCAGCGGTTTTGCCAGCCATGCCTGACGCAGGCCGAGTAGGTCGACCGTGGTCGCGAGCAGCCAGGTGCTGATCAGCGTGAGCGTCAGCCACATCACCGCGAAGCGGCGGAAGCGTCGCCAACCCAGCCGCGCATCGCCTTGCTGGGCGAAGGTATAGCGGCCGTTGAGCCAGAAGCCGAGCATGGCGCCGCCGATGCGCCCAAGCAGATTGGCGGGCACTGCAGGCATGCCTGCGGCGGTGGCGGCGATGAAGATGCCGCAATCCACGGCCAGTTGCAGCGCGCCAATGATCATGAACTGGCTGCCTTGGCGGAACAGACTCATGCGTGCAGGGGACGGGAACGGGGCGCCCATCCTAGCGGCTGCCAGGCGCAAACGTCGTTAGCGCGGGCGAACGCGGCATCCGGACAACGACGCGACGCTGGCGCAGCGACTAGAATTTGGACATCTCTCTGCCTGGAATGTCTTGATGACCCTGCCCCTGCACGTTGTGATCCTGGCCGCGGGCGAAGGCAAGCGCATGCGCTCGTCCCTGCCCAAGGTGCTGCAGCCGCTGTCGGGCCAGCCGATGCTGGCGCATGTGATCGCCACTGCACGGCAGCTGCAGCCGGCGGCGATCCATGTCGTGTACGGGCATGGCGGCGATCAGGTGCAGGCAGCCTTCGCCGATCAAGACGATCTGCAGTGGGCCGAACAGCGCGAGCAGTTGGGCACCGGACACGCCGTGCAGCAGGCCATGCCTGCGATTCCCGATGCGGCAACGGTACTGGTGTTGTATGGCGATGTGCCGCTGATCCGCAGCGAGAGCCTGTTGCAGTTGCTGCATGCACCGGGCCGCATGGCGGTGCTGGTCGCCGAACTGGCCAATCCCACCGGCTATGGGCGCATCCTGCGCGACGCGGAGGGCAAGGTGGCCGCGATCGTCGAGCAGAAGGATGCCAATGACGAGCAGCGCCGCATTCGCACCATCAATACCGGCATCCTCACCGCTGAATCCACCGCACTGCGCCGTTGGCTGGCCGGCTTGTCCAACGACAATGCGCAGGGCGAGTTTTATCTCACCGACGTGTTCGCCAGCGCCGCAGCCGATTTCACGCCGGCCGACATGGTGCACGTGGCCGACCCGCAGGAGGTGGAAGGTGCCAACGACCCGTGGCAACTCGCCCAGCTCGAACGTGCCTGGCAGCTGCGCGCCGCGCACACGCTTTGCCTGCAAGGCGTGCGCATGGCCGACCCGGCGCGTGTGGAGCAGCGTGGCAGCGTGCAGGTGGGCCGCGATGTGCAGCTGGATATCGACGTGATCCTGGAGGGCGAGGTCACCTTGGGCGATGACGTGGTGATCGGGCCGTTCGTGCGCTTGCGCGACGTGACGCTCGGTGCCGGCACGCATGTGCGTGCGCACAGCGATCTGGAAGGCGTGGTCACCGAAGGCGCGGTGCAGATCGGTCCGTTCGCGCGTCTGCGCCCCGGCACCGTGTTGGCTGATGGCGTGCATATCGGCAATTTCGTGGAGACCAAAAAGGTCACCATGGGCGTCGGCAGCAAGGCCAACCATCTGACCTATCTGGGCGATGCGGTGATCGGCAGCAAGGTCAACATCGGCGCCGGCACCATCACCTGCAACTACGACGGGGTGAACAAGTCGCAGACCACCATCGGCGATGGTGCGTTTGTCGGCTCCAACAGCGCACTAGTGGCGCCGATCGAGATTGGCGCCAATTCCACCATCGGCGCCGGGTCGGTGGTCACCAGCGATGCGCCAGCGGGCCAACTCACCGTGACGCGTGCGCGTCAGACCGTGATCGAAGGCTGGAAGCGGCCGACCAAGAAGTCGCCGTAGTGCCGCGGGGTGTGCTGCGTGGTGCAATCTGGCGCGCGTGCGCAGCATTTGCCCACGCGCCGGATGTCACGCACCCTTGAAGGAAGGCGCCGGTCCCGCCGTGTTCACGCCGCCAGCGGCAACAGCAAGGTCACGCACAGTCCGCCGTGTTCGCGGTTGTGCAGCGAGATGCGGCCGCCGTGCGCTTCGGCGATTTCGCGCGTCAGGGCAAGGCCAAGACCTGTGCCATTGCGCTTGGTCGAATAGAACGGCATCAGCGCGTTGTGCAGTACCGCTTCGTTCATGCCGTTGCCGCGGTCGAGCACTTCGATGCGTAGCCATTGCGGCACGCGCGTGACGCGCAGGGCGACATCGCTGTTGGGTGGCTGCGCTTCGCTGCAGGCTTCGTGGGCGTTTTTCAGCAGATTCAGCAGCGCCTGCTCGATCTGCGCTGCATCGATGCGGCTGGAGACATCGGTGAGCATGCCCTGCACCTGGAACGGAATCTGTTGCTGCAAGCGCTGCAGAAATGGCGCCCATTCGATGGTCTGCAGCTGCGGTTGCGGCAATTTGGCAAAGCGCGCATAGCCGCGGATAAAGCCTTCCAGGTGACGCGCGCGTTCTTCGATGGTCTCGAATACCGTGCCCAGGCGATCGGTGCGTTCGCGGCGCAGCAGCTCGGCACCCGAATGCGCCAGCGAGGCGATCGGTGCCAGCGAATTGTTCAATTCATGGCTGATCACGCGGATGACTTTTTTCCAGGTCTGCACTTCCTGGCGGCGTAATTCGGTGGTCAAGGTGCGGATCAACAACAGCTCGTGCCCGCGTCCGTTGATGTGAAAGCTACGCCGCGACAGGTGATAGATCTGCTCGTCTTCTTCGTCGTCGCCATCTTCGCGTACCGCGAACAGGCAGTCCCCGCCACGCGCCAGGGCGTCGCGCAATTCGGCCGGCATGCGGTCGAGCACATCGTCCAGGTGCTGGCCTTCCAGCTTGCGTCCGTCGTACAGCAGTTTGCGTGCGGCATTGTTGGAAAACCCGATCCGCCGCAGGCCATCGCCGCCAGCGACCACCAGCAGCATGGCCACCGGCGTGTTCTGCAGCATGGTGTCGAGCATCAGCTCGCGCTGTACCAAATGGCTACGCTGGGCACGCAGCACATCGCCAAGTTCGGCATGCGCCTGCACCAGTTGCGCCAGTTCGTCGTTGCCGCGCCAATACACGCCGAAGTTGTATTCGCCATCGCGGTAGCTGCTGGTGGTGCCGGCCAGCGCGCGAAACAGCGAGCGCATCGGCGCAGTGGCGCGGGTGAGGCTGAACCACATCGCTGCCAGCAGGACGAGGACCGAAATCGCCGCCACCTGCCAGCCGCGGTCCAGCCAGTACGCCATGAACCATGGGAATGCAGCGGCCAGCGCAAGCACCGGCAGCAAGCGTAGAAACAGCGAAAACGTGAAAGAGCGGTTCCGCATACGAAGGTTCATTCCGAGCTGATGCCGTAGCGGTCCATGCGCCGATACAGCGCCTGCCGGCTCAATCCCAGCTCGGCGGCCGCTTGCGCGATCACACCTTGCGCGCGTGCCAGCGCCTGTTCGATACGTGCGCGATCCGGCTCGCCTGCCGCCGGCGCCGCCAGCCGTGGCGCGGGTGCACGTGGCAGATTCAGATCGCCCGCTTCGATACGCGCGCCCTGCGCAAGCAAGGCGGCGCGCTGCAGCACATTGCGTAGCTCGCGCACGTTGCCGGGCCAGGCATGCCGTTGCAATGCATCGCGCGCCTGCGGCGACAGCGGCTTTTCACCGGCAAGGAAGTGCTCGGCCAGCGGGCCGATGTCGCCGGGGCGTTCGGCCAGTGCGGGCAATGCGATTTCCACCGTGTTGAGCCGGTAATACAGATCCTCGCGAAAACTGCCGTCGCGGATCATCGCCGGCAGATCGGCATTGGTGGCGCTGATCACGCGCACCTTGGCATGGCGTTCGCGGTTGGAACCCAGCCGCTCGTAACGGCCGGTTTCCAGCACGCGCAGCAACTTCATTTGCCCTGCCAGGGGCAGGTTGCCGATCTCGTCGAGAAACAGGGTGCCGCCATCGGCCGCTTCGAACTTGCCTTCGCGCGCCTTGTTGGCGCCGGTGTAGGCGCCGGCTTCGGCACCGAATAATTCGGCTTCGATCAATTCGCCTGGCAAGGCGCCGCAGTTGAGTGCAATGAACGGGCCATGTTTGGTGGTCGAATTGGCCTGGATGATCTCGGCAATCTTTTCCTTGCCGCTGCCATTGGGGCCGGTGATCAGTACCGGCAAGTCCGAGCGTGCGACCTGACAGGCGAGGGCGATCGCGCGCTCGCTGGCCGGATCGGCGAACACCGCGCCGCGCAGGTCGTAGCGCTGGGTCAGCTGCTCGCGGCCACGCCATTCGCGTTCGCGACGACGTTCCAGCTCGCGCCGCGCCTCGGACAATTCCAGCAGGTTGTTGACCGTGGTCAGCAGCTTGGTGTCGTCCCAGGGCTTGGCGATGTAATCGGCCGCACCGGCCTTGACCAGGCCCACCGCGCTGCCCAGATGCGTCCAGGCGGTGAGCAGGATCACCGGCAGGTCCGGGTGACGCTGACGCAGTTGGGTAAACAACGCCTCGCCTTCTTCGCCGGAGGTGGTGTCGGCGGTGAAGTTCATGTCCTGGATCACCAGATCGAACGCCTGCTCGTCCAGCAGCGCCAGCCCGGCCTGCGGCGAATGGGCGTGCCGCGCCTCGATGTCGTGCAGCGAAAACAGCACCTCCAACGCAGTGGCAACGGCCGTGTTGTCGTCGATGATCAGGATGTGCGGCATCGCATTGCTCAAGAGGGCGCGGGAGGGATCGGCACAGAATACTGGCAACACGCAGCGACAACGCGCCGCTAGGCAGGGGCGCGGCCAGATCGTCGGGCGGCAACGGCGGCGGACTCAAGCGCCCGATGCAGGGTGAGCCGGCTGTGTGCCGGCAGGGCGCTTGGTTATGGAGCCGTGGGCGGCAACAGTGGTGTGTACATGGCCGCGGTCCAGATCAGATGCACCTGCACACCATCGCGCATGACATCCACGGCGATGGGGTTGCCTGCCGCGGCGTGCAGCGCCGCCAGCAGTGTTGCGACTGCGGTGATCGGGGTCCGGCCCACCGTGCGCACGCGGTCGCCGCGTTGCAACTGCAGGCGTAGCGAAGCGCTGGCCTGGGTCACCAGCAATCCGTCGCTGCTGGCGACGAGCTCCAGGATCTGGTCGTTATGGCGCCAGTTCAGCCGGGTGTCGTCGATGGCGAGCGCCTCTTGCACCGAAGCGCTGGACGAGGCCGACGCCGCGTGCGCCTGCGTTGTCGCATGGGCCTGGCCGGGGTGAAAGAGACAGCAGGCCGTCAGGGCGATCAGTGCGGATGTCGCAAGAGAGCAAGGCATGAGGGAATCCGGTTCGTAACGATGGTGGAAACGCACGGTGGATGGCGAGCGTGGCTGCTTCCCCGCCGCCGAGTGACAGGGAAGCGGCCATCATGCACTGCGGGTGGCAACAGCCGGTGGCACTGCGGCTGCGCGCCGGGCCGGCCAGAACACCGCCAGCTGGCCGAGCATCCACAGCAGCAGCGCGCCGATCGGCAGGTAGATTGCCGGCAGTCGCGGCAATTCATAGCGTGCCATCAGCCAGACGTTGATCGAGTAGGCCATCAGCATGCCGAGCACGATGCCGATCGAGGCGAGCAGGAAATTCTCGATCTGGAAGTAGCGCAGGATCTGGCTGCGCGTTGCACCCAGCGCACGGCGGATACCGATCTGCTTGGTGCGTTGCTGCACCCAGAAGCTGGCGAGACCAACGATGCCTAGCGCAGTGACGATCAACAGGGCGATGCACACCGCTCCAAGCAGCCAAATCATGGCGCGGTCATTACGGAAATACTTTTCGCGGATTTCGGTGTAGGTCTGTTGTTTCAGCACCAGCCGGCTGTTGTCCACTTTCATCAAGGCCGCCACTGCCGCCTTCAGCACTTCCGCCCGACGCAACGGATCGGTGACACGTACGACGTATTGCCCATCGGTATACGGTGGACGGATAGGCAGCAGCATCGAATATTCCTTTGCCGACAGTCCATTGACATTGTTCGGCCGCGCCAGGGTGCGCACGATTCCGACGATACGCAACGGGACATCGCCGGAGTAGATGGTCTTGCCGAGCGCACCGTGGTCGGGGAACAGCTTGTCGGCAGCGGCCTGCGTCAGAATGACCGCCGCACCCTTCTTGCGGACCTCATCGTCGTTATCTGCTTTTTCCTGGCTGATGTATTCGTCGGGGCTGAAGTCGCGACCGGCATTTAATTGCAGGCCAAGTGCGTCCAGGCTGCCTTCGCTGACCAGATACTGCGCGGCATTGAGCGTGGGGCGTTCCTGCTCCGGGGTCAGGGTCAGCCCGGTGTTGGACGAGTAATCGACGAAGGGGATCTGATTGGTGATGACCGCATTGCGTACGCCGGGTACCGCGCGTAGCGCTGCCAGATCCTCCCGAGTACGTGCGTCGGCATTGGCCTGCGGGCCGATGCCGTCCAGCTGGATGCTGAGCAGCTCCTGTTCGGCGATGCCGCTGGGAGTCTGGAGCGTGTCCAGGCGATTGCCGATCAGGAACAGCGAATTGCAGATGATGGCGCAAGCCAGTGCGATCTCGAGCACGATCAGTGCGGCGGCCGTCTTGTGGCGGCGCAAGGTGGAGATGATGGGTCGGATGTCCATGGGCTGACCTTGAAGATAGGAAGCGTGGCTCACCGCGGTGCGGCGGGCAGGAGGTTCAGGACGACTTCAACTGCAGCGCCGGTGCGACCTGGATGGCGCGCCAGGAAGGCAGGATGCCGGCGAGCAGGCTCGCCGCGATCGCAATGGCGAACGTCAGCAGCAGCATCGTGAGATCCAGGTGCGCCAGCGCGGCGTAATCCACCGGTTGCTGACGCACGGCCCACAGCCCCAGCCATGCCAGCACAAGTCCGCCGATGCCGCCGGCCAGGCCGATGGTCCCTGCCTCCACCAGGCACTGCGCAAAGATTGCGCCGCGCGAGGCTCCAAGCGCGCGCCGCACACCAATTTCTCCGCTGCGGCGCAGGAATTTCGCCAGCAACAGGCCGACCGTGTTGAGCAGGCACACCAGCAGAAAGCCCATGGCCAGCCACAGCTGCAGGCGGACGTCGCTGGGAACCACCTTGTTGTAGTCCAGCCACTGCATCACGTTGCGCAGGCGCACATTGTTGGGCCGGGTAAAGCGCCCGGCGGCACGTTGTTGATCGGAATAATTTTCGAGGTAGGCCTTGTAATCGCTTGCCTGCTTGGCGCTCTCCAGCTCCACCCAGTACTGCACCCAGTTGCAGGGTGCATTCAGCGCGGTGGTGTCGCCTGCTTCGACCTTGCCGGAACAGTTGGTTCCGCCGTAGTGGCTCAATTTCAGATCCATCGCCGTACTGAACGGCACATACAGCTGTTCGTTCGAGCCGTAGGTGTCTGTGATGTCGTAGAAGCGTGGGTTGATCTTCCAGGTATCCAGGACGCCGACGATACGGAAGGTGTTCTTGTCCACGCGCACGTCGCGCCCGACGCTGTTGCCACCGTCGAACAGCTTTTCGTTCAGCGACTTGCTGATCACCGCAACACGTTCGTGCCGCTCGTCGCTGGTGCTGGACCACGCTTGGCCGTAGAGCAAGGGCACATCGAACATCGTAAGGAAATCGGCCGAAGTGAAACGAGCGTTCAGCTTGAAAGGACTCAATCCGCTGCGCTGTGGCTCGATCGCGACACTGCCGCCTGACATCATCGCCTGACGCATGGCGCGCTTCCCACGCAGCAGCGCCTCGGCGTCGAAGCGGGTGGACTGGTAATCGGGCTCGTCTCCCGGTTGATAGCCGGACTTCGGTTGCGCATCGACCTGCACATAGAACAACCGATCGCTCTTCTGCGGAATCGGGTCGCCCGACAAGACATGGAACACTGTCAACGTGGTCATGCTGGCGCCGATGCCCAGCGCAATGGCCAGCACCATCAATGCGGTGAGGACCTTGTTGCGACGGAAGCTGCGCACCGCAAGATTGAAGTAGTAGCCGAACATGGGTGAGCTCCTCAGTCGGCCAGGGTTGCAATGGCGGCAGGAGCGCGCAGCAGGCTGGGATTGCGTTCCAGGTCGGTGGCTTGGCCGTCGACGATATGCACGTTGCGCTGCGCGCGTGCGGCCAGTTCCGGGTCGTGGGTGACCATGACGATGGTGGTGCCCTGGCTGTTGATCTCTTCCAGCAGTTCCATCACCCCGCGCGCCATTTGCGAATCGAGGTTGCCGGTGGGTTCGTCGGCCAGCAGCAGGCGTGGACTGCCTGCCAGCGCGCGCGCAATCGCAGCACGCTGCTGTTGCCCACCGGAGAGTTCGGTGGGGTAGTGACGCAGGCGCGAGCCCAGGCCGACCTTGGTCAGTGCCTCTTCGATACGCTGCGTGCGCTCGGCTGCCGCCATGCCGCGATAACGCAGCGGAACATCGACGTTGTCGAACAGGTTGAGGTCGGGAATCAGATTGAAGCCCTGGAAGATGAAGCCGATCTTCCGGTTGCGCAGACGCGAACGCGCGTCGTCGGAGAGATGGCTGACGTCTTCGCCATCGAGCAAATACTGCCCGCTGGTGAAGGTTTCCAGTAGCCCGGCCAGGTTGAGGAAGGTGGTCTTGCCCGAACCGGAGGGGCCGGTGACCGCGACGAACTCGCCTTCGCGCACATGCAGGTCCAGCGACCGCAGCGCATGCGTTTCCACCTGTTCGGTGCGGAAGACCTTGGAGACCGCTTGCATCTTGAGCATTGCCGATTCCTTTGCGAAGAGAGTGTGCGACGGGTGGGAATGAGTGAATCAGTGCACGGTGACGCGCGGCGCGTCGCCAAAGTTGTCTGCGCCGGAGACCACCACGCGGTCGCCGACCTGCAGCCCGGACAGCACCTGCACTTCGCCCAGGCTGCTGACACCGAGCGTGACCGGGCGCCGCGCGGCGGTGTTGCCATCCATTACGTAGGCATAGCTGCCGCCGGATTGTTCGACGAAGGGGCCGCGTTCGACCTTGAGCACGTTGCGGCGCGTGTCCATCAGCACGCGTGCGCTCATGCGCTGGCTCTGGCGCAGGCCCGGCGGCTGCTTGTCGGTAAAGCGGATGCGCGCGGTGACTTCGCCGTTGACCACTTCCGGCGACACCGCCGAGATGGCGCCGGCGAACGGCTCGCCGCTGCCGCTGGTGAGCTGGGCCGGCATGCCGATCGCCAGATCGCGGGCGAAACTTTCCGGCACCTTGATCTCCACTTCGAACTTGGACAGATCCACCACGCCCAGAATCGGCGCGTTCGCAGCCACCTGGGTGTGCTGCACCGCCTGCACCTGGCCAACCTGGCCATCGAAGGGCGAGCGCAGCGTGAGCGCGTCCACCTGGCGCTGCACCTCGGCCACCACGGCGCGTTGGCGGTCTGCCAGCAGGCGCTTGTTGCGCGAATCCAGGTCCGCGCCCTGGCTCTTCAACGCGGCATCGCGCTGGGCGTGCTGCAGGTCGATGTCGGTCTTCTTCAAGGTGTCCTGCGCCTTGGCCAGCTCCACCTGCGGCACCGCGCCACCATCGAAGCCGCGCTGGTAGCGCTCCAGGTCGCGCGCGGCGGCCTGCTTGTCGATCCGGGCCTGGTCGGTGAGTTTGCTGGCGTTGGCACGCGCCAGGGTGGCATCCAGGGCGGCGCGGCTGGATTCGGCCTCCAGGCCGGCCAGGGTGGCCTGCTCCTGCGCCAGCTTGCTGCGCAGCTCGGGGCTGTCGATGCGCGCCAGCTCCTGGCCCTGCTTGACCACGTCGCCGGCCACCACGCTCAGCGTCACCGTGCCGGCCGAGATGGCGTACAGCACCGGGCTGTTGGCGGCGATCACGCGGCCGTCGGCGGCGATGTCGCGGACCAGGTCGCCCTGGGTGACCGTGGCAATGCGCACGCGGCCGGCGTCGAACGAGCGGCTGCCGGCGCTCCATGCAGTCACGGCCCAGCCGATGCCGGCCAGTACCGCCACCGCAGCGGTGCCAGGCCACAGCCAGCGGCGCCACGGCGCGCGCTGGGCGGGTGTACGGAGAACCTGGTCCTGGGCAGAGGTATCGCGAATCATGGTCGGCTGGCTCGGTGGCGTCACTGCGATAAAGCAGGACCCGTGCCAACGTTCAAGTCATTGATGGATATGGTTTTTACGGCGTGATCGCCAGTGTCCGCAGTGTCCGCGGACACTGCGGGCGGACACGCTGTCCGGGCATGGTCATGCAGCGGACAAGAGCGGACACGCTAAAATGTCCGACTTCTTTTGCGAGAGCTGTCTTATGTGCGGCATTGTCGGAGCGATCGCCGGGCGCGACGTGGTCCCGGTCCTGATCGAAGGACTCAAGCGGCTGGAATATCGCGGCTATGACTCTTCCGGCATTGCAGTGCTCGACGGCGCGCAGGTGCGCCGGGTGCGTCGCACCGGGCGGGTGGCCGAGATGGAACAGGCCGCGCAGGCCGAACAGCTGGGCGCCACGCTGGGCATCGGCCACACCCGCTGGGCCACCCATGGCGGCGTCACCGAAGCCAACGCGCACCCGCACATCAGCGCCGGCGTGGCGCTGGTGCATAACGGCATCATCGAAAACCACGAGGAGCAGCGCGAAAAATTGCGCGCGCTGGGCTACACCTTCGAGTCGCAGACCGACACCGAAGTCATCGCGCATCTGATCCATCATCATCTGGGCAGCGCCGGCGACCTGCTCACCGCGTTGCAGCGCACCGTCAAGGAACTCACCGGTGCCTACGCGCTGGCGGTGATGAGCCAGGCCGAGCCGCAACGCTTCGTTTGCGCGCGGATGGGCTGCCCGTTGCTGATCGGGGTAGGCGAGGGCGAGAACTTCGTCGCCTCCGACGTGTCGGCGATCGTGCAGGCCACGCGCCAGGTGATCTTTCTCGAAGAAGGCGACACCGCCGAATTGCACCGCGATGGCGTGCGCATCTTCGATGGCAACGATGCGCCGGTGGAGCGCCCGTTGCACCTGTCGGACGTGTCGCTGGCCTCGCTGGAACTGGGCCCGTTCCGGCATTTCATGCAGAAGGAAATCCACGAGCAGCCGCGCGCCTTGGCCGACACCATCGAGGCGGCGATCGATGCCAAGGGGTTCCCGGCATCGCTGTTCGGCGACAACGCAGAAGCGGTGCTGCGCGACATCGAAGGCGTGCAGATCCTGGCCTGCGGTACCAGCTACTACGCCGGCATGACCGCACGTTACTGGATCGAAGCCATTGCCGGGCTGCCGTGCAGCGTGGAGATCGCCAGCGAATACCGCTACCGCGCCGCGTATGCCAACCCGAAGCATCTGATCGTGACCATCTCTCAGTCGGGCGAAACGCTGGACACGATGGAAGCGCTGAAATACGCCAAATCGCTGGGGCATTTGCACACGCTGTCGATCTGCAATGTGCCGGAAAGTGCGATCCCGCGCGCCAGCGAGCTGGTCTGCTACACACGTGCCGGTGCCGAGATCGGCGTGGCCTCGACCAAGGCCTTCACCACCCAGCTGGCGGTGTTGTTCCAGCTCACCATGGTGCTGGGCAGATTGCAGGGCCGCATCAGTGACGCCGAAGAAGCGCAGTACCTGGAGCAGCTGCGCTTCTTGCCCGGCAGCGTGCAGCATGCGTTGAATCTTGAACCGCAGATCATGGCCTGGGCCGAACGATTCTCGCCCAAGCAGAATGCGCTGTTCCTCGGTCGCGGCCTGCATTATCCGATTGCATTGGAAGGCGCGCTCAAGCTCAAGGAAATCTCCTATATCCACGCCGAAGCGTATCCGGCCGGCGAGTTGAAGCATGGGCCGTTGGCATTGGTGGACGCGGCGATGCCAGTGGTGGTGATCGCACCGAATGACCGCCTGCTGGAGAAGGTCAAATCCAACATGCAGGAAGTGCGCGCACGTGGCGGGGAGTTGTTCGTGTTCGCCGACCAGGACAGCCACTTCAGCGACTCCGAAGGCGTGCATGTCATTCGCACCCCACGCCATGCCGGCGTGCTGTCGCCGGTGATCCACACCATCCCGGTGCAGTTGCTGGCCTACCACACCGCCCTGGCCCGGGGCACCGATGTGGACAAGCCGCGCAATCTGGCCAAGTCGGTGACGGTGGAATAAGCGCAGCCGCACTGCCAGCTGCACGCATCGCCAGCTACGTGCAGTCGGTGCACGCACGCAGTGCAAATTCCACTCTGTCGCTGTCATGTTCCAGGATGGCGATTGCTGGCACCCTCGTGCTGGCCGCGCTGGTGCGCAATGCGCGAGGTTCAGTCCCTCGCCAAGCGGTTGCCGGCATCGTGCCTTTGCACGTAGCGATGCCGCTTCCACGAAATGGCCGTATCCCTCCGGCAAAGGTTAACAGCACTGCCAGCGGCCGCTCCTTGGCGCTCCACCACAGCCTCTGCCGCCGCAGTGGCCCAAGTTATGCATAAGCTCCTGGTGAGGGTCCACACCACGCAGGAGGACGTATGCACGAGTCTTTCAAACAGGGGGCGCCGGCCGAGTTGTGGCAGGCGTTGGTGCGCGAGGCGGGGCAGCGGATCGCGCGTCCGCTGGACGAATCGCGCGAGCACTATCTGGTGTTCGTGTTGCTGCGCTTCCAGCGCGATGCGCATCTGCTTTCGCGCACGCAGGCGCTGGCATGGCTGCATGCGCAGGACCAGATCGGTAGCGTGCGGGCCGACGCATTGCGTGACGTGGGCGACGGCTGCCTGCTGATTGCAGGCCTGTTTCCCGGCGTGGCGCAACGCCGGCGCCTGAGTGTGGATTACTTCATCGACCTGGGCAGGGGCGCGTATTCCGAAGTGGCCGACACCCGCTGCAGCGATGCAGGCCTGTTCGCGCAACTGGCCCAGAGCTATCGCGAGCTGGTGCGGATATTGGCCGCTTTGCGCACGCCACGCGACTGGCAACCAGGCCCAGGCGGAATCCTGCATGCCTAAGCAGTGAGCATCTGAGGGGCGGTCCCCACACATGCGTGGGGACCGCCCCGACTGCGATGGCTGCCGTGTGCGGGCACACTATCCCTGCAGGACGATCGGCCGGGTGTGTTGTGCCATTACCCGTCGATCAGCGCCCTGCATGTTGGAAGCCGTCGTGTGCGAGCGGTGGCGCATCGGTCGCGCTGCATGGGGGACATGCAGCGCGTCGTACTTATCCATAGGGACAGGGATTCATGAAGACGTGTATCGCGGCGGTGCTATTGGCACTGCCGGGGCTTGCTGTTGCGCAAGACGTGCCGCTGGGCTATGCCGGCCAGGGCGGAATGACGCTGCAGGAGATCGACCCTGCCATTTATGCGTATCACTACGACCACGGATTCGTGGGCGAAGATGCGCTGGGCTGGGATCCTGCGCTGCAATTCGCCTGGTCGCGCATCGCCGCCGCCAAGGTCTGCGCACAGCAATCGCCGTCCGATGCATTGATCGGCAAGCTGGTCGAGCAGTACGGCAAGGATGCCGTAGTGCACCAGATCAACGGCATTGGCTTCCATGAAGCGCAGATGCGGGCTGCTGGTACGTTCTGTACCGCTGCGCGCGTGAGCGAAGCCACTGCGGTGGTGCCTGCGTTTGCAGGCGGGGATTTCTCCACTGCAACTGCGTATGCGGCTGCTGCAGTTGCAGGTACTGTGGCGGTCGCCGCAACAGATGCGCAACCGAGCACGCAGTCCGATGCAGGCGTTGTCGTGGCGCCCTCGGCAGATTGGGCCCTGCAGCTCCCATTGCATTCCAGCATGCGCGTGGGCTCGAACGGCCTGCCCAACGGTGATGAGATGCTGCGTGTGGTGCGCCGCGGACATACCGGGATGGTCGTCGGCTTGCAGATCGCCACCAGCCTGTTCGCGCGCGGTGTTGCGGTCTCTGCCTTCGGAAAAGATCAGCTAAAAGGCGAAAAAATGCAGGCCTTGGGAAATCCTGGCTATCAATTGCAGCGCGATGCGGTCAACGCGCATTTGAAGACCTACTTCACCGGGCATCCGCGGGCCGTACCGGCAGAACCGTTCCCCTTGCAGGTGCTGATGTCGGACTGGCTGCTGGTATATCAGAGCCTGGCCGATACCAAGTCGCCTTACGAACTGCGCTACGCGGTGACCATCGGTGGGGAGCGCAGCGGCTTTTTGAAGCGCAAGGCGAGCCCGGTCAGCATGGACTGTGCGCCGACACCGCGCACCGCCTCGCTGGAAGAATGGGAGGCCAACGACTACGCACTGGTCAAGCAAGCCGCGCAAGCCTACAGCGACGAATGCGCAGCGAAATTCGCCGAGCAATTGCCGCAGTGGTTCCCTGACAGAGAAGCTGTTGCGACGTCCAACTGACGGATCAGCCCTGTAAGTGCCGGATATCCGTCGCCTGAGGTGATCCGAGAAAATCCAGTCATGCAGGCGTAAACCAGAAGGGGCACCGATCCATCGATCGGTGCCCCTTCTGGGTTTCTATTGCACCAAGATCAACCGACGCTGCGTGCCTGGCTGCGTTGCTGCTCGTGCTGATCTTGAACCTGGGTTTGCGTTTGCGCTTCCTGGCGCACCGCATTGCTGCTCTGCTCCAGCGGCCGTTCCGCAGCGGTTGCCTTTTCGGTATAGATCCGCTGATGCGCCGGGTCGGTTGGCTGACCCTGCACGGCGAACAATCCGTTGCCATCCTTGCTCTGCGCCACCATGTCGATGCGTTGCATGCCGCTGACCTTGGCTTCGAAGGTCATGTGGCCGGCCGCATTTACCAACTGCTGCCGATTGGCGAAGGCATTCGGACCGAGCTGTTCCAGCTTGTTGACGGTCTGATTGAACAGCGGGTGGTCGGGGTTGGTTTTCTCCGACAGCAGTGGCGTCTTTTCCGCCTGCTTCAACGCAGCCTGCGTATCGCGGCCCACCACGCCATCGTCCTGCAAGCCATGCGCTCGTTGGAATGCCTTGACCGCGTCGCTGGTCCGTTGGCCATAGGCACCGTCAGCCTTGAGTTCGTGACCGCCTGCGTCCTTGTACCCCAGCTGCTGCAGCGTCTGCTGCAACGTGCGCACTTCTGCGCCACGCGCATTTTCGCGCAGGACACCTGGCGCTTCCGCGGCGGCGTGTGCCTGGCTGGGTTTGTGCTCGGTCGCTGCATGAGATTGCTGCTTGTCCTGGCTGCGCTCCTGCAGCAGGTCGCGCGCCTCGGACAGCGGGTCGCTCGCATACAGCTTGACGCCCTTGGCGTGCTTGCGCTCGAGGTAGGAATCCAGCGAACTGAGCTCAACACCCTCGCCGCCACGAGATTGGCTGATTTTGAGCTGACCATCCTTGGGGTCGCGCACCACCATCGTGATGTGGTCGATGCCCTTGTAGCGCCCCTTGTCCCAACTCTGCGGGCCATTGTCCTCGCCGATGATCATGCCTTCTTTGAGGCTCTGGGCAGTGACGTCCTTGCCCTGGATCAGCACGCCGGAGCGCAGCTCCGCCTTGCGCAGCAGTTCGGATGCACTGTCGAAACCGGGGCTGAACTTTTCGTCCTTGGTGAAGATGGCCTTGCCGGCGCCCTTGTTGATCTCGTCCATGGTCGCGTTCTGCATCTCGACCACCCAACCAGAACAATCGACCCTGCCTTTATCCGGATCTTTCGCGCCCAGGCCGTATTTGACGTGGTCGTATTTATTGGTGAGGTCATACGCCGCGTGGAGCGCGATGCCTTGCGCCGCAGGTTTTTCCGGCTGGGCAGGTGCGGAATGCGCCGGAGCAGCGTGCGAGGGGGCCTGCTGCGCGGCCGAAATCGGCTCGATGCCTTTTTCAGGAATACGGATACGGTCCATCTTCGTATCCCAGTACTGCACGAAGGTCTGTGCCATGTCCTTGTCGGACATGCGCCGGAACGTCGCCGCATCGACGCCGGTCAAGGACTTCAGCTCTTTCTCGCCGACATTGTTGAGAATGTTGGCGCGCGTGCTGTCCAGGCCAAAAGATCCCGTGGCGATCGCGGTCTGCAGAGAGCGGTAGCCACCGGCGCCCTGCTGATGGGCCAGGTACATATCCAGGCCATCGGGTTCCGGCTTGCCCGAAAGATACGGCCGCCCATCGCGTTCGTGTCGATTGACCAGGCTCGTCCGGTTATCCAGATACAGCCGCGCTGCTGCATCGGTGTTGACCACTGCGTCCAGCTCGCGTCCGGCAATACCGTACTGCTGGGCGGTTGGCGGCGTGAACTGGAACAGTCCTTTCGCACCACCGGGGCCGCGGTTGGCCAACTCGTCGAAGGCGCCGCCAGTCTCTACGTGGGCAAAACGCAGGAAGTCGTCACGCGGAATATTCCGCTCGGCCGCTTCGCGTTCGATGA
The DNA here is from genome assembly GCF_008639345.1 of Xanthomonas phaseoli pv. dieffenbachiae. Taxonomy (NCBI): domain Bacteria; kingdom Pseudomonadati; phylum Pseudomonadota; class Gammaproteobacteria; order Lysobacterales; family Lysobacteraceae; genus Xanthomonas; species Xanthomonas phaseoli. The sequence goes on along the minus strand of NZ_CP041380.1, from coordinate 4,053,127 downwards.
TGTCGAGCACTTGGGCTCGTGAGTAGTTCGTCGGCATCGCTCAAGGTCCTTGATTGAGTGCTGCAGCCACGCGGCTGCAGCGGTACGCCGCCCGAACCAATTCCTTTGGTCCTGTATTAAGGGGTCGGCAAATACGATTTGCTGGCCGCATCGTAGCGATATTCGACCGTCGCGTCACCCCCGCTGGTCGGCGGATTGGCAGAGACGGTGACCCGCAGCGCGGGCAGGCCCGGCTGCTTGACGAACGCAAGCGTGCTGCTGTTCTTGACGCAGGCAATCTTCCCGGGTGCATCTTCGCCACAGTTGGCGCTGTTGTCCTCACCCGCGGGAATGTTGCCGATATAGGTCCAATGCTTGTCGTTGACGTTCTCGGTTTCCTTGGGGTTGAACACGAGTGCGTCGTAGGAAAGGATGCGTACGCCCGACTGCAGGCTCCAGGTCGGCACGGCCAGCACCAGCCGGCTGTCGTCGGTGACAAAGGTCTGCGGTTGACGCGTCGTGTCGACCGTGTTGCCCTGTTCCATGCCACCGAATTCGCCGATGTAGGGCTCTGCGCCGAGCAGCTTCCATGGCGTCTTGCTCCCCGGTTCGCTGGTCACGAAAGTGGCATGGGCCAACGTCACCTTGGTGCCGGGCGCGGGAGAGTGGTCCTCGCTTTCTGTGCCGAAGCGCTCGGGCGTTTCCCAGGCGAAGCCGGTGTAATACCGCGTACCGCCGAGTTCGAACTGAAAGCCGTACCAATAATGGATCCAGCTGCCGTTGGCGACCTCGTAGGAGGTTGCGCCATCGCCGTCCACGTTGCTGATGAAATACAACACGCTGTCGGTCCGCGGCGGTTGCAATTGCTGGGTCGATCCCTGGGTTGCGTCCTGCATGGGAGATGCATCCTTTTGTGACGGTTTTTGGGGAGTGCCGGCCGCGGCCGCGGCGGTCTTCGGAGCGGTGGCGTCCGGTGGCGCCTGCGTGCAGGCGGCGATCGTTGCTAGCGCAAGGACCAGTGAAATCTTCCTGACGAGCATTGGGGTGCATCCATTGCGGAGGGCGGCGAAAGTCTACTCCAGCCAGCCGTTGTGTCCAGTCGTCGCACCGGGACCGGCGGTTCCCCGTACGCCGTCGTGGCGCGGGGCTTTGACGTCGCGGATGCGTTGCGTTCGGCCTGCGCATCCGCCGGTTGCCATTGCCGTGCCCGTCGACGCCCAGCTTGCCGCTGGGCGGCGGACTTACGCCAACGGCGTGTTGGAAATGATCTCCACCCAGTAACCGTCCGGGTCCTTGATGAAGGCCAGGTGCTTCATGCGGCCGTCTTCCAGGCGTTTTTGGTATGGCACGTCGAGGCTGTCGAAGCGTGCACAGGCAGCATGGATATCCGGCACCGAAATACAGATATGGCCGAAGCCGCGCGGGTCGCTGTTGCCGTCGTGGTAGACCGGGCCGTCCTGGGTTTCGGTGCCGTGGTTGTGGGTGAGTTCGAGCACGCCGGGGATGCCGGCCATCCACAGGCGACGCTGTGCGTCGTCATCGGGAATGGCCGTGCCTTCGGGCAGCAGCGCGAGAAAATACAGGCTGAATTTTGCGTCGGCAAAATCGCGTGCGTCGAGCAGGCGGAAGCCCAGGACGCGCGTATAGAAATCCAGCGACCGTGCTGCGTCCTTGACGCGCAACATGGTGTGGTTGAACACGAAGCCGTGCGTGTCGGCGGGCGCGGCATTGGCGCCTGGTACGTGTTGCAGATCGTTCAAAGGCATGGCGGTCTCCTGAGTGTGAATTGCGGATGCGGCGTGTTGCGCGAATGGGCGATGTTAGCCAGGGCAGGGTTGTCGGCGTGTCATGGGCCAATGGCAGCGGTTTGAATGCGCCGGCGTTGAAGGAGGGCGCCACCTGCAGCTGCCCGTGCACGATGCCACTGTCTCAAAACCACACGCGCACACCGGCAACGAAGCGGCTGTCGCGTGCGGGGGCAGCGTCCATCGCGGCGCGCTGTGCGCTATCGCCAAAGCTGCGGCTGTGCACCCAGCCGATGTACGGCGCGAAGCGGCGGGTGATCTCGTAGCGCAGGCGCAAGCCAAGTTCCACCTCTTCCAGGCCGCTGCCAATGCCGCGGCGGTTGTCGTCGGTGAGCGCGATGTCGGCTTCCGCACGCGGCTGCAGGATCAGGCGGTTGGTCAGCAGGACCTCGTATTCGCCTTCCAGCCGCAACGCCGCGCGGCTGCCAGTGCCTACATACAGCGTTGCTTCGGTTTCGAACTTGTAGGGCGCCAGGCCTTGCACGCCGAAAGCCGCCCAGCTGCGATGTGCGCCTGCGCCGATGTCCTGGCGCGCGCCCACAAGCAGATCCCACCATGGTGACATGGCATGGCCATAGAACGCTTCCAGCGAGCCGGATTCGGTGCGTCCGTCGTGTCGTTCGCCCTCGCTGTGCAGCCAGAGCCGGTCGATGTCGCCGCCGATCCATGCACGTGACTCCCAGGCCTGGCCGCTACCGCGATCGGTGTTGGAAGCCTCCAGCCGATCGAGCAGGACATAGTGGTTGATCCCTGCCGAGTGCATCGCATGCGTGTGCAATGGTGCGAATGCAGCGGCGATGTCGTCCGCCGTGGGTGGGGGAATGGGGTCGCGTGGAAGTGGGTGATTGGGTATCCCGGTGGGTGATGCAGGAGGTTGTGCAGGGTGTGTGGACTGCGTGTGGTGCATCTTCGAGTGATCCATCGAAGCGTGATCCATCGCTTGGTGGTGCGTGGCCGCAGCGCCCATCGATCCATCGCCCATGGACCCATGCTTCATCGATTCATCGTCCATGGCGCCAGTGCCCATGTCAGCGTGCGACATGTGAGCGTGGTCCATGTGGGCGGCCTGAGATGACGCAGGGCTCGTATGCGCGCCATCGGTCATTTGCATCGCCTGGTCCTGCATGTCCCGCGATGCGTCCTCCATCGCATCGTGCTGATGCTCCTGTGCAACCGCAGATGCGCTCGCCAGGAACGCAGCAGCCAACCAGGCCGTTGTGCGAAAGCGGCTCATGCCTCCACCCGCACTTCGCGCATCATCCCCGCTTCCATGTGGTACAGCAGATGGCAGTGATACGCCCAGCGGCCGAGCGCATCGGCACGCACGCGGTAGGTGCGGCGGGTGCCCGGCGGCATGTCGATGGTGTGCTTGCGTACCTGGAAGTTGCCGCGCGCATCCTCCAGGTCGCTCCACATGCCATGCAAATGGATGGGGTGCTGCATCATGGTGTCGTTGACCAGCACGATGCGCAGCCGCTCGCCGTATTGCAGCCGCAAGGGCTGCGCGGAAGCGAACGCGATGCCATCGAAGGACCAGGCGAATTTTTCCATGTGCCCGGTCAGATGCAACTCGATGTCGCGCCCGGGTTCGCGTCCATCCGGATCCTCGAACAGGCTATGCAGATCGGCGTAGCACAGCACGCGGCGGCCGTTGTCGCGCAGGCCCACGCCGGGGTCGTCCAGGCGCGGTGCAGTGGCATTGCTGCGCATGTCGATCAGCGGGTTGCCGGTTTCGCTGGCCGGATGATGCGGCGCCTTGTCGGGCGCCTGGGCATCGTCGTGCGAGTGCATGGTGTGCATCCCATGCGCCGCCAGCATCCCGGGCACGCCGTGCATTGCGGGCAGCGCGTGGTGCATCCCCTCGCCATGCCCCATGTCCTGCATGGTCAGGATGGCGCGCCGATCCAGTGCGGGAATCGGCGCCTGCAAGCCGGGTTGCACTGCCAGCGTACCGCAGGCAAAGCCGGTGCGGCCCATGTCCTGCGCGAACAACGTAAACGCATCCTGGCCGAGCGGTTCGACAATCACGTCGAAGGTCTCGGCCGCGGCGATGCGCAGTTCGTCCACGCTGACCGGATGCACGTACTGCCCGTCGGCGGCCACCACCGTCATGCGCAGGCCAGGAATACGGATGTCGAAATAGGTCATCGACGCGCCGTTGATGAAGCGCAGCAACACCTTTTCGCCTGGCTTGAACAACCCGGTCCAGTTGCCGGCCGGGGCGACGCCGTTGAGCAGGTAGGTATAGGTGTTGGCGTTGACGTCGGACAGATCGGTCGGGGTCATGCGCATGCGCCCCCACATGCCGCGGTCGGCCAGGGTGGCACGCAGGCCGTCTTCTCGCGCATCGCGTAGAAAATCGCCGACGGTGCGCTGTGCGTAGTTGTCGTGGCTGGGCATCTGCTTGAGCCGGCGGAACAGGGCGGCCGGGTCCAGATCGGTCCAGTCCGAGAGCAGCACCACATGTTCGCGATCGTGCCGGTACGGCGGCGGCGTCAGCGGGTCGATGACGATGGCGCCATACAGCCCGGACTGCTCCTGAAACATCGAATGGCTGTGGTACCAGTAGGTGCCGGACTGGCGCAGCGCAAAGCGGTAGTGATACTCCTGGCCCGGCGCGATTCCGTCGAAACTCATGCCCGGCACACCGTCCATATTGGCCGGCAGCAACAGGCCATGCCAATGCACCGACGTGGGTTGGTCGGTCAGCGCGTTGCGCACGCGCACGCTTACCGTGTCGCCCTCGCGCCAGCGCAGGGTGGGCGCCGGCAGGCTCTGGTTGACCGTGATTGCGGAGCGGGGGCGGCCGGTGAAGTTCACCGGCAGGCGGCCGATCTGCAGCGACTGGCTGCTTCCGCGCAGCACAGGCGGGTTGGCCTGGGCGGCGGCGCACGCATCGTTGCGCCACAGGCCGCTGGCGGCAGCGACGCCGCCCAGGGCCAGGCCCTGAACGAAACGGCGCCGGCTCAGGCCGCTGGCGGTCGAGCCGTGGGAAAACGAGGAATCGAAAGACATGACATCTCCTGCGCGCTCCATCGGCAAGAGATGGGCGCAGCGCACAACGTAAGAGATCCCGCGCAAGCACGCGCAGGGCCGAGGACAGCCAAGGCAGGGCCGTCGGCGCTCAGGCGATGGGAGGTCGTACCGGTTGGTCGGGCAGCGGGCTGCCGCGCCCCTCGGTCAAGGTGTCCGGCAACGCCGGGTGGCCGGGCAGGCCCGCGGCGACGCCAGGCAAGGTCAACAAGGCGAGGCTGGCGTGCTGCAGGCAATCGCAGCTGCCCAGCTTGCAGCAGTCGGGCGCGTGCGCATGCGTGGCCTTGTCGTGCAACTGCATGGCAGTGGGCGGATGCATGGCCTGATGGCACGGCAGCGCTGCCGGTGACTCGCTGTGCGTGGTTGCGGCGGTGCCTGCTGCCATGGCCGCGGCAGGCATCGCGCCCGTCGTCATTGCCGGCATGGCCATGCCCACCGACGCCCACGCGCCGGTGGCCGTATTGGCAACCAGGCACAGGCATAGCAGCAGGCGGAGCAGGCGATGCAGCACGGACAGTCGAGGCAGTGACAGGTGCAGCGAGCATAGCATCGGCCCCCGGCTGTCCGCCGGATGCACGGGCTGCGTAGGCGGGCAGGCGAGGGCGGTAGAATCAAGGCTACTTTTGCAGCCAAGTCCTGCCATGTCGCAGCGCCAGTGGGTGGCCGCCGCCATCCAGAAGATCGAGGCCGATTTCAATCGTTCGGCCGACACCCACCTGATTCCGATGGAACTGCCGGGCTATCCGGGTATCGACCTGTACTTCAAGGACGAGTCCAGCCACCCGACCGGTAGCCTCAAGCACCGCCTGGCGCGCTCGCTGTTTCTGTACGCGCTGACCAATGGCTGGCTGCGCGCCGGGCGCCCGGTGATCGAGGCGTCCAGTGGCTCCACGGCCATCTCCGAAGCGTATTTCGCGCGTTTGCTCGGCGTGCCCTTCATCGCGGTGATGCCGGCCTCGACCTCGCCGGAGAAGATCGCCGCGATCGAATTCCAGGGCGGCCGCTGCCACCTGGTCGAGCGCGCCTGCGATCTGGACAGCGCCTCGCACCAGCTCGCACGCGAGACCGGCGGGCACTTCATGGACCAGTTCACCTACGCCGAGCGTGCCACCGACTGGCGCGCCAACAACAACATCGCCGAATCGATCTTCAAGCAACTGGCCGAGGAGCCGCACCCGATCCCGGACTGGATCGTGTGCAGCCCCGGCACCGGCGGTACCAGCGCCACCTTGGGCCGCTATGTGCGCTATCGGCGCCATGCCACCCGCATCCTGTGCGCCGATCCGGAAGTGTCGGTGTTCTTCGACGGCTATTGCCGCGCGGTGGACGGCCAATGCCCCAAGGAGCTGGCCATCACCGGCGGCTCGCGCATCGAAGGCATCGGCCGCCCGCGGGTGGAATCGAGCTTCATCGCCAGCTGCGTGGATGTGATGATCAAGGTGCCCGATGCGCTGAGCCTGGCGGCGATGCGCCACGTCAGCGCCACGCTGGGCCGCCGCGTCGGCGGCTCCACCGGCACCAACTTCGTCGGCGTGCTGCAGGCTGCCCGGCGCATGCGCGACAAAGGCCGGCAGGGCTCCATCGTCACCATCCTGTGCGATGCCGGCGAACGCTACGCGCACAGTTATTACGACCCGGCCTGGTACGAGGCGCGCGCGATCGATGTCAGCGACAGCGATGCCGCCATTGCGCTGGCCGTGAACGGCGGCGATCTGCCTGCCCTGCCTTGTGCGGCGCTGGAATGATCGCCATATCCACGACGTAGGCATCAAGGCGCTGCGCCCACCGCCACGCCGGTGCGTTCGGTGTCCGCAGTCGGCAGGTACAGGTGGGCACCGTGCCTCGGTTGCGGGCTCACCCTGCTGACGGTTGCGCGCCACGGTGTGCCTGCCACGTTTGCCGATCTTTGAATCCACTCATCCAGTCCATTGCCGGAGCGCTCCATGACCAACCCGCTGCTCGATCTGTCCGGACTGCCGTCCTTCGATGCGATCCGCCCCGAACACGTGGGCCCGGCGATCGACCAATTGCTCGCCGAGGCCGAGGCGGCGGTGAAGGCAGCCGAGCAGGTCAGCCCGGTGCGTTGGGACAGCTTCGTCACCCCGCTGGACGATGCCACCGAGCGGCTATGGCGTGCGTGGGGGCAGGTGGGGCATCTGCAGGCGGTGGTCAACACGCCCGAACTGCGCGAGGCCTACAACAGCAACCTGCCCAAGGTGAGCCGCTTCGGCAGCGCGCTGGCGCAGAATCTGGCGCTGTATGCGCAATACAAGGCGCTGGCGCAATCGCCGGAAGCCGCACACTTCGATGAGGCGCGTCGCAAGGTGCTGGAAAATGCGCTACGCGATTTCCGCTTGGGCGGCGCCGAACTCGATGATGCCGCCAAGGCGCGGTTCGCGCAGATCCAGGAAGAACTCTCGGCGTTGGCAGCCAAGTTCTCGCAGAACGTGCTCGACGCCACCGATGCATGGTCGTACGTGACCGAAGACCAAACCCAGCTGTCGGGGCTGCCGGCCGAAGTGATTGCCGCCGCGCGCGCGGCTGCCGAAAAGGACGGCGTATCGGGCTGGAAATTCACCTTGCAGATGCCGTGCTATCTGCCGGTGCAGAGCGATGCCGACAGCCGCGACCTGCGCGCGCGGCTGTATCGCGCCAATGCCGAGCGCGCGTCCGAATTCGGCGATGCCGCGCTGGACAACAGTGCCAACATCGATCGCATCCTGGCCCTGCGCGCCGAGTTGGCACAGCTGCTCGGCTTTGCCAGTTACGCCGACTATTCGGTTGCCACCAAGATGGCGCAGAGCCCCGACGAGGTGATGGGCTTCCTGCGCGACCTGGCCGCGCGTGCCAGGCCGCATGCACAGCGCGACCGCGCCGAACTGGAAGCCTTTGCGCGCGACGAGTTGGGCCTGTATGAACTGCAGGCCTGGGATCTGGCCTATGCCTCGGAAAAACTCAAGCAGGCGCGTTACAGCTTTTCCGAGCAGGAGGTGAAGCAGTATTTTACCGAGCCGAAGGTGCTGGCCGGCCTGTTCGATGTGATCCATCGCTTGTACGGGCTCACCGTCAAACCCGACAGCGCGCCGGTGTGGCACCCGGATGTGCGGTTTTACCGGTTGGAAGATGCGCAAGGCGCCCTGGTTGGCCAGTTCTATCTGGACTTGTACGCGCGCGAAGGCAAACGCGGGGGCGCGTGGATGGACGATTGCCGCAATCGCCGCAACACCGCCAACGGCGTGCAGACGCCGCTGGTGTATCTGGTGTGCAACTTCGGCCGCGGCAGCGGCGATGCACCGGCCACCTTCCGCCACGGCGAAGTCACCACGCTGTTCCATGAAATGGGCCACGGCCTGCATCAGTTGCTCACGCGCATTGGCGAGCTGGGCGTGGCCGGCATCAATGGCGTGGAATGGGACGCGGTGGAGCTGCCCAGCCAGTTCATGGAAAACTTCTGCTGGGAATGGGAGCGGGTGCAGGCGATGACCGCGCACGTGCAGACCGGCGAACCGTTGCCGCGTAACCTGTTCGACCGCCTGCTGGCGGCGCGCAATTTCCAGAGCGGCATGTTCACCGTGCGTCAGCTGGAATTTGCCTTGTTCGACATGCAACTGCACAGCACCTACGACCCGGCACAGGACAGCGTGCTGCACTTGATCGAGCGCGTGCGCGACGAAGTGGCGGTCAATCGGCCGCCGGCATGGAATCGCTTCCCGCATCAATTCAGCCATATTTTTGCCGGCGGCTATGCGGCCGGCTATTACAGCTACAAGTGGGCCGAAGTGCTCAGCGCCGATGCTTACGCCGCATTCGAAGAAGCGCCCGACCAACTGGAGCAGACCGGCGCACGCTTCCGCGCCGAGGTGCTTGCGCGTGGCGGCAGTCGTCCGGCGGCGGAGAACTTCCGCGCTTTTCGCGGTCGCGCCCCGACCATCGATGCGCTGCTGCGACATAACGGCATGGCCGGATAAGGCGCAGTCTGTCTGCCAGCAGCCGCATGGAAACGCGCGCTGCTTTTGCATGCATTCAGCCGGGCTGCCTTAGCAAGGAATCCGGCGCGCGCGTTGCAGGAAGGCGATCGCGCGACTGGATCGTCACTCGGAAGGAGCAGGCAATGCGGCGAGTTCTCGCATGGAAGGTGGCGTGGTTGCTGATGGTGGTGGCCGCGCCGCTTGCGGCGCAGCAAGCCGGTCACGTCAACAGCCTTGCCCGTCTGCGTGCCGGGCCGGGTGATGAATACCGGCTGGTGGGCGAAGCCCATGCCGGCAATCCGGTCACCGTATATGGCTGCCTGGAGAACGGCAGTTGGTGCGATGTGCGCGGGTCCGATGGACGCGGCTGGATGCGTGCACAGGCAATCGCGTCCGGTCGTGGCGGCGTGACGACACTGGTCCCGAAGGTCACGTTTGCCCTGGATGCGTACTGGGACGCCCATTATCGTGGCCGCGAATGGACTGCCGAAAGCGAACGTGCGCTCTGGCGCGCGCATGTGCCCGGCGAATCCCTGAGCCTGGACCTGATGGCACCTGGTAATGGTCCGTCGGTGGGCGAGCCCACCATCGCCAAGCGTCTGAAGGACGACACACGTTCAGAGAACGAACGCACCGAACGGCAATGGCGCGAAAAAACAAGTTTCGAGCTGAGTCGGCGGGACCGCAACACGCGGGACGATAGGATAAACGGGTGCAAACGCGCAGGAGGCGAAGGCGATGCCGTACAGGATTGCGTCCTCAGTGCAAAACGGGATTACTACGACTCGGTTCGGAGCAGGTGCAATAGCGCACAAAGCCAGGACAGTAGCGCTACGAGTTGTCTCTCCGGCGCGCAGCGAGAGTACGACGCCGCGATTCGGGAGCGAGAGTCTCGTGCCCGTGACGATCGCTAGCCGGCCGCTCCCCGGTGGTAGTGCAGCCAGCATCGACGGATTGCGGTGGCATAGCGGCGCCGCGTTCGCCGCGCAGTGAGGCAGGCCGACTCAAGTTCCAAGCGCAGCAGTGCGATCACTGCAGCGGCCGGCTGCGCAGGGAGTCGGCACGTCAAGGAGAGTGCAATGCCGGCAATTCAGTCACTGAGCTTGATGGTGTTGATCGCAATGGCCACGCCGGTCGCGGCGCAGCAAACCGGGCACGTCGACAGCCTGGCCCGTCTGCGCGCCGGCCCGGGCGATGAATACCGGCTGGTGGGCGAGGCCAAGGCCGGCAATCCGGTCACCGTCTATGGCTGCGTGGAGGGCGGCAGGTGGTGCGATGTGCGCGGGCCCGATGCGCGCGGCTGGATACCGGCGCAGGCAATCGTGTCCGGTCGTGGTGCAGTGACAAGGTTGGTCCCGAAGGTCACGTTCGCGCTGGATGCGTATTGGGACGCGCATTATCGGGGCCGGGAATGGACGGTCGAAAGCGAACGTGTGCTGTGGCGCCAGCATTCGCCCGGCGATTCCCTGAGCCGGGAGATGATGGAGCCCCGTCGCAATGAGCACATACGTGCAGAGAACGAGCGCATCAAACGTGAAACGGCCGAGATTGATCGCGCCGCGTTCAATCGGCTAGACCGCGACAGGCGGGACGATAAGATAAAAAGATGCGAACGTTCTGGACGTCAGTCCAGTGATGTGCAGAGTTGTATCTCCGGCGCACAGAGAGATTACGACGCAGCAATTCGGGAGCGAGAGTCTCGTGCCGAATACGAACACAGGATGCGCGGCCGATAGTCTCGTGCCCGGGACGACCGCTAGGCTGCCGGAACACATACGCCTGGAACACGGCATGTGCCGGGCGTCCATCGCACACCATGTGCGTGCCGCAGTGGCATACCGTCCGAGCAGCCTGAACACCAGGCCATGGCTGTCGTTGCGCTAGTTGGTACTGCGTTGTCGTCATCGCCGCCACACGACGGCCGCCGTGCGGTGGCGATGACGGGCTGCCGTCACACCCGGCCGAACACCAGTGCCGCGTTGGTGCCACCAAAGCCGAAGCTGTTGGACATCACCGTGTTCAAGGTCGCGTCCTGTGTCTGCCGCAGGATGGGAAAGCCTTCGGCACGCGGGTCGAGTTCTTCGATATGCGCCGAGCCGGCCATGAAGCCATCGCGCAGCATCAGCAGGCTGTAGATCGCCTCGTGCACGCTGGCCGCACCCAGCGAGTGCCCGGAGAGCCCCTTGGTCGACGACAGCGGCGGCACGTTGTCGCCGAAGACCTCGCGCACCGCGCCCAGTTCGGTGACATCGCCCAACGGCGTGGAAGTGCCATGCGTGTTGAGGTAATCGATCGGGCGATCCAGCCCCTGCATGGCCATGTGCATGCAGCGCACGGCGCCTTCGCCGCTGGGCGCGACCATGTCGGCACCGTCGGAGGTCACGCCATAGCCGAGCAGTTCGGCATGGATGCGCGCACCGCGTGCGATGGCGTGGTCGTAGTCCTCCAGCACCAGCATGCCGCCGCCGCTGCCGATGACGAAGCCATCGCGCTGCGCATCGTACGGGCGCGAGGCCACGGCGGGGCGATCATTGAAACCGGTGGACAGCGCACCCATCGCATCGAACATCACGCTCATGGTCCAGTGCAGTTCTTCGCCGCCACCGGCGAACATCACGTCCTGCGCGCCATGCCGGATCAGATCTGCCGCCGCACCGATGCAGTGCGCAGAAGTCGCGCACGCGGCCGACAGCGAGTAGCTCAGCCCGCGCATCTTGAACGCGGTGGCCAGCGATGCGGACACCGACGAACACATCGTGCGCGGCACCATGTACGGGCCCACCTTGCGCACGCCACGGTTGCGCAGCAGATCGGCGGTTTCCACCTGCCATTGGCTGGAGCCGCCACCGGAGCCGGCAATCACGCCGGTACGCAGGCCGCTGACCTGCTCGGCATCCAGGCCCGCATCGACGATCGCCTCGCGCATTGCCAGGTATGCATAGGCCGAGGCATCGCCCATGAAGCGCTTGAGCTTGCGGTCGATCAGGCTGTCCAGATCCAGCGCTACCGCGCCGCCGACCTGGCTACGCAGGCCTGCTTCGGCGTGATCGGGTAGCGCGGTGATACCGGAGCGGCTCTCGCGCAGTGCGCTGGAGACGGTGTCCAGATCGTTGCCCAGGCATGAGGTGATGCCCATGCCGGTAATGACGACGCGACGCATCAGAAATTCTCCGTTGAAGTGAACATGCCCACACGCAGATCCTTGGCGGTGTAGATCTCGCGCCCATCCACCAGCATGCGTGCATCGGTCTGCGCCATCACCAGCTTGCGGTTGATGACGCGGCTGACATCGATCTCGTAGCGCACCAGCGTGGCGCTGGGCAGCACCTGGCCGGTGAACTTGACCTCGCCGCAGCCCAACGCGCGACCACGGCCCGGCGCGCCGATCCAGGTCAGGAAAAAGCCGGTCAGCTGCCACATCGCATCCAGGCCCAGGCAGCCTGGCATCACCGGGTCGCCGATGAAGTGGCAGCCGAAAAACCACAAGTCCGGGCGAATATCCAGTTCGGCACGAATCAGCCCCTTGCCATGTGCACCGCCGGCGTCGCTGATCTCGGTGATGCGGTCGAACATCAGCATCGGATCGTTGGGCAGACGGCCGCTGTCGGGCGCAAACAATTCCCCACGCGCGCTGGCCAGCAATTGGTCGCGCGAGTACGTACTTTGACGAATCATGACGAACGTTTCCTGCAAGGAGCGAGAGGCGAGGCGGGCAAGGGTGCATGAGGTCGCGCGGTTCAATCAAACGTTTTATCCGTACGCATGCATGCTGTTTTTCGCTGATTGCGCAGTGCGCAGATGCACTGCTGCATGTGAAATCACGCCGCTCAGGCCTGCCGTCGGCACCTGCGTGGCAGGCCTGCATGGTCGGCCGTGCAGGCGCTGTCGTCGGCTGCTTAACCTCGGCCTTCAGTGTGCGCTCGTGCTCGCTTCGCCAATGCGCGGTGATGTCTCTGGACGCAAAGTGTGAGACGGCGCTGGCTTATCATGAGCATCAGCCTGCGACAGAGAACCCCGCTTGATGCGCAAGATCGTGCACGTGGACATGGACGCGTTCTACGCGTCCGTGGAACAGCGTGACGACCCTGGCCTGCGCGGCAAGCCGGTGGTGGTGGCCTGGCGCGGCGCGCGCTCGGTGGTGTGCGCGGCCTCCTACGAAGCGCGGACCTTCGGTATTCGCTCGGCGATGCCGGCCGTGCGTGCCGAGCGCCTGTGCCCAGACGCGATCTTCGTGCCGCCGGATTTTGCACGCTACAAGGCGGTGTCGCGGCAAGTGCGCGAGATTTTCCATCGTCACACCGACTTGGTGGAGCAGTTGTCGCTGGACGAGGCATATCTGGACGTCACGCACGCCAAAACCGGCATGCAGCTGGCGACCGAGGTCGCGCAGTTGATTCGTACGCAGATCCGCGAAGAAACCCAGCTCACCGCATCGGCCGGCATCGCGCCGAACAAGTTCCTTGCCAAGATCGCGTCGGATTGGCGCAAACCCGATGGCCAGTTCGTGATTGCGCCCAGTCGCGTGGACGCTTTTCTGCTGCCGCTCAAGGTCAATCGCATTCCCGGCGTAGGCAAGGTGATGGATGGCAAGTTGGCGGCACTGGGCATCGTCACCGTGGCCGATCTGCGCCAGCGGCCTTTGGAAGAATTGCAGGCGCATTTCGGCAGTTTCGGTCAGAGCCTGTATCGCCGCGCGCGCGGTATCGACGAGCGCCCGGTCGAGCCGGATCAGGAAGTGCAATCGGTGTCCTCGGAAGACACCTTCAGCGAAGATCTGGCGCTTGATGCACTGGATCCGCACATCCTGCGGCTGGCCGAAAAAACCTGGCTCGCCACGCGCCGCACCGAACGCATCGGGCGCACGGTGGTGCTGAAATTGAAGACCTCGAATTTTCGCATCCTGACGCGGTCCTACACGCCCGAGCAGCCGCCTACCTCGCAGGAGGCGCTGGCGCAGATCGCCCTGGCATTGACCCGCCGCGTGGAGCTGCCCGCGCAGACGCGCTATCGCCTGGTCAGTGTGGGTTTGAGCGGTTTCAGCGCTATCGAGGAGGGCGCGGTGCAGGGGCAGTTGTTCGGTCAGATGCCGCCGTTGGAGTAAGCGTTCCATGCTGCACCGCGTGTGGGCATGCGGCGATGACTGCATCTAGCGCAGGCGGCGAGCAATCCACGGCGTTCGGCAGTGACATGCGCTGAATCTTGCACTGCGTACACTGCGGCTCTCCCACCCACGAGGCCGTCCGAATGTTTCCGTATCCGCTGGTGATCTTCGACCTGGATGGCACGCTGGTGGACAGCGCACCCAATATTGCCGAAGCGCTCAACGGTACCTTGCAGGAGCTGGGACTACAGCAGTTCAGCGAAGCCACGATCCGCAGCTGGATCGGCGAAGGCGTCAAGGTGTTGCTTGCCACCGCATTGCGCGAAGCCGGCAGCACGCGCGATGCCGATGCGGAAATGCCGGTGATGATGCGCCATTACCAGGCGAGCCTGCTGCACGACCCGCAGTTGTACCCAGGTGTTGCCGAGGCGCTGGTCGGCTTGCGCGATGCGGGCGCCACGCTGGCCTTGTGCACCAACAAACCTGCGCGTTTTATCGCGCCGTTGCTGGAGCATCTGGGTATCGCCGCGCATTTCAGCCGTGTGCTCGGCGGCGATTCGTTGCAGCAGCGCAAGCCAGACCCGGCACCGCTGCTGCAGCTTGCCAGTCACTTCCAGCGCAGCCCGCAACAGTGTTTGATGGTCGGCGATTCGGCCACCGATGCCGCCGCCGCAAACGCCGCGAACATGCCGCTGGCGATGGTGCGTTACGGCTACCTGCGCGGTTTCGATGTGCAACGCGCCGGTGCCGTGGCCATCGTCGACGACATGCGTGAACTGCTCGCGTTGCGGTGACTTGCGAGCGCACGATGGCTCAACCGATGCGACGGCAGCGTGCGTGACGGCCGCATGCTCAGGCGTCGGCGCTGAAGCCGATAGCTATTCACCGCCACCTGTTCCGCTGGGCAGCCAGCACCGGTGACACCGTGGTGAGCCGCGTCTGCCGACCGGTGCGTGTCTCGTCGCAGGACCTTGCGCTTCAGGCTCTAAAACGGGCCACGCATTTTGCGACGTAAAGTTGCATGCATGAGTGCGCGCATGCGCCAGCTGCATCGATCCGCCGATTGCCGAGCGCTGCCGGCCGACTCACTCGTCGCGTACTCGCTCTGCATCCGCAGCGTCGTAGAGGTCGGCCGCCGTATCCGAATCGCCATGCGTGTCGTCATTGTCGGCGTGCGCATAATGCACGGTTTCCACCGGCCCGCCGACGGCGCGGCCGCGCACCGGCAGCAGCGCGCTGGCCGCCTCGTATTCGGCGAGCAAGGCATGGCGACGCGCTTCCGGCACGTCCTGCCAATGGCAATCGGCCAACGCGCCTTCCAATGAATACAGCAGATTGAGGCTGGGCTTGAAGCCGGCGCGGCGCACCTTGACGAACGCGCCTACTGCACCCACCGCTTGCAGGTCCTGCTGCGTGCGCAGCCCGACCTGACGCAGCCACGCCGCGCTTTTCGGCCCGATGTTGCGCATCCGCTCGGTGGTCACGCCAGCGCGTCTACGAACAGTTGCGCAATGGCTTCCAGGCCACGTTGGTCGTCGGCATCGAAGCGGTCCAGCTCCGGGCTGTCCAGGTCCAGCACGCCGATCAGCGCATCGCCTTTGACCAGTGGAATCACCAGCTCCGAGCGCGATGCCGAATCGCAGGCAATATGCCCAGGGAACGCGTCCACATCGGCAATGCGTTGGCTCTGCCGGGTACTGGCAGCCGCACCGCACACGCCCTTGTCCAGCGGAATGCGCACGCACGCCGGCAGGCCCTGGAACGGCCCCACCACCAGCTCGCGGCCGTCGTAGAAGTAGAAGCCGGCCCAGTTGAGCGATGGCAACGAATGGAAGATCAGTGCGGCCAGGTTGGCGGCATTGGCGATCCGGTCCGGCTCGCCGTGCACCAGTGCCTGGGCCTGGGCGGTGAGCTGGGCATATTGTTCCGGCTTGCTGCCGGTCAGCGAAGAGGTGGCGAACATCGGCAAAGTTTAGCAGTGGCCGTCTTGCAGCGTGGTTGCGATCGGGAAGGGAATGCGCAAGCGCTGCCATCCGCAGGGCCGCCGAGCCGCCGGCACCACACACCTGCAGAATTCGCCGTAAGCGGTACGGCATGTCCGACACCGCGCGAATCGCGCGCGCCCGACCGCGCACATCGGCACCTGCTCTCACCGACTCCACCGTTGAATCGCCATCATCGGCCCAGGCAACCAGGACCGAGCACATCGGCAGCGTGGCCTGGCCGACAAACGACAACCAATCAACCGGCCTCAGCCGCACGCGCAGCGCGCACGTTATGCTGCGCGCCCTCACGGCAATGGCGGCGCGGCCGCAGGATCAGGCGTATGCAGCATCCAGCTTTTTATGTCACCGGCACCGATACCGGCATCGGCAAGACCATGGGCAGCACCGCGCTGTTGCACGCCTTGCGCGCACGCGGCCATCGCGCCGTCGGCATGAAGCCGGTGGCCAGCGGCTGCGAGCACACACCGCAGGGCTGGCGTAACGAAGACGCGCTGGCGCTGCAGGCGGCCAGCGACCCTCGGCCCGATTACGCCACGCTCAATCCCTACGCCTTGCCGGCGCCGCTGGCACCGGAGCTGGCGGCAGCCGATGTTGGCGTGACGCTGGCGCTGGAGCCCATCGCGCACGCATTCGCGCAATTGCGCGCGCAGGCCGAGATGGTGGTGGTGGAGGGCGTGGGCGGGTGGGCCGCGCCGCTGAGCGCGACCCTGGATCAAGCCGATCTGGTGCGCGCGTTGCAGCTGCCGGTGGTGCTGGTGGTGGGCGTGCGGCTGGGCTGCATCAACCACGCGCGGCTCACTGCAGCGGCCATCGCTGCCGATGGGCTGCAATGCATCGGGTGGATCGCCAATGAAATCGATCCGCAGATGGAGCGCATCGAAGAAAACATCGGCATGCTGCGCCAGCGTCTGGCCATGCCGTGCTGGGGCCGGATCCCGTGGCGACCGGGCGCCGACGCTGCCGCCCAGGCACACGGGCTGCAGGTGCCGCGCTAGCTCGCACGGCGCGCCTGCGCAGGCAATAAAAAAGCCCGACAGAGGGAGGGATCTGTCGGGCCGGATTGCACGGGGGGAGGGACCCATGCAAAGACGCTGAATTTGATTGGCGGTCTTACTTGCGCCGGGGCTTGCCTGATGCGCCGGCCTGATCGCTGCCGTTTTCGAACTGCTGCTTGGCAAACTGCCCAAGCTCGCTGGACATCTTCAGTCCCAACCCGACTACTTCCTGGTTGACCGAGGCCAGACGTTCCAGGTTGTCGCGCGCTACCTGCAGGCCTTTCGGCCAGAGCGTCTGGTAGGCGCCCAGGTCGCGCGCCTGCGCAAACTCGCCGAAGAAGCTGCTGGTCGCGTTGACGTTGCGTTCCAGCGTCTCCAACGCCAGCTGGTTGGCACGTGCTGCAGCAGACGCGAACTGACTGGTGAAGCTGTTTTCGAACTGCGCCGACATTGCGAACCCCTCGGGGAAAGCCGTGACCGTTTGTTGCGTTGCAACATACGCCGATGCTGCTGCGATGCAACACGTTTCCTGAAGATTTTCCAAATGGCTGAAAAAGCGCTTTTTTATCAATAGATTAGCCAGCCCCCCCCCAAACGACAGAAACCGCCAACTGGCGGCTTCAGGTCACACCACTGCGCCACCGCTCAGCCGCGATAGCGGCAGCCGGAAGTGCAGGTCTCATGCACCACGATCTCGCTCAGCTGCGGCAGCACCGGCTTGAGCTGCTGCCAGATCCAGATCGCCAGGCGTTCGCTGGTGGGGTTTTCCAACCCTTCGATGTCGTTGAGGTAATGGTGGTCCAGGCGGTCGTAGATCGGCTGGAAGGCGGCCTTGATGTCGCCGAAATCCATGATCCAGCCGGTCTCGGCGCCGGGTTCGCCGCTGACATGCAGCTCGACGCGAAACGAATGGCCGTGCAGGCGTGCGCATTTATGCCCAGGCGGCACGTTGGGAAGCCGGTGCGCGGCTTCCAGGGTGAAGACCTTGAAGATGTCCATGATGGTGATTCGGCAAGCAGGAAGAGGGAAGGATGCGGGACTGCGCAGTGCAGGATCCCGCAAGAGCCCGGGCAGGCCGGGACGGACAGAACAAGGGCCGCATCGCGGCCCTTGTTCTCAGCGCAAACCCAGCGCTCAGGCGCCGCGGTTGGCCGGACGGCCATTGCCGCCACGTCCACCATCGCGGCGGCCTGCACCCGCGCCAGCGTTGGCCTGACGCGGCCCGCCACTGCGCTGGCCGCCCGGCTTCTTGGGGCCGGCATGCGCATGCGCCTGACGCGGTGCATCGCCGTGCGGACGACGGGCGTGGCTCTTGCGCGGGGCGCGCTCGCCACCCGGCTGCTCGGCACGGCCCGGCGCGCTGTTGCCCCAACGGATCGGGGTCTGCGGCTCGTAGCCCGGCACGTCGCGGATTTCCACATCGCGGCCCAGCATGCGCACGATCTGGCGCAGCAGCTTGGCTTCGTCCTGCGCCACCAGCGAAATCGCCTCGCCGGTGGAGCCATTGCGGCCGGTGCGGCCGATGCGGTGCACGTAGTCTTCGGCCACCATCGGCAGGTCGTAGTTGATGACCTTCGGCAGCTGATCGATATCGATCCCGCGCGCGGCGATATCGGTGGCCACTAGCACGGTCACGCGGCCGGCCTTGAAGTCGCTCAGCGCGCGCATGCGCTGGCCCTGGCTCTTGTTGCCATGGATCGCCGCAGTCTTGATGCCGGACTTCTCCAAAAACAGCGCCAGCTTGTCGCTGCCGTGCTTGGTACGCGCAAACACCAGGGTCTGCTCGCGGCTGTCCTGCGCCAGCAGGTGCAGCAGCAGATCGCGCTTGCGCGCGCCGTCGACCGGGTGCACGCGGTGGGTGATGCTCTCGGCCACGGTGTTGCTCGGGGTGACCTGGATCTGCATCGGGTTGCGCATGAACTCCAGCGCCAACTGCTTGATGTTCTCTTCGAAGGTTGCCGAGAACAGCAGCGTCTGGCGGTCCTGGCGCGGCAGCTTGGTCAGGATGCGCTTGATCGACGGCAAGAAGCCCATGTCGAGCATGCGATCGGCTTCGTCCAGGATCAGCACTTCGATGCCGGACAGGCCCACGCTACGACGCTCGATATGGTCGATCAGGCGGCCCGGGCAGGCGATCAGCAGGTCCACGCCACGACGCAGCGCATCGAGCTGGTTGCCCATGCCCACGCCGCCATAGATCACCGCGCTGGGGATGCGCAGGTACTTGCTGTAGCCGCGCAGGCTGTCGTGTACCTGGGTGGCCAGTTCGCGGGTGGGGGTCAGGATCAGCGCGCGCGGCTTGCGCGGGCCGTTGACGGTCTGCGGCGCGGTGCCCAGGTGCTGCAGCAGCGGCAGGCCGAAGGCAGCGGTCTTGCCGGTGCCGGTCTGCGCGCCGGCCAGCAGGTCGTGACCGGCCAGCACCAACGGGATCGCCTGCTGCTGGATCGGGGTGGGGGTTTCGTAGCCCTGCTCGGCCAACGCGCGCAGCAGGAAGGGCGCAAGGCCCAGGGATTCAAACGACATCAGGAAGCTCCAAGTAAAGCGTCGCCGCCAAGCCAAGCCCGGAGCGCAAACGCATTGCAGATGCAAGAAGGTGAGGCTCGGAGCGTTCCCGTGAACCGCGCTGCGAGATGGTGGATCAACCCGATCAAGAAGCCATGGGTTTGTCGGCACCACGAAAGGCGTCGGGTGGGGCGGGCGAGCGGATCGATCGATCCTGGCCTCGCCGGCTGTCCCTAAGGGAAACGGACGGCCGCATGCAGACCGGTCAAGTGTACTCGCGTTTGGCGCGCTGCACAAAATCGCGGTTTCGCGGTTGTGGTGACGGTCAGTTGTTTCAGGTGCAACCACTGTTGCGGCAGGCCGTACAATCGCCCGATCAGCCACAGCACAGGATGGTCATGAAGCTAGGTTCCCTGAAGGAAGGCGGCCGCGACGGCAGCCTGGTCGTGGTCTCGCGCGACCTGCGCACCGCCGTGCGCGCCACCGGCATTGCGCCGACGCTGCAGCGCGCGCTGGAGGACTGGAGCAATGTGGCGCCGCGCCTGAATGCCTTGTCGGCCTCGCTCAACGATGGCAGTGCCGATGGCGTGTTCGATCTGGATATGCACGCCTTGGCCGCGCCGTTGCCACGCGCCTATGAGTTCGTCGACGGCAGCGCTTACCTGCCGCACGTAGAACGGGTGCGCCGCGCCCGCAATGCCGACGTGCCGGAAAGCTTCTACACCGACCCGCTGATGTACCAGGCCACCAGCGCCGGCTTCTATGGCCCGCGCGATGCCATCAAGGTGATCAGCGAGGACTACGGCATCGACCTGGAAGCGGAGATCGTGGTCATCACCGACGATGTGCCGATGGGCGCCTCGCCCGAGCAGGCAGCTGCGCACATCCAGTTGGTGGGGCTGGTCAACGATGTCTCGCTGCGCAACCTGATCCCGGCCGAGCTCGCCAAGGGCTTTGGCTTCGTGCAATCCAAGCCGCGTTCGGCGCTGTCGCCGGTGTTCGTCACCCTCGACGAGCTGGACGATGCCTGGCGCGACAACAAGCTGCATCTGCCGCTGGTCACGCACGTCAACGGCGCCTGGTTCGGTGCTCCCGAAGCCGGCAACGACATGCAGTTCGACTTCGCCCAACTGATCGCCCACGCCGCCAAGACCCGTCCGCTGTCGGCCGGCACCATCGTCGGCTCGGGCACCATCGCCAATCAGGACACCAGCTTGGGTGCCTCGTGTTTTGCCGAGCAACGCGTGGTCGAGACCCTGCGCGACGGCAAGCCGAGCTCGCCGTTCATGGCCTTCGGCGACGTGGTGCGGATCGAGATGTTCGATGCCAGTGGCGCCAGCATCTTCGGTGCGATCGAGCAGCGCGTCGAGCGGCAGCCGCTGCCATGACGTGCGGCGCAGCGACGGCGGGCGGTTGCGTATGAACGCGGCCCTGGAGCTGTTTTCGTACTGGCGCTCCAGCGCGGCCTATCGCGTGCGCATCGGTCTTGGGTTGAAGGCGCTGGATTACATCGCCCACCCGGTGCATCTGGTGCGTGATGGCGGCGAGCAGCACGCGCCGGCCTACGCGCAACTCAATCCGCAGGAACTGGTGCCGACGTTGCGGCATGGCGATGTGGTGATCGCGCAGTCGCTGGCGATTCTGGAGTACCTGGAAGAGGCATTCGCCGATAGCACGGCGTTGCTGCCGCGCGCGCCTGCCGAACGCGCCCGGGTGCGCGCACTGGCGCAGCTCATCGCCTGCGATGTGCACCCGCTCAACAATCTGCGCGTCATGCAGGTGCTGGAGCGCGAGTTCGCACTGGAGGCTCCGCAACGCCAGCAGTGGACACGGCTCTGGATGGAACGCGGCTTTGCGGCACTGGAAACACAGCTGGCGCGCGATGCGCAGACCGGGCGCTTCTGCCACGGCGATGCGCCGGGCCTGGCCGATTGCGTGCTGATCCCCCAGCTCTACAACGCGCACCGGTTCGAGGTGGATCTGGCGCCGTATCCGACCCTGCGGCGCATCGAGCAGGCCTGCCTGCAGTTGCCGGCCTTCGATGCGGCACGGCCGGAAATGCAGGTGGATGCGGTGGCGTGAGGGCAAAAGGTTGCGGCCCTCATCCGCCCTTCGGGCACCTTCTCCCGTAGGCACGGGAGAAGGTCAATCAACCGCTCGGCGGCACTTGGGCATCTTCTCCGGCGGCGCGAGAGAAGGGCAGGCAGGCAGTTACCTGATCCGGCAGATGGCGCCACGCAAGGCGACATCGGAACGTAAGTTTGAGAGCGTCGGCACCGGGGCCTAAAAGCACCGTGCGAGCGCCGATCGCTCCCTTCTCAGCAAGCGGGAGGCCGCTGATCTCTCCCTTCTCCCGCAAGCGGGAGGCCGCCGATCTTCCTTCTCCCGCAAGCGGGAGAAGGTGGCGCGCAGCGCCGGATGAGGGCGCGGGTCGCATCGAGGAGCGCGCCGCAGAGCCCGCCCTGAATGACCAGGATCCAGCAGCCCCCGGCGCCGCAAGGTCGCCGGTCGTCGCCGCCCAACCGATCAGATGAACCCGTGACTGATCTTCGGTGCCGCGGCCGCTTCGTAGTCCGCGTATGGGTCGTGTTCGCCGGAACCGCCTTCGGACAGGCGGAACTTCAGCGCCAGGCCGTCGCGCGAATCGGCCGCGCGCAACGCTTCTTCCTGCTCGATCTCGCCGGTCTTGACCATCCGGAACAGGCATTGGTCGAAGGTCTGCATGCCTTCTTCCAGCGACTCTTCCATCGCTGCCTTCACCTCGTGTACCTGGCCGCGGCGCAGCAGGTCGCGGATCATCGGCGTGTTGAGCAGCACTTCGGTGGCCGGTCGGCGACGGCCGTCCACGCCCTTGACCAGACGTTGGGAAATGACCGCGCGCAGGTTCAGCGCCAGGTTCATCAGCACGTTCTTGTGCGCGCTTTCCGGGAAGAAGTTGAGGATGCGCTCGATGGTCTGGTCGGCATTGTTGGAGTGCAGCGTCGCCAGGCACAGGTGGCCGGTTTCGGCGAACGCAATGGCCGCCTCCATGGTTTCGGCATCCAGGATTTCGCCGATCAGGATCACGTCCGGCGCCTCGCGCATGGCGTTCTTCAGCGCGCTTTGGAAGGCGTGGGTGTCCAGGCCGACCTCGCGCTGGTTCACGATCGACATCTTGTGCTTGTGCAGGTATTCGATCGGGTCCTCGATGGTGAGGATGTGCCCGGTGGTGGTGCTGTTGCGGTGGTCGATCATCGAGGCCAGCGAGGTCGACTTGCCCGAACCGGTCGAACCCACCACCAACACCAGCCCGCGCGGGGTCATGATGACGTCCTTGAGCACCTGCGGCAGGTTCAGCTCTTCAATGCTGGGAATCCGGCTGCGAATGGCGCGGATCACCATGCCCACTTCGCCGCGCTGCTTGAACACGTTCACGCGGAAGCGGCCGGCGTCTGGCAGGGCGATGGCCATGTTGAGCTCGAGCTCGCGCTCGAACTGCGGCACCTGGCCTTCGTCCATCAATGAGTAGGCGATTTTCTTGACCATCCCCGGCGGCAACCCCGTATTGCCGAGCGGGTAAAGCTTGCCCTCGATCTTGATGTACACCGGCGCGCCGGTGGTCAAGAACATGTCCGAGGCATTCTTTTCGGTCATCAGCTTCAGGAAGTAGCCGATATCCATGCGCAATGGTTCCCCAACAAACAGCAGCGTCTCGTTGCAAGTCCGCCGCAGGCTTCCGACAATGGCCGTGCTCGAGACTTCTCGCTACGGCTCCCCTAATGACGGCTAGCTTCGCATACTTGCGGCGATCCCTGTATGGCATCGCCTGTTTCATGGTTCTTTCCTCTCCGGCCGCCGCCCAGGTGGCACCGGAGCTCACCGCCGCCGAACAGGCCGTGCAACGCGCTACCCAGGCCGATGCCGACCAATACGCACCGGATTTGGTCAACCTGGCCCGCCAGGAATTGATGCAGGCCCAACAGGCGCAACTGGACAAGCGCCAGCGCAAGCAGGTGCCCCAGATCGCCTTGCGTGCAGCCGCCGACGCCGACCTGGCCAAGGCCCGCAGCGAAGAAGCGGTAATCACTGCTCAGTTGGAACAGCGCAGGAAGGAAGTGGCGCAGTTGCAGAACACCCTCAATACCGGGGAGGGCGGCCGATGAACCTGCGCCCCTTGCTGTATCTCGGTGCCTTGAGCCTGGCGACGTTGCCGCCGCTGGCGATGGCGGCCAAGGACGACCCGCAGGCCGACGCGCTCAACCGGCGCCTGGCCGCGCTACAGAACGACCCGCAGACCAACGATCTGGCGCGCTTTGAGCGGTTGCAGGCGCAGCAAAGCGTGGCTGCGCTGGCCGAGGCCAAGCGCCGCGACCGCGACGAGCTGGTGTTCCTGGCCGACCGCCGGGTCGAAATCGCCGAACTCACCGCCCGTACCGCGCTGGCGCGGCGCGAATTGGACCGCCTGGAAGGCACGCGCAACGACTTGCTGATCGAAGCCAGCCGCCGCGACGCGGCGCGGGCGCGCCAGGAGGCCGAGCGCCTGCGCGTACAGGCGCAGATCCAGGCCGAGGCTGCCGAGCAGGCACGCCAGGCTGCCGAACAGGAAGCACTCGCCCGCCAGGACGCCGAGCTGGCGTTGACCAGCGTGGCCGGCAAGCAGACCGCCAAGCTCAACGCGGCCCAGCAGAAGGCCGTGCAGCTGGCGCATGAAGAGGCCGAGCTGGTGGCCGGGGCCAAGCTGCCGCCCGCCAAGTTCGACAGCCGGGGCGAAGTGTTTTCCCTCGGCAGTGGCGCCTTCGGTGGCAAGGCGGCGTTGTCCGGGGATGCCGCCGGGCAGGCCAAGGCATTGGCCGAGTACCTGAACATCGGCAAGAAGGGCCGGGTCAGCATCGTCGGCTTCGATACCGATGCCGCCATTGCCAAGAAGCGTGCCGAAGCGCTGCGCGATGCCTTGGTGGCCGGTGGGGTGTCTGCCTCGCGGCTGCAGGTCACCGGCACCAAGGGCGCGGTCAGCAAGACCCGCGCGGCCGAGGTCGTTGTCGCCCCCTGATTGCAATTGTTGCAAGTGGTTGGAAGTTAAGGTCTTTTAACCCGTGCATGACGCCCGGTTGAACCGCGGTCACTGATTGAGGCAGGGAACGGCAAATGCGGCCGTTTCGGTCTTGAACCCCCTTCGCGACCGGCGTAGGGTCGTACCTCCGGGCAGCAACTCCGCGGCCCGGGAAGTACGGAGGGCCGGGCCAGTGATGCAGAGGCACGCAACGAGACACATTGGTGGAGTGGTTGTTGGTGGTTCCGCCGGTGTGTCGGCCTTTGCAACGCGTTGGTCTTCCATCCCCAAGCTGCGCCCCGTGCCTTCGCTGGCCGGGGCGTTCTTGTTTTAAGTGAAGGAGGTAACGCCATGTTTGAAGGGCAACCGCAGACCGAAATCGACGCATTGATGAAGTCCGATCCCCAGTTCAAGCAGCTCTACCAACGCCACAAGCTATTGAACAAGAAATGCATGGATGCCGAACTCGGGGTGCTCCCGATCGACGACGTGACCTTGGGCCAGATGAAGCGCGAGAAGTTGCAGGCAAAAGAAAAGCTCACCCGCATGTACGACCAGCTCACCCACTGATCCTTCCCCACTGCTAGAACAAGTTCACCGTCGCGGGCGGTGGCGGCCTCCTCGTCGGCTTGCCACCGTCCGCGTCTTTATTTGGCGCCACGGTTCCTGGCGGAGGGCAGATCGGCTGCCGGTTGAGCCTGTTTGTTCACCGGCCTGTGCAATCGGTTCAATGCTGAATGAGCATTCCCCGGCGGTTCGTCGGATAATGACCGGTCTAGCCCGCGTGGCGCAGCGACGATATCCCGATGGCGATTCATTCCTCCGTACTCGAACTGATTGGCAACACGCCGATCGTCAAGGCCCAGCGCCTGGACACCGGCGTCTGCGAGCTGTTCCTCAAGCTGGAGGCGAATAATCCTGGCGGATCGATCAAGGACCGCATCGGCCTGTCGATGATCGAAGCGGCCGAGCAGCGCGGCGACCTGAAGCCCGGCGCCACCCTGGTGGAAGGCACCGCCGGCAATACCGGCCTGGGTCTGGCCCTGGTGGCGCAGCAGAAGGGCTACCAGCTGATCCTGGTGGTTCCGGACAAGATGAGTCGCGAGAAGATCTTCAATCTCAAGGCCATGGGTGCCAATGTGGTGCTGACCCGCTCGGACGTGGCCAAGGGCCACCCCGAGTACTACCAGGACCTGGCCGCCAGGATCGCAGCCGAGACCCCCGGCGCCTACTTCATCAACCAGTTCGGCAACCCGGACAATCCGGCCGCGCACGAATTCGGTACCGGCCCGGAAATCCTGGCGCAGATGGATGGCCAACTGGACGCCATCGTGTTCGGCTGCGGCAGCTCCGGCACCATGACCGGCCTGTCGCGCGCTTTCGCCAGCGCCTCGCCGCACACCGAATTGGTGCTGGCCGACCCGGTCGGCTCGATCCTGACCCAGTACATCGAAGAGGGCACGGTCAGCGAAAAGTCCGGCAGTTGGTTGGTCGAAGGCATCGGCGAGGATTTCCTGCCGGATATCTCCGACTTTTCGCGGGTCAAGAAGGCCTATTCCATCAGCGACGCGGAAAGCTTCCATACCGCGCGCGAGCTGCTGGCCAAAGAAGGCATTCTCGGCGGCTCGTCCACCGGCACCCTGCTGGCGGCGGCGCTGAAGTACTGCCGCGAGCAGACCACGCCCAAGCGCGTGCTGGTGTTCGTCTGCGATACCGGCAACAAGTATTTGTCGAAGATGTACAACGACTACTGGATGCTCGACAACGGCTTTTTGGAGCGTCCGCAACACGGCGACCTGCGCGACCTGATCCTGCGCCCGTACAACAAGCGCGACACCGTGGTGGTGGGCCCGAAGGATCTGCTGACCACCGCCTACCAGCGCATGAAACTGTACGACGTGTCGCAGTTGCCGGTGATCGACGACGGCGAGCTGGTGGGCATCGTGGACGAAAGCGACGTGCTGCTGCATGTCTATGGCGACGAAGCCCGTTTCCGCGACCCGATTTCCACTGCCATGGTCAGCAAGCTGGATCGTCTGGACGTCGCGTCGCCGATCGAAGCGCTGCTGCCGGTGTTCGACCGTGGCCAGGTCGCCATCGTCATGGACGGCACGCAATTCCTTGGTTTGATCACCCGCATCGACCTGCTCAACTACCTGCGCCGTCGCGTGCAGTGATCGTGCAGTCATCCGGCACCGCCGCGCGCTCGGATGAGACGCGCGGCACGGGCCATTCAGACCTGCTTGTTACAATCGCCCACTTTTTCGGGAACCTCCATGTCCAATCGCACCACTCATGGCCATGACGGCGAGCGCGCGCTGTCGCTCGCAACGCTGGCGATCCATGGAGGGCAGTCGCCAGATCCAAGCACCGGCGCGGTGATGCCGCCGATCTATGCGACGTCCACCTATGCGCAGTCCAGCCCCGGCGAGCACCAGGGTTTCGAGTATTCGCGCACCCACAACCCCACGCGCTTTGCCTACGAGCGTTGCGTTGCCGCGCTGGAAGGCGGGACGCGCGCCTTTGCATTCGCTTCCGGCATGGCTGCCACCTCGACGGTGATGGAGTTGCTGGATGCCGGCAGCCACGTGGTGGCGATGGACGACCTGTACGGCGGCACCTTCCGCCTGTTCGAGCGCGTGCGTCGTCGCACCGCCGGCCTGGATTTCAGCTTCGTGGACCTGACCGACCCGGCCGCGTTCGAGGCGGCGATCCGCCCCGACACCAAGATGGTGTGGATCGAAACCCCGACCAACCCGATGCTCAAGCTGGTCGATATCGCGGCCATTGCCGCGATCGCGCGCAAGCACGGCCTGCTGATCGTGGTCGACAACACCTTTGCTTCCCCGATGCTGCAGCGCCCGCTCAGCCTGGGTGCCGATATCGTCGTGCATTCGGCTACCAAGTATCTCAATGGCCACTCGGACATGGTCGGTGGCATCGCCGTGGTCGGTGACAACGCCGAGCTCGCCGAGCAGATGGCGTTCCTGCAGAACTCCATCGGGGGCGTGCAAGGCCCGTTCGATAGTTTCCTCGCGCTACGCGGATTGAAAACCTTGCCGCTGCGCATGCGCGCCCACTGCGAAAACGCATTGGCGCTTGCGCAATGGCTGGAAACCCACCCTGCGATCGAAAAGGTCATTTACCCCGGCCTTGCCTCGCACCCGCAGCATGCGCTCGCGCAGAGCCAGATGTCCGGCTTCGGCGGCATCGTCTCCATCGTCCTCAAGGGCGGCTTCGACGCAGCCAAGCGCTTCTGCGAAAAGACCGAATTGTTCACCCTGGCCGAATCGCTCGGCGGCGTGGAAAGCCTGGTCAACCATCCCGCCGTCATGACCCACGCCTCCATTCCCGTGCCCCGCCGCGAGCAGCTCGGCATCAGCGATGCGCTGGTGCGGTTGAGCGTGGGAATTGAGGATTTAGGGGATTTGCGGGCGGATTTGGAGCGGGCGCTGGGTGCAGCTGTAGAGGGAACGGATCAAAATGCGTAATCCCTTGTCCGTGCTGTCGGCTGTTCACAGTCTGCGACAGCACCGAAAGCTTATCTACCAATTGGCCAAGCGTGAGGTGCTTGGGCGTTACCGTGGGTCCATCGTTGGCCTCGCTTGGTCATTTTTTAATCCGTTGCTGATGCTCGCCGTGTACACCTTCGTCTTTTCCTACGTGTTCAATGCACGCTGGGCAGGGGCGGCGCAGGGTAGTCGCGCCGAGTTCGCGATAGTCTTGTTTGCCGGCATCATGGTTCATGCTTTTCTTACCGAGTGCATCAGTAAGGCGCCCAATTTGGTGCTCGGTAACGCGAGTTACGTAAAGAAGGTGGTGTTTCCACTTGAAATTCTGACTTGGTCTGCAGTGGCATCGGCGTTCTTCCATATGCTGATTACCTTGGCAGTCTTGCTTATCGCGCAATATTTTCTGCTTGGGCGACTGCCGCTGACCGTGCTGTATTTCCCATTGGTTATTTTCCCACTGGTGCTGGTCTCGGCTGGTGTCACTTGGTTCTTTGCGGCACTAGGCGTGTATTACCGCGATATCGGGCAGATCACTGGGCTATTGGCTACCGTGTTGTTGTTCATGAGCCCAGCGTTGTATCCGGTCTCTTCGTTGCCGCCTAGCATGCAGAAGCTGATTTACCTCAATCCGCTCACTTTCATTATCGAACAATCGCGAAACGTGCTGATGTGGGGCTTGCCGCCTGATTGGTCCGGGCTGTTGAAGTACTTCATCGGAAGCGTGGTACTCGCCTACCTTGGTTACTACTGGTTCCAGCTGGTCCGTCGCGGATTCGCGGACGTTGTTTGAACAGTCGTATCCGTATTTTGACATCGAACGAAGGGCTCCCCATGCCGGAATTGGCGATCCAGGTTTCTGGCGTTTCCAAGTGCTACCAGGTCTACGATAAACCGCACGACCGGATCAAGCAGGCTGTCGTACCGCGCATGCGTCGCGCGATTGGCCTAGACTCCAATCGATATTTCAAGGAGTTCTGGGCGCTGCACGACCTTTCTTTCGAGGTCCGCAAAGGCGACACGGTCGGTATCATCGGGCGGAATGGCTCGGGCAAGTCGACGCTGCTGCAGATGATCTGCGGCACACTCACGCCCACGACTGGCGACATCAAGGTAAAGGGCCGCGTAGCTGCGCTGCTGGAACTCGGCGCGGGTTTCAATCCTGAGTTCACTGGGCGCGAAAACGTGTTCATGAGCGCCGCCATCCTTGGGCTGAGTCACGAGCAGGTCGTCGAGCGTTTTGATCGGATCGTGGCCTTCGCCGACATCGGCGACTTCGTCGATCAACCTGTCAAGGTGTATTCCAGTGGTATGTACGTGCGTCTAGCGTTTGCGGTGATCGCGCACGTCGATGCCGACATCCTGGTGGTCGATGAGGCGCTCGCCGTCGGCGATGCGGTGTTCGTGCAGAAATGCATGCGTTTTCTGCGTTCTTTCCGCGAGCGCGGTACATTGTTGTTCGTCAGTCATGACACCAACTCGGTGCTGAGTTTTTGCCAGTCTGCGATTTGGCTGGACAAAGGGGTGATGCGCATGCACTCCAGTGCGCAAGAAACCACCCAGGCTTACATCGAGTATTGTGCCCAGGAAAGTTATGGCGATGAGGTAAAGCTGCAGGCACTGGACCGTCGGGAGATCAAAGGCAGTATATCTCCCAGCGGACGAGCTCCGATCAAAACCGTGGAAGAAGTCACCCTGGAGATGTTCGATAACATCGCCCATTCGGACGGATGGAAGTCAGGCGAGGCCAGTATCGAAAGTGTCTCGTTGACCAACATCGACGATCCTTCCCGGCCTTTCTTCTATGGTGGTGAACATGTTCTGCTGAGGATTTCCGCGCAGGTCCACCGTGACATGAATAGCCCGATTGTCGGATTTTTCGTCAAAGACAGTCTCGGGCAGTCGTTGTTTGGTGAGCATACCTATACCCATGTGCAGCCGCCGATGGAGTTAAAAGCTGGGCAAGCAGTGGAGGCCGAATTCGAGTTCTATTTGCCATTGCTGCCGAATGGCGACTACTCCATGACGGTTTCCATCGCAGAGGGCGACCCAGTGACAAACACCCAGCATCATTGGCTGCACGATGCGGTGATCTTGAAGGTGTCCTCGCCGACCTTGCGTTATGGATTGGTCGGCATTCCGTTTGACCGTGTGCAGATGCAGGTGGTGGACAATCCGTGAGTGAATACGCAAGCCAGATAGCTCCTTTGCTCAGTCAGGATCCGCGCGTCCAGGTCGGCCGCTTCACCTACGGGAACCCGCAGTTCAAGGTGTGGAGCGATAACGAGTCGGTGGGTATTGGGTCGTTTTGCTCGATCGCAGAAGAAGTTGTCATCTTCGGTGGTGGCGAGCACCGTAGCGAATGGGTGACGACATTTCCCCTGCGCATTGCGTTCGGTGATCCTCTCGCTGGGCGCGACGGCCATCCGGCGACCAAGGGACCGACGCGGATCGGCAACGATGTATGGATCGGCTACGGCGCGACCATTCTTTCCGGCGTGACGGTAGGGGACGGCGCCATCGTTGGTGCGCGCGCTGTGGTGACGCGCGACGTGGCGCCGTATTCGGTCGTGACCGGCAATCCTGCACGCCAAGTGAAAATGCGTTTTACCCCCGCACAGGTCGAGGCGTTGATGCGTATCCGCTGGTGGGACTGGCCGATCGAGGAGATCCATGCGCGGCAGTCCGATCTTTGTGGCGGTAGCGTGGAAGCGTTCGTCCAGCAATTTCGTTGAACCAGACGGCACCTGGGCCACGGCCTCGTTGCTCCAGACAAGATTTATGAGGCCATGATGATTAGCGTTACCATCAACAACTCGATGTTCATGCAGCCGCGCAACACGCCTGAAAGTGCGTGGTTGGGGCATATTCCGTTTGCAGCCTGGCTGGTTGAACTCGTACGCCCAGATATTCTTGTGGAGTTGGGAACGCACCGTGGCGCCTCGTACCTGGCGTTCTGTCAGGCTGTCCAGGCTTGCGCTGCTCCGACACGATGCTACGCAGTCGACACGTGGCAAGGTGATGAGCACGCTGGCGAATACGGTGATGAAGTCTTCCTGCCATTGTTGGATTACCACCAACGCAACTATGCAGATTTCTCCCGTCTCATGCGCATGCGCTTCGAGGAAGCTGTCGAATATTTCGACGACCGTACTGTCGATATATTGCATATCGATGGCCTGCACACGTACGAAGCCGTCAAGAACGATTTCGAGACATGGCAGGCCAAACTTTCCAAGCGCGCAGTCGTGCTGTTTCATGACATCAATGTGCGGGAACGTGGCTTTGGCGTCTGGAAGTATTGGGACGAGATGCGAACCCAGTATCCATCATTCGCTTTCACCCACACACATGGATTGGGAGTTTTGCTTGTTGGTCCCGAACAGCCCCAGCCGTTGTTGGATCTCTGTCGTCTGGATGTTGCTAACGGAGATGCAGTGCTTGGTAATAGGCTATTCGATCAACTCGGGAAGCTGATCGGGGCCAATATCGATATAGGAACTCTGGCTCAAGAGCAGGGGCGTCTCATCGGATTGGTTAATGAGCATCAAGCCGCACGTCAGATAATTAATCAAGAGGTCGTCGATCTAAAGGCGAATCTTGAACAGCGGATAGATGCCTTGCACAGAGCAAACTTGCTTGGCGAGCAGCTAAGTCAAACTCAGGAAATCCTTGCCTTACGTGAAAAGGATAATCAAGAGTTGAATGCATCGTTGCTGTCTATGACAAGAGAGCTGGAGCGGATGCGGGGATCATTGAGTTGGCGGTTGATGGGGCCATTCCGGCGGGTACGTAGATTATTCGGTTGATTTGAATCTGATTACCCACCACCACACGGCGAATTGGTATGTCCCGATGAAGCAATGGCGCGTTCTGATCCTTGATACCAAGAGGAGCAATCCAAATCACTACATCTGCTTGGCGATGGCTAGAGCCTTGTCCGAAGCGGGCGCAGTTGAGTGTGTGGTGCGTGCAGACTACGCCGATGCCGTCCTGGCGGCACAGCATAGCGCCTGCAACCTCTTCATCGCCTTCGACGGCGAAGAGCTGGACCGTCCAATCGTCGAACGCATCGCCCAGATATGCGGACGCAGCGTACTTTGGGTGACTGAGGATCCGTACGAACGCAGTATCAACATCGCTAATGCGGATCTTTTCGATCTGATATTTACCAATGACTCGGGAAGTGTATCTGGATATGGCAGCAAGGGTGTGTCGCTGCCGTTGGCAGCTGATCCACGCTTCCATTTTCATTCCATTCCCGATGATCATGACGATACCCATTATCTATACGATTTGTTTTTCGCGGGTACGGCATGGCCTAATCGCTCCGAATTCCTGGCGCGGCTGCAGTCAGCGATTCCAGAGATCAATCTGAAGTTAGCGCTGCCCGCAAATCCATACATTCCGGCGCCTAAACTCGGTATGGATCCCAGCGCATACGACTGGCGCACGCCAAATACCGAGTTCGCCCGGTTCGCAAACCGTAGCCGTTCTGTCTTGACGTTACATCGCTCCTTTTCGTCTTCTGGCAACGATCCGGTTGCGCATACGCCTGGTCCGCGCTTCTTTGAGGTCGCGCTGGCGGGTGGTTTCCAGCTGGTCGATATTTCTATTCCCGAGATTCGGGTCCAGGACTACTATCAAGAAGGCCGCGACTACGTTGGCTTCGACGGTCCTGCAGATTGTATTGAAAAACTCAGGCACTACCTCGCTCATCCTGAGCAGCGCATGGCGGTTGCCAGATCGGCACAGGCAGTGACGTTGAAGAAACACTTATACCTGAACCGGGTAGAGTATCTCCTGTCTTGCGTAGACGCTTTGCAGCGTGAGCCCAAGCCGATCGTGAAGAATGAAAAAGATTCTCCGCTGACTCGCCGCAAAGTGCTGGTAGTGTCGCACAACATCATTGGTGTAGCGCCTTACGGCGGTGTGGAGGTCTATCAAGAGTCGGTACGCCAGGCGTTGGCCGATGATATCGAGTTCCTGTTCTATACGCCCGACCGTACTGTTCAGCCTAGCGGCCGCCGCTATACATTGCGCAACGAGGCACTGGACGTCGTCGAAACGTTCGACTTTGATGGGGGGCTGGACGAGGCCGCATTGACCTGCCCGCAACGAGAGGAAGCTTTCTCCGGACTGCTGTACAAGTACGGCATTGAATTGGTGCATTTCCAACACTTGATCGGGCATCCGCCTTCTATCGGTCTGTTGCCAGCTGCCCTCGGGTTGCGATGTATCTTCAGTCTCCACGATTACCATGCCGTGTGTTCTCGCTTTAATCTGCTTGATTATCGTGAGGTGTACTGCAATATTCCCTCGCTGCCGATCGAAACCTGCGATGTCTGCCTAAATGCTTCGCGAGGTGCCGATATCGGCAGTCAAGCGCGCCGTCGCGCTTTTTTCAGCCGCGTGTTGGACCACATGGACGTGCTGCACGTGAATACGCCTGGAGTTGCTGCGCTCTACCAGCGCATGTATCCGGGGCTATCGGATTCCGGGCGTCTTCTCGTCAATGCGGTGCCCATGCCAAAGAACGACGAAATCTCCGCTGTGCCATTGCCACAGTTGCGCCAGGGCAGGCTTCGAATCGCTATACCCGGCAACTTCACTCGCAATAAAGGCGGTAACGAACTGATCCATGTGATCAATCAACTGCGTTACGACGAGGTGGAAATTAGCATCGTGGGGCCGGTTCCTGCCGAATATCAGACAATTCTGGATATTCTTAAGATTCCTAATTTGACGCTGCATGGTGCCTACAAACCGGGAACGTTAAAGCAGATCCTGGCAGGTCATGACCTCTCGATCCACTTCTCGATTTGGCCCGAAACCTACTGCATCAGCCTGTCCGAAGCATGGTCGGCTGGAGTGGTGCCGATTGTTTCTGATATTGGCGCGCTGGGAGAACGGGTGATCGATGGAGAAAATGGCTACGTCGTTCCGGTCAGCGAAGCCGGCAGTATGGTGCGTCTAATCCGGCAGCTGATTGCCGACCGTTCCGGTTTGGAAGCCATCCGTGTGCGCGTGTTGGCAACAACCACGCAACATCACGACGACCATATGCGGTGGCTGCGGGATCTGTATACCAAACTGCTGCCGCTACAGCCGTTCGTGCAGCGTACGCAGAATTATCCGCGCGGCAATACCATTCGAGATCTGGGTATTTTGCTAGTCGAGCCGAACTGGGTAATCCCACCGCGTGCAGCAAGCGTGGCCGATGGAGGCAGTGGCCCAGTCCCGGTTCTTCCTCTGGGAATCGTCGGCAGGGGGTACCGCTTCTATAAGAAAAATGGACTCAGAAATACGATCGCGAGAGTTCTGCAGGGAATTGCGCGGCGCCTCGGAGGAGTGCGGACATGAGCGTTTTTGCCCAAAAGATCTTGGTCAGCGGGGCATCTCCTGATAACCAGAATCGCAATGTCGTTCTGCGCGACTACGTGACTGAAGGGTTCGCGCAGTTGCCGCAGGTGGCGCAAGCGTTAGCCACCCCGCTTGAGTTTGCCGCCAAACGCGCGAGCGAGTTACAGCCGGACGTGGTTGTCTGTTTTGGCTCGTGCATGCCTGACGATGCCGAGTATGCCCGTCTTCGACGCTACTGCACGCAGGCCGGCGTGCCTATGGTGTTCTGGCTGCACGACGATCCCTATGAATTCGATTACAACTACAAGATCCGTGACGTTGCAGACATCGTCTTCAGCAACGATCGCTGGTGCGCAGAGCACTACGCACACCCGTTTGCAAGGCACCTGCCGCTGGCCGCAAGCCAGCAAGCACATTGGCGGCCGGTTAGCACTGTTAAGGGCATCAGCATTTTTTTCTGCGGCGTCGCTTTCGCTAACCGCAAGCGCCTCCTGGGTGACCTGCGCAAGACTCTGCAATCGTACGATGCGATGATTCTTGGTGATGGCTGGCCGAGCGAGCTCGCGTTCTGCAGCAATCGTCGACTGCCCAATGATCAGCTATCCGACCACTATGCACGTTCTTGGGTGACGCTCAACATGGGCCGTGATTTCAATTACGCCAATGATCGCTTCAAGCTCGAGCCTTCCACGCCCGGGCCGCGGACCTTCGAGGCTGCCATGGCCGGAACCACCCAGGCATTCTTCGTCGAGAGTCTGGAGATCACCGATTATTATCAACCGAACAGCGAAATCTTGCTCTACAACTCGGCTGTTGAGTTTGCACATTTAATGGAGCAGGTGCTGAACGATCAGCCCAGGTGTATGCGCATCGCCGAGGCTGCACAACAGCGCACGATCGCTGAGCACACGTACAAGTCCCGAGCACAGAGAATTCTGGACACTGTCGACGAGTGGCGAGTGTCTGGCCATTAATTCGAAGAATTGAATGGCGAGAGATATGGCTCTCAATGCGTTTTAGCTAGTGCGGTGCGCGATCTTCGACGATTACGATCTTCGGGTCGCGCATCAGTGTCCAGACCTCTTGGTTGGCGCTCGGCTTGAGCTGGATGCCAGCATCATGTCCGGCCAGCGGCGCAAGATCCAGTTCGATGCGTGTCCATTCTGTCTGCTTGTCCAACCTGGGAACAAATACAGCCTGAAGAGGCGGACGCCCCTCTGCGCTGGCGAATATGCGAAACTCCACCTCGGTTGCTCGATCGCGCGGCCATTCCGGGTGGACACGTACCTCGGCGATAAAACGGCTACGTCGCGTGATTGGCACATGATCAAAACGCAACCACTGTCCCGCGTTAATCCATGATTCGTAGTGAGATGGTGGCTCTCTGTCCGGTCGATTGATGCCAATTATCTCTTTGTCTGGCCGATTTATTCCAAGGATGGCGCCCCCATTTCGATAAGCAGAAATTTGAGTCCAGCGGCTTAGATTTATTTTCTCGCCATTTTCAACGAAGCCGCCGTCATGACTAAAGTGATAGACAAATTTTGGCGCTATTAATGCGCACGCTGCAAGGAGGCCCAGTGCCGCAGCTGCGCAGGAGTTAGGTGTTATCCCCCACGACTGCTTGCTCATCGAGTGGCGCTCGAAAATATTTTCAGTTTGGATGGCTGCCATTTCCGGGGCCACACAATACTGGCCGCGACGATTAACAAGCTTGGCACTATCACGGCAAGGTAATAAGCGTGAAATTCTCCGGCGTAGCTTCCGGGAGGATATCGCCAGAAATAAATCATCAGGTACTCGGCAATCATCGCCAGTGCAATCGCCGTCATCGTTGGCTCCCTCAGGGAGCTGAATCCTATACTGAATGAGATGAGTACGGGAATGGCTGAAAACATCATGATGATAAGGAGGAAAAGATCATCGCGCCTGTAAAGGCCAAGTCCTGGAATTAATGGTAGTACAAAAAAGACGATCAACGCCAATCGTGGGAGCCAGCGCTCCGAGTGGCTGTGGAGCAGGCCGCGCAGCGTGACGATGCCTCCGATCAGTCCTAAAGCAAACCATGTGCGCATGTGCTGTGTATAGAAAAGTGTCTCACCAAGGGTGCGCCAACTGATCGCTTCGTTAGACAGGCGATAGTTGAGGATCGCGTCGAGCGTCTCGATCGGCAGAATGCCCTTGATCATGTTCATCCATGGCAGGACTGCAAGGTTTGCAGGATTTGTCGAAGAGTAGAACTCTTTCGCGATCTGCTCAGCGGTGTGGTCCAATCCATAGGCGACTTGTACGTTGTATAAATAGTAAGTGCGCAGGGGCGTAGCTCCTCCGACGAGGTGCTCTGCCACGAACCAGGCGATCGGTACGGCCGCGCACGCGAATGGGACCGCCGCTAGGCGTGGCCAAGTAATCCCATATTTCTGTCTTTGGGCCAAGAGGATGAGGATGAGCGCACCGCCAAATGAAAGGTGCGCCCAGAGGAATGATCCGTGCGCAACGAAGGATGCCCCGCTGAGTAATATCGCAATGATCCAGTTTTTCCGTAATGCCTGGGTGCAGGCGAGGCATATAAGCGAGAGTGCCAATAATTTCGGCCACAACCCGATAGTGTTAAAAACCAGAAAGGGGGATGCCAGAAGCAGCATGCTGATGATCAACGTGCTGCGTCCATTGCTAAAGCGCTCTACCACGTTCAAGAGGCTCAGCGCCGCGATCGAGTTAATCGCTATCCACA
This sequence comes from Xanthomonas phaseoli pv. dieffenbachiae, assembly GCF_008639345.1. Classification (NCBI taxonomy): domain Bacteria; kingdom Pseudomonadati; phylum Pseudomonadota; class Gammaproteobacteria; order Lysobacterales; family Lysobacteraceae; genus Xanthomonas; species Xanthomonas phaseoli. The sequence continues at coordinate 4,016,103 of NZ_CP041380.1, read as the reverse complement.
GGTTTGTGTATGCGAACGCCGTCAATTCGTCATAGTCATAAAACTTGGGCTGCAGATGGATGCCAAAGGCAGGCAGCGTTCCAGCAGTAATGATGCCGCCCAAGAATGGCCTGTCAAAAAGAGCAAACTGCTGAGCACCTATGAGTTGATGACCAAACAGCAGATACTGTGCCTGGAACGCCGATTGTGGCGAATCGCCCGGAGTAACGTTGGTGAGCGAAAAGATGCTCCAGAAGATCGTGCTGCCGCGAGCCGGACCGTAGTGGAAGCTTAGAAGGACCAGGTAGCAGGCAACGCTATAGGCTATAACCAGCAAGAGAGGCTTTGCTAAGGTGACCGCCATCGGACGCCGCCAACGCCAGCTGATCACAGCGCCAGCAAGCAATATCCAAAGAGCCATGCCGCTCCACCCTGGGGCAACTACCAGAGCAACGCTGGTCAATGCGGCATGCGCCAACAGTCCAGCGAGCATGGTACTGGCTCCACGTTCCCAGCTGGACTCGATAGTGCTTAGCCAAGCACGTCCGATCATGTCACCAATGAGGCACAGAAAAATTAGATAGGCAGGCCCAACCATAGCCGTCAGGACAACAATCTGCAGCTGAGTCATCGTGTGATTCCAAGGATCCGCGGCAGTAGCCGTCTATGTAGCAGGTCGATCCTAAATTATAGAGTGGACAGTGAGTCAAGTGCGTGGAATTTGCTTCATCAGCTGTCGGCCAATGAGCTGTGTGAAGAATTCGCCGGTTTTGTTTTATCATTAACCTTAGGAGCAGCCGCCGGCGCTGTGGGATTTGTGAGAATGGAGCACAGAGGATGATGGCAGTGCTGGTTGCATTGGGGCTAATCGTATTGACTGCCTTGTTAGTGGTCTTGATTGGCGGCGCGCTTCTCTCGTGCACTGCAGGCGGGCGCTCGCTTAAGGGGCTGGAGCTTCTTGCCTACTCCATTGGGTTTGGCATTTTGGGACTAGCGATCCTTGGCATTGGCACAGTGTCCATATCTTGGGACTACGAGCGCAATGCGTGGTTACTGCTCTCCGTCACTTTAGTGGCCTCTGTTGTGCAGTGGAGCCGGTCGGATGTCTTCTCGCGTCTGTTCGGCTCCGGTGCTGGTGAGGCGGTGCTTCAATCTCGGCTTGCTGCGCTTGGATGGCTGCTAATGGCAGCCATCCCGATGCTGATGACATTCGTGCCCATCAAGATGCCTTCAGAGCTACCTGATGGTGCCTACGTAATCAAGAATGACCACCTGCACGTCAAAGTGCAGGTGATGCTTGGGGCATTCCCAGCCGATAATTTCATTCCCTTCGCCGCGACCGAGTATCTACTACGCGATATTCCCTTTGCGGAGGAGCGACCGTTGATGCCAGGCCAGGAGCTTGCCAACCGACCAATCTTGATGTCGCTAGCGGCCGTACCGCTGCGAGCAGCACTGGATGCGCCGCAAAAATTAAATGGGCCTCTGCCGACGTTTCGTTATGTCGGCAGACAATGGCCTGACGTTGGCCGTTTTGGTGACGACCGTAGCTACCGCCGGTTTCTGGCGGTGTCCCTGGTCTTGAATGCATCGCTTTTTATCGGCGCTGCATTGCTCTTCCAGTATTTCGGGCTGAGTCGGGGTTACTGGGTTGCGGGTTTGCTAGTGTTCGGCAGTAGTCCTTATTTTGTGGCACAGACACTATTCGCTTGGCCAAAATCGCTCGCTGCGTTCTTCTTGGTACTGAGCGCGTTCACACTGCTGGCACGCAAACCCACGTGGATTGCAGGTCTATTGGGGGCCTTGGCTTACTGGTCGCATCCATATGCCGTCGTGTTCCTAGGTGCATTCGGGTTGTACCTCCTGATTCGGGAACGCAACGACATGAACCCTAGCCGCGGACTGTTGCCGTTTGCAGTAGTTGCTTTCGGAGGCCTCGCGATATGGTGGTTATGGGCGAACTGGTACTTGCAATTGTCATCGGATTTGGTCGAGCAAAATCTTAGCGTAGGCGCCAGCCTGGCTTCACATGCGGAAGCGCGTTTCGTCAACTTACTCAATGCGATCGCGCCCATCAGCTTCCGCGTCCTGCCAACAGTTGGCGATCTGGTGCAGGCGTCGCTGCACGGTATTGTCGGCGCGGTGGGGATTTTGCTACTGCCTCCAGCCGCATTTGCGTCCGTGCAATGCATTCGCCAGCATTCGAAAGAGTTCGTATTGTTGCTGGCGCTGCCCTCGGCACTGTTGATTGGCGTGTTTAGCGTACTGAGCATCCCGGCAGTTCACGGCCTCCAGGCGGTGTCTGTAGCGCTGTTGATGCTCTCTTTGCGTTGGATGCAGCAGAGAAACTTTTATTCATTGATGCTGGCCTGCGTCTCCGGGCAGATTGCAATTAATATCGTCTTATTACTACACCGCGGACACGCGTTGCTGTCCGGCTGAGCGGTTTTTTCGGAGGAATCATGCTCAAACATCTTCTTGTCAGCTTGTTGCCGTTATCGTTGGCGGCTTGTCATCAATATCCTCCGCGCGACTGCCAGCTCAGCGGCAATGTGCAGGTGCAAGTGCGGTCCCCACTCGACGATTCTTCAAATCGATCCATTCGCCTCTCTGCGGGCGAGACGATTCGTGGAACATTTTCTCCTGCCGGGGCATTGCGTGTGGATGCAGTTGCGGTGCAAATTGGAAACGGCGGGGGCGCTGCAGATGGCGAGGTGGAGTTCCGGCTTTGCCAGGATGGCCGTTGTGTCGAGGGCAAAGCTCCGCTACAGGGTTCTAAGGACAATGATTACCTGGAGGTTGGATTACGTTCTAATCTTGGAGTGACGTTCGAGGGAGGCATGATCAGCTACGAGTTCAAACGACTGTCCGGCACCAAGGAAATGGTCGCTTGGATCTATCCCGGTATTGGTCGGCAGACTGGATTAACGTTGGCTGCAGGCAGCACGGATGAAACATTGAACCTAATGCTTCGGCAGCATTAGCCTTCAGCGGGGCAGGCATGTGGACCTGCCCTTCATCATTTCACTTATCTTGATCTTGGAATTTCACGCAGTCGCGGCAGCCAAGTTCGTTTTCCAGCAATCCGCTGAACTGATGCAGTTCAGCGTGGAACTCGGGATCCAATTCTAAAAGTGGCCGGTCTTGAATGAAGCCACTTGTCTTCAGTTGTACACGGGCGTCTTCCACGACTTTGGACCATTTTTCCGAGAACGGCGTTGCAAAAATTGGCCAAAGCGTCGTCACAGTCGTGAAAAACACGTAAGTCGCTACAGCGGCTCCACCCCCGATTGCGCTGACCGGAAGGATGGCCCAATTTCCCAGGCTTTTTGCCAACGGAATCAGAAGTAGGGGGCTGAGCATAAAAATGAAGAATGCAGGAAAGATCAGGTAGCGCGTACCAAACAGGAAAGGATTTATTGCTGTGTTTCCAGGCGAATACTGGAGGCGGACCACGATCAGTGCGCAATACAGCCCCAGTGAAAACGCAAAAGTTCCAGAAAGCAGCCCGTAAGCGACTAGTAGCGGTTTTTGCTCCTGTCGGCCCTTCCACAGCAGTGCGATTGATGTCGCGACGATGGCGAGAAGCAGCGCATAACCATACGCTGCATCGGTGGCGTATGTATCGGGATTCGGCCAAGGGAAGCGGCCGTTGGCCCATAGCGAGCGGGCGCCGCCCTGCAAAGATCCCATGTACAGCGCGCCCATTCTGATCACGTGATCGCCTAGGTTAATCGTTCGCTCGCCAGTCGCTTGCTCTGTGCTCTGCGCCATGATCGCAGCTTGCATCAAGGTCACGATCGTGGAAACGGCGGCGGCGGCATATGCCTTGGCAGGCAATCTGAGCGCCCATGTGCATACAATCGTAGCCACGATAACGGTAACACTGATCGTAAAGCCCACGCCGAACAAATGCATCGAGGCGTAGCCCCATGCGAGAGCCCAGTAAAGGGGCTTGATGTGATTTGTGCGTATTGCATTCAGCAGGTTCGACGTTGCCATTGCGCCGCAAGCAAGGCAAAGCAATTGGGCGGCCATAAACGGCCACGTAGTCAGTTCCAAAACGGTGGGTTGGACCACGAATGCCATTGCCACCAGCCCTGCGATGACCGCGCAGGCTCGCGGGTGCAGAGATGTCAGTGCAAGCGCGGAGTGGCTGAGTAGATAGAGCGATGTCGACAGAAGTCCAAGTACAAGCATCTGACGAATGAACCAGTACTGCTCATCAGCGCCAAACCAGCCGGCCTGTACGAACTCCAAGATGAAGAACACAGGGGTGTAATGGCCGTTGCGAGCGTGCGTCAACAGCGGCTTGATGAAATCGAAATGGTCGCCATGGCTCCAGGCTTGCGCAATGAATAAGCCAGACTCTGCCCGAAACGGCGTCATGTTGAGTCCGATCAGATGGCTGTATGCCGCAAAGAGCAAGGAGAAAACGACGAAGGCGATGACAACGTGCCAGGTCTCTACCACTTTGCTTGTGCCGTCGAAGGGCTCGCTGGGAATCATGTCGTATGGAGTACTTGTCATTATGTAGAGCAGCGAGGTCGTGGCGCTGGCGAGAAGCGTGCAGGGTTTTCAGCTGCGGAAAGATAAACGTTTATGACCGATGTAACTCGTGAGTACAGGGGTGGCGACACCGATGGCATGCGCAATAGTCTCGGCGCCACGGGTCACGCCCAGCAAGGGCAGGAGCCAGCGCGCCAGTAGCAGGCTGACGCAGAACGTCTGCAAGAGCGCAATAGCATTCACAACCAGAAACCACATTACTTGCGAGTGCGCTGCATTGTTCGTGTCATTAAAAGCAAGCTTGCGCATCAGCACGAATGCCACGACAAGGCCGACCATGAACCCCAGAACGATCGCAAGTGAATATGGCACCCACTGGCTGAAGAGGATGCGCGAACAGAAATTGGCAGCAGCAGCGATGCCGCCAGATAAGACAAACATGAAAAAGCGCTTGCTGATCACGGCTCGCCTGCTGCAGTCTCAGCCAGGGTAGTACCAACCGCCAGACTTTCGGAAATTGAGCGGTCTTCAGGATAGTAATATGCTGTGTCGGCCATGTAGAAGCCGGTCAATGGCGTCTTCATCGCCGGCAGCATGTCCTGGAACCCCGGGGGGCAGATAGTCTGCGCAAATTCGTAACGATGGCAGTGCGTGGCGAGGACCCATTCCGGCTTGAATGCAGGGTTGATTCTAGGCAGATAGCTGATCACTTCATCGATCAGCTGCTGATTGCTCCATTGCCACTTCGGGTGGGTCTTGGGCATGTAATAGGGCGCATACAGGATCTTCTGCGCGGGGTCCGTGCCTGGGTTGAGATTGCTATATTCAATGACGCCAGGAATAGCGATGCTGTCATCGCTGATATTCATCCAGAAGTTTTCGCTGATCGGTTGGCTAAGCTTGAGAATGACGCATGCGACTGGAATATTTTCGATTCGACGTATGGAATCAGCGAATGCTGCAGGCAGTCCCGGTACCATCGCCGGCACATACTGAATCGGTGCGGTTGAGATCACCGCATCGTATGCGTGGAATTGGTTGCCCACGCGGATGCCGGTGACCCGGCCGGCTTCGGAAACTACTTCATCGATCGGCTGGCTGAGCAAAATACGGCCGCCACGACGCTTAATCTCGGCCACCATTGCATCCAGCAGGATGGCCGAGCCCCCCTCCAAATAACCCAGGCTCTCGTTGAACAGATTGCGCCGGGAGAGTGCAATGCGTTTGATGCGTGTGCCGATCCACGACGCCGACAGATCGTTGGCGTACTCGAAGAACTTCAGTCCAAACGCTTTCTCCCACATGACCTTATAGGCTTTCTTGCCGATCCAGCCTGTGATCCAGTCGCGTGCGTTCTCCTTGTCGAGCGCCGACCAGTCGGAGATGCCTTTGGTGTGCATCACGTGTAACGCATAACGCAGCTTACTGATCGGGCCCAAATGAGGGAAGCTGAGCAAGGCGAAAGGTGATCCCCATTTATAGAGCCGGCCATCGTAGAAATAGCCCATCTTGGTGTCGGTCCACTTCAGTTTATCGGCCATGCCAAGGCGGTCGAGCAACTTGAACAGCGGGTAGTCGGTTTTGCAGATGAAATGGTAATAGCGCTCGATAGAAAGGCCGTCGAAGTCGAAAGCCGCCGACATGCCGCCGATGCGGTCGTCGCGCTCATAGAGATCGACCCTGTGACCACGGTCCAGAAGTTCGAGTGCGGCCATCAGGCCCATGGGGCCACTACCGATGATTGAGTACGTGCTCATGTTTACCTTGGAGATGATGGATGACAGCCAGGGCAGGGCGTCAACGCTTGAGGACGATATGACTGTAGCGCGGGTCGCAGTAGCTTTCGCGGATGGCCTCTTCGAACGGGGTCTGGGTCACGCCGAAAATCGCCTGTGTATCTACGCCTTTGAAGTCATCGCCTGCCGAGAGTGCCTTGAGTTGATCGGCGGTGAAGGGCGGCTTGCTGCTGAAAAGGCTGTACACCCGGAGTAAAAAGGCAAAAAAGCCAATCGGGATATGCACGATCACAGTGCGCAGTTGTTTCGCGCGCTTGATGGTGCGAATGATATCAACGTAATCCACGCGCGTAGCGCCAACGATATCGTAGATGTCGCCCGCAGGTTCGCGCTCTATGCACTGCACGATGCAGCGACAGAAATCGCGCTCGTACAACGGCTGGCGCATGAACTTGCCGTCGCCGGGGATCGGGAATACCGGAGTGCGGGCCATGAAGCGCGACAGCCATCCCAGGTGCTTGGGGTCGAACCAGCCGAACATCAACGTCGGGCGCAAAACGCAGTGAGGGATCCCGCTGTTGCGGACTAGCGCCTCCTGTAGCTTCTTGGTCTCGGTGTAGTCATCAGTTGCAACTGAATTCACGACCGAAGAACTGATGTGCACCATATAGGGAATCTGATGATCCACGCAAGCCTTCAGCACGTTTTCGGTCGCCTGTAGGTTGTTGCGGTCGAATAACGTGCGGAACTTGCCGGTGATCTGTGCATGCAACTGCACTATCAGGCGAGCGCCTGCGAACGCTTCGCTCCAGACACCGGGTTCGGCGAGATCGGCCAGTATCGTCTTTACGTCCGGATGCAGCTTGCGCAAGATCTCAAGGTTGTGCTCGTGCTTGTCGATAGCGACCAGCTGGGTGTAGCCCTGCTGTTTCATTTCGACGATGAGGTTCTGTCCCACCAGGCCTGCGGCACCGGTCAACACGATCTTGTCACTTTTCTGTGCCATGGATGGACTCTGAAACGAATGGAGGAATGGATCAGCCGCGCTTGTAGGCAACGACCAGCGCTTGCTTGCCCAAGAAGTGCCAGGCGAGCGGGATGCGCAGGTAAAGCGATACCAGCCACGGCGCCTGCGGTAGCCGGCTCTTGGTGGTATAGGGCAGGAATTTGGGGATCACTACCTGCGGCTCCAATCCCGCCATCAGTACTCCCTCGACGAGGCTACGGTCGCTTAGTGCCGTGTGGTGGTCGAAGTAATCCCAATACTCGTCATACAGGAAGCGAATGTTGGGTTGCAAGATAATGACCCTTCCGCCCGGCTTGAGCATGCGCGCGCTTTCCCGCAGCGTTTGCAATACGAGATCTTTGGTTGGCAGGTGCTCGAGAAAGTTGCTCATGAACACCGCATCCACGCTGGCGCTAGGGATCGAGCTGACCGCAATGCATGACTCATTGATCACGCGGATACCATCAGCGGCGAACTTGCGTACGTCAGGATTGAGGTCAACGGCGATCTTGTGCGCGGCCGGAATATTGTTGATGAACTCGCAATATCCTGCTCCGATGTCGACCACGGTCTCATTGGGTTTGACGAACCGACTGAAGTACTGCGTGCACAAGACTTGCCAGATCCGGTTCTTGTTGGCGAGTTCTTCCTTCGGGAAACGGTGTTGATAGAGCACGTCGAGATCGTGATCGATATCTGGCATCTCAGCACTTCCTCTGTGGATGGGGTGGTTTATAGCGAGATGCGACGAAAGATGAATTCCGGGATGTTCTTGATCACCAGCATGATTGCCCACCAGAAACTGGGCAGGTAGGCCACAGCGCGACGCTTGTCCACTGCACTGAGGATCCCCTTGGCAATCTGGTCCGGCTTTGCCCACAGTGCGCCCTTCTTGAAGGCTGCAGTCATGGGGGTGTCGACGAAGCCCGGCTTGATCGTGAGCACGTTGATGCCTTGCGGGCGCAGGCGCTGTCCGAGGCCGCTCAAGTAGGCGGTCACGGCTGCCTTGGCGCTTCCATAGAGGTAATTACTGGCTCGGCCGCGATCTCCAGCCACCGAAGAAATGACTGCCAGTGTGGCGCCCGACGTCAGTCGCGGCACAAGCGCTGCGCACAGCGCGATCGTGGAGGTGCCGTTGGTGGCGAATTCGCGCAGCGACAGTTCGACCGATGCGTTACATGCAGCTTGATCCGGGAGCGTGCCATGCGCGATCAACACGACATCGACACCGCCCAATGCAGCCCACGCTGCATCCAGAACCTCGCCATGACGCGCATTGTCGTTGACATCCAGCACGCCGATGCTGGTTCGCGCGCCGCGGGTGGTGAGATCGGCCGCAATTGTTTCCAGGCGTGGGGCCTGGCGGCCGAGCAGGTGGACGGCCGCACCGCGTGCGGCGTAGCGTCGGGCGGTTGCTTCGGCAATGGCCGAGGTGGCTCCGATAATAAGGACGCGTTGCATGTCTACTCCGTGACCCGGCGCCAGAAGCCGGAAGAAAAACGTGGATCGAGATAGCTGCCGAACTCGCGCCAGCGGCCATAGGCACGCTGAAACGACTGTGCTGTCATACGTGCGTCCTTGGCAGGGTACAGAGCACCGCCTGCTTCGTCGACGATGCGGTCCAGTCGCTCAAGCAGGCGGAAGACATCAGGACCGGTATTGGGAAAGTCCAATGCCAAGGTCGTGCCTGGCCTTGGGAAAGACAGCATGCCGATGGAAGGTGTGTTGCCGAATTCCTTCAACACAGCCAGGAACGAGCCGCTGCCGCTGCGCGCGATCTCTGCAAGCAGCGCGTCCACTGCGTCCCGCGCGGTTGCGGGCGGCAAGACACACTGGTACTGCAGAAAGCCGGAGGGGCCGTACATGCGGTTCCAGTCACGGATGCCGTCAAGCGGGTAAAAGAACGGCAAAAGATGGCTGACGAAGCGTTTGTGCGGAGCCGGCTGGCGCCAATAGTAGAGCGCGTTGAAAGGCCGCAGGGAAAACGTGTTCACCAACGAAATCGGTGGAGTGACAGGCATGGAAAAACCTGCGCCTGGCGGTTTCGGTCGCTCGTGCGCAAGCCCGGTGCAGTGATCTGCGCGGGTAAAGTGCCCGCGCCCGCGCGCCTTGCCACTTGCCAGGCAGTCGATCCACGCCACACTGTACTCGTGGCTTTCGGCCGCGGCTGCCGATAACGCAAAGAACTCTTCAAGCGAGCCGAAGCGAATGTTTTCCGCTTCCAGCGCGGAGCTTGCGACGCGGCGCAGCTGAATTTCCGCCCAGGTGATCAGGCCGGTCAGCCCGAGTCCTCCCACTGTCGCTGCGAACCAGCGATCGGCGTGATCCGGAGTGCACACCCGCCGCTCGCCGTCGCTACGCAACAGCTCGAATGCGCGCACATGGTGACCAAAATTGCCGGTCCGATGGTGGTTCTTGCCATGCACGTCGTTGGCAATCGCGCCGGCAACAGTGACGTAGCGGGTGCCGGGAGTCACCGGCAGAAACCAGCCTTGCGGCAATACCAGCTCGATGATCTCGTTGAGAGTGACGCCAGCCTCGCAGCGCAGCACGCCACTGGCGGGATCAAAAGCGATGAATCGATCAAGCCCGCGCGCGCGCAGCAATACACCATCCGGATTCAGGCAACTATCGCCATAACTGCGCCCGTTACCACGCGGCAGCGCAAGGCCGTCGAATGCGGGCAGAGTCGCTGCACGATCGTTGATCGGTAGCAGCGTCTGCTGCGCGCTGGGATACCGCCCCCAGGATTGCCCTGCGGCCATCAGATGGCGCTCAGTGCGAATAACCCGCACAGCACCACAACAATCTGGCTGACACGGTCGGTGGCAGCGAACACGATCGGGTCGTCATGCATCTCTCCGCGATGCGCAATGATCCAGACCCTGCTCACCCAATACAGCAGCACCGGGCACACCAGCCAGAGCAGCTTGGGATTGCGGTACAGCTCCACGCTCTCGGGGCTGTTGATGTACAGCGCCATCACCATGACCGCGATGTAGCCGGCGGCCGCGCCCATGGATTGCAGCAGCGAGAGATCCTCCACCGAATAGGCCCGGCCACTGGCCCTGGTCTTGCCGCTGCTCAACATGGCATGCAGTTCCGTGTAGCGCTTGAGCAGCGCGAGCGACAGGAACATGAACATTGAAAATGCCAACAACCAGAACGACAACTCGATGCCGATCGCCACCGCGCCGCCGATGATGCGTACGGTGTAGAGCGCTGCGAGCAGCACCACGTCGATCATCACAATGCGCTTCAAGCGCAGCGAATACGCCAAGGTCATGATGTAGTAGGCAAGCAAGACCAGGGTGAATTCAATGTTGCATGCCAGCGACAGCAGGAGCCCGGCAATGGTCAGCGCGGGGGCGACCAGCAGCCCATGCAAAAGCGGGAGCCGACCTGCCGCGAACGGGCGCTTGCGTTTGCGTGGATGCTGACGGTCAGGCGTCAAATCCAGCAGATCATTGAGCACATAGACGCCGGAAGCGCATAACCCGAACGCGACCAGCGCAATCGTGGATTGCAGCACCGATTCCAGATCCAGGAATCGGTGCGCGGTCAGCAGCGGAACGAACACGAGCAGATTTTTCAGCCACTGGTGCAGGCGCAACGCCTTCAGCCATGCACGGGCGCGCGACGGGGCAGGCCAATGCGCATACACGGTCGTGCGTTGCGCCGCTGCCTTTGCCAGTGCGGTGCCGTTGTTGACGACCCAGGCGCCACCGGCCTTGTCCCAGACGTGCAAATCCACGCTGCCGTTGCCGGCGTAATCGAAGTTGCCCTGACCAAACGCGTCGACCAGTACGTCTGCCTTGTTGCGACCAGACAGATTGCGCTTGCCATCGCTGGCAATGACCTGCTCGAAGAGGCCTAGATGCTCTGCAATAGGCTGCACCAGCAGTGCATCGGAGGCGGTGCACAACACGCGCGGGCGTTGCGTTGTGGTGCGCAACAGCTCGAGCACCTGGTGGTTGTAGGGCAGGGTCTCTGCAGGCAGGACGACGCGGGAGGCAAGTTCGCGCTTCAGTGCGGCCTTCCCACGCAACAGCCACAGTGGCAGCAAGAACACGTACAGCGGGTTTCGCGCCAGCAACGCCAGCACCGACTCATAGAGAATGTCCGAATTCAAAAGCGTGCCATCCAGATCCACGCACAAGGCGCGTCCCGAAACAACCGGACCGGTGGTGCTATTGATAGGGGCGGACATCGACTGCCTGGCGATCCATTGCGGGGCGCCGATTATACCTGTCGTTCACCGCGTGCTCTTGCGGATGGCGAATTCTGCGGCGAGCATGGACACTGCCCCGACGAGGATGGCGTACCAAAGCGTCACCAGCCGCGCGGCGACAGCAACCGCAATGGCGTCCGCAGTAGAAATTCCAAGCCGATTGAGCATCAGGACGATGGCCAGTTCGGTCGAGCCGACGCCACCGGGCACAAACGACAGTGCGCCGATCAGCATCGCAAGCGGGTAAATACCGAGCGCGACCATGGGATCCAGTTGCAGGCCCATGCCGACGCAAAGGCTCACGAATACTGCTGATGTCAGTCCCCAGGCGATGAACCCGGCAAGCATGCTTTGCGCGAACGCAGGCAGATCCAGGCAACTACGCAATTCCAGCGCTGCCGCTAGGAAAAAATGCGCCAGTCGCCGCAGCCAGCGGCCGGGAAGGCGCGCGGCCACGCTTTTCAGGTTGTCCAACAACGCGGGCCAGGCGGCTGCGCCGAACAGCGCACAGACAAAACCCAGCACGATTGCAGCTAGCGCGCCCAAGGTGGGGAATATCGACGCGGCCAGCAAGGACAGCGACAGGATGACCAGCAGGTCGGATGCGCGCTCGAAGACGAAGACGCCCAATGTGCGCTCGGCCGGAATGCCCATGCGCGCGAAGTAGCGAATCCGCATCAGTTCGCCTGCCTTGCGAAGTAGCGAATCCGCATCAGTTCGCCTGCCTTGCCTGGCGTAGCGGTCAGTGCGAAGCCCGCCAAATAGCCAGCCAGGCCACGCCCCATTGGCACGCGATGTCCTTTGCGACGGAGCAGCCATTGCCAGCGCCAGTACCGAAACAGGTACGTCAGCGACACGGGCACGATTGCGAGCAACATCAGGTGCCAGACATCACTAAGCCGCGAAAATGTGCCGTTCCCGTGGTCTACCCAGACCAATGCGGCGATATAGCCGCCGCATAACAGCACGACGAAGCCGACCAGATAATCCAGACGGTGCCGCGATGTTGCGGCACCGTTGATGCCAGAAGGCGAAGGCGAATCCATTGCAGCAGACGGGCCTCAGCCCAACGCAGCCTCCAACTCCGGCAGCAGCGCAAACAGATCACCCACCAGCCCAATATCGGCAATCTCGAAGATCGGCGACTCCGGGTCCTTGTTGATTGCCACGATGGTCCCCGCATCCTTGATGCCGGTCAGATGCTGGATCGCGCCGCTGATGCCGATGGCCACGTACAGCTCCGGAGCGATGATCTTGCCGGTCTGGCCCACCTGCAGCTCGTTGGGCACGTAGCCGGCGTCCACTGCCGCGCGGGAGGCACCCACGGCGGCGCCGAGTTTGTCGGCCAGGCTGTAGATGTGCTTGAAGTTCTCGGCCGAGCCGACGCCGCGGCCACCAGAGACCACGCGCTTTGCGCTTTGCAGGTCGGGGCGGTCGGAGCTGCCTGCGGCCAGGCCGACAAAACGGGTATGGGTCGGCAGCGCGGCTTCCAGCGTGACCGACTCAACCGTCGCGCTTCCACCGCCGGCAGCTTCCGGCCAGGAGGCGCTGCGCACCGTCGCGACCACGGTCTGCTCGGCCGGGGCCTTGACGGTGATGATGGCGTTGCCTGCGTAGATCGGGCGCTTGAAGGTGTAAGCGTCTTCGACCGACATCAGATCGGAGATCTGGTTGACGCCCAGCAGCGCAGCCACCACTGGCATCAGATCCTTGCCGAAGGTGGTGGAGGGGCCGAAGACATGCGTATAGCCCTGGCCGGCAAGCTGGGCGATCTGCGGGCCCAGCACCTGCGCGATGGCATGTTCGTTGGCGGCGTTCGCCACCGTCAGCACGCGGGCAACGCCGGCGAGCTGCGCAGCCTGCGCTGCGACCGCTGCCGGATCAGCTGCCAGCACCACCACGTCAATGGATTCGGCCGAGAGCGCAAACGCAGCGCTCAACGTCTTGGCGGTGGCCGCATTGAGCTGACCGTTGAGATGTTCGGCAACAACGAGAACCTTGGCCATTACAGCAACCCCTTCTGCTTGAGTGCGGCCACCAGCTCGGCGGCGTCCTTGACCATCACGCCACGGCTGCGCTTGGACGGCGCGGCGTAATGGGTGGTGGTCAGGCTGTCATGCGCGTCGACACCCAGATCGGCAAACGCCAGCGTTTCCAATGGCTTGCTCTTGGCCTTCATGATGTCGGGCAGCTTGATGAAACGCGGCTCGTTCAGGCGCAGGTCGGTGGTGATCACTGCTGGCAGGTCCACTTCCAGCGTCTCCAGGCCGGCATCGACCTCGCGCGTGACCGTGGCCTTGCGGTCGGCAACAACGAGCTTGCCGGCAAAGGTCGCCTGCGGCCGGCCCCACAATGTGGCCAGCATCTGGCCGGTCTGGTTGGCGTCGTCGTCGATGGCCTGCTTGCCGAGGATGACCAGATCCGGCTGTTCCTTCTCGACCAATTTGAGCAGCGCACGCGCGGCGGTTAGCGGCTGAACAGCCGCGTCGGTCACCACATGGATTGCGCGATTGGCACCCATGGCCAGGCCGTTGCGCAGGTGCGCAGCCGCATCGGCCGGCGCCAGGGTGGCGACCACGACTTCCGTGGCGATGCCGGCATCGCGCAGGCGCAAGGCTTCTTCCAGGGCGATTTCGTCGAACGGGTTGGGCGAGAGCTTGACGCCCTCGGTCACCACGCCGGAGCCATCCGGCTTGACCTGAATGCGGACGTTGTAGTCCACCACGCGCTTGTAGGCGACGAGGATTTTCATCGTGTACGAGATCCTTCAGCGATTGCGGGAAGGCCCGGCCGCGGCGGCAGGCACGGGAGTGAGGGCATTCTAACCGGGTGAAGCGCACCATGCGATGGCGTATGGATGTTGCGGTGCAGCACCTCATGACGTTTGTAAGGCCATACTTAGGCCCGGTATTGCTCCAACCGTATATCCTGTGCCGTTTACGCCGCGCGGTTCGCGCGCGACCAGGAGACAGGCAGTGGCAACTTGGCTAGTAACCGGCGGAGCCGGCTTCATCGGTGGCAACTTTGTTCTTGAAGCGGTGGCGCGCGGGGTGCGCGTGGTCAATCTCGACGCGCTGACCTATGCGGGGAATCTGAACACATTGGCTTCCCTGGACGGCAATCCGGACCATGTCTTTGTCAAGGGCGACATTGGCGACGGCCCGTTGGTCGCCAGTCTGCTGCACGAACACCAGCCCGATGCGGTGCTGAATTTCGCGGCCGAGAGCCATGTGGATCGCTCGATCGAAGGCCCGGGTGCATTCATCCAGACCAACGTGGTCGGCACCCTGGCCCTGCTTGAGGCGGTCCGTGACCACTGGAAGGCGCTTCCGAAGGAGCGCCAGGATGCGTTCCGGTTTCTTCACGTGTCCACCGATGAGGTCTACGGCACGTTGGGCGAGACCGGCAAGTTCACCGAAACCACGCCGTATGCGCCCAACTCGCCGTACTCCGCGTCGAAAGCTGCTTCCGATCACCTGGTACGCGCATTCCGCCACACCTACGGTCTGCCGGTGCTGACCACCAATTGTTCGAACAATTATGGTCCGTACCACTTCCCAGAAAAGCTCATTCCGCTGGTAATCGCCAAAGCGCTGGCTGGCGAGCCACTGCCGGTCTACGGCGATGGCAAGCAGGTGCGCGACTGGCTGTTCGTCAGCGATCACTGCGAAGCGATTCGTACCGTGCTGGCGAAGGGCAAGGTCGGCGAGACGTATAACGTGGGCGGCAATTCCGAGCGGCAAAACATCGAGGTCGTCCAGGCGATCTGCGCGCTGTTGGATCAGCACCGTCCGCGCGACGATGGCAAGCCGCGTGCGAGCCAGATCACCTATGTGACGGATCGCCCGGGCCACGATCGCCGCTACGCGATCGACGCCTCCAAGCTGAAGAACGAACTGGGCTGGGAGCCCGCCTACACCTTCGAGCAAGGCATCGCACAGACGGTGCATTGGTATTTGACCAACCAGGCGTGGGTGCAGGGCGTGCTGGATGGCAGTTACCGCTTGGAACGGATCGGCGCATCGGCGTAACGCGAGTCCGCGCGGTCGTGCGCGGGCCTCACAAGGAACTATCTCATGACACAACGTAAAGGCATCATTTTGGCGGGTGGGTCGGGCACGCGCCTGTATCCGATCACCAAGGGCGTCAGCAAGCAGCTGCTGCCGGTGTATGACAAGCCGATGATTTACTACCCGCTGAGCGTCCTGATGCTGGCAGGTATTCGCGATATTTTGATCATCAACACGCCGCATGAGCAGGCGCTGTTTCAGTCTTTGCTCGGCGACGGCGCGCAATGGGGAATCAATATCCAGTACGCCGTGCAGCCCAGCCCGGACGGGCTGGCGCAGGCCTATCTGATCGGCCGCGACTTCGTCGACGGCAAGCCGAGTTGCCTGGTGCTGGGCGACAATATCTTTCATGGTCACGGTCTGACCGAAACGCTACGCCGCGCAGACGCGCGCGCGCAGGGCGCGACAGTGTTCGGTTATTGGGTCAACGATCCTGAGCGCTATGGCGTGGCTGAATTCGATCAGCAGGGCAAGGTTATCGATATTGCCGAAAAGCCTGAAAGGCCTCGCTCCAACTATGCGGTCACCGGCCTGTACTTCTACGATGGAAAAGCCAGCGATTATGCGGCTGCCCTGAAACCCTCCCCGCGTGGCGAGCTGGAGATTACCGATCTCAATCGCTGCTATCTCGATGCTGGTGAGCTGCATCTTGAGCCGCTGGGACGCGGGTATGCATGGCTGGATACCGGAACGCACCAGTCGCTGCACGAAGCGGCCAATTTCATCGAGACCATCCAGATGCGTCAGGGCCTGCAGGTGTGCTGCCCCGAGGAAATTGCATTCGGTCAGGGCTGGATCGATGCGGAACAGCTGGAGCGGTTGGCCGCCCCGTTGCTGAAGAACGACTATGGCAAGTATCTGCAGGAATTGGCTGTGCGAGGAGTAGTGCCGTGAAAATCGTCGAAACCCGTTTACCAGGTTGTGTGGTCATCGAGCCGGCCGTGTTCGGCGATGAACGCGGATATTTTTTTGAAACGTGGAATGCGGAGCGCTTCGGCCAGCATGGTCTGCCGACCAAATTCGTGCAAAGCAATGTGTCCACATCGGCCAAGGGCGTGCTGCGCGGGCTGCATTACCAGTGGCCGCGTCCCCAGGGCAAGCTGGTCAGCGTGCTTGAGGGTGAGGTCTACGACGTGGCTGTCGATGTCCGCCATGGTTCGCCCAACTTCGGGCAGTGGGTAGCAGTGGTGTTGAGCGCGGAAAATAAAAAACAATTCTGGATTCCAGAAGGGTTTGCGCACGGCTTTGCAGTGCTGTCGGAGCGAGCGGTGTTCAGTTACCTATGTGCCGACGTCTACGTGAAGGAGGCCGACGCCGGCGTGCGCTGGGATGATGCGGCCATTGGCATCGATTGGCCGATCAGCAACCCGTTGTTGTCTGCAAAAGACTCCGCCGCGCCGTTCCTGGGCGATGTGCCGGCCGAACGCTTGCCGGTGTATACGCCGTGACCACGTTGGTACTGGGAGCCAATGGACAGGTCGGCACGGAATTGCTGCGGGCATTGGCAGGCGATGGCCCGATTCTGGCCACGACACGCAGCGGTCGATTGGCGGATGGTACCGCGTGTGAAGTAGCTGACTTCGACGCACCGCATCGCCTGAGCGAATTGCTGGACCGCTTGCAGCCAAGTTGCGTTATCAACGCAGCCGCCTACACCGCCGTCGATCGTGCCGAGCAGGAGCGTGATGCGGCTTTCCGCGCCAATGCGGAGGCGCCGGCGGTCATTGCCCAATGGTGTGCGCGCGCCGATGTGCCCTTGGTCCATTATTCGACCGACTATGTCTTCGATGGGCAGGGCACGCGCCCCTATCGGCCGGACGATGCCACCGCGCCGCTCGGCGTGTACGGGCAGAGCAAGCTGGCTGGCGAGCAGGCAGTGCAGGCGGCTGGCGGCCGTCACCTGATCTTCCGCACAGCGTGGGTCTACGCGGCGCACGGGCACAATTTCCTGCGCACGATGCTGCGCGTGGGCGCCGAGCGCGACGTGCTGCGCGTGGTCGCCGACCAGATCGGCACGCCCACGCCAGCGGCATTGATTGCCGACATCACGGCGCATGCGCTACGCCAGCCAGGCGAACCCTCCGGCTTGTGGCATCTGACCACCGCCGGGCAGACCACCTGGCACGGTTTCGCCGAAGCCATCTTCGCCCAGGCGCGCGCGCGCGGCCTGCTCGCCCGCACGCCGCGTGTGGAGGCGATCACCACCGCCGACTATCCGACGCCGGCCACGCGCCCGGCCTATTCGCGACTGGATACCCACAGCCTGCAGGACACCTTCGGCGTCCGCCTGCCGGACTGGCAGGATGGACTGAGCCAGGTGCTGGACACGCTCGCCCAACAGTGAACCTCGTCAGTGGTGCCATTGATTGGTGCAGCTTCAGCACCGACTCATAGCTTGCACTTCGCTTCGGCTACCATCGGAGGCTGATCCGCGCCGTACCGGCGAGCTGCTCCGCGCAGGTCGCCGTCGACGCGGATGTGCCGCTGAAGCGATGCCACTCACGATGCATACGTTGGACGTATGCAGGTGTGCGCTGCATCGCATCAGTCGGCACCGTGCAGGTTCTTGCGTATCCCCCAGCGGGCGCGCCGGTCCCATTGCGGGCTCGGCCGCACCGTCATTACGCCATGACCTGCATGCAGCGCGCTACATCCTCCCCCATCCAAAGTCGCAAGGAATTCCAATGAAGATCGCTGTCGCGGGTACCGGCTATGTCGGTCTGTCCAATGGCGTGTTGCTCGCCAAGCACCATGAAGTGGTGGCGCTGGACATCGTCGAGTCCAAGGTCAAGCTGCTCAACGAAGGCCGCTCGCCGATCGTCGACAAGGAACTGGAGGCCGCGCTGGCCGAGGGTGGTTTGAACTTCAAGGCCACCCTCGATGCCAACGAGGCGTTTGCCGGCGCCGAATTCGTGATCATCGCCACGCCCACCGACTACGATCCGGACACCAACTATTTCAACACCAAGTCGATCGAGGTCGTGATCGCCAAGGTGCTGGAGATCAACCCGCAGGCGACGATGGTGATCAAGTCGACCATTCCGGTCGGCTACGTCGCCAAGCTGCGTGCACAGTTCGGTACCGACAACATCATCTTCTCGCCCGAATTCCTGCGCGAAGGCCGCGCGTTGTACGACAACCTGTACCCGTCCCGGATCATTGTCGGCGAGCGCTCAGCGCGTGCGGAGACCTTCGCACGGCTGTTGCAGGAAGGCGCGCTCAAGCCCGACGTGCCGGTGCTGTTCACCGAGCCGACCGAGGCCGAGGCGATCAAGCTGTTCGCCAACACCTACCTGGCGATGCGGGTGTCCTACTTCAACGAACTGGACACCTACGCGCTCACCCATGGGCTGGATAGCCGCCAGATCATCGAGGGCATCTGCCTGGATCCGCGTATCGGCAGTCATTACAACAACCCTTCCTTCGGCTACGGCGGTTACTGCCTGCCCAAGGACACCAAGCAGTTGCTGGCCAATTACCAAAGCGTGCCGCAGACCATCATCCGGGCGATCGTCGATTCCAACACCACCCGCAAGGACTTCATTGCCGCCGACGTGCTGCGGCGCAACCCCAAGGTGGTTGGCATCTATCGGCTGATCATGAAGGCCGGGTCGGACAATTTCCGTTCGTCCAGCATCCAAGGAGTGATGAAGCGCCTCAAGGCCAAGGGCGTGGACGTCATCGTGTACGAGCCGACGCTGAGCGATCCGGAGTTCTTCCGCTCGCGCGTGGTCAACGACCTGGAGGCCTTCAAGCGCGAGGCCGATGTCATCATCAGCAACCGTATGGCCGACGCGCTGCAGGACGTGCAGGACAAGGTGTATACGCGCGACCTGTTTGGCGATAACTGAGCCCGGCCGGCGCCGGGTTCTAGCCGGTGGCAATGCTACTCGTCTAGGCGTCCATGAGGTTCACGCGATGCGGCGCTGTCGTCGCCTCGCAGGCGGCCCCGCTTGGCTTTCCAAAACGGTATCCGAGTGCGGGCGATGCAACTGCGTCGCCCGCATGCATGGGAGTGCAATGCCGTTCGCGCAAGCATGCGACCTTTGATCTGCCAACGCGTAGCGTGTCGCAATCGAAAGTGAGTGGTGCATAACGCAAGACGGCGGCCATAGGCCGCCGTCGATCTTGCCTTCTACGTTGAGACGCGCGATTAAGCGCGCCCGTAGGTGTCTTCGAAGCGCACGATATCGTCTTCGCCCAGATAGCTGCCGGACTGCACCTCGATCAGCTCCAGCGGCAGCTTGCCCGGATTGCGCAGGCGATGGGTCACGCCAAGCGGGATGTAGGTGCTCTGGTTTTCGGTCAGCAGCAGCACTTCTTCGCCACGCGTCACTTCGGCCGTGCCGCTGACCACGATCCAGTGTTCGGCGCGGTGGTGATGCATCTGCAGGCTCAGCACCGCACCCGGTTTGACGGTGATGCGCTTGACCTGATGGCGCTGGCCCATGTCGATGGAGTCGTAAGCGCCCCATGGACGGTAGACCTTGCGATGCCAGGTGGCCTCGGAACGGCCAGCGGTCTTGATCTGGCTGACGACGTCCTTGACCTCCTGAATGCGGTCGCGGTGACCGACCAGCACGGCGTCCGGCGTTTCGACGACCACCACATCCTCAAGCCCCACCATGGCGATCAGGCGCGAGCCGTACGCGTAGGTGTTCTGGCAATCGAGCTGGATCACGTCGCCATGGTGCGCGTTGCCTTGCGCATCCTGGTTGGAAACATCCAGCAGCGAGGACCACGAACCGACGTCGTTCCAACCCGCATCCAACGGCACCACGACCGCATCGGCGGTCTTTTCCATCACTGCATAGTCGATCGAATCCGACGGGCTGGCAGCGAAGGCGTCCTTGTCCAGACGGGTGAAATCAGCGTCGCGCTTGCCGTTTTCCCACGCCTTCTGGCACGCATCGGCGATTGCCGGATGGAACTTGCGCAGTTCTTCCAGATAACGCGACGCACTGAACAGGAACATGCCGCTGTTCCAGTAGTACTCGCCGCTTGCCAGGTAGCTTTGTGCGGTGGCGAGGTCGGGCTTTTCGACGAAGCGCTCGACTGCGCTGGCACCGGTACCGGCGCTGGCCTTGATATAGCCATAGCCGGTTTCGGGCGCAGTCGGCTTGATGCCGAAGGTCACCAGCTTGCCTTGCTCGGCAGCAGCCGCTGCCAAGGTCACTGCCGCCTGGAATGCAGCCTCGTTCTGAATGACGTGATCGGAAGGCAACACCAGCAATAGCGGGTCGGCGCCATCGCGGGTTGCTTCAAGCGCTGCAACGGCAATTGCCGGCGCTGTGTTGCGTGCCTTGGGCTCGAGCAGGATGGCCGAAGGCTTCACGCCCAACTGCTGCAGCTGCTCGGCAGCCATGAAGCGGTGTTCTTCATTGGCGACCACGATGGGGGCGTGGCCTGCGACGGGAGCTGCGCGCAGCCAGGTGGACTGCAGCATGCTCTTGTCGCCGACCAGCGGCAGGAATTGCTTGGGATAGGACTCGCGCGACAGCGGCCACAGGCGCGTGCCGGAGCCGCCGGACAAGATAATGGGTAGGACGTCGCTCATGGGCGGGGGAAACTCCAAAGTGCGTCTATGGGTGGGAGAGGGGTCAATCAGCCGCGCAACAGGTTGGAAATTTCCTGCATACGCGTTTCCAGCAGTGCGGCATCGCCGCGCGTTTCCACGTTCAAGCGCAGCAGCGGCTCGGTGTTGGAGCTCCGCAGGTTGAAACGCCATTGGCCAAAATCGGCGCTGATGCCGTCGGTGTAATCCAGCTTCGGCGACAACGCGGCGTAGTGCTCCATCACGCGGGCAACCGAGGCCTTGGCATCGGCCACCTTGAAGTTGATCTCGCCGCTGCAGGGGAATTTCTGCATGCGCGCTTCGACCAGATCGGCCAGCGAACGGCCCGACTGCGACACCAACTCGGCGATCAGCAGCCACGGAATCATGCCGGAGTCTGCGTAGGCGAACTCGCGGAAATAGTGGTGTGCGCTCATCTCTCCGCCGTAGACGGCATTTTCGCTGCGCATCTTTTCCTTGATGAAGGCGTGGCCGCTCTTGCACAGCACCGGAATGCCACCGGCTTCTTCGACCTGCTCGACCGTGTTCCAGGTCAGGCGCGGGTCGTGCACGACCTTGCCGCCCGGCTGCTTGGCAAGGATGGCTTGCGCGAGCAGTCCGACCAGGTAATAGCCTTCGATGAAGCGTCCGGTGTGATCGAAGAAGAAACACCGATCGAAGTCGCCGTCCCACGCGATGCCGAAATCGGCGCCGCTGTCCTTGACTGCCTTGGCGGTGGCGTCGCGGTTTTCCGGCAGCAGCGGGTTGGGGATGCCGTTGGGGAAATTGCCATCGGGCTCATGGAATACGCGCACGAACTCGAACGGCAGGTGCGGCGCAAGCAGATCGACGATCAGACCGGCGCCGCCGTTGCCTGCGTTGACCACCAGCTTGAGCGGCTTGAGCGTGCTGCGGTCCACGTAGCTGAGCAGGTGCTCCAGGTACGCGGTCTTGTCGGCGCGGCTCTGCTCATTTGCGGTGGGCTCGCCGGGCGCGGCGGTATCGGCCGCGACCGTGTCGCGGATAGCGAACAGGCCGGTATCCGAGCTGATCGGTCGCGCTTGCTCGCGGACCAGCTTCATCCCGTTGTAGTCCATGGGGTTGTGACTGGCGGTCACCATCACGCCGCCAGCGGCCTTGAGGTAATCGGTCTGGAAATAGACTTCCTCGGTGCCGCACAGGCCGATGTCGATCACTTCACGGCCGCTGGCGCGCAGGCCGGCCGAAAGCGCTTCCTGCAGCGCCGGGCTGGCCAGGCGCACGTCGTGGCCCAGGACCACCGGCCCTTGATCCAGTTGCGCCGCCAGCGCCACGCCGATGCGGCGGGCCAAGTCCTCGTTGAGTTCATCCGGCACACGGCCGCGAATGTCGTAGGCCTTGAAGGCGGGTAGCGTCATGGGCAAATCCTGAAGTGGGGGACGCCCGAGTTTAGCGGCTGCGCCGTGTCTTGGGTGTGGCGGAATTGCGACCGGGGACAGGGAACAGTCAGCGGATAGAATGGGCGCTTCACATCGGCGAGGTGAGGGCGGTGATGCGCAGTGACGGACGCGGTGCGGCAAGCGGCAAACGCTATGCCGATGCCAAGGCAGCACTGGACGGGGTACTGGCCAATGGCCAGACCCTGGCGGTGGGCGGCTTTGGGTTGTGTGGGATCCCGGAGGCATTGATTGCAGCCGTGCGCGACAGTGGGATCGGAGGGTTGACCGTGATCTCGAACAACGCCGGCGTCGACGGATTCGGGCTTGGTCAATTATTGGCCACCCGGCAGATCCGCAAGATGATTTCGTCCTATGTGGGCGAAAACAAGGAATTCGAACGCCAATACCTGGCTGGCGAACTCGAGCTGGAGTTCAATCCCCAAGGCACCCTGGCCGAGCGTTTGCGTGCCGGTGGCGCCGGCATTACAGCGTTTTACACCGCCACCGGTTACGGCACGATCGTGGCCGAGGGCAAGGAAACGCGCGAATTCGACGGCAAGCATTACGTGCTGGAAACCGCGTTGCAGGCCGACGTGGCGCTGGTCAAGGCATGGCGCGCCGATACCGCCGGCAACCTGGTATTTCGCAAGACCGCGCGCAATTTCAATCCTGCCTGCGCCATGGCCGGACGCGTGTGCATCGCCGAGGTCGAGGAGATCGTGGCGCTTGGCGTTATCGATCCGGATCAGGTGCATCTGCCCGGTATTTACGTGGACCGCCTGGTGCTCAACGCCACGCCGGAAAAACGCATCGAACAGCGCACCGTGCGCGAAGGACAGCAGTGATGGCCTGGACCAGAGACCAGATGGCCGCACGCGCGGCACGCGAACTGACCGATGGCGCCTACGTCAACCTGGGCATCGGCTTGCCGACGCTCGTCGCCAACCACATCCCCGACGGTGTGGATGTGTGGCTGCAGTCGGAAAATGGCCTGCTTGGCATCGGCCCGTTTCCGACCGAAGACGAAGTGGATGCAGACCTGATCAATGCAGGCAAGCAGACCGTGACCGCCCGCGCCGGTGCCAGCTATTTCGGGAGCCACGATTCGTTCGCGATGATCCGTGGCGGCCACATCGACCTGGCGATTCTCGGCGCGATGCAGGTCACCGACCGTGGCGATCTGGCCAACTGGATGGTTCCAGGCAAGATGGTCAAGGGCATGGGCGGTGCAATGGATCTGGTGGCCGGCGTCAAGCGCGTAGTGGTGTTGATGGAGCACGTCGCCAAGGACGGAAGCCACAAGATCTTGCGCGAATGCGACCTGCCACTGACCGGCGTCGGCGTGGTGGACCGCATCATTACCGATCTGGCGGTGTTCGATGTCACTGCAGATGGATTGGTGCTGGTGGAGGCGGCAGAAGGTGTGGCGCTGGACGAGCTGCGTGCCAAGACGGGTGTTGAATTCGCTGCCTGACCGAGGCGATCTACGCAACGGCGAGCGCATGAGCAACTAGCGACACGCAAGGCGCCTCAAGGCGCCTTGCGTGCGTAGCGGTAAGGTCCGGTTGCGGTAGGTTGAGGGATTCCCGACAGCTGTTCGATGGTTGCGACGTGGTGTCCGCAATGGCTCACCACAACAGCCAGGAAGCGCTCGATCGCATGGGCCAATGTTCCATCGATCTGACCTTGCTCGTTTTCAAATTCGCTGGGATGCAGGTGCGCATCCAATAACGGACGCAGCGCTTCCAGCTTGACCCAGAACATACTGCCGGACGCGAACACGCTGTGTTCGTTTATTGCGTGCGTGCCTGTGCGGACAGCGAGGTAGTCGAGTGCATCGGCATTGCCGCCGATAAATTCGGTGACGGGCAATAGATGCTGCGCGGGCGCCGCCAGGCCGAGCAGCGGGTCCTCGGCGAATCCGCGCACGATTGCGTCGACGTGCTGTGGCGCGAGCAATGCGGCGAACATTTCGCGCCGCCACATGTCTCCATCCTCGCGGTGGGTCGATTTTTTCGTGTGCAGCTTCAAAACCACCTGCTCACCTTCGTCGAGCAATCGATTGGCAACCCGCAGGAAAGGAAGAATATCGCGGCCGCGATTTTCGAAGCCTTCCACCTGCGCCTGGACGCGGCGCTGCTGCAGGCGCTGGCGAACCTGCTCGACCATCGTGATATCGGTAGTGATGACAAGCCGCAGCGGCAGTCCGCAGTGAGCGATTGCGTCTAGCGCTTCGTCCAGTACGTCGAGGTACCAGGCGTGCAACACCACGCAGGCATCGCGCTGATCAGCGCCGGTGGCGGCTCCTGCCGTGTGCAACAGCGCTTGCCGTGTCGCCTGCAGCCATGCGTATCCAAGGCGGGTATCGGGTTCGAGCACGGCGCCCTCGGCCCACTCGTTCCAGGCGTTGATGAACACCAGACGCTGGCTTGGCAGAGTATTGGCCAGGCGCTGCTGCATGGTGCAGATCAGCCAATCGCGATAGCGACGAGGTGATGCATGCAGATAAATGCGGCCCTTTCCCGAGCGCCGCGGCTCGTTGTCCCAGCCAGGGTTTACACCCGGGTACAAGGTGTACTCGCGCAGCGGTCGCTGCTCCATGTCGCGGGCAAGTTCTCGCCAGTCGAGTACTTCGCCATTGAAGTCTGGATTGATCAAGCGCTGTCTGGAAGCCACCGAAGGCGGCGTGCTCATGTTCGGCGGGAATTCGACGGCAGCATCGAATCCGATGTCGCGCGGGTCGGGTCGTTCGAAACCCTGCACATACGCAAGGTGAATCTCGCCGATTCCGTGGTCGCGGCACCAGCCCCGCCAGCGATCGGCCGTCTGTGCGGGCTCAGGCAGCAAGTGTGGTCGATACACCAACAGTACTGGCCGCCCTTCGACGCGCAGGTACTTGGGATTTTGCATGTACGTCGCGACATGCGCGATAAAGGCCAGGTCGTCATCCGCATCATGCGCCTGATCGATCAGGATATCGTCGCCGCGGCCATCCCAGCGGCGTGCCCATTTTTCGTTGGCCCAGCAAAGACAGAACGGCAGGGTGATCGTGTCATCCTGATGCCATTGGGTAATCGGCATTTCCAGCAAGGTCTTGCCGGCAAACCAATAGAAATAAAAACAGAAGGCGCCAAGGCCATACTCTTGGGCCAGGCGCGCTTGCTCGCGCATGACATGGGGATTGCGAAGGTCGTAGAAGCCCAGATCCGCCGGGAGTCTGGGTTGTTGGTGGCCTTCAAACTGGGGAAGTGCACGGCTGACATTGCGCCATTCGGTGAATCCCTTGCCCCACCATGCATCGTTTTCAGGGATCGGGTGAAATTGCGGCAGATAAAACGCGATCAGCTTTGCAGGAAGCGTTGCAGGCAGCGTGGCCGCGCCGTATGGGACATACCCAATCGCTGCTTCGTCGCTGCGGACTGCCGGGCGTCGCGAGCTGCCATGGCGCACCCGGCCGCGTGCCGGTTCCGGGACCCAGTCCGCATGGCGATCCAGAAACCAGCCGCGCCAGCGGTCGCGCGTCGCGTCACTCAGCGGTATCGCACGAAATCCTGCGCGCAACAGGCCGAATACCGATGTGCGCAGGCGCGACTGCAACGAGCGACCGGGCGCACTCACAGATTCTGGTAGTTCGGACCCGAACCACCCTCCGGCGTGACCCAGGTGATGATTTCGTACGGATCCTTGATGTCGCAGGTCTTGCAGTGCACGCAGTTGGCCGCGTTGATCTGCAGGCGCTTGCCGGAGGGGCTGGCGGTGTCTGCGACCATTTCGTAGACGTTGGCCGGGCAGAAGCGCGTGCAAGGGTTGTCGTATTCGGTGACACAGCGGGTGGCGCACACATCGGTGTCCAGCACCTTCAGATGCACCGGCTGGTCTTCATCATGCTCGGTGGCGGCGAAATAGACAGCTTGCAGGCGATCGCGCGGGGCCAGGTCGCGGGTGACGTAGTCGCGCTTGGGTTGTTCGTACTCGCCGAGCTTGTGCAGCGCCGACCAGTCGGGCTTGTTCTTCAGCGTCCACGGCGAGGCGCCCTTGAGCGCGGTTTCCCAAGCCGCGTTGAGCAGGCCGAACCACAGGCCCTTCTTGAAGCCGGGTTTGATGTTGCGGACTTGCTTCAGCTCGGCCATGACCTCGGAGGCGCGCAATTTGGCATCGAAGCCCTGCGGCGCCAGCTGCGATTGCACCAGGTGTTCGGCGGCCAACATGCCGCTGCGAATCGCCTGGTGGGTGCCCTTGATCTTGGGCACGTTGAGCAGGCCGGCGGTGTCGCCGATGAGCAAGGCGCCGGGCATGTCCACCTTCGGCAGCGATTGCCAACCGCCACTGACCAGTGCGCGGGCACCGGCGGACAAAATGCTGCCACTTTCCAGCAGCGGCTTGATCATGGGATGGTTCTTCCATTGCTGGAAGGCTTCCCACGGCTGGTAGGTCGGGTCGCTGTAGTCCAGCCCGCTCACATAACCGAGCGCAATCTGATTGTTGTCCAGGTGATACACGAAGCTGCCGCCGTAGGTGCGGTTGTCGGCTGGCCAGCCGATGGTGTGCACGATCTTGCCGGGCGTGACGCGGCCTTCCGGGACCTGCCACAGCTCCTTGATGCCGATCGAATAGCCTTGCGGGTCGCTGTCGGCGGTGAGGTCGAAGCGCTTCAACAATCGCTTGGTCAGGTGACCACGCGCGCCTTCGGCAAGCACGGTGACCTTGGCGCGGATGTCGATGCCGGCGGTGTAGCCGGGCTTGTGCGTGCCGTCTTTTGCAATGCCCATGTCGCCAATGCGCACGCCCACCACCTGGCCGCTGTCGTCGTGCAGCGTTTCGGCTGCGGCGAAGCCGGGGTAGATTTCCACGCCCAGCGCTTCGGCCTGCGGCGCCAGCCAGGCGCACATCGCGCCCAGGCTGACGATGAAATTGCCATGGTTACGCATGCCGGGCGGAACCACCGGGAACTTGCGTGCGCGGTCCTTGCCGAGGAACCAGAATTCGTCGTCGGTGGCCGCCACGCAGATCGGCGGCGGATTGTCGCGCCAGCCAGGCAGCAAGGCATCCAGCGGGCCGGGTTCGATCACCGCGCCGGACAGGATATGCGCGCCGATGGTGCTCGATTTTTCGATCACGCAGACGCTGATGTTCGGATCGAGCTGCTTGAGCCGGATCGCAAACGACAGGCCGGCCGGACCGGCACCGACGGTGACGACGTCGTATTCCATGACGTCACGCTCGACCGCCTCTGACGCGTGTGCGCCCACTCCCGCTTCCGACATTGCTCCGCTCCCGTTGGCTCGATGGCTGTTGCGCATTTTCCGGGATTGCATGTGACGGCGGCAAATCGGCGCGATTCATCCGCTGCCGACGGCGCGGTGTGGGCACGCGTGCTAGCGTCTGGCCGATGAAGATCGAGGTGGCATTGCCGGGGGCGCAGATCCGTTGGCAGCGAGGATGGCTGGACGCGGCGCAGGCCGATGCACTGCTGCAGACCTTGCTGGCGCAGGTGCGGTGGGAAGTGCACCGCATCCGCATGTTCGGGCGGGTGGTGGATTCGCCACGCCTGAGCAGCTGGATCGGCGATGCGGATGCCAGCTACCGCTATTCCGGCACGCGGTTCGCGCCACAGCCGTGGCTGGATGCATTGCAGCCGGTGCGTGCGCGCCTGCAGGCCGAGACCGGGCACCCATTCAACAGCGTGCTGGTCAATCGGTACCGAAGTGGCAGCGATGCGATGGGCTGGCACAGCGACGACGAGCCTGAGCTGGGCGCGCAGCCGTTGATTGCCTCGGTGAGCCTGGGTGCCACGCGGCGCTTTGCGTTCAAGCATCGCGACGATGCGGCGCTGAAGCAGACGCTGGAATTGGGGCACGGCGATTTGCTCGTAATGAGCAGCGATACCCAACGCTACTACAAGCATGCCCTGCCACGCACGGCGCGGCCGGTGGGGGAACGGATCAATCTGACCTTTCGGCAGATTGCGTCGGCTGGGGTAGGTTGAGGCGGGGCAAGCTTGCCGAGGGACGGTGTTTGCCCTCATCCGGCGCTACGCGCCACCTTCTCCCGTGTGCGGGAGAAGGAAGGTCGGCGGATCCCGTCGATTGCAGAGTGCTGGGTCTGATGCCGGTGAGATACGTTCTGGCTGCAGGGAGACGGATGGGATTACGGCATGCTCGGCAGACGGTGTTTGCCCTCATCCGGCGCTGCGCGCCACCTTCTCCCGCTTGCGGGAGAAGGGAGGTCGGCGGATCCCGTCGATTGCGGGGTGCTGGATCTGATGCCGGTGAGATACGTTCCGGCTGCAGGGAGACGTACGGGGTTACGGCATACTCGGCAGACGGTGTGTGCCCTCATCCGGCGCTGCGCGCCACCTTCTCCCGCGTGCGGGAGAAGGGAGGCCGGCGGATCCCGTCGATTGCAGGGTGCTGGATCTGATGCCGGGTGAGATACGTTCCGGCTACAGGGAGACGCGTCGGCTTAAGGTGTACGCGGCAGCGCCGCGCTGTCCTGCTGCCCGGTGGTCAGCGTCCAGCCGACCAGCTCGGTGGTGACCTGGGTCAGCGCCTGCTCGAACGCCGCGGCAACCGCTGCCACATCGGTGCCGCTGGACGGGCGTGCGACCAGGAAGGTGCGCGAGGCGACCACGCGTTGGTCGGCCGAGTGCAGCAGCTTGGCGTTGAGTTCGATCGTGGCCGAGGGCAGCGACTGGCCGGCGTAATCGGATTCGAAGCGGCGCAGGTCGATCGCCAGTTTGTAATCGGAGCGGATGCCGGTACCGATATGGGCCACCGCGGCGATCTTGCCGGAGTCCTCGAACGCGCGCACCACGCTGTCTTCCAGCATGTCGGTGGCCGGCTGTGCCCAACCCGCGCCGTGGTAGACCCGCAGTTCGCCAGGGGTCGGGCGCACATTGATGCGCGGGCTGTCGATGACGCGTGCGGCGCTGGGCTTGGCCACCACCAGCTGCCAGGTCACCTGCGGCCAGGTGGGATTGGGCGTCACGCGTACGGTGGGGGCGTAGATGGTGGCCGGTTTCTTGTCGCCGCCGGCCAGGACCGAGCAGCCGCCCAGCGCCAGCAACGACACGCACAACAGGGGACGCAACAGGCGCATGGCAGTCATTTCGGTTCGAACTCCTTGGGTGCGTCGCGGCCAAGCAGGTAGCGCGCAGGGTTGTTGTCCAGCTTGTCGCTGACCCGGCGCAGGTCGCGGATCAGGCCACGCAATTCGGTCAGGGTGGGGCCGAGCTGGCCCAGCCCATCGTTGGCAAAACTATTGATGGCCGCGCGGTTCTCGCCAAGGATGTTGTCGGCATTGCCGGCCGCCGAATCCAGCTTGACCAGGGTGGCATCGAGCTTTTCCAGGATGCCGGGCAGCTGCTGCACCAGGTTCTGGTCCAGCCGCTTGATGGTGCCGTTGGTGGTGGTCAGGGTGGTGTCCAGATTGCGTGCGGCATCGCGCGCGCTGACGATCAGCGCCTGCATGCCCTCATCGCGATCGGCAATGCCGCCGCTGATCTTTTCCAGGTTCTGCAGCGTGGCCGAAATGCTGGCCACGTTCTTGTCCGAGAGCATCTGGTCCATGCGCTCGACGATGCGATTGGCGGTGTCGGTGATGTTCTGCAGCGCCGACGGGGTGGTCTGGATGATCGGCGCATCGCTCTTGTCGATGGTGGTCAGCGCCGGCGCTTCGGGCGTGCCGCCGGAGAGCTGGATGATCGACGGGCCGGTGAGGCTGGTGATCGCCAGCTTGGCGCGGGTGTCGCTCTTGATCGGCGTGGTCGAATTGACCCGCACGTGTGCGACGACCTGGCGCGGGTCGTTCGGCGCCAGGGTCAGCTCGGTGATCGAGCCGACTGCGATGCCGTTGTATTGCACCGGGCTGCCGACCGACAGGCCGGTCACCGCCTCGCGGAACACCACCCGGTACTGCTGCCAGGTGCGGTCGGAGGAGTACTTGGCGGCCCACAGCCCGAACAGCAGCAGGGCCAGGCCGGCCACGATGGTGAAGGCGCCGATCAGGACGTAATTGGCTTTGGTTTCCATGCTCAGGCGGTCTCGGTGGAGTCGGTCTTGGCCGCGCGCGCGGCGCGGGCGCGCGGACCGTGGAAATAGTCCTGGATCCAGGGGTGATCGATCTGCTCAACCTCGGCCAGCGGCGCGTTGGCGATCACCTTGCGATCGGCCAGCACCGCGATGCGGTCGCAGATGGCGTACAGCGTATCCAGGTCGTGGGTGATCAGGAACACGGTCAAGCCCAACGCCTGCTGCAGGGTGCGGATCAGGCGGTCGAAGGCGGCCGCGCCGATCGGGTCCAGCCCGGCGGTGGGTTCGTCCAGGAACAGCAACGGTGGATCCAGCGCCAGCGCACGTGCCAGGCCGGCACGCTTGCGCATACCGCCGGACAATTGCGAGGGCAGCTTGTCCAGCGCATCGGCAGGCAGGCCGGCCAGCTTGATCTTCAGCAGCGCCAGTTCGAAATACCAGCGCTCGGGAAACTCGCCATGGTGTTCCTTCAGTGGCACCTGCACGTTTTCGCCCACGGTCATCGACGAAAACAGCGCCCCGTCCTGGAACAGCACGCCGGTATTGCGGGTGATGTGCTGGCGGTCGGCGAACCGGTCCGAGCGCGCGTCCGCGCCCAGCACCTGGATGCTGCCGGCATCAGGCTCGCGCAGGCCCAGGATGCTGCGCATGAGCACCGACTTGCCAGTGCCCGAACCGCCGACCACACCAAGAATTTCGCCGCGCCGCACGTCCAGATCCAGGTCTTCGTGCACGGTCTGGCTACCGAAACGGTTGGTGAGCCCGCGCACGGAGATCGCCAGCTGGTCGTCGTCGGCCTCTGGGGCGGGCTTGGGGATTTGGGATTCGGGATTGGTCACAGCACAACTCTCCCGAAGCTCAGTGCGCCAGCCACGCTTCTGCTTTGCACCAATCCCGAATCCCGAATGTCGAATCCCCGCCCCATCACCACCCCATCTTCATGAACCACAACGCCGCGATCGCGTCGAGGATGATGACCAGAGAAATCGTCTGCACCACCGAGGACGTGGTGCGTTCGCCCACCGATTGCGCGGTGCCGTTGACTTTCAGCCCTTCCAGGCAGCCGATCAGGCCGATCACCAGCGCAAACAACGGCGCCTTCGAGAGCCCGACCAGGAAATGCCGCAACTGGATGGTTTCGTGCATGCGCGCCAGATACATCTGCGGCGGAATATCCAGGTCGAACGCACCCACGGTGACGCCGCCGGCCAGGCCGGCGATCATCGCGATGAAGGTCAGCAGCGGCAGGGTGAAGATCAGTGCGAGCAAGCGCGGGATCACCAGCAGGTCGATCGGGTCCAGGCCCAGGGTGCGGATCGCGTCCACTTCCTCGCGCGATTTCATCGCCCCGATCTGCGCGGTGAAGGCGCTGGCGGTGCGGCCTGCCAACACAATTGCCGTCAGCAGCACCGCGAATTCGCGCAGGAAGGCGATGGACACCAGCTCCACCACGTAAATTTCCGCACCGAAGTCGCGCAGGATGGTCGAGCCCAGGAAGGCGATCACCGCACCCACCAGATACGACAGCAGCACCACCAGCGGCACCGCGTCCAGGCCCACCTGTTCCATGTGGTGCACGGTGGAGGTCAGCCGGAAGCGCCGCGGCTCGTGGATCAGCCGCATGATCTTGACCAGGTTTTCGCCCAGAAAACTGTTCAGCTCCAGGATGTCCTGGCCGACGCGATGCGTGGCCCGGCCCAGGCGGTCGAGCGCGGCGACGAAGCCGTAATCGCGTTTGGGCTTGGGGCGCTCGTCGTTGAGTTCCTCGATGGTGCACACCAGTGCCTGGTGTTCATCGCGGAAATCGATCGCGTCTTCCTTCAGTCCCATGCGGCCGGCAAAGCGCAGCAGCTGCAGGACGCCGGCCGAATCCAGCTGCTGGATGCCGCGCGCGTCGATGCGGCGCACCCCGTCGGGTACGGCCTGCAGCAGTTCTGCCTGGGGCAGGGCGGTCGCCAGGACCCAACTGCCAGCGAGGCGGACCTGTGCCTGATCCTGCGAGTCTTGTTCGATGCGTGGAGGTTGCGGTTTGATCATGGGTGGCCTGTCCGTGGCGCCAGCATACAGGGCCAATGTGAGCGACGGATGGGGACGCAACCGCAGCGGTGTGCCGATGGCCGTCAATGAGGACGCCGGCCACGCGTGCTGCGGCATACACTGGCTGCCTCGCCGGACACGGCGTTTCTCCGATCCGACCCGCCACGCATGTCCGCTGCCACCGTTGTCCTCCCGTCCGCCAGCGCTACCTACGCCCAACGCGTCGCCTTCGTGTCCGAAATCGCCGGGCGCCTGCATTCCTATGGCACCACCGCGCAGCGGCTGGAAGCAGCCGTGGTGGGGTTGTCGCAGAAGCTGGGCCTGGACTGCGAGCCCTGGTCCAACCCCACCGGCATCATCCTGAGCTTCAGCGACCCCACCAAGGCGATTGGCTCCAGCGATATCACGCGGGTGATTCGCCTGGCGCCGGGCGAAAACGATCTCTACAAGCTCAGCGTGGCCGATTATGTGGCCGACAGCGTGGCCAACGGGCGCATGAGCATCGCGCAAGGACACACCGCATTGCGCCGGCTGGACCGCGAGGTGGACCGGCGCGGCAAGACCCTGCAGGTGCTGGCGTTCGGGCTGGCCGCTGCCGGCGTGGCCGGGCTGTGGAAGCTGCCGTGGCTGGATATCGCCACGGCCGGGGCGATCGGCATGTCAATCGGCCTGCTCACCCAGTACACCGACAAGCGCGCTGCCACCAAGGAAGCCGGCGAGGCGTTGGCCGGCCTGCTGGCCGGGGTGGTGGCGGCGCTGGTGGCCTCGCTGCTGGGGCCGTTGAACCTCAATACGGTGATCATCGCCTCGCTGGTGGTGCTGCTGCCGGGCATGTCATTGACCAATGCGTTCAACGAGCTGGCCAGCCAGCATTGGGTCTCCGGCACCGCGCGTCTGGCCGGTGCGGTGACCACGGTGCTCAAGCTGACCGTGGGTGCGGTCATTGCGGTGACCCTGACCCAGCTGGTTGGCCTGCATCCCCAGGTGGCCGCGCTGCGGCCGCAGGCCGGCTGGGTGGAATGGGCCTCGCTGGTAGTGGCCGCTTATGCGTTCGCGGTGTTGTTCAAGGCCAATCGACGTGATTATTTATGGATCATGGCGGCGGCCATGTCAGGTTATGTCATCGCGCGTTATGCAGGACATGCCTGGGGCGGCCCGGCCGGGGTATTCGCCTCGGCGATGGCATTGACCGCTGCGGGAAATTTATTCGGGCGCGTGGTGCACAAGCCCGGCGCGCTGATCCGGTTGCCCGGCATCATCATGCTGGTTCCCGGGAGCGTCAGTTTGCGTGGCTTTCTGACCTTGGTGCAGCAACAGGATGTCAGCGTCGGACAAGCCGCACTCTTGGCAGTGACAAATATTGTCATGGCATTGATGGCCGGATTGCTGTTTGGCAATCTGCTCATTCCTGCCCGCAAGAATTTATAAGGGGAAACACCGCGCAATAAAAACGCCGGCATGGCCGGCGTTTTTATTGGTTTGAATCAGGCAGCCTTGGACTTCTTGGTGGCGCGCTTGGTGACGGCCTTGCGTGGCGAAGCCTTCTTTGCGGTCGCCTTTTTCGCACCGCCGACCTTGCTGATCAGGAAGTCTTCCACCTTCTTGCCGGCGGCAGTCAACTCGGCCAGCCAGCGCGGCTGCTTGCCACGGCCGGTCCAGGTTTCCTGGGCGTTGGCGGGGTTGCGATACTTCGGCGGCACCTTGCCCAGCTTGCGGCCGGCACGCGGACCCGGCTTGCCGGCACCGGCCGGACGGCCCGGACCGGCACTGGCAGAAGCGCCAAACAATTCTTCGATGGAATAACCCTGGGCTTTTGCAGCGCGGGTCAGCTGCGTGCGGACCTTGGCGATCGGCGCGCGCTTGGCAACCACGGTCTGCTGCTTCTTTGCATTTTTGATCAGGGCGCTCAACTGCTTGGCCGACAGGCCACTGAGATCGATCGACATCACTGCTCCGGAAGATGAGAGAAAAAGAATGCCGGTCCATGGCAGCGGTGGCCATCATAAAGTGAGAAAACCGGTGTGACAAATGCGCCGAAATAATTCGGCGCTTTGTGTTCATCCATTGGAAGCCGATACCCGGGGTTTGATCAAGGCGCCAGGCGGGAGAATAACCCGGCTTTATCCAGGTTTTCCGCTGCATCGGCGGTACGGGCGCGATATTCAAATGTGCCAGCCGCCAATCCACGCTCCGAGACCACCACCCGATGCGGAATGCCCAGCAGTTCCATATCGGCGAACATCGCGCCCGGGCGCAGTCCGCGGTCGTCCAGGGCGGCATCCAGGCCGGCGGCAAGCAATTCGTCCAGCAAGGCCTGGGCGGCAACGAGCACCTGCGGGTCCTGCTTGGGATTGATCACGCAGACCACCACCTGCCACGGCGCCATCGGCGCGGGCCAGATGATGCCGGCATCGTCATGGTTCTGTTCGATCGCCGCGGCCACGATGCGCGAAA
This sequence comes from Xanthomonas phaseoli pv. dieffenbachiae, assembly GCF_008639345.1. Taxonomy (NCBI): domain Bacteria; kingdom Pseudomonadati; phylum Pseudomonadota; class Gammaproteobacteria; order Lysobacterales; family Lysobacteraceae; genus Xanthomonas; species Xanthomonas phaseoli. The sequence goes on along the minus strand of NZ_CP041380.1, from coordinate 3,981,079 downwards.
TGCCGATGCCGTAGCAGCCCATCTTCATCACCGTCGCCTTGCCGCCTTCGTCGATGACCGTGGCTTGCAGCGCCTGCGCATACTGGCTGCCGAGCTGGAACACATGGCCCACCTCGATGCCGCGAGCCAGGCGCAGTTCGCCGCCATCGGCCGCGCGTTCGCCTTCGACCACGTTGCGCACATCGGCCACGGTCTGCGGTTCGGGCAGATCGCGGCCCCAGTTGACGCCGACCAGGTGCGCGCCGGACACATTCGCGCCGACCACGAAATCGGCCAGGGCGGCGACATCGCGGTCGGCCACCACGCGTACCGGGCGCGCGGTATTGACCGGGCCCAGGAAGCCCGGCTCGCAGCCGAGGTGGTCGCGGATCTCGCTTTCGTTGGCCAGGCGGTAATCGGCCAGCCCGGGCACCTTGGCCAGCTTGATCTCGTTGACCGCGTGATCGCCACGCACCAGTACCAGCACGAAGCCGGCCTGGGTCATCACCGCCACCGACTTGACGGTGCGCTGCAGCGCGATGCCGAGCAACTGGGCCACGTCTTCGCAGGTCTTCTGGGTGGGCGTTGCCACCTGCTGCATCGGCTCGCTGGCCGCGGCGCGTGGGGCCGGCGGTGCCGCACTGGCGGTTTCCACGTTGGCTGCGTAATCGGAGCCAGTGGAGAACGCCAGCGAGTCTTCGCCGGAGTCGGCGATGACGTGGAATTCCTGCGATGCGTCGCCGCCGATGGCGCCCGAATCGGCCTGCACGGCGCGGAAATCCAGTCCCAGGCGGGTGAAGATGCGTGTGTAGGCGGCACGCATGTTGTCGTATTCGCGTGCCATGTCCTCGTCGGTGAGATGGAACGAGTACGCGTCCTTCATCAGGAACTCGCGCGCACGCATCACCCCGAAGCGCGGGCGGATCTCATCGCGGAATTTGGTCTGGATCTGATAGAAATTCAGCGGCAGCTGCTTGTAGCTGTTGATTTCCTGGCGCGCGAATTCGGCCGCGGCCTCTTCGGCGGTGGGGCTGTAGCAGAACTCCTGTTCCTTGCGGTCCTTGATCTTGAGCAGCTGCCCGCCGAACTTTTCCCAACGCCCGGTGGCGTCCCACAGCTCGCGCGGCTGGATGGTGGGAAACAGCACTTCCACTGCGCCGGCGCGGTTCATCTCTTCGCGCACGATGGCTTCGACCTTGCGCAACACGCGCAGGCCCAGCGGCGACCAGGTATACAGCCCGGAGGCCAGCTTGCGGATCATGCCCGCGCGCAGCATCAGACGGTGGCTGACCAGCTCGGCGTCGGCCGGGGTTTCCTTGGTGGTGTGCAGGTGGAACTGGGAAAGACGCATCGGGCTTCGCTTGGGCGGAAAGCCGCTAGTTTGCCAGTCTCGCGCCCTGCCGGTCATCGCCAGGCGCGCGTTGCCGGGTGTCGCCGGCCAGGTAGGCCGCTGGGCAGCGGCTCTCAGGTGGCTGGCCCGCGGTCGCGAATGCGTTGCCAGGGGAAGGGGAATGCGCTGAAATTTGGGCTGGACGAGTGGCCGATGCCAACCTGGGCAGCTGGAGGGCAGCAACCCCGGCGTGCCTGACAGCCGTGCGAGTCGTCGGCTCTCGTTTCTAGCCGGCGCGACTCCAAGCGGTTCGAGGCGCCTACCGCCGGCATATCAGCGGGTGAGCGCGACAGAGGCCGGCGGCATGACACGCTTCGTGCACGTCATCCCGCAGGCCGGCAGGCGCTTGCCGCTGTGCCGTGCCCCGATCCCGCTCAGGTGGCCGGGCCGCCCGGGGCGGCCGGCTTGCAATAGGCCTTGACGGCAGCGTCGGCCAGGTTCCTCTGGGTCGCACGGGCTTCCTGGTCCAACACGGCGCCAGGCTTGCCATCGGCGCCGGCCGCCATGGAAACCTCTCCCTTGCCGCTGAGCAGTTCCAGATTGCGACGCGCGGTGAGGCAGTCGGCCGATTCGGGCGCGGCTGTCTCTGCTGCAGCAATGGCCGCGGTGCCGCTGCGCGCGTCGATGCGGCGCGCTTCATAGCGCTGGCCGGTGGGTGGCGGGGTTTCGGTGTAGTGGGTCACGCCCTTGGCGTCCTTCCACTTATAAAGATCGGTCGCGCCGGCGGCGGCGCTGACCAGCATCAACAGGGCGCAAAGCCCGGACGACAGCTGCATGTGGCTTCCCCTGGATGATTCCCGTCGCGATTGCAGCATCCGCAGCGGGCCCTGGCAAGTGATGGGCGCGCAGGGTGCTGAACCAGCAAGAGCGCTACCGCCGGACAGACCTCAGGCCCTACACTTGGCGGATGGATGAGATGAGACCGCCCCCGCGCTCGCGCACGATTTACCTGCTGCCGAACCTGTTCACCACCGCCGGGCTGTTTTCCGGTTTCTACGCCATCATCGCCGCGGCCAATGGGCAGTTCGTCCAGGCCGCCATGGCGGTGTTCGTGGCTGCGGTGATGGACGGGCTGGATGGCAGGGTGGCGCGTCTGACCAATACCAGCAGCGAATTCGGTGTGCAGTACGACTCGCTGGCCGACCTGGTCAGCTTCGGCATGGCGCCCGCGCTGGTGATGTACCACTGGTCGCTGTCGGCGTTGAAGTACGATAGTAGCGTGATGGGCCGGGTCGGTTGGTCGGCTGCCTTTCTGTATGCGGCCTGCGCGGCGCTGCGGCTGGCGCGTTTCAACACCCAGGTCGGCGTGGTCGACAAACGCTGGTTCATCGGTCTGGCCAGCCCGGCGGCGGCTGGCCTGATGATGTCCTTCGTTTGGGCCTTTGCCGACGACAGCCTGGGCTTCGATGGCGAGCAGCTGCGCTATGTGGCGCTGGCCGTCACGGTGGTGTCGGCGTTGCTGATGGTCAGCCGGATCCGCTTCTGGAGCTTCAAGGGCGGCGCGCGTGGTCCGCGTGCCGACCGCGTGCCGTTCCTGGCACTTGCGATCGCCACGGTGGTGATTGCGCTGCTGGTGATCGATCTGGCGCGCTCGCTGCTGGTGATCGGGGTTCTGTACGCCTTGTCTGGCCCGTTGATGTGGCTGTGGCGACGCTGGCGGCGCGTGCCCGAGCTGCCATGAGCCGGTTTTCGTGAGCGACTCGATGAGCGAGCCGATGTGGTCCGATCTGCAGGTGTCGTATCTGCAGGCGCTGGGGCACACCGTGTATCTGGACCGCGATGCGGTCGACGCGTTGCCCGCGCCTGTCGAGGTTGCCGAGCGCGCGCCCATGGCTGCACCGGCACGTGTGGAGCGTGCGCCGCAAGCTGCGACGGCCAATGCGCCCGTTGCGCGGCGCACTGCACCGGCGGCACCGGCCGAAGCGCCCCGCGCGCCCAGCGCTGCGCCAGTGTCGGCGCCGCAACGGCGCAGCCGTGTCGGCATGCCGGATCGCCTGCAGATGGCCTTGCTGCGCGCGTCCGGCTGCAATCCGGGCGATCCTGCGACCCAGGCCTTGATGGCCTCCTGGCCGCTGGCGGAACTGCGCGGCAATCCGGCCGCCAAGCGTGCGCTGTGGCCGCAGCTGCGCGCGCTGCGTCGGCGCCGGGACCCGGCGTGAGCGCATTGAACGTGCCGCAACCCACCTCGCTGCGCGCCATGCGCGAGAGCGACCTGGATGCGGTGATGGAGATCGAGCTGCGCGCCTATCCGTTTCCGTGGACGCGCAACATCTTCCGCGACTGCCTGCAGGCGGGGTATCCGGGCTGGGTGATGGAGCAGGGCGGCCGGGTCATTGGCTATGGCGTGATCAGCATCGCCGCCGACGAGGCGCACGTGCTCAACGTCTGCATCGCACCGGAGGCGCAATCGCAAGGCTACGGTCGCGTGTTGCTGCGCGCGCTGATCAAGGGCGCCTGCGATCGCGGTGCGCGGCGGGCGTTTCTGGAGGTGCGCCCGTCCAATCCGTCGGCGATTGCGCTGTACCACTCCGAAGGTTTCAACGAAATCGGCCGGCGTCCGCGCTACTACCCATCCCACACCGGGCGCGAAGACGCGTTGGTGATGGCGATCGAGTTGTTCTTCGAAGGATTTTCGTAAGCGCACGCACTCGTCGTTGAGGATGCGGCTGGTTGGTATCGCTGCGCTGCGCGGTCGTTGCGCTGGATGCCGGCGCTGATAGTTTTTCGATTCGATGCTTGCGCTGAGCGACTGCATGGCGCATCTGCGCATGGGCCGTGCGGTATCACGCTTGCCCAACGGGCGTGTCTTGCGCACTGCCGAGCGGCTTGATGAGGTCTCCAGCGAAGCGGCAGTCGGGATCGATCGATGGCAACGCTGACCCAGGCGCATCAAGACGCGTGGCGTCAACACGATGCTGCGCCTGTGCAATCGATTCCATCGCGGTCACGCGAAACGCCGGTAGCAGCGCAGCGATAAATTTGCGCTTCGCACAGGATGCGGGCAGATACGTCCGCCTGCGAGGTGGCGAATGTTTCGCCACGGACCGATAGGCGCTTATGCGTTGCTCCGGTCGGATGTGGGCGGCGATTTATGTCGAATGCCGCAGCGCGGCAATGGATTGCAACGACTAGCGCGCCAAGAAATACCGGTATTTGAATGGTGGCCCGCATTCTCGCGTGGCATCCCGCATGGCGTGACACGCAATCTTGCTGCGTTGCAGTGTCCTTGCGCTGTCTCTGCGTGTCCTGATCGAAGCGTTTTGTCTCTTATTTTTTGTCTCGCAAGCGTTTGCGTGATTACGCATGCATATCCGAAAAACGTCTAGATACAAGCGGTTGCAATGCTCCTAGTATCGGATCCGCGGAATGTAATATTCCACAGCTGAATAATACGTTCCGAGTCTGCTGGACCAGGGGTGCGCCGCGGCGCGGCGCATCGAACCAATCTGAGGGAGAGATCAAGATGAAGCCGAAATTTTCGACGGCGGCCGCCGCGTCGCTGTTCGTTGGGTCGTTGCTGCTCACCGGCGTTGCCTATGCCGATGCGGCGTTGGATGTTGCAACCACGGGTTGGGCAACCCAGAACGGCGGCACCAAGGGCGGCTCCAAGGCAGCTGCCGCCAATATCTACACCGTCAAGAATGCTGCCGAGTTGAAAGCTGCATTGAGCGCAAGCGTCGGTAGCAATGGACGCATCATCAAGGTCAGCGGCATCATCGATATCAGCGAAGGCAAGCCGTACACCAAGACCTCGGACATGAAGACGCGCGCGCGTCTGGACGTGCCCACCAAGACCACGCTGATCGGCATCACCAGCAACGCGGAAATTCGCGAGGGCTATCTGTACGTCAAGGCCAACGACGTCATCATCCGCAATATCACGATCGAAAATCCCTGGGACCCGGAGCCGGTCTGGGATCCGGATGATGGCAGTGCCGGCAACTGGAATGCGGAGTACGACGGCCTGACCGTGGAAGGCGCCAGCAACGTGTGGGTGGACCATGTCACCTTCACCGATGGCCGTCGTACCGACGATCAGAACGGCACCGCAAATGGCCGTCCCAAACAGCATCACGACGGCGCAATGGACATCAAGAAAGGCGCCAATTTCGTTACCGTCTCGTATTCGGCCTTCAAGTCGCACGAGAAGAACAACCTGATTGGCTCCAGCGACAGCGCCTCCAGCACCGACAGCGGCAAGCTCAAGGTCACCATTCACAACACCCTGTTCGAAAACATTTCTGCGCGCGCTCCGCGCGTGCGCTTCGGTCAGGTGCATCTGTACAACAACTACCACGTCGGCAGCACCAGCAATACGGTCTACCCGTTCTCCTACGCGCATGGCGTGGGCAAGGAGTCGAAGATCTTCTCCGAGCGCAACGTGTTCGAGATCAGCGGCGTGAGTAGCTGCGACAAGATCGCTGCCGACTACGGTGGCAGCGTGTATCGCGATCAGGGTTCGCTGCTCAATGGCAAGGCGCTGTCGTGCTCGTGGAACACCAACATCGGCTGGACACCGCCGTATACCTACAACCTGCTCTCGGCCGACAAGGTCGCTGCAGACGTCAAGGCCAAGGCAGGCGCCGGCAAGCTCTAACCGCCACCGGTTGCAGGCTCTCATGCAGCGCTGCACGCAGTTGCACAACGCCCGCAGTGATGCGGGCGTTGTGCGTTTCAGGTGGAGGTGGATGTCGCCTGGCGGAGATGCGGCGTTGCAACGCGCGGATGGGAGCTGCTTGCAGCACCCTTACCTATCCATGCCTATCCATGGCTGCTGGACGTGCTGCAGGTACATCCCTGCCGGTACCCGCGCGGCATCCGTGCTGCGTCAGGTTCTGTACGCAATGACGGCGCCGCGCACTCGCCAAGGCCCTGCAACCGTGCAGGTCTTCTGGCATCGCTCAATCCTGCGCGGCGTTATTGGCTGCCTGGCCCGGGGTACAGACCGGCTTCAAACGCTTGTCCACCAGCTTGCCCATGAGCCGGTCGCTCAGCGGCAGCATGTCGCCGTTGAGGCGCCAGTCGTAGATCACGCTGAAGGCCAACACGCGCGCGACATAGTCGCGGGTTTCCTTGTAGCTGATGGTTTCGATCCAGAAATCCGGCTCGAAATTCGGCCGCTGCGACTGCCAGCGTCCGGTGGGGCCGGGACCTGCGTTATAGGCGGCAATGGTGAGATAGGGCAGCCCGTAGGTGTTGAGCAGCTGGCGCAGGTACGCCGTGCCGATGGCGATGTTGGTGGCCGGCTCATAGAGGCTGCTGGCGCCTGCATAGCCGGGCAGAGCGATCCCCTTGGCGACGGCCGCGCCAGTGCCAGGCAACACCTGCATCAGGCCCATTGCGTTGGCCGGCGAGCGCGCGCGCGGATTGAAGATGCTTTCGGCACGAATTTCCGCAGCCACCCAGGCGGGGTCGATTGCATTCTTGGCGGCCTCGCGGCGAATGCTGTCGTCGTGGTGCAGCGGGAAACGCAACGAGTAGAGGCGTTGTTCGTCCGGCTGCTTGCCGAGCGCGAATACCGCACGGTCGAACCAGCCGTTGTCGCTGGCAACTTCCACTGCCAGACGGCGCTGGGTGTCGTCGAAGCGGGTGGCGGCATCGTTCCATTCGGCCACGGCCCAACCGGGGCGGTCGATCTGAAATAGGGCGATTGCGCGGACCAAGGCCGGGTCGCGCGCAACAGCAGCCTTCGCCTGCGCGCTGTCGTTGGGCTCCCAGGGGCACAGCCGGTAAGGCTGCTGCAGGCGGTCGGCGGCCAGGAATCCGTGGAAGGTCGGCGATTGCGCGGCGGCGCGATACAGCGGCTGGGCGGCTGCAGCGGCGCCGGTCTTTTCGGCCAGGCGGGCTTCGAAGTACTGCCACCGCGAGTCGCTGCGTTGGCTCGCCGGCATCCTGCGAATTGCGGCCAACGCCGCCGGCCAGTCGCCGCGCGACATCGCCTCGCGTGCACGCCATTCGTGCAGGCGCTCGTCGTAGGACGCTTCCGGTACGGCATTGAGTCGCCGCGCCGAATCCGGCAGATAAGAGGCGACGGTCCACAACGCGATCTGGTACAGCACCTGCCCACGCTGCGCTTCGCTGAAGCCGAGCGCACTGGCAAGTTGCGGTAGCTGCTGTTCGGCGGCGTCGGGATCGCTCTTGGCCAGCTTGGCCAGTCCGTCAACGGCGATGCGGCGGCTGCGCTCGGTCTTGGGCCAACCTAGTGCGCGCGGGTGGACCTTGTCGAGAAAGGCAGCGTAATCGATGGCCAGCGTCAGATCGGCCGCCGGCAGCCCACGCGCGGCGGTGCGCATCACCGCAGGCAGTTGTGCATCGGCAGCGGCTTCCACGCGTTCCCAGCGCAGCGCCGGCGTGAGTTCGCCGCGCGATTCCAGCCCGGCAACCACTGCATCGCAGGCGTCGGGCAGCGCCTTACCGTTGCGCCACAGCGTCAGCGCATCGCGGCTCCACTGTGCATCGGCCTTGCCGGTGGCCTGGCGCGCAGTCAGTTGTGCGCAGCGCAGGCCGACGTTGTCGGTGGGCTTCCAGTTGGCCAGCAGCGCGTTCCAGTCTTGCCGACGTGCCAACGCCGGCAACCAGGTGCTGCGGAAGCTTTCAGCCACGGGCTGGCCGGCGTAACGCTGCAAGAATGCTTGCGCCTGGGCATTGGAGACGGTGTCGATCGTGCGCTTGAGCGTGGCAAATTCCAGCCATCCATACAGCGGATGGCGGCTCAACGCAGCGAGCTGGCCGGCATCGGTCTGGCCGCGCTCTGCGGCCGCGATGGCATCGCGCATGGCAGTCAGTTGTGGGTCGAGGGTTTGCGCGTGCAATGCGGTGCTGCCAAGGCACAGCAGGCCGATGAAAATAGTGGCAAGTCGGGGGGCATAAGTCATGGCGCGATGATACCCAAGCACGCCTGAGCACCTGAGTGAATGCGCGTCGCTCGCGCGTGATGGGAAGGCCACTTTCGGTAGCACGCGTGATGGGCCGAGCACGCAGGTATGTGCAGACAACACCGCGTCACCACCGCTGCTGCGCCGTTGGCTGCTGCACCGCCAGTTGCGGCGCGTTAATGTTTCGTTTAAGAATTGGGGAGGACCGCAGGGCACGGGGGCGTGCGGACACTCAAGAATCCTTCTGGAGAGAGAAAGGATGAAGCGTCTGATTGGCCCCCGTCGGTCATGCCTGGCCGTGCAGTTGTCGTTGTGTCTGATTCCCACACTCGCCTGGGCGCAACAGCCCGAAGCCGCGTCGAGCACGCGTACGCTCGACAGCGTGCAGGTCACCGGCACACGTATCAAAACCGCCGAATTGCAGGGCCAGGTACCGATCCAGACGCTCAATCGCGCCGATATCGAACGCACCGGCCTGACCTCCATCGGCGAGGTCCTGCAGGAACTCACCGCGTCCGGTTCGGCGCTCAATGCCAAGTTCAATTCCTCCGGCAACTTCGGTTTTCCGCCCGATGGCAGCGGCGTGGGCGCCGGCTCGGCGCAGGTGGATCTGCGCCATCTCGGTTCCAAGCGTGTGCTGGTGCTGGTGGATGGCATTCGCTGGGTCAACGAATCCTCTGCGTCCGGCGTGGGCTCGTCGACCGATCTCAACACCATTCCGCTGGCGATCGTCGAGCGCATCGAAGTGCTCGAAGACGGCGCCTCGTCGCTGTATGGCTCGGATGCCATTGCCGGTGTGGTCAACATCATCACCCGTCGCACGTTCGACGGTGCGCAGGTCACGCTCAACTACGGGCAGTACGGCAAGGGCGATGGCGCCAACCAGGGCATGGACCTGGCCTGGGGCACCAGCGGAGAGAATTTCAGCCTGTTCTTGGGCGCCAGCTATGTCAAGCAGGATCCGATCTATGCGCGTGATCGTGCGCAGGCACGCTTCCCGATTCCTGGCACCGGGCTGACCTTCGCCAGCTCGGCTACGCCGGATGGCCGCTTCCAGTTCGTCGATCCCAACACCGGCGTACGCCAGAACCTCACGCCCAATGCCGGCGTCGGTACACCGCAATACGATGGCAGCAGCGGTTGCACGCGCAGCGACGACTATCACTGCTTCGGCACCGCAGACCGCTACAACTTTGCCGAGCAGAACCTGTTGCTGACGCCGTCCGAGCGCAAGGGCGTGTTTGCGCAGTTCCGCTATTACTTCAACGACGACGTGCAGTGGTACGTCAAGGCGTTGGGCAACCGGCGCGAATCGACCAACCAGGCCGCACCGGAGCCCATCTTCCTCGGGCCCGATGCCGGTACCGGCAACCCGCTGGCCGACAACATCGTGATCTCCGCGCTCAATCCGTTCAACCCGTTCGGATTCGATCTGGATTCGGCCACCAATCTGATCCAGATCGGTCGCAGGCCGGTGGAAGGCGGGCCGCGGCGCTACGAGCAACAGGTCGATACCCAATATTTCGGCACCGGGCTGGTCGGCACGTTCGAAGGCGCAGGGCGGACCTGGTTCTGGGACGTCAACGGCATGTACAGCAAGAACAAGGCCGAGCAGACCAACTACGGCAGCTACAACCTCTACAACATCAACCTGGCGTTGGGCGACCCGGCTGCCTGCGCGGCCGTGGCGGGCTGCGTGCCGCTGGATATCTTCAGCGGTGCCGGCAGCATCACGCCGGAGATGTTGCGCTGGATCCAGCCGGTGGTGCGCGACCGCAGCCAGAACGAATTGAGCCTGTTCACCGCCAACCTCAGCAGCGAGTTGTTCCAGTTGCCTGGCGGTGCGGTGTCGTTCGCCGGCGGTTACGAATACCGCAAGTACGAAGGCGCCTATCAGCCCGATCCGCTCACGGTAGCCGGGCGTTACAACGGCGTGCCCTCGTTGCCGACCTCGGGCAGCTACGACGTCAACGAGGCTTATCTCGAACTCAATATTCCGATCTTCGCCAACTCGGCATTGGGCGACAAACTCGATCTGAATATCGCCGGGCGTTATTCGGACTATTCGACATTCGGTGGCGAGTTCACGCCGAAATACGGTCTGCGCTGGCAGGTCACCGATGAGTTCGTGTTGCGCACCAGCTATGCGGAAGGCTTCCGCGCGCCCACCATCGGCGAGTTGTTCGGTTCGGCGGCGCGTGCGGACCTGCAGTTGTCGGACCCGTGCTCGATCGGTCTGGGCGGCACTGCGCCGCGCGGCAGTGCGGCCAATTGCGCCGCGCTCGGCGTGCCTGCCGGCTACCAGCAGGCCAACCAGCAGATCTCGGTCACCACCGGCGGCAACGAGCAGCTGGATCCGGAGCGTTCGCGCAGTTTCAGTGCGGGTTTCGTCTTCAGCCCGGGATTTGCGAGCGATGCCAGCGGGTCCGACCGCCTCGATCTGGAGGTGACCTTCTATCGCCATCATGTGGATGGTGCGATCCAGGCGATCAATGCGCAAACGCAGCTGGATCTGTGCGTGGATACGCTGGATGCGTTGTACTGCAATGGCATCGGGCGGGCGTCCACCGGCGGCATCAACGCCTTCAACAACCGCTTGACCAACCTGGGCTCGATCAAGACCGACGGTTGGGACGTGGATCTGTTCTGGACCTTGCCGCAAACCGCATTCGGGCGCTTCAAACTTTCGTGGCAGAACACCTTGGTGGGCCGCTACGAGGCGCTGGGTGCGGCGGGGCAGCGACAGCCGCAAGGGCCGGGCATCGAGGTGGTGGACAGCGCAATTCCGGAGTGGACCAGCAACGCGGTACTGGATTGGTCGCTGGGCAACTGGACGGCTTCGTGGACTGCGCGGCACATTTCCAAACTGACCGAGCAGTGCGGTGATGCGGTGGAGTTTGCGGTGTGTTCGGATCCGTCGGCGGGAACCAACCGCCTGGATGCAATCACCTATCACGATGCGCAGGTGGGCTATCGCATCGATTGGCTCAAGGGCCTGCAACTCACGGCCGGCGTGAACAACGTGTTCGACAAGGATCCGCCGATCTGCTTGTCGTGCTCCCTCAATGGCTACGACGCATCCACCTACGACATCCCTGGCGGACGCTTCTGGTATGCGCGTGTGGATTTGAAGTTCTAGTTCAACCGCACTTGATCTGGTTGGTGGGCGCGTGAGTCGGTTGCAAGGCGTTGGGGCTCTTGCCTCACTGCAGGGCCCTTGCCAGCCCACCATCGCGGGACACGCTGCAAGTACGTCCTTGTAAGCTCCTTGGCGGCATCCATGCCGCCAAGGGTCCCTCGATGGGGGGAGGGCAAGGACCAGTCGAGATGGTCGGTTTGCAAGTTTGCAAACGGGGCACGACGGGTATTGTTGGAATGGCTGCGCGGCGTGTCAGCTTCCCAATCAGGGCGAGCCCCGGTAGAGCCTTTTGGAAAGCCACCGACTGACTTTCTAGTGCGGTGTCGTCACCGATTGCGGACCCGTTGGCGGCATGGATGCCGCCAACGAGCCCCCCAGGGATGGGGTCACGGGGTGTCCGGCGAGCGGTGAGGGCACCGCGCAATCGACACACCAGGCTTGAAGATCGCCAAGCCCTCGCAACGCGCGACGGCAGGCAAGTCGGATGAGATGCCAGGCACTGAGGGCGCCCGCATGACTGCAGCGCGCTCGACTGACCGCCTGGCTCAGATCTTCGCGCGCTGCTCGCGCAAGCCGGTCAGTTGCGTGGTCCAGTCGTTCAAGCGCGCACGTTCCTGTTCGACCACCGCGGCCGGTGCGTTCTGCACGAAGGTGGCGCTGCCGAGTTTGCCGTTGCACTTGGCGATCTCGCCTTCCACGCGCTTGATTTCCTTGTCCAGGCGGTTGCGTTCGGCATCCATGTCGACCAGGCCTTCCAGTGGCACCAGCAACGTGAGTTCGCCAACGATGGCCGCGGCCGACGGCGGTGTGTCCTGGCCGGCGTCCAGCCAGTCGATGGTTTCCAGCTTGAGCAGGAACGATAGCTGCGAGGCGAAACGGGCAACGCGCGGGCGGTCCTCGGCAGTGCCGGCTTGCAGCAGCAGGCGCACCTGCTTGGACGGCGGCACGTTCAATTCGCTGCGCACGCGGCGCAGTGCCGACACCATCGACTTGAGCCATTCGACATCGGCTTCGGCGGTTGCATAGCCGCTGGTATCGACATCACCAACCTGCGGGAAGCTCTGCAACGAAATCGTGGCGGTGGTGATGCCCAGGCGCGGCGCGACCTGCTGCCACAATTCCTCGGTGACGAACGGGGTGAGCGGGTGCAACAGGCGCAGCAACGACTCCAGCACATACAGCAGCGTGTGGCGCGTGCTGGCGGCCGCGTCGGTGTCCTGACCGTTGAGCGCCGGCTTGGCCAGCTCCACGAACCAGTCGCAGAACGCGTTCCAGGCGAATTCGTATAGCGACTGCGCGAGCAGGTCGAAGCGATAGTTGGCGTAATGCACGTGGGTTTCTGCGGTGGCCTTGTCCAGGCGCGCCAGGATCCACTTCTCCGCTTCGGTACGCGGCTGCGGCACGCCGCTAAAGCGCGCGCCTTCGGTGTTCATCAGCGCAAAGCGCGTGGCGTTCCACAGCTTGTTGCAGAAGTTCTTGTAGCCCTCGGCGCGGCCCAGATCGAACTTGATGTCGCGGCCATGCGTGGCGAGCGCGGCGATGGTGAAGCGCAGCGCGTCTGCACCGTGGGCGATGATGCCGTCCGGGAATTCACGGCGCGTGGCTTTTTCGATCTTTTCTGCCATGCGCGGCTGCATCAAGCCATGGGTGCGCTTGGCTACCAGGTCCTCGATGCTGATGCCGTCGATGATGTCCAGCGGATCGAGCACGTTGCCCTTGGACTTGGACATCTTCTGGCCTTGCGCATCGCGAATCAGGCCGGTGATGTAGACATCGCGGAACGGCACCTGGCCGGTGAAGCTGTCGGTGGCCATGATCATGCGCGCCACCCAGAAGAAGATGATGTCGAAGCCCGTCACCAAGACCGACGACGGCAGATAACGCGCGAAACCGCGCTCAGCCATCGCCTGCGCATCCGGCCAGCCCAGCGTGGAAAACGGCCACAGCTGCGAGGAGAACCAGGTTTCCAGCACGTCGCTGTCCTGATGCAGGGCGACGCCCGCGCCTAAACCGTGCTTGGCGCGCACCTCGGCTTCGTCGTGGCCGACGTAGCACTTGCCGGCCTCGTCGAACCACGCCGGAATGCGATGGCCCCACCACAGCTGCCGGCTGATGCACCAATCCTGGATGTTTTCCATCCAGTGGCGATAGGTGTTGATCCAGTTCGGCGGCACGAACTTGATCTGGCCGCTTTCGACCAGCTCAAGCCCGCGCTTTGCCAGCGCATCCATCTTCACGAACCACTGGTCGGTGAGGTAGGGCTCGATCACCTGGCCGGTGCGATCGCCGCGCGGCACCTGCAGCTTGTGCGGCTTGGTTTCCACCAATAGGCCGAGGTCTTCCAGTTCGGACAGCACCAGCTTGCGTGCGTCGTAGCGATCCAGGCCGCGATAGCGCTCCGGTGCTTCGTCGTTGAGGGTTGCGGTGACGGTGAACAGGTTGATCATCGGCAGCGAGTGCCGCACACCCACCTGGTAATCGTTGAAATCGTGCGCCGGCGTGACCTTAACCACGCCGGTGCCGAACGCGCGGTCCACATAATCGTCGGTGATCACCGGCACTTGCCGGCCGGTCAGCGGCAGCACGATGCGGGCGCTGTGCAGCGTGGCGTAGCGCGCATCGTCCGGGTGCACCATCACCGCGGTGTCGCCCAGCATGGTTTCCGGGCGCGTGGTGGCCACCACCAGGTAATCGCGGGTTTCGCGCAGGGTCTCGTTGCCGTCGGCATCGTGCTCGACGTGTTCGTAGGTCACGCCATCGGCCAGCGGGTAGCGGATCGACCACAGGAAGCCGTCTTCTTCGACGTTTTCCACTTCCAGATCGGAGATCGCGGTCTTCAGCACCGGGTCCCAGTTGACCAGGCGCTGGCCACGGTAGATCAGGCCCTGCTCGTACCAGCGCACGAACGCCTCGTTGACCGCGGCCGACGGCTGCGGGTCCATGGTGAAGGTGCTGCGCGACCAGTCGCTGGACGTGCCCAGCCGGCGCATCTGGCGCTCGATAGTGTCGCCGGATTCGGCCTTCCACTCCCACACCTTGGCGATGAAGCCCTCGCGCCCCAGCGAGTCGCGCGTTTCGCACTTGCCTTCCAGCGCCAGGTTGCGCGACACCACCATCTCGGTGGCGATGCCGGCGTGGTCGGTGCCCACCTGCCACAGCGTGTCGAAGCCGCGCATGCGGTGATAGCGCACCAGCGCATCCATCAGCGTCTGTTGGAACGCATGGCCCATGTGCAGCGTGCCGGTCACGTTCGGCGGCGGCAGCAACACGGTGTACGGCTCACCCTTGCCGGACGGTGCGAAATAACCGGCCGCCTCCCACTGCGCGTACAGGCGCGATTCGAAGGAAGAGGGGTCGTAGCTGGAGGCGAGGGTGGTCATAAGGCAGGGAATGGGGAGTCGGGAATAGGGAATGGGTAGAGCGGGAGTGCTGATCGGTGACGGTCTGGTGGGAGGGAGCCAAGTTTCGACTCCCCATTCCCCATTCTCGATTCCCGATTCACATGTCGTACTTGGTCAGTTCCAGGCCCAGGGCCTTGTACTGCTTCCAGCGTTCGCGCAGCGGTTCGCGGGCAGCGGGGTCGGCCGGCACCACTTCCAGTACGCGGTCGCAGGCGCCCAGGTAGGGGTCGTCGCGCAGGTTGATCACCAGCGGGCGCGAGGGGGCATCGAACTCCGGCGAGGCGATCAGCACCGGTGCCAGTTCGTCTTCCTCATCGGTGCCGGCGATCTGGTGCGGGATATAGGCCTCGTCGTCGAACGCCCACAGCAGGTCGTCCAGCGCCTCGGCCTGCTCCGCATCGCGGGCCAGGATCAAGGTGGGCAGGTTGGCGTCGTTGGCCTTGCGCGCCAGCTCGCAGACCAGCCGCAGCGGTTCGTTGAGGAAGCGCGGCTTGGCGATCAGGTAGAAGTCGGCACGGGGCATCAGGCAGTCACAAGACGGGAGGAGAGCAACACTTCGGTGGTCATGCCGGCGGCCGCGAACAGGGCCGCGCAGCCGAACACGGCCAACAGCAGGCCGCCGAATGCGCGCAAGCGGCGCCCGGGTGGGCGCGAACGGTACAGGTACACCGGCAGGAACAGCACGGCCAAGGCCACGATGCCGATATTCATCCAGGCCGGTCGGCGGTAGCCGAGCTGGCGGCTGTCGGCCGCCAGCCACACAAACAACAGCAAAAGCTGCACTACGATCCAGAGCAGATCGATGCCGGGGCTGGTCCAGCCCGGCACTGCGCTGGCGGCTCCGTTCACGACGGAGAAGCCAGCGATGAGCGCCAGTGCAGCGCGCGGCGACATCAGGCCGCGCGATCCAGCAACCACTGGGTCAGCAGGCCGACCGGGCGGCCGGTGGCCATGCCGCGCTTGCCCTCGTCGCTGGCCACGCCGGCGATGTCCAGGTGCGCCCAACGCTGGTTTTCGGTGAAGCGCGACAGGAAGCAGCCGGCGGTGATCGCGCCGCCCCAGCGGCCGCCGATGTTGTAGACGTCGGCGAAGGTGGAATCCAGCAGGCCCTGGTATTCGTCCCACAGCGGCAGGCGCCAGGCGCGGTCGAACACGTGCTCGCCGGCGGCCAGCAGCTCGTTGGCCAGGTCGTCGTGCTTGCTCATCAGCCCGGCGGTCTGGTGACCCAGCGCCACCATGCAGGCGCCGGTCAGCGTGGCCACGTCCACCAGCGCTTCGGGATTGAAGCGCTCGGCGTAGGTCAGTGCATCGCACAGGATCAGGCGGCCTTCGGCGTCGGTATTGCCGACTTCGATGGTCTTGCCGGACATGCTGGTGATCACGTCGGAGGGGCGATAGGCGTTGCCGTCGATGGCGTTCTCGACCGCCGGCACCACCACCACCAGGTTGATCGGCAGCTCGGCCTTGACCGTGGCCACGAAGGTGCCGATGACGTTGGCGCCACCGCACATGTCGTACTTCATTTCCTCGATGCCGCCCTGCGTCTTGAGGTTGACGCCGCCGGTATCGAAGGTGATGCCCTTGCCGACCAGCACATACGGGCGCGCGTCGCCGCCGCCGTTCCACTTCAGCACGATCAGGCGCGGGCGGTTGGCCGAGCCGCGTGCCACCGACAGCAGCGAGCCCATGCCCAGCGCGTCCATCTGCGCCTCGTCCAGGGTCTCGGCCTCGGCACCCGGGAACTTGCCGGCGAAGGCCGCGGCGGTCTCGGCCAGGTAGGCCGGGGTGCAGTAGTTCGGCGGCAGGTTGCCCAGCTCGCGGGCGAACTCCACGCCTTCGGCAGTGGCCACGCCCACGGCGAGCGCGCGGGTGTCGTCGCCGGCGATGGCCAGGGTGGTCAAGCCGGTCTCGTCCACCTTCTTCTTGCCCAGCGTGGCGGTGTAGCGGTAGGCGGCGTGGTCGCTGACGGTCACCGCCTGGCGGATGTTCCAGGCGGCATCGCGGGCCTTGACGGTGAGTTCGGTCAGGGTGAGCAGGGCGGTGCCGACCGCGCCGGTCTTCAGCGCGCGGGTCGCATCGCCGACGGCCTTGAGATAGGGCGCCACGCCGAACTTGCCGGCTTCGCCCAGGCCGACCACCAGCACGCGCGGCGCGGTGACGCCGGGCAGGTCGTGCAGCAGCGTGGTGCTGCCGGTCTTGCTGGCCACATCGCCGCGCGCGACCAAGGCCGTCAAGCGGCCCTGACTGGCGCTGTCCAGCGCCTGGGCAGCGGGCGAAAGGGTCTTGTCGGCGAACACGCCAACCACGATGCAGTCGACGGCAGCGCTTGCCGGCGCGTCTTGGTTCAGGGTGAATTGCAGGGCCATTGATCAGATTCCGTAGGCAAATCCGTACAATCGCGGGCTGTTTACGCCAACCGGACTAGGCTGGCGGCGCCGCGAACGAATCCGAGAGTTTAAAACAAGCCCACCCCATGCCGAAGCTCGATCGATACCTGCTTAGCGATTTCACCCAGAGCTTCCTGGCCACCTTGATCGTGCTGCTGGTCGTCAGCGTTGGCGGTGTGCTGGTGGATATCCTCGGCAATATCGCCGACGGCCGCATCCCGGCGCGCTTGCTGCTGTCGCAGGTGGGGCTGCAATTCGTGGCGTATCTGCCCATTATCCTGCCGCTGGCGTTGATGCTTGGCCTGTTGCTGGCACTGGCCAGGCTGTACCGCGATTCAGAAATGGCCGTCATTACCGCCATTGGCGTCGGCCCCCGGCGCATGCTGCGGCCGATGCTGATGCTGGTGGTGCCGGTGGTGGTGGTCATCGGGTTGTGCTCGCTGTGGCTGGGCCCCTGGGCGAGCCGCACTGCCGAGGCGATGCTGGAAGATGCCAACCGCAGCGTGCTGATGGCCGGCCTGGAGTCGGGCCAGTTCACGCCGTTGTCCGGCGGTGGGGTGGTCTACCTGCAGACGATCTCTGCCGACGGCAAGGGCCTGGGCAAGGTCTTCATGCAGCGCCAGCAGAATGACCGCATTGATGTGGTCACTGCCGACCGCGGCGCGATGTTCTTCGAGGGCAAGACCGACCGTTACCTGCGCCTGGACGATGGCTACCGCACGGAAGGCCCGGCAAGCGGCGCGACCCTGGACTATCGCTTGATGAAGTTCGCCAGCAGCGATATCGCCTTGCCCGACCGCACCCGCGTGCACGATGCCAACGATCCGGAAGTGATGTGGACCACCCAGTTGCTGTCCGACGAGCGTCCTGCCGCGCGCGCGCAGCTGCATGAGCGCCTGGCGCCGCCGTTGTTGGCCCTGGCGTTTGCCTTGCTGACCTTGCCGCTGTCGCGCAGCGCACCGCGGCAACAGCGTTATGGCCGAATCATGCTGGCGTTTCTGGCCTACATGGTGGGCACCAATCTGATGATCGTCGGCACCCAGTGGATCGCCAACGGCAAGACTCCGGCGGCGCTGGGCCTGTGGTGGTTGACGCTGCCGCTGCTGGCAGTGGCGGTGTGGGCGTATGCGCGCGATGGCCGCGTGCGTCGGCCGAGGGCGCGCGCATGAAGCTGACGCCGCGGGTCCACGATTGGTACGTCGGTCGCGTGGTGTTGTTTACCGTGCTGCTGACCTGGGCGGTGCTGCTGGGGCTGGATCTGGTCAACGCCTTCGCCAGCGAAGCCAAGAACATCGGGCAGGGCAGCTACACCTTCGGGCACGCGGTGGCGTACGTGGCCTACACCGTGCCGCGCCGGGCCTATACCTTGTTCCCGACGGCCGCGGTGATTGGCGCGCTGATGGGGCTGGGCCAGTTGGCCGCCACCTCCGAGCTGACGGCGCTGCGTGCGCTGGGCGTGTCGCGCAAACGCATGTCTGCCTCGGTGGTCGCAGCGATGGCGCTGCTGACCGCCAGCATGGTGATCAGTGGCGAAACCATCGGGCCGTGGGCACAGAACCAGGCCGACACGCTCAAGGCCAGTGCCCGCTTCAACAGCGATATGGCGTCTTCGCGCTACGCCGGGCTGTGGGCACGCGAGGGCGACACCTTCCTCAATGCCTTGAGTGGCGAAGAGAAGCTGCTCGATGGCGGTGGCACCGCGCTGGATCTGCACGATGTGCGGCTCTACCACCTCGATCCCAGCGGCAGGATGCAGCAATTGACCTACGCCTCGGTGGCCGAACACCGCGACGGCCGTTGGACCCTGCGTCAGGTCCGTCGCGACACCTTCCAGGAACGCTCGGTGCAGCGCGAGACCTTCCCCGAATTGCCGTGGCAAACGCAACTGAACCCTGCCGCGCTGGCCGCTGGCCTGGCCAAGCCGCGCAATCTTTCCGCGCACGAGCTGGAGCAGAGCATCGAATACCGTCGCCGCAATGGATTGGACGCGCGCGATTACGAAGATCAGTACTGGAGCCGGTGGTTCTATCCGCTCAATGTGCTGGCGCTGTGCATGGCGGCAATCCCGTTCTCGTTCGGCTCGCTGCGCAGCGGCGGCCTGGGCAAGCGCCTGTTCCTGGGCATTCTGTTTGCGCTGGGTTTCTGGCTGCTGCAGCTGTTCTTCGGCCGCATGGCCGGCGCCCTCAAGCTCGATTACCGCATTGCCTATGCGCTGCCGCCCATGGTGATGCTGGGCGTGTCGGCGTGGTTGTTCCGCAGGCGTAGCAGCTGAGCGCATGCGGCGGGTGAGCGTGGTGGGAGTGGCGCTCTGCCTGCTGTATCTGGCGGCGACTGCGTTGTGCGTGTGGGGAGCGCTTAGTGCACAAGGCGATCCCAAGGGCTACTTCGTTCTTCTGCAACTGCCGCTGACGCCTCAGCTGATCGCGCTGGATGCTCTCCACGCGGATGCCTGGTTAACCAACATGCCTTGGGCGACAAGTTATGTTTTGTTGGTTCCGCCATTTTTAGCGGTGCTGTATGCGTTTGGGCATGCAGTTCAGTGGTTGATTGCGCGCCTTTTGTTGGGCGCTCAATAAGCCGCAGCTTGGCTGGGTTGCCGCCGCCAGCCCCGTCGCACTCCAGGTGCAGTCCGCATGCATCGAACAAGCGGGATCGGCGAGATGCAGGTCGTGGACTGCCGACCTGATCACTTCAATGTCTTGGCAATACGCTGCAGCCGGGTCCCGCTCGCACGGTCGTGCCAGGTCAGCCGGTCGCGGTCCAGCCACGCCCACCAGAATCCCAGCCCGCCCAGCGCCAGCGACAAGGTGCCGACGGCATAGCGGATCCACAGCGCATGCCATGACGCCTGTGGGTCGATCAAGCGCAGCCGCCAGGGGCGCATGCCCAGCGTCTGTCCGCCGCGTCGCCAGCTCACGGTGGCGTAGAGGCCTGCGGCGATCCAGCAGCACAGCCACAACAGCCACTGCCAGCCGCTGAAAGGCGCGATGTTTTCGCGCGCGGGGTGCCCGGCAAGCGTAAAGCCCAGCGTGAACACGGTGGAGATCAGCATCGACAGCGCCAGCACCGGCCAGGCGTCGTAGCACAGCGCCAGCAGCCGCCAGCCCACCAGTGCAGGGGTGCGCGCAACGCGAGGCGAAGGGATCGAGGTCATGGCGCGAGCATAACGGTCGCCAAGCACGGCGCAACGCCGCGCTGCAGTAGCCGCGCCCCGGTACTTGCGCGCGCTGACGCAAGGCGACAATCCAAGCACGATCAACTGCATCCTGGCACGAGGGCTGGTACCTAGACTCGGCGTGTCCAGTCGAGCGCATGCCCATGCCCGGGACCTGCCGGCCATGGGATCAACTGACGACGGCATCGCCGCTGCCTTGCTGGCGTCGCGATCCGGATGACCTTCGCGCCTGCGGCCGAGGCGTGCTGATCACGCGCGACAATGACGCGCAGCGCCACATGTGCGCCTCTCGAGCGCAGGCAATACACCTCCCGGCAACGCCGCCCATCGGCTCTCAAAACGCACGCCGCGTTTTATGCTGTGGCGATGTCTGCCAGCAGCCCCGCCGAACGCCGCCAACTTGCCCGCCAACTGCCACCGGTGCAGGCGGCTGATGCCAGCGTGATCGAACGCTTTCTCGACCGGTTCTGGGCCGAGCAAGGGGTAGCGCGACAGACCCTGGAAAGTTATCGGCGCGACCTGGAAGGGCTGGCGCGTTGGCGCGACGGCGCGGGTGGCGGCTTGCTCGGCATCGACCGTGCCGCCCTGTTCGACTATCTGCGCTGGCGTGCCCAGGCCAACTACTCTCCGCGCAGCACGGCGCGGCTGTTGTCGACCTTGCGTGCGTTCTACGGGCTATGCCTGCGCGATGGCGTGCGCAGCGACGATCCCACTACCCTGATCGACCCACCGCAACTGCCACGCTCGCTGCCCAAGGCCTTGACCGAAAGTCAGATCGAGGCCCTGCTGGCCGCGCCGGACGCGGACACCCCGGCAGGCCTGCGCGATCGCGCGATGCTGGAACTGATGTACGCCGCGGGCCTGCGTGTGAGCGAGCTGGTCAACCTGCCGGCAGTGGGGGTGAACCTGCGCCAGGGCGTGCTGCGGGTGACCGGCAAGGGCAGCAAGGACCGGCTGGTGCCGCTGGGCGAGGAATCCCAGCATTGGCTGGAGCGTTACCTGCGCGAGGCGCGCCCGCTGCTGGCCGCCAACAAGCCGGTGGCGGCGGTTGACGGGCAGGTGCCGTTGTTCATCGACGCCGCGCGTCAGCCGCTCAGCCGACAGCAGTTCTGGGTGTTGGTGAAACGTTACGCAGCGGTCGCCGGTATCGACCCGGACACGGTCAGCCCGCATGGGCTGCGGCATAGCTTTGCCACCCATCTGCTCAACCACGGCGCCGATCTGCGCGCGTTGCAGATGCTGCTGGGCCACAGCTCGTTGTCGACCACGCAGATCTATACGCTGGTGGCGCGCCAGCATCTGCAGAAACTGCACGCCAGCCATCATCCGCGCGGTTAGTCGGCGCAGCGTCTCGCCCTGGGATGCGCGCAGGCCACGCGCTTGTCGCGGTTGCGGCAGAGAACTGCCAACAGGTCAACGCCGCGCTGGCGGCCGCATCGACACCGCCCGCGGACGTTGGTGGTGCCTCGCCAGACACCTTCGGCTGCCGCGGCGGCCTTGCCGGTCAGGCTGGCGCCGGCCGGCCTGATATCCTCATGGTCATACCTCGCGCTGCCGGTCAGCGCCGGACGCCACGCAGCCGTGCACCCCTGAAAACAACAGAGAGTGAGGCGGCGCTTGCAGGCATCTTCAAGGCGCCTGCGACGGCGACTGTGCCGAGCCCACTGCCAGACCCGGCAAGCCGCGCGCTGCATTGCGTCTGTCCAACAGATGCAGCAACTTGCCTATCGCGTTCACGAACTGTGGCGGCCGGGGCCAGGCTTCATCTGCGCTGTGCGAGAATCCGGGCACCTCATTCCATCTGGATGCGTGAATGTATCGTCTTGCCATCGCCGCGCTGCTGGGCGCGATCAGCCTTACCGCCTGCGCACAATCCTCGCAGCCTGCGGCAAGCACTGCCGGCGCCAAGCCCGCCGCCGCGCCTGCCGCCACCGGCACGGTGGACCAACGCGTGAGCACGGCGCTCAAGGCGCTGGACCCGGACTTCAAGCCCGATTACATCGGTGCTGCGCCGTTCCCCGGCTTCCGCGAAGTGGTCGTCGGCGGGCAGGTGCTGTACGTCAGCGACGACGGCCGCTACCTGATCCAGGCGCAGCCGTTCGACATCCAGAACAAGCAGTTCGCAGCAAGCCCGGGCTTGCTGGCCTACCGCCGCAAGCAGCTGGACACCGTGCCCAAGGCCGACCGCATCGTGTTCGCGCCGGCCAACCCGAAGTACACCGTCACCGTCTTCACCGATGTGGAATGCGGTTACTGCCGCAAATTGCATAGCGAGATCGGCGAGCTCAACAAGCAGGGCATCGCGGTGGAATACCTCGCGTTTCCGCGCATGGGCCTGGGTAGCCAGGACCACAAGGAAATGATTGCGGTGTGGTGCGCTGCCGATCGCAAGCAGGCGCTCACGGCCGCCAAGTCGGGTCAGCCGGTCGCCTCCAAGGACTGCAAGAACCCGGTGTCGATGGAATACAACCTGGGCCAGCGCCTGGGCGTCAACGGAACGCCGGCGATCTTCGCCCCCGACGGCACCCAGCTCGGTGGCTACCTGCCACCGGCGCAGTTGCGCGAGGCGCTGGAAAAGCGCGCCGTGAGCACGGCGGGCGGCAGCCGCTGATCCACATCGACGCGGCCGTGTGACGCCGCGTCGGCGCTGGCCCTCGCTGGCTGGACGCTTGTCAGGGGGCCGGGATGCGTCTGCATTCCGGCCTTTTGCGTTTCGGGGGTGGCGTGGCTGGCTGGATCGAGCGGCCGTGCGGCGTCCGGCCGCCGATTCGTCCAGGCGGTAGTGCCGATCGGCTGCGTACGGCGCGCAGATGTCGCCACTGCCAACTGTCGCGCCTGCGCCAGTCGCAGGGCCACGATGACGGTGCGGATGAAGACAGTGGGAGCAGGGCAGGGCGCTGCCAACCGGCGCGTTAGCCAGATGGCCAGACGCCAACGCGTTAGCCAGACAGCTAGTCGCCAGGTCGCTGCGCTATTCCGCCCGTCACGATGGCCGCGCCGAACGAAACGTGGGCTGGTGGTCTTCGGCCTGATTCGCTGGCCGATTGCCTTCCGCCGCACGCTTGACCGACGCCGACCCACCGGCTCCGTTACAATCTGCAGCCCCGTTTCTGACACGGTTCCCCGGACATGATGGTCCTCGAGGGCGCTTCCGCCCTTTCGCCGTTCCGCCGCGCTCGGCTCGAAACCCGCCTGCAAACCCTCGTTCCCGCGCTGCGTATCACTGGCGCCTGGCACGTGTACTTCATCCGCGCCGAGGCCGGGCAATCGTCCGACCAGGCCACCTTGCAGCGGATCCTGCAGGCCAACGCCGCGCCCGCCGCGCGCGATGCCGATGCCTCCTCGCGTTACGTGGTGCCGCGCCTGGGCACCTTGTCGCCGTGGTCGAGCAAGGCCACCGAGCTGGTACGCGGGGCCGGGCAGCCGATCCAGCGCGTGGAGCGCGGCACCCGCATCGACCTGGCCGGCTGGCCGGACGACGCGGCCGCCCAGGCTGCCGTGGCCAAGTTGCTGCACGACCCGATGACGCAATCGCTGCTCGGCTCGGCCGCTGCCGCCGAGGCACTGTTCAACGTGCCCGACCCGGGCCAGCTGCAGCGCGTGCCGCTGGATGGGCTGGAGCAGGCCAACCGCGACCTGGGCTTGGCCCTGGCGCAGGACGAGATCGACTACCTGCGCGAACGTTTCGGCGCGCTGGGCCGCGACCCGGCCGACGTCGAGCTGATGATGTTCGCCCAGGCCAACTCCGAACATTGCCGGCACAAGATCTTCAATGCCAGCTGGACCATCGACGGCAAGCCGCAGGAGCGCTCGCTGTTCCGCATGATCAAGCACACCCACCAGCAGACCCCGCAGCACACCTTGTCGGCCTACAGCGACAACGCGGCGGTGGTGGAAGGCGTGCCGGCTGCGCGCTATCGCCCGGATCCGGCCACCGGTCACTATCGCAGCGAGGCGGTGCTGCCGTCGGCCTTTGCGATCAAGGTGGAAACGCATAACCACCCGACCGCGATCGCCCCGTTCCCCGGCGCGGCCACCGGTGCGGGCGGCGAGATCCGCGACGAAGGCGCCACCGGCCGCGGCGGCAAGCCCAAGGCCGGCCTGACCGGGTTCTCGGTCTCGCACCTGCGCATTCCGACCCTGCCACAGCCGTGGGAAACGCTGCGCGCGCTGAACCCGCGCATGGCGCCGGCGCTGGACATCATGCTCGACGGCCCGCTGGGCGGCGCGGCGTTCAACAACGAATTCGGTCGCCCGAACCTGCTCGGCTATTTCCGCAGTTTCGAGCTGGCCGAAGGCCCGGGCCTGACCCGCGCCTACGACAAGCCGATCATGCTGGCCGGTGGCCTGGGCGCGATCGATCGCAACCAGGTGGAAAAGCTGCGCCTGCAGCCGGGCGATGCGGTGATCGTGCTCGGCGGCCCGGCGATGCTGATCGGCCTGGGCGGCGGTGCGGCCAGTTCGGTGGCGGCCGGCGACAGCGCCGAGGCGCTGGATTTTGCCAGCGTGCAGCGCGAAAACCCGGAGATGGAACGCCGCTGCCAGGAGGTCATCGACCGCTGCGTGGCGCTGGGCGTGGACAACCCGATCCGCTGGTTCCACGACGTGGGCGCGGGTGGGCTGTCCAACGCCATTCCCGAGCTGCTGCACGATTCGGGCGTGGGCGGCATCATCGACCTGGGTCGCGTGCTCAGCGACGACCCGTCGCTGTCGCCGCTGGAACTGTGGTGCAACGAATCGCAGGAACGCTATGTACTTGGCGTGCCGCAGGCGCGCCTGGAAGAATTCGCCGCCATCTGCGCCCGCGAACGCTGCCCGTTCGCCGCGGTCGGCGTGGCCACGGCCGAGGAGCGGCTGGTGGTCGGATACGGCGTCCTGGACGCCGGGAATGGGGAATCGGGAATCGGGAATGGTAACGGCGTGCTGCCGGTTGCCGAAGCCGCTTCTCCCCATTCCCCATTCCCGACTCCCGATTCCCAGCTCCCGATCAACCTGCCGATGGATGTCCTGTTCGGCAAGGCGCCGAAGATGCATCGCGATGCGGCGCATCCGGCCGCGCCGCAGTGGCCGGTGCTGCAGACCGCGTCGCTGGACCTGCAGCAGGCCGGTTTGCGCGTGTTGGCGCATCCCACCGTGGCGTCCAAGAGCTTTCTGGTCACCATTGGCGATCGCAGCGTGGGCGGGTTGACCGCACGCGAACAGATGATCGGGCCATGGCAGCTGCCGCTGGCCGATTGCGCGATCACCCTGGCCGGTTTCGACACCTTCGAAGGCGAGGCGATGTCGATCGGCGAACGCACGCCGCTGGCGCTGTTGAACGCGGCCGCATCCGCGCGCATGGCAGTGGGCGAAGCGATCACCAACCTGTGCGCCGCACCGGTGCAGCGGCTGGACAGCATCAAGCTCTCGGCCAACTGGATGGCCGCCGCCGGCCATAGCGGCGAAGACGCGTTGCTGTACGACGCCGTGCGCGCGATCGGCATGGAGCTGTGCCCCGCACTCGAACTGAGCGTGCCGGTCGGTAAGGATTCGCTGTCGATGCAGGCGCAGTGGCAGGTTGGGAATGGGGAATCGGGAATCGGGAATGGTGAAACGCCAGAGTCCTCCGCTTCCACCATTCTCGATTCTCCATTCCCTATTTCCGGTGAAACGCTGAAAAGCGTTTCACCCGTATCGTTGATCATCAGTGCATTCGCGCCCGTGGGCGATGTGCGCACGCAGCTGACGCCGTTGCTGCGCAGCGGTGAAGAGAGCGAGTTGTGGTTGATCGGGCTGGGAGGCGGCAAGCAGCGGCTGGGCGGCTCGGTGCTGGCGCAGGTGTATGCCGACGACAGCGCGCTGCCGGCGTTCGGCGGCGAGGTGCCGGACCTGGACGATCCGCAGCGTCTGCGCAGTTTCTTCGAATTGATCCGCGACGCGCGCGACAGCGGGCTGTTGCTGGCGTATCACGATCGCAGCGATGGCGGTGCGTTTGCTGCGTTGTGCGAGATGGCCTTCGCGTCGCGGCAGGGCCTGGATATCACGCTGGATGCGTGGGGCGACGATGCGTTCCGCAGCCTGTTCAACGAAGAATTGGGCGCGGTGGTGCAGATTGCCAGCGAAGACCGCGCCGCGTTCGCCGACCTGGTCGAGCGCCACGCATTGACCGAATGCGCGCAGCGCATTGCACGCCCCACCGGCACGCCGCGCATCCGCGTGAGCGGGCAGGGCCGCGTGCTGGCCGAATGGCGTTGGGAAGAGCTGTTCGATGCGTGGTGGTCGGTGACCCATGCCATGCAGAAGCTGCGCGACAACCCGGACAGCGCCGATGAAGAGCGCGCGCTGGCACGCGATTTCAAGGCGCCAGGCCTGCGCCCGAAGCTGGTGTTCGACCCTGCCGACGATGTGGCGGCGCCGTTCGTGGCCACCGGTACGCGGCCCAAGGTGGCGATCCTGCGCGAGCAGGGCGTCAACGGGCAGATCGAAATGGCCTACAACTTCGAGCGCGCCGGTTTCCGTCCCTATGACGTGCACATGAGCGACCTGATCGAGGGCCGCGTGGACCTGCGCGAGTTCGTGGGCTTTGCGGCGTGCGGCGGTTTCAGCTACGGCGACGTGCTGGGTGCCGGCCGCGGCTGGGCGACATCCATCCTGGAGCGCTCGGCGTTGCGCGAGGCCTTCGCCGCGTTCTTCGCGCGCAGCGATACGTTCGCGCTAGGCGTGTGCAACGGGTGCCAGATGCTCAGCCAGCTCAAGGACATCATTCCCGGTGCCGAGCATTGGCCGCGCTTCTTGCGCAATCGCAGCGAGCAGTTCGAAGCGCGCACCGCGCTACTGGAAGTGGTGGAGTCGCCGTCGATCTTCCTGCGCGGCATGGCCGGCTCGCGGATCCCGGTGGCGGTGGCGCACGGTGAAGGGCGCGCAGAGTTCGATAGCGCCGTGGACCAGGCCGCCGCACGGGTGGCATTGCGTTACATCGATGGCGATGGCGCGGTGGCATCGCAGTACCCGCTCAATCCGAACGGTTCCCCTGACGGCATCACCGGGCTGACCAGCAGCGACGGCCGCGTCACCATCCTGATGCCGCACCCGGAGCGCACGCCACGCAGCGCAAACCTGAGCTGGTACCCGGCCGACTGGGGCGACGACTCACCATGGTTGCGGATGTTCCGCAACGCGCGGGTGTGGTGCGGTTGATGCCGTGCGGCTGATCGGCAGCCGCTGACGCATGATCCGACGGCCGTGTGCAGCGATGCGCACGGCCGTTGTCGTTTAGGCAGGTGCGTTGAATCTGCAATTGAAATCAGTTGCAGATTCAGCGCGTGCTGCCGCTACCACCACATGCGCGCGATGCGATCAACAGCCTTGCGCGGAAGCCAAGCGTGTTCGCTGGGCTCGCCCGCCTCGACTGCAATCTGCCGGTGGCGCTTGTGGCGCGCGCGAACCACGCGATGGAGCGGCTCAAATGGCGATAGTCGCTCGATGAGCGGAATGCGCCATGCGCTGCAATCGAAACTGTTGAAACCTAATCTTTGCGTTAGCGGTAGCGAATTCGCGACTAAATAATAAAACGATACCTGGACATTTTTTAGTAACTTTCAAATCCCTTGATTATGTATTCCGCATCGCTGATTTTGCGGTGTGTGACGGCAATCGCATTGATGGCTCTACTTTTCAATTAAATTAATTTAGCGTTATCGATCTTTCGATCTACGCTTCTGTGTATTTAATGCTTTGAATTTTCAGCTTTGGAATACTCCAAAGCTGAGGCGAGTGCGCGCGAATATAAAACCTCAGGGGGACCGTGCGATCTGTTCGTGCGGTGGTCGGTTTTTACACACACCAGACCAAAATGGGGAGATAGGCGTTAATGAAGCGAATTTATTTGGAGGCTGGTCGCGAGTCTTGTACTCACGACCAAATGGTGCCGCGTGTTCGCACGGTGGAAAATGCGCAGGGCAGCCTGCCGCGCGACCATACCAGCGGAGTGCTGGCCACGGCAGTGGCGATCGTGTTGTTCGGCATTGCCGGGGCGGCCGGTGCCGCGACGACACCGGCTGCAGCGATCATGCAGTGCCAGATGATCGAGGGCACGCTACGTTGCCCGGGCGAGGCGGGCACGGGGGCTCAGGCCGCACCCGCAGTAGCCAACGACAGCGCCACGCAAGCGGCTGCACCATCCGCCGCCGATGCGCAGATCCCGGCGTACGCGGACGGTGAGGATGCGCTGGCGTTGGGCAATGCGAGCAATGCGCTGGGCGATGCAACCATGGCGCTGGGCGGTGGAAGCCTGGCGTTGGACCGCGACGCGACCGCGATCGGTCATAACGCTGCGGCGGCGGGAGAATCGGCAATCGCCCTCGGCGGCGTTGCGACCGTGTTTGATTACGATGCCGACGGCTTCGTCATCGGCCAACGCGAACAGGCTACGCAGGCGTCAGGTGTGGGCGCCACGGCAGTGGGCGGTGGTGCGGTAGCGGGAACGCCGTATGCCAGCGCCATCGGCAGCGGCGCCAGCGCCAGTGGCGTGCAGAGCACGGCGCTGGGGTATCGCGCACAGACTTCCAGCGACGGCGCCACTGCCGTGGGCGGGCTTTCCAGCGCTGGCGGCTTTCTTTCCACTGCCGGCGGTTATTCCTCGCGTGCCAGCGCAGACACCTCGACGGCGTTCGGTTACAGGGCGCGAAGCGACGGTGCCAGTAGCGTCGCCGTTGGCGACACCTCTTTAGCCAGCGGAGCACAGAGCGTTGTCGTGGGCGGCGTCAGCAACTTCGGCTCGATTACCGCAGCGACCGGTCTTGGCGGCATTGCGCTGGGCTCGGGTGCGCAAAGCCAATCCGATTATGCGATTGCCATTGGCTACGATTCCAACGTATTTCCGAATGCGCCCGGCAATACCGATGCGGTGGCGATCGGGCACAGCGCCGGTTCGTTCGCACCACGCACCGTGTCATTGGGCGGCTTTGCCTTGGCGTCGGGCGATGGCGGCATCTCGATCGGCCACGGCAGCACCGCTTACAACGAAAACAGCGTGGCGCTAGGCGCGCGTGCCGCGACCTCGCAGTTCAATGGTGACAGCACCGTCATTGGCGCGGACGCGCAGGCCAACGGCGTGGATGCCGTGGCGATCGGCTACGGCGCGAAGGTGGGATCCTGGCTCGACGATGCCTGGAATCGTTCGGCATCCAGCGCGGTTGCGCTGGGGGCGCACTCCTATGCGTTTCGCAGCAACACGGTGTCGGTTGGCGATGTGCAAGCCGGCTTGACGCGCCAGATCACCAGCGTTGCGGCCGGTACCGAAGCCACCGATGCGGTGAATGTGGCCCAGCTCGATACAGTGCGCGCCGCCACCTCACGCATCGATGGCTATCTGGCGGTAACGCCGGCCACGGGCGCAACGACGGCATCTGCGCAGGGGCAGGGCGCCATGGCGCTGGGTGGCGCAAGCAGCGCGCTTGGCGCATCTGCCACCGCGGTGGGCTTCAATGCCTCCAGCGTTGGCCAGGGCAGTTCTGCGTTGGGCAGCCTGGCGGTTGCTGCCGGCGAGCGCAGCGTGGCGGTCGCCTCCGGCAGCCGTGCCTCGGCCACCGGTGCCAGCGCCATGGGTGTGGACAGCAGCGCCAGCGGCGTGAACAGCACCGCGATGGGCCGGCAGACCAGTTCCATCGGCGAAAACGGCGTTGCGTTGGGCTACAACTCCTTCGTGCGCGAAAGCGGCAGCAATGCCGTGGCGTTGGGTGCCAACGCGGGCGCCAGCGGTGCCGATTCGGTGGCATTGGGCTCGGGCTCGCGCGCCTATGAAGCCGACACGGTGTCGGTGGGTAGCGGCAACGGTCGCGGTGGCCCGGCCACGCGCCGCATCGTCAATGTGGGGGCGGGCACGATTGCCAGCGCCAGCACCGATGCGATTAATGGCGGCCAGCTGTTCCAGTCGCTGAGCAATGCGGCCAGCTTCCTCGGCGGCGGTGCGGCGATCGGTGCGCAAGGCGTGTTCGTGGCGCCGACCTATGTGATCCAGGGGGCCAGCTACAACAATGTCGGTGCGGCACTGACGGCGTTGGACAGCAAGGTCAGCGAGCTGGATGCGCGAGGCGGCGCGGCAACAGCTGCGTCACGTGTATCTGTCGCACGCCTGGCAACGGCGCGCACTGCAGCGGTCGACGCAACGGCCGATGGCTTGCAGTCGGCAGCGCTGGCGACCGACGCAACAGCCGACAGTGCCCTCTCGTCTGCAGCGACGGGCGCTGCAACTGGGCTTTCCGCAAGCACTGCGGTCCAGGGCACACCCACTGCCGCCGCCGTCGGCAGCATCACGCCGGCGGCCACGTCCACGGCAGTCGGTACGGCAGCAGTGGCCAACCACGTCACCGGCACGGCAATCGGCGGCAGCGCGTATGCGCATGGCCCCAACGACACCGCCATCGGCAGCAATGCACGCGTCAATGCCGATGGCAGCACGGCGGTGGGTGCCAACACGCAGATCGCGGCGGTGGCCACCAATGCCGTGGCGATGGGCGAAGGTGCGCAAGTGACCGCCGCGTCCGGCACGGCGATCGGCCAGGGCGCCCGTGCCACGGCACAAGGCGCCGTGGCACTGGGCCAGGGCTCGGTTGCCGATCGTGCCGACACGGTGTCGGTGGGCAGCGTGGGCGGTGAGCGTCAGGTGGCCAATGTGGCGGCCGGTACGCGTGCCACCGATGCGGTCAACAAGGGCCAGCTGGACAGCGGCGTTGCCGCCGCCAACAGCTACACCGACAGCCGCTACAACGCGATGGCCGACAGCTTCGAAAGCTACCAGGGCGATATCGAAGACCGCCTGCGCCGGCAGAACCGTCGCCTGGACCGTCAGGGCGCGATGAGCTCGGCGATGTTGAACATGTCCGCCAGCGTGGCCGGTATCGCCTCGCAGAACCGCATCGGTGCCGGTGTCGGTTTCCAGAACGGGGAGTCGGCGTTGTCGGTGGGCTACCAGCGTGCGATCAGCCCGCGCGCCACGGTCACCGTGGGCGGCGCACTCAGCGGCGATGACAGCTCGATCGGCGTGGGCGCCGGTTTCGGCTGGTAGCCGCAGGAGGACCACGCGGTTGCATGCATTCCCGCCGCCCGTCGTCGGGCGGCGCACTTTCTTCGTCATGCCCTTTCGCACTCACCTCGAAGGAATTCCATCGTGATCCAGAGCTCTTCTACGCAGGTCCTTGTGCTTGCCTGCTGTGTCCTGGCTGCGTCGTGCAGTACAGCGTTGGCCGCCACCGCCACCGCCGATGCGGCAGCGGCCAGTGCCCAACGTCAACAGGCCATGGCCAATGCGCCGGTTGACAGAATCATCGTCCGCTACCGCAGCGGGCAGGTCGGCACCGCGCACGACATCGGCCGCAGTGCCTCGACGGCAGTCGGTGCGGCCGCTTCGCGCGCCTCCATCCGTCTTGCGCCTGCTGCACGCACCACTGCCACCGCAGCGCCAACCTACCTGCGCACGCTTGCCGCCGGCGGCGAACTGATCAAGCTGCCTGCCCAGCTCAGTCGTGCCGATGCCGACCGTCTTGTGCAGGAATTGAGCGCAGACCCGGACGTCGAATCGGCGCAGGTGGATTTGCGCATGTATCCGCTGCAAGCCAGCGGCGCATTGCCGAACGATCCGCTGCTGCAAACCAATCAATGGCATCTCATCGATCCGGTGGGTGGCATCAACGTCGCGCAAGCCTGGAAAACAACACAAGGCGAAGGCGTCGTCGTGGCGGTACTGGATACCGGCATCCTGCCCGATCACCCGGACCTGGCCGGCAATCTGCTTGCCGGCTACGACTTCATCACCGACCCGTTCTTCTCGCGTCGTGCCACGGCCGAGCGTGTGCCCGGCGCACTGGACCTGGGCGATTGGATCGCCGAAGACGGCGACTGCGGGTTGTTTTCGGTGGCCAGCGACAGCAGCTGGCACGGCACGCACGTGGCCGGAACGGTTGCCGAAGCCACCAACAACGGCATTGGCGGAGCCGGCGTCGCCTACAGGGCGAAGGTATTGCCGGTGCGCGTGCTCGGGCACTGCGGCGGGCGACTCTCCGACATCTCCGATGCCATCGTCTGGGCCTCCGGCGGTCACGTCGATGGCGTGCCGGACAACCGCGATCCTGCCGAAGTGATCAACCTGAGCCTGGGCGGTGGCGGCGCATGCGGTTCGACGATGCAGGCTGCAATCGATGGCGCAGTGGCGCGCGGCACCGCCGTGGTGGTGGCGGCGGGCAATTCAACTGCCGATGTCTCGACGATGGCTCCCGCCAACTGCGCCAATGTGATTGCCGTTGCCGCCACGCGCGCCACCGGCGGCCTTGCCGATTACAGCAATTTCGGCCGGCAGATCGACCTGGCCGGTCCGGGTGGCAGCTCGATGTCCTTCGTGACCAACGATGGTCCGATCCGCAGCTTTGTCTGGCAAACCCTCTATACCGGCAAAACCACACCAACCTCCGGGCAGTTCACCTATGGCGGCACGCATTACGCCGGCACCTCGATGGCGTCGCCGCATGTGGCCGGTACCGCCGCATTGGTGCAGAGCGCATTGATCGCCGACGGCAAACCGCCGCTGTCGCCAGCCGCAATGGAGAGCCTGCTCAAGCGCACGGCGCGTCCATTCCCGGTGTCGATTCCGGTGGCAACGCCGGCCGGGGCCGGCATCGTGGATGCCGGAGCCGCGGTTGCCCGCGCATTGCGTCGCTGCGAGAGGGGCGATGTGGGATGTCAGGTGGATGCACAGCCACTGCGTAATGGCGTGGTCCAGAGCGGCATCTCCAATCTGTCGGGCGATGCGGGCGTGTTCACGTTCCAAGCGCAGGCGGGTGCGGTGCTGAGTTTCATCAGCTTCGGCGGCAGCGGCCAGGCGCAGTTGTACGTGGCATTCGGACGCGAACCCACCGCCACCGACAACGACGGCGCGTCCACGCGGCGCGGCACCAGCCAGACGGTGCGCTTCACTGCCCCGCGTGCCGGCACCTACATCCTCAAGCTGGAAGGCAGCGGTTTCGACGCGGTGAACCTGCTGGCGCGTCAATGATCCGACGCCCAGCCGTCGGTGCGGCGAGATCGCCATTTCCTTGGCGGTGAATGCCTGAACCACGGCCGCTCCGCGCGCCGATGGACGGCGCATGCAGGGTGCGGGGCCTGTTGGCCGCAGGCCTGACCTGCCACACCCTGCATTTTGCGCAACCAAGCCCGCTGGCGCCCTGCCAGCGGGCTTTTTTGTCTTTTCCCGTTGCGCCTATTCAGCCCTGAAATGTCTCGAAGGACATGATCTAGGTCGATGTTTTCCAAAGATTTATTAAAAATCTAATAAAAGCAAGCAGAAGTGTGACTAAACGCGCACTTCTCTTCGCTTTCTGTCAAAAACTTGACGCCTGAAATGACGGCTGTTAACACTCCGCTCAGTTCTATGGTTGGGTAGCGTTCACTTTTTGACTATCCAGGAAGCCGGCGCAAACCGCTCCGCCGCAAGGCCCATAGCGCGAACAACTGCGGTCAATTGCAGGCTGGAACGCCTTCTGCCGCCGGGTGTTCGCCAAAAAACCAGTCCAACAACTCAGGAGTCGTGCGTCGATGAATCGGATTTATCGCAAGGTCTGGAACAAATCGCTTGGCGTGTGGGCCGTAGCCTCGGAATTGGCCAGCGGCGACAGTCCCGGAGCGGTTGCCTCAGCCGCATTCATCGATCGCCGCCAGAGCCTGGCACTGGCCGCCGCCATCGCCCTGGCGCTGGGCACCGGGTTGGCCACGCCGCTTCCTGCCAATGCGCAATCGGTGGAAGTGGGCCGCGGCGCCGCGGCGCCGGCCAGCAAGGCCACCGCCATCGGTGCCAATAGCCATGCCAGCGCCACCGGTGCCGTGGCCACCGGCGCCAACAGCAGCGCCAGTGGCGTCAACAGCAGCGCGATCGGGCGCCAGACCAATGCGATCGGCGAAAACGCCGTGGCCATCGGCTACAACAGTTTCGTGCGCCAGAGCGGCGAAAACGGCGTGGCGCTTGGCGCCAATGCCGGCGTGACCGGCGCAAATTCGGTGGCGCTGGGCGCAGGCTCGCGCACCCACGAAGACGACGTGGTGTCGGTGGGCAGCGGCAATGGCCGCGGTGGCCCGGCCACGCGCCGCATCACCAACGTCACTGCCGGCGTCAATGCCACCGATGCAGTCAACGTGGCGCAGTTGCGCGACGTGGCCGATGTGGCCGAAGACACCGCGTTGTTCTTCAAGGCCTCTCCGGGCGAAGACAGCGTGGGCGCGTATGTCGAAGGCGACAGCGCCCTGGCGGCCGGCGACGGCGCCAATGCCACCGGCACGGCGACCACGGCACTGGGAACCGGCGCCAATGCGGTGGCCAACAACGCCACCGCGGTGGGCGCAAACGCGCTCGCGTCCGGGCAGAACAGCGCAGCATTTGGCCACAACGCACAGGCCAACGGTCCGGCGAGCGTGGCCGTGGGCGGCGCGGCAGTGGACGAAGACGGCGAGCCGTTGGTCACCAACGGCGGCGTGCCGGTCACCACCGGCGCCACCAGTGCCGGCGTCGGCGGCACCGCAGTCGGCGCCAGCGCCAACGCCGATGGCTTTGCGGCATCGTCGTTCGGCGTTGGTGCCTATGCGGCCGGTACGCAGTCTTCCGCGTTCGGTGCGGTCGCCAATGCGGCAGGCGATTACGCCACTGCGATTGGCACGCAGACCAGCGCCAGCGGCACCAGCAGCACCGCGGTCGGTGGTCCGGTCGATTACATCCCGGGTCTGGGCTTCTTCGTGCAGACCCAGGCCAGCGGCGAAGCCTCCACTGCGCTGGGCGCCGGTGCGACCGCATCGGGCACCTACACCACGGCAGTGGGCACGCTCAGCGAAGCCTCCGGCACCGAAGCCACCGCCGTGGGCTACTTCGCGTATGCACCGGGCGAAGGCGCAACTGCCGTGGGTCCGGAATCGTGGGCCAGCGGCGAACTGAGCACGGCGCTGGGCTATTACAGCACTGCCCGCGGCGCCAATTCGGTTGCGTTGGGCGCCAATTCGGTTGCCACGCGCGCCAATACCGTGTCGGTGGGTGCGGACGGCGCAGAGCGCCAGATCACCAATGTGGCGGCAGGCACCGAAGGCACCGATGCGGTCAATCTCGACCAGCTCACTGCGGTGTCCGATGTTGCATCCGCCACTGCGCGCTCGTTCGTCGCGACCGGCGATGGCACTGCGATTGCACAAGGCGTCGACAGCGTCGCTGCCGGTTCCAACGCATTGGCCGACAGCGACTACAGCACCGCGCTGGGTTCCAGCAGCGCGGCATCTGCGCAGGGTGCAACTGCAGTCGGCAGTGGCGCCAATGCCACCACCGACAACGCCACGGCAGTCGGCTTCAACAGCACTGCGGTGGCGCAGAACACCACGGCGCTTGGCGGCAACAGCAGCGCCTCTGGCGATGCCAGCACCGCAGTGGGCAGCGCAAGCCAGGCCACTGCCAACGGCGCGACGGCGCTGGGTTACGAAAGCATCGCCAATGGCGCGGACTCCACGGCACTGGGTGTGGGTAGCGTGGCATTCGGCGACACCAGCACCGCCGTGGGTGGTGCAAGCGTGGCCTTCGGGACCGACAGCGCCGCGTTCGGCGCCAATGCTGCGGCCGGCGGCACTGCATCCACGGCGATCGGCGCAAACAGCAGTGCCTTCGGCGAGCGCACCGTTGCGCTGGGCGGCGCCAGCAACGCGTCGGGCGACGACAGCATTGCGCTCGGCGCCAGCAGTCAGGCCTCTGCGCTGGGCACCACGGCCGTCGGCAGCAATGCCAACGCCAGCATTGCCAATGCCACTGCGGTCGGTTTCAACAGCAGTGCCGGCGACGACTACGCCACCGCACTCGGCGGCGACAGCAACGCATCGGGCTATTTCAGCACCGCCGTGGGCGGCACCAGCATCGCCAATGGGCGTGGTGCAACGGCCATCGGCTACGAAACCATCGGCAATGGAACTGCATCGACCGCGCTGGGGTTTGCCAGCGTGGCGTGGGGTGACGGTGGCACCGCCATCGGTACCGAAAGTCTTGCCTACGGTGACAACAGCACGGCAGTGGGCGCGAATGCGGCTGCGGCTGATACCGACTCGATTGCGGTCGGCACTTACGCAAATGCATACGGTCCGCGTGCCATTTCGCTCGGCGGCCAATCCAGGGCGACCGGCGATGACAGCATTGCACTGGGCTGGGGAGCGCAGGCTGAAGGCGAGCAGGGCATTGCGCTCGGCGCGGGCGGTCAAGCCGATGCGTACTCCACGGCCATCGGCGGCTACGCCAGCGCCAGTGGTTTCTTTGCCACAGCCGTGGGGAACAACAGCCGTGCCGTTGATTACTACGCCACCGCGCTGGGTGGCGACAGCATGGCATCGGGATATTTCAGCACGGCCGTCGGCGGCAGCAGCGTCGCCAGTGGGC
Organism: Xanthomonas phaseoli pv. dieffenbachiae; assembly: GCF_008639345.1. Taxonomy (NCBI): domain Bacteria; kingdom Pseudomonadati; phylum Pseudomonadota; class Gammaproteobacteria; order Lysobacterales; family Lysobacteraceae; genus Xanthomonas; species Xanthomonas phaseoli. Next base: position 3,944,316 of record NZ_CP041380.1, on the reverse strand, counting down.
GCGGAGCAACGGCGATGGGCGTTGACAGTGCGGCGCGCAGTGATCGCGACACCGCCGTCGGTACCGAAAGTGTGGCCGATGGTGGCGACAGCACGGCGTTGGGCGCAAATGCGCGGGCACTCTACGATTCATCGGTGGCACTGGGCGCAAATGCGCGGGCAGACAACTACTATTCGGTCGCGCTGGGCACTTACGCGCTTGCGACGGGTACAAGCGCCACGTCGATTGGCGGCCAGTCCTATGCGCCTGGTACCGAGAGCGTCGCGCTGGGCTGGCAATCCAATGCTTCGGGCGAGCAGAGCATTAGTCTCGGCAGCGGTGCGTATACACCTGCCGACAACAGCGTTGCGCTGGGTGCAGGTTCGCTCGCCGATCGCGCCAACACGGTGTCGGTGGGTGCAGCCGGAACCGAGCGGCAGATTGCCAATGTTGCGGCCGGCACCGAGGGCACCGATGCGGTAAATCTCGACCAGCTCAACGCCGTGGCTGGCGCCGCCGAAAATACCGCGCGCCTGTTCGCGGGCACCGGCACCGGCACCGCCGATGCGCAGGGCGAAGACGCGACCGCCGCCGGTTCCAATGCCACGGCCGACGGCGATTACAGCAGTGCGTTCGGGTCCAGCAGCCAGGCCACCGCGATTGGTGCGGTGGCCATCGGCAGCGGCGCCAGCGCCACCGCGCAATACGCCAATGCGGCCGGCTACAACGCAGCGGCCAGCGGCTTCGGCAGCGTGTCCAATGGCGCCTTCAGCCAGGCCAGCGGCGACTACGCCGTGGCGGTAGGTGGCGAGAGCGAAGCGGCCGGTGCGCAGAGCACCGCACTTGGTGCCGCCGCCGGTGCGTATGGTGATGGCTCGCTGGCGGTCGGTGCGCTGAGCGAAGCGCAGGGCAGCGAATCCACGGCCATGGGCTATTTCGCCAGCGCCAGTGGCGAATCGGCCACCGCCGTCGGTGCGGAGAGCGTTGCCGACGGCACCAGCGCGGCGGCGTTCGGCTTCGGTGCCGAGGCGACGTCCAACTACTCGACTGCGTTGGGTGGATATTCCAGCGCCAGCGGTTTCAACAGCACCGCGCTGGGTAATTTCAGCACTGCCAGCGGTTCGAACACGGTGGCCGTGGGTGGTGATGCCACCGCCACGGGCGCCTACAGCATCGCCGCCGGCCAGGGCAGTGTGGCCAGCGGCTACAACAGCGTGTCGGTCGGCGGCGCCTTGCTCGGCCTGTTGCCGACCGAAGCCTCCGGCGATTACTCCACTGCAGTCGGTGGCGCGGCGTGGGCACCGGGCCTCAACAGCACGGCGCTGGGCAATTTCGCTGGGTCCACCGGCGAAGGCAGCGTGGCGCTTGGCGCCGGTTCGGTTGCCGATCGCGACTTCGCGGTGTCGGTGGGCAGTGCCGGCAACGAGCGTCAGATCACCAACGTGGCGGCCGGTACGCAGGGCACCGATGCGGTGAATCTGGACCAGCTCAACGCCGTTGCCGAAGCCGGTGCAGCCACGAGCAAATACTTCCAGGCCAGCGGCAGCGCCGATAGCGATGCAGGTGCCTACGTCGATGGCGATAACGCGCTGGCGGCAGGCGAGGGTGCCAATGCCACCGGTACCGGCACCACCGCATTGGGCGCGGGCGCGCAGGCAGTGGTGGACAACGCCACTGCCGTGGGCGTGGGCGCACTGGCTGGCGGCACTGGCGCGGCCGCATTAGGCAGCAATGCCCAGGCGGTGGGCGAAAACAGCAGCGCGGTCGGCAGCAACGCGTTGGCCAGCGATATCGGCGCCACCGCCAACGGTGCGGGCGCGCAGGCGATTTCGACCTACACCACTGCACTGGGCAGCGAAGCGGTGGCGTCCGACAATCAGGCCATCGCTGCGGGTTTCCGCAGTACCGCATCCAGTGTTGGTAGCGCCGCCTTCGGTGGCTACAGCGAATCGACCGGCCGCCTGTCGTCGGCACTGGGCTATGGCGCGGTCGCGTCGAGCGATTACAGCACCGCCGTCGGCGCCGTTGCGTTGGCCTCCGGTGCCAGCGCCGTCGCCGTTGGCGAATTCAGCGAAGCCATCGGCGACGAGAGCGTGGCCGTGGGCGGCAGCACGTTTTTCGGGTTCATCCCGGCACGTGCCTCCGGCACGGGTGCGGCGGCATTCGGTGCCGGTGCCTGGGCCACCGCGGACTACACCACCGCCATCGGCTGGAATTCCTATGCCGACGGCGTCAATGCCAGCGCCTTGGGCCAGAGCGCGGCGGCGCTTGCCGACAACACCCTGGCACTGGGCGGCGGCAGCCGCGCCGATGCGGTCGGTGCCAGTGCGGTTGGCGTGGATGCGTCGGCGACCGGCATCAACAGCACCGGCGTCGGTCGTCAGGTGAATGCCATCGGCGAAAATGCGGTGTCGGTGGGCTACAACTCCTTCGTGCGCCAGAGCGCGGTCAACGGCGTGGCACTGGGTGCCAATGCGGGTGCGACCGGTGCCGATTCGGTGGCATTGGGCTCGGGCTCGCGCACCTACGAAGCCGACACGGTGTCGATCGGTAGCGGCAATGGCCGCGGTGGTCCGGCCACGCGCCGCATCGTCAATGTCAGCGCCGGCCAGGCCGCCACCGACGCGGTCAACAAGGGGCAACTGGATGCACTGGCGGCCGATGTGCAGACCACCAGCGGCATGCTCAAGACCACCGGCGACGGCGTGGCCTCGGCCACTGGCGATCGCGCCACGGCGGCAGGTGCTGGCGCCACCGCCAGCGGCGCACGCAGCGTGGCGGTCGCCTCCGGCAGCCGTGCCTCGGCCACCGGTGCCAGCGCCATGGGTGTGGACAGCAGCGCCAGCGGCGTGAACAGCACCGCGATGGGCCGGCAGACCAATTCCATCGGCGAAAACGGCGTCGCGTTGGGCTACAACTCCTTCGTGCGCGAAAGCGGCAGCAATGCCGTGGCGTTGGGTGCCAATGCGGGCGCCAGCGGTGCCGATTCGGTGGCGTTGGGCTCGGGCTCGCGCACCTATGAGGCCAATACGGTGTCGGTGGGTAGCGGCAATGGCCGCGGTGGTCCGGCCACGCGCCGCATCGTCAATGTGGGTGCCGGCACGATCGCCAGCGCCAGCACCGATGCGATCAATGGCGGCCAGCTGTTCCAGTCGCTGAGCAATGCGGCCAGCTTCCTCGGCGGCGGTGCGGCGATCGGTGCGCAAGGCGTGTTCGTGGCGCCGACCTATGTGATCCAGGGCGCCAGCTACAACAACGTCGGTGCGGCACTGACGGCCTTGGACAGCAAGGTCAGCGAACTGGATGCACGCAGTGGCGGCACTGCCTCCGGCACCGTCGCACGCACTGCGTCGCTGCGTACCGCAACGGTGCCGGCCGTGGCGACGACTGCAGTTGGCGATGTGTCCAGCAATGTCGCAAGCACCGCGAGCGATGCAACGGCCGCTGTGCAGGGCACACCCACTGCCGCCGCCGTCGGCAGCATCACGCCGGCGGCCACGTCCACGGCAGTCGGTACGGCAGCAGTGGCCAACCACGTCACCGGCACGGCAATCGGCGGCAGCGCGTATGCGCATGGCCCCAACGACACCGCCATCGGCAGCAATGCACGCGTCAATGCCGATGGCAGCACGGCGGTGGGTGCCAACACGCAGATCGCGGCGGTGGCCACCAATGCCGTGGCGATGGGCGAAGGTGCGCAAGTGACCGCCGCGTCCGGCACGGCGATCGGCCAGGGCGCCCGTGCCACGGCACAAGGCGCCGTGGCACTGGGCCAGGGCTCGGTTGCCGATCGTGCCGACACGGTGTCGGTGGGCAGCGTGGGCGGTGAGCGTCAGGTGGCCAATGTGGCGGCCGGTACGCGTGCCACCGATGCGGTCAACAAGGGCCAGCTGGACAGCGGCGTTGCCGCCGCCAACAGCTACACCGACAGCCGCTACAACGCGATGGCCGACAGCTTCGAAAGCTACCAGGGCGATATCGAAGACCGCCTGCGCCGGCAGAACCGTCGCCTGGACCGTCAGGGCGCGATGAGCTCGGCGATGTTGAACATGTCCGCCAGCGTGGCCGGTATCGCCTCGCAGAACCGCATCGGTGCCGGTGTCGGTTTCCAGAACGGGGAGTCGGCGTTGTCGGTGGGCTACCAGCGTGCGATCAGCCCGCGCGCCACGGTCACCGTGGGCGGCGCACTCAGCGGCGATGACAGCTCGATCGGCGTGGGCGCCGGTTTCGGCTGGTAAGGCGTTATCGCATCAAACGCGGCGGCGCCAGGTGCGCCGCCGCGATCTGCAAGGCCTGAGGGGGCGGGCAAGGACCGTGGCTGGGCCGGCCAACGGATTCGCATGGAATGATGGCCGTACCAGGGGTGGCCGACAAGGACGCAGCGCACCGCACCGCGGTGACGCAGCGATTGCGCCGGCTGCGCCAAGCCTGATTCACGAAAAATACGAAGAGGACTTCACCGTGATCGACAAGAATTTCCGTCTCAACCCGCTGACCGGCGCCATCCTGATGATGGCCCTTGGTGCCTCTGGCACGCTCGCTGCCGCCCCCAAACTGCTGGTCAAGGAACCGACCCAGGCAGCCCCGGCCGGCGCAGCGTTCGGTAGCCGGTTGATCGTGCGCTACAAGGACAACACCGCCGCTGCAACCGATCGCAGCAGCAAGCTGAGCGCCGTGCAGGCCGCGGTGGGCCGCGTTGGCGCCAGTACCGGCGCGCGCAGCAGCGCTGCCGCCGCCAAGGCGACGTATGTGCGCAAGCTGGGCATCGGTTCGGACCTGATCAAGCTGTCCAGCACGCTGACCGCCGCGCAGGTGGACAAGGTGGTGGTCGAGCTCAAGAACGACCCCTCCGTGGCCGACGTGCAGATCGACCGCATGCTGCGCCCGATCGACATCAGCAAAAGCGTTCCTGCCACCGACGTGAGCCCGCAGCTGGTTCCCAACGACCCGTTCTACGCCCAGTACCAGTGGCACCTGAGCAACCCCAACGGCGGCATCAACGCGCCGGGCGCCTGGGATCTGTCGCAGGGCGCAGGCGTGGTGGTGGCGGTGCTGGATACCGGCATCCTGCCGGATCACCCCGATTTTGCCGGCAATCTCCTGCAGGGCTACGACTTCATCACCGACGCCGAAGTCTCGCGTCGTCCCACCGATGCGCGCGTGCCGGGCGCACTGGATTACGGCGACTGGGAAGAGGCCGACAACGTCTGCTATGCAGGTTCGCAGGCGCAGGAAAGTTCCTGGCACGGCACCCATGTTTCGGGCACCGTGGCCGAGGCGACCAATAACGGCGTGGGCATGGCGGGCGTCGCACCGAAGGCGACCATCCTGCCGGTGCGCGTGCTCGGCCGTTGCGGCGGTTACACCTCCGACATCGCCGATGCGATCGTGTGGGCCTCCGGCGGCAGCGTTGACGGCGTGCCGACCAACACCAATCCGGCCGAAGTGATCAACATGAGCCTCGGTGGCGGCGAACCCTGCGATTCTGCCACCCAGCTGGCGATCAACGGCGCGGTGTCGCGCGGCACCACCGTGGTGGTTGCCGCCGGCAACAGCAGCGAAGATGCGTCCAACCATTCGCCGGCCAGCTGCAACAACACCATCACCGTTGGCGCCACGCGCATCACCGGCGGCATCGCCTACTACTCCAACTACGGCAGCAAGGTCGACCTCTCTGGCCCGGGCGGCGGCGGTAGCGTGGACGGCAATCCGGGCGGTTACGTCTGGCAGGCCGGATACACCGGTGCGACCACGCCGACCTCGGGTAGCTATACCTATATGGGTCTAGGCGGCACCTCCATGGCCTCGCCGCACGTCGCCGGCGTCGTGGCGCTGGTGCAGAGCGCGGCCATCGGTCTGGGCGAGGGCCCGCTGACCCCGGCTGCGGTCGAAGCGCTGCTCAAGCAGACCAGCCGCCCCTTCCCGGTGACCCCGCCGGCCAGCACCCCGATCGGCAGCGGCATCGTCGACGCCAAGGCCGCGCTGGAAGCGGTGCTGGAGGAGCCGTGCGACCCGGCCACCGAGAGCTGCGCGCCGAGCGCCATCGCGCTCACCAACAAGGCGCCTGTTGCTGGTTTGAGCGGTGCCGCCGGCAGCTCCACGCTGTACAGCTTCGACGCCAAGGCCGGCGCCGTGCTCAGCTTCATGACCTACGGCGGCACCGGCGATGTGTCGATGTACGTCAGCTTCGAGGCCGAGCCCAGCGCGACCAGCTACGATGCCAAGTCCACCCGTCCTGGCAACAGCGAAACCGTGCGTTTCACTGCCCCCAAGGCCGGCACTTACTACATCAAGTTGGTCGGTGCGGCGAGCTACGCGAAGCTGACGCTCGTTGCACGACAGTAAGTAGCGAAATAGTGTGACCGATGCCCCCGGCCAATCGCCGGGGGCATTGTTTTCCAGGGCGATTCAGATGCGCGCGGTTGATCGTCGCGGCAAACTGCTACAGTCGGCGCCGGACCAGTGGAGACGAGTGTGAACGCGGTTGCCGTCGATCCAATCGAGCATCGAAATGCGGAGGCGCGCATCGTCGATGCGCTGCTTGAACGCCGTCGTCTGAAAGATACCGATCTGCTGCGCGCGCGCCAGTTGCAGGCCGAATCCGGCATGGGCTTGCTCGCCTTGCTCGGCCGTTTGGGTCTGGTGTCCGAACGCGATCATGCAGAAACCTGCGCCGACGTCCTTGGCTTGTCGTTGGTGGACGCACGCCAGCTTGGCGACACGCCGCCGGAAATGCTGCCGGAAGTGCAGGGGCTGTCGCTGCGCTTTCTCAAACAATTTCACCTGTGCCCGGTCGGCGAACGCGATGGCCGGCTGGAGCTGTGGATCGCCGATCCTTACGACGATTACGCCATCGATGCGGTGCGTCTTGCTACCGGCTGCACGTTGCTGTTGCAGGTGGGCCTGCGTTCGGAAATCGATGACCTGATCGAGCGCTGGTACGGCCAGGGCCGCAGTGCGATGGGCACCATCGTGGAAACCGCCGATGGCGATGCCAACAGCAGCGACGACATCGAAGCGCTGCGCGATCTGGCCTCCGAAGCACCGGTGATCCGGCTGGTGAACCTGGTGATCCAGCACGCGGTGGAGCTGCGCGCCTCCGACATCCATATCGAACCGTTCGAAAGCCGGCTCAAGGTGCGGTACCGCGTGGACGGCGTGCTGGTGGAAGGCGAAAGCCCGCCGGCCAAGCTCACCGCCGCGGTGATCAGCCGCATCAAGATCATGGCCAAGCTCAACATCGCCGAGCGCCGGCTGCCGCAGGATGGCCGCATCATGCTGCGCGTGCAGGGCAAGGAGCTGGATCTGCGCGTCAGCACCGTGCCCACCGCGCATGGCGAAAGCGTGGTGATGCGCCTGCTCGATCGCGAAACGGTGGTGTTCGACTTCTACAAGCTGGGCTTTACCGAAGACTTCTTGCCGCAATTCCGCAAGGTGCTGGAGCAACCGCACGGCATCATGCTGGTGACCGGCCCCACCGGCTCGGGCAAGACCACCACGCTGTACACCGCGTTGAGCCAGCTCAACACCTCCGATGTGAAAATCATCACCGTCGAAGACCCGGTGGAATACCAGATCGAAGGCATCAACCAGATCCAGGCCAAGCCGCAGATCGGGCTGGATTTCGCCAACGCGTTGCGCAGCATCGTGCGTCAGGATCCGGACATCATCATGATCGGCGAAATGCGCGACCTGGAAACCGCACGCATCGCGATCCAGTCAGCGCTCACCGGCCACCTAGTGCTGTCCACGCTGCATACCAACAACGCGGCCGGCGGCATCACCCGTCTGCTGGACATGGGCGTGGAGGATTATCTGCTCACCTCCACCATCAACGGCATCCTGGCGCAGCGCCTGGTACGCAAACTCGACCTGGCCAACGCCGAGCGCTACGCCGCCTCGCCGGAAGAAATCGCCAGGTTCGACCTGCGCCGCCTGCAACCGGAGGGCGAGATCTTCCTGTATCGCCCGCGCCCCTCGGCCACCGCACCTACCGGCTACCTGGGCCGCACCACCATCGTCGAATTCCTGGTGATGAACGACGAACTGCGCCGCGCGGTGATGCGGCGCGCCGGCATGGGCGAAATCGAACAACTCGCACGCCAGGCCGGCATGCGCACCATGTACGAGGATGGGCTGTCCAAGGCCCTGCGCGGCGAAACCACCATCGAAGAAGTCCTGCGCGTCACGGAGGATGCGTGAGCATCAATGGGGCGGCAATGGGCATGGGATGCTCAGAAGCGAAAGTTAGCCGCAGCAACGGCATCGCACGACGTTGCGCGCGCGCATTTGTGCGCCCGGCCACGCTAACGCAGCGCGGCATTTTGCTTTTGCCGAATCCCGAATCCCGATTCCCCAATCCCGGCCCCCCAGCCTGATGCCTCTCTACCGCTACAAAGCCCTCGACGCCCACGGCGAAATGCTCGACGGCCAGATGGAAGCGGCCAGCGATGCCGAGGTGGCGTTGCGTCTGCAGGAACAGGGCCATCTGCCGGTGGAAACGCGCCTGGCCACCGGCGAAAACGATTCGCCGTCGCTGCGCATGCTGTTGCGCGAGAAGCCGTTCGACAATGCGGCGCTGGTGCAATTCACCCAGCAATTGGCCACGCTGATCGGTGCTGGGCAGCCGCTGGACCGCGCACTGTCGATCCTGATGGATCTGCCCGAAGACGAAAAGAGCCGGCGGGTGATCGGCGATGTGCGCGATACCGTGCGCGGCGGTGCGCCGTTGTCGTCCGCACTCGAGCGCCAGCACGGGCTGTTTTCCAAGCTGTACATCAACATGGTGCGTGCGGGCGAAGCCGGCGGCAGCATGCAGGACACGCTGCAGCGGCTGGCCGATTACCTGGAGCGCAGCCGCGCGCTCAGGGGCAAGGTGATCAACGCGCTGATCTACCCGGCGATCCTGCTGGCGGTGGTGGGCTGTGCGTTACTGTTCCTGCTCGGTTATGTGGTGCCGCAATTTGCGCAGATGTACGAAAGCCTGGATGTGGCGCTGCCATGGTTCACCCAGGCGGTGTTGAGCGTGGGCCTGCTGGTGCGCGACTGGTGGATCGTGCTGGTCGTGGTACCGGGCGTGCTGGGGCTGTGGCTGGATCGCAAGCGTCGCAATGCCGCATTCCGTGCATCGCTGGATCAATGGCTGCTGCGCCAGAAGGTGGTCGGCAGCTTGATTGCCCGGTTGGAAACCGCGCGCCTGACGCGCACCCTGGGCACCTTGCTGCGCAATGGCGTGCCGTTGCTGGCGGCGATCGGCATCGCGCGCAACGTGATGTCCAATCTGGCCTTGGTGGAGGATGTCGCCAATGCGGCCGACGACGTCAAGAACGGCCATGGCCTGTCGATGTCGCTGGCACGCGGCAAGCGCTTTCCGCGGCTGGCGCTGCAGATGATCCAGGTGGGCGAAGAGTCCGGCGCACTGGACACCATGCTGCTCAAGACCGCCGACACCTTCGAACTGGAAACCGCGCAGGCCATCGACCGCGCATTGGCCGCGCTGGTGCCGTTCATCACGCTGGTGCTGGCCTCGGTGGTGGGGCTTGTCATCATTTCGGTCCTGGTCCCGCTGTATGACCTTACCAATGCAATCGGCTGAGAGCGGAGCTCGGTGCAACGGTGCAGTCGTCGCGCGCACACAGCCGGTGCCCGGAATCGACATGGAGCGCTCGTACACTGCATATCCTGCGCGTGTGCCGCGTCCAATGGCCAACCGCGCGCAACGCCTTGTCAGCTACGCGCTTACCGGGCAGCGTATTCATCACAACGTTTCGGTGACCGCACGACACCCATGCGGGAACCATTGCAATGCCCGCCGTGTCATCTGTTGGCGGCAGCATCCCTCATCGACGTGCAAGGAAATCGTTCATGATCAAGCGTTCCATCACCCGCAGTCCGTCGCGCGCAGGCCAGGCCGGTATGAGCTTGCTGGAAATCATCATCGTCATCGTGCTGATCGGTGCGGTGCTCACGCTGGTCGGCAGCCGCGTGCTTGGCGGTGCCGATCGCGGCAAGGCCAATCTGGCCAAGTCGCAGATCCAGACGCTGGCCGGCAAGATCGAGAATTTCCAGCTCGACACCGGCAAGTTGCCGAGCAAACTCGATGACCTGGTCACCCAGCCCGGCGACAGCAGCGGTTGGCTGGGCCCGTACGCCAAGCCGGCCGAACTCAACGACCCGTGGGGCCACGCCATCGAATACCGCGCCCCCGGCGACGGTCAGCCGTTCGATCTGATCAGCCTGGGCAAGGACGGCAAGCCCGGTGGCAGTAGTTACGACGCGGACATCAAGTACCAATAAGCGCTCGCCATGCGCGTTGCGTGTCAGCCGTTGCGTCATCGGCATGGAGTGGTCGGCCCAGGTCGGGTGCGCGCGCGTGGCACCTCGTTGCTGGAGATGCTGCTGGTGATCGCGTTGATCGCAATTGCCGGCGTGCTTGCCGCCGCGGCATTGAACGGCGGCATCGACGGCATGCGCCTGCGCACCGCCGGCAAGGCGATCGCCGCGCAGCTGCGCTACACGCGTACGCAGGCGATCGCCACCGGCACGCCGCAGCGGTTCCTGATCGACCCGCAGCAGCGGCGCTGGGACGCACCCGGCGGCCATCACGGCGATCTGCCGCCGTCGCTGGAAGTGCGCTTCACCGGCGCGCGCCAGGTGCAATCGCGGCAGGACCAGGGCGCGATCCAGTTCTTTCCGGATGGCGCTTCCAGCGGCGGGCGCATCGACCTGCAGGTCAAGGACGCCAGGTGGCGCGTGGATGTGGGCTGGATCACCGGCGAGGTGCGTTCGGGCCCATTGCGGACGCCGGCGCCATGAGGCATCAGCGCGGTTACACCCTGATCGAAGTGATCGTCGCCTTCGCGTTGCTGGCGTTGGCGTTGAGCCTGTTGCTCGGTTCGTTGTCCGGTGCTGCACGCCAGGTGCGCGCGGCCGATGAAAGCACCCGCGCCACCTTGCACGCGCAATCGCTGCTGGCCGTGCAGGGCATCGACAAGCCGCTGGAGCCCGAGCAGCAACAGGGCACGTTCGAAAACGGCCACTTTCGCTGGTCGATGGACGTACGCCCCTACGACGAGCCACGGCGCAACCCGCAGGCGCCGATGTCGCCCGGCGCGCACCGGCTGCTGCAAGTGACCTTGGTGGTGCGCTGGGGCGAGCAGCCCAACCAGATGCTGCAATGGCGCACGTTGCGGCTGGTGGCGGCCAACACGCAGGGCAGCCCGCCATGAGTCGTTCGCGCAGCGCCGGCTTCACCTTGATCGAAGTGCTGCTGGCCACGATGTTGCTGGTCGGTGGGTTGGCGTTGGCGTTTGCCACCTTGCGCTCGGCCAGTGCGGTGAGTCAGCGCGGCGAAGCGATCGCACAGCGCAGCGAGCGCGTGCGAGCGGTGGAAGAATTCCTGCGGCGGCGCCTGTCCGCCGCATTGCCGATCGCCATGGGCATCGATACCCAAAGTCAGCAGCCGATCCTGTTCATCGGCGAGCCGCAACGCCTGCGCTTTGCCGCAGACGTGCCCGATTACCTGGGCCGCGGCGGGCCATATCTGCACGACCTGTCGGTGGCCGGCGATGGCGATCGGCGCAACCTGCTGATTGCGCTGACCATGCTGCAGTCCGGCAAGCCGATCGAAGAAAGCAGCCCGCTGCCGCCGGAACTGCTTGCCCAAGGCGTGCAGCAGGTGAGTTTCCGGTATCGCGGCATGGATCCGCAAAACGGACGCCTGAGCGCGTGGCTGCCGCAGTGGGAGTGGCACGACCGCCTGCCGCTCATGGTGCGCATCGACATCCGCAGTGACGATGCCGCATGGCCGCCGATGGTGGTGGCGTTGCCGCAATCCAGCAACCCGGGGGCAGGGCAATGACGCGCGCGCGCGGTGCCGCGCTGGTGCTGGTGCTGTGGTTGATTGCGTTGCTCACCGCGATGATCGGTGCGTTCGCGCTCACCGCACGTGTGGAAGCGCTGCAGGGCAGCATGCTGCGCAACGGTGCACAGGCGCAGGAATACGCGCGTTCTGGCCTGGAATACGCATTGTTTCGCTTGCAAGACGCCGACACCCAGGCACGCTGGCGCCCGGACGGCCGGCGCTATCGCTGGCAGATGGACGATGCCAGCGTGGAGATTCGTATCACCGATGAAAGCGGCAAGGTGGATCTGAACATGGCCGAGCCCACCTTGCTCGCCGGTCTGGTGCGCGCGGTGGGCGGCGATCAGGCCAGTGCCGGGCGCATCGCCGGTGCCATCGTCGATTGGCGCGATGGCGATTCATTGAGCCAGCCCGGCGGTGGCGCCGAAGATCGCGATTACGCCGATGCCGGGCTGCCGTATGGCGCGAAGGACAGCCCATTCGAAACCCTGGGCGAACTGCGCCTGTTGCTGGGCATCGATGGCGAGCTGTATCGCAAGCTGTTGCCCAACGTCACGCTGTACAGCGGTCGTTCGCGGCCTGAAGCGCGGTTTGCGCCCGCCCCGGTGCTCACCGCGATGGGGCTGGACGCGCAGCAACTGCTGGCCCAGCGTGACGCGCCGCTGGGTTTGCCGGGCAGCGAGGCGACGGTCGGTGGCTCGGGCACTTATAGTATCGAGAGCCGGGCGCGACTGAGTCAGGGACGCGAGGCCGTGTTGCGGGCGGTGGTGTCGACCAGCGCGTCCGCATTACCAGGGTCGGCCTATACCGTGTTGCGTTGGGAAGAGGGAGCAGCAGTGCAATGACCGCATGGCGGGATACCTTGGGTCGTATCGGCGTACGCGCCGTGCCGGGAGCCGGAGGCTTCTGGCGTTGGTGGCAACACTCGCTGCTGGCCTGGCTGCCGCAGCGCTGGCAATGGCAGTTGGGTCTGTCGCAGGCACGCCTGTTGTTGCAACAGGAGGGCGACACGCTGCAGTTGCTGCGCCAGCGCGATCACAGCTGCGATACCGTCGCCAGCCTGCCGTGGCCGGTGCATCCGCAGGAAGTCAACGGCTTGCTGCCGACAGCGCTTGAAGGCCTGCCGCGGCATTGGCTGTTGCCGGCCGCGCACGCCTTGCGCCGGACATTGCGCCTGCCCGCAGCGGCAGCGGCGCGCCTGCAGGACGTGGCGCGTTTCGAGATCGACCGACAAACCCCGTTCACCGCCGACCAGGTGTATTTCGATGCACGCGTGCTCGATGTGCGCGAAGACGGCCAGCTCGATGCCGAACTGGTGGTGGTGCCGCGACGCATGATCGATGGCCCGGCCGGCGTGCCGGACGCATGGAACAGTGCGCTGTCGGGCATCGACGTGACCGACGCCAATGGCCTGCCGTCGGGGGTGAACCTGCTGCCGCCGGCGCGACGCCTGCGCCGCAGCGACCCGATGCAGCGCTGGAACCTGTTGCTGGCCGCCTCTGCGCTGGTGCTGCTGGCCGTTGCCGGCTGGCTGCTGCTCGACAACCGCCGCCAGGCCGCCGACGATCTGCGCGCCAAGGTGCAGGCCAACGCCGCGCGCGCGCGCAAGGTCGCTGCCGAACGGCAGCAATTGATGGATCTGGTCGAAGGCGCGCGGTTCTTCCAGCAGCAACGCGCCACCCGCCCGACCTCGGTCGAAATCTGGGACGAACTGAGCCGGCGCCTGCCTGGTGGCACGTATCTGGAAAAATTTTCGGTCGAAGGCGGGCAACTGCAGTTGATCGGATTGAGCAACGAGGCCTCTTCGCTGGTGCGTCGTCTGGAAGGCTCGCCGTTGTGGCGTACGCCGTCGCTGACCGGGGTGCTGCAGAGCGATGCGGGGCGCAATGTCGACCGCTTTACCATCACCGCCGAGCTGGCCGGCCCCGACGCGAAGGAGGCGGCCGATGCCACGCAGCGTTAAGCGCGATCGCTGGATCGCTTTGGGCCTGCTGTTGCTGGTGATCGGCGTGGCCTACCTGGTGCTGGTGCACCCGTGGTTCACCCAACCGATGATCGCGGTGCAGGACGACCTGCAAGCGCTGCGCGAACGCGAACTGCGCGTGCGCGTGCAACTGCAGCAGGCGCCGGAAGTCAGCAAGCGGCTGCGGCAGGCGCGCCAGACGCTGGAAAGCCGCCCGGGCTTCCTGCCGGAAACCTCGGCCGAACTCGCCTCCGCCGGGCTGGTGCAGCGGCTGGAACGCGCGGTGGTGGAGGCCAGCCCCGGCAACCGCAGCTGCGCCATCAGCAATCGCTCGCCGTTGCAGCCGGAGAGCAAGAACCGCTTCACCCGCGTGGCGGTGCAGGTGCGTTTGCGCTGCGGCACCCCGGAACTGGCCTCGGTGCTGTACAGCCTGGAAAACGGCACGCCGCGCCTGTTCGTGGACAACCTCAACGTGATGGCGCAGCGCTACCAGCTCTCGCCCAACGAAAGCGGCAATGGCCTGGATATCGCCTTCGAACTGGCCGGCTATCTGCGCCCCGGTGCCAGCGCCGAACCGCTGAACGCCGCCGCGGCACCTGCTGCCCCCAACGCCGCGGAGGCCAGCAATGCGCCTTGACATGATCGGCCTGCGCACCTGGCTGCTGGTCACCGTGGTCGGTTGGGCACTGTTGGTGTGCGTGCTGGCCGTCGCCGGCCTGGGCAAGCGCGTGGAGCTGCTGCCCGACGACCCGGCGCTGGTGCAGCGGCTGCCCACGTTGCCGGCACCGGCGCCGGAGCGCCTGGGCGCATTCGAGAAATATTCGGAAATCGCCGCGCATCCGGCGTTTGCCGAAGACCGCCTGCCGCATCCGTTCTTCCTGTCCGGCAACGACGGCAGCAGCGCTGCCTCGACAGTGCGCCTGACCGGTGTGCTGCTGACCGACAACTTCAAGATGGCGACGTTGACCCTGGACCCGCAGGATTCGGTGCGCGTGCAGTTGGGCGGCGAAGCGGTGAAGGGCTGGCGCCTGCTCGCCCTGCAGCCGCGGAGCGCAACCGTCGAAGGCCCCAGCGGCACGCAAACCCTGGAATTGCACGTGTTCAACGGCCAGGGCGGGCAGCCGCCGACCGCCAATGCCGCCGCACGGGGTGCCGCCACTGGCGCCCAGCCGGTCCCGCCCCCCGACGCTGCCGCACTTGTCCCGCCGCAGCCGCCGCAACCGCAACCTGTCGCGCCGGGCCAGCAACAACAGCCAGGCGGGCAGGCACCGCCAACCGTGCCGCCGCAGCGCAGCGATGGCGCACAGGAAGCCCCACGCCCCTCCGACGATCAGATGCGTGCCATCCGCGAACGCATCGAAGCCCGACGCCGCCAGCTGCAACAGCAGCGCCAGAGCGGCTCTACCCCCGGTCAGACCCAATGAGTGAACGCATGACGCCGCGCCTGTTTCCCGTGTCCCTGCTGATTGGCCTGCTGGCCGGTTGCGCCACCACTCCGCCGCCGGACGTGCGCCGCAACGCGCGCCTGGATCCGCAAGTCGGGGCTGCCGGCGCCACCCAGACTGCCGCCGAGCAGGCTGCCGATGGCAACGCCAACGCCAGTGCCAAGCCCAGTCCGGTGATCCGGCGCGGCAGCGGCACCATGATCAACCAGGGCGCCGCGTCCGCGCCGGCGCCCACGCTGGGCATGGCCAGCAGCGGCAGCGCCACCTTCAACTTCGAAGGCGAGTCGGTGCAGGCGGTGGTCAAGGCGATCCTGGGCGACATGCTGGGACAGAACTACGTCATCGCGCCCGGCGTGCAGGGCACCGTGACCCTTGCCACGCCCAACCCGGTCTCGCCGGCGCAGGCCTTGAACCTGCTGGAGATGGTGCTGGGCTGGAACAACGCCCGCATGGTGTTCAGCGGTGGCCGCTACAACATCGTGCCGGCCGACCAGGCGCTGGCCGGCACCGTGGCGCCCAGCACCGCATCGCCCTCGGCCGCACGTGGGTTCGAAGTGCGCGTGGTGCCGTTGAAGTTCATTTCCGCCAGCGAAATGAAGAAGGTGCTCGAGCCCTACGCACGCCCGAACGCCATCGTCGGCACCGACCCGGCGCGCAATGTCATCACCCTGGGCGGTACCCGCGCCGAGCTGGAAAACTATCTGCGCACCGTGCAGATCTTCGACGTGGACTGGCTGTCGGGCATGTCGGTGGGCGTGTTCCCGATCCAGTCCGGCAAGGCCGAAAAAGTCAGCGCGGATCTGGAAAAGGTCTTCGGCGAGCAGAGCAAGACGCCCAGCGCCGGCATGTTCCGTTTCATGCCGCTGGAAAACGCCAACGCGGTGCTGGTGATCACCCCGCAGCCGCGTTATCTGGATCAGATCCAGCAGTGGCTGGACCGGATCGACAGTGCCGGTGGCGGCGTGCGGCTGTTCTCCTACGAGCTGAAGTACATCAAGGCCAAGGATCTGGCCGATCGTCTTTCGGAAGTGTTCGGTGGCGGGCGTGGTAATAGTGGTGGCTCTCCTTCGCTGGTGCCTGGAGGTGTCGTAAATATGCTCGGTAATAACAGTGGCAGTGCAGATAGAGATGAGAGTCTTGGAAGCAGTAGCGGAGCCACTGGCGGAAGTATCGGTGGCGCGAGTGATGGTTCCAGTCAATCCGGCACGTCAGGAAGTTTCGGCGGAAGCAATGGGAGTGGCATGCTTCAGCTGCAGCCCAGTACTAATCAAAACGGTAGCGTTACTCTGGATGTTGAGGGCGGCAAAGTTGGCGTCTCGGCCGTGGCTGAGACGAATACGCTGATAGTGCGTGCGACTGCTCAGGCATGGAGCTCTATTCGCGACGTAATTGAAAAGCTTGATGTAATGCCGATGCAGGTCCATATTGAAGCTCAGATCGCTGAGGTGACGTTGACTGGTGACTTACAGTATGGCGTCAATTGGTACTTTGAGAATGCGGTTACTAACCCATTTAATTCAGATGGAAGCGGCGGCCCTGCCCTCCCCTCGGCTGCAGGTAGACGCATATGGGGTGACATTTCGGGAAGTATTACGAACAATGGAGTAGCTTGGACATTCCTCGGAAAGAATGCTGCTGCGATTATTAGCGCGCTAGATCAGGTGACCAATCTACGCCTTTTGCAGACGCCATCTGTTTTTGTTCGAAATAATGCAGAGGCAACACTTAACGTTGGATCGCGAATTCCTATAAATTCCACATCCATCAACACCGGGCTTGGCACAGATGCCAGCTATTCGTCGGTGCAATACATCGATACCGGTGTTATTTTGAAGGTGCGTCCGCGGGTAACCAAGGATGGCATGGTATTTCTCGATATTGTCCAGGAAGTTAGTACGCCTGGGGCGCGACCAGCTGCTTGCACAGCTGCAACAGCCACAACGATCAACAGTGCAGCTTGCAATGTTGATATCAATACTCGCAGAGTTAAAACTGAGGCGGCTGTTCAGAATGGTGATACCATCATGCTTGCTGGCCTGATAGACGACAATACTTCTGATGGAAGTAATGGCATACCTTTTCTTAGTAAATTGCCAGTCGTAGGCGCTCTTTTCGGACGCAAGACACAAAATAGCAGTCGTAGAGAAGTTATCGTGCTTATCACTCCGTCAATAGTTCGCAATCCTCAGGAGGCGCGTGATTTAACTGACGAGTATGGTGCTAAATTTAACGCAATGAAGCCTTTGAGTGGTCACAAATAAATTGCAGGGGGGTCAATCAACATGGAGAGTAAAAGATGATTAATAAAAAGTGTTCCCGTTTTATTCGCGCAAGTTTAGTGGCTGCTAACGTTTTCATAGTGGCGGGGGCTGGTGCAATTCCATTTAGTCAGTTCTTCAGTGAACAATATAGTGGCATACCACTTTCTAATGCAATTAACATTGCCGCAGGCCAGGCAAGGGTAAAGGCTTATCACAATGGAGACGGTTGGGGGCAGTCGGCTCTGTCGTCGAAAACATGTCCTATGACGTCTTATACGTGGTGGCAAGACCCCGCATTGGGTTTGACTGTTATCGCGACAGTGACCTGCACTCGGGAAATTTAGGCTATAAAGTGATTATTTGCGAAGAGAGGGTCTCGGTGCGTATTGCCGAGGCTTTCTTGAAATGTGGTTTTTATTTAGTCAGAAGCATGCGGGCGATCTCAGGGTAGATGGAGCCTATTGTTTTAATACCGGTGGGCACCGACGACGAGGCGCTGGATGCGTGTCTGGGCGC
Source organism: Xanthomonas phaseoli pv. dieffenbachiae (assembly GCF_008639345.1). NCBI lineage: Bacteria > Pseudomonadati > Pseudomonadota > Gammaproteobacteria > Lysobacterales > Lysobacteraceae > Xanthomonas > Xanthomonas phaseoli. The sequence goes on along the minus strand of NZ_CP041380.1, from coordinate 3,926,289 downwards.
ACTGGATGCGGCCACGCCCGCGGGAACACGCGTCTGGCTGGCCGATGATGCGCAGGCCGGCCCGCGTGGGCGCGCAGTGATCGACCATTGGCTGGCACGCACGCAATTGCAGGCGCACTACACCCGCCGCCAGCGCATGCTGGGAGAGGTGGCGCATCTGGACGAAATGCTCGGCGCCTGCGGCGATGCCGACGTGGTGGTGCTGGGGCTGGATGCCTGCCCGCTGCCCGGATGGTTGCGGCAACTGACCGCGTGTTTTGCACGCGATGCGGCGATCGCCACTGCCACGCCATGGAGCAATGTGGGCGAAGCCTGCAGCTGGCCGCGGCTGGGCGAACTCAACCCCATGCCGGACGCACCCGAGCGGCTTGCGGCTGCCTGCGCCGCGATGCCCCCGCTGCACCCGGAACTGCCGTCGGCGATCGGGCACGCGGTGCTATTGCGCGGAACGGCGCGGCGCAAGGCCGGTGGCCTGGACGCCAACAGTTACGGCTCGTGGTACGCGGCACTGGTGGACTTGAGCCTGCGCATGGGCGGGCTGGGCTGGCGTAACGTGTTGTGCGACACCGCCTTCGTTGCCTCCCCGCACGAGGGCCGCCCGGCCGAAGGCGATATGGACGCGCTGGCCACCCGCTGGCCGGCCTGGCATGCGCGCCTGGCCAACTTCCTCATGCACGACCCGTTGCGCGCGCAGCGCGATCAGCTGACTCGACTCCTGGCGCACCTGCCGCCACCGGACCTGCAACGCGCCTTGTTCGAGGCCTAACGGCCCCGCCGAAATGATCTGCCCACCGACAGGCGCGGTGATCGTCCGGAATCCGCATGGATCACGCATGCGCCACGGCGTTCGTCGTCCGATCATGCCCACCTGGCGATCGCAGGTTCCTCCGCTGCCGCACCCGCTCCTCTGGCGATCGCAGGTGTCGCGTTACCGGATCGACGCCGTGATGCCTGCCATCAAGGGAAGGGCGGAACCGCCGCGCGGACAGTCGTGCCACGCCGCAGCACGTCACCTGCGCGTTCTATCCCGAACAACGCCATACGACCCATCCCCCCGTATCGGTTCTGCTGTCGATAACACCGAGGCGGCAGCAACGCCGCACACATCACGAACGCAGCAATGCGGCACGCTCTTCAACGATTCCCGATTCCCGATTCCCGATTCCCGATTCCCGATTCCCAGCCCTAAAAAGCAGGCCGCGTCGGCGCCTCGGTCCGCACCACCACATCCAAGGCGTCATGGCGCCAGGATTCGATATCCAGCTCCACCGCGCGGCCGTCTTCGGCAAAGCTGACCCGCTGCAGCCGGAAACACGGCGTGCCGGGGGTGGACTGCAGCAACATCGCCTGTGTCGCGTCCAACCCGGCCGGATGCATCGACAGCTGCGCGCGGCTCAGGAACAGTCCCAGCCGCTGGTTGAACACGCTCGACAGCGACCCGGCCAGATCGTGTTCGAGCAGGCCCGGCGCCCAGGCCGCGAGCACCACATTGGTTTCCAGCAGCACGGCGCGGCGGTCGATCCAGCGCCGACGTTGCAGGACGAACACCTCGTCGTATGGGCTGTCCAGTCGCAATGCCGCGGCGTAAGCCGCACCCGCGACCTGCCGGGTGGCGCTCAATAATTCGGTGCGCGGCTTGCGTCCTTGCGCCGCCACGTACTGCATGAAGCCGGCGATGCTGGTGGGGTCGTAGCGCACGCGCGGCGCGCTGACGAACCAGCCGCGGCGGTTTTCGCGGTAGATGCGGCCTTCGGCTTCCAGTTGCTGCAGCGCTTCGCGCAGCGTGATGCGGGTGCAGGCGAATCGCTCGGCCAATGCGCGTTCCACCGGCAGGCGTTGGTCCGGTCCCCATTCGCCGGCTGCAATTTGTGCGGAGATCGCTTCGGTGATGGCGTGTTGGCGCGACACGCTCATGCGGCGAACCGCAGACGGAAGACGCAGGGCGTGATCGAGGTGATGGGGTGGGAGGCGTGCATGTTGCGATGGTAAAGAAGAACGCGCGCGCAAACCGCGACCGGCTTAGCGGGCGACAGCCGGGTTCTGGTTCTGTTGGGTTTTCCAGCTGCGCCAGCCGTACACCGCAAGCGCCACAAAGCCTGCGTAGAGCACGGCAGTGGGGTACAGCCCTTTGCTGATGAAGACGCCGACATAGGCGCAGTCGAGCACGATCCACAACACCCAGTTGGCGATGCGCTTGCGTGCTGCCCACACGCTGGCCACCAGGCTGAAACTGGCCAGCGCCGCGTCCAGCCATGGCAGCACCGCATCGGTGCGGTGATGCATATAGGCGCCGAGCGCCGCAGCGAACGCCGTGCCGATGCCCAGCGAAAGCCAGCATTCGGCGGACGGCATCGGCAGTGGCCGTATCCGCGTGTCGGCAACGGTCCCGGGTTGCCAATGCCACCATCCGTAGAGCTGGGTCAGCACGTAGACCCCTTGCAGCAGCATGTCCGAGTACAGCTTCCACTGGTAGAACAGCCACGCATACAACGCCACCGCCACGATGCCCACCGGCCAGCACCAGCGAGTGCGCCGCGCGGTGAGCCACACCCCAAGCAGGTTGATCACGACGGCGATGGATTCGAGCAACGACATGGATTGCCTAATGGAAAGTGGAAAGCGGGCAGACGTGCGGCTTGTGCGAAATCGTGTGGCAGCCGTTAGGGGATGCTGCGCGATGCCCCCCAGTCTGCGTGCGATGGAAACGCGACAGCGCCCGCACCGCTGACGACGCTGCTGCCGCCTTCAGCCGGTGCCTGAAAAGCGCGCAGCTGCCGGTGATGTCGCTTCGATGTCCTTCCCCCGCTTGCGGGGGAAGATGCCCGAAGGACTCATGGGGCCGCAGACCCTAGAAGTCCACCTGCACCGTCAGCCGTGCGGTACGCGGTGCGCCGGGGAACAGATACGCATCGCCCTGATATTCGCCGGAATCGCGCCAATAGCGCTTGTCGAACACGTTGTCCACGTTCAAGCGCCAGGTGGTCGCCAGCCCGCCCAACGCCGTGGCGTAGCGGGCACCCAGGTTGGCCACCCTGTAGGCCGGCACGCTGGCGTTGCCGAGACGGTCGGCAAACTTGCGCCCGCTGTATTGCACGCCGGCCAGCAGTGCCAGACCATCGATACCGGGCACGCTGTAGTCGGCCTGCACGCTGGCGCGCAGCTTGGGCACGTTGATCGCCTGATGGCCTTCGTACTCGGCAATGTCGGTGTCCTCTGCGCGCGCGCGGATGGCCGCGACGCTGGCGAACAGGCGCAGCTGCCGGGTCGCTGCGCCGTCGGCAGACAGCTCCAGGCCGCGGTTGTGCAGGCGGCCCTGCTGCACATAGAGCAGACCGCCATCGGCCTGCGGTTGGGTGAACTGATAAGCCTGGCGGATGTCGAACAGGGCCGCGCCCAGGCGCAGGCCCTGCAGGTCGATCTTTGCGCCGGTTTCCAGCTGGTAGGCATTGGTGGGCGGCAGGATCGCGTCGGCGTTATCGGCAAACCACGGCGCCGTGCCACCGGCCGCCAGGCTCTTGGCGTAGCTGGCATACAGCGACATGTTCTGCTGTGGCTTGAACAACAGCGCCGCCTGCGGCAGCACCGTGTCTTTGCGCGTGCGGCGTTCCAGCAGGCCGTCGCGATCGAAGCTGCGTTCGTCCAGTTGCACGTAGCGCGCACCAAGCGACAGTTCCCACTGCGCACCCAGGCCGATCCGGTCGGCCATGACCAGCGCACGCTGACGGCTGTCCAGACGGCGCTGCTTGGGATCCAGCGCAACATCGGTCTGCGCAAAGACCTCCGGGTCGCGATCGATACTGCCACTGCCGACGAATTCGTTGACCGAACCAAAACGATCGACGGTGCGGCGCAGCCATTCGCCGCCGATGCTCAGGCGATGCTCCAGTGCGCCGGTGGCGACATGGCCTTCGAGCGTGGCACGCAGCTGATCGTGCACGCGGGTGTCGTCGGGGCTGCGGTAATCGTAGATGTCGTACTCGCCCTGCGCGCTGAAGACGTTCGGCGTGGCGATGTCGGCGCAACTTGCCGCGCCATAACAGCCCCAGGCGAATGCAGAGAAATCGTTGATCTTCGAGCGGCTGCGCGATGCTTCGGCGGTGGTGCGCCAGTCGTCGTTGAACTGGTAGGCGTACCGCAGCTGCGCGTTGAGCGAATCCATTTCCACCGGCCGTGCCCAGGGCTGGTAGCCGAGCAGGCGGTGCACATCGATATCGCGCGGTACCTGCGTGCCGCCCAGCAGTTGATAGCCCGGCACCGAGCGCTGTTGCCGGTGCTGATACTCCACGTCCAGCTGCAGCAGCGCCTGCGGGGTGATCTTCCAGTCGCCGGCCAACGACAGGAAATTGCGGTAGCCGTCGGCGTGATCGACATAGCTGTCGATATCTTCGCGTGCGGCGTTGACGCGTAACCCCAGCGTGCGTTTGGCACCGAACCAGTCGCCCAGGTCGGCGGCGACATAGCGCGAGCCTTGTTCGTCGGTGCCCAGGGTCACGCTGCGCACGTGCTCGGGCCGCTTGGTGCGGTAGTCGATCAGCCCGGCCGGTTCGTTGACGCCCGATTGCAGCCCGGCCAGGCCCTTGAGCAGTTGCACCTGCTGTTTGTTTTCCAGGGCGATCGATTGTTCGCCCACCGCGCTCATGCCGTTGATGCGGTAGCTGTTGGCGGCATTGAGCGAATAGCCGCGCACCACGAAGTTTTCGTAATAGCCGATCGGCGCATACGCATCGCCGGCAGAGGCATCGGCGCGCAATACCTCACTGAGGACGCGCGCCTGACGATCGAGCAATTGCGCACGATCGATGACCGCGATCGAGGCGGGGGCGTCCAGCAGCCGGGTGGCGCCAAATCCGCTCAATGCCGTGCCGGTTTCCACGCGCTCGCCACGCACGTTGACCGCGTCCAGTTCGACCGCATCGGTGCCGGCTTGTTGCTGCGCCAGTGCAGGAGCGCAGCACAATGCCAGTGCAAGCGCGAGCGGGCAGCGGGAGAACAGGGGGAGGGCAACGGACATTGGGCAAGACTCGACAGGGAAGGGAAGGTGCTCACGGCAGCCGGCGCGCACGTGCGTGCAGATGTGCGAGCAGCTGCTGACCATCGGCGCTGGCGAACCAGTCCGCGTGGCCGAGCAGATAGCGGTGATAGGCGATGTCGGCATTGGCGGGCGAACGGGTGATGCCGGCGAAATATTCCATTTCGCTCAAGGCGAAGTCGGCATGCACGATCGGCAGCAGTGCGGCCAGGCGGCGCACCTGGTTTGCGTCCAGTGGCCGATGCTGCGCGTAGCCTTCCAGCAGCGCGTCGAGCTGGTCGAGCTCGGCCTGCGCGCGTGCGCCGGTGTCCAGCCGCAACCAGGGAATGAGGTTGCGTTCGATCGCGGTGGCCAGATCGAATAGCGCGCTGCTGCAATCGCTCAATCCGAAATCGAAGATGGCGCTGACGCGGGTCGCTCCGTCGTTGGTGTCCCACAGCAGGTTGGACGCATGCCAGTCGCCGTGCGTCCACAGCGGCGGCAGCGCGCCGGGCGCCGACAGCAGCGGCCACGCCTGCGCATGCCAGGGCAGCAGGTGGGTGGCCAGGTCGTCTGGCCACGGGCGGTCCTGCAGGGCTGCTGCCAGGTGCGGCCGCGTTGGCAAGGCATCGTGCAATGCCTGTAGCGGGTCTGCCTGCGCAAACAATCGCAGATTGGCGACCAGGACGCTGGTGGAGCGTGCCGGCGCATCGAAGCCCTGGGCCGCGCGATGCAGTTGCGCCAACGCAGCGCCGGCCGCCCGCGCATGCGCAACGTCGTTGAACGGTGTCCACGACAATGCATCGCGGTAGAGGTCGTGGCCCGCACCGACCCGCTGCACTTCGTACACCCAATCCGCGTGCGCCAGCGCAGTGCGGCCCTGGGCGTCGTGCAGCACCTCCACCACCGGCACACCTGCCCAGCGCAGATGGGCCATGAAGCTGTGTTCCTCGCGCAGTGCGGCCACGCTGCGCACACTGCAGTGGTTGCGTTTGACGATGACTGGGCCACTTGCAGTCTCCACGCAGGCCGCTGCCGAGAACGGTCGCGCGCTATGCCAGCGCACCTCGCGGAGGTGGCCCACCGCCGCAAACCGCTGCAGCACGCGATGGATTTCATCGTTGGTCAGGACTGGCCAGTCGGGCAATGCCAGTTCCAGGCTCATGCCATGCACCTGATGCGGCACGTTCATGGCCCGCCTGCCGACAGACGCGGCAGCCTTGCGACGTCGGAGAGTGGTATAGACCAAGTGATCAGGAGTAAAGCTGCGGACGCGGCGCGCGCGCCGTCAAGAACAAGAACGGCGCTGCCGGGCCGTTGTCGCATCGCATCGGCCATCAGGTCGCGGCGATGCAGGCAATGAAAAGGCAGCGCGAAACCGCAAGGTCGCTAACCGTCATCTCAACAATCAGGTGTGGGAGTGCACCAAAAGCAACCTGCAACCCGGCTGGCGATCAGGTGCATGCGGGCGACGCGCTGCGATGTGGATGTACACCTGGTACATACATCGAGTGCTGCCCGCGCTTGCCTGGCTGCGCAGTCGGTTTACCGGTCGAACAAAGTGTGGCAACGGAGACCGCGTGCGGCTCCGGGCGCGCAGTATGCGCCTTGCGGCGATGGGTCGCCATGCTGCAAGGCGCGCTCGCGCCGGGCACTGCGTGCAAGCGGTAGCGTGGCGCAGTGCCAACCGGGTCCGGACGCGAGGCAATGCGGCCGCGGCAGCGGCTGTCGCGCCGCGCGCATCGGCCAACCCAAGATGGCGCTGCGCTGCTCCGGCACCGGATAATGGCCGGATGACTCCCGTCCAGATCGCCGCCGTCGTCGTCACCTATGAAAGCAGCAGCACCATCGATGCGTGCCTGTCGCGATTGCGCGCGGCCGAGGGCATCAGCGAGATCCGGGTGGTCGACAACGCTTCCAGCGACGACACCCTGGAAGTGGTGCAGCGTCATGCCCTGGCTGATGCGCGGCTGCATTTCATCGCCAATCCCGACAACCCCGGTTTTGCGACTGCCTGCAACCAGGGCGCGCGCGATTCGCAGGCCCCCTGGCTGGTCTTCATCAACCCGGACCTGATGGTCGCGCGCGATACCTTGCTGAAGCTGCACGACCGGGCAGCGGGGCATCCGGCGGTGCTGCTGGGGGTGGAGCAGGTGGATGAGCAGGGGCGCCCGGATGCGGCCGTGCGCCGCCGCGACCCGGACTTCGCCGCGATGCTGCGCGCGCCGCGTGTCGCCGCCAATCTGGCGATGCCGGCCGATCCGTCACAGGCCTTGCAGCCGGTGGATGCCATTTCCGGGGCGTTGATGCTGATGCAGCGCAGCCTGTTCGACCGGCTGGATGGCTGGGACGGCAGTTACCGGCTGCATGCTGAAGACCTGGACCTGTGCCGGCGCGCCCGCCAGGCCGGTGCCCTGGTGGCGGTGGCCAATGATCTGCAGGTGTTGCACGTGCGCGGGGTCTCCAGCCGCGCGCGGCCGTTCTTCGTGGAGTGGCACAAACATCGCGGGTTGTGGCGCTATTTTCGTAAATTCGAGGCTGATCGACGCGGGCTGCCGACGCGGCTTGGCGTATGGCTTGCGATCTGGATCCACGCAGTTGCCCAGGTGCCGCGTTTGTTGCAGAGCAAATGATCTGGATCGCGTTAAATTTGTGATAAATCGGTGATGGGTCGCCGGCCGCAACTGTGGTACGTTTCGCCCCGAAGTGTGATCAACCCCAGCTTCCTGTCCCTCCCGGGTCCCCCATCAGGAATCGTGCAATGTCTTTTCAGAACGACCCGCAAAGGCGGGTGCGTCGGTCGTGCGCTACCCCGCTGCAGTCCAGTTCGGTTGCCTCGTTGTGTCATCCCAGTCCAACCCATCCGCGTGCGCTGTCGGTCCTGGCATCGGCGCTTGCCCTGAGTGGTGTGCTTGCCGCGTTGCCGGGCACCGCATTGGCCGGTGCGTGGACCCAGCCGCAGGGCGACACCCTGGTGATCGTCAAGGCGCTGCATAGCGATGGCCGTGGCTGGTTCGACGACGGCCACCATCGCACGACCTTCGGCGACGGCCAGCAGTTCGACGGCAACGGCCGCAGCCGTCAGGACCAACTCAATGTCTATGTCGAGCATGGTCTGACCGACAAGCTCAGCTTCATCGGCAACTTCTATTTCAACGACGTGGGTTTCAGCAACCACGATGCTGTCAACGGCCGTCAGCAAACCACGACGACCGGTTTTGCCGATCAGGAAATCGGCGTGCGCTATGCGTTGCCGAGCGCGCAGAACGATGTCTGGCGCAGTGCCGTGCAAGCCTTGGTGAGCATCCCCGCGTATGGGCGCAGCAAGACCTACCACCCGAACAATCCTTCCGCCAATTCCGACCCTGCGCTTGGCCTGGGCGACTATGGCCTTGAGCTGCGCTACAGCCGTGGCCGCGGTTACACGTTGGGCGGCCGCAACGGCTACGTCGATCTGGGTGGCGCGGTCCGCCTGCGCGGAAGCGCGGCGTCCGACGAACTGCGGGTGGACGCGTCCACAGGTTTGAGTCTGACCCCGAGTTGGTTGCTGTTGGGCGAACTCAACGTCATCCAGGGGTTGGGCAACGGGCGTGGCAACTTCGATGTTGTCGGTAGCGGTGGCGGGGTTGGCTTCGTCGCCACCGGCACCAACTACGACCTCACCAAGGTGCAGTTGTCCACGCTGTACACCGCGCCAGGTGGCAGCCAATGGCAGCTGGGGTATCAGCAGCCGGTGATGGGCCGCAATACCGGTGCCGCAGGCGGGCCATTCGTGGCCGCCTGGTGGCGTTTCTAAGGGGCTGCACATGACGGTCACCTGCGAAACGGACGCGCTGGGACGAGCACCGGACATCGGCCGCGAACGCGGTCTGCTGGGTCGTGCGCTGGTGTCGGCAGGCGTCATCACCGATGAACAGCTGCGCTCGGCGCTGGCGTTGCAGCAACGCTGGAATTCGCGCCTTGGCGATGTGATCCTGGCCCAGCGTGGCGTGCCGGCGCAGCGGTTCTACGCCATCGTTGCCGCGCACTTCGGGCTGCAATTCATCGATCTGGTGCAGCAGCCGCCGGATCCTGCGCTGCTCACCCCCGGCGATCTGGATAGCTATGCGCAACGGCTGGTGTTGCCGTGGCGGCGCGAGGGCGGCGTGCTGGTGCTGGCGGTGGCCGATCCGGATCCGGCCTTGTTCGCCTGGGCACGTGCCCATTACGGCGACGACGTGCGCTTTGTCGGGACCGCCAAGTTCGACATCATCTGGAGCCTGCAGCGCTACGCCGACGAGCAGCTCACCGACAACGCGTTGAACCTGCTGGCGGCGCATGCGCCGACGTATTCGGCACGCCAGGTCATCACGCGCGGGCAGAAGTTCGCATTGTGGGCGCTGGCGGCGGTGATGCTGGTGACCTTGGTGGTGTTCCCGGTGCCGGCCTTGATTGCCGTCAACGTGCTGGTGGCGCTGGGCTTTCTGGCCACCTTCGGGCTGAAGTTGCTGCTGGTGTGGTTCGGCTCGCGCCATCGCATCGACATCAAGGTCACCGAAGACGAAGTGGCCGCGCTGCGCGACGACGACCTGCCGGTCTATACCGTGCTGGTGCCGATGTACAAGGAGCCGGAAGTCCTGCCGATCCTGGCCAACGCGCTGCGCAAGCTGGATTACCCGATCAGCAAGCTGGACGTCAAGCTGGTGCTGGAAGCGGACGACCTGGACACCATCGAAGCGGCCAAGAAACTCGGCCTGGAAGCGTTCTTCGAAATCATCCGGGTGCCGCCGTCCCAGCCCAAGACCAAGCCCAAGGCCTGCAACTACGCGCTGCACTTTGCGCGTGGACAGCTGCTCACCATCTACGACGCCGAAGACAAGCCCGAGCCGGACCAGCTCAAGCGCGTGGTGGCGGCATTCCGCAAGGCCGAGAAGGATGTGGTGTGCATCCAGGCGCGGCTGAACTACTACAACGCCGACGAGAACTGGCTGACGCGGATGTTCACGCTGGAGTACACGCTCTGGTTCGACTTCTACCTGCCGGCGCTGGAATACCTGCGTATTCCGATTCCGTTGGGTGGCACCTCCAATCACTTCCGTCTGGACGTGCTGCGCAAGGTGCGCGCCTGGGACCCGTACAACGTCACCGAAGACGCCGATCTGGGCGTGCGGCTGATCCAGAACGGGTATCGCGTCAACGTCGTCAATTCCACCACCTTCGAAGAAGCCAACGTCAGCATCCCCAACTGGATCCGGCAGCGTTCGCGCTGGCTCAAGGGCTACATGCAGACCTGGCTGGTGCATATGCGCGACCCGGTGCATCTGTATCGCAGTACCGGCTTCAAGGGATTTTGGGGGTTTCAGTTCTTCATCGGCGGCGGCTTTTTCACCGCATTGGGTGTGCCGGTGCTCTGGGCGTTGTACGCGGCGTGGGCACTGACCGGCACCACGATGTTCGAGCGCTTCTTCCCACCGTGGCTGGCGGCGGTCTCGCTGGTCAATCTGCTGCTGGCCAATGCGTTCTTCATCTACATCACGCTGGTTGCGGCATTCAAGCGCGACTACTTCAAGCTGGCGCCGTACGCACTGACGGTGCCGTTCTACTGGGCGTTGCAATCGATTGCCGCCTACAAGGGTCTCTGGCAGCTGATCCACAATCCGTTCTATTGGGAGAAGACCACGCATGGCATCAGCAAGCATTCGGAAAACGAACGCCGCGCCGCACTCGAAGAGTGAGCCGGTTGCGCAGCGTTGCGAGAGCGGGCTGCCGGCGTTCCTCATCGCCTTGGTGGCGCTGTCGCTGCTGAGCCAGCCGCTGCTGGTGCAGTCGGTGGCCACGGCGCCCGCGCTTGCGCCGGACATCGGCGTGCCGGCGACCGGGCTGTTGGCGTGGGCGGTCGATCTCACCTTGCATCGCTGGAATCTGCCGTTCCAGGTGTGGCCTTGTGTCGCGGTGGCTGCGAACGCGCTGTTCCTGTCGCTGCTGTGGCGCGATCTGGCTGGCGTGTTCGGGCGCGGCTGGGCCAGCGCGCTGACGCTGCTGGTGGGCTGCAACCCGCTGTTCCTGCTGCCGATCGCTGCCGGCGGCAGCCAGGCAGTGGGGTTGCTGGCCTTCTACGGTTTGTGCCGCACCTTGCGCCGCTTGCAGGCGCCGGTGGAAGCCTTCACCTATCTGCGCATTGCGGGCTGGTTGTGCATTTTGCTGTGCCTGGATCTGCAGACGCTGGCGCTGTCGACCATGGTCGCGCCATGGCTGCTGCTGGTCATGCCACCGCAGATGCTGCGCAAGGCGCCGGGCTCGTTCTACCTGGTGTGCTATCTGCCGTTCGCATTCCTGGTCGGCATGTGGGCCTACGTGAACCTGGTCGTGTTCAATGCGCCATGGCCGACGCTATCCAGCATCGCCCAGGCCTCGCATCCGTTGCCGCTGCCCCTGGCCGGCCATGCCGACGGCTGGTTGCCGGTGGTGCGCTGGGGTGTGGCGGCGGTGGTGTGCTTCCCGGTGCTTGCGCTGGTGGCGCGGGCGCGCAGCGGTGCGTTGGCGCGAGGCGTGGTGGCTAGTGCCGGCACCGTGATCTGTGCGGCTGCGTTGTCGTTCGTCTTCGGCTGGGCTGGCTTCGATGCCCTGCTGCTGTTGTGGGTGCCGGCGGCGTTGTTGCTGCGTGCGCTGCACGCCGACCAACGCGGCCAGGCGGCCGGATTGCTGGTGCTGGGCCTGGTCGGTGCGGTCTGGGCACAACCGCAGGGGTGGGGCAGCTGGACGCGTGGCGCAGCGCCCGACGAACAGGCCCTGATGCAGGGCGAGGCCGTTGTCATGACGACGCCGGTCGCGTTGCCGGTGCGTGCGGCGGCCGCTCCCGCCACGTACGATGCCGGTGTGATGCAGCCGGCGATGGCCGAGGGCGCTGCGGTGGCCCCGGCGGCAACGGCATCTGCCGACACTGCCCAGCCGGCCGACCCGGCAGCGGTCACGGTGGTGCCGCCGGACAGCAACAATGCATCCTTGCGTGCGACGGCGTGCTCCCGCCACGCGGCGCCGCCGAATGCCGAGGTGTCTGCTGCATGTTCAAGCGCGTTCTAAGCGTCGCAACGTTGATCGGCGTGTGTCTGCTCGCAAACGGGTGCAATGCCGCCGCGCCGACCTGGATGGGCGCCAACGTCAAGGTCTCCGCCAACGCCCCGTGGGAAAGCCAGGCTGCAGCGCGGTCGCTGGACGCATTGGCCAAGACCGGTGCCAGCAAGGCGTTGCTGGTGGCGTTCGTGTGGCAGGCCAGTCCGCAGTCCAACGACCCGGTGCTGGGCAACGACAGCAGTGTGGAGGCCATGCGCGCGGCGTTGCGGCAAAGCCTGCAGGCTGGATTGCAGCCGACGCTCAAGGTGCATGTCTGGATTCCGGGGCACTGGGCCGGCGATGCCGCGCCCACCGACCCGGCGGCCTGGTTTGCGGCCTACCAGCAGGCACTGCTGCCGTTGGCCAAGCTGGCCCAGGACGAACACGCCGAAGCGCTGGTGATCGGCACCGAGTTGCGCAAGTTGCAGGACGCGCCGCAATGGCCGGCGTTGGTCGCGGCGGTGCGCAAGGTCTATCACGGAAAACTGCTGTATGTGGCCGACGGCATGGAGCACGCCGAGCGCTTCGGTTACTGGTCTTTGTTCGATGCGGTGGGCACCAGCCTGTATCCGCGCCTGTCCGAAGCCGCCGATGCACGCAGCGCTGAAATGACCGCCGCGGCACAACGCCTGCAGCAATTGGGTCAGCGCGTGGGCAAGCCGGTGTGGGTGGCCGAGCTGGGGTTGCGTTCGGCGCGCGGCAGTCTGGCCGCGCCGTGGGAAAGCCCGGAGCAGCGCACGGCCGCCGTCGATACGCGCCTGCAGCTGCAGGTGCTGCAGCAGTGGCGCAAGGTACTGCAGGCGCATGGCGTGGAAGGCATTGCGCTGTGGTGCTGGTATACCGACCCCAAGGCCGGCGGCCCGGGCGACAGCGACTTCACCGTGCAGGGCAAGCCGGCGCAGCAGGTGCTGGCACGCTGAGGGCGACTGCGAACAGCTGCTTCGCTGCACTGGCGGGGCGCGGCCAGTGCCCCGGATCGCCAGATACCGCTCGCACGCGCGGGCTTCTGGCGCCGGCCTTGCACGTGATGCGGGCCCGCGTCGGTGGTCTGGTCGCGTTACATCGCGCTGCACGGGTATGGGGGCACCGGCGATGCGCGCGTCAGGCGGGCGCAGACGCGCGTGCTGGCGTCACGTTGCATGCCTTCCGACTTCATCTTCCGTCAGCGGCTGCGTTGCGCAGGACGGGTTGAAACGCGCTGGCCCTACTTGGCGATCGCGGCTGTCTGCCCGAGGACACAGGTGCGGTGCGCGGTCACGCGGCTTGCGCACTGCACGCGCTGCCATCGCCGCCAAGGGCATAATCCGGCGGCATGATCATCCATTCGCTGCTCGACACCGACCTGTACAAATTCACCATGATGCAGGCAGTGCTGCACCAGCACCCGGCAGCGCAGGTGGATTACCGCTTCAAATGCCGCACTCCCGGCGTGGACCTGGCGCAGTTCATCGATGAGATCTCGCGCGAGATCGATGCGCTGTGCCGGTTGCGGCTGCGCGAGGATGAAGTGGATTACCTGCGCAGCCTGCGCTTCATCAAGCCGGACTTCGCCGACTTCCTGGCGCTGTTCCATCTGGATCGCAAGTACCTGAGCCTGACCGCATCGGCCACCCATCCGGGCGAGATCGAGCTGACCATCCGCGGGCCGTGGCTGCACACCATCCTGTTCGAGGTGCCGCTGCTGGCGATCATCAACGAGGTATGGTTTCGCAATACCTCCGAGCCGGATTTCGAAGAGGGCCGCAGCCGCCTGCGCGAGAAGGTGGCGAGCCTGCGCAGCATGCCGGCCGGCTGCAAGATCGCCGACTACGGCACCCGGCGGCGCTACTCGCGGCAATGGCATGGCGAGTTGCTGCCGCTGCTGCGCGATGGCCTGGGCGAGCAGTTCGTCGGCACCAGCAACGTGTATTTCGCCAAGCAGTACGGTCTGACCCCGCTGGGCACGATGGCGCACGAGTATCTGCAGGCGTTCCAGGCGCTGGGGCCGCGGCTGCGCGATTCGCAGGTGGCGGCGCTGGAATCGTGGGCGCGCGAATACCGTGGCGATCTGGGCATCGCGTTGTCGGACGTGGTCGGGCTGGATGCGTTCCTGCGCGATTTCGATCTGTATTTCTGCAAGCTGTTCGATGGCATGCGCCACGATTCGGGCGACCCGTTCGAATGGGGCGAGCGCGTCATCGCGCATCTGCAAGCGCATCGCGTCGATCCCCGGACCAAGGTGCTGGTGTTCAGCGACGGGCTCAATATCGACAAGGTGATGCGGCTGTATCAGCACTTCCATACGCGCTGCCGGTTGGCCTTCGGGGTGGGTACCAGCCTGACCAACGATCTGGGGCCGACGCCGCTGCAGATCGTGATCAAGATGGTCCGCTGCAATGGCCAGCCGGTGGCCAAGCTCAGCGATTCGCCCGGCAAGAGCATGTGCGAGGACACGGGGTATCTGCGCTATCTGCGCGACGTGTTCGGACTGCCGCCGATGGCAGAAGGTTGATCGATCAGGGCAATCCCGCAGGGGACTGACTGGCGGGTGTGCCCGCCCGCTACAGAAATTCCTTACACGCTGTCGGGGAATGCCCGAAAAAAGTGAGACGCAGCTCTCGATTCGAAGGTGGCGGCCGCTAACATGTCATCACACATGCATCACATCGGGTGCATGTGTCGCATGTGACGGCCCTTTTCCTTGCGAAGTCTGTTGAATGAGTGCACTCGACCCGCTGCCGCTATACCGCACGCGCAGTTGCTCCCGGCAATGGCTGGGGTTTGTGCGCGCGATGGCCGAGGAGTTCGGTGCCGAGTTGTCCGAAGACGATCTGGCCCTGTTGATGGCGCGAATCGGCCGCCGCTTCGCACGCGAACAGCGGCTTGCGCCGTGCGCCACGCTGGATGACGCGCAACGCGCGGCCAATGCGGTGTGGGACCGCTGCGATTGGGGCCAGTGCGTGTTGGAGGAGTACACCGACCATGTGCAGATCCGGCACGCGGGGGCGCCGTTGAGCGTGGCGCTGCATGGCGCCGCGTGGAGCGATGGGTTCTTGCAGGGCGTGTACGAGGGGTGGTTTTGGCAACTGGGGATGCTGGCAGGTCTGGCGGTACAGAGCGTGCCGAGCGACACCGTCGATGTGCGCTGCCTGGTGCTGGCGCGCACGGCATGAGCATGTCTGATCGGGCAAGGAGAGTGTGATGACAGCAAAGAAGGGCAAGGACGCAACCCAACATGACGATGTGTCGGGCCTGTTCGCGCGTTTGGGGACGCCGGCGGGCCAGGGGTACCACGATTTCGCCTACACCCAGCTGCCGCCGCGCACCTCCAGCCTGCCGCAGGCCGATGCGCCGGCAGCGGTCGAACCGTTCGCCGTTGCGCCCGATCCCGTGCAGCCGCCGGTGGGAGTTGCAGCGCCGACGCCGAGCTTGAGCATGCCGGCTGCCGTGCCGGTACCGGAGCGTGCGCTGCAACCGGTCGTGACGGCAGCAGACCAGGTGCCGGACGCGCTCGCCCCGCTGCGCAAGTTGCGGCAGCTCGACGAACCTGCGCCGCGCGGCGTGCAGCCGGCCGATCGGCCGGCGCAGACGCCGTTGGAGCGCTTGTTCCAGCGCCTGTTGCAGGCCGACGCGCGCAGCTGCGCGCAAAGCCCGCTCAAGCGCCTGCGTTCGCGTTGACCTGTTGCCCATTGTTCCCCGCTGCAGGCGCCGGTGCGCTTGTCGCTTGTTGTGCCGCACGCCGCCATGCCTGAAGGACGATTGATGACCGCTGCCAGCCGCCATTCCGCATCACCGCTGCCCACGCTGGCGACCTGGGCGCTGTGGTTGCTGGGTGCGTTGCTGCTGGTGTTCGTGGTGGCCGTGCCGATGGATGTGAGCCAGCAGCTGGTGTTTTCCGGCGTGCTGTTCGCGGTGGCGCTGGCGGTGCGCAACCGCGGCGGGCGCGTGGTCATCCTGATGATGATGGGGATGTCGCTGGCGGTGTCGTGCCGCTACATCTGGTGGCGCATGACCCAGACCATGGGCGTGGGCAGCGCGGTGGATTTCATCCTCGGCCTGGGCCTGCTTGGCGCCGAGCTGTATGCCTTCGTGATCCTGGTGCTGGGCTACTTCCAGGTGCTGTGGCCGCTCAACCGCAAGCCGGTGCCGCTGCCGGCCGACCAGCGCCTGTGGCCCAGCGTGGACGTGTTCATCCCGACCTACAACGAGCCGCTGTCGGTGGTGCGCACCACCGTGCTGGCGGCCAGCGTGATCGATTGGCCGGCCGGCAAGATCACCATCCATTTGCTGGACGACGGCCGTCGCGACGAGTTCCGCGCGTTCTGCGCCGAGGTCGGCATCAACTACGTCACCCGCACCAACAACGCGCACGCCAAGGCCGGCAACATCAATGCGGCGTTGAAGAAGTGCAGCGGCGAGTACGTGGCGATCTTCGACTGCGACCACATTCCGACCCGCTCGTTTTTGCAGGTGGCGATGGGCTGGTTCCTGCACGACACCAAGCTGGCACTGGTGCAGATGCCGCATTATTTCTTTTCGCCGGACCCGTTCGAGCGCAACCTGGACACGCATGGCAAGGTGCCCAACGAGGGCGAGTTGTTCTACGGCCTGCTGCAGGATGGCAACGACCAGTGGAATGCCACCTTCTTCTGTGGCTCGTGTGCGGTAATCAAGCGCACCGCGCTGGAAGAAGTGGGCGGCGTGGCGGTGGAAACGGTCACCGAAGATGCGCATACCGCGCTCAAGCTGCAGCGCCGCGGTTACCGCACCGCCTACCTGGCCGTGCCGCAGGCTGCGGGCCTGGCCACCGAAAGCCTGTCCGGCCACGTGGCGCAGCGCATCCGCTGGGCGCGCGGCATGGCGCAGATCGCACGCATCGACAACCCCTTGCTGGGGCGTGGGCTCAAACTGTCGCAGCGGCTGTGCTACCTCAACGCGATGCTGCACTTCTTCTACGGCTTGCCGCGCATCATCTATCTCACTGCGCCGCTGGCCTATCTGTTCTTCGGCGCGCACGTGATCCAGGCCTCGGCGTTGATGATCCTGGCCTACGCCCTGCCGCATATCTTGCAGGCCAACCTGACCAACCTGCGCGTGCAGAGCCGCTTCCGACATCTGCTGTGGAACGAGGTCTACGAAACCACGCTGGCCTGGTACATCTTCCGTCCCACGCTGGTGGCCTTGCTCAATCCCAAGCTCGGCAAGTTCAACGTCACGCCCAAGGGCGGGCTGGTGGCGCGCAGCTATTTCGATGCGCAGATCGCCAAGCCGTATCTGTTCCTGCTGTTGCTCAACGTGGTGGGCGTGGTGGCCGGCGTGCTGCGGCTGATCTATGTCGGCGGCAGCGGCGAGCAGCAGACCATCTGGTTCAACCTGGCCTGGACGCTCTACAACATGGTGCTGCTGGGCGCCACGATTGCCACCGCCAGCGAAACGCGCCAGGTGCGCAGCGCCCACCGTGTGCCGCTGGATGTGCCGGTGAATCTGTATCTGCCCGATGGCGGTGTGCTGCCAAGTCGCTCGGTGAATTTTTCCACGGGCGGCATGGCGATCACGCTCGCGCAGCCGCAGCCGATCGAGCCGGGCTTGCCGGTGCAAATCGGCCTGAGCCATCGCGGCGTGGAGCAGACCTTGCCGGCGGTGGTGCGCCAGGATCGCGATGGACAGGTCAGCATCCAGTTCACGCAGATGTCGATGGAACAGGAGCGCTGGCTGGTGGCGTCGACCTTCGCGCGCGCCGACATCTGGCTGTCGCAGTGGGGCCAGCACGACCGCGATTCGTTCTGGCGCTCGATGGGCCAGGTGCTGGAAGCCAGTGCCCGCGGATTCGGCCGACTGGGCGGGCATATCGTGGACAGCGCGCGGCAGGGCTTTCGTCCCAGGCGCCCGGTGGATCTGGAGTCGTGAGTGTGATGCGTGATGTTTCCCTGTGCTCTACCAGGACGCCGCTGATGCGGATGTTCCCGGCTGTGTTGAGCTGTGCGTTGACCTTGCTGGCAGGCCTGGCGCAGGCGCAACAGTCCCTGCCTGCAACGCCATCTGCGCAGGCGGGTGGCCAGATGCAGGCAGCCACGCCTGCGCAGGTGCCCGTGGCCTTCGCAGCGGCGCCGTTGCCAGGCGGCAGCACGCGTGCGGCAACGCTGCGCGAGCTGGGCATCGATTACGAAATCACCTTGCGCGGGGTGCAGGGCAGCGCCGGCGTGCCCTTCAGCGTGCGCAGCGACGAGATCGTCACCGCGGCCACGTTGAATCTCAAATACAGCTACTCGCCCTCGCTGTTGCCCGACCTGTCGCACCTCAAGGTCACCATCAACGGCGTCACCGTGGCCACGCTGCCCACCGACAAGGCCAACGCCGGCAAGTTGCTCTCGGCCGATCTGCCGGTCGACCCGCGCCTGGTCACCGATTACAACCAGCTCAACCTGCAGTTGATCGGCCACTACACGCGCGATTGCGAAGACCCCGACCACAGCAGTCTGTGGGCGAATGTGGATGCGGCCACCAGCCTGTCGCTGACCACCACGCCGCTGGCCTTGGCCAACAACCTGGCGTTGCTGCCGGTGCCGTTCTTCGATGTGCGCGACACGCGCCGGCTGGAATTGCCGTTTTATTTTCCGCAGCGCCCGGACACCGCCACGTTGCAGGCGGCCGGCACGGTGGCCTCGTGGTTCGGTAGCCTGGCCGGCTACCGCGGCGCGGTGTTCCCGGCGTCCACCGAGGCCTTGCCGGCGTCCGGGAACGCGGTCGTCTTCGCCACGCCCAGCACCTTGCCCGCGCAATTTGCGACCGCCGACAGCGGCGTGGCCGACATCCGCGGGCCCACCGTGGCCGTGCTGGCCAACCCGAACGATCGCAACGGCAAGCTGCTGCTGGTGCTCGGCCGCAACAGCGAAGACCTGCAGCGTGCCGCCACCGCGTTGGCCTTGCACGCACCGTTGACCGGTGCGGTGGCCCGCATCGGCGACATCAGCGCGCCTGCGCCGCGGCGGCCCTACGACGCACCCAACTGGGTGTCGAGCGAGCGCCCGGTACGCTTCGGCGATCTGGTCACCCAGCCCAGCCAGCTCAACGTCACCGGCTATCACCCCGACCTGATCCGGGTCGGCCTGCAACTGCCGCCGGACCTGTTCGTGTGGGAACGCGACGGGATCCCGGTTGCGTTGAACTACCGCTACACGCTGCCGGAGCAGGACAACAAATCCGCGCTCAATGTCAGCATCAACGAATCGTTCGTGACCACGCTGCCGCTGACCGGTCGCCCGTTCGCTCAATCCACGCCGATGCGCTGGTGGAACAGCCTGGGCACGCGCGGCAGCATGCCGGTGCATCAGGAGCTGACGCTGCCGGTGGGCGCGTTTTCGGCCAACAGCCAGCTGCGCTTTCATTTCTTCTTCGATCGCCCGCAGGGCGAAGCGTGCAAGAACACCTTCCCGGATGTGTCCGGCGCCATCGATGCCGATTCCACCATCGACCTGAGCGGCTTCCACCACTACATGGCGATGCCGAACCTGGCGGCGTTCGCCAATGCCGGCTACCCGTTCACGCGTCTGGCGGACTTGTCCGAATCCACCATCGTGCTGCCCGACAATCCCGGCGATCAGGACCTGAGCAACGTGCTGACCCTGCTCGGGCATTTCGGCGCGTCCACCGGTTACCCGGCGCTGCATGCGCAGATCACTGGCGCCGGCGCGGTGCAGCAGCATGCCGGCCGCGATCTGTTGTTGCTCGGTAGTGCCGAATCGCAACCGTTGTTCAAGCAATGGCGCGCGTATCTGCCGATCGGCCAGGACGGGCGGGCGACCAGCTTTGCGCTGACCGACTGGCTGTTCGAACGACTGCCGCGCTTTCTCTCCTTCGATGCGCGCCGCACCGACCTGCCCACGACCGCCGAGATCGCCCTGCAGCCGCAGCCGGACGACGTACTGCTGATGGGCTTCCAATCGCCACTGGCAGCTGGCCGCAGCGTGGTCGCCTTCCAGACCGAAGACCCGGCCAACATGAGCCGCCTGTTCGAGGCCTGGTTTGACCCGACCCTGCTCAAGGATTTCCAGGGCAGCGTGGTGTTGCTGCAGCAGAAGAAGGTCACCAGCCTGGTCGGCAACCAGAGCTATTACGTGGGGCATCTGCCGCTGCCGACCTGGCTGCGCTGGTATTTCTCGCACCACCCGGTGTGGCTGGCCTTCACCGTGGTGCTGCTGGCGCTGTTGCTGGCCTTGGCCGCACGCGTGCTGCTGCGCAGGCACACGGCCGAGCGGCTCAACGACGGTGGCGGCGCATGAGCGCGCACGCGCCTGGCGGTGGCATGACGCGCCGTCGCCTGCTGCATGCAGGCGCATTGGCTGGCGTGGCTGCGCTGCTGCCGGCAGCCGCGATGGCGGCGCCCAGCCAGTGCGGGCCGTGGCCGCTGTGGAGCGCCTTCGTCGACAAGCACATCCAGCCCGATGGGCGGGTGGTGGATTTTCTCAATCCCGATCAACGCTCCACCTCCGAAGGGCAGTCGTATGCGCTGTTCTTCGCACTGGTCAACAACGATCAGGTGCTGTTCGACAAGGTGTTGAGCTGGACCCGCCACAACCTGTGCGGCGGCCGCCCGGATCTCAACCTGCCCGCATGGCTGTGGGGCCGCGATGGCAGCGGCGCCTGGCGCGTGCTGGACGCCAACACGGCCAGCGATGGCGAGTTGTGGATTGCCTATGCGCTGCTGGAAGCCGGCCGGTTGTGGGGCCGCCCGGGCTACCTCAAGGCCGGCCAGCAGATGCTGCAGCTGATTCGCACGCAGGAAGTGGCCGCGCTGCCCGGGTTGGGCCCGATGCTGCTGCCGGGCCGCACCGGCTTCGTCGACAACGGGCGCTGGACGCTCAATCCCAGCTATCTGCCGATCCAGGTGCTGCGTCGTTGCGCCAACGCCGACCCCAAGGGCCCATGGGCTGCCATCGCCGCCAACAGCGCGCGCGTGCTGCATGACAGCGCGCCGGTGGGGTTTGCCCCGGATTGGACGGTGTGGGACGGCAAGACCTTCAATGCCGATCCCAAGCGCGGCAATGTCGGCAGCTACGACGCCATCCGCGTGTACCTGTGGGCCGGCATGCTGGACGCCGGCGAGCCGCTGCGCGCGCGCCTGCTGAAGGACCTGTCCGGACCGGCCGACCTGCTCGCCGCGCAGCAGACGCCCGCCGAAAAGATCGACACCGCACGCGGTGCGGGCACCGGCGCGCTGCCGGTGGGATTTTCTGCGGCGCTGCTGCCGTACCTGAGCGCACTGGGCAAGCCCGCGCTGCTCAAGGCGCAGGCGCAGCGGGTGCCCGCCGCCACGCAACCGGCTGCCGCTGCATTGCCGTATTTCGAACGCACGCTGGCCCTGTTCGGACAGGGATGGCTTGAGAACCGCTACCGCTTCGCCGCAGACGGGCGCCTGTTGCCCGCCTGGAGAACCCCTGCATGCGCCGCCACGACCTGAAGCCGTTCTACCTCGCCGGCATGCTCGCGCTGTGCCTGCTCGCTGCACCGGCAGCGCAGGCGCAGACCAGCGCCACCCAGCAGCTGGTGGAGCAGGGCAACTACTGGCACGACCAGGGCCGCGACGATCTGGCCGCCGACACCTGGAAGAAGCTGCTCGGCATCGACCCGGACCAACCCGACGCAGTGCTCGGCCTGGCCCAGATCGATCTGGCGCAGGGGCGCCAGTCCGAAGCGCGCAAGCGCCTGCAGCAACTCGAAGGTGCGCATCCGCAATCGCCGCAGGCGCAGCGCCTGCGCGTGGCGATCGGCGCGCGCGGCAGCAGCGGCGCGGGCGAAGATTCCAATCTGCGCAATGCACGCCGCGCGTCTGCCGCCGGGCGCTATGTGGAAGCCGCGCGCAGCTACGAGGCCGCCTTCGCCGGCAAGTCGCCGCCGCCGAACCTGGCGCTGGAGTACTACCAGTCGCTGGCGGGCACTCCCACCGGTTGGGAGCGTGCCCGCGACGGCCTGCGACGCCTGCAATCCAGCGACCCGGGCAATCCGTCCGTGCAGCTGGCGCTGGCGCAGGTGCTCAGTTACCGCGAACCCACCCGCCGCGACGGCATCGCGCAATTGCGCACGCTGGCCCAGCGCGCGGACGTGGGTGGGCCGGCACGCAGCAGCTGGCGACAGGCGCTGCTGTGGCTCAATGCCGGCATGGCCGATGCGCCGCTGTACCAGGCATTTCTCGCCGGTACCCCGAACGATGCCGAAGTGACCGCCAAACTTGGCCAGCTGCGCGCGCAACGCACGGTGGCCGCCACGCCGGCCGATCCCAATGGCGTGCTGCTGGGCGAAGGCTTCCGTGCGCTCAGCGCGAACAATTTGAGCGCAGCCGAACAACGCTTCACCCAGGTCTTGCGTGCACGTGCGCGCGACCCCGAAGCGCTCGGCGGCCTGGGCTCGGTACGTCTGCGTCAGCAGCGCTTTGCCGAGGCGCAGGAACTGCTGCGCCCGGCCGCGGCCAGCAACGGCAAATGGAACAGCGCACTGGAGAGCGCCCGCTACTGGCAGCAGCTGCAGCAGGCCGACGCGGCGCGCGCGCGCGGCGATCTGGCGCAGGCGCGCCAGTTGCTGGAGCAGGCGGTGCAACTGCTGCCCAACGAGCCGGCCGGACACGTGGCGCTGGGTGACGTGCAGGCCGCCGGCGACCCGGTTGCTGCCGAAGCCAGCTATCGCAAAGCCTTGTCGCGCGAGGCCGACAATGCCGGCGCGTTGCAGGGCCTGGTCGGGCTGTACAGCCGCCAGGGTCGCCTGCAGGAAGCCAGCGCGTTGTTCGACCGGCTGCCCGCGGCCGAGCGCGCCAAATCCGGTGGCCAAGCCTTGCTGCGCTCCAACGTGCAGCGCGCCCGTGCGCGGCAGTTTCTGGATGGCGGCGATGCGGTCAGTGCGCAGACCGAGCTGGAAGCGGCCATGGTCGAACGCCCCGGCGATGCCTGGATCCGTCTGGACCTGGCGCGGCTGTACCAGCAGGCTGGCCGCCCGGATCAGGCGCGCAGCGTGATGGACGGCCTGCTCGCGGTCCATGGCGACCAACCCGAGGCGCTGCACGCCAATGCGCTGCTGGCGCAGGAAAGCGGCGACTGGCAGGGCGCCTACGACAGTCTGGACCGCATTCCAGCCGCGGCACGCACGCCGGCGATCACCCAGCTGCGCGCCACCGCCTGGATCGAATTGCAGGCGCGTCAGGCGCGGCAGTTGGTCGCGCAAGGCAGGGTGGGCGAGGCGCAGCAGTTGCTGGCGCGTACCGAGACGGCGCTGGGCAATCAGCTCGACGATCCGCAACTGCTGGCCGCCCTGGCCGGCGCACATGCCGACGCCGGCAACACCCAGCGCGCGCTGGTGCTGGCCCAGCGGCTGGTCACCAGCGCCAACCCGCGCACCGAAGACCGCCTGCAATACGCCAGCGTGCTGCTGCGCGCGCATCAGGACGCCGAACTCTCGGCGGTGTTGCGACAGCTGCAGGCCACCACCATGAGCCCGGAGCAGCTGCGCCGCTACCAGGGCCTGCGCAGCGCCTACACGCTGCGGCAGGTGGATGCATTGCGTGAGCTCGGCAATCTGGAAGGCGCCTACGACGCGTTGTCGCCAATACTGGCGCAGCAGCCGGACAACCGCGATGCGCAGGCCGCGCTCGCGCGGTTGTACGCGGCCGCCAGCGAGCACCGCCAGGCGCTGGCGATCTACCAGCAGATCCTGCAGCGTCAGCCCAGCGATCTGGACGCGCTCACCGCAGCGGCCAACAGCGCCGCCGCGCAATCGGACCTGCGCAATGCAGAGAGCTATCTGCAACGCGCACTGGCGCAGGCGCCGGAGTCGCCGGAGGTGCTTGCGGCCGCCGGCCGCGTGTATCGCAGTGCCGGCAAGAACCGCAAGGCCGAGCAGTATTTCCGTGCAGCGCTGGCGGCGCAGCAACGGCAGGCCGGGCAGCTCGACAATGGCCTGGCGTCTGCACGAGGCCCTGCTGCCGTCGCCGCGTCCGGTCGCCAGCTCAACCCGTTCTCCGGCATGACCGGCGCCATGCCGCGTTCGCCGGCGGGGCTGTCCGAACGCTTGGACGCTGGCAGCGGCTACAACGACGTCGCAATCGCACCGGTCGCGTACGGCGCGGCGCTTGCCATGCAGCCCAGCGCCGCACGTGGCGCGACTGCCGCACCCGTCGATGCCGCCGATATCGGTCGCGACGCGTTGCCGCAACCGGTGCGCGCCAGCAGCGCGTCTTCCACGTTGCCTGCCCCAGGCAGCCGCTTGCGCGCTTCCACGCATGGCGCGCTGCCGCCTGTGTCGGGCAGCGATCTGCAACCGCGCAGCAACGCCGCGCACGCACTGCCTGCACGCAGCGGCGGCAACAGCGTGCTCGACGAATTGCGCGCCGTGCAGGCGGAAAACAGCGGCGGACTTGCCGGCGGCGCGCTGTATCGCGCACGCGACGGCGAAGACGGCCTGGGCCGTCTGGACGATATCGAAATGCCGGTGCAGGCCGAATTCGCCGTCGGCGAGGGCAAGCTCGGCGTCACGCTGACACCGACCGTGGTGGATGCCGGCACGCTCTGCACCGACTACGCTACCGCCAGCCGCTTCGGCACCGGCCCGCAAAGCGCCATCGGCGATGCGCTGGCCGCCAACCGTGGCCCGATCGACACGCTGATCGATTCGCCGATGTATCAGCTGCTCGCCACCGAAGGCGATACCGCCGCCACGCGCGAACGCCTGCGCCGCTACACCTTGGATACCGGCCTGTTCAATGCGCTGTTGGTGGAGAACAACAACAGCAATGCCGCTGCGCTGGCTGCGTTGGCCAACGAGCCGCTGCCGGCCTACCTGCTCAGCATCAACGCTTCCACCACGCCGATTGCGCAACTGGCACGCGACATCCTGGGCAATGCCGCGCTCAGCGAACAGCTGGGTGCCGGCGATGCGGCCGCATTGCGCGCACTGGCCGGCAGCACGGCTGCCGCGCAGCAGACGCCGGCCGGCCTGGCCGACACGCTCGATGCCATGGCCGCCAGCGGCAATGGCAGCCGCCGGCTCAGCCAGGACGACACCGGCGTGGGCGTCGGCGTGCGGTATCGCAATGGTGGTTTCAGCGCCGATGTGGGCAGCACGCCGATCGGGTTCCAGGAACAGAACCTGGTCGGTGGCGTGGGCTATCGCGGCGAGCTTGGCGACACCGTCAGTTGGTCGGCCGAGGCCTCGCGGCGTGCAGTCACCGATAGCGTGCTGTCGTTTGCCGGTGCGCAGGACGGCCGCAGCGGTCGCGAATGGGGCGGTGTGACCAGCACCGGTCTTTCGTTGTCGGCCACTGCCGACAACGGCCTGCTCGGCGGCTACGCCAACCTTGCCGCGCACCGGCTTCAGGGCAACAACGTGGCCGACAACGACCATCGCCAGGTCGACCTGGGCTTTTACGTGCATGCGCTGGAAACCGAGCATCAATCACTCACCGCCGGCGTCAATCTGACCACCATGCAGTACGACAAGAATCTCAGCGGCTTCACCTACGGGCACGGTGGCTACTTCAGCCCGCAGGAGTATGTGGACCTGGGATTCCCGGTGCATTGGAGCGGGCGCACGGCCGGGCAGACGGTGAACTGGAAGGTGGACGCCAGCGTCGGTGTGCAGCATTTCAGCACCGACGCCTCGCCGTATTTCCCCACCGACCCGACCCTGCAACAGGCAGCCTACGACGCCGCGTCGCTGGCCGCGCTGCTCGGTCTGGTCAATCGCTACACCGACCCGGTGTATGCGGGCGAAAGCCGCACCGGGGTGTCCTACAACCTCAGTGGCGCTGCCGAATGGCAGGTGGCGCCGCAGCTGTTTCTGGGCGGGCGGCTGACCTTCAACAATGCACGCGACTACAACCAGTTCAGCAGCAACCTCTACTTGCGTTTCGTGATGGATCGCCTGGGCGCTGCGCTGGGGCGTGCGCCGCAGGTGCTGACCTCGCCCTATGCGGCGGATCGCTGATGGCCTGGCAAGCCTGATGCGGCGCTGATCGGGTATGCAGCAAGTGCGCGCAGCAGGGTGTGTGCAGCGAATGCACGCAGCGGAGCATGATGCGACAGCTGGCTGCCGCGTGCATCGCGTTTGCGCCCTGACGTGCTTCCAGCTGTTGTATTGAGTGGCCGCAGCGGTGCGTAGAACGCTTGGCCGGCACTGAACGCCACGATTGCGGACAAACGAACGGCGCCTCCCGGCGCCGTTCGCATTACCGCGTTTTACGCACCGCGTGCGGCGCTTACGGACGCACCTTGGTGGCGCAGACAAAGACCGCTGCCTGTTGCACGCGGCTGATCACGCCCTGGCTCTGCAGCTCACGCGCGTGTTCGTCCATGCAGGTCAGGTAACCCAGGCGGTTGCCTGCATTCTGCGTCTTGCACAGGCTGCTTTCGGCGGACACGTTCGCGCCCGGAATCAGGCCGCCGGTTTCCACCGTCGGGACCAAGGTGTTGCAGGTGCCCAACTTGGCCAGCCCGGTGTTCAAGGTCCAGCCGATGTCGGCAAACAGCGCCGGGGTCAGGTCGATGTTCACGTGCGCCTGCACTTCCGGTGTGTCGAACGGTTCCATCAAGGCATTGGGCTGCAGATCGGTATCGAAGTGCGAGAACGTCGAACCACCGGCCACGTGCTGGCGCGCAATGATGTGGAGCAGCGAACGACGTGCCGCTACACGGCCGGTGCCGGTGCGAAGAACATCGGAACGGCTGAGCGCTGCATGCCGACGCCACGCACCAGCCGCGCGTGCCTGGCCGCTGCGCGGATCATGTGTTCGGACGCTGCTATAACGCCACCAGCTGAATGCTGTCGAACACGATTGCCGGGCCGAGGTAGCCGTTGTCGGGGGAGCCGGAGGCAATGCCGATCTCGATGCGGTTGTCGCCGGCCTGCAAGGCAGAGGCGGGGATGTCCACTTCGTAAAGGGTATTGTTGCCGCGCGCAGTGCCGCGCGTGATGCCGCGTGTCTTTGGTTGCGTGGGCGCAGCAGGCAGCGGGCCGTTCCAGCGTGCATTCACGCTGATCTGAGGGCGTGCGCCGCCCTGTGCCAACGGCACGAAGACACGCAGGCGATAGCCGCGCACCTCGTTGGCGGGCAGGGTGAAGTCGATCCGGCTCGGAGTGTTGATGCCGCGCCACTGCACTGCCGGAAAGCTGCTCAGGCTGCTCGATCCCACGGTGTAGGTCGCCGCCGACCAGTGCATGCGCGCATCGGAAGGGTGTGCCCGCGGCAACAGGTCCGCATATCTGAACCCCGCCAGCGTGCCATCGGGAATGCCGATCTGCCACTTCACCGTGCCCGGCAAGGCAACTGCCTGCAGTGCGGCGTGCGCAGTGGCGCCGGCGGAAACCTCGATGTCGCGTTGTGCGACCTCCAGTTCGTTTTGGTAGAGCGTCATGCGATAGCTGCCCGGGCGAACCCCCGTCACCTGGTAGTCCCCATTGCCGTCGGCGGTGGCCCAGTACTGCGCCTGCGTGTTGCGCAGACCGATGACGGCCGGCTGGCCCGGCAGCACGCCGCCGACCTGCCCGCTCACGGTGCCGCGCCCGCTTGCCGGCACATCACCGCTCAAGCCCAGCGTGGCATCGACGAACGCAGTATCCAGCTGCGCACTCGACGGCAAGCTCCCATCGGTGAACAGCAGCCCGTACACGCCGTGCAGGCCGCCGCGAAAGGCCTCGGTCTGGGTGTGATCGGAATACATGTAGTTATAGAGCTCATGCGTCACGCTGGTTTTCTGGGTGGCGATGTCCTTGAAGAACGGGCCGCCCGCGCTGTGCTCGCGGTTGCCCATCAGCATGAATACCGCGACGCCAGGTCCGCTGACGCCATGCACCTGGTCGTCCATCATGCGACGTGCGGAATAGAATTTGGAACTGGTGCGCCCATCCGGCAACACGAAGACATCGTTGCCTTCGATCGCTGTGCCGACATTGGAATCGGGTTCCTGCTGCGCATTCGGCAACTTGGACACGTTCAAGCGGGCGACGAAGCGCAATTCGCCCACCGGCAGCAAGGTTGGCGCAGCGGTGGCCATGTAGATCGCGTTG
The DNA here is from genome assembly GCF_008639345.1 of Xanthomonas phaseoli pv. dieffenbachiae. Taxonomy (NCBI): domain Bacteria; kingdom Pseudomonadati; phylum Pseudomonadota; class Gammaproteobacteria; order Lysobacterales; family Lysobacteraceae; genus Xanthomonas; species Xanthomonas phaseoli. The sequence continues at coordinate 3,898,169 of NZ_CP041380.1, read as the reverse complement.
CGGCCCTTGCGTGCGATGTAGTGCTGGACCAGGTCGCCGGCCTTGGCCGACACCACGATCGTCCCGCCAACGATGCGTGCATCCACGCTGGCACTGCCTAGCCCCGACGCGAGGTGCGAGCCCTTCGATTCGGTGGTCTGCAGTTCGTTGCCGCGATAACGCATCGAGACGATGTCGCCATTTCGGGCATCGATGGCAAACACCAGCTCGGCGCCGGTGTCGACGATCACGCGGTCGCCGCTGCGGCTGATCCCGAAGTCGGCCAGCGCAGGTGCGCTGACGCCGGCATACAGCAGCAGTACGCAGACGAAGTGAGGCCGACGATGGCGAAGCAGGCTGGCGAGCATTCGGAAGCAAGGCATGGTCGCGATGCGTGCGCGCGATGCTAGGCGAGTGCTGAAGACAAAGATTGTGCGCACTGTTCGAAATTCCAGCGATCGAGTGGGGAGTCGTTGGCCAACCGCGGCATCGCCGAGCGTCGGCACAGTGGGCAACCGCAAAGCGCCGGCCTGGCGTCCGCAGTCGAAGAGGCTACCAAAAACCTCGAGAGCCGTTGCCGGTTGTCGGTTGGCGTGGACGGCATCCGGCAACCGCGCTGCACGAGCGGGACATGCGGCACGGATCAGCGGCCGCTTTCGGCCTGGCGGTGACGCAGTCGCCTTGCCAGCTGCCTCTGCGACGCACCTGCATCGTTGCGCGGCTCAGCGCAAGGCATCCTGTGCCGAGACGATGTCCGCCATCCATTGCGTGCGCTTGCCGATCACGAAGCGGTATTGCGTTTGGTCATCCAGCCGCACCGCCAGCGACGTCGGCGCGATCGGCAGCAGGCCGAGCAGGCGCGTCCAGCAGGGCTGCACCGCCACGATCTGCCGCAAGGGCACGCTCAGCGACTGGCGCTGCACATTGAACGCATGCGGCTGAAACAGCAGCGCATCGGCGGTGAGAATCAGGCGCCCGCCCACTGCTTCCATTCCGCGCTGCAGATTGGCAGGTGCCTGGCGCAATACCGCACGATCGATCGAACGCAAGCCGCTGCCGTGGAAGAGCGAGCTCACGGTTGGGCAATGGCGAGGTGGGTACGCGGCGTGTGCCGTGGCAAGACGCCAAGGCGGCCAAGCGCTCTCAGGAGCGAAACCGAAAACATGCGATAGGCCTAGTGGGAAACATCACGACAGCGAAGGCGGCCGGCAAGATGCGGCAGGACACCCTGACAGCACATCGCCTGTGCACAGCAACGAGGCGGTGAAGCGGTGCGCCGGTATCCGCTGTGCCGGCACGCCAACGATGAAAGACATGCTCAGGTGGCGCTTGAGCAACCCAGCGCACGCCTACTTCAGGTAGGCGCGCGGCAGCGGGCCGGCCTGCTGCAGGTAGCGGTCGCGCAGCTCGCTCTGGCGCGATCGCATCGGCATGTCGCGGCCGCCCAGCCAGACCTGCTCGGCATAATGCGCCACATCCAGCGGGTCGCCTTCCCACAGCACCAGGTCGGCCTGCTTGCCGACCGCAATGCTGCCGATGCGATCGCCCACGCCGAAGATGTCTGCCGGCACGCGGGTCAGACCGGCCAGGCCGGCTTCCCAGGGCAAGCCATTGGCAACTGCATTGCCGGCCAGCTGGCGCAGCTTGCGCGCGTTATGCGAGGCATCGCCGTTCTGGGTAAAGCTGACCTCCACACCGGCAGCGCGCAGACGTGCAGCATTTTCCAGCGTCGCGCCAATCTGGTCGAAGGTCGATGGCAGATCCGCCAGCGCGTCGACCAACACCGGCACCTTGGCCTGCGCCAGTTGCGGCGCGAGCTTCCAGGCTTCGGCGCCGCCGGCAATGGCAATGCGCACCTTTTCGCGCTGCGCCCAGCGCAACAGCTGGCGGATGTCGGCTGCCCGTTCCACCTGCACCACGATGCGACCCTGGCCGGCCAAATAGTGCGCGAGGACGCCGCGTCCAACCGGGGTCAGCAATGCATGCGGAGAATCGGCCGGGATACGCCCGCGTGCCTCGGCGACCAGTTGATCCAGCAACATCCACTGCGCCGCGCGCGAGCTGCCGGTGAGATCGGACGCCGCTGCACCGATGCGAAGAAACAAGGCATGCGGACCGACCGGATCCGGACTGCCATCCAGCCGCACGATGCCGCCCTGGCCGGCGATGAAGGCGCCACTGGTGGTCGCCCCCAGCGCGGTGAAGCCGATGCCCTCCACGCGCGCCACCGGCACCAGCACCGAGTCGGGGTTGTAGGCCAGGGTGACGTCGAATTCCGGGCGCATCGGTTGATCGGCCAGTTTGACGCCGCTGTCCACCGTGCTCTCTTCGCCAGAAACCTCTTCGATGCCGATCTCGGTAATGCCGCCGAACAAGGCCGGCGTCAGTGGCCGGCCGTTCGCTTCGACCACGCGGCCATCGGCAGGCGCTGCCAGGTTGCGGCCGATGGCGCGAATCACGCCGCCCTGCACCAGCACGTCGGTGTTCTGCAGGGTGCCTTGCGCGGTGGCAGTGTGCACGGTGGCGCCGCGAATCAGCACCTGCTGGCCGAAGGTTGGCAATGCCAGCGCGGCCATCACCAGTGCCGCGATCGCGCGCAACCGCGGGTGCACAACGGTGGCGCGGCTCATCGTGCCACCTCCTGGCCGAGCATGAAGTCCGACACCGGCTGCAGTGCGCGGTTATGCCGGTCGTAGACCTGCGCGCCGTCGATATACACCTGTTCGGCCAACGCATACGAACTGAAAGGGTTGCCGTTCCAGACCACCACATCGCCCATCTTGCCCGGCTCCAGTGCGCCGGTCTGCTGCTCGATGCCGAGTGCCTTGGCAGCATTGCTGGTGAGCCAGCGGATGGCGCGCTCCGGCGGAATCTCCATGCCACTGCGGCGCGCGTTGGCGATCACCTTGGCGGCCTCCTGGTTGAGCCGCTGGATGCCTTCTTCCGAATCCGAATGCACGATGGCGCAGCTGTTGGCCGGGCGATCGACCAGTGCGATGTTTTCCTGGATGCCGTCGAAGGCTTCCATCTTGAAGCCCCACCAGTCGGCCCACAGCGCGCCGCAGACATTGTCCTGCGCCAGGCGGTCGGCCAGCTTGTACGCCTCTACGCCGTGGTGGAAGGCGGCGATGTGGAAGCCGAACTCCTTGGACAGATCCAGCATGGTCGCCATTTCATCGGCGCGGTAGCAGTGGATGTGCACGCGGATATCGCCGTTGATGGCACCGGCCAGCGTGTCGAGCTTGAGATCGCGCTTGCCGCCGGCATCGCCGCTGCTGTCGTTGTCGCCGCCGCGGCTCCACCAATGGCGCTTGTTGGCGGTTTTCTTTTTCGGTGCGTTCTTCTGCAGATACTCGGCCGCATCGATGAACGCGGCGCGGTAACCGGCCACGTTGCCCATGCGCGTGCCCGGGCCACCTTTCTGGCCGTACACGCGTTTGGGGTTTTCGCCGCAGGCCATCTTCAGGCCCCATGGTGCACCGGGGAATTTCATGCCCTGGTAGGTGGTGGAGGCGACGTTCTTGAGCGTGACGCCGCGACCGCCGATCAGATTGGCCGAGCCCGGCAGCACCTGCAGCGAGGTGATGCCGCCGGCCAGCGCAGTGCCGAAGCCGGGGTCCTGCGGCCAGATCGAATGCTCGGCCCACACGTTGGGCGTCACCGGTGCGGTCATCTCGTTGCCGTCGCTATGCGCGCTGACGCCCGGGCTGGGATACACGCCCAGATGCGAGTGCACATCGATGATGCCGGGCGTCACCCACTTGCCGGTGCCGTCGATACGGCGCACGTCAGCGGGCGCCTCGAGCGCCTTGCCCACTGCAGCCACCTTGCCGTCGCGCAGCAACACGTCGGCATCGTCCAGCCGCTCGCCGGTACCGGTGAGCACGGTGGCGTGCTGGATCAGCACCGGAGCGGACGCGAGCGCGCGATAGGTGCTGGGATACGGGTCTTGCACGAAGCGCGATGCCGCTGCTGCCGCAGACGCAGGCCCGCACAGCACCGCCGCGCCCAGCGCGGCGAACAGGATGGAACGCATGGATTTCCCCGGTAACACGAAAACGTCAGCCGCCAACCTAGTCGTCGGCGGCGTGCTTGCCAAGTGCTGGAGGTCGAGAGCGGCGGGCTCATCACATGCACCCGTGCATGCTATGCCGAATTCGTCAGGGGATATGTCGATGATTGCCAAAACAGAGCGCAACAAGCAGGCCGATGTGGTGTTGGCTTTCTGGGAGCTGGCCGGCGCGGCGCGCTGGTTCACGCACAACGACGCCTTCGACGCCAACTTTCGCCAGCATTTCAGCGAGCAGCATTTTGCTGCCGCGCGCGGCGAGTACGCGCAGTGGATGGCGCGCGCCGAAGACGCACTGGCCTTGCTGATCCTGCTGGATCAATTTCCACGCAATGCATTTCGCGGCAGTGCGCATGCCTATGCCACCGATGGCCTGGCACTGCGGTACGCCAAGCAGGCGCTCGCCAGCGGCTTCGATCAGCAGGTGTCGGCACAACTGCGGCTGTTTTTCTACCTGCCCTTCGAGCATGCCGAAGACGCCGAGGAGCAGGCGCGCGCGGTGCAGCTGATCACTGCACTGGGCGATGCGGAGACCACCCGTTGGGCGCTGGAGCACCAGCGCATCATTGAGCGCTTTGGCCGGTTCCCGCACCGCAATGCGGTGCGGGGACGTGAAACCACGGCAGAAGAGCAGCAGTTTCTGGATGACGGCGGATTTGCCGGTTGAAGACCGGCATTGGCCATCTGCATGCCCGAAGATCGAGGTCTGCCGCGCGGCGCGGATAGCGACCGTGCGATCGCCGGGCAGACGTGGGCATAACACCGCAGAAGATGCCGCCATGCGCATGCGCACCAGGCAGCGTGCAAGCCGTCAAAACCGATCAGCAGCCGCCCGGCAATGCTTGCGAACGCCAGCTGGCGCCTTCGCCGAGCAGCAGATAGAACCCGTAACTTTCGTAGCCGCTTTCGGCCAGCACGAAATCGAGCGTGCCGTTGCCGTCGACATCGCCGAACTGCAGCAGATGCGTGCGCAGCGGCAGGTCTTCGCAATCGTCGCAGCCGCTGGCAGCGTGACCCTTGCGGAACTGCCAACGGCTGCCGTCATGCTCGAAGATCGCAAGGACGACGAGCACGCCGGTGGGGTTGTCCGGGTTACCGGTCTCGATGGGATGGTTGGATGTCAGGATCGCCACGCGTCGCTGCGGTTGCTGCGTATCGGTGACGATCTGCAGCGCCGCCAGATCCTGCGCGCGATCGGCCTTGAACGCGGCCAGCGCCTGCGCCAGGGCTGCCGGCTTGACGCGCTTGCGCAGCTGCGCGGTGCTGTTCACCTGGGCAAACAGCTCGGCCTGTTCGCTGGCAGTGGCTGCGCGGCCGGCAAAGCGCTTGCCGGGATTCACATCCACGTTCGCCAGCAGCGGCGAGTCGGACAGCGTGGGGTTGCCCTTAAGGCGCAGCTTCGCGGTGCCGCCGCACATGCTGTTGTCGTCCACCATCAGTGCCGCAAGCCGCACGTTGCCGGCGGAAGCGCCGGCGTTGAAGACCTGTAACGGCTGGCCCAGCAGCGTCTTGGGTAGGGTCGATTCCCTGGCGACGTCCTTGCCGAGCCAGACCGGGATGTATTCCAGCGGATCGTCGCTCGGCTGGTTGTCGTAGGTCTGAACCAACAGCACCGCGCGCGACGGCTGGGCAGCGTGGGTAGTCAACGGCAGCAGCGCAGCCAGGGCGACAGAAAGCAGGCGGGTATGCATTGCAGCGATGTCCTTATGCAGGTTGATCCATGAAAAAACGGACGCTCCAGGGAGCGCCCGTTTCGGTATGCGGTGTGCCGGCCTAAGCTGCCTGCGGGCAAGCTGCAGGCACGCGGTTGTCGCAGGCGCGGCAGTCCACACAGGCAGCATGATCGGTGAGCGGCAGCCGCGACCGTGCGACGACCGCTGATGTGTTGCTCAGTATTTCGCCACGCCGTTGTCCACCTCGTCCGACCAGGCATCGATGCCGCCGGTGACGTTGTAGACGTTGGTGAAGCCCAGGCCACGGAAATGTTCGGCGGCCTGCAGGCTGCGGCCGCCGCGGTGGCACAGGAACGCCAGCGGGGTGTCCTTGGGCAACTGTTCGATGGCGGCACGCTCGTGCGCATCCAGCGTGCGGAACGGTGCGGCCACCGTGGCCAGCGCGCGCTCGTCGGCCGGGCGCACGTCCACCAGGGTCAGGCTGCCGGCCTTGAGCCGGTCGTCGGCGTCGCGCACCGACAACTCCTGCACCGGCTTGGGCGCATTGGGGTTATCGATGGCCAGGCCACGGCCGCGGATGTCGTCGACCCAATCGATGGTGATGCCATCGGCACGACGCGCGCTGGCCAGGTCGAACTGCACGCGCAGCCCGTTGGATTCAGCCGCAATCGCGTTCGGGTTGGTCGGCGCCAGCTGGAAGTTCGGCTGGAAATTGGCATCGATGGCCAGCGTCAGCGAGGCATCCGGCGCATCGGCCAGCGCACCCTTGAGCATCTCGACCGCGGCGGGAGTAATGGTGATCTTGGGCGGGCTGCGGTCGGGCGCCTGCAGGCCGAGCATGCTGCTCAGCTCGCCGCTGTCGGCCATCTGCACGATGATGTCGCTGCCGCCGATCAGCTCGCCGTCCACGTACAGCTGCGGAATGGTCGGCCAGTCGCCATAGGCCTTGATGCCCTCGCGGATTTCCTGGTCGGCCAGCACGTTGACGTGGGCATAGTCGATGCCCAGGCCGTCCAGCACGCCGACCGCCTTGGCCGAAAAACCGCACTGCGGCATGCCGGGCTGGCCTTTCATGAAGAGCACCACGCGGCTGGATTGCAGCAGCGTATCGATACGGGAACGCAGGGCGGGATCGAGAGACATGGCAGCACTTCGGTGGCAGCGTGGAGACCGGGCATTCTACGCCGCATGGCATCATTGGGCATGACCACGCCGGAAACGCTGTATCGCACCCCTTCGCGCCCGTACCGCTGGGTGGGCCTGTTTGCCCTCTCGCAGGTAGCGGTGGCCCTGCTGTGGTGGCATCTGGGCTGGGCCTGGGGGCTGCCTGCGCTGCTGCTGTCGCACGCGCTGTTCGTGGTGCCGGTGTTCCTGCCACGCGCGCGGCTGTATGCGCCGGTACTGGCGCGGCTGCCCGGTCGGGCGCCGCAGGTGTGGCTGACCATCGACGATGGCCCGTCCGACGATACCCCGGCCATCCTCGACCTGCTGGATGCGTACGACGCCAAGGCAACGTTCTTCGTGGTCGGGACACGTGCCGAGCAGCGGCCCGAGCTGGTGCGCGAGATGGTGCGGCGGGGGCATGGCATCGGCAACCACAGCCACACCCATCCGCAGGCCTGGTTCTGGGCGCTGGGGCCGCGCCGCATGGCGCAGGAAATCGGCCAGGCGCAGCGCGTGCTGGCCTGCATCACCGGCCAGGCGCCACGGCTGTACCGCTCGGTGGTGGGCATGACCAACCCCTTCGTCGCCTCGCCGCTGCGCGCGCACGGGCTGACCCGGGTGGCCTGGAGCGCGCGTGGCTTCGACGGCGTGCGCTGCGAGCCGGACATCACCATCGCCCGCATCGTGCGCGACCTGCAACCCGGCGCCATCGTGCTGCTGCATGAAGGCGCCGCGCACGGCCACAACCTCACCATCCTGCGCGGCGTGCTGGAGACGATGCGGGCGCGTGGGTTGGTGGGGCGGCGGCCGGATTAAGCGCGACGAACAAAAACGACTGCGCTCACCGCCTGGCGGGCGCGGCGCGGCATGTCACGTCCATGCATGCTAGGTTCTTCGCCCCTTCGACATCCACCCCACGATTGCTCGCCACGTGTAGCGCGTCGCCTGTCGCGCTCAGCGTGGCTCGGCCACGATTAACCAGTTGTTGAACGGCGTGTTGCCATACAGCGGCGCAAACGTGGCGCGCAGGCCGGCCGCATCCAGATGCGCCTGCAGGCTGTCGCGGGTGGGATAGCTGCGCGGCATCCGCTGCATCCAGCCGCTCAGGTGCGCCAGGACATCGGTGACACGGCTGGTGCGGCCACGGCTGCTGGCATCGCCCAGTGCGCTGCGAATCACCAGCTTCGCGCCAGGCGTGAGCATCTGCGCCACGCTGCGCAGCAGACTGGCCTGCATGTCCGCTTGCAGATACTGCAGCACATCCAGGATGGTGACGCTGCCCCGATGCTGCGGCCACGCCACGCTCAGATCGACCACCTCGAACTTGGTAGTGTCCAGGTTGGCGCGCTGCGCGATGTGCTGTGCGCGGCGAATCTTGGACGCATCCACGTCCACACCGTGATACGCCAATGCCTGACCATCGGCGCGCAGTGCATGGGCCAGCAGGCCGAGCCCGCAGCCCAGGTCCAGCACCGGCGCAGCGGTATTGCGCAGCTCGGCCAGCACGCCCGGATACAGCGGGTCGGTGCGCAGCTTGGCTTGCGTGTAGTAGTAGTCGTAGCGGTTGCCCAGCGGATGCGCCGGCAAGAAAGCGCGTGCAATCGTCAACGCCTGCGCGCGGCTCATCGGTTGGGTGGCAGTGGTGTGCAATGTCGTTCCTTGGCAATCAGGCGTGCTGCGCCGCTAGCTTAGGGCCTGCCGGGCTGGTTGGGGTAGGGCGGGTTGGCAGTTTGCGATGCGTGCCCACGGATGCATCGGTGCCTGGTATCTGACGTGCGCGTATCGAAAGGCCTGGCCGCGTCGCCCGTTGCTACCGCATGGCCTTGAAGGATGAGTGGCAGAGACCGGATGCAACATTTCGCGCTACCCAAGCAAGTGCGAACCGACGCGCGCAAAGCCATCGCGCCGATAAGCCCAGAACGCCACGTTGGCGTGGTGTCTTGCCAAGACCTGGCGCGCAGTCATTCGATGGGCCTTGGCTGCATGCAGGAACTGCAGCGTACGGTTGCTAGATGCTGTTTTACGGCGCCGGCCGCAGCCCCCTGGCGGCGTCGCAGTCTGTGTCGCCCAGCTTCGTTTTAGACGATGGTGTCCACCGAGCCAGTTGCCCCCAGCGCATCGCGCGCTGCCGGTAGCGCCAATGCTGTCCAGCGCGCATACATCGCACCGGAAGGATGCAAACCGTCGTCCACCAGCATGTCCACCGCATCGCCGCCATCGCGGCTGGTGGCCGTGATGTCGACAAAGCGCACGCCATGCGCACTGCAGCGGTCGACAGCGATTGCATTGAACGCATCGATCTGCGCACCGATCAATGCGGCATCACCACTTTGCGCGCGCGCAAACGGGGTCAGGCCCCAATCGGGAATCGACAGCACGAATACACGTGCCGGGTGCCCATCCGCGAATGCAATTGCACGCAGCAGCAGGGCGTCGAACTGTTGGCGGTACTCGTCTAACGGACGCCCGCGGTACTGATTGTTGACGCCGATCAACAAGCTCACCAGCGCGAATGGCCCCTCCGGTGCAGCCGCGTCGATCCCGGCCTGCAATTCGTCGGTGGTCCAGCCGGTGGTGGCGATGATCTGCGGCGGCGCCACGTTCCAGCCGTATGCACGTAAGCCGTCGACCAGTTGCAGCGGCCAGCGCTGCGCAGGCGCAACGCCTTCGCCGATCGTGTACGAATCGCCGAGCGCCAGATAGCGCAGCGGCGCGCCAAGCGCGGCCATCAGGCCACGCTGCGTGGCTTGAGTGGAACCACCTTGGTGACCGCTTCGGCGCGGCGTGCCAACGCACGGTCGATGCGGGCAAACACATCGCGCATCACGCCGGCTTCCGGCATCAAGGTCACGCGGAAATGATGGCGATACGGCACGTTGAAGCTGGAGCCGGGAACCACCAGCACGCCTTCCTCGTTCATCAGATCGAGTGCGAATTCGTGATCGTCGAAGTTGCGCGCCGCCGCGCCCACTACTGCGGGGAACGCATACAGCGCCCCGGCCGGTGCCACCAGCTGCAGATGCTCGCTGGCCGCACAGGCCTCGATCACCGCGCGGCGGGTTTCATACAGACGTCCGCCGGGTGCACACAATGCCGAGATGGTGTCCGGCCCGTTCACCGCCGCATCGATGGCGTACTGGCCTGGCACGTTGGCGCACAGGCGCAAGGCGCCGAGCAGGTCCATCGCGTTGCGCAAGTCGTTGATGCGCGCCTGCTCGCCAGAGAGCAGCGCCCAGCCCACGCGCCAGCCGCACGCGCGATGCACCTTGCTTAGCCCGCTGAAGGTGATGCACGGGTGCGTGCCGGCCAGCGGCGCGACCGGCACGAAGGCTGCGTCGTCGTACAGCACCTGGTCGTAGATCTCATCGACCATCAACAGCAGGTTGTGCTTGGTGGCGATCGCCACGATGCGCTCCAGCAGCTCGCGCGAATAACTGGCGCCGCTGGGGTTGTTCGGATTGATCAGCACGATGGCGCGGGTGCGCGAGGACACCAGCGTCTCGATCTCCACCGGGTCCGGCTGGAAGCCGTTTTCCGGTGCGCAGCGGTAATACACCGGGCGTCCGTCGTTGAGGATGGTCGCCGCCGACCACAGCGGGTAATCGGGCGAGGGCACCAGCACTTCGTCGCCGGGATTGAGCAGCGCACGCAGCGACAGATCGATCAGTTCGCTGACGCCGTTGCCGATGAAGATCCGGTCCGGATGCGCGTCCGGATGCTGGCGCCGCGAGTACGCCTTGGCGACCGCTTCGCGCGCCTCCGGCAGGCCTTGCTGATGGGTGTACGGATCGGTGCGGCCCATGTCGTCGGCGATGGCACGCTGCAGATGCTCCGGCGCACGGAACCCGAATGCACCCGGGTTGCCGATATTGAGCTTGATCAGCTTGCGGCCCTGCGCCTCCAATTCCCGCGCTCGCCGCGCCAGTTCGCCCCGGATTTCGTAGCGGACTTCGGACAGACGCTCACGAATCGCGAGCGGCTTTTGCGGGGCAGTGGACATGCGATGGGCCGGTTGTAGGCGTGAGGCTTGGCATGGTATCGGAAATATGACAAGCGGACATGCTTGCATCGGCAACGATGTCAAGCGCGCGCTCACTGCTGCTCGATATGAGTAGGTATGACTTATAGGTAATGACTGGGGTGGCGTCAGTGGCTGCGTCTCAGCCCAAGAGACGGCTAATTGAGAAAATAGATCATCAGCAAGGGGGTTGACTGATTGACAGGTTCTTAACACCCCAAGATTCTATTCCATCACTTGAGCCCGCCGGCTCTCAGCAAGGATCGCGTTATGTCAGGGGGAAGTGCGTCGCTCTCGTTAGTCGAGGGCGGCTCGTCGGTGCAAGGCCGACCGGATTTGGGGTTGCAGGGACTGGTGCTACTTGCGCAATTTCATGGAGTCGCAGCGGATGCCGTGCAGCTGGCGCATGGTTTTGGGCGCGCGGGTGAGCCATTCGACGAGACCACGCTGCTGCTGGCGGCCAAGCAACTGGGCTTGAAAGCCAAGGTTGTTGCTCAACCGGCGGCGCGTATTGGCATGGCTGCACTGCCTGCTCTGGCACTGGTGCCGGGCGGTGACGCGTTCATCGTGGCCAAGGTCGGTACGGATCAGATCCTGATCCACGATCTGGTCGAAAAGCGGCCGCGTTCCATCTCGCCCGCCGAGTTCGAGGCGCGGTACCAGAGGCGGTTGTTGCAGGTTGCCTCGCGGGCCTCGGTGCTGGGCGATCTGGCCAAGTTCGATTTCAGCTGGTTCATTCCGGCGGTGGTCAAGTACCGCAAGCTGATGATCGAGGTCTTCGTCGTCTCGTTCTTCATCCAGCTATTCGCGTTGATCACGCCGCTGTTTTATCAGGTGGTGATGGACAAGGTGCTGGTGCATAACGGCCTGACCACGTTGGACGTGATCGCAATCGGGCTGGTCTCGATGGCGGTGTTCGATGTGTTGCTGTCCGGCCTGCGCACCTATGTCTTCGCCCACACCACCAGCAAGATCGACGTGGAGCTTGGCGCTCGGCTGTTCCGGCATGTGCTGTCGCTGCCGTTGGCGTACTTCGAGTCGCGGCGGGTCGGGGACACCATCGCGCGTGTCCGCGAGCTGGAGAACATCCGCAACTTTCTCACCGGGCAGGCGCTGACCTCGGTATTGGACCTGTTCTTTACGGTGGTCTTCCTGTCGGTGATGTTCCGGTACAGCGGCTGGCTGACCTTGATCGTGGTGCTGTCGCTGCCGCTGTATGCCACGATCTCTGGACTGATCACACCGGTGCTGCGCAAGCGCTTGAACGACAAGTTCGCGCGCGGCGCCGACAACCAATCGTTTCTGGTGGAGACCGTCAGCGGTATCGGCACGGTCAAGGCGATGGCGGTCGATCCGCGCGTGACCCGCACCTGGGACAACCAGCTGGCCGGTTATGTCAGCGCCGGTTTCAACGTCACCCGCATCGCAACGCTGGGCCAGCAAGGCGTGCAATTGGTGCAGAAGCTCACCGCCGTGGCGGTGCTGTTCTGGGGTGCCAAGCTGGTGATGGAAGGCAAGCTGTCGATCGGCCAGCTGATCGCCTTCAACATGCTGTCGGGCCAGGTCACCGCGCCGATCATCCGCCTGGCGCAGTTATGGCAGGACTTCCAACAGGTCGGCATTTCGGTCGAGCGGCTGGGGGACATCCTCAATACCCGCACCGAGGTGCCGGGCAGTCGCCTGGCCTTGCCGCCGATCCGCGGGCAGGTGACGTTCGAGCGGGTCACGTTCCGCTACCGGCCGGATGCGCCGGAAGTGCTCAATGCCATCGAGCTGGACATCCGCCCGGGCGAGATCATCGGCATCGTGGGCCGGTCCGGCTCCGGCAAGAGCACGCTGACCAAGCTGGTGCAGCGGCTCTACACGCCCGAACGTGGGCGGGTACTGATCGATGGGCAGGATCTGGCATTGGCCGATCCTGCCTGGCTCCGCCGGCAGCTGGGCGTGGTGTTGCAGGAGAACTTCCTGTTCAACCGCAGCGTGCGCGAGAACATCGCCTTGACCGACCCCGGTATGCCGCTGGAGCGAGTGATCCACGCCGCCAAGCTGGCTGGCGCGCATGACTTCATCCTTGAACTGCCCGAGGGCTACGACACCAAGGTCGGCGAGCATGGCACCGGTCTCTCCGGTGGGCAGCGCCAGCGTATCGCGATCGCACGCGCACTGATCGGCGACCCGCGCATCCTGATTCTCGACGAAGCCACCAGTGCGCTGGACTACGAGTCCGAGCACGCGGTGATGAGCAACATGCGCGCGATCTGCAAGGGCCGCACTGTGCTGATCATCGCCCATCGCCTGTCTACCGTGCGGCAGGCCAACCGCATCGTCGTCGTGGAGAAGGGGCGCATTGTCGAAAGCGGCTCGCATGCCGAGCTGGTCGACCGTCCGGAAGGCCAGTACGCGCATCTATACAGACTGCAACAGGGGACACCATGAAGCACCTGCTCCAGGGATGGCGCGATTTCTTCCTCCGCTACCTCAAGATCTTCAAATCTGCCTGGGCTGTGCGCCGCCAGCTCGACCCGCCCGAGCGCAGCGCCGATGAGCGTGCATTCCTGCCCGCACATCTTGAGCTGACCGAAACACCGGTCTCGCCCACCGCACGTTGGACGATGCGCATCATCATCGGCTTCTTCTGTGTGGCGCTGCTGTGGGCATGCCTGGGCAAGCTCGACATCGTCGCGGTGGCACCAGGCAAGACCGTGGTCGATTCGCGAACCAAGGTGGTGCAGACCGCAGAGAACGCGGTGGTACGCAGGATCCTGGTGCGCGACGGACAAGCGGTGAAGAAAGGCCAACTGCTGGTCGAACTCGATGCCACGGCCACCGGCGCCGAATTCGCCCAGGCCGGCGACGCCCTGATCAATGCACGGCTCGCCGCGCTGCGTCAGGCCGCCCTGGCAACCGCCATCGCCACCGGTCAGTCGCCGCAGCTCGGGCCGGCGCCGGATCTTCCGGAAGAACGTGTTGCAAGCGAGCAGCAATTGGTCAGCAGTCAATTCGATGCTTTCCAGGCACGCCGGCATAACCTGCAAGCCAGCATTGCCCAACGTCAGGCAGAACTACAGACCACCCAGGACGCGATCGCACCGCTGGCCGAATCCGCACTCATCTCCAAAGTGCGCGCAGAAGACTACGGCCGTCTGGTCGAAGGCAAATACGTCGGCCGTCACGACTATCTATTACGAGAACAGGAGCGCATCGCCGCAGAGAGCCAGCTCGCCACCCAGCGCAATCGCCTGCAGGAAATCCGCTCGGCGATCAGTGCCGCGCAGGAAGAGTTGCGCGTGCTGGTTACCGACACCCGCCAGCAAGCGCTGGACGCGCTGCGCCAAGCTAGCGAACAAGCCGGCCAACTGACCCAGGACGTTGCCAAGACCGGCCAGCGCGACAAGCTGATGGCACTGCACGCACCCGTGGACGGCACGATCCAGCAGCTGGCCGTCCACACCGTGGGCGGTGTCGTGACGCCCGCACAGCCGTTACTGGTCGTCGTGCCTGCCGAAGAAGCGTTGGAAGTAGAGGTCACCGTCTTGAACAAGGACATCGGCTTCATGCGTCCGGGTCAGCCAGTCACCGTCAAGGTCGACAGCTTCCCTTACACCCGCTACGGCTATCTGACCGGCACGGTCGCCAGCGTCTCTCATGACGCCGCACAGGACGAAAAGCTGGGCTTGGTCTTTCCCGCGCGCATCAAATTGAACGGCAGCACGTTGGAGATCGATGGGGTCAGGGTGCGGATGAGTGCCGGGATGAGCTTGAGTGCTGAGGTTAAGACTGGAAAGCGACGGGTGATTGATTACCTATTGAGTCCTCTCCGAACACATGCGAATGAATCTCTGAGAGAACGCTGATTGTTGGTTTGCGGGAAGCCTTGGCCACGCGCATCCGAGGTTCTGTTTAGATAATTGTTGTGAAGGCAGGTGACGTTTCTTTGATTCTAAGGGCTCGTCAACCCGCTGGTTGCTGTGTTTCAAATTTAATAATTTTTATTGATTTAATTTCCAAAAAAGGAGTGTTGAGATGAGTGGAAAGGGAAAGTCTAGTGTCGGTGGTGATTTCGGATTTTCGAGTGATGGTAGCAATGTTACAGTCAGTTACTCGACTCCTGGTGGCCCGGGGGCATCCGTTACCCTTGGGGCTGATGGTGCTTCGGGTACGGTAAATTACGGGCGTGGATCAGTTGGTATAAGTTCCGATAGCGTGATACCTGATGGGAATGGTGGTTTCAATGCTTCTGGGCATACTGTCTCTATCGGATTTGATACTCCTGCCGGTGTTGGTGTTGGGCTAGATATCACTCCTAATGGCTTTGTTGGGCACCCAACAGATCCGTATGCCGGTCAGGTTCCGTCAGCAAAAGTGGATCTAACAATTGATGGGAAGTTTATTGGAAGTTACGATATTCCGCTTGCCGAAAACTTCACAATGGATGATATTTTTGATCCAGAACTAGGTGGAATTGGTTCAGATGGGTTGTTGGGTGATGTATATGGAAAGTTGCGCCATCGTGACAGAGAGATAAACGAATATCTTCAAGATGCGACCGGGGATAATTATCAGAGCGCTAAAGGTTGGCGTCGTGCGGTAGACCCGCTAGTGCTAGACCTAGATGGCGATGGGATCGAGACAGTTGGTGCAAGTGGTAGCATACTTTTCGATCATGAAGGGAACGCGGTCAAGCAAGGAACTGGTTGGATTAGTGCCGATGACGGAATATTGGTCTTGGACCGAAATGGAAATGGTTTGATTGATGGTGGGGCGGAGCTTTTTGGCGACTACACTGACGGTGCGGCATTAATGGCAGGCGAGAAGTCGGAACTTTCTGCTGGGCTTCGTGCGCTATCTTCGCTAGATACTAATAAAGACGGTTTTTTCGACTCCCTTGACGAAAAATTTTTCTCTGTTCAGGTCTGGAGAGATCTCAATCAAGACGGAATTTCCAACGCAGGAGAGCTTTTTTCGCTGAACGAGATTGGCGTAAAAAATATTGCGTTGACTCCTACGTCCACAGAGAACGTTGCCTTAGGAAATGGGAATGCCGTCGACAGTTACGGATACTATACCCGTACAGATGGGACTCAGGGTGTCACAGGTGACTTGCTGCTTGCTTCTAATGCATTCCATCGTGACTTTACTGATGAGGTGATTCTGACAACACTGTCGCAGGATTTTGTTAATGTCGCTGGCTCCGGGATGGTAAGGGATCTCCGGGAATCAATTAGCATTAATAGTAATATATATTATTTGCTGAAAGGTGTAACTGTTGGTGCTACGCGATCAAGCGCCTTATCCGAAATGGATGGGGTGCTGCTAGAGTGGGCTAACACCTCCTCGATGCGGTCCAGTGTGGATTATTTCAATGGACAATCTGGTCAAAAAAGCCTTGACGTGAAAGGGACCTCGGTTGATGGCCATGTCTTTGATATCGGCCATATACTTTCTGTCATGGAAAAGTTTAATGGGGAGCTTTTCTTTTCAGGAGGCGACGACGATGTTCCTCTCCGACTTGGGAATTCGACTTGGTCTCCCGTTAGCTCGGGAGTGAGGCTGGGTTTTGAAGTGGTTCTGGGACAAGAGCAGACGGCGTTGTTGATGAAAGGCTATGAAGCTTTGCGGCTTCAGCTTTACAATGGCGTTGTTTTGGACACTCGTTTAAGAGATTACACGGATGAATTAAGGCTCGGCCTTAATGAGTATGGGGAAGTTGTCTTAAAGATGGATCGGGTTGCCGAAAAAGTAAAGGATGCCCTTCGTACAGAGGGTAACCTAGCTGCTATTGAAGATCTTTACGACCTGAAAGAGGGAGCTGGTGGGCTTCCTTTAGATTGGAACTGGGTGGATGTTTTGGTCCAGCTGGGCGACTTGACTCTAGATCGTCAGGATTTTGAGAAGCAAGCGAAGAGTTTAATGGGTGTTATTTTCGGTAGCGCTGTTGAAGGTGGTAGCGCCGACGATGTGATTATAGGAACAAGTGGCGACGATTCGCTTTACGGAAATGTCGGTAATGACACCCTTATAGGCGGCCTCGGCGACGATTCCTTGGATGGTGGGAGCGGAACTAATCAACTCGAAGGTGGCGCCGGCGATGACGTGTTGTCGGTGAACTCGCAGGCCCGCGACAGCGTGTTGATCGGTGGCACCGGTAACGACACGCTCAGCGGCAGCTGGTACTCGGACACCTATGTGTTCAACAAGGGCGACGGCCACGACACGGTGGTGGAAACCTCGTCCTATAGCGGTGCGGTGGACAAGGTCGTGTTCGGCGAGGGTATTGCTGCTGGCGATGTGCGTGTGCTGCGCCAAGGTTCGGATGTCGTATTGGATCTGGGCAACGGCACCGATTCGGTGCGGTTGAAGGATTGGCTCTCGGGCGGCAACGAAAACGATGCGAGCAGCATCGAACAGCTGGTGTTTGCCGACGGCACGATCTGGACACCTGCGACCCTGCGGGCGATGGGCTTGAGCACGCTAGGCACCGATGCGGCAGATACGTTGACCGGCTGGACTGGCAACGACATCCTGTTGGGGGGAGATGGCAATGATACCTTGTCCGGCGGCAGTGGCACAGATCGTCTGGAGGGCGGCGCCGGCGACGATGTGTTGTCGGTGAACTCGCAGGCCCGCGACAGCGTGTTGATCGGTGGCACCGGTAACGACACGCTCAGCGGCAGCTGGTACTCGGACACCTATGTGTTCAACAAGGGCGACGGCCACGACACGGTGGTGGAAACCTCGTCCTATAGCGGTGCGGTGGACAAGGTCGTGTTCGGCGAGGGTATTGCTGCTGGCGATGTGCGTGTGCTGCGCCAAGGTTCGGATGTCGTATTGGATCTGGGCAACGGCACCGATTCGGTGCGGTTGAAGGATTGGCTCTCGGGCGGCAACGAAAACGATGCGAGCAGCATCGAACAGCTGGTGTTTGCCGACGGCACGATCTGGACACCTGCGACCTTGCGGGCGATGGGTTTGACCACGCTAGGCACCGATGCGGCAGATACGTTGACCGGCTGGACTGGCAACGACATCCTGTTGGGGGGAGATGGCAATGACACCTTATCCGGCGGCAGTGGTACCGATCGTCTGGACGGCGGTGCAGGCGACGATGTGTTGTCGGTGAACTCGCAGGCCCGCGACAGCGTGTTGATCGGTGGCACCGGTAACGACACCCTCAGCGGCAGCTGGTACTCGGACACCTATGTGTTCAACAAGGGCGACGGCCACGACACGGTGGTGGAAACCTCGTCCTATAGCGGTGCGGTGGACAAGGTCGTGTTCGGCGAGGGTATTGCTGCTGGCGATGTACGCGTGCTGCGCCAAGGTTCGGATGTCGTATTGGATCTGGGCAACGGCACCGATTCGGTGCGGTTGAAGGATTGGCTCTCGGGCGGCAACGAAAACGATGCGAGCAGCATCGAACAGCTGGTGTTTGCCGACGGCACGATCTGGACACCTGCGACCTTGCGGGCGATGGGTTTGACCACGCTAGGCACCGATGCGGCAGATACGTTGACCGGCTGGACTGGCAACGACATCCTGTTGGGGGGAGATGGCAATGACACCTTATCCGGCGGCAGTGGTACCGATCGTCTGGACGGCGGTGCAGGCGACGATGTGTTGTCGGTGAACTCGCAGGCCCGCGACAGCGTGTTGATCGGTGGCACCGGTAACGACACCCTCAGCGGCAGCTGGTACTCGGACACCTATGTGTTCAACAAGGGCGACGGCCACGACACGGTGGTGGAAACCTCGTCCTATAGCGGTGCGGTGGACAAGGTCGTGTTCGGCGAGGGTATTGCTGCTGGCGATGTACGCGTGCTGCGCCAAGGTTCGGATGTCGTATTGGATCTGGGCAACGGCACCGATTCGGTGCGGTTGAAGGATTGGCTCTCGGGCGGCAACGAAAACGATGCGAGCAGCATCGAACAGCTGGTGTTTGCCGACGGCACGATCTGGACACCTGCGACCTTGCGGGCGATGGGTTTGACCACGCTAGGCACCGATGCGGCAGATACGTTGACCGGCTGGACTGGCAACGACATCCTGTTGGGGGGAGATGGCAATGACACCTTGTCCGGCGGCAGTGGTACCGATCGTCTGGACGGCGGTGCAGGCGACGATGTGTTGTCGGTGAACTCGCAGGCCCGCGACAGCGTGTTGATCGGTGGCACCGGTAACGACACCCTCAGCGGCAGCTGGTACTCGGACACCTATGTGTTCAACAAGGGCGACGGCCACGACACGGTAGTGGAAACTTCGTCCTATAGCGGTGCGGTGGATCGCGTAAGCTTTGGACGCGAGATCCGTTTAGAAGATGCGGTTTTCACGCGATCTGGAAATGATCTCTTGATTGCCCTGAGAGATAGCGAGGATCAACTTGCCGTAGCAGGGTGGTTTAGTTCGGAAGCAGCGCAGGTTGAATACCTGGATTTCCGGGATGGATCGGTGGCTGCGAGCGAAGTATCTAGTTTGATTGATGCTATGGCAGTCGCAAACGCCTCGTCCGCTTCATTTACTGTGTCACGTGAGATGCAAGAGACAAGGCTGGTGCTTGCAAGCTCGCCTATCTGAATAAAAATCACAATGTAGTCGATATTGAGGGCTCCGCTAGCTGGCGGAGCCCTCTTTTTGTTCGACAGAAATTATTGCTTGGTGAGCTATGGTCATCTAAAAATTTGAATTAATTCGGTAATCCCCCCACAGGTTAGCTGACGCCAGAAGTGGAATTTTCTCGTACCCTTTTCCGAGGAGGTTCCATGAAGACATCCCGCTTCACCGACAGCCAGATCATTGCCGTCCTCAAGCAGGCCGAGGCCGGCACGCCCGTGCCGGAGTTGTGCCGGGAACACGGCATCAGCTCGGCGACGTTCTACAAGTGGCGCAGCAAGTTCGGCGGCATGGACGCATCGCTGATGTCCCAGCTCAGGGAGCTGCAGGACGAGAACCGGCGCCTGAAGAAGATGTACGCCGATGCCCAGCTCAGCGCCGACCTGCTGAAGGAGGCGATGGCAAAAAAATGGTGAGGCCATCTCAACGCCGGGAGATGGCCCGATGGGCCGTAGATGGTGGCCACACGAACATCCGGCATGCCTGCCGGACCTTTGCGGTGAGCGAGACCTGCTTTCGCTATCAAGCCAAGGCCAGCGAGGAGAACGCCCGGATTGCCGATTGGCTGGTGCGGTTGACCACAACCTATCGTGATTGGGGGTTCGGCCTGTGCTTTCTGCACCTGCGCAACGTGAAGGGCTTTGGCTGGAATCACAAGCGGGTGTACCGCATCTATCGGGAGCTGGAGTTGAACCTGCGGATCAAGCCGAAGAAGCGGCTGGTGCGCGAGCGGCCAGAGCCGTTGGCGGTGCCGGAGACGATCAACCAGGTCTGGTCGATGGATTTCATGCACGACCAGCTGGCCGACGGCCGCAGCTTCCGGTTGTTCAATGTGCTCGATGACTTCAACCGTGAGGGTCTGGGCATCGAGGTCGACTTATCGCTGCCATCGGCCCGGGTGATCCGCTCGTTGGAACAGATCATTGACTGGCGCGGCAAGCCAAACGCCATTCGCTGCGACAACGGCCCGGAGTACATCAGCGGCGCGCTGCTAGCTTGGGCACAGCAGCGCGGGATTCGGATCGAGCACATCCAGCCAGGCAAGCCGCAGCAGAATGCCTATGTCGAACGTTACAACCGCACCGTCCGCTACGCCTGGCTGGCCACAACGTTGTTCGACACCATCGAGCAGGTTCAGGACAAGGCCACGCGCTGGCTATGGACGTACAACCATGAGCGCCCCAACATGGCGCTCGGCGGTATCACGCCAGCAATGAAATTGGCGATGGCCGCCTAGCTCCACTTTTGGCGAACGCTCAAAGCGGGGGGATTACCATTCCTTGCTGCAATGTTGAGTCCCACGTGCAGATTTGAAATCTGTTGTCTCATGGCATGTGAGTGCGGATAAGCCTAGTGAACAAACGTGGCAAAACCCGCCGCACCCTCTAGAATCGCCCCATGAGCCCCATCTCCCCAGACTACCCCACCCTCCAATCCATCGGCTGGCCCTGGCCCGGACCGCCTGAAGAGGCGGCCTGGCAGGCGGTGTTTGCCGCGCATCCGCAGGCGTTGCCGGCGCGGGTGGTGGAGCAGCACCGTACCGGCTATGTCGTGGCCGATACGCCGGAGGCCAGCCTGAAGGCCGAGTCGTTGCCGGAGTGGCAGCGGCCGCGCTTTCCCAGCCATGAGCGGGCGGCGGTGGGCGATTGGGTGTTGATGGAGGGCAAGCGCATCGTGGCGCTGCTGCCGCGGCGCACCTCGATCAAGCGGGGGGCGGCCGGCGAGCATTACCACCAGCAGGTGATCGCGGCCAATATCGATACGGTGTTCATCGTGTGCGGGCTGGATGCGGACTTCAATCCGCGCCGCATCGAGCGTTATCTGTTGCTGGTCGGCGGTGGCGGTGCGCAGCCGGTGGTGGTGCTGACCAAGGCCGACCAGACCGAATACGCCGAGGATGCGTTGGCGGTGCTGGAAGAGCTGGAGGCGCAGAATATTCCGTTGCGCGTGGTCAATGCCAAGGATCCGGCCAGCGTGGCCGCGTTGCGGCCATGGCTGGGCGACGGCCGCACGGCGGTGCTGGTGGGTTCGTCGGGTGCGGGCAAATCGACCCTGACCAATACCTTGCTCGGCACGCAGAAGATGAAGACCAATGCCGTGCGCGAGAACGATTCGCGCGGCCGGCATACCACCACGCACCGTGCGTTGATACCGTTGCCTTCCGGCGCCTGCCTGATCGACACGCCCGGGATGCGCGAGCTCAAGCCGACCGGTGAAGAGGATCTGGCCGAAGGCGGTTTCTCGGACGTGGAGGCGTTGGCGGCGCAGTGCCGCTTCAACGATTGCGCGCATATCGCCGAGCCGGGCTGTGCGGTGCGTGCGGCGATCGATGCAGGCGAGCTCGACCCGGAGCGCGTTGCCAACTACATGAAGCTGCGGGTGGAAGTGGCCAGCGCGGCCGAAAAACTTGCCACCCGTGTTGCGCAGAACAATCGCGGCAAGGGCTCGGGCAAGCGACCGGCCAGCGTCGATCGCCCCGGGCGGCGCTGATGCCATCGCGCAAGGGGCCGCCGGACATCGTCCATCACGCGGCGCTGGATGCGCGCCTGGTCAAGGCCGTACGCGGTGTGCGTCTGCTGGCCTTGGCCAGCTGGCCGCGCTCGCTGCAGGAGCCGTTTCTCGACAGCGTGGCGCGCGGGCAGCCTAAATTGCCGCAGGTCGAGTACCCGGCACTGGATTTCGCCGATACCCGGCGCGAGCTGGCCGCCATTGCCAAGCACGCCGACCCGCATCATCCGCTGGGTGAATACCTCATCGATTCGGCGCATAGCTGGAGTCTTGCCGCAGGGTTGCTGGAGTCGTTGGGCACCACGGCGGTGAGCGATTACTCGGCGCAATTGTTCGGCGTGCCGGAGGACCCCATGCCGGGCAACGGGCCGAGCACTCGCGAAGCGGCGCAGCATTTCATTCAGATCGCGCAAGAGCTGGATCGCGAACTGATGGCGCCGGAAGAGCAGGTGCCTGTCTCGGCCACCGCCTTGCGCATGCAGCTGCAGAACGACCTGGACGGGTTTTTCGAAGGGCGCGTCATCACCGTCACGCTCGATCCGGATCTGCTCGCCAAGGCCGCGGCCGGCGCGCATCGCATTCGCTTGCGTACCGGTGCCACGTTCAGCGATTACGACCGTGCGCAGCTGTTCCATCACGAAGCGCTGGTGCATTCGCTGACGGCGCTCAACGGGCGCGCGCAGGTGCATCTGCCCAGCCTGGGTATTTCTTCCCCGCGCACGACCGCAACGCAGGAAGGCCTGGCCACGTTTGCCGAGCAGATCACCGGCAGCATCGATATCGAGCGCATGAAGCGCATCAGCCTGCGCATCGAAGCGATTGCGATGGCGCGTTCGGGTGCGGATTTCATCGAGGTATTTCGCTATTTCACCTCAGGCGGGCAGAGCGCTGCAGAAAGCTTTTCGTCGGCACAGCGCGTGTTTCGCGGCGTGCCGACCAGTGGCGGCGGTGCCTTCACCAAGGACACCGTGTATCTGCGTGGTTTGGTGGCGGTGCACACCTTCTTCCGCCATTCGTTGCAGCGCGACCAGCTGCAGCTGTGCCGTTACCTGTTCGCCGGCAAGATGGCATTGGGCGATGTGGCGCGCTTTGCGCCGTTGTTCGACAGCGGCGTACTGGTCGCGCCACGCTGGCTGCCGCCGTGGGTGAGCCGTATCAGCGGGCTGGCCGGTATGTTGGCGTTCTCGTTGTTCGCCAACCGCATCCGCATGGATCAACTGCAGCCGCCGGCAATGAATGTGTGAGGCAAGGCGTTTGCTGCGGTTACGGCGCATCGCGGCGCCAGACAGTTGCCGGCGAGGCTGGCGAGACGTTGTTGGGTGAGCGCGGATGGCGCGCAGCAGCCGGCAAGTGAAAGACACATGCGGCGCGCCGAGTACCAACGGCGCCTGTTAGCTGCACTCGCTTGTTGGACGCAATCGCTGCATTCATGAACATATGCAGCAGACACACGCGCTCTACACGGGGCTGCAACGGGCTGAACCGCACACTGGCCATCTTGCCCGGTCGGGCCATGACATAAGGCGATACGATGAACGTTTTGATGGTGCTGACGTCCCACGACCAGCTCGGCGACACCGGCAAGAAGACCGGATTTTGGCTGGAAGAGTTTGCCGCGCCGTATTACGTGTTCAAGGATGCAGGCGCGCAGATCACCCTGGTCTCACCCAAGGGCGGCCAGCCGCCCCTGGACCCCAAGAGCGACGAGCCCGACGCACAAACCGAGGCGACCAAGCGCTTCAAGCAGGATCCTGAGGCGCAAAAAGCCCTGGCAAGCACGCACCGTCTGGTCGATATCAAGGCCGAGGACTTCGATGTGCTGTTCTACCCGGGTGGCCACGGCCCGCTCTGGGATCTGGCCGAAGACGCCGATTCCATCGCGCTGATCGAAGCGTTCGCCAAGGCCGACAAACCGCATGGCCTTGTCTGCCACGCGCCGGGCGCGCTGCGTCGGGTCAAGGGCAGCGACGGCAAGCCGCTGGTCAACGGCCGCCGCGTCACCGGCTTCACCAATAGCGAAGAAGAGGGCGTGGGCCTGACCAAGATCGTGCCGTTCCTGGTCGAGGACGTGCTGACCGAACTCGGCGGCAAATACGAAAAGGGCGCCGACTGGGGCGTGTACGTGGTCACCGACGGCACCCTGGTCACCGGTCAGAACCCGGCCTCGTCGGAGAAGGCCGCACAAACGCTGCTCGCGATGGCAAAGCGCTGATCTTGGCAACCGACGGGTCCTGAAAAAGCCCCTCTCCGTCGGGACTTACGGCACGGCTCGCGCGCCGCTGGTGCGCGGGCTGTGCTGCACTTGCACTAGCAAAGGGGCAGCGAAGTGGCTGCAAGCGACGGTGCGGCTCACTAAACGCCCGACAATCTGCCGCTTACGCCGATCGAGTGCATGTTCAGTTCCCACGCTGCAGCCAACGCACGCCGTAAGCCGGAAGCACGATCGATCCATCGTCGCTCGCCGCTGCGCCATCAACTGCATCATCGATCGCCAGCAGTGTCCATCCATCGATGCCAGTTGCCGCAAGCTCCACGTCGAGCGACTGGTCGCTGAAGTTGTGCAAGGCGATAAAGCTGTCGCCGCGCGTCAACGCGAACACGCGAGAGTCGTTCAACGCAATGCTGCCCAGCGCCTGATCTGCCGCCAGCGCGGTGAGCGCGGCACGTTGCCGGATCAATCCACGCAAACGCCGGTACACCGTGCCACTCAGGCTCTTGGCATCGTGACGCTGGGCGGCACGCTGCCAATCCATCGCCGGCCGATGCAGCCAACGGCCTTCATGCCGGCGCTGCGGATCGTCGCGATAGCCGGGGTCATTGACCATGGCCAATTCGTCGCCCATGTAGATCAGCGGCACACCTGGCATGGCAAGCGCAATGGCATACAGCAGCACCAGCCGGTCCACTGCAACGGCCAAAGCAGCAGCATCGCCTGCCTCCTGAGCGGCCTGGATGCCCGCCAACGCAGCTGCCATGCCATTGGTGCCATGCACGCCGTCGCCGCTGCTCTGGAAGCTCTCGCCGCGCGCGTAACTGCCCGGCACCGCGTTGGCATAGAAGCGCGCCACATCGCGTAGCGAGAACGGCGGCTGCGCTGCATTGCCGGAGGCTTCGTGCTGCAGCACATTCCAGCCGATATCGTCATGGCAACGCACATAGCTCAGCCATGCACAGTGGCGCGGCAAAGGCGGACTGTGCGCGATCACGTGGTGCAGGATGTCGCCGCGTTGCAACGCCAGTGCCGACCAGCCGGCCGCCATCAAGGTGCTGTGATACGCCAGATGGCATTCGTGGCCCTGGTCCGTGCCGCTCCCGAAGTACGGTGGCAGTTGCGTCATCGGCACGATGGCTTCGGCCTTCATCACCACCGCCGGCGCGACGATATCGGTCACCGCGCGCAGTGCCACCAGCAGGGTGTGCGCCTCGGGTTGGTTCATGCAATCGGTGCCGATGCGCTTCCACAGATAGGCCGTGGAATCCAGGCGGAATGCTTCCACGCCCAGATTGGCCAGCCGCAGCATCGCCAGGGCCATGTCGCCGAACACCGCCGGGTTGCTCCAGTTCAAATCCCATTGATACGGATAGAACGTGGTCCACATCCACTGGGCGGTGTCGTCCACCCAGGTGAAGTTGCCGGGCGCGGTGTGCGGAAACACCTGCCCCAGCGTGGCTTCGTACCGGTCGGGCAGGGTGCGGTCGGCAAAGTGATGGTAGTAGTCGAGATAGCGTGCGTCGCCGGCGCGGGCCGCCTGTGCCCAGGCGTGATCGTCGGCGGTGTGATTGAGCACGAAGTCAGCGCACAGGCTGATGCCGGCTTCGCGCAGGCGGCTGGTGAGCGCGATCAAGTCGTCGTTGCTGCCCAGGCTGGGTTCCACCTGGCCGTAATCGCTGACCGCAAAGCCGCCGTCGTTGTCGCCGGCGCGTGCGCGCAGGAATGGCAGCAGGTGCAGGTAGCGCACGCCCAGTTCCTGCAGATACGGCACGTGTTCGGCCACGCCTTGCAGCGTGCCGGCAAAGCGGTCTGCATAGGCGCTGTAGCCGAGCATGTGCGGTTCGCCGAACCAGCCAGCGTGCCGCGTGCTGTCGAGCGCTTGCAACGCTTGCGGACGTTGCCGGGCGATGTCGCCCACCTCGCCCAGCCATTGCGCCAACCACGACGCATAGTCGGCACGCTGGCCGTACAGCGCATGCAAGGCCTCCAGCAAACGCGACGCGTGCTGGTCGTAGCGCGACAACAGCACCTCGGCGTGTTGCGGGTCCAGCGGCCCGGCAAAAGCCGCGCGCAGTGCGGGGGGATCGATCGGGCAGGTGCTCATTGGAAGCCGCCGGGCAGAACCCGGCGCGGGGTCCTTAAAAGTCGTAACGCAGGCTGATGCTGGTGGTACGGCCGGCGATCGAACGCGCACGGATGATGCCATTGGCCGGGATGGTCGCCTCTTCGGCTTCGGTCAGGCCAAAGGTGTTGAACAGGTTGTTGACGTTGAGCGCCACGGTGAGCGCATCGGTGACGCGGTAGTCGCCGAACAGGTTCACCTGCGTGTAGCCGGGCATCTTCAACTGATTGGCGTCTTGCGTGTAGGCGTCGGTGGTGCCGATCAGGTTCACGCCGAACTGGTAGTTGTCGCCGCGGTAGCTGGGCGTGAGCTGCCACACCACATCGGCCTGGCGGCGCGGCACGTTGCCGGCATTTTCCGGGGTGATCTGATCGCGCGAGATTTCTGCATCGGTCCAGGTCAGGCCGCCGTTGAGGGTAAACCCTTCATAGCGGTAGCTGGCTTCCAGTTCCACGCCGTGCGCTTCATAGCTGCGATTGAAGAAACGCTGGCTGGTGATTTCGAAGTTCTGCTCCTGGGTACGCGCAGAGAACGCGGTGGCGAACAGGCTCAGCCCGTCGCGGCGCCACTTCAGGCCCGCTTCGGCCTGGCGCACCACATTGACGCCTTCCTCGGAAGATACCGAACCGTCGTCGCGCACCACGCCGAACAACAAACGGTCTGCGTTGGCGCGTGCGCCGCGGCTGATGCGCGCAAACGCGCCCAGGTCGTCGGTGATCAGGTAGTTGCCGCCCAGCGAGTACGACAGGTAATTCCAATCGTAGTCCACCGGCCGCGAATTGGCGGTGTCGACCGTGGCCACGCGCTGTTCCACCGGTTGGATCACGCCATCGCCGTTGACGTCCAGGTTCTGTGCGATGGCGGTGCCGTTGTAGCTGCCGCGCGCATCGCCCATGTCGTAGCGCAGGCTGCCGTCGATGCTGAACTTGCCGCTGTCGAAGGTCAGCGCAACGTAGGGCGCGTTGACGTCGTAACGCACATCGTAGCTGCGGGTAACGCAGCAGTCGCCCCAGAATGGTGTGCCATAGGCGTACAGGCCGTTCTGCGAGCGTGAGACGCCGGCCGCGTCCACCACGTTGAGCAAGCGCGAATTGCGGCCCAGGCTCTGCACGTAGGAATTCCAGGTCCAGTCCATGTCGATGGTCTGGCGCGAGCTGTAATAGCCCATGCGCAGGTTCAGCGTCCGCCCGTCGCCGCCGAACTCGCGCGAGACGCTGAGGTCGTTGGTGACGTTGCCCAGGTCGTTGATGGCTACGTTAAATAGGTGCGTGCGGATCGCATTGCCGGTATAGGCCTGGCCGGCGTCGGGGCCGCTGGCCTGCACCAGCTGCGCACCGGCACCGCCGATGGACGCGGCCAGCGACGCGGCGTCGGTGACTTCGGCCGGGAACGGGCTGACGAAGCGGCCGCTATTGTCGGCGACGCGGAACTTCTCGCTCAGGTTCCAGCCATTGCCCAGGTCGAACCAGGCTTCGGCACCGATGGTGCGCGAGATGGGGTGCATGCCGTCGCCCAGATCGGTGCGGCGCGGCTGGTTGTTGCCGTCCAGGCCCACGTCGGTGCGGAAATTGCGGCTGTACAAGGTGTCGTTGCCGGGATCGAAACCGGGAAAGCCGCCCAGGTCTGGCGAGCCATCGCGGCCGCGCACCGAGGTGGGTACCGGCAGGTAGCCAGCGGCGCGGTCGTTGAGGTATTTGCCGTACAGGCGCACGTAGCCGTTCTCGAACAGGCGGGTGAGGTTGGCCTTGAGTTGGCCGCCCTTGTCGGTGGTGTAACCGGCATCGCGCACGCCATCGCCCTGGCGGAAGAAGCCGCCGATGTTGAACTGCCACTGCTCAGCGAACGGTGCGCCGTAATTGAAATCGATGCGGGTGTTGTCGTAGTCCAGGCCGCGGCTGACGCCGACGCTGCCGCCTGCGGTGTCGCCGGTCTTGCTGATGAAGTTGATGATGCCGCCGGGCGCATTGCTGGTGAAGGTGGACGCCGAGCCGCCGCGGATGGCTTCGATGCGGTCCAGGGTGAAATCCGAACGCAGGAAGATGTCCGAGTTGCCGAAGGCGATATCGCCGAACTCCATCACCGGCAAGCCGTCTTCCTGCAGTTGCAGGAATTTCGCGCCACCGGAGGCCACCGGCAAGCCACGCACGGCGATGTTGGCATTGCCTTCGCCACCGCTGGACTCGGAGCGGATACCGGGAATGTTGCGGAAGATTTCTGCAGTGCTGCGCGGCGCCGATTGCTCGATGGCCTCGGCACCGACGGTGCTGACCGAGACGCTGGACTTGAGTTTGGTGGTGGCGGTGGACGTACCGGTGACGAACACCGAATCCAGGTTGACCGCGGCGCTGTCGGCAGCCGGCGGCGTGGCCGGCGCAGCGGCGGCGGCGTCCTGGGCCAGCGCGGCGGGCGCGCACAGGCAGGACACGACCGCGCAGGCCAGAGCATGCAGGCGCATGGTGTGCAGGGTGGACATTGCGATTCTCTCTCTCACAGGTGGTGGTATGCCGACGCCTGCATCGTCCCCTCCCAGGGAGTGGCCATGTGTGGCCTGCAGTGCAAGCGCAGTAATACGCTGCAATACAATCGATTGCAATCTTGCGGCGCAGCATAAATTGCAATCTTCATCCGCTTTATTTCATATAGGCAGCGTGTTGCGACGCAGCGTTACAATCGATTGCAAAAGCGGCAAGTTACAGTGCGCTGCGGCCAGTGGGAGCCGCACCGATGCCCAGGGCCTTGCATGTCGTCGACCGTTCCTCCGCTCTCCTTCGTACGCATCCTGGCGCTCAATGCCGGGTTCTTTGGCGTGCAATACAGCTTCGGGCTGCAGCAGAGCAACATGAGCCCGATCTACAACTACCTGGGCGCCGACCACGCCAACCTGCCGTACCTGTGGCTGGCCGGGCCGATCACCGGCCTGGTGCTGCAGCCGTTTGTTGGCGCCTGGAGCGACCGCTCGGTGACGCGGTGGGGCCGGCGCATGCCGTACATGGTGCTGGGCGCGCTGGTGTGCAGCCTGTGTCTGCTGGCGATGCCGTTCAGTACCGCGCTATGGATGGCAGTGTGCCTGCTGTGGGTGCTGGATGCGGCCAACAACGTGGCGATGGAGCCTTACCGTGCACTGGTGAGCGACGTACTGGCGCCGCCGCAGCGGCCGCTGGGTTATCTGACGCAGAGCGCATTTACCGGCCTTTCGCAGACGCTGGCCTACCTGACGCCGCCGTTGCTGGTGTGGCTGGGCATGAACCAGGACGCTGCCAACGCGCACCACATCCCTTACGTCACCATTGCCGCGTTCGTGATCGGCGCGGGCTTTTCAGCAGGCTCGATCCTGCTCACCGCGCGCAGCGTGCGCGAGCCGGCGATCGCGCCGGCAGAGATCGCGCGCATCCGCCAGAGTGGCGCTGGGCTGGGCGCGACCGTGCGCGAAATCGGCAGCGCGCTGCGCCAGATGCCGCCCACCATGCGCCAGTTGGCGCCGGTGATGCTGTTTCAGTGGTACGCGATCTTTTGCTACTGGCAATACATCGTGCTCTCGCTGTCGACCACGTTGTTCGGCACCACCGACCCCACCTCGCATGGTTTTCGCGAGGCCGGCCTGGTCAATGGGCAGATCGGCGGCTTCTACAATTTCGTCGCGTTTCTGGCGGCGTTTGCGATGGTGCCGGTGGTGCGTCGCTTCGGTCCCAAGTACACGCATGCGGCCTGCCTGGTCGCCGCCGGTATCGGCATGTGGCTGCTGCCTGGCATCGAAAATCGCTGGCTGATGTTGCTGCCGATGAGCGGCATTGGCCTGGCCTGGGCCAGCATGATGGGCAACCCGTACCTGATGCTGGCCGACAGCATCCCGCCCGAGCGCACCGGCGTGTATATGGGCTTGTTCAATCTGTTCATCGTGCTGCCGATGCTGATCCAGATCGTCACCTTGCCGCTGTATTACGAGCACGTGCTGCATGGCGACCCGCGCAACGTGGTCCGCCTGGCTGGCGCGCTAATGCTGGCAGCGGCAGCGGCGATGCTGTGCGTGCGCGTCCGCAAGCCGAAAGTGATCCTGACAGATTCTTAGCAATACCTAGCTGACATCGCCGGCTGCCGAAGATGCGAGACGTGCATGCCTGCCGGGTTGCCGAGGACGGTGGATCGACTGGCCGCCTGCTCCCCTCATCCGCCCTTCGGGCACCTTCTCCCGCAGGCGGGAGAAGGACGCGGGCTGACGGCTGGTATCTCCGAATCCGCAGTCCGCAATCCCGAATCCCCAATCCCCAATCCCCAATCCCCAATCCCCAATCCCCAATCCCCAATCCCCAATCCCCAATCCCCAATCCCCAATCCCCAATCCCCAATCCCCAATCCCCAATCCCCGCTTCACGCCGACTCGCGCACCACCAGCTTCACCGGCATTTCAACCGATTGCACCTGCTCGCCTGCAATCAGCGCCAGCAGCCGGTCTACCAACAGCCGCGCGGCCAGGCCCAGATCCTGCTGTACGGTGGTCAACGGCGGTTGGCTGTAGGCGGCCAGCGGGATGTCGTCGAAGCCCACCAGCGAGATGTCCTGCGGCACGCGGTGGCCGGCCTCGACCAGGGCACGGATGGCACCCACGGCGATCACATCGGAGGCGGCGAACAAGCCATCGGGCGGGTCGGCTTTCTTAAGCATCGCGCGGGTGAGGCGGTAGGCATCTTCGCTGACGAAATGGCTGCGCGCGTGCAGCCGCGTATCGAATTCCAGCCCGTGCCGTTCCAGCGTGTGGCGATAGCCGGCAAACCGCGGCGCCACCTCCGGCAACTGGTCATCGCCCAGAAAGGCGATGCGCTGGCGGCCGCTGGCGATGAGATGTTCGGTGGCGAGCACGCCGCCCTGGAAATTGTCGCTGCCCACGCTGATGTACGACTGCCCATCGATGCGGCTGCCCCATACCGCCATCGGCAGGCCGTCGCGTGCGGCTGCATCCAGCGCGGCGTGTTCGAAACTTTGTCCCAGCACGATGACGCCGTCGGAGCGGCTGCCGCGCGCAAGTTGTTCCACCCAGCCATCCTGATGCCGGTCCAGCTTGGAGAGCAGCATGCTGTAGCCGCGTCCGGTGAGCTCTTCGGCCAGCAGCGCCAGCATGGTCATCAGGAACGGGTCGGAAAGCGGTTGATCCAGCGCATGCATCATCGGCACCGCCACGCTCACGGTGTTGGAGCGTTTGGCGCGCAGGCTGCGTGCCACCGGGTCGACCTGGTAGCCGGCATCGGCCGCAATCTGCTTGATGTAGGCGCGGGTGCGTTCGGCCACGACCGGGCTGCCGGCCAGGGCCCGCGACACAGTGGATTCGGATACGCCCGCCATCCGCGCGATGTCGGCCATCTGCGGACGGGCAGTGAGCGTGGTGCGGTCTGAAGGTTTGGCCATGGCAGCGCGCTGCGGAAAAGCCAGAGTGTAATCAGTTCGCACTAGAGGCGGGTTGTCTGCACGGTGGCGGCTGCTTGTGCACGCGGGCAGGGCGTGCACGCGCACGAATCTCCTAGCCTTGTGGGCGCTCCCGTAGATCGGGCGCCGGACGTGCAGGGGAGGCGGGCAGCGGGACATCGGCAGTGCGCGGTGACAGTGTGGTGCGCCCGCTCAACCCATGTAGAGCCCGCCGTTGACCGCGTAGTCGGCACCGGTGACATACGCGGCATCGTCAGACGCCAACCAGGCGCACAGGCCGGCCACTTCGGCCGGTTTGCCGAGCCGGCGCACCGGCACCGAGGTGGCCAGGCGATCGAGCACATCCGGCGGAAAACTGCTGATCGAGGCGCTGGCGATATAGCCGGGCGAGATGGTGTTGACGGTGACCCCGCGCGAGGCGACCTCTTGCGCCAACGCGCGACTGAAGCCATGCATGGCCGCCTTGGCGGTGGCGAAGTTGATCTGACCGATCTGGCCCTTGTGCGCGCTGACCGAGCCGATATTGACGATGCGTCCCCAGCCGCGCGAGGTCATGCCATCGACCACCTGCTTGGTGATGTTGAACAATGAATGCAGGTTGCTGGCGATCACCGCATTCCAGTCGTCGCGGCTCATCTGCCGGAACAAGGTGTCGCGGCTACCGCCGGCATTGTTGACCAGCACATCGATCTCGCCGACTTCGGCCTTGACCTTGGCGAACGCAGCCACGGTGGATTCCCAATCGGCGGCATTGCCTTCGGATGCCACGAAATCGAAGCCCAACTCGCGCTGCTCGCGCAACCACGACGCCTTGCGCGGCGAATTGGGTCCGCAACCGGCAACCACGGTATGCCCGCTGCGCGCCAGCTTCTGGCAGATCGCGGTGCCGACACTGCCCATGCCACTGGTGACGTATGCGATGCGGAGAGTCATTGGGTGTCACTCCTTCGGAGTTGGGGAATGGGGAATAGGGAGTGGGGAATCGGGAGAGCAGCTTCTGCGGCCCCTGCTTTTTCAGTTGGAAGTCGGGAATCGAGACGAAAGCGCAGCGCCGCTCTTACGATTCCCCACTCCCTATTCCCCATTCCCGGCGGGCGTCAACGCGCCAACGGAAACAAGCCAAACAACAATCCGCCGCCCAGCATCAACAGCGAAATCAGCACCGCCCACTTGAGCGTGAAGCGTTGATGGTCGGCGAAATCGACCTTGGCCAGGCCGACCAGAAGATAGGTCGATGGCACCAGGGGGCTGAGCAGGTGCACCGGCTGGCCGGCGAGCGAAGCGCGGGCCATTTCCACCGGCGTGATGCCGTAATG
Organism: Xanthomonas phaseoli pv. dieffenbachiae; assembly: GCF_008639345.1. Lineage (NCBI taxonomy): Bacteria > Pseudomonadati > Pseudomonadota > Gammaproteobacteria > Lysobacterales > Lysobacteraceae > Xanthomonas > Xanthomonas phaseoli. The sequence goes on along the minus strand of NZ_CP041380.1, from coordinate 3,865,086 downwards.
GCTGGCGGCTTCGGACAGGATCGGCAGCACACCGAAATAGAACGCGTCGTTGGACATGAAAAACGTAAACGGCATGCTGACGATCGCCGTGATCACTGCCAGATACGGGCCCCAGCTGTCGGGAATGACGGCCAGAAAACTGCGCGACATCGCTTCGACCATGCCGGTGTTGGACAGGATGCCGGTGAAGATGCCGGCGGCGAAGATCAGCGACACCACCGACAGCACATTGCCGGCGTGATTGACCAGGCGGCGGCGCTGCTCGGCCAGGTTGGGGTAGTTGATCATCAGCGCCAGCGCGAAGCCGATCATGAACAGCACCGGCATCGGCAGCACACCCTTCACCAGCGCGCCCATCAAGACCAACGTCAACAGCAGATTCACCCACAGCAGCTTGGGCCGCTTCATGTCCTCGGTGTCTTCCACGCGCGGCAGGGCGTCGTTGTCTTCGGGGATGCTGGTTTCCAGCCAGTTGCCGTCCGCCGGCAGGCGCACCACGCCCAGGCGGCGACGCTCGCGCATGCCCAGATACCAGGCCAGCGTGAGAATGCCGGCGATCGCCAACACCATGGCCGGCACCAACGGCACGAACACATCGGCCGGATCCACATGCAGCGCGGTAGCGGCACGCGCGGTGGGGCCGCCCCACGGGGTCAGGTTCATCACGCCGCTGGCAAGGATGGTGACGCAGGTCAGGTTGAGCGCGTTCATGCCCAGGCGCTGGTACAGCGGCAACATCGCAGAGACGGTGATCATGTAGGTGGTCGAGCCGTCGCCGTCGAGCGAGATCAGCAGCGCCAGGATCGCCGTACCCATCACGATCTTCAGCGGATCGCCCTTGACCAGGCGCAGGATGCGGCCGACCAGCGGATCGAACAGCCCGGCATCGATCATCACCCCGAAATACAGGATGGCGAACATCAGCATCACGCCGGTGGGCGCGATCTTCTTGATGCCTTCTAGCATCATGTCGTTGATGCCGGTGCCGAAGCCGCCCAGCAACGCGAACACGATCGGCACCGTGATCAGAGCCACCAGCGGCGACAACCGCTTGCTCATGATCAGGTACATGAAGGTGATCACCATTCCGAAACCGAGCGCGGTCAGCATGCGGGCAAATCCTTTGAGGCGTACAGCAGGGGGAGAGTGGAGCTCAGGGGTGCGCAGGATGCGCAGCGCCGACGATGCAGGTATGCGGTTGCTGCGGAAGGCACGCGAGATAACGCAAGCGCGGCGCTGCGCGCGGGTATGCCCAGGTAGCAGCGCATAGCACCGGGATGCACGAACGGCGTGCGCACCTCGGTCGTTCCGAATGCCGACACGATGCAGTTGCGCATCAGAAGTCGTACTGGAAGCGGCCGGTTACCGCCAGCGTGTGGTCGACCACCGCATCCATGGTGCGGTCGCGGTTGCGGCTATCGATCACGTTGAGCATCACGCGCAGGTTCGGCTTGAAGTACCAGTTGCCGCCCAGCGTCCACGACTGCGTGCTGGCGTTGATGAAGTCCGGTTGCCCGTCCAGATGCTGGTTGCCACGCATGTAGTCGTAGCGTAATGCCAGCTCGAACGCACCGGAGGGACGGTTGGGCGTGGCGATGCGGCTGAAGCGGCCGGTCTTGCGGTCGTAGCCGCGCGATTCGCCGGTGACGAACCAGCTGACCAGCCCATAGCTGGCCAACACCTTGGCATGCTGCGCGCCATCGTCGAGCAGGCCGCCGCTGAATTCGCTCTGCCACGACCACGGGCCGAGCACTTCGGCGTATTCCAGCGACCACTTGTCGAAATCGGTGTCGCGGCCATCTGCAAAGCGTGCCAGGGTGATGCGGCTATTGTTGGCCAGATCGTTTTCCGGACGTGGGCGGATCAGCAGCGACGAAGCGCCCCCACTGCCCGGATGCGAATAGCGCTCGTGCGCCAGCGAGATACCGAGGTGGCGCAAGCGTGCCTCGCCCATCTCCGGCGCGTAGGTCAGGCGCGTGCCGAGCGCGCCGCCCTTGGTCGAGGAATTGTCGATGCTTTCCAGGCTGTAGGCGGAAGTGGACCAGGTCGCATCCGGGCGATTGGTCTGCCAGGAAATGGCCTTGCGGTAGATCGGCGCCAGCGTGGTCGAGGCGTAGCCGCGTTCCAGGAACGGGCCGTAGTTGGAGCCGGTGCGATCGTCCAGCGAGAAGTACTGCTTGAACTGGCCAACGGTCAGCGTGCCGGCCGAAAATTTCTTGGCGATATAGACATCGCGCGCCAGGATGCCGCGGCTGCCCGGTTCGTATTGCAGTCCGGCGAAATCTGCCTCGGCCTTGTAATTGAACCCGTAGAACTTGCCCGACACATCCAGCCACACGCGGCGGAACTGGGTGTCGTTGGGTTCGCGCGCACCGCGGTCGTCGTTGTCGAACACGGTGAAGTCCCAATGCACGCGCCCGCCCACCTCGGCAGTGACCGGGCCGGCCTCGTCGGCGGCATGTGCCGCCGGTGCCAGGCAGATCGCCGCGCAGGCACCGAAGGCACGCAAACGCAAGGTGTCGTTGCTCACAGACCCTCCCAGGTACATGTGTGAATCACGTTTGGCGATGCGCCGCACAACCGCCGCGGCGTGTTGGCAGCAGCCTAGTCCGGCGAAGCTGTCATGGACCTGTCAGTGCGTGGGAATGGGGAATCGGGAATGGGGAATCGCAACAGCGGGATTCCGGCAACGGGTGCCTAGGTGTAGAAGCTTTTGTTCTCCGGGCCTGTTACCTTCCGGCCGCGACCAACCGCCGTTCCGATTCCCCATTACCTATTCCCCAATCCCCATTCACGAATCCCTGCCACATGCGCCTTCTCCTAGTCGAAGACAACGCCGACCTCGCCGATGCGATCGTGCGGCGCATGCGCCGTAGCGGGCATGCGGTGGATTGGCAGGCCGATGGGTTGGCGGCGGCGAGTGTGCTGCGGTATCAGAGCTTCGACCTGGTGGTGTTGGATATCGGATTGCCCAAGCTCGACGGGCTGCGGGTGCTGGCCGGCATGCGCGAGCGGGGCGACACCACGCCGGTGCTGATGCTGACCGCGCGCGATGGCATCGAAGACCGCGTGCAGGCACTGGACGTCGGTGCCGACGATTACCTGGGCAAGCCGTTCGACTTCCGCGAGTTCGAAGCGCGTTGCCGGGTATTGCTGCGACGCAGTCGTGGCCAGGCCAGCGAGGTGGTGCAGATCGGTGGATTCGTCTTCGACAATGCCGCGCATACGCTGCTGCTGGATGGCGTGCCCATCGAGTTGCCCAATCGCGAATATCGCCTGTTCGAAATCCTGATCGGACGGCTCGGGCAGGTGGTGGGCAAGGACGAGATCGGCAACGGCTTGTTCGGCTTCGACGATGACGCCGGGCCCAATGCGATCGAGCTGTATGTCGGCCGGCTGCGGCGCAAGCTGGCCGCCGCGCCGTTGCGTATCGTCACCGTGCGCGGTGCCGGTTACAAACTCGAAGAAGCCGACCCCCATGCGCCGGTGGAGCCGGGCGTCGATGGCTGAGCCGCTGGCAGTGGCACCGTCGATCCGGCGCACCTTGCTGCTGTATCTGGGCAGCCTGTCGCTGCTGGGTGCGGTGGTGCTGTTCTTTGCCGCACGCGATTACGGCGAGCGGGCGGCCAACCGGTCCTACGATCACCTGCTGGCGTCCTCGGCCCTGTCGATCATCGACAGCGTGGCGTTGGTCGGCGGCGACTGGCAGGTGGATCTGCCGTATGCCTCGCTGGATCTGCTCGGCATGGCACCGGAAGACCGCGTGTTCTATCGCGTGTTCGATGCACAGGGCCGCACCATCACCGGCGAAGACACGCTGCCGCTGCTGCCGCGTGCGCCCCGCGACGAGCGGCCGCTGTTGTTCGATGCGCAATACAGCGGCGAGCCGGTGCGCTTTGCGGTGGTGATGCATCGGGTGGCCTCGGACTCGGGGCAGGGCGAGGTGCGCGTGCAGGTGGGCCAGACCCGGCGCGCACGCGATGCGGTGGCGCGCGATGTGGTGCTCAACGCCTTGGTGGCGATCGGCGTGCTGTCGTTGCTGGCGCTGGGCCTGGTCTGGCTGGGTGTCTACCGCGCGTTGCGGCCGCTGCAGCGTATCGAGCGCGACCTGTCGCGACGCGAACCCTCCGACCTCAAGCCGCTGAACGTGCCGGCGCCGCAGGAAATGCAGTTGATGGTGAGCGCGCTCAACCGGTTCATGGCGCGGCTATCGTCCAGTAACGAAACCCTGCGCGCGTTCATGGCCGAGGCCGCGCACCAGATGCGCACGCCGCTGGCGGCCTTGCGCGCGCAGGCGCAGCTGGCGATGGACGACGACGACCCGCACGAGATGCAACGCAGTTTGGTGGCGATCGAGCGCAACGCCAGCCACATGAGCCGCTTGCTCAATCAGTTGCTCAGCGATGCCAGCGTGATCCATCGTGCCAACCTGCAGCGATTTGCCACCGTGGATCTGGCCGACGTCTTGCATCAGGCCCTGCACGAAGCACTGCCGCGCAGCCCAGCTGCACCGCGCGTGCAGCTGGCGATCGACCCGAAGCCGGCGCTGCTGCGTGGTGATGCACTGCTCCTGCGCGAGGCGCTGAAAAACCTGATCGACAACGCCTGCAAATACGGTGCCGGCGGCCCGCTGCAGGTGGCGCTCACCAGCGACGGCAACCATCACGTGCTGACCATCGCCGATCATGGCCCCGGCATTCCGCCTGCCGAAGCCGAGCGGGTGTTCGAGCGTTTCGTACGCGGGGCGGATGCGCCGGCCGGCGGCGCCGGGCTGGGGTTGGCCATCGTCAAGCGCGTGGTGGAAGCGCATGGTGGGCGCATCGATCTGGCCAACCGCATCGGTGGCGGCTTGATCGCCTCGATGCATTTTCCCGGAGGAGGCGCGTGATGCGGCGGAGATGGATGCTGGCGATGTGGATGCTGGTAGTGCCGCTGGTCCATGGCATAGCCTGCGCGGCGCCAGGCGATGTGCGTCGCTTTCCTGCACAGGGCCCGGTGCGTGTGCAGCTGCGCGTGCAGGGCTCCACCGACCTGGAAGTGTTCGGTGCAGTCATCCGCGACTATCAAAGGCTGCACCCGGGCACCGAGGTGATCTACGAAGATGTCATCGCCTGGGACATCTACGACCGTTATCTGCATCCAAGCCATGGCGCACCTGCTGCAGACATGCTGATCAGTGCCAGCATGGACCTGCAGACCAAACTGGTGAACGACGGCCATGCGTTGACGCATCGCTCCGCACAGACCGAGGCCTTGCCGGCATGGGCGCAATGGCGGCATGAAGTGTTCGGCATCAGCTACGAGCCGGTGGCCATCGTCTACAACACACGCAAGCTGGATGCCGCCCGCGTGCCGCGCACGCGCCGGCAATTGCTGGCGTTGTTGCGCGCGCCCGATGCACCGCTGCGCGGCAAGGTCGGCACCTACGACGTCGAACGCAGCGGCGTGGGGTATCTGTTCGCGACCCAGGACGGCCAGGTGGGCAGTATCGCCGGGGCGCTGCTCGCGGCGCTGGGAGCCAACCGGGTGGCGTTGGAAGAGCGCACCGGCAGCCTGCTCGATCGCGTCAGCCGTGGCGAGCTGCTGCTGGCCTACAACGTGCTTGGCTCCTACGCACAGGCCCGCATCGATGCGGGCGCGCCGCTGGGCATCGTGCAGCCGCAGGACTACACGCTGGTGGCGTTGCGCACGGCAGTGATTCCCAAGACGGCGCCGCATGCGCCGGAGGCGCGCCGGTTTCTCGACTATCTGCTCTCGCCGCGCGGCCAGCAGGTGCTGTCGCGCGAGGCGCGGCTGATGCCGATCCTGCCGGCCGCCGGTGGCCGTGGCGGTTCGGCGCAGCCACCGTTCCGCCCGATCCCGCTCGGTCCCGGTCTGCTGGTGTATCTGGACAAGCTCAAACGCCGCCAGTTCCTGGATGCCTGGCGGGCAAGCACGCAGCCGCCGCGCTAGCGCGTGTTGTGCACTTTGAGATGCGATGCGTTGGCCGTCGGCGGAGCGGGTGCTGCGTGGCGCCGGCTTGGCTGGCGCCAAGGCAAGCCGCGCGGCGGCCGCTCCGTGCCGCTGGCGGGCCAACCCTGCGGGAAGCGCCCTGTGGCGCGCCGAGACCGCGTTGCGCGCCTTGCCCAAGCGGCCAGCCTGGGCAAGGCGCACGCCTCGCCTGGGCGCGCCACAGGACGCGTCGCACTCACCTCAAAGCGCGTGGCACGCTCTTGGGCAGGGTATCGGCGGCGGCACATGTGCCAGACTTGGCGCATGGCCGATCTCACCATTCTCGTCGCCGACGACCACCCGCTGTTCCGCGCCGCCGTCATCCACGTGCTGCAGCAGACCCTGCCGCAGGCCAACGTGGTGGAAGCCTCCAGCGCCGCCACCTTGAGCGCAATGCTGCGTTCGCACCCGCAGGCCGAGCTGGTGCTGCTGGATCTGGCCATGCCCGGTGCACGCGGTTTTTCGGCGCTGCTGCATGTGCGTGGCGAGCACCCGGACATTCCGGTGGTGGTGATCTCCTCCAACGATCATCCGCGGGTGATCCGGCGTGCGCAGCAGTTCGGTGCGGCCGGATTCATTCCCAAATCCACGCCGGCCGAATCGATCGGCACCGCGGTGGCCAGCGTGCTGGAAGGCGGCACCTGGTTCCCACCGATGACGGCCGAGCGCTCGGAGGCCGACGCACAACTGGCCTCCAAACTCGCCCAGCTCACCCCGCAGCAGTTCCGTGTGCTGCTGAGCCTGGCCGATGGCCTGCTCAACAAGCAGATCGCGCACGAGCTGGGCCTGGCCGAGAACACCGTCAAGGTGCACGTCACCGCCATCCTGAAAAAGCTCGACTGCTACAGCCGCACCCAGGCCGCGGTATTGGTCAAGGCGCTGGAGCCGGAAGGCGAGGGCTGATCCAGCGTGCGGCGTGGATCGCTGCGCATTGCGGTCTGCAGCAGGCGCAACGCGTCGCCGATGCAGCGGTGCGAGGCCCGGCGATCAAGCATGGCAAGCAGCCCGTTTTTTCAATCGCCCTAAGCCGGTGGCTGCCGATAGAACACCATGCCGCCATGATGCAGCTCATCATCGGTGACGAAGCGGCCATCGGCGGTGAAGCCGGTGTCGTCCCAGTATTCGATGTGAGTGCCGGTGATTTCGTAGCGCCCCTGGTAGGCGCTTTGGCGTGTGCCGCGGGCTTCGTCGTAGCGGCCGTTCGGCAGGAGTTCCTGCCGGATCCGTCCGTCGCCGGTGACCCACATGCCGAGATAGGGGTGTGCTTGCATTAGATGTCCTGGTTGCTGGGTCGCGATAGTGGTGGGCGCCGTGGGCGGTTGCGTCGCTGCCGCGAACGGGCAGGCGAGCGCCGAGCCGGCGCCCAGCGCCACCGCGATGGCGGCTTTCATCGGTCTTTCGCTCATGGGCTGGCCCTGCGTTGCAGTTGGCGATGGCCGCGCTGCAGCACGGCGTCGTAGGCGGGCAGGTCGAGGAAGGCGTTGACCTCGACCGCCTTGCCATCTGCCATCCGCATGATCCATGCGTAGCGATTGCGATAGCTGCTGCCATCGCGCAGCGTGGCCACGCCTTCCCACTACACGATGACGTGCTCGCCATCGGCCCAGAGGCGTTGCTGTACCGGCCGCAGTGGCGAGGCCAGGCGTTCGCTCAGCGGACGCACCGCCGCCTCGACCAACACGTCGCGACCACGCAAGGTGCCGGCACTCGGACCGGAGCCTTCGATGGTCCACACCACCTCGGGCGACAGCAGCGTCTCGAAGATGCCGCTGCCCCCGTTTTGCCACTGCGCGAAGGCCGCTTCGACGATGCGCTTGTTGCAGATGGGCGCCGGTTGCCCTGCACAGGGGTCTGTGGATGCAACGTCATTGCCTGTGGCGCCGACGTTGCCCGCGAACGCGGCGGCGACAAGCAGCGCTGCCGCCGCGAGGGTTGAGAGTCTGGTCATGGCTGCTCCGTGGTGGTCAGGTGCGCAGCTGCACGTGATGGGTGCCGTAGATCAACTGCTGCGCCATCGGCCTGCCGATGAAGCGTTCGGGGAAGATCGGCGGCACTGCGCTGACCGCGTCCAGGCGCGCAACGTGCTCATCGCTGAGCACGATCTCCAGCGCGCCGAAATTGTCTTCGGCCTGCTGCAAGGTGCGTGCGCCCATCACCGGCGACACGACGGCGGGGTTGCGCAAGGTCCAGGCCAGCGCCACCTGCGAGCGCGATGCGCCCAGTTCATCGGCGACCGCACCGACCACATCGGCGATCTCCAGCGAGCGTGCATTGAGATGCCCGGTCGAGGCGATCACGCCCTTGCGGCTGCTCGACACCTCTGCCGCATTGTCGTCGGTCAGATCGGCGCGGCTGTATTTGCCGGTCAGGATGCCGCCGCCCAGCGGCGACCACGGCAACACGCCCAGGCCGAGTTCGCGCGCCATCGGCAGCAGCTCGTGTTCGACGCTGCGTTCGACCAGGCTGTACTCGATCTGCAGCGCCACCAACGGCGACCAGCCGCGCAGGTCGGCCAGGGTCTGCAATTGCGCCACGCGCCAGGCCGGCGTATTGCAGATGCCCAGATAGAGCACCTTGCCCGCTTGCACCAGATGCTCCAGCCCGCGCATCACTTCGTCTGGCGCGGTGGTGAAATCCCAGGCGTGTAGGTACAGCAGGTCGATCCGGTCGGTGGCAAGTTGGCGCAGGCTGGTTTCCACCGAGCGAATCAGGTTCAGGCGATGATTGCCGCCGGAATTGATGTTGTCCGCATCGCGTGCCATGGTGAATTTGGTGGCCAGCACGAAGCGTTCGCGTCGGTCCTTGACCAACTCGCCGAGGATGCGTTCGGAGCCGCCATTGGTGTAGTTCACCGCGGTGTCGATGAAGTTGCCGCCGCGGTCGGCATAGGCGTCGAAGATGCGCTTGGCTTCGCCTGCATCTGCGCCCCAGCCCCAGGCTTCGCCGAAGGTCATGGTGCCCAGCGACAGGGGCGAGACGCGCAGGCCGGAACGGCCGAGCAGGCGGTAGTGGTCCAGTGAGCGTGGCTGATGCATGCGTGATGTCTCCCGGTCGTGACGTGGTGCGTGTGCCAGCCACTGTGCCGCGGCGCGGGGAGCAAGCGTGAGCCTGGTTATCCGGCATCCTTGCCTGATCGTCCGAATGGCCGATGCAGCGCCAGCGCGCAGGCAGTGTGTTGCGAAACGTGGGAGTTGCGGGGTCACGTTCGAGGTGGGTGGTTGCCCAATGCGAACGCATGCACTGCGCCTGGAATGCAATGGCTTCGTCGCGTCGGACGCAGCACCGCAGGCAAGCGTCTATGCTATGGCGACCGCCATCGAACACTGAAGCTGCGGCACCGTGACCATCAAATTCGATCTCAACGATCTGCAGGCATTCCGTGCGGTTGCCGAGAACGGCAGCTTTCGCCGCGCTGCCGAACGCATCCGCATCACCCAGCCGGCGCTCAGCCGCAGGATCGACAAGCTCGAGTCGGCGTTGAACGTCAAGCTGTTCGAGCGCACCACGCGCAAGGTCACCCTCACCACCGTCGGCCAGGCGTTCATGCCGCAGGTCGAGCGCATGCTCGATGACCTGGACATGGCGCTGATGAGCATCGGCGATGCAGGTTCCAGCAGGATGGGGACGGTAACCGTGGCCTGCGTGCCATCTGCCGCGTACTACTTCATGCCGCAGGCGATCCACGGGCTGCATCAGTTGTTTCCGAAGATCCGCATCCGGCTGTTCGACGGCAGTGCCAGTCACGTCAGTGCGGCAGTGGCTTCCGGCGAAGCGGATTTCGGGGTCAGCTTCAGCGGCAACCTGGCGCCGGAGGTGGAGTTCGAACCGTTGTTGCAAGAGCGCTATGTGATTGCCTGCCGCCAGGACCACTCGCTGTCCGGGCGCGCACAGGTCAGCTGGCAGGAGGCCTACGCTTACGACTACATCACGCTGGACAAGACATCGGGCAACCGGCTGGTGCTGGATCGGGCGCTGGCTGCATTCACGCCGGACAAGCCGAGCATCTGCGAGACCCGACATGTCACCACGTTGCTGGGATTGGTAGAGGCCGGCGTCGGTATTGCCGCCGTGCCTTCCATCGCCATGCCGTCCGGCCCGCATCCGGTGCTGGCGGCGGTGCCGCTTGTCGAACCGGAGGTATCGCGCAACGTGGGGCTGCTCAAACGTCGCGGACGCACGCTGACACCCACCGCGCTCGAACTGGCGGAACTGGTGCGCCGGATGCCCGCACGTTCAAGGTGACACCGGATCCAGGCCGGTCATGCGCGCAACCGCCTGCGCCTCACCCGACTGCAGGTACGCCAGCAGGCGCCTGGCTGCTTCGGGGTGCTGTGCGTTGACCGGCACACCGGCCGCGTAGCGCGTGATCGACTGCAACGGCTCGGGGATCTTGCCGACAAACTCCACGCCTGCCACCGGAAGCAGCTCGGCCACCTGCTGAAAGCCGAGCTGATAGCTGCCATCGGCCACCACCGTGCCCACCGGGATGCGCGGAATCTTCTTGCTCTTGGCCATCATCGGGCCCTGGATCTGCAGCTGCTTGAACAGCGTGGTCTCGATGTAGACGCCGCTGGCGCTGTCGGAATAGGCCACCGAATCGGCGTGCAGTAGCGTGTGTTTGAAGTGCTCGACGCTGTCGATCGTGGGCTTGGGTGCACCGCTGCGCACCACCATGCCGATCCTCGAATCGGCCAGTTCCACCCGCGATGCCGCATCGACCACGCCGGCATCGATGAGCTTCTGCAACGCGCTCCCCACCATGATCACCACATCGGCAGGCTCGCCGCGTGCGAGCCGGTTGGGAATGGCTTGTGGCGTTTGGCCCATGGACGGGCCAAGCAGGGTGGTGATCTTCGCTCCGGTCTGCTTGGTGTATTGCGGCGCCAGGCGTTCAAAGGCGGCGGTGAAGCCGCCGGAGGTCATCACGGTCAACTCCTGCGCGCCTGCCGTTGTCGCCAGCAGGACCGTTGCAACCATCGCACCCAGCCACTTCTTCCACATGGCGTGCCTCATTTGGTAGCCCCTGCCGCAGCATGGCCGCTCGCCGGCGCTGGATTGGCTTGGCGGCGATACAGAAACAGCGTGGCTCCCAGTGCGCACACCGCTGCGAAGACCAACCAGTAGCCAGGCGCGGCCTTGTCGCCGGTGACGTGGATCAGCCAGGTGGACATCACCGGCGTAAAACCGCCAAACACTGTGGTCGCCAGGCTGTAGGCAAGCGAAAATCCCGCCACCCGCACATGCGCCGGCATCCGCTCGGTGAGCGCCGGGATCATGGCGCCGTTGTAGATGCCGTAGATGAAGGACAGCCACAGCAGCGCCTGCAACATATGCGCAAAGCTCGGTGCGGCCGCAAGCAACGCAAGCACCGGATAGGCGGTCACGCTGCACACCACCGCCATAGTCACCAGCAGCGGCTTGCGTCCGAAGCGGTCGCTGAGTGCGCCCCCGATCGGCAGCCAGATGAAATTGGAGACGCCCACCAACAGCGTGACGATCAACGCATCGCCGGTACTGAGTTTGAGCACGCTCTTGCCGAAGGTGGGGGCGTAGACGGTGATCAGATAGAACGCGGTCGTCGTCAGCGCGACCATCAAACCGCCGGCAATCACGGTGCCGGCATTGTCCGCCAGCCCGCGCATCACCTGCTTCATCGTGACCGGCTGCCGGCGCTGGGCAAATTCCGCCGTCTCTTCCAGGCTTCGCCGCAGCAAGAAGATGAAAGGGATGATGACGCAACCGATGCCGAATGGAATCCGCCAGCCCCACTGCGCCAGATCCTGCGGCGCCATCAGCTGGTTGAGCGCAAACCCGATCGCGGCCGCACCGACGATGGCGAGCTGCTGGCTGGCCGATTGCCAACTGGCGTAGAAGCCGCGCCGGCCCGGTGTGGCCATCTCGGCCAGATACACCGACACCCCGCCCATTTCGGCGCCGGCCGAAAAGCCCTGCAGCAAGCGCCCAAGCAGCACCAGGGCCGGGGCCCACAAGCCGATGCTGGCGTAGCCTGGCACCAGCACGATCAGCACGGTACCGCTGGCCATGATGGCCAAGGTGACGATCAGGCCTTTGCGGCGCCCGACATCGTCGATATAGGCACCCAGGATCACCGCACCCAGCGGCCGCATCAAAAAGCCTGCGCCGAACACGGCGAAGGTCATCATCAGGGACGCGAATTCGTTGTTCGCCGGAAAGAACGCCGCGGCGATCTGAGTGGCGTAAAAACCGAACAGGAAGAAGTCGAACTGTTCGAGGAAGTTGCCCGAGGTCACCCTCAGCACCATCCCGAGTTTCGACTGTTGCGTTGCCTCGCTGCGGGAACTGCGCATAAATCGCCCTCCACGATAGATATGCATGGACGTATGACATCCGAGGCACTCGATTCTGGTCGAGATGGTGGATGTTGATAATTGCTGCTTTCTCATCGATTGATGCGCGTTGAGCATCGGCCCGAGGCCGCAGTCCGCGACGTGCAGTGACCTCGCCACGACGCGCACGCCGCATCCGCCAACGGCCGCCGGCGTTGCCGCGTGAAGTCAAGCTCGATCCGCCTATGTCGTCGCCGCAGGTGCTCTGGTGGCCTGCCACTGCGCCGATCGGGTCGGTGGGTACGCTGCCGGCCTTGGGCGCAGGAGAGGAAGCAGGCAGCGCTACCCGCGCCGCATCAACATCTGCGTCGCCAGCGCACGCAGGGCCGGCGGGCGGACCGGTTTGGACAAAAATCCCCAGCCCAGATCCAGCGCATGCTCGCGCAGGACAGGGTCGGGTTCTGCGGTGACCAGGATCACGCGTGGCTCGCGTTGCCAGCGTTCCACCAACTGCGACAGCAGCATGGGGCCGTGGTGTGCGCCCATGCGCACATCCAGCAGCAGCAGTTCCGGCACCTCCTCGGCATTGGCAGCGCTCAATGCCTCATCCGGGCCGCCGGCAAAATCCACGCGGCATTCCCAGCGTTCCAGCAGCGTGCGCGTGGCCTCGCACACCAAGGGCTCATCATCCACGCACCACACCCGGCAGCCATGCAGGATGGGGTCGTTGCCGTGTTCGGCAGTGCCGACAGGCGAAGGCAGTTGCCGTGCGATGGCGGTGCGATCGCCCAGCGGGACCGTCACCGAAAACACGCTGCCGGCGCCCAGGGTGGAACGCAGCCCGATGCGATGGCCGAGCAGACGGCCGATGCGCTCGACGATGGCCAGGCCCAGGCCTGCGCCGCGATCGTTGGCCACGCCGTCGTCCAGGCGGCGGAATTCCTCGAAGATTTCGTGTTGCAGGGCTTCGGGAATGCCGGGCCCCTGGTCGTGCACTTCGATGCGCAGCCAGCCGCCGCGACGGCGGCAGCCGATCAGCACCCGTCCGCGCGGCGTGTAGCGGATGGCGTTGGAGAGAAAGTTCTGCAGGATGCGGCGCAGCAGGTTTTCATCGCTCAACACCACCGCCGAGGTCGGCACCGATTCCAGTACCAGCCCGCGGTCTTCGGCCAGGATGCCGAAATCGCGCGCCAGGGTGTCCAGCAAGGGCGCAAGCGCAAAGTCGCGCACCTGGGTCTTCAGGCTGCCCGCTTCCAGGCGCGAGATGTCGAGCAGGCTGTTGAGGATGGCGTCCTGCGCCGCCAGCGCACCGTCGATGTTGTCGACCACGCGCGCGCTGCCAGCCTCGCGCACTTGCCCACGCAACACCGAGACGAACATGCGCGCGGCGTTGAGCGGCTGCAGCAGGTCGTGCACCGCCGAGGCGACGAAGCGGGTCTTGTAGCGGTTGGCGCTTTCGGCTTCGCGCTTGGCCGCCGCCAGGTCGCGGGTGCGCTCGGCCACGCGGTGTTCCAGCGCGTCGGCCAGCGAACGCAGTTCGCGTGCGGCGTTCTTGTAGCTGGTGATGTCGGCGTAACTGGTGACAAAGCCGCCATCGGGCAGCGGATTGCCGCGGATTTCCAGCACCGTGCCATCTTCTTTTTCGCTCTCGCGCATATGCGGTTTTCCGCTGCGCAAGTGATTCAGGCGCCGCTCGATCGCCGCTTCGATCGGCCCCGGCCCCAGCAGGCCACGGCGTGCATTGAAGCGGAACAGGTCTTCGATCGGGCGGCCGATCTTGAGCAGTTCCGGCGGAAACCGGAACAGCTCCACATAGCGCGAATTCCACGCCACCAGGTTGAGCGCCTCGTCGATCACCACCACGCCTTGCGGCAGGTGTTCCAGGCTGCGGCTCAGGCCGGCATTGGCCTGCTGCGCGGCGGTGACCACGCCGTCCTGGGCGGTGCGCAGTTCTTCGGCGTGTTGCTGCAGCAAGGTTTCCAGTTCGTGCCGGCTGCGCTGGCGCAACGCCGACAGCCGCCGCCGTTGCTGCACGAACAACCACAGCAAGGCCAGGGCCAGCCACGCGCCGGCGGCGGCAATCGCCGCGGCGCGGCCGGCAGCGGCGCTGGCGCGGGTGTCGTGCAGCAGATGCAGGCGCCAGCCGCTTTCGGGCACTTCCAGGGTCTGCCACAGCACCTGCGCGCCGAGCGGCGGGTCGCGCACGTCGGCCAGCACCCCGCCGTACCCGGTTTGCTCGATCAGCCGGCGCCGCAGCGGCAGCAATTGCTGGTCGGCGTACTGGCGGGTGCTTTGCAGTTCGCGGCGATCGCGGTCGCTGAGCGGGGCCAGCACGCGGTAGCGCCACTCCGGGCGGCTGGCCAGAAACACCACATCGTGCGCGTCCGACGCCAGCACGATATCCGGGGTCTGCAGCCACTCACGTTCCAATGCAGCCAGGGCGATCTTGATCACCACCACGCCCTGCACCTGGCCGGCGCCGTCGACAATGGCCTGCGACAGGAAATAGCCTGGCTCGCTGGTGGTCATGCCGATGCCGTAGAAGCTGCCGCTGCCGGTGGCCAGCGCCTGCTGGTAATACGGACGGAAGGCGTAGTCCACGCCCACGTTGCTGCGTGGCGCCCGCCAGTTGCTGGCGGCCAGTGCCACGCCGTCATGGTTGATCAAGGTCAGCGTGGACGACTGCGTGACATTGTTGGCGCGTTCGAGCTTGCGGTTGAGCGCATCCACCTGTGCCGGCGACAGCGGGCCGGACACGGCCGCGCGCAACTCCGGGTCCAGCGCCAGAATCTGCGGCAACGTGCGATAGCGGTCCACGCGCTGCTGCAGCGCCTGCGCGTAGAGCCCCAGCTGGCGGCGCACGGTGGCGCTTTCATCGTGCAGCGCGCTCTGTTCGACGAAGTGCCCGGCCGCGACCATGGCCACCATCATCCCGCCCAGCACGATGGACAAGGCGAGCAGCAGGCGACGGCGTTGCGATGCGTACATGGCCGTAAGTATGGCGGTCCGCCGCCGGATCGCGCAGCCACCAGCGTGGATGGCCAGGAGCGGTTGCGCTCACCGCAGACAGACGCGGCCGGCGCTCGGTGCCGCATGCGTCACGCGTGGACGACGGTTCCGGGCGTCGGCCCGCCTATGCCCGGCAACCGCTTGCGATATGGGGCAGCCGCTCTCATCGCACGCTTGGCAAGCGCCAGATACGACAACGGCCGCACCCGTGGTGGATGCGGCCGTGTCCAATGCCTGTTGCGGTGCGATGCCAGCGGCGCGCCGGCGAACCGGCGTGCGGCCATGACGCGTGGCAGTGCGTCGGCGCGAATCGCCGGCGCGCTGCCTTTGCTCAGTGCGGCTTAGAACTGCACCTGCGCACGCAGTTCCATCACGTGCGGGGTTTCATGCACGCCGTTGCGCGAGGAATCCACCCAGCTGTAGTTGGCCTGGAACTTGAAGTGGCTGGTGAGGTACCAGTTGGCGCCGATGGTGGTGTCGTGCTGACGGCCGCCGTGGACGTTGTTGTCTTCCAGGTTCAGGCGGCTGTAGCGGGCGGTCAGCTCGACCGCGCCGTAGTCGTGCGACGGCTTGATGTTGCCCGGCACGCCGCCGGCATAGCTGCGCGATTCGCCGGTCAGCGTCCAGGTGCCGTAGACGTACTGGCCCTGGGCGATGAAGTGCGGCTGGTTGGCGTTGCGCGCCACTTCGGCACGCAGCGCTTCGCTCTGCAGCGAGAACGGGCCATGGATCCATACCGCTTCCAGGCCGGTGCGGATCACATGGTCCACATCGAGGATGGTGCCGGTGTCGATCAGGCGCACATCGGTCAGGCCGGCTTCCGGGCGCGCACGCAGGCGCACACGCGGGCTGAACGACACGCCGCGGCCGTCGCTGTAACCGCGCGGGTTTTCGATCGAGCCGGCGATGCCCAGATGCAGCACGTCGCCTTCGGCCTTCATCGGGGTCCATGCCACGTGCACGGCCTGGGTGGTGCCCGGGTTGTCGCCCTGCAGATCCTTGCCGCCGTAAGCGCCGGCCTGCAGCAGGTACTGCTGACGTTCCAGCGTCCATTCCGCGCCGGTACGGCGGCCCTGGAACACCGCCTGGATCGGCAGGCCCAGTTCCATGAAGCTGCCCGCACGCGAGCTCTGCACCGCCTCCAGGCCCACCGGCACCTTCATGTAGCCCAGACGCACCCGGCCGTAATCCTGGCCGAACAGGGCCTTGGTCTCGAACCGGTAGAACACGTCCAGCCACAGCTTGGACTCGAAGTCGTAGTACACCATGGCGTCGTAGACGCCCTTCTTCTTGATGGTGGCGCCGAATTCCTTGCGGCGGAAGTCGGTGCGGTCTTCCAGGCGGTCGTCGCCGGAGAAGTTGTTGTCGTCGTAGGCGTAGTTGCCGGTCAGGCCCAGCTCGGTGCCGTCACCGAAGGTGTACTTGGTCGGCCAGTTTTCGATCGAGGTGGCTGCGTTGGCAGCGGCGGGGACGATGGCAGCAGCCAACGCCAGGACAAGCAGATTGAGGCGCATAGGTATGGTCTTCGGCAATGAGAAGGGGCCGGGCGTCCTGCCATGGCGGTCGCAGTGAATGTCTTCAGCAAGCGCGCAGGGTCCGGACGACGGCAGCACAGAAACGGTGTCTGCGTTAAACGGAATTAACGGCCGGCGGCGGCGCGGCTGAAGTGTAAGCCCACGTTCAGCCGCTGGACATGGGGTAGTACCAATGGGCTATCGGCCGGGGCTGTGACGTGCGGCCAGAATGCGTGCAACGGGTGCTGGCTCGGCACCTTCTCTCGTCCCTCGGAGTGGTGTCATGCACATCAGCAAGCCTGCCGGCCCCCTGCCGGCGTCCGTCCCCTTCTATCGCCAACTGTATTTTCAGGTGGTGGTGGCGATCGTCCTCGGTGCCCTGCTGGGCCATTTCGAGCCCGCCTTCGCCGAAAGCCTCAAGCCGCTGGGCGACGCCTTCATCAAGCTGGTGAAGATGATCATCGCCCCGGTGATCTTCCTGACCATCGTCACCGGCATCGCCGGCATGACCCATCTCAAGACGGTGGGCAGGGTGTTCGGCAAGGCGATGGCCTACTTCCTGTTCTTTTCCACCTTGGCGCTGGTGGTCGGTCTGGTCGTTGCCCATGTGGTGCAGCCCGGCGCCGGCATGAACATCAATCCGGCCGATCTGGACCAGAGTGCGGTCAAGAGCTACGTCGAGAAGTCGCATGACCTGACCCTGGTCGGCTTCCTGATGGACATCATCCCCAATTCGCTGATCGGCGCCTTCACCGGCGATCAGGTCGTCAACGGCAAGCTGACCGGGCCGAACATCCTGCAGGTGCTGTTCGTGGCGGTGCTGTTCGGCGTGTCGCTGGCGCTGGTGGGAGAGCGCGGCAAGCCGGTGCTGAACCTGCTGGAAGCGCTGATCGCCCCGGTGTTCAAGCTGGTGCATATCCTGATGCGTGCCGCCCCGATCGGTGCCTTTGGCGCCATCGCCTTCACCATCGGCAAGTACGGCGTGGAGTCGCTGGTCAATTTGGCCTGGCTGGTGGGCTCGTTTTACCTGACATCCTTGTTGTTCGTGCTGGTGATCCTGGGTCTGGTGAGCCGGCTGTGCGGGTTTTCGGTCCTCAAACTGATCCGTTACCTGAAAGCCGAGCTGCTGCTGGTGCTGGGCACCTCCTCGTCGGAGTCGGCGTTGCCGTCGCTGATGGAGAAGATGGAAAAGGCCGGTTGCGAGAAGTCGGTGGTGGGCCTAGTGGTGCCGACTGGGTACTCGTTCAATCTGGACGGCACCAATATCTACATGACGCTGGCGGCGCTGTTCATCGCCCAGGCCACCAATACCGAACTGACCCTGGGCCACCAGATCGCCCTGCTGGCCGTGGCGATGCTCAGCTCCAAGGGCGCAGCCGGCGTCACCGGTGCCGGTTTCATCACCCTGGCCGCCACGCTGGCGGTGGTACCGGAAGTGCCGGTGGCCGGCATGGCGCTGATCCTGGGCGTGGACCGTTTCATGAGCGAATGCCGCTCGCTGACCAACTTCATCGGCAATGCGGTGGCCACCGTGGTGGTCTCGCGCTGGGAAAACGCCCTGGACCGCGACCGGCTCAAGCTGGTGCTGGACGGCGGCGAACCGCCGCTGCTGGCCCCGGTCGGCCAACCCGGCGTGGCACCTGCCAGCCTGCGTTGATGCTTCCTACGGCCCTGTCTTCCGTCGGTATCAACGACGGGATGCAGGGCCGTTCTTGTTTGGCCTCCACGCCGGCTGCGTCGCCCGCCACGCTGCGGCCGTGATCTCCCTGCCGCGCTGACAGCTGCGCGACAGGCCCTTGTTCAGGCAGGAGGGTAGAATTCAGCCTCCTGCGCCTTCGAGAACCACACCACCGATGTCCACCGACGACTTCAAACAGGCCGCCCTCGACTATCACCGCCAGCAGCCGGCCGGCAAGATCAAGGTCACCGCGACCAAGCCGATGCTGACCCAGCGCGATCTGTCGCTGGCGTATTCGCCGGGCGTGGCGTTCGCCTGCGAGGCCATCGTCGAAGATGCCACCCAGGCCAGCGAGCTCACCGCGCGCGGCAATCTGGTGGCGGTTATCACCAACGGCACGGCGGTGCTGGGCCTGGGCAACATCGGCCCGTTGGCCTCCAAGCCGGTGATGGAAGGCAAGGGCGTGCTGTTCCAGAAGTTCGCCGGCATCGATGTGTTCGACATCGAGATCAATGAGAACGACCCGGACAAGCTGGTGGACATCATCGCCAGCCTGGAGCCGACCTTCGGCGGCATCAACCTGGAAGACATCAAGGCGCCGGAATGCTTCATCGTCGAGCGCAAGCTGCGCGAGCGCATGAACATCCCGGTGTTCCATGACGACCAGCACGGCACCGCGATTATCGTCGGCGCGGCGGTGCTCAACGCGCTGGTGGTCACCGGCAAGAAGATCGAAGAGGTCAAGCTGGCCACCACCGGCATGGGCGCGGCGGGCATTTCCTGCGTCAACATGTTGGTCTCGCTGGGCCTGAAGCCGGAGAACATCCTGGCGCTGGACCGCGATGGCGTGATCCATACCGGTCGCACCGACCTGGACCCGGACAAGCAGCGCTACGCGCGCGACACCGACAAGCGCACCCTGGCCGAGATCGTCGAAGGCGCCGATATCTTCCTGGGCCTGTCGGCCGCCGGCATCCTGAAGCCGGAGATGGTTGCCAGCATGGCGCGCCAGCCGGTGATCTTCGCGCTGGCCAATCCCAACCCGGAAATCACCCCGGAAGTGGCCAAGGCGGTGCGCCCGGATTGCATCATCGGCACTGGTCGGTCGGACTATCCGAACCAGATCAACAACGTGCTGTGTTTCCCGTACCTGTTCCGCGGCGCGCTGGACGTGGGCGCCACCGGCATCAACGAGGAAATGAAGATCGCCTGCGTCAAGGCGATCGCGGCGATGGCGCGGCGCGAGGCCTCCGACCTGGGCGCGGCCTACGGCGGCGAAACCCCGAGCTTTGGCCCCGACTACCTGATTCCGCGCCCCCTGGACCCGCGCCTGCTGGTCGAGCTGTCTTCGGCCGTGGCACAGGCGGCGATGGATTCGGGCGTGGCCACGCGCCCGATCACCGACATGGAGGCCTACCGCGACAAGCTCGGCCAGTTCGTCTACCGCACCAGCCTGATGATGAAGCCGGTCTACGACCGCGCGCGCGCCGACAAGCAGCGCGTGGTGTATGCCGAAGGCGAAGAAGAAGTGGTGCTGCGCGCGGTGCAGAACGTGGTCGACGAAGGCCTGGCCTTCCCGATCCTGATCGGCCGCCCGGACGTGATCGAAGCACGCATCGAACGCATGGGCCTGCGCCTGACCGCCGGCGTGGACTTCGAGATCACCAATATCCTCGACGATCCCCGCTTCAACGATTACTGGCAGTACTACCACGCGCTCACCGAGCGTCGTGGCGTGACCGTCACCGCGGCCAAGGAGCTGATGCGCTCGCGCCCGACCCTGATCGCCGCCGTCATGGTGGCGCGCGGCGAGGCCGATGCGATGCTGTCGGGCGTGGTCGGCCGCTTCCACAAGAAGCTCGGTTACGCGCGCAGCGTGATCCCGCTGGAGCCGCGGGTGAGCTCCACCTCGGCGATGACTGGTGTCATCAACCAGCTGGGCGTGTTCTTCTTCCTCGATACCCATGTGCAGGAAGACCCCACCGTCGAGCAGGTGGTGGAAGCGACGCTGCAGGCCGCCTATCGCCTCAAGCTGTTCGGCATCGAGCCCAATATCGCGCTGCTGTCGCATTCCAACTTCGGCAGCCACGACTCGCGCGATGCGCTGAAGATGCGCCAGGTGCGCGAGGCCCTGCTCAAGCGCAAGCCCGAGCTCAACATCGACGGCGAAATGCAGGGCGACACTGCCTGGGACGAGGCGCTGCGCAAGCAGATCATGCCCAACAGCACCTTGAAGGGCCGCGCCAACCTGTTCGTGTTGCCGAACCTGGAAGCGGCCAACATCGCCTATAACCTGGTGCGCGTGTTCACCGACGGCGTGGCGATCGGCCCGATCCTGATGGGCATCTCCAAGCCGGTGCACATCCTCACCACCAGCGCCACCTCGCGCCGGGTGATGAACATGACCGCCATCGCAGCGGTGGATGCGCAGATCCGCAGGCAACGCGATGCGGAAAAAGCGGCGGCCGATAAGGGCAACGACTGAGTCGAGATACTCACGACTTGCCAGGTGTCCAAGACTTGGCCGAGTGCTGCTTGATTTGAAGCAGCAAGCGCTCGGCCGGCAAGACAACGGCCGAGAAGTGTCTTTCTCGATAGGGTGTTGCAAGGCGCCCGGGCGCTCAGTCCCCAGTCCGCAGCAATAACCCAAAAGCCCCTCTCCCGCGGGAGAGGGGTTGGGGTGAGGGTACGGGCGAGCCTTGGCATCGCAGCGTCCGAGAAGTTGTCACTGCAAGGCGCCCAACAACTCAGCACCCAGCCAGCAGCAACGACCCAAAAGCCCCTCTCCCCGCGGGAGAGGGGTTGGGGTGAGGGTACGGGCGAGCCTTGGCATCGCAGCGGTCGAGAAGTTGTCACTGCAAGGCGCCCAACAACTCAGCACCCAGCCAACAGCAACGACCCACAAGCCCCTCTCCGCGCGGTAGAGGGGTGAGGGTACGGCCTACCCTTGGCAGCGACTCAGCGTCGACCATCCAAAACGTTGACGAGCTACGCAAACGGCAGGCGTCGCGGGTCGTCGTCATCCCAAGCGATCACGCTCAAACCTCAGGCCTCAGCGCCCATCCGGCACCGCACCCAGTAACTCGATCTCCGCCACCTGTGCACGCGCGGGCGCGGTCCAATGCAGCCGATACTCCGCATACGAACCGGGCGTCGCGATCCGGAACGGGCGCGTTTGAAGCGGCCATTGAAAACGCTCCTCGCGGCGCGTATCGACGACGCGCCATTTGCCTCCTGCAGTGCGTGCTTCCAGCGTCCACGCAGCCGACGCAATCGCAGCGTCGCCGCTGGTCACGGTGTAAAGCATGGCCTCACCGCGATCAAGACCGCTCAGCGTCAGCACCGTAGCCGGCGACACCGCGCTCGCGCTGCCCGCATCGTCGTCATGCAAAGCCGCCAGCGCGCGACCATCTGCCTGCGTCACGCGTGCGCTGGCACCCAGCAGGTCACGCAACGGGGCAGGGCGCTTGCCTGGCGTGGTCAACGACGGCGGCACATCGTCCGGTGCGCTGCCCCAGCGCGAGGGCATTGGCCCCATCACGAAGTCCAGCGTTGCACCTTTGGCGATTACCGCATGCGGTAACCAGGTCTTGTGCCACGGCTTGCCGTTGAGTTTGAGCGACTGCACATACACATTCTGCGGCGAATTCTGCGGCGCATTGACCGTCAGGGTGCCGCCACCCGGCAAGCGCACGCGCGCCTGCTTGAACAGCGGCGAGCCGATCACATACTCCGGCGCTCCCATTCGCAACGGATACAGCCCCAGCGCAGCGAACAGATACCATGCCGACATCTCGCCATTGTCTTCGTCGCCAGGGTAACCCTGGCCGATCTCGCTCCCCAAGTACAGACGCGCCAGAATGTCGCGGGTAATGCGCTGTGTCTTCCACGGTTGCCCGGCATACAGATACATCCATGGAATGTGGTGCGCAGTCTGGTTGCTGTGCGCGTACATGCCCATGCGCACATCGCGCGCTTCGGTCATCTCGTGAATGGTGTTGCCATACGAGCCTGCAAACTGCGCTTGAGCAGTTTCGGGCGTGGAAAAAAACATGTCCAACTTGGCGGCCAAGGCCGCGCGGCCGCCGTAGAGCGCAGCCAGGCCTTCGCCATCGTGCGGCGCGGTGAATGCAAACGTCCAGCCGCTGGATTCGGTGTAATCGTTGCCCCACACGCGGGGGTCGTACTGCGCCGCACCCACGCGCCAGGCACCGTCGGGCTTGCGACCCTGGAAGAAGCCGACCGCCGGATCGAACAATGCCGCATACCCGGCCGCGCGGTGGCGAAAATACTGCGCCTCGGTCGCATAGCGTTCGCGCGCTGCCGCAGTCGCGGCCTGGCTGGACAATGCCTCGGCCATGTTGGCGATGCCGAAATCGTTGAGGGCGCCCTCCATCGACCACGACATGCCTTCGTGCGTTTCGGTGTCGGTGTAGCCGCGGAAGGTGGAGCGCGCCATGCCCTTGCGACCCACATGCCGGTCCGGCGCAACGACAGTGGCGTTTTTCAGTGCAGCGGCGTAGGCCTCAGCCGGGTCGAAGCCTTGCACGCCTTTGCGCCATGCATCGGCAAACGCCACATCCGAGCTGGTGCCCACCATCAGGTCGGCATAGCCGGGCGATGACCACCGTGCGATCCAGCCACCTGCCCGCGATTGCTCGACAAACCCCTGCACCAGGGCACCGGCATCATCGGGCGCAAACAGGGCATACGCGGGCCAGGCCGTGCGAAACGTATCCCATAGCCCGTTGTTGACGTACACCCGGCCATCGCGGATCGGTGCGAAGCTGCGCACCGCGCTGCCGTCGATATTGTCGTCCGACCAGCTGTTCTGGCTGGCGTAGCGCCAATCCGGCGCAGTCGCAGTGCCCACGTTTTCGTGCGCCGAGTTCGGATACAGGTACAACCGGTACAGGTTGGAATACAGCGTGGTGGCCTGGTCGGCAGTGGCGTCGGGCACCTCGAAGCGCCCCAGCACTGCATCCCAGGCCTCCTGCGCGCGCGCGGCCACCTGCTCGAAGCTCGCGTCTGCGGCAATTTCCAGGGCTGCATTGTGCTTGGCCTGCTCCACCGAAATCAGCGACGTGGCGATGCGCATCTGTACCTGCCGCGCGCTGCCGGCATCGAACTTGATCCATCCGGTAGGGCGGCCGGTGTCGAGCAGGCCGCTGCTGTGCCAGGGCCTGTCGAAGCTGGCATAGACGTACATGCGCGTTGCGCCCGTCGACAGACCGCTGCGTACATCGGTGTAGCCGGACAGTGTCTGGGTCGCCGCATCCAGCGTTAGCCCGCCGCGCGCATCCACGTTGTCGAACAGCAGATTGGCATCGCCGCGCGCCGGGAAGCGAAAGCGAAACAGCGCCGCGTGATCGGTCGGTGCGATCTCGGCATGGATGCCGTTATCCAACTGCACCGCGTAGCGATAGGGGCGGGCAGTTTCGTCGTCATGCGAAAACCCCAGTGCTCGTTTGCTGCGATCGGCGTCCGGCACGCCGGCAGTCAGCGAGGGCATCACCTGAAACGTCTGTCGGTCGCCCATCCATGGGCTGGGTTGATGGCTCAGCGACAGCGCCTGCAGGCGCGGGCGATTGTCGGCACCGTTGTGCTCGTTCCAGCGATACAGCCAGGTCAGCGTTCCCGCATCGGTGACCGGCGTCCAGAAGTTGAAACCGTGCGGCACGGCCGTGGCAGGAAAATTATTGCCGCGCGAAAACGTGCCATTGGATTGCGTGCCGCGCGTGGTCAGCACCCAATCGGAGGGCCGCCCTGCTGTTGCCAGCGGCACCTCGGCAATGGCGATATTGTCGATCCACCCGGCAGCGCGCGCGCCGGCCGGTGGCGCCACCTCCAGCTCGATCGCGCGCACGCGCCGCCCACGCAGTCCGGGCACATCTCCCAACCGCACCTGCTTGCGCGCCCACTGCTGTGGGTACAGCGTCTTCGAATCGCCTTGCGCCTGCGCACCCAATGCCACGCCATGTTGATCGCGCACTGCGCTGGCAGAGACATGTGTGCCGTCATCCAGCAGCAGATCCAGTGACACATAGGTCGAGGCCACATGATCGCTGCCCACGCTTTCGGGCAAGACCATCCACGACAGCGTGGTCTGCGTCTGGATCAGCAGATCGGTGGTGAACAACGCGCGTCGCCCACCCGCGCCGTTGCTCGCGTAATGCAACGCCTGCGCTCCGCTGTAGCCGGCGTTCGGCTTGGCGGCGTACGGCGCTGCCGGGCCGGCGCCGATGGCAACCTGCACGGCGGTGTCGGTCGCCTGCGCCGGTACGGGGTCGCCGTGCTCGAACGCGCTTGCGAAGTGCGTGGCGGCCATCGCCGGCAGCGCAGCGAGACCGAGCAGAGCAACGGCGATGGCGCGCGGTAGACCACGCGGATGCAGCAGGACAACAGGCAAGGTCACGGGGCAGTGTCTCCTTGGGGCACGTAGCGGGACGTGCGCTGGGCCGATGTTGCGCCCGGTATGGTTCACGTCGCCGGTTGGCGAAACGCTGGCTCCCGATGATAGGCGGCATGCGCGGTGCGGTGTCGTTGCACTGCCGCGCTGCCGATTGGGGTGTGCTGCAGGATCGCTGTCGTCATAGCGGCCTCGGCGATTGGATTGGCAACGCTTGCAACGAACTCCCGCGCGGGCCTGCACGCCCGGTCGATGGGCCGATCACCACGCAGGCTGCTAGAATCCGCGCTCTGCCTTTGCCTTCCGATCGCACCGCCATGAGCCAGACCGCCACCGCGCCCGCCAATGCGCAAACGCGTTACACCGTGCACCGCGGCGACCTGCCGCTGAGCTGCCCGACGCCGCAGATGGCGCTGTGGAACTCGCATCCGCGCGTGTACCTGCCGATCGAAGACGAGCCCAACGGCGAAGCCAAGTGCCCGTATTGCGGCGCGCTGTTCGTGCTCGCCGACTGATACTGGCCGGATGCACCGCCTGACCGTGGTGCAACTGCTGCCGGCACTGCAGTCCGGCGGCGTCGAGCGCTCCACCCTGGAAATCGCTGCCGCGCTGGTGCGCGCCGGTCATCGCGCCTTCGTCGTCTCGGCCGGCGGCCGCCTGGTCCAGCCCTTGCTGGACGCTGGCGGGGAACATCTCACGCTGGAGATCGGCCGCAAATCGCTGCTGACGCTGCGGCATGTGGCCGGCTTGCGCCGCTTGTTCGCCGAACTCGGGGCCGACATCGTGCATGCACGTTCGCGGCTGCCGGCCTGGCTGGGCTGGTACGCGCTGCGCGGCATGCCCGCGGCGACGCGGCCGCGCCTGGTGACCACCGTGCATGGGCTCAATTCGCCCAGCCGCTATAGCGCCGTGATGACCTACGGCGAGCGCGTGATCTGCGTGTCCGACACGGTGCGCGAATACGTGTGCACGCACTACCCACAGACCGATCCGGCGCGCCTGCGCACCATTCCGCGCGGGGTGGATATCGCGCAGTTCCCGCGCCGGCTGCAGCCGGACCGCCGCGCTCGTGCTTGGGTACAGACGCTGCTGCCCGGACTGCCGGCCGATGCACCGCTGCTCCTGCTACCGGGCCGCGGCACGCGCCTGAAGGGCCATGCCGATGGCCTGCAGCTGCTCGCCGACATCCGTGCAGCCGGCGTGCCGGCCTTTTTGTGGTTGCCCGGCGCACGCGAGCCCGGGCGCGAGGCGTATGTACGGGAGCTGGAGACGGAAGCCGCCAAGCTGGGCATTGCCGAGGCGGTCGCCTTGACCGAGCCCACCGCGCGCATCGCCCAGGCCTACGCGGCCAGCGATCTGGTGCTGCAGCTTTCGCGCAAGCCGGAAGCCTTCGGCCGCACCGTGGTGGAGGCGCTGGCGGTCGGCCGGCCGGTGCTGGGCTGGGCACACGGCGGCGTCGGCGAACTGCTGGCCGAGTTGCAGCCCGGTGGCGCGGTCGCTGCCTTCGATGCCCAGGCCTTATGCACGCAGGCGCTGCAGTTGCTGCAGCATGCCCCGGCAGCGCCGGCCGTGATCCCCTACACGTTGCAGGCCATGCAAACGGCCACCCTGAAGGTCTATGACGAACTCCGCCGCTGAGGCCATCCCGCAGGCGCCCGTGTTGACGCCCGATGCCGGCCGCTGGGCGCCACTGTGGGTGATCGTGTTCGTGGCGTTGTGGCCCACGCCCGGCTTGGCGGAAACGGTGTTGTCGCTGGGTGCGTTGTTCGCGGCGTACCGCCTGTTGCACGCGCGCTTTCGCGGCGGCACGCGCCTGCTCAGCGGCGCGGCCTGGGCGCTGACCAGCGTGTTGTTCCTGGCGTACTGGTTGCCGCAGATCCTGTCGGCGTTCGACGCGGTGGATGCCGGCCGCGCGCTGCGCAAGTCGGCCACCGATCTGCGCTACCTGCCGTTCATGTGGTTATGCGCCATCGCCGTGGCCAATGCACAGCGTCGGCGTCGCACGTTTACCGGGCTGGCGGTCATCGGTGGCGTGTGGACGCTGGACGCGTTGCTGCAGGCCGCCTTCGGTACCAGCCCATTGTTCTTTGGCATCGATCAGGTCAAGCAACTGATCAGCGGCCATGGCCTGTGCACGGCCCAGGAACTGGCGCTGGTGGACCGGTTGAGCGGCGTGCTG
This sequence comes from Xanthomonas phaseoli pv. dieffenbachiae, assembly GCF_008639345.1. Lineage (NCBI taxonomy): Bacteria > Pseudomonadati > Pseudomonadota > Gammaproteobacteria > Lysobacterales > Lysobacteraceae > Xanthomonas > Xanthomonas phaseoli. The sequence goes on along the minus strand of NZ_CP041380.1, from coordinate 3,837,998 downwards.
GGCCCCTGCAATCTGAAGTTCGGGCAGACCCTGGCCAGCCTGTCGCCGTTCCTGTTGCTGGCGTTGGGGCGGCGTCATGTCTTGGCCTGGCTTGTGGGTGCGGCGGCGGTCGGCATCGTGTTGGTCTTGGCCGGCTCGCGCGCGTCGTGGATCACCTATGGCGTGATCGTGCTGCTGTCGGGCTGGCAGCTGCTGGGCGGGCATCGTTTGCTGGCCGTGGCGGTGGCCGGCGCATTGCTGGCCGTGGCGGTGGTGGCGGTGGCGCCACAGGCGCGCGAGCGCATCCAGCGCACCACGCTGGCGTTCGGCAATGGCGAACAGGGCGTGGACCAGGCCCTGTCCGGGCGCGCCCAGATCTGGGAGGCGGCGCTGTGCATGATCCGCACGCATCCGCTCAACGGCGTGGGCGCGCGCGGGTTCCGGCAGGCCTATCCGGCCTGCAATCCGGCACCTGGCCAAGCGCCGGCGTGGGGCGGTGGGCCGGCCTTTCATGCGCATCAGATCGTGCTCGAAATCCTGGCCGAAACCGGCGTGATCGGTTTGCTGCTCTGGCTGGCCGGCGCGGCGCAGGCATGGCGCGCGTGGCGCTACTCAAGCGCGGTGGCGCGCGAGCAGGCGCGGCCGGCGATGATCGCGCTGGTGGCCACGGTGTTTCCGTTCAACACCCATCTGGCGTTCTATTCCAGCTTCTGGGGCGGGCTGAGCCTGATGCTGGCCGGGCTGTATGCCGGTGCATTGCTCAACGACGATGCGGACCGCGCGCCGCAGTAACGCGGTGCGTGCGGTTGATCGGCACCTCGTTCGATTTGCGCGCTATGCAGCGCAACGCCCACGCATGCGTTGCAGGCATTCGCCGCGCCGGCGTCAGCGATAGAACGCGCTACGTCCGCCCGGCTGGCGCTTGAAGCGCCGATGGATCCACAGGTATTGGTCCGGCGCTTCGCGCACCATGTCTTCGATGGCGGCATTGACCTGCGTGGTATCGGCGATGACGTCATCGGACGGAATGTCGGCCAGCGGCGGTGCGATCTTGAGGATGTAGCGGCCGCCTTCGCGACGATGGAAGTACGGCACGACCGCGCAGCCGGTCAACCGTGCCAGCTGATGCGTGGCGGTGATGGTGGAGGCCGGATGTCCGAAGAACGGCACGAACACGGTGTCCTTGCCGCGCATGTCCTGATCCGGCGCATACCACAGAAAACCGCCGCGCTTGAGATGCTTGATGGTGGCGCGCAGGTCTTCGTTGGCGAACATGTGCGTGGCATAGCGCAAGCGCCCACGCTTGACCGCCCACTCGAACACCGGGTTGCGATGCCTGCGGTACATGCCGGCCAGCGGCACGTAGTCGCAGAGCAGGCGCCCGCACATTTCCAGCGTCATGAAGTGGCCGGACACCAGCAACACGCCGCGTTCTTGCTGCTGCAGTTGCTGCAGATGCTCCAGGCCCTCGATCTGTACGCCTGGTCGAATGGCGTCGATGCTGCCCCACCAGGCGCGCGCGAACTCGAACAGGCCCACGCCCAGCGCGTCGAAACTGTCGCGCAACAGCCGCGCCCGCCAGGCATCGTCCTGCTCGGGGAAACACAGTTTCAGGTTGACCTCGGCCGCGCGCCGACGCGTGCCCGCCAGGCGCATTGCAATCCAGCCCACGCCGCGGCCCACTGCACGTTGCAGCGTCCAGGGCAGGCGCCCGGCCACCACCATTACCGCCAGGCCCAGATACATCGGCCAGTGCTTGGGGTTGCGCAGGGAAGGGCGGACGGCGACGTTGGCGGGCTCGGACATGCGCCAATTCTAAGGGATTGCGCCTAGCGGGCAGCGTGCACATGCGCACGCACGGACGCTCCCGTATCCTGCACCGATGCGGAAAGACCCGATCGAATGGCTGTTGCGCGGGCTGTACTCGGCGCTGTTGTACCTGTTGCTGCCGGTCACGGTGTACCACTTGGTGTGGCGTGGCTTTCGCGTGCGCGAATACTTCAATCGCTGGAACGAGCGCTATGCGTCCTACACGCATGCCTGCGGGCGCCCGCGCGCGTGGGTGCATGCGGTGTCGGTGGGCGAAGTCAACGCGGCCGCACCGCTGGTCAATGCGCTACGTGCGCAGCGCCCCGATATCCGTTGGGTCATCACCACCATCACCCCCACCGGCTCCGAGCGCGTGCGCGCCCTGTGGGGCGATGCGGTGGACCATGTGTATCTGCCCTACGACGTGCCGGGCAGCGTGGGGCGGTTTCTCGAACACTTCCGCCCGCGGCTGGCGTTGATCCTGGAAACCGAGCTGTGGCCGAACATGTTGTTCGGCTGCCGCGATCGCCAGATTCCGGTGTACATCCTCAACGCACGGTTGTCGGCGCGTTCGTTGCGCGGGTACCGGTTGCTGGCACCGTTGATCAGTCGCGCGCTGCGCACCGTTACCTGCGTGGCGGCGCAGTCGCAGGACGATGCCGAGCGCTTTGTCACCCTGGGCGCGCGCCCGGATCAGGTGATTGCGCTGGGCAATCTCAAGTTCGATATCGCCGCGCCAGCGCAATTGCAGGCGTTGGTCGCGCAGTTCCGCATGCACGTGCCGGCCACGCGCCCGGTGTGGATCGCCGCCAGCACGCACGAAGGCGAAGAGGCGGCCGTTGCCGATATCCACGCGCGTTTGCTGCTGCAATTCCCGGACGTGCTGCTGTTGTGGGCACCGCGCCATCCCGAGCGCTTTCCCAAGGTCGAGACAGTGGCACGCGAGCGAGGTTGGCGCGTTGCCACGCGCAAGGCGCAGCAATGGCCGCAGGCAGGCGACAAGGTCTTCGTCATCGACACCCTGGGCGAGCTGATGAGCTTCTATGCGTGCGCGCAGGTGGCTTTCGTCGGTGGCAGCTTGCAGCCGATCGGCGGGCATAACCTGCTCGAGCCGGCCGCCGTCGGAACGCCGGCAATCACCGGCCCGCATCTGCATAACTTCTCGGAGATTTCGCGGCGCATGCGCGAAGCCGATGCCGTTGCCATCTGCGAGGATGCCGAGTGCGTCTACCAGGCGTTGGCGCGCCTGCTCGCCGACCCCGCACAACGCGAGGCGATGACCGCTGCAGGCCTGGCGCTGGTCGCCAACGGCAAGGGCGCCGTGGCCCGCACCTTGGTGCAGATCGCGCCCGATCTGCCGCCGCTGGCGAGCGCGGGCGTTGTGGCGTGAGGGGTGTCGCTCGTTGCGTGGCGGCGTGCATGGACGTGCTGCACTCCACCGCGCCTGGCGCCGGAGTGCAGCCTTCGTTGCGGTCCGCAGTGAGCGTGTGCGTCGGGCAGTGAGATGCGCGTGGTGGGATCGCTTGCGTCGGAGGCTGCATGTCGGCGTTGCCGATTTACCGCACTTGCAGCAGCCGTCACGACAGGTGCGCATGCGGTTGCATCGCGCACAAAAAAAGCGGGCCGTGGCCCGCTTTTTTGTGCATCCAGCTGGCCTTACTGCAACGAACCACTGCCCTGCAGCTTGGACTCGGCATCCTGCGATAGCAGGCGGTTGACGTCCTGCAGATCGGTGATGTCGAGCTTGCCGATGGCCTGGCCCAGCAGCAGGCGGTTCTGCAGGAAGTTGTAACGCGACTGTGCGTAGTTCAGCTGCGCCTGGAACAGCGTGCGCTGGTTTTGCACCACGTCCAGCACGGTGCGCGTGCCCACTTCCAGACCCACCTGCGAGGCGTCGTAGGCGGCTTGCGCCGACACCACGGCCAGGCGGCGGGCTTCCACTTCGCTGATACCGGCAACCACGGTCTGGTAGGCATTGCGGGTGTTGCGATCCAGTGCGCGCTTCTGCTGCTCGTAGGTGTCCTGCTGGATATCGCGCTGCGACAGTGCCTGACGCACGGCCGACTGGGTTGCGCCGCCGGCAAAGATCGGAATCGTCAGCGTGATGCCCACCGAATCGGTATCGATGTCGCGACCTGCGGTGGTGAAGTTGCCTGCCGCCTCATCGACCGTTCCCTGGCCGCCCCAGCTGTTGCTGCGGCCGACATTGGCACCCAGGCTCAGCGTGGGCAGATGGCCGGCACGCGCGGCACTGACCTGCGCCTCGGCAGCGCTGACCTGCAACTGCTGCGCCTTCAATGCGGGGTTATCGGCGATCGCGGTGGCGACCAACTGATCCACGTTGCTGTAGGCGGCCGGCACTTCGGGACGGAACTCATCCGGCAACGCGCGCAAGCCGACCACCGGCTGGCCGGTCAGCTCGGTCAATGCCTGGTAGTAGTCCTTGAGCGTATTGCGCGCGGTAATGGTGTCGGCGCGCGCCTGGTCGTACTGGGCGCGGGCTTCGTGCACGTCGGTGATCGGTGCAAGACCCACTTCCAGACGCTTGTCGGCGTAGTCGAACTGCTTCTTTGCGGCCGCTTCGTTGGTCTCGGCCGCCGCCAGCGACTCGATCCCCACCAGTACCTGGAAATACGCCGCCGAGGTGCGGGTGATCAGGTCGTTGTTGGCCGATGCCAGGGTGAAGTCCGCAGCCTTGGCCACTTCGCGCTGCGCACGCAGGTTGGAAAACTGCGCCCAGTTGAAGATGGTCTGGCTGCCCTGGATCGCGTACTGGCGCTGCTTGGTCGTGGAGCGGCCATCGACGCCTTCCAGCTCACGGTGCGACTGGGTGTAGCTGGCGCTACCGTCCAGCTGCGGCAGCAGCGCCGCACGCGCCTGCACCTGACCCTCCCGATTGACCAGGCGCGTGGACTCGGCCACGGCCAACTGCGGATCGCCGTTGCGGGCCATTTCGTAGACCTGCAGCAGGTCGGTGGCGTGCGCAGCCATGGGAGACAGGGCGGCGGCCAGGGCCAGGACGAGGGATCGGCGGATCATCGGGGAAGCTTCCTTGGGAATCAGAATTGGAATCGGGGCGTCGGTGCGGCGCCCTGGAGATAGGCGAGGTCGGTTTCGAACAACGATTCGATGCGCGGGGCGTTGACCTCGCCACGGACCAGGACCGCTTCCATCACCGGGTCGTGACCGCGCACGACGAACAACCGGCCGTTCGGGCGCAACCACTGCAGCCACTGGACGGGCAGGGTGTCGACCGCGCCAGTCACGCAGATGGCGTCGAAGCGACGCTCGCTCTGCCAGCCGAAGACATCGGCGGTTTCGATGCGGACGTTGCTGCCCAGGCCGGTGCGATCCAGATTGGCGCGCGCAGCCGCAGCCAGCGCCGGGTCGATCTCCAGGCTGAGCACTTCGCGTGCCAGCGCGGCCAGGCAGGCGGTGGCAAAGCCGCTGCCGGTGCCGACTTCCAGCACGTCCTCGCCCGGTTGCAGGTCCAGTGCCTGCAACATGCGGCCTTCGACCACCGGCTTCATCATCTTGTGGCCGGCCGACAGCGGAATTTCCACGTCGACATAGGCCAGCGTCTTGTAGGCCTCCGGCACGAAGGCTTCGCGCGGCAGGCGCGCCAGCACGTCGAGTACGCGCAGGTCCAGCACGTCCCACGGCCGGATCTGCTGCTCGACCATCTTTTCGCGGGCCTGGGTGAAATCGATCGTCATGGTGCGGGTATCCAACGCGGTGGGGCGAACATTTTACCGGTGCGCGAGGCACCTGGCGCATCTAGCATCGCCGCGCGCTGCCATCCGGCGCAGTGCCGGAAGTCATCGCCACCAAAGGCCGGGGACGCTCAACGCGGCGCATAGGCCCTCAAAAAGAAGTCGACGCTGGTGTCGATGTGCTCATCGACCTGGGCGCGGGTGGGCTGGCCGTGCAGGCCGCACATCATCAGGGCGTAGAGCTCGCCCTTGAGCAGGCAGAAGAATTGCGAGGCGGCGCGCGCGACGTCCGGGATCTCCAGCTGGCCGTCGGCCACCCGCGCGGACAGGAAATCCGCCAGCGCCCCCTGCGTGCGCTTGGGGCCTGCATCCCAGAACATCTCGCGGATATGCACGTCGCCGGTGCCGGGCGCCATCATCATGCGGTGGGTGGAGATGGCCGATTCGGTGCTGACCATGGCGAAGAACGCATGGGCAATCTCGGTGAGCTGGTCGCGCAACGCGCCCTTGGGAGCATGATCGAACAGGTCGTCCGGCATCATGTGCTGACATTGCGTGCGGATCGCCTCGGAAAACAGGCTCTCCTTGTCGCCGAAGTGGCTGTACACGGTCAGCTTGGAGACGCCGGCCTGCGCGGCGATCCCATCCATGCTGACCCCTGCATAGCCCTGTTCCATGAACATGGTGCGGGCGGCACCCAGGATGGCGGCACGCTTTCCAAGATCCTTGGGACGGCCAGGGCCGTTGCTCTTGGTCTTGGAAGTGAGGGGGGACGAGCTGGACATGTCGTCAATACTAGACCATGGGGTTCTATATTTATACTCGGCGCCCAACCGCGACGTTAACGGTTCCGTCTGCCCGGTTCCCGGTGTCGTGCCGCTCCCGGCAGCTGTCAGGGATCCACCGAAGGCGGCACCAAAACCCCGGTGATAAATTTGCCGTAGGCCTGCCAGTGCATACGGGCAGGTATCTCCAGCGAGCACGGACGAGGGGACGGGGAGCGTGGGAAGGGGCGGTACGCAGGCGCACACAAGCTGCGTTCGCAGCACGTGCGTGCGGCGGATCGGGCACGCGTGGCTGTGGCTGCTGCTGTGCTGCGCCATGCTCAACGCCTGGCCTGCCGACGCGCAGGTGCTCAAGCACTCCGCTTACCACACCGTCACGCGCTGGAACATGGACGACGGCCTGCCGCACAACCTGGTGCACGCGGTGGCCCAGGGCGAAGACGGGCTGATCTGGCTGGGTACCTGGGAAGGCGTGGCGCGCTTCAATGGGCGCGATTTCACCGTGTACGACCGTCAGAACACTCCCGGCGTCGAGCTGGGCGGGGTATTTGTGGTGGTTCGCGACAGCACCGGCGGCATGCTGTTCGGCACTGCGTTCGACGGCGTCTACCACTATCAGGACGGTCACTGGCGGCAGCTGGGCGATGCGTCGGCGCGCCATCTTGCGGTCAGCGCCCTGCTGCGGCGTGCCGATGGCGCGCTGTGGGTGGGCACGCCGCAGACGCTGTACCGCATCGAGGGCGACGGGCGGGTGGTCGACGTCGGCCGCCAGACCAGCTTGCCGCGCGCGCGCGTCACCGCACTGACTGCAGACGAAAGCGGCGACCTGTGGGTCGGCACCGAGGTCGGGCTGTATCGCCTGCCGCACGATGGCGGCCAGGCTGCGGCCTGGGGAAGGGCGCACGGGATGCGCGATGCGCCGGTGCGGCGGCTGGCCAGCGACCGTCAGGGCGGCCTGCTGGTCGCCGGCGACGATGGCGTGTGGTGGTGGAGCCGTGGCGGTGGCCTGCAGCGCTTCCGCCAGGGGCAACGCGTGGATTCGGTGTTGCTGGACCGCCGCGGGCACCTGTGGATGAGCCTGTCTTCGGGAATGCTGGTGGTGCACAGCGGCCCGAACGACCCGGACGAGCAATCGCCATTTCCGGCGTCGCCAGCCCGGCGCTGCTGGAAGACGCCGAAGGCCTGATCTGGGTCGGCAGCACCCACGGGCTGTTCCGTATTGCCGAGGGCGCCGCGCACGGCGTCACCCACGACGAAGGCCTGAGTTCGGACTACGTGCGCTGCGTGCTGCAGACCGGCGAGGGCACGGTGTGGGTGGGCAATGCCGTCGGCCTGGATCGTTGGCGCGACGGCACCATCAGCCGGGTGTCGCTGTCGCCCAGCGAAGGTGGGCGCGTGCTCGAGCAATCGGTGCTGGCGCTGGCCGATGCTGGCGATGGCGGCGTCTGGGCCGGTACCTATAGCCAGGGCGTGGTGCGTCTGGACGCGCAAGGCCACGTGCTGGTGCGCATCGGCGCGGCCGATGGACTGCCCTCCATGTCGGTGCGTGCGGTGTTGCCGGACGGCGACGATCTGTGGATCGGCACCACCGCCGGGCTGGTGCGCTGGCGCAACGGCAAGGCGCGCCGCTACACCGCCGCCGACGGCGTACCGGATGGGTCGGTGCAGGTGTTGTACCGCGATGCGCAGGGCATTGTCTGGATCGGCACCGATCGCGGCGTGACCGCGCTTTCGCCGGACGGCAGCACCCGCGCCTGGCTGGGCGAGCAGGATTTCCCCGGGCAGAACGCCTTCGATTTCCTGCGCGATGCCGCTGGCGATGTGTGGATTGCCAGCGATCGCGGCCTGCTGCGGTTGCGCGGCGACAGCTTCCGCGTCTACGACCACCGGGTCGGGCTGCCGCGCGACAAGGTGTTTCGCGTGATCGACGACGGCCGTGGCTATTTCTGGTTGTCGAGCAACCACGGGGTGTTCCGCATCGCACGCGATAACTTCGACCAGCTCGATGCGGGCACGCGCGAGCAATTGAGCGTGGAGGTGGTCGACCGCAGCGACGGCATGCCCAGCAACCAGGGCAACGGCAGCAGCGCACCGGCTGGCTGGCTGACCCAGTCCGGGCAGTTGCTGTTCCCCACCGCCGCAGGCCTGGGCGTGATCGACCCGGCCCGCGTGGGCACCTTGCAAGGCCATCGGGTGCCGATCGTCTTCGAGCGCCTGCTGGTCGATGGCATGGTGCAGCCGCTCAGTGGCCCGCACCGGTTCGGCGCCGAGACCCGGCGTATCGCGATCGTGTATGCCGGGCTGAATTTCCGCGGCCCGGACAAGGTGCGGTATCGCTACCGGCTGGAAGGCTTCGACCCGGAGTGGGTGGATGCCGACAATGCCAGCGAAGCGGTCTACACCAATTTGCCGCCGGGCCGTTTCCGCTTCCGCGTGCAAGCCATGTCGCTGCCGGTGGATTGGCGGCAAGACGATCTGCTGGGCGAAGCCAGCCTGGTCATCGAACTGGCGCCGCCGTGGTGGCGCCGAGGCGAAGTGATCGGCCTGGGCATCCTTGGCCTGGCCAGCGTGATCTACGGCTTGTATCTGTGGCGTACCGCCAGCTATCGCCTGCGTCAGCGCCAGCTCAATACCGTCATCGACCGGCGCACGCGCGAACTGAGCGACAAGAACCTGGCGCTGCAGCAGGCCAGCCAGGAGCGCGAAGCGTTGATGCGCCAGCTGGAATACCGCGCCAGCCACGACGTGCTGACGGCCTTGCCGAACCGACGCGAAGCCGAGCGTGTGCTGCAGCACTGGTTCGATGAGGCGCACGCCGGTGGCGCGGCGTTGGCGCTGGCGTTGATGGATATCGATCATTTCAAGCGCATAAACGACGACTACGGCCATGAGGTGGGCGATGCGGTGCTATCGGCCATCGGCGAGGTGCTGGGCGAGCAGGAGCAGGCGCATTGCTTCGCCGCGCGTCACGGCGGCGAAGAATTCCTGCTGGCGGCCACCGGGCTGGATGCAGTGCAGGCGCGCGCGCTGTTCGAGCGCATGCGACAGCGACTGGCCGACATCCAAGTCGATGCGCAAGGCATGACCGTGCGTTGTACCGCCAGCATGGGCATGGCGATGAGCGAGGAGGCGCCCAGCCGGCGCGAATTGCTGGCGTTGGCCGACCATCGTCTGTACGAAGCCAAGCGGCAGGGGCGGAATCGTTTGATCGGGCCGTAAGGCGTTGCGCCGTTGCATGACGTGTCGAACGTGTGCCCGATGCAGACAGGCGTTGTTGCATTGCACGGGTGGCGCGTGGCGAAGAACCATCGCCGCATTGCCGGCCAGGCCGCGGCACCGCCGAGTCAACAAACCGCGTGTGACCCATCGCACCTCTCGTGCGCTCGTGCCGAGATCGAACTGCTGACGTCATCTTTCGCCGACACGTGCAGCACGCTGCAGACATATCGCCGGCAGCCTACGCCTGCGCCAGGTCCGCCTGCGCATGCAACAACGCAACAAACGCCTGCGCCGCACGCGACAAGGTGCGCCCGCCATGGGTGACGCAACCCAGCTCGCGGGATAACGCCACATCGGCCAGCGGCAGCGCCACGATCTGGTGGTCGATCATGCGCTCGGGCAGCACGCTCCAGGCCAGGCCTACCGACACCAGCATCTTGATCGTTTCCAGGTAATTGGTGGTCATGCGCAGACTCGGCACCAGGCCGCGCTCGGCGAACAGGTTGGCAACGATGCGATGGGTGAAGGTGCCCGGATCCGGCAACACCGCCGGGTGCGCCACCACATCGTCCAGGGACACCGCAGGCCGTGCTGCCAACGGGTGATCGGGTGCAACGACGAACTGCAGGCGGTCGTGCCAGATCGGCTGCGCGCGCAGCGGAGCGCGCGTGTCCGGTGCCAGGGTCGTCACTGCCAGCTCCACCTCGCCGCGCAGCACCGCGGCGTACGCCAGCTCCGAATCCAGAAACTGGATGTCCAGCGCCGCCTGCGGATGTTGCGTGGCAAAACCGCGCAACAAGGCCGGCAGGCGGTGCAGCCCCACATGGTGGCTGGTGGCCAGGCTCAAGCGGCCGCCGACGGCTGCACCCAAATGCTCCAGCACGCGGCGGGTGTCCTGCAGCTCGGCCAGGATGCGTTGCGCGCGCGGCAGCAATGCCTGGCCGGCTTCGGTCAACACCACCTGCCGACCCAGGCGATCGAACAGCCGCGCCGACAATTGCGCCTCCAGCAGTGCGATGCGTTTGCTTACCGCTGGCTGGGTCAGGTGCAAGGCCTCGCCGGCTGCCGAAAAGCTGCCGCTCTCGGCGATCGCCACGAAGGCATTGAGGCTCGCCAGGTCCATTGCTATTCCTAAAATTCATTTCTTGAATAAACAATATGAATTTGCGTAATCCAAGGCAAGCTCCTAGCATCGATCTCAGCCAGGTGGGCGCACCCACCATCCGCCACTCGGATTGCCGCGATGACTGCCAAGACCCTGTACGACAAGCTGTGGGACCTGCATGAGGTCACACGCCGTGACGATGGTTCGTCGCTGATCTACATCGACCGCCACATCCTGCACGAGGTGACCTCGCCGCAAGCCTTCGAGGGCCTGCGCCTGGCCGGGCGCAAGCCGTGGCGCATCGACGCCAATATCGCCACGCCCGACCATAACGTGCCGACCACGCGCGCCGAGCGCCAGGGCGGGCTGGAGTCGATCTCCGACGAGGTCTCGCGCCTGCAGGTGCAGACGCTGGACGAGAACTGCGACGACTTCGGCATCCTCGAGTTCAAGATGAACGATGCGCGCCAGGGCATCGTGCATGTGGTCGGCCCGGAGCAGGGCGCCACCTTGCCGGGCATGACCTTGGTCTGCGGCGATTCGCATACCTCCACGCATGGCGCGTTCGGCGCGTTGGCGCATGGCATCGGCACCTCCGAGGTCGAGCACGTGCTGGCCACGCAGTGCCTGATCGCCAAGAAGATGAAGAACATGCAGGTGCGCGTGGAAGGCACGTTGCCGTTCGGGGTGACCGCCAAGGACATCGTGCTGGCGGTGATCGGCAAGATCGGCACCGCCGGCGGCAATGGGCATGCGCTGGAATTTGCCGGCAGCGCCATCCGCGCGCTGTCGATGGAAGGCCGTATGACCATCTGCAACATGGCCATCGAAGCCGGTGCGCGCGTGGGCATGGTGGCGGTGGACGAGAAGACCATTGCCTACGTCAAAGGGCGCCCGTTCGCGCCCAAGGGCGCCGACTGGGAAGCGGCGGTGGCGCTATGGAGCACGCTGGTCTCCGATCCGGACGCGCACTTCGACACCGTGGTGGAGTTGCGCGCCGAAGACATCAAGCCGCAGGTCAGCTGGGGCACTTCGCCGGAAATGGTGCTGGCCATCGATCAGCACGTGCCCGATCCGGCCGCCGAGCAGGACCCGACCAGGCGCGATTCGATCGAGCGCGCGCTCAAATACATGGGATTGACCGCCAACCAGCCGGTCACCGCCATTCGCCTGGATCGCGTGTTCATTGGCTCGTGCACCAACTCGCGGATCGAAGACCTGCGTGCCGCCGCTGCCGTGGCCAAGGGCCGCAAGGTGGCTTCCACCATCAAGCAGGCGTTGGTGGTGCCGGGCTCGGGCCTGGTGAAGGCACAGGCCGAAGCCGAAGGCCTGGACAAGGTGTTTCTGGATGCCGGTTTCGAATGGCGCGAGCCAGGCTGCTCGATGTGTCTGGCCATGAACCCGGACAAGCTGGGCAGCGGCGAGCATTGCGCTTCGACCTCCAACCGCAACTTCGAAGGCCGCCAGGGCGCCGGCGGCCGCACGCATCTGGTCAGCCCGGCGATGGCGGCGGCTGCGGCGGTGAGCGGTCATTTTGTCGATGTGCGTGAACTGCAGGGAATCGAGAGTCGGGAATAGGGAATCGCAAAGTCCTGCTTCCCGCTCTGCCCATTCCCGACTCCCCATTCCCCATTCTCGGCCTCTCTCATGACCCCTTTTACCCAACACACCGGACTGGTCGCGCCGCTGGATCGCGCCAATGTCGATACCGACCAGATCATTCCCAAGCAATTCCTGAAGTCGATCAAGCGCACCGGCTTCGGGCCGAACCTGTTCGACGAGTGGCGCTATCTGGATATCGGCGAGCCGGGTCGCGACAACAGCACGCGCCCGCTCAATCCGGAATTCGTGCTCAATTTCCCGCGCTATCAGGGCGCCAGCGTATTGCTGGCCCGGGAAAACTTCGGCTGCGGTTCCTCGCGCGAGCATGCGCCGTGGGCGCTGGATGAATACGGATTTCGCACCGTGATCGCGCCGAGCTTTGCCGACATCTTCTACAACAACAGTTTCAAGAACGGCCTGCTGCCGATCGTGCTGGCCGAAGCGCAGGTCGATGCGTTGTTCGAGCAATGCCTGGCGACCGAGGGCTACCAACTCACCGTGGATCTGGCCGCACAACGCGTGCGCCGCCCCGATGGCGTGGAGTACGGCTTTGACATCGATGCCTTCCGCAAGCATTGCCTGCTCAACGGGCTGGACGATATCGGCCTCACCTTGCAGGACGCCGATGCCATCGGGCGCTTCGAGCAGGGTCATCGCGCACGCCAGCCATGGTTGTTTGGCGCGTTGCAGTGATGTCGAGCCGCACGCGGGTGCGTTGATCGTGCAGCGTGCGCTTATTGCAATGAATTCAATGACGCTGCGGCGTCACTTCACGAGGGTGGCATGAGCAAGCAGATTCTGATTCTTCCCGGCGACGGGATCGGGCCGGAGATCATGGCCGAAGCGGTCAAGGTGTTGAAGCGCATTGACGCGCAACATGGTCTGGGTTTCGAGCTGGTGTATGACGAGCTGGGCGGCGCTGCGTACGACAAATACGGCAGCCCGTTGGCCGATGAAACGCTGGAGCGCGCGCGTGCCGCCGATGCGGTGCTGCTGGGTGCGGTGGGTGGCCCGCAGTGGGACACCATCGACCCGGCGCTGCGGCCGGAGCGTGGGCTGCTCAAGATCCGCTCGCAGCTGGGCCTGTTCGCCAACCTGCGGCCGGCCTTGCTGTACCCGCAGCTGGCCGATGCGTCCACGCTCAAGCCGGAGGTCGTGGCCGGGCTGGATCTGCTGATCCTGCGCGAACTCACCGGCGGCATCTATTTCGGCCAGCCGCGTGGCAACCGCACCTTGGACAACGGCGAGCGCCAGGCCTACGACACCTTGCCGTATAGCGAGAGCGAGATTCGCCGCATCGCCAAGGCAGGCTTCGACATGGCACGCCTGCGCGGCAAGAAGTTGTGTTCGGTGGACAAGGCCAACGTACTGGCGTCGAGCCAGCTATGGCGTGCGGTGGTCGAGGAAGTGGCCAAGGACTACCCGGATATCGCGCTGTCGCATATGTACGTGGACAACGCGGCGATGCAGTTGGTGCGCGCGCCCAAGCAGTTCGACGTGATCGTGACCGACAACATGTTCGGCGACATCCTGTCCGACCAGGCCTCGATGCTCACCGGTTCCATCGGCATGCTGCCGTCGGCCTCGCTGGATGCCAACAGCAAGGGCATGTACGAACCGTGCCACGGCTCGGCACCGGACATCGCCGGCAAGGGCATCGCCAATCCGCTGGCGACGATCCTGTCGGTGGCGATGATGTTGCGCTACACCTTCGCGCAGGCCGCTGCGGCGGATGCGATCGAACACGCAGTTGGCAAGGTGCTCGATCAAGGCCTGCGCACGGCCGACATCTGGTCGGAAGGCACCACCAAGGTCGGTACCGTGGCAATGGGCGATGCAGTGGTGGCCGCGCTGTAAGAGCGTTCGCGTCGCCGACCGGTTGTGGCTTTGCGGGTGGCTATCGTCTTCGGACGATAGCCACTTTCGTTTGGTTGACCGATTCGTGATCACATCATTCGACCGAAGCGCTGGCATGAAATCGGCGGATGTCGTGTGCAGCACTGGTCGGTATCCAGGGGCGGTCGGCAGCGCGGTGCCGCATCCAGTGTCGGGACACGCCGTGGATCCGTCCATGCAGGCTCGGTGGCGGCATCCATGCCGCCACACGGTCCCGCCACCGGGCGCGACACCGTGCTCTCAAGATTGCTACTGCTGATCGGCACGCAATGCTTCAAGCAGGTGTTGATGCCTGAGCACTTCGTGGCCGATGTAATCGTCAAGGCATTTATCTGCTCTTGCATCTCAAGGAATGGGTGCCCGGAAAAACGGGCAGTCCATCTGGCTGTCGGCATTTCGTTCCGCGACCGACAGAAATCGGTGGTGCTTGCGCGCGTACCGATGTGGGACCTTGAGCGGCATGGATGCCGCGCCAGCGCCTACATGGACGTACTTGCGGCGTGTCCCGGGCCGGTACGCGTGCGAGCGCCCGCAGCAAACCGAAGCATTCATACAGAACTCGCAGACACCGCCCGCAAGGCCTCGAATGCGAGGTATGTGCCCGATGTCGGCACGAATGCAAGCGCCTCCACAGACCGACGTATTCGTACAGAACTCGCAGACGTCGCCCGCCAGGCTGGTCCTTGGCGCAGCGCCGTTTCCAGCATACGTATACCCACAGGCGCCGGTAGCAAATCCACGCGCCTGCAAAAGTGAAGCAACAATTACCAGAACGGCCAGCAGATCACTCTGCCGGCCGTCAGGTTTGCATCGTCCAGCGCAGGGCCGGTTACGCCACCGCAGCCGTCTTGCCGGCCACCACGCCACGCTCGCGCTGACGCAACAAGCGGTTGGCCACATCGAGCCACGCAAGCGCGCTGGCTTCGATGATGTCCTTGCTGGTGCCGGTGCCTTCGTATTCCACGCCGTCGTGACGCACGCTCAAGCTGGCTTCGCCGCGCGCGTCCGCGCCGATGCCCACGCTGTGCACCTGGTAGCTGTCCAGTTCCAGCCTCACGCCGGTCGCCGAGGCCAAGGCACCGAACAGTGCATCCACTGGCCCGTTGCCTTGCGCGGTTTCGGCCACACGGTTGCCTTCCGGGTCGGACAACTCCACCAATGCATTGGCGCGGCTGCCCACATCGCTGATGGTCATCGATGCCAGGCGATAGCCTTCCTGCACCGTGGCGTCCTGCATCAATGCCTGCAGATCGGCATCGGTCACCACGCGCTGCTTCTCGCACAGCGCCTTGAACTGTTCGAACACCAGCTTGACTTCTTCTTCCTCCAGCAGATAACCCAGCGCACGCAGGCGCTGCTCGACCGCGGCGCGGCCGCTGTGGCGGCCCAGCACCATTTGCGAGGATTCCCAGCCCACATCTTCCGGGCGCATGATTTCGTAGGTGCCGCGATGGCGCAGCATGCCGTGCTGATGAATGCCCGACTCGTGCGCGAATGCGTTGCCACCCACCACCGCCTTGTTGCGCTGCACCGGCATGCCGACCAGGCGTTGCAACAATTGCGACGTGGACACGATGCGCGGCGTATTGATTGCCGAATCGATGTTGTAGAACGCGCCACGCACCTTCAGCGCCATGGTGATCTCTTCCAGCGCGCAATTGCCCGCACGCTCGCCGATGCCGTTGATGGTGCATTCCACCTGGCGCGCACCGCCTTCGATGGCCGCCAGCGAGTTGGCCACCGCCAGGCCCAGATCGTTGTGGCAGTGCGCGCTGAAGATGACCTTGTCGGCACCGTCCACGCTGGCGATCAGGCGCGAGAACATGCCGCGGATTTCTTCCGGCGTGGTGAAGCCGACCGTGTCGGGCAAATTGATGGTGGTGGCGCCGGCGGAAATCGCCACGCGGGTGACCTCGGCCAGGAAATCTTCTTCGGTGCGGGTCGCATCCTCGGCGGAGAATTCGATGTCGTCGATATAGCCGCGCGCCAGCGTCACATGTTTGTGCACCGACTCCAGCACCTGCTCGCGGCTCATACGCAGTTTGTGTTCGCGGTGCAGCGGGCTGGTGGACAGGAACACATGCAGCCGCGGATTGGCTGCCGATTCCAGCGCCTTGGCCGAGGTTTCGATATCGGCCTGCAGGCAGCGCGACAACACCGCCAGGGTGGGGCGGCGCAGTTCGCGGCCCATCATCGCCACCGCTTCGCGGTCCGAATGCGAGCTGGCAGGAAAACCGGTTTCGATGATGTCCACGCCGAGTTCGTCCAGCGCGCGCGCCATGACCAGCTTCTGCTGGGGCGTCATGCTGCAGCCGGGGGATTGCTCGCCGTCGCGCAGGGTGGTGTCGAAAATTCGGATACGCGGGGTCTGGTTGGATACGGTCGTGTTCACCAGGAAGACTCCTCTACGGCGATGGCGGTGACAGGCGTTGAAGCGACTGCGGATGGGCGGGAAAGAACGTGTGTGGCGGGTGGCGGATTGGCGCTGCGTTCGTTGCGGAGTCGCTCGGTATTGCGACGGCGCGGCTTGCGTGGCGGACGCGGCCGCACCTCCGACAAGAGTGTAGCCAGCACGGTTGCGTCGATATTACCGCCAGAGACCACCGCACATTTGCGTTTGCCGGAAACGCGGCGACCGGCGGCCAGGGCGAGGGCGCCAGCGCCCTCGGCAATGACGTGTTCTTCCAGTGCCAGGCGCACCAATGTTTCGCGCAGTTCGGCCTCGCGCACGATCACCACATCATCGAGCAGGCTCGAGCACAGGCGGCGCGTGAGCAGGCCTGGAATCTTGACCTTCACGCCATCGGCGAGCGTCGGTACCGGGGTGATTTCGCGCAGATCGCCGCGGACGGCGCGCGCCATCGAATCCACGCCTTCCACCTGCGCCCCGACCACGCGCACGCCTTGCGACTTCAATGCCAGCGCCACCCCGGAGGCCAGGCCGCCGCCGCCGATCGGCACGATCACCACGTCCGGCGCATGCGCCGCCAGCTCGATGCCGACGGTGCCCTGGCCGGCGATCACGTCCGGGTCGTCGAAGGCGGACAGGAAGCGATAGCCGTTCTGCTCGGCCAGCTCGCGCGCAAATGCGAACGCTTCATCGTAGCTGTTGCCGTGCTGGCGTACGGTGGCGCCCCAATGCGCGACACCGGCGATCTTGGTCTGCGGCGCGCCATAGGGCATCACCGTGATGGCCTGCACGCCCAGCCGGTACGCCGACCACGCCACACCTTGCGCGTGGTTGCCGGCCGAGGCGCAGATCACCGGGCGCTCGTCGCCGCGTTCCAGGCCGGCCAGCAAGGCATTCAAGGCGCCGCGCACCTTGTAGGAACCGGTGCGCTGCAGATTCTCCAGCTTCAACCACACACCGAAGCGTTCGGCGTAGTGCAGCGGCGTGGGCGACAGGTACTTGCGCAGGCGTGCCTGCGCGGCCAGGACGTCGGCCACGCTGACGGCCACGCCGACGGCCACGTCGCCTACCTCTGGCTCCTGTGCGGAAGGGCGGCCGGAATCAGGCATTGCGGCACGCGCGCGGGCGATCCGGAAGAAGACACCTCCGGACGGCAGTCTGATGGTCGCGCGAGGTCTGCATGCTCATGCCGCCGCCTCGACCGATTCCAGTGCGGTGATCACCACCGATTCGCAGTCGTAGACCTTTTCCAGCTGCAGGCGCAGCGTTTCCGGCGGACGGTTGCTGTCCACATCCAGCAGCAGATGCCAGCGCCCGGCATCGTCTGGCGCTGCTGCGCCCTGGATCGCGCATGGGCGGAAGCCGCGGCGTTCGGTCATGCCGATCACCCGCACCAACGCGCCTTCTGCCGGCTTCAGCACCAGATCAAGCCGGTAACGCATGCGATGTCTCCTTGGCCGCGTGTGCGGGATTGCTGTCCAGCATGGTGCTGTTGGCGTTGTTGGGCGGCACCAGCGGCCACACGTTGGCACGCGCGTTGATCGCCACATGCAACAGGCCGGGACCGGGCTGCGCCAGCAAATCGGCCAGCGCCGCATCCACGTCACCGCGGGCGATGATGCGCTTGGCCGGGATGCCGAACACCTGCGCCAGCGCCGCAAAATCCGGGTTGTCGGACAGGTCGATCTCGCTGTAGCGCTCGGCAAAGAACAGTTCCTGCCACTGCCGCACCATGCCCAGCGAGCTGTTGTCCAGCAGCACGATCTTCACCGGCAGCTTGCAGCGCGCAATGGTCACCAGCTCCTGCACGTTCATCATGAAACTGCCGTCGCCGGAAACCAGCACCACGGTGCGGTCAGGGCAGGCGAACTGCGCGCCCATCGCGGCCGGCAGACCGAAGCCCATGGTGCCGAGCGCGCCGCTGGTGAGGTGATTGCGCGGGTCGTTGAAGCGGCAATGCTGCGCCACCCACATCTGATGCTGACCCACATCGCAGGCGATGATGGTGTCGGCCGGAGCCACTTCGCTCAGGCGCTTGAGCAGCGCCGGGGCATAGATGTCGGTACCGGGCGCGTCGTAACGCGCGCCGAATTTTTCGCGGTTGGCAAAACAACGCGTGCGCCAGGCCTGGCAGTTGGCCCGGGCTGCGCTCAGTGCCTTGAGACTGGTGGCCACGTCGCCGGGCACTGCGATGTCGGCAGTGCGCAGCTTGGAAATTTCATACGCGTCGGCATCCAGGTGGATGACGCGCGCAAACGGTGCGAACTCGCTCAGCTTGCCGGTGGCACGGTCGTCGAAGCGCGCACCGACCACCACCAGCAGATCGCATTCCTGGATGGCCATGTTGGCCGCACGGGTGCCGTGCATGCCCAGCATGCCCAGGTAATCGGGATGCGCATGCGGCAGCGCACCCAGGCCGCGCAAGGTCAGCGCGGTCGGGATGCCGGTGGCTTCGACAAAGCGCCGGAACGGCTCCACCGCGCCCGCCAGCGCGATCCCGCCCCCGCCGTACACCACCGGGCGTTCGGCGCCGGCGATCGCCGCCAGTGCTTCGGCCAGTTTCGCGTCCGCTGGCGCCGGCGGCGGCTGCACGGCTGCCGGAACATGCGGCGGCAGATGCGAGGCATCTGCCACCTGCACGTCCTTGGGCAGGTCGATCAGCACCGGCCCGGGACGTCCTTCGCGCGCGATGCGAAATGCCTGGCGCACCATCTCCGGAAGCTCCTCCACGCGCCGCACCAGAAAGCTGTGCTTGACGATCGGCATGGTCATGCCGAACACGTCCAGCTCCTGGAATGCATCGGTGCCCAGCAACGGGGTGGCGACCTGGCCGGTCAGGCAGATCATCGGCACCGAGTCGAGCATCGCATCGGCGATGCCGGTGACCAGGTTGGACGCGCCCGGGCCGGAGGTGGCCACGCACACGCCGACCCGGCCGCTGGCACGGGCATAGCCGTTGGCAGCCAGTGCAGCGCCCTGTTCGTGACGAACCAGGATGTGCTTGAGCCTGGAATCCACCAGGGCATCGTAGAACGGCATGATGGTGCCGCCCGGATAGCCGAATAGCGTTTCCACGCCTTCGGCTTCCAGGGCCTGCGTCAGCCAGCGCGCGCCATTGCGGGGCGTGCTGTGTGCGGAGGTGTTCATGCGTTGCGGACCTTCGGTTTAAGCGGTGGGGGAGGCGGCGGCGTTATGCCGCCTGTTGATTCGCAGGTGCGGCAGCGGCTTGCTGTTGCCCGTTGAGCCACACCATCTTGGCGCGGAGCTTCTTGCCCACTTCCTCGATCGGGTGCTCCAGGTCGGCCTGCTTGAACTTGTTGTAGTTCGGCAGGCCGGCGTCGTATTCGGCCACCCAGTTCTTGGTGAAGGTGCCGTTTTGGATGTCGGTCAGCACGTCCTTCATGCGCGCCTTGGTGCTGGCATCGATCACGCGTGGGCCGCTGACATAATCGCCGTATTGCGCGGTTTCGGACACGAATTCCAGCATGCGGGTGATGCCGCCTTCGTAAAACAGGTCCACGATCAACTTCAATTCGTGCAGCACTTCGTAGTATGCGATTTCCGGCTGATAGCCGGCCTCGACCAGCACTTCGAAACCGGCCTGCACCAGCGACGAGGCGCCGCCGCACAGCACGGCCTGCTCGCCGAACAGATCGGTTTCGGTTTCTTCCTTGAACGTGGTCTTGATGATGTTGGCGCGCGCGCCACCCAGGCCGCCGGCATAGGTCAGCGCGAACTGCTCGGCCTTGCCGCTGGTGTCCTGGTACACCGCATAGATGCACGGCACGCCGCGGCCGATCTCGTATTCGCGACGCACCAGCGCACCCGGGCCCTTGGGCGCGACCAGCACCACGTCCAGATCGGCGCGCGGTTTGATCATGTCGAAGTGCACGTTCAGGCCATGCGCGAACAGCAGGCAGGCGCCCTGCTTCATGTTCGGCGCGATGACGTCTTCGTAGAGCTTCTTCTGCACCATGTCCGGGGTCAGGATGGCGACCAGGTCAGCGCTCTTGACCGCCTCGGACGGTGCCACGACGGTGAAGCCGTCGGCCTGGGCCTTGGCTTCGGTCGGGCCACCGGCACGCAGGCCGACGGTGACGTCGAAGCCGGAATCGCGCAGGTTCAGCGCGTGTGCGCGGCCCTGGCTGCCGTAGCCGATGATCGCGATTTTCGGTTGGGTGTCGTTGCTCATGGGATGTCCTTGCGGAGTTGGCAGTGGAGATGGGTCGATAAATGGATCAGCCGGCAGTGCGGGCACTGGCCGGCTGAGCAAAGCGGGGACGCGCGATGACACGGCGCAGGCAACCACAGGCGGCCATGCGCGTCTGGGCGCACGGCGATGTTGCGGATGTGGCAATGATGTCGTTCATGTCATTCGAAACTTTTGGTGATCCCTGAAACGCGAAACCCCGCGCCGTTGCCGGTGCGGGGTCTGATCGAAGCCTTGTGTGTCTGTTGCCTACACGAAGTCTCGTCCCGCACCGGTTGGCGAGGTAATAAGTACGAGCACGAGAAGCGACGCGGCCGACGCGCCGAAGGGCGCGGACATCAGAGCATTCGAGGTGGTGGGGCGGTGCAGCATGGGTTGAGATAACCATCGCCGCCGGTGAGGTGTCAACCCTTGCGGGTGAAACATCCGCGGGCCCGCTGCACGTATCGTGCGAAGCCGCATGGCAGCAGCATGGTTACCGCTGAAACCGCATCGTCTCATGATCTGCAGAGCCGACCTGGATCACCAACTGCGCGGGTTTATCGTAACTCGCACTGTTGATCGGGCGCTGTGCCCCGGGCCGCTGGTATGGTGGGTCATCCACTGTTGTGTCTTGGGGAGTTGCCTGCACATGCGTCGCGTACCTGTCTTGTTGGTGTCTGCTCTGGCGCTGCTCGCGTCACCTCTCGGCGCTGCCGACCGCGTCACCGGGCTGCCGTTTGCCACCCGTTCGGAAGTCATTGCGCCGCATGCCATGGCCGCCACCTCGCAACCGCTGGCCACCCAGATCGCGCTGGATGTGATGAAGGACGGCGGCTCGGCGGTGGATGCAGCGATCGCGGCCAATGCGGCGCTGGGCCTGATGGAGCCAACCGGCAATGGCGTGGGAGGGGATCTGTTCGCGATCGTCTGGGACCCCAAGACCAGCAAACTCTATGGCTACAACGGCTCGGGCCGCTCGCCCAAATCGCTGACCCTGGCTGAATTCCAGCGCCGCGGCCTGAAGGACATTCCGCCGACCGGACCGTTGCCGGTGTCGGTGCCGGGCGCGGTGGATGGCTGGTTCGCGCTGCACGCGCGCTTCGGGCGCAAGCCGATGGCGCAGAACCTGGCGCCGGCCATCCGCTACGCGCGCGAAGGCCACCCGGTGGCCGAAACCATCGCCTACTACTGGGACCGTTCGGTGCCGCGGCTGTCGCAATACCCGGGTTTCAAGGAGCAATTCACCATCGACGGCCACGCGCCGCGCAAGGGCGAGCTGTGGAAGAACCCGAACCTGGCCAACACGCTGCAGCAGATTGCCGACGGCGGCCGCGATGCGTTCTACAAGGGCGAGATCGCGCGCACCATTGGCGCCTACTTCAAGGCCAATGGCGGGTATCTGAGTTACGACGACATGGCCAGCCACCAGGGTGAGTGGGTAGAGCCGGTCAGCACCAACTATCGCGGCGTTGATGTGTGGGAACTGCCGCCCAACAGCCAGGGCATCGCCGCGTTGCAGATGCTCAACATCCTGGAAGGCTACGATTTCTCGAAGATTCCGTTCGGCTCGGCCGAGCACGTGCACTTGTTCACCGAAGCCAAGAAGCTGGCCTTCGCCGACCGCGCACGCTTCTATGCCGACCCGGCGTTTCAGCCGGCACCGCTGGCCAGGCTGATCTCCAAGGACTACGCCAGTCAGCGGCGTGCGCTGATTTCGATGGACAAGGCGCTCAAGGAAGTACAACCGGGGACACCCAAGCAACTGGAAGAAGGCGACACCATTTATATGACCGTGGCCGATGCCGACGGCATGATGGTGTCGCTGATCCAATCCAACTACCGTGGCATGGGCAGCGGCATGGCGCCGCCGGGGCTGGGTTTCATCCTGCAGGACCGCGGCGAGATGTTCGTGCTGAAGAAGGATCACCCCAACGGCTATGCGCCGGGCAAGCGGCCGTTCCAGACCATCATCCCGGCCTTCGTCACCAAGGACGGCAAGCCCTGGCTGAGCTTCGGCGTGATGGGCGGGGCGATGCAGCCGCAGGGGCATGTGCAGATCGTGATGAACCTGGTGGACTTCCACATGAACCTGCAGGAAGCCGGTGACGCGCCGCGCATCCAGCACGAGGGCTCCACCGAGCCCACCGGCCAGGCCACCGCGATGAGCGATGGCGGCGAGGTCAACCTGGAAACCGGCTTCTCCTACGACACCATCCGCGCGCTGATGCGCAAAGGCCACCGGGTGATCTTTGCCGACGGCCCGTACGGCGGGTATCAGGCGATCGCCCGCGATCCGGCCAGCGGCGTGTACTACGGTGCCTCGGAAAGCCGCAAGGACGGACAGGCGGCCGGATATTGAGCGCGGTACGGTCGAGGTTGCCGCTCAATTCCGGCCGCCGCACGCCGCTAATCACGGGATGGAGCAGGAGCCCCTCATGAATTCGATGCAACAGCCCGACCCGCCGTCGCAGGCCCAGACGGCCGTGCTCCCGGATGCGCCCGTGGCCTTGCTGCGCCTATCTGCCGAGGCGTGTGTGGTGGCCTGCAACCGCGTTGGCCTGGATGTGCTGGGCAAGACCGCGGCCGAGCTGCAGGGGGCGCCGGCCTCGGTGGTGTGGGGGTTGAGCGCCGCCGATCTGGTGGGCGAAGAAGGCGTCTGGGCTGCCCCGGGCGACGACCCGGCGCGGCGCGTGCGCTATGTGCGCGACCGCGCGCAGGGCGGCTGGATGCTGTCGCTGCCGCATGTGGAAACCGCGATCCTGCTGCGCGAGGCCACGCGTCTGGCCGACGGCAGCCGGCCGGTGCCGATCTCGCCCCTGCTGCAACCGCTGGTTGCGCGTCTGCAGGCCGAGCACGAAGACCGCACGGTGCTCGAGCGCACCGCGCAGGCGCTGGCCGGCTGCGAACTCGAACTGTTGTTGCCGCCAGGACTGGCAGAAACCGAGATGGGCCGGCGCCTGCAAGCCGGGTTCGGCAATCTGGCCGAGGCCATCCGTCAGGCAGTGGCCTTGTCGGTGCAGATCGCCGCCGAAGTGCCGCCGCTGGTGGCCGAAAACGATGAAATGGTGCGCCAGTCGCAGGCGCAGAACGAGGCGCTGGACGGCGCGCGCACCGCGGTGGAGCGGTTGTCGTCGAGCCTGCAGGACGTCAATGCCGAGCTGGCACAGGTGATCGCGCTGGCCGCCAGCGCCGACGACAGTGCGCGCCAAGGCGTGGCCGCCGCGCATGCGCTGGGCCAGGCGATGCATGAAGTGGAGCGCCGAGCGTCGCGCGCGGGCGAAGTCATCGAAGTCATCGATTCGGTGGCGTTCCAGACCAATATCCTGTCGATCAACGCCAGCATCGAAGCCGCGCATGCCGGCGATGCCGGGCGCGGGTTTGCGGTGGTGGCCACCGAGATCCGGCGGCTGGCCGAACGCGCCGCAGCGGCGGCGCGCGACGTGCGCGCGATCCTGGCCGAAACCAGCGCCGCCGTGGGGGAGGGCGCAGCCTCTGCACGTGGTACCGAAGCGGTGCTCGATGGCATCACCCGCGTGCTCGGGCAGGCCAGCAGCGCGATGACCACGGTGGCCGGGCGCATCCAGGCGCAGGACGGGGAAATTCGCGGGATCGAGCGTGCGGTAGATGGCGTGGTGGCGTTGGGCCGCAGCAATCTGCAGCATGCTGCGCACGTGGCCGAACGCAGCGAAGCGCTGGGGCGCGGCACCGAAACCCTGCGCGATTGCGTGGGCTTGTTCCGGTTGCCGCCGGACCCACTGCTGGTGCCCAGGCACGCGCGGGTCAAGGAGCTGGCCGTTGCCACGGCCGGCAAGATCGGCAGTGCGCTGGCGCAGGCCATTGCGCGCGGGCAAATTGAGCAGGCTGCATTGTTCGCGCGCACCTATACGCCGATCGCCGGCGTGGAGCCGCCCAAGTTCAATACCGACTTCGATGCGCTCTGCGACCAGGTACTGCCCGCTTTGCAAGAGCCGCTGCTGGACGCGCACCCGTGGATCGTCTTCGCCATCTGCGCCAATCCCGATGGCTATGTGCCCACGCACAATCTGCGCTTCACGCAACCGTTGACCGGCGATGCCAAGCGCGATCTGGTCGGCAACCGCACCAAGCGCAAGTTTACCGACCGCGTTGGGCGCAGCGTGGGCGCGCACACCGACCCATACCGCCTCCAGGTCTATCGCCGCGATACCGGCCAGATCATGTTCGACCTATCCGCGCCGATCTTCGTCGGCGGCAAGCACTGGGGCGGCTTGCGGGTGGGCTATACGTTGGAGTGATGGCGTTGACCGGCCGGCGTTTGGCGGCTGTGCGTCAACCCGGGCAACAAAAAAAAGCCGCCGAAGATCGGCGGCAGGGAGAGAGAGCAGGTTTCTTGTTGTAGTGGCTGCAGGCTAACGGTGCGATGTGCCGTGGAAATGTCTGTGCATGTCGCCATCGCCGTGCCGTGTGCCAGGCGCTCGATTGCGTGTTAGCCGTGGCACACAGACAACGACCTCCCGAAGGAGGCCGTTGTGACACCACGTGGATCAGGACAGCGTGCTCAGAAGCGCTGGGTGTACTGCAGGTAGCTGTAGCGTCCCGGGATGGCGTAGGCCGGATCGAACGAGTTGGCCGAGGCGCTGAGCGCGACCGGCGGGTCGCGGTCGAAGACGTTGTTCAGGCCCAGCCGCACGGTCGCATTCCACGGAAGCTGGTAAGACACCTGCATGTCGTTGAACGCAGTCGCCGCAACGTGGCGATAGTTTCCGTTGTCGTCCAGTTCCGAATCGTAGTCCTTCATGCCCGAGTAGTAACGCACGGCCCAGTTGGCGGCCAGATTGCCGTAGCTCCAGTCCAGGGTGAGCGTGCCGCGGGTGCGCCAGTTCGGATTATTGGTGTGGTAGATGCCGTTGTAGCTTTCCCACGCAGAATTGTCGTCCTGCTTCTGCTCGTTGACCGCCACGTAGGTCGAATCCAGCGTCAGCATGAACTGGCCGATTGCGGTCTGCGGCAGTTTGTAACGCGCGGTGAAATCGTAGCCCTGCATGCGTTGCTCGCCGACATTCACCGGCTGGATCACCAGGCCGGTGATGGTCCCGGTCGCATCGCGGGTCACCAGGTCGCAGAACGCCGAGACGTTGAACTGGTAGCACTGCGTCAGGATCTGATTGGCGCTGAATTCGGTGATGGCGTCGGTGATCTGGATCTTCCACCAGTCCAGCGACACGTCCAGGCCCTGCACCGAAGCCGGGCTGTAGACAAAGCCAAGCGTGGTGTTCTTGGACTTTTCCGGTTGCAGATTGGCGTTGCTGGTGTAGGTGAACGGATAGATGGTCTGGCCGGAGTTGCCGCTGGCGCTGTTGTATTCGGCAACGTAATTGGCAGGCACGCCGCGGGCGGCGCATGCGGCCGCAATCGCGCTGGTGTAGGAGGTGCTGTTGGTCGAGCAGGGATCGGAGTAGGTATCGAAACTGTCCGACGCGCCCAGATACAGATCTTCGATCGATGGCGCGCGGAAACCGGTGGCGTAATTGCCGCGAATCAGCAGGTCGGCGACCGGCTTCCACTTGAAGCCGAACTTGCTATTGGTGGTGCTGCCGAAGGTGTTGTAGTCCGAATAGCGCACAGCCGCGCTCAACTCCAGCAACTGCGCACCAGGCACATCCTTCAGCAGCGGAATCGCCACTTCGGTGTAGTAGTCGTTGAGCGTGTACGAGCCGGAGGTGGGCGTGAACGAATTGCCCGAGGTATAGCCGGCAGAGATCAGGGCATCCGGTGAGGAGAACCCGCTTTCCTCGCGGTGTTCGACACCGGCGGCAAAACTCATCCAGCCGGCGGGCAGCTCGAACAGGTCGCCGGTGAGGTTGGCGGTGAAGCTGCTGTTTTTGTATTGATAGGTGTTGTGCGCAGTGAACAGGATGTAGTCCAGCATTTCCTGGGTCACGCCACCGGCCGGCGACAAGGGGTTGAACGGTACGCAGCCGGTAATGACGGCGCCGCCGCTGTCCAGGCACGCCAGGGTGCCATTGACGATGGCCGATGCCCCGAGCGCATTGCTCAGGTTGAGCAGATTGACATCGCCATACTGGGTTTCGGTCTGGTCGGTCTGGTTGTGCGCAAAGCCCACATCCCAACTGAACTGCCGGTCGGCAAACTGGAAGTCGCCTTCCAGCCCGGTGTACACGTGCGAGGTCTTGACGTCCTGCTGGTAGGTGCGCGCGAATTCGGTCAAGCGATGCGACCAGCCCACATCGCGCCCGTCGCCGCCGTAGGCCGTGTTGTACGGGTTGTAGTAGCTGTCGCCGCTCAACAGGATGCCGGTGTTGACCGAAGCCAGCGGAAAGCCGGCCAATTGCTGCGACGACTGGCGGCGGTTATACAGTCCATCGAACTTGAAGCGCACGTTGTCGGTGAGTGCGTAGTTGCCCTGCACATACAACGCGTCGCGCTTCTGTGGTGTCACCAGGTAATTGTCCTTGGCGTAGTTGTAGCCATATTCGGATGTATTGAAGGCGGTGTACTGGTCCAGGCCGTAGCGCGGATACCTGCTGTCGCCGCTGGCGGTAGCACTGTCGGGCAACACCGTCCATGCGCCGCTGGTGCCATTTGCACGGAGGCGGCCGCTTGCCGAGTAGCTGCTGTAGGCCGAAGAGCCCGCGCCGTACACCGGCTCGGCGGAGATCTCCCGGTCGCCTGCCATCACCGCATCTTCCTTGACGCTGGACAAGCCGATGACCAGGTTGCCGCGCTCGCCGGTGGCGCCCACGGTGGCATCGAAGGAGGTGCGCTGGCCATCGCCCTGGCCATATTGGCCAACGTAGGCGTTGACTTCGGCACCATCGAAATTGGTACGGGTGATGATGTTGACCACGCCGGCGATGGCATCGGAGCCATAGATCGACGAGGCGCCATCCTTGAGGACTTCCACGCGCTCCACGATGGCCGAGGGAATGGTGTTCAGATCCACCGAACCGGACAGGCCCGAGACCCAGCGCCGGCCGTTGACCAGCACCAGCGTGCGAGAGGCGCCCAGGTTGCGCAGGCTGACCGTGGCCGAGCCGTCGCCGCCGTTGTTGACGGTGCTGTTCATCGTTGCACCGTTGGAAGGGATGCGCTTGAGAACGTCGGCAACCGAGGTCAGGCCCTGCTTTTCGATGTCCTGGCGCGTCAGGACCAGCACCGGTTGCGAATTTTCCACATCGACCGAGCGGATGCGCGAGCCGGTGACTTCGATCTTGTCCAGGTTGGTCGGACTCTTGTCGGTTTGTTCCTGGGCGATGGCGCTCGTGCTGACGCACAGGCTGATGGCGATCGCGAGCGAGCCCCGACGCATGGTCGGGTGGAGCGTTGTCATAGTCATATGTACGGCGGTTCCCGGTAGAGGAGGAGCGACAGCGCGATCCCCGTGAATGACACCTGCATGCGCGCGGCGTTTCCGGCATGCCCTGCAGGCTTAGCGGGAATTTAACGAGCGGGTTTCGCCGCCGTTTTTCGTCAATCGGCGCCTTGTTGCGTGGCCACGCGCGCAATGCATTGGCGCGCCATGTAATGCCTGCGCAACGCAGGGCGTGTGCTGCAGCGACGTGGGATGACCTGTGCGGACATATGTCGCCGCCGGACGCGACAACCTTGCCACGCGCAACAGCAGGCCGGTGCGGGCGCCGCGTCAGTGCGGTATGCCCTATGGGTTTGGCTTGGCGCCATGCGCGCCGCAGGTCTCTGGCGGCGTTTGTTTAGCCGCGCAGGGGGGGGATGTGGTTTAATCGCCGCCGAAGTGGGGGTACCGCAGCGTGCTGCGGTTGAGATAGTCCCTTCGAACCTGATCCGGCTGATACCGGCGTAGGGAAGCTTCGTCAGATGCGATGGTTCGTGCGTGCACGGGCGATCCGTATCGAGCGCCGCCGCTTCGTCCGCACTGCGACTCCTTCGCAGGGCCAGCACACAGGACGAATGCCATGAATGCCGCGCCCACCGTTTTGCAGCAACAAGCCCAGTCGTTGTCGGAGGCTGTCACCCAGCCGATTCCCGGTTCACGCAAGATCTTCGTGCAAGGCTCGCGTGCGGATCTGCAGGTGCCGATGCGCGAGATCGCGTTGACGCGCACGCCCACCCTGTTCGGTGGCGAAGAGAATCCGCCGCTCAGCGTCTACGACACGTCCGGGCCTTACACCGATCCGCGGGTGGCGATCGATCTGGCAGCCGGCCTGGCACCACTGCGTGCGCAGTGGATTGCCGAGCGTGACGACACCGTCGCCCTGGACGGACTGAGCTCCAGTTTCGGGCGTGGCCGCGAGCACGACGCGCGTCTGGATGCAGTGCGCTTCCCGGCGCGGCGTCTGCCGCGGGTAGCGCGCCCGGGCGCCAACGTCACCCAGATGCATTACGCGCGCCGCGGCATCATCACGCCGGAAATGGAATACGTGGCGATCCGCGAAAATCAGCGCCTGGAAGCGGTGACCGATGCCAGCTTGCGCAAGCAGCATCCGGGCCAGGCGTTTGGTGCCTCGATCCAGCAACGCATGACGCCGGAGTTCGTGCGCGAAGAGATCGCACGGGGCCGCGCGATCTTGCCCAACAACATCAATCACCCCGAAAGCGAGCCGATGATCATCGGTCGCAATTTCCTGACCAAGATCAATGCCAACATCGGCAACAGCGCGGTGTCTTCGGGCATTGCCGAAGAAGTCGAGAAGCTGGTGTGGTCGATCCGCTGGGGCGGGGACACGGTCATGGATCTGTCCACCGGCAAGCACATCCATGAAACGCGCGAGTGGATCATCCGCAACTCGCCGGTACCGATCGGCACGGTGCCGATCTATCAGGCATTGGAAAAGGTCGATGGGCGCGCCGAAGAACTCACCTGGGACATCTTCCGCGACACCTTGATCGAACAGGCCGAACAGGGCGTGGATTACTTCACCATCCACGCCGGCGTGCTGCTGCGCTACGTGCCGCTGACCGCAAAGCGCGTGACCGGCATCGTGTCGCGTGGCGGTTCGATCATGGCCAAGTGGTGCCTGGCGCATCACAAGGAGAACTTTCTCTACACGC
Source organism: Xanthomonas phaseoli pv. dieffenbachiae (assembly GCF_008639345.1). Taxonomy (NCBI): domain Bacteria; kingdom Pseudomonadati; phylum Pseudomonadota; class Gammaproteobacteria; order Lysobacterales; family Lysobacteraceae; genus Xanthomonas; species Xanthomonas phaseoli. Next base: position 3,808,261 of record NZ_CP041380.1, on the reverse strand, counting down.
ACTTCGAAGACATCTGCCAGATCATGCAGGCCTACGACGTGGCGTTTTCGTTGGGCGATGGCCTACGCCCCGGCTGCATTGCCGATGCCAACGATGCGGCGCAATTCGGCGAGCTGGAAACGCTGGGCGAACTGACCAAGCTCGCCTGGAAGCACGATGTGCAGACCATGATCGAAGGCCCGGGCCATGTGCCGATGCAATTGATCAAGGAAAACATGGACAAGCAGCTGCGCGAATGCGGCGAGGCGCCGTTCTACACCTTGGGCCCGCTGACCACCGACATCGCGCCGGGCTACGACCACATCACCAGTGCGATCGGTGCGGCGATGATCGGCTGGTTCGGCACCGCAATGCTCTGCTACGTCACTCCGAAAGAACACCTGGGCCTGCCCAACGGGCAGGACGTGCGCGACGGCATCATGGCCTACAAGATCGCCGCGCATGCGGCCGACCTGGCCAAGGGGCATCCGGGCGCGCAGGTACGCGACAACGCCCTGAGCAAGGCGCGTTTCGAGTTCCGTTGGGACGACCAGTTCCATCTTGGCCTGGATCCGGAAAAGGCCAAGGAGTTCCACGATGAGACGCTGCCCAAGGACGCGCACAAGCTGGCCCACTTCTGCTCGATGTGCGGGCCGCACTTCTGTTCGATGAAGATTACCCAGGACGTGCGTGATTACGCAGCCGAGCACGGCATGAGCGAGGCGCAGGCGTTATCGACGGGCATGCAGGAAAAGTCCGCGCAATTCGTCGCGCAGGGCGCGCAGGTCTATCGCGCCACGTGACGCGTTACATGGCCGCGTTTCACAGAACGTGATGTAGCGCCTGCTTAGGAGAAGTTCAGTTTTGTACTGCACAGATTGCAGCGCGGTGCGCAAGTGCCGCGCGATGGCAGGGTTGCAAGCGATTCCAGGAAATAAGGGTTTCGGCTGATCTAGCTGAATCGCAGATAAAAAAATCGCGCCAGAAGGCGCGAAGGGTACATCGTCATTATTCGAATTCGTCGGCGAGAGAGAGAGAGAGCCTGACGCTGCCGCCTGTCATAGGAAGCAACGGGGCATAGCGTAAAATTTGCACCAAATGGATGCATGACACAGTTGGTCGTCGTCCTTTGCTGAATTTGGCGTTTCGCGGATTGCGCGGGGCGCTCTTTGTTGTTCTTGCATGCCGACGCGTGTTTTTGCCGATGAGTGTTCCTCCCGTTATCGCAGTGCCAGCGGGCCGCCTACGTGTCGGTCAATGCGTGGTCGACGTTGCCTCGCGCGAGGTGCACGCACCCGGCGCAAAGCGTCCGCTGCGGCTGGCGCCCAAATCCCTGGCGGTGTTGCTGACCCTGGCGCGGCATCCGGGCCAGGTGGTCACGCGCGAGCAGCTGCTTGCCGAGGTCTGGCCCGATACCTTGCCGACCAACGATGTGGTGACCCAGGCGGTCACGCAGCTGCGCAAGGCGTTTGCCAGCCACGGCGGGCAGCGCTCGGAGCACATCGAGACCATCGCCAAGACCGGGTATCGCTTGATGGCGGCGGTGGTGTGGGAGGCGCATGCAACTGCAGCGGCGACGCTGCCCGGCGAGGCACCTGGTTCGGACGCGCTCGGGCCGGCGCAGCCGGACGCAGGCGTGGCGGCCGTTACCGACCAGTCCGACGCTGCCACGCCCCCCCTCCACACCGCGCCTGGCCAGCCCGTATCGCCCGTCGCTGCGGAACCGGCCGCTTCGACGCCGGCCGCGTCACGACACCGGCGCGCGCTGGCGCTGGCAGTCGCCAGCGTGGCGTTGCTGGTCGTGCTGAGCCTTGCGGTATGGACCTCATGGCGCCGTGCCCCGGCGCCTTCTACCGAGCAAGCGCATGCGGTGTTGGGCAGCCCCAAGCGGCCGTATCAGGTGATTACCGCAGGCGGTGGATTCGACCTCACGCCAAGCCTGTCGCCCGATGGCGCGCAGGTGGCGTACGCCTCGTTGACCCGCGATCGTGCCGGCACCTCGATCCTGGTCAAGACCACCGATAACGCCTATCCGCGGGTACTGGAGACGCCCGCGCCCGGCGTTTCCGATCGTTTGCCGGCGTGGTCGCCGGATGGGCGGCAGATCGCGTTTTCCAGGCAGGCGCCCGATGGCAGCTGCCGGGTCATGATCGCCGCAGCCAACGGGCCTGTGGCCTCGCGCGAGGTCATGCGGTGCGACGGTGCCGACATGCTGAGTTTCAGCTGGTCGCCGGATGGGCGCGCGCTGGTGTTCGGCAGCATGACCGGCCCGCATGGCGCGGCCCGCATGCGTCGCCTGGATCTGGCAACCGGGCAGTGGCAGACGCTGGACTACCCGGCGCAGGCAGGTGATTTCGATTACGCGCCGCGGTATTCGCCCGATGGGAATTGGATCGTATTCCTGCGTAATCCGCAGCTCGGGGACCTGTGGCGAATTCCGGCCGAAGGCGGCGTTGCCGAACGGCTTACCCATGACAACGCCGATATCCGTGGATGGAGCTGGCTGCCCGACGGAAGCGGTCTGATCTTCGGACGTCGCGTGGACAGCGAGGCGCGGCTGTATCTGCTCGATCTGCGGGACCACAGTTTGCAGGATGTGGGGGTGGACGATGCGCAAGCACCGGACGTGGCGAACGGCCATCTGGTATTCGTGCAGCGCAAACCGCAATTTGGCGTCTATCAGGTCATTGGCGACACGATGAACGGTGGCTACATTCGCCGCCGCCTGTTTCCATCCAGCGGGCGCGACGATCAGCCGATGATTGCGCCGGATGGGCGGCAGCTGATCTTTGCATCCAACCGATCCGGTGCGTACGGGCTGTGGTGGGGCGATGTCAGCAAACCCGGCTCGGTGCGCTTGATCGAAGGGCCGCGCCCGGATTCGCGCCAGGCCGCCGACTGGTCAGCCGATTCGCAACGTGTGCTGGTCAGCGGCAGCGATGCGGCCGGGCATGCAGCGCTATTCGAAGTGACCCCCGGCAGCGGCCAGGTGGTACGACTGCCGGTGCCGCAGCCGCGCCCGCTGCAGGCGATCCATCTTCCCGACCCCGACCGGCTGCTGGTACTTGCCGCCGCCGCCGACGGGCATACCTTCGCAACGCTGTACGACCGACGCAGTCGCCCCTGGCGTGCGCTGGCGACGCTGCAGGACGTCTCTCAGTTGCGGCTGGACCGCGTCAGCGGACAGGTCTTGTTGACCCGTCTCAGCGGTGGCGGTGTGTGGCAGGTCGCTCCATCGCTGGCCGCCGACACCTTGCATGCCGTCGATCCGCAGCGGCCGTCGCGTTGGCGGTATCGCAGCTGGGCGCCGGGGGCGCATGGCCAGCTGCATTACCTGTCGTCGACCGACAGTTGCGCTGCCTACGATAGCGAGCTGCGCAGCGGCCGCAGCCAGTGTCTGGATGCGGTCAAGTTCACCACCATCAACGGATTCAGCCTGAACCAGCACGACGGCACACTGTATGTGTCGCTGGCCGAAGAAGATGGCAGCGCCATCGCCTACATGCCGTTGCCGCAGCATTCCGTGGCGCCTGTTGGCGTCGCTGCTAACCTGTTGTCGGTATTGAAAAAAATCGCTTCGTAAGTTTTTCGGAAAGGCTTCGTGGCAATTTCGGCACAGTTTCGTCAAAACTTCCTGACCGACGCCACATTCGGCAAAACACTACGCCCTCTTTTGTACAGGGGGCTGCCAACATGCAACAGGTCATCACCGCAGATCGTGGGCTTGCGCTCGCGCTGGACAGCGCCAGCGAGTCGACATCGACGACCTGTCTGGCGGTCTCGCGGCTCGGCAGCATCCGTACTAGCGCAGCGACATTCACCCTGTGGATACAGCTACGCGGACGCGCATGGGTGGAATCCAAGGAGGGCCGCTTTCGTCTGCGTGCCGGGGACTGGATCGCCTTCGACAAGGATTCCCATCCCACCGTGCAGGCAGACCGCAGCGCGCTGTGCGTGGGCGTCGGTCTGGATGGCGAGAGCCTGCAGTCGCTCGCTGAACTGACCGATGCCACGCTGTATCCCGGCCGCGCCCAGTTATCGCGCGGTGACCTGCGCATCGCCTTGCGCCTGTGGCGCAATGCTGCCGCACAAAGCGGCAGTGCCTCCGCGCGGCCGTTGCTGCTGCACCTGGCGGCGATGCAGCGCGATTTCATTGCGCAGGAACAGCGTTGCCCGGGCCGCTCGCGCAGCCGGCGGCGTCAGGTGTTCGGGCGCATGCAGCGTGCACGGCTGTATCTGGAAGGCAATAGCGACCGGGTGGTACGCATCAGCGAACTGGCGCAGCTGACCAACTTTTCCAGTTGGTACGTCTCCAAGACGTTTCAGAGTTTGTACGAAGAAAGCCCGCAGGCGCTGTCTGCGCGCTTGCGTCTGGAACGTGCCTCCGATTTGTTGCGCGATACCTCGATGATGATCGGCGAGGTTGCAGCGGCAAGCGGCTTCGACAATTGCTGCAGCTTCGCGCGCGCATTCCGTGCGCGCTTCGGTGTCTCCGCATCGCACTACCGCGACCAAACGGCAAATCCGCCAGATTCGGCAAAGCCACGTAACGTGACGCGCAAAGCGACGGCGTTCACGCAATCGTAATTTGCACAGGGGCGCTTAACGCGCCACTAACGAACCCTGGAGAGATTGATGAACCTTCGCACCTCCGCAGTGCGGCTGGGCCTGTTGCCCGCCGGTATTGCGATCGCGTTGACGCCGGCTTTTGCCGCCGCACAAGAGTCGACCACCACGCTTGATCGTATCGAGATCACCGGCTCGCGCATTCGCAGCGCCGACGTCGAAACGCAGCAGCCGATCTTGACGCTTGACCGTCAAGCGCTGGAAAAGCAGGGCCTGACGTCTGTTGCCGATGTGCTGCAGAACCTGACCTCCGCCGGCTCCCCGGCCATCTCGCGCGCTGACGCGCTGTCGTCCGGCGAAGACGTTGGCGGTTACTACGTCGACCTGCGTAACCTCGGCGCGCAGCGTACGTTGGTGCTGGTGAACGGTAAGCGTCTGGGTGCGTCGACCTCCGGTCTGCAGGATCTCAGCCAGATTCCGATGTCGGCCATCGAGCGTATTGAAGTGCTGAAGGACGGCGCCTCGTCCATCTACGGCTCCGACGCGATCGCCGGTGTGGTCAACGTGATCACGCGTAAGCGTTTCGACGGCGCTGAAGCCAGCGTGCAGTTCGGCCAGTTCGGCCAGGGCGACGGCGACACCACGCAGTACTCCTTCACTGTTGGCTCGCAGGGCGAGCGCGGTGGCGTGACGCTGTCTGCCGAATATTCCAAGCAGGACCCGGTGTTCGCCAAGAACCGTTGGTTCAGCCGCGATGGTTCGCGTGGTCCCAACTCGACCCCGAACAGCTGGAGCCCGATCAGTCAGAACGGCTCGTGGTGCAATCCGCTGCAGGTCGATTGCGATGATCCGGACACCGCGGTGTGGCAGACGCTCAATGCCGGCGGCAACCCGAACAACCCGGCCGACTATCACCCGATCACGCCGGCCGAGTACGCCAACTCGAACCAGCAGATGATGGTGCAGACCGGTATCGAGCGGAAGTCGGTCTTTGCGAACGTCAACTACGACGTTGCCGATGCCATCACCTTCAACGCCGATATTGCCTACAACGAGCGCACCACCGACGGGCAGATCGCGGGCTACCCGTATCAGTCCGGTTCGTTCGGCACTCCACTGGAAGGCAGCAGCGCGTTCAATCCGATCGGCCAGGATGTCGACTTCCGTCGTCGTCTGTGGGAAGTGCCGCGCGCCAGCGAAAACCAGCTCAAGACCCTGCGCTTCGCGCCGACCTTGAGTGGCTACTTCGACATCGGCGGCAAGACCTGGGACTGGGATGTGGGTGCGTTGTGGAACCGCAACGAGAACACCAAGCGCAGCCGTGGCGACATGAGCCTGATCGCGTCGCGTCAGGCGCTGGGCCCGTCCTTCATCAACGGCCAGGGCGTTGCGCAGTGCGGTACCGCTGCAGACCCGATCTCGCTTTCGGCCTGCCGTCCGTGGAACCCGCTGCTGCCGTACAACGTCGCAGGTCAGGGCTCGCTTGCCGACCCGGCGCTGCAGGAATTCCTGTTCCCGACCTTCACCGATACCGGTCTGACCAAGACCACCAGCTTCACCGCAAACCTGTCCGGTTCGGTGGTCGAGCTGCCGGCTGGCGATCTGGGCGTTGCGGTGGGCTACGAACACCGCAAGGAAGAAGGTCGCTTCTCTCCAGATGCGTTTGCGCAGTCGGGCGAAAGCACCGGCCTGGGTGCCAAGACCACGCAGGGCCAGTACTCGCTGGACGAGGTTTACCTCGAATTGAATGTTCCGCTCCTGAGCGATGTCGCCTTCGCCAAGGAACTGACCTTCAACGCTGCAACGCGTTATTCGGACTACAGCAACTTCGGTAACACGCTGAACTCGAAGTTCGGCCTGACCTGGCGTCCGCTGGAAGACCTGCTGGTGCGTGCGACGTATGCGGAAGGTTTCCGTGCGCCGACCATCAGCGACCTGTACGGTGGCCTGAGCAGCAGCTTCGAGTCTTACATCGATCCTTGCGGCGTCGGCGCCCCCAACAGCGTCAACGGCAACGCGGCCTGCACCAACGCCGGCGTGCCGCTGGGCTACACCCAGCTCGGCCAGGGCTTCGTGCCTTGCACGACCTATCCGTGCCAGACGCCTGATGAATTCATCAGCGGCGCCAACCCGAACCTGAAGCCGGAAACCTCCACCAGCAAGACCGCCGGTCTGGTCTGGAGCCCGCGTTGGGTGCAGGGTCTGGACATCTCGCTGGATTGGTACCGCTACGAGATCAACGACATGATCATCGCCGATAGCGTCGACCGCATCCTGCGCGACTGCTATGTGCTCGGCAATTCGGAACGTTGCGCCAATGTCACGCGCGCAGCCGATGGTCATATCTCGGCGATGAGCTACGGCGTGGCCAATCTCGGTCAGATGGAAACCGAAGGCTACGACCTGGGTGTGAAGTACCGCCTGCCGGAAACGGCCATCGGTTCCTTCACCTTCGACTGGCAGACCAGCTACGTCAGCAAGTACGACGAAGCCGGCCAGGACAGCGCAGGCAACGCCATCATGATTGGCCGTGTCGGCGAGCCGGGCATCTTCCGCGTGCGTTCGAACGTTGGCGTGAACTGGTCGCTGGGTGATTTCGGCGTCAACTACACCCTGCGTTACTACTCGGGCATGAAGGAAAGCTGCATCACGCTGGCCGAAGGCTATTGCGATGCGCCGGACCATATCGCCAACGGCGAGTCCGACCCGCTGCGTCACACCGGCGCCAACACCTTCCACGACCTGCAGGTCAACTGGAAGGCGCCGTGGGATGCAACGATCGCACTCGGCGCGAACAATGTGTTCGATCACCGCGGTCCGCTGCAGTATTCGGCACCGAACAGCAGCTTTGCCTACTACGGCGGCTTCGAAATCGGTCGTTTCATGTACATGAAGTACACCCAGCGCTTCTGATCCATCGACGCGCGTAGTGAATGAAAGACGGGCCGCAAGGCCCGTCTTTTTTTATTTGCAATGCGCTGTTGCGATGAGGGGGCCGCGAACGCAACGCGTGATTCGGACGCAAAGCAGCCGTTGCGCGGCTCATGCGGTGTGCATTCCCGCAAAGAACGCACGCACGACGTGGACGTTGCCGAGCGATGCGGCTCGAAAAGAACTGCAGTCTTTATGCGCGTGCAGCTGCCGCAACGCTCGAGCGCATTGCCTGCCCGTGGTGCGGTGCGCATCGGGTGAGTGACGTGACACATCGCCCCAGCGCAAGGTTTGACATGCGCGGCGCTGGCGCAACGGCCCCATGCAGCGGGGGCGAAGAAACGGCATAAAAAAACGCGGCCTTGGCCGCGCTTCTTTCCGGATGCCGCATGCGAGTAACTTACGCCTCGGCAAGCCCCAGCAACGTGTCGGCCTGTTCGCGCCAGCTCGGCAGGCGGGCGATGACGCCAACCTTGGTCAGGTACTCTTCGTCCACGCTTTCGCCGCTGGCCAATGCCGTGGCGACATGCACGGCACCGGTGACCCAGAAGCTGCGCATGCTGGAACGCAGCGGATGGCGATGGAAAGCCACCGCTTCGATGATGGGCATCGGCAAGCCCCACAGACCGAGCAGGTAGGCGCCGGCTTCGGTGTGACCCAGGCGTTCGTCGCCGCCTTCGGCCGGCGGTTCGCGCTCATCGCGCACGCCCGGCAGCAGCAGGCCGATATCGGCCAGCAATGCAGCGGTGGAACCGAGTTCTGCGCTGGTCGGCGGAAGCACCTTGGCCGCCAGGCGCGACGAGAGCAGGGCGCGGCGCTGCATCGCATTGCGCTCGGCCGGTGTGAGCGTCTGGACCGAAAACACTTCGCTGGCCAGCACCAGGTCGCGCAGCGTCGCCACGCCCAGGCGGGTCACCGCCGTGCGCAGGTCGGTGATGCTGCGGCCACCGGAAAAGAACGCCGAATTGCACAATTGCAGCACTTTCGCCGCGATCGCCGGGTCGCCGGCGATCAGCTTGGCGATATCGGCCGCATCGGCGCCGTCGTCCTCTTCCAGCGCATGCATCAGGCTCAGGTACAAATGCGGAGGCGAGGGGAGCTTTTCGATCCGCCCAATCGCCGCGCGCAGGCGCGGATTGCTGAGCAGCTCGCGTAGTTCTTCCAGGCTGGTGACCGCTTCGAGCAGCACTTCGGGTGCCAGCGGCATCGGCAAGAAGCGATGCGCTACGCCGATGATGCGGGCCGGCGGCGTGCGCTGGCCGCCTTGCGCATCGATCAGCGCGATACGAATGGTGTCCGGGCGCAGCGTGCGGATTTGCCCCAGCAAGGTGGCGGCAGTCAGGTCCGGCAGCACCGGCGCAACGATGACGGCGTCGAACGGCGACAGCGCGGCAGCTTCGATCGCCGAATTGCCATCGGCCACCTGCTGCGCCTGCCACTGGTCGCCCAGGTCGGCGACGTAGGCGACAAGGTCGGACGGAAGACTGGCTTCGTCCCCAACAAACAGAATACGCAAGACACTTCCCCAGAAGTCACCGGTGACAGACACCGGCCAAACGCTTTCGGCAATGTACCCAATCTGCCGACTGCGGTCACCGGGATCACGCCAGAAGCGTGATCCCGATCGCCCCCTACACGCAGGGCAGCATCACCATCGATGGATCAGGGTGCGTCGGAATTGTAGCGTTCCACCGCCTCGGTCAGGATGCGCTTGGCCTCGGCCGCGCCGCCCCAGCCATCCAGCTTGACCCACTTGCCCTTCTCCAAGTCCTTGTAATGCTCGAAGAAGTGGCCGATGCGCTCCATCCAGTGGCTGGACACCTGGTTGATGTCTTCGATGTGCGCGTAACCGGAGAAGATCTTCTCGATCGGCACAGCCAGGATCTTTTCGTCGCTGCCGGCCTCGTCGCTCATGCGCAGCACGCCCACCGGACGGCAGCGCACCACCGAACCCGGCACCAAAGGCAACGGCAGCACCACCAGCACGTCGGCCGGGTCGCCATCGCCGCACAGGGTGTTGGGTACGTAGCCATAGTTGCAGGGATAACGCATCGGGGTCGACAGGATGCGGTCGACGAAGATCGCCCCGCTGGCCTTGTCGACTTCGTACTTGACCGGCTCGGAATCCTTGGGGATCTCGATGACGACGTTGATTTCTTCCGGCAGGTTCTTGCCAGAGGTGACCAGTTCAAGGCCCATGCGGGTAGCTCCGAGGCGTCAGCAGTGTGTGGAGCGCGATTCTACGCGTTCGGCTGTTGCGCTGCAGCGACACTGAATGGGCAATCTCCTGACCGCTGCGTGCGGCATAGCCCGTGTTCATCACGGGTGGCTGGCTGATCGTCGCGGCCCGGCCGGCGGCGCACGCTGCAGGCTCATCCACCGCATAGGAAGTGCCCATGTCCAGGCTTGCGCGTTTGCTCGTTCTCTTGCTGCTGTCCCTTACCGCCCAGGTCGCCGTCGCCGGCACGCCTCCACCCACCTATGTGGATGCGGTGGACTGGCCCGCCAATGGCGAGGGCTGGGAGGCGTTCATCGATCTGGAGCAGCGGCTGGACCGCGATTTCGACAATATCTGCGGCGACACCTTTTGTGGCGGCGACTTCAGCGACTACCAGCCGCTGCGCTTCCGCTGCTCGGTGCATCGCGTCACCGGCGTGGTGCGGAGCTGCATCTGGACCTTCGGCGCCAGTGAGGTCAGCGTCGACCCGCGCAGCGGTTACCTGCGGTCGGACAGCCGGGTGTGGCGCTGCACGGCACCGTTGAAGGCCGGTACCCGCCTGGATGAGATGTATCGCACGCTTGCGGTGGCCAATCCGCTGTTCAAGCCACTGCCGGGCGGCGCACCGCCGATCTATGACGGTTTGATCGGCTGCCTGTGATTGTTCGCCGGCGCGGGGCGGGCTTGCCGGCACAGGCCAGCCCCTTCTGCCTGGGGCGCCCATCTTCGCATCGACGACGGGCGCCGCCAGCAGGCGCCGGCGTGATGCCGATCCTGAGCTGGTAAGGGCAAATGACCCGGCCAGGCGACGTCCTTGGTGGCCCGGTTCCCATGCCCCAGCGTTGCCGCTTGCGGCAGTGACCGGTTCCGGCCTGCCGCGACTCGTCTAGTCGGTCGGCTGCTGCCCGTCGTCATGACCGCAGGCCACGCGACCTGCGGTCATTGCAGCGTTACAGAGCGTTACAGCAGGGGCACGAGCAATAACGCCACGATGTTGATGATCTTGATCAACGGGTTGATCGCCGGCCCCGCGGTGTCTTTATACGGGTCACCGACCGTGTCGCCGGTAATCGCAGCCTTGTGCGCCTCGCTGCCCTTCCCGCCGAAGTGGCCGTCCTCGATGTATTTCTTGGCGTTGTCCCACGCGCCGCCGCCCGTGGTCATCGAAATCGCCAGGAACAAGCCAGTGACGATCGTGCCGATCAACAAGCCACCCAACGCACGCGGCCCCAGTAGCAACCCGACAACGATCGGAACCACCACCGGCAGCAGCGAAGGCACGATCATTTCGCCAATCGCCGAGCGGGTCAGCATGTCGACGGCGCGGTCGTACTGCGGCTTGGCGGTGCCGGCCATGATGCCGGGAAGTTCGCGGAACTGGCGGCGCACTTCTTCCACCACGGCGCCCGCGGCGCGGCCGACCGCTTCCATCGCCATCGCGCCGAAGAGATACGGAATCAGCCCGCCAATCAGTAGCCCGATGATCACCGTGTGGTCGGATAGATCGAAGGCGTACACCTGGCCGGGATTGGCCGCCTGCAGGTTGTGCGTGTAGTCGGCAAACAGCACCAATGCAGCCAGCGCCGCCGATCCGATCGCGTAGCCCTTGGTGACTGCCTTGGTGGTGTTGCCTACCGCATCCAGCGGGTCGGTAATGTTGCGGACCTCGGGCGGGAGCTCGGCCATCTCGGCGATGCCGCCAGCGTTATCGGTAATCGGCCCATATGCATCCAGCGCAACGATCATGCCGGCCATCGACAGCATGGCCGTTGCTGCAATCGCAATGCCATACAAGCCGCCGAAATGAAACGCACCCCAGATCGCTGCGCAGACCGCGATCACCGGCAGCGCGGTAGATTTCATCGAAATACCGAGGCCTGCGATGATGTTGGTGCCGTGTCCGGTGGTGCTGGCCGATGCAACATGCTGCACCGGGGTGTAGTGCGTGCCGGTGTAGTACTCGGTAATCCACACGATCAGGCCGGTGAGCACCAAGCCGATCAATGCGCAGGCGTACAACGCCGCGGCGCCGTGGGTGTTGTCGCGCATCAGCGATTGGGTGATGGGCCAGTAGGCCAATGCCGCCAGTACGCCCGATACGATCACGCCTTTGTACAGCGCACCCATGATCGAACCGCCGTCCTTGACCTTGACGAAGGCCGCGCCCACGATCGAAGCAATGATCGATACCCCGCCGAGCACCAATGGATAGAGCACGGCATGTGAGCCGGTTTCGGCTAGCGTCAGGCTGCCGAGCAGCATCGTGGCGATCACGGTGACTGCGTAGGTTTCGAACAGATCTGCGGCCATGCCGGCGCAGTCGCCCACGTTGTCGCCGACATTGTCGGCAATCACCGCCGGGTTGCGTGGATCGTCCTCGGGAATACCGGCCTCGACCTTGCCGACAAGATCGGCGCCCACGTCCGCACCCTTGGTGAAAATGCCGCCACCCAGGCGCGCGAAGATCGAGATCAACGACGACCCGAACGCCAACCCCACGAGTGCGTGCAGGTTTTGCTCCAGTGGCAGCCCCATGCCTTGCAGCACGGCAAAGTAGCCGGCCACGCCAAGCAGCCCGAGGCCGACCACCAGCATGCCGGTGATCGCGCCGCCGCGAAACGCCACGTCCATCGCCTTGCCGATGCCATGCCGCGCGGCTTCGGCAGTGCGGACATTGGCACGTACCGAGACGTTCATGCCGATGTAGCCGGCTAACCCGGACAACACGGCACCCAATGCAAAGCCGATCGCGGTGTACCAACTCAGGAACAGCCCGACCAACACGAACAGCACTGCCCCAGCAACCGAAATGGTGAGGTATTGCCGGTTGAGATAGGCGCGCGCGCCTTCCTGGATCGCGGCGGCGATCTCCTGCATGCGTGCATTGCCGCTCGGCTGCGCGACCACCCAGCGCGCCGACACGATTCCATGGACGATTGCCAAGACCGCACAACCCAGCGCAAGCCACAACCCGTAGTGTTCCAGCATGACCCCTCCCAAGAGAATGGATGTCGTCCGGTCGGGACGAACCAAGGGCGATGCACACACCGAGTGGATTGACGAATACGGACTCGACGGCCGCCGGGCCGTAATGCGCGTCGCGAATGTTCAGGTGGCCGGATCGCGACCGAGTATGCGCCGCGCCTGGCATGGCGACCAGCATTACGGCTTTGGCGCGTCGTTCAGTTGCGGCATGACAGCCTGCGGCCAACGCGATTCGGTCGACCCAGGAGTGTCCATGTCCCACCATGCCGCGCAAAAATATGCCGCGATGCTCGCGACGCTGTTGCTGACGAGCCAAGCGTTTGCAGCCGATCCCACGCCCGAACTCAAGCCGCGCGCACCCGGCACCGCGCAAGCGGTCGGCGCCGTGCACACCTTGCGTCAGATCCCGGAAGCCTGCGCACGTCTGGAAGGCGTATTTACCGGAAATGCTGCACAGCCGTATACATTGTCGGTAGTCCGCAGCAGCCCCACCTGCCAGCCGCGTGCACGGTTCGTGGATTTCGCCAAGGCCGCGCCCAGTGTTGCCTCGGGCTGGATCTTCAACGATGTGATCCGCGTACCGAGCGCAGCCTGCCCGTCACAGCAAGCGGTCGTGCGCGTATGGCGCAAGCCGGTGGATGCGAAACCGCAACTCGATGGACAAGGCCAGTCGCGCATCTACTTGGAAGACGCCAAGCAGCAAGCCGCTGCCGGCAAGATTCCGCAGGTACCCATGTTCGCTGCGCAGATGACGGTGGAAGGCAAGGCGTGTCAGTAAGTCAGATGTTGCTCTGCATCCGCAACAACGAACCCCGGCCAGGCCGGGGTTCGTTTTCAGTACATGCACAAGTGGATCAGCAGTACATGCACAGGTGGATCAGTTACTTCGACAATCGCCTAGACCACGCGCTTTCATGATCCTGTCGTATGACCCACGCCTTCGGCGTCACATCCGTTAGTGCGCAGGCCACGCGTGTAAGTCGCCCGATCTGCCGCCACCTCGGCGGAGCGTTGAACATCGCTGTGCATCCCACGCGGCTTCGATCTCACCCCTCCCAAGCCGGCAGCTTCTTGGCCACCGCCACGTTCTTCAACGTCACATACTTCGGCAAGCCATCGCTGCCGTAGGCAAGCGGGGCTTCGCCCTTGATCAACGGGGCGAAATAGCGGCGGGCGCGTTCGGTGATGCCGAAGCCGTCCTTGCGCAGGAAGCTGGGCGGCATCTTCTTTTCGTGGTTGGCCACCTTGTGCAGGGGCGCGGGCACGATCTTCCAGCGGTATGGTGCGTCGCTGACGCGTTCGATCACCGGGATCACGGCGTTCATGCCCTTGAGTGCGTATTGCACGGCGGCCTTGCCGACCGCTTGCGCCTGTTCCCAGTCTGTCTTCGATGCGAGATGGCGCGCGGAGCGCTGCAGGTAATCGGGCAGCGTCCAGTGCACCTTGTAGCCGAGCTCCTGCTTGACCTGCGCGGCCAGGAACGCGGCCACGCCGCCGAGCTGCGCGTGGCCGAACGAGTCGGCCGCACCGCCGGCATCGGCGACGAACTTGCCGTGCGCGTCCTGGATGCCCTCGCTGGCCACCACCACGCACCAGCCGACCTTGTCCACCACCTGCTTCACCTTGGCCAGGAATGCAGTCTGATCAAAGGCGCGTTCGGGCAGCAGGATGATCTGCGGGGCGTCGTCCGGATCTTGCCCGGCCAGGCCTGCCGCTGCGGCCAGCCAACCGGCATGGCGGCCCATCGCCTCATAGATGAAGACCTTGGTGGAGGTGTCGGCCATGGCGGCGACATCCAGTGCGGCCTCGCGTACCGACACCGCGGTGTACTTGGCGGCCGAACCGAAGCCGGGGCAGGTATCGGTCACCGCCAGATCGTTGTCGATGGTCTTGGGCACGCCGATGCAGTGCAGTGGGTAGCCATAGGCCTTGGCCAGTTGCGAGACCTTCCAGGCGGTGTCGGCCGAGTCGTTGCCGCCGTTGTAGAGGAACCAGCGGACGTCGTGCGCGCGCAGCACCTCGAGCAGACGCTCGTACTTGGTGCTGTCTTCTTCCAGCGATTTGAGCTTGTAGCGGCACGAGCCGAATGCACCGCCGGGCGTCTGCGCCAGGGCGGCAATGGCGGCGGCGGACTCTTTGGAGGTGTCGATCAACTCCTCGCGCAAGGCGCCCAGGATGCCGTTGCGTGCGGCCAGCACCTTGATCTTGCGCGCGCGCGCTTCGGCGATGACGCCGGCTGCGGTGGCGTTGATGACGGCGGTGACGCCGCCGGATTGGGCATAGAGCAGGTTGCCAGTGGTCATAGGGGGACAGACTCCTCACATGGGAACATGGCGCAGGGGGACAGTGCCGGGACATTCCCCGGATGCGGTAAGCTGCACGACCATACGGTCAGCGCCGGCGAAGACGTGAGTCTAACGCCGCCCACCGCAACGCGTTTTTATTCGAAAGTGGAGTCCACTGATGCGATTGGTTCTATTGGGACCGCCCGGTTCGGGCAAGGGCACCCAGGCGACACGTCTCAAAGACACGTTTGATATTCCGCACATTTCCACCGGCGACCTGTTGCGCGCCGAAGTGGCCGCTGGCTCGCCGCTGGGGTTGAAGGCCAAGGAAGTGATGGCACGCGGCGACCTGGTGTCCGACGACATCCTGCTCGGCATGCTCGAGGCGCGCCTCGGCCAGGCCGATGTGGCCAAGGGTTTCATCCTGGATGGCTACCCGCGCAATGTGGCCCAGGCCAATGCGCTGGACGAGCTGCTCGGCAAGATCGGTCAGCCGCTGGATGCCGTGGTGCAGCTGGATGTGGCCAGCGAGCTGCTGGTCGAGCGCATCGCCGGTCGTGCCAAGGCCGAAGGCCGCGAAGACGACAACCCGGAGTCGGTGCGCAAGCGTCTGCAGGTCTATACCGATTCCACCGCACCGGTCATCGGCTTCTACGAGCAGCGCGGCAAGTTGGCGCGCGTGGACGGCGTGGGTTCGCTGGACGAAGTGCTGGAGCGCATCAGCAAGGCGCTCGGCCGCTGAGTCGGCAATGGGCGGCCGGGCGCAAGGCCCGGCCGTGGGCAGGCGCGGCGCCTGGCGGCGTTGCGTTCTGGCCATGATCGCCCGGACGGTGCCCCAAAAGAAAAACCCCGGACGTACAAGACGCCCGGGGCAGAATAACGCCAGTAGTAGGCTTGCTCAGAGCCCCGACAGCATGAGCTCCCTGGGGATTTGGCCTCTTGGGGAGTAGGACCAAAGGGATGCTGCGACTGGCGTTCAGCATAGTGAGGGATGTGATCGGGTTCGCACATCGGGAAATTCCCGACAGTACGGTAGGAAATTCCCGACACTTGGGCTTGCATTGGATCGGAATGTCCGGCAACTGCGACGATCGGCGACAATGGGCGGCATGAGCAAACTCCACATTCTCGGCATCGCCGGAACTTTCATGGGCGGTGTCGCCGCCCTGGCGCGTGAGCTGGGCTGGCAGGTGGAGGGCAGCGACCAGGCCATCTATCCACCGATGTCCACACAGCTGGAAACGCTGGGCATTGCGCTGGCGCAGGGCTATGCGCCGTCCAATATTTCGCCGGACGCGACTGAAGTTGTGGTCGGCAATGCCCTGTCGCGCGGCAACGCGGCGGTGGAGGCGGTATTGGATGCCGGCCGCCCGTATACCTCCGGCGCGCAATGGCTGGCCGAGCAGGTGCTGCCCGGCCGCGACACGCTGGCCGTGGCCGGCACCCACGGCAAGACCACTACCACCACCATCCTGAGCTACCTGCTGGAGGCGGCCGGGCGCGCGCCGGGGTTTCTGATCGGTGGCGTGGCCGAAGATTTCGGCGTGTCGGCGCGACTGGGCCAGGGGCGCGAATTCGTGGTGGAAGCCGACGAATACGACACTGCCTTTTTCGACAAGCGCAGCAAGTTCGTGCACTACCGGCCGTTGGTGGCAATCCTCAATAACCTGGAATACGACCACGCCGACATCTTCCCGGACGTGGCGGCCATCCAGCGTCAGTTCCACCATCTGGTGCGCACGGTGCCCGCGCGCGGTCGCCTGATCGTCAACGGCGAAGACGCGCATGTGGCCGAGGTGCTGGCGATGGGATGCTGGACGCCGGTGGAGCGGTTCGGGTTCGATACGTCGCTGGACTGGAGCGCGCGGTTGATCGCGGCCGATGGCAGCGCGTTTGCGGTGCTGCATCGTGGCGTGGAAATCGGCCAGGTGCGGTGGCCGCTGGTGGGGCGGCATAACGTCCTGAACGGGTTGGCGGCGCTGGCGGCAGTCAGAGCGGTAGGTGTGGACCCGGCGACAGTGATGCCGGCATTGGCGCAGTTCCAGAGCGTCAAGCGGCGATTGGAAGTCATCGGTAGCGCGCGCGCGATCACCGTGTACGACGACTTTGCGCACCACCCCACCGCCATCGCGACGACGTTGCAGGGGCTGCGTGCGAAGGTCGGTGCGGCGCGTGTTGTGGTGGCCATGGAGCCGCGCAGCAATTCGATGCGGCTGGGCGCGCATGCGCAGGCGCTGGCGCCGTCGTTGCACGATGCCGATGCAGTGGTGTTTCTGCATCGGCCGGAGCTGGCCTGGGACGCGGCACCGATCATTGCGCAGGTACGCGGCCAGGCACGCGTGGTGCAGGACGTGGATGCCCTGCTGCGCGCGCTGGGCGAGATTGCCCAGCCCGGCGACCATGTGGTGTTCATGTCCAACGGTGGCTTCGACGGTGCGCCGCGTCGCTTCCTGGCGCAGTTGTCCTGATGGTGCCGCTCATGCCTGCCGGCGAGACCAGCCCCCTGCCGCTGTTTCCGTTGCACAGCGTGTTGCTGCCCGGTGCGGCGATGGGCTTGCGCGTGTTCGAGCGACGCTATCTGGATCTGGTACGCGAGAGCGGCCGCAACGGCACCAGCTTCGGTGTCTGCCTGATTCTGGACGGCACCGAGGTTGGTGCGCCGGCAACGCCGGCTGCCTTCGGCACCGAGGTGCGTATCGAAGATTTCGATGTCGGGGCCGATGGCGTGCTGGTGCTGCGCTTGCGCGGTACGCGCCGCTTCCGTGTGCAGCGTTCGCGTATCCGCGACAACGGCCTGGTCGTCGGCCAGGTGAGCTGGTGCGAGCCCGACAGCGACGACGAATTGCGTCCCGAGCACAGCTTGCTGGCCACGGTGCTCGAGCGGATGCTCGAACAGGTGGGGGGTGAATTCGCTTCGGTGGGGCCGGGTTTGCTGGATCAAGCCGCCTGGGTCGGCTGGCGGTTGGCCGAGCTGTTGCCGCTGACCGAACAACAGCGTCTGTCCTTGCTGCAGCAGGACGATCCGCATCGGCGGCTGGATCAATTGCTCGCGTGGATGCCATAACGCGCCGACGCAATGGCGCAGGCGAGCCCATCACTGCACTTGCACCCATACAACGGCACACTCGCACCGCTTGAGTGCGCTGTCGATGGCAGCCACGCACTGGATGCGTGCACTGGCCGCACTCGCTATCGATCCACGGGAGTGAGCCTTGATCATCGATGTCAAACCGCGTGTAGCGGATGTGTTCAACCAGGTCTGGCGGACCCTGGCGGTGCTGTTCGTATGGGATGTGTTGATCACGATCATCTACTACGTGCTGCCGTTCCGCGCGCCGGCGTTGCCGCTGACCATCTTCGGCTCGGCGTTGGCGTTATTCCTGGGTTTTCGGGCCAATTCGACCTACCAACGCTGGTGGGAAGGGCGTGTGCTGTGGGGCCAGATGATCAACGCATCGCGCAACCTGGTGCGTTTGAGCGTGAGCATTCTGTCCGCGCCGGAAGCCGCAGCGCTCGGGCGCACGACCGCGCTACGCCAGATCGCCTACGTCAATACCTTGCGCTGCCAGTTGCGTCGATTGCCGGTTGCCACGGCATTGCAGCCGCGTCTGGACGCCGATGAGGTGACCACGGTGATCACCCGCACCAATGTGGCCAACGGCTTGCTCGACATCACCGGCCGCAGCGTGGAGCAGGCGCGGCGCGATGGCTGGATCGATAGCATCCAGCAGGCCAGCGTGGAGCGCATTCTGGTGGATATCGCCAACGCGCAGGGCGGCATGGAGCGCCTGAAAAATACCCCGTTGCCGTACCAATACCGTTTTTATCCGACGCTGTTTACGCGGCTGTTCTGCGTGCTGCTGCCGATCGGTCTGGTGGAGACGCTGCAATACGCCACGCCGGTCGGTTCGACCGTGGCTGGTTTGATGTTTTTGGCAGTGCTCAAGATCGGCGATGAGCTGGTGGACCCATTCGCCAACACCATCCACGACCTGCCGCTGGACAGCATGTGCCGCACGGTGGAAATCGATGCGCTGCAGGCGATTGGCGAACAGGCACCGGAGCCGATGCAGCCGGTGGATGGCGTGTTGTGGTGAGATATCGTGCGCTGGTTCAACGCGGCGTTTGCATATCCGAACGGCGCTGATCCCCGGTGCCCCAGTCGCTTTGAAAGGAGATTGAACGGCGCAGACAGTTGCAGAGCTGATGATCTGCGGCTTGGCTGCAGGGCCCTTGCCCCCCACCATCGCGGGACACGCTGCAAGGGCGTCCTTGCAAGCTCTTACGCGGCATCCATGCCGCGTACGGTCCCGCGACGGTGAGCGGGCAAGGACCAGTGAGATGGTGGGTGCGCAGAGTGTTCAAGCGATAGCAACCATGCGACGCAAGTAACCAGGCGGCGCACTGTTCTTTGCTCTTTGGTAGATCACCGACAACGTCCTGGTGCAGTGTCCTCGCCGCTTGCGGAACCGTGGGCGGCATGGATGCCGCCATCGAGCCCCCATGGATGGGTTCACGGCATGTCCCGCAAGCGGCGAGGGCACCGCGCGCTCGGCTAGCCAAGCGTTCACCCTGAAAATTCAGCAGCCTCAAGACGGCGCCAGCACGTCACCATCGAGACAGGGTTCAACGGCCGTTGCTGACATCCCACACCGACACGACCGCGCGATCGCCTGTTGCCTGATCGATCAACGGCGCCGTTGTGGCGGATCTGATACGGCAGGCTTGGACGCAGTGGTTTCCGTCTGCGGTGCAGCTTTGTCCTCGCCACGCACCGCACTGCCCGAGGTGCTGTCGATCAGGATCACCGGCACCTGCGAGCGACGACGCTGTTCCATGCGATGGGGTAGCGGGCCGAGCGCCTCGCGCAACGCGCTCAATGCAGGATCGACGCCGCGCAGCGGATACCACAGCCCGATCAGGCTGAAATGGCGGCTGTAGCGCAAGGTCTGGGTGCTGCCCACCCACAGCGGTTGTGCATCCGGCTGCAGGTGTGCGGCCGCCGGCCACAAGCGCAGCACATGCACGTGGCCGGGCGCGGCGCGGCGCACCATCAACAGGGCTTCGACCTGGGTATCCAGCGTGGCCGGGAGAATCGGTACTTCGTCCGGGCGGCCGCTGACATCGAGCAAGTGCAGCGCCTGTTCCCAGCCAGCCTGCGGCTGGACCCGCCAGCCGCGCGCCTGAAGCTGGCGCTGCAGCGGGGCGAGCGGGCCGGCCAATTGGACGTCCAGCGGCCAACGCTGATCGTCGTCGAATTCGTTGCGGCGTGCCGGCAGCAGGCGCCATTGGTCTTCCCACCACGCGTTTGCGGGCAACTCCATCAATGCCGGCGGCGGTGGTTCGAACTTGGCTAGCTTGATGTCGAGGTTGCGCGGCGCAAAATAAATTGCGCAGCTCACGAACACCCCGTAGAAGATCCACGACACCGGCTTGACCCAGAACGCGCGCGTGGCACGGCGGCGATAGGCAATGCCCAGCACCAGCAGCCAGAAGATGCCGAACAACATGCCGCCGATAACATCGCTGAGCCAGTGCGCACCGAGGTACAAACGTGCAAAACCGATCAGCGACACGATGGCGCCGCTGACCAGATACGGCCACACGCGGCGGCGGCCAGGCAACTCGCGTGCGATCAACAGCGCAAAAAACCCGAAGGCGATCGTGGCCATGGTGACCGCAACCGACGGAAAGCCGAAACCGCTGCTGGCCGCAGGCGGGCGCACTACCTGGACGGTGGCGCCAAGCAGCTGCGTGAGCGCCAGGCCGAAGGCCAGCGCGATCACCCAATGGGCCACGGCCATCCAGCGACGGCGCCAAGCCAGATAGCCCATCGCGGCGGCAATGGCCGGCAACAGCACCTGCCAGTCGCCCAACGAGGCCAGCGCCACCATCGGGTAGTCGGCCAAGGGGTTGCGCAGCGCCAGCATCAGGTCGTGCACGGCCAGGTCCACGCGCAGCGGCTCGCCATGCGCCAGCACCACCATCAGCAGCACAAACCAGCCCCAACCGAGCAGCAAGAGCATCAAGGCCATCATGGCCAGCGGCACCGATTCGCGACGGCGCGGATCGAAGACGCCGACCGACCAATTCCCCAGGACCGGATGCCGGTGCGACCACTCCAGCAGGCGCGCCAGCAAGGCATCCAGGTGACCGGCCGACCAGCGGTACGAATACAGCACCACCGCCCAGGCAAGCCCGATCACCGCCGCCAGCAATGCAACCACCACAAATAGCCGCCCGGCCACCGCGGCCACTGCGTCGTAGGCCGTGCCCAGCACCCAGCCAGGCACCAGGAACAACAACGCCCACGACACGCAGGCCAGGCCGCTGGCGACCAGATACCGTTTGAAGGGCATGTGCGACATGCCGGCAATCGCCGGCACGAACGGGCGCACTGCACCCACGTAGCGCGCAATCAGGATGCTCTTGAAGGCATTGCGCCGGAACAGCAGCTCGCCGCGCTCCAGCAATTGCGGGTAACGCCGGAATGGCCAGTAGGTGTGCAACTGATGGCCCCAGCGATGGCCGACCCAGAAGCTCAACGCATCGCCAACGAAGGCGCCCAGGGTGGCGCATACCACCGCATAGGGGCCGTTGATCTGCCCGAGCCCGATGAGCACGCCAATGGCGAACAGCAACGGCAACGCGGGCACGATGGCGCCCAGCACGATCACCGCATCACAAAATGCGATGCCAAAGATCACCACGCCAGCCAAGGTGGGGTGGTGTCCGATCCACTCCAGCGTGGCGTCGATCCATGAGTTCATCCCTGAATTATAGGTGGGCGCGGCGGTGCCTGACCTGCATCGTCCTCACATCGGGGGATCGGCTTCACCTGAGGTTGCAGCCCTGCAGCTGCCGCACGCGCGCATGCCATAGATGCGCGCGGCGAGACAGACCTGCCGCCTACAATGGGGGATGACTCACGACCCTGCAGCCAACCTGCCACTGAAGTCCGATACGTTCGGGCGCATCCTGCTGGTCCGCGATGGCGAACGCATGTTCGTGCGTCGCGACCTGAGCGTGGCGCCGTGGCTGTTGCGTGGCGTGGCCTGGTGGCTGGCACGCCGCGAAGCGCTGGCCTTGCGCCAGCTGGATGGCGTGCCGCGCACACCGCGGCTGCTGCACTGGGACGGGCGGCACCTGGACCGCAGTTATCTGGACGGCGCTGCGATGTACCAGCGCCCGCCGCGCGGCGATCTGGCCTACTTCCGCAGCGCACGCAGGCTGTTGCAGCAACTGCATCGCCGCGGCGTGGCCCACAACGATCTGGCCAAGGAAGCCAACTGGCTGGTGCAGGAGGACGGCAGCCCGGCGGTGATCGACTTCCAGCTGGCGGTGCGCGGCAACCCGCGCGCGCGCTGGATGCGTCTGCTTGCCCGCGAGGATCTGCGCCACCTGCTCAAACACAAGCGCATGTACTGCCCGGCCGCGCTGACCCCGGTGGAACGCCGCGTGCTCAAGCGCACTTCCTGGGTGCGCGAGCTGTGGTTCGCCACCGGCAAACCGGTCTACCGCTTCGTGACCCGCCGCGTGCTGCACTGGGAAGACAATGAAGGGCAGGGACCGAAGCCCTGAAGGGCTGGGAATCGGGAATCGGGAGTGGGAATCGGAAGAGCGCGTCGCGAGAGCTGTTTGTTCGTCGGTTGCGAGGTGTTCAAGGCGCTAAGCTTTTGCCATTCCCCATTCCCCATTCCCCATTCCCCATTCCCATGACGTTATCGGGCAAAACCCTGTTCATCACCGGCGCCTCGCGCGGAATCGGCTTGGCGATTGCGTTGCGGGCGGCGCGCGATGGGGCCAATGTGGCGATTGCGGCCAAGTCGGCGGTGGCCAATCCCAAGTTGCCCGGCACCATCCATAGCGCGGCCGCAGCGGTGACTGCGGCCGGTGGGCAGGCGCTGGCGCTCAAGTGCGATATCCGCGAAGAAGATCAGGTGCGCGCGGCGGTGGCGGCGACGGTCGATGCATTCGGCGGAATCGACATCCTGGTCAACAACGCCAGTGCGATCTGGTTGCGCGGCGCGCTGGACACGCCGATGAAACGCTTCGATCTGATGCAGCAGGTCAACGCGCGTGGCAGTTTTCTATGCGCGCAGGCGTGCCTGCCGCATCTGCTGCAGGCAGCCAATCCGCATATCCTCACGTTGGCCCCGCCGCCGTCGTTGAACCCGGCATGGTGGGGCGCGCATACCGGCTACACGCTGGCCAAGATGGGCATGAGCCTGGTCACCCTGGGGCTGGCGGCAGAATTCGGCCCGCAAGGCGTGGCGATCAATGCGTTGTGGCCGCGCACCGTGATCGCCACCGACGCGATCAACATGATTCCGGGTGTGGACGCAGCGGCCTGCCGCCGGCCGCAGATCATGGCCGACGCCGCGCATGCGGTGCTGACGCGCGCTGCGGCCGGGTTTCATGGGCACTTCCTGATTGATGACGAGGTGCTCGCGCAGGCCGGCATCACCGACTTGAGCGGTTATGCAGTGGATCCGTCGCATGCGTTATTGCCGGATCTGTTCCTGGACTGAGTCCGCCGACAACCGGGCGGTGGGATGTCGGCAGCGCAGTTGCTGTCCGCGAGGGGGCGTGCACAGCCGGCGCATGGCGGCCAGCATGCGTGCGACATACCGCCTTGCGCCGTCGGGCGTTACACGTCGCCGTCCCAGGCACGCTTGTGGCATGCACCAAAAGTTCACAGTCCGGTCTGCTACCGTGCGCGCCTGAAAACGCTTCCAACAAGGATGTTCGACGTGACTCTCAACGTCTCACGCTCACTCGGCCGCACGCCGGCTGGTGATGACACGCGCCAGGACGACAACGACGACCGATAGGCGAGGGCAAGCCTCCGTCAGCACCCTTGATGGTCGTGCTTGCGGTGAATCCGCAAGCCATGCCCCAGACACTTCTCATGGAAAGCCAGATGACTCATCGCCTTCGTTATGCGCCGCTGACTGCGGCGGTCGTCCTTGCCGCATTGCTTGCCGGCTGTCAGAAACACGCACCCGCCGCTGCGGTGGAGGGCGCCGACAAGATCAATGCCTACATCGCCTGCTTCAATGGTGTCGAGCAGCCGATCCATGAGAGTTACCAGACCTACATCGGCTGGATGCAAGACCCGCAGGCCGGCCCCACCGGCAAGGAACGCGGTATTCGTGCGCCAGGCACGGTGCTGTCGCATCGGGTCGAGGCATGCGGTGCGCCGATGACCGCAGCGTTGGCTCAGCAACCGGTCAACGCCGAGCTCGACCCGGCGGCCAAGACGTATCAGCAACGCTTCACCACGCTCAATGAGCGTATCGGGGAGGCGGTGCGCTATTACGACCGCGAGGATTATCTGCGCGACGACGGCAAGGGCATGCGGGCACTGCACGCACCGCTGATGCAAGCCTACGCCGCTTTCTTCGATGCCAGCGAAGCGATGAACGCAGCGTTGGAACACAACGAAGACACACGCCGCCAGGCGCAGATCGATGCGATCGAAAAAGCAGAGGGCCACAGCGCAGCGTGGTATCACTTGAAGATCATCGGCGAGGGCAAGCAGCTGGTGCAGGTGCTCGACAGCGACACGCCGGATCTTGCCGCAGCGCAAGCGCAATTGGCGCGCTACCAGCGCATTCTGGAAGATGCGCAGAAAGCCAAGGCAGGCCAGGGCGATGCGATGTGGGGCCACATGGAACGCGCTGCAGACAAGCTTGCGCGTGAATCGGGGCGCCTTGTCGAACGCATTCGCAGCAAGACCCCGCTGAGCAAGAGCGAGCAGATGCTGCTGGAAAGCGGTTCGATCCCGCCGGGTGGTACCCGTCAGGCAGTGCTTGCCAGCTACAACGATCTGATCGACATGAGTAACCGCATGTCGCAGTGACGCTGTGCACGCATCGCTGCGGAATCCTGCGAGTGCCTTGAACCGCTGATCGTGTGGGTGACGTCGTCGTTGTTCTACGAACGACAGTCGCGCATCAGCGCTCCGCACGCCTGCAACCGTCCCGCAGCCGAGCTACGGCACACTGCCCTGCGATCGACTTCGCGCGCAGTGCCAAGGTGTCCGGCGGCGGCCCCGGTGCCGGCATGCAGGTCCGCCACAGGCCGCCTCACGCAAGGACTATGGCCGCTTGGCAATTGCGAGGCCATCTTGGCCTGGTCCCAGTCCGCAGCTCTGCATCAGCCATTGGACACCTCCGCCAGCGGCTCGGCACATTGGCGGCAATAGCGTGCGTCGGCCGCGTGGCCTTCCAGCCCGCAGCGGGCGCAGTTGCGCGCGTCGCGTTTGCCGGTATGGCCTCCTTCGCGCAACGAGCTGGCCAGTTCGGCGGTATAGATGCCGGTGGGCACGGCGATGATGCTGTAGCCGATCAGGATCAGGGCCGAGGTGACGAAACGGCCTAGCGTGGTCTGCGGCACCAGATCGCCGAAGCCCACCGTGGCCATGGTGACGATGGCCCAGTACATGCTGGTGGGGATGCTGGTAAAGCCGTGCTGCGGGCCTTCGATGATGTACATCGTGGCGCCGGCGATCACGGTGATGGTGAGCACGGTGAACAGGAACACCAACACCTTGCGACGGCTACGCCACAGCGCATCCAGCAATTGCCCGCTTTCTTCGATGTAGCGGGTGAGTTTGAGAATGCGGAACAGCCGCAGGATGCGCAGCACGCGCACCACCAGCAGCGTCTGCGCGCCGGGCACGAAGAACGACAGATAGCTGGGCAGGATGGACAGCAGATCGATCACGCCCCACACGCTCAGTGCGTAATGCAGCGGGCGCCGCACCACGGCCAGACGCAACGCGTATTCGATGGTGAAGATCACCGTGAACGCCCATTCCAGCGGTACCAGCCAGTCCGCGGCATGCGAATGGATGCGCGGCACGCTGTCGATCATGATCACCACCACGCTCGCCAGGATCGCGACCACCAGCATCAGGTCGAAATTGCGCGAGGGGCGGGTGTCGTGGCGGTAAATGATGTCGAACCACTGCCGGCGCCAGCCATCGTCGGTGGCGGCAGTGAGTTGCGGATCGGAGAAAGGGCGCATGCGTCCATTGTGCCGCAGGCCGGCGAATGCGCGAGAATGCCGCTTCTCCCTCCGCTTCTGCGACCCATCCTCATGAGCACCGCTGCCGATTCGCCCCTGTCCCTCGCGCATTACTACCTGCCGGTGTATCGCCCGCGCCAGGTGGTGCTGGAGCGCGGCCAGGGCAGCCGCGTGTGGGACGATGCCGGGCGCGAATATCTGGATCTGTCGTCGGGCATTGCGGTGAGCGGGCTCGGCCATAACGATCCCGACCTGGTGGCTGCGCTCACCGAGCAGGCCGGCAAGCTGTGGCACACCAGTAACGTGTTTTTCAGCGCGCCGCCGCTGAAACTGGCCGAGGAACTGGTGAACGCCTCGCGCTTCGCGCACAAGGTGTTCCTGTGCAATTCCGGCACCGAGGCCAACGAGGCGGCGATCAAGCTGGTGCGCAAGTGGGCCAGCAGCCAGGGCCGTCCGGCCGACAAGCGCGTCATCGTCACCTTCCGCGGCAGTTTTCATGGCCGCACGCTGGCATCGGTCACCGCCACTGCGCAGCCCAAGTACCAGGAAGGCTACGAGCCGCTGCCGGGTGGATTTCGCTATGTGGATTTCAACGACGTCGCGGCGCTGGAAGCGGCGATGGCCGGCGGCGATGTGGCTGCGGTGATGGTCGAGCCGATCCAGGGCGAGGGCGGGGTGATGCCGGCCGCGCCGGGCTTCCTGAGCCGGGTGCGCGCGCTGTGCGACCAGCACGATGCGCTGCTGGTGCTGGACGAAATTCAATGTGGCATGGGCCGCACCGGCACGCTGTTCGCGCATTGGCAGGAACAGGTGACGCCGGACATCGTGACCCTGGCCAAGGCGCTCGGCGGCGGTTTCCCGATCGGCGCGATGCTGGCCGGGCCCAAGGTGGCCGAAACCATGCAGTTCGGCGCGCACGGCACCACCTTCGGCGGCAACCCGCTGGCCGCGGCGGTGGCGCGCGTGGCGCTGCGCAAGCTGGCTTCGCCGCAGATCGCCGAGAACGTGGTGCGGCAATCGGCGGCATTGCGCGCCGGTCTGGAAGCGCTCAATGCCGAGTTCGGCCTGTTTGCGCAGATTCGTGGGCGTGGCTTGATGCTGGGCGCGGTACTGGCTCCTGCGCACGCGGGGCAGGCCGGGGCGATCCTCGACCTGGCGGCCACGCATGGCTTGCTGCTGCTGCAGGCCGGCCCGGATGTATTGCGCTTCGTGCCGGCACTGAATCTGACCGATGCCGAACTGGCCGATGGCCTGGCGCGCTTGCGGCTGGCCATTGCCGAGTATGTCGAGAAGCCCTGACGCCTGGCCATGCTGGCGCGCCCTCTGGCCGGCACCGTGCCGGCTGGCAGGGTGTTGGAGATGAGTGGTGTGTGGCATGTAGCGTGCTGACGCAGTGCCCGGTCTTTTCCTTGCCCGGATGGGATGGCTGTCTTCCACCGTACCTTCACCCCCAACCCCTCCCCCGACGGGAGGGGCTTGGTTTCATGCAAGTCCGTACCGCTTCAGCACCCGCCGCAATCCGCGGGCGTCGCGTACGGTGTCGGCATGCAGGCCGGCCGCGCGTGCGCCGCGCACGTTGACGAATAGGTCGTCGACAAACAACGTGCCTTCGGCGCGTTGCTCCAGTTGTGCAAGCGCGCGCCGATAGACCGGCACATCCGGTTTGCGGCCGCCCAGTGCGCCGCTGCACAGCACGCGGCCCTGCAACAACGGAAAGAGCGATGGCACGATCCGCTCGATCGCTTCTTGCATCAACGGGCCGTTATTGGTGAGCACCGCCACCGCCGTGGTCGTCGACACCGCCAGCACCTGTGTCACCACCGACGGGTCGGCGCGACAGGCCGCTACGCGCGCATCGATCCAGGTCGCGCGATCGATCGGCTGCCCCAGCCCTTCGCTCAAACGCGCCAGATACGCCTGCGTGTCGATCGCGCCAGCATCGTAGGCGCGCTCCAGGCCTTGCACGAACAGCACCTCCTGCACGCGCTGCGGTGAGCAACGCGCCGCTGCTGCAAGCGCGGCCAGGCGCCGTGGCCGCGCGTAGTGCGCAAGCACGCCGTCGAAATCCAGCAACAGCAGCGATGGTGGTGCGGGCGACATGTGAGTGCTCGTACGGTGGCTGCGCAGCGTTGTCGATTCGGCGCGGCATGGCAAGCGCGCAAGACCTGCAATGCAGGATCTCCGCGCAGGTAGGTGGTGTCGCTACCTATTCAGAGTTTTGAATTCGGTAGCGACCTACCCGCCTGCACAGACCCCACCCGCCGCACCGTGATTGCCGAGCAAGCGTGCTGGTTATGGTCACTGCACGCCGCATCCGCGGTCTCAGCCGGTCTCGGGGGAGCGCCCGGTCACTCAGCACGCCACACGTCTCCAGGGGTTGATTGCATGCCAAAGTGCTTGAACACCGATCAATTGGCGGCCTCGGTCGCCGACATCCTCGCCACCGCCCGCCCGCGCCACGCGCTGGCGTCAATGACCTTGTTGCTGGCCGGTGCGCAGGCCTTGCCTGCACTGGCGCAAGACGCACGCACGCTCGATGCGGTCAGCGTGGTGGGGACCGGTTCCACGCGCACCACCGCGTCCATCTCGGTGGACGAGATCCAGGCGCAGGTGCCCGGCGTTGCGCCGCAGCAGCTGTTGGCCAGCCTGCCCGGCGTAAACGTGCAGACCACCGACCCGTTCGGGCTGTATGAGTTCGGTGATTCGATGACCATCCGCGGGTTTTCCGCCAACCAGATCGGCGTGACCCTGGACGGCATTCCGATCGAAACCTTCGACACCCGCGAAGGCGGGCCGATTACGCGGTACGTGTCCAGCGAAAATCTGCTTGATGTCACCGTGTCGGCCGGCTCGGGCGACGTCACCCAGCCGTCGTATCACGCGTTGGGCGGTGCGATCCGTTACACCAGCCTGCCACCGAAGGGCGGCGACAGCTGGAGCGGCAATCTCACCCAGACGATTGGTTCGAACGATCTGGTGCGCAGCTTCGTGCGCCTGGATACCCCGGACTGGTGGGAGGGCGGCCCCAGTGCGTATCTGTCTGCCTCGCGCACGCAAGGCGGGGTGTGGGACATGGAGCCGGCCACGCAGAAGAGCGACCACTTCGAAACCAAGATTCGCCAGGCCTGGGATGCAGGCAGCCTGACGCTGGGCTGGATCTACAACAACCGCAAGGACTACGACGTGCAGTCGTACAACTCCGATGGTTCGGTGTCCTGGGATCTGCACGAGCGCATCACCGGCAACCCGGAAGTGGATGCCGAGCATTACAGCGAATGGCAGAACGGGCGACGCGACTCGCTGCTGAGCCTGCACGGCGATTTTCTGTTCAACGATGCAATCGGCTTCACCTTTACCGGCTATTACGAAAACAAGCATGGGTATGGCGTCGGCGGCACTCCGCCGAGCACGGCGACAGGTCTGTACAACGATGCCATCGCCGGCACGCCGGGGCGCACCGATATCGCCATCAACGACCCGCAGATCGTCGACGCCAGCGGCAATGTCACCCATGTCGGTGCGATGACGCGGCGCGAAGAAATCATGGGCGGCGATCGCTATGGCCTCACCACGGCGGTGGCGTGGGAGACCGAGCACAACAAACTCGAAGTCGGTGCGTGGTACGAGAACTACGATTTCGATCAGGTGCGCCCGCTGTACAACCTGGACCCGGCCACCGGCGCATTGCTCAAAAGCGCGCTGCCGATCGTGATCTATTACGACAACCACTTCTCCACCGAAGTGAAGCAGCTCTACATCAAGGACACACTCCGCCTGCTCGAGGGCCGGCTTACGATGGAATTCGGCGCCAAGGGGCTCGATGTCAAACGCGACTACAACGGCATCGCCAATCTCGACGATTTCAACGCTGGCGTGCGGCGCGATGTCTCCATCAAGAACAGCGATTGGTTCCAGCCGCAGGTGGGCGCCAGCTTCCAGCTCGCCGACGGGGTGCAGGTGTTCGCCAACTACGCAGAGAACTTCAGCTCGGCGCCGCGGCTGGCACTGACCTCCGGTGCCTTCAATCCGGATATCGCACCGGAAGAATCCACCAACATCGATATCGGCATCCGCGCCGAATCCACGCAGTGGAGCGGCTATCTGGCCGCCTACAGGATCGATTACGAAAACCGCATCATCGCGCTCACAGACCCGGACCCGCTGGTGGTTGCACCGACCGTCTACGCCAACGTCGGCGACGTACAGACCTATGGCGCGGAAGTCTCGGGCATGTGGAAACCGGCGCCAGGCTGGCGGTTGGGCGCATCGCTGACCTGGAACACATCCGAATTCCAGGACAACTATTTCGGTACGGTCAGCGGCAACCTGGTGCAGGTGAAAGGCAACGAGGTGCCGGACGCGCCGAAGGTGATGTTCAGCGTCAACGGCGGTTGGGAAGGCACGCATTTCTTTGCCAACCTCGATACCAAGTACACCGGCAAGCGCTACGGCGACACGCTCAACACCGATCGGGTGGATGCCACCTTCATCGTCAACGGCAGCGTCGGGTATCAGGGCGAGGACAGCGGGTTTCTTGCCGGCGGCCGGCTGCAGTTGTCGGTCTACAACCTGTTCGACAAGGACGATGCGATCGGTGCGGTGTTTCCCAACGAAAGCTCCGGCTCGTATCAGTTGATCGCACCGCGCCAGCTGTTCGCGAGCCTGGCCTACACATTCTGAGGTGCAGCCGCGGCCGGCAGGGTTGCCGGCTGCGTGCGTTGGTCCATGACATGCAGGGGACGTGCGTTGATGCAAGGCAATCACACGGGAGCGATGACGCGGCGGCAATTGCTGGCGCGCATCGGCATGACCGCCGGCGGCGCAATGATGTATCAGGCGATGAGCAGCCTAGGCATGGCGGCCGAGTCCACCTTCAAAGGGCCGCTGCAATTGGATGGCGACCCCAAGGGGGCGTCGGTCTTGATCCTCGGTGCCGGGCTAGCGGGCATGAGCGCGGCGTTCGAGTTGCGCAAGGCCGGTTACCGCGTGCAATTGCTCGAATACAACGACCGCCCCGGCGGGCGGAACTGGACCCTGCGCGGCGGCGACCGCTATGCCGAGCTGGGCGGGGCCACCCAGCATTGCCAGTTCGACGAGGGCTTGTATCTCAATCCCGGGCCGTGGCGAATTCCGCACCATCACAAGGCGGTGCTGAGCTACTGCAAGCAGTTCGGCGTGGCGCTGGAAGCGTTTAATCAGGTCAATTACAACGCGCTGCTGCACAGCCAGAAGGGCTTCGGCGGCAAACCGCAGCGCTTTCGCGCCATCGACGCCGATTACAAGGGCCACGTGTCCGAGTTGTTGGCCAAGTGCACGCAGCAACACGTTCTGGACACGGCCGTCAGCCGCGAGGATCAGGAACTGCTGCTGGAATCGCTGCGTACCTGGGGCGCGCTCGACCAGAAGTTCGGGTATGTCAAAGGCAAGGACAGCAGCGAGCGGCGCGGGTTTGCGCGCTATCCCGGTGGCGGCCTGTCGGGAAGGCCGGAATTTTCCGATCCTTTCAGCGTGCAGGACGTGCTGCGCTCACGCCTGTGGACCACATTGGCAGCCGGCAACAACTACGAGATGCAGACCACCATGTTCCAGCCGGTGGGAGGCATGGACCAGATCGGCAAGGCATTCGCGCGTCAACTGGGCAATGCCATCACCTATAACGCCAAGGTCACCAAGATCGATCAGGACGGCAGCGGCGTGCGCGTGTCCTGGCAGGATGCGACGCGTGGCGGCGAAGAACGCCTCGCTACCGCGGACTGGTGCGTCTGCACGATTCCATTGTCAGTGCTCAGCCGCATATCGGTCACCGCCAGCGATGCGATGACCACGGCGATCGGCAAGGTGCCGTATGCGGCCTCGGTGAAAGTGGGCCTGCAATTCAAGCGCCGTTTCTGGGAAGAAGACGAGGCGATCTACGGCGGCATCAGTTACACCGATCTGCCGATCACCTTGATCAGTTACCCCAGCACCAACTACCACAGCCCGGGCAAGGGCGTGCTGCTCGGTGCCTATGTGTGGGGACTGGATGCCTACCAGTTCACCGCGATGCCACCAGAACAGCGCGTGCGCAAGGCGGTGGAATACGGTGCCCAGTTGCATCCGCAGTATCCGCGCGAATTCGAAAACGGCATTGCGGTCGGCTGGCACCGCGTGCCGTTCACGCATGGCTGCTTCGGCATGTGGACCGAGCAGGCTCGCGCCGAGCATTACGAACCGCTGTGCCAGATCGACGGGCGCCTGGCGCTGGCCGGCGAGCACGTGTCGTACATTCCGGCCTGGCAGGAGGGTGCCATTCTGTCGGCACACGATGTCGTTGGCCGCCTGCATCGCAAGGTCATTGCCCAGGGAGCACGCGCATGAGTCTGCTGCCAAGAGCGTTCGGTGCCATCGTAGCGCTTGCCATTACCGCCTTGTTGCTGCCGCCCACCGTGCGCGATGCGCAGGCGCAGAGTTCCGATGCGACCCAGCTGTTTCCGCAGCAAGGCTTTGCCAAGGCCTCCGGTCAGGACGTTTACCAGGGGATCTGCCAAGGCTGCCATATGTCGGCCGGCCATGGCGCGCAAGGTGCCGGCGGCTATCCTGCGCTTGCCGGCAATCCCAAGCTGGCTGCCGGCCCTTACGTCACCATGATGGTGCTCGACGGCCACGCGGGGATGCCGGGGTTCGCCGACATGCTCGACGACCGCCAGGTGGCCGAAGTGGTGAGCTATGTGCGCACGCACTTCGGTAACGACTATGCCGAGCGCGTGACCATCGACGATGTCAAATCGCTTCGCCGCTGATCTTCTCTCCTACAAGGAATTGCCATGCTCCGTCCCATCACGACCGTTCTCACCACTGCAGTGCTGTGGTCTGCCAGTCTCGGTGCCGCACACGCCGCCGAGGTGATCCGCCACAAGATTCCCAACAGCGATTTTCCCATCGCTGCCGCGGTGGAAATTCCCGCCGGCAAGGCCACGGTGTATGTCAGCGGCAAGGTGCCGGCGGTGATCGATGCCAGTGCGCCGAAGGATTCCGCTGCCGCCTATGGCGACACCAAGGCGCAAACGGTGAGCGTGTTGAACCAGATCAAGCAGCAGCTGGCCACGCTGGGGTTGGGCATGGGCGATGTGGTGAAGATGCAGGTGTTTCTGGTCGGCGATCCGGCGATGGGCGGCAAGATGGATTTCAACGGTTTCATGGAAGGCTATCGCCAGTTCTTCGGCACCAAGGAGCAACCCAACCTGCCGGCGCGCTCGGCATTCCAGATCGCCGCATTGGGTAACCCGCTGTACCGGGTCGAGATCGAAGTGGTTGCCGTGCGTCCCTGAATCCGCGTTGTCATCCTGCTGGAGGTTGTCATGAACACTGCTCTTTCGCGCCGCGCCTTTCTACGCGACTCCGCGTTGTTTGCCGGCGCCGCCGGTGCCGGCAGCTTGCCGCTGCTGGCCAGCGCCGTCGAACGCTCCACTGCCATTGCGCCCGCACCGGCAACGGCGCTGGCGCCGGTGATGATCGACTCCAATGAATTTCCGGATGGACCGTCGGCTGCCGCAATAAAGGCCATCGCGCAGATCGCACCGCAGGGCGGGCGCTATCTGCGCCAGGTACAGATGGAATTGATGACCACCCTGGCTGCCGAGCTCACGCTGCCGGTGGATCATTTGATGGCGTATGCCGGGTCCACTGAACCGCTCGACTACACGATGTTGGCATTCACCTCGCCCAGCGCTGCCTTGGTCACCGCCGACCCCACCTACGAATCCGGCTGGCGTGCAGCAACCCGTAATGGCGCGCGCTTGATCAAGGTGCCGCTGCGCAAGGACTTTTCGCACGATGTACAGGCTATGTGCGCAGCCGATGCCAACGCAGGCGTGATCTACATCTGCAATCCCAACAACCCCACCGGCTCGGTCACCGCCCGCAAGGATCTGGACTACGCGTTGGCGCACAAGCCCAAAGGCAGCGTGCTGGTGGTGGACGAGGCCTACATCCATTTTGCGCAGAGCACGCGCAGCGTAGTCGACATGGTTGCCGCAGGCGAAGACGTGGTGGTGTTGCGCACCTTCTCCAAGCTCTATGGCATGGCTGGCATCCGCCTGGGCTATGCGGCCGCGCGTCCAGACCTGCTGGCCAAGCTGCAGTTCTACAGCGTCAACAGCTTGCCGGTCACCGCCGCTGCTGCCGGACTGGCCAGCCTGCGCGATCCTGCACTGGTGCCGCAACGGCGCGCGCGGACGTGATGGACTTTCTCGCCAGGCAGGGCTATGCGTGTACTGCCTCGGAGAGCAATTGCTTTATGGTCGATGTGAAGCGCCCGGCAGCAAGCTTCAAGGATGAGATGGCCACCCACGGCGTGTTCATCGGCCGCAGCTGGCCGGTGTGGCCAACCTGGTCGCGCATTACCGTGGGCACCGATGCGGAAATGGCGCGCTTCAAACACGCGTTCGTGCAGGTGATTGCCGGCAAACGCGGCCCGTTGCCGGTGCCGGGCAGGGAGACTGCCGCGGCCGATCCGATGGATGCGTTTTTCCGTTACGCGTAAGCCGGCATGCGACGGAGCGCTCGGTCGCAGACGGCCGAGCCATCGGCCACCTTGGTCGATGCGCCCGCTGCGCAGCTGATGCGGGCGTGATGTGCTGCTGATTGCGTATCGGATACTCTGGCACTGTCGGCCTATCACCATTACCGCCTCATCCGTGCGCCGCATCCGCTGTGCCGCAACTTCCCAACGCAGGAGTGTTCTCTTGAAGCTGTTTTCCACGATTGCCGTGTGTGCGCTGGTGCTGATGGCGCCGACGGCATGGGCACGGACGTGCGCGGTGACCATCACCGGCAACGATCAAATGAAGTTCGACCAGAGCGCGATCAAGCTTGCGCCCGAGTGCACGCAGGTGGAGCTCACGCTCAAGCACTCCGGCAAGATGGCTGCCACCGTGATGGGGCACAACTGGGTGTTGACCAAGTCTGCCGATTTCCAGGCGGTGGCCAATGCCGGCGTACGTTCGACCATCGCCGACAGCTATCTGCCCAAGGCCGACGCGCGCGTGATTGCGCATACCAAGGTCATTGGCGGCGGCGACAGCACCACGGTGAGTTTTCCCACCAGCAAGCTGAGCAAGGGCGCCGACTACACGTTCTTCTGCTCGTTCCCCGGTCACTGGGCGATGATGAAGGGCACGCTGACGTTCGGGTGATGCATTGGGGTGGCCAATGCTGTCAGGCCTGGCCGCCACACGTGCAACCTGTGTTGAACACGGGAGACAGGCGGATCCGGGTCAGTGACGTTGCAGCGGCTGGTCTGCATGCTGGTCGCTTCCACGCAACAACCCGCGCTGCAATGCTTGCGCAAGCGCGCTTTCGCGGCTGCGCGCGTCGAGCTTGCGGTACAGGTTTTTCAGATGGAATTTGACCGTGTTTTCCGACAGGTGCAGGCAGCGCGCGATCTGCTTGTTGGAATAGCCGCGCGCCAGTTGCGCCAGCACTTCCAGTTCGCGCTCGCTGAAGATGTCGCCGGCCGGGTCGTCGTCGCCGCTGAGGCGTTCGAGCAACGCCTGGATGGTCAACGCACGCGTGGTGCCGCCCACGGTCTGCGGGTCGTGCTGGCGTAGCGAGCGCAGCATCGCCTTGGCGGGCAAGCCCAGTTCTACGATCGCCTGCCAGCTTTGCGTGAGGGCGACATGGTCCAGCGCGCTGTACAGATACGGCAGGGCGGCGACCAGTTCGCCGCGTTGCTGCAGGACCAACGCGATACGTGCGCGGGTGCGTGCCAGATGGCAGACATTGTCGTTGGCAAGGCACGCCTGCTCGATCTGCCCGAGGATGCTCAGCGCTGCGCTGCTGCGCCCGGCCAGGCGATGCCAGCGCGCCAGCGCGAAGCCCATCGCCGCGCGATCGTGCCAGCGGTGTGGCGAGCGTAAGGTGTGCGCCAGGCCGGATTCGCCGCCGGTACGTGCGATCAGCACATCGATGGCAGCGTTGCCTGGATGTTCCAGCAACAGCATCAGCCGCCATGCCGCAGCCAGTTCCGACAAGCGCGCCAGCTTGCGTCCGTGTGCGATCTGTTCGATATGCTCCAGCAACAGCAACGCACTGCGTCCGCTGTGGTCGCGCACGCGTTCCAACCCCAGCGCGGTGCCGTATCCGGCGGCCAGCACGTCCATGCCGCCATCGTGTTGCTCCAGCAATTCCAGCGCCGGATGCAGCAGGTC
Organism: Xanthomonas phaseoli pv. dieffenbachiae; assembly: GCF_008639345.1. Lineage (NCBI taxonomy): Bacteria > Pseudomonadati > Pseudomonadota > Gammaproteobacteria > Lysobacterales > Lysobacteraceae > Xanthomonas > Xanthomonas phaseoli. The sequence goes on along the minus strand of NZ_CP041380.1, from coordinate 3,772,076 downwards.
GGCTGCGTCGTCATGGTGGCCGCGTTCGTGGTGCACCTGTGCAAGCAGGCACTGAGCGGCGGCTTCCAGCACCCGATCCGGTTGCGGGGCACGTGCACACCAGCTCAGTGCCTGTTGATAGCAGGCTTCCGCATCGCTGAGCCGGCCGCGATAGAACAGGCTCTGCCCCAGCGACAACGTTGCCTGGCTGGCACCGATGTCGCTGCCGCCGCGCTGCATGGTGTCGCGCGCGTTGCGCGCGTAGCGCTCGGCAACCGCGAACGCACCTTGCGCAATCGCGGTGGTGGCGCAGATGCAGAGCAACATGCCGCGACCGAGATGGTCGTCTTCATCCAGTGCGCCTGCCTGTGCGGCAATCTGGGTCAGGCCATGCGGATTGCCGCAGATTTCATCCAGACGGTCGCGCAGCAGCGCCACGACCACGGTGTAGTCGCGCTGCAGGGGTTCGCGTAGCGCAGCCGAAAAATCGCGGAAGCGCTCCAGCAGCAGGCGCGCGTGGCTGAATTCGCCCAGCCTGATGTGCAGATGCGCCTGGGTGAGATTGAGCGCGGGCGTATCGCGGATCGTGCGGTGGTCGAAATGGCGTAGGAGTGCCCGCGCTTGGTGCGTGCCGTGAGTCAGCAGCAGCTGCCAGGTGCCGGCGCGTGCGATGTAGCTGGCGGCAAGATCGCCGCAGTCGCCGCGCCAGGCATGCCGCACCGCTTCGGCAAGATGTTGATGATCACCGAACCAGCGCGCTGCGCGTTGATGCAGCTGCACGCTCTGCCCTGGGTGTTCGCGGTCGAGCAATTGCTGCAGAAAGTCGGCAAACAGCGGGTGGTAGCGGAACCATTCGCGCTCGCCATCCAGCGGCACCAGCAGGCCATGGAAATGCTCCAGCCGCGCCAGCAAGCGGCCACTGTCGGCGCGCTGGCGCACCGCGTCGGCGAGCGCGGCGTTGAAGCGTTCCAGCAGGCTGGTGCGCAACAGCAGCTCGCGGGTGTCCGGGTCCAGATCGTTGACCACCTGCTCTGCCAGATACGCCGCAATCTGCGCGCTGCGCCCGGAGAACCGTGCGGCGACGTCCTGCTGACGTTGGGTATCGCCTTCAAGCCACAGCCGCGCCAGTTGCAGCGCCACCGGCCAGCCTTCTGTGTAGCGCCGCAGTTCGTCCGCCACTGGAGCGGGCACGTGCGGGCCCAGCAACGCCTGCGCTTCGGTGTCGTCGAGCGCCAATTGCGTGCTGCCGATGCGGCTGAGCTGCGCGTGCAGATCCAGCCGTGCCAGCGGTAGGTTGGGTACGCGGCGGGTCGCGAGCACCAGATGCAAACGCCCACCACCGTGTTCGATCAGGCGTAGCACCAGTTCGTCCACAGCGCTGCTGCAGAGTCGGTCGTAGTCGTCGAGAATCACGCTAATGCGGCGGGGCGCCGCGCGCAGCGCGCGAATCAGCAATGCGACCGCGTCGCGCGGGTCGTGCTCGCGGTTGTGCAGCACGGTGGCGCACAGCGCGTGGTCGGCGCCTGCGTGCTGCAGCGCCAGCGCAAGATGGCCGAGAAAACGCCCGGCGTCGGCATCCTCTTCGTCCAGCGACAGCCATGCCACCGCGCCCTGCTCGCGCGTACTCAGGTGCGCGTGCCACTGCGCCAGCAGCGTGGTCTTGCCGAATCCGGGCGGGGCGAGCAAGAGCGTCAACGGACGTGCCTGTGCCTGATCCAGCGCAGCCAGCAGTGCGCCACGCACCACCGCGCCGGGGCGCGGCAACGCAGGCTCCAGCTTGCCGGCAAGCAGCCAATCGGGAATCGCAGGGTCGCGCGACGGTGACGGGCGCGGGGTGAGCAGCGCAACAGGCTTGAGCATGAGGCGAGGGCGGCCGTATCGAGCGTCGACAGCGTGCCAGCTCGACACGCTGCTGATCGGGGTGAAACAGCGGCAATGCAGCGTAATCACCGGATTCGGCGACGAAGGTGCAGCGGCTGCTTCGAGGGTCCCCACCCATGCCCGTCCCTGAGCACCTTTCAGAAACATATGACAGGCACGGGACAAAAGCAAAGTGGGCTGCGCCGCGTTGAGGACTTCATCGCGGCAGATGCGCCTGCATTTGCGCAGGTCAAGCAGCGCTAGAGGTCGCCTGGCACCGGCTCAGAAACAACACCGCACAGCTTCAGTGTCTCCTCGTCACGCGCACCGCCTTGCAGCTGCTGCTGTCGCGAACGACACGCGCTTCCGGCACCGTCAAGCCCACATGCAACTCAGGTGAAGCGTACCTGGCCAGCCGCCTGGGCAGCCGCAAGTGCGGCACGATCACACCGCACCGCCAACTGCCCACCGATTCCCCATTCCCGATTCTCCATTCCCCGCCAATCAGCGCGCCACGTCCGCAAACGCCTCGCGCGCTGCTGCCAGGGTGGCGTCGATCACCGCCTGGTCGTGCGCACTGGACATGAAGCCGGCTTCGTACGCCGAGGGCGCCAGGTACACGCCTCGCTGCAGCATCGCGTGGAAGAAGCGGTTGAAGCTGGTGATATCGCATGCGGTGGCCTGTGCGTAGCTCTCCACGATCTCGTCGGTGAAGAATAATCCGAACATGCCGCCGACCTGGTTGGTGGTGACGGCAATGCCGGCCGCGCGCGCGGCATCTTCCAGGCCTTCGCACAGCATGCTGGTGGCCTCGCTCAAGCGCGTGTGGAAGCCCGGCTCCTGCACCAGTTCCAGCATCGCCAGACCGGCGGCCATGGCCACCGGGTTGCCCGACAAGGTGCCGGCCTGGTAGATCGGCCCGGCCGGAGCAACCTGTTCCATCAAGTCGCGGCGGCCGCCATACGCGCCCACCGGCATGCCGCCGCCGATGATCTTGCCAAAGGTAGTCAAGTCCGGCGTCACCCCGTACAGCGCCTGCGCCCCACCCAGGGCGACGCGGAAACCGGTCATCACTTCGTCGAAGATCAGCAGCGCGCCATGCCGCGTGCACAGCGTGCGCAAATGCTGCAGATAGCCGGCCTGCGGCGGAATGCAGTTGGCGTTGCCGACCACCGGCTCGATGATCACCGCCGCCACCTCCGCACCGATCTCGTCGAACAGCGCGGTGGCGCCCTCGAAGTCGTTGAAGCCCAGCGTGGCGGTCAGCTCGCTCAGCCCTGCGGGCACGCCGGGCGAGGTCGGTACACCCAAGGTCAGCATGCCGCTGCCGGCCTTGACCAGAAACGAATCGCCGTGGCCGTGATAACAGCCTTCGAACTTGATGATGCGGTTGCGCCCGGTGGCGCCACGCGCCAGGCGCACCGCCGACAGCGTGGCTTCGGTGCCGGAGTTGACCATGCGCACCATCTCGCAGGAGGGCACCAGCCGGGCAATGGTCTGCGCCATCGTCACTTCGGCTGCGCACGGTGCACCGAACGACAGCCCGTTGCCGATCGCCTGCTCGACCGCTTCGCGCACGGCCGGGTGGTTGTGCCCGGCAATCATCGGCCCCCACGAGCCCACATAGTCGATGTAGCGGTTGTCGTCGACATCGAACAGATACGGGCCATCGGCGCGCGCCACGAAGAACGGCTCGCCGCCGACCGACTTGAACGCCCGGACCGGCGAGTTGACACCCCCCGGTAGCAAGGTCTGCGCCTGGGCGAACAGGGCGTGGGAGCGGGAATGGTTCATGCGCAGATCCTTGAGGAGTACCGATGGGGGGCATCGACGCCCGGCAGCGGGCATCGCGTGCGCCATTGTCAGGCCTGCGGCCTTGCGCGCCTACCCGTCGGACACCCGCCTACCCGTCGAAGTGGGCGGGTAGGGGAACTTGGCTGCCTATGATCGAACGCGACGTGATCGACAGTTTGGAATGAGCTGATGGCGCGCAGTCATTGGCATCGCGCTGCAGATGTTCAGAAAGTGTGATTTCGGTGGCCATTGGCACCGTTCTTTTGTCGCCTTGCCGACAGTTCAAGACCTGGGGAGAGAGCATGAACCGTAGTATCCAGAAACGTGCCTTGGCATTGGCATTGGTCGTGGCCATGGGCAGCGTCCACGCGCAGTCCACCACCGGCAGCATTGTCGGCAGCGTGGGGCAGGGCAGTGGCACGAGCGTGCTGGTGGAAAACAATAGCGGCTTCAGCCGCGAGGTGCCGGTGGATGCACGCGGCCGCTACACCGCCGGCAATCTGCCGCTGGGCACCTACAAAGTGACGGTCAAGCGCGATGGCGCCGTGGTGGAGACGCGCGAGAACGTCGCCATCACCGTCGGGGCCAATACCGACGTGTCGTTCGCCGCCAGCGCCGCGGGGAACGGCGTGCAGACCCTGGACAGCGTCACCGTCAGCGCCGCCAGCCTGACCACCATCGACGTCAGCAGCGTGGATACGCGCACCGTGGTCACCGCCGAACAGTTGCAGCAACTGCCGCTGGGCCGCACCGCCGAAGCGATTGCGCTGCTGGCACCGGGGGTGGTGGTCAACAGCGGCGGCTTCGACAACGGCCCGCTCGGCGGCTCGCTCCCCAGCTTCGGCGGCTCGGCCGCCAGCGAAAACACGTACTACCTAAACGGTTTCAACACCACCACCATCAGCAACAACCTGGGCGGCCTGACCCTGCCGTACGGCGCCATCGACCAGCAGGAAATCTTTACCGGCGGCTACGGCGCGCAGTACGGCCGCGCCAACGGCGGGGTGATCAACCAGATCGGCAAGCGCGGCACCAATGAGTGGAAGTTCGGCGCTGCAGTGATCTGGGAGCCGAACGGCCTGAAGGCCAACCAGCGCGACATCTATTGGCGCCCGGACAGCCAGGGCAGCACCATCAACAACGCCGCCTACCGTTATGCGCGTGCGGCCAATGGCCTGTACCAGCCCGCCAGCGAGGCCGAGGCCAACCAGACCACCTACAGCGCCTATGTCGGCGGACCGATCATCCAGGACAAGCTGTTCTTCTTCCTGGCCGCCGAGCAGGTGAACTCTGACGGCGTGCGCGTGGGCACCAATCGCGACACCGACAACGGCCGCACCGGCGGCCTCACCGACTACGACTACACGCAGAAACGTTGGTACGCCAAGGTGGACTGGAACATCACCGACAACCACCTGATCGAGGTGACCGGTGCCAGCGACGTCGCCGAAACCAATGGCTCGATCTATCGCTACGACTATGTCGCGCGTGAGCGTGGCGCCTACTTCACCGACGAATCCACCTGGAAAACCGGGCCGACGCTGTTCACCGGCAAGTACACCGGCTATTTGAGCGACAACCTCACCGTGACCGCCCTATACGGCAAGATGAGAACGCCCGACGAACTGACGCCGTTCAACTACGACCCGGCTGGTGGCCCAGTGATCAACAGCGCCGCATTGCAGAATCCTGCCTACACCGGCGGCACACCGCGCATCGGCAACCAGCTGGTCACCTCGGTCAGCTCCCCGGACCGCGAGTACAAAAAAGACAACCAGCGCCTGAATCTGGAATGGCGCATCGGCCACCACACGCTCAACTTCGGTATCGACAACCAGAAGTCAGAAGGCATCGATGTCGGCTCGATCCTCTCTGGCCCCGGGTTTGCCTGGACCTACGGACAGACCAATGACCCGTACGGGCTGGCCACCGGCGGTCTGGTCAGCCAGTCGGCCAACGAAGCCGGCGGCATCGGTGCGCCGAGCCCGGGTTTGGTGGATCCGGTCAACGGATCCAGTGGCTACTACGTGGTGCGCAACATCAACACCAGCCTGTATTCGTACGAGGCCAAGCAACGCGCCTACTACATCGAAGACAAGTGGCAGGTCACCGACAACCTGCTGCTGAGCCTGGGCCTGCGCAAGGACGAGTTCACCAACTACACCCCGTTCGGCGATCCCTACATCGAAATCGACAACGCGTGGGCGCCGCGCATGGGCTTCAGCTGGGACGTCAACGGCGATTCCAGCTTGAAGGTGTTCGGTAATCTTGGCCGTTACTACCTCGGTCTGCCGCTATCGGCGGTGAGTCTGTTCACCCCGGCCACGACCACCGATACCTACTTCACCTACAGCGGCATCAATGCCGACGGCACGCCGATCCTGGCCCAGCAGCTGGGTTCGGCAGTGTCGGCCAATTCGCGCTTCGGTCGCATCGCCGATGTCCGCACCGCGGTGGCCAAGGACATCGAAGGCGAAAACCAGGACGAACTCATCCTCGGGTTTACCAAGCAACTCGATAGCGGCTGGGTGCTGGGCGTACGCGGCACGCATCGCCGCCTCAATGCCGGCATCGACGACCAGAACTACGATGTCTCCAACACCGCGTTGATCGATGCGGCAGCGGCGCAAGGCGTGACCATCGATTTCTCCAAGGTGGCGGGCGCATCGTTGATCAATCCGGGCCAGACCAATACCTGGGGAGTGATCGGCACCGATGGCCAATTCCACGAAGTCTCGGTGAGCCGTGAGGCGGCGGGTTTCCCGAAGTTCAAGCGCAATTATTCGGCGGTGGAATTCAATCTGGAGCGTCCGTTCGACGGCAAGTGGTATGCCAAGGTCAATTACGTCTGGTCGCACAGCTACGGCACCACCGAGGGCCAGGTGCGTTCGGATCTGTGGCGCACCGGCGGCGCGCTGGGCAGCTATCAGGGACAGGCTTCGGTCTCGACCACGCAGAGCTGGGACCACCCTGCGTTGATGGAGCACTTCAACGGCGATCAATCCAACGATCATCGCCATCAGCTCAAGTTGTTCGGCTTCTACCAATTCACCCCGCAATGGGGCGCATCGGCCAATTTCAGCCTGATTTCCGGCGCGCCGCACAACTGCCTGGGCAACTACTACGGGACCGAATACAGCGGCCGCGATCCGGCCGGCTATGGCGGCAGTGCAATTACCGGTGGGCCGTACCACTACTGCTACAACCCGGCCACCGGCACCGGCGTGGCATCGCCTCCCGGCTCGCAGGGGCGCCTGGGCTGGATCGCGCAGCTGGACATGGGCGTGACCTACAAGCCGGCATTTGCGGATGGCAAGCTGGCGTTGCGCCTGGACGTATTCAACATCACCAACGAGCAGACCGCGACCAACATCTACCCGTTCTCGCAATTGCCCGACAACACCACCAACCCGCTATGGGACCAGGTCGTCGCCTATCAGGCACCACGCTCTGGTCGGGTGACATTGAGCTACGATTTCTAATCGCGTCATTTGATAACTACAGTCCCGGCAGCGACGCGTGATGGCACGCGTCGCTGTTTTTTGTTTCGGGGATGGCGGTCGAATTGGGGCGGCTCTGCTGAGTGAAGACACACAGCCGGCTTGCTGAGCGCAGTGCACTTGATCTCGGCGTTCGGCTAGCAGGGGGGCGTCATGATCGCGTGTACGCATCGCTTTCAATAAAACTGCCAGCAAACTGTCTGGCGAACGCACCGCGCACGCGACGTTCGAGGCAACGCGATGCAGCGAAATACATGTCGCGGTCTTGAAGTGGATTGGACGGTTTGCATGGCCACGCCTAGGAGCCTAGATCTGCTTCTTGGCTGCAGGGCCCTTGCCCGCCTATCATCGCCGGACACGCTGAAAGTACGTCCATGTAAGCTCTTACGCGGCATCCATGCCGCGTAAGGTTCCGCGACGGTAGGCGGGCAAGGGCCTGTCGCGTTGGTTGATGTGCATGTGAGAGCAGCGCTTGAGGCGCTTTCCACATCGGTCAATCACCAGCTTCTCTTGTCATTGTCTCGTCGTGCCTGGCAAGTGCCGTAACGAAGCAATCGGCAGCAGCGTGGCCGCCGATGCAATGACCCGCTCTCGGTTGGCCGCCAGCCAACTGTCTGGCGAGGGCGCCGCGCACTCGAGCAGCTAGCGCTTGCAAGCAAGCGAATACAGCAAGAGCGCGCTGTCTGTTCAAGCGGACTCAAGGCTGGACGACCAAGCGCCAGACGTCAGCTTCATTGCCTGCAACGCTGCCGCATCGCGGCGAACAAACGCCGCGAGCCGTTGTCAGGTGGGCGCGGACGGCGGAGTGAGCGCAGCGCACGGGCGGGACATGCCGATTCCAGCATCGGCCGTGCACCTGGCGGCTGCGCAAAAGTGTCGTTCGCCGCTTTTGATCAAAACCCGGCGCGATACGCCTGCACCGCGGCGAGCGGATCAGGCGCCGCGTAAACGCCACTGACCACGGCAATCAAGTCCGCACCCGCACTCGCCAGCGCAGGCACCTGCGCAGGCGCAATGCCACCGATCGCGACGCGCGGCAGGTCGAGTTCGGCGGCCTGCTGCAGCAATGCAGGCGTCGCACGCCGGGTGGTCTGCTTGGTGGTGGTCGGGAAAAATGCACCGAAGGCCACATAACTGGCGCCCGCTCTTGCGGCGGCGCGCGCGCGCTCGATATCGTCGTAGCACGACACCCCGATGATGGCCTGTTCGCCCAGCAGCGCGCGCGCTGCCGCCACGTCGCCATCGTCTTCGCCCAGATGCACGCCTTGCGCACCGACCTGCGCCGCCAGCTGCGCATCGTCGTTGATGATCAACGGCACGCCATGGGCCGCGCAGGCCTCGCGCAAGGCGCCGGCCTGGCGCATCCGCAGCGCCGCATCCGCCTGCTTGTTGCGGTATTGCAGCCAGGTGATCGACCCCAGCAACGGCGCCGTGCGCAGCAACAGGCGCTGCGTGTTGGGCTCGTCGGGGGTGATCAGATAGACGCCGCGAACGTTAAGACGGTTGGGCATGGCAACGCTTCCGAAAGCGGTGGATGGGATGGGACAATGCAGGCCCACTGTTGCATGACCGCGATTATCCGATGAGCGAGACATCCACGACCACCTACCGCACCTGGATGTGCGTCGTCTGCGGGTTTCTCTACCACGAGGCCGACGGCATCCCCGAAGAAGGCATCGCCCCGGGCACCCGCTGGCAGGACGTGCCCGACACCTGGACCTGCCCCGATTGCGGCGTGACCAAGAAGGACTTCGAGATGGTGGAGATCGACTGAGCTGCCGCCAACGGTGTGCAATCAGGCAATGTGCCCGACCACGATGCCGCTGCGATGGGGGCAGGCGAGTACCTGGGTTGCCGAGAACCACGCGGCGGTGCCTTGTCCGCGCAGACCGGCCTAGCCAGCCGGCGCGTCTATCCGCTCAATGCGCCCGCGCGCGCTGGCTGTTCAATTCCACCAGGTGTTCGTGCAGATGCGCCGCGTCCTGCGCGCCCGGGTTGAGCACCAGGTAGCGCGAGAGATCGTGGCGTGCGCCGTTGCGGTGGCCCAGATGCAGATAGGCCATGCCACGGTCGCGCAGGGCCTCGGGTTGGTCGGGCACCAGCTTCAGGATGCGGTCGGCGCTGCGGGCAGCGCGGTCCCAGTGCTCGGCATCGGCATAGACGCCGTGCAGGTTGCGCAGGATGCGGATCAAGATCGCGCGATGCGGGGCGGGGTCGAGAATCTGCGCCAGCGCGCGGTCGTCGGGAATCTCGCCACCCAGATGCGGGCGGGCACGTTCGCGCAGCTCATCCACGCCCAGCGGACGGCCGCCATTGAACGGGTCCATCACCAGTACGCCGTCATCTACCGGCAGACGCACCAGGAAATGGCCGGGAAACGACACCCCGGCCAACGGGATGCCCAGCCGGCGCGCCACTTCGATCTGCACCATCGCCAGTGAAATCGGGTTGCCAAGCCGGCGCTCGAACACTTGGTTGAGGTAGCTGTTGCGCGGGTCGTAATACTCGTCGTGGTTGCCCGAATAGCCCAGCTCGTCGAACAGGTAGCGATTGACCGCCGCCATCTTCAGCGGCCAAAGATCGATTGCGTCCACTTCGCGGCGCAGATGCTCGACGTGGCTCTGCACCAGCGTGTCGTACAGCTCGGCATCCAGCTGCGGATACTCGTCGCGCGCAATCAGCAGCGCGGTGGACATCAACGGCACCGCATCGTCGTCCAGGCTGGCGAGCGCGGTCCAATGGGGAAGTGGGAGCATGTCGACCATGCTGCCAAGAGTGTCGGCAAGCGGCGCAGGGTTCAAGTCCGGTACTTCCTGACAGGGACGCCGGCCGCATGAACACGTAACGCTGGAAGGCGGCTCTGCGTCCGATGGCCGCCAACGCCGTTCGGGGACGTGACGCGCGGGTCTAGCCCGTCGTCAGGCCCCACGCGCGCGGCTGGTTTGGCCCCGGCGCCTGGTCGCAGCCGCTTATTTGAGCGTCGGGATGTCCGGGCTGAGGCGCAGCGCGGCGCCGTCCTGAAGGCCAAGCTTGGCGGCCTGGCCCGCGTTGAGCTCCAGCACATAGCGTGCGGGTTGCCTGCTGGGGTAGGGCGGACAGGCATCGCCGGCCGAACACGGCGGCACGTCGCGCTGCTGGGAAACCAGCCGGCGCTGTTCATCGAAATACAGGATATCCAGCGCGATCTTGGTGTTCTTCATCCAGTACGCCAGCGGCTCCTGGCGGTCGTGGATGAACAGCATGCCGCGGTCCTGGTCCATGGCATCGCGAAACATCAGCCCCTTGGCGCGATCGGCATCGTTCTGCGCCAGTTCCACCTTGTAGCGCGTGCCTGCCAGTTCTACCCAGCTGTCGCCACTGCTGGCGCAGCCGCCAAGCAGGGCCAGAAGCGCAAGGACGAGAAAACGCGAACAACGCATGCGGCATACCAACTGGCGGGGATGCCGCACCATCTGCCAAGCGGCTGCGCGCGTCAAGCTGCCGCGGCGCGTCGTGCGGTTGCTGCAAGCACGATAGTGCGATCCGCCATCGCTTCGCAATGCGAGCCGTCACTGCGCATGCGAAGGCCCGCACGCGATCTTCAGATCACCCGCGGTGGCTCGCCGCCCACGATCACCACATCGGCCGGCCGGCGCGCGAACAAACCCACGCAGACCACGCCGGGAATCTGGTTCAAGCTGCGCTCCAGCGCCACCGGGTCGGTGATCTGCAGGTTGTGCACGTCCAGCACCACGTTGCCGTTGTCGGTCACCACGCCGTCGCGCCACACCGGCTGGCCGCCGGTCGACGCCAGGATCTGGCGGGCGACCAGGCTGCGCGCCATCGGAATCACTTCCACCGGCAGCGGGAACTTGCCCAGCACCGGCACCTGCTTGCTGGGGTCGACGATGCAGATGAAGCGCTCGCTGGCTTCGGCGATGATCTTCTCACGCGTCAGCGCTGCGCCGCCGCCCTTGATCAGACAACGGTTCGGGTCGCATTCGTCGGCGCCGTCCACATACAGCGACAGGTTGCCGGTGTGATTGAGGTCAAACACCTCGATGCCATGCTGGCGCAGGCGCGCGGTGCTCTGTTCGGAGCTGGACACTGCGCCCTTGATGCGATGGCCGATGCGGCCAAGCGCGTCGATGAAGTAAGCCACCGTCGAGCCGGTGCCCACTCCGACGATCATGCCGTCTTCCACGTAATCGATCGCTTTTTCGGCGGCCAGGCGTTTTGCTTCGGACATGGGTAGGAGCTCGGGATGGGTGATTGGGGATTTGGGATTCGGAAGAGCCGGTCACGCGGGGGCAATGGGCAAATCCCAACTGCCCAATCCCCAATCACGGCGTTTCCATCGCCAACAACAGCTTCCACTGTGCGGCGGTGACCGGCAGGATCGACAGGCGGTTGCCGCGTGCGATCAGCGCAAAGCCTTCGCCGAGCGCATCGGCCTGCTGCTTGATTTCATCCAGCGAAATCGTGCGTGTGAGTTTGCGCTCGAAGGCCACGTCCACCAGCATCCAGCGCGGATCTTCGCGCGTGGATTTTGGGTCGTGGTAGTCGGAGGACGGGTCGAACTGGGTGTCGTCCGGGTACGCCTCGCTCGCCACCTTGGCGATGCCGACGATGCCGGGCACCTTGCAGTTGGAGTGATAAAAAAACACCCCATCGCCTACCCGCATGCCATCGCGCATGAAGTTGCGCGCCTGGTAGTTGCGCACGCCGTTCCACGGCTCGGTGCCGACGCGTTCCAGATCATCGATGGAGAAGGTGTCCGGCTCGGACTTCATCAACCAGTAGCGCTTGCGGGCAGTCATTCGGAAACGGTGTCGTCTTTCAGGAAGGTGGCGTGTTCGGTGCAGATGGCGTCGACCGCCACATCCCATGTTTCGGAATCCAGGGCGGGCACCTGCTGCGCAGCGAAGCCAACACCGACCAACCAGGGAGGCGGCGCCTGGCGATGCCGGAACGCGAAGCTGCGATCATACCAGCCGCCTCCCATCCCCAGCCGACGGCACGCCGCATCGAAACCGGTCAGCGGCGCGACCACCAGTGCCATCTCCTCCGCTGCCAACGTGTCGGCGCGCGCCACATCCGGCTCCGGAATGCCGTAGCGATTGCTCACCAGTGGCTGGCCCGGTCGCCACGGTGCAAAGCGCAGCACGCGCCCATCCAGCACCGGCAGGCAGTAGCGCACCCCCGCCGGCAGGGTCAGCTGCCAGCGATGCAGCGCAATTTCGCCGTCCATCGCCCAGTACCCCGCCACGGCACCGCTGTGCGGTGCGAACGGCAGCGCAAGCAAACGCTGTGCCAATGCATCGGCGGCGGCCAGGCGCTGCGCCGCCGGCAGGCTGCGGCGGTGTGCGCGCAACTGCTGGCGCAACGCATCTCGGTCCTCGGTCATCGGTGTCTCGCAGCGCAATCGGAGTTGCATTGTCGAATGCGCGCACGCGCCTGCCTAGCGTGGGTGCGATGCGGCCCACAGCTGCGATTGCACTGCGGGCATGCCGAGAGAGCCGTACGGGGTGCACGCTGCCCGGACATCTCCGCTGCATCTGCACATGCGTGGGCGATATGCGCATCGCCGCGCGCGGCAACGCCACCGACACAGCACCAGCATCGCGAGCGCAACGGGCCCGCCGTGCCGCTTCAACTGCCGCACGTCAGACCTCCAGACGCGCAAAAAGAAACGACGCCCGAAGGCGCCGTTTCAGATTTGCATTCTCCGCCGTGACGATGCGGGCGAAACGACCTTGAACCCGGGGTTCAAGTGGGGACGTTGTGAGGCCATCGGGCTTCCCGCTACAAGGCGGACTTGCACACCCGGCTTCGTCGCGCCCCCGTGGTCGTAATTAAGGGACAAGGCGAATGTTTTGCACGCTGTCGTTTACAGCAGAGAACGCAGGCGAATTATAGACCTCTGTGCCGCGATGGCTAGCCCATTCATCGGTCAGCGGACTTGAAGATTCATATTTGCGATGGCAGTGCGAATTCCGCTCAACGCGGCGTGTCGGCAACGCTGTCGAGCCGGCGATTCAAGGTGTCCAGCGTATTTGCCAGTTCGCGATCGTAGAGCGCCTGCTGTTCGCGCAGTTGCTGCAATTCGTGCGCCAGATTGAGCGCGGCCAGCACCGCGACACGATCCACTGCCGCCATGCGATTGCTGCCGCGGATCTCACGCATGCGTAGATCCAGTAGCCGCGCGGCGGCGGTGAGACTTTCGCGCTCGTCTGCCGTCACGCCCACCGTGTATTCACGATCCAGAATGCGCACGCTGACCGGTTCGTTGTTGCTCACGTGTGCTGCTCCAATGACTTCAGGCGGGCGATCATCGCTTCCACCCGCGAGCGCGCCTGCTCGTTCTTGGTCAACAGTTGCGAGCGCTCGCCGATGAGTTGCTCCTGCTGGTGACGCAGGCTGCGGTTTTCGTCGGTGAGCCGCTGGGTACGCTCCACCAACGCCTCCACGCGGGCGGCGAGTGCGCGGATCTGAGCGAGGGCGGCAGCGTTGTCCATGCGCTCACGATAGGGGCGCGTGCGCGGGGTGGTCAAGCGCCCACGCCTGCCCCGATCCCTGGCGTCGGCCCAAGCCCTGCAAGGCCTGCCACAGGATCCAGGCAGGTCGACATTGCAGGCGTGGAACGCGCGCTGGAACGCGCAGATCGCGGCCCACGCAGGCCGCCTTGGTACACTGGCAAGTCATATCGCCGGCCGTGCGCCGGCACCTTTCGCTCTTCAGCCTGGATGACCCGATGGATCTGCCCGACGTAACCGCTGTGCAAAATGAAAGCCGTCAGCTCGCGCTGGCGTCCTCTGCGGCGGAGTTGCATGGCGGGCTGTGCGGGTGGCTCTCCGGCGGCGGTGCCGACAGCGCCGACTGGCTGGCGCGCATTCTGGCCGACAGTGGGCAGGTGGCGCCCAAGCAGGGTGGAGCGCTGGATCAGCTGCGGCAGGCCACCGTGGCGCAACTGGAAGACCGCGATTTCGCCTTCGAGCTGCTGCTCGTGGAAGACGGCGCCCCGTTGCCGGCGCGCACCGATGCGTTGTTCGACTGGTGTCGGGCCTTCCTGGGCGGCTTCGGCCTGGCTGCGCAGCAGCGTCCGGCACTGAGCGAAGAAGGCGAGGAAGCGCTGCAGGATCTGGCGCGTCTGGCGCAGGCCTCCAGCGAGGACTTCGACGCGGCCGACGAGGACGACACCGCCTTGGCCGAGATCGAAGAATTCGTGCGCGTGGCGGTGCTGTTGCTGCATGGCGACTGCGTGATGGGGCCGCGCTTTCGCCAACGTCTGAACTGACTGCCCTGCATGAAGAAGCTCACCGGGATTGGCGCGGCCGAGTACGCGCGCCGGCGCAAGCAGCTGATGCAGATGGCGGGCGAGCAGGCCATTCTGATCTTGCCGGCCGCGCCTGAGCGCGTGCGTAGCCACGACACGCATTACCCGTATCGACAGGATTCGGATTTCTGGTATCTGAGTGGGTTTCCGGAGCCCGAAGCGGTGCTGGTGCTGGTGCCCGGCCGCAAGCATGGCGAGGCGATTCTGTTCTGCCGCGAACGCGATGCCGAGCGCGAAGCCTGGGATGGCCCGCGCGAGGGCCAGGAAGGTGCGGTGGAGCGCTACGGCATGGACGATGCGTACCCCATCGACGATGTCGACGAGATCCTGCCCGGCCTGCTGGAAGGGCGTAGCCGCGTGTATTACCACTTCGGGCGCGATGTCGATTTCGATCTCAAATTGATCGGCTGGCTCAAGCGCGTGCGCGAGCAGGTGCGCCACGGGGCGCAGCCGCCACACGAATTCCTCGAGCTCGGGCATCTGTTGCATGAGCAGCGCCTGTTCAAATCACGCGACGAAATCGCGCTGATGCAGCAAGCTGCCGACATCAGCGTGCGCGCGCACCGTGCAGCGATGCGGCTGGCGCGGCCGGGTGTGCACGAATACGTACTGCAGGCCGAGGTCGAGCGCGAATTCCGCGCTGCCGATGCATGGCCGGCCTACGGCAGCATCGTCGGCACCGGCAGCAACGCCTGCGTGCTGCATTACCGCGCCAACACTGCGCGCAGCCGCGACGGCGAGCTGGTGCTGATCGATGCCGGTGCCGAATATCGCGGCTATGCGGCCGATATCACCCGCACCTTTCCGGTCAACGGCCGCTTCACGCCAGCGCAGCGTGCATTGCACGATCTGGTCGGTGTTGCGCAGGCGGCTGCGCTTGCCCAGGCGCGCCCGGGCGTGGCGTACGAGGCAGGGCATCTGGCTGCAGTGGAAACCTTGACCGAAGGCCTGCTACGGCTGGGCCTGCTCAAGGGCAAGCTCGAACGCAACATCGCCGATGGACACTACAAGCGTTTTTATCGGCACAAGACCGGCCACTGGTTGGGCCTGGATGTGCACGATGTGGGCGACTATCGGCTGGCCGGCGATTCGCGGCTGCTCGAGCCCGGCATGGTGTTCACCATCGAGCCGGGGCTTTACGTGTCGGCCGACGACACCTCGGTAGAGGCCAAGTGGCGCGGCATCGGCATTCGCACCGAAGACAATGTGCTGATCACGGCCGATGGCCACCGTGTACTGACCGGTGCGCTGGCGCGCAGTGCCGACGAGATCGAAGCGGAGATGGCCGGCGGCGCATGAGCGCCGGCGCGCGGGGAATTGACAAGGACCGACACGCTGCAGCGGGCGTCATGACCGCAGGCGCAGGCGCAGCGTAATCGCAGCCGTCGCGCTGTGGTGCACGCCGATATTGGGCATCGGCCGCGCACACCGGGCAGCTGGGCGGGCATGTGTCGGCCGCGGTTATTGGCCCAGCTGCGGCACCTGCGTGCGCTCGGGCTGTTGCACTGGCGCGCTCTGCCCGCCGAGCTGGCGCGCGCGCTCGAACGATTGCTCTTCCGGCGTGCCCAGCGCCTGTTCGGTCTTCATGTGCGCGCGCAGATGCGCCGGGTTGGCCGGGTCGCCCTGCACCACGAACACGTTCTCGCCACCGTGCACGCCGCGATTGTTCGCTTCGCTCATCAATACATGATCCACGCGCGAGAGCCCGCCTTCCTTGGCCAGTGGCAACAAGGCGGCGGTGAGGCGTGCGCTGGCCTGATCGGGGACGCGGCCGTGCGCCGCGTCGATCGCATGTACGCCGCGTTCGATCTGTTGATACATCGCGTGGTCCGGGTGCGCGCTCTGGCGTGGGTCGTTCATGGCGGTATTCCGTGTGGTGGTGCCCAAACGTCGCGGGGCATGATCGGGCGGTGGATGGCGCGGCTGAAAACCCACTTCGCAACCGTGGTGTGGTCAGTTGCGCCTGGTGCTTAGGCGGCGGCAAAGACCGGGCGGGTCAGATTTTCCGCGTTGCCGTCGGTGCACACCACCTCATCTTCGATGCGAATGCCGCCGTAGGGCTTGAAGGCTTCCACGCGCTGCCAGTTGACGCTGGCGGCGTGGCCATTCTTCTTCACTTGGTCCAGCAGCATGTCGATGAAGTACACGCCAGGTTCGATGGTCACCACCATGCCCGGTTCCAGCACGCGGGTCAGGCGCAGGTACGGGTGGCCGGCCGGGCGTTCGATGCGGCCGCCGCGGTCGCTGGCGGCAAAACCGGCCACATCGTGCACTTGCAGGCCGATCAGGTGGCCCAGCCCATGCGGGAAGAACGCGGCGCTGACGCCGGTGGCCAACGCCGCTTCCGGCGAGACGGTCAGCACGTCGAACTCCTTGAGGATGCCCATCAACGCCAGATGCGCGTCGATGTGCAGCTGCTTGTAATCCACGCCGGCGCGCACGTTCTGACCCATGCGCTGCTGGGCGGCATCCACCGCGTCGATCAGCGCCTGAAAGTCGCTGCCGGGGTCGGCGGCGTAGGTGCGGGTGATGTCGCTGGCGTAGCCGTATGCGGAGGCGCCGGCGTCGATCAGGAAGCTACGCAGCGGCGGCGGCTGCTGGCCCAGTTCGGTGTAGTGCAGCACCGCGCCGTGTTCGTTGAGCGCGATGATGTTGCCGTAAGGCAATTCATTGGCGTCCTGGCCCACGGCCGCGCAATACGCCATGTGGATGCCGAATTCGCTTTGTCCGGCGCGGAACGCGGCTTCCGCAGCACGATGGCCGCGCACCGCCAGCTGCTGGGCGATGCGCAGCAATGCCAGTTCGTAGGGCGTCTTGAACGCGCGCTGGTATTCCAGGTAATCCAGCACCGGCTGCGGGTTGTTCGGCACATATGCACCGATCGTGCTTTGCGGCTCGCCGAGAATCGCGCAGCGCTCAACGTGTTTGGGCAGCAGCGCCAGCGCCTGCTCCGGAGTGCGGATGATGTGGATGTCGCAGTGGTCGACCCACCAGCCGCTGGGCGCGTCGGGCACCACATGCCAGTAGTCGAATGGCTGATGGAAGATCACCGTCGGGCGCTTGCCCGGCGTGTAGACCAGCCAGCTGTTGGGGACCCGTGTCAGCGGCACCCAGGCCTTGAACTGCGGGTTCACCGCATAGGGATAATCGCGGTCGTCGAACAGCTGGTAATGCGTGCTGCCGCTGGGAACCACCAGATGCTCGAAACCGCCGCGCTGCAGCGCTTGGTCGGCGCGCGCGGTGAGGGTACGCAGGTGGTCGGAGTACAGGCTGCTCAAGGAGGGCTGGGGCATGCGGGGCTCGATCGGCAATGCAAAGGCGATGCGCAGTTTGCCGCAATCCCTGCAACGGCGCTGTGTCTGATATGGCCAACAACCAAGGCGCAATTGCCAGTGGGCAACCGCCGGCGCGACGGAACAACAGTGAACGCATATGCCTGCAGCGCCACGCATCGGCAGCGCCCGCTTGGCCGTTGCGGCGCCGTGTGACGGCGCGCTTACCCGGCCATGTGTTCTTCGGCGATCCAGGCGCGCAGGCGTTGCCGGTGCGGCTCGGACATGGTCAGGAAGCGGAAGCCCGCCCAGGCCTGCCCGGGTGCGTGTGCGGCTTCGGACCATAGCAGGTGCACGCCGACATCGATCTCGGTCGCGCGGCCAACCCGCTCGGGCAGGGAGAAGCGCAACTGGTACAAGGCGTCGTCGTGCAGCGGCACCGAGGCCAACAACAGCATGCCGGTTTCGGACACATTGCCGACCCGGCCGATCTGCGCCTCGCTGAGCATGTCGATGACCGGCAGCAGGTCGGTTGGCTGGCGGCGCGGTGCACGGCGGGTGTCCTGGATCATGGCTGGGCCTCGGCAACAGGCGACTGGCCGGCCAGGCTGCGCAGCGTGCGCACGGTGGCATGCCAGGCGCGATCGATCAGACGCGATTTTTCTTCCACCACCAAACGTGCCTGCCCACCGGCCATCAGCCGCGCCAGGCTGTCCAGCGAGTGCTCGCCAACCTTCTGCCCGCGCTGGTTCACGAACAGCGCGTTGCCGGTCATCGGGCTGTACCAGGACAGGCGTTGCCGGCGCAGGTCGCCTTGCTGGTTGACCACGAATTCGAACCAGGTGCCGAACGGCAAGCTGCGCACCTGCAGGTAGCACTCCTCTTCGGCAGGCGTGCGTGGCGTGGCCGCCTGCTTGCGCGGAGCGTTGTCGCCCTGCTCGCCAAGCCGCGCGCGTGCCTTGAGCTTGGCGGCAAGCTCGGTGCGCGAGGTCACCTCGTCCTCGCCACCGGGCGTGGACAAGCGCCGTGCGATCGCCGCTGCTTCGTCGTGGTGATACCCCACCTGCAGCAACGCGGTTTCCACGTCGGTGCCCAGTGCGATGTCGGTGGGTTGGCCCTTGCTGAGGCAGGTGACCTCGCCAATGCGTGCGGTCAGCGCCTGGCGCTCCTCCCATTCGGGCGACTGCTCGCCCTGCCGCAGCAAGGTCAGCGTGAGCACGTCCGACCAGGCCTGGCGCAGCAGCGATTGCACAAAGCGCGGTGGCGCGCTTTGTTCGCACAGCTGCTCGATGCGCGCTTGGGCCTGCTGCTTGGCAGATTCCAGTCGCTCCTTCCCGCGCGCAGCATCCACATGCCGCCGCTCGGCCACCTCGGCCTTGCGCGCGAGGGTGCGCAGATGGGCCTGGATGTCGTCGTTGGCCGCGGCGAAAACAGCCTCGTCGCCTTGATAGTCGTGGACGATCTTGTCGACCGCGCTGCCCAGCTTGTGCAGCAGTTGCGGGTCGGCATCGTCCTCGCCCAGCCACACGGCCCCGGACTCGGCAACGGTGTTGAGCAATTCGCGCACCGGGTGCTGGTCGCGCACGAAAAAATGCGCATCGGCCAACGCCGCGCGCACCACCGGCACCTGCAACTTGGCAAGCAGCGCCTGGGCGGGAGCTTGCTCACGCACCTCGCGCTGCATCTGCGCATACAGCAGGCCGAGCAGGTCGAAGGTGTCGTTGTCCTGCGGCGATAGTGTGGCATCGGGGCCGTGCTGACGGCGCAGCACTTCCAGCACCTGCCGCTGCAGCGCATCGATGCCGGATGCCTGTGGCGTTGCTGCCGCCTGCGTGGCCAGCGCACCTTGCAGGCTGGCCAATGCATCGCCAAGCGCTGCCTTGGGCACCGCAACGGCCGCACTGTGCTGCGATGCCTGGGCCACCGCGGCGAGCGAGCTAGGAGAGGGCGCCGTGATCTGGTGATGGGCGGGCGCCCTCGCGCCTGCGTGGCTTGCGTGTGCCGCTGCCTGCGACTGCCGTGCCGACGCCATCAAGCCGCCCAGCGCCTGGACTGCGTCGCTGAGCGCCGGCGACAGTGCCTGCGCAGGCGGGGCGATTGCCATTGCTGGTGGCGCGGCAGCGGGATCCAGCAAGGCGCTCTGCCACGCCGTCGGTGCGGCTTGGCCTGCCCAGCCGGTGGCCGGTCGCGGCGTGCGCGGGCCCGCACCAGGCGTATTCGGTGCGACAGCGTCCTTCGACCCATGCGCCGCTGCCGGTGGCGCACGCCGCGTCTGCACCTGCGTGGGTTTGACCAGATACGGGTGATAGATCAATCCCGGCAGGATGCCTTCCTGGGCCAGCGCGCTGTTGGCACTTTCGAACAGGTCGCCCAGTCGGTCCATCACCTGGCGCTCGAACACCTTGTACAGCGTCAGCTGCCCATCCAGGTTCAGCCCCAGCGTCTGACCGCACTGGCGCACGATGCGGCACAGCGCGTAGGGACCAAGCGGCAATTCTTCCAGCTCGAATTCGGCCACCGCACCGATCACCGCCAGGCGCTGCGCCAGCAGGTGCAGGGCATCGGCGCGCCGCGAGGTTTCGCGGCGTGCGATGTCGCTCAAGACAATGTCGCGGTCGATATCGGTGTCTTCGACCAGGGTCAGCATCTGTGCTGGCGCAGGCGCATCGGTCAATGGTGTCAGCACCGGGCGCTCACGCAGGCTGGCCAGCGCTTGCGCCAGTTCCTGCAGGAATGCCTGCGGGAAGCGGTCGATGTGGTCGCGCAGGCCGCGCATCTGTGCGTAGGTTTCGGCCTGGATCTGGCTATTGCGTGCATGCTCGGCCTGATGCAACAGCTCGCGTTCCAGCTCGACGACGGTCAGTCGCAGCGGTCCGCTCAACGCCTGCACGCAGTGCGCGTGCAGCATGCCGAGCAGTCGCCGGCCACGCGCGGATACCGGCGCATCGGCAATCGGGCCGCTAACTGCAGGTTGCATGGGAGACACGTGCATGGACATCCGGGGGAGGCTGGCTTGGTTCGAAGCGTGAGCTATGTAGCATGTTTTTTCGCTGACCGCGCGG
This sequence comes from Xanthomonas phaseoli pv. dieffenbachiae, assembly GCF_008639345.1. Classification (NCBI taxonomy): domain Bacteria; kingdom Pseudomonadati; phylum Pseudomonadota; class Gammaproteobacteria; order Lysobacterales; family Lysobacteraceae; genus Xanthomonas; species Xanthomonas phaseoli. The sequence goes on along the minus strand of NZ_CP041380.1, from coordinate 3,751,294 downwards.
CATCGGCCCGCGCCGGCGTGTCCGGCCCGCGATGTGTCAGCCAGTGGTCATGCGGGCCTGCGCCAAGTGCGTATGGCCGATGCCCCGGTTCTGCCGGCGCGCCCCAATCCGCTCACACCCCTCGCGCACGCGCGTCAGCCAGGCGTGGATGGCGCACGGTGCGCAAGGCGGTACATGCCGATGCCAAGCGCCCGACCGCGCCGATCTGGCAGTAAACGCAGCTCTTCGCTGCGCTTAGACCAGGAACAGCTCGACCACATCATTGGTAAAGCGCCGACCCAACTCGGTCGGCACCACGCGCCCGTCCTGCTGGGTCATCCAGCCCTGTGCCACCGCGCGCGCCAGCGGCGCTTCGATGACGCTGGCCGCAAGGCCAGTGGAAGCCTCGAAATCGCTTAGCCGGAAGCCCTCATGCAGGCGTAGCAGGTTGAGCATGTATTCGAACGGCAGCCGTTCGCTCGGCACGATTTCGTCCCCGCCGATGGATGCGGCGGTACCGGCGCTGGCCAGATAGCTCTGCGGATGCTTGTGCTTCCAGCGCCGTAGCACGTGCTGTTCGGCCCCGGAACTGATCTTGCCGTGCGCGCCCGCACCGATGCCCAGGTAATCGCCGAACCGCCAGTAGTTAAGGTTGTGCGCGCACTGTCGCCCCGGCCTGGCGTACGCGCTGACTTCGTATTGGGCGTAGCCGGCGTCGGCGAGCAGGCGTTGGCAGTGCTCCTGGATATCCCAGGCGGCATCGTCGTCGGGAATGCCCTTGGGCGGCCGCGCGAAGAACACCGTGTTCGGCTCCAGCGTGAGCTGGTAATGCGACAGGTGCGCCGGCTGCAGCGCGAAGGCACGCTCCAGGTCGTGCTCGGCCTGCATCAGCGTCTGCTCGGGCAGCGCGTACATCAGGTCGATATTGAAATTATCGTAGCCGGCGTCTTGCGCCAGTTTGATCGCGCGCTCGGCCTCGGCGCTGTCGTGAATGCGGCCAAGTCGCTGCAGCGCCGCATCGTCGAAGGTCTGCACGCCGAAGCTCAGGCGGTTGACGCCCGCAGCGCGGTAGTGCTCGAAACGGCCGTGTTCTGCGGTACCGGGATTGGTTTCCAGGGTGATTTCAAGGTTCGGCGCAAAACGCAGCCGCGCCGCCGCTGCCTGCAGGAAGCGGTCGATCGCCTGCGGCGGAAACAGGCTGGGCGTGCCGCCGCCGAAGAACACCGAGTGCACCACGCGACCCCAGACCAATGGCAGGTCCGCATCCAGATCGCAGATCAGCGCGTCCACGTACTCCTCGAACGGCAATGCGCCCTTGGCCGCATGCGAATTGAAATCGCAGTACGGGCATTTGCGCACGCACCAGGGCAGGTGCACGTAGAGCGACAACGGCGGCGGAATCAGCTGGGGCATTGCGCGAGGTGTGCCTTACAACGACAGCGCATGCAGCTTGTGCTGCAACGTGGCCAGGGCCACCGCGCGATGGCTGAGGCGGTTCTTCAACGCGGTGTCCATCTCCGCCGCGGTCAGTCCATACACCGGATCCAGAAACACCGGGTTGTAGCCGAAACCGCCATCGCCGCGCGGTTCGGTCGTGATCACCCCTTCCCAGCTGCCTTCGGCGATCAGCGGCTGCGGATCTTCCGGATGCCGCAGCAACACGATCACCGCATAAAACCGCGCGCTGCGGCGATCGCTCGGAACCTCGCGCATCGCGTCGAGCAACTTGGCGTTGTTGGCCAGCGCGTTGGTGGGGCTGCCGGCATAGCGCGCGCTGTACAGACCGGGTGCGCCATCCAATGCATCCACGATCAGCCCCGAGTCATCGGCCAGCGCCGGCAAGCCGGTCACCGCGCTGGCATGACGTGCCTTGATCAACGCGTTCTCGACGAAGGTCAGGCCGGTTTCCGGCACATCTTCCACGCCCAGCTCGCCTTGCGCGACGATGCGCAGCGGCAGGTCGGCGAGCATGGCGCGCAGTTCTTCCAGTTTGCCGGCGTTGCCGCTGGCCAGGACCAGTTGTTTCATCGTTTGGGCTCCAGCAGATCCCACTTGGTGCCGTACAGATCGCGGAAGACTGCCACCGTGCCGTACGGCTCTTCGCGCGGGGTTTCCAGAAATTCCACGCCGAACGCCTGCATGGCCGCGTGGTCGCGCCAGAAGTCATCGGTGTAGAGAAAGTGATCCACCCGCCCACCGGTCTGATCGCCGATGCGCGCGCGTTGCGCGGCGTCGGCCGGCTGCGCCAGCAGCAGGGCGGCATCGTCTGCACCGCCCGGGCCGATCACGACCCAGCGCTTGCCATCCTCGAGCGGGCGATCCTGCAGCACGTGGAAACCCAGCGCGCCGGTGTACCAGGCTATGGCCGCATCGTAGTCGGCAACCAGCAAGGTGGTCAGGGCGATGCGGCGGCTCATCCGGCCAGCGCAGCGCGTTGCAGTGCGAACAGCTCGCCCATGCCCTTTTCGGCCAGGGCCAGCAGCGCGTTGAGTTCGTCGCGACGGAAGGCGTGGCCTTCGGCCGTGCCCTGCAGCTCGATGAAGCCGCCGCCGTCGTTCATCACCACATTCATGTCGGTATCGCAGTCGCTGTCTTCCGGGTAATCCAGGTCCAGCACCGGTTCACCACGATAGATGCCGACCGACACCGCAGCCACCGCGCCGATCAGCGGGTGCTTCTTGATGTCGCCGCGCTTGATCAGCAGGTTCACCGCATCGGCCAGCGCCACGTACGCGCCGGTGATGGCCGCGGTGCGGGTGCCGCCATCGGCCTGCAGCACGTCGCAGTCCAGGGTGATGGTGCGCTCGCCCAGCGCATTGCGGTCCACGCAGGCGCGCAGTGCACGGCCGATCAGGCGCTGGATTTCCAGCGTGCGTCCGCCCTGCTTGCCGCGTGCTGCTTCGCGGTCGGAACGGGTATGGGTGGAGCGCGGCAACATGCCGTATTCGGCGGTGACCCAGCCTTCGCCCTTGCCGCGCAGGAAGCCCGGCACGCGGTTTTCCACGCTGGCGGTGCACAGCACGCGGGTGTCGCCGAAGCTGACCAGCACCGAGCCTTCGGCATGGCGGGTGAAGGCGCGTTCGATGCGCACCGGGCGCAGCTGGTCGGCCGTGCGGCCGCTGGGACGGGAAAAGGTCATGCAATGAGTCCGGAAGTCGGGAGGTGGGTCTGGCGCCACTGCGCAGCGTGCAGGCAGGCGGCGAGGGCGGCTAGGGTACCATTCGCGCTTTGACGGCACGGGATTGACGATGATCCGAAGCATGACTGCGTTCGCTGGCAGCGAACGCATCACACCCTGGGGCACGCTCGCTTGCGAGCTGCGCTCGGTCAACCACCGCTTTCTGGAAGTGGGTGTGCGTCTGCCCGAGGAATTGCGTGCGCTGGAACCGCTGCTGCGCGAGCGCGTGGCGGCGAAAAACAGCCGTGGCAAGTTGGATCTGACCCTGCGCCTGCGCGCGCCCGACAATGCGCAAACGCTGGCGGTCAACGAGTCGCTGCTACAGCAGTTGGGTGCGCTGGCCACGCGGCTGGATGGCATGTTTCCCAAATTGCAGGTTGGCTTCACCGACCTGCTGCAGCTGCCCGGCGTGCTGCAGGTGCAGGACGTGGATGCCCCCGCGTTGCAGGCACAAGCGCTGGCGTTGCTGGAAGAAGTAGTGAGCAGCTTCGTGATCGCGCGCGAGCGCGAGGGCGCCAAGCTGGCCGAGGCGATCAGCGAACGGGTGGATGCCATCGAACGCATCGCTGCCGAGGTGCGCTTGCTGATTCCGGTGATTCGCGAAGGTCAGCGCGCCAAGCTGGCCGCGCGCCTGGCCGACCTGCCGCATCCGGTCGATCCGGGGCGTGCCGAGCAGGAGCTGGTGCTGCAGAAGCTGGATGTGGACGAGGAGCTGGACCGCCTGTCCAGCCACATCGCCGAAATCCGCCGCGTGCTCACCCAGCGCGAGCCGGTCGGTCGCCGCCTGGACTTCCTGCTGCAGGAATTCAACCGCGAAGCCAATACGCTGGGCTCCAAGTCGGTGGACAGCCGCACCTCCAATGCCGCCGTGGATCTGAAGGTGTTGATCGACCAGATCCGCGAGCAGGTGCAGAACATCGAGTAGCTGGGAGTGAAGATTCGGGATTCGGGATGTGGCAGCTGCCAGTTCCGGATGTCTGCGGGCTGCGGCCAATCCCGGTAGCATGTCGACCCCGGTGGTACCGGTCCGCAGTCTGTTCGCGAAACCCGACTCCCCAATCCCGAATCCCTGACCCTATGCGCGGCACTCTCTATATCGTTGCGGCCCCCTCCGGCGCCGGCAAGAGCAGCATCGTCAACGCCACCCTGGCGCGCGACCCCAAGATCGCCCTGTCGATCTCGTTCACCTCGCGCGCGCCGCGGCCGGGCGAACGGCATGCCGAGCACTACCATTTCGTCTCCGCCGACGAGTTCCAGGGCATGATCGAGGCGGGCGATTTCTTCGAATACGCGCTGGTGCATGGCGACTGGAAGGGCACCGCGCGGCAGTCGGTGGAGCCGCAGCTGGCCGCCGGTCACGACGTCCTGCTGGAGATCGACTGGCAGGGCGCACGCCAGGTGCGCCAGAAGGTGCCCGATGCGGTCAGCGTGTTCATCCTGCCGCCGTCGCGCCAGGCGCTGGACGAGCGCATGCGCAAGCGCGGGCAGGACAGCGAGGACGTCATGGCGCAACGCCTGGCCGCCGCCCGTGAAGAGATGCTGCATTTTGAAGAGTTCGATTACGTGATCATCAACGAGACCTTCGATACGGCGGTTTCGGAGATGTGCGCCATCTTCACCGCCAGCCGGTTGCGGCGGCAGGCGCAACAACAGCGGCACGCCGGATTGATCCAGGCGCTGCTGGATTGAGCGCAGCTGGCAGGGTAGGGCTGCTTTACCCGGCAGGCGCCGCTGCCGTGCCCACAGCATCTACCACGCGTGGACGACGGTTCTGAACGCGCCGGCTGCACAAGCGATCGCCAAGACGGTTTTCCGTCCGCTCCAAGCGACTCAAACCGCTGATTCCAAAGGAAACTGAATGGGTGGCGGTTGCTGTGGCGCCGGTCGGGGCGTACACTCCGTCCCCTTTCCCTCATTCGATGCGCGGCCGTTGCTGGTCGCCGGGAGCCCGCATGGCCCGCATTACCGTAGAAGATTGCCTGGAAGTCGTGAACAACCGTTTTGAGCTGGTCATGATGGCCTCCAAGCGCGCCCGTCAGCTCGCCAACGGCGTGCAGCCGCTGATCGAGAATGCCGACGCCAGCGACAAGCCCACCGTGATGGCACTGCGCGAGATCGCCGCACGCCGGATCGACAACGCGCTGATCGATGAAGTCGAGAAGGCCGAACGCGAGCGCGCCGAGCGCGAAGCGCTGGAATGGGCCGCCGCCGAAGTGGTCGCCGACGAAGACATGTCCAAGAACGACGATTGATTTCCAGCATTGCTGCGATCGATCAGAACAGCCCGCCTCGATGCGGGCTGTTTTCGTTTTCGGTCCCGGCAATACGCCTGCGTGTGCAAATGTTTGCCGAGACTGCACGGCTGGCATAGTCTTCCGGCATGAACCCAGGCCCCACTGCCCAGGCGACCGTCGTGACGTCTCCGTCTTCCGACCAGGCCATCCCCGACTACGTCCTGCATCTCGAGCGCGCGGCCAGCTACCTGCCCAAGGAGCAACTGCCGATCCTGCGCCGTGCCTGGGAAGTGGGCGCCAGCGCGCATGCCGGGCAGACCCGCAAGTCGGGCGAGCCGTACATCACCCACCCGGTGGCGGTGGCTGGCGTGCTGGCCGAACTGGGCCTGGACATGGAATCGCTGATCGCGGCGATCCTGCACGACACCATTGAAGATACGCCGCTGACGCGCGAAGAACTGGCGTCCGAGTTCGGCGAAGCGGTGGCCGAGCTGGTCGATGGCGTGACCAAGCTGGACAAGCTCAAGTTCCGCGACCGCCAGGAAGCGGCGGCGGAAAGTTTCCGCAAGATGCTGCTGGCGATGTCGCGCGATCTGCGCGTGATCATGATCAAGCTGGCCGACCGCCTGCACAACATGCGCACGCTCGGCGCCCAGAGCACCGAGGCACGCGGCCGCATCGCACGCGAAACGCTGGAGATCTACGCACCCATCGCGCAGCGGCTGGGCATGAGCCTGATCAAGTCCGAATTGCAGAACCTGGGCTTCCGCGCGTTGTATCCGTGGCGCCACGCCATCATCGAGAAACACATCCGTAGCCAGCCGGTGGTGCGGCGCGAATCGATGGCGCAAGTGGAAGTGCAGCTGTCCCAGCGCCTGGCCAAGGAAGGGCTGGAGCATCGGCTGGTCAGCCGCATCAAAACGCCCTGGAGCATCTATTCCAAGATGCACGAAGAGAACAAGTCCTTCGACCAGGTGATGGACGTGTTCGGCTTTCGCCTGGTGGTGCGCACGGTGGCCGATTGCTATCACGCACTCGGCGCGGTGCATGCCAGCTTCAAGCCGCTGGACGGGCGCTTCCGCGATTTCATCGCGATCCCCAAGGCCAACGGCTACCAGTCGCTGCACACCGTGCTGTTCGGACCGTACGGCTCGCCGATCGAAGTGCAGATCCGCACCGAAGAGATGGATCTGATCGCCGAACGCGGCGTGGCGGCGCACTGGACCTACAAGGTAGGTTCGGCCTCGCCCAACAGCGCGCAGAGCCGTGCGCACGACTGGATCGTGGAACTGATCGATTCGCAGCGCGCCGCCGGCTCGTCGCTGGAATTCCTCGACAACGTCAAGGTCGACCTGTTCCCCGACGAGGTCTATCTGTTCACGCCCAAGGGCAAGATCCTGGCGTTGCCGCGCAATTCCACCGCGCTGGATTTTGCCTACGCGGTGCATACCGACGTGGGCAATCGCGCCGTGGCCTCGCGCGTGGACAAGAAGCTGGTGCCGCTGCGCACCAAGCTGGTCAGCGGGCAGGCGGTGGAGATCATCACCGCACGCTCGGCCACGCCCAAGCCGCAGTGGCTGGAATTTGTGGTCAGCAGCAAGGCGCGCACCGCCATCCGGCATCAGCTCAAGCAACTCGAGCACGAAGATGCCGTGCAGTTGGGCCACCGCATGCTGGACCGCGCGCTGGAAGCGATGGACTCCTCGCTGGAACGGCTGCCCAAGGGTCGCCTGGACGCCTTCCTTGCCGAGCACCGCTACCCGCGTCTGGAAGCGCTGCTGGCCGATGTGGCGCTTGGCAACTGGATGCCCAATCAGGCCGCGCAGGCACTGATGGCTTACGCAGAATTGCGTGGCGGTGGCCTGTCCAAGCATTCGCACGAGAAGATCCTGATCGACGGCAGCGAGCGCGGCGTGATCAGTTTCGCCAATTGCTGCCAGCCGATTCCCGGCGACGAAATCATGGGCTACCACACCGCCGGCAAGGGCATCGTGGTGCACCGCCTGGACTGCCCGAACCTGGCGGAACTGCGCAAATCGCCCGAACGCTGGGTGCCGATCGACTGGGACTCCAACGTGACCGGCGACTACGACACCGCGCTGGTGGTCGAAGTGGAAAACCGCACCGGCGTGCTGGCGCAGCTGGCGGCCGCCATCGCGCAGAGTCAGTCCAATATCGAGCGCGTGGACTATCTGGACCGCGACTTCAACGCAGCCGTGCTGCGCTTCAACATCCAGGTGCGCGACCGCCGCCACCTGGCCGAGGTGATGCGTCGGCTGCGCCGCCTGCATGTGGTGCAGAGCGTCGGACGCCAGTAGCGTCTGGCGCGCTCGCGCAACAGTCGAGCAAATCCGCACAAAGGCCTAAACTGCAGCAACCCTTTGCAGTGGAGCGTCCATGTCACAGATCATCCATACCGACCAGGCGCCTGCCGCCATCGGCCCGTATTCGCAGGCCGTGCGTGCCGGCAACACCGTGTATTTCTCGGGGCAGATCCCGCTGGACCCGGCCACCGGCGAGATCGTGCCGGGCGACATCGGTGCACAGGCGCGCCGTGCATTCGACAACCTCAAGGCGGTGGCCGAAGCGGCCGGCGGCTCGCTCGACAAGATCGTGCGCCTGGGCCTGTATCTGACCGACCTGGGGCAGTTCGCCGCCGTCAACGCGGTGATGCAGGAATATTTCCAGGCGCCGTTCCCGGCGCGTTCGACCATCGAAGTCTCCGGCCTGCCCAAGGGCGCAGGCTTCGAAGTGGATGCAGTGATGGTGATCGAGTGATCCTGCGCCGCTGATCGGCCGTGTCGCGCACGCGCGTCGTCACGCCCAGCCTGGCCGTCGCCGGCCAGGCCCGGCTGTCCAGCCTGCCCGGTGTCGGCCCGAAAGTGGCCGACAAGTTCGCTGCGCGCGGCATCCTCAGCGTGCAGGACCTGTGGCTGCATCTGCCGCTGCGTTACGAAGACCGCACGCGCTTGACCACCATCGCGCAGCTGCAAGGTGGCGTGCCGGCGCAGATCGAAGGACGTGTGGAGGCAGTCGAGCGCGGCTTCCGCTTCCGGCCGGTGCTGCGCGTGGCAGTGTCCGACGCATCGCACGGTACGCTGGTGCTGCGCTTCTTTCATTTTCGTGCGGCGCAGGTGGCGCAGTTTGCGGTCGGCACGCGGGTGCGGGTATTCGGCACACCCAAGCCCGGCCAGCACGGCTGGGAAATCGTGCACCCCAGTTACCGCGTGCTCGCGCCGGACGAGGATGCCGGGTTGGGCGACAGTCTGGATCCGGTGTATCCGGTGCTCGAAGGCGTTGGCCCGGCGACGTTGCGCAAGCTCATCGGCCAGGCGCTGGAGCGTCTGCCGCCCGAAAGTGCGCTGGAATTGTTGCCGCCGCACTGGCTGCAGGACGAGCGACTGCCCTCGTTGCGCGCGGCGTTGCTGACCATGCATCGGCCGCCGGTTGGTACGGATCCACAGCAGCTGCTCGCCGGAGGCCACCCGGCCCAGCAACGCCTGGCGATCGAGGAATTGCTGGCACATCAGCTCAGCCTGCGCCGGCAACGCATCGCGTTGCAGCGTCTGCACGCGCCCAGCCTGCCCGGCAACGGCATGTTGGTGCAGCAGTTGCGCAAGGCGCTGCCGTTCCAGCTGACCGGCGCGCAACAACGCGTGTTCGAGCAGATCGCGCATGACCTTGCGCAGCAATCGCCGATGCTGCGGCTGGTGCAGGGCGATGTTGGCAGCGGCAAGACCGTGGTTGCTGCGCTGGCGGCGATGCTGGCGGTGGAGCGGGGCAAGCAGGTCGCACTCGCCGCGCCTACCGAACTGCTGGCCGAGCAGCACCTCGCCAATCTGCGCGGCTGGTTGGAACCGTTGGGCATTCGCATCGTCTGGCTGGCAGGCAAGGTCACCGGCAAGGCGCGCGCTGCAGCGATGGCCGAGGTCGCCTCCGGTCAGGCGCAGGTCGTGGTCGGCACGCATGCGTTGATGCAGGAAGCGGTGGTCTTCCACGACTTGGCGTTGGCCATCATCGACGAGCAACACCGCTTCGGCGTGCATCAGCGCCTTGCGTTGCGCGACAAGGGAGCGGCGGCGGGCAGCGTGCCGCATCAGCTGGTGATGACTGCCACGCCCATTCCGCGCACGTTGGCGATGTCGGCTTACGCAGATCTGGATGTTTCGGCCATCGACGAACTGCCGCCTGGCCGCACGCCGGTGCAGACGATCGTGCTGAGCGCAGAACGCCGCCCCGAATTGGTCGAACGCATCCGCGCCGCCTGCGCCGAAGGGCGCCAGGCGTACTGGGTGTGCACCCTGATCGAAGAAAGCGAAGAACCCGGCAAGGGCGCGCAAGGCCAGCAAGGCGGTCCGCCACGCATCGAAGCGCAGGCCGCCGAAGTTACCTTCGAGACCTTGTCGGCGCAGTTGCCGGGCGTGCGGGTGGCGCTGGTGCACGGCCGCATGAAGCCGGCCGAAAAGCAGAAGGCCATGCTGGATTTCAAGCAAGGCCGCAGCGACCTGCTGGTGGCCACCACCGTGATCGAAGTCGGCGTGGACGTGCCTAACGCATCGTTGATGATCATCGAAAACGCCGAGCGGCTGGGCTTGGCCCAGTTGCACCAGTTGCGCGGTCGGGTCGGGCGTGGTGCAGCTGCCTCCAGTTGCGTGCTGCTGTACCAGGGGCCGTTGTCGATGATGGCGCGCCAGCGCCTGGAGACCATGCGCCAGACCAACGATGGTTTCGTGATCGCGGAGAAGGATCTGGAGTTACGTGGCCCGGGCGAATTGCTGGGCACCCGGCAAACCGGCCTGGCCAGTTTCCGCATTGCCGATCTGGCACGCGACGCCGGCCTGTTGCCGCGCGTGCAGGTATTGGCCGAGCGGCTGCTGGACGAAGCGCCGGAAATCGCCGACCGCGTGGTCGAACGCTGGATCGGCGGTGCGGTGCGGTATGCGGCCGCTTGAGCGGCGGGGATTCGGGAGTCGGGATTGGGGATTGGTCAAAGCGGGGTTGCTGCGACCTGCACGTTCCGGGAATTCGCGCGGCTCGCCGATCCTTGCGGAGATGCCACAACGAATCCCGAATGCCCAATCCCGAATCTCATGACAAAAAGAATACCGCTGCTGATCGATACCGACCCTGGCGTGGATGACGCGTTGGCGCTGCTGATGGCCTTCAACGACACCCGCCATGAGGTGGTCGGCCTGACCATCGCCGCCGGTAACGTGGGCTTGCAGCACACCGTGCGCAATGCCTTGAAGGTCTGCGAGATCGCTGGCCGTACCGATGTGCCGGTCTACGCCGGCTGCCCGCAGCCGTTGCTGCACCCCTCGGTGGATGCGGCGCACGTGCACGGTCTCGACGGATTCGGCGATGTGGGCCTAGCACCGGCCAAGCGCACTGCCGAGGCCGAACACGCCGCGCTCGCCATCCTGCGTCTGTCGCACGAGCACGCCGGCAAGCTGCTGCTGGTGGCGCTCGGCCCACTGACCAATCTTGCCCTGGCACTCACCCTGGATCCGACCTTGCCGCAGCGCGTCGCGCGGCTGGTGGTGATGGGCGGGGCGTTGACCGGGCACGGCAATATCACCGCTGCGGCCGAGTTCAATATCGGTTTCGACCCGGAAGCGGCGCATATCGTGTTCGGCGGCTTTCCGCAGTTCGACGTGGCCGATTGGGAAGCCACTATCGCGCACGGCCTGCTGCACCGGGACGTGGAGCAATGGCTGGCGGCCGATTCTGGCCGCGCCCGGTTCTACGAGGAAATCTCGCGCAAGACCCGGCTGTGGTCCGAAGACAGCCGCGGCGAGTACTGGTATGCCGCCGACGCGCTGGCGATGGCGTTCGCACTGCACCCGGAAGGCGCGCAGCGGCTGGAGCGGCGCCCGGTACACATCGAACTGTCCGGTGCGCATACCCGTGGCATGACCTTGGTGGACTGGAACCGGCAGGGCGGGGCGCCCGACAATGCCAATCTGCTGCTGGCCTATGACCTCCAGCAGTTCTATGGGCTGGTAGGGGCCGCCCTGGCGGCGAACTGAGGCGACCTTGCGCCGGCTGCCTGGGCGCAGCTATAATGCCCGGCTTATCCAGGCAGCCCGGCGCCAAGTCCATGAAAGATAACGTTCATCCCAACTACAAAGACGTCGTCTTTCACGACGTGACGTCCGATTTCAAGATTCTGACCCGTTCCACCATGACCTCGAAAGAGACCGTGAGGTGGGAAGACGGCCAGGAATACCCGCTGATCAAGGTGGAAATTTCCTCGTCCTCGCACCCGTTCTATACCGGCAAGCACAAGGTGATCGACACCGGCGGCCGTATCGACAAGTTCCAGAAGCGCTACGCGCGCTGAACTTGTAGGACGGGCTGTACCGGCAGCGGCCGCGCATTGCGCGGCCGTTGTTTTTTGGGGCGCTGAACGCCCCGCCTGTATGCCTGGCGCAACGCGTCTACGACTTCTGTCCAAGCGACGGCCAAAATGCTGCTGTGCGATAATGGCCTGATCCGAGGCGATGCCTTGGACTTCCATCACGTGCCTGCCCATGTGGGATCAGGCGCCTTCCACTGAAGGAGCGTACACAGTGTCCGATCTTGATCAGGTCACGCTCAACGCCGGCGACAAGTCGGTCGTTCTGCCGGTTCTCAAGCCCACGCTTGGCAATGATTGCGTCGATATCTCAAAGCTGACCAAAGAAACCGGTCTGTTCACCTACGACTCGGGCTTCACCGCCACCGCCAGCTGCAAGTCCGCCATCACCTATATCGATGGCGACAATGGCGTGTTGCTGTATCGCGGTTACCCGATCGAACAGCTGGCCGAAAAGTCCAGCTTCCTTGAGGTCTCGTACCTGCTGATGAACGGCGAACTGCCGACGGCGGACGAATTCAAGAAGTTCGACCACGAAGTGACGCATCACACGATGATGCACGAGTCGCTGAAGAACTTCCTCGGTGGTTTCCGTCATGACGCGCACCCGATGGCCATGCTGGCCGGCTCGGTCGCCTCGCTGTCGGCGTTCTACCACGACACCCTGGACCTCAACGATCCGGAGCAGCGCCGTCAGGCTGCCATCCGTCTGATCGCCAAGGTGCCGACCTTGGCAGCTGCGGCGTACCGTTATTCGATCGGCTGGCCGATCCGCTACCCACGCAACAACCTGAACTACGTCGACCGCTTCCTGCACATGATGTTCGAGGTGCCGAGCGAGCCGCTGGAGATCAATCCGGTCGTTGCCAAGGCCCTGGACCTGCTGTTCATCCTGCACGCCGACCACGAGCAGAACGCCTCGACCTCGACCGTGCGTCTGGTCGGTTCGACCGGCGCCAATCCGTATGCGTCGGTCGCCGCCGGCATCACCGCGCTGTGGGGCCCGGCACACGGCGGCGCCAACGAAGCGGTGCTGAAGATGCTCGAGGAAATCGGCACCGCCGACAACGTCGAATCTGCCGTGGCCAAGGCCAAGGACAAGAATTCCTCGTTCCGTCTGATGGGCTTCGGTCACCGCGTCTACAAGAACTTCGATCCGCGCGCCAAGATCATCCGTGAGATGACCCACAAGGTGCTGGGCGAGCTGGGCGTCAACGACCCGCTGCTGGAAGTGGCGTTGAAGCTGGAAGAGGCCGCGCTGAAGGACGACTACTTCGTGCAGCGCAAGCTGTACCCGAACGTCGACTTCTACTCGGGCATCATCTACAAGGCGCTCAATATCCCGGTGGAAATGTTCACCGTGATGTTCGCCATCGCACGCACCGCAGGTTGGGTGTCGCATTGGCTGGAGCAGCAGGTCGACCCGGAGATGAAGATCGGCCGTCCGCGCCAGATCTACACCGGTTACGACAAGCGCGATTACACCGACAGCGCCAAGCGCTGATCGGTCCACGCGTACCTGCGTAAACAAACGCCCCGCATTGCGGGGCGTTTGCATTTGAACAGTTGCGCGGCGGTCGATCTTCCAACAACGCTTGCCGCTGCCGCTGCCGCTGCCGCTGCCGTGGCGATTGGCAACCGGCGACCGGCGACCGGCGACCGGCGGCGCATGGCACAACGGTTCGTCCGGCAGTGGCGAGGTCCGAGTAAAGCGACCGCGGTGCAGTGGCTTCGTGACGCGATTTAAATGAAGTGCAGAGCTCGCCCGCACAGGCAAGCCGCGTCACATGATCGACTCAGCGCAGCAGTGCTGAGCCGTCGGAACCGTCGCCGTCTGTCAGCAACTGTCGCACCTGCGCGGCCGACGCCCGCGGCATCGGCTTTTCGTCCAGCTGCGATAGCGGCGCCTGCCGCAGCGCGTCGTAGGGCAGCACGGTGAGATCGAAGGTGAGGTCTTCGGCGCTGAACAGCCACACCGGAAACTCGCCGTTGCGCTCGCGATCCAGGCGCAGCCGGCGCGTGCGCGACTCGGCCGGAATGCGGTGTTCTTCCAGAAATCGCTGCACGGCATCGGCATCGTCGCTGTGCAGCTGCAGGTGCACCGGCGCATTGGCGTCGGACCGGCGCATTGGCGTCGGCGGTGCCGTCCAGCACCGGGCCGGTCAGTCGTGGCTGGAAGGGGCTGAGAAAATCAAGCGCCCGCAACGCGGCTTCGCGACGTTGGCGCAGACGCGCGCCATGCGCAGGTCCGGCGAACAGGCGCTGGTACTCGCGCAACGCATCTTCGATCTCGCGATTGCGTGGTAGCGAAGCATCGTCGTGAATGCCGAGCCGGCTGGCAGCCTTGAGCTTGGCTTGATGAAAATCGCGGATGCCGCCTTCGGCCATCAGGCGTGCGGCTTCGTGCGCCAGACGATGGCGACGTTCCCGGGTGCGTGTATCGGCGTGCGCGCGTGCGTGGTGCATGACCGGGCTCCCCTAATGAACCTGATCTGGACTCTACAACAGCTGCATGAAGACATGGCGAATGCGTCATGTCATTGCAAAGGAACGATCACGTAGCGGTGACCGGATGGTCCAGGCGCGGATATGCACGGGCGAGGCGCACTGCGCGTGCAATCTCGGTGGCGGGCAGGCGGGCACTGCGCCGAACCGGTAACAATGCCGCCAGCGATCCACCAGGCTTGCCATGGCCGGCGCGCATTCAATCGGTGGCAAAAAAAATTGGGGAACCGAACAGCCATGCCGTTCCGATTCCCCAATCCCAATTTCCGAATCCCGGCTCTCAGAAAATGTCGAACGCCTTCTCGTCCTGCTGTTCCTGCAGGCCGTAGTCGTAATCCTGCAGGCGGTCCAGATCTTCGTTCTTCACCCATTCGACCGCGCCATTGATGGTGGCCTGGGTCATGCCGTCGGGCGGGTCGTTGGCGGCGATCGGCTTGTCCTTGAGCGCCACGCGCATGTAGTCGATCCAGATCGGCAGCGCCGCCTTGCCACCGTATTCGCGATAGCCAAGCGAGCGGAAGTCGTCGCGGCCTACCCACACGGTGGTGACGTAGGGGCCGCCAAAGCCGGAGAACCAGGCGTCGCGGTGCTCGTTGGTGGAGCCGGTCTTGCCGCCCACGTCCTCGCGGCCGAGTACCTTGGCCGCGGTGCCAGTGCCGCGCTGGACCACGTCGCGCATCATCGACACCAGCTGGTAGGCGGTGCGCTCGTCGATCGCGCGCGGCGCGATCTTGGTCTGCGCGGCTGCAGCAGGGGCGGTCTGTGCCGGCGCCGCGGTGGCCGTGGCCGGTGCGGCAGGCGGTGTTTCCGGTGCCTGTGCGCCGAAGTTGAAGCCATCCACGACCTGGCTCACGGGCGCCACATTGCCGCCTTGCAGGGCGCAGGTGCGGCAGGCCACCGCCGGCACTTCCTTGAAGATGACATTGCCCTCGCGGTCTTTGACCTCATCCACAATCCAGGTATCTACCCGTGAGCCGCCATTGGCAAACACCGCATAACCGCGTGCCACAGACAGCGGCGTCAGCGAGGCGGTGCCCAGCGACATCGACAGGTTGGGCGGCAACTCGGCCTCCTGGAACCCGAATTGACTGATGTATTTGCGTGCGAAATCGACGCTGATCGCATCCAGTAGGCGTACCGACACCAGGTTTCGCGACTGCACCAGCGCCTCGCGCAGGCGCATCGGCCCGCGGAAGCCGCCGCCATCGTTCTGCGGCGACCAGGTCTTGCCGCGCCGGTCGCGGAACACCACCGGCGCGTCCAGCACGATCGAGGCCGGGTTGAAGCCCTTTTCGAATGCGGCGGCGTAGACGAACGGCTTGAAGCTCGATCCTGGCTGGCGCCGTGCCTGGGTGGCGCGGTTGAACTTGTTGCCCGCAAAGCTGAAGCCGCCCACCAGCGCACGCAGGGCGCCGCTGTTGGCATCCAGCGACACCAACGCCGCCTGGCCGCGCGGCAACTGGTCGATGATCCACTCGCCGTCTTTTTCGCCGGCGCGAATGCGGGTCAGGTCACCGCGGGTCAGCAGCTTGGCCGGGGTCTTGCCGGTCCAGCGGCTGGCACTGGCGGGCAGGGTCAGTTCGGTCTTGTCGCTCTGCACGACCGTGACTCCGCCATCGGGATTGGTGCGCGCCACGATCACCGCACGCAGTCCACCCTGGGTGAACGCGCCTGCCAGGTGCTTGGCCAGCGCGGGCGCGTCCACATCGGCGGCCACGTCGAAGTGCTGCTCGACGCCATGCCAGCCATGGCGATGATCGTAGACCCGCAAGCCGTCGGCGACCGCCACGTCCGCACCGGTCTGCAGGGTCGCATCGATGGTCGTGGTGACGTGGTAGCCCTTGTTGAGCACATCGCCGCCGTACTTGGCGATCATTTCCTGGCGCACCAGCTCGGCCACGTAAGGGGCGTACACCTCCACCGGCGGCTCATGCGGCTTGGCATGCATGGGAACCGCCTTGGCGGCGTCGGCTTCGGCCTGGCTGACAAAGCCCAGGTCGGCCATGCGCTGCAGGACGTAATAGTCGCGACGCTCCTGCGCACGCTCAGGGTTACTGATCGGGTTGCCGCTGGACGGGAACTTGGGGATGCCGGCCAGCGAGGCCATCTCGTCCAGGCTCAATTCGCTCATCTTCTTGCCGTAGTAGTACTCGGCAGCGGCCCCGACGCCATAGGCGCGGTTGCCGAAGAAACTCTTGTTGAGATACAGCTCGAAGATCTCGTCCTTGCTCAGCTCACTTTCGATCTTGCGGGCCAGCAGGATCTCCGCCAGCTTGCGGGTGTAGCTGTACTCCGAACTCAGGAAGAACTGCCGCGCCACCTGCTGGGTGATGGTCGAACCCCCCGGCACGCGCTTGGCGTCGGTGGTTGTCAGCAGCCATACCGCGCGGGCGATGCCCTTGTAGTCCACACCGCCATGCTCGTAGAAGCGCGCGTCCTCGGTGGCCAGGAAGGCCTGCTTCAGGCGCAGCGGCACGTCCTTCATCTGGATGGGGTAGCGCCGGGTCTCGCCATACACGGCCATGAGCCGGCCATCGCTGGAATAGACGTACATCGGCTCCTGCAGCTCTACCTGCTTGAGCGATTGAACGTCCGGCAACTTCGAGGAAATGGCGTAATACAGGCCGCCGGCAGCAATAGCGCCAAGCAGTGCGAGCACGACGATCGTGGCCAGGATCCAGCCCAGCCAACGGCGAATACGGGGCATGTAAGAGAGATTCCGATTGCAGATTTCTTGGTCACAGAGTATAGATGACGCCGAGTTTGGCTGGGGCCGAACTCTGGGGATCGCAGAAGACAGCACTGGGGTCGCGTCGCCGGGTCATTGCCTAGCGCGTGAAGGGCTTGTCAACTGTTAAAATTTGATTATTAATACGAGGGCGCACATGCGTCCAAGTGCCCGTCGGCAGGGGAGTTACCGTGGGGCTTTTACCCAAGAGTCAGTCGCCACTGATTGGTGTCGACATTAGTTCTACTGCCGTGAAGCTCTTGCAGCTATCGCGCAGCGGGAACCGTTTTCGCGTGGAACATTACGCGGTGGAGCCATTGCCGCCGAATGCGGTGGTGGAAAAGAACATCGTCGAAGTGGAGGCGGTGGGCGAAGCCATTCGCCGCGCCATCAACCGTTCCGGCAGCAAGGCCAAGAACGCGGCAGCTGCTGTAGCCGGGTCGGCGGTGATCACCAAGTTGATCCCGATGCCGGCCGATCTGGACGATAGCGACCTGGAAGCCCAGGTCGAACTGGAAGCCACCAATTACATTCCGTATCCGATCGAGGAAGTGAATCTCGATTTCGAGGTGCTGGGCCCGATGCCCAACAGCCCGGACATGGTGCAGGTGCTGCTGGCCGCCTCGCGTTCGGAGAACGTGGAACTGCGCCAGTCGGCGCTGGAACTCGGTGGTTTGACCGCCAAGGTGATGGACGTGGAGGCCTTTGCGGTCGAAAACGCCTTCGCGCTGGTTGCCAGCGAATTGCCGGTGGCCGCCGATGCGGTGGTGGCGCTGGTGGATATCGGCGCGACCATGACCACGCTGAGCGTGCTGCGCTCCGGTCGCAGTCTGTATAGCCGCGAGCAGGTGTTCGGCGGCAAGCAGCTCACCGACGAAGTGATGCGCCGTTACGGGCTGACCTATGAAGAGGCTGGCCTTGCCAAGCGTCAGGGCGGCCTGCCGGAAAGCTACGAGGTCGAGGTGCTGGAGCCGTTCAAGGAAGCCACGGTGCAGCAGATCAGCCGTCTGCTGCAGTTCTTCTATGCGGGCAGTGAGTTCAACCGCGTCGACTGCATCGTGCTGGCCGGCGGTTGCGCTGCGCTGGCGCGCCTGCCGGAGATGGTGGAAGAGCAACTGGGCGTGACCACGGTCGTTGCAAATCCGCTTGCCCAGATGACGCTTGGCCCGAAGGTCCAGGCCCATGCGCTGGCGCTGGATGCGCCTGCATTGATGATCGCCACCGGCCTGGCCCTGAGGAGCTTCGACTGATGGCAAGAATCAATCTATTGCCCTGGCGCGCGGAGCGCCGAAAGGCCCGCGAGCGCGAGTTCTATTCGATGCTGGGCTTCGCCGCATTGGGCGGCGTGCTGCTGTCGGCGCTGATCTGGTTCTATTACGACGCGCAGATCAGCGGCCAGACCGAGCGCAATGCGTTTCTGACCACCGAGATCGACAAGGTCAAGGCGCAGAACGAAGAGATCAAGGAACTCGACAAGAAGAAGGACCGCCTGCTTGCCCGTAAGAAGGTGATCGAGGAACTGCAAGCCAACCGCTCGCAGATGGTGCACCTGTTCGATTCGCTGGTACGCACCATTCCCGATGGCGTGGCGCTGACCAACATCAAGCAGGATGGCGACATCCTCACGCTGGAAGGTCGCTCGCAATCGAATGCGCGGGTCAGTGCGTACATGCGCAACCTGGAAAGCTCGGGCTGGATGACCAATCCGGACCTGTCGATCATCGAGGCCAAGAGTCAGGACAAGGCCGGTCAACCTGCCGCGTCGTCGATGGACACCAAGACGCTGCCGTACGTGTTCACGCTCAAGGTCAAGCTGGCCAATCCGAACGAGGCTGACAAGAACGGCACCGCGCCGGGCGCAGTGGACCCGGCTGCGCCGGGCACCGCAGCACCGGGTGCTGCACCTGCTGGCGCGACGCCCGCTGCTCCGGCAGCGGCGCCGGCGCCCGCAACGCCGCCGGCCGCTGCTCCTGCACCGACGCAGGCAGCACCGGCGCCAGCCAATCGGCCGCAGGAGGGGGCGGCGTCATGAGTAAGAAATCATTCAAGCTCAGCGATCTGGATTTCAACAACATCGGCGGTTGGCCGCAGCAGGCACGCATCGTGTTCTGCGTGGTGGTGGGCCTGTTCATCATGGTGCTGGCCTGGTTCCTGTTGATCAGCAGCAAGCGCGATGAACTGGAAAGCCTGGAAAGCACCGAATCTCAGCTGCGCACCGAGTTCGAGACCCAACAGGGCCGCGCGGTGAACCTGGAGCCGCTCAAGCAGCAGCTCGCGCAGATGGAACAGGTGCTGCAGCAGATGCTGCGTCAGCTTCCCAGCAAGACCGAGATGCCGGATTTGATCATCGACATCTCGCAGACCGCGTTGTCCAGCGGCCTGTCCAACGAGCTGTTCCAGCCCGGTCCGGAATCGCCGAAGGAGTTTTACGCCGAAAAGCCGATCGCTCTGCGCATGGTGGGCAGCTACCACCAGTTCGGTGCCTTCGTCAGCGGTGTGGCCTCGCTGCCGCGCGTGGTGATCCTGACCATGCACGACATCAACCTCAAGCCCAAGGACCCCAAGGCCGGCATCGGCCCGCGCGGTGCGCTGGAGCTGTCCGGAACGGTCAAGACCTATCGTTATCTGGACGATGAGGAAATGGCCGAGCAGGAAAAGGCTGCGGCCAACGCTGCGAAGAAGGGCGGCCAATGACCATGAAATTGCTCAAGATTCTGTCCTGTGTGGCGTTAATTGCAGTATTGCCGGCGTGCACGCGCGGTGTGACCAGCACACCGGGCGATGCGCCGAATCTGGAAGCCTGGGTTGCCGAGGTGCGCGCGCGTCCTGCGCCGCCGCTGGAGCCATTGCCGGTGATGCAGCAATTCGAGACCTTCGAATATGCAGCGCAGGCGATGCGCGACCCGTTCAGCGATGCCTGGGTCAGCGCGGAAGGTGGCAACGGCACACGCCCGGATCCGAACCGGCGCAAGGAACCGTTGGAAGCCTTTCCGCTCGACGCCCTCGACATGGTGGGGACCATTGGCGGCGGTTCGGGCCTGATCGCGTTGGTGATGGCGCCTGACAAGGTGACCTACCGGGTGCGGCCGGGTGTGTATCTGGGACAGAGCGATGGCCGGGTGACCGGGGTCTACGAAGACCGCATCGAGCTGATTGAACTTGTGCCGGACGGTGCGGGTGGATGGCTTGAACGGCCGGCCGCACTCGCATTGGATGATCAATAAAGTGATAGGGGATAGCACGATGACGTTTTCCAATGCCCAGCGGCTGCGTCCGGTACGACGCCACGCGATCTTCCAGGCCTGCGCGTTGGGGTTCGCGCTGGCGCTGGCGAGCGGCAGCGCGTTCGCCGCCGCGGCGCTGACTCAGCCCGCGCCGGATCCGGCCAAGGTCGCTCCGGCGAGCCTGGCGGTGTCCAAAATCGATTTCAAGCGCGGCGAAGACGGCGCTGGCCGTCTGATCCTGCAGTTCGACGGCCAGGGCGCTAGCCCGGACCTGCGGACGCAGGGCGACAACGTGCTGGTGGACATCAGCAATGCCAAGCTGCCTGCCGAGCTGCAACGCCCGCTCAATGTCACCGACTTCGCCACGCCGGTGCAGCGCGTTGAAGTGAAGCCGTCCGGCTCCGGTTCGCAGCTGGTGCTGTCGACCAAGGGTGCCTTCGACTCGCTGGCCTACCAGACCGGCAACGAATACGTGGTGGAAATCACCCCGCGCAAGGGCCAGCCGGCGGTGGGCGGCGTAAGCCCGGCGGCGGTCACGCAGGCTGCCGCGCAGATCGCCGCGCGCGGCTATAGCGGTCGCCCGGTGACGTTCAACTTCCAGGACGTGCCGGTGCGCACGGTGCTGCAGCTGATCGCCGAGGAGTCCAACCTCAATATCGTCGCTTCCGACACCGTGCAGGGCAACGTCACGCTGCGCCTGATGAACGTGCCGTGGGACCAGGCGCTGGACATCGTGCTGCGTGCCAAGGGCCTGGACAAGCGTCGCGATGGCGGCGTGGTGTGGGTCGCCCCGCAACCGGAGCTGGCCAAGTTCGAGCAGGACAAGGAAGACGCCCGCATCGCGATCGAGAACCGCGAGGACTTGATCACCGATTATGTGCAGATCAATTACCACAATGCTGCGGTGATCTTCAAAGCGCTGACAGAGGCCAAAGGAATCGGTGGCGGCGGTGGCGGCCAGGGTGGCCAGGGCGGACAAGGTGGTGCGGGGCAGCAGGACAATGGTTTCCTTTCGCCACGCGGTCGGTTGGTTGCCGATGAACGCACCAATACATTGATGATCAGCGATATCCCGAAAAAAGTTGCGCAGATGCGCGAGCTGATTTCGCATATCGATCGCCCGGTGGATCAGGTGCTGATCGAGAGCCGGATTGTCATTGCGACGGATACTTTCGCTCGTGATTTGGGTGCACGTTTTGGCATCACTGGCGCGACCGGACGTGGAATTTTGAGCGGGGCGCTGGAGAGTAACGTCAACTTCCAGAACACTGCAGCTCAACGAGCTAACGAAATCGCTAATACCGGTACCAGTACAACGCTGGCTTCGCATTTGTTCCCTTCGGGACTGAATGTCGATCTGGGGGCCAGTGGCTTTACCAATAGCAGGGCGGCCGGTTTGGCTTATACCCTGCTTGGATCAAATTTCAACCTCGATATAGAGCTCTCGGCAATGCAAGAGGAGGGGCGAGGCGAGGTGGTCTCAAATCCGCGCATCGTGACGGCCAATCAGCGTGAGGGTGTCATCAAGCAAGGCCGGGAGATCGGCTATGTGACAATCAGTGGCGGTGGTGCGGCAGGTTCCGCCGCGCAGGCGAATGTGCAGTTCAAGGAAGTTTTGCTTGAATTGAAGGTTACGCCCACCATAACTAACGATAATCGCGTCTTCTTGAATATGAACGTCAAGAAGGATGAGGTGGCTCGATTCATTATTTTGGAAGGCTACGGAACAGTTCCCGAGATTAATCGCCGCGAGGTCAACACTGCTGTGCTGGTAGGCGACGGTGAGACGGTAGTCATTGGTGGCGTCTACGAATTTACCGATCGCGAAAGCGTCTCCAAAGTTCCGTTTCTTGGTGATATTCCTTTCCTCGGAAATCTGTTCAAGAAGCGTGGGCGCAGCAAGGAGAAGGCCGAGCTCCTGGTATTTGTAACTCCCAAGGTGCTTCGCGTGGCCAGCGCGAATCCGTAATTGAAATGTTTACCGGAAAAGGCCGCGAAAGCGGCCTTTCTCGTATAGAACGTAAATTTTGGAAATAGTTAGTGTGGTTGTCCGAGTTTGATATCCGTCGACCGTGGTGTAGTCAAGGTGGCGGCTAGGATGTGTCGTGAGGATGTCCATGCCGACGTACAGGTTCGCAAGGGTCAGTGGCAGCTTGGCAGCTGATACAGCGCAAAAGGGTGAGCTTCAGGCTGCGCAGCAATAAGGACTGTTTGCGTCGGCGCCGAGGGTGCTCTAACCACTGCGGTCGAAATCTGTCTGATACGAAACAGAGGTTGCCTTCCGACGGAACGAATTTTCACTACCCAGTGATCTTTGTGATCCAGAGCAGATGTTGGGCCTTGACTGAACCTGATCCAATCGCCAAGTGAACCAATCGCGTTCGAATCGGTCACACTGGACCTATGAACGCACCGCCACTGCTCCCCCCCGAAGCCGTTGCCGCGCCCGCCGAGGACCGGCTGCACCGTCAATTCACCTCGCTGCGCGAGTCGCTTGCGCAGCGCATCGTTGGCCAGGCAGCGCTCGTGGAGCGACTGCTGATTGCCTTGCTGGCCGATGGCCATCTGCTGGTCGAGGGCGCGCCGGGGTTGGCCAAGACCACCGCCATCCGTGCGCTGGCCTCGCGGCTGGAAGCGGATTTTGCGCGGGTGCAGTTCACCCCGGACCTGCTGCCCGCCGATCTGACCGGTACCGAAATCTGGCGGCCGCAGGACAGCCGGTTCGAGTTCATGCCCGGGCCGATCTTCCACCCGATCCTGCTGGCCGACGAAATCAACCGCGCACCGGCCAAGGTGCAATCCGCGCTGCTGGAGGCGATGGGCGAGCGGCAGGTGACGGTCGGCCGGCATACCTATGCGCTGCCGCAGTTGTTCCTGGTGATGGCCACGCAGAACCCGATCGAGCAGGAGGGCACGTTCCCGCTGCCCGAAGCGCAGTTGGATCGCTTCCTGATGCATGTGCGCATCGGCTATCCCCAGGCCGACGCCGAGGCGGAAATCCTGCGCCTGGCACGCGAGACCGCCCGCGATACGCTGGAAAAGCACGAGACCGTGCCCGACAAGATTCCGTTGGAAGATGTCTTCGCTGCGCGCCGTGTTGTGCTTGACGTGCATCTGGCGCCGCAGCTGGAACGCTATCTGATCGAGATCGTGCTGGCCTCGCGCGATGCCAAGCGTTACGACCCGACATTGGCGCGCCGGATCGCCTGGGGTGCCAGCCCGCGTGGTTCGATCGCACTGGAACGGTGCGCACGCGCGCGTGCATGGTTGGCCGGGCGCGACTACGTGACGCCGGACGATATCCGCGCCATTGCCCCGGATGTATTGCGGCATCGCGTGCTGCCCAGCTATGAGGCCACCGCCGAGGGCTGGGATGGCGAACGCCTGGTCGCTGCATTGCTAGAAAAGATTCCGCTGCCCTGATCGGGCAGCGTCGCCGAGGTATGCCGCACTCTCGCCAGACGCCGATGTCTTCGATGCCGTTCTCGTCCCCTGCAACCGCCCCCTCGCCCGTCGCTGGCGATGGGGTGCGGCCAATGCTTGCAGAATTGATTGCGCTGCGCGGTACCGCAATCCATCGCGGTCAACCGGGACGTGGCCGGCACGGAGTGGTGGGGCCGGTGCCGGCCGCCACGCGCGGGCGCGGCATGGAATATGCCGAGTCGCGTGAGTACGTGGCCGGCGATGACGCGCGGCATATCGATTGGCGCGTCACTGCGCGAACCGGACGGGCGCACACCAAGTTGTTCCAGGCAGAGCGCGAGCGCTTGAGCCTGATCGTGGCCGATACCTCGCCTGCGCTCTTTTTCGGTACGCGCGTACGCTACAAATCGGTGCAGGCCGCACGCGCCGGCGCGGTTGCCGCATGGCTGGCGCAGCGCCAGGGCGATCGCATCGCAGCCTTGCGTGGCACCGCGAGCGAGGCGCCGATTGCGCCGCGGTCCGGTCAGCGTGGTGTACTGCCGGTGTTGGATGCCCTGGCGCGTTGGTATGCCCAACCGCCGTCCGGCGATGCGGGACTGGAGGTGGCGCTGGATCACGCGGCGCGCCTGTTACGTCCCGGCGCGCGCCTGACCGTGCTGGCCGATGCGCGCAGCGCCAGCCGGATTTCTGCCACGCGCTGGTCGGGCTTGGCCCTGCATCACGAGGTGGTGGTGATCGTGCTGGTCGATCCGCTGGAACTGGCGCCGCCGGCACGTGCAGTCACCTTCGACGTGCGTGGCGAGCGCATCGCGATCGATCTGTCCACCCAGGCCGGGCGTGCGCGCTGGCAGGCCGAATTTGTCGCGCCGCTGGAGCACTTGGGCGCGCTCTTGCAGGCACGCGGCGTGCGCTTGCATCGCCTGTCCACCGACGATGCCAGCGATGCCTGGCTGGGCGGCAGCCCTGCCGCCCGGAGTCGCTGACGGTGTCCCCGCAGTCGCTGCCGCTGCGTGATGTGCACTTGCCGCCGTCGCCGTCGTGGTGGCCGCTGGCGCCGGGCTGGTGGCTGGTGATCGCGATGGTCGTGCTGGTGGTGGGGAGTGCATTTTTTTGGTGGTGGCGCCGGCGACAGCGCCAGCGCCAGCGCCGCTGGCTGGCTGCTTTCGATGCTGAACTCGCGCGCGCCACGATGCCGGCGCAGCGCTTGGCGGCCGTGTCGGTCCTGCTGCGACGTGCCGCGCGTCGCGTCGATCCGCAGGCCGACCGCTTGCAGGGCGAGGCATGGTTGCAATTTCTGGATGGGCGCAAGCGCAAGGACCAGGTGTTCTCGCAGGGGCCGGGCCGGGCTGTGCTGGAAGGCGGCTTCCAGCGCGCACCCGCAGTCAGCGATCTGCCCGCGGTAGAAGCGTTGGCGCGGCAGCGCTTTGTGGCGCTGATGCGAGGCCGGCGATGAACTGGTTGCAGTGGTCGCAATGGCAGGATGCGTTGGCGCACTGCGCCTGGCCGTGGGCGTGGTGGTTGATGCCCTTGCCGTTGCTGATGTGGTTCTGGCCGCAACGCCGCGCCGATGCGGCTGCACTCCGCGTGCCGTACGCAGAGCAGTTGCAGGCGGTGGCGCAGGCAAAAAGCGCGCCGGTGCTGCGGATGCCGCGTTGGCTGGCGTGGCTGGCGTGGTTTTTGTTGTGCGCCGCGCTGGCACGTCCGCAGCAACTGGGTGAGGTGATTCAACCGCCACGCGAGGCGCGCCAGATGATGCTGGCGGTGGATCTTTCGGGCAGCATGAGCGAGCCCGACATGGTGCTCGGCGGAAGGGTGGTGGACCGGCTTACCGCCGCCAAGGCCGTGCTGTCGGACTTTCTGGATCGGCGCGACGGCGACCGCGTCGGTCTGCTGGTGTTCGGCCAACGTGCGTATGCGCTGACCCCGTTGACCGCAGATCTGACCTCCGTGCGCGATCAGTTGAGCGACAGCGTGGTGGGCCTGGCCGGGCGCGAAACCGCGATTGGCGATGCGATCGCCTTGTCGGTCAAGCGCCTGCGCGAACAGAAGCAGGGCCAGCGCGTGGTGGTATTGCTCACCGATGGCGTCAACACCGCTGGCGTGCTCAATCCCTTGAAGGCCGCGGAACTGGCCAAGGCCGAAGGCGTACGCGTGCACACCATTGCGTTCGGCGGCAGTGGCGGCTATTCCTTGTTCGGGGTACCGATTCCGGCCGGCGGCAACGACGACATCGACGAAGACGGGCTGCGCAAGATTGCCCAGCAGACCGGCGGACGCTTCTTCCGCGCCCGCGATACCGAGGAACTTGCCGGCATCTACGCCGAGCTGGATCGGCTGGAGCCGGTCAAGGGACTGGGGCCTTCGGTGCAGCCGCGCGTGGAGCGTTACTACTGGCCATTGGGCGCGGCAATCGTCATTGCCCTGGTGGCCTATGTGCTGCCGCGGAGGTGGCAATGGACGCGCTGACCGAGCTGGCGGGGTGGCTGCAGTCGCTACATCTGTTGCGCCCGCTGCTGTTGTGGGCGCTGCTGGCGATCTTACCGGCGGCAGCGCTGTGGCACTGGCGTCGCCGCGACGCCGACGTCTGGCGGCAAAGTGTGGATGCACATCTGTTGCCGAAGCTGTTGGCCTCCGGCGGTCGGCGCGGATGGCTGGGATTCGTGCTGGCCGCGCTGACCTATACGTTGGCCGTGATTGCGATGAGCGGGCCGAGCTGGCGGCAGACCGAGCGTCCGGTGTTTCAGTCGAGCATGCCGCTGGTGGTGGTGCTGGATCTGTCGTCCAGTGCCAACGCAACCGACCTGCCGCCATCGCGCCTGCTGCAGGCGCGCGCCAAGCTGGCGACGCTACTGCGCAAACGTGCCGGTGGCGAGGTGGCATTGCTGGTCTATGCAGGCGAGAGTTTCACGGTTGCGCCGTTGACCGAAGACAGCGCCAACGTGGCCTTGTTTCTGGATGCGCTGTCGCCGTCGGTCATGCCGGTCGATGGCAAGCGTGCGGACCGGGCGATCGATGCGGCCGCGCAGCTGTTGCAGCAAGCCGGCTTCAAGCAAGGCGAGATCCTGCTTGTCAGCGATAGCGCAGATAGCTCCGCCGAAAGTTCGGCACGGGTGGCACGTTCGCGCGGTTTCAGCGTCTCTGCGCTTGGCGTGGGCGGCGAGCGCGGTGCGGCGTATCGCATGGCCAGCGGTGAAATTGCCCAGGCCAAGCTCGACGAAGGCAGTCTGCGCAGCCTGGCCGCGCGGGGCGGCGGGCGGTATGCGCGCATTGCGCCGGACGATGCGGATCTGCGGGCGTTGGGCGTGCTCGATCCATCGCAACAGCCGTTGGCAGATGAAACCGCCGAGTCCGATGGCGGCAAGAGCTGGCTCGACGAAGGCTATTGGCTGGTGCTGCCAGTAATGCTGCTGTCCCTGCTGGCGTTTCGCCGCCGCGCGGTGGTGGCCGTGCTGACGATGGTCTGTGTGCTGCCGCTGGCGCAGCCCGCGCACGCGGCCGATGGCACCTTGTGGCAGCGTGCCGATCAGGTGCAACAACAGCGCCTGGATGCCGGCGTGCAGGCGTATCGCAAGGGCGATTTTGCGTCGGCGCAGAAGGCTTTCGAAGCGGTGCCCACCGATGAGGGGCTGTACAACCTCGGCAACGCGCTGGCGCGACAAGGCCAGTACGACGCGGCGATCGCGGCCTACGACCGTGCGCTCAAGCAACATCCCAATCAGCAGGATGCCATCGCCAATCGCGCGGCGGTCGACGCGGCGCGCAAGCGTCAGCAGCAGAACAACAAGGATGGCAAGGGTCAGTCCAAGGACCAGAAGCCATCCGGTCAGGATGGAAAGGGGCAACAGCAGGCCGGCCAGAACCAGCAGGACAAGCAATCCGGCCAGGATGGGCAGAACCAGCAGGACAGCAAGAGCCAGCCCTCCGAGGCGCAGCCGCCACAGGACAGTCGTTCGCAAGACGCGCAGTCCAAGAACGGGCAGGGCGAGCAACGCAAGCAAGACACGCCGCCGCAATCTGCCGATACCAAGGCGCAGCAGCAGGCCGATGAGGCACAGCGTCGCAAGATGCAGCAGGCCATGGCGCAGGCAGGCGACAAGCAGGCCGATGGCAGCGACAAGCCGGAGGCCGCCGTCGCCAGTGAGACGCCGGAACAACGCGAGCAACGTCAGGCGGTGGACGCGTGGCTGCGGCGGGTACCGGACGATCCGGGCAGTCTGCTGCGTACCAAATTCAGGCTGGAATACGAACGCAGGCAACGGGACGGACGATGATCGGCAGACAGCACTTACGTCGTGCGGCAATCGGCATGCTGGCCAGCGTGGCACTGTTGGCGTGCGCGCCGGTGGGTGCGGTCACGCGCGCGTGGCTGGATCGCGACAGCGTCAATGCCGGCGATGTGGCGATGTTGAATATCGAAACCGACCAACGCGGCGTCGACCCGGATTACACGCCGTTGCGCACCGACTTCGTGCTGGGCGCCAAGAGCGCCAATCAGCAGATGCAGGTGGCCAATGGTTCGGTGACGGTGCGCGCCCTGTTCGGCGTGGTGCTGACGCCGCGCAAGAGCGGCGAGCTGATCGTACCGGCGATCCGCGTGGGCAATGAACGCACCGAACCGCTGCGCCTACAGGTGGTTGGGGCGTCGAACGATCCCGCAAGCAGTCCCGGCAACGCTGCCGGCGCGCCGAGTGCGGCGCAGGGCAATGAGGAAGCGTTCGTCCAAACCCAGGTGGACGACGCGCAGCCCTACGTGCAGCAAAGCGTGGGCGTGGTGGTGCGGTTGTACTTCGCTACCCAACTGGCATCGGGCGAGCTGGATCTTGAGGCCCCCGACGGGGCATCGATGCAGCGCGTCGGCGACGACGTCAGTTCGGTCAAGGTCGTCAATGGACGCCAATACAACGTGGTGGAGCGGCGCTACCTGCTGGTGCCCGAGCGCAGCGGTCGTCTGGTGCTGCCGCCGGCACGTTTCAATGGGCGTTCGGTGGGCGGGTTTTTCGACGATTATTTCGGACGCGGCAATGGTGAGCTGAGTGCGCGCAGTGCAAGCATTCCGCTGCAGGTGCGCGCGCAACCGGCCAATGCGCCGCAGCCGTGGCTGCCGTTGCGCAGCCTGCAGTTGCGCTACACGACCACGCCACAGCGAGCGAGAGCCGGTGAGGCGGCCCAATTCGTGGTGGAAGCCAGTGCGCGCGGCGCGACCCAGGCGCAGTTTCCCGAATTGCCGACGCCCAGCGTGCCCGATGCGCAGGTATTTGCCGAGCCGCCGCAATTCGAGGAGCGCTTCGTGGACGGCTCGCCGCAACTGCGACTGACCCGGCGCTATTCGATCGTGCCTAACCGTGCCGGTCCGTTGGTGGTGCCCGGGCTGCAGATGGCATGGTGGGATGTCGGGGCAGGCGCAGCCAAGACCGCGTCACTGCCCGATCTGACGCTCGATGTGGCGGCGGGTAGCGGTGCGTTTGCGACACCTGCGCCGGCACCGGCGCCGAATCCGACACCCGATCAATCGGCGCCGACACCGGATCGCACGCTCACCTTGCAAGCACCATCGCCCGCGCGACCGCCGTGGGCATGGATCGCGGCGGCGATCGGATTCGCGCTGTTGTGGATGGCCACGCTGGTATGGGCGTTAGCGCGTCGGCGCGGTGTTCCGCGCGGTGCATCAGGCGGCAATGAGGGCAACGGCAGCAATGTGCCAGCCGAGGGTAGGCGTGCGACCCACGGCGTGGCCGAGCTGCGCCGCGCGCTCGACACCGGCGGCATGGACGATGTGGCGGCGGTGCTCTGCGGCATGGCCGGCGTTGCCGATATCGATGCGGTCATGGCGGCATTGGCAGACCCGGCCCAGCGTGCAGCCGTGGCGCGCATGCAGCGCGCACGCTGGGGCGGCGATGGCGATGTGACCAGCGCACGCGCCGCCTTGCGCGAAGCGTTCGCCAAGGGGCCGCGGTGGCACCATGCCAGCGCAGCCGAACCGGAGGTGCTGGCGCCGCTGTATCCGCCTGCGCCTTGATTGAGAGCGTTGTATGGGTGCCGGCCTGGACCGACTGACATAGTGGTTGCGCAGTTGCCGCGCGGCCGCAGCCGGTGTGACGAGGGGCCTGTAACAACGGTACTTCGATTCCGCGTGTGAGATCTGCACTCGGTTAAGTGGCTCGTTAGATGTCGTTGGCCGCTCACGTGCTCTGAGCGGCGACACTGCCTTGCCGCGCTGATATCGCATTGATTTTAATTGCGCGTGATCTGCCGCTGTGCAGAAAAGTGCGAAGCGCGATAGCGCTGCGGCGTTGCTGCTGGGCCCTTGCCGGCCACCCTTGCCGGCCACGCTGCAAGCACATCCTTGTAAGCGCCTCGGCGGCATTCATGCCGCCAAGGGTCCCGCGACGGTGAGCGGGCAAGGACCAGTCGAGAGAGTCGGTAGTTGGTGCAGGCACTGCATTACATGTTCCTGGTTCGCTAGCGCGCACGTGTTCTGCGACTTGCACCACCATGAGCGCTAGCTACGAGACGCTAAGCCTTTTACTAAGCGGCCTGACAGCGTGCTGGTGCGCTGTCTTGGCCGCATGGACGGGTTCACGGCGTGTCCGGCGAGCGGCGAGGGCACCGCGCACTCGATAGACCAGGCTGCGACCAATAGCATCGGATGGCACTGAGCCGTCGCGACGACTCGAAAGGCCGGCTGCACTGTCTTCGTCGCTAAAAAGCGAAGCTTCCAGCCAGCCGCAAGTGCTTGCCGCCCCCGACATCGAGAGCCCCACCTACCCGCAGCAGCTGCGCAGGAGCATCCCGGGTAGGTGGCCGCATCCATGGCGTTTGTTAAGCTCCGGTCTTTGTGTCCACCAAGGCCTGGCCAGATGACAGCATCCCCAGCCACGCGCCGCCCGGGCCTGCCCCTGCATTGGAAGATGGGAATTGGCTTCGCCGTTGGCCTGTTGTTGGGCCTGGCTGTCTATTACCTGGCCGGCAGCGACGCTGAGTGGGTGCGCCTGGCAACCAAGTACGTCACCACGCCGTTTTCGCAGGTCTTCCTCAATCTGATCTTCATGCTGATCGTGCCGCTGCTGTTCTCGGCGCTGGTCATGGGGATTTCCGAGATGGGCGACATCCGCGCGCTCGGGCGAGTAGGGTGGCGCACCCTGGGCTATACCGTGGTGCTGTCCGGCGTGGCGGTGTTGCTGGGGCTGGTGCTGGTCAACGTGCTCAAGCCCGGCGCGGGCGTGGACCCGCAACTGGCCAGTCAGCTGATCCAGGAAAACGCCGAGCGCACCCGCGAGATCATTTCCAGCTCCGGCACCCAGGCGCAGGGCATGGACATGCTGTTGTCGATCGTGCCCAGCAACGTGATTGCCGCCGCGTCGAGCAATGGCGCGATTCTGTCGCTGATGTTTTTCGCGGTGATGTTCGGCGTGGGCATGGTGCTGACCGAAGACGAAAAGGTCGCCACGCTCAGGCGCGGCATCGAAGGCATCTTCGAAATTTCGATGACCTTGATCGGGCTGGTGATCCGTCTGGCGCCATATGCGGTGGCGTGTTTCATGTTCAACCTGGCCGCGCTGTTCGGCTTCGATCTGCTGATTCGTCTGGGCGCCTACGTGGGCGTGGTGGTGCTAGCGCTGGGCCTGCACATGGTGGTCAGTTACGGCATTGCGGTGAAATTCGCCGGGCGCTCGCCGCTGGGCTTTTTCCGCCAGACCCAGGAAGCGACAGTGATGGCGTTCTCGACCGCTTCCAGCAACGCGACCCTGCCGACGGCCTTGCGCGTGGCCGATGAGATGGGCCTGCCGCCGCGGGTGTCGCGTTTCGTGCTGACCGTGGGCGCCACCGCCAACCAGAACGGCACCGCACTCTTCGAAGGCGTCACGGTGATCTTCCTGGCGCAGTTCTTCAACGTGGACCTGAGCCTGGGCCAGCAGTTCATGGTGATGCTGGTCTGCATCCTGGGCGGGATCGGCACGGCCGGCGTGCCCTCCGGCTCGCTACCGGTGGTGGCGCTGATCTGCGCGATGGTCGGGGTCAACCCGGTGGGGATCGGCATGATCCTGGGCGTCAACCACTTCCTGGACATGTGCCGCACGGCGCTGAACGTCACCGGGGACCTGGCGCTGACGACCTTGGTCGCCAAGGGCGAGGATTAGGGAATCGGGAATCGGGAATGGGTAAAGCGGGCTGTTGCGATCAGGACGTGCGATGGGAGGTCATGCCGCACCGCGGCAGCAGTTGCGGTGCGAGCGGCGTTAGCGACCAATTCGCAACGCTGCATCCGATTCCCGATTCCCGATTCCCGATTCCCAATTCCCAATTCGCGACCTCCGATTCCCATAACGCTGTGTATGGGAGAATAGGCATCTCCGCTTCCAGCGGTGTTCCCCTCCGCTTCCATAGACGCCCATGACCCAGCCCACCCGCCGCCAGCTGGCCAACGCCATCCGTTTTCTTGCCGCAGACGCGGTCGAAGCCGCCAAGTCCGGTCACCCCGGCATGCCGATGGGCATGGCCGATATCGCCGAAGTGCTGTGGAACGACTTCTACCGGCACAACCCCAACAACCCGCAGTGGTTCAACCGCGACCGTTTCGTGCTGTCCAACGGGCATGGGTCGATGTTGCAGTACGCCTTGCTGCACCTGTCCGGCTACGACCTGCCGATCGAACAGCTCAAGCAGTTCCGCCAGCTGCACAGCAAGACCGCCGGTCACCCCGAGCGCAGCGAAACTCCCGGCGTTGAGACCACCACCGGCCCGCTCGGGCAGGGGTTTGCCAATGCGGTGGGCTTTGCGCTGGCCGAGAAGTTGCTGGCGCAGCGCTACAACCGCCCGGAACTGGAAATCGTCGATCACCGCACCTGGGTGTTCATGGGCGACGGCTGCCTGATGGAAGGCATTTCGCACGAAGCCGCATCGCTGGCCGGCACCTGGGGCCTGGGCAAGCTGGTGGCATTCTGGGACAACAACCAGATCTCCATCGACGGCAATACGGCCGGCTGGTTCAGCGACGACACGCCGGCGCGTTTCGAGGCCTATGGCTGGCACGTGATCCGCGATGTGGACGGGCATGATGCCGACAAGATCAAGGCCGCCATCGAGACGGCGCTGGAAAACACCGACAAGCCCACGCTGATCTGCTGCCGCACCAAGATCGGCTTCGGTGCGCCGACCAAGGCCGGCAAGGAATCCTCGCATGGCGCACCGCTGGGCAAGGACGAGCTGGAAGGCGCGCGCAAGGCGCTGGATTGGCCGTACGGCCCGTTCGAGATTCCCGAAGAGATCTACGCCGGCTGGCGCGCCGGCGGCACCGGCACGCTGCGTCAGGCCGAATGGGAACAGTTGTTCGACAAGTATGCCAAGCAGTACGCCAGCGAAGCCGACGAGCTGACCCGTCGCTCGCACGGCGAGTTGCCGGCCGACTTCATCGCCAAGGCCGATGCCTACATCACCAAGGCGCAGGAAGAAGGCCAGACCATTGCCTCGCGCAAGGCCTCGCAGCTGGCCATCGAAGCCTTCGCACCGCTGCTTCCCGAGTTGATCGGCGGCTCGGCGGACCTGGCGCATTCCAACCTGACCTTGTGGAAGGCCAGCAAGTCGGTGGCCACCGACGACCCGGACGCCAACTATGTGTATTACGGCGTGCGCGAATTTGGCATGACCGCCATTGCCAACGGCCTGGCGCTGCATGGCGGCTTCATTCCGTTCGATGCCACCTTCCTGGTGTTCAGCGATTACGCGCGCAACGGCGTGCGCATGAGCGCGTTGAACCCGGCGCACGCCATCCACGTGTACACGCACGACTCGATCGGCCTGGGCGAAGATGGCCCGACCCATCAGCCGGTGGAGCATCTGGCCTCGCTGCGCTACATCCCCAACAACGATGTGTGGCGCCCGGGCGATGCGGTGGAATCGGCAGTGAGCTGGAAGGCTGCGATCACCCGCAAGGACGGCCCGAGCTGCCTGATCTTCAGCCGTCAGAACCTGCAGCATCAGCCGCGCAGCGCCGAGCAGATCAAGCTGATCGAACGCGGTGGCTACGTGCTGGCCGATGCCGAAGGCGGTACGCCGGACGTGATCCTGATCGCCACCGGCTCGGAAGTCGGCTTGGCAGTAGAAGCCAAAAAGACGCTGGATGCGTCCGGCCTGAAGACGCGCGTGGTGTCGATGCCGTCGACCGACGTGTTCGATCGTCAGGATGCGGCGTACCGCGAGTCGGTGCTGCCGAACGCCGTGCGCAAGCGCGTGGCGGTGGAAGCGGGCGTGACCGGCTTCTGGCGCAAGTACGTGGGCCTGGATGGCGATGTGGTCGGCATGGATACCTTCGGCGCCTCGGCACCGGCCGATCAGCTGTACGCGTACTTCAAGATCACCGCCGAGCACGTGGTTGCGGCAGCCAAGGCGCTGTAACGCCTTGCGTGGTGCTTGAAAGAAAAAGCCGGCGAAAGCCGGCTTTTTTGTTGGATCTCGTAAGCGATGCGCGGTAGGTCATCGTTCAACGGACGCCTTGCGTGTTCCAGTGCGCATCGTTGGCCAGCGCCGCTGCACGGATCCTGGTCAGCACGTTCAGCTGTGCGCCCATCATCGGCGGATGGAGTCGTGTCCTGTGCGTGGCAGCAGGAGACAGTCCTTGCTCGGTGCAGAAAGAGCATCCAAATAGACTGTGCTGATGTGCGCCGGAGTCACCAGATCCTGTTCGCCCTGAATCAGATAGACCGGAATGGCGAACTGCGGCCAGAGTGCGCGCAGGTCGATCAGCGGGCTCATGCTGTCGCCTGCCAGCCCGACGAACTGCAGGAAGGAAGCGTCTTCCCCAGCCGCATCGGCTGCGCGGTAGTCGGGCGTGTTGTACTCCGCTGCGAAGGTAAACCAGTCTTCCGGTGGCGGTCGGTACTCAGGGCTTCGTACTTGCGTGATGCGCCGCAGGATTCCGACGTTGCGTGGGTTGGTCCATTGCGGCGGGCCGATCTTCTCCGGCTTGCCGACCGCATCTGCATCGCTGGCTGCGCGGGGCTGGCTCAACGTCCTGACGTAGCTAAACGCCAGGACGTCCTGGTAATTGACCAGTTGCGCCGTGCCGACATCCGCGTGGAACAGGTTCGGATTTGCCTTGGCGATAGCGACCGCGACAGTGCTGAGCCCGACGGTCCGCCCACCAGGATGCGCTGGGGTTTGCCCAGCGGTTGCGAGGCATGGCGTGCGACCTCGCTGCCGTCCTGGGTCAGCCGCGGCATGGTCGGTGGCTCGCCATCGGCAGGTTTGCTTGCCGCATGCCAATCTGGCTATTTAAAATGTGAATCATTCCCATTAAAATGGTGCGCTGCCACGCTTGCGTGGTGCGTCCTCCCCTTTGTTCGCCGTCCGGCCCTGCCGTGATGGATGCCCTCGACTGCCTGTGCCGGAGCTGTGATGAATCGTCCTACCGTAATGCGTCTCCTTCCCATTGCGCTGCGCCCGCGCGCGCTGTCGCATGCGGTGTTCGCCGCGCTGTGCACCTTGTCGGCAGGGCAGGCGTTGGCCGATACGCCGGCCGGCGATGCGGAGGTCACCACGTTGGACCGGATGACCGTGCAGGGCGAGCAGGCCAAGGGCTACACGGTGGAAAAAACCTCCGCCGGGACGCGCATGAACCTGGCGCTGCGCGAGATTCCGCAATCGGTCACCGTGATCACCCGCGAGCGCATGGACGACCAGAACCTGCAGAGCATCACCGACGTGCTCAATAACGTCACGGGCATCTCCGCTTCGCAGAATGACAGCGAACGGTTGGACTTCTATGCGCGTGGTTTCTACATCGACAACTACCAATTCGATGGCATCCCGGCCTACATGGAGCAGGCGTGGAGCTACGGCGATTCGGCGCTGGACCTGGCGTTGTACGACCGCGTGGAAGTGGTGCGCGGTGCGACCGGTCTGCTGACCGGCTCGGGCAACCCGTCGGCCTCGATCAATCTGGTGCGCAAGCATGCAGTGAGCCGCAACTTCACCGGCGCCGTGTCGGTGGGCGGCGGCGACTTCAACAAGACCCGCAGCGTGGCCGATGTCACCGTGCCGCTGAGCCCTGAAGGTACCGTGCGCGCACGCGTGGTAGGCGTGTATCAGGACGGCGAATCGGACATGGATCGCTACAATCTGCGCAAGAAGATCGGCTCGGCGATCATCGATGCCGACCTCACCGAGAGCACGCTGTTGAGCGTGGGCTACGAGTACCAGAAGAAGGAATCGGACGATGTCACCTGGGGCGGCTTCCCGCTGTTCTACAGCGATGGCACGCGTACCGACTACAAGCGCTCGTTCAATCCGGCGGCCGACTGGACGTTCTGGGACACGCGTCTGCAGCGCACCTTCGCCAGCCTGCAGCAGAGCTTCGACAGCGGCTGGACCCTCAAGGCCAATGTGAGCCACGAAAAGACCGAAGCGACGAACCACCTGTTCTATCCGTACTACACGATCTTTGGTTTCGACCGCACCACCGGCGGTGGCGTGGTGCCGTATTCGGGCAACTACCAGACCGAGCGCAAGGCCGATGGTGCCGATGTCTATGCGGAAGGTCCGTTCCAGCTGTTCGGCCGCGAGCATCAGCTGGTGGCCGGCGCCAGCTACAACCGGCGCGAGTACGTCAATAACGGTACCTTCGACTTCCCAGCACCGCTGGACAGCTACCTGGGCTGGAACGGCGCGTACCCGGAGCCCAATTGGAGCCCGCGCACGGTACAGAGCGAAGGCACCGTCACGCAGAAAGCCGCCTACGTGGCTGCACGGTTCTCGCTGGCCGATCCGCTGACCTTGCTGGTGGGCGCGCGCTATACCGATTGGCAGATTGATGGCCGTAACGCCGGGACCCAGGGGCTTGTGCCGTTCTCCGACTCCCAGACCGAAGTCACTCCATACGCCGGACTGGTCTACGACATCGACGATGTCTGGTCGACCTACGTCAGCTACACCGAGATCTTCAATCCGCAGACCTTGCGCGATGCCACTGGCGGCTACCTGGATCCGTTGAGTGGCAAGGGCTACGAAGCTGGCGTCAAGGCGGCCTGGTTCGATGATCAGCTCAATGCCTCGCTGGCCCTGTTCCGCATCGAGCAGGACAACCTGGGTGTGGCGACGAGCACCCTGGTGCCGGGCAGCAGCGATTTTGCCTACGTCGCTGCCAACGGTGTGGTCAGCGAAGGCTTCGATTTCGAACTCTCCGGCCGCCTGGCCCAGGGCTGGAACGCGACCTTGGGCGCCTCGCACTACACCGCACGCGACGACAGCGGTGCCTCGATCAACACGCAACTGCCGCGCACCACCATCAAGCTGTTCAGTAGCTACACCCCGCAGGGCGCGTGGAGCGATCTGACCGTCGGTGGTGGGGTCAACTGGCAGAACCGTTCGTACTATGTGGACCCTGTGTATGGCACTTTCCAGCAGAGCGCGTATGCACTGGTCAGCGCATTTGCGCGCTATCGCCTGTCGCCGCAGTTCTCGGTGCAGCTCAACATCGATAACTTGCTCGACAAGCGTTACTACGCGCAGTTCAACAATGGCTATGGCGCGTGGGGCGCATCGCGCAACGGCATGCTGACCTTCAACTACACGTTCTGATCTGAAGCGACATCGGGCGTTTGCAACGCTCGCTGCGATTGCGCTAGGGCACAGGCATCTTGCGAAAGGTGCCTGTGCTTTTTCGTATTCCGATTTTCAGCCGACTGCAGGAAATCGCGCTGCCGAACAGGGACGTTCGTCAGCCGCGCTGAGTGCGCAAACCGGCACGTCATGCATGGAGACATCAATTGTCGTGAGGTAGCTTGCTGCGTCATCGAGTCGACCGGCATGCGATGCACTCAACATCAGCGCCGCACATGTGCTGCGAAGTACACAATGCAAAGGGCTCGCTGTGCATGACTGCCGATCGGCGCAGCACGCTGCGCCGATGTACGTGCTGCTTATCGCAAAAGCGGTTGCAGATGCGGTCCCATCACTTCTGCCATCCAGGCCCCGCAGGCGCGCACGCGTTGCGGCCGATGGCGGCGCTGAGCCACAGGCGCAGGCCCTAGCCAGACCCACTGGTGCGACTGCTTCATTGCAGGGGTTGGTCCCCATGCAATACCGGATAGGGGTTGAGCGCCTCGCCTTTCCACCACTGTTTTTCCGGCCCCAGCCGATGGATCTCGAAGTGCAGATGCGGTGCGGCGGGATTGGCGTTGCCGGTGCTGCCGACATAGCCGATGACCTGGCCACGCTTGATCGATTGCTTCTCCGCCAGGCCGTCGGCATAGCGCTCCAGGTGCGCGTAGTAATAGCAGTATTTGCCGCCGGGCTCGAACTGGTAGACGGTCAGGCCGCCCCGGTCGCTGGTGAACAGTTTTTCCACCGTGCCGTCAGCAACTGCCACAACCGGTGTGCCGGTGGGAGCGAGGATGTCGATGGCATCGTGCACGCGGCCTTCGCTGCGCGCATCGGTGAAGGTGTCCTGCAGCTGGTTGGCGCTGATGCCTTGTACCGGAATCAGCAAGCCGCTGCCCGGTGGGGCGGCGT
Source organism: Xanthomonas phaseoli pv. dieffenbachiae (assembly GCF_008639345.1). Taxonomy (NCBI): domain Bacteria; kingdom Pseudomonadati; phylum Pseudomonadota; class Gammaproteobacteria; order Lysobacterales; family Lysobacteraceae; genus Xanthomonas; species Xanthomonas phaseoli. The sequence continues at coordinate 3,713,160 of NZ_CP041380.1, read as the reverse complement.
CGGGCGACTGCGTCGGCGTGGTGGCGACCGGCATGCTGGCAGGCGCGACGTCGGCGACTGGCGCCGAGGCAACCATCGGTGCCGGCGCGGCCGCCGGTGTCGAGGCCGCCACCGGCGCGGAACTCGCTGCGTTGCGGTCTGCTGCGATGGGTGCAGCGCCCGATGACGGCTCTACGTTTGCTTCCGGCGCGGTGCGTTCCAGCCACCAGTAGCCGGCCGCACCCAGTACAACGCCCACCACCAAGGTCATCAGCAGTTTCATGTTTATTCCTGCATCACCACCGGCACCGACGGTCCCACCACGCTGGCGAGGTTGACCACGTCCCAATTGGTCAGGCGCACACAGCCGTGCGATTCGGTCTTGCCGACATGGCCGGGCTCCGGCGTGCCATGCAAGCCGTAATGCGGTTTGGACAGATCGATCCAGACGCGGCCGACCGGATTGTTCGGACCCGCGGGCAAGGTAGCCTTCTGCTCGCCCTTTTTCGCGTCCCAGAACAGCTTGGGGTTGTACTTGAACACCGGGTCGCGCGAGATGCCGAGGATTTTCCACCGGCCAATGGGCAGCGGATCATGCTTGCTGCCGGAAGACACCGGGAATTGCGCATAGACCTTGCCGTCGGCGTCGAATAGCCGCAGGGTCGAATCGGACTTGTCCACCACCAGCTTGGCTGGCTTGGCCAGCGGCGGCACGCCGTCGATGTTGGGTACTTGAATGACGCTGCCGGCCTTGCTCAGATCCACGCCAGGATTGAGTTGGCGCAGCAGCGCCGGGTCTGCGTGGAAACGTTCGCCCAGAGCTTCATCGACGGAGGCGTAGCCAAGCGCAGTCAGCTTGGCCTGTTCGGCAGGCCCCTTGGGAATGGGTTGGAAGGGGCCGGCAACATCGGCGTCAGTGAGCGTGTACTGCACCAGGGCCGGCGTGGTGTCGGCCTGCAGGGCTTGCCAGGTCGCGTCATCCAGCTCGCCGGTGACCTTGATGTTGTGGGCGGCCTGGAACCCGGACACTGCGCGCTTTTGATTGGAGCCGCGCTCGCCGTCGATCTGGCCCGGCGAAAAATGCGCGCGATCCAGCAACACCTGCGCGTGCAGATCCGAGCGTGCGCCGGTCGGGACGACCTTGGCCGCAGGAGCGGCGGCCGATCCAGGCGCAGCGGCAGGCGCGGGCTGCTGCGCTTGCGCCAGCGCAGACAAGGAAGCGCCCAATGCAAGGGCAAGCAGGCAGACGCGAGCGTAGGAGCGTGGTGGCATGTGCAGGTCCGTAAGAGGCATGCGCGCACCTTGCCGCAGCTGCCTGCGTTTTCGGCGTGAAATCGCTGCACCGGTACTGACTGGGCAAGCGTGGCGATGCGGCATTGCTGAGGGCATTGCCGCCGCGCAATCGACTGACGCAGCCTACCGTCGTGATGGAGCTCCACGAGCCGATACCGTTACCGGTACCGCGGCGCGATCATGCGGCCGTGCACTCGCCTATCGCGCGATCGCGCTGCGCCAACCGCCAAGTAGTACGTAGGCAATCGCCGCAGCGGCGCACGTTCCGTTGAAAGATCGCCGCTGCAGCGTACCCGGCGTTGTCGATCAGTACGTGTAGCCCAAGGTCAGCATGTAGGTGCGCCCGGTTTGCACATAGGCACCGTCGGCGCCGGGATCGTAGGCCATGTAGCGCTTGGACTTGCCCTGCGTTTCGTAGAACGTGGCGGCATTGAGCAGGTTCTTTGCCGATACACCGACATCGATATGGTGCGGCAGGTGATAGGTCGCGTTGAAATCCAGCGACTTCACCGGCTGCAGGTAGTAATTGAGACGGTCGGTGGTGAGTCCCAGCAGTTGCAGGCCGGTGTAGTTGTAGCTCAGGTCCGTGCGCAGGTGCGTGTCGTCGTAGAACAGATCCAGGTTGTAGATGCGCTCCGGTGCGCGCGGCAGCCAGGTCGTTTCCGGCTGGTCGCTGCGTTTGCTATCTGCCTGGCTGTGCTGCAGCGTCAGGTTGGCGGTGACGCCGAAATTGCTCCAGAGGCCGGGCAACTGCTGCAGCCGCTTGCTCGCTGCCAACTCCAGCCCATAGAGCTTTGCGGTGCCGCCATTCTGCGGCATGGTCACCGGCACGCCATTTTCGAAAGTGGTGCCGGTTGGCACCAGGCCGCCCAGGGTGCTGTCGTTGCTGGTGGCCGATTGCGAGGTATAGATGAACCCATTGATGCGCTTGTAGTACGTCGAGGCGCTGAGCACGCCGCCCGCGTGGTCGTAGAACTCGGCAGACAGGTCGGCGTTGTCGGCGGTGCTGGCCTGCAGGTTGGGGTTGGGCTTGGAGATGCCGACCACTTTTTGCGTGTCGTCGATCGAGTACACCGTCTCGCCGGAAATCAGCCCGAATGCCGGGCGGCTGAAACTGCGGCGCAACGATGCGCGATACACGGTGAGATCGTCCGGCCGATAATTGACGCTGATGCCGGGCAAGACCTTGCCGTAGGTACTGCCGCTGCCGACGAAACTGCCGGTGCTGCCATCGCCGCTGGATTGCCAGGAGTCGGCCGAATACTGGGTCAGTTCGTAACGCACGCCGGGCAGGATGCTCATCTTGCCGAGATGCAGCGCGGCCATTGCATAGCCCGAATAGATCGCCTCGGTGCTGGAAGTGGTGTTGGCGTTGTAATCGTTGGCGGTATAGATGCCTGCGCCGTTCGGGTCGTCGACGTATTTGTAGGGCAGCGCCTGCGCACGCATCCAGCCGCGATCCAGCAGCTTGAATGGCCCTGCGTAATGACCATCGAATGCGTTGTACGTGATGCGGCCGGGAATCGCGCTCAGTGGCGGGCCGCCGGCGGTGGGAAACGCGTAATTGGGTCCGCCAAAGTACGGGCCGTTGGTGACGAAGTTGCCATCCTTGTGGAAGAACGGGTGGTCATAGGCGTCGCGCGCGGAGTGATCGGCCGACAGGCCAAGTTTGACGCTGTCCAGCACCGCGCCATCGACCTGGTACGCGATATCGATATGCGCGTTGAAGCGGTTATCGTGGCTGCCGGCGTCGTGGCCCTGCACCTTCCACAACAGCGAAGAATCCAGGTTGTAGAAGAAGTCCTTCAACGCCGGCGAGCTTGGGCCGATGCTCGGGTAGGTCGGGTCGCTGAGGTCGAAGGCGAAGCTGCCCGGGGTGAACCCGTACAGGCTGGCGGATACGTAATCCGGCCGGCTGCGGGTGCCGCGGCCGAACGAGGTGCCGTAGTCGAAATGCAGGCGGTCGAACGTGGTCTGCCCACCCAACTGCACCGTGGCCAGGGTCTCGTCGATATCGTGTGTATTGAAGTATCCGCCACGCACCGCCGTGGGCTGGTTGCGATAGGTCTCCAGGCGCGCACTGGACTGGTCCTGCGTGCCGGTGACGCCGTAACTGCCGTAGATGGCACGTGCATACAGCGCGCTGCTCTCGCCCTGCCAATCCATCGACAGGTTGCCGCCATAGCGTTCGATCTGGCTGGCGTACACGCTGTATTTGTAGCGCGTGCTGATCAACGGGCCGACATCGCGCAAATCGGTGGCTGCGGCGAGCGCAGGGTCGGCGGGTACGTATTTGCTGTTGGGCGCCGGGGCCTGCGCCATGTTGTTGTTCTTGCCGTAATAGGCCGATGCGTAGATGCCGAAGGCATCGCCCTGCCCGAACTTCCAGGCCAGCTCTTGCTGGAACGTGCCGCCGCTGTCCTTGCCACCCAGGTGGTGGGCCAATGCGTTGAACTGACCTTGCGCGGTACTCTTGGCATAGACGTCCTGGTCGAAATCGAATGCATTGGGGGTGCGCATATCGATCGCGCCGCCGATCGAATCGCCGGGCATGTCGGGCGTTGGCGATTTGGAGACCTGCACCGACTGGATGCCGAACGGTGCCAGCATGTTCAAGGAGATGGCGCGTGTGGAGGAGTCGGTTTCCGGCATGCCGAACCCATTGAGCGTGTACGCGTTATAGCTGGCGTCCATGCCGCGGATGCTGATGTAGGCGTTCTCGCCGGTGGTCGCCTGGCCAAGATGCATGTCGCTGTAGGACGACAACCCCGGCATGTGCGCCATCACATCGGCAATGCCGCCAGAGGGGATTGCGTCGATCTGCTGCTTGCTCATCACGCTGTTGACGCTATTGGACAGGCGCTGTTCGTTGAGCGAGCCCGGCGCCGCGGCCTGGGTGGCTTGCACATTGACCGAGTCCAACGTGGTGGTGGTCATCTCTGCAGCGCATGCAAGCGATGGTGCGCAAAGCACCGCGGCAATGGCGCAGCTCAAGCGATGGAGGGGGCGGGAAAACTGCATCTTGGAGGCTCGCGTGATGGGGGAGGTGGGGCGCGCGCCCGGTCAGCGGGCACGGTCATGGATCGCCGACGCTTCCATTGCTACAGGGCTGATGTGTCGGACCGCGTGCGCTGCCCTCAGTGGTGCAGGTCGATGCTGTCGCAGCCCACATCGGGTCGCTGCGGATTGCAACGCGCCACCGCGTCGCCCTCGAAGCGCACCACGTAGCCGTTATCGGCCGGCTCATTGATCGGGAAGTCGGTACTGAGCAACTGTGCGCCGCTGGCCAACATAGCGTCGCGCCGGGCAGTGTCGTTGTGCTGCGCTTCCTTCAAATCCGCATCGGTGCGCGTACGCACCAGGTAGCCGGCCTTGACCAGCTTGGTGATGTCATCGGCAGGGCCGTCGTTGCGCTCGACGAAGGCCGCATCGTCTTCGCCCGGCACCGCATTGGTGAAACACACCCGGCCGCGCAGCGACGGGTGGCCGGGCAGGTAACTGGCGCCGGCAGCGCGTTGGTCGAGCAGGAACACCACCTTGCCGCGAGCCTGGGCCAACGACGGCCAGCCATGCGCGAGCACGCCCGCGTTTAGCGTCGGCGCGCGGCCGCGTACCTGGTCGGGACTGATGTATTCGCCGGGTTTGAAGACCGAGCGCACTTCGGCATCCAGCGCATCCATCGCCTTTGCATCGAAGGGTTCGGGTTGCACGGTGGGAAACGCCAACTGGATCGGCGCCTGCTTGGTTTCGAGCAAGATGAAGATGGGCACGTGGCCCGGGTGCTGCTTCGACCAGCTGCGGATTTCCTGCAGGCAGGCAATCAAGGGCTGGCAGTTGCTGCGTTGATCCAGATCCTGCACATGCATGACCTTGAAGCCGGGCCTGTCCATCACTCCAGTGGGCGCGCTCGCCGGTGCGGTCGGCAGCCCGGCCTTGGCGATCTGCGCGACGATGGCCGGGTGTGCGTAGCGCCCACCCTGTGCATCGGCGAAGACGTCCAGTTCGAGTTGGCGCACGCCATCGTCAAGTTGCTGCGTCAAGGCGGGATGGCGGTAATCCAGTGCGGCAAACAGGGCTGGGTCCAGTTGCTTCAACAACGCCGCTTCGCTGGGCGCAAAGCCGGCGTGGTAGCTGTTGTGGCTGCCGATGTACTGCAGGTCGCTCAGGCGCGGCGCGGCTTGCGCGACAAGACTGCTCAGCAACAACGCGGCGCAAATGGCGGGGCGCGGCGTCTTTCTTCGCTTTGCACGCAACAACTTCGTTTTGCGATTGATGCCTGACGTGACAGCAGTAAACGCGCGAAAAAGATGCATGCAGCACAGCCGGAAAGCGACGAGGTCGCCATCATCACGGCCCAGTTTGACGCATATCTTTCCGCTGTGTGTCCGTGATGCGTCAGTGCTTGCCGCGATGTGTTCGTGCCGGTGGCAAAGCGCGGCACTGTTTTTTATGAAGCGGCGGTCTGTCGCAAGGCATAGGTCAGCAGCCGGGCCTGCAGGCGATCGCCAAGGCTGTCTGGCGCATCCAGTGCCATGCGTTGCAGGCAGGCGATCTGGTTAGTATCCGACGCGTCGCGCGCGAGCAGTGCGCGGGCCACCGTGGCGATCTTTCCGCCAGTGCTGGCGGTTGCGCCTTTGAGCCAGCCCAATGCGGGCAGCAGGCGCTGTTCGATCTCCGTGAAGTCGCTGCCGAGGGGGTAGTCGGGCAAGCTGCTGTCGCGTCGAAATGGCGCCAGTGCCTGTTCCAGTGCACGTGGTGTGTTGCGCTGCGCGCGTGGCGGCAATTCCGGCGCGGTACGCAGCTTGCGCGACCGTTCCGCCTGGACGAGCAATTCATCCTGGAAGCGGGCATCGCAGATGGCGGCCATTTCCAGCACGCAGTCCTGGTCGGTCTTGTGGCGCAGATCGGCGATGCCGTATTCGGTGATGTAGAGATCGCGTAGATGACGTGGAATGGTGGTGTGGCCGTAGTTCCAGCGCACGTTGCTGGCGGTGTGTGCACCAGCCTCGCGCGTGGCGCGCAGCATCAAGGCACTGCGTGCGTGGGGCAGCGCATGCGCCATCGCCACGAAGTTGTACTGCCCACCAACCCCGGACACGATGCGGCCATCTTCCAACCCGTCGGAGACTGCCGCACCCAGCGCGGTCGCCATCATGCAGGAGTTGAAGAAGCGTGCGTCCTTGCGTTTGAGCCGGCTTAATGTCTCGTTGCCGCCGTAGAGCTGGTTGATCTCGCTGATGCGGCGCATGCCGATCGCCGCACGTGTCGGCGCATCCAGATCGCGCAACCATTGATAGAACGCAGGCGAACCGAGATAGAACGCGCCATGCAGGAACTCGCCTTCGGCAGCAAGACGTGCGTGGTCGGCGAAGTCGGCGCTTCCATCGGCAATGCGTTGCATCAGTGGCAGATCGTCGTGCACCTTGCGACGGATCACGCCGCTGTCCACCAGTTGCTTGAAGCCTTCGTTGAGCATCTCGCTGCAGCCGTACAAGCCGACGGCGAACGGCTCCAGGCCACCGCTGGCCTGCACGGCCGGGTGCTGTTCCAGTGCAGGATCCAGCGCATGCAGCACGCGGCGGTAGGTCGTGTTGTCGGTATGCCGCAGCACCAATGCATGGCTCAGTGCATCGGCCAGCGTGCCAATGCCAATCTGCAAGGTGCCGCCGTCGCGCACCAGGGCGCTGGCATACAAGCCGATGGCGTAGTCGACGCTGCTCACCGCTTGCCGCGGCAAGCCGAACAGCTGGGGGAACGGGCCTGGCACATCGATGATCAGATCGAAGAACGCCGCATCTACCGCTGCGGTGCCTCCCATCCATGGCAGTTGCGGATCGACTTCTGCCACCAGCATCGGGCGCGGCAGGCCGAGTGCCTCTACCGCATCCAGCGTGTCCTGGGTGATGTCGTTGTTGCACGACAACGACAGCCGCGTGCTGCCCGGTTCGCGCGCCACTTTTTGCACGATCAGGTTGGGCGCGCGCTGCGCCACCGCTGCGGCGGCATGCGTGTAGTTGAGGCTGGTGTAGTCGGCCTGGGCCTGGGTGGAATGCAATAGCCCGCCGGACTGCATGTAGAACTCTTCCACCTGCACATGCGCGGGCAATGCATCGCGCAGCATGGCGTCGACATAGGCAAGGCGAGGGAAATTCTCACCGAAGTGACGCGCAATGAACGGTGCGGCAAAGCGCGCCTGGATTCCGGCACCCGGGCTGGGGGGATTGAGCGAGAGCGCCGTGTAGATTGCCAGTGGTCGCGCCGGCGTGTCCTTGAGTTCTGCGTAGAGCGCGTTCAACAGACGGTGCGGCTTGCCGATGCCCAGCGGCGCGCCCACGCGCAGCGGGCCGTCGATGCGCTGCAGGATGTGCGAAACCGCCGTGCTCAAATCACTGACATAGGTGCTCATGCGCGAAAGCGTAGCCGAAAGTGTTGTCGGGCAGGCACCGACAGCCTTCAGGCCAGGCCCGACACCGCGCAACGAATTGCTATTGCAGAAATTACAACTCGATAACACATGGCTCATGGTCACTTAATCGAGCTGGCCCAGCATGCGCTGCATGATCACTTCCACAACTTCCAGGTTGTATTCCCGCCACGGCTTTGCCAGTGCCAGCCTGGTCAAGGCGGGGCACCCGCAGCGCCAGGAGGTGGAACGCTTTATCGCAGCGGTCTACCTGCGGCGTTACGGCGCGCAGCTACACAGTTTCCTGCCGCAATTGCTGGTTTATCGCGATGCTGATGGCGCGCTGATGGCCGCCGTGGGCATGCGGATCGGCAGTGCTGGCGCGTTATTCGTGGAGCAGTACCTGGACGAACCTGCCGAGTCGGCCCTGGCGGCCCGCATGGCTGCGCCGGTATCACGCTCTGGCTTGGCCGAGGTGGGCAACTTCGCGGCGATCAGCTCCGGCAGCGCACGCGCACTGATTCCGCAGATGACCCATGCGCTGCACAACGCCGGCGTGCGCTGGGTGTTGTTCGCCGCGACCCGTGGCCTACGCAATACCTTCGACCGGCTGCAGCTTCGGCCGCTGGTGCTGGCGCCGGCCCTGCAGTCGCGCCTTCGCGACGATGGCACCGACTGGGGCAGTTACTACGCCACGCACCCGCAGGTGGTATGCGGCGACGTGGCCGCCGGCCATGCCTTCTTGCTGGAGCGACAGGCGCTGCACCCGCAGTCCGCACGCCTGGGCGTCGAACCCACGCCTTACCTGATGAGAGTGAGCGCATGAATGCACGTTTCGCCCAGTTGCTCAGTGAGCCACCTGCGCAGGCACCGCGGGTGTTGAGCGCTACCGGCGCGCTGGACGCGCAGACGCTTGCCGATGCGGTCGCGCGGTTGGCCGCTGGCCTGCAGGCCGCGGGGTTGACGCGGGTGGCGAGCCGGCTCGACAACGGCCCGGACTGGTTGATCCTGGATCTGGCGCTTCGTCTGGTCGATGCCGTGCATGTGCCATTGCCGACGTTCTTCTCCGACGCCCAGGTAGTGCACGCGCTGACCACCAGTGGCGCGCAATGCGTGGTCACCGACGCGGCCGCTGCTGCGCCACCCGGTACCGGCGGCCCGCTCCCGGCGCTGCAGCACGATGGGCTGCGCTTGTGGCGGGTGGCTGCGGCCGTCGAGCGACCGACGTTGCCGGATGCAACGGCCTGCATCACCTATACCTCCGGCACCACCGGCCGCCCCAAGGGCGTGTGCCTGTCCGCTGACAGTTTGCTCACGGTGGCAGCGTCGCTGGTGGATGCCTCCGCTGCCATCGCCCCGCGTCGGCATCTGTGCCTGATGCCGTTGTCCACCTTGCTGGAAAATGTGGCCGGGCTATATGCGACCTTGTTGTCCGGTGCGCAGGTGGCGCTGCCGTCGCTGGCGCAGATCGGGTACACCGGTGCCAGCGGCCTGGATGTGCCGACGCTGCTGCGCTGCCTGCACCAGTATCAACCCGAGAGCGTCATCCTGGTGCCGCAGTTGTTGCTGGCCCTGGTCAGTGCTGCCGAACAAGGCGTGGCACTGCCGGCATCGCTGCGCTATATCGCCGTCGGTGGCGGGCACATCGGCCCCAGTTTGCTTGCGCGTGCCGCCGCATTGGGGCTGCCGGTGTTCGAGGGCTATGGCTTGACCGAATGCGGCTCGGTGGTCTGCCTCAACCGGCCGGGTGCGGTGCGTGCCGGCAGCGTCGGTCAGCCCTTGGCGCATGCGCAGGTGCAGATTGTCGATGGCGAAATTCAGGTCGATGGCGTGCAGGCACTTGGTTATCTGGGTGAGGACGCGCCACCGCCAGGGCCGGTGCGCACCGGCGATCTGGGGCACGTGGACCAGGACGGTTTCGTGCACATCACTGGGCGTCGCAAGCATGTCTTCATCACCGCTTTCGGCCGCAACGTCTCGCCCGAATGGGTGGAAAGCGAACTGCTGCAGCACCCGTTGCTTGCACAGGCAGTGGTGTGGGGCGAGGCGCAGGCCGACAACGTCGCAGTGCTATGGCCGCGCCGGCCCGACAGCGACGACGCAGCGCTCGTCAAAGCACTGGCCGAGGTCAATGCCGGCTTGCCCGACTACGCACGGGTGGCGCGCTTCGTCCGCGCCGATGCACCTTTCAGCGCACGCGAAGGCCTGCTCACGGCCAACGGGCGCCCCCGCCGCGACGCGATCCTCGCGCGCTATCAATCTGCCGTCGATCGCAGCTATCTGTCGCCGGCCACCGTCGTCTCTCAAGGAATTTCTCCATGACGTTTTATGCATCCCTGCTGGCGCAGACCCAGGCCGAACGCGAGCGCATGACCCAGGTGCCGATCATCCAGGCGGCCCTGGCCGGCAACATCGCGCGCGCCGACTACGTTGCGTTTCTCGGCCAGGCCTATCATCACGTGCGGCATACGGTGCCGTTGCTGATGGCCTGCGGTGCACGCCTGCCGGCGCGGCTGGAATGGCTGCGCGAAGCCATCGGCGAGTACATCGAGGAAGAGATGGGGCACCAGGAGTGGATCCTGGATGATCTTGTGGCGTGCGGGCAGGCGCGCGAAGCCACTGTGCTGGCCGGCCCGTCGCTGGCCACCGAGTTGTTGGTCAGCTACGCCTACGACACCATCCAGCGCGGCAACCCGGTCGGCTTCTTCGGCATGGTGCTGGTGTTGGAAGGCACCAGCGTGGCGTTGGCCACGCGTGCGGCCAATAGCATTGCGCAGTCGCTGGAATTGCCACGCAATGCCTTCAGCTATTTGTTGTCGCATGGCGATCTGGATATCGAACATGCCGGCTTCTTCGAGAAACTCATGAACCGGCTCGAGGACCCACTCGACCAGCAGGCGGTGGTGCATGCAGCCAAGCGTTTCTACGTGCTGTACGGCGATCTGTTTCGCACGCTGCGCAGTGACGGCGTGCGCCTGGCGGAGGCGGCGTAATGGATCTCCATGGCAAGTGCGTCATCGTGACCGGCGCCACTGGCGGCATCGGCAGCGTACTTTGCGCCGGCCTGGTGGAGGCGGGGTCAACCGTCGTCGCGGTGGGGCGAACAGAGCAGACCTTGCAGCGGCTGGCTGCCGCGCATGCGCCTGGGCGCGTCGTGCCGGTGGTCGCGGACCTGGCCAGCGACTCGGGCCGTGCCGTGTTGCTGGCACGCACGCATGAGATGCGCCCGGCACCGTCGGTGCTGGTGCTTGCGCATGCGCAAAGCCATTTCGGATTGCTGCAGGATCAAGACCCGGCGGACTTGGCGGCCGTCGTGCATCTGAATCTCACCGTGCCGATGCTGCTGGTGCAGGCGTTGCTGCCGGCCTTCGCGCGTCAGCCGGAGGCAGCGATGGTGGCGGTGGGCTCCACCTTCGGCAGCATTGGATTTGCCGGTTTTGCCGGCTACAGCGCCAGCAAGTTCGGTCTGCGCGGTCTGTTCGAGGCACTGGCGCGCGAGCATGCCGGGACCAGCGTGCGTTTTCAGTATCTATCGCCGCGTGCCACGGCCACGACGTTCAATCCGGCGGCGGTGGATGCGCTCAATGCAGAGTTGGGGACGGCGGTGGATCGTGCCGAGGACGTGGCCGCAGCGCTCTTGCAATCGATCGTGCGCGGCGATGCACGGCGTCAGTTGGGATGGCCGGAAAAGCTGTTCGCCCGGCTCAACGGGCTGCTGCCCGAACTGGTGGATCGCGCCTTGTACAAACAGCTTCACCTCATCCGTCGCCATGCGCGGCCCAGCGGCACTGCCGCCAACCAGGAGTTTTCGCATGAACCGCAGTTGCCGTAAGTCGCGCATCGTCACTGCGCTGGGCTTGTGCGTGATCGCCGGTGCCGGCTGGGCGGCAGGCCTGTCGCCACAGGTGGCGCAGCTGCAGGACCGCTGGGCAGTGATCACCTATCAACTGCCAAAACCGCAGCGGGTTGCCGCGTTGGAGGCGCTGGCACAGCAAGCCGATCAGGTGCGCCATGCCCTGCCAGAGGATGCAGATGCATTGATCTGGGACGGCATCGTGCGCTCCAGTCTTGCGGGAGAAAAAGGCGGCCTGGGTGCCCTGGCGCAGGTCAAGCTCGCGCGCACGGATTTCGAACAGGCCATCAAGCGCGCACCGCGTGCGCTCGACGGCGCGGCCTACACCAGTCTGGGCGCGTTGTATTACCAGGTGCCTGGTTGGCCGATCGGCTTCGGTGACGATGCCAAGGCACGCACCTTGCTCTATCAGGGCTTGGCGATCGACCCTGACGGACTGGACAGCAACTACTTCGTCGGCGACTTCCTGCGCGACCAAAAGGACTGGGCTGGCGCGGAGAAGGCCTTCGAGAAGGCCGCGGCCGCAGCGCCGCGCCCTGGCCGGCAAGTTGCCGACGCCGGCCGCCGCAAAGAACTGGCCGCCAAGCTGGCAGATGTGCGGGCGCAGCTTGCCAAGCACTGAGCGGGCTTCCAGACTGCACTGCATGCGCATTCTGCTGGTTGAAGACGATCTTTCACTGGGCGAGGGCATTCGCACCGCGCTGCGGCGTGCCGCCTATGCAGTGGACTGGGTGCATGACGGCGTCAGTGCGTTGATGGCCTTGCAGGAAGAGACCATGGATCTGGTCATCCTGGATTTGGGCTTGCCGCGCATGGATGGCATCGAGGTCATTCGCACCGCACGCGCACGTGCGGTGGACACGCCGATCCTGGTGCTCAGCGCACGCGAGCGTGCAGCCGACCGCGCGTTGGGCCTGGATGTCGGTGCAGACGATTATCTGGGCAAGCCCTTCGACACCAATGAACTGCTGGCGCGCACGCGTGCCTTGCTGCGCCGCTCGGCCGGGCGCGCGCAGCCGGCAGTGCAGGCCGGCGCATTGCGGCTGGATCCGGCCGGCATGTCGGTGCGCTGGCACGGCCGCGATCTGGACCTGACCCGTCGCGAGTTCGCACTGTTGTGGCTGTTGATGGAGCAGCGTGGCCGGCCCATCGGTCGCGAACGCATCCAGCAGCATCTCTATGGCTGGGACGAAGACGTCGCCAGCAATGCGGTGGACGTGCATGTGCACCAGCTGCGTCGCAAGCTGTCGGCAGCCGTGATCCGCACCGTTCGCGGTATTGGCTACGCGCTGGACGAGCAGGCCGCCGAGGCGGCCGCGGCCCCGCCGCAGGCACCGCAATGAATTCGATTCGGCGTGTGTTGTTGCTGGCCTTGCTGGGCGTGTTGTCGTTGCTGATGCTGGCCGCAGCCGGTTTTAGCTATCGCGCAGGCCTGCAGGAAGCCGGTGAGATGTTCGATGCACGGCTCGTGCAGTCCGCGCGCGTGCTGCTCTCGTTGGTGGATCAACCCCTGGACAATCTGCGAGCGGGCGAGCCGATCGTGATCCGCGGATGGCATGGGCAGGCGCAAGGCGTGGGCGAAGCATTGGCGTTCAACGACGGCCATGCCTACGAAACCAAACTGGCATTCCAGGTGCGCAATGCGGCCGGCGCGCTGCTCTTGCGATCGGACAGCGCACCGGCGCAACCACTGGCACCGCTGCGTGCCGGCTATGCAGACGTGCAACTTGCCGATGGCCAATGGCGCACATTTACCTTGCGCTCGCCGGGCGGGCGCTGGTTCCAATCGGCCGAACGCGCCGATATTCGTCAAGAGCTTGCCGAAGATATCGCGCTGGGAACCTTGTTGCCGTTGCTGATGGCGTTGCCATTGATGGGGCTGTTGATCTGGGCGGTGGTGAACTGGGCCACACGTTCGCTGGTGCGCGTCTCCGACGAGATCGGCGAGCGTGACCCAAAGCGTCTGCAACCGCTGCAGCCGCAGCACATGCCGCGCGAAGTACACGGCCTGGTGCGTGCGGTCAACGGTTTGATGGACCGCGTGCAGGAGGGACTGGAACGCGAACGTCGCTTCATCGCCGATGCCGCACACGAGCTGCGCACGCCGATTGCGGCATTGAAGGTGCATGCGGCCAATCTGCGCCTGGCCGCCAATGCGCGGGAACGCGACGAATCGCAACAGCAGCTGGATGCCAACGTGCTGCGCATCGAACGCATGGTGGCGCAATTGCTGGCCTTGAGCCGGGTCGAAGCGGTGGCTGCCTTGCCCCGCCGCAGCGTGAACCTCGACACCCTGGTGCGCAGTGAATCCGAAGACGTGCTGGCGATTGCAGCGCAGCGACAGCAGACCCTGGAACTGGCACTGCAACCGGTGCAGGTCATCGCCGACGAAACCGCGTTGTCGTTGCTGCTGCGCAACCTGCTGGAGAATGCCGTGCGCTACACACCGCCCGGTGGACGCATTCTGGTCAGCACGCACAGCGCGCCGTCGCCAACGCTGGTGGTGGAAGATTCCGGTCCCGGCATCCCCGAAGCGGCGCGCGCGCGGGTGTTTCATCGCTTCCATCGGGAACTGGGCACCGGTGTGGAGGGCAGCGGGCTAGGCTTGTCGATCGTGCACGACATCGCCGTGGCACATGCAGCACGCGTGCAGTTGGACCAGGCGCCCGCGCTGGGCGGTTTGCGCGTCAGCGTGCAATTTGCCGGCGACGCGGCCAGTTGACCAACGATCCGTAGGGCAGGTGCGGTAACGCACCGACGAACGGTGCTTGACATCGGATTCAATTACGCGCGTAATCGGTAAAAATTACGGGTGTAATCGTATGTCCATCAGCGATGCCGAAGCAGTGGTGATGCAGGTGCTCTGGGATGGCGCACCGCGCACGGCAGAAGAGGTGATCGCCGCGCTGTCGCACACCGGCTGGGCCGAGCCGACCATCAAGACCTTGCTCAATCGGCTGCTCACCAAAGGTGCCGTCGCGGCGGAAAAGCACGGTCGCAAATATCACTACGCGCCGCTGCTGACACGCGCGCACTGGGTGCAGCAGCAGAGCGAAGGGTTGCTGCAGCGACTGTTCGGCGGGCGAGTGGCGCCGCTGGTCGCGCACTTCAGCGAGCGCGGGCAACTCAGCGCGTCGGACATCGCGGAATTGAAGCGTCTGCTCAAGGAGTTGGACGATGCACCTTGACCTGCAATTGCTCTTGCACGTCACCCTGTACAGCAGCGCCGCGTTGCTGGCATGTCTGGTGCTACGTCGTGCACTGCGTGCATGGCTGGGCGCAACAGCGGCGTATGCGATCTGGGCCGCCGTGCCGCTTGCCGTATTGGCAGCTGTGATGCCGGGGCCGCCGATAACGAGCGCATTGCCGACGATGCCGGCGTTGGTCGCGATGCCGCTCAACCTGCAAGCTAGCGAATCCGTATGGGCGGCGGGGCTGCTGACTGCGTGGTTGGCTGGTGCAGCTGCGATGGCTGTAGCGCTCTGCTGGCGGCAACGGCGCTTCGTGCGCAGCATGGGCGCATTGCATGCGGTCGGCGCTGGAGTGTGGACTGCGATGCATGACGTGGGCTTACCAGTGTCGCTGGGCATCTGGCGCCCACGCATCGTGCTGCCGATGGATTTCGATACGCGCTACAGCGCCGCCGAACGCACCTTGATCCTGACGCACGAGCGCCTGCATCTGCGGCGCGGCGATCTGCATGCCAACCTGCTGGCCGCACTGTTGCTGTGCATCGGCTGGTGGAATCCATTGATGCATCTGGCATGGCGCGCGTTCCGGCTGGATCAGGAACTGGCCTGCGACGCGGAGGTGCTGATGCGTTACCCGGGCAAGCGCCGCAGTTACGCTACCGCGATGCTCAAGACCCACGCTGGTGCCGGCTGGACGCCAGTGGCCTGCCGTTGGAATGCGCCGCACGCGCTCACCCAACGCGTGGCTGCCTTGCTGAAGCCTGCCGTAGAGGCGCCCCGTGCGCGATGGAACCTGCGCATGGTAGTGGCATTGGCGGTGATGGTCAGTGGCTTCTGCTGGGCGTTCCAACCTGCACAAATGCAGGGTATGCGCGTGCCCGGCAACGCGCTGGATTTCCGCACCATGCAGCCGCCCAGGTATCCGCCTGACGCGGTCGCTGCAGGCCTGGCGGGATTTGTCGAACTGCAGATCGCAGTGAGCGCGACTGGAGCGCCCGAGCACATCGCCATCGTGCGCAGCACGCCCACGGGTGTGTTCGATCAGACCGTGCTCGACGCAGCACGCCACTGGCGCTTCACACCTGCGCTGGAGGATGGCAAGGCAGTGGCGTCCGAGGTGCGCGTGCCGGTGAAGTTCGAACTGGATCCGCCAGAGACGGTATCGGCGGTTGCGGATATCCATTCCGGTCCCGAAACCACCGCAAGCCCACACGCTGCCGACCAGTCCGAACGTATTGCCAGCTGTGCACCAGCGGGATGCGCCTTACGCGGTGCGTTGCAATGAACCGCTGCCTGATCGGCAGCCTCGCCCTGATGCTGGCCCTGAGTAGTTGCGCCACGCGTCAACTCGCGGAGCAGCAGCGCAGCCAGCGCGAGGATTCGGTGGATCAACGCATGCTGCCCTCACAGCCGGACGGCGCCGGCGCTGCGGGTGTCCAACCCTACACGCGGGCACCAACGCAACGCTTCCGCATGCCACGCGCGGTGCGCAGCGATGCCCCGATGCTGCCCGCCGATTCGCCGCGCCAGAGCCTGGCGCCCACCACGGTTTGCGCACATCTCATTCTGAGCGCAGAGGGTTCGGTGCAACGCGTGGATCCGATGTCCGACCGCGACGAATGCGCCGCCGGGTTGCTGCCGGACAACGCCGACCTCATGCAAGCAGTGCGCACGACCGCGCTGCGATGGCAGTTTGTTCCGGCAGCGATGTGCACCTACCCCTCAGGGGTTGCGCAACCGGCAGCGCAAGACGACTGCACTGATGCGACGCAGATCGAGCCGGTGCCGGTGACATTGTCGTTCGCGTTCACCTTCGAGATGCGACAGGGCAAGGTGAGCGTGCGGACCGGGAAGGTGGTGCGATAGCTGCTGCAGCCGTGGCGCAGTGTGTCCAGTCACCAGCAACACTGCGTCCTCTCACGACATGTCACACCCAAGCGCTATTTAGCCCACACCGCCTTCAATCCAGCACATGCACGCTGTCGGCAATGCGCTGGACTTCATCGGGGTTATGGCTGACGTAGAGCATCGGCAGGCGAATCTCGTCGCGCACGCGTTGCAGATAAGGAATCAATTCTTCGCGGCGCGCCTGATCCAGGGCCGACAGGGGTTCGTCGAACAGCAGGATCGCCGGTTGCGCCAACAACGCGCGGCCAATCGCCACGCGTTGCGCTTCGCCGCCAGAGAGGTTGCGCGGCCGGCGTTGCAACAGCGGGGCAATGCCGAGCAGGGCCACCACATCTTCGAAACCGAACGGCGCCGTGCCGCGCGCATGCCGGCCGTAGCGCAGGTTGCGCCGCACATCCAGATGCGGGAACAGCCGCGCATCCTGGAACACGTAACCGATCCGGCGCTGGTGCGTCGGCAGGTCGATGCCTTGCCCGGCGTCGTACAGGCAGCGCCCATCGATGTGGATATGCCCGGCCTGCGGGCGCACCAGGCCGGCAATTGCGTTGAGCACCGTGGTCTTGCCCGCGCCGGAGGGCCCCACCAGCGCCACCACACGCGCATCGTCATGGATGCGGATGCGGCGTTCGAAGGTGCCGCGCTGCAGCTGCAGGTCGATATCCAGCATCACGTGTCCTCGCGCGGATGCGGCCGACGCACCAGCCATTCGGACAGCAACAGCGCCGCCAGCGAAATCGCCAGCGCCACGCCCGCCAGCCGCCAGATGCCCGATTCCATCCCCGGGACCTGCATCAGCCCGTAGATGGCCGACGACAAGGTCTGCGTTTCGCCAGGGATATTCGACACGAAGGTGATGGTGGCACCGAACTCGCCAAGCGCCTTGGCGAACGCGAGCACCATGCCGGCGACCAGGCCCGGCCAGGCCAGCGGCAAGGTGATGCTGAAAAACACCCGCCACGGCCCGGCACCGAGCGTGGCGGCCGCCGCTTCCAGGCGACGATCGGTGGCTTCGATGGACAGACGAATCGCGCGCACCATCAGCGGAAATCCCATGACCGCGCACGCCAGTGCCGCGCCGGTCCAGCGGAAGGCGAACTGGATACCGAGGTGTTCCAGCAACCAGCTGCCCACCGGCCCCTGCGTGCCCAGCACCACCAGCAGCGCATAGCCGGTGACCACCGGCGGCATCACCAAGGGCAGATGCAGCAACGCGTCCAGCAGGGCCTTGCCGGGGAAGCGGCGGCGCGCCAGCAGCCAGCCGCAGGCGATGCCCGGCGGCAGGCTGGCGAGCGCTGCCACGATCGCGACCTTGAGACTCAAGCCGATCGCGGTCAGCTCTTCTGGGGTAAACATCGACAAACGGTGTGCCTCAATCCTTCAACGAAAAACCACGGCGCGCGAAGATCGCCTTGGCCGGCTTGCTTCCCAGCCAGGTGACGAACGCTGCGGCGGCGGGATTGCGGCTGTTCTTCAATGCAGCCACCGGATACACGATGGCCTCATGGCTGTCGTCGGGAAAGGTGGCGACCACGCGCACCTTGGCATCGGCGCGCGCATCCGAGCCATACACGATGCCCAGCGGCGCCTCGCCACGCGAGACCAGCATCAATGCCGCGCGCACGCTCTCCGATTCGGCAAGCCGGTTGCTGACGCTGTCCCATTGGCCGAGCGTGCGCAGCGCAGCGGCGGCGTATTTGCCGGCCGGCACGCTGGCGGTCTGGCCCACGGCCAGGCGCCCGCCCTGCCCAAGCGCCTTGGCAATGGCGCCGGGCGCACGCAGGTCAACGCGCAGCCTGCTGCTCGCCGGCGCGACCAACACCAGCGTGTTGCCGAGCAGGTTGTGCCGCTGCGCCGGCAGCACCAGCCCACGCTGCTGCAGATAGTCCATCCATTCCAGGTCGGCCGAAAAGAACACGTCCGCCGGTGCGCCCTGTTCGATCTGGCGTGCCAGCGCAGAACTGGCTGCATACGAGACCCGTACCGGCGTGCCGGTCGCTTTTTCGTACGCGGCAGCGGCTTCGTCCATCGATTCTTTCAGGCTGGCGGCCGCAAACACCGTCACCGGGGCGGTCTGCGCACTTGCCAGCATAGGCAACGCCAGCATCAGCACGCACAACGCGCGCTGCCAGAAACCGATCATGCGCATCGAATGCTCCTCACCAGGACAGGGCCCCGATCATAGCGGCTACGCGATGCGCACCGCGTGGCGAGCCTGCGCGCGCTACAGGACCACTCCGGCGCAACGCCCGGCCTGAAGATTGGTTTGCAGGGCCGGGCGGATCAGCTTGGGCTCGGGCAAGGTGGCATCGCGCGCCTGCCGCTGCGCCACGAAGGTCTCCACGTCCACGCCGTCGCGCACGTGGATGTTGCTGCGCCGCTGCGCGCCGATACTGGTCTGATGCGCCACCGCGCGCCCGCCAGGGCCGTAGTCGTGGCAGACGAACACGCGGGTGCTTTCCGGCAGCGCATACAGGCGCTGGATCGACGCAAACAGCTGGCGTGCATCGCCGCCGGGGAAGTCGCAACGTGCCGTACCCGCATCCGGCATGAACAACGAATCGCCAGGAAACAGTGCATCGCCGATCAGATACGCAATGCTGTCGCTGGTGTGGCCGGGCACCGCGATGACGCGTGCTTCGACACCGCCTAGCTTGAAGCGCTCGTCGTCGGCAAACAGATGATCGAATTGCGAGCCATCGGCGCGGAAGTCGTCCGGCAACGCGTACTGCGGGGCAAGGGTGCGTTGCACCTGGCAAATACCCTCGCCGATACCGATGCGCGCCTGCGGCCAATGCTGCTTCAGCCACTGCGCCGCAGACAGGTGATCGGCATGCGCATGGGTTTCCAGCAGCCACTGCAACTGCCATCCGTGTTGCTCGATAGCCGCAAGGATGGCCTGCGCCGCCTGGCTGCCGACGACGCAGCTCTCGGCCGCGTAGTCCAGCGCCGGGTCGATCACGGCCGCCGCACCGTTGGCCGCATCGGCGACCAGGTAGGTGAAGGTGTTGCTGTCGGCATGAAAGAAGGCAAGCACCTGGGGCTGCATCTGCGTCTCCACGTCAGGGGTTGGCCAGTGCCGCGTTGAGGATGGCGGCGAGCCGGTCACCTGCGATGCGCAGCTGGGTTTCGGCGATCGGGCGATAGGTGGCGATGTAGGTGGCGGGCAGCACGTGTGCGCTCGGGTAAACGCCGGGCGTGATGGCGATCTTGCACGACGCCTGCGCCCATGCCGCAGCCGGCGGCGGCAGGGCCGCAGACACCGCAGTGGCGGCCGGCAATGCCAGCAAGCGTTGCAGGTACGCATCGTCGCCCAGGTGGCGGTCGTTGAGCATGCCGCTGTCCCACAGCGCATGCAGGTTGCTGCCCTTGCCATCGATCTGCAGCTGGAAGTCGTTTCCGCCCTTATCGTGCGCATAGCCGGCGTGCATCGGCTGATGGATGTCGCCGACGAAATGCACCACGAACTTCAAGGCCTGGCGGCGGACGTCCAACGGCTGGCTGCGATCTGCGAGCAGAGCGGCTTGCTGGTCGAGCGCGGCGATCACGCAGTTGCCGTCCGGGCAGTCGCGCGGTGGCACGTACGTGCAGTCGTGTTCGCCCAGGTTGACGTAGTGCCATGGCCCGGAGCGCTTGCCAAGGTCCGGGTCGTGCTCGCGCAACTCATCGGCCCAGGTGGCCACGCCGTGCAGGGTCGGGTCCGGCTCGCCGGCCAGCAATTGCGCCACCTGCGTGCGTGCCTGCGGGCTCAGTTCGGTTTCGGCGATACGCGCCACCAGACGGTGGCCTTGCGGGCCCCAGGCCAGGGCGGTGCTGGGGTGGATCGCGGCGGCCATTGCCGCGGCAACTACGAATGCAGAGAGGGAAAGTGTCTTCATCCGGCGATTGTACGCATCGATCCGGGACGGTTTGATGGCCATCCGGCAGTTGCGACAGCCACGCCTCAGCATGGCGCCAATGCGTGCCTGGAGCACGCCCGGATGGTGCAGGCAGTCGTCGGGCGGGTTTGCACGCAACGCGGCAACTGCAGCATTCGCATGGGGCATGCCGCACCGGTGCCGGCCGCGCCCATTTGGCGATGAACGCAGTCGTGTTGCCAGATGCTCTTATTGCCAGACGCTCTTAGTAATACACCAGGTACGACACGCCGAAGGTCAACGGATCGATCCGTGCCTTGCCCAGCCGCGCACCGTTGAGGTCGACATTGCTGCGCGAATCGGTCCAGCGCGCATCCACGCGCAGGCCGCTGCGGTCGTTGAAGATGAAGTCGACACCGACATGCGCAGTGGCGCCGACCGAATCGTCGAAACGCAGATCGCCGCCAGCCACCGTCGGCTCGGTGTCTTCGCCCAGGAACGCGGTGTAGTTGATGCCGACGCCCACGAACGGCGACACCGTGCCGTAGCCATTGATGTGGTACTGCAGCAGCACGCTCGGTGGCACCGACCAATAGCTGCCCACCTTGCCGATGCCCTGCAGTTCGAGATCGTGCTTGCCTGCAACTGCGGCGTGCACTTCGATACCCAGGTTGTTGCGCAGGAAATATTCGTAGGTGAACGACAGTGCCGGCGCGCCCTTGATCTCGGCCTGGGTGCCGCCGAAGGTGCCGCTATTGGACTTGGGCGAGACATAGCCCGCACCGTAACCGGTCGTCCAGTGACCGGCCGATTGTGCAAGGGCGGGTGCGGCCGAGGCGGCCAGTGCGATGGCGAGGGCGGTGCGAGTCAGCGTGTTCATGGAATCCCCGGTAGGTCGGACAGACGGGCGACGTGACCGACCTGTCCGCAACTCCGGCGGTGGATGCACGTCCCTGGACGGCAAGTGTGCCAGAGATGCGCCGCCCACGCCGCAGGATCAGAACCGGTGCACGTAGGCCACGCCGTAGACCAGCGGGTCGATATTGACCGTGCCGATACGGTTGCCGTCCAGGCGCGATTGGGTATCGATATCGATCCAGCGCAGGTTGACGCGCAGCGCGCCGCGGTCGCTGAGCTTGTAGTCCACGCCTGCATGCAGTGCCAGGCCCCAGGAATCGTCCAGCTCCAGCGTGCTGCCGGCCAGCGCGCCGCGGGTATCGGTGTCGAAGAAGCGCGTGTAGTTGATGCCCGCGCCGAGGAAGGGCGACACCTTGCCCTGGCTGTTGAAGTGGTACTGCAGCGACACCACCGGCGGCAGGTGCTTGGTGCTGCCAACGCGGCCCAGTCCACGCAGCGCGATGTCGTGCTCGAACGGCAGCGCGGCCAGGACCTCGATGCCGAGATTGTCTGCGATGAAGTATTCGGCGGTGAAGGTCGGCTTGATGTCCTTGCCTACGTCTGCTTCCAGCGTGCCGCCAACCAGGCGGCCATTGTCGGATTTGGGGGCGACCTGGTGGGCACCGACGGCAACGGTCCAGTCGCCTTTGGATTGCGCCAGTACGGGGAGGCTGACGCAAGAAGCGGCCAGCGCGGTGAACAGAAAGGTAGAGCGAAGATGCATGGGAAGCCTCGTGGGGTGCAATGGACGTGGGAAGTCTTCGCGCTTGGCGTCGCCGCTGCCTTGATCCTGATCAATTTGGCCGTGCGCTCGGGTGTGCGGGCCTGCAATGGCTGTAGTCACACCCTGCGCGCACGACCGCGATACGCGCTATGCCGATGC
The DNA here is from genome assembly GCF_008639345.1 of Xanthomonas phaseoli pv. dieffenbachiae. Lineage (NCBI taxonomy): Bacteria > Pseudomonadati > Pseudomonadota > Gammaproteobacteria > Lysobacterales > Lysobacteraceae > Xanthomonas > Xanthomonas phaseoli. The sequence continues at coordinate 3,690,899 of NZ_CP041380.1, read as the reverse complement.
TCGCAGCGGGATCGCACGTGCGGCATCGCGCGATGGGCTGGCCGCGGCTGTCGGCGCGGGAGGAGCGCCGACGGTTGCGTGCGCAGTGGCGTCGACAGCGATCGATCGCCGGTGCGATGTACCGCTTACTTGACCTTGGCGACCTTGGGTGCATCCACTTCCGGCATCGCCGAGCTGTGGTGGTTGATGATCAACCACTTGCCGTCGCGCTTTTCGTAGACGAAGGTGTAGCGGGCCTGCACGTTGCTCTTCTTGCCGGCCTCGTCGGTCAAGGTGAAGGTGTACACGCCGGCATCCACGGCGCTGTCGTCGTCGAGCACGCGCACGGTGCGGTAGTTGACCACGCCCTGCGGCTTCTTGGTCAGGAACATCGCGAAGTAGTTTTCGATCTGCTCGCGCGAGGCGCGCACTTCGTTGGAGACCGTCGGCAGCAATACGCCGTCCGGTGCGTACAGGTCGGCCACCTTGTGCGGGTTGCCGGTGGCCAGCGCCGCGTTCCAGGTGTCGAACAGCGCAGCGACTTCGCGCTCTTCGCCGCCGGCCGGCAGCTTGGCCTTGTCGGTGTAATGCATCACGCCGCCAGCCAGCGCCGGGGTGGCAGCCACAGCCAGAACCAGAGAGAACAGGGTGCGACGCATGGGAAATCTCCGTGTGATTGATGGGTTGCCTCAGCAGGCAGCGCCAGTATCGAAATCCACGGAGTGCCGAAATTCTGCTGTTCGGCATAGCGGTGAATATGCTTTTCAGCGTATTCGATTCGTCTTTAAGTGGATGAAATATATGGAGGTATGGCCTCTTTCACCATGCTCGATGCAGCGGCGCTTGATGCGGCTGGCATGAGCTCATCCGGAAACCGTCGGTCATCGATGCGATGGCGCGCGGATCGGCCGCTCACGCGCGTTCCCGCAGAGGCCGAGCGCGTTTGCGGTCCGATGGCTCACCAAGCGACGCACAGAGCTCATTCACTGGCGAACCGCTCACCGATCCCGAATGCCCATTCCCCCATCACGGCCCACACCAACACGGCTGCAGACAAGTGACGCTGCTAGAATGACAGCCCCTTTCCATCCGCCGCGCTGTCGCGGCCGCAGGAGCTAGTGAACATGGCAATCAAGGTTGGCATCAACGGATTCGGTCGCATCGGACGCAACGTGCTGCGCTCTGCGGTGCAGAACTTCGCCAATGACATCGAGATCGTGGCCATCAATGACCTGCTCGAGCCCGACTACCTGGCCTACATGCTGCAGTACGACTCGGTGCATGGCCGCTTCAAGGCCGATGTCTCGGTCGACGGCAACACGCTGATCGTCAACGGCAAGAAGATCCGCCTGACCCAGGAACGCGACCCGGCCAACCTCAAGTGGGATGCCGTCGGCGCCGACGTGGTGATCGAGTCCACCGGCCTGTTCCTGACCAAGGAAACCGCACAGAAGCACATCGATGCAGGTGCCAAGAAAGTCATCCTGTCGGCGCCGTCCAAGGACGACACCCCGATGTTCGTCTACGGCGTCAACGACAAGACCTACAAGGGCGAAGCGATCATCTCCAACGCCTCGTGCACCACCAACTGCCTGGCGCCGTTGGCCAAGGTGATCAACGACAAGTGGGGCATCAAGCGCGGCCTGATGACCACCGTGCATGCGGCCACTGCGACGCAGAAGACCGTGGACGGCCCGTCCAACAAGGATTGGCGCGGCGGCCGCGGCATCCTGGAGAACATCATCCCGTCCTCCACCGGCGCGGCCAAGGCCGTGGGCGTGGTGATCCCCGAGCTCAACAAGAAGCTCACCGGCATGAGCTTTCGCGTGCCGACCTCCGACGTCTCGGTGGTCGACCTCACGGTCGAGCTGGAACAGCCGGCCACCTACGCCGAAATCTGCGCCGAAGTGAAGGCACAGAGCGAAGGTGCACTGAAGGGTGTGCTGGGGTATACCGAAGACAAGGTCGTGGCCACCGATTTCCGCGGCGAAACCTGCACCTCGGTGTTCGACGCCGACGCAGGCATCGCGCTGGACTCCACCTTCGTCAAGCTGGTGTCCTGGTACGACAACGAGTGGGGCTACTCCAACAAGTGCCTGGAGATGGTGCGGGTTGTGGCAAAGTAAGTTTCTGGTGCAGTGATGAAACAGGCCCCGGCATGCCGGGGCTTTTTCATTCGTAGGCGATGGATGTTGCGTTTCTTGCACTGCGACGCCTTCGGCGGCTGCCCGGAAGTGGACTTTGCGGGACTCACGTGCGCTAATTTGCACGCACGGCGGCCGTTCCCGTGTCGTGTACGAAGGATCGGGGAACTCCATGGATCGAGAGAAAAGTGATGAATAAGTTTTTTGCAGGCGCCTTGGCGCTGAGTGTGGTTGTTGCGTTTTCCGTGCCGTCGACCAGCTGGGCTGCAAAAAAGCAGACCGGTACGCCGGCCTGGATGAATGCCGATGGCGAGGTGATCAAGTCGTCCGATGTCGAGGCGGGCTACGGCGAGACCGTCAAGGGCGTCAATGATTACGAAGGCGAGATCACCGGCAAGCCGGCGCCTGGCAGCAAGTTCACCCAGCTGAAAATCGGTATGCCGATGAAGCAGGTCACCGACCTGATTGGTCAACCGGACGACCAGGGTGCTTACGTGACCGGCAAGGCATTTATCCCGTTTTTCTTCGGTGGCGACCGCTACCGTTACGAAATGGCCTATAAGGGCCAGGGACGCCTGGTGTTCGCTGGCAAGTCGATGGGGACCGGCGGCAACCTGATCTGGATCATCCATAACAAGAACGACAGCGGCTACCGCGAATAACCGTTCAAAGCGCCCGGTTCTCCGGGCGTTTTCTTGTGTGAGGCATCCACGCAAGCACGCATGCGACCGCATGCTTGCCGACGCTCCATCCGTCGTCCAAGCGATAGGCTAGCTGCCCAGCCGCAGCCCTAGGCTGTATGGTGCGCGCATTCGGCTGGACGCCGGTTCGGGGATTGCTGCGTTGGAAACGATAATCGTGTTGGTGGCCCTGGTGCTGCTCGCCGTGCCGGTGGGTGTGGTGATTGCGCTGGTGTGGATTGCCGGGCTGCGGCGACGGGTGGCGGCGCTGGAGCAGCGGCTCGCGCAGTGGCAGGGCAGTGGTGCCGGGCGTGCGGATGCGCAGGCGCAAGCACCCGCGGACGCGCAGGGCAGGGCATGGGAGCGACCTGACGAGGCTCCCGCTGCCGGCACTGGTCCGGGCGTCGTGGCCGACAGCGATCTTTCGGGGTACCGCACCTCCGATGCGGCGCGTCAGGACGACGGTTGGCATGCGCCGGGCGCGGATCACGAGGCGGTTGGTGTGTCTGCCTCGGCGATGCCGCCGCCGTTGCCGGCGCAGGCGCCTGCAGATGCGATGGCGCGCAGTGCAATCGCGGCGTCGGAACGTCCCAGCCCGCAAGCGCAGGCAACGCGCGCCCAGCCGGCGCAACCGCAATCGGCGCAACCGCAACCGCCCCAGCTTCCGGCCGCGCCCAGCGCCATCGCGCGCGCAGCCAGCGCCTTGAAGCGTTGGTTCACCGAGGGCAATGTGCCGGTGAAGGTCGGCATGCTGGTGTTGCTGGCCGGCGTGGCATCGCTGTTGAAGTACGCCAGCGACCAGGGCTGGATGCGCATGCCGATCGAGCTGCGCTTGGCCGGCATCAGCGTCCTGGCATTAGCCGGCCTGATCTTCGGTTGGACGCAGCGCGCGCAGCGGCCGGGCTTTGCGTTGGCGTTGCAGGGCGGCGCCATCGGTGGCTTGTTGTTGACGGTGTTCGCGGCGTTCAAGTTGTATGGCTTGCTCGATGCCGCAATGGCGCTGGGCATCAGCGTGGTGCTGATCGCAGGCATGTGCGTGCTGGCGGTGCTGCAGGATTCGCGCACGTTGGCGGTGCTGGGCGTGCTGGCCGGTTTTCTTGCGCCGATCTGGTTGTCTACCGGCAGCGGCAATCACGTGGCGCTGTTTTCGTATTACGCCGTGCTCAACGCCGGCATCGTGGCGATTGCATGGACACGTCCGTGGCGCGTGCTGAACCTGCTGGGGTTTGCTTTCACCTTCGGCATCGGCACCGTGTGGGGGGCGCTGCAGTATTCCCCGGCGAAATTCGCCACGACCGAGCCGTTCCTGTTGCTGTTCTTCGCGATGTACGTGGCGATCCCGGTGCTGCATGCGCGCCGCGGCGACGGCAGTGCCGGCAGGCTCATCGATGGCAGCCTGTTGTTCGGAACGCCGCTGGTGGCGTTTGCGTTGCAGGCGCGCCTGCTTGAGGGCGACCGGCTGCCCCTGGCGTTGTGCGCGGTGGCGGTGGCCGCGTTGTATGCGGGCCTGGGCAGCTGGCTGCTGCGCCGCGCGTCTACCCGCGTGCTGGGCCAGGCGCACGCGATGCTGGCGGTCGGGTTTGCAACCCTGGCCGTACCGCTGGCGCTGTCGGCACGTGCCACTGCGAGCGTGTTTGCGCTGGAAGGCGTCGGTTTGCTGTGGCTGGGGCTTCGCCAACAACGACGGGTCTCGCAGGTCAGCGGTGTTGCGCTGCAGGTGTTTGCGGCGGTGGGTGTCGCCTTCGGCGTGGATGCCTGGCGCCACGATGCGGTTGCGGTGGCCAATGCAACCTGCATGAGCACGATGCTGCTGGCGCTGGCCGGCTGGGCCAGTGCCTGGTTTCTGCGCGATGCCGGGCATCGGCGGCGTGCGCTGCTGGCATATCTGTGGGGACTGGGTTGGTGGACGCTGTGCGGCGTGCACGAGATCGTGCGTTTTGCCGACCTGCGCAGCGAACCGGATCTGCTGCTGGGCTTGGTCGCACTCAGTGTATGGCTGGCGGCGGAAGTGCATCGGCGCCGTCCTGCAGCGGCGTTGGTATGGACGGTGATGTCGGGGCTGGCGCTGGCGGCGCCGTTGGCGCTGTGGCAAGACGCAGCGCACACCCAGCCATTCGCGCATTGGGGCGCGCTGGCATGGGGTGTATTTGCGGTGGCGGGCGCGCGTGCGCTGTGGTGCCTGCGCACGCAGCAGGGCGCTGGTGCGATGGCGGCGCAGTTCATCTGGTGGCTGCTGTGGCCGTTGGTCATTTCGCTGGGCGCGGCCTGGCTGGCCGATGCGTTCTCGCTGGCCAATGGCTGGCGTTGCGCCTTGCTGGCGGCGCCATGGTTGCTGGTGGCGACGCTGGGGCTGTTGCGCTGGCCGTGGCTGGCCTGGCCGCAGGGAACCGGCTTTGATCCTGCACGCAACGCGCTGCTGAGCTGCCTGTTCGCGGTACTGGGGCTCGGCTGGCTGCTCGCGTTGCTGGACCCGGTGAGCGCCGCGCCGTTGCCCTGGCTGCCGTTGCTCAATCCCGCCGAGCTGGCGCAATTGGCGGTCCTGGCCTTGCTTGCGCGCTGGGCCTGGTCCGCACCTGCGCCGACAGTGCTGCAGCGTTCGCGCGTGGGTGCGCTGGGTGTGCTGGGGTGGGCGTTGATCACCGGCAGCACCTTGCACAGCGTGCATCACTGGGGCGGTGTGGCGTGGGATCGGGCGCTGATCGGCGCCACCTTGTCGCAGACCAGCCTCACCATCGTCTGGAGCGTGCTTGGCGTGCTGGGCTGGGTGATCGGCTCGCGTCGTGGGCAACGCGGGCTGTGGCTGGGCGGCGCGTTGCTGATGGGGCTGGTCCTGGCGAAGTTGGTGTTGGTCGACCGCCAGCATCTGGGCAATCTTCTCGGCATCGGCTCGTTCATGGCCTATGGCCTGTTGTGCACCGTGGTGGGCTATCTGGCGCCGGCGCCGCCACGGGCGGTCGCGACCGAAGGTCGTGCTGCCGAAGAGAACGGCGTCGAAAAGGATCAGGCATGAACGCGATGCGATGGGCGCTGCTGCTGTTGGTACCGCTGCTGGCGCAGGCCGCCGATGTGCGGCAGGACTACCGCCGGCAGTGGCCGCTGCAGGTCACCGGCTCGGATGCCGGCCTCTATCAGCTGACCTTGGATGCGGCGGTGTATCGCATTGCGCACGACGCGGCGTTGCGCGATGTCACGGTGATCGATGCGCGTGGACAAGAGCTGCCCACCGCCTGGCTGCCGATGGATGCGGCACCGGCGGCTGCGGTACGCCGTCAGCGCTTGCCCCTGTTTGCGCTGCCCGCCGGTGCCGCGCCGGCCAACGGCGATCTGCAGTTGATTGCCGAGCGCGATGCCAGTGGTGCGGTGCGCCGCCTGGAAGGTCGCTTTGCGACCGGAGCTGTCGCTGCGGGCCGCGGTGTCAGCTGGCTGATCGATGCCAGCGCGCTGCGCGATCGCCCGCGTGCGCTAGTGCTGGACTGGGAGGGCGACATGCCGGTGCAGGCCCAGGTGCGTGTGGAAGGCAGCGACGATCTGCGCGACTGGCGCGTGCTCGCCTCCAACGCCATGGTCATGGCACTCGACAATCAGGCGCAGCGACTGCAGCAGCGCCGTATCGCGCTGGACGATGGGGCGCGTTACCTGCGCCTGGTCACCGCGTCCGGCGCGCTGCCGGCACTACGCGTGGTCGAGGCGGAGCTGGAGGGCATCGCCATGTCCACACCGCCGCAGTGGCTGGACTTGCCCGGCACCACGCAAGATGCGGCGCTGGTGTATGCCTTGCCTGGTCGCTTTCCGATCAGCCAGCTGGATGTCGGCGGCAGTCAGGCCGAGGCGGTCGAGTGGATCGTGGCAAGTCGCGATTCCGACGATGCGCCGTGGCTGCAACGTGCCGGCCCATGGTTGGCGTATCGATTGGGCCAGGGCGCGGCCGCCGCGTCGCCGCCGCAACTGCTGTCTGCGCCCGTGCGCGATCGCCAATGGCGGTTGGTCGCTGCGCAGGGTCGCAGCACCGCCGTGCCGACGCTGCGCGTCGGTTACCGGCCGGAGCGGCTGATGTTTCTCGCCCAAGGCCAGCCACCCTATGCATTGGTCGCCGGCAGTGCGCGTGCGCAGCGCACCGACGCACCGCTGGGCGCAATGCTGCAGGCACTGCGGCGCGAACGCGGCGCACAGTGGCAGCCGGCGCAGGCCAGTCTGGCTGCGCAGGCGCAGCCGCTTGCCGGCGATGCCGCGCTGCAAGCGGCCGCCACGCCGCGCGACTGGAAGCGTTGGTTGCTGTGGGGCCTGCTGGTCGGCGGCGCCTTGCTGGTCGGCGGTTTCGCGGTGAGTCTGTTGCGTAGCGCATCGGCCAATCGCAACGGCTGATTGCGGCCGCTTCGCATCGCGGTTTGCCGCTGCAGCGCGAAGGTCGGACAATGGGCGTCCCCCGTGACCAAGGCAGCCGTATTGCCCGTCGTGTTCGACCAAGCATCCCGCGCCTCGCCGACCGTCTTGGCGGCCTCGCGCGTGCTGGGCAAGCTGCGCGCCACGCGATCCGCCCGCGGGCGCAACGACATCGCGCTGGCGTTTTACGGCCAGTTGCCGCCAACGGCACAGCGCTCACCTGGTTGCCCGGGCGCGCGTCCTGGGTGCTTCTGCCTGACCATTTCCCATTCCCCCTCCCTAGACCGAACGAGCTGAGCCCATGTCCATTGTCCGCATGACCGACCTCGATCTCTCCGGCAAGCGCGTGTTGATCCGCCAGGATCTCAACGTGCCGATCGACAACGGCCAGATCACCTCCGAACAGCGCATCACCGCCTCGGTGCCCACCATCAAGCTGGCGCTGGAAAAAGGCGCGGCCGTGATGGTGACCTCGCACCTGGGCCGCCCCAAGGAAGGCAGCTGGACCGAAGAAGATTCGCTGGCGCCGGTGGCCACGCGTCTGGCCGCATTGCTGGGCGTGGACGTGCCGCTGGTGCGCGACTGGGTCGACGGCGTGGACGTTGCGCCTGGCCAGGTCGTGCTGCTGGAAAACTGCCGCATGAACGTTGGCGAGGGCAAGGACGATGAGACGCTGGCGCGCAAGTACGCCGCGTTGTGCGACGTGTTCGTGATGGATGCCTTCGGTACCGCGCACCGTGCGCAGGCCTCCACGCATGGCGTGATCCGTTTCGCGCCGGTCGCAGCAGGCGGCCCGCTGTTGATGGCCGAACTCGACGCCCTGGCCAAGGCGCTGGACAACCCGGCCAAGCCGCTGCTGGCGATCGTGGCCGGCAGCAAGGTCTCCACCAAGCTGGAGCTATTGTCCAACCTGGTCAACAAGGTCGACCAGTTGATCGTCGGCGGCGGCATCGCCAACACCTTCATCGCCGCAGCCGGGCATGCCGTGGGCAAGTCGTTGAACGAGCCGGACCTGATCCCGACCGCCAACCAGATCGTGGCCGATGCCAAGGCGCGTGGCGCGGAGATTCCGCTGCCCACCGATGTGGTCGTTGCCAAGCAGTTCCTGCCCGAGGCGCAAGCCAGCGTGAAGTCGCTGGATGCGGTCGACGCGGACGATCTGATCCTGGATATCGGCCCGCACACCGCACAGCGCTACGCCGAGCTGATCGCCAATGCCGGGACGGTGGTGTGGAACGGGCCGGTCGGCGTGTTCGAATTCGAGTCCTTCAGCCACGGCACCGAGACGCTGGCGCGCGCGATCGCCAGTTCCAAGGCGTTCTCGATCGCCGGCGGTGGCGACACCCTGGCCGCAGTGGACAAATACGAGATCGCCAAGGACGTGACCTACATTTCCACTGGTGGCGGTGCGTTCCTGGAGTTTCTGGAAGGCAAGACCTTGCCGGCGGTGGCCGCACTCCAGGCCCGCGGCCAGTGAGTGCAGCCACGCTGTTTTTCGATCTGGACGGCACGCTGGTCGATTCGGAGCCAGGCATCGTTGCCAGCATCGTGCATGCCTTCGACGAACTCGGCCAGCCGCGTCCGTCGGCGCAGACCTTGCGCGCCTGGATCGGCCCGCCGTTGCGCGACAGCTTCACCGAATGTTTCCCGGACGATCCGGAGTTGGTGCAGCGCGCGCTCGGGCTCTACCGCGCACGCTACGACGCGGTGGGCTGGACCGAACTCAGCGTGTTCGACGGCATCGGCGAGGTTGTCACCGGCCTGCAGCGTGCCGGTCATCGTCTGGCCGTGGTGACCTCGAAAAATGAGCGCTATGCGCGGCGCATCGTCGAGCACCTGCCCTTCGGCGCGTGCTTCGAAGAGGTGATCGGTGCCAGCGAAGATGGCGAACGTCGCTTCAAGCCGGACCTCATTGCCGAAGCGCTGCGCCGTTTGCAGATCGACAAGGCTGGCTGCGTGATGATCGGTGACCGGCGCATGGATATCGATGGCGCCAATCACCACGGCATCCACAGCATTGGCGTGTTGTGGGGCTTCGGCGACGAGGGCGAATTGCGCGCCGCCGGCGCCGGTGCGCTGGCACGCACGCCGGCTGAACTGGCGGCGTTGCTGCAGTGATGAGCGGTGCGCGTCGACCGTTGTGTTCGCTTGGTCGCCGCGCCCGCAGCTGCGGTTCGCAGCGCGCAGAACACGCTTCACCGCTGCCGGGTTAGGGTGGCGACCGTTCGCATTGCTCATGGCAGCGCGGGCGCAGGCGTACGTACTGTCCCGCACTGTCTATAAGACATGCCGGAATCGGAGGAAGGCTATGCCGCAATGCCATCCTCGGTACGTGACGTGTGTGTTAAGTTTCGCGGCTTTTACAGGGAGGCCATCATGAAAGAACGTCAACGCCGCACCAAGATCCTCGCCACCCTCGGACCGGCAACGGATGCGCCCGGTGTGCTGGATACGCTGTTCAAGGCGGGCGTCAACGTGGTGCGCCTCAACTTCAGCCATGGCGACCCCTCCGGCCAGGCCAAGCGCGCCGCCGAGGTACGTGCCGCTGCGGCCCGCGTCGGTGCCGAAGTCGGCATCCTGGCCGACCTGCCGGGCCCGAAGATCCGTATCGAACGTTTTGCCGAAGGCAAGATCAAGCTGACCATGGGCGATCGCTTCGACCTGGTGGCCGATGCCAACGCGCCGGCTGGCGACCAGACGCAGGTTGGTGTCAGCTATCTGGGTCTGCCGCAGGACGTGACCGCCGGCGACGTGCTGCTGCTCGACGATGGCCTGATGCAGTTGCAGGTGACCGATGTGCAGGGCGAGCGCATCGTCACCAAGGTGTTGAACGATGGCGTGCTGTCCGACCGCAAGGGTCTCAACAAGCAGGGCGGCGGTTTGTCGCTGGGCGCGTTGACCGAGCGCGACAAGGAACTGATCGGTATCGTGGCCAAGATCGGCGTGGACTTCATCGCGGTCTCGTTCTGTCGCAATGCGCAGGACATGCACGACGCGCGTCAGATCGCGCAGCAGCACGGCTGCGATGCACAGCTGGTGTCCAAGATCGAGCGCACCGAGGCGATCGAAAACCTGGTCGAGATCGTCGAAGCCTCCGATGTGGTGATGGTGGCGCGTGGCGACCTGGGCGTGGAAATCGGCGACGCCGAATTGCCGGGCCTGCAGAAGAAGATCATTCGTGAGTCGCTGGCGCAGAACAAGGTGGTGATCACCGCCACGCAGATGCTGCAGTCGATGGTGGAAAGCCCGATCCCCACCCGCGCCGAAGTGCTGGACGTGGCCAATGCCGTCATCGACGGCACCGACGCGGTGATGCTGTCGGCCGAAACCGCCGCCGGCGCCTATCCGGTGCGTGCGGTGGAAGCGATGGCGCGCATCTGCCTGGGGGCCGAACACCAGTTCGAATTCGACACCGACTTCGAAGCGGCGCAACGCAATCTGCAGCGCGCCGACCAGGCGATTGCGATGGCGACCATGTTCCTGTCCGAGCACATCGGCCTGGGCGGCGTGGTGGCGTTGACCGAATCCGGCGGCACGCCGCGCTTCCTGTCGCGCTTCCGCTCCAATATGCCGATCTACGCCTTTACCCGTCACGATGGCGCGCGCCGTCAGATGGCGATGATGCGTGGCGTGTTCCCGATCAGCTTCGACAGCCGCGGCCTGACCCCGCGCGAGGCCGCACGTGCGGCGATCCGCCTGCTGGTGGAGAACGAGCGCATGGGGCCTGGCGACCGCGTGGTCTTTACCAGTGGCGAGCACATGGAAACCCACGGCGCCACCAATACGCTGCGCCTGCTGGAAGTGGGCGAAGACGGCCGCGCCACCGGTCTGGGCGAGCTCTAACGCCTGTCGACTGCATCCGGCGCATGACCTGAGCCGGAACAGACGCGACACACGACGGCGGCCCCAGGGCCGCCGTCGTGCTGTGTGGAACTGCCGGGCACCGGCGAGTGCTCGGGTCGGCGTATTGCTCAACGACCGGGTTCGGCGGCTGCAAAGCCAGCCCAGCATCGTCGCCGCGCCATAACGGCGCTGGTATGGCGCGCCATGCATGCCGCAAGGCGACGCCCACCCACGACGGCGATTCGGTTTTCCTGCGCGTCGACGAAACGGAACAACGCTGAACGACGCGCGGTACGACCGGATAGACGCTTAGCAGGTGCTCGTCGTGACGTAGCACGCGCCGTAGCCGGCTCTATGGCCGCAGCCGGCTCTATGCAACAGGCCAACACCTACAAACGCCAATCAACGCAGACGTGGCGCAGTTCCAGCCGCGCCAGCGCACGTCATGTAAGCAATGCATCAGCACTGCAAGCAACAAGCAGCACCTCATGCTCTGCTTGCCGACTCCCGACTCCCGACTCCCGACTCCCGACTCCCGACTCCCGATTCCCGATTCCCGATTCCCGATTCCCGCGATGCGAGCATCACCACACATCCTGTCACGCAGATCACGTGTAATCGGTTGCAGGCATTCCGTGAAGGAATGTGTACGACTTTCGTCGCTATACTTTCGTTCTCCCCCGCAGCTGCCACAGGAACTACATGAGCATCGAACAGCTTGCTGAAACCGCCCAGGCGATGGTCGCCCCGGGTAAGGGCATCATCGCCATCGACGAATCGACCAGCACGATCGCCAAGCGTTTTGCCAGCGTCGGCATCGAGAACATCGAAGAGAACCGTCGCGCCTACCGCGAACTGTTGCTGACCACGCCCAAGCTGAGCGACTACATCTCCGGCGCCATCCTGTTCGACGAGACCATCCGTCAGAAGACCAAGGATGGCGTGCCGTTCGCCGAGTACATGACTGCCCACGGCATCATCCCGGGCATCAAGGTCGACAAGGGCGCGCAGCCGCTGGCCGGCATGCCGGGCGAATTGGTCACCGAAGGCCTGGACGGTTTGCGTGCACGGCTGGAGGAGTACTACACGCTGGGTGCGCGCTTCGCCAAATGGCGTGCGGTCATCAACATCGGCGAAGACATCCCGTCCGGTACCTGCATCGAGGCCAACTCGCATGCGTTGGCGCGTTACGCCGCGCTGTGCCAGGAGCAGGGCCTGGTGCCGATGGTCGAGCCGGAAGTGATCATGGACGGCAGCCACGACATCGAAACCTGCTATGAAGTGACCGAAGCCACGCTGCGCTCGCTGTTCGGTGCGCTGTATGAGCAGAACGTCGTGCTCGAAGGCACCATCTTGAAGGCGTCGATGGTCATCTCCGGCAAGAGCTGCGAAGAGCAGGCCAGCATCGAAGAGGTGGCCGAGTCCACCGTGATGTGCCTGAAGTCCACCGTGCCGGCGATCCTGCCGGGCATCGTGTTCCTGTCCGGCGGCCAGACCGACGAGCAGTCCACCGCCCACCTCAACGAAATGCACCAGCTCGGCAATCTGCCGTGGCCGCTGAGCTTCTCCTACGGCCGCGCCATGCAGCAGGCCGCGCTGAAGCTGTGGGCCAAGGACATGACCGGCAACTTCGCCAAGGCGCAGCAGGTCATCTACGAGCGCGCCAAGGAAAACGGCTTGGCCGCGCTGGGTAAGTGGAAGGGTTGATCGATTGATGGCGGCTGCAAGGTCGCCGCGTCGATGAAACGAAAACGCCGGCAGCGATGCCGGCGTTTTTTTTCGTTTGCGGCATCCGCAGGTGCACGCCGATGCCGTGCGGAAAACGCAAAGGGCGCCGTTCGGCGCCCTTTGCTCAGTCGATCGCTCAATCAACTTGCTCGTGCAGCCGGCCGAGGCGGCATGCTGCCAACTCGATCCAACCTCAGGCCGCCGCAGTTTCCTGCGTGGCCAAGGCCTGCTGGTAGGCCTTGTAGGTCGCCTCGTTGTAGGCCACCAACACAATGTGCTTGGGCACCTTGTGCGAGCGCTGCCAATCGCGCGTTTCGGTCACTGCGATACGCGCGGCCTGGTAAAGCGGATAGCCGTAGATGCCGCAGCTGATCGCCGGGAATGCGATCGAATGCAGCATCATCTGTTCGGCGAGTTTGAGCGACTGCCAATAGCAATTGGCCAGCTGTTCGGGCTCGTTGTGCTTGCTGTCGCGCCACACTGGGCCAACGGTATGGAAGACATGGCGTGCCTTCAAATTGAACCCGTCGGTGATGCGGATTTCGCCGGTAGGGCAACGCACGCCCGGGCGCACCTGTGGCAACGCTTCGCAGGCTTCCAGCAAGCGCGGGCCGGCGGCGCGGTGGATGGCGCCATCGACGCCACCACCGCCGAGCAGTGATTCGTTGGCGGCGTTGACGATGACGTCAACGTCGAGTTCGGTGATGTCGCCTTGCCAGACTTCGATTCTCATAGCGCGATAATTATGCGAATTGCATGATGGGCGCGTGATGGGGAGCACGCTGCGGAATCCGCACGCTATCGGCCATTCATCTCATCTGCTGCGACTGTCTGACCGGTCGCACTGTATGCCGTCTCGCGACATCTGGAAGCTCTCCCGGAGCGATCGGCAGCAACCATTGCCACGCGCGGTAACGCGTGTTGCGTCTACACCCAGCGGCGGACACGCGCGCAGTAGTCGTTGTAGTGGCGGCCGAATTCGGCGCGCAGACGCGCCTCTTCGAACGGGATGACGTAGCGCTGCAGCGCAAGCCACGGCAGCGGCACCAACGCAACCGCCCACAGCAGGCCAAGTTGCAGGCACAGGCCAAGGTAGCTCAGCACCAAGGCCAGGTACATCGGGTTGCGGGTGACGCGATACGGGCCGTCCAGCACCAGGCGCGAGGGATGGCCGCTGGGCATGATGGTGGTGCGCCGACGCGCAAACAGGACAAAGCAGCTGACCGCCAGCGCCAGGCCAAGACAGGCGATGCCGCCGCCAGCCAATTCGATCCAGGCCAGCGGCGAGGGAGGCGGGAGGGGCAGATCCAGCGCCTCTTGCAACCATGCGCCCAGCCCCAGGGCCAGCGCAAAGTGGACCGGGGAGGTCATTTTTACCAGCCATGGCGCCCGCGCGGCGCGGGTCTCGCTGTGTCCATACGGCTGGTTGCTCACACATCTCTCCCTACATCACGGCCGCCATCCTAACGTTTCCTTGACATGGACGGGAGTGCGGGCGTGCCGACACCCGGAAACGGGAGCGGACGCTGCGCCCAGACGCGAGATGTGCCGGGCACCTGTCACGTGCCCGATTCGGCATGACCGCGTGCGCTGTTGCCTCGCGACGACAGCCACGGATCGTGGGTACGAAGTGGCCGCCGCGACGCAGCGTCTTTCGGGGCCCGTGCGCGGTGCGGCCGGGGCCGAAAAAAAGCCGCGCATTGCGCGGCTTCGGGTCTGGTCATCGCCTGCGCTCGATCAGGGCAGCCCGGCCAGCCAGTCGTCGTCGGAGCCTTCGTTGATGTCGGCAAAGAGCGGGGTGGAGAAGTAGCGTTCGCCGGTGTCGGGCAACATCGCCAGGATCACGGCGCCAGGCACCGCGCCTTCGGCCACGCGCAGCGCGGTGGCGACGGTGGCACCGCCGGAGATGCCGGTGAAGATGCCTTCTTCGGCAGCCAGGCGGCGCGCGACGGTGATGGCGTCGGTGTCTTCCACGCTCAGGACTTCATGGGCGACCTCGCGGTTGAGCACCTCGGGCACGAAGTCCGGAGTCCAGCCCTGGATCTTGTGCGGCTTCCAGTCCTGGCCTTGCAGCAAGGCGGCGCCAGCCGGCTCGGAGGCGGTGATGCGCACCTCCGGGCGCGCAACGCGCAGGACCTCACCCACGCCGGTGAGGGTGCCGCCGGTGCCCCAGCCGGTGACGAAATGGTCCAGCCGGTGGCCGGCGAAATCGCGCAGGATCTCGGCAGCGGTGGTGTTGCGGTGATAGGCGGGGTTGGCCGGATTGGCGAACTGGCTGGCCAGGAACCAGCCGTGCTGTTCGGCCAGCTCCTTCGCTTTACGCACCATGCCGCTGCCGCGCTCGGCTGCCGGGGTCAGGATGACCTTGGCGCCATAGGCACGCATCAGCTTGCGGCGTTCGATGGAGAAGGTTTCCACCATGGTGGCGACGAACTTGTAGCCGCGCGCTGCGGCCACCATCGCCAGCGCAACGCCGGTGTTGCCGGAGGTGGCTTCGACGATGGTGTCGCCGGGCTTGAGCAGGCCGCGTCGTTCGGCGTCCAGGATGATCGCCAGCGCCAGCCGGTCCTTGACCGAGCCGCCGGGATTGAACGATTCGACCTTGACGTACAAGGTCACGTTGTCCGGGGCGAGGCGTTGGAGCTTGACCACCGGGGTGCGGCCGATGGTGTCGAGGATGTTGTCGTACAGGGCCATGGGGTCTCCGTCGGAATCAGGCTGCGTGGGCCAGTGTGGGCGTGTGGGGCGTTGCGCCGGGTGAGTGCGGCGGCGAGGCGCCCAGCGGCGCGCTGCCGAACCAGTGCAGCGTCTGCGCCAGCGCCGCCACCTCGCCCAGGATCAGCAGCGCCGGAGCGGCCACGGCATGCTGCCGTGCGCTGACGGCCAGGCTGGCGAGCGTGCCGGTGATCACGCGTTGCTGCGGGCGCGAGCCGTTTTCGACCAGCGCAAACGGGGTGGAGGCTGCGCGCCCGGCCTGCAGCAGCCGCTGCTGGATGGCGTCCAGGCCGGCCACGCCCATGTAGAAGGCCAGCGTCTGGCGCTCTTGGCCAAGCGCCTGCCAGTCCAGCGTGTCCAGCGAATCCTTGCAGTGCGCGGTAATCAGGCGCAGCGATTGCGCGTGGTCGCGGTGGGTGAGCGGGATGCCGGCATACGCAGCGCAGGCGATGGCGGCGGTGATGCCGGGAATCACCTGGAAGCCGATGGCGTGCGCGCGCAGGAATTCCAGCTCTTCGCCGCCGCGGCCGAACACGAACGGGTCGCCGCCCTTCAGCCGCACCACGCGGCGACCGGCGCGGGCGTGTTCCAGCATCAGGGCATGGATCTGTTCCTGCCGGGTGCTATGGCCTTGTGCCGATTTGCCCACCTCGATGAGATGCGCGCCGTGCCGAGCCAGGCGCAGGATCTGCGGGCTGACCAGACGGTCGTGCAGCACCACCTCGGCCTGGCGCAGTGCGCGCAGCGCATGCCGGGTGAGCAGGCCGGGATCGCCGGGGCCGGCGCCGACCAGGCTCACGTTGCCGGGCGCCAGCGTGCCGACCGCGTTGCGTGGTGTGGGGGAACGCGCAGGAACCGTTGCGGACGCCGCAGGCGCGGCGTTGTGGGTCAGCAACCGGTGGGCGCTCGCCGCATCGCGCAAGGCGTTGTTGAGCTTTTCCGATTCGCTGGCGGCGATGGTGAGCCATAGCGGTTGGTCGGACTGCGCCAACCATGCCGGGTCGAACCGACCGGCCAACCAGCGCAGCTGCCCGGACTGCGCCCAGTGCCGCAACTGCGCCGTGAGCGCGAGCGCGCCCACCAGCGGCAGCGCACCGGCCTGCAGCAGCTGGCCGGTGACGCGTTCGGCATCGGCACCGCCGCCGACCACCAGGACGGCACGGCCACGCAGGTCGGCAAGCAGCGGGAACGCAGGAGTCACGGTTCGGTAGCATCAGAGAGGGAGCGCCAGACCGTAACGCCGGCTTATAGCCGTCGGAAATGACTTCATCCATCCTGAAAATAGCGTTCGGTTATAAGCTGGGCCGCAGAACTCCTCTACAGTCGAAGCCCTTGTAGCGCCTCGCGCTTTTTTGGATATAAGCCATGACGCTGACCCAACTTCGCTATCTGGTCGCCATTGCCGATGCCGAGCTGAACATCACCCTGGCTGCCGCGCGCGTGCACGCGACCCAGCCCGGCCTGTCCAAGCAGCTCAAGCAGCTGGAAGACGAACTGGGCTTTCTGCTGTTCGTGCGCAAGGGACGCAGCCTGGACGCAGTGACCCCGGCCGGTGTGGAAGTGATCGAGCGCGCGCGGGCGGTGCTGTCGGAGGCCAACAACATCCGCACCTACGCGGCCAACCAGCGCCGCGAAAGCCAGGGCCAGCTGACCCTGACCACCACCCATACTCAGGCGCGCTTCGTGCTGCCGCCGGCGGTGGCGCAGATCAAGAATGCCTACCCGCAAGTGAGCGTGCATCTGCAGCAGGCCGCCGAAAGTGCGGCCCTGGATCTGCTCAGCCAGGGCGATGCGGACATTGCGGTGGTCAGCACCGCCGGTGGCGAGCCGAGCGCCGGCATCGCAGTGCCGCTGTACCGCTGGCGGCGGCTGGTGGTGGTGCCGCGGGGGCACGCACTGGATCACCCACGCACGGCACCGGACATGCAGGCGCTGGCCGAGCATCCGCTGATCAGTTACGAATCCTCCACCCGGCCGGGCTCCTCGCTGCAGCGCGCGTTTGCGCAGGTGGGGCTGGAGCCGAGCATCGCGCTCACTGCGCTGGATGCCGACCTGATCAAGACCTATGTGCGCGCAGGGCTTGGCGTGGGATTGGTTGCGGAAATGGCGGTCAATGCGTTCGACGAGGATCTGCGCGCCTGGCCGGCGCCCGCGCCGATTGCCGAATGCATCGCCTGGGCGGTGCTGCCGCGCGACCGCGTGCTGCGCGACTACGCGCTGGATCTGGTGCATGTGCTCGC
The DNA here is from genome assembly GCF_008639345.1 of Xanthomonas phaseoli pv. dieffenbachiae. Lineage (NCBI taxonomy): Bacteria > Pseudomonadati > Pseudomonadota > Gammaproteobacteria > Lysobacterales > Lysobacteraceae > Xanthomonas > Xanthomonas phaseoli. The sequence goes on along the minus strand of NZ_CP041380.1, from coordinate 3,673,190 downwards.
GCCGCAGATCGACAAGCGCGATCTGCGCCGGGTGCTGGACGGTAACCAGGCGCCGAACTGGCCACTGCCGCCGACCTGGGAATCGTTGACCCAGACCATCACCAGCTGAGCGGCACGATGACCGAGCCATTGCGTCCGGCACTGAGCAGGCTATGGTCGTCCGAGCCGGACGGCGGCATGTCGCTGCAGCTGTCGGCCAGGATCGAGGGTCGCGAACATGAGGTACTGACGGTGCTCGCCGACCCGCGCGACGAAGCGTTATGGGTGGCGGTGCAGGCGGGCAGCGCGCGTGTGCAGATTCCGCTGGACGTGCTGCGCAAGGCGCTGGAGGTTGCGGCCGATGAGGTGCATTCGGCCGAATGGTTCGCGCGCCAGGATGCGGATGCGTCCGGGGCCTGAGGCGGCGATATAGCGTTAGCGCGCCCCTGGCTAGCAGTCTTAGGGCGACATCGACGGCGCACCGGAGCGGGAGTGGACGTGCGCGCATGGTCGTTCCAAACATGGGCCGTCGGCTGCGTCATCGGTGCGTGCGTGCGACCTTCGGTGCTGCGCTGCAGCGCAATCCCAGCAAAAAAATGCCTGCAGGATCAAAGGGATGCGTGCGTTCCCGACAGCGCTGCCAGGTGTGCTGTGGGTGATTTTCCCTACCCGTGTCAGGGCGATGCAGCCGGCGTCGACCGGGCGCATCAAGTTGCGCGCTGCGTTGTCGAAAACCTTTATAGCAACCATGACGCGACACTCTCGAACGTCTAGGGGTGGACGGCGCAGAGCTGGCGATGCAGGGGATCGCATTGCCGGTGTGTTTCGCGGTGTCGTCGAAGGGTTGCTAGCGCTGTCGCATCACTGTTGCACGAGGCTGTGCACAGGGCGACTGGCGCATCCGGGTCCCTGGGGAGAGGCCTGGCGTGCTTGGCGGCGGACCCGGGTCGGGAGCCCGGGTCCGCCTTTTTTGTGTTCCGCAGCGGCATCCCGGTTGAAGCTGGAACGGCGCCAAGCCGTGCCCGATGCAGTGCAGGCAGTGCGCGATCAGGGCCGGGCTGGATTCTTACACCTGCGGCGGGTTGCCGGGGCTCAGCGGTCGCCGTTGACGCGCGACTTGGCGTGGCGCGGGCAGCTGCAACGTCGGCTCGACGCGATGGAAGGGCCGGCGCGCTCTGGTCCGGCCATAGCCCGATGCCCAAACCGGTGCGACCCCAGGCGTACGCCGCGAAGCCCGAACACGCTGCGAGCCACGCATCGTCAAGCCAAGGGAATCCGCACCGAAAAACAGGTGCCGCCCTGCGGCCGTGGCCGGACGTCCACCTCGCAGCCCAACGTCTCGGCAGTGCGATGCACGATCCACAGGCCGATGCCCAAACCGTCGCTGCGCGGGTCGGCCTGGCGGAACGCCTGGAAGACCTGCTCGGGATGGTCCATGTTCAAGCCGATGCCGCTGTCGATGATGTCCACTTCCGCAAAACCGGGGCGGCGACGAGTGCCGACCAGCACGCGGCCACGCTCGGTGTACTTGATGGCATTGCCGACCAGGTTGCCGATCAAGGTGGTCAGCAGTGTGGGGTGGCTGCGCACGCGCAGCGAGGTGTGCACGTAGCGAAGGGCCAGGTACTTGTCGATGGCCGGTTGACGCCACACGCCGAGGACCGAATGCAGCACGTCTTCCAGCTGCAGCGGCTGCAGGTCCGGCATGGCGGCCTCGCTTGCGGCGGCCAGCGTGGCCAGCTCGTCCAGGCTGCGGCCGACCAGGCTGATCGCATCGCGTGCGGTCACCAAGGTCGGAATGGAGTCGACGTTGGCATGCCGGCGCATCTTGTCGATGGCGTAGGCGGCAGTGCGCAGCGGGGTCTTCAGATCATGCCCGGCGATGGCCATCAGGCGGCTGCGGTAGCGATCCGATTCCTCGGCGATGGCCAGTGCGCGGCGCAGTTCCAGCTGCGCCATGGTCTGGCGTGCCAGTGCACGCAGGGCTTCCACCTGCTCGTCGGTGAGCTGGCGTGGTTTCCGGTCCAGGACGCAGACCGTGCCCAGCGGCAGGCCGTCGGGCGTCTTCAGCAAGGCACCTGCATAGAAATAGAGCGGTGCTTCGCCAGTGACCAGCGGATTGCGCGAAAAGCGGATGTCTTCGCGCGTGTCCGGCACCACCAGCACATCGTTGTCGAGTAGCGCGTGCGCGCACATCGACTTGAACAATGGGGTCTCGCGCTCGCCCATCCCGAGCTCGCTCTTGAACCACTGGCGGTCCGCGTCGACCAGGCTGATCAGCGCGATCGGCGTCTGGCAGATGATCGAGGCAAGCCGGGTGATGTCTTCGAAGGCCGCTTCGCGCGGGGTGTCGAGAATGCCGTAGCTGCGCAGCGCCTGGAGACGCAATGCTTCGCTGGGAGGCTTGGGTGCGCAGGGAAGCGGTTCGGCCGCTCGATCGGACAGGATGGTGCTCATGCGCGTAGCTACAAGGTGGAAGCGGCAAGCATAGGGCATGCCAAGGCTCATCATGTGTCTACGGTCACAGAGGCCGGACGAAAGTGTGACTGCCGACCAGCACGGCGACGCGTGACGCGTCCGGCGTGCGGTCAACGGGCTCGGAAGCTGAAGCGGCAGGCCCAGCCGATTCTGGCGCGCCGGTTCCGGCGCATGCCTGGGCGCGGATCATTCGGGGCGACCGGTGCAACCGGGTGCGACATCCGGTCGCGCATCGGCCGCGACCATCGCCCCGGCTTGCGTGGCGGCTTACACTTCCAGGCATGCTGCGTTTGTCCCGTCGCCACCGGTTGTTGCCCCTGCTTGCCTGTCTGGCGGTGGTGCTGATGCTGGTCGCTCCGCTGATCAGCCGCTGGAGCCAGGCGCAGCCGAGCGAGCCGATGTGCATGGGCGTTCCGGCCCTGTCGGCAGAGAGCTCGCTGCATGCCGGCCATCGAACCCAGCCGCCAGCTATGGCCGTGGACGCGCAGCCCGGCGCCGTAGTGAACACGCAGCACGCCGGCAGCCACGACGCAGCGACGCATGGTGAAGCCTGCGATTACTGCGTCTTGGCCGCACGCTTGCTGCCAGTGCTCATCGTGGCGTTGCTGTGCCTGCTGCAGCTGCGGCCGACGCCGGCTCCGGCGGTCACCCAGGCAAGCGCACGCGCGGTCTTTCGATGGGCCGCACTCGGCGCACGCGGACCACCGCTGGCTGCATAAGCTGGCCCCTGTGCGGGCGTCCATGCAGCAATGCCCCGTGCGCGCCTGAGGTTGTCGGCGTCACTGCCGGGCAGTGCGGGCGACTCGCTTCTTATCCAGTGATGCCGATGCGCGCCGCGACGGTGGCAGCGCACGGCTGTGCGGCCGTGCAGTCACGGCGAAGGGTTGGTCATGCGTCTGCGGTTGTTGAAAGCGATGTGGTGCGCGCCGTCGTTGGCGTTGGTGTGGGGGCCTGCATGTGATGTGCAGGCGCAAGACGCGGCACTCACCCTGGGCAAGGTGCAGGTGAGCGAGCATGCGCAGCGCAGCCCGAGTACGGCGCGCGTGCTGAGCTCGGTGGATGTGATCGGTGGCGAGCTGCTGCACGATCAGCATGTGGACTACAGCTGGGAGCTGCTGATGCGCGCGCCCGGGGTGCAGGTTACCCAGTTCCGCATGGGTACCGATGCAGGGCGTTTTTCGTTTCGCGGATTCAATGGCGAAGGACGCATCAATGCGGTGAAACTGCTGATCGACGGCATCCCCAGCAACGACAACGCCGGCGCCATGCCGTATCTGGACGCGGTATTTCCGCAGGACATCAGCGCCATCGAGATCGTGCGCGGCACCAACGACGCGCGCTATGGCTTGAATGCCATTGCCGGCAGCGTGGACGTGCTCACCCGTACCGGCGGCAACGACGGCCGCTTGAGCGTGACGGCCGGCAGCTTCGATGCGCGCGAGGTGCAACTGAGCAAGGGGTTCGAACAGGGCGTCTGGAGCCAGAACTATGTGCTGGCCTGGCGCGACTCGGACGGCTATCGCGATCATGCCGACGCACGCAAACGCAGCGTGGCGGGCAAGTGGTTCTACACCGACCCGGACGGTGCATTCCGCGCAGGGCTCACCACGCGGTACTACGACAACCATGCCTTGGAAGCCGGCTATCTGGATGCCGCCACCGCACGTGCGGCGCCGCGCAGCTCGCCGGACTATGCGCAGGACGACCGCAGCGAGCGTCGCACGAGCCAGACTGCGTTGCATGCGGACGGTGCGCTCGGCGAGCAGGCGCAATGGAGCGCCAAGGCCTACCAGAACGACTACCACAATCAACGCTGGGTACGGTTTTCTGCGGCCGGGCTGCAGCAGGAACGCGATACCGACGAAACCCATCGCGGGCTGCTGCTGCGTAGCAACTGGCAGCCGGACTGGGGCGCGCTGCAGGCCAACCTGGAAGCCGGGGTGGATGCGCAGTGGCAGGACAACCAATCGCAGCGGTATCGCACCGTGGCGCGTGTGCGCGGGGCACAACTACGCGATTGGGACTACGACCTGCGCACGCGTGGTGCGTATGTGCAGGCGGTGCTGACCCCGATTGCACGCCTGCAGCTGGTGCCGGGGTATCGCATCGATCGTGTCGATGGACAGCTGCACGACGTGCTGGCCGGCGTCGTCGCGCCAACCTACGACTACGGCACCATCAAGCAACCCAAGTTCAGTGCCAGCTACCGCGTGGGCGAGCAGGGCAGCGTGTATGCGAACTGGGGGCGCACGTTCCAGATCGGCAGCGGCGATGGCGCCTACCGTCGCCAGCCCGGCAATCTGGGACCCTCGATCAACGACGGCTGGGAGACCGGCTTGAAGTTCGCACCGTCGTCCTTGCTGGATGGGCGCCTGGCGTATTGGGAGCAGCGCGCCTCCGGCGAGGTGGCGACCATTTTCGGCGTCAATGGCGTGGTCGGCATCGGTGATGTGGCCAATGTCGGCCGTACCCTGCGGCGCGGTTGGGATGCGCAGCTCAACCTGCAGCCGGCCGAGCATTGGCGTGCATGGGTCTCGTATTCGCGGCAGAAGGCCAGCATCGCCACGCCCGATCCGAGCGCCCCGGCCACGCGCGGCAAGGAGATCGAAAACGTGCCGCACTGGTTGGCCACCGCCGGGCTGGAGTGGCAGGTCAGTTCGTCGGTGCAGGTGAGCGCCTGGGGCAACGCACAAGGCGATTACTACCTGGAACGCACCAACAGGTTGGGCCGCACCGGTGGCTACGCCTTGCTCAACCTGGGCGCGCGCTGGGCGGTGGATGCGCGCAATGCGCTCAGCCTGCAACTGCGCAACGTCACCGATCGCGCGTATGTGTACGCCTGGTACGACAGCGGCAGCTCCGGTTATTCGCCCGGCGATGGGCGTGCGTTGTCGGTGTCGTGGGATTGGAGCTTCTGATGCACGCAACGATTGACCACGGTGGCGTGGACGAGGCACGCCAAGCCAGTCGCTGGCGCTTCTATCGCGCGGTGTGGCGCTGGCATTTTTATGCCGGGCTGCTCGTGCTGCCTTTCATCATTTGGCTGGCGGTGACCGGGGCTGCGTTCCTGTACCAGGACGCCATCGACCGCAGCGTGCACCACGGGTTGAAGGTGGTGCCGGTAGGCGATGCGCGCCTGCCCGCACAGCAGTTGGTTGCCGCTGCACAAGGGCGCTACGGCGGCAGCTTGTTTGTGTACACCACGCCCAAACGCGCCGATGCGAGCGCCGAAATCGGGCTGGTGGACGCGCACGGCGTGCGGCAGGTGGTGTATGTCGACCCATACCGTGCGCGGGTGTTGGGTGCCTTGCCCGAGCACGGCACGCTGAGCTGGACGATCCGCCGGCTGCATAGTCTTGCGCTGGTGGGGCCATATGCGCGCGGCCTGATCGAAATGGCCGGCGGATGGGCCATCGTGCTGGTGCTCACGGGGGTGTATCTGTGGTGGCCGCGCGGACGACGCGGCGGCGTGATCAGCGTGCGCGGCAAGCCGAAGCAGCGGCGGTTCTGGCGCGACCTGCACGCAGTGACCGGTGCCGGGGTTGGTGCGATCCTGCTGTTCCTGGTGCTGACCGGCATGCCGTGGTCGTGGCTGTGGGGTGCGCAGGTCAATCGCTGGGCCAATGGGCATGATTTCGGCTATCCCGCCGGGTTGCGCGTGCAGCAGCCGATGTCGCAGCAACGCTTGGCCGACAGCGGCGAGCCGGCGTGGTCGCTGCGGCAGGCGCGCCTGCCGGAATCGGTGGTGCCTGCACAGCGCGCTGGCGCGGCGGAACAACACGCGCATGGCGAACAAGCACCTGCGTTGCAGGTGGCCGACGACCATGTCGAGCACTCCGGGCATGGCGCGCCCTCGGCAAATGCAGCCCACGCAGGCAACGAAGATCACGCAGGGCACCTGGCGCAGTCGCAGCACGCGGCCCGACACGCGCACTCGGCAGACAACGTGCATGCCGATCACGGCGATTCGGCTGGATTCGCTGCGCCGGGACGCGGCGCGATCGGCCTGGATGCCGCGATGGCGCGCTTTCAGGCACGCGGCATCCAGCCGGGATATAGCGTGGCGCCGCCGCGTGGTGCGACCGGGGTCTATACCGCGTCGGTGTACCCGGCCGATCTGCGGCGGCAGCGGGTGATCCATCTGGATCAGTACAGCGGTGCGGTATTGCTGGACATGCGCTATCGCGACTACGGGCCGCTGGCCAAGCTGCTGGAATGGGGCATCAATGTGCACCTGGGCCAGCAATACGGCACTGCCAACCAGTTGATCCTGTTGTTGGCCTGCATCGCCATCGTGCTGTTGTGCGTCAGCGCTGCGGTGATGTGGTGGAAGCGCCGCCCCAGCGGTGGCTTGGGCGTACCGTCGTTGCCGGCCGACCCGCGCACATTACGCGGCCTGATGGCGTTGCTGGTGCTGTGCGGTCTGATCTTCCCGCTGGTCGGCCTGTCGCTGGTGCTGATGTGGGCGTTCGATCGTTACTGGATGCGGCGCGCACACGCCGATGCCTTGGCGGGTTGATGCGCGCGCTTTTGAGTGAGTGCAGCGCGCAGCGCGTTGCCGTTGCATCCTGGATCTCGCATGTCCATGCAGCTGCCGCAGATGCGGGTGAACGCGTCGCCCGCACACGTGCAGCCGGCAGCGGGCGGCTCTGCCGCTAGATCTCTTCGTGGATGCCGCACTCGCGCTTCAGGCCGAAGAAACGCGTGTCTTCTTCGCGCATGCCGGGTTCCCAGCGACGAGTGGTGTGGAAATCGCCGATGGACACGTAGCCTTGTTCCCACAGCGGGTGATACGGCAGATCGTGCGCTTGCAGGTATTGCCACACGTCGCGATCCGTCCAGTCGGCGATCGGGCTGATCTTGTAGCGTTCGCCGCGCTTTTGCACGATCGGCGTCTGCGCGCGGCCGCCGGACTGGCTGCGGCGCAGGCCGGTAAACCAGGTGCCCACCTCGAGTTCGTCCAGGGCCCGGCGCATCGGTTCGACCTTGCGCAGATTGTTGTATTGATCGATGCCGACCATGCCTTGCTCCCACAGGCGGCCGTGGCGCGCTTCCATCCAGGCGCGGCTGACCAGCGGGCGATACACCTTGAGATTGAGCTTGAGTCGGTCGGTCAGGGCATCGGCGAAGCGGTAGGTTTCCGGAAACAGGTATCCGGTGTCGATCAAGATCACCGGGATGTCCGGGCGCTGCTGACTGAGCAGATGCAAGGTGACCGCCGATTGCGCGCCGAAGCTGGACGACAGCGCCGCGTTCTGCGGGCCATGCTGCAGCGCCCAGGCTACGCGTTGGTCGGCACGCAGCCCTTCCAGCTGCGCATTGAGCGCGTCCAGATCGTCGAACGCGGAAGAGGTGATCGATGCAGCAGGCAGCGCGGTCATGCGATCAATTCCAGGTCGAGGCGACGGTGCGTGGGGTAGGGCGGCAGTGCGATCACGCCGGCGCGATGCAGGAAATCGCCGAAGCCTTCATCGTTGGCGTGGTCGCCTTCGGTGGCATAGCGCGCCAGCAGCGGTTCCAATGCGGCCAGGATCTCCGGCTCGGTGATGTTCTCGCGGTACAGCGTATTGAGCCGCTGGCCACGACGGTCGCCACCCAGCATCAGGTTGTAGCGCCCGGGCGCCTTGCCCACCAGCGCAATCTCGGCCAGGTATGGGCGCGAGCAGCCGTTCGGGCAACCGGACAGGCGCAGCACGATCGGCGTGTCGGCCAGTCCGTGTTGCTGCAGCAGCGGCTGCAGCGCTGCGCTGAAATCGGGCAGGTAGCGCTCGGCCTCGGCCATCGCCAGGCCGCAGGTAGGCAGTGCCACGCAGGCCATTGCGCCGCGCGCCAGGGCGGTGGCGGCGCGGTTGCCGGCATCCAGCCCGTACTGCACCACCAGCGCATCGACACGTGCGCGCTCGCTGGCCGGCACGCCGGCGATCACCAGATTCTGGTTGGGCGTCATGCGGAACTGGCCAATGTTCAACTGCGCGATTGCGCGCAGCCCGCTCAGATGCGCTGCGGTGTCGGTGTCGGCAATGCGGCCGGCCGGCAGGGACAGGGTCAGGTGCCCCAGCCCGTCTTCGCCTTCCACCCAGCCATAGCGGTCGCCGTTGTGGTCGAACGCGAACGGCTGCGCCGGTTGCAGGGCGAACCCAGCGCGGCGCTCGATCTCGGCCACGATGGTGTCCAGCCCGTGGTCGTCGATGGTGTACTTGAAGCGCGCGCGCTTGCGCACCGCACGGTTTCCCAGGTCGCGTTGCGTGGTGACCACGGCAGTGGCGACATCGAGCAACTGGTCGCGGCTCACGAAGCCGATCACGTTGGCCACGCGCGGCCAGGTCTCGGCATCGCCGTGCGAGGCGCCCATGCCGCCACCGATGCTGACGTTGTAGCCCAGCAGCTCGCCGTCGCGCAGGATCGCGATGAATCCAAGGTCGTTGGCGAACACGTCCACGTCGTTGAGCGGCGGTGCGGCGAAGCCGATCTTGAACTTGCGTGGCAGATAGCGCTCGCCGTAGATCGGCTCGTCCTCGCTGCCGGAGCCGGACACGCGCTCTTCGTCCAGCCAGATTTCGTAGTACGCCCGTGTGTTGGGGAGCAGGTGTTCGGAGACGCGCGCCGCATCGGCGTACAGCGTGGCGTGCGCCTTTGAGAGCAGCGGGTTGGCCGCCACCTGCACATTGCGATTGACATCGCCGCAGGCGGCCAGCGTATCGATCAGCGTGGCATTGATGGCCTGCATGGTGGCCTTCAATTCGCGCTTGATCACGCCATGGAACTGGAAGGCCTGGCGCGTGGTGACGCGCAGCGAATGATTGGCATAACGGGTGGCGATGCCATCCAGTGCCAGCCACTGCGTGGGCGTGATCACTCCGCCCGGCGTGCGCGTGCGGATCATGAACTGGTACGCCGGCTCCAGCTTCTGCCGCCGCCGCTCGTCGCGGATGTCGCGGTCGTCCTGCTGGTAGCTGCCGTGGTACTTGATCAGGGTCTGATCGTCCTCACGCAACGCACCGGTCACCGCATCGGCCAGGCTCTGTTCCAGCGACCCACGCAGACGGCGGCTTTCGGATTTGATGTCTTCGACAGAGTGGCTCATGAGAATCGGAAATCGGGAATGGGGAATCGTGAAAAACGGCGCAGTTGGTCGGAAGAACTCGGACATGGGCTGTTCCCATTCCCGATTCCCCACTCCCGATTCTCGGCACTAATAGACATCCCGCGCATAGCGCCCCTCCACCTGCAGTTGGGTGAGATACGCGGCGGCGGCTCCGGCATCCAGGGCGCCGTGCGATGCGACGATGTCGAGCAGGGCGGCGTGCACGTCCTTGCCCATGCGGGTGGCGCCGCACACATACACGTGCGCGCCGCCCTGCAGCCAGGCATAGACCTCGGCGCCACGCGCGCGCAGGCGGTGTTGCACGTAGAGCTTTTCGGCCTGGTCGCGCGAGAACGCCAGGTCCAGCGCGTGCAGCTCGCCGCGTTGCAGGGCCAGTTGCCATTCGGCCTGATACAGGAAATCGGTATTGAAATGCTGGGCGCCGAAGAACAACCAGTTACGGCCCTTGGCGCCGGTTTCCGCGCGCTCCTGCACGAAGCCGCGGAACGGTGCCACGCCGGTGCCCGGGCCGATCATCAGGATGTCGCGATCGGTATCGGCCGGCACGCGGAAGCGGTCGTTCGGTTCGATGTACACCGGCGCAGTGTCGCCGTCGCCAAGTGCGGCCAGAAAGCCGCTGGCCGAACCCAGGTGCGCATGCCCATGCGCCTGGTAGGCGACCTCGTCCACGGCCAGATGCACCTCATCGCCCACGCGCTTGCGGCTGGATGCGATGGAATACAGCCGCGGGGTGAGCGGACGCAGCGCGGCGAGCAGGCCGGCGTGGTCCCAATCCGCCGGCCAGCGGCGCAGTACGTCGATCACCTGGTGATCGGCGAGCAGCGACGCCAGGCCGGCAGTCTGGGTGGGGGCGAGCAGCGCTTGCAGTTCTTGCGCGCCTGCGCGCTCGGCGTGTGCGGCGAGAAACGGTCGCGACAGTTTGGTCAGTTCGCGCTGGGTAGCGAGCCATGCATGCACTGCCAGTGTCTGCTCGCCGACGGTGACTGCGGCATCGCCATCCAGCCGCAAGGTCTGCAGCACCGCCTCGACCAATGCGGGTGGGTTGCGGTGGCGGATGCCCAGCGCGTCGCCCGGTTCGTAGCTCAGGCCGCTGCCTTCCAGCGAAAATTCCAGATGCCGCATGCGCTTGCCGGGCACCGCGTAGACGCGAAATCCCGGGCCCTTGAAATCGCGCCCGCTGATGATCTGATTGGACAACAGCTCGGCGGCGAACGGCTGCTGATGCGACCACACTGGCGTGGCCGGGGCGCTGCGCAGCGGCGTGACCGTGGCCGAGTGCAGGCCGCTCTTGAGCTGCTCGCGCGCCTGCGTGAGCGCCTGCGCGCGCCACGGCACGGCAACGCTGTCGATGTCCAGATCGGCTTCGCCGCGCGGCTGCACGCGGCGGCCGCCCAGTTCGGCCAGGCGCTCGTCGATGCGTCGGGCGATACCGCAGAAATCGGCATAACTGGAATCGCCCAGACCCAGCACCGCGTACTTGAGCTCGGGCAACTTGGGTGCGCGACGGCCGGTGAGGAATTCCACCAGGCCGATCGCATCGTCCGGCGGGTCGCCTTCGCCCTGGGTGCTGATCACCACATACAACAGCCGCTCACCGGCCAGATCGCGGGTGGGGTAGGCATCGGCGCGCACCAGGCGCACGCTCAGACCCGCCGCTTCGGCCTCGGCGGCCAGGTGCTCTGCCTGGCGACGGGCATTGCCGGTCTGGCTGCCGTACAGCACGGTCAGGCGCTGGCCTTCCTGCACGAGTGCCTGGGCTTGTCCGCCCGGCAACACGGCCAGCGCGCGCGGCGGATGGCCCTGCGCCAACCCGGCGGTGTAACCGGACAGCCACCACAGCGCTGCGGGGTCCAGGCCGTCGACCAACCGGTCCAGCAGCGCCTTGCGCTCGTCGGGCAAGGGGCTGGGCGGTAGCGCGGAACTGGCAGCGGTCATTCGGATCCGGGGGCTTGGATGAGAGAGACGATGTTAGGGAAGCGTTGCGCCATCAGAAAGGAATTGCCGTTATCGCGTTATGCCGGGCGCTTATTTCGTGCAGTCATCAGGGCGGCACACACTGCAGCGCCTTGCCCTACCATCGGCTGGTCTGCCCGCCGACACCCACGACATTCCGATGACCCTGCCGCCGCTGTCCCATCTCGACCGGCTCGAAGCCGAAAGCATCCACATCCTGCGCGAAGTCGCCGCCGAGTTCCGGGCTCCGGTGATGCTGTATTCGGTGGGCAAGGACAGCTCGGTGCTGCTGCACCTGCTGCTCAAGGCGTTCGCGCCATCGCGGCCGCCGATCCCGCTGCTGCATATCGACACGCGCTGGAAGTTTCGCGAGATGATCGCCTTCCGCGACCGCCGCGCGGCCGAGACCGGCGTGGACCTGCGCGTGCACATCAACCCAGACGGCGTTGCGCAGGACGTTGGCCCGATCAGCCACGGTGCCGCCGTGCACACCGACATCATGAAGACCCAGGGCCTGAAGCAGGCGCTGGAGCAGGGCGGTTTCGATGCGGCGATCGGCGGGGCACGCCGGGACGAAGAGAAATCGCGCGCCAAGGAGCGTGTGTTTTCGTTTCGCACCGCGCGCCATCGCTGGGACCCGAAGAACCAGCGCCCGGAGTTGTGGAATCTCTACAACGCGCGCACCGGTCCGGGCGAGAGCGTGCGGGTGTTTCCGCTTTCCAACTGGACCGAGCTGGACATCTGGCTGTACATCTACCGCGAGAAGATTCCGGTGGTGCCGCTGTACTTCGCCGCCCCGCGCCCGGTGGTGGAGCGCGACGGTGCCTGGATCATGGTCGACGACGCACGCCTGCCGCTGCACCCGGGCGAAACCCCGCAATCGCGCTCGGTGCGCTTCCGCACGCTGGGCTGCTACCCGCTTACCGGCGCGATCGAGTCCAACGCCGACACGCTGGAAGCGGTCATCGCCGAAATGCTGGTGAGCACCAGCTCCGAGCGCCAGGGCCGCATGATCGACCACGCCCCGGGCGCATCGATGGAACAGAAGAAGCTTGAGGGGTATTTCTGATGGGCAGTGAATGGGGAATGGAGAATGGGGAATCGCAACAGCGGTTGCCGGAAGACGTCACGTTGGCGGAGAACGCTTTTGCGATTCCCGATTCCCGACTCCCAATTCCCGGCAGCATCGGTGCCTACCTCCAGCAACACGAATCCAAGCCGCTGCTGCGCTTCATCACCTGCGGCAGCGTGGACGACGGCAAGAGCACGCTGATCGGGCGGTTGCTGTACGACAGCAAGCGCCTGTTCGACGATCAGCTTGCCGCGCTGGAAAGCGATAGCCGACGGCATGGCACGCAGGGCGGGGGCATCGACTATGCACTGCTGATGGATGGGCTGGCGGCCGAACGCGAGCAGGGCATCACCATCGATGTGGCCTACCGCTATTTCGATACCGACCGGCGTAAATTCATCGTCGCCGATTGCCCAGGGCACGAGCAGTACACGCGCAACATGGCCACCGGCGCGTCGACTGCCGATGTGGCGGTGGTGCTGGTGGATGCACGCAAGGGCCTGCTGACGCAGACCCGCAGGCATAGCTACATCGTCTCGTTGCTGGGCATCCGGCATGTCGTGCTGGCGGTCAACAAGATGGACCTGGTGGACTACGACGCGCAGGTGTTCGCCGACATTGCGGAAGGCTACGCCGCGCTCGCCGCGCAGCTGGGCATCGCCCAGGTGCAGTGCATTCCGCTGTCGGCGCTGGCGGGCGAAAATCTGTCCAGCGCTTCGACGCAGATGCCGTGGTACAGCGGCCCGCACCTGCTGCAGCACCTGGACACGGTGCAGTTGGAGCCGCCGGACGCCGGTAGCGGCCTGCGCCTGCCGGTGCAATGGGTCAACCGCCCCAACGCGCAGTTCCGTGGCTATGCGGGCACGATTGCGGCCGGCCAGGTGCGCGCGGGCGACGCGGTGGTGGTGGTGCCGTCCGGGCGCCGCACGCAGGTGGCGAGCGTGCGCGGTGCCAACGGCGAGGTCGACAGCGCACGCGCCGGCCAGGCAGTGACGCTGACCTTGCGCGATGAGATCGACGTCAGCCGTGGGGACATCATTGCCGCCATCGACGACCCGCCGGAGGTGGCCGACCAGTTCGCCGCGCATCTGCTGTGGATGGACGATGCGGCGTTGCTGCCTGGCCGCCCGTACTGGCTCAAGATCGGCACCCGCACGGTGACCGTGAGCGTCAGCGAAATCAAGCACAAGGTCGATGTGAACACGCAGGAGCGACTGGCCGCCAAACGGCTGGAGCTCAACGAGGTGGGTTACTGCAACCTGGCACTGGACGAACCGATCGCGTTCTCGCCTTACGCGCGCAACCGCGTGCTCGGCGGGTTCATCCTGATCGACCGCCAAAGCAATGCCACCGTGGCCGCCGGCACGCTGGAATTTGCGTTGCGTCGCGCCGGTAACGTGCACTGGCAGCATCTGGACGTGGATCGCAGCGCACGCGCGCGCATCAAGGGCCAGGCGCCACGCGTGTTGTGGTTCACCGGGCTCTCGGGTGCCGGCAAGTCAACTGTCGCCAACCTGGTCGACAAGCGTCTGCACGCGCTGGGCTACCACACCTTCATCCTGGACGGCGACAACGTGCGGCACGGGCTCAACCGCGACCTGGGCTTCACCGACGAAGACCGCGTGGAAAACATCCGGCGCGTGGCCGAAGTGGCGCGCCTAATGGCCGATGCCGGCCTGATCGTGCTGGTGAGTTTCATTTCCCCGTTCCGGGCCGAGCGGCAACTGGCGCGCGAGCGCTTCGAGCAGGGCGAGTTCGTCGAGGTCTTCGTGGACGTGCCGCTGGCGGTTGCCGAGGCACGCGATGTGAAAGGGCTGTACCGCAAGGCGCGCGCCGGGCAGATTCCCAATTTCACCGGGATCGATTCGCCGTACGAGGCCCCCCAGAACCCGGAGATCCATCTTCACGCCGATGGTGAGAATGTAGAGGCGCTGGCGCACCATGTGCTCGAATATCTTGGGCTGGAACGCTAGGCGCGGCGAATACGGCAGGGCCGGCGGTCGTCAGGCAACGCGGCGCGTGTGCGCAGCGGCGGTGTATGACCCCATACATGCGGCTGCTGCATACCGGTGGCGTCGGTCTGACGCATGCGCAGCCAGGCCATGGTCGCGCTGACCAGCGCATCGTGCCGAGGACAGCAAGGGTCTTTGGTCATGGTGCAAAGCGCGCCCTTTCTGTCAATTCATGGCGGCTAGGTCGGTAAACTTTCGACGTACCCTGCCAGGATGTTCTGATGCTTGTTCTGCCCAGCGCGCGCGTTTGCGCCGCGCTCTTGTTGGCCGCTGTGCTGGCCGGTTGCAGCCGTCAGGCCAGTACGCCGGCCGCCGCCAAACCCATTCCGGTCTCGGTGCAGGCGGTGGCCACCCAACCCTGGAACTCGACTGTGCAGTCGATCGCCACCGTGCGTGCGCGCGAATCGGTGGCGCTCACCGCTGCGGTCAGCGATGTGGTGGAGCAGGTGTATTTCGACAGCGGCGACGAGGTCAAGGCCGGGCAATTGCTACTGCGTCTGCGCGGCAATTCGCAGCAGGCGGCATTGACCGCCGCGCAGGCCACCTTCGAAGAAACCGACCAGTTATACCGCCGCCAGTTGAGTCTGGTTGGCCAGCAGCTGGTGGCCAAGTCCACCGTGGACACGCAACGCGCGCTGCGCGATGCCGCGCAGGCGCGCGTGCAGCAGATGCGTGCGGAAATCATCGACCGCGAGGTGCGCGCGCCGTTTTCCGGCGTGCTGGGCATCCGCCAGATCAGCCCTGGCTCGCTGATCACCTCCAGCACGGTGATCGCCACGCTGGACGATGTGGCGCGCATGTACGTGGATTTCCAGGTGCCGGAATCGCAGTTCGGCCTGGTGCAACTCGGTAATGCGGTGAGCGGCAGCGCGGCGGCGTATCCGGGCGCGCAGTTCCAGGGCGAGGTGGTGACGATCGATTCGCGGATCGATGAAACCACGCGCTCGGTGACGGTGCGCGCGGATTTCCCCAACGACGATCGCCGGCTGCGTCCGGGCATGCTGCTGGATGTGCGGCTGTTCCAGCCGGCGCGGCAGGCGGTGGTGATCCCGGAAATCGCGGTGGTGCAGGTGGGGCGCGAATCGTACGTGTTCCGGGTCAAGCCCGACAGCACCGTGGAGCGTGCCGATGTGCGGCTGGGCGAGCGCCGCGATGGCAAGGTGGAAATTCTCGAAGGCATCAAGGCCGGTGAGCGCATCGTGGTCGATGGCACTGGCAAGCTGCGCCCGGGCCTGAAGGTTGCCGATCAGGCGGCGCCCGCAGCGCCACGCCCGCAGGCGGCCGCACAATGAAACTCTCCGACCTGTCGATCACCCGCCCGGTGATGGCGGTGGTGATGAGCTTGCTGCTGATCGTGCTGGGGGTGATGTCGTTCACCCGCCTTACCTTGCGCGAACTGCCGGCGATCGACCCGCCCATCGTCTCGGTGGATGTGGAATACACCGGCGCTTCTGCCGCAGTGGTGGAAAGCCGCATCACCCAGGTGCTGGAAGACGCGCTGGCCGGCATCGAGGGTATCTCTACCATCGAGGCGCGCAGCCGCAATGGTTCTTCGGACATCAGCATCGAGTTCGTGCAATCGCGCGATGTGGAAGCCGCTGCCAACGACGTGCGCGATGCGGTCAGCCGGGTGTCCGACCGCATGCCCGACCAGGCGCGTCCACCGGAGATTTCCAAGGTCGAGGCCGACGCCGACCCCATCCTGTGGCTCAACATGAGCTCCAGCACGATGGACACGCTGCAGCTGTCCGACTACGCCGAGCGCTATGTGGTCGACCGCTTCTCCAGCCTGGATGGCGTGGCGCAAGTGCGCATTGGCGGGCGCCAGCGCTATGCGATGCGTATCTGGCTGGACCGCGACCAACTGGCCGCGCGCGCGCTCACCGTGGCCGATGTGGAAGCCGCGCTGCAGAACGAGAACGTGGAATTGCCGGCCGGCAGCATCGAATCGGCGCAGCGCGACTTCACCCTGCGCGTGGAGCGCAGTTATCTCAAGCCGGAGGATTTTGCCAAGCTGCCGCTGAGCAAAGGCGACGATGGCTACGTCGTGCGGCTGGGCGACGTGGCCAAGGTGGAACTCACCTCGGCCGAGCGACGCGCCTATTTCCAGAGCAATGGCGTGCCCAACGTGGGGCTGGGCATCGTGCGCAACTCCACCGCCAATGCGCTAGATGTGGCGCGCGAAGCGCGTGCGCAGGCCGAAGAAGTGCAGAAGTCGCTCCCGAAGGGCACCAACATCTTCGTCGCCTTCGATACCACCACCTTCATCGATGCGGCGGTGGAGCGCGTCTATCACACGCTGGTGGAAGCGGTGGTGCTGGTGCTGGTGGTGATCTGGGTGTTCCTGGGCAGCGCGCGCGCCGCGCTGATTCCTGCGGTGACGGTGCCGGTGTGCCTGATTGCCGCGTTCATTGCGCTGTACGCGTTCGACTTTTCGATCAACCTGCTCACCCTGCTGGCCTTGGTGTTGTGTATCGGCCTGGTGGTGGACGATGCCATCGTGGTGGTGGAAAACATCCAGCGCCGGATCGATCTGGGCGAACCGCCGCTGGTGGCGGCCAAGCGCGGCACCGGGCAGGTGGCGTTCGCGGTGATTGCGACCACGGCCGTGCTGGTGGCGGTGTTCCTGCCGGTCGGTTTTCTGGAAGGCAATACCGGGCGGCTGTTCCGCGAACTGGCGGTGGCGCTGGCGGCGGCAGTGGCGATCTCGGCCTTCGTGGCGCTGACGCTGACGCCGATGATGTCGTCCAAGTTGTTGCGCGCGCACGGGCAGGCCAAGCCCAATCGCTTCCATCAATGGTTCGATGGGCGCATGCAGGCTGTATCCGGTGCGTATGGGCGCTCGCTGGAGCGGCATGTGCACCGCACCTGGATCTTTGCGCTGCTGATGCTGTTGGCGCTGGGCGCCAGCGCATGGCTGATGGGCCGCATTCCCTCCGAACTGGCGCCGGCCGAAGACCGCGGCAATTTCCAGATCATGATCGACGGCCCGGAAGGCGCCGGCTTCGATTACACGGTGGGGCAGATGCATCAGGTGGAAGACATCCTGCGCCCCTTCGTGGGGCCGGACAAACCCATCGTGCGCGCCAATCCGCGCGTGCCCGGCGGCTTTGGCAGCAGCGAGGAAATGCACACCGGCCGAGTCAGCGTGTTCTTGCAGGACTGGGAAAAGCGCACCCGCCCCACCACCGAAGTGGCCGATGAGGTGCAGCAGAAACTCAATGTGCTCAGCGGCGTGCGTGCGCGCACGCAGGTGAGCGGCGGGCTGGTGCGTAGCCGTGGCCAGCCGTTCCAGCTGGTGCTGGGCGGGCCGGATTACGCGGAGATCGCGCAGTGGCGCGACCGCATTTTGCAGCGCATGGAAGCCAACCCCGGCCTGGTCGGCCCCGACTCGGATTACAAGGAGACCCGCCCGCAGATGCGCGTCAATATCGACCGCCTGCGCGCGGCCGATCTGGGCGTGCCGGTCACTGCCATCGGCGGCGCGCTGGAAGCATTGATGGGCTCGCGCCGCGTCACCACCTTCGTCGACAACGGCGAGGAATACGACGTGATGCTGCAGGCCGGGCGCGAAGGCCGCATGGCGCCGGAAGACCTCACCGCCATTCGCGTGCGTTCCAACCGTGGCGAGCTGATCCCGCTCTCCAACCTGGTGACCTTGAGCGAAGTGGCCGAAGCCGGCACCTTGAACCGTTTCAATCGCCTGCGTGCGATCACGATCACCGCCGGCCTGGCACCGGGCTACCCGCTTGGCGATGCCATTGCCTGGGCGCAGCAGGCCGCGCAGGAGGAACTTCCCGAATATGCGCAGGTGGACTGGAAAGGCGAATCGCGCGAGTACCAGCAATCGGGCAGTGCGGTGTTGCTGACCTTCGGCATGGCGCTGCTGGTGGTGTATCTGGTGCTGGCCGCGCAATTCGAAAGCTTCGCGCACCCGTTGGTGATCATGCTCACCGTGCCGTTGGCGGTGCTGGGCGCGCTGGTGGGGCTGTGGCTGACCGGCGGCACGCTCAACCTGTTCAGTCAGATCGGCATCGTGATGCTGGTAGGACTGGCGGCCAAGAACGGCATCCTGATCGTGGAATTCGCCAACCAGTTGCGCGATGAGGGGCGCAGCGTGCATGCGGCCATCGTGGAGTCGGCATCGGTGCGTCTGCGCCCGATCCTGATGACCTCGATTGCCACGGTGGTCGGCGCGATCCCGCTGGTGGTGGCCGGCGGACCTGGCTCGGCCAGCCGCGCCACCATCGGCGTGGTGGTGATCTTCGGCGTCTCGCTGTCCACGTTGTTGTCGCTGTACGTGGTGCCGGCGTTCTACAGCCTGATCGCGCCGTTTACCAAGTCGCCCGAAGCGGTGGCACGCCAGCTGGAAACCCTGGAAGCGCAGACGCCGTCCGTGGGTGGGCATGCGTGAACGAGGCCGGTGGCGCAACGGCTGCCGGCGTTCGCCGATGCGGAAGGGGGCGCAAGACCATCGACGCCCTGGGCCGGCGTGTGCAGTCGTCCAGCTGAGCGCCCGGCGCCGCTGCGCGAGACGTTGCAGGCGGCGGCTATGTGCGCGCTGCGATCCGTCTCATACGGCTGTGCCTGGTAGGTCGGCGCTGTGAGCCCTCCTCACGCCGCCCGGCTGAAATAGGCGCGTGTCGTAGCCGATGTCGTAGGCGCGGCGTGGGTGCGAGCCGGTCGCCAACCAATGGCCCATGACAGTCATGGATGGATATGGTGCACTTCGACGATTGCCATCCCCGGAGTTGTCGATGCGTCGTCTTGCCTGTTTGCTTGCTCCTTCTCTTCTCGCGTTGTGCTGCGGCAATGCGCTGGCGCAGTCGTCCGGCGAGCCGGTTCCCAATGGCCGTCTGCCGACCTGGGCAGTACCGGAGCGCTATAGCCTCGCGCTCAAGATCGACCCGGAGCAGACCCAATTCAGCGGCCGCACCACCATTCGCGTGCAGCTCAAGCAGGCGTCCGACCATCTCTGGCTGCACGGCAAGGAGTTGAAGGTCAGCAAGGTCACCGTCAAGCCGGCTAAGGGCAAAGGCAAGGCGCTGACTGCACGCTATGTGGAAGCCGATGCGCAAGCCGGCGTGGCGCGGCTGGATTTCGGCCGCACGCTCACACCGCAGACGCTTACCGTGGAGATCGCCTACAGCGCGCCGCTCAACCAGCAGCTGCAGGGCCTGTACCAGGTGAAATACCAGGGCAAGGCGTATGCGATGACGCAAATGGAGCCGATCAGTGCGCGCTATGCGTTCCCGGGTTTCGACGAGCCGGCGTTCAAGACGCCGTTCGACATCAGCCTGACCGTGCCCAGCAATGACCAGGCGCTGGCCAACACCATCGCGACCTCGACCAAGCCGGCCGGCAAGGGCTGGAAGACGGTGACCTTCGCCCCGACCGTGCCGCTGCCGACCTATCTGGTCGCCTACGCCGCCGGCCCGTGGGACGTGGTGGATGTGGCGCCGATGCCGGCCACCCCGCAGCGCCCCAACGCCACGCCGTTGCGCGGCATTGCCGCCAAGGGCCAGGGCCCGCGCATCACCCCGGCGCTGGACCAGACCCCGGCCATCATCGCCGCGCTGGAGGACTACTACGCCTTCGGTTATCCGTTCGACAAGCTCGATCTGGTCGCTGCACCGGACTTCAGCGCCGGCGCAATGGAAAACCCGGGGTTTGTCACCTTCCGCGATTGGCTGCTGTTGCTGGACAAGGATTCGCCAGCCGAGAACGTGCAGCGCTCCTTCAACGTCAATGCGCACGAACTGGCGCATCAGTGGACCGGCGACACCGTGACCATGGCGTGGTGGGACGACCTGTGGCTCAACGAAGCCTTCGCCACCTGGATGCAGCAGAAGATCACCATGCAGCTGCATCCGGAATACCACGCCAACCTGGACCGCATCGGCGGCGCGCAGCATGCGATGGAGAACGACAGCCTGGTGAGCGCACGCAAGATTCGCCAGCCGATCACCGGCAATGGCGATATCGAAACCGCGTTCGACGGCATTACCTACCAGAAGGGTGCGGCAGTGCTGGCAATGTTCGAGGCCTTCGTTGGCGAAGACGTGTTCCGCGAGGGCATGCGCGCGTATATCGCCAAGCATCAGTTCGGTAACGCGACTGCCGACGACCTGGTCGATGCGATCGCAGAAGCGGCCGGCAAGGGCGATGATTTCAAGGCCGCATTTCGCAGCTTCCTCAACCAGCCGGGCGTGCCGTATCTGCAGACCCAGGTGGCCCGCGAAGGCGGCAAGACCGTGGTCAAACTGCAGCAGCAACGTTACCTGCCGCTGGGCTCCACCGGCTCTGCGGCGCAACAGTGGGGCGTGCCGGTGTGCGTGAAGTACGGCAAGGGCAAGAACCAGGTCGGTACCGCCTGCCAGTTGCTCGAAAACGGCAGCGGCAGCATCGTGCTGGAGGGCGCCGGCAAGAACACCTGGGTGTTCCCGAATGCGCGTGGCGCCGGCTATTACCGTTTCTCGCTGCCCAAGAAGCAATTGGCGGCGCTGGGCAAGCAGGTCGGCCAGCTGGACGATAACGAACAGCTCGCCTACGCCGATGCGATCAATGCGGCGTACCGGCATGGCGATGCCGACAACGCGGCCGTGCTGGCAGCGCTCGCGCAGTTGGCGCCGTCGGCATCGGCCGACGTGTCCACCGCGCTGCTGGAACGCTTCGTGTGGATCTGGCGTTACCAGGCCACCACCGAGGCCCAGCGCGGCGCCTTGCGCAAGGCGGCCGAACAGGCGTACCTGCCGCGTCTGCGTGCGCTGGGTTATACGCGGCGCAGCGGTGAGTCGATCGACGACACCGCCCTGCGCACGTCGCTGGCCAGTGTGTTCGCCTTGCGTCTGCAGAATGCAGAGGTACGCAAGGCCCTGCTGGCGCAAGGCGATGCGGTGCTGGCCGGCGGCAATGGTGCGCTGGATTTTTCCGCCGCCAACCCTGACCTGCTCGGCACCGTGCTGGCAGTGACTGTCCAGGAACGCGGCGCACCGGCGGTGCAGAGGCTGATCGATGCACTGCGCACGCACGCCGACCCAGCCCAGCGCAACGCCATGATCGCCGCGCTGGGTGCGGTGCAGGACCCGGCGCTGCTGAAGCAGGTGCGCGATTTCGCGCTGACCGACGCGATCAAGGTGGGCGAGATGAAGAGCCTGCTGATGCGCGGGCACAGCGATGAGCGCTCGCATGATTCGATGTGGGCCTGGTTCACTGCCAACTTCGACCGCATCGTGCAACGCAGTGGCTCGTTCGATGGTGGCGGGTTGCCGGCGCTGGGTGCTTCCGGTGGCTGCAGTGTGGACGAGGCCGACCGCCTGGATGCGTTCTTCAAGCCGCGCCTGGCCAAGCTCAGTGGTGCGGACCGCGGCCTGGCGCAGACCGGCGAGACCATCCGCCTGTGCGCTGCACTGAAACAGGCGCAGATCGCCCAGCGCTGAGTTGCGGCGTGCGGCCAGTGTGCGCAGTATCGCGGGAGTCGATGCTGCGCATGCCATGACCAACGCAATGGACCAATCGCTGATGGTGCACGGGGAAGGCTTCGTGCTGCGCCGCTGGCGCCGGGACGACCTGGATGCCTTGGTGCGGCATGCCAACGACCCGCTGGTGCCGCGCGGATTGAGCGAGCGATTCCCTCACCCCTATACCCGTGCCGATGGCGAAGCCTTCCTGGCCGGACGGGTTGTCGATTTGCGCGACCCGGTGCTGGCCATCGAGATCGATGGCCAGGCCTGCGGCACGATCGCAGTGCGCCCAGGACAGGGCGAACGTCGCTACTCGGCCGAGCTGGGGTATTGGCTCGGTCGCAGCTATTGGGGCCGCGGCTGGATGACCCGGATCGTGGGCACGTATGTCGCCTGGGCGATGCAGACGCCACCGCTGTATCGGGTGCAGGCCACCGTGCTCGATAGCAATCCTGCATCGGCCGCGGTGTTGCTGCGCAATGGCTTTGTCGAAGAAGGCGTCAGCCGCTGTGCGCTGCTCAAGCCGGATGGGCTGCACGATCTGCGGGTGTTCGCACGGGTGGATCCAACTGCTGCGCTTTGCGGGCCCGTGTGCGCGTCCAACCCTGCGTGATCGCACGCGCATGATTGCCAGCTGCAGGACGGGGAAATGCCCGCCGCAGGAGGTGCGCAGATCCTGCTGGCCTCCGGGTCGCGTCAACGCCCCCCTGCAGGCGGCACGACGTTCAACATGCCTCAGCGCGGCCGCGTGTATGGACCATCGCGCCAGTGGCTTACCATCGTCGTCACTGCTTGTGCGGCAGCGGCCCTGCCGGTGCTGCAACCTGATCGACGCGCAGACGGCGAACGGCCGGACACAGCCGTTGCGCACTGCACGCAACACGAACTTCTGGATCCGACAATGACACAGCATGATGGACGCGGCGGACGGCCGCCAAGCGATGGCGGCTCCGGCCCCTCGCACAACCCCTGGGGCCGCGCCGCGCCGCGCACACCTGCACCGCGCAGCGCCGCACCCCGCGCTGCAGCGCAGCACACTCCTGCTGCCACCCCACCTGCCGCTGCAGCGAATAGCAACGCGCGTGAGGTGCGGCTGTACGGCATCAACGCCGTGCAGGCCGTGTTCCAGGCGCGTCCGCAGGCGCTGCGCAAGCTGTACCTGAGCGAGGCGCGCATTCCGCAGTTCAAGGCGCTGCTGGCGTGGTGCGTGACCCAGCGCATCGGCTATCGCGTGGTGGAAGAGGCCGACCTGAGCAAGCTCGCCGCCAGTGCACACCATGAGGGCGTGGTGGCCGAGGTGCTGCGCGTCGCCCCGCAACCCTTGCAGGAATGGCTGCCTGCGTTGCCGCAGGGCCCGGTGCTGGCGCTGTGGCTGGACGGGGTGGGCAACCCGCATAACTTCGGGGCGATATTGCGCTCGTCGGCGCACTTCGGTGTGGCCGGTCTGTTGTTGCCGGCCAGTTCCACGTTGGGCCTGTCGGGCGCGGCGGCACGCGTGGCAGAAGGCGGCGCCGAAGCGGTACCGCTGGTGCAACTGCCCGACACTGCAACGGCGATGACGCAGCTGCGCCAGGCCGGCTTTGCGATTGCCGCCACACTCGTCGACGGTGGCCAGGACGTCTTCTCCGCCGCGTTGCCGCAGCGTCTGGTGTACGTGATGGGCGCAGAAAGCGACGGCATGGACCGCGCATTTGCGCGCGATTGCGATCTGCGGTTGTCGATCCGCGGCAGCGGCAAGGTGGAAAGTCTCAATGTCGCCTCGGCCACTGCGGTCTTCCAGGCCGCCTGGCACGCGCGCGTGCTCACCGGAGAACACTGATGCTGCGTTTT
The DNA here is from genome assembly GCF_008639345.1 of Xanthomonas phaseoli pv. dieffenbachiae. Lineage (NCBI taxonomy): Bacteria > Pseudomonadati > Pseudomonadota > Gammaproteobacteria > Lysobacterales > Lysobacteraceae > Xanthomonas > Xanthomonas phaseoli. The sequence continues at coordinate 3,649,298 of NZ_CP041380.1, read as the reverse complement.
TGTGCGTTGTTGCTTGCGACCGGTTGCCTGCTCGGTGCGAATGCGTTTGCCGCCACGCCGGCGGCACCTCCCCAGATGCGCACCGATCATGGTGCGGTGCGTGGCCAATGGCAGGACGATGGCAGTGCGGTTTTCCGCGCGATCCCCTTCGCTGCGCCGCCACTGGGCGCGCTGCGCTGGCGCCCGCCGCAGCCGATTGCCGCATGGACGCAGGTGCGCGACGCCACTCAGGCTGCCACGCCGTGCGTGCAGCCGGCGCTGGGCTGGAACAACGCCATGGCCAAGCGCGGCACCGAAGATTGCCTCTATGTCGAAGTGCAGACACCGCAGCTGCATCCGGCCAGGCCGCTGCCGGTATTCGTGTGGATCCACGGTGGCGCGAACGTGGCGGGCGGCGCCGATGGACATCTGCCCACCAACCTGGTGGCGCAGGGCATGCTGGTGGTGACGCTGCAATACCGGCTGGGCGCATTGGGGTTCCTGTCGTTGCCGGAGCTGGCCGATGGCGACAACGAAGCCGCCGGCAACTACGCCTTGCTCGACCAGATCGCTGCCTTGCAATGGGTGCGCGACAACATCGCGCAGTTCGGCGGCGACCCCGCGCGGGTGACCATCGCCGGGCAGTCGGCCGGCGGCCAGGACGTGGGCTTGCTGATGCTCAGCCCGCTCGCACGCGGCCTGTTCTCGGCAGCCATCGAACAGAGCGGCACTGCCGGCTTCGGCCTGCCGGCGCGCAGCCTGGAAGACAATCGCGCGCTGGGCGTGCGCATTGCCGAACGCGCCGGCATCGACGAGCCGGCCACACGGCTGGCGCAACTACGCGCGTTGCCGGCCGACCGACTGCTCAAGGCGGCCCAGGGTGTGGATGTGCCGGCCTTGGATGACAACGGCTATATCTGGTTGCAGGCGGTCGTCGACGGGCGCGTGCTGCCGCGTGCGCCGGCCGAGCTGCTGGCTGCCGGCGCGCAGGCAAAGGTGCCGCTGTTGATCGGTTACGTGGTGCAGGAACTGCGCTATGGCGGTGAGGAAGGCGCCGAGAAGCGGGTGCGCCGCGACTATCCCGACCACGCCAAGACCATCCTGCAAACGCATCGCGCCGCCATTGCGCAGCGCGCCGAACGGCAAGGCAATGCGTCCATGCAGTTGTCCACCGATCTCACCTTCCGTTGCCCGGCGGTGACCGTGGCGCAACGCCAGGCTGCGTTGGGCGTGCCGGTGTGGCATTACGTGTTCGATACCGCCGTGCCCGGCGGGCAGGTGACGCATAGCGCCGAGTTGCCGTTCCTGTTCAAGAACCTGCCGATCGGCCAGCCGCCGGTGTCCCTGCAGCGCTATTGGGCCGCGTTCGTGCAGCATGGCAATCCGAATGCAAAGGGTCTGCCGGCCTGGCCGGCATTTGCGCCGACGCATGCGGGGCTGCAGTTCGATGCGCATGGCGTGCAACCCATCAAGGACGCGCGCCCGGCGGTGTGTGTGGGCGTGGATTTGCCATAACGCCATCCGTGGTGCGAAACGCGCGCACCGCTGCGGTGCGCGCGTGTGATGCCATGCCCAAGCGCCTGCACGCCTGCGCGTACCGCGAAGCGGTCGCGCGAAGGTGCGTGAGGCACTTCGTCTTGGGATGGCGGCCGTTACTTTCTCTGCAGCCTGATCGCCGCGCCGCCATTTGCCGCCAAGTTCAGCTGCAAGGTGTCGTTGCGGGTGAGTGTGCGGGTGTCGATGCGCACGTCCGTCGGCGCCTGGCCATCGGCGTGGATGGTGGCTGTCCAATTGCCCTTGCCCAAGAACGATAGCGGCACCTCCATCGTGCGCGCCTGCTCGTTGGTCATTGCACCCACATACCAGTCCTTGCCGCTACGCCGCGCCAGCGCGATGTGCTCGCCGATGGCGCCATCCAGCGCGCGCGTCTCGTCCCAGCTTGCCGGCACATCACGCAAGAACTGCGCGGCAGGTACGTTTTCGTATTGCTCGGGACTGTCGGCAACCACCGCAAACGGACTCTCGTAGACCACGTACATCGCCAACTGCTGCGCGCGTGTGGTCATCACCTGCGGCCCGACGTGTTGTGGCTTGAACTCGGCCGGGCGGACATTGCGGAAGCCGCCAGGCGTGTAATCCATCGGCCCGAGCAACATGCGCGTAAACGGCAGGGTGAGGTTGTGGGTTGCGGTGATGCGCGCGCTCCACTTGTTGTACTCGGCACCAAGCACGCCCTCCTGGGTGAGATAGTTCGGATAGGTGCGGGTCAGCCCGGTCGGGTGATACGCACCGTGCAGATCCACCAGCAGCCTGTGCTCGGCAGCCTTGCTCAGAAGACGATGATAGAAGTCCACCATCTGCTGGTCGTCGCGGTCCATGAAATCGACCTTGATGCCCTTGATGCCCAGCTGCTGGTACCAGGTGAGCGCTTGGTCCATGTGCGCATCGAGTGCGCGCCAATGCGCCCACAGCCACAAGCCGACATCGCGCTTGCGTGCGTAGTTCACCAAGCCAGGCAGATCGAGTTGCTCGACCGGGCGGAGAATGTCTGTATCGGCGTTGTACTGGCCATCGCCGGTGCTGCCGTAATACCAGCCGTCGTCGATCAGCATGTATTGCAGCTTCAACTGCTGCGCATGGTCGATATAACGCTGGATGGTGGCGGTATTCATGCCCGGGTTCGCCACCCCGCTGGCCAGACTGCCCGACCACCAATCCCACGCCGATTTGCCCGCGCGCACCCAACTCGCATCGAAGGCAGGCGGCGGATTCAGCGCGGAAATCAGGTTGGATTCGATCAGGCTTGCGGGGTTGTCGGCCAGCATGATGACGCGCCACGGCGTGGCGAAATCGCGGCCCTTTGCATCGATGCTGACCGCTACCGTGGGGTCGTCCAGGCGCGGCGACAGTTTTGCCGACACGCCCAGGCCGCCATCGGAACGACCGGTGAGATACATCCCGGCGTAATCGCGCAGATTCGCTTCGCCGATCGCAAGCGTGGTGCCGCCGGCGTCGGTCTGGCATACCAGCGGCAACTCGATCAAATTGTGGGCACGCAATTTGGATGCGGCGATGGCATCGTATTCGCCCTCGTGACTGGTTCCGAAGCGGCCCAGATTCAAGTTCCAACAGCGGTAATCGTGCGGGAACGCGAAGCTGGTGAGTTCGTCGCGAATGCGCACCTGGCCCGCATCCGGCAGGACGTAACGCAGTGCAACGCCGTCGTCATACGCACGCAGTTCGATGCCGAGCTTGCGATGTTGCGTATCGGTCAGTTGCACGCGCAGTGCTCGATAGTGGTCGCGTGCCTGTCGCGTCTTTCCGACCGGCAAGGTGAAGCGGCTGTCGTGCAGTTCGGTCGTGCTGCTTTGCAGCGTCATGTCACGGCCGAGCTTGTTGCCTCGGCCCAGATCCAGCCCGAGCGGTGCATCGCCGAGCACCAACGTGTTGCGATACAGCACGCGATAGCTGGGCACGCCATCGGCGCGCAGCGTGAATTCCACTTGCGTGCGTGCATCGGGCGATTGCACGCGCAAGCTCTGTGCTGCAGCGGGTGCAGCGATCAAACACAGCAATGCACATGCCGCCGGGATTGCGGACTGGATCAGGTTTCGCATGATTCCCTCCTCCTGGGATTGCCAACCCTAACCCAGAAAGGTTGTTGTCGATATCCAGCTGGGGTAACGTTACCTCGCACCATGGCCGCTGAAACAGGGGCGGCAGCCACGGGCGGCATCACGGAGGTCATGACGCAGAACGTCTGCACGACGGGTTGCCGATTGCATCGAAGCGGTGTGCACCGTTGTGTGGCAGTAGAGCTTGGGAGAGGCCTCTAATGCTGATGGTTCGCAGGGCGTTCCGCCGCGGAGCGCTGTGGTTGTTGTGTGCTTGCATGGGTTGGACTGCAGTGGAGGCAGCGCCAGCCGACGATCCGCCCGGTCCGTATGACGTGCGCGTGCTTGCCGGTGGCGTTGCGCTGACCAAGAAACTCGCCGCCCAGACGCCGTGGTTGTCTGCCGATGCGGACTGGAGCGTCTTCGGATGGGTGCGCCCATCACGTTCGATCACAGGTACCGCATTGATAGCGGGCATCGGCGATCCGCAAGGGGCCGGCCGCTACTTCGTGATCGATGGCGGCACGCTTGGTTTTGCGCAGGGCGCCGACAATGTTCTGCGCAGTACGCAGGCCTTGCGTGCAGACAGCTGGACGCAGGTGGCCGCAGTTGCCCAGGGCGAACGCCTGACCCTGTACGCCAACGGCCGCAAGGTCGCCAGCGGTCGTGTGCAGCGGGCGGCCGTCGCGCCGACGCTGGTGTTCGGTCCACACCAGCAAGCTGCGGCGTATACGCAGCACTTCGGCGGCGATATCGCGGGCTTTACCGCACAGGCGGGCGCGCTGGATGCACAGGCCATTGCACGGCTCGCCGCAAACGCGCCGGATCCGGCGCTGCAACGGTTCGAAGACGCATCGCCAGGCTGGCGCGTGCAGACCAAGCAGATGGCCGGCCAGCTTGCGCCGCAGCCGGCTGCAACGCTGCCGCGCAGTAGCGCCGCGTTCTCGGCGCCGGTTGCACAGCCAGTCCCGGATGCGCCTGCGCTGCAATCGCTGGATGCCGCATCCTGGCGTGTGGGGGCATGGCAACTGGCCGCAGCACCCGAGCTTGGTCAAGCGACCGGCGCCACGCTGTCGCGCCGCGATGACACGACCGGCAACGCGGCGTGGCGTGTGGCGACCGTGCCGGGCACCGTGCTCACCACGCTGGTCGACCGTGGCGTGTATCCGGATCCGGACATCGGCCTCAACAACATGGCCATTCCCGAAGCGCTGAGCCGTCAGGACTGGTGGTACCGCAGCAGTTTCGACCTGCCTGCCGCCGCGCAAGGCAAGCGTCTGGAGCTGTTGTTCAACGGCATCAACTACGCAGGCGACATCTGGGTCAACGGCGTGCAGGTCGGGCACACCCGCGGCGCATTCGCGCGCGGTCGTTTCGATGTCAGCAAGCAGCTCACGCCAGGTCGCAACGTCATTGCGGTACGGGTATCGCCGCCACCGCATCCGGGCATTGCGCACGAACAATCGATGAGTGCAGGCGTCGGCGAAAACGGCGGCATGCAGGCCTTGGATGGTCCGACCTTCATCGCCAGCGAGGGGTGGGACTGGATTCCCGCAGTGCGCGACCGCAATGCCGGTCTGTGGCAGGACGTGCAGTTGCACGCCAGCGGACCGCTCGCACTTGGCGACATCCAGGTGGTGACCGCGCGCTTGGCGCCGGACCATCGACGCGCCGAACTGGAAATCAACGTGCCGCTGCGCAACGACACGCCTGCCGCAGTGCAGGGCAGCGTGCAGTTGGCCTTCGGCGATGTGACCATCCAGCGCCAGGTCACGGTGCCGGCCGGCGGCAGTACGCTGAAGTTCACCGCAGGCGATACGCCGCAGTTGCGCCTTCTCAACCCGCGGCTGTGGTGGCCTAACGGCTACGGCGAGCCTGCGCTGTACACGCTGCAAGTGGGCGTCGATGTGGCAGGCGCGCGCTCGGATGCGCAGCAGCTGCGCTTCGGTATTCGCGAGGTGACTTACGAACTTTCGTTATTCGACGACGATGGCGCATTGCGCCGTGTGCTGGTCGATCTCAACCAGGCCCGCCAGCGTGGCGAACGCATCGTCGATGTACGCCATGCGGCGATTCGGCCGGTACCCGGTGGTAACGCGCAGTCGCTGTATCCCGGTGCGCTGGGCTCGCCGGCAGTGCAACAGCTGGACGATTCCACGCTGGCCCCGCATCTGGTCATTCGCATCAACGGTGTGCGCATTGCGGTGAAGGGCGGTAACTGGGGCATGGACGATTGGCGCAAGCGCGTTTCGCGTGAGCGGCTGGAGCCGTACTTCCGCCTGCAGCGCGATGCGCACTTCAATGTGGTGCGCAACTGGGTCGGGCAGAACACCGAAGCAAGCTTCTTCGAGCTGGCCGACGAATACGGCATGTTGGTGCTCAACGATTTCTGGCAGTCCACGCAGAACTACAACATGGAACCGGCCGACGCGGCGTTGTTCCTGGACAACGCGGCCGAGGTGATCAAGCGCTTCCGCAATCATCCGTCCATCGTGTTGTGGTTCGGGCGCAACGAAGGCGTGCCGGCCCCCATCCTGAATGAAGGCCTGGACAAGCTGGTCGCCGAACTCGACGGCACGCGCTGGTACACCGGCAGTTCCAACGAGATCAATTTGCAGGGCAGTGGGCCGTACAACTATCGCGAGCCGGTGGCGTACTTCAACAAGTTGGCGCAGGGTTTCTCGGTGGAGGTAGGCACGCCATCGTTCTCCACGCTGGAGTCGTTCAAGGCTTCAGTACCGGCAGTTGACGACCAATGGCCGATCAGCGATGCCTGGGCGTACCACGACTGGCATCAGTCCGGTAACGGCGATACCACGAGTTTCATGCGCACGCTGACCGACAAGCTGGGCGCACCGACCAGCCTGGCCGATTTCGAGCGCAAGGCGCAGCTGCTCAATTACGAAACCCACCGCGCCATCTTCGAAGGCTTCAACGCGCAGTTGTGGAGCAAGAATAGCGGTCGCCTGCTGTGGATGAGCCATCCGGCGTGGCCGAGCAACATGTGGCAGGTGTATAGCCATGACTACGACACCCACGCCGCGTATTACGGCGTGCGCAACGCCGCCGAGACGCTGCATGTGCAGATGAATCTGCCCGGGCATGAGGTGGTGGTGGTCAACAATGCTTCCACTGCGGTGCGTGGATTGCGTGTACGTGCACAGGTGTACGCCAACGACGGCAGGCTGCTGCAACAGCGCGAACAGGCACTGGATGCCGCGGCGGTGGCGGTGTCGGCACCCGTGCTGCAGTTGGCACCGTTGCTGAAGGACACCAACGGGTTGGGCTTTGTGCGGCTGCAGTTGCTCGATCGCGATGCAGTGGTGCGCTCGCGCAACTTCTACTGGGTGGCGCGCGATGCGGTGGCGATGCGTGGGCTGGAGGCGCTCGCAAAGGTGCCGTTACAGCTCACCACGCAAGTGCAGCAGGGCAACGAGGAGGCCGTGCTGCGCGCCACCGTCCGCAACCCGTCGCAGCAGGTGGCCCTCAATACCAAGCTGACCCTGGTGGATGGACAAGGCCAGCGCATCCTGCCGGCCTATTACAGCGACAACTACCTCAGCCTGGTGCCAGGCGAAGAGCGCGTGGTGGAAATTCGCGGCCCGTCCGCTGCCACCTTGCGCAACGCCACGCTGCAATTGCGTGGCTGGAATGCCGAACCATCCACAGGCGTTGCCAACGGTTCTCCGTAGCGAGGTCTGCGTGTTGCCGCGCCGTGTCGTGCACGGCGCTTGCACTGACGCACCGCCTGGTGCCGTCAGCCAATACCGCATTGCCGTGCCGGCAATGTCAGTCGAACCGGTCGTGGAGTGTCGTCATCCCTGGGAGGGGACCATGAACAAACTGCATTCGAATACCCGCCACACCCCATTGGCGGCCGCACTCGCGGCTGCGCTCACCCTGCTTGCCGGCGGCGCAAGCGCACAGGACACCGCCACCACTGCAGGCGTCACCGAACTGGACAAGGTAATGGTCAAGGGCGTGCGCGGCGCGCAGGCCGAGGCCATCGAGAACAAGCGCAGCGCCGCGCAGATCATCGATTCGATTTCTGCCGAAGACATCGGCAAATTGCCCGACGTCACCATCACCGATTCCCTGCAGCGCGTGCCTGGCGTGCAGATCCGGCGCTCGGCCGGCGAAGGTTCGCAGCTCAATATCCGTGGCATGCCGCAGGTGCAGACCACCATGAACGGTGAGCTGTACTTGAGTGCCGGTGGCGGCGATCAGTATGGCCAGCCGAACATCGGCCGCGCGCAGCCGGATTTCGTGGATATTCCGCCCACGTTGTTCAGTGGCGTGGATGTGATCAAGTCGCCTACTGCCGCCGATCTGGATGGCGGCATCAGCGGCACCGTCTCGCTGAAGACGCGGCGTCCGTTCGATCTGCCGGAAGGCTGGACTTTCAGCGGTCAGGCCGAAGGCTCGTACGGCGACCGCGTGCAGAAAGCCAACGCGTTGTATTCGGGATTGGCCAGTTTCCGTACCGCGCGTTGGGGCGCGTTGCTGGCGGTGTCGTATTCGGATGCCACGCTGGAAAACAAGCACCCCAGCGTGTATTCCAACGGCGCGCAGAAATCCACCGAACAGAATGTCGGCTTCGACTTCAACGGCGATGGACGTATCGGCAACAACACCGATCCGGGCAACCTGCCGCGTGACTATTTCTACAATTGGGTCGCCACCGAGCTGGATAACCGCAGCACCGATCGCCAGCGCACCGGCCTCAACGGCTCGTTCCAGTTCAACATCAACGATGCGTGGACGGTGCTGGCGGACGCGGCCTACACCAAGCTGGAAGACCACGACACCTCGGTAGCCGCGCAATTGCATACCGGTTGGGCGACCAATCAGTTGCAGCCGGGGTCGGTCGTCGATCCCAATGGCGTGCTGGAGTACGGCAATTTTCGCTACAACCGCTTCCAGGCGCACTCGATGGCCGGGGTGGCTGATTCGGATGCGCTCAACACCAATCTGGAATTGCGCTACGACGACGGCGGGCCGTTCCGTGCTTCGTTCCGCTGGGTGCATGGCGATGCGCAGCGCACCTACGACGAAGCGCGTGCCGATGCAGCGGTGACTCGCGGCGACCAGATTCCACGTGCCGGCGGCGTGACCCAGTGGGCCAACGTCAATGGCCTGCCCACGGTGGATGCATCAGTGGATTTCCGCGGCACCTATCCGGCGGTCAACCTTGCGACCGATGTGTCCAATCCAGACAACTGGCAGCTGATGTCCACCTGGGCGCAGGGCAACAAGATCGAGGCAAAGATGGACGCGTTCCGCGCCGATGGCACTTTCGAGTTCGACGAGGGCGTTGTGCGCGGCTTCCAGTTCGGTATTCGCTATGGCGAACGCGATTTCAAGCTCGATACCTATCGGTATCTGTCGCCGGTGTCGTCCAGCTGCGCCGATCCGAACCGTTCGCTGTACTACTACAAGGATCCGCTGATCGTGGATACCTGCAGCGGCGTGTCCGAGGCGCGCTTGCTGCCGTTCAATTCGATTCCCGGTTATTGGGCGTATTTCAACGACTTCGATCCGCTCAAGGTCACCGGCCTGGGTAGCCAGGGTCTGCCTGCAATCAACCCGCAGGCGATGAAGGACCCGGTTGCTTATCTCAACAGCCTGTATCCGGGCAACGTGGCGTATCAGCAGGCAGCCGATTCCTACCAGGTCACCGAAAAAACCAGCTCGGCCTATTTCATGGCCAACCTGGAAGGCGGTACCGGCACGCGCGTGCCGTGGACAGCCAACATCGGTGCACGCATCGTGCAGACCAAGCTGGCGATCGACCAGTACCTGAGCAGCGGCAATGTCTATATCGGCAATGTCGAATGGAATGGCGTCAGCCCTGCGATCGGTACCAACCGTCTGAATCGCCAGTACACCGATGTGCTGCCCAGCGCGAATCTGTCGCTGGACATCACCGACGCGCAGAAGCTGCGTTTCGCCTACAACAAGGCGGTTGCGCGTCAGGACCTGCCCGATCTGGGCCGTGGTCTGGTGAGCTTCTACGCGGTGAATGGCACACCGCCGCGTAACCCGTCGCTGCCATCGGATGCGGTGCTGTTCCTCAATGGCCGTTCGGGCAATCCGGATCTGGATCCGTACCGCGCCACCAACTACAACGCCTCGTGGGAATGGTATTTCGCCGACGCCTCGTTGATCAGCGTGGGTGCGTTCCTGATCGATGTGAAGTCGTTTCCCACCACCGTCACCAATATCGAGCCCTTGCCCGATGCCGATGGCGTCGTGCGCGCGGGTGGTCCGGTCGAGCGCATCGTCAATGGCGGCGGCGGCAAGATCAAGGGCTTCGAAATCGGCTACCAGCAGGCCTTCGATTTCCTGCCGGGCTGGCTGAGCGGCTTCGGGACCAACATCAACTACACCTTCTCCGATGCCGATACCGACAACACCGATATCGACGGCAACACGCTGCCGATCGGCGACAACTCCAAGCACCAGGCCAACGCGGTGCTGTGGTATCAGAAGGACAAGCTGCAGGCGCGCGTAGCCTACAACTGGCGCAGCAAGCGCTTCAGCCAGGTCAACAGTTCTGCATGGGGTGACGAGCTGGCGATCTGGAACGATGACGTCGGTTACCTGGACGCATCGTTGAGCTACGACGTCAACGATCACCTGACCTTGTACGCCCAGGCCACCAACCTGACCGGCGAAAGCGAACGCCGTTACGCGCAGTGGACCAATCACTACTTCGACCAGAACATCTTCGAACGTCGCTACTACGCGGGTCTGCGTTTGCGCTTTTGATGCCATGCACTGATGCAAGACGCTGCTGTGCGGCATGGTGTACGCGCGCCGTGCCGCACATGCGGTTCTCCTCGTTCCTCTCCAAGCGGTCATTGCGCGCTCTTCCCGTCGCCGTTTGATACGGCGCTGCAGTACGTTCGGCGGCGACGTCGAATACCCTCCCATTCGGCTACATCGTCGGGAAGCGATGTGGCCGTTTTTTTGTGTGATTGCGTGGGCGTCTGCGCACTCATGCCGTTGCGTTGCCGAGCGTATCCTCGGTCGACTTGCCGCGGATGGAGTAGTGCCGTTCGGCCGCCGTTTTTCAACGGGGCGCTTGCGAACTTTTTAGTCTCAAAACGATGCGGAACCGAGATGCACCGGGCCGTCGATGGATCTGTGCACATGCGCAAGTTTCTGCCGTTGCATGGTCTGTCGACCCAGCGTAACGTCCGCCTGGCGAGCCCAACCATTACGCCTCGCGCCCAAGTAACTGTCGATCATTGATCCGTCAAATCCCCCGAAAGGGCAATCCGTCCTTGCAGCAGGATGTCGCTCATGAAGATACTTTTTTCGATCAAGCACATGCTGGCCTCTCGGAAGAGTCTCAAGTCCTACGCCTGGTATATCTGGTACTGACAGTCGTTCGAAGAAAGATCCTGTCGTTCGTGGTACCGGTGGCTGCGCCACGTGGGCGCAGCCTTCGCCGTGATGTGGTGTCTGTAGCATCTTGCCCGCGCGAGGCGTCGCGTTTGCCGGACGCGGGCAAAACGGGATAGGAGAGACGCATGCCCGGATCCAGCGCCGACGCGTTTGCCAGGGCGACGGTGTTCGCACCGCGCTTGCAGGCGCTGTTGGACGAGTACGTCGGCAAGGAAGTGTTTCGACTGGATGCGGAGACCGTGGGCGTCGCGGGCCCGGTGCTGACGCACCGATTGCTTGACGCGCGCGCAGCAACCGAGGTGGAGCGGCCCACCTTTAAACCGCTGCATGGGCGTTCAATCCCGCGCACCGATGCTTCAAAACTGATGCAGGCCATCGGGCGCGATGTACGCGAAGCGTTGAAGCGTCCTGTGTCGGCAGAACTGGATTTATCCGGACCATGGCCACACGTTGGTCACGTCTATCTACGTGATCTTTTGTTGGCCGGGGACCCGCTGCGATTGCGTCTGTTGATGGATCGTATTCTAGAGCTGACGCCTAAGTTGACCTGGGCTGTCATCGCTGCCGGTGCTGCAATATCGCTCAAGCCGCAGCACAACGCCTCGGCCCTGGCCACGTTGACCGCAGCAGCCGGCAGCTACGACGAGCGCCGCTACGCCATGGGCCTGTACCGACGCACGGCAGCACCGGTGTGCTTCACCATTTCGACACTGGTGGCCAATGCGCTATGGCTGGGATCCCCCTTCGACCCGGCGGTGTCCAGCCGTCATATCGTCTACGAATCGCTGCGGCTGCTGCCGCCATCATGGAACATTCTGCGTCACGCATCGCCGGAATATCCTGCGCTCGATGGCCGCATCGGCAGCCACGACGATGTACTGGTACTGCCATTGCTGAGTCACCGCGATCCAGCGCTTTGGGAGGCGCCGGAGGCATTCCGGCCAGAGCGCTGGGATCACCTCGATCCGGACAATCACCCTGGCTATTTGCCGTTTGGGCACGCGTCCGAGCGCTGTTGGGGGCGTCACATGGTGATGCCACTGGCTGAGCGCTTGTTGGATGCGCTGCGCAGCCAGGGCTTGGCTGCTGACCCCAAGCAACGCAAGGCGGTGGTTCCGTTGACGGGCCTGCTGGGCGTTGCACAGGTCGATGTCGTGCGTCATTAGCCAATCGCTCGCCTGGTCGCTGCGCGCTGTGGCGCTATGTCTTCGGCGGTCCTGCCGTCGAGCCGCGCTTGACCAGCGTGTACTTCATCACCTGATGCACGCCGGGTGCGGTGTCGCCCTTGCGGCGTTGACGGACCGCGTCGGCCAGCAGTGACACAGCAGCGCGCCCCATCGCGGTGACGGGTTGATGCACGGTGGTGAGTTCTGGCCAGATGGTGGTGGCCACCGGCGTATCGTCGAAGCCGGCGATGGAGACATCTTCGGGCACGCGCAAGCCCAGTCCGTGTGCGACCGCCACCGCTGCGGCCGCCATGTCGTCGTTGCTGCAGAAGATCGCGGTGGGTGGTTGCGGCTGCGCCAACAGGCTGCGCGCGGCGAGTAACCCGGAGTGATAGGTGAACAGGCCCTCGGCGATCAAACCCTCTGCGACCGACACGCCGGCAGCGTGCAGGCTGTCGAGATAGCCATTGGCGCGCAGCGCGCTCGGGGTGTGTTTCGGGTCGCCTTTGATCAACGCGATGCGACGATGCCCGAGCTCGATCAGGTGGTCGACGATGGCGCGTGCAGCCTGGTAGTCGTCGATCCGCACCGAGCTGATTTGCGCCATCGGTGCGCCGCTGGCCACCGCCACGACCGGAATGCCGCGCGCATCGAGTTCGGTGATGGTCTGGCGCGAGTCGCACAGCGGCGGCGGCAGGATCACCCCATCGACCCCGGCTGCGAGCAGACGCTCGGTGGCCGCACGCTGGCTGCGGATGGCACCGCACTTTTCCACCATGACCTGGCTGCCGGTGAGGCTGCTTTGCTCGAGCAGGCCGAGCATGAATTGATTGAGATATGCCGCGCTCGGGTTGCTATACAGCACGCCGATACGCAGCAGCCCGCTGGTGCGCAACGAACGGCCGGCCAGATTGGGCCGGTAGCCCAATGCCTGTACCGAGGCCTCCACGCGCGCGCGCATCGCTTCGCCCACATGCGGGTGACGGTTGATCACACGCGAAGCGGTCATCGGCGAGACGCCGGCGTGTTTGGCGACATCCAACAACGTCGCCGCATTGTTCGCACTGCGTTGCCGCTTGGCCACCATTGTGTGTGCTCATCCTGGAGTAAGAGCGACTGCGCGCGCTACCGGTTCGACGTGTAAAGCGACCACGGAAAGCAACCGACCAATCACCTTGTTCAGTACCGGCGAAGGCTGCAGGTCGCGCGGAAGACACCGCGCGCAGTGGCAGCCGCTTCATCGCAACTGCGCACTCGCCAGACGAACGCGCCGATTTGCGCAAGCAGCAGCGCCAGGCATTGTGCAATTCCTGCATGCGCCTGGCGCACGAAGATCGGCGAAGCACTGCCAGATCCAGCATTCGGCGCATGCGCCGCGTCGTCCTCGCCACTCACTCGCTCGGCGGTTGCACGCTCTTCGCGCGGCTGCCGAAATCGCCATCGGCTTCTGCGGCGAGATACGCGAACACGGTGTAGGCGGCCACGTTCTGCGCGAGCGCCTTGGGGTCGATCTTGTCCAGCGTGTCGTCGGCGGTGTGGTGCAGGTCGAAGTAGTCGGTGCCATCCTGCGCCAGCCACCCCCAGGCGCCACCCTTGGCGGAAATCGGCCCGACATCCGGCCCGGGGCCACCCTTGCCCGGTTCATACGCGATGCCCAATGGTGCCAGCACCTCGGCAATCTGCTTGGTCGCTGCACGCGAGTCTTCCGGTGCGGCCGCACCGGTGTTGAACGCATAGATGCGCCCGGCGCCGAAGTCGCTTTCCGCGCCGATCTGGTGCAGTGCCATGTCCTTGGCATCGGTGCCGTGCGCGGCGGCATACGCCTTGCCGCCATACAGCCCCTGCTCTTCGTTGGCGAAGGCCACCACACGGATGCTGCGCTTGGGTGGCTGCTTGAGTTGGCCGATCAGGTGGCCTGCCGCCATGGTGATCGCCACGCCGGCGCCGTCGTCGATGGCGCCGGTGCCCAGATCCCACGAATCCAGATGCCCGCCGATCACCACCACTTCCTTGGGCTTGCTGCGCCCGGTGATCTCGCCGATCACGTTGTATGAGGTCGCCGTGCCGTCCCAGCCGCAATCCAGCGTCAGGCGCAGGCGCGTGCTGCCCAGCGCGGTGAGCCGCGCGAGCTGGTTTGCATCGGGCACCGACAGCGCTGCAGCCGGCACCGGGGTCAGGCCCTCATCGAAACGGGTGATGCCGGTATGCGGCACGCGGTGCGAATCGGTACCGGCCGAGCGCATGACAAATCCCACTGCACCCTTGCGTATCGCTTCGGACGGCCCCTTGCTGCGCACGGCGCCGCCATTGCCGTAATCCTTGCCGTCGCGCGCCTTGACCATCTGGTAATCGACGAATGCGATCTTGCCGGCCAGCGAGCCGGCTGGCGCGGCCTGCAACGCAGCCAACGTATCGAAACGCACCACCTCGCCCTCGACGGTGCCGCCCGGGCTGCCGCCCAATGCGGTGATGGTCAGCGGCTGCGCATGCGCACCGAGCACGGCAGCGTGTTCGCTGCGACGCTCCCATTTGGGAAAGGTCACCGGCTCGGTCCATACCTTGTCGAAACCCAGCGAAGCGAATTTCGCCTTGGCCCAGGCCACCGCACGCGGGTCTGCTTCGCCACCGGCAATACGCGGGCCCACTTCGGTGGTCAACGATTGGACCACCGCAAAGCCGGTGCTGTCGGCCAGCGCCTGCTCGCGCAACTGCGCTGCGGTACGCAATGCGCTGTCGGGGATGCTGGTCTGCGCGGCGAGCGCGCAGGAGCAGGCGAGTAGGGCAGAGATGGCAACAGCGAGACGACGCATGCAGGGCGGCTCCAACGACAAGGGGACCCCGAGCTTATCAGCGCAAGGTCCCCCGTCTGCGTGCGAAAGGTCATTCTTCTTCGCGAAGTTGCGCCCCAAGATGCATCAGTTGGTTGTGCCCGCTTACAGCGCGCCCGGCGGCTTGAGCGTGTCGTTCTTGAGCGCGTCGCGAATCTCGCGCAGCAACAGCACTTCTTCGCTCGGGCCCTTCGGGGCATCGGGCTTGCGATGGGTCACGCGGTTGATCAACTTGACCACCAGGAAGATCGCGAAGGCGATGATCAGGAACTGCACGACGGTGTTGATGAAATCGCCGTAGCCAATGGCAACGGCCGGGATTTCCTTGCCGGTGGCATCGACGCCGGCCGGCTTGAGTACCCACGCCAGGCGCGAAAAATCCACATTGCCGATGGCCCAACCGATCGGCGGCATGATGATTTTCTCCACCAGCGCGGTGACGATCTTGCCGAACGCCGCACCGATGACCACACCGACCGCCAGGTCGATGACATTGCCGCGCATTGCGAATTGCTTGAATTCGCTGACCATTCCCATAGTGCACTCCAACTGCGGTCGCGGACCAACTGCCGCAGCCCGATCGTAGCTGCCCCGATGTCAGCCGGCGATGATGCCGTGGCGCTCGGCGACGTTCTCCAGGCGCGCACTGAACTGGTCGCCCGGCAGCAACGGGCCGACGCCGGCCGGCGTGCCCATGAAGATCAGATCGCCCGCGCGCAGTGCATAGAGTTTGGACAACTCGTGCAGGATCTCCGGCACGTTCCAGATCATTTGATCCAGCAACGACTGCTGCCGCACCTGGCCATTGACCTCCAGCGACAGATTCAGCGCCTCCAGCGCGCCGACTTCGCCGGCATGCACCAGCTCGCTGATCGGCGCGGAGTGATCGAAGCCCTTTGCGATATCCCACGGCAGGCCCTTGGCCTTGGCAGCGGCCTGCAGATCGCGACGGGTCAGATCCAGGCCCACGCCGTAGCCGTAGATCAACACTTCTGCCTGTTCCACCGGCAACTCGCCGGCCGGCGCATCGCTGCCCAGCGCCACCACCAGTTCCACCTCATGGTGCAGTTCCTTGGTGCCGGGCGGGTAGGGAATGTGGTCGCCGTGGCCGACCACGATGGCATCGGCAGGCTTCATGAAAAAGGTCGGCTGGCCACGCTCGGCCTTGGAGGCGGGTGCGGTGGCGCCCATCTCGCGCGCATGGTCGGCAAAGTTGCGCCCCACGCAGTAGATGCGGTGCACCGGGAAACTGCCGCCGCCCACCACTGGAATGCGCGGAACATCGGCGGCGGGAATCACATCGTGGGTCATGCACGCATCCTCAACATACGGGCACACGAGTCTAGCGGCTTGCCTGTGTACGACGGAACCGTGACGCTTGCATCCAGTGCACGACACGGCGGGGCTGGCAGCGCTGCAAGGCGTCAGACAGCTGCATCGACGCGTGAATGGCCACGGGGACAACCAGACGATTGCGGACCCACCACAGACCCTGCAGCGCGCCGCCGGCATTCGATGCGAGCGCATTGCGCATTGATGCGGTGTCGACCAAAAGTGCGCGCAGGGCGATGAACTGGTGCTCGATGCAGCGATGTGCGTCTGACCCATCAGTGCAGCGCGCCACCCGGCGCTGTGGCACTGCCCAACGCGCGGCAAGCCAGCGCACGCCACGTGTGGCTTGCTGGAATCAAATCATCATCGATGCGGGCGTCGACCACACCCCGGCACCTGCTGCGCAGGCAAGCCGGCGGTGCAGCGATGCAGTCAGCCAGGTGTCAGTGCGACAACGGCAATGCGGGCTTGCGCACCACGTGGTACTCGGCCTCGACCACGCGTGCCTGCTGCGGCGTGCGGCGGTTCGACTTGCTCAACAGCTTCCAGGCAATGCCGCCCAGGATCATTGCTGCGCCAACGAACACGCTGAAGAAGATCAGCACCGCAAGGATCACCAGGCCAGCCAGGCCGGCGGCAACGCGCACCAATGGGTGACGCGGCTTGCGCGGCGCAAACAGGTGATGGAAGTTGCCGAATTGGAAGATACGAGCGGGCATGGCGGTGGGCTGCCGGGCAGGAAACGAGCGCGCAGTATCGTTGCGGTTTTATGTCATTGAGTGAAAAGTTCGTTAATTGACGCAGCGATTTGCGAAGGCGATCACGTGCGGCATGCATGGATGGCGGCTCATAAGGCCGGTTGTGTCCGGTTGTCTGAGGAATCGCGTCGTCCGCGCTCACCCGGGGGCTGCCTGAGGCTGCCAGTGCTGCCCGGCTCGCATGCCACAATCCAGGCCTCACCGCCCATCGTTTCCGGTCGCCTGCATGTCGTTGCCATCGCCCACCACGCTTGCCACGTTGACGCAGATTCCCGATGCCGGGTTTCTGGAAGTCGAAGCACTCCTGGATAGCGGTACCGAATCGCTGGTGCTGTATCGCGAAGGCGCCCAGGTCCGTGCCTGGTTGAACATCTGCCCGCGTGCGGGCCGCCGGCTGGACTGGGCGCCGGGGCAGTTCCTCAAGACCAAGGAAGGGCAATTGGTCTGCGCCGCGCACGGCGCGGCCTTCGAACTCAGTGGTGGCGAGTGCATCAGCGGGCCGTGTCGCGGCCAATCGCTGTTTGCGGTGCCGGTGCGGGTCGACAATGAGCAGGTGCTGCTGGGGTAAGCGCCAGGGAACGATTGCTTAGGACGCTTTGTCAGCCGCCCGAAGAGCGCAACGCTGGATTAGCGCGCCGCCCACCAGAACATCAGGTTGATCATCGACACCATCACCACGATGTAGATCAGCGACAGCGGTGCGCCCACGCGCCACAACTCGCGCGGTTGATAATTGGCGGGGCCGGCCACCATCGAGATCACCGGGTTGGACGCGGTCATCAGATTGTTGGACGCCGACAACGCCACGATCAGCGCGAACGCGGTCGGGTTGCCGTTTGCGGCCAGCGCCAGATTCACCGCAATCGGCACCATCACGATGGTCGCACCCACATGGCTGATCACCAGCGAGAAGGCGGTGGTCAATAACGCCAGGCTGATTTCCAGCGCCCACACCGGGACGCCTTCGGGCAGGCGGTCGATGGTGTGGCCGGCCACCCATGCCGCGGTGCCGCTGCTGTCCATGGCCCAGCCCAGCGGAATCAGCCCGGCCATCATGAAGATGGTTTTCCAGTTGATCGATGCGTAGGCCTCGTCCATGCGCAGCACGCCGCTGACCAGCATGCAGGCCACGCCGGTCATCAGCGTCAGTGCCACCGGCAGGCGCGACGTCAGCGCAATCAGGATGGTAAAGGCGAAGATCGCCATCGCGATCTTGAACTTGTGCGGGCGCTGCTCGCCTTTGGGGAAGTCGGTCACCGGCACGAAATCGCGGCTTTCCGCCGCCTGCACCAGGTCCTGCCAGATGCTGTGGAAGACCAGCATGTCGCCGGCGCGCAGCGGCACGTTGCGCACGTCTTCGCGGATGACCTGCTTGTCGCGGTTGATCGCCAGCAGGCTGATGCCGGCCTGCTTGCGCAGGCGCAATTCGCCGGCGCTCTTGCCGATCAACCGGGAGTTCGGCGGAATCAACGCTTCGGAAATGCCGGCCAGGCTGGGATTGAACAAATCGCCCAGGTTGCGCAGGCGCGAGGACATGCGCAGGAACTGGTTTTGCGCAAAGTCGGCCACTTCCTGGCGCGGGCCCATCGCGCCGAGCACGCTGCCGACCCAGATACGCATATCGGCCGGCGGTGCCAGACGGGTGTCGTTACCGGTCTTGAGCGCAAGCAGCAACGGTGCATCGTGCAGGGCTTCGGCCTCGCCCAGGGTCATACCCACCAGCGGGCTCTCGGCAGTGACGGTCAGCTCGAACACATCGCCGTCGATGCCGTAGGTCTTGGCGAAATAGCTTTCGGTGCGCGAGGGCGTCACGCCTTCGTTGATCAGGCGTTCTTCTTCGATCAGCTTGCGGTCGCCGTAGAAGCGGAAGTACAGCAGTGCGGCGATCAGCAGCGCCACGCCGATCGGCAGCGGCGCGAACATCGTCAGCGGCTCGATGCTGGCCATACCCGAGGGCAGGTTGTTGTTGGCCGAGACCAGCAGGTCGTTGAGCAGGATCAGCGGCGAATTGCCCACCATGGTGAGCGCGCCGCCCATCACGATGGCAGCGGCGATCGGCAGCAACATGCGCTGCAAGGTGAGCCCGGTGCGTGCGGCCAGGCGCGAGGCGACCGGCAGGTACAACGCCATCACCGACGGGTTCTGCATGAACGAGGAGTTCAAGCCGGAGATGGCCAGCGTCATCATCATCAGGCGCTGCTCGCTGCCGTGCGAACGCCGCAACAACCAGGTGGCCAACCGGTTCAACGCACCGGTGCGCTCCAGCCCCGCGCCCAGGATGGTGGTGGCGATGATGCTCATCACCGCATTACCGGAGAAACCACCGAACAGTTCCTCCGGCGCCACCAGCCCGGTGACGCCCAACACCACCAGCACGATCAAGGCCACCACGTCGGCGCGGATGCGCTCGAACAAAAACATCGCCATCGTGAAACCGACCAGCCCGAGGACGAGCTTCATGTCGTTGGTCAGCGTCAGCGCGGTGTCCATTGGGGGCCGGGAATGGGGAGTCGGGAATGGGGAATTGGCAGAGCGAAAATTGCGGGCGCTGTGGTTTATCCGGGCAACGCGGGCAGTTGCCCTTGCGATTCCCGATTCCCGATTCCCGATTCGCGGTCATACAGCAAATCCCACACGCCGTGTCCAAGCTTCTGGCCGCGCGTCTCGAAGTGGGTTTGCGGGCGCCAGGCCGGGCGTTCGACGTGGCCACGCGGGCCGGCGCGATTGACCAGGCCTGGGGTGGCATCGAGTACGTCCCACATCTGTTCGGCGTAATCGGCCCAGTCGGTGGCCGCGTGCAGGCGGCCGCCCTCGCCCAGCTTGCGCACCAGCAACTGCGCGAACGCCGGCTGGATCAGGCGACGCTTGTTATGCCGCTTCTTGTGCCAGGGGTCCGGAAAGTAGATGCGCACTTCGTCCAGTGCGCCATCGGCGATCTCGTGTTCCAGCACTTCCACCGCATCGTGGTGATACAGGCGCACATGCGTGCTGCCGTCTTCCTCCAGCGCGTTGAGCAGGCGGCCCACGCCGGGGGCATGCACCTCGATGCCGATGTAGTCGCGGCTCGGATCCTGCTGCGCGGCAAAGCGCAATGCAGCGCCATTGCCGAAGCCGATTTCCAGCACTTTGGGCGCATCGCGTCCGAAGGTGGCGGCCAGATCGCGCGGCGCGCCGGTGTAGTCCAGCCCGAAGCGAGGCCACAGGTCGTCGAAGGCGCGCTGCTGCGCGGGGGTGAAACGGCCCTGGCGCAACACGAAGCTGCGCACCTGGCGGCGCCCCTCTTCGATGGTGAAGGGCTTGGGCGGCATCTTGGCGCCGTCGCTGGTAAACGGGTCGGTCATGAAAGGTCGGTCACGTCAGCAAACACATGCTCCGCACCTGCGCGATAACCGCATCGCGCCCATGCAGGAGCTGGAAAAGCCCCTCTCCCACCGGGGCGAGGAGGCGCGGTTTGCGCGCCATGGGCGCGCGTGCCTGGGAGCTCGCAACGCAGGCGTGGGCCGGGGCGCGGAGCAGGGGCTGGGGAAAGGGTACGGACGAGCGGCGTCGGATCCGACCACGCCCATCGTCGAGCGGCCACTGCCTGGCGGTTGCGCAATGCAGACGGTCGAACGCACTGCGCGCCAGCAGACCACCCACTCATCCAATCACACCATCCACCGGGCTCGACGCCGAGGCATAGCGCTTGCGCGGAATCCGCCCGGCCAGAAACGCCTCGCGGCCGGCTTCGATCGCCTTGCGCATCGCGCTGGCCATCAGGATCGGATCGCGCGCGCCGGCAATGGCGGTGTTCATCAGCACGCCGTCGCAGCCCAGCTCCATGGCAATTGCCGCATCCGAGGCGGTGCCCACGCCGGCATCGACGATGATCGGCACCTTGGCGTTTTCGATGATTTCCAACAGGTTGTACTTGTTCTGGATGCCCAGCCCCGAGCCGATCGGCGCGGCCAGCGGCATCACCGCCACGCAGCCGATCTCTTCCAGCCGCTTGGCCAGGATCGGGTCGTCGGAGGTGTAGACCATCACCTCGAAACCATCGGCAACCAGTTGTTCGGCAGCCTTGAGCGTCTGCACCACGTCCGGGTACAGCGTGCGCTCGTCACCCAGCACTTCCAGCTTGGTGAGGTTGTGGCCATCCAGCAATTCGCGCGCCAGCCGGCAAGTGCGTACCGCATCTTCGGCGGTGTAGCAGCCGGCGGTGTTGGGCAGCAGCGTGTAGCGATCCGGCGGCAGCACATCCAGCAGGCTGGGCGCGTTGGGGTCCTGGCCGATGTTCACCCGGCGAATGGCGACGGTGACGATTTCGGCCGCGGCGGCTTCGGTGGCCAGGCGGGTCTCGTCCAGGTCCTTGAACTTGCCGGTGCCGGTAAGCAGGCGCGAACGGTAGTGTTTGCCGGCGATGACCAGCGCATCAGAGGGGGCGGGATTCGTCATGCCGCAATTATCACCGATCGGGCGCGGATGCGCCGGCTTGCGCGGCGCATCAGCCGCCGCCCAGCGCATGCACGATTTCCACCACATCGCCCTCGCGCAGTAAGTGATCTGCATGCCGTCCGCGCGGCACGATTTCGCTATTGACCTCTACCGCAACGCGGCGTTGTGCTAGGCCTTCCTGCTCCAGCAGGGTGGCCAGCGGCAAATTGTCCGGAAGCGCGCGCGGGGTGCCGTTGAGTTGGATGTTCATGTCATCATTGTTGCATCGCGTGCCGCTCCGGCGCGCGTTTTTGCGTTATGCGGCAATGCAGCGTGAGCGCGGGCGGCGAGGGTGAAACCATGTGCCATTCGCCAGCGTACGTATGCACGCCGGCCCGGTCCCACTCACTCAAGCAGGCATTCCGATGGCTTCAACACTTCGCCCGATCCGCTCCCTGATGGCTATGGCCATCGCTATCGCGGCCGCCCCGGCCATGGCCGAGTCGGCCTTCGACCAGACCGTGTTCTTCGGCGACAGCCTCACCGACAGCGGTTATTACAACCCGCTGCTGCCGGCCGCTTCGCGCGCGGTCACCGGCAAGTTCACCACCAACCCGGGTTGGGTGTGGGCCGAATATGTCGGCGACCATTTCGGCACCAATGCCGCGCCCAACGGCAACGGCCAGACCGGCGACAACTACGCTGCCGGCGGTGCGCGCATCCAGGCCAGCTCGGTCAGCGCGCTCGGCGCTGCACCGTCGGTAACCAGCCAGATCAACACCTACCTCACCGCCAATGGCGGCCGCGCCAACCCCAATGCGCTGTACACCGTGTGGGGCGGCGCCAACGACCTGCTCGCCGCGTCGCTCGCCCCGGCACAGGCGCAGGCCATCATCGGCAGCGCGGTGACCGCCCAGGTCGGTGCCGTGGCCACCTTGCAGAATGCCGGCGCGCGTTACGTCATGGTGCCGACCATTCCGGACGTCGGCCTCACCCCGCGCTTCCGCGCCGGCGGCGCCGTGGGAATGGCGCAAGGCACCGCTGCGGCCACCGCCTACAACACCGCCTTGTTCAATGGCCTGCAGTCCGCCGGCCTGCGCGTGATTCCGGTCGACACCTTCCACATGCTGCAGGAAATCGTCGCCAACCCGGGCACCTATGGCTTCAGCAATGTCACCAGTACCGCCTGCAACCCGGCCGTGCCGCTGCCTGCCTGTAACCCGACCAGCCTGGTCGCCGCCAATGCGCAGAACACCTATGTGTTCGCCGATGGCATTCACCCGACCACGGCAGTGCACCAGATCCTGGGCGAATACGCCATCTCGTTGCTGGAAGCGCCGCGTCTGCAGCAGGTGCTGACGCATTCGGCGCAGGCCGGCGGCCGCGCGCGCGCCGACCAGGTGGCCTGGCATCTGGACGGCAAGCCGGACGCCGATGGCATGCGTTGGTGGGGCAGCGTGCGTGGCGACATGCAGCGCTACGACCACGCCGACCTGTATGACGGCATGGCGCCGGCCGGCTTGTTCGGCGTGGATTGGACTGCAGGCGACCTGGTGTTCGGTGGCTTTGCCGGTTTCGGCCGCATGGACGCCGACTTCGGCAACCGCAACGGCAGCTTCAAGCAGGACGACACCACGCTGGGCGGCTTCTTCGGCTGGTATACCGGCCCGGTGTGGGTCAATGCCCAGGTCAGCTACGGCTGGCTGAGCTACGACGTGGACCGCGAAGTCCAGCTTGGGCCAGCGACCCGCGTGCACAGCGGCTCCCCCGACGGCAGCAACCTTACCGCCGCCCTCAACGCCGGGTATTCGCTGGGCGAAGGCAACCTCAAGTACGGCCCGGTGGCCGGCCTGACCTGGCAGAAGATCAAGCTCGACGGCTATACGGAAAGCAACGACAGCGCCACCGCGCTGGGCTACGCCAACCAGGACATCGATTCGCTGGTCGGCCGAGTCGGCTTCCAGGTGCGTCTGGACGGTGCCATGGTCAAGCCGTACCTGCAGGCAACCTACGACCACGAGTTCAAGGACGGCGGCGAAGCCAGCGCCTGGCTGCAGTCGATGCCGGAAGTGGGCATGTACACCGTCCCGGGGCAGAACTTCGATCGCAATTACGCCACCGTCGTGCTGGGTGCCCGTACCGGGCTGTGGGGCCTGCAGAGCAACATCGGCCTGAGCACCACCACGGCCCAGCGCAGCGCCCGCGATGCCACCTTGTTCGTGAACTTCAGCGGCAACTTCTGAGGCGCGGTAGGCCGCAGTTGGCTCACACGCAACACACGAGGGCCGGGCAACCGGCCCTCGTCTTATCGGCGCACATTGCGCCGGACACCTGCACCCGCATAAACTCTGCCAGCGCCATGCGGGCGTAGCTCAATGGTAGAGCTGTAGCTTCCCAAGCTACTGACGTGGGTTCGATTCCCATCGCCCGCTCCAGTCTTGCGAAGTTCAGCGCTAAGCTGTTGATTGTGCTGACTATTTCGCTTGGTTTAAGACTGCCTCGAACGACCTCCCAAGGTATCGTTTGAGGTATCGTTTTGCCAAAACCCCTCTTGCTGCATCGGCCATCAGGCCTCTACGTGCGCTTCTTGGTTCCTGTTGATTTGCGGGAGCAGGTCGGCTCGCGTTTTCTTGTTCGTCCTCTCCATCTTCGCCCCGGCGATACTGCGCGTCTGGTGTCTGCCTACATGGGGATGGCACTATCGAACGCGTTCCAAGCATTGAGGCAGGGGAAGCCGGTGGATCTGGACGAAGTGCTGCGGCGCATCCGAGAACAAGGGCTGCGCGAACTCACATTGACCGATGTGACGCTGCCTAATGGCACGCGTCTGGGCAAGGCCCAGATCGACACGCCCAAGGACGCAGCGCTGTTTGCTGAGTTGTTGCGCGAGCCTGCCGCCGAGGTTGTCCCGCCCGCCAAGCCAAGCGGTTGGCGCACCGGGAAGGCCAAGGCGTCTGGCCCGCTGTTGTCCAAAGCGATTGCTGATCACTTGGGGGACTTGGATCGCGCCAAGCTCCACAGCAAGACAGTGCTTGAAAGTCGCCACTCGCTGCGCTTGTTTGCGGGCGCCGTAGGACAAGACCTGGCGGTGTCCGAATTGACGGCAGACCATGTGAGGGCATTTTTCGATGTCGTGAGGTGGTGGCCGTCGAATGCGACCAAGCGCGCGCCCTACAAGGGCCTTGCCGTCATGGATGTAGTGACGCTTGCCCAAGCCAATCAAGTTCCCGAGCCTGCCGCCTGGACGGTTGCTAAGCATCGACAGCGCTTGTCGGTGTTTTTGGTGTCGCTCGTGTCGGCAGGGCTTTTGGCGAGCAATCCGTTGGCCGGTATCCGTGCGATTTCGACGCCTGATGCAGACGACACGGGCGAGCCCTTCACCGATGACCAGTTGAAGGCCATCTTTGATCCGGTGGCGTTCCCGGCATGGGCCCAGAAGTATCCACATCGGTGGTTTGGTCCGATGCTTGGACTCTACTCAGGAGCGCGCGTGAACGAGATCGCGCAGCTTCGGGTGGAGGACATCGACACGATCGACGGTGTGCCGGGCTTCTTCGTGCGAAAGGGCGGCAAGGGACAGAGTGTCAAGAACAAGAACAGCCGCCGTTTTGTGCCGCTGGCCAAACCTGTGATCGATGCCGGCTTTCTGGTCTACATCGATGAGGTGCGCCAAGCGGGGCACACGCAAATCTTCCGGCATCTACCCAATAGCACCGGACTGGGCTTTGGTCGACAGTTGAGCCGACAGTTTTCGGTCTACATTAAACGTCAAGGGATCACGGCAAAGGGGCAAGGCTTTCATGGCTTTCGCCACACCATTGCTTCGCGTTTAGATGAGGCAGGTGTATCAGCCTCAGCTATTGCGGCGATCACCGGTCATGCGCGAGGGCAGGGGGTGTTGGAGAAGTTCTATATTGATAGAAGAACTTTGCCTGATCGTGTGGCAACGTTGGCGCATTTCAAACCGCCAGTTGCGCTTCCAATCTATAAAGCCGGATTCTAGAGGTTAATTTCAGTATTATTCTGAGTGAGGTTAAGCATGGTTGAGGTCGTCATCGTTGAACTTCCTTTTTCGCAAGAAGGTGGGAGTGAAAAGAGCTTCGTAGCCCTTACTGCGGCGCATCCCCCTCAACAAGCTGGAGATCAACTTTCTAGTGCGGAAGAGGCCTCTAAAGGTCTTGATCATGGTGCAAAAGTGGTTGGCAGTAACCTTTTAGGAAATGCCTGGTCCCCGCCTGATAAGGGAAAGGTCGAGGCTGTTGGCCAGACATTGTCTTACAAAGACTCAAAAATTCTGGCATTTGACCAAAACACCGGAGCCTTTGCGGCCGAAGTTATGTGCTGGGAACTAGGCGAAACCGGGTATGTGTTAGCCGCGCTTCAACCTGGCTTTAGATTTTTGACTGGGATCCTAAATTCCACACTTAGCTCACTTCGCGCTTTTGAATCTCCCGAGGAGGCTCTAGGGGCGCAAGCTGAGATGAGTAAAGAGATTAAGGAGAAGGAGCCGGAGCTCAAGGGGCGCCGCAAGAATAATTTTTAATGTTACTCCGATCTTCTATATGGTATTTTTGAGATATCCTGTTCTTTCCAGGCTACCAGGTAGTTGAATGCGTAGTTTGTAGCGTTGTTCTGCCAGTGACTGATGCACAACTCGGTCGCCTTGTCAGCTTCCGCCTTCGCTTCGTCAGCGGGTAGGCGGGTAAGTGCGGCAAGAAATGCTTTATTCCAGAATTGTTCGACTTTCATATGGGTGCTGTTGATGTGAGTGAATTGCTTCTTGTAATTGAAGAATGAAGCCTGTCAAGCCTGTGGTCTTTTTATTAGAGGGAATTTGTGAATAATAGATCGTTGGAATTGATCGCCTCCGCACGGGCGAAGTTAGAGAAGGAGCTTCGCAAGCTTGAAGAAGAGGCGCAGTTGCGGCAGGATCAGGCTGCTGAGGCATTCAATGAGGTGGTCAAGCTCCTTGGAAATTTCGCCAAGCACTTCAACGCTCAGCAACGTTCCGAAACTGCGGGCTTTGTCATTCATGGGGCGGCAAAGACCAAGAAGGCAGCTGCTTCAACGAAGGAAGTCGCTCCCAAATACTGGCTACCTCATACCCAAGAGACTTGGTCGGGTCGAGGGCATCCACCCCGGGCATTTGCAACTTGGGTCGGCGCCGCCGCTATAACGACTGGAAAAAGCGGCATCCGGACGGTGAAGTTCCCGAAGTGTCCTGGCTGAGCGATTAGTCAGTGAGGCTGGATCGAGGCTAGGCACGCGTCGTTCAATTCAGCGTGTGTCACTTAGCTCCCGGATCAGAGCTTTGAGGTCAGATCAGGGGGAGGACTACGTTCGGTGCGACATGCCTATGCCTGCTTTCGGTC
This sequence comes from Xanthomonas phaseoli pv. dieffenbachiae, assembly GCF_008639345.1. Classification (NCBI taxonomy): domain Bacteria; kingdom Pseudomonadati; phylum Pseudomonadota; class Gammaproteobacteria; order Lysobacterales; family Lysobacteraceae; genus Xanthomonas; species Xanthomonas phaseoli. Next base: position 3,622,423 of record NZ_CP041380.1, on the reverse strand, counting down.
TTGCGGCGGTTCAGGCTTCGCTGACAATGAACAATTGCTTCGTGATGAAGAGCTGATGGCATTCACCCGCAAGGCTATCGGATTGTTCGGATCTCGACCTCACCCTTCATGCGGGTGACCGCGATGACATGGTCAGCGATATCAGGCACGGCATGGTCGATGACCAGCTCCACAACCTCTTTTACAGGAGCGCCGCTGGCTTTGGCAGGATAGTCAGCAATACGCCTGAAGATGTCGACGTCCCTTCGATGGGGGATGGGCCAAGTATTGCCAGAATTCATGTGGCATAGCCAAGTGTTTTCAGCGTGAGCGGCCAAAAGACTTGCCGTATCGACGGTCAAGACATCGTGTTCAAACTCGCCATACGACTTCAGTAGTCGAAGCAGCCGCTCACGCTCGGCCCAGAAGAAGACCTTGCCATTGATAAGTCGATACCACTGCTCAGGGGTGACGTGTGCGGGAAGTGTATGCGCCAATCGGCCAGGAGGCATAGGCTTTTGATCGCGAAGCACGATATCGTCAGGTGAATGGGGCCTGAGCGAAGTCATCTCGGGCCGATGCTCGGCCTCGAAATGATTGCGACGGTCGCCCTCAACGCTGAGTGCGTCAAGTGCACCTGTCGTGGAGAAGAGGCCGCGCGCTTGAATGCTGGGCCAAGAGCCAGCTTGGGCCATGTGATAGACGCGCGGATAGCGATCAATAAGCTTGCTCAGGTCCAATCTTCTACTCCAAGCGCGAACGCGCGGTCCAGTTGCGACGATCAATGATGGATCGAAGATCTTTGAAGTCGCTATCTTTTTTGGGAAATCTAGTGTTGATCAACGATACCGGCGCTTGGGCAACGCGTTCAACTTCCTCGATGAATTTGATTGTGTCATCATCGAGCTGATCAAATCGTCGAGCCTTCTGATTGATTGCTTTGAGGTAGTCGACAAAAGTGAGCACGATATCGGTGGGTGCATTGAGATTACAGGCACGACGAAATTCACTCCATTCGAACCATCCCACACGACGATTGCGCTTCGTTGTGGAAGTGATCTCAGCGCTTTGAACTTCGATTGGGTCCAGGCCTGCTCTTTCGGCAATAACAGCAAAGCTTGTTTCGTTCTTTAGCCGTCCAGAAGTGTTGCCGTTTTGACCATCCGGGTCAGCAACGCGGATAGGTGTGGTGCGCACCACCATGAGTATTTTCCGGACACGACTTGGGGAGATGCCGGCCTCTGCCAAGCAACCCGCTACATTAGTGTCTCGGGATGTTACATGCGGATACGCGCCGTGATACAAGCTCAGCGCGCTGCCCTGAGTGCCTTCCAAAAGAACTGACTGACCCTTGCGATAAGCTTGCTCTAAGAAATCTTCTGTTCGGCCGATATAGGGAGCGAGTTCGGGGATGTCACGGGCTAGGCGGACGGGCTTTGCCATGTTTCCGCGATTGAGAATGCGTCGTGCCTTGGCAGCGCCACTTCCGCTGCCGGTTGAGGCAATTGCACCTACGACACCGCCCTTTTCAAGTTCGATATCCTCCGCTTCGATGATGGTGGCCTGCGGATCGATGAATAGCCGATCAGAGCCGATGCCAAATTCCTCGATTTCTCTCAGAAGTCCTTGGACATTGATGGTGAAGCCCGGTCCCAAGAGCAGTTTTGCCCTAGAAAAGCTGGCGCCGGAAGGCAGCTGATGATGGATCGATTTGCCCACGGCATTGGCGACGGTGTGACCGGCGTTGGGCCCACCGACCCGAACAAGCACATCGTATTCGTTAGCAAGATAAGCCACGATGTTGCCCTTTCCCTCGCTACCATATTGTCCACCGACCAGCACATCCACACAGCGGACGTCTGGTGGCGTCAGGAGATGGAGGTGTGCGGCGACGCGGACGAGCGTATCCTCATGATCAGCGCGGACGGTGTAGATACGAACATCGGCATCTTCTTTCAGAATTTTGATCTCGCCGTCATCAAGATCGTCAAGTTGGTCGTAGGGTAAGCTGACCGGATCGTCTGTTGTTGATGCGATGTAGCGTTGCAGCAGCACTTCTGTCGACGCATACAAGTGCACATGGGTAAGTCGAGTGTGAAAGCGTTGACGCAACTGATTGACTTGTTCAACAGAGCGCACTTCATCCACGACAATCCCTGGCTCGCCTTCTGTCAATGAGTCGTAAATCTTTTGCACACTCTCATTGATCCATTCGCCATCTCGATCCCGATCCGGCATCGGTGTCCTGGGAGTGATACGGGGAGCGGCCATATGACCATTTAGTTCGAGTTGACCTGAAAAAAAGTCATCGGTGGAAATGAGACGAAATCCATAGCGCTCAGCCAACGCTTTGGCCAAGCCGCTTTTGCCTGTGCATCGCTTGCCGCTGATGATAACCACCCGGTGGCTTGGCATCGTCAGCTCCAATTCTTAATGATGGTGGACGCCACCTGCTCTGGCGTCTGTGTTGATGTATCGATCAGGCAATCGGCGATGCTTCGCAGCGAGCGAGCACTGACCTCGTTGGGGTGTGGTAATCCCCCCACAGGTTAGCTGACGCCAGAAGTGGAATTTTCTCGTACCCTTTTCCGAGGAGGTTCCATGAAGACATCCCGCTTCACCGACAGCCAGATCATTGCCGTCCTCAAGCAGGCCGAGGCCGGCACGCCCGTGCCGGAGTTGTGCCGGGAACACGGCATCAGCTCGGCGACGTTCTACAAGTGGCGCAGCAAGTTCGGCGGCATGGACGCATCGCTGATGTCCCAGCTCAGGGAGCTGCAGGACGAGAACCGGCGCCTGAAGAAGATGTACGCCGATGCCCAGCTCAGCGCCGACCTGCTGAAGGAGGCGATGGCAAAAAAATGGTGAGGCCATCTCAACGCCGGGAGATGGCCCGATGGGCCGTAGATGGTGGCCACACGAACATCCGGCATGCCTGCCGGACCTTTGCGGTGAGCGAGACCTGCTTTCGCTATCAAGCCAAGGCCAGCGAGGAGAACGCCCGGATTGCCGATTGGCTGGTGCGGTTGACCACAACCTATCGTGATTGGGGGTTCGGCCTGTGCTTTCTGCACCTGCGCAACGTGAAGGGCTTTGGCTGGAATCACAAGCGGGTGTACCGCATCTATCGGGAGCTGGAGTTGAACCTGCGGATCAAGCCGAAGAAGCGGCTGGTGCGCGAGCGGCCAGAGCCGTTGGCGGTGCCGGAGACGATCAACCAGGTCTGGTCGATGGATTTCATGCACGACCAGCTGGCCGACGGCCGCAGCTTCCGGTTGTTCAATGTGCTCGATGACTTCAACCGTGAGGGTCTGGGCATCGAGGTCGACTTATCGCTGCCATCGGCCCGGGTGATCCGCTCGTTGGAACAGATCATTGACTGGCGCGGCAAGCCAAACGCCATTCGCTGCGACAACGGCCCGGAGTACATCAGCGGCGCGCTGCTAGCTTGGGCACAGCAGCGCGGGATTCGGATCGAGCACATCCAGCCAGGCAAGCCGCAGCAGAATGCCTATGTCGAACGTTACAACCGCACCGTCCGCTACGCCTGGCTGGCCACAACGTTGTTCGACACCATCGAGCAGGTTCAGGACAAGGCCACGCGCTGGCTATGGACGTACAACCATGAGCGCCCCAACATGGCGCTCGGCGGTATCACGCCAGCAATGAAATTGGCGATGGCCGCCTAGCTCCACTTTTGGCGAACGCTCAAAGCGGGGGGATTACCGGTTTCGCACGCCACGGGTGGAATTTGTCGGCAAGCACTGCAGCGAACTGATCCGTGCCGGGCGGATCGGCCCGGTCCTGACCATGGCCCGCGAGCACGCACTGCTGCGCCATCGCTGAGCGCCGGCAGACTCGCGCGGGCCCGGGCGCTTTACGCTGGGCGGCCCAGCGGCAATACTCGTTGACCCGCCCATACCTTATGTTTTGCCAATGCGCCAGGATTCGCCCGCTTCACCCACCGCCGCCGCCCGGGCTCAACTACTGGAAGAGCTGCGCAAGCTTGAGCAGGAAGAAGCGCAGCTGAAATACGCCCAGACGCTGGAAGCCTTCGACCAGGTGATCGAGGTGCTTACCCAGTTCGGCAACCGTTTCAACGCCAAGCAAAAATCCCAGATCGCCTCGCTGGCGATGACCGGCAAGACCAAGGGGCCGCTGTCTTCCACCGGCGAAGTGGTCGCCAAGTACTGGATTCCGCATTCCGGCGAAACCTGGTCCGGCCGTGGTCGTACACCGAAGGCGTTCAAGGCCTGGGAAGGCACCAGCTCTTATAAAGAGTGGAAAGCCAATCATCCGGACAAGCGCTTCCCGCTGTATCCGGGTTGAGTCGCCCGGCATGTGATGTCGAAGGCCCGCAATGGGTGAGGCATTGCTTTTGGCCTTCGATGTTTTAGTGAACGTTTGGCGCACCAGTGCCCTGCTGTTGAGTGTCGTAAGCCGCGTGCCTTCAAACGACGCAGTGGGTGCCGGATCTCCAAGCAAAGCCCACGAGCTCAATAATTGCGAAAAAGCATTTGCCGTTTTTTCGCGCAAATCCCGCGATGGATGTTTACGCCTGCTAATTCTCGATCCACGGAGTAAGCGATGATGACGTGGTCCAACGTGAGGGGGCGCGCAGATTCGCTTGGGTGTTGCCATCGGCACCATCACCCTGGCCATGCGCAAGCCGGGTAGCGCACGCAGGACCAATCCGTCATTCCGACGACGGAAACGAAAACGCTTGCTGCCTATCCGATACCGGTAGGCAGCAAGCGTCGCTTCTGATGTGCGTTGCTGGGACAGCTTTACTGGTCGCTCTTGCACTCGAAGACCGACACGCTGCGCGGCGGGGCCAGGAATTCGCTGGCGCCGGCCGGCATCATGTCCACTTCCAGCGCTTCGTCGGTGGAGAGCACCAGCTTCCAGTGCACCGGCTCATCGGAGGAGGGCAGGGTAAAGGTCACGCCCTCGTGATAGGCGTTGATGACGATGAGCAAGGTGTCGTCGTTGGCCAGTTCCTTGACCCCCGATGTCTGCGCCTTGCCTTCCAGCAGCAGGCCCACCGAGCGCGCGGCCGGATCGGTCCAGTGCGCATCGTCCATTTCGATGCCGCCCGGATTGAGCCAGGTTAGATCGCGCAGCCCGGCTTCTTCGTTGTACTGGCCGTTGAGAAAGCGGCCCCGCGACAGGATCGGGTAGCGCTTGCGCAGACGGGTCAGTGCCTTCACGAATTCGGTCAGGCGGCCGTCGGTGGGATCGTTTTCCCAATCCAGCCAGGTGATTTCGTTGTCCTGGCAATAGGTATTGTTGTTGCCCCCCTGGGTCTGCGCGCGCTCGTCGCCGCTGAGCATCATCGGCGTGCCTTGCGATAGCAGCAGCGTGGCCAGCAGGTTCTTCATCTGGCGCTCGCGAATCTGCAACACCTCGGCGTTCTCGGTGTCGCCTTCTTCGCCGTAGTTGCAGGAGCCATCGTTCGACGAACCGTCGCGGTTGTCCTCGCCGTTATCGATGTTGTGCTTTTCGTTGTAGCTGACCAGGTCGCGCAAGGTGAAGCCATCGTGCGCGGTGATGAAGTTCACCGACGCCCAGGGACGCCGGCCGCGACGATCGAATAGATCGGCCGAACCGGTGAAGCGGGTCGCGAACTCCGCCAGCTTGCCGTCTTCGCCTTTCCAGAATTCGCGCGCATTGTCGCGGAACTTGTCGTTCCACTCCGACCAACCCGGCGGGAAGTGACCCACCTGATAACCACCCGGGCCGCAGTCCCACGGCTCGGCGATCAGCTTGACCTCCGACAGCAGCGGGTCCTGGTTGCAGGCATCCAGGAAGCCGCCACGTTGATCGAAGCCGCTCGGTTCGCGGCCAAGAATGGTGGCCAGATCGAAGCGGAAGCCATCCACATGCATTTCGCCTGCCCAGTAGCGCAGCGAGTCGTTGACGAACTGGATCACCCGCGAATTGCTCAGATTCAGCGTATTTCCGGTGCCGGTGTCGTTGATGTAGTAGCGCTTGTCGTCGGCCAAGCGGTAATAGCTGGCGTTGTCGATGCCCTTGAACGACAGGGGCGGCCCCAGCTCGCTGCCTTCGGCGGTGTGGTTGTAGACCACGTCCAGAATCACTTCCAGGCCTTGCTTGTGCATGGCCTTGACCATGTCGCGGAACTCATCGCGATGACCGCTGGCGAGGTAGCGCGACTTCAGCGCAAAAAAGCCGATGGTGTTGTAGCCCCAGTAATTGCGCAGCCCCTTGTCGAGCAGATGCTGATCATCCAGATACGCATGTACCGGCAACAACTCCACTGCGGTGATGCCCAAGTCCTTGATGTATTGGAGGACCTGCGGCTGGGCCAGGCCGGCGAAGGTGCCACGCACCGCCTCGGGCACCTGTGGATTGCGCATCGTGTAGCCGCGCACATGGGTTTCGTAGATAACCGTTTCATTCCATGGCTTGAGCAGGCGTGTGTCGTCTCCCCAATCGTAGGTGTCTTCGACGACCACGCACTTGGGCATGAATGGCGCGCTGTCGCGCTCGTCGAAGCTCAGGTCGCCATCGGGGTGGCCCACGGTGTAGCCGTAGAGCTCGTCGGACCAGATCAGGTCGCCTTCCAGCTCGCGCGCATACGGGTCCAGCAGCAACTTGTTGTGGTTGAAGCGATGCCCTTCGGTCGGCGCGTAGGGACCGTGCACGCGGTAGCCATAGCGCTGGCCCGGCTTGGCATCGGGAAGATACCCGTGCCAGATTTCGTTGGTGTACTCCGGCAGGTCGATGCGGGTTTCGTTGCCCTGTTCGTCGAACAGGCATAGCTCGACCCGCGTGGCATGCGCGGAAAACAGCGCGAAATTGGTGCCCTTGCCGTCGAAGACAGCGCCGCGTGGAAACGGGCGCCCCTGACGGATGCGGGAGGGGTTGGCATAGGCCGCGCTTGCTGGACGTCGCATGGAGAGTCTCGGAGGTGCCGGCACGCCGGCATTGAGGGGCCTCAAGCATTGCGTCTACCGCTGTGCAAAACGCGTTACGGCAACAGGGGTGCGGCGTGAGGGCGGCCGTCGCGATCGCTCACGCAGCGCGCCGCTGCAACAACGTGCCGGCGGGCCAGCTTACGGCCAAGCGCGAGTCATCGGGCAAGCCACCCACCGGTTGTGATCGGGACGACGGCATAGCGAGCGCTTTTCGCCATTACGCGCATGCGTTGCTTGAGCGACGCGCCAGCGCCCTGCTAGCATCGGCCCGGTTGAGGCCGTGCAGCACAGCGTTGTTCGGACTTGTCGCGGTACCGTCGCTCTTCCCTTCTCGGGACCGTCGCAGTCGGCCTGATCGCAGCGTACATCGCGGGCTGCCGCGAACGCGCAATCGGCCTGCGCTGTACGGACTTGGGTCACTTCATCATCAGACTCTGTCCAAGCCGCGCCGTGTGCCTGCCGCGATGAAAATCGCCATCCTTTCCCGCAACAGCAAGCTCTATTCGACCCGGCGGCTGATCGAAGCCGGACGCAAGCGTGGTCACACCGTGCGCATCCTCGACCCGCTGCGTTGCTACATGCGCATCGCCGCCGACGGCTTCAGCCTGCACTACAAGGGCAAGCCGATCACCGGCTTCGATGCGGTGATCCCGCGCATCGGCGCCTCGATCACCCGCTATGCCACGGCAGTGCTGCGCCAGCTCGAGTTCATGGGCACCTACACGCCCAATCCGTCGGACGCCATCCTGCGCTCGCGCGACAAACTGCGCGCGCATCAGTTGTTGGCCGCGCAGGGCATCGACATGCCGGTCACCGTGTTCGGCGACAACCCCGACGACACCCAGGATCTGCTCTCCATGCTCGGCCCACCGCCGCACGTGGTGAAGTTGAACGAGGGTGCGCAAGGCGCCGGGGTGATCCTGACCGAAAAGGCCAGCGCTTCGCGCGGCGTAGTCGAAGCGCTGCGCGGGCTGTACGCCAACTTCATCGTGCAGGAGTTCATCGGTGAGGCAGAAGGCGCCGATCTGCGCTGCTTCGTGGTCGGCGACAAGGTCGTCGCGGCGATGCGCCGCCAGGCGGCCGAAGGCGATTTCCGGTCCAATCTGCACCTGGGTGGCACTGCTGCCGTGGCCGAGGCAACCGAGCAGGAGCAGGAGGTTGCGGTGCGCTCGGCACGCGCCTTGGGCCTGGCGGTGGCAGGGGTAGACCTGATCCGGTCAAAACGCGGCCCGCTGGTGCTGGAGGTCAACTCGACCCCAGGCCTGGAAGGGGTGGAAGGCGTGTGCGGGGTAGATGTGGCCGCGGCGATTGTCCTGCACCTGGAGCAGTCGGTCCGCCGGTCACCCGGCTAACGGTTTTACCGAAAAATTAACGAAAATCTAATTGTCGCCTCGCTAGCCTCTTCCGACCGTAGCTCCGCTCTCGGCAGTGACGGTGATCGGGATGAACTTTTGGCCCAAGTGCGCTGTCGCACTTGGGCCTTTTTATGGACGGCTTGCCGCTGTTGGGGTTCGCATCTACATTCGCCAATGTTAAAAATGTTAAATCGGTCGGGCACAAGGAGGCGTCGCATGGCAAAACGGTGGAGTGTTGCGGGACTGCTGTTCGCCGCGGGCCTGATGAGTGGTCATGCCTTGGCGGTCGTGCTCGATCTGGACAAGCCGTTCAAGCCGCAGGCAGAGCAGGTCCGTACCGATCTTGCCGATGGCGAGAAGTACTCCGAGATCAGTCAGGATGAGCGCGCTAAGGTGGGCGCTGCGCTTGATCGGATCGAAGCAGCATTCCAGACGCAGCCGGATATCCAGGCGCTGCAGCCAGAGCAATTGGCAGCGGTTCGCAGCGATCAGGAGTTCGTCACCCGAATTTTGACCAGGGCACGTGAAGATAGCCGGCTGATTTGTCGGCGCGAGCGCGCGACTGGGTCGCAGATGAGTACGAAACAGTGCATGACGGCTGCCCAGCGGCGCCGTCAGACCACGGTGAGTCAAGACGAAATTTCTCGGCGCCAGCGCTAAAAACAGCTTAACGAACGAGGTTCCAGTGCGAATTCTAGTAATTGAAGACAACAGCGACATTGCCGCAAACCTTGGCGATTACCTCGAAGACCGTGGTCACACGGTGGACTTCGCCGCCGACGGGGTGACTGGCCTCCACCTTGCCGTGGTGCACGAGTTCGACGCCATCGTGCTCGACCTCAACTTGCCTGGCATGGATGGCATCGAGGTCTGCCGCAAGCTGCGCAACGAGGCGCGCAAGCAGACCCCGGTGTTGATGCTGACCGCGCGTGACTCGCTTGACAACAAGCTGGCCGGCTTCGACTCCGGTGCCGACGACTATCTGATCAAGCCGTTCGCGCTGCAGGAAGTGGAAGTGCGCCTCAACGCGCTATCGCGTCGCGGCAAGGGCGTGCATACCCGCGTGCTGGAAACCGGCGATCTGGAATACAACCTGGATACGCTGGAAGTGCGTCGCCGCGGCAAGCTGCTGCAGCTCAACCCGACTGCGCTGAAGATCCTGCAGGCGCTGATGGAAGCCTCGCCGGCGGTGGTCACGCGCCAGGAGCTGGAAACCCGCGTGTGGGGCGAAGAGCTGCCCGACTCCGATTCGTTGCGCGTGCATATCCACGGCCTGCGCGCGGTGGTCGACAAGCCGTTCGATGTGCCGATGATCCAGACCCGTCACGGCATCGGCTACCGCATCGCCTCGCCCGATGCCTGAAAGTACGAGCGAGACGCGGCCGGCGCGCCGGCGCGGCCGCTATCGGCGGCGCCTGCGCAGCCGCTATCGGCGGCGCCTGCGCAGCCGCATCATCTTGTCGTTCGTGTTGCTGGGCTTCTGCCTGACAACGCTGTTCGCCTTCGCCACCAATTGGGCGCGCTCGCGCGTGGAAAACCAGTTGGTGGAGGACGTGATGAATCGCAACATCGACGCCTTCGCGCAACGCTTCTATTCCGATCCGATGCGCAACCCCGATCTGCCGTTGCAGCAGATGCGCGGGCGCGTGGTCAAAAGCGACAAGTTCGAAGCGCTACGCCGCGAACAACCGGAGTGGTATCAGCTGCCCGACGGCATCCACACCATCACCGGCGTGGACGAAAGCGGCAATACCTATTCGTACAAGCTTGCGGTGCGCAAGACACCGAGCGAATGGTTCTTCCTCGCTTATGACATGACCCAGGCGCTGAAGGGCGAGATCCAGCTCAAGCGCACTCTAATCTTGTCGGTGTTGGTATTCAGCGGGTTTTCGCTGCTGATCGGCTGGTGGTCCGCGTCCAAGGTGATGCGCCCGGTCTCCGATCTGGCCGCACGCCTGCGTGCCTATCGCGGCGGCACCAGCCAACCCAAGCCACTGGCTGCGCACTTCCCGGACGACGAGGTCGGCCAGCTCGCCGAAGCGCTCGACGACTACTCGGCGCGGCTCACCGAAGTGGTGCAGCGCGACCGCGAATTCAACGCCGACGTCAGCCACGAACTGCGCACGCCGCTGGCGGTGATCCGCGGCGCCACCGAGTTGCTGCTCACCAAGCCCAACCTGGACGAAAAGGTGTTGCAGCGGCTGCAACGCATCCAGCGCGCCGAGCAGCAATGCAGCGATCTGATCGGCTCGTTGCTGCTGCTCTCGCGTAACGAGCGCGGGCAGGGCAGCAGCAATGTCGCCAAGGTGGCCGAGCAACTGATCGATTCGCACCGCGCGCAGCTCGGCGGAAAACCACTGGAATTGCTACTGGAGGGCGTACGCGATCTGGTCATCGACGCGCCCGAATCCGCCTTGTCGGTGGCGCTGGGCAACTTGATCGGCAACGCCGTCAAATACACCCAGGACGGTCAGGTGCGCGTACGCGTGCTGAGCGATGCAGTGGAAGTGATCGATTCGGGCCCCGGCCTGAGCGAAGAAGACGCCGCCAAGCTGTTCCAGCGCGGTTACCGCGGGACCCACGCCGGCCACTCGCAAGGCGGCGGCATCGGCTTGTCGATCGTCAGCCGTCTTTGCGATCTGTACGGCTGGCGGGTCAGCGTGCGCCCAGGCCAGCAGCGCGGCGTCATCGCAACATTGGCCTTCCATCGCTGACCACCACACGCACTCCCGTAGGAGCGCACCCGGGCGCGACGGCCTTACCCATTGCGCCCCCAGGGCAGCGCCTCCAGACAACAACCACACCCAAAACCCAGCTCAGCGCTCCACCACCGTCACCACCAACTCGCCCTCGCGCGTAGTGATCTGCAGCTTGCAGCCAATCGCAAATCCCAATTGCTCCAGCCACAGCCCGCGCAAGCGCACGCTCGGGATGCGCTGGCTGTGTGGCCGGCCGGGTTCTGCATCGTAGAACGCATAGCCCACGGTGCAGCGCGTGGGCGTGCGCGCCTTGCGCGGTGGGCGCGGCGGTAGATTGTCCGCGCGAGGTCTGTTATGGCGCCGGTCGAAGTCGAGGTTGTCCACATCGAACGTGGGCGAGGGCACCAGCCGCATGGGCTGCGCGTCTTTCACCTGCAAGGCTGTCTGCTTTGCGGCAGCTGCGCGCTTGGCGTTCGATTTGGGCCGCTTGGCGGTTGGAGACGGCGCCCGGCTCATAGCCTCACCTCCACCAGCACCACGGAGCGACGAAGTACACCAATCTCCATTATCGATACATCTGCCATAACAACGCCTCCTTCGAAGAACAGGCACCGTCGCCGGCCGGCGACGGGATGTCGGGAGGTTAGAAACCGTGCATAGTCGGCGGGCGTATTCCTCCCGAAGGAGTGTTGTATTAGCCGCCCTCCCGACGCAGGCATCGCGTCGGCTTGCACCTGCGAACAGGCACAAAAAACCCACCGGTTTGACGGAGGTGGGTACCGCCACTAGAGGAATTTCTACGCTCCTTGAGGTAGAGGTCGCTACTGGTTGTTTGGAATGTCAACTGCTTGGTTTAGGAGCATAAGAGCTGATCTGATGCCAGAGTAGGTCTACTCGTAACGGCGTGTACGCATCGAAGCAAATTGTCAAAGCCTGTCGTAGCGTAGCGAAAACTGCTTGTTCTGCCACGCCTATGCGGCTGGTAACGCATTGCGGCATGTTTCCAGGGTAGGCGAGATAAGGTTGCAGTGTGATAAATCGCTACCTCTAAACCTTCTTGTGAATAAAAAGATCTGAGGCTAAAACCGTCACAAGCATCAAGGTTGCTCCCGATATCGCAATGTAAAAACCCCTCTTATCCCACACGGATCTGAAGGGCTTTTTCTCTGGCGCGATCATAAATGATACCGATCTAATCAGCCCCCCGACAGCCAACAGGCATACTGCAATCAACCCTAAAACCATCTGAATCCAAGGCATCATTGGGTGCACTCACATTTTTTTTGCTCTAGAAGCACAGTAAAGCCCGCCGCAACACCATACAACGTTGCATCGAATCCACCTTGAGATTGATTCCACCCACTTGAGTCAGCACCATTGCCAAAATTAAACCAAGTTGAAGTTGCGCCCCCAATTGAAATTTTTTGATATACCTGATGACCCAGTCCAAATGCTATTGATCCGAAGCCTACTTTCGAATAAGCACCGCGAAAAATTTCAGGATCAGGCACGCCGTTCGAATCGTTAAGCTCAACTTGTGAGCCCGTCATGGACCCCTGCGAGCCGACCCCACCCGCCGCAGCTAATGCCATTACATATGCAGACGCGAATCCGCCGCCGGGGCACGGCGAAGTAACCTGGTAAAAATCGATATTCCCCCCATAATATGCAGCACCGGCCCCTACGCTATACGTTGATCCTTTCCAAGTCGCTAAGCCATAAGGGTCAGAATTCATCAATGGGGATTGAAGCGCATAGCCATAAGTGCTCACGCCGCCCCGAAGTCCAATGAGGTCGGACTGTACGTATCGCCCCACCCCGGAATCGAGATAACGCTGATAATTGTAAAAGACCCCGCTTGCAGCGTCATATTTTTGCCCCGGGAACCGCATATCCAAGACCAGCGCCGCACCATTCCCATCAGGATCTTGATTCGGCGCGGTGTTGCCGAAAGCTTCGCCCTTCAAGCTCCATGTCCACACCGCCACATCGCGGGTGGGGTCGATCACCACGCGCGGGCTGCCCAAGTGGTCCGGTTCGATGTAGTGCAGTTTGTTGGCGTTGGCGAGCAGGCCGACCGGTAGGTCATCCAGCCAGATCGCTTGCTGCTTGGGCACGCCGTTGCTGTCGTAATCGCCCAGCCAGTGGCCGGCTTCGTCGTAGAGCGTGTAGGTATCGGTGGTGCCGAGGAAGCGGCGCACCTGCTCGCCACGGCCGTTGTAGCGGTAGTTCATGGTCACCGCGCCGGCGCGGCGAGCCTGGGTCATGCGGCCGGTGGTGTCGTAGGTGTACTGGCGCGCGGTGCCGCCGATGGCGGTGGTGTTGCCGGTGGCATCGTATGTACGTGCGACGCCGGCCACGGCGCTGAGGCGGTGGCTGTCGGTGGGATAGCTATAGATCTGCGTGGCCGTGCCGACCTTGGCGCTGAGGCGGTTGCCGGTGGCATCAATGCTGTAGCCGTCGATCAGTGTGCCGGTGCGGCCGTCCTTTAGGCCGGTCAGGCGGCCCAGCGCGTCGTAGCCCAGGCTGATTTCCGGTGTGGTGTTGCCTGCGGGCGTCAGCGCGGTGAGGTTGCCAACCGGGTCGAAGCCGAAGCCTACGTCAAGACCGCCCGGGCGGGTGTCCTGGATCGCCTGCGGGCGGTAGTCCAGATCGTACTGGCGGGTGAGGGTGCGGCCGTTGCCGTAGGTCCAGCCGGCAGCCGGGCCAAACGGGTAGTAGCTGGCATTGCCCAGCAGTAGCTGACGGCTACCACCAGCAGGCGTGACGCCAATTTGTGTGGTCTGGCCTTGTGCATTGCGCACGTAATCGACCACCGCCCCGTCGGGATAGGTCATCCGCCGCAACTGGCCGCCAATGGTGTAGTCGTAACGCAGCACCAACGCGGTGCCGTTGCTGGTCTGCACCTTGCGCACCAAGTCGCCGAAGCGGTTGTAGCAGTACTGGGTGATGGCGCCGCCGTCCTGCATCTTGGTCAGGCGGCCGATCGAAAACGTCTCCCCGCTGGCGCAGGCCGTCTGCGTCGCGTCGTAGGTGTAGGTGACGTTGAGGCTGGTGGTGGGGTAGGTGACCTTGGTCGGGCGATTGAGCGCGTCGTAGCTGTAGGCGGTGGTGTTGCCGCGCGCGTCGGTCTGGGTGGCGCGGTTGCCGGCGCTGTCGTAGGTGTAGCTGGTGACGCCGGTGTCCGGGCTGGTGAGTTTCACCAGATCGCCAAACCCGTTGTAGTCGTAGGTGGTGTTCAAGCCCTTGGGGTCGGTGACCTTGGTCAGGTTGTCGAGTGCGTCGTATTCGAACTTCGTGTCGGCCTTGATGCCGGCGACATCCCGCAGCGTGCGCGACAGGCGATTGAGCGGGTCGTACTCGTTCTGCGTCGCGGTTGCCAGCGCATCGGTCACGGTGGTGGCATTGCCGTTGGCGTCGTACGCGAAGTCGGTCGGGTCGCTGGCGGCAGTGGCCTGCGTCTTGAGCTGGCCGAGCTGGTTATAGACGCGCGAGAGCGTGCGCTTCAACGTGCCCGACGCATCGCTGGTGTCTTCCTTGATGCGATTGCCGGCGTTGTCGAGCGTGTAGTGGACGGTATTGCCCGCGTTGTCGGTAATGTCGGTCAGCCGATGCGCCGCATCGTAGGTGAAGGCAGTGAACGCGCCATCGGGCTGGGTGACCTGCTTGACCAGGCCGGTGGGCCAGTAGTCGATGCGGGTAATGCGGTCATCGGCCTCGCTGGAGGCATCGGCGCCGCGCACCTTGGTGGCCGTCAGCCAACCGCGCGGGTGATAGGTGTAGTCGGTGACGATGCCGTTGGCGTCCTTGATGGACAGCGGGCGGCCAGCGCCGTCGTAGGCGAGGTATTCGGTGGTCTGGCCGAGGGCGTTGGTGACTTTCCATCGGTCGCCTTTGCGGTGCGGGCACGTACTCGCCGATGCCGTGCAACTGGCGTCGTTGGCAAGGTAGTAGGTGTAGCTGGTGCTATCCGTGATATCCGTGCGTGCGCCATCGCTGGCCAACAGCAAGCCGGGCAAGGAACAATTGCCGGCAGCAATATCGCTGTCTTCGCAGTAGCGCTGGGTGGTGACGCGGGTAGGACCTCCGCTTGGATCCGTCCGCGATACGGTCAGTGCTTGACCCCTGGTGTTGTAGGTCCAGCTCGTCCTTGCGACCAGGACATCATTGGCATCATAGGTGCGCCGGTCGGTGGGAACACGGAAGCTGGGATGCCAGTCCGTCTGCAGCGTGCGCTTCTGGCCGCCACTGCTGTTGTCCGCTTCGATCTTGCTGGCCAACAAGCCACGGTTGTTGTACCTCCAATCGGTGGTGACGCCTGCAAAATCGACTTCCTGGTCGGGGTAGCCGTTGCCGTCGTAGCTGCGCGATTTGAACGCCCCAACCGTGCATTCGGGGCACAAGCCCTGGACGGCGGTGACCTTGGCCTGGCCAAGCTTGGAGATGCCAGTGCGCGTTACTGCATTGCCGAGCGCATTGGAGACTGTGGAAGTGTTCCCCGAGTAGGCAATAGTGGCCTCGTCGATCTTGCCGGTCGGATCGCCATGCACGCTGCGTACGACGCGTTGCTGCGCATCGTAGGTCCACGAGGCATACACCTGGTCCTGCTCATCGCGGTGGATGGTCAGTGCATCCGGAAAGCGCGCATTGCCATAGTCATACCCGGCGATAGCCGACGCCACCGCTCCGGCAGCTGTCTGCAAGGTCACCGACCTCAACCGCGCCTGGGAGTCGTAGCCGTAGGCCAGCACCATTCCATCGGGGAGTCCGACTTGTGTGATCCTGTCTGCTTGGTAGGCAAATAGCAGGCGACGGCCACGCGTATCCGTCACCGATTGCAACTGGCGGCCGGCGTAAGTCAGGGTGAGTTGCTCGCCATCGGTGTAGCTGATGCCGGTCAGCTTGCCGTCCAGATCGAACTGCTCTTTGCTGTCGTCGGTGGCAGTCACCTGCCATCCAGTCAGTGTCCCGTTGTCTTGCACTTCGGAAAGCGTTTCGCGCACATCCCAGTCCGGTGTCCATGTGCCATTGGCGGACTTCTTGAACGTGTAGAAGTTACCGTTGGGGCGCGTCAGGATCAGCGTCGATGCATCGGTGACGGTGATGGTCCGGACGTAGCTATGGCGCCAGGTGTTGCCGAGCGCGCTGGTGGGCTGCAGGCCGACGGCACTGCTGTAATACCGGACGAATTCCAGATGCCCTGTTGGCGCACGGTAGTCGGCCGCCGTTTCGAGCTTGGTTCCGGTGAACACATTGGCCGGATTGCCGGCGGTGGTCGGACCAGTGCTCCCTTCGCAACAGCCATTGTTCTTGCCGGGATCGAGCGGTGGCGGTGGCGAGCAGACCGCCCCGTTTGGCGTGGCGACCGGCTGGCCGCCGTTGTTGCTGACCGTATATTCGCAGCCTTCCTGGCATAGGTTGCCATTACTGTCGGCAGCAGGGGTGAATGTCGGTCTGGCGCTGCACTTTAGGGGATAAAAGCTTTCGCCTAAACCAGATTCGCTGGTAAAGTTATCAAACGCTCTGTAGCACTGAACTACCGCTTGGTAGCGCTGATCATAGGCTAGGTCGAGTACCAAGCTGGCGTGTGTATTTATCCCGCCGCCAATGCAGATTGCTTCGTTTCCTTCCTTGATGGCATTGAGATAAGCCTGGCCTTGATCGCACAAGCGCGTCCCTGCATTGCAGACGCCCGAGTCATAGGCGTGGGCGATCTGTATCGTAGGAATGAGAGAAACACACGTCACCACAATGGCCAACAACATCCCGAACCACTTGCTCCCGTATCCCGGGGCTCGCCTCTGCACGTCCTGCATCGCGTCCAACTCCTTGGAGAATGTCTGCAGGTCATCTTAGTCGCGCCTGCACAGGCGGGAGCTTATCGTAAAGCATGGCTGCTAATGGAGAGCATTGCAGTGCTTTCTGTGATCGCATCAGTGCACTCTCGGCGCTCTGCAGCGATCGCTACAACCATGTCTGATCAGTTGGGCGATCGATATATTACGCATAGCGCATAAGCAAGTGCCGATGCACGGTAATCCCCCCGCTTTGAGCGTTCGCCAAAAGTGGAGCTAGGCGGCCATCGCCAATTTCATTGCTGGCGTGATACCGCCGAGCGCCATGTTGGGGCGCTCATGGTTGTACGTCCATAGCCAGCGCGTGGCCTTGTCCTGAACCTGCTCGATGGTGTCGAACAACGTTGTGGCCAGCCAGGCGTAGCGGACGGTGCGGTTGTAACGTTCGACATAGGCATTCTGCTGCGGCTTGCCTGGCTGGATGTGCTCGATCCGAATCCCGCGCTGCTGTGCCCAAGCTAGCAGCGCGCCGCTGATGTACTCCGGGCCGTTGTCGCAGCGAATGGCGTTTGGCTTGCCGCGCCAGTCAATGATCTGTTCCAACGAGCGGATCACCCGGGCCGATGGCAGCGATAAGTCGACCTCGATGCCCAGACCCTCACGGTTGAAGTCATCGAGCACATTGAACAACCGGAAGCTGCGGCCGTCGGCCAGCTGGTCGTGCATGAAATCCATCGACCAGACCTGGTTGATCGTCTCCGGCACCGCCAACGGCTCTGGCCGCTCGCGCACCAGCCGCTTCTTCGGCTTGATCCGCAGGTTCAACTCCAGCTCCCGATAGATGCGGTACACCCGCTTGTGATTCCAGCCAAAGCCCTTCACGTTGCGCAGGTGCAGAAAGCACAGGCCGAACCCCCAATCACGATAGGTTGTGGTCAACCGCACCAGCCAATCGGCAATCCGGGCGTTCTCCTCGCTGGCCTTGGCTTGATAGCGAAAGCAGGTCTCGCTCACCGCAAAGGTCCGGCAGGCATGCCGGATGTTCGTGTGGCCACCATCTACGGCCCATCGGGCCATCTCCCGGCGTTGAGATGGCCTCACCATTTTTTTGCCATCGCCTCCTTCAGCAGGTCGGCGCTGAGCTGGGCATCGGCGTACATCTTCTTCAGGCGCCGGTTCTCGTCCTGCAGCTCCCTGAGCTGGGACATCAGCGATGCGTCCATGCCGCCGAACTTGCTGCGCCACTTGTAGAACGTCGCCGAGCTGATGCCGTGTTCCCGGCACAACTCCGGCACGGGCGTGCCGGCCTCGGCCTGCTTGAGGACGGCAATGATCTGGCTGTCGGTGAAGCGGGATGTCTTCATGGAACCTCCTCGGAAAAGGGTACGAGAAAATTCCACTTCTGGCGTCAGCTAACCTGTGGGGGGATTACCGCACAAAGGCCTAAGGGTTGGCGCGTGCACGATAGTCCACGTCCAATCCGCGTGCCACCTGCGACAACTGCTCTAAAACGCCGTGATTGCAGGCGACATCATCGGCGATGGCCAGCCGCTGCTCCCGCGTTGCCTGCGCAGCAATCATGCGATCGGCGAGTTCGGCCGTCGCTCCGTCGCGTTGCATCAGGCGTTCGTGTTGCAAGGCGACTGGTACGTCGACGACGAGGATGCGATCTAGCCAGGGATAGGTGGCGCGCCCACCGGCTTCGGCGAGCAGGGGGATTGCGACAATTGCATAGGGGCCCTGTGCAGCCAGCGCTGCGCGCTGCAGTTCTCTGCGGATGGCCGGGTGGGTGATGGCTTCGAGCGCTTGCCGTTGCGCGGTGTCTGCAAAGACGCGGTAGCGTAGCGCTTGTCGGTTCAAGGTTCCGTCGGGGAGCAAAACGCTATCCCCGAAGTGCGCAGCAATGGCGTCGAGGATCGGCCCCGGTGCCACAACCTGCCGCGCAACCACATCCGCATCGATCACCGGTACACCCAGTTTCTCGAACTCCGCGGCTAGCGCGCTCTTGCCGGACGCGATGCCGCCCGTAAGGCCGACGATGAAATCACTCATCGTCGCGCCAGGGTCAACGCAGGCCTGCGAAGTGCAGGTAGCCGTCCACCAGGTCGTTGCCCCAGAAGAACACCACCCAGCCGGCAATGGCCAGGTAGGGGCCGAACGGGATGGGGGTGGCGCGGTCGCGGCCCTTGGCGACCAGCCAGATCGAGCCGAGGATGGCGCCGACCAGCGAAGAGATCAGGATGATCGGCAGGATGCCTTTCAGCCCGCACCACGCACCTAGCGCGGCCAGCAGCTTGAAGTCGCCATGGCCCATGCCTTCCTTGCCGGTGAGCTGCTTGAACAGCCACCACACCGTCCATAGCGATACATAGCCAACTGCCGCGCCCAGCAGCGCGGGCTTGGCCGGCATGTACAGGTTGTCCATCGAGCCGACCAGACCCAACCACATCAGCGGCAGAGTCAACTGGTCCGGCAGCAGCTTGTGACGCAGGTCGATGCCCGACATCGCCACCAGGAAGCAGCTCAACACGATCGCGCCGAAGCCCTGCCAGCCGAAGCCGAAGCGCCACACGCTGGCGACGCACAGGATGGAGGTGAGCAACTCGACCAACGGATACTGAATCGAGATTGGCTTGCCGCTGTAGCGCGACTTGCCGCGCAGCATCGCCCAGCTCAGGACCGGAATGTTCTCCCACCACTTGAGCTTGTCGCCCGTCACCGGGTCGTGCGAGGGCTCCACCACGATCCCCGGCGGTGGCGGCTCGTAAATGTCCGGCAGCTCCAAAATCTCGCGCGCATCCCGTCGCCACTGCCACTCCATACGCTTGGGCAAGCGCAGGATCACCACGTTCAGGAAGCTGCCGATCAGCAGTCCCAGTCCGGCCGCGGCAGGAAAGCCGAGGCCGGGATGCTGGTCGAGAAATGCCATTACGTCTTATCCAACCACTGCGCCGAGTTTGAAGATCGGAAGATACATGCCGATGACCATGCCGCCCACGACAACGCCAATGAAGACCATAATCATTGGTTCGAGCAGGCTGCTGAGTGCATCCACGGCATTATTAACCTCCTGCTCGAAGTATTCCGCTACCTTGAAAAGCATCGAGTCTAGCGCGCCCGCTTCTTCGCCAATCGCGGTCATTTGAATGACCATGTGTGGAAAAAGGTTTACCTGTTTCATCGCCATGTTGACAGGGTATCCCACGGATACGTCGTCACGCATGCGGAGTACAGCATCTTCGTAAACGCGGTTCCCAGTGGCGCCCGCAACAATGCCTAATGCCTCTACCAGTGGGACGCCGGCTTTGAAGGTAACAGCGGTGGTGCGCGCGAAACGCGCAATCGAACTGTTATGCATGATTTGACCTATGACAGGTACTCTCAATATCAGCCTGTCCATAGTGTGCTGCATGCTTGGCGAACGCTTATAAGCAAAGACAAATCCGACGATGGCGCCTGCTATGACGAAGAACATAATCCACCAATAGCTCACCATGAAGCGTGAGGCTCCCACAATCATTTGAGTAAAAGCAGGTAGCTCGGCACCAAAACCTTTAAAAACCTCCTCAAATTGAGGGACGACAAAGATGAGGAGGATGGCGCTGACAATCAGGGCGACTGCAATAACCATGGCTGGATAAAATAGGGCCTTTTTGATCTTGCCCTTTAGTGCTTCTATATTTTCTTTGTAAGTGGCAACCGTATCTAGCACTGTCTCCAGGACGCCTGCACCCTCACCTGCTCTTACAAGGTTTCGGTAGAGCTCGTCAAACTGAACCGGATGTCTGCTGATTGATTCGTAAAGGGAGGAGCCTCCCTCAATATCCGTTCTCACTTGACCCACCATCTTTTTCATCCGCGGGTTTTTGTGACCCTCACCGATGATCTCGAGCGAGCCTACAATCGGCACCCCCGATTTCATCATGGTCGCCATCTGGCGGCTGAAAAAAGCGATGTCTTTTGGCGTGATTTTCTTGCCTGCAGCACCGAACAACGGCTTAGGCTTAAGCTTGACTATCGATGGATTGATACCCTGGCGGCGAAGCTCCGCCCGCAACATGTTCATGTTGCGAGCAGTCTGTTCGCCTTTCATCTTGATCCCGCGTTTGTCAGTTCCTTCCCAAAGGAACAGCTGTAGCTGTTGAACGGTGCTACGATCCGCAGTTTGCTTCTTGATGGCGTTGCGTGCGACAGACATTTCGAATTCCCCCATCGGCCATCCCCAGGCCGGAGCTAGCAGCATGATAGCGCGTTTGAGCAGGCCGGGCATTTGGTCATGAAGGAGAAGTGTGGGCCTCAGGATGTGCATCAAATGGGGCTGAAAGTGACAGGGAGCGTCACTTTGCATGGGGGGTCGCAATTATGGAAATTCACGCTTCCAATCCCCAGAACGTCTGCAATCATTGCTCTCAGGGATACATCTGGGGTTGGTGCGAAGTTGGCACGTAACCTGCTTGATCCCACTTGCACGACCACCGCGGACCGGTTCCAACACACCTAGTCCGCCTCGATTACCACAACCTCTTGGGGATGCATCTATGAAGAAGCAAAACGGCTTTACCCTTATCGAACTGATGATCGTTGTCGCGATCATCGCAATCCTTGCTGCCATCGCGTTGCCGGCCTACCAGGACTACACCGTTCGCGGCCGCGTCTCTGAAGCGATGGTTGCCGCGTCTGCCGCCAAGACGGTGGTGGCCGAAAATGCCGCCAACGGCTCTGCCCTGAATAGCGGGTGGACCCCTCCTACGGCGACCAATAATGTTGCCAGCGTAGCCGTTGCTGCCGCTACGGGCAATATTACTGTGACCACTACCGATAAGGCCGGCGGCGGCACGATCATTTTTGCTCCCACCGCTAACGGCGCTGCGCTGACTTCCGGCACCGTTCCTACCGATCGCATTTCGTGGGATTGCAAGGGTGGCACCTTGGTTGCCAAGTATCGTCCGGCTGAATGCCGCACCTAATCTGCTGATTTGTATCGCAGCTACAGCTAAGCTATTTGCCAAGCCCGCAGATGCGGGCTTGGTTTTTTGTCTTTCTGTTGGCGAAAAGATAGGAAGTAGTAAAGTACTGTTACTCTAAATTGGGAAGATTGTGATGAGTGCAGTCGCGGCGAACTTAGTGGGAATTACAGGCATTGCACGCCGTTTGGTGCAGGATGGAGCACTGGATGAGGCAAGTGCCCGTACCGCAATGGACCAAGCCGCGGCGGCGAAGATTCCGCTTCCCCAATGGTTCTCCGAGAAAAAGCTGGTTTCAGCGTCTCAATTGGCCGCTGCCAATGCAGTCGAGTTCGGCATGCCACTACTGGACGTGTCGGCATTCGACGCCAACCAAAACGCGGTGAAGCTGGTCAGCGAGGAATTGCTCCAGAAGCATCAAGTGCTGCCGCTGTTCAAGCGCGGCAACCGGTTGTTCGTGGGGGTGAGCAACCCGACCCAGACCCGGGCGCTGGACGACATCAAGTTCCATACGAACCTGGTGGTCGAAGCCATTCTTGTCGACGAGGATCAGATCCGCCGGACGCTCGAACAGTGGCAGGCCAGCAACGCGTCGTTGGGTTCGTCGCTTGGCAACGACGACGAGGAGATGGGGGATCTGGACGTTTCGGCTGGCGACGAGGACATGGGCGCCGGCGGGGATTCCGGGGTCGATGCGAAGGGTGACGACACGCCGGTGGTGAAGTTCGTCAACAAGGTGCTGGTGGATGCGATCCGGCGGGGAGCGTCGGACATCCATTTCGAGCCGTATGAAGACGACTACCGGGTGCGCTTGCGCATCGATGGCCTGTTGAAGAACGTGGCCAAGGCGCCGGTGAAGCTGAACCAGCGCATCGCGGCGCGCTTGAAGGTGATGTCGCAGCTGGATATCGCCGAGAAGCGGGTGCCGCAGGACGGGCGCATCAAGCTCAACCTGTCCAAGACCAAGCAGATCGACTTCCGTGTCAGCACCTTGCCGACCCTGTTCGGTGAAAAAGTGGTGCTGCGTATCCTGGACGGCAGCGCGGCCAAGCTGGGCATCGACAAGCTGGGCTATGAGGCGGACCAGCAGAAGTTGTTCCTGGAGGCGATCCACAAGCCCTATGGCATGGTGCTGGTGACCGGGCCGACCGGCTCGGGCAAGACGGTGTCGTTATATACGGCGCTGGGAATTCTCAACGACGAGACGCGCAATATCTCCACCGCGGAGGACCCGGTCGAAATCCGCTTGCCTGGCGTCAACCAGGTGCAGCAGAACAACAAGCGTGGCATGACCTTCGCGGCAGCCTTGCGCTCGTTCCTGCGACAGGATCCGGACATCATCATGGTCGGCGAAATCCGTGACCTGGAGACGGCCGAGATTGCGATCAAGGCGGCGCAGACGGGTCACATGGTGCTGTCGACGTTGCACACCAACGATGCGCCGCAGACCATCGCCCGTCTGATGAACATGGGCATCGCGCCGTACAACATCACCTCGTCGGTGACCCTGGTCATCGCGCAGCGGCTGGCGCGGCGGTTGTGCAACAACTGCAAGCGCAAGTCGACCCTGCCTGATAACGCATTGCTGGCCGAAGGATTCACGCCTGCCCAGCTTGCCGCAGGGATAGAGCTGTATGAGGCGGTTGGCTGCGATGAGTGCACCGAAGGCTACAAGGGGCGTACCGGTATCTACCAGGTGATGCCGATGACCGACGAGATCGGTGCGATCGTGCTGGAAGGCGGCAATGCAATGCAGATCGCCGAAGCCGCGCAGGCGATCGGTATCCGCGATTTGCGTCAGTCGGCGCTGATGAAGGCTGCGAATGGGGTGACCAGCCTGGCAGAGATCAACCGGGTCACCAAGGACTAAAGGCCCTCATCCGCCCTTCGGGCACCTTCTTCCGCAAGCGGGAGAAGAGGGCTGCACTGCGATGCAGATCGCTGATGCGGCGCAGGAGGTCGGTATCGGCGATTTGCGCCAGTCGGCGTTGATGGGGGCTGCGCATTGGGTCACCAGCCTTGCCGAGATCAATCGTGTGACGAAGGACTAAGCGCCCTCATCCGCCCTCCGGGCACCTTCTCCCGCAAGCGGGCGAAGAGGGCTGCACTGCGATGCGGATCGCCGATGCAGCCCAGAAGATAGGTATCGGCGATTTGCGGCAGTCGGCTTTGATGACGGCTGCGCATTGGGTGACCAGCCTGGCCGAGATCAATCGTGTGAAGAAGGACTAAGCGCCCTCATCCGCCCTCCGGGCACCTTCTCCCGCAAGCGGGAGAAGAGGGCTGCACTGCGATGCAGGTCGCCGATGCAGCGCAGAAGATCGGTATCGGCGATTTGCGCCAGTCGGCGTTGATGACGGCTGCGCATTGGTCACCAGCCTGGCTGAGATCAATCGTATGACGAGGGACTAAGCGCCCTCATCCGCCCTCCGGGCACCTTCTCCCGCAAGCGGGAGAAGAGGGCTGCACTGCGATGTAGATCGCTGATGCGGCGCAGAAGGTCGGTATCGGCGATTTGCGCCAGTCGGCGTTGATGGGGGCTGCGCATTGGGTGACCGGCCTGGCGGAAATCAATCGAGTAACCAAGGACGAAGGGCTGGGAATCGGGAATCGGGATTAGGGATTAGGGATTATGGATTAGGGAATTGGAACAGCTTGCGGACCCGTACGTTCCAGGCTGTTTTGTGTGGACAACAGCGTCGAGCGTTGCAGCCGACGATCGGGAGCTGACGCATGAGCCAGTCCATCGCAGTGTCTCCCACACAGGCCATCGAGGCCGGCGACTGCGCTTTTACGATTCCCGATTCCCCAATCTCGATTCCCGGCTCTTCTACTCCATCCCCAGCTTCTTCAGCTTGTAACGCAGCGCCCGAAACGTAATGCCCAACTGCGCAGCAGTCTTGGTCTTGTTCCAGCGGTTTTCTTCCAGCGCCTTCTGGATCGCGGCGCGTTCCAGTTGTTCGATGTAGGACGGCAGCGCGGCCGAGGCGGGGTCGATGTCGACCACGGCTTCGCGCGGTTCGGCCGCGGCGCCTCCTGGGGGGGCGGCCAGACGGTGGCCGCCGTGCGCAGGCAGGCGCAGGTCGGTAGCGCTGATCTGGTCGTCTTCGGCCAGGGCCAGGGCGCGTTCGAGGATGTTTTCCAGTTCGCGCACGTTGCCGGGGAAGCCGTAGTGATTCAATGCGTCGAGCGCAGATTGGGTCAGCAGCGGAATGGGGCGGCCGTGGCTGTGCGCCAGGCGTGCGATGATGGCAGCGGCCAGCTGCGGCAGGTCGCCACCGCGTTCGCGTAGCGGCGGCACACGCAACTCGATCACGTTGATGCGGTAGTACAGGTCATGCCGAAAGCGGCCGTCGGAGACCAGGTCGCCCAGGTCCTTGTGGGTGGCCGAGAGGATGCGCACATCCACCAGCGATTCGCTGGATGCGCCGACCGGGCGCACCGACTTTTCCTGGATGGCGCGCAGCAGCTTGACCTGCATCTGCAACGGCAATTCGGCCACTTCGTCCAGAAACAGCGTGCCTCCATGCGCGGCCTGGAACAGCCCGGGCTTGTCGGCATGCGCGCCGGTGAAGCTGCCTTTCTTGTGGCCGAAGAATTCGCTTTCCATCAGTTCGGCGGGAATGGCGCCACAGTTGACCGGTACGAACGGGCCGGCGGCACGTGCGCCTTGTTCGTGGATGGTGCGTGCGACCAGCTCCTTGCCCACACCCGATTCGCCGACGATGTAGACCGGCGCCTGGCTGCGCGCGACCTTGCTGATGGTGGCGCGCAGGCTTTCCATGGCACTGGAGTCGCCGAGCAGGCGGCTGGCCTGTTCCGGTGGCGGCGGTGGCGGAGCAGGGCGGTCGCGGTTGTTCAATTCCAGCGCGTGCTTGACCAGGCCGCGCAGCACGCCGATGTCGACCGGCTTGCTGACGAAATCGAAGGCGCCGGCTTTCAGTGCTTCCACGGCCAGGTCCATGCTGCCGAACGCGGTGATCATCGCCACCGGCGTCTGCGGATAGTGTTTTGCGATTTCGGTGACCAGTTCGATGCCGTTGCCGTCAGGCAAACGCATGTCGGTCAGGCACAAATCGTAGGGATTGTTGGCCAGCAACTCGCGCGCCTCGGCCAGGTTGGCAGCGGTGCTGATGCGCAGGCCCATGCGGCCCAGGGTGAGAACAAGCAACTCGCGGATATCACGCTCGTCATCGACAACCAGGGCGCTTTTGGGTTCGTTCATGGGACGCACGATAGCCCAGCGTGATGATGGTCGACAATTGTCGAGCAGGTGGTGGCCCAACGATTCACCTGCTGCGCGCGCGCATCGTTGCTGCTTTCAGCGCGTTTGCAAGGCGCCGATGCCGGTCGGCGATTCGCAGCTGTCGATGTGCTGTGTTGCCAAACGCGTCTGGTTAGCGGGGGGGGCGCAAGCCGGTAAGGCCTGCGAACCAGGTGCCGCGTGGCGTTTGCGTCTTCGCCAATTGCAACGCGTTCTATCGAACAAGTAACGCTCTGCTAGATATCGCCACATCAGGCATCCCGCTCAGCCGACAGCCGAGCACTCACTTGCCGAGCAATCCGTTGGGGCCTTGCAACGAGATCCGGAAGCACGCGCCGCCGCCGGGGACCGCGACGTAGTCCAGTTGCGCCTGGTTGGCGCGGCAGAGTTCCTGGGCGATGTACAGGCCCAGGCCGGTGCCGTGTTCGGAGGTGGTGTAGAACGGGCGGAACAGTTGTGCCGCCACGGCGTCGGGGATGCCTGGGCCGCGGTCGATCACATCGATCACTGCCTTGCGCTCGAGGCGTTCGACGTGCAGCTTGACCCGTGCCGGTTCGTCCATCACCCGGCCGTACTTGAGTGCGTTGTGCACCAGCGCGGTGAGGATCTGATGCAGGTGCTTGGGGTCGACCAAGGCATGCACGGAGCTCCCCTGGATGCCGGCCTCCAGGATGTCGGTTTCCATCGACAAGGTCTGGCGGTATTCGACCACGAAGCGGCGCACGAATGCGGCCAGGTCCAGATTGTCCGGGGTGGCGCGTTCCCGGCGCGCCAGCGCGAGGACGCTTTCGACGATGCCGTTGGTGCGCTGGCATTGCTGGTGGATGATCTGCAGCAGGCGGCGGTCGGCATCGCCGATGTCCGGCGATTCCTCCAGCAACTGCGAGGCGTAGCTGATGGCGGCTAGCGGGTTGCGGATCTCGTGCGCCAGGCTGGCCGAAAAGCGCCCCATGGCCGACAGGGTCAGCGACTCGGCACGGCGCGACACCACCGTGGCGTCGTCGAGAAACACCAGCGCCAGGTCGCTGTCGGCAAGCAGGCGCACGAAGCGCGGCTGCACTTCCGGGCGGTCGGCGCCGAGTTGCAGCGGCGCTTCTTCCTCGCGCCAGCCGCTGCGCCAGCGCTGCAGCCGGCGCGCCAGTTCCGGGGTGAGCGCCACCAGCGACAGGTCGGTGGACGGGGTGCGCTGGTCGCCATCGCCCAGCAAGCTCAGCGCCGCTTCGTTGGCCAACGAGATATGGTTGTGGGTATCCACCACCAGCACGCCGGTGCGCATGCGCCGGATGATCAGCTCGTTGATCTCGTACAGATTGGCGACCTGGGCGCCGCGTTCTTCGGCCAGCATCTGGTTGCGACGGGCGCGCGCGGCGATTTGTTCGCAGATGAAGGCCACCGCGACGTAGCTGGTGGCAAACATTGCCAGCTCCGCCACCGGCCGGGTGGCGCCGCCGCCTTCGAGCAGGGTCCACAGGTATTCCAGCAGGATGGCGGCGCTGGCGAGTACCGCGATGCTCATGCCGTAGCGCAGCCGCAGCAGGATGGAGGCGGCCGCCACGTTGAACAGCAGCATCATCGCAATCCCGGCGCTGGCACCGGGCAGCGCGTGCGTGGCCAGGGTGGCGGCAAGGATGTCGGCCATTACCGCGCACAGCACGGTCGGGGTGAGGCGGCGTTCGCCGCGGCCCCAGAACAGCAGCGGGATCGCCATGCACAGGTAGCCGATCGCCACGCCGGCGGCCAGGCGCGGGTAGCGCGGCTCGGGGATGGCGTCGGACAAGGGGCTGAACACCAGTGCGGCGATCAGGCCGGCCACCAGCACCCGGTACAGCGAGAAAAAGTACAGCTCGCGCTGCGGCGCGGACTGGATCCGGGCGATGAGCGATGCGATGGATGCCAAGCCGATTCCCCGCTGGAGCGAGCCGCGAGTATAGGCAGGTGCGCGGTCTGCGCAGCGCTTGCGCACAGAGTCGGCCGGCGCGCAAGCGCTGCGATCGGGCGGCCAATCCCGTCGAATTTTGCGCCGCACGGCGTGGTCGGCCACAATAGGCGGCCCGTTCGCGTCCCATGACGTGCCGCCCCGGCGGTCTGCGTTGCACGCAGCGGTCGTTTCCTTTTCCCACGGTGACGCATGAATTTCCACGAATACCAGTCAAAACAGCTGCTTGCCGAGTACGGCATCCCCGTTCCGGCCGGCAAGGTCGCGGCGACCCCGGACGAAGCGGTTGAAGTCGCCAATTCCCTGGGCAATGGCCCCTGGATGGTGAAGGCGCAGATCCACGCGGGCGGCCGCGGTAAGGCTGGCGGCGTCAAGTTCTGCAAGACCACCGACGATGTGAAGGCCGCAGCAGCCAAGATGCTCGGCACCAAGATGTCCACCTACCAGACCGCCGGCGTCGAGCTGCCGATCAACCTGGTGCTGGTCACCACGGCCGGTGAGATCGTCAAGGAGCTGTACTTGTCGATCCTGGTCGACCGCGGGACCAAGACCATCACCTACATCGCCTCCAGCGAGGGCGGCGTGGAGATCGAGCAGGTGGCGGCCGAAACCCCTGAGCTGATCCACGCGCTCAATGTGGATTTCGTCGA
Organism: Xanthomonas phaseoli pv. dieffenbachiae; assembly: GCF_008639345.1. NCBI lineage: Bacteria > Pseudomonadati > Pseudomonadota > Gammaproteobacteria > Lysobacterales > Lysobacteraceae > Xanthomonas > Xanthomonas phaseoli. Next base: position 3,593,840 of record NZ_CP041380.1, on the reverse strand, counting down.
AGGCGTGCAGGGCTACCACGGCCGCGATTTCGGCTTCAAGCTCGGCCTGAACGCCAAGCAGGCCGGCCAGTTCGCCAGCATCATGGTGAACCTGTATCGCCTGTTCAACGAAAAGGACCTGGCGCTGGTTGAAATCAACCCGCTGGCGATCCTGGACGACGGCAACCTGTACGCGCTGGACGGCAAGTTCGACAGCGACGACAACGCCGCGTTCCGTCAGAAGCAGCTGGTCGCCATGCGCGACAAGACGCAGGAAGACGAGACCGAAGTGACCGCGTCTGAGCTGGACATCAACTACGTCACCATGGACGGCAACATCGGCTGCATGGTCAATGGTGCAGGCCTGGCCATGGCCACCATGGACGTGATCAAGCTCAATGGCGGCGAGCCGGCGAACTTCCTGGACGTGGGCGGCGGTGCGAACAAGCAGCGCGTCATCGAGGCGTTCAAGCTGATCCTGTCCTCGGACAAGGTCGAAGGCATCTTCGTCAACATCTTCGGCGGCATCGTCCGCTGCGACATGATCGCCGAAGGCATCATCGCCGCGGTCAAGGAAGTGGGCGTCAAGGTTCCGGTCGTGGTGCGCCTGGAAGGCACCAACGTGGAAGAAGGCAAGCAGCTGCTGCGCGACAGCGGCATGGCCATCATCCCGGCCGACAACATCAACGACGGTGCCAAGAAAGTCGTTGAAGCTGTCAAGAACGCCGCCTGATCCACGACACCGAAGGAATTATCCATGTCCGTTTTGATTAACAAGAACACCAAGGTGATCGTGCAGGGCTTTACCGGCCAGCAGGGCACCTTCCACGCCACTCAGATGGTCGAGTACGGCACCCAGGTCGTCGGCGGCGTGACGCCCGGCAAGGGCGGCACCACCCATATCAACCTGCCGGTGTTCAACACCGTCGCCGACGCGGTCGAGGCCACCGGCGCCGACGCCTCGGTGATCTACGTGCCGCCGCCGTATGCGGCCGACGCGATCCTGGAAGCGGCTGCGGCCGGCATCAAGGTCATCGTCTGCATCACCGAAGGCATCCCGGTGCTGGACATGCTGCGCGTCAAGAACGTGCTGACCCGCTCGCATCCGGACACCGTGCTGATCGGGCCGAACTGCCCCGGCGTGATCACCCCGGGCGAATGCAAGATCGGCATCATGCCGGGCCACATCCACAAGCCGGGCAAGATCGGCATCGTGTCGCGTTCGGGCACGCTGACCTACGAAGCGGTCAAGCAGACCACCGAAGTCGGCCTGGGCCAGTCCACTTGCATCGGCATCGGCGGCGACCCGATCAACGGACTGAACTTCGTCGACTGCCTCAAGCTGTTCAACGAAGACCCGCAGACCGAAGGCATCATCATGGTCGGCGAGATCGGCGGCGACGCCGAGGAAGCCGGTGCCGAGTACATCAAGAACCACGTCAAGAAGTCGGTCGTCGGCTTCATCGCCGGTGCCTCCGCGCCAGCCGGCAAGCGCATGGGCCACGCTGGTGCGATCGCGTCCGGTGGCAAGGGCACGGCCGAAGGCAAGTTCGCGGCGATGGAAGCCGCTGGCGTCAAGACCGTCCGTTCGCCGGGCGATCTGGGTGCGGCGATCGCAGCGCTGGTGAAGTAAGCACGCCCCGCGCGCAAGCGTGTGAGCGTCAGAGAGGCCGCCTTCGGGCGGCCTTTTTTGTTGTTGGTGCGCGGGAGCTTGCCCTCATCCGCCCTTCGGGCACCTTCTCCCGCACGCGGGAGAAGGGAGTGACGAGCGCAGGTGTGAGTGTCGGGGCGATAAGAGCTGCAACTTTGCGGCACCGGCACCGGCACCGGCACCGGCACAAACACCAACAGCACAAACACCAACAGCACAAACACCACAAACACCAACACCAACAGCACCAGCACCAGCACCAGCGCCACCAGCAGCGCCACCAGCACTAGCACCACCAGCACCAGCACCAGCAGCAGAAGCAGCAGAAGCAGCAGCAGAAGCAGCAGACGCAGAAGCAGCAGACGCAGAAGCAGCAGACGCAGAAGCAGCAGACGCAGAAGCAGCAGACGCAGAAGCAGACCGATCCACCGCCTGCCTTTCGTCTTGGATTTCCCCTCTCCCGCTTGCGGGAGAGGGGCAGGGGTGAGGGCGGCTTTCCCCACACTCCCCGACGGCCGCAGCCGATAGCGATCCGTGGCGCTCCACACCAAGCTGTGAGCTCCCCAGACCTGGGTGCTTCCGATGCGCACCGGTGAGAAGATCCGCTTTGCAAAAACCTTGCGGCGCGAGATGACCGCTGCCGAGCGTTTGCTTTGGTACCGCCTGCGCGATCGGCGGCTGTTGGGATTCAAGTTCCGCAGGCAGTGTCCGGTCGGCCCGTATGTCGCCGATTTCGCCTGCCTGGAACGGGCGCTGATCGTCGAACTTGACGGCAGCCAACACCTGGATGCGTCCTCCGATGCCGCGCGCGAGACCTTCCTGCACCGAAAAGGCTTCCAGCTGCTGCGCTTCTGGAATAATGAAGTGCTGGTGCGCACCGACGCTGTCTGCGACGCGATTGCGCAGCGGCTATGCGTTGCCCGCTTCTCTCTTCCTCCTTCCGGCGTTCGGTAGGAATCTGCAAAAGGCTGCCGATATGTCCCAGACCCTCCGCATCGCCATGGCCCAGTTCGACTTCCCGGTCGGCGGCGTGACGCAGAATACCGATCGCATCATCGAATACATCGCAGCGGCGCGCGACGAGTTCGAGGCCGACATCGTGCTGTTTCCCGAATTGGCGATCAGCGGGTATCCGCCGGAAGACTTGCTGTTACGGCCGGGATTCCTCGCTCATTGCGAACAGGCGCTGGCACGGATTGCGGCGGCCACGCGCGGCATCGTGGCGGTGGTCGGCTGGCCGCAAAGCGCCGGCAGCGTGGTCTACAACGCCGCCAGCGTGTTGCGCGACGGGCGAATCGAAGCCACCTACCGCAAGCGCGAACTGCCCAACTATGCGGTGTTCGACGAGCGTCGGTATTTCGACGTGGACCCGGATGGCGAGAACTGCGTGGTCACGGTCAAGGGCGTGCGGGTGGGCGTGGTGATCTGCGAAGACCTCTGGTTCGCCGAGCCGTTGGCCAACACGGTACGGGCGGGCGCGGAATTGGTGCTGGTGCCCAACGCCTCGCCCTACGAGCGCGGCAAGCATGCGCAACGCGATGCATTGCTGGCCGAACGCACCCGCGAGAGCGGGGCGGCGATTGCCTATCTCAACGTCGTGGGCGGGCAGGATGCACTGGTGTTCGATGGCGCCTCGGTGGTGGCCGATGGCGACGGCACCGTGCATCCCGCCGCTGCAGCCTTTGTGGACCAGTGGCTGGTGGTGGACTACGCGGCCGGCGAGCGCAGCTTCACTCCGGTGGTGTGGGTGGACGACGGCGACGAGAGCATGGACGCGCTGGCCTGGCGCGCGGTGGTGCGCGGGCTGCAGGACTATTGCCGCAAGAACGGCTTCAGCAAGGTCTGGCTGGGCTTGTCCGGCGGCATCGACTCGGCACTGGTGTTGGCGATGGCGGTGGATGCGCTGGGCGGCGACAACGTGACCGCCGTGCGCCTGCCGTCGCGCTACACCGCGAACCTGTCCAACGACCTGGCCGACGAGCAATGTCTCGCGCTGGGCGTGAAGCTGGAGACCATCGCGATCGAGCCGGCTTTCGAAGGCCTGCTCGGCTCGCTGGGGCCGATGTTCGAAGGCACACAGCCGGACATCACCGAAGAAAACCTGCAGTCGCGCAGCCGTGGCGTGATCCTGATGGCGCTGTCGAACAAGTTCGGCGGGCTGGTGCTGACCACCGGTAACAAGAGCGAATACGCAGTGGGTTACGCCACCATCTATGGCGACATGTGCGGTGGCTATGCGCCGCTCAAGGACCTGTACAAGACGGAGGTGTTCGGCCTGGCGAAATGGCGCAACACCGTCGGCGGCGCGCCGGTGATTCCGCCGGCGGTGATTTCGCGCCCGCCGTCGGCGGAGTTGCGCGACAACCAGACTGACCAGGATTCGCTGCCGCCGTACGATGTGCTCGACGGCATCCTGTATCGCTACGTCGATCAGGAGCAGTCGCGCGACGACATCGTTGCGGCAGGCTATGCGGCCGATACCGTCGAGCATGTGCTGCGCCTGGTACGGCTCAACGAGTGGAAGCGCCATCAGTCCGCGCCCGGGCCCAAGGTGTCGCGGCGTGCATTCGGTCGCGAACGGCGCTATCCGATCACCAACGGGTATCGCGGGCAGTAGTCCGAACGGCTAATCCGGTCACTCGGCTGACGCAGTGGCTGCCGCTGCGGTGGCCGGCGGCTGGGCGAACCGCGTGAGCAGATCCAGGGGCGGCTTTGGTCGGGCCAGGTCGTACATCAGGCCAAAATGGCCTTCGGGCCCCTGGATGGTGGCCTGGTCCACTAACTCATAGACGTTCACCTCGGCCACCACGTCGGCGTAGTTGTCACGCACGTTGCGCAACAGCTGCGCCAGGCTGTCGTAACAGCCCCGATCACCTGCGGTGCCCCCAGTGGTGCTGCCTGTATAAATCTCCGCACAGTTCAGCTCGTTGAAGAATATCGAGGTGTTGTAGGTGCGTGCGGCAGTGCGCAGCTGGCCCAGATACAAGTCCGTCCAGTAGCCGGCATCCTGGTAGAACGCGTAGTAGTGGAAGCTGATGTGGTCGAAGTCGAAGCCGGCCGCCTTGGCTTTTGCCAGAAACCACAGCGAGCCGTTGCGATCGCCCGGGCAGCGCGCGTTGGCGCTGCGATCGTCGCTATTGCAGGCGGTGATGTTGATGGTGAAGCGCAGGCCTGCGCCCAGTTCGTCGGAAGCCTGGCGCATGCCCAGATACATCGTGGTCATTGCGGCGATGCGGGTATCGGCTTCGGCGCGCACCAGATCCTGTTCGTTGCCGATTTCCCAGACCTTGATGTCTGCCGCATAGCGGCGTGCCAGCTGGTAACCGATCTCGCGCGACATCGGGTAGACCATCGGGCGCAGGGTGATGCCGTACTTGCGCGCCAAGGGAACTAGCGCATCCAGCGTTGCGTAGTCGCGCGGGTCGACATCGAACCGGTAGCTGCGCAGGTTGCGCGCTGCCAGCAGTTTGAAGCGTGCCTCGGCCTGGGTCATGGCATAGCCGGGACGGCTGTCGTGCGCGTTGACGCCGTAGACGATGGGGGCTGCGGTGGCGCTGACGGTCACGGCAGCCAGCGAGAGCATGAGCAGCAAAGCGATGATGGCACGAGACATGCGGCTTCCTTGGCTGGCGCTCGCAGGGAGTCGGAGCTGGTTGGGGATGAGTATAGACAGGGGGCCCGGGGGCATTTGGTGACCTGGGGCCGGTTCCAGGATGCACGCGCGACTCCGGCAATGCATCGTGCGCGGGGGAAGCGACTGAAGGCTGTAGGTGCGTCGGCGTCGGCAATCGCCGCCGTGTTGTCGTCGGTACTGCACTTGCCGTGCTGCCGTCATCGTCGCCACAACAAAAAAGAGGCCTTTCGGCCTCTCTTTGGTCATGCGCTGCGCCTGATGTCTCAGTCGCGATTCATCTGCGAATTGCTTTGCCCGGTCGCGGCGGATTTTTCGCCGGCAAACGGGTTGAGCTTGCGGATGGCCCACGGGTATTTCGGCCAGTTGCCGGTCAGCCACGGGTGCTGCGGGTCGTTGAGCTCCAGCACGCGGCGTGCGTCGGCTGCCAAGGTCTTGTTGCCCAGGTGCGTGTAGGCCTCGGCCAGCACTGCGACCGCGTCGTACTGGAAGGCGCTCTGCGGATAGGTTTCGAGCAGGTAGTTGGCACGACCGGCGGCCGACACCCAGGCATCGCGGCGCAGGTAGTACAGCGCGTTGTCCAATTCATGCTGGGCGAAGATGTCGCGCAACTCGATCATGCGCTTGCGTGCGTCGGCGGCGTAACGGCTGTTGGGGTAGCGATCGGTGACGGTATTGAAATCGTTGTAGGCCTGCTGCGGCGAAGACAGGTCGCGGCGGCTCGGGTCCAGCGACCACACGCGGCGCAGGAACACCGTGTCGCGGTTGCTGTTGGCCAGCCCGCGCAGGTAGTACAGATACGAGATGTTGCGGTGGGTCGGGTAGGTACGGATGAAGCGGTCGACGCTGGAGACGGCGTCGTCGTGCTTGCCGGCCTTGTACTGGGCGTAGGCGGTTTCGATCATCGCCTGCTCGGTGTACGGGCCATACGGGTACTGGGCGATCAGGCGCTTGTAGCTGGCTTCGGCGCCGGCCCAGTTGCCTTTCTCCATCAGGTTATGACCCTTGCCGTAGAGCTGCTCGACCGGCATGCCCTCGTCGGGATTCTTGTCCTTGGCGCCGCGGTGGCAGCCGGTGACGACGAACGCCATGACCAGCATGAGGGCAATCAGGCGCGCAGGCGCGGAAAACGTGGACCGTCGGATCATGGGTCTGGGCAGGACGCATCAGGAAAACGAAAGCGCGATGATAGCCTAGTGGCCTGTCCGGCGACTGACTCCCGCCGCCCGGACCCCCAAATTCCCGCTTTTGCCCGAGTGCCCGTGTCCATGTCCGACCCATCTGCCGAACCCCTCGACCCGTCCATCCGCCAGGCGATCGTGCCCGACAACGCCGCCGGACGCCGTTTCGACGCAGTGCTGGCCGAGCTGTTCCCGGAATTTTCGCGCTCGCGGCTGTCGGAATGGATCAAGTCCGGCGATGCGCTGCTGGACGGCGAAATGGCGCGCCCGCGCGATACCTTGCGCGGTGGCGAGAGCGTGCAGGTGCAGGTGGTGCTGGAAACCCAGACCCACGCTGCGCCGCAGGACATCCCGCTGAGCGTGCTGTACGAAGACGAGCAGGTGCTGGTGATCGACAAGCCGGCCGGCCTGGTGGTGCATCCGGGCGCCGGTAATCCGGACCGGACCCTGGTCAATGCGCTGCTGTTCCGCGACCCGGCGCTGGCCTCGGTGCCGCGCGCCGGGGTGGTGCATCGCCTGGACAAGGACACCAGCGGCGTGATGGTGGTAGCGCGCACCGTGCAGGCGCAGACCGCGCTGGTGGAGCAGCTGTCCGCGCGCGAGGTGCATCGCCAGTATCTGGCCGTGGTGGTGGGCGCGCTGGTCTCCGGCGGCACCGCCAATGCCCCGATCGATCGCCACCCGCGCGACCGCCTGAAGATGGCGGTACGCGACGATGGCCGCGATGCGGTCACGCATTACCGCCTGCGCGAGCGCTTCCGTGCGCACACCGCGCTGGAATGTCGGCTCGAAACCGGGCGTACCCATCAGATCCGCGTGCACATGGCGCACCTGAAATCGCCAATCGTCGGCGACCCGCTGTACGGCGGCGCGCTCAAGCTGCCCAAGGGCGCCACCGATGAGCTGGTGCACGAATTGCGCACCTTCAAGCGCCAGGCGCTGCACGCTGAAACCCTGGAATTCCTGCATCCGGTCAGCGGCGAGCCGGTCCGGGCCAGCGCGCCGGTGCCGGCCGATCTGCAGCGCCTGATGACTGTGCTGCGCGAAGACAGCGCACGCGCCGCCGAGCTGGCACGCCGCTGAGATGTCCATGGCTGCGGCCTTCATCCTGCCAGCCGACTGGCCGGCGCCGCCGCGCATCCGTGCGCTGACCACGCTGCGTCACTGTCTGGGCGGCTCGCTGCCGCCGTTCGACACGCTCAACCTCGGTAACCGCAACAGCGCCGAAGGCGATGTGCCCGAGCAGGTGGAGCGCAACCGAGCGCTGCTGGCCGCGACCCTGCAGCTGCCGAGCACGCCGCATTGGCTGCGGCAGGTCCATGGCGTGGACGTGGTGCGGCTGGATGCACCACCCGCTGCGCCCGATTCCGCCGAGCGCGCGGCGGATCAGCGACCAGGCGCGCACGAACCGGTCGCCGATGCTGCAGTGACGTCGGCGCCTGGCGTGGTACTGGCAATCCTCACGGCCGATTGCCTGCCGGTCGTGTTCGCCGCCGTCGATGGCAGCGAAGTTGCTGCTGCGCATGCCGGCTGGCGCGGGCTGGCCGACGGCGTGCTGGAGCGCAGCATGGCCGCAATGCGGACGCCACCGCAGCGACTGGTGGCCTGGCTGGGGCCGGCCGCGGGACCGCAGGTGTATGAAATCGGCGAGGACGTGTTCGACGCCTTCGTTGCGCACGATGCACAGGCGCAACGCGCGTTTGTCGCCACGCGCCCGGGGCACTGGCGGGTGGATCTGTATGCGCTGGCACGCCAGCGGCTGCAGCAGGCCGGCGTGCCGGCCGATGCGGTGCATGGCGGCGGGTTGTGCACCATTTCCGAGCCGCAACGCTTCTTCTCGCACCGTCGCGATCGCCGCAGCGGACGCATGGCCACACTGGCCTGGATTGTCCCCTGAACACGCCCCTGTTCGCCCAAGTGCTGGGGCAGGACGCGTTCGCGCAACTGCCTGCGCCAGTGCGCGCGCTGCACTCGGTGCGGCAGCGGCAGCGCTTTGCCGGACGCGCACAGATTCAGCGCGGTGGACATGCGCTGGTGCCGTTGCTGGCGCTGCTGAGCCGTCTGCCGCGTAGCGGCGAGGTGGCGGTGGAAGTGGACTTTCTGGCCGACACGCACGGCGAGCGCTGGCATCGGCGCTTTGACGGCATGCCGATGCATTCGCGGCTATGGCGCCATGGCGACAGCTTGCGCGAACACCTGGGTGCGGTGCGCTTTGAATTTTCGCTGCAGGCCGATGCGCAATCGTTGTATTGGCAGGCTACCGGCGTGTGGGCGTTCGGGATGATGCGGTTGCCTGCACGCTGGTTCCGGCAGGTGCGCTGCCGCGAGCATGCCGACGACGGCCGTTACGGGTTTCTGGTGGACGTGCAGTTGCCGCTGGTAGGACCGTTCATTCGTTACGAGGGCTGGCTTGAACCGCGCTGATCCATCGCCTGCTGCGCCGCCTGTGGGGCGCGCCACCATCGTCTTCGACGGCGTGTGCCTGCTCTGCAATGGCTGGGTCAAATTCCTGCTGCGCCACGATCGGCGTGGGCGCTATCGCTTTGCTGCCATGCAGGGGCAAGCCGGGCGCGCACTGTTGCAGCAGCACGGTCTGGACCCAGACGACCCCCTGTCGTTTCTACTGGTGGACGCCACCGGTGCCTGGACCGACAGCGACGCGATCGTGCGCGTGCTTGCGGGATTGGGCGGACTCTGGCGGCTGAGTGGGGTGCTGCGCCTGGTCCCACGTCGCGTGCGCGATCTCGGCTACCGGCTGATCGCACGCAATCGTTACCGCTGGTTCGGCCGCAGCGATCACTGCCTGCTGCCCACGCCCGAGCAGCACGCGCGGTTTCTGGACTGACGCAGTGCGCCCGGCATCGGGGCGCTGGCCTGAGGTGCGCTGCATCGCATCGCATTGCGATGCAACGCAACGCAACGCGAACCTACGCAGGGACGGGGCGATGCTGCGCCTCGCTCGGCTGGCCTCAGCAGCGCAGCTGTTGATGGATGGCATTTCTGCCCAAACCCGGTCGCGCCCGGGTGCGCTCCTACGAATCGCCAAGCATGCCGGGCTTATGCCGCGTTGTGGAAGCTGGCGCGCGCGAGGTTGGAGGTGCTCGGGCGGGTGTCGGATTGCAGGCGGAAGATCGAGACCGCATCGGCCAGTTCCACCGCCTGTTCTTCCAAGCTGCGCGCGGCGGCGGTGGCTTCTTCCACCAGCGCGGCGTTGCGTTGGGTGACCTCGTCCAACTGCGCGACCGTGCGGTTGACCTGCTCGATGCCACTGGACTGCTCGGCGCTGGCCGAGGTGATCTCGCTCATGATGTCGGTGACGTGTTTGACCGAGCCGACGATCTCGCGCATGGTCGCGCCGGCGCGGTGCACCAAGCCCGAACCCAGCTCCACCTTGTCGGTGGAATCGGCGATCAGCGTCTTGATTTCCTTGGCCGCATCGGCCGAGCGCCGCGCCAGGGCACGCACTTCCGAGGCGACCACCGCAAAACCGCGGCCCTGTTCGCCGGCACGTGCGGCTTCCACTGCGGCATTGAGTGCCAGGATGTTGGTCTGGAACGCGATGCCGTCGATCACCCCGATGATCTCGCCGATCTTGCGCGAGGCGGTGCTGATCTGGCCCATGGTGGCGACCACCTCGTCCATCACCTGGCCGCCGCTCTGCGCCACGTCGCCGGTGCCGACGACCAGGCGATTGGCCTGCAGCGCGCTCTCGGCGTTCTGCTTCACGGTGGAGGTGAGTTCTTCCATCGAGCTGGCGGTTTCTTCCAGATTGGCCGCCTGTTGCTCGGTGCGCTCGGAAAGATCCATGTTGCCGGCGGCGATTTCCACCGCGGCCTGGCGGATGGTGTCCGATGCGGTCTGGATGCCGCCGATGATCTCGGTCAGGCGGGTGACGGTCTGGTTGGTGTCGTCGCGCAAGCGCGCGAAGATACCGTGCGCATCGCCGTCCACACGCTGGGTGAGGTCGCCCTCGGCCAGCGCACCGATCACGCGCGCCAGTGCGGCCAGGTGGGTTTCCACCGAGTCGTAGATGCGGTTGATGCCCTGCGCCAGGGTCAGCAGCACACCGTCCATGCCGTCGATCTGCATGCGGCGGCTGAAATCGCCGGCGGAGGCGGCGTCGATGATCTGGATCAGCGCCTGCTCGGCATTGACCTGCGCGGTGACGTCCATCCACTGCGCGATGGTGCCGAGCTTGGTGCCGTCGGCGGCGATGATCGGGCTGTACACGAAGTCGATCTGGCGGCCGAAGAACGGCGCACGCACGGCCTTGGAGGCATTCAACGCGCGCATGCGGTCGATCGCGGCCTGGCTGTCGGGATAGATGTCGCCGATGCTGCCGCCGACGAAGCCTTCGGCATGGAAGCTGGGACGGAAGCTCTGTACATCCGGCTCGATCAGCTTGAGCATGGCGAGCAGTTTGCGGTTGGCAAACAGCACCTGGCCATCGTCGTCGGCGATGCGGATCATGGTGTCCAGATCGTCCAGCGCCTTGATCACGAATTGGCCATGGCGCAGGCCTTGCTCCATCACGTCGATGCGGATGGCGAGCTTGTCCTGGGCATCCTGCAACGCATGCAGCAACGGCGCGAGGTCGCCGGAGGCGTTGCGCAGGTCCAGACGCTGGATGCGTCCTTCGCCGATCGCCACCGCCGCACGCATTGCCTGCTGCAACTGGCCGTCGTGACGCCGGCGCGACCACCACCAGAGCCCGGCGCTTGTCGCGCCCAACACCAGCAGGGCGGGCAGCACGCGTCCGAGCCCGCTCAGGAAGCCGCCGGGCACCAGCGTGGCGGCATAGCAGGCCAGCAACGCCAGCAGCGCGATATGTGCAGCGGCGGGCAGCCATGCGGTCCAGGTAGCGCGCGCAAATGCCGACCGGCAGGCGGTTGGGCAACGGGGGCGGCATCGTGTGCAAGCGACATAGGCTGAGTCCAGCTGGATGATCTGAGAAGGGGGAGCGGCATCGGCAGTCCATGGCCCGCAATGGGGGTATCGGCGGCTGAGTCCGAATCATGATGATGTGAAGGCGCCGTTCGTCGGAATGTGGCAACCAGGTCCCGAAATGGCAGGATGTCATTGATATGGAAGCGATTTCAGTTCGCCAGGGTATGTGCGTCGGGTGCGATCAAATGCGCCCACGCGTCAATTTGATTGTAAATTCCGCGTGAAAAATCCCTGTGCGTGCCGAATGCCCGGCAATGTCGGCGAGCTGCGATTTGGGGTGGACAAACCCCTCCTGGGAATGGTGCTGGTTGGCTTGTCGACCTGCGCGGGCTCTGGATTGGCACCCACACAGGCCTTTGGCTGCTGCATGGGGGCGCCGGCCTCGGAGGTTGGCGTGGATCCGGACGTCCACGACGCAGGTTTGACAGCCAACCCACGTCGGTCGCGCGTCTTGCGCTGGGCCGACATCCTCGGATTGGACCCACGAGCCTTGGCCGCACCTGGATGCGCGCGCACAAAAAAACCGGCCGCCTCGCGACGACCGGTTTGATTGATGCGTCCGTCGGCCCCGGGCCGACGGCAGGTTGCCTATGCGCCAGCACGCAGCCAGGCGGGTGAGGCGCAGCGGCCGATGCAGTGCAGACTGCATGCGCTGATGCGCATCAGCGCACTGCCTGGCCGCGTGGTGCGTGGAGCGCGGCCGTCACTTGGCAGGCGCGGCCTGCGCATCGTCCGGCAGGGCCCAGGCAATGACGCTGTCGCCCGACTTGGTTTCCATGCGGTCGTGTCCACCGACGGCAGCCACGATGTACTGCTTGCCGTTGATGGTGTAGCTCATCGGCGCTGCCTGCGGGCCGGCGGGCACGCGGGTCTCCCAGACCTGCTTGCCGGTGCGGGTGTCGAAGCCGCGCATGAAGTCGTCCAGGCTCGCGCCGATGAAGGTCACTCCGCCAGCGGTGGCCAGCGAGCCGCTGTTGTTGGGCGTGCCGATTTCGAACTTGGTCTTGGACGGGATACCCATCGGGCCCTGGTCATAACCGGTACCCAACGGACGGCGCCAAATCACCTGCTGCGTGCGCAAGTCGACACCGGCAATGTAGCCCCACGGCGGTGCCACGCACGGGGTGTTGAGCGGCGACATCCACGGCTCCTTGCGTGCGCCGTAGGCCAGGCCCTTCTGCGCCATGTAGCCGGGCGTCTTGCTCTTGCCGTCGAACACCGAGACCACGCCCAGCTCGTCCATCTTCTGGCGGGTATACACCTGCAGGGTGTAGGGCAGGCGATTGCTGTTCATCACCATGATGCCGCGCTGCAGGTCCACCGAAACGCCGCCCCAGTTGATGCCGCCGTGGTTGCCGGTGAATGCCAGCGACCCCTGCAGGGTGGGTGGGGTGAACATGCCTTCGTAGCGCAGCTGCTTGAACTGGATACGGCACACCAACTGGTCGAACGGGGTCATGCCCCAGGCATCGGATTCGATGATTTTTTCGAACTCGCGGCTCGGCGCGCCCACGGTGTTGGGCATGCCCGGCGAGATCGGCTGCGTGGCAGCGGTCCAGTCACCGTGGTCGGTTCCCTGCGGTACCGGGATCTGCTTGACCGGCATGATCGGCTCGCCGGTGGCGCGGTCCAGCACGAACACCTGGCCGGACTTGGTCGCCTGGATCACCGCAGCACGCGTGCCGCCGCCGGCGACCGGCCAATCGACCAGGTTCGGCTGCGGGCCGATGTCGTAATCCCACAAGTCGTGATTGACGGTACGGAAATGCCAGCGCTCCTTGCCGGTGGCGGCATCCACCGCAACCAGCGAGGCGGTGTATTCCTCGTCCTGCGGGGTGCGGCCCTTGCCGAAGAAGTCTCCGGACGCATTGCCGGTGGGCAGATAGACCAGACCCAGCTCGTCGTCGGCGGCCATCAGCGACCACACGTTCGGGGTGGAGCGGGTGTAGGTCTGGCCGGCCGGCGGCTCGGCGGTGATCGCCGGGTTGCCCAGGTCCCAGGCCCAGCGCAGCTGGCCGGTCAGCGCATCGAAGCCACGCACCACGCCGGACGGCGCATCGCCTTCCTGACCGTCGCGGACCTGGCCGGTCGGCTGGATCACCACACCGCGCATCACCACCGGCGGCGAGGTCGGGCCGACGAAGCCCGGCTTGGTGTTGCCGGTGCCCGCATTCAGATCGACATAGCCGTTGTTACCGAAGCTGGTGCACAGCTTGCCGGTCTGCGCGTCCAGCGCGCCCAGGCGGCCATCGACCATCGGCCAGAAGATCCGGGTCGGGCACTCGGCGGTGCCTTCGGGTGCCTGGTAATACGACACGCCACGGCAGGTGGTGGCAGCCACACCCGCCATCGCCTTGGGATTGGTCTGCGGATCGAAGCGCCAGCGCTCCTTGCCGTTGGCTGCTTCCACCGCGATCACCTTCTGGGTGGGGGTGCAGATGTAGAGCAGGTCGCCGACCTTGAGCGGGGTGTTCTGGAAGGCGTAGCCCAGCTTGGAATCCTTGGGCTTGAGATCGCCGGTGTGGAATTCCCAGGCCACCTTGAGATTCTTCACGTTGTCCGGGGTGATCTGCGCGCCGGGGGTGTAGTGGTTGGACAGGTTGGAGCCGGCATAGGAGGTCCAGTTGCTGGCGTCGTGGTTGGCCGCGACGTTGCCGTCGGGGCTGGGCACGGTGCCGCGGCTGAAGGCCGTTGCGTTGTCGGCCGGCAGCTTGGAGGCATCGGCCAGCTCGACATTGCGCGGCATCAGCAGCGGCCACAGGATCAGCGCCGCCCCCAGGATCGGCAGCACGCCGGTCACCAGCGCATAGCCCAGCCCGGATAGCGGCTGCATGCGACGACGCGCCACACCCCAGAACGGCAGCAGCACCAGGCCGAGCACCGACATCATGGCCAGGCGCGGTACCAAGCCCCAGCCATCCAGGCCCACTTCCCACAGCGCCCAGGCGATGGTGCCGGCCAGCGTGGCGCCAAACAGCCACAGCCCGGCGCGCTTGCCCAGCGCGAGCAGGACGCCCGCCAGGAACAGGGCAATGCCCGCGATCAGGTAATACCAGGAGCCGCCCACGGCCACCAGGCGGCCGCCTTGATAGGCGAGCACCGCGCCGAGCACGGCGATCACCACGGCATAGGCCACCAGCAACCAGGTGCCTAGCCCACGTTTTGAGGATTGATCAGTCATTTTGAGATGTCAGGAAGGACTCAGGCACCAGCGAGCGGTGGCGAGTCGTGGAGGGAGAGCGATCGCAGGCGCCAACACGCGGCCCCGGATCTAGATACGAACGTCGAACGCTATGAACGCGCAGCCCCTCCCAGGGTCCTCAGCGCTAATCATGCAAATATTTTAGACCCCCGAACGCCCTTTGTCCGTGACGGAATAGGAACCAGCGTTCCAACCTGCACGTTTGGCACACCGGAAACATGCGGATTTTGAACGCCTTGCGAAGTGCATGCGGTACTTGCACAGCCATCGGCGACATGCGCTGCTGCTAAGCGCGACCACGATCGAAGAGCAGGGTGCAGCCGCGCACGTGGCGTTGCGTGTGACTGCCGTGTCGATCGCAGCTGCAGACTGTCGACGTGCGAGCTAATCATCCCATTGCGAGTCGGGGCAGCTTGGCCAAACGCCGCAGCTGCTCAATATGGCTGCGTCATGCATTGGCCAAACGCAGCAGCCGCTCAATATAGCTGCGCCACGCAGCGCATCTCTAGGAGCTCCGGACTTCACTCTGATTGCGGCCGCACCCACGTCCGCATTTCGGGCACCGTCTCCTTCATTGAGGAGAACAATGCCCTGGTGGGAAAAGGTTTGCCTTACACCTCAGACAGCGCCTGCAGATAGCGCTGGCGCCAGTGGTTGATATTGTTCTTGCGCAGGTGGTCCATCATTGCGTGCCAGCGTTCGATGCGGCTTGCCAGCGGCATGCTTGCCGCTGTGGCGATCGCGTCGGCCACGCCATCCAGATCGTGTGGGTTGACCAGCAGTGCTTCCTTCATTTCATCGGCTGCACCTGCAAACAGCGACAACACCAGCACACCCGGATCTGCCGGATCCTGCGCGGCCACGAATTCCTTGGCAACCAGGTTCATGCCATCGCGCAATGGCGTGACCAGACACACCGAGGCCGCGCGATAGAAGCCCGTCAGCGTGGCATGGCTGAAGTTCTGATTGACGTAGCGCAGCGGCGTCCAGTCCGGCTCCGCATGTCCGCCATTGATGTGGCCGGCGATCTGTTCGAGCTGGCTGCGCAATTGGCGGTATTCGGTGACATCGCCGCGCGAGACCGGCGCGATCTGCAGATAGGTCAGGCTGCCGGATTGATCCGGATACCGCTCCAGGTAGCGCTCGAAACCCTGAAAGCGCTCCGGTAAGCCCTTGGAATAATCCAGGCGGTCTACACCGATGGCCAACTGACGGCCACGCAGGCTTTCGCGCAGATCACGTACCGCCTGCTTGCCGGCAGACGCCTTGGCCTGGTGGGCAATCAGGTCGGTGTCGATCCCGATCGGGAACGAAGAAGCGTTAAAGCGGCGCCCACCCGGGCCTTCCACCAGATCGCCTTCCAGAATGCGGCCACCGCCAAACAGGCGTACATAGGCTTTGAAACGTTCGGCATCGCGCTGGGTCTGGAATCCGACCAGGTCGTATGCGTAGAAGGTACTGAACAGGCGCGCGTGATCGGGCATGGCCTGCACCAGATCGGCCGACGGCATCGGTACGTGCAGGAAGAAGCCCATCTTGCAGCCCACGCCCAGCTCGCGCAGCATCGCGCCGAGCGGAATCATGTGGTAATCGTGGATCCACAGCGTGTCGCTGTCTTTCAGCAGCGGCGCGAGTTTTTCGGCAAATAGCCGATTGACGCGCATATAGCCTTCGCGGGTGGCGCGATCATAATCGACCAGGTCCAGGCGGAAGTGCAGCAAGGGCCACAGCGTGCGATTGGCGAAGCCGTTGTAGTACGAATCGATGTCGCGCTTGTTGAGGTCCAGGGTGACGAAGGTGATGTCGCCTTCGGTCTGCTCGTGCATGCCACCGCTGTCGCCGCGCACGGTCTTGCCGCTCCAGCCAAACCACATGCCGCCGCGCTCCTTGAGCGCTGCCAACAAGCCAACCGCCAGGCCGCCGGCGCGGTTTTCGCCAGGCACTGCAACACGGTTGGATACCACCACCAAACGACTCATGACGCCTCCTGCCAGCTCCGCGACAAGCGCATCGCTGCGATGATCAAGCCAACATGCGAATAGGTCTGGGGGAAGTTGCCCCAGGCTTCGCCGTCCTCGAACGATAGATCTTCCGACAGCAAGCCAAGGTGATTGCGGCGCGAAAGGATGCGTTCGAACAATTCACGTGCCTCGTCCTTGCGCCCGATCGCGGCCAGTGCGTCGATGTACCAGAAGGTGCAGATGGTGAAGCTGGTTTCCGGCTCACCGAAGTCATCCGGTGCGATGTAGCGGTATAGCGCATCGCCGTGCTTGAGCACGCGGCCAACGGCTTCGACCGTGCGCACGAAGCGGGTGTCGTCGTTGGCCACGATCCCGATATCGGCCAGCAACAGCAGCGATGCATCGAGCCGATGGCCGCCGAGGGTATCGGTGAAATGGCCGTGTTCGTCGCTCCATGCCTCGGTCAATACGCGCTCGCGGATGCTGTCGGCACGTTCGCGCCAGTAGGTGCTGCGCTCGGGCAGCGCCAGCCGGTCGGCAATCTTGGACAGGCGATCGCATGCCGCCCAGCACATCGCGGCGGTGTAGGTATGCACTTCGGCGCGGCCGCGAAATTCCCACAGGCCGGCGTCGGGCACGTTGTGCAATGCATAGGCGCGCTCGCCCAGCGGTTCAAGCCGGCGGAAGGTGTCGGCATCGCCTTGATCCTTCAGGCGCAGGTCGAAGAACAGCTGGGTGGACGCCAGCACCACGCTGCCATAGACATCGTGCTGCTGCTGGATCCATGCCAGGTTGCCGCGCCGCACCGGGCCCATGCCGCGGTAACCGGCCATGGTGTCCACTTCGTGTTCTTCCAGCTGCGATTCGAAGCCGATGCCGTACAGCGGCTGCATGGTGCCGTCAGTGGTGGCGATATTGAAGATGTAGCCGATGAACTGCTCCATCGTGCGGGTTGCGCCAAGCCGGTTGAGCGCACGCACCACGAAGGCGGCATCGCGTAGCCAGCAATAGCGGTAATCCCAGTTGCGCGGCGTATTGGGCGCTTCCGGGATCGAAGTGGTCATTGCCGCGATGATCGCGCCGCTGTCTTCGTACTGGCACAACTTGAGCGTGATCGCGCTGCGAATCACCGCTTCCTGCCAGTCCAGCGGAATGGACAGGTAACGCACCCATTCGCGCCAGTATTCTTCGGTGCGTTCCTGCGCTTCCTGCACGTAACCGTTGAGCGAGCGGGTCAGCGATTCGTCCACGCCCAGCACCAGGCTCACCGGATGGCTGAGCACGAACGGCAAGCCGTCGCGTACGAAGCGTACCGGCACATCGGTGGTCAGGCGCAGGGTGAATTCCGGCAACACCCAACGGATGTGATTGCTGCCCCAGGTGGTGTCCGGCGTGCGGCCGCCCCAGTCGGCCAACGGGCGGGCGCGCACGATGATGCGGGGGTTGCCGCTCAGTGGCCGGATCTGGCGGATGATGCTGACAGGCCGATAGAAGCGCCCGTTGTTGCGCCAGCGCGGCGCAAAATCAATGACTTCCACCTCGCCGCCCTTGCTGTCGCGCAACACCGTGCGCAGCACAGCGGTATTGGGCAGGTAGTGCTGCTCGCTGCTGGCGAAATCTTCCAGTTCCACGGCGAAGTCGCCGCCTTCGGTCTTGGGCGAGAGCAGCGTGCAAAAGGCCGGGTCGCCGTCGAATGCCGGCAGGCAGCTCCACACCACACGTGCCTGCCGATCGACCAGTGCACCGAAACTGCAGTTGCCGATGACGCCCAGATCCAGGTTTGGCTCGGTCATGGAGTGCAAACGATCCTGTTGAAGTGAAAGAGAGAAGGTGCGCTGTGCTCAGCGATTGCGTGCATTGCGCTGTAGCCACGCGTGGACGTCGGCGGTGCCATCGACGCGGAAGCGCGCGCTGGTCTGCGCGCGATCGCCCACCAGCACGCTCCAGCCGCCGAGCCGGTTGGCGGCATCGAAGCCGAATTCGTCGGTGAGGTCGTCGCCGACGAACACCGGCGTGCGGCCGGCGAAGGTGCCGTGCTGCATCAGCTGTTCGACCGCCAGGCCCTTGTTGCTGCCCTCGGGAACGAATTCCACCACGTGGTCGCCGGGCTGCAGGCGATAGCCGGAAAGCTGGGCGATTTCCTGCTGCGCGAAGGCGAGCACCTCGGGGCCGGCCTGCGGCCGGGCGCGCCAATGCAGCGCCACGCTGGCGCCCTTGTCTTCGACCAGCACGCCCGGGTGTTGGTGGGTCAGCGCCGCGGCGCGTTGATGCAGGCCGTGCAGCCACTCGGAGGTGTCTTGCGGCATTGCCGCGCGTGCCGCCAGATCGCTGCGCAGTTCATGCCCGTGCAGACCGGCGGCCGGCAGCAGCAAGGGAGCGAACAGGGCATCCAGCTGGGCAAGTGGCCGACCGCTGACCAGCGCAACGGCGCCCTTGAGGCGCTTGCTCAGCAGGCCGATGGCCTCGCGCACTTCGGGCAATAGCTGCACCGCCTCGGGGCGGTCGGCAAAGTCGATGAGGGTGCCGTCCACGTCCAGGAACAATGCACAGGCATCGTCCAGCAATGGCGGCGACGGTAGGGGGGGATGCGCGTCTGCCATCCAGGCAGTGTGCGCAAAGCGGTGTGAGATTCAGGTTATGGAACGGGGGGGATTGGGGAGTCGGGATTGGGGATTCGTGCAAAGCAGGGCGCGCCAATCCCGATCCCGAACCGCCTTTGATGGCGTGCGCCATGGCCCTGCCAGTCAGTTCCGCTACCGTCTTGGGCACCGGGTATGCATGGCAGGGCCACGCCTGCCAATCTCGAGTCTCCAATGCCAACGATTGCCGATTGCCTGGACGGTGTCGTAGTGGAGGCAAGGCCAATCTGGATTAGGGATTAGGGATTCGCAGCAATGCTGCTCTTGCCAATCCCGAATCCCGATCCCGCATCAGAAGCTGTACCGCACCCGTCCATACCAGTACGCGCCGTTGCTGCCGATCGGCGAGAGCACGTCGTAAGGCAGGTTGCCGAAGTAAGCGATGTCGTCGATGGACCGGTCCGAGTAATTGTCCAGGATGTTCTGCCCGCCGATGGCCAGCGTCCATTGCGTGCCCAGGTGGTATTCGGCTTCCAGGTCCAGTTGCCACTCGGCGCCGTAAGTCTGGCGCGGTACGAAGCCGCCGCCGAAATCGAACACGCGGGTGGCGCTGCCGTAGCGGTTGACGCGCGTCTGCAGGTTCCAGCGCTCGTTGCTCCAGTTCGCGGCAAGCGAGGCGCGGGTGCGCGGTGCGGCGTCGGTAAGCGTATTGCTTTCTTCCACGCCGAACAGCACGTACTCCGGGTTCAGTGCGAGCAGCTGGGCCGGGGTGGCGATGATGTTTTCCAACTCGGTCTTGGCGTAGCTGTAGGTGCCGGTCAGCAGCAGGTCGCCGCCAAAGGCGTACTGACGCCAGTTGGCAACCAGCTCGGCGCCGCGGGTGCGGGTGTCGGCGGCATTGAGGAAATAGCTGGCGCTCTGCACGCCGGTGACGCCGTAGTTCTGCTGCACGAAGCTGGTCAGCGCATCGCCGGTAATGTCTTCGGACAGCGCAATGCGGTCGTCGATATCGATCTGGAAAAAGTCCAGCGACACGTCGAAGTGATCGCCCAGCTTGCTGGTGAAGCCCAGGCTGTAGTTGACCGACTTTTCCGGCTTCAGATCGGTGGCGCCCAGTCCGCGCGCGATGGGGTTGTTGACCGACAGCAGGCGCCCCTGGGTCAGGCGGCCGGCGGCGTCGTAACCGGTGGAGGTGGCTTCATACCCGATCTGGCTGAGCGAAGGCGCGCGCACGTTGTTTGAGATGGCACCACGCAGCGCAAAGGCCGGTGCGAACGCGTAGCGTGCGGCCAACTTGCCGGTCCATTGGCTGCCGAAATCCTGGTAATGCTCGTAGCGGCCGGCCAGGTCGGTGGAGAACTTGTCGCCGAACTGGCTGGAGACGTTGGCGTAGGCGCTGGCAACGTTGCGCGACAGGTCGGCTTCGTCCTGCGGGGTGAGCCCGCCGCCGGCCTGCGAACCGGTGGGACGATCGGTGAACGGGCCGGCCGCGTAGCTGGCGGGGTCGCCGGCGTGGGTGCGGTATTGCTCGCGGCGGAACTCGGCGCCGGTGCCGAAGGTATGGGTGGCGCCGGCGGCGTCGAACACGCGGGTCAGGTCGAGGTTGCCCACGGTCTGCGCGAAGGCGAAATCGCCGGTCTTGAAGCGTGTGGGGCTGCTGGGCCCCAGCGATGCATTGAGCGAGTTGCGTAGCCGGTAGGTGAAGTCGTTGCGGCCGTAGTTGACGCTGGCGTCGTAATCCCAGTTGCCCCATTGCCCGCGCGCACCGGCCACGAGTTGCAGGTCGCGATTCTCGCCTTCGGAAATCGGGCGGTAGCCGTTGGGGTAGATCTCGCGCCAGTTGGCGCTGCTGTCCGGGTAACGGAAGTAATTGGCGCCTTCGGTATCGCGCTGGTTGTAGGTGCCGAAGGCGTAAAACTCGCCGCTGGCGCTGAACGGAACCTTGGTGTTGAGCCAGGCATTGAGGCCCTTGGTGGCGCCGTCGCCGAGCACGTAATTGCGCTGGCCCCGCAGCGCCAGATTGGCCGGGGTCTGTTCTTCGAACGAGGGAATCTGATCGAAGCCGGCGCGGTTGGTTGCCTCGCGGTTCTTCAGTTCCAGGCCGACCTTGAAGAAGCCGCCGTCGTCGCCCAGCAGCGAGCCGACCTTGGCGCTGGCGTAGCTGGTCTGGCCGTCGGTGACACGACGGTCGATCGGCTTCACATCGGTGTTGTAGGCGCCGAAGCTGGCTTCCAGTTCGCCGCGTTCGGGGTTGTCGTCCAGGATCACGTTGATGACCCCGGCGATCGCATCCGAGCCGTATTGCGCCCCGGCCCCGTCGCGCAGCACTTCGATGCGCTTGATCGCGTTGATCGGGATCGAATTGAAATCCACCGGCGTGGTGCCCTTGCCGATCTTGCTGTCGGTGTTGACCAGCGCAGAGGTGTGGCGGCGTTTGCCGTTGACCAGCACCAGCACCTGGTCGGGTGAGAGCCCGCGCAGCTGCGCGGCGCGGATATGGTCGGCGCCGCCGGAGTTGGACTGACGCGGGAAGTTGAACGAGGGCAGCAGCGCCTGCAGTGCGCTGCCCAGCTCGCCGTTGACCACGCCGGCCTTGCGGATGTCTTCGGCGGTGAGCACGTCCACCGGCACGGTCGATTCCAGTACGGTGCGGTCGCTGGCACGGGTGCCGGTGACGATCACGGTGTCCAGGGTGGTGGCGCCGGCATCGGCCTGCTGGGCTTGCGCGTTGGCGCTGAGCACGGCGGCGATGGCCAGGCCAATCACCGAAAGGGTGGGGCGGGTCATGCTGTTCTCTCTCCTGCAACTGCAACGCGCCGCGCGGTCGGCATCCGGCCGGGCTGGGCGCAAAGAGGGCGGATTGTCCACATTCATCCGGATGGAAAGATATTATCGCGTTGTTCAGGCCGGCGCGAGATGGCACAGTCCGTGCGCGCCGGCATGAGCTGATATCAGCCTTGCATGAGCCTGCCCCAAATCCTGTCCCCCGATCTGTTGTGGAGAAGTCGATGAAGTTGCTGCCGTCTTGCCTGCTTGCCGCCATGTTGGCGCTGACCGCATGCGCCACCACGCCCGGCACCGCGCCGACCGCGACCACTGCCAGCCTGCAGGGCGATGCAGCGCGGCCGGCGGCGGCACGGGGTTGGGTGCGCAGCGAGCTGTATTTCGGCGTCGGCGAGGAATCCGGCCCGGCCGACCGCCCGCAGACCCGCACCATCGACGAAACCCAATGGCGCGCGTTTCTGGACAAGGAAGTGACTCCGCGCTTCCCCGATGGTCTGACCGTGTTCGACGCCTACGGCCAATGGTTGTTCCGCGGCGCCAAGGAGCCGAACCGGCTGGGGACCAAGGTGCTGGTGATCCTGCACGAAGACACCCCGCAACGGCGCAGCGACATCGAGGCGATCCGGCTGGCCTGGAAGCAGGCCACCGGACACCAGTCGGTGCTGTGGTCGCGGCAGCCGGTCGAGGTCTCGTTCTGAGTCGGCGGCCTGGCTTGCGCACTGACAGGTCCGTACAGGTGCCGGCCACCACGCTCGCCGGCGTTGGTGGTCGTATGCCGCGCGTCCTCCGGCGCGGGCGGGTATCGCATGCGTCGTCGGGGAGCGCGTATTTGCGCACCGGTTCCGGCCAGCTGCGCATGCGCCTTGGCGCGTTGCAGTTGCCGCCCATGCGCACCGCGCGCGCACTGTTGGTTGCGATGGCAGGCGGGCTGGCGTTCGGCGCTGCGGCAGACGACACAAGTCTTCGTTTAACGCTAGATGCGCACACCCATGCGACCGCCACCTTGGTCGGCCAGCGCCTGCATGTGGTGCTGTCTCCCGGCGATACCGAACAGTGGTTCGACGCGAATGTGGACGATGGCGAGGGCGGCGCGCAGCTGCGCAGCGACGACTACAACTTCGACGGGCGCCCGGATCTTGCGGTGTCGGCAATGCTGGGTCAGGTCAACGAGGCGGTGTGGGTCTTTGTGTTCGATCCTGCAAAGCGCCGCTTTCATGCGCTCGCTGCACCGACGCGGCCGACGGTGCAGTGCGAAGGATTCTTCAATCTGGTTGCGGATCAACAGCAACGCAGCCTGACCAGTTCCTGCCGCAGTGGGCCGATGTGGTACGCGGATGTCTACCGCTACGACGCTGGCGGGCGGTTGTACGTCTGGCGGACGCAGCAGCGGATCGAGTCGCCGCAGATCCAGACCTTGCTGGATTCGGGAAGCGAGGATGGCATGCCTTTATCGGTGTGGCCGATGTACGACCCGCGCGGCACCAAGGTGGCAAGCGAAATCGGCACCACGCTCGAAGAACCCATGCCGGTGCAACTGCATGTACAGGTGGCGCGTTTGCCGCTGTACGCCACGCCGACGGCCACCGCCACCAAGCGCTATCTGGTGCGCGGCGATCAGGCCGATGCGCTGGACGTCAGCGCCGATGGTAGGCGGCTGCAGGTGCGTTATCGCAGTGCCGGCCGCAGCGACAGCGTGGGCTGGATCGATGTGGATGCAGCGATGCAGTAGCGGGCGATGGCGCCGGGCTGCCTGCTCACGGACAGCCCGATGGCCCCATGGCCGCGACACGCTCTGATCCACCGCGCCGCTGTCGCCCTTGCAATGCAGCGGCTACCATCGGCCGACCCCCACGCTTGTTTGGTTCTCATGTCGGCTCCCTCTTCGCGTCCTGCGGCTGCGCCGCGCTGGTTCGTCGCTGGCGATCTCAATGGCTTCTTCGGCCTGGTGGTCGACAACCTGTCCATCCTTGGCTTCATTGCGATGGCCTTGGTCGGTATTTTCCAGTTCCCGGCCGACGTCGTGTTCCAGCGCATGTTCCCCGGCACCGCATTCGGCGTGCTGGTGGGCAACCTGCTGTACACCTTGATGGCGCGGCGGCTGGCCGCACGCACCGGGCGCGACGACGTCACCGCCATGCCGCTGGGCCTGGACGCGCCCACCAGCATCGGCATGGCGCTGTTGGTGCTCGGCCCGGCGTTTGCCGGTTTCAAGGCGCAGGGGCTGGACCCGCAGGCCGCCGCGATCGCCACCTGGAAACTGGGCATGGCCGCGTTGGTGGTGATGGGGCTGCTCAAGCTGGTGCTGTCGTTCGCAGGCGAAGCGGTGACGCGCGCGCTGCCGCGGGCGGCCTTGCTCGGGTCCATCGCCGGGATCGCGCTGGTGCTGATGGGCTTGTTGCCATTGCTGGAAACGCTACGTTCGCCAGTGGCCGGCTTCGTCACCTTGGGCCTGCTGCTGTATGTGCTGCTCGCCAAGGGCCGCCTGCCGACCAAATTGCCCGGCGTGCTGGTGGCGTTCGTGATCGGCACCGCGTTGTATTACGGGCTTGGCCTGTCGGGATTGGGTGCCCCCGGCTTCGCCTTGCCGGCGTGGAATCCGCCGCAGATCGTGCTGCCGCTGCCGACGCTGGGCTTTATCGACGGCCTGCCGGCCACGGTGGCGTACCTGCCGTTGCTGTTGCCGTTCGGCTTGTTGATGGTGGTGGGCGGCATCAACGTCAGCGAGAGCGCACGCGCAGCCGGCGACGATTACCGCACCCGCGACATCCTGCTGGTGGAAGCCTTGGCCACGCTGGTGGCCGGCGTCTGCGGCGGCGTCGCGCAGACCACGCCCTACATCGGCCAGCCCGCGTACAAGCACATGGGCGCGCGCTGCGGCTACACGCTGCTGACCGGTGTGTTCATCGGGATCGGCGGCATGCTTGGCGTGATCAGCGGCCTGGTGCAGTGGTTGCCGCTGGCCGTGCTGGCCCCGATCATCGTGTATGTCTCCATCGACATCACCACGCAGGCATTCCAGGCCACGCCCAAGCAGCACGCCGGTGCGATGGTGCTGGGCTTTCTGCCGTCGGTTGCGTACCTGCTGACCATCAAGGCGCCGGGCTGGATTGCACCGGAGCAGCTGGTCGCGCTGACCACCAAGGTCGATGGCCACGGGTTGCCTGAGCTGGCAGTGATCTTCGCCTTAGGCAATGGCTTCATCATCACCGCGATGCTGTGGATCGCCACGGTGGCGGCGATGATCGACGGCCGCTTGCGACGCGGCGCGGTGTTCCTGCTGGTGGCTGCCGGGCTGACCCTGTTCGGCCTGATCCACTCGGTGGACCCGCGCGGCGGCATCTATCTGCCGTGGTCGCTGCAAGGCCTGGCGCGGCTGATCAGCTGGCAGTTCGTCGGTGCCTATGTGGCGCTGGCGGCAACGCTGCTGTTGCTGTCGCTGCTGCCGGCGCGCAAGCAGGCGTTGCAGTGATGTATCGGATGCGTGGCGTGCAGGGCATCGTGGCTGGTGTGCTAATGCTGAGCGCCGGCGCCGCATGGACGGCGTCGTTCGACTGCAAGCAGGCGGGCACGCCGGTGGAAAAGCGGCTATGCGCGGTACCGGCGCTCGGTCAACTGGACGATCAACTGGATGAGGCGTACCGCGGCGTGCTGGACACCGCGCCGCGTACCTCGCTCACCGCGGTACGCGATCAGCAACGCGCCTGGTTGCGCCAGCGCAATGCCTGCGCGGAGGACGCCAAGATGGATGACTGCCTGCAACGCAGTTTGAAGGCCAGGGTCGATGCGCTGAGCAAGACACGCGACGCCCAGCAGCGAGCGCTGGACCGCATCATCGCCAGCATCCCCAAAACGCCAGCGGACGCTGCACGCCAGTTGCAGGGCTACGACGCGCCGCTGGCCTCGGCGTGGCTGGCGTATCTGCATCACTTCGCGCCTGCCGCAGGCGTGGATGCCGCCCTGGCGAGCGCGCGTTTTGAAAGCGCACGCAAGGCGCTACGCAAGAGCGATGATTTCGCAGCGTCCTTGCTCGACGATGTGGAAGGCGCGCCTGCCATGCAACAGCAGCAGCGTGTGCTGACCCTGCTGCGCATGTGGATCGAGCGCGAAGATCGTGCGGAGCGGCCGTATGTGCATTGCTTCATCTTCGCTGCAGTGGGCGAGCCGGCGTATGAGGCGTTCGGTCCGCTCTATGGCTCGACACGCGACAGTTTCGCGCCGATCTGCGAGCCGCCCGGCGGGCTGTTCGCGCAACCGAGCTGGAAACAGCTGGATGCCGGGTTTGCCGGGCTGATCGAGGCCTTGAGCAAGGACGCGGGCACCATCCGCTATGCCAGCTACGCCGAGTGGCAAATCATCGCGCTAAGCGCTGCCGTGTCGCCGGCACTGTATCTGCAACCGGAGTTGCGCAAGCGCTACGGCAACGATCCGGATCAGGCGATTGCTGCGTGGTCCGGCGACGACAGCGACTGGCCGGCAGCCGAGCGCAACGCCGTGCGCGCGCTGTTGCCAAAAGTGCGCGCAGAGACGGCCGCCTGGCTGGTAAGCGAAAAACGCATGCCGGCCAGGCAGGCCGAACAGGTTGCCGCTGCCATTGTCGCGGCCTGGGTGAATGCGCGATTGGATTTCGCCGGCTAAGTGACGCGGATCGCGCAGCGAAGGATCTGCCGGTTCGCGCAGGGGCCTTGCCTGCCGACCATCGCAGGACCAGCTGCGTACGTCCCTGTAGCTCCTTTGCGGCATTCATGCGGCATGCGTTGCCGCGATAGCGGGTGGGCAAGGACCAGTTGAACTGCTCGATCGGTAGGACGTCCCACACACAGCCGGCAAGCCGGTCGATGTGTTTTCCAGGAGCCGCGAGCTATCGCGCTACGCCCCACCTCAAGCGGCTAATCGCGCGACACCGTCAATCGATGGAACCACCGAAGCATCCCGTTGTCACACACTGGATGTTGTCGATGTCAGGAGTTCCACGATGCAAAGCAAATCCTCGCGCTGGCCGTGGTTGTTGGCGGTCCCCTTGATCGCTGGCGCCGCGTGGTGGTTGTTCAGCGGCCCGCCCGACCCGCAGGGCACCTTGCCTGCACCCATCAGCCGCACCGCCAGTGCTGTGGCCGCTGCGGTCAGCCCACAGCCGAGACCGGCCAGTAGCGAACCACGTCATCCGGTGCCGGCAGCGTCGGCCGACGCTGCCGATGCGGCGATTCCTGCGTTGGCGCAAAGCGACGATGCCGCGTGGCAAGCGCTGCGGGCGTTGGTGCAGGACGATGACGCATTGTCGATCGTGTTGCGCAAGCACCTGATCGAACGCGTGGTGGTCATGATCGACAACCTCACCCAACCCAGCATCAGCCGCCGCGCCTTAGTGCTGCAGCCGGTGCCTGGCGAATTGCAGGTGGCAGGGGCGGGCGATCATCAGGTGCTCGATGAGGCCAATGCGGCGCGTTACGCACCGTACGTGGCCGCATTCACCCGTGTGGATGCGCAGGCCATGGCGCGCAGCTATGTGCGCTTCTATCCACTGTTTCAGCAGGCGTACGCGGACCTGGGCGCGCCGGATCGTTACTTCAATGACCGCCTCATCGATGTGATCGACCACTTGCTGCGCACGCCCGAGCCGAAACAGCCGATCGGCGTGCAACGCGACGAGCGTGGCCGCTACCGCTTCGTCGAGCCATCGCTGGAATCGCTGTCGGTGGGGCAGAAGGCGCTGCTGCGGCTGGGGCCGACGCAAGCGGCTGCAGTCAAAGCGCAACTGCAGCGGATTCGCGCGGCCCTGCTGCAGGGGCGCTGAGGCCATTGGTTTCGCTCCCCCGGGTGAAGGCCGCATGCCGGGCGACCGTGCGGCGTTCGCACTCGCGTGAGTGCGGATGTACATGACGTAACGCTGCACACCTCGGTCAGGATCAGGTGGCTTGGCTGCGTGATCGAGAGCAGCATTCAACGGCCTGCGCCGCGCCCGCATGCGGGCCAGCCTGTTGCGACTGGCCGCACCGACCCGTCGCCGCTGCCTATGCCGCGTCCAGCTCCGGGTAATGGCGGAAGATGCCATTGGTGTTGAAGGCCACCCGGCGTTCGGACGCCAGATAGCTCGCAACACGCGGCCGCCGGGCCACGTGCTGCTGCAGCGCCTTCAGCCCGCGCAAGTTGTTTGCCAGCGTCGCCATGCGCCTGGGGAACATGTACTCCAGGCCGCTAATCAGCTGGAACAGCGACAGGTCCACATACGAATGCGTGCCGAGCACATGCGTGCCGCCAGCCTGTTGCAGCACGTGTTCGAAATAGCCCAGGAACTTGGGCAGGCGGTTTTCACGCAAGTCCTGCGCACGCTTGGCCGCTTCGGCTTGCTGGTCTTCGTAATACAGTCCGGTTGCGATCGGGTGGTGCGTGTCGTGCACCTCGGCCACCAGATCGGCGATGGTCAGCTGCAATTGCAGCGCCTGCAGGCGCTGTGGTTCCGAATCGGGCACCAATTGCAGCTGTGGCCCGATGAAGTGCAGGATCGCCGCGACCTGCGCCACCACGACGTCGCCGGCTTTGAGAAAGGGTGGTGCGAACGGCTGCGCGCCGACCTGCTCGCCTTGCAAAAACGCCGTCATGGCCTCGTCGCCCTGGATGCGGGCGACATCGGTATACGCCGCGCCAGCGTCTTCCAGTGCCAGTCGCACGAACTCGCCGCGGCCTTGCAGGCCGGTCCAGTAGTAGAGCTGATAATGCATGGTCGGCTTCGCCTGTAGGGCGCTGCAGCGTAGGAAAACGATGGCTAGATGGGCGTGATCGATGCGTCAGCAGGTCGTGACTCCGCATCGTTCGGTTGCGCCTGCAGCCAGGCGAGCTTGCGCGCACGTGGCTGGCGCTTGAGCGCGCATTCGGCGCGCGAAGCGCTGGCGCGGTCCGGATAACGGTGGCTGGCGAGCAGCTGCACGGGCGGGTTGGCGCGCGTGTAACGCGCACCGGTGCCACGCAGATGGGCCTGGAAGCGCCGCTCCAGATCGTTGGTAATGCCGGCGTAATAGCTGCCGTTGCGACAGAGCAGCAGGTAGAGGTGCCAGGGCTTGGGAGCGTCCATCGGCGCATTATCGCCACTCATGCGCGGTTGCGCAGCGCGTTCCAGGTGCGGGCGCTGCGGGGTCGGCTAATGGCGGCGCAAGTGCCGGAGCCTGGAGGTGCTTGCAGGCCGGTGCGCGTGGATCCCGGCCTGTTGGGCGACCGTCCATGCGTCAGTCGCGGGCCATGCATCGCCAAACGTAGCTGGGCCATGCCCGGAGCGGCTGCCACTCGCTGCGACGCTGCTGCACGCTACGCAGTTGCAACGCAAGTCCGCCTGCCCAGAAGCCTTCGCCCAGCCCGCCTGGGGCGGCAGCGGTCTGCCAGTGTCCATCTCCAGCACCGGCAAACCTTGAAACCTCGCTCGCCAACCGCATCTGCACGGTATCGCCGGCGCTGCCGGCCACCTGTTCAGAGGATCACCCATGCGGATGGACAAGCTCACCTCGCGGTTCCAGCAGGCGCTGGCCGACGCGCAGTCGCTGGCCGTGGGCCGCGACCACAACATCATCGAGCCGGTGCACGTGCTGGCCGCTCTGCTCGACCAGAGCGGCGGCAGTACGCGTCCGCTGCTGTCGCAGGCCGGCGTCAACGTGCCGCTGCTGCGCGAGCGCCTGGGCGAGGCGCTGGACACGCTGCCCAAGGTGTCCGGGCAGGAAGGCAACCTGTCGATCGGCAACGACCTCAATCGCCTGCTCAACCAGACCGACAAGCTCGCCCAGCAACATGGCGACGCGTTCATCGCCAGCGAATGGTTCGTGCTGGCCGCTGCCGACGATGCCAGCCCGCTGGGCGTGGCGTTGCGCGCGGCCGGTGGCGACAAGAAGAAGATCGAGGCGGCCATCGATAAGCTGCGTGGCGGCGAAACCGTGCAGTCTGAAAACGCCGAGGAACAGCGCCAGGCGCTGGAGAAATACACCATCGACCTGACCGCGCGCGCCGAGAGCGGCAGGCTCGATCCGGTGATCGGCCGCGACGAAGAAATCCGCCGCACCATCCAGGTGCTGCAGCGGCGCACCAAGAACAACCCGGTGCTGATCGGTGAACCCGGCGTGGGCAAGACCGCCATTGTCGAAGGCCTGGCCCAGCGCATCATCAACGGCGAAGTGCCCGAAGGCCTGCGCGGCAAGCGCGTGCTGTCGCTGGACATGGGCGCGCTGATCGCCGGCGCCAAGTTCCGCGGCGAGTTCGAAGAGCGCCTGAAGGCGGTGCTCAGCGACCTGTCGAAAAACGAAGGCCAGATCATCCTGTTCATCGATGAGCTGCACACCATGGTCGGCGCGGGCAAGGCCGACGGCGCGATGGATGCCGGCAACATGCTCAAGCCGGCGCTGGCGCGCGGCGAGCTGCATTGCATCGGCGCCACCACGCTGGACGAATACCGCAAGTACATCGAAAAAGACGCGGCATTGGAACGCCGTTTCCAGAAGGTGTTCGTGGGCGAGCCGACGGTGGAAGACACCATCGCGATCCTGCGCGGTTTGAAGGAGCGCTATGCGGTGCATCACGGCGTGGAGATCACCGACCCGGCGATCGTGGCTGCCGCCACGCTGTCCAACCGCTACATCACCGACCGCCAGCTGCCGGACAAGGCCATCGACCTGATGGACGAAGCCGCCTCGCGCATCCGCATGGAGATCGACTCCAAGCCGGAGGAACTCGACCGCCTGGAGCGCCGACTGACCCAGCTCAAGATCCAGCGCGAGATGCTCAAGAAGGAAAAGGACGAGGCCTCGCGGCAGCGCCTGGCCGATCTGGAAAGCGATATCGACAAGCTCGAACGCGAGTTCTCCGACCTCAATGAAGTGTGGAAGTCGGAAAAAGCGGCGCTGCAGGGCACCACCAAGATCAAGGAGCAGATCGAGCACGCCAAGCTGGAACTGGAGGCCGCACAGCGCCGCCAGGACTACGCCAAGATGAGCGAGATCCAGTACGGCGTGCTGCCGCAGCTGGAAAAGCAGATGCTGCTGGCCAACGAAGTGGAGCACCACGACTTCAAGCTGGTGCAGGACCGCGTGACCGCCGAGGAGATCGCCGAAGTGGTGTCGCGCTGGACCGGCATTCCGGTCAACAAGATGCTCGAAGGCGAGCGCGACAAGTTGTTGCGCATGGAAGAGGAGCTGCATCATCGCGTGGTCGGTCAGAACGAGGCGATCAAGGTCGTCTCCGACGCGGTGCGGCGTTCGCGCGCCGGGCTGTCCGATCCCAATCGCCCCAGCGGCTCGTTCCTGTTCTTGGGTCCCACCGGCGTGGGCAAGACCGAGCTGTGCAAGGCGCTGGCCGATTTCCTTTTCGACAGCACCGAGGCGATGATTCGCATCGACATGAGCGAGTTCATGGAGAAGCACTCGGTTGCGCGCCTGATCGGTGCGCCTCCGGGCTATGTGGGCTATGAAGAGGGCGGTTATCTCACCGAGGCCGTGCGTCGTCGTCCGTATTCGCTGATCCTGCTGGACGAAGTGGAAAAGGCGCATCCGGATGTGTTCAACATCCTGCTGCAGGTGCTCGACGATGGCCGCCTGACCGATGGCCAGGGCCGCACCGTGGACTTCCGCAACACCGTCATCGTGATGACCTCCAACCTGGGCTCGCACCAGATCCAGGAGCTGTCCGGCGACGATAGTGCCGAGGCCTATACGCAAATGAAGGCCGCGGTGATGGGCGTCGTGCAGGCGCACTTCCGCCCGGAGTTCATCAACCGGCTGGACGACATCGTGGTGTTCCATCCGCTGGACAAGGCGCAGATCAAGTCGATTGCGCGCATCCAGTTGCAAGGCCTGGAAAAACGCCTGGCCGAGCGCGGCCTCAAGCTGGACCTGGACGATACCGCGCTGGAGGTGCTGGGCAGTGTCGGCTTCGACCCGGTGTACGGCGCGCGCCCACTCAAGCGTGCGATCCAGTCGCAGGTGGAGAACCCGCTGGCGCAGCAGATCCTGTCCGGCCAGTATCTCAGCGGCGATAGCGTGCGCGTGCGCGCAGACGGCGGGCGGCTGGTGTTTACCAAGGACTGAGTACGCATGAGTGCAGATCGTTCCGCGGCATGTGGGGCGATCTGCGAGATGTCATGCATTGCGGGTGACACCACGAGCGAGGTCATGACGACATCTGTTCCAACGCGACAAATTCGTGCGGTCTACGACGACAAGACGATCCGGGTCTACCAGGCGTATTCGGACGTCATTGCCGATAGCGCGCTGAAGCATCAAAGGTTCGTAAGTCCGCCATTCAAGATGGAGCGGATGACGTGGGTCAAGCCGTCGTTCCTTTGGATGATGTACCGCGCCGGCTGGGGCTATAAGGACGAAGGCCAGAGGCGCATTCTCGCCATCGACATGACGCGCGAAGGCTTTGAGTGGGCGTTGGCGCACAGCTGCCCAAGCCATCCCGACCCCGGCATGCGTCATGAAGAATGGGAGCAACGCAAGAGCCGTTCCCCGGTGCGGATTCAGTGGGATCCTGAGCGCGATCTGTCGCAGCGGCCGCTGCCGCATCGCGCCATCCAGATCGGACTCGGCCAGGAGGCCGTCCAGTTGTATGTGAGCGAGTGGATTTGGCGGATCACCGACGTGACGTCGCTGGCGCATCGTATTCACGCGCTTGTGTGTGCCGACGATCTTTCCGCAGCAAGCGCGTTGCTGCCGGACGAAGCGGTTTACGCAGTCGCGCTTCCGGCATAAGTGCGATGACGGTCGCCGTGCCCGTTGCTGCCCGTCCCTTGCGCTACCGGAGCAGGCAGCGCGCATTTGCTACGCCCTTACACGCATCCGCCGCTGCGCGCCAGCTTCTCTCCATGAAGGAGGGGCAATGTCCCGGTAGGAGAAAGCCAGTAGACGATGCGTCGCCGCTGAGGGCGCGTGGCGACGCGCCGGGCTTGGCCGGTAGTCGCAGACCTGGGAGGCGCCTGCTACCATGCGCGCCCCTGAGGCGACTGCCGGTTGGCCGGTGGTTTAAACGGGAATCCGGTGCGCGCGTCGCCTTGGGCCAGGCGCAATTCCGGAGCTGCCCCCGCAACGGTGGGCGAGGTCAGATGCCGCAATACGCCACTGTGCAGTCGCATGGGAAGGCGCGGCATCGGAAGCGCCAGCTTCCACTCGCGAGCCCGGAGACCGGCCTGAGGGATTGACCCGGCACGCGGTGGGCGTGGCCTTGCTCGTCTGACGCTGCGCGCCGGACGCCTGGCCCGTTGCTGCTTGCCGCCCGATTGCCCACGCGCGGGTTGGCGCGGTTCCAGGAGCAGCAGTTGATGTCCCTTTCTTCCGTTTCGCCGCGTCGTGCAGTGCTCGCCGTGGGGCTGTCGTTGTGCGTTGCCAGTGCGGCCCAGGCCGAGGCCGCCATCGATCTGGACCAAGTCGTGGTTACCGCCTCGCGGACCGCCCAGACCCAGGACCAGACCCTGGCACCGGTCACGGTGATCGACCGTGCGCAGATCGAGCGTCGTCAGGTCAATTCCCTGCAGGACCTGTTGCGCGGCGAAGCGGGCGTGTCGCTGGCCAACAACGGCGGACCCGGCAAGGCGACCTCGCTGTTCCTGCGCGGTACCGAGGCCGACCAGGTGGTGGTGCTGATCGATGGCGTGCGCATCGGCTCGGCCACCGCTGGCGGTGCGGCGCTGCAGGATGTGCCGATCGAGCAGATCGAACGCATCGAAATCGTGCGTGGCCCGTTTTCCAGCCTGTATGGTTCCGAAGCGCTAGGCGGTGTGATCCAGATCTTCACCCGACGCCCGCAAGGCAGTTTCGTGCCGAGCTTGAGCGTGGCGGCTGGCAGCGACAACGCGCGCCGCTATGGGGCGGGCATTGCCGGGCGCAGCCCGGGCGATCTGAGCGATGCCGGTGGTTGGTATTCGGTGAACGCCGTGCACGACGAAACCGACGGGATCAACGCGTATCTGGATACCAGCTCCAGCGCCTATGACCCTGACCGCGACGGCTATCGCAACGATTCGTTGAGCGCGCAGGGCGGCTGGCGATTCAATCGCCAGTGGGATGCCGATGTGCATGCAGTGCGCGCGCAGAGCCGCAACGCATACGACGGCTCGGCCTTCGGCGGCAATCTGAGCAAGGGCGTGCAGCAGGCCATCGGCGGCCGCGTGCGTTACGCGCCGAGCGAGGCGCTCAAGCTCACTGCCAGCGTGGGCAGCAGCGCCGATCTGAGCGATGCGTATTACCAAGGCGCCTACCTGTCGACCTACGATACCCGCCGCAAGCAGGGTGCGTTGCAGGCCGATCTCGATACCGGCGCCGGTCTGCTCACGGTCGGCTTCGATTGGCAGCGCGACGCCATCGCCAGCAGCGACAATTACGATGCCGACAGCCGCATCGACCGCGCCGCATTTGCGCAATGGCAGCAGACGTTTGGCCGCCAATCGCTGCAAGCCAGCCTGCGCCGCAACGACAACAGCCAGTTCGGCGGCAAGACCACTGGCAGCCTGCTGTGGGGGTGGGATGTTGCCGAGCATCTGCGCCTGACGGCCAGCTACGGCACCGCGTTCAAGGCACCCACCTTCAACGAGTTGTATTACCCCGATTACGGAAACCCGCTGCTCGGGCCGGAAACCTCCAAGAGTGCCGAGCTCGGTCTGCGCGGTCGCTACGACTGGGGCACCTGGACGCTCAGCGCGTTCCAGACCCGTATCGACGACCTCATCGCCTACGACGCCTCGTTGGTGGATGCAACGCATCCGTTCGGGCAGCCGAACAATATCGATCGGGCGCGCATCCGCGGCGTGGAAGCGGGCTACGACACTGAACTGGCCGGCTGGACCGTGCGCAGCGCGTTGACCTGGCTTGCCCCGCAGGCCGATGGCGAGATCAATCATGGCAACTGGCTGCCGCGGCGTGCGCGCCAGAGCGGGCGGATCGATGCCGACCGCAGCATCGGTGCATTCGGCATTGGCGCAAGCCTGTTCGGATCGGGTGCGCGCTACGACGATCTGGCCAATACCGATCGCCTGGCCGGCTACGGCTTGCTGGATCTGCGCGTGAGTTATGCAGTGAACGCGGACTGGAAGGTGCAATTTGCCGCCAACAATGTGTTCGACCGCCAATACGAAACCGCACGCTGGTATGCCCAGCCAGGCCGCAATTATCTGCTGACCTTCCGCTACCAGCCGGCGCACTGAGAGCAGCCGACAATACGGCCGCGCAGCCCCCGGTTGGTCGCGGGCGGTGCCCTGGATCTGCATGGGCCAGG
Organism: Xanthomonas phaseoli pv. dieffenbachiae; assembly: GCF_008639345.1. Classification (NCBI taxonomy): domain Bacteria; kingdom Pseudomonadati; phylum Pseudomonadota; class Gammaproteobacteria; order Lysobacterales; family Lysobacteraceae; genus Xanthomonas; species Xanthomonas phaseoli. Next base: position 3,558,689 of record NZ_CP041380.1, on the reverse strand, counting down.
CGGATCCCGCATTTGCTCCCGCTGTCCGCATTTAGCTGACGATTGCACGCACCATGTTGTTAGCCGGTCCAAGCGCGCCGCCGACCCCGGCGACGCGCAGCTTGGGCCGGGCAGTCGGCGCTTGCCGCTGAATGCGAGGATCGCTACGGTTTGCAGGGGCGATCATTTGCCAGATGTCTGTTGCGCCATCCGTGTGGCGATCGAAAATCTGAAGGAGACCATCGATGCCGCCGTTGTCCCGCTCTTCCGAACGCCTGGTGTTCATCGCTTTAATGCTGCTGATGACGGCGACCCGCTTCCATCATGTCAGTGACTGGCTGCACCTGCCGGATGCATCCATGGCCGTCTTCTTTCTCGGCGGCCTGGCATTGCGGCGGCACGGCTACTTCGTTGCCTTGCTGGGGTTGTCGGTGGCGATCGATTGGGCTGCGGTGCGCCTGGCCGGCGTCAGCGACTTCTGCATCACCGCGGCCTACGCGGCCTTGCCGGTGGCCTATGGCGTGCTGTGGTACGCCGGGCGCGCGTATCACGCACGTGTGCGCGCAAGTGCCGCGTCGCTGAGCATCGCCTGGGGTCTGGGTACCTTGGCCGCCGTGCTGTCGTTCTTGATCTCCAATGGCGCGTTCTACTGGTGGGGCGGACGCTACACCGACCCGCACTGGGCGCAGTATCTGCAGCGCGCCTGGCAGTGGGGGCCGCTGTTCGTGCGCACGACAGCGCTGTATCTGGCGGTGGTGCTGGCAGCTGCATGGTGCGTGCTGCGCTGGCGTCATCTGCGCGCCGCAACGCCGTTCTCCACGCCATCGGAAGTGTCGTGATGATGGCGCGGCGCGCTGCAGCGACACCGTTGCCGTTGCACGGCAGTGCGGCCAGAGCATGCGGCATCGCACTTGCCGGCTTGATGGTCTGTGCGCGCGGCGAGCATTTTGCGCATGCGGATGCGTTGCCCACGGCCTCATGGGCGGTATTTTTTCTGGCCGGTGCATTGCTCCGCCCGCTGTGGATGTTGCCGCTGCTGTTCGGGATCGTATCGCTGCTGGATCTGATCGGCCTGGCCTCGGGCAGCAGCAGCGACTGGTGCCTGTCGCCGGCGTACTGGGCTTTGGCGTTGGCGTACGCCGTGTTGTGGTGGGGCGGGCTGCTGTTTGCATCGCAACTGCAGCGCCAGGCCTGGCGTCGTGTCACCCGGCCGCTGTTGGCGTTGCTGATCAGCGGCAGCACCGCCTATGTGCTGTCCAAGGCCGGTTTTTATTTCCTGTCTGGTCGCTACCCGCATGCCACGCTGAGCGGGTTCATTGCGCACATGCCGGCGGACTATCCACACGCCCTCGCAACACTGGCCGGCTATGTCGGCCTGGCCTTCGCCCTGTTGGCTGCACACCGCGCCGCTGGTGCACGTCCACCCATGGGAGCACGCGCATGACCACCCCCGAGCATGATGAAGCGCATTACCGCGAACGTGCGCAGCGCAAGAAGGAACTGGTCGACCGGCGCATCGCACGTGCGGTGATCGACCGCGGTGTGCTGCTGGTCAATACCGGCAATGGCAAGGGCAAGAGCTCGTCCGGCTTCGGCATGCTGGCGCGCTCGCTTGGGCATGGCCTGTATTGCGGCGTGGTGCAATTCATCAAGGGCACGTTTTCGACCGGCGAAGAAGCGTTTTTCCGTCGCTTTCCGGATCTGCTCGATTACCACGTCATGGGCGAAGGCTTCACCTGGGAAACCCAGGACCGCGCACGCGACATCGCCGCCGCGCAGGCGGCCTGGCAGCTCGCGCGCGGCATGCTGGCCGATGCGCGCTACGACTTCGTGCTGTTGGACGAACTCAACATCGCCCTGGTGAAGGGCTACATCGCGCTGGATGATGTGCTCGCCGCAGTGGCCGCGCGGCCGCCCGGCCAGCATGTGGTGATCACCGGGCGCGGTGCGCCGGCCGGGTTGATCGAGGTCGCCGACACCGTGACCGAGATGCGCCTGGTCAAGCACGCCTTCAATGCCGGCATCAAGGCGCAACTCGGCATCGAGCTGTAGCCGTGAGCGAATGTGTGCAATGCCCTGTTTGGCTCGGCATGTGTGCTGGCATGCGCCGGGACTGCACGCCATGCTGCTGGTGACGGCCACCGCTGCGGTGCTCCTGGATTTGCTGCTTGGCGAGGCGCGGCGCGGCCATCCGCTGGTGCTGTTTGGCACCTGGGCGCAACGTGTCGAAGCGCGCTTGCACCGCGACCGTCGCAGCGCCGGCGTCCTGGCGTGGTGCGTGAGCGTGTTGCCGTTGACCTGCGTCGCTGCAGTGGTGCAATGGGGGCTGTGGTGCGTGTCGCCCTGGGCGGCTGCAGGGTTTGCCGCGATCATGCTGTATCTGGCGCTGGGCCTGCGTAGCCTGGGCGAACACGCGCAAGCGGTGATCGATGCGCTGCGAGCGACTGATCTGCCTGCCGCCCGCGCTGCAGTGGGCCGTATCGTCAGCCGCGAGACGGCCGCACTGGACGCGACCCAGGTCGCCGCCGCAGCGACCGAGTCGGTCTTGGAAAACGGCAGCGATGCCGTGTTCGCCGCGCTGTTCTGGGGCGTCGCGCTGGGCGCACCGGGAGCGGTGTTGTACCGGCTGTCCAATACGCTGGATGCCATGTGGGGCTATCGCACGCCGCGCTACGTCAACTTCGGCTGGGCTGCGGCGCGCATCGACGATGCATTGAACTGGCTGCCAGCGCGGCTGACCGCAGCGACCTACGCGGTGCTGGGTCGCACCCGCGCGGGCATGCGCTGCGCGTGGCGGCAGGGACGCGGCTGGAAGAGCCCCAATGCCGGCCCCGTGATGGCGGCGGGCGCAGGCGCGCTGCATGTCCAATTGGGCGGGCCTGCGCCGTACCACGGCCAGTGGCAGGCCCGCCCCGTACTGGGCGAGGGCACGGCAGCAAGCGCAAACAGCGTGCAACGCGCATTGCGGCTGGTGCGTGCCGGTGTCGCGTTCTGGCTGCTGCTGGGCGTGCTGGCCACCGCGCTGGCGATGCGATGATCGGCATGCGGATGGTCCGGCGCTTGACCAACACGCACCGGCGCGCCGTCTACGCCGGCGCAGATCGCGCCAATCCATCACCGGGGGCGCGTCATGCTTGAACATGGCGGGCGCCTGCGCCGCGCTGCGCAGGCTTACGACATTCCGCTCGCGCACTGGCTGGACCTGTCCACCGGCGTGAGCCCGTTCGCATGGCCGGTGCCCGCCATTCCGGAGCACGTGTGGCAGCGCTTGCCGGAAGACGACGATGGCCTGGCAGCGTGCGCGGCTGCCTATTACCGCGCGCCGCAGGCACTGCCGGTGGCCGGTTCGCAGGCGGCGATTCAGGTCTTGCCGCTGCTGCGTGCGCCCGGCCGCGTCGGCGTGCTCACACCTGGCTACGCCGAGCATGCGCAGGCATGGCAGCGTGCCGGACATCAGGTCGTGCCGATGAGCGCCGCGCAATTGCTGCACGCAGGTGAGACGCTGGATGTCGCCGTGCTGATTCATCCCAATAATCCATGCGCCGACCGCTTCGATCCCGACACGCTGCTGCAGCTGCATGCGCGGCTTGCAGCACGCGGCGGGTGGCTGGTGATCGACGAGGCCTTCATGGACGCGACCCCGCAACACAGCGTCTGCGCCTTCACCCAGCGGCCCGGTCTGGTGGTGTTGCGCTCGGTGGGCAAGTTCTTCGGCATGGCAGGCGCACGTGCGGGCTTTGTCTGTGCAGATCGCGCACTGCTGGATGCCCTGCGCGAACGCCTGGGGCCATGGACGCTCAGCGGCCCGGCGCGGTGGGCCGTGCAGCAGGCATTGGCCGATACGCCATGGCAGGTGCAGGCACGGGCGCGCCTGCACGCGGCATCGCAGCGGCTTGCGCAGCTGTTGCATGCGCATTCGATCGTACCTACCGCGGGCACGGCGTTCTTTCAGTGGTGCCGGCGCGACGACGCAGCTGCACTGCACGTCGCGCTGGCGCAACGCGGCATCTTGACCCGGCTATTCGACACACCGTCCAGTCTGCGCTTCGGCCTTCCACCCGATGCCGCGGGCGAAGCGCGCCTGGATGTGGCGCTGCGCCAGGTGCTGGCATGAGCGCGCGCGTGCTGATGGTGCAGGGCTGCACCTCCGATGCAGGCAAGAGCACGCTGGTGGCCGCGCTGTGCCGGTGGCTGCATCGCCAGGGCATTGCGGTGGCGCCATTCAAGCCGCAGAACATGGCGTTGAATTCGGCGGTGACGGTGGACGGTGGCGAAATCGGCCGCGCGCAGGCATTGCAGGCACAGGCATGCGGGCTGGAGCCGCAGACCGATTTCAACCCGGTGTTGCTCAAGCCCAACAGCGATACCGGTGCGCAGGTGATCGTGCATGGGCATCCGGTCGCCACGCTGGATGCGGTGGGGTATCACGCCTACAAGGCGACTGCATTCAACGCGGTGCTGGCCTCGCACGCGCGCCTGGTCGAGCGCTTCGATGTGGTGCTGGTGGAAGGTGCCGGCAGCCCGGCCGAGATCAATCTGCGCGCCAACGACATCGCCAACATGGGCTACGCCGAAGCGGTGGACTGCGCCGTCATTCTGGTGGCCGACATCGACCGCGGCGGCGTGTTCGCCCATCTGGTCGGCACGTTGGCGTTGCTCTCGGCCAGCGAGCGCGCACGCGTTGCCGGCTTTGTGATCAACCGGTTTCGCGGCGATCTGGCGCTGCTGCAGCCCGGCCTGGCGTGGCTGGAGCGCGAAACGGGCAAGCCGGTATTCGGCGTCCTTCCGTATCTGCACGGCCTGCAGCTGGATGCCGAAGATGCGGTGCCACGCAACGCGCCGCAGAAACCACAGTCGCAATTGCGCGTGGTGGTGCCGGTGCTGCCGCGCATCAGCAATCACACCGACGTCGACGCCTTGCTGGCGCATCCGCAGGTGGATGTGCGCTTGATCGGTCCTGCGCAGATGCCGCCGCCGTGCGATCTGATCCTGCTGCCGGGCAGCAAGTCCACCCGGCACGATCTGCAGTGGCTGCGCACGCACGGGTGGGACACCGCCATTGCCCGTCACCTGCGCTACGGCGGAAAACTGCTTGGTATCTGCGGTGGACTGCAGATGCTGGGCACCCATCTCCACGACCCGGATGGCATCGAGGGCGCAGCGGGCAGCAGCCCAGGTCTTGGATGGCTGTCGCTGCAAACCACGTTGCAGCCGCACAAGCAACTGCATCGCGTGCATGGGCGCCTGCTGCTGGGCGATGCCAGTGTCAGCGGCTACGAAATCCACTGCGGCATCAGCAGCGGCGCTGCGCTGGCTCGGCCATTGCTGCAGCTGGACGATGGGCGTACCGATGGCGCCATCTCCGACGATGGCCAGGTGCTGGGTACCTATGTGCATGGCGTGTTCGACCACCCGCAGGCGCTGGCTGCATTGCTGGAATGGGCCGGTCTGGCGCAGGCTGCGCCACTGGATCTTGCCGCGCTGCGCGAAGCCAGCCTGGAGCGTCTGGCCGATGCGGTGCACACGCATCTGGATACCGTGGCACTGACACGCCTCATCAGCAGGGAACCGGCATGCGGCAACTGATTCTTGGTGGCGCCCGTTCGGGCAAGAGCGCGTTGGCCGAGCGCATCGCGGCAGCGTCCGGGCGCGCAGTGACCTACCTGGCCACAGCGCAAGCCTTCGATGACGAAATGCATCGGCGCATTGCCCATCACCGCAGCCAACGCCCAGCGCATTGGCAGTGCGTGGAAGAGCCCATCGCGCTGGCGGCAAGCCTGCAGGCGCATGCCGCGCCGGATCGCTGCGTGCTGGTGGATTGCCTGACCCTGTGGCTGAGCAACCTGCTGGGTCACCCGGAGACGGACGTGTTCGCGCGTGAGCGCGACGCGCTACTGGCAACGCTGCCGCAGTTGCCGGGGCAGATCCTGCTGGTCAGCAACGAAGTGGGGCAGGGCATCGTGCCGATGGGCGAACTCACGCGTCGGTTTGTGGACGAGGCTGGCTGGCTGCATCAGGCATTGGCGCTACAGTGCGAGCGTGTGGTGTGGGTGGTGGCAGGGTTGCCGATGGTGTTGAAGGAGAGCGCGTGTGAGTAGCGATTGGATCTTTGGTGCCTGTGCAGTGCCGGATGCGCGCATGCGCTCCGCCGCGCTCGCCCGGCAGGAACAGCTGACCAAGCCGCCTGGCGCATTGGGCCGGCTGGAACACCTGGCAGTGCAGCTGGCGGCCTGGCAACGCACCGAACGGCCCGGAGCGCAGCGGGTCTGGATCGCGGTGTATGCCGCCGACCATGGCGTCGCGGCCGAAGGGGTGTCGGCGTTTCCGCAGGCGGTCACCGGCGAGATGGTGCGCAATTTCGCGCGCGGTGGCGCCGCCATTGCGGTACTGGCGCGCGAGCTGGGCGCGCGGCTGGAAGTGGTGAATCTGGGCGTGGTCAACGACCCCGGCGACCTGCCGCGGGTGCGGCGTGCCTGGATTGCACCTAGCAGCGCCAATATCTGCGAGCAGCCGGCGATGACGGCCACCCAGCTGCGCGATGCGCTCACCGCCGGTGCCGACAGCATCGCGCAGGCCAAGAGTTGCGATACCCAGCTGTTTGTCGGCGGCGAGATGGGCATCGGCAACACCACCGCCGCCGCGGCGCTGGGCTGTGCCTTGCTGTCGCAGTTCCCGCAGGCGATGGCCGGCGCAGGCACCGGCCTGGATGCCGAAGGCATCGCGCACAAGGCCACTGTGATCACGCGTGCGCTGGCCCTGCATGCCGATGCATCGAGCCCGCTGGAGCGTCTGCGCCGGCTGGGCGGATTCGAAATCGCTGCGCTGGTCGGCGCCTATATCGCCGCCGCGCAGGCCGGCATCCCGGTGCTGGTGGATGGCTTCATCACCACGGCGGCGGCACTGGTGGCCACTCGCCTGAATCCCGGCGTGCGCGAGTGGTTGTTGTTCGGGCATCGCTCGCAGGAGCGTGGACATGCAGCGCTGTTGCGCGCAATGGATGCCGAGCCCCTGCTGCAACTGGACCTGCGTCTGGGCGAAGCCAGCGGCGCGGCGGTGGCGATTCCGCTGCTGCGCAGCGCCTGCGCCCTGCACAACGGCATGGCGACCTTCGCCGAAGCCGGGGTGTCGGACGCATGAGTGCGCAGATCACCTTGCTGCGGCATGGCGACACGGGGCAACGCAGCTATCGCGGCCAGCTCGACGACCCGCTCACCGAACTGGGCTGGCAGCAATTGCGTGCGGCCACGGCCGATGGCGTGTGGGATGCAGTCGTCGCCTCCACGCTACAACGTTGCGCGTTGTTCGCTACCGAACTGGCCCAAGCGCGTGCCATTCCGCTGCAGCTGGAGCCGCGCCTGCGCGAATATCACTTCGGCCGCTGGCAGGGCGTGCCGGTGGCCGATATCGACCGCGACGAAGGACAAGCGCTGGGCCGCTTCTGGGCCGACCCGCTGCGCCACCCGCCACCGCAGGCCGAGCCGTTTGCCGATTTCTGCATGCGCTTGTCTGCGGCACTGGACGACATCGTGGCAGGCCACCCGGCGCAACGCGTGCTGGTAGTTACCCACGGCGGCGCCATTCGCGCGCTGCGCTGCATCGTCGAAGCCCGCGCCTTCGGCAGCATGACCGATATCGCCGTGCCGCACGCCTCGCTGCATCCGCTGGCCTGGCCACCAGCCGCCGCGACGCCGACTGCCGTGTCCATGGCGTCCAGGTCCGGATGATCGACGGCTTGCTTGCCGCGGTCGGGTTCCTGACCCGCCTGCCGGTGCCCGGCTGGGTGTTCGCCCGGCCCGGCGCACATGCGCGTTCGCTGCCGTGGTATCCGGCCGTCGGGCTGCTGGTCGGCGCAGTGGTGAGCGCGTTGGCGTGGTGCCTGCGGGACGCGGCGCCGCTGCTCGCGGCTGCGATGATGCTGAGCAGTTGGGTCTGGATTACCGGCGCCTTGCACATCGACGGCCTGGCAGACATGGCCGATGCCTGGGTCGGCGGCATGGGCGATCGCGCGCGCACGTTGGCGATCATGAAAGATCCCACCAGCGGCCCGATGGCGGTGACTGCGGTCGTGCTGATCTTGCTGCTCAAATGCGCGGCGCTGGCCGCCCTGTTGCCCGCGGCGCCGGGTATGGTGTGGCTTGCTCCGCTGTTGGCGCGCACGTCGCTGTTGGCCGCGTTTTTGACGACGCCGTACGTGCGTGCCGGCGGGCTCGGCAGTGGCCTGGTTGGCAGCGCGCGAGCTGTCTTGAAGTGGTCGTTGCTGCTCGGGCTGGCCTGCGCCTTCGCCGCCGGACTCCTGCGCGGCTTGCTTGCCTGTGCGGTGGCGGGCGTGGTGTGGCGTCGCGCCTGCCTGCAGCGCCTGGGCGGCATGACCGGCGATACCTGCGGTGCATTGGTGGAGGTCAGCGAAACAGCAGTGCTGGTGGCATTGGCGCTGCAAGCGAGCTGAAGGCTGCGTGCAACCGAATGGCGAGGGAGTTGGGCAAGCACGCCTGCTGCGTGGAGTGGTATGGATCGCTGCTTTGCCTGGAGGCCAGGGCGTGGTCAACAGTGGCTCGACGACTGGCGAACGGACGCAGGCCACTGTAGGTCGCGACACCCGAACAACCTGGCCAGGTCCCGCAAATGCGCAAGATCGGGACCGGGCCGAATGCCAGTATGCGCGATGCTCAGCGCCTTCCAGAGGAGTCGCCCATGCCAGCAGCAACCTCGGTCGTCTTCCATCGGCAGCGTGCGGTCGAGCGCGTCGTGGCCCATGTGCAGGCCAGCATCCGCGCTGGCGAACCGCTGCCGGACCTGGCCACGCTGGCTGCGCTGGCGCATCAATCGCCGCCACATTTTCATCGCGTGTACCGGGCCTTGGCAGGCGAGACATTGGGGACGACCACCGCGCGGTTGCGCCTGAGTCATGCGCTGCGTCTGCTGGGCGAGCAGGGCCGCTCGGTCACCGAGGTGGCATTGGCGGTCGGCTATCACAACCCGCAGGCGCTGGCGCGCGCGTTTCGGACGGTGCTGCAGGCCAGCCCGTCCAGCCTGCGCAATGCACCGCAGCTGCGCGCGCAGAAGTTGCAGCAACTGGCCGGCCCGTCGCTGCCGGCGCAGGCGCACAACGCGCCATTGCAGGTGGTGGTGCAGGTGCTCGACCCCCTGGAATTGGTGGTGCTGCGCAAGCGTGGCGCGTTCGATGACCTGGACCGTGGCTTCGGCCGCATCGCCGCGTAGGCCGAGCGCAGCGCAGTGATCGACCACTTGCAGGCGCTGATCGGGCTGCCGCTGAGCGACCACCGCGATATACCGCCGCAGCAGCACGTGTTCGACTGCTCGATGGCATTCAACACCGCCGTGGCGCCGGCAGCGCCCCTGCACCTGCGCCAACTCGGCGGTGGCCTGCACGCGCTCGTGCGTCATGTGGGAAATTACGCGGAACTGGAAGACGCACTCGACCACATCCTCGCATGCTGGCTGCCGGACAGCGGTTATGCCCTGCGCGAGGCACCGCTGCATTACCTCTATCTCGACGATCCGGAAAGCGTCGCCGAAGCCGAGTTGCGTGCTGACATCCGGCTGCCCGTGCAGCGGTCGGACGGGGCCACATCACTCGGGTGATGTGTTGCCGGCAAAAACACCATCTGCGGTGCCGGATGCATCAGAAAGTGCTGGTGCGAAATATTCCACGCATACGCGCCCGCCAGCGGAAAGGCCAGGCAATCGCCGGGCGCCAGCGCGGCGACCTGCTGATCGCGTGCCAGCACATCCTTGGGCGTGCACAACTGGCCGACCAGGGTCACCCGGGTATCGCGCAACACGGGCGCGCGCTCACCGCGCACCACACGGAACGGATGATCGTGGCCTTGCGCGGCCGGGGTACGAAAGTGATGCGTGCCACCGCGGGCGATCGCAAACCAGGCGCCGTGACTGCGTTTGAGATCGAGCACCTCCATCAGGTACCAACCGCAGCTGGCGCTGACGTAACGGCCCGGCTCCAGGCGCAGGCGCAGGTCTGTCCCGTGTTCCCGCAGCAGGGCAGGCAGCCCGGCACAGAAGCCGGCCCAGTCGAACGACGCTTCCGGTGCCAGGTAGTCCACACCGAAGCCACCACCGGCGTTGACCCGCAGTGGCCCAAGCGCATAGGTTTGCCGCCATTGCTGCACGGTGCGCAGGTAGGCGGCCACCAGATGCAACTGCGCGGTGGCGTTGCGTTGATGCGACATCAGATGGAAATGGAAGCCTTCCAGGCGCAGCGACGGGCTTGCCTGCAGCCGCTGCATTGCTGCATCCAGATCGCACGGATCCAGACCGAACGGCGAGGGTTGCCCGCCCATCATCAAGCGCGTGCTTTGCGCGCCGGGCACGGCGATATTCATGCGCAGGAACACCGGCACGCAGCGGCCGCCGTGCGTCGCGATCGCCGCCAGCCGTTCGAGTTCGCGCAGGCTTTCCACATGCACGGTGCAGTCGGGCAGGGCGGCTGCCTGGGCGAGCTCGGTGTCGAGTTTTCCCGGGCCGCCAAACAGCAACGGTGCCTGTGGTTGCTGCGCATGCAGCCAGGCCAGCTCGCCACCGGAGGCGGCCTCGAAGCCGTCTACATGGGTTGCCAGCGTGCGCAGGACCGGTGGCTCTGCATTGGCCTTGGCCGCGTAGAACAGTTCGCACTGCGCCGGCAACTGCGCACGCATCCAGGCCGCATGCGTGTGCAGTGCCGCCAGATCGTAGACATACGCACAGACCGGGCCCTCGCAGCGTTCGCGCAGCTGCGGCAAGGCGGCAAGCATTGCGGCGGTATCGATCTGCAGACTCACGCCGCCACCTGCCGCTGCGCCGTGATGCGGGGGATGGGATTCGGCAGTGCGGTGTAGTCGGACTGGCGGTCGGCACGCTGCCAGAGACGGGTCCCCAGATTGTTCTTGCCCGGCAGTGCTGCGCCGTCGACCAGACCCTGCAACGCCGCTTGCGCGCCATGGCGTTGTTGCCAGCGCAGCGCGATCTCGCCCACGCATTGCCAAAGCTGCGTTTCGAGTGCGGCATCGCCTTGGCTGAGATGAAAGATCGCCTCGGCCAGGTTGTTGACCAGCGCGCAATACGCCACCCGGTTCCAGCCCTGCTCTGGCGTGTAGTACAGCGATTGGCGTGCGCGTTCGCCGACGCCGCGCAGGCGTGTTTCCGGCCAGTGGTGGGCGAGCAGCTTGGTGCCTTCCAAATCGCGGATCCATACCCGCGTCGGCCAGCCGTCGGCAAAACCGATCACGGTGTTTTGCAGGTGCGGCTCCAGCGCGATGCCGTGCTGGAACAGCGCGCTCCACACTCCATCCAGCAGCAGCCCGGCATAGGCGCCAAACCACAGCAGCGTTGCGGTGCGACGGTTCATCTGTGCGCTGCCGAGCGCCCGCAGGCGCGCGGCGCACACGCTATTGCCCTGCGCATCGCAGGTGAACAACGCCGCAGCCACCTGCGGTTGCCAGCGTGCACGTTGCGCAGCGGGAATGCCTTGCCGGTACAGGATGCCGAAGCTCTCCGACAAGGTGCGCGCCGCCAGCGGATCGGCGGCATGCAAGGCGGGATCGACCAAGGCCACGTCCAGCGAAGTCGCGGCCGGCTCCAGCATCACATCGAAACCCGGTACCTGCATGGCCAGGGCACGCCAGCTCGGCGCCAGCAGCTCGCTGAGCGCAACCGCACTCTCCAGTTCGTACCATGCGTTCTTGCGCACACAGTTGGTGAGCCGCACATGCACCGAACACTTGAGGAAATATGCCAGCTCAGGGTGATACAGCGTGCGGACCGACGAGGTCGGCCGCAGTGCATCGCCTAACGGGCCGATCGGCGTGATCAGGCCGCGTGCCTGCATGGTGCGCAGCAACGGGGCATCGAGCAGCCGCTGCGCTTCCCAGGGGTGGCAGGGATAGAGATCGTCGCTGCCGCTGAGCTGCCGTAATGTCGCGCGCACGTCGCGTCCCTGGATGCGCAGCAGGCGCGGGTCGATGCGGAACCAGAACAGCTGGAACGACGCGCGCGCCTCCGGTGCGCAGGCCAGCACCTGATCCAGATCCACACCTTCGCGGCTCTTGGGCGTCGGGTGCAGTGCATGCCCCCACAGCATCGATTGTTCGGCGTCGATCATTGCCTCGCCGGTGGCGGCGGTGAGCTGCGCCTGGCGCAAAAACGCAGCGGTGACGGCCACGCTATTGGCGCTTTGCGCCAACAGCTCCGGGTTGATGGCCTGCGTGCTGGCCAAGGCTTGTAGCAGGCAGCGTGCCAGCGCTTGTGCATCCAGGCTATGCCACGGTTTGCCGGCGCTCTTGAGAAACGGCGCGGAGGCGAAACGGCAGCGGCCCAAGCGGTCGGCATAGGCAATGCGCACGCACAGTGCACCGCTCTGGCCTAGATCGATGCGCAGCCAGCGGTGTTCGGCCACGCGCGGGCCGGGGCGATCCAGCCCGCGATAGTCGAACTGCACTGCACGCTGCGGAATTGCGAATTCGCGCAGATAGCAGTTCAACCAGCAGCTGCAGGCCTGCGCGTCGGCCATGCTGTCGTACCAGGGGTCATGCATCGTGTGCGGCGACATCGGCAGTTCTCCTCGAAGGAAAGCGCACCACAACGGTGAGCGCAGCAGCGGCCGCGGCCAGCGCGGCAGCCAGGAAAGGGGTGGCGGGGCCGGACGCCTGTGCCAACGCGCCGGCAGCGGCACCGGCGAACACGCCGGCCCATTTGCCGCAGGCATCGAAGCGGCCGAACAGGCGCCCGGCGCCATGCCCGCTGGCAATGTGCGCCAGGCTGCGGTTGAGCCCACGCAGCGCGAACAACATGCCCAGGCCGAACAACAGCCGCGCCACCGCCAGTGCGAGGGCATCGTGCAATAGCGCCTGCCACACGCAGGCCACCGCGAACAACGCCAGGCCAGGTAGCAGCCATGCCTGGCCATCGCCGCGTCGCCACCACGGCAGCACCACCAGATACACCAGGTGCGGCAGGCTGTAGAGCAGGCCGGCGAGCGCATCGTGGCCGGCACCGCGCGCGAGCGCATACGGAATGAAATACGGAAACGTCACCACCATCGCGAAGCAGAACAAGAACTGTGCGAGCAGCAGGGCCGGCCACGACGGCGCGGCAGTGGTGCGCGGCGATGCGGCAGATGAAGCAGCGTGCCTGGAAGACGTGACCGCTTTGCCGGTAGGGTGGTCTCGCGCAGCCGGCTGGTCGGCCGGCAGTCGCCACGTCAACGCAAAGGCAATCAATGGCAGCAACGCCAGTGCGCGATACAGCGATTGCGCAGGACCCAGCGCCAGTGCCAGCCCCAGCAGTGCCGGTGCACTCACCATGGCAAGGCGGGCCGAATACTGTGTCCAGTCCAGCGCACGCGCCAACGGGCCGGCCTGCGGCTGGCTGGCCAGATACGCATTTGCCGCTGCCAGCGAACCGCCACAGGTGCCTTGGACGACCAGGCCGATCACCAGCCAGCTCAGCGACGGCGCGAAGCCGGCAATCGCAAAGCCCAGCGCCAGGCCCAGTTGTGCGCGCAGCAGCGAACGCTTGCGTCCATGGCGGTCTGCCCAGCGCCCCCAGCTGCTTGCCGTCAGTGCGGTGCAGAGCGTGGGCAACACATACAGCACGCCGCTCCAGCCCACGGCGGCCGCCGGCGCAAGTTCGGCCAAGACCTGCGGCAGAAACAGTGGCATGCCCAACGCCGTGAATGCCGCCAGATAATGCGCAGCCAGCACCGGACCCAGGATGCGCCTCATCGTGGCACGCCCGCTTGCCTGCGCGGCGGTTGGTGCGCATCGGCGAACGCGTCGCCGAATGGATTGGGCGCGCTGTCGCCGTAGAACTTGTTGATGTCGCTGGCGCCGGTGAGGTGCTTGCTGAGCAGGCTGCCAGCGCTAAGCAGGTATTTCACCGGCAGCCGTGGCGCGGCCAACAGGCGGCGTGCGGGGCCGATATCGATGCCATCGCCCTCCAGTTGCGCCAGCGTTGCAGCGAGCTGGGCCTGCAGTTGCGCATACAGCGGCGCGCGGAGTGCGGGTTGCCATTCGGCCAAGCCTTCCAGCACCGCCTGCAGATCCAGCTGCAGCACGATCGTGCAGAACATCTGCGCCAACGCCTGCGGGTGGTCTACCGCAATCCGCGCATCCTGCAGCGGGCCCAATGCATCCAGCTCCGGCAGCGCCGCGCGCAATTGCGGCAGCGCAATCCGCGCAGCGTCGTTGTCCTTCATCAACAGGCGCGTGGCTTGGCCATCGGAATACACCAGCACGCTGTTCTGCTGATTGGCTTCCAGCGCGATGCCGTAACCAAGCCACAGGCGCAGATGCACGGCAAGCAGCAGTTCGGTGTAGTCGCGCCACCAGCGCAGCACATCGCCATGCGCAAAACGCTCGGCAAGATGGATCGCCATCGGGCGGCCATCGGGCATGGGCGCGCACAGCGCAGCGACCGGGACCAGCGTGGCATCGTCCAGCGCTGGGTAACGCCGCACCAGATAGGCCAGATGCCGCGTCTGGCCGACATGCCCGCCGTGCGACTCGTCGACGAACACGCAGCGGCCTTGCAGTGCAGGATCCAGCGCATCGATGTGCCGCAACGCGCGCTCCATCCAGTGCCCGTCGTACAGCGTGGAGGGTTTGATCAACCGCAGGTTGAGGGCGCCCAGGGTGCGCATCGGAATGGGCAGTTTGAGATGCAGCTGTGGGTGCTGCGGCGGCACCAGCGTGCGCACCGACAGCGACGGACGCACGTCCAGCCAGGCGTTCGGTGCTCGCAGCACGTCCTCGGGCAGCGCGAAGCCCTCCTGCTCCAAGCGCTCCCACATCAGCGGATGTACCGGCCAGGGCAGATGCGTGGCGGCCAATTCGGGTGGCAGTCCCAGGCTGGCGAAATCCGGCCATAGCTCGGCCGGCGCGGCGCTGGTGCATTGCGCCAACGCCTGCGGAATCGCCAGCCAGTGCAGCGCAAAAGTCGGCGCGAATTCCGGTGCGTAGTGGCGCAGCTCGGCCGCGTCCAGCCCGGCCTTGGCACGCGCGGTGGGATAGAAAGGATGGTCGCGGTAGCTGGCCAGCTGATCGCAGCGGTAGGCACGCTCGGCGGCATCGGGGTGATGCAGCGCAGTGCGCAACGCCGGCGCCTGCGCGTGGTAGGCCTGCCGCGCCAGCCCGCGGTGCGCGGCGGCGCAGTCGGCTTCGTCGGCGTAGGCGCGATGCAGCTGTTGCGTTTGGGCATCGAGTTCTGCGCTGATGCGGTGCAGCCAGGCGTGTGCGCCACGTTCGACATGCACGCCGTCGTCGCTGCGCACAATCCAGCTGTCGCCGCAGGCACCGATGTCCTGCAGCACGCCTTGACGATGGATCGGCAGCCACAGCGTGCCGCCGGGCAGGTGGGCGATGCACCACCAGCCATGCACCGGGCTGGGGTCGGTCCACTGCGCCAGCACCTGCGCATCCGGTACCGCCGCACTGCCGCGGGTCGCAATCCCGCGCACGTCTTCGCGCAGGCAGGCATCGATGATGCGGGTGGCGATGTAGCGTTGGTCGGCCGTGCTGCTCATGCGCGCAGTTCCGTGCCATCGATGCGCCACTGCAGGCCCGCTTCGGCCTGCACCACTGCCTGTTGCAGTGTCTGCGCATCGCGTGCCAATGCGCTCAGCACGCCCAGGTAATCCTTGTTAGAATGGCTCAGGCGGATGCGCTCGCCCGGTGCGCGCATCCGCCGGTACTGCACGTCGCTGTGCGTATCGCGCTGGCGGCGGTCTTCGCTGGCGGCGACCAATTCGCCGTCGTGTTCGGCCACGTAGTAGCGCAGCAAGGCATGTGCATGGGCACCGCGGAGCGGTGGCAACGGCAGGCCCAGATGCGGTGCCAGCGCCGCGTTGAACCATTGCTTGCCAAACATCTCGTCGAGCAGGAATTCGCGCCGATCGCCGATGCTGCGGTAATTGATCTCCACCAGCACCGGGCCATCGGCGGTGAGGATGAATTCGCTATGGCACAGCCCGAAGCCGACACCGAACGCGCGCAGCTGATGCAGCGCCTGCGCGATCACCGGCGTATCCACGTCGGCATCCCATTGCGCTTCGCATTCGACGAAATGCGGCGGCGGCGACAAACGCACCTTGAAGCCGCCGAGGGCTTGCAGGTGCTTGCCATCGCCCAGCGTTTCCAGCGTAAACAGCGCACCTTCCAGCATGCCTTCCAACAGCACGGTGCGCTGCGGATGGCGCTCCCATCCATCGTCCAGGTAGGCCTGCAATTGCGCTGCATCGGCGCAGCAGCGTACATCCAGGCTGGCCACGCCCTCGCGAGGCTTGGCCACCACCGGCCATGGAATCTGTGCCGGCAACCCGGCGCCCGGGCTCAGCGTGCAAAACCACGGGCAGGGGAGCCCCTGCGCACGCAAGCGTTGGCGCATCGCCGCCTTGTTCTTGGCGGCGTAGCACACCTGCCAGTCCTTGCCCGGCAGGCTGAGCGCTGCGGCCACCAGCGCGGTGCTGGTCTGCAGGTGGTCGCTATTGCTGAACACCGCGCGTGGGGCGATGTCTGCATCGTGCATTACATCGAGGACACCGAGCGGATTGAACACATCGCATTCGATCACCCGCTGCGGTGCATGGGCGGGATGCTCGCGGAAATAGGCCAGGTGATCGAGCCGGTGGTCGGTCAGCAACCACACCGGCAGGCCCAGCGCGTGCGCGGCGGGCAGGAATCCTTCGGTGATGGCCGGATGGCAGACATGGGTGAGGATCACCAACGGTGCAGCGGATGTCGCAGTCATGGCAGCTCTCGTTCGACAGGACGGTGGGGAAAACCGGTACTGAAACGGGGCTGCCTAGCGCCATGGCGGCGTTGGGTGGCCTGCGATACGTCGATCGCATGCCGCGTGCTGCGGCAATGATGCGTGCCTCATGCACGCCGTTGTCTTGGCGGCGGTCAGTACAACCGCCGTTGCTTCACGCGCAACCTACGCCGTGTGCGTGGGTCGTGTGCAGCGCTTGCCAGGTGATGCAGGTTTAAAACGTGTACTCCAGTCCGGCAGTGACGGTGCGCGCAGGCGCGGCCTGGCGCCCCCAGGGGCTGGTGTCCACGCCACGGAACCAGTATTGCCGGTCGAACAGGTTGTTGATCGCCAACGATGCGCTGAACTTCTGTCCATCGCGTTCGAACAAGGTATGGCTCACTTGCGTGTTCCACACCATGTAGGCCGGCAACTGACCCATCGAAGCGATGGCATTCTCCTGCACGGTGTTGGCGGCGTCGCTGAAGGCCTTGCTGAAGTAATAGCCCGAAAGCGCGACAGTGGTGCGACCGAGCGCGTAAGTGCCGCCCAGCGTGAGCTGGTTGCGCGAGGTGTAAGGCACGCGCAAGCCGCGGAATGCGCCCGATTCCTGGCTGGCATCCAGATAGGCGTAACTGGCATTGAGGGTGAGCGCACGCAGTTGCGCAGGGCTCCACTGCAGTTCCAGCTCGCCACCTTGATGGCGGGTCTTGCCCAGGTTGCGGAACACGCGGGTGGTGTTGTCGAGTTGAATCTGTTGATCGAAATCGATGAGGTAGCCTCCCAGCTGGATCCGTGTCCGCTCGTTGGGCTGATAGCGCGCACCCGCCTCGTAATTCCATGCCAGCTCGGCATCCAGGTTGTTGCCGAAGATGATCTGGGTGACCTGCGGCGCACGCATCGAGCGCTGCCCGTCTGCATAGAAGAACCACTGCGCATTTGCCTGGAAGCCCAACGTCAGCCCGGGCAGGACATCGCGGGTCTGGTTGAGCGTGCTGACGCCAGTGGCGCGATTGAAATAGCGCGAATCCAGGCGCTCGTAGCGCAGGCCCGGCGTAATCGTCACGCGCTCGTCCGGCAGTGTGATGGCGTTGCTGATGTACGCGGCCAACGCGCGGTCTTCGAACTGCCAGTCGCGCACGTTGGTGAACAGCCCATCGCTCAGGCGCAGGTTGCCCACCAGAAAATCGATGTCCTCGTGCACTGCACGTACCCCGGCAGTCCACTGCTGACGCACGCCACCGCTATCGCCCATGCTCCAGCGCAAACGCGGTTCGCTGCCGAAGATGCGGAAGTCGCGCGGCGCGGTCTGACGTAGCTGCGGCGGCAAGTCCGAGCGCCATGTTTCGGTGGAAGCCTGGCGCATGCCGACAATGAAATTGCGACTGCTGCGTGCACTGAAGTTGCTCCAATCCAGGCGTACGTCCTGCATCGGGCCCCAATCGCCCAGCAGCTGTTCGTAGCTCAGCGATGCACGTGTGGTGCGGCCGTTGAAGCTGTCCAGCGGGCGGGTGGACTGGCGCGGGTCGCGTCGGTAATCGTCCGGACTGAGGGCGCCGGCCAGATCCATGTCGACCAGATAACGCTGCACGCTGGCCTTGAGCAGCTTAGTGTCGTCCAGCCACCATTCGGCACGTACGCGCAGATTGCTGATGTCGGTGTCGCTATGTGCGCGCCAGTACTCGCCATAGGTGCGATTGGCATCCACCTGCATGCCGAAATGATCGGTGAGGTACCCACCGCTGCTGAGCGCACTGTCCTGCAGGAACTGGCCCTGGCCGCCGGCGGTGATTTTGTGCGCCAGCGTCGTGCTCCATGCGCTCGGGATCTCCTTGCTGACCAGGTTGATCACCCCGCCCACGTTGTTCGGCCCGTACTGCACCGCCGCGCCACCGCGCACGATGTCGATGCGGTCGATCTGGTTCAACCCCACCGGGAACAATGACAGGCTGGTCTGCCCATATGGCGCCAATGCCAATGGAATGCCGTCTTCGAGTACCTGTACGCGGCCGCTGCGGCTTTCGTACAGGCCACGCAGCATCAGCTGTGGCAGCGCGCCGGTGCCGGTTTCATCGAAGATCTTGATACCGGGCACGCGCTGCAATGCATCGTCCAACGAACGATTGCCGCCATTGCGCAACTGCTCACGGTCGATGACCTGGCGGCTGCCGGCGTAGCGCTGCACATCGTCGGGCTTGGAGCGCCCGAGCAGGCTGCCTTGCACCTGGATCGCGTCCAGCGCACGAATCGGTGTGCCGCCCACGGTGGCGTCAGGCGCCTCGGCCGCTGGCGTATCGCTTGCGCGCGCCAGTTGCGGCAGCGTCAGCGTGCTCGCCGCGATCGCGATAGCCAAGGCGTGGAAACGGAACGTCGACATCTACGGCGTGCTCCTGCAGGCGGAAAGTGATTGGGGAACGGCAAGGCCGGCCAAATGGCCGCGCAAGGCGCGTTGAATCAGCGCGCGGTCTTCGCCGGCCAGCAGCCAGCGCAGCTCCGGCTGCTGCAGCCAGTGCGCACGTTGCGCGTCAGTACGCGGGTTGGGGCAGAACGGGACGTTTGCAGCACGGCACTGCGCATGCAATTGCAGCAGCAATTCCCACACCTGCGGGTGGGTGGGCTGCGGACCCAGACCCAGATCCAGCGCAAGATCCAGCGCGCCTTCCATCACCAGGGCCACGCCGGGGATGGCAAGAATCTCCGGCAGGGCAGCCACGCCGGCGGCGCTTTCGATCATCGGCACGATACGGATGTTCGCATTGGCCTGCGCGATGTAGGTGGGCAGATCGACATTGCCGAAGCCGGTCACACGGCCGCCGGTGAGACCCCGCCGGCCCAGCGGCGGGAAGCGCGCTGCGGCGATGGCATCGCCGATCTGCGTGGCAGACTCGGTACGCGGAATCACGACCCCGCGCGCACCGGCATCCAGCACCCGGCCGATCAGCTTTTCGTCTATTTCCGGCACGCGCACCCAGGCCTCGCAGCCGGATAACTCGCAGGCGCGGATGGCATGTTCCAGCGCGTCCGGCCCACGCAACACATGCTCCAGATCGAGTACCACAAAGCCATAGCCGATGCGGCCCAGCAACTCGCAGAGCTGCACGCTTGGCAATGCATTGAGGATGCCGACTGCAACCGCCATGGAAGAGGCCGCCGAAGAAACGGGCGCTCATCCTGCACTTGATGGGAATGATTATCAAGTGTGTTTTCTGGTCTTTTTGGGTAACCAGGGAACTTGGCCCTGTTCGTTTCGACCAGGATGTGGAGAGACTCATTCCGGTACGGTCGGTGTCCTGCAGCCCGTACTCGGTTCGATCAGCAGCACCGGCCGCGCGCAAGGGCAATGTTGTCGTTGCCCCGGAAAGGACTTAGCCTCGCGGAAACAAGGCGTTATCGGCCAACTTAACCATGTATCGCACTTCAGCCACATTGCTATGCATCTCCCTGGCGACCTTGCTGTGCGCTTGCGGAGCAAAGGAGACCACCATGCAATCCAAGGACGTGCAGGCCCGCGACGCTGATGGCGATCCGATCTATCAGAAGAACCCGCATCCCAAGCAGGCTTATCGCGTCACCATGACCATCGAGGATGCGCCAGGGCCGTTTGGGGTTGTGTCAGGTACGGCGTTTTATGACATGAAAAATCGCGATGAATGTGCGCCTTTCGACCCTGCGTTGGGGATGTCCACAAAGCCGAAGGAAGACGCAATACCTGTTGCTTTTCATAGGGTCGACGATACAGCTTACATGGCGATGGTTTATACGGATGGCATGATCGATGCTGACTACTATGGCAAGGGGATCTGCCACTGGGAATTTGGAGGTATTGGCGTTTCCCTAAAGGCGACAGGTAGTAGCGGGGAAACAGCTTTTGCGCCTAGTCTAGAAAGGAAGTATTTTGATGAGCTCAGTCAAAAAACAACTTTTTTTTGGTTGGGGGGGTATCCAAAAAGTAAGCTTGAGGGGTACGTCGACTTCGGTGAGGAACTTGCTGAGAAATACGCAGAGCCGAACCGCAGTAACTTATTTCGTATAACTCTCAGTGCGGAGAGGGTTGCCCCATGAGTCTCACCAGCCAGCAGTATGCCGCGCTGACTCGCGATGGCTACGACAGACCCGAAGATACTGGAGAGCGAAGCGCCATTGTAGACATTGGCGGTTTGCCTGTCCGACGTTTGCAATATGTGGACAGGCCGTCAGGCTACCAAGGCGTGATATACGAGAGGGTTGATACCAGGGAAATAGTGGTTGTCCACCGAGGAAGCGAGTTCGATCGTCAGCCCATCCTGGACGGCGCACTGGCCGACGGTGGAATGGTTGCAACCCGCCACAACGCACAGGTAGCGGACGCCATCGCGTTTACGCAGGGTGCCTTGAAATATGCAGAGCAGAAGCATCTCGCTACCGGGTTGGAAATACCCGATGTGACGGTTGCAGGCCACTCGCTTGGTGGTAATTTGGCGCAAGTTACTGCACATCACTTCAAGCTCAAGGGACAGACCTTCGACGCCTACGGCGCGGTCAGTCTGGATCGGCGGATCCCTGAGGGCGGAGGCGACGTAATCAATCACGTCATGGCGGGCGATGCAGTCAGTGCCGCGAGCCGGCATTACGGCCAAGCCAAGGTCTATGCCACACCGCACGAGATTGCTGTCTTAAAGGCCGCTGATTACGCCAACGACCCCGATGCCTTGGATGCGCGTGATCCGGTGTCTGCGGCTGTCAGGCTGGGTGAGTCGCATCGCATGCATAACTTCTTGCCAGTCGATGGAGCCGGCAAACTGGATACCTCCGTCTTGGAAGATCCTTCAACGCAGCAGCTCGCTAGGCATTACGCGCCGATGATCGGGAGGTATCGCGATGACGTGGAAACGCTGCGAGCGGGCGTGACGCTGTATTCGCGCGGAATTCCCGGGCTGGCCCGTGATGGGATCGATCAGCTGCGTGGTCCGGTGGAGCCGGGGACCGGGCGTCGGGAAATGGATGCGCCCAGCTGGCAGCAGCAGATGCAGCAACTTCAGCAGGACCGCGAGCGCAGCCATGCGCCACAGACCTGGCAGGTGCCGCTCAAGCAGGATGCGCAGGAAGTGCGTGCGGCGTCGCCGACACACGGCGGCAAGCCGTCCTCACTTCAAGAGGACCCCGGCGCATTTCTGGACCGCATGTTGGCCGCCGCGCAGAGCGGCAATCGTGATCAGTTCCGTCAGATGACACAGGCCTTGGCCAACGAGCCGCCTGGCCGCGCCTTGCGCGCCGAGGCTGTCGAGGCGGTAAATCATCAGGAACAACAGGTGGCTCAGCAGGCGATCCAAGCGCAGCGGCAACAGGCCGAGCTGCAACAGCAAGAAACCATGCGCGTCGGTGCGCGCAGTCTGTAGTGTTATCACAAGGAAGGCAGGACGCACGATGAACACACAAGACCCGATGGAACTGGTCAGCAAGACCGCTGCCTTGATGGAACAGTTCGAGCGTCGCTGCGCCGAATTGGAACAACTGCAACGCCGGCTTGCGCAGCAGTTGGAGCACGTGGCCCAGTCGCTGCCAACCGTGGTCACCCGTTCGGCCGAGCAGACGCTGCAGCGCGTGCCCGACACCTTGATTCGAAGCATCCAGCAGGGAATGGACCAACCCGTCGCCGGCTTCGAGAAGCGGCTACAGCAAGCCGGCGGTTTGATCGGCGAGGGCGCGCAGTCGCTGGCTGATCAACTCAAGCGTATCGAACGTGGGCAGCGCCTGCTGCTATGGAAAGGCGCTGCGGTTGTCCTGGGAAGCTTGCTGCTGTTACTGGGCGGTGGTGGATGGTTGTTGGGCCAGTACCGCCAGCAGATCCGCGACACTCAGTTGCGTGCTGAGTTGCTGCGCGCCTACAACGCCGCGGACGTGACGTTGTGTGGCGGGCAGTTATGCGCCAATGTGGACACCAAGGGCGCGGCCTATGGCGACCGTCGCCAGTATCGGCTCGTCAAGCCACGCTGAGGTCGGCGGCAACTCAGTATGCATCGCCCGTGACAACCACGATGCGGCTACGACCCGGGGAAAATCCCCCTGAAATGCGTAGAGCGGCATGCGTATGCGTCTTGCC
The DNA here is from genome assembly GCF_008639345.1 of Xanthomonas phaseoli pv. dieffenbachiae. NCBI lineage: Bacteria > Pseudomonadati > Pseudomonadota > Gammaproteobacteria > Lysobacterales > Lysobacteraceae > Xanthomonas > Xanthomonas phaseoli. Next base: position 3,535,873 of record NZ_CP041380.1, on the reverse strand, counting down.
ACCGGGTGGTGGGGTCGTGGACGGTCACCGGCATCACGACGCCGGCACGTTCAACGCGCGGTACGGCGGAGTGGACATCACCATTTCGGCCAGCGAATAGGCCAGTTCGCGCTCGGCCAGAACCGCGCCGTCGGCGCCATGTTCGAGCAGGTGCTTGACCTCCGCGTCGCTGTGGGCGCGCGCCAGCAGTGTCAGCGAGGGATTGATGACGCGCAGCTTGGCCAGCGCCTCGCCGGCTTCCAGCGGCTGCGGAATGGCCAGGATGGCGATCTTGGCGTGCTCCGGACGCGCTTCGGCCAGCACGCGGTCGGCCGCTGCGCTGCCCCGGATGCCGGGAATACCAGCGGCATGCGCCTTGGCGACGTGGTCGCCGTTGTCGTCGATCACCAGCACCGGCACGCCGCGGCTGCGCAGCAATTGCGCCAGCGAACTGCCCACGCGGCCGTAGCCGATCACGATGGCATGCCCATCGGCCGGCAGCGGCGGGCCGGGTGGTAGTTCCGGTTCCACGGCGGCGGGCGCGTCCTGCGCCTGCTTGGCCTGCCAGCGGTCCAGCCACGAGAACAGGAACGGGTTGGCCACGATCGACAGCAGCGCACCGGCCAGGATCAGGTCGCGCCCGGTTTCCGGCAGGATCGCCAGTTGCACGCCCAGGCCGGCGAGGATGAAGGAGAATTCGCCAATCTGCGCCAGGCTGGTGGAAATGGTGAGCGCCGTGCCGGTGGGGTGGCCGAACGCGCGCACGATCAAAAATGCCGCCAGCGACTTGCCCACGGTAATGGTCAGGAAGGTCGCCAGTACCTGCCACGGGTGCGCGATCAGGATCATCGGGTCGAACAACATGCCCACCGAGACGAAGAACAACACCGCAAACGCGTCGCGCAGCGGCAGCGAATCGTTGGCGGCCTTATGGCTGAGTTCCGATTCCTTGAGCAGCATGCCGGCGAAGAACGCGCCGAGCGCGAAGGACACACCGAACAATGTGGCCGACACGAATGCCACGCCCAGCGCGATGCCGAGCACGGCCAGGGTGAACAATTCGCGCGATCCGGTGGCCGCCACTTTTTCCAACGACCAGGGAATCACGCGCCGGCCGATGACCAACATCGCCGCGACGAACGCCACCATCTTGAGCAAGGTCACGCCAAGCGCGGCCAGCAGCGAGGGCGATTGCGCATCGTGCGCTGCAGCTTGCGTTCCGGTACCGAGCACATCCGCCAGTGCCGGGAGCAACACCAATGCCAGCACCATCACCAGGTCTTCGACAATCAGCCAGCCCACCGCGATGCGGCCGCGCTGGGTGTCCAGCAAACGGCGTTCTTCCAAGGCGCGCAACAGCACCACCGTACTGGCCACCGACAGCGCCAGGCCGAACACCAGGCCGTGAATCAGCGACCAGCCCATGCTCCACGCCAGCGCCCAGCCGAGCAGGGTGGCCACCACGATCTGCGCCAACGCGCCAGGCACCGCGATCCACTTCACTTCCATCAAATCGTCGAGCGAAAAATGCAGGCCCACGCCGAACATCAGCAACATCACACCGAGCTCGGACAGCTGATTGGCGATGGTCTGGTCGGCCACGAATCCCGGCGTAAACGGCCCCACGCACACGCCGGCCAGCAGGTAGCCGACCAGCGGCGAGAGCTTCACCTTCTGTGCGAGCGTGCCAAGGATGAAGGCGACCGCGAGGCCGACGGCGATGATGTCGATGAGGCTGGTGTCGTGATGCATTCCAATCCGTTGTGAGAGTGTCCGGGAGATCGTCGAGGTCGACCAGCCAACGGCACTGCGCCGGGCGTCGCCTGCGGGCATTGCGTGGTCATGGCTGGAGTCCGGCAGGGGGAACTGGACCGCAAGACAGGTCCGGTTGGCCGGACGCCCATAGTACACAGCGCATGATTAACGCGATGCGACATGCGGCGCATGCGTGCAGACGGAGACATGCGTCAGGTGCCGCGCGTAAACCGCTGTGGCCTGTGCCTACGTCAGCGAGCTGAGACGCACGGCGCAAGTCCGGCACGCCGACCCAACATTGACGATACCGCTTCGCGCTTGCGCAAGGCCGGCGCATGGCGCGTGCCGATAATTCGGGCTTCCAGTAAAGCACCTGCGTTCTTTGGCAGGCGCACGCATGCATCGCCCCTGTTTCGGTGGTGATGCCAAACGAGCCAGACCATGCATCTCCGCGATTTTGCAACACCCAAGTTCCGCCACGATCCCTATCCGACCGACGCACGCCTGCGCGAGGAAGGCCCATTGGTGCAGGTGGCAGACGGGCGGCTGATGTCGGGCCGCTACGCCGTGGTCGATCGCTTGCTAGGCGACCGACGGTCGGTCGCGACTATCTGCAAAGCATTCGTCTGCGCTACGGCGAGGCGGCGGTGCACATGCCGCTGTTTCAGGGCATGAGCCGCATGTTCCTGCTGCTCAATCCGCCGCTGCACACGCAGTTGCGCGCACTGATGACCCAGGCCTTCGGTGCGCGGCAGATGGAGTCCATGCGTGAGGTTGCCCGCGATACCGCCGCCGGCTTGATCGACGCTTTCCAGGCCAACGGCCACTGCGATCTGCTGACCGAGTTCGCGTTCCCGCTGCCGATTGCCATCATCTGCCGGATGCTGGATATCGATGAGCCGATGTCAGCGCGCCGAGTCACGCGACCAGCGCTGGCAGAGGTCTTCGATCCGATGATGACGACGGAAGAACTGCAGGCCACCAACGTTGCGTACGACCAGCTGGCACGGTATTTCCACGGCGTGATCGCGCAACGCCGCAGCGATGGCGGCGACGATCTGATTGCGCGCTTCATCCAGGCCCAGGACAACGGCCGCCGCTTGAGCGAGGAGGAGATCGTGTCCAACGTGATCCTGCTGTTCTTTGCCGGCAACGAAACCACCTCCAACATGATCTGCAATGCGCTGGTCGCGCTGCATCGGCATCCGCAGCAATTGCGCCTGCTGCAGGAAACCCCGGGCCTGCTGCCCAATGCAGTGCTTGAATGCATGCGCTACGACAGCTCGGTGCAGATGGCCACGCGCACTGCCTTGCAGGAGTTCCAGATCGAGGGCGTTGCGGTTCCCCAGGGCGCCCTGCTGTATCTGATGCTGGGCGCGGCCAATCACGACACCCTGCAGTTCACCGACCCGCAGGTGCTGGATATCCGCCGCCAGCAGGGCCGCGCGCTGTCGTTCGGTGGCGGCATCCACCACTACCTGGGTAACCGGCTGGCACTGATCGAAATGGAAGCCGCGCTGGCCTGCCTGCTGGCGCGTCTGCCGACGCTTCGGCTGGAGCAGCTGGACACGCTGAGTTGGAACGATCGCGTCAACCTGCGCGGTGTCGACGCGCTGCTCGCCTCCTGGTGAGCAGCGGCCAGGCGGTGAAGTGATGTGCCGGGACGGCATCGCAGCGGCAATCACGGCGCTGGCAAGCGCCACGGCAGATGCACTGCCGCGGCACACGCATCGAGAGGTCCACAACGACAAACACCGCCGATCACTCGGCGGTGTTTGCGTGTGCGCGTGCGTGGATCGGCAGGTTTGCTCGAGCCGGCCGATCAGAAGCGGTAGGTCACCCGGCCGTACCAGTAGCGGCCGTTGAAGCCGAACGGCGACAACGAGGAGTACTGCAGGCCGCTGGCGCGATCATCGTAGCCGGTGGTCAGCTGTGCCTTGGCCGGATACTGGTTGGTGACATTGTCCGCGCCTACGGTGAAGGTCAGCGCCTGCCAGGTGTAGTTGGCCGCCAGATTGAGGATCCAGCGCGCCGCGTAGGTCTGGTCCTGGCTGCCGTCGGCCGGATCGCCGATGCGCTTGATCGCGCCATAGCGGGTGGCATTGCCGTTGAGCGAGAAGCCGCCCAAGGTCCAGTCCGCTGCCAGCATGTACTTGGTGCGTGGCGTGGATTCGGTCAACAAGCCCTGGCTGGCGCGTCCGAAGTTCGGATTGGACAGCTCCAGGATCTTGGTCTTGTTGTAGTTGGCGCTGGCGCTCAGGTTGAGGCTGCCGCCGGCACCGAGCTCGGCCCTGTAGCTGTTGACCCAGTCCACGCCGCGCGTGCGGCTGGTAGCGCCATTGACGAAGAATTGCACCGCACCCACCTGGCCGATCGGCTGGGCGAGCTGGATCTGGTCCGAATACAGGATCTGGTCCCAGATGCGGATCTGGTACACGTCCAGCGTCGAGGTGAAGTTGGCGGTCGGCTGCCAGACGCTGCCGATCCCGTAGTTGGTGGACTTTTCCGGACTCAGCGGACGCGCGCCCAGCTGCACGGCGATCGGATCGGAAGTGCGATAGGTGCCGACCTGGATCAGCTGCCCGTCCTGCGGCAAGGTCACCACCGAGGCGTAGTTTTGCTGCGCCAGCGAGGGCGCACGAAAACCGTTGGAGACCGTTGCGCGCATGGAGAACATATCGGTGAACGCATAGCGCGCCGACAGCTTGCCCGAGCGGGTGGAACCGGCATCGCTGTAGTTCTCGTAACGCCCGGCGATACCGCCGGACAGCTTGTCGGTCAGGTCCGCTTCCAGCGCTGCGTAGGCCGCGTTGCTATGGCGCCCGAACTTGCCGGCCACCGAGGGCTCCAGGCCGGAGAACACCTGCGCACCGCCAGGGTACGGGGCCCCGGTCTCCGGGTTGATGGTGTCGGGGTCGAAGAAATACGACGCCGGCGAGCCGGCGACGATCTCGTAGCGGTCCTGGCGGTGTTCCAGGCCGAAGGCCAGATTGACCGGATAGGCCAGGCCCCAATCGAAGGACTTGTTGAAGTCGGCGTTGAGCGTGCCTTGTTCGGTTTCGAAACCGCCGGAATTGAAGTCCGTCGGCGAGCTGCCCGTGCTCCAGTACAGATTGGTGTTGATGCTGTTGAGGATGTTGAAGGTCATGTCGTTCTTGCCGTAGGTGGCCGACACGTCCCAATGCCAGTCGCTGGCCGTGGTGCCCTTGACGCCCAGCACCGCCGAGCGGTCGTTGATCGGGTTGTAGATCTGCGGCAGGAAGCCGTTGGGATACACCGCCTGCACATTGCGGTCGCTGTTGTCGTAGGCGCGGTAGTAGCCGTTGGACGTCACTTCGCGGCGGCTCACGCTCAGATGGCCATACAGCTCGACGTTGGGCGTGAAGTCATAGCCGAACGCGACCAAGCCCTGGTAGAACCTTGCATCCGGATCGCCATGACGCTGGTAGGGCACGCCGCTGGGATTGGCGGCGCCGGCAAGCGTGGTGGCGCGATTGGTGTTTTCGCTGCGGTTGGTGTCCATCGAATTCTGGTAATTCCACGACAGCCGCACCCAGCCAGGCGCGGTATCGCCGCTGGTGGCGCCGAACGGCAGGCCGACCGAGCCGTCGACGCCGTTCTGTGCGCCGTCACCCTTGTCCATGATGCCGCCATTGACCGAAATGCTGTTGCTGCCGGCCGCGGCGCCGTGCTTGAGCACGATGTTGACCACGCCTGCGATCGCATCGGAGCCGTATTGCGCCGATGCGCCATCGCGCAGCACCTCGATGCGGGCGATCGCCGACATCGGTAGCGAGTTGAGATCGGCCGGCGCCGAACCACGACCGACATAGGGGTTGTAGTTCACCAGCGAGGAGGTGTGATAGCGCTTGCCGTCGACCAGCACCAGCACGTTGTCCGGTGACAGCCCGCGCAACGTGGCCGGACGCGCGGCGTCGTTGCCGTCGGCGATGGCCGGGCGCGGGAAGTTCAGCGACGGCAACAGCTTGCCGAGCGCGGTGGCGACGTCGGTGGCGCCGGTGGCCTGCAGCGACTCCTCGGAGATGATGTCGATCGGCGATTCGGATTCGGCCACGGTCCTGTCGCTGACGCGCGTACCGGTGACGATCAGGGTGTCGAGGGTTTTCTGCGGCTGGGTCGATTGCGACTGCGCACTGGCAGCGAAGGAACAGACGGTGAGTGCGACTGAAATCGCCAGCGAAAGTGCGTTGGAGTTATGCATGGGCGTCAAGGCTCAAGAGGGGTGATGGACGTAGCGACGAAGCGTGGTAATACCGGGGGAATGCAGCTGCGTACGGGTAATCGGCCATGCCTGCGCGCTGCATGCGTCCGCAGTGCGGAGCAGTGCGCGCGAGATGGCAGCAACCGGCAACGCGCGGTGTGGCGCCTTGCGCGCTTGCTGCGTGCATCCTTGCTGAAGCGGTGCAGCGTGCAGCGGAGAGCGTCTAACCTGGCCACCTCACGCGTGCGAGGGCGGCCAGGGACGGTGACGTCGGCGACACGTCGAACGTGCAGTGCCGCGCGACTCAAATGCCGGTCGTGACCGACCGGCATTTGGGAGTTACCACTTGTAGTTCACGTTCGCATAGACCAGCGCGCCGTTGAAACCGAACGGCGAGGCGCTGCTGTAGGGCAGGTAGGTGCGCGTGCCCAAGCCGGCTTGCTGGCGGTCCGGATATTCGTTGAGCACGTTGTCGCCACCAACGGTGAAGTTCCAGGCACCCAACTTGTAGGACGCGGCCAGATCCAGCGTCCACTTGGCCGCGTAGGTCTGGTCGCTGCCGGCGTTGGTGCCGAACGTGCTGAACTCACCCCAGCGCGTGGCGGTGCCGGTGAACGACCAATTGCCGGGCGACCAGGTACCGCCAAGGAAGAACTTGTCGCGCGGCGTACCTTCGGTGATACGGCCGATTTCGGCGCGCCCGATGCGCACCGCACTCGGGTCGATCGCCATCAGCGCTGCCGGGTTGTCGGCGATGCGTTTGATTTCGGTCTTGTTGTAGTTGTAGCCGGAGGTCAGCTCTACGCTGCCGCCATCCAGGTTCCAGCGATAGGTGCCGACCGCATCGACGCCTTGCGTCTTGGTATCGACCGCATTGGTGAAGTAGCGCCCGCCACCGATGCCCGGGAAGCCGTTGGCCTGCAGGTAGTTGCGGACCGCATTGGACGTGAGGTTTTCAGACAGCACGATGCGGTCGTCGATATCGATGCGATACGCATCCACCGTGATGTACAGATTCTCCACCGGCTGCAACACCACGCCCAGGCCGTAATTCTTCGACTCTTCGGCCTTGAGCGGTTCGGCACCGAGCGCGATCGCGGCAGGGTTATCGGTACGGAAGGTGCCGATCTCGAACGGGATCGCGGTCACCGAGCCGTCGGGTTGCGCCACGTTGAGGAACTGGGTGGCGATCGACTGGAAGTTCTGCTGCTGCAGCGACGGCGCGCGGAAGCCGGTGGATGCCGTCGCACGCACCGCCACCTTGTCGGTAAAGGCATAGCGCAGCGACAGCTTGCCGGTGGCGGTGTCGCCGAAGTCGCTGTATTTCTCGTAGCGCCCGGCCAGCCCGGCCGAGAACTTCTCGGTCAGATCGGTTTCCAGATCGGCGTAGAACGAATGACTGTTGCGGTTGTAGTAACCGGCATCGGAGGGCTTGAAGCCCGGAAACACCTGCGCGCCGGGAATCAACGATCCGTTGGCCGAGGGAATACCGCCGTTGGCAGAGGAGGCCGCATCGCCAGGCGATTCGTTGAATTTCTCGCCGCGCCATTCGGCACCGAAGGCCAGCGTCACCGGGTAGGCCAGGCCCCAATCCAGCGTCTTGGTGAAATCGGCATTGAGCACGTTCTGCGTCACTTCCAGCGTACCGGCGTGGAAGTCGGTCGGGCTGGCCAGCCCCAGGCTGTTGTTCAAGCTGTTGCGCACATCGAAGGTGAGATTGTTCTGGCCGTAGTTGTAGCTCAGGTCGATGTTCAAGCCGCCTTCGGTGGAGGTCTTCAAGCCGCCCACCCACGAGACGTCCTTGCTGACGTTGTAGATCTGCGGCAGGAAGCCGTCCGGATAGATTTCCGGGCGATTGCGATTATCGCCGGCAAAGCGGAAATAGCCGTTGGACAGCACTTCGCGCCGGCTGACCATGCCGAACGAATAGAAGGTGAGGTAATCGGTGGGGCTGTATTCGCCATTGAACGAGCGCGCGCCCTGGTCGATGTCGGGGTCGCCGTAACGTTGCTCCACACGGCCGCCGAACGGCAACGCGCGGTTGGTCTGATCCGAGTGCCCGGCCTGTGCGGCCAGGTGCACCTTGCCCGTGCCAGCGAAGCTGAAACCGGCATCGCCGGACAACTGATACTGCTCGCCGTCGCCAGCACTGTACTTGCCATAGCGGCCATTGATGCTGCCGCCTTCGCCGCTGCCCTTGAGCACGACATTGATCACGCCGGCGATGGCGTCCGAGCCGTATTGCGCAGACGCGCCATCGCGCAGCACTTCGATGCGCTCCACCGCGGCGATCGGAATGGTGTTGAGGTCTGCCGGCGAAGAACCACGCCCCTGCGTATCGTTGAGATTGATCAACGCCGTGCTGTGATAGCGCTTGCCGTTGACCAGCACCAGCACCTGATCGGGCGACAGGCCGCGCAGCTGTGCCGGGCGCACCGCGTCGGAGCCGTCGGAGATGGCCGGGCGCGGAAAATTGAGCGAGGGAATCGCGCGTGAGAGCGCGGTCGCCAATTCGGTGGTGCCGGTCGATTCCAGTGCCTGCGGCGAGATGATGTCGATCGGCGATGCCGATTCGGCGACCGTGCGATCGGCCACGCGCGTGCCGGTCACGATCAGGGTGTCCAGTGTTTTCTGGGTCGGCGCCTGCGACTGTGCAGATGCGGTTGAAGCGGAAAACGACAGTGCAAGAACAACGGCGACTGCGAGTGGACTGGTCTTGCAATTCATGCGGTGACAACTCCGAGTGGGGAACGGATGCATCGCAGGGGGCCCCTCCCGGGCCGCGTCCATCGCGGCAGCTGCGGTGCGTTCTCAACCATTAACCACGTGTAACCACATGTCAAATTTTGGTTACGTTGCGCAAGCAACTGTCATCTGTGATGTGCTACTGGCAACGTTGTCATCGTGCACCAAAGTGATGCGGCGCTTGCACCACAGCTGCTGGGGCAGGCGCTCGCTTGCACCATAGTGGACGGCAATACCAGTTATGAAACTTGTGCATCAGAATGTGATCTGCACCGCATCCGCACTGCGCAACACCATGGAAGACGGCTTCGATGTTGTTGCCGTCCGGATCGAGCACAAACGCGGCGTAGTAATGCGGGTGATAGGGGCGTAGGCCGGGCATACCATTGTCGCGACCACCATGGGCGAGCGCGGCCTGATGGAAGGCATGCACCATTGCCACATCGCGTGCCTGGAATGCCAGGTGATGGCGGCCGGTCAGCACACCTTGTGCCACCGTGTTGCGGTCGGAGACGAACAGTTCGTCGGCCCAGAAAAAGCCATCGCCTTCGCCGCCGACCGGAATGCCCAGGACGTCCAGCACAGCCTGGTAGAAGCGCCGGCTTGCCGGCAGGTCCTGCACCACCAGGTGCAGATGGTCGATCAAGCGTCCGCGTGACAGCTGCGATGTTTCCATGGAGCGTGCTCCGGCAATGACGGGAGCACAGTTGATACCACCGCAGCTGCCGGCAGTTCTTCACCTCGCAGCGATGCGGTGCGCAACGAGGCGACCAATGCGTAGCGTGCAGTCGTCAGGCGCGCGCAGGCGGCGCACACCTACCGCGGTGCACGCATGGTCGAGCCCGCGTCCGCCTGGTGCCGGCAGCGCGTTGTTTGCCGTTCCACAAAAGACCGCAGGCAACGCCTGGCCGAAACGCACACGCCCCGGGCTGGCCGGGGAGCGTGGTCGACTCTTGGTGTCGAATTGCAATGGCGGCATGCCATGCCTGGGCAATGACTTCGCATGAGCCGATCACGGCAAATGCGGCGGATGCCTCGTGTTGATCGCGAGATGGCAGATCGCAGCGCCCACCTCACGATCACCAAGACCACCTTGGCTGCTCAAGCGCGGTGCTTACCAGCGGTAGTTGATGCGCCCATACACGTACGCACCATTGAAGCCGAACGGCGACAGGTTGCTATACGGGAATTGCCCGCTGGTGGAATTGGCGAAGTTGTTTTCGTCCGGATATTCGTCCAGCACATTGTCTGCGCCTAGCGTCAGCGTCCAGCGATCGACCTTGTAGCTGGCCGATGCATCCACCACCCACTTGGCGCCGAAGGTCTGGTCGTTGCTCGCGTCCGCCGGGCGGGTGCTGTACTTGCCGTAACGCGTGGCCCCCAGGGCCAGCGTCCAGTGCTCGGAGTTCCAGCTGCCGTTGATCAGGAACTTGTCGCGCGGGAAGCCTTCTTCGATGCGGCCACGCTCGGTGCGGTCGATGCGTTCCAGGCTCAGCCCGTTGGCCGACAACGCGGCCGGGTTGGCGGCCACGCTGCGCACTTCGGTTTCCGAATAGTTGTAGCCGGCGGTCAGGTCCACGCTGCTGGCGGCGAGCTGCCAGCGGTAGCTGCCCACTACGTCCACGCCGCGCGTGCGCGTATCCACCGCATTGGTGAAGTAACGCCCGCCGTTGATGCCGAAGATGCCCTGCGACTCCAACAGGCTGCGCACGCCCGCGCCGGTCAGGTTGGACGACAGCACGATACGGTCGTCCACATCGATCTGGTACGCATCCACGGTGAGGTAGAGCGCATCGGTGGGCTGCAGCACCAGGCCCAGGCTGTAGGACAGCGAGGTTTCCGCATCCAGCGGTTCGGCGCCGAGTGCGCGCGCCACGGTGCTGTCGGCGGGGAAGGTGCGGATCTCGAACGGGTTCGGGTTGCCGGCCAGGAAGGTGGTGCTGGTGGACTGGAAATACTGCTGCGCCAGCGATGGCGCGCGGAAGCCCGAGGCCACCGTGCCGCGCAACGCGATCTTGTCGGTGAACGCATAGCGCGCCGATACCTTGCCCGAGGCCTGGCTGCCGAAATCGCTGTAGTCCTCGTAGCGCCCGGCCAGGCCGGCAGAGAACTTGTCGGTGAAGTCCGCTTCCAGATCCGCATACAGCGCATAACTATCGCGCGAGTACTGGCCCGACACGCTCGGAGCGAAGCCGCCAAATCCCTGCGCGCCACCGGCCAGCGTGCCGGCCTGGAAATACGAGCCCACTTCGCCCGGCGACTGGTTCCACTTTTCGTTGCGGTATTCGGCGCCGAAGGCCACCGTCACCGGATAGGCCAGGCCCCAATCGAAACCGCGCTTGACGTCCAGGTTGACGATGTTCTGCGTGGTCTCCAGCGCGCCGTCGTAGAACGAGGTGGGCGAGGTCGGGCCCAGGCTGACGTTGAGCGTATTGCGGGTGTGGAAATCGATGCGGTTGTAGCCGTAGTTGTAGCTGGCGTCCCAGTCCCAACCGCTGCCAGTGGAGCCGCGCACGCCGGCCACCAGCGAGCGGTCCTTGGCGTAGGTCTGGATTTCCGGCAGGAAGCCCTGCGGATACACCGACAGGATGTTCTGGCTGCTGCCCGGCGCGCGGAAAAACGCGAACGAGGTGATGTCGCGGTTGCTGGCGGTGGCAAACGCATAGCCGGTGATGCTGTCGCTGAAGGCAAATTCGGTGTTGGCCGAGACCGCTTGGGCATTGACGTCCGGGTCGCCGATCTTGAACGCCTTCTGGCCCACGGCCGGCTGCGAGACGCTGGGCGCGCCGGCATAGCCGCGTGCGCGGTCGGTGGGATCCTGCTGGTTGAGCTGGGCGGCCACGTGCAGCCAGCCGCGATCGCCGCCGTAGGCCACGCCGGTGTCGCCGGAGAGCTCGTAGTTGTTGCCGTCGCCAGCCGAATACTGGCCGAAGCCGGCTTGCAGGCTGCCGCCCTTTTCCGCGCCCTTGAGCACGATGTTGACCACACCGGCAATGGCATCGGAGCCGTACTGCGCCGAGGCGCCGTCGCGCAGCACTTCCACCCGTGCGATGGCCGCGACCGGGATGGTGTTCAGATCCACCGCCGCCGCACCGCGACCGATGGTGCCGTTGAGGTTGAGCAGCGAGGAGGTGTGGCGGCGCTTGCCGTTGACCAGCACCAGCACCTGGTCGGGCGAGAGGCCGCGCAGCTGTGCGGGGCGGATCGCGCTGGTGCCGTCGCTCAGCGCCGGGCGCGGGAAGTTCAGCGAGGGCAGGGCGCGCGCCAGCGCGGTGGCCAGTTCCGGGGTGCCGGTGGCCTGCAGCGATTCGGCGCTGATGATGTCGATCGGCGACTGCGATTCGGCCACGGTGCGGTCGGAGACGCGGGTGCCGGTGACGATCACCGTATCCAGGGTGTTGGCCGGGGCGGTCGCCGGCGCGGCGGTCTGGGCCAGGGCGGGGGAGGCAAGCAGGGCAGCGACCACGGCGGTCGCAAGCGCGGAAACGGGGGCGTTCATGACAACTCCGAAAACGTGGGTCCAGGCAGGACCAGGCAAGGCTAGGCAGGCGGCGGTCGCGGAAGGGCGAGAAGACGGCGGCCACGCTGAAGGCGCTAATTATTCGTTAACGCTAGAATGGCGTCGCAGGAATGCTGCTCATCTGCTCATCTGCTCATTCCTTTTCGTTCTATCGGACTGTCCATCAATGATTTCCCTGCGTAACTTCTCCATGCGACGCGGCGAGCGTCTGCTGCTCTCCAACGTCGACCTGACCATGCACGCCGGCTACCGCGTCGGTGTGGTGGGCCGTAACGGCACTGGCAAGTCGAGCCTGTTCGCTGCGGTGAAGGGCGAGCTGGAGGCCGACAAGGGCGATGTCGATCTGCCGGGCAAGGTGCGCACGGCCAGCGTTTCGCAGGAAACTCCCTCGCTGCCGGTCCCGGCACTGTCGTTCGTGCTCGGCGGGGACATCGAAGTCTCCGCGGTGCTGCAGGAAGAGGCCGATGCCACTGCCCGCGAAGACTGGGAGGCGGTGGCCAATGCACACCAGAAGATGGCCGAGATCGGCGCCTACGACGCCGAAGCGCGCGCCGGCAAGTTGCTGCATGGCCTGGGCTTCCCGGCCGACACGCACCATCGCGCGGTGTCGTCGTTCTCCGGCGGCTGGCGGGTGCGGCTGAACCTGGCGCGCGCGCTGATGATGCCCAGCGACCTGCTGCTGCTCGACGAACCGACCAACCACCTGGACATGGATGCGGTGCTGTGGCTGGAGCAGTGGTTGCTCAAGTACCCGGGTACCTTGCTGCTGATTTCGCACGACCGCGAATTTCTCGACAACGTGGCCACTCACACCCTGCACCTGCATGGCGGCACCGCCAAGCTGTATGTCGGTGGCTACACCGATTTCGAGCGCCAGCGTATCGAGCATTTGCGTCAACAACAGATCGCGCACGACAAGGAACAGGCCGAGCGCGCGCATCTGCAGAGCTTCATCGACCGTTTCAAGGCGCAGGCCAGCAAGGCGACCCAGGCGCAGAGCCGCATGAAGCGGCTGGCCAAGATGGCCGGCACCGAGGCGGTGCGTGCCGAGCGCGAATTCCGCATCCAGTTCGCCCAGCCCAACCGGCTGCCGTTTTCGTTGATCCGCTTGAATCATGTACAGGCCGGCTATCCGGCTCCGACCTCCCTTCCCCCGCGTGCGGGGGAAGGTGCCCGAAGGGCGGATGGGGGTGATGCTGCCACGGTCATCCTGCACGATGTCGGTTTCGGCCTGGAAGCAGGCGACCGCATCGGGTTGTTGGGTCCCAATGGCGCGGGTAAGTCCACCCTGGTCAAGACCCTGGTGGGCGAGCTGGCGCCATTGGCAGGCGAGCGCAGCGCACATCCGGATTTGCGCATCGGCTACTTCGCCCAGCACACGGTGGAGTCCCTGCACGAAGGCCAATCGCCGATGGACCACTTCCGCGAGTTGTCGCCGGACGGGTCCAACCAGGCGTTCCGCGACTTTCTGGGCAAATGGAACTTTGCCGGCGACCGCGCCTTCGAAGTGGTGGATGGTTTCTCCGGCGGCGAGCGCGCACGCCTTGCGCTGGCACTGATCGCCTGGCAGCAGCCCAACGTGTTGCTGCTGGACGAACCGACCAACCACTTGGACCTGGAAATGCGCGAGGCGCTGGCCGAGGCGCTGAGCGATTTCGAGGGTGCCATCGTGATGGTCTCGCACGATCGCCACCTGATCGGCCTGGTCTGCGACAGTTTCTGGCGCGTGGCCGATGGCGTGGTCGAGCCGTTTGCCGGCGACCTGGACGAATATGCCGCCTGGTTGCGTAGTCGCCCGGCGGCGCAGGGCACCAAGCAGAAGATGGCCGAAGTGGCGCCGACCCCGCCGCCGCCGACCAAACCGCTGCCGCCGAAAAAAGCCGTCAACCCGCACAAGCTGGCCAGCGCCGAAAAGCGCGTCGGCGAGCTGGAAGCGGCGCTTGCTGCGCTGGATCGCGAGCTGGCCAATCCCGGCAACTACGCCGACAGCGAAAAGATGGCCGTGCTCGGACGCGACCGCGAAGCAACCGCGCAGCAGCTGGCCGAAGCTGAGACGGCGTGGATGGAGTTGATCGACGGTGCGTAAGGGCGACTGACAAAAGCGCCTGCGCAACCGTCGGATGGCGGGTCGGATGGTCGTTGCGGGATGTAGAAGGCGCACATTGCGGTTCATGCGCCTTGTCTACACTTAGCTGCTGCTTTCGCACTGCGGAGTGTTGCCCACGATGAAAGCGCGTGGGTTACGCTGCGCGTTGAACCACACACGGATGTCGCCCGCATGATCAGCGTCACCATCAGTCTGGAAGACCATCTGGCCGCCCAGCGCTTGCATGCGCGTCACGATGCGAAACGCCTGCTCGTGTTTCTGGCAGTGCTGCTGTTGATCGGAGCGGGGCTGCTGCATCTGAGCGGCGCGCGCGCGATCATCGGCCCGGTGCTGATCGGCGGCGGTGGCGGCGGGTTGATCGGCCTGGCGCTATTGCACGTGTGGGGCCTGCCACGGCGGATCAAACGCCTGCACGCGCAGCAGGCCTCGCTGCGGCACACCTACACCTATGCATGGGACGAGAACGGACTGGAAATCACCTGGGCGGACGGCCATCTGCGTCGCCCCTGGTCCGATTACATGCGCATCCGCGAAAACGACCGGGTGCTGTTGCTGTACCACAACGACCGGCTGTTCGAGCTGTTCTGCCCGCACTGGTTCGCCGACAGGGCGCAGTTCGAGGCATTTCGCCAGTTGGCCTTGCGGGTGGGAAAGACGTCCAAGGCGCTCTAGGCGCGGCAGCGCTGCTCAGCTGCCGATGTGCTGTTGTGCCAGTAGCCAATCGCGCAGCCGGCGCCCGGCATCGCTTTGCGGCCGCGACCGTAGCCGGGTCAGCCAGTAGCGCCCGGCATCGATGGCGATCGGGAACGGGCAGGCCAGGCGCCCGGCATCCAGGTCCTGGCGAAACATCGGCAACGGCAACAATGCCACCCCTGCGCCGGCTGCCGCTGCGCTGGCCAGGGTGAGCGACGAATCGAACATGGTGCCGCGTGCAGGCACCTCGGTCACACGCGCCGCGCGAAACCACTGCGGCCACTCATCCAGACGATACGAACGCAATAACGGCACGCGCGCCAGATCTTCCGGCACGCGCAAGCCGCGCGCCATTGCCGGCGCGCACACCGGCGCGAAGGGCGCTTCCATCACGGCTTCGGCAACCTGGCCCTGCCAATAGCCATCGCCGAAGCGGATGGCCAGATCCAGGCCTTCTCCGGCCAGATCGACGCGATTGTTGTGGGTGGACAGGCGCAGCTCGATATCCGCATGCGCCGCATGGAACGCTGCCAGTCGTGGCAACAGCCAGCCAGTGGCGAAGGTGCCGACCGCGCCCACGCTGAGCACTTCGCGATAACGGCCATCGGCAAAGCGTTCCAAGGTGGCGGCGATGCGGTCGAAGGCCTCGCCGAGCACCGGTGCCAGCGCGGCGCCTTCGTCTGTCAGTGCCACCCCGCGCGGCAAGCGGTGGAACAGGCTGGTGCCCAGTTGCTGCTCCAGCGCCTTGATCTGGTGGCTCAGCGCGGCCTGGCTGACGCACAGCTCGTTGGCCGCACGGGTCAGATTCTGATGGCGCGCGGCGGCTTCGAACGCGCGCAGGGCATTGAGCGGCAGGCGGGGGCGGGGCATGGGCAGAGATTAGTTCAATTCATGCCTGAGATCGAAACATCGCGATGGTCGGCTGCGTCGTGCGCATCGATACTGCGGGCTCTCTCAAGGAGGCAACCGCATGTTGAATCGGCGACAGTTCCTGCACGCAACCGGCGCGGGCGTGCTGCTTGCAGCGTCCAGACCCGCATGGGCGCTCACCCCTGCGGTGAACGTGGACGACATGCTGCGGGCGCAGTGGGCGCAGATCGAACGTGGCACCGGTGGCCGACTGGGCATCTGCCTGCTCGACAGCGCCACCGGCAAGCGCCTCGGGCAGCGCGAGGACGAGCGCTTTCCGATGTGCAGCACCTTCAAATTTGTATTGGCTGCCGCAGTGCTGCAGCGGGTGGATCAGGGCAAGCTGACGCTGGCGCAGCAGGTCAGGATCCGCGCCTCCGACATGCTTGAGCATGCCCCGGTGACCGAACGCCATGTCGGCGGTTCGCTGAGTGTTGGCGAACTGTGTCGGGCCACGATGATTTATAGCGACAACCCGGCCGCCAATCTGCTGTTCCCGCTGGTCGGCGAACCGGCCGGGGTGACTGCGTTCCTGCGCGGCATCGGCGATGCCCAGACCCGCACCGACCGCTACGAGCCGCAGATGAACCGGTTTGCCGACGGCGACCCGCGCGACACCACCACGCCTGCGGCAATGGCCGTCACGCTGCGCACGCTGCTGCTTGGCGGCGCGCTGCAGCCAGCCTCGCGCAAGCAGCTGACCGCGTGGATGATCGACAACCGCACCGGCGACGATTGCCTGCGTGCGGGGCTCGCGGCCGACTGGAAGATCGGCGACAAGACCGGCAGCAACGGCACCGACACGCGCAACGACATCGCCATCCTCTGGCCACCGAAGGGAAGGGCGCCCCTGTTGCTGACCACGTACTTGAATGGCGCCAAGGTCGACGACGCTGCACGCGATGCGGCGTTGAAAGCGGTGGCGGTTGCGGTGCGCGAGAGCAGTGCGGGTTGAGTGCAAGGTGTCGTACGCGTTTCATCCGCGCATGAGTTCACGACTCGCTTTCTGTTTCGCTCACCCCTTCGAGGTCCGATAGTGCAGATCAGGCTGCGTCATTGGTGGATGGCAGTTGCGCTGCTGCTTGTGCATGGGCTCGCACTGGCGCGTGCGTGGCAACCCGCCCCTGGTCAGGTGGAAATGCCGCTTTGGCTGCGCGCGGTGCCTGATGCGGTGCGTCACCCGAAGCCCGAATCGGTGGGCACCGGTGAGGGGCGCTACCCATGGACCAAGGTCAGCGATGTCAGCCGCCCGACGATGACAGTCTATCCCCCCAAAGGTCACAACACCGGTGCGGCCGTGCTGGTGTTCCCCGGCGGTGGCTATCAAGTCCTGGCGATGGATCTGGAAGGGACCGAAATCTGCGATTGGCTGACCGCACGCGGTATCACCTGCGTGCTGTTGAAATACCGCGTACCGAATTCGGGGCCGACCTGGGTCAACGACCGCCGCTATTATCCGAAGGTGCAAACAGCCCTGCAGGATGCCCAACGTGCGTTGGGGATGGTGCGCGCGCAGGCGGACCGGTTGGCCGTGGACCCGCACAAGATCGGTGTGCTCGGCTTTTCTGCCGGTGGCCACCAGGTGGCCACCTGGTGGCCGCGATCAGTACGCATTTTGCAACGCGCACGTATCTGCCGGTGGATGCCGCCGATCGCGTGAGCTGTCGCCCGGATTTCGCCATCGCCGTGTATCCAGGCCACTTGTGGGCGCACGAGGACGAGGATGACGCCACCCGCGATCCCACCCATCTGAACCTGCGTCCGGACATTCGCGTCGCCGCCGATACCCCGCCGACCTTCCTGTTGCAGGCGCAGGACGATCACGTGGACGGCGTTTCGCAGGTGCTGGCGTACTACGTCGCGCTCAACCATGCCGACGTGCCGGTGGAAATGCATGTGTACGCCCAGGGTGGCCATGCCTTCGGCCTGCGCGCCAAGGGGCTGCCGATCGCCCAATGGCCACAGTTGGTGGAAACCTGGTTGCACACGATCGGCGTGCTGCAGTGAGGGGCGACATCCCGCTGGCGTGGACGCGCGCTGCGCGTAAGCGGCGAGTGCGCCAGCGCTGCTGAAGCGATGACAGGTCGATCCTTGCGGGTGATGCTGGATCGGCCTATGCGGCGAGTTCCTGGCGGCTGCCAGTGCCCCGACGGCTTGCACTCGCTGCCCGCAGAACCGACACTGCGCGCCCGGCCGCCTTGCGCCTGATGGCCGGCGCCCACAGGAGCGCGACGCGTGACCCAGCAACCGACCCCCGACCGTGGCCTGTTACCGGCCCGGATCCTGCTGTGCTATTCGGCCATCGCGCTGCTGATCATGCTGGTCTTCAGCTGGTCGATGCCGCCCATCGATGCGTCCGGCTTCCGGCAGACGCAGACCGCCCTCTCGATCGACTGGATGTTGCGCGGCGGGCCTTTCCTGTCCTATCTCACGCCGGTGCTCGGCGCGCCGTGGTCGATCCCGTTCGAGCTGCCGCTGTTCCAGTGGCTGGCTGCGTCGTTGTCCAAGGTCACCGGCATGAGTGCCGACAATAGCGGCCGTGTGCTGTCCACCCTGTTCCACGTGGGCTGCATCTGGATGAGCTATCGCATCACCCTGGTGCTGCGCCCGGACCGCGTGCTGGCGCTGTGCATTGCCGGTGCGTTCGCGGTGTCGCCGCTGGCCCAATTGTGGGGGCGCTCGGTGATGATGGAATCCACCGCGGTGTTCTTCGGCCTGGTGTTTGTCTGGGCGATGGCACGGCTGTACGTGCAGCCGCGGGCCTGGCACGGCGGTCTCGCCGTTGTCGCCGCGGTACTGGCAGCCCTGATCAAGATCACCACCTTTTTCGGTTTTGCGGTCTTCACCGTCCTGGCCCTGGCCTGGGTGGCGCTGCATGAGCATGGCTGGCGTCCACGGTGGCTGGTCGGTCACTGGAAGCTGCTGGGCTGGGGCGCGGTGGCGGCCGGGTCGGCGCTGGTGGCGCTGCTGCTCTGGCTGCAACATGCCGATGCCCTGAAGGCACAGTCGCTCCTGGGCCAGCAGGTCACATCCGCCAGCCTGTCGGGCTTCAATTACGGCACCCTGCAGCAGCGCCTGGATCCGGCCATCTGGTGGGGGACCATCTTCAAGAAGCGCTTCGCCGGACCGGTCGGTTCGAACTGGGTGTTCCTGATCATCCTCATCGCCGGTTTGTCGATCCGCCAGATCCGTGCGGCGGTGGTCTTGCTGTTGCTCGCCTACCTGGCGCCGATGCTGGCCTTCACCAATCTGCAGGTGGTGCATCCCTACTACCAGTTCGCGCAGGTGGTGTTCGCCACGTCGATCGTCGGCCTGGTGCTGTGGTGGGTGGTGCAGCGTGGCCAGGCGGTCGGTAAACCCGGCCGCGGCGTGGCATTGGCCGTGTTCCTGTGCCTGTTGTCACTGGGCTCTGGCCTGGTGAGTTCGCTGAAGAACATGAAGGAAGCGCGCGAGCCGACGCCGATCTCGCAGATCGCCGAACAGATCCGTGCCGCGACCCCCGAGCAGGGCGTGGTGGTGGCCTTCGGCGATGACTGGTCTTCCGAAATGCCCTATCGGTCCGGCTGCCGCGCGGTGATGATTGCCGACTGGGCGTCCGACCAGGCGTTGCAGTCGCTGGCCAACACCGACACTGCGCTGGGTGGTCTACCGCTGGCAGCGATGGTCGATTGCCCCAACAAGGTGGGCAGCACGCCGCAACGGGCGCAGTGGCATGCCGAGATCGTGCAGCGTTATTCCGCCGGCGCGCAGCCGCAGGCGATCGGCGACTGCCGGTACTGGCTGCATCGTTAGTGCAAGCCGGCCGGCGACGCGGGGTGCACGTCGGCTAGTGACCGTTGGAGTAGGCGCATCGATGGCCGTCTCGCCTGGCGGCCGCTGCTGCTAGGCATGGTGCGCGAGCGAGGCCGCAGACGGTGTTGCTGCCCGCTCTGAACAAGGCCGCTGTCGCCGCCGATCCGCACGGCATGGTGCCAATGTAGTGGGCTGATGACGGCGCATGCCGGTCAGCTCATTGCCAAATCGCCACTGCCCAATTCCGCGCATATCACCCAGGTCCTGGGCCGTCGATATGTGGCGGATCGTCCTGATACAGCCGTGCCGGTCCGCCGAGTGCCGGGTCGCTGATCCCGGGCTTGCCGGTTTCCACGCGTCCGGCCAGGCGTTGGCGCGCCCCGTCGTGGATTAGCCACAGGTCGTACCAGCCGCCGGTCGGCGTCGCGCTCCAGCGCTCACGCTGCTCGCCGCCGGCCGCGACGGTGATGCGCTTGCGCGGTTGCGCTTGCGGGTAGGCGCCAGGTTCCAGCGCGACTTGCAGTGGGCGGTTGCCGGGATTGCGCAACGTCAGGCACAGCGCCTTCGCATCGTCCGCGTCCTGGGCGATTTCGGCCAACAGCGGCGCGGTATCGAGATCGCCGCGGTAATGGCGATGGAAGCCGTTGGGGCCGAGCAGCCACAGATCGTAGCGCCCGTCGTAGGTCGTCCACGTGCCGTCCACGGCGGCGCCCTTTCCCACTGTGTAGCGGCGTGGAATCGCAGCCAGATCGAAGCGGTCGTAGACATGCAGCACCGCCGCCGCGCCCGCATTGGCCATGTGCAGTTTCACTTTGCCGCGCTCGGGCAGGTAGGCCAGCTCCACGCTGGGACGATACGGAAGCGCCCGCGAGCGGCGCACGCCGAACGCTTGTTCGGGCGGCTGCAACGCGGCCGGCAACGGCGGCAGTGCGTGCTCGCGCAAGGCGGCCGCGCGCGCAGCGGTTGCGCTGACATCCGGCAGCGCCGTGGCGAAGGGGCGCGTATCGGCAGCGCCGAAATCGAAGGCGTTGGTCAAGTCGCCGCACACTGCACGCCGCCAGGGCGTGATCTCCGGCGCGGGCACGCCGAAGCGGCGTTCGAGCAGACGTAGCACCGAGGTGTGGTCGTATACCTGCGAATCCACCCAGCCGCCACGGCTCCATGGCGAGACCACATACATCGGCACGCGCGGGCCAAGCCCATAGGGCCGCCCGCGGAGCTGGGGAAGATCCACTTTCTGTTCGCCCGGCGCCGGGTGGCGGTGATAGTCGTCGTCGGTGGTTATCGTCGATGCGCCGGCAAACCCGCCAGTTGCGCGTGCATCCGGCGACGGTGGTGCCGGCGGCGGCATATGGTCGAAGAAGCCATCGTTCTCGTCGAACATCACCAGCAAGGCGGTGCGACTCCACACCGCCGGATCGGCAGTGAGCGCATCCAGCACGCGTGCGGTGTAGGCCGCGCCCTGGGCGGGGCTGGACGGATCGGGATGCTCGCTGCCGGCCGCATCGGCAATGATGTAGCTCACCGCAGGCAGGCGCCCGCTCAGTACGTCCTCGCGCAACTGCGCCAGGCCGCGCGTGCTCACGCCACGCGCGCGTAGTTGCGGATCATGTCCGGGCCCGGCGCTGTACGCCTGTCGAAATGCCGCAAAGCCGGCCAGCGGGTTGTCGGTGAAGTTGTCTGCCATGTCCTGATAGATCTGCCAGGACACACCGGCGTCCTGCAGCGCTTGGACGTAGGTGCCCCAACGATACGGCTCGGCAAAGCCGCCCAGTTCGTCAAAGTTGTCGTGCGAATTGCCGATGACCGGGCCGCCTGCGCGCGCCTGCGGATCGTTGCCGCCGGTCCACAGGAACACGCGGTTGGAATTGGTGCCGGTCTGGATCGCGGCGTGGTACGCATCGCAGATGGTGAAGGCATCGGCCAGCGCGTACTGAAACGGAATGTCCGCGCGCGCGTAATAGCCCAGTGCATGATTGTGCTTGGCAGCTGCCCAGTGCCCGAGCCGGCCATGGTCCCAGGCCTGTTGTGCATCCGGCCAGCTATGCGGGGTGCCCTTGACGCGCATGAAGCCGAACTGCGCGGCGGTGTCCAGCGCGAATGGCGTCAGCCATTGGCGGCCGTCCTCGCTGGGTTGCAGCCACACCGTGCGCGCTGGCGCGCCCGGCAAGGGCGGCGCAGGGATCGGGAAGCGGTCGCCGAACCCGCGCACCCCAGGCAGCGCGCCGAAGTAATGATCGAACGCGCGGTTTTCCTGCATCAGGATCACCACATGCTGCAGGTCCTCCAGCGTGCCGTTGCGGCGGTCCGGCGCGATGGCTGCCGCACGCGCGATGCTGGGCAGCAACGCGGCCGTGCCGCTGGTGAGGCCGGCTTGCAGCAGGCGACGTCGGGGCAGATCGATCATGTGGGCTCATCGCATCGGAAGGACTGCCCGCACCGGTGCCTGGTGCGGGCATCCCATAGCATGGCAGCTCGCCGTTACAGGTCCAGCGTCAGGGTCAGGCCCACGGTGCGCGGTGCGGCAATAAAGGCACTGTCGCTGCCGTCCACACCTTCCAGATAGCGCTTGTCGGTGAGGTTGCTGACGTTGAGCGCCAGCTGCAGGCCGTCGAGCTGCGAGGTCAGTTGCGAAAGTTCCACACCCAGATTGGCATCGAAGGTAGTCACGCCATCGAGTGCGGCGCGGTTGGATGCGTCCAGGTAGCGCTTGCCCAGGTAGCGTCCGGAAACACCGAAGCGCCATGCCTGGCCGCGCCAATCGGCTGACACCACCAGCGTATTGCGCGGTTGGCCGATCACCTGCGCACCGGGCGTGATCTCCAAAGCGGTATCGCGCGCGGCATCGCCGCTGCCGAGATAATCTGCCTTGTTGTAGGTGTAGGCGCCATTGATGCGCCAGCCGTTGTCCCAGCCGTAGCCCAGCGCTGCTTCCACGCCGCGCGCATGCACACCGCCGAAGTTTTCGTACACGCCATCGGTCTCGCCCAGGTAGTCGATACCGGTGACGAAGTTGGCCGGCACATACACGATGCGGTTGTCGAAGCGAATGTCGTAGAGCGTGACGCTGCCGGTCAACGGCCAGCGGCTGACACGCAGGCCGAGTTCGATGTTGTCGGCGGTTTCCGGTTTCACCCGGCTCAGCGCCACCGGGTCGGTTTCGCCCAACACGCCGGAAGGAATCGCGGCGAAGTTCTGCGAGTAACCGGCAAAGGCTTCCAGGCCCTGCACCGGTGTGGTCCATGTCAGGCCGGCCGACAGCAGCGGATCGGAATGCGAATCCGATTCCACGTGCTGCGCCTGGCCAATACGGCGGTCGCGGGTCTGGTCGACGAAGAATTGCTTGACGCCCACGCGCCAGGCGAAGGCGCCATAGCGCATCACGTCTTCGAGGTAATACATCTGCTCGTCGGTCTGATAGTTATCCTTGAACTGCACCCAGTAGGGCTGATGATCGAAACTGATGTTGGTGCCGACGTTGAGCAGGCGGTGCCAATCGCGGGTGACGCTGCGCTCAACGCGCTCCAGCCAGGCACCGGCGCGCACGGTGTTGTCGATGGCGCCCAGATCGGTACGCCATTCCACATCGGCCATCGCGCCGGCACGATGATTGTCGTAGTGGCTATGTCGATACGATTGCACCGGCACCGAACCGGCCGGATAGCAGGCCGGATTGGATTCGGCCGGCACTGCGTCGCTGCCGACGCAACCGGCCAGCATGCTGGCCGCTGCGCCGCCGGGGGTGAGGTAATACAGCTTGCCCAGATCGCTGCCGCCGTACACGGTGTTGCCGCCACGCGCTTCGGATTCGGGTGCGCCGGCGCCGTCATTTGTGACGTCCACCAGATACGGGGGAATCCAGTCGCCGCGCCCCTGCATGCGGTGCGCATAGCCAGTCAGCGTGGTCTTGACGCCGTTGCCGCCATCGAATGCACCACGCAAATAGCCAAACGTATTCTTGCGCAAGGCACGCGAGCCGGAGCGGTAATTCTGGTCCAGATACGGAATGCCGGTGAGGGTGCCGGTCAACAGGTCGTGCTCGGGGTCGCGCGCGAATTGCTCCGGGGTCACGCTGGTGTATTCGGATTCGTCGGCATCGTCGTAGGAGGCGTAGCCGCTGAGCGTCCACTGATTCAATACGCTGACGAACTTGCCGGCCAGGTGATCGCGGCTGGTGTGGCCACTGCCGTCGATCCAGTCGTCGTTGCGTGCCGACGAACCACTGACCCAGGCACGCGTACTGTCGCCGATCAGGCCGGTGTCGTAGCGCGCGTAGTACTTGCGCGCCTGGTTGTCGCCAATGCCGCCGATCACGCGGACACGTTGCGTTTCCAGCGGGTCGCTGGTGAGGTAATTCAATGTACCGCCCAGGGCCTCGTTGGAGCGCGAGGCGATGTCGGCGGTGCCCTGGCTCACTTCCACGGTTTCCAGATCCGGCATGTCGATAAAGCGGTTGGCCTTGGAGCCACCGCCATATGCCGAGCCACCATTGGGCACGCCGTCGATGGTGGTGCCGATCTGCTGGGTATCGCGATTGCTGACGAAGCCGCGCATGCTGATCTGCGTTCCCCAATCCGACGAGCCGAAGGCATCGGCTTCGGTCACCACCACGCCGGGCAGTTCGTTGAGCGCATCGTTGACGCTGCCCAGCACGAACTGGCGGTCCAGCATCTCCTTGCTGACGGTGGTCTTGGAATAGGTCGTTGCCTGGCCGACCACCTGCACCTGATCCAGCGTCGATACCTGCTCGTCAGTGCTGGCCGCTACGGTTGCGGCCGGGTCGGGGGTTGCACCGTCGGGAACCTGCTGTGCGTAAGCCGGCAGGGAGAGCGGAACCAGCAGTAGCGCGAGCGTGGCAGGATGGCGCACGCGCAAGGAGGACATCGAATCCATTGAAATCCACAGCGGGGAAGGGGGTCCGGGAAGACTGCCGCGCTTGCGTTGCGTGCTCATGACCGCGCGACAGGTGTGGCCGGGATCACCGGATGTATCCACAGGTTCCTGGCGCCACGACGATTGCGATTTACCGCTGTTTGGATATCGCGAGTCGTTATGGACGGATGTCCACGCGGACCGATGACGTCAAGGCATGAGGGAGCCATGACGTCGCGTCGCAGCTCCGCTCCGATGCGCTTGAAAGCCTGGTGAGTCGAGTGCGCGGTGCCCTCACCACTTGCGGACACGCCGTGCATCCGTCCATGGGGACTCCTTGGCGGCATCCATGCCGCCAGCGGTTCCGCAACCGGTAAGCACACCGCACCGGGCAGTGGGTCGGTGGCCGCATGAAAAGCCGCTTGTCGCACGTGTGTCGGGTGCGAGCGCCATACCAGTATCGAGCAGCGCGCATCATGCACTGCTTTGCACCACGCACACCGATCATCTGGACTGGTTCTTGTTCACCCCTGGCGCGGGTCCTTGCGCGGCATGGATGCCGCGTAAGGGCCTACAAGGACGCACTTGCGGCGCCTCCGCGACGGCGGGCGGGCAAGGGGGTCCTGCAGCAGCGCCGCAGATCACATGTACAGCAGCGCAGCGACTGACGACAGCCACATAGCTGCATCAGCCGCCCTTGGCGTGCGGCGGTGCTTCGGCCTGCTGTGTTTCCGGCATCAACTCCAGCGCCGAGGGCGTGGTACGCAGCATCGGACGGAAGGCAATCGGATGGGTGCGGCGGCGGCTGAAGCGCAGCAGCCGCGACAACGTGAAGCCCGCCAGGGCCAACAACATCACCGCGAAGTACACCGGCAACGCGGCCGGGCCGAACTTCTGCATTGCGCCGCCGGCCAGTGCAGGGCCGACCGCTGCACCCACGCCATGTAGCAGCAACAAGCTGCTGCTGCCGGAAAGCAGGTCTTCGCGCGGCAGGTAATCGAGCATGTGCGCCACCGCGAACGGGTACAGCGAAAACGCCAACCCGCCATAGACGAAGAACAGCACGAACAGCATGGTTGTCTGCGTCTGCACCATCGGCAATGCGGCAGCGATCGCGATGCCGGCGGCCAGCACGCTCACGGTCACTAGGCCGATGCGGCGGTCATGCCCGTCGCTGATACGCCCGATCGGCCACTGCAGCACCGCACCGCCCACGATGGCGGTGAGCATGAACATCGCCACGCCGTCGGAATCCAGCCCGATCCGGTTGGCATACACCGGCAGCAAGCCCCAGAACGCACCCATCGCCAGGCCGGAAAGGCCGGCGCCAATCGTGGCCACCGGCGCCAGGGCATACAGCGTGACCAACCGCAGTCGCGATACATGCGGCACCTCGGGCGGGATCAGCCGCGTGGTCATTACCGGCATCACCGCCGCACAGAACAGGATCGCCGTCAGCGTAAACATCGCCGGTGCGCCCGCATCGCCAATGGTGAGCAAAACCTGGCCCAGTGCCAGCGCCGATAGATTGATCGCCATGTAGACCGAAAACACCCGGCTGCGCCGGCGCGCGTCGGGCTCGGCGTTGAGCCAACTTTCGATCACCGTATACAGGCCGACCAGCGCCGCGCCGGTCACCAGGCGCAGCACGCCCCAGCCCCAGGCGTTCAACCAGATCGGATGCAGCAACACCGCAATGGCTGCCAGCGCCGCATAAAAGGCAAACGCGCGGATATGCCCGATGCGCCGAATCAGCGGCGGTGCGAAGAAGGTGCCCAGAAAGAATCCGGCGAAGTAGCCGGACATGATCAACCCCAACGCCCGCGCATCGAAGCCGGCCTGATCGCCACGCACGGCGAGCAGCGTGCCGAGCAACCCGCTACCGGTCAGTAGCAGGGCAACGCCAAGCAGTAAGGCAGTCAACCGCAACACGGATGCGGCCCTCGTGGGGGGAAAGGCGCGTCGATCACCTGCGCGAGTGTAACAGCCTGGTCGATGCGGCTCGATCGGCCCCGTTGGCGCATGCGCGTTTTTAGCGATCGCGCGTAAGGATGTGATTGCCGCAGCCCGCGGATTTTTGTGGTTGCCTGCGCGTCGCATTGCTCGGGTACGCAACCCTGCATGCGTGGCTCGTACGGCGCACGCAGGGCGTCATGCGCTGCGCTCGCCCCCACGCTGCCGCCAGCCACACCTGCGCAGGGAGTGCGGCATTGCGTCCACACGCGCAGCCCATCGGCATGGGCGGCTGTCGAAGCAGCCATCGCGCATTGCCGCTCTCGCCCGGCACCGGCCATGCGGACGCATCACCGGCACCTGCTGCCCGTCGCGAGCGATGCGTTGCACTTGCCAGCCCGCATGCGTCTAGAATTTGCGCCCCTTGCAACGTCTTCAGCTGATCCCTGCCATGCCCATCTACGGTTTTCAGTGCACTACCTGCGGCCACGCATTCGACCGTCTGCAGAAAATGGCCGACCCCGATCCACAAACCTGCCCGGCCTGCGCCGCGGCCACGATCAAGCGCCAGGTCACCGCGCCGTCGTTCCGCCTGTCCGGCAGCGGCTGGTACGAGACCGACTTCAAATCGGCCGGCGAGAAAAAGAAGAACCTCACCGAAAGCAGCAGCGCCGGTGGCGATGCCAAACCAGCGGCAACCGCGGAGAGCAAGCCGGCCGCCAAGCCCGCGTCCGATCCGGCATGAGTTGCCGCGGCGCGCAGGTTGCGCCGCTCCGCGCGGCGTTGCGCGCCGCAACGACTCCACGTCGAGCACTGCGCTGCCGGCTGTGTCAGGGCGAATCGCGTGGGTGCCTGCCGCCAGCCAGACGGCCGCGCCATGCAATCAGCGTTCGCCGCGGTCAGGACGACGTTCTCCGGTAGCGCGTGCCAAGCGCGCTGAGCGGGCGCGGTGGACGATCTCGCTGGCCGGGCCGGTGTCGATACGCCCGCGTGAACCGGGCCCGGCGCAGTCCCGGCAAAACCTGTGGTGATGCTTGGCGCGTTGCCGCAAGGCTCCGACACGCGTCGCGCGTGCCGTTGGCCGCACTTCCGGGGATCGCCATGACTGCATCCGACAGCCGCGTCCGCCTGCAAGCGTGCAGTCATCTAGAGCGCTGGCGCCGGCGTCTCGCCGAGGCGCGCAGGCCAGTCCTACGCAGCCAGCCTGCGCGGCCGGTGCATCAACGCGCCTCGAAACGCGCCCGGCAGCCATCGTTGACCCACACCGTGGCGCGACGATCGTCGTAGCCCCAGGTGCGGCCTTCCGCACAGCGCGTGTCCGATAACTGGCGGGTCAGCACCGGGCGGCCATAGCGGCCATCCCAGGCGCAGGTGCGCAGGCGCCGGTCGTCGCTGGCGCAGGTGATGGCGTAGCCGTTGCCGGGGCGGTCGTCGCGGCCGCCATAGCCGCCGTCCCAGCCACCGCCACCGCGGGCCTGCGCGAATTCGCCCCGGCAGCCGTCGTCCACCCAGATCCGGCCGCCTTCCTGGCGCCAGTTGCGGCCTTCCACGCAAGGCGTATTGGAGAGTTGGCGCACCAACATGGCGCGACGCCAGCCGGTATCGCAGATTTTCTGGCGCTGGTCGTTGCTCTCGCAGCGCACCGTTCCAGCGACCCCGCCAACGCCGCCGGGGCCATTGCCGCCGCCCCAGCCGCCGCCGTTGCGGGCTTCGACGAAACGGCCGCGACAGCCGTTGTCCACCCAGATCCGGCCGCGCTCGCTGCCCCAATTGCGGCCTTCGATGCAGCGCGTGCCAGAGATATTTTCCACCAGCACCGCGCGGCCGCGGAATGGCGTATCGCAGTCGCGGCGGCGGTTGTCGTTGCTGGAGCAGGTGATGCTGGGGCCATTCCAGCCACGCTCCTGGGCGCTGGCGGTGACGCTGGCAAATGCGCCGGTCAGGGTGATCAGGCCGAAGCCGGAGAGCAGCAGGGCAGTGCGCAGCATCGTGTCGTCCTTGGTGCAGGAGGGTCGTGGCGCCTATTCAGCCGGGCACTGACTTAAGCGCCCATGAGCGCCCGCGCATTTGCTCCTGTCGCCCGGCGGCCCCAGAATATCCGGCTTTCCGGCGCTGTCCTGCGTCGGTTTTTCAGCGGAGCTTTCGATGCGTACCCACTTCTGCGGCCTGGTCGACGAGACCTTGATCGGCCAAACCGTCACTCTCGCCGGCTGGACCGACGTGGCCCGCAACCTGGGCGGGGTGTGCTTCATCGACCTGCGCGACCACGAAGGCATCGTGCAGGTGACGGTGGAACCGGTGGCCGGCGACGACGCCAGCGCAGAGCTGTTCAAGGTGGCCGCCAGCCTGGGCTACGAGGACGTGTTGCAGGTGGAAGGTGTGGTGCGCGCGCGTCATGCGGTCAACGACAAGCTGCGCAGCGGCAAGGTGGAAGTGATCGCCACGCGCATCAGCATCCTCAACAAGGCCGCGCCGCTGCCGTTCCACGCGCATGAGAATCCGGGCGAAGAAACCCGCCTGAAGTACCGCTACCTCGACCTGCGTCGCCCGGAAATGCAGCGCATGCAGCGCACCCGCATCAAGCTGGTGCAGGCGCTGCGCCGGCATCTGGATGCGCGCGACTTCCAGGACATCGAAACCCCGATTTTGACCAAGGCCACCCCGGAAGGCGCGCGCGACTTCCTGGTGCCGGCGCGCATGCATCCGGGCGAGTTCTACGCGTTGCCGCAGAGCCCGCAGCTGTTCAAGCAGATCCTGATGGTGGCCGGCTTCGACCGCTACTACCAGATCGCGCGCTGCTTCCGCGACGAAGCGCTGCGCGCCGACCGCCAGCTGGAATTCACCCAGCTCGACATGGAATTCGCCTTCGTGCGCGAGCGCGACGTGCAGGATTTCGTCGAAGACATGATCCGCGCCATCTTCAAGGAAGTGGTGGATGTGGAGCTGGCTGCGCAGTTCCCGCGCATGACCTGGGCCGAGGCGATGCGCCGCTTTGGGTCGGACAAGCCGGACCTGCGTATCGCGCTGGAACTGGTCGACGTGGCCGAGCTGGTCAAGGCCAGCGAATTCCCGGTGTTCACCGCCGCCGCCAACGATGCCGACGGCCGCGTCGCCGCGCTGCGCATCCCCGGCGGTGCCACGCTGTCGCGCAAGCAGATCGACGAATACGCGGCGCACGCCGCCAAGTACGGCGCCAAGGGCCTGGCCTACATCAAGCTGTCGGAGACCGGCGAGGTCAGCTCGCCGATCGCCAAGTTCTTCGGTGAGGAATCCTTCGCCGCGCTGCTCAAGCACGTGGGCGCCGGCAATGGCGACATCGTGTTCTTCGGTGCCGGCGGCTACACCAAGGTGTCCGACTTCATGGGCGCGCTGCGCCTGAAGGCCGGCAAGGACTTCAACCTGATTGCCGACGGCTGGGCGCCGCTGTGGGTCACCGACTTTCCGATGTTCGAATGGGACGATGAGGCGCAGCGTTACGTCGCATTGCATCACCCCTTCACCGCACCGGCGGTGGACGATATTGCCGACCTGCGCGCCAACGCCCGCACCGCGGTCTCGCGCGGCTACGACATGGTGCTCAACGGCAACGAAATCGGCGGCGGCTCGATCCGTATCCATCGCCCGGACATGCAGAGCGCAGTGTTCGAACTGCTGGGCATCGGCGCCGAAGAAGCGCGCGCCAAGTTCGGCTTCCTGCTGGATGCCTTGAACTACGGCGCACCGCCGCACGGCGGCATCGCCTTCGGTATCGACCGCATCGCCGCGCTGATGGCCGGTACAGAGTCGATTCGCGACGTCATCCCGTTCCCCAAGACCACCGGTGCGCAGGATCTGATGACCGACGCCCCGTCGCCGATCGCTGCCGACCAGCTCGCCGAAGTGCACGTACAGGTGCGCCCGAAGCAGGTCTGACCGACCCTGCATGGACACACGGCCACGCCATGGCGCGGCCGTGTGTCCATGCGCAGCGCGCAGCTTGCGCGCAAGGCGTTGTTGACCGATCCGCGCTGCACTCAAGGCGCGTATCGAACAGCTGCACGCGCAGGGTGGCGTGCGCAAGTAACTGCCAGGCAATCGCGCACCGCGACTTTCCGAAATCCTGAGTGCTTGCCCAGCAACTGCGCCCAAGCTCTAGCAGGTGACGCAGCGCTTTTTTTTTGCGTGCCGCTCCGACACGCGCGGCAATCCAACGGACGCGGCAACCAGGCCTCTGGGTTGGTAAGACCACCAGCCGGGCAGACGCATCTGATGCCCGACCCGCAGGGGCGCTCGAACGATTCCCTATTCCCCTCTCCCGATTCCCCATTCCCCATTCCCCATTCCCCATTCCCCACTTGCAGCAACGCCGCAGCATGCGAGAAGCTGCCGCGTCGACTTGCCAGAGGGGCCCGCATGACCCGCATTCGCCGCGCCACGCCGGACGATGCCGAAGCGCTGTCGCTTCTGGCCGCGCAGACCTTTACCGAAACCTTCGGGCATCTGTATCCGGAAGAGGACTTGCGCGGTTTTCTGGAAGAGACCTATGCCGTGGAGCGCGCGCGCACCGTGCTGGCGCACCCGGATTACGCGATCTGGCTGCTGGAGATGGATAACCTGCTGGTCGGCCACGCAGCCGCCGGCCCGTGCGGGTTGCCGCATGATCAGGTGCGTCCCGGCGACGGAGAGCTGAAGCGGTTGTACCTGCTGAAGGACTATCAGAACAGCGGCTGGGGCAGCCGATTGTTCGAAACTGCGCTGCAATGGTTGGAGCGCGAAGGCCCACGCACCTTGTGGATTGGCGTGTGGTCGGAAAATTTCGGCGCACAACGCTTCTACGCCCGCTACGGTTTCGAAAAGGTGGGCGAATACGACTTTCCGGTGGGCAAGATCGTCGACCGCGAATACATCCTGCGGCGCAGCCCGGTGCTGGCAGCGGACTAGTCGCACCAGTGCTGCCGTCCGTTGCCCTTGCGCATTCGCTCTGGCGTCCAGCGCGCAACGCACACGCCTCTGACGCCCTCTGCCGGTAACCATCTCAGTGTCCAGCGCATCACCCACCAGCCCGGCCGCGCCGCGGCGCAGTCAGCGCGAGGGAGCACGTGCCGCGACTGCCGACGTGCTGCTGGTGCACGGCATCTGGAACACCGCGCACTGGCTGCTGCCCTTGGCGCGGCGGATGCGTGCCAACGGGCTGGCGCCTGCGCTGTTCGGGTACGCCAGCGTGCTCGGCGGTCCCGCGCATGCGGTGCCGCGTCTGATCGAACGCCTGCGCGCCAGCCGCGCGCAGCTGGTGGTCTGTCACAGCCTGGGAGGGCTGATGACCCTGCAGGCACTGCAGGATGCCCCCGACCTGGCGGTGCGTCGCGTGGTCTGCCTGGGCTCGCCGTTGTGCGGCAGTGCCGCTGCGCGCGGGCTGGCGCAACGTGGCGGGCTGTGGGCGATGGGCCGCAGCGCCGCGATCTTGCAACAGGGCTTTGTGCGCTGGGACGGCCAGGCCGAGATCGGCCAGGTGGCCGGCAACGTGGCGCGCGGGATCGGCCGCTGGCTCGCCCCGCTTGAGGGTGACTCGGACGGCACCGTGGCGCTGGCCGAAACCCGCCTGCCCGGGCTGCGCGACCATTGCGTGGTGCGGGCAAGCCACAGCGGCCTGTTGCGCTCGCCCGAAGCCGCCGCACAGGCGCTGGCCTTTCTGCGCACCGGCCGCTTCCAGCCGTGAACATGCGCCGGCGGATGGCGCTGCCCCGGTGAAGGCAGGCAATCAGGTAAAATCCGCGCCCTGTCATTGAAGCCAGTCTGGAACCACCCATGGGTAGAGGTCCCTCGATCGAAGGCCGCAAGAACGCCTCCGACGCCAAACGCGGCAAGATGTTTACCAAGATCATCCGCGAGATCAGCGTGGCCGCCCGCG
Organism: Xanthomonas phaseoli pv. dieffenbachiae; assembly: GCF_008639345.1. NCBI lineage: Bacteria > Pseudomonadati > Pseudomonadota > Gammaproteobacteria > Lysobacterales > Lysobacteraceae > Xanthomonas > Xanthomonas phaseoli. The sequence continues at coordinate 3,503,439 of NZ_CP041380.1, read as the reverse complement.
CCGGTGGCGGCGACCCGTCCAACAATCCGCGTCTGCGCACCGCCATGGACAAGGGCCTGTCGTCGAACATGTCCAAGGACGTGATGGAGCGCGCCATCAAGAAGTCCACCGGCGAGCTGGAAGGGGTGGAATACGAAGAAGTGCGCTACGAGGGCTACGCGCCCGGCGGCGTGGCGGTGATCGTGGACTGCCTGACCGACAACCGCGTGCGCACCGTGGCCGATGTGCGCCATGCCTTCAGCAAATGCGGCGGCAACATGGGCACCGAGGGCTCGGTGGCCTTCATGTTCAAGCGCCTGGGCGTGCTGAGCTTCGCTGCCGGCATCGATGAAGACACCCTCACCGATGCCGCCATCGAAGCCGGCGCCGACGATGTGGTGGTGTACCCGGAAGACGGCGCCATCGACGTGCTGACCGCCCCGGACGCCTTCGCCCAGGTCAGGGACGCCCTGGTCGCCGCCGGGCTGGAACCGGCACACGCCGAAATCACCTTCCGCGCCGACAACGACATCGCCGTGGACGGCGATACCGCCGTGCAGGTCCGCAAGCTACTGGACATGCTCGAAGACCTGGACGACGTGCAGGACGTGTATTCGAACGTCGATCAAGCGGCGCTTGGCGCCTAAGGCGCCGGGAATCGGGAATGGAGAATCGGGAATCGAAACGGCAGCATCCTGCATCGCTCGGCAATGTCGAGCACGCCAGTCGGCCGCTTTACCCATTCCCGATTCCCGACTCCCAATTCCCGGCTTCTAGATGACCCGCATCCTGGGCATCGATCCCGGTTCGCAGCGCACCGGCATCGGCATCATCGATATCGACGAGGGCGGTCGCAGCCGGCATGTGCACCACGCGCCGTTGATGCTGCTGGGCGAGGGCGACTTCTCCCAGCGGCTCAAGCGGCTGCTGCAGGGGCTGGGCGAGCTGATCGAGACCTACCGGCCGGATGAGGTGGCGATCGAAAAGGTGTTCATGGGCAAGAGCGCCGCTTCTGCGCTCAAGCTCGGCCACGCGCGCGGCGCGGCAATCTGCGCGGTGGTCATGCGCGACCTGCCGGTGCACGAGTACGCCGCCACCGAAGTCAAGCTGGCGCTGGTCGGCAAGGGCGGCGCGGACAAGGTGCAGGTGCAGCACATGGTCGGCATCATGCTCAACCTGAAAGGCAAGCTGCAGCCCGACGCCGCCGACGCACTGGCGGTCGCCATCACTCACGCCCACGTCCGCGCCACCGCGCAACGCCTGGGCGTCAATACCCAACAGGCCTGGAGCCGCAAAAGATGAGAATCGGGAATCGGGAATCGGGAATCGGGAATCGCAAGAGCAGGGTCCAGAGCAGCGCACGCTGTTTCGATTCCCCATTCCCGATTCCCCATTCCCGGCACTGCCAAGGCGGTGCCCAATGATCGGCCGTCTGCGCGGGATCCTGGCCTACAAGCAGCCGCCGTGGCTGGTGATCGATGTCGGTGGGGTCGGCTATGAGCTGGAGGCGCCGATGAGCACCTTCTACGACCTGCCCGATGTCGGTCGCGACGTGATCCTGTTTACCCATTACGCGCAGAAGGAAGACAGCGTGTCGCTGTACGGTTTCCTGCGCGAAGGCGAGCGGCGGCTGTTCCGCGATGTGCAGAAGGTCACCGGCATCGGCGCCAAGATCGCGCTGGCGGTGTTGTCCGGGGTCAGCGTGGACGAGTTCGCCCGTCTGATCACCGCCGGCGACATCACCGCGCTCACGCGCATTCCCGGCATCGGCAAGAAGACTGCCGAGCGCATGGTGGTGGAACTGCGCGACCGCGCGGCCGATTTCAGCAGCGGCGCACCGATCACCGGCCAGCTGGGGCCCGACGCCGTTTCCGAGGCCACCGTGGCCTTGCAACAGCTGGGCTACAAGCCGGCCGAGGCCGCCCGCATGGCGCGCGACGCCGGTGCAGAAGGCGACGAGGTCGCGACGGTCATTCGCAAGGCGCTGCAAGCCGCGCTGCGCTAGGCGCGGGCGCGATCCATTGCCAGGCCGCAAAGCGGGCGCGGCCGGCACTCGGCATCGACAGGGGCGGCCCGTACACTGCGCATCCTTGCCCGCGGCCAGCCCGTACCTTGGGTGCCTGTGACCTCGGTGCAGGCACCTTCGACAGGTGCTGTCTCCCTCATCATCTTCACGCTGTCTGGCGAAAACTGCCCACCTCATGTCCCACACCCCCAAATCAGCAGGCTCCAGCCACGCGCCCGCCAATAGCCAGACCGCCCTGGTCATCGGCGCGATCGGCGTCGTCTTCGGCGATATCGGTACCAGCCCGCTGTATACGCTCAAGGAAGCGTTTTCGCCGCACTACGGACTGACCCCGGACCACGACACCGTGCTGGGCATCCTGTCGCTGGTGTTCTGGGCGCTGATGCTGGTGGTCACGCTCAAATACGTCACCGTGATCATGCGTGCCGACAACGACGGCGAGGGCGGCATCATGGCGCTGACCGCGCTGGCGCAACGCACGCTGCCTGGCGGTTCGCGCTCGATGTATGTGGTCGGCATCCTCGGCATCTTCGGTGCCTCGCTGTTCTTTGGCGACGGCGTCATCACCCCGGCGATTTCGGTGCTGTCGGCAGTGGAAGGCCTGGAGGTGGCCGCGCCCAAGCTGGAGCCGTTCGTGGTGCCGATTACCCTGGTGGTGCTGGGCATGCTGTTCCTGGCGCAGCGCTTCGGGACCGAACGTGTCGGCAAGGCATTCGGGCCGATCACCCTGCTCTGGTTCTTCGCGTTGGGCGCGATCGGCGTCTACAACATGGCCCGCGCACCGGAAGTGCTGCATGCACTGAATCCGTGGTGGGGCGTGCGCTTCTTCGCGCAACACAACTGGCATGCGGTGTTCGTGCTGGGCGCGGTGGTGCTGGCGGTGACCGGCGGCGAAGCGCTGTATGCGGACATGGGCCATTTCGGCGCCAAGGCGATCCGTCGCTCGTGGCAGTTCGTGGTGTTGCCGATGCTGACCTTGACCTACCTGGGGCAGGGCGCGCTGGTGCTGCGCAATCCGGCCGCGGTCAGCAACCCGTTCTACGAGGCGGTGCCGGAGTGGGCGCTGTACCCGATGATCGTGCTGGCCACCGCCGCCACGGTGATCGCCTCCCAGGCGCTGATCACCGGCGCCTATTCGGTGGCCAGCCAGGCCATGCAGCTCGGCTACATCCCGCGCATGCACATTCGCCATACCTCGCACTCCACCATCGGACAAATCTATGTGCCGGCGGTGAATTGGTGCCTGCTGGCGCTGGTGGCGGTGGCAGTGATCGGTTTCGGCGACTCGGCCTCGCTGGCCACCGCCTACGGCGTCTCGGTGACCGGCACCATGCTGATCACCACCGTGTTGATGATCATCTACGCGCGCGCCAACCCGCGCGTGCCGGCGCCGCTGCTGTGGTTGTTCGCGCTGGTGTTCCTGGCGGTGGACTGCGCGTTCTTCTACGCCAACATCATCAAGTTCCTGGACGGCGCCTGGTTCCCGTTGTTGCTGGGCCTGATCCTGTTCACCCTGATGCGCACCTGGCGCCGCGGCCGCAAGTTGCTGCACGACGAGATCCGCAAGGACGGCATCAAGCTGGACACCTTCCTGCCCGGGTTGATGCTGGCGCCGCCGGTGCGCGTGCCCGGCACGGCCGTGTTCCTGACCGCCGACCCGATGGTGGTGCCGCACGCGCTGATGCATAACCTCAAGCACAACAAGGTGCTGCACGAGCGCAATGTATTCCTGACCGTGGAGACCCTGCAGGTGCCGTACGCAGCCGCCGGGAAACGGCTGAAGATCGACGCGATCGGCGACGAGTTCTACCGTGTGCATGTGCGCTTCGGTTTCATGGAGACCCCAGACGTGCCGCTGGCGCTGATGCGCTCCTGCGACCAGGGCGGGATCTATTTCGACCCGATGGACACCACCTATTTCGCCAGCCGCGAGACCATCGTGGCCAGCGCCAACCGCGGCATGCCGATCTGGCGCGACAAGCTGTTCGCGCTGATGCATCGCAATGCCGCCCCGGCCACCGGATTCTTCCGCATCCCCGGCAACCGCCTGGTGGAGCTGGGCGCACAAGTCGAGATCTAGGCATGGCAGCGCTCAAGTGGATGGTCTACGGGCGCTCCCCCAGCCTGGACACCTTCTGGGACGAACCACTCAACCTCGGGCGCATGCCGGCGACCGAGGCTGCGATCGCAGCGGCCCAGGCGCGGCTCGGCGTTCGCCTGCCGGGCTGGCTGCTGGAGTTGTACGCGCGCTATGACGGTGGCGCGGTGCAGATGGCACGCGGCCAGTCCCTTGAAGAGCCGGACAACTGGCTCAAGGCCGAGTGGCTGATCCCGCGTGCGCGCCTGCTCGGCTGTGCAGACCTGTTCTCCTTTGCCGAGGTGCGCGCCGGCCAGGACTATCGTGACGATGCCTATGACGGTTTGGCGGAAGGTGGCGACGACCGCCGCCTGATCGCCATCGCAGCCGATGATCGTTCGCCCAGCCGCGCGCTGTGCCTGGATTACTCCGCATCGGATGCCGAGCCCGCCCTGGTCTATGTCGATGCGGGCAACAAGCGCCGTCTGGCCGTGTTCGCCAATGTGGACGATCTGCTGGCGCAACTGGTCGATGTCGTGTACTGGTCCCCCGCTTTGCAGGCCAGGCACGATGGGGACGCTGTGCACTGGCAGCCGCAGCCACCGGCAGTGACCACGTTCTGGAGCGGCCCCGGCCACTGGAACGCACAGGCGGCCGCTGCGGACGACGAGGCCTTCGCCGCGGCCGAGGCACGGCTGGGCGTGCGACTGCCGGCGCTGCTCAAGCGGCTGTACGCCGTGCAGGACGGCGGCGACACCTGCTGGTGCTGGGTGCCGCGAACCCGCTTTCCGTCCGATCGCTATGTGGATTGGGAATGCGTGCTGGTGGATCGCGATCTGCCGCCGCTGGCGCACATCCGCAGCGTGTTGGATTTTGCCGATGCCTTCGAAGACCGGACTGACTTCAGTGCCGCAGCCTGCCTGCACGCCGGCCTGGATCGGGTGCTGGTGCTGGCCTGCCACAACGTCGATAGCCTGCTGTGCCTGGACTATCGTGCGCGCGGGCCGCAGCACGAGCCGGAGGTTGTCTATTTCGAGACCTGGGATGGTCTGGTGCCGACCTGGCGCGCCGCGAGCTTCGATGCGTTCTTCGGCGTACTACGGCAAGCCGAGCTTGAGCTCTAGAGGTTGGGCCATCCGCGCGCGGCATGAGAAGATGGTCGGATGACCGAGCAGCGCATCATCGCCAGCAGCTCCACCCGCGAAGACGACGCCGCCGATGCGAGCATTCGTCCCAAGCGCCTTGCCGATTATCTCGGCCAGCAGCCGGTGCGCGAGCAGATGGAGATCTACATCCAGGCGGCCAAGGCGCGTGGCGAGGCGATGGATCATGTGCTGATCTTCGGCCCGCCCGGGCTCGGCAAGACCACGCTGAGTCACGTCATCGCCAACGAGCTGGGCGTGAGCCTGCGCGTGACCTCCGGCCCGGTGATCGAAAAGGCCGGCGATCTGGCCGCGCTGCTGACCAACCTGCAGCCACACGATGTGTTGTTCATCGACGAAATCCATCGCCTCTCGCCGGTGGTGGAAGAAGTGCTGTATCCGGCGATGGAAGATTTCCAGATCGACATCATGATCGGCGACGGCCCGGCTGCGCGTTCGATCAAGATCGATCTGCCGCCGTTCACCCTGATCGGCGCCACCACGCGTGCCGGGTTGCTGACCGCACCGCTGCGCGACCGCTTCGGCATCGTGCAACGGCTGGAGTTCTATTCCCCGCAGGAACTGACCCGCATCGTGATCCGCTCGGCGGCGATCCTCGGCATCGACTGCACGCCCGAAGGCGCGGCGGAAATCGCACGCCGCGCGCGCGGTACCCCGCGTATCGCCAATCGCTTGCTGCGTCGCGTACGCGACTACGCACAGGTCAAGGCGGCCGGGCATATCGATCTGCCGGTGGCGCAGGCGGCCATGCAGATGCTCAAGGTCGACCCGGAAGGCTTTGACGAGCTCGACCGCCGCATGTTGCGCACCATCGTCGAGCACTTCGACGGCGGCCCGGTCGGCGTGGAATCGTTGGCGGCCTCGCTGTCGGAAGAGCGCGGCACGCTGGAAGATGTCATCGAGCCGTACCTGATCCAGCAGGGCTTTCTGGTCCGCACCGCGCGCGGCCGCATGGTCACGCCCAAGGCCTATCTGCATCTGGGCCTGAAACCGCCGCGCGACCGCGCCCCGGGCATCGGCGAACCGGGAGACCTGTTTTGAGAACGCTCTGTTGGTCGCCAACCTGGGCCGTCCCGAACGAAGCTCCGTGCCCATGACCATCGAATCCCGATTCCCGAATCCCCAATCCCCGCCGGTATTCAGTTGGCCGACACGCGTCTACTGGGAAGATACCGACGCCGGCGGGGTGGTCTACCACGCGCGCTACGTTGCCTTCATGGAACGTGCGCGCACGGAGTGGATGCGCGCGCTCGGTTACGGGCAGGAGCGTATGCGCCAGGAGCACGACCTGGTGTTTGCGGTTCGCTCGATGCAACTGGATTTCCTCAAGCCGGCCCGGCTCGACGACGCGCTGTCAGTGTCGGCGGTGTTGCTGCGATGCAGACGGGCCAGCCTGCTGTTCGCGCAATCGGTCCGTCGCGAAGGCGAAGTGCTGCTGACCGCCGAGGTGCGCATTGCCGCGCTCGGTGCCAGCGACTTCCGTCCGCGTGGCATGGACGATGCGCTGTATGACGTGTTGAAAGCTCTAGAAACCCCAGAATCCGATTACTGAGGAACGAACGGATGTCGATTGCATTGCTCCTGGCCCTGCAGGACACGGTAGTGGAAGCACTACCGCAGGACGTCGCCGCTGCCGCGGCGCAGACCGCCAGCGTGGCGCACAACAGCAGCATCAACTATGTGGACCTGATCCTGCGCGCCAGTATCCCGGTCAAGATCATCGTGCTGCTGCTGCTGATCGGCTCGTTCATCAGCTGGGTGATCATTTTCCGCAAGGCGCGTGCGTTCAAGCTGGCCAATCGCGAGGCCGACGAGTTCGAGAACCGCTTCTGGTCCGGTGCGGACCTGGCCAAGCTGTATGCCTCGGCAACCGACCGCAACCGGACCGTTGGCGGTCTGGAGTCGATGTTCGAAAGCGGCTTCCGCGAGTTCTCGCGCCTGCGCGATCGCCGCCGTCTGGACGCGCGCGTGCAACTGGAAGGCGCGCAGCGCGCCATGCGCACTGCCTTTACCCGTGAGGTCGACCAGCTCGAGCGCAATCTCGAATTGCTGGCCAACATCGGCTCCACCGCGCCGTACGTCGGCCTGGTCGGTACCGTGTTCGGCATCATGGTGACCATGCACGACATGGTCAGCAGCGGCGAGCAGGCCGGCATCGCGGCCGTGGCGCCGGGTATCTCCGAAGCGCTGTTCGCCACCGCCATCGGCCTGTTCGTGGCGATTCCGGCGGTGTGGGCCTACAACCGCTTCACCACCCGCGTGGAACGGCTGTCGGTGCGCTACGAGACCTTCGCCGACGAGTTCAGCTCCATCCTGCAGCGCCAGGCTGGCGCGGACGAGTGATGCGCGCTCCCGGCATGCATCCGCACGGTTTGATGCGGGACGTGGCCGGGCGAGCCAGTCGCGTCGATGCACAGCGTGATGCGCGGCTGTCCCTCACCCGGGCGCCGCGCGACTCCACTGCCGCCCGGCGCCGAGGATTAATTAGGAACGTTTCGCGATGATCTCCGGTATTTCCCGTCGTAAGAAGCGCAAGCTCAAATCCGACATCAACGTCGTGCCGTATATCGACGTGATGCTGGTGCTGCTGATCATCTTCATGGTCACCGCACCGCTGCTGACCCTGAGCACCGACGTCAGTCTGCCCAGCTCGCGCGCCAAGGCGCTGGAGAGCAAGCAGGACCCGGTGGTGGTGGTGGTCGCTGCCGATGGCAAATTGGCGCTGCAACTGCCCAAGGGCAAGCCGCAGGCGATGGACGTGGCCGCGCTGCAGGCACAGTTGGCTGCCATCGTGGCGCAGGACAAGGACGCACGTGTGGTGGTGGCCGGCGATCGCGCCGCGCCGTACCAGAAGATCATGGACGCCATCGACGTGCTCAAGCAGGCCAAGGTCGAGAAGGTGGGCCTGATTTCCGACTCCGGCGGCAGCGCAGGCAGCGATGCACGCTGACGCGCTCCCCACGCAGACGGCGCGCGACGACGGCTGGTTTCGACCGGTCGTCCTGGCATTGGTCGTGCACGTCCTGGTCGCGCTGGTGTTCATCGCCGGCTGGCTGTGGTCGCCGGAACGCTCGGTGGAACCGGCAGCCGGCGACCCCAGCATGGAGGCCTCGCTGGACGTGTCGGCTGCCGAGGCGCGGGTTGCGCGCCAGGCATTGAAGGCCACGCCGGTCGAAACGCCGCCCCCGCCTGCGCCGTTGCCCGAACCCGCGCCGGAAGACAGCGTGCCACCGCCGCAGCCGATCCCCGAGCCGCGCCCGCAGGATGCACCCACGCCGCGGCAGGCGCAGGCACAGGAGCGCGTCGCCCAGCCCGACAAGGTCGACCAGGAGCGCGTGGATGCATTGGCCATTTCCGCCGAAAAGGCCAAGCAGGAACAGGAAGCCAAGCGTCGCCAGGAGCAGATCGACCTGACCGAGCGCAAACGCCAGGAAGAGGCCGAGCAGAAATTGCGCCTGGCCAAGCAGCAGGAAGAAGCCGACGCCAAGAAGAAACAGGCGGCCGCACAGCAGGCGGCGGAAGAAGCCGAACGCCAGAAGAAGATCGCCGAGATCCGTCGTCAGCGCGCGCAAGCCGATAAGGAAATGGCGCTGGCCGAGCAGAAGTTGCGCCAGGTCGCGGCCGCGCGTGCGCAACAGGCCTCCGCGGCCGCGGCGACCAGCGCGCAGCCGACCGCAGGGCAGGGCGGTACCAGTACCGACCTGTCGGCCAAGTACGCTGCCGCGATCCAGCAGAAAGTGCTGGCGCAATGGGTGCGTCCGCCGTCGGTGCCGCCAGGCCAAAAATGCACCATCAACATCCGCCAGTTGCCGGGCGGCAGCGTGATGGAGGCCAAGGTAGCACCCGGCTGCCCCTACGACGAGGCTGGCCAGCGTTCGATCGAAGCCGCCGTGTTGAGCGCCCAGCCGTTGCCCTACCGCGGTTTCGAATCGGTGTTCCAGCGCAACCTGACCTTTGTGTTCACGGCGCAGGATCAGTGACCCTGGTCTGGCTGCGGCGACCACTGTCGCCGCAGCCTGATGCCACCCCGCGTTATCGTCCATGGGGCTGTCCATGTCGCTACACCATCGCTCGCTCCGTTTTCACGTCACCTCATTCACGATTGCGAGTATGTTCACTCGTTGATTGCTATCCCTTGCACACTTTTCCTGCCCGATCCGAGCCGTCCATGAAAAAACCGCTGCGTTGGCTAGCCGCCTTGACCGCCCTGTTGTTGCCGCTGAGCGCACTCGCGCAGCAGCAAGGCCTCACCATCGATATCGTCGGCGGTAGCGCGTCTGCCACGCCGATCGCCGTCATTCCGATGCCCTATCAGGGCTCGGGCACCGCGCCGCAGACCGACGTATCCGCCGTGGTCGGCGCCGACCTGGATCGTTCCGGCCAGTTCCGCACGTTGCCGGCTGCGCAGATCGTCGAAAAGCCGACCCGTGGCACCGAGGTGCAGTTCCAGACCTGGCGCACCCTCAAGCAGAACTACATCGTGGTCGGCCGCGTCATGGACGCCGGCGAAGGCGCATACCGGGTCGAATACGAGTTGTTCGACGTGGCCAAGGGCGAGCGCATGCTGGGCCTGGCGATGACCGCGCGTGCCAACGCAATGCGCGATGTTTCGCACCAGATGGCCGATGCCATCTACGAAAAAATCACTGGCGTGCGCGGTGCATTCTGGACCCGCATTGCCTACGTGACCGCCAGCGGCAAGGGCGGCGCCATGCGTTATGCGCTGATGGTGGCTGACTCGGATGGCTACAACCCGCAAACCATCGTGCGTTCGGCCGAGCCGCTGCTGTCGCCGAACTGGAGCCCGGACGGCAAGAAGTTGGCGTATGTGAGCTTCGAGCGCGGCAACTCGTCGATCTACCTGCAGGACATCGCCACCGGCGCACGCGAGCTGGTCTCCAGCTTCCGCGGCATCAACGGCGCACCGTCGTTCTCGCCGGACGGGCGTCGCCTGGCGCTGGCGCTGTCGCGCAGCGGTAACCCGGAAATCTACGTAATGGACCTGGGAAGCAAGCAGCTGACCCAGCTCACCAACCACTTCGGCATCGACACCGAGCCGACCTGGGCGCCGGATGGCGGCAGCATCTACTTCACCTCCGATCGTGGCGGTCGTCCGCAGATCTACCAGGTGGCAGCCAGCGGCGGCAGCGCCAACCGCGTGACCTTCCAAGGCAACTACAACGCCACCGCCAGCGTGTCGTTCGACGGCAAGAAGATTGCCGTGGCACAGGGCAGCGGCAACACCTACCGCATCGCGATGATGGACCGCAGCCTGGGTTCGCCCAGCTGGAGCACGCTGTCGCCGGGTTCGCTGGACGAATCGCCGAGCTTTGCGCCTAACGCCAGCATGGTGTTGTACGCCGCACGCGAAGGCGGCCGTGGCGTGCTGTACGCGGTCTCTTCCGACGCTCGGGTCCGCCAGCGCCTGGTGCTGGCCGACGGCGATGTGAGAGAACCCGCATGGGGGCCTTACCGAACCGCGCATTAATGTTAATATTTCGCTGCGTTAAACCACTCATTGGCCCAGAGCCTCCATAGGTACCCCATGAACAAGTCCACCCGCGTCTTGCTTGTCTCCCTGCTGTCCGTTGCTGTGCTGGCTGGTTGCTCGAAGAAGGTGAAGGAAACTCCGCCTCCTGCGACCGATACCACCGCTGGTTCCTCGGTTCCCACCGGCCCGTCCACCTCTGGCCTGTACGGCCCGGGCGACCTGGATACCGATGCCTGCCTGCGTCAGCGCGTTGTTTACTTCGATCTGGATCAGGACTCCCTGAAGCCGGAATTCCAGGCCATCATGGCTTGCCACGCCAAGTACCTGCGTGACCGCCCTTCCTCGCGCATCACCCTGCAGGGCAATGCGGACGAGCGCGGTTCGCGTGAGTACAACATGGGTCTGGGCGAGCGTCGCGGCAATGCCGTGTCGTCCTCGCTGCAGGCTGCCGGCGGTTCGGCCAGCCAGCTGACCGTCGTCAGCTACGGCGAAGAGCGTCCGGTCTGCACCGAGTCGAATGAGTCCTGCTGGTCGCAGAACCGCCGCGTCGAAATCGTGTACACGGCTCAGTAAGAAGCGATGCGCTTTCGAGTGACACCCCTGTTCGTCGCGGCGGCCCTTGTGGTCGCCGCGCCGGCATACGCCCAGCGAGCCAGTCTCGCTGATCGTGTGGCCGTGCTCGAGCAGCAGCAGGCCAATAGCCAGGCCAACAACGATCTCCTCAATCAGCTGCAGCAGGCGCGTTCGGACCTGCAGGCGTTGCGGTCGACCGTCGAACAGCTGCAGCACGACAATGAGCAACTCAAGCAGCAGTCCAAGGACCAATACCTGGACCTGGATGGACGCTTGAACCGGTTGGAAGGCGCAGGTGGCGCAACACCGCCATTGCCCCCAGCGACCGGCAGCGTGACCCCGGCCCCGGCACCTGCCGCGCGGCCCGCAGTGGCGGCAACTTCCGAGAAGCCGCCCACCGTCCATGGCGACCCGGGCACCCTGGCCGTCAGCAACGACGAACGTACTGCCTACAACGTGGCCTTCGATGCGTTGAAGAACGGCAAGTACGACGATGCATCGCAGCTGTTCCTGAGCTTTCTGGAGCTCTATCCCAACGGCGTCTATACCCCCAATGCCTTGTATTGGCTGGGCGAAAGCTATTACGCCACCCGCAATTTCCAGCTTGCCGAGACGCAGTTCCGCGATCTCGTCAGCCGTTATCCCACCCATGACAAGGCCGCCGGCGGCTTGTTGAAGCTTGGCCTGTCGCAGTACGGCGAAGGCAAGAACAACGAGGCCCAGCAGACCTTGCAGCAGGTCGCTACGCAGTACCCTGGCTCCGACGCGGCACGCGTTGCGCAGGAGCGCCTGCAGTCCATCCGTCTCGGCCAGCAACTGCGCTGAGCCTGCGCGTCTGTGCCGGTCGGCACGGCGCATACTTCGCCCATGAACGCCGCCGTCCCCAGCGAGATCGTCCAGTCGCCATTGCCGCGATTGAAGATCACCGAAATCTTTTTGTCCCTGCAAGGCGAGGCCGATGCCGCCGGCTGGCCGACGGTGTTCGTGCGCCTGACCGGCTGCCCGTTGCGCTGCCTGTATTGCGACACTGCCTACGCGTTCCATGGCGGGCAGTGGCATGACATCGACGCCATCGTTGCCGAGGTCGCCAGTCATGGCGTGCGCCATGTCTGCGTGACCGGTGGCGAGCCGTTGGCACAGAAGCGTTGTCTGTTATTGCTGGAGAAGCTTTGCGACGCCGGTTACGACGTTTCGCTGGAAACTTCCGGTGCGCTGGACGTGTCTGCCGTGGATCCGCGCGTTTCGCGCGTGGTCGACATCAAGACGCCCGCATCCGGCGAGCAGGCGCGCAATCGCTGGGAAAACCTGCCGCTGCTGACCGCACGCGACCAGATCAAGTTGGTGATTTGCAGCCGCGCCGACTACGAATGGTCGCGCGAGGTCGTCGCCGCGCATGGCCTGGATCGCCGCTGCACGGTGTGGTTTTCGCCGAGCAAAAGCGAGGTAAGCGCGCGCCAGCTGGCCGACTGGATCGTGGCAGATCGCTTGCCGGTGCGCTTCCAGATGCAGCTGCATAAGCTGCTGTGGAACGACGAGGCTGGGCGCTGAGGATCAGGCAGGTAACGCGGCGCCTCAGGAACCCGCCTTACGCTGGCAAAAAGATCTGGGCGGTAAGTCGGTCTGATCTGGCAGCGGGCGATCCCACAAGGTGGCAAAGACCTTAGGCGCACGGCGATGACGTCGCGGTGCATCGGTACCTGCAGGCTTGCAGGGCGACCGAAGATTGCGGAATGGCGGAGTGGGTGCCTTCTTGCGCAGCGATGAAGTTCGCTGAAAGCCTTGCTGGAGATGGTGGGCCGTGATGGATTCGAACCATCGACCAAAAGATTAAAAGTCTTCTGCTCTACCGACTGAGCTAACGGCCCACTGACCCCGACATTGCGTCGGGGTGCGCATTCTACCCTACGCGGGCGTCAAGACAAAATGGCGTAGTGCGTGGGGTCGGGAACGCCGGCATCGGCGAAGCCGGCTGCGCGCAGGCGGCAGGCGTCGCAGTGGCCGCAGGCGCGCCCATCCGCATCGGCGCGGTAGCAGGAGACCGTGAGGCCGAAGTCCACACCCAGGCGCACGCCTTCACGGACGATGTCGGCCTTGCTGAGGAACTGCAGCGGTGCGTGCACGCGTAGCCCTGCACCTTCCACGCCTGCCTTGGTGGCCAGGTTGGCCAGCACCTCGAAAGCGCGCACGAACTCGGGACGGCAATCGGGGTAGCCAGAGTAGTCCACCGCATTGACGCCACAAAACAAGTCGTTGGCGCCGATGACCTCGGCCCAGCCGAGCGCCAGCGACAGCATGATGGTGTTGCGCGCAGGGACGTACGTGACCGGGATGCCTTCGCCGCCAGCGTCGGGGACGTCGATGTCGTCGGTCAACGCCGAGCCGCCGATGCTGCGCAGGTCCACGTCGACCACCTTATGCGCAATGACGCCCTGCGCGGCAGCAACGCGCGCTGCGGCGTCCAGTTCCGACGTGTGGCGTTGGCCATAGCGCACGCTTAGCGCGTAGACGGCAAAGCCCTGCTCCTGCGCGAGTGCGATAACGGCGGCGGAATCCATGCCACCGGACAACAGAACAACGGCTTTTTTCATGACGAATCGGCAATCACTGCGGAATAACCCCGAAGGCTATCAGGGACGGTGGTGCAGGGCGACCAGGAACCGGTCATCACTACGGCTTTGGTTGGTGCGGGATTGGCCGCGCAAGAGGAAAGAGTGGAGTGCAGTTGCGTTATCGATCGATTGCAACCGGTCTCTTCGGTGACGGCGGGCGTTTTCTGCGCTGGATTCGACGTCAAATACGCATGATCAGGCGTTCACGTAAGTGCATTTATCGTTCGCATCAATTTTGGAAGCATGACGCAATGGCCGAGCATCAGGAAGACACAGCGAAATCGCGCATTTACGAGGCCCTGCTACAGGCAACACCGGATCTTTTGTATGTGTTCGATATCCAGCATCGCTTCGTCTACGCCAATCAGGCGTTGTTGACGATGTGGGGCATGCGCTGGGAAGACGCCTGCGGCAAGACCTGCCTGGAACTGGGCTACGAGCCCTGGCATGCGGCCATGCACGATGAAGAGATCGAACAGGTGATCGCAACAGGCCAGCCGGTGCGCGGCGAGGTGCCATTCCCGCATACCACCAAGGGCCTGCGCATCTACGACTACATTTTTACTCCGGTATTCGGACCCGATGGCAGGGTCGAGGCGATCGCTGGCGCCACGCGCGACATCACCGAGCACAAGCAGCATGAGCAGCACCTGCAACTGTTGATCAACGAGCTCAACCACCGGGTCAAGAATTCGTTGGTAATGGTGCAATCGTTGGCGCGGCAGTCGTTCACCAACGCCGGCGGCTTGGCCGACGCTCAGGAAAAGCTCGACGCGCGCTTGCTGGCGCTGTCGCGGGCACACGACACGCTGACGCGCGAAAACTGGGTCAGTGCCGACGTCCTGGAACTGACCCGCGACGCTGCCGCGCTGTATGAGTCGCACGACAGCCAGCGCTTCACGCTGCAGGGCGATTCTTGTCGGCTGGATCCGCGGCGGGCATTGGCGCTGTCGATGGCGCTGCATGAGCTGTGCACGAACGCGCTCAAGCACGGCGCATTATCCTTGCCAGCTGGGAATGTCATGGTTTCGTGGGAGCGCAGCACACGCGGCGAGCAGGAGCGCCCCGAATTGATCTGGCGCGAAAGCGGGGGGCCGCCCGTGCAACCACCCACGCACAAAGGATTCGGCACGCGTCTTTTGGAGCGTGGCTTGAAGCACGACCTCAAGGGCGAGGTTGAGCTGTCGTTCGACCCGGCTGGCGTGTGTTTCCGCGTTTCCATCCCGTTGCCGCCCGAGCATGCCGAGGCACGGCCATGACCATGCGCGTGCTCCTGGTCGAAGACGAGTCGTTGGTGGCGATGCTCCTGGAGGATTGCCTGGCGGAACTGGGCTACGAGGTGGCGGCAACCGTGGCCGACGTGGACGCAGCGCTGCAAGCGGTGCAGGAAGGCAACCTCGACCTGGCACTGCTGGACATCAATCTTGGCGGCACCTTGTCGTTTCCAATTGCAGAAGAACTGGACGCGCGCGGTGTTCCGTATATCTTCGTGACCGGCTATGCGCAGGGCGGGATTCCCGAGAAGTACCGGCACCGGCACGGTCTGCAGAAGCCTTTCCATTTTCGCGATCTAAAACATGCGCTCTCGCTGTTGCAGCAGCGCAGCGCCGAGTGATCGAGCGCGTGTGTTGCCGAAGTTGAACGACACGGGTAGCCGGCGAGAAGTGCGATAGCCCTGTCTGCCACAGTGCGCTGGCGCGCATGCCCCGCAAGCCGATGCATGGCAGCCCGGCGATGGGCAGGCAGTGAGAACGGTGGCTGTGGTGTCTATCTGCTGCCACGCAAGCTGGTGGCAGCGGCCTCGCGCAGTGCCTGGCTGAGTTGCTGCAAGGCGCTCGAGCGCACAGCGGCGTATTGCCAGTACAGCGGGACATCGAGCCAGCGGGTGGGGTCGATGATGACGACCTGCTGGTTGCGCACCGCAGGCAGCACCATCGCTTCGGGTGCCAGGCACCAGCCGAGTCCGCGTGCAGCGGCTTCGACGAAACCGGTGGAGGTGGGCAGGTAATGCGTGGGCGGGGCCAACCGGGTGCGCGTGATGCGCCTGACGAAGCGCGCCTGCAACGTGTCCTTGCGATTGAATACCATCATCGGCGCCTGGTCCAGCGCGCTGGCCGTAAAGCCACCCTTGAAGTGCGCAGCGACGAACGCTGCCGATGCGACTGCGTGGTACCGCATCACGCCCAATGCGTGGACATTGCAGCCCTGCAGTGGCGCGCGCTCGGAGGTGACCGCGCCTAGTACGCTGCCAGTGCGCAACAATTCCAGGGTGTGATCCTGGTCGTCCACCTGCACATCGAACAGGAAGTTGTGCGTCTGGTGCAGCGACGACAACGCCTGCAGGAACCAGGTTTGTAGCGAGTCGTCATTGACCGCGATGGCGAGTGTGCGCAGATGGCCGGCGACGCCATCGCCAGGCAGGAAGTCGGCAATCGCTTCGGCTTCGAGTACCTGCATGGGCTTAAGTCGGCGCAACAGCCGTTCGCCTGCCGGTGTTGGCCGGCAAGGCGCCTTACGCATGACCAGTACCTGCCCCAGTCGATCTTCGAGCGCCTTGATGCGTTGCGAGATTGCCGAGGGCGTTACCGCCAGCCGCTGTGCAGCAGCGTCGAAGCTGCCTTCGTCCAATACGGCTGCGAATGCGGCCAGTTGAGGATGTAGGAGATCCATAGTTTGAGCGCATTAGAAGATCTAAGCAGCATACAGATTATTTAGTTTTTCTAATGATCTGCAATGGCAGACGATGCACTCCTTACCCGGAGACAACACTGTGATCGCTCAAGCAATAATCGCCGGCTTTCTCGCCGGTGTCGGCCTCATCGTTGCGATTGGCGCGCAGAATGCGTTCGTGCTGCGGCAAGGACTCAAGCGCCAGCACGTGGGGCTAGTGGTGACGATCTGCGTACTAGGGGATATCGCGCTGATATTGCTCGGTGTCGCCGGAATCGGCGTATTGGCGCAGCAATGGTCGGGCCTGCTGCAGCTGCTGCGTTACGCAGGTGCCGCATTTCTTGCAGTCTATGGCTGGATGGCCGCGCGCCGTGCCTGGCGCGGCGAAGGCACAATGACCCCGGCGCAACAGGGCGAAGAACACTGGCAACGCGCAGCGCTCACCTGCCTGGCGTTTACCTTCCTCAATCCGCACGTCTATCTCGATACGATGCTCTTGCTCGGCAGCCTGGCCACGCATTATCCCGGTGCGTTGCGCTGGGCATTTGCGCTCGGTGCGTGTATCGCCAGCGTCAGTTGGTTCTCTGGCCTGGGCTATGGCGCCCGCTTGTTGCAGCCGGTGTTCCGGCATCCGCGTGCGTGGCAGATACTGGATGGACTGATCGCGGTCTTCATGCTGCTGCTGTGTGTGCTGTTGCTGCTACCCGAGCACGTGGCGCTGCGCTAATCGCTCTGTCTGCAGCGTTATGCAGTCATTGCGCAGGTGTGGGAGCCGGAAATTCTGCTGGTCCATGGTGATCTATTGCAGTCCACCCGCCAGGCCGGGCCGTCGGATCGCCGCCGGTGCAGGGATTGCTCGACAATTCGATATGTTCGGCAGTTTATTTGACAGCGAACAGGCGGCGTTGGCGCAGATGGTGTCCCTGCAAAGGTAGCTGCGCCGTTGCAACAGCCAAGCGCGCGCTCAGGGCGCGCTTGGGAGGACGTGAGTGGCTTGTTGCGATCGCCGCCGGCAAGCGCTGCGGTGCGCTCACGCCAGCTGCCCCTTTGAAAGTCAGCCGGCGGCCACGCCACTGCTCAGGCGTGGCGTACCTTGTCCAACAGATGCGCGACCGGTGCGGTAGCGCGCGCGTCTGCGCGGCGTGCCTGCCGTGCATCGATCTTGAAGATGGCGACCGCGTCGGTGAGTTGCACGGCTTGTTCTTCCATGGAGCGGGCGGCGGCAGTGGCTTCTTCCACCAGCGCCGCATTCTGTTGCGTGGTTTCATCCATGTGCGTGATGGTTTGATTGACCTGTTCGATGCCGGCAGATTGCTCCTGCGAGGCCGCCGAAATTTCGCCCATGATGTCGGTGACGCGCTGGACGCTGGCCACGACCTCGCCCATGGTCTTGCCGGCGCTGTGCACCAGTGCCGAGCCTTCGGCCACGCGTTGGACGGAATCGTCGATCAGGTCCTTGATCTCCTTCGCTGCGCCGGAGGAGCGTTGCGCCAGCGTGCGCACTTCCGAGGCAACAACCGCAAAGCCACGACCCTGTTCGCCTGCCCGGGCAGCTTCCACCGCGGCGTTCAGCGCCAGGATGTTGGTCTGGAAGGCAATGCCGTCGATGACGGAGATGATGTCGGCGATCTTCTTGGACGAGGCTTCGATACCACTCATGGTGTCCACGACCTTGCCGACCACAGTGCCCCCTTCCGAGGCCACGCGTGCGGCACCGATCGCCAATTGATTGGCCTGGCGCGCACTCTCGGCATTCTGCTTGACGGTGGAGGTTAGCTCTTCCATCGAGGCGGCGGTCTCTTCCAGGTTGGCTGCCTGCTGCTCGGTCCGCTGCGACAGATCCTGGTTGCCCGCGGCGATCTCGCTGGCAGCCGCGTTGATCGACACGGCCGACTGCTGGATGTTGCCGACGATCTGCGCCAGCTGGCTTGCTGTTGCATTGGCGTCATCGCGCATCTGTGCGAATACGCCGCGGAAGTCGCCGCTCATGCGTGCGGTGAGGTCGCCCGCTGCGATCGACTGCAGCAGTGCCGATAGCGATTGCAGATTGCCGTCCGCGGTGGACATCAACTGGTTCAGGCTCTCCACCATGATGCGGAAGTCGAACTGGAAGCGTTCGACATCACCACGGGCGCTGAAGTCGCCATTGGCGGCGGCCTGCGCAAGGTGCTTGATTTGGTGATTCATCGCAGACAGGTTGAGCTTGACCTGCGACATGGTGTTGCTGAAGGCAGCTTTTTCGCCCGGCAGGGGCTGCATGTCTTCGGAGAGTTCGCCGATGGCATAACGCCCCATGATGCGCGCCAGATCGTTTTGCACGGCCACGTGCGAGGCCACCAATGCGTTGGTGTCGTTGGCCATGCGGCCGTAGTCGCCCGGAAAAACGGTTGCGTCGATGCGGAAGCTGATCTGGCCGTTATCGTGATGCTTGGCCATGTCGGTCTGCGCCGCGATGAGGTTGCGCAGCTGCAGTTGCATCTTGTCCATGGCCTGCAACAGGCGGCCGGTTTCATCCGTTGCGGTGGTGTGCACATCGTTGCGCAGATTGCCTGCGGCAATGGCTTCGGCAGTGCGCGTGGCCTGGCTCAACGGCCTGGTCAGGCTGCGCGTAATCAACCATGCGAGCAGCGCGCTGATCACCAGCGCAGCGATGCCGCCGCTGGCCAGGATGATCTTGCCGTTATGCATCGATGCAACCGCTGCGGCGTACGCATCTTTGCTGAGGCGGCGCTCCAAGGCGGCATTTGCAGCAATTGCGGCTTGTTGCTGGTCCATCGCCGCAGCGGCAGCGCCTTGCAGCAAGGCCTGTGCCTGCTGATTCTGGTCGCGCATGCCGTAGTCGAGAATCTGGTTGTTGAACTTGACCGAGATGTCGCGCTTTTCCTGCACCAGTGCGAGCGCCTTTTTTTCGAGCTCGCTGCTTGGCATCGCAGCCAGGGCATCGTGGGCTTGCTTGTAGCGCGCGCGACTCCTTTCGATGATGTCCAGTGCGCGCCGGTTGGCCGCATCGCCTGACACCATCACCACGTCGCGCAAGCCGATCGCCACATTGGTGTTGGCGTCGAGCATTTCGGAGGATAGCCGGATCCTTTCCATGTTGTTGTTGACGATGGTGTCCAGCTCGTAACGCGCATTGGCCATGGTGATCAGGCCGGTCGCCACCAGCAGGCCCGACAGTAGAATCAGAATACCGAACGCCATTCCGAGGCGACGGCCGACATTGAGGCGTTGCAGATAGTCATTCATGACCGCTTCCAGGTAGTACAGCTGAGCAGCTCGGCGGATGCGGGGTGCATCGACTCAAGCGCCTTGCCCAGCTAGCGGCAGAATTTCAGGGAGCTAAAGACCGTCGATCGAAAATACTTACCGCTGATTCATTACAGATCGGAAGTTTCCTGACACTCGCTTCCGCTGTCCTGACATAGGTGCCCCAGCGCGCAGATTCAGATGCATTTGGCCGGATCGAAGTGTGCTGGTGATGCAGCGATTTTCCGACGTTTTGCCGACATTGGCGCGTGGCCGACAGACGCGTATGACTGGCTATTGGATGCATGCAGGCCAGTTCTGCATCGGGCGCCTGACAAGACAGACGCGAGCCCGATAGCGCATAGGCTGTGCGAGGTACTTCAGTGGAAGGGGCCGCACGCGGCGTCGCGCGTATTCCCGCACCGCAGCATGCATGGCAGGAACATCATGTGCTGCAGTTGGGGCCATCGGGTGCGCACGCAGCGCGCCGCGATGGCGATCACTCTTTGCTCAGGCTTCCAGCGCAGCGAGCACGTCTGCGTGCAGTTGCTTGGCGCCATTCTCGCTGTTGAAGCGCGCAAAGACTTCTTCGCCGGAGATCAGCCCGACCCGAACCGAGTGGCAGTACGACCCGAAGCTTTCGCCAGCGTTGAAGGGGTCGCTGATGACAGAGATATGGTTGAGGCGGACCCGGGCGGTGCCGAACTGGATAAACATCTGCGATCTCCTGTGTGAGCTTCGAGTTTCCCACGTTGTCGTGCGGTGCAGAAGCGTTTGCCGGTGTCTGGGTGCACACGGAGTTTGCCATTGCGTCGATAGCAGGCAGTGCCGGCCTGCGCAGGCGCACCGTCCGATGCGTTGGGCCGCGACTCACGCGGGCAAACAGCCAGCACGTACACTGCCGTCCCCTGATGCTGAGTTCGCCCGATGTCCGATCCGATCCGTCTCGATAAATGTGTGGCTGCCGCGTTCGGCTGCTCGCGTGGCGAGGCCCAGCACTACATCGAGGGCGGGTGGGTCAGCGTGGACGGCGTGGTGGTCGAAGAACCGCAGGCGCTAGCGACCGCGGCGCAGGTCACCCTGGCCGAAAATGCGGTGCCGGTGCCTGCCGAGCCCGCCACCTTGTTGCTGCACAAGCCGGCAGGCGTCTGCGTCGATGCCGCGCTGGCGCTTGCCACGCCGGCAACGCGCAGCGCGCTGGATCAGTCCGACGTACGTGTGCTGAAGCGGCACTTCCTACGCTTACATGCACCGCTGCCGCTGGAAGAGGTGGCCAGCGGCCTGTTGATCCTGAGCCAGGATGGCCGCGTGCTGCGCCGGCTGAGCGCTGACGCTGGCACGATCGAGCAGGAATTCCTGGTGGAAGTGCGGGGTGAGTTGCGCCCTTACGGAATGGCGCGGCTGGCGCATGGCTTGGTCTACCAACAGCGCAGTCTCCCGCCTTGCAAGGTGAGCTGGCAAAGCGAAGACCGCTTGCGGTTTGCAATCAAGCACGTGCAGCCCGGCCAACTGCGCGACATGTGCGGCCAAGTGGGCCTGGAGGTCGTGAGCATTCGCCGCTTGCGCGTGGGCCGGGTGCCGCTGGGCAAGCTGGCGATCGGCGAATGGCGCTACCTGCCGGCAGGCGAGCGGTTCTGACTGCAGCACGGAGTGAGCGGCTGCAGCCGCTGTCAACACGTAGCGCTGGGTGCGCGTGTGCTCAGTCACGGCCAGCAGCGCATGCAGCGATTATTTCTTGTTGCGCTTTTTCTTGGCACGCGTGACCAGAAACAGCACCACGGCAATCACACCAATGACCAGGATGATGAAGGCCGGAGATAAAAACGAATTGTCGCCCATGCGGAACTCCTGACAGTCTTGCGCAGCACAGCGCTGCGATGACGTTAGCCTAGCGAGCAGCCTGCTTGATCGCGTGAAATGCATGGTGTGCTGCAGAAGCAGGCGGATGTTTCCGCCGCTTCGATGACCCAGGGCATCTACGTGCGCGGCGCGGAGGCGGACGTTGCCTTGCATCGATCGATGCAGCAATAGTCACCTTGCACGAGTCGGAGTGTGCCTCTGCAGCGTGATTCGGGAAGCATCGCCCCGTGCATCAGGGGGTGGCCAAGCAGGCGCTTGCACAGTGATACGCGCACATCGGCATGCTGCGTGGAGTGAGTGCCGGGGAGCCGATGGGCGATTGCAATGACAATTGCACTGCGGTCAATTGCAGGACGCGACTGGCCTTCCATGCATGGAGCCGGGCGGCAATCGTTTCCTGCTAAACGACTGCACGGACGAACGCACGCGCAGATCGTGGGGGGAAAGCGCGACCATTCTGTCGCGCCTTCGCGCCTTCGCGCCTTCGCTCCTCCGTGTTCCGGCAGGGGCGTGCTCTGCGCCCCGCGAGTTGAGCGGCCCAACAGGCCTCGCGTCCGGTAGCTGCAGTTTAAATGCGGCATCGGTCACGTAAATCGGGCGAGAGCCGACAAGCTGTCGGGACGTTTCCGACAGCCGTCGCGACGACTTGTGCATGACCGTGGGCCTGTGCCCACCGCTCACCGCTCACCGCATCACTGAAACGTGGAAGTGCAGCGGAAACCGGAACAATCGATCTGCACCGTGGTGCCGCTGCTGCAGACCGCGCTGAAGCGCGTGGCGCTGGTGGCCTGCACGGTGCCGCATTGCAGGCCATTGCTGATGCCCTGGGCGCGGCTGGCCGCCGAGTCGGTCGACATCGCTGGGCCTGCAGGCCCAGCGTTGCCTGCGGCTGCCGCAGGCACTGCCGTAACGACTGCCTGCTCGGAGGCTGCCGGTTCGCTCGGCAATGGCAGGGTGACCGCCGACGCGTGCGTGGGGCTGCCGGAACTGGAATTGCGTGTCGCCACCACACCGTGCGCGTTCTCACCCTGCAGCGGCTGGCCCCGGTGCTCACGATGGCGGTCGAAGCTCAGCGTCTGCCCGAACACCAACTGGATCCAGCTCGGGTAGGTATAACCGGTGCCCTTGCTGTGATCGACGATGGCGCCGATCGCCCCGCCGATCAGAATGTTGCCCCAAATGCCCATGTTGGCGCGCGAGATGGAACGGCCCGCGGCATCACTTTGGCCGGGCAGCACGCAGGTCACCTCCAGATCGCGCGCGGAACGACGCACTTGTGCGGTCTGGCCGGACTTCACCGTGACCCGGCTCTTGTCGTTGCTGATGGCGCAGTCGGCGCCGGAAACCAGCTGCCCGTCGGCGGTCTTGGTGTCGATGCGAATTGGCTGGGTCGCGTCGTCCATGACCGTGGCGCAACCGCTTAGCGCAGCCATGGCAATGGCTGCGGTCACTAGATGTCTCATGTTTTCCCCTGGTGTTAAGACACGGTACTGCCAGCCGGGCGATGCGCCGCGTCTGTGGTACTACCGTGTCGTGGTCAATCCCCGTTGCCGCCGCATCGCGCGAGGGCCGGCATTTAATACCGGGATTGTGGGCAACCGTCCAGTCGCGGCCGCTCGTGTTACGCGACTGGCGTGGCCAGCACGCGGTGCTTGGCCATCACGCTGCGGATCGCACTCAGCAGTTGCTCAGGGGCATAGGGCTTTTCTAGGAAGGCCACGCCGTCGGGCAGGATCTCTTCCACATATTCGACCGCCAGGCCGGAAGTCAGCAGCACCGGCAGGTTGTACGGCGCATGCGCGGTCTTGAGCGCCAAGTCCACACCGGTCAAGCCGCCCGGGAAATGGATATCGGAAAACAGCACGTCCACGCGCGGGTCGCTTTCGATCAGGGCCAAGGCTTCTTCGACCGAGCCGGCGCTGCGGCAAGTGAAACCATAGCTCTCCAGCACAAGGCAGCTGAGCTGTCGGGTTCCGTCGCCGTCTTCGACAACGAAGACAACCGGCCGTTCCTTGTTCTGTGGCATGAGCTGGTCTCGTAAGGCAGGCCACATTCTCAGCGATGCGGCAGTGAACCCTCTGTCAACGCACACCTTGCCGTATGGTTACCAGCCGAACGGGCCCGGACCATAGCCACCAGGTGCATAGCGCGGGCCAAAAATGGAGCCCTCACCACGTCCGACACTGATGCTGACGCCAATCTGGTGCGCCTTCCCGTCGTCGTCGTAATAGGTCTTGCAGGAATTCAAATTCACCGCCTGCCAGTTGCTGTTGCCGCCGCGGCTGGAATAGCCCAGGCCTGTCTCGACAGCACCATGCAGCTTGCCCTGGCATTGCTCGGCGCGTTCGGCAGCGATGGAAGCGGCACTTGGCCGGGCCAGCGCCGGCTTGGGGCCGCTCTTGTCGCCGTAGAAGGTGCCCGGCGGGTCGTTGCTGTATTCCGGGTCGGAGCGGAGCTGCACCGGGGCTTGCGGAATGCTCAGGTCCAGCGAACGTGCGGTCGCCGTTTCGGGGCTGCCGTCGCTGGCTTGGGCCAACGCACTTCCAGCGGCGACGCTGCCGGCGGCAAACAGAGTGACCAGGACAAGCAGGCTGCGTTTCATCGGTTGGACTCTACGAAGAGGGGCTGGCAGCGCGTGCCAGCTCGCCCTGTGAAACTAGCAACGGCTGATTGAATGCGCGCTGTCGATCTTGCGGATTTTTGTGGCGTGCGCGGTGTTGTGTTGACACACGCTGCTGCATCAGCCCTGGTCGCGCACGATCTCGATCAATTGCGCGCCGTAGCGCGCCAGCTTGCCGCCGCCGATGCCGCCCACCCGCGACAGCGCATCGATGCTGGTTGGCCGTTGCTCGGCGATGTTGCGCAAGGTGCTGTCGTGGAAGATCACGAAGGCCGGCACGTTCTGTTCCTTGGCCAGATCCGCGCGCAAGCCACGCAAGGCGTTGAACAGCGCCAGATCCTGCGGCTGCACCGGCAGGCCGGTGCGCTGCGCGCTACGCTCGCGCCCGGCAGCCGGATTTTCGCGGCGCATCATGACCTGGCGCTCACCCTTGAGTACCTGACGGCTGGCATCGGTGAGGCGCAGGCCGCCGTGACCTTCGCTATCGACTTCCAGCAGGCTGGCGGCCACCAGCTGGCGAAACACGCCGCGCCAGGTGCGTTCGTCCAGATCGCGGCCGATGCCGTAGGTGCTCAACTGGTCGTGGCCCAGCTGTTTGATGCGTTCGTTTTCGCTGCCGCGCAGGATGTCGATCAAATGGCCCACGCCGAAACGCTGCCCGCTGCGGTAGACGCAACTGAGCGCTTTCTGCGAGGCCACCGTGGCGTCCCACGCGGCGGCCGGGGTCAGGCAGTTGTCGCAGTTGCCGCAGGGTTTGGGATAGGTCTCGCCAAAGCCTGCCAGCAGCACCTGGCGGCGGCATTGCATGGATTCGCAATAGCCAAGCAGGTGGTCGAGCTTGGCGCGCTCCAGGCGCTTGCGCTCTTCGGCCGCTTCGCCTTGTTCGATCATCTGCTTGAGCAGCACCACATCGCCCAGGCCGTAGCACAGCCAGGCCTCGGCCGGGTCGCCGTCGCGGCCGGCGCGGCCGGTTTCCTGGTAGTAGCCCTCCAGCGATTTGGGCAGATCCACGTGCGCCACAAAGCGCACGTCCGGCTTGTCGATGCCCATGCCGAAAGCGATCGTGGCGGCCATGATGATGCCGTCCTCGCGCAGGAAGCGGCGCTGGTTTTTTGCACGCACCTCTGCCGGCAGGCCGGCGTGATAGGGCAGTGCATTGAAGCCTTGCGCGCACAGCTGCTGTGCGGTTTCTTCCACCTTGCGCCGCGACATCGCATACACGATGCCGGCCGCGCCACGATGACGGCCCAGGAATTCCTGCAGCTGCTTGCGCGCGTTGTCCTTCTGCACCACCGTGTAGCGAATGTTGGGGCGGTCGAAGGAACTGACGAAGTGGCGCGCGTCCACCAGATCCAGGCGCTCTGCGATTTCGCGCTGGGTCGGCGGGTCGGCGGTGGCCGTCAGCGCCATGCGCGGAATGTGCGGCCAGCGCTCGTGCAGTACGGTGAGCTGGCGGTATTCCGGACGGAAATCGTGGCCCCATTGCGAGACGCAGTGGGCTTCGTCGATGGCGAACAGCGCAATGCGGCTGCGTTCCAGCAACGAAAGGAAGCGCTGGGTCAGCAAGCGCTCGGGCGCAACATAGAGCAGGTCCAGGTCGCCGGACAGCAGGGCGCGTTCCACGCGCTGGGCGTTTTCTGCATCCAGGGTGGAATTGAGGAATTCGGCGCGCACGCCTAGCTGGCGCAGGGCCTCGACCTGGTCCTGCATGAGCGCGATCAGCGGCGAGACCACGATGCCGATGCCGTCGCGTAGCAGCGCCGGCACCTGGTAGCACAGCGACTTGCCGCCACCGGTGGGCATGAGGACCAGGGCATCGTTGCCGGCAGCGACGTGTTCGACGATGGCCTGCTGCGGGCCGCGGAAGTCGTTGTAGCCGAAGACGCGGCTGAGCAGTTCGTGGGCGGGGGAAGACATCCGCCTAGGATACCGTGCGGGTCAAGCCCTGGCCGGGCAGATGCTGGGTGGGACGACGCGAAGAGGCATCAGGGATTGCCGTGATGCGGCTGGCGGATGGCCGGCAGTGTGTGAAGTCTTGTGCGCAGTCAGCGCCATGAGGCTTCGCCCCGTCCCCTCACCCCAACGCTTTCCCGATGGGATAGGGGCTTAATTCCCGGCAATTGATGCAGAGGGTGTGGCAAAAGACTGTGGCGTCCTGCAGAACCTGTACATCATGCGCCATCGTCGTGAACCTAACCACCCATAGCCCCCTGAGTCAGGGGGCGCGCCGAAGGCGCGGGGTGTGGAGATGCGTAGCGGGGCCCAACGTTTGCACCGCGAATGTTGGGGGACATGTCCGCGAAGCGGAGATGGCTGCGCCCCCTGAGTCAGGGGGCGCGCCGAAGGCGCGGGGTGTGGAGATGCGTAGCGGGGCCCAACGTTTGCACTGCGAATGTTGGGGGACATGTCCGCGAAGCGGAGATGGCTGCGCCCCCTGAGTCAGAGGGCGCGCCGAAGGCGCGGGGTGTGGCAGGCAATTGAGCTGGGGCCCAAGGTTTCGCAACTGCAAAACCTTGGGCAAACCCGCAGGGGGCGAAGCCCAGAGGGTTTACTGCAGCAGCGAGCGCAGCATCCAGGCGTACTTTTCGTGGGTCTGCAGACGCTGGGTCAGCAGGTCCACGGTCGGATCGTCGCCGGCATCGTCGGCGGTGCCCAGCACCTTGCGGGCGGTGCGGCAGACCGCTTCATTGCCGCTGACCAGCTGGCGCACCATTTCGCGCCAGTCGGCGCTGTCGCTCAGGCCCGGCTCTTCCGGGATCGAGGTCAGCGCGACGAATTCGCGATACGAGCCCGGCGCGTTGTAGCCCAGGGCACGGATGCGCTCGGCCACTTCGTCCAGCGCCGCCCATTGTTCGGTGTACTGGGTTTCGAACATGGTGTGCAGCGAGTTGAACATCGACCCGGTGACATTCCAGTGGAAGTTGTGGGTCTTCAGATACAGGGTGAAGGCGTCAGCCATGTAGCGGGCCAGACCGTCGGAGATCTGCTTGCGATCGGCGTCCTTGATCCCGATATCGATATGCGGCGCCGAGGCGGCTGCAACCGGCAGGGCATCGTTGACGATGACGGGCTTGTTGGCGTTCTTTTTCTTGGACATGGAAGGGTCCTTCTGAGGGTTGATGTCTGACAGAACAGTTATGGCGTCACAATAGACAGGCTAAAGGATCAAACGTCATTCAATTTTTCACATTTTTCGATCAATGAGCGCTATCGACTCCACCCTTGCCGAGACCTTGCGTGAGCGCCGCCGTGCCGTGGATGGCGCGATGAGCCGCGACCGTGGCCGCCTGCTGGGCCTATGGTCACGCTGGCAGGGCAAGCCGGGCAACCCGCAGGTGCGCGAGGCGTTCGAGCAGGCGCTGGCGGCATCGCAGGCACAACGCCAGGCGCGGGCCGAGCAGCAGCCGGCGATCACGCTGGACCACCAGTTGCCCATCGCGCGCGAGGCCGAGCGCATCATCGCGCTGATCCGCGACCATCAGGTGGTGGTCATCGCCGGCGAAACCGGTTCGGGCAAGACCACCCAGCTGCCCAAGCTGTGCCTGGCAGCCGGGCGCGGAGCCGCCGGGATGATCGGTTGCACCCAACCACGCCGGATCGCCGCGCGTGCAGTGGCCGCGCGCGTGGCCGAGGAACTGAAGACGCCATTGGGCACGACGGTGGGCTTCCAGGTGCGCTTCACCGATCGCGTCAGCGATCAGTCACGCATCAAGTTCATGACCGACGGCATACTGCTGGCAGAAATCGCCAGCGACCGTTGGCTGTCGTCCTACGACACCATCATCGTGGACGAGGCGCACGAGCGCAGCCTCAACATCGATTTCCTGCTCGGCTATCTCAAGCAGTTGCTGCACAAGCGCTCCGATCTGAAGTTGATCGTCACCTCGGCCACCATCGATACCGAGCGCTTTGCACAGCACTTCGACAATGCGCCGGTGATCAGCGTGGAAGGCCGCACCTTCCCGGTCGAGGTGCGTTATCGCCCGCTCGAAGGCGATGCGGGCGAAAGCGAAGACGGCGAACACGGCAGCGGCCGCGACGGTGAGCGCAGTGTCAACGATGCGATCGTGGCGGCCATCGACGAAATCACCCGCATCGACCCGCGCGGTGACGTGTTGATGTTCCTGCCGGGCGAGCGCGAGATTCGCGATGCGCACCAGTCGCTGGAACGGCGCAAATACCGCGAAACCGAAGTGGTGCCGCTGTACGCGCGGCTGTCGGCAGCCGATCAGGACCGCGTATTCAATCCGGGTCCGCGGCGGCGCCTGGTACTGGCCACCAACGTGGCCGAAACCTCGCTGACGGTGCCGCGCATCCGGTATGTGGTGGACCCGGGGCTTGCCCGTGTCAAGCGCTACAGCCCGCGCCAGAAGCTGGACCGTCTGCATATCGAGCCGATCTCGCAGGCCAGCGCCAACCAGCGCATGGGCCGTTGCGGGCGCATTGCCGAGGGCATCTGCTACCGGCTGTATGCCGAAGCGGACTTTGCCGCGCGTCCGGCGTTCACCGATCCGGAAATCCGACGCTCCTCGTTGTCCGGGGTGATCTTGCGCATGCTGCAGTTGGGGCTGGGCAGGATCGAAGATTTCCCGTTCCTGGAGGCCCCCGACGAACGTGCGGTGGCCGATGGCTGGCAACAGCTGCTGGAGCTGGGCGCTATCGACGCGCAGCGGCGTCTAACCGCCACTGGGCGACAGATGGCGCGCCTGCCGGTGGACGTCAAGCTGGCGCGCATGCTGGTGGCCGCGCAGCAACATGGGTGCTTGCGCGAGATGATCATCATCGCCGCATTCCTGGGCATCCAGGATCCGCGCGAGCGCCCGCCGGAAGCGCGCGAGGCCGCCGATAACGCACACGCGTTGTTTGCCGATGCGCGCTCTGAATTCGTTGGCATCCTGCGCTTGTGGGATGCGTACCGGCAGGTGCATGAAGATCTGACCCAGTCCAAGCTGCGCGACTGGTGCAGCCGGCATTTCCTCGGTTTCTTGCGCATGCGCGAGTGGCGCGAGCTGCATCGACAACTGCGCTTGCTGTGCGAAGAACTAGGTTGGAGCGAAGAGCCGGCCAATGTGATGCTGGCGCCGCTGCTGGCCGGTGCCGGCGCGCCGGTCCGCGAGGACGGCCATAACGCCAACCGGCCCACGCGTGGCCAGCTTCACCGTGCTGCGCGACTGGCGCGCGAAGGCAAGCCCGATCCCAACGCAGCGCCGGCGCGCAGCAGCGAGCGCGAACGTGCGGCGGCGTATCAGGCGCTGCATCGCGCACTGTTGGCGGGGCTGCCGACGCAGATCGGCCATCGCACGGAAAAGGGCGACTATCTGGCCGCGCGGCAACGCCGCTTCGTGCCGTTCCCGGGTTCGGCGCTGGCGCGCAAACCGCCGCCGTGGATTTTGGCGGCCACGTTGCTGGACACGCAGAAAGTCTGGGGCATGACCAATGCCGCGATCGAGCCGGACTGGCCCATCGCCGAGCTGCCGCATCTGCTGGCGCGCAAGCATTTCGATGCGCATTGGTCGCGTGCGCAGGGGCAGGTGGTCGCTTCGGAACAGATCAGCCTGTTCGGACTGGTGCTGGCGCCGAAAAAGCCCGTGCATTTCGGCAAGATCGACCCGGCCGCAGCGCATGACCTGTTCGTGTGCCAGGGCCTGGTGACGGGCGAAATCAATACGCGGGCCGCCTTCGTGGCCGACAATCTCAAGGTGCTCGAACAGGCGCGCGAGGAAGAGGCCAAGTTGCGTCGCGCCGGTATCGTCGCCGACGAAGGCTGGCAGGCGCGCTGGTATCTGGATCGCATTCCGGCCGAGTTGCATTCGGCCAGCGGTCTGGATGCGTGGTGGAAGACCTTGCCGCCGGACAAGCGCCGCAGCTTGCATTGGTCGTTGAACGACCTGCTGCCGGGCGAAGGCAGCGAAGCCGATCGCTTTCCGAAGTATTTCCCGCTCGGCGATGCGCGCCTGCCGTTGCATTACCGTTTCGAGCCGGGTGCCGTCGACGACGGCGTGACGCTGGAGGTGCCGCTGCACCTGCTCAATGCGCTGGATCCAGCGCGGCTATCGTGGCTGGCCCCGGGCTTCGTCGCCGACAAGGCGTCTGCGTTGATTCGTAGCCTGCCCAAGGCGCAGCGCCGCAACTACGTGCCGGCACCGGATTTCGGGCGCGCGTTCTACGAGGCTTACAGCGTTGCCTCGGCCGACGATATCCGCGGCGAACTGGCGCGCTTTCTGGCCAAGGCTACCGGGACGCAGGTGACGGCGCTGGATTTCGATGAGCAGGCGCTGGACACGCACCTGCTGATGAACCTGCGCCTGCGCGATGACGAGGGCAAGGTGCTGGCCGAGTCGCGCGATCTGGACGGGCTGCGCGCGCGCTACGGAGAACGTGCCGGGCAGGCGTTTGCCGCACGGGCCGGGCGCGCGCTGGCCGCCGAAGGATTGCGCGATTTTCCCAGCGCGCCGATTCCCGAGCAGGTGGCCGGCGAGGCCGGCGTGCCGGCGTATCCGGCGCTGGTGGATCAGGGCGAAACTGCTGCGCTGCGTATCTTTGCCGACCGCAACGAAGCGATGCGGGCGCATCCGTGCGGCGTGCGTCGGCTGCTGGAAATCGCATTGGCCGACAAGATCAAGCAGGCACGCAAGCAATTGCCGGTGTCGCCCAAGACCGGGCTGCTGTATGCGGCGATCGAATCGCAGGAACGCTTGCGTGGCGATCTGGTCGATGCGGCGCTCAATGCCGTGCTGGCCGATGGCCTGGGCGCCATTCGCGACCCTGGCGCATTTGCGCAGCGCCGCGACGATGCGAGCAAGCGGCTGTTCGGCGAAGCGATGGAGCGCTTGAAGTTGGCCGAAAGCATCCTGGGCGCGGTGGCCGCACTCAAGCCACTGCTGGAAGCACCGTTGATGGGCTGGGCACGCGGCAATCTGGATGACATGGAGCAGCAACTGCGCGCGTTGGTGCATGCAGGCTTCCTGCGCGACACGCCGGCCGACGCATTGGCCAATTATCCGCGCTACCTCAGGGCGATGATCCTGCGCACCGAGCGCGCAAAGCGCGATCCTGCGCGCGACCAGGCGCGCATGCTCGAGCTCAAACCCTTCGTGGATGCAGTGGCAGAGGCCGCCGCGCGCGGTTTGCAAAACCGCCAAGAGTGGCAGGCGCTGCGCTGGGATCTGGAAGAACTGCGCGTGTCGGTGTTTGCGCAGGAGCTGGGTGCCAAATCCGGCGTTTCGGCGAAGAAACTGTCGCAACGGGTGGCTGCATTGCGCAGTTGAGCCTTCGTGTAGGGCATGCAGCCGAACAAGGCCGCGTGCGCTTCTACAACGCATGCGGCGGCTGTCTTCGAGACTGAGAGCGGCCAGCAAACCGTAGCGAGCAGTGGTCAGGTCGGCGGACGGCGCACTCATCGCCGGACGTACACAGGGTATGCCCTGCTATGAGCACCGACTGCGCCCGCCTGGCGGTGAGCGCAGTCGGTGCTGGCTGCGCTAGAACTTCACGTGCAGGCTGGCCATGTAGCGGCGTCCGCTCTTGTAGCGGCCGGCCAGATGGTCCTTGTCGCCCAGATACTGCAGGTAGTCCTCGTCCAGCAGGTTCTGCGCATCGACCTGCAGCGACCAGTTCGGGCTGAACGCATAGCCGATGCTGGCGCCGAACTCGGCGTAATCGTCCACGCTGGCCGGTGCCGCACCTGCCACATAACCGCCGGCCAGGTAGCTGTCGCGCCAGTTGTAGGTCAGCCGCGCATTGAGCGGGCCTTTTTCGTAGTAAGGGCTGAAGGCAAGGCTGTTGCGCGACTGGTAGGGCAGTGCATCGCCAGTGTTGTTTTCGCCAGCGGCATAGGTGTAGTTGGCGGTCAGGCCGAAGCCGCTGTCGCCGAACGGTTGCTGGAAGGAGATGTTGAAGCCCTTGACCTTGCCATCGCCGGCATTGCGCGGCCGCTGAATGCTGTAGTCGCAATAGCCATCGGCGGTACAGCCGTTGCTGCCCACCAGCTGCGCCCAACTTTGCGGTGCGGTATCGCGCAGTGCGTTGTACTGGCGCTCGATGCCGGCGCTGGTGTCGATGTAGTTGTCGATCTTCTTGTAGAACACCGACCACGCCACCACCGCTTGCTGCGCGAAATAATATTCGGCAGAGAGATTGAAGTTCCAGGATTCGTACGGCGAAAGCTCAGCATTGCCGCCGCTGCCGGTCAACGTGGTGTCGTTGAGGAAGGTGTTGTTGACCATCTGGTTGTACGGTGCCCAGGCGATGACCTGGGCCGCGGCGAAGCGGAACACCCAGTCGTCGCTGGTGTCATACGACAGCGTCAACGAAGGCAGCAGAAAGTCTTCCTTGCGGGTGCGGGTCTGCCACAGGCTGCCGGCATCGGCAAGGGAGGGCGTGCCGCTGTAGACGAAGCCGCTGCCTTCTGTCTTGGAATCCACGTAGCGCACGCCAAGATTGCCGCGCAGACCTGCGCTGGAAAAATTCAGCTGCGCATAGGCCGCATTGTTGGTCTGCTCGAGCGCCCAGCTGTTATTGAGGTAGCTGGCCGGATCCGGCGCGCTGTAATCGACCGGGCTGTTGCGGATCCATTTCAGCACGTTGTTGCGACCTGCCTGTAGATGTTGGCCGTGATCGGGATAGAACCCCTGCAGATCGGTGAGTCCGATCGTGCCTACGTCGGCCAGGGTGCCCGGCGTGACACCGCCATAGACATTGAGCTCGAAGCGTTCGTCATGCTTGCCGTGGCGCACGCCCAGCAGCAATTGATTGAACACGCTGTCGAATTGCAGGTTGAGATCCAGCTGGCCGTACGTGTCCTTGCTTTCGGTGGAGAAGATGCCGTTGTTGCCGAACCAGCCGCCGGCCGAGCCCCAGTTGGCCGGGTTACGTGCCGCTGCCGAATCGTCGAAGCGGATGCCGCGGCGGGTGTCCCAGCTGAAGCCGCCGTTGTAGAACGGCTCGATGAAGTATTGCGACAGGTCGGTGTTCTCGGACTTGCTCTGGCCCACCTGTCCGTTCACGCCCCAACCCTCGCCGCGGAAGGCGCCGCGCAGGTCCAGTCCTTTGGTCGTCACCTCCGATTCGCGCACGTTGTTGTCGTAGATCACCGTGCCGCCGAGCGGGATGGCATTGGTGCTGGAGTGGCCACTGTTGACCACGCCGTTACGGACGTCGCCAAGTTGGTCCACCGCCGCCACCGTGCCGGCATTCCAGGTCAAGAAGCTGTACACCGACTGGTTGTAGTTGTCGAAGTTCTCGTTGATGTACAGGCCGCTCAGATTGAACTCCAGCGCCTCGCTGGGCTTGAGTTGCATGTTGACCACCGCGCTGTCGCGTTCGCGATCCTGCTGGAACCAGGCAGCGTTGATCGAGTTGGGCACATCCGCATCGGCAGGCACGTCCCCTGCGGCATTGGCGAAGGTGCTGGCCGGTACGTAGCCGAACACTTCCATGCCGCGGCGGTCCACGCGCTCTTCGTAATGCTGCGCCGACACCGCAATGCCGAAAGTCTGCGCTGCGTTCTTCCAGCTGTAGAGCAGTGCCGCGTTGGGTTTGCCCTGGCTGGCCTGGTCGCTGTAGCTGTAGCCGATGGATGCAGCCACTTCGTTAACCTTCAGGTCCAGCGGCTGCCGCGTGTGCATCAGCACCGTGCCGCCCAGGCTGCCTTCGGTCAGCCGCGCTTCGGAGGATTTGAGGATTTCCGCACGGCCCAGGATCTGCGGGGCCAGCAGGGTGTAATCGAACCCGCGGCTGGGCTGTTCGCCGTAGAGCCAGATCGCCTGCGCGACCGGATGCCCGTCCAGGAACGACAGATTGAGGCTGGGGTCGGTGCCGTCGATACTCACGCGCTCGCCTTGCCCGAAGCGTCTGTCCAACGTCACGCCAGGGATCTGCGAAAGCGCTTCGGCCACATTGGTGCTTGGGAATTTGCCGATGTCTTCGGCAGTGATCGCCTCGGAGATGCCGGTGTTGTTGCGTTTGGTGTCGAGCGATTTTTCCAGGCTGGCGCGGATGCCGACCACCTGGACGGCATCCAGGTCGGTGGCTTGCGTGCCGACGCTGTCCTGGGCTTGCGCAGCGAATGCCAGCGACATTGCGATGGCGCTGGACAGCAGGGTGGTGCTGTATTTCATGATGTCTCTCCTCATCACGCACAGGGATGGACGGCGGGCTGCTGCTCGCCGGATGCGGGGTCTTGCAGACGCGCGCTCGGGGTAGAGCGCGTGGTAGATCGCTTACGACAGGTCGGTGTGGTGCTGCAGATACCAGTTGGCTGCGCCGAGCACGCCCAATTGCCCGTGCTCGACCAATTTGACCGGGATGCGTTCGAGCACCGCGCGCATGTTTCCCTTGTCCAGGAAGCGCTCGGCAAAGGTGCTGCCAGCCAGGAACTGACCGATCGTCGGCAGGAAGCCCCCGGCCAGATAGATGCCGCCGGCAGCGCCGTAGGCCAGCGCCATGTCGCCGACCGCGCTCCCCAGCAGGCCGCAAAACATCTGCAGGCACTCGCGCGCAAGCGCATCGTCTTCGTGCAGCGCTGCGTGCGTCACCGCAGCGGGCAGGCGATGACGCGGCGTTGCGTCATGCAGCTCGCACACCGCAGCGTAGAGATGCAGTAATCCCGGGCCGGAGAGCACGTGCTCCAGTGGCAGATAGTGCCGGTCACGCAACAGGCGTTGCAGCAAGGCATATTCGTGCGGGTGGGTGCTGGCCAGCGCGACCTGGCCGGCTTCGGTGGCCAGCACGATCGCGCGTGGCTTGGCATCGATCCACAGTGCTGCACCCAGGCCGGTGCCGGGGCCCACTACCAGAATCGGCCCGTTGGCACGCGCATGGCGCGGCGTCGGCCCGCTCAGTTGCAGCACGGCGCGTTGTTCCATCTGCGGCGCTGCGTAGGCCACCGCCTCGAAATCGTTGACCAAGTGCACGTTGCGCACTGCCAGTGCGGCACCGATGCGGCTGGGCGAGATCGTCCAGGGCAGGTTGTTGCTGATGAAGCTGCCATCGTCCAGCGCCACGCCCGCACTGGCGATAACCACCGCATCGACGCCGCGCCGTTGTTGCAGGAAATCCTCGAGGATGGCCTGGAGACTGGCGTATTCGGCGCAGCGATAGGTGCGGTAATGCGACAGCTCGATGGCTGCATCGCGCGCCTACAGCATGTGCCCGACACGCACATGCGTGCCACCGACATCGGCAGCGACGAAGCTGGTGGCAACGGGGACATCGGGCGAGGCAGAGGCGTAAGCGGAACGCGAAATCGCAGCCACATTCAGTCCTTTGGTCCGTCTGAGCGGCAGATGCCGTCAGCGAGTAGGGGCCTGTGTAGGAGTTGGTGACAACGATGTCAATGGATCAGTCGGGTTGGATCGATCTTGGTGGCGTGCTCAAGTGCAAAAATGCGCCGTTCGGCGTTGTCTATGCGGACTTCGTTGCGCAAAGTGGACAAATGCGTCCAACGGGGCGCGGTGCATGCTGGAAAGCGGGCTCGGCAAGCCGGCGCATGGCCTTTAGCTGCCTATCAGGTGCTTCCGTCGTCTATTGCCCGCCCACCCTGTTTCAAGGCCTGCGTCAGCGCACCGCAGCACCGGCAATCACGCCAGGCAACGTGCTGCAGGCCGCATGATCGGTGGGCGGTGCCTGGGTGGGGTAGCGCTGCTTGCCGAGCACATAGGTCTGGCTGGTGGCAACGAACCCGTCTGCGTAAGTGGCTTCGATGAAATACGCGCTCCAGCCGTTCTCCGGAATCTGCACCGGTACCGTGACCGTGCCGCCGCCAGCAAGCGCAATCGGCGTGGCGCTGTAGCGTATGCCGCAGGCGTAGCGGAAATCGCGCGCCTGTGGATTATGTGCACTCCATAGCTGCAGCTGCGTTGGCTGCTCGGAGGAGCGGAAGCGAATCTGCGGCGCTTCGCCCGTGCGCAACACATCGCTTACCTGCGGTAACGGGCGCTGCTGCTGCAGGCGCGTGATAAACGGCACCAAGGTATCGACGACGGAGGCGCGGATGTTGTGCGCACTATTAGGCAGGACGCGTAGCGCCTTTGCGCCGGGCAGCGCGTTGTAGAAGAACTGGGTGTTGTCCGGCAGGAAGAAGTCGTCGCCGCTGGCATTGACGATGTACTTGGGCACCGCCAGCCGCGTGCGGTACGGCGTATGCAAATAACTCAGCGGATCTTGCAGTTGCACCAACTGCGCGAAGGCCGGGGTCTGCAGCTGTGAGGTGATGCCCTGCTTTGCATAGGCGTTGAAAGCGATCGGCCAGTTGCCGCCATAGGTGCGGAACATATGCTCCAGCACTGCCGGCATGTTGAGGATGTCGATCACCAATGGCGCCACCGCCTCCACGCGCCGGTCTGCGATGGTTGCGTGCCAGCTGGCCCATCCGCGTTTGGAGGCGCCGGCAAGGACGAAGCGATGGATGCGCAGCGGGGCCAGTTCACGCTCGGCCAGGCTCATGGTGCGCGCAATCGCGGCCGCCATCGGCACGTGCAGCGGCACTGTCTTGCGCTGCTGCGGTGCCTTGAGGAACAGCGACCAGCTATAGGCCACGCTGTCGTCTTCGCGGCGTGGGCTGGCATCGCCCTGGTAGGTCAGCGCCTGGTTGGGAATGTCGCTGAGCGCGATCACCACCGTGCGGGTGCGTTGCGCCAACGCCGCCAGCGCCTCGGGCGCCAACTCGCTGGCCGGCTGCGCCGTACCGCCATCCACTGGATGGCGCGTGCCGTTGGTTGAGATCAACACTGCGCGCGTGGGCAAGGCCGCTTTCGGCACGTAGATCGCCACGTCATGCTGCCAGCGCGCCGGCGTGACCAGTCCCTCGGGCGACCAGTCCTGTGAGGTCAGCAGGTAGTCGCGCCGCTCGACACCGGCAACGCTGCTGGTGCCAACGCGCGTATAGGTCAGCGGTTGTTGTTCGATGGCATCGTGGTAACACACCAGGGCTTGCCCGAAGCCAACCTCCGGCGCATTGGCGCAGCGCTCCGCCGGCGACGCAGCAGATGCGGTGGGGGTAGCGGGCGCGACGCCTGCAAAGAGTGTCAGGGACGATAACAGGGCGAGGCTGCAATAGGTCATCGAGCGCATGCATGTTCTCCAGAGACCGTGCGTGTGGCCAGCGATTGCTGCGACCAATCGCGTGGGAAAAACGCAGTCAGCGGTCGCATCAGCGGCGGGGGGCGCAGTGTGTGCACGAGTGTACGCGTGGTCCCTGACGGTAAGGACCACGGCACCTGTCGCGACCGGCAATGGGCTGCATCTGCGCGATGCCGAGTTGCGATGATTCGGCGCGCCGCGTTGGCTGCGCCTGGGCGTTGCGGGTGTGCACCGACGCTTGCGCTGCGTCTGTCGTCACCCACGCCGCTTTGCGCATGCGCTGTTCTGCAGCGAGCGACCTGAAGCGGCTGGGATTGCGATCTCGCACGCGCAACGCCCAGCGGCGGGAGTCGCGCCGCGCGTGCCGATGCCAGGCGCGGCGACGTCTTCGGCAGCCGCGCAAGCTTGGCCGGTGCCTTTACTTGATCCGCCGCACCTTAGCCGGGGTGTTGTAACCCTCGATCTGCAGATACCACACGCCAACCAGACCCGGCTTGATCTTGACCTTGGGTGCGTCCTTGCGCACGCCGGACAGGCTGGCGGCATCGGTCTGTTCCCACTCCTGACCATTGGCCAGCGTGTAGACGCGGCCCTTTGCAAAGCCCTTGAAGTCGCCCACCATCGTGCTCTCGATCGGCTCCTTGCTGCCGAAGTCGAAGAAGCCGCGGTTCTTGACGATCACTTCCTGGCGGCCGGCTTCTTTGGCCTGTTCGACCACCACGGCAGCCTCCTTGGCGACCTTGCCCTGCAGCCAATCGTTGAGCGCGGCCAATTCACTGGCATCGAGTTTGTCCAGGCCGGCGGCCTTGAACTGTTCGGCACTCATCTGCGACTGCAGGTCGCCTTGCACCGCGCGTTGCGCCAGGGCGGGGGCGGCATGCAGCGCCACGGTCAGGCAAACCAGCAAGGGAATGCGGCGCGCAAGCGACATGGAAGCCATCCAAAGAAGAAGAGGGGCCTAGTGTAGACGCTGTTGGCGCCGGCCGACGCGGCTTACTCCAGCGTGTCGGCGGTGGATGGTGCCGGGCGTTCTGGGCGGCGGTAGACGAAGGCCGGCGCCGGCGATGCCGACTCCAGCTCGGCGGTTGCGCGCACCTGCGCGAGCGTTCGCAGACCGGGTCCAGCGTGGCGGCATCGCCGCTGAGCGCCAGCGCCTGGCAGCGGCAGCCACCCCAGTCGATCTCGCGCTTGGGGCAGCCCTGGCACACCTCCGGCATCCATGAGGTGCCGCGAAAGCGCACGAATGCCTCGCCGTTGTTCCAGATATCGGCCAGCGAGCGCTCGCGCAGATTGTCGAAGCGCATGCCCTCGATGGTTTCGGCGGCATGGCAGGGCAGCACGTCGCCGCGCGGGGAAATATTGACGAAGCGCTGGCCCCAGCCGCCCATGCAGGGTTTGGGCTGGCGCGCGTAGTAATCGGGCGTGACGAAATCGATCGCCAGGCGGTCGCCGAGCTGGCGACGCGCGGTTTCCACCGCGTCGATGGTGGCCAGCAGTTGCGCGCGGCTGGGCATCAACGCAGCGCGGTTGCGCAGGCCCCAGCCGTAGTACTGGGTGTGCGCCACTTCGATGCGCTCGGCCTGCCATTCCAGCGCCAGCGCGATCATGCCGGGCACGCGTTCGGCGTTATGGCGGTGTAGTACCGCGTTGATCGTCAGCGGCAGGCCGCGGGCGCGGACCGCGGCGGCGAATTCGCGCTTCTTGGACAAACTATTGCGATAGCCGGCGATGCGGTCGGCACCGGCCGCATCGACGTCCTGCACGCTCAACTGCACATGTTCCAGCCCGGCCGCCTGGAGTTGGTCCAGCATCGGCTCGCCGCCAGCGACGCCGGAGGTGATCAGGTTGCTGTACAGCCCGAGCGCGCGCGCATGGGCGACCAGGTCGGGCAGGTCTTTGCGCAGCATCGGTTCGCCGCCGGAAAAATGCGCCTGCAGCACGCCCATGTCGGCGGCCTGCTGCAACAGTGAGCGCCAGCCTGCGGTGTCCATCTCTTCGCGCAGCGCCGCCAGCGCGATCGGGTTGGAGCAATACGGGCACGCCAACGGGCAGCGGTGGGTCAATTCCAATAACACCGACAGCGGTGGCGGCGCGGTGCTCATAGCCGCAGCAAACGCTTCTGATGCAGGGTATCGGTGAGTTCGATCACGTCCGCTTCGATTTGCGCCGCGTCCGCATCGAATTGTGCAGCGAGCTCCTGCGCGATCTGCGCCAGCGAACGCGTGCCGTCATAACGTTGCGCGATCACCAAGGCAATGTCGTCCAGCTCGACCACGCGTTCGGGTGCCAGCAGCACCCATTGATCGCGCGCGCGGTCGTGTTGCAGGCGCACGCCTGCACGCAAGGCTGGCTGGCTGTCGCGGGTAATGCCGCTCATGCCGCGACCCGGCCGGCGTCGCGGTCCGGCACGAAGGCATCCGGCCAGACGATGCCCGGCGCTACGTAGGCCACGTGCAGTGCATCCAGTTGTGCCCACAGCACCGAGCACTTGAAATGCAGCGCGGCCTTGACCAGCGCCTGCTTTTCGACCGTATCGGCATGCTGCCTGACGTAGTCCAGCGCGAAATCCGAATCGCGGGGCGCCTCGGTCAGGCGATGCTCGAAATAGGCCAGCGCTTCGGACGAGACGAAGTCGTAATGCTTGAGCATGCCGGCCACGCGCTGGCCGATGATGTTGGGCGCGAACAATTCGGTCAGCGACGAGGCGATTGCTTCGAGCAGGCTCTTTTCGCGCACGAACTGCAGGTACGCCTGCACCGCAAAGCGCGTGCCGGGCAGCAGCGCGCGCCCGGACTCCACCAGCGTGCGCTCCAGGCCCAGCGCGTCGGTCAGGTGCAGCCAGCGCGCGATGCCGCCGTCGCTTGCGCTACTGCCGTCGTGGTCGAGGATGCGTTGCCGCCAGATCCGCCGCAGCGCCGGATCTTCCATGCGCGCCAGAATCGCCGCGTCCTTCAGCGGAATGCAGCGCTGGTATTCGAAGCGATTCAACGCCCAGGCCTGCACCTGGCCTCGGTCGAGCTTGCCGTGGTGCAACAGCGCATGGAATGGATGCTGGTCGTGATACAGGCGCGCGCCGATGGCACGCAGGTCCGCTTCCAGTTGGTCGGGGCTGAGCAGGGCGGTCACAGGTCGATCTCCAGGCCGTCATGTGCAACCTCCCAACCACTGGCGCGCGCGCTGGCGAACTCCGGCGAGAGGCTGTTGAGCACGGGATTGGTGGTGTTGAGATGGATGAAGATCTTGCGCGCCACGTTCAACGGTGCGAATGCGGCGATGGTGCCGTCGGGGCCATCGATGCTCATATGGCCCATGCGCTGGCCGGTCTTCTGGCTGACGCC
This sequence comes from Xanthomonas phaseoli pv. dieffenbachiae, assembly GCF_008639345.1. Taxonomy (NCBI): domain Bacteria; kingdom Pseudomonadati; phylum Pseudomonadota; class Gammaproteobacteria; order Lysobacterales; family Lysobacteraceae; genus Xanthomonas; species Xanthomonas phaseoli. The sequence goes on along the minus strand of NZ_CP041380.1, from coordinate 3,462,707 downwards.
CAGCTGCACCATCTCGTCATCGCGCCACAACGTGCCGTCAAAAAACACCAGTTCGGCCCCCTGCAGGCGCGCACGCAAGGCGTCGGTCATCGCAGCGCAGCCGGGAATGTAATGCATGCGGTGGCGGCCATCGTCGATGGTGAGTCCGAGGGTTTCTTCATCGGACCCCGCCAGGTCGCCGCCGCTGCGCGATTCCATGAACAAGGGCACCTTGCCGGGCACCGAAAACGGCGTGAGCGCTAATCCGCACAGCGCCAACGGTGTGTCCAGCGCGAACGGTTGCCGGCTCACGTAGTGTGGATTGACGGCGTCGAAAATCGGATTCTGCGCGAGCAGATCCAGCACGCGGCGGCTGGCATGCAACGAAAACCGCTGGCTTTCGCGCATCGAGAGCAGCCCGGCGATGTGGTCGATCTCGCCGCTGGTCAGCAGCACCGCCTCGATCGGCGAATGCCGCAGCCCTTGCTGCGGCCACAACGCCGGCGTTGCAAGAATTTGTTGGCGGAAATCGGGAGAGGCGTTGATCAGCACCCAGCGCTCGCCGTCGGCGCTGACCGCGACACTGGCCTGGGTACGACGCTGGGCACCGTCTGTCTGCTGCCATGCCCGCAGGCTTGCGGGGGTATGGCAATTCCACTGCGGGTGCCCACCGCCGGCCGCCGATCCCAAAACAATGATGCGCATGGAGAACGGGACCTAATCTGCCGGCAATTGCCGGTCATGCATCAAAAGGAAGGGCGGCAAGGTAAGCGTGAAACGTGCAGGATCAAAACTCGCCGGACACGTAGAAGTTGATTTCGGCGCCACAATTGACTTCACGAACGACAGGCTTCTTCCAGGTCTTCATACGGCTACCTCGCAGTTGGGAAAAACGTCGCTGGCTGCTGGATGCAACGCACGACGTGCCCCGAGCATAGGCAGGCGGTCTAGCGTAGTTGTAAAGGGCACGTAAAAAGGCGCAGAGGTTCCGATTTCCGTTTGCCGCGCCGTGCCGCTTTTCGCGGCGGCCGTTGACGAATCAAGACGTTGCGGGGTGAACCTGGCATAAGCACGCGCGTCGTCCTGCGCAGTGGGGGCCCTGGTAAAACGCGTTGTGGAGAAGGTGACGCGCACGTTACCGTAGTCATCAGCTCCCCGTTGTTGCCCGCCGCCGTGCCCACCGCTGTGACCAGTTCCTCATTTGATCGCCTGCAGGCGTTGCTGCAGCGTGCGGCCGTGGCCTCGATCGCACCGGCAGTACGCGACGCGCTGGCGCGGGCCTGGCAGGACCTGCCGCCCGCACAGACCGATAGCGTGCCGTGGGCATTGCTCGGCGACACCCTGGATGCCTTGGCGCTGCTGGCCGCCGACGAAGCCACCCTGATTTCAGCGCTGCTGTTCGATTTGCCTGCCTTGCGTGGCGCGATCGCGAGCCTGCCGTGGCAGCCGGCGGAGCGGCGGGTGGCGGTGGAAGGCCTGCTGGATGGCCTGGATGCGGCCGATCAGGTCTGGGCGCTGCACGCCGGACGCGAGGCCGGGCGCAACAGCGAAGGATTGCGGCGGTTGCTGCTTTCCATCATCCACGACCTGCGCGTGGTGCCGATCCTGCTGGCACGTCAGCTGGCACGCATGCGCGTTGCCGACCGCCTGAGCGAAGATGAGCGCCGCGCGCTGGCCCAGCTCACGCGCGACATCCACGCGCCGCTGGCGAACCGGCTGGGCATCTGGCAGGTGAAGTGGGAGTTGGAAGACCTGGCGTTCCGGCATCTGGAGCCGGAGACCTATCGCCGCATCGCCCGCGAAGTGGACGAAACCCGCGTGGCGCGCGAGCGCTACCTGGAAGCGGTCAAGCGCACCTTGTCGGCAGCGCTTGCCCAGCAGGGCCTGCGCGCAGAGGTGAGCGGGCGGCCGAAACACATCTACAGCATCTGGCGAAAGATGCAGAAGAAGCGGCTGTCGTTCGACCAGTTGTACGACATCCGCGCGGTGCGGGTCATGGTCGAGGACGTGGCGGCGTGCTATGCCGCGTTGGGCGCGGTGCATTCGCTGTGGGCGCCGGTGCCGAGCGAGTTCGACGATTACATCGCCCGGCCCAAGGCCAACGACTACCGCTCGTTGCATACCGCAGTGGTGGGCCCGGAAGGGCGCACGATCGAAATCCAGATCCGTACCTTCGAAATGCACGCCCAGGCCGAACTCGGCGTGGCCGCGCACTGGAAATACAAGGAAGGCGGCAAGGGCGGCGAAAAGGCATTCGACCGCAAGATTTTGTGGATGCGCCAACTGCTGGAGCAGGTGCAGGAGGGCGAGCATGGCGAACTGGCCGGCGCGCTGGATGCTGAGTTGATCGAAGACCGCGTGTATGCGCTCACTCCCAAGGGCGAGGTGATCGATCTGCCGCAAGGTGCCACGCCGCTGGATTTTGCGTATCACGTGCACACCATGGTCGGGCATCGCTGCCGTGGCGCGCGCGTCAACGACCGCATCGTGCCGCTCACCTATCGGCTGCGCAGCGGCGACCGGGTGGAGATCATGACCGCCAAGGAAGCCGATCCGCGCCGCGATTGGCTGCTGGCCTCCAACGGCTTTCTGGCTAGCGGGCGCTCGCGCGACAAGGTGCGCGCCTGGTTCCACAAGCTGGACCGCGCACGCAACGTGCAGGCGGGCAAGGACTTGCTAGATCGCGAGCTCAAGCGCCTGGGCCTGCAGCATGCCGATCTGAGCGTGGCCGCGCGCAAGTTCCACGCCGAAAATATTGATGAGCTGTATATCCAGGTCGCCCTGGGCGATACCGGCCCGAACCAGGTCAGCCGTGCGTTGCTGGAAGCCGAGCGTGCCGCGTCCCAGCCGGCAGTACCGGCGCCCCCGCGGCCGACCGCGCGGCGCGATGGATTGGGGAAATCCAAATTCACCGTCGAGGGGGTGGGCAATTTGCTGGTGCAGCTGGCGCGTTGCTGCCAGCCGGTGGCCGGCGAACCGATTGCCGGCTATCTCACCCGTGGTCGCGGCATCACCGTGCACCGCACCGACTGCGCGGCACTGGCGCGCCTGGCCGCCGCCCACCCGCAGCGGGTGTTGCCAGTGGAGTGGGGCAAGGCCGGCAGCGGCTACGAAGTGGATGTGCAGGTGCGGGCGGTGGACCGCCGCTGGCTGCTCAAGGACATCACCAACCTGATCGCCCAGGAAGACGCGCACGTGCTGGAAATCAACAGCGACAACGTGCGCGATACCGGCAGGGCGCAACTGCGGCTGCGCTTGAAGGTCAGCGACTATGACCAGCTGTCCGGTCTGCTCGGCAAGCTGGATGCGTTGCCCGGGGTGAGCGAGGTGCGGCGGCTGGGCTGAGTGCTGAAGATCTTGCCAGCGCCTACCGATCCGAACACAGCACATAAGGGTGAGGGCGCCGTGCTTGCCTGACGATTCCCGATTCCCGATTCCCGATTCCCGATTCCCGATTCCCGAAGAGCCCACACCGCCTTCGCAACCTCCACCGCTACCATAAGGCGGTGAACGCGTCCCCGTCAGGTCGCGCCAAGGATGGACGCCACCGTATGTCTCCGCTCCCGCGCTGGGCCAGATCGCCCCGCCTCTGGGCGCCACTGCGCAGCCGTGCGCTTTGGCGCATGGTGTTGGCGCTGTGCGCCTGCCTGCTGCTCACTGTGGTCGTGCTGCGCAAGCCGCTGGCCGATTGGCTGTGGCCGGACACGCGCATCCAGCAATTGTTGCAGCGGGGCGATGCGGCCCTGGCGCGCGGTCAGCTCAGCGCCGCCAACGGCAGCGGTGCGCGGGAACTGTTCGCCGCCGCACTTGCACTGGACAGCGACCGTGGCGAAGCCCGGACCGGGCTGGCGCGCACCGGCGCTGCTGCGGTAGCGCAGGCACGGGCAGCGGTTGCAGCAGGCGATGCCGAGGCAGCGCAGCGTGCGCTGGCGCTGGCAGGCGCCCTGGAGGTGCCGCAGGCGCAGATCGCCCCGGTCGCGGCGCGGCTGCGCGCGCTGCAGGCGCGTCGGGTCGGGTTGGATGCCTTGCTGGCGCAGGCCGCGCTTGCCCAGCAGCAGGGCCGCCTAGACGGCACGCCGGAGAGTGCGTTGCCGCTCTATCAACGCATCCTGACCCTGGCGCCCGACCGCACCGACGCACTGGAAGGCCGCGAAGACGCCTTGACCGACCTGTTGGCGCAGGCACGCCACGCACTGGCGCGCGATGCGCTCGGCGAGGCGTCGGCGTTGCTGGCCGCGGCCAAGCGGTACGACGCCGGGCATGTCGACATGCCGCTGACCGAAGGCCAGTACCACCGCGTGCTGGAACAGCGGCGCCAGCGGGCGCAGGCCTTGCTGCGCCGCGGTCGCCTGGCTCCGGCTGCGCGCGATTTCAACGCGGTGCTGGCTGCCGAACCTGGCGATGCAAGTGCCCAGCGGGGCCGCGACCAGGTGGCGGACGAGTACGCCGCACAGGCCGGCCGGCAGGCGGCGGATTTCCGCTTCGACGATGCGTTGCAATCCTTGCGTCAGGCGCAGCTTCTGGTGCCCGGCGCCGCATCGACCGTGCAGGCCGAGCAAGCGATTGCGCGCGCGCGCGACGCCCAGCGCGGCCCGGACGCGAGCCTGTCGCGGGGCACGCGCGAGCGCCGTCTGCGGGCATTGCTGCAGCGCGTTGCCGATGCCGAAGCGCAGCAACACTGGATGACGCCGCCCGGCGCCAGCGCCTACGACGCCGTGCGTGCCGCGCAGGCGCTGGCGCCGCGCGATCCGCGCGTGCTGCAGGCAGCGGCGCGCGTGGTGCCAGCCAGCCAGCGGTGTTTCGAGGACGAACTGCGCAACAACCGCCTGCGTGCCGCGCGCGGGTGCCTGGATGCCTGGCAGGCGCTGACACCCAATGCCGATGCCTTGGCCGGTGCGCGCCGCCGCCTTGCACAACGCTGGGTGGCGGTCGGGAGCGAGCGGCTGGGCCAGGAAGACGCAGCCTTCGCCCGCCGTGCACAGGACGAGGCACATCAGCTGGATCCGGGCTTGCCGGAACTGGCCGAATTCACGCGGCGGGTCAAGGCGGTGGCCGAGCAGCGGTGAGCGGTTGCCGGCGATACGGGCAACTTCTGAGCCAGCCGGGCGTGCGCAGTCCCACGGTCTAGGGCCTGTGTTGCATCAAATGCAGACACCGTCTCACGCTCCAAGCCCCCGTGGTTGCATCAGATGCAACGCGTGCTGCAGACGCATGTGAACCATGCGGTGCAGCCCCCGCAACAAACACGCCATGCGCGTTGCCACGCACACTCCCTTCTCCCACCAGGAGAAAATGTCCCGAAGGGGCGGATGAGGCTAAATGCGAAGCCTCCCGGTGCGGCGCAGGCGGATCAATCGCCCATCAAGCCGCGGACTGCGGCGTTTGGCGGTGCAACGATCCGAGCAGTCGTTCCCAACCATCTGCTCACTCGGCAATAAACAACGCGCGCACCGTGTCACGCGCCGCCTCCAGCGAAAAATGTTCGGCCACGTTGCGCAAGCCGTTGTCGGCCAGACGTTGCCACAGTGCCGCATCCTGATACAGCCGCACGATCGCCGCGGCGAAGGCGTCCGCATCGTCGGCGACGCAGACATCCTCGCCGTCGCGCAGGTGCATGCCTTCCACCGCGCAGGTGGTGCCGACCACCGGCTGGCCGTGCGCCATGCTCAGATTGATCTTGCCTTTCACGCCAGCGCCAAAACGCAGCGGTGCCACCGCGATACGCGCACTGTCCATGAACGGCACCAGGTCCGGAACATGGCCATGCAGCTGCACGCCGGGGCATTCGTCAGCCAACAATGCCAGGGCGTCAGGCAGGTCGGCACCGATGCAGTGGAAGACCACGTCGGGCAGCTGCGCACGGACCTGCGGAAAGATGGCGCTGATGAACCACTGCACCGCATCCACATTCGGCGGATGACGAAAGCCGCCGACAAAGACCAGGTCGCGGCGTTGCGCGAAGCGATGCCCGCTGCCGGCGACTTCATGCAGGTTGGACAGCAGGGCGGTGCGGATGTGTGGCGCATCGGCGCGCAGTTGCGCCTGTTCTGCGGCAGACACCAGCACGGTGACATCGGTGGCCGCCATGATCTCCAGCTCGCGCAGGCGGGTGCGTTCCGCGCTACGCAGCAGGTTGGCATCGCCGGCCAGCTCGGCACCGCGGCGTTCGCGCAGGTAATGCAGGTCGACGGTGTCGAACAAGCTGCGCGCCTGAGGCGCGTATTGCCTGAGCAACGGCAGGCAGGCATGCGCCACGTGGTGGCGTACCAGCAGCACCACTGCAAATCGCGCGCCATGGCTGCGCAGCCAGCTGCCGATGCCTTCGAGAAACGGCGCGTACCAGACTTCGACACCGAGCTGCTGCAATGCCTGGGTGTGGCGCCCGGCGTGTTCGCGGCGTGTCGGCACGAAGACGACATGCGCGCCTTCCTCGCGCAGCAGGCGGATCAGGTTGAACTGCCGCAGCGAGCCTGAGTCGCGGTCCGGCTGCGGCACGCACTCGTCCAGGATCAACACCTGTCGCTGGTGGCGGTGCAGCAGTGCAGGCCCGGGTACGGTGCCGACCGGCAACTGCGTTTTCAGCGGCTGCTGCCATTTTTCGGCGAAGACGCCCTGATTGCGCACCTGGTAGGCCTTCACCCCGGTGCGCGTATCGGTGCCGTTGCTGGTGCCCTCGTCATGCACCACTACGCTGGCCGGCTGCACCAGCACCTGATAGCCGGCCGCGCGGACTGCAAACGCCAGATCGGTGTCTTCGTAATACGCCGGCATGTAGCGCCGGTCCAGCCCGCCCAGTGTCTGCAACAGCGCACGCGGCAGCGCGATGGCCGCGCCCGAGCAGTAGTCCATTGCGCGGACATACGCATAGCGCGGGTCCTCGGACGATTCAAAGCGGCCGTAGCTCCAGGCGCTGCCATCGGCGAACACCACGCCGCCGGATTCCTGCAGGCGCCCGTCCGGGTACACCAGTTGCGCGCCGACCAGGCCGGCGGCCGGATACCGGGCAAAGGTGTCGATCAGCCGGTCCAGCCAGCCGGGCTGCGGAATGGTGTCGTTGTTGAGCAGCACCACGAACTCGCCGCGCGCCAGCGCGATGCCGTCGTTGCAGGCCGCGATGAAACCGCCGTTGCTCGCACGCACGTGGTAATGCAGACCGGCGATCTGCGGCAGCTGTTCAGCGGTGGCGTCGCTGCTGCCGTCGTCCATGACGATGATTTCCACGCTCAGCAGCGGCGGATGCGCCGCCAGTGCGCGCAGGCAGACCAAGGTGTGCGCGATGTGGTTGTAGACCGGGATCACCACCGTCACCCGCGGGGTGGCGCTGTGCGGCAGCGCGAACGCCGCAAACGGGGCGGCCTGCGGCAGCCACAGCGGCGTGCCCAGGGCGACTGGAGGCGCCTGCGTGTGCACGCGAATGCGTTGCCAGGTCGCGCGCCAGCCGCGCGTGCGCATGCTGGCCACGCTGCGGTGGATCAGGCCGAGGACGCGATTGAACAGATAGCGCGCATCGGCCAAAGACATCGACATTGCGTTGGAACTCCAGCGTGGTATGGCAGTGAACGGTGCGAGCAGCGCGCGGGTCGAGGCAATCGTTGCATCTGCCAGCGCAGTGTACGAACCATGCCTGCTGCCGCCGAGGACACGTCGCGCCCAGCGAAGCAGCATCGGTCGTTTTGTTAGCCGCTCTTAATGGCCGACGGGCTCGGCAGGTCACAGCCATGACAGCGCTGCTAGACTCGCCGGACTCTACATTCTCGCATTCCTGTGCCCCGACGCCACGACAACGACGCTCCCGACGATTTCGAGGACGACACCAACGCGCAAGGCTCCCGCTGGCAACGCAGACTCATCGTCTGGGGATTTGCCGCATTCGCGCTGGCGCTCGGTTTCCTGATTCCCTACACGATGTATCTGAACAAGCAGGTCACCCAGCGCTTCGGCGAACTGCGTTGGCAGATCCCGACCCGCGTGTACGGCCGGCCGCTCGTGCTCGTGCCGGGCAACGCACTGGATGCGGCCACCCTGAAGACCGAACTGGACGCGGCGTCGTACCGCGACGACGGTCAGGCGACGCTGGCCGGCACCTACCAGCAGGACGGTAGCCGCTTCACCATCGCCAGCCGCGGCTACATCGATGTGGATGGACGCGTGCCGGCGCGCCGTATCGAAGTCAGCCTGGCCGGTGGGCGTGTGGCCAGCCTGCGCGACGCCGGCGACCGCAAGGCGCTCAAAAGCGCACGCCTGGACCCGGCGCGCATCGCCACCCTGTACGGCCAGAAGCAGGAAGAGCGCCGCCTGGTGCGCATGGAAGAAGTGCCCGAACTGCTGGTCACCGGCCTGCAGGCGGTGGAAGACCGCGACTTCAATAGCCACCACGGCATCGATCTCAGCGGCATGGTGCGTGCGGCCTGGATCATGGCGCGCTCCGGCGGCCAGGTCCGCCAGGGCGCCAGTACCCTGACCCAGCAGTTGGCCCGCAGCGGCCTGCTCGGCATCGGCAAGGAACAGACGCTCACGCGCAAGTTCAACGAGATTCTGTACGCGGTGATCATGGAGGCGCGCTACGACAAGCGCACCATCCTGGAGGCCTATCTCAACCAGGTGTATCTGGGCCAGCGCGGCGGCCAGGCGATCCACGGCGTGTCCTCGGGCGCAGAGCTGTGGTTCGGCCGCGACCTCAATTCGATGACCACCGAGCAGATCGCATTGTTGATCGGGCTGGTCAAGGGGCCGTCGTACTACGACCCGCGGCGCAACCCGGAACGCGCGCTGGACCGGCGCAATTTCGTGCTCGGCAAGTTGCACGAAAACAATCTGATCAACGACGCCGAATACAAGCGCGCGCTGGCTGCGCCGTTGGGCGTGCCGACCGAGCCCGGCCTGGTCGCCGCCAACCGCTTCCCGGCCTATGTGGACCTGGTGCGGCGCCAGCTGGCGCACGACTATCCGGAAGGCGTGCTGCAGGGCGCCGGCATGAGCGTGCTCACCGGCATGTCGCCGTCGGCGCAGGCGTATGCCGAAGGCGCAGTGACCGGCACCATCAAGCGGCTGGACAACAAGAAGCGCCCGCCGTTGCAGGCAGGATTGGTGCTCACCGATGTGCATAACGGCGATGTGCTGGCCGTGGTCGGCAGCCGCGATGTCGCCAAGCCGGGCTTCAATCGTGCGGTGGAAGCGCAGCGCCAGGTGGGCTCGTTGCTCAAGCCGTTCGTCTACATGCTGGCCTTGGCCTCGCCGGACCGCTGGGCGCTGTCCAGCTGGGTCGACGACTCGCCGGTGACCGTGCAGCTCAGCCGCGGCAAGACCTGGTCGCCGGGCAATTCGGACAACCGCAGCCACGGCACGGTGCGCCTGGTCGATGCGCTGGCGCATTCTTACAACCAGGCCACGGTGCGGGTGGGCATGCAGGTCGGCGCCGACCGCATCGCCCAGCTGATCCAGGTGTTGGCCGGTATCAAGGCCGAGCCCAATCCGGCGCTGATCCTGGGCACCGCCGACCAGAGCCCGTATGGCATGGCGCAGCTGTATCAATTCCTGGCAGCCGGCGGCGAGATCCAGCCACTGCACGCGGTGCGCGGCGTGCTCGACCCGCAGGGCAAGCTGCTCAAGCGCTACGACAAGACCCCGGCGCCGGCGCAGGAAGGCGATTCGGTGGCCGCCAACCTCATCAGCATCGGCCTGCAGCAGGTGGTCAGCGGTGGCACCGCGCGCCAGTTGCTGGGCGATGGCCTGGGGCGCCTGTCGTCGGCCGGCAAGACCGGTACCTCCAACGACGGCCGCGACAGCTGGTATGCCGGCTACACCGGCGACCATCTGGCGGTGATCTGGATGGGCAACGACCAGAACGCGGAAACCGGCCTGTATGGCGCCACCGGTGCGATGCGGGTGTGGTCGAGCATCTTCGCCCGCCTGCCGAGTGCGCCATTGAAGGTCAGCGGCAAGGGCCTGGATTGGCAGTGGGTGGACGCCAGCGGCACCGGCGTGACCGACCCGGGCTGTCCGGGCGCGCGCCAGTTCCCATTCGTGGTCGGCTTCACGCCGGCCTACGCACCGTGCGCGGGCAATGCACCGTCGATCGAAGCTGCGCCCGGCGAGGCGGCCGCACCTGCCGAACAATCCAGCGGCGGTGGCTGGCGCCGCTTCTTCGGTCTGGAAAAGAAGTCCGAAGAACCTGCCGCCGCTCCTGCCGCGGCTCCACCCACGCGTTGATTGGAATGACCCCATGAACCGAATGCACCGTTTGCTCGCCCTGATCGGCGTCCTGGCCGCACTCACCGCCTGCATCAGCGCACCGCCCGCGCCGCCGCCGACCCCGGTGGACCCGACCACGCCGACCCAGCGGTTGTTGCTGATCGAACGCGAAGCCGGCGCGGACGACACCGAACTGTCGGTGCAGCCGCTGCGCGACCCGCAGGTGGATGATTTGCGCGACACCGCCAAGAGCAAACGCCAGGCCGGCGATCTGGCTGGCGCCGCTGCCGCCCTGGATCAGGCGCTGGGCCTGGTGTCGGGCGATCCGGCGATCCTGCAGGAACGCGCCGAAGTGTCGGTGCTGCAGGCCGACTGGCCGGCGGCCGAACGCTTCGCCAAGCAGGCGATCGACCTGGGGTCCAAGACCGGGCCGTTGTGCCGTCGGCATTGGGCGACCATCGAGCAGTCGCGCCTGGCGCGTGGCGAAAAGGAAAACGCCGCCTCTGCCAAGGCGCAGATTGCCGGTTGCACCGTGCCGGGCGTGAAGCGGTACTGAGGCCGGCGATCGGAGCGACTGCGCACACCGCAAGGCAGGCGCGCTCGATGCCTGGTGTGGCCGCGTCCGTTGCGCGCTTTAGGATGCCTGAGCACGTCGCGGCCAAGCTGGCGAGGTGCGCCCAGATGTGCAGTGCGGCTTCAGCAAGCAGGGGCAGTGCACCCGATGGTTGCCGGCGCAGCAGCGGGGATACGCCCGATCCATCAAGCCCAACCCAGGCAGCGTCATCGCGCACGCGATAGGCTGTTCTGCTTCCTGCCCGCTTTTCGTTCGGTCCCATGTCCCAACTTGCCACTGCCAGCATCCAAGCGCTCAGCGAGGGCGGGGCGCTTGCGCGCCAGCTCGACGCGTTCGCGCCACGCGCTGCGCAATTGCGGCTGACTGAAGCCATCGCCGAAGCGTTCGAGCAGCGCGATGTGCTGCTGGCAGAGGCAGGCACCGGCACCGGCAAGACCTACGCCTACCTGGTGCCGGCGTTGCTGTCCGGGCTCAAGACCATCGTCTCCACCGGCACGCGCGCGCTGCAGGATCAGCTGTTCCATCGCGACCTGCCACGCGTGCGCGCAGCGCTGGGCGTGGGGCTGCGCAGTGCGTTGCTGAAGGGGCGCGCCAACTACCTGTGCAAGTACCGCACCCAGCAGGCGCGTGGCGAACCGCGCTTTGCCTCGCCCGAACAGGTCTCGCAGTTCCAGCGCATCGTGGCCTGGAGCGGGCGTACCCAGTTCGGCGACATGGCCGAGCTGGACGCCTTGCCGGACGACTCGCCGCTGCTGCCGATGGTGACCTCCACCGTCGACAACTGTCTGGGCACCGACTGCCCGTTCTACGGCGAATGCTTCGTGGTGCAGGCGCGCCAGCGCGCGCAGGCGGCCGATCTGGTGGTGGTCAACCATCACCTGCTGCTGGCCGACCTGGCGCTCAAGCAGGAAGGTTTCGGCGAAATCCTGCCCGGTGCGCAGGCCTTCGTCATCGATGAGGCGCATCAATTGCCGGAACTGGCGGCCAATTTCTTCGGCGAAAGTTTCGGCATGCGGCCGTGGCAGGAGCTGGCACGCGATTGCATGGTCGAAGCGCGCCTGGTTGCCGGCGCGCAGGCAAGTTTGCAGGCACCGATCCTGGCGCTGGATGAGGCCTTGCGCAGCCTGCGTGCCGGCATGGAAGGGCTGCCGCCGCGCGGTACGCAATGGCGTGCGCTGGCCAAGCCGCAGGTGCGCGAAGGGTTCGACGCCGTGCTGTCGTCGCTGGCACGGTTGGGCGAATCCCTGCTGCCGTTGCGTGAGGCCTCACCGGGTTTCGACGGCTGCACGGCACGTGCGCAGGAAGCATTGAACCGCCTGTCGCGCTGGCTGGGCGAAGACCTGCCGGTGGCCGATTTCGCGCTGGATCCGCCGGAACCGGTGGTCGACAACGATGTGCTCTGGTACGAACTCAGCCCGCGCGGCTTCCGTTGCCAGCGCACGCCGCTGGATGTCTCCGGCCCGCTACGCGAACACCGCGAAAAATCGCACGCGGCCTGGGTATTCACCTCGGCCACGCTGGCGGTGGGGGGCGAGTTCGACCACATCGCGCAGCGGCTGGGCCTGAGCGATCCGGTGACCTTGCTGCAACCCAGCCCCTTCGATTGGGCGCGCCAGGCCTTGTGCTACCTGCCGCCGAACCTGCCCGATCCGGCCGCACGCGGCTTCGGCACTGCCTTGATCGGCGCGCTGACGCCGGTGCTGGAAGCCTCCAACGGTCGTGCGTTCTTGCTGTTCGCCTCGCACCGCGCGCTGCGCGAAGCGGCCGAAGCCTTGCGCGGCGCGCCGTGGCCGTTGTTCGTGCAGGGCGAGGCGCCGCGCGCGACCTTGCTGCAGCGGTTCCGCGATTCCGGCAATGGCGTGCTGCTGGGCTCGGCCAGTTTCCGCGAGGGCGTGGACGTGGTGGGCGACGCCTTGAGCGTGGTCGTGATCGACAAGCTGCCCTTCGCCGCGCCCGACGACCCGGTGTTCGAAGCGCGCCTGGATGCGATCCGCCGCGACGGTGGCAACCCGTTCCGCGACGAACAACTGCCGCAGGCGGTGATCGCGCTCAAGCAGGGGGTGGGTCGGTTGATTCGCAGCGAAACCGACCGTGGCGTGCTGGTGTTGTGCGACCCGCGGCTGGTGAACAAGAGCTACGGGCGCACCTTCATGACGTCGCTGCCGCCGTTCGCGCGCACGCGGGAGCTCGCCGACGTGCAGGCGTTTTTTGAGGAGCCGGGACTGGGTGGCATGGACCAGAGACCCGGGTAACGGCGGGGCTGAGTGCTCAGGGTGGTCGTGTGTCGCGCTCGCATGCAATGGCAACGTTGCCGGTCGCACTGCCCTTCGGCCCGCACCAGCGCCTGCACACAGGTGCCCGCGTACACCGGGTGGCACATCCCGGATGCCGCCTCGGCGGCTCGAATCGATCAGTTAAACTTTGCACCTTCCCGGCCAGTTCCGGGTCCTGGTCCCGGCTTTCTCCCATGAACATCCTCGCCTTCGAAACCTCCACCGAAGCCTGCTCCGTTGCGCTGCACGTGGATGGACGCGTGATCGAGCGCTTCGAGCTGGCACCGCGTCGCCACGCCGAACTGGCCTTGCCGTGGGCCGACGCGCTGCTGGCCGACGCCGGCATCACCCGGCGTCAGCTCGATGCGATCGCGGTCGGCCGCGGGCCTGGCGCCTTCACCGGCGTGCGGCTGGCGATCGGCATTGCGCAAGGCATCGCGCTGGCGCTGGATCTGCCGGTGCTGGCGGTGTCCACGCTGCAGGTGCTGGCCTTGCGCGCGCCGGCCGAAGCGAGCCTGGTGCTGGCCTGCATCGATGCGCGCATGGGCGAAGTCTATGCCGGGGTATTCGCGCGCAACGAGGAAGGGCTGCTGGAACTTGTCCCGGAGCGCGTGTGCACGCCCGACGCGGTGCTCATGCCCGAGACGGCGCAGCGCGTGGCCGGGGTGGGAACCGGATTTGCGGCCGCCGACGGACTGCTGCAGCAGCGTCTTGCCGCGCAACTGAGCAGCGTCGATGCCAGCGCCTTGCCGCATGCCGCCGATCTGCTCACGCTGGCGGTGCCCGCGCTGCAGCGGGGCGAAGGGCTGGCGCCGGAGCGTGTGGAGCCAGCGTACCTGCGCGACAACGTTGCACTGACACTGGCCGAGCAACAGGCCGCACGCGCAGCGAAGGCCGCCGCCGCCGCGCCATGACACACGGCGATCTCGAACGCGCGCGGTTTCGCGGCTGCCTGCTCGGCCTGGCGGTCGGCGATGCGCTGGGCACCACGCTGGAATTCCAAGCGCCCGGCAGCTTCACGCCGATCGACGACATGCACGGCGGTGGTCCGTTCGCCCTGCGTGCAGGGCAGTGGACCGACGACACCTCGTGGCGCTGTGCCTGGCGCACAGCCTGCTGCACCGGCAAGGCTTCGATCCCGCCGACCAGATGAATCGCTATTGCAACTGGTATCAGCACGGCTACCTCAGCAGCACCGGCCGCTGTTTCGATATCGGCAACACCGTGCGCCAGGCGCTGGAGCGCTATCTCGATGGCGGCCCCGCCTTCAGCGGCAGCGCCGATCCGCGCGCGGCCGGCAATGGATCCCTGATGCGGTTGGCGCCGGTGGCGATGTACTACGCGCATCGCCCCGACAAGCTGGGCGAGCGTGCCGCCGACAGCTCGCGCACCACCCATGCCGCCGCCGAAGCACTGGACGCCTGCCGGTTGTTCGCTGCCCAGGTGCGGGCCGCCTTGCTCGGCGCAACGCGCGAGCAGGTGCTGCGCACGTCGTGCGAAGGAATGGTCTCCCCGGCGGTGCATGCCTTGGCCGCGCGCGACCACGCCGCGGTGCCGGCAGCGCAGATTCGCGGCACCGGCTACGTGGTCGACGCGCTGTCGGCCGCACTGTGGTGCTTCGCCACCACCGACACATTCGCCGATGCAGTGCTGCGCGCGGCCAACCTGGGCGACGATGCCGACACCACCGCGGCGATCTGCGGCCAGCTCGCCGGCGCGTTCTACGGTGTCGAGGGCATTCCCGCCGCCTGGCGCGAACGCGTGCAGGACGCAGACGAAATCATGGCCTTGGCCGACCGGTTGCACGCCGCGGCGCAGGTGGCCTGAGACACCGGTCACCGCGGAGCTGCCACGCCATCTGCTGCATGCGGCAAATGACGCAATCGGCCATGCCGTTGCGCGGTCTAGGTGGATGTGCAAGCTAATCGCGGGTCGTCGTTGCCAGCCTGCTGCTGCACGTGCGCGCCGCTATGGCACCTTGGCGCTGTGCAGGCGTACAAGGCGGTGACCAGGCCGCGCAGGGCCGCTGGCCTGGCGTCCACGCTCGGTCCAGGGGCATCACGGCACGAGGAGGGTGCGCCGCAGCGGCGCTGATCCTGCGCTTATATGTTCTGTCAGCCCGGTGCCGCTCGGCTGTGGTGCCTTGCATCGGGCGGTGAACGCCCGCGGGTGTCAGCGGTCGTCGTGCAGCTCGCCACCGGGCAGGAACAGCCAGGTGCGCGTGACCTGCAGGATGTCCACATCGTCCTTGGTCTTGGGCAGGGGCGGAAACGGCTGCGCCAGTTGCACCACGCGCAACGCGGCATCGTCCAGCAACGGAACCCCGCTGGAAACCAGCACGCGGCTGCTTTCCACGCTGCCGTCGCGGCGCACGCCTACGCTGATGACCACCTTGCCGCCCAGCCGGCGGCGGCGGGCATCGTCCGGGTAGTTCAGGTTGCCGACGCGCTCGGCGCGGTCCACCCAGGCACGCAGGTAGTTCGCGTATGCATATTCGCGGGTACTGGCCGAGACGAACTTGCGGTTCGGGCGCTTGGCGTATTGTTCCGAGCGCAGATGCACCTCGGCAGCGAGCCGGGCCATTTCGGCATCGCGCTGGATGCGCTGCGCCTCGGCCGGGGTGAGCGGATCGGTCTGCGGATTCGGCTGCGGCGTCGGCACGGCCTGTTCGCCACGCCGGCTGGTCACCACGCGGGTTTGGGTGGGCTCGGGCGCGTTTACGCTGGTGGCGCGTTGCGCCTGTGGCGCCAGCCCGGTGCGGTCCTGCGGCACCACGCCTGGCTGGCTGTCCCGGGGGCGCTGTGCGGTGTCGTGATCGCCGCCGCCCTGCTGGTTCGCCTGGGCCAGGAAGTCGGCCTGCTTGGGCGTCAACGGCGCGCTGGTCTGGCTGAAGATCACATCCAGCGTCGGCACCAGTGGCGCGTCCTCGCTGACCGCAAAGCCCACCCCCAGGATCAGCACGCCATGCAGCAGCAGCGAGATCACCAGCGTCATCATCAGCCGGCGACCGTCGTCCATCGGTGCCGGCAGGGCCGCGGCCGTGCTCATTGCGCGGCGCCGGCCTCGATTGCGTCGAACAGCAGCCCGGCGATGTTCAGGCCGAACTGCGCATCCAGCTCGCGCACGCAGGTGGGGCTGGTGACGTTGACCTCGGTCAGGTAATCGCCGATCACGTCCAGGCCGACGAAGCGCATGCCGCGGCGGCGCATTTCCGGGCCCACCTGCGCGGCGATCCAGCGGTCGCGTTCGGACAATGGCCGGCCTTCGCCACGCCCGCCGGCGGCCAGGTTGCCGCGGAATTCGTCGCCCTGCGGAATCCGCGCCAGGCAGTAATCGACCGGCTCGCCGTCCACCAACAGGATGCGCTTGTCGCCGGCAGTGATGTCGGGGATGAAGCGCTGCGCCAGGGTCAGCTTGCGGTTGCCGTCGGTCAGCGTTTCCAGGATCACGTTGAGGTTGGGGTCGCCGCTGCCGCTGCGGAAGATCGAGCGTCCGCCCATGCCGTCCAGCGGCTTGAGCACCGCCTGGCCATGTTCCAGCACGAAAGCCTTGAGCGCGGCCGCATCGCGGCTGACCAGGGTCGGCGGGCAGCATTGCGGAAACAGCAGTGCGGCCAGCTTCTCGTTGTAGTCGCGCAGGCCCTGCGGGTCGTTGACGATCTGCGCGCCGGTGCGTTGCGCCACGCTCAGCACCTGGGTGTCGTAGACGAACTCCGCATCCACCGGCGGGTCCTTGCGCATCAGCACCACCTGGCCGGACCCGAACGCCAGTTCGGCGAACTCGCCCAGCGTGAACCAGCCGGTCTTGTCCTCTCGCACGCTCAGCGGCGCCACCTGCGCCACCGCGCGCCCTTCGCGCAGGCTGAGCCCGCCGGGGCGCACGTAGTGCAGGCGGTGACCACGGTGCTGGGCTTCCAGCAACATGGCAAACGTAGTGTCTTTGGCGATCTTGATGGAGGCGATGGGATCCATCACCACAACGACGTCGAGCGACATGGGGCTAAACCTTTCGAACAAGCTGCCGATGGTAACTTCAAGCGATGGGCGATGGCGCGCCCGGTGGGTCGTAGTGCGCGACTTGCCGGCCGGGACGCACCCAGACGTGGTCGGAACGTCCGCCTGGCGGGGCCCCGGCAATGCGCCCTTGACAGTCGATGCGGGTCTTGGGATATACATGCAGTTTCGTAGCGACGTCGGAAGGGATGAAGCGTCGCGCGCCCGGGGATATTTGCATGAGTGAAAACATTGCTGCGGGTGGGGAACTCGCAGGACTGAAGGTGATGGTGATCGATGATTCGAAAACCATTCGCCGCACCGCCGAAACGCTGCTGAAGCGGGAAGGTTGTGAAGTAGTGACAGCAACGGATGGTTTCGAGGCACTGGCCAAAATTGCGGACCAGCAACCTCAGATCATTTTCGTCGACATCATGATGCCGCGCCTGGATGGGTACCAGACGTGCGCGTTGATCAAGGGCAACCAGCTCTTCAAATCGACGCCGGTGATCATGTTGTCGTCCAAGGACGGCCTGTTCGACAAGGCACGCGGCCGCATCGTCGGTTCCGAGCAATATCTGACCAAGCCGTTCACCCGTGAAGAACTACTGAGCGCGATCCGCACGTACGTCCACGCCTGACCAGGGGGAAAGGCAACATGGCTCGAATTATATTGATCGAGGACTCGCCCACCGACAGGGCAGTCTTCAGTCAATGGCTGGAAAAAGCAGGCCATACGGTCGTCGCCACCGATAATGCAGAAGAGGGGCTTGAGCTGGTTCGCAGCCAGGCGCCCGATCTTGTGCTGATGGATGTGGTGTTGCCCGGCATGAGCGGCTTCCAGGCAACCCGTGCTCTCGCACGCGACCAGGCAACCAAGGACATTCCCGTGCTGCTGGTCAGCACCAAGGGCATGGAAACCGACAGGGCCTGGGGTCTGCGACAAGGTGCCAGCGACTACATCGTCAAGCCGCCGCGCGAAGACGATCTGATCGCGCGCATCAGACAATTGGTGCGTTGATGCGCTCTCCATTCGACATTCTCGAAGACTACGAGCGCCGTAGTCTTGCGCACGCCACGCCACTGCCGGAACGCCAGTTCTCGGCCGATATCTGGCGCGGCGTGGGGTATCGCGTCGGGACCCGGCGACTGGTCTCGGACTTCCGCGAAGTGGCGGAAATCGTGCCGATGCCGCCGGTCACTCCGGTGCCGGGCGCACAGCCCTGGCTGCTGGGCGTGGGCAACCTGCGCGGCAATCTGTTCCCGGTGATCGACCTGAAGCAGTTCCTGGAGGGCCGTCGCACGGTGCTGCAGGAAGGCCAGCGCGTGCTGATCATGCGTCAGGCCGGCGGCGACGTCGCGCTGACCATCGATGAGCTGTACGGCCAACGCAGCTTCGAGCAGGTCCAGGCGGTGGAACCCGGCGAGTTGGCGCAAGGCCGCTACGCCCACTTCATCGACCGTGCCTTCCGCAACGAGACGCAGGACTGGGGTGTGTTTTCCCTGGCGTTGCTGTCGCGCACTCCTGAATTCCGGCAGGCCGCGGCCTAAGCCGCGACCCCGCCACGTCATACAGATCGAGGTCGAACCATGAGTACCGCCCCGGACGCCCGCAAGACCAACAAGCTCGGCAGCGTCAGCACCAGCTTCTGGCTTGGCTTGCTGGTCTTGTCGATGATCGTGTTTGGCGCCAACACCGGCGTCGCGACCTGGCAGGGCAGTCGTCTTGCCGGTGCCGGCACCGGCGCGGCCGACTTGCAGGTGCTCTCGCAGCAGTTGGCCAACCAGGGCCGCGAAGCGGTGTCCGGCGACGCCAAGGCCTTTGCCGCCTTCAAGGAAACCAAGGGCCGCATCGACAGCACGGTCAGCGAACTGGATGGCCGTTACGGCCAGGAAAGCTCGATCGCCAGCTCGATGGCGCAGCTCAAGGCGACCTGGGTGCCGCTGAGCAAGAACGCCGATCAGGTCATCGCCAGCGAGCCGGCGGTGCTGGGTTTGGCCGGCAACGCCGAACGCTTCTCCGGCAGCGTGCCGCAGCTGCAGGCGCAGTTGAACGAAGTGGTGCGCGCGATGACGGTCAGCGGCGCGCCCGCCTCGCAGATCTACAACACGCTGCAGCAGGTGGTGGTCGCCGGCACCATGGCACGCCGGGTCACTGAAATGCGCGCCGGTGGTGCCAATGCGGCCGCCTCGGGCGACGCGCTGGCACGTGACTCGGTGGTGTTTACGCAGATGCTCGAAGGCCTGCGCACGGGCAACGAAGAACTCGGCATCGCCGCGGTGCGCAACCCGGCCGCGTTGTCGGCGCTGGAGCAGTCGCAGGCGCAGTGGACGACGATGAAGAAAGACGTCGACGCCATCCTCGCCAGCTCGCGCAACCTGTTCGCCGCACAGTCCTCGGCCGCCGCACTGACGGCTGGCTCGGGCAAGATGCTCGACGACAGCAAGAAGCTGTTCGATGCCTTCTCGGCGTTCGGTTCGGTGCGCGACACGCGCCTGTTCCCGAACTTCTGGCTGGGCGTGGTGTCCGGCCTGGTCGCGCTGCTGGCGATCATCGGCTTCGTGTGGAGCTCGGTGCGCGTGCGCACCCGCGAGCAGGACGTGCGCTACCAGTCGCAGGTGGAATTCAACAGCCGCAACCAGCAGGCGATCATGCGGTTGCTGGACGAAATCAGCTCGCTCGGTGAGGGCGACCTGACCGTGAAAGCCTCGGTGACCGAGGACATGACCGGCGCGATCGCGGACGCGATCAACTACGCCGTGGACGAACTGCGCCACCTGGTGACCACCATCAACGACACCTCCGCGAAGGTGGCCGTGTCGACCCAGGAAACCCAGGCCACGGCCATGCAGCTGGCCGAAGCGGCCGGCCAGCAGGCCAACCAGATCACCACCGCCTCCGAGCGCATCAGCGAAATCGCCGCCAGCATCGAACAGGTGTCGCGCAACTCCACCGAGTCGGCCGAAGTGGCGCAGCGCTCGGTGGTCATCGCCGCCGAGGGTGCCGGCGTGGTGCGCGAGACGATTCAGGGCATGGACCAGATCCGCGACCAGATCCAGGAAACCTCCAAGCGCATCAAGCGGCTGGGCGAATCCTCGCAGGAGATCGGCTCGATCGTGGAACTGATCAACGACATTTCCGAGCAGACCAACATCCTGGCGCTCAACGCCGCGGTGCAGGCAGCGTCGGCCGGCGAAGCCGGTCGCGGTTTCGCTGTGGTGGCCGACGAAGTGCAGCGCCTGGCAGAACGCACCTCCAGTGCGACCCGACGCATCGAAGGTCTGGTGCAGACCATTCAGGCCGATACCAACGAAGCGGTCAGTTCGATGGAACAGACCACATCTGAAGTGGTGTCCGGTGCGCGCCTGGCCGAAGACGCCGGCACCGCGCTGACCGAAATCGAGCGCGTGTCCAACGCCTTGAACAACCTGATTAAGAACATCTCCATCGCTGCGCACCAGCAGTCGGCCGCAGCGACGGATATCACACAGACCATGGGCGTGATCCGTCAGATCACCAGCCAGACATCGCAGGGTGCGGAGCAGACGGCCGAATCGATCGGCAACCTGGCTCAGCTCGCTGCCGATCTGCGCCGTTCGGTCGCCGACTTCAAGCTGCCGGCGTGACCACGACGCGGAACGGGAAAGGATCAGCAGATGGCGCGTAGTAGCGTTACGTCGATGCAGGAAGTGACCGGTTGCCGCGCTGGCGGCGAGTCGGTCGTAGTCAGGGGGCTGCAATGAGCGCGCTTCGCGATGCGATGAGTCACGCCGCACTGGGCTGGGTCAAGCCAGAGCTGGACGAGACGTTGCGCCAGGCGCGCAACGAGATCGAATACTTTGCCGAAGAACCCTCCGACACCAGTCGGATGCGGTTCTGCGCCGGCTACCTGCACCAGGTGCAGGGCACGCTGCGCATGGTCGAGTTGTATGCGCCGGCGATGGTGGCCGAAGAGCTCGAGCTGCTGGCCCAGGCCGTGCAGGCGGGCGAGGTCGCCGACCGCGACGAAGCCTGCGCGATGCTGATGCGCGGCACCGTGCTGCTGCCCGATTACCTGGAGCGCTTGCAGAACGGTCACCGCGACATTCCGATCGTGCTGTTGCCGCTGCTCAATGAAATCCGTGCCACCCGTGGCCAGCCGGGTCTGAGCGAAAGCGTGCTGTTCGCGTTCGACCCGCAGGCCGGTGTTGCCACCGAGGCCGAGCTGGATCATGCGCGCGGCAGTCTGAGCGGGCGCAATCGCGAGTTGCTCGACACCGTCGGCAACGCGGTCAAGGAAGAACTGCTGCGCGTCAAAGACGCGCTGGACCTGCATTTGCGCACCGGCGGGGAGATCGGCGAGCTGCAGACCCAGGTCAACGATCTGGGCAGCGTTGCCGACACCCTCGGCATGATGGGCTTGGGCGTTGCGCGCAGCGTCGTCGTGCAGCAGCGCGATGCGTTGGCACGCGTGGTCGATGGCCAGACCCAGATGGACGAAAGCGTGCTGCTGGATATTGCCGGCGCGCTGCTGTACGTGGATGCGTCGCTGGACGATCAGGTCGCCAGCCTCGGCGCCGACCCGGGCGACGGCACCGAAGTCAGCAACAGTGCCAACTCCTCGGAAGTCCGCCGCACGGTCGATGTGCTGGCGCAAGAGGCGATCGCCAACTTCGGTGCGGCGCGCGAACATTTCGTCGCCTTCATCGAAACCAACTGGGACCACGCGCGTCTTGCCGAGGTGCCGCACCTGCTCGGCGAAGTCGGCGGTGCGTTGCGCATTCTCGAGCTGCCGCAGGCTGCCGATTATCTGGAAGGCGTGCGTCGCTACGTCGATCTGGAATTGATCGGCAAGCAGCGCGTGCCCAGCGGACGCCAGCTGGATACCCTGGCCGATGCGATGGCCAGCCTGGAGTACTACCTGGAAGCCCTGCGCGAGCGCCGTCCCGGCCGCGAAGAGATTCTGGATATCACCCGCAACAGCCTGGAAACGCTGCGTTACTGGCCGCTGCCGTCGGGCCAGCCGTCCGATTTGCCGGTCGGCGCGGACCAGCCCGGCAGCGCGGCCGAGCCGCAGCCGGTGGCCGCCCCGCCGTTGCAACACGCCGATACGCCGCAGGCCGCCAACGATGCGGCGGCCTTGCCGTCGCTGGAATGGGCGAACGAAACCGTCGTCGAGACGCCGTTCGCTGCCAGCGTGGTGCACGACACCGGCGCTGCCGCGACCGATACGGTGTTCTCGTTCGACCCGGTCGCCGCCGAAGAAACCGTCTCCGGCCAGTCGCACGTGCCGTTCACCGTGGCGCCGCTGGATCTTTCGGGCGACGGCGCGCAGGCGCCCGGCGACTGGCATCTGGAAACCACGGAGCAGGCCGCGCCGATCGCCACCTCTGCGTTCGACCCGGTGTCGGCCGAGCAGGATGGCAACGAGGCCACGCAGGTCAGCTACACGGTGGATCTGAGCGCGCTGGAGCAGGCACACGCCGCCGAGCCGCAGGTTGCCGAGGACGCGCCGCTGCAGATCGAGCAGATCGACCTGCCGGGCGACGCCGATCAGACCGACGCACCGTTGGATTTCATCGCCGAGAACGCAACGCGCCGCGCGCAGACCAGCATCGAAGATGCCTTCTCGCCGCCGCCGAGCCCGCCGCAGGAATTGGATGACCCGTTCGTCGAGCCGGCACAGGAGCCGCAGGACACTCCGTCCGAAGCAGCATCCGAGCCGGTCGCCCCGCGCGTGCAACAGGCGGTGGTCAGCGAGTTCGAGCTGGACGACGCCTCGGCTGCGTTCCTGGCCCAGCTCGATGCAGCGGCCGCGCAGTTCGACGTGGAGCGTCCGCAGGCACCGACAGTGGCAGCCGATGCGCAGATCGCGCAGGCAGGCTCTGAACCGGTGTCCAGCGAACCTGCGCAGGAGGCTGCCGACGCCGGCATTTTCGGCGGCTTCGGCGACAGCGATATCGACGACGATATCCGCGACGTGTTCCTGGAAGAATTCGACGAAGAGCTGGTCAACCTGGGGCAGCTGTTGCCGGTGTGGCGCGCCGCGCCCACCAACCCGGAAACCCTGCGCCCGATCCGCCGCGTCTTCCACACCTTGAAGGGCAGTGGGCGTCTGGTCGGCGCCAGCGTGCTCGGCGAGTTCAGCTGGAAGATCGAGAGCATGCTCAACCGCGTGCTCGATAATTCGCGGCCGGCCAGCCCGGCGGTCGTGTCAATGGTCGAACTGGCCTACGAGGTGTTGCCGCAATTCAACGCCGCGCTGCGCGACCAGGGCCGCATCAGCGCCGATCTGCCTGAAATCCAGGGCATTGCCGAGCGCGTTGCTGCCGGCGAAGAGGTCTACTACGTGCCCGCAGCCGTGGCACCGGTGGCCGAGGCCGCGGCGATTCCGGCGGCAGCCGCAGGCGTGTTCGCCGCCAGCGGCGGAACCCCGGCTTCGGTGGACAGCGTGCTGCGCGAGATCCTGGAAGCCGAGGTCGCCACGCATCTGGACACGGTGAACGGGTGGCTGCAGGCCAGCCAGGCCGAGCCGCAGTTGGCGACCGAAGAAGTACTGCGCGCCGTGCACACGATGAGTGGCGCGTTCGCGATGACCGACGTGCCGGAAATCACCTTGGTGACGACGCCGGCCGAAAGCTACGTCAAGCGCTTGCTGGCCGCCTCGGTCACGCCGTCGGCGGAGGGGCTCGAAGCACTCACCGCCACCGCTGCTGCGATTGCCACCACGGTGACCGCGCTGCGTGCCGATGCGCCGTTGATTCCGTCGTTCGCACCGTTGACCGAGCGCTTGCGCGCGCTGGTGGACAGCTTGCCGGAAGCGCAGTGGCCTCCGCAGGTGTTCCTGGACGAGTTGGACGATGTCGACGCTCCGAGCGCCACGGTAGACGGCAGCGCTGCCTCGGTCGAACTGACCGGTGCGCAGGATCTGTCGCAGTACCTGGATGCCGGCGCACTACCGTCCGACGCCCTTGTATCGGCGCAAGGTGCCGAAGACGCGCAGCCGCAGCCGGACGATGCGCCGATTGCCGTGGACGAGCTGGCCGAGGCCGAAGCCGAGCATGATTCGGCACTCGCACTGGACGCGCCTGCACCGCATGCGCTCGACGATGCCGGCCATGCCGCCATGCACGAAGATGCCCACGCCGCTGCCGAGTCTGTGCCTGCATCGAGCGACGACGCACTGGTACCGGTTGCCGAATCCGAGCAGCTTGCCGATGCGCTGCACGGCGATGCTGCGCCAGACGACGCGGCAGACCGGGCCGCATCGCAGGACATCGACGCACACGACCTGCCGGCCGACGAGCCGCTGGTCGAAGCCGAGGCCTGGGATGCCACCGAACTGCAGCATGCGCAGACCGCACCGCACGATCACGTACCGGGCGAGCACGCGGCAGAGGTGCCGAGTGAGGCATCTGCTGAGGTTGTGTCGGGCGAGCACGACGCCGATGCGACCAGCACGCACGCCGACAAAATTGCGGTAGACGAGCTGGCCGATGCAGAAGCTGTCTTGGGCGATGCGCAGACGCTGGCTGCAGCCGATGCCGAGCAGGCAGTGGACGCGCACGCACAGCAGGTGCCCGCGCACGACGATCAGGTTGCAGCAGACGCTGACGAGGCGGTCGAGAGCATCGAAGCGCTGGAGGCCGTGCACGCCGACGCTGCGTTGGCTGATGACGCCGATGCAACGACCGCGGAAGACTGGACCCCGGAAACCGCAGCGCTGGACAGCGTGGCGTCCGATCAGTCTGGCCACGACCACGCCGACACGCAGGAACAGGCAGGCGAGCAGCCGGCAGACCAGGCGGCGCAGCACAGCGATGCAGCATTGCCGCATGCAGGCGAGCCGTATGCGGGCGAGCAGCAAGCGCTGGAAGAAGCCGCGCAGCTGGGCGAGCACGCAGAGGTGGAAGCGCACGCATCTTCGAATCAGCAGATGGATTCGGGCGATGATGCGTCCGCCGATGCGCAGCAGCACGTCCATGAGCAGGTGCCGTCTGATCAGGACGTCGAGGCCGGGGAGCAGCTGCAAACGCATGCGCATTCCGACGAACGCGCGGGCGTCGTCGAGCACGCGACGGACCACCAGGACGCCGAAGCCGCGCATTCCGAAGCCGAGCACCTGGCAGCCGAGCAGACCGAAGCCGCGCATTCCGATGCAGAGTACGCAGGCGCCGACCATGTTGACGCCGCGCAGACCGATGCGGATGTGCTGCCCGATCACACTGTCGAATCGGTGCAGGCATTCGAAATGGCGCATGCGGCCGATCAGGTGGAAGAGGCCGGCGATCGGCAATCGGACACTGCGCCGGCGCTATACGACACGCAGGCTGTCACCGCCGACGACGCGGCGCAGGCCGATGCGCAGGCCGCGGTCGATGTTTCTGCCGTGGGCGATCACGCCGAGCGCGAAGAGCAGTTCGACGGCGCAGGACACGCAGCGCACGCCGAACCAACGGAAGCCAGCGACCACGCCGGTGCCGATCAGCAGCATGCCGCCGACTCCGCAGATCAGCACGCAACCGACCGCAGCGCCGACGAGCCGGAAGACACCACCACCGCTGCGTTCAGCGCCCCGGTCGAAGATGCGGCGCGTGCCGCTGCGTCCAGCAACGATATCGGCGCGGCATTCGATGCCGGCCCGCTGAACTTCGATCAACTCGACGGCGAGCTGGTCGACATCTTCGTCGAAGAAGGTCGCGACCTGCTGGACCATTGCGATGGCCTGATCGCGCGCATGCGCGAAGTGCCGGGAGACCGCGATGTCCTCAACGGACTGCAGCGCGATCTGCACACGCTCAAGGGCGGTGCGCGCATGGCCGGCATCAACGCCATCGGCGATCTCGGTCACGCGATCGAATCGCTGCTCGAAGCCGTGGCGGCCAACCGCACCGACATCGATCGCGACGACGTGCGTCTGTTCGAGCGTGGCTTCGACCGCCTGCATCAGTTGCTGACCCGCACCGGCATGCACCGTGCGGTGACGATGCCGACCGATCTGGTGGAAGCCTTCGAAACCCGTACCCGTGGCCGCAATGCCGCACCGCCCAGCGACGCCGATGTCCGCGCGATCGCCAAGGCGTCGGTGGAACCGGCGCCGCTGTCCGCCCCGGTTCCGGTGGACGGCCAGGCCGAAGAAGACTTCCTGCCGCGCGTGCAGCAGGAACAGGTGCGCGTGCGCGCGGACCTGCTCGACCGTCTGGTCAACCACGCCGGCGAAGTGGCGATCTACCGCTCGCGCCTGGAGCAGCAGCTGGGCGCGTTCCGTGGCGCCATGGGCGAACTGGATCGCACCAACGCCCGTCTGCGCGATCAGTTGCGACGTCTGGATCTGGAAACCGAAGCGCAGATCGTGGCGCGTTATCAGCGCGAACAGGACCAGGGCGATCGCACCTTCGATCCGCTGGAACTGGACCGCTTCTCCACCCTGCAGCAGCTCAGCCGCGCCCTGAACGAATCGGCGGCCGACTTGGGCGGCTTGCAGGGCGTGCTGGAAGACCTCTCGCGCCAATACGACGGCCTGCTGCAACAGCAGTCGCGCGTCAGCTCCGAGCTGCAGGACGGCCTGATGCGTGCGCGCATGGTGCCGTTCGATGGCCTGGTGCCGCGTTTGCGTCGTGTGGTGCGTCAGGCGGCCAGCGACACCGGCAAGCAGGTGCACCTGGTGCTGGAAGGCACCCAGGGCGAACTGGATCGCAACGTGCTCGATCGCATGGTCGCGCCGCTGGAACACATGCTGCGCAACTCGGTGGCGCACGGGCTGGAAACGCCCGAGCAACGCCGCGACGCCGGCAAGCCGGAAGAAGGCAGCATTGCGATCCGTCTGCGCCGCGAAGGCTCGGAAATCGTGCTGGAAGTGGCCGACGACGGTGCCGGGCTTGACCGCGAGGCGATCCGTCGCCGCGGCGAGGAGCGCGGCCTGATCGAACCGGGCCAGGAGCTGAGCGAGGCCGAACTCGACAACCTGATTTTCGCCTCCGGTTTCAGTACCTCCGAGCAGGTCAGCCAGTTGGCCGGTCGCGGCGTAGGCATGGACGTGGTGCGCAACGAAGTGCGTCAGCTCGGCGGCTCGGTGGATATCCACTCGGTACGCGGGCAGGGCGCCACTTTCACCTTGCGTCTGCCGCAAACGCTTGCGGTCACCCAGGCGGTGTTTGTCCGCATCGGCGAAACGACGTTCGCGGTGCCGGTGGGTTCGGTCAGCGGTATCGGCCGCATTTCGCGCACCCGTTACGAGTCGGGCGAGGGCGGATATCACTACGCCGGCGAAGAGTACGTGTTGCACGACCTCGGCTCGTTGGTCGGCCAGGCCGCCGCGCGTGCCGATGGCCAGGCGCAGGTGCCGTTGCTGTTGGTGCGTGCGGGCGACCTGCGCGCGGCGGTGGCCATCGATCAGGTGCTGGGCAACCGCGAAGTCGTGGTCAAGCCGGTGGGCCTGCAGATCGCCTCGGTGCCGGGCATCTACGGCGCCACCATCACCGGCGATGGCCGCGTGGTGGTGATCCTGGACGTCGCCCCGCTGGTCCGTCGTTTCCTGGCCCAGCCGGCGCGTCCGTCGCTGGAAACACAGGCCGAAGCGCAGCGCCAGGTGCCGTTGGTGATGGTGGTCGACGATTCGCTGACCATGCGCAAGGTCACCAGCCGCGTGCTGGAACGCCACAACCTGGACGTCACGACCGCACGCGACGGTGTCGAGGCGCTGGAGCTGCTCGAAGAGCGCGTGCCCGACCTGATGCTGCTGGATATCGAAATGCCGCGCATGGACGGTTACGAGCTGGCGACCGCGATGCGGGCCGACCCGCGCTTCAAGGCGGTGCCGATCGTGATGATCACCTCGCGCAGTGGCGAGAAGCATCGCCAGCGTGCCTTCGAGATCGGCGTGCAGCGTTACCTGGGCAAGCCTTACCAAGAGTTGGATCTGATGCGAAACGTGTATGACCTGCTGGGGATCGCCCGTGTCCGAGACTAATGGCGCAATGGGAACTCCGGTTGCTTTGCTGGGTCGTCCCGGCCAGGCGCGTGAGCGCCTGCGCGAAGCGCTCGGCCTGGCCGGCGCGCAGGTGGTGCTGGAAGACGAGCCAGCGGCGGTCGACGTGCAGATGCTGCGCGACGCCGAGCCGGTGGCAGTGCTGGTCGCACTGGAACCGTCGATCGAAGACGCGCTCGAAGCGCTGGAGCCGGCCTTCAACATGCCGGGCGTCACCGTGATCTTCGACGAGGCCGAACTGACGGTGCGTCGCGAGGGCTGGGAAGCGCAGCGTTGGGTGCGTCATCTGGCCGCCAAACTGCATGGCCATGCCGATGTGCTGCCGCCGGGCACCGAAAGCGAGCCCTCGCTGCAGCCCGAGCCCGGCCTGACGCTGGCACCGCAGCAGCATTCTGACCTGCAACTGGATCAACACCTGGAAGCGGCCGCGCATGCGTTCGACAGCGTGCCTGGCGATGCCTTGTTCGCGCATGCCTCCGTGCAGGAGGCGGCACCGGTCGCTGCGGAAAAACCGGGCCTGACGCTGGGCGATTCCAGCACCTGGGGCCTGGTGGACGAGGTGGCCGTGGTGGTGCGCCCGCGCGCCGAACCCGATGTGGCGGCCCTGTCCACCGGCGGCTTGTCGCTGGTGGATCTGGAGCACAGCGGCAGCGTCACCGGCGCTGTGCTGGTCGTCGCTGGCATTGGTGGGCCGGATGCGATCCGCCGCTTGCTGGCCGCATTGCCGCCGGAATTCCCGCGCGCGGTGCTGGTGCGCATGACCCTGGATGGCGGCCAGTACGGCAACCTGGTGCGGCAGATGGGACGCGTGTCTGCGTTGCCGGTCGAATTGGGCGAAGCGGGGCAGGTGGTCGCACCGGGCAAGGTGTATGTGCTCTCCGACGAGGTCGGCGTGCACCAGCATGCCGGCGCGCTGGCGTTCGTGGCACCGGCCGATCCGGCCGGGCTGATCGCCGCGCTGCCGCCGGCCGACAGTGCGGTGCTGATGCTCAGCGGTGCCAACGAGGCGCTGGTGGAGGCATCGCTGGCATTAGCCGAGCAAGGCGGCTGGTTGGCCGGGCAATCCACCGACGGCTGTTACGACCCCGCCGCCGCCGCGCGTCTGGCGCGGCAAGGCATCCTGACCGGCGACCCTGCGCAGTTGGCGCAGGCGCTGGCGCAGCGTTGGCCGGCATAAGCCGGGCGCTCCTTTTCGAATCGGAATCATGCGATGAGCTACGCCAATAACGACGAAATCCGCGGCGTCCTGATCCAGGCCGGTAGCGAGCGCGTGCTGCTGCCGAACGCAACGGTGGCCGAGGTGATGTCGCGCGTGGCGGTCGAGCCCCTGCCCGACATGCCGCGCTGGGTGGTCGGACGCATCGACTGGTACGGCTGGAAGGTGCCGCTGCTGTCGTTCGCGCGCCTCAGCGGCATGGGCGATGAACCCACCGCAGTCAACAACAAGGTCATCGTGTTGAAGGCCTTGGGTGGCAACCCGGCGTTGCCGTATTTCGCGCTGCTGACTGCCTCGTTCCCGCAGCTGATTTCGGTGCCGCGCGATGGCCTGCTGGCCGATGCCTCGGAAGATGCGCTGCCGGACGGTGTGCACATGCGCGTGCTGCTGGGCGAGCAAAGCGCGCTGTTGCCGAACCTGGACGCCATCGAAGCGCAGGTCGGCCAGGCGCTTGCGGTCGCTGCCGCCTGAGAGCGGCGAATGCCTGCTGTGCTCGCCGTCGGGCGGGCGCAGTGACGCAGTGCAGCGGAGGCTGCCGGGCATTGAGTGATGCGCGGTTGAGGGTGTGGCTGACTGTTGGGCGTTCCATCTTACGCACTGGATGACGCCCTGCCTTGGAGACGGCTTGCGGAGCATGATCGGTATGCATCAGCCGGATGCACCTCGCAGCAAGCTGACGCGCGGGGTTGAGGCGTGGACGTCATGAGCCATCCGCTCTTTGCGCCGATCCGCCGCGCTGACGGTGTGGTGCTGTGCGATCTGGCCGTGGTCGATCCGGCTGCAATGGCGCACTACCACACGCGTAACCGCGCTCATCTGGCCGATGCGATGCCGTTGCGGCCGCCCGCGTTCTACACCGTCGAAGGCTGGCGCCGCCTGTGCATGGCATACCGCGGCGCGATGCCTGGCGAGCGCGAGCTGCAACTGGTCTTGTTGCAGGGCGAGCACGTGATCGGCACCACCGGGTTCACCCAGATCCAGCGCGGCGCGTTTCAGGCGTGCCATATGGGCTACGGCCTGGACGCGGCGCAGCAGGGACGCGGCTTGATCCAGTGGGCAGCTACGCAAGGCATCGCTTTTGCCTTCGGCCAGCTCGGCCTGCACCGGGTGATGGCGCAATACGTGCCGGAGAATCTGCGCAGCGCGCGCGTGCTGCGGCGGCTGGGTTTCCAGATCGAAGGCTATGCGCGGCGCTATCTGCAGTTGAATGGCCACTGGCGCGATCATGTGCTGACCAGCAGATTGCGCGAGGACGGCATGCCTGGCGAAGGCGCTGTGGATGATGAGCCGGGTTAGGGCAAAGCGCCCGAGAACTCAAGCCGTCATTCATCGGCGGCTAGCGGATTGTCCTGCGCAAGCTCGATCTGCGTTGGCCAGCCACGTCGTTTGAGTTGATTGCGCAACTGCGCCGCCCAGGCCTGCACCGACGCTGCATCCGGCGTGGCCGCCTTGATGCCGATCGTTATCGTGTCTGCGTGTTCCAGGAAGCAGCACGGTCCGTTAGCCGATCGCTCGGTGGCGCGGAAAGTTTCAGAAACACCGTGCGGTGCATCTGCTCGCGCGTGACTGTCTCGCTGTTGACGTGCCTGCTGTGTGGCAGTGCGGGTGGCCGAAGGTGGCGACCACATGTTGCGAGATGCTCCGGGCTGCGGCTTGCCGTCCGGCGGTTCCCATCTTCGTGCAGGTGCAGCTGTTGGCGCGGCATGCGAGGCGTTTGGCGATATCGCGATCTGGGTGGTCGCAGGTGCGTTGGCCGTCCCGCATTCGATACGCAACGATGGATCCTGCAACGGTGCCGGCAACATCGGTAGTGCCGGCGCGCCGCCGCAGGCGCTGGCGTGCGCTTGGTTGGCTGCGGGGGGAGGTGCGCTGCTGTCATCCGTGCCTGCCACGGCGCGCCACTGGCCTGTAGATCGTCGTTGTGCGCGCCGATGGGGGGGCAGGCGGTGGGGGCGGCGTCATCGCCGCGTGCGCATCGCCTTGCGTCGACTCCTGTCCTGTTGATGGTTGGGTAAGCGCCCTTGCGGCCGCTGCGCGTTGCATCGCCCGTCGCTTGCCGCCAGCCAGATCCATGCATCGGACGCGCAGCGGCTGAGGCAGGGTTGGCCCAGCCATGCAACGGTTGTGCACGGATCCGCATGCGACAACGCCGCAAGAAGGTTTATCCGCACATCACGCTGTCGCATGATGGAAGGCTGGTGCCGCACTGCGCGGCCGCTCGTTTCCGCCATGGAGTCATCCGCATGCTTCAACGTCGTCACTTCCTCAAGGGCGCCACGCTGGGCGCGATCGCGTCCGGGTTGGCCGGCTGGGGCGCCCGCGCGCACGCTGCGGCAGGCGCCACGCCAGGCGTGCGGCCGACGGCGCTGCCGCGGGGTGCGGCGCGGGTGATTTCCACCTGGGATTTCGGCGTCGCCGCCAATCAGGAAGCCTGGAAGATTCTCAGCAGCGGTGGTATTGCGCTGGATGCGGTAGAGGCCGGTGTGCGTGTGCCGGAGGCGGACCCAAGCAATCCCACCGTCGGCCTGGGCGGTTATCCGGACCGCGATGGCCGGGTCACGCTGGACGCCTGCATCATGGACCACCTGGGCAACTGCGGCGCGGTGGCATCGCTGGAAGACGTGGTGCACGCCATTTCGGTGGCGCGTGCGGTGATGGAGAAGACGCCGCACGTGATGTTGGTGGGCGATGGTGCGCGTCAATTCGCCTTCGAACAGGGGTTTCCGAAAGCCAAGCTGCTGACCCCAAGCTCGGAAGCGGCCTGGAAAGAGTGGTTGAAGACTTCGAAGTATTCGCCCGAAGCCAATGTCGAAAATCGCGCCTGGCGCGATGCCAAGTTGCCCGGCGGCAAGGACAATCACGACACCATCGGGATGCTGGCGCTGGATACGTACGGCAATCTATCCGGTGCATGCACCACCAGCGGCATGGCGTGGAAAATGCATGGCCGCGTGGGCGATAGCCCGATCATCGGTGCGGGCCTGTACGTGGACAACGAAGTGGGCGGTGCGACCTCGACCGGTGTGGGCGAAGAGGTGATCCGGAACGTCGGCAGTTTTGCGGTGGTGGAAATGATGCGGCAGGGCAAGTCGCCGGCCGACGCCTGCCGCGAGGTGGTGATGCGGCTGATCCGCCGCAAGCCGGAATTGACGCGCACATTGCAGGTCGGCTTTCTGGCGATGAACAAGCGCGGCGAAGTGGGCGCGTTCGCGATCCAGAAAGGCTTCAGTTACGCGGTGTGCGACGCTCAGCGGCAGGATCTGCTGGTGCCTGGCGAGAGCCATTACACCCGCGAGCCGACGGCATGAGCGCGTCAGGGTTGGAAGTGGCTGCCGATTCGGTGGCCTCGGCGTTGGCTGCGCAAGCAGGCGGCGCGATGCGCGTGGAGCTGTGCGGCGGGCTGGATGGCGGCGGGCTGACCCCGTCGTTCGGCACGTTGGCGGTGGTGCGCGAGCGCTTGCGGATTCCGCTGTATGTGCTGATTCGTCCGCGCGTGGGCGACTTCGTGTTCGACGCCTCGGAAGTGGAGGTGATGCGCCGCGATGTGGAGCAGTGCGTGCGGCTTGGATGCGATGGCTTGGTCCTCGGCGCGCTGGACCGGCATGGGCTGGTCGATCTGGCGACGATGCGCGTGTTGATGCAGGCAGCAGGGCCGTTGGGGGTGACGTTCCATCGTGCGATCGATGTCAGTGCCGATCCGTCGCGCGTGCTGGAAGATGCGATCGGGCTGGGCTGCGAGCGGGTGCTGACCTCGGGTGCACGTGCGAGTGCGCTGGACGGAATGGACACCATCGCCGCATTGGTGCGGCAGGCAGCTGGGCGCATCGGCATCATGCCCGGTGCCGGGCTTTCCGAGCACAACATCCACACCATATGGCAGCACACCGGCGCGCACGAATTCCATGCCTCGGCGCGTGGCATGATCGCGGCCCAGGTGCCGTCGCCGCACCCGTATATCCGCGATCTGGGCGGAGACTACCAGCGGACCGATGCCGCGCGGGTACGCCGGATGGTGGACGCGTTGCAGCAGGCGTGAAACGCGCACAACGGTGACTTCGGCCAGCATAGGCGCGGCCTTGAGTTGCGCACGTACGCTGAGGGCGATGCTCGATGGGCTGCTGCGCCTGTCGCGTTGACCCTCTACTGATGGCCTGAAGGTTCCGGGCTTGTCTGCTGTTCGTCGTCAGCGTCATCGCTGACCTGCTCGGGAATGTGCACAGCGAACTCGGGAAAGCGCGCGCGATCCTGCGGGTGTGCATTGACGATCAGCTCCCGGGTCTTCCACATCTGGACCGCCTTGGCCAATGTCGCTGCGTCGAGCTGGCTTCCTGCGTGATAAACGAACTGCCCGAGATGATCGACGATGCCCAGGTGCGCGCTCTTCTGCGCCTTCCAGTTGCTGACGTTGGTGTAGTGGCGGCTGAGGCCTTCCTCGCTCGGGTCTTCGATTCTGGGGGATGGGCCTGCCATGTCGCTCACCCGCCTCAGGAAATGGGAATCCCTGCTTTCTTCCAGCATTTTCTGCAAGGCCGGAATCTGGCCGAAGGTGGTGGGAGCGCCGGGCAGGCGCTTTTCTGGAAGGTAGGAGGGGGCACCTTCCAGAAAGGGATTTCGTTCCTCATCAATGACCGTGCTCAGCATGGTCTGTGCGGTGTCCTCGATGCGTTCGAGCGCAACCGTGCGAGGCGGTTAGGTGGTGGCCGCCGAAGAGGTTGCCCTGGCTCGATTGCCGGGAACAGGGGGCGAGGGAACTGGGGCGGTTGGGCCAGTCGGCTCTGGTTCGGCGGGGCGCGCAACCGGGCGATGCTGGTCGAGTTGCGCTTGCAAATGCGGCGGCACCCGGATGATGCAGTTGGCAGGTAATTGGGCGATCAACGAGGGCAGTCTGGAGAGATTGACGCAGCCTCGCAGATCGAGTTCTTCCAGCTGCGTCAGGCGGTGAATGTCCAGCGGCAACGTAAGCAGGTTGCTGCAGTCTTTCAGAATCAGTCGCTTCAAGGGCGCACCGCCGCCGAAAATCGGCGGATAGTTGCGTAGCGCCGTGCAGCCCTGCAGATCAAGTTCCTCCAGCCGTGGCAGCCGATGGATGGCTGGAGCAAGCACGGACAGCGGGCAGTTGCGTATCTGTAGCCTTTTCAGGTTTTGCAGGTTGGTCATGGACGCCGGAAGCGCTGTGATCCCGGTTTCTACAAGCTGTAGCCTCTGCAGGTTGATCAAGCCCTCGTGCTCGCCGGATGCATTGGTGCTTGCCAGGTGGCCGGGAAGTTCCGTCAGTTCCGGGCAGGCGCGGATGGAGAGCTCGCGTAATTGGGTGAGGCTTGCGATGGATGCGGGCAGCGAGCGAAGCGGATTGTGCGCAAGCGTCAGTGTTTCCAGGCCCGCAAATTGCTGCATGGCGTCCGGAAGCTCCATCAACCCCGCCGCATCGATCGTCATGTGCTGCAGATGAGATAGACGGAATGCCTGGTCGGGAAATTGCGGAAGGGGAACCGAGCGCAGCTCCAGCGCGACCCGACCCGTTTGGCTTGCGTTCTCCAGCAAGTCTGCGGTCGCCTTCAGCGCCCGGTCTGTGCGTGTCTCGACCTGCGGGTTGTTGCGATTGGCCTGGCGCCATGCGCTGTGCCAGCGATTGCGGTCTGCGTTGTAGTGTCGTTGCCATTGCGCCAGAACGTCGCGGTAAGGGCGCAGCGCTGTAGAGCGCCGTAAGGGTGAAGCGCCCACGCTCGGCGGCACGCGCGGCCGCGCCGGCTGCAAGCGTTGCGAATCGGTGGTGACGGAGTGGAAGCGCGAGCGTTCTATGTTGCTGAGCTGTGGCAATTGCGGCATCCGCGAAGCCTGTCCAGTCGCCTGGTTCATTCGCGCAGCGCTGCCGGAGCCATCGTAGGGAAGAGGGCGAGCGGATGTGGTTGGCCGGCGAGAGGTCTCGGCAGCGGCAGGCATTGCTGGCGGACGCCCGGAACGGTCGCCAGGCACATATCTGGTCAGGCCGCTAAGCATGCCGGTGGGGCGCTCGGGCGCGGGGTGTGCGGGTGGGACAGTGCGCGCGGGCGCATCGGCACTGGACGCAGTCTGCTCCCGCAGTCCGACAGGCGGGCCCGGCGGGCGTGGTTGATCGACACGTCGCATCGCATTCCTCGTCTTGGCTGTCGCGCCATGACGATGATCGGCATGCAACGCGATTAGCGAATCCCGCGGGGCGAAGCCATCGTCATCATGACGAAGGATCAGCGGCGTGGCCGCATGCCGTTGTGCAGCGCTCAGACAGCGCTGCGGGAGCGGGCGCCTGGCAGGGACCGCACTTGCCGAACCGCGTGGGATCGAGCACCACATGCTTGATCCGTCGGCGCTTCCAGGTGTAGCTGACATGCACCAAGCCATCGCGGCTCTGGATCACGGCCGGATACGAAAATTCATCATGGGCGCTGTCTTCCAGCGTCAGCACGCGTTGCCAGTGCACGCCGTCGTTGGAGAGCGCAACGGCCAGGGTACCGCGGCCATCCCACTAGTCCTTGCCGGCAATGGCGGGGTTGTAGACCAGTAACGCACGACCGTCGCGCAGCACCACTGCATCGGTGCCCGAATTCGGGTTTTCCACGTCCAGCAAGTACATGGGCTGCCAATGCAGGCCGCCATCGAGCGAGAACGTGCTGAAAAGCTTGTTTTGCTGGCTGCGGCCCAACGCCTGCAGCCGGCCATCCGGATACAGCAGCAGACTGGGCTGGATCGCGCCGATCGTCTTCGCATCGTTGAGCGGCATGCCGCGTTGCCAGTGCGCGCCGTCGTCGTCGCTCCATTCCAGATGCGCGCGCCAGCCGCGGTCTTCGCTGCTGCTGGGCGCCAGGATACGGCCGTTCGGTAATTGCACCGGCTTGTTCTTGATTGGCCCGAGAATGCCGTCGGGTAACCGCTGCGGTGGCGACCAGTGCACGCCATCGTCAGTGGAGAGCAGACGCAGCCCCCACCATTGGCGCGGATTGGGTCCGAGCTTGTAGTACAGCTGCACCGGCCCGGTGGCCGATTGGAACAACACCGGATTCCATGCCGGCACTGCAGTGCCATCGACGCCTGCGTGCGCGCCATCGGCAAGACGACGTGGTGGCTGCCATTGCTGCGGGCCGCGCTGAGCGAGCCAGATGCCGACATCGGCCGAACCTTCGTGCTCGCCGCCGAACCAGGCGGCCAGCAGGCGACCATCGCGCGTTTCCAGCAAGGTGGAGGCATGTGCTTGCGGCGTGGGAGCCGGGTCGGCGATGAACTCGCTCAGCACGATCGGCGAGGGCGGCGACGTGGGCGATTGCGCCTGCGCAACGATCGCAGCCAGGCTTGCAGCAAGGCTCACGACGAGGCGGCTCAGCAGGCGTGGCGGATGCATCGTGGTCCAGTCCTGTGCGAGGTTTAAAAGACCTCTTTATTATCTCTTAAATACCACGTGTTCCCGTCGTCGGGCGGATTGGTCGAACTGCATTGCCAGATGTACAGCAAGGGGCGCTCTGCTCCGGCTTCTACTGGCTGGTGTCACCTAGCCCGACCTGGGGGCGACGTGCACGCGGCCATCGTGCAGCATGCCCGCGGCACAGCCCTCACTGCAGCAGACTGCCCAGCAGCCTTGCACCCGCGTGCACGATCACACTGATGCTGCGACGTGCGCCGAAACCTGGCATTGCGAGGGTCGAGTTGCGCGCGCGCCGGCCGCTATCGGGATGGCACGGCGAGCGTGATGTGGCGGTTTGTCGGCGGTATTGCGGGGACATGACCGCGTTGCGGTCTTCGCACCCATGGGCCGGCACGACGCAGACCGCCGTGCATCCCTTCACTCAGGAGTGCATTGATGGCTTTTCCAACCGCAGTCAATCCGCAGATCACCGATGCCGTCACCCAGGCCAACGTCAAGGTCGTTGGCGAAGCCCCAGCGTTTGCGATGGGTTCGATTTACCAGAGCCTGGCCCATTCGGGCGGCATCCTGTTCCAGAATGCGATCGCTGCACAACAGCAGCAAAACGCCCTGGCGCAGGCGGCCAACAACCAGGGCGTGATGCAGACCTACGGTGTCGAGACCAGCGCTTGCACGGCAGAGGTCGAGAACGTTGCCCAAGGCGGTGCCGCAGACACTCTGAACAGTCTGCTCACCGCGCTCAACGCGTTCGACACTGCGAAGTAATCGTCGCTGGCGGCAGCGTCACGTCTGTCGCCATGCTTGCCCGCGAAAACGGCCCGCTCAGGCCGCGTTGTCGTCGCGCACTTGCGGCGGCAGCAGCGTTTGCGGCTTCTTGGCCGATTCGGTCTGGCACAGGAAGGTCATCAGGTGTGCGGCTTCGGCACTGCCCATGGGCTTGCTGTGGATCTGCTCGGCGAAGGCGTTCTGGGTGTGCTCGGCAACGGCGGGGACGGACTCTTGTGCAACGGTAGACGACGACATGCAACGCTCCTGGAACCTGCAATCAAGCCGTCTACGTCGCAAGCAAGCGCATCCGTAACGGAGTCAGCCGGTGATATTGCCTGGAATCTGTGCCGTCCGATACCTCGACGGTATGCGGGCGGCGCAGCGGCACCGGACGTTCTGATAACGGCGGCTGCGGCCAGGTCTAAAGTGCCATCGGCAGAAATCTGCTCCGGCGGTGGTCTCTGATTGCGCAACAGGGCCCGAGGCGATGGGGACCTCTTGCAGGACGCGGCGGCTCGACAGCCGGATCGCCATCTCGGCGCTTTGCGGGGCAGTGTCGGCTCCGCCAGGCCATCGG
Source organism: Xanthomonas phaseoli pv. dieffenbachiae (assembly GCF_008639345.1). Taxonomy (NCBI): domain Bacteria; kingdom Pseudomonadati; phylum Pseudomonadota; class Gammaproteobacteria; order Lysobacterales; family Lysobacteraceae; genus Xanthomonas; species Xanthomonas phaseoli. Next base: position 3,424,777 of record NZ_CP041380.1, on the reverse strand, counting down.
TGCGGGGTCTTGCATTTGCCCATCCAGCATGCAGGTCCCAGCGGCCGGCTTTCTCCGGGATAAACCGTGCGGAGCGCGGTTGCGCCGGAGAGTTCGTTTACGCAATCGCGTGTTCGTCGCAGCAAGACTGGCTGGAGAAGACAGGCGCACCATCGCCGTTTTGCACCGGTTGGAGTTTGCTCATGCGTGTCCAGCGATCCACTGCACAGCATCTTGTCTCACGCGATTGTGCGGACGTTGAAACGCCGCCCACAGCGGAATTGCCGCAAGATGGACAGGGGTGGCCAATGGGGTTGCAAGTGCTGCGGACGCGGCCAGTGCCCAAACGCACACACCGCGATGAGAGCGAGCGACGACCGCACCACGGGGACGCCAACGCCCGGGTTGCCGAAGCGGAGACAGCCTACGACGTGCTCGTGGTCGCCAAGTACGTGGCCGACCCCTTGCACGGAACCGCGGACAAAACGGCCGAATTGATCAACGACATTCCCCGCCGCGGAGAACCCGGGCAGTCTGCGGACGCTGGGGAGTCGGCGCATCCACCCGAGCACTCACCGGCCGAGCATGCAGCGGCACCGGATGGCCACCACCCGCCGCATCCAGCGCAGGCCGCGCATCCCGTACAGCCGCACGCTGCAGATGCCCCGCATGCGCCGACGCCGGAGGGGCCGCACGCACCGGATGCCGGCGTCGGGCATCCGGCGGATCCGCAAGCGCTTGGGGATACGGCGAAGGACGGCGTCCTGCACGCTCTTGCCGAGGAAGGCGCGCCGGCAGGCGCATTCGATCTGGCGATGAGCCTGGGCATCAGCGGGACGATGCTGCCGCTGTCGAGTCTTGCGATCTATGCCGCGTACAAGGAAACCCGCGAAGTTGCCGAGCAGCGCACGCACTTGCGACGGCAGGAGCGCCGCCTGCGCTCGGAGCAGGCGGCACTGCAATCTGCCTTGGGCACGGCAGCGCCTGCAGGCGCTGCAAATGCGCACGCGCATGCACTGAGCGAGGCGATCGAGACCAACGCCTACCTGCAGCGGCGAAATGCGCGGGACGGGGCCATTGCCGCGACCTCCATGGCCTCGGCCGGGGTGATCTTCACCAAGGCGGCGAGCGAACTCGGCATCCAGGGCGGGCTGGCCATCGCCAGCAAGAGCGCAAATGCGGCGGGCCTGGTGGGTCACAGCGCCGCTGCCGCAGGTGCTGCGTCCGCGGCGGGTATCGCCGGCAGCTTCGTGCTCGCGCCGTTGGCAAGCGTGGCGGCCACCGCATTGGGGGGTACCTTCCTGCACCAGTCGCGTCGGGAAAGGACGCGTGTTGCCGTGGATGTGGGCAGGGTCCAGCGCTTCCTGCACGACCTCGAACCTGGCGAACTCAGTCCTGGCGCACAGCGCTACCAGCACTTCGTGAACACCAAGTTGGGCAAGTACGACCACTTTGCGCATCGGTTCAACCAGTGGAACAAGGGCTTTGTTGTGGGGGGAATCACCTACACCGCCAGTACGTTGACCAAGGTCGGCGTCAGCGCGGCCGTCGTTGCCGGCGCCACGGTGGCCGCACCGGTGGGCACCGGCCTGATCATCGGCGCAGGTCTGCTCGGTGCGGCCACGATGGGGGTCGGCAGCCATCAGTTCCTGCTGGCGCACGGCAAGCAGAAGCGCTATCGCAGGTACCAGACCGAGGACATGCCAGGCGTCGACCGCGCGCTACTGGCGGTGGCGGATCTATTGCCTGCACGCGAGGCGGAGGGTGCAGCAGCCCAGCAAGCGCCCACCTTCGCCGACCCGTTGCAGCCAACCGCGGTGGACGTTGCACTGACGTCAGTGGCGGAGGAAGCGGCGGGGAGCGATGAAGACGCGATCGTTGCAGACGCCGATCCCGGCCTGGAGCCGACGCATCGCCAAGGCGCCTCTGCTGCACGTGATGGGCAACCGGCACTGCCGGAACCCTCCGCTTCCACTGCCGACACCTCGAGTGCAAGCACGGCAGAGAACGCGGTGCCCCACCATGGATTCGAGTTGCGCAGTGCGCTCTACGCCTGCATCGACGGGCAGGAAAACGCACTGGACGCGTTTGTGCAGAGCGGTGCCGACGACCTGCAGAAATTGCATCCGGCCAAGCCGCGCTCGACAGACCAGGGCAAGGGCTCGGGTCGAGCAGCAGCTGCGGCGCCGCTGGGTCGGCGCGTCAATGCAGCCCTGCGCGCAGCAGCCAATTACGGGCGCGCGGTCTTGACCGGTAAGCCGCAGCAGGCGCGCGGTAAGGCGATGCGCAGCCATGCCAAGCACAGCGCGGTGCTGACCGAAACCGCGTTTGCGCAGTGGCTGCAAACGCCCGGCTCGGTGAAGTCGCAGATCGCCTACATGCAATGCTGCCTCGAACTGCAGAAGAAATATCTCGACACCAAGCTCAGCGCGCAGGCGGACCTTCCGCAGCCCGACGTGCACGATGATCCGCATTCTCATGGCCAAACGCCGGCTGCGACGGTCGATCGGGCGCCGGAACGCTTACTGGCGCAATTGCACCAAGCGCGCATGCGCGACGACACCCATCAGCGCACCATCAGCCTGATGCTGCAGGAACTGCAGATGGCCGAGCAGGAGCTGGCAAGCCCAGATGCGCGAAGCCAGGCGCGCGCCGCCGCCAGGATGCCCGGTTTGCAGCAACGCCTGATCCGGGTGCTGACCTCGAACGCGATCGTGCCGCAAGAAGGCGTTGCAGGCTTCGCCCGGTTCTGCATGAAACAGGCCCGTCAGCACACGACACACGTGCGCGGCACGCTGCTGGCCACCGAAATACAGGCAGCACGCATCCGCGAGCAGGCGGCTGCCGCAGCGCCGGCGTCTACGACCTGATTGTGGCCGTGCGAGCGAGCACGCGTCTGCAGCAGCCGCCGCGTAAGCCTCACTCCTTCGGTGTGAGCCAGACCTGCTGCTTCAGGCCGCGCACGCTGGGGGTGGCAACATCGTCCAGGTCGAAGACCACCACCGTGTTGTCACCCTTGCGCTGGAATGGCGCAGGGAAATACAGCGCGGTCTGCGGGCCGATGTTCCAGTGGCGGCCCAGGTTGACGCCGTTGGCCCAGGCAAAGCCCTTGCCGAAGGCGCGCATGTCCAGATAGGTGTCGGTCGGCGTGCCGATGCGCAGGGTGCCGCGGTGGAACGCCGGGCCTTGCACCGCCTTGCCGGTCCAGCCGCGGATGCTGTCGGGCGTGCGCATCGGCAGCGGGAAGGCCTGCCAGCCGGTGAGCTGCTGGCTGTCCAGCAGCACCGGGTCGACCAGGCCGGCGCGGCCGTCGGCCATGCGCGTGCCGTAATTGATGCGGCCGCTGTTTTCGACCAGCACATCCAGGGTGTGCTGGCCTGCAGGAATCTCTACCTCGAGCGACACCTGCTGCAAGCGCCGCTCAACGCTACCGACTGGTCGTTGATCCACGTACACGCGCGCCACATCGCGCACATCGCCCAGATACAGCGGGCCCTTGCGCGGGCCAGTGATCGTGGTGCGGTAAAGGATGTAGCCGTAATCCTGCCCGAACTGTTCCATCGGCTGCGGGGTGTCGATGGCGATCGGGGTGGGCAGGTTGTCCCAGAGCGAGGCCGATTCGCGCAGCGGCGTGGCCGGCAGCGTGGTGGTGGCAATCGGCGCCGGCAATGCGGGCGGTTGCACGCCGGTCACGCGGGCGATGGCATCGCGCATCAACGCGAATTTGGGCGTGGGGTGGCCGGCTTCGTCGAGGATGGCATCGTAGTCGTAGCTGGTGGTCTGCGGCGCGTAGTGGTCGCTGGGATTGTTCTGAAAATTGGCGCCATTCATGAAGCCGAAACTGGTGCCGCCGATGAACATGTAGAGATTGGCCGAGTGGCCCTGGCGCAGGATCCACTCGAACTCTTCGGCCTGTTGCCTGGCATCGGTGGCGGCATGCGGCTTGTCCCAATGGTCGAACCACCCGGCCCAGTATTCGCCGACCATGCGCGGTTGATCGGGGCGAAACTTGATCAGCTTGTCGAATGCGCTCTTGGCCTCGCCGGGCGCGAAGTTCACCACCGCCAGGGTGTTGGGCAAGGTGCCGTTGGCGAGCATGTCGGCGCCATCGGAGGTGAATAGCAAGGCCTTGTCGAAGCCAGCCTTGACGTACATGGCGCGGTTGTCGGCCATGTAGGCGTGATCGTCGGCGTAGGAGCCGTATTCGTTCTCGACCTGCACGGCGATGATCGGGCCGCCATTGTGGTTGAGCAGCGGTTGCACCTGTTTGGCCAACGCATCCAGATACGCCTGGCTGGCGGCAAGAAAGCGCGGGTCGCGACTGCGCACGCGGATGTTGCCCTTGCCGAACAACCAGGCCGGGTAGCCGCCGGCTTCCCATTCGGCGCAGGCGTAAGGGCCGGGGCGCAGTATCACGTTGAGGCCCTGCGCGGCGGCTTCCTTGACGAAGGCGGCGACTTCGTTGTTGCCGGAGAAATCGAACTGGCCTTGCTGCGGTTCCACCAGGTTCCAGAACACGTAGGTTTCTACGGTGTTCAAGCCCAGGGCGCGCGCTTTTTGCAGGCGGTCTTTCCAGTATGCGCGCGGAATGCGCTGGAAATGAATGGCGCCGGACAGCAGCTGGTACGGCTTGCCGTCGCGCACGAATTGCGTGCCCTGGGTGCCGAAGGTGGGCCAGGACTCGGGCGTCGCGGCAGCGGCGGGCAGCGCGAGCGCCAGGGCCAGGACCAGGGGAGCAAGAGTGGTACGCAGCATGGAAGTCTCGATGTAGGTAGGGCCGGTGGTGCGGGTGGATGGCAGGGGCCGGTGTTTGGGTGTTGCCCTCATCCGCCCTTCGGGCACCTTCTCCCGCTTGCGGGAGAAGGGAGAGCAATCCCCGCTTGCGGGAGAAGGAGTAGCAATCCCCGCTTGCGGAAAAGAGAAAGCAAGTTCCACTGGCAAATGAAAAGCGATCCCTGTTTGCGTGAGCGGGGAAGGGCGTTCTCCATTTGGGTTGCAAGAACCGAACGCGCCGCTCGCGCAGGCGACGGACCGGCATTACGCGAACGACGGTGGCAGATCCTCCTTGTCTGCGCCGAAGGCCGGGTTCGGCTTGGGCCCCATCGCAAATTCCAGCGTGCCACCGGCAGCCAGCTCGGTGTGGCGGAGCCAGGCACGGGTGAGCGATTTGCCGTTGAAGGTGAGCGACTGCACATAGACGTTCTGCGCGCTGTTGTCCTTGGCCACGATGTGCAGCGTGCGGCCGTTGCCCACCTCCAGCGTGGCGCGCTTGAACAAGGGGCTGCCCACGATGTAGTTGCCGCTGACCGGGTCCACCGCATACAGCCCCAGTGCGCTGAGCACGAACCACGCACTCATCTGCCCGCAGTCTTCGTTGCCGGACAGGCCGTTGCGCGCGTCGTGATACTGCTCGCGCAGCAACCGGCGCACCATCGCCTGGGTCTTGTACGGCTGGCCGGCATAGGCGAACAGATACGCCACATGGTGGCTGGGCTCGTTGCTATGCGCGTACTGGCCGACCATGCCGTCGATATCCGGCGGTGCATCGGCGGGCAGTTCGGAGCTGGTGGAAAACAGCTCGTCCAGCTTGGCGACGAAACCCGCGCGGCCACCGTACAAGTCCATGTACCCGTACAGATCGTGCTGGTTGAGGAAGGTGGCCTGCCAGGCGTTGGATTCGGTGAAATCGCGCCATTTGGCGATGTGGCCCATGCCGCGCGGGTCGAACGGTGTGGCCCAGCTGCCGTCGGCAAGCCGCGCCTGCACGAAGCCGCTATCGCGATTGAACACGTTGCGGTAATTGCGCGAGCGTTCGCGCAATGCGCGTGCATCGTCGCTGGCGCCGGCGGCCTGCGCCAGGTGTGCGCAGGCCCAGTCGTCGTAGGCATATTCGAGCGTGCGGCTGACCGCTTCGTCCACTTTGTCGGCGGGGATGTAACCGAGCTTGCGGTACTCGCCCATGCCGTGGGTGGTATCGTCCATTGCACGTTTGCGGTACGCCGGCCACGCGGCCTTGTAGTCGATCCCGGTGAAGCCCTTGGCATGCGCCTCGGCCAGCACCACGGCCGAGTGATAGCCGATCATGCAGCCGGTCTCCACGCCTTGCAGCGGCCAGATGCCCACGCCGTCCGGGCATTCGTTGGCGCCGCGCACCAGGCATTGCACCAGGTCGGGCACGCGCTCGGGCTGTACCAGCGTGAGCAGTGGATGCGCGGCGCGGTAGGTGTCCCACAACGAGTAGGTGCTGTAGTTGTTGTAGCCCTTCGGCGCAGTGTGGATCTGCAGGTCCATGCCGCGGTAGCGGCCATCCACGTCGGAGAACAGCGTGGGTGCCAGCAGGCTGTGATACAGGCCGGTGTAGAAGATGCGCCGTTGCGCGTCGTCATCGCTGTCGATGCGCACGCGGGCCAGTTCCTTTTCCCAGGCGGCCACCGCTTGCGCATGCACGCGCGCGAAGTCGAAGTCCGGCAATTCGGCGTCCAGGTTGGCCAGTGCATTGTCGGCGCTGACGGCCGAGATGCCGACCTTGATCAGCAGCGGGGCGTCGGCAGCGTCGGGGTAATGCAACACGGCCTTGAGGTGCGTGCCGTCGATGCTGCGCGTGCCGGCGGCCAGTGCTTGGTCCTCGTTGTACAACTGCACGTGCTTGAAGGGGCGCGAGAGGCGCATGGCGAAATAGATGTAGCGGCCCTTGGCCCATTGGTACACGCGGCGCCCACCGGTAAGCGTGCGTTCGTCGACCACGCGTAGCTGCGCATCGCTGACGCGGGTGGGAATGCCTGGCTTGTCCTGCATGCCGTGGCACAGGTCCAGCAACACATGCGCGGGTTTGCCCTTGGGGAAGTGATAGCGGTGCAGGCCAGCCCGCGCGGTGGCGGTAAGTTCGGCATGCACGCCGCTGTCCTTGAGCCGCACGCGGTAGTAACCCGGCGATGCGGCTTCATCGGCATGGTCGTAGCGCGAGCGGTAGCCGGCGTCCGGGTTGTCGAGCGGGCCGGGCACCAGTTTGACCTCGCCGGTGGCGGGCACCAGCAGGAAATCCAGCATGTCGCCGATGCCGGTGCCTGAGAGATGCGTGTGCGAGAAGCCCATGATCGAGCCGTCGGACTCGTGGTATCCCGAGCACGAATCCCACACGGCGTTGTAGGTGTCGGGGCTGAGCTGCACCATGCCGAACGGCAACGTGGCGCCGGGGAAGGTGTGGCCATGGCCGCCGGTGCCGATGAACACATCCACATGCCGGGTGAGGTCGGCGCGGGCACGCGCATCGGCCGGTAGCGCGTAATTGCCGGCACGCGCGCGGGCCAGGCCGGGCAGGCCGGGCAGGCCGACGCTGCCGAACAGGGCTGCGGCGATGGCGCCTTGGAGAAAACCGCGTCGTGTTGTCATGTGTGTTTGCTCTCGTAAATCATGGGCCGGTGCGGGAGCGCCCTCATCCGCCCTTCGGGCACTTTCTCCCGCGTGCGGGAGAAGGGCTGAGAACAGGCGCTGCGCATGGATCAGGCGCTACGCAGCAGCTGGGGTTTGCGTTGATGCAGGTCGATGATCAGTTCGCCGAACAAGGTGTTGGCCCAGGCGAACCAGTCGCGGGTGAAGGTGTTCGGGTTGTCCTTGTGAAAAGCCTCGTGCATGAAGCCGGTGCCGGCATGCGTGGTTTTCAACCATTGCAGGCATTGGCGCAGTTGCGCGTCGTCGTCGCTGACCAGCGCGTATTGAATGATCGACATCGGCCAGATCGTGCCCATGCCGCTGTGCGGGCTGCCGACGCCTTCGGCGGCGGTGCCGCGCGAGAAATACGGGTTGCGCTCGCTCCAGGCCAGCTGGCGCGTGCGCAGGAACACCGGGTCGGCGCGATCACAGCAGCCCAGGTAGGCCAGGCTGAGCAGGCCGGGCGCGTTGGCGTCGTCGATGAACAGCTGGTTGCCGAAGCCGTCTACTTCGAACGCCCAGTACGCCTGCCCGTCGGCATCGCGTTGCTGGCCGAACTGGCGGGTGGCGGTTTCCACTTCGTCGGCCAGCGCGGTGCACTCGGCGGCGAAGGCAGCGTCGCGATGCAAGGCGGTGCTCATCGTGGCCAGCTGCCGCAGCGAGGTCACCGCAAACAGGTTGGCCGGCACGAACAACGGAAACACGCAGGCATCGTCGGAGGGGCGGAACATCGAGTGGATCATGCCGTTGGGCTTGGTCGGCTGGCCGTAGCCTTCCAGCACCAGGGTTTCGGTGGCCAGTGGCGAGGGGCGCTGAAACACGTACGGGCCGCGGTTGTCCTTGCGCTGCTGCTCGCGGAAGGTCTTGACCACCACATGCATCGCCGCGCGCCAGTCGTCGTCGAACGGTGCGGCATCGCCGGTGGCGCGCCAGTATTCGTGCGCAATGCGGATGGGGTAGCACAGCGAATCGATTTCCCACTTGCGCTCGCCCACGCCGGGCTTCATGTCGGTGATGTCGTTGAGCGACCACTTCAGGCGCTGGGTCTGGCCATCGGGCAGGAACGCGTTGGCGTACGGGTCGAGCGTGATGCATGCGGCCTGGCGCTGGATCAGGCCATGGAACATGCGCCGCAACGCCGGGTCGTGCTTGGCCAGCGGCACGTACGGGTGCACCTGCGCGGAGGAATCGCGCAGCCACATCGCGTGGATGTCGCCGGTGATGACGAAGGTGTCCGGCTTGCCGTTGCGAGTGCCGGTTTCCACCGTGGTATCTAGGGTGTTTGGGTAGCAGTTCTCGAACAGCCAGGCCAGTTCGGGGTCGGCGATGCGCGCCTTGACCTGCGCGATTTGCTGCTCGACTGCCTTGCTGACAAAGCGGCGCTGCGCTTTGGGTGGACGCTTGCTGACAAAGCGGCCGGTTGTGCTAGACGTGCCGGCAGCGGGCGCGGCCGCAAGCGCGGGCAGGGCACCGGCGAGCAGGCCGGCACCGGCACTGGCGCCCAGCAGCTGAAGGATGTCGCGGCGGGTGTGCATGACCTGGAACTCCTTGGATTTCGACAGCGGGCCTGCACGCCAGTGCCGCTCCAGCGCCGCGCTACCTGCCGGCGAAGGATGAGACCTATGCATGACCAATTCCCGATGACCATACAACGTGTGCGCCGAACGTGCATAGTGCGGTCGCACAATTCTCCGCCGTATGCGTGGGAGTGCGCTGCGCGTTGAGCCTCGGTGCCGGCGGCGCGAAAGACCGCTAGCGCCAGCCTGCCGCCGCCGGGTATGCGAGGCTCGCTCGGACCCTCGCCCCCCAGCTTGTTGGCTGAAAGGACAGGCGGTGGATGGCGCTAAGCCGGTGCCACGCTGGCGCCGTCAATGGCAACACCAGCAGCACCTGCACCGGCACCGGCACACCGCACGCCCCTTGCATTGCGCTGGCCCCGCGGCAGTGACCAGCGGGCGCCGTTTCGAATTCCAGACAGTTGCGAGCGGGTGCTCAGATCAACGTGTGGCCACGCACCGGCGTGGCCTTCATCACGCGTCGACGCAACAGGCGCCGGCCCAGACAGCCGGCGCCTTTGTGCGTCACGCAATCAGGGACATTACTTGGGCAACGGCGAACGTCCCTGGATCGAAAACGACGCCGCATTGCCAACGGCGCCGGTGCCCGGCTGCCCACCGCCGACGAACAACGTGTAGCTGCCGGCTTCCACCGCGCGCTGTCCGCTGCGGTCCACGTCGCTCAAGGCGCGCGCATCCAGCTCGAAGCTCAGCGTGCGTTGCTCGCCCGCCGCAAGATGCACGCGCTGAAAACCGACCAGGCTGCGCAACGGCGACTGCGGGCGGTCCGGATATTGCAGATACACCTGCGCCACTTCGTCGCCAGCACGTACACCGGTGTTGCGCACGGTCGTGGTCACCTGCAACGTGTTGCCGGCTTGCAGCGTGGTGGTGGATAGCTGCGGCGCGTCGTAGGCAAAGCGGGTGTAGCTCAGGCCATAGCCGAACGGAAACAGCGGCTCGCCCTTGAAGTAGCGATAGGTGCGGCCCTTCATGTCGTAACTGACGTAGGCCGGCAGGTCCTTGGTGGAGCGGTAGAAGGTCACCGGCAGGCGGCCGCCGGGATTGTCGTCGCCGGCCAGCATGCGCGCGATCGCGGTGCCGCCGGACTGGCCCGGGTACCACGCGGCCACGATCGCATCGGCATGCGTCTTGGCCCAGTTCAAGGCCACCGCGCTGCCGCTCATCAGTACCACCACCAGCGGTTTGCCCGAGGCCTTTGCCCGTTCGAGCAACGCTTGCTGCGTGGCGGGCAGGGCGATGTCGTTGCGGTCGCCGCCGTCGAAGCCGGGGACATCGATCCGCAACTCTTCGCCTTCCACATCCGGCGACAGGCCAACGAAGGCGACCACCGCGTCTGCCTGTGCCACGGCCTGCTCGGCCTCGGCCAGTTGCGCGGCGGCAGGAGCCAGCCATTCCAGGCGCACGCCCTGATCCTGGCCGCGGTGCTCCATTTCCAGGCGAATCTTGCGTGGGCGGGTGTCGTCGAAATGCAGCACGGTTTCCACGCTGCGGCCGTCGGCGTTGTGCATGCCGGCCGGCACGTGCTTGTCTTCGGCGTTGCCGGCAACCACCAGCTTGTCGTCGATATACAGGCGCACGGGGTCGTGTCCGCTGCAATCGAAGCAACGCGCCACGCGCACTGCCAGGGTGTAATCGCCAGCGCTGGGCGGCAGCAGTTCGCCGCTCCAGCGCACCGCATACCGGTCAGCCGGCACTCCCTTCGCCGGGGCGACCTGATCCCAGTTGAAGCTCACCGTGCGGTCCTGCCGCACCACGCGTGCAGCACCGCGCATGTCGAGGTTGTCGAAATATTCGCCACGCAGCCCCGGCTTGTCATCGCTGCGCAGTGCGGTCTCCGGGATCATGCCGGGCACGCCGGCAGCCAGCGGTGCGCCTTGTGCGTAGCTCACCTGCTGCGCGCCAAAGCGCTGACGCAGGCCCAGCAATGGCGTTACCGGCGCAGACGAGGTGCCCTGGTAATTGGCCTCCAATGCAGCCAGTGCGTCGGCATTCGGGCCGATCACCGCCACACGTGTGCCGGCTTTGAGCGGCAAGGTGTCGGCATCGTTCTTCAGCAGCACGATCGACTCGGCGGCCGCCTGCAAGGCCAGCGCACGATGCGCTGCGTTGTCCACGTCCTTCGCGCCGAGCCGCGCGTACGGATCCTTGCGCGGAGCCTCCAGCTCGCCCAGGCGGTAGCGCGCGGCAAACAGGCGCACCAACGATTGGTCGAGCAAGGCTTCGTCCACTTCGCCGCGCGCGATCGCCGTGCCGAGTTCGCGATAGGCATGCCCGCAATTGAGATCATGCCCAGCCTTCAGTGCGGCGGCCGACGAGCCGGCGTTGTCCGGGCGGAAGTAATGGAACTGGGTCATGTCGTCCACGGCATCGCAGTCGGACACCACAAAGCCCTTGAAGCCCCAGTCGCCGCGCACGCGGCCGTTGAGCAGCCAGTCCGCTGCGCAGACCGGGGTGCCGTGCAACGAGTTGTAGGCGCACATCACCGAGCCGGCCTGGCCTTCGACCAGCGCGGCGCGAAACGCAGGCGTATAGGTCGCTTCCACATCGTGCGGCGACACATCCACATCGAAGCCATGCCGTCCCGGCTCGGGGCCGCTGTGCACCGCGATGTGCTTGGGCGTGGCGATCGTGCGTGGATGGTCGAGATCCTCGCCCTGCAGGCCGCGGATGAAGCCCACCGCCATTTGCCCAGTGAGAAACGGATCTTCGCCGTAGGTTTCCATGCCACGGCCCCAGCGCGGGTCGCGGAAGATGTTGATGTTGGGCGACCAGATGGTCAGGCCGGCATAGCGTTTATGGTCCTTGCCCGGACCACCGGCCTGGTTGAACTTGGCGCGCGCTTCGGTGGAAACCACCGTGCCCACCTGTTGCATCAGGCGGGTATTCCAGCTCGCCGCCAGGCCGATCGACTGCGGAAACACCGTGGCGTAACCGTTGCGCGCGATGCCGTGCAGACCTTCGCTCCACCACTCGTAGGCGGGGATGCCCAGGCGCGGAATCGCCGGTGCATCGTTCATGGCCTGCGCCACTTTTTCTTCGCGGCTCATTTGCGCGACCAGGGCGGCGGCGCGCTGTTCGGGCGATCCGCCCCGTTCGGCAGGGGCGGCAAGGGCGAGGCAGGGCAGTGTCAGGCCAAGGCCCACTGCCATGGCAAGGCGCGATACAAACACGGACGACATGGATTCACTCCTGGGCAGCGGCCAAGGCCGCTGGGCATTGTTCTGGTAGTGCCGCAATGGCTGCGGCGAGGTGAAGGGTGAGGCGCGGCGGTGGCATGCGTGCCGTGGGTGACGGCTGGTGCTGGTCTTGCGGTGGGCCCTCATCCGCCCCTGCGGGGCACCTTCTCCGGTAATCCCCCCGCTTTGAGCGTTCGCCAAAAGTGGAGCTAGGCGGCCATCGCCAATTTCATTGCTGGCGTGATACCGCCGAGCGCCATGTTGGGGCGCTCATGGTTGTACGTCCATAGCCAGCGCGTGGCCTTGTCCTGAACCTGCTCGATGGTGTCGAACAACGTTGTGGCCAGCCAGGCGTAGCGGACGGTGCGGTTGTAACGTTCGACATAGGCATTCTGCTGCGGCTTGCCTGGCTGGATGTGCTCGATCCGAATCCCGCGCTGCTGTGCCCAAGCTAGCAGCGCGCCGCTGATGTACTCCGGGCCGTTGTCGCAGCGAATGGCGTTTGGCTTGCCGCGCCAGTCAATGATCTGTTCCAACGAGCGGATCACCCGGGCCGATGGCAGCGATAAGTCGACCTCGATGCCCAGACCCTCACGGTTGAAGTCATCGAGCACATTGAACAACCGGAAGCTGCGGCCGTCGGCCAGCTGGTCGTGCATGAAATCCATCGACCAGACCTGGTTGATCGTCTCCGGCACCGCCAACGGCTCTGGCCGCTCGCGCACCAGCCGCTTCTTCGGCTTGATCCGCAGGTTCAACTCCAGCTCCCGATAGATGCGGTACACCCGCTTGTGATTCCAGCCAAAGCCCTTCACGTTGCGCAGGTGCAGAAAGCACAGGCCGAACCCCCAATCACGATAGGTTGTGGTCAACCGCACCAGCCAATCGGCAATCCGGGCGTTCTCCTCGCTGGCCTTGGCTTGATAGCGAAAGCAGGTCTCGCTCACCGCAAAGGTCCGGCAGGCATGCCGGATGTTCGTGTGGCCACCATCTACGGCCCATCGGGCCATCTCCCGGCGTTGAGATGGCCTCACCATTTTTTTGCCATCGCCTCCTTCAGCAGGTCGGCGCTGAGCTGGGCATCGGCGTACATCTTCTTCAGGCGCCGGTTCTCGTCCTGCAGCTCCCTGAGCTGGGACATCAGCGATGCGTCCATGCCGCCGAACTTGCTGCGCCACTTGTAGAACGTCGCCGAGCTGATGCCGTGTTCCCGGCACAACTCCGGCACGGGCGTGCCGGCCTCGGCCTGCTTGAGGACGGCAATGATCTGGCTGTCGGTGAAGCGGGATGTCTTCATGGAACCTCCTCGGAAAAGGGTACGAGAAAATTCCACTTCTGGCGTCAGCTAACCTGTGGGGGGATTACCCTCCCGCCAGCGGGAGAAGGGCATTCATGCGCGAAGGAAGATGTGCATCGCAAGAGATCGAGTCTCTCATCGCAAGAAATCAAGTCCTTCATTGCTAGAAACCAAGTCATTCATTTCAAGAAATCCAGTCTCTCATTTCGAGAAATCCAGTCTCTCATTGCAGGAAATCCAGTCCTTCAATTGCGAGAAATCCAGTCTCTCATTGCAGGAAATCCAATCCTTCTCCCGCGTTGCGGGAGAAGGTGCCCGAAGGGCGGATGAGGGCCGCCCTGCTTCTTATTTCGCAGCCGCTGCCTCCTGCGGCTTGGCCGGTGCGCCAGCCAGGGTCGAGGCCAGATCGCGCACCTGCAGCGCCGCCTGCACCTGCGCGAGCGGAAACTTGCTGGAGACATGCACGGTCAGCGGCTCGCCCGGCAGCAGGTCGAAGGCATTGTCCGACAGCGTGGCATCCACATCGCCGAACGACAGCCAGACCTCGCGCGCCAGCGTGTTGCTGGTCAGTGTGAGTGCGTAGCCATCACCATCGGCACGCCACTGGCCGTCGATCTTCGCGGCCGGCAAGGCAAGCTGCTTGGCCGGCGCGAAGAACACCACCTCACGCGAGAGCAGCCTGTCGCCGTCCAACAGCTCGAACACTGCATAGGTGCGCTTGGGATCGGCGCTGCCCAGCAATTGCTTGTCGGTGAAGTTGCCCACCTTCAGGCTGCTCAGCGGTTTGACCGTGGCTTTTTCTTCGCGCTTGCTCAGCACCTTGCCATCCATGCCCATCACCCGCATGCGCCAGCGTGCTGCCAGCGGGGTGGTGCGGTCGGACACCAGCGACACCTCGGTCTGGCCCTTGTCGTTGCGCAACGCGGCAATCATGTCCGGCGCGTAGAATCGGCGTGCGTGGTAATGCAGCGCCTTCCAGCGGCCGTAGTAATCCACGCTGGACCACGACGCGCCCGGCCACACATCGTTGAGCTGCCAGTACAGCGAACCCATCGACTGCGGACGCGATGCGCGCAGATGCGAGGCGGCGATGTTGATGCCTTCGGCCTGCATCAGCTGGCTCAGGTAGACGAAGCTTTCGAAATCCTTGGGCTCGCCGAATTCGCGGCGGATGTATAGCATCAGCCGCTTGTTGCCGTTGCCCTTGTCGAACTTCTGATGCACGCGCATCACCGGCGATTCCGGATCCATGTCGCCAGGCTCGGCAAACGCACGCACGGTGCGCATGTCGGGGAACGACTGCAGGCCGTATTCGGACATGAAGCGCGGGGTGACGTTGAGGTACTCGGTGACCGGCAGGGCAGGGCCGCCCCACACCTTCCAGTAATGCATGTCGCCATCGTTGGTCTGGTCGGCCGCGCCATCGAAATCGGTGCCCGGCGAGGTAGCCCAGTACGGCACATCGCTATCGTAGGTGGCCACCACTTCGCGGAACACGGTGCCGAACAGGGTGGTCATGCCGCGTTCGATGCGGGCGCGTTCTTCCGGGTCCACCGACTGCTTGAACTTAACCCGGTCGCCCCAGTTTTCCCAGCCGGTCTGCACCTCGTTGTTGCCGCACCACAACACGATGCTGGGGTGGTCGCGCAGCCGCTTGACCTGTTCGATCGCCTCCTGCCGGGTGTTCTCGCGGAACTCCACGTCGTACGGCGGTACCGCGCCGCCGAACATGAAGTCCTGCCAGATCATGATGCCCAGTTCGTCGGCGACGTCGTAAAAATAGTCGTCCTGGTAATGCCCGCCGCCCCACATGCGCAGCATGTTCATGTTGGCATCGCGCGCATCCTGCAAGGTGCTGCGCATGCGCTCGTGCGTGACACGTGCCGGGAAGGCATCCAGCGGAATCAGGTTGGCCCCCTTGGCGAAGATCGGGATGCCGTTGATCACGATCTCCATGCTCTTGCCGAACTGGTCTTTTTCGCGGCGCAGCTCCACCGAACGCAGGCCGGTGACGCGCTTGATCTGCTGGCTGTCGCCATCGGCATCGCGCACGTTGGCCACAAAGGTGTAGCGGTCCTGCGCGCCGTAACCGGCCGGAAACCAGCGCTTGGGATGGGCGATGCGCACCGCCAGGTCGATGCGGTTCCGGCCGGGATCGACCACCGCGTCCTGGGTGAACTGGCCGACTTTCTGCCCATCCGGGCCCAGTACATCCAGCGTCACCTGCACCGGCCCGCTGCGGCCGGCCTGCAGGTCCAGCTGCGCCTGCAATTGCGCGCTATCGGCATCCACGCGTTGCTGGGCAATATGCAGCCCATCCACACGCACGGCGTCCCACGCTTCCACGCGCACATCCTTCCAGATGCCGGCGTTGACCATGCGCGGGCCCCAATCCCAACCGAAGTTGTACGGCGCCTTGCGCACATAGGTCGAGCTGTGGCGTGCTTCGGGCTCGTCGCCGAACGCCGAATCGTAGGCGCCCGGCAGCGCATACGGCTGCTTGGCCAGCCACGGCTGGATCTTCTTGATCGGCGAATACAGCTTGACCTCGAGCACGTTATCGCCGCGCTTGAGCAGGGATTTCGCATCCACGCGCCACTGCCGGAACATGTTGTCGGCGCTGAGCAGCTTCTTGCCATTGAGGGTGACCTCGGCAAACGTGTCCAGGCCGTCGAACACCAGCTCGACATGTTCGCGCTTAAGCGTGGCTGCATCGACGTTGAAGCGGGTCTGGTACTGCCAATCGCTCAGGCCGGCCCACTGGATCTTGCCTTCGTTGTCGCGATAGAACGGGTCGGGCACGATCTTGGCGGCGATCAGGTCGGTCTGCACCGCACCGGGCACCTGCGCCGGTAGCCACGCCGCTGCCTTCGGATACGTCTTGCCCTGCTCCTGACCCGGCACCAGCCGCACCTGCCAGCCGCTGTCCAGCGTCACTGCCGAAGGCGGCGCTGCCCAGGCCTGCGAGAGGGCCAAGGCCAGGGCAAGCCCGAGACGGGCGGGCGCGGGAACAAAACGATGACGGGACAGGGGCATGCGTGACTCTCCTAGGGTGGCTCAGCGCGTGGCGGCGGGGGGCGCCTGCGCAGTGGTTTCAATCAATTGGACGGCGCCGATGGCATACAGGGGGCCACGGATCGGCGCGGTGAAGCGCAGGCACAGATCGTGGATGCCGGTGCGTGCAGGCAGTGCGGTTTCCAGGGTGAATTGTTCGCCCAGGGTGTCGCTGCGCGGCAGCTGCACGCTGGCGATCAGCTCGCCGTCGCAGCCCAGGCGCACTTCCAGCTCACCGCCGCGGGTCTTGGCCGGGTATTGCACGACCTTGGATTGCTCGTGCGCCAGGCCGAAGTTGTTGGGCAGGCGTGCGGCGTCGATGCGGATGGCGCCGATACCGTCCAGCCGTGCCTGCGGATACAGGCGGCAGGCATGGAACAGGTCGACGTTGTACACCGGCGTGTCGGCGCCGGTCATCTCCGGCAACAGCGGCAGGCGCAAGCCGAGCGCGCTGGTGTCGACGCAGTGCTGCAATCCCTGCGTATCCACCCGCAACAAGCTCGCGCGATCGAAGGTACGGCTGCGCGTGGCCGCCAGCGGCGTGCCGCCCGCATCGAACGTGGTGGCCTTGACCGTGGTCGGCAATTGAATCGCGAACGGCGCGCTGTAGCGCGGCGATGCCGGCGTGGGCTCGCTGCCGTCGATGGTGTAGTGCAGCATGCCCGCGCCGGCTTGCGTGCTCAGCGCCACCTTGGCCGGCCCGCCGGCGAGCACCGGATTAGATCCGCCTTCCAACGCGATATCGGCTGCGAAGGCGCCGTCGCTATAGTCGATGCCCAGCGCCTTGTAGCGCTGCAGCTGCGCTGGCATGCGCGCCAGAAAGCTGTCCCAGTTGCGCGCTGCCGGCGGCGACCAGGTCACTTCCGCTACCGCAGCCAGCCGCGGAAACAGGGCGTGATCCACATGCCAGCGCGAGGGGATGTATTCGGACCACAGCGCGCCTTGTGCGCCCAGTACATGCCTGGCCTGTTCGGCGCCGAGCTCGGCCGGCACCGGGTCGAATGCGTAGACCTTGGACAGCGGCAATACGGTCAGGCGACCGTTCGGTTCATCGCTGCGCGTGGTTTGCAGGTTGTCCAGATAGAGCCAGTCGCCCGGCGCCAGCACCACATCGTGGCCCTGCTTTGCTGCGGTCACTGCACCTTCGATGCCGCGCCACGACATCACCGACGCACTGGCCGGCACGCCGCCTTCCAGAATTTCATCCCAGCCGATCATGCGCCGGCCGTGCTGGGTGAGGTAGGCCGCCAGCTGTTCGTTGAACCAGCCTTGCATCGCATGCGCGTCCTTGACCCCGAGCTTGCGCATCTGCGCGCGCACCGCCGGCGAGGCCTCCCATTGATCCTTCACCGCCTCATCGCCACCGATGTGGATGTAGGTCGACGGGAACAACGTCAGCACTTCGTCCAGCACGTTGGTGATGAAGGTCAGGCTGCGTTCGCTGGTGTTGAACAGGTAGGGGTTGACGCCCCAGTCCACGCCCACCTGCGTGCGTGCGCCGGGTACGCCCACTTCCTCGGGATAGGCAGCAACGGCCGCCTGCGCATGGCCGGGCATGTCCAGTTCGGGCAGCACGGTGATATGCAGGCGCGCCGCATAGGCGACGATCTCGCTGATCTGTTCCTGTGTGTAGAAGCCGCCATAACGCTGCGGCGTGCCGTGCTGGCCGGCGCCGGGCGGTGTACGCCATGCGCCCACCTCGGTGAGCTTGGGATAGCGCTTGATCTCGATGCGCCAGCCTTGGTCATCGGTGAGATGCCAATGCAGCACGTTGAGCTTGTGCAGGGCCATCGTATCGAGCACATGCTTGACCGTGTCCACATCATGGAAATGCCGGGCCACATCCAGATGCTGGCCGCGCCAGCTGAAACGCGGCCAGTCGCGGATCGCCACCGCCGGCACCTGGACCTCGCCCTTGCGTGCATCCGGTGTCATCAATTGCCAGGCGCTGATTGCGCCATACAACAAGCCGGCACCATCGCGCGCGGTGATACGCATGCCCTTGGCATCTGCCTCCAGGCTGTAGCCTTCCTTGTGCACCACCGGAGCCTGCGCGCTGCGCTCCAGGCGGATACTGCCCGGCGATGCGCTGGTTTCGGCGCGCACTTCCAAGCGCAGCCCACGCGTGCGTTGCAGCAGGTCGGCCAGATGTTCGGCACTGCGCCGTGCATCGGCGTCGCCGGGCACGATCGAGATCACCGTGCCGGCGCCCACCGTGAAGCTGCCGCTACCGCGTTTGACCTCGACTGCTGCGGGAATCAGTGGCAACGGAGTACCCGCCGTGCTTGCGGTTTCCGCGGCAGGGGTGCCCGCCGTGGCAGCGGCCGGCGAGGTGCCTGGCGCACGTTGCCCGCAGCCGGCCAGCGACATCGCTGCGAACGCAAGCGCAAGCAGGCGCGAGGAGAACGGCGCGACGGCTGTCAGGCGAGCAATGGGTGCGGAGTTCGACATCATGCAATCACATCCCGGTATGGCGGCGGTACACGGCAGCCACGCACAGTAGCAAAGCCGTGTCGGAAGACGCAGTGACTGGCGCACGCTTCGTCCCGTTGCGCAGCGGGGGCGCTGCGTGATCATGCGATCACGTCAGTGGGAGCGGTCGCTGCGAAACGGGCGCGGGCAACGCTGGAACCGGACTGCAACCACGCAGTCCAATTCCTTGCACCAACCGCGCCCGCCTGATCACTATGCCGTCGTCGCGTCGGCTGCGCTTAGCGCTGCGCAGTCGGCAGCTCGTCCCACACCTTCGGGTCTTCGGCGCCCAGCACCCAGCAGCTGAAGCCTTCCAGGCCGTATTGCTTGGTCAGCTCGTAACGTGCCTTGAAGCTACGTGCGTCCGGGCGGAATACCCACTCGCGCATGTCGTCGCGATAGAAGTAGAACCACGATTCCTGCTCGACCGGATCCCACTGCACGGTGGCGTTCTGTTCCTGCGCCAGTGGGAACGACTCGTCCGCATCGATATACGTTGCGGAAATATTCGATGCCTCGGTACCGTCTTCCTTCACCGGGTTGCCGGTGTACCAGCGGTAGCCGTAGGTGGCGATACCCAGCGACAGCTTGTCTTTCGGTACCTGGGTGATGGCGTAATCCAGGTGCTTCTTCATCCACACCATGCCATCGACCGGGCCGGGCGTGGTCCAGCGCGTGTGCTGGTCGTAGGTCATCAGGCTGACCAGATCCACCGCCTGGCCCAGCGCCTTGAGGTCGTACGCGCCGCGCCAGTATTCCCACATCCACTTGGAGAACTGGCCGCCTTCGGCATAACCCGGTGCATTCGGCACCACGGCGACCGACATCTTGAACCCGGCCTTGTGCAGCGCATCTGCGGTCTGCTTGACCATCAGCGTGTAGGCGTCGCGGTCGGTCCAGGCGATGTTTTCGAAATCGAACTGGAAGCCGTAGTACTTGTGCTGCTTGCCGTGGATGAGCAGCGATTCGATCATGCGCTTCTTGGCGGCTTCGTCATGCATCAGCTTGTGGAAGCCTTCGCGACCGGTGGTCATCGACAGGATCGGCATCACCCGCAACTTGTGCTGCTTGGCGATGTCGTACAGATACATGTTGGGGGTGCCGTTGACCAGGCCGTTCTGGTCCACGCCATACCAGGTGGGCACCACCACATCGATCTTGTCGACGTTGGCGATGAACGAGTTGGTCGATTTCTGCGTGTTCATCAGATAGAACAACGCCGTGGGGTTTTTGGCCAAGGCCGGGGCGCAGGCAAATGCCAGCGCGAGCAACATCCAGGTCAATCGCTTGCTCATGAAAGACAACATCCGTCAGGGAGTGGGGGAAGAAAGGTCGATGCGGAACACATAGGCGCTCTCGCCAACCGGCTTGACCGGCAGGCGCAGATGCAGGCCGTCGGCGCGTTGTTCGAACGGGATCTTCTTGCCGTTTGCCAGCAAGGTCACAGCGCGCACGCCGTCGGCGGCCTTGAGCGAGCGGATCACCGCCTCGCCATTGCTCGGCCAGCCGAGTTCGATCGCATACAGCGCGCCGTCGCGCGTGGTGAAGCGGAAATCTTCGGAGGTGTACGGCTTGGTCTTGATGTCCTGGAAGGTGCCGCCCACCACTTCCGTGGGGCCTTCGCCATACACGCGCCACGGCTTGCTGTCGTAGATCGCGGCGCCGTTGGTCTTGAGCCACTTGCCGATCGCCAGCAGGATGCCGCGCTCGGTGTCCGGGATCGAGCCATCGGCGCGCGGGCCGATGTTGAGCATCAGGTTGCCGTTCTTGGCCACCACGTCGGCCAGCATGTGGATGATGAAGGTGGGCGACTTATAGGTGTCGTTCTCGATGTAGCCCCACGAGGCATTGCTGACCGAGGTGTCGGTCTGCCAATGCGTGGGGTGGATGCCGGTGAGCTGGCCGCGCTCGATATCCAGCGTGCCAGCGCCTTCCGGGAAGGCGCCGAGCTTGTAGTTCACCACCACGCCGCGGTCGGCCTCGGTACGCGCTGCGCCCTGGTTGTAGTAATACGCCAACATCGTCGGCAGGCTGCGGCGGAAGGTGGGGTGGGCAATCCACCAATCGAAATAGATCAGGTCCGGTTGATAGGTGTCGATCAACTCGGTAGTGCGCGCCAGCCAATCGTCCAGCCAGGCCTGCGAGACCGGCGTCCAGTCGTTGGCCACATCGGCATCGTCCTTGCCCGGCAAGCGCACCTGCGCCGGACCGTACAGCGCGGCGTAACGCGGATCGTTGACGTCCGAATCGAACTTGCGCCCGCCATCGAAGAACCAGTTGTGTTCGGCGCGGTGCGATGACAGCCCGAAATGCAGCCCCTGCGCGCGAATGGCCTTGGACAGCTCGCCCAGCAGGTCGCGCTTGGGCCCCATCTTCATCGCGGTCCAGTCGGACAACTTCGAGTCGTACAGCGCAAAACCATCGTGGTGTTCGGCGACCGGCACCACATAGCGCGCACCGGATTGCCGAAACAGCTTGGCCCAGCCAGTCGAGTCGAACTTGGGCGCGGTGAACTTGGGAATCAGGTCCTTGTAGCCGCTGCTGGCCTGCGGCCCGTAGGTGGCCACATGATGGGCGAATTCCTTGGAGCCTTGCAGATACATGTTGCGCGAATACCACTCGCTACCGAACGCCGGCACCGAGAACACGCCCCAGTGGATGAAGATGCCGAACTTGGCGTTGTCGTACCACGCCGGCGATTGATACGCCTTCAGTGCCGCCCAGTCGGGACGGAACGGGCCCTTGCGCGCGCCGGCTTCGGCTTCGCGCACCAGGCGCTCGCGTTCGGGCGCATAGGCAGCGGTGGCATCGAGCCACTGCTGGTCGATCGCTTCGGGGCTGAGCGTGGTGGCGGTGGGGGCGGTCGGCGATTGCGCCGCGTTGACGTGCAGCGTGGGCAGCGCGAGCAAGAGAGCGAACGCGAGCATTCGGCTCCTGGGTGCAGCTCCGGCGTGGCGGCGGGATGGAGCCGCCAACTGGCGGCTATCGGTCGTCATGGGAACTGCACTCCTGTAAGCGAAACGCGTCGGTCATGCTGCGGCCGCGCGTGGATGGCGAAAGCGGGCCTGGCCATGCCCCCTCGGCAGCGAAGGGGCGTGGCCAGTACCACTCCTTGATGCGACATCGACCTGCCGCTGCGGACAGCGACAGGTCCAAAAAAAAAGCGCGCCACCGTGGAGGGTCGGTGGCGCGCCTGTGCCACATCAGAACTTGAAGTTCAGCTGGGCCTGGTAGCCGCGGCCGTTCTTGTAGAACGCCGTCGGGGTGTCCCTGGTTCCGCTGTACAAGCGGTAGGTGGAATCCAGCAGGTTGGTGGCGCCGAAGGTGAGACCCATGTAGTCGGTGATCTGATACGAGGCGGTCAAATCCAGCTGCTTGTAGCTGTCCGCGAAGTCTTCCGAGCCCAGGCGTCCGATCTGGGTGAAGTACTTGGAGCGGTAGCTGTAGTTCACGCGCACTGTCCAGTCGCCGTGTTCCCAATACGGAATCACGTTGTAGGTGTCGCGCGACAGGTAGGGCAGGTTCAAGCCGGTGCTCGCATCGGATTTGGCAAACGTGTAGTTCGCCTGCAAGCCGAAACCGAGGCCGAACGCCTGCTGGTAGTTGATCGATGCGCCCTTGACCTTTGCATCGGAAACGTTGACCGGCGTGGTCACCTGGTAGACGCCCGCCACTGCCGGCGGCGCCGGATTGAGCTGCTGGCTGACCGTGGTGTTGACGATGTAGGAGCTGATGTCGCGATAGAACACTTCACCGGACAGCATGCTGGATGGCGCGAAATACCATTCGGCAGCCAGATCGTAGTTGGTGGATTCGTATGGTTTCAGATCCGGGTTACCACCGTTGGCGGTCAGGTTGCCGTTGCCGCTGTTGATGGTGAACGAACCGGCCAGATCGGCATAACGCGGACGTGCGATGACCTTGGCAGCGGAGAAGCGCAGCACGGTATCGTCGGTGACGTCATAGGCGATGTTGAAGCTCGGCAGCGCCTTGCGGTAGTCGTTGGTCTCGGCAACACGGCTGAAGGTGGTGCCGCCGTCCTGGCTCTGCCAGTACTCGGACTTGTCGGTGGTATCAACCAGACGCACGCCAACGTTACCGCGCCACTTGCCGGTCTCGTAGTTCAACTGCGTGTAGAAGTTCTGCGTGATTTCCTTCACGTCGAACGAGGAGCCGAAGTCGGTACGGTACGGACCCTGCGGCTGCGACAGCAGATAGTTGCGGACCGAACTCAGGCTGGCGGTCGGCCAGGTGGTCAGGTCGCCACTTGCACCCAGGCCGTCGTAAAGACCGCTCGGGGTGGTGCCCGGGTTGAACTGGGTCAGCGACACCGGATCGGTGGTGTTGATGCGGTTGCCGCGTGCGTCTACACCATTGTTATGGTTGATGTACTTGTAGCCGAACAGCAGCTTGGTGAACGGGCCAACCGCCAGGTCGCGTGCGGCATCCCACTGGAAATATTTCTCTTCGTCCTTGCTCTTCTGATAGAAGATGCCGCCCGCCTGCGTGGCGCTGGCATCTTGCGAACCCGGTGCAAGGCCTGCCGGCGAGCCGGGCAGCGTCCAGTTCGATGCACCACCATTGGCGTAATTGACTGCGGTGTGCGAACCGTCGAAGTCGTAGTTGTAGCCGCCATCGGTCATCAAAAACTTCATCAGGTATTCGGGGTTCTTGCCGCCCGTTGCCTGGGTGTCGCCAACCTGGGTGGTGAACACCCACTTTTCACCCGACCAGTCGTGACGCAGGTTCAGGCTCTTGGTGGTCACGGTGCTCTCGCGATAGTTCGCATCCAGCTGCGCGTATGGCTGATCGTTGACGCCACCGCGGGTGTTGTCCGATACCGTGGCCGAGGACACCACGCCGTTCTCGACGTTGGCGCTGGTGATCTTCTGGATGTCGTTGTTACAGGCCGGGCAGACGTAACGCGATTCGCTGAAGTTGTTGTACTTGCCCTTGATGTACAGACCGGTCAGGTTGAATTCGTTCTGGTCGTTCGGCTTCCACTGCAACGCACCTTGCACGCCGCTGCGTTCGCGGGTCTGCTGGAAGAATGCGCTGTTGATACCGGCCGGTACGCGCGCGGTGGCCACATCGCTGCCATCGCCGGTGATGGTGGCGGTCGGCGGAATGTTGGCACCGGTGGTGTAGCCGAAGTATTCGATACCGGCGCGCGCCAGGTCCTGCTTGTCGTGCGTGGCCGAAATCAACGCGCCGAAGGTCTCGTCGTCGTTCTTCCAGCTCCACAGCGCCGAACCGCGCGGATTGCCTTCTTCGGAGCGGTCGTTGTAGTTGTAGCCGATCGAGCCGCGGATGGTGTTCTTGGGCAGGTCCAGCGGCTTGCGGGTGTGCACGATCACGGTGCCGCCGATCGAGCCTTCGTCGAT
Source organism: Xanthomonas phaseoli pv. dieffenbachiae (assembly GCF_008639345.1). NCBI lineage: Bacteria > Pseudomonadati > Pseudomonadota > Gammaproteobacteria > Lysobacterales > Lysobacteraceae > Xanthomonas > Xanthomonas phaseoli. Next base: position 3,400,407 of record NZ_CP041380.1, on the reverse strand, counting down.
GCGCGCTTCGGGGGTCTTGTAGACCTCCATCAGGCCGATGATTTCCGGCGACAGCAGCGTGTAGTTGAAGGTGCGGCCGCTGGTGTCGGTCGGGTTGCCGCCCCAATCGCCCGAGGCGATGGTCTGGCCATTGAGCAGCACGCGGTTCAATGCCGGGTCGGTGCCGTTGATGCTGACCTTTTCGCCTTCGCCGAACTGGCGGTCGACGCTGATACCCGGAAGATGCGATAGCGATTCGGCCGCATTGACGTCCGGGAACTTGCCGATGTCTTCGGCGCTGATCGCATCGACGATGGAGTTGGCCGAGCGCTTGACCGCCTGGCTCTTCTCCAGCGACGCGCGGTAGCCGGTGACGGTGATGGTATCCAGCTCGGTGGTGGCCGACGGCGTGCTGGCCGGGGCTTGTTGTTCTTGTCCGGCAGCCATTGCAGAGCCGGAGCAGTACAGAGCGGCGGTGATACAGAGTGCTAACGTCGTGGTGCGGCTGTGCATGGCTAAACCTCATTGGTTAGTGCTGTGAGCGCGCTGCCCTGCAGTAGGACGCAACGCGCTCGGCGTGGCCGGCAAAACAACACGCCCTGACCGATCGCGGTGATTGCGCTGGCACGCTTCTTTCGAAGCAGTAGTGCAGGCGATTCGCGTGGTGAAGGAGGTGTCCCCCGTGTGGTGAAGCGGTGGAGCTAAACGCACATCAGCGAGCGGGAACGTCTGGCGACGCACGACTCGCGAATCTGGAATGCCAGGCGAGGGAATGCCCGTTCTTCAGTACCGAACAGTCCATGGCCCCTCCTGCCAGAACTCCGATTTGAATCGAGTCTCGCGTAGCGCTGACAGCGTTGTCAACACGTCGTCACAGATCTCTGATGTGGCTGCGATTGCGCTGCAATGCAGCATTTCCGGGCGAAAGCGAACGCTGCGCTGCAGCATTTTGCGCAATGCGCTTTGCGAACGCGACTGCTACCATCGGCGCGTACTATCGTAAATATCGAAACGACACTGGTTCGCTCTGGAGTTGTGCAGGAATCGCCATTACGCCTGCGGATTTTTGGCGAATGATGCGCGTCGTTCCACCTGGGACGAGTCGCGGTTGATACGGTTGCGTTACGAGGCGATTGCTGACAACGTTGTCTACCCGTTTGCCGTTCGTCGGAGAACGGGCCACGCCGCCAGCCGCCGGCACTGATCAGGAGAATGCGTGAGCGCAAGCAGTCCAATGGAAGCGGTGGCCTTTCCGCGCCCCGAAACCTTCGTTGCCGCCGATGTGGGCGGGACGCATGTGCGCCTGGCGCTGGTATGCGAAAGCAATGACGCAGGCAAGCCGGTCACGGTGCTGGACTACCGCAAATACCGCTGCGCCGACTATCCAGGCCTTGCCGACATCATGGCCGCGTTCTTCGCAGAACTGGGGTGTGCGCCAGTACGCCGGGGCGTGATCGCCAGCGCCGGCTATGCGCTGGAAGACGGCAGCGTGATCACCACCAATCTGCCCTGGGTGCTGGCGCCGGAGCAGATTCGCCGCCAGCTCGGCATGCAGGCCCTGCATCTGGTCAACGATTTCGAAGCGGTCGCCTATGCGGCCAATTACATGATCGGCAACCAGGTCATGCAATTGTCTGGCCCGGCGCAAGGTGCCGCAGGCCCGGCCTTGGTGCTTGGTCCGGGCACGGGCCTGGGCGCGGCGCTGTGGATCCCCAACGGTGCCGATCCGGTGGTGCTGCCCACCGAAGCCGGCCACGCTGCACTGGCGCCGGCCAGCGATCTGGAAATGGCGCTGCTGCAGGAACTGCGGCGCACGCGCACCCACGTGGGTACCGAAACGCTGTTGTCCGGCCCAGGCCTGTTGAATCTCTACACCGCGCTGGCTGCGTTGCGCGGCGACCCCGTGCTGCACGCCAGCCCGGCCGATATCACCGCGGCCGCAATGGCCGGCAACGATGGATTGGCGCACGACGCTCTGCAGGCGTTTTGCGGCTTTATGGGTAGCGTGGTCGGCGACCTGATGCTGCTGTATGGCGTGCGCAGTGGCGTCTATCTGGCTGGCGGGTTCCTGCCGCAAATCGCCACCTTCATTGCCGCTAGCGATTTTGTCGCGCGCCTGCTCGACAAGGGCGCCTTGCGTCCCGCGCTGGAACAGGTGCCGGTGAGCATCGTCGAGCACGGCCAGCTTGGCGTCATCGGCGCGGCCAGCTGGTTCCTGCAGCACGGCCGCTGAGCGTTTGCACATCGGCAGGTGCAGCAATCCGGCTGCACCAGATCGATCACCTCCGCACCCGTAGGAGTGCACCCGGGCGCGATGAGGGGTTACCGATAAACGCCCTGTCGCGCCCCGGTGCGCTCCTACGAGACAGCGCGGGTGTCAGGCCGGGACGCGGTGGACGGAGCCGTCAACATGCAAGGGGCGACGCTATGCCGAGCAAATTCCCGCATCCCCGTAGGAGCGCACCCGGGCGCGATGAGGCCTTACCGATAAACGCCCTGTCGCGCCCAGGTGCGCTCCTACGAGACAGCGCGGGTGTCAGGTCGGGACGCGGTGGACGGAGCCGTCAGCATGCAAGGGGCGACGCTATGCCGAGCAAAGCCCGCATCCCCGTAGGAGCGTACCCGGACCCGTAGGAGCGCACCCGGGCGCGATGAGGCTTTACCGATAAACGCCCGGCCGCGCCCCGGTGCGCTCCTACAGTGTCATGGCGCTACAGGTCCCCGAACCGCGACTGCAGCGCCGCAATCGCCGCCAGCCCCGCCGTTTCGGTGCGCAGAATGCGTGGCCCCAGCTGCAGGCCGCTGAAGCCCGCCTCGGTAAGCAGCGCGCGATCGCGCGGCGACCAGCCGCCTTCCGGCCCGATCGCCACGACGATGTGTTGCTGGACGCTCGATGCCAACGTGCCCAGGCGATGCTCGCCCTGTGGGTCCAGCGTCAGCCGTAACGCATGCGCATCGCTGGCCTGCGCCGCGTCCTGCAAGCCCTGCGGCGCGGCCACGCTGGGGAGACGTGCACGGCCGGATTGCTCGCAGGCCGACACCACCACGCTGCGCCAGTGCGCCACGCGTTTTTCGGTACGCGCCGCATCGAGCTTGACCTCGGTACGCTCGGCGATCACCGGTACGATCGCCGCAACGCCCAGCTCGGTGGCCTTCTGCAAAATTAGGTCCATCTTCTCGCCGCGCGCGATGCCTTGCATCAAGGTGATGCGCAGCGGCGATTCGTTGGAGAGCGGCTCGACGCGTTCTACCAGCGCACGTGCATCGCGCTTGCCCGCCACGGTGATGCGTGCGTGGTAGTCGCTGCCGTCGCCGTTGAACAGGATGCAGGCATCGCCCTCGCGCAGCCGCAGTACCCGCAGCAGGTGATTGGCCGACTCTTCCGGCAATGTCACTTCCTGGTCGCAGTGCATCGGCAGCGCGACATGCGAACGGGTCAGGCGCATGCCATCGCCTCCGTGATGGCATGCCGGGTGGTTTCGGCCAGCAACGCAAGCTGCGCCTCGTCCACGCAATACGGCGGCATCCAGTACAGCACGTCGCCGAGCGGGCGCAGCACCACGCCTTTTTCGAGCGCCGCGCGATACGCCTTCAGGCCGAAGCGTGCGGCAGACGCAAATGGCGTGCGCTTGTCGCCGCCCTGGGTCAGCTCGAACGCCACGATCATGCCGGCCTGGCGCACGTCCGCCACGGCCGGATGTTCGCCGATCTGCGCAGCAAGCTCGCGCATGCGCGCGGCGATGGGTCTGTTGCGCGCGATCACGTCGTCGTCTGCGAAGATCTTCAAGGTCGCCAGCGCCGCCGCACATGCCAGCGGGTTGCCGGTGTAGCTGTGCGAATGCAGGAACGCACGCTCGCGCGAATCGTCCAGAAACGCGTCGTACAACTGCTGCGTGGCCAGCACCGCCGACAGCGGCATGAAGCCGCCGGTCAGCCCCTTCGAGAGGCATAGCAGGTCGGGCATCACGCCGGTCTGTTCGCAGGCGAACAAGGTGCCGGTACGGCCGAAACCGGTGGCGATCTCGTCGGCGATCAAGAATGCGCCATGGGCATCGCACAATTCGCGCGCGCGGCGCAGATACGCCGGGTGGTACATGCGCATCCCGCCCGCGCATTGCACGCGCGGCTCCAGGATCAGCGCACAGATTTCGCCGGGCGAGCGTTCGAACAGGGCCTGCAACGCATCGGCTGCCTGCAGCGCATGGTCTTCGGCGCTTTGCCCCGGCTCGGCCAGGTAGGCATCGGGCGAGGGCGTGAACATCGCCTCCAGCAGCAGCGGCGCATACACGCGCCGGTATAGCGGAATATCGCCAACCGACAGCGCGCCGATGGTCTCGCCGTGGTAACCATTCTCCAGTGCGATGAACCGTGTCCGCCGGTGGTCGCCGCGATTGTGGAAGTAATGAAAGGCCATCTTCAGCGCCACCTCCACGCCCGCCGATCCGTTGTCGGCGTAGAACACCTTGGACAACGGTGCACGCCCGGCCTGGCGCGGCGCGATCGCCAGCAACTGCTCGGCCAGTTGCACGGCCGGCGGATGCGTGAAGCCGGCCAGCATCACCTGTTCCAGTTCACCGGCCTGGCGCGCGATGGCCGCGCCGATGCGCGGTTCGGTATGACCGAACAGGTTGGTCCACCAGCTGCTCCCCGCGTCCAGGTAGCGGCGGCCGTCATGGCCGACCAGCCATGCGCCTTCGCCACGCGCGATCGGCACCAGCGGCAGCGTATGCGGGTGCTCACGCATCTGCGTGCAGGGGTGCCACACCACCGCAAGATCGCGTTGCCGCCAATGTTCGGCAGTTTGTGCGGCTGCAGGGTCTGCTAGGATTTCGGGTTCATGGACATGTCGATGCATCCGCCTATTCTATCGGCCCGCTTTGCGGCTGCGTGCAACGCATGAGCTCGCGTCTGCCGATCATCCACAAGATCACCGATCTGGGCGACGGGCCGTTCCGTCGGCAGCAGCTGGATCTGGAATTTTCCAACGGGCAGCGCCGCATCTACGAACGCCAACTCAGCCAGGGACACGGCGCCGTGGTGGTGGTGCCCATGCTCGATGCGCAAACCGTGCTGCTGGTGCGCGAATATGCCGCTGGCGTGCACCGCTACGAACTCGGTCTGGTCAAGGGCCGCATCGACGCCGGCGAAACACCCGAGCAGGCCGCCGACCGCGAGCTCAAGGAAGAAGCCGGCTATGGCGCACGCCAGGTACAGGTGCTGCGCGCGATGACGCTCGCTCCTACTTATATGAGTCACCAATCCTGGTTGGTGCTGGCACGCGACCTCTACCCCGAGCGCCTGGTTGGCGACGAGCCGGAAGAGATGGACGTGGTGCCGTGGCCGATCGCTCGTCTGGACGAATTGATGCTGCGCGAAGATTTCTCCGAAGGCCGCTCGCTGGCCGCCTTGTTCATTGCGCGCGAATGGCTGGAGCGCACTCCATGATCCGCATCCCGATGGAGCTGCGCGAAACCGTGATCGCCATCGCGCGCGATGCCGGCGCGGCAATCATGGAGGTCTATGCCCAGGACTTTTCGGTGGAGATCAAGGACGACGCCAGCCCGCTGACCCAAGCCGACCTGGCGGCCAACCGCGTCATCGTCGAAGGCTTGCGCCGTGTCACCCCGGATGTGCCGGTGCTGTCGGAAGAGTCTGCGCACGTGGCCTGGGAACAGCGCCAGTACTGGACCAGTTACTGGTTGGTCGATCCGCTCGATGGCACCCGCGAATTCGTCAAGCGCAATGGCGAGTTCAGCGTCAACATCGCACTCATCCATATGGGCGCACCGGTGCTGGGAGTGGTGCAGGCGCCGGTCGACGGGCGGGTCTGGTACGCCGCGCGCGGCGAGAATGCCTTCCGCCGCGATGGCGACCGCGATGAGATGCTGCACACGCGCACCCCGGCCGCCACGCCGTTGCGGGTGGCGGCCAGCCGCTCGCATCGCGACGCGCGTACCGCCGCCGCGCTGGAGCGGATGGGCGAGATCGACGTGGTCGCGCAAGGGTCGTCGTTGAAGTTCTGCCGCATCGCCGAAGGTGACCTGGACGTGTATCCCCGCTTCGGTCCCACTTCCGAGTGGGACACCGCCGCCGGCCAGTGCGTGCTGCATGCGGCCGGTGGCGTATTGCTGGCCGGCGCCAGCGGCAAACCGTTCCGCTACAACCGCCGCGACACCTTGCTCAACGGCGACTTCATTGCACTGGGCGACCCCAATCTGCCCTGGCGCGATTGGCTGGCCTGAGCGGCATGCGCGCCGTCTTGGCGACGGCATGGCTGCGCAAGGCCCTGACGCACTGAAAGGTACACTCCGGTATCCCCGTACGCGCTTGCGTGCGGCGCGTTGTTGCGGTGTGCAACGGCCGCGTACATCGCTTGCGTCGCGTGGCGCATGCGCAGGCGGCGCACTCACTCAGGTTCCAGGAATACACGATGTCTCAGACCCCATCCACCGGCGATATCCAGCAGCTGTTGCACTTGATGGCGCGCCTGCGCGATCGCGAAAATGGCTGTCCCTGGGATGTGCAGCAGACCTTCGCCAGCATCGCGCCGTACACCATCGAAGAAGCCTACGAGGTGGCCGATGCGATCGACCGCAACGATCTGGCTGGCCTGCGCGACGAGTTGGGCGACCTGTTGCTGCAGGTGGTCTTCCATTCGCAAATGGCGGCCGAGCAGGGGGCGTTTACATTCGCCGACGTGGTCGCCACGCTCAGCGACAAGCTCATACGTCGCCATCCGCATGTGTTCGCCGCGCAACCGGCGCCCGATGCGCAGGCGGTAAGCGCCAGCTGGGAGCAGATCAAGCGCGACGAGCGCCGCGCCGCAGGCAATCGGGACGACTCCGCACTTGCCGGCATCGCGCGCGGGCTGCCGGAATGGCAGCGCTCCACCAAGCTGCAGTCGCGTGCGGCGCGCGTGGGGTTCGATTGGCCCGGCCCGATGCCGGTGCTGGAAAAACTGCAGGAAGAAATCGACGAGCTGCGCGTGGAATTCGCCCGCGGCCCGGTGGCCGACAATCAAACCCGGCTGGAAGACGAATTGGGCGATGTGTTGTTTGTCTGCGCCAATCTGGCGCGCCATGCCAAGGTGGATGTCGGCGCCGCGTTGCGGCACGCCAACCTGAAATTCGAACGTCGCTTTCGTGCGATGGAGGCGCAGGCGCGCACTGCCGGTACGTCGCTGGACGCGTTGTCGCTGGGCGAGCAGGAAGCGTTGTGGCAACAGGTCAAGCGGGAGGAGCGCAGCGGCGATGTGCCGGCCGTCGACAGTTCCGCAGGCGACGCATCGGCCTCGGGCGCCCCGCTTTCCCACGCACCGCCTGTGGACAGCCCTGCCAGCCGTCACCCGTCCGTCGGCGGTGAGGCTTCCCGCAGTGCAGTGCGGTATCAAACCGGCCACGATGGCGCCGACGCCGACGCCGACGCCGACGCCGACGCCGATACGCCGCGCCCCGCATGACGATCGCGCCGACCACGCTCCTGCTGTTCGCCGCGACGGCGCTCGCCGAGTTGGTCGGTTGCTACCTTCCTTATCTCTGGCTGCGCAAAGGGGGCAGCGCGTGGTTGCTGCTGCCCACTGCGCTGAGCCTTGCCGTCTTCGTCTGGCTGTTGAGCTTGCATCCGGAAGCGAGCGGTCGCGTGTACGCGGCCTATGGCGGGGTCTATATCGCCAGCGCGCTGCTATGGTTGTGGTGGGTGGATGGCGTAACGCCGACGCGCTGGGATCTGCTCGGCGCCGCCTGTTGCCTGCTCGGCATGGCGGTCATCATGTTCTCGCCGCGTAGCGCCTGACTGCGTTTGCATGCATGCGCGTACGTTGCCTGTCTTGCGGCAGCGGCCGGCTGCAGCGGCTGTGCCCGGGCCCGCCCTGCACGTGGCCGGCATTGGTCGCCGGGAGCGCTGAGGCATACTCACGCAAGGATAGATCCACGACTTGCAAGGGGCTGCACATGTTTCCGACTTCGTTTCTCGCCATCGCCGTGTTGGTTGCCGGCGTCGTTGTCCTGTTCAAAACCGTGCGCATGGTGCCGCAGGGCTACCAATGGACGGTGGAGCACTTCGGCCGCTACACCCACACCATGAGCCCTGGGCTGCACTTCCTGGTGCCGGTGGTCTACGGCGTGGGGCGCAAGATCAACATGATGGAGCAGGTGCTGGATGTCCCCAGCCAGGACGTCATCACGAAGGACAACGCAGTGGTGCGCGTGGACGGAGTGGTGTTCTTCCAGGTGCTGGATGCGGCCAAGGCCGCATACGAAGTGTCCAATCTGGAGATCGCCTCGATCGCGCTGGTGCAAACCAATATCCGCACCGTGATCGGGTCGATGGATCTGGACGAGTCGCTCAGCCAGCGCGAAACCATCAATGCGCAGCTGCTCAGCGTAGTCGACCAGGCCACCAATCCATGGGGCATCAAGGTCACGCGCATCGAGATTCGCGACATTCAGCCGCCGCGCGACCTGATCGATTCGATGGCGCGGCAGATGAAAGCCGAGCGCGAAAAGCGTGCCCAGATCCTCGAAGCCGAAGGCTCGCGTCAATCGGAAATCCTGCGCGCCGATGGCGAGAAGCAGGCCGCCGTGCTCGAGGCCGAAGGCCGCAAGGAAGCCGCCTTCCGCGATGCCGAAGCGCGCGAACGTCTGGCCGAGGCCGAGGCACGCGCGACGCAGATGGTGTCCGACGCCATCGCCAACGGCAGCGTGCAGGCGATCAACTATTTCGTCGCACAGAAGTATGTGGAAGCGTTCAAGGCGCTGGCCACCGCACCCAACCAGAAATTCGTGCTGATGCCGATGGAGTCCAGCGGCATCATCGGCTCCATCGCCGGGATCGCCGAGCTGGCCAAGGAGGCGGCCGGCAAGCCCGACGCGCCCGTGCGCGTACCGCCGATGCCGCCGCGCGCGGGAGCCTGAGCCATGCGCTGGGACGTGGCGGTCTGGGCAGTGCTGGCGCTGCTGCTGATTGCGGCCGAGACCCTGGTGCCGGGTGCCTTCCTGTTGTGGATGGGGATCGCTGCCGCAGCGGTGTGCTTATTGGTGCTGGTGTTGCCGGACATCGCGTTGCTGTGGCAGATCGTGGCATTCGTGCTGCTCAGCTTCGTCTCGGTGCAGGTGTATCGCACCTGGTTCCGCGGCAAGGGCCGACAGAGCGATCGCCCGCTGCTCAATCGGCGTGCCGAGCAGTTGATCGGCCGTTGCGTGCCGCTCGATCAGGCCATCCACGATGGTCGCGGCCGGGCCAAGGTCGATGATGCGTTCTGGGTGGTGGCCGGCCCGGATCTGCCGGCCGGCACGCCGGTGCGCATCGTCGGCGTCGATGGCATGACCTTGCTGGTGCAGCCGGCCGGTTGATGTACGCGGGCAGGGCTTGGCACTGCGGTGCCGACCTCGGCATTGTTGCAGCGCGGCGTAGCATCGCGTTGCGCCAGCGCTTGCAAGCAGCGCAACCACGCAGCGGCATGTACGCCGTTCCCCCAAGCGTGACAGGACGGCGATAATGGCCGTCTTTCCCTTGGAACGGCGCACATGACCCAGAAGACCATCCTCAACGACACCCATCGTGCGCTTGGCGCCAAGATGGTCGACTTCGGCGGCTGGGACATGCCGATCCATTACGGCTCGCAACTGGACGAGCACCACCAGGTGCGCCGCGACGCCGGCATGTTCGACGTCAGCCACATGACGGTGGTCGATCTGCACGGCGCGCGCGTGCGCGAGTTCCTGCGCTACCTGCTCGCCAACTCGGTGGACAAGCTCAAGGTCGCCGGCAAGGCGCTGTACACCTGCATGCTCAATCCGCAGGGTGGGGTGATCGACGACCTCATCGTCTACTACATGACGGAAGACTTCTTCCGTCTGTTGGTCAACGCCGCCACCCGCGAAAAGGACCTGCAGTGGATCGGCGAGCAGGCTGCACGCTTCGACGTGCGGGTGGAAGAGCGCAGCGACTTCGCGATGATTGCCGTGCAAGGTCCCAACGCGCGCACCAAGGTCATCGACCTGCTCGACCCGGCCGACACCGCAGCGGCGAGCAAGCTCGGCCGTTTCGCCGCGCTGCAGACGCGTTCGCGCGATGGCATTGATTTGTTCCTCGCGCGCACCGGCTACACCGGCGAAGACGGTTTCGAGATCGTGTTGCCGCAGCAGGCCGCCGTCGCATTCTGGAATGCGTTGCTCGCGCAGGGCGTCAAGCCCGCAGGCCTGGGTGCACGCGACACCCTGCGTCTGGAAGCGGGCATGAATCTCTATGGGCAGGACATGGACGATGGCGTCACCCCTTACGAGGCCGGGCTGGCCTGGACGATCGCCCTGGACGAAGGACGCGACTTCATCGGTCGCAGCGTGCTCGAATCGCAAAAGGCGCAGGGCGCACCGCGTCAGCTGATCGGTGTGGTGATGGACGAGAAGGGCGTGTTGCGGCACGGCCAGACCGTGCTCACCGCCAGTGGCGAAGGCGAGATCCTGTCCGGAACGTTCTCGCCCACGCTGGGCAAGGCGATCGCCTTCGCGCGTGTGCCGGCCGGCAGCATCGAGCAGCTGCGGGTGGACATCCGCGGCAAGCAGGTGCCGCTGCGCGCAGTGAAGTTTCCGTTCGTGCGCGATGGCCAGGCACAGCCCGGCGTGCTCGGCGACTGACTCGTGTAGCGCCGCGTATTGCGCGCGGCGCCCGGGTCCGTATCCGTATCCGTATCGCCATCGCCACACCGCCGTGCGTGCACCTGTCTTGTCGCGCGGTCTAAACTAGCCACCTGTCCCCAACCATCATCTTTCCCGGAGCACACCCATGAGCGAGATCCCTGGCGACCTCAAGTTCCTCAAATCCCACGAGTGGGCCCGCGTCGAAAGCAACGGTCGCGTGACCGTCGGCATTTCCGACCACGCGCAGGGCTTGCTGGGTGACCTGGTTTACGTCGAACTGCCGGGCGTCGGCGACACCGTGCAGGTCGGCAACGGCGCTGCGGTGGTGGAATCGGTCAAGGCCGCCTCCGACGTCTACAGCCCGGTCAGCGGCACCGTTGTCGAGGTCAACAGCGCGTTGAGCGACAAGCCGGAAACCATCAACGAGGACGCCTATGGCGAAGGCTGGATCTTCGTCGTCGAGATCGACGACAAGGAACAGCTCAACGACCTGCTGGACCCGGACGACTATGCCGAGCTGCTCGAAGACGACGATCACTGATCAGGTATCGTTGCCGCCGGTATCCGATGGCCGCTCCTGGAGCGGCCATTTTTTTTGCGCGGCTGCGTCGGTGATGCGGGCCTCGGTGCAGCGATGCGGCGCGAGCCGGCGCGCAATCGGCGAGAGGGACGCGTCGGCCGCCCCCGACCGCGATGCCGTTGGTGGCATGTCGATGCGGTTGATCGGCAGCAACGATCCAACGTGCATCCACTGCTCGCCCACCTGCACTGCGCCGGATTTCTGACGTGAGTCGTTCGTGAGGGTTTGGCGTGCGCCCGGTGAAAAAAATTTGCGCCATGCCGCCTCGCTCGATCATCCGTCGGTGCACGCGATGGATGCAGCAGTCGGTGCGCGCGGGTGCGTGCATGACGCTCTAGGCGCTCGATAAGTTTGCGCATTTCTGCTCATGCGACGTCGGAAGTGCAGCCGTTGGATAAAAAATTTTCAGCTGGCGGACAGGCGGCAAGCAATGCCGCGGCATCGGCTTGGCCGCCGCGTCGTCCAAGCGCCCAGGCAGCCACGCAAGCACACGGCATAAAAAAAACAGCGGAAAAGAAGTGCTTTTTTGAAAACGCTGTTGGGCCAACGCGCTTTTCGCTTGGACGAGGATGTGCACGCGCGGGGTGATTCGATGGCGTGGCCGTGGCGCGCAGCGATGGTGGGTAAAAAAAAATTGCAAAAGAGTGTTGACAGTAAAAAAAAGCGTGATTAGGTTTCGCCCAGCAGACATTGCTGCGGAAGAGAGTGAGCAGAATCGACATCGCGCCGACAAGCTTGTTCCGGATGTCCACCGAAGCGCTAACCACGGTGGAGTCGGGTCCGCTTCTCTCCAAGAAAGCAGTTGTCGTTCCGACTACGCACCCGTGTCGCTGTTCGATGCGGGTGTTTCTGTATCCGTTCCGTCGCGCATCATCTGCGGACGGTTCCCGACGACGGCATGCCGTCGCGGGGTTTGGTTCAACTGGGCGTTTCACCTCCATAGTTCACTGACGAGGAGCCAATTACATGGCCACTGCAAAAGCTGCGAAAAAGAAACCCACTGCCAAAAAGGCAGTGAAGAAGACTGCCGCCAAGAAGGCAGTCAAGAAGGTCGCCAAAAAGGCAACCGCCAAGAAGGCAGTGAAGAAGACTGCTGCCAAGAAGGCCGTCAAGAAGACTGCAAAGAAGGCAACCGCCAAGAAGGCAGTGAAGAAGACTGCGAAGAAGGCAACCAAGAAGACTGCCGCCAAGAAGGCAGTGAAGAAGACCGCAAAGAAGGCGACCAAGAAGACCGCCGCCAAGAAGACCGCCAAGAAGGCCGTCAAGAAGACCGCCAAGAAGGCAGTAGCGAAGAAGGCGACCAAGAAGTCCGCCACCAAGAAGACCGCTGCCAAGAAGCCCGCCGTGAAGAAGGTCGCCAAGAAGAAGCCGGCCGTTCGCAAGAAGAAGGCCGCTCCGGTCGCGCTGCCTGCAACCCCGGCACCGCTGATCTGATCTTGTAATACCCGATCTCCGTAAACATCGAGCTCTCTCCCCGACGCCCAGCGGGGAGGGAGCTTTTTTATGCCTGGCACCGGCGTGCTGGTTGTGAGGTTGCGCGTCGCCAGTCCGCAAACGGCGTCGCTGTTGCCGGCCGAGCAAGATCGCTGATTTCAAGTTCGCGGCATCGTGCGGCCACCGGCACATGCCGATCGGCAGTGCAGACGTTGCTGCGGGGTCATCTGGCTCTGCCGGCCAACCTGGACAATTGTCGGTACTTTGCACACTGGCTCGAGGGCACGACAGCACGCGGCCGCTGCCTGATTTGATCGCGTGGCAATGCAGCAGGTCGCAGAGCAAGATCATGCGGCGGACCAAGCCGTGAGATTCCAGAGCCAACCGTTCGGGCTCGCCACGTCGGTCCGCCGAACAGACCGGCTCAGTCTCGGCGTTGGGGGCACTGGGTGTTTGCGGCAGCCAGGGATGTCGGGCGCATTGCGCATCCACGGCCTTGCTCTTGCGCGCCCGGCAGGCATGCCATCGGCGAGCCGCCCAACGCGCAATGAAGACACAGAAACAACAAAGGCGGCCGAAGCCGCCTTTGCCTACGCTACCGACACCAGGTCAGTGCACGAGGTCCACTTAGCGTGGCGACGCCACCGACTTGCCGGAAGACACGCCCTTGCCAGCCGGGTCGGGCTTCTCTGCCAGCATATTCTCGCTGCCGAAGTCGCCGTCCACGTCGATGTCCAGCCAGCGTTTGGCCGGCAGGCCGAGCGCGCGGTCCAGGATGGTCGGCAGCATGCCCGAGGGCAGGCCGCTTTCGCCGTTCCACAGGATCGCAACACCCAGGTCGCGCTCTGGCAGCAGTGCGACCAAGCCGCGATACCCCTGCACCGCGCCCGCATGGAACACCACTTGATGGCCGGCGTAATCGAATACGCGCCAGCCCAGCGCATAGCTGGCTGCATCCACACGCTCATGGCGCCAGCCCGAACGCATTTCGCCCGGCGTGGAGATCAGCGGCGCGTGCAGCGTCGCCAGCAGCGGCGCAGGCAGCACGTCGGTGCGATGGCCGGTGTGCGCGAGCAGCCACTGCGCCATGTCGCTGGCGCTGGCGTTGACGCCCGCAGCGGGCGCCAGGCGGTAGTAGGTGGGCTTGGGCGTCAGCGACACCCAGCCATTGCGGCTGCGCACATGCGGGCGCGCCCAGTGCGGGCTGGCCTGGATACCGGCCAGACCCATGCTGGCGTCGTTCATGCCCAGCGGCTTGAAGATGCGGCGCTCTACCGATTGCTCGTAGAAGCTGCCCGATGCGGCGAACACCACATCGCCAACCAGGCTGAAGGCGACGTTCTGATACGCGTAGCAATCGCCTGGGGCGCAACGCAGCGGCGCAGCGGCCAGCTTATGGCTGAGCGAGTAGTAGTCGACGTTGGATTCGATATCGCGGTCGTAGGCGTTGCGGGTCAGGCCGACGCGATGGCTGAGTACTTCGGCCACGGTGAGTTTACGGGTGGCCGCATTGTCGCTGAGCTGGAAGCCCGGCACATAGTCGACCACCTTGCTGTCCCAGCGCAGCACGCCATCGTTGACCAGCAGCCCGGCCATGGTGCCGGCGAAGGCTTTGGACAGCGAGGCCAGGCGAAACACGGTGTGGCCATCGACCGGCTGCGGATGATTGACATCGGTGACGCCATAGCCGCGCGCGCTGAGCACCTTGCCTCCCTGCACGATGGCCATCGCCATGCCGGGCACCCGGTTGCCGTAGGTCAGCTGGTCCGCCATCGATTCGAATGCCGCCACATCGAAACCGGCAGCCGGTGCCAACACCTGATTGGCCGGCAACGCGCTGCGATAGGGCAGCGGTGCGGTGGGCGACTGCGCCACAGTGGCCGCCTGCAATGCAGCGGCGGTGGGCGCGGGTGTCTGCGCGGTGGAGGAGAGGGCCAGAGGCAATAACGCCCCGAACAGCCCGATGGCCAACGGTCGGAACCGTCGGCGCGTGCGCATTTCTGTCATGGTGGTCCCGCCTGTTCCGCTGCCTCCGGCGATTCTAGCGCCGCGCTTTGCAATAGCACAAACTGCCGGAAGATGAATGGGCATCGCATTGATCCTGTTGATGATTTTAGATTCAGAAATCGAGGATTCCGGGGCCGCCGAGGCGTTGCCACGCGCTGGTGCACTAGGCGCTGCAAGCAGTGTGCCGGCACGAAGCGCAGCCCCGGCCGCAGTGTCCTGCGACTGTCGCTGGTGGCGCTGCCTCGCATCGGCTAACTTGCGCGCTTCTTTCGCAGGTGCTGCCGTTGCCATGTTTTTTCTGTCGGGCCCGCCTGTGCGAGCGGCCGTGACCCCATGACCAGCCCTTCTGCGCCGCGATCTGCGGCTGGCCGTTTGAGCGCGGCACTGCGTAGCTCGCCACCACTGGCATGGTCGTTCCTCTACTTTTTTTGCCTGCTCAGCGGTTACTACGTGTTGCGTCCGGTGCGCGAGGCGATGGGCGCCTCGGCCGATGTAGAGGCGCTCTTTCCCACCGGCATGATCGCGTTCTTCGCCGCGCACGGTGTGCCGCTGAAGGACTTCACGCTGCAGGTGCTGTTTACCTGCACCTTCCTGATCATGGTGCTGCTGCAACCGGTCTACGGCGGCCTGGTCAGCCGCTATCCGCGGCGGGTGTTCCTGCCGGGGGTGTATGGCTTTTTCATCGCCACGCTGCTGCTGTTCTACGTGCTGTTCGACAGCGGCGTGCCGGGCCGTGGCATGGCGTTCTTTTTGTGGGTGACCGTTTTCAACCTATTCGCGGTAGCGGTGTTCTGGAGTTTCATGGCCGATGTCTTCAGCAATGCCCAAGCGCGCAGCTACTACGGCTATATCGGCGCGGCAGGCACGCTGGGTGCGTTTCTCGGCCCGGTCCTGACACGCGTCCTGGTCGAGCGTATCGGCATCGCGCATCTGATGCTGGTGTCGGCCGGGTTTCTGGCGGTCTGCGTGGTCTGCGTGCTGCGCCTGCGGCTGTGGGCCGTTGCGCGCGAACAGGAGGGCCAGCTGAGCTCCGGGGAAGTGCCGATGGGCGGCGATGTGCTCGGCGGCCTCAAGCTGATCGTGCGCGAACCGCTGTTGCGCTGGCTGGCCTTCATGGTGTTGTTCGGCGTGGGCGTGGGGACCTTGCTCTACAACGAGCAGGCGGCGCTGGTGCGGCGGCTTTACACCGATGCAGCGGCGGCCACCGCCTATTACTCCAGCATTGACCTGGCGATCAATGCGCTTGCGCTGGTGCTGCAGCTGCTGGTGACGCGCGCCTTGCTGTCGCGCTTCGGCATCGCGCCGGCGTTGTTGATCCCTGGCGTGGCAATCATGCTGGGCTATGCGGCTTTGGCGGCTTCGCCGTTGCCGATGATGATCGCGATTGTGCAGGTGATTACCCGCTCCAGCGAATTCGCACTGGCCAAGCCCGCGCGCGAAACGCTGTACACGCGGGTGAATCGCGAGTGGCGCTACAAGGCGGGCGCCGCAATCGACACGGTGGTCTATCGCGGTGGCGATCTCACCTTCGTTTGGGTGCACAAGCTGGTCTCTGCGTTCGGCTCCAGCGCGGTGTTCGGCGTCGGCCTGGCCGTGGCGACCGGCATGACGGTCGGCGCGTTCGGCCTGTTGCGCCAAGCGCGCAAGCTACCTGCCGAGCGCGACGTGGAGACGGACAAGCGCGTTTCCGAGTAAGCACGGCCACAGCACATGTGGCACAGAGGCGCACAGATGCCACTTGTCGCCTTGGCATCGACCACGCCGACGGTTTGCTTCTCACACCGGCCGCGCCAGAAGCGCACGCACCAGCTCGGCAGTGCAGGTGTGCCGAACAGCGCGACCGTAATCGCGGCTATGCTGGCGGCACCATTTTCCGAGGCGGTCTGCCATGTCCCTGTTCGCCATCATTGCCGGCCTGTGCATCGCACTGTTGCACGTCTACATCCTGGTATTGGAAATGGTGCTGTGGACGCACCCGCTGGGCTTGAAGACCTTCCGCAATAGCCTCGAGAAGGCGCAGGCCACCCGCGTGCTCGCTGCCAACCAGGGGCTCTACAACGGCTTCCTGGCCGCTGGCCTGTTGTGGGGCGCAGTGGCCGCCCGCGCCGACGTGCTGAGCTTCTTCCTGGTCTGCGTGGTTGTGGCAGGTTGCTACGGCGCCTACAGCGTCAACCGCCGCATCTTCTTCGTACAGGCGCTGCCGGCGTTGATCGCCTTGGCGCTGGTATGGCTGCCGTTCTGATCCAGCTGCGGTAGTTGTTCGCAGTGTGCATGGCTGCGATTAGCGCTTGTTCCTAGCCTCAACACCAGGCTGCTTGCAGCGTGTGAGGTGGGCGACTCTGGCACGCGTTCGGCCCCTATGCGCGTTCATTCGATCGTCGGCCAAGCGCGTGGCGTCGCCGACGGATGCGGTCTGTCGCGAGCCTGCAGCCGAAGGCCGCAGGCAGCATGATGGTGAAAAGACCCAGCTGCACAAACAACGACGGCGGGCCGAAGCCCGCCGTCGTCTATTCTCGCCCCAGTTTTACGCCTTACGCAGCTTCGCGTGGCTGTTGCACCTGCGGCTTGTCGTAGAAGCTGGCCGCACGCAACTCATGCGGATCGAAGTCGTCCACGGTGATGGTGTCCATCATGATCTCCCGCAGCTCCTCCAGCAGCTTGCGCTCTTCCATGCTGATCACGCCTTCGGCCACGGCTTCGTCCAGCTGCGCGGGGAAATCCAGCGCTTCGATGCCCTTGGTCTTGAGCGCCTTCAGGAACTTGCGCTCCACCGGCTCGGCCATCACCGCCTTGGTCAGGTAGCTGGCGATACGGCCGCCCGGATTGTTGGCGCACGGCGTCAGGAACACGCCGTTGGCCAGACGGTCGCGCGCCTCATTGGGCGTCATCAACAGCGACGCCACACGATGGCCCAGGCGGTCGCCCGGCGCTTCGGCGCGACGGCCCAACGGGAAGATCAGCACCCACATCAACCAGCCCACCGGGCGGATCGGGAAGTTGCGCAGCGCCGCCGACAGCGCGGTTTCGATCTTGTGCACGCTGTCATGGAACGCCCAAGCCAGCAACGGCTGGTCGCTCGCCGGCGCGCCTTCGTCGTGATAGCGCTTGAGGATCGCGCTGGTCATGTAGATATGGCTCAGCACATCGCCCAGGCGACCGGACAGCGACTCCTTGAACTTCAACTTGCCGCCCAGCATCAGCATCGACACGTCGGCCATCAAGGCCAGGTTGGCCGAATAGCGATCCAGCTTGCGGAAGAACCGACGGGTATACGCATCGCCCGGCGCCGCACCGATGCGCGCACCTGTCAGGCCGAACCAGAACGAGCGCACCGCGTTGGAAATACCGAAGCGGATATGACCGAACAGGCTCTGGTCGAATTGCTCCAGACCGCGACGGGTATCGGGATCCTGCGCGGCCTGCATTTCCTTCAACACCCACGGATGGCACAGGATGGCGCCCTGGCCGAAGATCAGCAGGCTACGGGTCATGATGTTGGCGCCTTCGACGGTCACGCCGATCGGCGCGGCCTGCCAGGCGCGGCCGGCGAAGTTGCGCGGCCCCAGGATGATGCCCTTGCCGCCGATCACGTCCATCATGTCGCTGACCACTTCGCGGCCCATGGTGGTGCAGTGGTACTTGGCGATCGCCGACGGCACCGACGGCACGTCGCCGCGATCCACTGCCGCAGCCGTGGCCTGCGACAGCGCACTGATCGCATAGGCCTTGCCGCCGATACGGGCCAGCGCTTCTTCCACGCCCTCGAAACGGCCCACCGACAGGCCGAACTGCTTGCGAATGCGCGCATACGCACCGGTCACCACCGCCGCGGCCTTGCTGCCGCCACTGGCAGTGGAGGGCAGGGTGATCGAACGGCCGACCGCCAGGCACTCGTTGAGCATGTTCCAGCCCTTGCCGACCATCTCCACGCCACCGATCAGCTGGCTCAGCGGAATGAACACCTCTTCGCCATGGATCGGGCCGTTCTGGAACGGCGAATTCAACGGGAAGTGGCGGCGGCCGATTTCCACCCCAGGGGTGTCGCGCGGCAACAGCGCCAGGGTGATACCGATGTCCTTCTTGTCGCCGATCAGGCCGTCCGGGTCGTAGGCGCGGAACGCCAGGCCGATCAGCGAGGCGACCGGTGCCAGGGTGATGTAGCGCTTGTCGAAGGTCAGCTTGACGCCCAGCACATTGGCGCCATTCCACTCGCCCTTGCAGACGATGCCGTAGTCCGGAATCGAGGTGGCATCGGAGCCGGCGAACGGACCGGTCAGGCCGAAGCATGGTACTTCCGCACCGACCGCCAGCCGCGGCAGATAGTAGTCCTTCTGTTCCGGGGTACCGTAGTGCAGCAGCAGCTCACCGGGGCCGAGCGAATTGGGCACGCCCACGGTGGAGCTGACCACGCTGGAGATCGAGGACAGCTTCTGGATCACCTTGTGGTGTGCCAGCGCGCTGAAACCCAGGCCGCCGTACTGCTTGGGAATGATCATGCCGAAGAACTTGTTCTTCTTGATGAAGTCCCATAGCTCCGGCGGCAGGTCGGCGTGGACGTGGGTGATTTCCCAGTCGTTGATCATCTTGCACAGCTCTTCCACCGGGCCATCCAGGAAGGCCTGTTCTTCGGCGGTGAGTTGCGGCTTGGGATAGTTCAGCAGCTTCTGCCAATCCGGATCACCGGTGAACAGCTCGCCCTCGAAACCGACCGAGCCGGTCTCCAATGCGATGCGCTCGGTCTGCGACAGCGGCGGCAGCACCTTGCGGAAGAAGCCCATCAGCGGCGTGGTCAGCAGCGGCTTGCGCAGGAACGGCAGCAGCACCGGTGCGGAGACCAGCACCACCAGCGCGGCGGCCACGATGGTGGCGGTGAGATTGGCACCCAGCAGCCAGCACGCCACCAGCACACAGGCGCTGTTCGCAACCCACGTGGCAAGGCGCATCCGGTGATAGGCAGCGATACCCGCCGCCAGGATGACGAGGAGGAACGGTGCAATGATGCTCATGGTCTTGCTCCAGTGACATGCTCGGTAGTGTTGGACGCTGCGATGGTGCAAGCCGCCGGCAGTGCGTCCAGATAATGCAACACGGTGGCGGTAAACGTGGTGTTGTCGTCGCCTGCCAGCATGTGCGTGGCATCGGGTAGATGCACATGCTGCGCATGCGGCGCGATGGAGAGGAATTCGGCGATATTGGCTGGCGTCACCAGGTCGCTGCGCCCGCCGCTGATGAGCAGCATCGGGCAACGTACCTGTGCTGCCGCCTCCAGCAATGCATGCTGCTGGAGCTGGGCATCCTGGCCGGCCAGCTCGTCGACCAGGCGTGGATCCCAGTGCCAGTGCCAGCGCCCATCGGCACGCTGCCGGAGCAATGCCTGCAGTTGGCCCGGCGTCTTGCGCGGCCGATGCGGCAGGTAGGCGGCAATCGCGTCGGCAGCCGCATCCAGCGATGCAAAACCGTCCGGATGCGCGGTCATGAAGCGCAGGATGCGCTCCACACCCGTGGTGTCCCAGCGTGGTGTGATGTCGACCAGCACGATGGCACGAAACAGGCCCGGCCACCGCGCTTCGGCCAGCAGCCCGAACAAGCCCCCCATCGATGCAGCAACCAGCACCGGTGGCTCGGGCTGCTCGCCGGCCAGCACGATCAGATCGTCGGTGAACTGCGTTGCCGAGTAGGGGTGGTCTGCCGCATTGCAGCTGGAATCGCCATGCCCACGCGCGTCGTACGCCAGGGTGCGGTAGCCCTTGTCTGCCAGCGTCGTGGCGCAGGCTTCCCACGCATGTCGGGTTTGTCCAAAGCCATGCGCGAACAACACCGTCGGGGCATGTTCTGAACCCCGCATCGACACCGCGAGCACTGCGTCGCCAGCGTTGACGCTGGACAGGGGCGCAGTGGAGGCGAGGCTAGAGGGTGAGATGACCATACTTAATGGTATGGATGGGCGATGGCGACTGTCAATACTCAATCGTATGGACGGTTAAGCCATTGAATCATGGCGCTGATATGTCAATTTCGTGATGCATACTGCAACTGACACAAGCGTATGGTTAAATCGCGGCATGAACGACACCATCGACTCCAGCCTCACCACGCCCCGCGCCAGCTCCGGTCGCGGCAATCGCCTCAGCGCGGACGATTGGGCACAGGCAGCGCTCGACCTGATTGCCGAACAAGGTGTGGGCGCGGTTGCAGTCGAGCCGCTGGCGCGCCGGCTTGGCGTGACTAAGGGCAGCTTCTATTGGCACTTCCCCTCGCGCGACGCGCTGCTTCAAGCGGCCCTTGAGCGCTGGGAAATCTTCGAGCAAAAAGAGGTGTTCGGCAGCCTGGAAGACGTGCCCGACCCCAGCGCCCGCCTGCGCGCGCTGTTTCAGCTGGTCGCCCACGAAGTCAAACCGCACGTCATCTATAGCGAACTGCTCAAGGCACTCGACCACCCGGCCGTGCGCCCGGTCATCGACCGCGTCTCGCAACGTCGCCTCGATTACCTCATCGCCTCGTTCCGCCAGGCCGGCCTGTCCCGCACCGACGCCCAGCACCGCGCCCGTTTGGCCTACGCCGCCTACGTCGGCTTCCTGCAACTCTCACTGCAATTGCAACAGCCCAAGCCGGCCCGCGAAGATTTCGAAGCCTACGTCGAGCATGTGATCCAGACGTTGATTCCTGGGTGAGCGCTAGCATTGCCAGTGCTCGCTCCTATATAGGGCGAATGGAGTAGCACGTGTGGATGCGGCGGAGCGTACGCAAGAGCGCGTTGCCTTCTGCCTGGTGCCCACATGTGGCGTCTATCACTTCATCGATAGGCGATCGCAGAGTTCGGCGCGTCTTTCGATGTGCCGACAGGCGGCATGTCGACCGCCTTATGGGCTGTCGTCGGCTGACAGCTTACTTGCAACGTTGTGCAGTCTTGCGTAACCAGCACACTGCCACTGTTACGGCGCCCATTGTCCTTCGATCATGGGCACCGAAAGCAGTTGCCGTCGTCGCTGATGTCATGCCCATGCGGCGCAGATGTTGGGACTTCTCCGAGTTGTTACGCATCTGAAAATGGCTGGCTGCAGGGCACGTGTGCGGAGATGGTGTATCTGCTCCAAAAAAAAACGGCCCCGGTGAACGGGGCCGTTTCTCGTGCTGTCAGCCTATCAGAAGCGCTGCTGATACTTCATGTACATGAAACGGCCAATGTCGTAGCCGCCGTAGTACGAATATCCCGAGTTCGGCTGGCCGTAGGCCGGCGCCGAGTAGTGCTCGAAGATATTGTTGGCGCCAACTGCAACCGTGGCATTCCACGGCAGGGCGTACGCGACCTGCAAATCGTGGAACGTGTTCGAGCCCAGCTCGTTCATGCCGACCGTCGCGCCCTGGAACTCAGGAGCACTGAAGTCCGGCAAGCTGCAACGATCGGTGGCGAAGCAACGCTCCTTGGTACGCGAGTAGTAACGCGCGCTCCATGTCACGGACCAATCGTCCCACTGCCAGTTCACCGACAGGTTGGAGCGAACACGGAAGTTGCCGCCGTAGCCATTTTGCTGGCTTGGCGGATTGCTGGAGTTGTCGGCCTTCAGTTCGTTCTTGGATACGTAGGTGTTCAACAGCGAGGTGGTGAAGTTGCCCCACTGCGTCTCGAAGCGATAATTCAGATCGAAGTCGAAGCCTTCGGTCTCAACATAGCCGGCATTGCGCAGGCCGAACGAAAGGCTGGTGATGTTGCCCGCTGCGTTACGGGTAAAGCCCACGCAACGCGACTCGATACCGCGCAGGTAGCAATCATCCAGCAGGTCGGTCGGCGTGTCGCCAACGATGGTGTTTTCGATGCGGATATTCCACCAATCCAGCGATGCGTTGAGGCCGGTGATGAAACCGGGGCTCCACACCAGGCCAAGCGTCTTGGAGGTCGAGGTTTCCGGGGTCAGCGTAGGAGTCGAGCCGGACACGAACGGCACATTCGTCTGTTCGCCAGGGCCCGGTGCGGGAGCGACGCCCGACGCATTGAGCTGACGGAAACCTGCCGGCACATCAGCCAGGCAGCGTGCATTGCCGGCAGCCGGGCCGAACGAGGTATCGCACGGATCGGTGTAGTTCTCGAAGCTCTGCGACAGGCCGCCGAACAAGTCTGCAACGGTCGGCGCGCGGAAACCTTCCGACCATGTACCACGCACCAGCACGGACTCGAACGTCTTCCACTTGAATCCGAACTTGCTGTTGGTCGTATTGCCGAAGGTGTCGTAATCCGAATAACGCGTTGCCAGCGTGACGCTCAATTCCTTGGCGCCGGGAAGGTCCGCCAGCAACGGAACCTGCAGCTCGGCGTAGACTTCGTTGAGGTTGTAGCCACCGCGGGTCGGGCCGGCGGCCAGATCCGTCGAGATACCCGTCTGTGCGAGTGCATCTGGCGAGAACGAGCCGGTTTCTTCGCGACGTTCCACGCCAACAGCCACGCCCAGGTCGCCGGCCGGCAGCGAGGCCAGGATGCCGGAAACGCTTGCGAAGTAGTTCTTGGTGGTGGTTTCGGACAGCGCCTGGCCGGGCTGATACAGGTAAGCCTGGACGTTGGGGTCGTTCAAGCCGTTCGGCGCGTTGTAGCCGAACGGAACCAGCGGATTCCAAGGCGTGCATGCCCCGGGGCCGGAGCCGAGGGTAATCGGGTTAGCGGCGGTGCCGCACTGTGCCACACCCTCGGAATTGATGAAGGAGGGGCCGGTGGCCTGGCCGACGGCATAGGTATTGAGATTACCCGTGCTGATCTGCGTGCCTTTATTCTGGTTGTAAAGGAAGCCCGCTTCCCAATCCCAGTATTTCTCGCCGAAATTGAAATTACCGCTAAACTTGCCCGTGAATCGCGAGGTGGTCAGATTGTTCTGAACTTCGCGCGGAACTTCCCAGCCACGCCGGACATATTGAACAGCCTGCGGGGCGACGCCTGCAGGCAGCGTGCCGGTCGCCTGATTGCCCAGCGGATTGAAGACGCTGTCGATGGACAGGCCGCCGCTGCTCAGGTTGAAATTGGCGCTCTGCATCGGATAGCCGGCATTCTGTGCGAACGACTCGCGGTCGGTGTACAGAACGCTGGTGTCGAACGCGACATTGTCGGTGAAATCGAAGTGCCCATTGAGGAACGCCGATTTGCGCTTGATGCCGCTGTAGACCGTGGATGCCAGCGAGGGATTGGAGGTGTCGGTGCCGTTTAGCGCGCGATAGCTGGAAAAGTCAGCCGGATCCAGCCCAGCAACGTCGCGGCGCAGCGTGCGCGTCGAGGTGCCGCCTGCAGCATTGGTATAAGCAAAACGACCAAATTCAGTGGTTCCCGAAAGACCGCCCGGACGCGGATCGGTCTTTTCCCCAGTCGGGAATCGGGCGCGGCTGAACCAGCGGTTACGTGCCCAGACCGGGTCTTCGTTGGTGTATTCGACGCCGGCGGTCAGCGAGCCGCGATCACCACGGAAGCCCATCGTGAAGTCGTACACGTCGCGCTGACCGTCGCCCTGGCCCCACTGGCCAATGTAGACGTTCGCTTCGGCGCCTTCGAAATCCTTGCGGGTGATGATGTTGATCACGCCTGCAATCGCGTCAGAACCGTAAATCGTGGATGCGCCGTCCTTCAGGACTTCGATGCGCTCAACCATGACGGCCGGGATCGAGGCAACGTCCTGCAGGCCGCCGTTGGTGATGCCGAGGCGGTGGCCGTCAACCAGGACCAAGGTACGGTTGGCACCCAGATTGCGCAGGTCGATGTAGTAACCACCGACGTTTTCGCCAGAGCTCAGCGGCGAGGTGCGGCTGATGGCCGGCGAGCCCGCGGTCGGAATGTTCTGCAGAATGTCCGCAACCGACTTGAAGCCCTGCTTTTCGATCTGATCCCTGCTGATCAGCAGCACCGGCTGGGCTGTCTCGCTATCGACCTGGCGGATACGCGAACCGGTCACTTCGATCTTGTCGAGGTTGGTGGTGCCGGCTTCCTGGGCCATGGCGGTGCCGGTACCGCCCACACTCACGACGAGCGCGAGGACAACTGCATCGCGCAGTTTGTTGGACTTGCAATTCATTAGCTCTCTCTCCAAGTGATCTTGGGTACTGCCAAGGGTTGTTTTGCCTGCCGGGGGTTCCGAAAAAGCGGATCCAAAACGTCAGGGTGAACCGATGGTATATGCGTTGCGAGAGAAATTAAAGTCCCGTTAACGAAAAAGAAGAAGGTTGTGAAAGTGGCCGCCTGGCATTCGATCCGCAACGAAAAACGCCACCGGCTGCAGGCCGATGGCGTCTTGAGAAATGCTTCGGAATCAGTGGGTTACAGGTCTTGCTCGTATCTTACGTACGGAACCGTACCGTCGCTGTTGCTCTCGTTACTTGGCGCGAACGGGTTCTTGCCGCGGGAAATGACGTTCTCGGCGCCCACGGTGAGCTGGCCGCTCCAGGGAGTGCGCCAGGTCAGGCCCAGGCCCAGGCCTTCCCATTTTTCGGGTTGGCCGGGGACGTCGACGACGCGACCGATGACATTTGCGCTGAAGGCACCGTAGCCGCCGCCAACGCTCAAGGTCTTGCTGTCCCACTGGTCGGCAATGGCCGGGGACACATCGGCCAGCGGTACCAGACGTGCGCGAGCATACGTGCCGCCGATCGAAACAAAGCCTTCGCGGCCGATGTTCTTCTGTCCGAACACCGTCAGGTCGTTTTGCTCGACACGCGTCAACGGGGCCTTGCCTGCGCCGATCAGCCAGGCAGGCAGGGTGTCGCGGCCTGTGCCGGCAGTGACGCCGACCCGGGCGCTACCGCGATTGAAACCCAGCGTGCCGGACACACGGCGCGAGGCAGCAGCGCTGTCTTCTTCGTCATCGCCGATGCCTGCAAGCAGGCAGTGGCTGGCAAGACCACTGATATTGGTGCCACGGCTGCTGTTGCAGAGCAGGCCAAGCGAGTCGCCGGAGCTCAGACCAAACGCGGCATCGAGCGAGTTGCGACCGAAATGCCACCGCGCGCCGGCTTTCTGCTCGCCGGTCGGCTCCAGGTACAGAAAGGCTTCCACCTTGCCGCTGCCCTTGTTCCACACCGGCAGGATCGTGCTTTCGCGTAACTGCTGGGCCGACTGCGCGTGCACGCCGGTGGCTGCCGCGAGGGCAACCATCAAAGCTAGCGGGAGGCGCAGTAGGTATCGCATACCAGAGGTCAGACCCAGGGGCAGTTGTTAAGTTCCCGAGAGCGGGCAAGTAGGATGCTAGGGTTTTTATGATTATTTAACAAGTGGTTGCATGCCCCCAGAACGCAACCATCATCCTATCTATTGCAACCTTTCCGGCGCTTCCTGCGAGGGCTGCGCTGCGTTGAAAAGTACGTCCAGCGCGGTCAACGGAAAGTGATACTCACGACCGCAGAATTCGCAGCGCACCTCAACTTCGCCAGTCGCCTCGGCGGCCGCGCGTGCCTCCTCTTCGCCCAGCGATTGCAGCATCGAGGCGACCCGCTCGCGCGAACACGAGCAGCCGAAGCTGAGTGGCTTGCTGCCGAGCAACTGCGGCTCTTCTTCGTGGAACAGGCGGTGCAGCAGGTCCTGGCCGGCGATCGAGAGCAGCTCCGGTGCGCCCAGGGTGTCGAACAGGGCCCCGATCCGGGTCCAGCCATCGTTATCGCCTTCATCGCCGGGTAGCTTCTGCAGCAGCAGGCCAGCGGCCTGATCCGGGCCAGCGGCCAGCAGCAAGCGCGTCGGCAACTGTTCGGACTGCTGGAAATAGGTTTCGAAAGCTTCGGCCAGATCCGGTGCCTGCATGCCGACCAGGCTCTGGTAGCGCTGCGGCTCGCGCGGGTCCAGGCCGGGGTTCTCGATGGTGATCGCCAGCAGCGCGGCCTCGCCCAGTTCGCGCAGGTCGGTCGGCGCATCCGCACCCTCGGCCAGCTGCACGATGCCGCGCAAGGTGCCGGCGGCGGTGCATTCGGCAAACAGGGTGCGCAAGGTGTCGTTGCCGCGCAGTTGCACCGACAGGCGCCCGTCGACCTTGGTATGGCCGGTGAACAATGCAGCGGCCACCGCAGCTTCGCCGAGCAGTTGGCGCGCGGCGGGCGGGTACTCGGCGGCACCCTGGATGTCGTGCCAGGCCTTGGTCAGGCGCACATGGACGCCGCGCACGCCAGCGGCGGGCAGCAGGAAACGGGAAAGCTGATCGTGATCGGTCATGGAAACATCGGGCGTAAGGGACGCTGGTTGCCGGATAATGCGGCAGGCATCGGGATTGAAGGTCGTATCGAACAATGGGGACGGATGCATGGGATGGCAAGCAGGCGGCGCCACCGCGGCGCACGCGGCGGTGGCGCCGCTGGCTGATGGCGGCCCCGCTCCTGTTTGCAGCGGCGAGCGTGCTGCAGGTGCTGGTCTTGCGGGTGGTCGATCCGCCGATCAGCAGCATGATGGTGGGGCGTTGCCTGGAAGCGTGGGGCGAAGGCGACTGGCGTTTTTCGCTGCATCAGCAGTGGCGTGATTACGACAAGATCGCCGCAAGCCTGCCGATTTCGGTGGTGGCTGCCGAAGATCAGCAGTTTCCGATGCACCACGGTTTTGATTTGCAGGCGATCGAGAAGGCGCGCGATCACAATGCCCGCGGTGGACGCGTGCGCGGCGCCAGCACCATCAGTCAGCAGGTCGCCAAGAATGTGTTCCTGTGGCAGGGCCGCAGCTGGGTGCGCAAGGGTCTGGAAGCCTGGTACACGGTGTTGATCGAGCTGTTCTGGCCGAAGCAACGCATCCTGGAGATGTATCTCAACGTGGCCGAGTTCGGCGACGGGGTGTACGGCGCGCAAGCGGCTGCGCAGCAGTTCTGGAGCAAGGATGCGGCAGGCTTGTCGCCAAGCGAATCGGCACGCCTGGCAGCGGTGTTGCCATCGCCACGGCGCTATGACGCGCGTCGTCCGGGTGCATTCGTGCAGCGGCGTGCGACGTGGATCCAGCGGCAGACGCGCCAGTTGGGCGGCCCTGCCTATCTGCAGGCGCCATCGCGGTGAACACGATCGAGACTGCCCAACCGCCGTCCGCACCCGAACGCCTGACGATACTCATCGCGGCCTTCAATGAAGAAACCAGCATCCCCCTGCTGCATCCGCGCCTGTGCGCGGTGTTGGCGCAATTGCCCGGCCTGCAAACGCACGTGCTGTATGTCGACGACGGCAGCACCGATGGCACCTGGGAGGTGTTGCACGCGCTGACCGAAGCCGATGCGCAGGTGAGTGCGGTGCGGTTGTCGCGCAATTTCGGCAAGGAAGTGGCGATTTCTGCCGGACTGGACCACGTGCTGCCGGGGGCTGTCGTGTTGCTCGATGCCGATGGCCAGGATCCGCCGGAGTTGATCCCGGAATTCGTCGCGCTGTGGCGGGGTGGCTACGACAACATTTTCGGTACGCGGGTCATTCGCGAGGGCGAAAGTTGGCTCAAGCGTAGCGCTGCGCACGCGTTTTATCGGGTGATCCGGCGCTTGTCGCGCACCCCGATTCCTGCCGATACCGGCGATTTCCGCTTGTTGTCGCCACGCGTGGTGCAGGCCTTGCAGCAGCTGCGCGAGCGCCACCGTTTCATGAAGGGGCTCTTCGGCTGGGTCGGGTTTCGCCAGGTGGCGCTGCCGTATCGGCGTGAGCCGCGGCTTTCCGGGCATAGCAAGTTCACGGTATGGCGGCTGTGGAATTTCGCAATCGATGGCATCACCAGTTTTTCCACGGTGCCGCTGCGTGCGGCCACGTATCTGGGCCTGCTGACTGCGGTGCTGGCGTTCCTGTTCGGCGCCTGGGTCGTCATCAAGGCCGCGCTGATGGGCGACCCGGTGGCCGGGTGGCCGACGCTGATGTCGGTGATCCTGTTTCTGGGGGGCGTTCAGCTGATTGCCCTGGGCCTGATTGGCGAATACCTGGGTCGCTTGTACGACGAGGCCAAGCAGCGCCCGCTGTATCTGGTTGATACCCGGCGCGGCGCGGTGGGAGTAGGCTGCGATCACCAGACCAAGCGCGGAGCGGGCCATGCAGACCGTACGACAGCTGTTGGGGACCAAGCAGGTTGAGGTATTTGCGGTTGCCGCCGATGCCGCGGTGATCGAGGCGATTCGCCTGATGGCCGAGAAGGCCATCGGCGCGGTCCTGGTGATGGACGGGTCGCGCTTGGTCGGCATCGTTTCCGAGCGCGATTACGCGCGCAAGGTGGTACTACGCGATCGCTCGTCTTCCACGACCAGTGTCGCCGAGATCATGAGCGCGGAGGTGGTGACAGTGTCGCCATCGGACACGGTGGAGCGCTGCATGCAACTGATGACCGACGGACGCTTTCGCCATCTGCCGGTGGTCGAAAACGGCCGCGTGCAAGGCGTGATTTCGATCGGCGACCTGGTCAAGGCGGTGATCGAAGCGCAGCGGCAGGATATCGATCAGCTGCAACGCTACATCGCCAGTTGACGCTGCGCTGACTTACTGCGCGTACTTGCCGCCGCAATCGCTGTCCTTGCCCGGGCCTGGTTCGAAGGTCGCAAGCAGGGCGGCCGGCGGTGCGATGCTGCCGAGCGCAACCGCGATCGCGCCGCGCACGCCGAGTGCCTTGAAGTCGGGGCGGAAGCTTGGGTCCTTGAAGGTGCCGCCGATCCGCAGCGGCGAGCGCAGGCTGAGGATGCTGCGATCTTTCGGGCGCGGGCGCAGCAGCAGATCGAGCGTTTCGTTCTTGAGGCTGATGTTGCCTTCGCCGACGATGATGGTGTCGGTGCTATCGAAGGCCAGTGCCCGCGACTGCATCAACCCATCCTGCACGCCGAAATCGCCGAAAATGCAGCGCACGGGAATCTGCCGGTCCTTGGTGAGCAGGTATTTCAGCGATTCGGCGATGTCCAGGCCGGCCAGCTCCATGATCAGGTTGCCGACATGGCCGCGGCCCATGCCGACGCTGATGCTGCCATCGGCGCTGCCGAGCATTGCGGCGATGGAGTTGCCGCGGCCACGCAGATCCAGCTCGCCGCCGATCGCACCCGAGGCCTGCTTGGCGAGCGCGGCATCGGGGAACAGCTGATCCAGACGAATGCCGCGAATGCTGGCCTTCAGTTGGGTGGTGATGACTGCACTGCGCGCATCCATGCCGATGGTGGAGCGGATGTCGCCGCCGGCGACGCCGAAGTTCAATGGATCCAGCCGCAGCAGGCCGTCCTTCAACGTCAGCGAGGCGTCCATATCGTCCAGGGGCCACGATGGTGCATTGATGCGCTGTGCGCGCCAACGTACCTGCGCGTCCATTGCACGCAACTTGGATAGGTCGTACGGCGTGGTCGGCAGAACGCGTGCGCTGGCGGCGAGCTGCGCGGCCTGTTTCTTCTGCTCGGCGTTTGCCGATTCGTTGGCTCCGGTTTTGGGCGGCGCGCCGACGAAGCCGGCCAGGTCGTCGAAATCCAGCCGTTTGGAAGCCAGGTCTGCGCGCAGGAACGGCCGCTTGTTGCGCAGATCGATCTCTGCAGTACCGGAAAGATCGCTGTCGCCGGCAGTGCCGGCGAACTTTTCATAGCGCCAGACATCGCCATCACGGCGCAGGCGGCCGTCCAGCGTGTAAGGCGGCGTGGAGGGCATCGCGACACCGATCAGCGGGTACAGGTCTTCCATATCCTGGCCGCTCAGCGCCATCTGCAGGTCGAACACCCGGAACTGAAACGGATTGGTCAAGGTGCCACGCACATGCGTCCGCGTGGCGCCGGCGCTGCCGCGCAGATCGATGCGAAAGGGGTGTTCGCTTTGGCTCAATTCCAGCGGCGAGGCGGTATTACCCTTGAGCGAGAACGGGTAGCCTTTCCAGCGACCCTTGCCGTCGATTCCGATCGGCGCAGCGCGCTGGTCGCTGCTGGGCGGTGCCAGGCTGTTGATCGCCACATCCACGTCCGAGCGGCTGGCATCGTCGATATATTGCAGCCGCCCATCATTCACCAACAGGCGCCCCAAGCGCGGCATGCTGCCGTCGCCATCACTCTGGTCGAAGACCCAGTTACCCGGATGGCTGTCGTTGCCAGCTTCCAGCAACAGGGTGGGGTGCTCAAGCCGGATCTCCGGCAACCGCAGGCTGCCGCGCAGCAATGGCCAGAATTCGACATCGATCTCGGCCGCGTTCATTTCTGCCATGGCGCCGCGCTTGGACCACGCGGCATTGCCCAGGCTCAATCGCTCGCCGCGTACGGTGGTAATGCGGCCCAGATCGACATCCATGATGACCCAGATGAAATGCGCGCCCGGTCTTCGCACTGACCGCGCGTTCGACCGGCCCGCGTAACCAGTTCCAGTCGAACAGCAGGACGAAGATCGCCACGAGGACAGCAACGATGCCGAGCCACATCCACCAACGGCGACGTCGCGATAGGCGGGCGGGCGAATGAGCGGGCGAGGAGGGCACGTTGTTCACGTGCGCAATGGTTGGCGATGGCTCGTGCACGGCGCGCGAACGCGCTGTGGGTCACAGATCACATCACCTGCGCAATCACCGCAACGAAGTGGCAAGCGCTACCGGCGAGCACGAACAGATGCCAGATGGCGTGGAAGTAACGCTGGGTGTCGCGTTGATAGAAATACGTGCCCAAGGTGTAGAAGAGCCCGCCAGCCAACAGCCAGCACAGCGACCAGGTGTCGACAGAGCGCAGCAGCGGCTCGATGGCCACGATGATCAGCCAGCCCATCACCAGATACAGCACCGTCGAGAGCAATCGAAAGCGACCGGTAAAGAACAGTTTGAAAATCACCCCGGCGGCGGCAATCGTCCAGATGGCGGCGAACAATCCCCAGCCCCAGGGGCCGCGCAGATTGATCAACGTAAACGGTGTGTAGGTGCCGGCGATCAGCAGATAGATCGCGCAATGATCGAGCACCTGCAGGCGCGCCTTGGCGCCCGGATGCGGAATGGCATGGAACAGCGTTGAGGCGACGTAGAGCAATACCAGCGTGGCACTGAACACGATGGCGGTGGCCAGTTGCCAGCCATCGCCATAGATGGCGGCCAGCGTAATCAGCACCGAACCACCGGCCAGTGCGGCAATCGCACCCAGGCCGTGTGTGACGGCACTGGCGATTTCGTCGCGCAGGTCGGTCGAGGGGGAGGCGTCTGCGTTCATGCCAAAAAGGTACCGCAATTGCGAGCAATTCGCATCGCCAGCGGTACCGCACGCTTGCTCCAGGTCATGCGCAGGTCAATCGATCGCCCTGGCATGCGCATGTTCGCGGGTGGCCGAGAAGCGCACATCCGGCGCGCGTTCTTGTGCCAGCTGCAGATTCACGCGGGTCGGTGCCAGGTAAACCAGTTCGCCGGCCGCGTCGATGCCCAGGTTGCCGGCATTTTTCTCGCGAAATTCCTCCAGCTTCTTGGGATTGTCGCAGTGCACCCAGCGTGCCGTGGTGACGCTCACCGGCTCGAAGATCGCATCCACGCCGTATTCGTCCTTGAGCCGGTACGCGACCACGTCGAACTGCAGTACGCCGACCGCGCCCAGGATCAGGTCGTTGCTCATCAACGGGCGGAAGAATTGCGTGGCGCCTTCTTCGGACAGCTGCGCCAGGCCCTTCTGCAATTGCTTGAGCTTGAGCGGATCGCGCAGGCGTGCGCGGCGGAACAGTTCCGGGGCGAAGTTGGGAATGCCAGTAAACGACAGCGATTCGCCCTCGGTGAAGGTATCGCCGATGGAAATGGTGCCGTGGTTATGGATGCCGATCACATCGCCCGGCCACGCTTCGGCGGCGATCTCGCGATCGGACGCCATGAAGGTCAGCGCGTTGGCCAATTTGACGTCCTTGCCGCTGCGCACATGCAGCGTCTTCATGCCGGCAGTGAACTTGCCAGAGCACACGCGCATGAAGGCCACGCGGTCGCGATGCTGCGGATCCATGTTGGCCTGGATCTTGAACACGAAGCCGCTCAGCTTGGCTTCGGTCGGCTCCACGCGGCGGCCGGTTGTCTCGCGCGTCTGCGGCGGCGGTGCGTGTTCGACGAAGAAATCCAGCAACGGTTGCACGCCGAAATTGTTGACGCCCGAGCCAAAGAACACCGGGGTCTGCTGGCCGGCGCGGTAGGCGTCAAGATCGAACGGGTTGCTTGCGCCTTGCACCAGTTCCAGCTCCTCGCGCAGCTCGGCCAGCATTTGCTCGCCGATCTTTTCGACCAGGCCGGGCGCCTCCAGCGAGGGGAAGATGGTGGAATCCTGACGGGTGAAATTGCGTCCCTGTTCGTACAGATGCACTTCGCCGGAGATCAGGTGCACCACACCCTTGAGGCGCTGCCCCATGCCGATCGGCCAGGTGACTGGTGCGCACTGGATGCCGAGCACGGTTTCCACTTCATCCAGCAGATCGATCGGGTTCTTGCCTTCGCGATCGAGCTTGTTGATGAAGGTCATGATGGGCGTGTCGCGCAGCCGGCAGACTTCCATCAGCTTGATGGTGCGTTCCTCCACGCCCTTGGCCACGTCGATGACCATCAGTGCCGAGTCCACCGCGGTGAGCACGCGATAGGTGTCCTCGCCGAAGTCGGCGTGGCCGGGCGTGTCCAGCAGGTTGACGATCTTGCCCTCGTACGGGAACTGCATCACCGAGGAGGTCACCGAGATGCCGCGCTCTTTTTCCAGAGCCATCCAGTCCGAGGTGGCATGGCGAGCGGCCTTGCGGCCCTTCACCGAGCCGGCCATCTGGATCGCGCCACCGAACAGCAACAGCTTTTCGGTCAGCGTGGTCTTGCCGGCGTCGGGGTGGGAAATGATGGCGAAGGTGCGGCGGCGCGCGGCTTCGTTGGAGACTTCGGACATGGGCGGGGCGCGCCCGGTTGGACGCCTGCGGAAACTGAGGAAGCCGACGATTATAGCGGCTTCGCTGCGGCACGCTTTTGCGGCAGGGGCGGGGCTCGGCGATCTGGGCGCCGGACCTCGGTCGGGCCGGCGGCGG
This sequence comes from Xanthomonas phaseoli pv. dieffenbachiae, assembly GCF_008639345.1. NCBI lineage: Bacteria > Pseudomonadati > Pseudomonadota > Gammaproteobacteria > Lysobacterales > Lysobacteraceae > Xanthomonas > Xanthomonas phaseoli. Next base: position 3,366,867 of record NZ_CP041380.1, on the reverse strand, counting down.
TCAGGGCGCCGGCGATGGAAACTGCAGCTCGCCCTGCGGGCCGAGCATGCGGAACGGCAGCGAGAGCAACTGCATGTCGGCATTGCGCTGGATCGCAAAATGCAGGTGCGGCGCGGTGCTGAAGCCGGTATTGCCTGAGGCGCCAAGCCGCTCGCCGGTGCGCACCGCCTGGCCAGGTCGCACGGCCACGCCGTCGGGCGCCAAGTGGGCGTACAGGGCCATGCTGCCGTCGGCATGCAGGACGCGCACCAAGTTGCCGCCGCCAGCGGCGGGGTCGTTCGGGGCGCTGTCGAGGACATCGCGCTGCACTTCCATGACCACGCCCTCGCGCGCTGCCAGCACCGGCGTGCCCTGCGGCATGGCGAAGTCCACCGCATACCAGTTGGGCGGATCGGCGTGGCTGAATTGCCCGCCAAAGCCCTGCGCCACCTGCACCGGCACGTTGTGGAAGGGCAATTGATAACGCACTGGCTGCGGGGCGGCGCTTGGATCGCCCGGCACCACCTCGAGCGTGAGCCCGAAGCCGCCCAGGGTGCGCTGGTTGCTGGCCGGATACCGCCGGGCGACAAGGCGGCGCTTGTGTGCGGCCAACTTGAGCGTCAGCGGTAATTGCAGCACGGCGCGGTAATCCTCGCTGGGCGGTGCGCTCAGGCGCAGTTGCGCAGGGCCGGCCAGCGGATTGGCGACCCAGGCCAGATACACCGGCGCCTGCCATTCCAGCTGTAGCGAGGCGCCAGTGCCTGTGGCCGCAGTCGCGGGTTGTGCGTTGCGTGCCTGGGGCGAGTGCTGCGCAGCGCCGGGCCAATGCCAAGGCGGTTGTGCGTATGCCGCGGGTGCCCATGCCGGCAGCAAGACGCATGCCGCGATCAAGGCGGGCAGAGCAGTGCGAGACACGTGATAGGGCACGCCATCGACTCGAGCAAGGGGGCGCAAGTATGCGGCCCAGCGTCGAGAGGAGTGGTATCGGATGAAAATATATCTTTCCATCCGCATGAAGAGATTGACATCGTAAAAAGCCGGTGGCATCTTAGCCTCACCATCGAGACCGGCGGAGGGACAGGCCCTTTGATGCCGGGGCAGCCAGCGGAACGCGTTAAGCGTCCGCGTTTGGTGCCAAATCCTGCGGGGACCTCCGCGTCCGCCGAAAGATGGTTCGAATCGTGCCTTGCGCACGTCGAACGCGAGCTCCGCGAAGCTCGATGGCCGATCCACCCTGGATACCGCCATGAGCCTCGTGAATACAGCATCGCCGTCTACCAACGATTTCGTCGAAACCCCCGCCAGCAGCGACGACGGCTTCACTGCCGTGCGCGGCGAACTCGTCATCGCCCTGCCGATGCGCCATGCCGGCATGCGCGAGCTGCAGCTGCGCTATGAGCTGATCGGCGCGGCCACTGCGCCGGTGGTGTTCGTGGCCGGTGGCATCTCCGCATACCGCCATCTGGCCGCCAGCAACCTGTTCCCCGAAAAGGGCTGGGTGGATGGGCTGGTCGGCAGTGGCCGCGCGCTGGATCCTGCCGCGCGCCGCCTGCTGGCATTCGATTTTCTCGGTGCCGACGGCAATCTGGACGCGCCCATCGATACCGCCGACCAGGCCGATGCGATTGCCGCCTTGCTGGACGCGCTGGGCATCGGGCGCTTGCACGGCTTTGTCGGCTATTCCTACGGTGCGCTGGTGGGCTTGCAGTTCGCAATTCGCCACGCGGCCCGAGTAGGCGCCCTGGTCGCGGTGAGCGGCGCGCACCGCGCGCACCCATACGCCGCGGCCTGGCGCGCCCTGCAACGCCGCGCGGTGGCGCTGGGCCAGCTGCAGTGCGCAGAGCAGCATGGCCTGGCGTTGGCGCGGCAGTTCGCCATGCTCAGCTACCGCACGCCGGAAGAATTCAGCGAGCGCTTCGATGCGCCGCCGGAAGTGATCAATGGCCGCGTGCGGGTGGCGGCCGAGGACTATCTGGACGCCGCCGGGGCGCAGTACGTGGCGCGCACGCCGGTAAATGCGTATCTGCGCCTGTCCGAATCCATCGACCTGCATCGCATCGACCCCGCGCATGTGCGCGTGCCTACCGTCGTGGTGGCGGTGGAGGGCGACCGCCTGGTGCCGCTGGCCGACATGGTCAGCCTGGTCGAAGGCCTTGGCCCGCGCGGCAGCCTGCGCGTGTTGCGCTCGCCGTACGGGCACGACGCCTTCCTGAAAGAAATCGATCGCATCGACGCCATCCTCACTACCGCCCTTCGCAGCACCGGAGAAACCGCATGAGCTTTCGTGACCCCACCGACGCCCCCTGTACTGCCGCCACCGCCGCCGTGCGTGCCGGTATCGATCGCGACACCGCCTACGGCGCAGTGACCCCGCCGATCGTGCTGTCGTCGAATTTCTCGTTCGATGGTTTCGGCAACAAGCGCCAGTACGACTACACCCGCAGCGGCAATCCGACCCGCGACCTGTTGGGCGAAGCGCTGGCCGAACTGGAAGGCGGCGCGGGCGGGGTGATCACCTCCACCGGCATGGGCGCGATCAATCTGGTGCTCAACGCGGTGCTGCAACCCGGCGATACGCTGGTGGTGCCGCACGATGCGTACGGCGGCAGCTGGCGCCTGTTCAATGCGTTGGCCAAGAAGGGCCATTTCGCGCTGATCACCGCTGATCTGATCGATCCGCGTTCGCTGGCCGATGCCTTGGCGCAGTCGCCCAAGCTGGTGTTGATCGAAACCCCGTCCAATCCGCTGCTGCGCATCACCGACCTGCGCTTCGTCATCGAAGCGGCAAAGAAGGTCGGTGCATTGACCGTGGTGGACAACACCTTCCTGTCGCCGGCGCTGCAGAAGCCGCTGGATTTCGGCGCCGATCTGGTGCTGCATTCCACCACCAAGTACATCAACGGCCATAGCGATGTGGTGGGCGGTGCAGTGGTGGCGCGTGATGCCCAGCTGCATCAGCAATTGGTGTGGTGGGCCAATGCATTGGGCCTGACCGGCTCGCCATTCGATGCTTTCCTCACTTTGCGCGGTCTGCGCACGCTGGATGCGCGGCTGCGCGTGCATCAGGAAAACGCCGATGCCATCGCCGCGCTGCTGGACGGGCATGCGGTGGTGAATCGGGTGTATTTCCCGGGGCTGGCGGCGCATCCGGGCCATGCGCTGGCCGCGCGCCAGCAGAAGGGCTTCGGGGCGATGATGAGTTTCGAACTGGAAGGCGGCGAAGCGGCCGTGCGTGCGTTCGTCGATGGCTTGCGTTACTTCACCCTGGCCGAGTCGCTGGGCGGTGTGGAAAGCCTGATCGCGCATCCGGCCTCGATGACGCACGCGGCAATGACCGCCGAAGCGCGTGCGGCAGCCGGCATTTCCGATGGCTTGCTGCGCTTGTCGATCGGAATCGAGTCGGCCGACGATCTGCTGATCGATCTGCGCGCCGGTCTGGCCCGTGCCGAAGCGACCCTGACCACCGCCAGCCGCAAACAGGTCGACGCGTGAGCAATGTCCTGCCCGTTTCGCGCCGCGCGCAGGTCGCTGCAGTGACGCCCACGCCGCGGCTGGCGTTGCTGGGGACCGGCACCGTGGGGCGCGCTTTCGTGACGCGCTACACCGCGCTGCAGCAGCGCCAACTGCGCTTGCCGTGCTTCGATTGGCTGGCCAATTCGCGTGTTGCGCAGGATTGTGGCGTCAGCGCCGAGCAGGCCCTGCAGCACGCCAATGCGGCGCCGCGCGGGCAGGCGGTCTTGCAGCCGTGGGCAGAAACCACCGCACTGCGTGCCGGCGATGTACTGGTGGATGCCACTGCCAGCGATATCGTGGCCGATTGGCATGCCGAATGGTTGCAGCGCGGTGTGCATGTGGTCACCGCCAACAAACTGGGCCAGGGCACCGCGTTGTCGCGTGCGCAGGCGCTGCACGCGGCCCGTCATGCCAGCGGCGCGTCTTATGGCGACAGCGCCACTGTGGGCGCCGGGCTACCGGTGTTGAGCAGCGTGCGCGCGCTGGTGGCCGGCGGCGACCAGATTCATTCGATCGAAGGCGTGTTGTCCGGATCGTTGGCCTGGCTGTTTCATCGCTACGACGGCAGCGGCGCGTTTTCCGCCTGCGTGCGCGAAGCAGTGGCGGCTGGCTATACCGAGCCGGATCCACGCATCGATCTGTCCGGCGAGGATGTGCGGCGCAAGCTGCTGATCCTGGCGCGTGCCGCCGGGTGGCAGCTGGAGGCCGAGCAGGTACATGTGGAATCGCTGGTGCCAGCAGGCATTGCACGGTTGCCGCTTGACGCCTTGGATGCGCAGCTGGGCGCGCTGGATGCGGTGGTTGTGGCGCGCTGGCAACAGGCGCGTGCTGCAGGGCGTTGCCTGCGCTTTGTCGGTCGCGTGGACGCGCATGGAGCGAGCGTGGGTTTGCGCGAACTGGCGCTGGATCACCCGTTGGCAGGCGGTGCCGGGACCGATAACCGGGTGGCGATCAGCAGTGACCGCTATCGCGCGCAGCCGCTGTTGATCCAGGGACCGGGTGCAGGCGCCGAGGTGACCGCGGCCGCGTTGCTGGATGACGTGCTGCGGATTGTGGCCGGCTGATGACGGCGCGGTGGCGCCACCTTCACGGTTGCGACATGGGCTAGCGATTGACAGGCTGCAGTGCGTGCAGTGAAGTCGATGCCGGCGCATGGCCGGCATCGTGATGCTCGCGGGGGCGGTTCGGGCCAGCGGCGATTGCGTTACTTCAGACCCTTGCCGATGGTCCGCAGCAACTCGCCCTGGTAGTCGCCGCTGAACTCCCAGAAGAAGGCGCCGCCAAGGCCGCGTTCCTTGACGTAGCGCATCTTCTCGCCCACCAGTGCCGGGGTGTCGTAGCTCCAGAAGGTGGCACCGTCGTAGAGCCAGTGCGCACGCGCCAAGGGATCGACAGCGTGGGTGCCGGGCAGGCCGCGCAGCACCTTGTAGTCCTCCACGCCGTTCTCGTACGTTCCCGGCGCAGGGCTGCCGCTCTGGTACAGCCCGCCGTTGGCGTTGCCGACCTTGGTCCAGCCGCGGCCGTAGAAGCCTAGTCCGAGATTGAGCTTGGCGGCAGGTACGCCACGATCGAGCAGGGCCTGCATAGCGTCGTTGCTGTTGTAGCGGCGCTGGTCGCCGGTAGACGGATCTGCGGGCGAACCAAACAGCGCAGAATGGTGATTGGTGCGCGACTCCCAGGCGCCGTGGAAGTCGTAGGTCATCACGTTGATGTAGTCCACGAAACGGGCGTACTGGCCGGGGTCGGTGACGCGGATCTTGTCGATGCTGGCGCCGACGGCCACGGTCAGCAGCAGCCCGGGACGCACTTGGTCGAGCTGACGGCGGAACTCGGCCAGCAACGCGGTGAAGTTCTCCCGGTCCTCCGGGCTGCCGCAGGTCAGCCCGCAGGCCACCGGATATTCCCAGTCGATGTCGATGCCATCGAATACGCCGGCCGCCGCGGCGGTGCCGCCGGCGCCGTCGGTGACTGGCAGATTCCCGCTCAGGTAGGCGTCGATGCAGGAGGCGACGAATGCCTTGCGGTTCTCGGGGCGGGCAGCACTGGAAAAGCCGCCCGACCAGCTCCAGCCGCCCAGCGAGATCAGGACCTTGAGCCTGGGATTGGCGGCCTTGAGCTTCTTCAACTGGTTCCAGTTGCCACGCAAGGGCTGGTTCCAGGTGTCGGCCACGCCGTCTACGCTTTGTTCGGCGGAAAACGCCTTGGTGTAGTCCGCATACGCGTCGCCGCTGGCTCCGGTATTCGGGTCGGACGGGGCGATGACGCCGACCTCGCAGCGATTGTTGCGCACGTTGCCGAAGGCGTAGTTGATGTGGGTCAGATAGCCGGCCGCGCCACTGGCCTGGATGTCCTTGACGACATAATTGCGGCCGTAGATGCCCCACTGGGTGAAGTAGCCGATCACGCGCTTGTCGACGGCACGTGGCCGGTGGCGGGTGTCGGTTGACGTATTGGTCGCATCGGCGGACGGGGGATTGGGCAATGCCATCGCATGACCCGGCAGCACGACGGACAGAACGGTGAGGCAGCACGACAACGCCCCCGATACAGCGCAGTTCACTTTCATGGTGAATCCCCCGATTGTGTGTCGCGATTTCGGAACTGGCTGATGGCCGGCGTGTCGTTGTTAACGAAGTGCCAACCTGGATCGTCGTTGGACAGGCAAGCGTGCAGTGGCGCGATTTGCGCGGTCATTTGCCGATTTGCGAACCTTCCTTCCGGTGCATGCGGGCGTTTGGTTCTACCTGGCGAGAATGCCGAGACACGTCACAGATCGCCATGGCGGCAGGTGTTCAGCAGGTGTCGTCGTTACGCGGCCGCGAGACTGCCGACGCCGTGGTCAGTGCCGCCGGGGCGTGCGTGGCGCCCTGCACGCTGCTCAGCATTCGATGACGTTCACCGCCAGCCCGCCGCGGCTGGTTTCCTTGTACTTGTCCTGCATGTCGCGGCCGGTGTCGCGCATGGTCTTGATGACCTTGTCCAGCGACACCTTGTGCTTGCCGTCGCCGCGCATCGCCATGCGGCTGGCGTTGATGGCCTTCACCGCGCCCATGGCGTTGCGTTCGATGCACGGAATCTGCACCAGCCCGCCGATCGGATCGCAGGTCAGGCCCAGGTTGTGTTCCATGCCGATTTCCGCGGCGTTTTCGATCTGCCCCGGGTTGCCGCCAAGCGCGGCGACCAGGCCGCCGGCGGCCATCGAGCAGGCCACCCCCACTTCGCCCTGGCAGCCGACTTCTGCACCGGAAATCGAGGCGTTTTCCTTGTAGAGAATGCCGATGGCCGCTGCGGTGAGCAGGAAGTCGAAGATGCGTTGTTCGCAGGCACCCGCGCAGAACCGGTCGAAATAATGCAGCACCGCCGGAATGATGCCGGCCGCGCCGTTGGTGGGCGCGGTGACCACGCGGCCGCCGGCGGCGTTTTCTTCGTTGACTGCCAGCGCATACAGGTTGACCCAGTCCAGCGTGGTCAACGGGTCGCGCATGGCCGCTTCCGGCTTGGAGGACAATTCGCGGTACAGCGCTGGCGCGCGGCGCGAGACATTCAGGCCGCCCGGTAACGTGCCTTCTTCGCGGATGCCGCGCGTTACGCAGGACTGCATCGCATTCCACAGTTCGCGCAGGCCAGCACGGATCTCGTCTTCGCTGCGCCAGCTCTTCTCGTTTTCGAACATCAGCGCGGCAATGCTCAAACCACTGCGCGCGCATTGCGCCAGCAGTTCGTCTCCACTGAGGAACGGGTAGGGCAGCGGCGTTTCGTCGGCCACGATGCGATCGTCGGCAGCGTCGTCCTGGTTGACGACAAAGCCACCGCCGACCGAATAGTAGTCGCGTGTGGCGATGACGGCTTCGTCGGCGTCGTAGGCCGTAAAGCGCATGCCGTTGGTGTGGTAGGGCAGCTTCTGCCGCTTGTTCATCGGCAAGTCGCGCTTTTCGTCGAAGACGATGGCGTGCTGGCCCATCAAGGTGATGCGCTTGCTGGTGCGAATGCGCTCCAGCGTGGCGGGGATGATGTCCGGGTCGATCAGGTTCGGGCGATGGCCCTCCAGCCCCAGCAACACCGCCTTGTCGGTGCCATGGCCGCGGCCGGTCAGGGCGAGCGAACCGAACACTTCGGCGCGGATGCGCACCACGTCCTGCAGGCGCCCGGCATCGAGCAGCCAGCGATGCACAAAGCGCTCGGCGGCGCGCATCGGCCCCACGGTGTGGGAAGAACTGGGACCGATACCGATCTTGAACAGGTCGAACGTGCTGACAGCCATGCGTGCCGGAGAGGTGAGCGTAAAGGCGGCTATTCTAGTCGTTCGGCGCTTGCGGCACGGCTGCAGCGCAGCATGAGAGCCCGGCCGATGCCCCTGACCCTGTACCAGCGCGACGATTGCCATCTGTGCGACCAGGCCGTGGAAGTGCTGGCGCGGGCGCGTGCAGGCGATTTCGAGAGCGTTTTCATCGACGACGACGCGACGCTTGAGGCCGTTTATGGCGCGCGTGTGCCGGTGCTGCGCGATGCGCGTGGACGCGAGCTGGATTGGCCGTTCGATCGCGTGCGCTTGCGCGCATGGCTGGACGAAAATGGCGCCGAGAGATAGTCGCGGCGCGACAACGTGCCGAGGCCGCAATCCGTGTCGCAGCCGGTGAGCATCGGCTGGCTGTCCCACCCCGTGCGGGCATAAAAAAGCGGCGGACCCGACGAGTAGTCCGCCGCTCAGTGGCTGCGTCCGGTGCGGCCTGTGGCGTTACTTCGCCTTCAACACGACCTTGGTGCTGATCGCGGTTTCGTTGGGAATGGTCTTGGTGTCGGCCCAGTCGCCACCGCCCACGCCAAAGTCCAGCCGCTTGACGACGGCCTTGCCCGCCAGCACCGGCTGCGCGCCGGGTGTCCAGGTAAAGGTCAGCGTGACCGGCTTGCTGACGCCGCGTAGTTCCAGGGTGCCATCGGCGGCGTATTGGTTGCCGCCCAGGGCGCGGAACTTGTCGGCGCGGTAGCGCGCGGTGGCGAACTTGGCGACATTGAAGAAATCCGGGCCCTGCAGGGTGGAATCGCGGTCGTTGTTGCCGCTGACCGCGCTGGCCAGCGGGATGCGCACGTCGAGTTTGGCCCCGGCCAGGTTGGCCGGATCGAAACTCAGCGTGGTGTCGAAGCCGGGGAACTTGCCGGTGAACACTTCGCCGTCGTACTTGCTGGCAAAAACCAGGCTGGAGCCCGGCGCCTGCACGTAGTCGGCGGCCAGCACCGGTGCGGCGGCGAACGTGGCAACCAGCGAGGCGGCGACCAGCATCGGAGAGACAAACAACTTGGACGACATGGGAAATCCTTATGGTTTGGGAGCCAGCCAGCCACGCGGCAACATCCGCGCCAGGGTGGCGTCGCGCTGGAACAGGTGGTGGTAAAACGCAGCGCCGGCATGCGCCAGTACCACGGCAATCAGCAGCCAGAAACCCCATTCGTGGATGAAGTGCGCAATGGCGCGCAATTGTTCGTCCGGGGGGCTGAGCTTGGGCACATTGAACAGGCCGAACCAGCGGAACGGCCGCAGGCCGCTGGTGGAGTCGTACAGCCAGCCCGACAGCGGCATGGCGAAGATCATGGCGTACAACAGCCAGTGGGTGAACCCGGCAATGCGCTCCTGCCAGCGCGGCGTACCGGCCACCGGCGGCGGTGCACCGGCGTAGATGCGCCAGCCCAGCCGCACGATCACCAAGGCCAGGACAGTCAGCCCCACCGACTTGTGTGCGGTGTATACCCAGAAGTATTTCGGGGTCTTGGGCAGTTCGCCCATGGTCAGGCCGACGACGCCCAACACCAGGATCAGCAGGGCGATCACCCAGTGCAGGGTCTGACTGACGCCGCCCCAGCGTTCGACGTTCTTCAGGCTCATGTTCCCGATTCCTGGTTGGCGGCGGTGTCCGGCGTGATGGGTGCGGCCTGCGGCTCGGGCGTCTCGTCGTCGGCGCGCCCTTCGCGCACGGCTTCGGCTTCGATACGCAACTCCACGCTGTCGCCGATCATCGATTTCCACGCATCAATCCCGAACTCGGAACGGCTCAGCGTGGCGGTGGCGGAGAAACCGGCGGTGCGGCGGAACGGCGGCAGCGGGTGACGCTTGAGCGCGTTGAGGGTGACGTCCAGGGTGACCGGGCGGGTGACCCCGTGCAGGGTCAGGTTACCGGTGACCTTGGCATGGTTTTCGCCGCTGGCCTCGACGTGCGTGGAGACGAAATGCGCGTCGGGAAAGCGCTCGGCGTCGAGTAGGTTGCGTGCCAGGGTGGCCTGGTTCCACTTGGCATCGCCCAGGTCGGCGCGGTGCAGCGGCACGGTGACATCCAGACGGGCGGCGGCCCAGTCGTCCGGGTCGAAGACCAGGGTGCCGCTACTTCCGGAAACGGTGCCCAATGCCTTGGAAAAGCCGGCATGTTCCACCGCGAACAGCACCCGGGTATGCACCGGATCCAGCGCATACCGCGCTGGCGCAGCGGTGGCGGCGAGACTGGTTGCGACCAGGGCAGAGGACACCACTAAGCGGGCGAGGATTGTCATGGGCGGATTCTAGACATATCCCGGCAACGCGCGCTTGGCTTGCGCTCGCAACGATCCGTTGCGAGCATGCCGGCTGGACGAGGAAAGGATTCCCCCATGCGTGTACTCATCGTGGTGCTGGCCGTGTTGTTGGCCATCTGGCCGTGCGCGGCAAAGATTCCGGAAGTGCCACGCTTTCGGATCGTGGGACCCAGCGAAGGATTGCCTTCGACGATGGTGGTCGCCATCAGCCAGGATCGCGCCGGCTATTTATGGCTTGGAACGCTCGACGGTCTGGTGCGTTACGACGGCGCCGGCTTCAGGACCTGGCGTCACGATCCGGCCGACCCTGGCTCGTTGCCCTGCAACGCGGTGCAGGCATTGCATATCGATGCGCTGGACCGGGTCTGGGTGGGGTGCGGCAAGACGCTGAGCGTGCTGGATGCCGGCCGTAGGCGCTTTGTTCACTATCGCGCTGCAGACTATCCATTGTTGAAGGACGGCGAGATCTTCAGCATCGCCGCGTTCGATGGCGGCATCTGGGCCGGCACCACCACCGGTGCGCTGGTGCGCATCGATGCCAGCGGAGGGATGTCGTCGGTGAATCTGGGCGGGATCGAAGGCGCGCTGGATCACGCCATGGTCATGAACCTGGCGGTGGACAACCAGCACCGCCTGTGGATCGGCACCAGCAATGGCCTGGCCTATTACGACGGCAAGCAACTGCACCGCCAGTACATCGCGGACGAGCCGAACCGGGAAGCGGCCGTCTTCGGTTTGCAGTGGACCGGGGACCGTTTGTGGCTGGGAAGCGAATCGGGATTGCATGTGCTGCGCGCCGACGGTCGCTGGCAGCCGCTTGCCTGGTCAACGATGTTCGGCAATGGCAATGAATTCTGGGGCGCAGTCGCAACGCCGGATGGCGAATTCTGGCTGGGCAGCGGGCGTGGGTTGTGGCGCACGCGCGGAGAGCGTCCACCGGTGCCCGCCTTGAGCGGGGAGGGGCCGTTGTCGCGGCGTAACGTGATCGGCTTGATGGGGGCGGCCGATGGCGGCCTGTGGGTGCCCATGCATGGCACCGGGCTTGGGTATCTGCCGGCCGACTGGAAGCGCAGTGCCGTGCTCAAGCCCGCGGTGCCGATGGGCGATGCGATTTATTGCAACCTGGCGCCTGCCAAGCGCTCAGGCGGCTTGTGGCAGGTCGATGCGCAGGGGCGTCTGTTGCGCGTGGATCCGAGCACCGGCGATTCGTTCCAGACAGGCCTGCAGTCGCCGCAGCTCAAAGGGATGGAGTTGGTGTCGGCATTGGAAGATCGCCTGCAACGGGTGTGGCTGGGGAATCTGACCTTTGGCCTTTCGCGGATGGACCTGCGTACCGGTGACTTCGTGCACTGGCCGTCCGATGGGCCCGAACCGTCATCGGCGTTGTCGGCGCCGGAATGGATCATGGAGCATGGCGACACCGTCTGGATGGCCTTCATCGACATGGTGCAGCAGCGCGACCTGCGCACCGGCAAGGTCTTGCAGCGGATGACCCAACAAGACCTGCATGGCCTACGCGCGATCGACATCCAACAGCTGGACCAGGGACCCGACGGGCGCGTCTGGGTGGCCGGCGAGGGCGGCATGTTCGCATGGGACGAGGCGACAGGCCGCTTCGTGCCGGTGGCAGGGCTCGAGGGGACGCCGATCCAGGCATTTGCCAGCCAGTCTGCGGACACGCTTTGGGTGTATCGCGCCTCCGGTGCAGAGCAGTGGCAAAAGCGCGCAGCCGGCTGGAAGCGCGTCCGTCAGGTCGGCGAAGCGGATGGACTGAGCGGGTTCGATGCCTCTGCCATGCAGATCGACCCGCGTGGCCGTGTCTGGATTTCCAGTCTGCGCGGGCTTTGGCGGATCGATCCCTCGGTGCATCCGGCGCGGGTACGCAATATCGGCACGCGCGATGGCCTCACCAGTCAGGAGTTCATCCAGCATTGCCTGTTGACGTCGGGCGACACCTTGATCGGTGCAACCAGCGATGGCTCAACCGTGCTGCTGGATACCGCGATGCCGGATGTTGCACCGTTCGTGCCGGCACTGCAGCTGGAACATGTCAGCGTGCTGCGCAATGGCGCACGCATCGCCTTGCCCATGGACCGCCCGTTCCAGCTGGGCCCCGAGGACCGCCAGCTGCAGATCGTCAGCCGCCTGCTGTCGTACAGCGACCCGCTGTCCAATCGGTATCGCAGCTTCCTGAAAGGCTTCGATACGGACTGGCAGACGATAGGCAACACCGGCATCCGCGAATTCGCCAGCCTGCCTGCCGGCAATTATGAGCTTGCGCTGCAGGGCATCGACCCGCTGGGCAATCGCTCGCAGGTGCGTTCGCTGCAATTTTCGGTGAGGCCGCCCTGGTGGCGTAGCGAGATCGGGATTGCGCTGATAGGTTTTTCCGGATTGCTGTTGAGCGCCTTGCTGGCCGCTGCATATCGCCGACGTATCCGCATGCGTGCGCAGTGGCAGCTGGCGCAGCACAAGCGTGAGTTGGCCGAGCAGGCATCGCTGGCCAAGACGCGCTTTCTGGCAACGTTGGGTCACGAGGTACGCACGCCGATGACCGGTGTGCTGGGCATGAGCGAGTTGCTGCTGCAGACCCCATTGGATGGTCGCCAGCAAGGCTATGCAAGCGCAATCCAGCTGGCCGGCAAGCACTTGCTGCGTCTGGTCAACGATGCATTGGATCTGGCCCGGATCGAAGCGGGCAAATTGCCGCTGGATTATCGCGATTTCGACTTGCGTCAGTTGGTCGGGCAGGTGGTGGAACTGGTACGCCCGAGTGCCGAGCAGAAGCAGCTGGCTTTCCATTGCGAGCTCGACGATGCATTGCCGCCGGCATTGCATGGCGATGCCAGCCGCGTACAGCAGATCCTGTTGAATCTGCTGTTCAATGCGGTGAAGTTCACCGAGCGCGGGAGCGTGCACCTGCGCGTCACCACGTTGCCGCTGCATACCGGGCAGGGTCTGCGCGTGGAAGTGCGCGACACCGGGCCAGGCATGAGCGCCGAGCAGCGCGGACGCCTATTTCAGCGCTTTGAACAGGCCGAAGGCGCGGTCACGCTGGCACGGCACGGTGGCAGTGGGCTGGGGCTGGCGATCTGCTGCGAACTTGCGGCGGCGATGGGCGGCGCGGTGACGGTCACCAGTGCGCTGGGTCAGGGCGCGTGTTTTGTGGTCGAGCTGCCGTTGCACTGGGTGTCCACGTTACCTGCGGTCATGGCGCCTGCGGTGCGCGCCCCGTCGCTGCGTGAGCAAGCGCCGTTGCAGTTGCTGCTGGTCGAGGACGATGCGACCGTGGCGCAGGTGATCGTGGGCCTGCTGCAGACGCGCGGGCATCACGTTACGCATGTACTGCATGGTCTTGCCGCGCTGGCAGAGGTAAGTACGCGCAATTTCGATGCAGGATTGTGCGATCTGGATCTGCCCGGCCTCGACGGCGCGGCGCTGGTAGCGCAGTTGCGCGCGCGCGGCGTGCGCTTCCCGATCGTGGCGGTGACCGCACGTGCCGACACCGATGCCGAACCGCAGGCGATGGCCGCCGGCTGCAATGGCTTCCTGCGCAAACCGGTCACGGGCGACTTGCTGGCACAGGCATTGGCGCGGGTGCTTGCCGATGCCGATGATGGCCAGCGCGATCGCGAGGCCGGCGACGCGTAGGTCCAGGGGCAAGCCCGGCGAGGACGCGACAGCAGCCTGGCGCTGGCGCTGTCTTGGTTCCACATGGCAGACGGCAAACCGGCACTGCGTACGCCGCAATCAGTGGCGTGCACGCAGGTAGCTGCCGCATTGGCCGGCCGGGCAGTGGTCGCATGCCGGCCCGGTCGTAGCGATCAGCAGACCGGCAACTTTGCCAAGGGGCGAGACACTTGGCGCAACCAATCACTGCCGCGTAGCGGGTAAAGTGCAGTCCCAGCAAGGAGCGCCTGGGTGCACACGCGGCGATGGGGACAGGGATGACGATGAAGGACGTGCTGTTGTCGATGCTGGCCGTGCTCTTGCTGTTGAGCAGCGTGGATGCGGCGGCGGTGAATCAGATCGAGACTCCGCGCATGCGCCGCTTCGGTGGTGCCGAAGGCCTGCCTTCGCGCATGGTGCTGGCCTTGGCCCAGGATCGGCAAGGCTATGTCTGGGCGGCGACTAGCGATGGCCTGGCGCGCTACGACGGCATCGGTTTGCAGGTATGGCAGCACGATCCGCATGTCGCCAGTTCGATTCCGGGCAACGAAGTGGAAACGCTGTTGGTCGATGATCGCGACCGGATATGGGTTGGCATCAACGGCTCGCCACCGAGCATGCTGGATGCGGCGCGCTCGGCATTTACGCCATTTCCCGACGTTGGCACCGCATGCGATGGGCAGGTCTGGGCGCTGGCCCAGGCCCAGGATGCGATCTGGATAGGAACCAGCAGCGCCGGGCTCTGCCGGCGCGAAGAGAATGGTCGGGTGACGGCGTTCCGTGCCACGCCGGATGCGGCGGACGGACTGCCCAGCAACACCATCATGAGCCTGGTGACCGATGCGCGCGGCCGGCTATGGATCGGCACCGATAGCGGGTTGGTGATGCGCGACGGCGAGCGCTTCGTGCGCATCGCGCCAGACCGACTAAGCGCGACGGTTTTCAAGCTCAGCAAGGATGCCGACGGTACGATGTGGGTCGGGACCAGCAAGGGCGTGTGCAGGGTGACGCCTGCCGGTGCGCTGGAACGCGCGCCCTGGAGCGGGGCCGATGCCCTACGTGCCGCTACCGTGGTACACGATGTGCACGGCGGCTACTGGGTTGGTGCAGCCGACGGATTTTTCCGGGTGGCGCCGGGAGACACCACGCTGCGCCTGATGGAAGGCGATCGCGGCAGCGGCTTCCTCACCGCGCATAGCGGTGTACTCGATGCGATGCAGGATCGCCAGGGCGGGCTATGGCTCGGACTGATTTCGCAGGGCGTGGCGTATTTGCCGCCGGATTGGCGGCGGTTTTCCACCATTTTCCAGACCCAGGGCAAGCCGCTGGAGAGCTTGTATCTGGTCAACGCTGCGGCCGATGGCGACAGCTTTCTGTTGACGACCGGCGAAGGCGTCTACCGGCTCGGCAATGACGGTGAACTGGTGCCGGTCCTGCACAGCGATGCCTTGGGCGGCGGCACCGTGCAGTCGGTGCTGCCGGCCGGGGGCGGCAGTTTGTGGATCGCGCTGCGCGATGGCGTGACGCGCTATGACCCGGCGACCGGCCAGCAACAGAAGCTCGCGATGCAGATCGGTGTTTCCGCAACGCATCGGGTGGAACTGATGACACCCGGCATCGATGGCGAGTTCTGGGTGTCGATCGTGGAAGGTGGCGTGCAACGACGTGCCGCCGATGGGCGGCTGCTGGGCACGTTCCGCTTCGGCACCGATCTCAGTGAGGTCGGTGGCATGGTGCAGCAACTGACGGTGCGCCCGGATGGCACGGCCTGGGTCGCAGCCGGTGACGGTGTGTGGGTCTGGCAGGGCGAACGATTTCGCGCAGTGGTCAAGGACGCCAATCATGAAGCCTACGCGCTGGCCTTCGTTTCGTCGCGCGAGTTCTGGGTAGGGCGTTCCGGTGCGCTGGAGCGCTACGGCTGGAACGGGCAGCAGGCGCGCCTGCTGGAGCGGGTCGGGCACGAACACGGCCTGCCTTCTACCGAGATACGCGGCCTGGCGCTGGGCGGCGACGACACGGTCTGGGCCACCACCTCGCGAGGTCTGTTCGCCTACAAGCGCGGCCAGCCGCAGGTACGTCGGTTCGGTCCACGCGACGGCTTGCCAGACAGCGAGTTCTCGATGCGTCCGCCGGCCATTGGCCCCAACAGGCAGGTGCTGGCGCTGACGACCAGCGGCATCGTGTTGTTCGATCCGTCACGGCCTTTTGCGCCTGCGCCGCTGGCCCGCCTGGTGATCGAATCGGTGCAGGTGCGGCGCAACGATGCCGAGCGCCCGCAGACGGTTGCCCACAACGCGCCGGTGATCTTGCAAGCGCGCGATCGCGATCTGCGTATCAGTGCACGGCTGTTGTCGTTTGTCGATCCGACCTCCGCGCACTACCGCTACCGTGTCAATGGCTACGACGAACGTTGGGTGGAGCAGGGTGCCAGCGGCGAGCGCGTGATCTCGCGATTGCCGCCTGGCGACTACCGCATCGAGGTCCAGGCGCGCGCCGGCGATGGCGACTGGGTCACCGCACCGGTGTTGCAACTGAAGGTACGGCCGCCGTGGTGGTTGAGCACGGCCGCGCAATTGGTGGCGGCAGCGCTCTGCATGCTGCTGCTGTACCTGGGTATGTGGGCCTGGCGAAAGCGCGTGCGGCGGCAGCAGGCGTGGGTGCTGGCACAGCAACGGCAACAGCTCGCCGAGCAGGCATCGATCGCCAAATCGCATTTCCTGTCCACGCTTGGCCACGAAGTGCGTACACCCATGACCGGCGTGCTGGGCATGAGCGAGTTGCTGCTGGCCACGTCGCTCAATGCCACGCAGCGCAGATATGTCGATGCGATCCGCAAGGCCGGCACGCATCTGCTGCGCTTGGTCAACGATGCACTGGATCTGGCACGCATCGAGGCCGGCAAACTGGAGCTGGTACAGCAGCCCTTCGATCCCGCGCAGCTCGCCCAGGAACTGGCTGATTTCATGCATCCCATCGCTGAGGCACGCGGCCTGTGCTTTAAGTACCGCAATCGGCTTTCCACGCATGTGATGGTCGTGGGCGATGCGACGCGAGTGCGTCAGATCCTGATCAACCTGCTGGGCAATGCGATCAAGTTTGCCGAACGCGGCGAGGTGTCGCTCACCGTTAGCCAGCACGGCGACGCCCTGCGCTTCAAAGTGCGCGATACGGGTCCTGGCATCGGGTCGGAACAGCAGAAGCGATTGTTCCAGCGCTTCGAACAGGGCGAGGGTGCGCGCACCAGTTCGCGCTACGGCGGCAGCGGGCTCGGGCTGGCGATCTGCCAGGAACTCACCGTGGCGATGAAGGGCCGAATCCGAGTGCGCAGCCGGCTTGGCGTCGGCACACAGTTCACCGTGGATCTGCCCTTGCCGCTCGACCGCTCCGGCACGCGCATCGCTGCCGGTCAGGTCCAGCCGCTTGCAGGCGAGCCGCTGCGCATCCTGCTGGTGGAAGACGACCCCACCGTGGCAGAGGTGATCAGCGGCTTGCTGACCAACCGAGGCCACCGCGTCGTGCATGCCGCACATGGGCTGGCTGCATTGTCGGAAACGGTGGATGGCGGGTTCGACATCGCGCTGCTGGATCTGGATCTTCCCGGGCTGGACGGCTTTGCCCTGGCATCGCAGCTGCGCCAGCTTGGCCACCGCTTCCCGCTGCTGGCAGTCACGGCACGGGCCGACAGCGCCGCGCAGACCCAGGCGAAGGCCGCAGGCTTCGACGGCTTTATGCGCAAACCGGTCACTGCCGATCTGCTGGTGGAAGCGATGACGGCTGCGCGCGCGGGCGCCGGCATGCAGGCGACGGCCTAGCCTGCATGTAAGGGTCCGATGTGTTGACGATCCCGATGCTCGTTCGCATCGAATCATTTAAAGACCCCGTATCCGCCCAGCTGCTGCAACCGATCACCATTGGCGCGCCTATGTGTGTTGCCAGCATCAGGCGAGGTCCGCACTATGCGTGCAAAGGACATCGAGTGCATGCTGCTATCACCACAACACCCCAGTCGTCGCATGCCGCTGCAAGCCTTGGTTACGCGGGCTCTATTCCTGCTTTGCCTGGCCGTCGTGTCAGGCTGGCCGAGCCTTGCGCTGGCCGGCGTGCCGGTCTTGCCGCAGCCGCGGCAGCTGACCGTGGCCGACGGACTGCCATCCAACGTGGTGTATGGCTTCGATGAGGATGCCAATGGGTATTTGTGGCTGGCCAGCAGCGATGGGTTAGCGCGTTACGACGGGCGAAACTTCCGTATCTGGCGCATCGAAGACGGTTTGCGCGACAACCAGATCTGGGCGGTTCACGTCGACAAGCGCAACCGGGTCTGGATCGGAACCGGCATGGCAGGCCTTGCGATGCTGGACCCCGCACGCCATCAGTTCACCTTCTATGATGGTGCGCGCTATCCGGAACTTCGCGGCGTTGCGATCTGGAATATCAAGTCCACCGACGACGGCAGCATATGGTTCGGCACTGAAATGAGTGGGCTATACCGGCTGCGCTCGGATGGTTCGCTGGACCATTTCGTACATCGGAACGACGACCCGCGCAGCCTGCCCGACAATGCGATCTATCGGCTCGATGTCGATACCCGCGGCACACTCTGGATCGGTACCGCCGATGGTGCTGCGCATTGGACGGGCAAGGATTTCGAGCGACAGGCATTTCCGGATGGCACCGCACAGATCATCACCCGGCTAACTGCCGATGCCGATGGCAGCATCTGGATCGGCACCAGCGACGACAAGCTGTTTCGACGCGATCCAACTGGTCATCTCAGTCCGCACCGTTGGCAGGCGCCTGCAGAATATCCGGTGTTGGGCGTGTTGTTGCGCGACCAGGATGGCAGCTATTGGCTGGATACCCTGGCCGGCCTAGGTCATACGACTGGTGCGGAGGTGCGCAACGTCCCCCTGTACAGTCTGTCTGCGCACGGGCGCATTCGTCCCAACTGGGAATCGGCATATCAGGATCGCGAGGGCGGTGTATGGTTTGCCAGCCCCAACGGCGGGCTCTGGCATCTCCCCTCGAACTGGCGTCGTTTCGCGGTAGTTTTCAACTACATGGACGACGGCGGCCAAGGTGGCAACCTGGCGATCCAGGGCACCGCAAAATCGTACGATGGCCGGATGTGGTTGGTGGGGACCTCCGGCGTGCTCGAACGCGTAGATCCTGCCACTGGCAAGATCGAGCGTGTATTGCCCACCCTGGGGTCCGCTAGCTGGTCCAATAGCGTGCTGGAGGATCGCAAGGGGAACGTCTGGATCGGTCAGTTTGCCGAGCTGGTGCGCTTTGATTCCGCCACTGGCCAGGTGCAGCGCTGGAAGGCTGCCGCAAGCGGCTCGGGCGCCGCTGCACAGGACGCGACATTGGACGCTTCCCTGGAATCGCTCCAGCAGACCGCCGATGGTCACATCTGGGTCCATGCCACGCTGGGGCTACAAGAGCGGGACGAACAAGGTCGCTTGCTGCGCACCATGCTGCGCGGAACGCATGGCCTTGCAGCAGATCTGGTGGTGTACGACCTGCAGGCTGGGCCGGACGGAACGCTTTGGCTGGCGAGTAATCGTGGTCTGCAGCGCTGGAACGCGTCGGTTGCGCGCTTCGAGCGCATCGCCGGCGCGCCCGACGAATCGATTTTCGCGTTTCGCTTCAGCGACAATGAGATCGCCTGGTTTGCCGGGCTAGGGAAGCTGCATCGCTATTTATGGAAGAACGGCGCCCTTCAACATCTAGATACAGTGGGGCCCGAGCAGAACTTCCCCTGCGCTTGCGCCACAGGGACTGGTGGTCGACCACGACGGTGTTGCCTGGTTGTCCAGTATGCGTGGCCTGATTCGCGTGGACCCTGCCACGCGGGGCGTGCGCGTGTTCGGGGTTCATGACGGCCTGCCCAATCCGCAATTCGTTGCGCGGTCTTTGGTGCAGTCGTCCAAGGGCATGATCGTCGGCGCGACGCCGGATGGCCTGGTCATCTTCGATCCTGCCGAACTCAAGCCGAATGATCATCGGGTGCCGTTGGTGATCGAACGTGTGGGTCTACGTCGCGGCGAGAGCGGGCTGGATCTGAGTCATGTCACTTCTTTGGTCATGCAGGACGGCGACCGTGACTTGCATATCGTCGCGCGCCTGCTCAGCTTCGCCGACTCCGAATCCAACAGCTACCGCTTCCGTCTGAGCGGCTACGACCCGGACTGGATCGATGTCGGGCCCAGTGGCGAGCGCCTGTTTTCGCGTCTGCCTTCTGGCCGTTACACGCTGGAAGTGCAGGGGCGTACTGCAGACGGAATCTGGTCGGCGAGCCAGACATTACGTTTTCAGGTGTTGCCGCCATGGTGGCTGTCGCCGTGGGGTTTAAGCCTGCTTGCCTTGCTGACGTTATGCGTGATTGCTGCAGCTATCTTGTTGTACCGCCGTCGGTTGCGTCGCTTGAATGCCTGGCAGCTTGCGGTGCACAAACAGGAAGTGGCCGAGCAGGCGTCTTTGGCCAAGACGCGTTTTCTGGCGACGCTGGGCCATGAAGTGCGTACGCCGATGACGGGTGCCCTGGGCATGAGTGAGCTGCTGCTCAAGACTTCGCTGGATCTCAAACAGCGCAGTTACACCGAGTCGATCCGCCGCGCCGGCGCGCATTTGTTGCGGCTGGTCAACGATGCGCTGGATCTTGCGCGCATCGAATCCGGACGGCTGGAGCTGGAGCTGGAGCCGTTTTCGGTGCGTCAGCTGGTGGCCGAGGTCGAGGCGTTGATGGCGCCACTGGCGCAGGAGCGGGGCCTGCGCTTCAGCCTGGAAATCGGGCTGCTCGGCGATATCACTGCCAGTGGCGATTGCACCCGCATCCGGCAGATCCTGCTCAATCTGCTCAATAACGCGATCAAGTTCACCGAGCGTGGCGTAGTTGGTTTGAAGTTGACCACGCTCGGTTCCTATCAGGGCCTGCGCTTTGAAGTGGCCGACACCGGGCCCGGCATCAACGCCGAGCAGAAAGCGCGGCTGTTCCAACGCTTCGAGCAGGGCGATGGCGCCAGAACCACCTCGCGCTACGGCGGCAGTGGTCTGGGCTTGGCGATCTGCCAGGAGCTGGCCATCGCCATGGGCGGGCAGATCGAGGTGATCAGCCGGCTCGGTGCCGGGACGCGTTTTGTGGTGGATTTGCCGCTGCGCTGGGTGGCCTCCAACGCCGCAATCGGTGGCGAACCCGGACATGCCGATACTGCGGTCGAACCGCAGCGCATCCTGCTGGTGGAAGACGACCCGACCATCGCCGAGGTCATCGTCGGGCTGCTGCAAGCGCAGGGGCATTCGGTGGTGCATGCTCCGCATGGCTTGGCGGCGTTGACCGAAGCGGCCGACAATACGTTCGACCTGGCGTTACTGGATCTGGATCTGCCTGGGCTGGATGGCTTCGCGCTGGCGCGGCAACTGCGCGTCTTCGGTTACGACATGCCGTTGATCGCCGTGACGGCACGCGCCGACGAGGTCGCCGAACCAAGCGCGCAGGAAGCGGGCTTCGATACCTTCCTGCGCAAGCCGCTCACTGGCGACATGCTGGCCGCCACCATTGCCGACGCGTTACGCAGCAAGCGCTAACACGCCATGCGCATGCCCTGTCACCGGAGCAGGCACTCAGGTGTCATGCGGCGCGTCGGTCCGCTGTTGGGCTGCTCGAACAGCGATGCGGGTCGCGATGGTCTGGGCAGGCGAAAGCGCGCTGCAGGTGCCTGCCAACCGGGTCGCAGCGAGCGGTTGCGTCGCAAGCAGGCTTTGTGGGAACGAATTGTTGGGTCCGCTCTTGCGAACCTTGCAACGTGGAGTGGACTTGCCAATGCCCCTGTCGCGCATGCGTCTTGTAGCCTGAGCGCATGCGCAGAACGCGCAGAACGCGCAGAACGCGCAGAACGCGCAGAACGCGCAGAACGCGCTTGCCCGCACCGCGCGTGGCCCGCACTATGCGCCGACTTGTCGTGAAGTTGATCCGGTGCGCTTTCTAACCCGCTTGCCCCATCGGCTGCTCGCTGTGCTCTGGGTATGCCTGTGTCTGGCAGTGCTTCCGGTGCAGGCGCGGACGCCCGCAACACCGGTACCCATCCAGCTGACGATCGCCGACGGGCTGCCGTCGGACACGATCAATCAGTTGGCCGAGGACAAACAGGGATATCTGTGGCTTGCCAGCGATGACGGCCTGGCCAGGTTCGATGGCCGCAACTATCGGATCTGGCGGATGGAAGATGGCCTGACCAGCAACGTGGTCTGGACCATCTGTGTCGATGCCAACGACCGGGTGTGGATGGGCTTCGAGGACGGCGGTGTCGGCTATCTGGAGGCGAACACGCGCACGTTCAAACGGTTGGAAGATCCGCAGTTCCCCGAATTGCGCGACGCCACCTTGTGGTCGCTGGCACAAACGCCGGACGGCGACATCTGGATCGGCACCGCCAAGCAGGGCCTGTATCGTTACCGGCCCGACGGGCGCATGCAGCACTTTTCTGCCAAGGCAGGCGATGCCGGCAGCTTGCCGTCCGACAACGTGGTTGGTCTGGAAGTTGCGCCCGACGGCGGCCTGTGGATCGGCACCTGGGGCGGGCTTGTGCACTGGGATGGCCGACGCCTGGAGCGCGTGCCGCTTCCGGGCCCGTCCCAGTCGGTCAACAGAATGTACAAGGAGCCCGACGGCAAGGCGCTCTGGGTTGCCGATTTCGACGGCAACCCCGTCCAGTTCAACACGGTCGGGCGGCCCATGGCCCGCACCTGGCAAGGCGGAAAGGACACCGCGCAGGTCAGGGGCGTCCTGCTGCGCGACCGGCTCGGGCGCTACTGGCTGGATACCGCCACCGGCCTGGGCATGAGTACCCGCGATGGTGGCGTCGAACGCGTGCCGGTCTACAGTTTCTCGGCGCACGGCCTGGTCAACCGGAACTGGATCACCGCCTACCAGGACCGCGAAGGAGGCCTGTGGTTTGCCAGCCTGGAGGGCGGGCTGTGGCACCTGCCTCCGCGCTGGGATACCTTCGCGCTGTTTTCGCATCGCGCAGATGATCCGCAATCGCTCGCCAACCCCTCGGTCGTTGCCACGGCGCCTTCGATCACGGGCGGCATCTGGCTGGTCGGCACACGGGGAACGCTTGAGCATTTCGATCCCGTCACCGGTCGCGTGGAGCCACGCCTGGCCCCGGTCGATCCAGAACGCATTCCCGATACCGTCATCGAGAGCAGGCAGGGAATGGTCTGGATTGGCGTGCAGGAAAGGCTGGTTCGGTACGACCCGCAGACAGGCGAGGCCAGGCGTTGGCCACTGCTCGGGCATCAGGATTCGGCAACCGATCTGGAAGATGTCGGCAGGCCTGGCAGGATGGCCGAAGATGCACAGGGGTGCATCTGGGTGGCGCTGCTGACGCACGGGGTGCAGCTGTGGAGCAGCGAGGGCCAGCTGCTCAGGACGCTCGACTATGGAAGCCACGGGCTGAAGGCGCTGACTGTCCTGGACATGCGGATCGGGCCGGATGGGCAGATCTGGCTGAGCAACAATGCCGGGCTGTGGCGATGGGATCCGCATGCCGACCAGTTCGTTGCGGTCCGCGGCGCGCCGTCCCTGCCGACCTATGTGTTTCGCCAGGCAGATGGCGGCATCGTCTGGATCGGATTGGCCGGACAATTGCGGCGCTATCTCTGGGACGGCAAGCAGCTCACGCATCTGGATACGGTGGGAAAGGAACAGGAATTTCCGATGGTCTCGCCGACCGGCCTGGTGATCGATGCCGGTGGCGTGGCCTGGGTCTCCAGTCATCGTGGACTGATTCGGGTCGACCCCGGCAGCAAGCTGGTGCGGGTGTACGACGTGCACGACGGACTTCCCAGTTCGCCGCTGCAGGTGGCCACGCTGGTGCAGGCAAGCACGGGGCAGATCCTGGGCGGCACGTCCGATGGCATCGTGGTGTTCGATCCGGCCACGATGCGTCCGAATCTGCGCCGACCGCAGCTGTTGATCGAACGTGTCAGCCTGCGACGCGGCGAGCGCGAACTGGATGTCACCGGCAAGACGCCGCTGCAGGTGCAGGACGGCGATCGCGACCTGCATATCGTGGCGCGGATGCCCACGTTTACCAATCCCGAATCCACCAGTTACCGCTTCCGCCTCAGTGGCTACGACCCGGACTGGATCGACGTGGGGTCCACCGGCGAGCGCTTGTTTTCGCGCCTGCCTTCCGGGCATTACACGCTGGAAGTGCAGGGGCGCACTGCAGATGGCATCTGGTCGGCCAGCCAGATCGTCCGTTTCCAGGTGTTGCCGCCGTGGTGGCTGTCGCCGTGGGGCCTGGGCCTGTTGGCGGTGCTGAGCCTGTGCGTGATCGCCGCGGCCATCTTGTTGTACCGCCGTCGGCTGCGGCGTTTGAATGCCTGGCAGCTGGCCGTGCATAAGCAGGAGTTGGCCGAGCAGGCGTCTTTGGCCAAGACGCGTTTTCTCGCAACCCTGGGCCATGAAGTGCGTACGCCGATGACGGGCGTGTTGGGCATGAGCGAATTGCTGCTCAAGACCGAGCAAGACGCCACGCAGCGCAGCTATACCGAGTCGATCCGCCGTGCGGGTGCGCATCTGTTGCGGCTGGTCAACGATGCGCTGGATCTGGCACGCATCGAATCGGGCCGGCTTGAACTGGATTTCCAGCCGTTTTCGGTGCGTCAGCTCGTGGCCGAAGTCGAAGCGCTGATGGCGCCATTGGCGCAGGAGCGCGGGCTGCGTTTCAGCCTGGAAATCGGGCTGCTCGGCGACATCACTGCCAGCGGCGATTCCACCCGCATCCGGCAGATCCTGCTCAATTTGCTCAATAACGCGATCAAATTCACCGAGCGCGGCGTGGTCGCGCTGAAGCTCACCACGCTCGGTTCCTATCAAGGCCTGCGCTTCGAAGTGGCCGACACCGGCCCGGGCATCAATGCCGAACAGAAGGCGCGATTGTTCCAGCGCTTCGAGCAGGGCGACGGCGCCAAGACCACTTCACGCTATGGCGGCAGTGGGCTTGGCCTGGCGATCTGTCAGGAGCTGGCGATGGCGATGGGCGGGCATATCGAGGTGATCAGCCGGCTCGGTGCGGGGACGCGCTTTGTGGTGGATCTGCCGCTGCGCTGGGTGGCGTCGAACGCGACGCTGGACGGCGAGGTCGCGCATGCCGCCAGCCCTGTCGAACCCCAGCGCATCCTGCTGGTGGAAGACGACCCGACCATCGCCGAGGTCATCATCGGCCTGTTGCGCGCACAGGGGCACTCGGTGGTGCATGCGCCGCACGGCCTGGCGGCGCTGACCGAAGCGGCCGACAACACGTTCGATCTGGCATTGCTGGATCTGGACCTGCCCGGGCTGGATGGTTTTGCGCTGGCGCGGCAACTGCGCGTCTTCGGCTACGAGATGCCGTTGATCGCGGTGACCGCACGCTCCGATGAAGCCGCCGAACCAAGCGCGCAGGAAGCGGGCTTCGACCGTTTCCTGCGCAAGCCGCTCACCGGCGAGATGTTGGCCACCACCATTGCCGAGGCGTTGCGGCATGCTCGCGCGCGCGATGGGGCGTAGCCGCGGCGGAAGCGACCGTGCGCCAGCGCAGCACCTATTCGGCAACCGCTTCCACTTCCTTGGGGTGCGGCCGCGTCTCGGCTAGCTGCCAGAAGATCAACGTCGACGACAAGGTGATGCCGCCCACGCACAGGAAGGTGGCATGCAAGGCGGCGGTAGCGCCATGCGTATCGCCCAGATGGGTATTGAATGCCGCCAACAGACTGCCCGCTGCCGCAGCGCCGAAACCGGTGGCCAGCATCATCACCATCGACAGCAGACTGTTGCCGGGGCTGGCCTGGTCGCGGTCCAGGTCGCGCAGGGTCACGGTGTTCATGACCGTAAACTGCAGTGAGTTCACCGCGCCGAAGCAGGCCAGTTGCACCAGGCGCAGCCACAGCGGCTGGCCGATATCGATGAGCGCAAAGCTGGCCATGGCCACGCCGACCAGCACGGTGTTGAGCATCAGCACGCGCCGATAGCCGAAGCGTCCCACCAGCTTGACCGCCGCGCGTTTGGCGGCCATGCCGGCCAGTGCCACCGGCACCATCATCAGCCCGGCATTCATCGGGCTCATGCCCAGGCCCACCTGCAACAGCAACGGAATCAAGAACGGCATCGAGCCGCTGCCCACGCGTGCGAACAGGTTGCCCAGAATGCCGATGCGGTAGCTCGCTACCTTGAACAGCGCCAGCGGAAACAGCGCGTTGGGGGTGTTGCCCGCATGCAGCCAGTAGCCGGCCAGTGCAGCCAGTCCGCCGATGGCCAGCAACATAACGAACGCATGGCGCAGGCCGAGTTCCGAGATGCCATCCAGCGCCAGCGACAAGGCCACCATGCCGAACGCCAGCATCAGGTAGCCGACCAGGTCGAAGCGCTTGCGTGCATCGCCATAGTGGTCGGGCATGATCTTCAGCGCGGCAATAAATCCGAGTACCCCGATCGGCAGGTTGATCAGGAACACCCAGTGCCACGAGGCGACTTCGACCAGCCAGCCGCCCAGGGTCGGGCCGATCAGCGGGCCGATCAAGGCAGGAATCGCGATGAAGCTCATCGCGCGCAGGAAGTCTGCGCGCGCCACCGTCTTGAGCACCGCCAGACGCCCGACCGGCAGCAGCATCGCGCCGCCGATGCCTTGCACCACGCGTGCGGCCACCAACTGCGGCAGGTGCTGCGCGGCTGCGCACAGCAGCGAGCCCAAGGTGAACACGATGATCGCGGCGAGGAAGGTGCGCCGCGTACCGAAGCGGTCCGCGATCCAGCCCGAGGCGGGGATGAACATCGCCACCGCCAGCGCATAACTGAAGACCACCGACTGCATCTGCAGCGGGCTTTCGCGCAGGCTGCGCGCCATCGACGGCAACGCCGTGTTGACGATGGTCGCATCCAGCATCTGCATGAAGATTGCCAGCGACACCAGCCACAGCAGCGGCTTGATGCTGGCGTAGGCGCGCAAGGCGGGGACGGGCTGAGACATGGGGGCTTGGCCGGGGGAACGCTGCATTATCGCTTCCCTGCTGTGCACGGCGCGGAACGCTGTGTGCGACGCCCTGCATGCGTGTGTTGCCGGCGAGCGCTGTGATGAAGCCAGGCCCGCCGCGCGCGCTCAACGAGGTCGCGTTATCGCACTGGCTGGTTGGGCGCAGGTGTGAAGCGCGCGACGCGCTTCATGGCCCAGCGCCTCCAGCACCGGTAATCCGGGAGGCGAAGTGAATCTGCAGATCCGGCGGATCGATTCAGTGGCGCAGGACAGGACGCAGCAATGCCAAGGTGCGCACAGGCACAGGCACAGGCGCGAGCACAGGCCGGGTCTGTGTAACCCGGCTCGCTCGACGCGGCGGCTTAGCGCTTGCTCAGGCTCTGCACCGCGTCCACCAACACGCCCACATGCTCTGGATTCATATCCGGCGACATGCCATGGCCGAGGTTGAAGACGTGGCCTTCGCGTGAGCCGCCGTTGCCTTGCGCGTAGCTGTCCAGGGTCTTGGCAACTTCGCTCCGGATCGCTTCGGGCGAGCCGTACAGGGTGGCCGGGTCGAGATTGCCCTGCAGGGCAACGCGGCCGCCCGCCCGTTGGGCGGCGTCAGCCAGCGAGATGGTCCAGTCCACGCCCACGGCTTCGGCGCCGCTGGCGGCCAGATCCGCCACGTAGGCGCCATTGCCCTTGCCGAACAGCACCAGCGGGGTGCGCTCGGCCCCGGTGCCGCGTTCCAGTTCACGCGCGATGCGGGTGAGGTAGGGCAGCGAGAATTCGCGGTACATCGCCGGCGAGAGCACACCGCCCCAGGTATCGAACACCTGCAGCGCCTGTGCGCCTGCAGCGCGTTGTGCCGCCAAGTAGGCGATCACCGCGTCGGTGACGGTGCCGAGCAGGTGATGCAGCAGCTCTGGCGCATTGAAGGCCATGGCCTTGATGCGCGCGTATTCCTTGCTGCCGCCGCCTTCGATCATGTAGCAGGCCAGCGTCCACGGGCTGCCGGAGAAGCCGATCAAGGGCACGGAACCATCCAGTTCGCGGCGAATCACCCGCACCGCATCCATCACGTAGCGCAGCTCGGTCTCCATGTCCGGCACGCCCAGGCGGTGGATTGCCGCGGCATCGCGCACCGGGTGGCGGAACTTGGGGCCTTCGCCTTCGACGAAATACAGCTCCAGGCCCATCGCATCGGGAATGGTCAGGATGTCGGAGAACAGGATGGCCGCATCCAGCGGAAAGCGCTGCAGCGGCTGCAGGGTCACTTCGCAGGCGATGTCCGGATTCTTGGCCATGCCGAGGAAGCTGCCGGCGCGTGCGCGGGTGGCGCGGTATTCCGGCAAATAGCGGCCGGCCTGGCGCATCAACCACACAGGGGTGCGGTCCACGGGCTGACGGTTGAGCGCGCGCAGCAGGCGATCGTTCTTGAGCATGGGAAAGTGTGTCCTCAGCGCGGCGCGTCGTCGGCGCCGCCGGTGATGAGTTGGAAACCGCGTTTGAGTTGGGTGTCGCGCGCCTTGTCGAAGGCGCGGTCCGCTTCATCCTGTTGCAGGTACTGGTCGCGTCGCAGCTGCGTGCGTCCGCCGATCTCGCCGGTTTCGCGCAGCAGTTCCCAGCCACCGAACAGATCCGGTTGCAGGGTCAGCTGGACGTAGCGGAGCGGCGCGTTACCGCCGGGATCGTGTTGTAGAAGGATGCGCATGCGGCCGATTGTAGCCGGGCGCTGCTGAAGGCTGAGAGCAGTCGCGCGTCCGGGGGTTCTGGTTGCGATAAGGCGCTTGGTTGGGCGTCCGCGCTTGCCGGAGCGCTCCCGAGCGAGGTTCAGACCGCCGGTGCAGACGGGGGCAGGCAGTGCGTAGGAGCGCACCTGGGCGCGATAGGGATTATCGGCAAGGCCCCATCGCGCCCGGGGGGGCGCTCCTACAAATAGTGAGCGTCGTGGCGATCGACGGCAGCTGGTTGCGGGCGTCCGGCGTTCCGTGCCTTCGGCCGGCTGGCCTTATCCCGCCAGGATCTCCAGTACTGCGGCCTCTTCCACGTCCGGAACGACCTCGGCCTTGCCGATGCCGCGCCACAACACCAGGCGCAGGCGGCCGGCGATGTTTTTCTTGTCCAGGCGCATGCGCGCGAGCAGGGCCTGGGGGGACAGGCCCTGCGGGATCTCGGTGGGCAGATCGAAGTCGTGCAGCAGCGCGCGCAAGGCTTCGGTGTCCTGTGGATCGCTCATGCCCAGCGCGGCCGACAGGCGCGCCGCCAGCACCATGCCCACCGCGATGGCCTCGCCATGGTTGAGGTTGTCGTTGCCGGGCGCACCGTAGCCTTGCTCGGTTTCGATCGCGTGACCGAAGGTGTGGCCCAGATTGAGCAGCGCGCGCTCGCCTTTTTCCAGCGGGTCGCGCGCCACGATCTCGGCCTTGTGCTCGCAACTGCGGGCAATGGCCTGCGCCAATGCCGCCGGGTCGCTGTCCAGCAGTGCGTGACGCTCGGCATGCAGCCACTGGAAGAACAGCGGGTCTCGGATGGCGCCGTACTTGATCACCTCGGCCAGGCCGGCGCGCAGTTCGCGTGCGGGCAGGGTGCGCAAGGTGTCGAGGTCGGCGATCACCGCGCGCGGCGGATGGAAGGCGCCGACCAGGTTCTTGCCCTGCGGGATGTCCACCGCGGTCTTGCCGCCGACCGACGAATCCACCATCGCCAGCAGGCTGGTAGGAAGCTGCACGCAGTCCACGCCGCGCATCCAGCACGCCGCCGCAAAGCCGGCCAGGTCGCCGACCACGCCGCCGCCCAGCGCGAACACGCAGGCGTCGCGGGTGGCACCGAGTTCGGCCAGTGCGGTGATCGCAGAGCCAAAGGTCTCCAAGGTTTTGGAGGCTTCGCCGGCGGCAATGACCAATTCGCCGACCTGCAGGTCCGGCCGCGCGTTCAACAAGGCGGCGCGTACGCCGGCCGCGTAATGCGGAGCCACCTGCGAGTCGCTGAGCAGCAGCGCGTGGCGGCCGCGCACGTGGCTGGCCAGGCGCGCACCGTCGGCCAGCAGGCCCGGGGCGATGGTGATGGTGTAAGGCTGCGCGCCGTCGACATCGACGCTGCGCGAGGAACGGGGAAGTGTCATGCGGGGGCACTCGACATGCGCCATTGCGCGGCCAGGCGCAGCACCAGCTGCGCGGTGGCCTCGGCGGGGGAAAGATGATCGGTTTCCAGGCTGAGATCGGCGACCTGGCGGTAGAGCGGCGTGCGGTGCGCGGCCATCGCGTGCAGCACCTGCTCGCGGTCGGCGCGTTGCAGCAGCGGGCGATTGCGGTCGCGCGCCAGCCGCGTCAGCTGCGCCGGCACGCTGACATGCAGGTACACCACGAACCCACGCGCGCAGATGCGCTCGCGGTTACGCGGATCCAGCACCGCACCGCCGCCGGTGGAGATCAGTTTGTTGTCCTGTTCCAGCAGCGCCTGCAGGGTCTCGGTCTCGTGCTGTCGAAACCTGGCTTCGCCATGCTGCTCGAAGATGGCCGGGATGCTGCTGCCCACCTGTTCGACGATGGCCTGGTCCACATCGACGAATTCCAGCCCGAAGCGCTCGGCCAGGCGGCGGCCGATGCAGCTTTTTCCGGCGCCCATCGGGCCGACCATCACGAGATTGGGTGCGGGGTTCATGCGCAGGGATCCTAGCATTCACGCCATCGGGCCGGGCCGATGGCACGGTGTACTGGCTGTCTACAGCCACACCAACTCCGCGCCGTTTCGGCAATTCGATCGCGGTGCATAGGCGAAGCGCGGGCGATGCGCCCACAATAGGCGTCCATCTGGCTGCCACGCACCGTCATGACCGATCTGTACGCAGAAGCCCTTGCCACCTTCGCCGCGCTGTATGCCGAGGCGCAGAACAGCGCCGAACCCGAAGCCAGCGCGATGACCGTGGCCACCGCCAACGTGGATGGCCGGCCGAGCGCGCGTACCGTGTTGCTCAAGGCCTTCGATGCGCGCGGGTTCGTGTTCTACACCCATCTGGACAGCGCAAAGGGCCGCGACCTGCAGACCCACCCGCAGGCGGCGCTGCTGTTCCTGTGGCGCAGCCTGCGCGAAGCCGGCATCCAGGTGCGCATCGAAGGCGGCGTGCAGCTGGTGAGCGCGGACGAATCCGATGCCTACTTCGCCTCGCGCCCGCGTATGAGCCAGATCGGCGCATGGGCCTCGCGGCAGTCGCAGACGCTGGGTTCGCGCGAAGAGTTCGATGCGGCCATTGCCAAGGTCGAAGCGACGTTCGAAGGGCGCCAGGTGCCGCGCCCGGATGGCTGGGGCGGATTCCGGGTGGTGCCGCAGGCGTTCGAGTTCTGGTACGGCGCCAAGTTCCGCCTGCACGAGCGCTGGCGCTACGAGGCCGACGCGGCCAGCCATTGGAGCAAGCGGATGCTGTATCCGTGAGGCAGCTGGCCGGCGTGGGCGACAAGCCAGCTGAACGGGCGGTTTGCGCGCCTGCCGCGCGCCTGACCAGCTGACTTTCGGCCCTTTCTGCCGGTCATGGGCAGTCTGTAGTATGTCCGGTCGCTGCAGGACGTTCGCTGCATCACCACCACGGCATGACCAAAGGACAGGACATCGTATGACGCAGTATACCACCGTCGAATTGCACGGCCTGCTGGCCGAGCGCTACCGTGGCCAGCCAATCCAGGTCGAACTGATCGACGGCCTGGAGCCGGCCATCAATCTCACCCTGGCCGACCACGGCGACATGCAGATCCAGGTTGCCGCTTCCGGCTCGCAGGTTTTCGTGTCCACGCTGCTGGCCCATGCCGAGCACGTCAACGACCGTGCCGCATTCAACGACGCCTGCCTGCGCCTGAATCCGCTCAACCCCTTGTCCAACCTGGGCCTGGTCCAGGTCGACGGCAAGGACCGTTACGTGGTGTTTGGCGAACTGTCGGCCTCCTCGACGCTCGACCAGATCGACGAAGAAATCCAGACCCTGGCGGCCAATACGTTGGATGCCGCCGAATCTCTCAAGCCGTTCTTTTCCTAAAGGCGTGTTGTCATGAGTATCTTTTCCAAGCTGATCACGCTGCTGCGTGGTACCGCACACGAAACCGGCCAGAAGGCCGTCGACGCCAATGCGCTGCGCATCCTGGACCAGGAAATGCGCGATGCCGGCGCCCAGCTCACGCGCTCGCGCGAAGAGCTCACCAAGCTGATGGCGCAGAGCAAGCTGGCCCAGCAGAAGATCGACGCACGCGCCGGCAAGATGGCCGAATACACGCGCTACATCGAAGGCGCGCTGGCCAAGAACGACGAAGCGCTGGCACACGACGTGGCGGTCAAGCTGGCCGCGCTGGAAAGCGAGGATGCCGGCGACAAGGCCTCCAAGGCTGCGCTGGACCAGTCGGTGGTGACGCTCAAGGCCACCATCCAGAAGACCGAGAACCAGCTGCGTGGCATGCGCCAGCAGATCGATACGGTCAAGGCCACCGACGCGGTGCAGAAGGCGCAGGCCGCCATCGCCGCGCGTCATTCCGGTGCCAGCAGCAAGATGGGCTCGGCGCTGGAATCGCTGGAGCGCATCAAGGCGCGCCAGGCCGAAACCTCCGCGCGCATCGAATCGGCCGAAGAACTCGAAGCGTCCAGCGGCGATGGCGATCTCAATCGGCGCCTGGCTGCCGCTGGCCTGATGGAAGGCGAATCCAACGCCGCTGCGGTGCTGGCACGCTTCAAGAAGCCAGCTGCGCAGCTGGGTCACGAGAATGCCGGCGGCAGCGCGCCGCTGATTGGCCAGGTACGCGACGTGCAGCAGGTTCCGCGCAGCGACAGCTGATCCATCGCACGGCACAGGATGCGCCATGATCATCGTTGGACGGCTGTTGCAGGTATTGCGGCGCCACGTGCGCCGCGTCAGCTGGGGCACAGTGGCGCTGGCACTGCTGGCGCACATGGGGCTGAGCTGGTTGCTGCTGCTGTGGGCTGGCGAGCACAAGCTCGTCGGCCTGGACGCATTTCCGTACTACTACATGACCACGGCCACCACCATCGGCTACGGCGACCTGTCGCCGGGTTCGGTGGCCGGGCGCTATATCGCCGCGTTCGTGTTGATGCCGGGTGCGGTGGCGTTGTTCGCCACGGTGCTGGCCAAGACCAGCGGCGTGCTCATCACTTTCTGGAGGCGCCACCACATGGGCAAGATGGCCTATGCAGACCTGCGCGGGCACACCATTCTGATCGGCTGGCAGGGCGCGGCCTCCACGCGCCTGCTGGAATTGCTGCTGTCCGACACCGCCACCGATGACGAAGGCGTGGTGCTGATCGCCGAGGGCGTGGCGGAAAATCCGATGCCCGACCACATGCGCTTCATTGCTGCCGAGTCGTACACGCATACCGAGGTGTACCTGCGTGCCGGCATTGCCGGCGCGGCGCGGGTGATCGTCAACCCGCCCTCCGACGACCAGACCCTGGCGGCGGTGTTCGCGTTGATGGCGAATGCGCCGGCCGCGCATATCGTGGCGCACTTCGATTCGGCCAGCGCGGCGCGCTTGGTCAACTGCCATTACCCCGCCATCGAGTGCACGCGTCCGATGACGGCCGAGATCCTGGCACGTGCGGCGCAGGATCCGGGCAGCGCGGCGATCACCGCCGAGCTGCTGTCGGTCGACGATGGCCCCACCCAATTCAGTCTTGCAGTACCTGCGAATGTGCAACCGCTGGAATACAGCCGGCTTGCGGCCGATTTCGGTGAGCGCGGCGCATTGCTGCTGGGCCTGCGTGCGCCCGATGGCGCGTTGCGCTTGAACCCGCCAGCACGCACCGCTGTCGCCGCCGGTGCCATGCTGTATTACCTGGCCGAGCAGCGCGTGCCGGCGCACGCCATCGCCTGGCAGGCCATGCGCAGCGAGGCTCCCATTTCCCCATCGCCACAAGGTGTCTGACGATGAGTTTTTTCAGCAAGTTGTTCGGTCAACCGCAACCGCCGCCGCTGCCCGCTTCCGGAAGTGGCGCGATCGGTCACACGCTGCCCCTGGGGCTGCGTGTCGGTGGCCAGGTGGAGATCGACACCACCCTGTACCGCATGGCACCGGAGGCCATGACCGCCGAGTTGCCGGGCGGGCATCAGGGCATTCCCTGCTACGGTCATGTCAATCTGGGCGATGGCTATGCGCTGCACCGGTTCTACCTGGACGACGATGCGTTCCTGCAGGTCACCACCGTGGGCGGCGATCTGGAAGCGATGAAGGCCTTCGTGTATTGCGAGACGGTGAACCCGCCCAGCAAGCAGGCGTTTCAGGAGTTCGTGATGCAGCACCCGCACCTGGGCGCGGCGCAGATCGAGTACGCCGGCAAACAATGGCAGCGCGCCACCCAGTCCACCGATGACGCGTCGCGGATTCCGCCGATCGCCTACGACGAAGTGTTGTACCGCTACCAGCCGCCACGCCGCGATGGCGATCTGACCCATTACGCCATGCTCTACAGCCGCGATGTGCCGGAGCTGCAGCGCGAAGAATTCCTGCTGGTGACCGGCGAAGATTCCGGCCCCAACGAATTCTGCGTCACCTATGCGGTCGGTATCGATGTCACCGTTGCCGACCTGGATATCACCTGAGCGCGCACGCGTCTTCCACCCACCTTGGTCCTGTCATGAATCCGATCAACCTGCAGAGTTTTCTCGCGTTTCTTTCCTATTTCGGTACCGGCCTGGGTGTGTTGGTCGTCTCGGTGGTGCTGGTGACCCTGGTCACTCCGCACAAGGATTTCACCTTGCTGCGGCAAGGCAATGTGGCAGCGGCCACCGCGCTGGCCGGCAACCTGATCGGCGTGGCGCTGCCGCTGCATTCGGCCATTACCCATTCGGTGAGCCTGGTCGACGCGCTGATCTGGGGCCTGGTGGCCTGCGGCATCCAGGTGGTGGCCTATCTGCTGGCCAATCTGGTGGCCGGGCGCATCTCGCGGCAGATCACCGACAACATCACCGCCGCCGGTATTTTTTCGGCCGGCGTGTCGATCGCGGTGGGGCTGATCAATGCCGCCGCGATCACGCCGTAACGGAGCGCAGGCATGAAGCGATCACGCAATCTCAAACTCACCTTGATGGCTGCGCTGCCGGCCGCCTTCGTCACCGGCTGCGGCTCGGAGCCGGAGACCGGCGTGGTGCTGCAGTCGGCTTCGGACTGTTACCAGATCAAGCAGGAACAGTCCGATATCCAGCAATGCCTCAAGGCCTACGACGAGGCGGTGGCCAAGCATCAGCAGGCCGCGCCGCGCTTCACCACGCGCTACGAGTGCGATGAACAGTTCGGCAGCTGTACGGCGATCACCAACCCGCAGGGGCAGCAGAGCTGGATCCCGCCGATGGGCGGGTTTCTGTTGGGGTATGCGCTGGGCAACATAAGCGGCGGCGGGTATCGCTATGGCGGCTCGATTCCGCTGTACCGCGATTACCGCAGTGGCGGTTACTACAAGCCCAACGGCGATCTGGCCAGCAACCGCATCGGCACCGTGCGTGGGCGCAGCGGCGCCATCGACATGCCCACGCGCGCCATCACCGTGTCGCGTTCGGGCTTCGGTTCCAGCGCGGCGGCGCGCAGTTCGTTCGGCAGCGGCGGGCGCAGCTCGGGCTTCGGCGGCTGACATGCAACGCATTCTGATCCCCGAACGCGCGGACTGGCGCGCGCAGGCCGAATCGCTGGGCTTCCACTTCCACACCATCGACGGCGAGCCGTATTGGGACGAAAGCGCCTACTACGCGTTTTCGCTGCGTCAGATCGAAGACGACATCGAAGCGCCGACGCAAGCGTTGCACGACATGGCGATGCAATTGGTGGACGAGGTGGTGAACTCGGAAGCGCTGCTGACCCGGCTGGCCATCCCGCCGTTCTATTGGGACTGGATCGCCAACTCCTGGAAAGAGCGCGACCCGCATCTGTATGGGCGCATGGACCTGGCGTATTCGGGCGATGGCCCGGCCAAGTTGTACGAACTCAATTACGACACGCCGACCTCGCTCTACGAATCGGCGTATTTCCAATGGCTATGGCTGGAACAGCAGATCGCCAGCGGTGCACTGCCCAAGGGCACCGATCAGTACAACCTGATCCAGGACCTGCTGTGCGAAACCCTGGGCGCGTTGGCGGTGGATGGCGCGATCGGCGCGCAGATGCATTTTGCGGCGGTGCGCGATTCGCTGGAAGATCGCGCTACGGTGCGTTACCTGCGCGACTGTGCGCATCAGGTGGGCATCAGCACCGAGGAAGTGGCCATCGAAGATATCGGCCTGAGCGCCGAAGGCTGGTTCACCGACGAACAGGATCGGGTGATCCACACGCTGTTCAAGCTCTATCCGCTGGAATTCATGATGGAAGAGCGCTTCGGACCGGCATTGATTGCCGACCGGGTGCGCCTGATCGAGCCGGCATGGAAATCGGTGTTGAGCAACAAGGGCATCCTGCCGTTGCTGTGGGACCGCCATCAGGGGCACCCAAATCTGCTGCCTGCCCGCTTTGCGCAAGCCGGCGAGGCGCCAACCGTAGGCTGGGTACGCAAGCCGCTGC
Source organism: Xanthomonas phaseoli pv. dieffenbachiae (assembly GCF_008639345.1). Classification (NCBI taxonomy): domain Bacteria; kingdom Pseudomonadati; phylum Pseudomonadota; class Gammaproteobacteria; order Lysobacterales; family Lysobacteraceae; genus Xanthomonas; species Xanthomonas phaseoli. Next base: position 3,330,614 of record NZ_CP041380.1, on the reverse strand, counting down.
TCTCGCGCGAGGGCGCCAATATCGCGCTGGTGACGGCGCAAGGCGAGGCCGCGCAGACCGATGGCCCGTACGTGGACGGCCCGGCGATTTTGCAGGCGCATCACCCGCTGCCGGTGTTCGACGGGCGGCATGCGTTGGTGGGCAGCTGGGTCGTCGCCGATCGCCCTGCCGGACTGGGCATGCGCGACGACGATGGCCCGATCACCCGCGACACCTCGCGCTTCGTGCCGCACGTCATCACTGATTGAGGTGTAGGAGGAGTGCATCGCCATTGCGAAGTGGCGGTGCCGCCGATCGGCGTCTGGCGTCCTTTGCGGCGCACCTGCAGACGGGTGTGGGGAGCGATGCCCAGGTGGTGCCGGCGGCGACAGCGGCAGTACGCTGGCCTCGCGGGTCGCGCATGACATATGCGCCAGCGCCGCGCAAGGCCTCAGGCGCATGCAAAGCGACGCATCTTTTCCACACCCCCCGTGGATGGAAGTTGCACAAGGCTGTGGACAAGTGCGCGCAGGCCCCGGCCCGCAATGCTGTCAAGATGGGTGGCGAAAAAATGACCACCCGTTTGCGGAGAACTTTTTTCGTGTGTGGGTCCATGCGATCCCGGCAGGATCGGCAAAGTGGTCGCGCTGGCATCGCCGTGGTACCAGGCCGGCATCGAGCGACGCCTCGACATGTGGTGAACCTGGTGATCACGTCGGTCGTTCCGACCAGCTGAGCCTTAGAGCTCATTGGCGTGCTGCCATCGACCGGCCACGTTGCCCGGGCAATCGCGGTGCGGCCTCACGCCGATGCCGCGTCGCTGCCGCGGACGCATCACACCCGTCGCGCTACAAAAAAGCTCGCCACCGCCAGCAACCACGCCAACGCGAACACGCTCAGGTAGGCGGCACGCGTGGCCGATGTCAGCAGCGCAGCGAACAAGGCACCCGCGAGCGCCAGCATGGCCGCCACCGCGATGGCTTCACTCAGTTGCAAGGCAGAGCTGTTGGCGCCTTGCTGCGCCGGTGGCGATAGCGACAACAGCACCACCGACAGGCTGGGATACAGCAGGCCCATGCCCAGGCCGGTCAGCGCCCACCCGGCAATGGCCAACGGCACGGGAATCGCCGGCCACACCGCGCCCGCGCTGATCGCAATGCCCAGCGTCATCAATAGCGCGCCGCTCTTGAGCAGGCGGGCACGCGACCAACCGACGCGGCTGTGGCCCTGGTACCACGAACCACCAAACCAGCCCAACGCACCCACGCTCAGTGCCACGCCGGCCAGCAGCGGCGAAAGCCCGCGTTCGCGCGACAGCAGCAGCGGCAAAAACGCCTCAAAGCCAAAGAAGGCGGCCGCCGCAATGCCGCGCAGCGCGATCACGCTCGGCAACCCGCGCGCCAGCCGCAGCGTGCCAGCCGGCAGCAGGCGCCACGCACAATACGCGGTGAGCAACACGGCCGGCAGCATGGCGCCCGGCGCCAGCCTGCCGTGCAGTTGCCCGCCCAGATACACGCCAAGCACGCCCACCGCCGCGCCGATCGCCCACCCCATCGAGGCGGTGGGCGCGTCGGAACTGCCGCGTGTCCAGCTCTGCCCGCGCAGCGCCGGCCACAGCATCGACCCAGCCGGAATCGCCAGGAGCGGCACCGACAAAAATACCCAGCGCCAGCCCAGCTGCTGCACGATCAGTCCGCTGATGCCCGGGCCGATCAACGACGGCACCACCCAGCCGGCCGAAAACGCGGCAAACACGCGCGGGCGCAAGACCTCCGGATACAGCCGCCCCACGATGACGTACAAGGCCACCGAATAGGCGCCGGCCCCCAAGCCCTGCAGCAAGCGACCGGCGATCAACATCGGCATGCTCGGTGCCAGGCCGGCGACCAGCAGGCCGACCACAAAGCACAGCAGGCCGGCCGCCAATGCACCGCCAGGGCCGGCGCGGTCGCTCCAGCGCCCGGCCGCCGTCATCCCGATCACGCTGGTGGCCAGCGTGCCGCCGAATGCCAACGCGTACAGCGGCAGGCCGTTCAACTCGCGCGCCACCGTCGGCATGGCGGCGGCAACCGCCAACGACTCGAACGCGTTGAGCGACACCAGCGCCACCATGCCCAGCGTCGCCGCGCGGTAGGGCGCGGCCAGGATGGAGATGGGCTGCGTTTGGGTGGACAGCGCTGCGGCAGTGATCGGTCTTTCGGTCGGCATCGAACATCCAGGAACGAAACGTGTGTAGAGGCGTGACCGGTACTTGCACCGGTGAAGGCCGCGCAGCATCCTGCCTCAACCTAGGTTGAGGTCAAGGCAATGCAACGTGAGTTGTCCGTGGGCGAGGTCGCCAAGCGCAGTGGTGTTGCGGTGTCGGCGCTGCACTTCTACGAGCGCAAGGGGTTGATCAGCAGCCTGCGCACCGCCGGCAACCAGCGTCGTTATGCGCGCGATGTATTGCGGCGCATCGCGGTGATTCGCGTGGCGCAGCGACTGGGCGTGCCGCTGCAGCAGGTGCTCGATGCCTTCTCGGTGTTGCCGGATCAACGCACGCCCACGCGTGCGGAGTGGGCGCGCATGTCGGCGCGCTGGCGGGGCCAGCTGGACGCGCGCATCGACGAACTACAGGCCTTGCGCGATCAGCTCACCGATTGCATCGGCTGCGGCTGCCTGTCGCTGCGCCGCTGCCGCCTGAGCAATCCGGACGATGCCCTGGGCCACGGTGGCGAGGGGGCGTTGCGGTTAGGTGGTCTGAGGGCGGAGTAAGTCCGCCTGGCCAGCCGTCCCGTCGCACCGGGCCGTGCAGGGGAGGGCCGGCGGAGCGCGGACGATCTGCGCGTGCGGTGCGTGGCCGGCTCCATCAAGGCAGCCAGTGGCGGCCACCTCCGAAACCTCAGGCAGCCGCAACCGGGACCAATGGCATTGCCGCGCGCGACACTCTGCGCCGTAGGATGGGAATCCCCTCCGCCGCAGGATTTCGCATGACCCCCACCGTGCGCCGATCACTCACCGTTGCATTGTCTCTGGCCTGCGTCACTGCGCCGGCGCTTGCCGCTGCCGCGCCCGCCAGCGCCGCCACGGCCGCCACGCCTGCTCCGGCCAGCGTGTTCGATCCGCTGGCCTTGTTCGCGCCCCTGCAATTGCCCGACGCTCCCAATGCCTATCGCAGCGGCAGCGGTGTACCTGGCCCGGCGTTCTGGCAAAACCGCGCCGACTACGACCTCAGCGCCAGCATCGACCCGGCAACGCATTCCCTCAGCGGCGAGGCCGCCATCACCTACACCAACCACAGCCCCGACACGCTGGACGTGCTGTGGCTGCAACTGGACCAGAACATCTACCGCGCCGACGCGCGCGCTGCCGCCAGCCGGCCGCTCAGGCGCAAAGAGTTCACCGATGGCATGCAGATCGCCAGCGTCGAGATCGATCAAGGCGGGCGCCGCCAGTCAGCGCACTTCATCGTCGACGACACCCGCATGCGGGTGGATCTGCCGCAACCGCTGGCCGGGCAGGGCAAGGCGCTCACCGTGCATATTCGCTATCGCTACACGATCCCCGGCACCTGGGGCGGGCGCACCGCAGTGAGTGCCAGCAAGCAAGGCGAGATCTACGAGATTGCGCAGTGGTACCCGCGCATGGCGGTGTACGACGATCTGCGTGGCTGGGACACGCAACCCTACCTGGGATCGGAGTTCTACCTGGAGTACGGCAATTTCGACTACGCAGTGACCGTGCCGGAGGGCTTTCTGGTCGCCGGCTCCGGTGCGCTGACCAATCCCCAGGACGTACTCAGCCGCACCGAACAGCAACGCCTGGAGCAAGCCAGCGGAAGCGACCGCACCGTGTTGATCCGCACGCCTGCCGAGGTAACCGCACGTGCGGCCAAGCCGGCGGGCAAGGGCACGCAGACCTGGCGCTTCCACATGGACCACACCCGCGATGTCGCATTTGCCGCATCGCCGGCGTTCGTCTGGGACGCGGCGCGCATCAATCTGCCGGGCGGCAAGCACGCGCTTGCGATGTCGGTGTACCCGGTGGAAGGTGTGGGCGCAGACAAGTGGAACCGCTCGACCGAATACGTCAAAGGCGCCATCGAGCATTTTTCGCAGTGGTATCCGTACCCGTGGCCAGCCGCGATCAACCTGGGTGGTTATGGAGCCGGCATGGAATATCCCGGCATCGTCTTCGATGGTTTCGAAGACGGCGGCAAGGACTTGTTCTGGATCACCGCACACGAAATCGGCCACACCTGGTTCCCGATGATTGTCGGCTCCAACGAGCGCCGGCATGCGTTCATGGATGAAGGCTTCAACACCTTCATCGACGTGTATGCATCGGATGCGTTCAACAAGGGGGAATATGCGCCCAAGCGCGATTCGGAATACGCGCCCAAAGGCGGCAACCCGGTCGACGAAATCCTGCCGCTACTGGCCGACACCCATGCGCCCACGCTGATGGACAACGCCGATTCCACCAGCGAGACCTATCGCCATCCGCTGACCTACTTCAAGGGCGCGTTGGGGCTGGTGCTGTTGCGCGAGCAGATCCTGGGTCCGGCACGCTTCGATCCTGCGTTTCGCAAATACATCGCCACCTGGGCTTACAAGCATCCCACGCCGTCGGACTTTTTTCGGCTGATGGAAAGCGAAAGTGGCGAAGATCTGTCCTGGTGGTGGCGCGGCTGGTATCTCAACAACTGGCAGCTGGACATGGGCATCACCGAAGCGCATTACGTCGACCACGATCCTGCCAAGGGCGTGCACGTCACATTGCGCAGCCGGCAGAAGCTGGTGATGCCGGTAACCGTGCGTGCGGACCTGGCCGATGGCAGCCACCTGGACCGGCGCGTGCCGGTGGAAACCTGGCTGCAGACCACCACGCCCACGCTGACGCTGCCGACCACCCAGAAGGTGCTGCACGTCACCTTGGACCCCGACCATGTGCTGCCAGATGCCGACCGCAGCGACGCGCGCGTGGACGTGACCGGCTGAGCATTGCGCGAGGCGTGGGTGCCGACGTGGCCGCAGCGCGGTCGCGTCGGTGGCTGCGTGCGGCAACCGCCGACGGGAACGGACATAATCGCCTGCGTTGACAACCCGACGAGCGCAGCAGTTGCGTGGCATCGTTCGGTAGCACACAGACGCCGCGGTTCCCGTGCGATGACGATGGTTCGCCCGACGACGACTGACGGCGTATATCAGTCGCCCAGATCAGCGCAATCGATTGCGAAGCGCGCATTGTCTTGTTCATGCGCGATGCTTGTTGCTGCATTGATACACAGGCGACGTGTAATCGGCAGGCGCCTGCAGCGTGCTGCCGTGTCCGGTGCAGCGCCGACGTCGACATGCGCAATCTAGACGCGCGGCGCTGGTCGTCATTCAAAGTTTGCGCAGTCGCCGCATCCGACTCCAGTGCGACACGTTCATTATGCAAATTTCACCATTCGACCCGACGGTTTTTGCGTAATGCCGTGATAACGCTTACAGCCCCGCCGGCATTGAAAACCGTATGCGGGCTCAAGCGACTGCGGTATCGGCTGTAACAGTGCACAGCCATCACTATGCTGCAACGCACGGTGACAAGCCCTTTATGCCCTGACTAGGCTGCGCGGCATGTTAGCGCTATCACCGGCTGACACGTCGTGCAAAGAACCTGCAACACACGCAGCATTGGCAGAGCAGCGCCGTTGCTGCGGCGGGTAGACGTGCATGCGCACACCGCAGGTCGACGATCGAAGGGGCGATCGTCAGCCTGCGTGCTAGGGGACAGATCGAGGGCAACTGACACAACGTCAAGCGGTTGTTGCGTGGCGCGTGCGGCGCGGTGAAAGGAGGGGAATGCCATCAGGGCATGTCCGATCCAGGCGCCGGCTGCGCTTGCAAGACCCATGCATGGCGTTGGATTGGTGGCTCCAGCAGTTGCAGCAGCGTTGGCCACGACCTGTCGGGCAGTGGCCACGATTCCGCCGTATCGCATGCCGCGATATCGGCCGTTGGCGGTTGGACTCCACTCCCGAGGACACATCGATGCGTCGTACGTTGAACAGCTTCAAGTCGAAGGCCATGTTCACCTTCGTTGGTGGCCTGTTGGTCATCAATCCCGCCTTTGCACAGGATGTCGCTCCGCCGCCTGCACCGGCGCCGCAATCCAGCAGCGATTCCGCCACCACCTTGGACGCCGTCAACGTGACCGGTATCCGCAACAGCCTCAACCAATCGATGGGCATCAAGCGCGATGCCGCAGGCGTGGTGGATGCGATCAGCGCCGAAGACATCGGCAAGTTTCCGGACACCAACCTGGCCGAATCACTGCAACGCATCACCGGTATTTCCATCGAACGCCGCGATGGCGAAGGCGCGCAGGTCACCGCACGCGGCTTCGGCCCGCAGTTCAACACCGTCACCCTCAACGGCCGCCTGATCCCCGGTGCCGATGCCTTCGGCGCGCCCGGCCAGACACCGATCGGCGGCGTGGATGTCGGCACGCGCGCGTTCAACTTCGCCCAGCTCGCTTCCGAAGCCATCACCGGCATCGAAGTGTTCAAGACCAGCCGCGCAACGGCGCCCAGCGGCGGGATCGGTGCGACGATCAATATCCAGACCGACAAGCCGTTCAACCACGATGGCGTGGTGGCCAATGCCGGCGCCAAGATGGTGTCCGACCGCTCTGAGCCCTTCGGCGATTCGCTCACCCCGGAAGTGTCGGGCATCTTCAGCTATACCAACCCGGACAAGACCTTCGGTATCGGCCTGAGTGCCAGCTACCAGAAGCGCCATGGCGGTTCTGTCCAAGCCACCGAAAATACCTGGAATATCCAGCGCTGGACCGGCACCGACCCGGCGCTGCGCCCGGACGCGGTGGTGACCAACGCGCCGGCGATCGGCCAGTTGTACGGCATGCCCAACGACCTGCGCTATGCGTTCGCCGATTTCCAGCGCGAACGCATGAATGGCCAGGCGGTGATGCAGTTCGCACCGACCGACAGCCTGACCCTGACCCTGGATTACACCTACTCGGCCAACGAGATCCGCGAAGAGCGCGGTGAACAGGGCATCTGGCTGCAGCGCGCCAACAGCTTTACCGATCTGACCTTCGACACCGGCCAGGCCGTGGCCACGCCGGTCTATCTGCGCGATGTTCCCAATGGCGCGAAGGACTTCGGCATGGAACAACAGCGCAACGAGCAGAAGTACACGCTCGGCTCGCTGGGCTTCAATGCCGATTGGCAAGTGAGCGACCGCTTCCAGTTGAGCTTCGATGCGCACAATTCCAAGACGCAGAGCTTGCCCAACGACCCGACCACCGGCGGCAGCGCGACCTATTTCAGTTTCGCCGGCACCAACAACTGCACCAACGGGCCGTACTGCGGTGGCCAATGGGGGCAGGAATTGTGGTTCAACAATTCCTTGCCGATCGGCGCACGCACCTGGTACCCCACTGCGGCCGATTCGCTGGCAAACACCAATGGCGTGGTCAATCCCGCTTTCACCCCTGCCGAGCTCGGCTCGCAGGTGCTGCGTATTTTCTATCAGAAGCAGGTGACCGAAACCAAGGAAGGACGGCTGGACGGAAAGTTCGATTTCGACGACGGGCGCTTCCAGTTCGGCGTGAGTTCCACCAACACCACCATGCATCGGCTCGTCAGCGAGACCAATTCGACGCTGGGCGATTGGGGCGTGGCCAATGCGGGCAACGAGCCGGGCATGGTCGCATTGCTGCAGCCGGTGAGCATCACCGGCATGTTCAAGGATTTCAATCCCAGCGGCGCGGCCTCCAGTGCATGGCGTGGCGATGCAGATCAGCTGGCGCTGTGGGGCGGAAGCCAGTACGGCGCAACCACGCGCTACAACCCGCAATACACCGCCGACAACCGGGTGGAGGAAAAGACCCGCGCGGCCTACGTACAGTTGGAAATTGCCGGCGCCATCGCCGGGATGACCACCAATACGCGCCTGGGGCTGCGCTACGAGCGCACCGATGTGGAGTCCACCTCGCAGGTGGCCACGCCCACCGCGCTGCTGTGGCTGTCCAACAACGACTTCCAGTTGATCCGTTCCACCGACCAGCAGCCTTTCAGCGAGAAGACCAGCTATAACTACATCCTGCCCAACATGGACTTCAGCATCGATTTCACCGATTCGCTGAAAGGCCGCGCCTCGTTTGGCCAGACCATCGCACGCGCACCGTACAACAATCTCATCGCCGGGCCCACGCCCAACACGCCCAACGGCTCGATCCTGATCAACCCGTCCAACCGCGCCGGCGGCGACTCGCAGACGCCCACGCTCGATCCGTTGGAATCGGACAACCTCGATCTGGCACTGGAGTGGTATTTCGCCGATGCCAGCTATGTGTCAGCGACGTTCTGGAACAAGCGCGTGAGCAATTTCATCGGCAATACCGTTACGCGTGAATCGCTGTACGGACTGACCGACCCCACCTCCGGGCCGGATGCTCAGGCTGCGCTGGCGTTCCTGCAAAGCGGGGCCTGCGCCGCCCAGGTGGGTGCGGCCGGCAACGATGTCGCAGGCGCATGTTCGGCCAACGACACCTCGCTGTTTGCGGCCATGGCGCTGCTGCGCAATGCGGCTGCCACCGGCGGGCTGAGCGCCTACAACGGCAGTTCGGCGCAGAGCCTTGCGCTGGAGAATGCCTACGATATCGCCGGCAACGCCTCCGACCCGCTGTATCAGTTCGATGTGTCGCGGCCGATCAACCAGAACAAGGCCAACATCCACGGCTGGGAACTCGGCGGCCAGTACTTCTTCGGCAGCACCGGTTTCGGCATCTACGCCAACTACACCATCGTGGAAGGAGATGTGGCGTTCGATAACACCGTCATCGATCGCGATCAGTTTGCATTGCTCGGCCTGAGCGACACCGCCAACGTCATGCTGATGTACGAAAAGTATGGCTGGAGCGCACGCCTGGCCTAGAACTGGCGTGACGAATACCTGATCGCTGCCAACCAGGACAATGCCAACCGCAACCCGTACTACGTCGAGCCGTATCAGCAGTTCGACCTGAGCGTCAGCTACGCCTTCAACAAGCAGCTGTCGGTGGGCTTCGAGGCGATCAACCTGACCGGTGAGGACGTGCGTTGGCACGGCCGCTCGGACAAACAGATCATCCGCCTGATCGACCAGCAGCCGCGTTACACGCTGGGCGTGCGGTACGCGTTCTGAATTACCACGCGTTGTTCGTCGTAAATCCTGCGGCCGCCATCGTGTGATGGCGGCCGCAACCGGTTGTTGCGCCGTTGCTCGCGTGCGTTCTACAGCCGTGTAGTGCCGCCGTGCCCGCTCCGTCTATGGAGAGGCCGTCGGCTTGCAGTGCGAACGCATGCGTCATGCGCTGGCCTTCGTCGCGGCGCAGCGTGTTGCTGCCCTGCGGCTTGCCGGCGCACGCATTTTTGGCAATGCTCAGCATCGATAAGCGCGCGGGGAATGCGTGCGACCGAGTTTCTTCATGACTGCAGCCCTCCGCGACGGACGGCTGCTGGAGTTTTAGATGACCCGATACGCAGTGCTCAACAACGTGGCCCATCACGACCTGCGCGTGATCCTGCGCTTTGGTGCGGAATTTGGCGATGCAATCGGCGTGGTGCCGGCCTTCGTCACCGAATATGCCGAGCTGCAGCGCGAGTATCCGCTGTTCTTCCGCAAGGATCCGGCCGGAAGTGGTTACCAGCCGGTGGCGCTGCTGGGCTTTGCGCAGGATGAAAACCTGTTTCTGCAGGACGGGCGCTGGAATGCCAGCTACCTGCCGGGCATCGTTGCCAAGGGACCGTTCCTGATCGGTTTCCAGGAGCAACACGTCGATGGGGCCTTGGTACAGGAGCCGGTGATCCATGTCGACCTGGAACATCCGCGCATCAGCCGCAGCGAGGGCGAAGCGGTGTTCCTGCCGCAGGGCGGGCACAGCCCGTATCTGGAACATATCATCGGCGTGTTGCGCGGCATCCGCGATGGCGTGGACGCAGGGCAGGCGATGGCGGCCGCCTTCGACGCGCTTGGGCTGATTCAACCGGTGCGCCTGGAGGTTGCGCTGGATGCCAGCCATGCCACGCAGTTGCAGGGCTTGTTCGCCATCGACCGCGAGCGGCTTGCCGCCCTGGATGCGCACGCGCTGCAGCAGTTGCATCAGGCCGGCTATCTGGAAGGTGCCTTCCTGATGCTGGCATCGCTGCACAATGTGCGCCGGCTGATGGCCGAAAAGCAGCGCCGCCTGCAGCAGTCGCACAGCGACCCCGTTGCTGCGTACGCCTGAGCGTATGGCCGCACGCGCCACCGATCTGTCCGTCGCCGCGGGCGTCGCCATCGTCGAGCGCAGCGACTGCGATCCTGAGGCATTGCCGCTGTCCGCACTTTGCGAGGCCGCCGAACCGGTGGTGCTGCGCGGCGTTGCGCGCAGCTGGTCGCTGGTGCAGGCCGGGCTGCGCAGCGCCGATGAAGCCATGGCGCTGTTGCGTGCGCACGATACCGGCCGCCCCCTGCAGTATTCGTATGGCGCCCCGGAGATCGGCAGCCGCCCGTTCTATCGCGACGATTGCAGCGTGCTCAACTTCCAGGTGCAGCGCGGCAGCGTAAGCACCTTGCTGGATGCCATCGCGGCGCATCGTGACGACCCGCAGCCGCCCACTTATTACCTGGCCTCGTTGCCGGTGGACGCCAATCTGCCGGGGCTGCGCGCGCACAACGATCTGGATGTCGCCGCCAACGGTGGCCACGTGCAGCCCAGCATCTGGATCGGCAACCGGGTGATCGCTTCATGCCACTACGATGCGCTGGATAACCTGGCGTGCTGTGCGGTCGGGCAACGGCGCTTTACGCTGTTTCCGCCAGAGCAGGTCGCCAATCTGTATCCGGGTCCGCTCGATCCCACGCCGGGCGGGCAGGTGGTGAGCATGGTCGATTTCGCCCATCCGGACCTGCAACGCTTTCCGCGTTTTGCCGATGCCTTGCCGCATGCGCGCAGCGTGGTGCTGGAGCCGGGCGATGCGTTGTTCATTCCGAGCATGTGGTGGCACCACGTCCAATCGCTGCAGCCGTTCAACGTGCTGATCAATTACTGGTGGAGCAGTGCGCCAGCGCATCTGCCTGCCGCGATGCCGGCGCTGTATCACGCGCTGTGGGCCATTCGCGACCGTCCGGCAGCGGAAAAACAGGCCTGGCGCGCATTGTTCGATTACTACGTGTTCGGCCCTGCCGAGCAGGCCGGCGAACATCTTCCCGAACCGGCACGGCATGCGCTCGGCCCGATCGACCCCATGCTGTCGCGGCAGCTGCGCGCCATGCTGATCGGCAAGTTGAACCGCTGATGTGCAGCGCCGCCCTCAACCCATTCCACAGGAGTGCGCAGTGACTCAGGCTCAGATTCGCAAGGTGGTGATCGCCGGTGGTGGAACGGCCGGCTGGATCGCTGCCTGTGCGCTTTCGCATCAATTCCGCAATTTGCTGGACATCACCCTGGTCGAGTCCGAGCAGATCGGCACCGTTGGTGTGGGCGAATCCACGGTGCCGCCCATCCGCACCTTCCACCGGTTCCTGCAGATCGACGAGCAGGAATTCCTGCGTGCGGTGGCAGGCACCTTCAAGCTGTCGATCTCCTTCGAGCATTGGCGCCGCCAGGGCGAGCGCTACATCCATCCGTTCGGCATCACCGGGCAGAGCACCCTGGTGTGCGCGTTTCATCACCTGTGGCTGGAAAGCCAGCGCCGCGGCATGCCGGGCAACTTCGGCGATTACTGCCTGGAAACGGTGGCCTCGCGCGTGGACCGCTTTGCGCTGCACGGCGAGCCGGCTGTCAATTACGCCTATCACCTGGATGCGGCGCTGTATGCCAAGTTCCTGCGCGCGCGCAGCGAGGCCTGCGGCGTCACGCGTATCGAAGGCAGGATTCAGCAGGTGACCGTGCAGCCGCACAGCGGCGATGTCGCCAGCCTGGTGCTGGAAGACGGGCAAGTGATCGAAGGCGATTTGTTCATCGATTGCAGCGGCTTCCGCGGGCTGCTGATCGAGCAGACCCTGCACACCGGCTACGAAGACTGGAGCCATTGGCTGCCGTGCGACCGTGCGGTGGCGGTGCAGACCCAAGCCCTCGGCCCACCGGTGCCCTATACCCGCGCCATCGCGCACGAAGCCGGCTGGCGCTGGCATATTCCGTTGCAGCATCGCGTCGGCAACGGCCTGGTGTTTTCGAGCAAGCACCTGTCCGATGACGAGGCACATGCGAAGCTGCTGCGCGATGTGGCCGCGCCTGCGGTGAAGGATCCCTGGATGGTGCCGTTCCGCACCGGCCGCCGACTCAAGGCCTGGAACAAGAATGTGGTCTCGCTCGGTCTGGCCAGCGGTTTTATCGAGCCACTGGAATCCACCAGCATCCATCTCACCATCTCTGCAGTGGTGCGGCTGCTGGCGCTGTTTCCGGCCGAAGGTATTGCACCCTCGCAGGTGCAGCTGTTCAACGACGTCAGCCGCGCTGAAATGGAGCACGTGCGCGACTTCGTCACCTTGCACTATCACGCCACCCAGCGCGACGAACCGCTATGGCAGCAATGCCGGCAGATGGAACTGCCCGAGTCGCTGGCGCTGCGCCTGCGTGCCTGGCGCGAACGCGCGCACGCCTGGCAGGGTGCCGATGAGTTGTTCCGTGTCGATTCCTGGACCCACGTGCTGATGGGGCAGGGCATCGCGCCCGAGCAGCATCATCCGCTGACGCGCGCATTTTCCGACCACGACCTGCGTCGCCTGCTCGACGGTATCGCCCAGCCGATCCAGCACGCCGTGCGGCAGATGCCGTCGCAGCAGGACTTCATCGAGCGCTACTGCAAGGCAGGCGAGCAGGTGTGGGGGATGCGCAGCCCGGTGCCTGCCTAGTGGCTCGCTGCGCGCGGGCGCAGTGCGCGCCCGCGCTATAGCCGCATCAGATCCTTTCCCACTACGATCGGCCCGGCGTAATGCTTGCGCGCGCCTCCGCTCCACATCGCATCGGTGATGGATGCATCGCCGCCGGGGACGAAGTGACTGAGCACCAGCATCTTCGCGTTGGCTGCAGCCGCAATCATGCCGACCTCTTCGCTGGTGGAGTGGCTCTTGAGCAGATGGTCGAGCAATGTGGGGGCGTTGTCGTTGGCCTTCAGCATCGTTTGTAGCGCCGCCAGATACATCACCTCGTGCACCAGGACATCGGAGTTCTTCGCGAACTCGGCCAGCGCGGGCAGGTAGCGCGTATCGCCGGAGAACACCACGCTGCGGTCGGGCGCTTCGAACCGATAGGCGAAGGCCGGCTTGAGCGTGTAATGGTCCACCAAGGTAGCAGTGACGGTGACCTGATCGTTCTTCAAAACGGTGCCGGGCTGGTCGAACTCATGCACATGGACGAGTGCTTCGAACGGCGGGCGGCCTTCCTCACGGATGCGTGCCTGGATGTCGATGGCATTCATCGCGACAAACGCTTCCACCATCCTGGCGATGCCGGGCGGGCCATACAGATGCACCGGCGTCTGCAGGCCACTGGCCCAGGCCAGCCACACCACGTTGAGCAGATCGGCATTGTGGTCGGAATGGTGGTGGGTCAGAAAGATATCGCGCAGCATGGGCAGTCGAATGCCGGCCTTGACCAGTTGCTGCGCCACGCCGTTGCCGCAATCGATGAGATACGGTTGCCCGTCGATGACCAGGGCATTGGCGGCCGCCGCCCGCAAGGGCGAGGGCGTCGGGCCACCCTTGGTGCCCAGCAGCACCAGCACGCTGCCCTTGGCTGGAAAGGGGGCAGGTGGCGCAGAGTCGGGCTTGGCGGATGTGTGTCGCACCGCCGGACGCGCAGCGGCATCGAGCTGCCCCACTGCGGTCAGCGCACTCGCCGCGAATGCAGTGCGTAGCAGCGCGCGACGGGAGCGGGATGGCTGGAAGGTGGTCATTGTGGCTCGTGTCGATGTGAGGGTTGAGTGTCGATGCAATCCCTGCGTGCGCTATACACGATACGGCAGGCCTCGCTGGCAGTGATCCGAAGCCGCGGTCAGGGCGCTATTTTTTCGCTGCTTCTGTCGCCACGCTCAGAATTCGCGTGCAATGAATTGATTCAAGGCCGGCGAACGATAGAACGCCATGCACTGGGCGAAGATGCGATTGAACGGGCCGCGGCGCGCTTCGTCCTTCATCGGGACTTCGCGCTTGTCCAAACCCGCCGTGTTGGCGTCGACAAACCGATGCAGGCGGTCGGTCGCGCCGGCCTTGGCGTTGTCCATCGCATAGGTGGTGAGCAGATACGAGCGGTCGCGCAGCTGATCGGGTGCGTACTTGCCGCTATGCGTGTAGTTGTTATCCAGGCATCGCTGCAGGGCGTAGGCCTTGATGTCCTGGCGATCGGCCGGCTTGCCGGCCGCCAGGGCAGGGGTTTGCAGCGCCAAGGCCACAAGGGTGATGACTAGCAGTGAGGTACGTACGCGAACCATGGGCAGCCGTTGTGAGGGAACAGACCCCATCAGTCTGCATCATTGCGCCGCTTGCCGCCGATGCGGCGTTGGTGCCGCCGGGGTCAATCAGGCATTGCCAGCTTGGCCGACGTGGATCTGGTAAATCCAGCGTGCCGGCAACAGCACAGCGACAAGCTTGTTGAACGAGTCTGCAAAAAACAGCCGTGGAGCGATGCCTCGCGCGAGCGCATCACGCCGTTGCCATGAGTGAGTGGCAACAATAGGGTGGTGTCATTAGACAGCGTGCGGACGTTGCAGTGCATGAGTTAACGCATACACGTTCGCCGGGCCGAAGACGCGTCGCCCGGCAATCGGATTGCCGGGCGAGGCGATCAGCGTGGCAGGCGCGCAAGGTCGCCCTGCCATGCGGCTTACCGCTTACTGGCCGAAGTAGGTGGAAATGGTGGAATACACGTCCGAGAAGCGCGAGTAGTAGTCCGGATCAGTCTGCGCGCTGCAGAAGGAGTAACCCCCATATAGGCCACCACGAAGCTGATAGGCGCCATTGCTGGCGACGGTGAACAGGCCCGAGCCGGATGAGCCGCCTTCGGTCACGCCGTCGCTCCACACCACCCGATAGAGCGGGCTCTTGCCATCGATGGAGCTGTTCAATGCATTGACCGCACCCAGCGAATACTTCTTGACGTCGCCTGATGGGTGGTGGATGCCGACAATCGAGGTGCCGGTGGAACCGATCGCCGCGCTATTCCACGCTGCATAGAACGCGCCGCTTGGCGGTGCGGTCTTCAGCTCCAGCAATGCGGTGTCGCGCGTCGTGTTGGCGTGCCGCAGGAACGCACCGCCCGTCAATGTGGTTGCCTGCGAGCTGGCCGTACTGCCATTGCAGCTGGCCGCATCGTAGAACCAGTATGTCTGCAGCGTGTTGGCCACGGTCTGCGTGCTGATGCAATGCGCTGCGGTCCAGAACAGGTTGCGTTTGGGCGAGTTGGTGTTGTTCAGCAGCGTGCCGGTGCACAGGAACGAGCCCTGGCTGGTGGTGAACACCATGCGCGCCACTGCCTTTGCGGCGCTGGTGAAGCCGGTCGTGGGATTGGCACGGCAGACGATGTCGTTCTCACACGAATCGCTCTCGCCGATGGCAATGGTCATCATGTCGCGCGGGCTGGCAGTGGGGCTGATATCCAGATGCGACAGCTGCGGAATGCTGAGGCTGAAGTTCTCCGGATATAACCCGGCCGGCAGCGACAGCTCGACCAGCAGGTCCTCGCCACTCACCGTCGGCGACCAGCCGATATCGTTGCCGCTGGCAGCAAAGCTGGCGCCGGATTGCTCGAACACGCGACCATCGTTGCCGGCAAAGCGCAGCGTCACCTTGGACGGGTCGCCAGGCGTTGCACCTGCGCCACGCAGTATCAACGATGCACGCAGCGATGCCGCCTGTGCGGAGCTGACCTTGAGGCTGGCCACGCGCGAGCCATCGGGAGCCATCTGCCAATCGAGCTTGGACAGGTTCACCGTTGGCTGTGCGACTGCACGCGAAAAACCGATCTGCAACGGCTGTCCATGCTTGACCTGCGCAATGCGACGCTCGCGCACACGGCCGATCTCGGCGCTGGTGGGTGCGGTAAGTTGCACCACGCGCGTGGGCAGAACGCCGCCGCGCAAGCTTGCCGATTGCAACGTGGCCGCATCAAGCTTGGCCGCCTGCGGCGCGGTGGTGACCGGCGCTGCATCCATCTCGGTGGGCGGTGCGGCCGCTGCGGCGCCGGAAATAGCGGAAAACAACGCCAGATACATCGCGTTCTTGCGATTCATGGGTAGTCCTTCTCGTCAGGGATCGTCAGGCTGCAGCGGGGGCTGCAACAAGCGGGCGCCATCGTTGGCGCCGAACGAGACTAGCGAAACTTCAAGGCTGAATATGTGCTGAAAATCTCGTTCGTGGATAAATGGTTGCTATAAATACAATCTACTTTTCGCGTATCGATGTGCTGCGTCTTGCGTGCGGGTCGTCGGTCTTGCGAGTGCGCCGGCGCACGCAGTGGCGATGGACAAGTTGCTTGCACCAGCGCCTTGCAACGCGCGCGAAGCGGCCCGGCACCTTGTGCATGCGCCATGCGGCCATCGTTGTGTTGATCAGGTCATCTGCAGCATCGCGCTTCTCGCGTCTGATCACGCGTGCAGGCCGGCACAATGCAGCTGCGAAGACTCGCGGCGCGTGGCTGGCCGCACGGAATACGGCGGCGCAACAGACAGCGCGGCTGTCGCGGCTATTCCAGCGCGTCGCTGGCGCGCAATTCGGTGGAACGTCCGCTGAGTTTCAGAAACGCCAGGACCGTCAGCCCCACCGCCATCCATGCAGCGCCACCCAGTTGTGCATGCAGGTCCGCATTGAGCAGCACATAGGCCAGGATGACGATTCCGATCAAGGGCACCACGCCATGCAGCACACGCCGGCCGTGGGTGCGGAAGTGCCACAGCACTGCGATATGCAACAACACGAAGGCGGTCAGTGCGCCGACGTTGCACAACGACGACAGCAGCGCGATCTGCCCGACGAAGACTTCGCCCAGTACCAGGCTCAGGCCCGCCACCAGCAGGATCGCACGCTGCGGTACGCCGGTGCGCGGGTGGATGTAGCGCAGGAAGCCCGGCAACTGCCGGTCGCGCGCCATGGCGAACAACAGCCGCGACGTGGCCGCCTGTGCGACCAATGAATTGGCGATTGCCGCGCTGATCGCCACAGTGAGCGCAATGACGATCTGCAGCCATGGCCCGGCGATCAATCGGCCGATCTCGAAGAACGCATCGTTGGATGCCTGCGCGCTTGGGTAGCGCTGCAGGTCCGGCTGCAGCAATGCCGCCAGCCAAGTTTGCAGGACGAACAGCCCGGCCACGATCAGCAAGGCCAGCAAGGTCGCGCGCCCCACCACGCGATTACCGCCGCGCGCTTCCTCGGACATGGTGGAGATGGCATCGAAGCCGAGGAACGACACCACCGCCACCGACAACGCGCTGAAGATCAGCTGCGGCGAAAACGCCTGTGGGTTATACAGTGGGCGCCAGCTCCAGTGCGCCCCATTGACGCCGCGCTGGATCGCCAGTGTCGCCAGCACCACGAACACCGCCAGTACCAGCAACTGCGCGAGCAGGAAAAAACGATTGGCGCGTGCGGTGGTTTCGATGCCACGCAGGTTCACCACCGTGTTGAGCACCACGAAGAACCCAATCCACGCCGGCTGCGGTATTGCCGGCAGTACGGTCTGCATCGCATTGGCGCCGACCACATACAGCAGGGTCGGCACCAGCAGGTAGTCGAGCAGAATCGCCCAGCCGGCCAGAAATCCCATGCCGTTGCTCAGCCCGCGTCCGACATAGGCATACACCGAACCGGCCACCGGAAATGCCTGTGACATCTGCTGGTAGCTCAGTGCGGTGAGCAGCATCGCCACGAAGCCGACCAGGTAGGTCAGCGGCACCATCCCGGCACTAATGTCGAAGACGCCGCCGAAGATCGAGAACGGCGCCGTGGGCACCATGCACACCAGCCCGTAGATCAGCAGATCCTTGAGCGTGAGCTGCCGCTTGAGCTCCTGTGCGTAGCCGAAGCGTTCCAGCGTGGCCGCATCGTCGCGGCGGGGCGTGTCGGTCATGCAGGTGTCCGTTGAAAGGAATGCCGGCACGCAACACGAGCGCCTGGACGAGCTGAACGCCCGTTTCGTGCTGCCGCCATGTGACCGGCATTGTGACGATAATGTGGCCGGCAAGCCCATCCATTGGCAAAAGTGCTAGGTTTTCCATGCTGGATGTCATCTGCTGGCAACCACCGGTACCGAAGGATCATCATGTTCGACATTCTGGCCAGCCTGGGCCGCGATCTGCAGGCGTTGCAGACGCTCGATAGCTGTCTGGACCGGGTATTTCGCGATGTCTGCGCGCTCGGTTTCCAATCGCTGGTGTACGACTACGCGCCGGTGCCCCTGAGTCTGGAGGGGGCGCTGATCACGCCAACGGTGTTCATGCAGCGCAATGCGCCGGGCGATATGCAGCATGTGTGGTGCGAGTACGGGTACTACCAACATGACCCCGTTCAGCAGCGTGCAACGCGACGTACCACGCCGTTCGTATGGTCGTACCGCACTGACGGCCACGGCGCGGGCGTGGAATATGTGGGGGGGCAGCACCGGCAAGTGACCCGCTATCTCTGCGATAGCGGCATGTGCACCGGTGTCACCGTGCCGCTGCATTTGCCTGGTGGCGCATTTGCCACCTTCAGCGGCGCGATCGATGCCGCCGCCGCCCAGGCGCCGCGTTTGGCCGAAGCGCAGTTGCTGCCCTTCCTGTTGCTGGCGCATGCCTTCCAGGCGCGCGCGCAGGAATTGCTGGACCCGCAGGAGCGCCGCTGCCACCACATCGCGCTGACCCGTCGTGAGCGCGAATGCCTGCAGTATTCGGCAAAAGGCCTGACGTCCAAGCGGATTGCCGCGGCACTCAACCGTTCAACCGCCACGGTGAACCTGCATCTGAATTCGGCCGCCCGCAAGCTGGGCGCACGCAATCGCGTGGAAGCAGTGGTGCGTGGTATGCACTATCGGTTGCTGGAGCCATAAGTATTCTTTGAGCGTGCCTGTGTCGGCTGCGGCGCGCGCGGCTTCGGCGGTTTCGGAGCGGCAGAGCGCACATGCATTGCCGTTTCCCTGGCGCGGCCACCTGTGTTCTGAACGCCGATCCGTTCGTGGGCCAAATGGAGTCCAGTGGCGTTCGCAGCGGCAATAGATGCGCTGATTGGAAGCCGACATTTCGATCCAAAAGCGCTGCTGAGTCGCGCGATAGACGTTGCTTTCGGCGACGCAACGCGTTCGCTCCAACCGGCTATCGGCCAGCGCCAACCGCGCATCCGGGCGCGCCCAAACCTGTGAAATTTGCCAGTTAACCCCGCTCGGCGTGCTCGCTAGGCTCGGGGTTCATCATTGCCGTAGGCAGGCGCAGGTCATGCAGTGCACCGAGGGTTACGTCGAATTCCGCGGCTACCGCACCTGGTACCGCATTACCGGCGACCTGTGCGCAGATGCCTGCCCGCTGCTGGTGCTGCACGGCGGCCCCGGATGCACGCACGACTACGTGGACAGCTTCAAGGACCTGGCGGCCAACGGCCGCGCGGTGATCCACTACGACCAGCTGGGCAACGGCAACTCCACGCATCTGCGCAATGCCGAGCCAGGCTTCTGGACAGTGGGGCTGTTTCTGGACGAGCTGCAGGCGCTGATCGCGCATCTGGGGCTGTCGCAGTACGCATTGCTGGGCCAGTCCTGGGGCGGAATGCTGGCCGCCGAACATGCGGTGCGCCGTCCGGCCGGCCTGCGAGCGCTGGTCATCGCCAATTCGCCCGCCTCGATGGGGTTGTGGCGCGCGGCTGCGCTGCGCCTGCGCGCGCGCCTGCCTGACGATATCCAGGCCGTACTGGACGAGCACGAAGCCGCCGGTACGCTGGACCATCCGGCCTACCGCGCTGCCAGCCAGGTGTTCTACGCGCAGCACGTGTGTCGCGTGCTGCCGTGGCCTGCCGAGGTGGCGCGAACGTTCGCCGCCATCGACGCCGACCCAACCGTGTATCACGCCATGAACGGCCCGACCGAATTCCACGTGGTGGGCAGCTTGCGCAACTGGAGCATCATCGAGCGCCTGCACCGCATCACCGCGCCCACGTTGGTGCTCTCTGGCAAGTACGACGAAGCCACGCCGGAAACGGTGGAGCCCTATGCGCGCTTGATCCCGGATGCGCGCTGGCACGTGTTCGCCAACTCCAGCCACATGCCGCACGTGGAAGAACGTGCGGCGTGCATGCGCCTGGTCGGCAATTTCCTGGACGATCAGACACCGTGGCCCGGTGGACAAATGCTGCGCTCGTCAACACTGGCCAATCGCGCTGTTTGAGCGTGCAGGGTGTGCTGGGGCGATCGCCAGCGGGCCGATCAACGGCACTACGTTTCGCTGCCTGCCGCGATCATGTCGCTGTGGGCAGACACCATCCATCCGTGCCTGCGATGCGGGCCCTGCAGCGTGGGTGTGCTTCCATCGCTGCACGCAGTCCGGGCAGCTGTGTCAATGGAGGTTCGAGCATCGACGTAAGCCCGTTTCAGGCCGCTAGCGCGCGTTGATGTGCGAGCGTCGCAGCGCACAGGCCGCAGCGTGGAAGGCAACGCAGACGATCGGTAGCCATGCACGTATTCGCTCTGGTGCGCCGCGCCGGCGCTCGCGCGCGACAGCTTGCGTGCGCCTGTTCATGCCGATGTGGACGCAGCGCTGCAATGCATGACTGCAGTGCAATTGGCCAGCTGCGATCGCCAGGCATGCACTGAGTGCGCCGATGCCTGCCGCTGCGCCGGCATGTAGATCGTGACGGTTTGCAGGCGCAATCGCGCTGCACATTCCAACGCCTGCGCATCGCCGGCATCTGCAGGCGCACGCACGCATGCATCGATCCACACATGGCGATCGCCTGGCATTGGCGTGTCCTGTCCCGGCTGTCCTTCGCTGTCTCTTTTGCATGTCCCGGAAAGAGAACGCCGCGGTGTGTCTAAGTTTCGAAGATGAATAATTGTTTTATGCTTTAAATCGCGCGAAGAATGCAGCCCCCCACGCATCGCCTTGCTGTTGTCGTCGCCACTGCGCTGACGGCCGGCATCGCTTGTCGACTTCATTGGGAGAGGCTACATGATCATCAAGACGCTCCAGGGCGCACTTGCGCTTGCACTGTCCGCTTGCGCCGCCGGCGCGATTGCCGGCCCGGTTGGCTACGGTGCGGCGACTACCGGCGGCGGCAACAAGTCGCCAGTCAACGTGGCGACGTTCGAAGCGGTGCAGGCCACCATCGATAACTATTCCGGTAGCGGCGGGCTGGTGCTCAACTACACCGGCCAGTTCGACTTCGGCAGCATCAAGGACGTGTGCGCGCAATGGAAGCTGCCGGCCAAGACCGTGCAGATCAAGAACAAGAGCGATATCACCATCAAGGGCGCCAATGGCTCTTCGGCGAACTTCGGCGTGCGTGTGGTAGGCAATGCGCACAACGTGATCATCCAGAACATGACCATCGGCTTGCTGCAAGGCGGCGAAGATGCGGATTCGATCTCGCTGGAAGGCAACTCCAGCGGCGAGCCGTCCAAGATCTGGATCGACCACAACACCATCTTCGCCTCGCTCACCAAGTGCTCCGGTGCAGGCGATGCCTCCTTCGACGGCGGCATCGACATGAAGAAGGGCGTGCACCACGTCACCGTGTCCTACAACTATGTCTACAACTATCAAAAGGTCGCGCTCAACGGCTACAGCGACAGCGACACCAAGAACGCGGCTGCGCGCACCACGTATCACCACAACCGCTTCGAGAACGTGGAATCGCGTTTGCCATTGCAGCGCCGCGGTTTGAGCCACATCTACAACAACTACTTCAACAATGTGCTCACCTCGGGCATCAACGTGCGCATGGGTGGGGTGGCCAAGATCGAGTCCAACTACTTCGAGAACATCAAGAACCCGGTGACCTCGCGCGACAGCAGCGAGATCGGCTACTGGGACCTGATCAACAACTACGTTGGCAGCGGCATCACCTGGAGCACGCCGGACGGCAGTAAGCCCTACGCCAATGCCACCAACGGTATCGTGTCGCGATTCCATCCATGCAAGCCTGTCCATGCCGCTTCCGACCGATTCCGTTGCTGAGACCGCTGCGCCCGCCGCGCCTGCATTGCGCCATGCGCTGAAGCCGCGGCAATTGATGATGATGGGCCTGGGCACGGCGATCGGCGCCGGGCTGTTTCTGGGTTCCGGCGTGGGCATCCACGCGGCCGGGCCGGCGGTGCTGATCTCGTATCTGATTGCCGGGGCGTTGGTCATCATCGTGATGAACGCGCTGGGCGAAATGGCCGCCGCCAAGCCGGCCAGCGGGGCCTTTTCGGTGTACGCGGCCGATGCGATGGGCCCGACGGCCGGCGCCACCGTGGGCTGGCTGTGGTGGTTTCAGGTGGTGGTGGTGATTGCGGCCGAAGCGGTAGGCGCCGCCGGGCTGCTGGCCACGGTCTGGCCGGCGTTGCCGGTGCCGTTGCTGGCGTTGCTGTTCATGGCCACGTTCACTGCGATCAATCTGCTTGGCGTGCGCAACTTTGGCGAGTTCGAATTCTGGTTCGCCATTCTGAAAGTGCTGGCGATCGTGGTGTTCCTGCTGATCGGCGTGGCCTTGCTGGCGGGCTGGTTGCCCGGCGTGGCGTCGCCCGGGCTGTCCAACTTCACGCAGAACGGCGGCTTTGCGCCGAAGGGTCTGGCTGGTATCGGCTCGGCCCTGCTGGTGGTGGTGTTTGCCTTCGGCGGCACCGAAATCGTGGCGGTGGCCGCAGCGGAAACCGCCGACCCGGGACGTAGCCTGGCACGCACCATCCGCACCGTTGCCTGGCGCATCCTGGTGTTCTATATCGGGTCGATCAGCGTGATCGTGGCGGTGGTGCCGTGGACCAGCGCCGCGCTCAGCTCGCCGTTCGCGGCTGTGCTGGACGTGGCGCGCATTCCCGGTGCCGCCACGGCGATCACCCTGGTGGCGGTGGTGGCGCTGCTGTCGGCGCTCAACGCCAACCTATACGGCGCCTCGCGGATGATCTTCTCGCTGGCCCAGCGTGGCGAAGCGCCGCGGCTGCTGGCCAGGACCAGCGGCGAGCAGGTGCCGCTGGTGGCGGTGATCGCCAGCGTGTTGTTCGGCTTCGCCGCCGCAGCGCTGGAGTTGCTGTATCCGAACAAGGTGTTGCCCATGCTGCTCAACATCGTCGGCGCCACCTGCCTGCTGGTGTGGACGATCTCGCTGGTGTCGCAACTGATCTTGCGCGCCCGCGCGGACCGTGCCGGCCTTGCGTTGCCGTTCCGCATGCGCGGCTATCCGTTTCTGACGGTGTTGGCGCTGGTCATCCTGGCCGTGATCTTCGTGTTGTTGGCCTCTTCGGCCGATACGCGCGCGCAATTCCTCTCGATGGTCGCGCTGACCGCAGTCATCGCAGCGGTCAGCGAAGTTGCGCGGCGCCTGCGTGCGCGCATGTGAGGGATGGTGAGCGTGCCAGTGCGCTGGTGCGTTGCATGCGGTGGCGGGCTTGTCAGCTGTCACCAGCGGCCAGCGCGCATGACGCGAATGCGACCGGGAATTGCCCCGGTCGTTGCTGGCAAAGTTCATGTGTCCCGGTGCCGGCCTGGCCACGGATCACGGCATCGGGGTAGCGCGCCCGCAATCGCGCACGCGCGCTAATCCGCCTGTCCAGGAACCGCTGCGGTTGCACACGCAGGACTTACCGATATCGGCAGGCTTCTCGTCGCAGCATGCGGCATCGTCACCAGAGGTTTCCAGGACTCGTCGCCACCTGGTTGGATGACGACGGGTCAAACAAAAAACCGCCGCACCGATTGCAGTGCCAAGCGAAACGAGAAATGCGTCAGCAGTCCTGCGTTTTCCTCTCGGGCCGGGCACTCGCGTTGCGGATTTGATGGTCCAGTTCGGTTACTCTCATCTGAACGCACATGCTCGACCCATCAGGGCGCTCGAACAATTGCGGCGGGATATTCAATGCAGTAACGCGCTCTTATGGGTGACTTCTTCAGACGTCATTGCCGGGGTTCGCCCATGCATGCAGTTTCCTCCGACAACCTGGCTGACTTGGCTCCGCCGCGCACGCTGGACGCAGTGCATGCATTGGCGTGTCCGGTCGATACGCATCTGGATTCGCTGTATCTGTCGCGGCTGGGCGGCTTCGATTTCTGGAAGGGCGATTGGAAAGCGCATCGGCGTTCTGCGATCCTCTGGTTGATGTCCAAGACCTCGCCGAGAGGTCGCAACCAACCGCTGATGTACCACGTGAGCGGCCCAGACTTTCTTGCCGGCGGCTATGGCGGTGCCTGTTTCAGCGCCCACGCACTGTGGGAAAACCTCATCGGTGTGCCTTTTCTCGACCCCTGGAAGCACTGGGTGGCGCATCGGCGCTATGTCCAGAAGATGGTGGCGGCGAGCGATGGGCGGATGCGGCTGGCACGCAGCGCCGCCGAGCTACGCGCGATTCGCGCAGCGGGTCTGTGCTGCGCCATCCTGTCGTTGGAGGGTGCGCACATGCTTGGACCACGCGGTGTCCGCAGCCAGGCGCTGCGGCTGGCGCGTCTGGACAGTGCGGCCAAGGCCGGCGCCGCCTATCTGACGCTCAACCATTTCAGCCATACCGACATCTCCCAGGCCGGCTATGCATCGCTCAATCCGTGGCGCGAGAAGAAGGGTGCGGGGCTGACGGCGTTTGGCCGGCAGGTGGTGGAGCGCTGCATCGATGCCGGGCTTCTGGTGGATCTTTCGCATACCTCGAGCCAGGGGATCCTTGACGCCTGCGGCATCTGCATCCGTCGCAACGTGCCGGCCTTCGTCTCGCATGGCGCATCGCGCAGCGTCACGCGTGGTGTGGAAACGCGGCCCTCGCGTCACCTGGACCGGGCGCTCGACGATGCGGCGATCCGTGCCATCGTGCAGACCGGTGGCTGCATCAGCGTCATCCTGGCGCCGTACTTCTTGCAACACGCCTATCTGGCCGATGGCACGCCGGACATGGATGCCGATCTTGCCTTTGTCGTTGCGTACTACGAAGCGTTTGCCCGGCAGATTGCCGCCATGGGGATCGTCGAAGATCCATGGAAATACCTGAGTTTCGGTAGCGATTTCGATGGCGGCATTTCCAGCGTGCCGACCGGGATGCGCAGCGGGGCGGATCTGCCCAAGCTCACGCAGGCGATGCTGGATGCCGGCTGGCCCACCCAACGCATCGTGGATGTGTATAGCGGCAACTTCCTGCGCATCTGGGAGCGGGTGCGGCCATAGCGTTCCGGCGACCCGGTTGGACGGCACCGGCATGGCGGGTTGCGCCGCCTGTCGACGTGCAATGACTGGCGCGCGGCGTATCGCAGTGACAGCGTTCGCGCGATTGGGCCGCTTCGGTGCACTGCACTGCATGGCGTGTGATGCGGCGCTCTGCAGTACAAGGGCGGCAATTTGTCGCAGATGCGACGCCGTGTCGCATCGGGAACGGGCCCGACCGTCCCTATCATGATCGCGTAGCGCAGCAGCGTGCGCGCGATCGCCCGATGCAGTGCATCCCGGCGATCGCCCTGCGACCTGCACGCCGACGATCACTTTTTCCTGGAGGGTTCTCCATGGACGCACTGCTGTTATCGCGGATACAGTTCGGATTCGTCATCGCGTTCCACGTGTTGTTTCCGGCATTCACCATCGGGCTTTCCAGCCTGCTGGCGTTTCTGGAATGGCGCTGGTTGCGCACCCGCCTGCCGGTCTGGCGCGAGCTGTATTTTTTCTGGCAGAAGATCTTTGCGGTGTCTTTCGGCATGGGCGTGGTCAGCGGCATCGTGATGGCCTTCCAGTTCGGGGCCAACTGGCCGGAATTGAGCCGCGTGGCCGGTGGCGTGATCGGGCCACTGCTGAGCTATGAAGTACTCACCGCGTTCTTTCTGGAAGCCAGTTTCCTGGGCGTGATGATGTTCGGCTGGGGTCGCATTTCCGAGCGCCTGCATTTCCTGGCCACCTGCATGGTGGCGCTGGGCACGTTGTTTTCCACGTTCTGGATCCTGTCGTCCAACAGCTGGTTGCAGACCCCGGCCGGTTATGAGGTCAGCGGCGGCGTGGTGCATCCGGTGGACTGGTTGCAGATCATCTTCAACCCTTCTTTCCCGTATCGGCTTGCGCACATGGCGCTGGGCTCGTTCATCACCACCTGCTTCGTGGTGGGTGCCGTGGGCGCGTGGTATCTGCATCGTGGCGTGCACCGCCAGGCAGGGCTGCGCATGCTCAAGCTGGCCGTGGTGTTTGCCGCGATTGCCGTACCGCTGCAGATCGTCGTCGGCGACATGCACGGCTTGAACACGCTCAAGCATCAGCCGATGAAGATCGCGGCGATGGAAGCGCACTGGCATGCCGAAAAGCCGGGCGAGGGGTTCCCGCTGGTGGTGTTTGCGTTACCCAACGCGCAGGCCGAGCGTAACGACTATGAGGTGGCGATTCCGCGCCTGGGCAGCCTGATCCTGACCCATCGCCCGGATGGCAGCATCGCGCCGCTGACGTCGGTGCCGGCAAGCGAGCGCCCACCGGTGACGCCGGTGTTCTTCGCCTTCCGCATCATGGTGGGGATCGGCTCAATGATGCTGCTCGTGGCCTGGGTGTCTGCGTTCGCGTTGTGGCGCGGCAAGTTGGTGCAGTGGCGCTGGTTGCTGGCGGTGTGGCGCTGGATGTTGCCGAGCGGCTTCATCGCGCTGGTTTCGGGCTGGTTCGTCACCGAAATCGGCCGTCAGCCCTATGTGGTTTACGGCTTGTTGCGCACCGCCGACGCGGTGGGCCCGCAGTCTGCGCTGATGACCGCCATCTCGCTGGCGGTGTATGTCGCCGGCTACGCGTTCGTGTTCGGCTGGGGCATCTGGTATCTGGTCAAGATCGGCAAGATCGGACCGACACCGCATGATGCGCCGCAGCTGGATCATGGCGAACACACGCCCGCACGCCCGCTGTCGGCGGCCGACGAATCGATCGACGGAGCTGCATGATGGAGATGACGAGCATATTGCCGGTGGCGTGGTTTGCGGTGATCGGCTTCGGGGTGCTGATGTACGTCGTGCTGGACGGCTTCGTGCTTGGCATCGGCATCCTGGCGCCGTTCCGCAAGGACGAAGCGCAGCTGGATCTGATGATGAACACCGCCGCGCCGATCTGGGACGGCAACGAAACCTGGCTGGTGCTCGGCGGGGCAGGGCTGCTGGCCGCATTTCCCAAGGCGTATGCGGTGATCTTGTCGGCGCTGTATCTGCCGGTGCTGTTGATGGTGATGGCTTTGGTGTTCCGCGGCGTTGCATTCGAATTCCGCTTCAAGGCGCATCGCTCGCGGCGCTTGTGGAGCAATGCGTTTGCCGGCGGTTCGATCCTGGCCACCTTCGCGCAGGGCGTGATCCTGGGCGCGCTGGTGCAGGGGCTGCCGATCGAGAACGACCGCTACGTCGGCGGCATCTGGGGCTGGTTCAGCCCATTCGCGATGCTGACCGGCGCCGCCTTGGTGTTCGGCTATGCGCTGCTCGGCAGTACCTGGCTGATTCTCAAGACGGAGGGCCACGTGCAGCAGTTGGCGCGGCAGTTGAGCCGGCCGTTGACCATCAGCGTATTGATCTTCATCGGCCTGGTCAGCGCCTGGTTGCCCTCGCTGCAGTCGCATGTGATGGAGCGCTGGTTCAATGGCACGCACTATCTGTGGCTGATGCCGGTGCCGCTGCTGGTCGCCATCGTGGGCGTTGCGCTATGGCGTGCGAGCGAGTCCGCGCGCTCGGACGCGCTGCCCTTCCTGCTGGCGATGGGCTTGTTCGTACTGGGCTTTTTGGGCCTGGTGCTGGGCATGTGGCCGTATCTGGTGCCGCCGGTCTACACCATCTGGCAGGCTGCCGCGCCGCCGTCTTCGCAGCTGTTCGCGATGGTGGGGCTGGTCATGCTGCTGCCCCTGATCCTGGGCTACACGGTATGGTCGTACCGCGTCTTCCGCGGCAAGATCACCGCCGACACCGGGTATCACCACTGAGGCGCATTGGCCGTGTCATGCCCGCACGCGGGCGCGGTGCCCGCGTGGCGCTGCACAGCGTCAGCGCAGGCGCTGCTTGAACATCCATTCCCACATCGCCGGATCCGCATAGGTCGCGTCCCAGGCATTGTGGTTGCCTTGCGGATATTCGCTGTAACGCACATTGGCGCCGACGCCCTTCGCGGCCCGGTAGAGCGCGCGGTCGTCGTGCGGCGGCACCGAATCGTCCTTGGCGCCATGGAACATCCAGATCGGCACGTGCTTGAGTTGCGTCACTGCCGCGGTGTACGGGTCCGCTTCCTTCGCTACCAGGCTCACGTACAAGGTGCGGCGTTCATCGCGCGGTGCCTTGAGTGCGCCGCAGATCGGCACGATCGCCGCAAACCGTTGCGGCTGCATCAGCCCGATTTCCCAGGCGCCATAGCCGCCCATTGAAATGCCGGTGAGGTAGGTGCGCTGCGGGTCGGCAGCGAACTCGGCACTGGCCGCATCCAGCGCCGCGATCGCCATGCGCGCATTGACGCCCATCCACTCTTCGTCATTGGGCACTTGCGGCAATACGACAAGCGCGGGGAAGTCGGCGGTGTGTTCGCTCAAGTACGGGCCCAGGCCGACTTCGGCCTGATCGCGCCCATTGTCGCCGCGCTCGCCCGAGCCATGCAGGAACAGCACGATGGGCCGCGGCTGCGGCACCTTGGACGCGGGTACGAACACCTGATAGCGGTACAGGCGCCCTTCCATTTTCAGCGTGCGGGTGACGAAGTGGCCGCGGCGCTGGTCGTGGTGGCGCTCAGCCATGCTGGAACAGCCGGCCAGCAGCAGCGCAATGGCAATGACAACAAGACAACGACGAATCACGCAGCTCTCCCGACCGATCACATCTATGCAGTATTACCGCATGCCGGTGCGTTGGCGTGTCGAGGCGAGGCGATTCCTGTCGAATATTCATCTGCTTGTCGTCATCGCCTGCGTGGCCGCCGGGCGGGTAGCGCAGGTCAGGGCAGCAGGATCAACGTGGCCAGGCCCAGGAAGCTCAGAAAGCCCATCACGTCGGTCAGGGTGGTCAGGATCACGCCACCGGCCAATGCCGGATCGAAGCCCAACCGTTTCAGGGTCACCGGCACCAGCACTCCGCCGAAGGCGGCAGTGAGCATGTTCACCGTCAACGCGGTGCCGATCACCAGCGAGAGCATCGGTTGCCGGAACCAGGCCAGCACGATCAAGCCAAGCCCGATGCCCAGGCACAGCCCGTTGATCAGCGCGACAGTGAGCTCTTTCTTGAGCAAGGTCATCACGTTGGAGGAGCCGATCTGGCCCAGTGCCAGACCGCGCACCATCAGGGCCAGCACCTGGGTGCCGGCATTGCCGCCCATGCCGGCCACGATCGGCATCAGCGCCGCCAGCGCCACCAGTTTTTCGATGGTGCCTTCGAACCTGCTGACCACGCTGGAGGCCAGGAACGCGGTGCACAGATTGATGCTCAGCCAGATCAGGCGGCGCCGGAATGCGCGCCGTGCCGGGCTGAACATGTCTTCGTCTTCGTCCAGGCCGGCCGCGCTCATGGCCTGGTGCTCGGCCTGCTCGCGGATGATGTCGACCACGTCGTCGATGGTGATGCGGCCGAGCAGGATGTTGTTGTCGTCCACCACCGGTGCGGAGATCCAGTCGTGGTCGGAGAAGCGCCGCGCCACCTCGTCGGACCCATCGCCGACATCGATGGCCGGCTGCTCGTCGTCGATCAGCCGGTTGACCGGCGTGCTGTCTTCGTGGGTGACCAGCGCCGCCAGCGGCACGCGGCCCAGGTATTGGTGGCGCCGGCTCACCACGTACAGGTGATCGGTGTGGTCGGGCAGCTCGCCGCGCAGGCGTAGATAGCGCAGCACCACATCCACATTGACGTCGGCGCGCACGGTGACCACGTCCGGGTTCATCAGGCGCCCGGCGGTGTCTTCCGGATACGAGAGCACCTGCTCGAGCCGCTCGCGGTTTTCGCGGTCCATCGACTTGAGCACTTCATCGATGACGGTGTCGGGCAGGTCTTCGACCAGGTTGGCCAGATCGTCGATGTCCAGGTCTTCGACCGCAGCCACGATCTCGTCCGGGTCCATGTCGGCCAGCAGGCTTTCGCGTACTTCGTCGCCGACGTGCAGCAGCACCTCGCCATCGTCTTCCGGATCGACCAGCCCCCACACCACTTCGCGCTTGCCCGGTGGCAGCGATTCGAGCAGGTTGCCGATTTCCGCCGGCGCCAGCGTATTGACCAACCGGCGTACCGGCCCCAGGCGTCCGCTATCCAGCGCGTCGGACAGCAGGCGTAGCTGGCGCGCGGTTTTGTCGTGGCGGACGGCTTCGGCCATGCGCGGCTTCCCGGAAGAGTGGACGCGCCATCAGTCAAGGACGCGGTGCTGGGTCAGCAAGGCATTATCGCTTGCGTATGGTGACGAAACATACAGGGGCGTGCCGGATGCGTGCGGATTGCCGAAGTGATGCCGAATGCGACTTGAATTGGTGCGTCTATTGCGCGGGAGTCCGCCGCATCGGACCAACGACGTGAGGCGTGCGCAAGCTGCTACGCGTGGCCAACTCTTCGTATCGCTGCGTGCGCGGGGGCGAAGTTGCCTGAAGTACGCCGACACGCACAGCGGTTCCGGCTTGAATGGACTGTCAGGGCTTACCTCAGCAGCACGTATAGCAACAGCATCACAGCCGTAATCAGCATCACGCGGTCAACCCTTTGGGCAGTCTGTTGCCGTCGCAATGGGGTAAAGAGGATGTCTTGTCGCCGCTCGATGCGGTATGAGCGAAAATGGACTTGGTTGACGGTTGCCATGATGCGCTGATCATCGGTCCAGCCATCCTCGGGTGGCACCTCACTGTCGCTTTTGAGCTTGAGCTTGTACTCGATCTCGTTGAGCTCGGCCCACTGGTCCCATGGTGATTTTCGAGTTGTCATGAGGTCTCTGTGAGACCTCACCGTCGCCTGTGGCGTTAACGCAACATGGTCTGCGCATGGCCGGCCAGCCATTTCTCGATGCCCTTGCGATCGCGGGCGCGCAGCAATTTTTCGCCGTGCACGCGCAACTCGCCCAGGTGGGCGTCGCGCACCGCGCGGCGCACTTCCAGCAGGGTGGCCGGATGCAGGCTGAACTCGGTGAGCCCCAATGCCAGCAGCATCGGTACGAAGCGCGGATCGCCGGCGATTTCGCCGCACACCGCGACCGGCTTGCCACAGGTGCGTCCGGTGGCGATGACCTGGGCGATCAGTCGGAGGACGGCGGGATGCAGGGGCGAATACAGCTCGCCCAGCGCCTCGTTGTTGCGATCCACCGCCAGCAGGTACTGCACCAGGTCGTTGGTGCCGATGGACAGGAAATCGATATCGTCGATGAAGCAGTCCAGCGCCAATGCCGCAGCCGGTACCTCGATCATCGCACCCAGCGGAATATGCTCGGCGATCTCGTGGCCTTCGGCACGCAGCTGCGCGGTGAGCTTCTTCAACTGCTTGCGCAGCTGCAGGATTTCTTCGCGGCCGCTGACCATCGGCACCAGGATGCGCACCGGCCCATAGCCGGACGCACGCAGGATCGCGCGCAATTGCGCCTGTGCCACCGCCGGCCGCGCCAGCGACAGGCGCACCCCGCGCAGGCCCAGCGCCGGGTTGTCCTCATCGCTCAAGGTCAGGCCGGTGCGGTCGGCCTTGTCGGCGCCAAGGTCCAGGGTGCGGATGGTGACCGGGCGGCCGCTCATGCCCAGCACGGTGTCGCGGTAGGTGTGGAACTGTTCGTCTTCGTCCGGCAGCTCGTTGCGCTGCAGGAACAGGAATTCGGTGCGGTACAAGCCCAGGCCGCTGGCGCCGAGCGCATGCGCGTTGGCCACGTCTTCCAGCGATTCGGCGTTGGCCAGCAGGGTGATGTCGACGTTGTCGCGCGTGCGCGTGGGCTTGGAGCGCAGCCGGCCCAGCTCGCGCTGTTCCTTGGCCAGCGCACGCAGGCGCTCGCGGTAGTCGCGCAGATGTTCGGGCTTGGGGTCGACGATCACCTGGCCCGAGCCGGCATCGACAATCAACACATCGCCATCTTCGATGCGCTGCAGCGCATCGCCGACGCCCACCACCAACGGCAGGTGCAGGCTGCGCGCCAGGATCGCGCTGTGCGACAGCGTGCTGCCGGCGGTGGTGACGATGCCGACCACGCCTTGTGCCTGCAGCTGCGCCAGCTCGGAAGGTGCCACGTTGTCGCACACCAGGATCTCGCCGGCCACACCCTTGAGGTCGGGGGCGCGCTTGTGCAAGAACGCGTGGATGCGACCGATCACGTGATCCAGATCGTCCATGCGGCTCTTGAGATATGCATCCTCCATCCCGTCGAACACTGCCGCCAGACGGTCGCGCTGCACACGCAAGGCATAGTCGGCGCTGTAGCGGTGGGTGCGGATCAGCTCATCCAGGCCTTTCAGCAGCTCGGGGTCATCGAGCAGCAATGCATGCAACTCGAGGAATTCGCCGACCTCGCTCGCCAGTGCGCCGTGCAGGCGATCGCGCAGCTGCTGCATCTCGACCCGTGCCGAGGCGATGGCTACATGCAGGCGCTGCAGCTGCGTTTCCACCTGACTGGCGGGCACGCGTTGTTCGGCCACTTCCAGGGTATGGCTCTGGCGCACGCGTGCGCGGCCAAGCGCGTTGCCGCGTGCAGCGCCATGTCCGCGCAGGCGCAGGCTCATGCGCGTCCCTGGCGCAGCGGCGCCGTGTCGGTCGCAACGGCACCGACGCCGCGCATGCTCAGCTGTCCTCGTCGAAACGGCGCTCGAACAGGTCCACCAGCGCCTGCAAGGCCTCGGCTTCGTCTTCGCCATCCAGCCGCACCACCACGCTGGTGCCTTGGCCTGCGGCCAGCAACATCACGCCCATGATGCTCTTGGCATTCACCTCGCGCCCCTTGGCCGCCAGGGTGGCGTTGCTGCGATACGACGACAACGTCTGCACCAGCTTGGCGGTGGCCCGCGCATGCAGTCCGAGTCGGTTGGAAACTATGAGTTCGCGTTCAAGCATCGTCGATGATCGCTCCGTTGCGGGTACCGGCCGCCGCAGTGGCGGGCAGCTCCTGCAATCCTTGTTCGGGGTAGTTCATCACGCGCAGCAGCATCGGCAGGCTCAGTGCGGACACCCGGCGAACCGGTGTGCCCAGCTTGGCCAGACGGTTGGCCAGATTGCTGGGGCTGGCGCCGTACAGGTCGGTCATGACCAGCACGCCGTCACCGCTGTCGACCCGGCGCATCGCCGACGATGCCTGGGGCAGCAACGCGTCCAGGTCTGCATCGAAGGGCACCTCGAATGCTTCGGTCTTCAACGGCAATTGCCGCAACAGCCCCGTCGCCACGTTCAACAACGCCGCGCCGATGCCGGGATGAGTAATGAGGAGAATGCCACAGGCCATGTCGAAACGTTAACAGGTCAGCATGACTGCGCGATAGCGTCTGCCTACACAGATGCGTTGCGAACTGAATAGCCGTTTAGGACCGCGGCAGCGACGCGGCGGCAGCATGTGCGCCATCGTGCGCTGCCGGCGTGGCGCGATCCGCGACGTGCGCAGCGCCAGCAGTACGGCCTGCAGCGCAAGCGAGCGCTGCCGTTTCCCTGCAGCGCGCGGGGACATGTCGCCATGCACGGCGGAATACCACGACGCATTGGTGGTGACGGCGACAGCGCATCGGTCGTGCAGCGTTGCATGGCGCGCCGAACGAGAACGCCAAGCGGCTTTCGGGAACGTCGGCGATCCAGTCGCACCAGCTACAGCGTCGTTGGCCTGCGCAGCGTCCGCCACACGCCAGCCAGCGCGCAAGCACTCCAACCTAAGAATAAGGCCAGCGAGCGTCTCGTCCTCAACGTAGGTAAAGCACGCTTACCTCGCAGGATGCCGCTGCAACGATTCCCGATCCCCGATCCCCGATCCCCGATCCCCGAATCCCGAATCCCGAATCCCGAATCCCGAATCCCGAATCCCAGCCCCTCAGTCCTGCTCGCGATGAAACGTCGCCACTTCCGGCCAGCCTTGTTCGCGCGCATGTCGGGCCATGCGTTCGGCCATGTACACCGAGCGGTGCTTGCCGCCGGTGCAGCCGAAGGCGATGGTCACATAGCTGCGGGTGTCGTTGCGCAGCCGCGGCAGCCAGGTGTCGAGCAGGTCCACGATCTGCGCGCTGTAACGCTGCACGTCGGCCTCGTTGTCCAGATAGTCGCGCACGCCGGCATCGCGGCCGGTCAGCGGGCGCAGCTCCGGATCCCAATGCGGATTGGGCAGCACGCGCGCATCGAACACGAAGTCGGCTTCGGCCGGCACGCCGCGCTTGTAGGCAAACGATTCGAACAGCAGCGACAGCCGATCATGGGAACCAAGCGCGAACTCGGTGACCACGCGGCGGCGCAATTGATGCACGTTGAGGGTGCTGGTGTCGATGACGGCATCGGCCTGCGTGCGCAAGGGTTCGGTCAACTGGCGCTCGCGGGTGATCGCTTCCGGCAATGCCAGGCCGAGATGGCTGAGCGGGTGGCGGCGACGGGTATCGGCATACCGCTTGATCAACGCCTCGTCGCTGGCCTCGAAAAACAGCAGCCGCGCCTCGATGCCGTATTCCTGCGCGGCCTGGCGCCACTGCGCCAGCTGGGTCAGGTCGCTGCGGCTGCGCACATCGATGCCCACCGCCAGGCGCTGGTCGCCGATCGGGTTGCCACGCAGGCGGCTTTTGACGAAGTCCGG
The DNA here is from genome assembly GCF_008639345.1 of Xanthomonas phaseoli pv. dieffenbachiae. Lineage (NCBI taxonomy): Bacteria > Pseudomonadati > Pseudomonadota > Gammaproteobacteria > Lysobacterales > Lysobacteraceae > Xanthomonas > Xanthomonas phaseoli. Next base: position 3,295,830 of record NZ_CP041380.1, on the reverse strand, counting down.
CAGCAGCTCCACCGGCAGGTTGTCCGAGCAGTAGTAATCCAGGTCTTCGAAGGTCTTCAGCGCGACCGATTTGCCCGAGCCGGACAGCCCGCTCACGATCATCAGCGTGGAGGGCGCGATACTCATGGCGTGCGTCGCTCCAGCAGGTTGCTATGGCGGGCGATGAACAACGCGGCCGGGTCGATGCCCTTGGTGCGCAGGATATGCAGCCGGGTCGCCGCTTCGGTCAGCACGGCCAGGTTGCGGCCGGGCATCACCGGCAGGGTGATCAGCGGCACGTCCAGGTCCAGCACATGGCGGCTGCCGGAGTCGCCGGTCAGACGCTCGTAGCCGGACGGCGTGGGCTCGGTCATCGGCCGGGTCAGGTGCACGATCAGGCGCAGGTACTTGTTCTTCTTCACCGCGGTGTCGCCGAACATGTCGCGCACATTCAACACGCCGAGGCCGCGCACTTCCAGCAAATCCTGGAGCAATTCGGGGCAGGTACCGTCGAGCACGTCGGGCGCGATCTGGGTGAACTCGGGCGCATCGTCGGCCACCAGCCGGTGGCCGCGGCTGAGCAGTTCCAGCGCCAGCTCGCTCTTGCCCGAGCCGGCTTCGCCGGTGATCAGCACGCCGATCGAGTAGATCTCCATGAACACGCCATGCAGCGTGACCCGTGGCGCCAGCGTGCGCGCCAGATGGTAGGAAAGGTGGTTGAGCAGTTCGTGGCCGCGCTTGGACGAGATCCACAGCGGCGTATTGGATTCGTCGGCCGCCGCGCGCAGATCTTCCGGGCAGGACTGGTTCTTGCTGATCGCCAGCGCCAGCGGTTGCACCTGGATGATCTTTTCGATGGTTTCCCAGCGCTGGCGCGCATCCAGCGAGTCCAGCCAGGCCAGTTCCTCGGTGCCCAAGATCTGCACCTTGTTGGGATAGATCACATTGAGGTAGCCGGCCAGCGACGGGCGCCGCGCGTTGTTGCTGCCGGCCTGGATCTCGCGGTGCTCGCCCTTGGGACCGGCGACCCAGCGCAGGGCCAGCTTGTCGCGCTGCTGGTCGAACAGTTCGCGTGCGGTGATGCTGGTATTCATGCCGCACTCGCCTGCGTGGGCGGCACGTCGGCGAGCAGCGCCATCAGGGCATCGGCATTGGGTGCGGCGCGCAGGTTTCGACGGAAGTCGGCATCGGAGAATCGTTCGGCCAGCTCGGACAGCAGCATCAGGTGCTGGTGGGTGTAGTGCGCCGGCACGGCCATGGCAAACACCAGGTCCACCGGCTCGTCGCCGCCGAAGGAGACCGGCGTGGCCAGCCGCAGCAAGGCCCCGCGTGGCTCGGTGAGATTGGGGCAGCGCCCATGCGGAATGGCGATGCCGTGGCCAATGGCGGTACTGCCCAGGGCCTCGCGCTCGCACAGGTTGGCGTAGAGCTCGTCGGCGCCGGCCTGACGACAGGAGAGCAGGTCGGCGGCGGCATGCAGGACGGTGTCGCGATCGGCGGCCGGCGACACCAGGGTGCGCACGGCCGCCATCAGATCGGTTAAGGGCATGAGGGCATCAAGCGGGAAGCGTCACGCAGGATTGTCGCGCACCTCGCGGGCGTGGTGGTTACATTTCTTCTCTTTGTGCTTGAGGACCAGGCGGTCGAGCTTGTCGACCAGCAGGTCGATGGCCGCATACATGGTGGAGCCGCTGGCATCTGCGTGCAGGGTGCGACCGGGAAGGTTGACGGTGGCGACCACGTGGTGGTCCGGCTTGCGGACGGCCAGCTGCGTTCGGACTTCGCAGTGCTGGTCGAAATGGCGCTGCAATCGCTGCAGCTTGCTTGCCACGTACTCCCGCAGGGCGGGGGTCACTTCAAGCTGGTGGCCATACGTCTCGATACGCATCGGATACCTCCATTGGTCGGTGGGCCAATGAACCGTTCCGGTGATCCGACAAACCCGGCGCATGCCGGCGTTGCGGTGGTTGCAACGTCAGGCGATGCGCACGCGTTCGTGGGAGGCGGAAATGTTCATGGCCTCACGATACTTCGCAACGGTGCGCCGCGCCACTGGTACGCCGGATGTTTTCAGCAGGTCGGCCAGTTTGGCGTCGGAGAGCGGTTTGCGCGGGTTTTCCGCGTCGATCAGGCGCCGGATCATGGCCTGGATGGCGGTGCTGGAGGCCTCGCCGCCGCTGTCGGTGTCGATGCCGGAGGCGAAGAATGCGCGCAGCGCGATGGTCCCGCGCGGGGTGCGCACGTACTTGCGGGCGATCGCGCGGGAAATGGTGGATTCGTGCAGCCCGAGCTCGCCTGCGATTTCGCGCAGCGTCAGCGGGCGCAAGGCCTGCGCGCCGAACTCCAGGAACCCGGCCTGGTGTTCCAGCAGACAGCGCACCACCCGCAGCAGGGTCTCGCCGCGCGCCTCCAGGCTCTTGAGCAACCAGCGTGCCTCCTGCAACTGGCCGCGCAGGTAGCCGGCGTCGGACTCGCCGCAACTGCGGATCAGGTTTTCGTAGCCGCGGTGGATGGTGACCTTGGGCTGCGCGCGGCCGGCCAGCGCGGCCCGCCAGACCCCGCGCTGGCGCCAGATCACGCAATCGGGCACGACATAGGTGTCCTGCGACAGGTCGCCGATCTGTTTGCCCGGGCGCGGGTCCAGCGAGCGCACCAGCTGCACCGCCTGTTCCACATCGGCAGTGGAGCGCTTGAGCTCGTGGGCCAGCCCGGTCACGCCGCTGCGCGGCAGCCGTTCCAGCGGGCCGGCAACGATCTGCAGCGCCAGCTCCCGGCCAGGCGTGTCCGCATCGAGCACCCCCAGCTGCAACGCTAGGCATTCGCCCAGGGTGCGCGCGCCCACGCCCACCGGGTCGAAGCGCTGGATCTGATGCAGGACGGTGAGCACATCGGCCTCGTCGACCGCTGCGCCCAGCGCCAGGGTTTCGAGAATGGCCGACAGCGGTTCGCGCAGGTAGCCGTTTTCGTCGAGCGCGTCGATCAGCATCGCGCCGATCTGGCGGTCGCGCGGCGACAGCGGCGACAGATGCAGCTGCCACAAGAGGTGGTCGGCCAGTGTTTCGGATTCGGCCACGCGCTCTGCGGCATCGCCGGACTCGTCGTCGTCGAAGCTGCCGCCGCTGCCCGAGCCGGTCCACTGCAGTTCGTCCTGCGACCAATCCTCGTCGCGCTCGGCAGGCGCGACTTCTTCGCGCTGAGGTGCTTCGGCGGACGCGGACGGCGAGGCGTCCACCGCGACGTCGCTGGCCGCATACGCGGCTTCGTCGGCCCACTCCAGCAGCGGATTGGTTTCAACGGCCTCGGCGATTTCCACTTCCAGCTCGGTGGTGGACATCTGCAATAGCTTGATCGCCTGACGCAATTGCGGCGTCATGACCAACTGCTGTCCTAACGATGTCTGGAGCCGGGCTTTCATGCGGGCACTGACTGGAAAAAGCGTTGGCGCGGCGACGCGCTCAAAGGCGGAAAGTTTCCCCCAGATACACGCGACGGACGTCGGGATTGGCTAGCAGCGTGTCCGGTGCCCCCTGCGCCAGCACGCCCCCCTCGGCGAGGATATACGCGCGGTCGCAGATTCCCAAGGTCTCGCGCACGTTGTGGTCGGTGATCAGGACACCGATGCCGCGCTCCTTGAGGTGGATGATGATGCGCTGGATCTCGCCGACCGAAATCGGGTCCACGCCGGCGAAGGGTTCGTCCAGCAGCATCATGCGCGGCTTGGCCGCCAGCGCACGTGCGATCTCGCAGCGGCGCCGCTCGCCGCCGGAGAGGCTGGCGCCGAGTTGATCGGCCACGTGGGTGATCTGCAACTCTTCCAGCAGCGAGACCAGTTCTTTCTCACGGCCGGCGTTGTCGAGTTCCTCGCGCAGCTCCAGCACCAGGCGGATGTTGTCGGCCACGGTGAGCTTGCGGAAGATCGAGGGTTCCTGCGGCAGGTAGCCGACGCCCAGCTTGGCGCGTGCGTACATCGGCTCGGCAGTGAGGTCGCGGCCGTCCAATTCGATCCGCCCGGCATCGGCTTCGACCAGACCCACGATCATGTAGAAGCACGTCGTCTTGCCGGCGCCGTTGGGGCCGAGCAGGCCCACCACCTCGCCGGCCTCGAGCGTAAGGCCGAATTCCTTGACCACTTCGCGTTGCTTGTACTTCTTGCGCAGACCGGTGGCGACCAGCATTACTTCTTCCCCTGCGGCTTGGCAGCGGGCTTGGCGGCTGCCGGGGCCGGGTTGGTCGCCGGTGCGGCAGCAGGCGCCGCTGCTCCCGGAGCTGCGGTCTTGGGCTGGATGATGGTGCGCACGCGGCTACCGTCGCCGCCGCTCTGCATGTTGCCGGTCTTGGTGTTGTAGACCATGCGCTGGCCGGCGTTGGTGCCCTTGGGCGAATCGACCTTGTAATTGCCGGTCAGGATGATGATTTCGTCGGCGACCTTGTATTCGATGTTGTCGGCCTGGCCGTGCATCATCGCGCCGTCGTCCATCTCCTGCTTGAGCGTTGCCTGCTTGCCGTTGAGCACCACGCGATCGGTCTGGCCGTTCTTCTGGAAGATATCGGCGGTGTCGGCGTGGATTTCCAGCGTGCCCTGGGTGATCACCACATTGCCGCTGAAACGGCACTTGCCGCTGTCGTCGAGCATGTTGCAATCGTTGGCATTGGAGTCGATCGCCATCGGCTGGTTGCGATCGCTGGTCTTGGCCATTGCCAGTGCAGGCAGCAGCAGTGCGGCAAACGCCAGTTTAGCGGGCAGCATTCGGTTCATAGCGGGTCTTGACCTGAGAGAGGAGCTTGTACTGGCGTGATTTGAGGTCGGCTTCGAAGCCGACGCCGCTCTGCATGATACCCGGGCGGGTCATGGTCACCGGCGCGTCGGTCTTGGCGATGTTCTGTTGCGGGAACACGTCCAGGCTTTGGGTACGGAACGTGGTTGGCGGAGTGGCGCCGCCGGTGGGGCTATCGCCCTCGACATCGCCGCGCAGGCGCAGCTGGGTGCCGTCCGGGTTGACCCACCCGGTCTTGGAGCGCAGGGTCCACGGCAGGTTGGCGTTATCGGGCATCAGGAACACCGGCGTGGTGATGTCGGCGGTCTGGTCGGCCCGGTTGCGATGCATCTCCGGTGCGCGCAGCGTCATCGATTCCTTGCCGCTCTGCTTGTCCAGGGCGATCAACTCGAAGTCGCGCAGGATGTAGTCGGCGCCGGACTCCTGCACGGCCGCGGCGGCCGGGCGCGCGCGCTGCTTCCAGGCCGACCAGCCGGAGACGACGGCGGCGACGAACAGCACCACGCCCAGGGTGGTGCGCCAGCTCCAATTCATGCCGAGAACCCTTCGATGATGCGTTCGACCTGGCCTTGTGCGGCCAGCACCACATCGCAGACTTCGCGCGCGGCGCCTTCGCCGCCACGGGCGCGGGTATGCCACTGCACGCGCTCGGCGATCCAAGGGTGCGCGTTGGCCGGCGCCACCGGCAGGCCGACTGCGAGCAGGGCAGGCAGGTCGGGGAGGTCATCGCCCATGAACAGCACCTGGTCCAGCGACAGGCCGTGCTCCTGGCACAGTGCCAGCACCGCCAGGCGCTTGTTCTTGACCCCGATCTGCACATGCAGGCCCAGATCCTGGCCGCGCTTTTCCGCCGACAGGCTGGCGCGCGCAGTGATCAGCGCGACATGGATGCCAGCGTGATCGAGCTGCTTGAGACCCTGGCCATCGAGCACATTGAACGCCTTGCTCTCGTGACCGGCGTGGTCGTAGTACAGGCGGCCGTCGGTCAGCGTGCCGTCGACGTCGAAACAGGCCAGGCGGACGCGCGCGGCGCGCTCGATCAGCTCGGCGGGAAGGTGCTGCAAAGGGGAATAGGGCATCGGCACGAATCGGTGAGAACGGGGTCCGGCGGTTGAAAACTGAACCTGTTAAACCACCTTGGCGCGCAACAGGTCGTGAATGTTCAATGCACCCACCGCGCGGTGCTGCGCATCCACCACGATCAGGCCGTTGATCTTGTAGTCCTCCATCAGCCGCGCGGCCTCGGCGGCCAGCTGGTCGGCGCCGATGGTGCGCGGGTTGCGCGTCATCACCTGCGCGATGCCGGCGCTGCGCACGTCGATGTCGCTGTCCAGCGCACGGCGCAGGTCGCCGTCGGTGAACAGGCCGATCAGACGGTCGTCGGCGTCCACCACGGCGGTCATGCCCAGCCGCTTGCGGCTCATTTCCATCAACGCCTCGCTCAGGCTGGCGTCTTCGCGCACACGCGGCAGGCCCTCGCCGGCGTGCATCACATCGGTGATGTGCAGCAGCAGGCGCCGGCCCAGGCTGCCGGCCGGGTGCGAGCGGGCGAAGTCGTCGGCGGTGAAGCCGCGCGCATCCAGTAGCGCTACCGCCAGCGCATCGCCCATCGCCAGCGAGGCGGTGGTGCTGGAGGTCGGGGCCAGGTGCAGCGGGCAGGCCTCGGCGGAGACGCTGACGTCCAGGTGCACGTCGGCGGCCTGGGCCAGGGTGGAACTGGCGCGCCCGGTCATGGCGATGATCGGGTTGCCCTGGCGCTTGAGCACCGGCAGCAGCATGCGCACTTCGTCCGATTCCCCGGAGTACGACAGCGCCAGCACGATGTCGGCCTCGGTGATCATGCCCAGGTCGCCATGGCCGGCCTCGCCGGGGTGAACGAAGAACGCCGGCGTGCCGGTCGAGGCGAGGGTGGCGGCGATCTTGCGCGCCACATGGCCGGACTTGCCCATGCCGGTGGCGACCACCCGTCCGCGCGAGGCCAGCACCAGCCGGCAGGCCGCGGCAAACTCGCTGCCGATGCGTGCGCCCACGCTGGCCAGGGCCTCGCGCTCGATCTCCAGCACGCGCTGGCCGCTGGCGACCAGGCTGGCGTCGCTGACGGTGGCGGAGGGCAAGTGCGAGACAGCCATGCAGGACTCGGGTGAAGAGTAGAATGTGCGCTCATTTTATGAGGAAACGCCCTTTGGACGCCGAAACCATCCGTAAACTCATCGAATCCGGCTTGCCCGAAGCCCGCGTCGACGTGCACGGCGACGACGGCGTGCACTTCGAGGCCACCGTGGTCAGCCCGGCCTTTGCCGGCAAGGCCCCGCTGGCGCGGCATCGTATGGTTTACGCCACCCTGGGCGATCTGATGGGTGGGGCGATCCACGCGCTGCAGCTGAAGACCCTGACGCCCGAGGAAGGCTGAACGCAGCCGCCGCGCTCGCCATCAGGCGGGCTGGGCCGAAAGCGGTGTGCAGGGCAGGGGCGGTAAGCGTTATGCACCTGCATTCCTCGGCTGTTGTCGTCCACGCTCACGCAGTCACGGTATCCAGCGCGTCCCGGGCCGTACCCGGCGCCGCTCGATCCCCCGGTTTCACCGCGCGCCGCGTGCACTACGGTCGACACGTCCCTCTCCTCATTCCCCCGACATCCTTTCTACTTTCGGATTTCTCAGATTCCCATGGCAAAAATCGTAGTGACCGGCGGCCAAGCGCTGCATGGCGAAGTCAATATTTCCGGTGCCAAGAACGCAGTGCTGCCGATCCTGTGCGCGACCCTGCTGGCCGATGCGCCGGTGGAAATCAGCAACGTGCCGCACCTGCACGACGTGATCACCACGGTGAAGCTGCTCAGCGAGCTGGGCGCCGAGGTCACCATCGACGAAGGCACGCTGGCCAAGGGCCGCTCGATCCTGGTCGACCCGCGCTCGGTCACGCACCAGGTCGCGCCCTATGAGTTGGTCAAGACCATGCGCGCCTCGATCCTGGTGCTGGGCCCGCTGCTGGCGCGCTACGGCACTGCCGAAGTGTCGCTGCCCGGCGGCTGCGCGATCGGCTCGCGCCCGGTGGACCAGCACATCAAGGGCCTGCAGGCGCTGGGTGCCGAGATCAGCGTGGAGAACGGCTACATCAAGGCCACCAGCAACGGGCGCCTGAAGGGCGGCCGCTACGTGTTCGACATGGTCAGCGTCACCGGCACCGAGAACGTACTGATGGCCGCCGTGCTCGCCGAAGGCACCACGGTGCTGGAAAACGCGGCGATGGAACCGGAAGTCACCGACCTGGCCGACTGCCTGATCGCACTCGGTGCGCAGATCGAAGGCGCCGGCACGCCGCGCATCGTGGTGCAGGGCGTCGAGCGCCTGGGCGGCGGCCATCACGCGGTGTTGCCCGACCGCATCGAAACCGGCACCTTCCTGGTCGCCGCGGCGATGACCGGCGGCAGCGTCACCGTGCGCCGCGCGCGCCCGGAAACGCTGGATGCGGTGCTGGACAAGCTGACCGAGGCCGGCGCCACCATCACCACCACCGCCGACAGCATCACGCTGGACATGCAGGGCAAGCGTCCGCGCGCAGTCAGCCTGACCACCGCGCCGTACCCGGCGTTTCCCACCGACATGCAGGCGCAATTCATGGCGCTCAACTGCGTGGCCGATGGCGTGGGCGTGATCAACGAAACCATCTTCGAAAACCGCTTCATGCACGTCAACGAGCTGCTGCGCCTGGGCGCGGATATCCAGGTCGAAGGCCACACCGCCATCGTGCGCGGTGCCGAACGCCTGAGCGGCGCGCCGGTGATGGCGACCGACCTGCGCGCGTCGGCATCGCTGATCCTGGCGGGCCTGGTCGCCGATGGCGACACCACCATCGATCGCATCTACCACCTGGACCGTGGCTACGAAAACATCGAGGAGAAGCTGGGGGCGCTGGGCGCGACCATTCAGCGCACCGCATGATCCTGCGCGGCCGTTTCACCACCCGGCGCAAGATCCTGCTCGGCGTGATCGTGCTGATCCTGGCGTGGCTGGCCTATGCCTGGAGCGTGGGCATGGCCATCACCCAGGGCGTGGAGTTCAAGGACATGGACTGGAACAACGACGGCACTGCCAGCCGCGAAGAGATCGCGCAGTCGTTCTATGCAGTGGCTGTGAAGAAGACCGTCGAAGGCAAGCGCCATTGCGACCTGTTCTATTGGCGCAAGAACGACCAGCAGATTCGCGTGGATTGCCGCACGGTGTTCATGACCGGCGATGACAAGGCTGCTGGCAAGCCCTGATAGGTTGTCGCTCGGTCTGGCTCCGATCGGTGTGTGAAGAGCGGCTGAGCTGCGGCTTGGCTGCGGGGTGCTTGCCGCCCGCCATCACGGACACGCTGCAAGTACGTCTATGTCAGCGCTTTGGCGGCATCCACGCTGCCAAAGGTCCCGCGACGGTGAGCGGGCAAGGACCGGTGATGATGGTCGGTGTGCAGAGTTCGACCGAGCAACATTCAGTGCTCCGGCGTGGCTTCTTGGTTCTTCAATCCAGGCACGTAAAGTGTTTGAGGTGGTGTCCTCACCGTGTCTTCAACCGACCGTTGCTGCTCCCGCTTTCAACCACGCGGCGCGCGAACTGCCTGGTGCGGTGTCCTCGCTGATTGCGGGACCGTGTGGCGGCATGGATGCCGCCACCGAGCCTCCACGGACGGATTCACGGCGTATCCCGGGAGCGGTGAGGGCACCGCACACTCGGTTCACCACGCTTTAAACCGCGATTGGCAGATTGCCCGTCCAATAGTGGTGCCCAGCAGCGCACCTCAGCGCATTCCTGGGCACGCTCGGTGGCGCGCGGGTCGCTCAGCGCAGCGACTTGATGGTCAGATCCAGCGCGTCTTGGCCTTTTTCCTTTTGCAACAGGCGCGCCGGGACCGGCAGGTCCTTGACCACCCACGCAATCAATTCCTTGTCGCCATCCACGCGCGACACCTTGGTGGCCTGCTCCTGCTTGCCGTTGACGGTGATGGTTTCCTTGCCGACCACCTTGTAGCTCATCGGCTTGATACGGCCTTCGTCCACCATGCGGTAGTTCAGCGGCTTGCCGGCGGCCAGGTCACGGGTGATCGCCAGGTTGATCAGCAGCGCATCCATGTCGCCGGGCTGCAGTTTCACCGGGCCGCGGCGGTCCGGCTTGATGTCGCCGCCCCAGGTCGCCTGACTGGTCTTCCAGTCGTAGTTGGCGGTGACGTTACGGCGCTTGACCATCATCGACGAGGTGTCGTTGCTGCTGACCGGGCGCAGTTGGCCATTGGCTTCTTCGAACACCGTGCTCTGGGTCAGGTTGGCCAGCTGGTTCTGGATGGTCAGCGTATAGCGCCACTGGTTGGCGCCGGCAGCGGCCAGGGTCATGGTGCCGTTGGCCTGCATGCCCATGTAGTTGGCCGAGTAGTCGGCCTGGAACGGTTGCATGGCAAATGCGGGCACGCTGGACATCGCCAATGCGGCGGCAGCGATCACGGCGCTGGTACGGGAGAAGATTTTCATCGCTTAGGCTCCTTGGTATTCGACCAGGCGCAGATCGATCTGATCCTCACCTTTGTCACGTTGCAGGATGCGCACCGGAGTGGGGACCCCGTTGGCGATCCAGAGGATGGTTTCGTTGTCGCCGCTGTTGACGCGGTACACCCGCAACGCGTCGTAGCTCAGATCGCCCACCTGCACCACTTCGGTGGCATCGGCAGCGCGGTAGTCGTATTTGCGCACCTTGCCCACGTCGACGTAGCGATAGCTGAGGCTGCGCCCGGGCTGCGCGTCGCGCATCAGCGACAGGTTCAGCGACAACGCGCTCTGGTCGCCGTGCTGCAAGGGAATCGGCTGCTGGCGATCTTCCTTCAGATCGCCGTTCCATTGCGCTGTGCCGGCCTGCCAGTTGTAGACGCCGGTGACCTTCTTGCCGAAGAACACTGCCTTGCGCACGGTGCTCTGGCTCAGCGGCACATACGTGTCGCCATCCACGCGGAACACCGTGCTCTGCTCCAGGTTCAGGCCCAGGATGCTGGCGAAGCCCTTGCGGCCACGCACCGACATGTCGATGCGCCACTGGCTACCCTCGCCGTGACTGACCTGCATGGTGGCATCGCCCGCTTCCTTGCCACGATAGAACGCTTGATAGGTCGCCACGAACGGCTCCAGCGGCGGCGGCGTCCAGGTGCTAGCGGGCAGGGCAACGGGCGGCGTCGGCGCGGCGCCCGGAGTCGTGACCGGGGCGGGCGCCGCTGGCACAGGCGCGGCGGGCGCTTGTTGCGCACGGCCGGGGCCGGCCTCGGTAAGCAAGGCAACAGTTAACAGCGCGGCGGCGATCGGGATGACGTTCATGCGCTGGTCGCGGGCACGGAGGCCGCAAGGATGTCCGGAACGGGATGAGGGGAATGTCTTCCGCATTCAGGCGAGCGCGGTGTTTGCGGACTCTAGTCGCAGTGGCGTAAACAGGCACTGACCGTCGATAAGCACGCTGTCGCCGTGCACCGCGACGCGGCCACTGGCTAGCAGCTCCAGCGTGGCCAGGAGCAGCGGGTGCTCGCGCGCCAGCACCCGCGCGGCCAGCTGCTCGGCGCTGTCGCAGGGCAGGACCGGCACGCGCGCCTGCGCGATCACTGCGCCGGCATCCAGCTCCGGCACCACCAGGTGCACGCTGGCACCGTGCTCCGCATCGCCGGCTTCCAGCGCGCGCGCGTGCGTGTGCAGCCCGCGGTATTTGGGCAGCAGCGACGGGTGGATGTTGAGCATGCTCCCGGCGAAACGGCGCACCAGCGGCTCGCCCAGGATGCGCATGTAGCCGGCGCAGATCACCCAGTCCGGCTGCACGGCGGCGATAGCATCGCCCAGCGCGGCATCGAAGGCAGCGCGGTCGGCGAAATCGCGCGGGCTGGCGCTCCAGCGCAGCGCTTGCTCGACCTTGTGCAGGGCCGGCGCCTGCGGCCGATCGGAGAACACCCCGACCACCTCGGCATGCAGGCGCCCGCTGGCGATCGCATCCAGGATGGCCTGCAGGTTGCTGCCGCGCCCGGACGCCAGCACGGCCAGGCGCAGGCGGGCGTCAGGTGCGTGCATTGGATAAAGTCCTCACAACGGGGTAGGCCGCCAGGCTGCCAAGGGTGGCCAGCAGCATGTCGGTATGCGCATCCCAGAGGTCGCCCTGCTGGCCGTTGTAGGCTTCGGCCGCCTGCGGCGACAGCAGCAGCGCGATGCCCCATTCGAACCATTCGTAGACCAGGCTGACGCACATGATGGTCATCGCCGTCAGCACGAACGCTTGCCGAAGCGTCAGGCGTGGCCACCGCTGCATCGCCAGCTGCGCAATGGCTGGCGTGAAGCACAGCCCGAACAGCAGATGGATCAGCCGATCGAAATGATTGCGTGTCCAGCCGAACGTGGCGCTGGGCGACCAGTGCAGCAGCTGCAGGCTCCATTGCTCATAGGGCACGTTGGAATACAGCCAGCGTGCGCCAATGCAGTGCATGGCGATGAACACGCAGATGGCCAAGAATGCACCCGTGCCCAGCTGCCAGCGACGGTCGGCCCACACCATCGCAAGCAGCCCCAGCACCGTCAACGAACTGTGCAGTGCCTGTTCCACCGGCCACAGCGGCGAGATCCAGCTCACCGAAAAGACCGCAACCGTGATGAGCAATGCCGCCAGCTTGGGAAGGCGCAACGCGGATGTGCTCACGTCGATCTCAGGTGGCGGGTGCGGCGATGCCGAACAACGCCTTGACCTGCGGACGCAGCAGCACCACCAGCGTAAACACACCGACGACGGTGCCGAACGGCATGAACGAGCAGGAGATGCCGGCCACGATCAGGCACAACAGATGCCGCCTGCGCTGGGCGATGCAACGGCCGGCATAGGCCATGAAGCCGGCCATGCTGAGTCCACCCAGGATGAGCATCGCTGCAATGATCACGAAGACCCAGCCGAACAGCTGTATCTCCTGGGGCGCCGCCTGCCCGGTGCTGTCCTTCATGGGCAGCCGCCCGGTCACGATGGCCAGCCCCATGAACAGGTGGATCAGCGGAATCAGCGAAAACAGCCCGGTGATGCCAGCCAGCACGTAGTCGAAGATCGACAGCAGCTTGAGGTGCTGCAGATCTTCGGCGCTGGCAGCGACAGTGGCAGCGGAAGGGCTGGCGATCGGGGACGCGTCCATGCAGGTCTTCTCTCAGCCGATCCGCACGCGTTCGTCGCCGTGCGCACTGACCACCTGGCCGATACGCCAGTGCGCCAGCGACTGCGCATCCAGCGCCTGCTCGAGCGTGGCGGCTTGCTCGGGCGAGGCGATCAGCACGAAGCCGATGCCGCAGTTGAAGGTGCGCCACATTTCGGCATCGGCCACCGCACCTTCGCGCTGCAGCCAGGCGAAGACCGGCGGCAGCGTCCAGGCGGTGGCATCGATGTCCAGGCCCAGCCCGTCCGGAACGACGCGGATGATGTTTTCGGTCAATCCGCCGCCGGTGATATGGGCCATGGCATGGATCGCCTCGCCATGCGCCTTGAGCAGCGCCAGCACCGGCTTGACGTACAGCGCGGTCGGCGCCATCAGCGCATCGATCAGCTTGCTGCCATCGTCCAGTACGTGTTCGGCCGGGGCGCCGGCGCGCTCGTAGATCTTGCGGATCAACGAATAGCCATTGGAATGCGGGCCGGAGGAGGCGATGCCGATCAGCACGTCGCCGGCGCGCACCTGCGCGCCATCCAGCAGCTGCGATTTTTCCACCGCGCCCACGGTGAAGCCGGCCAGGTCGTATTCGCCCGGCGGGTACATGTCGGGCATTTCGGCAGTTTCGCCGCCGATCAGTGCGCAACCGGAGAGCTCGCAGCCACGCGCGATGCCGCCCACCACCGCCGCGGCGGTGTCCACATCCAGCTTGCCGGTGGCGAAGTAATCCAGGAAGAACAGCGGCTCGGCGCCCTGCACCAGCACGTCGTTGACGCACATGCCCACCAGATCGATGCCGATGGTGTCGTGCCGGCCCAACTGCTGGGCCAGCTTGAGCTTGGTGCCCACGCCGTCGGTGCCCGAGACCAGCACCGGCTCCTTGTATTTGCCGGACAGGTCGAACAGCGCGCCGAAGCCACCCAGGCCGCCCATCACCTCTGGCCGGAAGCTGCGCTTGACCAGCGGTTTGATGCGTTCGACCAATGCATTGCCGGCGTCGATGTCGACACCCGCGTCGCGGTAGGTCATGGGCGAGGGGCTGGAAGGCGTTTGGCTGGTCACGGGCGGGGGTGGCTCGGCGGTAAAGGCAGCGATTTTAGCAGCCACGTTGGCGCTAGCGCCCCATTCGGGCAACAATTCACCCGGATACGCTTATGTCATGGAACCGTCGATGCGCCGCAGTCTCGCTTTCTTTCTCGCCCTCGTGGTCGCCATGCCCGTTGCCCCGGCCTTTGCGCAAGCAGACCTGCGCACCGAAGGCGACGTTGCCAAGGCGCAAAGTGCCTACGACGCCGAAGTGCCGGTCAATAGCCAGAGCGAATCCGATCGCCCCGGCGCACTGGCGCGCGCGCTGGGTGCAGTGCTGGGCAAGGTCTCCGGCGACCGCGGCGTGATGAGCCGCCCCGGCGTGCCGCAGGCGCTGCGCAACGCGCCCAACTACGTCGACCACTACGACTACCGCCAGGATCAGGGCACCTCGCGCACCGGCGCGCCGACCTTCCGTACGACCCTGGTGGCACGGTTCCGGCAATCGGATGTGGATGGCCTGATCGCCGCGCTGGGCCTGCCGGTGTGGCCGTTGCCGCGCCCCAAGCCGGTGCTGTGGTTGGCCATCGACGACGGCAGCGGCCCACGTCTGGTTGGCGTGGCCCAGGCCAATGCCGCGCGCAGCGTGCTGGACCGTGCGATCGAACGCGGCTACCGACTCGGGTTGCCGAGCGGCGCGGCCGCCGAGCAGGCACTGGCTGGCGCGATCTGGCGCAAGGACACCGCCGCGGTGTCGCGCGCCTCGGCCAAGTACAGCCCGCCGATGCAGCTGATCGGCAAGCTCTACCGCAGTGACGCCGGCTGGACCGCCGATTGGGTGTTCGTGGACAACGGCAATGTGCTGTCCAGCTGGACCAGCAGCGACGGCGACGCACGCCGCGCCATGGCGGCCGGTGCCGACGGCGCCGCCGATGCACTGGTCAAGCGCTATGCCAAGCGGGTGGATTCGGGCGTGCCCGGTGTCTACCGCGTGGTGATCACCGGCATCAGCAGCGCCGACGACTACCTGCGCGTGTCGGCCGCGCTGCAGGGCGTTTCGGTGGTCCGCAGCATTCGCCCGGTCAGCGCCAATGGCGACCGGATGGAACTGGACCTGGAATTGCTCACGGGTATTTCCGGCCTCAACCGTATGCTCGGCGACAACAGCCCGCTGGTGTCGGTCTCGGTACCGACCGAAGGCCCGATCATTCTCGAAAACGAGCACGCCGAGTACCGCCTGAAATGACTTTGACTCCCGAAGCCGAGATTGCCCTGTTCCTGCGTCGCCTCAAATGGGCGGCGGTGATTGTCGGTGTGTTGTGGGTAGTCTCGCTGCTGGCGCCGATCCTGACCCCGTTCGTGCTGGCGTTGTTGCTGGCATGGCTGGGCGACCCGCTGGTGGATCGCATCGAACGTGCCGGACGCTCGCGTAATGTCGCAGTGATGCTGGTCTTCGTGCTGGCGACGCTGCTGTTCGTGCTGGCGCTGATGATTCTGGTGCCGATGATCGAGCGCCAGATCATGACCTTGATCGATGCGCTGCCGCAGATGCGCAACTGGGCCACCGGGACCGCCATTCCGTGGCTGGAAGCCAAGACCGGCATGCAGCTGATGGCCTGGCTGGACCCGGAGCGCTTGATCGACTGGATCCGCAGCCACTGGGAACAGGCCGGTGGCGCCGCCAAGACGCTCTTCGGCTACGTGTCGCGCTCGGGCTTTGCGATGGTGACCTGGGTGATCAACCTGGCGCTGCTGCCGATCCTGGCGTTCTACTTCCTGCGCGACTGGGACCGGTTGGTCGAACGCGTGGCTGCCGTCATCCCGCGCGCCTACATCGGTACCGTGAGTCGCCTGGCACAGGAATCCAACGACGTGCTCGGTGGCTTTATCCGCGGCCAGTTCCTGGTGATGCTGGCGCTGGGGGCGATCTACGCCACCGGCATGTCCATCATCGGGCTCAACCTGGGCCTGTTGATCGGCATCATCGCCGGCTTGATCAGCTTCATCCCGTACCTGGGCGCGACCACAGGCATCGTGCTCGCATTGCTGGCAGCCATCGTGCAGGCGCAAGGGTTGGATCTGAAATTGCTGATCGGTGTGGGCGTCGTGTTCACGGTGGGCCAGTTGCTGGAAAGCTATGTGCTCACGCCGCGCATCGTCGGCGACAAGATCGGCCTGCATCCGGTGGCGGTGATCTTCGCGGTGATGGCCGGCGGCCAGTTGTTCGGCTTCCTCGGTATGTTGTTGGCATTGCCGGTGGCGGCGGTGGCCAACGTGTTGTTGCGCTATGCGCATGAGCAGTACACGCGCAGCGATCTGTATGCGGGCGAGCGTGCCGGCATCGTGCTGCAGTCCACGCCCGAGCGCAGCGTGATCATCGACCCCAGCAAGGACGCGGACCGGTTGTGAGTGTTCCGCAGTTGCCGCTGGCGTTGCGCGCGCCGCCCGATCAGCGCTTCGACAGCTACATCGCCGCGCCCGACGGCCTGCTCGCGCAGTTGCAGGCACTGGCTGCCGGGCAGGTGAGCGATTGGTTGTACCTTTCCGGCCCCGCCGGCACCGGCAAGACGCATCTGGCGCTGTCGCTGTGCGCCGCCGCCGAGCAGGCCGGGCGCGCGCCGGCGTATCTGCCGCTGCAGGCGGCCGCCGGCCGTCTGCGTGATGCGCTCGAAGCGCTGGAAGGCCGCAGCCTGGTCGCCCTGGATGGCGTGGAAAGCATCGCCGGACAGCGCGACGACGAAGTGGCGTTGTTCGATTTCCACAATCGCGCGCGCGCGGCCGGCATCACGCTGTTGTACACCGCGCGACAAATGCCCGATGGGCTGGCGTTGGTGTTGCCAGACCTGCGTTCGCGGTTGTCGCAATGCATCCGGATCGGGTTGCCGGTGCTCGACGATGCGGCACGCGCGGCGGTGCTGCGCGACCGCGCGCAGCGTCGCGGCCTGGCGCTGGACGAAGCGGCGATCGACTGGCTACTGACCCACAGCGAGCGCGAACTGGCGGGGCTGGTGGCCTTGCTGGATCGTCTGGATCGCGAATCGTTGGCTGCAAAACGCCGTATCACCGTGCCATTTCTGCGGCGTGTGGTTGAGGATCGTGGGTCTTAGAGCAGCTGACAGAGTTACCACGATCACCGCTACGCAGGCTCGAGCTGCTTCGCGATTCCCATCAGCATAGCTATGGCAGGTCCAGGCGCTCGAGGCACATCGCCTAGAGCTTGCAGGGCAGCCGGTCTGTGGCTCTGCTGCAAGGCCCTTGCCCGCCCATCGTCGCGGCACACGCCGCAAGTACGTCCTTGTAGGCTCCGGCGCGGCATCCATGCCGCTCAAGGTCCCGCGACGGTGGGCGGGCAAGGACCCGTCGGGATGGTCGGTGCGCATGGATAAGAGTAGGTGCGACGGCCCTCGGGTTGCCTGCAAGGACCCTCGAGATGGTCGGGGCGCATGGTGCACGCAATGCCGATGCACACCGGGCGATGCGGCGTTGTGACCACGATCAGCCGCCGTCGTGCAGCAACTGCGCATCCAGCGCCGCCAGCCGCTGCGGCGTGCCGACATCGGTCCAGCGCCCGGAATGGTGAATGCCATCGATCAAGCCTGCCGCCATCTGCGCGCGCAGGATCGGCGCCAGCGCAAACCGCGGCGCCGTGCTGCCCTGTGCGGGCAGCGGGCCAATCACCGATGGCCAATCGCGTAGCAATGCTGGCCGATAGACACCGATGCCGGCATAAGTATGCGTAGCAGGGAGATCGGCGCGTACCTTGCCATCGGCGTCCATCGCGAAATCCGCACGCGCTGCATATGCAGGTTGGTCGACCAGCACCAGTTGCGCCAATCCCTCCGGCGCACGCGACAGACGGGAAAAATCGAAATCGGTCCAGATGTCGCCGTTGATCAGCAAAAAGGGCGCATCGCCCAACAGCGGAAGCGCGTGCAACATGCCGCCGCCAGTTTCCAGCGGCGTGGTCCCTTCGTAGGAATAGGTCAGCCGCAGACCGTACGCGCTGCCGTCTCCCAACATCTGCGGGAACTGCTCGGCCAGCCACGAGGTATTGATCACCGCCTCGTCCACCCCCAGCGCCGCCAACTTGCGCAGATGCCACACGATCAACGGCGCACCGCCGACGGACAGTAACGGCTTGGGCGTGTGTTCGGTCAGCGGGCGCATGCGCTCGCCGAATCCTGCGGCGAAGATCAGCGCCTTCATGCCGTGGCCTGCTGCGCACGCGCAGCCAGCGCGGGTTTGATCACCTCTTCCAGCAGGCCGATGAGCGGCGCAAGCTCGGCGTAGCGCGGCAGTACTTCGTCCAGATACGCAATGAAACGCGGCACGTTGTCCAGATACCAATGCTTGCCATCGCGATGACTCAGGCGCGAGAAAATCCCCAGGTTTTTCAGATGGCGCTGCACGCCCATCCAGTCCGCATCGCGCAGGAAGTGCGCCAGCGGCGGAACCGGCAACCCGGCCGCCGTTGCCCGGGCGTGATAGCGCTGCAGCCAGCCGTCTACCCGAACGATCGGCCAGCTCACCGACGTGTCCTTGAACAGGCTGATCGGGTCGTAGGCGATCGGGCCGATCACGCAATCCTGGAAATCCAGCACCGCCGGGCCATCGGGTACCGGCATCAGATTGCGCGGCATGAAATCGCGGTGGGTGAACACGCGCGGCTGGGCCAGCGCGTTGTCCATCAGACGGCGCTGCACCAATTGCAATTGCTCGGCATGGGCGCAGTCCAGCTGCACGCCCAGGTGGCGGCCCAAAAACCATTCTTCGAACAAACCGGCATCGCGTTGAAGCAGTGCTTCGCCAAACACGCCGCTATCGGCAGGTGGGGGGATTTTTTGTAGCAACAACAGTTGAGCAATCGCGCCATCCAGCAAGTCGTCGGCGTTGGCGTCGGTGAGAACCTGTGCCAGCGTCGGAACGCCCAAGTCCTCCAGCAGTAGAAAGCCGGTGTCCAGATCCTGTGCGAGCACCTGCGGCACGCGTACCCCATGGGCGCCCAGGAGCGCATGCATGCGCAGCCACGGCGCCACGTTTTCCAGCTGCGGTGGCGCATCCATCAAGATGCGATCCACACCACGCCCGCGTGTGCGCCAATAACTGCGAAACCCCGCATCGACCGATGCGCGCTGCAGCGAGGCGTGTGGATCGTCAAGCGCTTGTTGCGCCCAGTGCAGGCGACGCGCATCGCGCGCAGGATCCGGATGGAGTGACGTCATGGAGAGAGAAGGTGTAGTGGAGTGATGAATAAACGCAGCAGAGACGCGTCGAAACGCTCAGCGCTTGTTGCCACTGAACAACCGCAACAACGCCAGGATGGCGATCGCTCCGAGCAGCGCGCCAAGGAAACCGGCCGGCTCGCCTGCGTGGTACCACCCCATGTAGCGGCCAAACCAGCTGGCGACCACGGCACCGGCAATGCCCAGCACGATCGTCAGCAGGCAGCCCAGACGTTGCGTACCCGGCGTAATGAAGCGCGCCAGCAGCCCAACCACAAAACCGACCAGCAGAATGTAGAGCCAGCTGTCGCTACCAAACAGATGATTCATCGCAGCACCGAAGGTGGACGGGATCGGCAGACTAGCATTTCGGATGTCGCCGCCTGGCGCAGTGGGCGCAGGAGCGATCGCGCCGATGCATCGACTTCAGAGAGCGTAGTGATCGGCTTCTGCCGCTGTGCGCTTTTGATTTCATGCGAAGCCATCCATCTCTCCGGCCAGCCGCTTCCCAGGAGACATGTCCGCAGGAAAATGTCGGGGGATGAGGTTTGCAAAACCAAAAGCATCGCAGGCGACGCTTCAGGGGAAAAACGGCTCTGCATCGGCAAGCCACTTCCAAATCCTTCCCCGAAGAGGAGCAGATCCTGAGCCCCTCTCCCATCGGGAGAGGGGTTGGGGTGAGGGTACGGGGCCAGGCAACGCGTGAAGTCAGGCGGCCAAGTCGCACCATGAGCCTGATCGCCAACCAGGCAACCAGACCACCAACCAGGCAGCCAGACCACCAACCCACCAACCCATGCAAGCACCCGCACAAACCACTACTCAGCTTTCCCAGCAACTGATTCAAGCCAACCGGATGCACCGGTTCAACCGCTAACTCAACAGCAACCATGCCCGCCATGACGGGTGCCGCTATCGGCTGCCACCGGCGAGCCGCTGGTTTCCCCGCGCAGGCAGGCGGCATGATGGTCGGCAATTACCTTCGAGACGCAGGCCGTCACCCGCTTGCCCATCG
This sequence comes from Xanthomonas phaseoli pv. dieffenbachiae, assembly GCF_008639345.1. Classification (NCBI taxonomy): domain Bacteria; kingdom Pseudomonadati; phylum Pseudomonadota; class Gammaproteobacteria; order Lysobacterales; family Lysobacteraceae; genus Xanthomonas; species Xanthomonas phaseoli. The sequence continues at coordinate 3,275,639 of NZ_CP041380.1, read as the reverse complement.
GGATGTGCAGGAACTCGTTCGGCCCATGCGCATTGGAATGCGGCCCCAGCACGCCGGTGATCATGAACTGCGCGCCGGGAAACTTCTCGCCAAGCATGCCCATGAACGGGATCGAGCCGCCTTCGCCCATGTACATCGCCGGCTTGTCGAAAAAAGCCCGGCTGGCGTCGTCGATCGCCTTTTCCAGCCATGGTGCCATCGCCGGTGCATTCCAGCCGGAGGAGGCCTTTTCCAGCTCCAGGCTCACCTGCGCGCCATTGGGCGGGTCGCGCAACAGCGCTGCCTTGAGCAACTCGCCGCAGGCCTTGCCATCGGCCGTTGGCGGCAGTCGCAGCGACAGTTTCACTGCGGTCTGCGGACGCAGCACATTGCCAGCCGAAGCCAGCGGCGGCATGCCATCCACCCCGGTAATCGACAGCGCCGGGCGCCAGGTCCGGTTCAACACCAGCTCGGTCAGATCCTCATGCATCGGCACCAGCCCATCGACCATCGGGAACTTGTCGAAGATCGCGGTATCCAGCGTCGCGGCGGCCGCCTTGGCCTGGGTCAGCCGCTCGGCGGGCACCTCCACATGCAGGCCGTCGAGCAGGATGCGGCCGGTGGTTTCGTCCTCGATGCGCGACAGCAGCTGGCGCAGCAGGCGGAAGCTGGACGGCACCACGCCCGAGGCATCGCCCGAGTGCACGCCTTCTTCCAGCACCTTGACCGTCAGGTTGCCGCCGGTCAGCCCGCGCAACGAGGTGGTGCACCACAGCTGTTCGTAATTGCCGCAGCCCGAATCCAGGCACACCACCAGCGACGGCTTGCCGATGCGCTCGGCCAGATGGTCCACATAGGCCGGCAAATCGTAGCTGCCGGACTCTTCGCAGGCCTCGATCAGCACCACGCAACGCGCATGCGGCAGGCCCTGGGTACGCAGCGCCAGGATTGCGGCCAGCGAACCGAAGATGGCATAGCCGTCGTCGGCGCCACCGCGCCCATACAACTTGTCCTCGCGCAGCACCGGCTCCCAGGGCCCCAGGTCCGCGTCCCAGCCGGTCATCTCCGGCTGCTTGTCCAGGTGCCCGTACAACAGCACGGTGTCGTCGCCCGATTCGGGGCCGGTGGCCGGGATCTCGATGAAGATCAATGGGGTGCGGCCTTCCAGGCGCACTACCTCGACCTGCATGCCGTCGATGGCCTGCGCGCGCGCCCAGGTTTCCATCAGGGTCACGGCCTGCTCCATGTAGCCATTGGCCACCCAGTCGGCGTCGAACATCGGCGACTTGTTGGGGATACGGATGTAATCGACCAGTTGCGGGACGATCTCGCGGTCCCAGGTGTCGCTGATGAATTGGTCGATCTTGGCGCTGTCCATGAAGGCTCCGAATGCGTGACGTAGCAGCACATTCTACGCCGGTGACATGGGGTAGGGATTTCCCTACAAGGCGGCGCGCAGTTCACCGGCTGTGTGAAAAGTTCGTTGGCTATAGGATTGCTGCATGTGGCGCGGGACACTGGCTCCGCCGGCAGGAATGCTGGCTAGGACCATCACCCAAGCCACAAGGAGCGTTGCAATGAAGTCATTTACCGTAGTCCTGAAGTCCCTGCTACTGGCGTTGTTGTTGTCCTCGAATGCGTATGCGCTCGACAAGGTCGATATCAACACCGCGTCTGCTGAGGAATTGGACAAGGTGCTGACGAATGTCGGGCGATCAAAAGCCGAGGCAATCGTCGAGCACCGTCAGGCAAACGGTCCCTTCAAAAGTGCCGAGGAACTGGCACTGGTCAAGGGCATCGGACTCAAGACGGTCGAACGGAATCGTGACCTGATCGAAGTAGGAGCCACGATGGCTCCTGCCAAGAAGGCTGCCAAGGGGGCGGCGGTGAAACCGGTGGGACGGCGTTAAGGGGAAGGGATCCGAGATACGGTTCGACGCGAGGATGCGTGGCCGCAACCTAACTGGACAGGATGTCTGGGGGATGGCTGGAAGCCGACAAGGATGTGGAATCGCCCGGTGTTGCACTTGGATGTGCAGCCGGGCGTTTTTCGTTTTGGGCCCGTGAAGATCTTGGGATCGCGCACCGCCAAGGTGTGCTGAAGTGGGCAGCAAAACGTGTCGGGAATCTTCAGCTGAGATGGACTGCGCCGCAAAGCCTCAAAGCGTTCGAGCGACTCATGCATACGAGCATCGGTAGAGCCCGCCTTACGATGGTCGTGTCGTAGCCCGCCGCTAGATATTCAGGTCACTGGCTACGCGTCTTGCCGATAAAGGCGGACGACTATGCGTCTTGCCGAGAAAGGTAGGCGACGCGGCAACATACGGCCTGATCTCGAGGCGCGAGCTTGAGGCACAATGCGCCGATGCAGCTGACAGACCTGAGCAGCCGGGTGATTCCGGCCAATGAGTACCGCCGTGAGCGGTGGCGCAATCAGTTGGGTTGGACTCGGGAGATCCTGCGCCTGGGCAATACGGCGCAGTGGGCATTGCGGTTGTCGATTGCCGAAATCGAGCAGGATGCCGCGTTTTCGGCATTCGCAGGCATCGATCGTGAGTTGGTGCTGCTTCGGGGTAACGGCATGCGCTTGATGTTCGGCAGTGGCGATGCCGACACCGACACCGACACCAACACCAACACCAACACCAACACCAACACCCACACCAACACCCACACCAACACCCACACCCACACCCACACCTGTGCTCGCAAGAGTGGCAGTGCTAGCGCTCACGCGAATGGCAGCGCCACAACTGCTGGAATCCAAACCGCTGCGGATGCCCGGAAGGGTGCTGGTCCGGACACTAGTGGCGCAGGGAGTGCTGACGAGCATGCTGCTGTCGATGGCTCGTGGGGCGCGGGTGAGCGCCTGGGTGCAAACGCTTCGCGTAGCAGGTGTGTCGACTTAGTGCCGCCCTATCAGCGCGTGCGATTTGCCGGCGAAGAGGCGGTTGAGGCGGTGTTGCTGGACGGTCCTACCCAGGATTTCAACCTGATGTGGCGGCGCGACTTGCTGCAGACCGAGCTGCTGCATCGTCCGCTGGTCGGCACCATGTTGTTCTTTGCCGACCCGGGTAGCGCCTGGGCGATTCATCTGCTTGCCGGCCAGGCGAGTTTCGGGCGGGACAGCGGTTTGCCGCCGTTGGCGGCTGGCGATACCGCATGGCTGAGCGCAGCGACGCGCACCCGTTACGTGCTCGACGGTGGCGGCGAATTGTTGGCGATCCGGGTGAGTCCGTTGCCGGAACATTGAACTTGACCGACAGCGCTACTCAGTCCTGCCTGCGGCGACTCGGTCGGTGGCCACGCGCCCCTACTGCTTGCGTACAGTTCGGATATCTTGGATGTACGTTTGCCCGCGGTTTGCGTCCGGCGCATTTGTGGGGCGAGCGGGCAGGTGTCCTGTGTCGAAGGCATGCTGGATGAAATGCGGACCAGTGCGTCGACGCGTGTCTGGCCGATTATTGGCGTGAAGGTTTGGCGGCGCGGTGACGCGGATCAGTACACATCGCGTCGGTACCGGCCGTCGTGTAGCAGTTGCTGCCTGACCGATGCACCCAGGATATTGTCTAGCGCCTGGTCTACCTCCGGCGCCATGCCGCGCAGGCTGCCGCACACGTAGAGGCAGGCGTCTTGTTCGACCCATAGGCGCACGTCGGCGGCCGCTGCAGCCAGCGCGTGTTGCACATAGCGTGCAGATTGGTCCTGATCGCGCGAATACACGCGGTCCAGACGTTCGAGCCAGCCGGCGTGTTGCCATTGCTGCAGTTCGTCGGCGTAGAGCGCGTCTTGCGCAGCGTTGCGTTCGCCGAACACCAACCAGTTGCGCCGCGCTCCGGCAGCGATACGTGCGCGCAGATGCGCGCGCAGGCCGGCGATGCCAGTGCCGTTGCCGATCAGCAGCATGGGCCGATCGGGAGCCGGCGGGTGGAAGCCGGGGTTGCTGCGTAGGCGCAATGCAATCGGTGCGCCGATCGGTGCATGCACGCACAGCCAGCCGCTGCCCAGGCCCGGGCTGCCGTCGCTGTGGCGGTGCTGGCGTATCAGCAGCTCGATATGACCTTCGTCGGGGAGGGAGGCGAGCGAGTACTCGCGATGAGGGAGGGCCACCAGATTGCGCACCAGCGTTTCCATCTCCAGTGGCGATGCGGTGCCGATCCCGGAAGCTGTTTCCGGGAGTGCAGTCGCCTGTGCTTTCGTCTCTTCGGTTGCGTTGCCTGCGATTGGCGCTAGATCCACCGGAGCAACGATTTTTGCGTCAAGCCTTGCAGCTGCTCGTTCCGCTGCTTTTCGGGATGGGGCTGCATGTTTCTCCCTGTGGGCAGCCAGATCGGCGGGAAGCTGCGCGCCGCTGAGCCAGTCGCGCAGCATGCGGTTGTCGATAGACTGCGCGCCATCGTAGCGATGCCGCTGCAACCAGGCGTCCACCGTGGCGGCTGGATGGCGTGGCGCGATCTCGGCGATGTCGCCTGCTTTCCACGTGGGTAACTGGCCATCGCACGGCGTCAGCCGCAGCCGATAGATCGGCGAGCCGGCACTGCCGGGATTGACGTGGATGCGCTCGCGCAGTTGCCAGGCTGCGTAGGTCGGTACGCTCCAATCCGGCTGCGTCGCGAGTGCGGGGGCCAGTTTCGCCAGTTGTCGCTGCCACTGTTGCAGCGCCTGTGGGTCGGCGTTGTCGACCTCGATGCGCGCGAACAAGGGTGCGGCACCGCGTGCCTGCAGGCGATCGTCCAGGCGCCGACCGAATGCGCAGAACTGCGTGTAGCGCCGGTCGCCTAGCGCCAGTACGGCGTAGCGGAGTGCGGCCAGATCCTGGCCGTCACCGGTCAACCAGCGATGCTCGGCGGCCTGCAGATGGTCGGGTGCATCGCCTTCGCCGGTGGTGCTGACAATGCACAACAGCCGCGGCACGCGCGCGAGTTGGCTGGCATCCACGGCATCCAACGGCAGCGCCACCGCGCCTATCCCAGCCGACTGCAAAGCGGCGGCGCTGCGTTCGGCCAGTTCGCGCGCGAACCCGGTCTGGCTCGCCCAGGCGATCAACACGCCGCTGGCGTCGCCGCGTTGCGCGCTAGCGCCGATGGATGAGCGCCATACGACGAGCGCGCAGAGAGCGGCGTATGCCACCACGCCCAATGCCGCCAGTTGCCAGCGGTGCGGCGTCGGTGGGCTCCACCACGCGCCGTCATGCAGGCTGCCGAACCATCCGAGCAGCGCCGCCAATGCAAGCAACACCAGGCTGTTGCCAAGCCGGGCGCGTGGTCGTGCAAGATTCATGACGCAGCCAGATGCTGTTCGAAGGCAGGGCTCATCGATTCGTGCAGCGCGCCGTCGTTACGCGACAGGAAGCGCACCGCAAGATGCGCAGTGCGCGCATGGGCGAGTCCATCATCCACGCCGAGCACCGTCATTGCCGTGGCCCACGCATCTGCGTGCATCGCATCGTTTGCGAGCACGGTGACCGCGGCAGGCGCATGCGGCACCGGTACGCCGGTGCGCGGGTCGAACGTGTGCGCGTAGCGGACGCCGTCGGCGTCGAAGCGGTGCCAGCGATCCCCAGAGGTAGCCACCGCCAGCCCATCCAGCGCGAGGACGCGTGCCGGCAATGCCGCGCCTGCATCTTCGTCGGGTGCCGATTCCACCAGCACGCGCCACGCGCTGCCATCGGGTTTGCGACCGTATCCGAACAATTCGCCGCCGACTTCGATCAACGCGCTCGCGATGCCGGCCTGCATGAGCGCGTGGTGTACGCAGTCCACGCCAAATCCCTTGGCAATCCCCGAAAGATCCAGCGCCACTGCGCCAGGCTGCAGCACGCGCATGCCGTCCAGATCCAGGCGCTGCCAGCCGCAACGCAAGCCGGCCAGCCCGATCTGCTCGCGCGAAGGCACGCGTCGTCGGCCGCCGGAGGCGCCGAAGCCCCACAGCTCGACCATCGGGCCGATGGTGGGATCGAAGGCGCCGCCACTGGCCTGGGCGATGTCCAGGGCGGCGCGTAGTACCGCGTGGAACTCGGCAGGCAGCGTCTGCCAATGACCCGCGCTCGCACGGTTGTAGCGACTGATGTCCGAGTCGGGCTCCCAGGTGCTCATCTGCCGGACGACACGATCCAGTGCGGCCTGGATACAGGCATGCAGCGGATGCAGGTCGCGCCCGCGCGGCGCCACCAGCTTCACGCTCCAGGTGGTGCCCATGCTGCGGCCGCCCAGGGTGGCGATTTCGTGGTTGGAAGGCGCTGCGGGCATGGCGTGACAGGGTGGGTGCGGGAAGCGGCAGCATGCCGCAAAGGTGCCCTTGCTGCCGTGCCTGACCGCTGGAGGCCAAGAACCTCGCGATCGGTCGTCAGTGGCTGGAAAGTGCGCAGAAACCGGTATGCGCGAAGGGTATTCACCGCAGCATGCGACGGTCGCGCCCGCCTGGCGGCGAGCGCTGTGGTTTGTGCGTGCCGCTCTTATTGCGGCAGCACTTCCAGCGTGGCGACATAGCCCAGGCGACGTTGCTTGGCCTGCGGCAGCGAGGTCTTTGTGTCTTCGCTGGTGGTTTCCAGCCAGTACATTCCGGCTTCCGGCCAGGTCACGCTGAAGCCACCCTTGGCATCGGTCTTGAGCTTGATCTCGTTTTGCGCATTGCGGTACCGGGTGCCACCGCGCACGATGTCGATCTCCAGCCCGGCGGCCGGTTTGCCGTCCAGCTGCAGGGTGAATTGCGCCGCTTCGCCGGCGACCAGATCGTTGGGGTGCGTTACCGGAATCAGCTCGATGCCCTTGCCGCTGGGCTTGAACACGATGGTCGACGGTGCACCGCGGGTGACGAAGGTTTCCACGCGGTTGAGCGATTGCGAGACCTGCAATTCCTTGGCGTTTTTCGGCACTTCGGTGGCGAAGCTGGCTTCGTTGCCGCGCCAGCGTTTGGGTTTGCCGTCTTCCTTCCAGCTGGCGAACAGGCCTGCGTTGACGATGGCGAGCTTGTAGGTGCCGGGCTGGGTGAGCTGCAGGTCGAACACGCTGCGGTATTTGCCGGTCGCCGGGTTTTCCGGCGTGAGCGCACTGCCATCGGGGGCGGTGATGCTCAGGTTATCCAGTCGCAGCGGCACGTGGTTGAAGTAGAACAGATCGTTGGACACTGCGGCATCCACGGTGATCCATGGCGCATCGCCAGCGACGACGGTCTGCGACGGCAACAACCAGGCCTTGTGGGCGAGTGCGCTGACCGGCAGTGCGGCAAGCAGGACGACCAGGACGAGCGAGCGTTTCATGACGACTCCTTGAAAGACGATGACGACGATGGGGCGCATGTCGGAGCAGCGCGAGACTGCAACGCTGTCCGGGTACGTAGAAAGCGCCAGGTGTGAAGCGACACGCGTTGCCGCCATGCGCGAGGTATGCACTGTGGAAAAATCGACATGCTGGAGAGAACTGCCAACGCCAACGCGGTGTTCAGGGCTTTGCCACCAGGCTGATCGCACCGAGCTCGCTGCTACCGCTGGCTTTGGCTGTTTGCGCGGACGTCGCCGGCCAGGTGAAAGGCAGCTTGACCAGCTCGCGGCCGCCAACTTCGCGGGCGGCTTCCACCACCAGCGTGTAGTGCCCCGCCGGCAGCGACTTCAATGCGCCCTTGGTGTCGGAGAACGACAGCGCATGCGCGCCGGCAGGCCGGGTGGGGCCGGTGACGCCATCGACCGGGACGCTCAGGGTGCGGCCGCTCTTGCGCCACCACTGGCGCAGATCCGGCAGCCATTTGGTGCCGTGGCCTTCGGCGGTGTCCCTGGATTGATGCCAGACCGCCAGATTGGCGGCGACCTCCTGATCTGCGCCTTCCAGCCAGATCGCGACATACGGGCGGTGGTATTCGGCGACGGTGAGCTTGGGGATTTCGACATTGATGTCGAGCGTGGCCGCATATGCGGGCATGGCGAGCAGGCCGCTCAAGGCGATGGTCAACGTGACGCGCATGATCGTCTCCGGTAGAAAGGTTCAGTGGATCAACAGCAGGGCAAGCAGCAACGGAATCAGCAGGCCCAGGCCGACCAGCGGCCAGGTCATGCGCCGCTGCCGTGCATGCAGGTGTAGAAGGAACAGGCCGGTGATGCAGAACACCAGGCAGGCGATGGCGAACACGTCGATGAACCAGCCCCAGGCCGGCCCGGCGTTGCGGCCTTTGTGCAGATCGTTGAGATAGGCCACCCAGCCACGCGATGTGCGCTCGTATTCGATTGCACCCGTCGTGCGGTCCAGGCTCAGCCACGCGTCGCCGCCTGGGCGGGGCAGTGCGACATACACCTCGTCGGCCGACCATTCGCCGGTGCGCGCGCCGATGCCGATGTCGAGCTGGCGTCCCAACCATTGCGCCACACGCGGCGGCAGCGGTGCATTGCCGTCCTGCCGGTTGCCCAGCGTGTGCAGCAGGGCAGGCGGCAGCGTCAGCGAGCGTTGCTCGGTCGATGGGCTGGCTTCGATGCGTGCGGCGTGGTTCAAGGTCAGTCCGGTGACCGTAAACAGCAACATGCCGATCAGGCACAGCGCCGAGCTGATCCAGTGCCACTGATGCAGCATGCGCAGCCAGAAACCGCGACGTTGCTGTGCGCTGGCGAGGTGAGCGTGGTCTGAGGTCGACATGCTGCGCTCAGGCCACCTGTTCGGAAACGCAGGGCTGCAGTTGTCGCTGCCGTGCAGCCACCTCGTGCAGCAAGGCGCGCAGGCGTGGATGGTGCGCGCCGGCCAGCAGTGGCGCAAGCTGCTGCAGAAAGCCGGCGTGGCCACCTGCGATGGCGCGACGCATCCATGTCTCGGCCTGATCCAGCTCGCCGCTGTCGGCAAGCAGCGTGGCGTAGCCGGCCTGGCCGCGGAAATCGCCCGCTTCGGCAGAGCGCCGGTACCACACGCATGCGGCCATGGGATCTGCAGCGCAGGCCAGGCCCTGGTCGAGATAGCGCGCCAGGAAGTTCATCGACTTGGCATGACCGGCTTCGGCCGCGCGGCGGTACAGCGCCAATGCCTGCGCATGGTCCTGCGCCACGCCGCGCCCGGAGGCGTACAGGTGCGCCAGGTTGTACATGCCCCACGCCAGGCCATGGTCGGCGGCGCGGCGATACCACAGCACGGCCAGCACCTCGTTGATGGCCGTGCCAAACCCGAGCTCATGGCAGCGGCCAAGCTGGTTCATCGCCTCCGCACACCCTGCGTTGGCGGCCACTTCGTACCACAGCATCGCGGCAGCCGGATCTGCGGCAATGCCGCGTCCTTCGGCATACATCTGTGCGAGCAGCAGCTGTGCGCCTACGTCATGGTTCGCAGCGGCGTTGTGCAAGAGCGCACGTGCCTGTTCCGGCTGCCCGCGCAGCAATGCGCTCAGCTGCGCGATGTCCAGCGCCGGCTCAGACATCGGCCCATTGCCGCAACAGGTTGTGGTACACGCCGGTGAGCTGGATCAATGAGGGATGCCCGGGCGTGTCCTGGGTGAGGCGGCGGATCGAGACATCCAGTTCGAACAACAGGCGGCGCTGCGCAGCGTCGCGCAGCATGCTTTGTGTCCAGAAAAAACACGCCACACGCGCGCCACGCGTGACCGGCATGACCCTGTGCAGACTCGTGCCCGGATAGATCAGCAGGTGCCCGGCCGGCAGCTTGACCGACTGCGTGCCGTAGGTGTCTTCGATGACCAGCTCGCCACCGTCGTAGCTGTCCGGGTCGCTGAGAAACAGCGTGGCGGAGACATCGGTGCGCACCGCTTCGGCACCGCCGCGACTGCGGTCGTAGCGCACCGCGTTGTCCACGTGATAGCCGAACGACTGCCCGCCGCTGTAGCGATTGAACAGCGGCGGGTAGATCCTGCGCGGCAACACTGCCGAGAAGAACGTGCTGCTGCGCGCCAGCGCCTCCAGCACCAGCGCGCCGGCTTCGCGTGCGACGGCGCTGTCTTCGGGCAACTGTGCGTTGTCCTTGACCTGTGCCGATTGGGGGCCGGCGGTGATGCGGCCGTCTGCCCAGTCGGCCACGTCCAGCTGCGCGCGCAACTGGCCGAGCTGCGCGGGGCTGAGCACATCGGGGATGGGCAACAACATGCGGTGGTCTCCACGCCGCCCGCGTTGCGCGGACGGCATGCCTGAGGGTTAGAAGCTGAAGGTGGCGTTCAACACTGCCGAGCGGCCATCACCCGGCAATGCCCAACCGCTGCCCGCCGTGACGGTTCCTGCGGCGTTGACAGTGAGGTTGTTGCGGATGCTGGTGTAGTACTCCTTGTCGAACAGGTTGTTGACGTTCAATTGCAGGCTGAGCCACTCGTTGACGCGCAGGCCGACCATGGCGCGGTGCACCCAATAGGCGTCGGTCTTGCGATACACCGCGGTCGAGGTGTTGTTCGGGTAGAAGCTGCCCTGATAGTTGACGCCGTACCCGAAGGTCCACTGGTTGAGCTGGTAGGTGGTCCAGAGGTTGCCGGCATTACGCGGGGTCTGCACCAGCTCGCGCCCGGCGATGGGGTCGCCTGTGAGGCTGGCGGTGCGATTGGACACGCTCTGCAGCACTTCGCTGTCCAGGAAAGTGTAGTTGGCGAAGATGGACCAGCGCTCGGTCAGGTAGCCGGCCGCGCCCAGCGCAATGCCGTCCACGCGCGCCTTGCCGTCCAGCACCTGCTCGGGGACCAGCGGGTCGCCGCTGTTGACCTTGTAGTTCTCGCGTTCGTTGCGGAACACTGCGGCGGTCAGCGCCAGGCGCTCGTCCAACGCATCCCACTTGCCGCCCAGTTCGATATTGACCGCGGTTTCCGGTTCGACATTGCAGTTGGCACCCACCGTGGAGGTGGCAATCGGCGTGCACGAGCCGTTGACCGAGGCCTTGGAGGGCGTCTTCGCATTTGCATAGGACAGATACAGGCTGGCGTTGTCGACCGGCTTGAATACCAGTCCGGCGCGATACGAAAACAGGTCGTCCTTGCTGCCGGCCGGGAAGCCTGCGGCCACGCCGGTGATGCCGCCGGTGGCGTTGACGGTATAGGTGGTGGTGTCGCCTTCGTTGTGCTCGTAGCGGCCGCCCAGATTGAGCATCCACTGCTCGTTGAACTGCAAGGTGTCGAACAGGTACACCGCCTGGTTGGTCAGGCTGCCCTTGCTGCGGCCGGTGCGGAAATAGTTCTGCGGTCCGGTCCAGATGTTGTACGGGTTGTCGAACGACTGCAGCGGGTAGGTGATGCCGGTGGTGGAGCCGTCGGCATTGCGGAACAGCGAACCGCTATCCAGTTCGAAATCTTCCTTGCTGAAGGCGACACCGGCGACGAGGCGATGTTCGATGGCGCCGGTGTGCAATGTGGCGGTCAGGTCGGTCTGGCTGTGCGCGATGAAGTTTTCGGTATCGCGCACCAGTCCGCGCGGCCCGCTGTTGGGGTTCCAGGTCGACGGTGGCTGGCCTACGCAGGCGCGGCCGGTGTAGGCGTTGGTGTTGTCGGGCAGGCACCAGGTGCCCTCAGGTGCAGTGGCGATGGTGCGCTGATCCACGCGCTGCAAGCGCGCCAGGCTGCGCAGTTTGACGTTGTCGTCGAAGTCCATTTCCAGCACGCCGGTGAGCATGTCCACGTCGATGTCCTGGCGCGACACATTGCGATAGCCGTAATAGGTTTCGCGGTCCACGCCCGGCAACGGGCCATCGTTGAACGGGCTGAGCGCGAACGGCACGCCGTACTGCGGCAGGTTGTTGTCGTGCTGGTGCAGGTAGCTCAGCGTAAAGCGCGTGTCCGAACCCAGGCCGAACGCCACCGACGGAGCAAAACCCCAACGGTGACGGAATTCTTCGTCGCGGCCCGGCACGTCCTGGGTGTGGCCCATCGCATTCAAGCGCACGGCAATGCCGTTTTCGAAGTCGTAGTTGCTGTCGGCAGTGAGGCGGCCGTAACGGTCGCTGCCGCCGCCGATCATGACGTTGGTGAAGTCGCCCTGGCCGGCAGTCTTGGTGACCAGGTTGATGTTGCCACCGACCGAGCCTGCGCCGGACATGGCCGAGTTGGCACCGTTGATGAGCTCGACGGATTCGAGGTTGAAGGTGTCGCTGCGGCTGTACTGTGCGCTGTCGCGCACGCCGTCGGTGGTGATGTCGCTGCTGGCGGTGAAGCCGCGCAAATTGATGCTGTCGCCATAGCCGCCGCCGCCTTCGCCCGCGCCGAAGGTGATCCCGGGCAGGGTGCTGAGCACATCGCGCAGCGACAGCAGATTCTGCTGGTCCATGGTCTGCTTGGTGACCACGGTAATGGTCTGCGGCGTGTCGCGCAGCGCTTCTGTGTACTTGGGCGAAGACGGCTTTTGCGCACGTTCCTGCTGCACCCGGATCGCATCCAGATCCACCGCCCCTGGAGGCGCCGCCACATCGTCGGGCTGGGCGAAAGCGGGGGCGGACAGCGTCAGCAACACGGCCGAAGCGAGCGGGGAAATGCGAGGCGTCATGGAAGGTCTCAAAGAGGAGTCGAGGCTCCCACCTGGCGATGGCTCGGCGGATGCGGGATGGAATGCGTGGGCGCTGCGCCGGCTAACCTGAAGCGCTGCGCCGACAGTCGCCCGAACCAGGCAAGCTGAAGCGCTGCGCGAGGGGGCGCAGGCGGAGCGAACGAGCGGGGCGGGTGTCGAGCAGGGCTGGTTGCATGGGATCGCAGACAGGCCAGTTGTTAAGAAGGCCTTAAGGATGCGATCTTAAATGCAAATCATTCTTCTTTGCAATATTTGCGAGTCGATGGCAGGCGCTGTCACGTGGCGCCGTCGAGCGGAACGGCCGCCGCATCGCATCGCGTCAGTCAGCGGTCGTCGCGGGTCCAGATGCCGTCGTGTTCGCGCTTGACCGGGAACTTGGGCACGGCCGTGTAGGCAGGTGCGCATAAAGGGCGGCCGTCGCGAATATTGAAGCGCGCGCCATGCAATTGGCATTCGATGGTGCCGGCAACCGGATCGAAGCTGCCGGGCGACAGCTCGTAGTCTTCGTGGCTGCAGCGGTCTTCCAGCGCATACAAGGCGCCATCGAGGTTGAACACCACGATCGGCGTGTCGGTGACCTCGTCCCAGACGGTCTGCATTTCACCGGGCAGCAGCGCATCGCTGGCACAGACGAAGGTCCAGGTGTCGCTCACGGGGTCGGCTCGTGCAACTGCTTTTCCAGCACCTCAAAACGCAGATCCTGGCGCAGCGGAATGCCGAAGCGCTCGTCGCCATACGGGAAGGGTTTGACGATGCCGGTGCGGCGATAGCCGCGGCGTTCGTAGAAGGCGATGAGTTCATCGCGCACATCGATGACGCTCATGCGCATCACCGGCACCTGCCATTGGCGATGTGCAAGGCGCTCGGCTTCGGCCAACAGCGTCTTGCCGAGCCCGCTGCCCTGCAACGAAGGATCCACCGCAAACATCCCGAAGTACCCGGCGCCGTGGTCGTCGGCGATATGCGCACAGGCCACCGGACGCCCATCCTGTTCGACCACCAGCACCAGGCTGCGTTCGCGCAGGATATCGTCGCGCAGCACGGCCGGATCGATACGCGCACCCTCGAGAATATCGGCCTCGGTGGTCCAGCCCACGCGGCTGCTGTCGCCGCGATAGGCCGAGGTCACCAGCAGGACAAGGGCGTCGATGTCAGCGACGGTGGCGGTGCGGAAAGTGGTGGTCTGCATGGACACAGTTTAATCGGGAATGGGGAATGCGGAATGGGGGGAAGCGCTGCGCTGCCCGATGAGCCGTGTTCCATGCATCGCATGTCACCGGCGTTCGGGAGAACCGCTCTTTCGATTCTCCATTCCCGATTCCCGATTCCCGATTCTCATCAGCCCAACAGTCGACGCACCTTCACCAACGCGGCGACGAAGCGTTCGATTTCGTCGTGCGTGTTGTAGAACGCCAGTGACGCGCGGCAGGTGGCGGCGACACCGTAGTACTGCAGCAGCGGATGCGCACAGTGCTGGCCCGAGCGCACCGCGACGCCTTCCAGGTCGAGCAGGGTGGCCAGGTCGTGCGAATGCGCACCTTCGATCAGGAACGACACCACCGCGGCCTTGTCGGGCGTGGTGCCGAAGATGCGCAGACCATCGATGCGTTGCAGCTCTTCGGTGAAATGGGCGAGCAGCTCGGCTTCGCGTGCTTCCACATGCGCCAGCCCGAGCGATCCCAGGTAATCGACTGCCGCGCCCAGGCCGACGAAACCGGCGATGTTGGGCGTGCCGGCTTCGAACTTGTGCGGCGCATCGTTGAAGACGGTGTTCTCGAAGCTGACTTCCTTGATCATCTCGCCGCCGCCCAAAAACGGCGGCATCGCCTGCAGATGCTCGCGACGTGCCCACAGTGCGCCGGTACCGGTAGGGCCGCACATCTTGTGCCCGGTGATGGCGTAGAAATCGCAGCCGATGCTGGCCACGTCGATGCGCCGATGCGGTGCCGCCTGCGAGCCGTCCACCAGGGTGACGATGCCGCGCTTGCGCGCTTCGCGGCAGATCTCGCGTACCGGGTTGACCGTGCCCAGCACGTTGGACACGTGGGTGATCGCCAGCAGTTTGACGTCCGGGGTCATCGCCTTGCGCAAGGCATCCAGATCCAGCGCGCCGTCGGGCGTGATTTCGGCCACGCGAATGGTGGCGCCGGTACGCTGGGCCACCAACTGCCACGGCACGATGTTGGCATGGTGCTCCATGCGCGAAATCAGGATCACATCGCCGGCGCCCAGCCGCGGCAATGCCCACGAATACGCCACTAGATTGATCGCAAAGGTGGTGCCGCTGCACAGCACCAGCTCATCGGCGCGGACGTTGAGAAAACGCGCCAGTTTGCTGCGCGCGCCCTCGAAGGCGTCGGTCGCTTCGCTGCCGAGCGCATGCACCGCACGGCTCACGTTGGCGTTCTGGCGCCGGTAGAACTCGTCGGTGGCGGCAATCACCTGCAGCGGCTTCTGGCCGGTGTTGGCGTTGTCGAAATAGATCAGCGGCTTGCCATGCACCTGCCGCATCAGCAGCGGGAAATCCAGGCGCACACGGTCCCAGTCGGGCGCTGCGCTGGGCGAAACGGCAGGCATGTTCATGCCACGCCCGCCGAATTCAATGCACGGTCCAGTTGCAACGCCAGCACGGCACTCAAGGCGGCCGGCAGCACGCGCAAGGGCTCATGACAGAACGCGGCACTCAGCAGGCGCTGCGCCTCTTCTTGCGGCAAGCCGCGCGAGCGCAGGTAGAACAAGGCGTTGTCGTCGAGCTGGCCCACCGTGGCACCATGCGCGGCCTGTACTTCATCGGCATCGATCACCAGCACCGGCTGGGTGTCGATTTCGGCGTTGGACGACAGCAGCAGATTCTTGTTGGACAACCGTGCATCGGTGCCGTCGGCACCTGTGCGGATGCGGATGCCCCCATGGAACACCACGCGGCTGCGGTCTGCGCCCACGCCGCGCCATAACAGTTCGCAGGCGGTGTCGCGCGCGATGTGCTCGATGCCCAGGCGCGTGTCCACATGCCGGCGGCCGTTGCCGAGCAGCACGCCATTGGCGGTCAGCCGGGCGTTGTTGCCTTCCAGGCGCACGTTGAGCTCGTGCCGCGACAGGCCGGCACCCAGCTCCAGGTCCACACGCTGGTAGCGCGCCTCGCGCGCCAGCACCGCGTCGGTGCGCAGCAGCGACGTCGCATGTGCGCTGCCGGCCTGCACGCGCGCGTGCGACAACGCTGCACCCTGGGCCAGATGCACATGCATCACGCTGTTGTCCAGATGCGCCGCATCGCCGACATGCAGGTGATGCTCGACGACCTGCAATGCGGCGCCGGCACGCAATTCGATCAGGTGGCGGTGATGCCACGACAGATCCTGCTCGCCGGCCACGCCGACGAACACCAACTGCAGCGGCAGTGCGATCTGCGCGCCGGCATGCACGCGCACCAGCACGCCTTCGTCGGCAAGCGCGGCATTCAGGCGCGCAAAGACTTCATCGCTGCCGTCGAAACGGCGGCCCAGCAACTGCTGCGCCTCGTCGCTCGCAGCCAGCGATGCAGACAAGGTGTCCAGCTGCACGCCTTCCGGCAACGTGGACAGATCGCTGAGCGCTTCGGACGGGCGGCCGTTGACGAAGATCAGGCGCGGCGACGGGATGTCGTCCAGCGCGGCCGCATCCACCAGCGTCGGCACCAACGGGGCAGGCTGGAAGCTGCGCCGCTCTAGCTGCCGCAACGAGGTGTATTTCCAGGCCTCGGCACGTGGGCCGGGCAGGCCGGTCTGCAGGGCGGCATCGAGCTCGGCGCGGCGTGCGTCACCACCGCAGAAACCGCGCGCCAGGGAATCGAGCAGGGCGCTCATCAGGCGGCAACCTCAGGCACCACGCGGTCCTTCAGGAAGTGGTAGCCATGCTTTTCCAGCTCCAGCGCCAGTTCCGGGCCGCCGCTCTGCACGATGCGGCCCTCGGCCAGCACATGCACCACGTCCGGTTTGATGTAGTCGAGCAGGCGCTGATAGTGGGTGATGACCAGGAACGAACGCTCGGGCGAACGCAACGCGTTGACGCCGTCGGCCACGCTCTTGAGCGCATCGATGTCCAGGCCGGAATCGGTCTCGTCCAGGATGGCGAGCTTGGGCTCGAGCACCGCCAGCTGGAAGATCTCGTTGCGCTTCTTTTCGCCGCCGGAGAAGCCTTCGTTGACGCCGCGATGCAGCAGCTCGTCCTTCAGGTGCAGCACGGCCAGCTTCTGCCGCACCAGCTTGAGGAACTGCATCGAATCCAGCTCGTCTTCGCCGCGCGCCTTGCGCTGCGCATTGAGCGCGGCGCGCAGGAAATAGGTGTTGTTGACGCCGGGGATTTCCACCGGGTACTGGAAGGCCAGGAACAGGCCGGCTGCGGCGCGTTCTTCCGGCGGCAGGTCGAGAAGATCCTTGCCGTCGAACTGCACGCTGCCTGCGCTGACCTCATAGCCATCGCGACCGGCCAGTACATTGCCCAGCGTGGATTTACCCGCGCCGTTGGGACCCATGATGGCGTGCACCTGGCCGGGCTGGATGTCCAGCGACAGGCCCTTGAGGATGTCTTTGCCGGCGATGCTGGCGTGGAGGTTGGTGATCTTGAGCATGGGATTGGGGATTCGAAATTTGGGATTGGTAAACGCGAGTCAGCCGGTCGGCATCGGTGTGGGGTTCTGCGAATCCCCGATCCCTAATGCCGAATCTCTAAGGCAGCGTCAGCCGACGCTGCCTTCCAGCGAGACTTCCAGCAGCTTCTTGGCTTCCACCGCGAACTCCATCGGCAGTTCGCGGAACACCTGCTTGCAGAAGCCGTCGACGATCAATGACACCGCATCTTCCTGGCTGATGCCACGCGCGCGGCAATAGAAGAGTTGGTCGTCGCTGATCTTGGAGGTGGTGGCCTCGTGTTCGACGGTGGCGCCCGGGTTCTTCACCTCGATATAGGGAAAGGTGTGGGCGCCGCATTGCTTGCCGATCAACAGCGAATCGCACTGCGTGTAGTTGCGTGCACCGTCGGCATTGCGGTCCACCTTGACCTGGCCGCGATAGGTGTTCTGACCACGTCCAGCACTGATGCCCTTGCTGACGATCTTGCTCTTGGTGCGCTTGCCGATGTGGATCATCTTGGTGCCGGTGTCGGCCTGCTGACGGTGGTGGGTCAACGCGACCGAATGGAATTCGCCCACCGAATCGTCGCCAATCAGCACGCAGGACGGATACTTCCAGGTGATCGCCGAGCCGGTTTCGACCTGGGTCCAGGTCACCTTGCTGCGCGCGCCACGGCATTCGGCACGCTTGGTGACGAAGTTGTAGATGCCGCCGCGGCCTTCCTCGTCGCCCGGGTACCAGTTCTGCACGGTCGAATACTTGATTTCTGCATCTTCCAGCGTCACCAGCTCGACGACCGCTGCATGCAGCTGGTTCTCGTCGCGCATCGGCGCCGTGCAGCCTTCCAGATACGAGACGTAGGCCTTGTCTTCGCACACGATCAGGGTGCGCTCGAACTGGCCGGTATGGCCGGCATTGATGCGGAAGTAAGTGCTCAATTCCATCGGGCAACGCACGCCCTTGGGGATGAACACGAAACTGCCATCGGAGAACACGGCCGAGTTGAGCGCGGCAAAGTAGTTGTCGCCCACCGGTACCACGCTGCCCAGGTACTGCCTGACGATCTCCGGGTGCTCCTTGATGGCCTCGGACATCGAACAGAAGATCACGCCCTTTTCGGCCAGCTCCTTGCGGAAGGTGGTGCCGACCGAGACCGAATCGAACACCGCATCCACGGCGACCCCGGCGAGCTTGGCGCGCTCGTGCAGCGGCACGCCCAGCTTGTCGTAGGTGTCCAGCAATTCCTTGGGCACCTCGTCCAACGAGGCATATTTCGGGCCCTTGGGTGCGGAGTAATAGCTCAGCGCCTGGAAGTCGATCGGCGCGATCTGCAATTTTGCCCACTCCGGCATCGGCATCTTCAGCCAGTGGCGATAGGCCTCAAGACGCCAGTCGGTCATCCATTCCGGCTCGTCCTTCTTGGCCGACAACGCACGGATGATGTCTTCGTCCAGGCCGGGCGGGAGTGAGTCCGATTCGATTTCGGTGATGAAGCCGGCGTCGTAACGTCGACCCAGCCGTTCGAGGATCTGCGCATTCTGCGGAGGAGCAAGTTCGGTGGCCATTGGGCTGCCTACAGGTCAGGTGGTCGCGACGCGTGCGGCGATGGAACGCCGACGGGTGTCGCCAGGGAGAGAGAGGGGCTGCAACATCTGCGCGAGCGTGACGCGACGCAAGGCATCGCCGACCACGTCGTTGATCAGGCGCCAGTTCGATCGCACGCCGCAGCGCTGCGCAATACCGCACTGGCTGTGGTCCTGGCTGCATTCGGTGATCGCCAGCGGACCTTCCATCGCTTCGACGATCTCCACCAGGGTGATGTCGCTGGCGGCGCGCGCGAGCCGGTAACCGCCGTGCACACCGCGCAAGCCTTCAACCAGGCCTGCCTGCGACAACGGCTTGAGAATCTTGCTGACAGTCGGTGCTTCCAGGCCAGCCTGTTCGGCCAATTCGCTTGCGCTGAGCACCTGATCGCAGCGTGCCGCCAGGACGGTCAGCACCACGGTGGCGTAATCGGTGAGTTTGGTGACGCGCAGCATGGGGAAGGCGGAATTCTAAAGCGGACCGAAATTGTACTCTTTCCAGCAGGGCGGGGCCAACGGCGTGGTTCAGCCGCCGGCAAGCGTGGCCCGTTGCGGCGCATGCTGCGCTTGTGCTTGGCGCATTGGCGCGCTGCGGTCACAATGAGCGGCCCCATCACTGGACCCCTACATGTCGCGCAAAGTTGCCGCCCGCAAGTCTCGTATCCACGGCAATGGCATGTTCGCCCTCGCCCCGCTCCGCAAGGGCGAGCGCATCATTCAATACAAGGGGCGGCTGCGCACGCATGCCGAGGTGGATGCCGACGACACGGGCGATGTGGAGAGCGGACATACCTTTTTGTTCACGCTCAGCGACGACTACGTGCTGGACGCCAATTACGAAGGCAATGTCGCGCGCTGGATCAACCATAGCTGCGATCCCAATTGCGAGGCGGTGATCGAAGAAGCCGAGGGCGACGACCGCCGCAAGGACAAGATCTTCATCGAGGCCAAGCGCGACATCAAACCCGGCGAAGAGCTCACCTACAACTACGGCATCACCCTCGCCGAGCGTCATACGCCGCGCCTGAAGAAAATTTGGGAATGCCGGTGCGGCTCGAAGAATTGCACCGGAACGATGTTGCAACCCAAGCGCTGAGCACGTGGAGCGTGGCGCGCACTGACGCCACGCACACATCGGTTCACAACTGCGCAACGGCGTGATTCCTAGGGTTTGGGCTTCTTTTCGAGGAGCCCCTCATGTCTTATTCGCTCTCTGGCAAGACCGTCGCCGTGCTGGCCACCGATGGCTCCGAGCAATCCGAACTGACCGAACCCAAGCGCCTGCTGGAAAGCTGGGGCGCCAAGGTCGAGGTGATCGCGCCCGGAGATGGCGCGCAGATTCGCGGCTGGAATCACACAGACTGGGGCGATTCGGTAACGGTCGATCGGCAGCTCGCTCAGGCAACGGCCGAATCCTACGACGCACTGGTGTTGCCTGGCGGTGTGCTCAATCCGGACACGCTGCGGACCGACGAACAGGCAATCGCGTTCATTCGTGCGTTTTCGACCGCGCAAAAACCGGTGGCAGCGATCTGCCATGGACCGTGGTTGTTGCTCGAAAGCGATTTGGTCCGCGACCGCAAGGTCACCTCATGGCCGTCGGTCAGGACGGACCTGATCAACGCCGGTGCGCGCTGGCAGGATGCCGAAGTGGTGGTCGATGGCCAATTGATCACCAGCCGCAAGCCGGACGACATTCCTGCATTCGCCGCAGCCGTGGCCAAGGCCCTGGCTGCATAGGTTCCTCACGGGCCCGTATCAGCTTGAGACAAGAAAGACCCGGCGCGGATGCGTCGGGTCTTCCAGTGTGGAGCGTTGCACGGATAGCGTCACCGACGCGAATACCAAGCAGGCCTACTTCCCGGACAGCGCTGCCGCGGGCACCAGCTGCTCGATGTTCTGGTTGAAGTTGACCGCAACCCGCCCGTTCTGGATGCCGACCGATTCCACCTGCACCGCACCCATCATGGACGCAATGGCCGGATCGATCCGGTAGATCGGCTCCTTGCGCGCGTAGTCGGCCAGCCAGGTATTGAGCAGCTGCCGCGTGCTGTGGTCGAGCTTTGCGCCGGCGTGGGCGGGGCGGAAGTCGTCGATGCTGGGTTGGTCGAGATAAAAGCCCTGCTTGGCCACGTCATAGCGCAGTGCGCTGGTCAAGGTGACGTTGCCGACCGGTGCGGGAGCGCCGCCTGCGGTCGCTACGGCGAGATCGAACGCCATCTTCAGCCGATCGCCTGGCGGCAACGATAGCGCCGGGTTACTGACCGTCATGGCGATCAGCCCGCCCAGCGTGTCGTGTGTCTGCGGGAAGCGGCCACCCAGATACTGCTGCAGGTCGCTGGCCTGCACGCTGATCTGTTTTCCCTGGATCTGCGGCGCAGCCCAGGCGCCGGTGATGGGCATTGCCAAGGCGAGGGCGAGCATGGATCCGGCAAGCGAACGCAGTTTCATCGAGTGACTCCGGCAACAGGTGACATCACCTTAGTCGGCGCCGGTGAACCACGGGTTAGCGCAATACCGGCTGCAGCGTGGCCGAATAGATTTCCCAGCTATTGCTGCCGGCACGAGGCTGCAGTCGGTATGCGCCGACCAGGCGTTGGGTGCCGGTGGTGGTGCGTACCGTCAATTGAACCGGCACTTCGATACGCTGTGGTGGCTGCGCCTGATCCAGTGCAAAGGGCGGGTCGTTGTTGATGCGCATCGACTGGATATTGGCGATGGCACGCAAGGCCGCATCGTCCGGCACCGGGGGAGGGCGACCGCCGGTCCATAAGGCATCGGCCTGCGCGCGCGCCGCTCCCGGCAATGCACCGAGGTAGCGTTGAACGGTGGCGCTTGCTTGCGCGTAGTTGGCCAGCGTCATGGGATCGGTGGGATCAGTTGCAGGGTTAGGTGATGCGGCGGTGGTGTCGGCAGCGGCGTCATCGCGCGGGCGCGGTGCGCTCGCAACGTGCGTCGCCGACGCGTCATTTGCCTGCGGATCGCCAGTGCGATGACAGCTGCAACCGGAAAGTGCGGCTGCGACAACGAGCATCCCCATCAAGCGCATGGCGCGTCCCCATCCCCGAGGTGCGCAGTGTAGCGGGTACGTGCGGCGATGCGTCTTCAGGCGCCGGTGGCGGGGTGCACGCGCTGCAGGCGTTCCAGCAGCAGCTGCAGTTTGGGACGCAATGCGTCCAGCGCATCGCTGGGCTGGGCGCGTGGGCGGGCCGCCAGGTCTTCCAGCAACTGCGAGCCTACGGTCAGTGCCGCGCATTCGTCGCTGCTCAGGTCGCGGCGCAGGTGCAGTTCTTCCAGTAGCCGCATCCAATCGGCGCGCGAACGTTGTTCGAATTCGATGGTGCAGCGGTCGTCACAGGGGCGGCCGTCGTTTTCGATCGGCGTGACCGTGATGCGATAGCGTTTGCGGGACATATGGGTCGCGTCGTTCTGGGCTGTGCTCACCATAGGCGTAGGACGCAATCGTCTCGATAGGGCGGCTCATGACGCAGTGTTCCAACGTGCTCAGTTTGCTGGCCGAGCGGCAGGTTTGCGCAGGAGTGGCAGCGGATCGTACGCACCGTTGCGTCCATAGACACCATAGTGCAGGTGCGGCGGCGTGCCGCGCGCATTGCCGGTGGTGCCGACCTTGCCGAGCAGGGTGCCGGGCTCGACCACATCGCCTACCGCTAGGCCGGCAGCCCAATCGTCAAGATGTGCGTAGTAATGCCGTTCCATCGCCGGACCCAGCAGCCAGACCTGCTTTCCGCCCAGGCCCTGGTCGCGGATGGCGCTGACCACGCCGCGCGTCGCGGCCACCACAGGCGTACCGCGTGGCGCGAAGATATCCACGCCCGCATGCGTGCGGTCGCGGCCGCGGGGTGCGCCAAAGGTGTCGGCAATCTGTCGCGCACGCACGCCTTCCACCGGCACATGCAACTGCGCAGGCGGCGGCATTTGCGACAGCTCCCAACTGGTACGGAGCTCATGGGCGATTGGCAGCTGCCAGGCCCAACGCGCGGCCACCGCCAGCACGCACAACAGCGCAATGGAGACAACAATGCTGCGCAGCCGACGTGCGGGGCTAGGTGTGGACGCTCGGCGTGGCGACGATGGCAGGGTGTTCGACGGACCGCTCACGTGCACCTGCAGATGGCGAATCAGCATGCAGGGTAGGGCACTACCGATGAGCGGTATGTGCTGCACTTTTTGGGACGATAAAAAAAGACGGCCCGCAGGCCGTCTTCGTGATACCGGATGCGTGCTCGATTAGAGCGCCGCGTCCTTCAACTTCTTCAGTGGACGTGACTTGAGCTTGGTGGTCGCCGGCTTGGCGGCGAAGATCTGCTCTTCCTTGGTGAACGGGTTGATGCCCTTGCGCTTCGGCTTGGCCGGCACGTGCACGGTGGTCAGCTTGAGCATGCCCGGGATGGTGAAGCTGCCGACGCCCTTCTTGCTCAGCGAGGCGTGTGCGGTGGCTTCCAGCGACGCCAGCACGGAGCGGACGTCCTTCGGAGCCAACTGGGTGCTTTCGGCAATGTGCGCGACCAGGCCGGTCTTGCTCAGTGCTTCCTTGATCGGCTTGGGCGCAGCGGACTTGGCAGCAGCGGCCTTGGCCGGCTTTGCGGTCTTGGTCGCGGCGACCTTTTTCACTGCCTTCTTGGGGGCAGCCTTCTTAGCGGCGGTTTTTGCCATGAGTGATGTGTTCCGTATTCGTTGGTGGTGTTGGGTCTGCCGACCCAGTCGGCAACGCGAAATGTAGGGCAACTGCTGCGCGCCGCCAATAGGCAAACGATGAAACAGCACGAAAAAAGCATCTTTCGACGGGGATTCGTTCACCAGCGGCAGAAAAAGCGGACAAAACGCATCGGCTTGCCCGTGCCATGCGCACGTTCGCTGCGGGTCTGACGCACAGCAGCAGATCGTTTGCGCGAGCAAAGGCCGCAACGCGCATCCGTGAGGACGATGCAACCAGCCGATAAGGCCAGCCGTTTTGGGGGATGCACGTAACGGGGGCCACGCGCCGACGAGATGGCTGCCATCGATTGCAGACGTGGACGCGCGTTGCATGTACGGCAAATGGAGCGGTTTTTGGGCGCGATGCAGCCTTCGGCGCCGTATCGCCCTGCATCCACATTCCGGCGATCCAGGCGCTGGCGCGGCGCTTTGCGCAGATGTTCGAATCGTGGTCGTCTTGCCATGCGCGCCGCGCGAAGGTGCCACGCGATGCGCTAGATACAGACGCCGCCGCGTTTCAATCAGTCATTGGCAGCGGACAAACTGCGGCCGCGTTCGGTCGCTGCGGCAATGGCCTGGGCGGTGAGGGCTTCAAAGCCGCCGGCCCGGAACGTCTCGATGGCGGCGTGGGTCGTACCGTTTGGCGAGGTCACGCGGCGACGCAGGACCTCCGGTGGTTCGCCCGATTCGGTGAGCATGCGTGCGGCGCCGAGCAGCGTTTGCAGCACCAGGGTGCGCGCGGTTGCGGCGGGCAGGCCCTGCGCTTGCGCGGCAGCTTCCATCGCTTCTGCCAACAGGAAGACATAGGCCGGTCCGCTGCCGGAGACCGCGGTCACCGCATCCATCTGCGCTTCGTCGTCGATCCAGACGGTGACGCCGGCGCTACCCAGCAGTTGGGTGGCCTGTTGCCGTTGCGCCGCGGACGCGCGCGCGTTGGCGTACAGCCCGGTGACACCGGCGCCGAGCAGGGCGGGTGTGTTGGGCATCGCACGAACCACCGCGATGTCGCCGCCCGACCAGCGCTGCAGCTGCGTGGCGGTGATGCCGGCCGCGATGGAAACCAGCAGCGGTTGTTGTGCCTGCGCAAGGTCGGCCAGTTGCGCGCACACCATTGGCAAGACCTGCGGCTTGACCGCCAAGACCCAGGTCGTGGCCGCATCGACGGCGGCGCGCGCATCTTCGACGACCTGCACGCCGAAGTCGCGCGCCAATGCGTCCCGCAGATCGGCCACCGGCTCGGCCACGCAGATGCTGGCAGCCGGCGTGCCTTG
The DNA here is from genome assembly GCF_008639345.1 of Xanthomonas phaseoli pv. dieffenbachiae. NCBI lineage: Bacteria > Pseudomonadati > Pseudomonadota > Gammaproteobacteria > Lysobacterales > Lysobacteraceae > Xanthomonas > Xanthomonas phaseoli. The sequence goes on along the minus strand of NZ_CP041380.1, from coordinate 3,251,032 downwards.
CCGGATCAGCCCGGCAATCAGGCTGCGCGCCATATTGCCGCCACCGACAAAGGCGATGGACGTCGCAGCGGAAGACGAGGACGAAGACGAAGCAGGTGTGTTCATTGCGGCACCTTAATAAGACGGATCGATGTGGGAGGCGATGCGATCAGGCAGAGGCGGCCGGCGCCTGATCGCGCGCACCGAACAACGCCGTACCCACCCGCACCATGGTGGCGCCGGCCGCGATCGCTTCGGCGAAATCCGCGCTCATGCCCATCGACAAGGTGTCCACCTGCCGATAACGGACTTGCAGCTGCTGGAACAGCGCCTGCATGCGCGTGAACGCGGCCTGGCGTCGTGCCTGATCGGGAAACGGAGCAGGGATCGCCATCAGTCCGCGTAGCTGCAGACGCGGTTGCAGGGCGATCGCGTCGGCCAGGCTGTCGATCGCTTCGGGTGCGCAGCCATGCTTGCTGTCCTCGTCGTCGATGTTGACCTGGATCAACACATTCAACGGCGCGCGGTCGTCCGGGCGGTGGCGCGCCAGCAGTGGAATCAATTTGGCGCGGTCCACCGTCTGCACCCAATCGAAGCACTGGCTCGCCAGTTCGGCCTTGTTGGATTGCAGGTGGCCGATCAAATGCCATTCCAAACCCAACGCACGCAACTGGGCAATCTTGGCATCGGCTTCCTGCACGTAGTTTTCGCCGAAGGCGCGCTGGCCCTGCGCGGCCAGGGCGGCGACGGCGTCAGCCGGCTTGGTCTTGGAGACTGCCAGTAGCCGCACGTCGGCCCGCGCGCGTGCGGCCGCTGCGGCGTGGATGGCATCGAGAATCTGCTGCAGCGACGAAGCCGGCACGTGGCATTCCGGAGAAAGGCGGGAGCGCTATAGTGCCGTCCGCGGACGCTTCCATCCAGTTGGGGGCTGCCGCGTGCCTGTATCGAGGCGTCGGCGCTGCGCGTATTTAGAGGAGTGTTTGAAAGCAAGGTGGGCGACCGTCCCCACGTCCGGCCGGGGCCCGGCGCGACACGCACTGACGGCAGCGCGACCGGCTACGCTCGGGCCAGCGCTGCGCTCGCCAGCATTCGTTGATGCCACCGCGCACCAGCCGTTCGGCCTTGGGCAGTTCCGCAGCCGGGCGAAAGGCAAAGGCTTCAGCCAGGCGCGTCGCGGCCGACCTGAACCGGCGATGGGGCTGCTTCCCGCCGGCAGCCAGAACGCTATACTGCCGGCCGGGGAGTACCTTCCAATCGCAGCCTAGGGGAAAAGCAGCGCATGGATATCGCTGAACTATTGGCGTTTTCTGTCAAGAACAAGGCATCGGACCTGCACCTGTCTGCAGGGCTGCCGCCGATGATCCGTGTCGATGGCGATGTCCGTCGCATCAATATTCCGGCGCTGGACCATAAGCAGGTGCATGCGCTGGTGTACGACATCATGTCGGACAAGCAGCGGCGCGATTACGAGGAATTCCTCGAGGTCGACTTTTCGTTCGAGATTCCGTCGCTGGCGCGTTTTCGCGTCAACGCGTTCAACCAGAACCGCGGTGCCGGTGCGGTGTTCCGTACCATTCCCTCCGAAGTGTTGACGCTGGAAGACCTGGGCTGCCCGCCGATCTTCCGCCAGCTGATCGACCAGCCGCAGGGCCTGATCCTGGTGACCGGCCCGACCGGTTCGGGCAAGTCGACCACGCTGGCCGGCATGATCGACTACATCAACAAGAATGAGTACGGGCATATCCTCACCGTCGAGGACCCGATCGAATTCGTCCACACCTCGCAGAAGTGCTTGATCAACCAGCGCGAGGTGCACCGCGACACCCACGGTTTCAACGAGGCGCTGCGCTCGGCACTGCGCGAAGACCCGGACATCATCCTGGTCGGCGAATTGCGCGACCTGGAAACCATCCGCCTGGCGCTCACCGCGGCGGAAACCGGCCACCTGGTGTTCGGCACCCTGCACACCAGCTCGGCGGCCAAGACCATCGACCGCATCATCGACGTGTTCCCGGCCGGCGAAAAGCCGATGGTGCGCTCGATGCTGTCCGAATCGCTGCGCGCGGTGATTTCGCAGGCGCTGTTGAAGAAGGTCGGCGGCGGCCGTACGGCGGCGTGGGAAATCATGGTCGGCACCCCGGCCATCCGCAACCTGATCCGCGAGGACAAGGTGGCGCAGATGTATTCCTCGATCCAGACCGGCCAGCAATACGGCATGCAGACGCTGGATCAGCATCTGCAGGACCTGGTCAAGCGCAGCCTGATCACGCGCAACCAGGCCCGCGAGTACGCCAAGGACAAGCGGATATTCGAGTGATTCGGGAATAGGGAATCGGGAATGGGGAATCGCAAAAGCGCGTTCCCGTCACCGAGTCCGTTGCCCGGCTTCTCCAATTCCCGTTTCTCGATTCCCCATTCCCGGCTCCGAGGGAGCACGCCATGAGCACCATCGACTTCACCTCCTTCCTCAAGCTGATGGCGCATCAGAAGGCGTCGGATCTGTTCATCACCTCGGGGATGCCGCCGGCGATCAAGGTGCACGGCAAGATCAGCCCGATCACGCAGACGCCGTTGACCGCGCAGCAGAGCCGCGACCTGGTGTTGAACGTGATGACGCCGTCGCAGCGCGAGGAATTCGAAAAGACCCACGAGTGCAATTTCGCCATCGGCGTGTCCGGGGTCGGGCGTTTTCGTGTGAGCTGTTTCTACCAGCGTAACCAGGTGGGCATGGTGCTGCGCCGGATCGAAACGCGCATCCCCACCGTGGACGAGCTGAGCTTGCCGCCGGTGATCAAGACGCTGTCGATGACCAAGCGCGGCATCATCATCTTCGTCGGCGCCACCGGGACCGGTAAGTCGACCTCGCTGGCGGCGATGATCGGCTACCGCAACCAGAACTCGACCGGGCACATCATCACCATCGAAGACCCGATCGAATTCGTGCACAAGCACGAGGGCTGCATCATTACCCAGCGCGAGGTCGGCATCGATACCGACAGCTGGGAAAACGCGCTGAAGAACACCCTGCGCCAGGCGCCGGACGTGATCATGATCGGCGAGGTGCGCACCCGCGAAGGCATGGACCATGCGATCGCCTTCGCCGAAACCGGCCACCTGGTGCTGTGCACGCTGCACGCCAACAACGCCAACCAGGCGATGGACCGCATCATCAACTTCTTCCCCGAGGATCGGCGCAACCAGCTGTTGATGGACCTGTCGCTCAACCTCAAGGGCGTGGTCGCGCAGCAGCTGATTCCGACCCCGGACGGCCGCGGCCGCCGCGTGGCGATGGAAATCATGCTGGGCACGCCGCTGGTGCAGGACTACATCCGCGACGGCGAGATCCACAAGCTCAAGGAGATCATGAAGGAGTCCACCAACCTGGGCATGCGCACCTTCGACCAGAGCCTGTTCGAGCTCTACCAGGCCGGCGAAATCAGCTACGAAGACGCGTTGCGCTACGCCGACTCGCAGAACGAAGTGCGTCTGCGCATCAAGCTCTCGCAGGGCGGCGATGCCAAGACCTTGTCGCAGGGCCTGGACGGGGTGGAAATTTCCGAAGTGCGCTGAGGGCTGCGCGTCTCGGCGTCCGCGTGCACGGGGTGCCTGTGCCGACGGGTCACAAGCGCGGGGATATGACCAGATATACACGGCGCTGACCTGCTGGCCCCACGGCGGCGCCAGCGCGTCTGCGCGTGGCTGCCAATTCATGCCCGGTGTGGCGGCCAGCGTTGCGCCAGGATCGCACCGACCACGCGGCCCTGTCCGCCGAGCGGAGGGAGCGCCTGGGCGCACCGAGGAAAATGACGGTCCGGCTCGCGTCGTGCGCGCATCTGCCGACGATCGAGGAGCCCGGCCCTACCTTTGCCGCGCCACCCCGGCATGCCCGGTTGCTGCGGAGGAGGGCGGCGGACGACCGCCTGCCCAGGTGCCCCGGTCACGCAGCGCGCCGGCGAGGCGTCGGCCCGGTTTCAGATGTAACCGGATGGGTCGATAGTGTCTAATATCGCACCCCACTGCAGTGCCCAAGCCCGTGAGCCTTCCCGATTCCGATCTGCGACCGGAGCAAGAACCCTTGCCCGACGATGGTGCCGTGGTCACCGCCGGTCCGCTCACGCCTCCGCCGGATTCGGCCGGGACTGCCGCCGACGATCACGCCTTCCATCATTCGGTGGCTGAGGATGCGCAAGGCATGGTGCTGGCGACCCTGGTGGCATCGCTCGGTCTGGCCATCTTCGCCAAGGGGGGGCTGATGATCGGCGGCATGGCCGGCGTGGCCTTCCTGTTGCACTACGCGCTGCACTGGAATTTCGGCCTGGTGTTCGTACTGGTCAATTTGCCGTTCTACTGGCTCAGCGTGCGCCGGATGGGGTGGGAATTCACCCTGAAGACCTTCGCGGCAGTCGGCGCGTGCGGCGTGCTGACCAACCTGCTGCCGCGCTGGGCCGACTATGCGCACATGAGCACGGCCTTTTCGGCGATCGTCGGCGGTGCGCTGTCTGGCCTGGGGATCTTGTTCTTCATTCGCCACCGCGGCAGCCTTGGCGGCATCGGCATCCTGGCGGTGTACCTGCAGCGCGAGCGTGGCTGGAGCGCGGGCAAGGTGCAAATGAGCTTCGATGCGATGCTGATGCTGGTCGCCTTCTTCGTGCTGACCCCGGACAATGTGCTGTATTCGGCCATCGGTGCCCTGATGCTAAGTCTGGTGCTGATGTTCAATCACCGCCCGCACCGGTATATGGGCGTGTGACGCGGGCCGAAGATCGCTGGCATGGCACGTCCGGGAGCGGCGAACACGACGTCGCAGGCAGCGGTCAGCGGGCGCGGCTGGCTCCCCCGCAGGCGCAGCGTGCCAGCGATGCATGCCGCTTTCCGCGCGCCGGCCAGGCCCGCCTGGCGCCACGTGCCGTCGTTTGTCAGCGGTTCTCGATGTTTTCGCGTGCCGGGCAATCGGTAGGCAACTGCAGCCGTTGCATCAATCCGCGCGCATCGAACGGCGCATGCACCTTCATGTCGTTGTCGAAATAACAGTACACATCGCGCATTGCGCGTTTGCGGGCGCGTGCACCGACACGGGCTGCATCGTGCGGTTCGGCTCCGTCGGCCCACGCGGCGATGCGTGCTGCCCAGCGATCCAGTGCGGTGTCGCTGTAGCCGCTGGCGTACAACTGCGCATCGCCATGCAGGCGCACATAGACGAAATCGGCGCTGACGTCCTCCAGGTACGGGAATTTCCCTGCGGTGTCGGCGACCACCACCGCGACATTGTGACGCCGCAGCAGGCGCATGCAGGCTGGATCGCAGAAGCTGTCGTGACGCACTTCCAATGCGTGACGGATCGGCCGCTGGCGATCGATCGCCAGGGCGCTGCGCCCCTGCATCAGCGCGGTATCGCGCTGGCGCGCCCGCGCCAACGCGGCCTTGCTATCGCGCGGCAGGCTGCCTAGAAATGCGTCCAGCAGCGCGGCATCGAACCGGAGTGTCGGCGGTAGCTGCCACAGGATCGGGCCCAGTTTGGCGCCCAGCCGCAATATTCCGGAAGCGAAGAAGTTGGCCAGCGCCTGCTCGCAATCGCGCAGGCGCTTCATATGGGTGATGAAGCGCGGGCCCTTGACCGAAAACACGAAGTCCTCGGGCGTTTCGTCATGCCAGCGCTGGAAGCTGTCCGGGCGCTGCAGCGAATAAAAGGAGCCATTGATTTCCACGCTGGGAAAGCAACCCGCGGCGTATTCGAGCTCACGCCGCTGGGCCAGGCCAACCGGATAAAACGTGCCGCGCCAGCGTGCATAACGCCAACCGGAAATGCCGATGCGAATAGCCATGCGCCCGAGCATTTCGCGTGCGCCGTGCAAGAGGTGTCTAGCCGCGCTGGACCGTGCGCGTTTTCGCCGGCTTCTGCGCCTGCAACCAGGGCGGCGCCAGTGCCCGGATCTGCGCAAACACCGGGCACCGGGCGTGATGTGCGCCGGGCAGGTAGCCCAGGCTCATCAGGAACTCGCCGGTGATTTCGCCGCCGGTGAAACGGAAGGTCTTCTTGAACAGCTTGACCCAGGCCGGTTTGTCGAGCGGGTGGTGGGCGTCCAGCCACTGCGCGAAGCCGCCGTGCGTGGTGCGTAGCGCCTGGATGACCTGCGCGTTGTGGATGGCCGCCAGCACCTTGAGACGGTTGCGGATGATGCCGGCATCGCCCATCAACCTGCTGATGTCCTGGTCGGCATATGCCGCAACAGTGTCCACGTCGAAGCCGTCGTAGGCCTTCTGGAAATTGACGCGCTTGCGCAGGATGGTTTCCCAGCTCAGTCCGGCCTGGTTGATCTCCAGCACCAGCCGCTCGAACAACTCGCGTTCGTCGCGCTGCGGAAAGCCGTACTCGTGATCGTGGTAGTGGCCATGGACCGGATGGCCTGGGGCGATGGTGCAATAGCCGCTCATGGCAACGGATCTACCTGATGCCTTCTTCTGTCGGTTTGATGCTGATGCGGCGGTCGCCCGGAAGCACCAGGTCCGGCCAGCGGGGTGGCCGTGTCTGGATCTGGCCGTTGCGCAGGGCCTCGCGCAATGCATTCTGGGCATTGACGCTGCCGGAATAGAGCCGGGTCGTGCCTGCCTGGTACCAGCCCTGCTGGTTGCGTGCATGCAGCACGCAGTCGATCGCATACTCGCCTTTGACATTGCACAACAGCACGTCGGGTTTGCTATCGCCGTCGAGGTCGTCGCTGCTGACCACGCAGTTGCTGTCGTTCTGCGTGCACTCCCCGCGATCCTGCAGGCGCGGTGTCGAGGTCATCAGATAGTTCCACCAATCCGCAGGCGGCTCTGCCTTGCCCGCCGCCACGGTCACATGCGTACGGACCTGGGCCAGGTCGGTCAGTTCTTTGGTCTGCGGATGCTCGGGGTCCTCATCGTCGCTCCAGCGTGTGGTGCGTGCCAGCAGCCGCTCCAGCTTCTGTTTGCGCACCGCGTCGCCGGCAAAGGTGGGGTCCTGGCGTAGCGACTGCACCGCTAGATAGCCGCGGCGACCGTTCTCGAAGCGCAGAAACTCCAGGTTCTTGTTCACGGCGTCGGGCGTGGCGTTGGCCAGCCGCTGCATCTGGCTGCGCACAGTGATGCGGTACGGGTCCAGCAACGGGGTGTTGACCAGGATCGCCAGGCCGATCACCACCCACGACAGCGTCTTGTTGCCGCTGGCCAGATGCGGCAGCCAACGGTGGGCGCGTGGCCGCAGCACCGCAAACGCGTAGGCCAGGGCGTACCCCAGCGCCAACACGGCCAGCAACGCGGCGCAGAGACGCTCGCTGGTCCAGCCGTGCTGCGCAATACGCAACGCCACCGCATAGGCCGCCAGCCCCGCATGCAGCGGCAGGATGACCAGGCCGGCCTCAACCACCCGACGCAGCCAGCGCGGATACGGCGGCTGCACACTGCCATCGCGGTACACCGCATTGGTGAACAGCACCAGCCCGAACACCAGGCTCAGCAGGATCGACGCCGCCGAACGGGTCTGCCACAGCGCCTGCAACCCAGTGAACGGCAACACCAGCAGGAACAGCAGCGCGATGCCTGCTAGCAACGGCAGCAGGCCGGTGCACAGCGAGAACAGGATCTGCCGCATCACCTGCACCGCGCGGTGCTGGGTGCGCCCGATCAGGATGCCCAGCCCGGCGATGATGCCGGTCGCCAGATAGATGAAGGCCTGTTCGCGGAACAGTTCCCGGAAAACCATGATCTTGACCAGTGCAAACAGGCTGGCCCACAACCACAGCACCATCCAGCACACCCAGACGAACAGCAGCGCCAGTGCCAGGGTCAGCGCGTTCTGCCAGGCGAATTCAAACAGATCGTGGTAGCCGGCCCGCCAATGGCCGTGCCGTTGCCGGTGCTGCAGCCAGGGCAGGGCGACGAACCACCCGACCGTGACGGTAAAAGTGAACGACCACAGCACCTCGCCAGTCTGCAGGGCTGGCGCGCCTGTGGCGCTCCACGCCGCCCAGCTGGCCAGGGCGGCCAGCACCAGGGTGCTGACGGCCACGTGCTGCCACAGGCGCCAATCGCTCAGATGCTGCAGACTCAGCAGCACCAGGCTGGGTACGGTCAACACCATGGTGTACCAGCAGATCCGAACCCCCAGATCGTTGAACGGCCGCACGCCCTGTTGTTCACCCCATGCGGCCAGATACAGCAGGCAGCCCTGCAGCAGCGCGACAAGTACGATGCAGGCGCGGGTCTGGCGGGGCAGTGGCGTATCGGCAAGTGCGGCGGCGGGTATGGTCGGCATCGTCGGTCCTTGGCGGCGTCAGGCGCCAAGTATGGCAGCGGCTCTGCGCGCGGCGAAGCGAACGGCTAGAATGCGGCCATGTCCGTTTTGCCCACGCCTCTGGCCAACCAACTGCTGATTGCGCTTCCGGCGCTGTCCGACCCCACCTTTTCGCGCAGCGTCGCGCTGATCTGTCAGCACGACGAGAACGGCGCCATGGGCGTGCTGGTCAACCGGCCCTCCGAATACACCCTGGGCGAAGTGTTGTCGCAGATGGGCATCGACACCGACGACGAGCCGCTGCGCGAGCAGGTCGTGCTCAGCGGCGGGCCGGTGCATCCCGAGCGCGGTTTCGTGATCCATGACGATGCGCGCGAATGGGATTCCAGCCTGGAAGTGGGGCAGGGCGTGTTCCTGACCACCTCGCGCGACATCCTCGAAGCGATGGCGGCCGGCAACGGCCCGCGTAATGCGCTGGTCGCCTTGGGCTGCGCGGGTTGGGGCGCCGGCCAGCTGGAATTCGAGCTGGGCGAGAACAGCTGGCTCACCGCGCCGTCGGATGCCAATGTGCTGTTTGCGACCGCGCTGGAAGATCGCTGGCAGACCGCTGCCGGGCGCATCGGCGTGGACCTGTTCCGGCTCACGGATTATTCCGGGCATGCCTGAGGCGGGCGCGATTCGCCCCGATGGCACGGTGCTGGGCTTCGACGTGGGGTCGCGCCGGATCGGCGTGGCAGTCGGAACCGCGCTCGGTGCCGGCGCGCGCGCGGTGGCCGTCATCAATGTGCATGCCAACGGCCCGGACTGGGTTGCGCTGGACCGCGTCTACAAGCAATGGCAACCGGATGGTCTGGTGGTCGGCGACCCGCTCACGCTGGACGACAAGGACCAACCCGCCCGCAAACGCGCACACGCGTTCGCCCGCCAGCTGCGCGAGCGCTACGCGCGACCGGTTGTGCTGATCGACGAGCGCTCCAGTTCGGTTGAGGCTGCGCAGCGTTTCGCGCGCGAGCGTGCCGATGGGCGCAAGCGCCGCCGCGATGCCGAAGCGCTCGATGCGATGGCCGCCGCGGTGATCGTCGAACGCTGGTTGGCCGCGCCCGACCAAGCCACCTTTCTTCCTTGACTCCCGACCTGCGATGACCACCATGCAACTCGATTCGGACGGACGCCCGCGCCACCTGCTCACCCTGGAAGGACTGCCGCGCACCACCCTGCTGCAATTGCTCGACCGCGCCGGCCAGATCCGCGATGCGGCGGTCGGGCGTGTGGGCAAGCGCAGCGTGCTGGCGGGCACGGCGGTGTGCACGCTGTTCTTCGAACCCTCCACGCGCACGCGCAGCTCCTTCCATCTGGCGGCGCAGCGGCTGGGCGCGGACGTGCTCAATTTCGATGCATCCACCTCCTCCACCCGCAAGGGCGAAACCGCACGCGACACCTTGAAGAATCTCGAAGCGATGGGCGTGCGCGGCTTCGTGGTGCGTCACCCCGACGACGGCGCGGTGGAAGCGCTGGCCGCAGCCGCGGGCGAGGGCACCGCGTTGATCAATGCCGGCGACGGGCGTAGCGCGCATCCCACCCAGGGCCTGCTCGACATGCTCACCCTGCGCCAGGCCAAGGGCACCGATTTTTCCAAGCTCAAGGTCGTCATCGTCGGCGACGTCAAGCACTCGCGCGTGGCGCGCTCGGACCTGCATGCCTTGCGCACGCTGGGCGCCGGCGAGATCCGCGTCTGCGGCCCGGCCAGCCTGCTGCCCGATGACGGCATACTGGAGGGCTGCGTGGTCGGCCAGGATTTCGATGCGATGCTCGAAGGTGCCGATGCGCTGATGATGCTGCGCCTGCAGCGCGAGCGCATGGAAGAAGGCCTGGTGCCCTCGCTGGAGCAGTACCACGCCGAATACGGTCTGACCCGCGAGCGCCTGGCGCGTGCCGGCCGCGACGCCGCGGTGCTGCACCCGGGCCCGATCAACCGCGGCGTGGAAATCACCGATGAAGTGGCCGACGGCGCGCAATCCTGCGTGCTACGGCAGGTCGCCAACGGCGTCGCCGTGCGCATGGCCGTGCTGGAAACCCTGCTCGGCTGAGCACGGCTGCGCATGCCTCTTGTTAGCCGCTCCACGAGCGGCAATGCCACCTCGCAACCAACGCGCGGTGGCCTTTGATCCATGCATCGGTGATTGCGAAGAGACAGCCGCTTCTCCCCGAACGTACATCGTGGCCCGTTGCGCGGTGACGTTCGATGCGCAACGTCATGCGTGCAGACAAACAGTCGCTTGCTGCCTAACGTGCCCGGCGGTCTGCTCTTGCGAATCCCGAATCCCGAATCCCAGCACCACCAGCTAACACCCACTCACCTATCGTGAGCGCTCCTTTCAGCGCAGGAGATTGCAATGGGTATTTCACGTCACGCCACCGCCCACTGGGAAGGCGACCTCAAGACCGGCAAGGGCCAGCTCAGCACGCCACAGAGCGGCCTGATGGACAACACCCGTTATGCCTTCAGCAGCCGCTTCGGCGACGAGAAGGGCACCAATCCGGAAGAGCTCATCGCCGCTGCGCATGCCGGCTGTTTCACCATGGCGTTGTCTGCGCAGTTGACCGAAGCCGGTTTTCCGCCGGCCTCGCTGGATACGCGCGCCGATGTGGATCTATCGATGGAAGGCGGCCCGCAGTTGTCGCAGATTCGCCTCAAGCTCAAGGCCGTGGTGCCGGGCATCGACGAGGCCAAGTTCCGCGAGCTGGCCGACAGCGCCAAGAAAAATTGCCCGGTGTCCAAGGCGCTGAGCGCCGTGCCGATCAGCCTGGAAAGCGAGTTTTCCAACTAGTGCCGATACCGCTGCGACGCGTCGGCGTAGACGCCCGGCGCGCGCAGCTGGCGGCAACCTGAATAGGGCTTTTCGTGGCCGGGTTGGTTCAGTGCGGTTTCACTGGCGCAGGCCGAGCATCGGCAGCGTGTCCTCCCTATGAAGCTGCCGCAATGAAAACTCTCGTGCTTGGTGCTCTGGTGATGGGTCTGGTCGTGGCGGGCAATGCCACGGCACAGCGCTATGACAGCGGCTACGAGGATGGCCGCTACGAATACGCGCGCGTCGTGCGCGTGGATCCGATCATCGTTGCCGACTCGTACAACGAACGCACCAGCGAACGTTGCTACGATCGTCCCGCCGACGGTTACTACACCAGCAATGACGGGTACTACCGCGACGGTGGCTATGCTCAGGCCGGTGTGTCCAATCGCGGCGTTGCCAGCGTCATCGGCGGCATTGCGGGCGCCGTTCTCGGCAGCCAGGTCGGCGGCGGCAATGGTCGTCTGGTCGGCACCGCCGTGGGCACCATGGCGGGCGTCGCGGCGGGACGCTCGATCTACGAGGCCAATCACCGCACGTATCAGGGCAATGTGAGGGTGTGCGAGCCGGTGTCCTACCGTCGCGAGCGCGACCGTGTGGATGGATATGACGTCACCTACGAATACGCCGGCCGCACTTACCACACGCGTAGCGACTACAACCCGGGCGACCGTATCCGGGTGCGCGTGGACGTTCGCCCTGACTGATCGGTGCCGGATGCATGCGGTGCCGCTGGTTCCGGCATCTGGCTGAAAAAGAACGCTGCGGGCAACCGCAGCGTTCTTGCGTTTTGCGCGGTGATTGCGGCCTGCAATAGCGCCTCAACAATGCTTCGGCGCTGATCGATGCCGGGCGCCTTGCTGTTTCACGCAAGCGTTGATGCCCGGTGCACCGGCCGTGATCAGAAATTGGCAGCACCTGCAGGCCATCCCGCTGCGTTGGATCCGTGCGCAGCAGCGTTGCTGCCGCTCTAAGCCCAGTCCAACGTGCCGCGAATCACCGTCTGCACCTGGCCACCCGACCACACGTCACCATCTGCGTCGATGTTCAGTTCCAACAGGGCATCGAAGCCGATTTCGCGGCCCTGGCTGACGACATAACGACGGTCGGTGCCGGGCAATGCGTCACGGCTGTCCAGCCATGCGGCGAGGACCGCATTGGCCGCGCCGGACGCCGCATCCTCGAAACGCCGGCCATTGCCGACGAAGGCACGTACCGCCAGATCGTAGGTGCCTGGCGCGTTGGCGCGTGCATACGCAAACACGCCCATGCTGCCGGTGGATTCTGCCAATCCGGCAATCGCGTCCCAGTCCGGCTGCAGGCCGCGCAACGCCGCTTCGCTGGCGAGTTCGACCACCCACCAGGTGCGGCCGCCGTCCATCAGCGCAGGCGGTAGCGTGCCCAGCGGCCAGCCCTGCAAGGCATCGCGCAGGCGCGGATCGTCGGCATTCACCTGCTCGGCCACGCGCGCGCGTGGCGTGCGGATCGCGATGCTGCGGTGGCTGCCGCGCTGCTCGACGCGCAGCGGCAACCGACCCGCGATGCCGTCCTGCACCAGGACGCCGTCCTGTGGTGCGGCCAGGCCGGCTTCGAGCACGGCATGTGCAGTGCCCACGCTGGGATGGCCGGCAAACGGCACCTCTTTTTGCGGCGAAAACATGCGCAGCCGGTAGCTGCTGTGTGCGCCTTCGGCGGGAAAGACGAAGGTGGTTTCCGGCAGCTTGGTCCAGCGTGCGATGGCCTGCATCGCCGCATCGTCCAGGCCCTGCGCATCCAGCACCACCGCCAGCGGATTGCCGCTGCCGGGGCGTGCGGAGAACACATCCAATTGCAGGAAACGGCGAGTGGTCATGAGCGTCGATCCGCGGTGAGGGCGCGGCAGCTTACCAATCGATGCGGCCGTCGATCACCTGCTGCGTCGCTCCGCCAATCCAGACTTCGCCTTGCGCGTCCACCTCCACATGGACACGGCCGTCGCGGCCAACCTCGCGGCCCTGGCTGGCGAGGTAGCGCGATCCCGCCCCGGGCAGGCGGCCTTCGCCGTGCAAGCGTGCGGCAATACAGGCATTGGCGCTGCCGGTGACCGGGTCTTCCGCAATGCCATCGCCCGGGCAGAACGCGCGGACGACCAGGTCGGCATCGCCATCGTGCACGGGCGCGTAGATGGCCAGGCCAACGGCGGCGCTGGCCTGGGTCAGGCGCGCGATGGCGGCAAGGTCCGGGGCTGCCTGCCGTACCGCCTGCGCGTCGGCCAATTCCTGCAGCCACCAGTTCGGGCCGTTGTTCCAGAGCGCGGCAGGCTGCGCACTCGCGCGCAGGCCAGTGCAGGCGGCACGAAGCGCCTGGGCGTACGTGTCGCCCGTGTCGATGGTGCGTGCGCGCGGTGCGCGCAGTCGTACCAGCAAGGCGCCGTGCCGGTCGAATACCTCGACCGGCAGCACGCCGGCCGCACATTGCTGGCGCAGCCGGCCGTCGGGCTTGTACGCGGTCACGCCGTGGGTCACCGCCGCCCACGCTGCGCCGACGCTGGGGTGGCCGGCAAATGGCAGCTCGGCACGCGGGGTGAAGATGCGGATGTGGTAGTCGGCATCGGGCACGCTGACCGGCAGGAAGAAGATGGTCTCGGACAGATCCAGCCACGCGGCGATCTGCTGCATCTGCGCAGACGACAACGTCTCTGCATTGAAGACCACGCCCAGCGGGTTGCCGCTGCCGGCCCGGGCGGCGAAAACATCCAGTTGCAGATAGCGGTGCTTGCTCATGCTGGGGAAATCTCGATCGAAGGGAGCGCGGCGATGGTTGCAGTGCAAACCGATACGGCAGTGGACGTGCGACGGAACGCTGTGATCGCACTCGGGGTCATGCGAGCGGCATTGGCAGTAGAATCGGAGGTTCCGCTCGGCATCCCGGGCATCTTCCCCCCATCCTAAACGCCTATCTCAATGTCAGCTCCCCACTCTACCGATCGTTGGATCGTCCTCAAGTTCGGCGGCACTTCGGTGTCGCGTCGTCATCGCTGGGACACGATTGGAAAACTGGCGAGCAAACGGGCGAACGAGACCGGCGGTCGCGTGCTGGTGGTGGTGTCCGCATTGTCGGGCGTGACCAACGAGCTCACCGCCATTGCCGACGGCGCCGCCGATAGCGCACAGCGCGTGGCGGCACTGGACCAACGCCATCGCGACTTCCTGGCCGAGCTCGAACTGGACGCCGATGCGGTGCTGGGCGAACGACTGGCCGCGCTGCATGCTTTGCTGGGCGACGCGCGCGCTGCAACGCGCACGCTGGAGTGGCAGGCCGAGGTGTTGGGGCAGGGCGAGTTGCTGTCCTCCACCATCGGTGCGGCGTATCTGCATGCCAGCGGCCTGGACATGGGCTGGCTGGATGCGCGCCAGTGGCTGTCGGCGCTGCCGCCGCAGCCCAATCAGAGCGAATGGTCCAAGCGCCTGTCGGTGTCGTGCCAGTGGCAGTCCGATGCGGAGTGGCGCACGCGTTTCGCCGCGCAGCCGACACGCTTGCTGATCACGCAAGGTTTCATTTCGCGGCATGCCGATGGCGGCACAGCGATTCTGGGACGTGGCGGTTCGGATACCTCGGCGGCGTACTTCGGTGCGCTGCTCGGCGCCAGCCGGGTGGAAATCTGGACCGACGTGCCCGGCATGTTCAGCGCCAACCCGAAGGAAGTGCCCGACGCACGCCTGCTGACCCGGCTGGATTACTACGAAGCGCAGGAGATCGCCACCACCGGCGCCAAGGTGCTGCATCCGCGTTCGATCAAGCCGTGCCGCGATTCCGGCGTGCCGATGGCGATCCTGGACACCGAACGCCCGGATCTGCCGGGCACCAGCATCGATGGCAATGCCGAGCCGGTGTTGGGCGTCAAGGCGATCAGCCGCCGCAACGGCATCGTGCTGGTGTCGATGGAAGGTATCGGCATGTGGCAGCAGGTCGGCTTCCTGGCCGATGTGTTCACGCTGTTCAAGAAGCATGGCCTGTCGGTGGATCTGATCGGTTCGGCCGAGACCAACGTCACCGTGTCGCTGGATCCTTCGGAAAACCTGGTCAACACCGATGTGCTGGCGGCGTTGTCGGCGGATCTGTCGCAGATCTGCAAGGTCAAGATCATCGTGCCGTGCGCGGCCATCACGCTGGTCGGGCGCGGCATGCGTTCGCTGCTGCACAAGCTCTCCGATGTGTGGGCCACGTTCGGGCAGGAACGCGTGCACATGATTTCGCAGTCGTCCAACGACTTGAACCTGACTTTCGTCATCGATGAAGCCGATGCCGACGGTTTGCTGCCGATCCTGCACGCGGAACTGATCGACAGCGGCGCGATGCCGGTCAGCGAGGGCGAGGTATTCGGCCCGCGCTGGCGGCAGATCATCGGCTCGGTACGTCCGCGTCCCACGCCGTGGTGGCATGCCGAGCGCGCGCATCTGCTGTCGCTGTCCAAGGCCGGCACGCCGCGTTACGCGTACCACCTGCCCACGGTGCGCGCGCGTGCGCATGCGCTGGCGCAGATTGCCGCGGTGGATCAGCGCTATTACGCGATCAAGGCCAATGCGCATCCGGCCATCTTGATGGCGCTGGAACAGGCCGGCTTCGGGCTGGAATGCGTCTCGCACGGCGAATTGCGCCGCGTATTCCAGGCGCTGCCGGAACTGTCGCCGCGGCGCGTGCTGTTCACGCCGAGCTTTGCGCTCAAGGCCGAATACGAAGCGGCCTTCGCGCTGGGCGTGACGGTGACCGTGGACAACGTCGAAGCGCTGCGCAACTGGCCCGAGGTGTTCCGTGGCCGCAATATCTGGCTGCGCATCGATCTGGGGCACGGCGACGGGCACCACGAGAAGGTCAACACCGGCGGCAAAGCGTCCAAGTTCGGCCTGTCGTCCACGCGCGTGGATGAATTTGTCGAGGTGGCGCGCACGCTCGAACTCACCATCACCGGCGTGCATGCGCATCTGGGCAGTGGCGTGGAGACCGGCGAGCACTGGCGGATGATGTACGACGAGTTGGCCGGCTTCGCGCGCCGTATCGGCACGGTGGAAACCATCGATATCGGTGGCGGCCTGCCGATTCCGTACAGCGCCGAAGACGAGCCGTTCGATCTGGAGGTGTGGGCCAAGGGCCTGGCCGAGGTCAAGGCCGTGCATCCGGGCTACCGCCTGGCGATCGAGCCGGGCCGCTATCTGGTGGCAGAAGCCGGCGTATTGCTGGCTAGCGTCACCCAGGTGATCGAGAAGGACGGCGTGCACCGCGTGGGCCTGGATGCGGGCATGAACACTTTGATTCGCCCGGCGTTGTACGACGCCTGGCACGACATCGAAAACCTCAGCCAACTCGACGCGCCGGCCGATGGTACGTTCGATATCGTCGGGCCGATCTGCGAATCGTCGGACGTGTTCGGCAAGCGTCGCCGGCTGCCTGCGACCACCGCGCCGGGCGATGTGGTGCTGGTCGCCGATGCCGGTGCCTACGGCTACTCGATGGCCAGCACCTACAATCAGCGCGAATTGCCGCGCGAAGAGGTGATCGATGCGCCCACTGGCTGAGTTCGTCGCACTCAGCACGTTGGCCGGTGGCGTGGCGATGGTGTTTTCCACCGCCATCGACATCGCCGGGCAACCGGCCCCGTGGACCGATAGCTTGAAGTGGGCAATCCCCGCGTTGGTCGCTGCCGGCATCGGCGCGTGGAGCGCAGCGCTCTGGCAGCGTCGGCGTGCCCAGCGGGCACGAGCGCAGCACGCCGGCGGCATGGCATTGCGCACCGTGGTGCTGGGTGCGCTTGGCTATCTGCCGGCGCTGCTGCTGTATCTGCTGGTCGCGTTGGCCATCACCGGCGACGCAACGGTGATTCGCTCGGACGTGATGCTGCTGCTGTTCGTGATCGGTTGCCTGCCGCTGCTATGGGCGGCGGTGCCGTTTTCCATGATTGAATATGTCCTGTGCCGACGTTATCTGCGTCGTGTACGTGTTTCTGCAGGTAGTCCATGAGCGCTTTCGACAAACATCAGATGTCCACCTTCCGTTTCGTGCGTTGCGCACTCGACGCGCAGACCGGCGTGGCCACGCTGGTGTATGCCTTCGATCAAGGCCCGGAGCTGGTCGAGACCGTGGCAGTGCCGGGCGCCCCTTTTGTGCTGGAAGGCGCGCAGGCGACTGCCGTGCAACAGGCGTTGCGGCTGCTGCATCTCATTGCAGGGGTCAGTTATTTCAAGGCTGCTGTGCCGCCGAACATCGCCATCGACAGCTACGCCATCGATGCCGAGACGGCCGCGCTGGTGGAAAGCGTGTATCTGCACGGCCTGGGCGAATTTGCCTACCGAAATGGCTTGCATCTGCACGGCAAGATCCACTTCCCGGTGGCGGCGCAGGCCTCTGCCGCCGCGCCGGCAGTGGGGTTGCGCGAGCATGCGCTGGTGGCGATCGGTGGCGGCAAGGATTCGCTGGTCAGCATCGAGGCGCTGCGCCAGGCCGGCGTGGCGCAGACCGTCAGCTGGATCGGCGGTTCGCAACTGATCCGTGCCTGTGCAGAACGCACCGGTTTGCCGGTCCTCAACATCGGCCGCGTGCTGGCACCGGAATTATTCGAACTCAATCGCCAGGGCGCGTGGAACGGGCATATCCCGGTGACCGCGGTGAACTCGGCCATCCTGGTGCTGGCGGCGCTGCTCAACGGGGTGGACCAGGTGGTGTTCTCCAACGAACGTTCGGCCAGCTACGGCAGCCAGATTCCCGGCACCGGCGAGGTCAATCACCAGTGGTCCAAGGGCTGGGCGTTCGAGCAGGCATTCGGCGATTACGTGCAGCGGCATGTGGCGGCCGATCTGCGCTATTACTCGTTGCTGCGGCCGCTGTCCGAGTTGGCGGTGGCGCGGCAATTCGCCAAGACCGATCACTACGACGCGCACTTTTCCAGCTGCAACCGCAACTTCCACATCATGGGCGAGCGCCCGGTGCATCGCTGGTGCGGCGTGTGCCCGAAATGCCATTTCGTGTTCCTGGCGCTGGCGCCGTTCATGCCCAAGACGCGGTTGGTCAACATCTTCGGACGCAATCTGCTCGACGATGCGACCCAGGCCGGCGGCTACGACGCGCTGCTGGAATTCCAGGACCACAAGCCGTTCGAATGCGTGGGCGAAGGCCGCGAATCGCGCGCGGCGATGGCGGTGCTGGCCAGCCGCGCCGAGTGGAAGGAGGACGCGTTGGTGAAGCGCTTCATCCGTGACATCCAGCCGCAACTCGACCCAAGTGATCTGCAGGTCGAGCCACTCATGGCCATCGATGGCGAGCACCGGGTTCCGTCGACGCTGTGGGAGCGCGTGCGTGCGAATTTCGCAGCTTGAAGGCAAGACCGTTGCGTTGTGGGGCTGGGGGCGCGAAGGACGCGCAGCGTATCGTGCGCTGCGCGCGCAGCTGCCGACGCAAGCGCTGACGGTGTTCTGCAACGCCGAAGAGGCGCGCGAGATCGAGGCGCTGGCAGATGCGGCCTTGCAGGTGGAAACCGATGCCAGCGCGCAGGCGCTTGGGCGATTCGAGATCGTGGTGAAGTCGCCCGGCATCAGCCCGTATCGCGCCGAGGCACTGGCAGCTACCGCGCAGGGTACGTGCTTCATCGGCGGCACCGCGTTGTGGTTTGCCGAACACGCGCAGGCGGACGGCAGCGTGCCTGGCGTCATTTGCGTGACCGGCACCAAGGGCAAGAGCACCACCACCGCGCTGCTGGCGCACCTGCTGCGCGCGGCCGGGCATCGCACCGCATTGGTCGGCAATATCGGCCAGCCCTTGCTGGAAGTGCTGGCACCGCAGCCGCCACCGGCGTATTGGGCGATCGAGTTGTCCAGCTACCAGACCGGCGATGTCGGGCGCAGCGGCGCGCGCCCCGAGCTGGCGCTGGTGTTGAATCTGTTTCCCGAGCATCTGGACTGGCATGGCGACGAAGCGCGCTATGTGCGCGACAAGCTGTCGCTGGTAACCGAAGGCCGGCCGCGGATTGTCTTGCTCAACGCTGCCGACCCGCTGCTTGCCGGGTTGCAGTTACCCGATAGCCAGGTGCGTTGGTTCAATCATTCCGCCGGCTGGCATCTGCGTGGCGACGTGGTGTACCGCGGCGAGCAGGCCATTTTCGATACCGCCGATGTGCCGCTGCCGGGCGAGCACAACCGCCGCAACCTGTGCGCGGTGCTGGCGGCGGTAGAGGCCTTGGGCCTGGATGCGGCGGCACTTGCGCCGGCGGCAGCGAGCTTTCGTCCATTGCCGAACCGCTTGCAGTGGCTGGGAAGCGTGGATGGCATCGGCTACGTCAACGATTCGATCAGCACCACCCCTCATGCCTCGCTGGCGGCACTGGCGTGCTTTGCGCAGCGACGCGTGGCGCTACTGGTTGGTGGCCATGATCGCGGGCTGGATTGGCACGATTTCGCCCAGCAGATGGCGCAGCGGGCGCCGCTGGAAATCGTGACCATGGGCGCCAACGGCCCACGCATCCATGCATTGCTGGCGCCGCTGGCCGAGGCGGGGCGCTTCGGCTTGCATGCGGCCAACGATCTCGAACACGCCATGGGACTGGCGCGCGCTGCGCTGGGCGAGCAGGGCGGCGTGGTGCTGCTCTCGCCGGGGGCGCCCAGCTTCGGCGCCTACAGCGACTACGTAGCCCGCGGCCGGCATTTCGCCCAGCTGGCAGGGTTCGATCCGGCAGCGATCAGCGCGATTGACGGATTGGGTATCCACTAGAAGCCGCCGACAGGAACCGGCGCGGTTCACCTCCAGGCAGGCGCGGCCGTGATGTCTCACCCCGATAGCGCCGCTCCTGAGCGCTGTCCAAGGTTCACCTGAGGGCTGTCCGCTACGTGTTGCTGCCTGGCCCAGTTCCGAGGCCAAGGCGTTGCCCGGGTCGCCCCGAAAACCGTAGCTCGCCACGGATGCGGATGCGGATACGCCCGGTGCGCTTGGCCCAGCCAACTGGCCGCGCCGCTGCCGGCCGCGCCGATGATGACCCCTCCTGCACGGTGCCAGCGCCTACACTCGCCACACCATCCTGGGAGCAAGCACATGTACAAGCAACGGACATGGCGTGGCGTTGGGTTGATCGGTGTCCTGGCTTCGCTGGCCTTCCCCGCAGCAGCGGCGATGCAGGCCAAGCCGCTGGAATGGAAGATCGGCAAGGACACCTACAGCGGCGTGCTGGTGTACGACGATGCCGGCGATGCCAAGCGCCCGGGCCTGGTGATGGTGCCCAACTGGCGCGGTGTCAACGACTCGGCGGTGACCAAGGCCAAGCAGCTGGCCGGCGACGATTACGTGGTGCTGGTGGCCGACGTGTACGGCAAGGGCAAGCGCCCGGCCAATGACAGCGAGGCTGGGCAATTCGCTGGCGCCCTGAAAAAGGATCCGCCGGAGCTGCGCGCACGCGCGCTCAAAGCGGTAGAGGTGCTCAAGGCGCAGGCCGGCAAGGCGCCGTTGGACGCAGCGCGCATCGGTGCGGTGGGCTTCTGCTTCGGCGGTACCACGGTGCTGGAACTGGTGCGCTCAGGCGCGCAGCTGGCCGGTGTGGTCAGCCTGCATGGCGGCATCGCGACTCCCAGCCCGGCCGCCGCCGGCTCGGCCAGGACGCCGCTGCTGGTGCTCAACGGTGCCGACGACAAGAGCGTGAGCAAGGCGGATATCGCCGCGTTCGAAACCGAAATGAATGCCGCCGGCGCGGATTGGCAATTCGTCAATTTCAGCGGCGCGGTGCATTGCTTTGCCGAGGCAGATGCCAACAGCCCGCCGGGCTGCCTGTACAACCCGCGCGCGGCCAAGCGGGCGTATCGCATGCTGGGCGATTTCTTCGACGAGCGGTTTGGGCGATAAGCCGGGATTGGGGGATTGGGGAGTCGGGACTCGCAAGAGCGAAGTCCCGTCTTTCAGCGAATCAAACCCCTGAGTTTTTGCTCGGGGGTTGCGCTGATCAACCATTCGGCTAACCGATGTCGGGACTCGCAAAACCGCGATCAAGCCGCCTTTGCGAATCTCCAATCACAAATCCCGTCCGGCGCGCCCAGCGCGCCGGATCAGTGCGTGCGCTCGACCGCGTAGCGCGCCAGGCCGCGCAGTGCCGCCACGGCAGGGCTGGGCGGCAGGGTTTCCAGCGCCTGTTCGGCGGCAGCGGCGTATTCGGCCGCGCGTTGACGGCTGTAGTCCAGCCCGCCGGTGGCATGGATGGCTGCCAGCACTTCCGGCATGGCCGCTGCATCGCCTTGCTCGACGATCTGTCGCAGGCGCTCTCGGGTGCTCGCATCCGAATGCGCCATCGCGTGGATCAGCGGCAGGGTTGCCTTGCCTTCGGCCAGGTCGTCGCCCAGGTTCTTGCCCAGGTCCGCGGCCTCGGCGGCATAGTCGAGCACGTCGTCGGCGATCTGGAAGGCAAAGCCCAGCTGCATGCCGTAGTCGTACAGGTGCTGCTGCACCTGCGCACTTGCGCCGGAGGCAAGCGCACCCAGACGCGTGCCGGCGGCGAACAGCACCGCGGTCTTGCGCTCGATCACGCGCAGGTAGGCGGCTTCGTCGGTGTCCGGGTTGTGCACGTGCAACAGCTGCAGCACCTCGCCTTCGGCGATGCGGTTGGTGGTGTCGGCCAGGATCTGCATGACTTGCATGCGGTCCAGTTCGACCATCAGCTGGAAGCTGCGCGAATACAGGAAGTCGCCCACCAGTACGCTGGGCGCATTGCCCCATAACGCATTGGCGGTGCTGCGTCCGCGGCGCAGGTCCGACTCGTCCACCACGTCGTCGTGCAGCAGCGTGGAGGTATGGATGAATTCGATGATCGCCGCCAGTTGGTGATGCTCCGGGCCGGAGCCGCCAGCGGCGTGGCCGGCCAGCATCACCAGCATCGGGCGCAGGCGCTTGCCGCCGGCAGAGATGATGTGGTCGGCAATCTGGTTGATCAGCACGACGTCCGAGGCCAGACGGCGGCGGATCAGTGCGTCGACCGCGGCCATGTCGGGCGCGGCGAGGGACTGGATCTGGGGCAGGCCCAGCACGGTGGGGAGGTCTTCGGCGATGGTCATGCGCAGGCGTTCGTGATGTGGGCCGATTATAGGTGCCCCGGCCGGATCCGTCCCGCCAGGCACGCCCGGCATCTTCACATTTGCCGCCCTGCGCAGTTGGGACGTTACCCGCAAAGGTCCGTGCGGGCTGGATTTCCGACCCTTGGCAGGGCACTTGCCGGGCAGCGCCGCGCGGCAACCTGCCAGGACCGCCGAGCGGCAGGTGCGGTAACATTGCCGCACAGACATTCATCGTTGCGCGCTCCCGGCGCCAGCGCATCATCTCGGAAGCACCTATGGCCCGCGGCATCAACAAAGTCATCCTCGTCGGCAACCTCGGCAACGATCCCGATACCAAATACACCCAGGCCGGCATGGCAATCACGCGCGTGAGCCTGGCTACCACCAGCATGCGCAAGGACCGCGACGGCAATAACCAGGAACGTACCGAGTGGCACCGCGTGGTGTTTTTCGGAAAGCTGGGCGAAATTGCCGGCGAATACCTGCGCAAGGGGTCGCAGGTCTATGTCGAAGGCGAACTGCGCTACGACAAGTACACCGGCCAGGACGGCGTGGAGAAGTACAGCACCGACATCGTCGCCAACGAGATGCAGATGCTCGGCGGCCGTGGTGAAGGCGGCGGTGGCGGGATGGGCGGCGATCGCCCGCAGCGCTCGGCACCGCGTCAGCAGGGCGGCGGCGGTGGGCAGGGCGGTGGATACGGTGGCGGTGGGCAGGACTATGCGCCGCGCCGTCAGCAGCCGGCCCAGCAACAGTCGGCACCGCCGATGGACGATTTCGCCGACGACGATATCCCGTTCTGAGGACCGTTCGTCGTTGCGTCATCCAGGAAGGCCCGCATTGCGCGGGCCTTCTGCGTGATGGGAAGTACGCGCAGACAGCGGCCGGTTTGGGCAGGATGTTGGCAAGAGCCTGGCGGGTGTCGCGCGTGCTCGGAGGCGCGCGCGGTGTGCGTGCAGCGCCCATCCATCGCAGGCTTGCGCGCAACGCACGCGGTGGGTGCGCCGTCGATGCGTTGCTCAAGCTCGCGACATCCACCTCGCGACAGCCGCCTGATCTCTACGGCAGGTTCGGCGTCCCTGCAGGTCTAGGCCGACGTGCGATTGCGTCCCTTCTGCTTGGCGCGATACAGCGCCGAATCGGCGTCCTGCACGATGCCGTTGGGGCTCAGCGGCGCTTCGCCCGGTTCGAACGTGGCTGCGCCGATGCTGACGGTGACGTGCGCGCTGGTGGGGCTAGACAGGTGCATCAGGCCGAGCTCGGCAACCGCATTGCGCACGGCGTCGGCCAGGCGCAGCGCGCCGGCGGCATCGGTGTGCGGCAGGATCATGCCGAACTCTTCACCGCCGTAACGCGCGGCGAGGTCTTCGCTGCGGCGCGAGCATCCGGCAATGGCGCCTGCGATCAGGCGTAGGCAGGCATCGCCGTTCACGTGGCCATAGGTGTCGTTGTAGAGCTTGAAGTGATCGACATCGATCATCAGCACCGACAACGGCGCCTCCAGGCGAACCGCGTCCTGCAATGCACGCGATAACCGGTGGTCGAAGGCGCGACGATTGGCGATGCCGGTCAATGCGTCTACCCAGGCTTCGGTGCTCAGCTTGGCCTCGTTGCGATGCATGCGGCGCAGTTGCAGGTCCAGCCAGATCCCCACGCCCAGCAGCAGGGTGCAGCCCAGTGCGGCCACCACGATGCGTTGGCGCGCGGCTTGCCGCCAGTTCGCCAACGCATCGTCCACCGAAACGCCGGTCAGCACGGTCAGCGGATAGGGTCGCGCAGGCGCAAAGCTGGAGATGCGCTCCACGCCGTCGATCGGCGAGCGATAGGTGGCGGTGCCGTGCCTGCGTGCGCGCATGGTCACGTAGATCGACGTCCCCGCGATCGAGGTGCCGATCACGCCCTGTTTGTCGGGCCGGCGCACCATCACGATGCCATCGTCGTTGGTCATGCCGATGGTGCCGTGCGGGCCGACTTCGAAGGTGCTGTAGTAGTTCTGGAAATACTTCAGCTGCAGGGTGACCAGCACCACGCCGGCGAACTCGCCACGGGGGGTATTGAGACGGCGGCTCAAGGTCATCACCCAGGAGCCGTCCGAGCGGCTCTGCACGGGCGGGCCGACCAGCGACAAGGCGTCGCGATGGTCGCGGTGGTATTTGAAATAGGCACGGTCGGCGTTGTTGTGCGTCCTGGGGGTGCTGTCCAGCGACGAGCTCACCCAACTGCCGTCCGCGGCATAGATGAAGATGCCATGCAGGCGATCGGAGCGGCGCGCTTCGCGCACCAGAAACTCATGCGTCGCAGAACGCGCGGCGCTGGAGCCCTGGTCGTGTTCGACCCGCGACACCAGCCCGGACAGCACTGCGTCGGCAATGGACAAGGTGTCGCTGGCATGCTGCGCCAGCGAATTGGCCAGATTCAACGACTGCGCCTGGGCGCTGCGCAGCGCGGTCGCGCGCTCTTCATGGATGGACCAGTATTCCGAACCGAGCAGTAGCATCCACGAGGCAGTCAGCACGAAATGCAGCGCGATGCGCTGAGCACGTTGCCGCCGCCGCTTGCTTGTTGACGTCACTGTGGCTACCTGTCTGGATACCAGGGCGATGCAACCGCCGTGCCAGCCTACGCGTGGCGGCACCCGCACCTCGATGGATCAACACGTGCAATGACAGATCTGTGATTGCTGCCTCGCCTTGCATGCAACAGCCCGCTTCCCGCGTCGCCACGCGCGGCAGCCGCTGCAGCGCATCAGCGCGCACGGCGACAGATGTCAGAGCCAGCTCGACTGCGTTTGCGTAACGGACAGCATGCTATTGCAGGCACTGAATCACGCTCAGGAGTTGCCCATGCAAGCCATTCGTCTTCGCCATCCGGCCGCCATCGCATCGCTGCAGTCGGTTGCATTGCCCGATCCGGGGCAACCTGCACGCGGTCAGATCCGCGTGCGCCTGCATGCCAGTTCGCTCAATTTTCATGATCTAGGCGTTGCGCTCGGGCAGATGCCGACCGCAGACGGGCGTATTCCGATGTCCGATGGCGCAGGTGTGGTGGAAGCGGTGGGGCCGGAGGTGGACGAGTTCGCGGTGGGCGATCATGTGGTCTCTACCTTCTTCCCGCAGTGGCTGGACGGCGAGCCGTTGCATGCCGGTTTTGCCACCACCCCGGGCGACGGCGTCGACGGCTATGCGCGCTCGGCGGTCGTCGCCGATGCGCAGGCATTCACCCATGCACCCCGCGGTTACAGCCACGCCGAGGCTGCGACGCTGACCACTGCCGGTGTCACCGCATGGCGGGCGCTTGCGGTCAATGGCCGGCTCAAGGCCGGCGACAGCGTGCTGGTTCTGGGCACCGGCGGCGTGTCGATCTTCGCGCTGCAATTTGCCAAGGCGATGGGAGCGCGCGTGATCGCCACATCCTCATCCGATGAGAAACTGGAGAAGGTGCGAGCGCTCGGTGCCGACCATCTCATCAACTATCGGCAGCATCCCGAATGGTCGGCGCAGGTCTTGGACATCACCGACGGGCGCGGGGTGGACCATGTGGTCGAGGTCGGCGGTCCGGGCACGTTGACGCAATCGATCCGTGCAGCGCGCGTGGGCGGGCACATCGCCTTGATCGGCGTTTTGACCGGTGCCGCTGGGCCGGTTCCGACTGCCGAAATGATGGGGCGCCAGCAACGCTTGCAAGGACTGGTCGTTGGCAGCCGCAGGCATCAACAGGACCTGGTGCGTGCACTCGACAGCTTGCCGCTGCGGCCGGTGATCGATCGCAGTTTTGCGCTGGATGAGATCGGTGACGCCTTCGCACTGCAGAAGGCCGGTAGGCATCTGGGCAAGATCACGCTGGAGTTCTGATCCAGCCTGCTGCACCGCGCGTCGGCGAAGCATTCGCACCGCCGACGCGCCAATTCACTCATCGACGTGTGCAAGGGCTGCCGCCTGCATGGCGCTGCTGGCGAGCACAACCAATGCTCCTCGGGTTCGTTCGCTGCTCGCCGTGACCAGTACGCGTGCACGCGCACTATTCCAGGAAACTGCTTGGCTGGCCCGTCCGACTCCAACGTCATCGGCGCATGGGCCGGTCCTCGCAGTGTTCATAGGCGCACGCAGCAACCATCGCCAATGCCGGTAAAGGCGGGCATTAGGATCCGGCCATACGCCGCTTCACGCCCACCCCCGCGGCCGCGCACTCACGCGCTTGTGACCGGCAGCGCTGCACATTTGTTGAGAACTGTAAAAGCCGGCATTGTTGGAGATGCCAGCCATGAGAGACATCAAGATGACCCGTCGCGAGGTATTGATCGCAGGAACGGCATCCGCAGCCAGCGTTGCCGCAACCCAATCGAGGGCGGCCACTGCGGCCACTGCGATGTCGCAGCGGCCGGCAGCCGAGCCTGCCAATGCATCCAGCCAGGTTGCTTTCGAGGTGAACGGCAAGCCGGTCACGCTGACATTGGATAACCGCACCACCTTGCTGGATGCGCTGCGCGAACATCTGCATCTCACCGGCACCAAGAAGGGCTGCGATCATGGCCAGTGCGGCGCCTGTACGGTCATCGTCGACGGCCAACGCATGAACGCGTGCCTGTCGCTGGCAGTGATGCACGAGGGCGCCAAGGTCACCACCATCGAAGGGTTGGGCACGCCGGACAAGCTACATCCGATGCAGGCGGCGTTCGTCAAGCACGATGGCTACCAATGCGGGTATTGCACGCCCGGGCAGATCTGTTCGGCAGTGGCGGTGCTGGACGAGGTGAAGCGTGGCATTCCCAGCCATGTCACCGAAGACCTCACCGGCAAGACCAGACTCACCACGCCCGAGTTGCAGGAGCGCATGAGCGGCAATATTTGCCGCTGCGGTGCCTATTCCAACATCGTTGAAGCCATCAACGATGTTGCCGGAGGCCGCGCATGAAGGCCTTTAGCTACGAGCGCGCCACCTCGCCAGCCGATGCTGCAGCCAAGGCCGCGCGTCAGCCCGGTGCCAAGTTCATCGCAGGCGGGACCAACTTGCTCGATCTGATGAAGCTGCAGATCGAAACGCCGTCGCATCTGATCGATGTCAACGGCCTGCGCCTGGATACCATCGAGGCCACGCCCGACGGCGGCCTGCGCATCGGTGCATTGGTGCGCAACACCGACCTCGCGGCCGACCAACGCGTGCGCCGCGATTACGCCGTGCTGTCGCGCGCATTGTTGGCCGGTGCCTCGGGACAGCTGCGCAATCGCGCCACCACGGCAGGTAATCTGCTGCAACGGACGCGTTGTCCCTATTTCTACGACACCAATCAGCCGTGCAACAAGCGACTGCCTGGCAGCGGCTGCGCGGCCATCGGCGGCTATAACCGTCAGCTGGCAGTGATCGGTGCCAGCGAGGCGTGCATCGCCACACATCCCAGCGATATGGCCATCGCCATGCGCCTGCTCGATGCCGTGGTGGAGACGGTACGCCCGGATGGGCAGACACGCGCGGTGGCCCTGTCCGAGTTCTACCGGGCACCGGGAACGACGCCGCATCTGGAAACCGTGCTGGAGCGCGGCGAATTGATCACCGCCGTTACCTTGCCCAAGCCGCTCGGTGGCATGCATGTGTATCGCAAGGTGCGCGACCGTGCCTCGTATGCGTTCGCCCTGGTGTCGGTGGCGACCGTCGTGCAGCGCGATGGCAGTGCACGCGTCGCAGTCGGCGGCGTCGCGCACAAGCCATGGCGCAGCGAAGCGGCCGAAACCCGATCGAAAGAGGGTGCCCGCGCCATTGCGTCCGTGCTGCTCGACGGCGCACAGCCCACCGAACACAACGCATTCAAGCTGCCGCTGGTCGAGCGCACCTTGGCCGCGATCTTGGCCGACACGAGGGCCTGATATGAAATTCGATACTCCCGCCGGCACCAACCCCATCGATCAGCTCACTGTCGTCGGCAAGCCCGTCGACCGTATCGATGGGCCACTCAAGACCACCGGGCAGGCCCCGTATGCGTACGAACATCACGACTTGCCGGGCCAACCCGCCTACGGGCACGTGGTGGGTGCAGGCGTCGCCAAGGGCACCATCCGCAGCATCGATCTGAGCGCGGCGCGCAAGGCGCCCGGCGTGCTGGGCATCGTGACTGCGCAGAACGCAGGCAAGCTGCAAAAGGGCAAGTTCAACACCGCCAAGTTGTTGGGCGGCCCCGAGATCGCGCATTACCACCAGGCCATTGCCGTGGTGGTGGCGGAAACCTTCGAGCAAGCACGTGCGGCCGGCCAGTTGATCAAGGTCGATTACGGTCGTCACGTTGGCGCCTACGATCTGGAAAAGGCCCGTGCCGGCGCCAAGGTGACCAAGAAGGGCGACGCGCCCAACAGCAATGTCGGCAACTTCGACGCTGCCTTCGCGTCGGCGCCAGTGCAGCTGGATGCCGAATACACCACACCCGATCATTCCCACGCGATGATGGAGCCGCACGCATCGATCGCCATGTGGGAGGGCGACAAGCTCAGCGTGTGGACCTCCAATCAGATGATCAACTGGGGTGCCGGCGATCTGGCCAGGACGCTGGGCATCCCGCGCGAAAACGTGCGGATCATGTCGCCGTACGTCGGCGGCGGTTTCGGCGGCAAGCTCTTTCTGCGTGCCGATGCAGTGCTGGCATCGCTGGCGGCCCGTCAGGTCGGACATCCGGTCAAGGTCATGCTGCCGCGGCCGCTGATCGCCAATAACACCACCCATCGCCCGGCCACGGTGCAACGTATCCGGCTTGGTGCCGGGCGCGACGGCAAGCTGACCGCGATTGCACATGAAAGCTGGTCGGGCGACCTGCCCGACGGCAGCCCGGAAATTGCCGCGGCACAGACGCAGTTGCTGTACGCCGGTGCCAACCGCCTGATTACCACGCGCCTGGCCGTGCTCGATCTGCCCGAGGGCAACGCGATGCGCGCGCCGGGCGAGGCGCCGGGATTGATGGCGCTGGAGATCGCGATGGACGAGATGGCCGAAAAGCTCGACATGGATCCGGTCAAGTTCCGCATCGTCAACGACACCCAGGTGGACCCGGAAAATCCGCAGCGTCCGTTCTCGCAGCGTCAGCTGATCAAGTGCCTGGAAGATGGTGCAAAGCGATTCGAATGGTCCAAGCGCAAGGCCAAGCCGGCCAGCATGCGCGACGGTCGTTGGCTGGTCGGCATGGGCGTTGCCACGGCGTTTCGCAATGCGCCGGTCATGACCTCCGGCGCACGCATGCGTCTGGAGCAGGGCGGGCGCGTGGTGGTGGAAACCGACATGACCGATATCGGAACCGGCTCCTACACCATCATTGCTCAGACCGCCGCGGAAATGCTCGGCGTCCCGCTCAACTGGGTGGACGTGCGCCTGGGCGATTCGAGCTTCCCGGCTTCTGCGGGCTCCGGTGGGCAATGGGGCGCGAACAGCTCCACCGCAGGCGTCTATGCAGCCGCAGTCAAATTGCGCGAAGCGGTAGCCAAGCAACTGGGCCTGAATCCGGCCGCTGCCGAATTTGCCGATGGCCATGTGCGTGCCGGCGGCAAGCGCATCGCACTCGGCGATGCCGCGGCCAACGGCGCGCTGGTGGTGGAAGACAAGATCGAATTCGGCGACCTCAGCAAGACGCATCAACTCTCCACCTTCGGCGCGCATTTCGTCGAGGTGGGCGTGGAGGTGGCCACCGCCGAAGTGCGCATCCGGCGCATGCTTGCCGTGTGCGCCGCGGGGCGCATCCTCAATCCCAAATCTGCGCGCAGCCAGGTCATCGGCGGCATGACCATGGGCGCCGGCGCGGCACTGATGGAAGAGCTGGCAGTGGACAAGCGCCTGGGCTTCTTCGTCAACCACGACCTGGCCGGTTATGAAGTGCCGGTGCATGCGGACATCCCGCATCAGGACGTGGTGTTCCTGGAAGAAAGCGACCCATTGTCGTCGCCGATGAAGGCCAAGGGCGTGGGTGAGCTGGGCATCTGCGGCGTGGCAGCGGCGATCGCCAACGCGGTCTACAACGCAACCGGCGTGCGGGTGCGCGACTACCCGGTGACCCTGGACAAACTGCTGCCGCACCTGCCCGAGATGCTGCGCGCGTGAGCGCGGTGGTTGCCCCGGTCACGCATGTGCCGTCGGCATGGCCTGCATGGCCGGGCTACGCGTTGCTCGACGATTTGTTGCCAACGCTGAGCGCCTGGCACCGTGCAGGGCAGCGCGTGGCGATGGCGACTTTGATCGATGTGCAAGGCTCCTCTCCGCGCCCGCTGGGGAGCGAAATGGCCATCTGCGCCGATGGGAGCGTGGCAGGCTACGTCTCAGGCGGCTGCGTCGAGGCGGCGGTGGCGCATGAGGCCATGGAAGCGCTGCGCGATGGTCAGCCGCGTTGGCTGGATTATGGCGAAGGCAGCCAAGTGCTGGACATCCAGCTCAGCTGCGGCGGGCGTATCGGCGTGCTGGTGTGGCCGGTGCCTGATCTGGGTGAACACCTCGCACGTTGGCGTAACGCGCGCCAGCATCGGCGCGCATTTCATGTGGCCTTGGATCGTGCGTCCGGCACGGTGCGTTACCTGGCAAATGCACAGGACGCACATGCGGGCGAATTCGTGCGCACCCATCGCCCGCCGTTACGGCTGGTGCTGGTGGGGGCCGACCCATCGCTACTGGCGCTGGTGTCGTTGTCCAGCCAGATGGGCATCGAAGTGCGCGTGTTGCGGCCGCATGGCCCTGGCGAACCCCCGCCGGGCTTGGCGTCCGAGCACTACGACCGGCGCGCGCTGGGCGATGCGCTGCAGGACCTGCATCTGGATGCCGATACTGCGCTGTATAGCCTGGCCCACGATGCCGAGATCGATCTGCAGGTTGCGCGGCGCGGCTTGGCATCCCCCGTCGCCTGCATCGGCATCCTCGGCAGCCGGCAGAAGCGCGAAGGTCGTTTACAGGCGTTGCGCGCGCTTGGATACAGCGACGCCTCGTTCGCACGTCTGCGTTTGCCGGCGGGTTGGCGCATGGGGCGCTCGTCGCCACATACCATCGCGCTCGGCATCATCGCCGAAGCCACGCAGGCGGTGGCGGACGTGCAGGTCGTCACGGCAGGCCGCTAGTCGCTGGCTGCTTCTTCCGCGGGCGTGAGTCATCAAGGCGCATTGCAGCCGGTTGAGTGAAAGACGGCTACCTTCGAGCAGTATCGTGACTGGCTTCCGACAGCACGCAGCAATCTTCATCGCAATTGGAAAGACTTCGCTTCTACAACGGTGGCACGCGCAAGGTGTGGTCACCTCGCACGCACAGCCCGCGCTCTAGGCTGCAGCTGTCTTCCAATCAAGTAGCACGTCGCCATGACCCTTGTTCCGGATCGCCACGTCGACGTCTCGCGTGATGCCGTTCGCGTCAGTTCTCTCGCCGCCATTCGTTTCGCGCGTGGTGAGGTCGGCGAAAATCTCGGTACTCTCGCCGTCTCGCAAGCGACACCTCTCTTGGTCGCCGCCGCGGCAGCAGCGTGTTGCCCATGAGTGGTGATCACGCGGCACTGGTGCTGGGCGCCGGGGCAGGGCGCCGGCTTGGCCGCTCGAAGCAATTGTTGATGCGCGACGGCGAGCCGCTGCTGCGCCGCGCCGCACGCATCGCATTACTGACTGCGCCGCGCCGCTGCGTGGTCGCGCTGGGTGCCGATGCCGATACGTTGAGCGAGCTGTTGCAGGATCTGGATGTCGAAATACTCCGGCATCCCGACTGGGCCGAGGGCATGGGTTCCAGCCTGGCCGCACTGCGCCGGCACGTGCAGGGCGACCAGGCGTTGCGACGCAGCCTGATCCTGGGGTGCGATCAGCCTGCGCTGGATGCCCCGCATTTGCGCTCCCTGCTGGAAGAAGCCGATCGCGCCGTCTCCGGGTGTGCAACCAGTGGCTACAGCGGCGTGCGCGGCATTCCCGCGGTGGTCACGCATGCGGCCTGGGCGGATGTTCCGTTGCAGGCCGATAGCGGCCTGCGCGGCCTGTTCGCCAGCCTCGACCTGCAGAGCCTGGGGTGCGTCAGCGCCCCGGCGTTGGCGCTGGATATCGATACCCCTGCCGATCTGGCCGCCGCGCAGCAGCGCGGCTGGGTCGATGCGGACTGAGACGCCATGACGGGTATGCACCCAGATCTCTGGCAGCCTGTGCCCTGACACGACAGGCGCGGCGGCCGCGCGTAAACGGCAAGCACTGTCGCTACACGCACGAACGCTGGCGCGACCGGTACCGATCACCGACACCGGTCCAGGTGCGTTACCTATCCTTTTCGCCTATCAACCGACGTGCCCGGCCGACGCGTTCAACCGTGCATCAGCCTTACGACCACAGCACGACCGCTTCCCTGATCACCAACACATAGCCAATCACCATGGCGGTCTTGACCGAAAACTGGAATTTCCTAAGCAGATGCATGCAACCCCTCCCCAGAGGCAGTCTTCAAGAGCGACTGATCACCCACTACGCACCGTCCGCGCTCGTCTGACGGTTACTGATGACGCGGCGTTCACCAGTCCTGACCGAATGTAGCGCTGGACGTGATGTGTGTCACGTAAGAATTTTCCTACCGCCCTGCCAGTGTCAGCCCGACGGCATCGGCATGCGTAAAAGAACATCCTGGCTATGCCGGACGCGGGGCCATTGGCTACTCTCCCGCGGCCCCTTGAGTAAGGGCGCGCCGGCATACCGGACGGGAGAAGGCATTCCCATTCCTCGCGCATTGCGGCCCTACGCCCCGTGCGCCTCGCTCGACCGCTATACGCACTGGCCGGAGGCCTGATGGACGAGTCTCGTTATGTCGTACGTATCCACCCCGCACAGGGCGGCTGGTGGGTAACCCGCCCGCACTGGTTGCCGTTGCGGTATCTGCGCGAACAGGGCGCGCTGGACTTTGCCGAACTGGTGGCCAAGCTGCACTGCCTGACCACTGGCCAGCCCAGCGGCGTGGTGGTCAACACCGGCGGCGGCGACCGGGTGGTGCGGCGCTACGGCTGAGGCCGTAGAAAACCGGACCGCTTGCTGCAGGTAAGTCCTTGCCGACGGTGGCGTCTATCCGCAGCCGTGCCGGGTTTGCGCAGACGTCCGGGTCGGCTAGATTCGAGGGATCGGCCGCCTTGGTCCGGTCCGCACTCTGGCGGCTACCTTTCTGGATGTCCGCCTGTCGTGAATGCTGCCGGTGCTGCGCTGATTCAAAACGATATTGTCGTGTTCGGCCTGATCGCCGCCACCCTGGGCGCGGTGTTCTGGACGTCCGCGCGTGAGCAAGGATTCTGGCGGCGCTTCTACGCATGGGTGCCGGCCTTGTTGCTGTGTTATCTGCTGCCGGGCATCTACAACACGGCCGGTTTGATCGACGGTGTCAACACACGGTTGTACAACCCGATCGCCCGCGACGTGCTGCTGCCTGCCGCGTTGATCCTGCTGACCTTGAGCATCGACCTGCGTGCGATCCTGCGGCTCGGTCCCAAGCTGGTGGCCATGTATCTGGGCGCATCGCTGAGCATCATGCTGGGTGCAGTGGTGGCGTTCTGGGCGATGGGCTGGCTGCATCCGGCCACGGTGGCCGGCGATACCTGGGCCGGCATGGCAGCGCTGGCGGGCAGCTGGATCGGCGGCGGCGCCAACATGCTGGCGATGCGCGAAGTGTTCGATGTGGACGCAACCACGTTCGGGCAGTTCGCCGTAGTCGATGTCGGGGTGGGCTATGTGTGGATGGCGGCGCTGATCTTCCTGGCCGGCCGCGCGCGCAAGATCGACGCACGCAGCGGTGCCGACACCCAGGCGCTGGACGCCTTGCGGGAGCGCATGGCGCGCTTCCAGGCCGAGCATGCGCGCATTCCCAGCTTGGCCGACCTGATGGTGATCGTGGCGGTGGCGTTCGGTGGCGTCGGCGTTGCGCATGCCCTGGCCAATCCTCTTGCCGCGTGGTGCAAGGCGCAGTTGCATTGGGCCAGCCAGTTCAGTCTGGACACGCCATTCGTGTGGGTGGTGGTGCTGGCGACCAGCCTGGGCCTGCTGCTGAGCTTCACCCATGCGCGCACGCTGGACGGCGCGGGCGCGTCCAAGATCGGCACCGTGCTGCTGTATTTCCTGATCGCCTGCATCGGCATGCAGATGGATCTGCTGGCGCTGCTGGACCGGCCATGGTTGTTCCTGCTCGGCCTGATCTGGATTGCCGTGCATATCGCGGTGTTATGGGGGCTTGGCCGGTTGTTGCGGGTGCCGTTCTTCTATTTTGCGATCGGCTCGCAATCCAATATCGGTGGCCCCGCCTCCGCGCCGGTGGTGGCCGCGGCGTTTCACCCGGCATTGGCGCCGGTCGGCGTGTTGCTGGGCACGATGGGCTACGCCACGGGCACCTATCTGGCTTATCTGGTCGGTATCACCTTGCGGGCGATGGCGGGCGCTGGATAACGCGCGCTGCAACCCGCAACGCCACGACTCCGCGACTGGGTGCGGTATTACGCTGCCGTGCAATCGCCAGAGCGGCCGGGCGATGCTCGGCGTTGCGCCACGTGCCGCGCCGGCATGGCGCTTCTGCGCACCGTGCGCGATTGGCTGACGACTCCTGTGACACGGCGTCAGTTGCGTCGCGCTACGGTTCGAAGACGCGCGCGATTCTCAAAGACACGCTTCACTGCGCGAAGCCGACAGCGATTGCGCCCGACCTGGACGCGCTGCTGCCAGCCACGGGCAAGGCAAAGAGTGGCCCGCACATTGCGCGGGCCACCGGAGCCTTACTGCTGAATCACCCGGCGCTGTTCTTCCTGCTGTTGCGGCGGCTGTTGGGTGTGTTGCTGATTGTGCTGTTGCAACTGGCTGACGTTGGTCTGTGCTGGCTCGTTGGCCGCGGACGCTGTCTGCACATGGCTGCGCAGATGGGCCGGGTCGTCCATGCGCCCCTGTACCGCAATCAGGCTGTCGCCATCACGGTTGGGCACCAGGTGATCGATGCGCTGCAGGCCATCGTTGCCTGCACGCGCGGCCACGCTGGCGGCGGTATTGAGAAACGCGGTGTCGTCGCGCAGCCCCAGGCGGTCGCGTTGTCCATCCAGTTTCACTACCGCGTCGTTGAACAGCTGGCTGCCGGGCTGCAATGCGTTGCCGCGCGCCCGGTCCTGCAACTGCATGTCCTGCGCCTTCATCACCGAATCGATGCCGTGCAGATCCAGCCGGTGCTTGAGCATCATGCCCGGCACCAGGCGCTGGCCGAAGGACAACGGGTCCGGCTCCGGCAGTTCGATCTGATGACCGGCCGCATTGGGCATGGCCCATTTGAGCGGGATGCTGTCTTCCTGCAGATGGGTCAGGATTTCGTTCTTGACGTGGTAGCCGCGGATCAATTCGCTATTGGCGTAGTCCTTGGCCGCCGATGCATCCAGACCTTGGCGCTCCAGCGTGCGGTCGTTGACGCCGGCGGCGTTATAGGTCACCGCCGGAATGTCGTTGACCATTGCCGATGCCGCGGCCAGGCCGCCACCTAGCGAATGCCCGCTGATCACCACCTGGTCGCCGAACGCCTGTTTGGCCTGGCTGCCGAGCTGGATCGCCGAAGCGTATTGCGCATCGTCCAAGCCCAGGCCCTGGCCGATGTTGTGCTTCCAGTCCTTGCCTTCGTCGGTGCCGCAGAAGCCCAGCACCACCTGCCCCTGATCATTGCGATAGAACGCGGCATCGAAGCCGCTCTTGGCGTCGTGCAGCAGGGCAGGGTCGATGCCTGCTTGCTGCAGCGCGTGGTCGTCCATGCGCGACCAGCCGTTGGGCAAGGCGGCAAAGGTTTCGGCGCCGCCTTCGCGCCGTTGGGCGGCGGTGGCGTAGAGGTCTTGCAGCATCGCGGGGAACTGGCGGTCCTCCGGGTGCGGTTGTTGCCCGCGCATCGATTCTGCGAACGGGGTGGAAGAAGAAGAAGATACTGACGGGCTCATGCGCGGCTCCTTGCGTTCGTCATGCGAAAAGCGCGCTTAGCGGCTGCTTTCCACGGGAATGTTGTGGGCGTTCAACCACGCGCGCACTTCCGACCTCACCTGCTGCCCGCTGGCATTGAGCAGGCGGTCCGGCGTGGTGAAGAAATACGCCTGGAAAGTCTTCTGCTGGGCATTGCGCACGGAGGGATCGACACCGGCCTTGAGCAGGGCGAGCACTGCAGGGCTAGCTGCACCACTTTGCGCTGCAAGGTGCAGCAGGCTGTTGCCGGTATGGTCGACGCGCTGTACATCCGCACCGGCCTTGATCAGCAAATCGATCTGCGCATCGCGCTTGCTCTGCACCGCGCGGAACAGCGGTGTCCAGCCCGCACGCTTGCTCACCACATCGATAGGCGCCTTGTGCTGCAACAAGATTTGCAGATATTCCAGGTCTTGGGCCATGGCGGCCATGTGCACGACCGTTTCCTGGTCCATGCCAGGCAACGACGGATCTGCGCCTGCATCGAGCAATGCGGCCAAGGAACGCGGTTGTTCGTTCCAGATTGCCCATTCGAGCAAGGTGACGTTTTGGTCGCCATGCGCGGCGAGATCGACAGTGGGGGCGAGTGCCTTGATCTGGGCAACATCACCGTGCGCAATGGCCTTGGCGATATCGGTCAGGGCGGGGTCGCGGAAGGCGACGGTGTGGTCCTGCAGCGTAGCTGACATGGTGGTTTGCTCCTTGGCACCGGCTGAGGCGGTGCATGAGACCGCGAAAAACGAGGTCGCAAGAACGAGCAGGGCAGGGAATCGCGGTTGCATCGAAATCTCCTTCTCCTGATCGCATTCCTGATGACGCTGCGGCAAGTCCCGCCGCAGCGGGGCAGATCCTAGCAGCTGCAAAAAACGCTTGCGGTAAGATTTCGTGACATGGCTTTTTGTGAAATGACGGTGTGGCGGGCCGCATGCTCGGGGCCGCCTGTCCCGGTAGTGCGCATGCTGCATGCTGCAAGCGGCGAAGGTATTCATGACGCCAGCCTGCTGCCCCACAGCCGACGGTCACACCCAGACCGGCATAATGGCGCTTTGCGAGCAGATGGGTGCAATGGCGTACGAGCTACTGATCAGTGACTGTGATGGCGTTCTTGTCGACAGCGAGATACTGGCCGACCGGGTAATGCGTGAGACGCTGGGGTCTTTCGTGCCAAGCGAGCCGCTGGAACAGCTGCTGGAAACCACCTTCGGGCAGACCACACGCGAGGTGTTGCGGCGGGTGGAAGAGCGCTTTGCGCTGCAGTTGCCGCAGACTCTGCTCGCGCAGATCCAGGCGCGCAGCGAGGCCTTGATCCAGGCGCAGGTGCAGCCGATCGCGGGCGTGCGCGAGGCGCTGGAACAGATTCCGCTGCCGTTGGCGGTGGCCTCCAATAGCCGGCGCCACAATGTGCTTGCCTCGGTGGAACGGGCCGGGCTCGCCGCGCGTGCGGCGGGACGTATTTTCAGCGCCGACATGGTGGAGCGGCCCAAGCCGGCGCCAGACGTGTATCTGCTGGCGGCACGCACCGCCGGCGTAGCGCCGGAGCGTTGCCTGGTCATCGAAGACAGCCCCACCGGTGCAACGGCGGCCGTGACGGCCGGCATGCAGGTGCTCGGGTTTACCGGAGCAAGCCACATTCCACCGGGGCATGGCGACACCTTGCGCCGCATCGGTGTGCTCGAGGTATTCGACGATATGCGGGATTTGCCTGCGTTGTTTGCGCGGCTGACGCGAAAGCGGGCTGGTTAAGACGGCAGCTTGGTGAGGGGCGTGCGGTGTCTGCGACACGCAGCGAGCCCGTCCCGCAAGCGGCGAGGACACCGCACTGGACAGTCGACTGGCGGCTGACGAAGGCAGCGCACTGCCGCGAACAGGTTCCTACACGTGTCGATGGGGTTTTTTGCTGCGGATTGATTGGCCATGACATCCGACAGGCATCGCGACGAAAGCGCATGAGCCAATACGCGATTCGTTTTATCGAGTCTCACAATGCGCTGCTCGTACCGCGCACATCGACCAGCTCGACTGGTTCTTGCCCGCCTACCGTAGGCGGCATAGGTGCCGCGCAAGAGCTTCCATGGATGGCTTCACGGCGTGTCTCGCGATAGCGGGCGGACAAGGGCCCTGCAGCACGCCCAGTTCAGCTCCTCTGCAACTGATCTATCGCAGTGCTTGATCACGGCAAGACACGTTTCATCAGTCGCCCCTAGCCCTTCCAGTGCGCTCGGTCGAGCCAACGCAACAGGGCGCGATTCGCATCGCGCCCTGTTGCGGGTCTACTTCTTGATTCGCCGACTAATTATTCACCAGCCGGCCACGTCAACAACACCGGAACCCACTCTTGCCGCCATAGCGCGCATCCTGGCGTTCGCGGAAAAAGGCGGGATAGTCCATCACCGGTTTATCGGGATGCTTTTCCAGCATGTGGCGCACGTAGTTGTCGTAGTCGGGAATGCCGCAGCACAGCCGCGCAGTCTGGATCAGGCGCCGCCAGATGCGGCGATGCGCCTGATAGTGACTGGCCAGGACGAGTTGCGTGCCCATTACAGGTCTGCCATCTGGTGCGGCTGCAACGCCACGTACGGGGTTTCGCGGTCGGTGCGTTGCGGGTTGCGGCGTGCCGCCACGATGGTCTTGATCGAATAGATCAGGATCGAGCCGACCACGAACAGGAACAGCACCGTCAGCCCGGTGTTGACGTAGGCATTGGTGACGATCTGCTGCATCTGCGGCACCGTCTTGGCTGGCGCGGTGATGGTATTGCTGGCGATGGCGGCCTGGAACTTGTGCGCCTGCGCCAAAAAGCCCTGCGCCGGGTTGCTGTCGAAGATCTTGATCAGCCCCGCGTAGGTCGTGCACAGCAGCAGCCACAGCGCCGGCACGATGGTGACCCAGGCATAACGCTCGCGCTTCATCTTGAACAGCACCACCGTGCCCAGCATCAACGCGATCCCGGCCAGCATCTGGTTGGAGATGCCGAACAACGGCCACAAGGTCTGGATGCCGCCGAACGGATCGATCACGCCGGTGTAGAGCAGGTAGCCCCACAGCGCCACGCAACCGGCGGTGGCGATGATGTTGGCGGTCCACGACTCGGTCTTCTTCAACGCCGGGACGAAGTTGCCCAGCAGGTCCTGCAGCATGAAGCGGCCGGCGCGCGTACCGGCATCCACTGCGGTCAGGATGAACAGTGCTTCGAACAGGATGGCGAAGTGGTACCAGAACGCCATGGTGTCTTCGCCCGGCAGCAACTGGTGCAGGATCTGCGCGATGCCCACCGCCAGCGTCGGTGCACCGCCGGCGCGCGCCAGGATGCTGTGCTCGCCGATATCGCGTGCGGTGGCCTCGAGCACCTGCGGGGTGATCGAAAAGCCCCACTCGCTGATCTTGGCGGCCACCGCCACGGTGTCGGTGCCGACCAGCGAAGCCGGGCTGTTCATGGCGAAATAGATGCCCGGCTCGATGATCGACGCGGCCACCAGCGCCATGATCGCCACGAACGATTCCATCAGCATGCCGCCGTAGCCGATGTAGCGCATGTGGCCTTCGTTGGCGAGCAGCTTGGGCGTGGTGCCGGAGGCGATCAGCGCATGGAAACCGGAGACCGCGCCGCAGGCAATGGTGATAAACAGGAACGGGAAGATGCCGCCCTTCCACACCGGGCCGTCGCCGGTGGAGGCAAATTGCGTGAGCGCCGGCATCTTCAGGTCCGGCATCACGACCAGGATGCCGATCGCCAGCGCCAGGATGGTGCCGATCTTGAGGAAGGTGGACAGGTAGTCGCGCGGCGCCAGTAGCAGCCACACCGGCAGCACCGAGGCGACGAAGCCGTAGCCGATCAGCATCCAGGTGATCTGCTTGGCGGTGAAGGTGAAGGCCGGGCCCCAGGTCGGGTCCGCCGCCACCTTGCCGCCCAGCCAGATCGCGCCCAGCAGCAGGATCAACCCCACCACCGAGATCTCGCCGATCTTGCCGACGCGGATGTAGCGCATGTACACGCCCATCATGATCGCGATGGGCATGGTGGCGATGACGGTGAACATGCCCCACGGGCTTTCCGCCAGCGCCTTGACCACCACCATCGCCAGCACCGCCAGGATGATGATCATGATCAGGAAGGCGCCGAACAGGGCGATGGTGCCGGGCACCTGGCCCATCTCCTCGCGCACCAGATCGCCCAGCGAGCGGCCGTTGCGACGGCTGGACAGGAACAGCACCACGAAGTCCTGCACCGCACCGGCGAACACCACGCCGACCACCAGCCACAGCAGCCCGGGCAGGTAGCCCATCTGCGCGGCGAGCACCGGGCCGACCAGGGGCCCGGCGCCGGCGATGGCAGCAAAGTGATGGCCGAACAGCACGTGCTTGTTGGTGGGCACGTAATCCAGGCCGTCGTTGTTGGCGACCGCCGGGGTGGCGCGGGTGATGTCCAGCTGCATCACCTTGTCGGCGATGAACAGGCTGTAGAACCGGTAGGCGATCAGGTAGATCGACACCGCCGCCACCACGATCCATAACGCGTTGATATGCTCGCCACGCCGCAGCGCGACGGTGCCCAGGCA
Source organism: Xanthomonas phaseoli pv. dieffenbachiae (assembly GCF_008639345.1). Taxonomy (NCBI): domain Bacteria; kingdom Pseudomonadati; phylum Pseudomonadota; class Gammaproteobacteria; order Lysobacterales; family Lysobacteraceae; genus Xanthomonas; species Xanthomonas phaseoli. Next base: position 3,210,427 of record NZ_CP041380.1, on the reverse strand, counting down.
GAACGCGGCCAGCAGCGCCAACGCGCCCCAGGCCAGCTTCGAGAACCCTTTCATGCATGCCCCTCAGGAACGATTCGTTCAAGGGTCCACCCACGCCCGGCCGCGGTCAATGCCAGGCGGGCGCAACGGGTTAGAACTTTGGTCGTAGAGTGCTGCGGTCACGGATCGGTTAGGGGCGCTGGCGCTGGCGGCGTTTGGAACGATCGGTTGCAATGGTCGCGGTTGGGCGGCGGCCCGCGCGCACCCATCATTGGCGCTTCGCCACAGGGCACAGGGACAAGCGATGAGCACCACGACCACCACAGCAGCGCATGTACTGCGCACCATTCGCGGCATGCCGACTTCCGACGGGGCCGGGGTCAAGCTGACCCGCGTCATCGGTACGCAGCAGCTGCCGGAACTGGACCCGTTCCTGATGCTGGATGAATTCGGCACCGACAAGGCCGAAGACTACCTGGCCGGTTTCCCCAGCCACCCGCATCGCGGTTTCGAGACCGTGACTTACATGCTCGACGGACGCATGCGCCACAAGGACAACCACGGCAACGAAGGCCTGCTGACCCCGGGCAGCGTGCAGTGGATGACTGCCGGGCGCGGGCTGATCCATTCGGAAATGCCGGAGCAGGAATCCGGACGCATGCGCGGCTTTCAGTTGTGGGTGAACCTGCCGGCGCGCGACAAGATGACCGATCCCAAGTACCAGGAGTACGCACCCGACCACATTCCGGTGGCGCACCCGGCGCCCGGCGTGACGGTCAAGGTGATTGCCGGTGCGGTGGGCGAGGTGGTCGGGCCGATCGTGCAGCCCGCCACCAGCCCGGTGTACCTGGATATCGCACTGGAACCGAACGTGGAATGGGAGTACCAGCTGCCCAGCGGGCATAACGCGTTCGCGTATGCCTTCGAGGGCGCGCTGACGGTGGGCGAGAGCGACACCGCGCGCGCGTTGCCGGCGCAGCAACTGGCCGTGTTGGGCGGTGGACAGCGCCTGCGCCTGCACGCCGGTGCCGACGGTGCGCAACTGATCCTGGTCGCCGGCCGCCCGCTCAACGAGCCGGTGATGCGGCACGGCCCGTTCGTGATGAACACCAAGCAGGAGCTGATGCAGGCGTTCGTCGATTTCCAGGAAGGCCGGTTTTGAACCGGCCCGCGTGCAAGAGCGGGAGCCGGCGATGAGTGACCGCCCCGTCAGCGTGCGCACCGGCACGGTGCCGTACACGGTCAGCATCCACGACGGGCTGCACACCTGGAGCGGCGATACGCAGCTGGCCAATGGTGGCAGCGACGTCGGGCCGGATCCCGAATCGCAGGTATTGGGCGCACTGGGCGCGTGCACCGCCATCACGGTGTCGATGGTGGCCGCGCGCAAGCAGTGGCCGCTGACGGCGGTGCACGTGCATCTGCATTACACGCAGCGCGGCGCTGCCGGCACGGCGATCGCCCGCGAGGTGGTGCTCGACGGGGCGCTCGACGACGAGCAACGCGCACGGTTGATGGAGGTGGCCGACAAATGCCCGATCCATCGCCTGCTTACCGGCGAGGTGCGCATCGACAGTCAGTTGCAGGCCGCTGGCGGCGGTGGAGACACGGCGATTCAATGCGACTGACAGACGCTTGCCGGCGGTCTTCGGGTTCGGTGAATGCGAGATCGGAATCGGACCGGGCGATCGGTCCACACCGCTTCCGGGCGTGCCACGACCTGCGCTACTGCTGCAACGTTCGCAACCGTGCGCGATCTCCAACGGGTCGCCGCACGTGATGGCCGGCGGATTCGAAATCGTTGAGCGGCTGGACGCATCCGGCGCGCGTGGTGCATCTGCACGCCGCTTGAACGTTGCCTCACGCGCGTCGGCGCGACACGCCTGAGGCACCAGCATCCGCGCGCAATGGCGATCTGCGGCCACGCGCTAGCGGCGGATATCGTCAGGCAATGTGTGCAGCGCGCCGGCAAGCCCGCGCGCTGCAAGGCCGTTACAGCAGCGGCGCGCAGCGCTGTAACGCGCGTTGCGTCAGCGCTGCAGCGCCAGGCTGGCCGGTTGCAGATCCATGTTCTGCACCATCGACTGCATCGAGGCGAGTTCTTCGGTGCTGGCACCATCAATCCACAGCTGCGCGTAGCGCTTCTTGCCCAGTTCGACCACGGTGACGCGGCGCGATTCCATGCCCGGCACGTTGCTGCCGCCGAGGTCGAGCTTGTACCAGTAGAAATCTTCCTGCTGGATCTGGCCCTTTTCGGCGCGGCGGTCGCGTGACAGTGTCATCGCCGGGTCGCGGGTGGTGAGCATCACGCCGACCACCTGCCGACCATCGGCAGTCATGGCCTTGCAGACCAGGTAATCGGCACCGGCGAGCTCGTTCCACTGCAGGCCGGAGGCCGGTGGCAACGGCGGGCAGACCGGCGAGGTCTGGGCATGGGCGGTGGCAGCGGCCAGCAGCAAGCTCAGGCCAACAAGGCAGGATGCAGACTTCATACACGATTCCCCGGCATTGGATGACGATGCGGGCGCGCCGATTTCGTGCCGTTGCAGTGCCTCGAACTCCCCGCTCGAGGACTGCCGTCTACGCAGCGCGCTCCGTCTACAAAGCAATCACTACCACAGTTTTGCGAATCGGCTCAAGTGGTGTCGCACATGCGCCTGGCATCGCATGCGCAGCGCGGCACTTCCGTTCCGAGACCTGGTGATTGCGCGTGCCGGTCCACGCGCGCAGCGCACGGTTTCAAGGGTAATTAACCGGTTTTGGGGCCGGTGTTTCGGGCAGCGGAATGAACTCCTTGTCGTCGCCAGGAATGCTGCCGAAGCGGCCTGCCTGCCAGTCGTCCTTGGCCTGCTCGATGCGCTCCTTGGAGCTGGACACGAAGTTCCACCAAAGATGACGCGGCCCATCCAGCGGCTCGCCGCCGAGCAACATCGCCTTGAGCGGGGTCTTGGCGCGCAAGCGGCCGCGGGCGCCGGGCGAGGGCACGATCAAGTGGCGGGCTGGCACATCGGCACCATCCAGCTGCGCCTCGCCTTCCAGGATGTACAGAGCGCGCTCGGCGTGCCCGGTGTCCAGATCGAGTTCGGCGTCGGGCGCCAGGTCCAGCGCCACGTTCAGCGTCCCGCTGAACACCTGTACCGGCGATTCCTCGCCATATGCGCGGCCGGCGATCACGCGCAGCCACACGCCATCGCGGCGCTGCTGCGGCAAGCTTGCCGCCGCGTGGTGATGGAACGCGGGCGCGGTGTCTTCGGCCGAGCGCGGCAAGGCGATCCAGGTTTGCATGCCGTGCAAGGCGTGTTCGCGTGCGCGCTCCGGGCCGGGCGTGCGCTCGGAATGGGCGATGCTGCGGCCGGCGGTCATCCAGTTGACGTCGCCCGGGCGGATCACCTGGTCCGAGCCGAGCGTATCGCGGTGGCCGATTTCGCCGGCCCACAAGAACGTGACCGTGGCCAGGCCGATGTGCGGATGTGGGCGTACATCGATGCCGTGATCCGGCTCCAGCACGGCTGGGCCCATGTGGTCGACGAACACGAACGGGCCGACGCTGCGCGCCTGCAGGGTGGGCACGGCGCGGCGCACTTCCAGTCCGCCGATGTCGTGGACGCGTGGAGCGATCAGGGTGGTCATGCGCGATCTCGCGGAGTTGATGATGTGGGCACGAGCTTCGCATGCGCGGTGGCCGAGGCGGGCGCGTGGCGTAAAACGCAGTGTCCGAGTCATGGCGCTTCATGCGCATCGGAAGAATGCGTCATCGGCGCAGCGGCTGGCGCCGCATCGCGAACGCCACGCGGACGCGGCGCGACAGCAGTTCATGGCGACAAAGCCCTGGTCCTTTGCAGGCAGATGCGTTGCCAACGTGGACATCGTTGGCCGCGCAGACGACTCATCCAGCGCTGCGGTCCGCGACGATGCAGGCCGCAACGTCGAGGCGTAGGCGCGGGCGCCATTCCCGTCCGCATGTCTGCAAGTGGTAAGGCCTGGGGCGCTTGCGGCCACCATGGTTGGCCTGATCTTCCAACGCGAGCGGCCGTCGACAGAGGTCGCCGTTGCGCTGCCGAGCATCGGTCGACGAGGCGCTGGCAGCGGCGTGTTGCAACACGAACGAAGTTGCGTTGCGGGAAACGTACCGGCGCACCCCAGCTGCGTTTTGCCAAGCTGCGTGGGTCATTGCGCCATGAATAATGGCGGCGTTGCACGCTCTGCGAGCGCCTTGGCCTTCATTGCGTGTTTCAGGTTCCAGATCGGCAACGGTCACTTGCCGTGCATCGTCTGCGCTGCACACGTGGCGGCAACTCGCTCGCGCTTTAGCGTTTTACTCGATGCGTTTCAGATTCCTACTCCCAATCCGAGGAATACGTTATGTCGTTATCGATCTCAGGAAGGAAGTCAACATCGCTGCTCTTCTTGGTGATGGCAGCGCTGGCGCCCTGCCTTGGTAGTGCGCAGAGCGCCCGGGCTGTCCCCAGTCTCATCATCAGTGCGTCCGCCAATGTCCGCTCGCTGGCATTTTTGATCAATGGAAGCGCGGCCGCCTGCTATGCGGTCTACTCCGGCAGGAGTGTTGCAGGGCCGACGCTCAGCACGGCGACCACCTATCAGGTCGTTTCGTCCGCGTCCTCGTGCGGCGATCAGCCCTATGCAGTGGGGGCTTCGGTGAATTACCGGCCTCCGTTAGACAAGCAAATGATTTTCTTCCGGATCAATAGTTCCGGTGGCATCGTCATCACCTACAACTGATTGGTCGCTGCAGCGCCGTGCCAGTGCGGCCGGCGCTGCCGCTCGTGGCCGTGGCCACTGATGCGACGCCTGCTCACAGCAGCTGAGCGGGGTAGGTGGCCGGTACCGTCACCTCGCCGCGGTGCGAGGCCAGCCGGTCGGCCAGGCGCGTGGGCTCGGGCAGGCGATAGGCGCGCAAGGTGCGCAGGGTCCAGTCGAGTGCGCCTTGCATCGACACACGATGGCCGGGCGAGACAATCAAGGGATTGCAGCGCGGTTTGCTGCGCAGTGCCCAGCCGATCTGCGCACCGCCCAGCAGGATCGGCGTGTGGTCGCCGCGTGCCGGCCCAGGCTCGGCGAAGCTGCCGGCCAGGCGTTGCTTGGCGATGCCGATGCACGGCAGGCCGGTGACCACGCCGAAGTGCGCCGCAATTCCAAGCCTGCGCGGGTGTGCGATGCCCTGGCCATCGATGAACACCAGATCCGGCGTACGCGACAGCCGCGCCAGGGCCTGCAGCAAGGCCGGCAATTCGCGAAAACTGAGCAGGCCGGGGACATAGGGCATCGAGGTCGGCACGCGCGCGACGTGCGTTTCCAGCGGCAGCAGCGTCTGCGCATCCAGCAACACGACGGCCGCACGGGTGGTCTGGCCATCGTCTTCGAAACCGACATCGAACCCTGCAAGCAACTGCGGCGTTGCGCCTACCGCGTCGTCGAGCACCACGCGCCGTGCCAGTTGCTGCTGCAACTGTCGCGCCTGAATCACGCTGCCGTCCCAACCGGCGAAGACGGGGTCGTTGGTCTGCATCGCCACAGCATCGCGCGCTGCATGTGGCGATCTCGTGCACGCCTGCGATGCACGAGCTGCCGCTACAATCGCAGGCTGATCGGCCCCAATCGGAGAACCGTAGTGACCCGCAAACTCGTACTGCTGCGCCATGGCCAGAGCCAATGGAATCTGGACAACCGTTTCACCGGCTGGGTGGATGTGGACCTCACCGAGCAGGGCCGCCAGGAAGCTGCGGCGGCCGGCAAGCTGATGAAAGACGAAGGGCTGCAGTTCGATGTCGCCCACACCTCGGTGCTCAAGCGCGCCATCCACACGCTGCAGGGCGCGTTGAAGGAACTCGACCAGGACTGGCTGCCGGTGTCCAAGAGCTGGCGCCTCAACGAGCGCCACTATGGTGGCCTGCAGGGCCTGGACAAGGCCGAAACCGCGGCCAAGCACGGCGAGGAGCAGGTCAAGATCTGGCGCCGTTCGTACGACATCCCGCCGCCGGCGATGGACGTCAACGACCCGGGCCACCCGTGCCACGATCGTCGCTACGCCACCCTGGACCGCAATGCGTTGCCGGGGACCGAGTCGCTGGCAACCACGCTGGTGCGCGTGTTGCCGTACTGGCACGACGCGATCGCGCCGCAGTTGAAGGCCGGGCAGACCGTGCTGGTGACTGCGCACGGCAATTCGCTGCGCGCGCTGTACAAGTACCTCAACGATGTCTCCAACGAGCAGATCCTCGAGCTCAACATCCCCACCGGCATTCCGTTGTTGTTCGAGCTGGACGAAGCCTTGCGGGTGCAGAGCTACCGCTACCTTGGCGATCCGGAAGCGGCCAAGCGCGCTGCCGAAGCGGTGGCCAACCAGGGCAAGGCGAAATAATCGCCGTTGGCGGTTGCAGCGCGGCGCGCGGTGCGTGCAGCGCGTGTTCTTGTGTGCACGCGGCTGCAAAGGAGGCTGCGTGCGGTGGTGAATGGAATGCGTGCGGTGGTGAATGGAAGCGGTACGACGGTGCGCTGCGCGCTCCGCACCGAGGTGCAGGCGAAACACGATGTCCGGCAAACGCAAAACCCGGCAGATGACTGCCGTTTACTGCCGCGCGTATCTGGTGACGCTCGGCATGCTGGTGGCCGGGGGCGCGGCCTTTGTTGCCCTGGCTGCTGGCGACATCTCCGGCGCGGGGCTGGCGCTGGCGCTGCTGATCTGCGCGATGGGGGTGCTGTTGCTGGGGTTTGGCGTGGCTGGGCCGGCGCGACAGATGGAAGCGTGGGCCGATGCGACGTCGGGGCACGAGGTTGCCCTGGTGCTGATGGTGATGGCGTATCCGTTGTATCTGTTGATGGCGCCGTTTTACGCGCGGCGTTGAGCGCATGCGATGGCGCAAGGTGCGCCGGCGTGCAGGTGGGTGGAAATGGCGCGTCGCGTGCCGATCAAGGACGCGCACGTGCTGTACAGATGCAATGGACTTTCATACCGCACGGCATCGGACCTCATGTGGCGGTGCCGCTGCACCGATGTGGTCTGGCCGGTTGCCGAGCGACGGACGAAGAGACAAGCGCCTGCGCTGCGCGGTCCTTCGCCCGCGCTTGCCGAGCGGATGTCGACTTTTTTCGATCGCGCCTGCGCGGTCATGCCCTGGAGAATTCAATGAAGTTGCGCAAGTTAGCCCCGCTGTCGCTCGCGGTTGCCATGGTGGTCGCGCTGTCTGCGTGCGGCGCCTCCGACGACGCTGCCAAGGTGGCGCCTGCCGCGCCGCAGGCGGTACCGACCAAGGTGGACGTGTCCAAGCTCGATGCACCGATCGTGGCGTTCAGCAGCGGCGATCTGGACCCGAGCATCGCTGCATGTCAGGACCTCAATGGGTTCGTCAACGCCAAGTGGCTCAAGGCCAACCCAGTGCCCTCCGATCGCACCAGCTGGGGCAGCTTTGAAGTGCTGGCCGAGCGTTCGCTGACCATCCAGCACGCGTTGGTGGAGCAACTGGCGCGCGGCAATCTGTCGGCCGGGTCGGTGGATGCCAAGATCGCCGACCTATGGCGGACCGGTTCGGATGAAGCGGCGATCGACAAAGCCGGCATCACGCCGCTGCAGCCGCAGCTGAAGGACATCGATGCATTGACCGATGCGCCGGCCATCGCCGCCTGGTTGCGCGACAGGTATGCGCAAGGTCAGGGCTTGGTGTTTTCGTTCGGTGCCAATGCCGACTACAAGAATTCCGAGCAGATGATCGCCTACGCAGGGCAGGGCGGTCTGGGCTTGCCCGAAGAGGGCTATTACACCGATCCGGCGCAGGCAAAGATCCGCGAGCAGTACGTGGCCTACATCGCGCGGATGCTGGAGCTGTCGGGTCTCCCGGCACCGCAGGCGGCCGCACAGGCCAAGGCGGTGATGGCGTTCGAGACGCGCCTGGCCAATGCGTCGTTGTCGCGTATCGAACTGCGCGACCCGGCCAAGCGCTACAACCCGGTCGATGTGGCCGGCGCCAACGCCATCACGCCGCACTTCGACTGGAAGGCGTTCTTCGCCACGCTCAAGGTGCCGGCCGGCACCTTCTCGCTGAGCCAGCCGGGCTATTTCGCCGAGCTCGATGCGATGCTGGCCGATACGCCGGTCGATACCTGGAAGGCGTACTTGCGCTTCCATACGGTGGACGAAGCGGCGCCGTATCTGGCCAAGCCGTTCGAGCAGGCCAATTTCGATTTCTACGCCAAGACCCTGCGCGGGCAGCAGGACATGCTGCCGCGCTGGAAGCGCACCTTGAACGCGGTCAACGAGGCGATGGGCGAGGCCCTGGGCCAGCTGTACGTGCAATCTGCATTCCCGGCCGAATCGAAGGAGCAGATGCAGCAACTGGTGCAGAACCTGTCGGCGGCGCTCAAGGCGCGGCTGGAAAAGCTCGATTGGATGAGCGCGGACACCAAACAGCGCGCATTGGAAAAATGGGCCAGCTTCACTCCAAAGATCGGTTACCCGGACCAGTGGCGCGATTGGTCGGGCCTCCAGACGCGTGGCGATGGCTTCCTTGCCAACATGCAGGCCGCGCAGGCATTCAACTACCGCTACATGCTGGACAAGATCGGCAAGCCGGTCGACAAGCGCGAATGGCACATGACTCCGCAGACGGTGAATGCGTACTACAACGCCACGCGCAACGAGATCGTGTTTCCGGCCGCGATCCTGCAGCCGCCGTTCTTCGACCCCAAGGCCGATCCGGCCTTGAACTACGGGGGCATCGGTGCGGTGATCGGGCACGAAATGATGCATGGCTACGACGATTCCGGCAGCCAGTTCGATGCCAAGGGCAACTTCGATAGCTGGTGGACCGATGCAGACCGCAAGCTGTTCACCGAGCGCACCGACCAGCTGGTGGCGCAGTTCGATGGCTATGAAGCGATCAAGGGCGTGCACGTCAAAGGCAAGCTGACGCTGGGCGAGAACATCGGCGATCTGGGCGGCTTGACCGTGGCGTACGATGCCTTGCAAATGGCGTTGCAGGAGCAGCCGGCCGCCAACACGCAGATCGACGGCTATTCGCAGGACCAGCGGTTCTTCATGAACTGGGCCACGGTCTGGCGCCGCAACTTCACCGATGGCGAATTGCGCGTGCGCCTGAACACCGACCCGCACGCACCGGCGAATTTCCGTGCCAACGGTGCACCGTCGAACATGCCGGCGTTTGCGCAGGCGTTCCAGTGCAAGCCCGGCGATGCGATGGTGCGTGGCGACCAGCAGCGGGTGACCATCTGGTAAGCGACGTGGGCGCGCACTGGTGCTTCGGCAACTCGCGCGCCACACCGCTGATGTCGCGTAAACCACCGCGTTGGCCCCGTGCCGCACGCGGTGCTGCGAGTCCTCGTGTCCTCGTGTCCACGACACCCGTCCGTTTTTGCTGCAATTGTCGAGGTTGCTTGTGGCAGCGTCTGCACACCGGCCTGCCCGCGTGGGCTCTACACTGCCGCGCTGCGAATCGCGGAATCGGCAGTGACGAAGCGGAAATTCTTCAAATGGTTCGGCATTGCGCTGCTGGTGCTGGTGCTGGCCAGCGCGTTATCGCTCTACGGCTACGGGCGCTTTGCCGACCGCCAACGCGGGCCGGTCAGTCACGTGCTGCCTGCCGCGGCGGTGGCGACGCCCATCGACAAGGTGGTGGCGCCATTGCAACAGGCGCACGCCGACCAGACCGGCATGGTGATCCTGCCGGACAACGTCGATGCGTTTGCGGTATGTGCGCTCACCGCGCGTGCGGCCGGGCGCAGCCTGGATCTGCAGTACTACATCTGGCATGCCGATTTCACCGGCAACCTGCTGCATAACGAATTGCTGCGCGCGGCCGATCGCGGGGTACGCGTGCGCTTGCTGCTGGACGACATGAATATCCATGGCAGCGATTCGGTACTGGCTGCCCTGGATAGCCATCCGTTGATCGAGATTCGCCTGTTCAACCCCACGCGCGCGCGCGAAGGCACCTTGATGCGCGGCGTGGAGATGGTGCTACGCATGTTCAGCATCAATCGCCGCATGCACAACAAGGCCTGGATTGCCGATGGCCGCATCGCAGTGGTGGGCGGGCGCAACGTTGGCGACGAATACTTCGACGCGGCGCGCGACACCAATTTCATGGATATGGATGCGGCGCTGATGGGGCCGGCGGTGGGCCAGGCCGAGCGGGTATTCGACGCGTACTGGAATAGTCCCAATGCCTTACCGCTGTCTGCGCTGGTCACCGCAAAGCCGCAGGCGCTGGAGGCCTTGCGTGGCAGCCTGGACGCGGGCATGGCATCGGCGCGCGCGCATCCGTATGTGGAGCGGCTCAAGCGCTCGCCAAGCGTGCGCGAACTGATGCAGGGCGACCGCCCGGTGCACTGGGTGTCGCAGGCGCGCATCGTTTCCGATCCGCCGGAAAAAGCCGAAGGTGCGCCGCCACAAGCCGACTGGATGACGCCGGTGCTGATCGGCGAAATGGCGCACGCCCGGCGCGAGCTGAAAGTGATTTCGCCGTATTTCGTGCCGGGCGAGGAGGGCATGCGCTGGATCGGCAATCTGCGCCAGCGCAATGTGCGCGTGAGCATCCTGACCAATTCGCTGGCCGCCAACGACGTGGTGGCAGTGCACAGCGGCTACGCCGGCTATCGGGTGCCGCTCCTGCAGCAGGGTGTGCGCCTGCATGAGCTCAAGCCGATGGGCAAGCCGGACGGCAGCCTGTTCGGTTCCAGCGGTGCGAGCCTGCATACCAAGGCATTTGTCGTGGACGACAGCAGCGGTTTCATCGGCTCGTTCAATCTGGACCCGCGCTCGATGAACCTCAATACCGAAATGGGCCTGCTGTTCAATGACCGCGTGGTCACCGCAGAACTGGAGCGGCTCTACAACCACAAGGTCAGTGCGCCGGTGAGTTACCGCGTGACCCTGGAGCAGGGCGAACTGCGTTGGCACGACGATGCCGCGCAGCCGCCCGAGGTGTGGTCGCGCGAGCCGGCCGCGAGCGTGTGGCGACGCGGTGCAGCCGCGGTGATGGGCTGGTTGCCGCTGGAGTCGCAGTTGTAGCTGGCTGCTTGGCGTGCTGCCCTCATCCGCCCTTCGGGCACCTTCTCCCGCCGGCGGGAGAAGGGTAGATCTCCCGCCAGCGGGAGAAGGACGGGTGGCGGTTTTTCATGGAGGGGAGAATGCGCGCGTCGGTGCGGCGAAGAGGCAGTGGCTGCTTTGGAGCAGACGCGATGGCTGCATTGGAGCAGGGGCAATGGCTGCATTGGAGCAGAGGCAATGGCTGTGTCCAGCAGATGCACAGGCTCTGTGAGCAGGTGCAGCGGGTGTGTTGCGCGGAAGACGCGTAAGAGGGGGTAGACGCGCCGGTTCTGTCGGATTTATTTGGCGCGCGGCGTGAACGTCGGTCGCGTTATTGCAGCTGCGTCACGATCTCGCGTGCCATCGCGCCCAGCGGGAGGATACGGTCTGCGCCGCCGCGCTTGATCGCTTCCTTGGGCATGCCGAACACGATGCTGGTGTGTTCGTCCTGCGCCACCGTGCGTGCGCCGGCCTGGCGCATTTCCAGCAGGCCGGCGGCGCCGTCGTCGCCCATGCCGGTCATGATGATGCCCAGCGCATTGCTGCCGGCCGCGCGCGCGGCCGAGCGGAACAGCACATCGACCGACGGGCGATGCCGGTTGACCGGTGGGCCTTCCAGTACTTCGACGAAATACTGCGCGCCACTGCGACGCAGCAGCAGATGTTTGCCGCCGGGTGCGATCAATGCACGGCCCGGCATCACGCGGTCGTTGTTGGCGGCTTCCTTGACCGCGATCTGGCACAGGCCGTTCAGACGGGCGGCGAAGGCGGCGGTGAATTTCTCCGGCATGTGCTGCACGATCACGATGCCCGGGCAGACGCGCGGCAGCGCCGTGAGCACTTCTTCCAGGGCCTGGGTGCCGCCGGTGGAGGTGCCGATGGCGACGATGCGTTCGGTGGTCTGCGCCAGCGCACGCCCGCTTTGCGCCGGCAGGATGACATCGGCAGTGTGCTTGACCTCCGCTTCCAGCGGCGCGGCAGTCACGCGCGCGGCCAGCCGTTTGACGTTGGCGCGCGCGGCGCTGCGCACGGTCGCCACCAGTTCGTCGGCAGAGTCGGTGAGAAATTGCTTCAGACCCAGGCGGGGTTTGGTCACCACCGCCACCGCGCCGGCGGCCAGCGCATCCATGGTGACGCGCGCGCCTTTTTCGGTGAGCGTGGAGCAGATCACCACCGGCGTGGGCCGTTCGCTCATGATCTTGCGCAGAAAGGTGATGCCGTCCATGCGCGGCATTTCCACGTCCAGCACGATGACATCCGGCCAGTGCTGGCGCATTTTTTCGATCGCCAGCAGCGGGTCGGCAGCAGTGGCGATGACGTCGATGCCCGGCGCATCGTTGAGCACGCCCACCAGCACCTGGCGCACCACTGCCGAATCGTCGACCACCATGGCCTTGATGGTCGTGGGGTTGGTGGCCGGGCGATGGAGCGCTGTGGACACGGTAAATCCTTGGGTCATGCCTTGCGGAAAATCGAGGGTGCCACCTGGACCAGATCGATGTCGAGTTCGCACAGGCTTTCCGAATGGCCGATGCAGAAGTGCCCGCCCGACTTGAGGTTGGACAGCACGCGCAGGATCACTTCGCGCTTGGTCTGACCATTGAAATAGATCATGACATTGCGCAGGAAGATCGCATCGAAGCTGCCCAGCGCCGGCAACGCGGCATTGAGATTGGCGTGCACGAACTGCACGCGTTCGCGCAGCCGCCGCTCCACCAGCAAGGTGCCGTCGTACTCGCCCTGGCCACGCAGGCAGTAGCGTTTGAGATAGGCCTGCGGGATCCCGTCGATACGTTGCAGCGCGTAATGGCCGGTGCGTGCCTTGGCCAGGACGCGGGTGCTGATGTCGCTGCCCACCACTTCGAACGGGCGGCCCTGCAAGGTGTCGTCCAGCACCATCGCCATGCTGTAGGCTTCTTCGCCGCTGGAACTGGCAGCGCTCCAGCAGCGGAACGGCAGCCCGCCACGGTGTTCGCCGGCCAGCTTGCGCAGCAGCTCGAAATGCTTGGGCTCGCGAAAGAAGTAGGTTTCGTTGGTGGTGAGCAGGTCGATCGCAGTCTGGATTTCCCGGCGGTCCTGCCGGCTTTCCAACAGCTGCAGATACTGCGTGTAGCTGCTGAACTGATGTTCGCGCAGGCGCTTGCCCAGGCGGCCGCACAGCATCGCCTTCTTGCCGGAGGAAATGGTGATGCCGGCCGCTTCGAAGATGAAGCGCTGGAAACGGCCGAACTCCTGTTCGGTGATGGCGGTCGCGGTGCTCATCGGCTCAGGCCACGTCCGCATCGCTGTGGAACGTGCTGTCGCTCAGGCGCGCGATGCGCCCGGCGTGTTCGCGCCACCACTCCGACAGCATCGGCCCGGGCATCGGCGAGGCCATCAGATAGCCTTGGGCCAGGTCGCAGCCAAGTTCGCGCAACAGCCGCCAGTCGTCGGGCGTTTCCACGCCTTCCGCCACGGCGGTGAGTTCGAGCCGATGCGCCAGTTCCAGCGTGGATTCGAGCACGGTGCGCTGGCTGCGGCTGCGATGCGCCGCATGCACGAAGCTGCGATCGAGCTTGAGTTCGGTAAAGGGGATGCTGGCCAGACGCTGCAGCGAGGAGAAGCCGGTGCCGTAGTCGTCGATGGACAGGCCGAACCCGTGCAGGCGCAAACGCGCCAGCATGCTCAGCGCATTGGCCGGCTCGACGATGGCGCTTTCGGTGAGCTCCAGCACCAGGTCGGCCGGGCTCAAGCCGTTCTCGCCCAGCTTGGCGCACAGTTCTTCGAGAAAGTGGTCTTCGCCCAACAGCCGAGGCGACAGGTTCAAGGCCAGGCTCAGGTCGAGGCCTTCGGCGCGCCAGTCCACCAATTGCGCGATGGCCTTGTCGATGACCTGCTGCGTCAACGCGTGGATCAAGCCTTCGCGTTCGGCCAGCGGAATGAACCGGTCCGGGCCGATCATGTCGCCTTGCGGGCGGCGCCAGCGCGCGAGCGCTTCCACGCCCCGCAGGCGGCCGTCCTTCAGACCGAGCTTGGGTTGGTAGGCCACGCGGATCTCGCCGCGCCGCATGGCACGGTCCAGCCGCGAGGCGGCGGCGCCACCGCTGGACATCAGCGGCGAAATCGCCACCGGCGCAAACGCCGGTGCGTCGGCGGCCGGTTCCGGTTCGCAATCCAGCACGGTGGCCAGATCTTGCAGGTTCATCGGCTTTTCGATGCCGCCGAGCACGCGCACGCCGGCACTGCGGCTGAGTTGCATCACCGCATCGATCAAGGCACCGCCGCGTTGCGATACCACCACCACCGGCACGCTGTATTTGCCGCGCGCCAGGGCGTCGAGCAACTGCACCCCGTCCATGCCCGGCATTTCCAGGTCCACCAGCAACAACGATGGCGCCTGGGCGCGCGTCAGCCACTCCAGGGCCGAGTTTCCGTCGACGGCACCGTCGACCACGCTTGCGCCGAGCTGGCGACACAGCGCCATGGCGTGTTCGCGCTGGACCACGCTGTCGTCCACGACCAGGACCGGGCCGGCCAGCGTGCAGTTGCAGGAGAGAAGAGCGGGGCGCATGGGAGTCCTTGAGTGCATGCGTGAGGTCAGGCCGCCAGCTCGGCGGCCGGCAGCTGGGCGAGCGTGTCGTGGCCCAGCACGGCGTCGGCATCGAGCAGGATCACAAAGCGCTCGCCGATCTTGCCCATGGCGTGGATGAAATCGCGCGCGATGCCGGCGCCGAAGCTGGGCGTGTCGACGATGTCGGCCGGCGCGATTTCCAGCACTTCGCTGACCGCATCCACCAACAGCCCGAGCACCTGATGCAGCTCACCATGCGCGATCTCCACGATCACGATGCAGCTGCGCTTGGTGATCGCGCTGGCGTTGCGGCCGAAGCGTTGCTGCAGATCCACCACCGGCACCACCGCACCGCGCAGGTTGATCACCCCGCGCAGCGCCGGCGGCATCATCGGCACATCGGTCGGCACGCGGTATTCGATGATTTCCTTGATGCCCAGGATGCCCAGGCCGAACATCTCCCGGCCCAGCAGAAAGGTCAGGTATTGCTGCGGTGCCGTCGCGGACGGCACCTGGTGGTCGGTTGCAGGAAGCGCGTGCATCGTCGGCTCCTCAGAAGCTGGCGAATTGCGATTCGTCGATCGCATCGGCGGTGGCGGCCACCGCACTGAGCTGGCGCACGTTGGTGCGTCGCGGCTGCGCGCTGCTCACCGTGGCAGGCGCATGCGCTGCGATCCTGCGCGGCCCCTGCCTGCTGCTGCCCGACGCGGCGCCGCGGCTGCCATTGCCCAGCCGGAAGAAGCCCATCAGCTGCTGCAGCTGTTCGGCCTGCGCGCTCATTTCTTCCGAGGTGGCGGCCAGTTCTTCGGCATTGGCGGCGGCCGATTGGGTGGTCTGGTTCAACTGGCCCACGGCGGTATTGATCTGGCTGACACCGGCGGTCTGTTCTTCGGACGCGGCGGCGATTTCCTGCACCAGGTCGGAGGTGCGGCGGATCGAAGGTACCATCTCGCCGAGCACGCGGCCGGCGCTTTCGGCCAGTTCCACGCTGGAGCCAGCCACTTCGCCGATTTCCTGCGCAGCGATCTGGCTGCGCTCGGCCAGCTTGCGCACTTCGGCGGCGACCACCGCAAAGCCCTTGCCGTGTTCGCCGGCGCGCGCGGCTTCGATGGCGGCATTGAGCGCCAGCAGATTGGTCTGATACGCGATGTCGTCGATGATGCCGATCTTCTTGGCGATGTCCTTCATTGCCACCACGGTGGCGCGCACGGTGTCGCCACCGTCGGCCGCTTCGCTGGCCGCCTTGGCCGCCATGCTGTCGGTGACACGCGCGTTCTCGGTGTTCTGCGCGATGGAGGCGGTCATCTGCTCCAGCGAGGCGCTGGTTTCTTCCACGCCGGCCGCCTGTTCGCTGGCGGCCTGCGCAAGCGCCTGCGCGGTGGCGCTGACTTCTTCCGACGCACTGGCCAGGTTTTCGGCGTTGCGGTTGACCTCATCGACGATCTCGGTCAGCCGGCTCATGGTGGTGTTGACGTAGCGCTGCATGTCGGCGAAGGCGCCTTCGTAGCGGCCTTCCACGGTGTGGGTGAGGTCGCCTTCGGCCATCGCGCCCATGACCTGGATCACTTCGGAAATACTGCGCAGGTTGCCGCGCGCGCGCTCCACGGTGTCGTTGATGAAGGCCTTCTTGCCCGGCAGCTGCGCCAGCGGCGCATCGAAGTTGCCACGGCCGAATTCGGCCACCACGCCCATCGCCAGTTTCTTGACCGCGATGTGCGCGCCCACCATCTGGTTGATGCCCAGCGCCATGCTGCGAAAGTCGCCGTCGAAGCGGGTGCTGTCGATGACCACGTCGATGTCGCCGGCTTCATGTTCGGCCGACATGTGGTTGATCTCGGCGATCAGGCCGGTGAGGTTGCCGCGCACCTGTTCGATGGTGTCGTTGATGAAGCGCTTCTTGCCCGGCAGCAACGGCAGCTGTGCGGTGAAGTTGCCGCGGCCGAATTCGCCCACGCAGGCAATGGCTTGCTTCTTGACCGCGATATGGCTGGCCACCATCGCGTTGATGCTTTCGGCCATGCGACGGAAATCGCCGGTGAAGCGCTGGGTATCGATGACCACGTCGATATCGCCGGCATCGTGTTCGGCGGACATGCGATTGACCTCGGCGACCATGCCGATGAGGTTGCCGCGGATCTGGTCCACCACCTCGTTGATGAAGGCCTTCTTGCCCGGCAGGCGCTCGAGTTCGGCGGAAAAATTGCCGCGGCCGAACTCGGCCACGCATGCCATCGCCTGCTTTTTCACCGCGATATGGCTGGCCACCAGGCGGTTGATGCCATCGCCCATGGTGCGGAAATCGCCGTCGCAGCGCGCCACATCGATGCGCGCGTCGATCTCGCCGGCGTCGTGTTCGCGGCAAACGCGATCGATTTCCTCGTTGACGTGGCGGATGCCGCTCTGCACCTTGCGCAGCCCGCGCAGGACATCGCTGGCCTGGTCGTCGCGCACTTGCGGCAGCGCCACGTCGAAGTTACCGCGCGAGAACGCGTCCAGCGTGGTGGTGGCCATCTCCAGCGACGCGCTGGCGATACGGATTGCCCAGGCCAGCAAGGCGCCGCTGATCAATGCTGCAACGATGCTGGTGCCCAGCAAGACCGCGTGCGAGAGCGTCAGCGCCACGCCGGCGACAACCACGACAACGGGCAGGGCGATTGCAAGCGCGGCGGTGAACCACAACTGCTTGGCGATCGGGAGACGGTGTGACATGACGGTAGCTTCCTGGAGTCAGGTAACGACAAACGACGGTTCGGACCGGAGATGGCGCGGGCGTTCAGGCCGCCAACGCGTCCTGGTTGGGATGCAACTGCTGAATCAGGCTGGGCACATCCAGAATCAGTGCGACATCGCCGCTTCCCAGAATGCTCGAGCCGCTGATGCCTTTGACCTGCGCGAACACCTTGGACAGCGGCTTGATCACCGTCTGCCATTCGCCGAGCAGGGTGTCCACCACCAGGCCGAAGCGCTGCGCGCCCTGGCGGATCACCACGATGCTTTCGCGTGCCGGCGTCTTGCCGCCCAGCGCGAACAGTTCGCGCAGGCGCACGTACGGCAACACGCTGCCGCGCAGGTCGATGTAGTCGCTGGCGTAGTCGGGGGTGAACTCCACGCACTCTTCGACCACATCCAGCGGCACCACGAAGACCGATTTGCCCACGCCGACCTGGAAGCCGTTGATGATGGCCAGCGTCAGCGGCAGGCGCACCGAGATGGTGGTGCCCATGCCGGCGGCGCTGTCGATCTCGACCGTGCCGCGCAGTGCGGTGATGTTGCGCTTGACCACGTCCATTCCCACGCCGCGCCCGGACAGATTGGTGACCTTTTCCGCCGTGGAAAACCCCGGTTCGAAGATCATCGCGAAGACGTCGCGGTCGCTGAGTTGGCGGCCTGGTTCGATCAGGCCACGTTCGAGCGCCTTGGCCAGGATGCGGTCGCGGTTCAAGCCGCCACCGTCGTCGGTGATCTGGATGACGATGCTGCCGGAGTCGTGATATGCGTTGAGCCCGACGGTGCCGCGTGCGGGCTTGCCGCGCGCCACGCGCACGTCTGCCGGCTCGATGCCGTGGTCCATCGCATTGCGCACCAGATGGGTGAGCGGGTCGCCGATCTTTTCCACCACCGACTTGTCCAGTTCGGTGTCTTCGCCGGCCACCACCAGCGCGATGTCCTTGCCCAGTTCGCGGGCCACGTCGTGCACCACGCGCTGGAAGCGGCTGAAGGTGCCGCCGATCTTGACCATGCGCAGCTGCAACGCGCTTTCGCGCACGTCTTCGACCAGGCCGGCCAGGATCGAGGCCGATTCCAGCAATTGCGCATCGCCGGTGCGTTGCGCATTGGCACTGGTGCTGGACACGGCGATGATGAGTTCGCCGACCAGATCGATCATGCGATCGAGCTTGTCGGCATCCACGCGGATGGAACGTGCGTCGGCGCTGCGCGCGGCAGCGTCGGGCGCGGCACGGCCTGGGGCCGGAGCGGCGCTGGGGACTGCAGCAAGCGGCTTGTTCGGCGCCGGGCTGGCTGCTGTTTCGGCGGCCAGCAATTCAGCGGCATCGGATGGCGCCGGAACCGACACGATTTCCAGGTCGCAATCTTCGCGGACGAATTCGAACACCTCCTCGATGGCGGCGCGGTCGGCATCGCTGCGTAGCAGGATCTGGAAGCCCAGGTAATTGGCTTCCGGATCGAGGTCGTCGAATGCCGGCAGCTGGCTGATGTCGGTGTTGATCGATTCGACCGAGCCCAGGCTGCGCAGGTTGCGAATCAGCTTGAGCGGCGAATTGCCGAAGCGCAGTGCGTCGGCAAACAGTTTCAGGGTGATGCGCCAGTAACCGCTCTGCTTTTCCGGTGCGCCTTGCGCAGCGGCGGCCGCGGTGACGCCGCTGCCGCTGCGTTGCAGATACGTCTGCAGTTGCGCCAGCAGCGGCTCGGCTTCGGCGGCCAGCGCGACCGGGTCGGCGTGGCTCGGGTCTGCGGCGGTTTCCACCAAGGCATGGATATGGTCGCAGCACACCAGCAGCAGCCCGATCAGTTCCGAACTCAAGCTCAGCGCTTCGTCGCGGACCAGATCCAGCACGCTTTCCACCACATGGGTGAAGCCGACCAGCTGCGGCAGGTCGAACAGGCCGCCGGAGCCCTTGATGGTGTGCGCGGCGCGGAAGATGGCATTGACCGCATCCGGCGACGGTTCGCCGCGCTCGGCTTCGAGCAGATGCCGTTCCATGTCTTCGAGCAGGTCCCGGCTCTCGGCCAAGAAGGTCTGCATCAGCTGGTTCATGTCCATGCGCGCGTCACCAGTCCGTTAGTGAATTCGTTCGCCCAAGCCTGCCACCGCATGCGGGTACAGGGCCTCGAGCAGGCCAAGCAGCTCGATGACATCGACCACCGCACGGCTGGAATCGGTCAGCGAAAACGGCCGGCCATCGGCCTGGATCGCCTGCTTGGTGGCCAGCAACAATTGCAGGCCGGTGGTATCGATCTCGCTGACGGCGGCCAGGTCCAGATGCAGTCCACCCGGATGCAGCAAGGCCGGCTGCAGCAACGGCTTGAGCTCGGCCGCGCGACGAATGGTCATCTCGCCCTCCAGGGCAAGGGTCAGCGGCGCGGGTAGATCGGACAGTGGCGTGTTCATCGGTGCCTCAAGCGGTGCGATGGCGCACGGGTGCGTGCCATGGCCTGGGAAGGTCGCGACGGCCTGGACGGGTGTGAGCAGCGCTGCACACGGACCATGCCGGTCTATGCAGGTATCGGCGCCTTTTGGAAATATTTAGGCAAAATTCAGTGCGATGACGGATTTGCGAAATCCGTCACCGCCTGTGGATTAATTGCTCAGCTTTGTCGCAAGCAGGCTCAGGGGGACTATCCGGGTCTGTCCTGTTGGACAGTTCGCCACAGTTTCGGCACGGCGTGGCGGGCGGAGCCCGGCCTGCTCGCGCCCGTAAAGCACCGGCAGGCGGTTCATCCACACAGGATGCGCGGCGCGTTAGCTGACGGGCGAATGCGACCAGGCCGGGGCTTGTTCGCCGGCCTGGTCGCTCGTCACGCGTGATGGTCGAGCTGGGTGCGGTCGTCGCTTGCCCGCGCCGCAGTGCTTCAGCCCGGCGACAACGCCGCCAACAGGCCGCGTGCCGCATTGAAGCGGTCGGCGCCTTCGGGCATCGGCAGCTTGATGCGCAATTTGTCCGGGCCATCCATCGTGTAGATCTTCGGCTGTTTCTGGATCATCTGGATGATGGTCATCGGGTCGATCGCCGGCTTGGCCTCGAACACCAGCCGCCCACCGTTTTCGCCCAGATCCAGCTTGCGCACGCCCAGCGCATTGGCCTGCAGCTTGAGCTCGGCAATGGCGAACAGGTGCTTGACCGGGTCCGGCAGCAGGCCGAAGCGGTCGATCATCTCCACCTGCAGTTCGCGCAGCGCATCGGCATCGCGGGCGCTGGAAATGCGCTTGTACAAGGTCAGCCGCGTATGCACGTCGGGCAGATAATCCTCGGGAATCAGCGAGGCCACGTGCAGTTCGACGTCGGCGCCGCGCACTTCCTCGCCGGCATCCAGGTCGGGCAGCTTGCCCTGGCGGATGCTGCGCACCGCGCGCTCGAGCAGTTCGGTATACAGGCTGAAGCCGACCTCGGCCATCTGGCCGCTTTGGTCTTCGCCGAGCAACTCACCGGCGCCGCGGATTTCCAGGTCGTGCGTGGCCAGGGTGAAGCCGGCACCGAGCTCGTCCATCGAGGCAATCGCTTCCAGGCGCTTTTCTGCATCGGAAGTCATCGAGCGGCGATCCGGCACCACCAGGTACGCATAGGCGCGGTGATGCGAGCGACCCACGCGGCCGCGCAACTGATGCAACTGCGCCAGGCCGAAGCGGTCGGCGCGGTTGATGATGATGGTGTTGGCATTGGGAATGTCGATGCCCGATTCGATGATCGTGGTCGACAGCAACACGTTGAAGCGCTGCTTCTGGAAATCCAGCATCACCCGTTCCAGCTCGCGCTCGGGCATCTGTCCATGCGCGATACCGATGCGCGCTTCCGGCACCAGTTCGGACAGATCGCGCTGCATGCGCACGATGCTTTCCACGTCGTTATGCAGGAAATACAGCTGACCACCGCGACTGAGTTCGCGCTGGAAGGCCTCGCGCAGCAGCGTGTTGTCCCACGCGGTGATGAAGGTCTGCACCGCCAGGCGGTTCGGCGGCGGGGTGGCGATGATCGACAGGTCGCGCAGGCCGGCCATGGCCATGTTGAGCGTGCGCGGGATGGGCGTGGCGGTGAGCGTGAGCAGGTGCACGTTGGCTCGCATCGCCTTGAGCGCTTCTTTCTGCCGCACGCCGAAGCGCTGTTCTTCGTCGACCACGACCAGGCCGAGATCCTTGAACTTCACATCCGGCTGCAACAAGCGGTGCGTGCCGATGATGACGTCGATCTCGCCGCTGGCGACCTTTTCCAGTTCTGCCTTGATTTCCTTGGTGCTCTTGAAGCGCGACAGCACTTCCACCTTCATCGGGTAATCGGCGAAGCGGTCGCGGAAATTGCGGTAGTGCTGTTCGGCCAGCAATGTGGTCGGTACCAGCACGGCGACCTGCTTGCCGGCGCTGGCGGCGGCGAATGCCGCACGTACCGCGACTTCGGTCTTGCCGAAGCCCACGTCGCCGCAGACCACGCGGTCCATCGGTTGGCTGCTGCCCAGATCGCGCAGCGTCGCATCGATGGCGGCCAACTGGTCGCCAGTTTCCTCGAACGGAAATCCAGCCGCGAACGGCTCGTACATCGCGCGGTCCACCTGCAAGGCCAGGCCGGCGCGTGCGCGTCGTCGCGCCTGGATCTCCAGCAGTTCGGCGGCGACGTCGCGGACCTTTTCGGCGGCCTTGCGCTTGGCCTTGGTCCATTGCTCGCCGCCCAGCGAATGCAGCGGTGCGGTTTCCGCCGAGGCGCCGGAGTAGCGGCTGATCAGGTGCAGCTGCGCCACCGGCACATACAGCCGGTCGCCCTTGGCGTATTCGATTTCCAGGAATTCGCCAGGCATGCCACCGGCATCGAGCACGATCAGGCCGCGGTAGCGGCCCACGCCGTGATCCTCGTGCACGATCGGCGCGCCTTCGGACAGCTCGCCCAGATCGCGGATGATCGCTTCCGGCTCGCGTCCGACCCGGCGCGCGCGGCGCGGCTGGTTGGCCCGTTCCGGGAACAGCTGGCGTTCGGTCAGCAGCGCAACCTGCGGCTGATCCAGCGCAAAGCCGTCTTCCAGCGGCGCCACGGTGATGCCAAAACGCAGCGTGCCCGCCAGGAACGCCGGCACATCGGCGACCAGCTCCGGCTTCAACTGCGCGGCGGCCAGCACTTCCATCAAGGCTTCGCGGCGGCCGGCCGAATCTGCAGCAACCAGCACGCGGCCCGGATAATGGCTCAGGAACGTCGCCAGCGCCTGACCGGCCGGCGCGTCTTTTGCGGCCACCGGCAGCGGCGGCAACGGTTGGTCGCCGAGCGGGGCGGCTTCATCGATGCGCGCATGGTCGCCGGCCCACACTTCGATACGCGCCAGCTTGTTGAGCCGCTCGCGCAGCGCATCCGGCGATTGGTACAGGTCGTCCGGCGGCAGCAGCGGGCGTTCCACATCGTGTCGGCGCTGTTCGTAGCGGTTCTGCGCCTGCGTCCAGAATGCGTCGGCGGCATTGGACACGCCGGTGGCAATCACCGGCAGCACGCGCTTGTCCAGGTAATCGAATAGCGTTGCGGTCTTGGCGAAGAACATCGGCAGGTAATACTCGATGCCCGATGGCGCCAGCCCGGATTTCAGGTCCTGGTACAGCGCGCTGCGCCGGGTATCCACGTCGAAGCGTTCGCGCAGGCAGGCCAGCACGCGCTCCACGCTGGCATCGTCCATCGGCACTTCGCGGCCCGGCAGCATCTTGACCGCGTCCACCTTGTCCAGCGAGCGCTGCGATTCCGGGTCGAACACGCGGATCGAATCGATGTCCTCATCCAGCAATTCGACGCGCAATGGCGTGTCCGCGCCCATCGGAAACACGTCCAGCAGGCCGCCGCGGACCGCGAAATCGCCCGGGTCCATCACCTGCGGCACGTTGCGGTAGCCGGCGCTTTCCAGGCGGCGCTTTTCCGCATCCAGATCCAGGCGCTGGCCAACGGTGAGATCGAAGCTGCCGCCGACGATGTAGCTCAGCGGCGCCAACTGCTGCAGCAAGGTCTGCACCGGCACGATCACCACGCCGCGGGTCAGCCCGGGCAGGCGGTGCAGGGCGGCCAGCCGCTGGCTGATGATTTCCGGGTGCGGGCTGAACTGGTCGTAGGGCAGGGTTTCCCAATCGGGGAATGGCACCACCGGCAGCGCCGCATGTTCGCCGAGCAAGGCATGCAGATCGGCTTCGATCTGATGCGCGCTCTGGTTATCGCGGGCGATCACCAGCAGGGGGCCGGCATGCGCTTCGGCTGCCCGCGCAATCGACCACGCCAGCGCAGTCGGAGAGGACGGGGCGCGCCAGTAGGCGCGGAGCTGGCCGGACTTGGGCAGCGGCGGGGAGGGGAAGGTAGGCGACGGCATCAGCCGGCGATTTTATCAGAGCCCCCGCAGTGCCCGGTCCATCCGGCGTGAAAGCTGGCGGTGGGCTACCTGACCGGATGTGCACGGCGGGTCATGGCATTGGGTACGCGGGTGCAAGTCATGCGCACGCTCGCGAGGCAAAGACCCACTCGCTCGAGTGCGCGGTGCCCTCACCGCTTGCGGGACACGCCATGAATCCGTCCCTGCAGGCTCGGTGGCGGCATCCATGCCGCCGCAGGTTCCGCACGCGGCGAGGACATCACAGCAGTCGGTTTTACATGGCGCCTGGGTATGAGCCAGACACAGCGCTCCCGTCATCACGGCAACACTCTCGACGGTTGTGAGCTCTCTGTGGCGAAACGTCGGGCTGTCTCCCTCCGGGGAGCGGCGTGCGCGGATGAAGCGTGGCATCCATGCCACCCCAGGATCCTGCACGCGGCGAGGGGAAGGACCCGTAGGTGGCCTTCGGTGTCAGCCAGCGTGCCGATCCTTTCGGGGGCTTGCAGCTTACCGTCGAGGAACATCAGGCCGCCGCGCAATGGGGTCTCTCCGTGATGAAGCAAGCCCCAAGCCCCGATCACGCAAAGCAGCCGCGATCTGCTTTGACGAATCCCAAATCCCGCATCCCGAATCCCGAATCCCGGCAACTCAAGCATCCAGCTCCAACACCATCCGCACCAGTTCAGGCGATTCCGGGTGCGCCTGCGGCTTGAAGCCCAGCGATTCTGCCAACTGCAGCATCGGCACATTGCTTTGCAGCACATCGCCGAACAGGCAGTCCAGGTATTTGCGCCGTGCCCACTTGACCAGCTTGCGCATCAGCTGCCGCCCCAGCCCCTGGCCGGCGACGAAGCTGCTGACCAGGATGGTGTATTCGGCCTGGCGTGTGCCCGGTACCAACGCGGCGCGCGCGACCGCACCCACCAGTGCTTCGCCGGGCGGCAATTGCTCGGCGGCAACCAGCACGATCTCGCTCTTGGGGTTGGGATGAGTCAGGCGTTGCACCATCTCCGGGGTGATTTCGGTGGAGGAGCGCACAAAGCGCGCGCGAATTTCCTCCGGTCCCAACAGGCTGAAAGCTCCCTGCAGCGGCGGACCATCCTCGGGACGGATCGGGCGAAGCAGAAGAGTGCGGCCATTGGGCAGGCTGAAGTTTTCATGCCAGGGAGGCATGCGATTGCGAATGGCCATGACCGGTGTTCCTTAAAGATCGGAAGATTCTGGCACCAGCCCGGCGCGCAACCGTGAATGAATCCGGTGTGCCGCCGGGGGCCGACAGGAGGTGGCAGTGCTTCTCACACAACTGTAACGAGCGGAGCCGTGAGCCGGTCGTGAGCGTGATGGGGCGCGCACTGTGGCAGCCGAGTGAAAGCAACGGAGCCGCCGGAAGGCGGTTGTCACCCGGCCTGGCCTTCCTGGGATAGGTGTATCCGGTGCAGCAACCGCTCGTCTGCGCTGCGCTGAGGTGTTCGCGGCAGCTGCTGTGTCGCCGAGGACAGCAAGCCCATGGCAACGCACATCCCGGTGCCCGGCAGCATGCACGCGATCTGCGGGCGGCGCAGCAGGCATTACACGCGGCGCGCATGGTGCGGGCCATTGCAGCGGTGCAACGACAACGCCTGCATACCCACCGCGATGGGCAGGCGCCCGCGCCTGCCGGCTCAGCCGTCCTGGCGCAGCCACTCCAGCCGGGTCGAGGCGCCGGGCTCGCCGAGATGCTGCTTGAGCACCGGCAACGCCGGCGCCAGCAGCTGGTCGAACTGCCAGGGCGCGTTGACGATCAATAGCCCGCTGCCGGTCAGGCGCAGCGGCGAGTCGTCCGGGCGCACCTGCAGCTCGGCGACCAGCACCGACTTGGCCGGCAGCGCGGCGGCCTTGCGCATGAACGGCTGCAGGCTGCGGCGCAGCTTGATCGGGTACCACACCATGCAGATCGCCTGCGGCCAGCGCGCCAGCGCCTCGCGCACGCAGTGGATGATCTGCGGGTATTCGGCGTCCTGCGCTTCGTAGGGCGGGTCGATCAGCACCAGCCCGCGGCCGATCTTGGTGTCGCCAGCGCGCGGCGGCAGGAAGGCGCGGATCGCCGCATAGCCGTCGCCGGCGTGCACGCGTACCCTGCTGTCCCTGGCGAACAGGGACTTGAGCGCCTCGGCTTCGTCGGGCTGCAGTTCGCAGAAGGCCATGCGGTCCTGCTCGCGCAGTGCTTGCGCAGCCAGCAGCGGCGAACCGGGGTAGTAATTGAGCTGGATGCCGGCGGTCGGGCGGGTGGGCTTCTGGCCGGGCATGGCCGGGCGGGCAACGGATTGGTTGTCGGCCTGCACCGCGCGCAGATAGCGCTCGACCACCTCGGGCAAGCTGGCCTCTGCCATCAGCCGCATCACGCCGGCATCGGCCTCGTTGGTCTTGCGGCTCTCTTCACCCCCGAGTTGGTAGCGGCCGCGCCCGGCGTGCGTGTCGAGCACGAAGAACGGAGTGTCCTTGCGCTTGAGGGTGTCGATCAGGGCAAGCAGGGCGATGTGCTTGAGCACGTCGGCATGGTTGCCGGCATGGAAGGCGTGGCGATAGTTCATCGCGGCAGTGTAGAGGCTGCGGCGCGATTTGTTGCCGCCCATTGCGGCCGACGCGGTGCAAGCGCACGGTGGCGACCTCCAGAGGCTGCGCGATGCCGCAAGCAGCATGGGGTATGCGTCCTGTCCTGCCACGCCCTGCGTGGACCGCCTCCACCTGTAGGCCGTGCCCGCATGCCGGTATGCTGCGCGGCATGTCCGAGTCTGCTGCCCGTGTGCTCGTCGTCGAAGACGAAGCCGCCATTGCCGATACCGTGCTCTACGCGCTGCGCAGCGAGGGCTATGCGCCCGAGCATTGCCTGCTGGGCCGCGATGCGCTGACGCGCCTGCGCGCCGATCCGGCCGATGTGGTGATCCTCGACGTGGGCCTGCCGGACATCAACGGGTTCGAGGTGTGCCGCACCTTGCGCAGTTTCAGCGAGGTGCCGGTGATCTTCCTGACCGCGCGCAACGACGAGATCGACCGCGTGCTCGGCCTGGAGCTGGGCGCCGACGATTACATGGCCAAGCCGTTCTCGCCGCGCGAGTTGGTGGCGCGCGTGCGTGCGCGCCTGCGCCGACGCCATGCCGGCGCGGCGGCCGAATCGGGCTGGCAACCGCACGGCGCGTTTGCGATCGACCGCGAGGGCAGCCGCATCCGCTACGGCCAGACCCTGCTGCCGCTGACGCGCTACGAATACGCGCTGCTGGCTGCGTTGCTGCAGCGCCCCGGTGCGATCCTGAGCCGTGCGCAACTGATGGACCGTGGCTGGGATGCCAGCGCCGACAGTGCCGACCGCACCGTCGACACCCACATCAAGACGCTGCGCGGCAAGCTGCGCCTGGCCGGCGTGCCGGTCGACCCGATCCGCACCCACCGTGGCCTTGGCTACGCGTTGGAAGTGTAGGCATGCGCCGGCACGCACGTGGCGACCTGAGCGAGGCTGCGCGCTGACATGCGGCTCGGTCTCAAGCTGTTTCTGGGTTTCTTCCTGATCGTGGGCCTGGCCGCGTTCTTCGTGATGCGGGTGTTCGTCAACGAGGTCAAGCCGGGCGTGCGCCAGGCAATGGAATCCACGCTGGTGGATGCGGCCAATGTGCTGGCGGAAATCGCCAGCAGCGAACTGGCCGCCGGCACGCTTGCCGATGGCAGTTTCGCGCGCAACGTGGCCAGGGCGCAGCAGCGCGATCCCAAGGCATGGGTATGGCGCTTTCGCAAGAGCACGGTGGATTACCGCGTGACCGTCACCGATGCGCGCGGCGTGGTGATGTTCGATTCGCTGGGCCGCGACGTGGGCCGCGACAACTCGCGCTGGAACGATGTCTACCGCACCTTGCGCGGCGAATACGGCGCGCGTTCCAGCCCGGAGATCGATGGCGACCCTACCGCCACGGTGATGCATGTGGCCGCGCCGATCTATGCACCGGACGACCGCGGCAAACTGATCGGCGTGCTGACCCTGGCGCAGCCCAATCGCAGCATCGACCCGTTTATCGAAGCCAGCCAGCGCAACATCCTGCAGCGCGGCGCCTGGTTGATCGGCATTTCCGCGTTGATCGGCATCTTGATGACCTGGTGGTTGATGCGCGGCATCGGCCGGCTCAATCGCTATGCGCAGGCGGTGAGCGCCGGCATCCCGGTACCGCCGCCCAAACCGCGTGGCGATGAAATCGGCGATCTGGGCCACGCGCTGGAGAGCATGCGCCGCAAGCTGGAAGGCAAGGCGTACGTGGAGCAGTACGTGCAGTCGCTGACGCACGAGATGAAAAGCCCGCTGGCGGCCATTCGCGGTGCTTCGGAGCTGTTGACCGAGCCACTGCCGGAGGCCGACCGCCAGCACTTCGTTGCCACGATCCGCGCGCAGGAACACCGGCTCACCGAAACCATCGACAAGCTGCTGGCCCTGGCCGAGGTGGAGCAGCACGGCTGGCTGCAGAAGCGCGAGCGCATCGGTATCGATGGGCTGCTGCAGGCTGCGGCGGACGCGGTGGCGCTGCGCGCGGCGGCCGCTGGCGTCACCGTGCAAGTGGATGCAGGGGCCGGGGCGTCAGGCGATCACGACGTACTGGGCGATGGTTTTCTGCTGAGACAGGCACTGATCAATCTGCTCGAAAACGCCATCGCGTTTTCGAAGCAAGACAGCCATGTGCGCCTGCATGCGCGGCTGCGCGATGGGCGCTGGGAGTTGGTGGTCGAAGACCGTGGCAGCGGCGTGCCCGATTACGCGCTCGAGCGCGTCTTCGAGCGGTTCTATTCGTTGGCACGTCCGCAGACCGGCCAGCGCAGCTCCGGGCTTGGCTTGCCGTTCGTGCGCGAGGTTGCGCGCCTGCATGGCGGGGACGTGATGCTGGGCAATCGCCACGGTGGCGGTGCGCGTGCGGTGTTGCGCCTGCCGATCGGTTGAGTCGCTGCAGGCAGTTGTCGCGGTGGGCCGGCGCCGGTGGCAGCTGTGCGTTCAAGGCGACGGCATGCGCCAGAGCACATGCCGCGCCTGCGTCGATCAGCGTGCGGCGCGTGGCCGTGCTGAACCAGTTCGCCCGCCATCCCTCGCAGCTCTATGAAGCTGCACTGGAAGGGGTGATGATGTTCGTGCTGTGCTAGTACGCCACGTCCGCGACGATCACATCCTTGGCGACCACCGACCAGGACAGTTTGCCGAAGCCCTTGTTGCCCCATGCGGTGCCCCAGCTGTTTTCCACGATCAGTCCTTCGCTGTCGTAGCCCAGCGCGATGACCGCATGCCCGCCCAGGATCGGCGTTGTGATGTCGTAATCGACCTGATTCTTGGCTGTCAGGTCTTCAAAGCCCTGGCGCACGTAGAAGCCGATCGCCACCGGCGTGGAAGAGGCAAGGGCGAGCTTGATCTGTTGGATCAGGGCGCTTCCCCCATTCCCCCTGCCCGAATACAGCACGGTGTAGTGGCGATACGGCGTCGGGTTCTTTGCAGCGTTGGCCTTGTCGGCGGCAGTGGGTTGGTGTTTCCAGTCGTAGTTGCCCCACGAATAGTGCTGCTCGGTGTCGATGCCCTGCGCAAGCGCGATCTGCAGCGGCGCTTCCAGGGTGGAGCCTTCATCCACGCCGCCGTTGACCTGGCTGTACAGGTACATCGGGGCAAAGCGCGTCTGGGCCTGTTTGTTGGCATTGGCATACCAACCGGTCAGTGTATGAGCGGTCGCCCATGACGCGCAGGCATCGACCTGCCCTTGGTCGCCCGGCGTGATCGCCCATGCAGTCAGGTCGACACTGGCAGGCAGCGGTGTGCTCACGCTCTCGGTACCGAACAGCGGAGTGACAGGCTGCATCAACGACGAAGGCTTCAGGCCCATGCCATGCACTGCCGCCTGCGCGGTGGCGGCGGTCAGGCTCAGGGCGGCGAGCAGGCAAAGGGCGAGCGAACGGTGCGAGTTCATGGAAGACGGCTCCAGGTTGAGAGATGAATGCAGTCGTGCGCAGTTGCCGAATCACTGCCGAGTGGGCGTGCGGCCATGGCAGCGCTGATGCAGCGCATGCGGCTCAGGACCGCATCGAACAACAGCGAACTGGAAGCCGCGACCAAACAAGAACGAGGGATCGGAGGCTGCGCACCTGCCCGTGCATCGTTACGCGTGAAGGCGAGGCGTGCGGCGGCAAGGCGAAGTGCTGCCGATCAAACAGAAGCCTGTGCTGGGTACGGGTGGCACTTTGCCGCGGTGAAAACCGTATTTCGTCAATGCGTCACAGTGCCGGTCGCCAACTGTCCGGGGCGCCCACTTCACATTCGCTTCAAATTCGCCTCAAACCGCCAACACCGGCGTCGCGCACCCTGGCCGCCTCCCAAGCTGAGGACGGCTGATGAAATCCCTGAAACTGTTGTTGCGGTTCGCCACCATCGGCGGGCTGATCCTGCTGTTGTTGGTTCCGCTGCTGCTGATCCGTGGCGCGGTGCAGGACCGCGCGCGTTACCGCGACGAGGCGGTGGAGCGGGTGGCGCAAAGCAAGGCCGGCGAGCAGCAGTTCATCGCGCCGGTGCGGGTGCTGCCGTATACCGAAGACGTGCAGGTCACCGAGCCGGACGAGCAGGGCAACCAGCGCAAGGTCTGGCGCAAGCGCGAAGGTACGCTGCTGCAAACGCCGCGTCGCCTGAAACTCGGCGGCGAAATGCTGCCCTCGGTGCGCGAGGTGGGCTTATACCGCGTGCAGGTGTATTCCTGGAAGGCCACCTTGCATGCCGAATACGACCCCTTCGACTATGCGGCTGCGCCGACCCGTGTGTATGGCCAGCCGTATCTGGCAATCGGGATTTCCGACGTGCGTGGGTTGGTCGGCACGCCACGCCTGCAGGTCGATGGCCGCACGCTGGCGCTGGAGAGCGGCGCAGGCGCACTGGCCGACCGTTCGGCGGGCATCCATGCCCAACTGGGTCCGCTGGCCGACCCGCTCGCCGGCCGGCTGCAGGACGGCAACGTGGTGGACATGCAGTTCGTGCTGGACGGCACGCGCCGGCTGGCCATCGCGCCGATCGCCGACAACAACGACATCGCCCTGCGCTCGGACTGGCAGCACCCGTCCTTCGGTGGCCGCTTCCTGCCGAATGCGCCGAGCATCGGGCCGAAGGGCTTCGATGCGAGCTGGTCGCTGTCGTCGCTGGCCACCGGTGCGCAGACGCAGTTGCAGTCCAGCCATGCGGCGCTGGATATGCTGGAAGTGCGCCTGGTCGATCCGGTGGACGTGTATACCCAGGCCGACCGCGCCAGCAAGTACGGCATCCTGTTCGTGGTGCTGACCTTCGTGGCCTTCGTGCTGTTCGAGCTGATCAAGCGTTTGCCCATCCATCCGTTGCAATACCTGCTGGTGGGCCTGGCGCTGGCGATCTTCTTCCTGCTGCTGCTCAGCCTTTCCGAACACATCGCGTTCTGGCAGGCCTACCTGGTGTCGGCGGCGGCATGCATCGGCCTGCAGTTCTTCTACCTGTCCGGCGTGTTGCGCAGTTGGGTCCGCGCGGCTGGCTTCTCGGTGATGCTCACCGCCTTGTATGCGGTGCTCTACAGCCTGTTGATCTCCGAGGACAACGCGCTGCTGATGGGGTCGTTGCTGCTGTTCGGCATCCTGGCCAGCATCATGTGGGTCACCCGCAAGCTCGATTGGTACGAGCTTGGCAACAGCCTGCGTTGAGGCCGGCATTGCCTGTCGTGTCGATCCCGGCGGCGGCATGCGCCACCCGCCGGGATCGACAGGGCCGATGCGGCCCTCAGTTGGCGATATGCGCCTCGATCACGTCCTTGGCCACCACCGACCAGGATAGCTTGGCGAATCCTTTGTTGCCCCAGCCTTTGCCCCAGCTGTTTTCGATCAGCAAGCCTTCTTGGTCGTAGCCCAGCGCAATCACTTCGTGGCCGCCTTCGATGGGGGTTTTGGTATCGTAGTCAACATTATTGGTTTGGTCGAGATAAAAGAAGCCGCTGCGGACCCAGAGGCCGATCGCCACCGGGGTGCTATTGGAAAGCGATTGCTTGATCGCATTGATCAACTTGCGTCCGCCATTGCCTGAAAATCGGCGAACAGCGCGGTATACGACTTATAAGGCGGTTTGTATTTGCCGGCGTTGACGTATTCGTCCTTGGTGGGCTTGTCCTTCCAGTCGTAGGCTCCCTGGAAATAGTGGGGCTGTGTGTCGATGCCTTGCGCGATGGCCAGCCGTAGCGCGTCGCTCGCCGATGCCGCTCCGCCGTCGTACTGGGAGCCACCGAGATTGATTTGGGAGTAGACGTACATGGGGGCGAACTTGGTCGTCTTCTGCTGGTAGGCGTTGGCGTACCAACCCGCCAACGTATAGCCGACCGCCCATCCGACGCAGGAGTTGACTTCTTTCTGATCGCCGGGTTCGATCGCCCAGCGGGTCAGATCGACTCTGGCGGGAAGCGCTGCGATCGTCGCCTCCTCGGTCATTCCCTGCTCCACCATCATCGGCAGGGCGGGTTGGATCTGGGGCGATGGAATCAGGCCCATTCCATGGGGCGTCGGCTGTGCATGCGCCGTAGCGGACAATCCCAGGAGCCCGATGATGCTGAGGGTAAGCGTGCGCTGCAGGATCATGTAGTGATTCCAAAGTGAGGCGCGGGGCATGCACTCGGCATCGGAGTGCGCCGAGTCCCCGCGCGGAGCCGCGGTAAAGGGGTCTGAAGTGGTGCTCGCCGTGGTCCTCGGCCCGTTGAACCCGGTGGCCAGCGTTGCGGCTGCATCGTGTTTGCATGGAGCGGCTGCCGACGCCACGTACAGATAGTCGATGTGTTGGCGCCGACAAAGGCGCCGCGATGCGAAGAAATGCATGCATAACGGAATCGTGCAGGGGCCGTGCGTTGCAAATTGCGAGCGCGTCTTGCCGCTTTCGGTGTTCGCACAACCGCAGAGGGCGCTTGCCTGCCAGCAGTCGGGCAACCGCCGCGCGGAGCGCATGGCCACGTCGAGCCATCGCCGTCAGGCTGGCTTATCATGCCATGCATGACTGACATGTCCCTCACCGTCGACACGGTGCGTGGCGAGGCGGTGTTGGCGCATCTGGATGCGTTGGCGCGGCTGCGCGTCGCCGTCTTCCGTGCATGGCCGTATCTGTACGAAGGCGATGCGGATTACGAGCACGGTTATCTGGCCGCCTACGCGGCCTCGCCGGACAGCGTGTTCGTGCTCGTCCGCGATGGTGATGCGGTGGTCGGCGCCTCCACCGGCCTGCCGCTGCTCGACGACAGCGACGCGTTCCACGCACCGTTCCGTGCGGCAGGCATCGATCCGGCCGGCGTGTTCTATTTCGGCGAATCGGTGCTGCTGCCGGCGTATCGAGGGCAGGGGATCGGCCATGCATTTTTCGACCGGCGCGAAGCGCATGCACGCGCGCTGGGCCGCTTTGGATTGACCGCGTTCTGCTCGGTGGAACGGGCGCCCGACGACCCGCGCCAACCAGCCGATTACCGCCCTAACGATGCGTTCTGGCGCAAGCGCGGTTACGCCCCGCAGCCGGGCATGCGGGTGCACCTGCACTGGGCGGAGTTGCAACATGGCGAGATCGACCACAGCTTGTCTGTGTGGACACGTGCGTTGCCGCAGTGAGCGGCTACCGCCCTACAGCGACTGACAAGCGTCGCCGGCGGTGTACAAGCTCGCTGCACGCTGCCTCGCCAGGCGCTCTGATTGCTTCGCCGCGTCGATCCAACAACCCAAAGGCCACCAGATGAAAATTGCCGTTGCCAAATACCCCATCGGCAAGCCTGTCGATTTCGCTGCATTTGCGGCGCGCCAATCGACCCTGATCGCCGAAGCCGCCAACGCCGGTGCGCGGGTGGTGGTGCTGCCCGAATATCTGTCGCTGGAGCTGGGCGCAACGTTCGACACGCAGATTTCTGCCGGCCTGCCCGAATCGCTGGTGGCGATCCAGGCGCTGCGTGGGCCATGGCTGGAACTGTTTGCGCGGTTGGCGCGGGAACATCGGCTGCATCTGATTGCCGGCAGTTTCCTGCTGGATCTGGGCCACGGCCGCTACCGCAATCGCAGCGACTGGTTTACGCCGGAGGGCCTGCACGGCTGGCAGGACAAGCTGCAGCTCACCGGCTTCGAAAAGGCCACCGGGCTGATCGAGCCGGGCGACGAACTGAAGGTGTTCGAGCTGGACGGCATGCGCGCCGCGATTGCGATCTGCTACGACAGCGAGTTCCCGCTGCCGGTACGTGCGCAATACGAGGCCGGTGCGCGCTTGTTGATCGTGCCCAGCTGCACCGACACCGCTGCCGGCGCCATGCGCGTGCGCATCGGATGCCTGGCGCGCGCGCTGGAAAATCGCGTGTTCGTGGCGCAGTCGGTGACCGCAGGCCAAGCGCCGTGGAGCCCGGCGTTGGACATCAATACCGGCGAGGCGGCGGTGTTTGCGCCGATGGATGTCGGCTTCCCCGCCGATGGCGTGCTGGCGCAGACCCAGGGCCAGGCCGTGTGGGCACTGGCCGAGTTGGACTTCGCCGCGTTCGAGGCCAGCCGCACGCAGGCGCAGGTGGCCAACGACCGCGATTGGCCGGGGCAGTTGGCGCCCGATGTGACGCGTGCCAAGCTGGCTGCGTTCGGTTGATCCCTTGCCGCAGGTGCCCATGGCCAAGAAAACCCTGATTCCGCATAGCGTCCGGCTCGAGTTCGCGCCCGGTGCGCTGGTGCACAGCAATCTGTCCGGCGCCGCCTTCACCGACGATTGGCTGTGGGTGGCCGGCGACGAAGCCTGCGCGGTGGACCGGCTGCGCAAGCTCGACCCCGCACAGCGGCAGACGCTGCGCTTCGGCGAAGGGCAGAGCTTCCCGCTGGCGGACCTGCTAGATCTGCCGGGCGAAGACGGCGAGGAGGCCGACCTGGAAGGCATGGGGCTGTCGGATGGATTCTTGTGGGTCGTCGGCTCGCACGGCAGCAAACGCAAGAACGCCAAGCGCGGCCGCGACGACGCCGAAAACGCCAAACGCCTGACCAAGTTGAAGCTCGATGCCAATCGCCGCCTGCTGGCCTGCCTGCCGATCGAATATGCGCAAGACGGCACCCCGCAGCTGGTGCGCGAAGCGGCCGACGGCCGCCGGGCGCTGCGGCTCAAGGGCGATGCCAAGCACAACCAGCTCACCGACCTGCTTGCCGACGACCCGCATTTTGGTCCGTTCCTGAAGATTCCCGGCAAGGACAACGGCTTCGATATCGAAGGCATCGTGGTCGATGGCCAGCGTTTGCTGCTGGGCCTGCGCGGGCCGGTGCTGCGTGGCTGGACGGCATTGCTGGAGATCCAGGTGGAAGCCCACGGCGACCACTTGCGCCTGGCCCCGCTGGACGAAGACGGCACCCTGCTGCGCAAGCATTTCCTGCAGTTGGGTGGGCTGGGCATCCGCGACCTGCATTATTCCGGCGACGATCTGTACCTGCTGGCCGGGCCGACGATGGTCTTGAACGGCGAAATCCGCCTGTTCAAATGGCCGGATGCGCGCACCGTGCTGGCCGCCAACCGCGCACCGGTGCGCTTCCAGCACGACCTGCTGGAATCGGCAGTGCTGCCGCATGGCAAGGACTGCGACCGCGCCGAGGCCATCTGCAACCTGCCCAGGCAACTGGCGGGCAAGATTCCCACCTGGCTGGTGCTGTACGACGCGCCGGGCACGGCCCGCAGCGACGGCGAGTGCGTGGTGTACGGCGACCTGCTGCGCAACCGCTGAGCCAGGGGCCGGGCAGGGCCACGCTGCGCAAGGTAAAATCGGGCGACTCCCGTTTTGCCGAGCGCTCCATGACCTGCCGCACCCGTTTCGCTCCCAGCCCCACCGGTTACCTGCACATCGGCGGCGCCCGCACCGCCCTGTATTGCTGGCTGGAGGCACGCCACCGCGGCGGGCAGTTCGTGCTGCGCATCGAAGACACCGACCGCGAGCGCAGCACCCAGGCGGCCATCGACGCCATCCTGGAAGCGATGGAGTGGCTGGGCCTGGGTTACGACGAAGGTCCGATCTACCAGACCCAGCGCATTGCCCGCTATCAAGAGGTTGCCGAGCAGTTGCTCGCGCAGGGCAAGGCGTATTACGCCTACGAAACCCGCGAAGAACTCGACGCCATGCGCGAGGCCGCCATGGCCAGGCAGGAAAAGCCGCGCTACAACGGCGCCGCCCGCGAGCAGAACCTGCCGTATCGCGACGACCCCAATCGCGTCATCCGTTTCAAGAATCCCGTCGGCGGCACGGTGGTGTTCGACGACCTGATCAAGGGGCGCATCGAGATCGCCAACAGCGAGCTCGACGACATGGTGATCTTCCGCCCGGACGGGTTTCCCACCTACAACTTTGCAGTGGTGGTGGACGACTGGGACATGGGCATCACCGAGGTCATCCGCGGCGACGACCATATCAACAACACTCCGCGCCAGATCAATATCTATGAGGCACTGGGCGCACCGGTACCCAAGTTCGCGCACATGCCGATGATCCTGGACGAGCAGGGCGCCAAGCTGTCCAAGCGCACCGGCGCGGCCGACGTCATGCAGTACAAGGACGCCGGCTATCTGCCGCATGCATTGATCAATTATCTGGCGCGCCTGGGCTGGTCGCATGGCGACCAGGAGCTGTTCACCCAGCAGGAATTGCTGGACCTGTTCGACGTCAAGGACGTCAATTCCAAGGCCGCGCGCCTGGACATGGCCAAGCTCGGCTGGGTCAATCAGCATTATCTGAAGACCGACGACCCGGCCAGCATCGCCCCGCAGTTGGAGTACCAGCTTGCCAAGCTCGGGGTGGACATCGCTGCCGGCCCGGCCGCCGCCGATGTGGTGGTGGCGTTGCGCGAGCGCGTGCAGACCTTGAAGGAAATGGCCGAAAAAGCCGTGGTCTGGTACCGGCCGCTGGAAACCTATGACGAAGCGGCGGTGATGAAACACCTCAAGCTGGGCGCCGAGGTGCCGCTGGGCAAGGCGCGCGAGTTGCTGGCTGCGGTGGAGACGTGGAGCGTGGAGAGCGTCTCGGCGGCGCTGCACGACGCTGCTGCCGCGTTGGAACTGGGCATGGGCAAGATCGCCCAGCCGCTGCGCGTGGCCATCACCGGCACCCAGGTCAGCCCGGACATTTCGCAAACGGTGTACTTGGCCGGACGCGAGGGTGCCTTGAAACGCATCGATGCGGCACTCATCAAGATTGGAGCGGCCTGACGCCGGAGCCTGTATGACCAAGCATACCCACGCCCAAGACCTCGCCTGTACCGCACCGCATCACCACGTCGACGACGCCAACGGTTTCGTGCGCGCGGTGGAGCGTGCCTGCAGCGAACGCGGCCTGCGGCTGACGCCGATCCGCGCCAACGTGCTGCGGCTGATCGCCGACGCCGGCAAGCCGGTCAAGGCCTACGAACTGCTGGACTGGGTGCGCGAAGGCAAGGGCGTGGGCGCCGACGCCCCGCCCACGGTGTACCGCGCGCTCGATTTCCTGATGGCCAACGGCTTCGTGCACAAGCTCGAATCGGTCAATGCGTTCGTCGCCTGCCACCACCCCAACAGCGCCCAACACTCGGTGCCGTTCCTGATCTGCGACCGCTGCCACAGCGCGGTGGAGCTGGAAGATCGCGACGTGGTGTCGCAACTGGAAGCCCGCGCCAAGGCGCTCGGGTTCCAGCCGCAGGCACAGACGCTGGAAGTGCACGGCCTGTGCGCGAAATGCGCAGTGGCCGAGTGATCAGCGCCTAGGTCGCGCGTACACGCGGCCTGTTCCAAGGCGCTGGTGGCGCGATGCCCGGGTGGCAGCCTGCTTGCGATGGCAGCGTGTTGAAGCGCAATCGCAATACCGTCAATCGCAACCCCGCTCAATCGCCGCAGCGGCATGCTTGCGCCAACAATGTAGCATCGCTGCCTGGTCGAATCATGCGGTGATGACGACGCTGCCTTCTAGCCAGCGGGGCGGCGGCGTGGTTTAGACGTCTAAGTGGCTGCAGGCTTGGCGTCTGTACGTGCACTGCGCGTCCTCGCGCAGTGCAATGCAGTGACCTCGCAAGGGGCGTCACGCCGCTTTGCCGGCCTTGCCGCCATACGCGGCCAGAAACGTCTGCACCGCACGTCGCGTCGCGTCGTGCAGGAACTCGGGCGCGGGGTCCTTGAGTGCGCCAAACAGGCAGGGCATCAAGGTTTCCGATTCCAGCAAGGCAGCGTACTGGTGGGCGGCAAGCAGGGTGTCTTCGCAATGGAGCAGGCCGCAATCCACCTGTGCCTGCAGGTATTCGGCAAAGCGCTGGATGCCTTCCTCCTGCCCGGCGCTGAAATACAGCGCGCCGACCGCCGATCTGCCGGATACCCCGATGATGGTCTGCCAACTGGTGATATTGGGCGGGGCGCACAGGAACCGCA
Source organism: Xanthomonas phaseoli pv. dieffenbachiae (assembly GCF_008639345.1). Classification (NCBI taxonomy): domain Bacteria; kingdom Pseudomonadati; phylum Pseudomonadota; class Gammaproteobacteria; order Lysobacterales; family Lysobacteraceae; genus Xanthomonas; species Xanthomonas phaseoli. Next base: position 3,172,381 of record NZ_CP041380.1, on the reverse strand, counting down.
GCACATCCTCGCCGAAGCGCTGCAGTGCCTCATCGACCGGGCCGCTGCTTTGCGAAAGCGCATGCAGCAACGGATCGAAATAGCGGTCCGACATGTCCTTGGCAACGGCCACGAACAGCTCTTCCTTTGACGGAAAGTAGCCGTACAGCGTGCGCTTGGAGCCGCCCACGCGGGCGGCGATCTGCGACATCGACGCGCCTTCGAAGCCCAGCTCGAGGAAGACCTCGCTGGCCGCCTGGACGATGGCCTCGCGTTTTTCTTCGGTTCTGACCCGCATCGGGTTCTCCCAATAATTCATAAGTATACCGACTGGGCAGGAATGCTTGACGGCTACGGATGCGCTTATTAGGATACCGAACCGTACCGTTTAGATTTAATCATTACACCTCCGTCGGAGACCTGCCCGTGCGTGCCCATGCCTCGTTTCGCCCGTCGTTGCTTGCTGTTGCCGTCGTCGTCACCGCCCTGCTGAGCGCCTGCGGCAGCCCGCCGGGAGGCCCGCCGCCGCAGGAAGGCACCCCGGAAATGGGTGTGCTGACCGTCAAGCAGCAACCGGTGACCCTGACCACCGAATTGCCGGGGCGCACCGTTCCGTACCTGATCTCCGAAATTCGCCCGCAAGTGGGGGGCATCATCCAATCGCGCCAGTTCACCGAGGGCGGCGACGTCAAGGCTGGCCAGACCCTGTACCAGATCGACCCGGCCCAGTACCGCGCCAGCTATGCCAGCGCGCAGGCGTCGCTGGCCAAGGCCGAGGCGACCCTTCGCACCGCGCAGCTCAAGGCCGAGCGCTACAAGGAACTGGCGCAGATCAAGGCGATCAGCCAGCAGGAAGGTGACGACACCGATGCCGCGCTAGGTCAGGCCAAGGCCGACGTGGCAGCCGGCAAGGCCAGCGTGGAGACCGCGCGTATCAACCTGGCGTTTGCCCGGCTCGATGCACCGATCTCCGGACGCATCGGCCGCTCTAGCGTGACCCCGGGTGCGCTGGTGACCGCCAACCAGGCCACTGCGCTGACCACCATCCAGCAGTTGGACCCGATCTACATCGACGTCACCCAGCCCAGCAGTGCGGTGTTGCGTCTCCGGCAGGCGATGGCACGCGGCGATCTGGAACAGGCCGGCGACGGCGCGGCCAAGGTGTCGCTGCTGCTGGAAGACGGCAGCACCTACCCGCTGCAGGGGCACCTGGCGTTCTCCGACGTGACCGTCGACCAGAACACCGGCTCGATCACCCTGCGCGCAGTGTTCCCCAACCCGAACGCCGAGCTGTTGCCGGGCATGTACGTGCGCGCGGTGCTGCAGGAAGGCGTCAAGGAGCAGGGCATGCTGGTGCCGCAACAGGCGGTCTCGCGCAACGGCGCCGGTAAACCCACCGCCTTCGTCGTCGGCGCCGACCACAAGCTGCAGTTGCGCGTGCTGGAAACCGATCGCGCGGTGGGCGACCAGTGGCTGGTGCGCAGCGGCCTGAAGCCCGGCGAGCAAGTGGTCGTCGAAGGCGCGTCGCGCGCGCGCGATGGCATCGAGGTCAAGACCGTGCCGTGGCAGCCCAAGGCCACGCCCGCCGCCGGCAATGCTGCCGGTCCTGCTGCCCCGACCGCACCGCGTGCGGCCAACTGAAGGCGGGATCACACGTCATGGCACGTTTCTTTATCGATCGTCCGATCTTCGCCTGGGTGTTGGCCATCATCGTGATGCTGGCCGGCATCCTCTCCATCGCCACCTTGCCGATTGCGCAATACCCCAGCATCGCACCGCCGGCTGTCGCCATCACCGCCAACTACCCGGGCGCCTCGGCGCAGACGCTGGAAGACACCGTCACCCAGGTCATCGAGCAGAAGATGAAGGGGCTGGATCATCTCAGCTACATGGCGTCCACCAGCGAATCCAGCGGTGCGGTGACCATCACCCTGACCTTCGAAAACGGCACCGATCCGGACACCGCGCAGGTGCAGGTGCAGAACAAGTTGTCGCTGGCCACGCCGTTGTTGCCGCAGGAAGTGCAGCAGCAGGGCGTGACGGTGACCAAGTCGGCCACCAACTTCCTCAACCTGCTGGCGTTTACGTCCGAAGACGGCAGCATGAGCGATTCGGACCTGTCCGATTACGTGGCCGCCAATGTGCAGGAAACCATCAGCCGCGTCGAAGGCGTGGGTGACACCACCTTGTTCGGTTCGCAGTACGCGATGCGGGTGTGGATGGACCCCAACAAGCTGAGCAATTTCAACCTCACGCCCGTGGATGTGCGCAACGCGATCCAGGCGCAGAACGCGCAGATTTCCGCCGGCCAGTTGGGCGCGTTGCCGGCGGTGGCCAACCAGCAGCTCAATGCCACCATCACTGCGCAGACCCGGCTGAAGACCGCTGAGCAATTCGAAAGCATCCTGCTGCGCACCCAATCCGATGGCGCGCAGGTGCGCTTGCGCGATGTGGCCCGCATCGAGCTGGGCAGCGAAAGCTACAACACGGTGGGCCGTTACAACGGCAAGCCGGCTGCCGGTCTGGCGATCAAACTGGCCACCGGTGCCAATGCGCTGGATACGGTGCGCGCGATCGATAAAAGCCTGGAAGAGCAGGAAAAGTTCTTCCCGCCCGGCATGAAGGTGCAAAAGCCGTACGACACCACCCCGTTCGTGCGCATCTCCATCGAGCAGGTGGTGCACACGCTGGTGGAAGCGGTGGTGCTGGTGTTCCTGGTGATGTACCTGTTCCTGCAGAACTTCCGTGCCACGTTGATTCCGACCATTGCGGTGCCGGTGGTGCTGCTGGGCACTTTCGGTGTGCTTGCGGCGTTCGGTTTCACCATCAATACCTTGACCATGTTCGCGATGGTGCTGGCGATCGGTTTGCTGGTGGACGATGCGATCGTGGTGGTGGAAAACGTCGAGCGCGTGATGAGCGAGGAGCAGTTGTCGCCCAAGGACGCCACGCGTAAATCGATGGACCAGATTTCCGGGGCATTGATCGGCGTGGCGCTGGTGCTGGCGGCGGTGTTCGTGCCGATGGCGTTTTTCAGCGGATCCACCGGCGTGATCTACCGGCAGTTCTCGATCACGATCGTCTCGGCGATGACCTTGTCGGTACTGGTGGCGATGATCCTGACCCCGGCCTTGTGCGCCACCTTGCTCAAGCCCGTGCACAAGGGTCATGGCCTGGCCACCACCGGGTTCTTCGGTTGGTTCAACCGCCTGTTCGATCGCGGCAACACCGGCTACCAGGGCGTGGTGCGGCACATGCTCGGCAAGGGCTGGCGCTACATGCTCGCCTACGCGGCGTTGCTGGCCTTGGTGGTGTTCGGATTCATGAAGTTGCCGGTGGGATTCCTGCCGGACGAAGACCAGGGCACCTTGTTCGTGCTGGTGCAGTTGCCGCCCGGTGCCACCAATGCGCGCACCAGCGATGTGCTCAAGCAGGTGGAGCATCATTTCCTGGTCGACCAGAAGGATTCGGTTGCCGGTGTCTTCGCCGTGACCGGTTTCAGTTTTGCCGGTAGCGGCCAGAACGTGGGCTTTGCCTTCGTCAAGTTGCGGCCGTGGGACGAGCGCACCGGCAAGGGCCAGAGCGTCACCGACGTGGCGGCCAAGGCCGGGGCATTTTTTGCCGGTATCCGCGATGCCAAGGTGTTTGCGTTCGCACCGCCTGCGGTGTCGGAGTTGGGTAATGCCACCGGCTTCGATCTGATGCTGCAGGACCGCGCCAATCTGGGTCACGCGGCGTTGATGCAGGCGCGTAATCAATTGCTGGCAGAACTGTCGCAAGACAAGCGCCTGGTGGCGGTGCGCCCCAATGGCCAGGAAGACACGCCCGAGTTCAAGCTGGAAATCGACCCGCATAAAGCGCAGGCGATGGGCGTGTCGATCTCCGACATCAACGACACCTTCTCCAGCGCGTGGGGTAGCACCTACGTCAACGACTTCATCGACAAGGGCCGGGTCAAGAAGGTGATGCTGCAGGCCGATGCGCCATATCGCATGAACCCGCAGGACATCGACCACTGGTTCGTGCGCAACAGCGCCGGCACCATGGTGCCGTTCAACGCCTTCGCCACGGCAAGCTGGCAATCCGGGTCGCCGCGGCTGGAGCGTTACAACAGCGTGCCGTCGATGGAGATCCTGGGCATGGCGTTGCCGGGTGCGGCCTCCAGCGGCGAGGCAATGCAGATCGTCGAAGCCGCAGCCGCCAAGCTGCCACCGGGCATCGGTTTCGAGTGGACCGGGTTGTCGCGTCAGGAAAAAGCCTCGTCCGGTCAGACCGGCCTGTTGTACAGCGTCTCGATCCTGATCGTGTTCCTGTGCCTGGCCGCGTTGTACGAAAGCTGGGCGATTCCATTCTCGGTGATTCTGGTGGTGCCGCTGGGCGTGTTCGGCACGCTGCTGGCGGCCATGCTGACCTGGAAAATGAACGATGTGTACTTCCAGGTGGGCTTGCTCACCACCATTGGCCTGGCATCGAAGAACGCGATCTTGATCGTGGAGTTCGCAAGGGAATTGCACGAGAGCGGCAAGAGCCTGGTGGCCGCAGCACTGGAAGCGGCGCGCATGCGCTTGCGGCCGATCCTGATGACCTCGTTGGCCTTCATCCTCGGCGTGGTGCCGCTGGTATTGACCAGCGGTGCCGGCGCCGGCGCGCAGCACGCGCTGGGCACGGCCGTGATCGGCGGCATGGTCTCCGGCACGGTGCTGGCGATCTTCTTCGTGCCGCTGTTCTTCGTGCTGGTGTGCGGCCTGTTCCAGCGCCGTGCACAACCTGCCTCGCCCGCACCGCAACCCACAGGACACTGACATGACCGCGATTCGCATGACTCTTTGCGCGCTTGGCGTGGCCAGCGTGCTTTCCGGTTGCACGCTGATGCCGCGCTACACGCGGCCCGACGCACCGGTGCCCGCGCAATTTGCCGGCACGGATGTGTCGGCAGCCCCTCCGGCTGCCGCTGCCGATACCGGCAGCACCACCGACACGGCGTACATCGCCGACATCGGCTGGCGTGAGGTCTTCACCGATCCGGCGCTGCAGCAGGTGATTGCGCTGGCACTGGACAATAATCGCGACCTGCGCGTGGCCGCGCTCAATATCGAGGTCGCCCGCGCGCAATACCGGGTGGATCGCGCCGCGCTGCTGCCCGCCATCGAGGGCACCGGCACCGCCAACAATGCGCGCACGCCCTCGGAGCTAGCCATTCCCGGCCAGCCGCAGGTGTTCCGCACCTACAGCGCCAACATCGGCATCAGTGCCTACGAGCTGGACCTGTTCGGGCGCGTGCGCAGCCTGAAGGAACAGGCGTTGCAGCAATTCCTGTCCACCGCCGAGGCACGCCGCAGTACGCATATCAGCCTGGTGGCAGAAGTGGCCACCGCCTACCTGACCTTGGCGGCCGACCAGCAGTTGCTGCAGCTGGCGCAATCCACCCTGAGCAGCCAGAGCGACAGTTATCGTCTGCAGCAGCGCAGCTTCGAACTGGGCGCGGCTTCGCAACTGACCTTGCGTCAGGCGCAGACCACGGTGGAAACCGCACGTGTGGATGTGGAGCGCTACACCGCGCAGGTGGCGCAGGATCGCAATGCCCTGGTGCTGCTGGTCGGCAGGTCGGTGCCGGTGGAATTGCTGCCACATGCACTGCCCGACAACGCGAGCGTGGAAGGCAATGTGTTGGCCAGCGTGCCGGCCGGCCTGCCATCGCAGTTGCTGCAACGTCGCCCGGACATCCTGGAAGCCGAGCGCAACTTGCGTGCGGCCAACGCCAATATCGGTGCGGCGCGGGCAGCGTTCTTCCCCAGCATCAGCCTGACCGCATCTACCGGTTCGTCCAGCAGCAGCCTGTCCAGGCTGTTCGATGCCGGCACGCGTGCCTGGAGTTTCGTGCCCACGCTGACCTTGCCGATCTTCAATGCCGGGCGCAATCGCGCCAATCTGGACATGGCCAAGGCCAATCGCGATATCGAAGTGGCGCGCTACGAAAAATCGATCCAGAGCGCGTTCCGCGAGGTTTCCGACGCGTTGGCGCAGCGCGACACGCTGGGCAGGCAATTGCAGGCCCAGCAAGCGCTGGTGGATGCCACAGCCGATAGCTACAAGCTGTCGCAAGCGCGTTTCGAACGCGGCATCGACAGCTATCTGCAGGCGCTGGATGCGCAGCGCTCGCTGTACAGCGCGCAGCAGACCTTGATCAACACCCAGCTGTCGCGCTTCACCAACCTGGTGACGTTCTACAAGGCCATGGGCGGAGGCTGGCTGCAAACCGCTGCGCCCACTGCCGCCGCGACCCCGCCAGCGGAGCCGTCGCGTGGATGACGATGCGCCACCCGTTGCGCCCAGGCGTGCGCCACACGAAAAGCGTGGCGCCATCCTGGCGGCGGCAGGCGTGCTGTTTCAGCAGCACGGTTTCGACCGGACCAGCATGGACACCATCGCCGAACGCGCGATGGTGTCCAAGGCCACGGTGTATGCGCATTTTGCGTCCAAGGAGGTGCTGTTCCGCACTACTTTGGAAGCGCTGGCGCAGGCCTCGCCCAATCGCTGGACGGCCTTGCTGGAGCTGCAGGGCCCGTTGGAGCGGCGCCTGGCTGCGGTGGCCGATGCAGTGCTGCGCGTGTCTGCCAGCAGCATGCGCGATGATGCCGCCTATGGCCTGGTGCGCCCGCCACTGCTGCCTGGCCAGATGCGCGAGGAAATGTGGACGCTGTGCTTCGGGCGCTACGACACCATGATGCGCACGCTGTTGGCGCGCGAGGTGCAACGCGGCGCCTTGGTGATCGACAACGTGCCCGATGCATCGGTGCACTTCTTCGGATTGATGACCGGGCGGCCGGCCACCGCTGCCGCGCGCGACGATGCGACAGACGCGCAATCGGTACAGCTGGATGCGGATGCGTATGTCAGCGGTGCGGTGGCGTTGTTCCTGCGGGCGTATCGACCGGGCGCGGTGGTGCCGGAGGCTGACGGCAAGCGCGAGGTGCCCCGCGGATTTTAGGCCGCCCGGGGTGCGATGAAGCATGCGTGCGTGCCCAGGTCATGCCAGTGGACGAGCGCGCTACAGTGCGCAGGCTCAAATGAAGGAGCACTGCAATGCAACTGTTCGCGACCGCGATGTCCGTCTCCATGCTGGCCGCCGTGACACCGGATGAGGCCGCGCAGCCGATCAAGGTGAGCAAGGCGGGCGGGGCGCCGTCGGCAGTGGGGTCGGCCGCGTATTTCACCGGCAAGGTGCGCATCGACGCACCGTTCCAGGCCGACGCACCGGCACGCGTCGGCGGCGCCACCGTCACCTTCGAGCCGGGCGCGCGCACTGCATGGCATACCCATCCGCTGGGCCAGACGCTGATCGTGACCGCTGGCGCGGGGCGCGTGCAGGAGTGGGGCAAGCCGGCGCAGCAAATTCGCCCGGGCGATATCGTGTGGATTCCGCCTGGCGTCAAGCATTGGCACGGCGCCAATGCCAACGTGGCGATGACGCATATCGCCATTGCCGAATCGCAGGACGGCACTCCTGTCACCTGGCTGGAGCAGGTGAGCGAGGCGCAATACGCGCAGGAGTAGACGGATGTGGATGCCGATACTGGCGCGGTGATGGTGCCGCCTTGGCGTAAGCGAACGCTGCGGCGGATGGCCGGGGCCGCGGTGCGGCCTGCGCCGCGTACAGCAGCGCTTACGCCGCTTCGGTGGCGTCCTGCGCGTTGGCACGCAGCCGTTGCGCATCGCGCGCAGGCGAGATGCCGAGAATGCGTGCGTAGTCGCGACTGAACTGCGATGCGCTCTCATAGCCAACCCGGAAGCCGGCATCGGCGGCGGTCAGCGCCTCGGCCACCATCAGGCGGCGTGCTTCGTGCACGCGCAGCTGCGAGCGGTATTCCAGCGGCGTCAGCGTGGTCACCGCCTTGAAATGCGCATGGAAGGTGGAGCGGCTCATTGCCGAGAGATCGGCGATCTGCTCGATGCTGAAGCGCTGCGCATAGTGCTCGCGCAACCACACGATGGCCCTGGAAATCTGGTTGAGCCGGCTGTCGGCGATGGCCATCTGGCGCACCGCCGCATTGGCCGGGTCGGCCATCAGGCGGTACAACAGTTCGCGCACGATCAGTGGAGCGAGCGCGGCAATTTCATGCGGTTGATCGAGCAGGCGCGCCAGCCGTAGCGCAGCGTCCTGCAACTGCGGCGTGCTGCGATTGAGCAGCAACCCGGCCGATGCCGCGTCGCGCTGGGTGTCCACCAGTTCCGGATGATTGATCGCAAGCTCGCTGAACACCGCGGTGTCCAGGTCCAGGCAGAAACACAGATACGGTTGCGCGCTGCTGGCTTCGATGACCGAGCCGACGATGGGCAGATCCACCGACGCCACCAGGTACATCTGCGGGTGATAGACGTACGCCTGCGCGCCCAGCATTGCCTGCTTGCGGCCTTGCGCCACCAGACACAGCATGGGTGTATACACAGTGGGCATGGCCACTGTCGGCGATGCGCTGCGCATGATCTGCAACCCGGCGATCGGCGTGGAATGCATGCCGTCGCCAGGCGCATGACGCAGCAATATCGTGCTCAACTCGGTCAGCGAAGACATGCGAAAACCCGTCGACGATGCAATGCGGCCCAGCCGCGAGGGCACCGATCGTACAAGAGTGCAGGTGGTGTGGGCGGCAAGGTCCATTGCGCGGGTTGTGGGCGTGCGCCCGCCGCCAAGCGCTGCCGCAGTCGTGGCCGCCTTCGCTTTAACTGCGCGTTGGCCCTGATAGGGCGATCACGGGCCGGCCGTATCATGGCGAGGTCTCTTGCATCCACCTGCTGCCATGCCCGCAAAACGTTCCAGCTTTCCAACGCCGACCAGCCCTGCCGAGTGGAAGCGGCTCCAAGCCGCCGCCGCCGCCGAATTGGCGCGGCGTACCGCACAGGCGCATCTGCAGATCCTGGGGCTGTTGCGAACGCACGGACATCTGTTGAGCGATGCGCAGCGGCGTCGCCTGCACAAGCGCCTGCTGCGCGGCGGGCGTTGATCTGCCGGAGCGATTGCCGCAGCGGTTGCGCACGCCGCCGGCCTAGGCGTGCGGTCGTGCACGGTCATGCTGACCGCAGGGGCGGTAGCTTGCCAGTCCCGTCATGCGGCCGATCGCCGCGCGTTCGGGCAGCCAGTCACTCATGCGGTCGGCGCGCGTGGGACGCAGCGTAGAGCTCACCGATGCTGTCGTTTCCGACGGTGACTGGCATGCCGCAGACGGCGCCATCCGCCGGCTCGCGGTCGCGGCGCTCGCGTGTCGCTACGGCGCCATCCGCACGGCAAGCGCCGATGCCGGCCGGCCCCATGCGCGCGGCGGCGCTATGTCGACAGCTCCCAAGGCGGCTGCTCGCCCAGCCGCTCCAGCAGGAACTCCACGAACGCACGCACGCGCGGCGGTTGCAGCTGGCGCGCCGGCATCACTGCGCTGATCTGCGAGGTGGGCGGGGGGTAGTCGCGCATCACTTCGACCAGGCGGCCGCTGCGCAATTCGTCGGCGATGTGCCAATACGAATGAACCGCGATGCCCTGGCCGGCGACCACGGCGTCGCGTATCAGCTCGCCGAAGTTGCTTTCGAAGCGGCTCTGCATGCGCACGCGCACCGGTCCACCGTCTGGCGTTTGCAGTGTCCACACGTCCTGGCGGCCGTCACGGCCCATCAGCAACACGCCGGCGTGCTGTGCAAGTTCGTCCGGCGTGCGTGGCGTGCCGTGACGCTGCAGGTAGGCGGGCGAGGCCGCCAGGGTTCGGCGGTTGTCGGCAATCCGCCGGGCCACCAGCCCGGAGTCCTCCAGTGGTCCGATCCGGATCGCCAGATCGAAACCCTGTTTGACCAGGTCCACCAGGTCGTCGCTCAGGTGGGCGCTGATGCGCAGGCGCGGATGGCGGGCCTGGAATTCGGGCAGCAGCGGCGACACGTATTGCCGCCCGAATGAGGCGGACAGGGTCATGCGCAGCACGCCACCCACATCGTGCGCGCTTTCGCGCAGGTCCTCGGCCAGTGCGTCCAGGTCTTCCACCAGCACGCGGCCGCGTTCGGCCAGCCGCTGGCCTTCGGCAGTGGGATGCAGGCGGCGCGTGGTCCGGTGCAGCAGGCGCACGCCCAGCTCGCGTTCCAGGCGCTTGAGACGCTGGCTGGCGACCGCCACCGACAGATCCAGGCTGCGCGCGCCTGCGGTGATCGAGCCCAGGTCGAGCACGCGCAGGAACAGGGCAATGTCGCCAAGACGGTCCATGCAATTGTCAACGATTGATTGAAAGTGAATCAGGATAGCAGGGGTTTTTGCAAGTAAACGCAGCGCGCAGGCTGTGCGGAGTCTCCCTTGGCCCATGCCCATGTCCAACATTACCTTTGCGCGTTCGCCGCGCTTTCCGCCGGCGTTGCTGGCCCTGACCATCGGTGCCTTCGGCATTGGCACGACCGAGTTCGTGATCATGGGGCTGCTGCAGCAGGTGGCCGCAGATCTGGGCGTTTCGCTCAGCGCGGCGGGCCTGTTGATCAGCGGTTATGCGCTGGGCGTGTTCGTCGGTGCGCCGGTGCTGACCCTGGCCAGCGCACGCCTGCCGCGCAAGGCGGTGCTGGTCGGGCTGATGCTGATCTTCACCGTCGGCAACGTGGCCTGCGCGCTGGCGCCGGACTACACCAGCCTGATGGTTGCGCGGGTGCTGACATCGCTGGCCCACGGCACGTTTTTCGGCGTCGGCGCGGTGGTGGCGACATCGCTGGTGCCGGCCGAACGCCGCGCGTCGGCCATCTCGCTGATGTTTGCCGGGCTGACCGTGGCCACCTTGCTCGGGGTGCCGGCCGGTGCCTGGCTGGGCCTGCAACTGGGCTGGCGCGCGACCTTCTGGGCGGTGGCGGCGATCGGTGTGCTGGCCACTGCCTCGGTCGCGGTGTGGGTGCCGGCCGCGGCGGGTGCTGCCACGCCGGCGTCGTGGCGGCAGGAAGTGGCGGTGTTGCAGCGGGGGCAGGTGCTGCTGGCGCTGGCGATCACGGTGGTGGGCTATGCCGGCGTGTTCGCAGTGTTCACCTACATCCAGCCGCTGCTGCTGCAGGTCACCGGCTTTGCGCAAGCGGCAGTGTCGCCTGTGCTGCTGGTGTTCGGTGTCGGCATGATCGTCGGCAATCTGTTGGGCGGGCGGTTGGCGGACCGTCGCCCCACTGCGGCGTTGCTGGGCAGTCTGGCGGCATTGGTGGTGGTGCTGGGCGCACTGGGGTTTGCCCTGCACAGCAAGGCCGCGATGGTGGCTGTTGTGGGGCTGCTGGGCGTGGCCGCCTTCGCTACCGTGGCGCCGCTGCAGTTGCGGGTGCTGGAACATGCGCGCGGCGCCGGCCAGAACCTGGCGTCCAGCCTCAACATCGCCGCCTTCAACCTGGGCAATGCGCTGGGCGCGTGGCTGGGTGGTGTGGTGATCGCCACGCAGGCCGGCCTGGTCGCAACGCCCTGGGTGGCCGCGCTGTTGAGTGCCATCGGGCTGGGCCTGGCGCGATGGAGCGTGCAGTTGCAACGCCGCCGCGCGACTGCGCCACTGGCCTGTACGCAGATGGGTTGAGCTGGTTGCCCGCTGGTCATTGGCCACGTTGGCGCACTGCGCGCCAGGCGGCGTTCGAGGCGCATAAACACTGGTTTGGCGCCCAACACTCCACAAGCGCAAACGGCCAGCGGTCACCCAGCGCATCTCTCATTCAACGTGAACAAGGAATTCTCAATGGAAACCCGTCTACTCGGCCGTTCAGGTTTCAAGGTGCCCGTGCTTGGCCTGGGTGCCGGCACGTTCGGCGGCAAGGGGCCGCTGTTTTCTGCATGGGGCGACACCGATGTGGCGCAGGCGCGGCGCATGGTCGAGGTGTGTTTGGAAGCAGGGCTCAACCTGTTCGATACCGCCGATGTGTATTCCGATGGCGCGTCCGAAGACATCCTTGGCCAGGCGCTGCAAGGCCGCCGCGATCAGGTGATTGTTTCGACCAAGACCGGCCTGCGCCTGGGCGATGGCCCCAACGATGCCGGCGCGTCGCGCTTCCGTTTGCTGCGTGCGGTGGAGGCATCGTTGCGACGTTTGCGCACCGACTACATCGATCTGCTGCAGCTGCATGCGTTCGATGCCATGACGCCGATGGAAGAGACCCTGTCCACGCTGGATGGCCTGGTGCGCGCGGGCAAGGTGCGCTATCTGGGCGCGTCCAATTATTCCGGGTGGCAGTTGATGAAGTCGCAGGCGGTCGCCGATGCGCACGGCTGGAGCCGCTTCGTCGCCAACCAGACGTATTACTCGCTGGCCGGGCGCGACTACGAGTGGGAGCTGATGCCGCTGGGTATCGACCAAGGCATCGGGGCGGTGGTGTGGAGCCCGCTCGGTTGGGGGCGGCTGACCGGCAAGCTGCGGCGTGGCCAGCCATTGCCGCAACACAGCCGTCTGCATGCCACCGCCGCGGCCGGCCCGGCGATCGACGATGCGCGCTTGTTCGACATCGTCGATGCGCTCGATGCCGTTGCCGCAGAGACCGGCCGCAGCGTGCCGCAGATCGCCATCAACTGGCTGCTGCAGCGGCCGACCGTAAGCACGGTGCTGATCGGCGCACGCAACGAAGCGCAACTGCGCGAAAACCTCGGTGCGGTGGGTTGGTCGTTGACTCACGACCAGCGTGCCCGCCTGGATCAGGCCAGCGCAGTGGAGCCGCCGTACCCGTACTACCCCTATTGGCGCGGGCAGTTCGCAGAGCGCAGCCCGCTGCCGCTGTAGGGCGGGCTGCGCCAAACGCGCCACGCGGCAAGCCAATGCAGGGTGGCGCGCATGATTGCCGCAGTGCTAGTGAAGTTGCATCACAATGGCCGTGCCGCCGGAACGATCACTTCCGGCTTGATCGCTCCCACGCCGTTGCTGCCTTGCAGCTGGCGGCAATTGTCCAATGCCGTCATCGCCGAGGTGTAGCCGATCATCGCGCTGCCGTCGGTAGCGGAGGCATAGATCAGTCTGCCGCCCGTACGCGCAGCCAGTGCGCGGGCGATGGCTGGCGTGGTATCGAACAATTTGATCGAAGCACCGAGCAATGCCGGCTGGCCGCTACGCGTTTCCAGCGCGGCAACGACGCTCGCCGATGCTGCGCTGCGCGTGGTGCGCGCAACCGCGTCCGCGGCGCCGCTGGTGTCGAGGTAGATCGCGTAGCGATCGACGCGGGCAACCGGTGCCTTCGTGCTGGTTTGCGTGCTTCTTGGCGATTGCGTGGACGCAGTGCCGCGCGTGGCCTCGGCCAGCTGTACCACCGCTGCTGGCATCAGCCGGAAACTGGCGCGGTCCACCACAACGGTTTGTCCGGTTGCGGCAGCACGCAGGCGGGCGCGATCGAACACCTGTGCCGAGGCAGGTGCAGACATGCTGGCGGCAACGACGCACAACAGTGCGATCAGAGAAGTTTTCATGTCAGTGGCCCACCACGCGCATTTCGAATTCCTGCAGTTGTTCCTTGCCGTTGTCGGCGAGCATGTCGTCCACCTCCAATGTTCAGCGACCGGCTGACGCTTCGTCCAGGAACGCATTGCTGGAGGTCAGGAAGACCACGAAGCCATCGCCCGGATCGAGCGTGGAAAACGGCGTCATCACGGTGCTGCGGGTGCCGCTGGGCGAGACCAGCACGGCGCGCAACTGACGAGGATTCTTGTGCGTCCCTGCGAAGTACAGCTGGACGCCTTCCACCTTGAAGGACTGCTTGATGTCGATCGCCAATCGCGCTGGCGAGCTGATACCGCCGATGGTGCTGCTTTTTCCGTCATAGACGGTCCACTCGGTGTCTTGCATTGCAGGCAGCGGAGTGAAATGCACCGCACGCTCCACCGCCGCGGCTGCATCCACCAAGCCGAAGCCATACCAATTGCTGAAATGGTGGCCGGCCGCGTTGGTGATCCAGGCGGGCTCGATCACGGCGTCCTTGTAGAACGCCTTGGCTTGATGAGGATCGACCTGTACCGCCGTCGTTGCCAGGATGTATTTGACATCGCGCAGTGTCAGCTGCGGGTTGGCGCTCAGCATCAGCGCCGCGACGCCTGCAACTGTCGGCGCGGAGGCAGAGGTGCCATTCATGCGTGCGCTGTAGTTGCACGAGGCATCGATTTTCGAGTGGCTGGTATCCAGCGCGTTCTGCGGCGCGCGCGTGCGGTCGCGATTATTGCCTGCCGCGCAACCGCTCAGATCGGTGGTGACGATCGCCGGTGAGAAGAATGGCTGCGGACCCTGCGCAGCGAGCAGTGTATAGAGCGGGCTGAACGTCTCAGGGTGCGGATCGAAGCGACGCTGGAAGCCAAATTCGCCGGACAGCCCGGACACCCACAATGCCGATCCGGGCGATGAGTAGCTCGCGCGTACGCCGTTGGCATTGACTGCACCGACCACAATCATGGTGGTCAGGCTGTTGAGGTTGTCGATATTGGCGCTGCTGCAGGCGACACCGAGCTGCCGGGTCTGGTCGCTGCAGCGATCGATCAGCGTGCCCTGTGCATCCACATCGAGCAGCGTATTGAAATCGTTGCCAGCTGCCTTGACGTAGATGCCGCCCTTGCCGCCACGCTGGGCACGCATCATTTTTTCCAGGGAGCGCTGCTCGTCGAGATCGCTGAATGGATAGACCGCTGTCGAGATGCCGAAGCTGTTGTTGAACACGTCCATCGCACGGGCTTCCGGGCCATCGCCCCAGGAGTAGCGGATGTCGACGTATTGCTTGCTGCCGTCATTCTCGGAAATTGCGTTGAAGCCAGCCACATTCGCCTCCGGCGCGACGCCACGTCCACCCAGGCCATTCCATCCACGTGCGGCGATGATGCCGGCGACCGCGGTGCCGTGGTCATTGTCGATTTCATCCGCAGGCGGCGTCGGATCGTTGGAACCATTCAAGAAGTTGTGCGAGCCGCCGGCAACGATGTTGTCGACCAGATCCTCGTGCGCAATCTCAAGCCCGCCATCGATGACCGCCATCTTGACTCCAGCGCCACGGATGCCGAGCGTATGCAGGATGTCCACATCCAGATCGACTCCTGGCCGTGGACGTTGGTCGCCGAACACCGGCTGGCCTTGATTGAGCAGATGCCATTGGTAGCGGAACAACGGGTCGCTGGTTTGGTTTGTGTTCTGCGTTGTCCTGGTCGGCGCATCGACCCCGTTTGCTGCAGCAGCGGCTGTCAGCGAGAAGGGGCCCAGCGCCAGCAGGCAGGCGCAAGACAGCGGCAATCGCCGCGGGAGAGAGGTTGTCATGGCATGGTATCGGTCATGGTGGTGTACGCAGATGCAGGTGTCGGCCAGACCGGCCGGCCTGCTGCCCGCCGTGGAACGGCCGCAGGGGTCAGCCTGCGGCCGGTGTATTTACATCGGTTGCATGACCGCCTGCATGACCACCAGCGCCGCCTGCGCGACAACGCTGCTGCGCTGCAGGCCGGGTAGTGCACGCTGGGCGCTTTCCACCGATGCATAGGTGATCACTGCGCTGCCGTCTACCGTCGAGGTGTACGCAATGGTCCCGCCGGTGCTGGCCGCCAGCGATGTCGCCGTGGCCGGCGTCGTGCCGGTGAGTTTCACCTGCGGGTTGACCAGCACGACACGACCGTTGCGCTCATTGACCGCAGCGGCGATGGGGCGTTCGGTGTTGGTGGCGAGACTGCGCGCAGCACCTGCAGGCGCATCCAGTACCACCGCATACGGCCCGATACGCGCGGCGACCTTGTCGTTGGGGGCCACTGCACCTGTACTGCCGGCTTTGGCTGCCGATCGCTGCGCTGATGCTGCGTTCCGTGGCGGCATGTGCTCGCTCACCACTGTGCCCGGCAGCATGCGGAACGTGTCCGCTCCGGAGGTGAAACGCACGCCGGTCGCTGCCGCACGCAGGGCATTGGCGTCCATGTATTGCACTGCCTGGGCAGCACCGGTTGCGGCCATGGACAGCGTCAACACGCAAGCAAGAATGATCGGTTTCATATCAGTGCCCCACGATGCGAAGTTTGAAAGCGTTGAGTGCGACAGTGCTCCTGGGGTCGCTCATGTCGGTGACTTCCAGAGTCCAGATGCCGCGCGATTTTTCGTCCAGGAACGCATTGCTGGAGGTCAGGTCGATGTAGAACCCCGTCTGCGCATAAGCAGCCGGATCCAGGACGGAAAACGGCGTGGCGACCACGCTGCGCGTCCCGCTCGGCGACACCAGCACCACACGCAGGTTGGACGGCGTCTTGTGCGCCGACTGCAGCGACAGCTGCACCGCTTCCACCTTCATGGCCTGCTGCACACGGATGCGCAGCTTGCCCGGTCGCGCCGGGCCACCGATCTGGCTGGCCACGTCGGTGGAGCTGACCCACTGGGTGTCGCGCATGGGCGGCAGCGGCGTGAAATAGCGCGCCTTGTAGACCGCGGCCGCGGCATCGGCCAGGCCGAAACCGTACCAGTTGCTGAAACGGTGCCCGGCTGCGTTGGTGATCCAACCCGGATCGATCACGCTGCCCTGGTAGACCACCCGCGGCTGGTACGGATCGATCTGGCGCGCGGTGGTCGCAAGAATATATTTGACGTCGCGTGCGCTCAGGCTCGTATTGGCACTGAGGATCAACGCAGCCACGCCAGACACGGTGGGCGCTGCAGCCGAGGTGCCATTCATGATCGCGTTGTAGTTGCACGACGCATCGATCTTCGAGTTGCTGCCATCCAATGCGTTGTAGACCACGTCGGGAGCTTCGACGTTCTCGCCCGCTGCGCAGCCGCTGAGATCGGTGGTGACGATCGCCGGGTCGTAGGCATAAGGCGCCGAATCCGGGGCAAAGGTCGACGCTGCGTTGGGATAGAACTTGCGTTGAAAGCCGAACTCGCCACCAAGGCCGGAGACCCACAACGCAGAGCCTGTGGACGAATACGAGGCATGGGTGCCCTTTGCATTCAGACTGGCCACGACGATGGTCCCGGGCAGATTTGCCAACGGGTCGATGTTGGCCAGCGAGCAGCCGACTTTAAATTCACGCGATTGTGCGCTGCAGATATTGACGCGGTTTCCGTTCTCGTCGGGCGCAAGGAACCGCTGGAAGCTATTGCCTGCAGATTTGACATAAATGCCGCCAAGGCCTCCACGTGTCGACCCCATCAATGCTTGCCAGGTGCGCTGGTCTTCCAGAGGAAAATCCAAATAGAACGGGGCAGCCGCCCCCCAGCTGTTGTTGAAGACATCGATATTGCGCGCCTCCGGACCATCGCCCCATGCATACCGGATGCTGGCATCAGTATTCGAAGAATCGCGTGCAAGAAAGTCGAATCCTGCCAGTTGCACTTCTGGCGCCACGCCGCGTCCGCCGCGGCCATTCCAACCCACCGCACCGATGATGCCGGCGACGGACGTGCCGTGACCGTTGCGCGGGTCGATCGGCGTGGTGTCGTGCGAGCCGTCGCCGAAATTGTGCGACCCGTTCGGCAGGATGTTGTCTGCCAGATCTTCATGGCCCAATTCGAGCCCATTGTCTATTACGCCGACCCGCACGCCGCGTCCGCGAATGCCCAGGGCATGCAGGATGTCGACATCCATGTCCACGCCGGCGACCGGACGGCTGTCGCCGATCACGGCCTGCCCCTGATTGGAGAGATGCCACTGGTACCGCAGCAACGGGTCGTTGCCATTGGCCTTGGCCGTGGCGCTGGTAGTGGCCGGGGTGGTGGCAGCCGCTGCCTGCGCGGCAGCAAGTACCGACAGTGGTGTGCTGCCGGCGAGGAGGGCAACGATCAACAGCGTGAGAGGTCGCCTGCGAAAAGAGTTCATTCCGTCTGATTCCAGTCAAAGGGTGGGCGCCGTCGAAGTGACACAGTCCTCCGTCAGGCCAACCGCGCGATCGGCCCTTGCAACTGCTCCACTCCACGAAAGCTCGCGCCTGTGAAGCCGGTGTTGGTGGAGCCGGAAGGAGGAATGCGAGTGAAGGAACCGGCAGATGCCAGCCGGGTCCGGAAAGCCCCTCAGCCAACGTAACCTGCAAGCGGAGTTGCACCGCAGGCAGTCAGATGCCACGTGTCGATGCCCGGGGTGCGACATCGATGCAAAGAAGCAGCGACAAGCGCCATGTGCGTTTATCCCAGTTGAGTCACAAAAGCGCATTTGCGCCGATGCAAAGCTGCTGTCAGGTCCTGCGTCGGCTCCCCTGTGCGTGTCGACGCAGCCGATGTTGTCGATGCGTCTGCACCAACAACGCCTGGATTACAAAGGGGGACAGCATTGCCTGCAAGGCATGCACACGGCGAGATCTTCGTGACACATCGCGCAATTTACGACGGGCGTGTCGGGTGATGCGTTGCATGCGAAGTTCTGCCGACGAAATTTGCAGAAAAACTTGGCGGGGGCGGTCATTTCGATCGAAATAAGCGATCACGATGCGTCGTTGTGCTTCGCATGCGAGCTGTTCGCCTCCGCCCCGTCATCACCGGGTTGCAGCGGCCGTCGCGCGTGGGAAAACGCATGGGTGCCGCAACGCCTGGCAACGCCGGTTTTGGTCCGGGCATGCCAGCGTCGCGAGACTGCGCATCGAGGCATGCGCTAGCGAGGTCCCGCGCAGCAGTCTCCGCTGCTGCGCGGCTCAGGTGTGGCGGCGGACTACCAGCGGTACGCCACCGAGAGTTGGTACTGCCGCCCGGCGATGGGGCGGCCCATGAAGACACCACCGGTGGCTGCGCCAGGCACGCGCACGTTGCCTTCGGTCAGGCCCAGCGTGTCGGTGACGTTGCTGCCGCTGGCCGTCACTTCCCAATGTTCGCCCACATGCAGGTTGGCGCCGATGTCCAGCATGTCGTACGCGGGCAGGCGCTGGCTGTTGGCCAGGTCTGCAAAGCGCTCGCCGATGTACGAATAGGTGGCAAACACCTTGAGGTCGCCGAACGGCAGCATCCAGTAATAGCTGGGCGTGATGCGGAACTGGCGCTTGGGTTGGCGCATCACCCGGTTGCCGGTGAACTCGCGATAGTTGCGATATTTCGCATCCAGCCATACCCCGGTGCCAGCCAGCTCGAACCCGCCGAACGGCCGGATCGCACCCTCCACTTCCAGGCCACGTGCGCGCGAATCGCCCACAGCGGTGAAGTTCTCGCCATTGGCCAGGAATGCCTGGAACGGCGAGTTCTTGAAGGTGTTGTAGAACGCGGTGAGATACAGGTCGTAGACGCTTGTGCCGGACTTCAAACCCAGCTCGTATTGATCCACATCCTGCACGCGGTTCTGCCCATCGCGCAGGTTGTCGAAGCCGGGAAACTTCACCCCGGAGTTGACCCGCGCAAACAGGCTGTTGTTCTGGTCCAGCGTGAAGTTCAGGCCAGCTGTCCACGAGAACGCTTCATCGTCCTGATCGATGCGCCGGGTGGTCGCCAATGCCAGCGAGGTGGCGTTGTCGTACAACGTGGCCGGGTTGCCATCCAGATCCACGGTCGTGGTGTCGTGCACATCGCCGGTGACGCTCTGGCGCTCGTAGCGTGCGCCCAGGTCCAGGCGCAGGCGTTCGCTCAGCTCCCATTCGTCGGCCACGAAGGCGGCGATGTTTTCGCCGTCGTACTTGGCGCGCAGGTTCAAGAACGCGGTACTGGTGAACCCCTGGCGCGTGGCCTGGCGGCCATCGTCCAACGTTACATCGATGCGGCGTGCGTTGTTTTGCGCGGTGAGCAGCATGGTGTTGCCCAGGTACCAGGTATCGGCAGACGAATACTTGGTGTAGTACGCGCCCACGGTGAGCGTATTGCCGGCAAACAGCTCGCGGCTCAGACGCAGGTCGTTGGTAAAGGAATTCAGGCGCTTGTCCACCGACCACCAACCGGCTTCGAGCACCTGCTGGTTCGGATCCACCGTACCCCCGCCATTGGTGTAGCTGGCGCTGCCGCCGCTGCCGTAACCGGCAATGAAATCGCCCAGGCGCTGTGGCGCATCGCCGGTAAAGAGCGCGTAGGTCGGCGCGCTGCCGCTGATCACGTTGAAGCGGTCGGCAACGGTCCAGCCGCCGCTTTCCCAGTTCCATTCGCCGCCGAACACGTCGATGTTGACGCCGCGCCCGTCGGCCAGATCGCGCCGCAACGTCTGGCCATCGGGCCCGACCAACAGCTCCACATTGCGGAAGTCGCGGCCGAGCAGGGTGCCGGTCTGCGCGTTCAAGCCGGGGAAACTGGAAAGATCGTTGCCGTTGTTGCGCGAGAGCAACGGAATCGCGGTGTAGAACGCGTTGTTATCGTCGGTGTGGCGTGCGTAGAACGACAGCTCGCCGCTGTCCCAGCGCTTGCTCAACGTGGCGCTGAACTGGCCGCCCTTGTCGGCGGAGAACTGCGGGTCGCGCACGCCGTCGGTTTCGCGAAAAAAGCCGCCCACGCTGTAGTACCAACCATTGCCCATCGGCCCGCTGTTGAACACATCGATGCGGCGCAAGGCGTTGTTGCCGCCGGTCAGGCGCACGCTGCCTTCGGGTTCGTCCTGGCCTTTTTTCTGGATGAAATTGACGGTCAGGCCGGGCTGGCCGTTGGAGAAGATCGGACTGGAGCCGCCGCGCAGCACTTCCATGCGTTCGACAGTGTCATCGACACGGAACAGCGTGGAATTCTCCAGGAACGACAAGGTCGGCGGTGGAAACAGCGGTGAGCCATCCAGTTGCATGGTCACGAACGGCGCATCGCCTTCCGATGGCATGCCGCGCACGAAGATGTTGGCACCGGTGCCGCCACCGCTGGGCTCTGCCCACACGCCGGGCACGATCTTGAGCAGGTCGGCGGTGCTTTGCGGCACCGCCTGCTGAATCTGTTCCGGGCTGGCCGTGGTGATCGAAAAGCTGGCATCGCGCTTGGCCAGGCCCTTGAAGCGCGCGGTGCCGCTGACGATGACCGCATCCAGCGTCGTGGCCTCTTGATTGGCTGCTGCGGGCGTGGCGGTTTGCGTGCGGCCATCGGGTGCCAACAGCGCGGCAGCGACGGCGAGCGAGAGGGTGTAGCGGGGCGATGAAAAACGCATGCGCAAGGCTCCTTGTGTAGGTGCGAGAACGCTGCCGAGCCATGCGGCGGTGTGCAGGCATCGGCAGCCAGTGCACGCGCGCGCCCGCGCTATCGCGTCGCGTGCGCCCCCTGTCAGCGCAGTGCTAATGAAGTTTTAACCCCAGATGCGCCGCAGCCTGTTGTGCGACGCAGCAGCATGCGGCAGCGTTTTCTGTTGGGAACACGGCGGTACTTGCTTGCAGCGCGGACGGTGCCCCTGTCCTGTGCGCCATGCAGCTCCGCACGATGGCGAACGCGACTGCAGCCCCGGTGCAGCGCGCTGCCGTACACGCCGACCAGTCGGCAACGCCCATAAAAAAGGCCGCCCGAAGGCGGCCTTCCTTCCAGTCAGCAGGGGAGAGAGTCTGCTGTCAGAAGAACAGGCGCACGCCGAACGAGGCGCTGCGGCCAGGAAGCATCACATCGTCCTTGAGGAAGGAGGTGTGCACGCGTGCGTCCTGGTTGGTGAGGTTATTGCCGTCCAGGAACACTTCCCACGCCGTGCTGCCGTGGTCCACGTGATACGCCAGATGTGCATCGACGAAGGTGTAGCCGTCGGTCGGCGTTTCGTTCACTGCCACCTTGTCCTGCTTCATGGTGCGTGTGGCACCGACCGATGCGCGCCACTGCTGCGCATCCCAGCGCAGCTGCGCACCGAAGCGGCCCGGCGCAATCCGCGGCAGGTTGCCGCCATCGTTCAGGCGCGCACGCACGGTATCGCCGAACACGCGCAGGTCCCACGCACCGTTCTGGTTGTTGACCAGGTGGAAGGTGGCCTCGCCTTCGAAACCGTGGAAGATCGCGTCGGCCTGCGTCCACTGGCGAATCGGCAGGAAGTCGTTGTCTTCTTCGTTGAACCACTGGCCGCCGGTGTCGACGATGTAGATGAAGTCGTTGTAGCGGTTGTAGTACGCCGCCACCTTGGCATCCACCCATGCGTTCTGGAAATTCAATCCCAGCTCGGCCTGGTTGGCCTTCTCGGTCTTCAGATCGGCGCCGCCGATCTCGAAGGCGAGGGTGGCGATGTGCGGGCCGTTGGCGAACAGTTCTTCCTCGGCCGGCGCGCGTTCGGCGTGGTCCAGGTTGGCGGTCAGGCGCCACTGCTCGTTGAAGCGGAAACCGCCGCTGGCCGAGAAGCTGGTCGGCGTGAAATCGCGGTCCACGCCGATATCGGTCTGGTACTTGACCTTGTCCACGCGCGCGCCGACTTCGGCGGTGACGCGCTCCCAACTGTTGCGTGCGACGGCGAAGGCGCCGAGCGAGCGGGTATCGGTCTTGGGCACGAAGGATTCTTCGCCGATCGCCTGGAAGGTGCTGTCGCTGCCCTGCAGGCCGAATGCGGTCTGCCAGCCGCTGCCAAACGTGAACGAGGCTTCCACGCGGCCTTCGTTGGCCCGCTTGGTGAACACGGTGCCGACTTCGGCGCCTTCGAATTCGGTATGCGCGTAATCGGTATGGCCGAAGCTGTAGCGCAGTGCGCTGCCGTCGCCCCACGGATCGGTCAGCCCGCCCTTGAGGTCGTAGCGGTCCTGCTGCAGTTTCAGCGACACGCCGCGCTCGCCGATGGACGGGTCGCCCGGTTCGCCCGGGTTGCCGTAGTTGTCGCGGAAACGCGATGCCGACAGGCCGACAAAACCCCAGTCGCCGGACAGCGATGCACCGATCGAGCCCACCTTGGAATCGATCCAGCTGTTGAGCTGGCGGCCCTTCGGCGTGTCGTAGTCGTTCTGGTTGCGATACACACCATCGGCATGGATCGACAGGCCGCTGCCATTACCGGCATCGACGCGGAACATGTCGGTGTTGCCGTCCTTGTCGCCGCCGTCGAAGCGCGCTTCGGCGCGCCCGCTGAAGCCGTCCACGGGAGTCTCGGCGATGCGCCCATCGACCACGTTGACCACGCCGCCGATGGCGCCGGAGCCGTACAACAGGGTGGACGGACCCTTCAGCACTTCGATTTGGTTGGCCAGGAACGGCTCGATCGCCGGGGAATGGTCCTGGCTGACGGTGGACACGTCCTGGGTGGACAGGCCGTCGCGCAGCACTGCAACGCGCGGGCCGTCCAGGCCGCGGATGATCGGACGGCCCACGCCGGGCCCGAAGTTGGAGCTCTGCACGCCCGGCAGGCTGGCCACGGTTTCGCCCAGGCTGGAACTGCGCACCTCGTCCAGGCGCTCGCCGGCCAGCACTTCCACCGGGCGGCTCAATTCACCGGCCGCATCGCGCAACGGGCTGGCGGTGACCACCACCTTGTCCAGATCCTTGATATGGCGCCCACTGGAGGGGCTGGCATCGTGGCGGGTGTCCGAATTGGGCGGGGTCTGCCCATCGGCAGCGACCGGAGCGTCCTCGGCCATGGCCAGGGCAGGGGTCAGCAGGCTGGCCAGGGCCAGCGAGAGCGCGGAACGGTGGAACGAGGGTGCAAATGGGGGCATGGTGGGCCGGACTCTGTAATTGTTACTGTGTATCAGTGGTAAGGCGCAGCTTGCCTGCTGCGCCGGCGGCGAGCCCGCATGGCTGCGCGATGCACTGATGCGGGGCTGGAACAGTAAGATGTTATATTATTCCACGTCGCCGCGAGTACCCTGCTGGACGTCATGCCTCTACCATCCCTTCGCCATCTTCTTGACCGCTTCGGCGCAACCGGCTCGCTGCTGTGCGCCGTGCACTGTGCGGTATTGCCACTGGTGCTGGCGCTGGCACCGTCGCTGGGCCTGTCGGTCTGGCTGGGCGACGGGGTGGAACGGGCCATCGTGGTGTTCGTGACGCTGCTGGGCCTGTTCAGCCTGGTGCTGGGGTATCGCCGGCATAAAGCGCTGCATGCGCTGGCGTTGCTGCTGCCCGGTCTGGGGTTGCTGTGGCTGGGCCTGCTGTACGACCCGCTCCATCATTCGGTGGTGCCGCATGCGGTGGTGATGACCCTGGGCGGCGCCCTGGTCGGTATCGCCCATCTGGTCAATCTGCGCCTGAATCACGGGCATGGGCATGTGCACGACGCCAGCTGCGCGCACTAAGCACCGCTACCGCTGCAGCGATGGCCCTTGGGCCGAGGGCTGCACGCAGAATCGAGACCTGCCGTTCGTCCATTCGGGCCGCTCTACGGCGTTCGCCTGATCACAGCGCGGCGCGCACAACGCACGCGGTGCGCCGCAGGCAGCCAGCTCGGCAGGGCGGCCAGGCGCTGCCCAGCTACGCGCGCCGGGGGCCGCCGTGATAGGCTTGTCGGCCTTGCGCGAGGGCGCCGCCGGTGAAACCTCGCCAGACCTGTGCCAGCACGGGAATTTGTATTCACATTCAGGAGTCGACGAAATGGGTAAGGGTGACCGTAAGACCGCCAAGGGCAAGCGCTACAACGCCAGCTACGGCAATTCGCGTTCGCACGCGGTGAGCAAGGTTGTCGTGGGTGCAGCTGCCCCGGTTGCCAAGAAGGGCGTGGTCAAGGCCCCGGCCAAGAAGGCCGTCGCCAAGAAGACTGTCGCCAAGGCCGGCTGATCCCAGCCAGCTTCGCGACACCAGAACGCGGCGCTTGCGCCGCGTTTTTCGTTTTGCAGGCGGTCGTTACGCTCCCGGCCCATCAACGTGCGCCCATATGCGCAGGATGCCGGCGGCGATCTGCGCTAGAAGCGATCAATGACGCTGATGCCGAGGTCGCGCATGGCGTCCATGCCGGTCAGCACCGCAATGGCCTCGTCCAGGTCCACCCGTTTGCCGATGAGCCGTTGTGGTGCGATCTTCCCGGCCTGGATCATCTCCAACATCGCATCGTACCGCCACGCCTGCATCCCGTGGCTGCCGTAGATCTCCAGTTCGTGGCCGATCACCTGCGCCATCGGGATCCTGGGCGTGGCGTGTTCGCCCAGCATCAGTCCCACCTGGACATGACGGCCGCGCCGCCGCAGGTTGCTGATGGAGTTGAAACAGGTCGCGGGGCTGCCGAGCGCATCGATGGAAACATGCGCGCCGCCCTTGGTGATCTCGCGAATCGCCTCCACCGTGTCGGCCGCTTTCGACGCGTTGACCGTTGCGACCGCGCCGCATTCAACGGCGAACGCCAGCTTGTCGTCGAAGATGTCCACTGCAATCACCTGCGCCCCCAGTGCCGCTGCGATCATCACTGCCGAAAGCCCGACGCCGCCGCAGCCATGTACCACGACCCATTCGCCAGGGCCGGTTCTGGCCTGATCGACCACGGCCCGAAACGAGGTGGCAAACCGGCATCCCAGGCTTGCCGCCGTCGCACTGTCGATGCTGTCCGGCAGTCTAACCAGATTCGTTTCGGCAAAGTCGATCGCGACATATTCGGCGAACGATCCCCATGCGGTGAAGCCGGGCTGGAACTGGTTCGAGCACACTTGCTGATGGCCGCCGTGGCACTGCGCACAGCGCCCGCACCCGGACACGAAGGGCACGGTGACCCTGGTGCCGATCGCAAAGCCCGAGATGTGTTTTCCCAAGGCGACCACTTCGCCGGCGAACTCATGTCCCGGCACGTGCGGCAATGCAATGTCCGGATCGTGCCCCATCCAGCCGTGCCAATCGCTGCGGCAGATGCCAGTGGCCGCCACTTTGATCACCACCCCGTCATCGGTTGGCGTCGGGTCCGGGAGCTGCAGAATTTTCGGAACATGTTCGAAACGCTCGAACTGCATTGCACGCATACATAACCTCAGGAAGCAGCACAACGAAGAGGGGATCTACCGCGCTGCACCGCTGGCGAGCGTTGCGGCAGCTTAGGTTCGTGGCGAGGCGTCGTCCTGGCTGCTGTTTCCGGCCAATGTCTGGGACTGCGACGTTGACGCATGCTCTGCAGCGGGCGCCGGCACCGGCAGCAATTGCTCGGCCAAGCCACGATAGATCGGCGTCTTGCAGACCAGCCCGGAGACTGCGCGCGCGATCAGCACGGTGGCCAGGATCGGCAGCAGCATCTGGCCGGTGTCGGTGAGTTCCAGCGAAATCACCGCCGAGGTCAGCGGCGCCTGGGTCACGCCGGTGAGATAGGCGCACATGCCCAACAGCACGAAGGTGCGCGGGTCCACGCTGGGCATCAGCACCGAGAGGTTGTGGCCGATGCCGGCACCCACTGCCAGCGCCGGCGAAAACAGTCCGCCCGGAATGCCGGCCAGATACGAGACCAGGTTGGCGATGAGTTTCATCAAGCCGAACTCGTGGCCGACCACCGCATGCCCCTGCACCAGGCTGCGCGCCTGTTCGTAGCCGGTGCCGAAGGCGCCTTGCCCGAACACCAGCGCCAGCCCGACCAGGGCAACGCCGCACAACGCGGCCAGCAGCACCGGATGCCGTTGGCGCAGCGCGCCCAACCAGCGCGGTTTGCCGCTGACGCTGGCCAGCACCATCCGCGCGAAAAGGCCGCCAAGTAACCCGGCCACGCTGCCGCACAAGGCGATCGCCAGCCAGGCCTGGCCCAACGGCAAGGCCACCGCCACCTTGCCGAAATAGGTGTAGTTGCCCAGCAGGCCTAATGACACCACTCCGCCGACGATCACCGCGGTGAGCAAGGTGCCGGAAAAGCGGTGCTCGAAACGCCCGCTCAGTTCTTCGATCGCAAACACCACGCCCGCCAGCGGGGTGTTGAACGCAGCCGCGATGCCGGCGGCGCCGCCGGCGAGCAGAAAATGCGAGAGCTCGCGTGGGTCGCGAAAACCGAACCAGCGCCCGAACACATGCATCAGGCTGGCGCCGACATGCACGGTGGGTCCTTCGCGTCCCACCGATGCGCCGCCGAGCAGCGACAAGGTGGTCAGCGCGAGCTTGCCAACCGATACGCGCAACGAGAGGTTGCTGTCGCGAAACGCCGGGTCCGGGTGCTCCAGCGCGGCGATCACCTGCGGGATGCCGCTGCCGCGCGTGGGCCGCAGCGCACCGGAGGTGAGCCAAGCGAGCAGGGCGAAGATGCCCGGCGTCAGCAGCAATGCCCACCAGATCGAGTGTGCGGTAATGCGTTGAAAGAGATGAAAAGCCGCGTCGCTGGCCTTGGCGAACACGATCGCCACCAGCGCCACCGCAATGGCGCCGCCCCACAGCGCAGCGCGACGACGCCAGCCTTCGCTGGACAACAGCGGCCGCGAGCGATGCGGCGGGGGATTGGAACCGGACATTGCGTCATTGTCGCACTGCCGGGCCGCAGCGGTGTCTACAGCGATCCGCATTTTTGCGCGCTCGCCAACACGCGCTGCGCGGTGGCGAGGTGGAGCGGGATCTTCCCTGCGTGCGCATTGTCGGCGTTGATGCGGCCCGCTTACGCACCGCGGCGGCGTTGCGGATGCCGGTCGCGATTACCGGGCGTCGGCTGCCGGCGGCATGCGCAGGGCCGGCAGCAAGGTTGCCGGGTTGCCATCGTTGGGTGCGGCCGCAATCCCCAGCAGCCGGGTCATCAGCGCATAGACATCCACGTTGTCGAAGCCTGGCAGTGTCTTGCCCTGCGCCAGATCCGGGCCTTGCGCCAGGAACACCGCGCGCATCGACGGCAATGCCGGATCGAAACCGTGCGAGCCACGCATGCCTTGCCGCGCGCGCTTGGCAAGCTTGTCCGGGAAGAGCGCATCCCAGCCTTCGTGCATTTGGCAGACGATCGACGGAATGCGCGGGTGGCTGCCGTACTGCCAGCGTGCCGGCAGCTCGGCCTTGCGCCAGCAGTCGTAGTGGTCGTGCGCGCCAAGCACGCTGGCCTCGGCAGCGGCCTGTTGCCCGGGCAGTGGCTCCAAACCGATCACCTGGCCGTCGGTGATTGCGGTGGCGATCTGCGGCGGCGCGATGTCTTCCACGCTGATCGCATGCCCTGGCGCCACCTCGGCCATGCCATGGTCGGAGACCACGATGATGTTGGTGCGCGCACGCGTGCCATCGCGTTGCATGCCTGTCAGCAGCCGGCCGATGGCCGCATCCACCGCGCGCACGGCGTCGGCGTATTCGCGCGATTCCGGGCCGTGGTCGTGGCCGGCTTCGTCCACGTGTTCGAAGTACAGCGTGACCAGGCGATTGCGCTGGGCACCGTCGGTTTTCAGCCAGCCCCGCACTGCGTCCACGCGCGTGTCCAGGCGCACGCCTTTTTGGTAATGGCGCCATTGCGACGGGCGCACGCCCTTGATCGCCGCCTCGCTGCCTGGCCACGACCAGGTGGCCGCATGCTGGCCCGATTTTTCTACGCCCACCCACACCGGTTCGCCGCCCCACCAGCGCGCATCGCCCACCGCGTCGGACTTGCTCAACCAGAATCCCCCAAGCGTCGGGTCGCGCATGCTGTTGTGCACGATGCCGTGGTGGTCCGGACGCAGCCCGGTGACCAGGGTGTAATGATTGGGAAACGTCAGCGACGGATACGCGGGCGTCATCCAGCGCGCACGGACGCCTTCGCGTGCCAGTTGCGACAGGTTCGGCGTGATGCCGCGATCGAGCATGTCCGCGCGCAGGCCGTCGATGGAGATCAGCAGCAAGGTGTGCGGGTTGCTGGCCGATGCGATGTTCGCAGATGCAGTTGGCAGCTGCGTGGGCGCGCTGCGCGCGGATGGCTGGCTGCTGCAGGCCGCAAGCAAGGCAAGCGCCGCTGCGGCAATTCCAAGACGTCGGTCGATCATGGCGTAAGTCTACGGCGCAGCGATGACGCCGCGAAGTCAGCCAGTGCGCGCTGGCGAGGCAGGGGCGAACAGATCGTCGGCGCGCGCCGCACCACGCGGCGACCAGCCTTCCAACTGCAACAACGCCTGCTTGGTCGGCAGGCCGCCGCCGAAGCCGGTCAACGTGCCATTGGCGCCGATCACGCGATGGCACGGCAGCACGATCGGCAGCGGGTTGCGTCCGTTGGCAGCGCCCACCGCGCGGCTCGCGGCCGGCTTGCCCACCGCCTGCGCAAGCTGCGCATAGCTCCAGGTCTGCCCGAACGGAATCTGCGCCAGCGTGCGCCAGACCATCAGCTGGAACGGTGTGCCGACCGGTGCCAGCGGCAGATCGAAACTGCGTCGCCCGCCGTGCAGGTAATCGAGCAGCTGTTGGCGTGCTTCGCGCACCAGTGGCGCATCGGGGTCGTGCAACCAGCGTGCACGGCCGACGGCGTCGTAGCGGTTCTGCGCGAACAGGATGTGGTGCACGCCGGTGTCGTCGGCGGCCACGCTCAGTGCGCCGATCGGCGAGGGGAAGGTGTCGTAGTGCAGGGTGCTCATGCGCGGGGGTCCTTGCGGTCGTTGGCCAGATGCCACAGGTGCAGCACGGCGTAGGCGCGCCACGGTCGCCATGTCTGCGAACGGGCATCGGTAGCGCGTTCGCTCAGGCGCCCGGGGGCGCCGAGCACCTGCTGCAGGATCAGGTCGCCGGCCGGGAACGCATCTGGGTGGGACAACGCGCGCATGGCGATGTAATGCGCGGTCCACGGCCCGATCCCGGGTAGCGCGGTGCAGGCGGCGATGAAATTAGCCAGGCGCTGCCCGGCACCGAAGTGCAGCTGGCCTTGCGCGCAGGCCGAGGCCAGCGCACGCAGCGTGGCGGCGCGCGCACGCGGCAGCCCGAGGTGTTCCAGCGGCGCGTCGGCCAACTGTTCGGGCGTGGGAAAACTGCGATCCAGCCCGGGTGGCATGTCGGCATGATGGCCGCCGTGACGGTTCACCAGGCGCGCTGCCAGCGTTGCCGCGCCGGCCACGCTGATCTGCTGCCCCAGCACTGCACGCACCGCCACTTCGAAGCCGTCCCAGCCGCCGGGTACGCGCAGACCGGGTCGGCGTGCAATTGCCTCGGCCAGCAGCGGTTCCGGCGCCAGCGTGGCGTGCACGGCCTGCAGGTCTGCATCCAGATCGAACAGCCGGCGCACGCGCCGCACGATCTGCGGAACCTGGCGCGGGTCGGTGGCGCCGATGCGCAGCAGCAGTTCCGGGCGCTGCGGTGCCGCGCTGACCTCGATCACGCTGGCCTTGCCCGGCGCGCCGATCACGCGCCGGTAACCGTTGGCGTCGACCTGCTCGATGCCCGGAATCGCGCGGCGCTGCAGGAAGGCCAGCATCGCCGGCAGATCCAGCGGCGGGCGATAGCCCAGGCGCAATGTCAGTTCGCCGCCCGGCACCTCGGCACGCTGCTTGCGCAGTGCAGAGGGCGGCATGCCGCAGCCCTGCAGGAAGGCCGCATTGAAGCGGCGCAGGCTGTTGAAGCCGGCTGCGAGCGCGACCTCGGTTACCGGCAGGGCGGTTTCGGTCAGCAGTTGCTTGGCCAGCAGCAGCCGATGCGTGCCGTGCACCTGGATCGGCGTGGCACCCAGCTGCTGCACGAATTGCCGCTGCAGCTGGCGCGCGCTCACGCCCACCGCATCGGCCAGCGTCTGCACCGGCTGCGCCTGCAGCGCGCCGTCGGCAATCATCGCCAGCGCACGCTGCACGCTTTCTTCGCCCAGATGCTGCTGCGCCTGCGGCGACAACTCCGGCCGGCAGCGCAGGCATGGCCGGTATCCAGCAGCGCTGGCTGCCGCGGCGGTGGGGTAGTAACTGACATTGGCCGGCTTCGGCGGCGGCGCCGGACACACCGGGCGGCAATAGATCCCGGTGCTGCGCACGGCGGTGAAAAACAGCCCGTCGAAGCGTGCATCGCGTGCCAGGCGGGCGCGGTCGCATTGGGCTCGGTCGGGCGTTGCGGTCTGCATGGCGCCAGTCTATGCGCTCGCTCCGGCGCCGGCTGGCCGTTTTCGGACAGGGTTGCGTTGGCCCTGCGCGTTCATGGCCGGGTCAACCCTTCGACCCATTCAGCCATAGACTGCGGGTGATCTCCGTCGCGTTCCGTGCCCCACATCATGCTGAAATCGGTTTGTCTGTCCCTTGCCTGCTTGCTCCTGCTGGCCGCCTGCGACCGGTCGGCGACCTCCGCCGATGCCGCGGCTGCGCAGCAAAGTGGTGCGGGGCAGGCCGGCGATGGCGATCACATGGTGTCGGTGGATACGCCCGAACCGGTACCGCCGCCGCGCCCGCGCACGCAGGCAGGCGAGGCAAGCTGGCCGCAGGCGGAACTGGAATCGGGCCAGGCCTGGATCAGCTGCGCGACCGATTACAGCCGCGAGGTCGGCGACGGCACGCTGTTGCCGGCATTGGACCGGGCCAGCGTGGAAGCGGCGCTGGCGCCGTGCCGCGAGACCGGGCTGGTGCGGGTGCGCTACGCCGGCAAGATCAACGCAGGGTTTGCGGCGCTGGTGTGGCGGCTGGCCTCGGTGGCCGAGCAGTGGAAGTTGCCGCATCGCATCCTGGACCTGGACTCCAGTGGCGGGCAGGTGGAGGCGGCTATCCGTGCCGGCGACACCATCGGCGAGTCCAACTGGACCATCTGGGTGCGCGAAGGCTCGATCTGCCACAGCGCCTGCGTGTTCGTGCTGGCGGCCGGCGACAACCGCCTGGTCGCCGGCAAGGTCGGCATTCACCGCATGATGCGGATCAGCTCCAAGGCCACCTCGCGCGCCGAGCTCAATCGCGAACTGCGCGAGGTCTACGGCAACGTCAAGGATTACCTGGAGCGCAACGGCGTGGCGGTGGCGGTGGCCGACCTGATGATGACCGTGCCCAACCGCAGCCTGCGCCTGCTCAGCATGGAAGAGCTGCGCGAATACGGGCTGGATGGCACCAACGCGGTGCAGGACGATCTGGAACGCATCCGCCAGATGCGCAAGTGCGGCGATGCCTTCGTACGCCGCAAGGACGCGTTTCTGGTCGCCTTCGACCAGAAGTGCAAGGGCGAGGGCGCAGACCTGGACGCGGTCAATGCCTGCGGCCTGGCTTTGAAGCAGCGCTTCGGCTTTCCGGATGCCGCCTGCCCGGAAGAAAGCCCGCTGGCCGAAACCGATGCCGCGGCGCTGCCCGCCAGCCCGCCGGCCGAAACGCAGACCGGTGAGGCGCAGACCGGCCAGGCGCAGACCGGCCAGGCGCAGAACGGCCAGGCGCAGAACGACCAAGTCCAGCGCGACGCCGCAGGTGCGGCGACACCTGCAGCCGAGCCAGACGCCGCGCCTGCGCAGGATGCGGCCCAGGCCGGCCCGCCGTCTGCGCTTCACCCCGACGGCTGAGCGCAGCGACCGGCTTCACGCGTATCGCACTGCGCGCTGCCTATCGTCGCTGCATCACAACCGAGCCGGTGACATATGCGAGGCAAGACCAAGGGTGTGTTACTGGCATATCTCCCGTCGGCCCTGCTGGTGCTGGTCGGCTTCGGTGTGGCCGAGTTGCTGCGTCTGGCCGCTGCCGCCATGCACGAACAATGGCCGGCGACACTGGCAACCTGGCTGAGTCTGGCGGCGCTGATTGCCGCGATCGCGCGTGCCTTCTGGGTCAGTTGGCGTCTGTGGCGGCCGCGTGGCGTGACAGCCGTGCCGCCGGCTCCCGGGAGCGAGGTCTGATTGCGCAGGCAACGACGCTGGAACTTCAAGGTTGGTGGGTGCTTGTGCGGGATGGGGGCTTGGCAACTTCAAATGGTTGCGGCACGCGTCCACGCCCAACCGATGCCGATATCCGCAGCATGCCTGCCACTCCGGACAGAGGGAGGAAAACGCCGCTGCCAAACCCGATGACGTCGATGCGTGCGGCCGTGGCCAGAGCTTGCTGCTCGTCGCTTGCGCGCTCGAGCGGTGCGTTGTTCCCCGAGGCCCGCGTCAGCGCTTGGCGTGTTGTCGTCAGTGCCGTCCCCGCACCTGCAGCCGCAGACTTGTGTTGCGCATGACACGCCCTAGACTGCGCTACCCACCCACAGGTGGGCGGGCGCCTTTCCTTTCCACCCGATCCGTACAAGGTCCTTGTCCCATGCTTCGTTCTCGTCTGGTTATCGTGCTGGCACTGGCTCCAGCGCTGGCGTTCGCTCAACAACCGCAGGCCGCCAGTCGTCCCGCTGGCCCGGCTGCGGCGCAACCGGCCGCTGCGGGGCCCGCAGCGCAGCCGGCGCTTAGCCCGGCGCAGCAGGCGCAGCTGACCAAGCAGAACACCGAGATGACCCAGGCCGCCTTGCGCGTGGCGCAGATGGTGGACGGCAACCAGGTTGCGTCCCTGTGGGATGGCGCGTCCAAGGTCGCCAAGACCGCCGTCAAGCGCGATGTCTTCGTCAGCCAGATCGGCACCGAACGCGCGCGCTTGGGTGCGGTGGTGGGGCGCGGGCAGGGCTCGGTCACGCGGGTCAAGTACGGCCCCGGCGCGCAGGTGCCCGAAGGCCTGTATGTCAACGTCAGCTTCCCGACCCGTTTTGCCAAGGCGCAACAGCCGGTCCGCGAGCTGGTGTCGTTCCGTCTGGACGAAGACAAGACCTGGCGGTTGGCCGGTTACAGCCTGCGCACGGCGGTGAAGTGATGTTTCCATCGGCCAGGAGAAACGCATGCAACTGACGATCGAGCTGCAGATGCTGGGCTGGGCGATGGTGCTCGGGCTGGTGCAATTGCTGGCCGCCTCGGCCAGCATGACCGCCCAGCGCGGCACCAAGTGGAATGCCAGCGCACGCGATGGCGAGGCCAAGCCGCTCACCGGCGTGGCGGCGCGGTTGGACCGCGCGTTCCGCAACTATCTGGAAACCTTTCCGATCTTCGCGGCTGCCGTGCTGGCAGTGAGCGTGGCCGGGCGCACCAGCGCAGAAACAGCACTCGCCGTGCAGCTCTACCTGTGGGCGCGCGTGGCGTATGTGCCGGTGTATGCCGCGGGTATTCCGTACCTGCGCAGCGCCATCTGGGTGGTGTCGTTCTGGGGCATCATCAAACTGGTGCGCGCACTGCTGGGCATTTGATGCAGCGTCGCCGGCGGGTGCGAGTTTCAATCCGGCGCTTGCACCCGCGCCAGGATGGCATCGATGGACGCCTGCGCATCGTCGGTACGCAGGGCGTGTTCCAGGAGTGGAATCACCCAGGCGCAACCGGCCCTGGTCACCTCGGCACGCCAGTCGCCGCGCCAGGCATCCAGTTCGTGCAAGGCCAGCATGCTGCAGCCGCCTCGCTCGGCATGGCCGCCGCGGATGGACCTCTCCAGCCAGAACGGCTGGTCCGCGTCGATGGCGATCGAAAAAACACAGACGTCGTGGGTTGGATCGTCGGCCGAGGGTGCGTTGTTGCGCCGGCCGATCTCCACCACCTTCATGCGTCGGGCTCGGCGTCCGGGTCCCATGCCAGCACGCGGATTTCCACATCGTCCAGCTGCACCAGCTGACCGGGACGGATCTTGGCGGTCTTGCGCAGCTCCTGCACGCCGTCGACGCTGACCGCGCCGCTGGCGACGATCGCCTTGCCCTGGCCGCCGCTGTCGGCAATGCCGGCCAGCTTGAGCAACTGGTTGAGTTCGATGTAGTCGCCGTCCAGGTCGAATTCCAGGTATTGCATGGTGTGCTCGGTGGCAGGGAGGCCGCGATTATCCGCTTACTCGCGCTGGAAACGCGCGATCTGTTCCAGCAGGGTTTCGGTGCGGGCGACGCTGCGGCCGGCATGCGCGGTGTCGAGGCGTTCCAGCCAGGGGTGACCGCTGCGCTGCAGCCGGCGATAGCCCAGCCAGGTGCCGATGCCGCCGATGACACCGACCAGCAGGTTGCATAGCAGCCAGGCGGTTGGCAACGACAGGCCGGTGAGGGCCCGCCATGCAGCGTCTGCCAATGCCACCCATAGCACCCAGAACGCTACGCCCAGCCACGGCGCCACGCGCGTGCGCCAGCGCCGCAGCTGTGCAAGCGCGCGCTGTGTCTGCAGCAGGGGCCTGGCGAAATCCAATTGCGACAACAGCCACAGTTGACGGACCGCAGACGCCGCCAGCGCAACGCACCACGCCTGCAGCAACACGCCGCCGACGACGGCAGCCGCCTGTTCGGCGAACGCACGCCAGCTGTGGGCAACGATGCCACTCAGTGCGATGGCGCACAGCAGTTGCGCCGACTGGCTCAGCCACAACGGGCGTAGCTGGGCGCGTGCTGCGTGGCTGCGCAGCTCGCCGAGCACCTGGTCGGTGAGTGCGGCATGTTGGTCCAGTCGCTGTTCCAGCGAACGCCAGGCCAGGGCGATGTCGTCCAGTTCCATGTCTTGCTCCGGTTGCGGATGGGTGGGGGTCACAGCTCGGCGCGCATACGCGTTTTCAGGCGGCTGAGTTTGGTGGCGACATTGGTTTCGCTGATGCCGAGCACTTCGCCGATCTCGCGATAGCTGTGTTGGTCCAGATAAAGCAGCAGCAACGCGCGTTCCAGCGGCGGTTGCTGTGCGATGAAGGCATACAGCGCGGCCACCTGTTGCTCGCGTACAGGGTCGTGCGCATGGGGATCGGCAATGCGCTCCTGCACCGCATCCAGCGCGATCGGCTCGCTGGCCGCGCGGCGGCCGCGCAGATCGCTGATCGCCACGTTCAGGGCGATGCGGTACATCCAGGTGGAAAAGCGCCGGCCCGGGTCGTAGCCGGGAAATGCCCGCCACAGTTGCGTGGCGATTTCCTGCGCCAGTTCGTCGCGGTCGTCGCGGCCGCGGCAATAGCTGGCCGCCACCTTCAGCAGGATGCCGCGATGTTGCTGCAGCAGGGCGCTGAAGCGGGTGTGCAGGTCTGTGTCCAGGGGCATGGCTCCAGTCGGGCAGGTGAGGGGCGACACGGGGATGATTCGCGCAGGAGCGCGATTCCTCACAACCTGAATGGACTGTCACGAAAATTTCGACAGCAAGGGGGCTGAAGAGGCACACTATGCTGCTTTGCGCCTGCCGGCTCCGTGCGGCGCCTCCGGAGTTACCCATGACCCAAGAATCTTCCGCGCCGCTGCTGTTTGCAGATCTCGGCCTCTCGGACGCTGTGATGAAGGCCGTTGCCAATGTTGGCTACGAGTCGCCGTCGCCGATCCAGGCTGCCACCATCCCCGCGTTGCTGGCCGGTCGCGATGTGCTCGGCCAGGCCCAGACCGGCACCGGCAAGACCGCCGCGTTCGCGCTGCCGGTGCTGTCCAACGCCGATCTCAACCAGGTCAAGCCGCAGGCACTGGTGCTGGCCCCGACCCGCGAGCTGGCCATCCAGGTTGCCGAGGCATTCCAGAAATATGCCGAGGCCATTCCCGGCTTCCGTGTGCTGCCGGTCTACGGCGGCCAGCCGTATGCCCAGCAGCTGAGCGCGCTCAAGCGCGGCGTGCACGTGGTCGTCGGTACCCCGGGCCGGGTGATCGATCACCTGGATCGCGGCACCCTGGATCTGTCGCAGCTCAAGACGCTGGTGCTGGACGAAGCCGACGAAATGCTGCGCATGGGCTTCATCGACGATGTCGAAGCGGTGCTGAAGAAGCTGCCGGAGCAGCGCCAGGTGGCCTTGTTCTCGGCCACCATGCCGCCGGCCATCCGCCGGATCGCGCAGACCTACCTGAAAGACCCGGCCGAAGTCACCATCGCGGCCAAGACCACCACCTCGGCCAATATCCGCCAGCGCTACTGGTGGGTGAGCGGGCTGCACAAGCTGGATGCGTTGACCCGCATTCTCGAGGTCGAGCCGTTCGACGGCATGATCATCTTCGCGCGCACCAAGGCGGCCACCGAAGAGCTGGCGCAGAAGCTGCAGGCGCGCG
The DNA here is from genome assembly GCF_008639345.1 of Xanthomonas phaseoli pv. dieffenbachiae. NCBI lineage: Bacteria > Pseudomonadati > Pseudomonadota > Gammaproteobacteria > Lysobacterales > Lysobacteraceae > Xanthomonas > Xanthomonas phaseoli. The sequence goes on along the minus strand of NZ_CP041380.1, from coordinate 3,135,896 downwards.
GCATGGCGGCTGCGGCCATCAACGGCGACATGCAGCAGGCCGCACGCGAGAAGACCATCGCCCAGCTCAAGGACGGCAAGCTGGACATCCTGGTCGCCACCGACGTGGCCGCACGCGGTCTGGACGTGGAGCGCATCAGCCACGTGCTGAACTATGACATTCCCTACGACACCGAAAGCTACGTGCACCGCATCGGTCGCACCGGTCGTGCCGGGCGTAACGGCGACGCGATCCTGTTCGTGACGCCGCGCGAGAAGGGCATGCTGCGTTCGATCGAACGCGCCACCCGCCAGCCGATCGAAGAAATGCAGCTGCCGAGCGTGGACGCGGTCAACGACACCCGCGTCGCGCGTTTCATGACCCGCATCACCGAGACCCTGGCCGGTGGCCAGATCGACATGTACCGCGATCTGCTGCAGCGCTACGAGGCCGAAAACAACGTGCCGGCGATCGATATCGCCGCCGCGCTGGCCAAGCTGCTGCAGGGCGATGCCCCGTTCCTGCTGACCCCGCCGGTGCGCGGTGCGCGCGAGGAATCCGCTCCGCGCCAGCGCAACGAGCGTGCCGACCGGGGCGAGCGTCCGCGTTTCGAACCCACGTTCGAACGTGGCCCGCGCGCCGACAGCGACCGCGCTCCGCGCCCGCCCCGCGCTGACAATGCCGGCGAGCGTCCGCGCCGCGAGCCGGCCCCACGTGGGGAGCCGGAGTTCGGCATGGAGAGCTATCGCATCGAAGTAGGCCACAGCCATGGCGTGAAGCCGGCCAACATCGTCGGCGCGATCGCCAACGAAGCCGGTCTGGAAAGTCGTTATATCGGTCGTATCGACATCCAGGACGATTACTCGATCCTGGATCTGCCGGCCGACATGCCGCGCGAACTGCTCGCCCACCTGAAGAAGGTCTGGGTGTCCGGCCAGCAGCTGAACATGCGCAAGCTGGAAGACGGCGAAGCGGCCGGTGCGGCGTCCAAGCCGCGTTTCCCGCGTGGCGGCAAGCCGTCCGGGCGCCCGAACGGCCCGGGCCGTCCGATGGACCGCGCCGGCGCGCCGCACCGCAAGGGTCCGCCGAAGCCGCGTGGCGAGTAAGCCTGCCCGGCATGGCCGGCAGGTGCCACCACAGCCGGTCGGATTGCCCAGTATCGCTATGCATCAAAGAGCATAGCGAGCGGGTAGGGCGTGACGGCGCCTCAGGGCGGCGGCGATCAGGCCGATCCCGTCAGCGTCGCTAACCCCGATCGCAGGACGCCAAGCGGGCGTAGCCATACAGACTCGGCCGTTGCGGCCGTTACTGCCTTCAGGCGCCCAGTGGGCGCCTGAATCGCACTGGGGCGGCGAAGGACGGACGGCGATGGCGCAGGCAGTACGCGGCAAGGGCGGTGGGCAGACCATGCATCTGGTGCGTGGCTGGCTGACGCTTCCTCTGGCGCTGTTGATCGGTATCGCCGTCTGCATGACGGTGGTGTCGGCGCTAGTGATAGAAGTCCAGTCCGGCGCGACCGCCTGGATCGTCGGCCAGAGCCACTGGTCCAACGCCCAGCAGGAATCGGTGTACTGGATGGAGCGCTACCTTGGCAGCGGCGATACGGCCGATCTGCAGGCCGCCTGCCGCGCGCTGGAAGTGCCGCTGGGCGACCGCGCCGCACGCGTGGCGATCGAACAGCCGGTGATCGATTGGGACGCGGTCTACGCCGGTCTGGCCGCTGGGCGTAATGCCCATGAAGACATGCCGCAAATGGTGCGGCTGTATCGCTACGGGCATCAATTTCCGTATCTCGGCGACGCCATCGCGCTGTGGAAGCGCACCGACGCCGGCATCCTGCAATTGAGCGACCTGGCCGACCGCGCCGCCTCGGTGCACGCTGCCAACCGGCCCGACCCGCGTGCGCTGCAGGCACTGCGCGATGAACTGCATCTGCTGGACGGCCGCATGCGCCGCGATGCGGCCGAATTCCTGGCCTGCCTGACCCGCTGCGCGCGGCTGTTGCACGATGTGATGGTGGTCTGCAGCCTGGCCACCTTGCTGCTGGTGTTGATCACCTGCGTACTGGCGATGCGGCGCATTCGCGATTATCTGCTGTCGCATGAAGGTCGCTTCCGTACCGCGTTTCAGCAGGCGGCGCTGGGCATGGTCAAGTTCGACCTGCGCGGCAACGTGCTGGATGCGAATGCGTCGATGGCCAATGTGCTGCTCTACCGGCCCGAAGAGCTGCAGGCGTGCACGCTGGCCGAGGTGATGCATCCGGAAGACATCAAGCTGGACAGCCGCGGCATGCTCGATTGGCCCAAGCTGCTGCAGTCCGGAGAGCTGCGCTTTCTGCGTGCCGACGGCGGGGTGATGTGGGGCCGCTGGAGCGCGTCGTTGGTCGAGCCGGGGCCGGAAGAGCCGACCCTTGTGCTGGCGGTGATCGAAGATGTCTCGCACGCGCACGAGCTGGCCGACGAAGTGGCCTTCCATGCGCGCCACGATGCGATGACCGGGCTGATCAATCGGCATGAAATCGAACGCCGGCTGCTGCGCCTGATCGAGCTGCCGCAATCGCCGCAGATGTGCCACGCGCTGTGCTTTGTCGACCTGGATCACTTCAAGCTGGTCAACGACACCTTCGGGCATGCGGTCGGCGACAGGTTCCTGTGTCACTTCGCCGACGTGATCACCATGCAGCTGCGTTCTGGCGATTGGCTGGGGCGCCTGGGCGGCGATGAGTTCGCCATCCTGCTGGCCAATACCGATCTGGCGCAGGCGCAAATCGTGCTGGAACGCATGCACGGCGTGCTCGGTCAACCGTGGAGCCATCAAGGCGGGCGACCGCTGACGCCCAGTTGCAGTTTTGGCGTGGTGGAGATTCGCCAGGGCGTCAGCGACCTCACCACCTTGATGACCGCCGCCGATCTGGCCTGTCATGCGGCCAAGGAAGAAGGCCGCAACCGCGTTCGCTGCTTCAACGAAAACGATCTGGCGCTGGCGCAGCGCCGCCACGATGGTGGCTGGATCAGTGCGGTGCAACAGGCGATCGCCGAAGAGCGCTTGCTGTTGTACGCGCAGAAGATCCAGGTGCTGAACGACCCGGGGCGCCTGCAGTACGAGGTGCTGGTGCGCATGCGCGCCAGCGACGGGAGGGTGCTGAGCCCGGGTGAATTCTTGCCGGCGGTGGAGCGTTACGGCCTGGGGCGCATGGTCGATACCTATGTGCTGGAAGCGCTGTGCGCGCAGTTGTCGGCCAACCCGATGCATGTGGCGACGCTGGACCTGTGCCACGTCAATCTGTCTGCGCAATCGATCGCGCAGGCGGATTTTCTCGACGTGGTCTGTGCCCTGTTCGAACGCTACCCGGCACTGGTGCCGAAGCTGTGCATGGAGATCACCGAGACCGCAGTCATCGGCGATCTGGAACACGCGCAGCGTTTCGTGCAGAGCGTGCGCGCGCGCGGCTGCCACGTGGCGCTGGACGACTTCGGCAGCGGCCTTGCCTCGTTCGGCTATCTCAAGCAATTCACCGTGGACGTGTTGAAGATCGATTGCGGCTTCGTCCGTAACTACGCGCACGATGCGGTGGATCGCGCGGCGGTGCATTCGATCGCCCAGGTCGGCCTGGCGCTGGGCATCGAGGTGGTCGCCGAAGGCGTGGAATCGGAGGCCGACATCCCCGGTCTGCGCGACGCCGGTGTGGGCCAGGTGCAGGGTTTCAGCCTGCATCGTCCATGCCCGCTGGAAGAGCTGTTGCACACGCCGCAGCTGGTGGCCGTCTCCGGGTAAGCGCGCCTGACCCAGGCGACGTCGCGCAGCGTCATGCCGGTGCTGCGTGCACACGCCTTTGCGACGGCCTGCTGCCGATTGCTGGCCCGGGCAGCCGGCATGACGCACGGCCTGCTCCAAATCGCCGATAATTGGCAGATGACGATCCGACTCAACAAATACATCGCCGAAACCGGCTTCTGCTCACGCCGCGAGGCCGATCGCCTGATCGGAGAACGCAGGGTCACCGTCAATGGCGTGCCCGCCGGCACCGGCGCGGTGGTGGGCGAGGAAGATACCGTGCTGGTGGATGGCCAGCCGCTACGCATGCGCGAGGCCAAGAAGCTCGGCGGTCGCAAGCACGTCTATATCGCGCTCAACAAGCCGGTGGGCATCACCTGCACCACCGAGAGTTCGGTCAAGGGCAATATCGTCGAATTCGTCGGTCACGAGCAGCGCATCTTTCCGATCGGCCGGCTCGACAAGGACTCCGAAGGGCTGATCCTGTTGACCAGCAACGGCAACATCGTCAACGAGATCCTACGTGCGGAAAATCGCCACCAGAAGGAATATCTGGTCGCGGTCAACAAACCGGTCACCGACGAATTCCTGCGTGGCATGGCACGCGGCGTGCGCATCCACAACGAAACCACGCTGCCGTGTCGCACCGCGCGTATTGCCAAATTCGGCTTCCGCATCGTGCTGGAGCAAGGCCTGAATCGGCAGATTCGCCTGATGGCTGCCGAATTCGGCTACCGGGTGACGCAACTGCGCCGGGTGCGCATCGACAACATCAAGCTGGCTGCGCTCAAGCCGGGGCAGTGGCGCAACCTCAGCGATGCGGAATTGCGCGGGCTGCTGCCGCAACGCACCGACTGGTAAGTGCCTGTGCCGGGCCGGCTGCATCGCTGCCAGGTCAGCGCAGCCGGCGTTTCAGACACGGCACATGCGCGCGTGGTACTGCCGTGCTGCCGCGCCACACGTGCAACCCCGCGGCGGGTATTTGCGCCCGCCCGATGGATCACCCTTCGACACGGCCGATGTCGGCCAGGGCGGTGCTTGCGGCACGGCAAGGTGCGGGCCAGCCAGATGGTGGCACTTGCCGGGCTCCGGCATACTTTCACAGATAACAGCCAGGGGGCGGCAGTGATCAAACCGGAATTGCCGAGCAACGAGGCCGAGCGGTTGGCCGCGCTGCGCCAGTACGACGTGCTGGATACGCCGGCCGAACGTGCATTCGACGACCTGACCATGATTGCCTCCACGCTGTGCGAGACGCAGATGGCGGCGGTGGTGCTGGTGGACGAAGACCGGCAATGGTTCAAGTCTGCGCACGGTGCGCCACGCAGCCAGGCACCACGCGATATCTCGTTCTGCGCGCACGCGATCCTGCGCCCGGACGAAGTGCTGATGGTGGACGACACCTTGCTGGACCCACGCTTCCACGATAACCCTATGGTAGTCGGCAGCGGCGGGGTACGCTTCTACGCCGGCGCGCCGCTGGTGACCAGCCAGGGCATGGCGCTGGGCTCGCTGTGCGTGTTCGACCAGACCCCGGCGCACCTGCGCGAAGACCAGCGCCAGGCCTTGCAGGCCTTGTCGCGGCAGGCCTCGCACCTGCTCGAGTTGCGGTTGGCCGGCAGGCAGTTGCGCCAGCAGTTGCACGAGCGCGAGTGGTACGAACAGCAGATGGCCGGCTATTACGCGCAGATGGATGCGTTGAACGCCGACCTGGTCGAACAGACCCGCACCGATCCGTTGACCGGCCTGCCCAACCGGCGCGCGTTCGCGGTGGCGTTGGCAGCGGCCACCGAACAGGTGCGTGCGGTGGGCCAGCCGCTGTCGGTCGCGCTGCTGGACGTGGATCATTTCAAGACCGTCAACGATGTGCATGGGCACGATCAGGGCGATGCAGTGCTGCGCGAACTGTCCACGTTGTTGCGTGCGCATATGGCCGGTGCCGGCACCATCGCCCGGTATGGCGGCGAGGAATTCGTGTTGCTGCTCCCCAATGCGGATCTGCTGCAGGCACGCGTGCAATGCGAATACCTGCGCCAGAGCGTGGCGGCGATGACGATCGCGCTGCCGGTGACGGTGAGTATCGGCGTGGCGACCTTGTACCCGCAGGAAAGCGTGGAGGCAGTGATCAAGCGCGCCGACCAGGCCCTGTATGCGGCCAAGCGCGGCGGGCGCGATCAGGTGGTTGCGCTGGAATAGGGGCGGGCGCGGCTGCGCGCCTGCCGATGCAGATGGCCTGGCGAGCGCATGGGACGTCGATTGCCGTGTGCCGGGCGCCGAACCGGCGCGATGCAGCGTGAGCGTCGGCGTGCATCAACGCAGAGGTCGCTGTGGAGATGCGTGGTCTTGCAGCGCAGTGCAATCAGTCGACGATGTTCTTCGCCTCGGCTGTGCCGAGCACTTCCGGGTGCGCGACCGTGCGCCGACGCTCCAGGACCGGATGCAGGAATACCGCGCCGAGAATGATTGCCACGCCGAGATAGAACTGCAGGGTCAGTTCGCGTTGTTCGCCCAGCAGCGCGATCGCCAGCACGATGGCGTAGACCGGTTCGAGATTGGTCACCAGTTGCACCGAATAGGCGCTCAGATGCCGCAAGGCGACCAGCGCCAGCGCGAAGGGCAGCAAGGTGCAGGCCAGTGATAACGCCAGCAGCAACACGGCATCGTGCAGGCCGGGCACTACCAGCAGATCGCCATGTAACGCTGGCAGCAGCAGCGGCATGGCCGGTGCAAGCAGGGTCAGGGTCAACGTGCCGGCACCCAGTTCCAGCGCGGTGACGGTGAGCGGGTCGGCATGCGCCACCATGCGCTTGTTGAGCGAGCCGAATAGCCCGACGAACACCGCCGAAATCGCGCCTACCACCACGCCGGCCCGCATGCCGTCCGGCACCCCGCCGACGACCAGCGCCACGCCGGGCAACACGGCCAGCCCGAACAGTAGCTCGCGCGGACGGAATGGGCGATGCGTGACCACTGGCTCGATCACCGCGGTGAACACCGGCGCCAGTGCGATACAGGTTGCCGCCACCGATGCATTGGCCAGCTTGATCGCGCCGTAGAAGGTGAGCCAGTGCAAGGCAACCAGCGCGCCGATGCCGCAATAGCCCAGCACTACACGCCCGGACAAGCCGCGCAACCCCCGCCACACGCGTGGCCACAAGGCCAGTGCCACCACGACGATCAACATGCGCCACCACACCAGCGGCAATGCCTGCAGCGTGATCAGCTTGCCCAGGATCGCGGTGATGCCCCAAAGCAGGACGCAGAAGTGAATTTGCAGTTGCGCCTTGCGCAGGTCGGTCGTGGGCATGCGTCATTGTCGCCGAAAACGGCGTGATGTTGCGCTGCGAGGGAATCGGCGGCGGCGTGCAGCGGCGCCGATGGAGGGATGGCTGATCAGGCGGTCGCGCAGTCATCGCGCGAGACGCCCGCCATCGACGACTTGCATCACGGCAGGAGCGTCCACGAGCGATGCATCACCCCACGCCGCGATCGATCACCGCACCCCGGCGCGCAACGCCGTGCTAAGGAGACGGCCGCATCCATCATCGCCGATTGCCCTCATGCGCGGGCCAAGAGCGGCTGATAAACCAGCAAGCCGTCGTCAGATGGCTGGGGATGCCGCACGCAGAATCCGAACGTACGCATGCAACCTGCCGATTCCCAAGCCGCCGCGCCCATATCGCCGCTGGGCTGTCGCGTTGCGAGCTGCTCTAACGCGCCGACACTTGTTTCAACAGCGCCATCGCCGCTGCCGGGTTGCGTTCCTTCGCCGCACTGATGAAAAACACGAAGACCTCGCGCGGCTGCGGTGCTGGCGCCGTCGTTGCATCCACGTGCGGCAGGTCGGCCGGGTCTTCGCCGCGGCGCCAGGACTTGATGCGCTCTGCCCAGCGCGCCAATGCCGGCGCCGGATACCCGGCATGCAGGCGCGCCTGGCTGCGCATCAGACGTGCATAGACGAAATCCGTGGACAGATCGGCGAACGAGGGGTGCTCATCCGAATCGGTGAACACCGTGGCCACGCCATGGCCGCGCACCAATGCGAGCAGCGCCGCATCCACCGCATCATGGTCGCGGATCTCCAGTACATGGCGCAGCGCACGCGTGCCTGCACGCTTGGGCAGCAACGACAAAAACGCGTCCAGATCGTCGGCCTGCAGCCGGTGCCCTTGTTCGAATTGCCACACCAGCGGCCCAAGCGTATCGCCGAGCTCGACAATGCCGCCGATGAAATCTTCCACCTGCGCCTTGGTACCGGCCAGCTTGCGCGACTGGGTAATGCGGCGCGGCGCCTTGGCCGAGAACACGAAGCCGGGCGGCACCTCATCGCGCCACTTCGCGTACGTGGCCGGCTTCTGCGTGCCGTAATAGGTTCCGTTGATTTCGATGGCGGTGACGTGGCGGCTTGCGTATTCCAGCTCGCGGCGCTGCACCAGCCCTTCCGGGTAGAACATGCCCGCGCGCCACGGCGCATAGACCCAGCCACCAATGCCGATGTGGATGCCGTCGAGGGCGGGCGGGGCGGAAGCGAACAGATCGGTCATTGCATGGATACTCGCTGGCGAGGTCGTGCGTCGTTGCGGATGCGTCAATGGGTGCGACGCGCGCCGGCCGATCATAGCCTTGGGGCAGGTGGCGCGATGAGAAACGTGGCGGCCAATGAGGCGCCGCGGTGAAGGGCAATGGTTGAGCCTGCATGACGCAACGGTGCATCGCAGTGGGGCGGTCGTCTTGCCGAAGTGCGTTGCCCCTGCGCTGGTCTGCCGTGTTGGGGTTACACGCCGCAGGAGGCGAGCTGCGCATGCCACCAACGGCGCCGCTGCCGGCAACCCACGTCGGCTGCGTTGCGTCTCGGTGCCGCAATTCGGCGCCTTCGCAGTGCTTACCTCAAGCAGATGCCCTGGACGCCAGCGCAGCGCCGCACTGCCGAGTGCCCATACGCGGCAGTGCGCCGCATGGCGACTGCCTTGCAGCGACCATCATGAAACGGCGAACGCAGCGGTGTCCGCGTGCGCGCACTGTCGTTGCGCGTGCGTGCCTGCATGTCGCGTTATCGGGTATCGGACATCGGGTAACGGGTATCGGGCATCGGTCCCCCATCGCCCGCGCGCCGCCACAGCCGGCTACCATGCCAGCTCTGCCGCGCGAGATCGCCCCGATGACCTGGACCACGCCTGATCTGTGTGACCGCTACCCCGACGTGACGATCGCCGAGCCGCTGTTCCGCCACTTCGGCGGGCGTACGGCATTCGCCGGACCGATGGTCACGGTGCGCTGTTTCGAAGACAACTCGCGGGTGCGCGAGCTGGCCGCCACGCCGGGCGATGGCCGCGTGCTGGTGGTGGACGGGCAGGGCTCGCTGAAGCATGCGCTGCTGGGCGACCAGATCGCGGCCACCGCAGTGGCCAACGGCTGGGCCGGCGTGCTGATTCACGGCTGCGTGCGCGATGTCGAGATTCTTGCCACGTTGCCGCTGGGGGTACTGGCGCTGGCGGCTTGCCCGCGCCGTACCGAGCGACGCGATCTGGGCGATGTGGATGTGCCGGTGAATTTTGCCGGCGTGCCCTTTGTTCCGGGCCATTGGCTGTATGCCGATGCCAATGGCGTGCTGGTAGCGCCGCAACCGCTGGCGCTGGATGGCGCCGGCGGATCGATCTGACCAACAACCTGAAGGTGATGCAGTGACCTTGAACCGATGGCTGAGTGGGGGCGTGCTGATGGTGGCAAGCTTGGTGACGACAACGCACGCGGCCGAGCTTCCCGCCGGCATGCAGCAGTTCGATGCGCAGATGGAACGCGTGCGCAAGCAGTTCGACGTGCCCGGTCTCGCGGTGGCCATCGTCAAGGACGGCCAGGTGGTGCTGGAGCGCGGCTACGGCGTGCGCGAGACCGGCAAGCCCGCGCCGGTGCAGGCCGACACGTTGTTTGCCATTGCCTCCAATACCAAGGCTTTCACTGCCGCATCGCTGTCGATTCTGGCCGATGAAGGCAAGCTCTCGCTCGACGACAAGGTCATCGACCATCTGCCGTGGTTTCGCATGTCCGACCCGTACGTGAGCGGACAAATGCGCATCCGCGATCTGCTGGCGCACCGCAGCGGCCTGAGCCTGGGCGCTGGCGATCTGTTGTTCTGGCCCAGCACCAGCTACACCACCGAAGAGGTCGTGCAGCGCCTGGCCAAGGTGCCGCTGAAGGGCGGCTTTCGCGACCGCTATGCCTACGACAACATCCTGTATGCCGTTGCCCAGAAGGTGATCGAGCAGGTGTCCGGGCAGAGTTACGCGGCGTTTCTGCAGCAACGCATCTTCGAGCCGGTGGGCATGCGCGGCACGCGCTTCAACGCCGACCATCTGCAGCCCGGCGATCACGCGGCAGTCGGGCATGCCAAGTACGACTTTACCGAGCTGCGCACGGTGGCGCCGCTGACCTGGTCCAACAACTCCGGTGCCGGCGGCATCTATGCCAGCGCGCACGACATGGCGCTGTGGATGAACGTGCAGCTGGCCGGCGGCATCCTGCCCGATGGCAAACCCCTGTTCAGCGCCAAGCGTCAGCAGGAAATGTGGTCGATGATCACGCCGATCCCGATCGGCGAGGTGCAGGTGCCCGAGCTTGCCGCGGCGCGGCCGAACTTCGCCGGCTACGGTGAGGGCTGGAGCCTGAGCGACTACCGCGGCCATCGCATGGTCTGGCATACCGGCGGCTGGCCCGGCATGGTGTCGCGCCTGACGCTGCTGCCGGATCAGAAGCTGGGCGTGGTGGTGTTGACCAACCAGGAAGTGGGCGCTGCGTTCAACGCCGTGACCTTCCAGGTGCTGGATGCGTTCTTGCAGGTGCCGTCCACCGACTGGACCGCCGCCTACGCCAAACTGGTAGAGAAGGCCGACAGCGATGCGGACGCAAGTTGGAAGAAGCACCAGGACGCGCGTGCGGCGCGTTCGACGCCGTCGCTGCCGCTGCGCAGCTACGCAACCACCTATCGCGACCCCTGGTACGGCGATGTGGTGATCGTCCAGGACGGCAAGCGGCTGCGCATGCAGTTTGCCAAGACCGCCCAGTTGGTGGGCACGCTGGAGCATTGGCAGCACGACAGCTTCATCGTGCGCTGGGACGACCGCTCCTTGAATGCCGATGCCTTCGTCAATTTTGCGCTGACCCCGGATGGCGCGGTGCGCGAGATGTGCATGGAACCGATTTCGCCGCTGACCGATTTCAGCTTCGATTTCCAGGACCTGGTGCTGACGCCGGTGCCGGCGCAGGCCGCTGCGGGCACATGATGCAGACAAGCGCCGATGGCCTGCGCGCCGTGCCTGGCGGGCCCAAGCGCGCAGGTGGGCTCAGATCGCCACGGCGGCCGCACGCTATCGGAGTGCGGCAGCTCCGGTTACGATCTGCGCACTTTTCAGGGATGTCGCCGCACGCATGACCACTCCGCAGATGTCGGTGTATTTCTTTTTGCAGGCTGCCGCGATTTTGTTGGTGTGCCGGCTGGTCGGCATGCTGGCCAAGCGCCTCGGGCAACCGCAGGTGGTGGGCGAAATGATTGCCGGCGTGATGCTGGGGCCTTCGTTGTTCGGCTTGCTGGCGCCGGGCGTGCAAGCAGCCCTGTTCCCCAAGCAGGCCATGGACGTGCTGTATGTGTTCGCGCAGTTCGGCGTGGGCCTGTACATGTTCCTGGTCGGAACCGATTTCCGCGGCGACCACTTCCGCGCGCGCTATCGCAGCGCCATGAGCGTGTCGATGGCGGGCATCGCGGTGCCGTTCCTGCTGGCGTTTGCCATGTGCCCGTGGCTGATCAACGTGGAAGGCCTGTTTTCGGAACAGGCCAAGCTGACCGAAGCGTCGCTGTTCCTGGGCGCGGCCATTGCGATCACCGCCTTCCCGATGCTGGCGCGCATCATCCACGAACGCGGTCTGACCAATAGCCCGTTGGGCACCTTGGCGCTGACCGCCGGCGCGTTCGACGATGCGGCAGCGTGGTGCATTTTGGCCGTGGTGCTGGCCAGTTTCGGCGGCAGTTGGGGCAGTGCCTACCTGGCCATCGGCGGCGGCATCGGCTATGCGGTGTTCATGATTTTCGTCGGCCGGCATCTGCTCAAGCGGCTGGCCGATCATGTGGTGCCCGGCCAGCCGCTGAGCAACAGTGTCCTGGCGGTGGTGCTGATCCTGTTCTGCGTCAGCGCCTGGGCGATGGATGCGATCGGCATCCATGCGGTGTTCGGCGGTTTCCTGCTCGGGGTCTGCTTGCCCAGGGGCGCATTGACCGAGAAGCTGCGCGAGATGCTGCAGCCGTTCGTCGTGGTGTTGCTGCTGCCGATGTTCTTCACCTATTCGGGCTTGAAAACCCAGCTCAGCGTGTTGCTGCAGCCGCAGATCATGCTGGCTGGCGTGGCGATCCTGGCCGCATCGTTCATCGGCAAGGGCGTGGCTTGCTGGGCCGCGGCGCGTGCGACCGGCGAGAACAACCGCGACGCGATGGCGATCGGCTCGCTGATGAATGCACGCGGGCTGATGGAGCTGATCATCATCAATATCGGCTTGCAGGCCGGTGTCATCGAACAGGGCCTGTTCTCGGTGCTGGTGCTGATGGCGATCCTGTCCACGCTGATGGCCACTCCGTTGTTCAACTGGATCATGCGCCGCCACGCCCATGTGAGCGATGCGGTGCCGAGCCTGCAATCGCGGTGATCGGGCGCGCAACTGCCCGCGGGTGCGGGCACTTGCACTGGCGTGTGCGCGGCCGGGCGTTGCGTCAACGCCCCAGCGGTAACTGCACGCTGGCCAGCAGGCCACCGCCGGGGCGATTGCTGACGACCAGTTGGCCATCGTGCGCCTGGCAGATGGCCGAGGCGATCGCCAGGCCTAGGCCGCTGCCGCCGGAATGCCGCGCGCGCGAGCTGTCGGCACGCCAGAAGCGGTCCAGCAGGTGCGGCAGTTGCGCAGGCGCCACGCCGGGACCGCGGTCGCCGACGGTGAGCTGCACGCTGTTGCCGTCGCGACGCATCTGGATCTCCAGCAGCTTGCCGGCTGCGGCGTAGCGCAACGCGTTATCGATCAGGATCGACAGCACCTGGCCCAGCCGGTGCCGGTCGGCATGCAGGCGCAGCGCCGGATGCGTGGGGTAGTGGATGGTCATCTGCGCCTCGCGCAGTGCCGGCCCTGCCCATTCGATACGCTCGGCGACGAGCTCCCGCAGCTCGACGCTTTCCGGCTCCAGCACCAGCTGGCCGGCACGCGCCAGCGACACCAGGTGCAGGTCGCCGATCAGGCGATTGATCTGCTCCAGCTGGCGATGTACCAGCCGCAGTTGCTCGGGTTCGCGCGGGAAGACGTCGTCCAGCATGCCTTGCACGCGTCCCATCGCGGCATTGAGCGGGGTGCGCAATTCATGCGCCAGCATCGCGCTGGAGTCGCGTAATTCGCGCTCGTACTGCTGCAGCCTGCCGCTCATCGTATTGAAGTCCTCGGCCAGCGCGGTGAGCTCGTCCGGCGCGCCGCGCACCACTTGTGCGCGTGCGCCGAAATCGCCATCGCTGACCCGGTGCGCCGCGAAAGCCACCTGCGAAAACTGCCGCGAGAGCGGCCGCGACGCGAGCAGGCCGCAGAACAAAATGACCGGCACCGAGATGGCCATCATGGCGCCCAGCATCCACCAGTCCGGATTGGCCAGCCCGGGCAGGAAATTTTCGATGTCGTAATAGCGCTGGAACAGCTCCCACAGGCGGGCCTGGTTGGCCCTGGGCTGCTCGATCAGCTCGGAGATCTCCGCACGCGGCCCGGCCGGCACGGTGCTCAGGATCAGGCTGTAGCGCAGGTTGAAATAGCACCACATGCCGAACGCGATGACCATCATGGTCACCACCGCCAGCGCGCTCATGCGCAGCCCCACCCACCACCACAGGGGCGCCTGGTTGCGCCAGGCATGAAACCGCCGCAGCACCTTCATTGAAAGCGATACCCCACTGCACGCACGGTGACCAGCACACCGGTGATGCCATGCACTTCGAGTTTGCGGCGCAGGTTGTGGATGTGCGAATCCACCACCCGTTCCAATGCATCGCTGTCGGGCAGGCAGGCGTCGAGCAGTTCGCTGCGCGTAAAGGCCTTGAACGGCGTCTTGAGCAGCAGCGCGAGCAGGTTGAATTCGGTCGGGGTCAGATCCAGCGCCACGCTGTCGCCGTTTTCGTGTTGCACGCTGGCCACCACGGCGGCCGGATCCACGCTGAGCCGACCGTGCTGCAACGGCTCGCCCGGTGCGCGCACCGCCACGCTCCGGCGTAGCACCGCATGCACGCGCGCCACCACCTCCTTGGGGCTGTACGGCTTGACCACGTAATCGTCGGCGCCGTAGCGCAGGGCGCCGAGCTTTTCCGGCTCGTCGCCGATGGCGGTGACCATGATCACCGGCGTGTCGCCGGCGCGGCGGATCGTCGACAGCACCTCGATGCCGCTGAGCTTGGGCAGCATCACGTCCAGCAGCACCAGATCCGGTGCCCATTGCCGGTGTAGCTGGATGGCGCGTTCGCCATCGCCGGCCACCGCCACATCGAAGCCGTCGCGGCGCAGATAGGCCTCCAGAATGCTGGCGCTATCGCTGTCGTCTTCCACCAGCAGAACCTTTTTGCCTGTCATGGCGTGTTGCCCTGTCGTCTCGATCAAATCTGGATAATTCCCGAAAACAACCTGGACGCTGCGGGTCGAGGATGTCGGTCGAGATTGGCTCTGTGCTCCGACATCATGATTCCACAAATTATTCCGCATCGTTGGTCTTGCGTGTGCCTGGTTGCCGCCAGTGCGGTGCTGTCTGCTGGCTGCTCGCTGACGCCGGCCTACCAGCGCCCGGTGGTCAGCGTGCCGGCCACGTTCGGCAGCCCGCAGGCCGCACCCGCACCGGCATCCGCTCAGCCCGACGCCGATGCGACCGCCGCGGTCGCGTTGAACGCGCAAGAGCGCGCGTTTCTGCAGGCCTTCGCGCCAGACCGCGACCTGCGGCCGCTGGTCGAACGTGCCTTGGCCCACAACGGCGATTTCCGCCGTGCGGCGTTGCAGGTAGAACAGGCGCGTGCGCAATACGGCATCGCGCAGGCGTCGCGCCTGCCGACGCTCGCCGTCGGCGCACAGCAGCTGCGGCAACATTTCGACAACCCGACGCTGGATGCGCGTTACCAGCAGGATCTGGTGATTGCCAATGCGGGGATCGGCAATTTCGAAGTGGACTTTTTCGGCAAGCTGCAGGCGATGTCCGAGGCCGCACGCCAGCGCTACTTGGCCAGCACCCATGGCCGCGACGCGGCGCGTGGCGCCCTGATTGCAGAGGTGCTGCGCGCCTACACCGCCGAGCGCACCACCGCGCAGGCGCTGCACCAGCTGCAATCGCTGGATGCCGACAGCGCTGCATTGCTTGCCATCGCCGAGCGGCAATATCAGGTGGGGCTGATTGCGCGCGACGAGCGCGATGCGCAGCAGCGGCAGGCCGACCAGGCCCATGTGGCGGCCCTGCAGGGCAACGACAACCACGCCGCTGCGGTGCGCGCGCTGCAATTGCTGGCCGGCTACGACAGCACGCCGGTACCCGGCGATCTGCAGGGGCTGATCGCCGCCGATACGTCGGCAAGTGCGTGGCGCGCGCTGGATTCGTCGCTGTTGCTGCAACGCCCGGACATCCAGCAGGCCGAGCTGGAGCTGCGCGCGGCCAATGCCGATATCGGCGCGGCGCGCGCGGCGTTTTTTCCGTCGATCACCTTGAGCAGCAGCGTGGGCACGGCCAGCGACGGATTGAACGGCTTGTTTTCTGCAGGCCACGGCGTGTGGAGCTTCATGCCGCAAGTGAATCTGCCGTTGTTCGATGGCGGCCGCAATCGCGCCAACCTGGACCTGGCGCAACTGCGCAAACGCGCCGATGTGGTTGCCTACGAGCAGGCAATCGAAGCGGCATTTCGCGAGGTCGCCAACGCGCTCGACGCCCACGCCACCTTGTCGCAGGCCGAGCCGCGCGCGCGAGCAGGTCGAACGCGAGCAACTGCGACTTGCTCGCATGCAACAACGCGTGGATGCCGGTCTTCAAGACCGCAGCGCGCTGCTGGCCGAGCGGACCCGCATCGCCCAGACCGAACTCGATTACCTGGATACCGCACGTCAACGCGTGCTGAGCCGTATTGCGCTGTTTCAGGCGTTCTATGGCGTGCGCCTGCCCACCGCTTCCTGACTTCCGACGGAGAATTCGATGAACGTATCGTCCTTCAATCGCCTGCGCGGCAACCATGTGGTTCGCGCCAGCCTCCTTGCCTGCATGAGCGCCATCCCGTGCATCGCGCACGCACAAACCGATCTGACCGGAAGTTCGCGCCTGCTGGGAGACCGCACCGAGATCACCGCCGGCGCCGCAGCGGTGGCCACGCCGGAGTATGCCGGTGCCGAGCGCGCGCGTGCAATTCAATCCGGTGCTGGTGGTGCAGCGTGGCGTGTTGTTCTTCGACACCTCGCGCGGTGGAGGCCTGCAATTCCAGAGCAAGTCCGGCTTCTACATATCGCAATCGCTGTATTACGACCTGGGCCGGCTGCAACGCGACAGCAACTGGCGGCCGGGCTCGCGCCTGCTGGCCGGCATGGGCGATGTGCCTGGCTCGGTGACGGCACGTACGCTGGTGATGCAGCAAGTGACGCCCTACATGAACGTCAATGCGGAGGCGGAATTCACGCTCAAGGATGCTGCGCGCCGCAACCGCTATCGCGCCGGGATGGAGTTCACCCTGCTGCATAGCGCCAGCGACACGGTCACCTTGGACCTGGACGTGCATGGCGGCGACCGCCGCTTCAATCAGGCTTACTTCGGTGTCAGCGATGCGCAAGCCGCGCGCACCCGCTTTGCCGCCTTCAATGCCGGGTCCGGTGCGTATGCCGCCGCGGTAGGTGGCAGCTGGACGCACTCGCTGGGCGAGCACTGGGCCACCACGGTGGGGGTCACCGGAACGCGCTACCTCGACAACGCCGAAGACAGCCCGCTGGTGGCACGCCGCAGCGTGGTGAGCGGCAACCTTGCACTGACCTACAGCCGCTGAGCGGCATACACCGGGGGATCGAATGATGACGATGTTTTATCGCGGCCTGGTGTGCGGCACGTTGCTGCTGGGACTGGCCGCATGCAGCGGGCCGGATGCGCCGGCCACCGAGACACCGCGCGCGGTGAAGCTGGAGCGCTTCGGCAGCGGGAGCGATAACCCGCTGCAGGTGCCGGCGCTGGTGCGCCAGGAACAACGCGCCGAGCTGGGGTTCGAAGGGGCAGGCCGTCTGTCGGCAGTGCTGGTGGATGTCGGCGACCGGGTGACCCGCGGGCAACTGCTGGCACGGCTGGACGATGAACCGCTGCGCCTGCGCGAACAGCAGGCCGATGCCAACGTGCGCGCGGCACTGGCGCAGTCTGGCGAACGGCAACTGCAATTGCGCCAGCAACAGGCAATGTTCGATGACGGCGCCAGTTCCAATGCCACCTTGACGGCCGCGCGGGCGGCGGCAGATGCGGCCGCCGCGCAGCTGCAGGTGGCCAGGGCCGACCTGGCCATGGCGCGCCGCGGCACGCGTTTGGGCGAGCTTCGTGCGCCCTTCGATGGCAGCGTGGTGGCGCGCCTGCAGCAGCCGCAGGCCGATGTGGCGGCGGGGCAGGTGGTGCTGCAGGTGGAAGGGCAGGGCCGTGTGCAACTGGTCGCCACGCTGCCGGCAACTGCCGGTGCCGGCCTGGCGCCGGGGCAGACCGTGCGTGCCCGCATGGATACGGGCGAGGCGCCGATCGAACTGCGTCTGCGCAGTCTTTCCAGCCGCCTGGACAATGCCACGACCGTACAGGCGTTGCTGGAACCGCTCGCCGCCGCGCCGTCGCTGCGTAGCGGCGACAGCGTGATGCTGACGCTGCCGCCTCCTGCCGCTTCCACGCCGAGCGTGCCGTTGTCGGCGGTATTGCCCCGGCTCAACCGGCAGCGGGCCAGCGTGTTCGTTTACCAGCCGGCAAAGCGGGCCGTGATCGAACGCGCGGTCGACCTGGGGACGATCGTCGGCGAGCGTGTGCAGATTCTGCGCGGGCTGCGTGCAGGCGAGCAGGTGGTGAGCGCCGGGGTGGGCTTCTTGGTGAACGGCCAGCCGGTGACGCCACTGCAGGCGCAAACGCAGCTGAGCGGAGGTCGCACGCCATGAAGCTGACCCAGATGGCGATGCGCTCGAGCCGGCTGACGCTGTTTGCCGCAGCGATGATCCTGATCGGCGGCATCGTGGCGTTTCTCGGTTTCCCATCGCAGGAAGAACCGTCGGTGACCGTGCGCGACACGCTGGTGTCGGTGGCCTATCCCGGCATGCCCAGCGAGCAGGTGGAAAACCTGCTGGCGCGTCCGGTGGAAGAGCGCTTGCGCGAGTTGGCCGGCATCAAGCGCATCGTCACCACGGTGCACCCGGGCAGCGCGATCGTGCAGCTGACCGCCTATGACGATGTGCAGGATCTGCCTGCGCTGTGGCAGCGCGTTCGCGCCAAGGCCGCGGAGGCCGGCGCGCAATTGCCTGCGGGCACGCTTGGCCCCTTCGTCGACGACGACTTCGGGCGCGTGTCGGTAGCCTCGATTGCGGTGACCGCAACGGGCTTTTCGATGAGCGAAATGCGCGCCCCGTTGCGGCGCATGCGCGAGCAGCTATACGCCTTGCCCGGCGTGGAGCAGGTGAAGGTGTATGGCCTGCAGGACGAGGCAGTGTATGTGTCGTTCGATCGCGCGCGGTTGCTGGCGAGCGGATTGACGCCCGCCAGCGTGATGGCGCAGTTGCGCGCGCAGAATGTGGTGGGCTCCGGTGGGCAGGTCGCGGTGTCCGGGCTGGCGCTGACCGTGGCCACGTCCGGCGAAATCCGCACGCCCGAGCAGTTGCGCGGCGTGCTGCTGAGCGTGCCAGGCGCGCCTGCCGGCGGTACCCGCGAAGTGACCCTGGGCGAGCTGGCACAGGTGCAGGTGATGCCGACCGACCCGCCGCAAAGCGCGGCCGTCTACCAGGGACAGCCGGCGGTGGTGGTCTCGGTCTCGATGCAGCCCGGCACCAATATCGCCGACTTCGGCAAGGCGCTGCGCGCCAAGCTCGACGACACCGCGCGTGAGCTGCCTGTCGGCTTCACCCAGCACGTGGTGAGCTTCCAGGCCGATGTGGTCGAGCGCGAGATGGGCAAGATGCATCACGTCATGGGCGAGACCATTGTCATCGTCATGGCGGTGGTGATGCTGTTCCTGGGCTGGCGCACCGGGTTGATCGTCGGCGCGATCGTGCCGTTGACCATCTTCGCCTCGCTGATCGTCATGCGTGTGCTGGACGTGGAGCTGCAGACGGTCTCGATTGCCGCCATCATTCTTGCGTTGGGCTTGTTGGTGGACAACGGCATCGTGATTGCCGAAGACATCGAGCGCCGTCTGGTGGCCGGCGAGGAACGCCGCCAGGCCTGCATCGATGCGGGCCGGACGTTGGCGACACCCTTGCTGACCTCCTCGTTGGTCATCGTGCTGGCGTTCTCGCCGTTCTTCTTCGGCCAGACCAGCACCAACGAATACCTGCGCTCGCTGGCCACCGTGCTCGGCGTGACGCTGCTGGGCTCGTGGTTGCTGAGCATCACGGTGACGCCGCTGCTGTGCATGTACTTCGCCAAGGTGCATGTCGCCAAGACCAGCGACGCCGGCGAGTCGCGGTTCTATCGCGGCTACCGCCGCGTGATCGAACGCGTGCTGCAGCACAAGGTGCTGTTCATCGGTGCGATGACGGCGATGCTTGCGGTGGCGGTCACCGTGCTGGTGTCCATTCCGTACGACTTCCTGCCCAAGTCCGACCGCCTGCAGTTCCAGATGCCGGTGACGTTGCAGGCGGGCAGCGATGCACGCCAGACCCTGCGCACGGTGAGTGAACTCAGCCGCTGGTTGGGCGACCGCCATGCCAACCCCGAGGTGGTGGACAGCATCGGGTATGTCGCCGATGGCGGGCCGCGCATCGTGTTGGGCCTGAACCCGCCGCTGCCGGCGGCCAACCAGGCCTACTTCACGGTCAGCGTGCGGCCGGGAACCGACATCGATGCGGTGATCGCACGGGTGCGCTCGCATGTGCGCAGCCACTTCCCCGCGCTGCGTGCCGAGCCCAAGCGTTTTTCGCTGGGCGCCACCGAAGCCGGGATGGCGGTGTATCGCGTGGTGGGTCCGGACGAGGCCGTCCTGCGCAGCAGCGCTGCCGCGATTGCCAGGGCGTTGCGGGCGGTGCCGGGCACCGTGGACGTGCAGGACGATTGGCAGGCGCGCATTTCGCGCTACGTGGTGCAGGTGGACCAGCTCAAGGCCCGCCGCGCCGGTGTGAGCAGCGAAGACATTGCGCAGGCCTTGCAGGGGCGCTACAGCGGCGTGGACGCCACCTTGATCCGCGACGATGGCACCGATGTGCCGGTCGTCGTGCGCGGCAGCACCGACGAGCGCGCCGCCAACGGCAATCCGGCCGATACGTTGGTGTACCCGCAGGCAGGCGGCGCACCGGTCCCGTTGGCGGCGGTCGCCACGGTGCTGCGCGACAGCGAGCCGTCGGCGATCCAGCGGCGCAATCTCAGCCGTGCCATCACCGTGACCGCACGCAACCCGCAACTGACCGCGACCGAGATCGTCGAACGGCTGTCCGCGCCAATCGCCGCGCTCAAATTGCCGCCCGGCTACCGCG
Source organism: Xanthomonas phaseoli pv. dieffenbachiae (assembly GCF_008639345.1). Lineage (NCBI taxonomy): Bacteria > Pseudomonadati > Pseudomonadota > Gammaproteobacteria > Lysobacterales > Lysobacteraceae > Xanthomonas > Xanthomonas phaseoli. The sequence goes on along the minus strand of NZ_CP041380.1, from coordinate 3,115,439 downwards.
TGGAGATCGGTGGCGAGCTGGAAGATTCGGCCGAAGCCAATCAGGCCTTGCTGCACTACATGCCGCATGCGCTGGGCGCGATCCTGTTGCTGTTCGTGTGGCAGTTCAACTCGTTCCGCAAGTTGTTCATCGTGCTGTCGGCGGTGCCATTCGTGCTGATCGGTGCGGCACTGGCGCTGGTGATAACCGGCTATCCGTTCGGCTTCATGGCGACCTTCGGCCTGCTGGCGCTGGCCGGCATCATCGTCAACAACGCGGTGTTGCTGCTGGAGCGCATCGAAGCCGAACTTGCCGATGGCCTGCCGCGCCGCGACGCGGTGGTGGCGGCCGCGGTCAAGCGGCTGCGCCCGATCGTCATGACCAAGCTCACCTGCATCGTTGGCCTGGTGCCGCTGATGCTGTTTGCAGGCCCATTGTGGACGGGCATGGCGATCACCATGATCGGTGGGCTGGCGTTGGGCACGCTGGTGACGCTGGGCCTGATTCCGATCCTGTATGACCTGCTGTTCGGTTTGCGCCTGCGCCGCGGTGCCTGAGCGTTGTCAGCACACCGCAGCCAGTCGCGGCCAGGCGGGCGTGGATGGGCGCTCAGAGTCCGGATGTACATGGGGTACATCCGGACCCGAGCACCGGGCGCGCCCGCCTGGCGTTGCGCAGTCGACTGACGCGCGGAGCTGGACGGCGTCTGCATTCGCCTGCCTGGCACGCCATACTGGTAACAGGCAGGCAAACGCATCACATGATGACCAAGGCAAGAAAGAAATCCGCGCAGCAAGCGCTGCAGGCACCTGCGCCGGTGTATCAACTGCATGTGGCATTGACCGGCAGTGCGCCGCTGATCTGGCGGCGCCTGCTGGTGTCCGGTGCGGTGCGCCTGGCCACGCTGCATCGCGTGTTGCAGCCGGTGATGGGCTGGACTGGCATCCATCCCTACGAGTTCGACCTTGGTGGCGGACGTTATGGCGAATCCGGGCTGGATGTGCCCGAGCGTCCCCGGCTCAAGCACGCCGGGCGTGTCACGCTGGAAAGCGCGGTGGGCGCGCTGGAAGGCTTCGATTATTTCTACGGCGCCGGCGCCGGCTGGCAACATCGCCTGCAGGTGGAAGCGCGGTTGCCGGCCGATGCCGGCCTTCGCGTGGCGCGCTGCATGGACGGTGCCAATGCCTGCCCGCCGGAGCGCAGTGGCGGCATCGGTCATTACCAGGCGCTGTTGCGCATCATCGCCGACCCGGACCACCCGCAGCATGTGCAGGAACTGGCGAGCTTGGGTGGGCGCTTGGAACCCGGGCATTTCGATCTGCCGGAGGTCAATCGCCTGCTCGCGCGCGTGCGCGAGTGACAGTGGTGGCGCCCCAGGGGCGAAGGCGCTGCAGACCTCGTCTCTAGTTCTCATCGCCAGAGCATTGACCCATTGCATGGGCTGACCAGGCCGCGCGTGCCGATCCGCGCCACTGCGGCTTGACGCCCGATCGGCTAGCCTGGGACCCCGGTTTTTTTGAAGTCTGCGCCATGTTCCGCTGGTTCGAGTCCCTGATCGATATTTTCCCGCCGATCGAGCGGGAGATGCCGCCACGCAGCGTGTGGCGCTTCTATCTGCATTATCTGCGGCCGTTGTGGCCGATCCTGCTAGCCACCTTGATCGCCGGGCTGTTGCTGGCGCTGGTGGAAGTGGCGATGTTCGATTTCCTCGGCCGCATCGTCGACATGCTTGCCGGCAAGCCAGGGCCGGATTTCTTCCGGCAGCATGCGGGCGAACTGATCTGGATGGCGGTGATCACGCTGGTGGCAAGGCCGTTTTTCACCGGCTTGCACAATTTGTTGGTCAATCAGGCGATCGTGCCGGGCCTGAGCAACCGTTCGCGCTGGCTGATGCACAACTACGTGGTGCGCCAGAGCCTGGGCTTCTTCAACAACGATTTTGCCGGGCGCATCGCCAACCGGGTGATGCAGACCGGCACCTCGCTGCGCGAATCGGCCGTGCAGATGGTGGATGCACTGTGGTACATCGTGGTCTATACCGGCAGTGCGCTGTGGCTGTTCGCGCAGGCAGACCCCTGGTTGATGGCGCCGCTGCTGCTCTGGCTGGTGGTGTACGTCGCGCTGATGGCGTTCTTCGTGCCGCGCATGAAGGCGCGCGCATGGGTTGCCTCCGATGCGCGCTCCAAGGCGACCGGCCGCATCGTCGATGGCTATACCAATATTTCCACGCTCAAGTTGTTCGCCCATGCCGGCCGCGAACAGGCGTATGTGCGCGATGCCATCGACGAGCTGGCGGTCAAGCATCGCGGGCAGACCCGGGTGACCACCGCCATGGATACCGCCATCGCCGTGGCAAACGGTTTTTTGATCGTGGGGACCTGCGCGCTGGCGCTGTGGTTGTGGAGCCGCGGCCAGATCAGCGTGGGCGCGATCACCCTGGCCACCGGCTTGGTGATCCGTATCCACAACATGTCCGGCTGGATCATGTGGACGGTCAACGGCATCTTCGAGGACATCGGCACCGTGCAGGACGGCATGCAGACCATCTCGCAACCGGTGCAGGTACAGGATGCAGCGGATGCGGTGCCGCTGCAGGTAACCCAGGGGCAGGTGCAGTTCGAGCACATCCATTTCCACTACGGCAAGCGCGGTGGGGTGATTGCCGGGCTGGATCTGCAGGTGCGCGCCGGCGAAAAGATCGGCCTGGTCGGGCCGTCCGGTGCCGGCAAATCCACCCTGGTCAATGTGTTGCTGCGGCTGTACGACCTGGAGCAGGGCCGCATCCTGATCGACGGGCAGGACATCGCGAGCGTGACGCAGGAAAGCCTGCGCGGGCAGATCGGTTGGTGACCCAGGACACCTCGCTGTTGCATCGCTCGATCCGCGATAACCTGCTGTACGGGCGGCCGCAGGCCAGCGAGGCGCAACTTCTCGACGCCGTGCGCAAGGCCCGCGCCGACAGTTTCATCGACACGCTGATCGATGGCGAAGGCCGTCGCGGTTTCGATGCGCATGTGGGCGAGCGCGGGGTGAAACTCTCCGGCGGTCAGCGCCAGCGCATTGCAATTGCGCGGGTATTGCTCAAGGACGCGCCGATCCTGATCCTGGACGAGGCGACCTCGGCGCTGGATTCGGAAGTGGAGGCCGCCATCCAGGACAGCCTGGACGCGCTGATGGGCAACAAGACGGTGATTGCCATCGCGCATCGGCTCTCGACCATCGCGCGCATGGACCGGCTGGTGGTGATGGACGGCGGCCGCATCGTCGAGACCGGCACGCATGCGGAGTTGATCGCGCATGGCGGACTGTATGCGCGCCTGTGGGCGCGGCAGACCGGTGGATTTGTTGCTGCGGATGCGTGATTGAAGAGATGCGCGAGCTCGGCGCGACCGTAGCCCTTCTCCTGCGTGCGGGAGAGGGGCCACATGCGACCGCTTATTCGGCCGCCGTAGGACGCCGCTCTCCCGCGTGCGGGAGAGGGGGTGGGGCGAGGGCACGGTGAGGGCACGTGGGAAGCCACCTGCCGTTTCATTCCGAAGGCGCGTGGCGACGCGTTTGGCATCGCAGGCGGTGACACCTCTGCGAGGCGCCCCCTGCGGGGCACCTTCTCCCGCGCGCGGGAGAAGGGCCGCATGCAACCGCTTATTCGGCTGCCGGAGCACGCCCCTCTCCCGCGTGCGGGAGAGGGGTTGGGGTGAGGGCACGAGGGAAGCCACTTGGTGTGTCATTTCTGGAGGCGCGTGGCGACGCGTTCGACGCCGTAGGTGGTGACACCTTTTTGCCAGGCGCCCCCCTGCGGGGCACTTTCTCCCGCGCGCGGGAGAAGGGCGGCATGCAGCCGCTTATTCGGCTACCGGAGCACGCCCCTCTCCCGCGCGTGGGTGACGGATCAATCACTCGATCGGTTGATCCAGCATCAGCTCGCGCGCGAAGCGGACCGGCGGTGCGCCGTACGACAGCATCTGGTCGTGATAGGCCTTCAGGTTGAAGGTCTCGCCGAGCTTGTCCTGTACCGCCTTGCGCGTGTCCAGATGTTCCTGCACGCCAACGAAGTAGGTCGGCAGCTGTGCGGACGAGAGCTGTGCACGCACCCACTTGCCCGCCGCTTCGCTTTCCTGCTGGAAGGTGTCGTGGGTCATCAGGTGCATCGCCTTGTCGCGATCCCAGCCGTCCACATGCACGCCCTGGTCGAGAATGGCATTGGCGATGGTGCGCAGGTAGAACTTGAGCTGCACCAGGTGGAACAGCGGGTCGTTATCCAGGTAACCCTGCTCCTGCATCATGCGCTCGGTGTACACCGCCCAGCCTTCGGCGAACATGCCAGAGCGCAGCACCGCGCGCAGCGTGGAGGGGAACTTGGCCGAATGCCAGCCTTCCAGGTAATGACCCGGGGTGCCCTCATGGATGCTGAGCAGCTGGATCATGCGGGTGTTGTATTCGCGCAGGAACGAATCGACCTGCTTGTCGTTCCAGTCGTCGGGAATCGGCGACACCGCGTAGAACGTCTTCAGATTCTTGTCGAGCGGGCCGGGCGAATCGCAATACGCCACCGCGACGCCACGCTGGAATTCCGGCATCAGGATGATGTCCACCGGCGAATCGGGCAGCGTCATCAAATCCTTCTGGCGCACGAACTCGGTCGATTGCGCCAGCGCGGCCTTGGCGGCGTCCACCACCTTGTCGCGCGCCGGCTTGTCGGCATACGCCAGCTCCAGGGCCGCTTCGATCGCCGCCTGCTGCTGGTCGTCGGTGGGCGATTCGGGCAACTTGGGGGCGCCGGGCTTGTCCTTGAGCACCGTGCGTGCAATCCCGTACATGTCGCTGCGCACGCGCTTGAGCTCGGATTCGGCACGCTGTTTGATGTCGGCACGCGACAGCGACGACAGCAGTGCGAATTTCAGCTTCTGATCGTATTTTTCCGCACCGATGCGGAAGTCGCCCTTGGCATTGGGGACCAGCACGGTGTCCAGCCAGGTCTGCTGCTCGGCCACTGCCTTGCGCAGGTTGTCGATGGCCGCCTGCGCACTCGCCGCCTCGATCGGGCCAAGCTGGCTGATGTTGGGCGCGATGAAGCTGTCGACGATGCTCAGGATGCCCTTGTTCTGCTTGGCCACCGTTTCGGCATGGATCTTCGGCACGCGCGCCGGGTCCAGGTTCTCGCGTGCCTGCGCAAAGATGCTCGGGATCTTTTCCATGCGCTGGGTGGCCGCAGTCAGGCGCTCGGGCAGCGGCGCGAATTCGCGCGCCATCAGGCTGTACAGCGCGCTGCCGGCCAGGCCGTTGTAGAGCTGCGGGTCCCAGGCCCAGCTTTGCAGCACCTCGGTATTCCAGATCTCCGATTGCAGCTGGTTGCGCAGAATGGCCGCATCCACCTGGTTCTCGCGCGAGAGCTTGGTGACGTCGATCGCATCCAGGGTGGCCAGCAGCTTCTTGCCCGCATCCACGCTGCGCTGGCGGCCGCCGGCGCTCAGGTCGTCGATCTGCGCATCGAAGCGATGGTCGCCGGTCTGGGTGGCGGTCACCGGCGACAGCTGCATCCAGGTGTCAAGGGCCTGTTTGGACAATGCGGCAAAGCGCGCATCCGGGGTCTGTGCGTCCTGGGTGGGAGCTGCGGTGGTGCCGGCTTGCGGCGATTCGGGCTGTTGCTGGCAGGCGCTGAGGCCGGCGAGCAGGGCGAGGACAAGCAGGCGTTGACGCATCGTGGGTCCTGGTGGAATCAAACCGCCAGCATAGGCATCTGCGCGCGCATGCGCATCCGCCATTGGTGTGGGTCAGCCAATAAATCGGCCGCCCCCACCGCCAGGCGGGCGCGGCCGAGGCTTGGACCTGCTTGTGCCGCTTGCACCCTCCGGCTTCTGCGCGCCCTCCAGGTTCCCTCACAGATGCTCACCACGCAGGGACGGCCGCCCCCGATCCTGCCAGCCGGTCAGCGGCGCGATCGCGCGGGGCACACGACGGGTGCACGTTGCGGGCGCGATCGCTCGTACACTCCGGTTCCCGGGCGCCGCCTCGCTCCTCAGGCTGCGCGTAGACGCAACATCATGCTTGCCACCCGCACGGTGGCCTGTTCCAAGGAGGATCACATGCACTATGCCGGTAGCTGTCATTGCGGACGCATCGCGTTCGATCTGCAGACCGAAGCGCCCATCACCGAGGTCTACGACTGCAACTGTTCGCTGTGTCGCCGCCGCGGCGGCTTGCTCTGGTTCGGCGCGCGCACCCAGCTGCAGCTTCAGGCCACGCCGGAAGCTGTCGGCAGCTACCGTTTCAACCAGCAGCACATCGATCACCACTATTGCCCGCAGTGCGGGATCGCGCCCTTCAGCGAAGGCCTCAATCCCAAGACCGGCGAAAATGGGCGTCGCGGTCAATGTGCGTTGCCTGCCGGCCCTGGATCTTGCCGGGCTGCAGGTGCATGCCGTCGACGGAGCCAGCCGATGAGCCGCGCCATGCAGCGGTACGCCACCGCGATGCTGCTGGGATGGGCGCTATGCGGGTGTGCGAAGCATCACGCAGAGATGGCGGCCGATGGCGGCGCTGCGGCGCCGGCACCGCCCGCCGCGCAGAGCAATGCGTTGGCCTACGAGCACGATGTGCGGATCGAGCTGCCTGCCGACCAGATCGGCCAGCGCATCGCCGCGATACGCACTGCCTGCCAGGGCGCGCAGTTCGGCGACTGCGCCTTGCTGGCGGTCGAGCAGGAAGGTGGGCGCGACCCCAGTGGGCGCGTCAGCGTACGGCTGGCGCCAGACGGGATCGAACCCATGGTGCAGTTGGCCGGCCAGCATGGCGATGTCGCCGCGCGTAGCACGCGGGCCGAAGACCTGGCGCAGCAGATCGCCGACACCAGCCTGGCGCAGGCCCGGCTGCAAAAAGAGCATGCGCGCCTGCTGGAATTGCAGCAGCGCCGCGATCTGGCGGTGACCGATCTGCTGGCCCTGTCCAAGCGGCTGGCCGAGATCGAGGCCGAAGCGCAGCAGACCCAACAGCAAGCCGCGCAACAGCAGCGTCGGGTGCGCACGCAGCTGCTGACGCTCAATTTCAGCAGCACCGGTGGCGAGCAGGGCAGGGGCGAGATCGCAGAAGCCGCTGCCGAGTTCGGCGAGGTGTTTTCCAGCAGCGTGGCATTCGTTATCCGCGCAGTGGCGGCGCTGCTGCCGGTGGCTGTGGTCGCACTGATCGCCGGCTGGTTGTTGCTGCAGGCGTGGCGCTGGCGCGTACGTCGGCGCCGGATGTCCTGATGCACCGCAGCTGCGCGGTACTGGCGCGCAGCTGCGGGGTCATTCGATTTGATGTTGCATGCGGCGTGCGTTGTCAGTGCTGGGCGCACGCGGCTCAAGCACGCAGCACATGCCAACGCGCAGCAGACGCGTCACAGCGTCACCTGCTATCCAGCCGGGCAGTCATGTGCGGCAAGTAGGTTGAGCCTGGCTCAACCTTCGTCGACTTCGTATTCCACAAACACATCCAGCTGCAGCGCCAGCTCTTGCACTGCGTCACGTACCTTCTGCGCGGTAGCCTCGTTGCCGGCTTCCACTTCGAACTCGTGGCTGCCCGGACCTTCGTCGTCCGACAGGCCTGCTGAGCTGGAATCTTCGTCGTCCAGGTGCGGCATCAGGTCGTCCACTTCTTCTACGTGCTCGATGCCGTCGATGCTTTGCAGCAGGTTGGCAATGGCACGCGCGTCGTCGTCGGTGCCGGTGATGCGCATGCGGAGGGTAGGCATGGGAGTATCCTGTGGATTGGGGACATCAAGCCTAGGCATCGCCAGGACAAAACCAGGTGACGGTGCGCTGCTCACATCACGCCGGCTGTGCCGGCCATGCCTGGCGTGTGACCGGGTCGGAATGCATTACCCGGCTCACTGCGGCGCGCAGCATCGTCGGCATGACGTAGTGGTGATGCGCGTGATGGATGCAGGCCATGTAAATGCGGCCAAACCAGTTGCGGCAGCTCACCCGTGTGGCCATCGTCAGCTCGATCTCGTGCGTGCCGACCCGACGCAGTGCCACCGACGAGCGGAAGCGCAGATGTTTGTCGTCGGCGCCCAGCACGATCTGCACTTGCTGCCCATCGGCGTCGCTGCGTTGTGCCAGCACTGGGAAGCGCCCGGCGAAACGGTGCGCTGCGCTCGGGTCGAGCAACGAAGACACCGGGCAGCCTAGATGCGAGGTGCGTAGTCCCAATGGCTTGACCATCAGGTTGCGCAGACGCATCAAACCGCTCACGCCGCCCGGCGGCTGATCGATGAATGCCTGCAGCAAGTCGCACATCAGGCCTTGCAGGCTGTCGCTGCGCAGTTGGCGTGTGTCCAAACGCAGCTGATGGGTGTCCTGAAAATGCACCTGCTCGCCCAACTGCTCGCGCAGCAATGCATCGGCCGGCAGTGCCTGCAGCGAGCGGATCCGTAGCGGTGCCACACGGGTGGCGACAAATCCGGGGCGGCGGGTACGCGGCGGCAGCTGGCGGATGCGCCCGCTCCAGCGGCGCACACGGCCACAGGCGCGCTGCTGCCAGCTCTGCGGTTTGACGTGCAGCGACAGCGACACGGTAGGCACATCCGCCGCATGAAAGGCATCGGACTGCAGCAGCGCTGCGACGGGAGGCGGCAGCAGCTCGGTCAAGCTGGCAATGGTCGCCGTGCCTTGCGTGACCAAGGCTTGCTGCTCGGGGCTCAAGTCGCCGCCGGCTTCGTCCGGATGGCAGGACAGCGCAAAGAACGCCGAGTGTGGCGCGTTCCACTGCGAAGGTACGAACTGGTGCCACGTTCCGCCGCCGAAGCGCACCGTAAACAGGCTGTCGCCGGGCAGATCCACGTAGCGCAACGCCTGCAGGAAGGCCCGCGGGTCCTGACGCAACTGCTGCGCCGACGCGGTGGAAAAGCGCAGTTGTGCACCGCCGCTTCCGGTGATTGCGGTGAACACGCGATTGCCGGCATGGCAGTGAAACGGATGCCCCTGCGGTCCGACCGAAAACGAAAATAGCGAGGCACGATCGTCATGGCCGAAGTCCGGTGCCGACAACTGCGCCGACGGTTCATCCAGGGCATCGTGGTGCGCAGGGTGGCATCGCTGCCGTTCGCCGGTCTGCGCAATCAAGCTATCGCCTGCGCCTGGGTCCAGTTGCGCGATCAGCATCACCTCGACCGGGCGGCCACCGCTGTACGAGGGCAGCGATACACGTGGAAAGCTTGTGTCTGCGACGATCCGTTGGGGGTCCATGGCATGTCCTTGCAGCAGAAGTCGAGTGGAGGATCAGCGGGTCTTTTTCGCCAGCTTGCGCGACTCGCGCTGCAGCGGGCCTGCCTTGGGACAGACCTCGAATGCGAAGCCGCTGAGCGTATTGACCATGTTGTCGGGCGTCAGCCGATACACCACGAATTGGCCGCGGCGCTCGCTGCTGACCAGCCCGGCCGCAGACAGCACGGAGAGATGGCGCGAAATTGCTGGTGCGCTCATCGCAAACCGTTCGCCGATCTGTCCGGCAGTCAATTCCTGCGCAGACAGGTAGGCCAGGATTTCCCGGCGTGGCCGGGAAGCCAGGGCCTCGAAAATGCGATCGATTGACATGGATGGGTTTAGCTAATTAACGAATTAGCTAATTAATGATCTTGATGGGGCTGGCTGTCAAGCGATTTATGCAGCGTCGCTCAGGGCGTGTTTGTAGCCCTCTCCTGCAGGGCGCCGATGCAATGCTTGCGCGCCAATGGCGCGCGCGCTCTTGGCGCGCGCGCTCTTGGCGCGGGCAAAGGCGCGGCATGGGGCGGAGGTGAGGGGACGGGGCGAACCCGCAAGTGCAGCAGGCTCCACTACCGCGCTCTTACCGTCATTCGCCCCTGCGGCGCACCTTTTCCCCTAGCGCGAAGGGCAGCAAAATCTTCGAGATCCCCGGGTGATTTCATTTCGCCGCCGATGCGCCAGGCAAACGTCGCCGCGCACGCGGCTCCTGTATATCTTCGCTCCGCGGCAACGCCACCAGCTCGGCAGGCAGTGCCGGCATCGGGGTGCGTTCGTCCTGTGCTTCGCGCTTGAGCCAGTCGATGAACAATGCCGCGGCCGGGCTGAGCTCGCGGTGGCTGAGGTGCACGATGTAGTACGCGTAACGCGCCTTGAGCGTGGGGCCGGGCAGGCGTACCAGTTCGTAACGCTGCAGGTAGGGCTGGGCGATGTGCTTGCGCGCCAGCACCGCGCCCAGGCCATACACGGCGGCGCGCATTGCATCGGTGCTGTCGTTGAAGGTGTGCATGGGCGGCACGGTGGTACCGCGGACCTGGGCTGCGCGGAACCAGTCGCGCCACCCCTGCGGCGACATGTCGGTCAGCAGCGGCAATTGCGCGATCTGCGCCGGCGTGCGCAGGGCAGCCACTTCCGGCAACGACGGCGAGGCCACCGGGAACAGCTCGTCGTCCATCAGATGATGCGAGGTCAGTCCGGGCCATGCGCCTTGGCCATAGCGAATGCCCAGGTCCGGGCCGCCTTCTTCGAAACGCGAAAACGCCGTATCCGATTGCAGGTCCATGCGGATATGCGGATAGGCGCGGCAAAAGCGCGGCAGCCGCGGCAACAACCAGCAGTACGACAGCGACCGCAACGTGGTGACGCGCAGTGGAATGGCGTCTTCGCGCGGATGCAGGTTGCCGGCGACCGCAGCAATCTCGGCCAGCGCGGCGGTGGCCGCATCGGCCAGCTGGCGGCCTTCGGCGGTGAGCTTGACGCCGCGCGGTAGCCGCTGGAACAAGGTCGCACCCAGCAGCGCTTCGAGCTTGCGCACATGGTGGCTGACTGCGCTGGCGGTGAGGTGCAGTTCTTCGGCGGCGTGGGCGAAGTTCTGGTGGCGGGCGGCCGCGGCGAACACGCCCAGCGCAGGCAACAGGGTAGGACGCAGATTCATCGAGGCATGAGTGAGATTTGTGGCTCGCCCCGATACTACGCGCTTGTCGCGCCCATGGCGGCAACCGATGCTGCGTCATCCCTTCGCGACGATCGTGCCATGTCTCTTTGTCTGCCTGCTGCTGTCTTCTGCCGTTTCATTCCTGCATGGCACGGTTCGGGAGCACGGCCATGAGCGCCCAATCTCCGGCGCAGGCGGAGCTTGCGGTCCACCACTGGCGCACGCCGCTTGAGCTTGGTTTCCTGGGCGTCGTGTGGGGCTGCTCGTTCCTGTTCATGCGCGTGGCCGCGCCCAAGTTCGGCACCGTGGCACTGGTGGAAATTCGCCTGGCGCTGGGTGCGTTGGTGCTGCTGCCATTCCTGTGGCTGGCACGCGAACGTTTCCCGTTGCATCGCTGGCCGATGCTGGCGGCAATCGGTGTGCTCAACTCGGCGTTGCCGTTCCTGCTGTTCGCTTGGGGCGCGCAACATGCACCGGCGGCAGTCGGGGCGATCTGCAACGCGATGACGGTGCTGTTTACCGCGCTGATCGCCTTCCTGTTTTTCGGCGAACGAATCGGCACGCGTCGCGCACTGGCGTTGCTGGTGGGGTTTATCGGCGTGCTGGTGTTGGCCACCGGCAAATCCGCCGGTCTGAGCGTCGGGCCGGCAGCGCTGGCTGGTGCAACTGCCTCGCTGCTGTACGGCATCGGCTACAACCTGGTGAAGCGCCATATGGGCGATTTGCCGCCTGCTGCGTCGGCGGCGTCCACCCTGGGCTGCAGTGCGCTCTTGCTGGCGCCCTTGGCCTGGTGGCAATGGCCGACCACGCCGGTGCCGGCGCTGGTGTGGGCCTGCGCCACCGCGCTGGGTGTGGTGTGCACCGGGCTGGCGTTCTTGATGTATTACCGGCTGATCCAGCGCATCGGCCCGGCCCGTGCGTCCACGGTGACCTATCTGGTGCCGGTGTTCGGCGCGCTGCTGGCATGGTCGCTGCTGGGCGAACCGCTCACCTGGACCATGCTGGTCGCCGCGGTGCTGATCCTCGGCAGCGTCGCCTTCAGCCAGCGCGCCCGCTGAACGGACGCGACTCGCTTTTTCGATTCTCGATTCCCGATTCCGATTCAACCCGCCGGCGGCGCACGCACCGGCAATGGCACATTGCACAGGTCGATGTGCCCGGCCGGGCGCTTGTAGAAATCGTCCTTGCGGTTGCGGCGCGCCTCGACCACGTCGCGAAAGGTCTGGCTGTCGGTGCGCAGCAATTGCAGCGGTGTGCGCTCGGGCGCTGGCACTTCGCTGGCCAGCCGGATCGCGCGGATCGGCGCGCGTTGCGCGGGGTCTTCGTAGAAGCCCATCGGGTCGGGGCCGCGCGGCGTCACGCTGAGCAATTCCATGCCCTTGACCACACGCCCGACCACGGTGATGTTGCGATCCAACTGGCGCGGCGATTGCCCGGTGACCACGTACAGTTCGGCGCCGATGCTGCTGTCTTCGTCGTTGTTGCGGCCTGCGCCCAGGGTGCCGTAGCAATGCGCCAGCCAGGTCTTGCCGGTGGCCGTGTCGCGGCCGACCGGGAAGCCGTCGACAAAGCCCACCTGCGGCGCCCAGCCATCGCTATCGGGTAGGCGTTGGAAATCCAGGCCCTGCGATGGGCGTTCGAATTCGGCAGGCAGATGCGTCTTGGCCGAGCCCAGCGATTTAGCCTTGGCCGGTGTCTCGCCATCGGGGTCGCCGAACTGCACCACGAAATTGTCCTGCGAGCGATAGATGCTCAGCCCGTCCCAGAAGCGCTCATGTGCCAGCGTGCGAATGTTGGCGACGTGTTCCGGCGCGAATTGCGGCGCCAGCTCGATGATGACCCGGCCGGCATCCAGCTCCAGGTACAGCGTGCGGTCCGGATCGAGCGCGCGCCAGGCACTGCTCGGCGAGCTGTCGAGAATCTGTTGCGGGCTACGGTAAGCCGCGTTGGCGGCTGCGGGTAGCAGCAGGGCGAGCAGGCAGGCGGAAGCAACAGTGCGCAGGAGCATGAAGGCAGCCAGCAGGGAGGTGTCTGCGATTCTTGCCGACCACGCGCCCGGACGCAAAGCATGCATTGCATGGCATGACGCCGACGCAGCGCGTCGGCGTCATGTGCAGATGCGCAGACCTGCCGCGGGCAGGAGATTACGGATTGTTGCGCACGTGCGGGCTGGTGTGATGCTCGGCGGTGCCATGGTTGTTGCGGAACAGCGGTACCAGCTGCCACAGCGCCGAGACACCCACCAGCGTGTAGACCACACGCGACAGCAGCGCGTCCTGTCCGCCGAACAGTGCGGCAACCAGATCGAACTGGAACAGGCCCACCAGCCCCCAGTTCAATCCGCCGACGATAAGAAGCACCAGAGTGATGACGTTGATCGTTTTCATGAACGCATTCCATGTGGGTTGGGAGGCCCCAGACTCCGCATGCCCCAGCGAGCAGGCCGTGAGCGTCGCCCACTGGCAGCCTGCCTTGCACACATGTCGCTCACATTCGCCGGCCACGTGCGGTGTCTGCGCGCTTGGGCTGCGGTCGCCAGCCGCACGATGGCCGAGGATCGATGCCTTTGGCAGAGCGGCGACGATCCGACGCTCATAGGGGCGATCTCGCGTCGTTCAGCGCCGAGGTGAACGATGCAGCGGTGTGCATGTTCGGCCTGATGCTGTCCTGATCCGGCACTGAGTCCGCTTCGGCATCCGCGCGCCAGCGCGGCCGCCGAGGACGCCGTACACCCATCGTCAAACGATATCGCCAATGGATAAGGTCGCGTCCGGTGCGGCGGCTGGCTTCGCACGCATGGCCGGCGCGGCGATGGGGATCGCCAAGTTCCTGTTCTGGGCGGGCATCATCATCGCCATCGTGCTGTTCGTGCTGGGCATGACGTCGCGTCCATCGACTGCGTGGCTGGGTGACGCCCATCGCCGAGCGGCCTTCGCACACAGCGCTGACGTGCACATGCGCTGCGATGAACAATCGGGCGACTCAAAACCCTCGGCATCTTTCGAACAAAGTCCGCATCGGGATCACGCTGCCTGCATGCCGGCAGTGCGTGTGGTCAGGCTTGCTGACCCATGCCTTCGTCCCGCGCCCGGGGCACGGCATGCGGCATGTTGCAGGCAGGCAAGGCCCTGCAACATGCCGGATGATCACCTCACACCAAATCCTTGGAGTGTTTGCCGGCCATGCGCGCGAACTCGTGGAGTTCCACCCCCAAGTTCCGAGCACTCTTGGACCGGGTTATCTCGTCGTTCGTCTGCCCCAGCCTCGATCGGTTCGGGCTACTCGGGGCCGAAACATGTTCCCGGCGCGGTGGTGCCGCCCTGGATGTCGATGGCAGATCCTGTGGCTGGCTGGAAGAGGCGCTTGCCTCCTGCGCAGGCAACGCTCTTGCCGCTGCTAGCAGCGCTTCAACGTCATTGCCCTCCAACAAGGCGTTGATGGCCTTGCTGGCCTTGGTCGCACGGCGCTGGGAGAGCGTTTCATGCATCGCGCCCATGACGCCGCGGCTTACCTGCTTGCCCAGCCCGATGTCGGTGCTTCCCTCGCGACGGTTGTTCTTGATGGTGATGGCGGTGTGCTGGTTCAGGGCGCCAACGGTGGCCATGCCTCCGGATATCGCCGACACCGCCAGGCTTTGCGCGACCGGAGCATTGCGGGTCCCGCCCTGGGCGGCCGAAACGAGTTTGCTGATCACCGACGATGCGGCGCTGCCCAGGAAGACCAGATGGAACATCTGGCCGATGCGCTGTGCGGTTTGCGCGGTGAACTCGAGATAGTTGTATTTCTTGGCGATATCGTTGAACAGCTGCTGCGACAGCACAGATTTTTCGGCACCGATAAGCAGCTTGGATGCGGTGCCGTTCGGGTCGATTTGGTCGAGCCTGCCCTCACGCAATGCCTCAAGGTCGTTGCGCAGCAAGCGCAGGTCCTGCATTGCCTTGCTGGCGTCGCCGGCCTCGATGTCGCGGTCGTCTGCCGTGATTGCGCCGTGCTGCGCATCCTCTGCTGTCACCGCATCCGCCAGCAGCTTCTCCAGCTCGGCGACCCCGGCGGTGACGCGCTTGACCAGGGCTTGGGTGGGCGACTGGATCAGGCTGCGTAGTTTGTCGGCCTTGATGTCTTCTGCGCTGACCGCCGTGCCGCTGGCCAGCTTCTGCTTGCCTGCGGCGGTCAGTACGTCGGCGTACAACAGGTTGAGCTTGTTGTTGGCTTCCTGCTTGGCTTGCTCGTCGAAACCGGCGGCCACATGTTGTGCAGCCGTCATCAACATCGCGCCAACGGTCTGCGCCGTCGGCGACAGCGCACGCATCGCGCCTGTCTTGCTGAGCAGCCCCAGCGTGCTGGCGACCGGCGAACGTAAGATGCGTGGAATGGCCTGCCAGCGGTTGCCTTGCCACTGGCGATCGTGCGCGCCCTGGGTCATGACGAAATCATGCTGGGCCTGGTGCAGATCCTTCTCTGCTGTCAGCAAGACCTCGGCTGCCGCTGCGCGTTCTGCATGTGGGGAATTTGGATCACGCTGGATCTCGCGAAACCTGTCGCAGGCGTTGGCGAACGTTTCGATCTTTTCCTCGAGGGCGCTTGCCAGTTCGGGGAGCCAGTGCTTGTCATTGATCTGCTTCTTGTCCGGCACGATGACGTGAGCGCCGTGTTCGCGAATCGACTCGCACAGGCTGACAACCGCCGATTGTTGGCCGGCATTCACAGGTGCGGCGACCAGCATGGTCGCCAGGCCGAACCCAGCGCCCGCCCAGGGTTGGCGTGTCGCATAGTTAATCCACGGCGAGACGATGTACTGCATGGCATTGGTGAGGAAGCTGCCGCTCGGGTTGGGCAGGCCGGAGAGCAGTGCGGTGCGCCGCAGGGTGGCCACGTCGTTTTCGTTCAGCCCCTGCGCCTTGTACCAATCGCTCACATCTTGTTCGCTGATGCGGCTGACCAAGTCCGCATGCGTGGCCGCGCGTGCCTGCGCACCCGTGGTGCCGGGCGATTTCATCGGCCTGAGCCTGCTGATCAGATCGGCCGCCAAGTCCGGTGCGATTGCGCGTGCATTGTCCGAGGCCAATTGCTGACGAAGCCGTGCCAGCGTCGCCTTGGTTGCAGTCGATGAGGTGACCGGTTGCGGAGCGAGGGCCTGGGCGTCTTGCTCGGGCCTGGCTAGCAGCGCCCCTAACGTGGTTCCGCTATTGCGCCTGACGGGCGCGCGCCCAAGTGGGCTGAGTGCGGGATCAGGCGCGGATTGCGGGATGACCGCCGCAGAGGTGGAGGCAATGGCGAGCTCTGTTTCCTGAATCTCAGGCGAGTGCGTCCTCGCACTGCGGCTGGCCGGATCGACGGATGCGGATGACTTCATCGGGATATCTCCTGACGTGGATACGGCAGATAGATTGCTTGCGTACCAGACGATTGGTGCGCATCGCATGGGATTGCATCGCAGATGCCGTGGAACCTTCCACCCTTGGCGAGGTTCCTGGTGCAATCCTGAGCCTGCCGGTAGTGATGGAGGCGAGGTGGTGAATGCACTGCGCGAAAATTGAACTACCAGAGCCCTATGCCGCCTGTCTGCACAGCAGATCTTCTATCGCCGTACGCGAACCAAATGAGGTTCCGAGACGGCGCTTGGTCCGCATCAATGTGGCGTACGTGACAGAGCGCGGTCTTTTTAAAGGCGCTGGAGTTCGGCCGTTGGCCGGTCTCTGTCTCGTCAGCAATCTCCCGGATGCCTGTCCATGGCGAGCAGGTCGGCGCGGGTGCAGGCCAACACGGGTGCTGCGCTTCAGGGCTGCCGCAGCGGACCGCATGCTAAGCGAGGTTATTCGAGACGGGTATCACCTGAGGTGCCGAAACCCCTGTGTCCACTACAGCCTTCATAGCTGACTTGAGTAAACAGGCAAGCGTGCGCATTTAGCGAGTGACGTCAGGCTCGCGCTTCGTGCGTTGCGCCGCCGATTCGCGCTTTTTTTGCGGTGATTGGGCGCTGACAGTGACACTGCTCGGGTCTGGCGAATGATTCGCCGCCAAGACCGGGCCGTGGCGTCCGGAAGCGGGCGAATCCTCCCACGCTGCATCAGCGCGCGCGGAGCGCCAGCATCGCGCTGGACGGCATCCAGGCGACCAGCAGGTGGCTCTTTTTCGGCGACGCAGCGGTCTTGCACAGCGCGTTGGGGTGCCGCCTGCGAACGCCTGAAGGCGCAACTACGTGCAGGTCTGAAGGATCGCCCGATTGCGGAGCCGTCGGACGAGCAGCTCGCAGTGCAGGCGGAAAAGTGCAATGGACGGATGCCCGTTTGCAGGCGCGTATTTAAGCGTTCGGTGCGGAAGCCGCCTAGGAAGTTGCTGCCGATATGAAGGCGGTCGGCCGTAAGGCGTCGCTACCCATTGCGTATGAAAGTTTCAGATCGTTTTTCGTTGGCGCGGTGCGGACGCCGCGGTTCCTGCTGCGGCGCCTGCAGCTGGTCGTGAGGGCGTGCAGGTTTCGCGCCGGCATCATCCGTTGCGTGAGCGGCGAGGTGAGCGAAGCATGCATCGCCGCATCAGCTGGCATGGCAGCATCACGGCCGTCATCCTCAGCGGGCCGGCTTGCGTTTGACGTAGAGCTGCTTGCGGACCTGTGCGACCACTTCGCCGTCGCGGTTGTAGACCGTGTTCTCGAACCAGCGCAGATGTTTCTCGCCGTTTGCGGTGGCCTGGCGCAATTGCGCCAGCATGCTGTCGTCGATGACGAAATCCGCCGTTACCGTGCCGCGCCCGGGCTTGACGAATTCGATGCTGCCGGCCTTGTCCCAGACGTAGTAGTCGCGGCCCAGGTTCTGCATCACCAGCAGCATCCAGAACGGGTCGGTCATCGCAAACAGGCTGCCGCCGAAATGGGTGCCGACATAGTTGCGATTCCACGGGCGCTGGCGCAGCTCCACCCGCGCAAAACGGTAGTCGGCCGAGAGCACGGTGACGTGGATGCCGGCGAACAAGAACGGCGGCCAAAGATTGATGCCTAACTTGAACAACGATGCGCGCATGCGGGCCTGTTTCCTTGGCAAGAGAAAGTGCTCAGCATAACATTCGCATGCGTATGGAGGCTTGCCGCATGCCGACATCGAGACGGTCGTGTTCGTACTGCAAACCGGTCCAGACGGTGGGTCATCTCCGCTTACGCAGTCGCATGGTGTGCATTGCCGCTTGGTGCACACCGGGCAAGAGCCCACCGTGGTGGTGCAGCCTCCGTAGGAGCGGACCTGGCCGCGACGGCGCGCTTCCCGCGAATACCTTATCGGGGCCTGGCGAGTACCGCCTGGTCGCGGCCGGGTCCGCTCCTACGTGTCCGTGTGGCGCCGCAGCGCCACTGGCTGTCAGAACACCAGCGCCGACATCTTGCGACGATAGCGGCCGACCAGGTCTTCGTCCTCGATCACGCGGAAGGCATCGATCAGGCTACGGCGCGGCAGGTTGTCGTCGAAGCTGCGGTCCTGGCGCAGCATTTCCAGGAACTGCTCCAGCGCCGCTTCGTCGTTGCCGTCGAGCAGGTGGCGCACGCCGAGCAGGTGACGGGCGCGCAGGTCCGCGCCGTTGGCATCCACGGCGGCCTGCAAGGCGCCGGCGTCCGGGGCGTCCTTGAGGACGTTGGCAAAACTCAGCCGCGCCTTGGCGCGCACCGCGCGATCGTCGGTGGCCAGATTGGCGGGCAGGGCGTCGATCAACTGCTCGGCCTCGGTGGTGTCGCCGGTCTTGAGCAGCGCCAGCGCCAGGTCCAGCTTGAGTTCGTCCTTGTCCGGTTCGGCGGCGACCGCTTCACGCAGCGCTGCGGCCTGCGCCTGCGGGTCGAGCGGCGCCAGCGGCACCTCTTCGGCCACCTGCGGCTCGGCCGGCAGCACGCCGTGCTGGGTCAGGAATTCGCGCACCTGGCCTTCCGGCATCGCGCCGGGGAAGCCGTCGACGATCTCGCCGCCCTTGACCAGGAACACCGTCGGCACCGAACGGATCTGGAACGCCGCGGCGATCTGCTGTTCCTTGTCCACGTCGACCTTGCCCAGCTCGAACGCACCGTTGTACTCGCCGGCCAGCTTTTCCAGGATTGGCGTCAGCGACTTGCAGGGGCCGCACCAGGTGGCCCAGAAGTCCACCAGGACCGGTGTGGTCAACGATTTCTGCAGGACCTCGGTCTCGAAGGTGTCGGTGGTGGCATCGAATACATGCGGCTTGTCGGACATGGGCTTCCAGAAGTTAAGTGCGGCGACAGTGGGAGGTAATGGTGGCAAACGCGGCTGACACAAGCCTAGCGGCAATGACGCGCGAACGTGCCCGGGCCAGGGCCTTCCGCATGGCCGTGTGAGCACCGGGGGTTCACGCCGCGCCCGACCGGCACGACAATGCCGCGTCCTGGCGGCGCTTCGCGCCCCGTGTTGGAGTAAGCCAATGGCAACCACCGAGCGCGCACAGCGCTACATGGGCCTGATCGCCGCAACGGTTTTCGTATTGGCGCTGGCCGGTTTCGGCGTCACGCTGCCGGGCTATCTGCAGACCAGCCATCCGGTGGCGCTGTTAGGCGCGCAGGGCGTGCCGCATGCGCTGGGCTTCAATCTGGTCGCGTTCGTGCTGGTGGGCGCGCTGGGCATGGCCACCGGGGTGAGTCTGCTGGCGCGCATGCCGGCCAAGGCCAGCTGGAGTCTGCGCGTGGGCGGGCAGTTGATCGTGCTGGCCGGCCTGGCCTTTCTGGGCATGGGCATGCTGCCGCTGGACCCCACCGATCTGGATGGCCGCGCCAGCCAGGCCCATGCCACCGCCTGGTTGTTGTGGGCCGTGGCGTTCGTGCCGGGCATGTTGTTGATTGCCGCCGCGCTGCTCAACGATGCCGCAACCCGCACCCTGGCCTGGTTGAGCCTGGCGGCAGGATTGCTGGTGGCGGTGCTGGCGTTCGGGCCGCCCGGCCTGGTGCGCCAGGCCATTGCGCAACGGCTGGCGTTCCTGGCCTGGGTCGGCTGGCTGGCGGTGGCGGGCTGGATCTGGCCGCCGAAGCCGTTGGCGCTGCGGTAACGGTTTGGTCCACCTGCTGCACTGCGGTACCCTGTACCGCTTTGCACCGCCCGAGCATCCGCTCCCAATGTCCACCGTCGAACCGAACGTCTACGACCCGCAGCAGGTCGAATCTTCCGCCCAGCAGTTCTGGGACGCCACCCGCGCCTTCCAGGTCGACGAGAACTCGGAGAAACCCAAGTTCTATTGCCTGTCGATGCTGCCGTACCCGTCCGGTGCGCTGCACATGGGCCATGTGCGCAACTACACCATCTCCGACGTGGTCAGCCGCTACAAGCGCATGACCGGCCACAACGTGCTGCAGCCGATGGGCTGGGATGCGTTCGGTTTGCCGGCCGAAAACGCCGCCATCAAGAACAAGACCGCGCCGGCCAAGTGGACCTACGCCAACATCGAGCACATGCGCGCGCAGCTGAAATCGCTGGGCTACGCCATCGACTGGTCGCGCGAGTTCGCCACCTGCACGCCGGACTACTACGTGCACGAGCAGCGCATGTTCACCCGCTTGATGCGCAAGGGCCTGGCCTACCGCCGCAATGCGGTGGTGAACTGGGACCCGATCGACCAGACCGTGCTGGCCAACGAGCAGGTCATCGACGGCCGCGGCTGGCGCTCCGGCGCGCTGGTGGAAAAACGCGAGATCCCGCAGTGGTTCCTGCGCATCACCGATTACGCCCAGGAACTGCTGGACGGCCTGGACCAGCTGGACGGCTGGCCGGATTCGGTCAAGACCATGCAGCGCAACTGGATCGGCCGTTCGGAAGGCCTGGAGATCCAGTTCGACGTGCGCGATACCGACGGCGCCGCACTGGACCCGCTGCGCGTGTTCACCACCCGGCCGGACACGCTGATGGGCGTGACCTTCGTGTCGATCGCCGCCGAGCATCCGCTGGCCTTGCACGCGGCCAAATCCAATCCGGAGCTGGCGCGCCTGTTGGAAGAGCTCAAGCACGGCGGCGTCTCCGAAGCCGAGCTGGAAACCCAGGAAAAACGCGGCATGGCCACCGGCCTGACCGCGGTCCACCCGATTAGCGGCGAGCAGGTGCCGGTGTGGGTGGCCAACTTCGTGCTGATGGGCTATGGCACCGGCGCGGTGATGGCAGTGCCGGGCCACGACCAGCGCGATTTCGAATTCGCCAACAAGTATGGCCTGCCGATCGTGCAGGTGGTCAAGCTGCGCGAGCCGCGCAACGACGACGAGCAGAGCTGGGACGCCACCCAGTGGCGCGACTGGTATACCGACAAGAGCCGCGAGCTGGAGCTGGTCAATTCGGCCGAGTTCGATGGGCTGGATTTCGGCGGCGCCTTCGAGGCGCTGGCCGAGCGCTTCGAGCGCAAGGGCCAGGGCCAGCGCCGGGTCAACTACCGCCTGCGCGACTGGGGCGTGAGCCGCCAGCGCTATTGGGGCTGCCCGATTCCGGTGATCTACTGCGCCAAGTGCGGCGCGGTGCCGGTGCCGGAAGACCAGTTGCCGGTGGTGCTGCCGGAGAACGTGGAATTTGTCGGCACCGGTTCGCCGATCAAGACCGACCCGAGCTGGCGCCAGACCACTTGCCCTGACTGCGGCGGCCCGGCCGAGCGCGAGACCGACACCTTCGACACCTTCATGGAGTCCAGCTGGTACGTGGCGCGCTACACCAGCCCCAATGCGCGCGACATGGTCGACCGCCGCGCCAACTACTGGATGCCGGCCGACCTGTACGTGGGCGGCATCGAGCACGCGATCCTGCACCTGATGTATTTCCGCTTCTATCACAAGCTCATGCGCGACGCGCGGCTGGTGGACAGCGACGAGCCGGTGACCAATCTGCTCACCCAGGGCATGGTCATCGCCGACACCTTCTATCGCGATGCCGACAATGGCGGCAAGGACTGGATCAACCCGGCCGACGTCGAAATCCAGCGCGACGAGCGCGGCCGCGTCACCGGTGCGGTGCTGATTGCCGACGGCCAGCCGGTACACATCGGCGGCACCGAGAAGATGTCCAAGTCCAAGAACAACGGCGTGGACCCGCAGTCGATGGTGGCCAAGTACGGCGCCGATACGGTGCGGCTGTTCTCGATGTTCGCCGCGCCGCCCGAGCAGTCGCTGGAGTGGAACGAAGCCGGCGTGGACGGCATGGCGCGCTTCATGCGCCGGCTGTGGGTGCAGGTACACAAGCATGTGGGCGAGGGCAGTGCAGCGGCGCTGGATGCCGCCAGCCTGAGCGCCGAACAGAAGGCGATCCGCCGCAAGACCCATGAAACCATCGGCAAGGTCAGCGACGATTATGGCCGCCGCCACAGCTTCAACACCGCCATTGCCGCGGTGATGGAACTGTCCAACGCGCTGGCCAAGTTCGACGATGCCAGCGAGCAGGGCCGCGCGGTGCGCCAGGAAGCGCTGGAGGCGATGGTGCTGTTGCTCAACCCGATCACTCCGCACGCCAGCCACGCGTTGTGGCAGGTCCTGGGTCGTGGCGAGACGCTGTTGGAAAACGTGGCGTTCCCGCAGGCCGATGCCAGCGCGCTGGTGCGCGATGCGTTGACGCTGGCCGTGCAGATCAACGGCAAGTTGCGCGGCACCATCGACGTCGCTGCCGATGCGACCCGCGAGCAGATCGAAGCACTGGCGCAGGCCGAGCCGAACGCCGCCAAGTTCCTCGAAGGCCTGAGCGTGCGCAAGATCATCATCGTGCCCGGCAAGATCGTGAACATCGTCGCGGGGTAAGCCGCGCTGATCCGGCCGGTGGCCTTCGCCGGCCCGGGCAGTGCGCCGGATCGGTGTAGCGACGCGGCGGTGGCGAGAGTGTTCCGGCGCGGTGAGGGCGCATCGGTGATATTGCCGGTGCAGCGACTGCACGCTGCACCGACGTGCGATGTGCGGTGTGCTGCTGCGACGGCTCTGGCGATGCACCGCATGGGCGCCGCGGCAACCAGGAAGGCGAGGGTGATCGGCGAGAAGTGCCAGGCGTCTGCGGCGTTCATTCCATCGGTGCATGACGATGCGCTGCCGGGTTTAGCAAGATCACTGCATCGGCGCGGGGCGTGGCTTAGTTGGGCACGGCTTTCGTTTTCGACATCGCATTCACTGGCGCGCACGATGCATTTATAGAGTTTTGGCCGTGGTTGCCGACGATTGGCTTCACCGGCGCGTGGCGACGCGTTTTTTCATTCCTGGGGCGCCGCAGTGTTTCGCGGTGTCCTCTCAAGCCCCGTTCACGCGGTCTCGGGCAGGCTAGCCGCCTGTTGCCGCCGCCGGGGCGCTCATCCAGACTGTGCCCATGATTCGATTCCCTACTGCCTTCGCTGCGTCCCTCGTGCTTGTCTCAAGCCTCACCGCCTGCGGCTTCCATTTGCGCAATTCGCTGGCGTTGCCGCCGGACACACCGGCGGTGAAGGTGCAGTCCGCCGTGCAGTACAGCGAGCTGGCCAAGCTGTTGCGGCGTGGTCTCAAGGCCTCCGGTGCCACGCTGGCAGATGAAGACGCCAAGACCGGCTTTGCGCAGGTGCAGGTGTTGTCCGAGCGTTGGGGCGACCTGCCGATCGCCATCGATAGCCAGGGCCGCGCCCAGGAATACAGCCTGCGCTACGCGGCCATTTTCACCGTCACCACTGCCAATGGCTCGGTGTTGGTGCCGCAGCAGGTGATCGAGCTGTCGCGCGACTACGTGTCGCCACCGGTGGACGCCACCGGTACGGCAACCGAGCGCGAAATCCTGGCCGACGAACTGCGCAAGGACATGTCGGCCTCGATCCTGCGTCGTATCGACAGCGTGGTGCGGGCACGCCTGCAGCGCGGCGAAGGTCTGGAAAGCACGCCGACCGCGCCATTGCCGCCGGCCCCGACGGCGCCAGCGCAGCCCACCACGACGCCCGAATCCAGCGTGCCGGCTTCGTTGCCGCCCGCGCCCACGTCGGGCAACTGAGCCGCGCCCCGCGTTTTCGGTGATGGAACTTCGCCCAGAGCAGCTGGCCGGCCAGTCCAGCCAGCCATTGCAGCCGGTGTATCTGATCGCCGGCCCGGAGACCTTGCGTGTGCTTGAGGCCGCCGACGCGGTGCGCGCGCGGGCGCGCGCCGAAGGCATCGGCGAACGCGAAGTGTTCGATGCCGATGGCCGCGAGTTCGACTGGAACCAGCTCGACGCCAGCTTCAATGCGCCCAGCCTGTTCAGTCCGCGCCGCCTGGTCGAAGTGCGCCTGCCCAGCGGCAAGCCCGGCAAGGACGGGGCCGAGGTCATCACCCGCTTCTGCGCCGACCCGCCGCCGGACGTGGTGCTGCTGATCACCGCCAACGACTGGAGCAAGGCGCACCACGGCAAGTGGGCGGAGGCGGTCGGTCGCATCGGCACCATCGCGGTGGCCTGGGCGATCAAGCCGCACGAACTGTCTGACTGGATCGAGCGCCGCCTGCGCGCGCACGGCCTGCGCGCCGACGCTGCTGCCGTGCAGCGCCTGAGCGAGCGGGTGGAAGGCAACCTGCTCGCCGCCGCACAGGAAATCGACAAGCTTGCCCTGTTGGCCGACGGCAAGACGCTGGATCTGGAGGCAATGGAATCGCTGGTGGCCGATGCCGCGCGCTACGACGTGTTCCGGCTGGCCGAAACCACGTTGTCCGGGCAGCCGGCCGCGGTGATCCGCATGCTTGCCGGCCTGCGCGGCGAAGGCGAGGCGGTCGCCGCGCTGATGCCGATCCTGATCAAGGAACTGCTGCGCACCGCCTCATTGGCGAAGGTGCAGGCCAACGGCGGCAACCTGGCCGCCGAAATGAAGGCGCAAGGGCTGTGGGAATCGCGCCAGGCGCCCTTCAAGCGCGCGCTGCAGCGTCACCCCGAACCGCGCCGCTGGGAACGCTTCGTCGCCGAAGCCGGGCAGGTCGATCGCATGGCCAAGGGCCGCGCCGACGGCGATGCCTGGGTTGGTCTGGAGCGCCTGCTGGTGGCCGTGGCCGAAGCCCGTGCGGTGAGATTGTTGGCGTGAGAGCTAGGGACGCCGGGGTCCGGGACCGGGGACCGGGGAGCCTGGAAGGGCACGGTGACCGGCAGCGAGCCCATTCCGACCAGCTTGCGCAGGCCAGCCCTGCAATCAGCTCTTCCGGATCGCAGGAACAGCAACACTCCCATCCCGACCACTTGGCGGACCCTGGCTCTTCCGATTCCCGAATCCCCAATCCCGATTCCCAGCTCCATCTTTATTACGGCGGCACCTTCGACCCGATCCACCTGGGCCATCTGGCCATCGCCTGTGAGGCGCGCGACGAACTGGGCGCATGCGTGCAACTGGTGCCGGCCGCCGACCCGCCGCATCGTCCTGCACCCGGCGCCACCGCCGCGCAGCGTGCGCAGATGCTGCAACTGGCGCTGGCCGACTATCCAGGCCTGCAACTGGATACCCGCGAACTGCAGCGCGCCGCGCAGTGCGATGCGCCGTCCTACACGGTCGATACCTTGCGCGAGCTGCGCGCCGAACTCGGCCCTGCAGCGCCGATCGCCTGGTTGCTCGGCGCCGATGCCTTCGTCGGGCTGCACCACTGGCATCAGTGGGAGGCGTTGTTCGGCTTGGCGCATTTCGTGGTTGCCGCCAGACCGGGCACGGCCTTGGCGCTGGCCGACGCCCCGCAGCTGGCCGCGGCGGTGCAGGGCCGCTGGGTCGCTGGCGCGGACGCGCTGGTCGGCGCGCCGGCGGGCTGCCTGTATCTGCTGCATCAGCCACTGCGCGGCGAATCGGCCAGCGCGGTGCGCTCACGCATCGCCACCGGCGCGCACTGGCAGAGTCTGGTGCCGCCCCCGGTGGCCGGAATGATCCAGCGCGAAGGCCTGTACCGTCGCGTCCGCCCGGCTACCTGAACACGCGTCCGCACGGACCGGCCTATAATTCACGCCAATTCCATCGAGTTGCCGCTTTGACCAGCCAAGCCCAAGTCATCAAGACCTCCCTTCCGAACCCGCCGCCGTCCGTGCCGGCCCTGTTGGCTACCGTGCGCGAGGCTGTCGAAGAACTCAAGGCCAAGGACGTGGTCGAGATCGATGTGCGCGGCAAGTCCAGCGTCTGCGACTACATGGTGGTGGTCTCCGGCACCTCGACCCGCCACGTCAAATCGATCGCCGACGAAGTGGTCAAGTTCGCCAAGCGTCTAGACGTGATGCCGCTGGGCGTGGAAGGCGAGCGCGAAGCCGAATGGGTGCTGGTCGACCTGGGCGATGTGGTGGTGCATGTGATGCTGCCGCGCGTGCGCGAGTTCTATGCGCTGGAGCGTCTGTGGACCGTGGGCGATCAACGCCCGTCCGACGAAGACGAGTCCGACGAACTGCGCTGAGTCTGCGCATCGCGTCGTCGACGTGACAGGACGAACGAACGGCGCCCTTGGGCGCCGTTCGTGTTTGGACGAACCAGCGCGCAAGCCTCGATCGGCGCTGCGCAACTCCGGGCGAGCCGCTGCCCGGCCGGTGCGCAGCAGCGGCTCGTCCGCCGGTGCCTGCCTGCCGCCGCGCTTACAGCGGTCCGCGTTCCCACGGCCCGGTGATGGCCAGGGTGATGCCCGGCGTCTGGATGTTGACGAACAAGGTACGCGCCAACGGGTCCCAGCACGCGCCGCAGAACTCGGTGTCGCGGTAGTCGCCCTCGGCGATCGTCTTGCCGGCATCGGCGATCTGCTGCGAGGTCAGCTGCACATTGTTCTTGGCCAGATAGAACGACTCGCCGTTGCGCGTCAGGCCGAGCAGACGCGCGCCAGGGCCGTATGCGTCCGGGCTTTCGCCGCCGTCTTCGCACAACACCACGCCGCCGCGCGCACTCACCGTCACGTTGTCCGGGTTGTGCGCGGCCAGCTGATCGCCGCTGACGAAAAGCGCGCTCAGGCGTTGGGTAAACAGGTCCAGCACCCACACCGCACCGTTGCCGTAACCACGGCGCCCCTGCGCATCCACGCCGGTGCTGGTGTCGACGATGAACATCTTGCCGTAGCTGTACCAGATGCCTTCGCCGCGGCTCATGCGCAGCGCGCCATCGGCCCAGGCTTGTGCGAACGGACCGCTCAGGGTGTCGTTGGCGCCGATATCGGCAAAGCCGGTTGGGGCGGCGATGCTGTCCAGGTCGGGCTCGGAGATATCCACCCATTCCAGCTGGAATTGCTGGCCGATGCTGACCACGGTGAGGTCGGCATTACGGCGCCCGCGCACCCGCGCGGCTTGCAATCGCCCTCCGTTTTCCAGCGAGCCGTTGCGGCCACGGCGGTCGTTGGGGATGAAGCGATACAGGCCGGCCTTGTTGCGGTCGTCCTCGGTGAGATAGACGATACCGGTGCGCGGGTCGATCGCCACCGCTTCATGGCTGAAACGGCCCAGGCCCACCAGCGGACGGCCGGTGGTGCGGTGGCTGTCCGGGTCCACCTCGAACACATAGCCATGCTTGCGGCCGGTGCTGGAGACCGCATTGGTCTTGATCTCTTCGCAGCTCAGCCAGGTGCCCCAGGGCGTGGGGCCACCGGCGCAGTTGACCAGGGTGCCGCCCAGGCTGGGCTCCAGGCTGCCCCAGCCGCGCCGGCCGTAGCTGAGCGTGGTGGTGCCGCCGCCGGCCTGCTGGGTGCCGCTGACGATGCCGGTGTCGTACATCGCCGGGGCGCGAAACGGGCTGCCTGCGCCGCGTTCGTGGTTGCGGATCAACACGTATTCCAGGCCGCGCAGCGGATCGCTACCGGGGCGCCAGTCGGGTCGGCGCAGGCCGACCACAGCCATGCCGTCATGCCGGTCGGGGCAGGGTTGGCCGTCGTCCATGCGGTCGCCGCTCCAGCCGAACGAGCGGTAGCTGAAGCCCTGAGGCAGCTGCAGCAGCGGCAAACCGGTGCTCTGGTCGGGGACCGGGGCGAGTGGGCCGTACCGGCTCGGGACCGGCGCAAGTTGCGTGGTAGGCGAGGTGGCGGCCTGGGCCTGGCGCGACTGCAGCGCACTCAAGCTGCCAAGGGCGCCGGCGGCCATGACGGCAGCACTGCCCTTGAGAACCTGGCGGCGGGCGGGATCGAAAATCGGCATCGAACGACTCCTGCGTGGCTGGGTGGTCGGGCGACACTAATTGCCGGCTGTAACCACACCATGACACGCAGTGACAAATCGCCGTGGGCTGCCCGGGCTGTGACGCGGATATCATGTGGCGATGAAATGCCGACTCATCGCCACCGGCGAGCGCGCACCGAGCTGGGTGGCGCAAGGTTTTGCCGAATACCAGAAACGTCTCTCGCACTGGATGCCGCTGGAGCTGGTCGAGATCGAGCCCGGCCTGCGCGGCAAGGGCCGCGACGCGCAGCGCGCGACCGACGACGAGGGCCGTCGCGTGCTCGCCGCGCTGCCGAAAAACGCCTACGTGGTGGCGCTCGATGTCCCGGGGCGCCCGCTCAGTTCCGAACAGCTCGCCCAGCGCATGGAGCATTGGCGCGGACAGGGCCGCGACCTGGCGTTTCTCATCGGCGGGCCGGAAGGCCACGCGGCAGAGGTGCTGAGAAGTGCCAGCGAAAGCTGGTCGATCGGGCCGCTGACCCTGCCGCACATGCTGGTGCGCCTGATTGTCGCCGAGCAGCTGTATCGCGCCGCGGCGATGCTGGCCAACCATCCCTATCACCGCGCATAAACGCGGCTAACGAAACGTGTGTGCCGAGCCATATCGATGCGGCGGCTGCGATTGCAGGCCGCCGCATCCGCTCGCCGCTCAATTGAGCGAGAAGCTCACCGGCACCAGGCCATAGGCCTGCACGGCCTGGCCGTTCTGCATCGCCGGCTGGAAGCGCCAGTTGCGCAGCACCTGGCTGCGCGCGGCCAGGTCGAGCATGCGATGACCACTGCTGGTCTGCACGCTCACTTCGGCCGGACGTCCATCGGTGCCAACCAGTACGCGCAGCAGTACCGTGCCTTGCTGGCCTGCACGCAATGCGGCCGCCGGATAGCTCGGCGCGGGCGAACTCAGATACTGCAGTTGACCTGCTTCGACCGGGCCGCTGGGAGCGGTGGTTGGCGGCGCGCTGTCTGCAACAACGTCGGAGGCCGTTGCGGCAACGGCAGACGGTGCGCTGTCGACAACGGAGGTTTCACTGATCAGCGGGGCCTGCACCGTTACCGGCAGCGGCTTGGTCGGTGAATGCGTTTTCGGCGTGAACTTTACTTCGACGGGGAACACCCGCGGTGGCGGCGGTGTCGGGATGCTGACCGGCATGAGCCAGCGTTCCTTTGGCGCGGTCTGCTGCGGAATGGCCCGGTGCGAGAGCGGAATCAACAACAACCCGCCCGCCAGTAGGTGCAATGCCACGGCCGTGCTCATCGCCAGGACGCGCGAGGGGTCGATGCCAAGGGGTCGGGAAGAAACCTGCGATTGCGTGCGAACCATCATCCACCTCCAGAACGGAACTGCGGAAAGGACCAGCGCGACCCGGACGCACAACACCATCCGGTGGCGTAGGTTTACCGCAGCGGTGGCGACCGCACAAGCGCCATGCAAATGTGCGTGGTGGCACCCAGCCGTCGACGCGGCACGCGTGATGCTCATGGTGCTTGGGGACACGTTGCGGCTCACGCGTGTCCGCTTGGGTCAATCGCGGCACTCATCCGCGCAAACAAAACGCCCAGCCGAAGCTGGGCGTGGATCGAAGAAAAGCCCAGCCCTTCGCAGGGCTGGGGAAGCGACGCTGACGGGAGAGTGCGTCAGTAGTCGTACGACACGGACAGCACCGCGTAGCGCGGCTGGGTGAAATAGACCCCCATGCCGTAGGTGTTGGACAGGGTGTAGGGGCTGTCTTCCCAGGTGGAGTCCACTTGCAGCGGCTTGCGTTCGTTGAAGATGTTGAAGCCCTGCAGGGTGACGGCCAGTTTCTTGTCGGCAAATGCCGGGCGGTAGGTCAGGCCCAGGTCGACGATCTTGGTCCACGGCAACCGGCCAGCATCGCCCGGACGCGACGGTTGGCCATTGCAGGTGTGGTACGAAGAACCATAGCCCACCGGATCGCCGGCATCGGAATCTTCGCTGATGCCGTTGATGCTCACATATCCCAGGCAGGATTTCGGGGTGCCCGACAGGATGCGGACATTGCCCGCGATCAGCCATTCCGGTGCGATCTGGTATGAGCCGTAAAGCTTGATCTGGTGGCGGCGATCGTTGGCCAGGTAGCCGCCCGAGTACCACATCAGCGCAGCAGCATCCCAGTCCTGGGTCTTGGACACATCGGTCTGCCCGATATCCGATTTCACCTGGCCCTCGGTATTGCCGAAGTTGCGCGACCAGGTGTAATCGATACGGCCTTCCCACTTACCGTCGAATGGATGCTGCAGGAACAGGTCCACTGCCAGGTACGTGCGCTTGGCCTTCTTGTCGAAGCCCCAGTCCGTCGGCGACATCGTCACCGAGGTGCGACCCGAGCCATCGAGATTGGCGAGGCTGAAGGAATTGGTTTCGCCGGGATTGAAGATGATGCAGCCAGGCACATTGACGGTGCTCGGGTCGACGCCCGATGCCGTCAACTTTGTCCGCATGCGGTCCGCATCGCAGACGTCGTCGATGGTGGCGCCGAGCGTGCGATAGGTGGCCTTGGCGCCGGTGACCCAACTCTCGCCCAAGGTCTTGTCGAAGCCGAGCATGAACTCATCCTGGTACATCGACTTCAGGTCGGTGGCGGCGATGCCGGCGGCATCCGGTGCCTGGCCGCATTCCAGGTTGGACGACACGATGTTGCCCGAACAGGAGAACCCGGCGGATGGATCCACTGAGACCGGCGTCAGCCCGGTCGGGTTGCCTTGCGCATCGATGCCGGCGTAGGTGAAGTATTCGCGCGTGAAAGTGGACGGCGACGCGCCACGGATGGCCACGCTGTTGGGCAGCGCCAGATAATAGCGACCGGCGTTGCCGTAGACCTTCAGCGACGAGTCGCCGAACACATCCCAGCTAAGTCCCAGGCGCGGCGCCCACTGATCGCCGCTGGTCACGTAAGCCTCACCCAGATCATTGAAGTTGGTGAACTTGTCGTTGCGAAGACCCAATGTCAGCAGCAGCTTGTCGTTGACTTGCCACTTGTCTTCGAGGAAGTAAGCCTTCTGCGCGACTGACATGCTGGTCGCCGTATTGAATACCGAGCGATAGACGTAGTAGCCGTTGCCACCGGCCGGACCCACGCCCAGTGCAGCGCTGATGGGCGAGGTGGGGCGGGAGGAGCGGCCATAGATCCAGCGGTAGCCCGGACCCGTGGTGATGACACCTTCGTTGTCGGCATTGAAATACATGTTGTCCACACCTGCGGTCAGAGTGTGGCTGCCCAGCACGTATTCCAGATCGATGCGCAGGCCGCGCGTCTTGTTTTCGCCGTCGCGTGCCTGGCTGGAGGTCTGGTTGTTGCGGATCTCGCTGCCCCCGGTGATAGCCGGGTCCTGCAGATTGGTGTTGGTCAGTAGCGGTGCGGTGCTGGGGTTGTTGCGGAAGTCGGTCTGGCGACTCTTGCCATAAGTGGCGCTCAGAGTCAGATCGTCGGTGATATAGCTGGTGTACTTGCCGATGTAGTAACGGTCGTTGACCTTGACCGTATCGGCGAATGCGCCGTTGGCGTCGCTGACAACGTCTGGGTATCCGTTGAAATCGGTATAAGCACCGCCTTCGCGATAATTGTTCTTGACGCCGGTCAGTTCGAGGATATTGCTGTCGTTGATGTTCCAGTCGATTTTGGCGTAGACCTTCGGCTCATCAATGCGATAGTTGTTGCGGCCGATGACCGGGTCGTCTCGGCGTGCAGTGGAAACACCTTCGGTGCGTTCCTGCTCTGCGGCAACGAAAACGAACAAGCGGTCTTCGACCAGCGGGCCGCCGGCATAGACGCTGTAGACCGTGTTCCAGAAGGTGTCGTCCTTTCGGCTGCGGTAAAGCGTGCCGGGCAGGCTTTCATCGCTGTACTCATAGCCGGCAGGCGGTGCGGCATCAGGGTAGAAGACGTTTTTGTAGTCGCTGGAGAGCGACTTCGGACGCCACAATGCCTGCGCGCCAAAATGCCACTCGTTGGTGCCGCGCTTGCCGACCTGGCTGAGCACGCCGCCGGCCGAGCGGCCGTAGCGGGCGCTATAGCCGCCGGTATAGGTCTCTTGTTGGTCGATGGCGCCGTAGGGCAGGGGTGACGCCGCCAATGTTGGTCAGCGGATTGGAGCTGAGATAGCCGTTGAGGTAGTAGGCGTTCTCGGTGACGCCGGCGCCGCCGAAGGAAATGGCGTTGCCGAAATAGCCGCTGCCCTGTACCGCGCCAGGCGACAACAACGCGATCGCTTCGCCCGAGCGTGCCAGCGGCAAGCGCTGCAGTTGCTCGGCCGTAATGACGGTACGTGAAGCAGTGGCAGAGACGTCCACCGGCGAAATATTTTTGCCGGTCACCGTGATGGTGCCCAGGGTGGCAGTGTCGTCGGACGCACTGCTGCTGCCGAAGGACACATCGGTACCGGCGCCAACGCGCAATTCGATGTTCTTGCGGGTTTCGGCGGCCTGGCCTTCGCGTTGCAGCGTGACGGTGTAAGTGCCGACCGGAAGGTTGCCGATGGCATAACGGCCATTGGCATCGACCGTTGCCGTGCGCGTCAGACCGGTATCGCTCTGCGCGGTGACCGTTGCACCTGCACTGGCCGGCGCGCTTCCGTAGATGCCAGCAGTGGTACTTTGCGCGGCTGCAGTGCCGGTGGGAGCATGCCGACGGCGCCGCTCAGGGCAAGCGCAAGCATGCTGATGCGGCCATAGCGCGCAGGCGAGGTGGAGCGGAACGAGCGGCGTCGCCGCGCGGCGTGGCTGGTCATCTCTATCGCTCTCCGGATGAGCGCCGTCACGAAGATGACGGTGCGTTGACAACCGATGCTAGAGAGCGGTCGCGCCTGCTTAAAGAACGATTTCTCTGAATTTCATGTTTTTTTAAGCACAAACAACCAAGAACGCGTATTCAGGACAAATGGGCGTGACCCTGGACACTTGAACCAAGCAATTGTTTTGGTCATGGAGAAGGTCGCCAGCCGCCAGTCAGTGGTGATCACCAGCGACTCGCGGCGGCCAGAGGTGAGGTGTGCACTGGCAAGCGTGCAAACGACACTGCCCTCCGGGGAGGGCAGTGCAAATGCAACGCGTGGGACTGGATGATGGTCTGCCCTGTCAACGCCCCAGTTCGAACGTCACCTCCAGGTTGATCGACAAGGTGCTTTCGCCGGGTGCGACCGGGGTGTCCATCTCGGCCTTGGCCGAGCGCATCGAGGCGGCCATCATCATCGGGCGGACCGCGCCGCCGCTGCGGCCTTCGGAGATGCTGACGATGCGGCGCACCTTCAGGCCCAGCGATTTGGCATACGTCTCGGCGCGCGCCTGGGCCTTCTTCAGTGCGGCAACCCGGGCTTCGTCGTAGACCGGCTCGGGTTGGTCGATCGAAAAGCTGGGGCCGTTGATGTCGTTGGCGCCTTGCGCAACCAGCGCGTCGAGCACCTTGCCCAGGCGGGTGATGTCGCGCACCTTGAGGCTGACCGTGTTGCTGGCCTGGTAACCGTTGATCTTGGGCGCTTCGTTCTCCTTGTAGGTGTACTGAGGGCTCAGGTTGATGCCGCTGGTTTGCACGTCCTTGTCGGCGATGCCGGCGGCCTTGACCGCGGCCATGACCTTGCTCATCTGTTCGGCGTTCTGGCGCATGGCGGCGTTGCCGTCAGCGGCCTGGGTGACCACACCGGCAGACAGCGTGGCGATGTCCGGCACACGCTTGGCCTCG
Organism: Xanthomonas phaseoli pv. dieffenbachiae; assembly: GCF_008639345.1. NCBI lineage: Bacteria > Pseudomonadati > Pseudomonadota > Gammaproteobacteria > Lysobacterales > Lysobacteraceae > Xanthomonas > Xanthomonas phaseoli. The sequence goes on along the minus strand of NZ_CP041380.1, from coordinate 3,081,823 downwards.
GCCTCGGCCGAGACGTTGAGCAGGGTGCCGTCGCTGGGAATGGTGTAGCTCGACGCAGGTTGGGCGTGGGCAGTCATGGCGGTTCCGGCAGCGATGGACAGGGCCAGCAACAACGGCTTGAGATGGGTACGCATGAGATCTCCTTGTCTGTGTGGGGAGCGTGTTGGCAGGTCGATGAATGTGTTGTGAGTCGAGCACGACCACCCCGTTGGCAACGGTGTGTGCGTTCACCAGGCAAGCGGGCGAGTGCAGGCAACAGGTATGCTGGACGGATGCTCTATCTCGCTTCCCGTTCGCCGCGCCGACAAGAACTCCTGCAACGCCTGGATGTGCCGTTCCAGACGTTGCAACTGGATGTGCCCGAGCTGCGCGCAGCCGATGAATCGCCCGACCAGTACGTGCAGCGCGTTGCGTTTGAGAAGGCGCACGCCGGGCTGGCGCTGGTACAGGCCGCCGACCCCGACGCCATCGTGCTGGGCTCCGATACCGAAGTGGTGCTGGGCGAGCGGGTGTTCGGCAAGCCGGTCGATGTGGACGATGCCGTCGCCATGCTGCGCGCGTTGTCCGGGCGCACCCACCAGGTGCTCACGGCGGTGGTTCTAGTCTGCGCACGGCGCGCGCCGGCGCAGGCATTGGTGGTGTCGGAGGTCACCTTCGACACCCTCGATGATGCGCAGATCGCCGCCTACGCCGCCTGCGGCGAGCCGATGGGCAAGGCTGGCGCCTATGCGATCCAGGGCCGCGCCGAACGCTTCATCGCCCATCTGTCCGGCAGCTATTCCGGCGTGATGGGATTGCCGCTGTATCACACCTCGCAGTTGCTCACTGCCTTCGGAGCGCATTGATGTCGGAAGAGATTTTGGTCAACGTCACCCCGCGCGAGACCCGTGTGGCGGTGATCGAGAACGGCATGCTGCAGGAGTTGCATATCGAGCGCGGCTGGCGCCGGGGCGTGGTGGGCAATATCTACAAGGGCAAGGTGCAGCGGGTGATGCCCGGCATGCAGGCGGCCTTCGTCGAAGTGGGGCTGGAGCGTGCCGCGTTCCTGCATGCCAACGATGTGGTCCGGCTGGCACCGGCGCCCGCCAGCGTGGTCGATACCGAAGAAACCCCGATCCCGCCGCCGCCGCCGGCCTCGGTGCCGATCGTGGAGCTGCTGCGCGACGGCCAGGAGATCGTGGTGCAGGTGGTCAAGGACCCGATCGGCACCAAGGGTGCGCGGTTGACCACGCAGATCAGCATCCCTTCGCGCTATCTGGTGCTGTTGCCGCAGTCCAAGGTGGTGGGGGTGTCGGCGCGCATCGAAGACGAAGCCGAGCGGCTGCGCCTGAAGACCATCGTCAGCGAGGTCTCGGCCCAGCATGGCGGCTTCGGCTACATCATCCGCACCAACGCCGAGGGCCAGCCGGCCGAGGCGCTGGCCGAGGACATAGCCTACCTGTCGCGGGTCTGGAACGTGGTCGAGCGCCGCGGCCGCGAAGCGCCGCCGTGCAGCATCATCTACGAAGACCTGAGCCTGCCGCTGCGTGCGGTGCGCGACCTGATTCGCCGCGACGTGGAAAAGGTCAAGGTCGATTCCAACGAGACCTTCGTGCAGCTGCAGGCCTTCGTGGCCAAGTACATGCCGGTGCTGGCCGAGCGACTGGAGCTGTACACCGGCGACCGCCCGATCTTCGACCTGTACGGGGTCGAAGACGAGATCGGGCGTGCGCTGAACAAGCAGGTGCCACTCAAATCCGGCGGCTATCTGGTGATCGACCAGACCGAGGCGATGACCACCATCGACGTCAATACCGGCTCGTTCGTCGGTCAGCGCAATCTTGAAGAAACCGTCTTTCGCACCAACCTGGAGGCCGCGCAGGCGGTGGCGCGGCAACTGCGCCTGCGCAACCTGGGCGGCATCATCATCATCGACTTCATCGACATGGACGATCCGGAGCACCGCCGACAGGTGCTGCGCACCCTGGAAAAAGCGCTGGCACGCGATCACGCCAAGACCACCGTGTACGAGTTCTCGCCGTTGGGCCTGGTGGAAATGACCCGCAAGCGCACCGTCGAAAGCCTGGAGCGCCAGCTGTCGGAGACCTGTGGGCACTGCGGCGGGCGCGGCACCATCAAGACCGCCGAAACGGTGACCTACGAGATCTTCCGCGAGATCACCCGCGCGGTGCGCCAGTTCGATGCCGCGCGCCTGCTGGTGATCGCCTCCTCGAAAGTGGTCGCCCGCATCACCGAGGAAGAGTCCGCCGCCGTGGCCGAACTGGAAGAGTTCCTCGGCAAGAGCATCCGCTTCCAGTCCGACGACCAGTATCTGCAGGAGCAGTTTGATGTGGTGTTGCTGTGAGGCCGCGAATCGGGAATCGGGAGTGGGGAATGGGTGTGGAGCAACGTCCGCTCAACGGCGCTTTGGTTATCCCTTCAGCCTGGATGCGCAATCAGGCGGCTGACCGTTCGTAAGCCGGGGCCGGTGCCCTTACGATTCCCCATTCCCCATTCCCAGCCGTTAATGCCCACCCCGCTGCGCCGCCGTCTGCGTCTGTTTCGCCGCTATGCGATCACTGCCTGCGCGCTTGCGCTGGTGGCGGTCGCGTTGTTGGTGGGCGCGGCCAGCCAGGCGCTGCCGTTGGCCGAGGAACATCCGCAGCAGATCGCGCAGTGGCTGAGCCAGCGTGCCGGTCAGCCGATTGCGTTCGACCGGCTGCAGACCGAATGGACCCGGCGCGGTCCGCTGCTGCGGCTGGATGGGCTGCGTATCGGTCCGCACGGCGAGGTGCGTGTCGGCCAGGCCGAAGTGCTGCTGGCGATGTACGCCGGGTTGCTGCCGGGCCATTCGCTGACCGAGATACGTCTGCGCGGCCTGGCGCTGACCTTGCAGCGCAGCGACGACGGTGTGTGGTCGGTCCAGGGCATGCCCGGCGGCGGAAACTCCGATCCGCTGGATGCGCTGCGCCGGCTTGGCGAGATCCAGCTGGCCGAAGCGCGCCTGCATGTGGCTGCGCCGTCGATCGGACTGGACACCACGCTGCCGCGTATCGACCTGCGCCTGCGCGTCAGCGGCTCGACCGTGAAGGTGGGCAGCCGTAGCTGGATCGATCTCAAGCGCGCGCCGCTGACGGCGGTGCTGGAATTCGACCGCGACAGCGGCGACGGCAGTGCCTACATGCAAGCCGACCCGGCCGACCTGTCTGCGTGGGCGTCGCTGCTGCAGTTCGGTGGCATGCGCGTGGATGGCGGTGGTGGGCGCTTGCAGGCCTGGGCGCAATTGCGCGCGCGCCGGATCGCCGCAGTGAGCGTAGATGTCGACCTACAGCAGCTGCGCCTGTCCGGGGCCGCACTGCCGGACGAAACCGCGCGGCGTACGCTCACCTGGGAACGGCTGCAGGCGCGTGCGCGCTGGCAGACCATCGATGGCGGCTGGCGCGTGGACGCGCCGCTGCTGCGCCTGGGCCAGGCAGCGCAGCTGCAACACCTGGACGGGCTGAGCATTGCCGGCGGGCGCCGCTATGCGGTCGTGGCCAAGCATGTGGATGTCTCGGGCCTGATCGCAGCTGCCGCCCTCAGCGAGCAGTTGTCGCCTGCCTTGCGGCGCTGGCTGAGCCTGTCCAAACCGCAGCTGCGCGTGGCCGACCTGCAGGTGGTCGGCGAGCAAGGCGGCACGCTGCGCGCGCAGGGCCAGATCGAAGCGCTGGGGTTTCTGCCGGTGGGCAATGCGCCTGGCATCAGTGGCCTGCGCGGCACCCTCGATGGCGACGCGCAGGGCGTCGAGCTGGACCCCGCGCCCGACGCCACGCTGCGTTTCGACTGGCCGACCGGCTTCGGCGTGGTGCACGAGATCCAGCTGGCCGGCAAGATCGTCGGTTGGCGCGAAGGCGCGGGCTGGCAGGTCGCCACTCCGGCGCTGCGCGTGCAGGGCAAGGATTACGGCGCCAACGTGCGTGGCGGGTTGTGGTTCCAGGGCGATGGCAGCCGCCCACGCATGCAGCTGGCGGCCCAACTGGACGATGTGGCGTTGCCGGTGGCGCGCAAGTTCTGGATCCGCTCCAAGATGAGCGAGGCCGCCATCGACTGGCTCGACATGGCCGTGGCCGGCGGCACCGTCACCGGCGGCACTGGCCTGGTCAGCGGCGATCTGGACGATTGGCCGTTCGACAATAACGACGGGCGCTTCGAAGCGTTCGGGCAGATCCGCGATGGCCAGATCCGCTTCCAGCCGGACTGGCCGGCGATGGAGCAGGTTCAGGCCCACCTGAGCTTCATCGGCAACGGCTTCTCGCTGCAAGGGCAGGGCGATCTGGCCGGTACCCCGATCGCGCAGCTGGAAGCGGGCATTCCCAGCTTTGCCACCTCCGAACTTTACGTCCGCGCCTCCACCCAGGCCGATGCGGCGCAACTGCTCGGCATGTTGCGCAAGAGTCCGCTGGAGCGGCGCTACGGCGACACCTTGCGCAATCTCACCGTGTCCGGGCCGGCCGCCGTGACCTTCGACCTGCTGCGCCCCCTGCGGACGCATGGCGTCGGTGGGCATCTGCAGGGCACAGTGGCCCTGCAGGGCGCCAAGCTGGCCGACGCGCGTTGGGATCTGGCCTTCGATCAGGTCAGCGGGCAGGCCCAGTACCGCGACACCGGCTTTGCTGCCGAGCGGCTGAGCGTGCAGCACGAAGGCCGCAGCGGCGAATTGTCGTTGCGCGCCGGCGGCTTGGTGCAGGACCCCGCGCAAGCCTTCGAAGCGCGTCTTGGCGCCACCCTGGATGCCAAGGAACTGTTCGACCGTGCACCCCAGATGGAATGGCTGCGCCCGTACGTGCATGGCAGTGCGCCCTGGCAGGTGGGCGTGGATGTGCCGCTGCCGCCAGCCGGGCAGACCGATGCGAACGCGGTGCTGACGCTGCGGTCCAATCTGGTCGGCACCACGCTGGATCTGCCCGCGCCGTTGGACAAGGCCGCCAGCGAGCCATTGGATACCCGGGTCAAGGTCGCGCTGCCGCTGGGCGATGGCGACATCGATGTGGGATTCGGCAAGCTGGTCGCGCTCAAGGCCAGCAGCCATGGCGAGCAAACCGGCGTGCGCGTGGTGATGGGCACCGACACCGTTACCGAACGGCCGCCCGCCAACGGGCTGGTGGTGACCGGCCGCGCCGCGTCGCTGGATGCGATCGACTGGATCAGCCTGGCGCGCGGCAGCAGCGGCGACGCCGACATGCCACCGTTGCCCGGGCAGCCGGCGGTGCCTACCAAGGACCCGATGCCGTTGCAGCAGGTGGATGTGCAGGCAGATCGGTTGCTGATGATCGGCGGGGTGTTCCCGCAGACGCGTCTGCGTCTGCGCCCCACCCGCGATACGGTGGCGGTGACGCTGGACGGCCCCTCGCTGGCCGGCCAGCTCACTGTTCCCAATGCCGACGGCGCAACGGTGCAGGGCACGTTGAAGACCGTGCACTGGCAGCCGGTGGAGGCGCCTGCCGAGCCGGCCGCGCCCGAACCGGGCGACCCCTTGGCAGGCGCGTTGCCGGAGCCCGCGCGCCGTGCGGTGGCCGAATTCGACCCGGTGTCGATCCCGCCGCTGGCATTGGATATCGCCGATCTGCAGATCGGCAAGATGACCTTCGGCGCGGCCACCCTGCGCAGCAGCCGGCTCACCGACGGCATGCAGGTGGATCAGCTGCAGCTGCGCTCGGACGATCAGAACATCGGCCTCACCGGGGCCTGGCGCGGCAAGGGCGAGGCGGCCAGCACGCGGCTGTCGGCGCGCGTGGACAGCCGCAACCTGGGCAATCTGCTGCAGAACCTCACCCTGGGCGGCCAACTGCGCGGCGGCGAAGGGCAACTGGAGCTCAACGCCGGCTGGCAGGGCTCACCAACCGGTTTCGCGCTCGGTTCGCTGGATGGGAACCTGAAGGTCGATGTGCGCAACGGCCAGTTGCTGGAAGTGGATCCGGGCGCCGGCCGCGTACTCGGCCTGCTGAGCGTGGCGCAGCTGCCGCGCCGGTTGATGTTCGACTTCCGCGATTTCTTCTCCAAGGGTCTGGCCTTCAACAAGCTGGCCGGCGAGGTGCGCTTCGGCGAGGGTTTCGCGCGCACCGACGCCATCCGCATCGAAGGCCCGGCTGCCGACATCGCGATTCGTGGCCAGACCGACCTGCGCGCGCAGACCTTCGACCAGACCGTGGACGTGAACCCCAAGGCCGGCAACCTGCTGACCGTGGTCGGCGCAGTGGCCGGTGGCCCGGTGGGTGCCGCCGTCGGCGCAGCCGCCAACGCGGTGCTCGGCAAACCGCTGGGCGCCATTGGGGCAAAGACCTATCACGTCACCGGGCCGTGGAAAGACCCGCAGGTGGACGTGATGGAGCGCGAGGCGCGCGAGCGGGCGCCGAGCAAACCGGCCGCACCGTCGGGCAAGTCCGGCAAGGCAGATCCGACGCAGCGCTGACGGAGTCCGTCGGCCTCACTCTGCGGGCGTGTCCTCGCTGCCGGCGCGGGTGAACATCGGCAAGCGCAGTCGCGAGCGATGGCCCGGCACTGGCGGCTGTGCGGGTGCGGTCAAGCCAAGAAAGTAGCCGCGCTGCCATTTCTCGCGCGCCGCGGCCGAGTGCGCATCGGGCAGCTCATCGAGAAAGCGCGTGCGGCTTTGGGTCCAGTCGGCGTGTTGCTGCGCCAGCTGCGGCGCTTCGGAAAGCGGTTTCCACTGCGGTTGTATCTGCTCGATCAACTGTCGCTGCAGCGGTAACAGATGACAGAACGGCTCGCCCGCCTCGAAGCGCACCCGCCCGGGCCGGGTGAAGCGCCAGTTCATGGTGAAGGTGTGCGGGCTCCAGTCGGTTTCCACCATGCCGCTCAGCGCGCCGATGCCGTCCTTGGGCCGGTTGAGCGGGCCGGTCACGAACAGGTCGATGCCGGTGTCGGTGCGGAACAGGCACGGTACGTGGAAGGTCAGCACGCCGTAGCCGAAGTGGCTGATCGCCGGTGCGTGCGTCTGCGCATCGGCCGTGATGGTGATCGCCGCCAGTGCGTCGCTGCCGTCCCAACTGGCTTCGAAACCGGACTGGCACAGCAGCTCCCAGCCATGCGCATTGGCGATCGCCAGCGGCAGGCAGCGGTAGGCGTAGCGCTGGTCGGTGGCGTCCATCCACGCACGCTCGTGCGGGGCAGGGCGGATGTCCAGCGTGTGGCCGTCCAGGACGTGGGCGATGAGCTTCATGCGCGGGCGATCGGTGAAGAGCTGGCTGGCGATGATAGCTGCGCGCATGTTCAGCCGAACGACTTGTCTCCCCGGCGCGCGGGCCCCATCCTGACCACATGACCGATAACGCTCTCACTCTGGCCGAAACCCGGCTGCTGCTTCCTTCCGGCCTGGACGCCGGCCATCTCGATCGCACCTTCGGCGCCCTGCTGGGCCCGGGCATCGACTTCGGCGATCTGTATTTCCAGCATTCGCGGCGCGAGAGCTGGAGCGTGGAAGACGGCATCGCCAAGGACGGTGCGCATTCCATCGAACAAGGCGTGGGTGTGCGCGCAATCGCCGGCGAGAAAACCGGCTTCGCCTATTCCGACGACATCCATCGCGATGCCCTACTGGAAGCGGCGCAGTCCGCGCGCGCGATCTCGCGCGAGGGCGGCGCGCAATCCACCCGCGCGCTGGTGCGCGGCAACGGCCGTGCGTTGTACCCGGCCACCGATCCCATCGACGACATGGACAGCGCCACCAAGGTGGACCTGCTGCGCCGGATCGACCAGTTCCTGCGCGCTGCCGACCCGCGCGTCAATCAAGTGATGGTGAGCCTGTCCGGCGGCGTGGACACGGTGCTGATCGCCCGCAGCGACGGCGTGCTGGCGGCCGACGTGCGCCCGCTGGTGCGCTTGAACGTGCAGGTGATCGTCGAACAGGGCGGCCGGCGCGAATCCGGTTATTCCGGCGGCGGCGGGCGTTACGGCTATGCCGAGCTGTTCGCCGACGGCCGCCCGGAAGGGTTTGCACGCGAAGCGCTGCGCCAGGCGCTGGTGAATCTGGACGCGATCCCGGCGCCGGCCGGGGTGATGCCGGTGGTGCTCGGCCCGGGCTGGCCCGGCGTGCTGCTGCACGAGGCGGTGGGGCACGGCCTGGAAGGCGACTTCAACCGCAAGGGCACCAGTGTCTACGCCGGGCGCATCGGCGAGCGCGTGGCCTCGCCGGGCGTGACCATCGTCGACGACGGCACCCTGGATGGCCGTCGCGGCTCGCTCAATATCGACGACGAAGGCACGCCCAGCCAGTGCACCACGCTGATCGAAGACGGCGTGCTGGTGGGCTACATGCAGGACAGCCACAACGCGCGCCTGATGGGCGTGGCGCCCACCGGCAACGGCCGCCGCGAATCGTTCGCGCACCTGACCATGCCGCGCATGACCAACACCTACATGCGCGCCGGCCAGCACGACCCGGAAGAGATGATCCGCTCGGTCAAGAAGGGCATCTATGCGGTGAACTTCGGCGGCGGCCAGGTCGACATCACCAGCGGCAAATACGTGTTCTCGGCTACCGAGGCCTATTTGATCGAAGACGGCAAGGTGACCGCGCCGGTCAAGGGCGCCACCTTGATCGGCAACGGCCCGGAGACCATGCAGAAGGTGCGCATGATCGGCAACGACCTGGCATTGGACGAAGGCGTAGGCGTGTGCGGCAAGGACGGGCAGAGCGTACCGGTCGGTGTCGGCCAGCCCTCGCTGTTGATCGACGGCATTACGGTTGGCGGAACGCAGGCCTGAGATGCGGGGATTTGGGAATCGGGATTCGGGATTGGTAACGGCAGGAGCGGGGCGCCATGTGGCCGTGCCGTGTACTGCGCCGGTCTCGAAACCGCGATTGGGGGTCAGAGCGTCGGGAAGCGCGGCGATAGAGGTGCGCAGCGTCCTTGGCGCTCAGGTGTCGCCCGCCCGGGTTGCTGATGGTGGACGCTGGTTGCCGCGGTTGGCTGCGGCGGAGGCGCCGGTTGAGCGGCTCCACGATTGCGGCCGCCAGCTCCTATTCTTCGTCTTCCAGATCCTGGTCGTCGTCCAATCCCGAATCCCCACTCTCCAATCCCTGCTCCTGCGACAGCTCGCGCAGGACCTGGAACAGTTCGCGGTAGGCGCGCGGAGGCTTGTTTTTGGCGCGTTCGTGGATCGCGTTGCGCACCAGCTGACGCAGTTGCTGGCGGTCGGCGGCCGGGTAGGCTTCCAGCAGTTCGGCCAGCGCCACGTCGCCTTCGGCGAGCAGGCGTTCGCGCCAGCGTTCGACCCGGTGGATCGCCGCCACTTCGCGGCGCGCGGTGTCGCTGTTGGCGTCCAGCGCATCGCGGATCGCGGCCAGGGTCTGCTCGTCCTCGCGGCGCATGTGCTTGGCCAGAAACGCCAGTTGCCGCTTGTGCGCGATATGCGAGGTGATGCGCTTGCTCTCTTCGATATGCGGGATCAGCGATTCGGGCACCGGCAACTTGGCCAGCTGCGCCGGGGTCAGCGCCACCAGCTTTTCGCCCAGGTCGAAAATCTCCAACGCCTCGCGCCGTTGCTGGCTGCGGCTGGCGCCACGAAATTCACCGGTCTCTTCATCGCGTCCGCGCATTGCCACCACATCCCGAAACTTGGTTGATAAACATCTGCGGCCTCGAACGGCCGCGCGTCGGCGGAACAATTCCGCACCGAATTCAAACACTCCGGCCATGGACGGCCGGGCTTTCGCGGACGGATCCGCGTTTCCAAGGATAAAGCATTGAACGCACTCTCCTCCGAAATCCGCGTTACCGACGACAGCCTGCAGCGCCTGGATGCGCTCACCGACATCTCCCAGCGCCTGCTCGAGCGCGCGCGCGCCGCCGGCGCCACGCAAGCCGAAGTCAGCTGCAGCGAAGAGCGCGGCCTGGACGTGAATGTGCGGCTGGGCGATGTGGAGACGGTCGAATCCACGCGCGATCGCGGCATTGCGGTTACGGTCTACTTCGGCAAGCGCAAGGGCAGTGCCAGCACTGCCGACCTGCAGGATTCCAGCCTGGAATCCACCGTGGCGCAGGCCTGCGCGATCGCCCGCTTCACCGAGGACGACGTGGCCGCCGGCCTGGCCGATCCGGAATTGATGGCGCGCGAGTTCCCCGAGCTGGATAGCTGGCATCCGTGGGCGCTGGACGCCGACACCGCCGTGGATCTGGCGCTGGCCTGCGAAACCGCCGGCCGCGACGCCGACGCGCGCATCAGCAACTCCGACGGCGCCTCGGCCAGCACCGGTCTCAGCTTGTCGGTGTACGCCAATTCGCATGGCTTCATCGGCCGCGAGCGTGGCACCCATCATTCGATCAGCTGCGCGCTGATCGCCGGCCAGGGCGACGGCATGCAGCGCGACGGCTGGTACAGCAGTGCGCTGGCACGCGAGGACCTGGAAGCGCCCGACGCCATCGGCCGTCGTGCCGCCGAGCGTACCGTGGCGCGCTTGCAGCCGCGGTCGCTGCCCACCGGTCAGTTGCCGGTGCTGTTCGCACCGGAAGTGGCGCGCTCGCTGGTCGGCCACCTGCTCGGTGCGGTCTCCGGCGGCGCGCTGTATCGCCGTGCCAGCTTCCTGCTCGACAGCGTCGGCAGCAAGTTGTTCCCGGACTGGTTCAATATCGAAGAGCTGCCGCACCTGCGCCGCGGTTTGCGCTCGGCGGCCTTCGACGGCGAAGGCGTGGCGACACGGCGTTCGGCGCTGATCACCGACGGTGTGCTGCAGCGCTATGTGCTGGGCAGCTATTCGGCGCGCAAGCTGGGCCTGCAGACCACCGCCAATGCCGGTGGCGTGCATAACCTGCAGGTCACCGCCAATGCGGGCGATCTGGCGTCGATGATTGCCGGCATGTCGCGCGGCCTGCTGGTCACCGAATTGATGGGCAATGGCGTCAATCCCGTCACCGGCGACTATTCGCGCGGCGCCGGTGGCTTCTGGATCGAGAACGGCGTGATTGCCTACCCGGTCGATGGCCTGACCATCGCCGGCAATCTACGCGACATGTTCGCCGGCATCGAAGCGGTGGGCAGCGACGTCGACCCGCGCTCGCACGTCAAGATCGGCTCGGTGCTGATCAACCGCATGACGGTGGCAGGCGATAGCTGAGCGGCCTTGGCGGTGCCGACCTGGCCGGTTTGCGCGCGGCAGCGTGTGGTGCAGGCGCACGCCCGGCAGGCAGCCGCTGGAACTGGACGGTACATGCACGTGGCGCCGAAGCGGGCAGCTCACCTTCGCGACCGCTGTCTCCCACGCGAGTGTGTAGAGCCGATGGCTCATGCGGCGGCGCGCGATGTGCGAGCGCTCGCCATGCAGCGACAACGCCGGTGAACACGTCGCCTGCATGGTGCGGGCGGCGCGAGCTCGCAGCACGGCAAGGCCTTTTTTCGAAATGACGTGGCCCTTTGCAGCCACGGCCAGGCGTGCGCCCATGTCTTTCCGCACTGGTGGCTGGCTGAATCGTTGCTATAGTCCGCCGCACCACAACCATGCACGGGGAGACATGATGAGCGAATTCGAATCGCAGGCCGCACCGCCACCGCCGCCGGTCGGCACCAGTCCGTCGGAGGAGCGCACGCTCGCGCTGGCCGCGCATCTGCTCGGCATCGTGACCTCGTTCGTCGGTGCGTTGGTGATTTGGTTAATCAGCAAGGACGCCAACCCGTCCAAGCCGTTCGCGACCGATCAAGCCAAGGAAGCGCTGAATTTCCAGATCACCGTGCTCATTGCCACCGTGGCGGCGATCGTCCTGACCATTGTCTCGTTCGGCATCCTGTTCTTCCTGCCGACGCTGGTGTGGATTGCCAACCTGGTGCTGTGCATCCTGGCCGCAGTCAAGGCCAACAACGGCGAGCACTACCGTTACCCGTTTGCGCTGCGCCTGATCAAGTAATCGGCGCGGAGGAAACAACAAAGGCCCGGCAGCGATGCCGGGCCTTTGTCGTATCAGCCGATGGCGCGATCAGTTCTGCGCCGGGGTGTTTTCGGCGAAGTACTCATGGCTGTCGGCGTTGGTGATGGCCTGGGCCGGGTTGCTGATCGCCAGGCTGCGCGCGCCGGACTGGCCATAGACGCGGTCCTGGGTGCCGGCGACGACCGTGAAGTGGCTGGTTTCGTGCACCAGCGTGCCGGCCTTGGAGTCGGTGCCGGTGGTCGACGCACTCCAGAAGGCGTTGCAGACGTGGATCTCGTACGGCTGGTTCGGATAGACGTAGGCATAGGCGTCCGCCAGATCCGCATCGCAGCTGCAGTTGATCGTCAGCTGGCCGTTGTTCTGGTCCAGCGCATTGTCGATGTTGACGAAGTTCGAGCTGACCCGGCTGTAGCGCGAGGCGTTATAGGTACCGAACCAGGTGGTGTAGCGCGCGCCGGTGCTGCCGGCGTTGAGGTAGTTGCGCGCGTTCTGCGAGTAGTTGCGCGCGGCAGTGACGGCACTGCCGGCCTGGCTGGTGCGGGTGGTGCTGCAGTTGAGGTAGTTGATGCCGTTGACCACGGCGGTCGGGCCGACTGCGAGCTCGCGCTGGACGCCACGGCGTGCACCGTCCAGCCAGACGGTGAGCGGGGTGCTGGTGGCCACGGCCGGCTCGCCGTTGGCCGCCGCCTTCATCAGGCTGCCGTCGGAAAAGGACGCGTACTGCAGCGCCGAGCGCACCTGGATGGTGTAGTTGCCGCTGGTGGACAGATCGTACGCGCCGGCCAGATCGACCTCGCCCTTCACGCTCTGGCCTGGCTGCAGGATGGTGAAGTCGGCCGCCTTGGGCAGGCCGCGTTTGACCAGGCGCCCGGTGTAGTCCACTGGCTTGCCGTCGCGGCTCACTTCCAGGATGCCGTTATCCAGCGACTTCAGCGGCAGCTGATAGGTCGGCACGCGTGCGATCTGGCTGCCGTGATTGGTGACGGTGACGGCGATCTTGCCCTGATGACGCCCAGCCTGGTCGGCCACTGGCGACAGTTCGATGGTCAACGGAACCGGTCCGCGCACGGACTGCGCCTGCGCCGATCCGAGGACGCCAACAACGGCCAGCGTGCCTGCTGCAAACGATGCGAAAAAAACGTTCTTCACCAGTAACTCTCCGTGTGATCGGGGGATGTCCGCGGATGCGGGCAAGCCAAACCTAGGCACGACGAGCGGACGCGACAAGTTATTCAATTGCGAATATTTTTGTTCGCAGCGCACCTATGAACGCTACTGAAATATCACGGATGTAGACAATTCAGCTTTAAAGCGTGCGGTCTGTCATGTGTTGTAGCGTCCAATGTGTCGACGGCTGACACAAACGTGCGCAAGAAAAGTTGCAATGTGTGACCGAGTTCGCCGGACGCCCGCTGCCGCTGCAGAGGTTGACCGTGCGCTGGCGCACGGAGTGCGCAAATCGTGTCCGGCGCGTCCGGTTCATGTCGCAAATCGTCTCGATGTGGCCCGCGCGAGCGAATAGCGCGCCGTTGCGGCACCCGAGGCGCTTCGAATCGATTCGGCAGCGGCCGTTTCTCGCCTGCTGCGCTCTAGCGGCGTCGGCAACCGCGCCTAGTGCGCGCGGTTCACCGCAAACCGGCCCAACGTGGCCAATGTCTCGCCGGGTGGCCCGTAGGGCTGCAGGAGGTCATGCATGCGCGCGGCCAGTTCGGCCAGCTTCGCCTTGGCGCCGTCCATCCCCAGCAGGGCGGGGTAGGTGGATTTGGCTTGCGCCGCGTCCTTGCCGGCGGTCTTGCCCAGCTGCGCCGAGCTCGATTCCACATCCAGGATGTCGTCGCGCACCTGGAAGGCCAGGCCCAGCGCGTCGGCAAACTCGTCCAGACGTTGCTGGTCGGCCGCCGCGGCGTCTCCGGTGAGTGCGCCCATCCGCACCGCTGCGCGGATCAACGCGCCGGTCTTGAGCGCATGCATGCGTTGCAGATCCTGCAGCGATTGCAGTTGCCCGGTCGCATCGATATCCAGCGCCTGGCCGCCGCACATGCCGGCCGCGCCCGCAGCGGTGGCCAGGCTCTGCATCCAGCTAACGCGCAGTTCGGCGCTGGCAGAGGCAGTGGCGAGTAATTCGAATGCGCGCGTCTGCAAGGCGTCGCCGGCCAGAATCGCGGTGGCCTCGTCGAAGGCGATATGCACGGTGGGCTGACCGCGCCGCAGCGCGTCGTCGTCCATCGCCGGCAAGTCGTCGTGCACCAGCGAATAGGCGTGAATCAGCTCTACCGCCACCGCGGGCGTGTCGAGCTGATCCTCGGACGCGCCGAACAACGCGCCGCTTGCGTAGACCAGCAGCGGACGCATGCGCTTGCCCCCACCCAACACGGCATGGCGCATCGCTGCATGCAGGCCCTGCGGCGCATGCGTGGCGCTCGGCAGGCCGGCCTCCAGGCTGCGTTCGGTGCGGGCGATCCAGTGGTCGAACAGCGCCGAGCTCACCTCAGCCGTCCAGCGACGGCGGTTCGAAGGCTTCGGCAAGCTCGGGGCGGGCGGGGTCGGTCAACAGGCGCACGCGCAGTTCGGCCTGTTCCAGCGCCTGCTGGCAATCGCGGTACAAGCCGATGCCGCGTTCGTAGGCCGTGAGCGATTGCTCCAGGCTCAGATCGCCGACTTCCATCTTCTGCACCACTTGCTCGAGTTCTTCCAGCGACTGTTCGAAGCGGGCAACCGGGGACGTTTCGTTCAAGGACTTCTTGGCCATCGCTAAAGTGTGCGGCGCGCGCGCAGGCGGGTCAATTCGCATCGGCAGCCGTGCGCCACTGCAGCGCTGCGACATTGGCCTGCAGCCATGCGTCCAAGGTGCCGGAAATGATGCAGTCGCCGGCGGCGAGCACCTGCTTGCCTTCCCACAGGATCGGCAGGCGCCCGCGTTCCCACGGCGGTAGATCCAGCGCCTGCAGCAGGTGTTTGAGCTGGTGCGAATGTGTGCGCCGCGGCAATACGATGCGCTCGCCGCCCTGGCGTGCGCGCACCAGCAGCGGCTGCGCAAAGCGCAGGCCGGGTGCGCCGAGCAACTGCAACTGCGCACCGTCGGGCAGGTGCAGGGGCGCTGCGCCGTCCCATTGCGCATGCCAGTCCGACGGCCAGGCCGCAACGGGGCGATGCAGAAACAGGCACTGGCGCCAGCGGCGTACTTCAACCTGCTGCCACGCAAAGCAGGCGTGCCGATCTGCGGCGTGATTGGCGATTTCCTGTTCCAGTGCGGCCACACCTTGCGCAGGCAGCGGCGGCGCGTGCGCCGCGCTCACCCAGGCGCGCAACAGCCGTGCCCTTCGTTCCACCGGTTGCGCGCGCAATGCCTGCAGATCCAGCGCGCCGCTTGCGGTCCGCACGCTCGGCAACAACGCCATGTCCTGCTGCAGCAGTAATGCACTGGCATCGGCGCTCAGTTGCGCACTACGCGCCAACGCATCCGGTGCTTGCGGCCAGCGTTGCTGCAGCAACGGCATGACTTGGTTGCGCAGGAAATTGCGGTCGTGGCGTGGATCGGCATTGCTGGGATCTTCGATCCAGCGCAACCCTTGCGCATGCGCGTAGGCGAGCAGGTCTGCGCGAGCATGCGCCAGCATCGGGCGCCACAGCGTGCCGTTGGCGAATGGGCGCTGCGGCCGCATCGCCGCCAGGCCTTCGGGGCCGGAAGCACGCAGCGCACGCAGCAGGAACGTTTCCGCCTGGTCGTCGCGATGATGTGCCAGCGCCAGCCATTCGCCAGCAGTGAGCGCCTGCGCGAACGCCGCGTGGCGCGCGTGGCGTGCCGCCGCTTCCAGCCCAAGCCCGCTGTCGCGTGCCACCTGCACCCGCACGATCTGCAACGGCACCTGCAGCGCGTCGCAGGTGCATTGGCAATGCCTGGCCCAGGTATCGGCATCGGCATGCAGCCCATGATGCACATGCAGCGCGCGCAATCCTGCGTGTCGATAACGCGGCGTTGCCGCCAGCAGGTGCAGCAGCACACTGGAATCCATCCCGCCGCTGTAGGCCAGCAGGACCGGACCGGGCGGGGTGGCTGGCAGCAGGAGCGGGGTGCCGGTCAGCACAGGCGCAACCTTGCAGCGGATCCTGCGCGCTCGGTATGCAGAGGCCATCCCTGTTGCGTGATGGCCGGTCGGTCGCCCGCGTGGGGTGTGCTCTGCTTGGGACGCATCGACGATTCCGTTGTCGCCCGCGTCCGACGGCGCGAACAGCCGTGCGCAGCTGCAGCCTTGGCTGCAACGGGCTGCCGTGCGCGCTCACCGCATCGGTCTGCGGCGACCCATCCGAGCGCCCCACCGACCGCCGCGGATTGCGGCCGTTTGCAGGCGTGCTCGCACCCGGCGTTGGCGACGCCGGGCGGGCAGCTCGCGTGGCGCTGCGTCAACCGCATCACGCGCCGGCTCGCCCGCCATCGCCGCAGCGCCGCCTGCGCATCAGCGCTTGACCGCAGCCTCGAACGTGGCCGGCTTGGGCAATTGGACCGGCACACCAGCCGCGTCGCAGGTGCCTGCCTTGCACAGGCGCTCGCGCAGGCGCGGGGTGGCCTGGACGATGACGTGGTAGATCACGTTCTCTTCCAGCGTGCCGCGGAACGCCGCGCTGCCTGGGCCGGTGGCCCAGATGCCCACATCTTCGCCGCCATGGCTTTCGGATTTGGTCGGCACCAGCGCTTCCTGCATGTAGCTGGGGGCCTCGGTGTCGACGTGGGTCAGGTCCGGGCGGCCGGCGGCCGGCTCGCTGCTGCTGGGTTCGTGTGGATATTTCTTGGGCCCGGCCGGCTGCGCGTTGCTGGCACCGGTGTAGCCGGGGCCGTTGGCGTAGCTGAGCGTGGTGTAGGGCTGGCCGGCCAGGTCGGTGGCCAGCTGGCTGCGGTCGCCTTCTTCGCCGCCGGTGCCGCGTACCTTGCCCAGGATCGGATTGCCGCGCACCGGGTAGCCGACGAAGTTGAGCGTGTGCGAATGATCGGCGGTGACGATGATCAGCGTATCCGGTGGCGCAGTCTGCACGGCAGCGCGCACGGCATCGGACAGCGACACGGTTTCGTCGAGCGCGCGGTAGGCGTTGCCGGCGTGGTTGGCGTGATCGATACGGCCGCCTTCGACCATCAGCACGAAGCCATTCGGGTCACGCGACAGCGACTGGATCGCGGTGCGGGTCATCTCGGTCAGGCTGGGCTCGCCCTGCGGGGTGCGGTTGCGGTCGTGGTCGAACTGCATGTGGTCCGGTTCGAACAAGCCCAGCAGCGCCGGTGCACCGGACGCTGCCTGCAATTGCTGCTCGTTCCAGACATAGGCGCCCTGCGGGTGCGCTTGTTTCCATTCGGCCACCAGATCGCGGCCGTCCAGGCGCAGGCCCACCTTGTCGTCGTATTCCGGGTCGCGCTCCTGCACGCCCTGGAACTGGCTGCGTCCTCCGCCCAGCACCACCTGCGGGCCGCGGCCGTAGCGGGCGGTGGAGAGCAATTGCTGGGCAATGTCCTGGCAACCGGCAGCACGCGCCGACTCTGGAAGGTCGGTGTCGTTTTCCCAGTTGCGGTCCGGCGAATGCGCATAGGTTGCCGCCGGCGTGGCATGGGTCAGGCGCGTGGTGGTGACGATGCCGGTGGCCATGCCGGCACTGTCGGCCAGCTGCAGCCAGCTCAGCAGACCCTTGTTCAAGCTGTCGGCACAGTCGCTGCGGTTGCCGCTGCTGACCCCGATCGCGCCCATGTGCGACTTCACGCCGGTGGTGATGGAGGTCATGGTGCCGGCCGAATCCGGCGTCTGCGAGTCGGTGTTGTAGGTCTTGCTGAAAGCGGTGGCGGGGAATTGTTCCCACGACAACAGGTTTTCCTCGCCCGGGCCGCCCTTGCGCTGGCCATCCAGGATGCGTGCGGCGGCAACCGTGGTCAGGCTCATGCCATCGCCCAGGAACAGGATCACGTTACGCGCCTTGCCGGCCATGGCGCCGTTGCCGGCGGCCCGGGCGGCGCCCGAGCGGTACCACCATTGCGGGGTTTCGCCGGCCGGGTGCACCACCGGCGGTACCTCCACGCGGACCGACGCGGGCGCAGAGGTGCTGCTCCCCGTCGTGGAAGCGCAGGCGGCGACGCACAGCGTGGTCAGGGCGGCGAGGGTAGGCAGGCGGTAACGCATCGGCATCGAACTCGTGGCTGAATCAATCCCCATTATGCCGCGCTGGGTGGTGTCACACCGATGACACAGCGCTGTTCCAGCTGTGGTCTCGCGGGCAAGGCGGCCCTGGGCTATGGTGCAAGCACTTTCCCCCCCGGAAGATTCGACGACATGAAACTGGTTGCGGCGTGGTTGCGCATTCCGTTCTGGCAACGCGTGGTGGCCGGCTTTGTCCTCGGCGCGCTGGTCGGCTGGGCCATGGGCCCGGCGGCCGACGTGTGGTTCGGTCCGCTGGGTGACCTGTACGTCACGCTGATCAAGATGATCGCCATCCCGCTGGTGTTCTTTGCGGTGATCAATGCGATCTCGTCGCTACACGGGCAAAAATCCGTTGCCGCACTCGGCGGGCGCACGTTTTTATGGTTTGTCATCACCGCAGCATTGGCGGTGGGGGTGGGCCTGGCGGTCGGCACGATCATGCAGCCGGGCGCCGGCCATTTCAGTCTGAGCGTGGATTCGGCCTGGAAGCCGCGCGATGTGCCCAGCCCGGTCCAGGTGCTGCTGGATGTGGTGCCGTCCAATCCGTTCTACGCACTGACCGGCATCGGCACCAAGACCAACGCGGCCGGCGAAACGGTGCTGGCGGCGGGGCGTGGCTCGATCCTGCCGGTGATCTTCTTCGCCGCGTTGCTCGGCTTTGCAATGGTCAAGCTCGGCGAGCGGGTGGCCGAGGCGCGCAAGCTCACCGGGCAACTGAGCGACATCATGATCCAGGTGACGCGCTTCGTGCTGGAGATGACCCCGCTCGGCACCTTTGGCCTGATCGCTGGCCTGGTCGGCAGCTACGGTTTTTCGAAACTGCTGCCGTTCGGCAATTTCGTGCTCGCGCTGTACGTCGCCTGCGCGATCCATATTGTGGTGGTCTACAGCAGCCTGTTGCTCGCTCATGGGCTTAACCCGTGGAAGTTCTTCCGCGGTGCCGCGCCTGGCATGCAGGTGGCGTTCGTGAGCTCGTCGAGCTTTGCGGCAATGCCGGTGGCGATGCGGTCGATCACGCATAACCTGGGGGTCAGCAAGGACTACGCCGCATTCGCGGTGCCGCTGGGCGCCAGCATCAAGATGGACGGTTGCGGCGCGATCTTTCCGGCATTGTGCGCGGTGTTCATTGCGCAATACACCGGCGTGCCGCTGACCGCCAATCAGTATTTCGTGGTGCTGATCGCCTCGGTGCTCGGCAGCTTCGGCACGGCCGGCGTGCCGGGCACCGCGGTCATCATGGCGACGGTGGTGCTGAGTGCAGCCAATTTGCCGCTGGAAGTGATCGGCTACCTGTACGCCATCGATCGCATCCTCGACATGATGCGCACCATGACCAATGTCACCGGGCAGATGCTGGTGCCGGTGCTGGTGGCAAAGGAAACCGGGCTGCTCGACAAGCGCATCTACGACGCGGCGTCGACCAATGTCGGGCTGGAAGATCCGCCCGCCGACAGTGCCAAGCCACTGCGCTGAAGACCCGATGCGTGCCGGATGTCCCATGCTGCGCGAACGGCTGCAGCAGCTGCCCGAGCTGGAACACGTCGATGGTGTGTTCGTGCAGCGCGGCCTGGCGGAGGACCCCTTCGAGCAGCACTACCTGGAGATCCGGCGCAAGGAAGGCCGGCTGTACACCGATGCGCAGGTGCGCAGCCTGCCGCGTCCGGGCGGAAAACTGGCGGCAACGCTGGAATGGCGCGTGCGCGCGCTGTCGAGCAGCTTGCTGGTGCAGCACCTGGGCACGCATGCCGGCGAGGGCGCCATCCTCGAACTCGGCTGCGGCAACGGCTGGCTATCGCACTTGCTGGCGCAGTCGCTGCAACGCGAGGTCTGCGGCATCGACGTCAATCGCACCGAGCTCACCCAGGCCGCACGCGTGTTCGGCCATGCAGCGGGCCTGAGTTTCATCGCTGGCGACATCCAGACCGTGGCACTGCCGCGCGAGGTGTTCGACATCATCGTGCTCCCCGCCTGCGTGCAATATTTTGCCGATCCTGGCGCGCTGATCGAACGTCTGCTCGCGCACCTGCGCGAGGATGGCGAGCTGCATATTCTCGATAGCCCGCTCTACGCCACGCCGCAGCGCGGCCAGGAGAGCGCCGCACGCAGCCTGCGCTACTTCACCGAGCTGGGCGTCCCGGAACTGGCCGCGCATTACCACCAGCATACCTACGCGACGTTCGATCGCTTTGCAGTGCAGTGGTTGTTCGACCCGCGTCGTTGGAGTGCACGTGCGCGAAAGGCGCTCAGATTGTCGCAACCGCATTTCCCGTGGCTGCGTCTGCGCAAGCGCGACAACCTTGAGGTGCTTGGCGGTTGAGTGTGCTTGGGGATGTTGGCTGACAACGCCGGGCAGTGTGCGTGGGGCGATCTGGCTTCTCACGCTCGCGGGTGAGCTTCGAGGCATCCGGCATTTGCTGATGGACAGATGCGAAAACGCTGCGTGTGCCGACCGACGTTCTTAGGCGCTCACGTCGGCCGGTGCGGCAATCGCGTTGCGGGTACGACGCGCTTCAACCGCATGGCACACTTCCAGCTCATCCATTGACGAGGGCGGGCGGTGATTGGCCAACAGCGTGATCTGACATTTCGTTTTCTGGCCGAGCCCAGCGACGTCAACTTCGGCGGCAAGGTGCATGGCGGCGTGGTAATGAAGTGGATCGACCAGGTTGGCTTTGCCGCCGCCAGTGGTTGGAGCGGGCATTACTGCGTCACCGTGGCGGTGGGCGGTATCCGGTTCGTGGCGCCGGTGCGCATCGGCGATCTGGTGGCGGTGTCGGCCAAACTCGTCTACACCGGCCGCAGCAGCATGCATTTCGCCATCGATGTACGCGCGCGCAGTCCGATGGGAGGCGACTCGCGCCTGTGCACGCATTGCATCATCGTGTTCGTGGCGATGGACCCGGACGGGGTCACCCCGGTCGAAGTGCCGTCCTGGCGGCCCGACACCCCGGAAGATCAACGCCTGGCCGAATACGCGCTCAAAGTGATGGAATTGAGCAAGGGCATCGAGGACACCATGGCGCGGTACAAGGCCGACACTTCGCAGTAATCCGCATCATGCCTGCGGGTAGGTCATCTGCCCGATGACAGCGTAGGCGGCGCTGGCAGCGTCAACACCCTCGGAGCGACTGGCACGGAGGCCGATAGGCGCCGGGAGGCCGCGCGGTGGCACACGGGCGTCGCGGCCCGGTTCCGCGCAACAAAAAGGCCGCGAGAGCGTCGCGGCCTTGTTCGACGGAGTCCGGGCAACCGAGCGTTACAGCACCCGACGCGCCTGGATGAACTTCTCGCTCCAGTAGCCGCTGGCCAGCGAATCCACGCGCACGTCCTTGCCGCGGCTGGGCGCGTGCAGGAACTTACCGTCGCCGACCACCAGGCCGACATGGTCGATACGACCGCGCTTGCCGAAGAACACCAGGTCGCCGGCCTTCAGCGCGCTCGGGTCCTTGATCAGTTCGGCCGATTCGTCGCGGGCGATGTCGCGCGAGACGCGCGGCAGGTCGATGCCGAGCGCAGTCTTGAACACATAGCCGACCAGGCCGCTGCAGTCGAACCCTTCGGTGGACTCGCCGCCCCAGACGTACGGGGTGCCGAGCAGGGCCATGGC
The DNA here is from genome assembly GCF_008639345.1 of Xanthomonas phaseoli pv. dieffenbachiae. Taxonomy (NCBI): domain Bacteria; kingdom Pseudomonadati; phylum Pseudomonadota; class Gammaproteobacteria; order Lysobacterales; family Lysobacteraceae; genus Xanthomonas; species Xanthomonas phaseoli. Next base: position 3,060,149 of record NZ_CP041380.1, on the reverse strand, counting down.
GCGCTGCAGGATCACCTGCACGCGGCTGTCGGCCACGGCGTTCTGGGCAGCATTGGCTGCGCTCTGCGACACGTCGTAATTGGCAAGCAGGCGGCTGAGATCGCCGGCGAACATCGCCGAGCGGTCCATCAGCGGAATGGCGTCGTTGGCAGCCAGATGCGGAAGCAGGGCGGCCAGTGTTGCAGTGGCAGCGGCGTCGGCGCGGCTGCGGGTTGCGGCTTTCTCGGCGGCGACGGCGCTGTCAGGCGTGGTCGTCTGCGGAGCGGATGGCGTGCTGCTGGCGGTCTGCGCGAATGCGGGAAGTGCTGCAATCAAGAGAGCGGTGGCGCATAGCAGGCGGAGCGGTTTCCGGGGCGGAAGCGGTGCGGCGCCAGTTTTGATCTGTTCGTCGTTCGTCACGCGGGAATCACAGTTCTGCTGTCGATGCGAGATGATGCCCCGGTGAAAGAATCGTTACGTTCAAAAAAAGTTAACTTTCCGTTTTATGACTTGTGATTTGCGTCACATTTCAATGCAAAACCCGCTTTGAACCTGAATAATGGTCGCGCCAGTAAGCTCCATCAAGGAAGTCCAAGCGGACTGTACCGCCGGTGGTCGGGGCATGCACGAAGCGGCCTTCACCGATATAAATGCCGACGTGCGTCACGTTGCCTCCGGAGCCAAAGAACACCAGATCGCCGGTGGCAAGTCGCTCGGGCGGGATGCGTGGGCCCTGGATTGCGGCCAGTTCGCGCGAGGTGCGCGGTAGCGCCAAGGCCAGGACATCCTTGTAGACATAGGTGACCAGCCCGCTGCAGTCGAAGCCGGTCTCCGGCGTGTTGCCGCCGAATCGGTATGGGGTGCCTACCAGCCCCAGCGCGCGCATCAAGATGTTGTTGGCGGCAGCCGGGTCGGCCGGCGCTACCTGCGGCCACACGCGCGCTGCCGGTGGGGACGCGGCCGGGCGCCGCACCGGCGCGTGCGACGAACAGCCCCCAAGCAGCAGCAGGCCCAGCAGCAGGCTGGCCGCGGCGCGTCGGGCGCAGGCGGCGAAAACTGGCGTGATATGCATGGAGCCGGGATAATGGGCGGTTCGAAAGGTCGCCATGATGGCGGCGCACCCGGCGGCCGACAAGCCGTCCTCAACCGTCTGCCACCGGGCAGCCCATTCAGAGCCAGGCATGAAGATCGAAAAAGACAGCGTTGTCCGCTTCCATTACACCGTTTCGGAGATCGGCCAGGAGCCGATCGAGAGCTCCAAGGAGCGTGACCCGTTGGCGATCATGATCGGCCACGGCAACATCATCCCGGGCCTGGAAGCGGCCATGATGGGTAAGGAAGCCGGCGAGAGCTTCGGCGTGGACGTCAAGGCGACCGAAGCCTACGGCGAATACCGCGAAGGCTTGAGCCAGCGCGTGCCCAAGAAGCATTTCGGCGCCACCAAGCTGGTGCCCGGCACCCAGGTCGTGCTGCAGACCAACTTCGGCCCGCGCGCAGTGACGGTGCAGAAAGTCGGCATGAGCGTGGTCGATGTGGACCTCAATCACCCCATGGCCGGCAAGGACCTGCATTTCGACGTGGAGATCGTCGAAGTGCGCGAAGCCACCGCGGAAGAACGCGACCACGGCCACGTACACGGCGACGGCGGTCATCACCACTGAGGGTGGGGCAAGCACGCGCCCGCGGCGGTTTGACAGTGGGACGTCTGCGCGCCACTGACGTAGGCCGCTCATCCGGCGCTACGGTGGCGCATGCAGGCTGCGCGCAGATCGGGCCATGCGTGTGGGTTGCCGCGGTGCGTGCATGATTGCTGTTCCTGACGGCCCACCCCATTGGTGGGCCGTTTGCATTCTGCGGCGCGTGCCGCCGCATCTGGTTGCCTGAGCCGTGATGACATCCCGCGACGTGCTGCTCCCCATTGCTGCGACAGAGCGCATCGTCGTGCTGGATGTCCTGCGCGGCGTGGCGCTGCTGGGCATCCTGCTGATGAACATGGAAGCCTTTGTCGGGCCGCTCGATCTGGCCATGACCGGCGTGGAGCCGCATTGGCATGGCGCCGACCGGGTTGCCGATGCGCTGGTCTACGTGTTCGTGCAAGGCAAGTTCTACACGCTGTTTTCGCTGTTGTTCGGCATGGGCTTTGCGGTGATGGCGCAACGCGCCGCGCGCGCCGGGCGCGCGTTCTTCGGCCTGTATCTGCGCCGCACCCTCGGGCTGTTGGCGATCGGGCTTGCCCATGCATTGCTGGTGTGGTCTGGCGATGTCCTGGTGACTTATGCCCTGCTGGCGTTGCTGCTGCTCGGTGCGCGCAACGTGCCGACGATGACGCTGCCGTGGCTCGCTGCGTTCGTGTACCTGTGCGCACCCGGACTGACCCTGCTGTACGGGGTGGCAGGCGAGTTGGCGCAGGCCGATCCTGCGGCGACGGTGCAGTGGAAAGCGGCGATGGCTGACGCCGCGCAGCAGGCGCTGGCGAATGTGCAGGCGCAGCGCGCCGCGTTCGGCAGCGGCACCTACCTGCAGGCGACGGTGCAGCGCTGGCATGACTTTCAGCAGGCGATGACCGGCCTCAGCATCAACGGCCCGGCCATGCTCGGCATGTTCCTGGCCGGCAGCTGGTTCGTGCGCAGCGGTGCGATCGCCACGCCCGAGCGCTTCCCACGCGTGTTTGCGACGTTGCGCTATGGCGTGTTGCCGCTCGGGCTGGGCGTGATGCTGGCAAGTTATGCATTGGAGCCGTGGATCGATCCGGCGCGGCTGGACCTGCGCCTGTCCGGCGCCTTCGCGCTGTCGCTGATTGCAGGGCCGTTGATGTGCCTGGGCTATGCCGCATGGGTGGTGCGCCTGGCACCGCGTCTGGCATGGCTTGCGCCAGCGGGGCGGATGGCATTGAGCAATTATCTGCTGCAATCGCTGGTCTGCACCGGCATCTTCTATGGCTACGGGCTGGGCTATTTCGAACAGCTGCCGCGGGTGTGGCAGCTGCCGTTCGCGCTGGCGCTGTTCGCGCTGCAGGTACTGCTGAGCCGGTGCTGGCTGCACTGGTTCCGCTTCGGGCCGATGGAGTGGCTATGGCGCAGCGCGACCTATCTGCAGGTGCCGCCGATGTGGCGTGGCACCGGGCGCACCGGGTAGCGCCTGCATGCACGGCAGCGGCGATGATGTGGTGGTGATCGGTGCGGGCGCGATTGGCCTGGCCACCGCGCTGGCACTTGTCGACGCGGGCCGGCAGGTGCGTGTGCTCGATGCCGGTGCGCCCGGTGCGGCGACCTCCTACGGCAATTGCGGCACCATCACGCCGAGCCATGCACCGCCGCTGGCGGCGCCCGGCATGATTGCGCAGGCACTGAAATGGATGTTCACCCCGGATGCGCCGCTGTATATCCCGCCGCGCCTGGATCCGGGGTTGTGGCGCTGGCTGCTGCGCTTTGCGCGGCGCTGCAATGCACGCGATTGGCAATCCAGTGCACAGGCGCGCGCAGCGCTGTTGCACGATGCGCGGCAGCGCTTCGACGCGTGGGTGGCGCGGTACGGGTTGGAGTGCGAGTTTCGTAACGACGGGCTGGATTACGTGTTTGGCGATGCGCGCCGCTTTGCGCAATACCGCGACGAATGCGCACTGCTGGCGCAGTGGGGTATCCGGGCGGAGTTCATCGATGGTGCGGACTACGTACGCCAGGATCCCGCATTTCGCGATGGGATCGCCGGCGCGATCCACTTCCCGGGCGATGCGCATCTGCGCCCGGAGCAATACACCGCAGAGCTTGCGAGAGTGCTGCGCGCACGTGGCGTGGTGATCGATGCGCACTGCCGGGTGCAGGCGATCGTGCCCGATGGAGCTGGCAGCTGCGTGCAGACCGAGCACGGCAAGCGCCGTGCGCGCGAGGTGGTGATCGCTACTGGGCCATGGTCGCCGGTGCTGGCGGCGCAACTTGGTTTGCGCCTGCCGGTGCAGGCCGGCAAGGGCTATTCGATTACCTACAGCGCGCCACATCTGATGCCGCGCCGCCCGGTGGTGTTGAAGGACCGTTGGGTGTTCGTGGTGCCGTGGCGCGAGCGCCTGCGCATCGGCAGCACGATGGAATTTTCCGGACGCGATACGCAGCTCAACGCCACCCGCCTGGCTGCGTTGGAGCGTGCAGCGACCGACTATCTGCAGGCGCCCTGCGGGCCTGCGGTGATCGAGCGCTGGTACGGCTGGCGGCCGATGACCTGGGACGATGTACCGGTCCTGGGCGCGGTGCCGGGCCATCCTCACGTCTGGCTCGCAGCCGGGCATGGCATGCTCGGTATCAGCATGAGCACTGCAAGCGGACAATTGATGGCCGACCTGATCACGGGGCGCGCACCCGCGCTGGACCCGCATCCTTACCGGGCGGAGCGTTTCGCATGAGTGCGCGTTACGACTACGACGTGGTGATTCTGGGCGGCGGCTCCGGGGGGCTTGCGGCGGGATTTCGCGCAGCAAGACATGGCGCGCGCGTGGCGATCATGGAGCCCTCCGAATTGGGCGGCACCTGCGTCAATCTCGGTTGCGTGCCGAAGAAGGCGATGTGGCTGGCAGCCGATCTGGCCGGCAAGATCGAGTTGGCCAGCGCATTGGGATTCGATCTGCCGCGCCCGACCTTGGCCTGGCAGGAGCTGGTTACGCATCGGCATGGGTACATCGCCAACATCCACGCCAGTTATCGACGCCGCCTCAATGAAGATGGCGTGGTCTTGATCCCGCAGCGTGGCGTGCTGCAGGACCGCCATACCGTCATGGGCAGCGACGGCGTGCCGGTGACCGCCGAGCACATCGTGATCGCCACCGGCGCACACCCGTTACGCCCGGACGTGCAGGGCGCAGAACATGGCGAAGTCTCCGACGATTTCTTCAACCTCTGCCATGCGCCCGAGCAGGTCGCGATTATCGGCGGTGGCTATATCGCGGTGGAAATCGCCGGGCTGCTGCAGGCCTTGGGGAGCCGCGTGCATCTGTTCGTGCAGGGCGAGCGCTTGCTGGAACGCTTCGATGCGGAACTGACCTTGCAGTTGGCCGACAACCTGCGTCATCTGGGCGTGCGGCTGCACTTCGGTTTCACCACCACCGCACTGGAGCGCGATCTGCACGGTGCGCTGCGCGTGCATGGGCATTCCGTGCATCCGCGCGAGCAGGGCAACGACGTCTTCGACAAGGTGTTCTTTGCGGTGGGCCGTCGCGCCAATACCGCCGGGCTGGGTCTGGACACGGTGGGTGTTGCGCTTGGCGACAAGGGCGAAGTGGTGGTGGACGACGGGCAGACCACCAACGTGCCGAATATTCACGCGATCGGCGATGTGGGCGGCAAGGTCGGGCTGACGCCGGTGGCGATTGCGGCGGGGCGCAAGCTGATGGACCGCCTGTTCGGTCACCAACCGGATGCGCGCATGGACTACGAAAACGTGCCCAGCGTGGTGTTTTCGCACCCGCCGCTCGGCCATGTCGGGCTCACCGAAGAGCAGGCGCGTGCGCGCTACAACGGCGCGGTGCGCGTGTACCGCAGCAATTTCCGCCCGATGCTGCACGCGCTGGCCGACGCGCCGCAGCGCAGTCTGTTCAAGCTGGTGTGCGTGGGCGAAGAAGAACGGGTGGTCGGCGTGCACCTTTTGGGTGAGAGCGCCGACGAAATGCTGCAAGGCTTTGCAGTGGCGGTAAAGATGGGCGCGACCAAGCGGGACTTCGAGGAGACCGTGGCGATTCATCCCACCTCGTCCGAAGAGATTGTGTTGATGCATTGAGGGCTGGTGCGCGGTGGCGTCGCTGCCGCTGCCGGTGGTTGGTTGCGATGTGGCGGAATGAGGCGATGCCTTGATCGATGCCCGGCTGGGATATCGCCGTTGCAGCCGTAGCCGTATCCAGCGCTGCGCGCCACCTTCTCTCCCCGACGGGGGCGGCGTATCGATGCGGGGAAGGATCGAAGCCTCTGCCCTCGTGACAGGCCTCGGCACAGGCGAGTCATCGATCCAGCTCGATCCGATGGTTCAAAGCGTTTTGTAATTTGAACCGGGCAATGACGGGGTGTCGCGTTGCCTGAGCGGTTGCTTGCGGCGCCCGTACCCTCACCCCAACCCTTTCCCGGGGGGAGGGGTTGCAACGTTCCCTTCGCCTACAGGGCGATCCGCACGCGCACATCTAGCCCCGTCAGCTGGCATGCTTGCGCGATGTCCAGATCTCGCCATCTAGCCGCGCGCGGCACTGCCAGCGTGCCTGTTCGTGACGCCTCCAAAGGTGAGTCACTGTCCGGCGAGCAGGCGCGGCTGCGGATTCTCCAGGTGATCCGCGCCATTCCCGTGGGCGAAGTCGCCGGTTATGGGGAAGTTGCCCAGCGCGCCGGCCTGCCGGGCCGTGCGCGGCTGGTGGCACGCGTGCTCAGCGGCAACGACGACCCGCAGCTACCCTGGCACCGCGTCTTACGCAGCGATGGCCGAATTGCCTTGCCCGATGGCTCGGCAGGCTACCGGGAGCAATGCCAGCGCCTGCGCGCCGAGGGCGTCCAGGTGGAACGGGGCCGTGTGCGTCGTGCCAGTGCCGCGCAGCGCTTGGACGCGGCCGTGTGGGGGCCTTCATAAGCCTGCCGTTATCATCGGCAGCATTCCGAAGGAAGCCGCCATGCCTCAACTGCCGCCCATCACCAAAGCCTTACTGATCGCCAACATCGGCTTGTTCCTGCTGCAATGGGCGGTGGGCGACCTGGGCGCTGGCGTGTTGCCATCGGACAGCGTGTTGTCGTGGCTGATGTTGTGGCCGCTGTCCAACGGCTTCGACGCGTTTTCGCCGGGCGCCAGCTTCATGCCGTGGCAGCTGCTGACCTACGCGTTCCTGCATGGCGGCTTCAACCATCTGTTTTTCAACATGCTGGCGCTCTTCATGTTTGGCGCGCCGTTGGAACAGACCTGGGGCCAGAAGCGCTTTCTGACCTACTACCTGGTGTGCGTCGCCGGCGCCGGCCTGTGCCAGTTGTTGATGGCCTGGTTCACGCAAAGCGGTGCGCCGGTCGTGGGCGCATCGGGCGGCGTGTTCGGTTTGCTGCTGGCGTATGGAATGCTGTTCCCCAACCAGCGCGTGATGCTGCTGTTCCCGCCGATTCCAATGAAGGCGCGGACGTTCGTGATCGTGTTCGGCGCGATCGAGTTGGTGCTCGGGGCGACCGGTTGGCAGCCTGGCGTGGCCCATTTCGCGCATCTGGGCGGCATGCTGTTCGGCTGGCTGATGATCCGCTACTGGCGTGGCCAGTCGCCATTCGGCGGTGGCAAGGGCGGCCGCAAAGGGCGCAAGCCGCCGTTGCGCGTGGTGCGTTGAGCTAAACGGCACGGTGCTGGACGTCTTGCATCCGGGGAGCGGTTCCGGCCACGAAGAGGCTTATCGGTAATGCCTTATCGCAGCCCGCGGCGCTCATGGGATTGGTTGAGCTGGATTGGGCGGGACATCAGAGGGCGGGTAAATGCATTATCCGCACAACACGGTGGTTGGTTGGATTGCGCGCGACGTTGAAAGTGCGCGGTTACCGCATGACCCGTAGGAGCGGCCTATGCCGCGATGAGACTCTATCGATATTGCCCGTCGCGGCCGGGGCCGCTCCTACGGAATTTCGCAGGCGATGCACACAAAAAAAGAGCGCGGATTCCGCGCTCTCTTTCATTGCCACCCGCTAGCTATCAGCGCCAGATCTTGATCTGGTCCGCATCCACGCGCTGCATCGGCTGGCCGGCCTTGCAGCTGAAGGCCGCACCGAATTCCGGCAAGTTGGACAGCGGGCCGTTGGTGCGCCACTGGCCCGGTGCGCGGATGTCGGCGCTTGCGCGCTGTACCGCTTCGTTGGGCGACAACTGCTGCGCCCACAGTCCGGCCCAAGCGGTGAAGAAGGCCTGCTTGTCGGCATCGGTGGCTGCCGGCTGCGCCTTGCTGAACGCCTGCCAGGCCAATTCGACGCCGGCCAGATCGGCCAGGTTTTCTTCGGCGGTCTGCGCGCCATTGACCTTGGCGTTGGGCACGCCCGGGTACGGGTAGGCCGAGAACTGCGTGGCGACCTTGTTGGTCAGCATCGTCCAGCTCGCCTTTTCGGCCGGCGTCCACCAGCTGCGCAATTGGCCCTTGGCATCGACCAGCGAGCCCTTGGCATCGATCGCACGGGTGATCTCGTGTGCGACCAGCGCACCGTAGGCACCGTACTGCGCCGCCTGGGTGCCGCCGGTGGTCAACACCGGCGCCTGCAACACGGCGGCGGTGACGATCAGGCGGTTCTGCGCGATGTCGTAGGCCACCGCTGGCTGCTGCGGCAGCACGTCCCAGCGACGGTCGGCGTTGCCCTTGCCGATGCGCTTCATCTCTTCGCGGTGGCGCCAGGTCGAGGCGATCAGCATATTGCCGCCGAAGCTACCGCGCCCCATCGGCTGCACGGTGTAATCCAGGTCGCGTCGCGGTGCGCCGACTTCGATCTTCATCGCGGCCAGCTTGGCCTTGGCTTCGGCCACCACCTCGCCGTTGCCCCAACCGGTGCGCTCCAGCGCGGCCAGTTGCGCATCGCGCACCTGGTCGGCGATGGCTTCGGCCTGGCGACGGGTGTCGCTGCTCAGATTACGCGACACGTACTCGCGGCCGAGCATCGGGCCGGCGGCCACGTTGATCGCGTCCAGCACCTGCTGCCAACGCTGCGGCGGCACCGCATCGCCACGCAGCAGACGGCCGCGGAACTGGTATTCGGCATCGTGGAAGCTCTTGGACAGGTACGGCGCCATCGCATCGCCCACGCGCCAGCGCAGGTAGGCCTTCCACTGGTCCGGCTTGATGCTAACGATCATGCTGTCGAGCTGCTTGAACATGGCCGGGTCGGCCATCGACACCAGGTCGTCCTTGACGCCCTGCGCTTCCAGGAAGTCGGCCAGGCGCAGGTTCTTGTACTGCTTGCTCAGTTCCTTGGTGGCGATCGGTGCGTAGTTGTTGAACGGGTTGTTGATGCCCTGCACCGACTGCGCGCTACGCGCCAGCGCGGTTTCGATCTGCAGCACGGAGGCGGCGTCGGCGTCGAGCTTGTCGGCGGCGGTGCCGGTGAGCGCCAGGATCTGCTTGACGTACGCGCGGTAGCGTCCCATCAGCGCCTGGGTGTCGGCGTCGGTGCGGGTGTAGAAGGCCGGGTCGGGCAGGCCCATGCCGCCCTGCATGAAGTAACCGATATGGCGATCGAGCGCCTTCAGGTCCACGTCCGGGCCGAAATTGAAGCCAACCGGAATACCGACCTGATGCAACGCGGCGATGGAAGCGGGCACATCCTTGGCCTTCTTGATCGCGTCGATGCGCGAGAGCAGCGGGGCGATCGGGTTGGAGCCGTCCTTCTCGACAGCTGCCTCGTCCAGGCCGCTGGCCCAGAAATCGCCGAGCAGCTTCTGCACGTTGCCCTGCGGGGACTTCATCGATGCATCGAGCAACTCGCGCTGCTGCTGCAGGGCGCGCTCGGACAATTGACCCAGCGCGGTGACGGCGCCGGCCTGCGGCACGGGGTTGGCCTTGAGCCAGCTGGCGTTGGCGTAGTCGTAGAAATTGGTGCAGGCCGCCGAGACGGCCGGAGCCTTGGGCGCTGCGGCCTTCTTCTTGCGAGCGGCGTCGGCGTCGGGGGCCGACAGCAGCGAGATCAGGCTGAAGCCAAGAGCGAGGGCAAGCGGACGAATGGTGGGCATCGAGAAGAAGGGTGGCCAGATTGAAGTCGGCGGAGTTTAGCAAGGCCGGGGGCCGTGCAGGCAGGCGCCTGCTGCCGTTCGTCCTCGCTAACGGCCGTTTGCATGAACGTGACAGGCCCGCGCGTGCGGGCCTGTACGGAGGTGTCGCATTGGAAGCCCTTGCAGTCGCTTACCAGATCACCACGCGGTCCTTGTCCGGGCGCACCATCGCATCGCCTGCCTTGCAGGAGAACGCCTGGGCGAACTGCGGCATGTTGGAGGGCGAGGCGATGGCCCGCAGGTTGGAGGGCGAGTGCGGGTCGGAAGCCAGATAGACCAGTTGCTGCTGCTCGCGGACCCGCTCGCGCCAGTTACGTGCAAAGCCCAGGAAAAACCGTTGTTCCGGGCGGTAGCCATCGATCGCCTGTGCGCGCTCGGGATGCGCACGCAATGCGGTTTGCAATGCGTCGTAGGCAATGTTGATGCCGCCCAGATCGGCGATGTTTTCGCCCAGGGTGAGCTTGCCGTTGACGTGCAGGGTTGGATGGTTCGGCAGCGGCACATAGGCGTCGAATTGCTTGACCAGCAAATCTGTGCGTGCTTCGAAGGCTTTGCGATCCTGCGGGGTCCACCAATTGACATTGTTGCCCGCACCATCGAACTGGCTGCCTTGATCGTCGAAACCATGCGACGCCTCATGGCCGATGACGGCGCCGATCGCGCCGTAGTTCAGCGCGTCATCCGCGTTGGCATCGAAGAATGGCGGCTGCAGGATGGCGGCCGGGAAATTGATGGTGTTCGTCTGGGGGCTGTAGTACGCGTTGACCGTCTGCGGCGTCATCGTCCAGCGCTTGCGATCGGTGGGTTTGCCGATCTGCGCAATGTCGTAGTGGTAGTTGAACTTCGCCGCGGCCTGCAGGTTGCGGTAATACGCGCCAGGCACGATATCCAGCCCGGACCAGTCGCGCCACGTGTCCGGGTACCCGATGTTGGGCAGGAAGGTTTCCCACTTCGCCAAGGCCTTGGCCTTGGTTTGCTCGCTCATCCAGTCGACGTGCTCGATTCGCGTCTTGAGTGCGGCGCGGATGTTGTCCACCAATTCGGCGGCGCGTTGCTTGGTGTCGGGCGTGAAGACCTTGGCGACGTACAGTTGGCCCAGGCCTTCGCCCATGGCGACGTTGACCGCACCAAGGACGCGCTTCCAGCGCGGCCGCTGTTCGGGCTGCCCGGACAGCGTCTTTCCATAAAAGGCGAAGTTGTTATCGACGAACGCCTTGCTGAGCTGCCTGGACGCGTCATCGATGGTGTGGAAGCGCAGATATGCCTGCCACTGCGCCACCGGCGCGGTGGCTAGTTGTTGGTCGAATGCTGCAAAAAAGCGCGGTTGCGACAGCGAGAAGCCGGGGCCGACATCCACGCCCTGCGCGGCGAAGAAGGTTGTCCACGAAAAGTGCGGCGTGATCTTGTCGGCATCGGCAACGCTGAGGAAGTGGTATTGATTCTTGGGTTGGCGGGCGTCGGTCGGTGCAAGCGATGCAGCAGCCAGGCGCGATTCGAGGGTCATGACGTCCTTTGCCTGGCGTTTGGCCGTGTCGGCATCGCTGCCGGTGAGTTCGAACGACTTGGCGATGTAGGCGAGGTAGGCTGCGCGGATGGGAGCGTATTGCGCAGCGGTGTAATAGTCCTTGGTCGGCAGGCCCAGGCCACCTTCCCCGGCAAAGCCGATCTGCTGCTCAGCCTTGTGGAAATCGGGGCCGGCACCGAACTCGAACACGAGTGCGTCGCCCTCTGCGTAGCGTTTGGTGATGTAGTCGGCAATCGCGGTGCTGGAGTCGAGTGCGGCAATGGCTTCCAGCTGCGGACGGATGGGCTGGTCGCCTGCTGCTTCGATGGCGGCTTCATCCATGCCGGAGGCGTACAGCAAGCCCAGCTTGCGGGTCAGGGGATCGGCCTGTTTGTCTGCCTGCTTTGCGGCGGCTTCGATAATCTGTCGCTGCGTGGCCAGGCTCTTTTCCAGCAGTTCGTCGAACACGCCCCAGCTGGTCTTGTCGGGTGGGATCGGATTGGCCTTGGCCCACTTGGCATTGACGAAGGTATCCAGGTTCGTGCAAGCGCCCGACCCGGTATCCAGATCGCCGATATCGAAGGCAGGCCTGGATGCAGGAGCGGTTGCTGCGGGCGCCTGCGTGGCCGGCATTGGCACGTTGCGATCGTCGGGCGTGCGGTTGCAGCCCCCCAGGGCGACCAGCAGGGAAAGGGCGAGTGTCGAAGTCTTGATGGCCGACATGGAGGAAAGTCGCGGGAAGGAGCGCCGAGGATAGGCGGGCGCTGCCGTGCTGGCGCATGCATGTGAGCTTTGTTGAGCCTTGCATTTAAGTTGCCGACTGTCAGCCCACAGATGCGCCTGATGCGCGAAGAAACACCGCATCACGCCATCCCGCGAGCGAACAAACAGCGCGGTAAACCTCGGTGATCAGGGCTGTTCAACGCAGGGCGCGCGATTGCCGCCTGATGGATGCAGGCACGGCCGGTGCACCCTGTACGGGACAAGGCCTGGTGCGTCCGGGCGTTTGGACGCGCAGCGCGCGATCGTGCCGGCATTGCACTGCATTGCCTCCAAAAAAACGGGCGACGATCTTTCGATCGCCGCCCGCATCAGTTACAGCAATGCGCAATTACCAGATCACGACCTGCTTGTCGCCCTGGCGCACCATCGCATCGCCCGGCTTGCACGAGAACGCGGCGGCGAATGCCGGCATGTTTGAAGGCGCACCGATGGCGCGGAAGTTGGCCGGCGCATGCGGGTCGGTCTTCAGCCGCACGACCAGTTCTTCCGGGGTGAAGTTGCGACGCCACACCGTGGCCCAGTTGAGGAAGAAGCGCTGGTCGCGGGTGATGCCGTCGGTCTTGGGGTCGTCCTTGCCGGCGGTGGCGGTCTTCATGGCGTCGTAGGCGGTGTTCAGGCCACCCAGGTCGGCGATGTTCTCGCCCAGGGTCAGGTCGCCCTTGACCTTGTCGCCGGCCGGCGTGCGGTAGCCGTCGAACTGCGCCACCAGCTTGCCGGTGCGGGCCTTGAACGCGTCCAGGTCCTTCTGCGTCCACCAACCCGGATCGGGGATGAAGTTGCCATCGGCGCCGAAGCGGCTGCCCTGGTCGTCGTAACCGTGGGTCATCTCATGGCCGATCACTGCACCGATGCCGCCGTAGTTCATTTCTTCCGGCGCATTCGGGTCGAAGAACGGCGGCTGCAGGATGGCGGCCGGGAACACGATCTCGTTCTGCAGCGGGTTGTAGTAGGCGTTGACCGTCTGCGGGCTCATGCCCCATTCGGTCTTGTCTACCGGCTTGCCGATCTTGGACAGGTTCCACTTGTAGTTGAATTCCTGCGCCGCCATCACGTTGCCCAGGTAGCTGTCGCGGCCGGTGCTCAGGCCGTTCCACTCGCGCCACTTTTCCGGGTAGCCGATCTTGGGCGTGAAGCTTTCCCACTTGGCGATCGCCTTGGTCTTGGTCTCCGGGCTCATCCAGTCCAGCTTTTCGATGCGGGCCTTGAGCGCGGTGCGCAGATTGGTCACCAAGGTTTCCATCTTGGCCTTGGAATCGGCCGGGAAGGCGACCTTGACGTACAGCTGGCCCAGCGCTTCTCCGGCCTGGCCGTTGATGGTGGCCAGCACGCGCTTCCAACGCGGCTTGATTTCCTTCTGGCCGCGCATGGTCTTGTTGTAGAACGCAAAGCTCTCATCGACGAACGGCTGGCTCAGGAACGGCGAAGCGCCATCGACGGTGTGGAAGCGCAGGTAGGCGCGCCAGATCGCCGGGTCGGTGTCGGCGATCATCTTGCTCACTTCCTGGTGGAAGGCGGGGATCGCCAGCGAGAACATCTCCGGCGTGGCCACGCCCTGCGACTTGAAGAACTCGGTCCACGACCAGTTCGGGGTCAGCTTGTCGGCCTCGGCCGGGGAAATCGGGTTATAGGCCAGCGAGGCATCGCGCGACATCTGCGTGCTGGTCTTGGAGACCTTGGCCAGGCGGGTTTCGAAGGCGGCCACTTGCTTGGCCTGCGCGGCGGCATCGGCCGCAGCCACGCCGGACAGTTCCAGCACCTTGGCCACGTGCGCCTGGTAGGCCTCCAGCTTGGCCTTGTTGGCGGGGCTGGTGTAGTACTCCGGGTCCGGCAGGCCCAGGCCGCCCTGCATGGCGTAGGCGATGTTCTGGCTGGACTTCTTGAAGTCCGCTTCGGCGCCGAAGCCGAAAAGCGCGTTGTTGCCCTTGGCCGCGCTGCTGCGCAGGTAGTCGACCAGCTTGGTCTGGTCGCTGATGGCGTCGATGGCGGCCAGTTCCGGCTTCAGCGGCTCGATGCCCTGCGCATTGATCTTGGCTTCGTCCATGCCGGTCGACCACAGGTCGCCGACGATCTTTTCCACGCCGGTGGCCTTGCTGTCGGCGGCGGCTTGTTCCACCAACTGCCGCTGGATCGCATTGGAGCGCTCGTCGAGCATCTCGAACGCGCCCCAGCTGGTGCGGTCGCTCGGCACCGGGTTGGCGGCCAGGAACTTGGCATTGGCATAGGCGTTCAGATCGGTACAGGCGTTGCTGCTGGGGTCCAGGTCGGCCGCGGTGAACTGGTTCACTGCCGGCAGCTTGCTCTGGTCCAGGGGCAGCGTCTTGGGCGCCGCCGGGGTGGTGGCCGCGGTGTCGCCCGCCGGGGCCGCGGGAGCGGCGTCTTCGGACTTTTTGCAACCGCTCAGGGCGGTGGCCACGGCCAGGGTCAGCGTCAATAAATGAGGTGTACGAATCACGAAGGACTCCAGAAGCATCAATGGGAAGCCCCGTCGCCGGGGCCGTGGCCGGCACTCTACGCCTCGCCAGCCGGATGGCATGGTGTCGAAGGTCATGGGTGCGGGGTGTAGAGGGCCGGGCGAGGCGCCAGCTGTTGGGGCGCGGCGGCGTCGACCATCATGTGAGCCACCTGGCCAGCGCCAGCAGTGCAACGGCGGCGCTGCCGATCACGCAATATCCAGCTGTCGGCTTGACGTGCCGGCCTGCTCAGCCGCGAATCCTTAGGCGTGGCACTTGCTGCAACGCCTAAGGCGACTTTGCAGCGGCCGTTCTTCGTCTTGCCGGCGGCACGCGCCGGCGCGTGGGTGCGTTGGGAGCGACGGGCAGGTGCTCAGACGCTGCCGCTGCCAGATGGTGGGCGCGGGTGAGCGGTGCTATATACCAGTGCATGCCCATCGCCCCTGAACCTTTGGATGCACTGATCATCGGCGCCGGCCACAATGGGTTGGTGTGCGCTGCCTATCTGGCCAAGGCTGGCAAGCGGGTGCTGGTGTTGGAAGCGCGCGAGGTGGTTGGCGGCGCGGCGGTGACCGAGGAATTTCATCCCGGTTTCCGCAATTCGGTGGCGGCGTACACGGTGTCGTTGCTGCAGCCCAAGGTCATCGCCGATCTGGCACTGGAGCGCCATGGCCTGCATGTGGTGCCGCGACGGATCAACAATTTTCTGCCGTTGCCGAACGGTGACTATCTGCTTGCCGGGGCAGGGCGCACGGCACAGGAAGTTGCCAAGTTTTCAGCGCGGGATGCTGCCGCCTTGCCTGCCTACGAAGCGCGGTTGGAGCAACTGGCCGACGTATTGCGTGCGCTGGCCTTGCAGCCACCACCCGACGTCACCGATGGCGGCTGGCTGCGGGCATTGCCGCAGCTATGGCAGGCAGGCAAGCTTGGGCTGCAGTTGCAAGGCCTGCCGCTGACATTGCGCCAGGAGCTGTTGGACCTGTTTACGATTTCAGCGGCCGAGTATCTGGATCGCTGGTTCGAAAGCGCGCCGATCAAGGCCTTGTTCGGCTTCGATGGAATCGTCGGCAATTACGCCAGCCCCTACACGCCGGGCACCGCCTACGTGTTGTTGCATCACGTGTTCGGGCAGAGCAATGGGGTCAAGGGAGCGTGGGGCCACGCCATCGGTGGCATGGGCGCGATCACTCAGGCCATGGCCGCCAGCGCGCGCGAGCACGGGGCGCAGATCCGTACCGGCTGCGCGGTGGCGCACGTGCTGGTAGAGCAGGGGCATGCGGTCGGTGTCGTCACGACTGCTGGCGACACGATCCGCGCCCGCGCGGTCGTGGCCAACGTCAACCCGAAATTGCTGTATCAGCGCCTGATGCGCCCAGGCGACGTGCCTGCGACGACGCGCGAACGTATTGCCCATTACCGCTGCGGGTCGGGCACCTTCCGCATGAATGTCGCGCTCTCGCGCCTGCCGGACTTCACCGCGTTACCCGGCGATGGCGATCACCTGACCGCCGGCATCATCCTGGCACCGAGCCTGGACTACATGGACCGCGCCTGGCATGACGCGCGCACGTTGGGATGGTCGCGTGAGCCCGTGGTCGAACTGCTCATTCCCAGCACCCTGGACCACACCCTTGCGCCGCCGGGCCAGCATGTCGCCAGCCTGTTCTGCCAGCATGTAGCACCGCAACTGCCCGACGGCAGGCGATGGGACGATTACCGCGAAGAGGTGGCCGATCTGATGATCGCCACGGTGGAGCGCTACGCGCCCGGGTTTGCCGCATCGGTCCTGGGCCGGCAAGTGCTGAGCCCGCTCGATCTGGAACGCATCTTCGGCCTGGTTGGCGGCGACATCTTCCACGGCGCCCTTAGCCTCAATCAACTTTTCAGCGCACGCCCGCTGCTGGGCCAGGGTGCGTATCGCGGCGCGGTGCCGGGGTTGTATCTGTGTGGATCCGGGACCCATCCCGGCGGAGGTGTGACGGGTGCGCCTGGGCATAATGCGGCGCGGGTGATTCTCCGCGGCTGAGCCAAACCGCTACCCATCTGCAAAAAAAGCCCCGAACTAGCCGGGGCTTGGAGCAAATACCGATGACGGATCGAAGACGTCGTGACGTCTTCGATCCTCTTCTCGCATCAGAAATCGTACGAGGCGGTTAGGCGTACATAGCGTGGCGTGTTGTAGTTGTAAGGCTGCAGACCTACCCGGTAGGTGTTGGAGACGTTGAAGGGAACATCGCCTTCGTAGACGCCATCGACACGATTGACCGTTCGATCGTTGAGGACGTTGAAGATCTGCACGCCAAAAGCCAGCTTGTGATCGGCGAACGTCGGGCGGTAGGTCAAGCCCAGATCGAGGTTCTTGATCCACGGCGTACGGCCTGCGTCGCCAGGAGACGATGGTTGTAGGCCGCAATAGTGGTACGAAGAGCCGTAGCCGATCGGGTCGTAGTCGACCGCCGCCGCATCCGGGCCGCCGTAGAAGCCCAAGCAACTGATCGGTGTGCCCGACATCACGCGAAGGGTAGCGGAGGCCATCCATTCCGGGTTGATCTGGTAGGCACCGAACGCCTTGATCTGGTGGCGCCGATCATTAGCCAGGCTGCCGCCGGCGTAATACATCAGCTCGGCAGAATCCCAATCCTGCGTTTTGGATACGTCGGCCTGGCCGAGGTCCGACTTCACCTGACCTTCGGTGTTGCCGTAGCTGTGCGACCAGGTGTAATCGATGCGGCCGTACCACTTTTCATCAAACGGGTGTTCCAGGAACAGGTCGACCGAGACATAACTGCGCTTGGCTTTGTCGGTGAAGCCCCAGTCGGACTGCGACATGGATACTTGGGTATATCCGGAGCCATCCACGTTAGCGAGATTGTAGGTGTTGGTTTTACCTGGGTTGAACATTACGCAGCCGGGAATATCTACCGCGTCCGGGTTGCCACCGCTAGCTTCTAACTTGTCTGCAATACGTCCGGTATCGCAAACGTCGTCGATGGCGGCCTGCAATTTGCGGTAGGTGACTTTTGCGCCCGAGTTCCAGCTTTCGCCCAACGTCTTCTCGAAGCCCAGGATGAACTCATCCTGATACTGAGACTTCAAATCGGTTGGCGCAAAGGCATTCGGATCCGGAGCCTGGCCGTATTCCCCATTGCTCGACACTGGACCTGGGCCGATTGGCCGCAGGCCCGTCGGTTCGCCGTTGGCATCGATGCCGGTATAGGCGAAATACTCGTCCGTGTAGGTCGAAGCAGACGCACCGCGAATCGCGACCTGATTAGGCAGGGCGAGGTAGTAGCGTCCCAAATTGGCGAAAATCTTCAGCGAGGAGTCGCCGAACACGTCCCAGCTAGCGCCCAAGCGTGGTGCCCACTGGTCGCCGCTGTCGACATAGGGCACGTGATCGCTATTGAAGTTGGTGAACTTGTCGTTGCGGATACCCAGGGTCAGCAACCAATGGTCGTTGACCTGCCAGCGGTCTTCCAAGTAGTAAGCCTTCTGCTCTACCGCCATGCTGGTGGTGGTGGTGAAGATACGTCGTTGCGCGTAGTAGCCGTCGGTGCCCGGGCCGGTAGCGCCCACGCCCAGCGTTCCGCGAACTGGCGAAACTTCGTCACCAGCGCTGCCGTAGATCCATTGATATCCTGGACCGGTCGTGCGCACGCCTTCGTCGTAGGCGTTGAAGTACATGTTGTCCACACCAGCGGTCAGATCGTGGTCGCCTAGCCGGTAGTTCAACTCCAGACGCAGATTGCGCGTCTTGTTAATCGGGTCATCTGCTTTGGAACGGTTGGTCGCCTGGTTGTTGGAGATCGGCGTGCCACCGGTGATGGCCGGATTTTGCAAATTCAAGCCGGCGATGAAAGGCAGCGAAGATACCAGCGGGTTGAACTGTTGGTTGTGCTGCGTGCTGCGGCCCCAAGTAGCGTTCACCGTTAGGTTGTCGGTGATGTAGCCGGTGTACTTGAAGATATCGTAGCTATCTTTGATCTTATAAGTATCCGCGTAGAGGCCGGACGGCCCCCCATCGGATCGTGTCTCGTAGTCATAGTTGCTGTAAGCGCCAGCACGACGATCCGTATTCT
The DNA here is from genome assembly GCF_008639345.1 of Xanthomonas phaseoli pv. dieffenbachiae. Taxonomy (NCBI): domain Bacteria; kingdom Pseudomonadati; phylum Pseudomonadota; class Gammaproteobacteria; order Lysobacterales; family Lysobacteraceae; genus Xanthomonas; species Xanthomonas phaseoli. The sequence goes on along the minus strand of NZ_CP041380.1, from coordinate 3,041,622 downwards.
CGATACGGGTGTACTCGAGAATATTGTTGTCGTTAATGTTCCAGTCGATCTTTCCGTAGAACTTTGGCGAGCTGTATTCGTAATGATTGCGTCCTTGCGCGGTAGCCGCGGTCGCTGTGTTGGTTGCCGCACCGTCGGTCTTGTCGGTTTCGCCAGCAACGAAGATAAACAGTTTGTCTTCAATCAGCGGGCCACCGGCGTAGGCGCTATAGACCGTGCGGCTTTGCACGTCGCCCTTGCCGCTGCGATAGATCGTGCCCGGCAGATCAGGATCCTCATACTTGTAGCGCGGATTGGAGTTGAGCGTATTGCTTGGGTACCAAACATCGCCGACCGAACTCGCTAGGTTCTTCGGCTCCCACACCGCCTGCGCGCCGAAGTGCCATTCGTTGGTGCCGCGCTTGCCGACCTGGCTGATCACGCCACCTGTCGAGCGCCCGTAGCGCGAGCTGTAACCACCGGTATAGGTTTCCTGCTGATCAATTGCGCCATAGGGCAGGCTGACGCCACCCAGGTTGCTCAGTGGATTGCTGACGTTGAAACCATTGATGTAATAAGCATTTTCGGTAACGCCGGAACCGCCGAAAGAGACCACCGAGCGCGAACCGTTATTGAACGCGCCGCTACCAGCCACCGCACCCGGCGCCAGCAACGCAATCGCTTCGGCGCTGCGGCCCAGCGGCAAGGTAGCCAACTGCTCGGACGTGATCACCGAGCGCGAGCTGGTCGAGCTGACATCGATCTTCGGCGCGTTGGCGGCGGTGACGGTGATCGCGCCGAGCGTGGTTGCATCGGCGTTGCTGCCCGATGCGGCCGCGCCAGCGAAGGACACTTCGGTGCCCGAGCCGACGCGCAGCTGCACGTTCTTGCGGGTGTCGACGACCTGGTCGCCGCGCTTCAGGGTGACGGTGTAGGCGCCCACCGGCAGCGAGCCGAGGTTGTAGCGGCCATTTGCATCCACCGTGATGGTGCGGCTGAGACCGGTGTCGCTCTGCACGACGATCGTGCTGCCGGCTTCGGACGGGGCGCTACCGTAAATGCTGCCGGTGGTGCTCTGCGCGTAGACCGCGCCGTTGGTTAGGCATGCACCGAGCACGACAGCGAGGGCGGTGCGTTTGAGGACTTGGCGACGAAACTGATTGCTCATTCCTGACCTTTCAACTGGAGTTCGGATAAGGGGCGGTCATCGGGGAGTCAGATGGCCTTAACCCGAACGTAATGAATGCCTGCTACAGAGTGCAAGCGTCTGACATGATTTGTTAATGAAATAACCAGAATCCGCGTCGAAAGTGAGGAATTCGGCACAAAGTGGCGTTGTGTTGCACACGTAGGCAAACGGCCTGGAGCGACGCTTTCGACTTAATAGTTACGTTCGATACAGATTGCTTGGTGTAACCGACTGGATCGAACGCTTTGAATATTGCGCGCGGCAAGCGAAGATCTACCGCGTTGGCAAAGCCGCAAAAAAAGCCCCGACAAGCGGGGCTTTTTCTAGGTGCGTGGGGCCGTCAGAATTTCACCGTCGTCCCCAGGTAGAAGAACCGGCCCACGTTGTCATACAGCGCAGATGTGAAATCCGCGCCGAAGTAGTTGCGTGGCGGATCCTTGTCGAAGGCGTTGTCGATGCCCAGGTACACGTCGATCTTCGAGCCGGGGAATTGATAGCCGAACTGAAAGTTGTGGTAGACGTACGAGCCGTTCCTGATCGGGCTGGCCGAGCCAGGGTTGCTGTTATAGCTCTCCGGGGTCACGCGCAGGTTGCCGTCCACATAGTTCATGTCCCACGAGGCGCGCCACTCGTTCCGGTTGTACTTGGTCTGGAACTGCGCACGCCAACGCGGGTCGGTCACGGAGGTCACATACTCGTCGTATTCGGCCGGGAAGTCCTGGAATACCCATTCGCGCGACTGGATCAGGCGGGTGCCGACGAAGCGCAGCACGGTATTGCCTTCGCCGAGCCGGAAGCGGTAGTCCATTTCCAGATCCACGCCCACGCGACGCGAACGGGCGAGGTTTTCGTTGAGTGCCTGCCAGCCGATGATGCTGTGCTCGGGATAGATGCGCCCCTGCGGGTCGGTGAAGCCGCCGAGCGGGGCGCGCTGCACGAAGCCGCAAAAACTGTTGCCGATCCCGCCGGGGTTATCCACGCAACGGGTGGCATTGGTTTCCGCGGTCACCGTGCCGATGGCATCGCGCAGGTCGATGCGCCAGTAGTCGATCGACATGCCGAATCCTTCGAAGAACTCCGGCTGCCACACCACGCCATACGAGAGGCTGCGCGCGCGCTCCGGCTTGAGTTCCGGATTGCCGCCGCTCACGCCGGGGCGCGTGGAGGTATAGGTGTCGATCCAGCCGACCGGCACGCCCAGCGCGCTGCAGTTGGCCTGACGCAATGCCACATCGCCGGCGGTGCCGGGGCGGTTGGTGTTGGTGGGCAGGTAATTGCAGGGGTCGTTGATGGTGGCGAAGTTTTCGCTCTGCGATGCGTACAGCTCGCCGATGCTGGGCGCGCGTACGGCCTGTGCCAGCGTGCCGCGCAACCGCAGCGACGGGATGATGGTCCAGTCCAGCCCGATGTTCCAGGTCTTGGTCGAGCCGATGCTGCTGTAGTCCGAATAGCGTCCCGCCACGTCCAGCGCCAGGCGCTCCACGCCCGGCAGGCCGGCCAGCAGCGGGACGGTGCTTTCGACGAACACTTCCTTGACGCTGTAGTCGCCGCCACTGTTCGGGATCGCGTTGAGGAAGGTCGCGCCCGACGCGGCCAATGGATCGGCGACTTCCTCGCTCTGTTCCTTGCGGTATTCCACGCCGCCGGCAAAGCCGATGTCGCCGGCCGGCAGCGACAGCAGGCTGCTGTTGGCCACCGAAGCACTGAACACGGTCTGCTGGATCTTGGCCTGCGAGCGCGCGGTGGTGTTGAACCACGCAGCCGCTTCCGGGGTAACCGCCCCATTGCCGAACACGCTGAAGGGCACGCAGCCTTCGCGGGCCAGTGCCGAGTACACGCGGCCGGTATTGGGATTGACTGCAGTCGGATCCAGCGTGGTGCGGCACACGATGTTGCCGCTGGCATCGCGCGCCGCATCGATACCGGCCTGCCAACGCTCGTTGATACGGTTGTTGAGGTTGAGGCGGTCGACCGTGGTCTTGCCGTAGTTGGCAGATACGTCGTAGGTCCAGTTGTCGGTGAAGTTGCCTTCGGCACCGAGCACGGCGCGGTAGGTCTTGCGCTCGATGTTTTCGCCGCGACGGCCGGCATCGACGTTGAAGCGGTTCATCAGGATCTGGGTGGCGCCGCGCGAATCCATCAAGGCGCCGAGTTCGGGACTGACGTACGGGTTCTGGCGACGCACGCGCAGCGAGCTGTCGAATGCGGGTTGGCTGAAGAATTCCGCATCGGTTTCGCTGTATTTGCCTTCGAAGAACACGCGATGGTTTTCGCTGATCTCGAAGTTGATCATCGTATTGACGCTTTTGCGGTCGAAGCCCGGTTGCAGGTCGGCCACCGCGTTGAGGTCGACAAAATCGCAGTCCACGCACGAGGTGTTGCTCACCACCGAGCCGTCGTAACGGTTGCGCCGGAAGCTGCCATCGTCGTTGAACAAATAGCGGTTGCCGTAGCTGGCCGGGTTACGGAAATCGAACGTGCCCAGGTTGAAGGTGCCGCCGTAGGAGGTCGAATGGTTGCCGCCAGGGCCACTGAGCACGTTCTGGGGGTTGCGTTCGCTTGCCGGACGGGTGGGGTCGAAGCCGGGATTGGGCACACTCACCAGATACTCGCGGCCGATGGCGCGATTGCCGCGACCAAAGCGATCTTGCTTGCTGTATTCGCCGGACACCGCGATGTTGCCGCGGCCGCCTGCGAAATCGGTACCGGCAGAAAAGCTGGCAAACGAGCGGTTGAAATTGCCTTCGTCGGCCAGGCCGGTCTGCGCGCGGGTTTCGAAGCCGGTGAACGATTTCTTGAGAATGAAATTGACCACGCCGGCCACGGCGTCGGCGCCGTACACCGCGGACGCGCCGCCGGTGATGACTTCCACGCGTTCGATCCATTCCACCGGGATCGTGTTGACGTCCACCGCGGTTGAACCCGGGCTGGAGCCCACATGGCGACGGCCGTTGACCAGCACCAGCGTGCGGTCTGCACCCATTGCGCGCAGGTCGAGCAGGCCCAGGCCGGCCGTGCCGATGAAGCGTGTGGAGTTGCCTAGCGTGTAGGTCGGGGCGAGTGCCGGCATACGCGCCATCAGGTCGCTGAGGGTGGTCGCGCCGGTGGCGCGGATTTCCTCTGCGGTGATCGCGGTGACGGGCGAGGGCGTGACAAAGCCGGTGCGCGCGATCCGCGAGCCAGTGACGGTGACTTTGTCCAGATCGGTCGTATCGGGCGCGACGCCATTTTCCGATTGGGCGGCGGCGTTGCCTGCGGACGCGGCAAGTACGCCGAAAAGTGCGGTGCTGAGGCGGTGGTGGCGGGTGCGTTGCGGGGTACGGCTCGACATGATGCTGCAGATCCTTGCTTGAAATTCGATTGGCACAGCTGGGCTCGCTGAGCGCCGGCTGAACTTTTCGAACGTAACAATTCCTTAATTTTGTGTCCATATTTGCAAAATATGTCACACCATGGCACGCGGCAACGCGCGAGCGTCGGTCGGGGTTGCCGAACACATCAGCTGTTTTTGGCCGAGCCAGTACACTGACGCCCTCTTTGATGTCGCGCCGGGCGATGCTTGCCTCGCTCGCGCATTGGCACACAACCAGTCGAGTAAGCGATGAACACAATGGTGGAACGTGGTTCGGTAGCGGCACGCGCCGTTGCGCAGGCAGTTGGCGCATGACGGGCGAGCGCAGAATCGCCGCGCACGCGGTGCAGGGCGCATTGGCGCCACATCCGCGCATCCGCAACGTGATTGCGGTGGGGTCGGGCAAGGGCGGCGTGGGCAAGTCCACCACTGCGGTGAATCTGGCACTGGCGCTGCGTCAGTTGGGCGCGCGCGTCGGCGTGCTGGATGCCGATATCTATGGCCCCAGCGTGCCGGCGATGCTGGGCCTGAGCGGGCGCCCGGACAGCCCGGACAACAAGTCGATCGAGCCGTTGCGTGCGTTCGGGATCGAGGCGATGTCGATCGGCCTGCTGGTCGATCAGGACACCCCGATGATCTGGCGCGGGCCGATGGCGACGTCCGCGCTGACCCAGCTGTTCAACGACACCCTGTGGGACGACCTGGACTATCTACTGATCGACCTGCCACCGGGCACCGGCGACATCCAGTTGACCCTGTCGCAGAAGATTCCGGTGGCCGGTGCGGTGATCGTCACCACCCCGCAGGACATCGCCACGCTGGACGCGCGCAAGGCCTTGAAGATGTTCGAAAAGGTCGAGGTGCCGGTGCTGGGCATCGTCGAGAACATGGCGGTGCATACCTGCAGCAACTGCGGGCATCGCGAGCATCTGTTCGGCGAAGGCGGCGGCGAGCGCATGGCGGTGCAGTACGGTGTGCCGTTGCTGGGCTCGTTGCCGCTGGAGATTACAATCCGCGAGCAAGGCGATACCGGTCAGCCGATCGTGGTCGCCGCACCGGAGTCGGTGGCGGCCAAGGCCTACCTGGCGGCGGCGACGCGGCTTGCCGAGGAGCTGGGCAAACGCCCACGCGCCAGCATCCCGATCTCGGCGTCCCTGCTGTAGCGCATCGGGGCCGGCGATGCCGGCCGCTGGTAGAATTCGCTGTCTTCGCGCGGGCCGTTCGGCCCGCCGCCTTCCGTCTTCAAGGAACACCGCATGAGCATCAAGAGCGACCGCTGGATCAAGCGCATGGCCGAACAGCACGCGATGATCGAGCCGTTCGAACCCGGCCAGATCAAGCACGATGCCGCCGGGCAGCGCATCGTCAGCTTCGGCACCTCCAGCTACGGGTACGACGTACGCTGCTCGCGCGAGTTCAAGGTCTTTACCAATATCAACTCGACGATCGTCGATCCGAAGCACTTCGATCCCGGCAGCTTTGTCGATATCGAATCGGATGTCTGCATCATTCCGCCCAACAGCTTCGCACTGGCGCGCACGGTGGAATATTTCCGCATCCCGCGCGACACGCTGGTGGTGTGCCTGGGCAAGAGTACCTACGCACGCTGCGGCATCATCGTCAACGTGACCCCGCTGGAGCCTGAGTGGGAAGGCCACGTGACGCTGGAATTCAGCAATACCACGCCGCTGCCGGCGCGCATCTATGCCAACGAAGGCGTGGCGCAGATGCTGTTTTTCCAGTCCGACGAAGTGTGCGAAACCTCGTACAAGGACCGCGGCGGCAAGTATCAGGGCCAGACCGGTGTGACCTTGCCGCGCACGTAGGGCAGCGAACAAGACGGCTGCGCTCACTGCCAGGCGGGCGCGGCCGGCACTCGGAACCGGCATGCACGCTGCGTACATATCGGGTCGTTCATGCCCGCCTGCCGGGCCGCTCATTACGTTGTTGGCCGCTCTTGATGCAATGGCGCGGCCGTGACCTTCAGCAGGTTGCGGCCGTTTTCTCGCGATAGCGCAGCAGCTGGCGCACGCCGGCGGCGATCAGAAATACCGGCCACCAGGTTGCGATCAGGTTGCCCACGTCCAGATGGGCCAGCCCCAGGTTGTCCAGCAGAAACAGCGCGCCCATGACAATCAGGAACAGGGCGGGGATCAGGCGGTAGTTCATGGCGATGTCCTCGTTGGGTATGAGGCCATGCTGCGCCCGATGCGCCCCGCGATCAGGTGCCGGAAGTCAACAATTGCAGATGACAAACGTCATGCCGGTCGCCTCATTCGGTGCGACTTCGCCAGCGGAGCGCAGCAGCGCACCTCAACGCGCAAGCGCCAATCCCGTCGATCCGCTGGAACATCAGCAGCGCAATCAGCCCGCTCTAACCAATCCCGAATCCCAACTCCTCAATCCCGGCGCCACCTATTTGCCGCGCCCGAACAGCATGCCGATTCCGCATGCAACCAATGCGGCTGGCCACCACGTGGCGATCAAGCGACCAATGCTGAGATTGGTCCAGCCTAGGTTGTTGGCCAAGAACAGCAGGCCGACGAGGATCAGGATCAGCGCGGCGACGACATTGGATTTCATGCGGGAGACTGGTTGAAAGACAGGCGCCTATCGTAGCCGTTGCGCCCACGTCGCGACATGCTGCTGCAACGCGTCGGCCGTAAAGCGCTGCGCACTGCCGCTGCCCCAGACGGGCCCGGGCCAGGCGGCATCGCCGGGGTGACGGCCGACCAGATGCACATGCAGCTGCCGCACGATGTTGCCTAGCGCGCCGATATTGAGCTTGCCCACCCCAGGTTCGGCGCGTAGCAACTGCGAGAGCTGGTTGATTTCGGCCAGCAATAAACGCTGCTGGCCGCCATCCAGATCGATCCACTCACTGACATCGGCCACCCGTGGCACCAGCACTAGCCACGGGAAGCGGCTGTCGTCCATCAGCCGCACCTGCGACAGTGGTCCGTCGGCGACGAACACACTGTCGGCTGCAAGGCGCGGATCGAGCTGGAAGTCGCCCGCAGGCCTGTCCGGTGCGGCGTCGCTCATCCCAGGTGCGCCGCGAAGAAGCCCAGGGTGCGCTCCAATGCACGCTCGGCGCTGTCGGCGTCGTAGTGGGTGGGGTCGATGCTGCGGTTGAAGGCGTGCCCGGTCGGATACACGAAGGTTTCCATCTGCGGCAGTTTCTCGCGATGGGCCTGGATCGCCTCGGGCGGGATGCTGGCATCGCGCTCGCCGAAGTGGAACATCACCGGCGCCTTGGGGGTTTCGTCCAGCAGCTGGGTGTTGCGGCCGCCGTAGTAGCTCACCGACGGCAGCCCCAGGCGAATGGCCGACAGCAGCGCGACCGAGCCGCCCCAGCAGTAGCCCACCGTGCCCACCTTGCCGGCGCGGGTCAGCAGGGTGGCGGCGGCTTTCACCACCTCCACAGCGCGCTCCAGGCCGACCGCATTGGCCAGTGCCAGGCCCCGCTGCAGGCTTTCCTGGTCGTACGGCAACTGCACATCTTTTTCTTCCAGATCGAAAAAGGCCGGTGCCAGCACCTCGTAACCGCGCGCAGCGTAATCGTCGGCCACCGCACGGATATGTTCGTTGACGCCGAAGATCTCTTGAATCACCACCAGGCCGCCGCGCGGGCTGGAAGCGGGTGTGGCGTGCCAGGCGGCGACTTGGCCGTCGGGGGTGTCGAGCGTGGTCCAGTGACCCATGGAAACTCCTGCTGCAGTCTGGGGGAGGCGCGCATTATCGACCGGATCGGCGGGGGTGAAGGTGAGGGTTCCGCTAAGATGGCCCCGCGTGCGCGGCATGCGGTTCAGAGCGCCGCCCCCGCGCCGCTATAATTGACCCGCTCAGGCCCCAGGCCGCTCCGTTTCCCAGGCTCCTGCTTCCATGTCCCAGCTGAACCCCAAAGTCGGCTTCGTCAGCCTTGGCTGCCCGAAGGCGCTCGTCGATTCCGAACGCATCCTCACCCAGCTGCGCGTGGAGGGCTACGACATCGTGCCCAGTTACGACGCCGCCGATGTGGTGGTGGTCAATACCTGCGGCTTCATCGATTCGGCGGTGACCGAATCGCTGGATGCGATCGGCGAGGCGATGAACGCCAACGGCAAGGTCATCGTCACCGGCTGCCTGGGCAAGCGCCCGGAGCAGATTCGTGAGGCGTACCCGCAAGTGCTGGCGGTATCCGGCCCGCAGGACTACCAGAGCGTCATGGAGGCAGTGCACGCGGCGTTGCCGCCGCGTCACGATCCGTTCGTCGATCTGGTGCCGGACTACGGCATCAAGCTGACCCCGCGCCATTACGCTTACTTGAAGATTTCCGAAGGCTGCAATCATCGGTGCAGCTTCTGCATCATTCCCTCGATGCGCGGCGATCTGGTCTCGCGTCCGGTCGATGAAGTGCTGCGCGAAGCCGAGCGGCTGGTGCGCGGTGGCGTCAAGGAATTGCTGGTGGTGTCGCAGGACACCTCGGCCTACGGCGTGGACCTGAAGTACGCCGAGCGCCCGTGGCGCGACCGCATGTACCAGACCCGCATGAAGGCGCTGTGCGAGGGCTTGTCGGAGCTGGGCGTGTGGACGCGCCTGCATTACGTGTACCCGTACCCGCACGTGGACGATGTCATTCCGCTGATGGCCGAAGGCAAGCTGCTGCCGTATCTGGACATCCCGTTCCAGCACGCCAGTCCGCGCATCCTCAAATTGATGAAGCGCCCGGGCGCGGTGGAAAAAACCCTGGAGCGCGTGCAGCGCTGGAAGGCAATGTGCCCGGAGATCACCGTGCGCTCGACCTTCATCGTCGGTTTCCCTGGCGAAACCGACGCCGAATTCGAATCCCTGCTGGACTTCCTGGATCAGGCGCAGCTGGACCGCGTCGGTGCGTTTGCGTATTCGCCGGTCGACGGCGCCAGCGCCAATGCCTTGCCGGACCAGGTGCCCGAGGAAGTGAAGCAGGAGCGCCAGGCGCGCTTCATGGCCAAGCAGGCGCAGATCTCTGCGTTACGTCTGGAATCCAAGATCGGCAGCGTGCAGCAGTGCCTGGTGGATGTGATCGAAGACGACATCGCGGTCGCCCGCTCGCGTGCCGATGCCCCGGAAATCGACGGGCTGGTGCATATCCAGAACGGCGGCGAGCTCGGCTTGAAGGTGGGCGATCTGGTCGATGTGGAAATCACCGACAGCGACGAGCACGATCTGTTCGGTGATGCACTGCCGTCTGGCCCTGCGATGCAGCCAGGACGGACGTTGAACCTGCAGATCGTCTAGCCGCCGCAGGCTGCCGGATGGCCGATGGTCGATGGCCGATCGCGTCGGTGCTCCCGGCTGCGCCGGACCGTCGGCGCACATGCCCGCTGGGCACGCCAAGCCACAGGGGCGGGCCTGCGCGCGACGCGGCGTGCCACGCGCAGTCGCCCCCCCCACACGACGCGCTGCACTACCCGCATCGCGTGTGGGCATGACAGTGCCGCATGAGGGAGCGTGCGAGCGCATCAGCGCGCCGCGAGGCAGTGCTGGGGTCATAGGTGTTCGGTTCTCCGGGTGTCGATGACCGCCGTTGCTGATGCACGGCGCCAGAGTCGCTTCGCGCGCTGTCTATCGCCTACAACGGCACGTATTGCACCGACACCACCACAAACGTGTGCTTGCCGGCCGGCAAGTGCGCGTCGAATTCGTCGTCCACGCGCTTTTTCAGTAGTGCGCGCGCCAGGGGCGAATCGATGCTGATCCAGCCGCGTCCCGCATCGGTTTCGTCCGGGCCGACGATGCGGTAGCGCAGCAGCTCGCCGCTGTCGGCATCTTCCAGTTCCACCTGCGCGCCGAAGAACACCGCGTTCGCGTCGGTGGGTGCCGTATCCACCACGCGCAACGTTTCCAGCCGTTTGCTCAGATAGCGCACACGCCGATCGATTTCACCGAGCTGCTTCTTGCGATAGGTGTATTCCGCGTTTTCAGAGCGGTCGCCTTCGGCGGCGGCCGCCGCAAGGGCACGTACCACGTCGGGCCGGCGTACGCGCCACAAGTCGTCCAGCTCGGCCTTGAGGCGGGCATGGCCTTCGGGCGTGATCAGCGCGGTGCTTTTCTCGGCAGGTGGGCGCCAACGGCTCATGGGGCAGGCAGTTTCGAACGGCGGGGCCGCGATGCTAGCGCGCATGACGTGCTTGCGCATCTGCCGCCGCACAGCGAAGCTTTGCGCCATTCTTAGGACACGGACGTTGTCATGCTGATCATGCCGCTGCACAAACCCTGGTCGCGCCAGAACATCCCCTGGGTAACGCTGCTGCTGGTGCTGATCAATGTGGCGGTCTACCTGGGCTACCAACGCAAGGACGACAGCCTGGTCGAGAGCGCCGTGCACTATTACGTGCACTCCGGCTTGGGCGCGCTGGAGGCCGATGCGCATGCGCGCTACCTGCAGCAGACCGCCAACGCCAAGCTGCGCGCGGCACGCCAGGCAAAACTGGACAGCGTGCCTAAACCGCAACGCATCGCGTATCTGGCGCACCTGACGATGCACGATGTCGCCTTCGAACACGCCCTGCGTAGCGGCAGCTTGTTCAAGGACGACGCGCATCTGCGCGAGTGGCGTGCATTGCGTGCGCCTTACCAAACGCGGCTGTCAAAGATATTTACGCTGCGCCACTTGCAGCGCAGTTCCGAATGGTCGCCAGCGCGCATGCTGACCGCCACGTTCCTGCACGGCAGCTTCGATCATTTGCTGGGCAACATGCTGTTTCTGCTTGCCTTGGGTACCTTGCTGGAAGGCGCGATCGGCAGTGGCTGGTTCCTGTTGTTGTATGTGCTCGGCGGATTCGGCGCCAGCCTGGCCAGCTTGTGGTGGCGCTGGGGCGAGCCCGGCGGCGGTCTGGGCGCCTCCGGCGCCATCGCTGCGCTGATGGGCGCGTTCTGCGTGGTCTGGGGCAGGCGCAGGGTCCGTTTTTTCTATTGGTTTTTCGTGGTCTTCAATTACGCACGCGGCCCGGCGATCCTGCTATTGCCGCTGTGGCTGGGCTGGGAGTTGTATAGCCTGGCATCCAACGACGACGGCGCAGTCGCCTTTGAGGCGCATGCCGGGGGACTGGTGAGCGGTGCCTTGTTGGGCGCCTTGCTGGTGGTGTTGCGGCAGACCCGGCCGGTATTCATGGAGGAGGGCGACGCAGTTGCGGTGGACGATCGCTGGGCGCGTGCGCAGCGCCATCTGGGCCGGATGGAAAACGCCGAGGCCGAACATGTGCTGGCGGAGTTGGCGAGCGAGCAGCCGCACAATCTGGAGGTTGCGCTTGCGCGTTATCGCGCCGCGCGTCATGCAGGGCGCAGCCAGGACAGCCTGCGCCACGCCGAGACGCTGCTGGCCCTGCAAACCCACAGCGCCGAACAGACGCGCATCCAGCTGGCAGTCGCCTCCGAACTCGGCAAGGCCAAGATCGCCTGCAGTCCGACGGCGCGCAAGGCGCTGATCGCTGCGTGCATGCGTAACGGCCTGTTGGCCGATGCCGAGTGTCTGTTGAAGGACGGCGAACTGAGTACGCCCCGCGACGAATTAGCCCAACAGTGGTTCGTGCTTGCCTTGCGTCACGGTGAGCTGCAAGACGGTGCGCAACGTACGCGCTTGTTGCGCCAAGTGCTGGATCAGTTTCCCGAGCAGGCACAGGCGAACAAGGCGCGTTTTTTGCTCGAGAACGGGTGAGCGGTTCCGCTCGACGCGCGCGCCTTGACGCGCGCGACGCCGGGCGGGCAAAAGCCGGTCGAGTTGGCCGACAGGGATGGTTCTGGGTGTGATGGACTCTGTCTGTCTGGAACCTGCAGAAGGGTCCTCAGCCGATCACGCCGGCTGAATGGCCACCGCTTTCAGTGCCGCATCCAGCTTCGCGCGCAATGCTTCGTCGTCGCAGCGATCCGTCGCATTCTGCAAGACGGCCCGCGCTTGCTCGTCGCGACCGAAGCGCTCGGCGAGCAGCACGCCGGCGTCCAGCGACCAGGCAGGCAGCATCGGGTCGCGCGGCCACGCAGCGATGGCGGCCAGCAGGCCATCGGTGACCAGTTGGAACTGCCCGGCCATCTTTGCGCGCTCGGCCAGCAGGTTGGCCTGCTCAGGCGTCAGTGGCGTAAATGTGGCGTCGATGTCCAGCGCTTCGCGCTGCAGCGCGAGCGCGCGCCGTTCCTGCTTTTCCTGCAACAGCCGATTGATGTATTGGCGAGTGTGTTCGCGTAGTTCGTCGTTGCGATGGTGTTGGCGCAGCAAGCGCTGATACAGCTCGTGCACCGCCAGGCTCACCGCGCGCGAGCGCACCGCGCCACGCAAGGCCTGAAAGGCTTCGTCGGAATGCCCGTCGCGCACGTACTGTTCCGCTTCGTCGAGCAGGCGCTGGTCCGGGTCGCTGCGTTCGTGCGCATCCGCGCCACTGGGCACATAGCCCAGCTCTTCGTGGTACTGGTACACCAGGTACCCCAGCAAGTGAAAGCTGGCGAACAGCGTCCAGATCGAGGTCACCATGACCGTCGCTTCGCGCACGAGCGGCGGAAGGTATTTGGTAGCGAAGAAGACCGCTGCCGTGCCGCTGCCCTGGATCACGTAGAGCAGGCCGTAGGCGGCCAGATACGGCCAGCCGATCCGGAGCGCCATGTCGATGGAGACGGCGGGGTTGAGTGCGCGGCGCAGGCTGCCGTCGATGGCCAGCGAGATCAGCATGCCCGGCAGCAGCAGCATGGTGCCCAGATAGGCAACTGCCAGGCCGAACGGGCCGGCGATCACGGCTCCCACGCCGATCACGATGCCCAGCGCGATGGCCAGCAGGATCAGGCGCAGTACCGCGCTGTCGAAGCTGTTGTAGCCCAGGCGTGGCGCATCGGTCTGGCCATCGGCGGTGTGGCGCAGAATGTCGAAGGCATAGGTGTAGGTCGCCATGCCCAGCACACCGGCAATCACCAGTTTCAGGATGCCCGGCAGCACCAACAATGCGCTGCACAGCGTCAATGCGATCAGCGCATATAGCGCCGAGCCACGCAGCGGGTAGGTGGCGATGGCGGGAATGCGGGTCCAGAACGGTGCAGGCGCAGCTTGCGCGGCCAGCGTGCGTGCGCGAAAACGGTCTTCCATGACGCTCCCCAAGCGTGTGATGTGACCGGATTGTGCGGGGCCGCGTGTCGCCACGCAATCAGGGGTGGTCAAGCCGACAAACCTGGATCGCCCGCGACCGGCGACATGTCGCGGGCATGGTCTGCAAACTGCTGGCCAGGCAGTGCATCAGTGCCGGCATTGCATTGGAGCATGCTGTGTCCGACAGCAGCGTCGGCGCATCGGCAGCCCGCCAATGCGGTGCGTGCGTGACTGTCCGAGGTTCCAATCGAGCCACAGGTAAAATGGTGGCCCGCCGCGCTCTTGCGGTCCTGCGAGCGACCGCGCGCCGCAGCCGCAGCCGCGGCACTGCCATCGCCCGCATCACAAGGAGTATTGCTTGATTCCGTCTGCCACCGGCAACCCGCAGGTCCGCATTCGCAGCATCGATGTGCTCTCGGACAATTGGTATGTGCTGCGCAAGGTCACGTTCGATTTCCAGCGCAAGGACGGCCGCTGGCAGACCTTGTCGCGCGAGGCCTACGATCGTGGCAACGGCGCCACCATCCTGCTGTATAGCCGAGCCAAGCAGACGGTGATGCTCACCCGTCAGTTCCGCCTGCCGACGCTGCTCAATGGCAACCCGGATGGCATGTTGATCGAAACCTGTGCCGGCCTGCTCGACCAGGACGATGCGCTGACCTGCATCCGCAAGGAAACCCAAGAAGAAACTGGCTACCGCATCGACGACGTGCGCAAGGTGTTCGAGGCCTTCATGAGCCCTGGCTCGGTCACCGAACGCCTGTACTTCTTCGTCGGCGAATACTTCGACGGCGACAAGCTCAATCAGGGCGGTGGACTCGAAGAAGACGGCGAAGAGATCGAAGTGCTGGAGCTGTCGCTGGATGCAGCGCTGGCGATGATCGGCTCAGGTGAGATCGCCGATGCCAAGACCATCATGCTGTTGCAGTACGCCAAGTTGCATGGTGTGTTGGATTGAGGTGCGCGCTGTCTACCCTGCCCAGTATGGGTAAGTAGGCAAACACGCAACGCGCGGATGCCCAGGCTCTCGCTCAACGAGCTCGTCTCAACACTTTGTCTCGATGTTCTAGTGGATTGCCGCTGTGGCAGTTATTGCCGTCTTGAGCTAACGAAAAGCTAGCTTGCTGCCCTTTCGGATCAGTTTCTTGGTCGATCCGAAATCCATACATATTCGGATTGAGCGAGAGATCGGAGACGTCGTCGCGCGAGAGAATCAGGCACTCGTCTCCGTTCTTATCGAGCCACCAAGGTCCACGTTCGGTTGTGGTGGTGGTGTTGCGTTGCGTTTCGGGCGCGATACATGCCGTCTTCAAAATGTATCGCCGGCTTTCCTTGTTTCCTTTGGCCTCAAGCCAGAGTTCTGCGCTAACGGCCTGGCATTGCGTATTGTCTGGGTGCAGCTTGCCGACATAGTGACCTGCAAGCAGGTGCTGCCTGCCCTGTGGCCATGCGCTGGGCGGGTCGTCTTGATTTGCGTTCTGCTCAGCGAAGGTTGTGCCCGCGCTGATGAGTAAAAAAAGTGACGAAATAACAGCTGCATCTGCTTGCATCTGCGAGTCTCCTTGACCTCCGGATGTGGTGCTGCGCGAGCACGCTCGATTGCGATGCCTTGTTGGTCAGGCTTTATTGCGTGGAGGCGCACAACCACGCTGGTTGCAATGCAAGGCTCACCGCTTCCCACCAAAAATGCTACCGAAGATGCCGCGCACGATTTGCTGGCCGATCTTGTTGCCCACCGTGCGCGAGGTCTGCTTGGCCATCGCTTCGAGCATGCCCTGGCGGCGGCCGGTGCCGAACACCGCGTCCTTGACCGCCTGGCCGAAGCCGCTGTCGTGCGCGTCGTCGTCTTCGCGAGTGCGGGCAGGCGGTGCGGCATTGTGTTCGGCCACCTGTTCGACGCGACGCGCCAGCAGTTCGGCAGCCGATTCGCGGTTGATCGCGGTGTCGTAGCGGGTGCCGACCGGGCTGCAGGCGCGTACCTGCGCGCGTTCGGGCGGCGTGATCGGCCCCATCCGGCAGCGCGGCGGTGCGATCAAGGTCTGCTGTACCGGCGCCGGCACGCCCTTGCCCTGCAGCGGCGACACCAGCGCCTCGCCGGTGCCCAGGCTGGAGATGGCGGCGGCGACATCGAGCTTGGGATTGCCGACGAAGGTTTGCGCGGCGGTCTTGACTGCTTTCTGGTCGCGCGGGGTGTAGGCGCGCAGTGCGTGCTGCACGCGGTTGCCGAGCTGGCCGAGGATGTTGTCGGGAATGTCGTCGGGAAACTGCGAGCAGAAATACACGCCCACGCCCTTGGAACGAATCAGGCGCACCACTTGTTCGATGCGCTGCACCAGCGCCGCCGGCGCATCGTCGAACAGCAGGTGCGCCTCGTCGAACACGAACACCAGTTTGGGTTGTTCCAGGTCGCCTACTTCGGGCAAGCGTTCGAACAGTTCCGACAGCAGCCACAGCAGGAAGGTGGAGTACAGCTTGGGCTTGAGCACCAGTTGGTTGGCAGCCAGGATGCCGATCACGCCACGGCCATCCGGCGCGACGCGCATCAGTTCGGCCAGCTCCAGCGCAGGCTCGCCGAAGAACTGTTCGCCGCCGTCCTGGGACAAACGCAGCAAGGCGCGCTGGATGGCGGCCACCGATTGGCTGGACACCAGTCCATAACTGGTGGAGAGCTCCTTGCGCTCTTCGACCACCAGCGCGAGCAGCGCGCGCAGGTCGTCCAGGTTCAGGAGCAGCAAGCCGCGGTCGTCGGCCAGCTTGAACACGATGTCCAGCACACCGGACTGGATGTCGTTGAGTTCCAGAATCCGGGCGAGCAGGGTGGGGCCCATCTCGCTGACGGCGGTACGCACCGGATGCCCCAGCTGGCCATACAGGTCCCAGAACACCACCGGGTTGGCGGTCGGGGCGTAGTCGGTCATGCCCAAATCGTTGGCGCGCTGCAGCACGCCGGGCGCGCCATCACCGGCCACGGCCAGGCCGGCGACATCGCCTTTCACGTCCGCCAGGAACACCGGAACGCCCAGCCGCGAGAAGCCTTCGGCCAGGGTCATCAAGGTCACGGTCTTGCCGGTGCCGGTGGCGCCGGCTACCAGCCCGTGGCGGTTGCCGAAGCGGCCTTCCAGCACAACCGGGATATCGTCGGTGACGCCTTTACCGAGCAGGAACGAGGCCATTGCGCTGATCCGGTAGGAAAGGGCCGATTCTAACGGGCAAACCCAGTGGGCAATGCCGGCCGGCAACTCGGCAGATCCTGGTCGGCAGGCTGGGTCGAACGGGCGATCATGCACGCGCAGCGCTGCAGCCGCAGACGCACCCAATTCCTCGCGTCGGTGAGCCGGTTGGCAGGTGCCGCACGCATCGATCGCGCCCACCAAGCTAACGGCCCACTGACCCCGGTGGCCCCGCTGCCTTGCCCCGATGTTGCCCCGGCGGCTACCCTGCCTGCCTTTCCGCTGTACTGCCTACGATGCCGCTCGCTCATTTTGGTTTGCGCCCATGGCCTGTCCTGGCTGTGGTGGCGCTGATGTCTGTCGTCCCCGCCGCCCACGCCATCTCCAAACGCGACACGGAGAAGGCCGCCGCGCTCGATGCGCGCATGGCCGCCGCCGAAAAGCGCTATCGCGATGCGCTGGTGCTGGTGAACAACTCCGACCCCAAGGGCACCGCCGAAGGCGATGCCGCGCTGGAGGACATGGAAGACATCATCGACGCCTGCATCAAGCAACGTGGTTGCCTGGTGTCCAACCAGTTGGCCACCTACAAGCGCCTGCTCAAGGCGCGCGCCGATGCCGAGGCGCCGGCCGCCGAAGATCCGGAAGACGACGACACGCTGCTGCAAGCCGACCCGGACCATCTCGGCCCGGCGTCGAACGGCGTGCCAGAGGCCGCGCGTGTCGCCACGCTGCTCAACGACCAGCGCCACGACTTCGACAAGATGGTGCAGTACAACCCGGCCGTGCAGGCCGGTATCCGGCGCTGGCTCACCGATATGCGCCCGGCGCTGCTGACCAGCTACGAAAACTACAGCAACCTGCGCGGCGTGATGTGGCCGGAATGGCAGAAGCGCGGCCTTCCAGAAGCGCTGCTGTTCGGCATCATGGCCAAGGAATCCAACGGCAAGGTGCATGCCAGCTCGCGCGCGGGTGCGGCCGGGTTGATGCAGTTCATGCCTGCCACCGGACGTCGCTTCGGGCTGGGCCCGGACGGCACCGGCTTCGATACGCGCTTTGATGCACGCAGTGCCGCCGAAGCCAGCGCCGCCTACCTCAATGAGCGCATGGCCGGGCTCAACCGCAGCATCGAACTGGCACTGGCCGCCTACAACGGCGGCGAAGGCCGTGCCGCACGCGTGTTCTCGCAGAGCGGCGGGCGCGGCTTCTGGGAGCAGGACGTCTATAACCAGTTCCCGGCCGAAACAAAGGACTACGTGCCGATGGTGATCGCGGCGGCGTGGATCTTCCTGCACCCGCGCCAGTACGGGGTGGATTTCCCCAAGCTCGATGCGCAGCCGGCCACGCTCAAGCTGGCCAAGTCGACCACCATCTACGAACTCACCATCTGCCTGGGCAGCATGGGCACGCGCGACGGCTACATGCGTGCGCTGCGCAATCTCAACCCGCGTTACGAATCCGACGGCTGGATTCCGGCCGGCACGGTCATCAATGCCACCAACCGCATCGTCAACCTCTACACCCGTTACTGCGTCAACGGCCCGCGTGCGGATCTGGCACGTACCCTGATCACCGCCGACCTCAACAGCGCGATCGTGCGCAGCAGCAGCGCGCCTGAGTACGTGCCCAGCGTCGCGGTGGGCGATGTCAGCCAGATGGCCGGCATCCCGACCACGGTCGCTACCGGCCAGCCGGCAGTGGCCAAGCCCAAGGCCAAGCAGGTACGCAGCTACACCATCGCCAAGGGCGACACGCTCGGTCGCGTGGCGAACAAATACCAATGCGAGATCAAGGAGCTGGCCAAGGCCAACGGTTTGAAGGCACCGTCGTACGCCCTCAAGCCCGGGCAGAGCATCAAGCTGGCCGGTTGCGATCGCTGAACCATGCGCTGTTGGTGCGGTGCTGATGGCCGCACCTGTTAGGCGGCGGTGCGCATCGGGCTGAACCCGCTAGCGTGGGGCAGGCCAGGCCGCGTCAACGCCGGTCCGGTAGCCTCAAACACGGGCTGGAGCTTTTCGATCTGAAGCTGGGAACACAGCGCGCGGGTATGCGCCGCGTTCTCGGGCATGCTTGGTCGCGGCCAGGTCCGCTCCTGCGATGGCGGCGAGCTCGTGACAAGTCTGGTTGCCGCGGGAGCGGAACCGGCAGCGACGAAGCCTCCAAATCGCCCTGTTGTGTGCCGTGTGTTTTTTATCTTGGGCCGAGCAAGACGGTGCGCGTAGGGGCTGCGCATCGTCGGGAATGTCTGGTTACGGCCAAGTCCGCTCCTACGCCGCGGTGTTGCACTTCACTGGCGACGGGCGAGCGCCTGGCCAAGACGAACCGATGTTTCGGCCGCAAGATTGCCATCTAGCGTGGCCACGCCCGGCGGCAGCAGCACGATCACGGTCGAGCCGTAATTGAACCGGGCCATCTCCGCGAACTTTTCCAGCACGATGCCCTTGCCGCGATAGTCCTTGCGCGTGATGCGGTCGCCATAGCGCGGAATCTCCACGCCGCTCCAGACCGTCTCCACACCCGAGACCAATAACGCGCCAACCATCACCGAGGCCATCGGGCCGAACTCGGTGTCGAAGTGACACACCAGCCGCTCGTTGCGCGCGAACAGGCGCGGCACGTTGCGCACTGCATCCGGGCCCACGCTGAACAGCCGGCCGGGCACGTGCACGGTTTCGCGCAGGGTGCCGGTCCACGGCATATGCACGCGGTGGTAGTCCTTGGGCGAGAGATACACGGTGGCGAACAGACCGTTGTTGAACGGCACTGCGGCCGCTTCGTCGCCAAGCAACTCGGCAGCGGTGAACGACTGCCCCTTGGCCTGGAAAATGCGGCCGTTCTCGATCGGGCCGAGCTGGCTGATGCGGCCGTCGGCCGGCATCAGCACCGCCGCAGGGTCGGCATCCGGCACGCGCGCGCCGGGCTTCAAGGCGCGGGTAAAAAACGCGTTGAAGGTGGGGTAGGCGCGCGGATCCGGCTCCTGTGCCTCGCTCAGGTCCACGCCGAACTTGCGCGTGACCGTGTCGATCAACCACTGCTTGGTGGAGGGGGTCTGCGAATAGGCCAGCGCGCGCGCCAGCGACGACAGCAACCGGTGCGGCAGCACGTAGGTCAGGGAAGTGACGAGACTCACGGAGCGGTTACCTTGGTCAGCTGTTGGAGGTCGGCGGCGATCGCCTTCGGATCAAGCGGGGGACGGATCAACCCGGCCAGACGGCCTTGCGGATCGAGCACGGCGATGCCGGCCGAATGATCCATGCTGTAGTCGTTGGGATTCTGCGCATAGCCCTTGCCCGGCACCTTCTGGAACACGAAGCCCAGCGCGGTGGCAAAGCGCTCCAGCGCCGGCACGTCGGCAGTGGCGGCCAGGGTGTCCTTGTGGAAGGCGTGCGCGTACTCGCCCAGGCGCGCAGGCGGATCGCGCTGCGGGTCCACCGAGACGAACAGCACGCGCGGGCGCAAGCCATCGGGAATGCTTTCCCATTGCTGTTGCGCCACGGCCAGATCGGTCAAGGTGGTGGGGCAGACATCGGGGCAAAACGTGAAGCCCAGAAACACCAGCGTCCAATGCCCCTTGAGCTCGCCGGGCACCAACTGGGTGCCGTCGGACTGGCGCAGGCTGAATTGCGGCAGCGGGCGCGGCTGCGGATAAAAGGTGATGGTCTTGGTGGGGGGCCATGGCGAACTGGGCGCGCCGCCAAGGAACTTCTGGCCCAGCAACATCCCCAGGCCAGCGGCCAGGGCCACCAGTAGCACGATGCCGGTATTGCGATTGAACATGGCGGTTTCCAGTGCAACGGACGCTCATGATACCGATCCGACCTCTATAATCGGGGGCCGATTCCTCTTTAGTTGTTGCCATGACTGCCGCCGCGGCCGACGAACTGCACACCATCATCGACCTGATCCGCTATGGCACCAGCCGTTTCAACGCAGCCGGTCTGACCTTCGGCCACAGCTACGACAATGCGCTGGACGAAGCCACCCAACTGGTGCTGCACAGCCTGCATCTGCCGCACGATCTGGGCCCGGCCTACGGCCAGGCGCGCTTGCTGCGCTCGGAAAAAGAGCAGGTGCTCGGTCTGTTCGAGCGCCGCATCACCGAGCGCGTGCCGGCCGCGTACCTCACCGGCGAGGCCTGGTTTGCCGGCCTGAGTTTCAAGAGCGATGCGCGTGCGCTGGTGCCGCGTTCGCCGATCGCCGAACTGATCGAAGCCGGCTTCGAGCCGTGGCTGGGCGGGCGCGAGGTGACCCGTGCGCTCGACCTGTGCACCGGTTCGGGCTGTATTGCCATCGCGATGGGCCACTACAACCCGCAGTGGGATGTGGACGGCGTGGACATCAGCGACGATGCGCTGGCGCTGGCCGCCGAAAACAAGGCGCGCCTGCATGCCGACAATGTCAGCTTGCTCAAGTCGGACCTGTTCGCCAGCCTGGGCGGTCGCCAGTACGACCTGATCGTCACCAACCCGCCGTACGTCACCAACGACGAAACCGACGCGCTGCCGCAGGAGTATTCCTACGAGCCCGAACTGGGCCTGCGCGCCGGCGACGATGGCCTGGACCTGGTGCTGAAGATCCTGCGCGATGCGCCGCAGCACCTGAGCGAAGACGGCCTGCTGATCTGCGAGGTGGGCGAGTCCGAGCAGCACCTGGTCAAGCTGCTGCCGGAAGTGGATCTGGCCTGGGTCGAGTTCAAGGTGGGGCAGATGGGCATTTTCGCGGTGGAATGCCGCGAATTGATCGCCCACGGCGCCCGCATCGCCGAGCTGGCCGCGCAGCGATGAGCCTGCGCGCATGAGTGCCAATTCGTTCGGCAAGCTGTTCACTGTCACCACCTTCGGCGAATCGCACGGGCCGGCGATCGGCTGCGTCGTCGACGGCTGTCCTCCCGGCCTGGAGCTGGCGCCGGAAGAGTTCGCCCACGACCTGCAGCGCCGCGCCAGCGGCAAGAGCCGGCACACCTCCGCGCGCCGCGAGGCCGACGCCATCGAGATCCTGTCCGGCGTGTACGAAGGCCGCACCACCGGCACGCCGATCGGCTTGCTGATCCGCAACACCGATCAGCGCAGCAAGGACTACAGCAATATCGCCCAGCAGTTCCGTCCGGGCCATGCGGATTACACCTACTGGCAGAAGTACGGCATTCGCGATCCGCGCGGCGGCGGGCGCTCGTCGGCGCGCGAAACCACCATGCGCGTGGCCGCCGGCGTGATCGCCAAGAAGTGGCTCAAGCAGCGTTATGGCGTGCTGGTGCGCGGTTTCCTGTCGCAACTGGGCCAGATCCGTCCCGCTGGTTTCGACTGGGATGCGGTGGAAGACAACCCGTTTTTCTGGCCGCATGCCGCGCAGGTGCCGGAACTGGAAACCTACATGGATGCGCTGCGTAAATCCGGCGATTCGGTCGGTGCGCGGGTGGACGTGGTCGCTGGCGGCGTGCCCGCAGGCTGGGGCGAGCCGATCTACGGCAAGCTCGATGCCGAACTCGTGGCGGCCTTGATGAGCATCAATGCAGTCAAGGGCGTGGAGATCGGCGACGGCTTTGCCAGCGCGGCGCAGAAGGGCACCGAGCACCGCGACCTGATCACCCCGGAAGGCTTTCTCAGCAACCATGCTGGCGGCATCCTGGGCGGAATCTCCACCGGCCAGGCGGTCACCGCCTCGATGGTGCTCAAGCCCACCTCCAGCCTGCGCTTGCCCGGCGCCACGGTGGATGCCGACGGCAGCGTGGTCGATGTCATCACCACCGGCCGGCACGACCCGTGCGTGGGCATCCGCGCCACGCCGATCGCCGAGGCGATGATGGCGCTGGTGCTGATGGACCAGGCGCTGCGTCACCGTGCGCAATGCGGCGATGTGGGCGAGGTGTCGCCCCGCATTCCCGGGCAGGTCGATGTCTGACGGCCGTCGCGCCAAGGTGTGGGTCAGCCAGCCGCTGTTCGACGATGTCGTCGCGCAGTTGGGCGAGCATTTCGAGCTGACCACCACGCAGCGCGTCAGCGCGTATTCGCCGGCCGAGCTGGCTGCGCAACTGGCACCGCTGGACGGCGCCCTGATCACCCTCAACGAGCGTATCGGCGCGACCGAAATCGCCTCCGCGCCGCAGCTGCGCGCCATCGCCAATGTCGGCGTGGGCTACAACAACCTGGATCTGGATGCGCTGAGCGCCGCCGGCATCCTGGCCAGCAACACGCCGGACGTACTCACCGAAACCACCGCCGATCTCGGCTTCGCGCTGCTGATGGCCACCGCGCGCCGCATCACCGAGTCCGAGCGCTGGTTGCGCGACGGGCAGTGGGGGCAATGGTCGTTCAAGACCATGCTCGGCGCCGATATCCACGGCAGCACGCTCGGCATCCTGGGCATGGGCCGGATCGGGCAGGGCATCGCGCGGCGCGGCGCGCACGGTTTCGGCATGCGCGTGCTGTATCACAACCGCAGCCAGTTGCCGGCCGCCACCGAACAGGCGCTGGGCGCGCAGTACGTCGATTTCGAGACGTTGCTGGCGCAGTCCGATCACCTGGTGCTGGTGCTGCCGTACACCACGGAGTCGCATCACTTCATCGACGGCGCGGCGCTGGGCAAGATGCGCGCGACTGCCACGCTGGTGAATATCGCCCGCGGCGGCATCGTCGATGAGCTGGCGCTGGCCGACGCGCTGGCCAACGGCCGCCTGGCCGGTGCCGGCCTGGATGTCTACGAAGGCGAGCCGCGTGTGCGTCCGGAGTTGCTGGCGCTGCACAACGTGGTGCTCACCCCGCATATCGGCAGCGCCAGCCTGGCCACCCGCCGCGCGATGGTGCAACTGGCGGTTGACAACCTGATCGCTGCGCTGGGCAAGGGCCCGCATGCCGGCAACCCGCCGAGCGCGCTCAATGCCGATGCGATTGCCGCTGCCAAACGTGGCGGCGCGATCGTGGGCGCGAGCAAAACCATTTCGACCAAACGATAGGGAACCTCCGCGGCCAGCGTTGGAGGTTCCCCGAACCCAGCGCGCAGTGCTTCCTCATTTCCCCTTTCGATAAAGACAAACTCATGAGCAACGAAAACCGTCGTTTCAACGTCGCCGTCGTGGGCGCCACCGGCGCTGTCGGCGAGACCATGCTGAGCATCCTGGCCGAGCGCAACTTCCCGGTCGCCACCCTGTACGCGCTGGCGTCGTCGCGCTCGGCGGGCGGGCAGGTGGAGTTCAATGGCGGCAAGGTCGATGTGCTGGACCTGGCCGAGTTCGACCCCGCCGGCGTGGACATCGCGCTGTTCTCCGCCGGCGGCAGCGTGTCCAAGGAATACGGCCCCAAGTTCGCCGCGGCCGGTGCGGTGGTGATCGATAACTCCTCGGCCTTCCGTTACGACGACGACGTGCCGCTGGTGGTGTCCGAGGTCAACCCGGAGGCGCTCAAGCAGCGCCCGCGCGGCATCATCGCCAATCCCAATTGCTCGACCATGCAGATGCTGGTGGCGCTGGGCCCGATTCACCGCAAGTACGGCATCGAGCGCATCAATGTGGCGACCTACCAGTCGGTCTCCGGCGGCGGGCGTTCGGCGATGGAAGAACTGGGCAAGCAGACCAGCGAGCTGCTGAGCTTCCAGGACATCGATCCGCAGCGTTTCCCGGTGCAGATCGCCTTCAACCTGATCCCGCACATCGACGACTTCCAGGACAACGGCTACACCAAGGAAGAGATGAAGCTGGTCTGGGAAACCCGCAAGATCCTCGGCGACGACAGCATCCAGGTGAATCCCACCGCGGTGCGCGTGCCGGTGTTCTACGGCCATTCCGAAGCGGTGGCGATCGAGACCCGCGACAAGATCACCGTGGAAGCGGCGCGCGCGCTGCTGGAAGCATCGCCCGGCGTGGAAGTGGTGGACGAGCGCAAGCCCGGCGGCTACCCGACCCCGGTCACGCATGCGTCCGGCAAGGATGCGGTGTTTGTCGGTCGCATCCGCGAAGACTTCTCGCATCCGCGTGGCCTGAACCTGTGGATCGTCTCCGACAACATCCGCAAGGGCGCCGCGCTCAACGCCGTGCAGTTGGCCGAACTGGTCGCACAGGAAGGCTGAGGGGCACGACAAAAACGGCCGCGCAGTCGCCATCGGCGCGCGCGGCCCGTGCATGGTGCAGCAGGCACCGCCCGGTCACTGCGGTTCACTGCGGTGCTGAGCGCGCCGGTTGCACCTGCATGAGGACTGGTCGCTTCACGCGGTTGGCGGCTCTACACCGCCGTGCACATGCACGAGCATGTCGGCGCGCAATGATGCTTTCCAGACAGGCGCACCGCGAGCAAGCGCTCTGGCAGGGTGCGCGCCGACGCGTAGAAGGTCTGCTCGATTCTCAACCAAGCTCCAACCTGCACGCGCGCTGCCCGTCGCGTGCCTGCAGACATGCGTACGTGCGCGTGTCGCCTGCTATCGCACGCCCTACGCGTCGAGGGGTCTTGCAGCTTGCGCGAGCCGTCACGCCGCCCGCCGCTCGCACACGCCATTGCCTGCAGAGGACGCGACATTGGTGTCACATCGTGGCATCGCGCAGTTCGTGACGTTGCACCACGCAATCTGCCGACAAACCGTTGCGCGCTGGAGACCTCGCGCAGTGCGAGCGCCCATCAACGCTTGCCTGTTTGCAGTGGCCACGCATGCATGCCGCACTGCGGCAGCGTCGCTGGCGCAGCGCTCTGGATCACGGCACCGACTTTTTCGCTCATTCAGCGGCTATATTGATGCCCATGAAACATAGGGGCGGGGGCGCGATGCGTCCGATACAAGGGATAGGTGCGTTGCTGCTGATGGCCTGCAGCGGCGCCGCAATGGCGTTGGGGCTGGGCGATATCCGGGTGCTGTCCAAGCCCGGGCAACCGCTGGTGGCCGAGATTCCGGTCATCTCCAACGAGCCGGGCGAGCTCGACAACGCGCGCGTGGCGCTTGCATCGGCCACCACGTTTGCGCGGGTCGGCCTGGAGCGCCCACAAGGGCTGGTCAGCAATCTGCAGTTCCAGTTCGCGCAGGACGCACGCGGGCGGGCAGTGATCCGCGTCACCAGCAGCCAGGCGGTGGACCAGCCGGCGATCAACTTCCTGATCGAGGTGGAGTGGGGCCAGGGCCGGCTGGTGCGCGAATATTCCGCCTTGGTCGATGCGCCCAATACCGCGGCCGCCATCGCCGAGCCGGCCATCGAAGCGCCGCGTGCCGGTTCCAGCAATGCGATTGCACGCGAGCCGGCGCCGGTCGCCGACCGCACCGCGCAAGACAACGCCAGCGCCGAACCGGCCGCACGTGCGACTGCCAGTGCGTCTGCCGGGTCTGCGACGCAGGCCGGCGATGCGTTGCCGGCCGTGCGCGCGGGCCAGACCTTGTCGGAGATCGCCGCGGTAGTGGCGCGTTCCAGCGGGAATTCGCTGGACCAGACCATGCTGGCGTTGCTGCGCACCAATCCGGACGCCTTCATCAACGGCAACATCAACCGCCTGAAGCAGGGCGCGGTGCTGCGCACGCCGCAGGAAGACGCACTTGCCCAGGTCGGTGCGGCCGAAGCGGCGGTCATGGTGCGCGAGCAGGCCGCGCAGTGGCGGCAGGCGCGATCGGCGGTGCCGCAACCGGCCGAGGCCGGCGCTGCCGCTACCGCCACGCCGCCGCCCGCCACGCCTGCCGCAGCGTCCGGCAACGGCGCGCGGCTCGAAATCGCCCCTGCAGTGGCGAGTCAGACCAACACCGCCGGCGTCACGTCCGGCACCAGTGCCGAAGGCGAGGGCGAGATGGCGGCCAATCAACAATTGCAACAGGCCAAGGAAGACATCGCCACCCGCGATGCGGAATTGCAGGACCTGCGGACCCGCGTGGCGGATCTGGAAAAGCTCAAGCAGCAACAGCAAGCGCTGATCGCCATGAAGGACAGCGATCTGGCGGCCGTGCAAAAACGCCTGTCGGAAACTCCGGCGGCCGCACAACAGGGCGGCGGTTTTCCGCTGTGGTTGATCGGCGGGCTGGTGTTGATCGTCGCTGCCGTGGTGGCGTGGCTGGCCGCGCGCCGCCGCAAACCCTCGCCGCTGCCGCCGTTGCCGCGTCGGCAGTTCGACTTCGTCCTGCCTGGCGCACCGGTGCAGGCCGCCGAACCGCAAGACGCGACGCCAACCACCGAGCCCAGCGAGCGCGATGTGGTGCACGAGACCGAATTCGAGCAGGCCGATCTGCGCGACGAAGAGCGCGCCCATGACACGCAGCAACCGTTGTCGGAGGTGTTGCGTCGCGAGCCGCTGCCGTCCGAGCCGGCTGCTGCACCCATGGCGGTCAACAGCGACGACTGGCGTGCGCTGCGTGCCGCACCGCCGGTGGTGGCAACGCCGCCGCAGCACACCACGCCCGTCGACGAGGCGCAGGCCCCGCCGCAACCGGCGTCCGAAGCTGTGGAAACGCGCCACGCAGATGTCGCGCCCACGATCGGCGATGTTCCGTCGAACGCCTCCCCGGTCGCGGTGGCCACGCAAGACAGCCTGGATTTCGAACGTGCGCCTGCGGCACCGAGTGCCGCGCCCAGCGCGTCGGCCAGCCGGGGCATCGCCTCGGCCGGGCGCGATCGCCTGGAACTGGCGGTGGCCTACATGGACCTGGGCGACAAGGACACCGCGCGCGGCCTGCTGCTGGAAGTTGCCGCCACCGGCGACGACGCCACGCGCGCCGAAGCGGCCGAGCTGCTGGAACGCCTGGCATGAGCCCGGCGATCGACTGCCTGCCCGCGCAGACAGGCGCCGCACGCGAGCGCCGGATCGATTATGTGGAGTTCGCCTCCATCGATCCGGATGCCAGTCGTGCGTTTTTCGAAGCGGTGTTCGGTTGGCAATTCCAGGCCTACGGCCCGGATTACCTGGCCTTCAACGATGGCCGCCTGGACGGCGGCTTCTACCGTGCAGCCGCGCCGGCGCCGGAACAGGGTGGGCCGTTGGTGGTGCTGTATGCGGACGCGTTGGCCCCGGTAATGGAGCGCGTGCGTGGCGCAGGCGGGGAGATCGTCAAGCCGATATTCGGTTTTCCGGGCGGCAGCCGGTTTCATTTCCGCGAGCCCGGCGGCACCACCTTGGCCGTGTGGTCCGAGCATAGCGTCGGGTCCGACGACTGAGCACGCACCTGCGCGCTGGCCGCACGCGCGTTGCCGCGGCTCGGCACCCACCAGGCAATGCGGCTCGTACACTTCACCTTCTTTGCGGCGGCGGGGCTGGGCTGGCAATCGCCTGCGCTGGCGGTGGCATGACCGGCGCGCGGATTTCTTCGATTCACTCATAGGGCAGATACCGATGCGTTACGCGCTGGGCGTGGAATACGACGGCAGCGAGTTCCAGGGCTGGCAGCAGTTGGGCGAGCATGGCGGGCCGAGCGTGCAGGCCAGCCTGCAGGCAGCCTTGTCGTCGGTCGCCGATGCGCCGGTGCAGGTGGTCTGCGCCGGGCGCACCGACGCCGGCGTGCATGGCGAATGCCAGGTGGTGCATTTCGACAGCGACGCACGCCGCGAGCCGCGTGGCTGGATGCTGGGCACCACTGCGCGCCTGCCGCCGTCGATCGCCGTGCGCTGGTGCGTGCCGGCAGCCGATGACTTCCATGCGCGCTTTTCCGCGCGCGCGCGTCGTTACCGCTATCGCCTGCTCAATCGGCAGATTCGCCCGGCGCTGTATCGGCAGACCCTGAGCTGGGAGCGTCGCCCGCTCGATGCCGATGCCATGCATGCGGCAGCACAGGCGTTATTGGGCGAGAACGATTTCAGCGCGTTCCGCAGCGTGCAATGCCAGGCCTTGCACGCACGCCGTCACCTGCAAGCCATCCACGTGCAGCGTATCGGCGAGGTGGTGGAGGTGCAGGTCCAGGCCAATGCATTCCTTCATCACATGGTGCGGAATATTGTGGGCTCGCTGATTTTGGTCGGTACCGGCGAGCAGCCGGCCGACTGGATCGCGACGTTGCTCGCCGGACGCGACCGCACTGTGGCCGGCCCGACAGCGCCGCCACAGGGTCTGGTGTTTATCGGACCTCTGTATCCTGCAGAGTGGCATCTGCCTGCTGAGGTGACCCAATGAATCGATCGCTGTACCGCACCCGTATCAAGTTTTGTGGCATGACCCGCGCCGGCGATATCCGGCTGGCCGGCGAGCTGGGTGTGGACGCGGTAGGTTTCATCTTTGCGCATGGCAGCCCCCGGCGCGTTGCGCCGGCAGAGGCGCGCGCGATGCGCCAGGCGACTGCGCCGATGGTCGATGTGGTGGCGTTGTTCCGCAACAATTCCAAGGAAGAGGTGCGCGAAGTGGTGCGCACCGTGCGCCCGACCTTGTTGCAGTTCCATGGCGAGGAAGACGACGCGTTCTGCCGCAGCTTCAACCTGCCGTATCTCAAGGCGGTGCCGATGGGCAGCAGCGGCGTGAATGGCGAAGATGCCAACGCGCGTACGCTGCAGTTGTCCTATCCCAATACCGCTGGTTTCCTGTTCGACAGCCATGCGCCCGGCGCGGGCGGCGGCACCGGCAAGACCTTCGACTGGTCGCGCCTGCCCACCGGCTTGCATCGTCCGTTCCTGTTGGCCGGCGGCATCAACGCCGACAACGTGTTCGACGCCATCGTGGCCACCTTGCCCTGGGGGGTGGACGTTTCCAGTGGCGTGGAGCTGGCGCCGGGCATCAAGGACGGCCACAAGATGCGCAAGTTCGTCGAGGAAGTGCGGCGGGCGGATTGTCACGACATGTCGTGAGGGTGGGATTTGGGATTCGGGATTGGGGATTCGTAACAGCAGGCGCGTGACGCGGCTGGGTCGTTTGGATAGCTATCAGTGTGCGTGCGCGTAGCATGCTTTCCGAATTCCGAATTCCGAATAACGATCAGCAATCATTAATCAGCCCTCAGCGACCTTCCCGCACGTTGCGTTCATCTCGCTGGATACAGTCGCGGTTTCGCCATTTAAGGCGGTTTAACGAGCGTTCGCGCGCTAGATGGCGGTCCTTCAGGCTGAGCCGCGACTGACGTCTTTGTGTCTTCTGGCTAGTTGTGCCGATGCGTGGCCTTCCGCTCGGCAGGTATAGCTCCTGACGGTACACACGCTCGTCGCGAGGTGTGGGCGGGCGATGCAGTGTTGCAACGAACATCTGCGATAGCCGCTCAGGCGTTCGTTGCACCCATGGCCAGAGACATGTGCTGATCTTCCGCCAGCGCTTTGCCTAGCCAACCCGCCAGTCGTTCGATGCGTGGATCCGGGTTGCGCTTGGCGGCGCACAGCACCCAGCGGCCGGGCGTGGCGGTGAAGCCCCATGGCGCCAGCAGGCGCCCGGCTGCCAGGTCCGCGGCGACCAAGGGCTGCGGCGCAATCGCGATTCCAAGGCCAGCGGCAGCGGCTTCCAGCAGATACACCAGGTGTTCGAATTCGGTGCCGAAGTGCAACCCCTCAGGTGCCAGCCCGTGCGCCTGGGCCCATTCCGGCCAGGCCTGCGGGCGCGAGCGGGTGTGCAGCAGCGCGTGATCGCCGAGCGCGGCCGGGCCGCTCCCCTCGATCTGCAGGGTGGATGCGAGCTGGGGGCTCAACACCGGCCCGATCCACTCCACGCCCAGGGTGCGGACCTGCCACTCGCTCGGCCAGGGCGGGGTGTCCAGCAGCAGGGCAGCATCCAGGCCGTCCAGGTCCGGGCCGGGCGGTTGTTCGCTGGCCGACAGATGCAGGCGCACATCCGGTAGCTCTTGCTGCAGCAGTCCTAGGCGCGGAATCACCCAGCGCGCCAGCAGGCTGCCCGAACACCCGAGCACCAGCGGCGCTTCGGTGGCCGGGCGTTGCAATGCCGCCCAGGCCTGACTAATCAGGCCAAAGCCTTCGCCAGTGGCATCGCGTAGCCGAACGCCCGCCGCGGTCAGCACCAGGCCGCGGCCCTGGCGCGCAAACAGCGCGGTGCCCAATGCCTGTTCCAGGGAGCGCACGTGCCGGCTGATGGCGCCATGGGTGACGTGCAGTTCCTGGGCAGCACGGCTGACGCTCTGCAGGCGCGCGGCAGCGTCGAACGCACGCAGCGCTGCCAGCGGAGGAAGCAAGGTGCTCATGTGTGATTCCAGCTCACAGGTTGCGGCAATCTTATCGATTTATCCCGTGCCGCGGCTGCGCTAGAGTGACGCTTCTCGTATGACGCATTGCTGCAGAGGATTTCCATGTCGGCCCAGCCCATCAGTGACTTTTACGCCTATCCGGATGCTGCCGGCCACTTCGGCAAGTTCGGTGGCCGTTTCGTCGCCGAAACCTTGATCGGCCCGCTGCAGGAACTGTCCGCTGCCTACGATCAGGCGCGGCAGGACCCGAGTTTCATTGCCGAATACGACAAGGACCTCAAGCACTACGTCGGCCGTCCCAGCCCGATCTACCATGCCGAACGGCTCAGCCGTGAAGTGGGTGGGGCGCAGATCCTGCTCAAGCGCGAAGACCTGAACCACACCGGCGCGCACAAGATCAACAACACCATCGGCCAGGCCTTGCTGGCCAGCCGCATGGGCAAGACCCGCATCATTGCCGAGACCGGAGCTGGCCAGCACGGCGTTGCCAGTGCCACCGTGGCCGCACGCCTGGGCCTGGAATGCGTGGTCTATATGGGCGCCACCGATATCGAGCGGCAGAAGATCAACGTCTACCGCATGAAGCTGCTCGGCGCCACGGTGATCCCGGTGACCTCCGGCTCGGCCACGCTCAAGGACGCGCTCAACGAAGCCATGCGCGACTGGGTGACCAACGTGCGCGACACCTTCTACATCATCGGCACCGTGGCCGGCCCGGACCCGTACCCGCGCATGGTGCGCGACTTCAACGCCATCGTCGGCCGCGAGGCGCGCGAACAGATGCTGCAGGACTATGGCCGGCTGCCGGATGCGATCAGTGCCTGCGTGGGTGGCGGCAGCAATGCGATCGGTCTGTTCCATGCCTTCCTCAACGATCCCGGCGTCAAGATCTATGGCGCCGAAGCGGCCGGCGACGGCATCGCCACCGGCCGGCATGCCGCCTCCATCGCCGCAGGTCGCCCGGGCGTGCTGCACGGCAACCGCACCTACGTGATCTGCGACGACGACGGCCAGATCACCGAGACGCATTCGATTTCCGCTGGCCTGGATTACCCCGGCGTGGGCCCGGAGCATTCGTTTCTGTCCGACAGCGGTCGCGCGGTGTACCAGGGCATCACCGACGACGAGGCGATGGCGGCCTTCCATCTGCTGGCGCATACCGAAGGCATTCTGGCCGCGCTGGAGTCCAGCCATGCGGTGGCGCAGTCGATCAAGCTGGCGCGCGAGCTGCCCAGGGATGCGCTGGTGTTGTGCAATCTCTCCGGGCGTGGCGATAAGGATGTGCATACCATCGCGGCGCGCGAGGGAATCGCGCTTTAAGCGTGGCTGCGGCTAACGCTCTCTCCGGATGCAGGGACGCGGCGATGCTCGAAGGAATGCTCCAGTTGGTGGCCGAGGTGCTGCTGCAGGCCTTGACCGAGCTGCTGATCGAACTTGGCCTGCACGCTGTCGCCGAGTCGTTCGAGCGCAGGCCCTCGCCGGGGCTGGCAGCGGTCGGCTACGCAATCGCGGGTGCGTTGCTTGGCGGTGTCAGTCTCTGGCTGCTGCCGCAGCACCTCACCGCAACCCACGGCGCGCGACTGGCAGCGCTAGTGATCGTACCGCTAGTCGCCGGTGGGCTGATGGCCGCGCTTGGTGCGTGGCGTGCGCGGCGCGGCGACCCGGTGCTGCGCATCGATCGATTTTCCTACGGCTACCTGTTTGCGCTGTGCTTTGCGCTGATGCGGTATTTCTTTGCCACCTGAGGTTCCATGGCGGCTGGCTTTCCTCCCTTGTTCGAGTGATTTCATGCGTCGTATCGATTCCCGCTTCGCCGAGCTGCGTGCCAATGGGCGCAAGGCACTGATCCCTTTCATCACCGCCGGCGACCCATCGCTGGAAGCCACCGTGCCGGTGATGCACGCGCTGGTGCGCGCCGGTGCCGATGTGATCGAGTTGGGTGTGCCGTTCTCCGACCCGATGGCCGACGGCCCCACCATCCAGCGCAGCTCCGAGCGCGCGCTGGCACGTGGCGCCGGCCTGGCGTATGTACTGGAAGCGGTGCACGAGTTTCGCCGCGAAGATGCCACCACGCCGGTGGTGCTGATGGGCTACCTCAACCCGATCGAGATCCATGGCACGCGACGCTTCGCCGAAGCCGCGGTCGCCGCGGGCGTGGATGGTGTGCTGCTGGTCGACCTGCCGCCGGAAGAGGCCGGCGAAACGCGCACCATCTTCACCGAGGTCGGCTTGGCGCTGATCGCACTGGCTTCGCCCACCACCAGCGAGCAGCGCCTGGACATGCTGTGCAGCACCGCGCAGGGCTATCTGTACTACGTCAGCTTTGCCGGCGTCACCGGCGCCTCCAATCTGCTCGACACC
This sequence comes from Xanthomonas phaseoli pv. dieffenbachiae, assembly GCF_008639345.1. Lineage (NCBI taxonomy): Bacteria > Pseudomonadati > Pseudomonadota > Gammaproteobacteria > Lysobacterales > Lysobacteraceae > Xanthomonas > Xanthomonas phaseoli. Next base: position 3,008,431 of record NZ_CP041380.1, on the reverse strand, counting down.
CACGCCGCCAGCGACCGCCTGCGCCAGCTGCGCCAGCGGGCCGGCGCGCCGGTGGTGGCCGGCTTCGGCATCAAGGATGCGGCCAGTGCCGCTGCCATGGCCGTGGATGCCGATGGCGTGGTGGTGGGCAGCGCCCTGGTCGCCGCGTTGGCGGAAGCAGGCGAGGTCCGCAGCGCCCGTGAGCGCGCCGAAGCGTTCCTTGCCCCACTTCGGCAGGCGCTGGATCACCGCTAACGCCAGACCTCAGGACCTTCTCGCGTGGATGCACGGGGCTTCGCCCGCACCCTCATCCACCCCTGCGGGGTACCGTCTCTCCCATCTGCGAGGACAATGTCCCGATCGGAGAAGGAATCAAAGCCCCGCTCCTGCGGGAGGGGGGGAGGTGAGGGGACGGGCGAAGCAGCGCCGGGCTGGGCGAAGGCGTTGACAGCCATTGAACACACGGTGCCCCGCAGCATGCCAACCTGCTGCATATCGCCCGACAGCTTGCACCACAACGCTCCGCCACAGCGGCAACCCGCCATGTCCGGCGCGCTGCACCAGCCTGGGGCGCTGCGTTAGACTGTCGCCCCTCTGCGGCCCGCCAGGCCGCCCTGCATGGATTGTCATACACGCATGAGCTGGCTCAGCAAATTGATGCCCTCCGGCATCCGCACCGAAAACACACCGGCCAAGAAGCGCAGCGTCCCCGAGGGCCTGTGGGAAAAGTGCAGCAATTGCGGGAGCGCGCTGTACGGCCCGGAACTCGAAGAGAACCTCGAGGTGTGCCCGAAGTGCGATCACCACATGGCGATCCGCGCCCGCGCGCGCCTGAATTCGCTGTTCGACCCGGACACCGCGACCACTGAAATCGCCGCGCAGCTCGGGCCGGTCGACGCGCTCAAGTTCAAGGACCAGAAGCGCTACGGCGAACGCATCAAGGCCAGCCAGAAGGCCAGCGGCGAATACGACGCGCTGATCGCCATGCGCGGCACGCTCAAGGGCAATCCGCTGGTCGCCGCTGCGTTCGATTTCGCCTTTATGGGCGGCTCGATGGGGTCGGTGGTCGGCGAGCGCTTTGCGCGCGCGGCCGAAGTGGCGCTGGAAGTCGGCTGCCCGTTCGTGTGCTTTTCCGCCAGTGGCGGCGCGCGCATGCAGGAAGGCCTGTTCTCGCTGATGCAGATGGCCAAGACCTCGGCCGCGCTCGGCCGCCTGCGCGAAGCCGGCCTGCCGTATATCTCGGTGCTGACCCATCCCACCACCGGCGGCGTGTCGGCCTCGTTCGCGATGCTTGGCGATATCAACATCGCCGAGCCGCATGCGCTGATCGGCTTTGCCGGCCCGCGCGTGATCGAACAGACCGTGCGCGAAACGCTGCCGGAAGGTTTCCAGCGCTCGGAGTTCCTGCTGGATCACGGCGCCATCGACCAGATCTGCGACCGCCGCCAGATGCGCGACCGCATCGCCGAGCTCACCGCGATGATGATGCGGCAGCCGCATCCGCAAGACGCCGACGCCGCATGAGCGCACGCAAGTATTTCGGCACCGACGGCATCCGCGGCCGGGTCGGGCAGGGCGTGATCTCGGCCGATTTCGTGCTGCGCCTGGGCAATGCGCTTGGCCGTGTGCTGACCCGGGGCCGCAGCAAGCGGCCGTTGGTGCTGATCGGCAAGGACACCCGCATTTCCGGCTACATGTTCGAAGCGGCGCTGGAAGCCGGCCTGGTTGCCGCCGGGGCCGACGTGCAGCTGATCGGACCGATGCCGACCCCGGCCATCGCCTTTCTGACCAGCACGCTACGCGCCGACGCCGGGGTGGTGATCAGCGCCTCGCACAATCCGCATTACGACAACGGCATCAAGTTCTTCTCCGCCGAAGGCGAGAAGCTCGATGACGCCACCGAAGCGGCGATCGAAGCGGCGTTGGACGAGCCGTTCCACACGGTGGACTCGGAGCGATTGGGCAAGGCCATCCGCACGCGTGATGCCATCGGCCGCTATATCGAATTCTGCAAGGCCAGCGTGGCGCGCGGTTTCACCCTGCACGGGCTGAAGATGGTGCTGGATTGCGCGCACGGCGCCACCTACCACATCGCACCCATGCTGTTCCGCGAGCTGGGCGCCGACGTGGTGGTCATCGGCGCTGCGCCGGACGGGCTCAACATCAACGCCGGTGTGGGCTCGACCCATATCGAGAATCTCGCTGCCAAGGTGCGCGAGTGCGGTGCGCACCTGGGCATCGCCTTCGACGGCGACGGCGACCGCGTGCTGATGGCCGACGACCAGGGCAACCCGGTCGATGGCGACGATCTGCTGTACGTGCTCGCGCGCTCGTGGCAGGCCAGCGGCCGGCTGGCGGGTACCGTGGTCGGCACCTTGATGACCAATTACGGTCTGGAACAGGCATTGGCTGCACTGAACATCCCGTTCCAGCGCGCCAAGGTCGGCGACCGCTACGTGCATCAGGCCCTGGTCGAAGGCGGCGGCACCTTGGGCGGCGAAACGTCCGGTCACCTGTTGTGCCTGGACCGTGCCAGCACCGGCGATGGCATCGTCAGTGCGCTGCAGGTGCTCGAGGCGCTGGGTCGCGACGGGCAGAGCCTGCGCGAGGCGCTGGGCAGCCTGAGCAAGGTGCCGCAGAAGACCGTCAACGTGCGCCTGGATGGCGGTACCGCCAAGGCCATTGTGGAAGCGGCCAACGTGCGCCAGGCATTGCAGCAGGCGCAGGCCGCCGTGCAAGGCCGTGGCCGCGCGTTCCTGCGTCCGTCGGGCACCGAGCCGGTGGTGCGGGTGACCGTCGAAGCCGACGACGCCGGCCTGATGCAGGACACGCTCGACCGGCTCTCGGGTGCAGTGCGTGACGCGGCGTGAGTCGATCGTCATTGGCGTCTGCGTGGTCATCGCCAAGGCCGCGACGTTTTACCTGTTGTATCGCCTGCTGATCTGACCAGCAGGTTTCTCTCGACCTTTCGACCTTGACTGCAGACATCCGTATGAGCGCGCGCATCCCCACGCTGGACATCACCCGTTTCGACACCGACCGCGACGCCTTCGTCGCCGAGCTCGGAGCGGCTTACCGGCAGTGGGGCTTTGCCGGCATCCGCAATCACGGTATCGCCCAGGCCGACATCGATGCCGCCTACGACGTGTTCAAGGCGTTCTTCGCGTTGCCGGAAGCGACCAAGCGCCGTTATCACGTGGAAGGCAGCGGTGGCGCGCGCGGCTACACCGCGTTCGGCGTGGAAACCGCCAAGGATTCCAAGCACTTCGACCTCAAGGAGTTCTGGCACATCGGCCGCGAGATCGCGGACGATTCGCCGTATCGCGCAGTGATGCCGCCGAACCTGTGGCCCAGCGAAGTGCCGGGTTTCCGCGAGCGCGGCTACCAGCTGTACCAGCAGCTCGATCAGCTGGGTTCGCGCGTGCTGTCGGCGCTGGCGCTGCATATCGGCCTGCCGCAGGACTACTTCGTCGACAAGACCAACAACGGCAATTCGATCCTGCGGCCGATCCATTACCCGCCGATCACCAGCGACGACATCCCCAACGTGCGTGCCGGTGCGCATGGCGACATCAATTTCATCACCTTGCTGGTGGGCGCCAGTGCCGCCGGCCTGGAAGTGCGTTCCCACGATGGCGAGTGGGTGCCGTTCACTGCCGACGCCGACACCATCGTGGTCAACATCGGTGACATGCTGCAGCGCCTGACCAATCACGTGTATCCGTCCACCATCCACCGTGTGGTCAATCCGCCGGGCGAGCAGGCGCGCCAGCCGCGCTATTCGGTGCCGTTCTTCCTGCACCCCAATCCGGATTTCCTGATCGACGTGTTGCCCTCGTGCATCAGCGCCGACAATCCCAGCCGTTATCCGGAGCCGATCACGGCGCATGGCTTCCTGGAAGAGCGTCTGCGCGAGATCAAGCTGAAGTGATCCGGCGCCAGCGCCGGCACGCATCGCCCGTCGCCGGTAGCCGCGCTCGCAGCACCCACCGGTGACCGGTGCCGCACTTCTGTTCAGAAAATCCCGCTCGCGTCTGGTTAAAGCTTGCGTTCACTCGGGCCGATAACCGAGGCTAATCGCTAGCGCGACGTCGGACTCGCCTGGCGCTCCGCTGCCGATTGCACAAGGCTGGGGGCGTGCGCATGCGATGGATCAAATGGCTGGGTGTCGTGTCGGTGCTGGTGGCCTGTGCTGCCGTGGGATCGGTGTCGGCGACAGCGGTCAGTGTGACCGTCGCCGATGCCGGCGGCGTGCTGGTCGATGCGGTCGTGAGCCTGGAGCCGGCGCGGCCTGCTCCGCCAGCCGCCAGCAAGACTGCGGAGATGGATCAGGTCAATTCGCAGTTCGTGCCTGCCGTGCTGGCGGTGCGCACCGGCACCCTGGTGCGCTTTCCGAACAACGATCAGATTCGCCATCAGGTGTATTCGTTCTCTCCGGCCAAGCGCTTCGAGCTGCCGCTGTTTCAAGGCACCACCGCGACGCCGGTGCGTTTCGATCAGGCGGGTCTGGTCACCATAGGCTGCAACATCCACGATTGGATGCTGGGATACATCGTGGTGCTGGACACGCCGTATTTCGGCAAAACCGGCAGCGATGGCCGTGCCCAGCTGGAGGCGCCTGCCGGCACTTACACGCTGCGGGTCTGGCACCCGCGCATCAAGGGCGCTGCCACCAGCGAGCCGTTGGTGATCGCACGCGAGCAGGTGCAGCGCCGCGTGACCCTGCAGACCACCGGCACCGCGCCGGCCGTGGCGCCACCGGATGCGCGCGTGCGCGCGCTGCAGGACAAGTTCCGTAACGCCGACTCGAAGAAGCCGCGCCCATGAGGTCGATGCGCCTGCATACCCGCATCGCGGCCTTGCTGGTGCTGGTCGTGCTTGCCACGCAGGCGCTGACCTTCCTTGCCGTGCAGGTGGCGACCGAGCGCAGCGTCAAGGCCCAGCTTGGCGAAGAGCTGGAGATCGGGCAGCGGGTCTGGCAACGCATCAACATGCGCCGCGACGAACAGCTGCTGCAGTCGGCGTCGGTGCTGGCCGACGATTTCGGGTTTCGTGCGGCCGTTGCAAGCGGCGATGTGCCGACCATGCAATCGGCCCTGCGCAACCACGCCGCGCGCATGTCGGCGCAAACCGCGCTGTTGTTGTCGCCCGATGGGCAATTCCTGACCGGCCTGGCCGACGTCCCGCAGGCCGAACAATTGCGTGCGGTGCAGGCATTGCTGCAACAAGCGCAGCGCGATGGACGCGCGGTCGGTGTGGTGGCGCTGAATCAACACATCGTGCGGTTGGCGGTGGTGCAGGTGCTGGCGCCGAACCGGGTGGGCTGGATTGGGATCGGCAACGAATCCGGCGATGGCCTGGCGCAGGATTTCCGCACCACCACCGGGCTGGATGCGACCTTCTTCACTGATGGCCCGCCAGTGCGCGTGCTGGCCTCCACCCTGGAGCCCTCGGCGCGCGCCCAGTTTGCGCAGCAATTGCCCCTGGTCGAGAAGGTGCAGGCTGCATCGATCCCGCTGACGCTGGACCAGGCGCGCTATCTGGTCAGGCTGCAATCGATCCAGGGCGACAGCCAGGTGCGGGTGGCGTTGCAGGCATCGCTGGATCGCGCCATCGCGCCGTACCGCATCCTCAAGCTGCGGATCCTGCTGCTGGCAGGCTTGGCCACGGTCGCTGCATTGGGTGTGGCGATTTTTCTTGCGCGCAGCGTGAGCAAACCCGTTGCGCAACTGGTGCAGGCCGCACGGCGCATTCAGCGCGGCGATTACCGCACCGCCGTGCAGGTGCCGCCGGGCCGTGAACTCGCCGAACTGGCAGACAGTTTCGGGCGCATGCAGCACCAGATCGCCAGCCGCGAACAACACATCCTGCATCAGGCCCGCCATGACGCCTTGACCGGGTTGCCGAACCGGATCTGGTTGCTGGAGCGTTTGAAGGACGTGGTGGATCAGACTGTGGCATCCGGTGGCACTGCCGCGGTGCTGATCCTGGATCTGGAGCGCTTCAAGGAACTCAACGACAGCCTGGGCCACGATTTCGCCGACCAGGTGTTGGTGGAAGCCGGACGCCGGCTCGTCGATGTGGTGCAAGAGCCCAACCTGGTGGGTCGGCTGGGCAGCGATGAATTCATGGTGGTGGTGGCGCAAGCCGATGCGGCCAGCGTGCAGCAGGATGCGCAGCGCCTGCTGCTGCAGTTGCGCCGCCCGCTGGTGTTGCCGCAGGCGCGCATCCAGCTCGAAGCCAGCATCGGCATCGCCTTGATTCCCGAGCACGGCGCCGACCCGGACACCTTGTTGCGCCGCGCCGACATCGCACGGCGGCAGGTCGGTACGACGGCCACCTTCGGCGCCAGCGTCTACCGCATGGGCCAGGACGAACAGCATCTGCGGCGTTTGCGCCTCACCGGCGATCTGCGTCAGGCCATCGGCGCCAATGAACTCACCTTGCGCTTCCAGCCCAAGATTTGTCTGCGCACCGATCGTGTCGAACAGGTCGAAGTGCTGGTGCGCTGGCATCATCCGGTGCTCGGGCCGATCGGTCCGGACGAATTCATCCCGCTTGCCGAACACTCCGGCGTGATCCATCCGCTCACCCGCTTCGTACTGGACGAAGCGCTGCGCTGCCAGGCGCAATGGCGCAAGCAGGGGCTGGAACTGGGCATGGCCATCAATCTGTCCGCACTGGATCTGTCCGATCCCGGCTTGCCGGACTTCGTCCGCGGCTGCCTGGAGCATCATGCCGTGCCAGCGCAGTCGGTCACGCTGGAATTGACCGAAAGTGCCCTGATGCGCGATGTCGAATTTGCGCTGCACATGCTGCATCAGTTGCGCAGTGTCGGTGTACGCCTGTCCATCGACGACTTCGGCACCGGCTATTCCTCGTTGGCACAACTCAAGCGCATGCCGGTGAACGAACTGAAGATCGACAAGAGCTTCGTCATGCAGTTGGCCGACGGCACCGACGATGCCTTCATCGTCCGCAGCACGATCGATCTGGGACACAACCTGGGGCTGAGCGTCATTGCCGAAGGTGTCGAAAACGCCGCGGCGCTTGCGCTGCTGCGCGGCTACGGCTGCGACATGGTGCAGGGCTATCTGTACTCGCCACCGCTGGAAGCAGCGCCGCTGGTGGCCTGGTGCATGCGCCAACTGGGCATGACCACGCCAGCGCATGCAGGTGTGCAGCGATGAGCGCCCATCTGCGTGTTGCGCTTCTTGCTGCTGCGGCAGCTGGCGTGTTTGCGCCGCTGCATGCCCTGGCCGGCGACGGACGCCTGCTCGCCACCGGCGGCGTATCGATGATCGAAGGCAGTAGCGGCGGCGGCATCGTGCCGTGGGCCACGTTGTCTGGGTACGGCACGCGCGACGAGCTTGGCACCGTCGCGTTCGCAACCCACGTCGACAGCGGCGATTACCGTCTCGACGTGCAGGGCGCCGCGCTCACGGTTGGCAATCGGCTGGAGCTTTCGCTTGCCCGCCAGCGTCTGGATCTGGGCGCCTTGCAGGACCGGCTCGGCTTGCCGTGGAATGCGCTTGGCCAGGACGTGGTCGGTGCCAAGTGGCGCGTGGCCGGCGACCTTGTGTACGGACACGCGCCGCAAGTCAGCTTGGGCGTGCAATACAAGCGCCTGCGCAACGGAACCTTGCCGTTGGCGATCGGTGCGCGCGACGACCACGGCACCGACATCTACGTCAGCGCGAGCCGCCTGTTGCTGCAGGGCGCCGGCGGATATCAGCTACTGCTCAACGGCACCTTGCGCGCTACCCGCGCCAACCAGGCCGGCTTGCTCGGCTTCGGCGGCGATCGCCGCAACAGCTATCGCCTGGTTCCGGAGGTCAGTGCTGCAGTGGTGCTGTCGCCGTCCTGGGCGGTGGGCGTGGAATATCGCGACAAGCCCAATAACCTCGGCTTCGCGCGCGAGCAAGCGTGGGCAGATGCATTCGTCGCCTGGTTCCCCAGCAAGCATGTCTCGTTGACCGCTGCCTGGGCCGATCTTGGCGATATCGCCACGCTTGCCGATCAGCGCGGCCCTTATCTCTCCTTGCAGGTGGCGTTCTGATGAACCGATGGTTGCGCTGGTCGTTGCTCTGCATGCTGGGCCTGACGAGTGCCTGCGCCAGCACGCAAGCGCGGCAGACGCTGTACGACGAACTCGGCGGCCAGGCCGGCATCGAAGCGCTGGTGGAAACCATGCTCTCGCGCATCGCCGACGACCCACGCATCGTCGACAAATTCGCACGCGTCAATATCGTCATGCTCAACGAGCGCCTGGTGCAAAAGTTCTGCCATGTTGCCGACGGCCCATGCCCTGACACCGCCAAGTCGATGCAGCAGGCACATGCGCACCTGGCGATCCGCGAAGGCGACTTCAATGCCTTGGTCGAAGATCTGAACTGGGCCATGGATCAGCGCAAGATTCCGCGCCGCACGCAAAACCGCCTGCTGGCGCGCCTGGCGGCGATGCACGGCGAGATCGTCAATCACTGACAACAGCGGGTGGTTCAGCGCTGGCGGCCAGCGCGTGAGCTGATGCTGGCTTGGACCTGCATGCGCATGCGCCCAAATCATTGACGCTCGATACCTGCGCTTGCGTACGCGTTGCAAGCCCTTCGGTGGCCCGGGCCAGACGCGCGGCCGAGCTAGGCGATCTCTTCTGCACATGCCGCCTGCCGGTGCGTCACTCCAGCGGCCGCACCCGATGCGAACCGCGCGCCATCAGGCGGAGCGCAAACGCGTGCGGCAACAGCCGCAATGCTGCGTTGACCAGCCGGTAGCGCCAGCCCGGCACTGCCAGCACCTGGCCGCGCTCCAGGGCGGCGATTCCATACTCGGCCACTGCGTCGGCCTGCAGTCAGGCCCAGTCGGGCAGGGTGGACATCGCCTCGCGAGTGCCGGTCACGTCATGGAATTCGGACCATGCAAAGCCCGGGCACAGGGCACACACCTTGACCGCGCAATCGGCGTTTTCCAGCGCCAGCGATTCGCTGAAGCGCAGCATGAAGCTCTTGCTGGCCGCGTACAGGGTCTGCCCATCGGCGCTGGGCGTCAGCGCCGCGAACGAGGCCACGTTGAGAATGCGGCCCTGGCCGCTGGCACGGATCATGGGCAGCAGTCGCCAGGTCAGCTCGCACACCGCGCCCACCATCACCTGCAGGAAGCGCGCATGCGTGGCCCAGTCGTGATGCAGGTAGCGGCCCGGCACGCCGTAACCGGCGTTATTGACCAGTGTGCCCACTGTCCAGCCGTTGCGCTGGATCTGCGCTGCCAGCGCCTCGGCCGCGGCAGGGTCGGCCAGGTCGGCCGGCAGCACTTCCACCCGAACCGTGCCTCGCAATTCCTCGGCCAATGCCTGCAACCGATCCACCCGTCGTGCGGTCAGGATCAGCGGCATGCCGCGCCTGGCGTATGCGCGCGCAATCTCGCGGCCAATGCCGCTGGATGCGCCGGTGATCACGGCGAAGACAGGCGAAACGGACATGGCAGGTTCCTGGAAGGGGAGGGGGAGGACATCTGGCGGACAGAAGTGTGCCGGTTGCCGACAGGCCTTGGGCTATTCTGTCGCCTGTCTTCAACTCAGGAACCTGCGCCTGATGCGTCGAAAGATCGTTGCCGGAAATTGGAAGCTGCATGGCAGCCGCGCCTTCGCCACCGAACTGGTGGCCAAGGTGGCCGCGCACATGCCCCTGAAGGGTGTCGAAGTCGTCATCCTGCCGCCACTGCCTTACCTCGGCGACCTGATCGAGGATTTCGAGGCCCATCACCTGGCGTTCGGAGCCCAGGACGTCAGCAGCAACGAGAAGGGCGCCTATACCGGCGAGGTCTCGGCCTCGATGCTGGTCGACGTCGGCGCCGGCTACGGGCTGGTCGGCCACTCCGAGCGCCGCCAATACCACCAGGAGAGTAGCGAGCTGGTGGCGCGCAAGTTTGCCGCCGCCATCCATGCCGGGCTGATTCCGGTGCTGTGCGTGGGCGAATCGCTGGAACAGCGTGAAGCCGGTCAGACTAAGGCAATCCTGCGTGCCCAGCTCGACCCGGTCCTGGCGCTGGTCGGCAGTGACGGCTTTGCAGGCGCGGTGCTGGCCTACGAACCGATCTGGGCCATTGGCACCGGCCGCACTGCGACCCCGGAGCAGGCCCAGGCCGTGCACGCCTTCCTGCGTGGCGAAGTCGCGAAGGCGGATGCTAGAATCGCCGATTCGTTGCCCATCCTGTACGGGGGCAGTGTCAAGCCCGACAACGCCGGCGAGCTGTTCGCACAGCCTGACGTCGATGGCGGGCTGGTTGGCGGCGCATCACTGGTCGCCGAAGATTTCCTGGCCATCGCACGCGCGGCGGCCGCGTTTTAACCCATTAAGTTTTGTCCGGGGACGGATTTCGAAATGCTGATGTTGATCCTCAATGTGGTCTACGTGCTGGTCGCCCTGGCGATGATTGCGCTGATCCTGATGCAGCGTGGCGCAGGTGCCGCGGCCGGTTCCGGCTTCGGCGCCGGCGCGTCGGGCACCGTGTTCGGTTCGCAGGGTGCGTCGAACTTCCTGTCCAAGTCGACCAAGTGGCTGGCGGTGGTGTTCTTCAGCATCAGCCTGTTCATGGCGTGGTACGCCACGCACGGCGCACGTCCGACGGATCAGAACCTGGGTGTGATGTCGCAGTCGGCAACCCCGGCTCCGGCCGCCGCGGGCGAGCTCACCAAGCCGTTGCCGCAGGCTCCGGCCGCAGGTGCGGTGCCGACCGCTCCGTCGCAGCCGGCCGCGGCCCCGGCGGTGGCGCCTGCGCAGTCCGCACCGGCGCAGCCGGCGCCTGCAGCAAGCGAAGAAAACGCTTCAGAACCAGCACAAAAACGCTGAAGCCGGTTACAATACGCTGCGCACTGGGATGCCCAGCGGCGCAACGTATGCCCAGGTGGCGGAATTGGTAGACGCACTACCTTGAGGTGGTAGCGACTTAGGTCGTAGGGGTTCGAGTCCCCTCTTGGGCACCATTGTTTGGCTGCAGTTCCTGCGCATCGCTTGTCGCGCGCGGGGTCTGCCTATACCCCATGCCGGCACGCGGCGCGTGCGGGCAGAGGCAAGAGAGAATCGCTGTGCTGGCCGAATATTTGCCGAGTCTGCTGTTTCTGATCGTCGCCACCGGTATCGGCATCGTGCTGATGTTGGTCGGTCGATTCCTCGGTCCGCGTAGCCCGGACCCGCGCAAGCTCTCGCCTTACGAGTGCGGCTTCGAAGCCTTCGAAGACGCGCGCATGAAGTTCGATGTGCGCTACTACCTGATCGCGATCCAGTTCATCGTGTTCGATCTGGAAATCATCTTCATCGTGCCGTGGACGCAGGTGTTCATGGAGATCGGCGCACGTTCGCTGGTCACCATGGGCCTGTTCGTCGGCATGTTGTTCCTCGGCTTTATCTACGTGTGGAAGAAGGGAGCGCTGGAATGGGAGTGATTCAGACCCTGGATAGTCTGATGACCAACCCGATGCCGGAAGGCCGGGTGGAAGACATCCTGCGCCCGGAAGGCGAAAACCCGTTGCTCGAAAAGGGCTATGTGACCACCAGCGTCGATGCGCTGCTGAACTGGGCGCGCACCGGCTCGATGTGGCCGATGACCTTCGGTCTGGCGTGCTGCGCCGTCGAGATGATGCACGCAGGCGCCTCGCGCCTGGATCTGGACCGCTACGGCGTGGTGTTCCGTCCCTCGCCGCGCCAGTCCGACGTGATGATCGTGGCCGGAACCCTGGTCAACAAGATGGCCCCGGCGCTGCGCAAGGTCTACGACCAGATGCCAGATCCGAAGTGGGTCATCTCGATGGGCAGCTGCGCCAACGGCGGCGGCTACTATCATTATTCGTATTCGGTGGTGCGCGGTTGCGACCGCATCGTGCCGGTGGACATCTACGTCCCGGGCTGCCCGCCGACCGCCGAGGCGCTGGTCTACGGCATCTTGCAGCTGCAGAAGAAGATCTGGCGTACCCAGACGATCGCGCGCTGACACCCGTCATCTTCTACCGAGAGCAGCCAAGCCCCCATGGCAGAGCAAGCATCCTCCTTCACTGACCGACTTGCGGCACGTTTCGCCGGTGCGCAGATTGCCGTGGCATTGCCGCGCGGCGAAGTGACGCTGGAAGTCGCTGCCGCCGACTGGCATGCCACCTGTCTTGCACTGCGTGACGAGCTCGGCTTCGAACAGCTCAGCGACCTGTGCGGCGTCGATTACCTGGGTTACGGCAGCGACGAGTGGGATACCGCCGACGTGTCGTCGCAGGGCTTCAGCCGCGGCGTCGAGGGCAAGGCCGTCGGCCGTTTCGCCTGGGGCGAATTCCCCAGCCAGGAAAGCTCCGCCGGCGCGCAGCCGCAGCAGCTGCCCAAGCAGCGTTTTGCAGTGGTCGCGCAGCTGATCTCTTACCAGCACAACCAGCGTTTGCGCGTGCGCTGCTATGCACCGGACGAGCAGGTGCCGGTGGTGGCATCGGTGACCGACATCTGGCCGGGCGTGAACTGGTTCGAGCGCGAGGCGTTCGACCTGTTCGGCATCGTGTTCGATGGTCACCCGGACCTGCGCCGCATCCTGACCGACTACGGATTCGTCGGCCACCCGTTCCGCAAGGACTTCCCGCTGATCGGCAACGTCGAAGTGCGTTACGACGAGGAGCGCAAGCGCGTGGTGTACGAGCCGGTCACCTCGGTCGAGCCGCGCGTCGGCGTGCCGCGCGTCATTCGCGACGATGCCCGTTATGAGACTGCCGCTGGTGAAGTGGGCAAGTCGGAGACTGCCAAGTGAGTGAGTTCCGCCAGGCAACCGATGCCTTCGCGAGCAATCCTGTCGAAAGCAAGCAGGAAATCCGCAATTACACGATGAACTTCGGCCCGCAGCATCCTGCGGCGCACGGCGTGTTGCGCCTGATCCTGGAAATGGACGGCGAGACCGTGGTGCGTGCCGATCCGCATATCGGCCTGCTGCACCGTGGCACCGAGAAGCTGGCCGAGTCCAAGCCGTTCAACCAGTCGGTTCCGTACATGGACCGTCTGGATTACGTCTCGATGATGTGCAACGAGCACGCCTACGTGCGCGCGATCGAATCCCTGATGGGAATCGAGGCGCCCGAGCGTGCGCAGTACATCCGCACCATGTTCGACGAGATCACCCGCATCAAGAACCACCTGATGTGGGTCGGTTCCAATGCGCTCGATCTGGGTGCGATGGCGGTGATGCTGTATGCATTTCGCGAGCGCGAAGAACTGATGGACGTTTACGAGGCGGTCAGTGGCGCGCGCATGCATGCCGCCTACTACCGTCCCGGCGGCGTCTACCGCGATCTGCCTGATCGTATGCCGCAGTACAAGGAGTCGCGTTGGCACAAGGGCGGTGCGCTGAAGAAGCGCAATGCGGGGCGCGAAGGCACCATGCTGGACTTCCTGGAAGAGTTCACCAATACCTTCCCGGCACGCGTGGACGAATACGAGACCCTGCTGACCGATAACCGTATCTGGAAGCAGCGCACTGTGGATGTGGGCATCATCAGCCCGGATCTGGCGCGCGCCTGGGGCATGACCGGCCCGATGCTGCGTGGTTCGGGTATCGAGTGGGATCTGCGCAAGAAGCAGCCCTATGCCAAGTACGACGCAGTGGATTTCGATATCCCGGTCGGTACCAACGGCGACTGCTATGACCGCTACCTGGTGCGCGTGGCCGAGATGCGCGAATCCAACCGCATCATCAAGCAGTGCGTGAAGTGGCTGAAGGCCAACCCCGGCCCGGTCATGGTCACCAATTTCAAGGTCGCTCCGCCCAGCCGCGAAGGCATGAAGGACGACATGGAAGCGCTGATCCATCACTTCAAGCTGTTCAGTGAAGGCTACTGCGTGCCGGCTGGCGAAACCTACAGCGCGGTCGAAGCGCCGAAGGGCGAGTTCGGTTGCTACCTGATGTCAGACGGCGCCAACAAGCCGTTCCGCGTGCATCTGCGCGCGCCGGGTTTTGCGCATTTGTCGTCGATGGACGCGGTGGTGCGTGGCTATTTGCTGGCCGACGTCGTGGCGATGATCGGTACTTACGATTTGGTTTTCGGTGAGGTTGACCGATGAAGGCGACGGGTAATTTCGAAGCGGCGCGCGACGTCGATCCGCTGGTGGTGCTGAGCGACAAGACGCGCGCGCACATCGATCACTGGCTGACCAAGTTCCCGCCCGACCGCAAGCGTTCTGCGGTGCTGCAGGGTCTGCATGCCGCGCAGGAACAGAACCAGGGCTGGCTGACCGACGAATTGATCGTGGGCGTGGCCAAGTACCTGGAGCTGCCGCCGGTGTGGGCCTATGAGGTCGCCAGCTTCTACTCGATGTTCGAGACCGAACGCGTCGGCCGTCATAACGTGGCGTTCTGCACCAATATCAGCTGCTGGCTCAATGGCGCCGAAGATCTGTTGGCGCACGCGGAAAAGAAACTGGGTTGCAAGCTGGGGCAGTCGACGGCCGATGGGCGCGTCTACCTCAAGCGCGAAGAAGAGTGCCTGGCTGCCTGCTCCGCGGCGCCGATGATGGTCATCAATGGCCACTATCACGAGCACCTGACGAAAGAAAAGGTCGACGCGCTGCTGGACGGGCTGGAGTAAGACATGGCACATCATCACGCACCCTCAGGCCCGGTCGGTCCGGCGCCGCAGCCGCATCAGGTCGTCTACACGACCCTGCATTACGACACTCCGTGGTCGTATGAGAGCTATCTGAAAACCGGTGGCTACGCCGCGCTGCGCAAGATCCTCGAAGAGAAGATCCCGCCGGCCGATGTCATCGAGATGGTCAAGGCGTCGAACCTGCGCGGCCGTGGTGGCGCAGGCTTTCCGACCGGGTTGAAGTGGTCGTTCATGCCCAAGGGCACGATGCAGAAGTACATCCTGTGCAACTCGGACGAATCCGAGCCGGGCACCTGCAAGGACCGCGACATCCTGCGCTATAACCCGCATTCGGTGGTGGAGGGCATGGCGATCGCCTGCTACGCCACCGGTTCGACCGTGGGCTACAACTACCTGCGTGGCGAGTTCCACCATGAGCCGTTCGAGAACTTCGAGCTGGCGCTGGCCGACGCCTACGCAAATGGCTGGCTGGGCAAGAACATCCTCGGCAGCGGCGTGGATATCGATATCTACGGTGCGCTGGGCGCCGGTGCCTACATCTGCGGCGAAGAAACCGCGCTGATGGAATCGCTGGAAGGCAAGAAGGGCCAGCCGCGCTACAAGCCGCCGTTCCCGGCCAATTTCGGCCTGTACGGCAAGCCGACCACCATCAACAACACCGAGACCTATGCGTCGGTGCCGGCGATCATTCGCAACGGCCCGGAGTGGTTCCTTGGTTTGAGCAAGACCAAGAACGGCGGCCCGAAGATCTTCTCGGTGTCCGGTTGCGTGCAGAAGGGCGGCAACTTCGAAGTGCCGCTCGGCACCACCTTCGACGAACTGCTGGAAATGGCCGGCGGTCTGCGCCCGGGTCGCAAGCTCAAGGGCGTGGTGCCCGGCGGTGTGTCGATGCCGGTGCTGAAGGCCGACCAGGTCGCTGGCTTGCAGATGGACTACGACACCTTGCGTGCGCTGGGCACCGGTCTGGGCTCGGGTGCCATCGTGGTGCTGGACGACAGCGTCTGCTGCGTACGTTTCGCCTGCCGCATCTCGCAGTTCTTCCACAAGGAATCCTGCGGCCAGTGCACCCCGTGCCGCGAGGGCACCGGCTGGATGCACCGCGTGCTGGAGCGCATCGTCGCCGGCAAGGCAACGATGGAAGACCTGCATCAGCTGCGCACCGTCGCCGGCCAGATCGAAGGCCACACCATCTGTGCGTTCGGCGAAGCGGCGGCATGGCCGATCCAAGGCTTCCTGCGCCAGTTCTGGGACGAGTTCGAGTACTACATCGTCAACGGTCGTTCGATCGTCGATACGCAAGTCGGAGTGGCTGCATGAGCGCCCAACCAGTGAACCCGAACGTGCCGCCGGATCATGTGACCGTCGAAATCGACGGCCAGAGTCTGGTCGTGCCGAAGGGCTCGATGATCATTCAGGCGGCCGACAAGGCCGGCATTCCGATCCCGCGCTTCTGCTACCACGAGAAGCTGCCGATCGCGGCCAATTGCCGCATGTGCCTGGTCGATGTCGAAAAGTCGCCCAAGCCGTCGCCGGCCTGCGCCACGCCGGTGATGGATGGCATGAAGGTCACCACGCGCAGCGAGAAGGCGCTGAAGTACCAGCGCAGCGTGATGGAATTCCTGCTGATCAACCACCCGCTGGACTGCCCGATCTGTGATCAGGGCGGCGAGTGCGAATTGCAGGACGTCTCGCTCGGCTATGGCCGTTCGGTCAGCCGCTTCAACGAGCGCAAGCGCGTGGTGCCCGACGAGGACATCGGCCCGCTGGTCGCCACCGAGATGACCCGCTGCATCCAGTGCACGCGCTGCGTGCGTTTCACCGCGGACATCGCCGGTACCTACGAGCTGGGTGGCATGTATCGCGGCGAGAACCTGCAGATCGGCACCTACGATGGCAAGCCGCTGACCACCGAGATTTCCGGCAACGTCATCGACGTCTGCCCGGTGGGCGCGCTGACCAACAAGGTGTTCCAGTTCCGTGCACGTCCGTGGGAACTGATGGCGCGCGAATCGCTGGGTTACCACGATGCGATGGGCTCGAACCTGTTCCTGCACGTGCGTCGCGGCGAAGTGCTGCGCACCGTGCCGCGTGAGAACGAGGCGGTCAACGAATGCTGGCTGTCCGACCGCGACCGTTATTCGCATCAGGGCCTGTATGCCGAAGACCGTGCGGTCAAGCCGCTGAAGAAGGTCAACGGGCAGTGGACTGAAGTGAGCTGGGCCGAAGGTCTGGCCGCCGCTACGCAGATCCTGCGCGAAAACGCCGGCGATGCGCTTGGCGTGCTCGTGCATCCGTCCACCTCCAATGAAGAAGGCGCATTGCTCGCGCGTCTGGCCGAAGGGCTGGGTAGCGGCAATCTGGATCACCGTTTGCTCAATCGCGATTTCTCCGACGCTGCGGTGGCCGAAGCCTTCGCCACGCCGCTGGCCGAGATCGAACAGGCCGATGTGGTGGTGTTGTTCGGCACCAATGTGCGGCATGAGCTGCCGTTGCTGCATGCACGTCTGCGCAAGGCGCACATCCAGAATCGTACGCAGATTCATTCGGTCAACCCGGTCGACTTCGATTTCGCCTTCACCCAGGCAAGCCGCACCGTGGTGGCGCCGTCGCAGTTGGCGGGCGCACTGAGCGATGCGACGCTGCGCGATACGGTCAAGGCTGCAAGCCGCGCCGTGGTCGTCGTTGGTGCGTTGGCCGAAAATCATCCGCAGGCTGCCGCGTTGCGTGCTGCCGCACGCGATTTTGCTGCCGCAACCGGGGCGTCGCTGTGCCGCATCCCGCAGGGTGCCAATGCCGTCGGTCTGGTGTCGCAGGGCGTGCTGCCCACCGCGCGCGATGTCGCCGGCATGCTGGCCCAACCGCGTCAGGCGTACGTGCTGTATGGCGTCGAGCCAGGCCTGGATTTTGCCGACGCCGCCGCTGCACGCAGCGCTCTGGCAGGCGCCAAGGTGGTGGCCTTCAGTCAGTTCGCCTGTGCGTCCACGCGCGATGTGGCCGATGTGATCCTGCCGATCGGCGCGTTGCCGGAAATCGATGCATCGCTGACCAATCTCGATGGTCGCGTACAGACCGCACGCGCTGCTGGCCGCCTGCCGGTCGAAGCACGCGATGGCTGGCGCGTGTTGCGTGCACTGGGCGGTGAACTGGGTCTGCCCGGTTTCGAATTCATCGATCTGGTCGGCCTGCGCGCCGGCATGCAGAACCGCAGCGTGACGCCGACGACCTCGGCACAGCCAGCGCCCGCCAGCGATGGGCTGGAGGTCGCTGCAACGGCAGCGATCTACCGCACCGATGCAGTGGTGCGTCGGGCTGCTGCACTGCAGTCGCATCCGCTCAACATCGCGCCATGCGTGGCGATGCATCCGGAGCAGGCGACGCAGTTGCACGTCCAGGCGGGTCAGATGGTCAAGGTCGGTACCGATGCCGGTAAGGCAACGTTGCCGGTGGTGCTGGACAAGCGCGTCGCACCGGGCACGGTGTGGATCGAATCCGGCCATGGCGCAACCGCGCCGCTCGGTGCCGGTCGTGTAACGGTGGTGGCCGCATGAACGAATTGCTGTTGAACCTGGTCGACCCCTTGCACCAGTGGTTCCTGGGGCTGGGCGATGGCGGCGTGGTGCTGTGGTCGGTCTTGAAGATCCTGCTGATCGCCGTGCCGGTGATCGTGGCGGTGGCCTTCTACGTGGTCTGGGAGCGCAAGCTGATCGGCTGGATGCACGTGCGCCACGGGCCCATGTACGTGGGGATGGGCATCTTCCAGGCCTTCGCCGACGTGTTCAAACTCCTGTTCAAGGAGATCGTGCAGCCAACCAGCTCGCACAAGGCGATGTTCGTCATCGCACCGCTGCTGGCACTGGCGCCGGCCTTCGCCGCATGGTCGGTGGTGCCGTTCGATGCGAAGCTGGTGTTGTCCAATGCCAACGTCGGCCTGCTGTATCTGCTGGCGATGACCTCGTTGGGCGTGTACGGCATCATCCTGGCCGGCTGGGCGTCGAACTCGAAGTACGCCTTCCTGGGCGCGATGCGTTCGGCTGCGCAGGTGGTCAGCTACGAGATCGCGATGGGCTTTGCGCTGGTCGGTGTGATGATTGCCTCCGGCAGCGTCAACCTGAGCCAGATCGTGTTCGCGCAGGCCGGCAACTCCGGCTTCTTCGACTGGTTCCTGATTCCGCTGTTCCCGTTGTTCATCGTCTACTGGGTCTCCGGCGTCGCCGAAACCAACCGCGCGCCGTTCGACGTGGTGGAAGGCGAATCGGAAATCGTCGCCGGTCACATGGTGGAATACTCGGGCGGCGCGTTCGCGCTGTTCTTCCTGGCCGAATACGCCAACATGATCCTGGTCAGCTTCCTGATCTCGATCTTCTTCCTCGGTGGCTGGCTGAGCCCGATCCAGGGTTGGGTCAATGCGGATGTTTCGCCGTGGATCGACTGGTTGTGGAAGGGCGGCTGGCCGTGGCTGCTGATGAAGGTGTTCTTCTTCGCCAGCGCCTACATCTGGTTCCGCGCCAGCTTCCCGCGTTACCGCTACGACCAGATCATGCGTCTGGGCTGGAAGGTCTTCATTCCGCTCACGATCGTATGGATCGCAGTGACGGCGTTGATGGTGTTTTACGGCGTGATCCAGAAGGGCGTGTAATTGATGAACAAGATCACCCATTACTTCAAGAGCTTGCTGCTGCTCGAGCTGCTCGGCGGCTTGTGGCTGACGTTGAAATACACGTTCAAGCCCAAGTACACCGTGCTGTATCCGATGGAGAAGTTCCCGCAGTCGCCGCGCTTTCGTGGCCTGCATGCGCTGCGCCGTTATCCCAACGGCGAAGAGCGTTGCATCGCCTGCAAACTGTGCGAGGCGGTGTGCCCGGCGCTGGCGATCACCATCGACTCGGCCAAGCGCGAGGACGGCACCCGCCGCACCACGCGCTACGACATCGATCTGTTCAAGTGCATCTTCTGCGGCTTCTGCGAAGAAAGCTGCCCGGTGGACTCGATCGTCGAAACGCACATCCTCGAGTACCACTTCGAGAAGCGTGGCGAAAACATTGTCAACAAGCCGCAGTTGCTGGCGATCGGAGACCGGTTAGAGACCGAGATCGCCGAGCGTCGCGCTGCCGATGCCGCCTTCCGTTGAGGTCATGATGGACTGGGTCACTATTGCTTTCTACGCCTTCTCCGCCGTCGCGGTCGTGTCCGCCGGTGCGGTGATCAGCGTGCGCAACCCGGTATACGCCGTGTTGTGCCTGATCCTCACGTTCTTCTCCATGGCATGCATCTGGTTGTTGGTCGGGGCTGAATTCCTCGGCGTGACCCTGGTGCTGGTCTATGTCGGCGCGGTGATGGTGCTGTTCCTGTTCGTGGTGATGATGCTGGACATCGATACCAGCCGCCTGCGCGAGGGTTGGGTCAAGTACATGCCGCTGGGCGTCATCGTGGCCGTTGCCATGCTCGCGCAGATGGTCACGTTGATCGGCGTCAAGGCGCGCAGCGCCACGCCGTTCCCGGCAGACAACGCAGCTGCGCAAGCGGCTGACAGCTCGAATCTGACCTGGCTGGCCAAGAGCCTGTACACAGAATTCCTGCTGCCGTTCGAATTTGCTGCGGTGATCCTGACGGTGGCGGTGGTGGCTGCAGTGATGCTGACCCTGCGCAAGCGCACTGGTATCAAGTTGCAGAATGCCGGCGAGCAGTCCCGGGTGAAGGCGGGCGACCGTCTGCGCATGGTCAAAATGGCGGTTGAAAAGCCGGTACAGGTTGCGCCGCAGATCGACGCGGCCGACGGACAGGAGGCGAAGTCTTGATTACCTTGGGCCACCTGCTTGGACTGGGCGCGGTGCTGTTCTGCATCTCGCTGGCCGGCATCTTCCTCAACCGCAAGAACGTCATCGTGCTACTGATGTCGATCGAGTTGATGTTGCTGTCGGTCAACGTCAACTTCATCGCGTTCTCGCGCGAGCTCGGCGATACCGCCGGTCAGTTGTTCGTGTTCTTCATTTTGACGGTTGCCGCTGCGGAGGCTGCAATCGGCCTTGCGATCCTGGTGACTCTGTTCCGCACGCGCCGCACGATCAATGTGGCCGAAGTCGATACGTTGAAGGGCTGACCTGTAGATGGAAATCACTCTCTCCAAGAGTCTGTTGATCGCAGTGGTGCTTGCACCGCTGGTCGGCAGCATCATCGCCGGCCTGTTCGGGCGCCAGGTCGGGCGCAAGGGCGCGCAGTACGTCACCATCCTCGGTGTTGCGGTCAGCTGCGTGTTGTCGTGCCTGACGCTGTATCAGCTGGTGGAGCAGGGCGCCAGCCCGTTCAACCAGAACCTTTACACGTTCTTTGATGTCGGCAATTACTCGGCGCATGTCGGCTTCATGGTCGACCGCCTGACCGCAATGATGATGGTGGTAGTGACCTTCGTGTCGCTGCTGGTGCACATCTACACCATCGGCTACATGGAAGAAGACCCGGGCTACCAGCGCTTCTTCAGCTATATCTCGTTGTTCACGTTCTCCATGCTCACGCTGGTGATGAGCAACAACTTCCTGCAGCTGTTCTTCGGCTGGGAAGCGGTGGGTCTGGTGTCGTACCTGCTGATCGGTTTCTGGTTCAAGCGGCCGACCGCCGTGTTCGCCAACATGAAGGCGTTCTTGGTCAATCGCGTCGGCGACTTCGGTTTCATCCTCGGTATCGCCGGTGTGCTGCTGTGGTTCGGCTCGTTGGATTACTCCACCGTGTTCGCTAACGCAACCACGATGGCCGGTGCCAAGGTGCAGCTGTTCGCGGGCCACGAATGGAGCGTGATGACGCTGATCTGCATCTGCCTGTTCATCGGTGCGATGGGCAAGTCGGCCCAGGTGCCGTTGCACGTGTGGCTGCCGGACTCGATGGAAGGCCCCACGCCGATCTCGGCGCTGATCCATGCCGCAACGATGGTCACCGCCGGCATCTTCATGGTGGCGCGCATGTCGCCGCTGTTCGAGCTGTCGGAGACCGCCCTGAACTTCATCCTGGTCATCGGTGCGACCACGGCCTTCTTCACCGGCCTGATCGGCATCGTGCAGAACGACATCAAGCGCGTGGTTGCGTACTCCACGCTGTCGCAGCTGGGTTACATGACCGTGGCATTGGGCGTGTCGGCCTATTCGGCTGCCGTGTTCCATCTGATGACGCATGCCTTCTTCAAAGCGCTGCTGTTCCTGGCGGCCGGCTCGGTGATCATCGGCATGCACCACGAGCAGGACATGCGCAAGATGGGCGGCCTGCGCAAGTACATGAAGGTCACCTACTGGACCAGCGTGATCGGTACCCTGGCGCTGGTCGGTACGCCGTTCTTCTCCGGTTTCTACTCCAAGGACACCATCATCGAAGCGGCCGCGCATCATGCGCATGAGTCGCATAGCTTGATCGCACTCTATGGCTATTGGGCTGTGTTAGGTGGTGTATTGGTGACCAGCTTTTACAGCTTCCGTCTGCTGTTCCTGACCTTCCATGGCAAGGAGCGCTTCCGCGACGCCCATGCGCACGACGCGCATTCGCATCACGACAGCGCGCATACCGATGCCGAAGCGCAGGTTCACGCGCACGATGCGCATGGCCACGACGATCACGGACATGGTCATCACGGTGCGCACGAGCCGCATGAGTCCAAGTGGGTTGTGACGCTGCCGTTGATCCTGCTGGCAATCCCCTCGGTGGCGATTGGTTTCTTCACCATCGGTCCGATGTTGTTCGGTACCGACTGGCAAGGCAACCATGCGGCGCACGCCATGCAGGGCCAGGCAGTCTCGTTCTTCACCGGTATCGTCGATTTCTACGATCCGGCACGCGATACCGTTGGTGCATTGGCCAAGGAGTTTCATGGTCCGGTGGCATTCGCACGGCATGGCCTGCTGGCCGCTCCTTTCTTCCTGACGGTTGCCGGCCTGCTGCTTGCCGCGCTGTTCTATCTCTGGAAGCCTGAGTGGGCAGCGACATCACGTAAGAAGCTTTCGTGGCTGGTTTGGATACTTGAGAACAAGTACTTCTTAGACAAGGTTTGGATCAATGGCTTCGCCGGTGGTGGCGTGGTTCTTGGCAAGGCGTCACGCGCAGTCGATACCCATGTGGTCGACGGCGCTGTCGTCAACGGTTCTGCCCGACTGATCGACCTGGCTGCAAATCTGCTGCGTCGCACGCAATCCGGTTTCCTCTATCACTACGCCTTCGCAATGATCATCGGTTTGATCGCCTTGTTGGCGGTACTGATGCATTTCTGGCGTTGACCTGTACGGAATAAGAAAACGTGTCGAACTGGCCTTTACTGTCTATCTTGATCTGGCTGCCGATTATCGGTGGCGCCCTGATCCTTGCGTTGCGCAACGCCGAGACTGCCCGCTGGGCATCCTTGGCGGTAGCGGTGGCGACCTTTGCGCTGAGTCTGCCGCTGCTGGGCTACGACACGGCCAATGACGCCATGCAGTTCATCGAACTGCATGCCTGGATTCCGGCCTATAACATCGGCTACAACCTGGGCGTGGATGGCATCGCGGTCGCGTTGATCGTGCTGACCACGCTGGTGACGGTGCTGGCCCTGATCGGTGCCTGGCGCTCGATCGACAAGCGCGTCAATCAGTACGTGGCTGCCTTCCTGATCCTGGAAGGCGTCACCGTCGGTATCTTCGCCGCCACCGACGCAATGTTGTTCTACGTGTTCTTCGAAGCCATGCTGATCCCGATGTTCTTGATCATCGGTGTCTGGGGCGGGCCGCGGCGCATCTATGCCGCGATGAAGTTCTTCCTCTACACTTTCCTCGGCTCGGTGCTGATGCTGGTGGGCCTTGTGTATCTGTATCTGAAGGGCGGAAGCTTCCAGCTCGCCGACCTGTATGCGCTGCAGCTGACAGCCAAGGAACAGACCTGGATCTTCTTCGCGTTCCTGATCGCCTTCGCAGTCAAGGTGCCGATGTTCCCGGTGCATACCTGGCTGCCGGACGCGCACGTCGAGGCGCCCACAGCCGGTTCGGTGATCCTGGCGGCGATTGCGTTGAAGATCGGCGGCTACGGCTTCCTGCGCTTCAACCTGCCGATCGTGCCCGATGCGAGTCATGAGTTCGCCTGGCTGGTCATCACGCTATCGCTGATTGCGGTGATCTATGTCGGCCTGGTGGCGTTGGTACAGGACGACATGAAGAAGCTGGTGGCTTATTCGTCCATCGCGCACATGGGTTTCGTCACGCTCGGTACCTTCATCGCGTTCACTCTGGTGCGCGAGTACGGCAGCACCGATGCTGCCCGTCTGGGCTTGCAGGGTGCGATGGTGCAGATGATCTCGCACGGTTTCGTGTCCGGTGCGATGTTCTCGTGCATCGGCGTGCTCTACGACCGCATGCATACCCGTCGCATCGCCGACTACGGCGGCGTGGTCAACGTGATGCCCTGGTTCGCCACCTTCGCGATGTTGTTCTTCATGGCCAATGCCGGCCTGCCTGGAACAAGTGGTTTCGTCGGCGAGTTCATGGTCATCCTGGCCAGCTTCCAGAAGCATCCGTTGGTCGCCTTCGGCGCCGCCACCACGCTGGTGATCACCGCCGCGTACACGCTGTGGCTCTATAGGCGCGTGTTTTTCGGCGAAGTGGCCAACGCCCATGTGGCCGAGCTGAAGGACATCAATGGCCGCGAAGCATTCGTGCTGGGGGTGTTCGCCGCTGGCGTGCTGGCCCTGGGCCTCTACCCGAAGCCGCTGACCGATCTGATGGAACCGTCGATCGCCAAGCTGGCAACCCAGATTGCCGCGACCAAGCTCTGACCGCTTGCCGTACGTTTTGATTTCCAGGATTTAATGATGACCACGCCAACGCTCGCGCCGTTGACCACCGCTGACCTGGCTCCGCTCGTACCGGAGCTGGTGCTGATCGGCGGCGCCTTCGCACTGCTGATGCTCGACCTATTCGTGAGCCAGCGGAACAAGGTCTGGACCCACCTGTTCTCCGTTGCCGTGCTTGCCGTGGTACTCGTGTTGCTTGCGACCGGCACGGGCGGGCAGGGCGATATCTTCAACGGTATGTTCGTCCGCGATACGGCAGCCGATGTCATGAAGACGGTGATCGTGCTGGTCAGCGGGTTGAGCCTGGTCTATGGCTGGACCTACCTGCGCGAGCGCAATCTCTACCAGGGCGAAATCCCGGTGCTGGTGCTGTTCGCCACTGCCGGCATGATGTTGCTGGCCTCGGCCGGTAGCCTGCTGATGGTCTATCTGGGGCTGGAACTGCTGGCGCTGTGCTCCTACGCATTGGTCGCCTCCAATCGCGACAACGGCCTGGCCACCGAAGCGGCGATGAAGTATTTCGTGCTCGGGTCGCTCGCGTCGGGTCTGCTGCTGTACGGCATGTCCTTGGTCTACGGCGCCACTGGTACGCTTAGCCTGGCCGGCATCCACGATGTAATCGAAGGCTCGAACGAACGCACCTTGCTGCTGACCGGCACCATCTTCATGATCGCCGGCGTCGCCTTCAAGCTGGGTGCTGCGCCTTTCCACATGTGGCTGCCCGATGTGTATCAGGGTGCGCCTGCGCCGATCGCGTTGTTCATCAGCTCGGCGCCCAAGCTTGCGGCGTTCGGTATGGCCTATCGCCTGCTGGAAGTCGGTATGGGCCCGTTGTCGCCGCAGTGGCATCTGCTGATCGGCGGCTTGTCGGCGGTGTCGCTGGTGGTCGGTAACCTGATGGCCATTGCGCAGAGCAACCTCAAGCGCATGCTTGCATACTCGACGGTCTCGCATATCGGCTTCCTGCTGATGGGCGTGGCTGGCGGTGGTGAAGAGGGCTATGCGGCTGCCATGTTCTACGCGGTCAGCTACACCATCATGTCTACCGCGTCCTTCGGCGCCATTATCGCGCTGTCGCGCAATGGATTCGAAGCGGAAAACATCGACGACTTCAAGGGACTCAACGCGCGCAATCCGTGGATGGCCGGCCTGGTGCTGTGCATCATGGCGTCGCTTGCGGGCATCCCGCCGTTCCTTGGTTTCTGGACCAAGTTGGCGGTGCTGGGCGCGGCAGTGAAGGGCGACATGCTGTGGCTAGCCTTGGTTGGTGTGATCTGTGCAGTGATCGGTGCGTACTACTACCTGCGCGTCATCAAGGTCATGTACTTCGACGAGCCTGTAGGTGAGCCGTTGCCGGCCAATAACGATCGTGTGCTCGGCACCGTGCTCGGCGTCAACGCGCTGGCCCTGCTTGCACTTGGCCTGGCCTGGAGCCCGATCATGGTGTGGTGCCAGCGCGCGTTCGCCGGGCTCGCCTGAGACCGCCATGTTGGCGCGACGTAAGACGGTGTCGCGCAGCCTGTGCGGCGCCGCTCTGAAATAGGGCTGCGTTGACTGTTTCGTTTTTGTTGCAATGCGGGTATTATTCGCCGCGACGTTGAACAGCCGCCACGCTGTTCAACAGATGAAAAACTAGGGCTTGCAATTGCCGCTCAAGTTCTTCATAATTCCGCTTCTGCTGCGGGGTGGAGCAGTCTGGCAGCTCGTCGGGCTCATAACCCGAAGGTCGCAGGTTCAAATCCTGCCCCCGCTACCAAGTTTCGAATTGTTGCTTCATCGCAGTAATTCAACTTCTTGGATCGTAAGGACGCATGTTCCCGTCTTTACGCCGACCCAGAGAGGTCGGGCTTTTTTCACGCAAGGGGCCCATCGGGCCCCTTGTTTTTTCCGGAACCGGAAAGTTTGCTGCCGGTTGCCGGGGTTCTACTGGCAATCATCTGATCAGGGCAGTCTGTGAGCGAAAAAGCGACCGAAATCGCGAATCTGCTGAGTCCAACGGTTGAGTCCCTGGGCTTGGAACTGCTGGGTGTGGAATATCTTCCCGCTCCAGGCGGCGCCACATTGCGCCTCTATATCGATGTGCCGTTGGCCGAACATCCCGAGCGCGTCATCAATGTCGACGACTGCGAGCGCGTGAGCCGCGAGGTCTCTGCCCAGCTCGACGTGGAAGACCCGATCAGCGGCAACTACACGCTGGAAGTGTCATCGCCAGGCGTGGATCGTCCGCTGTTCACGCTGGAACAGTTCGCGCGCCATACCGGTGAGTCGGCAAAGATCGTCTTGAAGCTGGCGCAGGATGGGCGGCGCCGCTTCCAGGGCGAGATCCTGCGCATCGATGCCGAGGCAGATGCGGTGGTGTTCGCCGTCGATGGCAAGGACGTGCAGATCGGCTACGACAATATCGACAAAGCGCGCATCGTGCCGGATTGGGTTGCGCTGGGTCTGGCACCGCAGAAACCGAACAAGCCCGGCCCGAAGAAACCCGGGCACGAAAAGAAGAAACCATCCAACGAGTCGGCGGCTGGCAAGCCGCGCGCGGAGTGACGAAATGAGCAAGGAACTTTTGCTGGTAGTGGATGCGGTCGCCAATGAAAAGGGCGTGCCGCGCGAAGTGATCTTCGAAGCGATCGAAGCTGCGCTGGCGTCCGCAGCGAAGAAGCGCTATCCCGACCAGGACGTGCTGGCCCGCGTCACCATCGATCACAAGGACGGTACTTACGAAACCTACCGTCGCTGGGAAGTGGTTGCCGATGACGTGGTGATGGAATCCCCTGACCGCCAGGTGCGTCTGATGGATGCCATCGACGAGGCCGACGGCGTGGAAGTGGGCGATTACATCGAAGAGCAGATCGAGAACCCCGACTTCGGCCGTATCGCCGCGCAGGCTGCCAAGCAGGTGATCGTGCAGCGTGTGCGCGAGGCCGAGCGCCAGCAGGTGGTGGATGCGTGGAAGGATCGCGTAGGCGAGTTGATCACCGGCGTGGTCAAGCGTGCAGAGCGCGGCAATATCTTTGTCGATCTTGGCGGCAACGCCGAAGCCTTCATTCCGAAGGACAAGGGCATTCCGCGCGACGTGCTGCGTCCCGGCGACCGCGTGCGCGGCTATCTGGCCGAAGTGCGCTCCGAGCCTCGTGGCCCGCAGCTGTTCATCAGCCGTGCCGCACCGGAATTCATGATCGAGCTGTTCAAGCTCGAGGTGCCGGAAGTCGGTCAGGGCCTGGTCGAGATCAAGGCTTGCGCACGCGATCCGGGCGACCGCGCCAAGATTGCCGTGATCGCGCACGACGCCCGCACCGATCCCATCGGCGCGTGCATCGGCATGCGCGGTTCACGTGTGCAGGCGGTGTCCAACGAGCTCAATGGCGAGCGCGTGGACATCGTGTTGTGGAACGAGAACCCGGCCAACTTCGTCATCAACGCGATGGCGCCTGCCGAAGTGCAGTCGATCATTGTCGATGAAGACAAGCACTCGATGGACCTGGCGGTGGCGGAAGACCGCCTGGCGCAGGCGATCGGCAAGGGCGGCCAGAACGTGCGTTTGGCCAGCCGCCTGACCGGTTGGCAGCTCAACGTGATGACCGCCGACCAGGTGGCCGCCAAGTCCGAGGCCGAGCAGGCCGCGGCACGCCAGCTGTTCATGGACCGCCTGGAAGTGGACGAGGAAATTTCCGCGATCCTGGTCTCCGAAGGTTTCAATACGGTCGAAGAAATTGCCTATGTGCCGGTCGGCGAGTTGCTGGCGGTGGAAGGCTTCGACGAAGACATCGTTGAGGAACTGCGCGCCCGTGCCCGCGATGCGCTGCTGAACGCCGCGCTGGCCGAGGAGGAAGGCCTGGAAGGAACTCAGCCCGCCGAGGACCTGCTGGCGCTGGAGGGGATGGACGAGGAGACGGCTTTTGCGCTGGCCGAGCACGGCGTGCGTACCAGCGAGGACTTGTCCGACCTGGCCGCGGACGAGATCGTCGACTTCGGCATCGAGGGCATGACCCAGGAGCGCGCCGCGGCGCTGATCCTGGCGGCCCGCGCCGAGGAGATCGCCCGTTTGGAGCGCGGCGAATGAGCCGGCAATGAACCGCGCCCTGACCCCATCAGGGCTTAGAATCAGCGTATCCCTTGCTCTGGGCGAGGGGGCGCCAACCAGATCATAGGATCCGAATGTCGCAGCAAACCACCATCCGCAAGCTTGCCGAACTGGTCAACACGCCGGTCGATAAACTGCTGGTTCAACTGGCCGAGGCCGGAATGAAGTTCAGCGGTCCCGACCAGGTCGTGACCAGCACCGAGAAGATGAAACTGCTTGGCTTCCTGCGTCGCACGCATGGCAAGGCGGAAACGTCTGCCGAAGCGGCGAGCGAAGCAGCCAAGAAAATCACGCTCAATCGGCGCAAGCTGCAGGAAGTCACTGTCAACGCCGGCCGCACCAAGACCACGGTCAATGTGGAAGTGCGGCAGAAGCGCACCTACGTGAAGTCCGAGAACGAAGGCAGCGGCCGGGCCGCGCCGATGACGCCGGACGAAGAGCGCGCCGATATCCTGCGCAAGCTCGAGGAGTCGCGTCAGCGCAACCTCGAAGAGCAGCAGCGCCTGGCCGAAAGCGACCGTGTGCGCGACGAGGCAATTCAGCGCAAGCGCGAGGAAGAGCAGGCCGCCAAGGACCGTGCAGAAGCCGAGCGCAAGGCTGCCGAGGAAGCCGCTGCGGCTGCCAGTGCGCCGGCCCCGGTTGCTGACGCGCCGACGCCGTCTGCCGCCGCGCCGGCTGCACGTTCTGCTGCTTCGCCGTCGTCCGCACCGCGTGCGGCGCGCCCGGCCGGTGCATCCCCGGCCTCGCGTCCGGCAGCGCCGGCACGTGCGGACGACCGCAGCAATGCCGCCAAGCACAAGACGCGCGGTTCGCACGTCATGGTGGCCGGTGTCGAAGACGACGATGCGACCAAGCGCTTTGCCGGGCAGTTGCATCTGTCCGCGGCCGATCGCGCGCGGCGTTCCAATGTGCGCGGCAAGCCGACCGGCCGCCCGGGTTCGTCGTCCTCGCGTCGTGGTAATGACAACGGCCGTGGCAGCCAGGCCAACAGTGGCCCGCATGGGTTCGAGCGTCCGACCGCACCGGTGGTGCGTGAAGTGGCGATCGGCGAGACCATCACCGTGGCAGACCTGGCGCAGAAGCTCGCGCTCAAGGGCGGCGACGTGGTCAAGGCGTTGTTCAAGATGGGCGTCATGGCGACCATCACCCAGAGCATCGATCACGACACCGCCGCACTGGTGACCGAAGAGCTCGGCCATAAGGCCGTGCGTGCCGACAATGCCGACTTCGAGGACGCGCTGCTGGCGCATGCCGAAGATGCGCAGGGCGAAGCCACGTCGCGTCCGCCGGTGGTCACCATCATGGGTCACGTCGATCACGGCAAGACCTCGCTGCTGGACTATATCCGCCGTACCAAGATCGCCTCCGGCGAAGCCGGCGGCATTACCCAGCACATCGGTGCGTACCACGTCGAAACCGGTCGTGGCGTCATCAGCTTCCTGGATACGCCCGGCCATGCCGCATTTACCTCGATGCGTGCCCGTGGCGCCAAGATCACCGACATCGTGGTGCTGGTCGTTGCCGCCGACGACGGCGTGATGCCGCAGACCAAGGAAGCGGTTGCGCATGCCAAGGCGGCAGGCGTACCGCTGATCGTGGCGGTCAACAAGATCGACAAGACCGGCGCCGATCCGCTGCGGGTCAAGAACGAGCTGCTGGCCGAAAACGTAGTGGCCGAAGAGTTCGGTGGCGACACCCAGTTCATCGAAGTCTCTGCCAAGGTCGGTACCGGCGTGGACACGCTGCTGGATGCGATTTCGTTGCAGGCCGAAGTGCTGGAACTCAAGGCCGTGGCCGAGGGCCGCGCCAGCGGTACCGTCATCGAATCCTCGCTGGACAAGGGCCGCGGCCCGGTCGCGACGGTGCTGGTGCAGCAGGGTGCGCTGAAGCGTGGCGACTATCTGGTGTGCGGCATCCAGTACGGTCGCGTGCGTGCGTTGTTCGACGAAACCGGTCATCAGCCGGCCTCGGCGGGCCCGTCGATTCCGGTGCAGGTGCTGGGTTTGTCCGGCGTGCCGGAGGCGGGCGACGACTTCGTGGTCGTCGACGACGAGCGCCTGGCCAAGGACGTGGCGCAGCAGCGCGAAACCAAGCGCCGCGAATCGCGTCTGGTTGCCTCGGCCACCAACCGCATGGAAGACATCCTGGCCCAGATGGGCAAGGGCGAAGGCCAGCAGGTGCTGAACCTGGTGATCAAGGCTGACGTGCAGGGCTCGGTGGAAGCACTCAAGCAGTCGTTGGTGGCGTTGTCCAACGAGGACATCCGCATCAACGTGATCCACTCCGGCGTGGGCGGCATCACCGAATCGGACGCCAATTCGGCTGCTGCTTCCAAGGCGACGATCATCGGCTTCAACGTGCGTGCGGATGCCTCGGCGCGCAAGATCGTCGAGTCCAACGGCATCGATCTGCGTTATTTCTCGATCATCTATGACGTGATCGATCAGGTGAAGCAGGTGGCCTCCGGTCTGCTCGGCGTGGAAATCCGCGAAGAGATCATCGGCATCGCACAGGTCCGCGATGTGTTCCGCAGCTCGAAGTTCGGCGCGGTTGCAGGCTGCATGGTCATCGAAGGCGTGGTCAAGCGCAGCAAGCCGATCCGCGTACTCCGCGACAGCGTCGTGGTGTTCGAAGGCGAGCTGGAATCGCTGCGTCGCTTCAAGGAAAACGTTGACGAAGTGCGTAACGGCACCGAATGCGGTATCGGCGTGAAGGCTTACAACGACGTCAAGGCCGGCGACCAGATCGAGTGCTTCGAGCGTATCGAAGTGGCCCGTACGCTGTAACGGCTGCCGGGGCCGACCGGCCCCGGACTCCGCTCGGCGGAGTTGTCCAATGCAGGTTCTGCAAGGCGAGGGCGGCATGGCCGCCCGCGTTTGTTTTTGGCTTCGGTGCCAACTGGCCCTCCGAATCAACCAGGTCCACGACCATGCCAACCAAATCATTCCATCGCACCGACCGGGTGTCTGCGCAGGTGCGTCGCGACCTCGGCACGATCGTGCACGCGGCCGTGCGCGACCATGGCCTGCCGTCGGTCAGCGTGTCTGACGTCGAAATCAGTCGCGACCTGGCGCACGCCAAGGTGTTCGTCACCGCGCTGCAGCAGGAGCGTTCGGCCGAAGCGGTCAAGGGGCTCAAGGAAATCGCCGGCCAGCTGCGTACGCAGTTGGCGCGCGCGATGAAGCTGCGCCATGTGCCGGAGCTGCACTTCCATTACGACGATTCGGTCGATCGCGGCGAACGCATCGACAATCTGCTGCGTGACCTGGACGACGTTGGCCCCGAGGCCACATCCAGCGATGAAGATGCCGAACAGCGCTGAGCGCTGTCACGGCCTGCCGCGCCTGCCGCGGCCCTGATTCCCGCGGGCGCGCACTGCGCCTGATTCGAGCACCGATCTTTTGAAACCCCGCATCGTCTATCGCCCGTTGCACGGCATCCTGCTGCTGGACAAGCCGGCCGGGTTGAGCTCCAACAATGCACTGCAGGCCGCACGTCGGTTATTGCGCGCTGAGAAGGGCGGCCATACCGGCAGCCTGGATCCGCTGGCCACCGGCCTGTTGCCGCTCTGTTTTGGCGAAGCCACCAAGATCGCCGGGCTGCTGCTCGGTTCAGCCAAGGCGTACGACGCCGAGATCGTGTTGGGCGTCACCACCGACACCGACGACGCCGACGGCGAGCCGCTGCGCCAGCGTGCGGTGCCGGACCTGAGCGAGTCCGATCTGCAGGCGGCGTTGGCGCCCTTCATCGGCCGTATCCAGCAACAAGCGCCGATTTATTCCGCGCTCAAGCAAGGCGGCGAGCCGCTGTATGCCAAGGCGCGACGCGGCGAACGCATCGAAGCGCCGGTGCGCGAGGTGGATGTGCAGGCGATCGAGGTGCTGGGCTACAGCGCCCCACGTCTGCGCCTGCGCGTGACCTGCGGCTCGGGCACGTATATTCGCAGCCTGGCACGCGACCTGGGCGAGGTGCTGGGATGTGGGGCGCACATCGCCTCGTTGCGTCGGCTGTGGGTGGAGCCGTTTCGCGCTCCACAGATGATCACGCTGGAGGCGTTGTCGGCCGCGCTGGAGGCGGGCGCCGAGGCACAGGCACTCTTGCTGCCGATCGAGGCCGGCCTGGCCGATTTTGCGCGAATCGTGCTCGATCAGAACCACGCGGCGCGTTTCCGCATGGGCCAGCGCCTGCGTGACGCCGCATTTCCGGCGGGGCAGGTCGCCGTATTCGGACCGGACGGAACCCCCTCGGGACTAGGCCTGGTCGACGCCGACGGGCGCTTGTCGCCGCAGCGATTGTTCAATGGACTGAACGAAATTCCAGCCTGTTAAGATTCTGTCAACTTGTTACCCGGGCCGGGCGACGTTACAATTTCGCGGCCCCGATCGGGGCACCTTTGCGCCAAGCGCGCTCATCCTAAGCAAACGGCGAGTCCGACGGTGCGTCACGCACGTTCCTGTCGACCACGCATCTATCGAGAAAACATCATGTCCGTCGACACCCAGAAAGTTATTGAAGACAACAAGCGCAGCGCCCAGGACACCGGTTCGCCGGAAGTGCAGGTCGCTCTGCTCACCGCACGCATCGAGCTGCTGACCGGTCACTTCAAGACCCACAAGAAGGATCACCACAGCCGCCGTGGTCTGCTGCAGATGGTCAACCGTCGTCGCAGCCTGCTCGACTACCTGAAGAAGAAGGACAACGAGCGTTACAAGTCCTTGATCGAGAAGCTCGGCCTGCGCCGCTAATCGAGTCCTACCGCCGCGGCGCAGCGATGCGCCGCGGTTTTGTTTTGGTCAATCGCACTCCGTTTTAAGCAAGACGCACTTTTGGGCCGGAGCCTCCCGGCCGCCCGTTCTCGGCATGGGTCGACGACGGTCCAACGCAGACAGCAATACCTAAGGGAAAAAACCTCCGTGGCAAAAATCACCAAAACCTTCCAGTACGGCAAGCACACCGTCACCCTTGAGACGGGCGAAATCGCTCGCCAGGCAGGCGGTGCCGTGATCGTCAAGTTCGACGACACCGTACTGCTGGTCACCGCCGTCGCCGCCAAGAGCGCGCGCGAAGGGCAGGACTTCTTTCCTCTGACGGTCGATTATCAGGAGAAGTTCTACGCTGGCGGCCGCATCCCGGGCGGCTTCTTCAAGCGCGAAGGACGCGCGACCGAGAAGGAAACGTTGATCTCGCGCCTGATCGATCGTCCGATCCGTCCGCTGTTCCCGGAGGACTACAAGAACGAAGTGCAGATCATCGCCACCGTGATGTCGATGAATCCGGACATCGACGGCGACATCGCCGCGCTGATCGGCGCCTCGGCTGCACTGTCGCTGGCCGGCACCCCCTTCAAGGGCCCGATCGGCGCCGCCAAGGTCGGCTACAAGAATGGCGAATACATCCTCAACCCGACCGTGACCGAGCTGAAGGATTCGCAGCTGGAGCTGGTCGTGGCCGGTACCGCCAACGCGGTGCTGATGGTCGAGTCCGAAGCCGAGCTGCTGTCCGAAGAAGTGATGCTGGGCGCAGTGACGTTCGGTCATCGCGAGATGCAGAAGGTCATCAACGTCATCAACGAGCTGACCGTCGAAGCCGGCACCAAGCCGTCCGATTGGGTGGCCCCGGCCAAGAACGACGGCATGATCGCCGCACTGAAGGAAGCGGTGGGCGACCAGCTGGCGTCGGCATTCCAGGTGCGCGACAAGCTGCAGCGCCGCGATGCGATTTCGGCGATCAAGAAGGACGTGCTGGGCGCCCTGGCGCCGCGCGCGACCATCGAAGGCTGGGCTGCCGGTGATCTGGCCAAGGAATTCGGCGAGCTGGAATACCAGACCATGCGTGGTTCGGTGTTGAGCAGCAAGGTGCGCATCGACGGCCGTGCACTGGATACCGTGCGTCCGATCAGCGCCAAGGCCGGCGTGTTGCCGCGTACCCATGGCTCGGCGCTGTTTACCCGCGGCGAGACGCAGGCGATCGTGATCACCACGCTGGGCACCGCGCGCGACGGTCAGGTCATCGACGCAGTGTCGGGCGAGTACAAGGAAAACTTCCTGTTCCATTACAACTTCCCTCCGTATTCGGTGGGCGAGTGCGGTCGTTTCGGTGCGCCGAAGCGTCGCGAAATCGGCCACGGCCGCCTGGCCAAGCGCGGCGTGCTGGCCGTGATGCCGACTCTGGAAGAATTCCCGTACACCATTCGCGTGGTCTCGGAAATCACCGAGTCCAACGGTTCGTCCTCGATGGCATCGGTTTGCGGCAGCTCGCTGGCGCTGATGGATGCCGGCGTGCCGATCAAGGCGCCGGTCGCAGGTATCGCGATGGGTCTGGTCAAGGAAGGCAACGACTTCGTCGTGCTCTCCGACATCCTGGGTGACGAAGATCACCTCGGCGACATGGACTTCAAGGTGGCCGGTACTGCCGAAGGCGTGTCCGCGCTGCAGATGGACATCAAGATCGAAGGCATCACCGAAGAGATCATGAAGCAGGCATTGCAGCAGGCCAAAGCTGGCCGTCTGCATATCCTGGGCGAGATGGCGCATGCGCTGACCACCCCGCGTCAGGAGCTGAGCGACTACGCGCCGCGACTGCTGACCATCAAGATCCACCCGGACAAGATCCGCGAAGTGATCGGCAAGGGTGGCTCGACCATCCAGGCCATTACCAAGGAAACCGGCACGCAGATCGACATCCAGGACGATGGCACGATCATCATCGCTTCGGTCAACGCGATTGCCGCGCAGGCTGCCAAGTCGCGCATCGAGCAGATCACCTCGGACGTGGAGCCGGGCCGCATCTACGAAGGCAAGGTCGCCAAGATCATGGACTTCGGTGCGTTCGTCACCATCCTGCCGGGCAAGGACGGCCTGGTGCACGTGTCGCAGATTTCCAGCGAGCGCGTGGAGAAGGTCGGCGACAAGTTGAAGGAAGGCGATCTGGTCCGCGTCAAGGTGCTGGAAGTGGACAAGCAGGGCCGCATCCGTCTGTCGATCAAGGCAGTGGAAGAAGGCGAAGGCGTGCAGGCGTCGGCGGAGTAATCGCCGCATGCTGATGCATCACGCATGATGCATGACAAAAAAGCGGGCTTCGGCCCGTTTTTTTTTTGTTGTGGCTAGCAGGGCTGTCTGACTCCTGCTCGCACCAAGAGGAAATGCATGGCGTCGGACAAGGTGCGCCGCATCGTGCAGTTGATGTGCCGCTTCGGCGTTGCGGCCTCGTCCTACCCACACCCGTCGCCAGCAGCTTTGTTCCTTCTCCCACCGGAAGAAGGTGGCGCGTAGCGCCGGATGAGGGTATGGGCGGAGCCTGGTGCTGTGAACTGAGCGAAGCCTCCGTCACGTACCCTCACCCCAACTCCTCTCCCGCAGGAGAGGGGCTTGGAATCCGTCTTTACTCAGGTTGCTGTTGTTGTGTCGGCGCAGGCTGGGCTTCCGGGCGTGGTGGCACGACGCGTGGGAAGCCCGGCGGCATTGTTTGTTCTGTAGGCACGGTGTCGGGTGTGGGCAGCGGCGCGGTCGGTGCCGGCGCAACCATTGCCGCATCAGGACGCAGTTTCAACAGTGCGGCCCAGTCGCGGCGATTGAAGTCGCACAGTTCTTCGTGCGCCGGCGTGCATTCGCTGGCGATGCCCAAGCTGTCTTCGTTCTGATCCTGGCTGCTGTCCGATTGCGGTGTTGGCAACACCACGCGGCCGGCGCGATCCAGCGGCATCTTGCGCATCATCACCGTGTTGAAGACGTTGCCGCCGATCAGATACAACGTGCGATCGCCGCCGACATTGGCGGCTACCACGACATCGCAATGCGACTGCCACGGCATCGGCGCACTGCCGCCCAGCGCGGCTTTCAGGCCGGCATAGCCCAACGCAGTGCTGCGGCCGCGCAGCAGACACAGCAGATCGCCTGGCGCCGGCTTCTCGACTGCAGGATCGGTGAACCGGTACGGGCCGGTAGCGCCGTCGTTGTAGGCGCTGCGGATGTAATCCAGATGGCGCGCGGAGCGATGAAAACCGCTCAACCCCGATTGCGTCATTACCCAGGAGATGAAAGCGGCCGACCATGGGTTGTCGATCAGGAATGCCCGGCAGTCGCTGGCGGTGTAGCGCGTACCATCCAGTGCCGCGCAACTCGATGCGCCGGGGCGTCCGCCCATCGACGCAAGCGTGCCGCTGTCGCGCCAGTAGCCTGCAACGCGTTGCCAGGCGACCACGGCATGATCGGCGAGATAGCCCGATTCGGCTTCGGTAACGCCAAGGCTGGCCAGGCGACCCTTGGCATCGATAAACGGGCGTTGCCACAGTCGATGCTCATTGCAGGCGTTGCGCACGATGGCGATCGCGGCGGGACTCGTTCCGAACCGTGGCGGGATATCGCACACTTCCGCAGCCGCAGCGCTGCTTCCGATACCTGCCAGCAAGAAGCAGATCCACGGCCAAGGTTTGACGGTCATTGCAGGTCCTGCACGGAAACAATCGCAGCAGGCTGCCAGAGCCGGCTGCGCGCACGCGTGAAATCAGCGCTTTGGCGGCGGGCCGAGTTTGAGCGACAGATCCACTGCCTGCACGTGCTTGGTGAGCCCGCCAATCGAAATGCAGTCCACTCCGTCTTCGGCAATGGCGCGAATGCCGCCCAGATCCACGCTGCCGGAGACCTCCAGCGGAATGCGTCGCTCCGGCGGTAATGCAGCAACGATACGCACCGCTTCTCGGCGCATTGCCTGGTCGAAGTCGTCGATCAGGATGCGTGTGCAGCCAACCTGCAGTGCTTCGTGTAGCTGTTCCAGCGTTTCCACTTCGACCACCAGCGGCAGCTGCGGTTGCTGCGCGCGTGCGGCATGCACGGCCGCGCTCAACGAACCGGCGGCGCGGATGTGGTTCTCCTTGAGCATCACCGTGTCGAACAGGCCGATGCGGTGATTGTCGCCACCGCCGCAGCGCACGGCATATTTCTGCGCGGCGCGCAGGCCAGGCAGCGTCTTGCGTGTGTCCAGGATGCGCGCGCGCGTGCCGGCC
Organism: Xanthomonas phaseoli pv. dieffenbachiae; assembly: GCF_008639345.1. Classification (NCBI taxonomy): domain Bacteria; kingdom Pseudomonadati; phylum Pseudomonadota; class Gammaproteobacteria; order Lysobacterales; family Lysobacteraceae; genus Xanthomonas; species Xanthomonas phaseoli. The sequence goes on along the minus strand of NZ_CP041380.1, from coordinate 2,970,957 downwards.
ACCGCAGCCACATATGCCGCGGTGGTGGTCGCCGTGGCAGACAGCGTCTGCATGAAATTGAGCGAGGTGCGTTCGGCACTGACCAGGCTACGGCTGCGCCCCTGCAACAGCGCGAGCACCGTGCCGGCTCCGACGTGCTGGCCTTCATGCACTTGCCAGTCGATGCGTACCTGCGGGTCGAGCGCGCGGTGCGTGGCATCAAACCAGGGGCGTCCGGCGATCACCGCGTCCTGCTTGCATAGCAGATAGGCGCTGTCGGCCTGGTCGGGCAATAGCGCAGCGGTGACATCGCCACTGCCGATGTCTTCGGCCAGGGCGCGCGCTACGTCGGCGTCGACCGATTCGGCCGGTGGCGCGTCCGGCACGTTGGTGCGCACGGTCAGGCTCACTTCTCGGGGAAGTCGGCGATGTGTGCGGTGGCGATGGCTTCCTCGGCCAGCAACACCGGAATGCCGTCGTCGACGCGGAAGATCTGCTTGCGGTCGCGGGTGATCAGCGCTTCGCGCAGCGGCTGGGTTTGCGCGGCGCCGTCGGCGCGCTGCAGGGTTCCGCCGGCGATGGCGGCATTGAGTGCTTCCAGGCCCTTGCCGTCGAGCAGCGAAAGCGGCTGGCGGGTGTCGGGCGAGCACAGCAGGTCGAGCAATTTGCGATCCATCGAAGTCTTGTCTTGCGTGGAGATTGGCTAGAATACGTCTTTACCGCAGGGCAGGGCCATGACCTCCAACCACTCCGCGCCGCTGGTCGGCATCGTGATGGGTTCCCGTTCGGATTGGGAGACCATGCAACACGCAGCTCAGAAGCTCGACGCACTGGGCGTGCCGTACGAAGTCAAGGTGGTCTCGGCGCACCGTACCCCGGACGTCCTGTTCGCCTACGCCGAGCAGGCTGGCGAACGCGGACTGCGCGCGATCATTGCCGGCGCCGGCGGCGCGGCGCACCTGCCGGGCATGCTGGCGGCCAAGACCGCAGTGCCGGTGCTTGGCGTGCCGGTGCAGTCCAAGGCGCTGAACGGCATGGATTCGCTGCTGTCGATCGTGCAGATGCCGGCCGGCATTCCGGTGGCGACCTTCGCCATCGGCAATGCGGGTGCGGCCAATGCGGCGTTGTTTGCGGCGGCCATGCTGGCGCCCGAGCAGGCGCAGGTCGGTCAGGCGCTGGCGCAGTTCCGCGCCAAACAGACCGACGATGTCATGGCCAGCGACGACCCACGCCAATGAGCACGGTCGGCATTCTCGGTGGCGGCCAGCTGGCGCGCATGTTGGTACTGGCTGGGGCGCCGCTGGGCATACGCTTTGCGGTCTTCGACCCGGCAGCCGATGCCTGCGCAGGCCAGGTGGCACCGCTGCAGGTTGGCGCGTTCGAAGACGCGGCGACCCTGGCCGCATTCGCCCAGCAGGTGGACGTGATCACCTTCGATTTCGAAAACGTGCCGGCCGCCAGCGCGCAGCAACTTGCCGCCCAGGTGCCGGTGTTTCCGAGTCCGGCTGCGCTTGCGGTTGCGCAGGACCGGCTCAGCGAAAAAACCCTGTTCCGCGAGCTCGGCATTCCGGTGCCCGAGTTTGCCGCGATCGACGACCGCGCCGGCCTGGACGCAGCACTTGCGCGGATCGGTACGCCCTGCGTGCTGAAGACCCGCCGCTTCGGCTACGACGGCAAGGGCCAGTTCCGTATCAAGTCGCTCGCCGATGCCGATGCAGCGTGGGACGCGCTTGGCGCACAGGCGGCGCACGTCGGGTTGATCGTGGAAGCGTTCGTGCCGTTCCAGCGCGAGGTCAGCGTGGTTGCAGTGCGCGGGCGCGATGGCGAATTCCGCGCCTGGCCATTGACCGAAAATTGGCATGTGGACGGTGTGCTGTCGGCCAGCCTGGCACCGGCGAGCGTGGAGGCGGCGCTACAAGCCTCGGCCGAATCGCACGCGCGTGCCGTGGCGGAAAAGCTCGACTATGTCGGCGTATTTGCGCTGGAACTGTTCGTGCGCGACGGTGAGTTGCTTGCCAACGAAATGGCGCCGCGCGTGCATAACTCGGGGCATTGGACCATCGAGGGCGCCGAGACCTCGCAATTCGAAAATCATGTGCGGGCCGTGCTTGGCTTGCCACTGGGCAGTACTGCGATGCGCGGCCACGCCTGCATGCTCAACTGGCTGGGCGCGATGCCAGACGCCAGGGCGTTCCTGGCGGTGCCCGGTGGGCATTGGCACGACTACGGCAAGCAAGCGCGCGATGGACGCAAGGTGGGACACGCAACGCTGCGCGCGGAGACGGCGCAGGCGCTGGCGCTGGCAGTGAGCGATGCCGGCGCTGCGCTGCAGCGCGATGCGCAGGCTCGGCCAGTGGTTGCGCGTTTGAACGAAGGCTGATGCGCGCAGCGTCTCGGTGGTGATCGCATGCGACGCCGCGCGCCGTCTGCGAGGGCGCGTCGGTGTCGGGCGCGGACCCGTTCTGCGATGTTCCAGCAGATGAGCCAGTCCGCATCTGCGTCTGAACGCTGAGCGGCCAGGTCAGCCCAGCCGGCTTGCGACAAAATCCCAGTTCACCAGCTTCCAGAACGCCTCCAGGTAGCGCGCGCGATCCTGCTGGTAGTCCAGGTAGTACGCGTGCTCCCAGATATCGCAGGCGAGCAGCGGGATGTCCGGCCCGGTGAGTGGGGTGGAGGCGTTGGGTGTGGCGACCACTGCCAGCGCGCCGTCCGGGCGCTGCACCAGCCACACCCAGCCCGAGCCGAAGCTGCTCAACGCCACACGCGTGAACTCCTGCTTGAAATGCACGAAGTCGCCGAACGATTTGGCGATGCCGTCGCCCAGCCGTCCAAGTGGCTCCCCGCCAGCGCGCGGCCGCAGGCACTGCCAATAGAAATTGTGGTTCCACACCTGTGCGGCCAGATGAAACAGCGTGCCCTGCGCCTGCGCGATGATCTCTTCCAGCGTCAACTCAGCAAATTCGCTGCCTTCGATGCGCGCGTTGAGCTGTTCGACCTCGCTGCGGTGACAGACGCCGTGATGCGCCTCCAGTGTTGCGGCGGACAGATGCGGCTCCAGGGCAGCGCGAGAGTAGGGCAGTGCAACGTGTTCGATCGGCATGATGGCAGTGGCAGCGAAGGGAGTGCGGCGATAGGTCGCGCTGAAGGCTTACAATGCGCGCCTTTGCGGAAGTCTATCCGACCCGGCGGTCGGGCCTGCCGCTCCCAGTCAGGAGAGTCCAATGCCGGTGATGGAACGGATCCAGGCCGAAGTCGAACAACACCCGATCGTGCTGTTCATGAAAGGCACCCCGCAATTTCCGATGTGCGAGTTTTCCAGTCGCGCCGTGCAGGCCTTGGTGGCCGCCGGTGCCGACCAACTGCGTACGGTCAACGTGTTGGAAGAGCCCGAAGTGCGCGCAAATCTGCCGCGCTACTCCAACTGGCCTACGTTTCCGCAGTTGTTCATCCATGGCGAGCTGATCGGCGGCTGCGACATCACGCTGGAACTATTCGAGGCCGGCGAGCTCAAGCGCATTGTCAGCGAGGCGTACCAGCCGTGAGTTCGGTGCAGGCCCAGCCGCAGTCGGCCGCCTTGTCGGGACGGGTCGTGCTGGTGACCGGCGCCGGCGGCGGCCTCGGCGCCGCCGCGGCGCAGGCATGTGCGGCTGCAGGCGCCACGGTGGTCCTGCTTGGTCGCAAGGTGCGCCCGCTGGAGCGCATCTACGACGCGGTGGCAGCGCTGGGTGCCGAGCCGCTGCTGTATCCGCTGGATCTGGCCGGCGCCACGCCGGACGACTACGCCACGCTTGCGCAACGGTTGCAGACCGAACTTGGTGGTCTGCATGGCCTGCTGCAGTGCGCTGCCGACTTTTCCGGCCTGACGCCAACCGAACTGGCCTCACCTGCAGATTTCGCACGCACCCTGCACGTCAACCTGACCGCGCGTGCCTGGCTGACCCAGGCGTGTCTGCCGTTGTTGCGGCAGCAGGACGATGCGGCAGCTGTCTTCGTGGTGGACGACCCCGCGCGTGTGGGTCGGGCCTATTGGGGGGCGTATGGCGCCGCCCAACATGCGCAGCGCGGCTTGATCGCCACCTTGCATCATGAAACCGCCGCCGGCCCGGTGCGCGTCAGCGGCCTGCAGCCCGGCCCGATGCGCACCGCATTGCGCGCACGCGCATTCACCCATCACGAAGACAACGACGCGGTCGATGCCGCACGTTACGCACCTGCATGCGTCAGCGTGCTGTCGGCCGCAGGGGCGACGCATCGCGGTGCGATCTGGAGTCCGTCGGTATGACCATTCTTTCCGCGGCGCTGCTGCTGTTCCTGATTCTCGACCCGCTGGGCAACATTCCGGTGTTTCTCAGCGTGCTCAAGCCGCTGCCACCCAAGCGCCAGCGCTTCGTGCTTGCGCGTGAACTGCTGATCGCCCTGTGCGTGTTGATGGCGTTCCTGTGGGGCGGCAAGTACGCGCTGGAGCTGATGCACCTGCGCCAGGAGTCGGTGGCCATCGCCGGCGGCATCGTGCTGTTCGTGATCGGCATCCGCATGATCTTCCCGCGGCCCGAAGGCCTGATGGGCGAGATCCCCGACGGCGAGCCCTTCATCGTGCCGCTGGCCATCCCGCTGGTGGCCGGCCCGTCTGGCATGGCCGCGGTGATGCTCATGGGCAGCAACGAGCCCACGCGGCTGTGGGACTGGAGCCTTGCCCTGATGATCGCCTGGATCGGCGCCTCGTCGATCCTGGCCGCCGCGCCGCTGTTATACAAACTGCTCGGCCACCGCGCCCTGACGGCCATCGAGCGCTTGATGGGCATGCTGCTGGTCGCCATCTCGGTACAGATGTTCCTGGACGGCCTGGGCACGTATTTCAAGCTGCCGGTGTCGATCTAGCGCAGCCCCGCAGCTTGCCGATCGCGTCGCATGTGGACGTCGACGTGCGCCGATGGCCTGGATTCAACCCGCGCCAGCTGTGGTGACGTGCCTACGGTTCATGGTGACGGCGGCCAGCGCAGCGTCGCGTCCGGAAAAGTGGCGTTGCGACGTGATGGTCTCTGGACGAGGAAGACGGCGCAGCACCTGGCCGCTCGCGCCTGTCTTGAGGCCGATCCGTCAGTGACGCAAGAGTGCAGGTGGAATGTCATATTCGGTGGGGTGCTTGGACAGTGGCGCCACCATGCGCAGCACGCACGCGGTGGCCGAATGGGGGCGTTTGGGCAAATTGACCCGATCTCGCGACTTTGCGGCGCCAGAGGCGCGACGTGCGTCTCGCTCCGGTTGCGACCTTGCACGATTTGGCGATTGCGCCCCTAACTTCGCAGTTCATGTAGCAGTGCGCGAAGTTTGTCACGCCGTCGTCACAATCAGGCCTTAGCGTGTTAATCTGTTGTTAACCGTTGCGGCAGCAACCAGTCGCGCGGCAAGGGACCCCAGATCATCGGCAGCCCACCCCCGGGAACGGTTGGGCTGACTGCGCCTTTTTGTCACTGCCCAACCTGTATCGAGGCTACCGAAATGACCCATCCCCGTTATCTCCGCATGTCCAAGCTGACGCTTGGCCTTGTCGCCGCGCTCGCCGCCGCTCCTGTATTTGCGCAAAGCACCTCGGCTGGCGTCGCCGGCCTGGTGACCGGCAGTGGCGGCCAGCCCGTCCCGAACGCCGAAGTCACCATCACGCATGTGGAGTCCGGAACGGTCAGCCGCGCCACCACCGATGCCAGCGGACGCTATAACGCGCGCGGCTTGCGTGTGGGCGGGCCGTACACCATCACCATTACCGCTTCGGGCGCTGGCAACACCACCCGCGAAGGCGTGTATCTGAATCTGGACAAGGTCAACCAGGTCGATGCCGCCCTGGGCGGCGATCTGGCGACGCTGGGCACCGTGCAGGCAATCGCCGGCAATTACGGCTCGGCCATTTTCAGCGCGAACAAGATGGGCACTGGCACCAACGTGACCCGCGAAGAAATCGAGTCGCTGCCATCGATCAACCGTAACCTGCAGGACTATGTGCGCCTGGATCCGCGCGTTGCGCAAACCGACAAGGCCCGCAACGAAATCTCCATCGCCGGCCAGAACCCGCGTTACAACGCGATCCGCGTCGACGGCATCAGCACCAACGACGCCTTCGGTCTGGAATCCAACAGCCTGCCGACCCCGCGCCAGCCGTTCTCGATGGATGTCATCGATGAAATCTCGGTGGACGTGGCTAACTACGACGTTACGATCAGTGGCGGCACCGGTGGCGTGATCAATGCCGTCACCAAGTCGGGCACAAACGAATTCCATGGTTCGGTCTACGGCACTTATCGCGAGAACGACTGGTCGGGCAAGAATCAGAACAACATCCGCCCGCAGCTGTTCGACAACGAAGCGACGTATGGTCTGACCCTTGGCGGCCCGATCGTCAAGGACAAATTGTTCTTCTTCGCCAACTACGAGAAGTACAAGGGCAAGGGCGTGTTTACCGGTAACAGTGGCTATGGTCCGGCCGGTTCTGGTGCCAGCAATGAAGTCGGTATTACCCAGGCGCAGGTCGATCAGGTGATCGATATCTCGCGCAATGTCTATGGCTTCGACCCTGGGACCCTGGCCTTGCCGGCTTTGGATTCTGATTCGGAAGAGAAGGGCTTCAAGCTGGATTGGAACATCAGCGATAAGCATCGTGGTTCGTTCCGCTATGGCAAGTCCGAGCAGAGCACGGCCAATCTCAACGGGTTCGGCAACAACCAGCTGGCGTTGAACTCGTACCACTATGTGCGCGACTTCGAGCTCGAGACCTACACCGGTCAGTTGTTCAGCGATTGGACCGATACTTTCTCGACCGAAGCCAAGGTGTCTTATCGCGATTACTCGGCAGTTCGTACTGCGGCATCGCAGTTGCCGGCCATCGCTGTGCGTTTTGGCAACAACACCTTAAATCTTGGTACTGAAGCCAATACTCAGGCTAACGAGTTGCGCACCGAAACCTGGAACGCGTTCTTCGCCGGCACGCTGTTCTTGAATGACCACACGGTCAAGTTCGGGTTCGACTACGAAGACAACGACATCTACAACTTGTACGGTCCGCGTGTCTTCGGCAGCTACACCTTCAATTCGGTTGCCAACTACCAGGCGAATCTGCCGAACGCGTATCGTTACTCGTATTCGCCCACCGGGATCGATAATATCGCTGCGAAGTGGGGCATGCGGAACGTGGGCGTGTTCTTGCAGGATTCTTGGGCCGTCAATAGCAACCTGACGCTGAACTTCGGCCTGCGTTACGACGAACCGATGGTGAAGAACTCACCGCAGTTCAACCAGGCTGCGTTCAACGCATTCGGTCTTCGCAATGATGAAACCATTGACGGCAATGGCTTGTGGCAGCCGCGCTTTGGTTTCAACTACACCTTCGATGCAGATCGTCCGACCCAGCTGCGTGGCGGTGTTGGTCTGTTCCAGGGTGCTGCCGCGTCGGTTTGGTTGTCCAACCCGTATTCCAATACGGGTTTGGCTTACACCGATTACAACTTCAATAACGCCTCCAACAGTGGTATCCGCTTCACGCCGGATATCAACAACCAGCCGCGCGGAACATCGGGCGCCACGCAGTCGGTCGACTTTGTTGACAAGGATCTGAGTCAGCCGTCCGTTTGGAAAGCAAACCTCGCGTTCGATACCGAGTTGCCGTGGTACGGCATCGTCGCCTCGATGGAAGGCGTGGTGACCAAAGTCAAGGAAGCGATTTATTACCAGCAGCTCAATCTCGGTAATCCGACGGCAGTTGGCCAGGATGGTCGTGACATCTACTGGAACGCCAATGGCCGCAATCCGGCTAATTGGAATTCCCTGGGTAATGCATGTCTCCGCGAGACGGGTGTTGCGGCTGGCTCGTCATGTGTGAACAGCGGTACCGATATTCGTGCTGGTCGCAACATGAGCTTCAACGATGCCATCATTGCGCGCCCCACCGATCGGGGTGGCTCACAGAGTTTCACTGTCGGCTTGAACAAGCCGTTCAATGACAGCGACTGGTCGTGGAGCTTGGCTTATACCTACTCGAACGCGAAGGAAGTCAGCGGTCTGACCAGTTCCACTTCGAGTTCGCAGTTGCTCAACACCGCAACCTTCCAGGCGAATGAAGAGGTCAATGCAACCTCTGCATACGAAATTAAGGACAGTTTCCTGGGTACGCTGCAGTGGAAGCATAATTTCTTCGGCGATTTTGCAACAAAGGTCGGTCTTGTGTATCAAGGCCGTAGCGGTCGTCCCTATAGCTATACGTTCGACAACGATGCCAATGGCGACGGTCGCTCCAACGACCTGTTGTATATCCCGGCGGCGCGCGGCGATGTGCTGTTCCGTAACGCGGCCGAAGAAAACGCGTTCTGGAATTACGTCAACAATGACCAGTACTTGTCCACGCACAAGGGCCAGGTTGCCGGTCGCAATGCGGTGCGTAATTCGTGGGTCAACCAGTTCGATCTACACATCGAGCAGGAGCTTCCTGGTTTCTTCGATGGCAACAAGGCGCAGATCTGGGTCGACGTCATGAACGTGGGCAACCTGCTCAACAAGAAGTGGGGCCGCGTCGATGAGTACGCATTCCCGGGCTTCAAGGGTGTCGCTGAATACGGCGGTATCGATGCAGCGACCGGCAAGTACGTTTACCGCTTCAACGAGCCGGATGCCGCGACCATCTACGACGACAAGGGCATCTCCCGCTGGGCGCTGCAGCTGGGCTTCCGCTACCAGTTCTAAAGCCGGCTAGCGTGTCGATGTTTGAAAAAACGGCCGGGGTCTCCCGGCCGTTTTCTTTTGTGCGGGTGAGTACGCTAAAGTTCCGTGCATACGACAGGAGCATGCTATGGAACTCAGCAGTACGGCAGCACGGGCGCTGCCGGTGGTGGATGCGCGGATCTATCCGCGCGGTGGGCTGGATGTGTTGTCCAAGGCAGAAGTAGCACGGTTGCGCGACGCATCCAGCGGTGGCATGCATGAGCTGTTGCGCCGCTGTGCGCTGGCCGTGCTGACCAGCGGAAGCGCATCGGACGACCCGCGTGCCGCACGCGATCTCTACCCGGATTTCGACATCCAGGTGAACCAGCAAGACCGCGGCATCCGCATCGATCTGACCAACGCGCCGGCAATGGCGTTCGTCGATGGCGAGATCATCCGCGGCGTGGCCGAGCTGTTGTTCGCCGTTGTGCGCGACCTCGCCTACATGGCCATCGAGCTCGAAGCGCAGCGCGCCGACCTGGACACCAGCGAAGGCATCACCAATGCCGTGTTCGGTCAGCTGCGTAATGCGCGCATCCTGCAACCGTTGGACCCGAACCTGGTCGTGTGCTGGGGCGGCCATTCCATCTCGCGCGATGAATACCTCTACACCAAGCAGGTCGGCTACGAGCTTGGCTTGCGCGGGCTGGATATCTGCACCGGCTGCGGCCCGGGCGCCATGAAGGGTCCGATGAAGGGCGCCACCATCGCGCATGCCAAGCAGCGCAAGCACAATACCCGCTACATCGGCGTCACCGAGCCCGGCATCATTGCCGCCGAATCGCCGAACCCGATCGTCAACCATCTGGTGATCATGCCGGACATCGAGAAGCGCCTTGAGGCCTTCGTCCGCATCGGGCACGGCATCCTGGTCTTCCCAGGCGGCGTCGGTACCGCAGAGGAAATTCTCTATCTGCTCGGCATCCTGCTGCGCGAAGAAAACGCGGATGTGCCGTTCCCGCTGATCCTCACCGGCCCGACCATCGCCGCGCCGTACTTCGAGCAGATCGACCGTTTCATTCGCCTCACCCTGGGGAACGCTGCCGCCTCGCGCTACGAGATCATCGTCGGCGACCCGGTCGCCGTGGCGCGCCGTATGGCCGAGGGGGTCCACGGAGTGCGCGCACACCGCAAGGACCAGAAAGACTCGTATTACTTCAACTGGTCCGTGCACATCCCGCTCGAGTACCAGCAGCCCTTCGAGCCTAGCCACGAAGCGATGGCTGCGCTGGACCTGCACCACGGCCGCCCGGCGCCGGCCCTTGCCGCCGACCTGCGCCGTGCCTTCTCCGGCATCGTCGCCGGCAACGTCAAGGAAGACGGCATGCGCCGCATCGAGGAATTCGGCCCCTTCGAAATCCACGGCGATCCCGAGATCATGCAGGCACTGGACGAACTCCTGCGCGGCTTCGTCGAGCAGCGCCGGATGAAGATCTCGGGGGACTACCGGCCTTGTTATCGGGTGGTGACCTAAGGATTTTGCGGAGTTACGGCCTGGCCGACGTCGTTCGTCGGCCATTTTTACCGCCCATCCGCGGCCGATTGCGTCGGGTGTGAACTTTGACGAAGCTGCTAGGGCCAACGCTGGGGAGCGTCTAATGCCTGTTGTCCGTTCACGCGGGTTCACTCTGATTGAACTCATGGTAACGATCGCTGTGCTTGCGATCGTGGTCGCCATCGGTTATCCGAGCTTTCAAGGGGTTTTGCGATCAAACCGTGTGGCTGCCGCCAACAATGAGCTCATTGCTCTTCTAAATCTTTCCAGAAGCGAGGCCATCCGCAACGGTCGAGGCGGAGGCATCTGTGGCAGCTCTAACGGTAATAGCTGCGACGGCAACTGGAGTGGAGGAGTTATGGCTTGGAGCGACACTAATGGGAACGGCAGCTTCGACGCCGGGGAAACCGTGCTGCGCTACTCGACCGGCAATCCCTTGCTCGTTGTCCAGGGGCCTACCAGCGGGACGGTAATCGCCTTCGATGCCCGTGGTCGACGTCGCGCAGCTGCAGACCAGCAAGTCACTCTCCGGCCGGATCAGTGCGGTAGTCAGCCACTGAGGCGGTCATTAACTGTGAACGCATCTGGGCAAATTCGTAGCAAAAAAGAGACTTGTGTATGAGCAAGCTTGCTCGCTTCAACGCGCGCTCGTCGCGGGGCTTCACTTTGATCGAAGTGCTGATCGCCATTCTTGTGCTGGCCTTCGGTTTGCTGGGGTTCGCATTGCTGCAGACCATGAATGTACGGTTCGTGCAAAGTGCAAATTACCGGACGCAGGCGACCAATCTTGCATACGACCTCACCGATCAAATGCGATCGAACCGGTATCTGGTGACGCAGTACACTGCTGCTACGTTCGCTGCCGGTTCTGTTACCCCGACGGGCGCCTGCGCTTACCCCACCGGCACCGCGGTTCCTGTCGCTCAAAACATTGCGCGATGGCAGTGTCAGGTCGCAAAAGCTTTGGGAGATAAAGCCGCCGCTACTGTCACTTATGTAAATGGAGTGGCGACAGTGTCGATCAGCTGGGGCGATCAGCGCTGGGATAAGGATAATCCCGACACCATTACAAGTTTTGCCCTACGTACGGAGATTTGACTGCGATGAGTGGGTATAGGCGCAATGCGGGTGTGTCCCTGATCGAGCTCATGATTGCGATGGTGATCGGGCTGGTGCTGCTGTTGGGCGTCATCCAGATTTTTTCCGCATCGCGTACTGCTGCTCAGCTATCCGAGGGCGCCTCGCGCGCTCAGGAGAATGGGCGCTTCGCGCTGGATTATCTGGCCCGTGATATCCGGATGGCCGGGCATTTTGGATGTGTCAACGATCAGGCGCAGTTTGTGAAGGGGCAAGGCGATCCACGAGTCAATCTTTCTGCCACAACGGGGAGCGGCACACCGCTTGACTTTTCTGTATCAATTCAAGGGTACGAGGCGCCGGGTACTGCTCCCGGGCAAGCGGTCACTATCGGAGCGAGCGCAGGTTCTGTCACTGGATTGCCTGCGGCAATCCAGAACCTCAGTCCAGCGCCAGTAGCGGGTAGCGATATCATCGTCTTGCGTTTTCTTTCCGCCGAAGGCGTCCCTGCGACGGGTATCGTGGCGGCGGGTTCCAATACGACATTGACAATGGATGCCACCCGCTGGGCGCGGCTGACGGATGATGGCGTTGCCGCACCAACACTGTTCGGAATTGCCGATTGCGCACATGCCGACGTTTTTGCCGGCACGACCACGGCCGGAACCGTGGTGGCCTCAGGAGTCAACCTGGCCGGAAGATATGTCGTACAGCCCACCGGGCAGACCATGGTTTATCGTGCGGAATCACTGGTCTACTACGTCGCCAACAATCCAGATACCGGAGAGCCTGCGCTGCGCCGGGCTCGGGCCGGAGGTAATGGCCAATACACCAGCGAAGAACTGGTAGAAGGCATCGAAAGCCTTCAATTCCTTTATGGATTGGACACTACCGAAACAATTGCGACGCAGACTCCTCCCGTCGGCAACATCACCGTGCAGAGGGTTGCCAGCGATGTTGCCGTTACAACCGATGCAGCAGCCGCTAATCAATGGCGGCGGGTTGGTCAGGTGCAGGTTGGCGTTCTTGTGCGCAGTCCGACTCCTGCTGCCGCAGCAGCGCAGCGTACCGAAAATCGTCTTGGTGTATTGGGAGTAACGGTAATCCCACCTACGACCAATGATGGACGATATCGGGCCAGCTATGAACTTTCCGTGGCTCTCCGTAACCGATTGTTCGGAAATTGATCATGAGAATGCTACCTGTGTTCAAAAAGCGCATGATGCCAAGAGTCGGGTCTGGACGGGAGAAGGGTGCTGTCCTATATGTTGCGCTGATAATTTTGGTGCTGTTGGCATTAATCGGCATTGCAGGTATTCAAGTCTCCGGCATGCAGGAGAAGATGGCGTCGAATTATCGCGCAGTGAATCGTGCGTTCGAGGAGGCAGAGGGAACGGTTAGAAACGCCGAGAATTCTGTGGAGAAGATCTCAAATCGAACCACGTCTTCGAGCGATACCTCTAGTCTGGTGAATTCGGGTGACATCAAGCGGGTGTGCGACGATGGCTTTGATCCGATGCAATGGGCCCAGTCGCAGACATCCAATCGTGCGGTCAATGTCCGTCAGATCGATCAATGTATCCAGGGCGAAGCAAACATCGGGATGGGCCAGCCGGTCGATCCAGCATCTCCAGTTTTTCAAATTACCGGTGTTGCTGCCGACGACAACGATAATGCCAGTTCCGAAGCAGCGATAGATACCGTTTTCAAACTCTGAAGAAACGCAAATGACAGCTCACACGAAAAAAGTGGTCCTTGCTTCGGCACTGACGGGTGCGGTCGGGTTAGGGTTCTTCATCTACACCTTGATTGCTGCGCAAGGACAGGGCGTACTGGCTCAGGCGCCGATGAACGATCAGGTGCAGACGCCTCCTGCGTTCATCATGGCGGTGGACGATTCGGGCTCGATGACATTTCAGACCCAGTTTCCAGGACAGGACGGTCAAGGATGCTGGAGCACGGCTAGACTCAGCTTCTTTTCTGCTCAGGGCGTATTGAACACCGAGGATTCGCCAAGCGTGGGGTGTGGTTATAACCATGTCCTGCCCGGCGTTCGTATCGACGAAAACCGTCGCGGCATCCCACCCCTGGATAGCCTTGGGTTTGCGCGCTCTGCTGCCTACAACCCCACCTATTACGATCCTGAGGTCAAGTACGACCCGTGGATAAATAACGATGGAAATCCTTTTCCTCAGGCGGATTTGGTCAACACGCGGATCAACCCCCTCCAAGCCGGCGCCACTGTAGCGCTTGCTTCCAACTATATGGGGGATGATTTCAGCAGCAGTTTCAGAATTCAGAACGGAATGGTGCTCCCTCGCGGTACTGGATACAAGCAGCGTTTCCAGGATAATAATGGAAATCTTTATTTCGGGAATGAACAGATAACGACTTCCGACGTAACCTGGAATGGTGGTTCGCAGACGCTGCTGATCAGGTTCTGGCCGGCGACTTTCTTTGTGCCTTATACAAGCGACACGGACGCCAGGCCGCTTCTCGCTGGCACCGCCGCTTACGATGCGGTCCAGCGCGATCGGGTGCGTAATGTATGTGGTACTGGCTGCGATATGTGGAAGTACACAATAAAGGCCACAAATATTGATGCCCTTCAAAACTTTGCAAATTGGTTTTCATTCTATGGAAATCGAAATCGAGCAATCATTGCTGGCATGACCAGGTCGTTAGCTAACGTTAATAATATGCGAGTTGGTTTTTTTAGGATTAACCAGAACGCAAGTTATGACTCGGTTAATGAAAAATTGCCTATGCGCAACATGGGTACGCAAAGCGAGAAGACCGCCCTGTATAATTCGATTCTAGCCCTGCCCGCTAGTGGCGGAACGCCAAATCGGCAGGCGGTCAACGCCGCTGGTATCCAGTTTCAGCGGACTGATAGTGCAGCTCCTGTGCAGTTGGCATGCCAAAAAAATGCGGTCATGCTGTTTACGGATGGATACAGTAATCAGGATGGCCCATCCGTAAGTAACGCGAGCGGCGACGGGAATATGGGGATTCCTTTTGCCGACACGTACGATAACACCATGGGCGACATTGCTGCCAAGTATTACAATAATATAAACGGTGGTTCTCCCATTCGAGCGGATATGCCCTCTGGTTTGGTGCCCGTTCCGAGTTCATGCAACACCGCTAATGCAAGTGTAAGGCTGGATTGTCAGAAGAATCTGCATGTTAACTTCTATGGCATTACTTTGGGTGCACGAGGTAATCTTTTCAATCCAAATGTTGTGCAGGACGCGTACACGACCCCGGCGATTTATCAAAATTGGCCGCCTCGCGAGAACGATGAGCGAAGCACTGTCGACGATATCTGGCATGCGGCTACGAACACGCGTGGCCAGTACATCAACGCCCGGACCCCGGCCGAAATCACTCAAGCAATGCGACGTGTGCTTTCGTCGGTGACGGCGGGCTCTTCGCCTTCAGGTACTCTGGCTCAGAGTGGTGCCCGCATCGGCGTAGGATCCTTCTCGGTTGCCCCGAACTATGAAATTGCAAATGAGGGCACAGACTGGTTTGGGCGGCTCACCGGGTACACTGTCTCGGTCAACCCGCAGACCCGCGTAGCGGTCAGCACTGCTGCATGGGAAGCTAGCGCGCGCATGCCGTCCGCTGCAGCGCGTAATGTGTTGGTGAGCAAGGCCGGGGTGGTTTCGGCGTTCAACGAGACGAATGTCTCTTTGTCGGATCTTTGCACCAAGTCGACTGCGCTTTACCCGGGCATGTCCTTGTGCACTGCTTTGGATCTTGCAACTCTTGGGGCGAATGCAGCGACGGCGACTGCATATTTGCGCGGGGACGCGTCTGGAGAAGTGCGAAGCGGAGGTCGCTTGCGTGACCGAACGACTGTTCTGGGCGACATCGTCAACTCGACTCCCGTGATCAGTAGTCCACTGGATGATTATGGTTACGGAAGCCTGCCGGGCAACCCTGGGGCTACCTATCAGGCCTATTTGAATACGAAAAAGGCCGGCCGTAACTATATGGTCTATGTGGGGGCCAATGATGGAATGCTGCACGGTTTCGACGGTGGTATGAATGGCGATGGCGTTATGGCCTCCAACGGCGGGGTCGAGCGTTTTGCATATATCCCGTCGACCGCACTGGGCCATATGGGGAATCTTCTCTTGCCGTATGACCCGGCCAATCAAAGCGATCAGAAATTCGGTCACCGCTACTATGTCGATGGGCCCTTGGCCATATCCGACACCTACTACGGCGGCGCATGGAAGGCCAGCCTAGTCGGCACTGCTGGCGCTGGCGGCCGAAGTGTTTTTGCGATGGACGTTACGACGCCTACCAGTGTGACTGCGGCTAGCCGGCTTTGGGAGATTAGCGATCTCGACAGCTCGTTGTCCGCTGCCATACGTGCCAATATCGGATTTGTGCTCGGCAAGCCAGTCATCGTGCCGATCTTGAGTTCGAATGGCACGGTGACCTGGAAGGCGGTCTTCGGCAACGGCTACAACAGCGCTAGCGGGAAGGCTGTCCTGTTTCTTGTGGATATCAAGACAGGCACGCCGACCGTAACGATGATTGAAGCTGCCGAGAGCGGCAGTACTGTCTCTGGTAGCAACGGTTTGGGCAATATCGTGGTTGTTGATCGGTGGGGCGGCACGGGCCAGTCGGAAAGAGTGCGTGATGGCTACGCAGATACTGTCTATGCTGCCGATCAAAAGGGAGCTATTTGGAAATTCGATTTGCGCAACACTACGACTGCGCTGACGGTTCCGCTGTTCACCAGTCGCACGTCTGTCGAGAATGGCGCGACATACCGGCAGCCGATCACGGGTGGCCTGGTGGCCAGTGCCGGTGAAAATGGTGGTGTGACGTTGTTCTTCGGTACTGGCAGCTTCTCTTTCCAGAACGACCCGTTCGATACAGCGATCCAGTCTCTGTATGGCATCAACGACGTCGCTACGGGGAGCGTCACCAGCACGATTACGCGTTCGAACCTCCAGGCCAACTCGATCGCCACCTCTGGTACATCTCGCAGTCTGGTGATGGGCTCTAGCGTGGCAGGCGGGCAGGGGTGGTATGTGGATCTACCGGCTGGCGAGCGTATGGTGGGGAATCCTAGTGTTGCGTCGGGTATTGTTTTTATACCCACTTATGTTCCCAATCCCAACAGCGTGGGCTGTGCATCTCAGGGGAGCAACTGGCTGTTTGGGTTGAACACCCGCACAGGTGGTGCGGCGCTGGATGTCGCAAGAAACGGCTCTCCCTCCGGGGCAGCTTTTGCCTCCGGCACTGCGGCGACGTCGTTGACCACGCAGGGGACGACGCCCGTGAAAGACGTGGGTGTTTCAGCAATTCCACGCTTGACTCCCTCCGAGACAGGCGGGTCTCTGCCACCCGGTGGTAGCTCTTGCTGGATGGTAATCAATGTGGCTGGCGCGCAGCCGATGTATGTTCCTTATCCCTGCGGAAGACAGTCGTGGAGGCAGATCCAGTGACGATGCTATTCGAACGTTCCCGTGCAAAAGTTATGAAGCGCACTGCGGCGCAAGTGCGTGGCTTTACGCTCATTGAGCTGATGATTGTGGTTGCAGTGGTCGCAATCTTGTCAGCGATTGCGTACCCCAGTTACACCGAACATGTGCGGAAGTCGAGGCGCGCACAGGCAAAGGTTGACCTGGTGGAATATGGGCAGCTCGCAGAGCGGTTCCACACAGTGCAGAACACATACTCGGGCTTTACTCTGCCGACCAACGTGTCGCCGCGTGAGGGAGGGACGGCGGCTTATACTCTTGCCTTGACACAACAGACGCAGTCCGGATACGTCATCACGGCAACGCCGGCTGCTGCCCAGGCCGCCGACAAGTGCGGCACCTTGAGCATTGATCAGGCTTCTCGCAAGAGCAACTCAAGGGGCAACAAATCGGATTGTTGGTAGTGCAAAAAAACGTCCGAAGGGTGTTGCATCGGGTCTGAATCCTGCTACAATGCGGACCCCGCCCGAATAGCTCAGCCGGTTAGAGCACTTGACTGTTAATCAGGGGGTCGTTGGTTCGAGTCCAACTTCGGGCGCCAAGATGTTCAAAAAGCCGCGACGTGTCGCGGCTTTTTGTTTGCCCGCTCATCGGGCTGCGCAGCTGGTAGGGCTGGTGTAGCGCACAGTGCGCGCCCTTCCGGAGTTGTTGACCACCACGTCAGCGAGGCGCCTAGCGTTGCTGCAGAGGCTTATGGTGATATTCGTGCCACTGCTGCGGCCGTTCGGCAGGAAGCGAACGATTGATCGTCCAGCTGTGCTGACGATATCGATGCCGCCGGTGGCGAAGCCGTACTCCGCTCTGATCACGGATGCGGAAGTTGGCGGCTGCCCGCCGCGCCCTGGATCCTTAAAGAGGATCCATCCTTGGCTCCAGATGCGATCTGTTCGGCAACGTGTGCCGTCAGTGGAGGGGCAAAGGCTGACGGGCTCGCCTTGGGTGACGGCAAGACTTCTGGCCATCGCAAGGTGCGCAGTCAGCAGATGCACGCGGGTGGTCGCTCGCTGCCACTCAATGAGGCTTTTGAAGCTGGGCACGCCGATGGCTGCGCCGATCCCGATGACCGCCATCACGATGAGCAACTGGACTGCGGTGTACCCTCTCGCGCTCAAATAGCCTGCTGCGTCCATTGCGCGTCTCCTTGAAGTGGAGCAAGCAGTCTCAACATTGATTGTTTGCAAGGTAACGCTGCCTCCCCTTGAATGGCTGTCAGGGTTCTACCGATGCTGGCCTCCGTAAATTCGTGCAGCCTCCCGAGATCCGCTCAATGACCGACCGTTTTCAGCTCGTATCCCCTTACTCGCCGGCGGGCGACCAGCCTGCGGCCATCGACAAGTTGGTGGCCAACTTCGAAGCCGGGCTGGCCAAGCAGACGCTGTTGGGCGTGACCGGTTCGGGCAAGACCTACACCATTGCCAATGTGGTCCAGCAGGTGCAGAAGCCGACCCTGGTGATGGCGCCCAACAAGACGTTGGCGGCGCAGCTGTACGGCGAGTTCAAGTCGTTCTTCCCGCATAACGCGGTCGAGTACTTCGTCAGCTACTACGACTACTACCAGCCGGAGGCCTATGTGCCCTCGTCGGACACCTTCATCGAGAAGGACAGTTCGATCAATGAACACATCGAGCAGATGCGTTTGTCGGCGACCAAGACCTTGCTGTCCCGGCGCGATTCGCTGGTGGTGGCGACGGTGTCGGCCATCTACGGCCTTGGCGCGCCGGAGGACTACCTATCGCTGCGTCTGATCCTGTCGGTTGGCGAGCACATCGATCAGCGCCAGTTGATCCGCCATCTCACCGATCTGCAATACACCCGCAACGAGTTCGAACTCACGCGCGGTGCCTTTCGCGTACGCGGCGAGGTGTTGGATGTGTTCCCGGCCGAGTCGGATACCGAAGCCTTGCGCATCGAGTTGTTCGATGGGGACATCGAGCAGCTGACGTTGTTCGATCCGCTCACGGGCGAAACCTTGCGCAAGTTGCAGCGCTACACCGTGTACCCGAAAACCCATTACGCCACGACGCGCGAGCGCACCTTGAGTGCGGTGGACACCATCAAGGAAGAGCTGAAAGAACGCCTGGAACAGCTCTACGCGCAGAACAAGCTGGTCGAGGCCCAACGTCTGGCCCAGCGCACGCAATTCGATCTGGAAATGATGGCCGAAGTGGGTTTCTGCAACGGTATCGAAAACTACTCGCGGCATCTCACCGGCAAGGCGCCGGGCGAGCCGCCGCCGACCCTGTTCGACTACCTGCCGCCGGACGCACTGCTGGTCATCGATGAGTCGCATGTGACCATTCCGCAGATCGGTGCGATGTACAAGGGCGACCGTTCGCGCAAGGAAACGCTGGTGGAGTTCGGTTTTCGCTTGCCGTCCGCCTTGGACAACCGACCCTTGCGTTTCGAAGAGTGGGAGGCGCGTTCACCACGCAGCATCTATGTTTCGGCAACGCCGGGTCCTTATGAGGTACGCGAGTCTGCCGGCGAAGTCACTGAGCTGGTGGTGCGCCCAACCGGTCTGATCGACCCGGTGGTGGAGATCAGACCAGTTGGTACGCAGGTCGACGACCTCATGTCCGAGGTTCACGAGCGCATCAAGCTCGGCGATCGCGTGCTGGTGACCACGTTGACCAAGCGCATGGCCGAGAACCTCACCGAGTACCTGGGAGAACACGGAATTCGGGTGCGCTACCTGCACTCGGATATCGACACCGTCGAGCGCGTGGAGATCATTCGCGACCTGCGCCTGGGCAAGTTCGATGTGCTCGTGGGCATCAATCTGCTGCGCGAGGGCTTGGACATGCCGGAAGTCTCGCTGGTGGCGATCCTGGATGCCGACAAGGAAGGCTTCCTGCGGTCGACCGGGTCGCTGATCCAGACCATCGGCCGTGCCGCACGCAATCTGCGCGGCAAAGCCATTCTGTATGCCGACAAGGTGACGCGTTCGATGCAGGCGGCAATCGACGAGACCGATCGTCGCCGCGAGAAGCAGGTCGAGTACAACCTGGAACATGGCATCACGCCGAAATCCGTCGAACGGCCGATCGCCGACATCATGGAAGGCGCGCGCGACGATGCGGCCGACAAGAAGTCGGGCAAGGGTCGTTCGAAATCGCGCCAGGTCGCAGAGGACGCGCCCGATTACCGTGCCATGAAGCCTGCGGAAATCGCCGGCAAGCTCAAGAGTCTGGAGCAGAAGATGTATCAGCACGCCAAGGATCTGGAGTTCGAGGCCGCGGCTCAAATCCGCGATCAGATCCAGAAGTTGAAAGCGGTAAGTCTGGGCTAGGGCAGGGGGGAGTGGGTTGCTGAAGGGCTTGTAGTCCTTAAATCCCTGCGCTAGAATGCGCGCCCTGCACAGCGCAATGCTGAAGCAGGATTCGGGCGGTTAGCTCAGCGGTAGAGCACTACCTTGACATGGTAGGGGTCACAGGTTCGAACCCTGTACCGCCCACCACTCTAAGTCCAGATGGCACAGGGTCTTGAGTGGATTCAATATCGGCAGCAACGTCTGCCACTGACCCAAAGTGATCCCAAGCAAACGCTCTCGCAGCGTTGGCATGCGTCAGCCCGGGTCTGCTGAACTTAAATCCCAGCCTTTCTGCACTTGCATATGTGCTTGCGCTGCGCGTCGCTTGTCGACTGACGATGCCGAGGCGCCCGTCGCCTATGAAAGTGGCTGGCTGCGATCAAAAAATCCCGCCCAGGTGCGCGGCGTTGCCATGGCGATGCCGAATCGTGCTGCGCCATCTATCTGATCTACACGTTGCCGATGGGGCGAGACGCCAGCGAGTCTCGCCCCATCCGAGCGATGAACTCCCCGCGCCGCTCTCTTCCTATCTTGGAACAGTGGCTTGATCGATGGTCGCGGGGTGACTGTGTAGCGCTCGGCTGATGGGGGCTTTTGCCGCGAATGGGTGCGTAAGCTCCCCCGTCAAGCAGACAGTCCAAAAGTAGACCTTCTGGCGTGTTGGTTGCGGTACTCGGTCGGCGTTAGGCCGCCGAGCGCGTCATGGGGCCGCTGTTCGTTGTAATCGATCATCCACCAATGGGTAGCTTCGCGGATATCGTCGAGGCGGGTGAAGAGGTGCTGGTCGAGCACTTCTTCCCGGAAGGTGCGGTTGAAACGTTCGATGAAGGCGTTCTGGTTCGGCTTGCCGGGCTGGATGTACTGGATCGCCACGCCATTGACCTTCAGCCAGCTGGTAAATGCGTCGCCCAGAAACTCTGGTCCGTTGTCGGAACGCACGACCTGCGGCAGGCCATGATCGTGCTTGATCTGCTCGAACACGCGCACCAGACGATGCGAGTTGATCGACGTATCCACCTCGATGTGGAGCACCTCGCGGTTGAAGTCGTCGACCACGTTGAAGGTGCGGAAGCGTCGGCCGCACGCCAGAGCGTCGCTCATGAAGTCGACCGACCAGACGGTATCAGGCAACCTTGGGACATACAGCGCGACACGCTCGCGCTTGGGAAGCCGCCGCTTCGCAGCGCGGCGCAGGTTGAGCCGCATGGCCTTGTACACGCGATAGATTCGCTTCGGGTTCCAGTCAGGTCGCGTCCTGCGCAGTACGTCGCTGCATTTCCAAAAGCCGCGACTGGGGCGGTCTTCGACGACACGTGCGATCGCCGCGATCAACTCGGCATCGCGTACTGTCCAGTCGAGCGGTGGCGCATACCACGCCGCACGTGCAAGCCCGACGCATGCACAGGACCGACGCAGCGGCCGCGCGTGTACCTCGATCAGGTACCGCACGGCCTCGCGCTTGCGCGCCGGCCCTAGAGTTTTTTTGCGATGAGATCCTTCATGGCCGCATTGTCGAGCGCCAACTCGGCGTACATCCGCTTGAGCTTGGCGTTCTCCGACTCAAGCTCCTTGACCCGCCGCAGCTCCGAAGCCTCCAGGCCTCCGTACTTACTCTTCCACTGGTAGTACGTCGCTGTGCTGATACCAACCTGGCGACAGACGTCCTTGACCGGCACGCCGGCGTCGGCCTGCTTGAGCGTCGCGACGATCTGCGTCTCGGTGAACTTTGAGGTGCGCATAGAACCTCCTGGCTGAGGTAACGATGCCAGAAATATCCACTTATGCGGTGTCTGTCAGGCTGGGGAGCTTACGCCAGAACCTCATCATGTTGCCTACTCAGAAGCCGCCGGTTAAAGACCGGCGGCTTTTCTTTTGAGTGAGCACCACCACCATTCGGGTAAACACAATCGCCACGAGAGCAGCTAATAACAAGACCATGCAAACGCCAAGCGGGCGATACCGGAGCTGGAAGGGGGCATGTGCTGCTCGTGCACTCCAGCTCAACGGGCCCCATACACGCCATGCTCGCTGCGTTCTGTCAGCCGCTTTCAATCCAGGGAATCGGGTGTGCTGAGCGCCACATACCCCCCTGGCTTCTCGACGTTACCATGCGCATCAAACGCCGTAACACGCGAGCCAAGCGCGTCGATTGACGACGTCGCGATCGCACGCAGCGTCATCAGGCACCCTGCGCCTGCAGCTTGATCGGGCCGGCGCAGATGCATTGCCGTTTCCTGCAACAGCCCCTCGATATGACGCATCTTGAATCGCTTGCCGGGCACAGCGCCCGGCGCAAGCACTGATTGGTAGCTGACATCGCATACAAAAAAGCGAGGCATCCCGATCGAACGCCTCGCCTGTCTCACTCAATCGCAGCATGCCCGACTGTGAAACGGTGCTATCAGCCCTCGCCCGTGGCGCACACCACCGCGTGCCCAGGCAAGCTCACCCGTCCATCCTCGATCACGCCCCGCGCCACACCGGGGACATCGATCTGTTCCCATGCGCCTTCAGGCAGCGCAAGCTCGGCAACGTCGGAGGACAAATTGAACGCCAACAGCATGACCTGGCCCGCATGCTCACGCCGGAACATCAGCACCGGCTCTGCTGTGTCGTAGAACATGATCGCGCCTTCGCGTAGCGCTGGCATGCCCTTACGCCAGGCAAGAAATGCCCGCACGGCACTCAGCACAGACTGGGCATCGTCCTGCTGCACACTCACTGCAGCCAGACGGTGCGGCTCGGACAACGGCAGCCACGGCTTGCCGCTGGTGAAACCCGCCGACGGCGCATCGGTCCACGGCATCGGCGTACGGCACCCGTCGCGGCCTTTGAAGGTCGGCCAGAACGTGATGCCGTACGGATCCTGCAGATCCTCGAAGGCCACATCCGCCTCACTCAACCCAAGCTCCTCGCCTTGGTACAGGCAGACCGAACCGCGCAACGAACACAGGAGCGCCACCACCATGCGAGCGAACGCAGGCGATGCTTCTTCGCCGCCCCAACGCGTCACCGCACGCACCACATCATGATTGGAAATCGCCCAGCACGGCCATCCTTCCAACATGGTGGCCTCGAGCCGGCTCACCGTTTCGCGGATATAGGCCGCGCTGTAGTCCTGCACCAGCAACTCGAAGCTGTAGCCCATGTGCAAGCGGCCCTTGGCGGTGTATTCGGCCGTGGTCGCCAGCGAGTCTTCCGAAGAAATCTCGCCCAGGCTCACCGCATTGGGATAGCGGTCAAGCAGCGCACGCAGGCGTTCCAGGAACGTCAGGTTTTCCGGCTGCGTGTTGTTGAAGTAGTGGTACTGATAGGCATACGGATTGTCCGCGCTAAAGCCCCGCCCCACCCGCCTGTCGGCCGGCTTGGCTGGGTTATCGCGCAGCTGCGCGTCATGGAAGCAGAAGTTGATTGCATCCAGGCGGAAGCCATCCACCCCTCGGTCCAACCAGAACCGCACATTGTCCAGGGTCGCCTGCTGCACCTCGATATTGTGGAAATTGAGGTCGGGCTGATCCACCAGGAAGTTATGCAGGTAGTACTGCTCGCGCCGCGGCTCCCATTGCCACGCCACACCACCGAATAGCGACAACCAATTGTTGGGCGGCGTCCCGTCCTCGCGCGGATCGGCCCATACATACCAATCGGCCTTCGCATTTGTTCGGTCCTGGCGGCTTTCCTGGAACCACGCATGTTCGATCGAGGTGTGGCTCAGCACCTGGTCGATCATTACTTTCAGCCCGAGCGTATGCGCCTTGTCGAGCAGACGATCGAAATCGTCCAGCGTTCCGAACAACGGATCCACGGCACGATAGTCTGCGATGTCATAGCCGAAATCGGCCATCGGCGACTTGAAGAACGGCGAGATCCAGATCGCATCCACACCTAGCCCAGCGATGTAGTCGAGCTTGGCAATGATGCCCGGCAGATCGCCGACCCCATCGCCGTTGGAATCCAGAAAACTACGCGGATAGATCTGATAGATGACCGCCCCGCGCCACCATGGTGTCTGCAACATGCACGCCCCTCCCGGGCCACTGCTGGCAGCCAACACGGCCACCGACTAAGGGCGTTAGCCTAGCGGCGTGACGCTGCAAGAGCGTGGGCGTGCATACGTATTCATTGCTCTTGCGGACAGATCACTGGTGGTCAATGGACGGATCGCGTAGGCAGCCACTGTTGCGAGCACCTACTGTCAGCGCCTTAGCGACAGCACAAAAAGCAGCTTATTGACCTAATTCTCGAACTAGCCCTCGTGGAGCCAAAATTTCAGCAGCCTGCGCGCCGCCCATGCGGTTCGTATTTGCATGAAACAACGGCAATCGACAAAGTCGACAGCGAAGTCCATGCGGACGGCCTGCTCCGGACACGAAGCAAGCCAAGACCTGAACCACATCGCCACAGAGTCAAGACAACGTCCTACGCACGTGGCGCCCTATATAAATCATCGGCCGAATCAATCAAAAAACTACACGCGATCTTCGACACTACCGCTATTCGACTTACGCTTGCCAGAACCCTTACGATTCGCATAGAAATCTTCTAGCCATTGTTCGGGCGTGAGCTGGTCAATACTTACTCCCAACTGACCTGCCTTACGCGACAAGACATCATGCATAATTTCGATGTTGTCAGTGGAAGAAGAGATCACGGAAAGCGCGTCGTCCATGCCTCGCAAATTGAGCTGACACACAGCTGAGGCATGCCCTTGCTTGACCAGGAAGCAACGCGACCGCTCGTCCAGTGACACCACGACCTGATACTCGGCGTCAGTGAGCTTGAGACCCTCGATATAGTCGTCACGACTAGCATTAGGGTTGGGCAGCAAAATCATAGTGGCGGTCTGCTCGATGAGCGCCGCAGCAATATCGCTGGCAAGTGCATCCTCTGGACTTTGGGTCGCAAATATACCCATTCCATTCTGCTTTCGAATAGTCTTTTGTTTGTTTTTCGCAAACTCCTTCAGCCCCCCTTTGCCATCGAGGATCTTCCAGAATTCATCCATGACGTAAATTAGAGGGCGTCCATCTATCAAAGATTCAAGCCTATGCAGCAGGTAGTTGATAACCGGGGCGCGCACCTCGGCATTGTCAATCATATCCGTGTAATCAAAACCAATAATAGAGGCTTTCTGCAAATCAATCGTATCTAGTGGATTGTCGAACACCCAACCAAGCGAATTACCGGCTGTCCATCGTCGCAGTCGGGCATAAAGCCCGTCGTCACCCATATTGGGTAGACTTTTACGAAAATTACTCATGCTACGCAGATGCATCGGGGTATCCAGCATCCCCTCCACAGCCCTGAATATATCCTCCTCTTCACGCGAGCTGTATTCAGACTTACCGCCTAACACCTTGATTAGCTCTGCAAGAAATTGAGTATTCGCCTCGTTCCTCTCGCATTGAAACGGGTTGAAACCAGTCGACACACCGTTTTCGAGCGCCAAATAATTCCCCCCACAAGCGCGCACGAAAATCTCAGCCCCCCGATCTTTATCAAAGAAGAAAATGGTCGGAATAGGATCGAACTTCTGAACCTGACTTAATAAGAAATTAATTAAAGCAGTTTTGCCGGTGCCAGATTTACCAATTACCATTGTGTTAGCAATTGCTTTTTCACCCAGTGAATTTTCAGCAGGATGCGTAGCATGGAAATTAAAGTAGTAGGGCTGGCCGTTAGTCGTCTGCAGAGTAGTAACACACTCGCCCCATGGATTGTTTCGCTGCTTCCCCTGCGCAAAATTATGCAGCGGTGAAAGACCCAGAAAATTAAGTGAGCTAAGATTTGCGATACGCGTACGAAAGCGCCAATTCCCAGGCAACTGCGCATAAAAAGACGAAGCTACGGCCAAATCCTCTTTTGAGGATACGAAGCCTGCATTAGACAATTCTGCTCTGGTAGTAGCAATTTGACGCGCAAGCTTTTCTTGACTATCAGCATAGATCGCGATGGTGAAATGATACTCACCAAGGACGAAGTTACCGGAGGCAACGTCATCCATAGCTATATCCAGGTCACGTATCTGGCTAGACGATTTGTCACCTGACGAAATCATCATGCCCTTAGTACGTTCCAGCACCTTCAATGCCTCATGTCGGCCGACAGGACTAAAGGAGTGAGTCACTACATATTCAAAATCAAGATATTTCAAGCCATTGAGGATGCCTGGATATGTACCATCCGCATACTCTTTAACATTAAGAATCGCGCCAAAGTGATTAATTCCGTCAGGCGTCCGTATAACGAAATCACCTGTTTTATTTGCAAACATATGCTTGCTTACAGGCAAGTAAGCTTGTACGGGGGCCTGCAATACCGGAACCGGCTCATCAATACGATTCAGCAAATATCCTAAAAACTCTAGAGTTTCGGAAAAAACAATGCCATTTTTTGCTTCGTACATTCCTAGCCGATAAGGCGAATAATCCTTGAGCACTGCCTCGACGTTCGTGGCAAGTTCGATCATTTTTGCAACAGCCTGCTCTTCCTCTGAGCGGATGCGTTCAGGATCAGCAGACTTTTCAACCAACCTTCTACCAGTTATCACTGGACGATAAATCATGCTGAAATAAAGCTCATTTTGCATGATTTTCTGGGAAGACAATGCAGAATAATACTCGTCAGACAGGTTTTGATTAAATGCCTGTTTGAAGCGACTTTCATCTCCAATCTTGCGGCGGCGACGAACATCGTGCACCCAAAATGCAACGTTAGCGAAATCCGGCGCACGCAGTGTCTGCAGAAGTCGATTAAACGTATTATGCCGCTGCTCTAGCTCAAATTCATCCCGTCCGACAAATGGTAGGCCCGCAAGATGCCAGATCAGAAGATAATCACCTCCTGTTGTCTTAAGAACCGACGGGGCAACATGCGTCGAAATAGAGACAAATTCGCTGATCGGGCTATCTGGACTAAACATGACCTTACCAATAAGAGTAAAAAGGCATTGAAAAACTTAGATCATTAAAAATATCAACCCCATGCACCTTTGTGCATGGGGTTGGCCATTCAAGACGTCCTTCAATTAACGCTTTCCAGGAGGAACTTTACGATATTCATTAGGGCTAAAAATCCACATACCCGAATATCGTTGAAGATTTCGAGCACGAAATCTAAACAACCACCGCAACGCCAACAATCTAAAAATCATTTCATCACGCTTAGCCATTTGCTGCATGACGAAAACAATGACGGGAATAGTCAGTAAAAACCAAAGATTAAAATACATACCCATCATGAGGCCACCGCCAGCACCAATGAAAAAAGGAATATAAGGAACCCCTAAAAACATTGCAGGACGGGTGCAACCACGAAAGAGTACATCCTTATGCATAATGATGCAGAGCTTGGAACAAAGCCATCGCCGCCTCGCCTTGGCACTGACTATCGCGCTTACCGATGACCATGTTTGCAATCTGTCCTGCAGCGCCAATTAAAACACCGCCAATCAGAATCGGCGAAACCTCGGATATTCTCTTGTGAGCAAATGCAATCTGATAACCAGCGACAATCACTGCAATCGTCACAACTGCAACAGAGCCCATGGTGAGCAGCGAATTAATATTATCCAAGAATCCACAGACCTTTTCGTCAGTCTTTGCCAGATCACCCACCTGTGCACCCGCGCCTCCCGCAACCAGCAAGGCGGAGGTAAAAATTACGGCCTTTAGGGCCTGTATACCAATCATTTTAGCATCGGCAACCAATTGCTTATCATTTAACATTTTCATCAATTATCTCCTAGAACAGGGGGACACACAGCTATCCATTGCATTTTTTCATCCTTGTCAAAAAACGAAAGCATTATCTACCTGCCCCTTCTGAGGAAGCGTCGGCGCTTCAGTCGGAGCGGGTTGCAAAGCAGGACTTACGGGCCGTGGCCGAGCGGCGGAAGCGGGAACGGCGACGCCATGACCCTGGCCGGTCGATTGAATGACGTATAGATCGCTAGGGGTGGCAGGCGTTGGAGAAGGTTGAGCCTGTCCCTGATCTAAGGGTGACCCTACGTTAGCATCCGATCTCTGGTCGTCACGAAAGGACCGCTGACTTAAATCTTGAATACGGCGGGAAACAAGAGCGTCGGTCAACTCGGCCGCTGCCTGCCGCACCGAGCTCTGTACCTTGATTTTGATTGGCCGATTGGGAATGACACTGATCGGCTCCGCGCCTCCAGCCGCCGCTCCTGACTGGCGAATGGATGCATAAATTTTCTGGACGTATCCATGCTTGAAACCAGTTTCAAAATTTCCGGAATAGTAGCAGCTAAAAGACTTACCCCAATCTGCACCGGAACGAGAATGACACTCGGCTAGAATCCGAGAGGCCGCAACGAGATTTGGGCATTTGGCAAATGCCATCTCATAGCTGGTAATGCCGTACTTCAAAAGATTGTATCGATTGACCTGGCCCAGCCCCAGCGAAAAGTTGTATCCCTTCTGCTCTAGCATCTTTGCGGTAGCAACAGCTTCTTCCAGTCCTTTCGGCTCTCGAACGAGTCTCCCGCCGACTACACCGATCGCATAGGGATTCCGCGAAGACTCTACCCGGACGACGTGCTGCATCACTTCGCCGGGAACAGCCAATCCAGTGCACCCCATCAGTTCCATACCAGGCGACATAGTGGTTTCCTTAAGCTCATACGGTGCCCACCGGTAACGGCGATCTAACCGCCCCGAAGGGTTCTAACAGGATCAAAATCGATCCCTGTGATGTAACGCCTGCCTGCATGTGCCTTGATGTGCACAACGATGTCGATCGTCATACGCAGCAGGCGTTTGATCACGTCAAATTCTAGCCCTGAACCTTCGTTCGAGGCTTTAACCATCAGTGCCAGTTGATCCCAGGTCTGCTCAACACTACCTGCGTGACAACTTGTGATCGAGCCAGGATGCCCCGATGCGCAGTTTCGTATGAAATAAAACGATTCATCACCACGTAACTCAGCCAATATGATCCGATCTGGCTTCATGCGCAGACACGCCTCCATACAGCTCTTGGCCGTCACATTGCTAGCGCTTTGACCTCCTTTCGAATAAAGGAGATGCACAGAATTAGGCTGACTGATGAATAGCTCACGTGCATCCTCGATAGTAACTAAACGCTCCTCATTGGGAATGTGATTCACTAGAGCTTTCATAAAAGTGGTCTTGCCACTTCCGGTGGCGCCTGCAACCACGACATTCTTTTTATAAAGAACACACTTTTTGAAGAACTCTGAGTAGTCTCTATTGCGTCGAAGATCAAGCAGCTCGCGGTCCTGATCACTGACGTCAGCAGCTTGCTCCAAAACCTGATCGAAGAACCCGTCGTGCTTGTATTGCTCAAGGGTCTTGGTGTGCTTCGAAGGCAGCCGAATTGTGATCGACACCTTACCAGCATCGCAGGCCGGGGGAATTACAAACTGTGCACGCTGCCCGGTGGGGAATGTCAATGAAACCACCGGATCAGCGTCAGTAATCCGCTGACCGGTGTTGCTTTCGTTTACAACCGCGGTGCAAAACTGTCTTGCACGGTCGAAGGTCAAAGAAGGTACATCTACTCGCTGCCAACCATTAATGGTTTCAAGATAAAGTTCCCCTGGACGATTGATGCAAATCTCCGTAACTTCCGGAGAATTGAGATAATCCAATATCCCGAGCACAGAATATTGATAGTCCAGGAAATCATTTGAGATCCTCGCGACTGGTGAATCTTCGATTGTCACAGCGAAAGCGTCGTTCACTTCGGCAGCACCGCTGTGAAATCAACGTCTTTGGCGACGTAGACATTCAGAACGGTTCCCTGGTTAATCGTAACAGTAGAAGGACGGCGACCAGACTTGGCGACGGCCTGCTCCGCAATATCCTGGATACTGCGCGCAGTATTGCTTTCGAATGGTTGCTGAGTGATAACACCACTACCCACACCAACGGTCGTAGTCTGAGGGCCGTATTCAGCCGCAGCATACTTGAAAGCATCACTGAGCATACTTATGAAAAGCGCAGACGCAATCTTGTTACCCCAATGGGCATCGTATTGACCTGGGTGACCCGCACTACCAAGATTATCGATACCAGGCCCTTCCAGCTTCACGTCGAGCCCGTTTGGCGTTGTGATCCGATCCCAGACCACCTGCATGCGCGCAGATGTTGGCTCCTTGGCTGCGTACTGACCCAACATCTTCGACCCTTTCGGCAAGAGCAACTTGTGGCCGTTGATCGAGTACACAGGCTCAGTAACAATGCATGAAGTAAATCCATCGAAATCGCTAATAATTCGCGTCTCCAATATGCACCGTATATAAGTCCCACGGACTAGCAGTCCATCTGGATTACTGATTGGCTTGGCCAAAGTTACTTGATTATCTTCCTGATCTGCAGGCGATTGTGCTCCAAGAAGTCCATTCGCCGCCGGAGCACTGGGAGCACCGGCCCTAGCATCTTGTTCAGCTAGAATACGCCTTTCGAGCAATGTAGGCCCCCTTTCTCTCTCAGGAGCAGCTGTGATAGGGGCACTGTTGTACTCGGGCGGCTGCGTCACCGGCAGCGGCGGCAGATACTGCTGCTGAGCAAGCGGCACCGGATCAGGCTCCGCTGTTGGAGTGATGTTTTGAGGAAGAGCGGGCGCTACCACGGTTTCTGCACGCGGCTTCACTACCTCTGCTTTCTTCGAATCGCGCGACACAAGCCAGAAAATCGCGAGAACCAGCAGCAGTGCAACGCCAGCCAGAAAAAATAGAGCTTTACGGTTAAGCCGCTTTAAGTCGTTAGACTGAAGAACGGGCTCATTTGCATCCAAGTCTGGAGACTCGGTTGCGCGCTGCCTTGCAAAATAGGGATTACTGTCGTGCTCAGCACGTGCCTGCGCATCGCTCTCTCCGTGGATGCGCTCATCTGAATTGTTTGGCGGATTTGAGTTCACTTTTGCTTATTCCTTCGCAGACCGACCACATTGTTGCCATGGCGAACCACCAAAAATGGGTAGGTGCCGTGCACGATCAATGTATTTCCTTCCACTGTCGTATTGACCAGAAAATCTTCGCTATGCTCTTTTTCTCGACCAAAAACGGCCGGAAAGTTGCCGGTAGGGAAGCGAGTCAAATCCATATTTATATAAGTGAACTTCCCATCATCATATACCCGACTCGGGACCAGCCAGGATTTCTTGGTCCGGGTTGAATAATCATAATCGTAATAATAACGACGATCCTTCAATATTTTAGAATTCAACTGCGGGCCATCTTTCACCGCAACTGCCTCCTCAGCCCCGTTGAAACTGGTGTCTTTAGGGTAAGTAAAAACAACCTTGTACTGCACACCAGCTTGCTTCGCCTGCTCCAATCGTTGCCAATCGGTTGCAACAACTTTGAGCTCAAGAATATAGGAGTGCGTTGCCGTACGAATCATCATATTCGTGTCGACATCGACGTTCTTAGGCTTCAAATAAAACACGTTTTCACGACGGGTCAACTCCCAACCGCCTGTGAAACCGGTACTGTAGTCCAGAATTTTCTCGTTTGGACTAAGCTCAACCTGGGTTGTAATACCAAGACCGGTTCGGACTGGGTAGATGCGATTTGGCTCGTACTCATACTCTTGCACGACTTGCGCAACAGCAGGGAAAACAAAAAGGAGTAATGGAATCAACGCTGGTAGCGCCATCCTGTGTCGGCTAAAGAATTTCATCTACCGTTCGCTCCATTGACATTATTTATTGTTCCTTGAGGCTGAATCGCCGGCTGAGCCTGATTAGGGTACATTGCCCCCGGTTGCTGCTGGACTGTTCCCGCTGGCGGAACAGACTGCTGTAGAGGCAGGGATCCTTGTGGTACGGCCCCTGGGACGGGGGGCGCAGCCGTCATTGGCAGTCCTGGTTGCGTGGCAGAGACTCCCGGCGCGGCTGTTGGGACTTGGGCCTGAGCTCCAGAAGCTGGAACCGCAGGCAATGCGGAGTAGTCGTTGTCTACGCGATAGTCAGAAACCCGGAAACCCAGTGGATTTTCTACCCTCAAGTCGTCGCTCATCTGCAGATTATCTTGATAAGCGAACTCCATCGTCGCAATCTTGTTATCCAATAGTGTGGATACTGTTGAACTCTTATCATAAAGGCTGCGTTGAAAGCGCACAGTAGCCCCCGTAAACGGCTTACCCTTGCCGCCGATAAGTGTGATACTCAATATGCTGATGCGGATCGCGCGATTTCTACCATAAACGTTGAACGGCCTGGCAGCGTTATTGGCAGCGTGAAGGGCCCGATACTCTGCCAGCACGCCGGTGGTTGCCATTGCTACCACGGTATTCCAATCACGATCGCTTATGTTCGAGGCGTCGTAAGACTCACGCGCAATAATGAACCGTGCGATATTGCTGCGCGCCAGCGCTTCGCTGGTGCTGATGGCCCGACCGCCAAAGTTGGGCTCAAGCTTGGCGATGGTACTAGTGCCCGAATACGCATCTGCCATGACCAGATACGGCACTTTTTCCTTCAGCGGCAGCATGTAGTAGTAGCCGCCCGCTGTCATGACGGTGACCAGCATCGACAAGGTCGCCACGATCCAGGCACGCTTTTCGCTGCGACGCGCGAGGTCTGCAATGCTGACCTCGTAATTCACCGCTTTTTGAACGGCCGCACCTACTTGGGCGGAGCCGTCCTTTTCACTGACCTTCTTACGCAACATGTCTAGATCCGTCACCGTAAGGCCTTGTCAGGCCTGAAACTATTGCCGCAACGCGTCGCGGGTACTTGAGAAGGTAGGAACACCGCCGGCTCCATGCCTGACAGGCATCGAGCCGACAGCAACCTTTAGAGCTTGGCGCCAGACGACACTGGCACTGGCTGAACCAACAACTTGTTGGCAGAAACCGACACCGAAACCCCTTGAGCTGCGTACACGGCACTCAGCTCGGTTGCAGCCTGCTGGACGCTGGTCGTGCTGATTGCGGAAACCGGCCCGATCAAGGTGTAGTCCGATGGCAAGTTGTAGGACAGCTGCATATTGGAGTCCGCCGCCCAGCGCTCCAGCATGGTCTTCAACGTGCCGTCCATGGGCGTGGCCTGATACGTGTACGAGGTGTAGAGCGGGATCTCGGTAGGCGCCTCGTCAAAGTGGTTGACGTGCTTCCAACGGCCACCAAAGTCAGGAGCAGGCTTGGTCGCGCACGCGCCTACCAATGCTGCAGCCACTAGCACCAACGACAGCTTGGACACATACATCGGATTCACTCTGACTTCTCCAACTCATGAAATTTCGGGCTTAAGACGGACAGCACTAAGCCTCCGCGCACCAGTGGGTACCGGAGGAAACCTGTTATTGATGCGTTTCTCGCAGTCCTCCAACTCGCCGGGGCGTCCCAGTTGCGAGTCTGTGCTGCCAAGAAAAATGAATACGCTGAAAAACCATCCATAGCCTTACTCCAGTACGGCCCATCCGGCGCCGCTCCCCTACGACCATCTATCCATACCGCAGATTCTTGCTAACTTTGCCCTTAACAAGCAGATCCGTCAAGAATTGCGCGCCAAGCCCCGCACCGCAAACGAGGCAGTCATCACACTTTGATGGTAAGCGTTTTCACTTCAGTTTTCGGCAACAAACGCGCAGTGAAGTAGCGATCCTCGTAGTAGCGAATCTTGTCGCACTTCACCGGATGCGGGATCCCCTCGTACAAGAACACTTCCTTCTCGTTGCCCATGGCCTTGAGTTCCTGCGGCAACATCAGCGCCCGACGCTCTTCTGACACGCTGTGGGTGGTCTCCCGCCCTCGGGTGACATTCTTCTTCTTGATGGTGGTGTAACCCAGCATCTCGGAATAGTCGTTGGCATCCTGCTGCTCACGCGGTGCGTAGAGGATCTGCAGGGCGTGGTTGGTGATGATGGTGCGTGACAGATCTTTACCGTAGGTCGCGTCCAGCTGGGCCATGCTCTGGATGATGGGCAGCAGGCGGATGTTGTAGCCGGCCATGTAGGCTACCGCGGTCGCGATGATGTCCACCTTGCCGATCGAGGTGAATTCGTCCATCAGCAACAGGCACTGATATTTGAGCTCAGGGTTGGACTTGGGCAATTCGCGGGTGTTGAGGTTGATGATCTGGCTGAAGAGCAGATTGATGATCAGGCGGCTTTCGGCAAGCTTGTTGGGCTGGATGCCGATGTAGATGGTCATCTTCTTCTTGCGAAGGTCCGTGAGCACGAAGTCGTCCGCACTGGTGGCGGCGTCCAGCACCGGATTGATCCACGCATTGAGCGGCTCCTTCAAGGTGCCCATGATCGAGGCGAAGGTCTCATCCGCCTGGGACAGCATGTTGGCAAAGGCCGACTTGGCGTTGCTGCTGAGGAACCGCCGCTCGGACAGCGACTTCAGGTATTTCTTGAGATCGGTGCCGTCACCCGAAGAGAGGCGATAAATCCCGCCCAAGGTGGGTGCCCCCGCCCCGCCCGGAAAACCGAGCGCGAGCTCCTCGTCCCAGTTTTCGAACAGGTACAGCGCGAATGCCATGAAGGCATTACGCGCCTGGCTGACCCAGAACTTCTGGTCGTCCGACCCATCTGGATACAGCATCGCCGCAATGCTCATCAGATCCGAAACGCGAAATGCGGGGTCGTTCGACACGTAGGTCAACGGATTCCAGCGATGCGTGCGACGATCTTCGGCGAACGGATTGAACAGGAAGACCTCGTGGCCCTGGCTGGCGCGCCAACCACTGGTCAGGTCGAAGTTTTCCTGCTTGATGTCCAGGACCACCACCGACTCCTGATACTCCAAGAGGTTCGGGATGACGACGCCGACACCCTTACCCGAGCGCGTCGGCGCAGCAAGAATCACGAATTGCTGGCCGCTCAATCGCACCAGCTTGCCGTTGAACTTGCCGACGACGATGCCGTTTCCGCTGGGCTTGAACAGCCCATGTTTGGAGAGATCGGCGGCGCCGGCGAAGCGCGCGTCACCGTGCAGGGCGCGCGCCTTGGGCTTGACGATGAGCACAACGGCAATCGCCCAGACCAGCACCGGCAGGCCGAATCCAAGCACGCCCGCAATCTTGATCTTGGTCGCGTAAGGCGCCACTTGGGGCAACCCAAGCGCACTGAAATAGCGGTAGTAGGTGTCCCACCCGTACAGACCGGTGTCGAGCCGCAGCAACAGCAGGGTCAGATAGCCAGACAGGCAGTATCCGACTAGGACCGCCACCAGCGTGGCGATTGCGATGATTTTGGGTTTGGACATGCGCCCTTCTCCTTAGGCTTGCATCACGATGGCGGGCTAGCGACGCACGACCGGCTTATGGTCGACAAGCTCGGACTTGCGCCCGCCGCTCTCGCTCTCCACCAGCGAATCGATCCAGACCTTGGCCTGGTCCAGGGACAAATCCGGCGTGATTCGCGTACCCGCATCGGTCACAACGGCGTATGCCACGACCGCGTCGGGTGCGTACACCTCGTCACGCGTAATCGCCACAACGCGATATCCGCCCCTGGTCAGCACGGTGTGCTGATATTCGTCCATCGCCAGCCTTCCTTTCCGTCAGCGCGGTGGCGATGCTAAAGCAAGACGTGTGACGGTAAAAGCGGTTTCGGCGGACCGGGCTGCGGCCGACAGCGCTGCCTCGCGAAACAGCCGCACGGAACACTCGTTTTCGCAGTCGAGGGACTCCCGGCGCGCTTTCGAAAACGCATATGGCCGGGGTGAGACCTGGACCGCCCACCGCCTACGCGCCGAAAGTCACTCCGATCGCCTGGCTTACGGCCTGAAGCACCCGTAAGCTCCCCAGCCTGACAGACACCGCATAAGTGGATATTTCTGGCATCGTTACCTCAGCCAGGAGGTTCTATGCGCACCTCAAAGTTCACCGAGACGCAGATCGTCGCGACGCTCAAGCAGGCCGACGCCGGCGTGCCGGTCAAGGACGTCTGTCGCCAGGTTGGTATCAGCACAGCGACGTACTACCAGTGGAAGAGTAAGTACGGAGGCCTGGAGGCTTCGGAGCTGCGGCGGGTCAAGGAGCTTGAGTCGGAGAACGCCAAGCTCAAGCGGATGTACGCCGAGTTGGCGCTCGACAATGCGGCCATGAAGGATCTCATCGCAAAAAAACTCTAGGGCCGGCGCGCAAGCGCGAGGCCGTGCGGTACCTGATCGAGGTACACGCGCGGCCGCTGCGTCGGTCCTGTGCATGCGTCGGGCTTGCACGTGCGGCGTGGTATGCGCCACCGCTCGACTGGACAGTACGCGATGCCGAGTTGATCGCGGCGATCGCACGTGTCGTCGAAGACCGCCCCAGTCGCGGCTTTTGGAAATGCAGCGACGTACTGCGCAGGACGCGACCTGACTGGAACCCGAAGCGAATCTATCGCGTGTACAAGGCCATGCGGCTCAACCTGCGCCGCGCTGCGAAGCGGCGGCTTCCCAAGCGCGAGCGTGTCGCGCTGTATGTCCCAAGGTTGCCTGATACCGTCTGGTCGGTCGACTTCATGAGCGACGCTCTGGCGTGCGGCCGACGCTTCCGCACCTTCAACGTGGTCGACGACTTCAACCGCGAGGTGCTCCACATCGAGGTGGATACGTCGATCAACTCGCATCGTCTGGTGCGCGTGTTCGAGCAGATCAAGCACGATCATGGCCTGCCGCAGGTCGTGCGTTCCGACAACGGACCAGAGTTTCTGGGCGACGCATTTACCAGCTGGCTGAAGGTCAATGGCGTGGCGATCCAGTACATCCAGCCCGGCAAGCCGAACCAGAACGCCTTCATCGAACGTTTCAACCGCACCTTCCGGGAAGAAGTGCTCGACCAGCACCTCTTCACCCGCCTCGACGATATCCGCGAAGCTACCCATTGGTGGATGATCGATTACAACGAACAGCGGCCCCATGACGCGCTCGGCGGCCTAACGCCGACCGAGTACCGCAACCAACACGCCAGAAGGTCTACTTTTGGACTGTCTGCTTGACGGGGGAGCTTACGCTGGGGCAGGGCGCTTTGGGTTGCATTGCGCGTATTGGAGAGCGGCCTTTTTGAAAAATCTACAGAATATGAAGCAGTACACCTGGAGCTGATTGTGTTTGAATCCGTACCCTCACCCCAACCCCTCTCCCGGGGGAGAGGGACTACAGGGCCGCTATTTGTTGCTGCAGCAGATCAGAACTTGTAGTTCACACCCAGCACAAACGTACGGCCCCACTCGATGTATTCCAGCGGGCGGTCCTTGGTTTCTGCATATGTGCGATACGGCGAGTTGCTGAGGTTGCTGGCCTGCAGCAGCAGGGTCAGTCCGGACAGGGCGCTGGCTTCGCTGAAGTTGTAGCTGATCTGCGCGTCGGTGATGTTTTCGCCGACCACGTAGCGCAACGTGCGGTTGCCGTTGAAATTGCCGATTTCGCCGATGAAGTCCGAGCGCCGACGCTGGCTGACGCGTGCTTCGAAGCCCTTGTGCTCGTAGTAGGCAGTCAGGTTGTAGACGCGTTTGGACAAGCCCGGCAGGCTGATTTCACCGTCGCCCACGCTGGAGGCGCTTTCCGGGTCGCGGATCTTGACGTCGCTGTCGTTGAAGGTGGCGCTGGCCTGGATGCCGAAGCCTTCCAAGGGCGCGAAGACCAGATCCAGCGGCAGCGAGGCGGTGAGTTCGACGCCGCGCAAAGTGCCGCCCTTGCCGTTGAACGGGGCGCTGAAGGTGCCGGTGGTCAGCACCGGTGCAGAGCCCGGCGGCGGCACGTAGCCGGCCACCAGTGCGGAGAAATCGTAGTTGTCGCGGCTCTGGGTGTAGATGTAGCTCTTGAGGTCCTTGTAGAAGAACGCCGCGGCCACGTAAGCACGGTCGGCAAAATACTTCTCGTAGGAGATGTCCAGGGCATTGGCGCGCCATGGGTCGAGCATGGGGTTGCCACCGCTGGCTCCGGGGCGCCCGGTCGAGGTGTCGACACCGAATTCCAGCGAGGCACGTAGTTGGTCCACGCGCGGGCGTGCGACCTGCTTGGCCATCGCAAAGCGCAGCGTCTGCTCGTACGGGAACTGGAAAGCCAGGTTCAAGCTGGGCAGCCAGTCGCGGTAGGTCTTGCCATCGTCGATGGGCCGCACTTCGCTACCGGCCGGCTGCGAGGCATCCCAGTAATTCGCCTGCGAGGACTGGTCGGCACTCTGCAGTTGCACGCCGATATTGCCGCGCACACCCACTTCGCCCCATTCGGTATTGATATTTGCACGCAGCCAGGCGGTGGTGATTTTTTCTTCCACCGTCCACGCCTTGGACACCAGGAACGAGGCGTCGTCGCTGGGGTTGAACACCATGTAGCGCGCCACCGTGGCTGGCACATTCCATGCGGGCAGGGAGCCGAGACCGGCAAAGCCGAGATTGACCGGTGCGTATTGCAGATCCGCCGCCACCGTGGCCTCGCCCTGAGCGCCCAGCGTGATGTTGCCTTCCGGCTGGGTCTTCTGCTTTCGGCGATTGGCGTAGTTGACGCCCACATCCAGGTCCGAGAACCAGCTCAGCGCTTCGGGCATCGGGAAGTTGGCCTGCAGGCGCGCGCCCTTGAGCACGTCTTCCACGCTCGGCACTTTGCCGTAGCCGGAACCGTAGATGGTGTTAGTGAGGAACAGCTCGTCCGGATTGGAATAATTCATGCCCGGCGACAGCTGGGAGAAGCCGTTGCCGACGACCGACACGCCCACGGTGTCCAGCTGCGGCATGGGGGCACGCTGAAGATTGTTCTCCAGGTTCAGTTCGTCGCGGGTGGCCTTGGAGTAGTTCAGGTCGGCGACGATCTTGACGGAGCCGGCGGTGATCTCATTATTCCAGCCGAACGCATCGATCTTGTCTTCGCGCTTGTTGTACATGCCACGCACCAACGGATAGACGCCGCTGGCATCGCCGCCAATGAAGGTATTGCGATCGTTGACGCGCACGTTGCTGATGTTCAGGCCGGGCGTGTAGCCGCCGTTGTAGTTGCTCAGATTGAGCTCGAACTGGTTGGCGGTGTCGATCTGCTCGGCTTCGGTGTGGAACGCATCGAGCGTGCTGGTCCAGGCATTGGACGGGCGATACTGCAGCGTGGCCATGACGCCGTCGCGCTTCTGATTGCCGGTGCGCCGCAGGGCCTTTATGCCATCGGAGAAGTACACGCCATCGGCGACGCCAGGACGCTGCCGCTGTGCGTTGACCTGCTGCCACGGTTCGTACAGGCCCACCTGGTTTTCCTGGATCGGCATGTCGGTGTGCGCGTAACCGATGGTCAGGCCGATGGTGCGGTCGGCGAATTGGTCGATGTAGCTGACATTGAAACGGTTGCCATACGGGTCGACGTTAGCGGCCTTGCCCAGCGAATTGCGCTGATAGCGGCCACCGATGGCGATCACGCGCTCGTTGTAGCTGAGCGGGCGTGCGGTCTGCATGTCCACCGTGCCCGACAGGCCCTGTCCGACCAGGCCGGCATCGGGGGTCTTGTAGACGGTGACGCCGCTGACCAGTTCGGACGGGTATTGGTCGAACTCCACGCTGCGGTTGTCGCCGGTGCTGACCACTTCGCGCCCGTTGAGCAGCGTGGTGGAAAAGTCCGGCGACAGGCCGCGCACGCTGATCACCTGCGCACGGCCGGCCACGCGTTGCGCAGCCAGGCCGGGCAGGCGCGCCAGCGATTCGGCGATGCTCACGTCCGGCAGGCGACCGATGTCTTCGGCCGAGATGGCTTCCACGATCGAAGTGGAGTCGCGCTTGACCGAGATGGCGCCTTCGATTGCGCGGCGCAGGCCGGTGACCTGGACCTTGTCCAGGTCGGTGACCGCGCCAGCAGTCCGTTCGGACGCGCCTTGTTGGGCGTCGCTTGCTTGTGCAGGCGCTGCCGTTTGCGCGGCTACCCATGTCGGTGCCATGGCAACAGCCAGGGCGATACTCAGCGCGGAGCGCTTGTGTTTCAACATTTTCCCCTCCCAGGTACATGTTGTTTCTGATTTTTGATCCGGCAGTTGCCTGGATGTCATGCGTCGCGCGCCACGATGGACGTTACGCGACTGCGACGTATGGTAGACACGGCACCTGGGTGCAAACGTGCACTGCATACGTATTCACTGCGGTGTTGCGCGATGAAATCGATTCCATCCAGGGCCATGCCGGCGACAGCACGGTGATTGCGCTCGGTAACGACATGGTGCGCGATGCGCAGCGGCGGTACGAGCGCTGCGCCGTGCAATCGATCGCGCCGGCTGTGCATGCCGGCGCCCACGCGATGGCGTAGTCAGCGTTTGCCACCCATCGGAACAAAGCGAATGGCCTGACCACCGCCCGGTGCCAGACGTAGCTCCAACATATCGGCACTGCTGACCTGACGTTCTTCGCGCACGAAGGCGAACGGGTTGCTGGCATAGTCCGCGCCGTCGCCATCGCGATAGATCTGCGCGGTGTAGCGAACGCCGGGTTCGAGAAAGCCCAGCGGCACCTGCAGCAGGCGGCCGTGTTCGTCGGTGATGCTGCCCAGGAACCAGTCGCGGCTATGCCGGTCCTTGCGTGCGATGGTGACGTAATCGCCTACCTCGCCATTCAGCGCACGGGTCTGGTCCCAGTCCACTGCCACGTCTTCGATGAAGCGAAACGCGTCGCGGTGTTGCAGATAGTGCTCGGGCAGATCGGCGGCCATCTGGATCGGGCTGTAGAGCGTCACATACAGCGCCAACTGACGCGCCAACGTGCTGGGAATCGCCTGGCCGTTGCGGCCCTTCAGGCTGACGATGCCAGGCGT
This sequence comes from Xanthomonas phaseoli pv. dieffenbachiae, assembly GCF_008639345.1. Taxonomy (NCBI): domain Bacteria; kingdom Pseudomonadati; phylum Pseudomonadota; class Gammaproteobacteria; order Lysobacterales; family Lysobacteraceae; genus Xanthomonas; species Xanthomonas phaseoli. Next base: position 2,930,148 of record NZ_CP041380.1, on the reverse strand, counting down.
GTAATCCATCGGCCCTGCGAGCAGCCGGGTAAACACCAGGTTGACTTCGTGCTCGGGCGGATTGGGCGGCTGGCCCCAGGCGTTGTATTCCATGCCACGCGCGCCTTCGCGCGAGATCCAGTTGGGATAGGTACGGCGCAGCCCGGTGTCCTTGATCGGCTCGTGCGCATTGACCGCGATGTGGCGTTGCGCTGCTTCCTGCACCACGTGCAGGTGGTGACGCGCCATCCATTGCCCATCGTGCCATTCGCGCAGCGGCGTGCCGCCCGCGGGATTGCGCCGCTCCACCTGGCCGTCGTCGCAGACATAGCCGGTCTTGACCGAGTCCACGCCGAAGCGCGCATACAAGTCCATCGCTTCGGCGATTTGATCTTCGTAATGGTCCACTGCGCACCCGGTTTCATGATGGCCGATCAGGTGTACGCCCTTGCCGGCGGCGTACTTGCTGAGTGCGGGCAGGTCGAAATCCGGCGTGGGCCGGGTGAAATCGAAGCTGCCGCCATTGCCGAACCATTCCCCGTCCCAGCCGGGATTCCAGCCTTCGACCAGCACGCCGCGAAAGCCGTGGTCGGCGGCGAAGTCGATATAGCGTTTTGTCGTCGCGGTGGTTGCGCCGTGTTTGGGGCCAGTGGCCCAGGTCTGTTGATTGAGATGCATCGACCACCACACGCCCACATACTTGGATGGCTTGATCCAGCTCACCTCGCCCAGCACATTGGGCTCGTTGAGGTTGAGGATGAGGTTGGATTCCACCAGGCCGGTGGCCTGATCGGCGATCTGCAGCGTGCGCCATGGCGTATCGAAGGGCAGGCTGCGGCGTACCTTCCAGCCTTCGGCCGCCGGCGACAGCTGCGCGCGCAGGCGCTGGTTGTCGGTGCGGCGCAGCCACATGCCGGCGTAGTCGACCAAGGCCGCTTCATGCAGTGCGATGTGCAGCCCGCTGTCGGTGCGCAGCGTGAGTGGCGTATGCGCCAGTGCAACCTGGTTCAACGGCGTGTGCCGATACAGATATTCGTAGTGGATCGGCTCGCCTGCGGGAATCCACCACGCATCGGCAGGTTGCGCGATGGCGAATTCGGTTACTTCCTCGTCGATGACTGCCTCGCGCATACCTGCTTGCTTGGGGAAGTGATAGCGCAGGCCCAGCCCGTCGTCGTAGACGCGGAAGATCACCTCGAAGGTGCGCTGCGCACCGTCGCGCTCGCCCAGGCTCACGCGCAATTCGTTGTAGTGATTGCGCACCAGCCGCGTTTCGCCCCAGGGCTGCTCCCAGGTGTCATCGTGGCTTTGACGTGTTTGCGCAAGCACCACCATGCCGCGGTCCAGCCGGCCGTCGCGTAGCTCGAACCCCAGTCGCGAGCGTTGCACCACCGCCTCGCCCAGGCGCTGCACGCGGTAATAAGGCGTGCCGCCATCCACGTCCAGGCTGACCTGCAGCACCTTGTTCGGCGACTCCACGCTGACGGTGGTGGCTTCGGCATGCAGTTGCGGCGCAGTCCCGCCGAACAGCGTGAGGACCAGCAGCTGGGCGATCCATGCGGCGCCCAGTGTCGAGTGCGCTCGACGTGAAGACAGCGGCATATCCCCTCCCAAGGTGACCGTTGCGCAAGCAGTGACTATGCAGTGCCTGGTAGTGGATGCGCCGTGGTGCGCGCTGCTGGAAGCCCATGAATACGTATGCAGTGGTGCGGAACAGTGGAGTGCGCGTCTACCATGGCGACACGGCACCTGGGAGGGTCCGCGCCCGTGGCACGTCCGTGCTGCGCACCATAACGCGTGCAACGAGGGAGGAAGGCCGACGGCGCAAGCTGTCTTGCCGCTTCGATGTTGAAGATGATCTGCATGGCTGCAACGCTGGGCGTTGCGGCAAGCTCGCCGGCACTGGCCGACGAACTGGAATTTCACGGGCGCCGGGCCCAAGCGCAGGCGTTGGAGGATGGCAGCTTCGTGTTGCGCTGGCCGCAAGGCGAACGCCGCATTGCGGCACAACCGATGCGCACGCACACCGCCAGCCCGCTGTTCGACGCCTTGTTCGCGCTGGCACAGCAGGAAATGGCCGACGACCGCGTCGAGGCGATCCGCGACCCCGCCTTCAACGACGGCAGGCCGGTGCCGTGCGCCTGCTTCGAAACCGGCGAGCGCTGGCCGTACGTGTGGACGCGCGATGTCAGCTTTGCGGCCGATCTTGCGTTGGCGCAGCTGGAGCCGGAGCGCACGCGCAATGCACTGCGCTTCAAGCTCTCTGCCGCACGCGATGGGCGCACGCCGGGACTGTTCGTGGCGCAGGACACCGGCTCCGGTGGCAGCTGGCCGATCAGCAGCGACCGTGTGGTGTGGTTCCTTGCCGCGCGCGGCCTGTTGGACGACAAGCCATTTGCCGAACAGGTGTGGCAGGCGCTGCGGGCGACGATTGCGCAGGACCGCGATGCCGTCTTCGACGCTCAGATCGGTCTCTACCACGGCGAAACCTCGTTTCTGGATTGGCGCGAACAGACCTACCCGGACTGGACGCGCGAGGATGTGCGATTCATTGCCGAATCCTTTGCGCTCTCCACCAACGTGCTGCATTACCAGGCATTGCGCCTGGCCGAACAGTTGGCGCGCCAGCATGGCGATGCACGCGCTGCGCAATACGCGCAGTGGGCTGATGCACTGCGCCAGGCCATCGATAGGCGTTTTTGGGATGCGACCAGCAGCCAATACGTCAGCTATCTCGGCAGCGCCGCGCATCCGGTGCGCTACGCCAAGGTGGATCTGCTCGGTCTCTCGCTGGGCGTGCTGGTCGATGTGTTTCCGCCGCAGCGGGCACGCGTTGCGTTGCGCAATTACCCGATGGTCGCGGGTGGCAGCCCAGTGGTGTGGCCGCAGGAGGCCGCGCAGCCGATCTATCACAACCGCGCTGTCTGGCCGTTCGTCAGCGCCTATGCGCTGCGCGCCGCACGCACGCTGGACGATGCGCCACGCATCGCGTTGGAGCTGCAATCGCTGATGCGCGGTAGCGCGCTGGCGGGTTCCAACATGGAAAACTACGAGATGCAGAGTCTTGCTGTGCACGTGGAAGAGGGTGCACGCAGTGGCCCGGTGGTCAACTCGCCACGCCAGCTGTGGTCGGTTGCCGGCTATCTGGCTGCAGTGCGGGAAGGGGTGTTCGGTCTGTCGGCCGATGGCAGCCTGCAGCCGAAGTTGCCGCGGTCCTTGCTGCCCCAGTTGTTTGGCGACGCCAAACAGATCGTGCTGGAACACGGCGCGCAACGGTATGTGCTGCAGCGCCCGGCGAACGATACCGGCGAGTTGCTGGTAGCAGGGCGTATCGAACGGCAGGGTCAGACCACGCTGGTGCAGTTGGTCGGGCGCACTGCCGACCTCACGCCGCCGCCGCGTCCGAAACAGGTGTTCGCACCGCAGACGCCCCAGGCGCCGGTCGCGCAACGGATCGGCAACACGTATCGCATCGGCATTCCGGAAGGAACAACGCTGTATCTGGACGGCCGCGCACTCGATGCCAGCGCGCACTGGGATCTTCCCGACGATGGCCTGCTGCATGTGCTCAGCCTGACCCGGCGGCGCGATGGTCTGGAGTCGCTGCATAGCCCGTCGTTGACGCTGGGCCCACTGCAGCAGTTGCCGGGCAGCCAGCACTGGAGCTGGCGTCCGGCACGTGCAGGCGTGCATCGGGTAGCGCTGCGTTACCGCAATGCCAGTGGTCCAATCAATACCGGTATCACGGCAGCGGTGAAACACCTGGTGCTGGAATGCCCGGGGAAACCTGCGCAATCGCAGGTCATCGTGATGCCGCATAGCGTGGGCGAGCAGCTTTCCACCCAAGTCAGTTTCGATGCGGTGGCGGGCCAGGCCTGTACCTTCCGGCTCGAGAACGGCTTCAACATGAGCGCGTTGGCGCATTTTGCGCAGTACAACGGCGGCCGCGGCGGCCGCGATGGTGTGATCAATGCTGCGCAGGTCAGTGCATTGTTGGTCGGGCCTGCAGCACGCGTGGAGGTCGCGCCATGACCGCCAAGCCACGCTTGAATTTCTGGCAGATCTGGAACATGTGCTTCGGCTTTCTCGGCATCCAGTTCGGCTTCGCACTGCAGAACGCCAATGCCAGCCGCATCTTCCAGACCCTGGGCGCGCAGGTCGACGACGTGCCTGGCCTGTGGATCGCCGCACCGCTCACCGGGCTGATCGTGCAACCGGTCATCGGTTACCTGTCCGATCGCACCTGGACCCCGTGGGGCCGCCGGCGTCCGTACTTCATGGTGGGCGCTGTCTTCACCACGTTGGCCTTGCTGGTGATGCCCAACGCGCCCATGCTCTGGGTGGCCGCCGGCACGCTGTGGGTGCTGGATGCATCGATCAACATCTCGATGGAGCCTTTCCGTGCGCTGGTGGGCGATCAGTTGCCGCCGTCGCAGCGGCCGACCGGCTACGCGATGCAGAGCTTCTTCATCGGCATCGGCGCGATCGTCGCGAGTTTTCTGCCCTGGCTGCTGACCCATTGGGGCATTGCCAACACTGCGCCGCCAGGCCAATTGCCCGACAGTGTGCGCTATGCGTTCTACCTCGGCGCAGCGGTACTGTTCCTGTCGATCACCTGGACGGTGCTGCGTACGCGCGAGTACAGCCCAGCGCAGCTTGCCGGTTTTGACGATGCACATCCGCCTCTCGCGCAGGTGGCAAGCACCGGCATGGCGCCAACGCCCCTGGCAGGCATGCTGTGGTGCGGTCTGGGCGTGCTGCTTGCCGCGGCCATCGCCTGGCAGCATGGCGACCGCATGCTGTATGTGCTGGCCGGGTTGTGTTTTGCCTACGGCGTCTTGCTTGCGTTGGCGCGCATGCTGCCCGCCACCAGTATGTTGGTGGCGATCGTGCAGGACGTGCGCAGCATGCCGGCGACGATGCGCCGCCTGGCCTGGGTGCAGTTCTTCTCGTGGTTTGCCTTGTTTGCGATGTGGATCTACACCACTGCCGCAGTGACGCAAGTGCATTTCGGTGCGAACGACACCGCTTCGGCCGCCTACAACGACGGCGCAAACTGGGTCGGCGTGTTGTTCGGCGCCTATAACGGGTTTGCAGCATTGGCTGCAGTGGTGATTCCGCTACTGGTGCGTGCGATCGGCTTGCGCTGGAGCCATCTGTGCAATCTGTGGCTGGGTGCCGCCGGCTTGTTGTCGATGCTGGTCATCCGCGATCCGCAGTGGTTGCTGCTGTCGATGGTGGGCGTCGGTTTCGCCTGGGCCTCGATCCTGTCGCTGCCGTATGCCTTGCTGTCAGACAGCGTGCCTGCGCCAAAGATGGGCGTGTACATGGGCATCTTCAATTTCTTCATCGTGATTCCGCAGTTGGTTGCCGCCAGCGCGCTGGGCTTTGTGCTGCGCGCGTGGCTGGGCGGGCAGCCGATCTATGCATTGGCCATCGGCGGGCTCAGCCTGTTGATTGCAGGTGTGTGCGTGGTGCGGGTTCCAGTGGCCTCGGGAGGGCAGTGATGCGCAGTGCGATGTATGTAGCGTTGACGATGTACGCGGGCGCGGCAATGGCGGCGCCTGCAACCAAGGACTACTACGGCACCCTGGAGCCGTTCGCCGCCGAGGCGGTGTACTTCGTGGTGACCGACCGCTTCGTCAACGGCGATACCGGCAACGACCATCGCGACCAGGGCGGGGCGCATCGCACCTTCGATGTGCCCACACCATGCGCCGACGGCAGCGAGGACAACATCGGCTATCTCGGTGGCGATTTCAAAGGCATCGTTGAGCATGCCGATTACATCCGCGACCTGGGCTTCGGGGCGGTCTGGATCACCCCGATCGTCGACAATCCCGACGAAGCGTTTACCGGCGGCAAGCCGATCACTTGCGGCAGCACGCTCAGCGACCATGGCAAGACTGGCTACCACGGCTATTGGGGCGTCAACTTCTACAAGCTCGACGAACATCTGCCCAGTCCGGGCCTGGATTTCGCAGGCTTCACTCGCGCCATGCATGCCAGCAAGCTAAAGGTCGTGTTGGACATCGTGGGCAACCATGGTTCGCCGGCCTACACCATGCCGCAGGCGCAACCCGGCTTTGGCAAGCTCTACGATGCACAGGGGCGCCTGGTCGCCGACCACCAGAATCTTGCGCCTGCGCAACTGGATCCCCAGCACAACCCGTTGCATGCTTTCTACAACACCGGCGGCGGGCTGGCGGAATTGTCCGACCTCAACGAAAACAATCCGGCAGTGCTGGATTATCTGGCCGGCGCATACCTGCAGTGGATGGAGCAGGGCGCCGATGCGTTTCGCATCGACACCATCGGCTGGATGCCGGATCGCTTCTGGCATGCCTTCGTGGCGCGCATTCGTGCAAAACGCCCTGGCTTTTTCATGTTCGGCGAAGCCTTCGATTACGACGCCAACAAGATCGCCGGGCATACCTGGACGCGCAATGCCGGCGTCAGCGTGCTGGATTTCCCGCTGAAACAGCAGATTGCCGCGGTGTTCGGTCATGAACAGGCCGGCTTCGAGAAGCTCTCCGCGCCCTTGTTCCTGCGTCAGGGGCCCTATGCGAACCCCTATGAGTTGATGAGCTTCTACGATAACCACGACATGGCGCGCCTGGATGCCAGCGATAACGGATTCATCGATGCGCACAACTGGTTGTTCACCGCCCGCGGCATTCCGGTGATCTATTACGGCTCGGAAATCGGCTTCATGCGCGGGCGCGCCGAACATGCCGGCAACCGCAATTACTTCGGCGCCGAGCGCATTCGCAATGCACCGCAGAGCCCGATCTTCGGCCCGTTGCAACGCATCGCCCAGGTGCGACGCAACACTCCGGCATTGCAGCGTGGCGTGCAGGTCGATGTGCAGTTACACGGCGATCAAGCCGCGTTCCTGCGTGTCTACCAGCATGCTGGTACAACCCAGACCGCATTGGTGCTGCTCAACAAGGCCGATACCGCAGCCACCATTCAAGTGAGGCGCTTCCTGCAGCCTGGCGCGTGGCGCGATGCAGTCAGTGGCGAGCAATTGCAGGTGCGGGGTGATTTCGCAACAGCGGTGCCGGCGCATGGCGTGCGCGTGCTGCTCTCGGACGCGCCGGTCACCGATCCCGCATTGCGCAAGCAACTCGACACGCAGATGGCCGAACAAGCCGCCCGCGACGCCCGCAACCACTAGGAGCGCCCCCGGGCGCTTTATGCTCGGGGCGCTACGCATGGGGCATCACCGATATCGGCAACGCCTCGCCGCGGCCGGGTCCGCTCCTGCAACGACATCAGCAGGTGGCGACCGATCGCGGCACACCGTGCATGCTGTCGCGATTCCCGATTCCCGATTCCCGGTTCCCGGTTCCCGGTTCCCGGTTCCCGATTCCCGAATCCCGAATCCCGAATCCCGAATCCCGAATCCCGAATCCCGAATCCCGAATCCCGAATCCCGAATCAGCGCCTGACCGCACCATCCGCCGCTCGACCCGTCATCGCATCGCCTGTCTCTGCGCCGGATGGCGCCCATCCCAGTGGCCGCTGCAGCCCGCTGCTGCGCGAGGAATCGCGGAGCGCCAGACGCACCGGAATCGTGCGGCTCTGCGCCGCCTCGCCACGAATCAGGGCAACCAGGCTTTCCACCAGCAGTGTGCCGGCCTGCTTGGTGTCCTGCTGCACGGTCGACAGCGCGGGCGCAACCGACGCCGCCAACGCAATATCGTCGAAGCCGCTGACCGCGACGTCCTGCGGCACCCGCAGGCCGCGCTCGCGCAGGGCGCGCATCGCACCGATCGCAATCAGATCGCTGGCTGCGCACACCGCATCGAACGCATTGCCGCTGTCCAGCAGTGCCAGGCACGCGGTGTAGCCAGACAATTCGGTGGTGATCGCATCGAACTGCAGCGCCGGATCGGCCGCCAAGCCATGCTGCGCCAGCGCAGCGGCATGGCCGCGGTAGCGTTCTTCGAATTCGGGATAATGGTTGGACGCGTGTCCGACAAACGCGATGCGCCGGCAGCCCTGCGCCAGTAGATGGTCGGTGATGTCCAGCCCGCCCTGGTAATTGTCGCTGCCGATCGAAATGCCGGGCTGGCCGGGCAGGGCCGCGCCCCAGCGCACGAAATGGGTGCCTTGCTCGACCAGCAGTTGCAGCCGCTGGCGCGACTCCTGGTAGTCGCCATAGCCCAGCAGGATGATGCCGTCGGCCTTGTTGCTGTCTTCGTAATCGGCCTGCCAATCCTTGGACAACTGCTGGAACGACACCAGCAGGTCGTAGCCCTGCAGCGCGCAGGCGCGGGTGATCGAGCCAAGCATGGAATGAAAGAACGGGTTGATCAGCGAATCGTCGGCGGTGGGGTCTTCGAAGAACAGCAGTGCCAGCGTGCCGGCATTGCGCAGACGGAGCGAGGAGGCGTTCTTGTCGACCTTGTAGTTCAGCTCGCGGGCGATGCGCAGGATGCGCTTGCGGGTTTCCTCGTTGACCATCGGGCTGCCGCGCAGTGCGCGCGACACGGTCGGCTGCGACACGCCGGCCAGGTAGGCGATATCCAGCGAGGTGGCTTTACCCTTGATGGTCATGGTTGGCAACGGCAGGACAGGTGGCCGGCATCATGCCATGCGCCCGCCAGCGCCGTGCCGCCATACGCAGCGGACGGCTGATTGGTTTACCATTCGCACCCAAGACCCCTTGCGAGAAGGTGGCCCGCGCCCCGCGCCGGCCCAGCGTGCGACATGAGCACTACCACCGCCCACCGCTGATCCTTGCCTGCGCCAGCGCGCAGAGCGCCTGCATGGCGCCGTCTTGCCCCACGTCCCGCATTCTCCTTCGAGCCTGACCAGCAATGGCCAGATCTCCCATGGCAGCCGACCGCTGCAGCCAGACCAGACCTCATTCTTGCCCATGATCAACATCACGCTCCCCGACGGCAGCCGCCGCGAATTCGAATCCCCCGTCTCGGTGATGCAGGTCGCCCAGTCGATCGGCGCCGGCCTGGCCAAGGCCACCATCGCCGGCCAGGTCGACGGCCAGCTGGTCGACGCCAGCGACGTCATCGACCATGACGCCAGCCTGCGCATCATCACTGCCAAAGATGCGGAAGGCGTGGAGATCATCCGCCACTCCTGCGCTCACCTGGTCGGGCACGCGGTCAAGCAGCTGTATCCCGAGGTCAAGATGGTGATCGGCCCGGTCATCGCCGAAGGCTTCTATTACGACATCTACAGCGAGCGCCCGTTCACGCCCGACGACATGGCCGCGATCGAGCAGCGCATGCAGGAGCTGATCGCGCAGGATTACGACGTGATCAAAAAGGTTACCCCGCGCGCCGAGGTGATCGAGGTATTCGCCCAGCGCGGCGAGGAGTACAAGCTGCGTCTGATCGAGGACATGTCCGAGGACATCACCGCGATGGGCCTGTACTACCACCAGGAATACGTGGACATGTGCCGCGGCCCGCACGTACCGAACACGCGCTTCCTCAAGGCGTTCAAGCTGACCCGCATCTCCGGCGCCTACTGGCGCGGCGACGCCAAGAACGAGCAGTTGCAGCGTATCTACGGCACCGCCTGGGCCGACAAGAAGCAGCTCGACGCCTACATCCTGCGCATGGAGGAAGCCGACAAGCGCGACCACCGCCGCATCGGCAAGGCGCAGGACCTGTTCCACCTGCAGGAAGAGGCGCCCGGCCTGGTGTTCTGGCACCCCAAGGGCTGGTCGCTGTGGCAGGTGGTCGAGCAGTACATGCGCAAGGTCTACCGCGACAGCGGCTATGGCGAAGTGCGCTGCCCGCAGATACTGGATGTGTCGCTGTGGCAGAAGTCCGGCCACTGGGACAACTACCAGGACGCGATGTTCTTCACCGAGTCGGAAAAGCGCACCTACGCAGTCAAGCCGATGAACTGCCCGGGCCACGTGCAGGTGTTCAACCAGGGCCTGCACAGCTACCGCGACCTGCCGATCCGCTACGGCGAGTTCGGCGCCTGCCATCGCAACGAACCCTCCGGCGCGCTGCACGGCATCCTGCGCGTGCGCGGCTTCACCCAGGACGACGGGCACGTGTTCTGCCTGGAATCGCAGATCGAATCCGAAGTCACCGCCTTCCACCAGCAGGCGCTGGCGGTCTACAAAGCGTTCGGCTTCGACGACATCCAGATCAAGATCGCGCTGCGCCCGGAGAAGCGTCTGGGCGACGATGCCACCTGGGACAAGGCCGAAGCTGCGCTGCGCAGTGCGCTGGGCGTGTGCGGGGTGGAATGGCAGGAGCTGCCGGGCGAAGGCGCCTTCTACGGCCCCAAGATCGAGTACCACCTCAAGGACGCCATCGGCCGCACCTGGCAGCTGGGCACCATGCAGGTCGATTTCATGATGCCGGGCCGCCTCGGCGCCGAGTACGTGGACGAAAACAGCCAGAAGAAGCATCCGGTCATGCTGCACCGGGCCATCGTTGGTTCCATGGAGCGTTTCATCGGCATTTTGATCGAGCACCACGCCGGTGCATTCCCGTCCTGGCTGGCCCCGGTGCAGGTCGTTGTCGCCAACATCACCGATGCTCAGGCTGAATATGTCGACTCGGTGCGGAAAACCCTTGCAAATCAAGGCTTCCGTGTCAGCGCCGATTTGCGTAACGAGAAGATCGGTTATAAGATTCGCGAGCATACGCTGCAACGCGTGCCATATCTGCTCGTGGTCGGCGACCGTGAGAAGGAAAATGGTGCTGTCGCCGTGCGGACCCGTTCAGGCGAAGATCTTGGGACCATGACGGTCTCGGCCTTCATCGAACGTCTGCAGGCAGAGCAGGCAGCGTGAGCCAACCCCGGCCGGTCTGGATGATCCGGATGCGCCGGTTCGATTCCTCTGGGAGATTGCAATATCAGTACCCCTGACAACAAACAGAACCGCAAGAACCAAGAAATCCGGGTGCCGCGCGTTCGCGTGATCGGCAGCGACGGAGAGATGGTCGGCGTGTTGTCGCGCGACGAAGCGCTCGCCAAGGCCGAAGAAGAAGGCCTGGATCTGGTCGAAATCCAGCCGCAGGCCGATCCGCCGGTCTGCAAGATCATGGATTTCGGCAAGTTCAAGTTCGAGCAGCAGAAAAAGGCCAACGAGGCCAAGAAGAAGACCAAGCAGGTCGAGATCAAGGAACTGAAGTTCCGCCCGGTCACCGACGAGGGCGACTATCAGATCAAGCTGCGCAACATGCGCCGCTTCCTGGAAGAGGGCGACAAGGTCAAGGTCAACATCCGCTTCCGTGGCCGCGAAATGAGCCACCAGGAGCTCGGTCGCGAGATGGCGGCCCGGATCGAGGCCGATCTGGGCGACGATATCGTCATCGAGTCGCGTCCGCGCCTGGAAGGGCGCCAGATGGTCATGATGATCGCGCCCAAGAAGAAGGTCTAAGGATCTTCTTCGTTGCTGCCCGGCCCCCAGCGGGGGCCGTTGTGGTTGCAGGATCAATCAGTTGCAACAATTCCCGGCAACGGGTAGACTGTGCGGCCCGGTTTTATCGGGGCGCCGCGCAAGCGGCACCAGGACCTGTCCGGATCGTGTTCGATCAAGGACTTACAAGCAGGCAAGGGCAAGGATGGAAAGCGTGGTCGCAAGACTGCCGCCCGTGTCAGTGACAAAACACCATCAAGGACATTGCAATGCCCAAGATCAAGACCAACCGGGCGGCGGCCAAGCGTTTCCGCAAGACCGCCTCCGGCAAGTACAAGTGCGGCCACGCAAACCGTAGCCACATCCTCACGAAGAAAGCGACCAAGCGGAAGCGCAACCTGCGGCAGACGAATCACGTCCGTGCCGAGGACGCAGGCCGTCTTGATCGTATGCTTCCCTATCTCTGAGGACTGAACCATGGCACGAGTAAAGCGTGGTGTGCAGGCGCGCCGCCGCCACAAGAAAATTCTGACCCTGGCGAAGGGCTACTATAACGCTCGCCGCAAGGTCTTCCGCGTTGCCAAGCAGGCGGTCATCAAGGCGCAGCAGTACGCCTACATTGGCCGTAAGCAGAAGAAGCGTAATTTCCGTTCGTTGTGGATCACCCGCATCAATGCGGCTGCCCGCATCAACGGCATGAGCTACAGCCGTTTCATGAATGGCCTGCTCAAGGCCGGCATCACCCTGGACCGCAAGGTGCTGGCTGATATCGCCGTGCACGACGCCGCCGGCTTTGCCGCGCTGGCCGAGAAAGCAAAGGGCGCGCTGGCGGCGTAAATGCAGGTCCCTCTGCAAGAGCCCGCACATCCATCTGCGGACTTCTTAATGAGATAGTCCCTCGCAAGAGTCCGCACGCTGTGTGTGCGAGTCCCTCGCAGGAGCCCGCACATCCATGTGCGGACTGCTTAGAAAAGCGGGTCATCGGATGTAGTCACACTTGGTGTGCGTGCCTTCGGTGAGATGAGACGCAGAGATGCAGGGGGAGGGCGCGAGTCCTTCCCCTTTTGCGTTTTAGCGAAGTGCCAAGTGGGCGATGACAGGTCAATGCAATGACAATGCGTTCCGGTGCATCCGGAAACACCGTTCGGTTAGCAGTTGAGGCGCAAGTGCAATGAGTGAGATTCAATCCCTGACCGAACGCGCGCTGGCCGATGTTGCCGCGGCGCAGACGCCGGACCAACTGGAAGCTTTGCGTGTCGCATTGCTGGGCAAGAGCGGCAGCATTACCGCCCAGCTCAAGCAGCTCGGGACGTTGCCGGCAGAGCAACGCAAGGCGGCTGGCGAGGCGATCAATCTGTCGCGCGACGCGCTGACTGCAGCGCTGGCCGAGCGCAAGCACACGCTGGAAACCGCCGCGCTGGATGCCCGTCTTGCCGGCGAACGCATCGACGTCACCTTGCCGGGCCGCCGCAGCGAGCGCGGCGGGCTGCATCCGGTCACGCGCACGCTGGAGCGCATCGTCGAAATCTTCGCCCGTCTCGGCTACGAGCTGTCGGACGGCCCGGAAATCGAGGACGACTGGCACAACTTCGAAGCGCTGAATTTCCCGCCGCACCATCCGGCGCGCGCGATGCACGACACGTTCTATTTCGGCGACGGACGCCTGCTGCGGACCCACACCTCCGGTGTGCAGGTGCGCTACATGGACGCACACAAGCCGCCGCTGCGCATGATTGCGGCCGGCAAGGTGTATCGCTCCGATTCGGATCAGACCCACTCGCCGATGTTCCATCAGGTCGAAGGCCTGTTGGTGGACGAGCACTCCAACTTCGCCGACCTCAAGGGCACCTTGTCCGAGTTCGTGCGCGCGTTCTTCGAGCGCGATTTCGAAATGCGCTTCCGCCCCAGCTATTTCCCGTTTGTGGAACCGGGCGCGGAAGTGGATATCGCCTGGCAGCAGCCGGACGGCAGCACGCGCTGGCTGGAAGTGCTGGGCTGCGGCATGGTGCACCCGAACGTGCTGCGTAGCGTCGGTATCGACCCCGAACGCTACACCGGCTTCGCCTTCGGCCTGGGCGTGGAACGCTTCGCGATGCTGCGTTATGGCGTCAACGACCTGCGCGCGTTCTTCGAGAACGATGTGCGTTTTCTTCGGCAGTTCGCCTGACGGCGGGGAGTGGTGATTCGGGATTGGGGATTGGCAACAGCGCCCCTGTTCCGCACCGTTCCGGCATGCTGCTTTATACGAATCTCCAATCCCGATTCCCGAATCCCGGCCTCTCATGAAATTCTCTGAAAATTGGCTGCGCAGCCACGTTCCTATCCAGGCCACGCGCGACGAACTGGCCGCGACGCTGACGGCGATCGGTCTGGAAGTCGAAGAGGTCACGCCGCTGGGCGAGTCGCTTGGTCAGGTGGTGGTGGCGCGTATCGTCGAGGCGGTGCGTCATCCGGAGGCCGATCGTCTGCAGGTCTGCAGCGTCGATGCCGGGCAGGGCGAGTTGCTGCAGATCGTGTGTGGCGCGCCCAATGCGCGTGCGGGTCTGGTGGCACCGTTGGCGCTGGTCGGTGCAAAGATCGGCGAGTTGACGATCACTGCGGCCAAGCTGCGCGGTGTGGCGTCCAACGGCATGTTGTGTTCGGCCAAGGAACTCGGCCTGGACAGCGATGCCTCGGGCCTGTTCGAGTTGCCGGACGATGCGCCGGTGGGGCAGGCGCTGGCGGAGTATCTGGGGCTGCCCGATGCCAGCATCGAGATCAAGCTCACGCCCAATCGTGCCGATTGTTTCAGCGTACGCGGCATCGCCTTCGACGTGGCCGCCGCGTGCGCCAGCGAAGTGGTGGCGTTCGACGCTGTTGCCGTGGCGCCGGTGTCCACGCGTACGCTGGCAGTGGAACTGGACGCCGGTAAAGATGCGCCGCGTTATTGCGGCCGTGTGATCGAAGGCATCGACCCGGCCGCCAAGACGCCGGTGTGGCTGGCCGAGCGCCTGCGCCGCAGCGGCGTGCGTCCGGTGTCGTTGCTGGTGGACATCACCCAGTACGTGATGCTGGAACTGGGCCAGCCGATGCATGCCTTCGACCTGGACACCTTGCAGGGGCCGATCGGCGTGCGCCGTTCCCGCGCCGGCGAGCAGCTGGCGCTGCTGGACGGCCGCCAGGTCACGTTGGACGATAGTTTTCTGACCATCACCGATGCCGGGCGTCCGGTTGCATTGGCCGGCTTGATGGGCGGGCTGGACACACGCGTCACCGAAACCACCCGTAACGTGTTCCTGGAGTCGGCGTACTTCGACCCTGCGGCCATCATGGGCCGTGGCCGCAAACTCGGCCTGCATACCGATGCCGGGCACCGTTTCGAGCGTGGCGTGGATCCGGCATTGCCGCCGCAGGCACTTGAAGTGGCGACGCGCCTGGTGCTGGAACTGGCCGGCGGTATGCCTGGCCCGGTGGTGCATGCGCAGCTGCCGGAGCATCTGCCGCAGCCAGCGCGCATCCGCTTGCGCCGCGCGCGCATTGCACGCGTGCTCGGTATCCAGATCGACGATGCCGACGTCGTGCGCATGCTGCGTGCGCTCGGCACGCACGTCGAGGCGGTTGCCGAAGGCTGGGAGGTGATGGCCCCGGGCCGTCGCTTCGATATCGCCATCGAAGAGGATCTCATTGAAGAGCTGGCGCGTATCCACGGTTACGACCGGGTGCCGACCACGCTGCCTGGTGGCGCCAGCCGCATCGCGATGCCGAGCGAAACCCGGCTGGACGAGCTCAGCGTGCGGCGCCAGCTGGTGGCGCGCGAGCTGCAGGAAACCATCAATTACGCCTTCGTCGATGCGGCCTTGCTGGAGCGTTGGCAGCTCACCGAAGGCCTGGTGCCGTTGGCCAACCCGCTCAGTGCGGAGTTGGCGGTCATGCGTCCGCGCCTGTTGCCGGGCCTGGTCGCCACGTTGGGCCGCAATGCGGCGCGTCAGGCTGGGCGGGTGCGGTTGTTCGAGCTGGGAAAGGTGTTCGCGGCTGCGGCCGATGCCGGTGCAGCACCCGACGAATCGCAACACGTTGCCGCGGCGGTGTGCGGCGATGCGCTGGCGCTGCAGTGGGGCGAGCCAGCGCGCAAGGTGGATTTCCATGACTTGAAGGGCGACCTGATGGCACTGGCTGCGGCCAGTGGCGCGCAGCTGGAGTTCCAGCCGTCGACGCAGCCGTTCGGGCACCCGGGCCGGTCGGCCGATATCTATCGCGACGGCGTCTGTATCGGCTGGATCGGGCAGGTGCATCCGCGTCTGGCCAAGGCGCTGGACATCGATGTGGACGTGATCGCGTTCGAGTTGCAGCTGATGCCCTTGACCCAGCGGACCCTGCCGCGCGCTGGCGAGCTGTCGCGTTTCCCTTCGGTGCGCCGCGATCTGGCCTTCCTGGTGCCCGACGAAGTGAGCTGGGCGGCAGTGTCGGCCAGCGTACGCACGACGGTCGGGCCATTGTTGCGTGAGGTGCAATTGTTCGACCGCTATGTCGGGCAGGGGGTCGAGCCAGGTTTCAAGAGTCTGGCTATGGGCTTGATTTTGCAGGATAACTCGCGCACTCTCACCGACCGGGACGTGGATGCGGTCGTCACCGATGTGGTGGCCGTGATCGAGCGCGAACATCGCGCCCGGATCCGGAGTTGAGGCAGTAACCAGGGGATTGGCATGGCATTGACGAAAGCGGAGATGGCCGAACGTCTGTTCGACGAGGTCGGTCTGAACAAGCGTGAGGCAAAGGAATTTGTCGACGCGTTCTTCGATGTGCTGCGCGATGCGCTGGAGCAGGGCCGTCAGGTGAAGCTGTCGGGTTTCGGCAACTTCGATCTGCGGCGAAAGAACCAACGGCCCGGTCGCAATCCCAAGACCGGCGAAGAAATTCCGATCTCGGCACGGACGGTGGTGACGTTCCGCCCCGGTCAAAAACTCAAGGAACGGGTGGAGGCTTATGCTGGATCCGGGCAGTAATCGCGAGCTACCGCCAATCCCGGCCAAGCGCTATTTCACCATCGGTGAGGTGAGCGAGCTATGCGACGTCAAGCCGCATGTGCTGCGTTATTGGGAAACCGAGTTTCCCAGCCTGGAGCCGGTCAAGCGGCGCGGGAACCGGCGCTACTATCAGCGCCATGACGTGCTGATGGTGCGTCAGATCCGCGGCCTGCTGTACGAGCAGGGCTATACCATCGGCGGTGCGCGCCTGCGCCTGGAGGGCGACGGTGCCAAGAGCGAGTCGGCGCTGAGCAATCAGATCATCAAGCAGGTGCGGATGGAGCTGGAAGAAGTCCTGCAACTGCTGCGCCGCTAGGAAAACGCTTCATAAAGCCGCTATAATGGCAGGCCGCCCTCGCGGCGGAACGCAGCATCTTCGGGGTATAGCGCAGCCTGGTAGCGCACTAGTCTGGGGGACTAGTGGTCGTCGGTTCGAATCCGGCTACCCCGACCAAACATTGAGCCCATGACGTCATGTCATGGGCTTTTTTGTTGCGCTGCAACATTGCATTTTTGTGTCGGCGACCAACTGGGCGAATACGCATATCGGCATATCGCGATGCAGCATGAACGGCGCACTAGCGCCCGCTTTTTGCGGTCCGGTTCGCTATGGACTTGGATCACGCAATGGTGCTAAGTGTCCGAAAACACTCCGAAACATTTTCTCCAGATTCAAACGTGGATCACGGTTCGTTAACGCGATATCGACGAACTTGAATCAATAGGCCAACGCTGTCAAAAAAATGGCGTGCGGTCTCTTGCGGTGCGATTTTTCTGTGCCATAGTGCAGTGCAACACGCCTTACCTGTCGTGATCCCGATGTCCCGGGATGAACCCTCTGTCGTACGTTCGTGCTGGCGTGTTTGGCCGGTTGAATGCTGCGCGAGCTCCTGTCCCACCCAACCGAGGCAGCCAGCCACACGCATGAAGAAACTGATCGGACGATTCTGCCAAGCGCTCAGCCTGGCGTTGATCTGCTCGATAACACTGGGCGCTTGCAGCACCGGTAAGGATATGGCGACCTCGTTGCCCCTGCCTGACCCGCTCGCAATGTCCGCAGTGCAGCCCGAGTATCGGCTCTCGCCAGGCGACCTGCTGCTGGTCAAGGTGTTCCAGATCGACGATCTGGAACGGCAGGTCCGTATCGATCAGAACGGCCACATTTCGTTGCCGCTGATTGGCGATGTGAATGCGGCCGGCATGGGCGTCGGCGAGCTGGAAAAGATGGTGGCCGACCGATACCGCAACGGCTACCTGCAAAATCCGCAGGTGTCGGTGTTCGTGCAGGAATCCAACGGCCGTCGTGTCACCGTGACCGGAGCGGTCGACGAGCCGGGCATTTATCCGGTGATCGGGGCCAACCTGACCTTGCAGCAGGCCATCGCGCAGGCCAAGGGCGTGAGTACGGTCGCCAGCCGCGGCAATGTCATCGTGTTCCGCATGGTCAACGGGCAAAAGATGCTCGCGCGGTTCGACCTGACCGAAATCGAGAAGGGCACCAACCCGGATCCTGAGATTTATGGCGGCGACATCGTGGTGGTGTACCGCTCGGATGCGCGCGTGTGGTTGCGCACCATGCTGGAACTGACTCCTCTTGTGATGGTGTGGCGCGCTTACCGATGAGCATGAATTCCGACAATCGTTTCTCTTCGTCGCAGCGTCACGGGCATCTCGAACTTGCCGATGTGGGGTTGCTCGACTACTGGCGCGCCCTGGTGTCGCAGCGTTGGTTGATTATCGCGATCGCACTGGCCGCACTGCTGCTGGCGCTGGCCATCACGCTGCTGATGCCGGAGAAGTACCGCGCGACCAGCACGCTGCAGATCGAACGCGATTCGCTGAACGTGGTGAACGTCGACAACCTGATGCCGGTGGAGTCGCCGCAGGACCGCGATTTCTACCAGACCCAGTATCAGCTGCTGCAGAGCCGTTCGCTGGCACGTGCAGTGATCCGCGAAGCCAAGCTCGACAAGGAGCCGGCGTTCAAGGACCAGGTGGACGAGGCACTGGAGAAGGCCGCGGCGAAAAATCCGGAGGCAGGCAAATCGGTCGATTCGCGTCAGGCGATCATCGAGCGCAGTCTCACCGATACGTTGCTGGCCGGCCTGGTGGTCGAGCCCATCCTCAATTCGCGACTGGTCTACGTCAATTACGACTCGCCGGACCCGGTGCTGTCGGCCAAGATCGCCAATACGTACGCGAAGATGTTCATCATCAGTACGCAGGAACGCCGCATGAAGGCGTCCTCGTTCGCGACCAAGTTCCTCGCCGAGCGACTGGAGCAGTTGCGCAGCAAGGTGGAAGATTCGGAGAAGTCGTTGGTTGCGTACTCGACCGACGAGCAGATTGTGTCGGTGGGCGACGACAAACCTTCGTTGCCGGCACAGAACCTGACCGATCTCAACGCCTTGCTGGCGTCCGCTCAGGATGCCCGTATCAAGGCCGAGGCCGCCTGGCGCCAGGCAGCCAGTGGCGATGGCATGTCGTTGCCGCAGGTGCTCAGCAGTCCGTTGATCCAGAGCCTGCGTAGCGAGCAAGTGCGTCTAACCACCGAGTACCAGCAGAAGTTGTCGACCTTCAAGCCGGATTACCCGGAGATGCAGCGTCTGAAGGCGCAGATCGAAGAGTCTCGTCGGCAGATCAACGGCGAGGTCGTGAATGTGCGCCAGTCGCTGAAGGCGACCTACGATGCGTCGGTGCACCAGGAGCAGTTGCTCAACGAGCGCATCGCCGGTCTGCGGAACAACGAGCTGGATCTGCAGGGTCGCAGCATTCGTTACAACATGCTCAAGCGCGACGTCGACACCAATCGTCAGCTCTACGATGCGCTGCTTCAGCGCTACAAGGAAATCGGTGTGGCAGGCAATGTCGGCGCCAACAACGTGACCATCGTCGATACCGCAGATGTGCCTACGTCGAAGACTTCGCCGAAACTGAAATTGAACCTCGCTTTGGGCCTGATCTTTGGCGTATTCCTAGGTTTGGCTGTGGCTCTGGTGCGGTACTTCCTACGTGTCAATGGGCCGGAAACACGGCCGAATTGACATCGTGATGTTGCAAAACGATGGTTAATTAAAGTGACAACTGATTCAGCGTGGAAAAGGTCGGATCCCGTATGTTTCGGGCTCCTTCGTTTGAAAGTTTGTCTCTGTTGAAACAAAGGGCTGTCGAGTGATCTGGGGTCGGTAGGTGTTACCGCGGTGATCGCTTGGCGGAGATGATTGAAAGCTCGCGTGCGATTCGTATGTTCCCCCGCATGCGTCGTATCGAGTTTGGAGGACATCCCCATGCTTTTGGCAGACTTGAGTAGCGCGACTTACACAACTTCTTCGCCGCGATTGTTGTCCAAATATTCGGCTGCGGCCGATCTGGTTCTGCGCGTCTTCGACCTGACCATGGTTGTGGTGTCCGGTCTGGTTGCTTATCGCATCGTGTTTGGCTCCTGGGTGCCGGCAGCGCCGTATAGGCTGGCGATCGCGACCACGCTGCTGTATTCGGTGATCTGCTTTGCGCTGTTCCCGCTCTACCGCAGCTGGCGCGGCCGTGGACTGTTGAGCGAACTGATGGTGCTGGGCGGCGCGTTCGGCGGTGTGTTCGCGCTGTTTGCCGTGCATGCGCTGATTGTGCAGGTGGGCGAGCAGGTGTCGCGCGGATGGATTGGCTTGTGGTTCGTCGGTGGCCTGGCCTCGCTAGTGGCGGCACGCACGGTGCTGCGCGGCTTCCTGAACCATCTGCGTACCCAGGGCGTGGACGTGCAGCGTGTGGTGGTGGTGGGGCTGCGTCACCCGGTGATGAAAATCAACCACTACCTGAGCCGTAACTCGTGGGTGGGCATGAACCTGGTCGGTTATTTCCGCACCCCCTACGACATTGCCGTGACCGAGCAGCGTCAGTCGTTGCCGTGCCTGGGCGAGCCGGATGCGTTGATCGACTACCTGAAGGAAAATCAGGTCGAGCAGGTGTGGATCTCGCTGCCGCTGGGCGAACGCGATCACATCAAGCAACTGTTGCAGCGCCTGGACCGTTACCCGATCAACGTCAAGCTGGTGCCTGACCTGTTCGATTTCGGTCTGCTCAATCAGTCTGGCGAGCAGATCGGCAACGTGCCGGTGATCAATCTGCGCCAGGGCGGCGTGGACCGCGACAATTACTTCGTGGTGGCCAAGGCGTTGCAGGACAAGATTCTGGCCGTGATCGCGCTGCTTGGCCTGTGGCCGCTGATGGCCGCCATTGCAGTGGGCGTCAAGTTGAGTTCGCCGGGCCCGGTGTTCTTCCGTCAGCGCCGTCATGGTCTGGGTGGCCGCGAGTTCTACATGTTTAAGTTCCGCTCGATGCGCGTGCATGACGACCATGGCACGACGATTCAGCAGGCGACCAAGAACGATGTACGTATCACGCGTTTCGGTGCGTTCCTGCGCCGTAGCAGCCTGGATGAACTGCCGCAGATCTTCAACGTGTTGGGTGGCAGCATGTCGATCGTCGGGCCGCGCCCGCACGCTGCGCAGCACAACACGCACTACGAGAAGCTGATCAACCATTACATGCAACGTCACTACGTCAAGCCGGGAATCACCGGTTGGGCGCAGGTGAACGGGTTCCGTGGCGAAACCCCGGAACTGCGGACGATGAAGAAGCGTATCCAGTACGACCTCGACTATATCCGCCGTTGGTCGTTGTGGCTGGATATCCGCATCATCGTGCTGACCGCTGTACGCGTGCTCGGACAGAAGACCGCGTACTGATGATGGTGGGGAGCGTGCGAGCTGGCGCGTCCGGCGCCGCGGGCGGCTGCATTGCAGCCGCTCCTTTCAAGCGGGCATATGCATGCTGATTCGAATGAGCGAGGAAACTCGCGTGCGCTGGCATAACCTGCTGATCGAGCTGACCTTGCTGGTCGGCGTGGGTTATAACCTGGTACTGGCATTCATCAACGCGAACGTGTTCACCGTGCGCCCGGTGATCACCTACGCGGTCGAGTTCATGGTCTACGCGGCGTGCTTCCTGCTTGGCCTGGGTTCGTTGAGCCGCAAGCGCATTGCCCTGATCGTCAGCGGACTCGGGTTGATCGTCACGCTGATGTTCGTGCGGTTTTTGGTGAACTGGCAGATCGACCCCAAGTTCTTCCGCGACGCGCTGGTGGTGTTCGCCTTCGTCGTGCTTGGCTCAGCCTACACCGGCTCGGTGCCCAAGCTGTTCATCCGCATGACCATCATCGTGTCGCTGGTTGCCGCATTCGAGCTGGCAATGCCGGTCAAATACGGCGATCTGATCAATCCGAAGAGCTTCTTCGTCAACGCGCGCGGCATGAGCGCCGAAGGCTTTTGGAACGAAGACAGTAATCTGTTCGTCAGCGCCACCCGGCCAGGCGAACGTAACTTCCTGCCGGGCTCCAATCTGCCGCGCGCCTCTTCGATGTTCATCGAGCCGGTGACGATGGGTAACTACATCTGCTTCTTCACCGCGACCGTGCTGGTGTTCTGGCGTTGGATGCGACCGGCGGCGCTGATCCTGTCGGTGGGGTTGATCGGCTTCATGATCGTGGCCTCAGACGGACGATTGGCGGCGGGCACCTGTGTCTTGATGGTGCTGCTGACGCCGCTATTGAAACGGTTGGACCAGCGACTGGCGTTCTTGGTGTTCCTGCTGGTGATCATGAGCGCATGGCTGCTGGTCTGGGTCACGGGCATCACCGCATACCAGGACACCACGATGGGGCGCGTGTTCTTCACCGTTTATTCGATGAATAACCTGTCGTTCGAATCCTGGATGGGGCTGGATTTTGCGCAGGCGTATCGTTACTTCGACAGTGGCATTTCGTACTTCATCGCATCGCAGTCGATCGTGGGCGTGCTGGCCTTCCTGCTGGCCTATTCGTTCCTGCTGCTGATGCCGAGCAAGGAAGGGCAGCTGTTCAAGAACCTGGCGATCTTCGCGTTCGCCTTGAGCTTGCTTGTCTCCAACGGCTACTTCTCGATCAAGACCTCGGCGTTGTGGTGGTTCGTCTGTGGCTACATGTGGCACATGCTGCCGACCTGGTCTGCGTCCGGCACGCAGACTGCTCTGATCAAGGACGATCCAGCGGCAGATGGCGCGCAGCTGCCGTTGCCTGCCGGAGCGGCACGGTGAGTGTGTCGGCAACGCCGGCATCGCCGTCGGCTTTGCCGGCCGCAGCCGCGCAGGTTGCAACAGGCGGTCGCGTCCGCGACCCGCGTATCGATGCCACCAAGGCCATTGCGATCCTGCTGGTGGTGTTCTGTCATGCCAAGGGCGTCCCACATGGCATGACCTTGTTCGCCTATAGCTTCCACGTGCCGCTGTTTTTCTTGGTATCCGGCTGGTTGGCAGCGGGTTATGCGTCGACCACGACTGGACTGGACAGGCGCTCGGTCGGCCGGCATGTACGCAGCTTGCTGCTGCCGTATGTCACGTTCTACCTGCTTGGCTATGCCTACTGGTTGCTGACCCGCAATATCGGCGAAAAGGCTGCGCGCTGGGGAAGTCACCCGTGGTGGGAGCCGATCGTCGCGATGTTCACCGGTATTGGCCCGGACCTGTATGTGCAGCCTCCGCTGTGGTTCTTGCCCGTCATGTTGGTAACCGTGGTGAGCTACATGGTCTTGCGCCGGCTGATGTCGCCGTTGCTGATCGTGGGGCTGACATTGATCGTGGCATGGTTCTGGATGAACTGGTTCCCCGCCCAACATTTGCGGATTTTTTTCGGTTTGGATGTGCTACCGGTGTCGCTCTGCTATTACGCATTGGGCGCCTTGCTGATCTACGTTTCGCCACGCCTGCCAACCTCCTTGGCCGGAAGCGCGCTGGCAACGGTCGTGTTGGCATTGGCATTGGCGGTGGCCTGGTTGGCCGTCGCCAACGGGCGAATCGACGTCAACATGCTCGAATTCGGACGCAACCCCGCGCTGTTCCTGGTGAGCGCGTTGCTTGGTTCGTTGATGGTGATCTGCGCGGCGCGGCTGGTACAGCATTGGGCGTGGCTGCAGTGGATCGGCCGCAACACCTTGCTGATTCTCTGTACGCATATGTTGGTGTTCTTCGTGCTCTCCGGTGTTGCCGCTTTGGCTGGTGGATTTGGCGGTGCGCGTCCGGGGCTTGGTTGGGCGGTGTTTGTCACGCTGTTCGCATTGGCCGCCAGCGTGCCGCTGCGTTGGATCCTGATGCGCTTCGCGCCGTGGGCGCTGGGTGCGCGTCGGGTGGCGGCATGAGCGGCGCCTTGGCATGACACGCGAATTCTCTTCACCGCACGCTATGCGTGCCCATCACCTGGCGGACGCCGAAACGGCGCCTGCGCGGACGCGCGA
The DNA here is from genome assembly GCF_008639345.1 of Xanthomonas phaseoli pv. dieffenbachiae. Classification (NCBI taxonomy): domain Bacteria; kingdom Pseudomonadati; phylum Pseudomonadota; class Gammaproteobacteria; order Lysobacterales; family Lysobacteraceae; genus Xanthomonas; species Xanthomonas phaseoli. The sequence continues at coordinate 2,906,485 of NZ_CP041380.1, read as the reverse complement.
CTGGCAGATCGACGCCGCCAAGGCGTTGGCCATCGCGCTGGTGGTGCTGGGCCATGCCAGCGGCATGCCGCCAGCGTACAAGCTGTTCGCTTACAGCTTCCATGTGCCGCTGTTTTTCGTGTTGTCGGGGTGGGTTGGCGAGCGTTTTGGACAGCGGGCATTGACCGGGGCATCGGTCGCAAAACTGGCGCGCACGCTGCTGGTGCCGTATCTCGCGTTTTTCATGGTGGCCTATGCGCTGTGGTTGTTGACTGCTGCGATCGACGGGCATGCGGGTCATCCGCAGGCGCGCCCGTGGTGGCACCCGCTCACGGGATTGCTGTGGGCCAACGGGTCACGCCTGTATGTGCTTCCGGCGCTGTGGTTCCTGCCCGCGTTATTTGTCACAACGCTGGCTTACATTGCGTTGCGTGCGCGATTGAGTGCGGCTGCGGTGGCGGCGGTCAGTCTGCCGATAGCGCTGGCGTGGGCGGGCTGGTTTCCTTTGCTACAGCAGCGCCTGCCGCTCGCGCTGGATGTGCTGCCAGTGGCGCTGTTCTTCATTGCAGTTGGCGGTTGGCTGGCGCGGTTCTCCGATGCGTTGCGATCGCTGCGCGCGCAGGTGTGGGCGCTTGCCTTGTTGCCGTTGGCTGCACTGTGGTGGTGGCTGGCGGGGTGGAACGGGCAGGTGGATGTGAACAACCTGCAGTTCGGGCGGTCGGCGGCCGTCTTCCTGCTGGTCAGTCTGCTCGGGACGGCGATGACGTTTTGCGTCGCCTATTTCATTCGGCGCCTGCGCTGGGTGCAATGGATTGGCACCAACACCTTGCTGATCCTGTGCACGCATACCCTGGTTTTCTTGGTGACCACCAGCGTGGTGGCGCGTACGGGCCTGGTCGCACGTAGCGCAATCGGTACACCTGCCTGGGCGTTGGGGCTGAGCGCTTTCGCGATTGCTGCAAGCGTGCCGATGCGCGCGGTGCTGGTGCTGGTCGCACCATGGATGTTGGGGTTGAAACGCAAATGACGAGTTTTCAGAATCATCAGCCGTCGCAGCAACAGAGTGCGCGCCGCTGGCAAAGGAGAGTGGCGTAATGAAAGTGGTGCATGTCGTCCGCCAATTCCATCCTTCGATCGGGGGCATGGAAGAGGTCGTTCTCAATGTTGCCCGCCAACATCAAGCCACCAGTGCCGACACGGTCGAGATCGTGACGCTGGATCGTGTGTTCACCGATCCCGGTGCGCAGCTTTCGGCGCAGGAGACGCACCAGGGGCTACCGATCCGACGGATTGGCTACCGCGGCTCGTCGCGCTACCCGCTGGCGCCTTCAGTGCTCGGTGCGATTCGTTCGGCCGATGTCGTGCATGTGCATGGCATCGATTTTTTTTACGACTATCTGGCATTGACCAAGCCGCTGCACGGCAAGCCGATGGTGGTGTCCACGCACGGCGGGTTTTTCCATACCGCCTACGCATCGCGCATGAAACAGCTGTGGTTCCAGACACTCACGCGTACCTCGGCGCTGGCCTATGCGCGGGTGATCGCCACCAGCGAAAACGATGGCGATCTGTTCGCCAAGGTCGTGGCACCGGCGCGGCTGCGGGTGATCGAAAACGGCGTGGATGTAGACAAATATGCAGGGCAGGGAGCGACCGCGCCCGGCCGGACCATGCTGTATTTCGGGCGGTGGTCGGTCAACAAGGGGCTGATCGAAACCCTGGAGCTGTTGCAGGCAGCGCTCAACCGCGACCCGCACTGGCGGCTGATCATTGCCGGCCGCCAGTACGATCTGAACGAAGCTGATCTGCGCAAGGCAATTGCCGAACGCGGGCTGCAGGACAAGGTGCAGCTGAGCATGTCGCCCTCGCAGGAGCAGTTGCGTGCATTGATGCAGCAGGCGCAGTTCTTCGTGTGCCTGTCGCGGCATGAAGGCTTTGGTATCGCGGCGGTCGAAGCGATGAGTGCGGGCTTGATTCCTATCTTCAGCGATATCCCGCCATTCGTGCGGCTCGCCAGCGAATCGGGCCAGGGCGTGATCGTCAACCGCGACAGGATCGAAGCGGCAGCAGATCAGGTGCAGGCGCTTGCGTTGCAGTCCGACAGCGATTTCGACACCCGTCGCGCGGCGTCCATGGCCTATGTGAGCCGCTATGACTGGAAGCACGTGGTCGGGCGCTACGTCGACGAATATCACGATGCGTTGGGTATTCCGCGCGTGCAGGAGGCTGTGCGATGAGCACGCTTGCTTCTGCGCCGATGACGCATGCGGCAACGCAGCCGCAGGTGACGGTGCTGTTTTCCACCGAAAAGCCCAATGCCAACACCAACCCGTACCTGACCCAGCTCTACGACGCGCTGCCTGCCGCAGTGCATCCGCGGTTCTTTTCGATGCGCGACGCATTGCTGTCGCGTTACGACGTGTTGCATCTGCATTGGCCCGAATACCTGCTACGCCATCCGACTGCTGCCGGGACGTTAGCCAAGCAGGTCTGCGCGGCGTTGTTGTTGCTCAAGCTGCAGCTGACCGGCACGCCGGTGGTACGCACCTTGCACAATCTTGCACCGCATGAGGACCGCGGCTGGCGCGAACGTAGCCTGCTGCGCTGGATCGACCGGCTGACGCGGCGCTGGATTCGCATCAATGCGACCACGCCGCCGCGTCCGCCGTTCACCGACACGATTCTGCACGGCCATTATCGCGACTGGTTCGCGACCATGGAGCAGGGCAGCACGGTGCCGGGGCGGTTGCTGCACTTTGGCCTGATTCGCCCGTACAAAGGCGTCGAAACCTTGCTGGAGGTCATGCGCGAGGTCGACGATACGCGTCTCAGCCTGCGTATTGTCGGCAACCCGGCCACGCCGCAGATGCGCACCTTGGTGGAGGACGCCTGTGCGCAGGATCCGCGGATCAGCGCATTGCTGGCCTATGTGGAAGAGCCGGTGCTGGCGCGAGAAGTCAGCGCGGCCGAACTGGTGGTGTTGCCGTATCGGCAGATGCATAACTCCGGCACGTTGCTGCTGGCGCTGTCGCTGGCGCGTCCGGTGCTGGCGCCATGGAGCGAATCCAACGCGGCCATCGCCGAGGAAGTGGGCCCCGGTTGGGTGTTCCTGTACGAAGGCGAGTTCGATGCCGCGTTGCTGACCGGCATGCTGGACAAGGTGCGCGCTGCGCCACGCGGCCCGGCACCGGATCTCTCGCAGCGCGACTGGCCGCGGATTGGACAATTGCATTACCGCACCTATCTGGAAGCGTTGGGCAAGGATGGAGACGCCGCGCTGTGACCGCTGAGACACCTACGATGACATCTTCCACACCGCCGCCACCGCCACAGCGCAGTCTTGGGTCGCGCGCTGCCGGTGGCGCAGCGGTGACCATGCTTGGCCAGTCGGCCAAGATGGTGGTGCAGTTCGGCGGCATCATCCTGTTGGCGCGTCTGCTGACGCCTTACGACTACGGTCTGATGGCGATGGTCACCGCCATCGTCGGCGCCGCCGAGATCCTGCGCGATTTCGGCCTGTCGGCGGCAGCCGTGCAAGCCAAGCAAGTCAGTCGCGAGCAGCGCGACAACCTGTTCTGGATCAACAGCGGCATTGGTCTGCTGCTGTCGCTGGTGGTGTTCGCCTCGGCGCATCTGATTGCCAACTTCTACAAGGAGCCGGCCCTGGTGACGATTTCCCAGGCGCTGGCGGTCACCTTCCTGATCAACGGCATGACCACGCAGTACCGCGCGCACCTGAGCCGCGGGCTGCGCTTCGGGCAGGTGGCGCTAAGCGACGTGGGCTCGCAGGTGCTCGGTCTTGGCGCGGCGGTTGCCGCTGCGCTGCTGGGCTGGGGCTACTGGGCGCTGGTGGTACAGCAGGTGGTGCAGGCCGGCGTCAATTTCATTATCGCCGCCAGCTGCGCGCGCTGGTTACCGGGTGGCTACCGACGTTCGGCGCCGATGCGCGATTTCATGAGTTTCGGCTGGAACCTGATGGCAGCGCAGTTGCTCGGGTATGCCAGTCGCAACGTGGGCCAGGTCATCATCGGTTGGCGGACCGGACCGGACGCGCTGGGCTTGTACAACCGCGCATTCCAGCTGTTGATGATGCCGTTGAACCAGATCAATGCGCCTGCCACCAGCGTGGCGCTGCCGGTGTTGTCGCAGTTGCAGGACGACCGCGAGCGCTTTAGTGCCTTCCTGCTGCGCGGGCAGACCGTCATGGTGCACCTGATCTTTGCGCTGTTTGCGTTTGCCTGCGCACTGGCGATGCCGCTGATCGTGCTGGTACTGGGCGAGCAGTGGCGTGAGGCGGTGCCGCTGTTCCAGGTGCTGACACTGGGCGGTATCTTCCAGACGGCGGCCTATGCAACGTACTGGGTGTTCCTTGCGCGGGGGCTGATGCGCGCGCAGCTGGTGTATTCGCTGGTCAGCCGCGTCCTGCTGATTGCCTGCATTTTCGTTGGCTCGCGCTGGGGCGCGATGGGTGTGGCGATCGGCTATTCGTTCGGTCTGTTGTTGACCTGGCCGCTGTCGCTGCTGTGGATCGGCAAGATTTCAGACGCGCCGGTCGGAGCTCTCTTCACCAATGCGCTGCGCGCCATGGTCGCCTACGGGGCGGCGGGTGGCTGTGCGTATTACGCCTCCATTACGGTGGGCGGCCCGCTGTGGGAGCAACTGGCTGTCGGCGCAGTGACAATGCTTGCCGTCTGCCTGCTTGCCTTGGCGATCTGGCCTGCATTCCGTCGCGATGTGATTGCGATCATCAACATCCGCAAGCTGCTGACCCAGGCCAAGGCACGTCGATGAGTCGACATTGTCTTCGCCTGCAGTCGGTCATGCTTTCTCTCACTCATTCATAGGACACGGCCCATGAGCGATACACCCGCCGCCGCTTCCGGCATCCGCCGGCCTTGCTATCTGGTCTTGTCCGCCCACGATTACCGCACGCCGCGGCGCGCCAATATCCACTTCATTACCGATCAACTGGCGTTGCGCGGGACCACGCGATTCTTCTCGCTGCGTTACAGCCGGTTGTCGCGCATGAAGGGCGATATGCGGCTGCCGCTCGACGAAACCGCAAACACGGTCGTCTCGCATAAGGGTGTCGACTGCTACCTGTGGCGCACGACGGTGCATCCGTTCAATACGCGTCGTCCATGGTTGCGGTCGGTCGAGGATGCGATGTTCCGTTGGTATGCCGCGCATCCGCCGCGCCAGCTACTCGACTGGATGCGCGAGGCGGACGTAATCGTGTTCGAAAGCGGCATTGCGGTGGCTTTCATCGAACTGGCCAAGCGCGTCAATCCTGTAGCCAAGCTGGTATACCGCGCGTCAGACGGATTGAGCACGATCAATGTTGCGTCCTATATCGAGCGCGAGTTCGACCGCGTAGCGCCCAAGCTCGATGTGATTGCACTGGTGTCGCCGGCAATGGCAGAGGAGATCGCCAGCCGCGACAACGTCTATCACGTTGGCCATGGCGTCGATCACAACCTGGATCAACTCGGCGACCCGTCGCCGTACGGCGAGGGCATCCACGCAGTGGCGGTCGGTTCGATGTTGTTCGATCCGGAATTCTTCGTGGTTGCCAGCAAGGCCTTCCCTCAGGTGACGTTTCATGTGATCGGCTCGGGCATGGGCCGGCATCCGGGCTACGGCGATAACGTGGTGGTCTACGGCGAGATGAAGCATGCCGAGACCATTGGCTATATCAAGCACGCGCGGTTCGGGATTGCGCCGTATGCCTCCGAGCAGGTGCCGGTCTACCTGGCCGACAGTTCGATGAAGTTGCTGCAATACGACTTTTTCGGCTTGCCTGCGGTGTGTCCGAACGCCGTGGTGGGGCCGTATCAGTCACGTTTCGGCTACACTCCGGGCGACGCCGATTCTGTCGTTGCCGCAATCGGCCGCGCCCTGGAAGCGCCGCGTGTGCGTTATCGCCAGTGCCTGAATTGGTCCGACACCACCGATCGCGTGCTGGACCCAGGGGCGTATCCGGAAACCCGTTTGTATCCACAGCAAAGCGCAGCGGTGCATGCCTCGTCGGAGGCTGCGCTCTCGCACTGATGCGGCGCACATTTTTTCATTAGGAGACTCATACGTTATGGCCAACGCCTTGCTGCAGAAATGGATAGAACATGCAGAACGTCGTGCGCTGTTCTGGTGGCAGCCCAAGAACGCTGGCGTGAATATGGGGGATCACCTGTCCAAGGTAATCGTCTCCTGCGTGCTGTCCTTGCAGGACAAGACGCTGATCGAGAAGCGGGATCTGAGCAAGAAGCTGATCGCGATCGGCTCGGTGCTGCACTTTGCCAAAGACGGCGACACCGTCTGGGGCAGTGGCATCAACGGCAAGATTCCTGCCGAGCGCAACACCTTCAGTACGCTCGATGTCCGCGCGGTGCGTGGGCCGAAGACGCGCAAGTTTCTGCTCGATCGCGGCATCGCCGTGCCGGAAGTGTATGGCGATCCCGGGCTGCTGACGCCGATGTTCTTTCCGGCCGATGCGCTTGGCGCGGTCAACAAGCGCCCGTTCGCCATCGTTCCGCACTTCAACGAGCCGGTCGAAAAGTACAGCGCGTACAAGGATCACTTGGTATTTCCCAACGTCAAGCCCGCAACCTTCATGAGCGCCTTGCTTGGCGCGGAGTTGGTGATCAGTAGCTCGCTGCACGGCCTGATCCTTGCCGAAGCCTATGGAATTCCGGCGGTGTACCTGGATTGGGGCAACGGCGAAGATCGCTTCAAGTACGACGACTACTACAACGGTACCGGGCGTCTGCAATGGCATTCCGGCAACAGCGTGGAAGAGTGTCTGCAACTGGGCGGCAACGGCGATTTCGATCTGGAAAAGCTGCAGGCGGGGCTGTTGGCTGCCTTCCCTTACGACCTTTGGTGATTCGATGACGCAGGGCCAGCGCGTGGATGTGGAAACAACGGGGATTGCCAGCGGAACCACGCCGCCTGGTGTGGTGATTCCGTTAGGCGGCTTTCCGGTGTCGTCCACCACGCAGGAAGCCTTCGCGCTGGATCTGTTCCACGCGCTGGCCGCTCGTCAGCCGCGGCGGGTGTTCTTCGCCAATACCAATTTCATCGTGCAGTGCCAGTCGCTGCGGATGCGCATGCGCGAGCCCAGCGTGCGTATCGTCAACGACGGGATCGGCATGGATCTGGCTGCTCGGCTGATCCACGGCCGCCGCTTTGCCGGCAACCTCAATGGCACCGACCTGATTCCGTATCTGTGCCGTGAGAGTGCGCAGCCGCTGAAGTTCTTTCTGTTGGGCGGCCGTCCGGGTGTGGGCAAGACCGCTGCGGCGACGCTGACCGGGACCTTGGGGCAGCAGGTGGTCGGCATGTGCGACGGCTATGGCGAATTTGCGGCGGCGGGCGAGGGCCTGGCCGAGCGTATCAATCGCTCCGGTGCCGATGTGCTGCTGGTGGCGTTCGGCAACCCGCTGCAGGAGCGCTGGATCCTGGACCATAGCCACGCGCTGAGCGTGCCGCTGGTCTTTGGGGTGGGCGCGTTGCTCGACTTCTTGTCCGGTACCGCCAAGCGCGCGCCCGAGTGGGTGCGAAGCCTGCATATGGAGTGGATGTATCGGCTGCTCAACGAGCCACGCCGTTTGCTCAAGCGCTATAGCTGGGATCTGCTGGTGTTCTTCCGTACCTGTCTGCGCGCGGGAAAGCAGCTGCCCTGATGCAGCGCGGGCGTGTCTGGCCTAGCATGCGCGCATGCATCCGACCGCCGCCGCCCTGATCCGCTCGCTGGAGCTCGCCCCGCATCCGGAAGGCGGACACTATCGCCGCGTCTACGCCTCCGCGCGTCAGGTGACCGACAACGGGCAGACCCGTCCGGCAATGACTGCCATCCGCTTTTTGTTGAATGCAGGCGAATGCAGTGCGTGGCACCGCGTCGATGCGGAAGAAACCTGGCACTGGCAGTTGGGCGATGCCTTGGAACTGCTGATCTACGACACCTGCACCGATCAAGTGCAGCTCGTGATCGTGGATGCCGCCGAACGCGGCGAGCCGATGCATGTGGTGCCGGCAGGCTGTTGGCAAGCGGCACGCTCGCTCGGCGACTTCACCTTGGTGGGCTGCACGGTGTCGCCGGGATTTGTCTGGGAAGGCTTTGCGCTGCTCGACGAGGCTTCGCCGTTGGCCGCACACCTGGCGACGCTGCTGCCACGCTAGCCGTCGACTGCGAGTTCGGCCAAACGCTTCCCTAACGCGGCCGCTGCCGGCTTGGCGTACTGTCCGCCTCAAACAGGGGCGACACACCATGCAACGCAAGGCCGCGGGATGGGGAATGGGGTTGATGTTGGTGTCGCTGCTGGCGACCGCCGGTGAAGCCGTGCCGCCCAAGGCGGCGCCGGCACCGGCCGTGGTGGATCTGGAAGCCATGGTCGTGCGCGGCGTGCAGCCCGGGCCGGGCTTGTGGAAGGTCAGCAAGGGCGATCATGTGTTGTGGATCCTGGGTACCTCGTCGCCATTGCCAAGGCGACTGCAGTGGCAGTCGACCGAGGTGGAAACCATCATCGGCCAGTCCCAGCAGGTGCTGGAAGCGCCAACCGTGCAGGTGGATGCGGACATGGGATTCTTCGGCAAGCTGACCTTGCTGCCGTCGGCCATGCAAGCGATGAAGAACGAAGACGGGCGCGAGCTGCGCGATATCTTGCCGGCCGACCTGTATGCGCGCTGGAGCGTGTCCAAGGCGCGCTATCTCGGCAGCGACCGCGGCGTGGAGCGCAAGCGCCCGATGCTGGCCGCCGGCGAGTTGTATCAGGCGGCGATCAAGCGCTCCGGCCTGGCCCGTTCGCCGGTGGTTTGGCCAGTGGTGGAACGCGCCGCCAAGCGTGCGGGCATCAAACCCACACCGACCGCACTGGACTACAAGATCAAGGACCCGCGCCAGGCGCTCAAGGAATTTCGGGCCGGCGGAATGGACGATACCGCGTGTTTCCGTAGCATCCTGGTGACAGTGGAACGCGACCTGCCGACGATGGTGGAGCGCGCCAATGCCTGGTCGGTGGGCGATATCGAGGCCTTGCGTCAGCTGCCGCGCGAAGACCCGCGGGCCGCCTGCATGGGCGCAATGGCCAGCTCCGCTGCTGCAAAGAAACGCGGCATCGACGACCTGGAACGGCGCATGCGCGAGCATTGGCTGGGCATCGCTACCGCCGCGCTGCAACGCAATCGCAGCACGTTCGCGGTGCTGCCGATCAGTCGGTTGACCGCGCCGGATGGCTATCTGGCACGCCTGCAAGCGCTGGGCTATGAGGTGCAAGCGCCTTGATCGCCTGACGCGCAGGACGGCGCGCATGCGCCCCAGGCACGTCTGCACACGCGAGTGCCTGCTGCGGTGCGCTGGCGATGCGGGTTGTGCAGCGCTTGCAGCCGTTTGGAGCGGTGCTTGCCGCGCCCGATCGCCGGAGCCGTGTCGCGCTCCGCCCGGACGGCACCGCGATCGCGCAGGGCGACTGGCCGTGCGGGGGTTAGGCCGGCCGTTCCTGCCACGGTATGCTGCGCGCCTTCTTTGCCGAGAGCTTCGTGTTGAACGCATTGCCGCTACGCATCCTGGGCACCGGACGCCATGTCCCGGCGCGCGAAGTCAGCTCGGGCGAGTTGGACGCGCGCTGGCAGTTGCCGGCCGGAACCACGGCCGCACGCCTGGGGGTTGTCACCCGCCACTACGTGGGCGAGGGCGAAACGGCATCGTCGATGGGAGCGGCCGCGGCGCAGCAGGCGTTGGACAATGCCGGCATCGACGGCAGCCAGATCGATTGCCTGATCTCGGCTTGTGCGGTCATGGAGCAACCAATTCCCTGTCAGGCGGTGCTGATCCAGCGCGCATTGGGGTTGGGCGATTCCGGCATTCCCGCATTCGATGTCAATGCCACCTGCCTGAGCTTCCTGGTGGCGCTGGACATGGCCGCCAATGCGCTGGCCCTGGGCCGCTATCGGCGCGTGTTGATCGTCTCCAGCGAAGTGGCCTCGGCTGGGCTGGACGATGCCAACCCCGGCACGGCGGGATTGTTCGGCGATGGTGCTGCCGCGGTCGTGGTCGGGCGCAGCAGTGCAGAGCAGGGCTCGGCGTTGCTGTCCAGCCGCCTTGCCAGTTATGGCAACGGCGCGGACCTGTGTCGCATCGGCGGCGGCGGCACCCGCGCGCCGCACGGAGAAGCAAGCGCACCCGCCGCTTCGCGCCTGTTCTGGATGGATGGCCGCGGCGCGTATCGCTTTGCCGCGCGTTACCTGCCGGCGTTCTGGACGCAGCTGCTGGACGAGGCGGGAGTTGCGGCCACTGCGTTGCACTGGCTGGTGCCGCACCAGGCCTCCGGTGGCGGCCTGGATCATGTGGTGCAGGCGCTGGGGCTGCGTGCCGAGCAGGTGGTGCGCATCCTGCCGACCACCGGCAACCAGGTGGCCGCCTCGTTGCCGCATGCCTTGCATCATGCGGTGGTGGGTCGGCAACTGCAGCGCGGCGAGCTGGTCGCCTTGCTCGGCACCGGCGCCGGCTTGGCGATCGGCGGCATGGTGTTGCGCTACTGATGGCGCCGCGTATTTCCCTCGACCTGCTGCGCATCGGCCATTGCCGACATTGCGAACGCATGGTGCGCGCCGATGGACATTGGCACGCGGTCGAGTTTCCAGCCTTGAGCGTGCTAATTCGGCATCCACAGCGCGGCGCGCTGCTCTACGACACCGGCTATGCGGAGCATTTTTTTCGCGCCACCGATCCGTGGCCGGAGCGCCTGTACCGCTGGACCACGCCGGTGACGCTGCCGGCGCACGAAACCTTGGGCGCGCAACTGGCGCGTCGCGACGTGCAGCTGGACGAGATCGCCTGGTGTCTGATTTCGCACTTCCACGCCGATCATATCGGTGGCCTGCGCGATCTGCCGAATGCGCGCTTCATCTGCCTGCGCGCGGACTACCAGCAGCTGCGCAGCTGCTCGCGCGTGGGCGGGTTGCGCCGCGCCTTGCTGCCGCAGTTGTTGCCCGACGACTTCGACCAGCGCCTGCAGTTCGCCGACCAGGCACCGCAGTGCGCGTTGACTGGAGCCTGGCAGGAGCTCGGCCCGGCCTACGATCTGTTCGAGGACGGCAGCGTGCTCGCGGTACCGCTACCCGGGCACGTGCCCGGCCAGATGGGGCTATGGGTACGCGACCAGCACGACCGCGAGGTGTTGCTGTGTGCGGACGCGGTGTGGTCCTCGGCCACCTGGGCCTCGCTGCAATGGCCAGCCTGGCCCACGCGTTTGCTGATGCACGACTGGCACGCATTCCAGCGCACCGTGCGGCAACTGCACGGCCTGTCGCAGGCGCATCCGGAGCTGGTCATCCTGCCTTCGCATTGCCAGCCCAGTCTTGACCGTTATCAACCGGAGTGGCGATGAGCCTGCGCATTCTCGTGACCGGTGCATCCGGTTTTGTCGGTGGCTCGTTCCTGCGGCGTTTCCAGGGGCGGCCCGGTGTGGAGATCCATGGCATCGGGCGGCGCGCCAGCGATCTGCCCAGCTACCATCGCATCGATCTGAGCCAACCGTTCGCGCTGGACTGGCGACCGGATGTGGTGATCCATGCGGCCGCGCTGGCCTCGCCGTGGGGAACGCGCGCGCAGTTCCACCAGCACAACGTGCAGGCCACCGCCAACGTCATCGACTTCTGCAAGCGGCACGGTTGCCCGCGCCTGCTGTATGTCTCCTCCAGTTCGGTGTTCTATCGCGAAGCGCATCAATACGACCTGGATGAAGACAGCCCGATCGGCCCGGCGTTCGTCAATACCTACGCACGAACCAAATATCTTGGCGAAACCCTGCTCGACGACTATCCCGGGGAAAAGAGCGTGTTGCGCCCGCGTGCGGTGTTCGGGCCCGGCGATACGGTGCTGTTTCCGCGCGTGATCGCCGCCGCGCGCAAGGGTGCCTTGCCACGTTTTGTCGGCCAGACCGAACCGGTGATCGGCGACCTGATCTATATCGATACGCTGTGCGATTACCTGTACCGCGCGGCCACCGCGCCGCAGTTGCAGCCGGCGTACAACCTCACCAACGCACACCCGGTGGACCTGCAGCACTTGTTGCTGGAGGTGCTGGCGCGCCTGCAACTGCCGTTGCCGCGGCGCGAGGTACGCATCGGCACCGCATTGCGCATGGCCAGCGTGGTGGAGGCGGTGTATCGAGGGCTGCGGCTGCGCGGCGAGCCGCCGATCACGCGTTTCGGCGTTGGCGTGTTCGCGTACTCCAAGACCTTCGATCCGCGCCGCACGCTGGCCGATCTCGGCCCGCCCAGTGTCGGCCTGGACGAGGGCGTGGACGCCTTCGTGCGTTGGCAGGCAGCGCAGTGGGCCTGATCGTCCCCCTCCTGGCGGCGCTGTATCTGGCCGTGCTGCTGGTCAAGACGGCGGCCGTGCTGTGGATCATGCGTGGCGAACGCAGGAGCTCAGCGCGCAGTGCCATTGCAACGCCGGCCGACGTGGCGATCCTGCAGCCGATTCTTGGTGGCGATGCGCACCTGCAAGAGGTGCTCAGCGCCAACGTGCAGGCATTGCCGCAGGCGCAGTTCGTCTGGTTGCTGGATGCCGACGATGGCCCGGGAAACGCTGCTGCCGATGCTGTCGTTGCGCGCTATCCGCAGCGGCGTATCGCGCGCCTGCTGGTGCCGGCGGCACCAGCAGGCATCAACCCCAAGGCCTGGAAACTCGATTACGCGTTGCCGCACATCGATGCGCCTGTCAGCCTGATTCTCGACGACGATGCGCATCTGGGCGGACATGCGCTGTCGCAACTGTTGTCGGACCTCACGCATGCCGATGTCGTCACCGCGCTGCCGTATTACCGCGACAGCGCCACGCTGGCCGGGCGCCTGTTGGCGCAGTTCGTCAACAACAATGCCGCGCTCACATACTTGGGGTGGCTGCCATTCGCAGCGCCGCTGACCATCAATGGCATGTGCTACGCCGCGCGTACCGAACAGCTGCGCCGCTGGGGCGGCTTTGCCGCATTGCTGGAGCAACTGACCGACGATCTGGCCTTCGCGACCCTGGTGCGCGACCGCGGCGGGCGACTCTGGCAATCCACTGCGCCGGTGGCGATGCGTACCGCCATGCCCGACCTGCGTGGCTATGTGCGCCAGATGCATCGCTGGATGCTGTTCGCAACGATCCTGCTAGGCCGTCAACGCCTGCGCGTACGCAGTGCCATCGGCGTGTTGCAGGGGCTGCCGCCGGTGCTGCTGGTGGCCATGCTGGTTTGCGCTTGCGTGCAACACACCTGGCCGGCTGCACTGTGCGTATTGATCGTCTTGCTGGTGCGCGCGTTGCTGCTGTGCGGTGTGCAATGGCGCGTCACCGGCGCCGTTCGCCATCGCCTGCTGGTGTCGCTCTGCGCCGAATGCCTGCAGCCGTTGCATCTGCTGCACGCCGTGCTGGTGCGCACGATCCGCTGGCGCACGCGGCGCTACCGCGTGTTAGCCAATGGGTGCTTTCGTGCAGAGTGAGTCGGGTCCGCTGCAGATCGCCTTCCTCACCGGGCAGAGCGATCCGGCAAGCTGCGCCTTGAGTGCGGAGCAGGGGGCATTTCTGCAAGAGCTGCGGGGCACGGGCAGGCAGTTGGTGGACTGCAATTATCCGTACCGCCGAAACAACGTGCCGCACCGGCGCACGCCGTTGTGGCGTGCCAGCCTGTCCAATGCGCGGCAGTATCTTGCGGCCCGGCATGCCCGCCTTGCCGAGGCCGATCGCAAGCGTGTGCATGCGCTGCTGGATCAGGCGCCGATGACGCTGCTTCTTGCCGGCAGCTGCGGGCTGCAGCTATTGACCGCTTTGCAGTTGCCGGATGCGTTGCGCGCACGTCTGGCGGTTTTTGCGTACGGCCCGGTGTGCGATGCGCCCGCAGTGTTCGGCCAGCTGCGCGTGGTACAGGGCCGCAGCGACTGGATCTCTCGAACATTGTTCGATGGGCACGTCGATGCGAGGCCTGCGTGCGGACACATGGCGTACCTGCGCAACGCCAAGGTGCTTGCCGAGTGCCAGCGCTTCCTCGCGCAGATCGAACGGACGCGACAGGGCGCAGCGCATGCGCATTGATCTGATCGCACCGCCCTACAGCGGCCATCTGCATCCCATCCTGGCAATCGCGCAACAACTCAGCGCGCAGCACCAGGTCTGCGTCATCAGTACGCCTGCCGCGCAGGCGCGCATCGAAGCATGTGGGCTCACCGCTGCCAGCGTGCTGGACGCGCATGCCGATCGCTTGCTGCTTTCCATCGCCAACCCGCCGCACGCCGTGGGCCACAACCCCGTGCGCCTGCGTCGGCAGTTGCACCATGCGCTCGGGCTCATGGCGCAGCTGGGCGAAGTGCTACAGCAGCGCTGGCGCGAGCGGCGGCCGGATCTGGTGATCGTCGACTTCACCCTGCCCAGCGCAGGACTGGCCGCACAGGCGATGGGCATCGCCTGGTGGACCAGCATGCCGTCGCCGTGCGTGATCGAAACCACGGATGGGCCGCCCGCATACATTGGTGGATTGCTGCCTGCGACCACGCCCTTGCAGCGTGTCTGGCATGCAGCGGCGCGCCGGCTCACGCGTGGTTTCAAACGGACCCTGCACCTGTGCTATCGGCGCCAGATGCGCGCGTGCGGGTTGCCGGCGATCTATCGCAGCGATCGCAGCGAGGCGGTGTATTCGCCGCAGTGCATCCTGGCCCTGGGAGTACCGTCGTTCGAGCTGGCGCAGCATTGGCCGGCGGCAGTGCGCTTCGTCGGGCCGCAGTTGTGCACGCCGCCTTCGTCGGTGACTGCGCCCACCTTCGTCGACGGTCGCCGACATGTGCTGGTGACGCTGGGCACGCATCTGCAATGGGTCAAGCAGCGCATGGATGGCGTGTTGCGCGCGCTGGCGCCGCAGTTCCCGGAGGTGATTTTCCATTTCAGCGACGGCGACACCGGCGCTCCGCCGCAGCCGGGGCAGGGCAATTATCAGCGGCTGCCCTATGTGGATTACGCACAGCACCTGCACCGCTACGCATTGGTGATCCATCACGGCGGTGCCGGCATTCTCTACGCCTGCCTTGCCGCGGGATTGCCGGCCATCGTCTACCCGCTGGACTACGACCAGTTCGATCACGCCGCGCGCCTGCAGGTAGCGGGCGCTGCCTGGTGGTTGCGCGATCTGGATGGCTTGCCGGCGTTGCTGCGTCAGGCGCTCGGCGCCGGCGAGGTGCCACGCGGCGTGCGTCGCCTGCAGGCGGAGCTACAGCTGATCCAATCGCAGGCGCGCATCGCGCACCTGGTGGAGGATTTCGCGCAGACTGGCGCGGTGCCGCCGGTGTAATGCGGCACGCGCCACAACGAGCCTGTAGGGGCGATCAGCCTGCAGCTGCGTTCAACGCAGGCGTCTTGCTGGTCATCAGCTGCGGCCAGCGCTTGAGCACGGCAGCGCGGATACCGGCCTGGTCGATGCCGGCCTCGGCCAGCAGGTCTTCGCGGCTGGCGTGATGCTGGAAGCTGTCCGGCAGGCCCAGGTGCAGCATCGGCACGGTAATGGCTTCGGCGTTGAGCAGTTCCGACACGCCAGAACCTGCGCCGCCGGCAACCACGTTGTCTTCGATGGTGACGAAGCCGTCGTGGGTTTTTGCAAGCTCCAGCAGCAGCGACTTGTCCAGTGGCTTGACGAAGCGCATGTTGACCACCGTCAGGCCCAGTTCGCGGCCCACTGCCTCCGCCGCATCCACGGTCGCGCCGAAGCCGAGCAGGGCAATGCGGGTGCCGCTGTGACGCAGCTGCGCCTTGCCGATCGGCAGGGTGGCCAGCGAGGTGTCCAATGCTGCGCCGGGGCCGGTGCCGCGCGGGTAGCGCACCGCCGCCGGGCCTTGGTACTGCACGCCGGTGCTCAGCATCTGACGGCATTCGGCCTCATCGGCCGGCGCCATCACGACCATGTGCGGCACGCAGCGCAGGAAGCTCAGGTCCAGATTGCCGGCATGGGTAGCGCCATCCGGGCCGACCACGCCACCGCGATCGATCGCAAACAGCACATCCAGTTGCTGCACCGCCACGTCGTGCACCAGTTGGTCGTAGCCGCGCTGCAGGAACGTGGAATAGATCGCGACCACCGGCTTGGCGCCCTGGGTCGCCATGCCGGCGGCCAGCGTGACCGCATGCTGCTCGGCAATGGCCACGTCGAAGTAGCGCTGCGGATATTCCTTGCTGAAGCGCACCAGGCCCGAGCCCTCGCGCATTGCCGGGGTGATCACCAGCAACTTGGGCTCGGCGGCGGCCATGTCGCAGACCCAGTCGCTGAAGACGTCGGTATAGGTCGGCTTCTTGGCACCGGTCTTGGCGACCAGGCCCTTGCTCGGATCGAACGGGCCAACGGCGTGATAACCGATCTGATCGCCTTCGGCCAGCTCGTAGCCCTTGCCCTTGGTGGTGATGACGTGCAGCAGCTGCGGGCCCTTGAGCGTCTGCAGGGTCTTCAGTGCGCCGATCAGGCTGGGCAGGTCGTGGCCATCGATCGGGCCGGTGTAATGGAAGCCCATTTCCTCGAACAACGTGGACGGCACGAACATGCCTTTCCAGTGTTCCTCCCAGCGACGCACGAAGCGCGCGGTGGGATTGTTCTTCTTGTCGCCGAGGATCTTCTTGCCGCCTTCGCGGATCGCATTGAGCGTGCGGCTGCCGCTGGCGCGCCCCAGCATCTTGGTCAACCCGCCGACCGCTTCGGAGATCGACATGCGGTTGTCGTTGAGGATCACCAGCAGGTTCGGTTCCGGGTCCATGCCGCCGGCGTGGTTGAGCGCCTCGTAGACCATGCCGGCCGTCATCGCGCCATCGCCGATCACCGCCACCACCTTGCGCTCGTCGCCGTTACGCTGCGCAGCGATGGCCATGCCGAGCGCGGCCGAGATCGAGGTGGACGAATGGCCAACGCCGAAGGTGTCGTAGATGCTCTCTTCGCGCTTGGGAAACGGCGCAACGCCGTCCTTTTGCTTGACCGTGTGGATCTGGTCGCGCCGGCCGGTGAGGATCTTGTGCGGGTAGGTCTGATGCCCGACGTCCCACACCAGCTGGTCCACCGGCGTCTGATACAGGTAGTGCAGGGCGACGGTGAGCTCGATCACGCCCAGGCCGGCCGCAAAGTGCCCGCCGCTCTTGCCCACCGATTCGATCAGATAGGAGCGCAGTTCTTCGGCGATCGCGGTCAGCTCGGCTTCGTCGAAGCGGCGCAGATCGTCGGGAGTCTGGATGCGGGACAGGCGCGGATAGCGGGTGGTGTCGATCATCATCGTGTCAATTTTCTGAAGCCGTATTGTCCTCCCCATGCGAAGGCCCGGCAAGCAAACCGGTTCAGCTGTCAGCGGGAAGTGATGGGCACGCGCAACGGCACGCTTGGCGCGCGCGGCGCTCACCGACACCTGCGGCAATCTGCCGCACCTGTGGATGGGTCGATTGCGCCGTGTCGTCTAGATCACTCGGCCTCAGTGCCTGCGTCGGGCGGAGGGCACTGGGCCGTATCGAGGCGTGTCATGCCTTGGGTCGCGGTGGCCGGGTTCGATGTCACGTGGGACACCCGGCGCGCCAGGGAAGCCGCCAGCGCTGCTGCGCGCGTGGGGCACGAGCACGCGTGTCCAGGCTCAATCATTCGTGGCTGCCTTGGCCCTGCGCCGAGCCTGGCGCGGCAAGTCACCCGCCAGAAGGCGCAACGCGTGACCAGTGGGCCTACAGCGACAGCTTGGAGCGCCTGGGCAGTTGCGCGCGCAGGAAGGCCATCTGATCGGACAGGATGTTGCGGTTGGACAAGATCAGGTGCTCGATCCAGCTCGGCCGGTAGGGCACCGCCAGCAGCGGCATATGCGCCTGTTGCGGCGTACGGTTGGCCTTGCGCGAATTGCACTGGAAGCAGGCGGTCACCACGTTTTCCCAACTGTCGCGACCGCCTTTGGACACCGGCATGACGTGGTCGCGGGTCAGGTGCGGGCGGCTGAAATGCTGGCCGCAATACATGCACAGCTGCGAATCGCGCGCGAACAACGCGGTGTTGCTGAGGGTCGGGGTCGGGTCCAGCGCGCGCGAACGGGCATGCCCGCGCGCGGCGATGATGGGGTGCAGGTCCAGCGTGCTGCGCTCGCCGGTCAGCCGCGAGATGCCGCCGTGGATCTGCATGCAAGGCTCGCCCAGCGTCCACGACACCGCATCGCGGGCGTACAGGCAGGCAGCGTCTTGCCAGTTGATCCAGTCCAGCACGCGGCCGTGCGCATCGAGCGACAACAGGCGAAGCGTGGGGAGTTGGTGGATTGCAGCGACAGCGCTGCCCGCGTCCGGGGCAGGGCTGCCTCCGGGGACGATCACATCACGAACGTGCGTGTCTGTCTCCATCGGGAAAACAGCTTATACCCGATCGTTGACAGTTTGTGTATCGCAGCGAACGGCGTTGGCGCGTGACTCGAAAGCACTGGCTCGGCGAGTACTGTTGTCTGCGATTCCGTGCCGCCGCGCCGCGGGATCACGCTTCGAACGCAGTGATGGCCTTAATGAGCCGTAGGAGCGCACCCAGGCGCGACGCCTTGTCGCGCGATACTTCCAGTCGCGGCCAGGTCCGCTCCTACGAAAACGATGGAGTTCCGCGGCATTAGCCGTGGGAGCGCACCCGGGCGCGATGCCTTGTCGCGCGATACTCCCAGTCGCGGCCAGGTCCGCTCCTACGACAGCGGCGGAATCCCGCGACGTTAGCCGTAGGAGCGCACCCGGGCGCGAGCACTCAGCCTTCGCCGAACAGTTCCGCTTCCAGCGTCATCAGCGGTGCGGCGCCGCTGCGGATGGCGGCGGCATGGGTCAGGGTGCGCGGCAGGAGACGCGCAAAGTAGAACCGCGCCGTCTCCCGCTTGGCGCGCCTGAAGTCCTCGCCATGCGCCGATGCGTCGGCAGCGGCCACGCTACGCGCCCACCAGTACGCCAGCACCACGTAGCCCGAATAAAACAGGTAGTCATGGCTGGCCGCGCCCAGTTCGTCCGGGTTGCGCGCGGCGCGATCGAGCACATCGCGGGTCAGCATCGCCCATTCGCTGCACTTGTCGCGCAGCGGCTTGATGAACTCGGCCAGCGCGGCATTGCCGTCCTGCGCGTTGGCGAAGGTTTCCACGGCGGCCAGGAACAACTTCAGCCCGGCAGCCTGGCTGGCGGCGGTCTTGCGCCCGATCAGGTCCAGCGCCTGGATGCCGGTGGTGCCTTCGTAGATGGTGGTGATGCGCGCATCGCGGGCCAGCTGCTCCATGCCGTACTCGCGGATGTAGCCGTGGCCGCCGAAGCACTGCAGGGCGTGGTAGGTGTTCTCGATCGACCATTCGGTCTGGCAGGCCTTGGAGATCGGGGTGAGGAAGCTCACCAGGGTCTCGGCATCGGCGCGTTCGCGTTCGGTTTCGCCACGATGTGCCACGTCCACCAGGCTGGCCGCGTGCAGCGCCAGCAAGCGGCTGCCTTCGGTCAGCGACTTGATGGTCAGCAGCATGCGGCGCACGTCCGGGTGCACGATGATCGGGTCGGCCGGCTTGTCCGGGAACTTGGCGCCGCTGAGCGCCCGCGATTGCAACCGCTCGCGGCTGTAGCGCAGGGCGTTCTGGTAGGCGCGCTCGGATAGCCCGATGCCTTGCAGGCCCACGCTCAGGCGTGCGGTATTCATCATCGTAAACATCGCCTGCAGGCCCTTGTGCGGCTGGCCGACCAGGTAGCCCTGCGCGCCCTCGAAGTTCATCACGCAGGTCACCGAGCCCTTGATGCCCATCTTGTGTTCGATGGACCCGCAATGCAGCGCGTTGCGCTCGCCCATGGTGCCGTCGCGGTCCACCTTGAACTTGGGGGTGACGAACAGCGAGATGCCCTTGGCGCCGGCCGGTGCGTCCGGCAGCTTGGCCAGCACCAGGTGCACGATGTTGTCGGTGAGGTCGTGCTCGCCGGCGGTGATGAAGATCTTGGTGCCGGTGATGGCGTAGCTGCCGTCGGCATTGGGTTCGGCACGGGTCTTGAGCAGGCCCAGGTCGGTGCCGCAATGCGGTTCGGTCAGGCACATGGTGCCGGTCCAGCGGCCGTCGATCAGCGGTTTGAGGAAGACGTCCTGCTGCCAGGTCTCCCCGTGCTGGCGCAGGGCTTCCATCGCGCCATGCGACAGCAGCGGGAAGTTGCCCCAGGCCAGGTTGGCGGCGTTGATCATTTCGCTCAGCGGCACGCCCAGCGTGTGCGGCATGCCCTGGCCGCCGAATTGCGGTTCGGCGGTGAGCCCGTTCCAGCCGCCTTCCACGAATTGATCGTAGGCGGCGCGGAAGCCGGGCGGGGTGGTCACTGCGTGTGTGCTCTTGTCGAACGCGCAACCGATCTCGTCGCCCACGCTGTTGAGCGGCGCCAGCACTTGCGAGGTAAAGCGGCCGGCCTCTTCGAGGACGGCGTCGATGATGTCAGCACTGGCCTCGGTGTAGCCGAGCCGGGCGAACAGGGCGTGCGCGCCAAGCACGTCGTGCAGGGCAAAGCGGAAATCGGTCAGCGGGGCGGTATAGCTGCTCATGCGGGATCCTTGGAAGCGGGTACGGGAGGCGTGCGCCTTAGGGCCACTCTTAGCGCAGCACGCCGTTGAGGCCGGGAGCCGGGCTGAGCGTATTGCGCGATTCCACACTGAACTCGCGTTGTTTCTTGTCCTGTGGGGTCGCCCAGACGGTGCCCTTGAGCGCATACGGGAACGAGCGGCCGCCGGCCAGCACGTCGGCCACGGTGATGCGGCCCAGCGAGGTGGGTTGCACGGTGACGGTGACCACGTCGGCGGTTTCCGGGCCGATCGACATGCCCACTGCCTGGTCGAGCTTGCCGGCCAGTTGATCGCCGGCAGAGATTTCCAGCGCCACGCGTTCGAACTGCATCGGGATGCTGCTGTAGTTCTGCAGGCGCAGGTCAACCGACCAGGCGCCGTCGGCACGCACGGTCAGTTGCTGGATGCTGGCGGCCGGCTCGGACACCCGGCGGACTGCGCCGCCGCAGGCGCTCAGCAGCAACCCGCAGGCCAGCGACACAAGAAGAAGACGATAGGCACGACGCATGGACTCGGGTCCTTGGCGGAATGAGGCGGCGCCAAGAATACTACGCAGTACGGTCGCTGCTCCCCCAGCGCGCGCAGCGGAGGTGGCGATCCTAGGCCGGGGCGCGGGCAGGCCTCACAACACCGGCGCGGCCACGATCAATGGCGACAGGTCGTAGCCCATCGCGGTGGCCTGCGCCTTGAGCCGTTCCAGTTGCGCGCGCTGCATCTGCGGCGAGCGCGACAGGATCCACAGGTACTTGCGATCCGGCTCGCCGACCACCGCCCATTGGTAATCCGGGTCGAGCGCGATCACCCAATAGTCGGCCCACACCAGCGGCAACCAACCCAGCCACTCGGGAGCGAAGCGCACCTGCAACTGCCCGGGCTGGCCGGCGACCGGGCGCGCCACGCCGTCGGCCTGGGTCAGGCTGCCATCGGCGGTGCGGCAGCCATTGCGCACGCCGATCAAGCCATCGTCGCGCAAGGTGTAGATGGCGGTAATGTCGCTACGGCACTTTTTCTGGAACGACACCGGCAGGTGTGCAATCTCATGCCACTGGCCGGCATAGCGCGAGATGTCCAGCTGCGGCACCGCGCGCACCGGCTGTTGCGCAAACGCGGCCAGCGGCAGCAGGGCGACGAACGACAGCAGCAGGCGGGGCAGGAGCATGACAATCTCCGGTGGACGCGCGCAGGCTAGGCCATGTCCCCGGCCGCGCGGCGTGAAGCGGTGCAAGAAACGCGTCCCCCACGGCGGCCGGCAATAAAGTTGCTCGCAACGCTTGCCCAAACTGCGCCTGCTCGCTATAGTGCGCGTCCTCGCAACGCAGGCATCGTGTTGCAGGGTAAGTGGCCGAGTAGCTCAGTTGGTAGAGCAGGGGATTGAAAATCCCCGTGTCGGCGGTTCGATTCCGTCCTCGGCCACCATATCCAAGCCTTCGTTCGCAAGGCTTCCCGGTTCCCACCGGATCTACTGCTTCCCCCACCACTTGTCACCGGCTCGATTGCGCACGCGGTGTGCTGTCTTTGGGCTGCGCGCGTGCGTGCGCTGACGCGATCCAGCGTGGACGCAGACTCGCGCGTTGGTTCGGCCGCCCGGTCAGCATCCGCGGAGGTCCTATGTGCGCGCGATGCAATCGATTTCGACGTGGTCTTCAAATGCGCATGGCGATACTGCGCGCATGACGCACAAGACACTTCGACGCACCCTGATCCACGGCTACTGCGGTGAATTCCGTGTGGAGACCCTGGAAAGCCAGGCGCCAGGCGCGACGCTGTGGCTTTCGACCGCGTTCGTTTACCACCGCGATCGCGCCGCGCCCGTGGCCACGATCGAGGGTGCAGGGCAGAGCGAGTACCGGGGCGATGCACGCGAGCAGGCGCTGCGCGTAGGTTCTTGTCTGGCGGAGTTTCTGGACCCCAAGCAATACCGCTGCTGCGAGAGGCAGAGCGGCTGAAGCATCGAAGACTCTCGCGTGCGCTACGCAAGTGCAGGCAGGCGGGCGTTGTTGGTGATGGAACAGGACAGCTCGGCTGCAAGGCGCGCAATGTCTTGCCTGAACTCAGCGCCTACTGCGAGTGCCGAAATGAGCGCGCCCGCTCAAGTCGTGCTTAGAGCAACACCACGTTGTGCAGATGCGTTTGTAGCCCCTTGCGCAAAATCCGGTAGCAATCGCGATCGAAGTCGCCGGGTGCGGTCTTCAGTTTGCGGGCAGCAGCCAGCGAGGTGGCACTGCCCAGATAATGCCAGTTGCGCAGCACGTGGAACTGGCGCAACTGCTTGCCTTCTTCCTTTAACGCCACCGCGCCAGGAAAGGGCCAGACGGCCTGTTCCAGATGCTCAAGGGCAGCGCGCAGACGCGTCTCGTGGTCGCCCAGCGATTCGGCGCCATGGCAGGCACCGGCACAGCGCTTCAACATGGCGCGGAAACACGGGCGGCCATCGGTGGCGCGTTCCAGGCCGAGCAGCCCGTAGCAAAGACGGTCGCGATCGGCCAGCCGCCGTAGTGCTTCCTTGGCGGCGCGTGGGCTGGAATAGAGCCCATACAGCCACGGTGTGACCGCCGGATCGCGCTCGGCCGAATGCACGATAGACACATCGCCACAATACAGCCGGATCGAAAACTGATGCGGGACGCGACGTAGTTTTTGGTTGTACAGCGGGCGCATCGATTTGATGAGCTGCGATTCCAATAGCTGCGCGCCAAGATCGCCGGCCATTTCGAACACGCTGATGCGACGGGTCTGGCGCAATAAGGCGGCTTCGCGTGGCGTGCGGAAGTGATCCATCACCCGCCCACGCAAGTTCACGCTCTTGCCGATGTACAACGGCAGTTCGCTGTCCTGGCCGTGGAACAGCTACACCCCGGCAGTCGTTGGCAAGGTTGCGAGCGTGCTGCGTAAATGATCGGGATAGGCGTATTCGACCGCACCGAGACCGCGGCGAACGCGTTCACTGCGGGCCACGACGGACCTTGGTCTGCTGCGCCGGCGTCTCGATGCGTGCGTAACCACCCAGAGGGCCTGGGGCTGCTGCATGCTCGGTGGCGTATGAGTGCGTGCGGAAAATCGTTGTCATCGGGCAGCAGCGTGCCGATGTGCTGTCGCATCAGCTGAGACGCTGCACGATTCTTGAAAAGAACGCTTCCGGAAGAGCTGCAGCAATTCCGGAAGCGCCGTGGTACCTGCCGTGTTGTGCTGCTCAGCGGTTGTTGCCGCCACCGCTCGCCTGGCCACCCTTCTTGCCGGCCTCGCGCGCTTCTTCGGAGGTGAACTCGTGGGCGTTGCCACTTTCATGGGCCGCCTTGCCGCCCTTGGAGGCGATTTCGCGCTGCTTGTCTTCGTCCATCGAAGCAAAGCCGCGGTTGCTGGTGCCACCCTTGTTGTCGTTCTGATTTGCCATTGCAGATTCTCATTCGTCAGTTGGGGAATGCACCACTGGACGCCGTGGTGCGAGGCCAGCATCGCGGTGGAAGCATCAATCGGACGTGGGGATTTCGGCAGCCAGGCGTGAGCCGGCAAGCGGGCTTGACATGCGATCTTCACTGGCGAAAAACGCGGCATGGCGACGCAATGCTGGAGACGCTCGACAGTATTGCGGCGCCATCGTGCGTGCGCGCCGCAGCGCATGCGACGAACGTGCGACACGGCCCTGCGTGTTGCAGTCCGATGCCACCGCGCGGGGGCAGGTGCGGCCGGCTATCCTGGCAGCCGCGACGCAGACCAGGATACAGCGATGACGACACGATGCCGGTGGTGGGCAACAGTGCTGGCAATGACGGCGACGTTTGCAATGCCAGCCGGCGCCGCCACGCTGCCCGCCGGCGCTGCCAAGTTGTTACCTGCCGGGCAGTCGGTGATGAGCGTCGCTCGCGCAGATCTCACCGGCGATGGCCGGCTGGATTACGTGGTTGCGTTGCGTGCATCGGCAGAACAAACGCTGCGTGGCCATGGCGATGCGGCACCGCCGCGTACCTTGCTGGTGCTGGTTGCAAACGCCGACGGCGGGTTTGTCCAAGCCGCGCGCAGCACGCGGGTGATCTTCAGAGCCGACGAAGGCGGACAGTGCGACCCGTTCCTGGACAGCGACCAGGGCCTGGTCGCGAAGGGCGCGTATTTCACCGTGCAAAATGGGGTGGCGTGCGGACAACACTGGACCGACTACATCACCTTTCGTTACGACCGCCGCCGCGGCGTTTTCGTATTCCACAAGCGCGTGATCGAAGCATGGGAAATGAACACCCAGGACACGCCCGATGCCGACGCGCTGCGGCTGCGCGAGCACAAAGAAATTGCCGCCGATCCGCGTCAGCCGGTCCTGCTGTCTGCCTATACGCCTGCACCGTGACGGGGGGGCTATCGCAGCGCATCCGGTTCGATGGCGGGCGCGGCCGTACGGGAAATGCTCATGGATGTGACGAATCGCCTCACCGAACCCAACTAAACTGTGGCCACGGGAACGGCCCCGCGGAGAACATCACTTGAACGATCCCGGTCACGGAGAGCTGCGGGCGCCTCAGATCAGCGACACAAGCGGCCTGCCTGTCGAGAAGCACCGCTCGGACATCTTCTTTGCCGCCGTGGAAACCACGCGTATGCCAATGACGGTGACCGACCCGCATCTTCCGGATAATCCCATCGTGTTCGCAAACCGCGCGTTTCTGGAGATGACCGGCTATGCCGCCGATGAGGTCATCGGCAATAACTGCCGTTTCCTGCAGGGGCCGGAGACCGATCCGGCCAGCATCAGCGATGTGCGCGAATCGATCGAAAGCCGCAGCGAAATTGCCACCGAGGTGCTGAATTACCGCAAGGACGGCTCTTCGTTCTGGAATGCGCTGTTCATCTCGCCGGTGTTCGACAACAAGGGCAACCTGGTGTATTTCTTCGGCTCGCAGTTGGATGTGAGCCGGCGCCGCGATGCCGAAGACGCGCTGCGCCAGGCGCAGAAGATGGAGGCCCTGGGCCAGCTGACGGGCGGCATCGCGCACGATTTCAACAATCTGCTGCAGGTGATGTCTGGACATCTGGAAGTGATCCAGATGATGGCCAGCGCCGGCGGGGGCAATGCCGAGCGGATTGCCTTCAGTGCCGAACACGCCGCGGCAGCGGCTGCCAAGGCGGCCACCTTGACCCAGCAATTGCTGGCGTTTTCACGCAAGCAGAAACTGCGCGGGCGGGTCGTGAACCTCAACGGGCTGGTGGCCGGCATGACCAACATGGCCGAGCGCGCGCTGGGGGGCGGCGTCACGTTGCGCCAGGTGCTGGAAGAAGGGCTGTGGAACTGCCAGATCGACACCACCCAGGCAGAGGTGGCGTTGTTGAACGTGTTGATCAATGCGCGCGACGCGATGGCGCAGGCCGAGCGCAAGGAAGTCACGGTGCAAACCCAGAACGTGGAGATCACCGGCCACGACCTGGCGATGTACCACCAGCTGGCCCCGGGCCGCTACGTCAGCATCGCCGTGACCGACACCGGCTCGGGCATGCCGCCGGAGGTGGTCAGCCGGGTGATGGAACCGTTCTTCACCACCAAGGAGGAAGGGCAGGGCACCGGCCTGGGCTTGTCGATGGTGTACGGATTCGTCAAGCAGTCCGGCGGCACCGTGCGCATCTACAGCGAGGTGGGCGAAGGCACCACCGTGCGGCTGTATTTCCCTGCCTCCAGCGAATTCGAAAACGATTTGCAGGCAGCCAAGAGCCGCGCCATCGACAAGGGGGGCAACGAAACCATCCTGGTGGTGGAAGACAAGCAGGACGTGGCGGTGGTGGCCCGGATGTTTCTGGAAAACGCCGGTTACCGCATCCTGTCTGCGTCCAGCGGACGCGAGGCGGTGGAGATCTTGGAGAAGACTCCGCAGGTGGATGCGTTGTTCACCGACCTGATCATGCCCGGTGGCATGAACGGAGTGATGCTCGCCCGTGAGGCGCGCCGCATGTTGCCCAAGATCAAGATCCTGCTCACCACCGGTTACGCCGATGCCAGCATCCAGCGCACCGACGTGGGCGGCGCCGAGTTCGATGTGGTCAGCAAACCCTATACGCAGAAGGAATTGCTCAAGCGCATCCGTATGCTGCTGGATGGGCCGACCGGGGTGGGCTGAGCGCGTGTGCCGCCCGGTGACGCTATCGCGATGCGGTGGCGTCACCGAAACATGCTTGCAATCGCCGATTGGCTGCCGGGTGAAGATCGCGATGCTCCTACACCGTCTTTGTGGAAATTCCCCGGATATCGATGGCCATGCGTTGGGTCGTTGGCCCGATGCATACGAGCGGAGGTAGCGGGGTGCATTGCCGATGAGCGGCGATGCAGCCGTCGCGGCCAGTGATGCGATCAGCGACGCGGATAATGTGCGGTGCTCTGTCGATAGCGCAGGTGCAGCCGCCTGCCGATCAGCACTGCGACACGAACCGACCACGAACACCAGCTGGACGGCCGTAACGCAGACGCGCTCGGCAACGCGGGCGCCGTGCAGCGCCCGACCAGTCCCCTAACAATGCCGAATAGCGCGCTGCCCCACAGCAGTGGGCCGTCGATGTGCCGTTGGGTAGGGAACTGCAGCGATGCGTCGCGCAGTCCCTACGTGGCTGCGTCAGCGTGCGTGCGGCGAATGGGCAGCGAGACGTGTCGCCAGTCGGCCACATCACCCGCAGCCTCCAGCCGACCGCTCAGAACAAGGCAGGCAATGCGCTGCGCGACGCGGTCGGCTGCCTCTTCGACGTCGGCCAGATTCAACTGCGCGTCAGTGAGCGCTTGCGCAATCATCAAGGCGACTTTTGCCACTGCGCGCCGCCAGCGTCAGTGATAAATGTCGATTGCGCGTTAATGTCGGACGGGCCAGTGCCTGTCGTCGCCAATCACCATTCCAGATACCCGGAGCACGGCCATGAAGCGTGATCCCGCATTCCGGCTGTCAACGCCCGACCTTGCTGCCAATCCCTAAATCACAATGTCTGCGCCAACTATTCCTCACCCAGCGGCGCCACGTAGCCGTCCGGCTTGTCGGCGTTGCGCTCGAATAGGAACTTCTGCAGCTCCGCTTCGAGAAAGGCACGGTGCTTGGGGTCGCGCGGCGACAGCCGGTTTTCGTTGATCAGCATGGTCTGATGCGCCAGCCACGCTTGCCAGGCGGTCTTGCCGATCTGCGCGAAAATGCGCTGGCCGAGCTCGCCCGGATACGGCACGAAATCCAGGCCTTCGGCGTCGCTTTGCTGGTAGTGGCAGAACACGGTGCGGGTCATGCGGATTCCTTTGGGAGACGCGCTTATAACGCGTCGAGCAACTTGCGGATCGGCGCCGGCAGGCCCAGCGATGCGAGATCGGCGGGCGCGACCCAGCGTAGATCGTCATTGTCGCGCACCGCCGGACGCAGCGCGACCTTGCGCAGGCGCAGGGGCTGCAAGTGCAGCCGGTAATGGCTGAAGGTGTGCACGATCAACGGCATCTCGTCGGCGCGCTCGTAGGTGCCGTCGATATGCGCTGCGAACCAGGCGCGCATGCCGCTGTCGGTATCGGCCTGCGGCAGCGTCCAGAGCGAGGCCCAGATGCCGGTTGGCGGGCGTCGCTGCAGCAGGATGTGGCTATCGGCATTGAGCAGCAACAGCGCAGTGGCCTCGCGTTCGGGCAGCGGTTTGCCGGGTTTGGGGGTGGGCAACGCCTCGACCAAGCCATCGCGGCGTGCGATGCAATCGGTCTGTAGCGGGCACAGCACGCAGGCGGGCTTGGCGCGCGTGCACAGCGTGGCGCCGAAATCCATTTGCGCCTGGGTGTAGTCGGCCAGGCGGCCAGCCGGGACATGCGCAACATGGGTGGTGGCCAGTTGCCATAACTGTTTTTCGATCGCCGGCAGGCCGGGATACCCGGCGATGCCGTGGAAGCGCGCGAGCACGCGTTTGACGTTGCCGTCCATGATCGCGAAGCGATCGTTCCAGGCCTGGCTCAGGATCGCGCCTGCCGTGCTGCGGCCGATGCCCGGCAGCGCAAGCAGTGCATCGAAGTCGCGCGGCACTTGCCGGGCGTGCAGCGCGACGCATTGCTTGGCGGCGGCATGCAGATTGCGCGCGCGGGCGTAGTAGCCCAGTCCGGCCCACTGCGCCATCACGGTGTCGTTGTCGGCCGCCGCCAGATCGGCCAGCTGAGGGAAGCGCGCCATGAACTTGTGGAAATACGGAATGACCACCGCGACCTGGGTCTGCTGCAGCATGATCTCCGACAGCCATACCCGGTAGGGCGTGCGTGGATGCTGCCAGGGCAGATCATGGCGGCCATGGCCGTCGAACCAGTGCAACAGGCGGTCGACGAATGCATCAGCGGAAGGAGTGGCGTGGTCGGCTGGCATGAGCTGTGCTGGCGATGGAGGGCGAGGCGAGAGTTACGTGACGCGGAGCGGATCTGCTGCGTACCTCGTGCGGCGCATCCCTTCGCCGCAGCGGCACGTCATTGCGCCCAGGCACCGTTCGCAGCGCCATCCTGTATCGCCAGGCGGCCACTGCGGTGGTGTCGGCGCAGGGGACCAGGCCACTGACGCATCCGCGCAGCCTTGCTTTCAGAGTCCTGCGGGCAAGGGCTGGGCGAACTCCAGTACGGGTCTTGTCTGGGGCCAATCGCATGACACCTGCCGCACCGTGCCACCTGCCTGTAGCGCCTGCGCGCACAGCGGTTGCAGATGCGCGCAGGCATCTTCCAATCAGCCGCCCAACGCGTCCGGCAACAGCGCGTCGACGAAGGCGACCGGGTCGAAGACGCGCAGATCTTCCGGGCGCTCGCCGATACCGGCAAAACGGATCGGGATATTGAACTCGCGCGCCAGCGCGAACACCACGCCGCCCTTGGCAGTGCCATCGAGCTTGGTCACGACCAGGCCGGTGACACCCACGGCAGCATGGAACTGGCGCAGCTGCGAGATGGCGTTCTGGCCGGTGGTGCCGTCGATGACCATCAAGACTTCGTGCGGCGCGGCGGCATCGATCTTGCCGAGCACGCGGCGGATCTTGCCGAGCTCGTTCATCAGCCCGGTCTGGGTGTGCAGGCGGCCGGCGGTGTCGGCGATCAACACATCGGTGCCGCGCGCCTTGGCGGCCTGCAGCGCGTCGAACGCCACCGAAGCGGCATCGGCGTTTTGTCCCTGCGCGATCACGGCCACGCCATTGCGATCGCCCCAGGCCTGCAATTGCGCCACCGCGGCAGCACGGAAGGTGTCGCCGGCCGCCAGCATCAGACTGTTGCCTTCGTCCTTGAAGCGCTTGGCGAGCTTGCCGATGGTGGTGGTCTTGCCGACGCCGTTGACGCCAACGGTGAGCACCACGAAGGGTTTGAGCGAGCGGTCGATCACCAGCGGCTTGGAGACCGGCTGCAGCAGCGCGATGAGGTCGGCGCGCAAGGCCTTGAACAGCGCCTGGGCGTCGACGAATTCGCGCGACTTCATTCGCTTGCGCAGGCCGTCGATCAACGCGGTGGTGGCGCCGATGCCGACGTCGGCGGTGATCAACGCAGTTTCGATCTCGTCGAGCAGGTCGTCGTCGAGCTTGGGGTTGCGCGAGAACAGGCCGCCGAAGCTGCGTGCGAAGGTGCTGTTGCGCAGCCGTTCGCGCCAGCCGGGTTTTCCGGCCGGTGCGGCGGGGAGGGCATCACGCTGGCCGACAATGCTCTCGTCCTGCGTGCTCGGCAGCGGCGCGCTGACGATGGCCGGTGCGGTGACCGTCGGCGCGGCACTGGTTGGGGGCGCGCTGGCGGGAGGTGCAGCAGCCGCTGCAGGCGTCGAGACCGGCGGCGCGACCACGGCAGGGGCTGCGCGTTGCGAAGGCGCGGCTGGCTGCGCAGGCACGACGGGAGGCGGCGTCGGGACAGTCTGTGGCTGCGCCACGACCGGCGGCACCACCACAACCGGCGCGCTGGGGGCGCTGGCGGGTACCGGGTCTGGCAGCGCCTGCAATGCGGTCGGCGCAGGCGCCGCAGGAGTTGTCGGTGCGCTGGGAACGGCGGCAACGCTTTGCGCCTGGCCCGTGCGTGCAGCGATCTCCTGTGCCAGCTGGTCGGCTGGCGCAGCGGTGGTCTGCGGCGGTGCCGGCGCAGCAGGCTCGCTGCCTGCCGGAGCAGGCGTGACAGGCGCAACAGGCGCAACAGCCGGCGTTGCAGCCGTCTCTGTGCCTGGCTCGGCCGTGGCGAGCGCTTCGACCGGCGATGCCGGGGTGGCGGCAGACGGCGCGGTGGGGAATGCGGCTGCCAGTTCTTCCAGGCTGTAGCGCGAGGTACGCGAGCTGTCTGGCGTGATTGGCTTGTGACGGCGAAAAAAGCTGGCCATTGGCAACGCAGTAGGGGAAACCCGAAAGTCTATCATCCGGCCCCCCCGACACCTTGACGCTGCCTCCAGCGCCGCGCCCGGGCGCATTGCATGCACCGCCGCACGCAGGTCTGGCGACTCACCTAGCTGCGCCAGCGCATGACAAATCCTGCCGAATTCGGCATTTGTGCCAGCGATGTGTCAACGCGAAGTTGTGTCCTTACAACTGACCTTTGAGCGCGCGGTAATCGCGCGGCGTCATACCGACGGTGGCCTTGAACTGGCGCGCGAAGGCGCTCTGGTCGGCGAACCCGCAGCGTTGCCCGATGCTGGCGATGCTGTCGTCGCCGTAGAGCAGCCGCATCGCCGATTCGATGCGCAACTTGGTCAGCAATTGCTGCGGGGTGACCTGGAACACGCGGCGGAAGTGGCGTTCCAGCTGCGCCACCGACAGCCCGGCCAGGTCGGCCAGGCTCTGCACGCGCAGGTTGTCGCCGAAGTTGGCCTGCATGTGGTCCATGACCTGGCTCAAGCGTTCGTACGCGGAATGACGGCTGTCGGGCTGGCCCAGGTCGCGCGAGATGCCGACCACGCCGATCACCTCATTAGCCTCGCACAGCGGGCGTTTGAAGGTCAGGCACCAACCCGGCAGGCGGTTGGGGTACAGATGCACTTCAAGCTGGTTGTCGATGAGCTCGCCGCACAGCACGCGGCGGTCCTGCATCATGTAGCTGCCGCCCAGCGGCAACGGAAACACTTCCAGCGGCGAGCGGCCGATGATCTCGCTGCGCAGCTTGCGTCCCAGCCGGCGCACCAGGGTCAGGTTGCAATGGGTGTAGCGGCCCTCGCTGTCCTTGATGAAGAACACCACATCCGGCAGTGCATCGAACAGCGTCTGCATTTCCAGGGCGGGCAGGTTGAGGTCCATCAGGGTCATGGTAGCGGTCACGATTAGACGGTTGCACGACGGTGCAGCCCAGCAATGATCCTAGCGCAAACGCGTGGTCGTGATTGGGGTGGTGATTGTGCGGATTTCCGCATTTTCACTCGGCATTGAACGCTAGTCGCCCGCAGGTCGGCAGTGGGAGCATGTGGCATGCACACCATCGACGTCATCGACTCCCACACGGCTGGCGAGCCTACCCGCGTGGTCCTTTCCGGTTTTCCAGATCTGGGCGATGGCGATCTGGCGCAGTGCCGCGAACGCTTTCGCAGCGAGTTCGACCACTGGCGCAGCGCCATCGCGTGCGAACCGCGTGGGTCGGACACCATGGTGGGCGCCTTGTTGCTGCCCGCGCGCGACCCAGGCGCCTGCACCGGGGTGATCTTCTTCAATAATGTCGGCTACCTGGGCATGTGCGGGCACGGCACCATCGGGGTGGTCCGCACGCTGGCCGCGTTAGGGCGCATCGGGCCGGGCCAGCACCGGATCGAGACACCGGTGGGAACGGTGGGGGTAGCGTTGGCCGACGACGGCACGGTGTCGGTGGACAATGTCGAGAGCTATCGGTTTGCCAGCGGGGTGGAAGTGGAGGTGCCCGGGCATGGCCGGGTGCGCGGCGACGTGGCCTGGGGCGGTAACTGGTTCTTCATCACCGAGCATGCGCCGTGCGCGCTGGACCTGGCGCACCAGCGCGAGCTGACCGCCTACACCGAGGCGATTCGGCTGGCCCTGGAAGCGGCCGGGATCACCGGCGAGGCCGGTGGCGAGATCGACCATATCGAAGTCAACGGCGCCGCACCCGACGGCAGCGGGGTGGCGCGCAATTTCGTGCTGTGCCCGGGGCTGGCCTATGACCGCTCGCCGTGCGGCACCGGCACCAGCGCCAAGCTGGCCTGCCTGGCGGCGGACGGCAAGTTGGCCGAAGG
Organism: Xanthomonas phaseoli pv. dieffenbachiae; assembly: GCF_008639345.1. NCBI lineage: Bacteria > Pseudomonadati > Pseudomonadota > Gammaproteobacteria > Lysobacterales > Lysobacteraceae > Xanthomonas > Xanthomonas phaseoli. The sequence goes on along the minus strand of NZ_CP041380.1, from coordinate 2,873,811 downwards.
CGAGCGCTGGGTGCAGCAAGGCATTCTGGGCAGCGCTTTCGAAGGCAGTTATCGGCTGAGCGGGCGCGGCATCGCACCGCGCATCAGTGGGCGGGCGTACATCACCGCGCGCGCGCAGCTGGTGATCGACCCGGCGGACCCGTTCGCCTGGGGCATCGTGGCCTGATGGAACCCCAGCGGCCCGCGCCGGTGCTTGCGTCGGTCACGCCGCCTGGCGCAGCACTGTCCGCTGCGATGGCAGGGACCGTTGCTGCAACGCACGCGTCGGCAGCGGCGCCTGGATTGACTGCGGTTGCCGGATCCGGGCCCGCCGCGTCTGCCGCATACACGCGACGCAGTTACGACCTGATCGTGATCGGCGCCGGCATCGTGGGCGCCGCTTGCGCGGAAGCCGCGGCGGGCGAGGGCCTTCGCGTGGCGATCGTCGAGCCGGGACCGATCGGCGGTGGCGCCACCGCAGCGGCGATGGGGCATTTGGTGGCGATGGACGACGACCCGGCCGAGCTGGCGTTGTCGGCGTATTCGCTGCGGCTATGGGAACGCTTCGCCACGCTCGGCGACGCCGAATTCAGCCGCTGCGGCACGCTGTGGGTGGCCCGCGATGCGCGCGAACTGGCGGCGGTGCCAGCCAAGATCGCGCGCCTGGCAACGGCCGGCCTGCATGCCGAAGCGATCGATGCCGCGCAGCTGTATGCGCTGGAGCCGCAGCTGGTGCCCGGGCTGGCTGGCGGCATGCGCGTGCCCGATGAAGCGGTGGTGTATCCGCCGCGGGTCGCGCGCCACCTGGTAGGCGCGGCCTGCACGTCCGGTGCACGCGTGTTCGCCGGCCGCCGCGTGGTGCAGCTGCAGGAGCATGCGGTGCGTCTGGACGATGGGCAGATGCTCGCCGGGCCGGTGCTGGTGGCCAGCGGTGTGGCCTTGCCGCAGCTATTGCCCGAGCTGGCATTGCGCCCGCGCAAGGGCCATTTGGTGATCACCGACCGGCACCCGGGGCTGATCCGGCATCAGCTGCTGGAACTGGGCTACGCGGATTCGGCGCATGGGGCCGACGAGACCAGCGTGGCCTTCAATGTGCAGCCGCGGCCCACTGGGCAGATTCTGATCGGTTCCTCGCGCCAGTTCGGCGAGCACGACCGCGACGTGTCGATGCCGGTGCTGCAGCAGATGTTGCAGCGTGCCTTTGCGTACCTGCCGGTGCTGCGTGAGTTGCAGGCGATCCGCGTGTGGACCGGCCTGCGTCCGGCCACGCCGGACGGGCGCCCGTATTTGGGGGCGGTGCCCGGCCGACGCGATGTGTGGGTGGCCGCCGGTCACGAGGGGTTGGGGGTCACCACGGCGCTGGGGAGCGCACGGGTGATCGTGGACAGCCTGCTCGGGCGCACCCCGGCCATCGACCCGGCGCCCTACGCACCGGCGCGTGCCGTGCAAGGCGCGCGCGCATGAGCGCGACGGTGCGTCTGCACGTGGATGGGCGCCTGGTCCAGGTGCCGGCCGGTGCCAGCGTGGCGGCGGCAGTGGCGCAGGCGACGTTGCAGTTTCGGCAATCGAGCAGTGGGCAAGCGCGCGCGCCCCTGTGTGGCATGGGCGTGTGTTTCGAATGCCGCGTGCGCATCGACGGCGTGGGACAGCAACGCGCCTGCCTGGTGGACGCATGCGATGGCATGCAGGTGCGCACCGATGGTTGAGCGCGCGCTGCATTTCGATGTGTTGGTGATCGGCGCCGGTCCGGCCGGGCTGGCGGCGGCGCGGGCGGCGGCCAGCCAAGGCGTGCGGGTGGGCGTGGTCGACATGCAGCCACGGACCGGCGGTCAGGTGTGGCGCAGCGATGTGCAACACGGCGCGCCGGCCGATGCGCGCGCATTGCTGCAGCAAGTGGCCGGCAATGCATCGATCACCGTGCTGACGCGCACGCAGATCTTGCTGGCGCAGCCGGGCTGGCTCCTGGCCGATGGCCCCGACGGCACGCTGCAACTGCATTACGCCGCATTGGTGCTGGCCACCGGTGCGCGCGAACTGCTGCTGCCATTCCCGGGCTGGACCCTGCCCGGCGTCACCGGTGCCGGCGCGGCGCAGGCGCTGGCCAAGCAGGGCTGGCCGCTGGCGGGCAAGCGCGTGCTGGTGGCCGGCAGTGGCCCGTTGTTGCTGGCCAGTGCGGCCACGTTGCAACGGCATGGCGCGCGCGTGCTCGGCATTCACGAACAAACCTCGCCGGCCGCCCTGCATCAGTTCGCACTGCAGTTGTGGCGCTGGCCGGGCAAGGCGGCGCAGGCGGTGGCGTTGCGCCTGCAGCTGCGCGCGGTGGCATATCGCGCCGGCAGCATCGTGATTGCCGCGCATGGCGACACGCAGCTGCGCGAAGTGGAACTCGCCGGGCCCGGCGGCCGCACGCGTCTTGCCTGCGATCAACTGGCGGTGGGCTATGGCCTGGTGCCCAACACCGAACTTGCGCAATTGCTGGGTTGCCAGCTGCAAGCCTACGGCGCGCACCAGCAGGTGCAGGTGGATGCGCTGTTGCGTACCAGCGTCAACCAGGTCTTTGCCGCCGGTGAAGTCTGCGGCATCGGCGGCCGCGATTGCGCAGTGATCGAAGGGGCGATGGCCGGGCATATGGCCGCCGATGCACCGGAGGCGGCGCTGCGCCTGCAGCCACGGCGTCACGCCGCGCGTGCGTTTGCCGACCTGCTGCAGCGGCAATTCGCGCTTGACCCGCGCATCCGCACCCTGGCGCAGGCGGACACGTTGATCTGCCGCTGCGAAGACGTACCGCTGGCTGCCCTGGACAGCTTCACCGATGCACGCGACGCCAAGCTTGCCTCGCGCTGCGGCATGGGCGCCTGCCAGGGCCGCATCTGCGGCGCTGCGCTGGCCGAGCTGGGGCGTTGCCCGCCCGATCTTTCCACCGACGCCGGCCGCCGGCCGCCGTTGTTTCCGGTCCGCCTCGCGGCGCTGGCCGACCCGTTCACTTCCGACTCGCAAGGGAAACATCCATGAGCAATGCTGCGTTCTGGCACGGCGTGCTGCCGGCCATCACCACTCCGTTCACCGCCAACGGCGAGATCGACCACGATTTCCTCGGCAAGCACGCCAATCAACTGGTGGATGCCGGTTGCACCGCGATCGTGCCGCTGGGCTCGTTGGGCGAGGCCGCGACCTTGAGCGTGGAAGACAAGCTGGCGATCCTGCGCACGCTGGTCACCGCCTTGAACGGCCGCGTGCCGGTGGTGCCGGGCATCGCCAGCCTGGCCACCGGCGAAGCGGTGGCGCTGGCCAAGGCGGCAAGGGACATCGGCTGCGGCGGCTTGATGGTGCTGCCGCCGTACGTGTATTCCACCGACTGGCGCGAAATGGGCGCGCATGTGCGCGCGGTGATCGGCGCCACCGATCTGCCGGTGATCCTGTACAACAACCCGGTGGCCTACAAGACCGATTTCGGCCCGGCGCAGATCGCCGAGCTGGCCGCCGAATTCCCCAACCTGCAGGCCGTGAAGGAGTCCTCCGGCGATGTGCGCCGCTTCGCCGCGCTGCAGGAATTGCTGGGCGATCGCCTGGCGCTGCTGGTGGGCATGGACGATGCCATCGTCGAGGGCCTGAGCATGGGCGCCAAGGGCTGGATCGCCGGCCTGGTCAATGCGTATCCGAAAGAATCGGTACGCCTGTTCGAACTCGCCCGCGATGGCGGATACCCGGCGGCCAGGGAGCTTTACCACTGGTTCCTGCCGCTGCTGCGCCTGGACACGGTGCCTACGTTCGTGCAGCTGATCAAACTGGTACAGGCCAAGGTGGGCATGGGCAGCGAGCAGGTGCGTGCGCCGCGCCTGGTGGTGGCCGGCGCCGAGCGCGATGCCGCGTTGAAGGTGATCGACCATGCCATCGCCACCGCGCCCACATTGCCTTGATGGCGCACTGATGCTGCCCTGGTCCGTCGTGCCTGTCGGTAAGCGCAGGGTGGCAGTTGTGCCGATTCGTAGCACGCGCCCTGCCTGCGCGCGCTGCGATGCGTTGGCCGATGCGGATGTGGCATCCAGTGCTGCATCCTCATCGTCTTGTTGGTCGGCCGCCAGCGCACCGAGCGCCGGTCCTGCTTCCCTGTCACCGAAGGTGCCGTCATGAACGATACGAACCACTCCATTCCCGCGGCCGCAGCCGAGATCCTGCTGGCAGGGCAATGGCAAGCCAGCCGCGCCGCCACCGGCAGCTTCCGTGCTGCCGATCCGGCCACCGGCGAGCCGATCGGGCCGTACTTTCCGGTCAGTGGTGCGGACGATGTGGAAGCGGCCGTGGCGGCGGCGCAGTCAGTGGCAGCGGAGTTGGCGGCCGCACCGGTGGAGCGGATCGCTGCCTTTCTGGAAGGCTATGCCGACGCGCTGGATGCCGACGCCGACAACCTGGTCGCGCTGGCGCATGCCGAGACGGCGCTGCCGGCGCCCACACGCTTGCGCGGCAACGAACTGCCGCGCACCAGCGGCCAACTGCGGCAGGCCGCACAGGCCGTGCGCAGCTACAGCTGGACCCAGCCCATCATCGACAGCGCGGCAGATCTGCGTTCGCACCTGGCGCCGCTAGGCAAACCGGTGCTGGTGTTCGGTCCCAACAACTTTCCGTTCGCCTTCAATGCGATTGCCGGCAGCGATTTCGCCTCGGCGATTGCCGCGCGCAACCCGGTCATTGCCAAGGCGCATCCGTTGCATCCGGCCACCAGCCAGCGCATGGCGCAGCTTGCGCATCAGGCCTTGGTCGCGGCTGGTCTGCCTGCGGCGGCGGTGCAACTGCTGTATCACTTCGACAATGCCATCGGCCTGCGCTTGGCGGGCGATGCGCGGCTGGGCGCGATCGGATTCACTGGCAGCCGTGCCGGCGGGTTGGCACTGAAGGCCGCCGCAGACGCGGCGGGCGTGCCGTTTTATGCCGAGCTTTCCAGCGTCAACCCGGTCTTCCTGTTGCCGGGCGCGCTGGCCGAACGCGGCGACGCGCTTGCGCAGGACTTCTTCGCCTCCTGCACGCTGGGGAGCGGGCAGTTCTGCACCAATCCCGGCGTGGTGGTGGTGCCGCATGGCGCTGCTGGCGATGCGTTCGTTGCGGCCAGCAAGGCGCATTTCGACGCGGCCATGCCGATGGTGCTGTTCTCCGCCTCTGGTGTGGAAGGCGTGCAACGTGGTGTGGCGAGCCTGCGTGCCGCCGGCGCCAGCATGCTGGCCGGCGGACACACCGGCGAGGACGGTTACCGCTATGCGCCGACCTTGTTGAGCGTGGATGCGCACGCCTTCCTGGCCAACCCGCACGCCCTGCAGGCCGAGGCCTTCGGCCCGGTAAGCCTGCTGGTGCGCGCAGCCGATGTGGCGCAGATGGCACAGGTGGCGGCCGCGTTCGAAGGCAACCTGACCGGCACGTTGTACCGCGCGGCCGATGGCCGCGACGATGCCGCGTGGCAGACCATCGCGCCGGTGTTGCGCGCGCGGGTAGGGCGGTTGATCAACAGCAAGATGCCAACCGGCGTGGCGGTGAGCGCGGCGCAGAACCACGGTGGCCCGTTCCCGAGCACCGGGCATCCGGGCTTCACCGCGGTGGGCATCCCCGGCGCCATCCGACGGTTTGCCGCCCTGCACAGCTACGACGCGGTGCCCGATGCACTGCTGCCCGCCGAACTGCGCCAGCGCAATCCGGGCGGCGTGGCGCGTTTTGTCGACGGGCAATGGAGCACCGCCGATCTGGGAGCCGGCGCATGAGCAGCCAGATCGGCGGGCTGTCGGTGGAGCAAGCGCGTAAGCAACTCGCGCCGTGGACACAGCGCGCCGCGCCAATCGCCACGGACGAATACGAGCGCCGCATCGAGCGTGCACGCAGCCTCATGCGCGCACATGGCGTGGATGCGCTGTTGATCGGTGCCGGCACGTCGCTGCGCTATTTCACCGGTGTGCCGTGGGGGGCGAGCGAGCGTCTGGTGGCCCTGCTGCTGACGCTGGAGGGCGATGCGGTGTTGCTCTGCCCCATGTTCGAGGAAGGCTCGCTGGATGCGGTGCTGAAGATCCCGGTGACCAAATACCTGTGGGAAGAGCACGACGACCCGTATGCACTGGTGGTACAGGCCATGGACGAGCGCCATGCGCACGCCCTGGCGCTGGACCCGGGCATTGCGTTCGCCGTGCACACCGGCCTGCGTGCGCATCTGGGCAAGGCGATCCGTGATGCCGGCGCGATCATCGATGGCTGCCGCATGTGCAAGTCGCCGGCCGAGCTGGCATTGATGCAGCAGGCGTGCGATATGACCTTGCTGGTGCAACGGCTGGCGGCCGGTCTCGCACACGAAGGGCTCGGGACCGATGAACTGGTGCGCTTCATCGACGAGGCGCATCGCGCGCTGGGCGCCGACAACGGATCGACCTTCTGTATCGTGCAGTACGGCCACGCTACTGCGTTTCCGCACGGCATCCCGGGCGTGCAGCACCTGCGCGAGGGCGAGATGGTGTTGATCGACACCGGCTGCACCGTGCAGGGCTACCACTCCGACATCACCCGCACCTGGATCTATGGTGCGGCCAACGACGCGCAGCAGCGCATCTGGGACCTGGAGCAGGCCGCGCAGGCGGCGGCATTCGCAGCGATCCGTCCCGGCGTGGCATGCGAGGCGGTGGACCAGGCGGCACGCAAGGTGCTGGAAGCAGCCGGGCTCGGGCCCGACTATCGGCTGCCCGGGTTGCCGCATCGCACCGGTCACGGTTGCGGCCTGGCGATTCACGAAGCGCCTTACCTGGTGCGCGGCAATGCGCTGCCGTTGCAGCCGGGCATGTGTGCCAGCAACGAGCCGATGATCGTGGTGCCGGGGCAGTTCGGCGTGCGCCTGGAAGACCATTTCCACGTGACCGACGATGGCGCGCAGTGGTTCACGCCGCCGTCGGTGGCGATCGATCAACCGTTTGCGTGAGCCTGCAAAGGTTCACGCACGCGTAGGAGCGCACCCGGCGCGACGGGCATTACCGAGTAACGCCATTCGCGCTCAGGCGCGCCCTTACCGCGGTCCTTGCATCTTGGAGTGAATGCATGAAACACCTGCGTCCTGTTGCCATCGGTCTGCTCGCCGCGGCCTTGTTCACCGCCTGCAAGCCGGCGCCACCCGCAGCGGAGCAGGCCACGCCTGCCTCCGCCTCGACCGGCGAGCAGGCTGCCAAGGCCTTCGATGCGCTGCTGGACAAGCAGTGGCAGTCCCAACTGCAGCACAACCCCGAGTTCGCCAGCATCATCGGCGACAAGCGCTACAACGACCGCTGGAGCGATTACTCGCTGGCGGCCGTGCAAGCAGAGCGCAGCGCAACGGCCGACCTGCTCAAGCAGTTCGAAGCGGTGGATGCCAAGCCGCTGGACGCGCAACGCCAGCTCAGCCTGCAGATGATGCTGGGCCAGTTGCGCGACAAGCTGGAAGGCATCGACCTGAAGACCTATGCAATGCCGCTGGAACCGATCGGCGGCATACAGTTGGCGTTGGCCGGGTACGGCGATGCCTTCCCGTTCGAAAACGCCAAGGATTACCGGGACTACATCAAGCGGCTGCAGACGATTCCGGCGGTGATCGACCAGGTGATCGCGGTGTCGCGGCAGGGGGCGAAGGACGGCCTCACCCAGCCGCGTTATCTGCTCGAACGCCTGCCTGAGCAGATCGACAAGATTGCGGCCTTGACCGGCGAGCAGAGTCCGTTCGCCTCGCCATTGAAAAAGCTCGACGCCGCCGTACCGGCCGACCAGCGCGAGGTGCTGCGCAAACAGCTGCTCGCCGCGATCGACCAGCAGGTGCGCCCGGCTTACCTAAAGCTGGCCGCGTTCGTCCGCGACGAATATGCCGCGCAGGGGCGCGCGCAGGAAGGTGTCTGGTCGCTGCCCGATGGCGAGCGCCGCTACCGTTACGCCATCCACACCCAGACCACCACCGACATGGCGCCGGAGGACATCCACCAGATCGGCCTGAACGAGGTGGCGCGCATCGAAGGCGAGATGACGCAGATCGCCAAGGCGCAGGGTTTTGCGGATCTGGCAAGCTTCCGCAAGGCGGTGGAGACCGACAAACGACACTTCGCCACCTCGGGCGAGCAGATCCTGCAGCAGTACCGCCAGTACATCGCGGGAATGGAACCGCAGCTGCCGAAGTTGTTCGGCCATCTGCCCAAGACCCCGTTGGAAGTGCAGGCGATGCCGGCCTTCCGACGCACCGCACCGGGTGCCGAATATTGGCAGAGCAATCCGGAAGGCACCAAGCCGGCGATCGTGAAGGTCAACACCAGCGACTTCGCCAGCCGCACGTTGATCAATATCGAAACCACCGCCTATCACGAAGGGGTCCCGGGTCATCACCTGCAGATTTCGCTCGCGCAGACCTTGCCGTTGCCGCCGTTCCGCCAGCAGGCCGGCTACAACGCCTATATCGAAGGTTGGGCGCTGTATGCCGAGCGCCTGGGCAAGGAGATCGGTTTCTTCAAGGATCCGTACAACGACTATGGGCGCCTGTCCGGCGAGTTGCTGCGCGCCAACCGGCTGGTGCTCGACACCGGCGTGCACTACAAGCACTGGAACCGCCAGCAGATGGTGGATTTCTTCCACGCACATCCGTCCGACGACGAGCCCAGCATCCAGTCCGAAACCGATCGCTACATCGTCTGGCCCGGCCAGGCGCTGGGGTACAAGCTCGGGCAGCTGCAGATCCTGGCGCTGCGTGCGGAAGCCGAGAAAGAACTCGGCCAGCGCTTCGATGTGCGCGCCTTCCACGATGCGGTGCTGGGCGGCGGCGCGATGCCGCTGGCGCTGCTGCAGCAACGCGTGCGGCAGTGGATTGCTCAGGCCAAGGCGGCGCCGGAGGCACACCAATGAGCACTATCGGCACGTTACGTGCGAGCACATTGACGCTGCTGATTGCAGCCAGCCTGGGCGGCCTGGCCTTGCCTGCGAAAGCGGCCGAGGTCGCGGCTGCGGCCACTCAGAACACCGCAGCGGCACGCTTCAAGGCCTTGTACACACGCGAGTGGCGCTGGCGCCAGGCGCAGGCGTCCGGCGCGGTGGATGAAGACAACCAGGCCACGCAGGAGCAACAAGCTGACCATCTGCCCAAGGTCGATGTCGCCACGCAAAACCTGCGCACGGCGTATTGGCAACAGGTGTTGAAGGAACTGGACGCCATCCCGCAGGCGCAGCTGTCGGCCGAGGATCAGGTGAGTTACCAGGTGTACCGGCAGCAATTGCAGGTGTTGCTGGACCAGCAGCATTTTCGCGCCTGGGAAATGCCGTTCAACAGCGACTCGGCGTTCTGGAGCGATCTGGGCTTCAGCGCCGAAGTCAAGCTGCGCACGCGTGAGGATTACCAGCGGTATCTGAAGATGCTGGCCGACATCCCGCGCTATTTCGCCGAGCACACCGACAATATGCGCGCCGGGCTGGCGCGTGGTTTCACCCAGCCGCGGGTCACGATGACCGGGCGCGACCAGTCCATCGCCGATGTGGCGCAGGCCAAAGGCGAGGCCAACCCGTTCTACGCGCCATTCAAGCAGATGCCGGCGACGCTGCCGGCCGATGTGCAGGCGCAACTGCGCCAGCAGGCGGTCAGTGTCATTCAGACACAGGTGGTGCCGGCGTACGCCAGGCTGCTGGACTTCATCCGCAATGAGTACCAGCCGCGCGCACGCACCACGCTGGCCGGCGAAGCGTTGCCGGACGGGCAGGCGTATTACCGTGCGCAGATTCGCGAGTTCACTACGCTGGACTTGAGCCCCGACCAGATCCATCAGATCGGCTTGCAGGAGGTGGCCAAGCTGCGCACGCAGATGGACCAGACCATCGCGGCCAGCGGCTTCAAGCCGCCGGCTGGGCAGGCCGTGTTCCCGGCATTCCTGCACTTCCTGCGTACCGACCCGCAGTTCTACGCCAAGACGCCGGAAGAGTTGCTCAAGCAGGCGGCGTGGATCGCCAAGCGCGTGGACGCCAAGGTGGGCGATTACATCGGCCGGCTGCCGCGCCGTCGCTTCGCCATCGAACCGGTGCCGCCGGAGCTGGCGCCGTTCTACACCGGCGGTCGCGGTGGGCCGGGCATCTATCTGGTCAATACCTACAACCTGCCGTCGCGGCCGTTGTACAACCTGACCGCGCTGACCTTGCACGAATCCTCGCCCGGCCACGCGTTGCAGATGCCGCTGGCGGCAGAGGCGCAGGGTTTGCCGGAGTTCCGTCGTTACGGCTACATCTCCGCCTATGGCGAAGGGTGGGCGCTGTATTCGGAGTACCTGGGCCAGGAAATGGGCATTTACGACACGCCCTATGACCGGTTCGGCTACCTGACCTACCAGATGTGGCGCGCCTGCCGTTTGGTGATCGATACCGGTATCCACCACAAGGGCTGGACGCGCGAGCAGGCGCAGGCCTACCTGCGCGACAACACTGCGCTGAGCGAGCACGAAGTCACCACCGAGGTGGACCGCTACATCGCCTGGCCGGGGCAGGCACTGTCGTACTACCTGGGCGAGCTGAAGATCATCGAGTTGCGGCACAAGGCCGAAGCCGCGCTCGGCGAGAAGTTCGACATCCGTGCCTTCCACGACGCGATCCTGGAAACCGGCTCGGTGCCGCTCCCGGTGCTGGAGCAACGCATCGCCCGCTTCATCGCCGAGGGTGGGAAGTCGCCCTGGGCTCAGGAGGCGTCGGAGCAATAGCAATGCTGTGAAGCCCCGTTGCCCCGGGGCGAGAAGGCACAGTTTGCGCGCCACTGGCGCGCGTGCCTTGGAGCGCCCGCGCCGCAAGCGCGGGCCGGGGCGGGAAGCGGGGGTTGGGGTGAGGGTACGGCGCGAAGCTGCGCAGTGTCGAAACGACACGATGCTGCGCGCATACCCTCATCCGCCCCTTCGGGGCACCTTCTCCCGCAGGGAGAAGGGGTGTCAGTGGAGCCCCTCTCCCTTTGGGGCGAGAAGGCACAGTTTGCGCGCCATCGGCGCGCGTGCCTTGGAGCGCCCGCGCCGCAAGCGCGGGCCGGGGCGGGAAGCGGGGGTTGGGGTGAGGGTACGGGGCGAAGCTGCGCAGTGTCGAAATGACACGAGGCTGCGCGCGTACCCTCATCCGCCCCTCCGGGGCACCTTCTTCCGCAGGGAGAAGGGAACAGCTGCAGTAGTTGGGAACCGGCGACAACCTTTTCAATGAGGGGCACCATGGCCACACAAGGCAAGTTCCACAAGCGGCTGAGCCTGACCGACCTGACCTTCATCGGGCTGGGTTCGATCTTCGGTTCCGGGTGGTTGTTTTCGGCCAGCCACGTCTCATCGATCGCGGGGCCGGCCGGCATCGTGTCGTGGATCCTCGGCGGCATCGCGGTGCTGTTGCTTGGGCTGGTGTATTGCGAACTCGGTGCGGCATTGCCGCGCGCCGGCGGAGTGGTGCGCTACCCGGAGTATTCGCATGGCGCCTTGCTCGGCTCGCTGACCGGCTTCATCACCTTGATCGCGTTCTCCAGCCTGATCGCGATCGAAGTGGAGGCGGCGCGGCAATACGCAGCGGCGTGGTTCCCGTGGTTGAGCCAGCCGAACAGCACCCATCCCAGCGTCGTGGGTTGGCTGGTGCAGCTGGCGTTGCTGGTGCTGTTCTTCGTGCTCAACTATTTCAGCGTCAAGACCTTTGCGCTGGCCAACAACATCGTCAGCATCTTCAAGTTTCTGGTGCCGATCCTGGTGATCGTGCTGCTGATGCAGCACTTCGATGCCGGCAATCTGAGCGTGCATGGGTTCGCGCCATCTGGCATGGCAGGCGTGGAAGCGGCGATCTCGGCCGGCGGCATCATCTTCGCGTACCTGGGATTGACCCCGATCGTGTCGGTGGCCAGCGAAGTGCGCGACCCGCAGCGCAATATTCCGATTGCGCTGATCCTGTCGGTGGCGCTGTCCACGGTGATTTACGTGCTGCTGCAGCTGGCGTTCCTGGGCAGCATCCCGGCCGCGCAGCTCGCACACGGCTGGGCGGGTATCGACAAGGCCTTCTCGCTGCCGTACCACGACATCGCTCTGGCGCTGGGCATGGCGTGGCTGGCGGCACTGGTGATCTGCGATGCGATGGTCTCGCCCAGCGGCACCGGCAACATCTACATGAATGCCACGCCGCGCGTGGTGTATGGCTGGGCGCGCAGCGGTGGATTCTTGCCAGTGCTGACGCGGGTGGATCCGGCGTCGGGCATCCCGCGTCCGGCACTGTGGTTGAGCCTGGGCTTGTCGATCTTCTGGACGCTGCCGTTTCCCTCGTGGGAGACGCTGATCGGCGTGGTGTCGGCGGCCCTGGTGCTGAGCTATGCGGTGGCGCCGATCACGGTGGCGGCCCTGCGCCGCAGCGCGCCGGACTTGCCGCGCCCATTTTTCGTGCGTGGCCTGCCGGTGCTGGGGCCGCTGTCGTTCATGGTGGCGGCGTTGATCGTGTACTGGTCCACCTGGCCGACCTTGTCGTGGTTGCTGGGCTTGCAGGTGCTCGCGTTCGTGCTGTATGTGCTGTACCGCCTGCCTTCGCGCGAAGGCCGCGCGCGCCTGGTGCGGCAGGTGCACGCATCGTTGTGGCTGATCGTGTTCTTCGTGCTGGTGATGCTGGTGTCGTGGGCGGGGACGTTCGGCGGACATGGCTGGATTGCGCATCCGTTCGATACGCTGGCCGTGGCGGCCATTGCGTTCTTCATTTACCACTGGGGCGCGCGCAGCGGTTTGCGCAGCGACGAGCTTGCGCTGGAGGAGGACGATGGTGAGTGAGGCGCGCCGCAGCGCACTTGGTTTGCGTCCATGGTCTGCGCTAGTCGCCTCGGTGATGCTGTTGTCCGGTGCTGTGCAGGCTGCGCCAAGCGTTGCCGATTACCAACGCTCGCTGGGGTTGCGCGAGCAGTGGATCACTCTGACGGAGAATGTCGCCTGGCCGGCGCAATGGCAGGACAATGGCAGGTTCCATTACCGCAAGACGGTGCCGGGTGGTTTTGCGTTCGTCAGTACCGATGTGGCCACGTTGCAGAAGCAGCCGGCCTTCGATCAGGCGCGCCTGGCACAGGGCCTGCGTGCGGCAACCGGACAACCCTATGCGCCGCTGCGCCTGCCGTTCGAGCAGTTCTGGTTTTCAACCGAGGGCGAACGCAGCGATGGCGCCATTGTCTTTGCACTGGACGATGCGCCCTGGCGTTGCACGCTGACCACCTACCACTGCGCACCCGATGCTCGGCTGCAGCCGGCACGCCCACGCGGTTTCGGCGTGGTGCGTGACCCGCTGGTGCCGGCAGACACCACGCCGCGTCGCTCGCCCGATGCCAAGTGGGAGGTGCTGGCCGATGGTTGGAACCTGGTGTTGCGCCATGTCGCCGACGGGCAGGTCACCCGGCTCAGCAGCGACGGCCGTGCCGATGACTATTTCGATCTGGAGAGTGTTGCCTGGTCGCCTGATTCGCGGCAGCTGGCGGTGTACCGCGTGCGTCCGGGGCTGGCTCGCCGTGTCACCCGCGTCGAAGCCGCGCCTGCCGGCGGCGGGCAACCGGTGGTGCATACCCAGTTGTATCCCAAGCCGGGCGATGCGGTGGATGTGGAGCGGCCGGTGCTATTTGCGCTGGACGGAACACGTCGCGACGTGGACACCGCGTTGTTCGACAACCCGTATTCGTTGTCGCCGCTGCAGTGGCGCAGCGATGGGCGCAGTGTGGCGTTCGAGTATGTGCAGCGTGGTTTTCAACGCATGCGCGTGATTGCGGTGGATGCAATCAGTGGGCGCGCGCGCGTGGCAGTCGGTGAAGACGCGCGCACCTTCGTGTATGCCGACCGCAGCTTTCGCCACGACGTAGACGGGCGTGGCGATGAGGTGCTGTGGATTTCCGAACGTGACGGCTGGCGGCACCTGTATCTGTTCGATGGACGCAGCGGCAAGCTGAAACGCCAGCTCACCCGCGGGCCGTGGGTGGTGCGCGATGTGCTGCGCGTGGACGATGCGCAACGCCGCATCTGGTTCACGGCCAGCGGGATGGATGCGGGCAAGGATCCGTACGACCGCCAGCTCTACAGCGTGGATTTCGACGGCCGCCGGTTGACCCGCTTGACCCACGCCGAGGCCGACCACGATGTGGCGATTGCCGATGACGGCCTGCATTACGTCGATGTCTATTCGCGGCCGGACCTGCCGCCGGTGATGGAGCTGCACGCCATCGATGGCCAGCTGCTGCACACCGTGGAGCGTGGCACGATCGACAAGCTGCAGGCCGCCGGCTGGCGCGCGCCGGAGACCTTCGTGGCCAAGGGCCGCGATGGCACCACCGATATCTGGGGCATGGTGGTGCGTCCGCGCGACTACGATCCGCGCAAGACCTATCCGGTGATCGAAAACATCTATGCCGGGCCACACGATTCCTTCGTCCCCAAGACGTTCTGGCCGTTCGGTTATCACTCCGGCGGCGACAAGCAGATCGGCATGCAGGCGCAGGCCGATCTGGGTTTCATCGTGGTGATGATCGACGGCATGGGGACCGCAAATCGCTCCAAGGCGTTTCATGATGTGGCGTGGAGAAATCTGGGCGATTCGGGGTTTGCCGACCGCATTGCCTGGCATCGTGCGCTGGCGACCAAGGACCCGTCTTACGACATCAGCCGCGTCGGTATCTACGGTGCATCGGCCGGCGGGCAGAGCACGCTGGGAGCGCTCGAGCGTCATCCGGAGTTCTACAAGGTGGGCGTTGCGTTTGCCGGGTGCTACGACAACCGCATGGACAAGATCAGCTGGAACGAGCAATGGATGGGCTGGCCGGTGGATGCGCACTATGCGCAGGCGTCCGGCGTGGCCAATGCAAGCAAGGTGCAGGGCGACCTGCTGCTGATCGTCGGCGAGCAGGACAGCAATGTGGATCCGGCGTCCACCGCACAAGTCGTCGACGCACTGATCAAGGCCGGCAAGGAATTCGACCTGCTCACCGTACCGGGTGGCGAGCATTCGGTCGGCCGCTCCAGCGGGCCGATCGATTACGTGCAACGTCGCCAGTACGACTTCTTCGTGCGCCATCTGCGCAACGAATCCACGCCGCACTGGAATTCCCTGCCATCGGAGGCGCAATGATGGGTTTGTTTGTTCGATTCAAGACACAGGGGCGCGGCCGGGTGGCGGGTCTGCTGTGGTCGCTGGCATTGCTGGCTGGCAGCACACCGTTGCTTGCTGCAGAGCAGCTGCCGCGCTTGGTCACCCAGAACGGCCGCCACGCGCTGTTTGTCGATGGTGCGCCGTATACGATCCTGTCCGCGCAATTGCACAACTCCAGCGCATGGCCGGCGGTATTGCCCAAGGCGTTGGACGAGGTGGTTGCCCTGCATGCCAACACGGTGGAAGCGCCGGTGTACTGGGAGCAGTTCGAGCCGGAACAGGGCCGCTTCGACACGAGCAATGTGGACGCGCTGATTGCCGGCGCCCGCAAGCGGGGCCTGCGCGTGGCCTTGCTGTGGTTCGGCAGCTGGAAGAATGGCCAGATGCATTACGTGCCGGAATGGATCAAGCGCGACGAAGCGACCTACCCGCGCATGCGCGACGCCAATGGCGAGCCGGTGGATGTGTTGTCGCCCCATGTGGCCGCCAATATGCAGGCCGATGCGCGTGCATTCACTGCGTTGATGCAGCACCTGCGCAAGGTGGATGGCGACCGCCATACCGTGATCCTGGTGCAGGTGGAAAACGAGCCGGGCGCCATCGGTACCGTGCGCGATCACGGCCCCGCAGGGGAGGCCGCGTTCGCACAACCGGTGCCGGCCCAGATTGCGCGCGCGCTGGGCAAGCCGCAGGGCAGCTGGCAGCAACTGTTCGGTGCCGAAGCAGCCGAAGCGTTCAATGCGTATGCCACCGCCGCGTATATCGAACAGGTGGCCGCCGCCGGCAAGCGTGTGTATCCGCTGCCGTTCTACGTCAACACCTGGCTGCGCTACAAGGGCAAGCGCTATCCGGGCATGGACTATCCGTCCGGCGGTGCGACGGTGAACGTCTTCGCGCTGTGGCGCGCGGCCACGCCGTCGATCGATTTCATCGGCACCGACATCTACACCAACGATTACAACGAATACACCAAGGTCATCGGCCAGTACGCGCCGCCCGACAACCCGGCCTGGGTGTCGGAAACCGGCTTCGAAGCGGCCACCGCGCCGTATCTGTTCCATGTGCTGGGGCAGGGCGGGATGGGCTTTTCGGTGTTCGGCATGGATGGCAACCCCGACAGCGAGGCCAACCGCGCAGCGGCTGCAGCCCATGCGGCCAACTTCACACTGCTCGCGCCGATGCAGCGGATTCTGGCGCAGGCGGCCTTCGACGGCCGCCTGCAGGCGGTGACCGAGCAGCCCGGCGCGCCACAGCGGACGCTGCGCTTCGGCGACTGGGAGGCCAAGGTGTCGTTCGGTGCGCCCATGTGGGGCGATGCGCCGCCCATTCTGCCGGGCAACGACGACCACGCCGGCAGGCTACTGGTGGCGCAACTGGGGCCGGAGGAATTTCTGGTGACCGGTATGGCCGCACGCATTGAATTTTTCCGCGACGCGGCCGATACCCGTCATGGACAACTGTTGCGGGTGGAGCAGGGGCGGTATGTCGATGGGCGCTGGCAGATGGAAAGGCAGCTCAACGGCGACCAGACCGATTACGGCCTCAACTTCGGGCGTGTGGATGCGGCTGGCAATGTGCCCGTGGTGTTGCGGGTGCGGGTGGGTACTTACTGAGCGCGCGTGACGCGGCTGTAAGGCGGGCGTTGGGGGAATCGACGAGCTGGGCAGGACATTGCGGCTGCTGTCCGCCGGTTCTAGTGTTCCGAGCAGTGCCACTGACACATATTTGTTGATGCAAGTGCCAAAACAGTAGAACGCAGTTGCCAGCTGCGAGTGTGTTGGTGGGTTGTCAACAAACGTCATCGGTTAGTTCTCAGTTTCTACAGCGGAGCCATCATGAGCATCAGCAGCATCGCCAGTTCCGGAATGCAGGTCGCCGCGCTGCGTCAGCAGGTCGCGGCCAGCAATGTAGCCCGCCAGCCCGTGGATGGCAGCCCACGTCAGTCTGTCGCGGCCAGCACCCAGGCCAATGCCGGCGTGGCCGCCAGCGTCGTCGATGCCAGCGCCGATCCATCTGCACCGGCCACCGATCTGGTGGAAGGTCTATCGGCACGCAATGACTTCCAGGCAAATGCCAACGTGTTGCGGCGCTCCGACGAGATGCTGGGTAGCTTGTTGGATGTATTGACCTAAGCGGTTGGCCTACACGACGACGGTCGTCGACCTGTTGCATTGTGTGCACGGCGTGTCCTGCGAGCGGCAAGGATGCCGCGCACTCAAGGTCTTCGTGTTTTCTGCAGGGCCCTTGCCCGCCCACCATCGCAGGACACGCTGCAAGTACGTCCTTGTAAGCTCCGTGGCGGCATCCATGCCGCCAAGGGTCCCGCGACGGTGAGCGGGCAAGGACCGGCCAAACTGGTCGGTGCGCAGCGTTTCAACAAGCAACCATCAATGCGACGCCGTCGAAAATAACCAGCCAACTCTCAGGTGCGGTGAGTGCACCGCGCACTCAAGGTCTTCGCGTTTTGCTGCAGGGCCCTTGCCCGCCCACCATCGCGGGGCATGCTGCAAGTATGTCCATGTAAGCTCCGTGGCGGCATCCATGCCGCCAAGGGTCCCGCGACGGTGGGCGGGCAAGGACCAGTCGAGATGGTCGGTGCGCATGGTTCGGCAAAGCAACCGGCAGAGGGCTTTGCCCTTCTCCTTCGCTTTCATCAAAACCACCCGCCAACTGTCTGGTGCGGTGCCGTCGCCGATTGCGGGACCGTTGGCGGCATGGATGCCGCCATCGAGCCCCCATGGACGGTTTGACGGCGTGTCCCGCGAGCGGTGAGGGCACCGCACACGCGACGCGTCGATCTCCTCGCAACGCAGACGCGGTGAGGGCATCACGTATTCAAATAAACAGGCGTTGGTCTGGAGCGTCATACTGAAATCGCTGTACTCACAACTCATTGCCCGTCAGTGCCCAGCACCTGTGCCGCATTTATGATATCCACGCCCTGTAGCTGTCCCAGCCAGTTGTCGAACCAGGGTTTGTGCATCGCGCCGACCACCGCCAATACCCGTGCGCCGGGTTGGTCGGCAAAGCTGGCACGCACGTTAGACACCATGCGCAGGTTGCGGATTTCCCACCCGGACACGTAGCGATAGCCGTAGTGCTCCGGCGAGTCCTCGCTCAACGCAGCGCGAAAATCCACTGCAATCGCCAGCTGCTGGCTGGCAGGTAGATTGATCGCGCGGTACAACTCCAGCAGTTTGCTTTCGCTTGCCAACTGGTCTTCGTGTTCGCGCATGGTACGTGCACGCGGCGCGGCCTTGTCCCAGGCCGCCTGAATCGCCTTGCCGTAGGACACCGGATCGCCTATATCGATGTTGTCGCCGGTGTGATCGTCGGCCGAATACACACGCTGCAAACCAAGCCGTGCCGCCAGCCGCGCGGCGATCTGGTGACTCTCGTTGGGGCGCTCCTCTGCCTTGCGCAAGCGAGCAACCAGCGCAGCATCCAGCCCGTCGCCGGCACGTTGGTCGGCGGGTGCAAGCTGCAGCCATTGCACCAACGCAGATGACGGGTCGCCGGAGGCCAGGAACAGCGCTGCCAGATGGCGACGTTGTGCCGGCATGGGCGTCTGCGGCCAGGTCTTCAATGCGCTGCGTACCTGGCCAACGGCGGCTGGCACATCCAGTCCGGTGGCACGCGCAGCGTCGGCGGTGTCCGGACAATAGTTAGTGGTGTCTTCGGGCAGATAGACCGCAGGATGCCGGCGCATCAGATCGCAGCTTTCGCCAGACAGGTTTTCGACGGTGATGATGGTGGGGCGGTAAGCGGCCAGTCGGTCCATCAGCGGTTGCAGGCGCGCGGCACTGATGTCGCTGCCCTTGGGCACCTGCGATAGATGCACGCTGCCGAGTACCAGCACCTGCGTGCGTGGCGCGGCCATCTCCGCATCCAGCTGCGACAGATCCACTTGCGCCTGCGCTACGCTGGGCGCGATGAGCGTCAGCAATGCGGAGCACACCATGCGATGTTGCCATGGCGCGGTCACGGCCGAACGGGATGCCGCAGCGTTGACGCCGTTCGGTTCGCAAGGGACTGGGGTCTGCATGACGCTCCTTGTGGAATGATCGTGTCCGCGCCACCGCAAGCGCACCCTGCGGCGGTGGACGTGCGGCGAGTGTGGCCGAGGCAGCGGGCGGCGGGCCCGGCCGGAAAGTCATGCGGTCAAATGGCAGGGGCGGCAGTGCGCCCACCCTGCGAGGTTTTGCCTGGTGGTGAAACGTCGGCCACGGTGGGTCGCACGTGCCGCATGCAAGTGGCCTGAGCGTGCGTGGCGGCAAACCTGCAGGGGAGCTGGAGCGACGCAGCGAGGCGAGCGGCAGCCACCGCGCTTGTACGCGGATATCGGGGCATTCCGCGCGCGGTGATGGCTGCTTGCAGCATCGCCCATGCCACACTCAGTCCGGTCGCAGCGCCTCGGCCAAACGTGCGCCGTCGGGCACGCCCAACCCGGTATTGGCGTCCCAGCCGGTGGATGCACGGAAGCCGGCGTTATCGCCGGCGACGATGTCGCGGAATGCACCCGGTCGACCGTACAGACGCGGCAACACGAAGCGGGGTTGCATGCGGTTTGCGCCGTAGATGCGTGCCAGCAAGGCCGCCCATAACGGCGCAGCGGCGCTGGTGCCGCCCATCACGGCGGGCTGCCCGTTGATCAACAGGTAGTAACCGGTCTGCGCATCGGCATTGGCTGCGACATCGGGGACACCACGCATGCCCAACTGGCGTGACTGATGCTGCGCATTGGTGATGCGCAGACCCATCTGCCAGGCAGGGCGAGCAAAGAACCTGCTTTCTCCGCCGCCGCCGTTCGTCCAGGCTTGTTCGTTGGCGCTGTCGGCCGTTACCTGGAGCCGAGTGCCGCCGCAGGCAAGCACGAACGGGCTGGATGCCGGAAAGCAGACATTCAATCCTGGCTGCCCGTCGCTGGCGCCATCGTCGCCAGCGGCAATGCACACGGTGATGCCCATCAGTGCAGCGGCCTGAAACGCACAGTCGTACGCCTGCCGCGATTGCGGCGTCCATTGCGATTCGGTGAAGCCCCAGCTGATGGCGATGACGCCAGGAGAATGCTCTGCATCGTGGATGGCGGCGTTGATCGCTTCCAGAAAACCGTTGTCGGTGTTGGGCGCGAAATACACCACCAGTTTGGCGCCCGGCGCGATTGCCCCGGCGATCTGGATATCCATCTGCGCTTCGACATCGGCATCAGCATTGCCGCGACTGACGGTATTGGTGGCCCCGGGCAACAGCACATCGACCAGTGTCGGCATGGGCACGCGCAGCTGCGCGAAATAGGCCGCCACCTGTTCGCGTGCATAGCCGCCGCCCAACACGATGATGCCGATGCATTGACCGTGCCCGTCGTGCTCGGGAAAGCCGTAGAGCTGCGCCAGCTGCGGTGGCGTGTATTGCATGATCGGACCATCCTGACTGTCCGCCGTTGCAATGGGCCGCACCGCGGGTGGCGAGGAGGCAGTCGTCTCAGGCACGCTGGGCAGCGTCTGAGCCTGCGGGCGTGCGTCCAGCCCGAGCACGGCGGTGACGATGCCGCCCAGGGTCTGTGGAATCGATACCGGGCCGGTGCGTCCGCGATAGCGCAATGCACCATCGATATAGTCGCGCAAGCTGACCTGGAATGCGGCCTCGCATTGCTGCACGGTGCCTTCCGCGATCACATTGCCGCTGTCTGCGTGCGCGTGCTCGATCGTCAAGCCATAGCTGGCGGCAAAGTCGGCAACGGCCTGCAGATCGGTCGCACTGGCAGCGAAGCGCTCGCTGAACTCCGCGCGCGTGCATGCACTCGGTAGCGTATCGGGCTGCAGTTGCAGCAGCGCATCGGCAGCGGCATTCAATGCCGGCATCCGCACCGCGAGCAGGACGCGCAGGCGTTCGTCCTGCGGCGGTTGTCCGGCTTGGATGGTGGAGGGGGCGGTACGGCGCTCACTGCCGGCCAGGATCGTGTGCATGCGGGGGAGAACTCCATCGAGGTGGGTGGGACAACGTGGGTTGGTGCAGATCCAATGTCGCCGCCGCGTGCTGCGCGACCAGCGCGGCGCGCACGACTGCCAGCGTGTGCATTCAACGCCATGCGCGGGTTGTCCGTGCAGCGGGGTACCGCGTGCGATGGACTGCAATACGAAGCACGGACGCATCGATCGCTGGGCCACCGGCCAATGGCACGCAATGGCAAGCGGTTGCAGCAAGATCAGCATCGCCCGCGTGCGCCTCAAATCCTGCGACAGCATGCCGCGTGGTTTGCGAGGCCAGCGTCCTGGCGCACTCAGGGCCGCCGCGCGCCCAACCGTCAGCGGTCCACGCGTCGGGGCGATGTGCAGATTTCCG
Source organism: Xanthomonas phaseoli pv. dieffenbachiae (assembly GCF_008639345.1). Taxonomy (NCBI): domain Bacteria; kingdom Pseudomonadati; phylum Pseudomonadota; class Gammaproteobacteria; order Lysobacterales; family Lysobacteraceae; genus Xanthomonas; species Xanthomonas phaseoli. Next base: position 2,852,382 of record NZ_CP041380.1, on the reverse strand, counting down.
CACCGGTGTCTGACCGCCGTCACAAGACGCCGTGCAGCAACGCGCGCACGATGGGCCACGATCATTCGAGGGAGTAACGATGGACCGTAGAACCTTTCTGCGTCGGGGCGTGGCGGCCACCGCGGCGGTCGGTGCAGGTGCCACGCTGGCCACGTCGTCGGCTGCAAGCACGCTGCCGGCGCCGACGCTGCCCCGTCTGGAACCGCTGCCTTCGGCCGCGCATGTCGGCAGCACGCTGTGCAGCTTCACCCACCTGCAGCGGCATTGGACGGTCTACGAGCATCTGGACGACGCGCAAGGCCAGCTCACGTTGTGCACCGACAGCGGCATGTTGCGCCTGGACAAACGCACCGAGCCGGCCTATCCGGCCGGGGGCACGCCGTATTTCGGGCTGCCGCTGGCGCAGGTGGCAATGGCCGAAGCCGACCTGCTGGCCGACCGCCTGCTGCGCGACGGCGACCCGGACGAGGCACAGGTGCGCGATGCCGCGCCGCCGCCTGCCTCCTTGCTCGACCCCAAGGACAACGGCGGCCGCTGGCCGTGGACCACCTTTGTGGGCACACGCGAAAGCCTGGACACCATGCCCATCCTCCCCAACGGTCGCAGCCGCACCTCGCGTCCGGAACAAGCCTTCGCCGAGCTGGGCGAGGAAGCGCTGATCAAGCGCCGCGAAGAAGGCATGCTCGGCGGCTGGATGCCGGCGGTGCGCAAGGTGATGCGCCGTGAGGGCGAGCCCGACAGCTGGTACGACGTGCTGGTGTTTGCCGACGTGCGGGCAAGCGACCGCTTCGTGGTGCAGACCTGGCACCGCACCATGAAGGTCAAGGCCGGCGCCATCGTCGCGGTGCACTACACGCACAGCTACCCCGAATTTGCCCCCTCGCGCAGCGCCGCCACGGCCGAACAGTTCTACGCCGCACTGATCGATTTCGCTGCGTATTGGCAGCAGGCGCTGCAGGGCACCGTGCAGGCGCAGTTTCCCGATGCGAGCTGGAACGACATGGCGCAGTTCGCGTTCGCGCGCGAGCTGGTGGTGCGCCCTGGCGGCGACTACCCGAAGTATGGCGCGGTGGAACGCGATTACTACGGCAACGAATACGACGGTTTTCAGGACACCTTTACCAGCTCGTTGTACGCCAACCTGGAGTGGGGACGCTTTGCACAAGCCGCGGCGGTGCTCGACAACTACTTCGACGCCTTCGTGCAGGACGATGGCCTGCCGAACATGCGCGGGCCGGAAGTCGGGCAGTTCGGGCTCACCTTGTCGTTGCTGGCGCGGTACCTGCGTTACACCGGCGATGCGCCACGGCTGCGCCGCGTGCTGACCAAGATCGCCGCCACCGCGCAGCTGTTGTGCGCCTTGCACGACCAGGCGCTGGCACTGCCGCGCACGGCGCATGGCCATGGGTTGCTGCACGGCTGGAACGAATCCGATGCCTGCCTGTTTCCCGATCCATCGCTATGGTGGAAACCGTATTTCGCCAATAGCGCGCTGACCATTCGCGGCTGGGAAGACATCGCACAGGTGTGGAGCACGCTCGATGGCGATGCCGGCCAGGCCGCGCAATGGCAACGCCGCGCCAAGCAGCTGCGTACGCGGCTGGAGGCCAGCCTGCGTGCCAACGTGCGTCGCGACCTTTCGCCGCCGTACGTGGGTCCGTTGCCCGGGACCACATTGACCTTCCGCCAATCGCTGCTGCAGGAAAAGCCCAGCGAACAGCAATGGCCGCATCGTGCATATGCCGAACTGCTGCAGGCCGATGTGTTGCCGGACGATCTGGCCCACCTGGTGATCGATTGCCTGCGTGGCCACGGCGGCACCAGCATTGGCGTGGTGGCCAACATCGCACCGCCGGAGCCGGGCAGCCGCGATCTGCTCGGTTTCATTTCCTACGGCTACGCGCAACAACTGCTGCGGCTGGATCGCATCGAAGAATACCTGTTGTTCGTCTACGCGCATCGCTATCAAGTGCACACGCGCGGTAGTTGGACCGCCGGGGAAGTCAGCGGCATCACCGGCGGCATGCCGTTGTTCTGCATCCCGGCGCAGATGACCATTCCCTTGCTGCTGCGCTGGATGCTGGTCAGCGACGACAGCGCCGGCGAGCAGTTGTTTCTCGCGCGTGCGGTACCGCGCGCGTGGCTGGGCAGCGGTGCGCCTGTTGGCATCACCGCAGCGCCAACGCGCTGGGGCACGGTCACCTTGACGCTGCGCACCGACACTGCGGCGCGTTGCATCAGTGCCGATGTGCAATTGCCGGAACGCGCACCTGCACGCACCTGGCTCACCTTGCGCACGCCCGCAGGCACACGCCTGCAGCGCGTGCTGGTCGATGGAAAACCGGCGCGAGTGCAGGGCTCGCATGCGGATCGGGTGGCCTTGCCCGGTGCTGCTGCACTGGTGAAGGTGCAGGCGTGGTACGTCTGACAACCGCGACGCGATGCGCAAGCATCGCCTTGCTGCAGTGTTGCTGGACATGGCGTGCCACAGTGCCGCTTTGCTGATCGCATGCAGGTGCTGTAGTCGATCGTAGAGACCAGGGCACATCGGATGATCGTGTCGGTATGTCGCTGCTTGGGCAATCCAGGCATGCCCGAAAGCAGGCGCAAGCACGCGATTTTCCGCATGCGCCCCGACTAAATTCGTCAAGACGGCGCAGTGCCGTTGTCGCAAGATTTTTTTAACGTAACGCGTGTGTCACAACGTGTGCTCTCAGGGGAAAGCGGTGCCGTAGCAGGTGCCGTCCTTGCATGCGTAGAGACCTGCCGCTGAGACGGCAGGCCGGTGCAGTTTCTGTCGTGATCGATCCCTCCATCTGTGCGCTGTGCCGGTGCGGCTTGGCCGTGCGCGGTCGTGCAGGAAGGTGGCCCGTACCCTGCGTCAGCACGAGGATTTCCGATGTCGTCCAGCCGCACTGCTGTTGCTCCCCAACGACGCGTCTTGCAGACCACCAGGCTCGTCAACGCTGTGTTGTTTGCACTGGCGGTCGCCGCCGTGCCGGCCGCCGCGCAACAGCGTGGCGATGGCGCAGACGATGCCACCCAGACCTTGGATCAGATCAACGTCACCGGCACCCATCTGCGCCGCGTCGACGCCGAAACCGCCAGCCCGGTCGTAGTGATCGACCGGCAGCGTATCGAAGACAGCGGGCAGAGCACGCTGGGGCAGCTGCTGCAACGCTTGCCGATGATGGCCGGCTTCCAGACCGGGCCCGCGCTCAATTCCAACTTCAGTCACGGCCGCGCGCTGGTGTCGCTACGCAATCTCGGGCCCGAGCGCACCTTGGTGTTGGTCAACGGCCATCGCATGGCAGGGCCTGCCAGCAGCGTGGCGTCGGCGCCCGGCGTGGACGTCAATGCAATCCCCGCAGCGATGGTGGAGCGCGTGGAAGTGCTCACCGACGGTGCGTCGTCGGTATACGGCTCCGATGCGATCGGCGGGGTGGTCAACGTCATCCTCAAGGACAAATACGACGGATTCGCTGCCACCGCGGACTACGCGCAGAGCACCCATGGCGATGCCAATCGACGCACGCACGGGCTGGAATGGGGCAAGACCTGGGACCGCGGTAGGCTGATCGTAGGGCTCAGCCGAAACTCGATGAACCCGGTGTTCAATCGCGACCGCAGTTATGCGGCAAAGCAGGTGGAATATCTCGATGGGCAGGTCAGCGAGGTTCGCGGAGCCAACACCCGCGCCTTCCTGACCGACGGGCGCGTGCTGACGCCGGTGGATGGCGTCGCGCCGGGGCCGGTCGGCGAAGAGGCGTTTCGCCCCTACAATCGCGCCACCGACAGCTACAACGTCTACGACGCGCAGTACCTGATCACCCCGATCAAACGCACCAATGCCTCGCTGCACGGCAGTTTCGACTTCAACCCCAGCGTGCAGGGCTACATGGACGTGTTCTGGACGCGCAGCAAGACGGTCTCGCGCTTGGATGCCTACGGGCTGGAAATGCCGGACGCGGTAGACAACTACTACAACCCGTTCGGCGATCAACTGGACGCCTACTATCTGCGCTCTCCGCAGGCCAATACGCGCGTCTACACCTCCACCATGTTCCAGACCAATATCGTGGCTGGCTTGCGCGGGCGCGTGGATGGCACCAGTTGGCAGTGGGATGCGGCGGCCGGCCATGCACGCTACAAGGACACCTTGGTGCGCACCGGTTTTTCGATCACCTCGGCGTTGAACAACGCAGTCGGTGCTTCGTTCCTGGACAGCGACGGAGGAGTGAAGTGCGGCGCGCCGGACGCAGTGATCGCCGGTTGCACGCCGATCAATGTCTTCAACCCCAACGACCCGGCCACCATCGCCGCATTGCGTGGCACGCAGCGGCCGGTGGACCTGATTGACAAAAGCCAGATGCGCTTTGTCGATATCAGCGCCAATGGCGATCTGTTCAAGCTGCCGGCCGGAATGGTGCAGGCGGCCATCGGCCTGGTGTATCGCACCAACACGTTCGCGCAGGGCACGACGAGCGAGGTGGCCGCTGCCGATGCCGATGGCAATTGCGACTACAACGATGGCTGCATCCTCAAGCAGGGGCGCGATGAGTCGGTCAGGGAAGCCTATGCGGAATTGCTGCTGCCACTGTTGAAGGATGTGCCGTTCGCCCATGTGTTGAACCTGAATCTGGGCTCGCGCTATTCCAACTACGACGCCTGGGGCAGCACCACCAACAGCAAGCTTGCGATCGAGTGGCGGCCAATTGCGAATCTGCTGGTCCGCGCCACCGGCTCGCAGGTGTTCCGGGCGCCGGCATTGGGCGATTTGTATGGCTCGCCCTACAACAGCGTGGTCGACAACACCGGCGATTTCGAGGACCCGTGCACAGGCTTGACCGGCGCGCCGAATCCGGCCTGCGCGAACGTGCCCAACGATGGCAGCTTCACCAACACTGCGCAGTTCAACGTGGTGACCTCCGGCGCCAATAACGTGGGCTTCAAGCTCAAGCCCGAGCGTGGCCGCTCCTACAATGTGGGCGTGGTCTACGACCCGGATCGGTTGCGCGGGCTGTCGCTCAACGTGGACAGCTGGCGAGTCGTGCTGGACGACATGCTGAGCGGTGTCGGCTATCAGCAGGTGGTCAGCGATTGCTTCGACGGCAGCGAAGCCGCCTTCTGTCCGCTGATTCAACGCGATGCCACCGGACAGCTGACGCGGGTGTCGGTGCCGTTCGCGTACAACAGCGGCAAGGTCGATATTCGCGGCTACGATGCCGGCATTCACTACACGCTGGCCGATACTGCCTGGGGCACGTTTGCGCTGGGGCTGGATGCGACGTTCTTCTCCAGCTATCGCTTTGCGGGCGATTCGCATAATTACGTTGGCGAAAATTCCAGCTGGGGCAACAGCCGCGCTGGCGCGCCGTGGCCAATCTGGCCTGGGACAAGGGCCCGTGGCATGCGAGCTGGAACGCCCGTTACCTGGGCCGCACGGTCAACGGTAGCCAGTACGAAAATTTCTGCGTCGACACCAATGCCGATGGTAGCTGCGCCTACTTCCCAATCGGCTCGGTGGTGTATCACGACGCCTCGCTGAGCCGGAAGATCGCATCGCTGCATAGCACGCTGGCGGTGGGCATCGACAACCTGGGCGACCGCAAGCCGCCACGGTTCTATAGCTACTCCAATGCGGCCAATACCGAAGCGAGCACCTACGACACGCTCGGGCGGTATGTCTGGAGCCGGCTGCGCGTGGAGTTTTAGGGCGGCTAACAAGGCAGCAAACAGATGTCAGGCAACGTAGACGGCGCACCGCCCTTGGAACGCAGTGGACGCGCGGTACATGCCGCACCGAGCAATGGCGCGCCAAGTTGGCGCAAGGCTGGGGTTGCCCTGCATGGCCTGCGTCAGCCGGTGGGTGCGCGGCCGGCGGTTCGCGTCATCTGTCGCCACGATCGCTACGCGTGGCGGCAGACGACGCACAGCAAGGTTCGCATTGCATCGCTGCACTTCGTGTTGACGCAGGTGTTGCCGGCGCAAACAACTATAGTGAGGCGGCTGCGTTACATCGCTTGCGATGCAATAGGGAGTATCGCCGCTGTTTATTGTCCGATGCGCACCAGCCGCCGCATCGATCGCGCTGCCTTGCACGCTAATGAGATGGATGCATGAGGAATTTACGCTGGAAGTTGTTCCTGGCGCGGCACCGGCGCTGGTTGCGTTTGACCCGACGCACCGGCGCTGCTGCGCTGTTGTGGACATGCGTCATGCTGGGCTGGCCGCTTGCAGTCGCCCAGGAAGCGCCGATCGCCCAGCCCAACGCGATGATCGGCGAGCCGCTGTTCCACGGGCTGGACCACCCGATGCCCGACAGCGCGGTGCCGTTTGCGCCCGGCGGACAACTGGCACGGATCTACGCGGCCGATGTCGCGCATGGGGCAGGGCAGGTGCCGGGCAACGATTTCTGGATCGACCGCATGCTGGTGCGCGAGGGAACCGGCGGCGGTTTCGACGATCGCAACGACTGGCTGTTTACCCGCGGCCGTGCCGCGTATCTGACCTATCACGCGCCCGATGCGCCGGGATTCGTTGGGCAGGTGGCGTATTGGCATGCCACCGACTACGACGCGCTGTTCCACATCCACTCCACGCTGGGCAAGCGTCGTATCCACTGGAAGGAGGTGTCGCAGCAGCGGCGTCAGACGCCGAGCTATTTCACCACAGTGTTCGAAGATGCCGACGCGGGCGTGCGCATGCGCTTGGTCAAGTACATCACCGAGCAGAACGTGGCGGTCGCCAGCGTCGTGCTGTCCAGTCTGGATGGCGCAGCGCACACGCTATCGCTGCAAGCGGTGTCGCCGATCGCCCAGCATGCCGACGGCAACGAGTTGACCGGTGCATTCGACGCCTACAACCACATCACGACGGTCTTCCCCCGTCTGTCCGGCGATGGCTTCCGCGTCGAGGGGCAGCAGCTGGTGCGCGATGTGGAGATTCCTGCCAGTGGCGAAACGGCGGCAATCAAGCTGCAGCTCGGCATGCTTACCCGCGAATTGCCCGAAGCCCGCGCCGAGTACACGCGGATTGCCGCGCAGACGCCGCAGCAGGCCTACCAGCAGCACGTGGCCAGCTATAACCGCTGGTGGGTGGACAATCTGCCGTACCTGGATACGCCCGACGAGAACATCAGTAAGAGCCTGTTCTATCGCTGGTGGGTGCTGCGCTTCAACTTCCTCGATGCCAACGTCCCCGGCAACGACTACCAGTTCCCGGTCGCCATCGAGGGTGTGCTTGGCTACGACAATGCCATCGTGCTGACCGCCGGGATGTTCCTGGACGATCTGAAATACCTGCGCAATCCGCTGTACGCCTATGGCACCTGGCTCAGCGCGGGCGAGACCGCGGGCGGTGGCAAGTACACCGACAACCCCGGCTCGCCGGAGAACTGGTCCAACTCCTATGCGCAATACATCACGGCCGCGGCATGGCGGTCGATGCAGATCCATGGTGGGCCAGCGGCGCTGGCGGGCAAGCTGGCACGCTATGGCAGCGGTGACGTGGACGGCGTACTGGCGGCCTACGATCTCAATCACAACGGTTTGATCGAATACGACTGGGCGGCGATGACCGGCAACGACGCCGACGCGGTGTCGTTCGACTGGGCCGACCAGCACGGCCAGATCCGCATGGACCGCACCGAGAGCGCCTACGTCTACGCCAATGCGCAGGCGGCGGCGCAGGCAGCGATGCTCGCGGGCGACACCGCTACCGCGCAGCGCATGCAGGCCACCGCGCGCCGTATCCGCAAGGCTGTGCTGGACGTGCTGTGGCAGGACCACAGCGACGCGCCCGACTCAGTTGGCCTGTATGGCGATCTGCTCAAGCATCGCCAGGCCGACGGGCCGCGGCTGGCGGTCGACTGGAAGGAAACCAACAACTACTACCCGTTCAGCGTGGGCTTGATGCCCAAGCAGGGCGATTCCGACTACGCCCCCAAGTATGTGCGCGCCTTGCGGCTGTTCGCCGACGCAGCGCAATACCCGCTGTTCCCGTTCTATACCGCCAACCAGGTGGACATGCAGGCGCGCGGCAGCGGCACCGATGTGGGCAGCAACAACTTTTCCACCATCAATGCGACGGTGGCATTCCGTCTATTCGGCTCGGCCCTGCGCGATTACCCCAGCCCGTATCTGAACGCGCAGAGCTACCGCAAGCTGCTGTACTGGAATGCCTGGGCGCCCTTTATCAATGGCGACAATCGCTACCCCGACCAGAACGAATTCTGGGCCAAGGGCAGTGCCAAGAACGGCGGCAAGATCGGTTATCGCTCCTGGATCCACCATACCCAGCTGGGGGCGACCAACTTCAGCATGATCGAGGATGCGATGGGCTTTCGCCCGCGCAGCGACGGCAAGATCGAGTTGTATCCGATCGATATCGGCTGGGACCATTTCGCCGCCGACAATCTGCGCTATCGCGACCGCAATCTGAGCATCGTCTGGGATCGTGATGGCAGCCATTACGGTGGCCGGCTGCCGAAGGGCTATAGCGTCTATCTGGATGGCCGCCTGGCGTTCCGTGTGGACCGGTTGGCGCATGTGGTGTACGACCCGGCCAGCGGCCAGGTCAGTGCCGCGCCGGACGCGGTCAACCGCAATGGCACCGCGCAGGTGCTGGAAGCGCATCCCGCGCCGCTGGCGTCGATGACGCAGGTGCCGTTCGCGGCCGGCTCGCGGATCGCGCAGATCCTGGCCAAGGCCGGTGTGGATGTGACGCTGCCGCCCGCGCACAGTCGCGATCTTGCCGAGGGTGCCCGTGTCAGCGCCAGTTTCGCTGCCGCAGGTTTGCCGGCGACGGCGGCGGTAGACGGCAGTACTGCCAGTACGCCGTTCTGGGGTACCGCCGGCTCGCCGTCGGCCAGCGACTGGATCGCGCTGGACCTGGGCAGCCTGCAAACCGTGGATCAGGTCGTGCTGTACTTCTATCGCAGCTCGTCGCCGGGCGGCGATCAGAACGGCTTTCCCTCCGGAACGCTGCCTGGCTACGCGGCACCGTGGATCTACACCGTGCAATATCAGGACGGCAGCGGTGGATGGAAGAACGTTCCCGGCCAGGTCCGCGATGCCACGCTGGCGGAGGGCAATCGCAATCGGGTGCGCTTTCCGGCCATCCGCACTGCCGCGCTGCGCGTGGTGGTGACGCACGCTGGCACGGCGCGCACCGGCATCAAGGAAATCCAGCTGTTCGATAGCGGCTTGCCGGCGCCGGCATTTGCGGGCAACACGCCGCCGCAGGTGCAGGCATGGCAGCTGGACACGCCGGGCGCCGATGGCGCGGTGGCGGTGCAAGGCCGCGTTGGTGATGACGGCTTGCCCACTGGCACGCTGCAGGTGCGCTGGCGCGTGCAGCAGGCCCCGGAAGGTGGCGATGCGGTGTTTGCCGATGCCGCCGCGCTACAGACTTCGGTACGTTTCACCCGTGCCGGGCAATACATCTTGCGATTGGTCGCCAACGATGGGGCGCTGATGGGGCATGCCGATGTGCAGGTCAGCGCCGCCGCCTCGCGCCCGCTGCAGAGCATCCCGTTGCAGGCCGTGGCCGCTGTCAGTGCGCAACTCACCGGCATGCAATACCGCGTGCAGGCCTTGAACGATGGCTTCATCCCGCAGCCGGGCAGCTTTCCCAGTGGTAGCCTGCGCTGGGGCAGCTATGGGCTCGACCAGCCAGCGACAGTGTGGTTGCAGTATCAATGGCCACGTCCGGTGCGCTTGTCGTCGAGCACGCTCTATCTGTGGAACGACCAGCCCAATGGCGGGGTGGCAGCGCCTGCTGGCTGGAAGTTGCAGATGCTGCAGGACGGACGTTGGCAGGACATCGTCAGCAAGAGCGGCTACCCGATTGCCGCGGGGGCGACAGGTGCGGCGAGCACCGCCAGCTTTGTGCCGGTCGTAACCACCAGGCTGCGCGTGGTGTTGACGACGCAGACCAAGGGCGACGGACATGCCGCCATCGGTGTGGACGAATGGCAGGCGCTGTCTGATCTGCCCAAACAGTTGGAGACGATCGATCTGCGGACTGCTCCCGGGCAACTGCCGACGCTGCCACAGGAGATCACCGCGTTCTTTGCCGATGGCAGTGTGCTGCCGGTGGCGGTGCAGTGGTCAGAGCTGGCCGCCAGCCGCCTGGGCCACGAAGGTACGGTGGAACTGCAGGGCTTGGTGGAAGGCGCGATTCCCGTCAGGGCCACCATCTGGGTACGCGCGACGCCGCCGGCTCAGATCAACACCGTGCAGCCGTTGCCGACGGTGAGCGCGGTGGTTGGGCATGCACCGACGCTACCGGGCTTTGTGACGGTGCAATACAACGACGGCTCGCGCGAACGCTTGCCGGTGCAATGGCCAACCTTGCAAGCGGAGCGTTACGCACAGCCTGGCGAACTCCAGCTCACCGGCACCGCGCAAGGGCGTGCACCCACCGGACACGTGTCGGTGACGCTGCTGGTGCAGATCAAGGCGGCTGCGCCATGATGCGCACGTTTTTACGGTTGCTGGTGGTGACGTGCGGGTTGTTGCTGGCCAGCGCTCCGGCCTGTGCCTTACAGCCGCCGCAGGCAACGCGGCTGCATGCACCCGGCAATCCCATCCTCGCCGACGGCAGCACATATTCCGCCGACCCTGCGCCGCTGGTGGCCGATGGCAAGCTGTACATCATTGCCGGCCGCGACACCGCGGCTCCCAATCTCAATGCGTTCGTCATGCCTGGCTGGCAACTGTTCGTCAGCAGCGATCCGGCCAGCGGCGACTGGACCCACTACCGCGATCTATTGCGGCCGCAGCAGGTCTTTGCCTGGGCAGACAAGCGTCATGCCTACGCGGCGCAGATCGTGCAGGGCCCGGATGGGCGCTATTACCTGTATGCGCCGGTGCAGCAGCGCGATTCGCCCAATGCCGACCCATTCGCGATCGGCGTGGCGGTGGCCGATAGTCCGCTCGGCCCTTGGACCGACGCGCATCCGCAGGGTCCGGTGGTCTCGCAGTCGGTGCCGGGCCACAACGACATCCAGAACATCGACCCGACCGTGCTGGTCGACGACGACGGACGGTCGTATCTGTATTGGGGCACCTTCGGTGCGTTGTACGGCGTGGAGCTGCAGCGCGACATGATCAGCTTCAAGGGCACGCCGATCCGCGTGGACACGCTGGACGGTTATTTCGAGGCGCCCTGGCTGTTCAAGCGCAACGGCACCTATTATCTGGCCTACTCGGCCAACAACGCCGGGCGTCTTTCGCCATGCACGCCCACGCTGTATCACGCCTGCATTGCCTATGCGAGCGCGCCAACCCCGCTGGGTCCGTGGACATATCGCGGCATCGTGCTGCGGCCGGTGTCCTCGACCACCTCGCATCCGGGCATCGTCGAATTTCAGCGGCAGTGGTATCTGGTGTATCACACCGCCGATGCGCACGGCGGCGGGCATTTCCGCCGCAGCGTGGCGATCGACCGGCTGGAATGGGACGACAGCACCCAGCCGGCCAGCATCCGCACCGTGGTGCCGACGCGGCGTCCAACGCCACCTGCGCCGCCCACGCGCAATCAAGCGCCGTCGGCCTATGCAACTGCATCCAATGGCCCGGATATCCCGGTGCAGTACTGGATCGCCGCGCTCAACGACGGCATCGTCAAGGCCAATCCCTTGCCGCCGGAGATGTGGGGCAGCTGGACGGACCACAACCCATCGCAGCAGTGGATCCAATACAGCTGGGCGCAACCGATCACCGTGGATCGCACGCGCATCGTGTTCTGGGCCGACCACCCGGCCGGTGCCGACGTCGGCGTGGCACCGCCGGCGCGTTGGCATCTGGAATACCGGAGCGCGGGGCGATGGCAGCCCGTGCAGCCGCGCGATGGGTATGGCAAGCGTCCCGATCACGATGAAGCGGTGTCGTTCGCGCCGGTGACGACGCGCTGCGTGCGCGTGGTCATGGACGCCTCCGGCAACCCGGCCAGCTACGCCGCGCTGGCAGTGCAGGAATGGGAAGTGCTGGCGCCACAGCCACAACGGCTGCCATCTGCCACAGCCGCCGACAGCACGCATTGCGATGCGCCGTGAAGCAACTGACAAGGCACCGCGTGCGGCAGCCGAACGATGGCTGAGGGTGCGCGAGCAGTGCAGTGCACTGGCGGGGTACAACGAACTGGCTTGCGCGCACTGGCCGCGCATGCCTTGCGAACGTGTCCCAAGTGGTTCAGGCGCGCTGACGTGCGTTGCTCCACATTGCAAGCAGTTGTGTCGCCCCGCGCAGCCGTCGCGTCTGCTCTCCTGGCCGGCCTGTCGCAGCGTCCTTGGCGTATGCCTGCCGCAGCGGTTGCGGCCAGCGGCTCGGCCATCGTCCATCAACGCCGCACTGTCTTTCCAACGCTTCGATGAGGTCGCAGGTGCCACAGATCCCCGTCATGCGCTTTCGCACCATCGCCACCTGGTGCGTGTCGCTCGCCCTCGCGCACATCGTGTCGGCGACTGCGGCACCACTCGCCGCCCCCACGCCAGCGCAGTACACGCAAGCGATGGGCTTGTCCGATCGCTATGCCTCGCTGGTGGACCGGCAGCCTACGGCGCCGGTGTGGGTGGATGCCGGGCATTTTCTGTATCGGCGTGGGGTGGCACGCAGCAACCAGTTGCCGGCCATCGAATACCGCCTGGTAGAGGCGGCCAGTGGCCGCAACACACTGGCCTTCGATCACGCGCGACTGGCCGCCGCGTTGACGCAGGCTGGTGCCAAGGCAGTCGACGCAGCGCGACTGCAGCTCGAGGAGCCCACCCTGGAACAGCAGCGCCTGAGCTTCCAGCTGGCGAAACTGGGCTGGCAATGCGATCTGCGGCGCTATCGCTGCGCACATCTGCCCGAACGCGACCTGCCAGCCGAATCGATGGACATGCGCCTGCCGCACAAACAGGGCGAGCAGCAGGCCAAGCAATCGCCGGATGGCCGCTGGCGCGCCTGGGTGGAGCAGGGCAACCTGGTCATCGCACCGGTCGGCAGTCACGAACGCAGCGTGCTCAGCCAAGATGGCAGTGCGCAGGACTACTACGCACTCGACAGCGTGGTGTGGTCGCCGGATTCGCAGCATCTGGCGGCGTATCGGGTCAAGGCACCGCCGCCGCGGATGGTCTATTACATCGAGTCGGCGCCCGCTGATCAGCTGCAGCCGAAGTTGCATCAGCAGGTCTACCCCAAGCCGGGCGATGCATTGCCGGTGATGCAACCGGTGCTGTTCGACATCGCCACGCACGCAGCGCATCCGGTGGCGATGACCTTGCTGCCCAATGCCTTCACCTTGAGCGAGATGGTCTGGTGGAACGACAGCCGCGGCTTCACCTTCGAATACAACGCGCGCGGGCACCAGCTGTATCGGGTGATCGAGGTGGACGCACGCACCGCCACCGCGCGCACGCTCATCGAAGAGACATCGCCCACCTTCATCGAATACTCCGAGCTCAGTGGCGAGCATGAAGACGGCGGCAAGCACGCGCGCCAGGATCTGGACGATGGCGGGCAAATCGTGTGGGCCTCCGAGCGCGATGGCTGGGAGCATCTGTATCTGTACGATGGCCACCGCGGCGAGGTGATCCGCCAGATCACCCGTGGCGACTGGGCAGTGCGCAAGCTCGATCGCATCGACGAAGCCGCAGGGCAGGTGTATTTCACCGCCTCGGGCATGCAGCCCGGCGAGGACCCGTACTATCGCCATGCCTATCGCGTCGGCCTGGATGGCCGCGGGCTCACCGCATTGACCCCGCTGGCTGCCGATCATGAGGTGCGCTATTCGCCTGATGGAACATGGCTACTGGATCTGTATTCGCGCGTGGATCTGGGCCCGGTGCTGGAACTGCGGCGCAGCGCAGATGGCGGGCTGGCACGCACGGTGGAGCGCACCGACCTGAGCCGCCTGCTGGCGGCTGGGTGGCAGGCGCCGCTGCCGTTCCACACCACCGGGCGCGATGGCAAGACCGAGATCTGGGGCGTCATCCATCGCCCGCAGCAGCTCGATCCGCAGCGGCGCTACCGGGTCGTCGAAGACATCTATGCCGGCCCGCAGGGCTCGTTCGTCCCCAAGCGCTTTAGCACCGCCACACCGTCGCTCACCGGGATGGGGTTTGCGGTGGCGCAAATCGATGGCATGGGCACCAACAACCGCTCGCGCGCCTTCCACGATGTGGCCTGGCGCAACCTCAAGGACGCCGGCTTGCCGGATCGTATCGCCTGGCACAAGGCCGCCGCGGCGCAGTACCCGTGGTACGACATCGGCGGCGGTGTCGGCGTGTACGGCACCTCCGCCGGCGGGCAGAACGCGTTGGGCGCGCTGTTGTTTCATCCGGAGTTCTATGTGGCGGGTGTGGCCAATTCCGGGTGTCACGACAACCGCATGGACAAGATCTGGTGGAACGAACAGTGGATGGGCTGGCCGGTCGGGCCGTGGTACGCCGCCTCGTCGAACGTGGAGAACGCCGCGCGCCTGCAGGGGCATCTGTTGCTGGTCACCGGCGACATGGATATGAATGTCGACCCGGCCAGTACCTTCCAGGTGGCCGATCGCCTGATCAAGGCCGGCAAGGACTTCGATCTGCTGGTCGTGCCGGGCGGCGACCACGGTGCCGGTGGCGACTACGGCAGGCGCCGTCTGCTGGATTTCTTCCTGCGCTGGATGCAGCAGGCACCCACCCCGGAGTGGAATCGCAATGCAGCAGCGCCAGCCGCACCGGCGCCGTGATGCGCGTACGCTGCCGTTCGCGTGCGTCGATTTGACGTGCGCGGCACACCCAGCCCGATGCCCCGGTCCGCGCACCGATCCTGGTCAGCTTGATCTGCACTCCAATCGCCGCAAGCAGTGCGCAAGCGTGCGGGCTCGAGCGCGCTCGTGCCGCCACGCATGATCGTTCAGTTGCGAACCATGCTGTTTTCCGCATGCGCGTTCGCCAAATGCGACAAGACGTAGCGTCCGCGCACAGGCACATTGTGACCAGCTGATGAAAACTGGAGCGCAAACGCGCATCCAGTGTGGAATGCACCACCTTCCTGGCAATACGCGTTGCTGCGCGATTTTCGGGTCGCCTGCGTCGCACGTTGTCTGCGTGTCTGCAACACGACCGTGCCAGCGGTCCGTTGCAGCGTGCGTCTGCCATCTACGTCGCCCTGCGCCGCTGTACGTCGGCACGGGCAGGTATTGCCCACTGTTTGTCTTTCGTCACACTCAGGAGCCTTGCATGCCGATGTTGCCGTTGCCTCTCTCCCGCACGACCAGCGCCACCACGCGGCCGTTGCCGAGCATGCTCACCTCCGCGCTGTTGCTGGCGCTGTCGGCAGGTGCGGTCGCGCCGGTGGCTGCGCAGCAGGCGGCGGGTGGCGATGCGACGCAGACGCTGGACAGCGTGGTCGTCACCGGCTCGCGCCTGCGCCGCGTGGACACCGAAACCGCCAACCCGGTGGTCACCGTCAGCCAGGAGCAGATCGCTGCCACCGGCAAGGCGACCGTGGGCGATTTGCTGCAGGAATTGCCATCCATCGCCGGCAATGCCACCAATCCCTACACCAACAACGGCGGCGGCACCGGCGCCTCGGCGATCTCGCTGCGCGGCCTGGGCGACAAGCGCACGCTGGTGCTGGTCAACGGCATCCGGCTGGCCTACAACGACGTCAACGCCATCCCTTCCAGCATGATCGAACGCATCGAGGTGCTTAGCGATGGCGCGTCTGCGGTGTACGGCTCCGATGCGATCGGTGGCGTGGTCAACTTCATCCTGCGCTCGCGCTTCGACGGCGTGCAGTTCAGCAGCGACTTCGGCACCAGCAGCGAAGGCGATGGCAACCGCCGCAACTTCACCTTGACCGCCGGCAAGACCTGGGAGCGCGGCAGCCTGATCGGCGGCCTGTCGTATCACAACATCGATGCCGTCTCGGCAGCGGCGCGCGACTACTCCAAGGACGCGCTCGCCCTGACCAATGGCCAACCGGTGAAGCAGGGCTCCTCCGCCACGCCCACCGGCACAGTGAACTTCAATGACGGGTCGGATCAATCGCAGCTGCTTGCACAGTCCAATGGCTGCGGGCGCGTCACGCTCAACAGCGGTGTTAGTGGGCGTGCCGGTCCTGGCGATTTCCATTGTTATAACGCCGCTGCAGATTCCTACAACTATCAGCCGTTCAACCTGTTGCAGACCCCGCAAAAACGCACCAATGCCTTCCTGCTGGGGACCTACCGCTTCAGCGACAGCGTCGAGGGCTACGTCAATACCTGGTTCAGCAAAACCGAGTCGGCTTCGATCATTGCGCCGATTCCGATCTTTTCCAACGGCGACAACATCCTGGTGTCGGCGCAGAGTTACTACAACCCGTTCGGCGTCAACTTCGGCACCGACCGCACCACCGGCACTTCCTACAACGACCTCAATACGCGCGCCACCGTGTTGGGCAACCGCCGCTACCAGTACAACACCTACAACTTCCAGATCAGCCCGGGTCTGCGCGGCCGTTTCGGCGACAGCTCCTGGCAATGGGATGCCACCTTCAACTACGGCAAGGTCAAGCAGAAGTCGATCAACAACGGCTTTCTCGACTATGCGGCGTTCAATCAAGCCATCGGTCCCTCGTTTCTGGATAGCGATGGCACGGTCAAGTGCGGCAGTGCGGGCGCAGCGATTGCCGGCTGTACGCCGTTGAATTTCTTCAACCTCAACGACAGCGCCAATCTGGCCACGTTGCAGGGCATGGTGGTCAACCCCATCGTCACCAGCGTGTACACGGTCAAGCAATTCGAGGCCAATGCCAACGGCACGCTCTTTGCGTTGCCGGCCGGCGAGGCCAGCCTGGCAGCGGGCATTTCGTACCGCAAGGAACGCTCCACCACCGCCTCGGATCCGTTATGGACCGGCGATGAAAACGGCCTGTGCGGGGTCATCGAATTCTGCTCGTCCAGCTTGAGCGGCAGTTTCGATGTCAAGGAGGCCTATGCCGAAGCGCTGTTCCCGCTGCTCAAGGATCTGCCCGGCATCAATGCGCTGAACATCACCGTGGGCACGCGTTTTTCCGACTACAGCTCGGTGGGCAGCAAGACCAATAGCAAGCTCTCGCTGGAATACCGCCCCATCGAAAACCTGCTGCTGCGCGGCACCGTTTCTCAGGTGTTTCGCGCACCCAACATCAACGAGTTGTATGCCGGCGTAGCCGGCGATGCGGCCACCGTCAACGACCCGTGCAATGGCTATACCGGCGGCAATACGGTGGCCTGCGCCAATGTGCCCACTGACGGCAGCTACCAGCAATCAGACGGGCAGGTGTCGGGCAAGGTCTCCGGCGCGGCAGTGGCGGGCTACCAGCTCAAGCCGGAAACCGGTAAGTCCTACGACGTCGGATTCGTGTACGACCCGCAATGGATCGAGGGCTTGTCGCTGAGCGCGGACTGGTGGCGCATCGACCTGGAAGACACCATCACCACGGTGTCGGCGCAGACTGTGCTCAATCAATGCTTCGCCAATTCCGCCAGCGCGTTCTGCGCGCTCATCCATCGCAACGGCAATGGCACCATCAATTACATCGCCGAGCCCACCGTCAACCTGGGCAAGCTGTGGGCCAAGGGCATGGACTTCAACCTGACCTACCGCTTGCCTGCAATGACGTGGGGTAATGTCACCGCCGGCCTCAACGGCACCTATCTCACCCGTTACGACGTGCTGCCCGACACCACCGATCCCAGCTCGGTCACCATCCACAACGTCGGCCGCTACACCCAGGCCTACGGCAATTTTCCACGCTGGCGCGCACTTGGCACGGTCAACTGGGCGCTGGACGACTGGAGCGCTACCTGGCGCATCCGCTATGTGGGCCACACCGCCATCGGTAATTCGGATCCGGACCAGAGTCTGTCGGCCGATGCCAGCGAACCGACCGTGGTGCGCGATATCGGCGCCTACGTCTACAACAACCTGCAGCTTGGTTATAACGTGGAGCCGTGGCATACGCGCTTCGAAGTCGGCGTAGACAACATCGCCAACAAGCAGCCGCCGTTGTATTACTCCAATAACGTGGGCAATGCGAACACCGATGTGGCCACCTACGATCTGCTTGGGCGTTTTTACTGGGCACGCGCGACGGTGAAGTTTTGAGTGCGCCGTTGTCTCGCTGCGCTGCGTGGCCGGGTGCGATCGCTTGTGCAGATGCCACGTCACCGCAAGCGTTGCCAGGGCAGTTCCGATCGTATTGTTGCGACCACGCGCGCGAGCGTGCGCGCTCTCAGGAGTTAAGCTGATCCCATGACGGAAGCGCACCCGAGCGAATCGACCTGCAACCACACGCCGTTGTTGTCGCGGCGGCGCTTTCTGGCCTGGAGCAGCCTGGCGGTTGCGGCCGGCTTCCTGCGCTTTCCGGCCCAGGCCAGCGCTGCGCAGCCGGGCAGCGTGCGCGCGGTGCCGCTTACGCAGGTCAGGCTTGCGCCGTCGTTGTTCCTGGATGCGCTGCAGACCAACCGGCGCTATCTGATGCGGCTGCAGCCGGACCGGCTGTTGCACAACTTCGTGCTGTATGCCGGCCTCGACCCGAAGGCGCCGGCCTATGGCGGCTGGGAAGCGGACACCATCGCCGGGCATACGCTCGGCCACTATCTCAGTGCGCTGGCACTGATGCACGCACAGACCGGCGACGCGCAATGCCGCACGCGCGCGGCCTATATCGTCAGCGAACTGGCGCGCTGCCAGGCACAGGCGGGCGATGGCTACGTGGCCGGCTTCACGCGCAAGAACGCGGCCGGGCAGATCGAAAGCGGGCGCGCGGTCTTCGACGAACTCAAGCGCGGCAAGATCGACCCGGCGCCGTTCTACCTCAACGGCAGCTGGGCGCCGCTGTACACCTGGCACAAACTGTTCGCCGGTTTGCTCGACGTGCATGCGCATTGCGATGACGCGCAAGCGCTGCAGGTCGCGGTGGATCTGGCCGGGTATCTGCAGGGTATCTTCTCCGCGCTCGACGAGGCGCAATTGCAAAAGGTACTGTCGTGCGAATTCGGCGGCCTCAACGAATCGTTCGTCGAACTGCATGTACGTACGGATGATGCACAATGGCTGGCGCTGGCGCAGCGCCTGCATCACCACGCCGTACTCGACCCGCTGGTCGCACAGCGTGACGAATTGGCGCACCAGCATTCCAATACCAGCATCCCAAAGCTGATCGGTGTGGCCCGCGAGTACGAGGTCACCGGCGATGCCGCATCGGGCGCTGCGGCGCGCTTCTTCTGGCACACCGTTACCGACCACCACACCTATGTAATCGGCGGCAACGGCGACCGCGAATATTTCCAGCAGCCGGACAGCATCTCGAAGTTCCTCACCGAACAGACCTGCGAGCATTGCGCCAGCTACAACATGCTCAAGCTCACCCGGCAACTGTATCAATGGGGACCGCAGGCGGAGTTGTTCGATTACTACGAGCGCACCTTGCTCAATCACGTGATGGCGCAGCAGCACCCACGCACCGGCATGTTTACCTATATGACGCCGCTGCTGGCCGGCGAAGCGCGCGGCTGGTCGTCGCCGTTCGACGATTTCTGGTGTTGCGTCGGCAGCGGCATGGAAGCGCACGCGCAGTTCGGCGATTCGATCTATTGGGAAGACGGGCAGGGCGTCTACGTCAATCTCTATGTGCCCTCCACGGTCCGCGGTGCCGCCGGGCTGGACATGACCTTGCACAGCGGGTTGCCGGAACAGGGCAGCGCCTCGCTGCGCATCGATGCCGCGCCGCCAGAGCAACGCACGCTCGCACTGCGCGTGCCAGGCTGGGCGCAACAGCCGCGGTTGCAACTCAATGGCCAGCTTGTCGATGGCACCGCTAGCGATGGCTATCTGCGCATCACGCGCACGTGGCAGCGCGGCGACACGCTGAGTCTGGCGTTCGACATGCCGCTGCGCCTGGAAGCGACCGCGGACGATCCCGCCTGGGTCTCGGTGCTGCGTGGGCCGCTGGTGCTTGCCGTGGATCTGGGCGATGCCGCCAAGCCATGGTCGGGCAAGACCCCGGCATTGATCGGGGGGCAGGATATCCTGCAACGCCTGCAGCCGATGCCCGGCAAGACAGCCTTCGTCTACAGCGATGGCGCGCAGCAGTGGCAGTTGTCCCCGTTCTACGCCCAGTTCGACCGCCGCAGCGCGGTCTACCTGGAGCACCGCGACGCCGCTGCGTGGCAACAACGCCAGACCGAACGGGCGGCAGCGGCGGCGGCGCAAGAAGCACTCGACACCCGCGCGCTCGATCGCATCGTGCTAGGCGACGATGCCTCGGAAAAGGCACATGCCCTGCACGGGGAAAATTCCAACCCGCTCAGCTACCGCCGCCGCCCCGGCCGCGACGTGCGCACTGGCGGCTTCATGGCCTTCACTCTGCGCAATACCGCCCAAGCCCGCATCCTGCGCCTACGCTACTGGGGCGACGAAACCCGCCGCCGCTTCCGCATCGTCGCCGACGGCGAACTCATCGCCAACGAACGCCTGGACGGCAACCGCGGCCTGGATTTCGTCGATGTGGATTACGCACTCCCAGCAGCAGTCGCCGGCCGCGACAACTTGCAGATCCGCATTGAACCGGAAACCGGTTATTCGGCGGGGCCTGCGTTTGGGTGCTGGGTGCTGGAGTCGGCGTGAATGCTGAAGTCTGCGCGCTGTCGATCTTGCTGCAGCGTGTCTTGTAGAGGGGGGAAGGTCTACTACAGACGGCAAAGTGAAAGCGCACAGTAACCCCGCACGAACTTTCCGGCGCGCAAAACAAAGCCCCTCTCCCTTCGGGAGAGGGGGTGGGGGCGTAAGCTCCCCCGTCAAGCAGACAGTCCAAAAGTAGACCTTCTGGCGTGTTGGTTGCGGTACTCGGTCGGCGTTAGGCCGCCGAGCGCGTCATGGGGCCGCTGTTCGTTGTAATCGATCATCCACCAATGGGTAGCTTCGCGGATATCGTCGAGGCGGGTGAAGAGGTGCTGGTCGAGCACTTCTTCCCGGAAGGTGCGGTTGAAACGTTCGATGAAGGCGTTCTGGTTCGGCTTGCCGGGCTGGATGTACTGGATCGCCACGCCATTGACCTTCAGCCAGCTGGTAAATGCGTCGCCCAGAAACTCTGGTCCGTTGTCGGAACGCACGACCTGCGGCAGGCCATGATCGTGCTTGATCTGCTCGAACACGCGCACCAGACGATGCGAGTTGATCGACGTATCCACCTCGATGTGGAGCACCTCGCGGTTGAAGTCGTCGACCACGTTGAAGGTGCGGAAGCGTCGGCCGCACGCCAGAGCGTCGCTCATGAAGTCGACCGACCAGACGGTATCAGGCAACCTTGGGACATACAGCGCGACACGCTCGCGCTTGGGAAGCCGCCGCTTCGCAGCGCGGCGCAGGTTGAGCCGCATGGCCTTGTACACGCGATAGATTCGCTTCGGGTTCCAGTCAGGTCGCGTCCTGCGCAGTACGTCGCTGCATTTCCAAAAGCCGCGACTGGGGCGGTCTTCGACGACACGTGCGATCGCCGCGATCAACTCGGCATCGCGTACTGTCCAGTCGAGCGGTGGCGCATACCACGCCGCACGTGCAAGCCCGACGCATGCACAGGACCGACGCAGCGGCCGCGCGTGTACCTCGATCAGGTACCGCACGGCCTCGCGCTTGCGCGCCGGCCCTAGAGTTTTTTTGCGATGAGATCCTTCATGGCCGCATTGTCGAGCGCCAACTCGGCGTACATCCGCTTGAGCTTGGCGTTCTCCGACTCAAGCTCCTTGACCCGCCGCAGCTCCGAAGCCTCGGTAATCCCCCCACAGGTTAGCTGACGCCAGAAGTGGAATTTTCTCGTACCCTTTTCCGAGGAGGTTCCATGAAGACATCCCGCTTCACCGACAGCCAGATCATTGCCGTCCTCAAGCAGGCCGAGGCCGGCACGCCCGTGCCGGAGTTGTGCCGGGAACACGGCATCAGCTCGGCGACGTTCTACAAGTGGCGCAGCAAGTTCGGCGGCATGGACGCATCGCTGATGTCCCAGCTCAGGGAGCTGCAGGACGAGAACCGGCGCCTGAAGAAGATGTACGCCGATGCCCAGCTCAGCGCCGACCTGCTGAAGGAGGCGATGGCAAAAAAATGGTGAGGCCATCTCAACGCCGGGAGATGGCCCGATGGGCCGTAGATGGTGGCCACACGAACATCCGGCATGCCTGCCGGACCTTTGCGGTGAGCGAGACCTGCTTTCGCTATCAAGCCAAGGCCAGCGAGGAGAACGCCCGGATTGCCGATTGGCTGGTGCGGTTGACCACAACCTATCGTGATTGGGGGTTCGGCCTGTGCTTTCTGCACCTGCGCAACGTGAAGGGCTTTGGCTGGAATCACAAGCGGGTGTACCGCATCTATCGGGAGCTGGAGTTGAACCTGCGGATCAAGCCGAAGAAGCGGCTGGTGCGCGAGCGGCCAGAGCCGTTGGCGGTGCCGGAGACGATCAACCAGGTCTGGTCGATGGATTTCATGCACGACCAGCTGGCCGACGGCCGCAGCTTCCGGTTGTTCAATGTGCTCGATGACTTCAACCGTGAGGGTCTGGGCATCGAGGTCGACTTATCGCTGCCATCGGCCCGGGTGATCCGCTCGTTGGAACAGATCATTGACTGGCGCGGCAAGCCAAACGCCATTCGCTGCGACAACGGCCCGGAGTACATCAGCGGCGCGCTGCTAGCTTGGGCACAGCAGCGCGGGATTCGGATCGAGCACATCCAGCCAGGCAAGCCGCAGCAGAATGCCTATGTCGAACGTTACAACCGCACCGTCCGCTACGCCTGGCTGGCCACAACGTTGTTCGACACCATCGAGCAGGTTCAGGACAAGGCCACGCGCTGGCTATGGACGTACAACCATGAGCGCCCCAACATGGCGCTCGGCGGTATCACGCCAGCAATGAAATTGGCGATGGCCGCCTAGCTCCACTTTTGGCGAACGCTCAAAGCGGGGGGATTACCCCTCCAGGCCTCCGTACTTACTCTTCCACTGGTAGTACGTCGCTGTGCTGATACCAACCTGGCGACAGACGTCCTTGACCGGCACGCCGGCGTCGGCCTGCTTGAGCGTCGCGACGATCTGCGTCTCGGTGAACTTTGAGGTGCGCATAGAACCTCCTGGCTGAGGTAACGATGCCAGAAATATCCACTTATGCGGTGTCTGTCAGGCTGGGGAGCTTACGCCTCCGCGAAATCCAATCGGATCACTCTGCGCATACCGCCCTGTCATGGCGTCGTAATCCCGGAAGTAGTTCTGATTCAATCCACTCGCCGCATCGTACCGCTGCCCCGGAAACCGCATATCTAACACCAACGCCGCACCGTCACCATCCGGATCCTGGTTCGGCGCAGTATTCCCGAAGGCTTCCCCCTTCAGGCTCCACGTCCACACCGCCACATCGCGGGTCGGGTCGATCACCACGCGCGGGCTGCCCAGGTGGTCCGGTTCGATGTAGTGCAGTTTGTTGGCGTTGGCCAGCAGGCCGACCGGGAGATCGTCCAGCCAGATCGCCTGCTGCTTGGGCGCGCCATTGGTGTCGTAGTCGCCCAGCCAGTGGCCGGCTTCGTCGTAGAGCGTGTAGGTATCGGTGGTGCCGAGGAAGCGGCGCACCTGCTCGCCACGGCCGTTGTAGCGGTAGTTCATGGTCACCGCGCCGGCGCGGCGAGCCTGGGTCATGCGGCCGGTGGTGTCGTAGGTGTACTGGCGCGCGGTGCCGCCGATGGCGGTGGTGTTGCCGGTGGCATCGTAGGTACGCGCCACGCCGGCCACTGCGCTCAGGCGGTGGCTGTCGGTTGGGTAGGTGTAACTCTGCGTGGCGGCGCCGACCTTGGCGCTGAGGCGGTTGCCGGTGGCATCGTAGCTGTAGCCATCGATCAGGGTGCCGGTGCGGCCGTCCGTCAGGCCGGTCAGGCGGCTCAGGGTGTCGTAGCCCAGCGCGATCTCGGGTGTTGTGTTGCCAGCGGGCGTCAATGCGGTGAGGTTGCCGGCCGGGTCGAAGCCGAAGCCCACGTCAAGACCGCCCGGGCGGGTGTCCTGGATTGCCTGCGGGCGGTAGTCCAGATCGTACTGGCGGGCGAGGGTGCGGCCGTTGCCGTAGGTCCAGCCGGCAGCCGGGCCGAACGGGTAGTAGCTGGCGTTGTCCAACAGCACCTGCCGGCTGCCGCCGGCAGAGGTCACGCCGACTTCGGTGGTCTGGCCTTGTGCATTGCGCACGTAATCGACCACCGCCCCGTCGGGATAGGTCATCCGCCGCAACTGGCCGCCAATGGTGTAGTCGTAACGCAGCACCAACGCGGTGCCGTTGCTGGTCTGCACCTTGCGCACCAAGTCGCCGAAGCGGTTGTAGCAGTACTGGGTGATGGCGCCGCCGTCCTGCATCTTGGTCAGGCGGCCGATCGAAAACGTCTCCCCGCTGGCGCAGGCCGTCTGCGTCGCGTCGTAGGTGTAGGTGACGTTGAGGCTGGTGGTGGGGTAGGTGACCTTGGTCGGGCGATTGAGCGCGTCGTAGCTGTAGGCGGTGGTGTTGCCGCGCGCGTCGGTCTGGGTGGCGCGGTTGCCGGCGCTGTCGTAGGTGTAGCTGGTGACGCCGGTGTCCGGGCTGGTGAGTTTCACCAGATCGCCAAACCCGTTGTAGTCGTAGGTGGTGTTCAAGCCCTTGGGGTCGGTGACCTTGGTCAGGTTGTCGAGTGCGTCGTATTCGAACTTCGTGTCGGCCTTGATGCCGGCGACATCCCGCAGCGTGCGCGACAGGCGATTGAGCGGGTCGTACTCGTTCTGCGTCGCGGTTGCCAGCGCATCGGTCACGGTGGTGGCATTGCCGTTGGCGTCGTACGCGAAGTCGGTCGGGTCGCTGGCGGCAGTGGCCTGCGTCTTGAGCTGGCCGAGCTGGTTATAGACGCGCGAGAGCGTGCGCTTCAACGTGCCCGACGCATCGCTGGTGTCTTCCTTGATGCGATTGCCGGCGTTGTCGAGCGTGTAGTGGACGGTATTGCCCGCGTTGTCGGTAATGTCGGTCAGCCGATGCGCCGCATCGTAGGTGAAGGCAGTGAACGCGCCATCGGGCTGGGTGACCTGCTTGACCAGGCCGGTGGGCCAGTAGTCGATGCGGGTAATGCGGTCATCGGCCTCGCTGGAGGCATCGGCGCCGCGCACCTTGGTGGCCGTCAGCCAACCGCGCGGGTGATAGGTGTAGTCGGTGACGATGCCGTTGGCGTCCTTGATGGACAGCGGGCGGCCAGCGCCGTCGTAGGCGAGATATTCGGTGATCTGTCCGATGGCGTTGGTGATCGTTTGTAGGTCGCCCTTGCGGTGCGGGCAGGTGGTCGGTGTCGCGGCGCAGGCGCTATCGTCGGCGAGGTAATACGTGTAGCGCAGTAGGTCGGAGAGATCGCTGCGTGGACCATCGACCGAGGTCATCAGCCCCAGCAATGGGCAGGTGCCTGCATCGACGTCGGTTTGCTCGCAGTATGCTGTGGTCGCGATCCGGGTGGTCCCGGTGGCTGCATCGGTACGGGAGGATGTCAGCTTTTGACCACGTGTGTTGTAAGTCCAGGTCGATGTTTCGATCAGTGTGTTCGTTGGGTCATCCACACGCCGCGTCAGTGGGATATCACGGTCGGGATGCCATTCTGTTCGTGTAGTTCGGAGATGGCCGCCGTCTTGGCGACTTTCCACGATGGAAAGCATACGTCCGCTCTGATCACGGGTAAAGTTCTTTATTAGTGTCCCATTATCAGATCGACTCAGATAGCCATCATCCCCATAGATGTAGGACGTTTCCAGGCGCGGACAATCCACACATGTATCGACGGCGCTGCGTAGCCGCCGACCGTTGTTGAATACATCGAAAGAGAATTCCTTGGTCGATCCCAAAGGATTTGTGACGACCGCTTTATTGCCGTTTTCCGCATAAGCCACAGAGAAGTAATTGCCGCCGATGCCATCTCCCGTGGCTGTGGCCCGCCCTTGCTCATCATAGGCATACTGGCCGACTACAGCGCCGGTCTGATCCAGTTTCTCCGTCAACCACACCGCATCATTGCCAGCATAGCGATAAACCATCGCATCACCGTCCGGGCCAGCCAATATCAAGCGCCCTTGCGCATCGTATGCGTAATCGATGCGTCCTCCATCAGGTAGGTCGAGACTGCTTGCCTGCATGTAGTCCATGTAGTGAATCACTGCTTCACGGCCTTTTCGATCAATCAGCTTGATCGGCTGGCCCATTGCATCGTAGATGACTGAGATCAGTATTTCGCCAAAGCTTTCACTCCTGGAAAAACGCCCCTGGCTATCAAAGACGCTGGTCTGCGCTCCAGTACGCAACTGCCATCCAGCGATAGAGCCGTCGACTCCTGAAATCTCTGAAAGATGATAGTGCTTCAGATCCGACTGCGTCATCCAGGCGCCACCGGGATCTTTGAGAAAAGGAACGACCTTGCCGTCCTTTAGAAAGACAAATGCGGCGGTCTTCTGCTTGTCCACTTCAACGCGGGAGGTGACGATACTGCTCCAGTTTTTGCCAAATGGAAATAATTCGGAGCTGGGCGATGAGGAAAAGGTTTGCTCGAGCGAGAAATCTGCAGACACTCCATCGGCTCGACGTTCAACCTTGTTTGCGCCTGAGCAGGAAATGGGGTTGCCGACCTCTGTGCTCATCCCCGTGCATTGCATTGGTTTGGCCGGATCGGCTTGGCCAATCGGTCTGCTGCAGATCCATGAATCCGGATTATAAATTCGAATCAGCGTATAGCTTGCGGGGCACGCGGGAACTGGGATAACCCAGTTCTGCCCGTATCCATCAATCGTCGACCCTACCGGATAACCCCCGATATTGGGGCCGGTGTATACAATGGTGTGGTGACATCCGGTATAATCGTCTTCCACATAGTGGATACTTGTGTAAATATAGCCATTGTCCGACTTGGGAAATGCATTGATCGCAATTTCGCAGGCCGTGGTTCCATCTGAAAGTCTGGGAAATGTGTTAGGAAGATTGATCTGAATTGAATATTTCGTCAGTGCCGGAATGCGGTCGAAATTTAGAGTCTGCGCAGAGGCATTGCCGATCCATGCGTTCCCCGCTAGGAGCGCGAGTGCCAAAAATAACGAAATTATACGCATCCAGTTTTAATCCTTGAGAGGGAATCGGTCACTGCTATATGTTGCTGCTCCAAGGTTGCCATCGGCATCCCGCCGCTTTAACTGAATGGAGAAATGCAATCTGTTACACCCCAGGCTTCCCGGCAACCGCTGAGGTTTTCAACCTTGGTTGCCGCTGTCTCGAATGCTCTGGATCCTACAGTATCATCGACGGATGTTATGGGTGAGCGCTGATAATTCCGGTCAGCGAAGTTGGGTGCCCCTCCCCAGCCTGAAACGCAAAGGCCGGCGATGACGCCGGCCTATGCTCTTCATTCCACCATCTCGTCGCTTACATCGACAACTCCAACAACAACTTATTCAATCGCCTTACATACCCAGCCGGATCCTTGAGGCTATCGCCCGCAGCCAAAGCAGCCTGGTCGAACAACACCCGACTCAGGTCACCGAAGCGATCCATATCCTGTTCCGCATCCAGCTTTTCGATCAGCGGGTGGGTGGGGTTGAATTCGAACACCGGCTTGCTTTCGGGCACCGCCTGGCCGCTGGCTTCCAGCAGCTGGCGCATCTGCAGGCCCAGGTCGCCCTGGCCAATCGCCAGGATGGCGGGGGAATCGGTCAGGCGGTGCGAGACGCGTACTTCGGCCACGTCGTCGCCCAGTGTTGCCTTGATGCGCGAGGCCAGGCCTTCCTTGGACTTGGCGAGGTCTTCCTGCGCCTTCTTGTCCTCTTCCGAATCCAGCTTGCCCAGGTCCAGGTCGCCGCGGGCCACGTCCACGAACGACTTGCCGTCGAATTCGGTGAGGTAGCTCATCAGCCATTCGTCAATGCGGTCTGTGAGCAGCAGCACTTCGATGCCCTTCTTGCGGAACACCTCCAGGTGCGGGCTGTCCTTGATCTGCGCGTAGCTCTCGCCGGTGAGGTAATACAGCTTGTCCTGGCCTTCGGCCAACCGGCTGACGTAATCGGCCAGGCCCACGCTCTGCGCGCCGGTGGTGTCGTGCGTGGACGAAAAACGCAGCAGGCCAGCGATCTTTTCGCGGTTTGCATAATCCTCGGCCGGGCCTTCCTTCAATGCCTGGCCGAAGTTGCGCCAGAAAGTCGCGTAGTCCTCAGGCTTGTCCTTGGCCAGCTTCTCCAGCATGTCCAGCGAGCGCTTGGTCAGCGCCGACTTCATCGAGTCGACCACGGGGCCGGACTGCAGGATTTCGCGCGAGACGTTGAGCGAGAGGTCCGACGAATCCACCACGCCCTTGATGAAACGCAGGTACAGCGGCAGGAACTGCTCGGCCTGGTCCATGATGAAAACGCGCTGCACGTACAGCTTCAGGCCCTTGGCCGAATCGCGGTGGTACAGGTCGAACGGCGCGCGGCCTGGTACGAACAGCAGCGAGGTGTATTCCAGCTTGCCTTCGACCTTGTTGTGGCTCCACGCCAGCGGGTTGCCCGCGTCGTGGGCGATGTGCTTGTAGAACTCTTGATACTCCTCGTCCTTGATCTCGGACTTGGGGCGCGTCCACAGCGCACTGGCGCGGTTGACCGCTTCCCACTCCGGCTCTGCCGGCTTGTCGGCCTCATCGCCGTAATGCTCCTTGCGCATCTCGATCGGCAGGCCGATGTGGTCGGAGTATTTCTTGAGGATGCCGCGCAGCGTCCAGCCATCGGCGAACGATTCTTCGCCTTCCTTCAGGTGCAGCACGATGCGGGTGCCGCGCTCGGGCTTGTCGACGCTGGCGACCTCGAATTCGCCTTCGCCGCGCGAGGACCAATGCACGCCTTCGCTGGCCGGAAGGCCGGCGCGACGCGAATACACGTCCACCTGGTCTGCGACGATGAAAGCGCTATAGAAGCCCACGCCGAACTGGCCGATGAGGTTGGCGTCCTTCTTCTGGTCGCCGCTCAGGTGCTTGAGGAAATCGGCAGTGCCGGACTTGGCGATGGTGCCCAGGTGCGAGACCGCATCCTCGCGGCTCATGCCGATGCCGTTGTCGTCGATGGTGACGGTGCGCGCGTCCTTGTCGTAGTCGACGCGAATGCGCAGCTCGCCGCTGCCTTCCAGCAGCTCGGGCTTGACCAAGGCTTCGAAGCGCAGCTTGTCGGCGGCATCGGCGGCATTGGAGACCAGCTCGCGCAGGAAGATTTCCTTGTTCGAGTACAACGAATGGATCATCAGCTGCAGCAGCTGCTTGACCTCGGTCTGGAAGCCGAGCGTCTGCTTATCGGTTTCAACGGTCATTGGGGTCGTGCTCCGTGGTGGTCCAGGCCGCAACGCGGCCGATGGCCTGGGGGATGCGGGCTTCTGCCGATTTTTCAAGGCGGCCTGCACGCATGTCCCGCGCGTGGCGGCCGGTGCGGGGGAGGGCGGCTGCAGCAACGGCAGCGGTATCATGGCCGGCCATTCGTCCTGCCTTGAGCCATGTCGCCAACTGCGCTGCTGCCGTGCTGCACCCGCCCACCATCGACAGGTGCGTGGCGATGAGCCGCCCGCCGCGGCCGGCGCCACGTGGCACGGAAGGGCAAGTGCGCATCGTCGGCGGGCGCTGGCGCAATACCAGGCTGGCAGTGCCGGATTTGCCCGGCCTGCGCCCCAGCAGCGACCGCGTGCGCGAAACGGTATTCAACTGGTTGATGCCGCGCCTGCCCGGCGCGCGCGTGCTGGATCTGTTCGCCGGCTCGGGCGCGCTGGGCCTGGAGGCAGTGTCGCGCGGCGCTGCGCATGCCACCCTGATCGAACGCGACCCCGGCCTGGTGCAGCGGCTGCGCGAGCACGTGGCCCGGCTCGACGCCGCCACCCAGGTGCAGGTGCTGCAGGAAGATGCGCTGCGCTGGCTGGAGCGTGCACCCGCAGCGCTGGCCGATATCGTCTTCGTCGACCCGCCATTCGCGGCCGACCTGTGGCCGGCTGTGCTGGAGCGCCTGCCGGCGCATGTGGCCGCCGACGCCTGGCTCTATCTGGAAGCGCCGGCCGATGCGCCGCCGCTGCTGCCGGCCGGCTGGCATCTGCACCGCGAGGGCGCCACCCGTGAGGTGCGCTATGCGCTGTACCGCCGGGCCGCTGCTACACTGAAGAGCGATCCGACCCCGGTAGTCTCCGTATGAGCGTTGCCAATAGCCGCACCGCCGTCTATCCCGGTACCTTCGACCCGATCACCAATGGCCATATCGACCTGGTGAATCGCGCCGCGCCGTTGTTCGAGCGCGTGGTGGTGGGCGTGGCGTACAGCCCCTCCAAGGGCCCGGCGCTGTCGCTGGAGCGCCGCGTGGCGCTGGCCCAGGAAGCGCTGGCGGCGCATACCAATGTGGAAGTGCGCGGTTTCGATACCCTGCTGGCCCATTTCGTGCGCGAGATGGGTGCCGGCGTGCTGCTGCGCGGCCTGCGTGCGGTGTCCGACTTCGAATACGAATTCCAGATGGCCAGCATGAACCGCCATCTGATCCCGGAGGTGGAAACGCTGTTTCTTACCCCGGCCGAGCAATACAGCTTCATCTCGTCCTCGCTGGTGCGCGAAATCGCGCGGCTGGGCGGGGATGTGTCCGGCTTCGTGCCGGCATCGGTTGTCGAGGCCTTGCGGCAGGTGCGGCAGTCCCGCGCGCAGGCCTGAAGAGTTGCAGTCACATCACCACACGCATTTCAAAGGGAGGAGTTTCATGAAACACACCATGCGCGCTCTGGCGCTCGCTTCGATCGCCGCTCTGGCGGTCACCGCCTGCAAGAAGGAAGAGCCGGCACCGACCGCTGCCGCCGCACCGGCCCCGTTGACCGCACCGGCCAAGGACGACAACGCCGGCTGGAAGAAGTACCTGCAGGAAGTGGTCGGCCAGAACCTGGGCACCACCACCAACAGCCCGTTCCTGTACTACTTGCCGCCGGAGTCCGACGCCGAATTTGCCGGCAGCTACGAACGTCAGCTGGAAAGCGTCAAGACCGCACTGGCACGCGGCGTGCAGCCGGGCAACATGCTGGCCTTCGGTTCGTCGGCGTCCGGCAAGATGGCCGACCTGATCGATGCAGCGTTCAAGGACGTGGCACCGGACTCGATGAAGGGTGTGCGCGTGCTGTTCATCGGCAACGCCGCCGACAACGCGCGTGTGCAGACCATCGTCCAGCCCAAGGGCGCGGAATACATCTTCGTTGAAGCCAAGTAATGCCGTGCCAGGCCGGATGCGCGGGAGGGCGCATCCGGCCGCAGCCTGGGAATGCACCATGCTGCCGAGTTCGCACTCCACCGGAGCCGGCCGTGTCAGGCCGGTGTCCGACAGCGCCCACGGCGTTGTCCACCTGCCGCTTCGCGCCATCTGCGCCCGGCTGCAGCAGCACATTGCGTTCCAGCGCCTGCGGTTGCAGCGCGCCGTGTCGCGTCGCATCGTAGTGCCGATATGTCTCTGAAAATCAACGAGCTCTGCGTCAACTGCGACGTCTGCGAGCCGGCGTGCCCGAACCGGGCCATCTCGATGGGCGAAACCATCTACGTCATCGACCCGGCACGTTGCACCGAATGCGTGGGCCATTTCGACGAAGCGCAGTGCGTGGTGGTGTGCCCGGTCGAATGCATCGACCCGGATCCGGCCATTCCGGAAACCCATGATCAGTTGCTGGCCAAGCTGATGCAGTTGCAGCGCGATCATCCCGAACTGTACGAACAGGAGCCCCCCGCCCCGTGAGCACTTTTTCCCGACGTTTTTCTTCGCGCGGCGTGTTGCTGCTGGCCTTCGTGCTGGCGCCAGCGGCCTGGTGCGCCGATGCCGCCAAGCCGGCGACAGCCACCACCGCAGCGGTTGCCGCGCATCCGCCCGGCGCGGCGATCGCCAGCGGTCATGCGTTGGCCACCGATGCCGGCCTGCAGATCCTGCGCGAAGGTGGCAATGCGTTCGATGCCGCGGTGGCGGTGTCGTCCACGCTGGCGGTGGTCGAGCCGATCAGCTCGGGGCTGGGCGGCGGCGGTTTCTTCCTGCTGCACGACGCCAAGACCGGCAGGGACGTGATGCTGGACGCGCGCGAAACCGCGCCCGCGTCGGCCACCGAAGCGCAATTTCTCAACAAGAAAGGCGAGCTGGACCGCGACCGCTCGGTCAACGGACCGTGGTCGGCAGGCATTCCGGGCTTGCCTGCAGCGCTGGTGGAGCTGGCCGCCAAGCACGGCCGCCTGCCGCTGAAGCAGTCGCTGGCGCCATCGATCCTTATCGCGACCGAAGGTTTTCCGGTCTACGCGCGCATGGCCAAGGGCTATGCCTCCAGGCGCGAGGTGATGGAGCGTTACCCCGGGACGCGCGAGGTGTATCTGCGCGGCGGCAAACCCATTGCCGAAGGCGACACCTTCAAGCAGCCGGAGCTGGCGCATACGCTGCAGCTGCTCGGCGACAAGGGCTTCGACGGCTTCTACAAGGGCGAGACTGCCAAGAAGTTGCTGGCCGGCGTGAAGCAGGCCGGCGGCCAGTGGAGCGCGGCCGAGCTGGCCGGGTACCGGGTCAAGGAGCGCACGCCGATCCAGTTCGACTACCGCGGCTGGAAGATCACCACGGCGCCGCCGCCGTCGTCCGGTGGTATCGCGCTGGCGGCGATGCTGCAGATCCTGGAAGGCTGGGACTTGAACAAACTCGACGACGTGCACCGCACCCATCTGGTGGTGGAATCGATGCGCCGCGCCTACCGCGATCGCACCTTCTTCCTGGGCGACCCGGACTTTGTGGACGTGCCGCAGCGCGTGCTGACCAGCAAGGATTACGCGCAAGGCCTGCGTGCCACCATCAACCCGGACAAGGCGACCCCCAGCGATCTGCTTTCGGGCAATCCCACGCCGCTGGAAGACGACGAGACCACGCACTTCTCCATCATCGATGGCGAAGGCAACCGGGTCGGCGCCACCCAGACGGTGAACCTGCTGTACGGCTCGGGCCTGATTCCCAAGGGCACCGGCGTGCTGCTCAACAACGAGATGGACGACTTCGCGCTCAAGCCGGGCACGCCGAATGCCTTCGGCGTGATGGGCTATGCCGCCAATGCGCCCAAGCCGGGCAAGCGCATGCTCAGCTCGATGACGCCCACCTTCATGGAATCGGCCGACAAGGCGATCGTGCTCGGCACCCCGGGCGGCAGCCGCATCATCACCATGGTGCTGCTGGGAATCCTGGGCTACGACGCCGGCCTGGACGCGCAGGCGGTCAGTGCGCTGCCGCGCTATCACCACCAATGGCTGCCGGACGTCATCGACGCCGAGACCGACGCGTTTTCGGCGCAGACCGCCAAGGGCCTGCAAGCGATGGGGCATGCACTGAAACTGCCCGGCGACACCGCCGAAGGCGGCCGCGGCTCCAGCCATGTGTGGGGCAACCTGCAGACGGTGGAGTGGGACAAGCGCAGCAACGTGCTCAGCGGCGGCAGCGACCCGCGCAACCCGGTGGGCAAGGCGCAAGTGCAATTGGACGCGGCGGCACGCTGAGGCGTGAAGCCCATTGCATCGACGCCCGGTAACCGGCACCCCGGCCGGGCGTCGTGCGTGGTCTGGATCAATCGCAGCAGATGCAGTGCGGCCGTGGTTACCTGAGGTTGGCGCATTTGTCGGCAGCCGGGCATGCGCCTGAGCGCCGGCAAGCAGTGACGATGCGCGCAGCATGGCGGCGTGCGAGGCGGTCCGCGCAACGGGCGCATCATTGCAGCGATGCGGATCGACGCATGGGCGATGCCGGCATTGGACTTGTCGCTGCAAGATAATGCGGCGACCATCGTGGCATGACTATCTTCAAGACTCTGCTCACCAGCCTGATGATCGTTTCGCCCGTGCTCGCCTGCGCCGCGGAGACGCCCGGCAGGCAGGAAACCGTGGCGACCAGCAACACCATCCACGTCAACCAGCTGGGCTACCTGCCGGGCTCGGCAAAACTGGCCGTCATCGGGTTGCCGCAGCAGGACGCCGCGCAGCGTTCGGACCGCTTCACGGTCGAAGATGCCCAAGGACGCAGCGTGTTGCAGGGAACCCTGCAGCCGGCCGCGATGTGGTCGCCGGCCGGTAAGCAGGCGCGGGTGGCGGATTTTTCCGCGCTGCGTGCGGTCGGAACCTATCGGCTGAAGATCGACGGGCTGCCGGCATCGGAGACCTTCGCCATCAACGCGCATGCCTATCAGCCCCTGGTCGATGCAGCGTTGAAGGCGTTCTACTTCAACCGTGCCAGCACCGCGCTGCCGGCACGCTACGCCGGGCGCTATGCGCGTGCGGCCGGGCACCCGGATACGCAGGTGCGCATCCATCCGTCCGCAGCGTCTGCGACGCGCCCAACCGATAGCGTGATCAGCGCGCCCAAAGGCTGGTACGACGCGGGCGACTACAACAAGTACATCGTCAATTCCGGCATCAGCACCTATACCTTGCTGGCGGCCTACGAGCAGTATCCGGCGTTCTTTAAGTCCAAGCCGCTGACCATCCCTGACGATGCGCCCGGCGTGCCCGGCATCCTGCAGGAGGCTTGGTGGAATCTGGACTGGATGCTCGCCATGCAGGACCCGGCCGATGGCGGCGTGTACCACAAGCTCACCGACAAGCAATTCGATGGCCTGGTGATGCCCGATCAGGCCACGCAGCCACGCTACGTGGTGATGAAGACCACTGCCGCGACCTTGGACTTCGCTGCCGTGATGGCCGTGGCCAGTCGCGTGTATGCGCCGTTCGAAAAGCAGTATCCAGGTCTGTCGGCGCGCATGTTGAACGCCGCGCGGGCTGCGTGGGCATGGGCGAAGCAGCATCCGGATGTGATCTACCATCAGCCCAGCGACGTGCGTACCGGCGGTTACGACGATGCGCACCTGGATGACGAATTCGCCTGGGCGGCGGCCGAGTTGTACATCGCCACCGGCGAGGATGGGTTCTACGACGCGATGATCGCGCGCAACGTGCCGGCCACCGTGCCGTCGTGGGGCAATGTCGGTGGACTGGCCTGGATGTCGTTGGCCGGGCATCGCGACCAACTCACGGCGCATGCCGACCGCGCGCGGATCGAACGCGAGATCACCGGGCTGGCACAGCGGCTGGCCGACACCTGGCAATCATCGGCATGGCGGCTGGCGATGAATGACGGCGATTTCGTGTGGGGCAGCAATGCAGGGGTGCTCAACCGCGCGATGATGCTGCTGCAGGGCTACCGGCTGACGCAGCAGCGGCAATTTCTGGATGCGGCGCAATCGCAGCTGGACTACATCCTGGGCCGCAATCCGCTGGGGCTGTCGTTCGTGACCGGGATAGGCAGGCACTCCCCGATGCATATCCATCACCGCCCCTCAGAGGCCGATGGGATCGAAGCGCCGGTGCCGGGTTGGCTGGTCGGCGGCCCGCAGCCAGGGCAGCAGGATGCCAAGGAGTGCAAGGTGTCGTATCCCTCCAAGCAGCCGGCGTTGTCGTACCTGGACAACTTCTGCAGCTACTCCACCAACGAGGTGGCGATCAACTGGAATGCGCCGCTGGTGTATGTGAGCGCGGCGATCGAGGCGTCGACGCGTTGAGGCGGGCGTTTTTCAACGAAATGCCTGATGCCGCGGCTGTTCCTTCTCCCGTCGGGAGAAGGTGGCGCGCAGCGCCGGATGAGGGTACGGCGTCGGCAGGAACACTGATACACCGTCCCCTCATCTAACCCCTCTCCCGCAGGAGAGGGCTCAAGCTGCTGCAATTCATGCTGCCTGCGGACCAAAGGTTCGGTCACCAGCAGCTCTGAATGACGCTTTTAGCCATGCCAGCAACATGATCGAGATCGGACGCGCTGCGGCATTTCCTGCTGCCGTCGGGAGAAGGTGGCGCGTAGCGCCGGATGAGGGTAGGGCGTCAGCAAGAACACTGGCATGCCGTACCCTCACCCCAATCCCTCTCCCGGGGGGAGAGGGGCTTGAACTCACTCCATCCGCGTCCCCAAAATCCGGTCGCCTGCATCGCCCAGGCCGGGCAGGATGTAGCCCTTGTCGTTGAGGTGGTCGTCGATGGCCGCGGTATAGACCTCGACATCCGGGTGCGCCGCTTCCAGCGCTTTCAGGCCCTCCGGCGCAGCGACAAGGAAGATGCCTTTGATGCGCCGTGCGCCCGCGCGCTTGAGCATGTCGATGGTGGCAATCAGGGTGCCGCCGGTGGCCAGCATCGGGTCCAGGATCAGGGCGTCGCGTTCTTCCAGGCGGCCAGTGAGGCGTTCGAAATAGGGCACCGGTTGCAGGGTCTCTTCATCGCGCTGCAGACCGACCACGCTCACGCGCGCGGCAGGAATCAATGCCAGTACGCCGGGCAGCATGCCCAGGCCGGCGCGCAGGATCGGTACCAAGGTGATCTTGGCGCCGGCGATGCGCTGCACCGTCACCGGGCCCGCCCAGCCCGGCTGGGTGTGCGATTCGGTGTCCAGGTTGGCGGTGGCCTCGTAGGCCAGCAGCGTGCCCAGTTCGGTGACCAGTTCGCGGAAGCCCTTGGTGCTCAAGGCGGCATCGCGCAGCAGGCCGATCTTGTGCTGGACGAGGGGGTGGCGGACTTCGACGATTTTCATGGGCAGTGGCAGGCGGGGGAGGGGCACAGTGTGCCGCAGCCGCGCAGTGTGTCGCCACACTTCGGATGTGATCGCCGATGCATATGTCATGTCAGTGAAACGTCGTAGACATAGTGTGCCCACCCATTCTTAACCGATTGGGGAAGCACCCGTGTTGAACAAGACTCCACTCTGCCTGGCGATCACGCTGACGTTGGCTGCGGCCACGTGGAGTCCGCTGGCGCACGCGGCCGAGGGTGCGGCCACCGGCGGCGCTGCCAGCGCTGCGGCAATCGACCTGGAGCGGCTGGAGGTGCGTCCGCAGCTGGAAGCGCAGGAGCGCGCAGTGGATCTCAAGCGCGCCTCCGATGCCATCCAGGACGCGGTTGCCTCCGATGCGATGGGACGTTACCCGGACAAGAATGTTGCAGAATCCTTGCAGCGCCTGCCCGGTGTCAGCGTTACGCGCGACCAGGGCGAAGGCCGTTTTGTCGTCATCCGCGGCCTGGATTCGTCGCTCAACAGCGTCACCATCGACGGCATGACCATGGGCACGCCGGAAGACGGTACGCGCTCTGCACCGCTGGATGTGATTCCTTCCGATTCCACCGAGCGCCTGAAGGTGGTCAAGTCGCCGACCCCGGACATGCCGGGCGACTCCATCGGCGGCGCGATCCAGGTGGAATCCACCTCCGCCTTCGATCGCGACGGGCGCACGGTGCGCGGCTCCATCGAAGCCAGCCACCAATCGCTGTCGGGCAAGACCAGCCCGAAAGGTGCGTTCAACTACAGCGACATCTTCAATGGCACCTTCGGGGTGGCAGTGGGTGTGAACTATCAGGACCGCGAGTTCGAATCGGACAATACCGAAGTGGCCTACGACACCTTCGACGGTGGCGCCGACGACGATCTGTTCGCCGGCGAAGTGCAACGCCGCAAATACTTCATCGAACGCATCCGCATGGGCGCGAACCTCAATCTGGACTGGCGCCCGGATGCGGATAACCGCTACTACCTGCGCACGCTCTACAGCCGCTTCGACGACGCGGAAACGCGCCAGCGCACCATCTTCGGGTTGAGCGATGGCGAGGTCAGTGCCAACGGCGACGGCACCTACAACGTGGCCGACTTGCCGGCCGACAGCATTTCCAAGCGCGTGCGCTACCGCACCAAGAAGGAAGACACCATGGCGTTGAGCGTGGGTGGCGAAAACCGCCTGAGCGCTGCCACCGTGGACTACAAGCTGGGCTACACCAAGACCCGCGAGC
The DNA here is from genome assembly GCF_008639345.1 of Xanthomonas phaseoli pv. dieffenbachiae. Lineage (NCBI taxonomy): Bacteria > Pseudomonadati > Pseudomonadota > Gammaproteobacteria > Lysobacterales > Lysobacteraceae > Xanthomonas > Xanthomonas phaseoli. Next base: position 2,814,522 of record NZ_CP041380.1, on the reverse strand, counting down.
GCGTGAACGATGAAAAGGAAGCGCGCTTCAATTACGACGGCGACGATCTGTCTGCCACGGTGGATCAGCGTAGCGGCATTCCGAAGCTGGGCTTCTCCGACAACGGTTGGCAGAGCAACGATGACTTCGTGTTCGATCGCTTCGTGATTGCGCCCACGCAGGTGGACGACAGCGAGCGCAGCGCGCAGATCAATGTGCGCTTTGACGGCGAGCATTCCAGCCTGAAGATGGGCGTGCTGGGCCGCTGGCGCGAGCGCGGGGTGAACGTGGACGAAAGCGAGCTGCGTCGTGGGCCGGCCATCGACCTGAGCGACTGGACCACCGCCGCGCCCGAACACCGTGGCGGCACCTTGGGCCAGAGCATCAGCTCGGACGGCATGCGCCGTTACTGGAATACGTCCGGCGATCTGTACAGTGCACGCCCGCAAGACGTGGGCGGCAACCTGCAGACCTCGCTGCAGGACGATTACACGGCCACCGAAGATGTCTTCGCCACCTATGCGATGGGCACCTGGGACATCGGTGCGCTGCGCATTATTGCCGGCGTGCGCGTGGAAAATACCCAGTTCAATGCCACCGGCAACCAGGTGGACGTGTCAGCCAATGGCCGCACCGCCACGGTGACGCCGCGCGAGGCGTCCAGCAGCTACACCAACGTGCTGCCCGGCCTGCATCTGCGTTACGACAGCGGCAATGACTGGGTGCTGCGCTTTGCGGCCAACAAGACCTTGGCGCGCCCGGCGTTCGGCGACGTGTCGCCGCGCGTGAGCATCAACCGTGGCGATAACGAGGTGAGCCTGGGCAACCCCGATCTCGATCCATACCGCTCGCAGAATCTGGACCTGTCGTTCGAAAAATACATCGGCAGTACCGGCGTGATCTCGCTGGGCGTGTTCCACAAGTCGATCGACGACTACATCGTGCAGACCATCAACACCAACGATGCGGAATTTCCGGGCCTGCAGGTCACACGCTCGATCAATGGCGACACCGCCAAGGTGCGCGGCGCGGAATTCAATTGGCAGCAGACCCTGGACTTCCTGCCCGAGGGCTGGAATGGCTTTCTGGTGGGTGCCAGCGCCACGGTGCTGGATAGCGATTTCAATCCGGGGCTGGAAAATCGTGCCGGCGATGACTTCACCTTGCCGCGTTCGTCCAAGCGCATCTACAGCGGCCACCTGGGCTACGAAAAATACGGCTTCAGTGCGCGCGTGGCGGCGGTGTATCGCAGCCAATATCTGGACACCATCGGGCAGAGCCGTGCGTACGATATCTACGTTGCCCCGCACACGCAGCTGGATTTCAGCATGAACTATCAATTCAACAGCCGCGTCAGCCTGTATCTGGAAGCGCAGAACCTGCTGGACGAGCCGTTGGAGCTGTATCAGGGCATCCGTTCGCGCACCCTGCAAAATGAAGAGTACGGCCGCACCTATGCGCTTGGCCTGAAGGTGGCGCTGTGATCGCACCGCGCACCCTGGTGCAGATCACGCTGCTGTCCGCCGCCGCCGCACTGGTCGGTTGCGCCACCGCCCCGGCCGGCCGCGAAGCCGACGAAGCGCTGCTGAAGGATCCCTTGCTCAGTCAGGCCAACGTAGCGCATGAAGTGGTGCCGGAAGCCTTCATCACCGCGCTGACGCCAGCGGACAACCTGGATTCGCCGGCCAGCTGGATGGCGCCGGATGGCCGCCGTTGGGTGATCGCCACCGCCAAGGGCACGCATGCGCTGGTGGTGTTCGACGGCGACAGCGGCCAGCGGCTGCGCGTGGTCGGCGGCAAGGGCAAGGCGCTGGGCAAGCTCGACCGCCCCAATGGCATCTCGGTGGTCGATGACCTGGTGTTCGTGGTGGAGCGCGACAACCGGCGCGTGCAGGTGTTCTCGTTACCCGATCTCACGCCGGTGACGGCATTCGGCCAGAACGAACTGCGCGAGCCCTACGGCCTGTGGGTACGCAAGCACGATGGCGGCTACGAGGTAGTGGTCAGCGACAACTACATGTCGCCGGCCAACAAGGATCTGCCGCCGCCGCTGGCCGAACTTGGCCAGCGCTTTCGGCGTTATCAGCTCGATGCTGCAGGGCAGGGCTGGCAGGCACGCCTGACACAGAGTTTTGGCGACACCAGCGAAGCCGGTGCGGTGCGAATTGCCGAATCGGTGTTCGGCGACGAAGCCAATGCGCGGCTGATGATTGCCGAAGAAGACGTGGCCGTGGGCACCCAGTTGCGCGAGTACGGCATGGACGGGCGGTATCGCGGCCGCAACGTCGGCAGCGGGCTGTTCAAGGCGCAGGCCGAGGGCATCAGCTTGTTCGCATGCAGCGACGGGAGCGGCTACTGGATCGCCACCGATCAGTTCAAGGACCGCAGCGTTTTCCAGCTCTTCGATCGCAAGACGTTGGCGCATGTCGGCGCCTTCGCCGGCCGTGTGACCGCCAACACCGATGGCGTGTGGCTGGATCAACGCGGCGATGCGCGCTTTCCGGGCGGCGTGTTCTACGCGTTGCATGACGACCAGGCAGTGGCCGCCTTCGATTGGCGCGATATCGCGCGTACATTGCGCCTGAAAGAGTGCACGCCATGATGGCCGCGCGCAGATCGGTCTCTGCGTTGCTTGCGGCGGTCGCAACCATGAGTGTTCCCGCGTCGGCTGCCGACCGTGCTGCCGAACCCAACACGCAGGTGCCGGCGGGTTCGACGCATTACGTTGCCGATGGCTTCCCGGACCGCATCGTCGCCACGCCGGCGCAAGACGCGGCCACCGGGTTTGCGGTGGCCTGGCGCACCGATGCCAGCGTCGACAGACCCTGGCTGGAACTGGTGGTCGCCGGCGATTCGCCGGATGTAGGGTCGCCACGACGCATCCGGGCGAGCACGCTGGTGCTCGCCAGCGAAAACGGCAGCTCGCATCACCATCGCGCCGATGTGGACGGGCTGCAGCCGGACACGATGTACGCCTACCGCGTGCAGGGGCAGGGAACGTGGGGCGCCTGGAATCACTTCCGCACGGCTGCCGCAGCCACCACGCCGCTGACCTTGCTGTATTTCGGCGACACCCAGAACAAGAACCTCAGTCTGGTCTCGCGGGTGATCCGTCAGGCCTGGCGCTCGGCACCGGACGCGCGGCTGGCCTTGTTCGCCGGCGACCTGGTCAGCGGCAAGGACGGCCAGGACGACAACGAATGGGCCGAGTGGTTCGAGGCCGGGCGCTGGCTGCTGGAAGGCACTGCAGTGGCGCCGGCGCCGGGCAATCACGAATATCGCGAAGAGGGCGAAGACACGCCGCAGGCAACCCGCGTGCTCGCTAGCCATTGGCCGGTGACCTTTGCATTGCCGCGCAACGGACCTTCGGCCGCCGCGCGTACCAGCTACTGGTTCGACTACCAGGGCGTGCGCATTGCCGTGCTCGACGGTACCTCGGCGCTGGACCTGGGGACCGGCCCCGCGCAGGCGCAGTGGCTGGACAAGGTGCTGGCCGACAACCCGCATCCCTGGTCGATCGTCCTGATCCATCAGCCATTCTTTTCGCCGCGTGCCGATCGCGAAAACGAAAAGTTGGTCGAGCAGGTGCTGCCGGTGATCCGCCGCCACAAGGTGGATCTGGTGCTGCAGGGCCACGACCACACCTATGGCCGACGTGGCGATGCGGCAGGGCAGGCGACGCCGGTCTTCGTGGTCTCGGTCGCCGGGCCCAAGCAGTACCGCCTGTCGGACATGGCGCGCACTACCATGCGCCCGGTAGGCGAAGATACCCAGCTTTACCAGGTGCTGCGGCTCGACCAACGGCATTTGGTGTATGAATCGCGTACTGCCACCGGACGTCTCTACGACGCGTTCGAACTGCAACGCGACAGCAACGGCAGCAAACGCTTGATCGAACGCGAAGCCGGGCGCATCGCGCCGCGTAATTGTCCGCGTAGCGCAACGCTCAAGGGGCGTGCGGATCGATGCTGGGAATGAGTCAGGGCAGGCAACCGCCTGCCCGGCAATGCCATGCTGCCGGTGGGCGGAGCCAGCAGCGTGCAGACGATCTGCAAGCTGCGCGTATTTGGTGGCGTGCAAGTTGCCAGCTTCTTCGACGTGCCTGATCGCCGCCTTGAATATGACAAGTCAGCAAGCGGTTTAAGCCGGATTTCGGCAACATTTACGCGCTGTTTCAGAACTTCGCATCCGCATAGATGATTTCTATGATCGTGCGGTTGATCATCATGTACTGCGATTTATGTCACGTCGATAGTGCGACTACGGTTGGTGCGGCCGAGCCAGCAACCAGGTAGCCGAATCGATGCGGCGCTGCGGGGGCGGTTTGGTTCCCCCACAGCCCGAGTCGCCTCCATGATTCCCCAACTGATTCACCTGACCGCACCCACCAAGCAGCTGCTGTGGGAAGAGCGCAGGATCTGCGATCGCCTGCAGCGCCTGTTGCCTGGATGGACCTGTTACGTCTGGGACGACGCCGATAACGCAGAACTGATGCGGCGTGCGTTCCCCGAGTTTGCCGCGCGCTACGAGCAGATCCGCTTCGGCGTGATGAAAGCCGACATCGCCCGCTGCGCGTACATGCACGCGCATGGCGGCTTCTACTTCGACACCGACTACAAACTGCTGCGACCACTCGATGCGCAGGTGCTGTCGTAGCATTGCGTGCTGCCCGTCGAGGAAGGTGCGCCGGGCCAGGAAGACTTCAAGATCGGCAATGCCGTGTTCGGCTCAGAGCCCGGGCATCCGTTCTGGCGCGCGTTCATCGAACACATCTTTACCGCGCACGCCCCGGAAACGCTAAAGGACCATCGCGAGATTCCGATGATTTCGGGCCCGCGTGGGCTGACGCGTTTCTACAACGCGCACGGTGGGCAGTTCGCCGACATCCTGTTCCCCCCACGCGACGCCTTCCATCCGGATCGCACCTGGTTCGGGCTTGGCCATCGTGGCGGCAAGATCGCGGTCGGCTCGCACCTGTGCTGGGCATCGTGGCGCGGCAAGTCGCCGCGGCGTGCGCTGACCAACTACCTGCGCCGCAAGTTGAATGCGGTGCCGATTTGAATGGCAGCATGCGCGGTGATACGGCAATCGACCTGGGGCAGGGTCGCCCAGGTCGAAACCGAGTGAGGTCATTGCCCTGCATGCAGTAGGCGATTTATGCAAGCGCAAGCTTGCATGTTCAATTGGCTTCGCATCATGTGTTGCCGGTGTTGCGCGAAGTCTGGCAAGCAGTGCAGATGGCGCGCGTTCGCTGATGGCGCGACCTGGCTCGATTGAACGCCAGCGGCGCTGGCGCTGATCAGACCGCCAGGCTCCACAGCATGTGGGCGGAGCAGACTCGCCGTCTGCCGGGGTGCACGCCGACGCCATGCGCGCCGGCGTGCCGCATGGAGCGACTCAGGCCGCCTCGGCCTGCACCTGACGTGGACCTTCCTTGAGCGCACGGGCGATCAGGCCGACCAGCAGATCGAGCTCGTCTTCGTCCATCGCGAAGTGCGGGGTGAAACGCAGCGAATTCTCGCCGCCGTGGATCACGTTGACGCCGCGATGGCGCAACCACTCCTCGGTGGAACCGGCGCCGTAGCACTTGAATTGCGGCGCCAGTTCGCAAGAGAACAACAGGCCGGTGCCTTGCACCTTGGTGATCAAGCCGCCGAGTTCGGCTTGCAGCGCTTCCAGCTTGGCAATCGCCTGCGCACCGCGGATGCGGATGTTCTCGCGCACCTGCGGCGTGAACAACGCCAGCGTGGCGCAGGCCACGTCGAGCGCGCGCGGGTTGGTGGTCATGGTGTTGCCGTAGGTGCCCTTGCGGTACACCTGCGCAGCGTGCTCGGTCACCGCCAGCACCGACAGCGGGTACTGGGCCGCGTTGAGCGCCTTGGAATAGGTTTCCAGATCCGGCGGGTCGAGCTGCTCGAATCCGGGGTAGTCCACCACCGAGAGCACGCCATGCGCGCGCAGCCCGGCCTGGATGGAATCGACCAGCAACAGGTTGCCATGGGTCCGGGTGAGCGCGCGCGCAGCGGCGTAGAACTCGGCCGGCAACGCGCGCCCCGGGTCGCCTTCGCCCATTACCGGCTCCAGGAACACCGCTTCGATGAACCAATGATTGCGCGCGGCCTCATCGAAGGCGCGTTGCAATGCGGCCACGTCGTACGGCGCGATCGCGATCACCGAATCTTCGTCGCGATAGCTGGCCAGGTACTTGGTGTAGGTCTTGCGGCTGGAATCGGAATACAGCCCCGGGCGATCGGTGCGGCCATGGAAGCTGCCCTTCACCACCAGGCGCTTGATGGTGGCGCCGGCGTGCCGTGCGCCCGGGTCGGTGTGCAGCTTGGCATTGGTATCGACGATACGCGCGGCCAGGCCCACCGCTTCGGAGCCGGAATTGAGACACATGAAGCGTGCGAACGGGCAGCCGCCGCGGCTGTGGCCGATCTCCGCACGCAGGGCGCGATCGAGCCGGCGTTGCGCCAGGCTGGGCGTCATCACGTTTGCCATCACCTGCGGGCGCGCCATGGCCTCGAGCACCGCGGCCGGCGTATGGCCGAAGCCGAGCATGCCGTAGCCGCCGGCGTCGTAGAGCACTGCGCCCTTGAGCGTGACCACCCATGGCCCGCGTGCGGCCAGTGCCACATATGGCGTCACTGCATCGTCGGCGTAGAAATTGATGAAACCTTCCTGCACCGCGCCGATCTGCGCCTCTTCGTCCAGGTCCAGCAGGTCGGCGGCATCGTCGCGCACCAGCGCGTATTCGGCAGCGGCGGCCTGGATGGCGTGCTGCAGGTCTGGGTGGTTGGCGGCCAGGCGCGCGATGGTCGCGTCGTCCAGGCCTTCGGTCAGGCGGCGGCCGGCATGGGCACGCAGCGGGGCGAGCGGGGCAAGGACGGACATGGCGCATCTCCTTTAAGGTGGCGTTCCCTTTCTATTATCGGCAGAAGATCGGCATTTGGCAGCGTGAATCTGGGCAGGAAGTGCGGTATTTTCGGCGAATCGCCGAAACCAATGCGCAATAGTGAAGATCACCCCCTCCGACGAACGCCTGTTGTCGCTGCTGCGCGAGGACGCGCGCGCTTCCACCGCCCAGATCGCGCGGCGGCTCGGGCTCTCGCGCACGACCGTGCAAAGCCGCATCGAAAAGCTCGAACGCGATGGCGTGATCAGCGGCTACACCGTGCGCACGCATGACGACTACGAGCAGGGCCGCATCCGCGCGCACATCCTGATCACCGTGCTGCCCAAGAAGATGCCGGCCGTGGTGAAGGCGCTGCGCGATATCCCGCAAGTGCGCCTGCTGCACTCGGTCAGCGGTGCGTACGACCTGGTCGCCCTGGGCGTGGTCGGTGGCGTCAACGAGATGGACGTACTCACCGACGCCATCGGCGCCATCGACGGCGTGGAGCGCACGACCAGCGCGATCATCCTGTCGACCAAGTTCGAGCGGTGAAAGGAGAATCGGGAATAGGGAATCGTAAGAGCAGCGAATCGGGGGCGGAAAGGCGACGATGAAGCCCTGCCGCTCGTCCGATTCCCCATTCCCAATTCTCCATTCCCGGCCGCAGTTACACTATGCGGCTACTCAGACAACGATCCTGCGGCCTTGAAGAAGTCCGATTTCCATTACGACCTGCCCGACGAACTGATCGCCCAGGCGCCGCTGGCCGAGCGCGCGGCGAGCCGGTTGCTGGTGGTGCCGCCGTCGCCTCAGGCGCTGGCCGACCGCCAGGTGCGCGATCTGCCCGAGCTGCTGCAGCCCGGCGATCTGCTGATCTTCAACGATACCCGGGTCATTCCGGCACGCTTGTTCGGGCAGAAAGCCAGTGGCGGGCGGGTGGAAATCCTGATCGAGCGCCTGCTTGGCGAACGCGAGGCGCGCGTGCAGATCGGCGCCAGCAAGTCGCCCAAGGCCGGCAGCGTGATTGCGCTCGATGCCGGCGGCCAGGCCGAGGTGCTTGGCCGCGATGGCGAGTTCTATCTGCTGCGTTTTCAGATCCCGACCCCGCTGGAGCACTGGCTGCTGGAGGCTGGTCGCCTGCCGCTGCCGCCCTACATCCGCCGCGAGCCGGGCGTGGAAGACCGCGAGCGCTATCAGACCGTATTCGCGCGCGAAGTCGGCGCGGTCGCCGCGCCCACCGCCGGGCTGCACTTCGACCAGCCACTGCTGGCGCGCTTGCGCGAGCGCGGGGTGGAGTTCGGCCACGTCACCTTGCATGTGGGGGCCGGCACCTTCCAGCCGGTACGGGTGGACAAGCTCGACCAGCACGTCATGCACAAGGAGTGGCTCAACGTGGGTGCGGCGCTGGTGGAACAGGTGCGGCGCACCCGCGCCCGCGGTGGCCGCGTCATCGCGGTGGGCACGACGGTGGTGCGCTCGCTGGAAAGCGCCTGGCGCACCACCGAGGCCGCGCCCGAAGGCGAATTGCAGCCGTTCGCCGGCGAAACCCAGATCTTCATCCTGCCCGGCTACCGCATCCGCAGCGTCGATGCGATGGTCACCAACTTCCATCTGCCCGAAAGCACCTTGATGATGATGGTCTCCGCCTTCGCCGGCCGCGAGCGCATCTTCGAGGCCTACCACCATGCCATCGCGCAGCGCTATCGCTTCTTTTCGTACGGCGATGCGATGTTGTTGTGGGGCAGGGAATCGGGAATCGGGAATGGAGAATCGTAAGGCGGTATCCGCCAAACGATCAGCCGCCTGCCAACCGCTTTTCCGATTCTCCATTCCCGATTCCCCATTCCCGGCCTTTCAATGTCCCGACTCCAGTTCCAACTCCAAGCCACCGACGGGCATGCCCGGCGTGGGCGCCTGACCTTTCCGCGCGGCACGGTCCAGACCCCTGCGTTCATGCCGGTCGGGACCTATGGGTCGGTCAAGGGCATCCTGCCCGAGCAGATCCGTGCCCTGGGTGCGGAGATCATCCTGGGCAACACCTTCCATCTGTATCTGCGCCCCGGCCTGGAGGTGATCGGCGATCACGGCGGGCTGCACGGGTTTGCGCGCTGGGATGGCCCCATCCTGACCGATTCCGGCGGGTTCCAGGTGTTTTCGCTGGCGCACCGGCGCAAGATCACCGAGCAGGGCGTGACCTTTTCCTCGCCCACCGATGGTGCGCGGGTGTTCCTGGGCCCCGAAGAGAGCATGCAGATCCAGAAGGTGCTCGATTCGGACATCGTGATGATCTTCGACGAGTGCACGCCGTACCCGGCCACCGAAGAGGTGGCGCGCCGCTCGATGGAGCTGAGCCTGCGCTGGGCGCAGCGCTCGCGCGATGCGCACGACGGGCTGGGCAACGATGCGGCGCTGTTCGGCATCGTGCAGGGCGGGGTGCATCCGGACCTGCGCAGCCGCTCGCTGGAGGGCCTGCAAGGCATCGGTTTCGACGGCTATGCGATTGGCGGGCTGGCAGTGGGCGAGCCCGAGCACGAGCGCAACGCCATGCTCGAACACCTGCATCCACGCCTTCCGGCCGAGCGCCCGCGCTACCTGATGGGCGTGGGCCGACCGGAGGATCTGGTGGAAGGCGTGGCCCGGGGGGTGGACATGTTCGACTGCGTCATGCCCACCCGCAATGCGCGCAACGGCCACTATTTCACCTCGTTCGGCACCGTGCGCATCCGCAACGCCAAGTACGAACGCGACCTGGACACCATCGAGCCGGGCTGCGGCTGCCATGCCTGCAGCAGCGGCTATACGCGCGCCTACCTGCGCCATCTGGACCGCTGCAACGAAATGCTGGCGCCGATGCTGGGCACCCTGCACAACCTCTGGTACTACGAAAAACTGATGGCCGACATGCGCGCGGCGATCGCGGCGGGAACCTTTGTGGAGTTCCGGCGGTCCTTCTATGCGGCACGCGGCGCCACCACGCCGCCGTTGCCGGGGGAAGCCAGCTGAGACCGGCCGCCCGCGCCCTGGCGCGGACGGCGTGGAACCTGCGTGGCATAATTCCCGGCTGTTCCGCTCCGGCGGTACCTGAATAGCGAGCGGGCCCATGGTCGCGCTGGCACCAAACTAGGATGCACTGAATGAATCTGCTCGATTTCCTGATCCCCGCTGCCCAGGCGCAGGCCGCTGGCGGCGCGCCGGCACCCGGCCCGATGGGCGGCCTGTCCACCTTCGCGCTGCCGATCATCCTGATCGCGGTGATGTACTTCCTGATGATCCGCCCGCAGATGAAGCGTCAGAAAGAGCACAAGGCGCTGCTGGACAAGCTGGCGCGCGGCGATGAAGTGATCACTTCCGGCGGCGTGGCCGGCGTGATCACCGACATCGGCGACAACTTCATCAGCGTGGAAGTGGCCGACAACGTGCGTATCCGCGTGCAGAAGAGCGCGGTGGGCCATGTGCTGCCGAAGGGCACGCTGAAGTCGGCGAGCTAAACGCGTCTTGCAACGGCTGCGCCGCCGTCAGGTAGGCGCAGTCGCAAAGTGGAGCCGGAGATTGTGACCCACCGGTTCTGCCGTACCGCCCGTATCCATCTGAAGACCATTGGCGACGTTGTACCGGTCGCTTGAAGTCGTTCTCACTGCTAGGCGCGGCGCCGGGATGGTGCCACGCGGGACTGTCGCAATGCTCGAATTTCCTCGCTGGAAGTATTTCCTGATCCTGCTGGTACTGGCCGTCAGTGCGCTGTATGCGCTGCCCAACGTGTACCAGAAGGACCCGTCCGTGCAGATCACCGCCAGCCGCGGTGCGCAGCTCGACGACGCATTGCGCAGCCGCATCGACGGCGAGCTCAAGAGCGCCGGCATCACCCCGAAGGCGATCACCAAGGAAGGCGACAGCCTGATGGTGCGGTTGCCTTCGCTGCAGGCGCAGACCCGCGCCAACGACGTGTTGCGTCAGCAGCTGGGCGAGAACTACACCGTGGCGCTGAACCTGGCCTCCACCGTGCCGGACTGGCTGGCCAAGCTGGGCGGCCGGCCGATGGTGCTGGGTCTGGACCTGGTGGGCGGTGTGCACTTCGCCATGCAGGTCGATCAGAAGGCCGCGCTGGAAAAGCGCCTGGACGGCTTTGCCGAAGACATCCGCACCACCTTGCGCGATGCGCGTATCCCGTACCGCTCGGTGGAGCGTCGCGCCGACAACAGTATCCAGGTCAACCTGGGCGAGGGCGCCAATGCCGACGCCGCGCGCGTGACGCTGGCCAAGGCGCAGCCGACCCTGACTTACGACGTCAGCGGCCAGAACATCGCAGTCAAGGTGCCGGAGGCCGAGCTCAAGCAGATCGCCAGCGGTGCGATCGAGCAAAACCTCACCACCTTGCGCAACCGCGTCAACGCGCTGGGCGTGTCCGAGCCCACCATCCAGCGCCAGGGCGAGGACCGCATCGTGGTCGAACTGCCCGGTCTGCAGGACACCGCCGAAGCCAAGCGCCTGATCGGTGCTACCGCCTCGCTGGAATTCCGCGCCGTGGTCGACGGCAACGCCGACGACGCCGTGCGTAGCGGCAACATTCCGCCGGAGGCCAAGGTCTATCGCCTGCGCGACAGCAACGCTCCGGTGTTGTTGAACAAGCGCGCGCTGGTGACCGGCGACCAGATGGTCAGCGCATCGGTCAGCACCGACCAGAACGGCATGCCGGCAGTGGCGGTGACGCTCAACAACGTCGCCGGCCAGCGCATGTTCGACTACACCAGCGCCAACGTCGGCAAGCTGATGTCGGTGGTCTACATCGAGCGCATCCCCACCGTGACCATGGTCGACGGCAAGGAAGTGCGCAGCGTGCGGGTCAAGGAAGAAGCCTTGTCGCCGACCCGCATTGCCGGCGTATTCGGCAAGAACTTCCAGACCACCGGCCTGGAAAAGACCGAAGCCGAGAACCTGGCCAAGCTGCTGAAGTCCGGCTCGCTGGCCGCGCCGATGGATTTCGTCGAGGAATACGTGATCGGTCCGAGCCTGGGTGCGGAGAACGTGGAGCGTGGCGTCACCGCGGTGGTCTACTCGTTCCTGTTCACCCTGGTGTTCTTCACCATCTACTACCGCGTGTTCGGCGCGATCACCTCGGTGGCGCTGCTGTTCAACCTGCTGATCGTGGTGGCGGTGATGTCGCTGTTCGGCGCCACCATGACGCTGCCGGGCTTTGCCGGCCTTGCCCTGTCGGTGGGTCTGTCGGTGGACGCCAACGTGTTGATCAACGAGCGTATCCGCGAAGAGTTGCGCCTGGGCGTGCCGGCCAAGTCGGCGATCGCGGCCGGTTATGAAAAGGCGGGCGGCACCATCCTCGACGCCAACCTCACCGGTCTGATCGTGGCGGTGGCCTTGTACGCGTTCGGTACCGGCCCGCTGAAGGGCTTCGCGCTGACCATGATGATCGGTATTTTCGCCTCGATGTTCACCGCGATCACGGTCTCGCGCGCGCTGGCGGTGTTGATCTATGGCAGCCGCAAGAAGCTGAAGTCTGTCGCTATCTGAGATGCGAGTCCGGCCCTGGCCGGTGCAGCCCAGCTGCACGCGGTCGGGGAATGAATCCCTTTGCAAGCGTCTGCGCCCCAATGGCGCAAACGTCTTAAACGGAAGATCTTTTCCATGAAATTGTTCCCGCTCCATCTCATTCCCAACGACACCAAGATCGATTTCATGAGCTGGCGCAAGCCGGTGCTGATCTTGATGCTGGTGCTGGCAGTCGCCTCGGTCGGCATCATCGTCGGCAAGGGTTTCAATTACGCGCTGGAATTCACCGGCGGCACGCTGGTGCAGACCTCGTTCCAGAAGACCGTGGACGTGGACCAGGTGCGCGAGAAGCTGTCCAAGGCCGGCTTCGAAAACGCCCAGGTGCAGAACGCGCGCGGCGGCAATGAAGTCATGATTCGCCTGCAGCCGCATGGGCAGAACAACAATCGCGACGATGCCGCGCGCACCGTTGCCGAAGATGTGCGCAAGGCAGTGACCAGCGACGAGAATCCGGCCACCGTGCAGCCTGGCGAATTCGTCGGCCCGCAGGTCGGCAAGGATCTGGCCTTGAATGGCGTGTATGCCACGGTGTTCATGCTGGTGGGCTTTTTGATCTACATCGCGTTCCGCTTCGAGTGGAAGTTCGCGGTGGTCGCCAGCCTGACCGCCTTGTTCGACTTGCTGGTCACCGTGGCCTTCGTGTCGCTGACCGGTCGCGAGTTCGACCTGACCGTGCTGGCCGGCCTGCTGTCGGTGATGGGCTTTGCGATCAACGACATCATCGTGGTGTTCGACCGCGTGCGCGAAAACTTCCGCGCACTGCGCGTGGAGCCGCTGGAAGTGCTGAACCGCTCGATCAACCAGACGCTCTCGCGCACGGTGATCACCGCGGTGATGTTCTTCCTGTCGGCATTGGCGCTGTACATCTACGGCGGCGAATCGATGGAGGGCCTGGCCGAAACCCACATGATCGGCGCAGTGATCGTGGTGATCTCCTCGGTGATCGTGGCCGTACCGATGCTGAGCATCGGTCCGTTTGCGGTGACCAAGCAGGACCTGCTGCCGAAGGCCAAGGACGTGGAGGCGCTGGCGCGTCGTCCTTGATGGGTTGGCAAAAGGTCTGACGAAAAAACCGCGCATTGCGCGGTTTTTTTGTTTCTGGCGGTGAACGTCGTGACTTCATGATCGTGCACTGCGACGTTATTACTCAAGATTTTCAACGCTAGGATTTCCTGGGGCACGTGATGCCGATCGATACGCAATACGTCGCGTTAGAGAAACAACAGCGACGTCAAACGCCTGGTTCTGTATGCCCGTAGTCACCTGCGCATCGGCCGCCATGCGGGTGAGGAACACCGCGACCTCCATTTGGCCCGTCTGCGCCGGATAACGCTTGCCGCTGGCAAGGATGAAGCGCCGTATCCAGCCCAGATAGGCTGCTCGGTGCGCAGGCTGTAGTGCCGTATGCGCGGGCGATCGCGCATCTGTTCGAGTAGCCAGAGCGGTGGAAGCACTGTTACGCCGTGCTTTTTGGGGCGTATCTCATACGCCTGCATCCTTGCTGGATAACACTGAAAGCATCCGAATGGTCGCGTCCGCTTGCCATCGTGCAATCCCGTGACCCCGGATAGGATTTCCTCCTTCACAAAGCGGCAGCGATCCAAGATACTCAACGCAACACCGCATTTCGGCGGTCCAATGTAGTTAGGGCGAACGCGGATGACCACGCGATCCATGGATGAGATACGTGCCGAGTACATTTCCTCAATGGGAGAGGAGTTAGGCGCCAGCTTCTACGAGCTCTATCGAAAGCTCGTCGAGCTCCACATCCTTTGGCAGCAATATCGTCAGCTGTTTGGAAATGACACGGGGACGGTCCACCTGCTTAATAGAACCGCTGGTCTGTTCTTCAAGATCGTGCAAGACGAGCTGTGGGACAGTGTCTTGCTTGGAGTCTCACGGATGACAGATCCGCAGGCAACAGGCAAGAAAAGGAACCTGACAATACAGTCGCTGCCTCCGTTGATAACGGATCTGGTGCTACGAACCGAGCTTCAATCACTTTGCGACAAGGCGTTGGACTCAGCGGAGTTTGCGCGCGAACATCGTAATAAACGCATTGCTCATCAGGATCACAACTACCTCAGCAATCGAGGTTCCGACCCCCTGAGCGGCATAAGCAGGGCGATCGTGGAGCAAATGCTAGCGGCGTTGCGCGCTGTTCTAAACCGCTTGGAGCAGCATTTCAGAGACAGCACGGTTATGTACGAAGACTTCGTGGATGAGAGTGGGGCTAGGCTTTTGGTCCACAAGCTGAGAAAGCTAGAACGGCTACAAAACGGTGCGGCTAGTGCGCCCTAACAATTCATTCAAGCCGATGCGGCTTCGCGGCACGGCTTAACTCAGGCGTTAAGCAAAAGGATCAAAAATGATCGAGCCATACAGAATTGAAAGCGAGGCTGAGGCAGATGCATATCTGAGTGACCTCTTGGGGAAAAATGAATATCGCTCCATGCCCGGGTAATCCCCCCGCTTTGAGCGTTCGCCAAAAGTGGAGCTAGGCGGCCATCGCCAATTTCATTGCTGGCGTGATACCGCCGAGCGCCATGTTGGGGCGCTCATGGTTGTACGTCCATAGCCAGCGCGTGGCCTTGTCCTGAACCTGCTCGATGGTGTCGAACAACGTTGTGGCCAGCCAGGCGTAGCGGACGGTGCGGTTGTAACGTTCGACATAGGCATTCTGCTGCGGCTTGCCTGGCTGGATGTGCTCGATCCGAATCCCGCGCTGCTGTGCCCAAGCTAGCAGCGCGCCGCTGATGTACTCCGGGCCGTTGTCGCAGCGAATGGCGTTTGGCTTGCCGCGCCAGTCAATGATCTGTTCCAACGAGCGGATCACCCGGGCCGATGGCAGCGATAAGTCGACCTCGATGCCCAGACCCTCACGGTTGAAGTCATCGAGCACATTGAACAACCGGAAGCTGCGGCCGTCGGCCAGCTGGTCGTGCATGAAATCCATCGACCAGACCTGGTTGATCGTCTCCGGCACCGCCAACGGCTCTGGCCGCTCGCGCACCAGCCGCTTCTTCGGCTTGATCCGCAGGTTCAACTCCAGCTCCCGATAGATGCGGTACACCCGCTTGTGATTCCAGCCAAAGCCCTTCACGTTGCGCAGGTGCAGAAAGCACAGGCCGAACCCCCAATCACGATAGGTTGTGGTCAACCGCACCAGCCAATCGGCAATCCGGGCGTTCTCCTCGCTGGCCTTGGCTTGATAGCGAAAGCAGGTCTCGCTCACCGCAAAGGTCCGGCAGGCATGCCGGATGTTCGTGTGGCCACCATCTACGGCCCATCGGGCCATCTCCCGGCGTTGAGATGGCCTCACCATTTTTTTGCCATCGCCTCCTTCAGCAGGTCGGCGCTGAGCTGGGCATCGGCGTACATCTTCTTCAGGCGCCGGTTCTCGTCCTGCAGCTCCCTGAGCTGGGACATCAGCGATGCGTCCATGCCGCCGAACTTGCTGCGCCACTTGTAGAACGTCGCCGAGCTGATGCCGTGTTCCCGGCACAACTCCGGCACGGGCGTGCCGGCCTCGGCCTGCTTGAGGACGGCAATGATCTGGCTGTCGGTGAAGCGGGATGTCTTCATGGAACCTCCT
This sequence comes from Xanthomonas phaseoli pv. dieffenbachiae, assembly GCF_008639345.1. Lineage (NCBI taxonomy): Bacteria > Pseudomonadati > Pseudomonadota > Gammaproteobacteria > Lysobacterales > Lysobacteraceae > Xanthomonas > Xanthomonas phaseoli. Next base: position 2,798,491 of record NZ_CP041380.1, on the reverse strand, counting down.
CGGAAAAGGGTACGAGAAAATTCCACTTCTGGCGTCAGCTAACCTGTGGGGGGATTACCCCCGAAGTCGAGCAACGCGCCAAGCAATTCATCCAAGACGATGAGCTTCGTGCTTACTTCATCAAAAAGGCAAAGGATATCCTCGCGGGCTAGGTCATGGATTTCGTGGCCTAGGCCTAACAATTCGTTCAAGCCGGAGGGCTACGCCGCCGCTTAAGTCCAGCGTTAGGCGCTTTGGGAGATAGTCATGGGACGCAAGAAGGAGTGGATTCCTGGTTTGTCGTTCTCCTGGAAGCGTGCCACCGGCATTTCAAGTGCAAAGTCCAAGCTGTCCCGGCAACTTGGCGTTCCGCTCTCCAAATCGGGGCGGCAACGTAAGGTGGGCAAAGCCATGGGCTGTTGCGTCCCTGTTGTTTTCATCTTTGCTGGCGGTTGCTTTGCAATCTTTGGCATTGCAAGGTCCGTATCATTGTCGGCTGCGTAGCCAGTACCTCGGCCGCGCGTCTAACAACTCATTCAAGCCGAAGTCGCTTCGCAACTCGGCTTAATTCAAGCGTTAGGTGGCACAGGGATGGACTCGCAGGACATCAAAAACTGAGCAACCGCATACGTCGCTCTCCAGCAAGACAGCGGTCGCTCCCGTAATGGTCACCCACTTTCCTGGGCCGCAGAGTGCGTCATGCTTCCCGACAGTTTGGCGAGCGCTGAGGATTGCTGGGCCGGAACCCTGGAGATCCTCTGCCGTACCCCATCAGAATCGGTCATTGGCATACTTGCTGCCGGGCCCTGATACGCCCAGGGTTCTGTAGACACTCACGACCCCCGTTGCGCGTAGCGCCGTTCAAACTCTACAGTGGACAGGTCGCCGGTTGAACTATGACGGCATTGGGGGTTGTAGAACATCTCGATGTAATCGAACACCTCGGCCCGGTCGGCAGCCGTATGCGCTGGCTATGCACGTACAACCATGAGCGCCCCAACATGGCGCTCGGCGGCATCAGGCCAGCAATGAAATTGGCGATGGCCGCGTATCTCCAGATTTGGCGAACACTCAGAGCGGTTGGGGGGGGGCTTTTCCCACGCAGGTTCTGCGAGAGCAGGCGCGGGCATCTCTCAGTATTTGGGTGTTGGATCATTTGGTAATCGGTGTCAGGCGCCTACGAGCCGGGCGGCAAGTGGAATGTGGCCCTCTCCTTTGCTTCATTGCTTGGGTCGGCAAAGCGGCCGAGTTAAGCTCTTTCTGTCAGCTGAGACCACAGCACACGGAAGGGATGAAACGCATGACATCAACGACACCCAATCAGCCGACGGCCGGGCGCTTTTATATGTTCGAAGCAGACATGGAGAGCAACAGGCCGACCTGTGGGGTCAGGTTCGAGAATGTTCGTAACCTGCTGTCCCCTCCGCGGTTGATCCTGCGGCCGGAGGAAGGAGGATTTCCGACGCTCCGTGAAACACCTCAGCTAACCTATGACCCTAAGACAGGTCCAGCCCCGCGCGATCTAGAGCCAGGATTTAGTGGCTATTGGCTGGTTTCTGAGCGACTCCACGATGTCATGGTGTCGGCAGACTCCGACGCCTTTGCTTTTGCGGAGGTGGATTACCGCTTGGCCGACGGAGCCAGAGGTCCGCGCCACTTTTTGTGCGACGTTGTTCGCGAGCTTGATGCCTTGGACGAAGTTGCCTCGAAGCTACAAATTGAAGTAGACGACGACTACGTCAATGGCAAGTTCTACTCGGTGGGAGGAGGAGCCAGCTTGGCCTTTAGGCCGGAAGTCGTGGGTCAAGCCCACGTATTCCTTACGCCGTTCAGCTCATTCGTGATTTGCGACCGAGCCTTCAGAGACGCGGTCCATGAAGCAGGGATTCCTGATGATGCTGGTGAAAGCGGCATCTCTTTTATTGACGCATCAGACATCTAGCCGCGCCTGGGCAACACGTAAGGAGCATGGAGCATGCCGCGTAGCAGCCCTATTTTTCAGGATCATCATGGGTTCGAGCAGCAAACCGTTCGTTACAGCCGCATTTTGCGGGTGCTGTCGGACTCAGATCGCTTCGACATTAATGCGCCTGAGAATCGAATTTTCATGCCGCACGACAAGGGCCTGGCTCAGGCAATGGGCGTCTCACCGCATAGCGGCGGCCCAATTCGAGACTACCAGGTCGGACTGCTCGACAACCTTCGGCGCTTAGAGCAATCCAAAGATGGCAGGGCCGCGCTGGCGGGTGATCCTGACGCCTTGGATCGCATTGCTGCCAGAGTGAATCACCTGCGCGACACAGTGAAGGTGGGATTGGTCAATGGAGATCTTCACACGAATGCTTCGTTAGGCCAGACGGCAAATGATGCACGTGTAAAGACGCAGGCCTTTTTCGGGAACGCACGTGGTTACGCCGATACTTATGCGAACCAAGTGGACGCTCTTGGGAAGCTAGGCCCCGTTGAACACGGGTGGGTTGGTGTCACCCATAACGAATCCCGCGTCATCGCCACCCTGAATCACTTCAATGGGTCAGGACAGCTGTTGACCCGCGGCGGCAACCTCGATCTTCAGCGTCATGGCTTAAGTCAGGCCATCTCCGACGCTTACCATGGTGGGAAGCTGACGCTGTCACCAAATGGCGTGGCTGTGGTTGAGAACACCTTGGGCGAAGAGGCCGCCAGACCTTTGCGAGTTCCCCGCGGTCAAAGCGGCGCGGCGTCCATGGAAGTGTTGCTGGGCAATGCATCCACCAGCACCCTGGTGCGCTCGGGTGGCTTGCTGGCCACCGGCGCGGATGCGGTGCTGACTGCCCGCCGTTCGGCCGAGTTGCTGGAACAAGGCAATGTCACCGCCGCCCAGTCCGAAGTCGCCCATGCATTGGCCCGCAACGTCGGCGGGTGGGCCGGTGGTGCCTCCACCGCGGCGGCTCTGGGCGGTAGCGGCTTCGTCCCGGCGGCGTTGGTGGTCGGCGACGCGCTGCTGATAAGCAAGGCGTTCGACAAAGGCGCCGATTTGCTGGACAACCGCGCCATCTACCACCAAACCGACAAGGCGGGCGTGGAGTGGCAGTTCAACGGCCGCAACTGGCAGCGCGAAGCCGCCATTGACCTCGCCCAGGAGGGACGGCGCACATCGGGCGAGCAGCCCGTGGTCGCCAGCTATGAGAAATCGCAGGAACTGGGCGCGCTTGCTAACGCCAAGGCAGTGGAGCTGGCGTTGGGCAAAGCACCGCCACCCCAGGACCCGTTCAACCTCCCCGCCCAGGCAAGCGACCACGTGGGATTGGACAACCAGAACTGGCGGCGCAATCCAGAGAGCCAGGCATGGGAACGCCAAGTCAAAACCGCCGTGTCCGGTGCCGACGACCGGGGCAGCTACGAACACCAAACCGCTCCCCCGGAACGCGCGCAACAGCTCAACCAAGAAGCCCTGGGCCGCATCGAAAGCAACATCGCCACCGGGCGCGAAGCCATCGCCACCGCCTACCTGGAAAACCATGCAGCGCAACGCGCCCAGGCTTACGGTGTCGAAGTGCCTGCGGCTGTTCAAGCCGCCCAGGCCAAGCCCGGCGCGGTGCTGGGGTCAGACGCTCAGCTTTACCAGCGCACTGAGTCAGGACAGTGGGCCGGCAAAGATGGCGTCGCCAGTGGCAATCTGGCGGTGGAGCTGGAACTGACCGACCAGATGCGCCAGGCCTCGCTGGAGCGCGCTAAGGAAACCCTGGCGGCTATTGAGGCACTTCCCGCGCCCACGGCTGCGCAGCTGGAGCACAACGAGCTGCTGCACCGTTACCGGGCCGCAGGCGTCGATTTGAACGTCAACCCGCAGACCCAGCAGGCCGTGGCTCTGGCCTCGCAGCGGACCATGGACGCCAATGGCATCAGCGGGCCGACCATGCAGCAGTTGCAGCGCAATGAGTCGGGGCAATATGGGTATGACAGCCCCATCGCGCACCTCCAACGCTGCAGCGATGGGGTCACTCGTGTGGTGGCCATCACCAGCAGCGAAGACATCCGGCAGGCGTTGAGTGAGACGCAAGGCTATCGGCGAGAATCGCCGATCCTTGGGCGCGTGACCGAGGGAACTGCAGACGCGGACACATCGACCTCTGAGTCGTCCAATCCGCAGCAAGTGCTGGATATCCAGGCGCGCATGCAAGCCTCTGTCGCGGCGCAGGCTCGGCAAGAACGTGAACAGCAAGAGCGTGTTGCGCAAGAGCAGCACGTCGCGCAAGTGCGCGAGCACCTCCAGCAGGCACAGCCTGAGCACGAAGACAGGTCGCAAAGCGAACAAGCGGTCCAGGCGCAGGCCGTGTTGGAAGGTCAACGCCAAGCCGAGCAGCAGCGTGAGCTAGAAGAGCGCCAGGTGCAGGAGCGCCAAGCTGACAATCAGCAGCGGGAGCAACAAGACCGGCAGGCTCAAGAAACCAGGCAGGTTGAGGCCCAGGAAGGTCAGGCTCGGCAGGCACAGGATCAGCAGCAACAAACTCAAGCACTCGAACCGACGCAGGACCAACGTCAGCAAGCCTCGCAGCAACCAGACACTCAGCTGCACGCACCAGAGCTCGCGCTGACTCAGCAAACAACGCTCCCTCAGTCGCAGGAGGATGCATGCTCACGGCTGGAAACACAGAATCAACCGGCGAACGAACGCCTTGCTCCTGACGCACATGACTCACTGAAGCAAACGTCCGAGGCAGGTGACGCGCAGTCGCACCTAGCACAAGGGGCAGAGCGCGCTTTGGAATCGCAAGCGGTGCAAAGCCGCGACACCGCGCGCATCCAAGTGCCGCTCTCCGAGGGCCGGGAATCGGGCAACCCACCTTTACAAAGCGCGCAGGCCGATGCGGTGTCCCCGGCGCTGTATCGCCACGTGCAAACGCAGCAGATGGAGATGGAGCAAGCGTCGGCCCCTCAGCAAGACTTGGCGCGTGAGCAGGAGGCAACGCCGGTTCGGGCCATGGCTCCAACAGCAGAACCGTTGACGGCATCGCTTTCGACGGCGTCTACCACGCCTGAGCGAGAAACCGAGGCCGAACAGCCCCGTCCTTCAAACGCTTTGCTCGCTGATCATGGTGCGCCGGTGCTGCCCCCAGAACACTTCGCGCAAGCGCGTGAGCAGGCATTGGCAAGCAGTGCCGACACTCGCTTGCCCGTCGGGTCTGTTGACGCAGAAAACCAACAAACGCAATCAACCCCGTCGCAGGACCGCAGCGCCGCAGACCCGGGCGGCGCCCTGTTCCTGGAAGAGACCATGCGCTCGCTGCGCCAGTTGCAACAGGAGATTGAGGCGGCGGATCGGGAAGACGAACGCTTCCACCAGGAATGGCGGGAGTATCGTGAGCGCGGAGAACCTTATCCCTTCGCTCAAAAGAGGGCGCTAGACCAGGAGGGTGGCAGCATCGATGCATTCAGTGCGCACCAACCAAGTGGCCGCTCGCCCAGTGAAGCGGCTGAGCAAGCCGATGCCTTCCCACCTCTAGCTCAGCGCTCCATCGGGCCGGTGGTAGGTGATGTGCCAAACGATTCTTCGCAGGTTGCGCGGAAATCCATCACCGGTGACCCCGACGTGGACGAGGTGCTCTACGCACTCGATAGCAAGAACGAGCTGGCGATCGAGCAGGCCTTGAACCGGGTGGCCAACAGCGCAGCAACGCAGGCGCTGATCAAAAGAGGCAACGAGTTCCTGGAGGCGCAGGCCCAGCAAGAAGCCCAGGAGCACGTCGCCACACGCCAGGCGCTGTGGATGGATGTCTCAGCTGAGGTCAACACCAGCCGGGGGCCGGTAATGGTGATGACTTTGCCGGAGTTCGCCAAGGGACCGATGCAGAGCGGTCCCCAAGGTGACGGCGGTGGAGGTGGAGACGGCGGCGGGGGAGGAGGAGGAGGAGGCGGTGGTGGTGGTGGTGGTGGTGGTGGGGGGGGGGGCGGTGGTTAGTCAGAATCTCTTCCATGACCAGCCGAGCTGAGGAGACCTATGGACAGGCAAGACGCCGCCGCAATGGCGGAAATGATGGCGACGTTGAACGCATCCAATACGTCTTTGCAAGAGACCATTACGGTGCTGACGACCCTGGTGGCATCCATGCAGCAGCGCGAACAACGGCTGCGCGATGTGGTTGCCGAGCAACTCCAAGTGCTTCAACGCGCGGCTAGCAGCGCCGATGCCAAGGTCAACCGGGTGCTTGAGAATGCTTTGCCGAGACTGACGCAGCTGACCGATCAGGCGTTGACGCAGACACTGGAACCGGCCGCCAAGCGGTTCAACAAAGAGATGGCCCATGCGGACGAGACATTGCAGCAAGCCACTCGACGTTATGCGCAGGCCCAGCAATCCTTAGAAACACGGATCACACGGCGCATGTGGATCGCATCGGCCACGATGCTCTTGGCAGGCATTTTGGGGCTGGGTGCGGTGGCTTACTCGTTTGGGAACATCAACGAAAAGAAGGCCGAACTCGCGCAGCTTCGGGCCTCAATCGATTACCTGGATCGCGTGTCGCGTGCCGACTTGGCTCCCTGTGGCGAAGGCCGGCTCTGTGGCACCTTCGAGAAGAACGGGCCGCGTTACGGGAACCAGAGGCAATACAGAGCGATCAATCTGCGTGCAAAATCAGATTCGCAATGATGCGACGTCGTTATTACAGCGACGGGCTTGCGCGCGACCTGGTCGGCCGATACGCCTCATCGCGTGCGATCGCACGCCTAAGCGGCTCATCGAACCCATCGACCACATCCGCCAAATGCCAATGCCAACCGAGTCGACTCAATGCGTTGCATTGCAGTCAAATGCAACGCATCTGCCACTCCCTGCACGCAGTGGTGCCCACCAAGCATGCGCGCAACGCGCACACCCTCTCGATGGGTCACAGATTCCAATCGATCCGCATGCCCGCAATCAACGCATTCTTCAGATCGTTGGTACGCGTGGGTTCGTTGAACTGATCCGGGTTGATCACGTAATGCAGGTTCGGGGCGATGCGCAGGCGCTTGGTGACCTGGATGCCGTAGCTGAGCTCCATCATGATCTGGTTGTCGGCCGGGGTGCCGGTGCCGCCGGCGGAGGCGCGGGCCAGGCGCAGGTTTTCGATGGCTTCGTCGCTGTACTTCTGCTGGGTGATCACAAACGCAATGTTGTCCTGCGGGCGGCTGGCGAAGGTGCCTTTCTGCACCAGGCCCAGTTGCACGAAGTGGTCTTCGATGGCCTGGCCGCCGGTGCTCTTGAGCATGGCGGCGAATACTGTCAGGCCACGCGTGCCGGACGGGTCGGGGTTGGTGACCTGTTGCTCGAAGCGGCCGAACACGCCCGAGCGGCCCTGCTTGTTCTCATAGCCCAGGCCGCTGAGCACGGCCGGGTTGCCGTTGCGGTCGCGTAGCGGGTCGGTGTAGTCGGAGTTGTCCTGCCAGCCGCCCAGTTCGTACATGGCGGCCAGGCTGCCGTCGCCGCCCTTGTTCTTGTAGCCCACCGCATAGGGCACCACCACGCCGGTGGTGTCGTCGGTGCTCCATTTCAGGCCGTGCTGGCCGTCCTGCGCCTGCACCGGGTTCACTTCATAGGCGCCCACATGCACATAGACCTTGGGCGTGACCCAGGCGGTGGCATGCGCGGCCCAGCTGGAGACCGGCCAGTAGGTGAAGTTGCTGGTACGGAAGACGAAGGTGGGGTTGCCGCAGGCCGAGTTGCCCTGGAAGTACTGGCACAGGTCCGAGCCGAGGAAGTGGATATTGGCCACGCTGCGGCCGGCTTCCAGTTCCAGGCGGTCGTTGAAGAGTTTCTGCAGCAGGGTGAAGTTGGCCAGGCGCGTGCCCTGGCCGCCGTAGATTTCCTGCACCGAGGTGCTGTTCCCGATGCTGCTGTTGGCCAGGTTGGTGCCGTGGCGGTTGGTGACATACAACTTCACCGTGGCGCCGTTCCAGCCGAACAGGCGGTCCATGTCGACATCGGTGCCGACCATCAACTGGCCGGCATAGGCGTCGCCGCTTTTGCGGCCGCCATCGATCATCGAGGCGGCTTCGCCGGTATAGCCCAGCTTGAGCTTGAAGGCGTCGGCGGCGTCCTGCGCGTGGGCGAGCGGGGCAAGTGCCAGGGTCAGCGACAGGCACAACAGGCGGGGGCGGGCACGGCGGGGGGCAAAAGTGGTCATGGCAGGACTCCGGACAAAAGGGCGTGGCCGTGGTGGCGAACGCGACAACACGTGGATGGGCAAGCCGCTGGCGGCGCACCCGGGTGCGCGCAGCGGTGAAGCAGGTCAGGGGCGCCGGAACACTCGGGCGCGTCAGGTGCGGCGGCAGGTCCGTGCCGCTGTGGGTGCCTCAGGCGATGACGTCGGTCACCGGCTTCTTGAGCAGGCGCAGCGCGATGGCCGTGACCACCACGCCGACCACCAGAGCCAGCACGTAATTGAGCAGGTGGGTGACGGCGTTGGGGATCAGCAGCACGAAGATGCCGCCGTGCGGCGCCTTCAATTCGGCACCGGCGGTCATCGAGATGGCGCCGGCTACCGCCGAGCCGATCACCAGCGCCGGGATGGTGCGCAACGGGTCGCGCGCGGCGTACGGGATGGCGCCCTCGGTCACGAAGGCCAGCCCGAGCACGCCGGCGGCAGTGGCCGAGCCACGTTCTTCGGCAGTGAAGCGGTTGCGGAATACCCATGTGGCCAGCGCGATGCCTAGCGGTGGGGTCATGCCGGCGACCATGGCAGCGGCCATCGGGGTGTAGACCTGGCTGGCGATCAGGCCGGTGGAGAACGCGTAGGCCGCCTTGTTGACCGGCCCGCCCATGTCGAAGGCCATCATGCCGCCGAGCAGCAGGCCCAGCAGCAACGCGCTGCTGCCCTGCATGCCGCGCAGCCAGGCGGTGAGCCAGGCCAGCAGGTCGGCCACCGGCTGGCCGAACACGTACATCATCGCCAGCCCGACCAGCAGGGTGCCTAGCACCGGCAGGATCAGCACCGGCTTGAGGCCTTCCAGGTTGCGCGGCAGGCGGATGTAGCGGTTGAGCGCGGCCACGCCGTAGCCGGCGATGAAGCCGGCAATGATCCCGCCGAGGAAACCGGCATTGAGATTGGCCGCGACCAGGCCGCCGATCATGCCGGGCGCGATGCCGGGGCGGTCTGCAATGGAATAAGCGATATAGCCGGCCAGCGCGGGCACCATCAGGGTGAAGCCGGCCTTGGCGCCGATCTGGAACAGCGACCAGGCCAGCGTGCCCTGGTGCGCATCGTCGCCGGCATAGATGCCGCCAAGCGCAAATGCCAATGCGATCAATAGGCCGCCGGCAGTGACGAACGGCAGCATGAACGAGACGCCGGTCATCAGATGCTTGTAGGCACCGGTGCGGCCATTGCCCTTGTTCGCGGTGGCGTTGGTGGCGGTGCCGGGGGCAGGCGTTGCGCCGCCATGCACGCTGGCCTCCGCCAGCGCCTTGTTGATCAGCGCCGGGCCATCGTTGATCGCCGGCTTGGTGCCGCTCTTGAACACGCGCTTGCCGCCGAAGCGAGCCAGGTCGACCTCGCGGTCGGCCGCGATGATGACCACGTCTGCCGCACGGATTTCATCATCGGTGAGTGCATCCTGCGCACCCACCGAGCCCTGGGTTTCTACCCGCATCTGGTAGCCGAGTTTCTTGGCGGCTTGCTGCAGGCCCTCGGCGGCCATGAAGGTGTGGGCGATGCCGGTGGGGCAGGAGGTGATGGCGACGATGCGCTTGCTGGCATTGGAAGACACGTCGCCCGCAGCGGACGCGGGGCCAGCGCTGGAGGTGACGGCGAGCTGGCCGATTGCCGCGGCAGGGTCGTCCAATACCGCGCCCAGGCTCAGGCGCACCAGTTGCGCATCGCCAAAGCGGGCGGTGTCGGCATCGGCATCGCCGACCACCAGGACCTGCGCGGCTGCGCTGGCGAGTTCGCCTGGCAAGGCGCCGAGCACGCCCTGGTCGCTACGGATTTCGATCGTCACGCGACGGCCGGCGGCCGTGGCCGCGCGGCGCAGCGCTTCGGCCGCCAGGACGGCTTCGGTACTGCGTTCGCCAGCGGCGATGACCACGATGGAAGAGGACATGGCAAAACTCCTGCTGTGTTGCGGTCGCCGGTGTTGTCGGCGGGGGGAATTTCAAGCGTTAGGCGTGGCGGTGAGGCGGGCGATCTGCCGTTGTCTGCGACCGCCAGCCCGACGAACGCCTGGGTGCATGCATCGGCAGTGGCCAATGGCGGCTCATGACAGTGCTTCGATCAAGACGTCGGTTGCGGCGCGGCGCACGCCCTCGTGGGTAATCCGACGCGCGTCGCCGCTTTCCAGCCGGCACATCGAAAACGCCGTGGCCAGCCGCGCGCATTGCTCCAGCGTGGTTGCCTCGTCCAGCAGCGCAGCGGCCAATCCGGCCACCATCGCATCGCCTGCACCCACGCTGCTACCGTGCGCCAGGCGTGGTGGGCGGGCGATCAACCGCTGGTCGCGCTGCACGAACAAGGCGCCTTCGGTGCCCATCGAAATGACCACCAGCTGGATGCCACGTGCGATCAGTTCGTGTGCGGCGGCGCTGAGTGCGCCGCGATCCTTCAAGGGGCGGCCGGTCCAGGCTGCGAGTTCGTCGCGATTGGGCTTGACCGCATACGGCAGCGCCTCGCGCGCGGCATCCAGCGCTTTCACCAGCGGCATGCCGCTGGTGTCCAGCAGCACGCGCGCACCGGTAGCGCTGGCCTGGGCCTGCAACTGCGCCCAGCTGTCGTCCGGCAGCCCGGACGGCAGGCTGCCCGACAGCACCACCGGCAGGCCGGGGCGCAGCAGCGGGGCCAGATGATCGGCCACGCCTTGCAGATGCGCAGGCCCCAAGCGCAGGCCGGGCAGGTTGATGTCGGTGGTGTCGTTGCTGCGCGCGTCGACCAGCTTGAGATTGGTGCGGGTTTCGCCGGCCACGCGCTGGCAGTGATCGGTGATGCCGCGCTCGCGGAACAGTGCTTCGAACACGCCGGCGTTGCCGACCCCGAGCACGCCCAGCGCGGCCACCTGGCTGCCCCAGTCGGCCAGGCACGCGGCCACATTGATGCCCTTGCCGCCGGCATCGTTGCGCACGCTGCTGGCGCGGTGCACGGCGCCCGGCTGCAGGTGTTCGAGCTGGATGGTCTGGTCGATCGCCGGGTTCAGCGTGACGGTGATGGCCTGCAGGCTCATGCCTTGTCCTCGCGCTTGGCTTCCAATGCGCGTACCTGTTCGGCGGTTTCGCAGGCCAGTGCCTGTTCGGCGAGCTGTTGCAGCTGGCTCAGCGCGGCGCCACGCAGGCGTGCCTTGACCGCCGGGATATCGTTGGGCGTCATCGACAATTCCTGCACGCCCAGACCGGCCAGCAGGCTGGCGCCGAACGCGTCGCCGGCCAGGCCGCCGCACACACCGACCCAGCGCTCGTGCTTGCGTGCACCGTCAATGGTGCTGCGGATCATGCGCAGCACCGCCGGGTGCAGGCTGTCGGCTTCGGCGGCCAGTTCCGGGTTCTGGCGGTCGATCGCCAGCACGTATTGGGTGAGGTCATTGGTGCCGATCGAGAAGAAGTCTGCGTGGCGCGCCAGCACGTCGGCCTGCGCGGCGGCGGCCGGCACTTCGATCATGATGCCGATCGGCACCTCCGGTGCATCGAGGTCGACGCGGATGCGTGCGCAGATGGCGCGCAGCGCGACCAGTTCCGGCACCGAGGTGATCATCGGGAACATGATCGACAGCCGCGCCCCGTCCTTGGCGGCGCGATACAGCGCACGCAGTTGCGGCTCCAGTAGGTCGGGGCGGCGCAGCAGCAGGCGCGCGCCGCGCACGCCCAGGAACGGGTTTTCTTCGTGCGGCAATTCCAGATGCGCCACCTGCTTGTCGCCGCCGATATCCAGCGCACGCACGATCAGCGGGCGGCCATCCAGCGCCTGCGCCATGGCCAGGTAGGTGGCGTGTTGTTCGTCTTCGCTGGGGGTGCGGCCGCTTTCCAGGAACAGGAATTCGGTGCGCATCAGGCCAACGCCCTCGGCGCCCTGGGTCAGCGCCATCGCCACCTGGTCGGGCAGATTGACGTTGGCGCCGATGTCGATGTGGTGGCCGTCGCTGGTTTCGGCCGGCAACGCGCGCTGCGCGGCTTCGCGCTCGCGGATGGCCTGCTGCTCGGCGATATGCGTGCGGGCCGCGTCCAGATCCTGCGCGGACGGGTCGATGTACAGGCGTCCGCTGCTGCCGTCGATGATGGCGGTGACGCCATCTTCGATGTCCAGCAACTGGCCGCCGGCTGCGACCAGCGCCGGCAGGCCCAGGGTGCGCGACAGGATCGCGGTATGCGAGGTCGGGCCGCCTTGCGCAGTGGCCAGGCCGAGCACGCGCGCGGTGTCCAGGTTGGCGGTGTCAGAAGGCGACAGGTCGCTGGCGAGCAGGATGCACGGCTGTTCGGGCAGGTCGGTGAGACCGGCGCCGGCGGCGGCCGGGTCGAGCTGGGCCAGTACGCGGCGGCCGACGTCGCGCAGATCGGCCGCGCGGCCGGCCAGCACCGGGTTGCCGAGGGCGGCCAGGCCGGAGGCCATCTGTTCCACCGCCTGGTGCCACGACCACGCCACGCCGTGGCCTTCGACCATCAGCTGGCAGGTGCGGGTGATCAGGTCAGTGTCGTTGAGCAGTTCGGCCTGGGCCTTGAAGATGGCCGCGTCCGAGGCACCGAGCCGGCGCTGGGTGTCGTCCTGGATCGCCGCCAGCTGCTGGCGGGTGCGGGTCAGCGCGTCGTGCAGTTGCGCGCCACCATCGCCCAGGCCCACCGGTTGATCGGCCACTTCGGTCTGCGCAGCGCGCAGGCGGTGCACGATGCCGATCGCCACGCCCGGGCTGGCGCCGATGCCGACAATGGCCGGCTGCGCCTGTGGCGGCGTCCAGCCGGCCACTGGGGCGGCGCGACGTTGCGCGGCGCGCTCGGCATCGGCCTTTTCCTGCGCGGTGAGGCTGTCCATGACGGCGCGCAGGCGCTTGAGCAGTTCCGCGGCGTCGCTGCCTTCGGCCGAGACGGTGATGCGGTCGCCGGCACGCAGGCCCAGCTGCAGCAGGCCGACCAGGCTCTTGGCATCGGCGGCCTGGTCGCCGGCGCGCACCTGCGCACGTGCGGAAAATCCGCGTGCGGTCTCGGCCCAGCGGGTGGCCGGGCGCGCGTGCAGGCCGCTGGGGTAGGCGATGGTCCACTCGAATGTTTCGGCCAGGTCGGTGGCCGGCGCGGCAGTGGTCTCGGGCGCGCGGTCGCCGGTGAGTGCGGCCACGATCACGCCGGGGTCGTCGGTACTGAACAGCGCTTCGAGCTGGGCCGGGTCCTGGATCAGCCGGGTCAGCCGGCGCAGCAGGGTGATGTGGGTATCGGACTGCGCGGCGATGCCGACCACCAGCCGGGTGACCTGGCCGGGGTTCCATTCCACGCCGTCGGGCAGTTGCAGCACTGCGATGCCGTCGCGGCGTACCAGGTGGCGGTCTTCGCCGACGCCGTGCGGGATCGCCAGGCCGTGGCCGAGGAAGGTGTTCGCCAGTCCTTCGCGGCGCCGCATGCTGGCATCGTAGCCCGGCGCCACGCAGCCGGCCGCGACCAGCAACTGGGCGGCCTGGGCGATGGCGTCGTCCTTGTCGCGGGCGGAGGCGCGCAGGCGCACAAGGTCGGGGGTGACGGGGGCTGGCGACGGAGAGGACAAGACGGGCTCCGGATGAGGTCGGGCTGGGAAGTATAGTGGGAACGTTCCCACGATCCAGGTCAATGTGCGGTGCAAAAAAACACTGTAGTGCTTTCGGGTTAGCATCAGGGCCGACACCGTGCCTGGGTCAAGGTGCGCAAAATGGAGCGGGAACGGTCCCAGTGAGTATCAGCATCAATGACGTGGCCCGCGTGGCCGGTGTGTCCAAGTCCACGGTGTCGCGCGCGCTGGGCAATGGCCCGGTCAGCGACGACGTACGCGCCAAGGTGGAAGCGGCGGTGCGCCAGACCGGCTATCGGCCCAACCTGATGGCGCGGCGATTGCGATCCCAGCAATCCGGCATCCTGGGGGTGATCGTGGCCGACATCCGCAACCCGTACTTCACGGCGCTGATCCGCGCGGTGGAAGAGGTCGCGTACCGTGCCGGTATGCGCGTGACCCTGTGCAATACCGATGAAGACCCCGAACGCGAGGCGCTGTACCTGGAGCTGATGCAGGAAGAGCGCATCACCGGATTGATCTTCGCCCCGACCCGGGTCACGGTGGGGCGCATGCACGAGTTGGCGCTGGACTACCCCACCGTGCTGGTAGACCGTGCCGGCCCCGGCAGCCGCTACGACAGCGTGGTGCTGGACAACGGCGCGGCCATGGCCGAGCTGGTGGCGCATCTGCAGGCGCAGGGCTACCGGCGCATCGGGGGGCTGTTCGGCAGCACCAGCACCACCGCGGCCGAGCGTCGCGACGGTTACCTGGCCGCGATGCGCGCGCAGGGGCTGCAGCCGGATTACCGCGAAGTGGCACCCACCGCCGAGGCGGCGATTGCCGAGTTGGGTACATGGCTGGCCAGCGACGACCGGCCCGAGGCCATCGTCACCAGTAACAGTCTGCTGCTCATGGGCGCGCTGAAGGCCGCACGCACCGCCGGCCTGCGCCTGCCGCAGGACCTGGCCCTGGCCGGGTTCGACAACGAGCGCTGGACCGATCTGGTCGAGCCGGGCATCACCGTGGTCGAGCAGCCGGTGGAAGACATGGGCCGGGCGGCGATGTCCTTGCTGCTGGAACGGCTAAGCAATCCGCAATTGCCAATCCGCCGCATGGTCATGACCGGGCGCTGTGTGGTGCGTGGTTCGACTGGTGCGCGCGTGCCGGGCATCTAACGTGTCCGGGGTGTCGCCAGCGCGGCCCCAAAGCTGGTTGGTCGCGGCGCGGTGTCCTCACCGCTCGCGGGACACGCCGTAAACCCGTCCATGGGGGCTCGATGGCGGCATCCATGCCGCCAACGGTCCCGCAAGCGGCGAGGGCACCGCGCAAGAGAGTTTGCTGGCTGTGCTAGTGAGAGCTGTGCGTACCGACCATCGTGACTGGTCATTGCTCACTTAGCCTGATTTGTCGCGCGCGCGGCGTCCTCACCGCTCGCGGGACACGCCGTGAACCCTTCCCTGGGGGCTCGACGGCGGCATCCATGCCGCCAACGGTCCGCAAGCGGCGAGGGCACCGTGCTAGACAGGGTGCTGGTTCCTTGTTGAAGAGCGAGCACACCGCGTCGCGCAATTTGCTGATTGCTTTGTTGGAAACTCTACTCACCGACCATCGTTACTGGTCCTTGCCCGCCCACCGTCGCGGGACCTTACGCGGCATGGATGCCGTGTAAGAGCTTACAAGGACGTACTTGCAGCGTGTCCCGCGATGGTGGGCGGGCAAGGGCCCTGCAGCCATTTCGTAGATCAGCCGCTCTCGGGCGATCACCGCAGTCGACTCGAGACAACCGAGATTCGAACCGAATCCTCAGCGCTTGCGTGACACCGCATCAGGGAATCACTCGTAGCCATGCACAAAAAAACCCCGGCAGTGCCGGGGCTTTTGGTGTTGCAGCGACTGCCTGACTCAGCGATCCGGGCGGTGGGTGCCACCGTCGTTCTGCACGGCCAGATATTCCCTGGACTGCTCGTCCAGCTTGTCGCCCAGCATGCGCCGCACCACCACGAAGAACAGCGGGATGAAGATCACGCCGAGCACGGTGGCGAACACCATGCCGCCGATCACGCCGGTACCGATGGAGTGGCGCGAGTTGGCGCCGGCACCGGTGGAGATGGCCAGCGGCAGCACGCCCAGGATGAACGCGAACGAGGTCATCAGGATCGGGCGGAAGCGCAGGTGCGCCGCTTCCAGGGTGGCCTCGCGCAGGGTCTTGCCCGCCGCACGCTGCTCCACGGCGAATTCCACGATCAGGATCGCGTTCTTCGCCGCCAGGCCAATCACCGTGATCATGCCGATCTTGAAGTACAGATCGTTCGGCAATCCGCGCAACATCGAGAAGGTGATCGCGCCCAACACGCCGATCGGCACCACCAGCAGCACCGCCACCGGAATCGACCAGCTTTCATAAAGCGCGGCCAGGCACAGGAACACCACCACCACCGACAACGCCAGCAACAGCGTGGCCGCATTGCCGGCGATGATTTCCTGGTACGACATGCCGCTCCAGTCGAAACCGAAGCCCGGCGGCAGATCGTTGTTGACGATATCTTCCATCGCGCTCATCGCCTGGCCGGAACTGCCGCCCGGTGCCGGGTTGCCGACGATATTCACGGCGGAATAGCCGTTGTAGCGGTTCAGGGCCGGCGAGGCGTAGTTCCACTCGGCCTTGACCACGTTGCTCAGCGGAATCATCGCCGGCTGACCATCGGCACCGGTGGCGGTGGCACTGGGCGTGAAGAAGTCGCGCAGCGACTCCGGGCCGGCGCGGAACTGATCGTCGGCACGCATGTTGACGCGCTTGATGCGGCCCTCGGCGAAGTAGTCGTTGACGTACACCGGCGCCAGCATCAGCTGGATCGAGCTATAGATATCGCTGACATCCAGGCCCATCGACTGCGCCTGCACGCGGTCCACGTGCAACTGCAGCTGCGGCGAGTTTTCCAGGCCATTCGGACGCACGCCAACCAGGGCGTCCTGCTTCTCCGCGGCCTTGCCGAGCACGATGTTGCGCGCATTGATCAGCGCCTCCTGGCCGGCACCGGAGCGGTCCTGCAGCCACATGTCGAAGCCGCCGAACTGGCCCAGGCCCTGCACGGTGGGCAGGTTGACCACGAAAATCTGCGCGCCCTTGATGCCGTAGAAGGCGCCATTGAGCTGCTGGATCAACTGCTCGGCAGTGACGTCGCGTTCTTCCCACGGCTTGAGCCGGATGAAGCCCATACCGACGTTTTCGCCCGAGCCCAGGAAGCTGAAGCCGGCGATCTGCAGCATGCCTTCCACGGCCGGCTGCTTCTCCAGCACCGCACGCATCTGCGCGAACGCCTCGTTGGTGCGGATCTTGGTCGCGCCCGGCGGCAGCTGCACGATGGCCACCGCAAAGCCCTGGTCTTCTTCCGGCAGGAAGCTGCCCGGCATGCGCGTGAACAGGAAGCCGCACAGCACCACCAGCGCCACGAACGCAATCATCCACGGCGGCGAGCGCTTGAGGGTATGGCCGACCACGCCGACATAGCGATGCGCCAGCTTGTCGTAGTACTTGTCGAAGGTGCGGTAGACCCAGTTCTTCTTGGTCGAGTGGGTCGACTTGAGGAACGCCGCGCACAGTGCCGGGGTGAAGCTCAACGCCAGGAACGCAGAGAACCCCATCGACATGGCGATGGTCAACGCGAACTGCTTGTAGATCGCGCCCGAGGCGCCAGGCTGCAGCGAGGAGGGGATGAACACGGCCGCCAGCACCACGGTGATGGCCACCACCGCGCCGGTGATCTGGGTCATCGCCTTCTGGGTGGCCGCCTTCGGCTCCAGGTGCTCCTCGCTCATGATGCGTTCGACGTTCTCGATCACCACGATCGCATCGTCCACCACGATGCCGATCGCCAGCACCATCGCAAACAGCGTCAGCTGGTTGATGGTGAAGCCGATCATGTACATGCCGAAGAACGTGCCCAGCAGCGCGACCGGAATCACCAGCGTGGGAATCACGGTGGCGCGGAAGTTCTGCAGGAACAGCAGCATCACCAGGAACACCAGCACGATGGCTTCCACCAGCGTGTGGATCACTTCCTCGATGGAGATGCGCACGAAGGTGGTCGATTCGTACGGCGCAAACCAAGTCACGCCCTGCGGGAAGGTGGGCTGCAGTTCGTCGAGCTTGGCGCCGACCGCCTCGGACACGTTCAACGCATTGGCGCCCGGCAACAGCTGGATACCGAAGGCACCGGTGGGCTTGCCGTTGTACTGGGTATCGAAGCCGTAGTTGCTCGGCCCCACGGTCACGCGCGCGACATCCTTCAAGCGCACGGTGGCGCCGTTGTTGTCGGTCCGCAGGATGATGTTTTCGAACTGCTCGGGCGAGCTGAAGCGGCCTTCCGCCGACACCGTGGCGGTGAAGCTGATGCCTTCCGGGGTCGGGTCGGCGCCCACCGAACCGGCAGCGAACTGCACGTTCTGGTTACGCACCGCAGTCAGCACCTGGGTCGCCGACAGGTTGTAGCCCTGCAGTTTCTCCGGGTTCAACCAGATGTTCATTGCGTATTCGGCGCCGAACTGGTTGGTGCTGCCCACGCCGGGCACGCGCGAGATCTGCTCGAGCACGCGCGAGCCGACGATGTCGTTGAGCGCGTCGCGGTTGATCGACGGGTTGTCAGAGCGCAGCGCAGCCACCATCAGGAAGCCAGCGTTGGCCTTGGCCACCACCACACCTTGCTGGGTCACTTCCGACGGCAGGCGCGGCGTGGCCAGCGACACCTTGTTCTGCACCTGCACCTGCGCGATATCCGCATCAGTGCCGGTTTCGAAAGTCAGCGTGATGGTCACGCGGCCGTTGGCGGCCGAGGACGAGTTGAAGTACAGCAGGTGGTCGATGCCGGTGAGCTGCTGTTCGATGACCTGGGTCACCGCCTTTTCTGCGGTGTCGGCGCTGGCGCCGGGGAAGTTGGCGGTAACGGTGACCTGCGGGGGGGCGATCGTCGGGTACGACTCGATACCCAGATTCAGGATCGAGATCACGCCCGCAAGCGAGATCAGGATCGCCACCACCCACGCAAAGACCGGGTGTTCGATAAAAAACTTAGGCATGTCCGGGTTCCGTCACTGCTGCTTGGACTGGGAGTCGGCCGGTTGCGCGGCCGCATCCTGCTTGGGCTGTTGCTGGGCGGCCGGCGCCGCTGCATCGGCCTTGTCGGCGGACGGTGCGGCTTGCGCGTCGCCGCCCTGTGCCGCGGCAGGCGCCGCGCCCGGTGCGCCGGGCTGGCCGCCTTGTGCCGGCTTGTTCGGATCCCACGGCACGCCCTTGGCCGGCTGCCCTTCCTTGGCCTTCTGCACGCCATCGACGATGACCTGGTCGCCCGGGGTCATGCCGCCGGTGACGATCCACTGGCCTTTCTGCTGGCCGTCGACGGTCAGGTTCTTGCGGACCACCTTGCCGTCCTTGCCCAGCACCAGGGCGTAGGGTCCGGTGGCATCGCGCTGCACTGCCTGCTGCGGCAGCAGGTAGGCATTGTTGCGCTGGCCCAGGCTGGCCTTGAAGGTCACGAAGGCGCCCGGCAGCAGCGATTGTTCGGGGTTGGGCAGGGTGGCGCGCAACGACACCGCACCGGTGCTCGGGTCCACCGTTACCGCAGACACGTCCAACGTGCCGGGGTGCTGGTATTGCGTGCCGTTGCCCAACTCCACGTTGATGGACGACTTGCCGTCGCCGCTGAGCTGCACGTTGCCGCTGCTCTGCGCCTGACGCAGGGCAGCCAGCTCTTCGCTGCTCATGGCGAAGTTCACGTACAGCGGGTCGATCTGGTCGACGGTGGTCAGCAGGGTGGCTTCACCGGCACCGACCAGCGCGCCTTCGGTCACGCGCTGGATACCGGCGCGGCCGGTGATCGGCGAGGTCACAGTGGCGAAACCGAGCTGGATGCGCGCCGCTTCGACCGCCCCGCGCGCCTGTTGCACGTTGGCGCCGGATGAGCGCTCGTTGGCTTCGGCGGTGTCGATGTCGGCGCGCGAGACGTACTGCTGCGGCGCCAGGCTGCGTGCACGCGTAGCGGCGATCTTGGCGTTGGTATAGGTCGCTTCGGCGGCGGCCAGCTGGCCCTGCGCCTGCAGCAACGTGGCCTTCAGCTGCGACGGATCGATCTGGAACAGCGGCTGGCCTTCGGTGACGTTGGCGCCTTCGGTGTACAGGCGCTTGAGCACCACGCCGTCCACGCGCGCGCGCACGTCCGCCGAACGGTACGCCGACAGGCGGCCGACCAGGTCGCGTTCCAGCGGCAGCGTCTGCGGCTTCATCTCCAGCACCGACACTTCCGGCGGCGGCGGCGCCTGCTGTTGTTCGGGCTTGCTGCAGGCAGCCAGCGCCACGGTGATGGCACAGGCCAGGCCGAATGTGCGGAGCGGGGCAATCATCAGGAGGAACTCCGTTAGGGTCTTGAAGTGAGAAGAGAAGGTGGCGACGTCGGCGCGGCAGAAGCCGGAGCAAACGCACGCAGGAAGGTGTCCACGGCGAACTGCGCCCATCGCTGCCTGGCGGGAAGGCCGGCGCGATGGGGGACTTGAAACCGTTGGCGGTCGAAATCCAGCCCGACGATCATGCTCAGCAGCAGTTCGGCCATGAAGTGCGGATCGTCATGCCGCAGTTGGCCGGCGTCGATCGCCTGTTCGAAGCGATGCGCCAGGCGCTGCTGCATGCCGACCACGCCGTCGTGGAAGATCTGCTGCGACTGGTCGGGAACCGATGCGACTCGGCTTCGACCAGACGGCAGGTCTGTAGCACATCGGGGTTGTTCAAACGGTCAAGATGGGCCAGCGCGAAGGCCAGCAGATCCGCGTGGAGATCGCCCGAGACCGTGCCCAACGGCCCGGCCGCCAGGTGCACGTGGTCCTGCAGTACATCGCGCAGCAGGTTTTCCTTGCAGCCGTAATAGCTGTAAAGGGTCTGCTTGGAACAGCCAGCCCGCTCGGCCACCGCATCCATGCTCAGCCGCATGCCACGCTCTGCCAGCAGCGCATGCACGGCCGCATGGATGCGGCGGTCGCAGTCCGAACGCCGGGCAGCACGGTGGGAACGAGGGGTCATGGCGGTAGACTATACCGTCCAGTTTAGTTTTCAAACAGCCTTGACGGTCGCGGCGTTGTCTGCGCAACGCCTTGTGTGCCAAGCATTCGACAGGACTTTGCCGGTTGTGGCGGTCCGGCCCCGCCTCCCGGCACTGCGTCCTCGTCCTACATTGATGTAGCGCTTTTGCATGCCGCCAGGAGTCATCGCAGCCGGCACATTTGCGCTATGCAGCAAGGCGTCGTCACCGCGCCCCGGTACAATTCAGGTTTTCCACCGAGCATTCCAGCTCTACTCATGACAGCCAAGAAAGCCGCTTCGAAATCGTCCACGACGTCGGTCAAACCGGTCGCCGAACGTGCCGTCCCCGTGCTTGCCACCGAACCGCAGGCGGTTACCCTCGAGCCGGTGTTTGCCGCGTTGCGCAAGCGCTACCCGGCCGCCCGTCAGGCCGAAGTCCAGGCGTTCGCCGCCGACTTCTACCGGCGCATGGAGGAAGACGAATTCCCGAACCATCCGCCGGAGCAGTGGGCGGCGCTGGCATCGGACATGCTGGAGTTCGCGCGCGCGCGCAAGGCCGGCACGGTCAACGTACGGGTGTTCAACCCGACCTTGAAGAGCCACGGCTACGAGTCGCCGCATACCCTGCTGCAGATCGTCAACGACGATATGCCGTTCCTGGTGGATTCGGTCAGCATGACCCTGGCCGACCTGGGCATCGGCGTGCACGTGCTGGGCCACCCGGTGCTGCGCATCGCGCGCGACAAGTCCGGCAAGCTCACCGCAGTGGGCGAGGGCAAGAGCGAATCGCTGATGGTGCTGGAGATCGACCGCCAGCCGCCGGAAGAAATGCCCAAGCTGGAAGCGGCAGTGCGCAAGGTGCTGGCCGAGGTGCGCGCCATCGTGCAGGACTGGTCGGCGATGCGCGAGCGCATGGTCATGCTGGCCGACGATCTGGCGACGCGTCGTTTGCCGATCGACGACATCAACCGGCACGAGGCGCAGGAGTTCCTGCGCTGGGCCGCGGCCGACCACTTCACCTTCTTCGGCTACCGCGAGTATCGGGTGGAGAAGCAGGATGGCCAGGACGTGCTGGCGCCGCTGGAAGAGACCGGCCTGGGCCTGCTGCGCGGGCGCGACACCTCGCCGGCGCGTCCGGTGACCACGCTGGCCGCGCATGGCTTGAATGCCTCGTCCAAGCTCAAGGATGCGTTGATCCTGACCAAGACAAATGCCCGCTCGCGCGTGCACCGGGTCGGTTACATGGATTACATCGGCATCCTGGAATTCGACGCCAAGGGCCGCATCGTCGGCGAGCAGCGCTTCCTGGGACTGTTCACTTCCAGCGCCTACAACCGCCGGCCGTGGGAAATTCCGCTGGTGCGTCAGCGCCACGAATACGTGATGAGCAAGTCGGGGCTGACCCCGAGCAGCCATAGCGGCAAGGCCTTGCGCCACATCCTGGAAACGCTGCCGCGCGAGGAGCTGTTCCAGTCCAACGAAGAAGAGCTGTACCGCACCGCGATGGGCATCCTCGGCTTGCAGGAGCGCGTGCGTAGCCGCCTGTTCCTGCGTCGCGACAAGTACGGGCGTTTCATCTCGGCGCTGGTGTACATCCCGCGCGAACGCTTCAACACCGATGTGCGCCTGCGCATCGAAGCCTTGTTGAAGGACGCGTTGCACGGCGAATATATCGACTCCAGCGTGGTGCTGGGCGAATCGCCACTGGCGCAGCTGCACCTGATCGTGCGTCCCAAGAGCGGCGAGGCGCTTGAGTTCAACACCACCGAACTCGAATCGCGGCTGGCGCACCTGCTGCGCAACTGGCGCGATGCCCTGCGCGAAGCATTAGTCGCGCGGCATGGCGAGGCCAATGGCCTGCGCATGGCGGCCAACTTCGGTCGTGCACTGCCGGCCGGCTATATCGAAGATTCCTCGATCGAATCGGCGGTCTCCGACGTCGAGCATCTCGCTTCGCTGGATGGCCCGGACGATCTGCATCTGAGCCTGCAGGAAATCCGTCGCGAGGATGGCATGCGTCTGGATGCTGGCGAAGGCCTGCGCCTAAAGCTGTACCGCCAGCTCGACGACATTCCGCTGTCCGATGCGATGCCGATGATGGAAAACATGGGCTTGCGGGTGATTTCCGAGCGGCCGTATCGGCTGCAGGTCGGCGAAACGCCGGTCTACATCCAGGATTTCGAGGTCGAATCGACCTCCGGCAAGATCAATGCCGCACACGCCGATGCCAGCTTCGGCGAAGCGTTCGAGCGCATCTGGAACGGCGATGCCGAAAACGACGGCTTCAATCGCCTGATCCTGGCGGCCGGCCTGCATTGGCGCCAGGTGGCATTGCTGCGCGGCTACTGCAAGTACCTGCTGCAGACGGCAGTGCCGTTCTCGCAAGCCTACGTCGAAGCCACCTTTACCCGCTATCCGCTGCTGGCGCGCTTGCTGGTGGAACTGTTCGAAGCGCGCTTTGATCCGTCCACCGGTTCCGAAACCAGGGCACAGATCTTCGCCGGCCAGGAGCGCCTGCGCGAAGAGCTGTCTGCGCTGGCAGGCGGCGACGAGGCCACGCTCAAGGCGCTGGACGCCGTGTTGGAAGCGCGCGGCGGCGATCGCGACGCGCAGCAGGACGCCACCCGCGCCACCTTGCTGAAGTTGATGGATCGCGTTTCCAGCCTGGACGAAGACCGCATCCTGCGCAGCTTCATCGATGTGATCGATGCGACCTTGCGCACCAACTACTACCAGACCGACAAGCACGGCAAGCACCCACACTGCATCAGCTTCAAGCTGGATTCGTCGCGCGTGCCGGACCTGCCCAAGCCGCGTCCGTATCGCGAAATCTTCGTCTACGGCCCGCGCGTGGAAGGCGTGCACCTGCGCTTTGGCGCAGTGGCGCGTGGCGGCCTGCGCTGGTCTGACCGGCGCGAGGATTTCCGCACCGAGGTGCTGGGCCTGGTCAAGGCGCAGATGGTCAAGAACACCGTGATCGTGCCGGTTGGCGCCAAGGGCGGGTTCTACGTCAAGCGTTCGCCGGTCGGTGGTGACCGTGATGCCATCCAGGCAGAAGGCATCGCTTGCTACAAGCTGTTCATCCAGGGCCTGCTCGACATCACCGACAACATCGTCGGCGGCAAGATCGTGCCGCCGCCGCAGGTGGTGCGCCACGACCAGGACGACCCGTACCTGGTGGTTGCGGCCGACAAGGGCACTGCCACGTTCTCCGATATCGCCAATGGCCTGGCGCTGGATCACGGCTTCTGGCTCGGCGATGCGTTCGCCTCCGGCGGTTCGGTCGGTTACGACCACAAGGGCATGGGCATCACTGCGCGTGGCGCGTGGGAATCGGTCAAGCGCCACTTCCGCGCGATGGGTCGCGATTGCCAGAGCCAGGACTTCAGCGTGGTCGGCATCGGCGACATGTCCGGCGACGTGTTCGGTAACGGCATGCTGCTCTCACGGCATATCCGCCTGCTGGCGGCGTTCGATCATCGCCACATCTTCCTGGACCCGAATCCGGATGCAGCGGTGTCCTTTGCCGAACGCGATCGCCTGTTCAAGCTGCCGCGTTCCAGCTGGGCCGACTACGACGCCAAACTGATCAGCGCCGGTGGCGGCATCTATCCGCGCACGCTCAAATCCATCGACATCAGTGCGCCGGTGCGTGACGCGCTGGGCCTGGACGCCAGCGTCAAGCAGCTCTCGCCGAACGAACTGATGAACGCGATTCTCAAGGCGCCGGTGGACCTGTTCTGGAACGGCGGCATCGGCACCTACGTCAAGGCGGCTAGCGAATCGCATGCCGACGTGGGCGATCGCGCCAACAACGGCCTGCGCGTTAATGGCGGCGAGTTGCGCTGCAAGGTGGTAGGCGAGGGCGGCAACCTGGGCTTGACCCAGCTGGGGCGTATCGAAGCGGCGCAGGCCGGCGTGCTGCTCAATACCGACTTCATCGACAACTCGGCCGGCGTGGACACCTCCGATCACGAGGTCAACATCAAGATCCTGCTCAACGACATGGTGCAGGCCAAGAAGCTGACCTATGACGCACGCAACAAGCTGCTGGCGTCGATGACCGACGAAGTGGCCGACCTGGTGCTGTGGGACAACTACCGCCAGAACCAGGCCATCAGCCTGATGGAGCGCATGAGCGTCAAGCGGCTCGGCTCCAAGCAGCACTTCATCCGCACGCTGGAACTGCAGGGCCTGCTGGATCGGCAGATCGAGTTCCTGCCGTCCGATGCGGAGCTGTCCGCACGCAAGGCGCGCGGCCAGGGCCTGACCCGGCCGGAGCTGTCGGTGCTGCTGTCCTATTCCAAGCTGGTGGCGTTCCAGCAGTTGCTGGAATCGGATATTCCGGAAGACCCCTACCTGTCCAAGGAATTGCAGCGCTACTTCCCGCAGCCGCTGCAGAAGAAGTACGCCGATGCGATGGAGCGTCACCGCCTCAAGCGCGAGATCATCGCCACCGCGGTGACCAACACCACCATCAACCGCATGGGCGCCACCTTCCTGATGCGCATGCAGGAAGATACCGGCCGCAGCATCGGTGAGGTCGCCAAGGCCTACACCATCAGCCGCGAAACGCTGGATGCGCGCGCGCTGTGGACGCAGATCGATGCGCTGGATGGCAAGGTGCCCGAATCGGTGCAGATCGACGCGCTGGAAGTGATCTGGCGCCTGCAACGCTCGTTCGTGCGCTGGCTGCTGCTGCGTCCGGGCCAGATGCCGGGCATCACCGCAGCGGTGGAGCGTTACCACGGCCCGTTCAACGACATCCGCGTGGCGTCGGGCGTACTGTCGGATGCGCAGCGCCCGCAGTACGAAGCCAGCGTGCAGGAGTGGCAGGACAAGGGCCTCACCCCGGCACTGGCGCAGCAGTTGTCCGAGCTGCGTTATCTGGAGCCGGCCTTCGACATCATCGAAACCGCGCGCACGCGCAAGCTCAAGCCGGTGGACGTTTCCAAGGTGCATTTCCGCCTGGGCGAAGCGCTGCGGCTGCCGTGGCTGTTCGAACAGATCGACGCGCTGGAGGTCAACGGCCGTTGGCATGCGGTGGCGCGTGGGGTGCTGCGCGACGAACTGGCCGCGCATCAGCGTGCATTGGTAGGCCAGGTGCTGACCATGCCCGGCAGTAGTGCCGAGAACAAGGTGGCCAACTGGATGGCACGCGACGATTCCAGTCTGCGCTTCACCCTGGCCATGCTCGCCGATGTAGCCGAGCAGAAGACCCTGGACTACCCGACCGTGTCGGTGGCAGTGCAGCGGTTGGGCCAACTGGCCGCGCACGGGGTGTAAGCAACCTATTGCCGCGATGGCGAAGCGCATGCATCGCTATCGCGGTGGCCTAAACAGCCTGGTTGAGTCAAATGCAGAGGCCGCCTACGGGCGGCCTCTTGCGTGCGGGGGCGTAGCGCATGGCGTGCGCCGACGTGCGCTGAGCGCGGCTGGTGGATATCCAGGCGCGATGGTTTGCGGCTCAAGAACATGCCAATAGGCCGCAATGCGACCGCACCCGGTTTACGCCCGGTGCCCGCTCATTTCCCGCCCGGCATCCTTGTCGAAACGCACATGCCACCAGGTGGCGCTGAGCGAGATCAGGCTGACCACGCAAAACGCCAGCGAGAAATCGCTCTGACGCGGCGTTGCGTGGCCGCCGGCCAGCATCGCCAGGTTGAGGATCATCGCGCCGGCACACACGCCGACCGAGAGCATCAACTGCTGCAAGGTCGTATACAGGCTGCTGGCGCGGCTCATGCGCGCGGCCGGCACGTTCTCGTAGGCGATGGTGTTGTAGGCGGCGAATTGAAACGACATGAAGGCGCCGCAGCACAGCAGCAAGCCGAACATCACTGACGGTGGCCAGTCGGGGCGGAAGAATGCGCACACCATATAGCCCAGGCTGGCGAGGACGCCGTTGCCGATCAGGCTGTTGCGATAGCCAAAACGGCGCAGCAATTGCGGGGTGATGCTGCGCATCAATAGGGCTCCGAGCGCAGTGGCCAGGATCAACCGGCCGCTATGCGCCGCGCTCATGCCGAAGCCGATCTGAAACAGCAGCGGCAACAGAAACGGCTGCGCACCCTGGGTGATGCGCATCAGCGCGCCGCCGATCACCGACAACCGGAACGAGGCGATCCGCAACAAGCTCAGATCCAGCAGCGGAGCGGGGTGGTGGCGCGCGTGCCACAGATATCCCAACCCAGCGCTGCCGCCGATCGCCAGCAGCCAGCTGGCTTGGCCGACGCCGTTTTGCTGGCTGACCATTTCCAGGCCGAACAGCAGGCAGCCCAGTGCGGTGCCGCACAGCAGAAAGCCGCGCAGATCGAAACGCGCCGGCGCCGATTCGCTGGGAATCTCCGGTATGAAACGCCGCACCAGCAGGAAGCCGGCGATACCGATCGGCACGTTGATGTAGAAGATCCAGCGCCAATCCAGGTACGAGACGAAAAAGCCGCCCAACGGGGGGCCCAGCATCGGGCCGATGAAGGCCGGCACCAGCGTCCAGGCCATGGCCGACACCAGGTGGCGGCGCTCCACCGTGCGCAGCAGGATCAGCCGGCCCAGCGGGGCCATCATGGCGCCGCCGGCGCCCTGCAGCACGCGCGCGGCGACCATGGTGGGCAGGCTATCGGCCAGCGAACACAGGATCGAGCCACCGACGAACACCCAGATGGAGGCGCCGAACACGCGGCGCAGGCCGAAGCGGTCGGCGATGGCGCCGCTGGCCGGGATCAGCACCGCCAGCGCCAGCAGGTAGCTGGTCATCGCGATGCTCATGGCCGGTGCCGCCACGCCGAAATCGCGCGCCAGGGTCGGCAGCGCGGTGGCCAGCACGGTGGCATCCATCTGCTCCATGAAAATGGCGCACGCCAGGATCAGCGAGATGATGCGGTAATCGGGATAAGGCGGCGGCGTAGCGCCAGCCTCGGACACGCTGGAGGACATCGGACTCTCGGTTGCGGGGCCGCGCCGCCTGCGCCGCAGACGGCAGCAGGGTCGGCCCGCGTCGCACGGTGTTGTGCGGCGCAACATGGGCATTGTCTGCTGGTGAGGGGCGGGGTTCAAGCGCACCTGGGCAACAGTGCGTGCTTGTGGATGCAGACGCGGCGATTTGGTGGCGGGTGTTGGCGTGATGCAAAAGAACGCGGCTTACAGGGCTGGCGGTGAAGTGAGCGCGCGATGGCGATGTGGGACGCGCGAAGCGATGCAGCGTGGGCTGTTGGTCCCCGAGCTGCCCGTACCCTCATCCGGCGCGACGCGCCACCTTCTCCCAGAGGGAGAAGGATCACGATGCGGCACGCGGAGGGATCGCCGCTGGGAAAGCCCCTCTCCCTACGCGGACAGGGATCGCCCCTGGAAAAGCCCCTCTCCCTGTGGGAGAGGGGTTGGGGTGAGGGTGCGGCGGAAGACAGCCAACCTGACGTGGTCGTCCCCGAGCTGCCCGTACCCTCATCCGGCGCTACGCGCCACCTTCTACCGAAGGGAGAAGGATCAAGATGCGGCACGCGGAGAGATCGCCGCTGGGAAAGCCCCTCTCCCTACGCGGACAGGGATCGCCCCTGGAAAGCCCCTCTCCCTGTGGGAGAGGGGTTGGGGTGAGGGTGCGGCGGAAGACAGCCAACCTGACGTGGTCGCCCCCGAGCTGCCCGTACCCTCATCCGGCGCTACGCGCCACCTTCTCCCGACGGGAGGAGGATCACGATGCAGCACGCGGACAGGGATCGCCCCTGGAAAAGCCCCTCTCCTGCGGGAGAGGGGTTGGGGTGAGGGTGCGGCGGAAGACAGCCAACCTGACATCGCGAATGGGCGGTTGCCTTAGCTGCCCGAATCAGCGCTCAGCCGCAGGCCTCTCCCAAGCGTCCTTGATCTGCAGAATCTGCGGCAACGCTTCGTGGAAGTGCTGCACCAGGCGCGGTTCCAGTTGTTTGCCCGCCATGCTGTCGAGCTTGCGCAGGGCGTCTTCCACCGTCCAGGGCGCTTTGTAGGCGCGTCGCCCGCAGAGCGCATCGAAGACGTCGGCCACCGCCACGATGCGTGCCGATTCGGGAATCGCCTCGCCGGACAACCCCTGGGGATAGCCGCTGCCGTCCCAGCATTCGTGGTGATGCAGCGCGATTTCCGCTGCCAGCTGAAACACCGGACCGCGGCCGTGGCGCAACAGATCATGGCCGGCTTGCGGGTGCTGACGCACCACCGAGCGTTCGTGTTCGTCCAGCGAATCGGGCTTTTGCAGGATGCTGCCGGGCACCGCGATCTTGCCGGCATCGTGCAACGGGGCGGCGTCCTGCAGGGTCTGCGCCTGTTGCGGCGACCAGCCCACCGCTTCGGCCAGGACACGCGCATACACCGCCATGCGCCAGATATGCGCGCCGGTGTCGGCGTCCTGGCCCTGGCCGGCGGTGCCGAGCAGATGGATCGCCTCGCGGTATTGCTGGGCAAGACGTGCGTTTTCGGCCAGCTTCAACTGGGTACCGATGCGTGCCTTGAGGAGCGCAGGCGAGTAGGGCTTGCTGACGTAATCGGCCGCGCCCGCTTCCAGCCCGAGGCGTTCGTCGTGTTCGCTGTTGCGCGAGGTCACGAACAGGATGGGGATGGCGTTGCTGGATGGCTGCTGCTTGAGCGCGCGCGCCACCGCATAGCCGTCCATGTCCGGCAATTCGACGTCCAGCAGGATCAACTTGGGCGTGTGGCGTGTCACCGCATCCAGGGCTTCGGCGCCGGATTTGGCGAATACCAGCGCGAAGTCATCGCGCAGCAGCTGGCGCAGGGTGGCCAGGTTGCTGGACTCGTCGTCGACACACAGCAGGGGGCGGGACGGCATGGGGGATCCTTGCCAGATGCTCGGGGAGCGCGATTAGTGCGGGTGGGTGGTCTGCCACTCGCGCAACGTGGTTTCGGCGCGGCGGAAGTCGAAATCTTCGACCGCGCGTTGCAAGGCTTCCTGCAGTGCGCGCGGTAGGCGTGGCGCGCAGATCAACAGCGCATGGTCGATCCGGTCGGCATCGTCGCTGGCAAAGGCCGATGTCAGGATCTGCACGCTGTCTGCATCCAACGCAGCGCCATCCTCGTCGGCGGCAACGTCGCTATCGCCATGCTGCAAAAATGCCCGGATCGCGTCGGCGGTGCGCTGCATGACGTCCTTCAACGCACTCAGCGACGCGGTGATGTCGTGTCCTTCCTCGATACGCGTCTCCAGATCGCCGGCTGCACCGGCCAGGGCCGGCAGCGCAAGCGAGCCGGCCGCGCCACGCAGCTTGTGCGCCATCGCGCCGATGGCCGGCAGTTCGTTGCGTCGCAGATGCTCGGCGGCTACCTCGGCCGGGTCCGGGTTGTCGCGCAGCAGCTTGATCAGATAGCGCGCGTAGGGTTCGCGCTCGCGCCACAGGCTGCGCGCGCCGGCGGCGTCCAGCAGTTGCGGGTCGCTGTATTCCCATTCGGGACCGGCGTGCGCCTGCGCCTCGTGCGGAAGCGATGGAATGCGCCGCGTGCCCGGCTGCAAGAAATGACGAATGGCAGTGACCAGTTCTTCGACGTTGAATGGCTTGGCGATAAAGCCGTTCATGCCTGCTTCCAGCGCTTTTTCCTGCTGCGGGCGGAATGCGCCGGCAGTCAGTGCGATCACCGGCAGGCTGGCCAGCGCCGGGATCTGGCGCAACCGGCGCGTGGCCTCGTAACCGTCCACCACCGGCATCTGCACATCCATCAGTACCAGGTGGAACAGATTGGGCGCGCGTTTGAGCGTGCTCACCGCTTGCTCGCCATCGTGAGCGACGGTGACCATGGCACCTTCGCCCTCCAGA
This sequence comes from Xanthomonas phaseoli pv. dieffenbachiae, assembly GCF_008639345.1. Lineage (NCBI taxonomy): Bacteria > Pseudomonadati > Pseudomonadota > Gammaproteobacteria > Lysobacterales > Lysobacteraceae > Xanthomonas > Xanthomonas phaseoli. Next base: position 2,767,991 of record NZ_CP041380.1, on the reverse strand, counting down.
ATGCGCTGGGCGACTTCGCAATTGATGTCGCTGTCGTCCACCAGCAGCAGGTGCGCGCCCTCCAGGCGTCGCGCAACGAATGTCGGCGTGGCAGGGCGGGCACCCGGGCGTTGCTCTAGCAGTTGTTCGACCAGCCGGTGCAAGGCCGCGCCGGTCACCGGCTTGGTCATCACCGCATCCAGATCCTGCTGCTCGGGATGCTGCTCCAGCAGGCGGCGCTCGTAGGCGGTGACCATCACGATGACCGGATGCGGGCCAGGCGTGGCGCGTGCACGGATCTGGCGTGCGATGGCCACCCCGTCGATATCGGGCATGCGCCAGTCGAGCAGGAAAATATCGTAGGGCTCTGTCGCGTGTTCGATGGCCTGCAATGCGGCGTGTCCACTGGCCACCGCATCCACGCGCCAGCCAAGTTCGGTCGCGATGCGCACCAGGTTGTTGAGCGCTGCATCGTGGTCGTCGGCGATCAGCACGCGCGGCATCGCTTCCGGCGGCAAGGCCGGCAATTCGCGCTGCGCCTGCGGTGGCGCGGATTTTTCCAGCGTCACCACGAAATAGAATTCGCTGCCGCGGCCGGGCACGCTTTCTACTTCCAGTTCGCCGCCCATCAGTTCGACCAGGCGTCGGCTGATGGTCAAACCCAGGCCGCTGCCGCCGTAACGCCGACTGGTGGACGTGTCGGCCTGCAGGAACGGCGAGAAGATCACGCTCTGCTTTTCCTTGGAAATACCGATGCCGGTATCGCGGACCGAAAACAGCAGCTTGAACTTGTTGGGGTCGCCGCTGGGGAAGCGGCGTACCGACAGCACCACTTCGCCCTGTTCGGTGAACTTGATCGCATTGCCGACCAGGTTGACCAACACCTGGTTGATGCGCAGCGCATCGCCCAGCAGCCAACGACTGTCGCGTGGCAGGGGTTCTACGATCATTTCCACCGGTTTGGCGCTGAGCGAGGACCGCATCAGGTCGGCGATGTTATCGAACAGCTGGTTCAGATCGAACGGCGCGCATTCCAGGTCGATACGCCCGGCCTCGATCTTGGAAAAGTCGAGAATGTCGTTGATGATTTCCAGCAACGTGCGCGCGGAGCGATCGATCTTGGCGACCATGTCCTGCGCGGCGCCGGGCAGTTCGCTGCGCTGAAGCAGGTACAGCATGCCCAGGATGGCGTTCATCGGCGTGCGGATTTCGTGGCTCATGTTGGCCAGGAAATCGGACTTGGACTGGTTGGCGCTCTTGGCCGCATCCATTGCCAGACGCAGCTGTTTTTCGTGCAGCTTTTGCTCGGTGAGATCCACCGCCACGCCGAGATAGCCGATCACCTGGTCGTGGTCGTCGCGCAGGGTGCTCAAGGTCAGCAGCACCGGCAGGCGGCGTCCGTCATGACTGACGTAGGTCCACTCGCTGGTGTCGCTGCGACCCAGGCTGGTGAGCGCGGCGATCGCTTCCAGCGTCTGCGCCACCGGCGTACCGGTCTGTTCGGCCAGCATGTGCGCGCGCTCCTGCAGTTCCTCTTGCTCGACGAACTGGCTGGCCTTGCGTCGCCCGATCACCTCTGCCGCGCTGTAGCCCAACAGCTTTTCCGCGGCCGGATTGAACAGCGTGACGAAGCCGCTGGAATCGGTGGCGATGATGGCGTAGCCGGCGTGCGCCAGGATCGCGCGTTGCAGCACCGAGAACTTCACCAACTCGCTGGTGCGTTCGGCGACCTGGTGTTCGAGCGATGCATTGAGGTCGATGATGCGTTGATGCGAGCGCACGCGGTCGGAGATGTCGCGGAAGAAATGCGAATGGCCGCTGAGCGTGCCTTCGCTTTCGATGATCGGCGCCTTGCTGGCCAGCACATGCACCTGATGCCCGTCGCGATGGCGCATGGTCTGCGCCGCCGATGCGTTGCCCGCCAGTGCCGCATCGGCATGGTCGACCTCCGGCATCGCATACGGCTGCGGCGACAGCAGCATGGTCAGGTCCTGATCGATCGCCTCCTCGGCCGTGTAACCGAACATCGCCTCGGCGGCCGGGTTCCAGTGCGTGATACGTCCATCCGGGGTTTCGGCGACGATGGCTTCGCTGGAATGGCTGACCAGCGCGGCCAGCTCCATCTGCTTGCGCAGCACTTCCTCGCGGCGCAGCCCGTTGCTGAAATACAGCACCAGCAGGGCGGCAAACAGGACCGCGGCACCCATCACCAGCCCGCCGATCAACCAGGGCGAACTCTGGTTGAGCGATGCGACGAAGCCGGCGGTGGGGTGGGCGGTGATGACCCAGGTGCGGCCGTAGATCGGCAACAGCCGCACCACCGGCGGGCGCAGCGCGCTGTCGCTGGCGGGCGTGCCGCTGCGGTAGAAATTGTGGGTGGGCTCGTTGCGGTCGGACAGGTCCAGCGCCACGTCGTCGCGCTCGCCCAATGCGCTTCGCACCATCTGCTCGACGCTGAAAGGCGCATACACCCAGCCGCTGGTGGCGAGCATGCGCTGTTGCGGCGTCTGCAGCGGCATGCCCTCCCGATAGACCGCCAACAGCACCAGAAAGCCGCTTTCGTTGGGAACGCGGTAGCCGGACAGCGAGATCGGCGAGGTCATGACCGGCTCGCCGCTGCGTGCGGCCTGCAGGGCGGCGGCGCGCCGGCGCGGCTCGGAGGCGATATCGATGCCGAGCGGGCGGTTGCCCGAGGATTCCGGCTCGAAATACAGCACCATGTAACGCTCGCCATCCCACGGCGCCAACGGCCGGCGATGGATGTCCGGCGCACCATCGGCACGCGCGGCCTGCAGAAATGCGGCCTCGTCGGCCGGGGCGACCCGATGGATATAGCCGTACCCCAGCACCCCGGGAAACTCGCGTGGATAATCCCGCGAGCGGCTGTACAAGGTGAAGCGTTCTCGACTGATGATGCCGCTGCCTGCGCCGATTACCGCACCGCGCGCGCCGCGCAAGCCATGCTCGAAGGTGGACATGCGCTCGCTGATGTTGCGCGCCAGCGTACGCACGACGTAGTCGAACCGTTGCTGGCGCTCGAGCTCGTTCTGCCGTTGCAGCCACACGCCGGTGACGATCGCGGCAACCAGGCCGGCGCTCAGGATCAGCAGTGCACCGAAGAATGCGCGACGCCCGTATGTCCTGCGCAAATCCCAGCGGCCCTTCGGCATGTTCGTTCCTTCGCCTTGCCTGTTACGTGCCCAGAGTGCTGGCCGACCTGCGTCGACCTCGTGGTACCGCCCGACATCCGACGGCTGTGTGCAGTCCCCTAAGCCTGCACGTCGGCTCGGATGGGCGATCGACGTTTCCGCATCAAAACGACAGCCAGATCGACAACGCGTGAAGAATCAGTCCGATCAGTCCACCGACCAAGGTTCCATTGAACCGAATGTATTGCAGATCGCGTCCCACCCCCAATTCCAATTGTTCGACGAGGTGACGTTCGTCCCAACTTTTCATCGTCGATGCAATATGGTCGGTGACCGATGTGCGCAAGCGCGCGGTAAGTTTGTCGGCAGCTTGCAACATATGTTGATTGAGCGCCTCACGCAGCGAGGGATCCTGCGACAAGGCCCGGCCGAGCGATTGCATGGAACGCTCCACGTGCGCGGCCATCGACGATTGCTCGCGCGCCAGGTCATTGCGCAGTGCGTCGCGAATTTCGCCCCATAACCCTTGCACATAGTCCTGCAGTGCCGGATGTTCGATGGCGCGTTGCTTCAGTTCTTCCACGCGCACGGCCATTTCCGGTTCGTCGCGCAAGCGCGTGATGTAGCCCTGCAGCCACGCTTCGTAGTCGAGCCTGATTGGGTGCTCGGGTGTTTTGAGGATGTCCTGCAGTTCTTCGATCGCCGCACGCGCCATGCGGTCGGCCAGGCTGTCGCCGATCTCTTCGATCGGCTTGACCCAATTCACGGTGCCGACCAGCTTGGGCCATTCGCGGCGCGCGTAACGCACGATCAATGCAGACGCGCGCGTCTTGACCTGCTCCTGGTCCAGCCATTCGCCCAGCCGCAGCAACACTTCATCCAGCAGTTTTTGGTGGCGGCCGTCGGTGGTGAGCAGGGCCATGACATCGCCGATGGTGGCGGCGGCGTTCCATTTGCGCAGGCGGTCGACCACGAAGCCTTGAATCGCGCGGCGGACGGCTGCCTCGTCGAGCAGTTCCAGCGCCTGCAGCATCCAGCCGCGCGTCATCTGCGCCAGCATGCGTGCCTGCTCTGGTTTGGCCAGCCAATCGCCCAACCGGCTGGCGGGATCGAATACCCGCAGTTTTTCCATCAATGCATCCGGGGCGAGGAACTGGTCGCGCACGAACACTGCCAGCCCATCGGCCAGCCGTTCCTTGCCACGCGGCAGGATGGCGGTGTGCGGAATCGGCAGGCCCATCGGGTGGCGGAAGAGCGCCACCACGGCGAACCAGTCGGCCAATGCGCCCACCGTGGCCGCTTCGCAGAAGGCCGACACCCAGGCCCAGATGCCGTGTTCGCCCATCAGGTGGCTGACGACGAAGCCGGCGAACATCGCCAGCAACAAGGCCACCGCCAATAGCTTCATGCGCTGCAACTGGGCACGACGGGGATCGATCGGACGGGGAGTGCTGGGACTTGGTTCCATCGGTGAAGTGTACCCAGTCGTTTGACCAGGGCATGTCCACGGCAGGTGCCGCCAGCGCTCGCGCAGGTTGGTGGCCGCGTCTTGCGTGCCCTGTGCTCCGGCTGCGCTTGGGTTGGGGCGACCCAGCGCTGTTGCCGTCATAGGAGCGCACCCGGGCGCGACGGGCTTTATCGGCAATGCCGGTCGCGCCCGGGTGCGCTCCTGCGTGCTGCTGTCGACTGTCGGGTGCGCGCTCAGCCGCGCAGGCGTTCGAGCTGCGCCTGCAGTGCGGTCACCTTCGATTGCAGGGCGGTGTTTTCGTTTTCCAGTTCGGTGACGCGGCGCTGCAGGGCCTTGATGTCGCGGCGTTCGGCTTCGCCACCTTCGGCCTCGTCGGCCTTGGGTTTGCGCTTGGCATCGCGTACGCGCTTGGCGGCCTGTTTGAGCTCGGCCTTGCCGGCCTGCGCGGCGGCGCGTTGTTCGTCTTCGGACAGCGTGGCCACCGCAGCGGCGGCGCTGATCGAAATCTCGCCCGCCTTGACCGCCTGCACCACTTCCGGCGCGGCCTGCTTGTGGATGCGTTCGATCATCACCACCTGGTTGCTGCTCAGGCGTGCTTCGCGGGCCAGCTCGGCACGGCTGACCGGGGTAGAGGTCTCGTCCCACGGTGGGCTGTCGGTGTCGTCAGCAGCGTGCGCGCTGCTCTGCTCCAGGCCAGTGTCGTGCTGGTCGCCAGCCACGGCCGGCGCTTCGGCAGCGGCGTCGGCGTCGCGCTGGCTGCGTTGGCGTGCGGCCAGGATCTCGCGCTTGCGCAACGCCAGTACGCCACGCTGGAAGTCGGACACGCTGCGCCGGCCCAGGTGCTGCTCGATCATCCACAGGTGTACATCCTGCATGGACTGGAAGCGCGGGTTCTGTACCGTTTGGAACGGCAGACCGTGTTTCTGGCAGATACCGTAGCGGTTGTGGCCATCCACCAGCACATCGCCCCACAACACCAAGGCATCGCGGCAGCCTTCGGCCAGCAGGCTGCGTTCCAGGGCCTCGTGCTCGTCGGGCGTCAGCGGGTCGATATAGGCCTTGAGTTCTTCTTTGACAACGATGTTCATACGGCAACTGCTGGGATGCGGGGCGGGCATTGTAGTGAGCCTGCCCCGGCTTTGCGCGCTTGACGGGTGCCTGCATGCGTGACACGCGGGAGCCCGTTGCCAGCGCAGGTTGCGGTCGTCGCCGATGGCCAGCCGCGCCTAGTCCACCTGGCGAAGAATCTTGCCCAGTGTCTCCACCATCTGCACGATCTGCGCTGGGGTGACGATCAGCGGCGGTGACAGTGCGATGACATCGCCGGTGACGCGCACCAGCAGGCCGCCCTCGTGGAAACAGCGCTCGAAGACGTCGTAACCGCGCGCGCCTGGGGCGCCGTCGCGTGGTGCCAGCTCGATCGCGCCGATCAGGCCGATGTTGCGGATGTCGATCACATGCGGCGAGCCGCGCAGGCTGTGCAGTGCGTCTTCCCACTGCGGGCCAAGCGTGATCGCGCGCGTGAACAGCTCTTCCTCGGCATAGGTGTCCAGCGTGGCAATCGCCGCTGCACAGGCCAGCGGGTGGCCGGAATAGGTATAGCCGTGAAAGAGCTCGATCGCGTTTTGCGGCCCGTGCATGAAGGCATCAAAGATCGCATCGGCCACCAGCACCGCGCCCATCGGCACGGTGCCGCTGGTCAGGCCCTTGGCGGCGGTGATGATGTCCGGGGTGACGCCGAAGCGCTGCGCAGCGAATGCATTGCCCACGCGGCCGAAACCGGTGATCACCTCATCGAACACCAGCACGATGCCGTGGCGGTCGCAGATGGCGCGCAAGCGCTGCAGGTAGCCCTCCGGCGGCAGGATCACGCCGGCCGAACCGGACACCGGTTCGACGAACACCGCGGCGATGGTGGACGCATCGTGCAAGGCGATCAGCCGCTCCAGATCGTCGGCCAGCTCCGCGCCGTGTGCGGGCAAACCACGCGCATAGGCGTTGCGCTGCAGATCCAGCGTGTGCCGCAGATGATCTGTGCCGGCCAGCAGCGGGCCGAACCATTTGCGGTTGTTGGGCAGCCCGCCGATCGACATGCCGCCGAACCCGACACCGTGGTAGGCCTTCTCGCGGCCGATGAAACGGGTGCGCTGGCCTTCGCCGCGCAGCCGGTGATAGGCCAGCGCGATCTTCATCGCGCTATCCACCGCTTCCGAGCCGGAGTTGGTGAAGAACACATGGCCCAAGCCCGGTGGGGCGATCGCGGCCAGCCGCTGCGCCAGCACGAAGGGCAGCGGCGAGCCCATCTGGAAGGTCGGCGCGAAATCCAGCGTGCCGGCCTGTTCGCGGATGGCTGCCACGATGCGCGCCCGGCTATGTCCGGCATTGCAGCACCACAGGCCTGCCGTGCCGTCCAGGATCTGGCGGCCGTGCACATCGCGGTAATACATGTCCTGCGCCGAGGCCAGCAGGCGCGGCCGTGCCTTGAACTGGCGATTGGCGGTGAACGGCATCCAGAAAGCATCCAGCTGCGTCGGTGCCTGCAGCGCATCGGCGGTATCGCTGGGAAGGTGGTGGGGCATGGCAGGCTCCATCGTGCAGGATCGCTCGACTGTACGCAGCCGGCACCTCGTCCGTCACCTGAGATGCCGGCACGCGCATGGGAACGGCCGGCGCGTCGTGCGTACTCCGGTAGACGGGGCAGGGAGCGGACGACGCCAGCACCCACCACAGCGCTGCGCGTGCAGCCGGTGCGGCGGGAACGGTTTCGCGACGCGGTTGGCGAAGTGCAGACAGACTAGTCAATTAGTCGCAGCTGCGGCCGCTAACACCAAGGCACGCTTACGCGGCATGGGTGGTGGCGGCGCTTTGCAACACAGCAGGGCGCTGGCGAGCATTGCAAACAGGCACGGATCGCCGATGATGCGCCAGACGACCGCCAGTTGGGCCTGTTCGGTGTCGCTGCCCGTATCGCAACGCGTTATTTGATTGCAGCTATCAATCGTATTCGGAACGGCCGACAGGACGTCGCCATCGCCCGCGAGGCGTTGGTGGTAGTCCTGTCAGCTGTGCTTTCGCAGTTCATCGTTGGTTTTTTGGGGGAAATGAGAATGACGCAAGGGTCCACCGTGGCGACAGCCAGCGGCGCAGACGCCGGTTTACTGTCCAAGGAGCGCATCATTGCGCGGCCGGGGTTCAATCGTTGGTTGGTACCGCCGGCAGCATTGGCGATCCACCTGTGCATCGGCATGGCCTACGGCTTCAGCGTGTTCTGGCTGCCGTTGTCCAAGGCGCTGGGCATCACCGAGTCGATCGCGTGCCCGGCCGAGATGGGCCTGTTCGCGCGCATGGTGGCCACCACCTGCGACTGGAAGATCAGCGAATTGCAGTGGATGTACACGCTGTTCTTCGTGTTGCTGGGCTGCTCGGCAGCGATCTGGGGCGGCTGGCTGGAACGGGCCGGCCCGCGCAAGGCCGGCGTGGTCTCGGCGCTGTGCTGGTGCGGCGGCCTGGTGATCTCGGCAGCCGGCATCCACTTCCATCAGATCTGGATGCTGTGGCTGGGTTCGGGCGTGATCGGCGGTATCGGTCTGGGCCTGGGCTACATCTCCCCGGTGTCGACCTTGATCAAGTGGTTCCCGGACCGTCGCGGCATGGCGACCGGCATGGCGATCATGGGCTTTGGCGGCGGCGCGATGATCGGCAGCCCGTTGGCCGATGCGCTGATGCGCCATTTCGCGACCCCCACCTCGGTGGGCGTGATGGAAACCTTCCTGGTGATGGCGGCGCTGTACTTCGTCTTCATGATGGCCGGCGCGTTCGGTTACCGCGTGCCGCCGAGTGGCTGGACCCCGGCCGGCTGGACCGCTCCGGTGGCCAGCAGCAATGCCATGATCACCGCCAACCATGTGCACGTGAAAAAGGTCTGGGGCATCCCCCAGTTCTGGCTGCTGTGGGGCGTGCTGTGCCTGAACGTCTCGGCCGGTATCGGCGTGATCGGCATGTCCTCGCCGATGCTGCAGGAAGTGTTCGGCGGCCGTCTGATCGGCGTGGATGTGGGCTTCGCCAGCCTGGATCCGACCCAGCTGGCCAGCATCGCCGCCATCGCGGCCGGTTTCACCGGTCTGCTCAGCCTGTTCAACATCGGTGGCCGGTTCTTCTGGGCCAGCATGTCCGACAAGCTCGGCCGCAAGAACACCTACACGCTGTTCTTCGTGCTGGGCATCTGCCTGTATGCAGCGGCGCCGTCGGCTGGCGGTATCGGCGGCATCGCGCTGTTTGCGGGCATTTTCTGCATCATCCTGTCGATGTACGGCGGCGGCTTCGCCACCATTCCGGCGTACCTGGCCGACCTGTTCGGTACCCAGATGGTCGGTGCCATCCACGGCCGGCTGCTAACGGCCTGGGCGACCGCCGGCATCCTGGGTCCGGTGGTGGTGGGTTACATGCGCGAGTACCAGCTGGCGCACGGCAGCCCGCCGTCACAGGTCTACAACACCACCATGTACATCCTTGCCTGCATGCTCGTGCTTGGCCTGATCTGCAACCTGTTGGTGCGCCCGGTGGCCGCACGTCACTTCATGACGCCCGACGAACTGGCACGCGAAAAGCAGCTGGCGCACGAGAAGGTCGACCGCACCGGGCATGGCGTGATTCCGCCGGAGCAGTTGGCGCGCATCGGTCATGGCGGCAACCCCGCGTTGGTCGCGTTTGCCTGGCTGGCGGTGGGTATCCCGATGCTGTTCGGTATCTGGGTCACGCTGCAAAAAGCCTTCGTGCTGTTCCATTGAGGTGAGATGACCAGTCCGTCTTCCCGCGCCGTGCGTCCCGGCAGTGTGGTACGCACGGTCCGTCGCCATCGCGGCGGCCGCAGTGCCACGGTGCAGGACATGGTGGCGGCCGAAATGCCGGTCGCCTTCATCTACAACGGCGTGCCATTCGCGGTGATGATGGCCACGCCGGAGGATCTGGAGGATTTCGCACTCGGGTTCTCGTTGAGCGAAGGCATCGTCGATCACGCGCAGGACTTGCGCGTGGTCGCGGTGGAGACGTTTCTGGAAGGCGCTTCGTTGCAGATCGAAATCCCGCCCGAGCGGGCAGCCGCGTTGGACCAGCGGCGGCGCAATCTGGACGGGCGCAGCGGTTGCGGGGTGTGCGGCAACGAGTCCATCGAAGCGGTACTGCGTGTGCCGCCGGTGCTGCAATCGTCCCTGCAGATCGACGTGGATGCCTTGGCGCATGCGCTGGATGCGCTGCATGCACGGCAGCCCATCGCCGCGCAGACCGGCGCCGTGCACGCGGCCGGTTGGGCCGATGCGCAGGGCAATGTGCAGCTGGTCCGCGAAGACGTGGGCCGGCATAACGCGCTGGATAAATTGATCGGTGCATTGGCGCACGCGCGCATCGATGCATCGCACGGGTTCGCGGTGGTCACCAGCCGCGCCAGTTACGAAATGGCCATGAAAGCCGCGCAGGCCCGAATTCCGCTGCTCGCAGCGATTTCGGCGCCAACTGCGCTGGCGATCAGCCTGGCCGAGAGTGCGGGACTGACCCTGATCGGGTTTGCCCGCGATCACGATTGTGTCGTTTACAGCCATCCGCAGCGCCTGGATCTGGGCGTTGCCGTGGGAGAGCCCGCATGAGCAAGAAAACCATCAAGCAGTACGACAATCCCGCGGGCGGCTGGGGCGCATTGCGCTCGGTGGCCAAGCACCTGATGGAACAGGACATCGCCGTGCAGGGCGCCAAGACGCTGCTGCACGCCAACCAGCCGGACGGCTTCGACTGCCCCGGTTGTGCCTGGCCGGATCGCGACCACACCTCCACGTTCGAATTCTGCGAAAACGGCGCCAAGGCCGTTGCGGCCGAGTCCACCGCACGCCGTGCCGGGCCGGAGCTGTTCGCCTCGCACACCGTCAGCCTGCTGTCGCAATACAGCGATTACTGGCTGGAAGGGCAGGGTCGCCTGACCCACCCGATGCGCTACGACGCGGCCACCGACCACTACGTGCCGGTGAGCTGGGACGATGCGTTTGCGCAGATCGCGCGGCATCTCAATGGCCTGGCGACGCCGGATGAGGCGATCTTCTACACCTCCGGGCGCACTAGCAACGAGGCCGCGTTCCTGTATCAGTTGTTCGTGCGCGAGTTCGGCACCAACAACTTCCCCGATTGCTCCAACATGTGCCACGAGCCCTCCGGCACCGCGCTGCGGTCGCAGATCGGCGTGGGCAAGGGCACGGTGTCGCTGCACGATTTCGAACTGGCCGACGCCATCTTCATCTTCGGGCAGAACCCGGGCACCAATCATCCGCGCATGCTGGGCGAGTTGCGGCAGGCGTCCAAGCGCGGTGCGGCGATTGCCGCGTTCAACCCGCTGCGCGAGCGCGGGCTGGAAAAATTCGCCGACCCGCAGGACAAGCTGGAGATGTTGCACAACGGCTCCACGCGCATCGCTTCGGATTATTTCCAGCTGAAAATCGGCGGCGACCTGGCGGCGGTGAAGGGCATCATCAAGCATGTGCTCGAGCGCGATGCGCAGGCGCAGCGCGATGGCACGTCGCGCTTGCTGGACCTGGAGTTCATCCAGGCGCATACCGCCAATTTCGACGCGTTCGCTGCCGACGTGCATGCGGAACGCTGGGACACCATCGTCGAAGAATCCGGGCTGGACGAAACCGCGTTGCGCAAGGCCGGCGAGATCTATCTCAATGCCGAGCGCGTGATCGCGTGCTGGGGCATGGGCATCACCCAGCACAAGCATTCGGTGGCGACCATCCACATGATCACCAACCTGCTGCTGCTGCGCGGCAACCTGGGCCGGCCCGGCGCGGGCGTCTGCCCGGTGCGCGGGCACAGCAACGTGCAGGGCGACCGTACGATGATGATCTACGAGAAGCCGCCGGCCGCGTTCCTGGACAAGCTGCAGTCGGTATTCGGCTTCGCCCCGCCACGCGCAGACGGGTTCGACACCGTCGGCGCCATCGAGGCGATGCTGGATGGGCGCGGCAAGGTGTTCTTCGCGATGGGCGGCAATTTCGCTGCCGCCACGCCGGATACCGATGCCACGCACCGCGCGTTGCGCAATTGCGAATTGACCGTGCATGTCACCACCAAGCTCAATCGCAGCCACCTGGTGCATGGGCGCGATGCGTTGATCCTGCCGTGCCTGGGGCGCACCGAGATCGATATCCAGGACGCCGGCTCGCAAGGCGTGACGGTGGAAGATTCGATGAGCATGGTGCACCTGTCGGCCGGCATCAATCCGCCGGCCTCGCCGGACCTGCTATCGGAACCGGCGATCGTGGCGCGCATGGCCGAAGCGACATTGGGCGCGCGCAGTGCGATCCGCTGGCGCTGGCTGGTGGGCGATTACGACCGCGTGCGCGATCTCATCGCACAGGTGTTCCCGGATTTTGCCGGGTTCAACGAGCGCGTGCGTACGCCGGGTGGGTTCCGTCTGTCGAACACCGCGCGCGATCGCCAGTGGGTGACGCCGGAACAACGCGCGGTGTTCAAGCCGCACGCGGTGCCCACCGACAACCCCATCCACCGCGCGCGCCGCAGCCACGCCGAGCAGATGGTGTTTACGCTGGCCACCACGCGTTCGCACGATCAGTACAACACCACCATTTATGGGTTGGACGACCGCTATCGCGGCGTGTTCGGCGAGCGCCGCGTGCTGTTCATCAATGGCGCGGATATCGCGGCGCTGAACATGAAGGCGGGCGATTGGGTGGACCTGGAAAGCCTGTGCGAGGACGGTGTGCGCCGCGAGGCGCGGCGTTTCCTGTTGGTGGACTACAACATCCCGCGTGGCTGCCTGGCCGCGTACTACCCGGAAACCAACGCGCTGGTGCCGTTGTCCAGTTTCGCCGACGAGGCGCGTACGCCGACTTCCAAGTCGATTCCGGTGATCGTGCTGCCGCACCGCGCCGAAACCGCCGATGCGGCACCGCGCGATATCGGAGCGGTGCTTGTCCGCTGATCCACAGCTGACCGTGCAGCTGCTGCATGTGCTTGCCGACGCGCCCGATGGCGTGTCGCTGGCGCGGCTATGCAAGCATCTGGGCGTGCGCATGAGCGTGCTGCTGCGCACGCTTGCCTGGTTGGGGGCCGCAAACCTGGACGGTCAACCGGGTCCGGATTGGGTGCGCGTGGAAGCGCGCGGCGAGCGGCAGTTTGCGGTGCTGACGCCGATCGGTTTGGCGGAGCAGACGCAGCGCTCAGCAGCGCAGGCGCCACAGAGCGGTTGAGCGAGTTCCTGCGGCTTTTGAAAGCTGTGCAGAACGACCAACTCAACTGGTCCTTGCCCGCCCATCGGCGCGGGACCGGTGGCGGCATGGATGACGCCACGGAGCTGACGTGGATGTAGTTGCAGCGTGTCCTGCGATGGTGGGCGGGCAGGGCTCTGCAGCAAACGCAAAGACCTTAAGTGCGCGGCATCCTCACCGCTTGCGGGACGCGCCGTGAATCCATCCATCGAGCCTGCGAGGACGTCCCTGCGGCGAGTCCTGCGATGGTGGGCGGCCCAGGGCGAGTAGCAAATGCGAAGACCTCGCACCTTGCAGGCTGAGCAGGCGACGATCTCCGGCGACGGGTTGCCGGAAACTTCTGCAAACACATCTGGTTCAAGACCAGTAGGACGCGATCCAAAGCACTGTCGGTCACGCCTGTAACCTTCTATCCCGGTTTGCCTGCGCAAAGCAGCGCCGCGATCTGCCAGAATCGGCCGTCTTGCTTCCCGGATGTCGATCAACCATGACTGCCGCTGCGCCGCTTGCCGCACCCACCAATTCACCCGCGCGCGTGCTGTTCGCCAGCCTGATCGGCACCACCATCGAGTTCTTCGATTTCTACATCTACGCTACCGCTGCAGTGCTGGTGTTTCCCACGCTGTTCTTTCCCGCCGGCGATGGCAGTGCGGCGATGCTGCAGTCGTTGGCGACCTTTGCGGTCGCGTTCGTCGCACGGCCGGTGGGCTCGGCGGTGTTCGGTCACTTCGGCGACCGGGTAGGGCGCAAGGCCACGCTGGTGGCAGCGCTGCTGACGATGGGTCTGTCCACCGTGGCCATCGGCCTGCTGCCCAGTTACGCGCAGATCGGCGTGTTTGCGCCTGCGTTGCTGGCGTTATGCCGCTTCGGCCAGGGCTTGGGACTGGGCGGGGAGTGGGGCGGGGCCGTGCTGCTGGCCACCGAGAACGCGCCGCCGGGCAAGCGCGTCTGGTACGGCATGTTTCCGCAACTGGGCGCGCCGCTGGGATTTTTGTTGTCCACCGGCACCTTTCTGGGCATGGGCGCAGTGCTGGACGATGCGCAGTTCATGCAGTGGGGCTGGCGCGTGCCGTTCTTGGCCAGTGCGTTGCTGGTCCTGACCGGGCTGTGGGTGCGCCTGAGCATCACCGAGACGCCGGATTTCCAGAAGACGCTGGACCGCAAGACGTGTGTCAGGCTGCCGCTGGGCACCGTGGTGTCGCAGCATTGGCCGGCACTGATTGTCGGCACGCTGGGCGCATTCGCCACCTTCGTGCTGTTTTATCTGATGACGGTGTTCGCGCTTGGCTACGGCACCAAGACGCTGGGCTACGACAAGGAACAATTCCTGTTGCTGCAGATGGCCGGCATCGTGTTCTTTGCGCTCGGCATTCCGCTGTCGGCCAAGTTTGGCGACCGGCACGGCGCGCCGCTGGCGATGATGCTGGCCAGCATCGCCATCGTGGCATTCGGCCTGGCGTTTGCACCGCTGTTTCAGGCCAGCCACCCGTTGCAGGTGCTGGCGTTCCTGTCGCTGGGATTTTTCTTCATGGGCCTGACCTATGGTCCCTGCGGCACGCTGCTGGCCGAGCTGTACCCCACCGAGGTGCGCTACACCGGCGCATCGCTGTCGTTCAATCTGGCCAGCATCCTGGGCGCGGCACCGGCGCCCTACGTGGCCACGCAACTGGCGGCCAGTTACGGCGTGCAATCGGTGGGGTATTACCTGGGCGGGGCGGCCGTGCTGAGCCTGGTGGCGCTGGTCGTGGCGCGGCGTTGGCGTCGCTGAGCGGAGGTCGCGACGGTGTGTGAAGTGTCCGGATCGTGCAGCGAACTGGCGGTGCCCGATGACGCGATAGCGTGCGCGCATCAAAGTGCTGCTGCAGCGCCGCGGCGTCGATCCGGCTTCTAGCCGAAGATCCGCTTGAGCGTGCGGCCCAGCCAACTACCGTGCTGATGGGTCCGCGAAAACCGGTCCAGGTGTGCGATCACCTGCGGTGCGTAGGCCTGGTCGTCGCCGCGAATATGGTTGAACAGCCAGCGTGAGAGCATGTTGCGCAGCTCGTCGCTGACGTCTTCGCCGGCCTGGAAGCGCAGGCGGTATTCGCCCACGCGCTTGCCGAATACCGCATGCACGCGTTGGTGCGCCTGGCTGAAGGGGTAGCCGGCTTCCTGCATCAGTTCTTCTTCGAAGGCGAAGTGCGAGAGCGTGTAATCGATCAGTTCGTCGATCACCTCCGCCACAGCCAGTTGCTGCAGACTGGTCTGCGCAACATGCAGCTGATTGATCATGTCCACAATGCGCCGGTGTTGATGATCGATGACCTCGATCCCGGTGTTGAGGTCGTCCTGCCAGACCAGCAGTGCCATCGAAGTACCTTGCCCAGTGCGATGGGCATACGGTAAGCCGCGCACACCGGCAGGGCGTTGATCTGGATCAAGGCATGTCGGCACGCACATCGTCCGTACGCGCCGCTTGGGCCGGCAGACGAGGCAGGATCAGCTTGCCAGGCGCACCTGGTTACGGCCGCCGGCCTTGGCCAGGTACAGGTGCTTGTCCGCTTCGTTCAGCAGGTAATGCAGCGACTGGTCGCTTTCGCTGGCGATGCATACGCCGATGCTCACCGTCATGCTCAACGTTTCGTCTCCCACGCGCACGCGCAGGGCGCTGATGCGTTCGCGCAGGGTTTCGAAATAGCTGGTCGCATTGGCCGCATCCAGCCCGGGCACCAACAGACAGAATTCTTCGCCGCCGAAGCGTGCGACCAGATCCTGCGGCCGCGCATGTCCGGACACCGAGGCGGCCACTGCACGCAACGCCTGGTCGCCGGCTTCGTGGCCCCAGGTGTCGTTGATGTGCTTGAAATGGTCGATATCCACCATCGCGGCGGTGACCGTCTGGTCTTGCAGCAGCAGCTTGGGAATGACGCGCTGGCTCTGTTCCAGAAAATAGCGGCGGTTGGGCAGGCCGGTGAGGAAGTCGCGGGTGGCCAGATCCTGCAGCGTACCGATCAATTCCAGCTGGTCCACGTTTTGCGACACGCGGCAGAAGAATTCTTCGCGCGAGAAGGGTTTGCGCAGGAAGTCGTTGGCGCCGTTCTTCAGGAAACGCGGGATCAGCGACGAATCGCTATTGCCGGAAATGCCGATCACCGCCACCTTGTCGCGCGAGCGGATCGCGCGCAGCCGGCGGGTGAATTCCACGCCATCCATCCCAGGCATTTCCTGGTCGACGATGGTCAGGCGAATGCCGGGATCGCGTTCGATCGCGTCCAGCCCGGCAGCGCCGTCGGCCGCCAGTACCACGCGGTAGCCGTACATCGACAGCAGCGCGCCGGCATAGGTGCGTGCCGACAGCGAGTCGTCCACCACCAGGGCGGCGATGCGGCGATTGCGCTCCAGGCGCTGCACCAGCCATGCCAGGTATTCGATGCTGCCCGGTGCATTTTTCAGCACGTAGTCGATGATCTGCTGCTGCAGCACGCGCTGGCGCAGGTCTTCGTCGTACACGCCGCTGACCACCACGGTGGGCAGTTTGCGCGAGAGAAAGAATTCCACGACCTTGTCGCGGTCGCCGTCCACCAGCACCAGGCCGGTGAGGACCAGGAACCAGCCGTCCTCTTCGTCGAGCACGCGCGCGGCTTCGGCCAGTGTCGAGACGACCGTGACCGGAAGTTCCACGCGTTGCTCGATGGCTTCGCGCAGCATGCTGGTGAACGTGCGCGAGTTCTCCACCAACAGCACGCGCTGCGGCAGGACTGCACTTTCATTATTGCGATGTAGGGTACCTGGAGACATCGGCTGGCCATCTGGATCGAACCGTCAGGTCAGCTAACGGCCCTGCTCGCCAAAACTTGAGCACCACGTTCCAAAGCGGGGCGCTCACCACAGCGCATCGCGCAGCCGATACCAGCTCATCGCCGCCACCAGCAGCGGGGTCCGCAGCCGCTGCCCGCCGGGGAACGGGCGGTGCGGAATGCGTTCGAACACGTCCAGGCGCCGGCTCTGGCCGGCGATGGCCTCGGCAATGACCTGGCCGGCCAGCCCGGTGGCCGCGACGCCGTGCCCGGAAAAGCCCTGTGCGAAGTACAGGTTGGGCGCCAGCCGGCCCCAGTGCGGCGCACGGTTGCGCGAGATGTCCACGTAGCCACCCCACAGCGTTTCCAGCGGCACATCGTGCAGCTGTGGGAACACCGTGTGCATGCGCTGGGTCATCAGGCGCTGCAAGCCCGCAGGCGGACGCGAGGAGTAACTGGCGCGCCCGCCGAACAGCAAACGGTGATCGGCACTGAGCCGATAGTAATCCAGTGCCCAGTTGGTATCGGCCACCGCCATGTCGTTGGCGATCAGGGCGCGTGCACGCGCCTGGCCCAGCGGTGGCGTGGCGCCGACATAGGTGCCGACCGGCATGATGCGTTGTTCCAGCGTCGGGGCGATGCCGCGCAGCAGGGCGTTGCCGGCGATCACACCGAACGCGGCGGTCACGTTGCCGTGGACGGTATGCATCACCACGCGCTCCCCGGGCTGCTGCCTGGTCACGGCCGAGTCTTCGTAGATGCGCACGCCGGCGGCCAGCGCGGCTCGCGCCAGGCCCAACGCATAGGCCAGCGGCTGCAGATGGCCGCTGGCGGGGTCGAACATGGCACCCAGGTATAGCGGGCTGTCCAGCACCTGGCGGGTCCGTGCGCGGTCCCACCATTGCAGCGGGTAGTCGTAGCGTTCGGCCATGCGCACGATGCCCTGTTGCAGCGCCCGCACCTGACGCGGCTTCAGCGGTACATGCGCGTGGCCGTCGCGCCAGTCGCAGGCGATGGCATGACGCGCGATACGCTCGCGCAGCAGGCGCATGCCGTCGCGCGAAAAATCGAACAACAGGCGAGCATCGTCGTTGCCGACCAGCGCTTCCAGCGTTTCCTGCTCGCACCCGTAGCCAACGATGGCCTGGCCGCCATTGCGCCCGGACGCCCCCCAGCCCACGCGCCGGGCTTCCAGCACGATGACGGCGTAACCGGCCTCGGCCAGCGCCAGCGCGGCGGCAAGGCCGGTATAGCCACCGCCGAGAATGCAGACGTCGGCGTGCTCGGCGCCTTGCAGGCGCGGTTGTTGTGGCAGGGCCGGCGTGCTGCGTGCGTACCAGCTGTCCGGATACCCGTTGCCCGGTGAATCGCCGTGCGGCAGTGGCGCGTGCGGGTAGGCCATCACACGGTGCGCAGGTACCGCGCGTAATCCAGGTCGGGGACCTGCGCCTGGTAGTCGAGCAGCTCGCGTTGCTTCTGCTGGCCGAATACGTGCTGGAACTGCGTGCCGAACTGTTCGGCGATGAAGTCGCTGCCGAGGAACGCATCCACCGCGCCTTGCCAGCTGCGCGGGATGAACGCCGACTGCGCGTACGCATTGCCGGTGACCGGCGCGGTGGGTTCGGCCGGCTGCCGCAGGCCGTCCAGCATCGCCGCCAGCACGGCTGCAGCGGCCAGATACGGGTTGGCATCGGCGCCGGCAATGCGGTGTTCGATCCGGGTATTGTGCGCATCGCTGTGCGGGATGCGCAGCGCCACGGTACGGTTGTTGAAGCCCCAGCTCGCATCCAGCGGCACGAACGCATTGCTGACGAAGCGGCGATAGCTGTTGGCATGCGGGGCGAACATCAAGAGCGAGGCGTCGGCATGCCGCTGCAGCCCGGCGATGGCGTGGCGTAGCGGCTGCGCAGGCACGTCGGCGGCACTGGCCAGCACGTTGTGCCCGGCGGCATCGAGCAGGCTCACATGCAGATGCAGGCCGCTGCCGGCCTGGCCGGGGAAAGGCTTGGCCATGAAACTGGCCAGCTTGCCCTGCTGCTGCGCAATGGCTTTGATGGTGCGCTTGAGCAACATCGCCTCGTCGCAGGCGGCCACTGCATCGGCACGGTGTTGCAGATTGATTTCGAACTGGCCGGGCGCGTACTCGGCCACGGCGGTGTCGGCCGGAATGCCTTGCTGCCGGCACGCGGCGGTGACCGCATCGGTGAAGCCGCGCTGGTCGTCCAGGTCCTGCAGCGAATACACCTGCGTGCTGTCGCTGCGTTCACCGGTGATCGGGTCGCGCGGGGTCTGCGGTCGCCCCTGTGCATCGGCGACCGCATCGAACAGATAGAACTCCAGTTCCACTGCGATGACCGGGGTCAGGCCGAGTGCGCCAAACCCCTGCAGCACGCGCTGCAACACTGCACGCGGGGCAACGTCGAACAGCCCGCCTTCGGGGGTATGCATCGCCAACAGCAGGTGCGCCATCGGCCGTGGCGCCCAGGGCACCGGGCGTAGCGAGCCTTCGATCGGCCGGCAGATGCGGTCGGCGTCGCCGATCGCATAGCCAAGCCCGGTTTCTTCCACCGTGTTGCCGGTGATGTCGGTGGCGATCAGCGACATCGGCAGGCACACACCGTCGCGATATACCTTGCCCAGCGCATCGGCGGTCACCCGCTTGCCGCGCAGCACGCCATTGGTGTCGGGCAATAACAGGTCGACAGACTCGCACCCGGCGATGCGAGAGAGGGTATCTGCATCGGCAGCGGGCAGGGAGGCGATGGAGTTCTCGGAAGCCATGGGCAACACCTGCGAAGTCGCCGCGCAGCGTAGCAAAGCGCGCGTGAGTAATCGCAAGCGCAGTGGCGCGCTTGGCAATGCCGGCAGTGGCGCGGTAACGTCGAGCGTATCGACGTTCCACCGAACGTATCGGATTTTCGCGCATGGCTGTCGTTCCGCTGGTCGGCCTGCCGACCGATCGCATCCTGCAAGGGCCTCATCCGTTCCTGGCCGCCGGCGAGAAGTACATCCGCGCGGTGGTCGAGGCAGCCGCCGCGATGCCGGTGCTGTTGCCCAGCCTGCAGCCGGCATTGGATGCGGGCGCGTGGCTGGAGCGGCTGGATGGGCTGTTGTTGACCGGAGCGGTCAGCAATGTGGAGCCGCATCACTACAGCGACGAGCCCAGCTGGGAAGGCAACCCGCACGATCCGGCGCGCGATGCCACCAGCCTTGCGCTGATCCCGCAGGCGCTTGCGCTTGGACTGCCGGTGCTGGCGATCTGCCGCGGGCTGCAGGAGGTCAACGTGGCGCTGGGCGGGCGCCTGCATCAGCGCGTGCACGACGTGCCCGGCCTGGCCGATCACCGGGAAGACCGCAGCACACCCGTAGACGCGCAATATGGCCCCGCGCATGTGGTGCACCTGCATCCCGGCGGCTGGCTGGCGGGCATGAGCGATAGCGCCCAGGTATGGGTCAATTCCCTGCACGGGCAGGGCATTGCCGCACTGGCTCAGGGCCTGCTGGTCGAAGCTACCGCGCCGGACGGCCTGATCGAAGCATTCCGCGGCCCGGGCCCCGGCTTTCTGCTGGCGGTGCAGTGGCATCCGGAATGGCGTGTCACACAGCATCCGTTCTACCGTGCCATCTTTCAGGCCTTCGGCGAGGCCTGTCGCCAATACGCCGCGCGACGCGGCAAGTGAGGTTGCATGTCCATCCGCACACGTTCGCGCAAAACCACGTCCACGCAGCCGGAGAGCGCGCTGCGCCGCTGGCTGAAAGAGCGCAGCATCACCGAGGTGGAATGCCTGGTGCCGGACATCACCGGCAACGCGCGCGGCAAGATCATTCCTGCCGACAAGTTCTCGCATGACTACGGGACGCGCCTGCCGGAAGGCATCTTCGCCACCACCGTGACCGGCGATTTCCCCGACGATTATTACGCGCTGACCTCACCGTCGGATTCGGACATGCATCTGCGCCCGGATGCCAGCACCGTGCGCATGGTGCCATGGGCGGCCGACCCCACCGCGCAGGTCATCCACGACTGCTATACCAAGGATGGTCAGCCGCACGAACTTGCCCCGCGCAACGTGCTGCGCCGCGTGCTGGACGCCTACGCCCAGGCCAAGCTGCAACCGGTGGTGGCGCCGGAGCTGGAATTCTTCCTGGTGCAGAAAAACACCGACCCCGACTTCCCGCTGCTGCCGCCGGCAGGGCGCTCCGGGCGCCCGGAAACCGCACGGCAGTCGTATTCGATCGATGCGGTCAACGAGTTCGACCCCATCCTGGACCTGATGTACGACTATTGCGATGCGATGGAGCTGGACGTGGACACGCTGATCCACGAATCCGGCGCCGCGCAGTTGGAAGTCAACTTCACCCATGCCGACCCGATGTCGCGCGCGGACCAGGTGTTCCTGTTCAAGCGCACCATGCGCGAAGCCGCGCTGCGGCACGGTGTGTATGCCACGTTCCTGGCCAAACCCATGGAAACCGAGCCAGGCAGTGCGATGCATATCCACCAGAGCCTGCTGCATGCCGGCACCGGCAAGAACGTGTTCAGCGGCAAGCGCGAGGGCGGTTTCAGCTATACGTTCGCGCATTATCTGGGCGGCTTGCAGAAATACATTCCGATGGCGATGGGCCTGCTGGCACCCAACGTCAATTCATACCGGCGGTTGATGTTCGGCGAGGTGTCGCCGAGCAATGTGCTGTGGGGCTTCGACAACCGCACCTGCGGGCTGCGCGTGCCCATCGATGCGCCACAGAACATGCGGGTGGAAAGCCGCTTCGCCGGCTCCGACGCCAACCCGTATCTGGCGATGGCCGCGACGCTGGCGTGCGGGTTATTGGGCATTGGCGAAAAGCTCGAACCGACCGCGCCGATCAGCAGCAATGGCAAGGAGCAAGGCTACGATTTGCCGCGCTCGCTGGGCGAGGCGCTGGATGAGCTGGAAGGCTGCGAGGCGTTGCAAGAGATGTTGGGGTGGCGGTTCGTGCGTGCCTACATCTCGGTGAAGCGGAAGGAATACGAAACGTTTTTCCGGGTCATCAGTTCGTGGGAACGGGAGTTCTTGTTGTTGAACGTGTGAGCGGCGTGATTGAGGCCGGTGCCGGGCGCTTCCCTTGTTCCGTCGAGAGCCCAGGTTTTTCCCTTCTCCCGCCGGGACATTGTCCTCCTTTATGGGGGAGAAGGTGCCCGAAGGGCGATGAGGGTACGGCGCTGGGCGATGTTGAGGCGTGGCGTGATCAGTGCTTGCGCGTTTTTTGGGGGGCAAATTTTAAGCATAGCTTTCACGTTTCTTTGGAATTGTTCTGGATAGTTGAGCCAAAAGCAGGGCTTTCACGCCCTTCGGGCGCGAGTTACTTTTTCTTTAGCTTGTGCAAAGAAAAAGTAACCAAAAAGAAAGCACACCCCGTCCTCGCGCCCTGCGCGCCTTCGGCGCTGCGGGTGCGCAAGTCCGGCAGAAATTTTTGTAAGGGACATCCATGTCCCTTACAAAAACGTTGCGCATCCATGCGCGCCGCCCTTCGGGTCGTATCTGCCGGCCTTGCCGCTGCGGTATGGGGCCCCGGAAAAGCGTAAGCAAAGCAAAGCAGGACAAGGCAGAGCAGGGCAATGCAATGCAGGGCAAGCGCTGCCTTGCGCAACGCACGGAGGTGCGGCGATGCCATGTGCAGGCCAGGCAGTGCTGGGCAGGATGCCGAAAGTGCGGTCGAAATGTGCAGGCCGTTTACGTCGCCAGATGTTTCCTTCTTCCATCGGGACATTGGCCTCCTTCATGGAGCGAAGGTGCGCGAGGGGCGGATGAGGGCGACGTCGGTGGCAGGGCAAGTTCTTGCGGCCCACCTGTGCATCGGGCGTGCAAGGAAGTGGCGGGGCGTTTTGCAAGGCCGTCCACGGTCCGGCGACAGGGCCTGGGTATGCTTGTAACCCCTCACGCGCGGAGCAGGTCGTGGATCCTTCGGTGCTCAAGGCGTTGCAGCAGCTCGATGCCGCCCATCATCTGCATCCGTTCAACGACAACGCGGCACTGGCGCAGAAGGGTACGCGCATCCTGACGCGCGGTGAGGGCATGTACGTGTGGGATGCCGATGGCAACCAGTTGCTGGATGCGTTCGGCGGATTGTGGTGCGTCAATGTCGGCTATGGGCGCAAGGAACTGGCGCAGGCCGCGGCGCGGCAGATGGAGCAGCTGGCGTACTACAACAGCTTCTTCCAGTGCACCACCGAACCCACCATCCAGCTGGCGGCCAAGCTGGCGGAGTTGGCGCCGGGCGATTTGAATCATGCGTTCTTCGCCAACTCCGGATCGGAGGCCAACGACACCATCCTGCGCCTGGTGCGGCATTTCTGGACCGTGCAGGGGCAGCCGCAAAAATGCATCTTCATCGGCCGCCATGATGGCTATCACGGCACCACCATGGCCGGCGCCAGCCTGGGCGGCATGAAGGGAATGCACCAGCAGGGCGGGTTGCCGATTGCCGATATCCACCATATCGCACCGCCATATCACTTCGGCGATGGCGGGGGGATGGATCCGGAGGACTACGGGGTGCTGGCGGCGCGTCGTCTGGAAGACAAGATTCTGCAGCTCGGGCCGGATCACGTCGCCGCTTTTATCGGCGAGCCGATCATGGGCGCGATCGGCGCCTACATCCCTCCGCGCAGTTACTGGCCGGAAATCGAGCGGATTTGCCGGCGCTACGACGTCCTGCTGGTTGCCGACGAAGTGATCTGCGGCTTCGGCCGCACCGGCGAGTGGTTCGGTGCGGAGTATTTCGGCTTCCAGCCCGACGTGATGACCCTGGCCAAGGGCATCACCTCCGGCTACATCCCGCTGGCGGCGGCGATGTTCAACGACCGCGTGGCCGGTGTGCTCAAGAGCCAAGGCGGCGAGCTGGCGCACGGTGGCACCTATGCCGGGCACCCGGTGTGCGCGGCGGTGGCGCTGGAAAACCTGCGCCTGCTGCAGGACGAGGGCATTGTGGAGACCGCGCGCACGCAGGTTGCGCCTTACCTGGCGCAGCGCTGGGCCGCGCTGGGCGAGCATCGGTTGGTGGGCGAGGCACGCATCGCCGGGTTGGTCGGGGCGCTGGAACTGGTGCCGGACAAACAGCGTCGCGGTGCGTATTTCCCGGGGCGCGGGCGGGTCGGGGCGCTGTGCCGCGATTTCGCGCTGCGCCGCGGGCTGATCCTGCGCGCGACCTACGATGCCATGCTGCTGTCGCCACCGTTGATCATCACCCGCGCGCAGGTCGACGAACTGTTCGACAAGGCCTGGGCCGCGCTGGACGACACTGCGCAGGCGCTGGGCCGATAGCTCCCGCACAACCGGTTCCACCGCACCGCAGCGGGCCGCGACGAGGACGAGGACGACCAAGCATGCGCACACATCGGTGCCATCGCGGCGGCTGCCGCGCTCGCCAGCCGGCAAGGCCTGTCTGTGCCGGCCTCGCTGCGCTGGGCAAATCCGGGCGTGGTGGGTAGGCTGGGAAGAGCCCGGATTCGACACCGGCCGCCCCATCGCGCTGCCTGGAGACCCACATGACGCTGCGACTGCTCGCCCTGACGCTGCCCATCACCCTGTTGTCCGGCTGCGGCGGCGCTGGCGCGCCCGGCAAGACCGACGCGCAGGCCAAGGTGCTCAACGTCTACAACTATTCCGATTACATCGCCGAAGACACCATTCCCGCGTTCGAAAAGAGCACCGGCATCAAGGTCACCTACGACGTCTTCGACAGCGACGAAATGGTGGAAACCAAGCTGCTGGCCGGCGGCAGCGACTACGACGTGGTGGTGCCCACGCTGAATTTCTTCGGCCGGCAGATCCAGGCCGGCGTCTTCCTGCCGCTGGACAAGAGCAAGATTCCCAATCTGGTCAATCTGGATCCGGACGTGATGCGCCGCATCGCCGCGCAAGACCCGAACAACGCCTATGGCGTGCCGTACATGATCGGCACCACCGGCATCGGCTACAACGTCGACAAGCTCAAGGCCATCTTCGGCAATACCGACGTCGCCAACAGCTGGGACCTGGTGTTCAAGCCGGAGAATCTGTCCAAACTCAAGGACTGTGGCGTGACCATCCTGGACACGCCGTCGGACATGATTCCGATTGCGCTCAATTATCTCGGGCTCGATCCGCACAGCACGGCGCCGGCCGAGATCGAAAAAGCTGCCGCGCTGATCAAGGCCATTCGCCCGTACGTGCAGAACTTCCACTCCAGCCAGTACGTGACCTCGCTGGCCAACGGCAATACCTGCCTGGCGGTGGGCTGGTCGGGCGACATCATCCAGGCGCGCGACCGTGCCGTGGAAGCCGGCAACAACATCAAGGTGGCCTACGCCATTCCGAAGGAAGGTGCGCCGCAGTGGTTCGACATGCTGGCCATTCCCAAGGACGCCAAGCACCCGGACAACGCCTATGCCTTCATCAATTATCTGTTGAAGCCGGACGTGGCCGCGGCCAATACCAATTTCATCCATTACGCCAACCCGGTGCGCACCGCCACGCCGTTGGTGGATGCGGCGATTCGCAACGACCCCACCATCTACCCGCCGCCGGAAGTGACCGCCAAGATGTTCACCTACGCGATCAATCCGCCGGAAGTGGACCGGCTGTACACGCGGCTGTGGACCGAGATCAAGACCGGGCATTGAGCTGCGGCGTTGACGGCGGGTGCTGCGCTCGAGCGCCGTGCTGCCTGGTACGACGGCCCATTCCGCGTGCCCAGCGCACGGCGTCGGGACGGCACCATCGGGACCTGGTAGGCCGATGGCCGGCCGACCGGGTCATCACGCAATCTGTACCGGGCAGTTCAAATAATTGTATGGTTGCGCCGCCGTTGCCGACGCCGCCGAGACGGCCGCTGCGTGGCGCGCCTCGCCCATCACACAGGACGCATCCTTTTGAGTAACCACGACCATCAGTCCAATGACGGCCAGTCCTCGGCCACGGATGCGCAGGGCGCAGGCGCGCGAGACGAGCAGGAGGCGCCCAAGCCCTCGCCGTTGAAGAACCCCAGGGTGAAGTGGACGCTGATCCTGGTCGGGGTGCTGGTGCTGATCCTGCTGGTGGTATGGCTGGCCTATTACCTGATCAAGGGCCGCTACATGCAGGACACCAACAACGCCTATCTGCAGGCCGATTCGGTGGCTGTGGCACCGCGCGTCAGCGGCTACGTGACCAAGGTGCTGGTGAGCGACAACCAGATCGTGGAGGCCGGCCAGCCCTTGCTGCAGATCGACGACCGCACCTACCAGGCCACCCTGCAGCAGGCCGAAGCCGCCATTGCCGCACGTCAGGCCGATATCGTCGCTGCTACTGCCAATGTCTCCGCGCAGGAATCGGCGCTGCTGCAGGCGCGCACCCAGGTGACCGCGGCCGCTGCCAGCCTCAAGTTCGCCCAGGCCGAAGTGAAGCGCTTCGCACCGTTGGCCGCCTCCGGCGCGGACACCCACGAACACCAGGAAAGCCTGCAGCACGACCTGGCGCGCGCGCGCGCCCAGTACGACGCCGCGCAGGCGCAGGCCAAGGCCGGCGAGAGCCAGATCCAGGCCAGCCGCGCGCAACTGGAACAGGCGCAGGCCGGCGTGAAACAGGCCACCGCCGATGCCGACCAGGCGCGGGTGGCGGTGGAAGACACCCGTCTGACCAGCCGTATCCACGGCCGGGTTGGCGACAAGACCGTGCAGGTGGGCCAGTTCCTCGGCGCCGGCACCCGCACCATGACCATCGTGCCGCAGGAATCGCTGTATCTGGTTGCCAATTTCAAGGAAACCCAGGTCGGCCTGATGCGTCCCGGCCAGCCGGCCGAGATCGAGGTCGATGCGCTTTCGGGCGTAAAACTGCACGGCAAGGTCGAGAGCCTGTCGCCGGGCACCGGCTCGCAGTTCGCATTGCTGCCGCCGGAAAACGCCACCGGCAATTTCACCAAGGTGGTACAGCGCGTTCCGGTGCGCATTCGTGTGCTGGCCGGTGAAGAGGCGCGCAAGGTGCTGGTGCCGGGCATGTCGGTGGAGGTCACCGTGGACACGCGTTCGGCCAAGGACGCCAAGCAGCGTGCCGAAGAAGAGTCCGACCGCGTGCAGGAGCAGGAGCGCGCGCGATGAGTGCAGCGGCCGCCACCGGCCCGCGTGCCGGCGGCAGCGCCCAGCGCGAGAAGGCCGAGCCGGGCGCCTGGCTGGCGGTGCTGGCCGGCACCATCGGCTCGTTCATGGCGACGCTGGATATTTCCATCGTCAACGCCGCGCTGCCCACCATCCAGGGCGAGGTCGGCGCCAGCGGCACCGAAGGTACCTGGATTTCCACTGCCTACCTGGTGGCCGAGATCATCATGATCCCGCTGACCGGCTGGTTCGTGCGCACGCTGGGCCTGCGCAATTTCCTGCTGATCTGTGCAGTGATGTTCACCGCGTTCTCGGTGGTGTGCGGGCTGTCGACATCGCTGTCGATGATGATCATCGGCCGCGTCGGGCAGGGCCTGGCCGGTGGCGCGCTGATTCCGACTGCGCTGACCATCGTCGCCACGCGGTTGCCGCCCAGCCAGCAGACCATGGGCACCGCCTTGTTCGGCATGACCGTGATCATGGGCCCGGTGATCGGCCCGCTGCTTGGCGGCTGGTTGACCGAAAATGTCAGCTGGCACTACGCGTTTTTCATCAACGTGCCGATCTGCGTCGGCCTGGTGGCGTTGTTGCTGCTCGGCCTCAGGCATGAAAAGGGCGATTGGGCCGGTCTGCTCAATGCCGATTGGTTGGGCATCTACGGGTTGACGGCCGGCCTGGGCGGGCTGACCGTGGTGCTGGAAGAAGGCCAGCGCGAGCGCTGGTTCGAGTCCAGCGAGATCAATACGCTGAGCCTGATGGCGCTGAGCGGATTCATCGCCCTGGTGATCAGCCAGTTCCGGCGGCGCCCTCCGGTGATCCGGCTGTCGCTGCTGCTGCAGCGCAGCTTCGGCGCGGTCTTCATCATGGTGATGGCGGTGGGCATGATCCTGTTCGGCGTCATGTACATGATTCCGCAGTTCCTGGCGGTCATCTCCGGCTACAACACCGAGCAGGCCGGATACGTGTTGCTGCTGTCTGGCCTGCCGACCGTGTTGCTGATGCCGATGATGCCCAAGCTGCTGGAAACGGTGGACGTGCGCATCCTGGTGATAGCCGGGCTGATCTGCTTTGCCGCTGCCTGCTTCGTCAATCTGTCGCTGACTGCCGACACCGTGGGCACGCACTTCGTCGCCGGGCAGCTGCTGCAGGGCTGCGGCCTGGCATTGGCGATGATGTCGCTCAACCAGGCGGCGATCTCGTCGGTGCCGCCGGAATTGGCGGGCGATGCCTCGGGCCTGTTCAACGCCGGCCGCAACCTGGGCGGTTCGGTCGGGCTGGCGCTGATCTCCACCTTTCAGGAGCGCCGCATGACCTTCCACACCGAAACCATCGGCAGCTCGATCACCGCCAACGCCAGCCGCGCGCAGGAGGCGCTGGCCGGCCTGACCGCACAGATGCAGGGCAGCGCCGGCGGCGAGGCCGCCGCCCGCTCGATCGCCCAGTTCGCCCGCGTCGTGCAACAGCAGGCCCTGGTGATGACCTATAGCGATCTGTTCTGGATCTTCGGCGTGATCGTGGTCTGCACGATTCCGCTGGCCTTTTTGCTCAAGCCGTTACCCAAGGGGGCGCACCTTGCAATGCACTGATTCCATGCGCCTGATTCGCATGCCGCTGGCTGCGGCGTTGAGCACGCTGCTGCTTGGCGGCTGTATGCTCGGCCCCAACTACACCAAGCCGCCAGCGGTTGCCGACGCGGCGATGCAAGCACCCACCCTGCATCGCGCCAGCGGCGCGGACGTGGTCGCCGCCGCACCGTTGAACCATTGGTGGGAGGAACTGCACGACCCGCTCCTGACCCAGTTGGTCACCCAGGCATTGGCCGATAGCCCCAACCTGCGCGCGGCGCAGGCGCGATTGCGCGCCAACCGCGCGCTGGCCCAGCAACGCCGCGCCGAACGCTTGCCCAAACTCAACGCCAGCGCGGTGTATGCCTACGCCGAGCCGCCGCAAACCATCGTCGATACGCTCGGCGGGCTGCAACAGGGCCAACCCGGCCAACCGCCGGCGGCCGGCAGCCAGGCGCTGGATCTGGAAAAGACCGAGATCTACAGCGCCGGTTTCGATGCCAGCTGGGAGCTGGATTTCTTCGGCCGCCGCCGTCGCGCCGCCGAAGGCGCGCTGGCGCAGGCACAGGCCTCCGAAGCCGAGCTGGCCGATGCGCAGGTGCAGCTGGCCGCCGAAGTCGGGCAGGTTTATCTCAATTACCGCGGCTTGCAGGCGCGGCTGGCCATTGCCGATGCCAACCTGGACAAGATCCGACAGTCGCTGCAGCTGGTACAGCAACGCCGCGGGCAGGGCGTTGCCTCGGACCTGCAGGTCGAGCAGATCGCCACCCAGGTGCAGCAGCAGCAAGCCCAGCGCCTGCCGCTGGAAATGCAATCGCAAGAAGCGCTGGACCAGCTAGCGTTGATGGTCGGGCGCGAGCCCGGTGCGCTGGATGCGCAGCTCAGCGCGCCGCAGCCCTTGCCGATGCTGCCGACACAGGTACGCGTGGACGATGCCGGCGCGTTGATCCGGCGGCGCCCGGACGTGCGCAAGGCCGAGCGCGAGCTGGCCGCCTCCAGCGCGCAGATCGGCGAGGCGTTGAACGGCTACTTCCCGCAGGTGAGTCTGCTGGGGGGGCTGAGCTGGGTCGCCGGCTCGCCGAGCGATTTCAATTCCGATGCGCGGACCACGTTGGCGGTGCCGATGCTGCGCTGGTCGATCTTCGATTTCGGCAAGACCCGCGCGCAGGTGGAGCAGGCGCGCGCCGGCAATGCCGGTCGTACCGCAGCATACGAAGGGACCGTGCTGGCTGCGTTGCAGGATGCCAATTCGGCATTGGCGCGCTTCGGTTCGGCACGCAGGCAACTGGTGGTCGCACGCCAGGCCGAAGCCTCGGCCACGCGCTCGGCCGGGCTGATGCAGCAGCGTCGCGATGCCGGTGCCACCTCATCGATCGATCTGCTGGATGTGCAGCGCCAGCAGTTGTCGGCGCAGGACGCCGCCGCGCAGGCGCAGGTGCAGTTGCTGGTGAATTACGTGGCCCTGCAGAAGAGCCTGGGGCTGGGCTGGAGCGAACCGGCGCAGGCCGCGCGCTGAGAGTAGGCAAGGCAATCTGTGACGCGCCAGCCCATGCGGCGGCCGCGTCCGGGTTTTGCCATCATGGTCGGCAGTCGCCGTTGTGGCGTACGCATTGCGCAATCGAGAGGTTCAATGGCATCCCCCGAGGCCACTCCGCAACCCCACTTCACCGCTGGCGACAGCGGCTACCTGAGCATCGACGCGGTTCGCAAGGAGTTTGACGGCTTCGTTGCGGTCGACGAGGTCAGCCTGCAGATTCGCAAGGGCGAGATCTTCGCATTGCTCGGTGGTTCCGGCAGCGGCAAATCCACGCTGTTGCGCTGCCTTGCCGGGTTCGAGCGGCCGACCAAGGGGCGCATCGTCCTGGATGGTCAACCCATCGATGCGCTGCCGCCGTACGAACGCCCGATCAACATGATGTTCCAGTCGTACGCGCTGTTTCCGCATATGAGCGTGGAGCAGAACATCGCCTTCGGGCTGAAGCAGGAAGGCTTGCCCAAGGCTGCGATCGCCACCCGCGTTGGTGAGATGCTCGAGCTGGTGCGCCTTGGCGCGCTGGCCAAGCGCAAGCCGCACCAGCTCTCCGGTGGGCAGCAGCAACGCGTGGCGCTGGCGCGCTCGCTGGCCAAGCGCCCCAAGCTGCTGTTGCTGGACGAACCGATGGGGGCGCTGGATAAAAAACTGCGCTCGCAGATGCAGCTGGAACTGGTCAACATCATCGAAACCTCCGGCGTGACCTGCGTCATGGTCACCCACGATCAGGAAGAGGCCATGACCATGGCCACCCGAATCGCGCTGATGGACCAGGGCTGGATCCAGCAGGTCGGCACGCCCGATGAAATCTACGAACAGCCGGCCAACCGGTTTGCGGCCGAGTTCATCGGCTCGGTCAATCTGATCGAGTCAATCATCGTCGAAGACCAGCCGCAATACGTCACCTTGAAGACGCCTGCGTTCGATGCCTGCATCCGCATCGGCCACGGCATCACCGGCTTCGAAGGGCAGGCGGTGGCGTTCGCGTTGCGCCCGGAAAAGCTTGCGATCGGCAAGGACGAGCCGGCGCAGGCCTGCAACAAGGCGCGTGGCGTGATCGAAGACATCGCCTATTTCGGCAGCCATTCGGTGTACCACGTGCGCTTGCCCAGCGGAGTCAAGCTGATGGCCAATTTCGCCAATCGCCAGCGCTGGGCCAGCGAAGCGCTGACCTGGGGCGACACCGTGTGGGTAGGGTGGGGCGAAGACGACGGCGTGGTGCTCACCGCATGAAGCGCGTGTTCGTACGCGGGTTGCCGGGCGCACGCTGGGGCGTGATCGCCGCACCGTATCTGTGGCTGCTGGTGTTCTTCGCGATTCCGTTCTTGATCGTGCTGAAGATTTCCTTCGCCGAGCGCGCCACCGCGATGCCGCCGTATACGCCGCTATTGGCGGTTGCGGCAGACGGTGCGGTGAGCCTCAAACTGCATCTGGGCAACTATCTGGCCTTGCTGCGCGATAGCCAGTACGTGGCTGCGTACCTGAGTTCGATCAAGATTGCGGCCATCTCCACTGCACTGGCGCTGTTGATCGGCTACCCGATGGCCTACGTGATCGCGCGACTGCCGCTGGCCACGCGCAACGTGGCGATGATGCTGGTGGTGCTGCCGTCGTGGACGTCGTTCTTGATCCGCGTGTACGCGTGGATCGGCATTCTCGATGGCAATGGGGTGCTCAATCAGGCGCTGTTGGCGTTGGGCGTGATCAAGCAACCATTGCAGTTGCTGTACACGCCGATCGCCGCCTACATCGGCATCGTGTACTGCTACCTGCCGTTCATGGTGTTGCCGCTGTACGCCAACCTGGTCAAGCACGATCAGCGCCTGCTCGAAGCGGCTTACGATCTGGGCGCGCGGCCATGGCAGGCATTCGTGCGCATCACCTTGCCGCTTTCGCGCAACGGCATCGTGGCCGGCTGCATGCTGGTGATGATTCCGGCGGTGGGCGAATTCGTCATCCCGGAAATGCTGGGCGGGCCGAACACCTTGATGATCGGGCGCGTGCTGTGGGGCGAGTTCTTCAATAACCGCGACTGGCCGGTGGCCGCGGCCGTGGCCACGGTGATGCTGGTGTTGTTGTTGCTGCCGATCGTGATCTTCCACCGCTACCAGCAGCGTGAGCTGGAAGGGCGGCTGACATGATGCGCGCTTCGCGCGGTGGGCGCCTGCTCGGCGGCAGCGTGCTCGCACTGGGTTTCGGCTTCTTGTACCTGCCGATCCTGTTGTTGATGGTGTACTCGTTCAATGCCTCGCGCTTGGCAACGGTGTGGGGTGGGTTTTCGACCAAGTGGTACGGCGAATTGGTGCGCGACCGGCAATTGCTCGACGCGGCCTGGGTCAGCCTGGAGGTGGCGTTCTGGACAGCGTGCGCATCGACGGTGCTGGGCACGATGGCGGCCATGGCGATGGTGCTCATGCGGCGTTTTCCCGGCAAAACCCTGTTCGGCGCACTGATCACCGCGCCATTGGTGATGCCCGAAGTCATCATTGGTCTGTCGATCCTGCTGTTGCTGGTGTCGATGGGAGGCGTGCTCGGCATCGCGCCGCGCGGTGCGGTGGCGAT
Source organism: Xanthomonas phaseoli pv. dieffenbachiae (assembly GCF_008639345.1). Lineage (NCBI taxonomy): Bacteria > Pseudomonadati > Pseudomonadota > Gammaproteobacteria > Lysobacterales > Lysobacteraceae > Xanthomonas > Xanthomonas phaseoli. The sequence goes on along the minus strand of NZ_CP041380.1, from coordinate 2,735,598 downwards.
CTGGGTAGCGCATGTCACCTTCACCGTATCGTTCGTGACCGTGGTGATTTCTTCGCGGCTGCAGGAACTGGACCGCTCGCTAGAAGAAGCTGCGATGGATCTCGGTGCCACGCCGTTGAAGGTGTTTTTCCAGATCACCTTGCCGATCATCGCGCCGGCCCTGGCATCGGGCTGGCTGCTGGCCTTTACGCTGTCGCTGGACGATGTGGTGATTGCCAGCTTCCTGGCCGGGCCCAGTTCCACCACCTTGCCGATCAAGGTGTTTTCGTCGGTGCGCCTGGGCATCAGCCCGAAGATCAATGCGCTGGCCACGGTGATGGTGCTGGCAGTGTCGGTGGCCGCGCTGATCGGCTGGTGGCTGCTGTCGCGCAGCGAAAAACGCCGCCTGCGCGATGCGCAACTGGCCTTGCAACGCGAAGGCTGAGCGCGCAGCAGGCTGGGCACGAGGTGCAGATGCGTACGCGGGCAGGTGGACTTTCGGCAGAACTGCCTTGGAAACCAATGCGGCTGCACGCACCAAGTGGCTGACGGCCACGGTCCTTGCGAACACAGTGTTGCAGCAGTTTCAGGCGATTGTGACGCGCCCCGAACTTGCCGGCGTCTAGCATGACCGCCTCGCAACAGGAGACCGTCATGTCCTACGACACCGTCAACCCCGCCAATGGCCAGGTCGAGCACACCCAGCAAACCCTGGACGCCGCTGCCATCAAAGCGCGCCTGGCTGCTTCCGCCAAGGCATTTCCGGCCTGGGCCGCGTTGCCGCTGGCCGAGCGTGGCGCCTTGCTGCGCCGCATTGGCGAGGAGCTGACCACGCGCCGCGACGACCTGCAACGCATCATGACCGCCGAGATGGGCAAGCTACGCCGCGAGGCGCTGGCCGAGATCGACAAGTGCGCGCAGGCCTGCGCGTATTACGCCGAACACGCCGCCGACTATCTGGCGCCGCGCGACATTCCCACCGAAGCGCAGTCCAGCTATGTGCGCTACGAACCGCTGGGCTGCGTGTTCGCGGTCATGCCGTGGAATTTCCCGCTGTGGCAGGCATTCCGGTTTCTGGCGCCAAGCCTGATGGCCGGCAACGTGTCGCTGCTCAAGCACGCCAGCAATGTGCCGCGCTTCGCTGACGCCATGAAAGAAGTGCTGGACGCCGCCGGCATTCCGCCAGGCGTGTTCGATGTGCTGCATATCGATAACGACCAGGCTGCCGATGTATTGCGCGATGACCGCATTGCTGCGGTAACGCTGACCGGCAGCGAACGCGCCGGCCGCTCGCTGGCCGCAAACGCGGGCGACCAGCTCAAGAAGTGCGTGATGGAGCTCGGCGGTAGCGACGCGTTCGTGGTGCTGGAAGACGCCGATCTGGAGTACGCCGTGCAGTCGGCCGTGCAGTCGCGCTTCGACAATAGCGGGCAGACCTGCATCGCCGCCAAGCGATTCATCGTGGTGGACGCGATCGCCGAGCAGTTCATCGAGCGCTTTGTCGCCGCCGCAGCCAAGCGTGTTCTCGGTGATCCGCAGGATGACAGCACCACGCTGGCGCCGATGGCACGTGCCGACCTGCGCGACGAATTGCACAAGCAGGTGCAGGCCAGCGTGGCGAAGGGCGCCAAGGTTTTGCTGGGCGGCGAACCGGTCGCCGGCTCGCATGCCGGTTATCTGGCCACCATCCTCGACAACGTCGCCCCCGGCATGCCGGCATACGACGAAGAATTCTTCGGCCCGGTCGCGTCGATCATCCGCGTGGCCGACGAGGCGGACGCGGTGCGCGTGGCCAATGACACCGCCTTCGGGCTGGGTGGCAGCGTGTGGACGGCCGACGCCAAGCGCGGCGAGCGCGTTGCGCAGCAGCTGCAGTGCGGCGCGGCGTTCGTCAACTCGGTGGTCAAGAGCGATGTGCGCTTGCCGTTCGGCGGCATCAAACGCTCCGGCTTCGGCCGCGAACTGGCCGAGCACGGCATCCATGAGTTCATGAACGTCAAGACAATTTATGTGGCTTGAAAGCCGGGAATCGAGAGTAGGGAATCGGGAATCGTAAGAGCCGTTCCGTCGATCTGCCGGGGGAAGGGATGATGAGGAGACCCTTCGCATTCAGGCCAAAGTCCGCTGTGAGCCGCTCTACCAATTCCCGATTCCCAACTCCCCATTCCCGGCCGCAACGCGGCCCTACAGCCACTTAGCGCGCTTGAAGAGGCGATACAGCACCAGGCACGAACCCACGACGCCGGCGACCAGCAGGGGGTAGGCGTAGCGGGCATCGAGTTCGGGCATGTGGGCGAAGTTCATGCCGTACCAACTGGTGATCAAGGTGGGGGCTGCCAACAGGGCGGCCCACGCGCCGAGGCGCTTGACGGTTTCGCCCTGGGCGAGCGTCACCATCGACAGGTTGACGCTCAGCGCCGTGCCCAGCATCTCGCGCAGGGTGTCGATGGCATCGTTGATGCGCACGGCGTGATCGAGCACGTCGCGCAGGTAAATGCCGACTTCTTCGTGGATCAACGAGCCTGGATTGCGCTTGAGGTGCGAGAGCACGTCCTGCAGCGGCGCCACCACTAGCCGCATCTTGTTGAGTTCGCGCTTGAGCTCATACAGGCGCACCACCGTCTCGCGCTTGTAGTCGTCGGCGAAGATGTCTTTTTCCAGGCGTTCGAGCGTGTCGCGGAACTCGTCCATGATCGGCAGGTAATTGTCGACCACGAAATCGAGAACGCCATACAGGCAGAACGACGCGCCCATGTGCAGCATCGCCGGCTCGCGTTCGACCCGATGCCGCACCGGCGCGTACGACAGCGACGCGCCATGCCGCACCGTCAACAGGAAGCGCCTTCCCAGGAACGCGTGCGTCTCGCCATAGCGGATGCGCTCGTTGACCAGCTGCGCGGTGTTGACCACCACAAACAGCGAGTTACCGTAACTTTCGGCCTTGGGGCGCTGATGCGCCTTGAGCGCGTCTTCGATCGCCAGATCGTGCAGGCCGAATTCGTCCTGCAGCTTGCGCAGCACCGATTCCTGCGGCTCGTACAACCCCACCCAGACGAAGCCATCCGGCCGCTGCAACACATCGCTGATGTGCTCCAGGCTGATGTCGTGGCGCTCGCCGTCGCCGTCGTAGTAAGCGCAGGTGATGACGCAGGACGGATTATCCGGATGATGGCCGTGGCTGTTCATGAGCGCATCCTCGGGTCAGCGCATACGGACGGGCAGGTCACGCGGTCGCAGGGCAATGGCAAGTGCGGTATGGATCGGCAACAACAGCATCACCCATTGCAGGTTGTCCTGCGCCTGGAAGGACAGCCAGTGGATCACCAGCGCCGCCAGCGCGCAGGCCGCCACCACCCAGGACAGCACGTTGAACCAGCGGCCCGGCCGATGGCCCAGCTGCAGCCGTATGCCGCCGAACCACAGCAGCACGCACAGCGGGTTGACCAGTAGCAGGTTGCGGTTGCCCCACGCCGATTGATGCGCGGTGAAACCCCACAGATACACCAGCAGGCCGCCGCCGATGGCGCACAGCAGCCAGAACGGTAACGCCAGTCCAGCCAGCAGGCGCTGCCTACGGCCCAGGGCCAGCACGCCTGCGGCCACGAGGAGCCCGGTCAGCAACCACGGCCACCAGTGCCGCGGCTGTTCGGCCGGCTCCGGCGCGATGCGATGCGGCAGCAGGACCTGCGTGGATTGCACCAACGGGCGACCGGCGCTGTTGTGCACCTGGGTCAGGCTGTCGGCCAGCCGCATCGGCACGAAGGCCTCTTCCCAGCGCGACAGCGGACGGTCTGCATACGGCCCCAGGCCCAGATCGAAGCCCAGCCACATCCAAGGCGCAGGGGAGGCCAGTCGCACCGCTTCGCTGCGGAAGGTGTTGCCGCGCGAACGACCAGCCAGCTGCGACCTGAGCGCACCGCCCATCGCACGGTCCAGCGTGTCGCGCACCATGGTGGCGCAGTTGGCCATGAAGTAATCGTAGTGGTAGCGCGCGTTTTCCGGTTGGCTACGCACCGCCAGACCGTCGGCCAACGCGCGCGCCTGGTCTGGCGGCAGATCCAGCCACTGGATGCTGACACCGCGCCCGGCATCGCGATATTGCGAAAGGTCTTCGTCCAGCGGCAGCGCGACCAGGTAGTACATCATTTCGCCGCGCGCAAACCGCGGTACGAAGTCCGGCTCGCTCGGGTCGAAAAAGCCGAAGTTGTACGAGGTGGCCTGCTGCGTGCGCGGGTCGACCACCACGATGGCATCGTGGCCGAAGCGTTCGAAAAACACTTCGCCCGGTTGCATGGTCACCACGCCGACGCGTGGCGCCGGTGCAACGCTCAGGGCAGCTTCCTGCGAGGCATTGCCTTGGACGGCCTGGGCCACTGCGAGCGGGGCTACCAGCAGCGTGACCAGGAGCAGTGCCCAGCGGGCAACACACTGCCAGGCGCCACCACGCTGCGGCGCCGTATAGGCACTGCGGGTCAGCTGGTTCAAGCGTCGTCCTGCGGATCGGGCGGCAGAATGGTGACGTGGAAGGCGTGCACGCGCCGCCCATCGGCCTTGGCCACGCGGAATGCGAAGCGCCCCAGCGTCAACTCTTCGCCGGTTTCGGGCAGGTGCCCGATCGCATCGGTGACCAGCCCACCCACGGTGTCGTACTCGTCGTCGGGGAACTCGGCGCCGAAGCGTTCGTTGAAGTCTTCGATCGGCGTCAGCGCATCGACCACATAGCGCCCATCGGCCTGGATCGCAATGAGCGAATTCTCTTCCTCGGCATCGTCGTGCTCGTCGTCGATCTCGCCGACGATCTGCTCCAGCACGTCCTCGATGGTGACCAGCCCGGCAACACCGCCGTATTCGTCCACCACGATCGCCATGTGGTTGCGCGAGAGGCGGAATTCCTTGAGCAGGACGTTGAGCTTCTTCGACTCGGGGATCAGCACCGCCGGGCGCAGCAGTTCGCGCACGTTGCCCGGGCCATTGTCGGCCACCACGCCGCGCAACAGGTCCTTGGCCAGCAGGATGCCAAGCACTTCGTCCTTGTTCTCGCCGTGGACCGGAAAGCGCGAATGGCCCGATTCGACCACCTGTTTCATCAGGTCGATGAAGCGCGCCTCCACCGGCAGCGAGACCATCTGCGAGCGCGAAATCATCACATCGCCCACGGTGAGCTCGGACACGGAAATCGCGCCTTCCATCATGCGCAAGGTGTCTGCGGCGATGAGACCGTCCTGTTCGGCGGTCCGCAGCAAGGCGACGAGTTCGTCGCGGGTATGGGGTTCGCCAGAGAAGGCAGCGCTGAGGCGCTCGAGCCAGCTACGGCGTTTTTCCGGTGTTTCTAGGGATTGGCTACTGTCGTCTTCGGACATCGTGACGGGGAAGGGCACCCGGCAAACCAGGCGTTAGCCGTCAGTCTAGCAGGAAGCCGGCAAGGCGCTGTGGATGCGCCGTCGCCTGGCCCGGCTCAGGGCAGGTCCAGGCTGTAGCCGCAGCCGACCACGGTCTTGCCCGGGTGCGATTTGACGTTGGTCACGCTCAGCACGACCGATTCGATCATCGCCTCGCCGGTCTTGGGGTTGGTGGTGTCCTCGCTGACCAGCTCGCGCCCGTACATGACCTTCTCGGCGTTATCCACGCCCAGTTCCAGATCCAGTTGCTTGGCCAGCGGGCGCGGATCGGGCAGGTCCAGGATCGCCATGATGCTGGCGCCGGAAAACGCGATGTGATTGGTACTGTGGCCGAACACGCGAATGGGCGTGTTGAGCGTGTATTCGGTCATGAACAGGTTGGACTGATCCAGCGGCGTCCAGCCCAGCGCCACCGCCTTGAGCGGGTCGGCCAGTACCGGCGCCAATGCGCTGAAATCGCCGATACGCTGGCGGCATTCGATCAAGGCGGCAAGGTCCGGGCGCACCGGTGCGGTCTGCGCCCAGGCCCCGGGCACGCTCAACAGCAGCAGGGCACCGGCAATGCAGAAACGCATCAGTGTTCTCCTGCGTAAGGGTCGTCGATGCCGAGGTCGGCAAGGATCTCGCGCTCCAGTTGCTCCATCGCCTCGGCCTCCTTGTCGTCTTCGTGATCCCAGCCAAGCAAGTGCAAGGTGCCATGCACGGTCAGGTGCGCGTAGTGCGCCGCCAGCAATTTGCCTTGCTCGGCGGCCTCGCGCGCCACCACCGGCGCGCAGATCACCAGGTCGCCCAGCAGCGGCATCTTGATGCCCTTGGGCAAGCCTTCCGGCAGTTCGGCGGGGAAGCTCAGCACGTTGGTGGCGTAATCCTTGCCGCGGTAGTGGTGATTGAGCGAGCAGCCTTCCTTCTCGTCGACCACGCGCACCGCCAGATCGGCCTCGCGGATGCGTCCCTTCAACGCTGCGGCCACCCATTTGCGAAAACTCACCGCCGACGGCAGGCCGGCGCGCGGCAGCGCATAGCTGACGGCAACGTCGAGGCGGACAGGGCCCTTGGTCATGGAACACCGGCATTCAGATCAGACAGAGGTGACAGTATCGCGCGAGTGGCGTCCTGCTGCGACGCCTGCGTGTGCGTCCTGGCCGCCCGGTCCGGGATCAGCGAACGCACTCGACCAGCACCAGGACAAGCGCGCCGCCGTTGGCAACACGATAAAACGCACTGCCCATCGGCCCGTTCTGGCAGTGCGGGTCGGCCCGCCTGATCTCCAGGACCGGCGCGAAACCCGGTGGCGATTGGGTCCAGATTGCGGCTTGGCCGTGCTCCAGCAAGCGACCAACCAGATAGCGCGTGTCGGCACTTTCCTTGTCATCGTGAGCTACTGCGCAGCCGAAGCGGTCGTGCGCCTTGCCGGTAGCGGCAAGGAGCGCCTGCGCTCGCGTTGCGGCTAGCAGCGCCTGTCGCCGCGCATCCTCATCGGCCGCCGCCGCACCGGCTGCAGGTGTCTCCGACGCCAGGCGTTCCAGTTCGGCCCGATCCAACAGGATGGTCGCTTGCGCACCGGCCAGCGAGACACAGGACGCGGCCAGCTGCTGCCGCAGCATGACGCGCGTGGTCGTGTCGGCCTGTTGGCGTGCCTGCGCATGCGCAGGTTGGTGGCAAGCCAGTACCAACCACACCCCAAGCAGGAGGGCGCGGCCTTGCACGTCAGTTAGCCGCAGGAGGCAGCACGGCGCTATCGCGCTTGTCGTAGGCGGTGACGATGCGCTGCACCAATGGGTGACGCACCACGTCGCGTGCTTCGAAGAACGTGAAACTGGTGCCTTCCACATCGCGCAGCACTTCGATCGCATCGCGTAGCCCGGACTTGACGTGCTTGGGCAGATCGATCTGGGTGAGGTCGCCGGTGACCACCGCCGTGGAGCCGAAGCCCAGGCGGGTCAGGAACATCTTCATCTGTTCGATGGTGGTGTTCTGCGCTTCGTCCAGAATCACGTACGCATCGTTGAGCGTGCGGCCGCGCATATAGGCCAGCGGCGCGATCTCGATGACGTTGCGCTCCAGCAACTTGACCACTTTTTCCACGCCCAGCATTTCGTACAGCGCATCGTAGAGCGGGCGCAGGTACGGATCGACCTTCTGGCTGAGATCGCCCGGCAGAAAGCCCAGCTTTTCGCCGGCTTCCACTGCCGGGCGCACCAGAATCAGCCGCTGCACACGCGATTCGTTGAGCGCTTCAACCGCGCTTGCGACCGCCAGGAAGGTCTTGCCGGTGCCGGCCGGGCCGATGCCGAAATTGATGTCGTGGGTGGCGATCGCGTGCAGGTACTTGGCCTGGTTGGCACCACGGCCACGCACGGTGCCGCGCTTGACCTTGATCGCCACATCCTGGGCCTGATACGCGCGCTCGGCCACATGCTCGAGGTTGGCATCGTTGAGCCGCAGGTGGATTGCGTGCGTGTCGAACGTCGTGGCTGCGGCCTCGTCGTACAACGCGGTCAACAGCGACTGGGCAGCGGCGATGGCCGGCTCCGGTCCGGTCACCCGGAAGACGTTGCCGCGGTTGGCGATCTCCACGCCAAGCTTGAGTTCGATCTGGCGCAGATGCGCATCGAACGGACCGGCCAGGTTGGCCAGGCGCTCGATGTCCTCCGGTTCCAGGGTGAAATCGCGATGTGCAGGTGCGTTCATGGTTGGATCGGACAGCGCACCTGGGTGCGCGTCGGTAGGGCGGGAGCGAAAGGGTAGCGCGCGGCATGTGATCCCACCAACACAGCGGGCGGCGCGGCACCTCGGCGATGCGACTGTCCGCAGACGCGTGCAGGTTTTCCACAAGCGCTGTGGAGTCACGCATCACTAAGCTGTGGATAAAACGCGGCGCGCTTACTGGCGCAAGGTTTGCCGGGGAGTTGGTGAAAAAATCGCCAGTGCCGACAGGGTTGTCCACACAGGATGTGGATCGAATTCGGCAAAGCCTGTGGGTAAGTAAGACGAGGCCTTGCGTTGCAAGGCGCTACGGAGGTGTGGCGAAATTTTGACCATTGCGCGCAACACGCTTCGCCGCGTGGCTGGCCTGCTTGAAGGGGCGCCGCATCGCGCAGCGCCCACGCGCCATCATCGTGCGCTGTCGTCCAGTTGAATCCGGCCGCGCAGCGAATTGCTCATCGCCTCGGTGATCAACACATCGACGAACTGTCCGATCAAACGCGGGTTGCCCGGAAAATTCACCGGGCGCATGTTCTCGCTCTTGCCGGTCAATTCGTTCGGATCGCGCCGCGAGGGGCCTTCCACCAGCACGCGCTGCACGCTGCCCACCATCGATTGCGAAATGCTCGCCGCGTGCGCGTTGATGTGCGCCTGCAGGCGCGCAAGACGCGCCTGTTTCACCGCCTCCGGCGTGTCGTCCTGCAGGTCCGATGCCGGGGTGCCGGGGCGGCGCGAATACACGAACGAAAAGCTCTGGTCGAAGCCCACGTCCTCGATCAGCTTCATGGTCTTTTCGAAGTCCGCCTCGGTCTCGCCGGGGAAGCCGACGATGAAGTCCGAACTGATCGAGATGTCCGGGCGCACTGCACGCAGCTTGCGAATCTTCGACTTGAATTCCAGCGCGGTATAGCCGCGCTTCATTGCCGACAGAATGCGGTCGCTGCCGGCCTGCACCGGCAGGTGCAGGTAGTTGGCCAGCTGCGGCACGTCGCGGTAGGCATCCACCAGCGAATCGGAAAACTCCAGCGGATGCGACGTGGTGAAGCGGATGCGGCCGATGCCGTCGATCTGCGCGATGGTGCGAATCAACAGACCCAGATCGGCATACTGCGCCGCCTCGCCTGCATCGGCGCCATATGCGCCGCGATAGGCGTTGACGTTCTGGCCCAGCAGGTTGATCTCGCGCACGCCTTGCGCCGCGAGCTGCGCCACTTCCACCAGCACGTCCTCGAACGGACGGCTGACTTCCTCGCCACGGGTGTAGGGCACCACGCAGAACGAGCAATATTTGGAGCAGCCTTCCATGATCGAGACGAAGGCCGACGGACCTTCGGCACGCGGCTCGGGCAGGCGGTCGAACTTCTCGATCTCCGGGAAGCTGATGTCCACCTGCGACTTGCCCGATTCGCGTCGCGCGCGAATCAGTTCCGGCAGCCGGTGCAACGTTTGCGGCCCGAACACCAGGTCCACGTAGGGCGCACGCTTGACGATGGCTTCGCCTTCCTGCGACGCCACGCAGCCGCCGACGCCGATGATCACCGGCTTGCCGCCGGCCTTGAGCGCCTTCCAGCGCCCCAGCTGGCTGAAGACCTTTTCCTGGGCCTTTTCGCGAATGGAGCAGGTATTGACCAGCACCACGTCCGCTTCTTCCGGGTTATCGGTCAGCTCCAGGCCTTCGGAAGCGGCAAGCACGTCGGCCATCTTGGCCGAGTCGTACTCGTTCATCTGGCATCCGTGGGTCTTGATATAGAGCTTGCCGCGGACTACGGCAGGTGCCGATGGGCGCGCGACGGGCAAGGGCAACAGGGCGGGTGCGTCCATGGCAGCGGCCGCGGACAGGTCGGAAACGGGTGTCCCGGGCATGGCGCTTATTCCAGGCGGGTAGGAAGAGAGCCGCGCAGTTTACCCGCTTGCGCTGGCGCCGTCCGCGGGCGCGCGCCCGGCACTGACGGCGTCGGCGCGCGCCACTGCCGGGCGCGCGGCCATCCGGGCGATATAGGCGCGGGTCGGGGCCGGCGGGTCGATCAGGCCCAAGTCCACCATCCACGCCAAGGCGCCGCCCCACAGCACATCGGCTGCACTGCAGCGCTCGCCCAGCAGGTAATCGCCCTTTGCCAGCTGCGCATCGACCACCTGCAGCACCGTGTCGGCGTCGGCATAAGGCGAGAGCGAGCGTGGCGGGGCGGGGCGGGGCGCTTGAGCGCAAGGTCGATGATTGCCGGTTCGAAGGCCGAGCCGTAGAACGCAAGCCAGCGCAGGTAGGCGCCGCGGTCGGCATCGCCCGGCGCCGGGGATAGGCCGGCTTCCGGGTACAGCTCGGCCAGGTACTGATAGATGGCGCCCTGTTCGGTGACCACGCTGGTGCCATGAACGATGGTCGGAATCTTGCCCATCGGGTTGATCGCAAGGAATTCCGGTGTGCGCTGCTGTTCCTTCTCCAGATCGATGGGCTGCAGGCTGTAGCGTGCGCCCAGCTCTTCCAGCAAGACCAGCACCCCCCGCGAGCGGGAGCGGGGGTTGTGGAAGAGGGTGACGTGGCGGTCGTCGGACATTGCGGTCTTCCGGGGTGGCTGCGGTGGCGAAGCAGGTGGTGTGAGGGCGGGGTATCACGATGTTACGGGCCACTTGCGGACAGTTTCTGTCCGCAATACGGTGGCGTGATGGCTTCCACTGCTGCCCGTCTGTTGCGTCTGCTTTCCCTGCTGCAAGGCGGGCGGAGCTGGTCCGGTGTCGCGCTGGCAGAGCGCTTGGACATCCATCCGCGCAGCCTGCGGCGCGATATCGAGCGCCTGCGCGAAGCGGGTTACCCGGTGCATGCAGCGCCCGGCAGCGGCGGAGGCTACCGGCTGGGGCAGGGCGGTGCGGCATTACCGCTGTTATTGGAAGAGGACGAGGCGCTGACCGTGGCGGTCGCCTTGCGCGCCGCCGCGCCAGCGGTGCGCGGGATGGACGCCGCTGCGGAACGCGTGATGGCCAAACTGGATCCCCTGCTGCCGCGCCGCAGCGGCCAGCGCGCCAGTGCCGCACATGCCGCCATCGCCAGCATGCCGGCTGCCGAAACGGAATCGCTGGTCGATGCGGGCCTGCTCGCGCAGCTGGCGGCCGCCTGCCGCGATCGGACCACGCTGCGGCTGGACTATCGGCGCCATTCGGGTACGGCCATCACCCGCAACGTCGAGCCCGCACTGCTGGTGAACTACGGGCGGCGCTGGTACCTGCTGGTCTGGGACTGCGAACGCCAGGACTGGCGCAGCCTGCGCGTGGACCGGATCGATCAGGCGGTCGCCACCGGCGCGCGGTTCGCTCCTCGTGCATTGCCCGAAGAGCCACTCCAGCTCTTGCGCAAGGCGATCGGCGAAGCGCCGTTTCCGTGCCGGGCGCGGGTGCGTCTGGCCGGCACGGTCCAGGCATTGGCCGCGCGCATCCCGCCCTGGCTGGGTGCATTGCAGGCCGATGGTCCCGCGCATTGCTGGCTGGGTCTTGGGGCGCCGAGCATGCCCGCGCTGGCAGCCAACCTGTTGTTGCTGGACCTGCCGTTCGACGCGATTGCGCCGGCCGAAGCCCGGTCCGCCTTGACCCAGGCACTGGACGCGTTGCACACGCAGCTGGACCGGCTGCCGCAGTGAGGTCGGCCACCAGGCCGTCGCGAGCGGTCCTCGGGTGGCCGGCGGCGCGCTCGTCATCGGAGTGCGGGATGGAGACTCGAGGATTTCGAGCACCGGTCCCGCACGCCTGGCGGCTGCGCAGGGCGCTTTGCTGGCTGCTCCAAACGCCGGCCGACACTTGGCAAGCCCTGGGCAAGCTGGGACACTCCGCGCATGAAGGGGATGTCAAGATTGCTGGGGCTGATGCTCGTCACGTTGTCGGCTGCGCCGGTCAGCGCCGGCACGCTGTACAAGTGCGTCGACGCTGACGGCATCACCAGCTACCTGAGCAAGCGCCAGAGCGGCGCCACCTGCAGCGTCATCAGCAGCTATACCCCCGACCGTTCGGCCCGCCGCCTGCCGTCATCTCCTTCGGCCGGGCGTCTAGCCATCAGCCCTGCGCACAGCATGGCCAATATCGACAGCGGCGCGCCCGCCACCATTATCAGTCAGCCGGTCAGCCAGCCGCCACGGCATGTTGCCGAGGTCGCTTCTGCACCCGCTCCGCGTGCCTTGCCGGAGTCGTCCGTCTCGGTCGTCACGCCGCCAGCGCCAGCAGCAACCAACCCGCGCCGGGTCGTCAGCGGGCAGGTTTACTCTTATATGAAGGACGGCGTGCGTCACTACACCAGCGCCCGTCCGCGCCAGGTCGCCAGCATCGAAGGCTTGCGCACCATCCATTACAGCTTCATCGAAACCTGCTACGCCTGCGGTGCCAAGCCCGGGGTGAATTTCGGTGCGATCCGGCTCAACACCAACGCGTACCAGCAGGAAATCGCAGCGGCGGCGCGCGAGTTCGGGGTGGAAGAATCGATCGTGCGCGCGATCATCCACGCCGAATCGGCCTACAACCCGCTTGCGCTCAGTCGTGCCGGTGCGCAAGGCCTGATGCAGTTGATGCCAGGCACCGCGCGCCGCTTCGGCGTCAGCGATGCCTATGATGCAACGCAAAATATTCGCGGGGGCGTGCAGTATCTGTCCTGGCTGCTGAAGCGCTTCAATGGCGACCTGACCCTGGCCGCTGCCGGTTACAACGCCGGCGAGGGCGCGGTGGACCGTTACGGCGGCGTGCCGCCGTACAGCGAGACCCAGCGTTACGTGCAACGCGTGGGCGTCTTGGCCGGCCGCTATCGTGGCCAGGCCACGGCAGCCAACTAAAACGGCTAGCAAAACGACTGTGCAGCTGCCCGGCGGGCGCGGCCGGCGCTCCTGACATCTCACAAGTCCCGAGGCGTCTGCGCGATCCATGCCCGGACCGCTGATTGACGTATTGGTAGCTGCGGTCGGGAATCTCCGCCACGGCGCCGCGCAGCGTGCGGTGGGGCGAGTGCTTGTGTACCAGCGACCTCGGTTGCAGCGTCCGCAGCGAGTCGCGGACGCGTATTTGCTGCGCTTGCACCATGCCCACGCATCCGCCGCACGCGTGCATTGCGGTTGCAGGCGACGCAATGGCACTACGTCACAGCCATGCGCCTTCCATGCTGCTTGAACTCCGTCGAATCGGCTGCCGTCTGCATCGGCCGTTGCATCGCATAGGGCCGACTGCGTACATTGCGTTGTCTGTGCATTAAGCGTTCCGCTACACTGCGGTCGATTCATCGCGGCTGGACCCCCCGCCAGCCGTTGGCAGCCTCACGCTACCTAATCAAGATCGGAGAGCCGGATGGCCAACGATGGGGTTAACGCACCTGCTGATATCGGGCGTCGTCGGTTTTTGACCGCGACAACGGCCGTGGTCGGTGCGGTCGGAGCAGGATTCGTTGCAGTTCCGTTCGTGAAGTCGTGGAATCCCAGTGCGCGTGCCAAGTTGGCTGGCGCACCGGTAACCGCCGACATCAGCGCCTTGCAGGAAGGCCAGCGCATGGTCCTTGAATGGCGCGGTCAGCCTATCTGGATCGTCAAACGCTCCAAGGCCATGCTCGACGCGCTCCCGTCGCTGGACGACCGGCTCAAGGACCCCAAGTCCGAGAACAAGGACCAGCAGCCGGAATACGTGCTGAAAAACCCGGAATATCGCTCGATCAAGTCCGACATTTCGGTGCTGGTCGGGCTGTGTACGCATCTGGGTTGCTCGCCGGAGATGGTCGCCGAAATCCGCCCCGAGCCTTACGACCCCCAGTGGAAAGGCGGTTACTTCTGCCCTTGCCACAAGTCGCGCTTCGACATGTCTGGCCGCGTCTTCGACGGCGTGCCGGCACCGATCAATCTGCTGGTGCCCCCACACCACTACGTGGACGACAACACCTTGGTGATCGGCGTCGATCCTGACGATGCCGGTGCGTCGGCCAAAACCACGGGGGCTGCCTGATGAGCAATGTTCTGGTCCGTACCGCCAACGGCGTGTTCGATTGGGTCAACGAGCGCGCGCCCGGGCTGATGCCCATGTACCGCAAGCACATCAGCGAGTACTACGCGCCGAAGAACTTCAACCTCTGGTACTACTTTGGCTCGCTGGCCATCGTGGTGCTGGTCAACCAGATCGTCACCGGCATCTTCCTGACGATGCACTACAAGACCAGCGCCGCCGATGCATTCGCTTCGATCGAATACATCATGCGCGACGTGGAGTGGGGCTGGCTGATCCGCTACATGCACAGCACCGGGGCCTCGCTGTTCTTCATCGTGGTGTACCTGCACATGTTCCGCGGCTTGATGTACGGCAGCTACCAGAAGCCGCGCGAGCTGGTGTGGATCCTGGGCATGCTGATCTACCTGGTGCTGATGGCCGAAGCCTTCATGGGCTATGTGCTGCCGTGGGGACAGATGTCCTTCTGGGGCGCGAAGGTGATCATCTCGCTGTTCGGTGCCATTCCAGTGATCGGCAACGGGCTGACCGAATGGATCATGGGCGACTACCTGCCCGGCGATGCCACGCTCAACCGCTTCTTCGCGCTGCATGTGATCGCGCTGCCGTTGGTGCTGCTGCTGTTGATCGTGCTGCACATCGGTGCGCTGCACGAAGTGGGTTCCAATAACCCGGACGGCGTGGACATCAAGAAAGGTCCGAAGGGCAATCGCTGGGACGCGCACAAGCCGGCCGATGGCATTCCGTTCCATCCGTATTACACGGTCAAGGACCTGGTGGGCGTCGGCTTCCTGTTGTTGATCGCGGCCTTCATCATCTTCTTCGCACCGGCGTTCGGCGGCCTGTTCCTGGAGCATGACAACTTCACCGAGGCCAACCGGTTGGTGACGCCGGAGCACATCAAGCCGGTGTGGTACTACACGCCGTACTACGCCATGTTGCGCGTGGTGCCCAACAAGCTCGGTGGCGTGCTGGTGATGTTCTCGGCCATCGCAATCCTGTTCCTGGTGCCCTGGCTGGATCGCGCCAAGGTGCGATCGGTGCGCTACCGCGGCTGGATTTCCAAGCTGGCGCTGGGCGTGCTGGTGGTGTGCTTCGTCTGGCTGGGCGTGATCGGCTCCGGCCCCGGCACCGACGCGCATGAAACCTATGTCGGGCGCGTGCTGACCTTCCTGTACTTCGCCTTCTTCATCACCATGCCGGTGTGGACGCGGCTGGACAAGACCAAGCCGGTGCCGGAGCGGGTGACGACCCATGACTAATTCGAACGTGAGGTCATGGACGTCGCGCGTGGTCGCCTTGCTCTGCGGCCTGGTGATCGCTGGCGGTGCGGTGGCTGCCGAAGGCGGGGCGGTGCAGCAAGCCGGCAATGACCTGAGCGATCGCGCATCGCTGCAGCGCGGTGCGCAGTTGTTCATGAACTACTGCTCCGGCTGCCATTCGTTGAAGTACCTGCGCTATTCGCGCATGGCCAGCGATCTGGGCTTGAGCGAAGAGGAGGTCATGACCAACCTCAACTTCACCGGTGCCAAAGTCGGCGAACACATCGAAGGCACCATGCCGCACGATGCCGCGACCAAGTGGTTCGGCAAGGCGCCGCCGGATCTGACCTTGATTGCGCGCGTGCGCGGTACGGACTGGGTCTACACCTATCTCAAGTCGTTTTATCTGGATCAGACCCGCCCGCTGGGCTGGAACAACAAACTGTTTCCGAACGCGTCGATGCCCAACCCGCTATGGGAGTTGCAGGGCTTGCAGCAGGCGCAATTCGGCCCGGCCGACAAGGCCACCGGCGACAAGCCGGTAGAGGCATTGAAGCTGGGGCAGCCGGGGCGCCAGACGCCGGTGGAATTCGACCAGACCGTGCGCGATATCGCCAACTTCCTGGAGTACGCCGGCGAGCCAGCTGCATTGAAGCGCCAGAGCATGGGCGTGTGGGTGGTCCTGTTCCTGGCGCTGCTTACCTTCATCGCTTACTTGCTGAAGAAGGAGTACTGGAAGGACGTGCATTGAGCGCTGCGCAGGCCGTCATCGGCTGCGGGAGCGAACCTTTGCAGTGCAGTGCAGGGCAGGCATGGCTAGGTGTTTGGAGACCTCACTGATCGCCGCGCCTTGCGGGCGCTGCCAACGGGAACCGCTTGCCCTCTCCCGTACGGAGAGGGGCGGGGCGATGGTTGGCAGGCGGACAGCATCTCTATCGGGGCCGCCTGCGTCGCTCGCTGAAACAGGGTGGCAGCGCCCACGCGTGCTGCGGTTTCGGGGAGTGCCGCAACAACCGCCTTATCGGAACATTAATAAGCCCTATCACTCTTGGCTTTTGCGTGACGTGATTGCACACTCGATAGACCGTGGTGACTGTCGGCGTTGGGCCGGCCGCGCCGATGCGGCCGGCGGATTCCGGTCGTCGGAGAGCCTTGAATGGCGACGAGTGTGCGTATGCGGAATACCTTGACTTTGTTTTCGTCCAACGACGACGTGTTGTGCCACCGGGTTCGTCTGGTCCTGGCGGCGAAAGGGGTGACCTACGACCTGGTGGCGGTCGACCCGCAAAATCCTCCCGAAGATCTGATCGATCTCAATCCCTATCATTCGGTGCCGACGCTGGTCGAACGCGACCTGGTGCTGTACGCCGCGTCGGTGGTTAGCGAATACCTGGACGAGCGCTATCCGCATCCGCCGCTGATGCCGGTCGACCCGCTCTCGCGCGCGCGTCTGCGCCTGGCCATGTTGCGCATCGAGCATGACTGGGTGCCGCAAGTACAGGCGATCCAGCTCGGCAACAAGACGCAGGCCGAGGCCGGCCGCAAGCGCCTGAAAGAACTGCTTACCGCATCGGTGCCGTTGTTCAAGGCCAGCAAATTCTTCCTCAATCCGGAAATGAGTCTGGCCGATTGCGCGATGGCGCCGATCATCTGGCGACTGGATGCATTGGAAATCAGCCTGCCCAAGGACGGTAAGGCGATCGAGGATTACGGCAACCGGATCTTCCGCAACCCGGGCTTCATCCGCAGCCTCACCGACCAGGAAAAGAAGCTGCGCGATCTGCCGGGCTGATGCGACGGCTGTATGCCAACAGACCGACTTCCGATCGCGTGGCCGCCGCGACGGGCCATGTGCGGGTAAAATGACGCAATGAGCGAAGATTTCCCCCGCATGACCAGCCATCGCCCGTACCTGTTGCGGGCCTTGGTCGAATGGATCAACGACAACGGCATGACGCCGCACGTTTTGGTGGATGCCGGCTTGCCCGGTGTGCAGGTGCCTGCCAGTGCCGTCAAGGACGGTCGCGTCGTCTTGAATATCGCCGAGCGTGCCGTGGTTGGCCTGCAGGTGGACAACGAAAGCGTGAGCTTCACTGCGCGCTTCGGTGGCGTGAGCCACCCGGTGATGGTGCCGATGGCCGCCGTGCTGGCGGTCTATGCGCGCGAAACCGGGCAGGGCATGGCCCTGCCGGACGACATTCCCGGCACCAACAGCGAGCCGCCCGATCCGGGCACGCCACCGCCGAGCGCGCCGACGCCGGACGAACCGCCCAGCGGCGGCAAGCGCCCGCATCTTCGCGTGGTGAAATAAGGACAGCGCACCACAGGTTTGCGCCGCCGCAAGGCGAGTGCAGCCCGTGACCGGAATCGGCAGGGACCATCCGTAAGCTAAGGTTGCCGCGTACCGTCCACGGCGACCGGTGATGGCGCCCCAGGTTCCATGAGCTGCGGTGAAAGCGGCGAGCATATGACCTGCAGGCTCGGCAAGTGGAGGGTTCGATTGCACGTAGAGCGCACCCGTCATGTCGATTGCAGCGCGCCGGATGCGTCCGGCGCGCTCGACGACGCCTACGTGTACGAGTACGACATCTATCGCTTCGTGGATGGCGAGCGTTGTCTGGTTGCGCGCAGTTACATCGATACGCCGAGTGAGGCGCATTTTCTCAGCATCGACGTTGCCGGCAAGTCGCGTCTATTGAAGGATGCCGACCTGCTGGATCCGTTGTCGCTGTTCGCCCAGGCGCAGCTGCGTCGAGAGGGCAAGCTGCAGTTGTGCTGGCTGAGCGGCAGGGGCAATGGCTACGAGCCCGTTCCGGATTCGACGGCCTTGGAATGACGCGGCCGGCTGTGGAGTGCCGCGACTGCTGGAACGGCCAACCGCGTGCACGCACAGCGACAGCGCGTAGCGACAGTTTGACGACCGCCGGAATCCAAGAGGAAAACCGGCCGGCCAGTTGCTGTCGCCCAGGCATGTGAAGTTGCAGGTACGTTAGACGTCGGCGCGCGTGCGACCGGCAACTGCGCGCCTTACTCCAGACGCTCATGCTCCGGGTGCAAGGCCCTGACGGTCGCGACCTGCGGCCCGGTGAAGGCAATCAGTTGATCGCCCCGCAGCACCAGCTTGCCGCTATGGCGATCCACGCCGTCGTAGGAATACTCGAAACGGAAGGTGCGCTCGAAGCCCAGCCAGCCGCTGGGCATCCTGCACACGCGGAGATTGGTGGAATGCACGCTCTGGTCCAGCCATTGCACGTCGGCCGCGCGGCAGGCATTGCGGCCGAGGATGTCGGCGCGTTCGGCAGCCGCACGCGAGGAGTTCCAGAACGCGAACAGCGCGGCGCCGGCGATCATGAAAAGAATCAGGCTGGGCATGCCGTCAATGTGCCACGGCACGTGGCCGGCGGACAATCGCCGGGCCGGCGCCGCAGCGTTGCGAAGGCGTCGCCTTGTCGACGGCAGAGGCCGTCACCATTGCGCTAAGAGCGGCTAACAAAAGGTAGCGAGCAGCTGTCAGGTGGGCGTGGACGGCGCGCTCAGAACCGGAGTGTACGAGTGGGACATGCCGATTCCGAGCACCGGCCGCGCCCGCCTGGCGGCTGCGCAGTCGTTTTGTCAGCCGCTCTAAATCGTTCACTACCGGCCTGGCCCATGGCTTGTCTGCACCGCTGCGCAGCCCCATTGATGGTAGTTCCCGCCGAGTTACATCCGCGCGCCTTGCCGTCATGATGAGCAATGGCGTCGGGCATTGCCAATGCATCCTGTCCTGCAACACTTCCATCCTGTGGTCGCTGCGTGGTTCGCGCAGACCTTCGCTGCGCCGACACCGGCGCAGATCGCCGCGTGGCCGGCGATCCAGGCCGGACGTCACACGCTGGTGGCCGCGCCGACCGGCTCGGGCAAGACGCTGACGGCGTTCTTCGCCGCCATCGATGCGTTGATCCGCGACGGGCTGGCCAACGGCGGTGCGTTGCCCGACGAAACCCGTGTGGTGTATGTCTCGCCGTTGAAGGCCTTGTCCAACGACATCCACCTCAACCTGGACGCGCCGTTGCAGGGCATCCGTGCGGCGCTGGTCGCCGGAGGCTTGCCGGATGTGCCGATTCGTACGGCGGTGCGTACCGGCGACACCCCGCAGCGCGAGCGCGCGCAGCCGCGTCGCACGCCGCCGCATATTCTGGTGACCACGCCGGAGTCGCTGTACGTGCTGTTGGGGTCGGCATCCGGGCGCACGTCGCTGCGGCATGTTCGGACCGTGATCGTCGATGAAATCCACGCGGTGGCGTCGGACAAGCGTGGCAGCCACCTGAGCCTGACACTGGAGCGCCTGCAGCGGCTGGTCGCGCAGCCGATCACGCGGGTGGGGCTGTCGGCGACGCAGAAGCCCATCGAAACGGTGGCGCAATTTTTGGTCGGTGTCGACGCAGACGGCGTGCCGCCGCCGTGCGAGATCGTCGATATCGGCTACACCCGCCGGCGTGACCTGGCCCTGGCGTTGCCGCCCACGCCGCTGAGCGTGGTGATGTCCAACGACCAGTGGCTGCAGGTGTACGCCGATGTGGCCGCACTGGCGCAGCAGCATCGCACCACGCTGGTGTTCGTCAACACACGGCGCATGGCCGAACGCGCGGCGCGGCATCTGGGCGATCTGCTCGGCAAGCAGCGCGTGTCGGCGCATCACGGCAGCCTTTCGCGCGAGACGCGCCTGCTGGCCGAGCAACGGCTCAAGGCCGGCGACCTCACCGTGTTGGTGGCGACCGCATCGCTGGAACTGGGGCTGGATATCGGCGATGTCGATCTGGTCTGCCAGCTCGGTTCGCCGCGCTCGATCGCCACCTTCCTGCAACGCGCCGGGCGTTCCGGACACAAGGTCGGCGGTACGCCCAAGGCGCGCCTGTTTCCGCAAACCCGCGACGAACTGGTCGAATGCGCCGCGCTGCTGGACAGCATCCGCCGCGGCGAACTGGATGCCTTGCGCATCGTGCCAGCGCCGGTGGATGTGCTGGCGCAGCAGATCGTTGCCGAAACCGCCTGCGAAGACTGGGACGAAGATGCGCTGTTCGCGCTGGTGCGGCGCGCGTGGCCGTTCGCCGGGTTGAGCAGTGCCAGCTTCGACAGCGTGGTGCGCATGTTGTGCGATGGCTTCAGCACCCGGCTCGGTCCGCGCGCCGGCTACCTGCATCGCGATGCGGTGCATCGGCGCTTGCACGCCCGGCGCGGTGCGCGCATGACGGCGCTCACCTCCGGCGGCACCATTCCCGAAACCGGCGACTACAGCGTGGTGCTGGAACCGCAAGCCGAAAAGATCGGCACGGTGAACGAGGATTTCGCCGTCGAAAGCCTCACCGGCGATGTGTTCCAGCTCGGCAACGCGAGCTACCGCATCTTGCGCGTGGAAGCCGGGCGCGTGCGCGTGGAAGATGCCAAGGGTGCGCCGCCGAACATTCCGTTCTGGCTGGGCGAAGCGCCGGGTCGCAGCGATGAACTGTCTGCGGCGGTGTCGCGCCTGCGTGGCGAGATTGCCACGCGTCTGGACACCGCGCCGCACCAAGCCGCGCGCGACTGGCTGCAGCGCGAGCTGGAGATGTCTGCCGAAGCGACGCGGCAACTGGTGGATTATCTGGCAAGCGCTTGCACGGCGTTGGGCGCGATGCCCACCCAGCAGTGCCTGGTGATGGAGCGCTTCTTCGATGCCAGCGGCGGTACCCAGCTGGTCATCCATTCGCCATACGGCAGCCGCATCAATCGTGCATGGGGGCTGGCGCTGCGCAAGCGCTTTTGCCGCACCTTCAATTTCGAATTGCAGGCGGCAGCCACCGAAGATGCGATTGTGTTGTCGCTGTCGACCAGTCATAGCTTTGCGCTGGAAGAGGTTGGCCGTTACCTGCATTCGTCCTCGGCCGAGCATGTATTGATCCAGGCATTGCTGGATGCACCGCTGTTCGGCGTGCGCTGGCGCTGGAACGCGACCAACGCGATGGCGCTGCCGCGCTTCAGTGGCGGCAACAAGGTTGCGCCGCAGTTGCAACGCATGAAGTCCGAAGATTTGCTCGCTACGGTATTCCCGGACCAGGTGGCCTGTGCGGAGAACCTGGTCGGCGAGCGCGAGGTGCCGGACCATCCGTTGGTGGCGCAGACGTTGGAAGATTGCCTGCACCACGCCATGGATAGCGAAGGCTGGCTGCAGGTATTGCGCGGTCTGGAATCGGGCGCGGTGACGCTGGTCGCACGCGACCTGGCTGCGCCGTCGCCACTGGCCGCCGAAGCCTTGAATGCGCGTCCGTATGCATTCCTCGACGATGCGCCGCTGGAAGAACGCCGCACCCAGGCCGTGCAAAGTCGGCGCTACACGCCGCAGAGCAGCGACGACCTGGGCCAGCTCGATCCGCAAGCCATCGAGGCCGTTCGCGAAGAGGCCTGGCCACAGCCGCGCGATGCCGAAGAGATGCATGAGGCACTGGTGGGGCTGGGCGTGCTGCCGGTCGCAGAGGCCACCGATGCGCAGTGGCAGGCATGGTTGGGCGCGCTGGCCGCAGCGGGTCGTGCCAGCTGTATTGCCTTGCACGGCAGCCCGGCGCTGTGGATCAGCGCCGAGCGCATCGACTGGTTCATGCCGTTGTATCGGCAAGCAACTGCGCAGCCGCCGCTGCAGGCGCCGGCCGATTGCCGTGTTGCCGACTGGCAGCGCGACTGGGCGGTGCGCGAACTGCTGCGCGGGCGCCTGTCTGCGGTCGGCCCGGCACAGGTGCCGGCCCTGTCCCAGGCGTTGCTGGTGCCCGAATCAGAGATCGCGCTGGCGCTGGCGGCCCTGCAACGCGAGGGCTATGTCATGGCCGGGCAGTTCAGTGCGCACGCGCAGGCCGAAGAGTGGTGCGAGCGCCATCTGTTGGCACGCATCCACCGCTACACATTGGGGCGTCTGCGCCGCGAGATCGAACCGGTATCGCAGCGCGATTACGCGCGTTTTCTGTTCGAGTGGCAGCACGTGGACAGCAGCAGCCGGGTGGCTGGGCCGGATGCGCTGGCCGGGGTGGTGGGGCAGCTCGAGGGCTTCGAGGCGCCTGCGGTGCTGTGGGAGAGCGAGCTATTGCCGGCGCGCATCCGCGACTATCAACCGGCCTGGCTGGACGAGTTGTGCACCGCCGGGCGCACGCTATGGGCACGCTTGCGGCCCGGCGGTGGCCGCAGCGGCGCTGCACTGCGCAGCACGCCGATCGTGCTGCTGCCACGGCGCGAAGCGCAGCGTTGGAGCGCATTGGCGCGCGATGCCGACGACGCGCCATTGGGTTCGCGCGCGCAACGCGTCATGGACGTGTTGCAGCAGCAAGGCGCGCTGTTCTTCGATGAAATCGCCGACGCGGCACATCTGATGAACACCGAGCTGGAAGATGCGTTGAGCGAGCTGGTAATGCGCGGCCGCGCGCATTGCGACAGCTATGCCGGCCTGCGCGCGCTGCTGGTGCCGGCGTCCAAGCGGCCGTCGGCACTGTCGCGGCAGCGTCGCCGTGCCAGCGCGCTGGGCATCCGCGATGCGGGCCGCTGGGCGCCGGTGCGAGCGCTGCCCGAGCTGCCGCTTGCCGAGGCCGCGCAGCGCCATCAGGACACGCTCGAGCACGTGGCGCGCACGTTGTTGCGCCGCTACGGCGTGGTGTGTTGGCGGCTGCTCGAATGCGAGGCCGCGTGGCTGCCGCCATGGCGCGAATTGCTGCGCATGTATCAACGGCTCGAAGCGCGCGGCGAAATCCGCAGCGGGCGGTTTATCGCCGGGTTGTCCGGCGAGCAGTTTGCGTTGCCGGAGGCGATTGCGGCCTTGCGCCGCGTGCGCGCGCAGCCATTGCCGCAGCAGTGGATCTGCATCAGTGCGAGCGACCCAAGCAATCTGCTCGGCAGTCTGCTGCCGGGCGAGCGGGTCACGCGCGTGCCGGGCAATCGGGTCGCTTCGCTGGATGGGCTGCCGATGGCGGTGTGGGCGGCAGACCGCTTCCAGGCCTTGCAGGAGCTCACCCCCACGCAGGCCGAGCAGGCGTTGCGCCTGCTACAGCGCGGGCCGGGCGCGGCCGAGCAATCGCCGATGGAGCGCTGGCTGGCTCAATCGCCGGCAAGCAGCGTGGCTTTTCCGGTCGCGCGCGGAAGCGGGCGCGACACATAGCGACTATCTGCAACCACCCACCGCCAGGGCGCATCGACCGCCTTGCGGATGCCGATGCGCGGCGTTGCCACTGGGTTGGACGGAGGCGGCATGCCGTCGTCTTCGATCCATAGCCGCGCGGCCGCAGTGCTGAGATCCAGCCCGTTGTCGGCGGCGGTCACGCCGAACGCCTGCGCCAGGCGGCCTGGGCCGGTGGTCAAGGCGGTGACGGGCGCGGCGCCGCGCGCGGCCTGCATGTGGTCGACCCCGTCCAGCGGTTCTAGCGCGCGGATCAGCACCGCGTGCCCGGGCGCACCGCCGCAGACCGCATTGATTGCCCAGTGCATGCCATAGATGAAATACACATACAGGTGCCCGGGCGCACCGAACATCACCCGCGTGCGCGGCGTCATGCCGCGGAACGAGTGCGCTGCCGGGTCGTCGCTGCCGCAATAGGCTTCCACTTCGGTGATGCGCCCGCGGCGTCCGTCGGCGCTGACCAGCACCTTGTTGAGCAATTGCGGCGCGACCTGGCGGGCGTCGTGGGCATAGAACGTACGGGGCAAGGGCGTTGCAGGCATGGCCAAAGCATAGCGACGCGGACGTGATGTCCCGGCGGATTGGCCTGGATAGCGCACGGGCGGGGGTAGGGTTTTTCCGAATATGGCCCGTGATGAGCGCGTGATCTGTCACAAAAGCGCAGATTCGATTCGATGAATAGGCGCCGCGGCCCCGGACGCATCTCAAGCGCGTTTTGTCGTCGCCGATAGCCATTAGCGATGGGTTAGACCAGCCGTATCGCCATGCGCGGTACGCGCAGCGCCATCGCCTTCCTGCAGCGCATGTCGCCCACGCATCCCTCTTGAGAGAACTCCCCAATGTTAGGCAACTTCAGAATCGGAACCAGACTGATCGTGGCATTCCTGATCGTCTCGGCGATCGGCGCATGCATCGGGTGGGTGGGCTATTCCAACTCCGGCCGTATCAATGCGCTGTCGAGTTCGTTGTACGAGCGCGAATTGCTCGGCATGTCCAACGTCAAGGAAGCCAATATCAACCTCATCTATGCAGGGCGCGCGCGCGCCAATCTGCTGTTGGCCAGCAGCGCAGAAGAGCGCCAGTCGCATGTGCAGAACATCGACAAATACACCGCCAAGGTGGTCGATTACATGACCCGTGCGCGTGCGAGCTTCCAGAGCGAAGAAGGCAAGAACAAGCTGGCGCAATTCGATCGCGCCTGGCAGAAATATCTGGACGAGCGCGGCCGCTTCATCGAAGCCGCCAACCGCGAAGCGCTGCGCGAGGCTAATCCGGAACTGGCCGCGCTGTCGCGCGCGGTACGTGCCAGCTCGGACGAAGTGGATAACCTGATGACCGACCTGAGCGGCCTGCGCGAGCGCAGCGCCGCGGCGGCCAACGCGGAAGCCGATGCGATCCATACGCGCAGTTCCAGGCTGCTGGTCGCCATCATCTGCAGCGGCGTGTTGCTCGGTGCCATTCTCGGTGTGGTGATCAGCCGCAGCGTCACCGGGCCGATCCGCCGCGCGGTGGCGGTGGCCAATGGCTTGTCCGAAGGCGATCTCACCATGCGCATCGATGTGCACGGCCGCGACGAAACCGCGCAATTGCTCGAAGCGATGCGCACCATGGTGCAGAAGCTGTCGCAGGTGGTCGGCGAGGTCAACACCAGCGCCGAAACGCTCGCCAGTGCGTCCGAAGAAGTCAGCGCCACCGCGCAGTCGTTGTCGCAGGCGGCCAGCGAACAGGCCGCCGGTGTGGAAGAAACCAGCGCCTCGCTGGAGCAGATGACCGCATCGATCAGCCAGAACACCGAAAACGCGCGCGTCACCGACGGCATGGCTACCCAGGCCGCGAAAGAAACCGTGGAAGGTGGCGAAGCGGTCGTTGCCACCACCCAGGCGATGAAGCAGATCGCGCAGAAGATCGGCATCATCGACGACATCGCGTACCAGACCAATCTGCTTGCGCTCAATGCCGCGATCGAAGCCGCGCGCGCCGGCGAGCATGGCAAGGGGTTTGCCGTGGTCGCCGCCGAGGTGCGCAAGCTGGCCGAGCGCAGCCAGGTAGCCGCGCAGGAAATCGGCGAGGTGGCCAGTTCGAGCGTGGAATTGGCCGACCGCGCCGGCCGTTTGCTGGATTCGATCGTGCCCAGCATCAAGCGCACCTCCGATCTGGTGCAGGAAATTTCCGCCGCCTCCGAGGAGCAATCTTCCGGCGTCAGCCAGATCAATTCGGCGGTCGTGCAGTTGAGCCAGACCACCCAGCAGAACGCCAGCGCATCCGAAGAACTGGCCGCCACTGCCGAGGAAATGAGCGCGCAGGCCGAACAGTTGCAGCAAAGCATGGCGTTCTTCCGGCTGGGCGGGCAGGGCGCCCAGACTGCGCCGCCCAAGCGCGGCAAGCAGGTCGCCGCGCGGCCGGCGCGTGCGGCGGGCACGCGTGGCTGGCGCAGCAACGCAGCGCCGGCGTATGCGATGTCCGAGGGTCCCGACGAAGGCCAGTTCGCGCGTTTCTGAGAGAGCGACCAATGACCGCACCGACGCTTGATGTGATGCCCGGCGACGCCGATGTCGCCGCGCAATACCTGACCTTTCAACTGGATGGCGAAACCTTCGCCACCAGCATTCTCGGCATTCGCGAGATCATTCAATACCGCGCTCCCACGCCGGTACCGTCGATGCCCGATTGCGTGCGCGGGGTGATCAATCTGCGCGGCGCGGTGGTGCCGGTGGTGGACCTGCAATCGCGGCTGGGGCGCGCAGACAGCACGATCGGCAAACGCAGCTGCATCGTGATTCTGGCCACCGAGCAGGCACAGGGCACGCAGGTGATTGGCGTGCTGGTGGATGCGGTCAATGCAGTGATCGAACTGGCCGACCAGGACATCGAAGCGGCGCCGTCGTTCGGCACGCATATCCGCCGCGATCTGCTACGCGGCATGGGCAAGGTCGGCGAGCGCTTTGTAGTCCTGCTGGAGATGGAGCAAGTGCTGCAGGTGGACGAGATCGCCGGAAACACCGACGCACTGGCGGCCTGAGCGACAGCCATGCCGCAGGGCGATCGGCGCGGACTGCGTCGATCAGGCCCGCAGCTGCCAACCGTCGAAGCGGTGCACGCGGTTGCGGCCATCGCCACGCGCCTGCTGCAACGCGTGCCGCGCACGGGCCAGCAAGGTATTGCTGTCGAGCGCGGTTGGCGTGGCCACCTCCACCACACCTGCGCTGAGCGTCAACGGACCGGTGGGCCAGCGCGCGCCTTCCACCGCCTTGCGCAAGTCTTCGGCAGTGGCGAAGGCCGCAGATGCAGCGGTCGCCGGCAACGCCACGCAGAATTGATCGCAGGCCAGGCGCGCCACGATTGCGGCAGGCGGAAGCTGCGTTTCCAGCAATGTAGCGACCTGCAGCAAGGTGGCATCGGCCGCTGCCGCGCCGGCCTGCAATTTCTGCCGCTTGAAGCCATCCAGTTCGAGCAGCATGAAACCCAGTGGCGCATCAGCGGCAGCGCTGGGCGCATCGGCAAGCGCGTGCAAGGCGTGCTCCAGCCCGGCGCGATTCCATTGCCCGGTAAGCGCGTCGCGCAGTGCGTCCAGCTCCACCAGCCGCGCGGCCTGTTGCAGTTCGATGGTGCTGACGACTTGCTTGGCCAGGGCTTGCAGCGCATCGCGCTCGGCCACCGAGAGCCGCCGCGGAACGCGATCCAGCACGCACAGGGTTCCCAGTGCGATGCCGTCCGGGGTCAACAACGGCGCGCCTGCATAGAAGCGGATCTGCGGCTCGCCTGTCACCAGCGCGTTGCGCACAAACCGCTCGTCCAGGTGAGTGTCGCCGACTTCCATCACCTGATCGGGTTCGAGAATGGCATGCGCGCAAAACGACAACTCGCGCGGGGTCTCGCTCTGCTGCATGCCAAGCCGGGATTTGAACCACTGGCGATGGGTATCGACCAGCGAGATCAGCGCCATCGGCATCCGGCAGACCGCGGCTGCGATCGCGGTGAACGCGTCGTAGCTCGGCTCCGGTGCGGTATCCAGCAGGCGGTAAGCATGCAGTGCCTGGACGCGCTCATCTTCGTTGGCCGGCAGGCGCGCCCCGATCATGGCGTTGACGCCGCCTGGCAGCAACGTTGCGTGGGTCAGGTTCAACGCAGGGGCGTCGGGTATCTGCATGCAAAGCACCACCGGGAACAAGGCGCCATCGAGGCGATGAGGGGTTAACGCGATGAGGCACTGGCCGATGCGATCGCCACCGTGGCAAGGCACTGCTTCCCAGGGCAGCGGCATATCGGCGAGCGCCTGTCCTGATCTTGCCACAGGAGCGGCGTGGCTGGTCGGCGCCCGATTCCGGTCCCGCGGACGCAGCGTTCTCAGCTGCAGGATAGGATGGAACGCCCCGGCGACGATGCAGCATGGAGGTTCGCCGCATGGAGGTTCGCCGCATCGACATTGCCGCAACGCTGCCCGGTGCCAGGCAGCAGGTTGGACGGCTTACTCTCCCTGGCCAGCCTTGCCAGTGGGGCGACGGCTTTGCTCGTCGTGCACCTTCAGATCTTCCTGGCCCGGGAGTTGCTTGGCGGCATCGTCGTGCTTGCGGTCTTACTGGCTCTCGGTCACGCCGTGCGCATCGTCGGCGACGTCATCGGGTTGTTGGCCTTGCTTGCTCATGGGGTGGGTCCGCTGTGGAGTGAAGCCGGACCTTAGCGCGCGCGACGTGATCCCCACGCCACGGCGACCGACCGGCCTGCACCGAAGGTCACCCGCGGGCCTTAAAAACGCGCAAGCCCCGGAAACATGACGTCTCCAGGGCTCGTGCGTTTGACTCGATGGTGGGCGGAAGGCTCCCGAATAATACCTGCAAGTAGCTGTAATGCAATAAGTATTTCCGATGCGGTGAGTGCTGTTACCGCCATAGTTACCGCCAAGCTCATGCGGCTAGGCCCCGCGTACCATTGCGTGCGTCTACCGCTGCACTCATCCATGCGGCCACTTCTGTGGAGACCCATGCCGCAATGTTGCCACCGGGGAATTGTACTGGCTTCGGGAACTTGCCCGCAGCGGCCCAGGCATAGAGCGTGGACTTGCTCACGCCGACGGTGGCGATGACCTCGGGCAAGCGCATGAAATGATATGGCAGCGTCGTCTGTGGTTGAGTCGTCATGGCTTCCTTGAAATGAGAAAGGCCCGCTGCATGAGGTTGCAGCAAGCCTTTAGGTTGGTGTGGTGCCTGCCGTAGGGCAGCCTCCCTGGAGGGGGCGGCATGGGGGCGGCTGGGCCTTGGATGGTTGAAGTGACTGCCGCGTAATTTCGCAGCGAAAACCTTTTTTCTTCTCCCGCCGGCAGGGCGGTCAAGTCAGGCTTGGGCTGTCAGTTGTCCAGATGTGCCGGTTGCGCTGGGACAGCGGGTGTCCCAATTGGGACAGGGCGGTATGGTGGTGGGCTGAAGTGAGCAAGAAGATCCACCGATGCGAGTTGATCTGTGGCATTCACCTCGTCGTTCGCCAGCATCTCAAGTGCTCTGGCGCGCACGGCTGGGGATGAGCCATCCACCAGCTTGACGATACTGCGCGCGACCTTCTCCGCATCCCGGTCTAACTGCTGCTGCTCGGTACTGGGCAAGCTTGTCTGCCATGGGCTGTTGGCTTCCCGCACGTATCGCCACCTCGGCCAGCCAGTGCCGGGGTCAATCGACAGTGAATTGAACTCCGTTGGGACCACGCGGGGCAGATAAGTCACCATGCTGCCGACGGTGTTCTTGCTGATGCCGAATCGGCCTGCGATAGAGCGTAACGATTCGCCCTTTGGAAGCTCGTTGGCGCCTCGTTGCGTCAGGATTGCAAGGTACTGCCAAGCGGCATCTCGGCATTGTTCTTTGTGGAGGGCGAGTGATCTGCCAGTGCAGTTCACCAGCTTCGAGACGGCGACGGCCGCATGCCAGTCCATCGGCAAGATACTCGCGGGAATTGTGTCTCGACCAGCCTGTCTATAGGCAGTTAGGCGATGGTGTCCGTCTACGAGGTACAAGCCGGGGGCCACAGACTCTGCGTGCCCGATATCCGCTATCCACACAGGGTCAAGTTGTGTCTGTTCCGATACTTCTAGCGCTAATCGAAGGGTGGCGATGTGCTGCTCGCGGCCCTGCTCGATCCGGCCCTTGTCGCGAATTGGAACTATGCGGGTCACTCTGGGCTGCAAAGCGTCAGCGAGCCGAACATAGCTGATAAGTAGATGCTGTTGAGGGGTGCACCTGAATCGCTCAAGTGCGGCGTCATAGTTCATTGCTGGCCTCCTATTCGAGTCGCGGGAGACGCGCATAACTTAGTCGGC
This sequence comes from Xanthomonas phaseoli pv. dieffenbachiae, assembly GCF_008639345.1. Lineage (NCBI taxonomy): Bacteria > Pseudomonadati > Pseudomonadota > Gammaproteobacteria > Lysobacterales > Lysobacteraceae > Xanthomonas > Xanthomonas phaseoli. The sequence goes on along the minus strand of NZ_CP041380.1, from coordinate 2,705,838 downwards.
ATCATGCCGGTGAGTCTGTTCCGTGTGCCGAAGTCAAGCGCGTCTAGGACAGCGTTGTGTCCTATAGGGGTACCGAAATGAGCTTCCTTTAAAAATCAGGTGGTTAACGGAGCTAGGTAAGGGCTCTTAGGTTGACTTTTCCTGAGATGGAGGCTCCAGTAGTGAGGCTGGAGGAACGCCCAAAGCATCAGCAAGGCGGTAGATGTTCAGGAGCGCGATGTTGCGTTGCCCGCGCTCGACGCCACCCAGGTAGCTGCGTGCGAGCCCGCTCTCTAGTGCGAGGCGTTCTTGGGAAAGTCCTCGGGCTCGTCTAACTTCGGCTAGTCGCAGTCCGAACATGGCGCGCGGATCGGTGGGCATCGCTTCCTCCAGCATTGGAGAACGATGCCGATGCGCCCTTTATCGGGCCACGCCCTATGAGTTCACCCTCTATGAGTGACATTAAAGGCGAGATGGGCCTATCATTCGATTGAGCGCGGAGCGCCCGCTCAGTGCAACAAGTCCAGAACAAGGTGACCAACGATGAAGTTGAAGTTTTGCAGCGTTGCCGGGGCCGCGCTTCTTCTCAGTGCGTGTGCTACTCATGCAGATTGGCTTGTGACCAAAGCCAGTCGCGCGGATGGTGTGGTAGCGCTTTCGTATGAGCGCAATGAGTTTCAGCGCCCCGACATGAGCGAGCAGCAGGCCGTGCAGCTTGCCGAGCAGAAGTGCAAAAACTGGGCTATAAGGGAGCGGAGCCGTTCGGATCGCAGAGTGCCGAGTGTTTGTCACGCCGAGGCTTCGGAAACTGCGGATCAAGGCGCGTGACGATTGAATTCCAGTGCATCGGCAATCCAGGTAATTAATCTTGTTGCGCCGAAACCTACACGGGTCGCCAGATTTTTCGAGGTCAATCATGGGAACACTGCTTGCACTCCCACTTATCATGTTTGCACTTGGTGCAATTAGCACCCTTTCCAGTAGGCTGACATTGAGGTTGGGCAAAAAGCCCTGGCACTTGGTTGTGGTGCAGTTGGTTATGGGTCTTCTCGTGGCAGCACTTATAGCCTTTGCAATCGTGAGGATTTCCTCGGCGCATTGAAATTTAAAATGATACAGATGACGGCTGTGGGCGGGTGCGCCTATGGAGTGCTAGCTCCTGTGGATAAGTTCGGCAATGTCCTTTAGTGGGCCAAGATTTAAGTGAATTGGAGGCAGGGTCTTTATTGGGCTTGTAGGGATAAATACATAGCGAAACTCCTCCTGATAGAGGTACTTGAAATGCTTGCAGGCAAAAACGCTCTTCGTCTTTTTTGAGGGGTGAAAAGGATCGAAGTAATGAACTGCGCATGGAACTTTCATCCTTCTCAATGCCGCAGCGGCGGGCGGCTACGAGGATGGCATTTCCCGACATGTGCTTGCGAGGGTCCCGCCCACCAGGGAAAACGAACTCGCCGCGTCCGGTAAGAGGGTATAGGTCGCGCAGGATTTCCACAGCCTGAGTCGAAAGGGCGGCGATGTGGGTGCGCTTGGTCTTGGTCACGAAGTAGCGCCACTGTCCGGCGTCGAGGTCCAGTTCCGCCCACCTCATGCGGACAAGCTCGCCGGGTCTGGCGAACAGCAACGGTGCCAGTCGCAGGGCACTCCTGACCACTGGCCGACTGGTGCTGATGTCAATCTTCCGCAGCACGCCCGTAGCTTCCTCCGATGTGGTGGCAGCAGCGAACGGCATGGATCGCCAGGGAGTCAGCGCTCCTTTCAATGCACCTGTAGGATCGGCTTCGGCCCGGCCAGTACGCACTGCGTACCGAAAGACTGCGCCGCAGGTCTGCAAGGCTCGATGAGCGGTCTCGATGGCGCCTCGCTGTTCGATCCGCTCCAAGTGCTTCAGCAGTTCCGGGGCGGTAATGGCTGCGATGGGGCTGCTGCCGATCCAGGGAAAGATGTCGCTCTGCAAGCGGCGGATGATCTTGTCCGCGTACTGGGAACTCCAATCCTTCTGCTGCTTGGAGAACCACTCTCGGGCGATGACCTCGAAGCTGTTCGCTGCGGCGGCCTCCCCAGCGGCCTTGACGGCCTTCCGCTGTTCGCCTGGGTCTACCTTGGCCGCGAGCAGCCGACGCGCTTCCGCCAGCTTCTCCCGCGCATCTGCGAGGCTCACTTCGGGGTAGGTGCCGAATGACAGGGTGTTGCGCTTGCCGGTGACCGGGCGGCGGTAGTCGTAGCGCCACCAGCGTGCGCCGTCGGGTCGTAGTAGCAGATACAGGCCGTTGCCGTCGCGCAGCTTCTGAGGCGTTGCGAGACACTTCGTCCTACGAATAGTGGTATCGGTGAGAGGCATGGTAGCTCCTTGGCGGTAACAGGTTAGGGGATGCCCCAGCTACCGCCAAAATTACCGCCAGATACCGCCGGATTTGCGCGGTCTCGGCTAGACTACCTCGGAAACAAAAAAGGCCGGAAAGCCTTATGTCACAGTGCTTTCTGGCCTCGTTTGCACCGTCTAGGACGGCAAGATGGTGGAGCGGAAGGGGATCGAACCCTCGACCTTCGCGATGCGAACGCGACGCTCTCCCAGCTGAGCTACCGCCCCACGTGCGACGATTCTACCCACAAGCCGCGCGGTTCGCCAAGCGAAGGACGCGGCCGACGGTGCCAGGCGGCACGATCGTGCGGGTGTTGGCCTTACTCGCGAACCAGCGGGAACTTGAGGTCCGGGTTCTTCGCCTTCCATTCCTTGTACGACACCGAACCTTCCCAGGCAGCGAACGCCTTCGGCGTGCGGCCACGACCGGACCAGGTTTCGCCGGTGTGCGGCAGCTCGTACTTGGGCTTCACTTCGCTGCGGCCGCTCTTGACCACTTCCTTGCGCGCGGCAGTGGTGCCCAGGTAAGCGGCAATGTCGTTGCGCTGCTTGGTGTTGAAGTGACCGGCAAACTGCTCGAGCAGGGAAACGATGGTGGCATGCGCAGAGGATGCCTCGCTCGCGCGCTCGGTTTTCTCCTGTTCTTCCAGCTTCTGCAGTTCGTCCAGCAGCTTGGCCTTGGCTTGCGCGATGGAATCCAGTTTCGAAGAGGTATTGCTCACAGAGGTATGGCCTCGGAATAAGAGTGGACACGCCGCCCGTAGGGCGCGCGGCATTATGGCATGTGGCCCGGAGCGGCCGTTATGCAACAGGGGCTTGCACATGGCGTGAACAGGCCTTTCACGACGCCTGTTCGAACGCTTTCGCATTGTCGCTACGGGTGCTGCTGGGCCGACGGCTCACGTTAGCAGACCCGACCACGACGATACAGGAGCATGTCATGAGTGACGACAAACGCAACGTCGGTTCGCCAGACCGTGACCGCATCAACGTCAATGAAGCCTATGAGCTGCAGTACTGGACCAAGACTCTGGGCGTCAGTGCCGATGAATTGCGCGCGGCGGTGCAGAAGGTGGGGCCAATGGCCGCCAGCGTACGCCAGCATCTGGGCAAGTAAGCGGAAGGTCTGCCATGAGCCTGAGCGAATACCGCCGCAAGCGCAGCTTCGACAAGACCCGCGAGCCGGAGCCGGGCAAGGCCCTGCCGCCGGGGCAGCGTGCGATCTTCGTGGTGCAGCTGCACCACGCCAGCCGTCGCCATTACGATTTTCGCCTGCAGTTGGGCGATGCGCTCAAGAGCTGGGCGGTGCCGAAGGGGCCAAGTTACGACCCCAAGGTCAAGCGCATGGCGGTGGAGGTGGAAGACCACCCGGTCGATTACGCCAGTTTCGAAGGCGAGATTCCCAAGGGCGAATACGGTGGCGGGCACGTGGCGCAGTTCGACCATGGCGTGTGGGCCACGGCGGGCGACCCCGAAGCGCAGTTGGCCAAGGGACATCTGCGCTTCGAGTTGTTCGGCAACAAGCTCAAGGGCGGTTGGCATCTGGTGCGCTCGGGCAAGCCCGCGCGGCAGCCGCAGTGGCTGCTGTTTAAAGAAGACGATGCCTACGCCGGCACGTTGGAGGCCGACGACCTACTGGCCGACGTCGCTGCCGCGCCTGCCGACGATGTACGCCGCGCAGGCGCCGGCAAGACCCAGCGCAAGGCGCTGACGACCGTGCCTGCGCCGGTGGCGAAAAAGCGTGGTACCTGGGCGAAGCAGGCGCTGGCGTTGAGTAATGCACGTCGCGCCGAGATGGAGGATGCGCCGTTCGCGCCGCAGCTGGCCAAGCTGGGGCAGTCCCCGCCCGAAGGCACGCAGTGGCTGCACGAAATCAAATGGGACGGTTACCGCATCCTGGCCACTGTGACCGACGGCAAGGTAAGGCTGTGGTCGCGCAATGCATTGGAGTGGACCGACAAGACACCGGAAATTGCCGATGCCATCCAGTCGCTGGGCCTGCGCAGCGCGCAACTCGATGGCGAATTGATCGCCGGGCGCGGCACCAAGGACGACTTCAACCTGCTGCAGGCCACCTTGTCCGGCGAGCGCCAGGTGCCGCTGGCGTTGGCGGTGTTCGATCTGTTGCACGTGGACGGGGTGGACATCAGCGAGGCGCCGTTGCGCGAACGCAAGCAGCTGTTGCAGCAGGTGCTGGAGGCTGCACCCAACACGCATCTGGCCTATAGCTCGCACGTTGAAGGCGATGGCACCGAGGCGTTCCGGGTGGCCGGCGAACAGCACTTCGAAGGCATCATTTCCAAGCGCGCGGATCGCCCGTATCGCGACGGGCGCAGCGACGATTGGCGCAAGACCAAGCAACTGGCCAGTCAGGACTATGCGGTGGTCGGCTACACCGCGCCCAAGGGCAGCCGCAGCGGCTTCGGCTCGCTGTTGCTGGCCACGCCGGACCCGGTGCATGGCTGGTTGTACGTGGGCCGTGTGGGTTCCGGGTTCTCCGATGACCTGATGCGTGAAGTCATCCGGCAACTGGAAGGTGGCGGGCGCAAGCCTACCGCGCACATTCCCACCGAAGACACCGACCTGCGCGGCGCCACCTGGTTTGCGCCGCGCTTTGTGGTGGAGGTGTTCTATCGCGGCATTGGGGGGCAACAGTTGTTGCGCCAGGCCTCGTTCAAGGCGCTTCGCCCGGACAAACGCATTGCCGATCTGGCCGACAGCGATGCAGGAGCCGGCCCGGCTGCATCGTCGTCTGCCAAGCGTGCGGCAAACAAACGTGCTGCCAAAGACGCCGCAACCCAGGCGCCCAAACGTGCAGCGACGCGAGCAACAGCGCCTGCGCGCAAATCTGCGGTTGCCACACCTTCCTCGGCTGCGCTACCCACGCTGTCCAGCCCGACCAAGTTGATCTACCCGGATATCCGCGCGACCAAGCGCGATGTCTGGGACTACTACCAGGCGGTGATGGATCACCTGTTACCGCAGATCGTAGGACGGCCGCTGTCCATCATCCGCTGCCCCAGCGGTGCCGAAAAACCGTGTTTTTTCCAGAAGCACCATACCGCAGGCCTGGAGCGCGTGAGCTCGGTCAAGCTGACCGAAGAGACCGGCACCAACGCGTATTACCTGGTGGTCGAAGACGCGCCCGGGTTGTTGGAACTGGTGCAGTTCAATGCGCTGGAATTCCATTCCTGGGGCTCGCATGCGGATCGCCCGGATGTGGCCGACCGGGTGGTGTTCGATCTCGATCCTGGCCCGGACGTGCCGTTTGCCGAGGTCAAACGTGCGGCCAACGATATCCGCAAGCTGCTGGCACAGCTGGAGCTGGAATCGTTCCTGCGTGTCTCCGGCGGCAAGGGGTTGCACGTGGTGGTGCCCCTGAATCCCGGCTGCGACTGGGAGGTGACCAAGCGTTTCGCCAAGGGATTTGCAGATGCCCTGGCGCAGGCCGAGCCGCAGCGGTTCATTGCCACAGCCACCAAGCGGCTGCGCAACAAGCGCATCTTCGTCGACTACCTGCGCAACGGCCGTGGCGCCACTGCAGTTGCTTCCTATTCTTTGCGTGGTCGTCCGGGGGCGCCAGTTGCGTTGCCGTTGGCGTGGTCGGACCTGTCCAAGCTGCAGCGCGCCGATGCGTTCACCTTGCGCGATGTCCCGGAGAAGCTGCGCCGTCGGCGCAAGGACCCTTGGGCAGACATGGACCGCATCCGGCAGAACCTGGCGCGCTGGGCGGAGCAGGACGAGGAGTGATGTGATTGGGCACAGAGCATGCCGGCATTGCCGCTGCGCGTACGCGACCGGTAGTGAAGTCGCCGCGACGCAGGCGCTGCGCGACGTCCTCGCGCATTCCATGCTGCTCGTCAGGCGGCCTTCGCCAGTTCGGCACCGCTCGCCCGCATCTAATGAAGAGCCAGCATCGCTGCCGGCTCTGGCGCGCCAAAACCGCTGCGATCCTACGCTGCAGTATTGTCCAGCAGCGGCATCAGCTGTGCTTCAAGCAGGGCACGGCGCCATTGGCCCAGCGCCGCAGGCCAGCTGCGCTGTTCCATCAAGGTTTCCAGGTGGCGGCGCGAGGCCAGCAGGCCGTCCGGCAAGCCGAGTTCGCGGCTACGTTGCGCCACCGTGTCTTGCAGCCGCTTGAGTAAGGCCTTGTTGCCGTCGGTGGCGGCCTGCGCCAGCGGCGCGTGCTCTTCGTCCGGAAGCGGGGTGTTGAGTGCATCCCACACCGCGTTGGCGAGCTTGCGCGGCGCCTTGGGAAATTTATCGAACTGCCGCAGCAAGGCTTCCGGATCGGCGGGTGGAAACCGCGCCAGCTGGCTGGCCAGTTCGTTGTCCAGGATCCAGCTGCGCGGGCGATCGCTCTGCCGTGCCTGCAGGTCGCGCCAACGCAGCAGGCGCAGCAGCCGGCGTTGCGCTGCCGGTTCCAAGAACTGTGCGGCACGCAGGCTCACATGCGGCCAGCGCTCGCCATCGTCGTGCTCCACCGTGGCGAGCAGGCGGTCGGCGTCTTCGGCCAGCCACTCCAGCCGGTTCTGCTCGGCGAGGCGGCGGGTGAGCTCGTCGTGGATCGCAAACAGATAGCGCACGTCGTCGGCGGCATATTCCAGCTGCGCCGGCGACAGCGGGCGACGCATCCAGTCCGAGCGTGTTTCGCCCTTGGTCAGCAAGGTGCCGGTGACTTCCTTCACCAGTTTCTGGTAGCCCATGCCACCGCCGACACCGGCCAGCGCCGCGGCGATCTGGGTGTCGAACAACGGCCGCGGCAAGGCGCCACACGCGCATTTGAACGTGACCAGGTCTTCGCTGGCGCTATGCATCACCTTGACGATGTCGGTGGCGGTCAACCACTCCTTGAGCGCCGCATTCATGCCCGGGATCAGCGGGTCGATCAGCAGGCTCTCATCGCCGATGGCCATCTGCACCAGGGCCAACTGCGGCCAGTAGGTGCGTTCGCGAATGAATTCGGTATCCAGGCCGATACGCGATGGTCGCGCTGCCTGCAGGCGGTCAGTCAGCTCGGAGGGGTGGGTGATCCAATGGGGCACGTGATTTCCGTCGGCGGCAAGGGTTTGCGCAGAGCGCGCAGAATAGCCTAACGTCGCGATCGCCTGTCGTGCGGCAGAGCACTGGAAGGAGCAGGTGGTGGGTGAGTGCGGTGACCGGATGGCAGCGTGGGCAATGGTCGCGCCCAGAGCGGCTGGCAAAACGCCTGCGCAGCCAGCAGGCGGGCGCGGCCGCGGTGCGGAAGCGACATCCAGCATGCGTACGCTTGGGTTCATGCGCACCGGCCACGCCCGCCCGAGCGCTGCTCGCTTTGTTTTGTTGGCCGCGCTTGGCCTGTGCGCCTGTTCGCGCACGCCGACGCCCGCACCTGCGGTCGCGCCGCAACCGGCGCCTGCCGCCGTGCCGAGCAAGCCGAACGTTTCCATCGGTGGCGAAGAATCCGCCGAAACCGTGGCGCAATGGCAAGCGCCGGTGGTGGACCTGGGCGACGAGCCCCTGGCGCAGGTGCGCAAGCGCGCCGACCAGGCATTGCGGGAAGACCGCCTGTATCGCGATGCCGGCGATGCGATCCCGTTGTATCTGGCGATCCAGCAGCGCGCCGGTGGCAAGGATGCAGCCAGCCGGCGTGGCCTGGAGCAGGCGCGTGGCCGGTTGCTCGAACGCGGCGCAGCGCTGATCGAACAAACCGAGCGCCAGGACGACGCGTTGGAGCAGGCGCGTGAAGTGGCCTTCGTCGCGCTCGCTCTGGCGCCACAGGACCCGAAGGTGCGCGCACTGCAGCGCGAGGTGGAAACGGCGCAGCGCGTGCTGGCGTTCAACCGCGCCGGCGAAGACGACCTGCGCGGCGGGCGGCTGGGCGAAGACGGCAATGGCGCGCTGGTGAATTTTCGCGACGCTGCGCAACTGGATCCGGACAACCCGCGCACCCGACAGGGCCTGGCCGCCGTGGAAAGCGGCCTGCTGGAGCGCGCCGAACAGGCGGCGCAGGCGAGCGACTTCATCGGTGCCCGTTACTGGCTGCAGATGGCCGGGCAGGTACGCGAGCGTGCGCCCACCATCGCCGATGCACGCGCGCGGGTGGAACGCGTGCGCCGGGCGCAGATCGCCGCGTTGCACGACGCCGGCCTGCACGATCTGACCTCGCCGCGCGGGCTCAAGGCGGCCGGCGAGAAACTTGCCGAAGTGCTGCGCATTGCCGACCCCGGCGATGCGGTGGCCGGCGATCTGCGCCGCCGGCTGGAATTGGCCACCCATTACGGCAGCTTCCGGCCCGGGCAGGTGTTCACCGACGGGCTCAAGGTCGGCGGGCGCGGGCCGCAGATGATCGTGGTGCCGCATGGCGCATTCCAGATGGGCGCCGGCGATGCCGAACCGGGCGCTTCCGACAACGAGCGCCCCGCCCATTACGTGCGCTTCGCACGCGGCTTCGCGTTGTCGATCACCGAGGTCACGGTTGCCGAGTTCCGCCAGTTCGTCGACGCCACCGGCGCGCGCCCGCGTGCCACCCGGCGTGGGCATTCGGTGGTCTACGACGAGCGCAGCGGCAACTTCATCCGCCGCAGCGGGGTGGACTGGCAGTCCGACTACAACGGCGCCCAGGCCGCGCCCAACAGCCCGGTGATGCACGTCAGCATTCGCGACGCCGAAGCGTATGCGTCCTGGCTGTCGGAACAGACCGGCCGCCATTACCACGTGCCCAGCGAGGCCGAATTCGAGTATGCGGTGCGTGCCGGCACTACCGGACGTTACCCGTGGGGCAACGCGGGCTCGCCGCCGGCCGACGCCGGCAACTTCACCGGCGGCAACGACGTTTCGCGCAGCGGCCGGCATTGGAACAACGGCTTCGTCGGCTACGGCGATGGCTTTTGGGGCCCGGCGCCGGTCGGCAGTTTTCGCGCCAACGCCTGGGGGTTGCACGACATGGGCGGCAACCTGAGCGAATGGGTGGCCGACTGTTGGCACGCCAGCTACCGCCGTGCACCGGCCGATGGCGCGGCCTGGTACAACCCGGGCTGCCGGCAACGCATGATCCGTGGCGGCAGCTGGGCCAATTCGCCGCAACAGACACGTGCGGCCTGGCGGCAGTCGCAGGACTCGGACACTACCAGCGCCCGTATCGGCTTTCGCGTGGCACGCGGAATCTAGCGACGACCGGTGGCGCGTGGGCGCATTGCTCGCGTCCGGTGTGACTGCAACATTAGGCTTGCCGTCGCCGTCGCCGTCGCCGTCGCCGTGAACGCGTTCGGCTCGGCCCTGCGTCCTGCGATGTCACGGCGGAAGGCGTTCACTCCGACAAAGTCGGCGGAGGCGCGCGGCTACACAAGCGAGGCATCTCTCTTGTTCGAGGAAGGAACACGGCCGGAAGAGCGCTGCAATCGCGCAAGCGCCTTTGGGAGTCGAGTGTGTGAACCGCACTTGGATTGCGCTACTTCCATCCGACAACGTTCCCAAGGCGACAAACCAGGAGCGGACGTTTGCGCGGCGTCGGCTCCCGGTCCTTCGCGTTGCAGTGGGCGCCGGCAGGCACGCGCTGCGCTGACCAGGCGCTATGCGCAATAGCTGGGATTCAGTTGGCTTAACAGCAACGAACACCGCGTGCATTCGCGGTGAAACCGGTCGTGTCTGCTGTGGTCAAATCGCAACCGCTATCAAGGGACTGCCGTCATGGGCATGGGGATCAAAATGTTTCGTTGGGTGATTGCGATCCTGCTGATCGGCGGCAGCGGCTATGCCGTGGCGCGGCATCTGCAGGACAGTAATACGGCTGGGCATTACGGTTCGGTCGAAGTGATTCGCCCGGAGGGTACGCCGAAGGCGATGGTGATCCTGCTGCCCGACAGCGATCATCCGCAAGACGGCCAGAAGCTGGCCGACCTGCTGAGCAACGATGGCGCGCTGGTGGCGGTGGTCGACACCGCTAAGTACCGCGAACGCGTGCGCTCGCACCAAGCCGCCTGCAGCTCGCTGGCCGACGACGCCGAGCGACTGGGCAAGAAACTGTTGCGCGCCGAACATGTCGATGCGTTCCTGCCGCCGGTGCTGGTGGGGCAGGGCGACGGCGCGGTGATGGCGCGCCAGGCGGTGGCTTCGGCCGCGCCCGACGTGCTGGGCGGCGCGGTGGTTGCCGATGCCGGCAGCCAGGATCCAGGTCTGGCATGTTCGCGCGATCTGCCCAATGCCAGTCAGGGCTTCCTGGACGATCTGGCCGACGCATCCAGCCCGATGCAGATCGCCGCGGCCACGCGCGGGCACTTCCTGGCTGCGCAGTCGCAGGGCCTGGGCGATCTGCCGCTGGTGGAACTGCACGCTCCCGGCAGCGACCGTCTGGTGGTGATGTTGTCCGGCGATGGTGGCTGGCGCGAGCTGGACAAAGGCATTGCCGCGCAATTGCAGCAGCAGGGCGTGTCGGTAGTGGGCTGGAATAGCCTGCGCTACTTCTGGGGCAGCCGCACGCCGCAACAAGTTGGTGCGGATCTGGACCGGGTGATCGCCAGCTATCGCCAGCGCTGGCACATCCAACACGTCGCCCTTGTCGGGTACTCGTTCGGTGCCGATGTGCTGCCCTTCGCCTATCCGGAACTGTCGCCCCAGCAACGCGCCTCGGTGCAGTTCGTCAGCCTGCTCGGCCTGGGGCACGAGGCTGACTTCAAGGTCCGCGTCGGTGGCTGGCTGGGCTGGCACAACGACGCCGAGCGCGATGTGGAACCGGCCATCCAGGCGCTGGACGCGCACCGCCTGCAATGCATCTACGGTAACGAAGAAAAAGACACGCTGTGCCCGGAGCTGCGCGCACGTGGCGTGCAGGTGCTGGCACGTCCGGGTGGGCATCACTTCGATCACGACCCGGTGGTGCTGGCCAATCTGTTGATGGAGGGCTGGCAGCACGCAGCGCAGACGCCGATCGCGCAGACAACGAGTCGTTCCTGATGCCGCTTGCAACCAGCCAAGCGTTGCATAACCTTTTCCGGAGCGGTTGATCGACAAGCAATGCTTGGCACTGAGCACCTTCAACAAACGAAGGTGCCCGACGCTGAAGCGCGGCTGGCGAGCCTATTTCAGCGAAATCGCGGATTCGCCCGACCTTGCGGCGTGTTTCGAGGGCGCACTCTCGCGCCGCGCAGAGCCTAGTGTCACTGCGTGCAATGGGCACCGTCGACGAGTGCATGTCAGCGCCCAGCGCCGGCATTGCCGCCGGAACGACAGTGCTGCGCACGGCGTGCGGTCAGCTTTCGCCAGACTCCACACGCACCTGGATGCTGCCATCGGCCAGCTGCGCGCGCAGGCGTTCGCCGGTGACCACCTCAGCGGCGCTGCGCACCACGCTGCCGTCGGCAGGGCGGGTCACGATGGCGTAGCCGCGCGCGACCGTGGCCAGCGGGCTGACCGCTTCCAGCGAGCGCGCAATGCTGCGTAATTGCAGCTGATCATGCTGCAGGCGGCGTTGCATCGCCGCCTGCGGGTGCAGTGCCCGCAGGCGTTGCTGCAAGCCGGCCAGATGGCGTTGCGGGTTGTGCGATTGCAGCTGCGTCTGCCCGCGCTGCACACGTGCCTGCAAGCGTTCGAGCACGTGCATCATGCGCGCGCGCAGCTGGCGGCCGGCCTCTTCCTGGCGGCGATGGAGCAGTTGCAAGCGCGCCTGCGGGCTCTGCGCACGCAACCGCAGTGCCAGCCGGTCTGCGCGTTGCATCGCGTTGCCCAAGGCGTGTTGCTGCAGTTGGGTCATGCGCGCCTGCGCACGCCGCACGCGCGCGAGCAGCTCGCGTTGATCGGGCACCAGCAGTTCGGCCGCGACCGAGGGCGTGGGCGCACGCACGTCGGCCACGAAATCGCTCAGGCTGAAGTCGGTCTCGTGGCCCACGGCAGACACCACCGGCGTCTGCGCGGCGGCGATCGCGCGTGCCAGGCGTTCGTCGTTGAAGGCCCACAGATCCTCCAGCGAGCCGCCACCGCGGGTGATCAGGATGACGTCGTAACGCCCGGAGGCATCGGCGCGTTGCAGCAGCGAGGTGATTTGTGCGGCAGCGCTGTCGCCTTGCACCAGCGAGGGCAGCAGGTCCACTTCCAGCAGCGGAAACCGCCGCGCCAGCACGCTGAGCACATCGCGTACCGCCGCGCCGCTGGGCGAGGTGATCACCGCCAGCCGCTGCACATGCGCAGGCAGTGCCTGCTTGCGTTCGGCATCGAACAGGCCTTCGGCGGCAAGGCGCGCGCGCAGTTCGTCGAAGTCCCGACGCAGCGCGCCTTCGCCGGCTTCTTCCAGATGGTCGAGCACCAGCTGATAGTCGCCGCGCGCTTCGTACAGGGTCAGGCGCCCGCGCGCGAGCACGCGCAGGCCTTCGCGCGGCTGGAATTTCAGCCAGGTGCTCTTGGGCTTGAACATCGCGCAGCGGATCTGCGCGCGCGCATCCTTGAGCGTGAAATACAGATGTCCCGACGAGGGCCGGGTGACGCTGCTCAGTTCGGCCTCTACCCACACCAACGGGAAGCTGCCTTCCAGCAGGTCGCGCGCCAGCGAATTGAGCTGGCTGGGAGTGAGGATCTGTTCGTTGCGGTCGGCCATCGCTGCATTATCCCGTAGCGACGACGGTCATGGGTGATTGGCTGGCGAATGCCGATGCCAACGGTGCCGCACCGTTGGCCAACGCAAGCGCGTGCAGGCCGCAACTGCCGCATGCGAACCACGCTCACAAGTGGCCTGCGCGGATCAAAGACCGTGTTGCGCCAGCGCCCAGCCAACGTGTTCGCGCACCAGCGCCGAGTCGTCGTGGCGACGCGCTTCCAGTGCGGCCAGGACCTCTGGCGTGCCAGGCGCGTTGCCCAGGCCCACGGCAATATTGCGCAGCCAACGCTCGTGTCCGCTGCGGCGAATCGGGCTGCCCTCGGTGCGGCGCAGGAAGTCGCCTTCGTTCCAGGCGAACAGCTGCGGCAGCGTCGCCACATCCAGCTCGTTGCGGGCGCGGAAATCGGCTTCGTCAGTGCGCTTGGCGAACTTGTTCCAGGGACAGATCAGCTGGCAGTCGTCGCAGCCGAAGATGCGGTTGCCGATCGGCTTGCGCATGTCTTCGGGAATTGCGCCATCGTGTTCGATGGTGAGGTAGGCGATGCAGCGGCGCGCATCCAGCCGGTAGGGCGCGATGATGGCTTGCGTCGGGCAGATATCGATGCAGCGCGTACAGGTGCCGCAATGCGCGGTCGCGGGCGTATCGATCGGCAGTGGCAGGTCGAGGTAGATCTCGCCGAGAAAGAACCACGAACCGCCGTTGCGATCGATCAGGCAGGTGTGTTTGCCGATCCAGCCCAAGCCGGCATTGCGTGCCAATGCGCGCTCCAGCACCGGCGCCGAATCGACGAATACGCGGAAACCGAATTGGCCAATTTCGCCCTGGATGCGCTCGGCCAGCTTCTGCAGACGGTTGCGCATCAGCTTGTGGTAGTCGCGCCCCAGCGCATAGCGCGCCACATAGGCGCGGTTGCCGTCGTGCAAGGTGTTCCAGGCCTCGGTGTCGTCCTTGCGGCCGTAATCCATGCGAACCGACAACACGCGCAGGGTGCCGGGAACCAGTTCCTGCGGGCGCGAGCGTTTGTCGCCGTGCTGGGCCATCCAGTGCATGGTTCCGTACAGGCCTTCTGCCAGCCAGCTGCGCAGATGCACTTCATCCTCGCCCAGTTCGATGCCGGTAATGCCGCAGCGTTGAAAGCCTGCTTCGCGCGCAAGCACGCGAATGCGCGCAGCGGCATCGGCAGGGTCGGGGCGGGCAAGGGCGGCAGACATGCCGACAAGTATAGAATTCCCGGCATGTACGCACCGCTCGCTCTTTACGACACTGCCGCCGCGCGCACGCTCGATGCGCAGGCCACCACGCTGCTCGGCGGCGATGGCTACACCCTGATGCAACGTGCCGGGCAGGCGGCCTGGCAGTGGTTGCTGGAGCGCTGGCCGCAGGCGCGCCGCATCGTGGTGGTCTGCGGCACCGGCAACAATGGCGGCGACGGCTATGTGCTGGCGCGTCTGGCACACCGCGCAGGGCGTCAGGTCCGTGTGGTGCACCTGCCCGAACACGGCCCCGCCTCGGACCTGGCGCAGCGCGCCTGTACCGACTACCTCGCCGTCGGTGGTGCAATCGAATTGTTTCCGTATCCGCTGGCGCAGGCCGATGTGATCGTCGATGCGCTGTTCGGCATCGGCCTGAATCGTGCACCGGACGATGCAACTGCCGGGTTGATCGACGCCATCAACGCGGCGGACGTGCCGGTGTTTGCGCTGGATGTGCCCAGCGGCATCGATGCCGACCATGGGGTGGCCTTCGGTGCGGCGGTACGCGCAGCACTGACCTTGCAGTTCATCGTGCCGCATCTGGGGCTCTACACCGGCGATGCGCTGGAACATGCCGGCGAGCGTGAAGTGGCGTCGCTGGAGGTGCCGGTTTCGGCATTCGACGGGCTCGCACCAGCCGCCCACGGCTGGAATGGCGATGCCCTGGCGGCGCAGTTGCGCCCGCGTCGTCGTAACACGCACAAGGGCGAATCCGGGCGGGTGTTGTGCGTGGGCGGCAATCTCGGCAGCGGTGGCGCGATCATGCTGACCGCCGAAGCGGCGTTGCGCAGCGGCGCCGGGTTGGTGCAGGTCGCGACGCGCGCCGAGCATGTCACGCCACTGTTGGCGCGCTGCCCGGAAGCGATGGCGCGTGCCATGCAGGCCGACGACGACATCGCCACATTGGCCGAGGCCGCAGATGCAGTCGCGCTCGGGCCCGGGCTAGGGCAGGACGCCTGGGCGCAGGCGTTGTGGCGCGCAGCGCTGGGCGCCGCTACGGCGATGGTGATCGATGCCGATGGGCTGAATCTGCTGGCCGCCAACGACGTTGCAGCGCGTGGTCCGCGCATCTTGACGCCGCATCCGGGCGAAGCCGGCCGTCTGCTGGGCCTTTCGACCCGACAGATTCAGCGCGATCGTCCGGCCGCTGCTGCGGCACTCGCAAAACGCTACGACGCAGTGGTCGTGCTCAAGGGCGCCGGCACCGTGGTCGCCTCGCCAGGTCATCTGCCGCGCATCATCGACGCCGGCAATCCCGGCATGGCGGTCGGCGGAATGGGCGATCTGTTGACCGGCGTCATCGCGGCATTGCTGGCGCAGGGCTTCTCGCCGTTCGATGCCGCCAGCCTTGGCGCGTTGTTGCACGCCTGTGCCGGCGATGCGGCAGCGCACGCGGGCGAGCGCGGCCTGCTGCCCACCGACCTGCTTCCCGAGCTGCGCCGCCTCTCCAACGCTGGAGCCATTGCATGATCGACCTCAACGGACAACTGCACGACGTGCAGGCCACCGAAACCCTGGGCCAAGCGCTGGCCGCAGTGCGACCGGCCAGCGCGGTGGCGCAGTTGCATGGCGACCTCGGCGCGGGCAAGTCCACGCTCGCGCGCGCGCTGCTGCGTGCGCTCGGTGTCACCGGGCCGATTCGCAGCCCCACCTACACCTTGGTCGAACGCTATCCGCTGGCAACCGGCGATGAAGCCTGGCATCTGGACCTCTACCGCATTGGCCATGCCGGCGAGCTGGATTTCCTCGGGCTCGACGAGGGCAGTGCGAGCTTGTGGCTGGTCGAATGGCCCGAACGCGGTGCTGGGGTGCTGCCGCCGGTGGATCTGGATGTCGAGCTGGCCGTGGCTGGCGAAGGCCGCAGCGTTCGGTTGCTGGGCCGCAGTGCGATCGGGCATGCCTGGATGGAAAGCTTGTCGCAGCAGCCCCAGTTGCAGGCCCTTTTTGCTTCCTCACGAGAAGAATGAACGCCAGGTTATGGATTATTAAGGGAAATTGCCTTGCAATTCACACAGTTGGATGCTTGAATCCAGCGCCATGACACCGGGGATTCGCCAGTTCTGTCTTTCCGCCCTGACCGCCAGCTTGAGCCTGGCGGTTTTTGCTGCTTGGGCCGGTGAAATCACGGGTGTTGGCGTCAGTACCGGAGCCACCGGAACCCGCGCGGAAATTCAGCTGGCCGGCAGCGGCGGCTTCAAAACGCTGTCGCTGGCGAACCCGACGCGCCTGGTTGTCGATTTTCCCGAGTCCTCGGGCGTGCGTGGTCTCAAGCTGCCGCCCGCTGCCGGATTGGTGACCTCGGTGCGCACCGGTCAGCCGGTGCCTGGCACGTTCCGTGTGGTGTTCGAATTGGCAACGCCGGTTACGCCGCTCAAGCCGCAGATGCAGACGCTGGGTAGCGTGTCGACCTTGGTGATCGAATGGCCAGGCGATCCGACGCCGGCGGCGGCCTCCGCAGTTGCCGCGGCTGCACCAACGGCAGTGCCGGCGCCGCGTCCGCTCAATGCGCAGGCCGAAGCTGCACGCGCAACTGCCGCCTTGGCTGCGTCTGCGCAACGGGCCTCGTCGGTGCCGCCGCCCCAGCCGTCGACTCCGCCGCCTGCACCGCCTGTGCCGGCATCGGCGATGCCCACCGTTACCCAGGCTCCGGTGCCGACCACTGTCGCCACCGGTGTGCCGACGCCTCGGCCTGCTACCTCCGCGAGTGCACCAGCGCCGACCGGCGTCGCCGGCAACGCGCCGAACCGTGCTTCAGTGACCAACGCCAACGTCAACGCCAACGTAGCGTCCGGAGCGGGAGTGGCGGGCAGCAGTGCATCTGCAGCTGCCATCTTGAATGGCGGCAGGGCACCGATGGGCGCACCTTCCGGTAATGCCGCAGCAACCGTCCCCAACAATGCGGTCAGCAGCGTGGCTGCCGAAGGCGACGACGACCTGCCGCCGCGCCCGGTGCTGCCAAGCGAAGCGTCGCGGATCAAGATGGCACCGGGCATGCGGCCGTTGATCGTGGCGATCGACCCAGGCCACGGCGGCCAGGACCCGGGTGCCATGGGCCCCACCGGTAAGCGCGAAAAAGACGTCACCCTGGCGGTGGGGCGTGAACTGGCACGCCAGGTCAACGCCACGCCGGGCATGAAGGCCTACCTGACCCGCGATACCGACGTGTTCATTCCGTTGCCGATGCGTGCGCAAAAAGCCCGCGCCGCCAAGGCCGACATCTTCATCTCCATCCACGCCGACGCCGCCGAAAACCGCAGCGCCACCGGCTCCTCGGTGTATGTGCTGTCGACCAAGGGAGCCTCGTCGCAACGTGCGCGCTGGCTGGCCGACAAGGAAAATGCCGCCGATCTGGTCGGCGGCGTGCGCCTGCAGCAAACCGAGAGCACCCTGGCCAACGTGTTGCTGGACCTGGCCCAGAGCGGACACATGAAGGCTTCCGAAGATGCCGCCGGCCACGTGCTTGGGGGGTTGAAGCGCATCGGCAACAACCACAAGCCGCAACTGGAGCGCGCCAACTTCGCGGTGCTGCGCACCTCCGACATGCCGGCAATGCTGGTGGAAACCGCCTTCATCTCCAATCCGGATGAAGAACGCCGGCTGATCGATCCCGCTTACCAACGCAAGATTGCCGGCGCCGTGCTCGACGGCATCGATACCTTCTTTACCCGCCAACCGCCGCCAGGTACCTTGTTCGCCGCGCGTGCGCAGGC
Organism: Xanthomonas phaseoli pv. dieffenbachiae; assembly: GCF_008639345.1. Classification (NCBI taxonomy): domain Bacteria; kingdom Pseudomonadati; phylum Pseudomonadota; class Gammaproteobacteria; order Lysobacterales; family Lysobacteraceae; genus Xanthomonas; species Xanthomonas phaseoli. Next base: position 2,687,969 of record NZ_CP041380.1, on the reverse strand, counting down.
CGAAGCCGATGCAGTGGGCACCGTGGCCGGCGGCAGCCGCTGACCCGCTCGGCTATCATTCCGCACTGATTCCTTGATGACGGCGCCTGGCGCCGCCGGATTGCCGTGCCGACGTCTGTCTTGCCTGTCACACCGCCGATCTACCGCGTTTCGCGCGTGCCGCACGGGAGCGTGCGCTGATGGCGATCCGCCAGTTGCCCGAGATTCTGATCAACCAGATCGCTGCCGGCGAAGTCGTCGAGCGGCCCGCATCGGTGGTCAAGGAACTGGTCGAAAACGCGCTCGATGCCGGTGCCACGCGCGTGGATATCGAGCTCGAAGAAGGCGGCGTCCGGCTGATCCGTATCCGCGACAACGGTGGCGGCATCTCCCCGGACGAACTGCCGCTGGCGGTGTCGCGGCATGCCACCAGCAAGATCGCTTCGCTGGACGACCTGGAAACCGTCGCCACGCTTGGTTTTCGTGGCGAAGCCTTGCCGTCGATCGCCTCGGTCAGCCGCTTTACCCTGATCTCGCGTCGCCCCGACGCCGAACACGGCTTTGCATTGGAAATCGACGGCGGCCGCCTGGGCGAGGTGATTCCGCGTGCGCACGCGCCAGGCACCACCGTCGAAGTGCGCGAACTGTTCTTCAATGTGCCGGCGCGGCGCAAATTCCTGCGTGCCGAACGCACCGAACTCGGCCACATCGAAGAGTGGCTGCGTTCGTTGGCGCTGGCGCGGCCGGATGTGGAATTGCGCGTCTCGCACAACGGCAAGCCGTCGCGGCGTTACAAGCCGGGCGATCTGTATTCGGACGCGCGGCTGGGCGAAACGCTGGGCGACGATTTTGCGCGTCAGGCCTTGCGCGTGGACCACAGTGGCGCCGGCCTGCGCCTGCATGGCTGGGTGGCGCAACCGCATTACTCGCGTGCCAGCACCGACCAGCAATATCTCTACGTCAACGGCCGGTCGGTCAGGGACCGCAGCGTGGCGCATGCGGTGAAGATGGCCTACGGCGATGTGCTGTTCCATGGCCGGCAGCCGGCCTATGTGCTGTTTCTGGAGCTGGACCCGGCGCGCGTGGACGTCAACGTGCACCCGGCCAAGCACGAGGTGCGTTTCCGCGAAGCGCGGCTGATCCATGATTTCGTCTATCGCACCTTGCAGGATGCCTTGGCGCACACCCGTGCCGGCGTTACCCCGAACAGCATCGGTAGCGAAGGCGCCACCGACATGGGCGGCACGTTCGGAGGAATGGGCAGTCTCGCTGGCAGCGGCGCCCCGCGTGATGGCAGCACATCTGGCAGCGGCAATGGCACGTATGGCTACGCCAGCTGGACGCCTTCGCAAACGCCGTTGGGACTGCGTGTGGACGAGGCCCGCGCCGCCTACAGCGCGCTGTATGCGGCGCCGCCGAGCAGCGCGCAGCAATCGGCAGGCATGCCGAGCATGGCCGGCACCGGATTGCCGGCAACTGCAGAAGACAGCGGTGTGCCGCCGCTCGGGTATGCCATCGCGCAACTGCACGGCATCTACATCTTGGCCGAAAACGCCGAAGGTTTGATCGTGGTCGACATGCACGCGGCGCATGAGCGCATCGGCTATGAGCGGCTAAAAAACGCGCACGACAGCATCGGCCTGCACGCACAGCCGTTGCTGGTGCCGATCACGCTGGCGGTGGGCGAGCGCGAAGCCGACACCGCCGAGCGCGAAGCGGAGACCTTGGCCACGCTCGGTTTCGAGATTACCCGCGCCGGCCCGCAGTCGCTGCACGTGCGCAGCATTCCCGCGCTGCTGGCCAATGCCGAGCCGGAGGCGCTGCTGCGCGATGTGCTGGGCGATCTGCGCGAGCATGGTCAAAGCCGCCGCATCGCCAGCGCACGCGACGAACTGCTCTCCACCATGGCCTGCCACGGCGCAGTGCGCGCCAACCGCCGCCTCACCGTGCCGGAAATGAACGCGCTGCTGCGCGATATGGAAGCCACCGAACGCTCGGGCCAGTGCAACCATGGCCGACCGACCTGGGCGCGGTTTACGCTGAGCGATATCGATCGTTGGTTCCTGAGGGGGCGTTGATGGCAGTGCATGGGGGGAAGGGCTGGCTGCTCGGCATGCTGGTCGCAGCAGCGGTGGTCGGTTGCGGGCGCGATGCGCCGCCGCCGGCTGCGCCGGTCGCACTCGACAAGACATTTCTGGCCGACACCGCCGCCTGGCGCGAAGCACGGATGAAGGAACTGCGCGCGCCCGATGGCTGGACCAGCCTGGTTGGCCTGCATTGGCTGTCGCTGAAGGCGCATTACATCGGCAGCAGCGCCGACAGCGGTATCAAACTCGCGGTAGGCCCGCCGAAGATGGGCATGGTGTCCACCGAAAACAACGCGGTCTGGTTCGTGCCCGAGCGTGGCGCAGCGCTGACCCTCGATGGCAAGCCGCTGACCAGCCGGATCCGCTTCCAGTCCGACCGCGATCCGCAGCCCACCCTGATCCATTTCGACGACGGCAAGGGCGTGTTGAGCCTGATCCATCGCGGCGACCGCTATGCGCTACGGGTCAAGCATGCCGACGCGAGCTCGCGCACGCACTTCGCTGGCCTGGACTATTGGCCCTTGGATCCGTCCTGGCGCATCAACGCGCGCTATGTGCCCAACGCCGTCGGCAAGACCATCCCGATCGTCGACATCGTCGGCATCAGTAGCGAGCAGCCGAACGCGGGCGCGATCGAGTTCGAGCGCGACGGCAAGAGCTACCGACTGGAAACCATCGGCGAGCCGGGGCGGCCGATGTTCGTGGTATTCGCCGACCGTACCAGCGGCCACGGCAGCTATCCGGCCGGACGTTTTCTGGATCTGGACGTGCCCGATGCCTCGGGGCATGTGATGGTCGATTTCAACCGCGCCTACAACCCGCCATGCGCGTTCACCCCGTTCGCCACCTGTCCACTGCCGCCGCCGGAAAACCGCATCGATCTGGCGGTGTCGGCAGGCGAGAAGGCCTACAAGGTGCCGCACTGACATGCGCGGCATCTACACGTGCGGAGAAGCCTCGTGACCAGGCGACGGACACTGTCGACGCGCAAACGGATTGCCGCCTGGTGCAGCGGCGCGCTGCTCGGCCTGACCTTGTGGAGCGGGGCGCTCGTACCGGTATGGGCGCGCGATGCCGGCGACGTGCCGGCAGGCCCGCCGGTGCCGCTGCTGTGGAAGATCGATGGCAAGGGCGGCACGCTGTATCTGCTGGGCTCGTTTCATGTGCTCAAGCCCAGCGACTACCCGCTATCGCCGGATGTCATGCAGGCCTTTGCCAAGGCCGACCGCCTGCTGTTCGAATTGCCGCCTGACGATGCGCAATCGCCAGAGCTGGCCGGTCGCATGTTGCACGCGGCACGGCGCACCGACGGGCGTACGCTGCAGGACTCGCTGGATGCGAAGACCTGGCAGGCGCTGAGCGCCTACGCCCGCAAGTACGGCATGTCGCTGGCGAGCCTGCAGCCGCTCAAGCCCTGGTTCGTGGCACTGACGATCAGCCTGGCGGAGATGACCCGGCAAGGCATGGACCCGAACGCAGGGCTGGACCATTACCTGATGGAACAGGCGCAGGCGCGCGGCAAACCGGCCGACGGCCTGGAGCGCGCCGCTGAGCAAATCGCCTTGCTCGATGGCATGTCGCCGACCGAGCAGCATCAGCTGCTGGAGGAATCGCTGGACGAGGCCGATGCCACCGACCAGCTACGCCAGCTGCACGCCGCCTGGCGCAATGGCGATGTGCGGACGCTCTCCACGCAGATGGCCGAAGACATGCGCCGCCAGTATCCGGCGCTGTATCAGGACATCAATGTCGAGCGCAATGCACGCTGGGTGCCGCGGCTGGAACAGCGGCTCGGCAAAGGCAGCGGAACCACGCTGGTAGTGGTCGGTGCGCTGCATTTGCTGGGCAATGACGGGGTGGTGGAGCGTATGCGTGCACGCGGCTACCACGTGGAGCGGATCTGCTCGGCCTGCACGAAGCAGGCCAGCCACTGAGTGGTTGCGCCTGGGAGCGTGACGCTGCTGGCGCAGCGTCCGACGATTGAAACAGTCGACACCACGCCGCGACCAACCCGCAGGTGGCATGGTCGGCGCAGCGAAACCGGAATGTCCGAGGAGTACATGAGGATTCCGGTCGCCGGCCGCATCTGCCGGGTGGCTGCCAAATCGTGGTGTTGGCGCCCTTAGCCGCGGTTGCGGGCCTTGCCGGTCGTGCCGTGGTTGCCACCGGCCGAGCCGTGCGTGCCGGTTCCCATCGGGCCACTGCCCAGGCCGCTCGCCCCGGGTGGGTTCGGCGGCGTGCCAGGGCCACCCGGGCGACCGAAGCCGGCGCCGAAGTTGCGCTGGAACTCCTGCCACAACTCCAGGTTGCGCTCGGTCAGCTGATTCATCATCGCCCACGGGGTCTGCCCGAGCAGGTTGCCCATCTGTTGACGGAACTGCTGCTGCTGGTCGAGGAACACCTGCATGCTGCGCTCCAGGTAGTTGCCCATGAAGCCCTGCAGCGAGTCGCCATAAAACCGGATGATCTGGCTCAGCAACTGGGTGGAGAGCATCGGCTCGCCGTCCTGCTCGCGGTCGGCGATGATCTGCAGCAGCACTGCACGGCTGAGGTCTTCGCCACTTTTGGCGTCGCGTACTTCGAATTCTTCGCCATCGATGATCAATTGGCGCACATCTTCGATGGTGATGTAGCTGGAGATTTCCGTGTCGTAGAGACGGCGATTGGGATACTTCTTGATGATGCGAAGTCCGGCCATGGAACGTTCACCCACACTGATAGTGCGCGCAGGATGGCGCACCGCAGCAGCGCTTGCAACAGCCAAAACGCCTTATTTGCTTAAGCGGACACATTAAAAATGTTGCGCAGCATGGTTTTTGAGCAAAATCCATGCTGCACCGCAAAGTTGCAGCAAACGTTACCAGCCCATGTGGTGGCCGCCGTTGATGTCCAGGTTCGACCCGGTGATCCAGGCAGCCTCTTCCGCAACCAGAAAGGCCACTGCGTAGGCGATCTCTTCCGGCCGGCCCAGGCGACCGGTAGGGATGTCGGCCACGATCTTGGCGCGCACTTCTTCCGGCACCGCCATCACCATGTCGGTGGCCACGTAACCGGGCGAGACCGTGTTGACGGTAACCCCGAAGGCGGCGTTCTCGCGCGCCAGCGAAATGGTGAAGCCGTGCATGCCGGCCTTGGCGGCGGCGTAGTTGGCCTGGCCATACTGGCCCTTGAGCCCGTTGATCGAGCTGATCTGGATCACCCGGCCCCAGCCGCGTTTGCGCATGCCCTCGATGACCGGGCGGGTCACGTTGAAGACCGAATTGAGGTTGGTGTTGATGACCTCGTGCCACTGCTCGGCACTCATGCGATGGAAGGTGGTGTCGCGGGTGATGCCGGCGTTGTTGACCAGCACCTCGATCGGCCCCAGCGAGGCTTCGACCTCTTCCACCAGCGCGCGCGCATGCTCGGAAGAGGCCACATCGCCGCGAAACAGGGCGACCTCATAGCCCTGCGCCTGCATGCGCTGCTGCCAGTCGCGGGCCTTTTCTTCGTTGCGGAAGTTGCTGGCGACCCGGTGGCCCTGGTCGGCCAGGCGCTTGCAGATGGCAGTACCGATACCGCCGGTGCCGCCGGTGACCAATGCGACGCGAGATGTCATGACGACTCCAATCAACAAGTGAGGCTGAGGGCGATTCGGGGGCGCGGCAATGCTGCGCCCCGGCGCCGGTGCTGGGCCGCAATTCTAGTCACGCTGGAGGTCGGATGCGTACACATCGAGGTCCAGCTCGCATTGGCGCGGAAGCAGCCGTGGCGAAAAGTGCTGCACGGCGTGCTGCAGCAGGGTTTCCACGGCTGCATGCCGCGGCAGCGCGTCGGCCTGTTGTCCCAAGGCGACCCAGGCGGCGTGCAGGACCGGCAGTGGATCGGCGTCGTCCAGTGCGGGCGCGTCGTGCGACTTGGACAGCTTGCGGCCGTTGCGATCCAGCATCAGTGGCAGGTGCACGTAGCGCGGCTGCGGCAGGCCCAGTGCGCGCTGCAGCAGCATCTGGCGCGGGGTGGAGTCGAGCAGGTCGGCGCCGCGCACCACATCGGTGATGCCCTGCGCCGCATCGTCCACCACGACCGCCAGTTGGTACGCCCAATATCCATCGGCGCGGCGCAGCACCACATCGCCCACCTCGGCGTAGACGTCCTGCAATACCGTGCCTTGCAAGGCGTCGTCGAAGCCGACTGGCGATTGCGGCGGCACCCGCAGGCGCACGGCACGGCGCTCGCCCAGTGGCGCGACGCAGGCGTGGTGGATGCCGCCCATGTCGGCCAGATCGGCACGGCTGCAGCTGCATTCGAATGCCTGGCCGGTTTCCAGCAGTTGCGTGATAGCGGCGGTGTAGGCCGCATCGCGCCCGGACTGCCGGATCACCGGCAGGTCCGAGTGCAGCCCGAACGCGGCCAGCGTGCGCAGCTGACGTTCGCTGGCGCCGGGTTCGGCACGCGGCGGGTCGATGTCTTCGATGCGTATGCACCACTGCCCCCCGGCATGCCGGGCCAGCAGCCAGCTGCCGAACGCTGTCAGCAGGGAGCCGAAGTGCAGGGGGCCGGTGGGCGAGGGCGCGAAGCGGCCGAGATAGGAGGGCGATGGCATGGGCAGCTGAATCGTCGGTCAGGTGCTTGCTTGATTTCAAGCCGCAACACCCGCAGATCCGCATCAGTTCACCCGCATCCGTGGAGCCATCGCGCCATGTTCAACCGCATTTTCCTGTTCCTGCTGACCAATCTTGCGGTGCTGATGCTCGCCGGCATCGTCATGTCGTTGCTGGGCGTCAATCCCGCGCAGATGAGTGGCCTGTTGGTGATGGCCGCCATCTTCGGTTTCGGCGGCTCGTTCATTTCCTTGCTGCTGTCCAAGTTCATGGCCAAGCGCAGCACCGGCGCGCAGGTCATTACCGAGCCGCGCACGCCGACCGAACGCTGGTTGCTGGAGACCGTGCGCCGCCAGGCCCAGGCTGCCGGCATCGGCATGCCGGAAGTGGCAGTCTACGACGGCCCGGAAATCAATGCGTTCGCCACCGGTGCCAACCGCAACAACGCCCTGGTGGCGGTGTCCACCGGCCTGCTGCAGAACATGGACCAGGATGAAGCCGAGGCGGTGCTTGGCCACGAGATCGCCCACGTTGCCAATGGCGACATGGTCACCATGGCGCTGCTGCAGGGCGTGCTCAATACCTTCGTGATCGTGCTGGCCCGCGTGGTCGGCGGCATCATCGACAGCGCCTTGTCGGGCAACCGCGAAGGCGGTCGTGGCTTTGCGTACTACATCATCGTGTTTGCGCTGGAGATGGTGTTCGGCCTGTTCGCGACCATGATTGCGATGTGGTTCTCGCGGCGCCGCGAATTCCGCGCCGATGCCGGTGGCGCGCAGTTGGCCGGCCGTAGCAAGATGATCGCTGCACTGGAGCGGCTGTCGCTCAACCATGGCCAGAACACCTTGCCCTCGCAAGTGCAGGCGTTCGGCATCTCTGGCGGAGTGGGCGAGGGCTTGCGCCGCCTGTTCCTGAGCCATCCACCGCTCACCGAACGCATCGCTGCGCTGCGCGCCGCCAGCGGTAGCGCCATGTAAGTGGCCGGATCCGTGGCTGCCTGGCAGGCAACAAAAAACCCGCGCAATGCGGGTTTTTTGTTGCCTTGCGATGGTGCAAACGCGCGGGCGCTGCCGGCATTCAGCCGAACTCGTAATTCATCAGTGGCCCGGTCGGCGCCACGAAATCGCCCTGGACATAGTCCACCCCGGCACTGAAGAAGCTGCTCATCGACTGGGCATCGGCAACGAATTCGGCCATTGTCAGAATGCCGGCCGGTTGCGCGCGCGAGGTGATTTCACGAATCTTTTCCTGGCTCTCCCGCGCCGAGGCGATGTCGCCGGTGATGCCACGATCCAGTTTGAGGAAGGCCGGATGGAAATGCGCCAGCAACTGGAACGAATCCAGGCCCGAGCCGAATTGTTCCAGCCCGACCTTGCAATCCATCGCCGACACCGCAGCCAGGAATTGCTGCGCATTGCGCAGGTGCGTAAACACCTTCGACTCCGGCGTCTGCAGCCACAGCCGTTCGCCGGGGACGCCGTAGACCGCCAATTGCTCGCGGATGGTGTCGATCATTTGCGGGTCCGAGAACGAGTTCGGCCCGATGCGCACCAGCAGGTGGGTCTTGTGCCCGGCACGCTGGCGTTCGCCCAGTTGCCGAATCGCCCGCGCCACCACCCAGCGGTCGATTTCGGTGACCAGGTCGTGCTCTTCGGCAATGGCCATGAATGCGTTCGGCGACATCATTTCGCCGTTGCGTTCCAGGCGCAGGAAGGCCTGATACAGCTCCAGCGGCTCGCCTTGCAGGTTGAGCGCCGGCTGGTAATGCAACAGGAAACCGTCGCCGACCAACGCTTCGCGCAGCTGCTCGACCCAACGTTCGATGCGTTCTTCCTCGGCCCGATCCGCCGCAGCCGGGTCGTAGATGCTGACCGCGTTGCCACCGAGCTCGGCCGTGGTGCGCACCGCTTCGGTACCGCGATTGAGCACCTGGCCGATGCTGGCGATCTTTTCGCCGATCTGCACGCCGCCGATACTCACCGTCACCGTGGCCGAGCGCGTCCCTACGCTGACGACATGCTGCGCGAACGCATTGCGCACGGTTTCGGCCAGCGCATGCGTGCGCGCGTAATTTCCGTTCAACAGTAGGGCGAAACTGTGTTCGCCGAAACGCGCGGCCAACACGCTGTCGTCCAGCACGCTCGCCACGTGCGCGGCGAGCGCCGCAATCAGCGCATCGGCCGAATCCAGCCCGAACTCCGGCAGGATGCGTGCGTAGTGATCCGGCTCGATCAACAGGAAGCCGGATTGGCCCTCGCTGCGGCCGGCCTGCGCGACGGCCTGTTCCAGCGCCACCATGAAGGTGGGGCGATTGAGCAGGCCGGTGACCTGGTCGCGCTGGCGCAAGTCTTCGACCTCGCGTGCCAGTTCCGGGTCGAACTCCTCGCGGCGCCGGAACACCACCTGGATGCACGGCTCGCCTTCATAGGTGGCGGTGGCGAACTCCATCGTGGCCGGGAAGGTGTCGCCTTCCACGCGGCGTGCATCGAGCTTGTACTGCGCCGGCGGCGGCTCGCCCTTGGACATCGCCTTGAGCAGTTGCTTGAAATCGTCGACGTACTGCGCGGCGATCATGTCCAGCAGCGAGATGCCTTCGACATCGTCGAATGACTCGAAGCCGAACATTTCCAGATAGGCATCGTTGGCGCGGATATGCATGCCTTCATGCACGTAGGCGATCGGGTCGCGCGAAGAGGCGATGAGTGCGTCGCAGCGGCGCTCGGTCTCGCGCATCTGCGCTTCGATGCGGCGCAGTCCACGGCGGGCCTGCAGGTCGTCCCATTCCGAGCGCACCAGTGCAAGCAGATGCGCAGGGCGGTGGCGCAATGCAATGGCGCGTACCCCGTGCGAAGCGGCCTCGACCAGGGTGTTCTCTTCGATCCGCTCGGCCAGCAAGATGATCGGGATGTCCTTGCCGCTGCCCGCAATCTGGGTCTGCAAGGCGCTCATGGGGATTTGCTGCGCCTGACCCAGGATGGCCAGATCGATCTGGCCCGACAGCATGCTGGCCAGTTCCTCCTGACTTTGCGGTCGCGATGGACGTACCGCAATGCCGCCGTTGCGCAGCGCGGTGACGATGGTCTCCGCACTCTCCACGCTGTCGTCGACGATCATCAGGCGGAGGGTGAGATCTTTGCCTTTTTGCATGCGCGGCTCCCTAGAGACGGGCTTTAATACACGAAGGGGTCTGGCACGTCCATGTGTGTGGAGCATGCCGCATCAAGTGTGAGACGTAGAGCAATATTTGCGTTTGGAAGATACCTTCTGGCGAGCATCGGCCGTTTCTCCAGCGCGCTGTCCATGCCGCGAGCGCGTGTTCGAGGCGCCTGGGTGATTGCTGGGCGACCCGCAATGCCTCGTCAGCGGCATTACGCCACGCTTCCCGCTGCATGGCCGGACGCCCACGCCCATTGGAAGTTGTAACCGCCCAGCCAGCCGGTGACATCCAGCACCTCGCCGACAAAGTACAGGCCTGCCACCAGACGCGACTCCATGGTCGCACTGGAAACCTGATGGGTATCGACCCCGCCCAGGGTGACTTCAGCCGTTCGATAGCCTTCGGTGCCGCTGGCGATCAGCGGAAAGCTGCCGAGCAACTCGGCGGCGGCTTTCAGCTGCGGCGGATCCAGCTGACGCACCGGCTTGTCTGGCAGCCACAGCTCGCACAAGCGTTGTGCAAACCGTTTCGGCAGCACGTCGGCCAGCACATTGCGCAGCTCGGTGGCGCCGCGTTGCTGCTTTTGTTCGCGCAGCCACGTCGCCGCATCGCGACCGGGCAGCAGATCCAGCCGCAAATCGTCGCCCGGCTGCCAATACGAGGAAATCTGCAGGATCGCCGGGCCGCTGACCCCGCGATGGGTGAGTAGCATGAAATTGCGGAAGCTGGCTCCGTTGCACTGCGCCTGCACCGGCAGCGCCAGCCCGGACAACTCTTGAAAACGTTCCTGATGCGTGCCGCTCAGCGTGAGTGGTACCAGCCCGGCGCGGGTGGGCAGCAGCGCATGGCCGAACTGCTTGGCCAAGGTATAGCCGAAGCCGCTGGCCCCCATGCTGGGAATCGACAGCCCTCCGGTTGCCACGATCAACGACTGCGTCTGCACGCACCCCTGGCTGGTCTGGACCTCGAAGCCGTCGCTGCCGCGCTGGACCGACTGCACATCGCACTGGGTGCGGATCTGTACGCCGGCCGCGTCGCATTCGTCCAGCAGCATGCGCACGATCTGCTTGGAGGAGATGTCGCAGAACAGCTGGCCCAGCTCTTTCTCGTGATAGGCGATGGCATGGCGTTCGACCATCTCGACAAAATCCGCCGGGCTGTAGCGCGCGAGCGCGGATTTGCAGAAATGCCGATTGGCCGAAATGAAGTTGCCAGGCGTGGTGCCGGTGTTGGTGAAATTGCAGCGCCCGCCACCGGACATCAGGATCTTCTTGCCGACCTTGTTGGCATGATCGATCACCAACACCTTGCGGCCGCGCTGGCCGGCAGTGAAGGCGCTCATCAGCCCGGCAGCGCCGGCGCCGATGACCAGCACGTCGCAACGCATGCTCATTCGGCCGGGGCTTGCCGCACCATCGGGGTCAGGGTGACGCTGCCGTGGTCGGCCAGCATCTGCACTTCGCCGTCCTGGATGATCACGTCGAACCGCATGCCGCGCTGGATCAATGCGCCCAGCGCTTCGGTGGCCTGCGAGTCGAGCTCGATCACGCGCAGATTGCGGTACCGGCCCATGGCGTTGGCGTGCTTCTTCCACCAGGTTTCGGTGGCCTGGCCGCCGTAGCCGATGACCACCGCCTCGCGCGAGCGGTTGCAGGCCTTGCGCACGCGGCTTTCGTCCGGCTGGCCGAGGTCGATCCACAGGTCCGGGTCGCCGGTGTAGTCGCGCCGCCATAGGTCCGGCTCGTCGTCGTTGCTGAGGCCACGGCCGAATTCCAGACGGTCGTCGGCGAAGAGCGCGAACGCCAGCAGCCGCACCATCAGGCGCTCGTCGGTCTCGGAAGGGTGCTGGGCCAGGGTCAGCGAATGGTTGGCGTAATAGCCGCGGTCCATGTCGCTGATCTGGAGTTCCGCCCTGCGGACGGTGGCGGTGAGGGCCATCAGGATGCCGGTTGCAAAGGGCGCTTATGATACGCGGCCGGTCATGCGCCGGGTGTCGCCGGCATCTGGCAGAGGTGCGTCGTCGGCCGGGTCTGGGCTGGCTGACAGCTGGATGGTAGGACCAAGGGCAGGGTGGGCCTGGCGCAGAGAGCAATCGGGCGCTGGGGCGCGAGGCGTGGCGGTACGTGCGGCGGCGCGGGCCGGCAGGTTCCGGAATTAAGGTCGCTTGGGAGTCGCTGCCGCCTTTCCTGATCTGCGCAGTTGCGGGTGCGTCAGGCGGTGTCGCCAGGCCAATCGGGATGGGGGCGGTCCTGACAGACCGTCGGATTGGACCTGACTGCAAAAGATTTGACGCAGGGTGTCGCTTTTTGCAGAAAACACGAGTACTGTGCACGCACTGTGTTTGCAAGGGTCACCGTGAATCGTGGCCTGGTGCAGCCGGATCGTTACAGATCTCGCTTCATCGTTCCGCTTTACCAACGCCTGCAACTCAGTCTCAGCTCCGGCTTTTCGGATGCTGCGATTTATCCATCAATAGTTCAGGAGTTTGTAAATGTCAGAGCGTCAGAGCGGTACCGTGAAGTGGTTCAACGATGCCAAGGGCTTCGGCTTCATCACCCCGGAAAGCGGCCCGGACCTGTTCGTGCACTTCCGTGCCATCCAGGGCACCGGCTTCAAGTCGCTGCAGGAAGGCCAGAAGGTCACCTTCGTCGCCGTGCAGGGCCAGAAGGGCATGCAGGCTGACCAGGTGCAGGCGGTCTAATCCGCCTGCAACCGTAAGGTTGCCAAAAACGCCGGTCGCGCAAGCGGCTGGCGTTTTTTATTGCCTGTAGACAAGCGGTTGGCCTCGCTGGCGCGTCCACCAGGCGCTGCTTGCGCACAGCGACGGCGCCTGGATCGGTAGGATGTGCGCTTTCCGCGCGCAGCCATCCCATGATCACTGTCCACCATCTCAATAATTCCCGTTCCCAGCGCGTGCTATGGCTGCTGGAAGAACTGGCGCTGCCTTATCAGATCGTGCGCCATGAGCGCGACCCCAAGACCATGCTGGCGCCGCCTGCGCTGCGCGCGATCCATCCGCTGGGCAAATCGCCGGTGCTCGTCGATGGCGATCTGGTGGTGGCCGAGTCGGGGGCCATTCTGGAGTACCTGACCGAGCGCTACGACACCGAGTGCGCACTGTCGCCCTCGCCGCGGCCGCTGGATTCGCCCGAGCGCCTGCAGTTTCGCTATTGGATGCATTACGCCGAAGGCTCGGCGATGCCGCCGTTGCTGATGACGCTGATCTTCGGTCGCATCCGCAGCGCGCCGATGCCGTTCTTCGCCAAGCCCATCGCACGTGCGATCGTGGACAAGGCGATGTCGGGCTTTGTCGGGCCGCAGCTCACCTTGCATCTGGACTGGATGGAGCAGTCGTTGCAGGCCGGCAACTGGTTCGCTGGCGAACGCTTCACCGCCGCCGATATCCAGATGAGCTTCCCGGTACAGGCAGCGGCTGCACGCGGCGGCGGTCTGGAGAAATACCCGCGCCTGCACGCGTTTCTAGAGCGGATCCAGGCGCGTCCGGCGTATCAGGCTGCGTTGAAGAAAGGCGGCCCGTTCGAGCTGATGGGAAGCAAGCCAACGAAGTGATGGCTGCGGGGAGCAAGGTGCGAGCGAACGTGGGCGGGACCGTGTTCGCCCGCCACCTGCTGCTACGGCAGACCGTCTCTCATCGCGATGCATTCGCGCATCCCGACTCCGAATGGCGACCCAGCGACACCGGCGTCGGCATCGCCGCCACCAGTCGTTCGCGCAGTCACTCACTACCCAACCACGTCAGGATGCATTGCGGTTCAAGGCGCCCGGCACTGGCGCACAAACTGCAGCGTATCGTTCAGCACCTGCGAGCGCTCGGGGGATTTACGCAGCGCGAGCAGGATGCCCAGATGGCCCATGCCGGGGTAAACCTTCAGTTCGGCACTGCCGCCTTCGCGCTTGAGCGCCTGCTGCAGCGAGATGCTGTTCTGCAGTTCGACCACGCGGTCGGCATCGCCATGCAGCAGCAACATGGGCGGTTCGTCACCGCCGACGTAACGCACCGGTTGCGATTGCCGTTGCGCTGCCGGCGCATCGCCGAAGATTTCGACCAATTCGGGATCGGTCATCGGCATGAAGTCGTACGGCCCGGCCAGGCCCACCACGCCGCACAACTGGTGGGGTTTGAGGCCTTGCGCCTGCAGCCAGCGGGCATCGGTGCCGAGCAACGCGGCCATATGCGCGCCTGCCGAATGGCCCATCACCGCAAGGCGATCCGGGTTGCCGCCGTACTGGTGCGCGTGGCGGTAGCTCCATGCGGTGGCGCCCGCCGCGTCGGACATGAACCCGTGCAGCCCGACCTGCGGATACTTGCGGTAGTCGGCCACCATCGCCACCACGCCCTGGCGCGCAAGTGCGCGGCCTACCCAGCGATAGTTGGCGCGTGAACCGCGCTTCCAGGTGCCGCCGTAGAAGAACACCACCACTGGCGCGTCGACTGCGCCGCGCGGCTGGTAGACGTCCAGCGCCAGACCGTGCGCGGGATCGAACACCTGGTCGCGATGCTCGACGATGCCCGATCGGCTGGATGCAGCATTGATGCCCCCAAAAAAGACGCTGCTGCAGGCCGTCATGGTCAACGAACCGAGCAACAGGATGGCAGGACGGAACCAGCGGGAAGCGCGCGAATGCATGGGCAATGTCGGTGTAGGGGAAGGAAGGGTGGTGGGGAGCAGATACGAACGCAGCAGGCCGGCAAGTGCAGACATGAAGGTGGCGAACCGGCAATGTTCGCCTCTCTCTGGTTCGCACCTGATCTGCGGCCGGCGGCTATTAGCGGCTATCGCACGTCGCAAACATGTGCAGGACGAGCCCGCTCGGCACACGCCAAGCGAGTGAAGATACGGTGCGCGCGCAGCGGCGGATGCGGCAGCGCCCATGCCAGGTTCACCGCCGGTGGCCTAGGCTTGCCGGCATGACACACCTGCATTTCGATAATCGTCTGCGTCGACAGCTGCCTGGTGACCCAGAAGAGGGCGCGCGCCGGCGCGAGGTAGGCGCTGCCTGGTCGTCAGTCTTGCCCACGCCGGTCGCTGCCCCGTACCTCATCGCGCATTCGGCGGAGATGGCGCAGGTGCTGGGCCTGGACGCGGCCGAGATCGCCAGTGCGCAGTTCGCCCAGGTATTCGGCGGCAATGCGCTGTACCCGGGAATGCAGCCCTGGGCCGTCAACTATGGTGGGCATCAATTCGGGCATTGGGCCGGACAACTTGGCGACGGCCGGGCGATTTCGCTGGGTGAGGCGATCGGAACCGACGGCGGGCGCTACGAATTGCAGCTCAAGGGTGCCGGCCCGACGCCGTATTCGCGCGGCGCCGATGGGCGCGCCGTGTTGCGCTCGTCGATCCGCGAATTTTTGTGCAGCGAGGCCATGCATCATCTGGGCGTGCCGACCACGCGTGCCTTGAGCCTGGTCGGTACCGGCGATGCGGTGGTGCGCGACATGTTCTACGACGGCCACCCGCAGCGCGAGCCGGGCGCGATCGTGTGCCGGGTGGCGCCTTCGTTCATCCGCTTCGGCAACTTCGAATTGCCCAGCGCACGCGGCGATCTCGCACTGCTGAAGCAATGGGTGGATTTCACCATCGCCCGCGATTTCCCGGCGTTGGTCGGTGCCGGCGAGGCGCTCTACGCCGACTGGTTCGCACAGGTCTGCGAGCGTACCGCAGTGATGGTGGCGCACTGGATGCGGGTCGGGTTCGTGCATGGGGTGATGAATACCGACAACATGTCGATCCTCGGTTTGACCATCGACTACGGTCCGTATGGCTGGGTCGACGACTACGACCCGGACTGGACGCCCAACACCACCGACGCGCAGGGGCGGCGCTACCGCTTCGGCACCCAGCCGCAAGTGGCCTACTGGAACCTGGGCCGGCTTGCCCAGGCGCTGGCGCCGCTGTTTGCCGACCAGGCCCTGCTGCAACATGGGCTGGATCGTTTTCGCGATACCTGCCTGGCCTGCGACCGCCACGACACCGCCGCCAAGCTGGGCTTGGCAGAGTGTCGCGACGAGGATCTGCAGCTGATCGACGCGCTGCGCGCATTGATGCGCGAATCCGAGATGGACATGACGCTGACCTTCCGTGGCCTGATCGATCTGTCGCCCGAACATCCGGACCCCGTGCAGCTGCGCGAGGCCTTTTACGACGAAGACAAACGCTTGGCGGATGCGCCGCAGCTGCAGCAATGGCTGCAGCGCTACGCCGCGCGCCTGCAGCAGGATCCACTGTCGCCGGACGCGCGCCGCGCCCGCATGCGCCTGGCCAACCCGCGCTACGTGTTGCGCAACTATCTGGCGCAGCAGGCCATCGACCGCGCCGAACAGGGCGACCCGTCCGGGGTGCAGGAGTTGCTGGAGGTCATGCGCCGCCCTTACGACGATCAGCCCGGGCGGGACGCATTCGCGGCGCGGCGGCCGGAATGGGCCCGCGATCGCGCTGGGTGTTCGATGCTGTCGTGCAGTTCCTGACGCGCTCAGATGCAGGTGTGCCGCAAGTCCGGCGCCGATGGCGCGCGCAGCCTAGAATAGGCGCAACCCCACCGGCCACCACGCCACCGCCCTCATGACTGACTGCAGCCGCTGCGCCGGCACCACTACGTCCGGACCCAACCATTGGTCGGAGCGCATTCGCGACATCGCCGATTTCCCCAAGCCGGGCATCGTCTTCAAGGACATTACCCCGTTGCTGTCGGACGGCCAGGATTTCGCTTCTGCGCTGGACGAAATGGCGCAGCCGTGGCGCACCACGCCGCTGGATGCGGTAGTGGGTATCGAGGCACGCGGTTTCATTCTGGGAGCGGCGCTGGCGCGCGAACTGCGGACCGGCTTTGTGCCGGTGCGCAAGCCGGGCAAGCTGCCCGGGCGCACGCTGATCCAGGAATATGCGCTGGAATACGGCACCGATCGCATCGAAATGCATGAGGATGCGCTGCCGCGCGGGGCGCGCGTACTGATTGTCGACGACGTGCTGGCCACTGGCGGCACGCTGCGCGCGGCCTTGGGACTTGCTGCCCAACTCGAACTCGAAGTCGTTGGGGCAGCCGTGCTGGTGGAGTTGCAGGTGCTGCAGGGTCGCCAGAAATGGGCGAACGATGTCCCGCTGTTGGCGACGCTGTCTTACTGAGCACGCGCGCTGGAAGCGCCCCTGGGTGCGTAGACGTGCGCGCATCCAGGATGGCTCCTGCTCAAGCATGGGCGGCCGGTACGACGCCGGCCGCGCTGCGTTTAGAGCTTGCTGACCCGAAACCGGCGTCCCTTGATCTTGCCTGCGTGCAGATGTGCCAGCGCCTTGGCGACCTGCGCGCGGGCAATGGCCACGTAGGAGCGGGTCGGGTAGATGGCGATCTTGCCGATTGCCGCGCCCGAGAGCCCGGCTTCGCCAGTCAACGCGCCCAGGATGTCGCCGGCACGCAGCTTGTCGGTCTTGCCGCCATCGATGCGCAAGGTGGTCATTGCCGCCTGCGGCAGTTGCGCCGGGCGCGCCGTGGCCAGCGGTGCGCGCGACCATTTCAACGGCTGGCCTTGTTCGGTTTCCAACGCCTGCGCGCGCGCAGTTTCGCGCGGGGCAACCAGGCTCAGTGCCAACCCGTGCTTGCCGGCGCGCGCAGTACGGCCAATGCGGTGGCGATAGGTTTCGGTATCGGTGGGCAGCTCGTAATTGACCACGGCCGAGAGGTCTTCCACGTCCAGCCCGCGTGCGGCCACGTCGCTGGCCACCAGCACGTTGCAGCTGCGGTTGACGAAGCGCACCAGCACTTCGTCGCGGTCGCGCTGTTCCATGTCGCCATGCAAGGCAAGCGCAGAAAAACCGAATTCCTGCAGCGAGCCAGCCACCTCGTCCACTTCCTTGCGGGTATTGCAGAACACCACGCTGGATTCGGGATTGAAGCGCAGCAGCAGGCCGGCGACGGCCTTTTGCCGATAGGTCGGGTCGACCTCGAAGAACTGCTGATCGATCTCCGGTGCGCTATCGGCGCCTTCCACGGTGATCTCGACCGGCTCTTTCAACAGCTCGCGTGCGAGCGTGCGAATACTGTCCGGGAACGTGGCCGAAAACAGCAGGCTCTGGCGATGTTTATCGCAGCGGCTGGCGATCTCGCGGATGGGTTCTTCGAAGCCCATGTCGAGCATGCGGTCGGCCTCGTCCAATACCAGCATACGCACGCCGCCCAGGTGCAGGGCGCGTTTGCGGGCCAGTTCCTGGATGCGACCGGGCGTGCCGACCACCACTTGCGGGTCGTGCGCCTCCAGCGAGGCCAGCTGCGGGCCCAGCGGCATCCCGCCGGTGAGCACCACCAGCTTCATATTGGGGATGCCGGTGGCGAGCTTGCGCAGCTGCTTGCCGACCTGGTCGGCTAGCTCGCGGGTGGGGCACAGCACCAGCGCCTGTGCGCGGGTCACTGCCGGGTCGAGCTTTTGCAGCAGGCCCAGTCCGAACGCGGCGGTCTTGCCGCTGCCGGTGGGCGCCTGGGCGATGACATCGAGCCCCTGCAGGATGGGCGGCAGGCTCTGCGCCTGGATGGGAGTCAGGAGGGTGTAGCCAAGGGCGTCGATGCCGGGGGCCAGGGCCGGCGACAGCGGCAGCGCGGAGAATTCGTTCATGGCGCATTTTAGCGGGAATCGGGAGTAGGGAATCGGGAATCGCAACGGCGAAGGCTTTTCCCATTCCCGATTCCCGATTCCCGATTCCCGATTCCCGATTCCCGTACAATTGCGCCATGCCTTTAATCACTCTGCAAAGCGTCGACTACAGCGTCGGCGGCCCCTTGTTGCTGGAAAAAACCGACCTCGCAATCGAGCCGGGCGAGCGTATCGCCTTGATCGGCCGCAACGGCGCCGGCAAATCGACCTTGATGAAATTGATCGCCGGCGAGCTCAAGCCCGACGATGGCGAAGTGCGCGTGCAGCAGGGTGTGCGCATCGCGCGGCTGGAGCAGGAGGTGCCGCAGGGCACCGGCGGCAGCGTGTTCGACGTGGTGGCCGATGGTCTGGGCGAGTTGGGTCATTGGCTGGCCGAATTCCATCAGCTCAGCCATGCCGAGGTGTTCGACGCCGATGCGTTCGGCAAGGTGCAGGCCAAGATCGATGCGGCTGACGGGTGGGCGCTGGATCAACGCGTCACCGAGACGCTGACCAAGCTGGAACTGGACGGCGATGCGCAGTTCGCGCGGCTGTCCGGTGGCATGAAGCGCCGCGTGCTGTTGGCACGTTCGCTGGTGTCCTCGCCCGATGTGCTGCTGCTGGACGAACCGACCAACCATCTGGATATCGAAGCCATCGACTGGCTGGAAACCTTCCTGAAGGGCTGGAGCGGCAGCGTGCTGTTCGTCACCCACGACCGGCGCTTCTTGCGTGCGTTGGCCACCCGCATCGTTGAAATCGATCGCGGCCAGGTCACCAGCTGGCCGGGCGACTGGGCCAACTACGAGCGTCGCCGCGAGGAACGGCTCAATGCGCAGGCACAGGAGAACGCGCGCTTCGACAAGCTGCTGGCACAGGAAGAGATCTGGATCCGTCAGGGCATCAAGGCCCGGCGCACCCGCGACGAGGGCCGCGTGCGGCGCCTGGAATCGATGCGCAACGAGCGGGTGCAACGGCGCGAGCTCACCGGCAACGTGCGCATGGAGGTCTCGCAGGGCGAGTCGTCCGGCAAGAAGGTGATCGAGGCCAAGCAGGTCGGCTTCGCCTTCGGTGCGCGCACGATGGTCAAGGAGTTTTCCACCATCATCCAGCGCGGCGACCGCATCGGCCTGATCGGCCCCAACGGCAGCGGCAAGACCACCTTGCTCAAGCTGTTGCTGGGCGACCTGCAGCCGCAGCAGGGCGAAATCCGCATCGGTACCAATCTGCAGATTGCGTATTTCGACCAATACCGCTCCACCTTGCGCGAAGACTGGAGCGCGATCGAGAACGTTGCCGAGGGCCGCGATTTCCTGGAAATCAACGGCAAGCGCAAGCACGTGCATGCCTATCTGCAGGATTTCCTGTTCACGCCCGAGCGCGCGCGCGCGCCGATCACCCGGCTGTCCGGCGGCGAGCGCAATCGCCTGTTGCTGGCACGTCTGTTCGCGCAGCCGTCCAACCTGCTGGTGATGGACGAACCGACCAACGACCTGGACGTGGAAACGCTGGAGCTGCTGGAAGAATTGTTGGGCGAATACACCGGCACCTTGCTGTTGGTCAGCCATGACCGCGACTTCCTCGACAACGTGGTGACCTCCACGCTGGTGATGGAAGGCGATGGCCTGATCGGCGATTACGTCGGCGGTTACAACGATTCGCTGCGCCAGCGCCGTACGCCGGTCGGCAATGCGATGGCAGTGGCCAAGGCGTCGGCCACTGCGGTGGCGACCGCGCCCGTGGCTGCAGTGCCTGCGGACAGCGCGCCCAAGCGCAAGCTCAGCTACAAGGATGCGCGCGAGCTGGAACAGCTACCGGCCCTGATCGAGACGCTGGAGCAGCAGGTCGCCGCGCTCACCGAGGCAATGAACGAGCCGGCCTTCTATCAGCGCGACAGTGCGGCGATGGCGGCCCACACCGCCGCATTAGCCGATGCGCAAAAACAACTGGATGCGGCGTACGCGCGCTGGAGCGAGCTGGATAGTTGATTTTTAGGCAGACAATGGAGAGGTCAATGAAAGCCCTGTTCCCGCTGGTGATGTTGGCCTTGGTAGGTTGTGCGTCCACCGGTATCGTGCCGATGGACAAAGATACGTTTATGGTCTCTAAGAGGGCGGCCCAAGCGGGATTCGGACCTCCGGTGGCAGCAAAGGCGGATATCTATCGTCAAGCCAACGAGTTCTGTGCCTCGAGGGGCAAGAAAGTGGAGACGGTGGATTATCAAGGCACCGACTCTGGATTTGGCAGGCCGGCGAGCGCATCTTTGCAGTTCAGATGCATTGAGTGATTCTCACGCGCGCAATGCGCATCGGGGACTGCAAGGGGACTAGTCGGTGACCACAAAGCCGGCAGACCGGGCAACATGCTTCCGTTCCCGAGAGCCTGGGCATTGCCTTTGTTAGTGCTGCATCACGCCGGGGCGCTGGTCGATGACGGCGTGGCGATCGGGTCAGTCGCAGGCGCTTGCGGGCGCAACGAACGCGGCAAAGGTCAGCCCGCGCGCTGACCAGGCATTTGCAACGTCATCGAGGATGTCCAGCAAGGTGTCGCGGTCGCTGGGTGCCGTGCTGGCCAGCGCCTGGGCGCCGTCGATGAGCAGCGCATACCCGTGCGGCGAAGGCAGCCAGGCCAGGTCGCGCAGGGCATCGCTGAGCGCGTCCCAGTTGCGGCCGAAGCTGGCCGGGAAATCCAGTTGCGTGGCCAGGCGCATCAGCAGCATGCGTTTGTCGGCGCAGGCGGCCAGATCCACGCGCAAGATGCGTAAGCCGGCATCGCGGGCGAGCGCCGCCATGGTGTCCAGATCGGCTGTCTCGGCCTGATACACCCCCGATTGCTGCGGATCGGACAGATCCAGCGCGAAGTCGCCTGCGCTCATGGTGCCTGGTCCGGGGTCGGGCCATCGAAGGCTTTGAAGCTCTGGTAATGATCGTCGCTGTAGTACCACGCCTCGGGCGGGGTGCCGCCGGTGACGATGCGGCGTGCGCCGCGATCCGCGCTGCCGGGGGTATCGACAGTGTATTCGTGGTAGTAGCCGCGCGGACGCTCGGGCAGGCGATGCTCGCGATTGCCGAACACGCTGCCGTCCTGCGGATGCGGGAACGGGCCGCCGCGCTGGATCAGCACGATGGTGGCCATCGCCTCGGTCGGCAGAAAGGCGGGCAGACGCGGCACCTCGCGCGTCGGTGCGGTCGCGGCGATCGGTGCGTTGAGTTGCGGCGCGAACTGCGGCTTGGGCGTCTGCATCGCGCGCATGCCCCACAGGCCGGCGACCAGCAGCGCGATGGCGACAATGAGCAAAGCGGGCTTGCGCATGAAGACGGTCCGAAAAAATGGGTACGGCAGAGCAAGTATGCCGATGCGCGACTGTGTCGACTTTGAACGTGGCCGGCACCGGCACGGTTCACGCCCAAGTAACCGGGACATGGTGCAAGGTGTGCGGCGAACATCGTGCGGCATGCGGTGGGATGAAGTTTCCCTGCCAGCACCCTTGGTAAGCGCTGCCGCCGTCCTTACCATTCACCCCGCAACGCCCGGCCTTCGCCGGGCGGCAAGTCCAGGAGATACGCATGGCTTACACCCTTCCGCAGTTGCCCTACGCCTACGACGCGCTGGAACCGAACATCGATGCGCAGACGATGGAAATCCATCACACCAAGCATCACCAGACCTACATCAACAACGTCAATGCGGCGCTGGAAGGGACCGAGTACGCCGATCTGCCGATCGAAGAACTGGTCTCCAAGCTGAAGAGCCTGCCGGAAAACCTGCAGGGTCCGGTGCGCAACAACGGCGGCGGCCACGCCAACCACTCCCTGTTCTGGACCGTGCTGTCGCCCAACGGTGGCGGCGAGCCCAAGGGCGAGGTCGCCAAGGCGATCGACAAGGATCTCGGTGGTTTCGAGAAGTTCAAGGAAGCCTTCACCAAGGCTGCCGTCAGCCGCTTTGGCTCGGGCTGGGCGTGGTTGAGCGTGACTCCGGACAAGAAGTTGGTGGTGGAGAGCACCGCCAACCAGGACAGCCCGCTGTTCGAGGGCAACACCCCGATCCTGGGTCTGGACGTGTGGGAACACGCGTACTACCTGAAGTACCAGAACCGTCGCCCGGAATACATCGGCGCGTTCTACAACGCCGTCAATTGGGAAGAAGTCGAGCGCCGCTACCACGTCGCGATCGCCTGAGGTCTTGCACCGGGCTAGGCCGGGCTAGGCAATGCCTGGCCCGGTGACGGCGGCACCCAACGCACAAGGCCGGGAGCGATCCCGGCCTTGTGCGTTTACTGGGCGCTGTGTGCAGCAACGACCCTGGTCGCGAGGGGCCTTGCAAGGAACGCCTTCGCGCTCGGGCGCGCCCCTAAGTCTTCCGGGCTGCTTGCGAACGGGTCGATCAGAACTTGGCGTCGAACTCGCGGGCGTAGCCGGTGTTGACGATGACCTTCTGCAACGCGTCGCTGATCTTGATGTTGCCGGCCACGATCTGCTGCGTCTCAGGGCCCATGTTGTCCATGCGCGGCGGGGTGGCGCCCTTGTAGTCGCAGACGCGGCCACCGGCCTCGCGCACCAGCAGCACGCCAGCGGCGATGTCCCAGGCTTTGACCCCTGCTTCGAAATAGGCATCGGCGCGGCCGCAGGCGACATAGGCCAGGTCCAGCGCGGCCGAGCCGGTGCGGCGCACGTCTTCGGCCTGTACCAGCAGCGCATCCATGCACTTGAGCTGTGCACTGGCGCGCGCGCGTTCGCGCGGCGGGAAGCCGGTATGGACCATGGCGCCTTCCAGGTCCTTGCGCTCTGCAATACGGATGCGGCGGTCGTTGAGCACCGCGCCTGCGCCGCGGCTGGCGGTGAACAGCTCATTGCGCAACGGGTCGAAGATCACCGCATCGGTCGGTTCGCCGTTTTCCACCAGTGCGATGGACACGCAGTAATGCGGAAAGCCGCGCAGATAATTGCTGGTGCCGTCCAGCGGATCGATCACCCAGGTATAGCGGCCACTCTTGCCGCCCTGCACGCCGCCTTCTTCGCCGAACACGGCGTATTCGGGGTAGCCGCGCTTGAGTTCCTTGGTGATGACCTTCTCGGCATCGGCATCGACTTCGCTGGCATAGTCCATGCGGCCTTTCTGCACCACATTGAGCGCATCGAGCTTGTTGATGCCGCGCAACAGCACATTGCCGGCGAGGCGGGCGGCTTTGACCATGACGGTGACGGCGGGTTTCTGCATGGTTAAAGCTCCCGTGAAGGCAGAATCGGACAATGGCGAAGGTAAAAGAGCGGTCCGGCGCGAAAGCCGGCCGCGCAGTTTACCATCTACGGCCGAACAGCTTCCCGATCTCCGTTCATGTCCGTCAGCCAGCGCATCCGATTTGTTCTTGTGGGTACCCAGCATCCAGGCAACATCGGCGCCGCGGCGCGTGCGATGAAGACCATGGGGGTCTCGCGCCTGGTGCTGGTAGCGCCGGAGCGCGCACTCGACGAAGACGCCTACCGGCGCTCGGCCGGCGCCGAAGACGTGCTGGGCCAAGCGCCGATCTTCGCCACGCTGGGCGAAGCGGTGGCCGACTGCACGCTGGTGATGGGTTGCACGGCGCGCGCGCGCCGGGTGGCACTGGAAGAACTGCTGCCGGACGAGGGCGCGCAGCGCGCATTGGTCAAGGCGGGCGAGCCGGCCGAGGTGGCCTTCGTGTTCGGCCGCGAGCGCACCGGTCTGACCAACGACGAGTTGCAGCTGTGCCACGCCGCAGTCCACATTCCCTCCGATCCGCAGTTCAGTTCGCTCAATCTGGCCGCTGCGGTGCAGGTGCTGGCGTACGAAGTGCGACTGGCGCAGCTGGCGGCAGGCGAGGCCGAACCCACGCCGGCAGCGGCTCCGGGGTTGCGCGACGGGCCGGCCAGCCACGCACAGCTGGAAGGCATGTTCGGCCAGCTGGGCGACACGCTGGACGAGATCGACTTCCACAAGGGCCGTGCGCCGGAGTCGGCGATGCGCAAGCTGCGCCGGTTGTTGCTGCGCGCGGAGATGACCGAGCAGGAGGTGCGGCTGATTCGCGGCATCCTGTCCGATGCGCAGCGCATGGCCATGCTTGCCAGGCAGGCCGGAAACTGACGTCTGTCACATCTTCAAAGATTCGGCTAGGCTGTCCGCGGCTCTAGGGGAGTGTCCGTTTTGCGCGGTCTACGATGGTGTCTGATTGCCTGCTGGCTGATCGCCGGGGCAGGCTTGGCCGTGACGGCTGCGGCAGCGCCTTCCTCGGTCCTGGTGCTTGGACGGATCAGCGATGATCCCGCCAGCCATTACGAGCAGCTCAAGCCCCTGCTGGATTACGTGGTGCCGCGCATGCGCGAGGTCGGGATCCGCCGCGGTGAAATCCTGATGGCGCCCGATGCGCGCCAGATGTCCAGCTATCTGCGGCGCGGCCGGGTCGATTGGGTCAGCGAAACGACCGGTGCGGCGATGCTGCTGGAGCAGCGCGGCAATGCGCACCCCTTGCTCATGACCGAGCGTGGCGGACTGCGCGACTTCCACACGCTGTTCTTCGTGCGCCGCGACAGCCCGATCCAGTCGCTGTCGCAGTTGCGCGGCCACACCCTGGCGTTGCAGAACGCCTCGTCCACCAGCGGCTACCTGCTGCCGATGCTCGAGCTGCTGCGCAACGGCATCGCGTGCGACGTGCTGCTGTCGGCCGACGACACCCCGGCGCGCGGATCGGCCGGCTATCTGATGGTGGGGTCGAAATTGAACGTCGCCGCGTTCGTGCACAAGCACCTGATCGACGTGGGCGCGCTCAGTAATGTGGATTGGGACGACGAACGCCACATGCCACCGGTGTTCAAGCGCGACTTCCGCATCGTGCACCGCACTGCGCCGGTGCCGCGTGCGGTGGAAATGGTGCGCGCAGGGATGGATCCGGTCGTGGAGCAGCGTCTGCGGGTAGTGTTGTTGCAGGCCGCCTCCGACCCCAAGGCCGGCCCGGCACTGAAACGCTTTTTCGATACCACCGGGTTTCGTCCGCTGGATCCCGCCAGCCGCCGACGTCTGCAAGAATTGAGCGCGGGCGTGCAACGCGTCAGGGATCACGTGGAATGACTCAGGTGCGCTTCGGCTTGCAGGCACGCTTTCTGTTGGTGATGGCGCTGACGCTGCTGCTGGTCGGTGCGATTCTGGCTTCGCTGCTGCAGCGACAAAGCGCGATGCAGCGCGAGGTGCGCGGCTTGAGTGCGCAGATCCTGCACGAACTGTTCGATCGCAGCCTGCGCACGCGCGGCGAAACGCTGGCGACCGAGCTGGCTTCCGGATTGGCCAACCCCTTGTATTACTCGGACCTGGGCGCGGTGGGCGCGCTGGTGCGCAATGCCTCGCGCCAGCAGGTGGTGAGCTATGTGCTGGTGTTTGACCGCCATGGCCGGCTGGTGCATGACGGCACGCCGACCTTGCAGCGTTACGGGCAGGCCATGACCGATCCGCTCGCCGCCAAGGCGCTGTCGGCGCAGGCGATGGTGTTGCAGTCCTCGCCGGAGGTGCTGGATGTGACGGTGCCGATCAAGATCGGCGACCAACGCATCGGTGGGGTGCGCGTGGGCATGTCGCGCGAGCGGGTGCGCAAGATCGAAACCGGCGCCAATCTCACCCTGGTGCAGAATCTCAACGCCATCGGCAAGCGCGATCTGGGCTGGTTGCTGGTCCTGCTGGCCGCGCTGGTCGGGCTGGGGGTGTTGCTGGCCATCTACGTGCAGCGCACGCTGGTGGCGCCGATCCGGTTGCTGGCGGCAGCGGCAAAGCAGATCGAACGGGGCGACTACGCGGTGCAGCTGCCGCCGCACCCGCGCAACGACGAGATCGGCGAGTTGATTTCCGCGTTCGGGCGCATGAGCGAAAGCATCGCCCGGCACGACCGCGAAGTGCGGCACATGGCCTACACCGACGCGTTGACCGGGCTGACCAACCGGCTGGGCTTTCGCGAGGGTCTGGATCATCTGCTCCACACCGCGCGCAGCACCGGCAGCAAGCTGGCCTTGCTGTTTGCCGACATCGACGACTTCAAGCGCGTCAACGACACGCTTGGCCATGAGGCCGGCGACGAAGCCTTGCTGCAGTTCGCCAGCCGCATCAGCCGCGCAGTGTCCGCGCTGGGTGGCGACGATGCGATTCTGGCGCGCTTCGGCGGCGATGAGTTCGTGATCCTGCTGCAGAGTGGCGATGTCAGCCTGCTGGCGGCGCAACTGGCCGACCGGCTGGTGCACGAACTGAGCCGGCCGTTGAACGTGCAGGGCCGCGAGGTGTTCCTGGGGACCTCGATCGGCATCACGCTGTTCCCCGATGACGCGCGCGATGCCACCGCGCTGCTGAAGAATGGCGATATCGCCATGTACCAGGCCAAGGTGGCCGGCAAGAACTGCCATCGCTTCTACAGCCGCGCCGCCGACCACGCGGTGGAACGCCGCGTGCACATGGAGCACGAGTTGCGCGGGGCCTGGGAACGCGACGAGCTGCGCCTGGTCTACCAGCCCATCTACCGCACCAGCGACCGCGTGCTGGTGGGCGTGGAAGTGCTATTGCGCTGGCAGCACCCGGCGTTGGGAACGATTGCGCCGTCTACCTTTATCGATATCGCCGAGCAGAGCGGCCTGATCGAGGTGATCGGCCCCAAGGTGCTGCGCGCGGCCTGCCTGGAGGCGGCGCAGTGGCCCGTGGTGGGCGAGGGCTTGTTCGTGTCGGTCAACGTTTCGCCGCGGCAACTGCGCAGCGGTGCGCTGATCGACACCGTGGCCGGGTGCCTGGCCGAGTCGGGGCTACCGGCCGCGCGCCTGCATCTGGAGCTGACCGAGACCGCGGTGATCGGCGACGAGATGATGGCTGCCAGCCTGCTCGACCAACTGCACCGCACCGGCGTGAAGGTATGGCTGGACGATTTCGGCACCGGCTTCTCCGGCTTGAGCCATTTGCGTCAGGTGCCCGTGGACGGGGTCAAGATCGACAAGAGTTTCATTGCCGACCTGCAGCGCGACCCGGACGATCTGGCACTGACCACCGCGATCATCAACATGGCGCACTCGCTGGGAATCACCGTGGTTGCCGAAGGCATCGAGCAGGAAGCGCAATTCAACCTGTTGCGCGAGCGCGGTTGCGACCTGGGGCAGGGCTACTGGTTCAGCAGGCCGTTGAGTCCTGCCGACATGGTCAAGCTGATCGCGGCGGGGTGAGTGCCGTCGGAGCGTGCCCGGGCGCAACGGGCTGTACTGGATAAGGCTCCATCGCCCCGGTGTGCTCCTGCAAGGCGCATGTCCGGGTCGTTGCAGCGGTCATCGCCAAAGACTTCGCGAAGTGCCCGATAACAGCGTATGAGCGCACCTGGGCGCGATTGGGCGTTACCGGTACAGCTTCATCGCGCCCCGGGGGGCGCTTCTACAACGGATTGGACTGAGCCGAGGGCTGTTACAACGGCCGCTTACCGGTATCGCCGGGAATTTCGCGCACCAGCCGCGGGACCAGGTAGCCGGACAGGCGCGCGGCCAGCTCGGCATGCAGCGCGCGCGCGCGGGCATCGTCCACTTCGAAGTGCGCCACCCCGGCGACCCGGTCGAGCTGATGCAGGTAGTAGGGCAGCACGCCGGCGGCGAAGCTGCGCTCGCTGAGCGCCGCCAGCGCATCCACGCTGTCGTTGACGCCATGCAACAGCACGGCCTGGTTGAGCAATTGTGCGCCGGTGTCGCGCAGCCCCTGCACGGCGGCGTCCACCGCGGGGTCGAATTCATTGGCATGGTTGGCATGCAGGACGAATGCCACCGGCCACGGCAGGCCGCGCAGCCAGGTCTGCAGGGGCGCATCCACGCGCTCGGGCAGCACGATCGGCAAGCGGCTGTGGATGCGCAGGCGCTTGAGATGCGCAATGGCGCCCAGGGCGTCGGTGAGTTCGGCCAGCTTGGAGGTGGCCAGCGAAAGCGGGTCGCCGCCGGAAAGCAGCACTTCCTCGATGCTTGGGTCGGCGGCGATTGCGGCGACGGCGTCGCGCCAGCCATCGCGCGCAGCGGTCTGTTCGGCATACGGAAAGTGGCGGCGGAAACAGTAACGGCAGTGCACCGCGCAGCTGCCGGTGGCGATCAGCAGGGCGCGGCCGCGATATTTCTGGATCACCCCGGCAGCGGTCCTGGCGGCGGCATCGCCCACCGCATCCAGGCCAAAGCCCGGTACCGGCTGCATCTCAGCATCCAGCGGCAGCACCTGGCGCAGCAGCGGGTCGTCGAGGTCGCCATGGCGCATGCGCGTCACAAAGGCGTGCGGCACCCGCAACGGGAACTGCGCGGCGGCGGCATCGCTGATGGCCGCCGCCTGCGCATCCAGGCCCAGCAGCTGCAGCAGCACGCGCGGGTCGCGCACGGCGTCGCGCCACTGCTGCTGCCAGCGCGCTGGCTGCGGGGCGGGGGGCGGGGATGGCTGTAAGGCGAGGGGGGCTGCGGTTATCATGTGCGGTCACAAAACCAAATGCCCGCCGGTTGCGGCGGGCGCCCCATTCTAATCCGACCTGCCACTGCGTGGCGGGTCGTGGTCTTATCGAGGAGCTGCACCATGGCCACTGTTGGCATGAACGACGTCAAGAACGGCATGAAGATCCTGGTCAACAACGAGCCGGCGGTCATCACCGAGACCGAATACGTCAAGCCGGGCAAGGGCCAGGCCTTCACCCGCATGAAGTACCGCTTCATCAAGTCCGGGCGCGTGGTCGAAATGACCATGAAGGCGACCGACGATGTGGAAGTGGCCGACGTGGTCGATACCGACATGCGCTACCTCTACAGCGATGGCGAGTACTGGCACTTCATGGACCCGGAAACCTTCGAGCAGGTGCAGACCGACAAGGCCGGCATGGGCGGCGCCGACAAGTGGCTCAAGGGCGAGGAAGATTGCATCGTGACCTTGTGGAACGGCACCCCGATCTGGGTGCAGCCGCCGAACTTCGTCGAACTGAAGATCACCGAGACCGACCCGGGCGTGCGCGGCGATACCTCCGGCGGCGGCGGCAAGCCGGCCACCCTGGAAACCGGCGCGGTGGTGCGCGTGCCGCTGTTCGTCAACCAGGACGAAATCATCAAGGTCGACACCCGTTCGGGCGAATACTCGGCGCGCGTCAAGTAATCCAGATGCGCCTGGGACGCCGGTCCGGTCGAGCGGTACGCAGCGCCAGTGTCCTGATGGCGCCAGGAGCAGCTGACAAGACGACTGCGCCGCTGCCAGGCTTGGGCGGCCGGTGTGTGGAAGCTGCATGTGCCACGGATACGCCGCCGGTCCCGTGGGCCTGCGGCAGTCACCTTACGGCCATTTGCGTCGCGTTGCTGGCCGGGCTGAGCAGCCTGCTGGCGGCCTGCCCGGTGTTTGCACAAACCGCCGGCGCCACCGCCTGCGACGCGCAGAGCGTGGCGGCGGTGGCAGCTGGTGCGGCGTCCGGCGCGGCAGGTGCGGTGCCGGTCGACCGTGCCGTGGCGCAGACCTGCAAGCCGTGGCCATACGACCCATCGATACGGCTGGCGGCCATTGCGTTCGCCAGCGATGCCACCATTGAGGCAGGCGAACGCAACCTCGAGTTGCGCGTTGCCATGCTCGATGCCCGCACTGCCCAGGTCGTGGCGTTGTACACGCAGGACATGGGCGAGGATGCCGGCTTCGAACTTGCTGCCGACAGTCTGCGCCTGGATACCGCACGCTATGACCTGGCGCAAGGCGTACGCGCAGTTGGCGTGGTGGTGCACAGCGTTGCGCGCGGTCCCAGTTGTCCGGATTTCGACAGCAACGATGCGCTGACCTTGCTGGTGCGCGAAGGGCGCCGGTTGCGCCCGGTGCTGCAGCAGGATCTGACAGTGTGGCGGCGGGTGGAAGGCGAACCGTGCAACTGGGGCGCGACGGGTGTGGTGACCGAGCGCGGCACGCTCACCCTGTCGATGGACGCGCCGGTCCACGCCGGCTATGCCGACATCGCACTGACTGCCAACCTGGTGACCTCCACCACCGTCAAGGATGCCGAGGACATCGAGCGCACCCATCGCCAGCGCCAGGTGCTGCGCTACGACGGCACCCGGTATGTGCCTGTGTCACGCTCCGACGACTCCTGGCCGTTCGGCAACTAACTTCAATGGATCCACTCATGACCAATGCCCCGCCCGAACCCTGCGACCTGCTGATCGAGGCCGGCTATGTCGTGCCGATCGAACCGCATGCGGTGGTACTGGAAGACCACGCGGTCGCGGTCAGTCACGGCGTCATCGTTGCCGTGCTGCCGGTTGCCGAAGCACGCGCACGTTTTGCGCCCAAGCAGACCGTGTCGCGGCCCGACGCCGCGTTGATGCCGGGCCTGGTCAATGCGCATACGCATAATCCGATGACGCTGCTGCGCGGCGTCGCCGACGACCTGCCGCTGATGGTGTGGTTGCAGCAGCACATCTGGCCGGTGGAAGCGGCGGTGATCGGGCCGGAATTCGTGGCCGATGGCACCACGCTGGCCATCGCCGAAATGCTGCGTGGAGGCACCACCTGCGTCAACGAGAACTACTTCTTTGCCGATGTGCAGGCGGCCGTTTACAAGCAGCACGGCTTCCGTGCGCTGGTGGGCGCGGTGATCATCGATTTCCCGACCGCCTGGGCCTCCTCGGACGACGAATATTTCGCGCGTGCCGGCGAGTTGCACGACCAGTGGCGCGACGATCCGTTGATCAGCACCGCGTTCGCCCCGCATGCGCCGTACACCGTGAACGATGCCAACTTCGAACGCGTGCGCATGCTGGCCGACCAGCTCGACATTCCGGTGCATCTGCACACGCACGAAACCGCGCAGGAAGTGGCCGATTCGATCAAGCAGTACGGCCAGCGCCCGCTGGCGCGGCTGGATCGCCTGGGCCTGGTCAACGACCGCCTGATCGCGGTGCACATGACCCAGCTCACCGATGCGGAAATCCATCTGTGCGCCGAGCGCGGCGTCAGCGTGGTGCATTGCCCCGAATCCAATCTCAAGCTCGCCTCGGGTTTTTGCCCGGCGTGCGCGCTGCAGCGTGCCGGCGTGAATCTGGCCATCGGCACCGATGGCTGCGCCAGCAACAACGACCTGGACATGTTCAGCGAGAACCGCACCGCCGCGATCCTGGCCAAGGCCGTGGCCAACGATGCGACCGCGCTGGATGCGGCCACCACCTTGCGCGCGGCCACGTTAGGCGGCGCGCGTGCCTTGGGCTTCGGCGACAGGATTGGCTCGATCGAGGTCGGCAAGCAGGCCGACCTGGTCTGCGTGGACCTGGCCGCGCTGGAAACCCAGCCGCTGCATCATGTGTTGTCGCAGTTGATCTACGCGGCCGGCCGCCATCAGGTCACCGATGTGTGGATCGCCGGCAAGCCAAAACTGGTGCAGCGCGAGCTCATCGACATGGATACCGCCGCCCTTCTCGCCAATGCGCGGCAATGGCGCGACCGCATCCGCACCGTCCGCGCCTGAGCGCGCGTCACCGCATCACGGAGCCCCCCGCATGAATTCGAATACGCACGCCAAATCCAGCAATTTCCATCAGAGCGAGCTGGATAAATTCGCCGCGCTGGCCAACCGCTGGTGGGATGCCGATGGCCCGCAGAAGCCGCTGCATGCGCTCAATCCTGTGCGGCTGGAGTACGTGTCCGCGCGGCTGGAACTTGCCGGTGCACGCGTGCTCGACGTCGGCTGCGGTGGCGGCTTGCTCAGCGAGTCGATGGCGCGCCTGGGCGCGCAGGTGACTGCGATCGACCTGGCGCCGGAACTGGTCAAGGTGGCGCGTCTGCACAGCCTGGAATCGGGCGTGCAGGTCGACTATCGCGTGCAATCGGTGGAAGACCTGGCCGCCGAACAGCCGGGTAGCTTCGATGCGGTGACCTGCATGGAAATGCTCGAACACGTGCCGGATCCGACCGCGATCATCCGTGCCTGCGCTAGCCTGCTCAAGCCGGGCGGCCAGCTGTTCCTGTCCACGCTCAACCGCACCCCAGCCGCGTTCGCGCTGGCGGTGGTGGGCGCCGAATACATCGCGCGCCTGCTGCCCAAGGGCACGCATCACTACAAGGATTTCATCAAGCCGGCCGAGCTTGCGGCATGGTTGCGCAACGCCGGGCTGCAGCTCGAAGACGTCAGCGGCATGCTGTACGAGCCGTGGCGCAATCGCGCCCGCCTGTCTTCGCGTACCGAAGTGAATTACCTGGCGTATGCGGTGAGGCCGTGATGGGCGGGGATTCGGGAATCGGGAATCGGAAATCGCAAAGGCGGTTGGCTGAGGGTTCGAGATTTTCTCGTTTCGGGTGGAGTGCATGCAGTTGCATGCCCGTGGCGCTGTGGTGAGTTTCCCGCGCGCGGTGTTGTTCGATCTGGATGGCACCCTGCTGGACAGCGCGCCGGACATGCTCGCGACGGTCAACGCGATGCTGGATGCGCGTGGGCGTGCGCCAGTTGCGTTGGCTTCGCTGCGCCCGGTGGTCTCCAAAGGTGCGCGTGCAATGCTTGGCGTGGCCTTTGCCGAGCTCGATGCCGTGTCGCGTGCTGCGCTGGTGCCGGAGTTCCTGCAGCGCTACGAAGGCCTGATCGGCACGCAGTCGCAGCTGTTTGATGGCATCGAGCAGATGCTGGTGCGGCTGGAGGACGCCGGCTGCGTCTGGGGCATCGTCACCAACAAGCCCGAATATCTGGCGCGCCTGATCCTGCCGCAGTTGGGCTGGGAGCAGCGCTGCGCGGTGCTGATTGGTGGCGACACGCTGGCCGAGCGCAAGCCGCATCCGTTGCCGCTGCTGGCGGCCGCCCAACGCATCGGCGTTGCACCTGCGCACTGCGTGTATGTCGGCGACGATGAGCGCGACATTGTGGCTGCGCGCGCGGCGGCGATGCCGTCGGTCGCGGCGTTGTGGGGCTATCGTCTGGACGACGACGACCCGACGCGCTGGCAGGCCGATGTGCTGGTCGAGCAGCCGCAGGCGCTTTGGAATCCGGCAACGTGGCCGCAACTCTGATCTTTCTTGGTATTTTTCTGGACCCGCCATGAGCCAATCCAGCGCGCTCGACAGTTTTCTCGACAAGTGGGCAACCCGCTGGCCGGAATGGTCGGTTGCCGAACCGTTCGTGCCCGAGCCGCCTCGCCGCCTGGCAGTTGCCTGGTTCGCGCTGCTGCAGGAATGGGAAGACATCATGAACATCGCCGGCGACCCGTTGCCGGCCGATGCCAAGCTGGCATGGTGGCAACAGGAGCTGCGTGACTGGTCGAGCCAGCGCTCGCGGCATCCGTTGGGGCGCGTGCTTGAGCCAGTGCGTGCGCCGTGGTCACAGCTGGCCGACACCTTGCCGGCCATGCAGGTGGCGCGTGCACAGCCGGCATCGTTGCAGCAGGCGCTGGATCAGCTGCGTGGCTTTGCCGAGGCAGTGGTCGCTGCGGAAGCGGTATTGTTCGCGCGCAGCCAACCAGGCGATGCCACTGCGGTGGCGGTGCAATGGCTGGATGCACGGCAACGCGTGGGCGGCGACAGCGCCGCTCCCGGCGGCGTTACCACCGTTGCCTGGCGCACGCAGCTGCTACGTGCGTGGCCTCGCAAGCCGGCATTGGCGCGGCCGCACCGGGTGTGGTCGCGTCTGGCACGGCTGCGCTTGCAGCGCGAGCTGGCGGGCAAGCCTGCCTACCCACCGCCGGTGCAACAGCTATGGCATAGCTGGCGCGCAGCCAGCGGCGCGGACTGAGCGCACAAGCGATACACGGCCACATGGCTGCAATGTGTACGCCCAACAGGGTGTCCAGCGGGCTGCCGGCAGGCCCGTTGCATTTTTGGGTTCGGACCGATGGCATACTGCGACCGGCAGGCCGCAGCAAGCGTTGCATGCGTATGCGACTGCGTGGCGCTCAGCACGCTGGATTCAAATCGGCGAATCCGGCAGCACCGAGTGATAGGCAATGAAGGCGTCATTGCATTGCAGTGGCGTGCCCGGGCCGGGTTTGCCTTGTAGCTGCACATCGTTGGGCACCGATTCGGTCAGCTGATCGTAAAAGCTCACCGGGCCGCCTTTGAAGGTGAAGTGCGTCGCGCCCGGATTGCTCGCAGGCCCACCGAAATGCGGCTGCGCGAAGCTGACCTTGCCGCCTTCCAGCACGACATTGTCCAGCGAGAGGGTGATCGGCCGGGTAGTGCCGGCATCGCGGTACCCATAGAAACTCAGTTCACCGCCACCCAGGGTGGTCGAACCCAGCGAATGCACGTTGCTGAGCGAAATGCCGTCGAACTGCGGCTGCTTGTCGCGGGTGGCCGCGTTGGCGTAGTTGGCATCGAATACCAGCGGCCGCGCAACCCCGCGCATGCAGATGTTCTCGAAGCTGATGTCGTAGACCTGGCCGCCGCGTGAGGCATCGGACTTGATGCGCAGGCCATTGCCCGAGTAGGGATCGCGCTGCGCATCGTTGGCATTGAAGCCGTCGATGCTCAAGCCACGCACGGCAATATGGCGCATACCCGAATCGGTTTCGCTGCCCAGCGAAAAGCCATGGGTGTAGTAGAGCTGGTTGTAGGCGAACAGCATGTTTTCCGAGGCAATGCTGCGCTTGCTGTTGGCATGCGCCTTGATCGCCACACCATCATCGCCGGTGCCGATGTGCGAGTACGCCAGCAGCACATTCTTCGACTGGCCCGGGTCAAAGCCATCTGTGTTCTTGGCAGTCTCCGGTGTGAAGCAGGTCGCGTGCGGATTGACGTCCGGGGTGCTGCCTGCCGGGCATCGATAGCCGGGACGCGAATAGACGAGGCTGGGCGCCAAAATCTTGATGCCCCACGCGGTCAGGCCCACGACGTTGTCGCTGATGACATGGAAGTTGGGCGAGTTTTCCAGGGTGATGTCGTACAAGGTGACGTTGGTGCTGTCGTCGATCTGCAGCAGGCGCGGCACGTGCTGACTCAAGCCCTTGGTGACGTTGAGATAGGCAAGATCCCACCAGCTGGCTTTGCCGGCATTGGGTCCGGCAGTGAGCGTGCTGCCGCCACGGCCATCGATCTTGCCGGCGCCGACAATGGCGCTGTTGGCGGTGTCGGAGAGATGGATCAGCGGGCTACACGACTTGGCCTTGTCGCTGGTGGCGGTGCCGCAGGTGCCCAGGCCGTTGTCGTAGTCTTGCGGATTGCGCGAGCCGAACAAGGTGACCCCGCGGTCGATCCAGAGCGTGACCCCGCTTTTGATTGTCAACGGCCCACTGAGCACGCCGGATTCGCCGGCATCGCCGGGGACAAGATGCACTGCGCTGCCGGCAGGGCAATCGTCGATGGCCGCCTGCAGGCGCGCGGTGTCGCGCTTGGAGTGGGCCGGATCCTGATCCAGCGCGTCCAACGACCCGGCCACTGGCATCAGTGCGGCTTTGAGCGTTGCGCAGATCTGCGTCGGCAAGGTCGGCTGCTGGACGACGCCCCAACGCGTGGAGATGCTGTGCGCGGTGTCGGGCACATCCTGTCCGTGCGGCCGCGCTGCGCTGGCCTGCAAGCTTGTCATGCCGAACAAGGCAAGCGTCAGTGGTGCGATGGCGGGAAAGGTGAAAGGAGATCGCATTGGGGGGAGTGCTCCGATGGGGCGCGGCGACGGTGCGATTTACGCGCAGCAGCGATACGTTGCATGAGAGCCGGGTCACCGTGCCTGTGCGCCGGGCTTGCACTGCAGGTATCGCCGTTGCGACGTCGATTACGCAAGCAAGCGGCAAGCCTGGCGCCTCATGTGGGCGGCCGACGTCGGAGAAGCGAACTCGACGCCGCGTCCCCGAAGTCGTCAATGCAGTGCCCATTCCAATCAAGCGCTGCCATCGGACGCGCGCATGCGCGGTTAAAACACCATCGCCTGTTGGCACACCGCATCACGCGGATTGCCAACAGGCGATGAGTCCCGGTGCTACACCGAAACGTTGCTGCCAGGACGCTACAAAAATGCAGCTGTGGTGGCGATTGGTCAGTCGGCGGCCCCGGCCCCGGTATTGCCGTACTCGTAGAAACGATTCGCCGAATTGGTGCAGTTGCTGCTGCAATACGGGCGGCCGACCGTCGATGCATTCCATGGCGCGGTCTTGCGGATATGGCTGCCCAGGGTCGAATCACGCACCGTCACCTGGCCGTTGGGCGAGGTGCCGTTGACGTAGGCGCTCAGGCTGCCGACGCTTTCGTCCCAGGCACGCCCAAGATAGGTGTTGTTGTCCGGAGAGCCGGAGACGCCGGTAAAGCTGCTGTTGATCGCCAGGAATCCATAGCTGCTGCCAGGGCGCGTGCTGGGGGCAAAAATATAGCCGCCGCGGCTGCTGCCCAGGCGTGCGCCGGTGGAACGGATAGTGGCGCCATCGAAAACACCGACACCGGAGCCGAAGATGAAATCGACATCGCCCTCGATGGTGCTGTTCTTGAAATACGCACGGATCACATCGGACGCGCTGCTCGCGCTGATCAACAAGGTGTCCTGGTTGCCGGTCACCAGGACATCCTGGAAGTTGGCCTTGTCGCCACGCACCGCCAGCGCCACCGCCGATTGATTGTTGTCGGTGTAGGTGCCTTCCACATAGTTGTTGTCCACGCGCAGGTGGCGTGCCTCGAAATTCGCTGCGCGCACCGTGAACGTGGCGCTGTTGGAGGTGCCAACCGTGGTCGCCGATGCATTGCTCGCACAGGGGTGGCTTGCGGTGCCGGCTGGCTTGGGCGTGGGGTTGGCATTGTTGAAACGGATGACGGTGTCGCCGGTGTTGGTGCCCAGCCCGAACAGCTTCAGCGGTGGCGCATTGTTCGGCACGCAGACCAGTTCGGTGTAGATGCCCGCCTTGATGCTGATGTAGCGACGTGTCGTGCCGCCGGCAGCCACGGCAGCGTCGATGGCAGATTGCACGGTGCGGTAGCGGGTGGAGCCGTCGGCCGCCACTGCGTAGTCGGCACTGAGCAGGGCGACACCTGCGGTAGGGTTCCAGTTGTCGGTCACCAATGCGCTGATCGGCCCGGCCTTGGCCAAGGCTTTGGCAATCGTATACGTGCTCGCTTCGCTACTGGTGAGTTGCGGCCGTGTGGCAGTGCCTGTCAGTGCTAGCGCAGTGGCGCTGACAAGGCTCAGCACTGCGGCCGCAAGACAGGTTGTACGGATGTGCGATGCAGACATGTGGTGCGCTCTCTCTGGAAGGGACGCGTGCGCAAGACGCTGCAAATGCCGGGCAATCCAGTAGCGCCCGCTATGCTGTTGCACGCTCGCCTGAAAAACGATCGCAACAGACTTCAGGCCGCTTGAGGATTCCAGGAAATACAGCGCAGGTGCAACGATGGTCGTTGCCATGCGCGGTTCTGGTTCGTGCCGCACTGGCGGCTGGCCGATCCTACTGCCGTGTTCGTTGTTGGGCCGATGATGTATCAGCCAATGTGCCGGAACTGCGAGTCGGTCACGCTTTGCAGCCTGTTACCGTCGCTTCAGGCCATGCGCGCGCGCCGAACTTATTGCGGTTGCACAACGACGGCGAGTGACGCCGCGTCCTCACATGCCGTGGGCGCAAGGCCTTTCAGACTGGCTCACCCGCGTACCACGCGCATGTCAGGAATCGAAATGGCAGACACCAAAGAGTTGCAGGAAAAATTCTGGAAGGCGCTCAAATCCGATCGCACCGTGATGCTGGGACTGGACGGTGTCGAAGACGGCCACGCGCGTCCGATGACCGCACAGATCGAAGGCGATAGCGGTGGCCCGATCTGGTTCTTTACATCCAAGGACAATGCACTGATCGCCATGCTGGGGCAGGGACGCCGCGTCATTGGCGCTTTCAGCAGCAAGGGCCATGATCTGTTCGCTAGCATCAGCGGTTCGCTGCGCGAAGACACCGACCCGGCCATGGTCGACCGGTTGTGGAATCCGTATGTCGCCGCCTGGTACGAGGGCGGCAAGACCGATCCGAACTTGGCGCTGCTGCGCCTGGACGCCGACCATGCCCAGATCTGGCTCAATGAGTCGAGCCTGCTGGCAGGGATCAAGGTGTTGTTAGGCGTAGACCCGAAAAAGGATTATCAGGACAAGGTGGCGGACGTTCCGCTGCGCTGAGATCTGGCTCTCCTACGCCACCGTCGAGGTGGCGTAGGCGGACTGGTTGCGCGATTGGCAATGCTCACTGCTGTGCGACGGCCGCATTGCAACGCAAGCCCACCACGCGGTGCGTGCGGGCGCGTACATCACTTCACAGCATCTCCACCTGCCCACTGGGCGGCCTTCCAATGGACGTGCGCCAGGCGTTCTGGCGGCCACCTGTGTTGCCATAGATTCCTGGTGGAAACCAGCGCCGGGTTGGTGCTGATCGATACCGGCTTTGGCCTGCGCGATGTCGCCGAGCCACGTGCCCGAGTCGATTTGCGTGCGCCCACGCCGCGGTGATCTGCGCTTCACCGCGCGCCAACGCACCGCAGCGCGATGATCTGCCACCGGCACAGCGTGCGTGGTTGTGCCGCCATTCCAGGAGATTGAACATGCAGCAGATCGAAATTGGCCAGATGGTGTTTCTACGCGATGGCGAAGTCGGTGTTGGTGCCGTCCGCGACATCCGCAACGATGGGGAAGAACTGGTCATCAATATCGAAAATGGCGGCGACTTCGTGCTGCCTGCATCGGTAGTGCGTGATGTGCATTCGGGTAAGGTGATGCTGGATGTGGACAAGCTTCCCGATGATGTACGTAACGCGCTACGGCATCCGCATGACAACGAGCTGCAGACCAGCACCTATGCCGCCAGCGATGCGCAGGATGGGGCGTTGAAGTAGGGTCTGATCGCATCGTGAGCGGTGCCGACTCCTGGTCCGCACATGCTGCGCAACTCAGTCCGGCAACAAGAACGTGTGCGGCGCAGCATCGGCAGGGCCTGCCACCAGGGCAGGTTGTTCGGCTTCGTCCTTCAACTGCACGCCAGAGAGCTTGCGGCGAAATGCTTCGCGCAGCAGATACCCCAGTTTGTGGGTCGCCTCGGCGTAGCTCAGTCCTTCGGCGCGAATGTTGGAGATGCAGTTGCGCGCTGCGTCGGTGAGCCCGACACGGGGCATGTAGGTGAGATACAGGCCCAGGCTGTCGGGCGAGCTCAGGCCCGGCCGTTCGCCGATCAGCACGATCACCGCGCGTGCGGCGAGCAGTTCGCCAACCTCATCGCCGATTGCCACGCGCCCTTGCGCCACCAGCACCACCGGCGCGAGTGACCAGCCTTCTTGCGATGCCAGCGCATCGATCTGCTCGAACATGCGCGCCGCATGCCGATGCACGGCCAGCGCAGACAGCCCGTCGGCGATGACCACCGCAACATCATGTCCGCTGCCATGCACCGCCGTGAGGCCGCGTAACTGGGCGGCGGCATCTTCGGCCAGGCGCCGCCCCAGATCCGGACGTTGCAGGTACTGATGGCGATCGGCCGCAGCGCTCTGCAGCAGGATGCTGCTGCGCCCGCGTCGCTCCAGGGCGGCCTGCAGCGGTGCCGGGTCGAACGCCAGATGCACCGCATCGCGTGCCTGCGCGTGCGCCAGCTGGAACTCCAGGTGCGCGTCTGTCGGCAGGCTGGTGCCCACCCGGCCCAGTGCAATGCGCGCAGGCGTCAGTTGGCGCAGTTGCGCCCAGGCATCGCGTGGCGGTCTGGAGGGTGCGCTCATGACGCCGTTCTACCGCTGGCCTGTTCCAATGCACGCCGAAATGGCGCCGGTACCTCGCTGCCGAGTTCGAAGCGGCCATCGCGCAGCCGCAGGATGTCGTGCTGCTCCAGCCACTGTTCGAATTCGGGTGCCGCGCGCAGGCCGAGTGCCTGGCGCGCATACAGCGCATCGTGAAACGAGGTGGTCTGGTAGTTCAGCATCACATCGTCGGAGCCGGGAATGCCCATGATGAAATTGATGCCGGCCGTGCCGAGCAGGGTGAGCAACATGTCCATGTCGTCCTGATCGGCTTCGGCATGATTGGTGTAGCAGATGTCGCAGCCCATCGGCACGCCGAGCAGCTTGCCGCAGAAGTGATCCTCCAGCCCGGCGCGGATGATCTGCTTGCCGTCGTAGAGATATTCCGGGCCGATGAAGCCCACCACGGTATTCACCAGCAGCGGTTTGTAGTGGCGCGCCACCGCATACGCGCGCACCTCGCAGGTCTGTTGATCCACGCCATGGTGCGCATTGGCCGACAATGCGCTGCCCTGGCCGGTTTCGAAATACATCACGTTGTCGCCGACGTTGCCGCGCCGCAAGGACCGGCCCGCCTCATAACCTTCCTGCAGCAAGGCCAGGTTGATGCCGAAGCTGGTGTTGGCCGCTTCGGTGCCGGCGATGGACTGAAACACCAGATCCACCGGCACGCCGCGGCCGATCGCCTCGATGGTGGTGGTGATATGGGCAAGCACGCACGATTGCGTGGGGATCTGATAGCCGCTGATCACCGCATCGAGCATGCGCAACAAGGCGGTGGTTGCGGCCAGACTGTCGCTGGCCGGATTGATGCCGATGACTGCGTCGCCGTTGCCGTACAACAGCCCATCCAGCACGCTGGCGGCAATGCCGGTGGCATCGTCGGTGGGGTGGTTAGGCTGCAAGCGCGTCGACAAGCGTCCGCGCAACCCCAGTGTGTTGCGGAAACGGGTGACGACCCGGGTTTTCTGCGCCACCAGGATCAGGTCCTGCACGCGCATCACTTTGGACACCGCGGCCACCATTTCCGGCGTCAACCCTGGAGCCAGGGCGGTCAATGCGGCTTCGTCGGCCTGCGCGCTCAGCAGCCAATCGCGAAAGCCGCCGACGGTGAGATGCGCCGCCGCGGCGAACGCAGCGGCATCGTGCTGGTCGATGATCAACCGCGTCACTTCATCCGTTTCGTACGGCACCACTGCTTCCTGCAGAAAATGTCGCAGCGGTAGATCGGCAAGCGCCATCTGCGCGGCCACGCGTTGCAGGCCGGAGTCGGCGGCAAGCCCAGCCAACTGGTCGCCGGAGCGCGCAGGCGTCGCCTTGGCCAGCAAGGTCTTGAGGTCGGCAAACCGAAACTGTTCGCCACCGGCGGTGAAGGCGAAACCGCTCATCAGCTGGTGGCCGGGGTGTCGTGCTGGCTGCGCAGGCTGAGCACGCAGCACGCCGCGCCGAACAGCAGCAGACCCAGGAAGATCAGTGCCACGAGCGGGTTGAACCACACCATGGCCACCAGGCACACCAGCGCCAGCACCAGGGCGATGGCCGGCACCACCGGGTACCCCGGTGCGCGGAAACTCCGCTCCAGACCCGGTTCGGCGCGGCGTAGCTTGAACAGGCTGAGCATGCTCATCACATACATCACGATCGCGCCGAACACCGACATGGTGATCATCGCTGCGGTCAACGACATGCCCTGGATCTTGACCACGCTGTCGCTGCAGATCGCGGCAATGCCGATGACGCCGCCGGCCAGGATGGCGCGGTGCGGTGTGCGAAAACGCGACAGCCTGGCCAGCCCATGCGGCAAAAAGCCGGCGCGCGCCAATGCGAAGAACTGCCGCGAATAGCCCAGGATGATGCCGTGGAAACTCGCCACCAGCCCGAACAAACCGATCCACACCAGCATGTGCAACCAGGTGGAACTGTTGCCGACCACCGCCTTCATCGCCTGCGGCAGTGGGTCGTTGATGTTGGAGAGCTGGCGCCAGTCG
The DNA here is from genome assembly GCF_008639345.1 of Xanthomonas phaseoli pv. dieffenbachiae. Classification (NCBI taxonomy): domain Bacteria; kingdom Pseudomonadati; phylum Pseudomonadota; class Gammaproteobacteria; order Lysobacterales; family Lysobacteraceae; genus Xanthomonas; species Xanthomonas phaseoli. The sequence goes on along the minus strand of NZ_CP041380.1, from coordinate 2,645,889 downwards.
CCGACGCCGCCGGCAAACACCATCACCCCAAGTGCCAAGATCACCAGGGTGAGAATACCGGCGATATAGGCGCGCGGAATCGTGCGTTTGGGGTCCTTGGCTTCTTCGGCCGCCATCGCGGCGCCTTCGATGGCCAGAAAGAACCAGATCGCAAACGGGATTGCGGCGAAGATTCCTGAGATGGCCGCCGGCCCGAACACATCGCTGCCGGCCCAACCATTGGCGGCGAAGCGCGCCACGCTGAAACCCGGCGCCACCACCCCCATGAACACCAGCAGTTCGATCACCGCCAGCAAGGTCACGACCAGCTCGAAGGTGGCTGCAATCGCCACGCCGACGATGTTCAAGCCCATGAAGACGAGGTAAGCGCCGATCGCGGCAATGCGCGGGTCCAGGGTCGGGTACTGCACATTCAGATACGCCCCGATCGCCATCGCAATGGCCGGTGGCGCGAAGACGAATTCGATCAGCGTGGCCAGGCCCGCCAGCATGCCGCCATAGGTGCCGAACGCGCGCAGGCTGTAGGCGAACGGCCCGCCTGCATTGGGAATGGCGGTGGTCAATTCGGTAAAGCTGAAGATAAAGCAGGTGTACATCACCGCGACCAGCAACGTGGTCACCAGGAAGCCGAGCGTGCCGGAGGTGCCCCAGCCGTAACTCCAGCCGAAATACTCGCCGGAAATTACCAAGCCCACGGCGATGCCCCACAACTGCCAGGTGCCCAGGGTCGGTTTGAGGTGCTCGTTGCGCATGTCGCACATCTCCTGCTGTCGGGGGAGGGAGATGAAGCACGCCCGACGCCGAAGCGACGGACCGACGGACCGACCGTCAGCAGCCCAAGCGCCTACGTGCAGCGACGCGCGACGGTCGTTCCGGTTATACCGCAACGGCCGCTGGCGGACACACGCACGACGGGTAGGTCGCCGCCGACCGGGTATGCAGCGTTCCGGCGCAATGGTCGTGGGTTGCGTTTTTTTCTTTTGGCGCCGCAGGGTGTGGCGCGTTGTTGAATTGAGGGGGCCTGATCCAGTCGCGATGCATCCAATAGTGGGGTCATCGCAGGATGACTCTGCAGCCGCACGCTAAGGCGGATCGGGATCATGGTCCATCAACGGGGCGGGGATGCGACCATTCGGTGTCATCCCGCTCACGACTGCCGGTAGTTGGGGCGCGCCGGTTCCGTCACGGCCCAGCCGGCTGCATGAACTCGATGGAAATATGGTCCGGACCAGACACGTAGGCGGTGAGCGTTCCTGTTCTCGGACCTCCCGGAATCGGCAGCGGCTTGCCCTTTGCCTTCCATCCGGCGGCCTCGACACGGGAGATGGCCGCATGGATGTCCCGGACGGTCAGCGCCAGATGGGCGGCCCCGATCGCACCCGCGCTGTCCGGCGACTGCCCATTCCGACGACCGTTGGAATACTGCAGCAACTCGACGATGAATCCGTCCGGAGCCTTCACGATTGCCGTTCGCACGCTCGGATCATCCACGCCGGTGACCTGATGCAGGAAATCGCCGCCCATCTGTGCCTGTCGTTCGAGCGTAAACCCCAGGGCCTCGGTCCAGAACCGGATAGCCTCGTCAAGCGATGAAACGGCAAACCCGATGTGATCGACGCTGGTCACGCCTGCATTGCTATCCACTGTGGCGGCTCCGTTCCAGTACGTCCGAGACGCGATAATTTGTGTGAGGGAAGCTAGAGCCAGCAGAAGACCGCTGGCTAAGCAGGCTCTTATAGGGAGCGTAGGACAGCGTCCTCAATGCCTCCGCACGTCAACGAGGCGATCTTTCGAACGCTCTACTTCGTCCGCTCAAGCACCAGCAACGGATCGATGCGGGTGTCGAACCAGTTCATCCCCCAATGCAGATGCGGCCCGGTGGCACGCCCGGTGGCACCGACCGCGCCAATCACCTGGCCTTGCTCGACCCGATCGCCCACTTTCACGTCGATACGCGACAAGTGCAGGAAATTCGAGCTCACGCCAAAGCCGTGATCCAGCAGCACCGTGCCGCCGGTGAGATACAGGTCCGGCGCCGCGAACGTCACTACGCCGGCCGCCGGCGCCTTCACCGGGGTGCCAGTGGGCACGGCGATGTCCATGCCCGAATGGCCGGCGCCGGGCTGGCCGTTGTACACGCGTGCATTGCCGAAGCGGCCGCTGATGCGACCCTGCACCGGCCAGATGAAGGGTTGGGCGAAATCGGTGCGTGCATCGTCGCGGTCGCGTGCGGCGGTGACCTGCGCCTGCTCGCGCTTGATCCGTTCGGCGATTGCCGGCGGTGGGTTGACTGTTTTGGGCGGCACGCCGTTGACGCGTTCGATCGGCCAGTCGCGCGGCGTCACTGCGATGCTCACGGTCTGCGTGCTGCCTCCGGGCGGGGTGATCTGCACCTGCAATGGCCCGGTGGCATCGCGGCCGATACCGAACACCACGCTTCCATAACCGCTCACCCGCAAGCTGCGGCCGGCGTATTGCACCTTGCTGCCAGCCGGCACCTTGCCGATCACCAGCGCACCTTGCGAGGCGCTTTGCGGAAACACGGCATCAGTCGCGGCGGCCGCACTCTGGGCATCTGCAGCACCTGCCGCTAGCACGACCGGCGCCAGGAGCAACCAGGCGCCAAACAGGGCTGCGCGCATCAGCGGTCGAAGGTCAGGCGCTGGCCGGCAGCGCTGCCCACCAGTTGTTCGCCGTCCCACACCTGCTGGCCGTTGACCCACGTTGCAGCGATACGCGAACGGAAGGTGGTGCCCTCGAATGGCGACCAGCCGCACTTGGACAGCACCTGCTCACGCTTCACGGTGAACGGGGTGTTGTCGATCATCACTAGGTCGGCGAAATAGCCTTCGCGCAGGAAGCCACGCTCTTGCACATCGAACAACTGTGCCGGCGCATGCGCGAACTTCTGCACGACACGGGTGATCGGCAACTTGCCTTCGTGCACCAGCTCCAGTGCCGCGACCAGCGCGTACTGCACCAGCGGCAGGCCCGAGGGCGCCTGCGCATAGGGCTTGTGCTTTTCTTCCCAGGTATGCGGGGCATGGTCGGTGGCGAGCACGTCGATGACATCTTCGGCCAGCGCATCGATCAGCGCCAGGCGATCTTCGGCATCCTTGATCGCCGGGTTGCACTTGATCAGGTTGCCCAGTCGTGCGTAGTCGCTGCGATCGAAGCGCAGGAAGTGGATGCAGGTCTCGGCGGTGATGCGCTTGCGTAGCTTGCCGTCGGCATCGACCAGCGGGCCGGCTTCGAACAGCGACAGCTCGTCGGCGGTGGAGATGTGCAGCACATGCAGACGGGTGTTGTGCTTGCGCGCCAGCGACACCGCCAGCTGCGAAGACTTCAGGCAGGCCTGACGCGAACGGATGTCCGGGTGCATCTCCGGTGTCAGCGCATCGCCGTATTTTTCCTTGTACTGCGCCATCGTCGCATCGATGGTCGGGGTGTCTTCGCAATGCGTGATGATTGGCGTGGGCGCGTCGCGGAAGATCGCATCCAGCGTTTCGGGGTTATCGACCAGCATATTGCCGGTGGAGGCGCCCATGAACACCTTGATGCCTGGCGCGGTCTTGGGGTCCAGCGACTGGATATGGACCAGATTGTCGTTGCTGGCGCCCATATAGAAGCCGTAGTTGGCCCAGGCGCGCCCGGCAGCGGCGTCGTACTTGGCCTGCAGTGCGGCGGCATCCAGCGTCGGCGGATTGGTGTTGGGCATGTCCATGAAGCTGGTCAGGCCACCAGCCACCGCGGCGCCGGATTCGGTCGCGATGTCGCCCTTGTGGGTCAGGCCAGGCTCACGGAAGTGCACCTGGTCGTCGATCATGCCTGGCAGCACCCAGCGTCCGGCGGCGTCCACCACGGTATCGCCAGGGGCAGGGGCGATCTTGTCGTCGATCTTGGCGATGCGGCCGCCCTCGATCAGGAGATCGGCGTCGAACTCTTTGCCTTCATTGACCAGGCGGGCATTGACGATGACGGTTCGGCTCATGGATGGGGTCCTTTGCAGCTGCAGGAAGAAGACGGGCAGGGCGAGGCGGGTGCATCGGGCACCGGATCGAATCCGCCCGGATGGAAGGGATGACAGCGGCCGAGCCTGCGTGCGGCAAGCCAACTGCCGCGCAGCGGGCCGAAGCGGCCGATGGCGGTCATCGCGTAGTCCGAGCAGCTGGGTGCAAAACGGCAACGCGGCCCGAGCAGGGGGCTGATGACGAGCTTGTAGACGCGCAGCAGCGCGATGAGCAGGCGTGAGATCACTTGCCAATGATATGCCACTTGCATTAATAGGTGGTTGCCGGGGGTCCGTGGGGTACGTTATAAAGGCCCGCTTTCCCGGGCCCCGGGGGAACCAAGGATGAGCGTTTCGTGGCTGCTAAAAAACCTGCAAAAAAGGCCGTAGAGGCCGCCAAGAAGTCCGCCAAACCCGTTGCGAAAAAGGCAGCGACGTCCGCTGCTGCGAAACCGGCCGCAAAACCGGCGACCAAGCAGTCGGCTGCCAAGAAGGCACCCGCGAAGAAGGCACCTGCGACGAAGACCGCTGCCAAGCCGGCGCCGGCTTCCAAGACCGCCGCGTCCGTAGCCCCCAAGTCAGTGAAACCCGTCGCCAAGCCTGCTGCCAAGCCGGCGGCGAAGAAGGCAGCCCCGGCTGCCGCCAAACCGGCCGCCAAGCCGGTGGCGTCCAAGTCCGTACCGAAGCCGGCCACCAAGCCGGCTCCGGCCAAGTCAGTCCCGGTCAAGGCTGAAAAGCCCGCGCCCGCACCGGTCCCCAAGGCCGTCCCTGCGAAGCCGGTAAAGCCTGCGACCCCGTCATCTAAGAATCCCGTGCCCGTTTCGAAATCTTCCGCAAAAACGCCAACCAAAACCGAAGCCCCCGCCAAGCCTGCTGCGACCCGTCCGGTCGGCAAGGTGGCCGTGGCCGTGACGTCCAAGCCGTCCAGCGCGGCTCCCAAGACCAAGTACAAGGTGGTCGAGTACAAGACCGACGAAGCAACCGGTCGCCCGATCCTGCCGCAGGGCTACAAGCCTTCCGCGGACGAGGAGTACATGAACAAGTTGCAGCAGGAATATTTCCGCCAGCGTCTGCAGAGCTGGCGCAACGAGATGGTGGAGGAATCCAAGCAGACCATCGAAAACCTGCGCGAAGAAGTGCGCGATATCGGCGATGAAGCCGAACGCGCCACCCGCGAGACCGAAAACTCGCTGGAACTGCGTGCCCGTGACCGCGCCCGCAAGCTGATCTCCAAGATCGACAGCACGCTCAAGCGTCTGGAAGACGGTGATTACGGCTACTGCGTGGACACCGGAGAAGAGATTGGCCTAGACCGCCTGGAAGCGCGCCTGACTGCCGAGCGCACCATCGACGCCCAGGAGCGTTGGGAGCATTTGCAGAAGCAGCAGGGCGACTGACCGTCCGCCTGGCTCATGAAGACCCCGCCATGTGCGGGGTTTTTTTATGGACGCCTGATCCGTTGCATCGGTACCTGGTCAGTCAGCGCACGTCGGCGAACCGCCGTCGCGCGCAGTTGAATGACGGCACCTGGTCGCGGCTCGCGGCACGAATGTCTTTGCTCCAGCGCGACGCAGTGGGCCGGCAATCGCGCGATTGCGCAGCTCACTGCAGATCGCGCAGGTCCAGCTTGCGCAGGCGCGGCGCCTTCCAGGCGGTGGTGGCCACCACGCCCAGGGTGACGCAGCCGCCGATCACCACCGCAGGCACTAGCCCGACCAGGCGCGCCATGACGCCGTCGTAGAATGCGCCCAGCTCGTTGGACGAGCCGATGAAGATGCCATTGATCGAAGACACCCGGCCACGCATGGCATCGGGGGTGGCCAACTGCAGGATGGTCTGGCGCACCACCACCGAGACGCCGTCGCACATGCCGTACACCAGCAGGATCGCCGCGGACAGCCAGAATGGCGCGACAGTCCGAAGGCGATGGTGCAGAGCCCGAAGCCGGCCACCGACAGCAGCAGCACGCGCCCGGCATTGCGCTGCAGCGGGTGCCGCGCCAGCCATACGCCAACCACGATCGAACCCAGCGCCGGCGCACCGCGCAGGATGCCCAGGCCTTCCGGGCCGTAGTGCAGGATGTCGTGGATGAAGGCCGGCAACATCGAGACCGCGCCGCCAAGCAGGACCGAAAACATGTCCAGCGCCATGGCACCCAGCATGATCTGGTTGGACAGTACGAACCGCGCGCCTTCGGCGATGCTGCGGAAGATCGGCGCACGCGGGCCCTCGCTGACTGGCTCGCTGACACGCAACAACGCCAACGCCAGGATCGCCAGCATCGCCACGCTGGCGGCGACCCCGTAGGCCAGGCCCTTGCCGCCCCAGCCGACCAGCACACCGCCCAGCGCCGGGCCGATCACCATGCCGGCCTGGAAGGTGACGCTGCCGATGCTGGCACCACGTGCGAATGCTTCGCGCGGCAGCGCCCGTGCAAACAAGGCGTTGTAGACCGGCGACAGGAAAGAGCGCGCCGCGCCGGTGAGCGAGATGGCGGCGTAGATCGGCCACACGCCTTTGATGGGCAGCCAGCCTTGCGTGATCGCCAACAGCAGCAGTGCGGTTGCGACCAAGCCGAGCACGGCCACCATGCCCAGCCGGCGGCGCGGCAGGTGATCGACCAGGTAGCCGGCAAAGGGGGCGATGCAGAAGAACGGCAGGATTTCAGCCAGGCCGATCAGCCCCAGCGAGAGCGGGTTGCCGGTCATTTCATAGATATGCCAACCGACCGTCACCGCGACGATCTGGTAGGACAGCATCGCTGCCACGCGGTACAGCAGCACCAGGCCGAAGCCTGGATGGGCGAGCAGCGTCCGCAGCGAATCGGCGGGCGATGGGGCGGGCGTGCTCACTGCTGCGCGCGCGCGGTATCGCGGATGAAGGCCAGCATCGCTGCCACGCCGTTGCTGCGGGTCGGCGACAGATGCTTAGCCAGGCCGATTCCGGCGATGTAGTCAGGCTCGGTGGCCAGGATCTCTTGCGCGCTACGCCCCGAATACACGCGCAGCGCAAGGTAGATCAGCCCGGAGACAATGGCCGAATCGCTGACGGCATGGAAATCCAGCCGCTCGGCGTTGCCCTCCGGCACGATCCAGACCATCGATTGGCAGCCATGCAGGCGGTGCTCTTCGGTTTTCCACTGTTCCGGGAAGGCGGGCAACTTGCGTCCAAGGTCGATCAGGTACTGGTAGCGCTCGGACCAGTCGCCGAAAAAGGAAAACTCCTCGGCAATGGCGGCCTGCGCCTCGGCGGCAGTGGGTTCGAGCGGGAAGGGGGAGTTGGTCATCTAAGTTCCAGAATCGATCGCAAAAACTAAGGGCATTTGGTCAGAGCCCCTCTCCTTCCGGGAGAGGGGTGAGGGTATGGGCGAAGCCTCGTGGCTGTTGCACGTGGCTTCGCTCGCACCCTCATCCGGCGCTGCGCGCCACCTTCTCCCGGTGGGAGAAGGGTAGGTCATGCGCGTTGGGTGTGGAGGTGTGCAATTGAGGTTTCAGGGGATGAGCAGGTATCGAACTCAGGCATTGCCCCTCACCCATCGGGAGAGGGATTGGGTAAGGGTACGGGCGAAGCCTCATGGCTGGTGCACGTGGCTTCGCTCGCACCCTCATCCGGCGCTGAGCGCCACCTTCTCCCGGTGGGAGAAGGGTCGGTCATGCGCGTTGGGCGTGGAGGTATGCAAGTGCGGTTCAGAGGATGAGGGGAGTGGTGAACCCGGGTATTGCCCCTCTCCCATCGGGAGAGGGGTTGGGGTGAGGGTACGGGCGAAGCCTCGTGGCTGGTACAGGTGGCTTTGCTCGCACCCTCATCCGGCGCTGAGCGCCACATTCTCCCGACGGAATAGGAACGGTCAGGCGCGTTTCCAGCGTACGCCCTGCGGGGTGTCTTCCAGGACGATGCCCTCGTCGGCGAGCTGCTTGCGGATGGCATCGGCGCGGGCGAAATCCTTGGCTTTCTTCGCCGCGCTGCGCTCTTCGACCAGGGTAGTGATGCGGGCATCGTCGCCTGCGTCGGTGCCGCGCGAGAACCATGCAGCCGGGTCTTGTTGCAACAACCCCAACGCCATGCCGGCACCAAGCAACTTGGCGCGCGCGGCATGCAGCTCGGTCATGCGCGCCGGCGCTTGGCCGCTGTGCATCAGTTCGCTGCGCAATGCACGCGCATCGGAGGCGATGCTTGCCATGACGGACAAGGCCAGCGGCGTATTGAGATCGTCATCCAGAGCGGACTCCACCTCGGCGGGAATCGTCTTGGATGGTGCAAAGTCGCTGCCGCTTTCGGCTGCCAGCGCAGCCAGATCCCGCAACGTCCCATACAACCGGTCCAGCGTGTTCTTGGCCTGCTCGATCAACCCATCCGACCAATCCAGTGGCTGACGGTAATGCGCGCTCAACAGCGCATAGCGCAGCGCTTCGGGCGGATGCCTGGCGATGAGCTCGTGCACGGTTTCGATATTGCCCAGCGACTTGCTCATCTTCGCGCCGCTGAAATTGAGCATGCCGTTGTGCAGCCAGAAGCGCGCAAAGGTGGCACCGCCATGCGCGCACTCGCTCTGCGCAATCTCGTTTTCGTGATGCGGAAACTGCAGGTCCACGCCGCCTGCGTGGATGTCGATGGTGGGGCCCAGATGCGCCGCAGCCATCGCCGAGCATTCGATATGCCAACCCGGGCGGCCGCGGCCCCATGGCGATTCCCAGCCGGGCAGGTCGTCGCTGGAGGGTTTCCACAATACGAAGTCGCCGGGGTCGCGCTTGTACGGCGCCACGTCCACACGTGCGCCGGCCAGCATTTCGTCCGGGTCGCGCCGCGAGAGTTTGCCGTAGTCCTCGAAGCTGGAGACCGAAAACAGCACGTGGCCTTCTGCGGCATAGGCATGCCCGCTGGCGATCAGCTGCTCGATCATCGCCACGATGTGCGGGATATGCGCGGTGGCCTCCGGTTCGATGTCCGGTGGAACCACGCCAAGCGCCGCCATGTCCTGCCGGTAGATCGCCGCGAAGCGATCGGTGATCGTCGCAATCGGTACGCCCTGCGCCTGCGCGGCGGCGTTGATCTTGTCGTCCACGTCGGTGATGTTGCGCGCGTAGCGCAGTGCGCCGTAGCGTCGGCGCAGCAACGCGGCAAGCACATCGAACACCACCGGGCCACGGGCGTTGCCGATGTGCGCGTAGTTGTAGACGGTGGGACCGCAGACATACAGGGTGGGGCTGGACGGATCGAGCGGCGCAAACGGCTCGACCCGCCGCGTCAGGTTGTTGTGCAGGCGCAGGCTCATCGGCATCCGAAAAAGGGCAATCGCGCGATTCTAGCCCGTTGTGGCGCGATGGCGAATCGCCAGCCCGACCATGGCCACCGGATGGGTTGCGTTCAGCCCAGGCGGCCGCAAGCTCCATACACTTACGTACTGCCTGGCTGCGCGTTCCCGGTACTGATGCGACCTTCTCCGTTCTTCATGCTGCTGTGTACGTTTGCCGGGCAAGTCATTCCGGCGCATGCGGCAGAGCCCGACCCCAAGAACCGGGTTGTGGTGATCGAGAACGTGAAACTGGATTATGCGCAGGTGCTCAACGTCGAGCCGGTCTACCAGACGCTTCGCGCCACGCGTATCGAAGAGCAATGCGAAGCCGAGCAGGCGGCACAGGCTGCGGCAGCGCCGGCCGAGGACGAGGGCCGCATCAACCGCATGGTGGATTCGGTCAAGGAAATGTTCTCGCGTCGCCCCGAACCGGCCGCGCCCGCTGCGGTGCCGCCGACCAGCACGCGGCGCAACTGCAAGGTGGTGGAAGTGCCGCGTGAGTTCCGCCGGCCGATCGCCTTTGACGTGGACTATGTCTACAAGGGCACCAAATACCGTTCGCGCCTGCCGGAAGATCCGGGCAACCGGCTGCGCATCCGGGTCTCGGTGACTCCCTACATTCCCGACGCCATCGTCGCGCCGCCGCGATGAGATGCGCAGCGGTTGCGCCGTGCCCACATGCGTGCGAGGATTCGCGCCCTATGCAAGCAAACGCCTTTCAGCACGACACCAGCGCCGCCCGGATGGCCTCCGGCATGACCTCGCGTGCCCGCCGACCGGAATCCCACATTTTCGCTGGGTAAGCCGGGGCGTTTGCTGTTCCGACGTTGAAGACCCAGCCCACAGGCTGGGTTTTTTCGTTTTGGCGTCACAGAAGTTTCAACCGCAAGAAACGCGCATGTCGCGCCCCCCGTCGCTCCTGGCGGACCAACGCAGCAGTAGCACGCAGCATAGGATCGATCGATGTCACTGAAGCACTTCTTGAACACCCAGGACTGGAGCCGCGCCGAACTGGATGCGCTGTTGACCCAGGCCGCGTTGTTCAAACGCAACAAGCTGGGAAGCGAGCTGAAGGGCAAGTCGATTGCGCTGGTGTTCTTCAACCCCTCCATGCGCACCCGTACCAGCTTCGAGCTGGGTGCGTTCCAGTTGGGCGGGCATGCGGTGGTCCTGCAGCCGGGCAAGGATGCGTGGCCGATCGAGTTCAATCTGGGCACGGTGATGGACGGCGACACCGAAGAGCACATCGCCGAAGTGGCGCGCGTGCTGGGGCGTTATGTCGACCTGATCGGCGTGCGCGCGTTTCCCAAGTTCGTGGACTGGTCCAAGGACCGCGAAGACCAGGTGCTCAAGAGCTTTGCCAAGTACTCGCCGGTACCGGTGATCAACATGGAAACCATCACCCACCCATGCCAGGAGCTGGCGCATGCGCTGGCGCTGCAGGAACACTTCGGGACCCAGGATCTGCGCGGCAAGAAGTACGTGCTGACCTGGACCTACCACCCCAAGCCGCTGAACACCGCGGTGGCCAACTCGGCGCTGACCATCGCCACCCGCATGGGCATGGACGTGACCCTGTTGTGCCCGACGCCGGACTACATCCTGGATCAGCGCTACATGGACTGGGCCGCGCAAAACGTGGCCGAAAGCGGCGGTTCGCTGCAGGTGAGCCACGACATCGACAGCGCCTATGCCGGCGCCGATGTCGTCTACGCCAAGAGCTGGGGCGCGTTGCCGTTCTTCGGCAACTGGGAACCAGAGAAGCCGATCCGCGACCAGTACCAGCATTTCATCGTCGACGAACGCAAGATGGCGCTGACCAACAACGGCGTGTTCTCGCACTGCCTGCCGCTACGCCGCAACGTCAAGGCGACCGATGCCGTGATGGATTCGCCCAACTGCATCGCCATCGATGAAGCCGAAAATCGCCTGCATGTGCAGAAGGCGATCATGGCGGCGCTTGCTTCGCAAGCGGGAATCGGGAATCGGGATTAGAGAATCGCAACAGCAACACCCTTGGCCCCCACATTTACGTACTAAGGAACAATGATGAGCGCTGCTTCCACCAATCCCGAATCCCGAATCCCGACTCCCGGCACCAAAGACATCGTCCTCGCGTTTTCCGGTGGTCTGGACACCAGCTTCTGCATTCCGTATCTGCAGGAGCGCGGCTATGCGGTGCACACCGTGTTTGCCGACACCGGTGGTGTGGATGCCGAAGAGCGTGAGTTCATCGAGAAGCGCGCCGCCGAATTGGGCGCGGCCAGCCACGTCACCGTGGACGGTGGCCCGGCGATCTGGGAGGGTTTCGTCAAGCCGTTCGTGTGGGCGGGCGAGGGGTACCAGGGCCAGTACCCGTTGCTGGTATCGGACCGTTACCTGATCGTGGATGCTGCGCTCAAGCGTGCCGAAGAATTGGGCACGCGCATCATTGCGCACGGTTGCACCGGCATGGGTAACGACCAGGTGCGTTTCGACCTGGCAGTGAAGGCGCTGGGCGACTACCAGATTGTTGCGCCAATCCGCGAGATCCAGAAAGAGCACACCCAGACCCGTGCCTATGAGCAGAATTATCTGGAAGCGCGTGGTTTCGGCGTGCGTGCCAAGCAGCAGGCCTACACCATCAACGAGAACCTGCTGGGCCTGACCATGTCTGGCGGCGAGATCGATCGTTGGGAAGCGCCGGGCGAGGGCGCGCGCGGCTGGTGCGCGCCGCGCAGCGCCTGGCCGAGCGAAGCGCTGACGGTGACGCTGAAATTCGTCGAAGGCGAAGCGGTGGAACTGGATGGCAAGCCGCTGCCGGGTGCGAAGATCCTGGCCAAGCTCAACACCTTGTTCGCGCAGTACGGCGTGGGCCGTGGCGTCTATACCGGCGACACCGTGATCGGTTTGAAGGGCCGCATCGTGTTCGAAGCGCCGGGCCTGATTTCGCTGCTCACCGCGCACCGTGCGCTGGAAGATGCAGTGCTGACCAAGCAGCAGAACCGCTTCAAGCCGGACGTGGCGCGCAAGTGGGTGGAGCTGGTGTACGAAGGTTTCTATCACGACCCGCTCAAGAGCGATATCGAGGCGTTCCTGAAGTCCTCGCAGGCCAAGGTCAATGGCGAAGTGACGCTGGAAACCCGCGGCGGCCGCGTCGATGCGGTGGCGGTGCGTTCGCCGCACCTGCTCAACACCAAGGGCGCGACCTACGCGCAATCGGCCGACTGGGGCGTGGAAGAGGCCGAGGGCTTCATCAAGCTGTTCGGGATGAGCTCGACCCTGTACGCGCAGGTCAACCGCTGAGCAAAAGCCCCTCTCCCCCGGGAGAGGGGGTGGGAGCGCCGCAGGGAACCTTCAGGATCGATCATGACGAACGCGTCGCCACGCGCCAGTCATGGGAACCACTGCAGCATTTGCTTCCATTGTTCTCCTTCTGGGCGCGTGGCGACGCGTTCGACCCGGTTGCCTCTCGAAGTTTCGGGAGGCACCCCTCATCGCCCCCTTCGGGGCACCTTCTCCCGGTGGGAGAAGAGGGCCACTGCGATGGAATCCATGCCCGCACTACGCATCAGTACCGACAAGCAGGAACTCGACCTGCCGTTGATCCATCGCTTCCTCAGCGAGCAGGCCTATTGGTGCCTGGGCATCCCGCTGGACACGGTGCAGCGGGCGATCGCCGGCTCGCTGTGTTTCGGCGGTTATTGCGAGGGCGTAGGGCAGGTGGCGTTCGCGCGAGTGATCACCGACGGTGCCACCTTCGGCTATCTGGCCGATGTGTTCGTGCTTGATGCCCACCGTGGGCGCGGCTATGGCAAGCAACTGGTGGCGGCAGTGATGGCCCATCCGCATCTGCAGGGCCTTCGCCGCTTCATGCTCGCCACCTCCGATGCGCATGCGCTGTACGCACAGCACGGCTTTGCCGCGCCGGCGCGGCCGCAGGCGTTGATGGAAATCGCCTATCCCGATCTCTACCGCACCACCACCACGGCTGCCTGACACACATGACTGACCTGCTCACCTCCACGCTGGACCACCTGCAGGCGCTGGTGTCCTTCGACACCCGCAATCCGCCGCGTGCGATTGCCGCGCATGGCGGCATCTTCGATTATCTGCGCGCGCAGCTGCCGGGCTTCCAGGTCGAGGTGGTCGATCACGGTGCAGGGGCGGTGAGCTTGTATGCGGTGCGCGGCACGCCGAAGTACCTGTTCAATGTGCATCTGGACACCGTGCCGGATTCGCCGCACTGGAGCGCCGACCCGCACGTGATGCGGCGCCTGGACGACCGCGTGGTGGGCCTGGGCGTGTGCGACATCAAGGGCGCGGCGGCGGCGCTGGTTGCCGCGGCCAATGCCGGCGATGGCGATGCCGCGTTCCTGTTCTCTTCCGACGAAGAAGCCAATGACCCGCGCTGTATCGCCGCGTTCCTGGCGCGTGGCGTGCAATACGAAGCTGTCTTGGTGGCCGAGCCGACCATGGGCGAAGCGGTGCTGGCGCATCGCGGCATCAGTTCGGTGTTGATGCGGTTTGCCGGGCGCGCAGGCCATGCCTCGGGCAAGCAGGATCCCTCGGCGAGCGCGCTCCATCAGGCAATGCGCTGGGGTGGCAGAGCCCTGGACCATGTGGAATCGCTGGCGCATGCGCGCTTCGGCGGCTTGACCGGATTGCGCTTCAACATCGGCCGCGTCGAGGGCGGCATCAAGGCCAACATGATCGCGCCGGCAGCCGAAGTGCGCTTCGGCTTTCGTCCGCTGCCGTCGATGGACGTGGATGGATTGCTCGCAACCTTCGCCGGTTTCGCCGAACCGGCGGCAGCGCATTTCGAAGAAACCTTCCGCGGGCCGAGCCTGCCATCGGGCGACATCGCACGCGCGGAAGAACGCCGCCTGGCTGCACGCGATGTGGCCGATGCGCTGGACCTGCCGATCGGCAACGCAGTGGACTTCTGGACCGAGGCCTCGCTGTTTTCGGCCGGCGGCTATACCGCGCTGGTGTATGGTCCGGGCGACATCGCCCAGGCGCATACCGCCGACGAATTCGTGACGCTGGCGCAGCTGCAGCGTTATGCCGAATCGGTCCATCGCATCATCAACGGTTCGCGTTGAGCCGACACGCGCCTGGCGCTCCCTTTCCTCTTTCGAACACGGCAATGTCCCCTTCCGCACAGCCCCACAAACAAACCCGCCAGACCATCGTGCGCCTGCTTTCGAGCATGGCCAGCGCGAAGGAAATCAGCCAGTACCTCAAGCGGTTTTCGCAGCTCGACGCCAAGCGCTTTGCGGTGGTCAAGGTGGGGGGCGCGGTGTTGCGCGACGATCTGGACGCGCTGACCTCGTCGTTGTCGTTCCTGCAGGAAGTGGGGCTGACCCCGATCGTGCTGCATGGCGCCGGCCCGCAGCTGGATGCAGAGCTGTCGGCAGCCGGCATCGAAAAGCACACGGTCAACGGACTGCGTGTGACCTCGCCCGAAGCCTTGGCGATCGTGCGCAAGGTGTTCCAGGCCTCCAACCTGAAACTGGTGGAAGCGCTGCAGCAAAATGGTGCGCGTGCGACCTCGATTACCGGTGGCGTGTTCGAGGCCGAGTATCTGGATCGCGACACCTACGGCCTGGTCGGTGAGGTCAAGGCGGTGAATCTGGCGCCGATCGAAGCCAGCCTGCAGGCCGGCTCCATCCCGGTGATCACCAGCCTGGGCGAAACGCCCAGCGGGCAGATCCTCAACGTCAATGCGGATTTTGCCGCCAACGAGTTGGTGCAGGAGCTGCAGCCGTACAAGATCATTTTTCTCACCGGCACCGGCGGCCTGCTGGATGCCGATGGCAAGCTGATCGATTCGATCAACCTGTCTACCGAGTTCGATCACCTGATGCAGCAGCCGTGGATCAACGGCGGCATGCGGGTGAAGATCGAGCAGATCAAGGACTTGCTCGATCGCCTGCCGCTGGAGTCGTCGGTGTCGATCACCCGGCCGGCGGACCTGGCCAAGGAACTGTTCACCCACAAGGGCTCGGGCACGCTGGTGCGGCGCGGCGAGCGCGTGCTGCGCGCCACCTCCTGGGACGAACTGGATCTGCCTCGGCTGAAGTCGCTGATCGAGTCCAGCTTCGGCCGCACGCTGGTGCCGGAGTATTTCGACACCACCACGTTGCTGCGCGCGTATGTCAGCGAAAACTATCGCGCCGCGGTGATCCTGACCGACGAAGGCCAGTTCGGTGCGGGCAGGCTGACCTATCTGGACAAGTTCGCCGTGCTCGACGATGCGCAGGGCGAAGGCCTTGGCCGTGCGGTGTGGAACGTGATGCGCGAAGAGACCCCACAACTGTTCTGGCGCTCGCGTCATAACAACCAGGTCAATATCTTTTACTACGCCGAATCGGACGGCTGCATCAAGCAGGAGAAGTGGAAGGTGTTCTGGTACGGGCTGGAAAACTTCGAACAGATCCAGCATTGCGTTGCGCACTGCGCGACGCGTCAGCCGACCTTGCTGGGCTGACTGCGATGAGCGTCGTCGGCTTGCCAGCACGTTGGCGCGAACAGCCCAGCCTGCGTGGACGGCATGCGAGCCTGGAGCCGCTGCAAGCAGTGCACGCCGATGGGTTGCGCGAGGCACTGGGCGAGGGCGCGCTGTCGCGGCTGTGGTACACCAGCGTGCCCGCACCTGAGCAGGTCGATGCGTATATCGCCGCAGCCCTGGCCGCCTGCGCCGACGGCGCGGCGTTGCCATTTGCGGTGCGCGACGCGGCCGGCGACATCGTCGGTTGCACGCGCTATTACGCGCTGGATGCAGCGGTGCCCAGGCTGTCGATCGGCTACACCTGGTACGCGCCGCGCGTGCAGCGCACCGGCGTCAACACCGAAACCAAGCTGATGCTGCTGCAATACGCCTTCGAAACACTGGGATGCTTGAGCGTGGTGTTCGAAACCAGCTGGTTCAACCATCCCTCGCGCGCAGCGATCGCGCGGCTGGGCGCAAAACAGGACGGCGTGCTGCGCCACCACACCCGCCACGCCGACGGTACGCCGCGCGATACCGTGGTGTTTTCCATCATCGATACGGAATGGGCCGGGGTCAAACGCCACCTGCAGTTCCGCCTGGAAGCAAACGCATGACTGTTCAACCAAAGACCATCGGCATTGTCGGCGCCCGCGGGTATACCGGCTCGGAATTGATCAAATTGGTGGCGGCGCACCCGCAGCTGCAATTGAGCTTCGTGTCCTCGCGCGAGCTGGCCGGACAGCGCGTGGCCGAGCATAACGGTGCCTACCAGGGGCAGTTGCGCTACGAGAACCTGGATGCCGACGCGGTGGCCGCCAAGGCTGCCGATGTGGTGATCCTGGCGTTGCCCAATGGCATGGCAGCGCCTTTCGTCGCCGCGATCGACGCCGCAGCGCCGCAGACGCTGGTGATCGATCTGTCGGCAGATTACCGCTTCGATCCGGCCTGGTACTACGGCTTGCCTGAGTTGACGCGCGGCAGCTACGCCGGGCAAAGACGCATCAGCAACCCGGGCTGCTATGCCACCGCGATGCAGCTGACGATCGCGCCATTGCTCGACCAGCTGGCCGGCCCGCCGCAGTGCTTCGGCGTGTCCGGCTATTCGGGCGCGGGCACCACGCCTTCGGACAAGAACAATCCCGAGCTGCTCGCCGACAATCTGATGCCGTATGCGCTGACCAACCACATGCACGAGCGCGAGGTGTCTGCGCAGCTCGGCGTGCCGGTGGAGTTCATGCCGCATGTGGCACCGCATTTCCGCGGCATCACCATGACCGTCAATCTGTGGCTGCAGCAGCCACTGACGCGCGAGCAGATCCAGGCGCGCTATACGCAGCGTTATGCCGACGAGCCATTGATCGAGATCGTCGACGAGGCGCCCTGGGTGAGCCGCATCGCCGGCAAGCACGGTGTGCAGATTGGCGGAGTAACGCTGGCGCCCGGCAACAAGCGCGTGGTGGTGGTGGCGACGCTGGACAATCTGCTCAAGGGTGCGGCAACGCAGGCGATGCAAAACCTCAACCTGGCGCTGGGCTGGGACGAGTTGATGGCAATTGGTTGATGCGAGTCCCTCGCAAGAGCCTGCACATCCTTGTGCAGGGATTCAACTAAGCGAGTCCCTCGCAAGAGCCTGCACATCCCTGTGCAGGGATTCAACGAAGCGAGTGCCTTGCAACAGCCCGCACATCCCTGTGCGGGGATCGAAACTGGACGACTGACTCGAGACGCTTTCCGATGACCAATCTGTTGTGGCAAAAACCTGGCGTTGCCGTGGACGCCAAGATCCAGAGTTTCCTGGCCGGCGACGATGTGATCCTGGATCGCGAATTCTTCCTGTATGACATCGCTGCCAGCAAGGCGCATGCGCAGGGGCTGCAGCACATCGGCATCTTGTCGTTGCAGGAGCTGGGTGGCTTGAGCGAACAGCTCGACCTGCTGGCCGCCGATTTTCGCAGCGGCGCCTTCGTGCTCGATGCGCAATACGAAGATTGTCACTCGGCTATCGAAGCGCGCTTGACCGAGCGTCTGGGCGATGCAGGCCGCAAGATCCACACCGGGCGCAGCCGCAACGACCAGATCCTGGTCGCCACGCGCTTGTGGCTGAAGGACAAGCTGCAGCGCGTTGCCACGCTCAGCGCCGAGATCGCCAAGGTGGCGTTGGATCGCGCGCAGGCAGAGGCCGAACTGCCGGTGCCCGGTTATACGCACATCCAACGGGCGGTGGTGTCGTCGGCCGGCATGTGGTGGGCGGGCTGGGCAGAAGCCTTCATCGACAATGCCGTACGCGCAACCGATACCTTGCAGCTGGTGGACAGCAACCCGCTCGGCACCGCCGCAGGCTATGGCGTGAATTTGCCGCTGGACCGTGCGCATACCACCGCCGAACTGGGGTTTGCACGTTTGCAGGTCTCGCCGATCTACGCCCAGCTTTCGCGCGGCAAGTACGAACTGGCCGCGCTCGAAGCGCTCGGCGGCGCCACGCTGGATCTGCGCCGCATCGCCTGGGATCTGTCGCTGTTCACCAGCGGCGAATTCGCGTTTGTCGCGTTGCCGGCGCAGTACACCACCGGCAGCTCGATCATGCCGAACAAGCGCAACCCGGACGTGATCGAGCTGATGCGCGCAACCCATGCCAGCGTGGCGGCAGCGCGCACCGAGATCGAACAGCTGCTGTCGCTGCCGTCGGGTTATCACCGCGATCTGCAGAGCAGCAAGGGCGCGATCGTGCATGGCTTTGGCCGCGGACTTGCAGCGCTGGAACTGCTGCCGGCCTTGCTGGCCAATCTGGAATGGCGCCCGGACAAATTGCGTGCCGCCATCGATTTGGGCATGTACGCCACCGATGTGGCCGTGGAAGCTGCGGTAGCCGGCGTGCCGTTCCGCGAGGCGTACAAGGCCGCAGCGCAAGCCTCCGAGACCGCAGGGCAGGGACGTACGCCGGAAGGCAGCCTGGCTGCGCGGGTGTCGCCCGGTGCGGCAGCCGACCTGCAACTGGACGTGTTGCAGGCGCGCTGGCAGGCGCTTCGCGCATGACGACCCGCTATCTGGTGCTTGCGCTGCGCAAGCCGGGGTTTGCTGCCGATGTGGTGCAGCCGCATCTGGACTTTCTCGATGCGTTGCGCGCCGCCGGGCAGCTCGAGCTGACCGGCGGCTTCAGCGATCGTAGCGGTGGCGCGTATGTGCTGGTCAACGTGGCCACGCTTCAAGACGCGCAGCAGATCGTTGCGCGCGACCCGCTGGTGCTGCGCGATGCTTCTGCACTGACGGTGTACGAGTGGAACACGCACTGAGGACGCCATTGCCATGAGCACGCCTGCCAGCACCTTGTCGCCGTTCACCGAGCAGGCGCTGCCGCCATGGCGCCGTGCGGTGCTCAAGGTCGGCAGCAGCCTGCTCGCCGCCGATGGGGGCGGGCTGTCCCCGCGCTTCGCGCTGGGTCTGGCGCAGTTCGTCTCCGCCAACCTGGCTGCCGGGCGCGAGCTGGTGATCGTGTCGTCGGGCGCGGTGGCCGCTGGTCGCGCCATCCTGCCCAAGGCGGTGGATGTCGGCGCGCCGATCGCGGCGCGGCAGGCACTGGCCGCCTTGGGCCAGGCGCAGTTGATTGCGTTGTGGCAGCGCTTTTTCGAGCGACCGGTGGCGCAGGTACTGCTCACACATGACGACCTGCGCAACCGTCGCCGCTATCTCAACGCGCGTGCCACCTTGGGCGAGCTGCTGCGGCTGGGCGCGCTGCCGGTGATCAACGAAAACGACACCGTCTCGGTAGATGAGCTGAAGCTGGGCGATAACGACAATCTGGCCGCGATCGTGGCGGCGCTGGTCGATGCCGACGCGTTGTTCATCGCCACCGATATCGATGGCTTGTACAGCGCCGACCCACGCAGCAACCCATTGGCGCGCCCGCTCGACGATGTGCCCGAGCTCACCCCCGAAGTGCTGGCGATGGCCGGCGGCAGCGGCAGCAGCGTGGGCACCGGCGGCATGCGCACCAAACTGGAGGCCGCTGCAAAGGCCGGTGCGGCCGGCATCGAAACCTATCTGTTCAACGGCCGAAGTGGCGAGGTGGTACGCGCCCTGGCGCAGGACCGCCTGCGTGGCACGCGCATCCACGCCGCACGCACGCGCATCGCTGCGCGAAAATACTGGCTACGGCACGCACCGGTGGAGGCAGGCGCGATCCTCATCGACGACGGCGCTGCGGCGGCCCTGACCGGCAAGGGCGCCTCGCTGTTGCCAGGCGGGGTGGCCGGCGCGCAGGGCGATTTCCGTCGCGGCGACATGGTGGAGATCCGCCTGCGCGCGGGCGAACAGTGTCTGGCACGCGGCGTGAGTCAGTACTCGGCCCTGGATATCCGTCGTATCGCAGGCCGCCACTCGCGCGAGATCGAGAATGTGCTCGGCTACAGTTACGGCGAAAACGTGGTGCATCGCGATGATCTGGTGGTGTTGTAGCGAGGAATGGAGAATCGGGAATGGAGAATCGCAAGAGCTTCCCACCGAACGTTCCCAGCGCCAATTACGTCGCAGTAAAGTGATGTCGCGTGCTTTTACCATTCCCCATTCCCGATTCTCCAATGACCATCAAAACGCTCGCTCTGCAATGCCGTGATGCCGCGCAGGTGGTGTCGCAATTGTCTGCACAGGCCAAGCACGCCTTGCTGGAGGCGATGGCTGCCGCGCTGGAAGCCGATGCCGCGGCGATCCTGGTCGCAAATGCGCGCGATCTGGAGGCAGCGCGTGCCAAGGGCACCGGCAGTGCCATGCTTGATCGTCTGGCGCTGGACGACAAGCGCCTGGCCGGTATCGCGGATGCGTTGCGCGAGGTGGCGGCCTTGCCCGATCCGGTCGGCCAGGTCACGCGCGAAGATGTGCGCCCCAACGGGATTCGCGTGCAGAAGGTGCGTGTGCCGCTGGGCGTGATCGCGATGATCTACGAGGCGCGGCCCAACGTCACGGCCGACGCCGCCGCGCTGTGCATCAAGGCCGGCAATGGCGTGATCTTGCGCGGCGGCTCGGAGGCGATCCATTCCAATACCGCCATTGCGCGCGCACTGCAGCGGGCCTTGCGCAACGCCAATGTGCCGGAAGCGGCGCTGACCCTGGTCGAGGATTTGCGCCGCGAGACCATGCTGGAGCTGCTGCAGCTCAACGAGATCGTCGACCTGGCGATTCCGCGCGGTGGCGAAGGGCTGATCCGGTTTGTCGCCGAGCACGCGCGCGTGCCGGTGATCAAGCACTACAAGGGTGTGTGCCATCTGTTTGTGGACGCGTCGGCCGATGTGGAGCTTGCGCTGCGGTTGTTGATCGATGGCAAGGCGACGCGGCCGGCAGCCTGTAATTCGCTGGAGACCTTGCTGGTGCATGCAGACATCGCCGAGCGCTTTCTGCCGCTTGCCGCGCAGGCATTGCGCGAACGCAAGGTGGAACTGCGTGGCGATGCGGCGACGCAGGCGGCGCTGCCGGACATCGGTGCTGCCAGCGACGACGATTATGCCGCGGAATTTCTCGACCTGATTCTGGCCATCCGCGTGGTGCCGGATCTGGACACGGCGCTGGCGCACATCCACCGCTACGGCTCGGACCACACCGAAGTCATCGCCACGCAGGACGCCGGCAACGCAGAACGGTTCGTGCAGTCGCTACGCTCGGCGGTGGTGATGGTGAACGCCTCCTCGCGCTTTTCCGACGGCGGTGAACTCGGCCTGGGCGCGGAGATCGGCATCTCCACCACGCGCCTGCATTCCTATGGCCCGATGGGCCTGGAAGCGCTGACCGTGGAGCGCTTCGTGGTGCGCGGCCAAGGCCAGGTGCGGCATTAGGCAAGGCTGCACACCTGCCGCAAGCGCCATCAACGGCGGCTGCTTGCATCGCTGAGCGATCGGCAATGTCGTCGCTGCGTCATTGGATGCTGCCCGGACGCACCTGCTTTCCACAATACCTTGCGTGCGCAGTGCGACCTGGCTGGGTAACGCTGGGCCAGGCCATACTGCGGGGCGCAGCCAATCGCCGGCCAACGCGCAGATGCCTTGCCGCGCTTGCAACCGCGTCACGCTTCAAGCGCGGCCGGCACGTGGCACTGGCTCACAGCACGCGCAGCACTTGGCCACGTGCAAGCGTAATGTCGTGCGCCTGGGCGCCCCAGCTAAGGCGGGTGCGGGTGCCGCCGACGCTGCGCACGCTGATCTGCGTCGGCACGCCGTTGCGCCACGCCATGTCCACCGTAAATCCGCCACGTGCGCCCAGGCCGGTAACGCGGCCTTGCGCGGCCCAGGCCTTGGGCAGTGCCGGCAGCAGCGTGATCTGCCCAGGGCGCGAATACAGCAGCATTTCCAGCATTGCGGCCGGGGTGCCGAAGTTGGCATCGATCTGGAACACCCCGTCAAGGGTGGGGTCGCCGTGCTGGCTGAGATCGTAGATATCGAACAGATTCGGCGCGGTGCCATTGCGATGACCGATCGAGGGTTTCAGATTGGTCAGCACCAGCGCATAAGCACGCTCCGCATCGCCCAGTCTTGCCCAGCACAGCGCCCGCCATGCGCAAGCCCAGCCAAAGCTCTGCATGCCGCGCGCTTCCAATAGCTTACGCGCTGCTTCCAGCTGCGCAGGCGGCGCCAGATCCGGATGCAGGCGATGGCCGGGGAACAGACCCATCAGCGGCGACAGGTGCCGGTGATGGGCTTCACCCAGGTCCGTGGGGGACATCCATTCCTGCAATTGGCCGCTGAGCGGGCTGATCTCCGGCAGGTACAGACGCTGCTGCAGCGTGGCGATGGTCGCGGCGTAGGCTGCGTCGCGGCCAAGCAGGGCGCTGGCCTGGCGGTATTGCCCGAACAACGTCCACACCAGTTCCTGCGCATAGGCAATACCGCGCGCATTTTCCGGGCCATGCTCTGGCGACCAGTCGTGGTCGTCGACCAGGCACTGTCGCGTGCGCCCGTCGGCGTCGGTGACCTCCATTGCGATCAGGCGCGCCTGCCAGAATTCGCAGGCGCCCTTGAGTAGCGGATAGATGCGCGTCAGGTCGTCCCGGTCCTGGGTGAACTCGTAGTGCTGCCACAGGCTGTCGCATAACCACGCGTTGCCTGCCGGGTGCCAGTACCAGCCGTTGCCGCCGAACGGATTGGTGGAAATGGCCACGGTCCAGCCGGCGATCTTGCCGGAGGTATTGCGGAAACGATTGCGCGGGTCGTTGAAGTGGGTTTGGGTGATGCGTGTCCAGGACGGCAGCTGCGCCAGGCAATAGCGTGTCAGCGCATCGACGCAGGCGCCCAGGCCGGACGGGTCCGCCAGCCAGTAGTTCATCTGCAGATTGACGTCGCTGTGGTAGTCGCTCATCCATGGCGGGTCGTTGTTTTCCAGCCACAGGCCCTGCAGGTTGGTGGGCAATCCATCACGCGAGGCGGCGATGGTGAGATAGCGGCCAAATTGCAGATAGGCCACCTCCAGTTCCGGGTCGGGGAGCGCAGGCGTGGCGGCGCGGGCCTGGATGCGCTGCCAGGTCTCCAGGCCGCGTTGCGCATCGCTGGACTGGCCAAGCTCCACCTGCAACGTATCGAACAACGCACGGTGATCGGCCACATGGGTGTCCAGCAACAGCGCCGCAGGCACTGTGGCGGCGGCCTGTGCGCGGTTGCGCGCCAGCGCAAGCGGGTCGCGCGTGGCATCGCGCCAGCCGCGTGCGCCATCGGCGGCGTAGTCGGTGTCGCCGCACAACACGATGGTCAGGCCACGGCAGTCATGAAACTGCAGCAGGCCTTCGCCTGTTTCGAGCCTGCCACCGTCGCTGTGCACGCGCAGCGCTGCGGCATAGCGCAGGCCGTTATCGAGCTGGCCGGCGAAGCGCAGCCCGGCGTGGCCGTCGGCGCGACCGGCCCCGGCATGCGTGTCGACCAGGCGAATGCGGCCACGGTGGCTGCCTGCGCCTTCGCAATCCAGGCGCAACACGATGGCCGCATCCGGGTGGCTTGCGAACAGCGTCCGTGTATAACGCGTGTCGCCGATGCGATAGCGCACGCGTACGCAGCCGTTGCTCATGTCCAGTTCGCGCTGGTAATCGGACGTCTGCGCCTGCGCATGCCCTTCCAGTTCCACAAAAAGCTTGGCCAGCAGCATGAAGCTGCCGAACTCTTCCTTGGTATATGCAAACTGGCCATCGTCCTGCAGCACTGCGTTGCTGCCGCCTGACCAAAGGCTGCCTTCGGAAACGAACAGCGTCTCGCAGGCAGGAGCTCCGCCGCAGAGCGCCCCGAGCCGGCCGTTGCCGATCGGCAGTCCTTCGCGCAACAGCTGGGCATCGCTGGCAGGCGCCGCATACGCTAGGCGTAGCGCATGCTCGGGCGGCAGCAACGGCGAACGGGTGGGGCGCAGCGGTGGCGTGGTCGCGTCGCTACTGGCAGCACGGCCGAGCAACGGCAGCAGCGCGGCCGCACCGAGGTGGGTGAGCAGGCGACGGCGGTGTGGGTTGGCGCAATCGTGCGAGGGGGGAATGCGCATGCGAGCGCTCGCTGCAATCGTGGGATCAAACGTTGTAAAGCATCTGCCGCGCCTGCGGAAGCGTGCGATTTTGCCGGTCTTCCAATGACGTTTGCTTGGCTTGGGGGTGGCTTGCGCGCACCGATCGAAGACTGGCGTGCAAGGGATGCAATGCACGGCGTGGTCATTTCAGGACAACCTAAACGTCGGCGCCCGTGCAGCCGATCCGCAGCGCGTGCTCGCCGCAGCCTGGCCGACCCGGTACCTTCGACACTCCCGCAAGCCAGTTGTCTGTGCCTACGCTGCTGCAGTTGTTCATCCTGCCCACCGTTGCTGCCGGATATTCCATGCGCCGCCTTGCCGCCTGCCTGCTCGCCACCGCCATTGCCGCCGCCACCGGCAGCGCCTGGGCGCAAACCTCGCCGATGACGCCGGACATCACCGGCAAGCCGTTCGTGGCTGCCGATGCGAGCAACGACTACATCAAGCGCGAGGTGATGATTCCGATGCGCGATGGGGTCAAGCTGCACACGGTGATCGTGCTGCCCAAGGGCGCCAGGAACGCGCCGATCGTGCTGACGCGCACGCCTTACGATGCCAGTGGCCGGAGCGAGCGCCTGGCCTCGCCGCATATGAAGGATCTGCTGCCGCCCGGCGACGACGTGTTCGTGGAAGGCGGCTACATCCGCGTGTTCCAAGACGTGCGCGGCAAGTACGGTTCCGAAGGCGATTACGTGATGACGCGCCCGCTGCGTGGGCCGCTCAATTCCAGCGAGGTCGACCATGCCACCGATGCCTGGGACACCATCGACTGGCTGGTGAAGAACGTCAAGGAATCCAACGGCAAGGTCGGCATGATCGGTTCGTCCTACGAAGGATTCACCGTGGTGATGGCGCTGACCAATCCGCATCCCGCGTTGAAGGTGGCGGTGCCGGAAAGCCCGATGATCGACGGCTGGATGGGCGACGACTGGTTCAATTACGGCGCGTTCCGCCAGGTCAATTTCGATTACTTCACCGGCCAGCTGAGCAAACGCGGCAAGGGCGCCGGCATCGCGCGCCAGGGGCACGACGACTACAGCAATTTCCTGCAGGCCGGCTCGGCCGGCGACTTCGCCAAGGCTGCGGGCCTGGAGCAGTTGCCGTGGTGGCACAAGCTCACCGAACACGCCGCCTATGACGCGTTCTGGCAGGAACAGGCGCTGGACAAGGTGATGGCGCGCACGCCGCTGAAGGTGCCCACGATGTGGCTGCAAGGCCTGTGGGATCAGGAAGACATGTGGGGGGCGATCCACAGCTACGCGGCGATGGAGCCGCGCGACAAGGGCAATACCCTCAACTACCTGGTGATGGGCCCGTGGCGCCACAGTCAGGTGAACTACGACGGTAGCGCCTTGGGTGCGCTGAATTTCGAAGGCGACACCGCGCGCCAATTCCGTTCCGAGGTGCTGCGCCCGTTTTTCGACCAGTACCTGGTCGATGGCGCGCCCAAGGCAGACACGCCGCCGGTGTTCATCTACAACACCGGCGAGAACCATTGGGACCGCCTCAAGGCGTGGCCGCGCAGTTGCGACAATGGCTGCGCCTCGGCCAGCAAGCCGCTGTATCTGCAGGCCGGCGGCAAGTTGTCGTTCCAGCAACCGGTGGCCGGGCAGGTGGGGTTTGAAGAGTACGTGTCCGACCCGGCCAAGCCGGTGCCGTTCGTGCCGCGCCCGGTGGACTTTGCCGACCGCACGATGTGGACCACCTGGCTGGTGCACGACCAGCGCTTTGTCGATGGCCGCCCGGACGTGCTGACCTTCGTCACCGAGCCGCTGACCGAGCCACTGCAGATCGCCGGTGCGCCCGAAGTGCATCTGCAGGCCTCCACCAGCGGCAGCGACAGCGATTGGGTGGTGAAGCTGATCGACGTGTATCCGGAGGAGATGGCCTCGAACCCGAAGATGGGCGGCTACGAGTTGCCGGTGTCGTTGGCGATTTTCCGCGGCCGCTACCGCGAGAGTTTCAGCACGCCCAAACCCTTGGCGTCCAATCAGCCGCTGGCATTCCAGTTCGGCTTACCAACCGCCAACCACACCTTCCAACCGGGCCACCGGGTGATGGTGCAGGTGCAATCCAGCCTGTTCCCGCTATACGACCGCAATCCGCAGACCTACGTGCCCAACATCTTCTTCGCCAAGCCTGGCGATTATCAAAAAGCCACGCAGCGGGTGTACGTGTCCCCCGAGCAGCCCAGCTACATCACTCTGCCGGTACGTTGAGCGCGTGGGCGCCGCGTGCCGGCGGCGCCCACGCATCTTCCAGCAGCTGCGGGCGGCAGACCACCCAGGCGGCGGCCAGCTGCACCAGCAGGCAGATGACCAGGAACACGAACGGGGAGGTCCAGCCGCCACTGTGCGCGTGCAGCCAGCCGAACAGGAATGGCCCCAGGCAGCTCACCGCATAGCCCACACCTTGCGAGAAACCGGACAGTGCGGCCGAACCGGCCGCCGTGCGGCTGCGCTGATTCACCAACACCAATGCCAACGGAAACGTGCTCGGCCCCAGGCCGAGCAGGGTCACCCACAGCACCGGTGCGGCCAGCGGCGCCCACCACAGCCCGGCAAACGCGACGAGGTGGCAGGCTGCGCAGAGCAGTACGATCGGAAACGGATTGCGCATGCGCACCGCCAGCGCCGGCATGGTCAGCGCCCCGGCCATGCCCAATGCCGCGAACAACGCCACCATGGTGCCGCCGAACGCAGGCGATGCACCGGCTTCGCGCAGCAGCGTCGGCAGCCAGGTGAACATGGAATAGGTCACCAGCGAGGTCATGCCGAAGGTCACCGCCATGCACCACCCCAGCGCAGTACGGGCGACGCGGCCTTCGGCTTCGGGCGTGGGGGTGACCGGTGCCGGGCCGGTTGCGCGGAGGCGCCGATGGTTGGCGTGCACCAGCGCCCACGCCGCCGTTGCCAGCAGGGCCGGCAGCACCCACGCCACCATCGAACTGCGCCAACCCAGCGCATCGGCCACCGGCACTGCCAGCAGCGCCGGCAGCAGCGTACCGACCTGCAGCACGGTGATGTACAGCGTGCTCACCCGGCCCACGCGGTCGCCGAAGTAACGCTTCACCAGTAGCGGCAGTACCACGTTGCCCATGCCCATCCCGGCCAACGCCACCAGCGAGCCGACCAGCAACCCGGCGGTGCCCGGCAGCAGCGGGCGCAGCACTAATCCCAGCGTGGCCAACGCCATCGACGCCAGCGCCACGCGCAGCAAACCGAAACGGCGCAGCAACGCGGGCGTTGCCACGCCGGTGAGTGCGAACGCTGCGGTCGGCAACATGCCGAGCGCGCCCATGGTGGGCGCGCCGAAGGCGTACTCGTCGGCAATGCGTTCCAGCAGCGGCGTCAGCGACGTCACCGCGGTGCGCAAGTTGAATGCGGACAGCAAGATCGCGGCCAGCACCAGGCCGCGACCACGCAACTGGGCGGACGAAGAAGACGCGGAAGTGACAACAGACATGACAGACCATCCGCGCCGCGCACCTGCGTGCAACGACGCCTGAAAACACAAAACCGGCACGAGGCCGGTTTGTGTTTTGAAACTGGTCGGGGAGACAGGATTCGAACCTGCGACCTCTACGTCCCGAACGTAGCGCTCTACCAGACTGAGCTACACCCCGAAGGAGCCGCGTATGTTACATAGGGAATGGGGAATCGGCAAGCATCTGATGAAATTATTTTACTGAGGCGGCTCGCCACGCTCGGGCTCGCGTGCTTCGAACCACATGCCGTTGAGCACCGCGGCCAATGCCGCCAGGCCGGTGCCGAGTATCCATGCGAAATACCACATTGGTGTGCTCCTCGAATCGTTGAACAAGATGATGGTGACGCGCGATGCGGCGACGGCAGCGCAGGCACTGCGATCGCTACCGCGGTGCTTAGTACGCGTTGGGATTGGCCGTGACCGCATCGTCGGTGACCTTGCCCCTGAGCACGCGATACACCCAGCTGGTGTACGCCAGCACGATCGGCATGAACACGGCCGTGGCCAATAACATGATCCACAACGTCAGGCGGCTGCTGGATGCATCCCACACTGTCAGGCTCGCGCTCGGCGTAGTGGAAGAGGGCAGCAGGAACGGGAACAACGCAAAGCCCACCGTGAACACGATGCCGACGATGGCGCTGCCGGAGGCGATGAAGGCCAGGCCGCCGCGCCGCATGCGTAAGCACACCGCGCTCATCGCAAGCCCGACCAGGCCCACCAGCGGCGCCATCAGTGTGGCCGGCATGCTGCTGTAGTTGTGCAACCAGCCGCCCGCGGCGGTGAGCGCAGCGGTCTTGCCGAGCGGGTTGGTGGCCGCATCGGTGGCCAGCACCGAGGTCACCGCGTAGCCGGGCAGGCCCAGCGCCACCCACGCGCCGCCTGCTGCAAACAGTGCCAGCGCACACAGCGCGGCAATGGCGCCGAAACGTGCCGCGCGCTCGGCCACCGGTCCATCGGTCTTGAGCACCAGCATCGCGGCGCCATGCGCGAGCAGCATCGCCACGCTGAGCAAGCCGGCAAGCAATGCGAACGGCGTCAGCAGCCCCAACAGGTTGCCGGTATAGAACGTGCGCATGCTGTCGTCGAAATGGAACAGCACCCCCAGCAGCACGTTGCCGACCGCCACGCCCATGATCAGTGCCGGAATGAAACCGCCGACGAACAACGCCCAGTCCCAGTTGCTGCGCCAGCGCGGACTCACCAGTTTGCCGCGGAACTTGAAACCGACCGGGCGCAGGATCAGCGCGAACAGGATCAGGAACATCGCCAGATAGAACCCGGAGAAACTCACTGCATACAACGGTGGGAACGCGGCAAAGATCGCGCCGCCGCCCAGGATCAACCACACCTGGTTGCCTTCCCAGACCGGGCCGACGGTGTTGATCACCAGCCGGCGTTCGGCATCGTTGTTGGCGACGAACGGCAGCAGTGCGCCCACGCCCAGATCGAAGCCGCCCATCACCGCGTAACCGGACAGCAGTACACCGAGCAGCAGCCACCAGATCACGCGCAGGGTTGTGTAATCGAGCAATACGAAATCCATGATGTCTCTCCTTCGCTTACGGTGCGCTGCCGGCCACGGCACCGGAACTCAGCGGTGCGTGAGGCGAGGTGGCGTGGTCTTGCCGGGCATGCTCGGGTGGGGCGACAGGCAATGCGTTGGGCAGCATTGTCGGGAACAGCATCTCCGGGCCCTTGTTGATGGTCTTCAGCGACAACTTGATCGCAATTACCAGCAGCGTGGTGTACAGCGCGGTGAAGCCCACCAGCGTCATCACGATCTCGTACAGATCCAGCCCCGAGGCGGCGTAGAAGGTGGGCAACACGCCTTCCACCGCCCAGGGCTGGCGGCCGTATTCGGCCACGAACCAGCCGCATTCGATCGCGATCCACGGCAGCGGCAGCGTCCACAGGGCCAAGCTCAGGAACCAGCGTTTTTCCTGGAAGTTGTGCTTGCAGGCAAACCAGAAGGCGACAGCGAAAAACACGATGAGATACATGCCGATGGCGGCCATGATGCGGAAGGTCCAGAACAGCGGCAGCACGCGCGGCACGGTGTCCATCGCAGCCTGGGCAATCTGCTCCGGTGTGGCATTGCCGATATCGTCGCGGTAGCGCTTGAGCAGCAGGCCGTGGCCCAGGTCCTGCCAATGCGCATCGAAGACCTTGCGCGCTTGGGCGTCGTTCTTGTCGGCACGGATGCGTTGCAGTGCGCCGTAGGCGATCTGACCACCGCGGATGCGGTGTTCGGCACGGCCGACCAGTTCGAGAATGCCTGGAACTGGCTCATCCAGCGAACGCGTGGCGATCAAGCCCATCAGGTACGGAATCTTGATGGCGTAATCGTTGCGATGGGTGGTCTGGTTCGGAATGCCGAACGCTGTGAAATCGGCCGGCGCAGCTTCGGTTTCCCACATCGCTTCGATGGCCGCCAGTTTCATCTTCTGGTGTTCGCTGGCGGCGTAGCCGCTCTCGTCGCCCAGCACCACCACCGACAGCGACGACAGCAGGCCAAACGCTGCAGCCACCGCAAACGAACGCCGTGCCATTTCAATATGCTTGCCGCGCAACAGGTAAAACGCACTGATCGACATCACGAAGACCGCGCCCAGCACGTAGCCCGCACTAACGGTATGCACGAACTTGGCTTGCGCCACCGGGTTGAACAGCACCGCCACGAAGTCCACCACTTCCATGCGCATGGTGTCGGGGTTGAACACCGCGCCGGCCGGATTCTGCATCCAGCCATTGGCGATCAGGATCCATAACGCCGAGAAGTTGCTGCCCAGCGCCACCAGCCAGGTGGTGATCAGGTGCTGCACCTTGCTCAGGCGATTCCAGCCAAGGAAGAACAGGCCCAAAAACGTGGCTTCCAGAAAGAACGCCATCAGCCCTTCGATCGCCAGCGGCGCGCCGAAGATGTCGCCCACGTAATGGCTGTAGTACGACCAGTTCATGCCGAACTCGAATTCCATCACGATGCCGGTGCCGACGCCCATGGCGAAGTTGATGCCGAACAGCACACCCCAGAACATGGTCATGCGCCGCCAGATCTGCTTGCCGGTCATGACGTAGACGCTTTCCATGATGCCCAGCAGGAACGACAGGCCCATGGTGAGCGGCGGAAAGATGAAGTGGTACATCGCGGTGACTGCGAACTGCAGCCGCGACAGTTCGACAACTGTCGAGTCGATCATGGCGGGAGGGCCTGGTTGAGGGTCGGTAAGGAATGTGGCGATCATCTGCCGCCAGCGCGCCGGCCGCGTTGATCCAAATCAATGCGGCGCTGAACAGGTGCGTCACACTGTCTATCCCCCACCGGGAGGCGGCGACTTACAATCGCGTGCAATGCGCAGTCTTCAGAAGAGCGACGTGAGCCAGCCCAGCGTGCAAGCCAGCGAAACGCCAGCCCAGCGCCGTCAACGCGGCCACTGGCTGGATGCGCTGGCCGCATCGGCCACGCGCGCGCGTCGGCTTGCCGGCGTGGCGGTGGCGTTGTCGGGTGTGCTGCTGCTTGCGCAATCGGCTGCGATCGCCTGGCTGGTACAGGCGGTGCTGGTGCAGCACCTGGCATTGGCGCAATTGCGCAACGTGGGCGCCGGATTGCTGGTTGCGCTGATCGGGCGCGCGCTCCTCAACGCCTGGGCGCAATCGTTGACCGGTGAAGTGGCCGACGTGGCCAAACGCGAACTGCGCGCGCGTATTGCGCGACGCCTGGTGCAGCACGGGCCGCTATGGCTGCGCCGGCAGCGCAGCGGCGAACTGGGCGAATTGAGCCTGGCGCATACCGATGCGCTGGAAGGCTATTTCGTCGGCTATCAGCTTGCTCGTATCGAAATGTTGCTGGTGCCGCCGCTGATCCTGATCGCGGTGTTTTACGTCGATTGGGTGGTCGGGCTGGTGTTGCTGCTCACCGCGCCGCTGATTCCGTTCTTCATGATGCTGGTGGGGTGGGGCGCCGAGGCCGCAGGGCGCGAACAACTCGGCGAGTTGGCGCGCATGGGCGGGCATTTTGCCGATCGACTCAAAGGACTGGGGTTGCTGCGCGTATACGGCCGCGGCCAGGCCGAACTGCAGGGCATTGCCGCCGCTGCCGAGGGCGTGCGCGAGCGCTCGCTGAACGTGTTGCGCATTGCATTCCTGTCGTCGACCGTACTGGAATTTTTTGCCTCCGTCAGCGTTGCGATCGTGGCGCTGTACTTCGGTTTGAGTTATCTGGGCATGCTCCATCTGCACGGTCTGCCATCGCTGGGTGCGGGCATGTTCTGCCTCCTGCTGGCGCCGGAATTCTTCGCACCGCTGCGGCGCTTGGCCGCGCACTACCATGACCGCGCAAACGCCTTGGCTGCAGTCGCCGAGGCCGAGCGATTGCTGCAGGGCTTCCAGCCGCCTGCCGCTGCGCAGATCGCGGCGCTCCCCGCACGTGCCCTGGAGCCGGCACAAGCGCATGCGCCCTTGTTGCAGGCACGCGGATTGGCGCTGCGTCCTGCCGGCGCGCCGCAGCTGGTGGTCAGGGAGTTTGCGCTGACGCTGGAGCCCGGGCAGCGCGTTGCGGTGATCGGTGCCAGCGGTAGCGGCAAGAGCACGCTGCTGGAAGGGCTCGCCGGTTGGCTTGCACCCGAGGCGGGCAGCGTCGCCGTGCGCCCGGGTGCGCGCATCGGATATGCCACGCAGCGCCCCTATCTGTTTCAGGCCAGCATTGCCGACAACCTGCGCCTGGCCGACCCGCAGGCCAGCGATACGCGCCTGCACGCGGTGGCCGAGGCGGCCCAAGTGCTGCGCTTTACCGCGCACTTGCCGGCCGGCCTGGACACGGTGATCGGCGAGCGTGGCTTCGGTTTGTCCGGTGGCGAAGCCCGCCGCGTGGCGTTGGCGCGGCTGTTGTTGCGCGAGCCGGATGTGTTGCTGCTGGACGAACCCACCGCCTTTCTCGACCCGGATACCGAAGCGGAATTGCTGCGTACGCTGGGCATCTTTGCGCGCGGCCGTGCGGTCGTTCTGGCGACGCACAGCGCTGCGGTGATGCGTTGGGCCGACACGGTCATCGATCTGCGCGGCGCGCCGGTCACGGTGCAGGCACTATGAGCCGCTCCCAGCCCGAGCGTCTGCGCGATGTGTTTGGTCTGCATGCCTGGCGCCTGCTGCTGTCGGCAGGGCTGGTGCTGGTCACCATGCTTGCCGGTGTCGGCCTGCTGGGCTTGTCCGGCAGCTTCCTGACCGCCGCTGCGCTGGCAGGCGTTGCCGGCATGGGGGCCGGCTTCAATTTCTTCTCCCCGTCGGCCGGCATTCGCGCCTTGACCTTCGCGCGTATCGTGTCGCGTTATGCCGAAAAGTTGATCGGGCACGATGCCACCTTGCGCATCGCACGCGATCTGCGGGTGTGGTTCTTTCGCCGCGCCTTGCCGCTGGCGCCTGGGCGATTGTCGGCCACCCGGACCGGTGATCTGCTGGCGCGGCTGATGTCCGACATCGGCGAGGTCGATGGCCTCAGCGTGCGCGCATTGGCACCGCTGGCTGCGTTGCTCGGCATCTGGTTAGGCGGTGTGGTCGCCGCTGCACTGATCTATCTTCCCGCTGCATGCGTGTTGCTGGTACTTGGCGTGCTGATCGGTGGGCTGGTGCCGTGGCAGGTGGCACGCGGCGGCTCACAGCGCGAGCAGTTGCGTGCACAGCAGCGAACCGACTTGCGTACACAAGCCTTCGAAGGGCTGGAGGGCGCAGCCGACCTTGCTGCGATCGACGCGCAGGGCGCCTGGCTGCAGCGCAGCGACGCCGCGGCCGCCGCCGTGACCGGTGGCGATCGCATCCAGCGCAGACGGCTGATCACCGACAACCTGCTGCATGCGCTCTGCGGCGGGCTGGGGCTGGCCGGCATGCTGTGGCTGGCGCTTGGTGCGGCCGAGCGCGGGCTGATCGGCGCCGAGCGTGCTGCAGGGTTGGTGTTTTTGACCATGGCGTTGCTGGAAGTCTGGGCCGGTGCCGGGCTGGCCTTGCAGGCGCTGCAAAGTGCGCGCGTTGCCGCCGGGCGCCTGCAGGCCATCGTCGACCAAGCGCCGTCGGTGAGCGATCCGGCGCGCGCGATCGATGCCCCGCGCACCGGCACGCTGCAATTGCAGCAGGTGTCGTTTGCCTGGCCCGGTAGCGTGCGCCCGGTACTGCATGCGCTCGATCTCACCCTGGCGCCGGGCGAGCGCATTGCCATCAGCGGCGATAGCGGCAGCGGTAAAAGTACATTGTCGGCGTTGATACTGCGCCTGTGGGATCCGCAGGCCGGGCAGCTGCGCTATGCGGGCATCGACCTGCGCCACGTCGCACAGGCGCAATGGCACCAGCGTATCGCCTGGCTGCCGCAGAATGCGCCGGTATTTGCCGGCAGCGTGCGCGACAACCTGCTCATCGGCGACCCTGCTGCCGACGATGCCGCGTTGTGGCGGGTACTCGAACAAGTGCGCCTGGGCGCGTGGGCCAGCGCGAACAACGGCCTGGACACCTGGGTTGGCGAAAACGGCGCCACGCTGTCCGCCGGCCAGGCGCGCCGGCTCGCCCTGGCGCGGGCACTGCTGCGCGATGCCCCGATCCTATTGCTCGACGAACCCACCGACGGTCTGGACGTGGATACCGCCGACGCGCTGCTGCTCGACCTGGCCGCTGCACTGGGCGAACGCTCGCTGGTGATGATCACCCACGACGCGTTACCGCCCGGCGTGGTGCAGCGGCATTACCGGATGCGTGAGGGAAAGCTGGAGTTGCTCGATCAAGACGCATAGCCAATGGCTGCGTTTCTCGAAGGTTGTCACGGGATGAGCGTTGATCACCCCGGCCACACGTTGTTGATCGCGTTCAATCGAATAGCACCGGAAGCGCGGCCATCAGATCGGTCTCGGTCACCGCGAGCAACAGTGCGCTGACATTTAACGCAACCGTGATCCAGAACGTCATCTGGAACGCCGCCTTGCTGCATTTGTGCCGGTAGATTTCCTGCGCCAGCAATGCACCTGGCCAGCCACCGATCAGCGCCAGCAGGTGCAAGCTGGATTCGGGTATGCGCCATTGATTGCGTTGCGCAGCCGATTTGTCCATCGCATAGATCAACAGTGTGAGCAGGCTGGCCGCCGCGTACCAGAGCGGTACGAGCATCGGTATCACGTGCATCAGCGTGGCCGCCGCCAAGGCGAGCATCGATACCGCAGCCAGCGTCTTGCGTGGCAACCCGCTGCGACGCTGTTCGGCTCTGGCGGCGGTGGTACGGTCTGCCCACCGCACTTGCGTGGCATTCAGGCGCTTGTGCGCATCGCGTTCGATCGCGTAGGTGATGATCTCCCCGTCGCGCGGGCGACGGGTCTGCTGTGCAAACGCGCTGATATGGACGAATGCGCGGTCGCCACCACCATTGGGCGTGACGAAGCCAAAGCCCTTGTGATCATTCCAGTCGCTGAGACGTCCCTGATAGCGCATTCGCGTTGCTCCGTTGGATGGTGTGGCGTGCTGATGCGGTGTGCGCGCACATCACGCATCGATTGCTCGGCCGGCAAAACAGCGGTGACGGTCGCCCCAGGTCCAGCAACATCGGCCGAGATCCAGCGGCGCAGCGCGCGGTTCGAGCAGCTCAACAGCCCCGCAAAAAATTGCTCACCGCTGGGCCGAACCGGGCGAAATCGACCAGGAACGCATCGTGGCCTTGCGGCGAATCCAGGCCGATGAAGTGCGCATCGGCACCGCCGGCACGCAAGCCGTCGGCGATCTGTTCCTGCTGCTGCACCGGGAACAGGATGTCGGTATTGGCACCGATCGCCAGCGCACGCGCGATGCGGATACGCGCCAGGCCGGCAAGCACCGCGTCGGCGGTCGAGACGCCTGTCTGCGGCTTGGCGGAGCCAGGCAGGGCATCTGCATGGGGGTGGTCGATGGTAGAGCCGGCAGCGAGTCTTTCCTCGACATACTCGGCCAGGTCGAACCAGTCCATCGAGCGGCTCAGATACAGATAGCAGTTGGGGTCGAAGAAGCGCACGAAGCGGCGCGCGTGGCCTTCCAGATAGCTTTCCACCTGGAATTCCAGCCCGAAAGGATCATCGGCCGCCTGTTCGGAATCCAGCCGCACGCGGCCGAAGCGGCCGTCCCATTCCAGCGCCGAGCGGTAGGTGATCACGCCGAGCTTGCGCGCCATGCGCATGCCCGATTCGGGGTAGCTGGCATCGTCGTAGTGGCCGCCGTTCCAGTGCGGATCCAGCCGGATCGCCTCGCGTTGCAACGAGCGGATCGCGATCGAAAACGGCAATGCCTGTGCGCTGCCGGAGATATTGATATGGCTGCGCGCGACGCCGGGATGACGCAGCAACAGCGCCAGCGCGGTCATGCCGCCCATCGAGTTGCCGATCAGGCAGGCCAGCTGCGCGATACCCAGCGCGCGTACCACATCGGCTGCGGCGTCGGCCACGTCTTCGATCGACAGGTCCGGAAAGGTGAGGCGATACAGCAAGCCGGTGGCAGGGTTCACCGAAGCCGGCCCGGTCGAGCCCTTGCAACTGCCCAACGAATTGACGCACACCACGAACCAGCGTGTGGTATCGATCGGCTTGCCCGGCCCTAGCATTGCGTCCCACCAGCCCGGCTCTGGGTTGGCCTGGTTTGCCGCCGCGTGCGCGTTAGGCGACAGGCCGGTGACGATCAGGATCGCATTGCTGCGGTCTGCTGCCAGCGTGCCCCAGGTCTCGTACGCCACGCGTGCCTGATGCAGCACGCCGCCGCGTTTCATCGGAAACGGTGAGGGCAGGGCGTGGTATAGCGTGCCGGCGGGGATGAATTCAGTCATGGGCCAATTCTATCTGCCATGGCACGCGCCAGTGTGCAGGATGGGAATGGGAAATCCGGAATTGGCTGGAAGCCATGCGCTGCGTGATGCCACTTTGCAGGGCGGCAGACCTGCGGTTTGGCTGCAAGACCCTTGCATGCCCACCAGCGCGGAACGCTGCAATGCGTCCTTGCAAGCGCCTGAGCGACATCCGTGCCGCGACGGTGAGCAGGCAAGGGCCGGTCGAGATGGTCGGTACAGATGATTTGAACATCGCAACCGACCAGGAGCGACCAACAGAACTCCTGCGCAGCCGTCAGGCTGGCGCAGATGGTGTTTGGCATTCTTATGCGGCACTGCGCCGAAGCGTCGCAATGAGACGCAACACGCCATCAGCGGCCGATCACCAGCTCCACTGGCGCGTCCGCAGGCAGTGCGATCGTCACCGGTGCGCTTTCCACGTCGTCGGCCTGACGCATGGCGTTGCCGCTGCGCGACAGCCGGGCCAGCAGCTGTACCTTGTCCAGCGTAGGCATCGGGCTGTCGCCATCGTCCAGCATGATGGTCAATGGAAGCTCGCTCAGCGCGTGTTTTTCCACCGCCACCGGCATCGGCGTGTCGGCCGCGCGCGCGATCACGAACACGCTGGTGTCGCCGGACAATCCGGCGCGCTTGGCGAATTCGGCATCCAGCGTCACGCGCACCTGGATGCGTTTGTCGCTCGCTGCAGCGGCGGTAGGTGCAGCCGGTGCCTGGATCGGCTCGAGCTTGGCGTCCTGTCGGGCTGCATTGATCTGTTCGAGCAGGCCAGGGCGGGTTGCGACATCGACCACGCGCAATAGCGGCTCCCATGTCGCACTGGCCTTGGCCGGCTCACCGGCCTGGCGCTGCACCACCCCCAGGAACCAGCGTGCGCGTTGATGGTCCGGTTGCACCGCCAGCGCGTATTCGAGCAGGCGCATGGCTTCCGGATCCGGGCGACCGCTGTCGTCGGCAAGCATGCGCGCCTGCGCCGCGGCGACCAGCACGTCCGCTTCGTCCGGACGCAGTGCCACCGCGCGTGCGAAGGCATCGCGCGCTTCGGCAAATTTCTGCTGGCTGGACAGCGAGCGCCCCAGCAACACCCAGCCTTCGGCCTGTTCGGGGTTACTGGCCAGCGCCGCGCGCAGCTGCACGATGGCTTCATCCAGCGAACGTGGCGTGGCCGGGCGATTGGTCGGCTGGGTGATGGCGCCTGGCGTGCCGACCAACCAGTACAACGCCGCACTCGCGGCCAGCAGCAACACTGCCACGCTTGCGGCCAGGCCGCGCGCCTCGCGCCACAGCGGGCGCACCACCACGCCGAAGGCCAGCAGCGCAATCACGATCCCCGCGATGACAAAGCCGGCCATCACCACTCCTGCTCATCGGCAGGCATGGCAGGCGCGGCCACGCTGCGTTTGCGTACCACCAGCACAACGGCGCCCGCGCCCAGCAGCAACACCAGCAGCGGACCGAACCATAGCAGCCAGGTGCGCGACTCCACACGCGGACGGTACAGCACGAACTCGCCATAGCGCGCGACCAGGAACTGGCGGATCTGCGCATCGCTGCGGCCTTCGTGCATCAGTGCCAGCACCTCGCGGCGCAAGTCCTGCGCAATTTGCGCGTTGGAATCGGCCAGCGACTGGTTCTGGCATTGCACGCAGCGCAACTCGGCGGTAAGTGCATGAAAACGCGCCTCCTCTTCGGCCGATGCATAGCGCAGCGGCGCCGGGTCGCCGACCGGCTGGGCAACGGCCAGCCAGGGTAGCAACAGCAGCAGGAGCAGCCAGGTGCGCGTCATCGTTTGGCGTGCAGGTCCGGTGCGGCAGTGGGGGAACGCTCGATCTTGCTCAGCGCCGGAATCAACTGGGTGTCGATGATGGATTGGGTCAGCATGCCGCTGTACTTCCAGCGCACCACGCCACGCCCGTCGACCAAGAAGGTTTCCGGCGCGGCGGCGATGCCGAAATCGATGGCGGTGCGGCCATCTTGATCGGCGACCACAAGCAGATACGGGTTGCCGAGTTGTTCGAGCCAGCGCAGCGCATCGTTGCGCTCGTCCTTCCAGTTGTAGCCGATCACGCGCACGCGTTTGGTCAGGGCGAAGCGGCTCAGCACCGGGTGTTCTTCGCGGCAGGCCGGGCACCAGCTGCCCCACACGTTGATGATGTATGGCGCGCCGCGCAATTCGCGCGCATGCACCACGATGGCCGGGTCGTGCAGCAACGGCAGCGCGAATTCCGGCGCTGGTTTGCCGATCAGCGCAGAGGGCAGGGCATCGCGATCGTCCTGACCGGAGCGCACCACCGCATAGACCAGCAGCGCTGCCAGGGCGAGCAGCAGCACGATGGCGCCCACGAGAACCGCAGTGGGCAGGCGGGGCGAACGTGACTCAACCATCTTGGATCTCCGGAGAACGACGAAAACGCCGGTCGGCCGCGGTCACCAGGCCGCCAAGCGCCATCAGCAACGCTCCCAGCCAGATCCAGCGGACGAACGGTTTGAGGTGGACACGCACCGCCCAGGCTTGATTGCCCAGCGGTTCGCCAAGGGCGACATACAGATCGCCAAACGGACCAGGGCGGATCGCCGCCTCGGTCAACGTCTGGCCGCCACTGGCGTAACGGCGCTTTTCGGCATGCAGCGCGCCTACCGGGGCATCGTCCTTGAATACCTGCAGGTTGGCACGGTCGGACACGTAATTGGGCCCGCGCCGTTCTTCGATCCGGTCGAAATGCAGTGCATAGCGGCCGATCTGCACCTGTTGCCCGGGCGCCAGCGCCACTTCGCGCTGCAGGCTCAATCCCTCCACCAGCATGGCACCGGACAGGAACACCGCAACGCCCAGGTGCGCCAGCACCATGCCGAGCATCTCGGCAGTGAATTTGCGCCCCTTGGCCGCCCGTCGCGTCCACAGGAAGCGCGTGGTGCCCAGCAGCACCCAGGCTGCACCGGCGACACCGAAGGCGGCTTTCAATTGTCCCTGCGGCGCGGCGAACCAGGCCAGTACGCCGGCCGCCACCGCCAGACCCGCCCACGGCGCCAGCATCGCCATCGGCCGCGAAGCCTGTTCGCGCTGCCAGCGGGTGAGCGGGCCGAAGGGCAACAGTGCGACCAGCGGCGCCATCAACACCACGAACAAGGTGCCGAAGTAGGGTGGCCCAACCGACAGCTTGCCCAGCCCCAAGGCATCGGCGAGCAGCGGATACAAGGTACCCAGCAACACCATTGCGCAGGCGCAGGTGAGCAACAGGTTGTTCAACAGCAACAAGGTTTCGCGCGAGCTGCCGGCGAATGCGCGACGCGGATCGTCCACCACCGACAGAAGCGGCGCGCGCAACGCATACAGCAGCAACGAACCACCGACCACGGCCAGTAGGAAGACCAGAATGAACAGCCCACGCGACGGGTCGGCCGCGAACGAGTGCACGCTGGTCAGCACGCCCGAGCGCACCAGAAAGGTGCCCAGCAGCGACAGCGCGAAGGCGGCGATTGCCAGCAACAAGGTCCAGCTGGCGAAGCTGCCGCGCTTTTCGGTCACCGCCTGCGAATGCAGCAGGGCGGTGCCCACCAACCACGGCATGAAACTGGCGTTCTCCACCGGGTCCCAGAACCACCAGCCACCCCAGCCCAGCTCGTAGTACGCCCACCAGCTGCCAAGCGCGATGCCGACGGTGAGCATCGACCAGGCGACATTGGTCCACGGCCGCGTCCAGCGCAGCCAGCGCGCATCCATGCGGCCTTCCAGCAGTGCGGCGATGGCGAACGCGAACGGCACCGCAAAGCCGACGTAGCCGCAATACAGCATCGGCGGATGGACGATCAGCCCCGGGTCCTGCAGCAGCGGATTGAGGTCGCCACCTTCCAGCGGCACCGGGAACAACCGCGCGAACGGGTTGGAGGTAAACAGCAGGAAGGCCAGAAACCCAATGCTTACCAGCGCCATGACGCCGAGCACCCGCGCGATCACGTGCGCGGGCAGCTGCCGCGACCAGAGCGCCACCGCGCCGGTCCATAACGCCAGTACCAGCGTCCACAGCAGCAGCGAGCCTTCGTGCGCGCCCCACACCGCCGAATAGCGGTACATCACCGGCAGCAGGCTGTTGGAATTTTCGGCGACGTAGCGCACCGAAAAATCCTGCACCAAGAAGGCGTGCGTCAACACGGCGAAGGCCGATGCGATCAGTGCCAGCTGCACCAGCGCCGCCGGTCGCGCCACGGCCATCCAGCTGCTGCGTCCGCGCTGTGCGCCTGCCAGCGGCACCACGGCCTGCACCAGCGCCACCAGCAGGGCCAGCACCAGCAGGAACGTCCCGAGTTCAGGAAGCATCGGGGCGCCGCGTTGTCGCGCATCGGCCGGTGCGACGACCGCAGGTGCCCTGCAGCGCCAGCATTCCTGCAGCGCCCGCACCTGCTTGCCCACCCACCGCGACGTCGTTGGCCATGCACCTTGCGCGCAAGCCGCCCGCCTGCCGGCATGCAGATGGCCTGATGCACGTCATCAATGCCGCTCTCCAACCTGATCCGCCGCGGCTGGCACATCGTGCTTGCGATGCGCGCTGCCCATCTTGTCGGCGACTTCCTTCGGCATATAGGTTTCGTCGTGCTTGGCCAGCACATCTTCGGCGACGAAGATGCCGTTCTGCATGCGGCCGGTGGCCACCACTGCCTGCCCCTCGCGGAACAGGTCCGGCAGGATGCGGTCGTAACTCACGGGCAATTGCGCATCGCCATCGGTGACGCGGAAGTGTGCTTCCAACGAGCCGGAGGCGCGTTGGAACGAGCCTTTTTCGACCATGCCGCCAAGCCGGAAGCGCGAATGCGCGCCGGCGTCGCCACGCAGCACTTCCGAGGGCGTGTACAGGTAGGCCACGTTGCGTTGCAAGGCCATGGCCACCAGCGTGGTTGCCAGCCCGCCGGCCAGTACCAAGGCCAGCACCAGCCACAGGCGGCGGCGACGTTGCGAGTTCACCGGATCAGCTCCGCATCGCTGGGCACCGCGCGCTTGCGCTCGCGCAGGCGGCGCGCCTGGGCGGTCTTCAGGGCGCGACGCACCTGCCAACGGCCGGCGATCAGATCCCACAGCAGCACCAGCACGAACACCGCGTAAGCGGCGATGACGTAAGGCAGGTAGCTCATGCCGCGCTCTCCTGCGCATCGCGCACGATCCAGGCCTTGCCCGCCTCGCGGCGCAGGTTGTCGGCGCGCGCGCGCGTCAACAGCGACCCGACAAACCAGAACTTGGTACCAATCACCATCAACCACAGCGGCAGCAGCATGCTTGCATCGATCGTGGACGGCCCAAGCAAGCGGATGCTCTGGCCCTGGTGCAGCGAATTCCACCACACCACTGAATAGCGGATCACCGGCAGCAGCGCCACCCCGACGATGGCCAGCAACGCCGCCGCGCGCGCCGCCTGACGGCGGTCGTCGATGGCGTGATACAGGCCGATCACACCCAGATACAGAAACAGCAGGATCAATTCGGTGGTCAGGCGCGGGTCCCAGTCCCACCAGGCGCCCCACATCGGCTTGCCCCAGATGCTGCCGGTCAGCAGGGTGATCACGGTAAACGCAGCGCCGATCGGCGCGCACGCCATCGCCAGGATCTCGCAGATCTTGATGCGCCAGATCAACGCGATGGCCGCGTGCAGCGCCATCAGCCCGAACACGAACAGGCTCATCCACGCGCTCGGCACATGGATATAGAGAATCCGGAAGCTGTCGCTTTGCTGGTAATCGGCCGGCACCGCGAACAAGGCCTGCCAGATGCCCACGCCCAGCAGCAACGCGGCCAGCGCGTAGCACCACGGCGCCCAGCGCGCAGTGAAACGGTCGAAGATCGGGGGCGATGCGAGTTGGTGGAACCAGCGGACGACGACGTTCATGCGATGGCAGTAGCCTTTGGAATGGCATTGGCTCTCGAAACAGCAACAACGCGTTGTGCGGGGCGTGCTATCGACAATGCATCGAGTGCAGCGCTCAACTCAACGAAATGCGGATCGCGGCCGCCGCAGCCAGCGGTGCCAGGACCACGCCGATCACCAGTCCGGCGCCCAACAACAACAACGCACCCACTGCATCCTGCCCTTGTCCGCTGGCCGCCACGCTGCCGGCACCGAACACCAGCACCGGCACGTACAGCGGCAACGCCAGCAACGCCACGAGAATACCAGAGCGTTTCATCGTCACCGTCAGTGCCGCCACCACAGCGCCGAGCAGGCTCAGGAGCGGCGTTCCCAGCGCCAACGATGCCAGCAGCACCGGCAATTGGTCATGCGGCAGGTGCAGCAATTCGCCCAGCAGCGGCGTCACGGCAATCAGCGGCAACGCACTGGTCGCCCAATGCAGCAGCACGCGCACTGCGATCAACCAGGCCAACGGCACCGGTGCCAGCAACCATTGCTCCATCGAGCCGTCTTCCACATCGCTGCGGAACAAGGCGTCCAGCGACAGCAGGCCAGCCAGCAGTACCGACAGCCACAACACCGCCGGCGCGGCCTGCGCGAGCAGGTCCGGGCGTCCGCCCAGTCCCAACGCGAACAACACCACGATCAGCAATGCGAACAGGGCCGGCTGCAACGCATCGCTGCGGCGCCGCCACAGCAGCTGCAGGTCGCGGGCAAGCAGGGCGCGGGCGGCCTGCCAGAGCGAGGGTTGCGGCGAAGGCGTGCTCATGCCGCAGCCTCCAGCGTGAGCATGCGGGTGCGCACCGGCGGCGCTGCATACGCACCGTGCGTGGTGACCAGCGCCGCGCCACCGCCGCGCAGATGCGCAGAGATCATTCGGTTCACCAGGGTGATGCCATCCAGATCCAGATTGGCGT
This sequence comes from Xanthomonas phaseoli pv. dieffenbachiae, assembly GCF_008639345.1. Taxonomy (NCBI): domain Bacteria; kingdom Pseudomonadati; phylum Pseudomonadota; class Gammaproteobacteria; order Lysobacterales; family Lysobacteraceae; genus Xanthomonas; species Xanthomonas phaseoli. The sequence goes on along the minus strand of NZ_CP041380.1, from coordinate 2,602,468 downwards.
ACGGCTCATCCAGCAACCAGAGCGGTGCCGGCGAGAGCCACAGCCGTGCCAGCCCCAGTCGCTTGCGTTGCCCGGCCGACAACTGCCGTACCAATGCATCTTCGTAACCGGCCAGGCCAACGATCGCCAGCGCACTGCCGGGCATCTGCTTGGCGCGGCGGCCATGCAGCCCGCACAGGAAGTGCAGGTTCTCCAGCGTACTGAGGTCGGCCTTCAGACCGGGCAGGTGGCCCAGGTACGCCATGAAGCGGCTGCGGTCGCCACGCTTGGCGGTTTTGCCGTCGATCTGGATCTGCCCGCGCTCCACATGCAGCAGGCCAGCCAGCACGCGCAGCAACGTGGTCTTGCCGGCGCCGTTGTCGCCTTGCACCAGCAACGCCTCGCCGGCATCGACATGGAAATCCAGCGGGCCGAACACCGGCTCCTCGTTGCGGCTGAAGGCCAGCGCGTGCGCTGCCAGCAGCGGCGGCGCGGTGTGCAGCGGTTCGATCATCGGTGCAGCGGGCTCCCGTCGCAGGACGGCATGGGGAAAGGCCGGGGCAGGACGCGCCGGACCGGGCGCGCATTGTAGCGACGATGGTGGCATGGCGGGGACGTCCGCGGCAGCGTCGCAGGCGCCGCGCGGGGTCGGGGAACGCTGTTTTGCAGTGTCCGGGCGCAACCGCCAGGCGGCTTTGCGTACACTCGCTATCCCCCGTTTCTTGTCCGGACAGGCACCATGCCCCTCACGACCAAGCTGCCCAAGGTGGGCACCACCATTTTCACCGTCATGTCGCAGCTGGCGGCCGAGCACGGCGCGGTCAATCTGGGCCAGGGCTTTCCCGATTTCGCGGTGCCGCAGCGGCTGGTCGACGAACTGACCAAGGCCATGGCCGCCGGCCACAACCAGTACCCACCGATGACCGGCGTGGCGACGTTGCGCCAGGCCATCGCCGGCAAGGCGCAGCGGTGCTATGGCGCACAGGTCGATGCCGACACCGAGATCACCGTCACCAGCGGTGCCACCGAGGCGATCTTCAACGCCATCCACGCGGTGGTGCGGGCCGGCGAAGACGTCATCGTGCTGGACCCGGCCTACGACTGCTACGAGCCGGCGATCGAGCTGGCGGGCGCACGCGCCGTGCATGTGGCACTGCACCCGCAGACCTTTGCGGTCGACTGGGCTGCGCTACGCGCCGCGATCACGCCCCCCAAGACGCGCCTGTTGATGATCAACTCGCCGCACAACCCGTCCGGCGCGATGCTGTCGGCCGCCGACATGCAGACGCTGACCGAGCTGTTGCGCGGCACCGACATCCTTTTGCTGTCCGATGAGGTCTACGAACACATCGTGTTCGATGGCCGCCGGCACGAATCGGTGCTGCGCTGGCCGGAACTGCGCGAGCGCGCATTCGTGATCTCCAGCTTCGGCAAGACCTACCACTGCACCGGCTGGAAGATCGGCTACGCCATCGCACCGCCGACGCTCACGGCCGAATTCCGCAAGGTGCACCAGTACAACACCTTCACCAGTTTCGGTCCGGCCCAGCACGCCTTCGCTGCGATGATCCGCGACGAGCCCGAACACGACGAGCAACTGGGCGCGTTCTACCAAGCCAAGCGCGACCGCTTCCGCGAGCAGCTGCTGACCACGCGCTTGAAGCCGTTGCCGGTGCCCGGCGGCTACTTCCAGCTGGTGGATTACTCGGCCATCAGCGACCTGACCGACACCGAATTCGTGAAGTGGCTGACGATCGAAAAGGGCGTCGCCGCGATCCCGTTGTCGCCGTTCTACGAGAACCCGCCTGCAGGGCAGCGCCTGGCGCGGCTGTGCTTTGCCAAGAACGATGCGACATTGGATGCGGCGATCGAGCGCTTGCAGCAGCTCTGACGAGCGGGGAATGGGGAATCGGGAGTTGGGAATTGGAAGAGCAAGCCGTCTAGCGTATCCCTTCTCCATGCATGCCGCCCCGCCTCTCCACTGGAGACCTTGCATAGTCCCATGAGCCGAGTTGCTGTCCAATTGACGCCCTTACATTCCTTAGCGCACAGGCAGCAGCAGACAGCTTTACCCATTCTCGATTCCCGACTCCCCATTCCCGAGCTTTCGATGAACGACCTGCGCATCTCCCTGATCCAAGGCGACACCCGTTGGCATGACCCGGCCGGTAACCGCGACTATTACGCTGCGTTGCTGGAGCCGCTTGCCGGGCAGACCGATCTGGTGATCCTGCCGGAAACCTTCACCAGCGGGTTCTCCAACGACGCCATCGACAAGGCCGAAGGGATGGACGGGCCAACCGTGGCGTGGGTGCGCGCGCAGGCCGCACGCCTGGGTGCAGCGGTCACCGGCAGCGTGCAGGTGCGCACCGAGGCCGGTGTGTTCAACCGGCTGCTATGGGCCACGCCCGACGGGGCGCTGCAGTATTACGACAAGCGTCACCTGTTCCGCTTCGGCAACGAGCATCTGCGCTACGCGGCCGGACGCGAACGGTTGACCGTGGAATGGAAGGGCTGGCGGATCAATCCGCAGGTCTGCTACGACCTGCGTTTTCCGGTGTTCTGCCGCAATCGCTTCGATGTGGAGCGCCCGGGGCAACTGGATTTCGATCTGCAAGTGTTCGTCGCCAACTGGCCGTCCGCCCGCGCCTATGCGTGGAAGACGTTGCTGCGCGCACGCGCGATCGAAAACCTGTGCTTCGTCGCGGCGGTCAACCGTATTGGCATCGATGGCAACCAACTGCACTACGCCGGCGACAGCGCGGTGATCGATTTCCTTGGCCAGCCGCAGGTGGAAATTCGCGAACGCGAGCAGGTGGTCACCACCACCCTCAGCGCCATCGCGCTGGCCGAGCACCGCGCCCGTTTTCCCGCGATGCTGGATGCCGATCGGTTCGAGATTGGGGATTCGTGATTCGTGATTGGTACAAGCACTGCCGCACAGATACCTGCCTGCCCGCTGTTGCCAATCCCCAATCCCGAATCCCCAATCCCGGCTACTGAGCCAGCTTGATCTCGTAGATCTTCGGCCAGCGCTTTCCGGTGACGAACAAGCGATCGTGCGCGGCGTCGTAGGCGATGCCGTTGAGGACATCGTTGGTGGGGTCGGTCAAGGTGTCGGGGTCCGGCACCAGCGCCTTGAGGTCGATCCAGGCGACGACCTTGCCGCTGGCGGGGTCGATGCGTGCGATGCGGGTGGTCAGCCAGACGTTGGCCAGCAACTGTCCCTTGACCCATTCCAGCTCGTTGAGCTTGTCCAGCGGCTTGCCGCGGGCGGTGACCTTGATGCTGCCGATCTGCTTCAGGCTCTGCGGATCCAGGCGGCGGATGTTGGCGGTCCCGTCGCTCATATAGAGCTGGCGGTCGTCGCTGGTCAGCGCCCAGCCCTCGCCGGAATAGGTGAATTGGGTACGCGGTGCCAGCGTGGCCAAGTCGTAGACGAAGCCGCGCTGATTGCGCCAGGTCAGCTGGATCAGGCGATCCTTCCAGGCCACGATGCCTTCGCCATAGAACGGCGGCGGCGTATTGACCTGCTGCAGGACGTTGCCGCTGTCCAGGTCGACCTTGCGCACGCTGGACTGGCCCAGCTCGCCGGTGCTCTCGTAGAGATGCCCGTCCAGATAGAACAGGCCCTCGGTGAAGGCGGCGGTATCGTGCGGATAGGTCCTGACGACGGTGTAACCCTGGGTGGGAATCGCCTCGCCGCAGTGGGCGAGGGTGGGCAGCAGCAGGGCGCTGACGAGCAGGCTGTAGACGGTGCGTGGCATGCGGCAATCATCCCATGCCGCGGCTGCAGGCGGCAGTTCTGCTGCCATCTCGAGGCCAGCGAAGACCTCGCTGAACAAACGCATGCGCCGCACTGGCATCTTGTCGCGGCTGCCACATCGGCGCTGCTAGTCTCGCGCCACGTCCACCACTGGCACTGCCCTATGATCAAGTCACTTTCGCTTATCGCGCTGCTTGGCGCCGCCACGCTGGCCCCGCAGGCGCAGGCCGCCGGCAATATCGATTGCCAGCTGTCGTTCAACTTGTCCGGCTGGTCGGTGTTCTACAAGACCGCCAGCGGTACCGGCACCATCAAGTGCGACAACGGTGCGGTCATTTCGGTCAAGATCTCCAGCAAAGGCGGTGGCCTGACGGTCGGTAAATCCAAGATCGTCGGCGGCCGCGGCACCTTTAGCGGTGCCTATAGCCTCAACGACCTGTTCGGCACGTATGCGGCCGCCGAAGCGCACGCGGGTGTCGTGAAGTCCAGCACCGCACAGGTGGTCACCAAGGGCGATATCTCGCTCGCGCTGGCAGGCACAGGCGAGGGCGTGGACCTGGGCGTCAACGTCGGTAACTTCGTGATCGAGCGTCGCAAGTAAGCGCGGTAACGAACTGAGCGAGTGGTCCCCGGATGGGCGTGCACTGCACGTCCTTCACCGGAGCGCACGAGCGGTGCGTGTCGATGTCGAACGGCGTTTGCGCCCACACGGAGGGCGCGCAATCGTGTTGCAGGGCTAGATCGCAGCATCGAGGTCGTCCTACCCAACCGGTGCGTGCGGCCGGTGCATCGCGGTAGCACCGTAGCGAAGGGCTTCGTTACACGACTGCACCGCCGGATACGCGGCAGCGTCCCAGTCTCGGTGGATGCCCCGCGGCGTCCATCACAAAAAACGGCCCTTTGCGGGGGCCGTTTTTTGTGCATGGATCGGTTGACGGTCAACGACCGCGATTACCGCCGCCGGGAGGACGACGATTGCCGCCGCCCGGCGGACGGCCGCCGGGGCCGCGCGGTGCGCCGCCTGGGCTGCCCGGACCGCGCCCGGGACCGCCGGGGCCACGGTTGGCCGACGCGGGGCCGCGATTACCACCCGGACCCGGACGCCCACCGCTCGGGCGACCAGCCGGGCGTGCCGCACCGTACGGGCTGAAACCCGGGTTGGCGTGATCGGAGGGGAAGCTCGGTGCGTTGCCCGGGTGGCCATACGGATGCTTGCGCTGCCCCTGACCCTGCGACTGACCCTGTCCGCCGCCAGCGCCGCGTCCTGGACCACCCGAGCGGGCGCCGCCTGGACCGCCAGAGCCGGGACGCGCGCCGCCCGGCCCTTTCTTCGCATACGGGCGTGCCTGGCCGGTGCCCGGGCCGCTCGGGCCGGCGTTGCGGTGGCCGCTCGGGCCGGTGCTCACGCCATCGGGCACATACCAACTGCGGAACGCGGCCGGGTTGCCGTCCGGCAACGCGCCACGGTCGCCCTTGGCCGGGCCGCGCTGCTTGAACGGGCGCTGCTGCGATTGCTTGGCGGCCGCTTCGCCGCTGACGGTCAGGCCGCCCCTGAAGCCGCCAGGCTTGCCGCGACCGCCGCGGCCGCGATCTTCGCGCAAGTTGTCGAAACGTCGCAGCTCGCGGCCTTCATCGGCGCCGGAGGTCTGGCCGTTGACGTAGGCATTGCTGCGGCCATCGCGCGAGACGTGCACGGTGGACTTGGCGGCGCGGCGCTGGCCGATCACCGGCTGCAGGGTCAGTGCCGACGGCGCACCTTCTTCCAGTTTCAGTTCGGCGCGCAAGGCGTCGACCTTGTCCTGCGCCACTTCCACCGAGTGCCCACGCAGCAGCTCGCGCGGCAGCGAGATCTTGCCGTAGCGGCTGCGCTTGAGGCGGCTGACCTGGCAACCCTGCGATTCCCACAGGCGGCGCACTTCACGGTTGCGGCCTTCCTTGACCACGACGCGGAACCAGTCGTGCGAATCGGTGCCGCCGATGCGTTCGATCTCGTCGAACTTGGCGCCGCCGTCTTCCAGCAGCACACCGCGCGACAGGCGCTCGATGATGGCATCGGAGACTTTTTCTTCGCCTTCCGGCGCGCGCACGCGCACCACATATTCGCGCTCGACCTCGTAGGAGGGGTGCATCATCGCGTTGGCCAGCTCACCGTCGGTGGTGAGCAGCAGCAGGCCGGTGGTGTTGATGTCCAGGCGACCGATGGCGATCCAGCGCGAGCCCTTCAATGCCGGCAGCGACTCGAATACGGTCGGGCGGCCTTCGGGATCTTCGCGGGTGGTCACTTCGCCTTCGGGCTTGTTGTAGATCAGCACGCGCGAAGGTTCGGTCAGCGCGCTGGCCACGAAGCTGCGGCCGTCCAGCTCGATCTTGTCGCCGCTGCGCACCGACATGCCGGTCTGCGCAACGGCGCCATTGACCTTGATCAGGCCGTCGGCGATGCGCTGCTCCAGTGCGCGGCGCGAACCCAGGCCGGCCTGGGCCAGCACCTTGTGCAGGCGCTCTTCCAGCTTGGGCGCTTCGGGCGCGCTGTCGCGCTTGAGGGAAAGCTTGTTCAACGACAGCTTGCGGGGGGTGTCACTCATGTGTCTGGCTCCGGCCGCCGCGTTGCGGGTCGGCCTCTGGGTCGGAATCGGCTTCGTCAACAGCCACGGTCGTCGTCGCGACGGCGTTGTCTTCGTCTTCGTTCACTGCATCCGCGCGCGTTCCCGGCGCGGTGTCGGGGTCGCCCTCACGGGCGTCGTCTGGGTCCTGCATGTTGTTCTGGTGCGCCGAGCCATGCTCGGGGTGCTGCGGTGTCTGGTCGTTCACTGCATCGACCGCTTCGGTGTCGATCGCCTCATCGAGACCGTGGTGTTGCCGGTCGACTGCGGCATCGTCGGGTGAGTCCTGTACATGCTGGTCGGCGTCGGCACCACTTTCAATGTCGCTTTCAGTATCGCGTTCGGCGTCGGCCTGGTCATCGCTCGGTGCTTCGGTGCTGCTGGCCGGGTTCGCCGAGGCGTCGGTCTGGTCCGTTTTCAAACCCGCTTGCAAAGCGCCGGTGCCGCTGTCGTCAGCCGCAGCGCCAGCGTTGGCTTTCATATCCGCGTCGGTGTTGCCAGCATCCGCATCGTCGGTATTCGCAGCCGTATCGCCGCCCTCAGCGCCAGCCTGGTCTGCATCGGCCTGATCCTGCGCCGCGTCCATCGCTGCCGACGCCGGTACGGCGCCGTCCAGTTGCCCGTCGCGGTCCAGCGGCAGCTGCGGTTCCAGCTCGGCGATGTCCTTCAACTCAGACAATGGCGGCAGCTCGTCCAATCGCTTGAGCCCGAAGTAATCCAGAAAGCCCTTAGTGGTGCCGAACAGGGCCGGCTTGCCGGGCACGTCGCGGTGGCCCACCACGCGGATCCATTCGCGCTCTTCCAGCGCCTGGATGATGTTGCTGCTGACTGCCACGCCGCGTACCTGCTCGATCTCGCCGCGGGTGATCGGCTGGCGGTAGGCGATCAGCGCCAGGGTCTCCAGCGTGGCGCGGGTGTATTTGGTGCGGCGCTCGGTCCACAGCCGGGCGACCCAGCCATGCACGTCGGCCTTGACCTGGAAACGGAAGCCGGAGGCCACCTCGACCAGTTCCACGCCACGCTCGGCACAGGCCTCGCGCAGCAATTCCAGTGCGCGCTCCACACTGCCGGGCGGGGCCGGCTCTTCTTCCGGAAACAGGCCCTGCAGCTGCGCCAGCGTCAGCGGCTGGCTGCTCGCCAGCAGGGCGGCTTCGATAATGCGGGTGATCAGCGCTTGATCCATTCGATGATCGGCTTCAGATAGGTTCGTTGGCGGCATCGCTGTCGTCGAATTCGCTGGAGAATTGCAACGGCGCATTGGTATTGCCCAACGCCAGCGACTTCACGTAGATCGGCGCCAGCGGCGCTTCCTGCACGATGTCCAGCAACTGCTCCTTGGCCAGTTCGAGCAGCGCCAGGAAGGTGACCAGCACGCCGAGCTTGCCTTCTTCGGCCGTGAACAGCGATTCGAAACGGTAGAACTTGCCGTCGTCCAGGCGGCTCAGCACATCGCCCATGCGCTGGCGCACGCTCAGCGCCTCGCGCTTGATCGCATGGCCGGTGAACAGCTCGGCGCGTTTGAGCACGTCGTACAGCGCCATCAGCATTTCTTTCAATTCCACCGGCGGCGGCAGCTTGACCGCGGCGCGCTCGGGCAGATGCGCCTGCACCGGCGCGCTGTCGCGGCCCATGCGGGGCAGGGTGTCCAGATCCTCGGCGGCCTGCTTGAAGCGTTCGTATTCCTGCAGCCGGCGGACCAGCTCGGCGCGCGGATCCTCTTCTTCGCCATCCTGACTGGGGGGGCGCGGCAACAGCATGCGCGATTTGATCTCGGCCAGGATCGCCGCCATCACCAGATATTCGGCTGCCAGTTCGAAGCGCAGCTCCTGCATCACATTGATGTAGTCCACATATTGCCGGGTGATCTCGGCGACAGGGATGTCCAGGATGTCCAGGTTCTGTCGGCGGATCAGGTACAGCAGCAGGTCCAGCGGGCCTTCGAAGGCATCCAGGATGACTTCCAGCGCATCCGGCGGGATATACAGATCCTGCGGGATCTGCAGCACCGGTTGCCCATGCACCACCGCCAGCGGCATTTCCTGCTGCTGTGGCGGCGCGCTCGTGGCTGGCGGAGTCGCGACGTGCGCGAGTTCGGAATTCATCAGGTCGACATCGGTCTTACGGTCGCCGGCGGCGGTCTTAAGCCGCGCCCGCAGGGCTTTGCCTTGAGTTATTGCGATCAATGTCGTGCCTGCGCCGGCACGATCCTACAAATCCACATACAACGTGCGCCGCGTGGCATGCGGCGACGGAACAGCGAGGAGGTCGTCTACGCGGGCCGGCGGTGGGCAGCGAATCGGTCATCGGGAAAAGCGTTGAGCCTGGGCCGACGGGCCGCTGCGTCCGGTTGCGTGTGCAGTAGTGGCAAGGGTAATGCGTGCGCGGGGGCGGTGTCCAGCGCCGGGCCAGCTAGAATCCCATTGGTGATCTTCAAGTTCTGGCGAGGTGGCGTGTGTGGTACGTAATCGAGGGGTATGACCGGGCCGACGCACTGGCGGCGCGGCAGCAGGCGCGGCCGGCGCATCTGGCGCGTCTGCAGGCGCTGGCGGCCGCGGGACGATTGCTGGTGGCGGGCCCGTGTCCGTCCATCGATGCCGAAGATCCGGGTCCGGCCGGTTTCAGCGGCAGCGTCGTGATTGCCGAGTTCGACGCGCTGGAAGATGCCCGCGCCTGGGCTGATGCCGACCCCTATGTGGAAGCGGGTGTGTACACGCGCACCGAGGTCCGCCCGTTCCGCCGGGTGCTGCCATGAACCGGGTCGAGCAGATCCGCGCAGCATTGCAGGCGGCACTGGTGCCGACCGAACTGGACGTCGTCGACGACAGCGCGCGGCATGCCGGCCACGCCGGCGCGCGCGACGGGCGTGGGCATTTCAATGTGCGCGTGGTCAGTGCTGCATTTGCCGGCAAGCCGCCATTGGCACGGCACCGCGCGGTGTATGCCGCAGTGGGCGAGCTGATGCAGACCGATATTCATGCCTTGTCGATCGAGGCCTTCGCGCCGGGCGAGGTTGGCTGAGCGTTGCCGTGCAGGGAGCACTGCGGTCGTGCCAGCCGTTTGCTGTCGTCAGAATCGCTGGGGCGCAATGGTGATGGCCTTCATGGAAGCGCGCGTCAGTGCGCCGCTGCCGAGGCGCATGGGGTGCCCATGACGGTTGCCGGGTCGTGCGGCGCCTGGCCAGGCCGGGTTGACTCGCTGCCAATCGTGATCTGCATCGAGCTTCGCTTGTGGACGCATGGGTGCATGTTTGTTGCGCCGCAGCACATTGCTTCACGCGTCCCTCACCTGCAGCTGATTGATCTGTAAGCGTTTTCACGCATGTGAAGATAGGGGTTTACGCCTCTGTATGAAAACGCTTACAGTCCGCGCCAGTTTTGGGAAGTCGGTCGCGGAGGGCGGCACGAATGGCCAAGGGTGCGGTCACCATCAAAGATGTCGCTCGGGAAGCGCAGGTCTCCGTTGCAACGGTGTCGCGTGCGCTCAATGGGCACGACAACGTTGCCGGACCGGTGCGTCAGCAGGTGCTTGAACTGGCCGAGCGGCTGCGCTACAGCCCGCATGCGGCCGCGCGCAGCCTGAGCAGCCGGCGGTCGCAGACGCTGGGCGTGGTGTTGCCGGACTTGTACGGCGAATTCTTCTCCGAATTGATTCGCGGCATCGATGGCGCGGCGCGTGCGGCGGGCCAGCACCTGCTGGTGTCCAGCTATCACGGCGACCCGGAAGCCCAGGGCAGGGCGCTGCGCTCGATGCGCGGGCGCGTCGATGGCTTGCTGGTGCTCTCGCCCTACGCCGAGCAGCCGGGGTTCCTGACCGACAACCTGCCGCAGTCGCTGCCGACGGTGTTGATCAATGCGCACCTGCCCGGTGCCGACTATCCGGTGCTGGGCATCGACGACCACGCCGGTGCCATGGCCATGACCGAGCACCTGCTGCGTGCCGGGCACCGCCGCATCGCCTTCATCGGTGGCCCGGCGCTGAATTTCGACGCGCGCGAACGCCTGCGCGGCTTCCGCGATGCGCTTGCTGCGTTCGGTGCGCAAGCGCAGGGCGTGGAATACCCGGGCGACTTCGACGAAGCCTCCGGCCACCGTGCCGGGATGGCGATGCTGGCGGCCGGCGCGTTGCCGGATGCGGTCTTCGCCGCCAACGACATGACTGCGCTGGGCTGCCTGTACGCGTTCGCCCAGGCCGATGTGTCGGTGCCTGGCGACGTGGCGCTGGCGGGTTTCGACGACATTCCGCTGGCCCGCTTTGTCCACCCTGCGCTGACCACGATGCGGGTGAGCATCGCCCGGCTGGGCGAGCAGGCGATGAGCCGGCTGATGCGCCTGGTCGAAACGCCCGACCGCGACGACGGCATCCGGCAATTGCTGACACCCGAGCTGGTGATCCGCGCCTCCTGCGGTGCTGGCGAATCGGCTCACTGACCTTTGCGGCCACGCGTTTCTGGGCTGCCGACCCTTTCGCGGACGTTCTGTCCGCTCCCGCTGTCCCCGCAGCGGCTGTTCCTGCACCACTGCACTGCCACAACAACAATCTGTACCGATCCCTGGAGGGACGACCATGCGCCACCACCACCCCCATTCCGCCCGCCCGGCGCGCAAGCTGCTCAGCTGCGCGCTTGCCAGCTGCCTGCTGCTGGGCGCCGCACCGGCCTTCGCACAGAGCACCGCCGCCACCATCCGCGGCCAGGTCACCGTCGATGCCGCACCTGCCGCCCAGGCGCAGGTCACCGCCACCAATCTGGCCACCGGCCTGACCCGCACCGTGCAGGTCAGCAATGGCGGCTATTCGGTAGGCGGCCTGCCGCCGGGTTCGTACCGCATCGATGTCACCGCCAATGGCCAGACCAGCTCGCAGAACGTCACCGTGCAGGTCGGCCAGACCGCGACCTTGAATCTGGGCGTCGGCGGCGAACCGGCCACGGCCGCCGGTGGTAACGCCACCACGCTGGATGCGGTGCAGGTGAAGGCGCCACCGGTACTGGTGGAGACGCGCACCTCCGAGAACGCGACCTACATTTCCAACGTGCAGATCCAGAACCTGCCGCGCGCCACGCGCAACTTCCTGGAACTGGCCGACACCGTGCCCAACGTGCAGTTCACCCGCGAGGCCAACGGCACCACCAAGGTGCGCACCGGTGCCACCTCGGCCGAAGGCACCAATGTCTACATCGACGGTGTGAGCCAGAAGAACTACGTGCTGACCGGCGGTGTGAGCGGCCAGGATTCCAGCCGCGGTAACCCGTTCCCGCAGTCGGCGATCGGCGAATACAAGGTCATTACGTCCAACTACAAGGCCGAGTTCGACCAGGTCAGCGGCGCGGCCATCGTGGCCTCGTCCAAGTCCGGCACCAACGACTTCCACGGCAGCTTCTTCTGGGACACCAGCAACGACGGCTGGCGCGAGGAAAGCCCGCTGGAGAAAAAGGCCGGCGTGCGCGACGACTTCGAAGAAACCCAGTACGGCGCCACCTTCAGCGGCCCGATCCTCAAGGATAAGGCGCACTTCTTCATCGCCTATGAGGCCAAGGAATACACCACCCCGAACGTGGTGATTCCCGGCTCGATCTATTCCGACCGCGTCGACCAGCTGCCGGCCCAGCTGCAGCCGCTGGTGGTGACCTCCAGCACGCCGTTCAAGGAAGACCTGTATTTCGGCAAGATCGACTGGACCATTGGCGAGAACAACCTCTTCGAGCTGACCGGCAAGTACCGCAAGGAAGACGAGCTCAACGACGTTGGCCGCACCTCGACCTATGAGCACGGCAGCATCAACGGGCAGGAAGAAAAGCGCGCCAACCTGCGCTGGCAGTACAGCGGGGCCAATTTCCTCAACGAGGCCAACCTGAGCTACGAAAGCGCGTTCTGGAACCAGGCGCCGATCAACAACGGCAATGGCTACATCCTCAGCTACGCGCCGGGGCGCGGCAACGAGACCGACATCCTGGCGGCGGGGGCCGGCAGCAGCTTCCAGCGCAAGGGGCAGAAGGGCTGGACCTTCCAGGACGACCTCACCCTGAACAGCCTGGAATGGCACGGCGCGCACACCGTCAAGATGGGTGTGAAGTTCAAGAGCATCGACCTGGATTCGACCCAGTTCAACCCGGCCAACCCGCAGTACTACTACAACATCCTCACCGACGTCGAAACGCCGTACCGGGTGCGCTTCGGTGCGCCGCTGGTGGAAGGTGGCGGTTCGGTGGTGTCCAAGAACAAGCAGTACGGCATCTACCTGCAGGACGACTGGGAAGTCAACGAGCACTGGACCGTGAACCTGGGCGTGCGCTACGACTACGAAGAAACCCCGGCATTCCTGGACTTCGTGACCCCCTCGGATGTCGCCAGCGCGCTGCAGAACTGGCCCAACCTGCGCAACGCCAACTACAACATCAACGACTTCATCAGCACCGGCAACAACCGCAAGGCGTTCAAGAATGCTTGGCAGCCGCGCCTGGGTGCGTCCTACGACCTGTTCGGCGATCAGGCCCACGTGATCTATGGCGGCGCCGGCCGTGCCTATGACCGCAACATCTTCGATTACCTGGCACTGGAGCAGCTCAACAACTCCTTCAAGTCGTATAGCTACTACTTCACCAGCGCCAACAACCCCACTTGCCTGGGCGACCCGTGCACGGCCTGGAATCCGGCGTACAACAGCCAGGATGGCTTGAACACGCTCACGGCCAACAGCACCGGTGGTGGCGGACGTGAGGTCTACCTGATCGACAACAACCTCAAGACTCCGTACTCCGATCAGTTCAGCATCGGCATGCGCAACATGGTGCCGTTGTGGGGCCAGGACTGGTTCACCGATGTCACCCTGAGCCGCATCGAGAGCCATGACGGCTTCGCTTTCGTGCGCGGCAACCGCCTGCCGGACGGGTCGTTCTTCCAGCCGGGCACCACCTCCGGGGTGCCGACCGACGGTCCGAATGGCTATAGCGCCATCGTGCTGGGCACCAATGGCGTGGAAACCCGCAACAACCAGCTGGCCTTGCAGGTGGAAAAGCCCTTCGACGAAGAATCCGGCTGGGGCCTGACCGTGGCCTACACCTATTCCGATGCCAAGGAGAACCGTCAGTTCGGCGAGCACTATGCGCTGGACCGCGAACGCATCCAGGACTATGGCTGGCGCGAGGCCGGCGGCATCCCGAAGAACCGCCTGGTGGTCACCGGCATCTACGAGCTGCCGTATGAGATCAAGCTGTCCGGCAAGCTCTCGCTGGCCAGCCAGACCGCGCGCTACGGCCAGAATTGCCTGGCTGGCAACGACCAGTGCGAGATCATCCAGTTCAAGCCGGATGGCACGCTGGGCTACAAGGAATTCAGCATCGCCGCCAATAAAGAGTGGGACACCGGCGGTGGTGTCAAATTCAACGTGCGTGCGGATATCCTCAACGTGTTCAACTGGGTCAATTACGCCACCTTCAACGGCGATACCGGAACATTGCAGGACTTGAACACGGCTTACGGCACACCGACCGGTGTGCTGGCGTCGCCGATGCGTACCTTCCGTCTGGCCTTCGGCCTGAACTGGTGAGGTGCTCGACCGCCCTGGCCGCAACGCCAGGGCGGTCGAACTCGGCGCCTGGATAGGGTAGGTTGGCGTGTCAGATGTAATCGATTACACACGTGGGGGGCGGATGGACAGGGGCAACACGTCGCGATGGTTGACGATTCCACTCTTGCTGGGCGCGCTGGTCCTGGCGTCGTGCAAGCAAGCCGAGGAACCCAAGGTGGCCCAAAAGAAGGCACCGGTGAAAGTCATCCTGGTTGAGGCGCAACTGCCGCCCAAACCGGTCAAGCCGCCGCTGCCGCCGCTGTTTTCGGACATCGAACGCCGCACGTTCCAGTTTTTCTGGGACACCACCAACGAGGTCAACGGCCTGTCGCCGGATCGGTTTCCGTCGCGCCCGTTCGCCAGCATTGCGTCGGTCGGATTTGCGCTCACTGCCTATCCGATCGGCATCGAAAACGGGTGGGTCAGCCGCAATCAGGCGATCGACCGCACCCTGACCACGCTGAAATTCTTCCGCGACGCGCCGATGGGCCCGCAGAAGACCGGCCGCGCCGGCTACAAAGGTTTCTACTACCATTTTCTGGACATGCAGCAGGGCAACCGCTACGACAGCTGGGTCGAGCTGTCGAGCGTGGACACCGCACTGCTGATGATGGGCGTGTTGTTCACCCAGTCGTATTACGACGGCGACGACCCGCGCGAGAAGGAGATCCGCCAGATCGCCGACACGCTCTACAAGCGCGTGGACTGGCGCTGGCTGCAACAGCGTGCGCCGCTGATCTCGATGGGCTGGTTCCCCGAGAGCGGCTTCATCAACCACGACTGGATGGGCTACAACGAGGCGATGATGCTGTACATCCTCGCGCTGGGCTCGCCGACGCATGGCGTGGACCCGGACGCCTGGACCAGCTGGACCCGCACCTACAACAACGACTGGGGCGTCTACCAGGGCCAGGAATACCTGTCGTTCGGCCCGCTGTTCGGCCACCAATACAGCCATGTCTGGATCGACTTTCGCGATATCCAGGACCAGTACATGCGCGAACGCGGCATCGACTACTTCCTCAACAGCCGCCGCGCCACCCTGGCGCAGCGCGACTACGCCATCGACAACCCGATGAAGTGGAAGGACTACGGCGAGAACGTCTGGGGCCTTACCGCCAGCGATGGTCCGCAGAACACCAGCCAGGAATACCGCGGCGAGCAGCGCCAGTTCCGCCATTACTCTTCGCGCGGCGCCGGTCTGCGCGAGAATTTCGACGACGGCACCATCGCCCCGACTGCGGCGATCTCCTCGATCGTGTTCGCCCCGGAAGTGGTGATTCCTGCCACCCAGGAGATGCACAAGCGCTATGGCGACTTCCTGTATTCGAGCTATGGGTTCCTGGATTCGTTCAACCCCAGTTTCAACTACGACATCCCGATCAAGACCGGGCGCATGGTGCCGGACCGTGGCTGGGTGGCCAGCGACTACATCGCCATCGACCAGGGCCCGATCCTGACGATGATCGCCAACTACCAAGACGAATTCGTCTGGAACGTGATGAAGAAGAACCCCTACATCCGTGCCGGCCTGGAACGCGCCGGCTTCACCGGCGGCTGGCTCACCCCGGAGGGCGAGCCGCAGCCGGCGCCGCAGAAGGACGAGCAGAAGGCCGCTGCGCGCGCGCTGGGCATGGCCGAATCGCGTGCCGCCGCCGCCCAGGCCCAGCAAGACCCCTCGCAACGCCAAAAACCCGAGTAATCCGTGCGCCTTTTGAAACTGTTGATGTTGGCCCTCGCCCTGTGTGCAGGTGCGACGGGATGCGAACGCTCCGATCCGGGCAAGACCACGGTGCGCTTCTGGGCGATGGGCAAGGAGGCCGAAGTGGTCGCCGAGCTGGTGGCCGATTTCGAAAAGCAGAACCCCACCATCCATGTGGATGTGCAGAACATCCCGATGACCGCGGCGCACGAAAAACTGCTGACCGCCTTTGCCGCCGACGGCCTGCCGGACGTGTGCCAGCTCGGCAACACCTGGCTGCCGGAATTCGCGCTGCTGGACACGCTTGAGCCGATGCAGCCGTACGTGGCGCGCTCCAAGATCGTCGAGCCCGCCGATTATTTCCCCGGAGTGTGGGATACCAATCTGGTCGACGGCACGCTGTACGGCGTGCCGTGGTACGTGGACACGCGCCTGCTGTTCTACCGCAAGGACTTGCTGCGCGAGGCCGGCTATAACCAGATGCCCAAGACCTGGGCCGAGATGGAACAGGTGATGGCCGCAATCAAGCGCAAGGTCGGCCCCGACCGCTACGCCATCCTGATGCCGCTCAACGAATTCGAGCAGCAACTGTCGTTCGCGCTGCAGCAGGACGACCGCCTGCTGCGCGACCATGACAACTACGGCAATTTCCGTGGCGCCGGTTTCCGCAAGGCGCTGGGCTTCTACGACAACATGTACCAGCAGGGCTGGGCGCCCAAGGTCTCCGAGACCCAGGTCTCCAATGTCTGGTACGAGTTCTTCAACGGCTACTACGCGTTCTATCTGTCCGGGCCGTGGAACGTGCGCGAATTCAAGCTGCGCCAGCCGCCGGGCATGGAAGGCAAGTGGGGCACCGCGCCGTTGCCGGGGCCTAATGGCTTGGGTGCCGGGATTGCCGGCGGTTCCAGCCTGGTGATCTTCAAGTCCTCGCAACACAAGGACGCCAGCTGGAAGCTGATCGAATACCTGTCCCAGCCCACGGTACAGGCACGTTTCCACGCCATCATCGGCGACCTGCCGCCGCGTCGCAGCACCTGGAAGCTGCCCTCGCTGGCCAACGACGAGCTGGCGCATGCCTTCGGCGACCAGCTGGAGCGTGTCAAGGCCACGCCCAAGGTGTTGGAGTGGGAGCGCATCGTGCAGGAAATGCGCCTGGTCACCGAGCGCGTGGTGCGTGGCGGGCAATCGCACGAAGCCGCCGTGCAGGAACTGGATCAACGCGTGGACGAAATCTTGGCCAAGCGCCGCTGGATCTTCGAGCAGGAGGGCGGGCATGTCGGCCCGGCCGGTGACACGGCTCGGCCGGCAGTGCAGCCAGCGGCTGCAGACACCACTGCGCCAGCCGCCGCAGCGGACCAGGGAGCCGCACGATGATCAAGCGTAATTCCGTTGCCGGCTGGGTCTTCGCCGCGCCGTCGATCATGGTGCTGGGCATGTTCTTCGGCGTGCCGGTGTTCGCCGCGCTGGTGCTCAGCGTGACCGACTTCGACCTGTACGCATTGGCCGACAGCAGCCATCTGCGCTTCGTCGGCCTGGGCAATTACATCGACCTGCTGCAGACGCCGCTGTTCTGGAAGTCGTTGTGGAACACCACGTACTTCGTGCTGCTGGGCGTGCCGATGTCGATCGGCGTGTCGCTGGGCGCGGCCCTGCTGCTCAACGCCAAGGCCTCGCGCTTCAAGGCGCTGTTCCGCACCGCCTTGTTCGCGCCGGTGGTGACCACGCTGGTGGCGGTGGCGGTGATCTGGCGTTACCTGTTCCATATCAAATATGGCCTGGTCAACTTCGGGCTGAGCCATCTGGGCATCGCCCCGATCGACTGGCTGGGCGACCCGCGCTGGGCGATGCCCACCATCATGCTGTTCGCGGTGTGGAAGAACTTCGGCTACAACATGGTGATCTTCCTGGCCGGGCTGCAGGCGATCCCGCAAGACCTGTACGAGGCCGCGCGCATCGACGGCGCGTCGCGCTGGAAGCAGTTCCTGCACATCACCTTGCCGATGCTGGGCCCGGTCCTGATGGTGGTCGGGGTGATCACCATTTCCGGCTACTTCCAGCTGTTCGCCGAACCCTATGTGATGACCCGCGGCGACCCGCTGCAAAGCACCGTCAGCGTGCTGTATTTCATGTTCGAAGAAGGCTTCAAGTGGTGGAACCTCGGCCGCGCGTCGGCGGTGGCGTTCCTGTTGTTCCTGATCATCCTGGCGGTGACCACCGTCATGCTGCGCTTTGGCCGCAAGAAGGACCTGATATGAGTCGTGATGTCGGCGAGTCGCGCTGGAATGCCGTGCTGATCAACGGCGGCCTGCTGGTGCTGGCGCTGATCAGCCTGGCACCGCTGCTGTGGATGCTGTCGGTGTCGTTCATGCCCACGGGCGAGGCCAGCCGGTTTCCGCCACCGATGCTGCCCTCGGCGTTTACCGCGGCCAACTACCACGAGCTGTTCGCGCGCACCGGCATGGCGCGCAACTTCGCCAACAGCTTGCTGGTGTCCGGGCTGATCACGCTCGGCTCGCTGCTGGTCAACACCATGGCCGGCTATGCGTTCGCCAAGCTGCAGTTCGTCGGGCGCGAGCGCATCTTCAAGATCCTGATGGCGGCGCTGGTGATCCCGGCGCAGGTGGCGATGCTGCCGCTGTTCCTGCTGATGAAGCAGCTGCACCTGGTCAACAACATCGGCGGGGTGGTGGTGCCGGCGTTGGCCACGGTGTTCGGCATCTTCCTGGTGCGTCAGTACGCGCGCAGCATTCCGGATGAATTGATCGAGGCCGCGCGCATCGACGGTGCCAGCGAGATGCGCATCTTCTTCCAGATCGTGTTGCCGATGCTCAAGCCGGTGCTGGTCACCTTGACCATCTTCACGTTCATGGGCTCGTGGAACGATTTCATGTGGCCATTGATCGTGCTGACCGACCAGGAGCAATACACCTTGCCGGTGGCACTGGCGGCGCTGTCGCGCGAGCACATCATGGACGTGGAGCTGATGATGACCGGTGCGGTGGTGACGGTGATTCCGGTGCTGCTATTGTTCCTGGCGCTGCAGCGTTACTACATCCAAGGGCTTCTGCTGGGGAGTGTGAAGGGGTGAAACCAGTGTTCCTGCGACTGTGTGCCATGGCCGCTTTCGTCACGTCTGCGGGCACAGCGCAGGCGCAGGAGCGCGTGCTCGACGGCTTCAACGACATCGGTGCCTGGCGCCTGGTGGTGTCAAACCAGGTGAGCGGTTCGCTGCGCCCGGTGGCCACCAGCTCCGGTGGGCACGCCTTGTGTCTGGATTACAACTTCAACGGCGTCTCCGGCTATGTCGGCATCCGCCGCAATTTGCCGATTACCTATCCGGACAATTACCGGATGTCGTTCGCGGTGCGTGGCGAGTCGCCCTCCAACGACCTGCAGCTCAAGCTGATCGACGCCAGCGGCGACAACGTGTGGTGGGTCAACCGGCCGGGCTTCAACTTCCCGAAGAACTGGACCACGTTCAACTACCGCAAGCGCAACATCGAGAAGGCCTGGGGTCCGGGTGCGGACAAGCAGTTGCGCACCAGTGCGGACGTGGAGTTCACCATCTACAACAAGGTCGGTGGCCAGGGCACGGTGTGCTTCGACCGCCTGGCGCTGACGCCGCTGCCACCCGAAGACACCTCGCCGCTGCAGGCCAAGGCCATCACCGACACCGCGCCTGCGTTGGAACAGCGCCTGGCCGATGGCAAGCCGGACACGTTCTGGCTCAGCGGCGCGGTCAAACAGCAGACGGTCACGCTGGATCTGGGCAAGGTGCGCGAATTCGGCGGCGCCGTGGTGCAGTGGGTGCCGGGTCTGCAAGCTTCGCAATATGTGGTGCGTTCCTCCAGCGACGGACGGAGCTGGCGCGACCTGCGCACGGTCACCGCCGGCGCGGGCGGCACCGATTGGCTGGCGCTTCCCGATACCGAGGCGCGCTACCTGCGTTTCGATCTCAAGGACGGCCCCAACTGGCGCTACGGCATCAAGGAAGTGCAGTTGCAGCCGCTGGCATTTGCCGCAACGCCCAACGACTTCATCAAGTCGCTGGCGGCGCAGCTGCCGCGCGGCAGTTATCCGCGCGGTTTTTCCGGGGAACAGCCGTACTGGACCATTCTCGGTCTGGACGGCGGCACCGAACAGGGCCTGATCGGCGAAGACGGTGCGGTAGAAGTCGGCAAGGGCGGTTTCAGCATCGAGCCGTTCGTGGTTACCGGCGGCAAGGTGTTGCACTGGTCCGATGTCAGCAGCGAGCAAAGCCTGCAGGACGATTACCTGCCGATTCCCAGCGTCGATTGGCACCACGACCTGATGAACCTGCGCGTCACCGCCTTTGTGCAGGGCACCCCCGATCAGGCGCAACTGGTCGCGCGTTACCAACTGCACAACACCGGCAAGGACGCGCGCGAGTTCACCCTGGCGTTGGCAGTACGGCCATTCCAGGTCAACCCGCCGGCGCAGTTTCTCAATACCCTGGGGGGCGTCAGCCGCATCGAGCAACTCGCAGTGAATGGCGGCCAGGTCAGTGTCAACGGCAAGCCGCGGGTGTTCGCGGCACAGCGGCCGGATGCCGGCTTTGCGAGCGCCTTCGACAGCGGCATGGACGTCAGCCATCTCACCGCGGCCACGTCCCCAACGGTGACCCAGGTCAAGGACGAAACCGGCCTGGCCTCGGGTGTACTGCTGTATCGCTGGAAGTTGGAGCCCGGCCAACGCCGTGAAGTGGCCCTGGTCATTCCGCAAACCGGCGCCGCGCAGCTGCCGGCCAACTTCGATGCGGACAAGGCGCAGCAGCAGGTGGCGCAGCAATGGCGCAGCAAGCTCGATCGCGTGCGCATCAGCGTGCCGGCCGAAGGCAAGCCGGTGGTCGATACCTTGCGCACGGCGCTGGCGCACATGCTGATCTCGCGTATCGGCCCGCGCCTGCAGCCGGGTACGCGCTCTTACTCGCGCAGCTGGATCCGCGACGGCGCGATGATTTCCGAAGGGCTGTTGCGGCTGGGTCGCGAAGATGTGGTGCGCGACTATGTGGACTGGTTTGCGCCGTATCAGTTCGCCGACGGCATGGTGCCGTGCTGCGTGGACGACCGTGGCAGCGACCCGGTGCCGGAAAACGACAGCCACGGTGAGCTGATCTACAACATCGCCGAGTACTACCGTTATACCGGCGACAAGGCCTTCCTGGAAAAGATGTGGCCGCATGTCAGCGGCGCCTACGACTACATGGAAACGCTGCGCGCCAGCGAGCGCACCGAAGAAAACTTCATGCGCAACCCGGCCTTCTACGGAATGATGCCGGTGTCGATCAGCCATGAGGGCTATTCGGCCAAGCCGGTGCATTCGTACTGGGACAACTTCTGGGCACTGCGCGGCTACAAGGACGCGGCGATGCTGGCCGGGGTGCTGGACAAACCGGAGGAGGCGGCACGCTTCAGCGCCGCGCGCGATGAATTCAGCGGCGATCTGGTCGCATCGTTGGGCGCGGCCGTGCGTCAGCACAACCTGGATTTCCTGCCGGGCTCCGCAGAACTGGGCGACTTCGATGCGACCTCGACCACCATTGCGTTGACGCCAGGCGGCGAGCAGCAGCGTCTGCCGCAGGATCTGCTGACCAAGACCTTCGAGCGTTACTGGAAGGAATTCTCCGACCGCCGCGACGGCAAGCGCGAATGGAAGGATTACACGCCGTACGAGTGGCGCAACGTGGCCGCGTTCGTGCGTCTGGGCTGGCGCGACCGCGCCTGGGATGCGACTGCGTTCTTCTTCAAGGACCGCGCGCCACAACCGTGGAACCAATGGGCCGAAGTGGTCTCGCGCACGCCGCGCACACCGTTCTTCGTCGGCGACCTGCCGCATGCCTGGGTCGCCTCGGACTTCGTACGCTCGGTGCTGGACATGTTCGCCTACGGTCGCGAATCCGATGCCAGCCTGGTCATCGCGGCCGGCACGCCGACGCGCTGGTTCGAAGGCAAGGGAATCGGCATTGCCGAACTGCGCACACCGTACGGGCGCCTGAGTTACACCTTGCAGCGCACCGACAAGCAACTGGTGCTGCAACTGCAGCCAGGGCTGATCCTGCCGCCGGGCGGCGTGGTGCTGCCGTGGCCGTATCAGGGAACCCCCGGCAAGGCGACCATCAACGGCGAATCGGCCGAGTGGCAGAACGGCGAACTGCGCATCCAGCAACTGCCGGCCAATGTGCAGATCGATGTGCCCAGCGCGGTGCGGCGGGCCGAGCGCGCCACGCAATGAGGCAGGCGTGGCAGCCGTCGCGGGCAGCGCCAGTACGGCGACATGCCGGATGGCCGGTCGCGGTGCTCGTGCTGCTGCTGTGCTCGACTGGCGCGCAGGCCGGGCGAATAGCTCAGGGCGTCAATCCTGCGCAAGCCATGCAACGCGGCAAGACCGATCGGTCACTGCCAGCTGTCGGGCAGTCACCGAGTGCGGCGCCGCGTGAAATGAGCCTGGTCACGCTCAACCTGCATCACGATCGCGAAGACTGGCCGGCACGACGCGCTTATATCGCCAGGCAGCTCAAGCAACTGGCGCCAGATGTGATTGCGTTGCAGGAAGTGATCGAGCGCCGCGGCAGCGTGGAAAATCAGGCTGCCTGGCTGGCGCGCAAGCTCGGCTACGACTACACCTTCGCCTCGGTCGATCCGGTCGACGCGCCCAAGCGCTACGGCAACGCGTTGCTGAGTCACCGCAAGGTGCTGGCCACGCACCAGCGCCTGCTGCAGCCGCTGGACGACTACCGTGTCGCCGCGCATTTGCAGATCGATGTCGACGGCCAGCCGGTCAACGTCTACGTCACCCATCTCAATGAACGCGCCGACCCACGCGGTACCGGCATCCGCACGCGCCAGGTAGCCGATCTACTGGACTTCATCGCCTCCAACAGCGCGCAGGCGCCGGTGGTGATCGCCGGCGATTTCAACACCGCCGCCGACACGCTCGATCTGCAAGCGCTACGCAATGGCTACGGCGACAGCTATGGCAGCGTGCATCGCAATAGCGATGCCACGGTCAGCACCTTGAACATGCACGTCTTCGACAGGCCTGCGCGTATCGACCATGTGTTTTTCCAGCAGAACCGCCTGCTGGCCCGCGAAGCCCGCATCCTATTCGAGGCGCCTTATGCCGAAGGCCGCTGGGCATCGGATCACTATGGGGTGTGGGTACGCCTGCAGCTCGCGCCGGAGCGTCCGGCAATCAACCGCATGCCCTAGGAGCGCACCCGGGCGCGACGGGGATTGACCGGGAAAGCCTCATCGCGCCCAGGTGCGCTCCTACCAAGAAGCGTCGGCGCGCCCGTGCGTTTCCGCACGGCGTCTGTGCACACCTGCAGCTCGCGCCGGAGCATCCACCAACCCACCGTATGTCGTAGGAGCGCACCCGGGCGCGACGGGGATTGACCGGTAAAGCCTCATCGCGCCCAGGTGCGCTCCTGCGAACGGTCTGGACCAAGCGGCTTAAGCTCACCCATGCAGACGGTTGAAGATCTGCACCCCGGCCAGCCATACACCGGCCATGCTGCCGAAATTGGTCAACAGGAATGTCAGCACCACCCGCGAGACGCGGTTGCGATACCAGCCGCGCAGCGTCTGCGCATCGTCGCGCAGCGACAGAAAATCGCCGTAGGCCGGCTTGCGCATATGCACTTCGACCAACGCCGCGAATGCACCTGTCGGCACGCTCAGGCGGAATGGTTTGAACGGCGCGACGACCGCGGCGGTGAGAATGCTCAACGGGTGGCTACCGGCCAGCAAACAGCCGAGCGCGGCCATGCCGCCGGTATACATGGCCCACTGCAGCAACAGGTCCGCGCCCATGCTCAGGCCGCCACGCCAGAACCCGATGCCGATGCCGGTGATGATGATCGCCAGGATGCCCAGCGTGATCCATGGAATGCGCTTGCGCTGCTGCACGTATTCCAGCGATTCGCGCAGCGGGCCGGGTGCTGCGGTGTCCTGTTCCAGATGGCGCGCAAGCCCGGCCAGATGCCCGGCGCCGACGACCGCCAAGATCTCGCGCTGATCCGCGCCGACTTCTTCGCGCAGGCGCGTGGCCATGTATTGATCGCGCTCGGCAATGACGGTCTCGTATAGTTCCGGGCTTTCGCTGGCGAAATCGCCGAAGCTTGCCTCCAGCATGTCGCCTTGCTTGAGCTTTTCGATTTCCTCTTCGCCGACCTCATCGGCAGCGAACAGGCCGCCGAGCAATCCGCCGGCCAGTTTCATCTTGCCGAAGAAGCCCAGGCGCCCGGACGCACGTTTGAAGGTCAGGCCAACCTCGCGATCGATCAGATGCACCGGCAAGCCCTGCGCGCGTGCCAGGTTCACCGCCTCTTTCAGTTCTGCACCCGGCTCGATGCCCAGTTGCTTGGCCAGGCGGCGTTGGTACGCGGCAAGTGCCAAATTCGCCGCGAACAAGGCCACGCGTCCTTTGCGGATCACCTGTACCAGGTCCAGGCGGGCGAGGGCATCCGGGTCGCTGAGCGCCTGCAGGCGCTGCGCATCCAGTTCCACCGCCACTGCGTCGTAACGCCCGCTGCCGATCGCCCGTTGCACGGCGGCAACGCTGGCCAGCGACACATGCGCGGTGCCGAGCAGGGTATAGCGCACGCCGTCGCGTTCGACGATGCGATGCGGCTGGCCGGACAGCGCATCGTCCAGAACGTGGGGGGGCTGCTCAGTCATGTGGCTTTTTTTCATCAGAAGGAGGGGCGGTGTCGCCGGAGCCGAGCGCGCGTTGCATCTGCACGCCGTCCAACCAACGACCGCGTTTGCGGCCGATTCCGTTAAAGACTCCGACCGTGCGAAATCCAAAACGTTCATGCAAGCGGCGCGAGGCCAGATTCTCGGCATCGCCAATCACCGCGATCATCTGCCGGAAGCCGCGCTGCTCGCACACCGCGATCAGCTCGCCCAGCAGCGCTTTGCCGATGCCGCGACGCTGCATCGCGGCGGCCAGGTAGATCGAGTTCTCCACCGTCCAGCGATATCCCGCACGCGCGCGAAATGCACTGGCATAGGCATAGCCCGCGACCACGCCATCGAGCTCTGCCACCAAATAGGGGTAGCCCGCATCCACGATCGCGCTCACCCGCGCGCGCATCTCATCGAGCGATGGCGCGTTGTATTCGTAGGTGTTGACCCCGGCGATCTGCTCCGCATAAATCGCGGTGATCGCCGGAATGTCCGCATCGCGGACTGCACGCAGCTCCAATGGCATGCGTCAGTCGATGTAGCGCTTGAGCAGATCGCCGTACGCATCGATGCGGCGGTCGCGCAGGAACGGCCAAATGCGGCGCACGTGTTCGCTGCGCTGCAGGTCGACATCGCAGATCAGCACGGTCGGGTCCTGGCCGGCTTCGGCAATGAACTCGCCCTGCGGCCCCAGCACATGGCTGTTGCCCCAGAACTGGATGCCCGATGCGCCCAGCGGGGAGGGCTCATGGCCGACGCGGTTGCACGACAGCACCGGCACGCCGTTGGCGACCGCATGGCCGCGATGGCTGAGGATCCAGGCATCGCGCTGGCGCTCCTGCTCGGCCTGTTGGTCCTCCGGATCCCAACCGATCGCCGTGGGGTAGAGCAGCAGTTCCGCACCGGCCAGCGCCATCAGGCGCGCCGCTTCCGGATACCACTGGTCCCAGCACACCAGCACGCCCAGGCGGCCCACCGAGGTATCGATCGGCGTAAAGCCCAGGTCGCCCGGAGTGAAATAGAACTTCTCGTAGAAGCCCGGATCGTCGGGGATGTGCATCTTGCGGTACTTGCCGAGCAGCCGGCCGTCCTTTTCGAACACCACCGCAGTGTTGTGATACAGGCCGGCCGCGCGACGTTCGAACAGCGAGGCGACCAGCACCACGCCGTGCTCCTTGGCCAGCGCGCTCAGGCGCTCGGTGCTGGGACCGGGAATCGGCTCGGCCAGGTTGAACTCGTTCACCGACTCGTGCTGGCAGAAATACGCACCGTTGTGCAGTTCCTGCAGCAGCACCAGCTTTGCGCCCTGCGCGGCGGCTTCGGCCACGCGCGATGCGATGACGGCCAGGTTGGCCTCGGCGTCGCCGTGGTTGCGCTCCTGGATCAGCGCGACGGGAAGGAGATGACGGGTCATGGCAGCATCCAACGTAAGTGGCGCACTAAGGTAGCGCGCCATGGCGTAACACCGGCCTGCCGGCCGGAACAGGAAGCCACGCGCGGTCGGTGCGGCCGCGACGCAGGCGAGGTTCGCAACTGCGATTAGGCCGCGAGCAGGCCGGCCGGCAATTGCATGGTCAGGCAATGCAGGCTGCCGTTCTGCCAGATCAGCGCACGACACGGCACCGGCACGATCTCGTGCTGCGGAAACGCCTGCGCCAGCACTGCCTGCGCGGTTGCGTCGGCGGCATCGCCATAGGCCGGCATCAACACCGCGCCGTTGACGATCAGGAAATTGGCATACGACGCAGCCAACCGGCGGCCTTCGTCGAGAATGGGCTGTGCCCACGGCAGCACAAACAGCCGATACGGTTGCCCGTCGGCAGTGCGTAGCGCGGCCAGTTCGGCGCCCATCGCCTGCAGCTCGGTGTAATGCGAATCGCTGGCCACATCGCAGCCCTGATAGACGATCGCATCCGGACCGGCAAAGCGCGCCAGCGTATCGATATGCGCGTCGGTGTCGTCGCCTTCCAGGTAGCCATGATCCAGCCACAGCACGCGCTCCTGCGCCAGCCAGGCGGCCAGATCGCTGCTGAGCGATTCGCGCGTGTGCTGCGGGTGGCGCTCATGCAGGCACTTCCAGGTGGTCAGCAGGGTGCCGGCACCATCGGTCTCGATTGCGCCGCCTTCCAGGGCGAAGTCGACCGTCGCCACCTGCGCCGGCACGAACACCTGCGCGGCATCCAGCGAGCTCACCAGCTGATCGTCCAGGCTGGCTTCGAACTTGCCGCCCCAACCGGTGAAACGGAAATCCATCAACCGGAAGCCGGCGTCCTGGCGCAGCGTGATCGGGCCCGAATCGCGCAGCCAGGTGTCGTTGTAGGCGGCGATCACGAAACGCACCCGCGTCATGTCCACCCGCGCCGAGCGCAGCCGCGCCTCGGCATAGATCTGCAGGTCGTCGTCGGCCACGCAGACGACCACCGGTTCGAAGCGGGAGATCGCCGTGACCAGCGCAATGTAGGTTTCCTCTACATCGGCCAGGCGCTCGGCCCAATCGGTACCGGCGTGCGGCCACGCGAGCAACACAGCGGATTGGGGTTCCCACTCGGCGGGAAAGCGAAGACGGTCGATCATGCCAGGCAAATACTCATCTTGGTGTGCGGGCCATCGCCCACACGTTCATCGATATCCCGCACGTCGCTGCGGGCTCTTGCGATCCGGGCGCCGCTCGCCGCGCCCGGCTTTGTGGCAGCATTGCAGCAACGCATGTCCGGATGCTGACGGACCCGGTCCAGCTTGCGATGCGAATCGTGACGGCCGGCGTGCGAATAACAGATGCCAACACCTCCGGCCGAGCCGTCGCCGTGTCTCAGCGGATCGGCGGCTTGGGCCCGATCTCGTTGGCATCGGCCTTGTTGGCGACCACGTCGATCACCTTGCTCTTTTCGAAGTACACGGTGAAGGCCGGATACACCCAACGATGGATGGTCGGCCACTGGCGCTTCTGGCCGCCGCGCGGGTCGAGCTTTTCCTGCGGCGCGCCGTAGCGGCCTTCGACCTGGCTCATGCTCTCCCCGCGCAAGGGCAGGGCAGCGGCAGGCTTCTGCTGTGCGCGGTCGACCAGCAGCGTATCGGCCGAAGCGACGGCACTGATCCCCATCAGCGCGATTGTCAGCACGACCGGCGGCATCACAAACAAACGGTTACGCATGTCATCTACTCCCCAGTGGACAAGATTTCAGGTGGTGATTACAGCAAAAAACGACGACAGGCGCTGTTGCGACACGGCTGACCTGGCGGGGCCGCGATTGCCCGGGCGCCCCGGCCCAGTCACGACAATGTCCTGCCAGGGTCGGCCGGCGGCAGAGACGTAGGGCAACCAGTGCTGTGAAGCAGCGGCCAAGAAAAAACCGCCCGGAGGCGGCTTTCTCGGGTCTTGCGCACGCCGCAGAGGCTTAGCGCTGACGCGCCTTGAAACGCGGGTTCGACTTGCAGATCACGAAGACCTTACCGCGGCGGCGGACCACCTTGCAGTCGCGGTGACGGGTCTTCGCAGACTTCAGGGAGGACAGGACTTTCATGGCACACCTCGGCGTAAACGGTTGGATTCGATGGAAGAGTGCCCGCAATCGAGGGTGCACCCGGAATGAAGCCGGCGATTCTAACCGGCTTTTCGTCGTGCTTTCAAGTGGTTGCGGCGCAATCGCTGCAAGCGGCGCTACACTACCGGCTGATGACCTTCCGGACACCTGAATGACCGACCTGTCGCCCGTTCTCACCATCGATGGCCCCTCCGGCGCCGGCAAGGGCACCGTGAGCCGGATCGTGGCTGCCCGGCTGGGCTGGCACTACCTCGATTCGGGCGCACTGTATCGCGCTGTCGGGGTTGCTGCGAGCTGGGCCGACCTGGATGTCTCCGATCCGGCAGCGCTGGTGCGCTGCACCTTCGACACCAGGGTGGAATTCGACGATGCGGGCGAGGCAGGACTGCGCGTGCTGGTCAATGGCGCGGATGCGACCAGCGAGTTGCGGCTGGAAACGACCGGTGCGCTGGCCTCGGCCATTGCGGCCATTCCCGAGGTGCGCAGCGCCCTGAAGGAGCGCCAGCGCGCATTCAGGCGCGCGCCCGGGCTGGTTGCCGACGGGCGCGACATGGGCACGGTGATCTTTCCCGATGCTGCCTACAAGGTGTTTCTGACCGCCAGTGCCGAAGAACGTGCGGGCCGTCGCCATAAACAGTTGATGGAAAAGGGTGTTTCGGTTATCTTTGACGACCTGCTGCGCGAGATCATGGTCCGTGATGCCCGTGATGCGCAGCGGGTGGTGGCGCCATTGCGGCCGGCCGAAGACGCCGTGCTGATCGATACCAGTGGAATGGGAATCGAGGATGTCGTCCAGCGTGTGGTCGGGTTGCTCGCAGACCGCGCGCCGTCGTAAGCGTTTCGCAAGCGGGTTTGTCCCGCCGACCGTAAGGCGTTCCAAAGCTCCGTCGCGCATCCTGCGTGGCAGTTCTATGACTTCTAACCGACTCGCTGTATGGAGTCGACCAACAGGCTGGGCGGTTCGCATCTGTCGCACTCCGACGATCGGCGCCCGTGTGTTCAACTGAGTAAATTCAAATGACAGAATCTTTTGCAGAACTGTTCGAAGCCAGCCAAGCCAATCTGGCGAAGCTGAAGCCGGGCTCCATCGTCACCGGTACCGTCGTGGAAGTTCGCGGCGACGTGGTGGTGATCAACGCTGGCCTGAAGTCCGAAGGCATCGTGCCGATCGAGCAGTTCCGTAACGACGCTGGCGAGATCGATGTCGGCGTAGGCGACCAGGTCAAGGTCGCCCTCGATTCCATCGAGAACGGCTTCGGCGAAACCGTGTTGTCGCGCGAGAAGGCCAAGCGCGCGATGGTGTGGGACGAGCTGGAAGAAGCGTTGGAAAAGAACGAAACCATCACCGGCCGCATCAGCGGCAAGGTCAAGGGTGGTTTCACCGTGGACATCAAGGATGTCCGCGCGTTCCTGCCTGGTTCGCTGGTGGATGTGCGCCCGGTGCGCGACCCGGCCTACCTGGAAGGCAAGGAACTTGAGTTCAAGCTGATCAAGCTGGACCGCAAGCGCAACAACGTCGTTGTTTCGCGTCGTGCAGTGGTCGAGAGCGAGCACTCGGAAGAGCGCGAGCAGCTGATGGACAAGCTGCAGGAAGGCGCGATCCTGAAGGGTGTCGTCAAGAACCTGACCGACTACGGCGCGTTCGTGGACCTGGGCGGTATCGACGGCCTGCTGCACATCACCGACATGGCCTGGAAGCGCGTTCGCCATCCGTCCGAAGTCGTCAACGTCGGCGACGAGCTGGACGTGCGCGTGCTGAAGTTCGATCGCGAGCGTAACCGCGTCAGCCTCGGCCTGAAGCAGCTGGGCGAAGATCCGTGGGACAACATTGCCCGTCGTTACCCGGCCAACAGCCGCGTGTTCGGCAAGGTCTCCAACGTCACCGATTACGGCGCATTCGTCGAGATCGAGCCGGGCGTCGAAGGTCTGGTGCACGTCTCCGAAATGGATTGGACCAACAAGAACGTCAACCCGTCCAAGGTTGTGCAGGTCGGTGACGAAGTCGAAGTAATGGTCCTGGACGTGGACGAGGAGCGTCGCCGCATCTCGCTGGGCATGAAGCAGGTTGCCGCCAATCCGTGGGAAACCTTCGCTGCGACCCACAAGAAGAACGACAAGGTGTCCGGTCAGATCAAGTCGATCACCGACTTCGGCATCTTCATCGGTCTGGACGGCGGCATCGACGGTCTGGTCCACCTGTCCGACATCAGCTGGAACACCACCGGCGAAGATGTCGTGCGCAACTACAAGAAGGGCGACACGCTGGAAGCCGTCGTGCTGGCAGTGGACCCGGAGCGCGAGCGCATCAGCCTGGGCGTCAAGCAGCTGGAGCAGGACCCGTTCGGTCAGTACATGGCGTCCAACCCGAAGGGTTCGAAGGTCGAAGGCGTGGTGCGTGAAGTGGATGCCAAGGGCGCCACGATCGACTTGGCCGACGGCATCGAAGGCTACGTCGCTGCACGCGACATCGCCAACGAGCGCGTCGACGACGCCACCCAGCACCTGAAGGTCGGCGACAAGATCGAAGCCAAGTTCGTGGGCATGGACCGCAAGGGCCGCACCCTGCAGCTGTCGATCAAGGCCAAGGACGATGCCGAAATGCGCGAAACGTTGGAGGACTACCAGTCCGCCTCCGCGTCGGGCGGCATGACTCAGCTGGGCGCGCTGCTGCGTGCGCAGTTGAACAACAACAAGTCCGAGTAAGCGCGTAGCGCTCGCAAGAGCGTAACGGATCGGCCCGGGCTTGCCCGGGCCGATTCCGATGTGTCAGTCGAAAAAAGCAAGTCTCCCATGACCAAGTCCGAATTGATTGAAATCCTGGCGCGACGCCAAGCGCATCTGAAGTCGGACGACGTGGATCTGGCAGTCAAGTCGCTGCTGGAAATGATGGGCCAGGCGCTCTCCGATGGCGATCGGATCGAAATTCGCGGGTTCGGCAGTTTTTCGCTGCATTACCGTCCGCCACGGTTGGGACGTAACCCTAAGACCGGCGAGTCGGTCGCGCTGCCGGGCAAGCATGTACCCCACTTCAAGCCGGGCAAGGAATTGCGTGAGCGTGTCAGCTCCGTGGTGCCTGTGGATGTGGCCGATACGGCAGACTGAAGCCATTCTGGCGCTGCGTTTATGTGGTCTCGGTTAAGCTAGTCCGCCTCCCGACGGAGTCTCGCCATGAAGGTGCTTCGCTTGCTGGTGATGTTGGCCTTCCTGCTGGTCGGTCTGATCATCGGTGCGGTCAATTCCCAGGACGTCACGCTCGATTTTCTGTTCTCCAGCGTGCATACCAGTTCAGGCGTCGCGATCATCGTCGCGCTGCTGGTCGGTGCCGGCATGGTGCTGGTCAGTGTGGTCATTCCCCTCTATTCCAAACTGCGCCAGGCCAACAAGGCTGTTGCGGTCAGTCGCGCCGACGCCAGGGCTGTCACGCCTGCGACCGTCGAGCCGCGCCCCATCGATGGACTGTAACGACGTATGGAATTTCTGACCGAGTGGATCTGGTTCTTCCTGTTCGTGCCGCTGGCTGCGCTAGGCGGCTGGATCGTCGGCCGTCGTGGCGGTCAACGCCATGGCGACACGCAGGTCAGTCGTCTTTCCAGTACCTATTTCCGCGGGTTGAACTATCTGCTCAACGAACAGCCGGACAAGGCGATCGAGCTGTTTTTGCACATCGCCGAACTGGACAAGGAAACCTTCGAGACCCAGGTCGCGTTGGGGCATCTGTTCCGCCGCCGTGGTGAAGTGGACCGTGCGATCCGCCTGCACCAGGGCCTGGTGCAGCGTGGCGACCTGACCGATCAGCAGCGCGTCCAGGCCTTGCTGGCGCTCGGCGAGGACTACATGAAGTCGGGTCTGCTGGATCGTGCCGAAACGGTCTTTACGGAGTTGGCGCAACTTGACCAGCGCGCGCCGCAGGCGCTGCGTCACCTGATCGGTATCTATCAGGCCGAGCGCGATTGGGAAAAGGCGATCGACAACGCCACCCGCTATGAAGAGGTGACCGGCGAGCCGATGGGCAAGCTGATCTCGCAATTCGAATGCGAACTGGCTGATCGCTATCGCGGCCTGGGCAAAACCGACGATGCACTCCAAGCGATCGCACGTGCCTACCAGGCCGATGGCACTTCCGTGCGTGCCGGCATTCTGGAAGGACGCATCGAAGCCGAGCGCGGTCACGACGAAGCGGCGGTGCGCGCGTTCGAACGGGCTGCCCGGCATGATCCGGAATACCT
The DNA here is from genome assembly GCF_008639345.1 of Xanthomonas phaseoli pv. dieffenbachiae. Lineage (NCBI taxonomy): Bacteria > Pseudomonadati > Pseudomonadota > Gammaproteobacteria > Lysobacterales > Lysobacteraceae > Xanthomonas > Xanthomonas phaseoli. The sequence continues at coordinate 2,570,382 of NZ_CP041380.1, read as the reverse complement.
GCCCGAGATCATTCCTGCATTGATGGCCGCGTATCGACGGGTCGGCGATATCGCCGGCGCGCGCAACTTCCTGTCGGAGATGACCGAGCACTATCGCGGCATCGCTCCGGTGCTGGCGCTGACCCAGTTGATGGAAGCCCAGGATGGCGTCGCGCCTGCGCTTGCCTATCTTGGCCGCCAGCTCAAGGATCGGCCGTCGGTGCGTGGTGAGTCGGCATTGATCGATCTCACCCTGGCCGAGGGGAGCGACCCGGTCGGCACCCTGCAGGACCTCAAGCACATCACCGACCAGTTGCTGGTGCGCAATCCGAGCTACCGATGCACGCGCTGCGGCTTCGGTGCCAAGACGCATCACTGGCAATGCCCGAGCTGCAAGGAATGGGGTACGGTCAAACCGCTGTTGAACTACGCGGTGGTCTGATGGCGTGGCTGTGGTGCGCGCTGCACCTGCTGGTCGCGGCACTGGGCACCTGGGGGCTGCGGCGCTATGCCTTGCACCGGCGTCTGCTCGATCATCCCGGTGAACGGCGTAGCCACCTGGTGGCGACCCCGCGCGGTGGCGGCATGGCGATTGTGGCGGCAATCTTGCTGGGCTGCGTTGCGGCGTGCGCGCTATGGCCGACATCCCGGTTGACGGTCTGCTGGTTCGCAGCGGGCTTGGTCGCAGTGGCCGGCGTGGGCTGGTGGGACGACCACCGTCCGCTTTCGGCAAGGCTGCGGTTTTCGATTCACCTGGCCGCATCGGCGGCATTGGGCGCCTTGGTTTGGCACGCGACGGGCAGCGTGTGGGATGGATTGCTGACTGCAGCTGCATCCGTGGTGTTGATCAATGTCTGGAATTTCATGGATGGCATCAATGGGCTCGCCAGCACCCAGGCGGCGTTGGCCGCGCTGGGATTCTCGCTGGTAGCGCCTGCCGGTTGGTCGTGGGCAGGTCTGGCGATTGCAGCCGCGTGCCTCGGGTTTGTGCCGTTCAATTTCCCACGTGCGCGCATCTTCATGGGCGATGGCGGCAGTGGCGCGCTCGGCTACGTGCTGGCGGCGCTGCTGGCGCTGAACGTGGCAAGTGGTCAGGTGAGCTGGTGGATCAGCTGGTTCCCGTTGACGGCCTTTCTTGTAGACGCCGGCTTCACGCTGCTTGCTCGCATGCTGTCCGGGCAACGCTGGTGGGAGCCACATGCCCAGCATCTGTACCAACGTCTGGCGCGTCGTCTTGAGACGCACGTCCCGGTAACGTGCGTTTATTTCGCTTTCAGCCTCATTGCCGTCTGCTTGTACCTGTTAATCCGTCATGATCCGTTCTGGCTGCAGGTGTCCGGCGCGCTGGTGTGGGGCATGGGCGCCACTGCAATCTGGCTTTTTCTGCGCGATGGACTGCGCAATTCCTGAGTAATGGACTTTTATGATTTCCTGGCGTGACCGTTTGACCAAGGCCCTGCCGCAGATAGCGGTCGTGGTGCATGACCTGCTGATGGTGTGGGTGTGCTGGCAGTTGCTGCATGCCGGCCGCTACTCGATGCTGCGCGACGCGCCGGATCTGCCGCTGTGGGACTGGCGCACCGCGGTGGTGTTGGTGGCGCAGGGCCTGGTGTTCTGGAAGATGGGGTTGTACCGCGGGTTGTGGCGCTTCGCCTCGGTGCCGGACCTGTGGAACATCTTCAAATCGAGTTTTCTTGGGCTGGTCACGATCGTGCTGGCGTTGGCGTACGACCGTCTGGATGGCGTGCCGCTGTCGGTGTTGGTGGTCTATCCGTTTGCGTTGTCGGCCATGCTGGGGACGCCGCGTCTGTTGTATCGCGCCTGGAAGGACTACCAGATCGCGCATTCCGGTGACGCGGGGCAGCGCGTGCTGATCCTGGGCGCAGGGCGCGCTGCTGAAGGTTTGGTGCGCGATCTGCGCCGTACCGGCGCGTTCGTGCCGATCGGCTATCTGGACGATGCCAGCAACCTGCATGGCGCCAAGATCCAGGGTCTCAATGTGCTGGGCAATCTGGATCAGGCCGCCGCGATTGCTAAAGAGACCGCTGCCAAATTACTGGTGATCGCGATCCCGTCGTTGGACGCTTCCGGCATGCAGCGCGTGGTGGCGATCTGCGAAAGCACCGGCCTGCCGTTCCGCATGGTGCCCAAGCTGATCAACGTGCTGGAGGGGCGCTCGTTGCCGGGCGAGTTGAAGGAGGTCGCGATCGAGGACCTGCTCAACCGCAAGCCGGTGACGCCCGACTGGCGCCTGATCCGCGATTGGCTGACCAACAAGACCGTGATGGTGACCGGCGCCGGTGGATCGATCGGTTCGGAAGTCTGCCGTCAGTGTGCGCGCCACGGCGCGCGCCGGATCGTGCTGCTGGAAATCGACGAACTGGCGCTACTGACCATCGACTCGGATCTGCGCCGGCTGTTCCCGGATATCGAGGTCGTGCGCGTGCTCGGCGACTGCGGCGATCCGGCGGTCGTGGCGCATGCGTTGAACACCGCCACGCCGGACGCGGTGTTCCATGCGGCCGCGTATAAGCAGGTGCCGTTGCTGGAAGAGCAGTTGCGCGAGGCGGTGCGCAACAATGTGCTGGCGACCGAGAACGTGGCGCGCGCATGTCAGCGTGCCCGTATCGAGACCTTCGTCTTCATTTCCACCGACAAGGCGGTGGAGCCGGTCAACGTGCTGGGCGCAAGCAAGCGCTATGCGGAAATGATCTGCCAGAGCCTTGACGCGCGCGATGCGCCGACGCGTTTCATCACCGTGCGCTTCGGCAACGTGCTCGATTCGGCCGGCAGCGTAGTGCCGTTATTCCGCGAGCAGATCCGCCAGGGCGGCCCGGTGACCGTGACGCATCCGGATGTCACGCGTTACTTCATGACCATCCCCGAAGCCTGCCAGTTGGTCATCCAGGCGGCCGCATCCGCGTCGCATGGTGCGATCTATACGCTGGACATGGGCGAGCCGGTGCCGATTCGATTGCTTGCCGAGCAGATGATCCGTCTGGCCGGCAAGCAGCCCGGCAAGGACGTGGCGATTCTCTACACCGGCCTGCGGCCGGGCGAGAAGCTGCATGAGACGCTGTTCTATTCCGACGAAGACTATCGTCCCACCGCGCACCCGAAGATCCTGGAAGCCGGTGTGCGCGAGTTCTCGCATGAGCAGGTGCTGCAGCTGGTGACGCGCTTGCGCGAGGCCGTTAACCGCTATGACATCAAAGCGATGGAGACTGTCTTGGGTAGCCTGATGCCGGATTTCGCGGCTGCTCGACGGAAAGTCGACGCGCGATCTGATACGGTCGTTCCATTCCCCGCACGTGAGGTCAGAAGACTGTAATGAGTCAGCGTATTCGCAAGGCCGTATTCCCCGTCGCAGGTCTTGGGACCCGCTTTCTTCCGGCTACCAAGACGGTGCCGAAGGAAATGCTGCCAATCATCGACAAACCATTGATCCAATACGCTGTCGACGAGGCCATCCAGGCTGGCTGCGATACGCTGATCTTCGTCACCAACCGCTACAAGCACTCCATTGCCGACTACTTCGACAAGGCCTACGAGCTGGAGCAGAAGCTCGAGCGCGCCGGCAAGCTGGAGCAGCTGGAGCTGGTCCGTCATGCATTGCCGGAAGGCGTGCGCGCCATTTTCGTGACGCAGGCCGAAGCGCTGGGCCTGGGGCACGCCGTGTTGTGTGCCAAGGCGGTGGTTGGTGATGAGCCGTTCGCCGTGCTGCTGCCCGACGACCTGATGTGGAACCGTGGCGACGCCGCGTTGACCCAGATGGCCGATGTTGCCGAAGCATCCGGCGGCAGCGTCATCGCCGTGGAAGATGTGCCGCACGACAAGACGGCCAGCTATGGCATCGTCTCCACCGATGCCTTCGACGGCCGCAAGGGTCGCATCAACGCCATCGTCGAAAAGCCCAAGCCGGAAGTGGCGCCGAGCAATCTGGCGGTGGTTGGCCGGTACGTGCTCAGCCCGAAGATCTTCGAATTGCTGGAGTCCACCGGCGCAGGCGCGGGCGGCGAAATCCAGCTGACCGACGCAATTGCCGAGCTGCTGAAGCAGGAGCAGGTCGATGCCTTCCGTTTCGAAGGCCGACGTTTCGATTGCGGCGCACATATCGGCCTGATCGAGGCCACCGTGCACTTCGCGCTCGAGCACGAGAAGCATGGCGGCCCGGCCAAGGAAATCATCCGCGAAGCACTGGCCAAGGCCGACGCGCACGGTTGATTGTTGCCTGATTGCTGTTTCCACGAACGACGCCAGCTGGCGTCGTTCGTCGTTTTCGGGGCTGGCCGTACGCATTGCCGAGCCTGCAGAGCCCGGCTTGGCAACGCCAAGCAGGGGCAGAGATGCGCACCCTGATGCAGGCCGGGGCCGCGCAAGTGCCGCTAGACTCGGCCCATGAGTCAACCTAGCCAATCCAGTGAACTGATCAACGTGGTGGTGCTGCTCGGCGCTGCCGTGGTTGCGATCCCGTTGTTCCGGCGTCTGGGCCTGGGCTCGGTGTTGGGTTATCTGGCGGCGGGACTGGCAATTGGTCCGTTCGGGCTGGGCCTGTTCAACGAGCCGCAAGCCATCCTGCATGTGGCCGAGTTGGGCGTGGTGATGTTTCTGTTCGTGATCGGGCTGGAAATGCGTCCCTCGCACCTGTGGAGTTTGCGCAAGGACATCTTCGGACTCGGCACGCTGCAGATCGCGGTCTGTGCGCTGGTGTTGACCGGCATCGGCCTGTTGCTCGGCTTCGCGCCATCGGTGGCGTTCGTGGCGGCGTCGGGCTTTGTGTTGACGTCCACTGCGGTAGTGATGCAGCTCTTGGCAGAGCGTGGCGACGTTGCCTTGCCGCCGGGGCAAAAGATCGTGGCGATCCTGCTGTTCGAAGATCTGTTGATCGTGCCATTGCTGGCGATCGTGGCCTGGATGGGCGCCAGCGGCGACCCGCAGGCCGCATCGCAGCGTTGGCAGGGTATCGGCATCGGCCTGGCCTGCATCGTCGGATTGCTGGTGGCCGGGCGTTGGCTGCTCAATCCCTTGTTCCGCATCCTGGCCGCGTCCAAGGCGCGCGAGGTGATGACGGCAGCAGCATTGCTGGTGGTGCTGGGCGCGGCGCTGTTGATGCAAGTGGGCGGGCTGTCGATGGCGATGGGGGCGTTCCTGGCTGGCGTACTGTTGTCCGAATCCACGTTCCGGCATCAGATCGAAGCAGATATCGAGCCTTTTCGCGGCATCCTGCTGGGGCTGTTTTTTCTCGGCGTCGGCATGAGCCTGGACTTGCGCGTGGTGGCGGCCGACTGGCGCCTGATCGTGCTGGGCGTGCTGGCCCTGATGGTGGGCAAGGGCGTGTGCATCTACGCGGTGGCGCGGCTGATGCGCAGCGACCATCGCCAGGCGCTGGACCGTGGCGTGCTGATGGCACAAGGCGGCGAATTCGCATTCGTGCTGTTTGCCGCCGCGTCGGCCTCCGGGGTCATCGATGCCCAGGTCAATGCCAGCCTGACCGCCATCGTGGTGTTGTCGATGGCACTGACGCCGTTGTTCGTGCTGCTGCAACGGCGGCTGACGCCGGCCGCAGCGGTCTCGCTGGATGGCGTGGAAGCAGCCAGTGGCCAGACCGGCAGTGTGTTGATCATCGGCTTCGGGCGCTTTGGGCAGGTGGCCAGTCAGTCACTGCTGGCGCGCGATGTGGATGTGACCATCATCGATAACGACATCGAGATGATCCAGAGTGCGGAAGAATTTGGTTTCAAGATCTACTACGGCGACGGCACCCGGCTCGATGTGTTGCATGCCTCCGGCGCGCACAGCGCACGTGCGATTGCGGTGTGCGTCGACAACCAGGAGGCGGCCAATCGCATCGTCGAGCTGGCAACGCGCGAGTTTCCGCATGCCAAGCTGCTGGTGCGTTCGTACGACCACCAGCATTCGCTGCAGTTGGTCGCGGCGGGAGTGGATTACCAGATCCGCGAGACCTTAGAGTCGGCGGTAATCTTCGGCAAGGTGGCGCTGATGGAGCTGGGGGTGGACGAGGACGAAGCCGGCATGATTTCGCGTCAGATCCGCCGCCGCGATGCCGAGCGTTTCGAACTGGAGATTGCTGCCGGCGATGCACGCGCCGGAGCCGGGCTGATGTATGGCAACACCCTGCCGCCCGCACCCCGGCCCACGCCATTCACGCGGCCGCGTCGCGGCAGTCGCACGTTGAATCCCGATGCGGTGCCGCAGGCTGAGCAAGTAGAGACACAGACACGCGACTAGAGCGGGTCATGCACGTTGAGTTGAGTGCCAGGCGCGCCACAGGGCACAGGGCGCTTGCCGGAGGGTTGGCCGCCAGCGGCACGCAACGCGCGCCGCGCGGCGTGCCTTGGCACCACAGCCAAGCTGGAGCCACCCAGCACCCGCTCCGCACCGCTGGCGGACAAGGCATCTCATCTCAACGTGCACGACACGCTCTGAGGGCGGCCGACACACGCGCTGTGCAGACGCTCAGCGGCATGGCCAGTGCGCGATGCGTGCGCCATTGGCACAGTACGATGGCCGCGACCGGACGACTGCTCGCCATCTCGTGTTGGCCGCTAGCAGCGGGCACACATGACTGCGTGGGCGTCGGGCGCGCCACACATGCTCGATGCGGTACGGATCGCTCGTGCCCTCCAGCTCCTCGGCGCGCCTACATCCAGCCGAAGATCGCTCGGGACGTCCTGGCGGCCGCGCCCACTGATGCCTACTAGCCATGCTTGCGCTGGGCGGCGGCGAAGGCTTCCAGTTGCTCGGGCGTGGCGTCTTTCTGATGCTGCTGTTTCCATTGGGCAAATGGCATGCTGTACACGGCTTCGCGCGCCTGTTCCTTGGTCATGGTCTGGCCTTGCGCTTCGGCCGCTTCGCGGTACCAATCGCCCAGGCAGTTGCGGCAGAAGCCGGCGAGAATCATCAAGTCGATGTTCTGCACGTCGGTGCGGTCCTGGTTGAGATGCTGCAAGAGACGGCGAAATGCTGCCGCTTCGATCGAAGTGGTGCTCGGATCGGTGCGTGAGGTGGTGTCGGTCATGGCGGAATCGGGGACAATAGACGGCCTTCGACTCTACACCTGACGCCCCATGACCGCTTCTGCGCCAGCTGCCTCCGCTTCGGCCCGCCTTCTCGATGGTCGCCGCATTGCCGAGGAATTGCTCGACGGATTGAAGCTGCGCGTGGATGCGCGGCTGGCCGCCGGCAAGACGCGCCCCGGGCTGGCGGTGGTGCTGGTCGGTGGCGATCCGGCATCGTCGGTGTATGTACGCAACAAGCGGCGCGCGGCCGAGAAGGTCGGCATCGAAGCCTTCGATTACGACCTGCCGCAGGGCACCAGCGAAGCCCAGCTGGCGTCGCTGATCGATGAGCTCAATGCCGACCCCAAGATCCACGGCATCCTGATCCAGCTGCCGCTGCCGGGTATTCCCGATGCCAACCGGCTGATTCAGCGCATCGACCCGCGCAAGGACGTGGACGGATTCCATCCGCAGAATGTCGGGCATCTGGCCTTGCGCGAATTCGGGCTGCGCCCGTGCACGCCGCGCGGCATCGTGACCTTGCTCGGGCACACCGACCAACCGGTGCGCGGCCGCAATGCCACCATCGTCGGGGTAAGCAACCACGTTGGCCGGCCGATGGGGCTGGAGCTGCTGATCGCCGGCTGCACGGTCACCAGTTGCCACAAATTCACCCCGCCCGATGTGCTGGAAGCGAGCGTGCGCAATGCCGACATCCTGGTGGTGGCAGTCGGCCGCCCGGGGCTGATTCCGGGCGAATGGGTCAAGCCGGGCGCGGTGGTGATCGATGTCGGCATCAACCGGCTCGATGATGGCCGCCTGGTGGGCGACGTCGGCTTCGACGCCGCCGCGCAGCGCGCGGCCTGGATCACCCCGGTGCCGGGCGGGGTAGGGCCGATGACGGTAGCCACGTTGATGCAGAACACCATCGAGGCCGCTGATGCGGCCGGGATTGGAGATTCGGGATTGGGGATTCGTTAAAGGCAGCGGCCAAGCGCAGGTGTCGGCCGATCCGGATTGCGTCCGGGGATCAGCCGGCCGCCGGCATCCTGACGAACGGCGGGCGGTGCAGGGCGGCGCCTTGGCCACTCCCGAATCTCAACTCCCCACTCCCGGCGCCAATGCGTTAAAATATCGCGCTTCCCCACACTCGGGTCCGCCGATGCTACGCATCCAGGCTGAAGCTCTCACCTACGACGACGTTTCGCTCGTCCCCGCTCATTCGATCGTCCTGCCCAAGGACGTCAGCCTGGAAACCCGGCTGACGCGCGACCTGCGCCTGAAACTGCCGATCCTGTCGGCGGCAATGGACACAGTGACCGAGCACCGTCTTGCGGTGGCCATGGCCCAGTTGGGCGGCATCGGCATCATCCACAAGAACCTGACCCCGCAGCAGCAAGCCGGCGAAGTGGCACGGGTCAAGAAATTCGAATCCGGCGTGATCACCGAGCCATTCACCGTCAGCCCGGACACGACCATCGGCGAAGTGCTGGCACTGACGCGCGCGCGCAACATCTCCGGCGTGCCGGTGGTGGATGGCAGCGAACTGGTCGGTATCGTCACCAGCCGCGACATGCGTTTCGAAAAGAAGCTCGACGATCCGGTCCGCCACATCATGACCAAGAAGGACCGGCTGATCACCGTGCGCGAGGGCGCCAGCGACGAGGAAGTGCTCGAGCTGCTGCATCGCAACCGGATCGAAAAGGTCTTGGTAGTCAACGACAGTTTCGAGCTGCGTGGCCTGATCACGGTCAAGGACATCCAGAAGAAGACCGACAACCCCAACGCCGCCAAGGACAGCGCCAAGCGGCTGCTGGTGGGCGCGGCAGTGGGCGTGGGCGGCGATACCGAACAGCGCATCGAGCTGCTTGCCGCAGCCGGCGTGGACGTGGTGATTGTCGATACCGCGCATGGCCATTCGCAGGGCGTGATCGATCGCGTTGCGTGGGTCAAGAAGACCTATCCGCAGCTGCAGGTGATCGGCGGCAACATCGTGACCGGCGATGCGGCATTGGCATTGATGGATGCCGGCGCCGATGCGGTCAAGGTTGGCGTAGGCCCGGGCTCGATCTGCACCACGCGCGTGGTTGCTGGCGTGGGCGTGCCGCAGATCACCGCGGTGGACATGGTGGCCGAAGCACTGCAGGACCGCATCCCCTTGATTGCCGATGGCGGCATCCGCTATTCCGGCGACATCGGCAAGGCGCTGGTGGCCGGTGCCTCGACGGTCATGGTCGGCGGCCTGTTGGCCGGTACCGAAGAAGCGCCCGGCGAGGTCGAACTGTTCCAGGGCCGCAGCTACAAGAGCTACCGCGGCATGGGTAGCCTGGGTGCGATGGAAAAGGGGTCCAAGGACCGCTACTTCCAGGATGCCTCCGATGCCGACAAGCTGGTTCCCGAAGGCATCGAGGGCCGCGTGCCGTATCGCGGGCCGGTCGGCGGCATCATCCATCAGCTCATCGGTGGCCTGCGCGCGACCATGGGCTACGTGGGCTGCGCCACCATCGAAGAGATGCGCAGCAAGCCCAAGTTCGTCAAGATCACCGGCGCCGGTCAGCGCGAAAGCCACGTCCACGACGTACAGATCACCAAAGAGCCGCCGAACTATCGCGCTGGATGATCGGGAATGGGGAATCGCGAATCGGGAATCGTTAAGAGCCCGCCGCTTCCTCGTCCGATAGCGGCTGGTGCTGCGTTTGCTGTTGCGATTCCCCAATCCCGATTCTCGATTCCCGGCTCTCAATGACCAACATCCATACCGACAAGATCCTCATCCTCGATTTCGGCGCGCAGTACACCCAGCTGATTGCGCGGCGTATCCGCGAGATCGGGGTCTATTGCGAGATCTGGGCGTGGGATCATGATCCGTCGGAGATCGCCGGTTTCGGTGCCAAGGGCATCATCCTGTCCGGCGGCCCGGAGTCGACCACGTTGCCGGGCGCACCGGTGGCGCCGCAGGAAGTGTTCGATAGCGGCCTGCCGGTGTTCGGTATCTGCTACGGCATGCAGACGCTCGCTGCGCAGTTGGGTGGGGCGACCGAAGCGGCGGATCAGCGCGAATTTGGCCATGCCGAAGTGGATGTGGTGGCCGCCGACGCGTTGTTCTCCGGTCTGACCGACCACGCCGGCGCGTCGCGTTTGAACGTGTGGATGAGCCACGGCGACCACGTGTCGCAGGTGCCGCCGGGCTTCACCATTACCGCCACGACCGACCGCATTCCGGTCGCGGCGATGTCCAACGAAGCCAAGCGTTGGTACGGCGTGCAGTTCCATCCGGAGGTGACGCATACCTTGCAGGGACAGACCTTGCTGCGTCGCTTCGTGGTGGATGTCTGCGGCTGCCAGACGCTGTGGACCGCGGCCAACATCATCGAGGACCAGATCGCGCGCGTGCGCGAACAGGTGGGCGATGACGAAGTGATCTTGGGCCTGTCCGGCGGCGTGGATTCGTCGGTGGTGGCCGCGCTGTTGCACAAGGCGATCGGCGACAAGCTGACCTGCGTGTTCGTCGACACCGGCCTGCTGCGCTGGCAGGAAGGCGACCAGGTGATGGCGATGTTCGCCGAGCACATGGGCGTCAAGGTGATCCGCGTCAACGCCGCCGACCGTTATTTCGCCAAGCTGGAAGGCGTGAGCGACCCGGAAGCCAAGCGCAAGATCATCGGCAACCTGTTCGTGGACATCTTCGACGAAGAGTCCAGCAAGCTGGCCAATGCCAAGTGGCTGGCACAGGGCACGATCTACCCGGATGTGATCGAGTCGGCCGGCAGCAAGACCGGCAAGGCGCACGTGATCAAGAGCCATCACAACGTCGGTGGCCTGCCGGAGCACATGAAGCTGGGCTTGGTCGAACCGTTGCGCGAATTGTTCAAGGACGAAGTGCGGCGCCTGGGCGTCGAGCTTGGCCTGCCGCGCACGATGGTGTATCGCCACCCGTTCCCGGGCCCGGGCCTGGGCGTGCGCATCCTCGGCGAGGTGAAGCGCGAGTACGCCGAGCTGCTGGCCAAGGCCGATGCGATCTTCATCGACGAACTGCGCAAGGCCGATCTCTACGACAAGACCAGCCAGGCCTTCGCGGTGTTCCTGCCGGTGAAATCGGTCGGTGTGGTCGGCGATGCACGCGCCTACGAATGGGTGATCGCCTTGCGCGCGGTGGAGACCATCGACTTCATGACCGCGCACTGGGCGCACCTGCCGTACGACTTCCTCGGCACGGTGAGCAACCGCATCATCAACGAGCTGCGCGGCGTTTCGCGGGTGGTCTACGATATTTCCGGCAAGCCGCCTGCGACGATCGAGTGGGAATGATTTGACGTCTGGCACTGGCTGGCATCAAGTAGCACTAGAACACAGCTAAGCCCGCGTAAATGCGGGCTTTTTTTTGATTTCGTCTGGCACTCGCTGGCAATCTTTGGAATCTGCAAGCACCGTTTTTTCATGGCATGATGAATGGCATCGAGCGCTTAGATACCATGAGGCGCTGCCAATACCATGCAGCAATCTTTATTGATATCATGGTACTAAATTTTCATAAGTCATTGATTTTATTAGTTTTTTTTGCAGAAAACGGCTGAATATGGATCATGGTATTTAAGCCGAACGAGGGCCAAGAACATGCTTACTGATACCAAGCTGCGGAACCTCAAGCCGAGGGATAGGCTCTACAAGGAGAACGACCGCGATGGCCTCTATGTGGCCGTCACGCCTGCAGGTGCGATCTCGTTTCGCTATAACTATTCGATCCATAGCCGGCAGGAGACCATCACTTTCGGCCGCTACGGTGTTGGCGGAATCACCCTTGCGGAAGCCCGAGAGCGGCTCGGCGAAGCCAAGAAGATGATCGCGGCCGGGAAGTCGCCTGCCAAAGAGAAGGCGCGAGACAAGGCTCGCGTTAAGGATGCGGAGACGTTTGGAGCATGGTCGGAGAAATGGCTGCGCGGCTACCAGATGGCTGACTCCACACGTGACATGCGCCGCTCGGTCTACGAGCGCGAGTTAAAGCCGAAATTCGGCAATCAGAAGCTGGTGGAGATCACCCATGAGGACTTGCGCGCGCTCACCGATGCCATCGTGGAGCGCGGCGCGCCGGCCACCGCAGTACATGCACGAGAGGTGATGTCGCAGGTCTATCGCTGGGCCATCGAACGCGGCCAGAAGGTCGCCAACCCAGCAGAACTGGTGCGCCCAACGACAATCGCCAAGTTCGAGCCGCGCGATCGTGCGCTGACGCCCGATGAGATCGGCCTGATGTATCAGTACATGGAGCGCATCGGTACGACGCCATCCATCCGGGCAGCAGCCAAATTGCTGCTGCTAACGATGGTGCGCAAAAGCGAGCTGACCAACGCGACCTGGGGCGAGATCAATTTCAGCGACGCGCTTTGGACGATCCCGAAGGAGCGAATGAAGCGACGCAATCCGCACTTGGTGTTTCTGTCCCGCCAGGCCCTGGACATTTTCATTGCCCTCAAAACCTTTGCCGGCGGCTCGGACTACGTGTTGCCGTCGCGTTATGACTCAGACCTACCCATGAGCAGCGCCACGCTCAACCAAGTATTGACGCTCACATATCGGCTGGCGCAAAAGGAAGGAAAGTCGCTTCCCAAGTTTGGGCCACATGACCTACGGCGCACAGCCAGCACGCTATTGCATGAGGCTGGCTACAACACCGACTGGATTGAGAAGTGCCTGGCGCATGAGCAGAAAGGCGTCAGGGCCGTCTATAACAAGGCTGAGTACAGTGAGCAACGCACCGCCATGCTGCAGGACTGGGCGAACATGATCGACGAATGGACAATGAAGCGGCCAAGTGCGTGAACGAAGGGCACTTTAGGACGCTATCCGTGCATCAATGCGTGATGTTCGTTCTATTGCCGCCGGAGCAGCGCAGCGCTTTTATCGGTTGAAGGGGCGGAGCCGCAGGTGACGGTCGACGAGTTGAATCCCGGTCGCATGGCCTGCGTACCGGACGACCTGCGCGTTTCAATCCATTTCTCAATTTCGGCCAAATCCCAGGCGACATTTCGGCTGGTGAGTGCAATGCGGCGTGGGAACTCTCCACGCTGCTCCATGTTAAAGATCGTGCGCTCAGACAGTGGAATCATCGCCAGGAGCTTTTTACGGTTGATGAGTGTCTTGCTTGTCTCTGCCTGCATTCCTTCGCCTCCTTCATTCACACGCGAACATGTGTTTGAGTCAAAAGTAGCTGCGATCACCGAGTGTCCAGGGCTTTGGGTTCTATCTTGCGCTCCACTCTTCACTTTCACTGCCTTTGTCAGGCGGGGCAGCACTTGAAAACTTCCGACGCGGTGAGTGCATTGGGCTATCAGTCAAACGCATGCTGACCACTAGATCTAGCCTGAAAAGGGATGCGAAGCGTTCCCTGTTGTTTAAGCAGTACGCATGCTGTTGGGGCGCCTACGGGCCACGCCGAACTCTGCTTGGCGAAAGAGTAGAGCGCGCTTTGAGATGTCTCGTGGTCGAGCATTCGACGCGCCGCGACTGCCATGACGGCAGTGTGAGACGTTTGCGGGCCGCGCTCCGGCGCGAACCCCGATTGCGTCACAACAACCGGGTCGCGTCGTCGTCTTCCACGCGCTGCCACGGCTCCAGCACCAAGGCCTGCAGCTGGGGCGGCGTCAGTGGCATCTGTTCCAGCCTTCTCGTGAGGCTACACGAAACGCCCGCAGTGCAGGCGTAGTACTGCAAGCCATATGCCGACGCCGTCATGTAAGAGCACCTTCATGCGCGTGGCATGCCGGTTGGCGAAGAGGTACGCATGGTGCGGCTTTGCGCCGCCGAAGACCTGAACGACGCGGGCCAGGATGGTTTCGGTGACTGCTCGCATGATCAGTGGCGTCGTCGCAACCCAGACGGCGTCGATGCGGATGCCAGTCGGGGCGACCAGAGGTTTTGCAGACCGACCCAAGCTCCTCGCGCCGGGGGAACGAGAGATCGAGCACGGGCACTTCCGCGATGCAGACGATGTCATGGCGGAGCTGGATCGGGAGGACGACGAATGAAGGTCGTCCTCCTGTAACACAGCTCACACGCCGGCTCTTGAGAGCGCTCTGCTCCCACTGCGTGCCAAGATGCTGCCGGATAGACGGCTGATCAGACGTGCCGGCACCCAGCGCGCCCGTGGGCTTATCGCAGCGAGTCAGTCATTCGGATTGTAGGCATCCCACTGCAACGAACCGTCCGGATCCGCCCAGCCCGGCGACTGCACGACCGGCAGGCTCCACCCATTCTGGCCGCCGAAGAAGTCCGAGGGAGTCACGCTCAGGCTCGTGAAGAGGTCCTGCGTCAGCACCGTGCTCGGATAGGCGCCCACGTTCGTCGTGATGTTCGCCGGCGATCCCAGCGCGCAGCAGATGTAGTACCAGTAGACGAAGTCATCGCTGGAATCGCTCACGTGCTTAGTCATCATCGCGTGGTTGGGCGAAGACGGTGGCGTGGGGGCCGGAAAGACATGTGGCCCGAACACCTCTTCCCCCTGCAGGATCTGCCACCCCGCTGGCATCAACGACTGGTAGAAGGTGAGCTGCCAAACCGGCGCCAGTCCCGCCAGCAGCGATGGCGTCAGCGTATCCGGCCAGACCCAGAGGCCCTGGCTGATGGCCTGTCCGGCCAGGCTGAGCTTGCCCCAATCGGTCACGATGGCGGTCTGCTGGGTCGCGCGCTCCGTAATCGACTGGATGAAGTTGTTCGCCATGGCGTCGGCCAACTTCGCGTATGCCACCTGCAAGGTGCCGGGCGGCGCGTCCGGGCTGTTCTGCTGGATGTTGTAGTTCATCGCCGCAGCAAGTCCCGACCCGATCAGGGAGACGGCCAGTCCGTACGGCGGAGCGAACAGCGTGCCGACACGGGACAGGAAGGTCGTCATCAGCGTGGTCAGCACCACGCTCACTTCCGATTCGCCTTGCGCCTGTACGGTCAGGCCCACACTGGTAGATACCGCCTGCAACTGTTCGGATTGAATGGTCGCCAGATCCGACGACAGTGTTCCCAACTCGACGAACAGTGCATTGACGGCGATGACCGCGGTCAGTTCCGTCATCAACTGCGCCTTGAGCGCGGTCCAATCGTCCGCTGAGACGCCGGCCGGCTGCGCCATCTGTGAGAGCTCGATCTGGTAGCTCGACAGCGGCGCGATCGTGTTGGCGTACTGCGCGCGAATGCCGCCGGAGACGGTGATGCCGAGCGTGGCATTGACGGCGGTGTACGCCGTCTGCTGCCCGGCATTCATCGCCGGCCATGATTGGGTGGGTACGTCCAGCAGACCCAACGTGAAGGGGGCAATGACGATGGCGAGTGGATAGGCGATCGTTACCGCGCAGCACAGGAACTGGGAGCCTGCAGTCCATGATTGCGGGAGTTCCAGGCCGGAGACGTCCATCGTCTTCACCACGCCGCCCGGCGCCGACAGCGTCAGTTCCGTCTGCGTTAGCGACCAGACCGATCCATCGGCGCAGGCCGCTATCCAACTGCCGCCAAATTGCGCCCCATTGGTCAATGGTTTCCAGCCGCTGGCGGCCGTCCATTGCCAGAAGATCGGACCCAAGCCGTCTGCCGTCGCTGCGCCAACGATCAGGTCGGCGCTGCCAGCCGAGATGGTCGTGAAAACGAGCGTGTTCTGGCCGGATTGGTTCTGGATCGTCCAGCTGCCGTTGGCGTATTGATAGGGATTGCCCTGCGCGTCGAGTGCCCACAGCGTGCCATCCGTGGCCGCGGTGATGTCGGAGATCGTCACGCCGTTGGGCGGCGAGCCCAGTTTCGTGACCGCGCCACTGCCATCGACCTGACCGATCCACGTGGTGCTGTCCGTCGCTACGACGTAGACGAGGTCAGCGGACACAGCGCAGATGGCACCGAAGCTCGCATCAGGGCTGGCGTAGACGGTGCTCAGGGCGGCTTTGGCGTAGTCGTAGACCTGCAACGTGCCGGTGCTGTCGCCGTCTTGGTCGAGGGCCCATATCGTGCCGTCGGCTGCGGCCGAGATGGTCCCGACGGAGAGACTCAAGCCTGGTAGCACGGCCGCCGGGCCGCTGGCGAGGGTGATGGAGGGAGGCAGCGTGCTGCCCGCCGTTGCCACGGAAGCGCCAGTCCCCAGAGGCTTCGGCTGGAGATGCTTGAGCGCGACGGGGATGGGGGGCGATTGGGAGGCCTCAGCGTCATTGGGGCGCAATGGAATGAATCGAGTCATGGGGTCGTCGGCGCTCCTTTGGCGCGGTTGCGGCTGGTCGCCATTGTGATCGGTGAATTCCCGTTCGTTCCCCGTCACGACATGATCGCCAAGCGACGGATTCTTGAATAGATTGTCGAGAGCCCATGATGAGCCAGTCGTCTAGTTTCGAGGGCGCTACCTAATTCGCATCATCGGCTGGCTGATGCCTCACGATCCTCATGTCTACTGGGGGAAAATGGCCATGGCGCAAGGACGACAATTCTCGGGCAGGCGGCATGCCGATCATGAATGGCTAATGCATGGCTAATGAATGGATTTCATCGGAGCGCTAGTCCCCACGTCTCCCCCACCAGCCGCTGCCCGAAGCCCTCGGATGGCTCCGATGTCACCAGCCGAGTTCTTCAAAAGTTGCTCAATTCGAAAAAAAGAACAGCCAGCACTGCCGCGACTTCCATTCGGCAAACGCGAGCGAGCTCTTCCACGCCCACCCCAGCTTGCTGCAGCCGGACACGAAGGCGCCGCCACAGCAGAATGGCCACCGTGTACAGGAAGATGCGCCAAGCCATGAAGAAGCTCGCATGCGCCTTGAGCCATTGCTCCCAGGCAGCGGCGCCGCCGATAGCCCGAATTCCCAGCGCATTGATCGCGACCGCCACACCGATCAGAAGGCCAATCCAGAGGGTTGCGCGCCCCACTGATCGCACGATCGACATCGCGCCGCGGCGCTCGGCGGGCCTGGTCACCGGCCGCTCCGTTCGCACAGTGCGAGGTCGGAGGAACAGCCGCTCCCAGCCTGGTCGTCGAAGAACAGCGCGTATTGCCGGCCACCGCGCGCCGTGTGGCACCATTCCACCAAGCGCCGGATGCCGGAGTATCGGCCCGGGCGATCCGCATCGGTAGGGTCCTTCCGCACCGGAAAAAACGTCGCCGAATGGCGCTTATTGGCCGCGGTAACGACGCGCTCCCAGCGCTCGATGCGGTCGATGTGCCCAGGAAAGCGCTCGGCGATCGAACGCAGTTCCGACTTGCAGGCATGGATGCAGGGCATGCAGCCGACGCGGCCCATGCCCAGGGCATACAGCGGATTGGGCGCGATGCCGTGGTCGGCGTGCTTCTTCCACACGTCCTGCAGTTTCCAGTCGAAGATCGGCCGCCACAGATAACAGCCGGATTCATGCCGGTTGATGCGCGGCTGCCGGGCGCGGTGCCGGCTTTCCTCGGCGCGGATCCCGAGCCACTGCACGACCGGACCCCGGCGCAGCATGGGAAGCACCACCTGCTCCGTGATCGGAAGCTCCTTGAGCTCGGAGGTGCAGAACTGCGCCATCCTCGAAGGAAAGCGTCCCTTGGTGATGCACAGATCCAGGTACGGATTGCCGGTCGGCTCGTGCAGCTCCGCCGCCTCGCGCACCAGCGCATCGGGGATGCCCATGCGCGGCCAGTGTTCGAGGATGTAGGCCTTGTGCTTGGCCATCCTCGCGCGGAAGTCCGCCTTCACCCATTCGATCGGCGGGCCGCCGGTGCGCTCGGGAAGCCGCTGCACGTATTCGTACGTGAGTTCATGCTCGTTGCCGGTGTCCGCGAACACCGCGCGGTAGTCCCGGCCGGATTCCAGGGCCAGCAGGTAGGTCGCGGTGGAGTCCTTCCCACCGGAGACGTTCACCAGGTGCTGCACGCGCCGCAAATGGCTGCCGGCGCTCATGGGGTGCTCCGCGGCTTCTGGATCTCCTGCACGCGGTCCCGTGTCGGATCGCCCTGGTAGATGCCGCGCGAGCCGGCGGCACGCGTGCTGTAGCGCTGGATCAGGGTCATCGGCGAATTGCCGGCCAGTTCCCGGCGCAGCTCCAGCTCGGTCTTGAGGTTCTGGATTTCCTGCTCCAGGGCGTTGCTTTCCTGGTCCACGGCCTTGGTGGCGAGTTCGTTGGCGGCGACGTTGGGCTCCTTGCGACCGGTCAGCAGCGTGCGCTGCAGCAGCAGGGCTTTCTCCATGACGCTGGCGAGGGCGACTTCCGACGCCAGGCGCTTGCCCAGCAGATCCTGGTCGGGCTCGTCGCGCAGCGCCTCGATCACCGCGCGCGTGAGCGGCAGGGAAGCGCTGCCGGCCGCGTCCAGGTTCGCCGAGGTCGGCGGCTTCGCGCCGGTCACGAGGTCCTGCAGCGCTTTCAGCTTGACCTCGTACTCTTCCTGGATGAGCGGCGTGAGGCCCACGCCGGGCGTAGTCGAGGTTTTGGTACACGTCTGGCACGTGCGCTGCTCGCGCTCACCCAGCACCCGGGTCGCCCAGGTGGCGGCGGCCTGCGGCGAAGACCACGTCTGGCAGGTCAGGCGCCCGTTGCACTGGCCCGCTGCGATGGAGGACGTGTCGGTGGCTCCGCGCCCGTTGAGCAGGTTGTAGCCGGCCCGCGTCACATCGCCCACGACCTTGATCGGCGACTGGCCCGATCCACCGGCGTTGCCGCCGCCCACCCAGGGAACGCCGCTGTTGCCCTTGTTGCTCTCCGCGCGTTCGATCGCGGAGACCGCGTCGGTGCTGGCCACCGCCTGCTTGAGGGCCATGCCTTCCGCGAGCTGGTCCCAACCGGTCTGGCCGCCCGCCATGTCCGCCATGCGGCCCGCGATCGCGCGGCACGTCATCTTGGAGCGGTCGAAGTCCAGGCGGGCCTGCAGGATGCCGTTGGTCAGCAGGTTGTAGAGCCCGGGATCGGCCCGCTGGATGATGAGCGCCGGCAGCGACGCCACCGCGCTGGTAGCGCTCTGGATGACGTTGCTCATGATCGACTGGAAGCCGTTCGTGACGCCGTTGAGCTGGTTGCGGAGCGTGGTCGTGATGCTCATGTCGCCGCAGATCAAATTGCTGTTCCAGCCCACGCCGACCCCGATGCTTTGCATGTTGCCCGCCGGGCCCATCGATACCGCCCGGCCGCCGCCGATGCTGTAGAGCACATCGCTGCCGATGACGCTGCCGCTGGAACGGATGCCGTCCTCGTCGATGCGTGTCTGTGCGGTGGACGTGGTGCAAAGCGCCGTCAGAACGACCAGCGCGGCGATGCCGCGGGCACGCGTGTGGCGACGCCGAAGCGGATGTGGGGTGTCTTTCATCCAGGGGCCTCCGTCAGAAATCCACGCTGCCGAGAAAGACCTGCCCGCGCCGCTGGCAGCAGCTGTACGGACGCCAGAGCGCCCAGGCGTAGTCGCCCTGCTGCGCCTGCACGAAGGGTCCGGAATGCGGAAACACCGCGCAGCGGTTCGACAGGGTGGGGGTCAGTTCCTGCCACTTGCCCGAATCGGGATTGCTCTCCACCAGCGGACCGGCGGGCCAATAGCCCGCGGACGAGCGCGCGAGCAGCGGCTGGTACACGTGGGGTTGTCCGGTGCGCGTCACCACGTCCCCGGCCCGCTGCGCGACCACGGCGCCGCTCCAGTGGTCGTGGGTCTGGTGCAGGAAGCCGCCCCGGGGATAGACGTTGCCCCAGAGATTGGCCGTGAGCCGCGAACCGATTTCCCGCACGCCGGGCGTGAGCGATTCGGGGTACACCGCCTCGGGCACGTTGTACCGCCACGCCAGCGTGTCGAACGTGCTGAGCAGGTAGGGAACGAAGGGCGTTCCCGCCCCCTCGCAGGTGTATCCCGAGCGGCTGACGAACGCGCTGAAGGCGGCGCCCGCGGGATGGCCGATCACGTCGGCGTTCTTGAACTTGGCGAGATTGTTCTCGTGCTCCTCGTTCGTCGTGCCGTCGCCGCCGGCCTGGGCGGTGGGGTTGGGCGTGCTCATGGCGCGCACCTCGACCCAGGGGTTGGCCCCGGTGTTGCTGTAGCTGGAGACGACCGCATCCGGGACGTAGTGCCGCACCTTGACCGACGTGCGGACGGTGCAGCCACTGGAGGTGCAGTAGAGCCAGTAGCAGATGCCCGCGATGCGATAGGCCAGGCAGTCGGGCGACAGCGCGGCGGTCACGATGCTCGCGGTATTGAGCGCGAAGGACGGCCCAGTGCTCGCCAGCAGCACGCAGGCGACGGCCCTCCGGAGTTTGCGCAGGCGCATCATGGCCGGGCATCCCGGTGGGCGGCGATACGCGCGAGCGCGCGTGCCACGTCCGCATCGCCATAGACGACGTAGCGCCCATCGACCACCACCGCGGGCAGTTTGGCGACGCCGAGGTGGTACGCGTCGGCCACGCCCTGGTACGCCTGGGCGATCCGCGTTTGCAAGTCCCGCTGCATCGGGGAGGCCAGACGCTGGCGCAGCAGGGATTCCGCACGCCGGGGATCGGCCGGCAGGTCCGCGCCGAGCTCGGCGATCAGGCGTGCGGGGGCGTCCAGTTCAATGACGGTCATGCCAGGGGCCGTGGCGACCGGGTGGGCGCGGTCCGTGAACACCTGAACATCGGCGGCGAATGCGGTGGTGGCGAGCTGCAAAGCCAGGCCTGCAAACGCGGTGGCAAGGCGGGCCGTGTGCAGGACCGTGGGACGGAGGCGAAGCGGCACGTTGGAAACTCCCGACGCGATGCGGATGCATGCAGTGGGTTGCCAGTCGAACGCATGCGCCTGGCCGGCGCCATCGCAAAACAGGACGCGGTGCGTTCCGTGTTGTTCTAAAAAGAGCGCGCCCCGCTGCCGGGGCGCCTCTGGATCACAACAAGCCCGCTTGGGCGAAAGAATAGGGTGCGCCCTTCCCGACGATCACGTGGTCGAGCACGCGGATGTCCACGAAGTCGAGTGCACTCTGCAGTCGTTCCGTGAGCATCCGGTCCGCTGCGCTGTCCTGGATGTCACCCGAGGGGTGGTTGTGCGCGAGGATCACCGCGGCTGCGTTCAATTCCATCGCGCGTCTGACGACCACGCGCGGATGGACGATCGCCTGGTTGATCGTGCCGAGCGCCAGGGCCTCGAACGCGATGACCCGGTGCTGGTTGTCGAGGAAGACCGCGCCGAAGATTTCATTGGGCTCGCGGGCCAGCTTCAACCGCAGGTAGTCGAACAGGGCTTCAGGAGAGGGGATGTGCGCTTCGCGCTGGAACAGTTTGCGTTCCAGCACTTCGATGGCGCGGTAGATCAGACGGTTCTCCTGGACGGAGAAAGCGGGTGCGCTGGTGCGTGCCAGCACTTCGGATGTAGGTTGTTCCATGGTGCCTCCGGCGTGGATGAGAAGGAGGTCCGGAACTCCCCGAGGGGACGGACCCCTGGGGTTGAAAACGATGTGCATCCTCCAGCGCTTGGGCGCTGGGCGTCCGCGGTATCGGATGCGGTGCGGACGGGAGCGGTCGACGCGGTGTCCCGCGCCACAGCCTCGAAGACCGCGGCTGTGCTGGGAAGTGGAGACGCAAACGTCCCCGCTGCCTGCGCCGCAGGATGGAGGCCGATCGCGCGGTTGCCTACCGGGAATCCGATCCGGCATGCACTCCGTTTATGCCATGGCACCCGGACGGCAGGAGGGCGCCACCGCGCCGCCCAACAGCAGCCTGCGCGCCTCGATCACCGCGGTCTGACCCTGGATGGACAGCGCGCCCGTGTCGTCCAACAGCCGCGCCCTGGACAACTGCAGCAGCACGGCCGCCCCCGCGCGCATGCGGTGCTGCTGTTCGGGATCGAACTCCGCGTACACGTGATCGGCAGGCGCCGCGCCCGGGGCGCCGCTGTAGCGGGTGGTCAGTGCGCAGAGAATCCGTTGCGCCAGCGGGTCGATCCGGTCCGAGAGCCGCGTCAGCATCCATGCGCACTCCTGCAGGCGCAGATCGAGCGACAGCAGGGCGCTTGCCATGCACTCCAGCTGGTGCAGAGTGTCGCGGTAGCCGCCCGCGAAGACCGGGCTGCGCGTATCGGGATGGTCGTGCATGCTCCGGGCCAGATCGCTCAATGACCGCAGCAAGGCCGTGTCGATCACGCCGCCCAATACCTGCCAGGAGCGCTGCAGGTAGAGCGGCACTTCGCCGGACGCGATCCAGTGCAGCGTCGGGTCGTCGGATGCTTCGCTGAAACTGGCGTGGTGCATTCCCACGCCGCACGCGATCCGGGAGGTGGGCGACAGGCCATGCCAGCCATGCCCCAGCATGCCGGCCGACCAGTTGGCTGCGGCGCGGTCCCCGTCGGCGATCAGCCCCAGCAAGGGGCCGCCCTCCAGCCGATCGAAAATCCTGGCGAGACGTGCCGCGGTCACGCCCAGTGCGCGCAGGCGGGCCAGTGCCACGGCGTGCGCGCGGGTTTCCAGCGCATGGCGCACGGCCTCCATCGCCTTGGCCACGCGCAGCATCTGCAGGCGTGTCGCCGGGTCTTTGAAACTGCCGGTTTTCGCGAGCAGCGCGATGGCCTCGGCCAGAAGCCCATGGGCCTCGGGGTCGGTGATCATGTCGGTAGCTCCTGCCAGTCGCCGCACGTGGGAACCCGTCCGGTCCTCGGGGGCGCGCCCGCACCTGCTCCGGGTGGAGCATGCGGTCGAGGGAATGGAAGCCCGGCCCGGTCGCCGGGCGAGACGTCAGCGCTGGCCGTCGCCCGCGGCGATCTGGTCCGCGCGCAGGCCGCCCAGCCGCTCATGGACGCGAGCGCCCGTGGACATCACCAGCGCATAGAGCAGCTCGTCGGGCCGCGGCCCGTCGGCCACGCCCACCTCCATCGCGGCGAAGTGGCTGCGCACGTAGCAGGCCTCGATGTGGTGCATGGGGATGTGCAGCCGCGTGCCGGCGCACGCCACCGCTTTCACGGCGGGAACGATCGACTTGGCGCGGGGCAGCGCCTCGCGCATGGACCAGCCGCCCGCCTCGTGCCAGACGGCACCGTGCTCCAGCTCACCGTCGGTGCCCACGATGGCGCCTTTGCCATAGGCCTCGATCCTGTCCTCCCCACCCAGGGCAGCCAGCAGTTCAGGCACCAGCGAGCGGGCGAGCTCCCGGGCAGCGGCGGCCATCTCGGAGAGGTCTTCCACATAGCGGCCGGCGCAGGGATTGCGCACCAATGCCGCGATCGATCCCATCGTGACGGGGATGGCGCGCGCCGGGCCGCCCTCATGGTGGATGCGTTCGACGTTAAGGAGGATCTTGCGGATCTTGAGCATGGCGGTGCTCCGGCCTCATTGCGGCGCGATGCCGGCGTCGCGCGCGATCGTCGTCCACTTGGCGATGTCGTTGTCGACGAGCCGACCGAAGGCCTCGGGCGACGACGGCGAGGGCGTCAGACCCGCCTGGTCGAAGCGCTGCTTGACCGCCGGATCCGCAAGCGCTTCACGCAATGCCGCGTTGATCCTCGCGATCACGGTGGCAGGCGTGTGGGCCGGTGCCACCATGCCGAACCACACGGAAATGTCGTATCCCCGCAATCCCTGTTCGGCCAGGGTGGGAAGGTCCGGCGCAAGCGGGGTGCGCTGGGCCGAGGTGACGCCCAGTGCCACCACACGCCCCGCGCGTGCCGCCTGCAGCCCATTGACCAGATCGACCACGGCAAAGTCGATGGTGTCGCCGATCAAGTCGGTCATCGCCTGCGGCACGCCCTTGTAGGGCACCGGGGTTGCGGTGAATCCCGCCTGGGAAACCAGCCGTGCCGCCGACAACTGGATGCTGCCGGATCCGTTGCCATAGGAGAGCTTGTCGGGGTGCGCCTTGCCGTAGGCGATCAGATCCTTCAGCTGGGTCACGGGCAGCGACTTGCGGGCCACCAGCATGAACGGTGCTTCGGCGATCTGTCCCACCGGCGCGAAATCCTTGCGGGGGTCGTAGGGCAGGGATTTCACGGTGGCGAGGTTGCTCGCTCCGTTGGTGACCCCGACCATCAGCAAGGTGTAGCCGTCGGGTGTCGCCCGCACCGCGGCCATCGTGCCGGGGATGGCATTCCCGCCGGCCTGGTTGTCCACGACGATGGGTTGCTTGAGGCGGGTCGCCATGCTCTCCGCGAGCGTGCGTGCCACGACATCCGTGATGCTGCCCGCGGGCAGTGGAACGATCAGCCGGATCGGCCGGTCGGGGAAGGCCGATGCCAGCAGGGGTAGGGTGGCGATGAGCGATGCGATGATTCTTCGTTTCATGGTTTCTCCTCGGGAAGCTGGGTTTGTTGTGCTGTCGCCGCCGGTTGCGCCAGAGCGGCCGGCGGGCGCTCGATCAGGCCGCCGCGGCTCCGAACACGGCGCCGGCCTGCCGTTCGATCGACTGGATCGCGGCGATGTTGTCCGCTTCGCCGAGGCCGTCGGCGACGGCCTGGTCGAGCAACTGAAGTGCCGCCTTGCTGACGTGCATGGGAACGCCGAGTTCGCCCGCGGCCACGAGCCCGAGCTGCACGTCCTTGCGCAGCAGTTCGGTGGTGAAGCGGACGGGAAAGCTCCGGTCCAGGGCGCCTTGCATGCGCTCCATCGTGGCGAAGCACCGGCCGCTGGAGCGGTTGATGACGTCCAGCATGGTGCGGGCGTCGAGCCCTGCCTTGGCGCCGCACACCAGCGCTTCGCAGCTCGCGAGCATCGCGCTGGCGTAGAGCGTGTTGTTGATCAGCTTGAGGGTCTGGCCCAGGCGCACGTCCTCACCCAGGTAGAAGATGTGGCGCCCCACGGCGTCGAGCACGGGCCTGGCCCGCTCGTACGCCGCCAGCGGGCCCGCTGCCATCACCGTGAGCAGCCCTTGCGCCGCCGCTGCCGTCCCGCCGCTCACCGGCGCGCTCAGGAAAGCCACGCCCGCGCGGTCCAGCAGATGGCCCACTTCTGAAGTGGTCTGGGCACCCGTCGTGGACAGATCCACGACGAGCAGCGGGTCACGGACGCCGGCCGCCGCGGCGATGGCCTCGGCCACGTCCCGCACGACCGTGGGCAGCGGAAGGCTCAGGGCAATCACCTGGGCGTTCGCCAGGACATCGACCAGGTTGGCCGCGGCGATCGCCCCCGCTTGCGTCGCTTCTTCGCGTGCCTGAGCACGCGTGTCATGCACGATGACGCGGTGTCCCTGCGCCATCCATCGCGCTGCGAAATGGCGCCCGATGTTCCCCATGCCGACCAATCCGATGTCCATGTACCGCTCCCTGTTTCGACAACAATGGACCGGATGCTAGGAAGAGAGGGCGCCGTTGGCGATTGCGAAATCAGCCCAAGCCCTTGCGTTTTCGTCAATCGCTGCCGTGCTGCCTGGGAATGCAGAACGGCCGTTTATTCGAGGAATAACGACGATTCCAAGTCATGCCGTTGCGCCTGCGCCTCTGCGGCGATCAAGCCGCGCCTCCTCCTGCAGGGCGGCGACGAACAGATCGGCATGCGGACGACTGCTGGCGAGCATCGAGCGCAGCACGGTCGGGGTGAGCACGATGCCGGTCGCGAGCGGCACGACGCTGAGATCGCGGCCCCACGCCAGCCCATCGACGGTGAACTCGTCCACGATCGCCACGCCCGCGCCGGCGCGAACCAGGGCGCAGGCGACATCCGTGTGGTAGATGTGGATGCGGGAGGGCAGGTGGACGTTGGCCCGTTCGAACGCCGCGGTGACCAGTTGTCCGAAGGGGATGCTCGGGTGGTGGGTGATGACCGGGTACGACGCGATGTCCTTGAACTGCGCTGCCGCCAGGCCGGCGAGGGCATGGTCCCGGGGAGCCACGCACACCATGCGGCCTTCGGTGAAGGGCGTCACCTGCAGGTTCGCGTGGTGCAGCGGCAGCACGGACACCGCCAGGTCCGCGCGGTTGCTCAGCACCTCCCCCGGCATGTCCGCGAGCAGGCTCGCGCGCACCTGCACTTGCACCTTGGGAAACTGCGCGAGAAATCGCGCGATGGCCCGCGGCACGAGACCGCGGCTGAGGCAATGGCTGGCGCAGATGTTGAGCGTTCCCGCGGAACCCACCCGCAGGTTCTCGGCCAGATCGGCCAATTGCAGTGCGTGCCGGTAGCAGGCCTCTACCTCGGGAAGCAGCGCGTTCGCCTCGCCGGTCGGCGCCAGCCGTCCCTTCACGCGCTCGAAGAGCGGATAACCGACATCGCGTTCCAGCTGCGTCACCATGCGGCTGACCGCGGACGGCGAGAGGCGCATCAGCGATGCGGCGCCCTTGACCGAGCCGGTGAGCATCATCGCCCTGAAAACTTCCATTTGACGAAACTGCAGCATGGCGCCTTCACGTGGTTGTGGGCGCGTATTTCAACGCGTCCACGGCGCCTCGCCGTCCCTGGATCTATACCGCCGCTTATGCGAGAAATAACTCCCCGTTTGTGGAAGTCCGGCGCTCCATGGAGCTGGCCATCCGCGTCAGGGAAGCGGAGCCGGGGATGCGAGCAGATCGATCGCGGACAGCAGCGCGTCCGCGGAGGTGGCTCCGCTCAGGACCACGGACCGGCCGGTCTGTCGCTCCTTCAGCCGCAGCGTCGGCGTGCCGCCGATCCCGTCGCGCTGGGCTTGCTGCGCCTGCTGCTGCACGATCGCCTGCGGGCGCGGGCTGTCCAGACACGACTGCAATGCCGGCGTCTCGCCAGGATAGCGTGCATCCGCGGGAACGCCGCGGCCTTCGGCGCGGGTGTGCGCATAGATCCACGACACGGCCTGCCAGAAGCCCGCATGGCCCTGCGTTTCGCCTGCGCATTCGGCGAGCCGGGCCTCGCGGCTCGCCGCCGGCTCGTGCAGGGTGAGCGGCAAGTGTTGCCATTGGAGATGCACATCCGGAGTGGCGTCGATCCAGCGCACCAGTTGAGGGATGTACGTCTGGCAGTAAGGGCATTCGAGGTCGGCGTACACGGTGATCGTGAAGCGCGCATCCGACCGGCCGTGCGTCCATGGCGGCCCGGCGGGCAGCGGCGGTGCGGTCTGCACGGCGTCGTCGCTGGCCGCTGGTGCTTGCGTATCCTTTGGCCAGAGGGCGAGAGCGAGCGCCGCAACCAGCAGCACGACCGCGGCGACGATGGGCCACTCCCTGCTGGCGAGCGCAGTGCGGCAGCGCGCGAGGCGCTCAAAGAATCCTTGCATGTCCGGCCTCCGGTTCAGTCCAGTGCGTGGTGCGGCAACGGCTCGATGCCGCGCGCGCGGTCGATCCTCTCGGCGACGAGGATCGCGGCATCCAGTTCGCTGATGCCGTGCTGCTGCATGAGCGCGAAACGCTCCGCCTTCTCCTCGGGCTCGGTCATCGCCATGGCGAGGTACAGGCTGGGCGGCACCGCCCGGAAAAGCAGTTCCATGGACTTGGAGAGGATGACGCCCTCGGTGAACTTTCCCGCCTCCTTGCGGGCCGAGAGCATCAACGCCTTCTGCGCCGCGTTGAGTTCCCTAAACCGCGCGATCTTCTCCACTTCGTCGGGCGGCATCGAGAGGCAGATCCACCACTCGATCATGTTGAGCATGGGCTCGGCGGCCCGGGGCAGGTCGTCCAGGTTCTGCGTCGCCAGCCAGTACCAGGCGCCGAGCTTGCGCCACATCTTGGTGATCTTCACCACGTACGGCGCAAGCAGCGGGTTTTTCGTGATGACGTGCCCCTCGTCGGTCACGTTGATGATGGGCCGGCCAAGGAACTGGTCACGCTCGGCGATGTTGTTCACCGTGTTGATGAGGGAGATGTAGGCCACCGACAGCTGCGCGTTGTAGCCCTCGCGGGCAAAGGTGGCCAAGTCCACGATGGTGATGTCGGCCTCGGGCCAGGGCGTGCCGTCGCGGTCGAACATCTCGCCGTCCGCGCCCTGGCAGAACATGTCCATCGCGTCCGCCATCTCCAGCAGTCGCGCGCGGCGCGCATCCGGCAGGTTGCTGTCTCCGGCACGCCCGCGCAGCGCATCGCGCACGTCGCGCGTCAGCACCATGCGGCCGGCGTCGGTGCAGTCACGTGCGGCATCGAGGATGCACTGCCGGATCAGGCTGCGGTCCGCGCGCGTCATGCGCGCTTCTTCCTTGTCCTCGCCGCCGGTGATCATCAGGCGGGCGGTGATCTCCAACTCGCCGAGCACGTCGCGCTGCTCGTCGCCGTCCGTTGCCGCGCCTTCGGCTTCCGCCGCTTCGTCGAGCGCGTCGGCATCGAGTGTGCGGACCTGGCTGGGCGTGTCCACCAGGCGCCGCGCATCGCCGAAGGGGGCGAGGCTGACGCCCGCGCCCGGCGCGAGCCGCACCCGATGCACCGTGAGGCCCAGGCGTGCGGCGAAGTCGCCGAACAGGCCGAACGAGTTGCCTGCCTCCACCACGAAGAGGCGCGGGCGGTAGATCGCCATCACCTGGTTGAGCAGGTTGTTGAGCGTGGCGCTCTTGCCCGAACCCGTCGGGCCGAACAAAAAAAGATGGGCGTTCATTTGCCGATCCCGCCGATTGAGCGGATCGAAGGTGATCGCATCGCCACCGCGGTTGAACAGCGTGAGGCCCGGGTGACCCGTGCCGCGGCCGCGGCCCCAGACCGGCGCCAGGTTGGCCGCGTGCTGCACGAACATGAGCTGCGTGTACCACTGGCGCGTGTCCTTGGCCGGGTCGAACACGCAGGGCAGCCAGCGCAAATAGGTGTTGAGCGGCGCGACCTCGTCGTCCTCGCGCACTGGCTGCAGGCCGGCGCCCAGCATGACGTTGGCGAGCTGCACGCCGCGCTCGTCCAGCTGCTCCAGATCCCGGCCGCGCAGGTAGAAGGCGAGGGCGCCGCGATAGAGCTTGTGCGCGCTGCCGATGAGCCCGCGCGCTTCCTGCACGTCGCGGCGCGTCTGCTCGGACGCCAGGGTCTCGCCCACGGCCTTGCGCGCCAGGTGGTTGAGATGGGATTCGAGCACGTCCTGGGGCGTGGCGACGAGCGTCAGGCACATCGCGGTGTCCTCCGGCATCTGGTCAAAGAGCGCGTTGATCGCGTCGCCCTTCCGTGTTTCGCCGGTGAGGTGCCCCGTGCCCGGCGCATGGCGCAGGCGGTCCATCACCACCGCGCGGTGCGGCATGCCGTCGAACCACCAGAGCCCGTTGGCGACATCGGAGCGCGGCGCGCCGAAGAAGAGGCGCTGCGCGAAGTCGGTGCCGCTCGCCAGCTCGATCTCGCCCTCTTCGGCATTCTCCGGATAGCGCGTCAGGTCGTAGAAGCGTTCCCGGTCCAGCGCGCTGCCTCCGAGCAGCGTGGGGCAGGGATTGAACCAGCGAAGCAGCCACGCATGTATGTCGGCCGCGCCGAGGCGCTCGGCACGCACGCCCGCGTTCGCGAGGCCGCCCTGCAGGCGGTCGCAGACCGTGGCCAGCGCCTGCTCGGGCGTGAGGCCGCGGCGCGGGGCTGCGCCGCCCGGAACGCGCCGATAGACCACCATGCGCACGCGGCGCGACTGCCCCCGCCAGGGCAGGCGCGTGACGGCACTGTCCTCGAACAGGCCGCCGGGTTTGCCGATCGCGCGCAGGTGGTGCGCGAAGAATCGCTGGTAGAAGGTGGTGAACTCCGAGCCACGCGCACGCGGCTGTACGTAGGCGTCCAGTCCGCGCAGGTAACGGTCCCAATTGGCCTCGTCCTGGGCGTAGAGCTGCACCACCCAGGGCTGGTCGTCCAGTTCGTCGAAGGCATCCTGCAGCGCATTCTCCAGCGCGTCGCGGGCCTGCCACAACCAGGCCATCTCGCGACCCTCCGTGCCGATCGGCACGAGCTCGAAGAAGGCCGCGACGGACACGCCATCGTCCAGCAGCATGCAGCGCGATGCGGGCAGGTATTCCGCCCAGGGCAGCATGTCCGCGAATGAGGGCGCCACGCCGTAGAGCGCGCGTTCGTCGTCCTCGGTGGCGCGCGGCTGCCCCGGAGGACGCGCACGGGTTCCGGGTGCGGGAATGCCGTGCCCGGCCAGCCGGGCGAGGTGCTCGTCCCACGCATCGGGCGGCGCGTCGCCGGGCGGCCCCGCGGCGGCTTGGTCCAGCCCGGCCACCCCGGTGCGCATGCGCCGCAGGGCGCCCGCGGCGCGCTCGGACCAATGCCAGCGCGGCCAGCGCGGCATCAGTAGTCCTCCACGCGTTCGCCTGGCATGGCGTACTGGATGCGCTGGTACAGCGGGAACACGGTGCTGTAGCCGGGCACGGGCACCGGGTCCGTGCCCGCCAGGTGCGGGAACACGTACATCACCAGGTCCGGATTGGGCAGCCGGCGGAACTGGCGGTAGATCTCGTTTTGCGCCGTGCGGGTGTAGGCCGTGTTGTCCGCGGGAATGGCCCGCACGTCGGCCGCGGTGAGCGGACGGCGCAGGACCTGCCGTGCGTCCATCAGCTGGCGGGACGCCGCGCCGCCGCCCGTGGCGACGCCACCAGCACCACTGCCGCCGCCGGTCTCCTGGTCCCAGATGTCGCGCATGGTGCGGTCGCCGTGCGAGAGCAGGTCGTCCTTGTGCGTGGCGCAGCCGGCCATCAGCACGGCAATGGCGATGAGTGGGGCGCGAAGGACGCGCTGGACATGCTGGATGCGCAGGGGCGCGCGGCGCTCAATCCAGGTCGATCGCATGGGGTGCTCCGGTGTGGTGGCGGACCTTGCGGCCCTGGACGTCGTAGTCGATCTGCAACGGCTGTTCGAGGTGGACGGCGACCCGGGCGCCCGGCGGCACGTACACCGCGGCGAAGGCCTGGCCGTAGAGCTTGTTCACCCACTGCGACATCTCCTGCACGCCGCCGGCGAGGATGCGGCCCATGGCCTCGTTGCCCGAGATGCCCACCGTGCCGAGCGAGCCGTTGCCGTTGCTCACCACCGCGACGTTGCCGCTGTCGCTCTTGATGAGCGAGGCGGCACCCGCGCCCGCGGCCGTGATGAGGGCCTGCGAGCCCAGGTACTGCTGCGCGTTGCTGCGCCGCTCGCCCCCGACGCAGGGAATGCCGTGCGGATCGCTGATCCAGCCGAGACCTCCCAGGATCGGGCCCTGGCCGTCGGCAGCGTTGCCATGGCTCGCGTTGCCACCGTTGCCGCCAGCGCCGCCCTGGTTCTTGTCTTCGGGGACGGTGCGAATGGTGCCGTCGCGAAAGACGAACGTCACGGAGCGGATCTGGCCGCGCACGCACGAGAGCGTCCAGTCGCCCGAGGCGGTGCCGCTCACCACGGCGCCCGCCACCTCCGGCAGGTCGATACCGTTGGCCGTGAGGTTGTCGGGTCCGATGAGCACCTTGAAGGGGTAGGGATCGTTGACGGTGCCGTCGATCGGCACGCGGCCGATGAGGGCGGTCATGGCGACCGAGCCCATCAGCGTGGCGTTCGTGGGGACCGTGTAGACCGGCTTGGCCGGCAGGGGCTCCGCGGCGACCGTGGTGGTGCCCAGCGAGGTGGCGGCAGCGGAGGCGGAGCCACCAGCCGCATCCCCCTCGGCGGACCCGAAGCGCATGGGGAACCGATCCGGCTTGCCGGTGGCGCTGGAAGCGCCCTTGCCGGCATCGGGGCGTGCATCGTCGGGCTCGATCCAGCGCACGCCCGGGCCGCCCTGCGCGCCGAAGCCCTTGCCGTCGCCGTCCTCCAGTCCCAGGCCGACCGGCAGGTCCGCGGAGCCGCCGCCCTTGCCGCCGAGCTGGTCGAGCTTGTGCTGCAGATCCTGCAGCATGCCCTGGGTCTGCTGCTTCTCGCCGGCCGCCTGCTCGCGCTCCTGCTGCAGGCGGCCGCGCTCGCCGTCGAGCGCGGACTTGATGCGCTGGTCGATCGCGTTCTCGCGCTGGCGCAGACGATCGTTCTCCGCGCGCTGGTTCTTGTTGTCGCCCATGGCCGTTTGCAACTCGCCGCGCAGTTGCTTCACCTGCGCGACCAGCGTGGCCACGGTATCGCGCGGCGTGTCGCCGTCGATCCCCAGGGCCTTCATTTCCTCGGGGGTGAGCTGCGCGGCGCCTTCGCCCGCGGCGGGCCGGTCGGAGCGGCCGGACGAAAGGTGGATGCCGAGGAACACCAGCAGCGCCGCCACGGGGATCATGAGCCACTTGAGCAGGCCGTTACTTTGCATGGTCGGCTCCCGAAGGCGGTTGCGGTGGAGGTGCCGGCACCGGCGCGGAGTCTGTCGCGTCCGTCGCGTCCGTCGCAGGCGTCGGCAGGTTCTGCGCCGCGTCGATGCGGCCGATGCGCGGCAGCAGCGCATCGCCCAGCCCGCGTCCGCGCGTGACCAGGTAGAGCACGGTGGTATCGGTGGCGTCGCCCGCCGGCCCCAGGCCCGGGTGCTGGAACGTCGCGGCCACGAAATCGCCGATGAGCATGCGCGGATCGAGGTCCACCCAGCGCGGCGAGGTGTTGGTCAGGCGCACGGCGGTGACCCACTGGTCTTCCATGCGCCAGGCGGCGAGCGCCCGCGCATGCACCGGCAGGGCCGGCGCGAGTGCGTCCAGGTCGAGCCCGCGGGGCAGGCGCGCAGGGGTCACACCGCCCGCGGGCTCCACGGTGCGCAGCGGCGCATAGAGGCTCTGCGCCGCGTAGCGGGTGAGCACGACGGCGACCGGCGTTTCGTGGCGTACCCGCGGGGCGGCATCGGGCGACAGTGCATCGGCGGGTTGCCCGCCGGCATCCGCCCCGGTGCCGCTCGCCCGATCGCGCGCGCCGTAGCGCGGTCCTGGCCCATCGCCTTCGACGATGCGGATCGGCTCCAGGGGCTCCAGCGGTGCTGGGCCGGCCTGGGCCGGTGCGGCGGCGATGTCGATCAGGATCAGCGCGCCGCTGTCGGCGTCCTGCAACTGCAGCCGCGTCGGCTCGATCGCCTCGCTGGCCTTGAGGTAGATCGCGCCGCCCGCGCTCTGCACGCGCAGCCGGTCGGCGATGGCCGCGGGCACGCCGACGCGCACGTTGCGGTCGATGAACACCACGCGCTCCTCGCCGACGCGCAGGGGGACCGCGAGCGGCATGCGATCCCACCGCAGGATCTGTACCGCGTGGGCTGCGGGCGTGGCGCCCAGCCAGAGCGTCGCCCAGAGGGCGGCTGCGCGCAGGGCAGACGGTTGGGTGCGCATCATGGCGTGGCTCCAGGCAATGCCGCGGGCGGAGCGGCCGGGGTGGTCGGCGCAGGCGCCGGGGCGGGAGCGGAGATGCGCTG
This sequence comes from Xanthomonas phaseoli pv. dieffenbachiae, assembly GCF_008639345.1. Taxonomy (NCBI): domain Bacteria; kingdom Pseudomonadati; phylum Pseudomonadota; class Gammaproteobacteria; order Lysobacterales; family Lysobacteraceae; genus Xanthomonas; species Xanthomonas phaseoli. Next base: position 2,537,303 of record NZ_CP041380.1, on the reverse strand, counting down.
CGGCGCGCCGCTGTAGCAGTCGAGTGCCAGGCCGAAAGGGTTGCGCTCGGGATCGACGTCCAGGCGCACGACCTTGAGCGGATAACGCACCAGTGCCCGCTTGACCTGTTCGCCGCCGTAGTACTCGTCGGCGCTCACGTCGAGGGTGACCACCCAGTCGCGCTCGGACAGCACCTTGACGCGCGCCGCGGGGTCTTCTCCATAGCCGCGGCCGGGGATCTCGTAGAGGCCCCGCACGCGCTGGCGCAGCTCGCCGTTGTTGCGTCGCGTCTCGTAGTCCTGCTGCAGCAGGGCCTGGCAGGCGGGTGTCAGGTAGGCGGACAGGGCGCGCAGGTTGCGGGGGTAGTCCTCCTCGCCATTGGTCGGCCAGCGGTTGAGCTGCTGGAAGATGTAGAGCGTGAAGGCATACACGCTCTCGGGCGGTACGTCCCACCACTTGCGCGTGCTGCCCGAGCGCAGATCCGGCGGCACGTGGATGGTGAGGTGGCGCGGCGCGTTCCACCAGCCCAGGCCCATCAGCAGCGCGAGCGCGAACAGCGCCGCGCCGGCCCGCCGCAGCGTCGCGACGTGGGCCTGCAGGTGCGCGACCTCGTTCTTGAAGCGGCTCATGGGCGGCCCCGAGTGCGGGGGGCAGGGCGAGTGGGGGGGCGAGTAGACGTGCGAGCGGGCGAGCGCGTGCGGCGTGTCGTCCAGTATCCGGTGCGTGTCACCAGGCCATGGCCTGCGGGCCGGTCGTTCCGATACGGACGCCGCAAGGCCAGACGCCACTGCAGCTGCCGGTACAGCCAGGTGTCGGGGCGCCCGCGCTTCTGGCGGCGCAGGACGCCGCCGCCGATGAACACGCCCGCGGCGATGCCCACCACGATCATGGTGGGCACCATCGCGATACTGCGCGTGATCCATGCCAGCGGCAGGCCCGCGAGCAGTCCGGCGGAGGCGGAAGCACCGGCGCAGACCCAGAGCTCATCGGCCGTCAGGCCGCGCACCACCACCGGCTGGCGGTTGAGGCGGTGCGGGAGAAACGCGACGAGGCCGTCGCGCGTGCTGTCCTGGGGCGCCATCGGTGCCCCTATAGGATTGCCGTGGCCTTGGTGAGCAGCCAGATGCCCACCACCAGCAGCATCGCGCCCACGGCCACCGTCAGGCCGAACTGGCCCCAGGTCGCGCGTCCCGTGTGGATCTCGGAATAGCGCGTGTAAGCGTGGTAGCAGACCCCCACGAACATCGAGGCGACGACCAGCAGCGCGACGAGCAGAACGATGTCGTAGCCGTAGTTCTGCAGCGTCTGCAGGATGCCCTTGCCGGCGCCGCGGGACGGATCTTCCATCGTGGGCAGGCCGGATGCGATGGCGGGGATCGCGACGGGCGTTAGGGCGGTCGCTATCACGGTGCGCGCGGTGCGCAATGCACCGCGGCGAGGGCGGTATTGGGGGTTCATGGCGAATCCTCGGTTCATCAGGAAAGCAGGAGGAAGGTCAGCACGAGGTACAGCGCGAGGAAGCGCACGATCACGACGGCGAATTGGCGCTGGGAGAGGCGTTGCTCGGCCCAGCCGATGTAGGCGGAGCGCATGGCCCACACGCCCCACAGCAGCAGAACGGCGAAGACGAAACTCAGCACGACGGTCGAGACGGCCGAAGGCGTGAAGCCGCCATTGGCCTGGAACGCGGCAATCTGTTCCGCTGTCGCGGTCATCGCGATCGCTCCCGCTGCGGCCAAGAGCGGGTGCTCTCGGCCGGCGCCTCACGGGTGTAACTGCCAGCCAGCGACGACGGGTCGCGCGGCTGCGCGCGCCGGGGCGTCAGGTAACTGGAGATGCCTGCACGCACGCGCTCCACATCGCTGCGCAGGCGGGCGTGATCGAAGTGGTATCGGGCCGCTTGCACAGCCTCCGTGGCCTCCGGTGCCCGGCCGATGCGGTCCACCTGATCGAGCAGGCGGATGGCGCTCGCCAGTTGCTCGCGTTCGAGCACGGGATCGGCGTGCGCGGACGCGGTGCCGCCACACAGGAGTGCCACGGCCAGCACGCCGCACAGGGGAAGGTAGACGGGAGCGGCGCGGCTGGCCGTGGCACGCGAGGTCATGTCGGGTCTCCTTGGGCTGTGGGGAGACTCGATGCTGGCAAGGCGCATCGAAGGGCGCTGCCTTCAATGGGGAAGACGGGCCGACCGCTTTGTGTGCGACGGGAGGTTTCGACGTTGGCGGCAGGATTGAGCGGCTCCTGAGGACATCGGAGCGTGCCGAATGCCGCGGTGCGCACGCCTGTGCGGCTCTGTGACGCAGCCCTTGGAACGGCGCATCCATCTGCATGCAGTGGGAGGGACGCGCTGCGCCCGCTCGTCTTTCTTCATCGTGCGGTCCCCGCGGCAGACGCACAGCGAAGGACTCCGTCGTGGAAGGTTTCGTAGAACGCGTCCTTCGTACCGCCCGTCCGCGTCCAGTGATGAGGTGTCCCGATGAATCGTGCAATCCGTATTGCGCTGTGCCTGCTGATGGCCGTCTCCCCGGCCTTGGCGTCCGCCCTCGGCCACGGAAGCGGCGCCGACCAGAACACCATCCGTTCGCCCGCCTGTCGCGCCGCGCAGAAGGAACTGGAATTCGTCACCAGCATCCGCACGATCGGCCAGGATGAAAAACGCATGCGTGCGAACGCGGCCATCGCCCAGGTCAATGCCAGCTGCGGCACGAATACCCCGTTGATGCAGGAGCCGCCGACGGTCGTCGCCCCGCAGGCCGTGACGATCACCCATTGCGACGCCGGCTTCTGCTACGACGCCGCGGGCGCGCTCTACAAGCGATCCGGACCGTCCAGCATCATCGGTCCCACGGGGCGATCCTGCACCCTGGCCAAGGGCGTCTGGGATTGCCCGTAACCGCGCCCGAGGGTCGCTTTGCTGGTCGTGCAAGGTTGATCTTCCCGGCGACATTGCCCGGGCGCGTGCCGCTACGCGCGGCCGCGTGTGTCGCTGACATGGAAGCGGCTGGAGCACCCAGTTCCTGACGGCCTGACACCATCGTCGATCCTCGGACCCATGGGCGGAGAAGCCTGTGACCTCCGTGCAGGAATGATCTGCGAAGATCGGTGGTCCCGGATCGTACAGGTGGAGACCATGGATGAAGCATCTGCACCGGAATTCAGCCGGCTCGTCAGAAGCGGCGTGGACAGTGGCGACGCGAAAGCCTGGATGCAGGAGGGGGACGGGCAGGCAGCGACCGCGCGTTCGATCCGAGCCCGGTGGTTGCGACAAAAGCGGCAGACCAATAGGGACAGGCCACCGAACTTGCGAAACGTCGAGTGGATGGCGCTGACCGGAAATCCCCCTGCATCGGTGCTTCTCATGGGATACGCCGTCGAGATGTACCTCAAGGCCGGCTTAGCCAAATGGCTGGTGCGCTGCGAGAAATCGCTATTGAATGGAGATACGAAGGCCTATAGCCACGATTACACGCAATTGGCGGATGACCTGCAAATCGATGAGGCGGTTGCCCCTCGGCACCTTCTGCGCTTCCTGTCTAAAGCGGTCACTCTGGAGGCAAGGTATCCCGCCCAGCCTGAGCTTCGGAAGACCCCGATCGAGGCAGTCAACCGGCGGACGGGCAATCTGTGGAGCCAGGATAAATTCCGGAGCCTTTGCCACTTGGTCAAAAGACTTCGCGACCATGTGCGGTTGATGGATTCCGACCGCAGAAACCCGGCATCGACCCAGAGCTTCGGACTATCCGCTGGGGGCTATCTCGTCATGCGCAGGGGAGGCCATCTGCCTTCGAGGGTGACGGTGTGCCCGCCCGATGGACAGACATGGGGCCTTGCCGAAATCAGCGATGTGCTGCAGCGGTGTCCTTCCTTCGAGGTCCAGCAATTCTGGAGGCAATGCGAGATCCATCTCGTCGCCAGAAAAGCTGGGAAGAAGCGCGACGTCTCCAAGAAGATCCACCCTCCGCGATCCCGACAGTGAGCCGTCATGCTTCCCGCAGCATCGCCATGCCGGCCAAGTCGGGACTTCCTTGACCCGAATGCATGCCGGTCCCTGGAGGGCGTCATCGCCGTGATCGCCGAATGGCAGGAGGGTGGTACAGCAGGATCGCCATCCTTCAGGAGTTGACCGCCGGCACCTGACGCCGGGGGATCTGGCCTCGATAGCCGCATCGCGCCGAGCGGGAGCAGACGAGTTTGAGCTCACTGTTGCGAGGCGGCTGTAGCGATCCCACCTTGCACCGTGGGCAATCTGCGCGGTGAGCGCCCAGGTTGACCCAGTCGATGAAGGTGTGACGTTCCGAGAGTGCCGACAGTTCCAGGACGTATTCGCTCGGCGCCTCCCCGTTCGCCAGTACGATCACCTGGTGCTTGGCCCGCGTGAGGCCCACATAGAGCAAGCGGCGCTCTTCTTCGTTCTCGTGGGAGAGCTTGGGCAATACGAGGTCCAGCAGCGGCTCCGGCGCCCGCTCGTCCGGGAAGCCGCGGAACCCGGAATCGAGCCCCACCAGCACCACGAAGTCAGCCTCGAGCCCCTTGGAGCCATGTATGCTCATGACCTCCACCTCCAACTGGCCGTCGTACCTGGCTTTCAGCGCGTCGATAGCGTCCTTTGAATCCAAGCCCTGCGGCGCAGTCGTTTCTGCGGTCGTGCGGGTGAGGATCTGCACGGATGGAAGCGCGATGCCGAGATCCTTGCCGGTCTCGATCAATGCCGCCAGTTGCGTCTCCAATGCCGACATCCGGTGTTCGGCACCAGGCTTGTGGAGCACCACGCGCACGCAGTGGGACAGCCGGTCCGCCCGCGCCTGCACCGGCTTGTCGAACTGGTTGGCATTCTTCAGCACCAGTTCGCGGGCCAGTGTGGCGATCCCGCTGGAGCAGCGGAACGTGCGCGAGAGCATCAACTGGCGTTCGTGGCGCCCGAAGTGGTTTCCGATGTTCTTGAAGATGCCGACGTCGGAGCCAGAGAATCGATTGATCGTCTGCCAGTCGTCGCCCACGCAGAAGACCATCGATTCATCGGGTGCCTGGTCCAGGACGGACTTCACAAGGTCCGCGCGCAGACGCGCGATGTCCTGGAACTCGTCCACCAGCACGAACCGGTACGGCGTCTTGACGCGGCCGTCGCGCAGAGCGGCCAGGGCCTCGCGCAGCATGTCGGCGTAGTCGATCTTGCCTGCATCCCGCAGCGCCTGCTGGTAGGCGTGGAAGACCGGGAAGGCCACCTTCAGGAAGAGCAGTGCACGCCACGAGTTGGGCTGCCGCTTTGCTTCCTGCAAAACCTCCCCTTCCGTGAGGCCCGAGTCCTTGAAGCGCAGCACGAAGTCCATGACGAGCTGCTCGAGTCCTTCGATCGGGCCGAAGCTGGCGATGGCCCGGCGGTACACGTCCTGGGAGCGCGGACCCACCACGATGCCGGCATTCTTGAGCGATTGCTCCAGATGGTTCCACAGCGTGCCGTCGCGCATCTGTGCCGAGGTGGTCTCGAAAAAGACTACGGGCTTGCCGGTGCGATGGCCACCGGCCAACCGCTTCTTGAACATCGCACGCTTGCTGCGGGCCTGTGCCTCGTACTCGGCACCGCCCATCCATGCCGGTGCCCGGCCGTTGCCGTCCAGTGCGAAATGCTCGTGGATCACGCGCACCTCGCGCTGGGTGCCATTGCTCAGTTGCTGGGTCTGGTAGGTGAAGTCCGGCTTGTAAGGGCGCTGCTTCTTCGTGGATTCGGACACGCCGAGCCCGAGGAGTTTGGCTCCGTCCCAGTCGGGCGTTTCATACCCGACGGGAATGCCGCGCAGGAACAGCCAGTTCACGATGCTGCGCTCTTCCAGGGAGCGTACGTGGATCGCAGGGTCCAGCGTGGGAATGGTGGGTTCGTAGCTCTTCTTTCCTTCTTCTCTCTTCGCCTTGATGCGCTGCCGGCAGCATTCCTCGTAGCGCTTCTCGCAATCCTCCAGGTTGCCAGCAATGCCGGACGGACTGGGATCCTCGAAGGGCGCGAAAAGTAGCCAATCGGCGAGTGCCTGCTGAAAAGGGAGATCCTCATCCTTCAACCGGTCGATGACCGTGCGCAGGAAACGTCCTTCCTCTCCCGCCTCTTCCTTCAGCACGCGCGGACGGATGCCTTCCCCATTGGCCTCGACCATCACGGACAGACCGAACGAATGGAAGGTTTTAGATGCCACCGCCACCTTCCGCCCGATGGCCTTCGAGAGCTTCTTGGACAGCCGTTCATCCAGGCTTTTGGCGGCTTTCCTGTTGTAGGCCAGCGCGAGTATCTCGTGGTCCTGGAACAGACCGGACTTGAGCGCGAAGCCGATCTTGCCGACGATGCACGAGCTCTTGCCCGACCCCGCGGCGGCAACCACCAGCGTCGCATCCTCGAAGACCAGCGCTGCGGCGGTCTGCTCCGGGGTCAGGGGACTGCTTTCGACCGCATTGAAGTAATCGGCCTCGGCCTCGATCTGGTACGCTAGGTATTGCTCGTTGTGCTGCGTGCGCGATGCTTCGGGTTCGTTGACGCGCTTGGCGAGGCCGGCCAGTTCGTCCTTCAACGACCGGGCCAGCTCCCTGTCACTCGGCGCAAGCAATGGGTGCCGTTGAAGCGCATCCAGGACTGGCGCTACCTTCCGAACCATGTCCGCATGGTTGTTTGTGATCCGCGCTGCCTGAGAATGCCTCACGTAACGGTCCGACCGGTACGTGCGCTCGATGTCGGATCGAATCGGGACCAGTGCCCGGTCGGCCGCATCGAGCGCGCGCGTCAATTCCCGATGGGCGCGCTGCAGGATGGCCTTGCGCGCCTGCGCCCGGGCTTCGCCACGCAGGACGAAAGACCGTTGGTGTTCTTCCCTGCCGGATCGGTAGGTCAGAATCACATGCCCACGGTCCAGCCACCGCGGCAGGAACCAGGACGGTGCCCGGTCCTGCACTGCAGACAGCTGCCAGTACCGTACTTCCTGTCCTGCCATCGACGCCGCCTTGGCAGAAATCTCCAGGCTCAACGGCTTGCGAAAGCAAAACCATACGTCCCGCCAAGACTCCCTGACCGACACGGTCGGCAAAGCCTCGGGTCGTTCCCGCTTATTCGTAACTTCCACCCTCGCTCCCCCCTTTATGGCGCAGATGGTAAGCGAGGCGTGCCTGTCATCGCGCCGGGCGACGCCGCCAACTGTGATGGCCTTCGGGAATTCCGAGGCAGTGCTTGGCTTACAGGCGTGCATGTGTGGGAGTCCTTCGAGCAAGGCTCCCGTCCGAGCCGTGCATGCCGCCGGATGCCATTGCATCGCCAACCCATATTGCTGGCGCAGTTGGCCTGGCCCTACCATCCCTGGATGGGAACGGCCTCCGCACAAACTGGTGATCCTTCGGATATCGCGCGAATGCTCGCACGTTCCCAGCAAATGCATGGACACATCCTGGAGCTCCTGAGCGGGGTGGGCTTCCATGGCGCTCCCAGATCCCAAGTGGCGGCAGGCATGTGCATGGTGGCCTTGGAGCATGCCGAGGGCCTTCGCTCGCTCATCGCACTCACGCTCGCCAATTCGGCGGTGGGCCTCATGCGTATTCAATTCGAAGCGCTGGTACGGGCGGCGTGGCTCCTTTATGCGGCCCCCGAGCCGACGATCGCCAAGCTGCTGTCGCCCCTTACCTTGGACAGCGAGAAAGCAGTGAAGAATTTGCCCGGCGTGAGCGAAATGCTGGAAGCTCTGCGCAAAGGCACGGGGATGCCCGGTGAGGGGATGCCGTTGGGCGCCTACGAGATGTTTGCGCATTTCAAGGACGTGACCTGGTCAGCCATGAACTCGTTCGTGCATGGCGGGATTCATCCGTTGCGGCGTTTGGAGGAGGGGTTCCCGCTGCCGCTGGCCCTCCAGATCCTGCGGAATTCGAACGGACTGGTGACGATGACGGGGATGCTGCTGGCGGTGCTGACCGGCAATTCACTGATCGCCAGTGCGATGTCCAGGATTCAGCCTGACTTCTCCGACTGTCTGCCGGATCTTCAGGAGCGTAGGTCTGCAGCCTGATACAGGCTGTGAGCCGCTGGTCGGCCGGCTTCCCATGAATGACGGCTGCCGGGAAGAGCAGACACTTGAGAACAGCCGGGATCGCTACTCATATCTGAAAACCTGATACAGCCAGCGTGGTCAACAGCCCAAGCATTCCGATACAGTCTATTTACATGTCAAAAGTCAATGCCAGCACTGGCCGTTTCCTGACCTATGCAGGCCGCGCCGGATGGTAACTCCGGGCATGCCCTATCAACCCAGCCGCCAGAGACAGAGGAAACAGGAGACTTCGAGTTGCAGCCGACACCGCCCATGCCACCTCCGTCCAAGCAGCTGCAGACCGACACGCAAGCTCTGCCCGTCGATGCAACTGTACTTTTCATAGCGCTGCAGTACCAGTTGCTCGTGGCCGTAGAACAGTGCCACGACCTCATGCCCGGAGAGTGCCTATGGATTGAAGCCATGGGCGATGTCACCGTGCCGGGTAAGACGCAGATCGAGGTCAAGCACTACAGCGACAAGCTGACCGACAGCCACCAGAACTTCTGGAACACGATCCGGAACTGGCTGCATGAGCGGTTTGACCGTAGCATCTACAAGTCCCTGGTGCTTCTGACGACTCAGGAGTTCGGAGCCCAGAGCCGCCTCAAGGACTGGAACATCCTGACCGCTGTGCAGCGGCTTAAGCGCATGCAGGAGATCGGCAGCGACGGGGCTGGCGCACCGCAGACGCAAATGGAGGAGCCACCCGAGCCGCAGGGCGAGGCCTTCCAAACTGCTGAAGCTACTGCCCGCAAGCCGTCCAAGGCGCGGGCACTGCAGCAGGAGGTGCTAGCGCCCGAGAGCCGCGCGGCGCTGATGGAGGTGTTGGAACGCATGCTCATCATCCCGGGCGAAGACGCCCTGCCAGAGCGCATCGACAGCTACAAGACCCGCTACCTCAAAGCCATACGACCGTCGCTGCAGCAACAGTACCTGGACGACTTGCTGGGCTTCATGTTCAGCACCGAACTCGTCCTGAACGGCTGGAAGATCACCAACGAGGCGTTCACGGCTAAAGTGACGGCTCTGAACGCCTCGTGCATGAAGCATCCCGCAGAGTTCCCTTTGAGGGATCTCCGGCCGCTGGAAGAAAAAGTCGATCTTGACGAAATCAGGCCTATGCTCTTCGCCAGGAAGATCCTTGAGATTGAGGGTGAAAAATATCTCAAGCACGCGGCCCTGCACCGCCTGTTTGCGCAGGACACGATTTCCGGGCTCTTCAAGGATCAGATTCCCATCAAGCCCTCGCTCGACCTTTACCTCCATAACCACCGTAGCAGCCATTTTGTGGAGCGAGAAGCGGCCATTCTAGATTGCGACGGGCTGCAGGACGAAGCGGCCCTCAAGAAGGCGTCACTCAAGTTCTACCTGGCACGTCTGAAAGCTTCGCCGGAACCTTTTTGCGCCATGGCCAACACCATGCCGGAATTTCGCAATGGCATTTATCACATGCTGGCCGACGAGGCCCCCGAGAACAAGGGCGATGAATTTCACTGGAAACTCTGGGAATGATGGATACCGCCGCCGATCATCTCTATATTCTGCATCGCAACGCCTTTGCGCTGGCGCCGGTGATCCAGAGCTTCTACCTGAACTGGAAGCCGATGGAGAAAGACATCTTGCTGAGCTATCTAGTTCTTCCCCTGGTGTCGTTTCCCGCGATGCAAGAGTATTTGCATGCCGCCAATCGAACCAGCTCTATCCGGACCATGACATCCGACTCTTCGCGATTGGTCGGTCTGGCGCTTCGCATCTCAGAATATGCGCCCATCACCAACAAGGCCCTGTTAATACTGCGCGCGGATGAAAGCCTTCAAATCAACGGCGACCTGTCGGTTCTCGCCAGCGAAAACCGGCAGTCGGAGAATGCAGACCCCAAGATGCTGCGTTATGCGCGTCAGCTCGCCATGGTATTCAGGAATGAAGGCGTCGTGACCATTTATAGGATGCTGGGATTGAAGTCGCTATGAAATGTTATGTCCGATATATCGGCGTGATCGACCAGGAGAATGAGGCGCACAGCGTGAAGTTCAAGCAAGGCTTGAATATCATTACCGGCAAATCTTCGAAGGGCAAAAGTGCCATTCTCGACATCTTCGATTACTGCATGGGCAGTTCAGAAGACACGATTCCGCAAGGCATCATCACCCAGCGGGCGAAGATATTTTTCACCGTATGGCGCTTTTCGGGGATGGCGGTCGTCGCCGGACGCAGGGCAGACAACGCCAACCAATGTTTCCTGCGAGAAGTCAGTAGCGAGCAGGCCAGGCATGTGCTGGCCTACGTCAAGGACGTGGACAACTTCTTCACCGCGCAATACCAGCTTGGCCGGGTCGAATTCTCCAAGAGTCTGGGGCGCTACTTCGGCGTTACCATGGAAGACATCGACACCGACCCGCTGCAGAAACAGCTCATGCGTCAGAAAAGCCCGACGCCTTCTATCCGCAGTTTTGCCTCGTTTATGCTCCAGCATCAAAATCTGGTGGCGAACCGGCACGCGATCTTTTACCGTTTCGACGAAAAGCGAAAACGCGAACAGGCCATCGATCATTTCAAGATATTCATGGGGATCGTGGGAGAGGACTATTTCGACCTGGCCAAGGAACTCGCCGAAGCAGAAACCGAGCTCAAGCGTGCCCTGGCTGTCATTCCCAAGCAGGAGCAGATCAAATCGGCCGGCATCGGGGAGATGGCGGGTTACCTGCGTGAGTTCCACGCCCTGGCGGGCACGCCGCTGACAGAGTTGACCGCCGAAGAGATCTGGATGCGGCCGGCGCAGGCCCTGGAACGCTTGACCGGTATCGCCGTCACGGTCGATGGACAGTCCGATACCTTCGACGCGACCCGCAAGGAACTGCGCACACGCAAGGCTGAACTCATGGCCGAGATCCAGAAGGCCCTGAACACGCGCTACCTGCTCGACGTCTCGACACAGCAAGTCGAGGGATTCGCCGGTGCCATGACGGATCTGCCTATCCCGAAGGCGACCCATCTGGATCATGCCGTGTGCCCGATCTGCGCGTCACCCTCGGAAGCCGCCGAAGATGAGGCTAACAGACTCTCGGCGGCCATCCACTGGCTCAACGGTGAGCTGAAGGTCTCGGCCTATGCCCGCGAGGGCTTTGGCCAGGAGCGTCGGGACATCGACGAGCAGCTCAAAAAGGCGCGCCAGGCCTTGCGGCAGGTCGAAAGCACACTGCGTCCACTAGACCAGGAGGCCGACCGGCTGCAGCGCTCGAAGTCTGTCGATGCGGCAGCGCAGAAAGCCAAGATCAAGCTAGAACTCGCCATTGAGCGCCGCATCGAGAGTCCGCTCACGGAAACCACTGAGTTGGTGAAGTTGCTCCAGGACCGGGTGGCGGATCTGAAATCGAAGAAGGCTTTGCTCGATGTCGCGCCCAGGCTGCTGGCTTTGCAACGCGACATCAACCGGCGCCTGGAAATCGTCGGCACACATTTCGACTTCGAGGACTCCTACAAGAATGGATCCCTGAAGTTCGATATCGATTCCTTCGACCTATGGCATGAGACACCGGGGGTAAACGGCGCGCCGGAGAAGAAAGTTTTCCTGCGGTCGATGGGCAGTGGAGCTAACTGGCTGTATTCGCACCTGACGCTGTTCCTGTCCCTGCACTACCAGTTTGCGGCCTACGCAGACTGCAAGCTGCCGCCCGTGCTGTTTCTCGACCAACCGACGCAGGTCTACTTCCCCTCCGCCGATTACGGCAAGGAATTCAATGCAGCCCAATTGCGCGCAAACCAAGATGACACATCAGCCAGCGCGCCCGGCAGCCCGAAGTCCGAAGAGACTGCAGACGAGCCCGCGACACGCGCCGCGAACTCGCCTGTGGACACGCACACACGCATCTCGACGGCCGATGACGACTTGAATACCGTCGCCAAGATGTTCACCTTCCTGGCCAAGTTCTGTGATGACACGGCAGACGAGGTCGGCAACAAGCCGCAAATCATCGTCTGCGACCATGCCGACAGACTGGAGCTCGGCGAGGGCTACGACTTCGAGGACTTCGTCGCCGACCGCTGGCGTGACCGTGGCTTCATCGCGACGTGACCCTGCAGCAGGCCCAGGCCTACATCGACCCGCCCGCATCGCCTGGATGGACCTGGCGGGCTTTGTCCTGGTGCTTACTGGGTCAGTTCCAGCTGGAAATCAACACCCAGCCGCAACGGCCCAATCAACTGGCGAGCTTTCATTTCGGCTGCGTGAACACTTGGGCAGGTCTGAGCAGGTCACCAAGAACTCGGGTGTCGGGTTTCGCATTCGATGCAGACGTTGGAGGCACTGAGGAATCGAGCTTGCAAAGTTGGAGGTTTTGAGATGCTCCCGGATGTGTGAATTGGAAAAATTCAAGCAATCAGAGGTATTTCTTAAAACTTCCCACCGCGATATCCACAGCCACCCCCAGCAGTGCGGCTGCGGGCAGCAGGATCGCCACCGGGTGCACGCTCACCGGCAGCGCCAGGTAGGTCACCCAGGGCAGTAACGCCAGCGGCACTAGGCTGGCCCGTGCCCGGTGATAGAGGAAACCCGATTCGCGTCCCGCGCCGAATCGGCGGATGTCCCGGCGCACCAGCCCGTCCACGAACCCGGCGAAAGCGGCCAGCAAGAAAAGCGGCAGCGTCAGGCACAGCACCAGCAGCCTTACGAGAAACACCAGCACCGTATACCCCGCCGCGATGAGGTAGTCCTGCGCATGCGTGGCGACCGTTCCCAGGGCCTTCTGCAGGGTCCACGCGTGGCCGCCTGCGTTGGTCCTCGCCTGGCGCGAGGCGTCCTGCATCCATTCGAGCAGACCGCTGCGCACGAACACCCATTCGTACCCCTGTTGGACCCAATGGTGCGCGGTGCGGCCAGGCTCCTGCACGAAGGCGCTGCGCACGAAGTAGTCGGACAGCTGGTCCAGCTCATGCCCGAGCATGGCCTGCGCATGGCGCCAGCCCTGGTCCGGCCAGAACAAGGCCATCCCGATGCACTCCACCACAATGCACAGCAGGAGCGAGCCGCACAACACCCCGAAGCAGCGGAACGGAAGCGTGACAAGGCCGACGATAAAACCCTGCTGGCTTACCTGCTGGCGCTGGGCGGTAGCAGCGATGTCGCTCATGGTCGCCCGGCCTCTTCACCGGAGTCGGCGCGGTGTACTTCATCGGATGCCGCGACGCTGTCCTGCAGCAGATCGTCCGGCAGGCCAGTGTCCAGACCTGGAGTCGCGTGGCCGTCCCACCAGTCTCCGGCATCCATCACGTAGTGCAGCCGCATGCCGGCAGCGAGCTCCTGCAGATCGTGCGGCATGGCCTCATCGGGATCGGGCGCGGGCAGCGGCATGCGCACCTTCCAGATGTTGCCGCCCTCCATCAGCGCGAAAGCCTGGCCCTTGGGAAGCGCGACTACGTGCGCGGGTTCGATCATCGGCACGCTGGTGCTGGCGATACGGTCCTGGGTGTTCGAGGTGAACGCCGTGTTGCCCGTGGGATCGGAGCTGTCGGTGGCGCCGCTCATCACCGAGGTCGCGAAGACCTCGACCTTGGGCAATTGGCGCGTTAGCAGTTCGGCTGTGATCGTCTCGCGCACCCGCAGCATGACCAGGTTGTTGAAGTTGCCCACGACCTGTCCTGCCTTCGCGCGGTTGCCGATGCGCGCCTCGATGTCGGAGAGCGTCTGGGTGTACGCCGTGACCTGGATGCCGGCACCGCCGCCCTTGTTGACCATGGGAATGAACTCGTCGCCCATGAGCTCGTTGAACTCGTCCGCGTGGACGTTGATCGGAATCTTGGCGTTTGGATTGGCGCCGGGCAGGCCGTCATCCACGCCGAACTTGTAGATGTGGCCCGCGACCGAAACCAGGTCCGAGAACATCGAGTTGCCCACCGCGGCGGCCACTTCTGCGTCGGACAGCGCGTCGAGCCCGACATACACGATCGCGCGCTTACGGATGATCTGCATCCAGTCGAAGATCGGCCGCGGATCGGTCAGGTCCGAATAGTTGGGCGCAAGCAGCTGGGCGATCTTGCCGGTGGTGAGCTTTTCGAGCAGCGGCAGCAGGCTGGCGACGATCTTGTCAAAATAGGTGCGGTCGTAGCGCACCGCGCTGCGCAGGCCGTCCAGCACCGGGTCGTAGACGCGGACCTGCGAGAGGTATTGCTCGATGGCGACTACGCGCTTCTCGCGGCCGATCATGTTGCGCGGGATGGTCTTCTCGTTGAGCCGGCCTTCGAGCTGGACGATGACCTCCCAGGCCTTGGGCTCGGTCTTGGCGAAGAACTGCGCCGCGTACTCCATGAACAGCGCATCGATGTTGATGACGTGGCGCTGGATCAGCAGGTAGTCCGGGCGCTGACCCAACTCCACGAGCGCCCGCGCGATGATGTTCACGAACCTCCAAGCGAACTCGCGGAAGGCCGCGCTGTTGCCTTCGCCCGAGAGCTGTCCCGCGATGCGCGTGGCGACCTCGGAGATGCGGCCGAAGCGGCCCACGGCGTTGTAGCGGGCGCTGAGGTCGGGCCAGCCCAGGTGGAAGACGTAGAACTCGCCCTCGCGCCCGGCGCGCCGCGCCTCCACGTACATGCGCTTGAGCAGATCCGCATCGCCCTTGGGATCGAACACGATCACCACCTCGTGTCCGCCATCCGTCGCGCGGCGGCGGATGTCCTGCGTGATGAACAGTTCGGCCAAGCGCGTCTTGCCGACGCGCGTCGTGCCGAGCACCAGGGTGTGTCCGACCCGCTCGCCCAGGGGGAGGGTGACATCCACCTCCTTTGGCTCGATGCCATGCAGACGCGGCAGCCCGCCGACCGGAGGCAAAGGCCGCACCGGGTTCAGGGCATGGTCCCAGGCGGACCAGCGCGCCAGCCGCGCGAACGGCGGCGGTGCGAACTCCAGGCGTTCTTCGCAGCGCCGCGCGAGCCGGTAGAGCGCTGTCGGCTCGACGTACCGGCGAAACTCGGGCCGGTAGGTCTGCATCAGCCGGTGGGTATGGCGCTGGTCCCAACGGAAGCCGCGCCCCAGGAACAGCCGTTGCTGGCTCACGGGCACATCGCGGCTGGTCATCACATAACGGGGCAGGCGACGGATATTGCGGCGGTAGCGCAGGATCGCGCACGCCTGCCGGAGCCTGACCCCGGCGAAGACCGCGAAGCCGAGTGCGCTCGCGAATCCCAGCTGCGGGTTGAGCGCCAACGCCCACGGTGCCGCCACGCACGCCAGCGCGGCCGCTGCGCATACCGCGACGGTGTATAGCTCCACCGCGGGGCGCAGCAGCACCTCCACCGCGTGCGCCTGGGCCATGTCACTGCTCGATACGCGTGGCCGTCAGCAAGGCCGGATAGTGGCGAAGGCCCAGGCGGCGTGCGAGGTCGTCCCCGGACGCCGGAAAGAGCGCCAGGCCGGGAGCGAGGCTGCGCAGCGCATCCAGTGCCTGCTGCGACTCCACATTCACCACGAGCCCGGCGGCACGGAGGCTGCGCAACTGGTCCTGGCGTTGCCGCAACCAAGTGCGTGAGCGCGGATCGTCGCCGACGAGGAAGAACGGCGTAAGGCCCTGCGCATCCAGCGGGCGGGCATCGACAGCGCCGGGCGAGAGCCGCGTGGAGCGCACCGGCAGCAATGCCGCTTCCCCATGCTGCATGGGTGGCGGCGGCGTGGCCGAAAGCGGAAGGCCACCCTCCGTGCGTTGCGGCGGCAGGCCCAGGTCGTCGTAGTACGGCTGCGCGGGGACGCCGCCGCGGTCCTCGACGACGATCAGCGTGTGGCGCTGCGGTACGGCGCGCGGAACGGTCTCCGCGAGCACGGCGGCGGAAGGCAGGCAGAGCGCGGCGAGCACCAGCACGGCGGCAGGGCGGCGATGGGCAAATGTGTTCATGGCCGGGAATCTCGATGTCCGTTCAACGTGGCGATGGCCTGCGGGCGGCCCAGCACGCGCACGAGGTGGTGTTGCACCCTTCCGCGGTAGCGCAGTGCTGGCAGGCCACCGGCAGGGCGGTGGTAGCGACCGATCGCCGTGAGCCAGTCCTCTCCGGGCGTGTGCTGCTCGCGCAGGATCTCCGCGGCGATGGCCAGATTCCGGTAGGGGTCCAGCAGCGCGCAGGGTTGCGGCGCCCGCTGCGCGTGGTAACCGGCGTTGATCTGTCCCAGGCCGACGTCGATGCGCTGCGCGGGCGTGTTCCGCAGTGCCTGGCGCAGAGCGAGGCAGGCCTCCGACCGGGTGGCATGCCGCTGCGAGGCTCCTGCTACGTTGAGGGTCCAGGGCCACGGAATCAGCCGGCCGCGCAGCCGCGTGCCGCTTTCCTGCAATGCGATCGCGTACAGCACGGTAGAGGGCACACCGGCTTGCGCCGCAGCGATCTGGTAGGCCGGGGGAGGTGTTTCCTGGCCCCAGGCCGTGTCGGCGGTGCAGATGCCTGCGAGCGCTGCGATCGCCAGGATGGATGGCAGCCGCAGGACGCGCGGCGGCTTCATTGGCGCTGCCATTGGCCGCCGACCTCGCGTACCACCGCAGGAAGCTCGCCGGGCACGCCCAGCGACAGCCAGCGTCCACCGTCGTGGTTGAGCGTGATGTCTTTGGCCTGCACTTTCGCGGGATCAATGGCCGCCTGACGCGCCCACCGCCGGATGCGTTCGTCATCGCCGCGGCTGCCGACCACGTACACGTCCATGGTGGTGCCGGCCGACTGGAGTTGCTGCACCCGCTGATCGCAGGCGCCGCAAGATTCCTTCACGAACACCGCGAGCCGCCCAGGCTCCGCTGCACCGGCGCCAGCGCCGCGTACATCGCCGCCGTCTTGGCCGCCCGGCAGGGCCACGCGCTGCAGATCCGGATGCAGGCGCTGCCACGCGGCGTCGTAGGCGCGTTGATAGTCGAGGGTCTTCTGGACCCGCCGCGCCTCGGCCTGCACCTGCAGCTCTGCGAAACGGCGACGTTCCTCGTCGCTGCGCGCCTCGATGCCGAGCGCGGTCAACGGGTCGACGTGGGGCGAATAGATGCCGAGCGGTCCCTGCATGAGCGTTCGGTAGCGCGACCAGTCCTCGGCGCGCAGGTTCCACTCGCGGGCGCGGGCCTCGTCGCCCCGCTTGTCCGCGGCTGTTTGTACTTCGGTTGGGACGAAGCGGCTCGCACCTTGGAGTGCCTGGGCATGGACGGCTAGGCTGGCACCCAGCGCGCATACCGATCCGGCCAGCAACAGGGCAAAACGGGGAGGGCAGGGCTCTCGCATGCCGACCTACCGCGAGCGCAGCGGCAGGCGGCGCACCTGCTCGCCCACGGTGAACTGCGCGGTGTCCTGCTCAATCGCCTCCAGCCGCCATCCTCGTTCCTGGTCGCCCTCGCGCAGGAGCCGGACCTCGGCAGGCGACGCACGGTCGGTCGGGGCGATCGCCAGGAAGGGCACGCCCGCGCGCAGTTCGGTGCCGAGGACCTTGAACGGAGGCGGGCCCGGGGGAAGGGGTTTCGGGACCGATGCGTCCAAGGCACGGGGCTTGGAGACTGTGGAAGGACGCGCCGCGACCTGCGACTGCAGCGCGTCCGTGCGTGCGGACAGCGCAGCAAGTTCTTCCGTCCGGACTGTCCCGGCCTGGGCCTGTTCAAGGCGCGCGATGCGCTCACCAACGGCCTGCTGCGCCGCCCTGAACGCCGCTTCGCTCACGGACGGCGGTTGGCGCTGCGCCGCCTCCAACGCGCCGCGCAGTTGCGCCACGCTGTCCCCCAAAGTCTGCATTTCTGCATCGAGGTTGACACTCCGCGCTTCCTGCTCCATGTGAGAGAGCCGGGCCGTGTTGAACGCTGTCGCGATCCCGAGCGCCAGGACGGCCACCGTTCCGGCGACCACTGGCCAGCGCATGCGAGGGCGTCCGCCCGGAGGGAGGGAAATCATGGCAATTTCTCCGAGTGCGAATGGGCCAGCGCAGCCTCGATCGGCGCAATCCGCCCATCGGTCTGGTCGGTGCCTAGCGTTGTGGTGTCGGCGCCGACCGCCTCCGCGCGGCGGAAGCACATCTCCCGGTGGGTGTGGTCCACGTCGAGAAGCCATGCGTTGCCAGACATCGCGAGGAGGGCCGAGAGCAGCGTGGTCGGCCCAAGGTGTACGTGGGCCGCCGGCAGGGGCAATGCATACAGCATGGCGCTGTCGCCGCTGGGCGCGCAGAGGCGGTAGCCCGAGTGCCGCAACAGGTACTGCAGCCCGCCCCCTACCGTGGCGCGATCCGAAACGGGCAGCGTGACTTCGACTATCTGCATCAGCAGATCGCGCTGTCCCGCCGCGGGCTCGATCTCCACGAGCGTGTAGCGTCCCTGCCGGGTAACAGGGGCTGCTGGAGCCAAGGCGGCGGTGCTGGTCTCTGGCGATGGTGAGGCGGTGGGCGCTATCGAGTCTCTGCCCGGCGGCGAGCTGGCACACCCGCTCAGCAGAGCCAGTGCGAAGAAGATGGCGGCAGGCGCAGGGCTGCGAGGTTCGGGCAGGGTAGGAGGCTGCATACAGTGCGTCCTGGCATGTGGATGGCCGGACGATGCGGGAATGCGCCTCTGCGGTCAGGCAACAAACGGGACTGCGGCGATGCGCTTTCGTCGAACGGGGCGGCTGCGTCGCGACATCCCGCCTGGGCACGCACCGAGGTGCCATCCGCAGCCACCTGAAGGCGTCCCGCGGGTAGGATTAGTCAGGTGGAAAACCGCAGTCGATGACGTATCGGGGCGACGAACAGGAGCGATCCATGCCGGTGTATTTCGTTGGAGAGAACGAAGTTCCTTGCGAAACGATAAAGATCGGGGTCGCCAAATGCATCGACAGGCGAATCAGAGATCTTCAGACCGGGAATTTTCGGAAGCTGAACCTGCTTGGCTGGATCAACGCGGGCGACGACGATTTCCCTCTGGAGAAGCGTCTCCATCGAAGATTTCAAGCCAATTGTTTGAAGCGCGAATGGTTCGCCATCGAGCCGTCGGACGTTTTTGAGGTATTGAAGGAAGCTGGCATGCACGGCTTCGTTGCCAAAAATGCGGATGCGTTTCAGATCGTCGGCTACGACCGTGACGCCATGCCCGAGTATCTGGGCGTCTGGCCTTGGGGAGATATGGAGATCGAGGAGTGTTGTCCATTCTGCGGCTGCCTGTGCGGGATGGACTTCCAGGAAGCGTCGCAGATGTACCACTGTCGGCAGTGCGACGAGCTGACCGATTTTTCCGAGCTCGATCCACGCGATGAAGAGGACGATATGGAGCGCGACTGACGTCGCCTGCTGCCTGGCGTAAAAACCGCCAGCGCAGTGCCTGCGGTTGTCGATGACTCGTTGTCGACTCGCTGACCGGTGCGATCCAAGGGGCGCCGGTTTAGCCGATTCCGAGCTTCATCTTCGTGGTGCTGGCCGGCGTGACGGTCACGCGGCTCATGCAATCGAGCCTGCTGGCAGGAAAAGAATACGCGACGATCGCATCGCCGATCTGCGCGCCTAAGGTGTAGACGGCATGCTCATTGGTGCCGCGCGCATAGTCCATCACGATGAGGCTCGGATACTGTTTCCGCAGCGTTGCCATCGAGACACAGCTGCCTGTCACTTCGAAGGATGCCGAATCTGCGCGGTTATCCGTTCCCATGACCACGACGGCATTCGACGCGAACAGTGACGGAGCGATTTGCTTCGACGTCTTGCGAGGCTCCTGCCCATTGGTCATGGCGACCGAGTCGGGGCGGGGGGAGACGAGCGTCAGTACGTCTTTTCCATCGCCTGGAAGAGCCAGTGCAACTTTTTCCGAGAAAGCCCAAAGCTGCTTTTCAGCGGCGGCGGAGGCGCGCGGTGCGGCTGCGGCAGGCACGAGCAAAGCAGTCGCGAGGACGACCGCGCCCAGGGCGGCAACGAGAGTCTTCATGGCTTATTGCTCCTCTTGCGAAGGGGGATTGAGTTTGTCGTACTCGTTGCCGTAGTACACCTTGTAGTTCTCACCGGTAGTGGACGTGACATTGGCCTCGCAGAATGCATCACCCACACGTAGCGCCAGATCGGCCCCCCCGGCCGCGATCGTGGACAGCAGTGCCGGGGCATTCGCCGCGATCAGGCTGATGTCGGCGCCTCCCTGGGAGGTGTCCAGGATCTCGTTGCGCGCCGTGGAGTTGTTGAGCACGGCCCGGCCTTCGTTGGTGCAGGCCTTGGCGATGTAGTCCTCCCGCGTGCCGAGCACCCAGCCCTGGTCCAGGTACAGGTGGCCCATCTCGTGGCTGACCATGGACACCCTGGAGTACAACCCAGGGATGTCGTTGGAGGCACACGAATAGTTCTGGATGTAGACGGTGCTTCCCGGCTTGTCCAGATAGGTGGCTGGGCCGTACACGAAGGGGAACGTGGTGCCGTTGACCTGGCCCGTGAGCGTGCCGGAGCCGAATATCACGAAATCCACGCACTCGCCAAGTCCCGTGTTCACGGGCTGCTGCTGTGCGTGGGCCTGATGAACACACAAGGCCGACATGGCGATGACGGCCGCGCTGAACAACTTCATGCTTCCTCCTTCCTTGGGGTGTGAGCGTTTTCTAAAGCTGGCAAAGGCTTGAATGCAAGCACGGTGCGCCGCAAATTTGACGTGCATCGCGGTTGCCTGGGTCCAAGAATGCGGACTGCGAGGAGGCCGTAATTGCACCCAGCAGTGATGACGAGAATCAGCGTGGCAGGGATTCGCGCAGGGTGACCACGCGGTACTGGCCACGGTCGCCGTAGCGCGGCCCTTTCTTCTCGAAGTCCGCGCAGAGCCGATCGCTGCCGCAGGCGACGAGGTTGGACCGCGCCACGCGATCCAGATAGACGATTTCCGCCCGTCGCTGTTTTGCCTCCGCGATGGTCGCGTTGGCGCCATGGAATGCGTATGCCACGGCGCACAGCCCCAGGATGGCCGCCACCACCATCGCGATGGTTGCCATCCACATCCGGCGCATCACCATGGTTTCCTGCGATTGCTGCGCTTTCGCGTAGCGCTGGGTCGCCTGCTGCAATTGCTGGTTCGTCGCGGTCAGCGTGCGGTCGAACCGCTCGGCGGCGGGATCCAGCGCGACCGAGAGCGCCTTTTGCGTCAGTTGCGTCAGCCGCGGAAGTGCGTTCTCCACGACGCGATGGACGCGCTGATCGGCGTTGTTGACTGCGTTCTGCAGCAACTGCATCTGCTGGCGCACCTGGTCCTCCAGGGCCTGCTCCCGCCGCTGCAGCTGTCCGATCAGCGCCGCCATGGCCTGGATCGATTCCTTCATTGCCTGTTCCGCACCTTCGTCTTCTGGCATCGCTGAGGTGTTGTGCATGTCCATCGTGGTCTCTTGAGGATTCAATTCGCCTTCCGGGTTCCCGTTATCCGCCACCACCACCACCGCCTCCTCCGGCGCCACCACCACCGCCGTCGCCCCCCCCACCTCCTCCATCGCCTTGCGGCCCACCCTGCATCGCGGGCCCGTGGGCAAACTGGGGCAGTGTCATGACCATGACCGGACCACGGCTGGTCTGTATCTCGGCCGTGACGTCCATGCCGAGCGCCTGGCGCGTGGTCGCCTGATCCTGCGCTTCCTGCATTGCCTTGGCATCCAGGTGCGCATGACCTTGCTCCGCGAGAGCTGCACTGTGCGCGCTGTTGGCGACGCGCTTCAGTGCCTGCTCGATGGCCAGATCGTTCTTGCTGTCGATGGCGTAGAGCAGATCATCGACATCAGGATCGCCGGTAATGGTCTTACGCGCGGTCACCGGATGATCGTCGCTCTGCTCGCCAGCGGATGGTGTACTCACCTGCCATTGCGGTGCCGCCTCTGCAGGCACGGAGGGTGGCTTTCTCAGCGCGGAGGGGCCGTTCGGGTCGTATCCCTCACGCAGCTCCAGATCCGTATAAGGCTGCTCGCCGCGCTCCACGCGATCTTGCCGGGCCTGTGCGATGCGATCTTCCGTTTCGAGCTTCTGTTCGAGTCTTATGCGCAACTCGCGCATCGAGCGCGTGATTTCTTCCCAGGAGTTCGTGTCCGGCACAGCCGGGGCCGAAGGTGCTTGCCCATCCGACTTGGCCACGGGCGGCGGGTGGGTCGCATCGCCTTCGTTCTCGGGCATGCCGGCGGAGCGGCTGGCAGTGAGTGGCGACAGTGAAGGTTCTGGCGCCGGCGCGAGGTGTGGAGCGACCGGCAACGCTGCAGTGATGCCGCCGACTTCCGGCACCGGGGTGTCGGGTGTTGGCTCCGGGTGCCGCTCGCCAGGATGTTCTGTCAGCAGTCGCTCGGCTGGAGCGTTGGATGCAGGCACCGTGCGCGCGTGCAACGAATCGTCGGGCTGCTGCTCCATGTGGGGTGTGGACAGGTATCGGTATCCCTGCTGGTCCGGCACTGGCCGCGCTGCTTCCGGCGATGCGGGCGAGATCGCTGCACTGTGCGGCGTCAGTGGTTGGGCGCTGCGGGCAAGCTCTTCTTGTGCGTGTTGGCCCTGTGTCCGCCGCTGCGCGACGTCGTTGTCGGAGGCTGGCATGCGTTCCACCGGCGGCTCCGCGGAACGCTGGGCGAGGCGGTCCGGGCTGCGCTGTTGTTCATGAGTGCGTTGCTGAGCGTCCTGATGATGAGGCGCGGGCTGCTGAGCCGATGGAACCTCCTGCCTGGGCTCCTGCTGGCGCTGTAGAGCCACCTGGTAGGGCGGTGGGGCTTGCTCTGGATGCTGCGCGTCGTGCACCTGCTGGCGTTCTTGCGTTTGCTGGTCGGAGTGCTCAGTTCGGCGTTCTTCCTCCTCTCGCAACTGCGTTTGCTGAGCGTGCCGATCCAATGCTTCTTGCTGCCGGGCGTCGTGCGATACCTGCTGTTGACGTTGTTCGTCCTGCTGCGCGTCGAGGGCCTGCCGTTGTTGCTGTTGCAGCTGCTGCGACTCTTGCTGGCGGAGTTCCGATGCCGCATGCGTTTGCAGCGCCGCAGTAGCCTGGGCCCGATCGTCATGGGATGCTTGCTCCTGCAGCGCATGCGCACGAGCCTGCGCCAGGTGCTGCTCCCGCGCCTGTCGGTCCTCCTGCTGCTGATCCTGGCGTTCCTGCGCGGCACTGGCCGCCTGGCCGCGGGCCTGGACATCGAGCGCGTGCTGGTTGGAGGGAGAAGCGTCCGAGGTGTCCGTATCCGCCGAGCCTTCGGAGGGACGCTGCACGGAGACCACGTGCTGCAAAGGCACCGCGGGTCGTTGCTGTGCCTGCACCTCCCGCAGCGCTTCGCGAATGTCCTCGGTGGTGGTGATCGCTGCGATGCGCTCCACTCCGTCGGCGCCGCGCTGGAGATGCGCGATCGGGCTGTCGGCGCCGTACTGACCGCCCGGGCCGCGCTGCAGCTGCATGGCGCCATCACCTGCGAGTCCTTCCGCTTCGCGCGTGCGCTGCGTCGCCAGCTCGATCGCTTCGCGCCATTGCGGCTGCAATTCCGTGCCGACGATGCGGTACTGGTACAGCGTCTGCTCGCGCTGCACGTCCTGCGGCGAGGGCGGCGATTGCTGGATGGCGGCAATCGCCTGGGCCTGCTCGGCGAGCGCCGGCTGCAGCATCGCGCGCGTGGTGTCCAGTTCCAGCACGCGATTGGCATCGGGCGGAGCGCCTTGGCCGGTCCACTGGCCCTCCATGTTGCGGTAGTACCGCTGGCCGTTCGAAGCGGTCAGGGCATCCGGATCCGGCAACGCCTGCTGGACCGCGGGCGATATCGGCAAGCCCTCGGCGGCCCAGCCGCTGCGGTGGTAGGCCAACTCATAGCGCGCCGCGATCGCACCAGGACTGTTGGCGATGTTGCGGGCGATGGTGGCCTGCGCCTGCGCATCCAATTCCGCCGCGCGGTGCGGCAAGGCGGTCTCCTGCGCATAACTGCCCCGATCGTTCGCGCCGGAGATCTCGGTCTTGACCAGGCGGTGCCATTGCCCGTCCGTGGGATCGCGCCTCCAGTCGGCAGGGCTCAGGCTGGGGCGGTCGCCGGCATTGGCCGGCTGCCGATAGGGATCGATGGGCGCGGGGGCGTCTTTCAGCGCCAACGCGGCGGCGGCATTGGTGGCCTGGTAGTTGAGTTCACGGGCCTTGGCGTAGCTGGCGACGATCGGCGTGGCGGCAGGGTTGTCGATCCCATCGCCGGTCGTATCGGCCATGCCGCCCCGTGTCCAGGCGCGGCCATCGAAGGACCAATGTGTGCCATCGCCATCGGTCTGCCGGTAGATCGCACGGTTGTCGAGCAGGGCGGCGGCTTTTTCGCCAGCGGCGCTCATGAAGTACGCGTCGGCCGCGATCAACACCATCGGCCCGGCGCCGGAGCTGCCCAACGCGTAGGCGGCCGCGGTACCGCCGGCCCAGCCACCCGCGTTGCGCCCGGTGAAATGCGCCAGCTCCGATTGCGCGGCCAGCGGGATGTCCTGGCCGAGAAAGTGTATGGAGCGTTGACCGGAGGCTACTGCGTCGGCGGCGGTCGCGAGCAGGCCGGCGCTGCGCAGCGCCTGGCCCGCCGACAGGTCGCCTGCCAACAACTCGGCGGTGGCGAAGCCGCGTTGCGAGAGAGGGGTGTAGGGGGGCGGTGATGCGCCCGCTACCTGGCGAATCCCGCGTGCGGCACCTCCGATGGTCGTCGGCGTGTCATCCAGTACCTGCTGGACCAATACCGCGTTGGATTCGGACAACGTCACACGTCCGGCGTCCTCCGCGTGGGCGATCGCGAGGCGGAACTCCTCCCGCCCAGCGATTTCCCGCACTGCGGGCTCGTAGGGGGCCGCCACCAGATTGCTGCCGGTAGCGCGCGTAGCGTCGATCACCCGCACGATGCGATGCTCCGAATGGGTAATGGCGGCCCATTCGGATTCCACCGCCCCCATCGAGCGCAGTGCCTTTAATTGATCGGCGTGTGTCGCGCGGTAGTGGTCGAGGTCGGAGAAAGTTTTATTGTTCTGTAAGTTGGCTTCGGCTTTGGTCAAACGGTTGGGCGTGGTGGTAAACGCGTCACCGTTGATCAGGGCGACCTTCAGGGTGTCTTGCAGATCGGCGACTTGGGTGGCCGCGCGTTTCAACGCGGCAGGATCGCCGTTCAGTGCAGCACGGCCGTCTGGAGAATTCCGGAGGTCGTCCAAGGTGCGGGTGATCCCGTCCGTATAGGAGCTTCGCGTCCTCCCTCGATGCGGCGAGGTCTGGAGTTCATCGGCTAGCTCACCATCCACTGGCAGATACAGCCGGTTGGTTGATGCATCTTGGTCGATGAGCCCTTGTTCGACCAACGTCTTGAGTAAGACATGCTGGCGGAAAAGACTCTGCTCAAGGACGTGATGGCTTTGCAGGATGGCATTAGTGGATGGCACGTCTTGCGACTCCCAGGCACTCGGCGGGCACCACGGTTCAGCAACCGGCGGCGTCTATGAGCCGAACGCCCCGCGTCCTTGGCGACTTGCCGAAACCACTGGCGCGCAAAGCATCGCGCAAGATGTGGTCGCAGAAGGCATCCGCCGTGTAGGGCGTCCGGAACACGTGCGCGGATCCAACCACTTCTTTCTCGAATGCCAAGTCGGCGCCGCCAGCAATGCTGTAGTACTTCCCGTTCGGATATCCCGTCAGCACCTTGACCCTTGATGCTGTCTCGTCGATGGCATCCAGTATCCTGACCACCTCGCACAGGTAATGCGGCGGCGCTTGCGAACCATCTTCCAACAGGAACTCACACGGCGCGAATGAAAAGCCTTCGGGATCCACCGTCTGGAACACATGCTTCAGCGGCTCTGACACCAGCCAGTAGTCCTTGAATCCACTGTCCAGGTCGCGCGGCATGTCGCCATCCCGATGGTCGTGGCGTAAGCGCGGTACTTCCTGCAGCATGGCAAGTCCGCCGCTTTCGGGGGGGCTGCTCAGATATGCAGGAAACGGCACGGACTTTTCGTTCACGAACTGCACGCCATGCCCACGACCGCCGCCTCGCATGTCTGGCTGAAGGATGTAGAACACGCCCTTCTCCGGTTTGTTTTCCGTCTTCATTGGTGTTGACCTTTGTAATGGCCTGAGCGATTTTTGCGCTCAATTCCTAGCCTCGGGAGTCAGCGGCATCCGTCCACCACAAGCCACCGGAAGCTGGTTTCCGCCAGCTTAGGAAGGGCCGAATGATCAGGCGTGGAGGTGTCAGAAGAGCTTGCTCGTTGGAAATTTCAACATCGGTCCCAGGGCCGCCTCCGCGGATATCCGGATCGAGGAGGCAGAAGCGTCCTTTCTCGGGGTGTGGGCTGCTCATGATTCAGGCGCTGCAGTCGATGGCTGGCCAAGCAAGCCTTGGCGGCAGCCTTGTACAGGGAGACATTTCCTGGGTCAGGATGCGGATTGTTCGGCCAGATTGCCACAAACCCACAGGAAGCTCGACCATGCGAGTCGCGGTGGTTGCAAAGGTCTGCCCGTGTCGGGAAACGGCGTACTCACCGAGCCCGGGTCGAGCGCGATCCCGATCACGTTCTCATCGAGCGAAACGTCTGCGGTGAATCACTTGCAGTAAGCCAGCGCCGTCACCCGGTACTTCTCGGCAAAGCTGCGCGGATTGGGGTTTTCCGTGGCGCCGACACTTGCCACGGTGAAGCCGTTCGGGCAGTGACGGCGAATATCGCTCTCGCACGGAGGCGCGGTCGTCGCATCGAACGTGTTACCAGGCTCGTTGCACGTGGCGAGGTAGCTGCCGTCATCGCGGCTCTTGAAGGAACCCAGCCAGTCGTCGAAGCGATGCATGCCGCGGTCCACCGAAGCGCAACCGGCCAAGGCCAGGGTCAGTGCGGCCAGGAAGGCCCGAGCGAAGAAGGATTGCTGCGGCATCTGCGCCCATCCCAGGTTCCGAAGACCAGTGCGCGCGCCGACATGCGCGCGTGGCCGATGCTATGGGGTCACTCGACTTTGAGTGTGAAGTTGGCGTTAATCGCCCAGCTGCCGCCGCTGTTGCCGAAGCTCAGCGCCGTCTGGAAGCTACCCGCTGTCGGGGAGTTCCAACTCGCGTTCCAAGCCCCGTCAGCGTTCCTGCTGAGCGCGGCGCTGGCGCCGCTGGCGAACTTGAACTCGGTGCCGATGGAGTCGTTCGAGAACGAGAACGATGCATCGCCCACGGTGACCCTGCCCGATCCGCTGAGCTCTCCGCCAGGGGCGAACGATGCGCTCAACTCGAAGTTCTCCATGCCGGTCCTGAAACCCACGCGGCCGTCCATCGAGCTTCCGTTGGTGGAGGCGGAGCCGAAGGCGTTCCCCCTCTCGACATTGACCTCGGCGCCACCGGTCTTCACCCGACCGTTGAACCTCGTGGTGGAAATCTGGCCGCTGAAGGTGGCCCCGATCACGCGGCCGTTCTCCCTCCAGACATCGGCCTTGAAGGGTATTTCATCATCGGGAAGTGGCTGGCCGGGCGTCGGGGGCCGTGCGCTCGGCAGCGCGTCCCGATCGGAGGTGGCCGGTGGTGTGCGAGATGAAGTCATGCTGCTCTCCAAGTGGGTTCGACAAGCCGGACAGTGTGTATGGCCGCCTCCATTGCCGAGGTAACCCCTGGTAAGGAGATGCGCGCAAAAAAAGCGGCTCCCGAAGGAGCCGCCAAGGGTCGTCAAAGGATCAATGCACGAGCTGCCGTGCCAGAGCCACTTCCACGGAATCACCATCCTGGTTCAGCACGTCGAGCCCGCTCTCGGGAATGTCGCCGGACGTGCTCTGCGCCACCATGATCTTCTGGGCCATCAGCTTCAGGCAGCTCATTTGCGACGAAGCCGCGTAGCCGAGGTAGATCACCTTGATGCATTGCGTCTGCCCGATGCGCCAAGAACGCCGTGCCGCCTGTTGCAACGAGTACACGTTGTAGCCGGATTGCATGAAAACGATCGTGGGAAACTCCAGCAGATCCAGCCCGGTCTTGACCAGCTCCGGATTGGTGATGAGCACATCGATGCCGCGCTCCAACTGCTCGGCGATCCAGTCCTCGCGGCGGCTCGCGTCCACGTTCGCGCGGAGCACGGCCACCTTGAAGCCCGCGGCTTCGAGCAGCCGCTTGAGCCGCGAGGTCGTGTCCCGCGTTCCGGTGTACACCGTGTAGACCAGCGTCTTGCGGCCCTGCGCCTTCTCCTGGCGGCAGATGTCGATCAGTTCCCGCTCCTTGGGCATGACCTCCATGTCTTGGAACTGGGGCGGCACGAACGCCAGCGTGTCGCGTGTGCGGGGATGCACGACGTTCTCCGCGCGAAAGCAGGTGTCCGGCCAGGCCAGCAGCACGTTGAGGACCACGCCGAGCAGCGTCGTGTCGCGACGGGCCAGGGCCTGGCGCAATGCACTGGTGAGCGCTATCGATAGCGCGCTGTAGGCGCTGGCCTGCGCGGGCGCCATCGGAACTTCGCGGAACTCCTCGTCGTACGGGGGCAGTACGTCGCGGCCGAGGTCTCGCAGCTTGAGGAAAACCGTGAACGGCAGCACGCATCGCAGCACGCCCTTGGGACCGAAGCCCGGTGCCTTGACCGTTCGGACACTGGTCTTGCTGCCCTTGGCGGTCTTGTGCGCCGTGCCGGTGCCCTCGGAATAGATGTCCTTGAGCACCCCGTGGTCACGCATGAACGCCATCGCGGCCGAGGTCATCGAGCCGCTCTTCGCCGGCCGGTAGCCGTCTTCGATCATCCGCCCGGGCAGGGCGCGGAACAGCAGGTAGAACAGGTCGTCGCCGTATCCGCCCATCAGCGTGCCGGTGAGCAGCAGTGCCTTGCGGCACTTCGCGGCCAGCACGCCCATCGCCTGGCCCTGGGCACTGCCTCCGTTCTTGTACTCGTGGGCTTCGTCCGGGATCAGCAGGTCGAACGTGCCTTGCGGCAGGTAGCGTTTGATGAACTCCGTGGGCTGGTAGCCGCCCTCGCCGAAGCCGAACTCCATGTTGGCCATGGCGCGCTCCATGCGCGCAGCCTGGCGATCGGAGAACACCAGTTCCCCATTGGCGTCCATCAGGTTGATGAACTCATGGATGTTGTCGCCCAGCATCGAGGCCAGGAAGCCGTCGCCGAACTTTCGCATCAGCTTCTGCGCGGTGGCTTCGCCGATCGTGGGAATGCGCTTGAGCGCCTTGGCGACGGCCGAGGACTGGGCGCTGCCGGACAGGCTTTCAGGCCGCATGAGCGTCCACAGGGGCGCGGCGCAATGGCCGCACTTCCTGCGGTGCTCGTCATCGTCCAGCGAGGCCGGATGGACCGGCTCGCCGTCGAAGTCGGTGACGACATGGCCGCAGTCGGGACACGTGGCCACGTCGCCGCGGCGTGTGCGCCGGACCGCGCAGACCGGTTTCCAGTGAAACCCCATCCGCATCCGCACCCGGCCCAAGACGAAGAACTCCTGGCCGGTGGGACGCTCGCCCAACTGCTCGCGCAGCTTGATGAGTTTGACCAGGGTGTCCGGGCCGTTGAGCACCCAGACCCTGGCACCGGCGACGGTTTCGAGGATTTCGCGCCGCCACTTGTAGACCAGGTGCGGCGGCGACAGCACAAGCGTGCGGCGGTAGCCTTCGGCGTGCAGCACGGCGGCCGTGGCGATGCCCACAGTCGTCTTGCCGCAGCCCATTTCGCCATTGACGATCGCGGCACGTTCGCCGCGGTCGATCAGCAGCTCGGCGGCGGCATGGACCACCTCGGCCTGGGCGGGGAACAGCGTGCGCTTGAGGCCTGCGACGACGCGCTGGCGATGGGCCCTGGGTCGGCCGCTGTAGACCGGTGGGTTGGCGCGGTTAAGGGACTCCAGCAGTTCGTCGCCGAACTCGGCGACGAACTCCGTGAGGCCCAGCTCCAGGGGAGAAGGCTCCGCGCCGAGCAGGTCGCCCTGCACGGGTGCGTTGTCCGCGGTGGTGTCGATTTCGAAGGACATGGTGATGCTCCATGAAAAATGGGGCATGCACCTCCCCTGCGGGGCGATGGCATGCCCCGGGTGGGAAGAAAGATCGGCGGTCCGCCGACAGGGTGAGGATGGATGGGGCGGTGGTGCCCCGTGGAACGACTGCGGTAGGCGGCGGTGCGCTGCCCTGCAAAAAACCGATCAGCGGATGGTGAGGACTTCGCCCAAGGTCGCGGAGCCTGGAGTCATGTCCCAGGCCCGGATGACCGGTACGAACTTGTCGGTGAGGATGCGGGTTTCGGCCACCGAGCCGTCTTCGCGCTCGGTGAACTCCCGCTGGAGCGTTTTGTCCTTGTGGGTATCCCCTCGAACGACGAGCACGCGGCCGCTCTGGGAGCGCACCACGCCGGAGATCGCGCCGGCAGCCAGCGCGAGCGCCAGATGCCATGCGGACAATGCCCGGGCCGGCGGGCGCAGCGACTGCTGCGCGGCACCCAGGTGCGTGTCCAGCATCGGCCAGAGCCCACGCAGCCGGCCGACTTCCTCGGCGAACTGCCCGGGCTCCATCGTCACGCGGTAGAAATGCTCCGGCGCGCACGGACTGGCGGGAACGCTGTAGGGAAGAAACGGCCAGTCGATCGGCAGTTCGTCGGCCTCCACGTCGCCATGCCCGATCCGCAGCAGCAGATCCCTCGCCGTGGCCGCGGGCTCGGATGCCAGCTCGCGCTGGCGTGTCCGGCGCCCGAAGATCACCACTTGCTTGAACTGCGTCTCCACCGCTCGGTAGACCCGCAGGCCGTCGAAGTGGCGCGTGAGCCATCCGACCAGTTCGGCATCGAGCACGTAGCTGGGCACGATGAAGACGAGCACGCCGCCGTACTGCAGCAAGGGCAGGGTGCGCTGGTAGAAGAGCTTTTCTAGGCGCGCCCGGCCCTGGCCCTGGTAGCCGACGTTGCCGTTGGCGTCCTTGGACAGATCGCCGTAGGGCGGGTTGAGCCAGAGCAGGCCGAAGGCCTGGCGGGAGACCATCGTGTCCATCAGGTCGCCGTGCAGGCAGTGGTCCACCAGCGAACGCGCGTGGGCCGCGCGCTCGCCGTCGTACTCAACCGCATACGCGGTGACCTGCGCGCGCCCTAGGGCGTGCGCCGCCTCGGCGATCGCCACGCCTTCGCCGGCGCAGGGATCGAGGATGCACATCGGACCGCTGGCGGGCGCGAGGGCGGACAGCACCCGTGCGAGCGTCGGTTCGTCGGTCGGGAAGTAGCCGGCCTTGATGAAATTGCGCGCGATGCGCGGAAACATGAGTGCCATGGAATGCTCCTGTTGCGGTGAGAGAAAAAGGGGAGGGGCCTGCATCGCAGGCCCATCGAGGGCATCAGGCGCGTCGCCGAATCGGCTCTGCCGGGAGGGTGTCCTGCGCGCAGGTGCGCAGAACGCTGCTGCGGATCAATGCGCCCAGTGCTTGGGTGAGCACGGGCACGTCCAGGGCCAGCCGATAGCCTTCGAGCGGCCCGAGGGCCAGCGGAAGGCGACTCAGCATCGCCTGGGTGGACAGCAGCTCCAGCACGGTGTCGCGCCAGTGGTCGAGCAGGGGCAGCGGACAGGTCTGCCGCAACAGCGTCCACAACCGTTCCGTGGATGCGGTGTCGGCCTTCGGGATCAGGGCGAGCGCGCTGGCGTTCGCTTTGTCGGGCTGCACGCAGCGGCGATCGAACAGCCACAGGTGGACCATGGAGCCGAACAGGGTGCGGCGGAAGGCGCGCGTCATGCGCTTTTCCAACTGCTCGGCGTTGCCGATGAACACGGGAAGCGACGCGCCCTCGCCGGTGACCAGATGGAACTGGTCCAGGCCCTGCGCGTCGCCTGGCAATGTCAGGCGCGCCAGAAACTCCTGGATGGCGGTGTCGCGTGCCCAGACGGACAGAAAGACGAGTTCGCCCTGTGCCCCGCAGACGCAGGCATCGGCCATCAGGTCGGTGCATTCGTCGATGCGGTAGAGCGGCGGGGTGGATGGCGGATTGGCAGGCATGGTGGTGTCCTTGGATGCAACGGGAACAGCACCGCCCGCCGGGGCAAGCACTGCCCCCAGGGGATGGAAGAGGACCGCTCAGCCCGGCGAGAATCGCCGGGTGTGCGGATCGAAGCGAAACACCTGGTTTGCCGAGGTGATCGGCGTGAAACCTTCCAGGTAGATGTGGTGGAGGTACCGGTCGCGGTAGGTCAGGGCTTGCCGTGCCTGTTCCTCGGAGAGGCCGTTGCGGATGAAGTGCTCCTGCATTTCCTCATCGCCAGAGACTTCGTCGTTGGACAAGCTTCCTTCGACGAGTGCCAACAGCGAGGGCGAAAGCGCCGTCAGGATCGCGTCCATGTCGGCTCCATCGCTCAGGCGGTCGGCGCCGCGGCGGATGCCGTGGCCACCGTGGGCGCGCGACGCCGCGCGTGGTAGGCGCGAACGCCTGCACGCCAGTCGGCGGACTGCTCTGGCGCGAGGTCCAGGTAGGACAGAGGGCACGAGTAGTAATACGGGTGCATGCATTCTTCCAGGGGCTTGTGGCCCCATTGGTCGCCGCTGCGCTCCAGAAGATCGCAACGGATGCTGCGCAGGGACTGGCCCGGCGCGAGATCGCGATGCACACCTTCGGCCTTGGCGGTCACCTCCGTGACGGACCACAGGACATTGCCGCGCAGCGCATGGGCGATGACCTTCACGCTGGCGCGCTCGGTCTCCTGCGGTGCGATCAGTTGCGCGATCAGTTCGGACCGCGATTGGGGAGAGAAATACCAGCCCATGAGAGGCCTCCTGAGAGAAAAGAGCCGGAGGTCTCCCCCGCGGGGAAGCGCCCCCGGCGGGTGGTTAAAACGCCGCGTGTGCGGCGATGGGCCGAAGGGCCCGTCGTCAGACCGAACCGCAACCGGCGGGACAGCAACCCAGTTCGATGCCGTGCGAGCAATAGCCGTTCTCGGCATTCCAGATCCGGGATTCCTGCCGCTCGGCAGGCGTGGCGTAGCCCCATTCCCGGGCGATTTTCAGAGCCTGTTCGCGCTGGTCTGGGGGCAACCGACGGGCGCGCGCATCGATGGACGAACTGAAGCATTCGACGTAGTAGTCGTGAGACAGACCGCAACCCTGGTTGGCGCGTGTGGCGACTTCGTCGCACACCGTGCGCCATGCGGGCTCATCGAATGCGCCGGACATGCCATGGGGGCGCGGTGAGTCAGAACTGCACTGGATCGTGGACATGGTGAAGATCTCCAAAAGAAGCCGGAGTGCGCTTGCGAAAGGGAAGGCGTGGGAAGGCGCTCCAGCGGGTAAAGAAATCACCGCGGTTGCGGTGCACGGAACTACGCCGCCTGGGGTTCCGACGTGCGCTGCCATTCCTGTGACCTGAAATCCAGCACATAGCCGAGCGCGCCCAGGCGAGCGATCTGCATGCGCAGCGTGCGGCGGTCGATGGTCGAGTCCAGCTTGACGGACTCACCCAGGGGCCACAGCACGCCGAACAACGCAGCGTCCTCGCCGTCGGCACCGCTGGCGGTGGCGGCCTCGGTCGCGGGAGCGGATGGCGCTTCTACGCCGAACGGCGTGGTATCGATCAATGGATTTCTCGATGCCTGCTCGGGTGCGGGCTTGGGAGCGGGACTCGGCTCGGGAGCGGGTGCCGACGTGGCCGTGGCCGGTGCTCCCGGTTCCTCGTCCAGCGGATCGACGTCCTGTGGCGCAAAGCTGCGGGCATCGTCGCGACTGAGCTTGTCGATGCCGTGCAGCGTCATGCCATCCAGGCTGGCGCGGATCTCGAATCGCATGCCGCCGCCGACCGGGTAGGACTTGGGGAAGATGTAGCGGATGATGAATTCCCCGTCGTACTTGCCCTCCGGGTATTGCTCCAGCTCCGGATCCTTGACCTCGAACACGCCGAGGTGCGTGGCGAGCCGGCCGACGGTGAACGGGCCATTGCGGCCGCGGATGGTGCGCAGCGTGAGCTGGCCTGGGACGACGATGGGCGACACCGATGGTGGCTCGGGTGCCGTGGTGGTTGCCATGTGGTTCTCCTTGGGTATCGGGAATAGAAGACAGGGCCCCGCGAGGGGCCCTTGTGGGATCAATACGAATCGGCCAGAGCCGGCTCCCGCTCCCGTGCCTCGTCGTCCGGCTCGCGCGTGGCGGGCTCGGAGGTATGGTCATCGGTCGTGGGTGCGTCCGCGTTGTCGGATCCTGGCGTTTGCTGGTCCGGCGATGCACCGCGGTCGGATTCCCCGGCCGGGTAGACCTTCTGCCCATCGATCTTGATGAGACCGATATGGACGAGCTTGGACTCCAGACCCGCGGCCGGCTCGCCTGCATGCTCGCCCTTGGTGCGGATGTACGGATCGATCGTCATGTCGTTCAGACGGAAGGCGATCAGCACCTTGCGGTCGGACTCGACGGCCTGGATGCAACGCCGCACCAGATGACAGGCGGCTTCCGTGGCAACTTTCGTCTCGATGTACCGGTACGCGGGCTCGTCGACCGGGCCCGCAAGCGCGGCGATGGAGCAGGACAGGAACGGGTCGCCGTCCTTCGGACGCACGTCCTCGGGGCGGTTGAGGTAGCCGATGCCCCGGGTGATGATCTCGTGCGTCTCGATCGCATTGAACTCTGCACGGTCGATCAGCTCGGCCTTGAGCAGACGGCCTTTGATGCTCGCGGCGGCCTCGCCCTTGCGTTCGCCGCCGGTGCGCAGGTATGCGTCGGGCCACAGGTCGCCGATGCGAAAGCGCACCAGCGGCCGGTTCCGTCGATCATTGACGCCGAGGTAGCGTTCCACCAGCTTCTTGGCCTCGGCACCCGAGACCCTCGTGTCGAAGTAGCGGTAGCTCGGATCATTCGCCGATCCAACCAGTGCTGCGATCTTGCAGGCCAAAAACGGCTGGGCGCGTCTGCCGCCCCGGACAGGGACTTCGCGGACATCCTGCAGGTAGCCGATGCCGGAGGTGTGGAGGTCGAAGTACGACTTCGCTGGGGATGGGGTGTTCATGGTGAATCTCCATAGGACGAAAGCGGAGACACACCGACCCCAGCCTGCGGGGAGAGTGCGTAACCCCGCGGTGGGTTGAGTGGGCAAAAAAAGCATCCGCCGCCGGGGAACCGGCGGCCGTTCGCGGCGAGGATGCGGAGCGAACTGGTTCGGTCACGCAGCCGGGGGGCTGCGCGCAACCTCGAAGACCGGAGGTCGCCTGGCATGTCGCCGAAGTCTTTCGGCAGGCATGCGGTGAGCGTCCCGCGTGCATGCCATGAGCGCCAGCCACAACGTGGCTCGCTGGCGCACCGCATTGCGCTCAATTGCCTCCCGTTGCACACAGGAAATGCGCGCAAGATGTGCGCCCAAGAAACACGCCCAAGAAAAAGCCCCCGCATGGCGGGGGCTGGGTGAATGGCTGCGTCAGCCGTGGGGATCGGTGGATGGGACCGCCCGCACGGACAGCAGTTGGTCCGTGGCCGAGAGCCACAGATCGAACTCGCCGTGGAGGACTTGCTTGAACACGGCATGGCCGGGATCGAAGAACTCGGCGAAGTCGTCGCCGCCGAGTTCACCATGCGCCAGGTTCCACCACGTATCGAAGTCATCGACGTCGGGGTGGCAGCCGATCGCGTAGGCGAGCAGCTTCTGGCGCCCATCGGCGCAGCGTTCGCCGTGCTCCGCGAGCCAATACACGCCCTGGTCCTTCACCAGAACGAGCTTGCAGCGCTGAGCGAGGGCTTCGGTAAGGACAGGGCGCAGATCGGTGCCCCGGAATCGAAGAGACATGCTGAACTCCTGAAAACGTAGGCGAGGAGGCCATCCCCGCCCGGTGGGCTGGGGATCAAGGCAGTCGCCGCACTTGAATGCGGCGCCAGCTGCCATCGTCGATGCGCGATTCCAATACGCTGCCGAGGTCGTCGAAGAACACGTCCTCGGTGCGATCGACGCATTCGCCATCACGATGCAGTTCGATCACGTACTGGTCCGCGGCGCGGTCGTATAGCACCCGAACGTCGCCGGCGAACTTGTCCGTGGAGACGGTGAAGCCGATGGCCGGCGGCGTTTGGATGATGTGGGCGGGCGTTGGATCCACCCAGGTGAATTCCCGGGCACCCGCATCGACCAGCATGTGCGTGATGCGACGAAACCCGTCCGGTGCCGGCAACTGCTCCAGCTGTTCGATCAGCGCGGCCAACTCGGGGCAGCGGGGTTTCGGAATGGGCAACGGTGCCGGCGCGGAGCCCAGTACCGTCGTTTCCACCGAATAGGCGTGTCCGTCGGAAGTCTGCTCGATCCGCTTTTGCGGCGTGTCCGCCCGAAGGCCATCGAAGCGGCGCCTGGCATAGGGCTCGACGCGCACCTTGGTGCCTTCATCGGGCACTTCGGTCACCAGGGTCCGGTCGAGCACCGCGAACTCGGCACGACCCGTCTTGACGACGATCGCCTCGTCGGTCCTGGCAATGACCTTGCCGTCGAAGGGCTTCGGATCGACGGCAAGGCCCAGGATCGAGACCTTGGGTTCGCCGTCGAAGATCTGGAACTTGAAGCGACGGACGTTGGAGGGCACGTGGCCGCGCACCAGTGTCGGCATCTGTGCGCGGATGGCTTGGGTATCCATGGAAGACTCCTTGAGAAATCCAAGGGACTTCCATCCGCAAGGGAGGAATATCCCTTGTGGGTTGGCGTGGAAGGACGCAGGACGCGCCCGGTGAGGGATGACCTGTGCAGCGAGCCGCACCGAGCCTGGTAGGTCGTGGCTGCTGGGAAATTGCCGCTGGCGAATCGGAGGCCAGCCCTTGCGGACATGGCATCCGCAAGGAAACGACCGGCGCTGTCAGGCGTCGGTCAGGAGATGAAGGTTGAGCTCAAAAAAGAGGGCCATGGTCCTGGGCAGGACACATGGCGCTCGGGTGGCAGTAGAAAACCATGGGGCAGCTGAGCGGCCCTACCAGCCGACGTAGTTCAGCACCAGATCGGCAATGACCTGCCGGCGTGGCAGATCGAGGCCGCCGAAATCGGCCAGGCCCTCGAACCTGCAGCGCCTCAGCATGGCGGCACCTTCGCGGGCGTTGTAGAAGCTCACCATCGCGGAGAGGAACATGCGCTGGCCGCCGCTCAGGACGTCGAGTGCATGGCCCACGGCGAGCAGGTTGGGACGCAAATCCCACTTGCTGGTGGCCTGCTGCAGGCCCTCTGGCGTGCCGTCGCCGAACCATTCGTGACCGGCGATTTCCGCACCGCGCTTCCATGCCTGGAAGAACGCTTCGGGCGCTGCGGTGAAGTGCCGCTGTTCTTGAACGAACTGCTCGACGATCTCCGGAGGGAGAGTGGAATTCATGACAGGCTCCTTCTGCGGATCAGGGGTGGGACATCTGGGACCATCCACCGCGCTCCAGCGCACGCTGGGCAGTGGCCTCGCTGCGGAAATACTCATTCGATTCGCGAGACACCGGACCGTCGAGGTCACGTGTGCCGATGTAGTGACCGGCGGCGCTGTGCAGCACCTGCAGCGGCAGCAACTTGCCGGCATAGGCCAAGGCCAACTGACCAAAGCACGAAGGCTGGGACATGGACAAACTCCTTGAAAACGCGAGGCAGGCCAGCCCTTGCGGGATGGCGGTTCCCGCTGGCGGTGGATGAAAATGGCATCGGCGCCAGGAAGGCGCTCGTCCGCGAATCGATGCGAAGCGGACTGGTGGATCGCGCGGGACTTATCCCGCGGCAGCCTTGCGATCCAGGCTGCTGGCATGGCGCTGACGACGTCAGCAACACATGCGGGCAGCATCTCGCCGGCAGTTCTCGGAGTGGGCGGTGAATCCGATGTCGCCGCGATCCGTATTGCGGGCAAAAAAAAGGCCCCGCACCGAAGTGGGGGCCGTGGCAGGCCAGCTGTAGCTGGTGGCGATCAGGGGGATGTGACCGACGCCAGCTTCCCTTCTGCATCGAACGCCAAGGTCACGCTGGCGTGGGCCAGCTTGGGTTGCTTCCCATAGCGCAGGGCATGGGGCAGCAGCGTTTCAACCACCGGGGCCGGCGATGAGGAGCTGCCAATGGCGATGAAAGTCCTGATGGTCTCCGCGTCTTCGTCTTCGCGGTTTTCGTCGTAGCGATCGTCGATGATGTAGTCGCTGATGAGCCTCGTCACCTTGCATGCTTGCGCGGTGACGAACAGCTTGCTTCCCTTGCGGAGGGCCGGGACATCGTAGGCTGTGGTGCCTCCGAGAGCGCGGACCTGCAGGGTGCTCACGAGTTCCAGCCTGATCTCGTAGTCGTCCAGGCCTGGATTTTCCTGCTGGTGCAGGGGGGCTCCGATGCTGACCGCGATCTGTTCCGCGCAGATGGGGATCGCAAGGCTGCGGAGCCAATGCTCCTCATGGAGGTTGGGCTGCTCCAGCAGATAGGCATCCGCCGCCTGCAGATACACCTCGGTCACCAGCACATCACTGTCGTCGGCATCGATCGTCCAGACGCCACGCTCCGACAGCGCCTCAGCGGAAACCACGCCGTCAGCGCCGTACCCCTCCCAAAGCCGGTGAACGCCGGCAGGTTGCTGATCCCAGGACCGGAACCAGGCAAGAGGCACGTATGGAACGTCGTTGAGGAGGTCTGCGTTGTAGGAAATGACACATGCGTCCGCATACCGCTCGGCGAACTCGCTCGCTGGCAGCTCGGACTTCTTGTCCACCAAGGCCTGTCGGTAGGCCTGGTCCACCGCGGCCTGGATGCGAACGGAATCTTCCGCTTCGTTCAGCAGATGCTGCCGATCAGGCAGCCTGGCGACCGTATCGTCGGGCAGCAAGACAATCTGCGCCCGGGAGCGCGGAGATCCGACGTGGATGGGCAGGCCCTGGAGGAAGCAGCGCCACTGCGTTCTGGCACCGAGCAGGTCGATCAACACACGGCCCATGGATGTCTGGTGCCAGGCAAGGTCCGGGCTTGTCAGGGGTCTGGGAACCTCTGTGTCGTTGACCCAGACCCTGACGGGAAATGCCTCGCAAAGGCGCTGCATCTCGGTCCTGACCCAGTCCGGCAACGACACGCGCTGGTGCGGCGACCTTACTCCGTCCAGTCGGATTTGCGTGCCATGGACTTCGACGTCCGATGGGACGACGTAGATCGGCTCACCAGAGAATATGCGCGCGGTCGGCGTGGAAAACATGATGCCGCGCGAGCGGACCGTCAGCTGCTCTGCGAAGTACAGCGTGGCGAGCGCACCCATGCCGAAGGCAGTTTCGCGTGATTTGATGGACTCGTCCCAGCCGGATTCGGCGATGTGGATCAACGACTGCAGGTTGGCGATACCGATGCCGTTGTCCTGGATGGTGAGGCTGTCCTCGGTGACGGAGAACCGGATTTCGCTCGCCTGGGCGCGGCGGGCGTTCTGCAGCAGTTCGCCCAGCATGGAGCTCTGGTTGAACGCATGCCGCAGGTTGGCGATGAGGCGGTGCTGATTGGTTTGAAGTCGGATGGTGTGCATGGATGGCTCCTTGGATGAGGCGCGCGATGGCGCACGCGGGCGCACGTCCGCCTGCTCGCATGCGAGCGTGGGTGTGACGTTTGCCAGGGGGACGAAATGGACCTTGAGAGCCCGGCGGAGGAAGTGGCATCAACAACCTGGGGAAGGGCGCGCGTCCGCGGACTTGATGCGGTGCGGACTGGCGGATCGCGCGGGAGGTTGCCCGCGGCAGCCCGGGGATCCTGGCTGCTGGCATGGCGCTGACGACGTCAGCGGCTCATGCGCGCAGCGTCTCGCAGGTCTGTCTCGGCATGGGCAGTGAATGTGATCTCCGCATTGTTCACATTGACGGCAAGAAAATTAGCTGCATCTAATCTGGGCAGAGCAGCATGGTGTAGTGGTGGCTCCAATGCAGATGCTTGCGAAGTCAAATCAAACCAACCGTCTGTAAGAACGCGGCAAAGCCCTGCTGGAGGAAAAATTGCAATCACTGCCCGAAAGTCTTTTTGGTGTCTACGCTCTGGCTTTGCCGCGTGGTCATGGGTTTGGCTCGCGCCCGCCGACAGGTGCTTGGACCACGTCAGACCATCTTGCCTGCGGCGTGCTCCGTCGCGACGAAATAGACATGGGCCTTGGAGTGCTGGTCATGAGGCGACGTGTAGACCATGTATGGACGGTCACAGCGGATGAGTGGGGATTTCCGGACGAGGATGTGGCGAAGACGCGGATTGCCGAGTTGCTGCGCGAGGGAGAGCCAGCCGAGCCGTTGCCAGCAGGGGTTCGAAAGCGAGCCGCACTCAACGATCTGCAGCACCGCTCCGCCAGCGACATCTTCAAGCTGCTTGGCTCCAAGACCCATCATCCAGCGGCTTGGATGCTTAACCAGCTCTACCTGTCGCTACCGAATCCTGATGCAAACTGGGCTGCCGATTGCCAGACCAACAACTTCCATACACGACTTTGGGAAGCGCAGTTGCTCGGCAGCTTCCGAGAGCAAGGCCTGATCGTCACACAGCCGTTCGATTCGCCAGATTTCCGGATCGAGAACCGGCATGGCGGCGCTGCATGGGTCGAAGCGGTGACCGCCAACCCCGAAATCGCCTACAACCACGTTAACGCACCGCCAAGCAGTCCACCACCATTAGGCGAGGACATATTTTTCGGCCCCGCCGCTCTTCGGTTCGCAAAGACCCTCGGAAACAAGCTGCAGCGGCGATATGCCGGTCTGCCGCATGTCGCTGGACAGCCTTTCATGATTGCAGTTGCCGATTTCCAAGCGCCGGGTTCGATGACATGGAGCAGGGAAGGTCTCATCGGATACCTCTACGGCATTGGCGCGGAGATTGCGGAGAGCGATGGTAGAAAGCAGGCGCGAACTTTGTCGGCCTCCCTTCTGAAGGGACCATCGGCATTTGCGGCAGGACTCTTTGCCAACGACCAGCACAGTGAGCTGTCTGCTGTGATCTTCTCGAACGCATGCTCGCTCGGCAAGTTCAATCGAGTCGCTATCACAACGTTGGGCGCGCCCCCGGGGCTGCGCTATATGCGGATTGGCAAGTTCTTCGACCGGACGCCGGGCGCTTTGGAAGGTATTCCGTTCTGTCTCGACGTGACCAGTGACGAGTACAAAAGCCTGTGGCCCGGCGGGCATGAACCATGGTCGGCCGAGCTTGAAGTCTTCCACAACCCCTTTGCTCGGCACCCGGTAAATTTTGATCTATTGCCCGAGGCAACGCATTGGTTCGAGCAAGACGGCGAATTGATTTGTTCGACGATGTACGAACACTCGATTCTGTGGTCAAGAACGATGATCTTGAACGCTGATGACACGGTGCCCACTTTGCAGGATTTCATGGCTGAGACGGAGCCTGAAAAGTAAGCTTCGCGTAACGTTCCGGAACGTTCGCTTGACGTGGCGATTGACGTGGCGATTGACGCAGGCCATTCATTAGTCGTCGGGAATACTCTGCCCGCAACGCTCGCGAGGATGGAGCCGCGACACTTCAGCCAGGTCGTACCCCAGTGGTCCATGTCCCACGCGAAGTCGTCCGGAAGCGCCATGCGGGCATGCTACCGACCGGCATCTCCCGGGCTGAGATGCCGGTCGTATCGATGGATGCCGCATAGGCGCTGCTCGGGCGCCCCCGGGTCGAGCGGCCTTATGGCCCCGGGTCGGCATGGCTATCCTCGCGCGCCTGCAGTGCAGGCGCCATCGGAAATCCGCACGCCGCGCGTCGCGGAATTTCCCGTCGACGCGTCAGGACTTCCCTACCAGGCTGCGTCTGAGGCGTGCGCCGAGCCAGGCGACGCAGGGGACGGCCATCGAGTTGCCGATGGCGCGGTAGCGCGGCGCGTCGGTGGCCGGTTTTCCCCGGTACGGCACCAGCGTGTGGTCGTCGGGCATGCTTTGCAGGCGTTCGCATTCCCGCGGCATCAGGCGGCGCACGCGCCAGCGCAGTCCCCATGCCGTGTCGCCGTCCTCCAGCGCACAGACGTAGTGGTCTTCGTGGGCGGCGGCCTGCAGCACCATCGGCCGTCCTTGTCCTGCCTTGCCACCGCCGGTCGACAGGGCGCCGGCGATCTGGCCATGGCCGGACTCCCAGCGCACTTCGCTGCGCGAATTCTGCGCGAAGGCGATGGCCGGGACGACGCCGGCATTGGCGTGGCTCGTCCGGTGTGCACCTGCACGCAGCGTCGGGGAACGTTCCGCGTCCGCATCGGCACCGCAGCCCTGGGCGGTGAACGCGATGATGGGCACCCCCTTGCCGGTGCCGTCCTCGCCGGAGCCCTTGCCGCCGTTCGCCGTGTCCAGCGTATGGCTGATGGCACTGGCCACCGACTGGACAAGCATCGTCTCGGTTGAGAGATCGAAGCGCGGCGGCGCACCCAGCAGGCAGGCAGCAACGTCGGCGGGCCCCTGGGCGTTGCCGAATCCCATGGAGATGGAGACCTTGCCGTAGGGGGACGTCAGGCCGGGCGATCGGCTTGCTTTCGGAGCGCCTGCTCCAGCAGCGCGGGCAGCGCCTTGCCACGGCGCGTAGCCCGGCGAAGGATCCCCACGCACGCCCTCCTGCTCAAAAAGTATTTCTGCGGGATCGATGTGGTCTCCACCACTTGCCACAAGAAACACACGGCGGCGGCGCTGGGCGACGCCGAAGTATTGGGCGTCGAGTACACGCCAGGCGATGCGGCGCCGGGGTCCAGACACACAACCTGCGTTCGTCCATCTTGGCCCTGGCGGTTCGAGCGGATGGTCCTCGCCGGCCAGTGCGCCCAGCAGGCAGCCGAAGGCATTGCCGCGATCGCTGAGGACGCCTGGGACGTTTTCCCAGACGAGCGTGGCCGGCGGGCGGCGGGAACGGGTGCGGACTTGGTCGATGGCATTGGCAATCTCCACGTAGGCTAGGGTGAGCGCGCCGCGCGGATCGGACAGACCTTGGCGGGCGCCCGCGACGCTGAAGGACTGGCAGGGCGTGCCGCCCACCAGGATGTCGGGTGCCGCGATTTCGCGGGCGCGGATGCGCCGCGCCAGTTGCACCATGTCGCCGAGGTTCGGCACGTGCGGGTAGCGGTGCGCGAGCACCGCGCTCGCGAACGCATCGGTCTCGGAGAACCAGGCCGGTTTGAGCCCGAGCGGCTCCCAGGCAAGGCTCACCGCCTCGATGCCGCTGCAGACGCTGCCGTACGCGATGTCGTTGTTCGTTTGGGGTGAGGGGTTCATCGGGGGCTCCTGTTCATGGGGGGACGTCAGGAGAAAGGCGCCAAGGACCGTGCGGTCCTCGGCTGGCGAGAAAGGGGCCACCTGTGGCGAACAGATCACGCGGTCGCGGTAGGAACCTCGCGCTGCCCGCATATCACCCGGCCCGTGTCGTGGCTTGGGCCGCAAATCCCTGGCACGCATCCGCGCACAAAGGGTGCCTGTGGTTTCGCCGGTAGGCGCCGGCAGGGACTGCCGTTGACCCGACGGGCCTCCAGGCGACCCGCATGGATGGCGGATCGCCTGGAGGCCCGTCGGCAACGGAAACAAGGACTGGAACGCGCCGTGGCGGCGTGCGAAGAAATCCGCCTTCCCGCTGGCGGGGACGACGCCCTGCCGGCGGGCACGCTTCGCAGAAGGCTGTGCATGCTGGGGACCTCGCGGGTGGCGCGAGAACGCCGCACCCTCGGTGCGGGCGGGGAACGAGAAACAGGAGAGGACGGGAGATGAACGTCAGCCGGAACTAGCGGTGTGCGCGAGCGGATCGGGCCTTGGATCGTGCCCGCCCGTCCTTGCCCGCTTGCGCGGATGCGACCGGGGCCGTGCCCTTGCAATCGGGGTAGCGGCAGCAGGACCAGAACGCTCCGCTCTTGCCGGTGCGCTGGCGCGTCGCCGCGCCGCACAGCGGACAGGGCGGGCCGGCGAGCACGCGCAGGGCGAGGGTCGTGCCGCGATGCTGCTGCACCAGTTGCGAGGCCCAGGCGGACTGCTTCTCGACGAAGGATTCCAGCCCCATCTGCCGCGCTTCGATCATGTCCAGCGCCTGCTCCCAAATCGCCGTGGTGCCCGGGTCCGCGATGGCTGCGGGAACCGCGTCGATGAGCGTCATCGCGGTATCCGATGCCCGGACCGAGCGGCCCTTGCGAACCAGGAATGCCCGGGCGATCAGGCCGCTGATGATGCTCGCGCGCGTGGCCTCCGTGCCGATGCCGGTGGTGTCCTTGAGCTTTTGCTTCAGGCGCGGATCGGTCACGAGCCTGGCGACCGTCTTCATCGCCTTGACGAGCTCGCCCTGGGTATAGGGCCGGGGTGGCTGGGTGCGCAGCGATTTCAGATCCACTGCGCCGACCTGGCAGGACATTCCTTCCCGCAGCGCCGGGAGCACCTGCTCGCGTGGAGCCTCTTCGCTGCCTTCGGCCTCTGCATCGACCGCGGGCGCAGGCAAAGACGGTGGCGAGAATGCCTGTTGCCAGCCGGGGGCGACGATCCGCTTGCCGACCGCCAGTAGCGTCTCGCCGCCGCAGGCCAGGCGCACGCTCGTCCGGTCGAACTCATGGTGGGGAAGGAACTGTGCGAGGTAGTGGGCGCGGATGAGCCGGTACACCGCGAGCTCCTTGGTGGACATCGCGGAGAGATCGGCGGGCTCCAGCGTGGGGATGATGGCGTGGTGCGCGGAGAGCTTCGCATCGTTCCAGGCGCGGGAGCGTTGGTGCAGATCGAGATGGGCGATCAGCGGGTGCAGGGCGGGATCGGTCTTCAGGAGGCTGCCGATGACCGTGGGGACCTCGGCGAGCATGCTCTCGGGCAGGTAGCCCGCGTCGGTGCGCGGATAGGTCGTCGCCTTGTGCGTCTCGTAGAGGGCCTGCGCGATGTCCAGGGTCTCCTGCACTTCCAGGCCGAGGCG
The DNA here is from genome assembly GCF_008639345.1 of Xanthomonas phaseoli pv. dieffenbachiae. NCBI lineage: Bacteria > Pseudomonadati > Pseudomonadota > Gammaproteobacteria > Lysobacterales > Lysobacteraceae > Xanthomonas > Xanthomonas phaseoli. The sequence continues at coordinate 2,492,632 of NZ_CP041380.1, read as the reverse complement.
CCGTGAACAGACTTCCTGCAGCGTGCTCAGATCGAAGGGAAGGGGAGGGCCTTCGCGCACGCGCTCGGTATCGACGTGCGCGACCTGCGCCGTGCCCGCGGCGCGAAGGGCCTCGGCCGCCTGGCGCGCGATGGTCTGGTGCAGACAGCGCCCCGCGTCGTCCGTTGCGGCGCGTGGCGCAAGCCAGTGCGCCGAGAGCGCTGAGCCCGCCGCAGAAAGAGAAACGTCGATGGACCAGAACGGAACGGGCACGAATGCCGCGATCTCGCGGTCGCGGTCCACGACCAGTTTGAGGGTGGGCGTCTGCACACGCCCCACCGACAGCACACCGTCGTGGCCGGCTTGGCGCCCGAGCAGCGTGAAAAGGCGGGTGAGATTGATGCCGATGAGCCAGTCGGCGCGGGAGCGCGCGAGCGCGCAGTGGTAGAGGGAAAGCGTGTCTTCCGAGGCCCGCAGCGCGCCGAATGCCTTGCGGATCGACGCATCGTTGAGCGCCGACAGCCACAGGCGCTGGATCGGTCCGCGGTAGCCGCAGTAGTCGATCAGTTCGCGGGCGATCATCTCGCCTTCGCGATCGGCGTCCGTGGCGATGATGAGCTCGGACGCCTGTGCCAGCAGTCGTTGAACGACCTTGAACTGCGCGGCGCTGCGTGCCTTGACGACCCAGCGCCACTGCGCAGGAACGATCGGCAGCGTCTCCAGCGTCCAGCGCTGGAAGTGCTCGCCGTAGGCCTCCGGGGGCGCGGCCTCGATCAGGTGGCCGATGCCCCAGGTGACCTTGATGCCCAGCCCACCGAGGCAACCGGCTTCGCGCTGGTGTGCGCCCAGGACCCGGGCGATGTCCTTGCCCTGGGAAGGCTTCTCGCAGAGCACCACGCGCATGAAGCGGCCTCCCGCAGAAAATGCATGACTTCTATCGAATGGCCGTCAGCATCGCGGGTGCGGCGCGGCATGGCTGCCCACAACGCGCGCACCGCACGCTCCGGTTTGCCGCGCCGCCGATCGATACCCATCGCATGTTGATATCCATCGCATGCGGTGGCGTCACGAATCGGCTATTCGCCGGTGCTTCCCGGTTTGGGACTGAGATGCACCGCGTCCAGGCGGTACGGGAGGATGCCCACGCTGCGCGCGTCCACCTTGTACGTCGTGTGCGGCTCGCCCTCGGCGTCGGTCCAGTCGTCGCGTTCCAGGTGTCCGCGCACAACCACGCGCATGCCCTTGGCGAACAGCGTCGCCCAATGCTCCGCGTCGCGGTGCCACCAGTCCACGGGAGCCCAGAAGCCTCCGCGGTCGTCATAGGCGCCGTCCTTGTTCGGCACGGGATTGTCGAAGTACACGTTCAGGCGCAGCACGCGCCTTGGCTCTTCGTTTCCGTTCGGATACTCGTCGAACTTCGGTGGCGAGCCGATGTTGCCTTCGCCGTGGAAGTGGGTGCTCATGCGGAATCTCCTTGTTGCGTTTCGGGGGGAGGAAAACTGCGTCGGGCGAGCGCCCGTGCGCCGCGCTTGCGTGCCCGGTTCCCGGTGCGCGGCGTCATGGAGGCGACCTGGAGGGGGGCGGTGCGTGCCGGCGTAGGAGGCAGGCGTCGGCGGAAGCCAGCTTGTCGGCGCATTCCTGGGCCTGCCGCCCCAGCGTGTGCAGCAGGCTCACCTGCATGTTGATCACTACGCGCTGGACCTCCATGGCGTGCAGATCGCCCAGAAGGCCTTGCGGCGTGGCGGCGCTCTCCATGAGCTCCTGCCACAGCGCCACGCCCATGGCGGAGCGGTCGTGCCTGCGCCAGCGCAGAAACCGTGTCCCAGCGCCGGTGTTCTGCAGGGCCAGTTGCACGTCCAGCAGCAGGAACGGGTACCGGTTGGCCTGCGCCAGCACGCGGCGCTGCGCCATGGCGATGAGGTCGTCCCGCAGCGCGTGGCATTCGCTGGCCCAGGCCTCCAGAGGCCCCTTACCTTTAAAAGGCTGTAAAAGGCCTTTTAGAGAGGCCGCCTGTCGCAGGCCGCGGAAGTCCGCCTGTTCCAGCGGCACGAAGCGCCTGTCTTCGAAGCCGGGCGGTGGTGCGGTCTCCCTCATGGCGCGTCGATCCCGCCCGTGTCGTCGTCCGCGCCGGGCGCGGGTGAGCGTGTTTCGTCCACGGGGTCCGAACCGGATGCACGGCTCGCAGCGTCGGTGGCATCGGGTGCCTGCGCGGCTGCATCACTGACAACGTCGCTGGCCCTCGCCGGCCGGCCGAGGGCCGAGCGCCGCACCACGGGCGGCGCATAGCGCGAGCGGCGCGTACCTTCCAGCACGTCCTGCGGCAGCTCGCCGAACTTCTCCAGTGCCGCGCGGGCCGCCGCGTTCCTGGCCGCGAAGTCGTCCCGCGTGCAGCCCGAATAGCGGTACTGCTGCGCCAGCGAGAACAGGCTGCGTAGCGCGTGGGCGCCATCGTTGAGCCAGCGCTCCAGCGTGGAGCGATCGATGAGCGCGGTGTGGTGGGCCAGGATCAGCTTGCGAGCCAGTTCGTCGTAGTCCGCGAGCAGGTAGACCGCCATGAAGCCCAGCTGCGCATTGACGAAGAGCGGCAGGCGAATGGGCTGCACATTGAGGTTGTCGCCCAACGACAGGGCGGTGGGCACGTCGGTGAGCGCGCGGTCTACCTGCTCGCGCAACTGCCGCAGGGTGGTGTCGACCTGCGAGAGCTTTTCTTCGATGCGCAGCATCCACCAGTCGGAGTAGGGATCGTCCTGCTCGGCGCCGCGCTTCATCTTGTTCATCACGGCGATATAGCCGTTGAGGCCGACGATGCCGGGTCGCCCATCGGCGGGCGCGCGCCCGTGCCAGATGCGGGAGGCGTGGTGGGTGTGCAGGGTCAGCGACATCGCGCTGCGCAGCGATCCGAGATTGAGCTGCAGGGCGGGCGGATTGGGATCTTCGACCATGGACGACTCGCAAGGGGCTGTACGAAACGCGAGCGTCGCCGCGCGAAGGGAAGGCTGTCCGTCAACAACACGCAGCGGGAAGCCGCCTGATTGACCGGCTGGCGCCTATACCCTGGGTATAAACGTTGGCGTTGGCTGGCTGGATCGCGGATCCATCCATCGCGGCTCGCCGCGCTGGGCAACCGCGCGCGCGCTCGCATGGGGGAGGAGCGCTGAGCGACCGAGCGCTATACCCTGGGTATAAAGATCCGCACAGCGCTGTCGTCTCCTGACGTTGGCGCTCTGCCGCACCCGACGAGTGCCCATTGGTTGCTCAGGCACCTCGCAAGATGGCGCGCAGCCGCTCCAGATGCGCTCGCGCCACTTCCTTGCTCGCGGGCTTCGGCGGCGGTACCGGTACCGGTGCCGGTGCAGGGGATGGCGGTGGATGGGGTGCGGGCGCCTGGCCTGCCGTGGCCTTGAATTCGCCGCGGATGGCTTTCTGGATGATCCCAAAAAGGTAACCCGCTGGATTGCGCACGCCGCGGTCGCGGCAGCGCGCGGCCCACTCGTCGAGCACGGCTTGCCGCTGTTCCTGCGCGACCTGCTGCAGAGCGACCAAGGCCCCCGCCTGCTGCTCGTCCTTCAAGCCCACGAACTGCGCAGGCAGGCGCATGCCTCTGTGCGCGCTTGCGCGCGGTACCGTACGTTCTTCTACAGAAGAACTACGTACGGTACGGTCCTGCATCGGATTCCGAAGACTGTGGTTTGGCTCGGGTTTGCGGCCCGATTCGGAATCCGAAGCCAGCGCCGAAGGAATCCGAAGACGGTCGTCGGGGCCGCCTTCGGAATCGCCGATGTGCGCATCCTGTGCATAACTTGCTTCCTCCTGCGCAGGCTGCGGCACTCCGCGGGCCAGTTGCTCCGAGAGCACCTGCAGCCGCGTGGGCAACACCCCGCCGCGCAGCAACGGATCTTCGGCAATCTCCCGCAGCGTGTGCTGGCCGACGTGCTGCACCGCCTTGCTCGCATGGCTCAGCGCCTGGCTGACCAGCCCCAGATAGTCGGGGTCGAGCTGCATCGCCTCGAAGGGGGTGAGCGGCGCGTCGTGCAGGACGTAGAGATTGCCGAGGATGCGGCCGCTTTGCGGATCGCGGCGCCTGCGCACGAGGCTCAGCCAGCGCGTGAGCCGCAGCAGCGTCAGGGCGCGCGCGATCGTCTCGGTGGAAGCTACGGGACCGCAGGGCATGCCCGCCAACAAGGGGCGCAGTTGCTCGTAGGTCGGCAGCGCGGTGAGCCCGTCGGCATGCAGCTGCATCCGGATGACCTGCCAGGCATTGCGCTCCAGGGGCGTCAGCCGGCGGTCCAGGAACAGTGCCCGCGGAACGCTCTCGTGCCGATTGCCGCTGTAGAGGAAGCCGTCGTGGACCGCCGGTTTGCCGGGTGCGGGAGCCGTGGGCCGCGGCGCGGGCCGCGCGGGTGGCGGTGCCTGCTCCCACGTGGCATCGAGCACCTCCGCCAGCGACCGTGGACCGTGCGGCCGCTGCGCCCCCGAGGTTGCCATGGGACTACACCAGTCCCTGCGCAATCCAGCCTTGAATAGCGGCCCAGACGACCGACAGGGGGAGGGACATCTCCTCGGCCAGGTCCATCGCGAGGTCCAGCATCGCCATGTCGTCCTGCAGATCGATGCCGCGCTCGCGTGCAGCGGGCTTCCATCGTTCCCAGAGCTCGGCGTCCTGGGCTTCGCTCAGCACGGGGTGGCGGCCCTTGCGTTTGGGCAGCGCCAGGATCTCGCGGCGCAGCGCGACCTCCTGGTGCGACAGGCCGTAGAACGTGCTCACCATCTCGGTGCTCGCTCCCAGGCGCAGCATGCGATCGACGGTGGAGATTTCTCGCTCCACGTCCTGCGTCTGCCCCAGCAGCCGTCGCACGACCTCGCCGTTCACGGTCACGGAGCACCACGACACGGAGGCGTTGAGCAGCACGCTGACCAGGTCCGGTCGCTTGAGCGCCGCAAGCTCCGCATCGCCGAAGCCCATGGAACGCGCGCGGCGCAGCTGCCCGTTGCGCAGATCGTGCAGCGCCTGGGCGATCACTGCCTGGTTGAGCGGGTGCGGCGTGGTCATGGCATCGCGCCGGAGCCGGAGCCGGGGCCGGCCTGCAGTTCGAAGAGACGCCGCGCCAGGCGCAGCAGGCGAAACAGCTTCACCAGCCCGCTGTCGCTGAGCCGCGGAATGCTGCCCTGGTTGCGCAGCAGAGGCTCGAGCGCTTCGGCGAGTGGTCCGGCATCTGCCGTGTCTCCCAGTGCGTTGAGCAGCGCGAGCAGGGCGGGGGAGCGCGGCTCTTCGCCGCCCGTTGCCGAAGGCGCGTCGCAGGCGTAGCCCACGCCGCCATGGTCCGTGGCGGCGATGCGATCGGCTGCGCCCACCTCGCTCGCGATCTCGCGGGCGAATTGCACGATGTGGGCGCGCAACCGGTCGGGTGTGTCCAGTCCCGGTTCGATGTGCCAGACGTCGGAGATGGGGTAGAGCCCGCCCGCCTGGACGGGGATGGCCCGCACCACGTTGTCAGCGAAGGAATGCAGGGGCTCGCCGTGGTGGTCCGCCACCAGCCTCTGGATGGATTGCAGGCGCTCCGTGGTCGCGGCCGGCGAGGCGGTGTGTTGTTTGACCGGGTCGGATGCGGGCGGCAGCGAGACTTGCGAAGCGGTGGCTTCGCTGCCGCTGGCACGCATGGATAAGGGCTGCGCGTCGCCCGGAAGAGATGCAGGGATAGCGGCTTGATTAGCGGCGGGCGTGCCCGCGGCCGCAGGCGGGACCGTTGGCCGGTCGGCCGCTGCGATGTGTGCCGGCATCGAGGGGGGCGCCGCTGGTCCCGGATGCGTGGGCGTGCTGTGCAGTACACGTTGCCGGCCTTCCAGGCCCGCGATGTCCAGCGCCAGCACGTCGTAGTCGGCGCCCAGCGCCTGCGCCATCTGGCCGACCAGCTCGTCGCGCACCCGCTCGAAGGAAAATTCCGCGGGCGCCGTGTCGAATCCCGCGAGCACGTCCTGGAACAGGTCCGCGAACGGCGCCGCCTCCGCGGACGCGCGCTGCGACCAGACCTGCTCGGCCCCCCGGCGCAACATCGACAGGCGCTCCACCTGATGGCGGCCCATGCCCGCATAGAGCACCGAGGGAATCGCGGGCAGCAGGTACTGCACCGCGTCGCGCATCCGGCTGATGTGCGGCTGGGGCACCGGATAGCCGTCGGCCGCCAGCCGCCGCGCCAGCTCGACCTGCGTCATCGGTTTGCCGCCGCTTTCCTGCTCGTACAGCTCCCGGGCCTTCTCGACGCCGAGCGCCCGCTCGATGAACGTCAGGGTGCCATGCAACTCGTTTTCTGCGAGATGGCCGGTGAGGGCGATGAGTTCGCCGCGCATGCCGCCTTGCGTGGGCCAGGGACGGAACAGGCAGGGAATGCGGAAGAAGCGCTCGTCCTTCGTCTCCGCCCAGAGCTCGCGCAGGATCGCGAGCCGCGTGTTGCCGCCGTTGCGGATGATGTAGTGCGGCTCGCCCGGGCGCCGCGTGATCGCCGGGGCGGTATCGAGCCCGCGCTCGCGGATGGATGCCTTGATCTCTGCGTACAGCGGATTGACGGTGACGCGGGGATTGAGCTCGTAAGGACGCAGCTGCTCCAGCGTCACCACCATCGGCGTGTCGGCGATCGGATCGCTCAGTGCCCCGGCGTCGGGGCCGCTGCGCTGGAAGGTGTCCGCCAGCAACTCGCGGGCGATGTCCGGATCGCTGCCCCTGGGCATCACATGCTCCCGTGGTGTCCGTGTCGCTTGTCCACCCGCGGCACGGGCAGCGATGCCGCATCCGTGGCCAGGGGGCCGGACGGATCGGGCGCGCCGAGGTGGATGGCAGGCAATCCAGGCTTGCGCAGGCTGCGCAGTTGCCCGTTCGCGACGACGATCCGCCAGCCTTCGCGGCGCGCGAAGGCGATCAGGCGCCGCAACGCGGCGGGCGTTTCAGTGCGGGTCGGCATGCGTGGCCCTCCCGGTCACGAGGTCGAGGCGGTCGCGCCACTGCGGAAACAATTCGATCGCGAGCGCGCGCTGGCTCTCCAGCGCGGCCGGAGCGAGCCGGCCAGGGGGCTGCCGGTACTCGACGCGATGCACGGGCAGGCGGCGCAGCGCCGCGGTGGGGTAGGCCTCGATCGCCGGGATCGTGGTGTCGAGCACCCGCACGTCCGCGGCCGGCTGGAACATGCTGCGCAGCGCCTGCTGGACCTGCCGGGCATTGACCGACACCGTGTGGACCCGATTGATGAGTAGGCGCAAGGGCGGGGGCTCGATGCCCAGGCGCCGGTACGGGGCGATCTCCTCCATCAGACTCAGCGTGCCGCGCCGCAATTCCCGAGCCGCCAGGATCTCCGGCGTGACCGGCGAGAGCGAAACATCGGAGGCGAGGACCGCCATCTCCAGCAGCACGCTTCGGGCGCCCTGGGTGTCGATCAGCAGCAGGTCATAGTGCGTCTGGAACATGCCGAGCAGATTGCGCAGCCGGAGGCGGCCATCGGCCGCGTGCAGCAGCAGCGTGTTCAACTGGCCATGGGCATCGTTGGACAGCAGCAGATCCAATCCGCCGATGGCCGTCGTGGAGATGAGCTGGCCGCGATCCTGTTCGTTGAAGGCGAGCATCTCGTAGATGCCACCCGGCGCGCGGCGCTCCAGCGGAAAATAGCTCGACAGCGTCGGCTGGATGTCCAGGTCCAACAGCAGCACGCGCATGCCGGCATCCGCGAGGAATCCGCCCAGGTTGGCCGCCGTCGTGGTCTTGCCGACTCCGCCCTTGGTCGAGATGATGGACACCACGATGGGGGGCTCAGTGCGGCGCGCTGACGTATCGCTCATGCCCGCTCCCGATCCGCCAGCCACTGGTCGATCTCGTCCTCGTACCAGCCGACCGCGCGCACACCCAGGCGCACGCGCTGCGGAAACTTCTTCTCCTTCATCAGGCTGTAGATGTGCGCGCGCTTGAAGCCGGTGCGTTGCTCGACCGAAGCGCGCCGCAGGACGCGGCGGTTGGCAGGCGCCTCTTTTTCGGTGGCGGTGGGCGGGGTGGCCGGTGACGACATGGTGGTCATTCCTGACGCTCGCTGGCGCTGTATGGACAGCGACAGTGAACCCGCCGCGGTGCGCGGCGGACACCGGCAATCCGGTTCGCGCAACAACGCAAAGATGCTTTGCACACAAGGTCGTGGAAAGCGCGGGCAGGCATGGGCGCCTGGGCCGGCAGCGCATGGACTCCGCGAGCAGCCGCTACGCTATTCGGCGCGTGGGACCGGAGGACTACATGGAGGGTGAGGTCTTGGTTTTTGCACGGTATTTCTTGCAATGCGCGTGTTTCCGGGAGCATCCGCAACTCCTATGCGATGCGAACTCCAGACTTTCCCCCTGCGCCTCTCTGCCGCCCGATATTCGAAACCCGAAAACAGGCGTGTGGGAGACGTACTCCGTCCGGTAAGGCGTGGCGATCCACGCCAAGCTTCTTTTATCTAATCGATAAGTATTATTTATAATAATTCTGATGATTCTGGCTGCGCGAATCTCGACACTGCTAGCACATCGGTGTCGCTAATTCCGTCAGATAGAATTGTAAAATTTGGAAGCACCGAACACCCCACGGCGGTGGGAGCGTTGTAACGGCTTGCTGTCGAGTTGCTTCGCCTGCGTGGCGAGCGATCGATGGGCTTGCAGCGCATGTTGTTCCGTCCGAACGTGCTCTTCCCATGAAGACGGACGGGCGCGGAAATTCCCCCGCTGATTTCCTGCAGCGATCCTGTTTTGGGACCGGTTTTTCCCCGGGAGTGGGCACCCTGTCATGGAGCACAGGTCCATCCTCGGCGCGGATGAAGTGGCGTGAATGAATCCACCGTTTCGTTTCGCGCGGGAGATTTGTACAGAATCGATGACCCACACGCGTTCGGATATCTGCCTTGAAAGGCCGTGCGCTGGAAGACGCGTTTAAAACGAGTTTGGCGTTCGAGGCTTGTTCGGTGTGCCGGCGTGGCAACCGTTCTTTCCTGCCGGGACGGCTCGAAGCGGGGTCTTCGGAGTCCTCTCGGTCATACCGGGGATCCCGCACTCGACCCATCCACCCAGGGCGAGGTGGCACTCGGGCGGAGGGCCCCAAAGGCTTTCCGGATTCGAATCCATGCGGCCTCAAACGGCATGGGGGAATCCGGTCGCTCGCTCGTCTTTCATGGAGGGCACCGAAATGGCGCCGCTGGATGGCTCACTCCGTGGTTCCGACTTTCCTTGTCGGAAGGCATCACGGAGCTGGCCTTCGAGTTTTTTTAGTTCTCCAGGCCCCTACGGGCTGGTTACAAAAAAACACAATATTTCTGTCCGGTAACTGCAACTGGCACGGTGGCCCGTGTATGGGGCCCCGTACCATCGCGCCCCTAACACAGCAGCACACCGCCAATGGCGTGCGGAGCAGGAAAATAGGGGAAATCCGCATGTCGGAAGGGAAATTCGTGCCTCAGACCCAGGGTAGGTCGGGGCTGCAGGCACTGCAATCGCTCTGCCTGATCGCCAGGCTGCACCAGGTGGCAGCGGATCCGGCGGCGCTGGCGCACCAGCTCGGTCTTTCGCCGAGCGAGCCGGTGGACGTGCCGGATCTGTTGCGGGCCGCGAAGAGCCTGGGCCTGAAAGCGCGCAAGGTGTCGTGCGGCGTGGAGCGGCTGGCGCTGACGCCGCTGCCCGCGCTGGCCCTGGTGCGAGAGTCCGTGCCGGTGCCGGTGCCTGTGCCCGGGGTGGCGGGAGAGAGCGAGGGCGGCGACGCACCTCGGCATGGCGTGCGCGCCGCCGTGCTGGCGCAGTGCGATGGCCAGCGCGTGCTGCTGCACGAGCCCGGGGAGGGCGCGTCGGCCGGCCGTCCGGTGATCGAGCCCGTCGAAGAGTTCGCCCGGCGCTGGACGGGAGACCTCATCCTCGTGAGCAGCCGCGCGAGCCTGGCGGGCGAGCTGGCCCGCTTCGATTTTTCGTGGTTCATCCCGAGCCTCATCAAGCACCGGCGCCTGCTGGGGGAAGTACTGTTCATCTCCTTCATGCTGCAGCTCTTCGCGCTGGTGAGCCCGCTCTTCTTCCAGGTGGTCATGGACAAGGTGCTGGTGCACCGCGGGCTCACCACGCTCGATGTGCTGGTCGGCGGGCTCGTGGTGGTCGTCGTCTTCGAGAGCCTGCTGAACGGCCTTCGCGGTTACGTCTTCAGCCACACCACCAGCCGCATCGACGTGGAGCTTGGGGCGAAGCTCTTTCGCCACCTAGTGCAGTTGCCGCTCGCGTACTTCCAGTCGCGCCGCGTGGGCGATTCGGTTGCGCGCATGCGCGAGCTGGAGAACATCCGGGGTTTTCTCACCGGCAACGCGCTCACCGTGGTGCTGGACGTGCTGTTCTCCGGGGTCTTCATCGCGGTGATGCTGGTCTACAGCGTGCCGCTCACCCTCATCGTGCTCGCGAGCCTGCCGCTGTATTTCGGGCTGAGCCTGGCCGTGGTGCCGGTGCTGCGCCGGCGCCTGGACCAGAAGTTCGCGCGCGGCGCGGAAAACCAAGCCATGCTCGTGGAGACCGTCACCGGCATCCAGACCGTCAAGGCCAGCGCGCTGGAGCCCTCGTTCGCGCGGCGCTGGGACAACCAGCTCGCGGCCTACGTCAGCGCCAGCTTCCAGACCCAGAACCTGGCCGCCTGGGCGCACGAAGGCGTCAACCTGATCGGCAAGCTCGTGAATGCCGCCACCCTGTGGTGGGGCGCACGCCTGGTCATGGACGGCCAGCTCAGCGTGGGCCAGTTCGTCGCCTTCAACATGTTCGCGCAGCGCGTGGCGCAGCCCATCATGCGTATGGCGCAGCTGTGGACGGATTTCCAGCAGACCGGCATCTCCATGGCGCGGCTGGGCGACATCCTCAACACCCGCACCGAAGCGCCGGCCAGCAGCGCGGCGCAGCTGCCCGCCTTGCGCGGCCGCGTCACGCTCGACGGCGTGCATTTCCGCTACCGGCCCGAGGCCGCACCGGTGCTCTGCGGCGTGCAACTGGACATCCGCCCCGGCGAGGTCATCGGCATCGTGGGCCGATCCGGCTCCGGCAAGAGCACGCTCACCAAGCTCGTGCAGCGCCTCTACGTGCCCGAGCAGGGGCGCCTCCTGGTGGACGGCATCGACATCAGCCTGATCGATGCCGCGCAGCTACGGCGGCAGGTGGGCGTCGTGCTACAGGAGAACCTGCTGTTCAACCGCAGCGTGCGCGAGAACATCGCCATCGCCGATCCGGCCGCCCCCATCGAAGCCGTGGTGCATGCGGCGCGGCTGGCCGGCGCGCACGATTTCGTGAGCGAGCTGCCCGAGGGCTACGACACGCTCGTGGGCGAGCAGGGCGGCAGCCTCTCGGGCGGCCAGCGCCAGCGCATCGCCATCGCGCGGGCGCTTTTCACCAACCCGCGCATCCTCATCCTCGACGAGGCGACCAGCGCGCTCGACTACGAGAGCGAAGCCATCATCCAGCGCAACATGGCGCACATCTGCGAGGGCCGCACGGTGCTCATCATCGCCCACCGCCTCTCGGCCGTGCGCCAGGCCCACCGCATCATCGTGATGGACAAGGGGCGCATCGTGGAGGCCGGTCCGCACGACGCGCTCATCCAGCGCCCGCAGGGACTCTACGCCCACCTGTGGCGCATGCAGGACGGCGGCGGCGCCAGCGCCCTGCCAACGCGCACCGGACAGCGCACCGAGGAGGTCGTGGCATGAACGCCCCCACCTCGCATGCCCCCACCGCCCAGGCTCCCACCACTCAGGCTCCCACCACTCAGGCTCCCACCACTCAGGCTCCCACCACTCAGGCTCCCACCACTCAGGCCCACGCCGCGGCCGCACCGCGCCACCCCGTTCGGCTGCTGCTGCAGCGCTATGCAGACATCTTCCGGGCGGCCTGGGCGCAGCGCGGCGCCTTGGCCGGTCCACCGCTGCTCGCCGACGAGCGCGCCTTCCTGCCGGCGGCACTGAGCCTGCAGGAAACCCCCGTCCACCCCGCGCCGCGGCGCCTCGCCTGGCTGCTCATGGCGCTCTTCGCGATCGCGCTGGCCTGGTCCATCTTCGGCAGGATCGACATCGTCGCCGTGGCGCCCGGCCGCATCATCGTCAGCGACCGCACCAAGCTCGTCCAGCCGCTGGAGAACAGCGTCGTGCGGCGCGTGCTGGTGCGCGAGGGCGACCACGTGGCAGCGGGCCAGCCGCTGCTCGAACTCGATCCCACCGCCGCGCACGCCGACCGCACCAGCTTCGGCGAGGCGCACCGGGCGGCCGAATCGGAATCGCTGCGCGTGCGGGCGCTGCAGCAAGCGCTCGCGGGCGAGGCGGGCCCCGGCGCGAAACTGCCCCGCTGGGCACCGCAGGACATCCCCGCCGCATGGAGTGCCCGCGAGCGCGCCGACGCCCAGGCGCAGCTGCTCGCCGAATGGAGCGACATCACCGCGCGCATCGCGCGCCTGGACGCCGAGCGCCAGCGCCGCGAGGCCGAGATCGCCACCGTGCGCGCCATGGTCGGCAAGCTGGACGCCACGCTACCGGTGGTGCGCCAGCGCGAGCGGGATTTCCAGACCCTGGCCGGGCAGGGATTCATCTCCGGCCACGCCACCCAGGACCGCACGCGCGAACGCATCGAAATGGAACGCGACCTGGCCACCCAGCAGGCCCGCCTGCAGGAGGCCATCGCCACGCTGGCCGAGGCCCGGCAGGCGCGCATGTCCTACCTCGCCGAGACCCGCCGCGCATTGAGCGAGCGGCAGGCGCAGGCGGACCTCAAGCGCGAGCAGAACGCCCAGGAACTCTCCAAGGCGGAGCGGCGCGAGCGCCTGGCGACCCTCGCCGCGCCCGTGAGCGGCACCGTGCAGCAGCTGGCCGCGCACACCGAGGGCGGCGTCGTCACGGAAGCCCAGGTGCTCATGGTCATCGTGCCCGATGGGGCCCAGGTCAGCGCCGAGGTCACGCTGGAGAACAAGGACATCGGCTTCGTCGAGCCGGGGCAGGACGTGACGATCAAGCTGGAGACGTTTCCGTTCACGCGGTACGGCACGGTGCCCGCGCGCGTGGAGACGGTCACCCGCGATGCGGTCAACGACGAGAAGCGCGGGGCCATCTTCCCGGCGCTCCTGCGGCTCGAGACCGACCAGATCGCCGTGGACGGCAAGGACATCCGCCTCGCCCCCGGCATGAACCTGACGGCCGAGATCAAGACCGGCCAGCGCCGGGTGATCGACTACCTGCTGAGCCCCATCCAGAAGGCCGGCAGCGAGAGCCTGCGCGAGCGCTGAGGCAAGGGGTGGATCGCGCCGCGCGATGGTCCGGCAGGACACACGAGCACACGAGCACACGAGTTTCAAACACCAAGGAATGGAAGAAGAGCATGAAGGACAGCAACGCACAAACCACCCTCGCTTCCGCGCTGCGCGCGGCCGGAATCGGCGAGGTCTCCGGAAACGGCGATGAGACATCGGCACTTGGGACCACCGACCCGAACGGGCTGCACGGCTCGCTGCGGAGCGCGTTCGCCGCGGCGATGGCGGCACTGCCGCAGGCGTCCAGCCTGCCCGCGCCGGATGCGGTGGACATCGGTTACGCCAAGCCCATGGCGATGTCCGAGATCACGGACGGATGGGGCAATGCGGTGCCCGAGTTGTTCCAGCAAGACGGAGATGACGGGCAACCGGTCGTGGTCGACGCCAAACCCTGGAGGGTGGAAGAAGGCAGCGATGCCGTTGCTGCCGCCGCCCAAGCGTTGAGCGTGAACGTCGATCTCGCGGCGGTGTTGACGGCGACGGTGGCCGGCATCGGCGGCAATGGAAGCCTGTCTCTCACGGGCTCCACCCAGGAAGCGGCCCGCATGGGTGGGGGCACCGCCGCACTCGAAATCAGTGCGCAGCAACTGGTGCAGGCGATGGCGGGGTTTGCGCCGCAGGCCGCGGGTGAGTCGCTGATGGCCTCCGGCGCCTTCCGGGATGCACTCGGCGTGGTGGCGGTGAATCCACTGGGATGAGCTGTGGAGAGTTTCTGAGCGAGACGAAGCAAGGTGGCGAGCGGCTTGGAGAATTTTTTGAATCGGAGGGAGTTTGCTATGGACAGAGAAGCAATGAATGCAGAGGGCGCGGGGTCAGGGGCGCAATTCGAGCGGCGGAATCAAAGCCGCGGCAGCAGGGCGCCGGTGTGCGCTCAGCGGCAAGAGCGTTCCAGCAAGTGGCTCCGCGTTCCTTTGGCCTGCCTGACGCTGGTGCTTGCGGGCTGCGTGGGGAACGCAGGAACGGCAGGCACGGCCGCAGCCGATGGTACGCCGGCTGCCAAGGTGCAACAGCAGCCCTTGAAGGAACGCCAGCGCATCGCGGCGGAGATGTTTAGGGAACGGTGCAAGAAGGCGGGGGTGTTCATTCACCGAACGGTGGAGGACGTTGAGGGGGTTTTTGTGATGAAACCGCGTCCAAAAGATATTAACTACGAGGATCAATATGCATTGGATGATCCTTATGGTCGAGATGTGGGAGGCGATGGATATCTGGAAATATTATTGAAGGGGAGTTTTGAAAATGGAACAAAGCCTGGGCCAAATCGTCCGGTCGATGCGCCGCCTGATCCTGTTGGATATAAATTTGTTGAAGCCATCGATCCAAAGGATGGCGTGAGGTATCGATTTACCGGCTCGGTGGTGGAGCCTTGGCAAACAGACAAGAGCTATTTGAAGGGTTACACAAAATTCGTTATGAAAAAATCTCCGGCCACTGGTCAGCGGCCGCGTTATGGCGTGACGTACGACGACATATCGACTCGTGAAGAGCGAGACTACTGGATTGCAGGAAGCTCTCTGAAGGTGATCGACCTGGAAACCAACGAAGTGATCGCTGAGCGCGTTGGTTACATGGTGGACTGGGCGCAGGGCATTCGCGTAGGAGGACGTTCCCCTTGGTTGCTGGCTGCTAACAATGCTTGTCCTGAATTTGCTCCCCAGCGTGGCGCGACGGTTCAGCCAACTCAAACACTCCGCTTTATCAATAAATCTTTGAAGCCTAAGGGGGAATAATAAAATGACTGCACCGACGATTTCAGAGTACCTGTCCTATGCCAATCTGCAAATGGCGGCTGAAGCCTTTGTTCGAGATGAAAAAACTGGTCAATTGAAAAATTCAGGAGTCTTGTACACAGATGCTTTGACCGCAGGTAATCTCCACGCCAGCCGTTTTGTCGAAAGCCAAGCCACCAAATTTGCCGACGAATGGCAGGTCATCGACCAGAAGGCCAACACCAAAACCGGCTTCAGCGGCACGCTGTTCCGCAGGGTCCGCGATGACCCTTCGACCGGCGCCAAGGCAGGAGAGACAGTTCTTTCTTTTCGCTCGACAGAATTCATCGACGACGCAGCGCGGGACAACAAGGCGACGAACGAGCTGGAGATCAAGAACACGGGTTACGCGTGGGGCCAGCTCGCGGACATGCAGGCGTGGTACGCGGAACTGAAAGCGGACCCCGCCAAGTTGGGAGGGGGCCAAGCGTTCAGCGTCACCGGCTACAGCCTGGGCGGGCACCTGGCGACGGCGTTCAACCTGATGAACGCGGGCGCGGCGCAGCGGGTGGTGACGTTCAACGGAGCGGGGGTGGGCAAGGTGCTGGACGGCACGCTGCAGTCGGCGCTGGCGGAATTCAACACGCTGCGCGGCAGCACCGACGAACTGGCGGCGCGCTTCACGGAGGCGGGGCTGGCGGGACTGTACCGGCGCATCCAGGGCGATCTTGCGGCAGGCAGGATCACGGCGGCGCAGGCCCAGGCGCAGGTGAAGGAGTTCCACACCGATGCGAACACGGGCCAGACGGCGCTGCCCAAGCAGGGCGCGATGCTGATGAAGGCGCTGCAGGAGATCCAGGCGATCGGTGACGAGGCGGTGCGGGTGACGACTCTGGTGGCCGGGGGCACAGGGGAGGGGGCAAATGCGACCCCGAAGCAGGTGCTGCCGGCCGAAATCGCGGGCATGGACCTGAACTACCGGCTGGCGATGCAGTACGCGGGCAAGCACACGGAATCGGCCTCGCTCACGGCAGGGGCTGCGCGCGGCTATGGCAACAAGGAGTACGGCGAGCGCCTGGACAACCAGTACGACGTGGTCGGAGACACCAGCCCCTCGGTGGTGGCCAACAGCCAGTGGCATTCCGGGCAGGACGTGCGCATCGGCATCGAGGACCAGCCGCTGTACCGCGGAGGCATCGTGACTTCCGCCATGCTCAGCATGATTCCGCTCAAGGGCCCCGATCTGCTGGTGGACCAGTACGCCGTGCGGGACTTCGGCGATACGCACAGCCTGGTGCTGCTGGTCGATTCGCTGTCGGTGCAGAGCGCGTTGCTGTCGCTCCTGCCTGAGGGTCAGCAAAACACGAGCGAAGTGCGCGCCCTGCTCAAGACCGTCTACGCAGCCGCCACGTGGCGCGAGAAGGAAAACGGCGCTGCGCTGGTGGGCGGCGGGCAAGGCAAGGCGGAAGGAGATCTGCTGGAAGAACTGGTGAACGTACTGGCGGACATGGTGCTGGGCCCGAAGGCGCAGGACGACCTCAAGGGCAATCCCTCGGGCGGCACATGGGCGCGAACGAACAACGAGGATGGATACACGGGTCGTATTCGATTCTTCGAGGTGCTCGATGCGCTGCAGAAAGGCATGGAGAAGCTCAAGGGCCAGTTCGGGTTGGTGGCCACCGATGGCCGTCAACTGGCGAGCAGCGCCCGTGAGGACTTCGGTGACTACCTCGCATTGCGGACCTTGAGCCCGTTCGCGTTGCGCACAGCCGGGGCACTGCAGGCCGCGCAGGAAGCCATCGGAGAAAAGTGGGCAGGCGCCTACGCCGATTGGAAGGCGGACCGTGCGTCGCTCGCGCAGGGCAGCTCGGGCAGCGCGCTGCATGTTTCCGATCAATGGCTGTCGGACCGCTCGGACATGCTGGCCCGCAAGAATTGGTTCAACACGGCCGACAAGAATCCGCTGAACCCTTCCTACGTTCCCCGGAAAGGTGGCCAGGGCGCCTCGGCGTACCAACTGGAGGACAGCGTCTACGAGGACATGGACAGCGGCTACAAGATCCAGCAGGGCGGGGTGACCAATGCCACGCGCCATGTCCTGTTCGGAAACGACGCGGACAACGTTCTGACCGGCAAAGGCGTGGCGGATCGGCTCTATGGCGGAGACGGCGCCGATACGCTGGATGGGCAGGCCGGCGACGATTATTTGGAAGGCGGCGCAGGCCGCGACGTGTATCGATTCAAAGGCCGATTCGGAAACGACGTGGTGCGTGACGACGGAGGCGCGGGCGTACTGGAGTTCGACGGCGCCGCGATGCCGCTGGCGGTCCAGCGGCGGCAGGGCTCGGACGACGTGTGGGAGGACGAGAGCGGCCTGTTCGTTTTCACGCGCATACCGAAGGAAGGCGATGCCGACGGCAAGCGCATGGATGTGCGCATCACCAAGTACACCTCGGCCACGAACAAGACGGTGCAGGGCAGCGTGACCATCCGGGACTTCCAATCGGGTGACTTCGGGCTCACGCTGGGAGAAGCCGAGGAGGCGGTGCAGGAGGCTGGGGGCGAGAAGACTTCCCTGGTGGTGTTGGCCGGGAGCACGACCGATCCGTCTCAACCGGCAGGATGGGATGTACCCCGGCTCTTCAGTTCCAAAACATCGTTGCGCTATGAGGGCACGGACGCTGCTGCCAAGTGGGTCTTTGCGAACGATTCTGACGGCGGGCAGATCGTGAAAACCGGCGCAGGCGACGACCGCATCTTCGTGGGCCGGTACTACGAATCAGTCGAGTACAGCGGACCTGAGAACTGGGCGCCCAGGGCGGGCGAAGACGAAGACCATGTGGTGGCGGCCGCGGGGGATGATGTGGTGCTGACGGGCTACGGCAGCGACACCATCGAGGGCGGTGATGGTAATGACCGGCTGTATTCGGGAGTGGTAGGTTATTTCGACAGTGTCACTCCGGACACGCTACAAGCCTCGGCAGGCCGCATTGCGCAAAACCACGACGTGGCGGATGCGGGCAGTACCGACGTGGTCGATGGCGGCGGAGGGGACGATTGGATCCGTGGCGGGATGGGCGGCGATGTGCTGCTCGCCGGCTCGGGCAATGACACGGTTTTCGGCATGGAGGGTGACGATCTGCTGGTCGGGGGGCTGGGCGACGACCGGCTGTACGGCGACGGCGTGTATTCCGTGGATTCGCAGTTGGTGGACGAGACGATCCGAGCCTACGACCATCGTGGCAACGACACACTGCTTGGCGACGCGGGGAACGACCGGCTCGTGGGCGGAGTGGGCGAGGACCAGCTCTTCGGCGGTGACGGCAATGACAATCTCTTCGGTGATGGCGATGGCGCTCCTGGCGAGGGCGTCAACAACATGCTGTGGATTCCGGGCGATTACCAGGCAGCGGACACCATCGATGGAGGTCGCGGCAACGACTTCATCTTGGGCGGCGGCGGGGCCGACGTACTGTCAGGGGGGGCTGGCGACGACACCATTCGCGGAGATCAGTACGACGCCATCCCTCTCGATGCGAAGTATCAGGGTGCCGACCGCATCGACGGCGGCGACGGTAACGACCAGTTGTATGGCGACGGCGGCAACGACGTGCTGGCGGGCGGCGCGGGCGACGACCGTATGTTTGGCGGGGAGGCGGACGACCGACTCGATGGTGGCGATGGCGGCGACCAACTCTATGGAGAAGCAGGCGCCGATGTCCTGATGGGTGGCGGCGGCGATGACCGGATCTTCGGCGGAAACGGAGACGACTGGATCGCTGGCGGCGCGGGCACGGACCGGCTGGATGGTGGCCAGGGCAACGACGTCTATTACTTCGACAAGGGTGACTACGACGGCGAAACCGAAATCATCGCCGATGATGCCGGCGTTGACCGGATCGTGATCGCGGGTGCGGCTATGGATGACTTCAAGGTTGTCCTGCAAGGCGGTGAGGTCCACCTGCGACTGCGCGACGAGTCGGGCGGCATCGGCTACAAAGGGGGGTTCGAGAACATCGAATCCGTGGAGTTCGGGAACGGCGCTGTTTACACGCCCGACGATCTCAAGAAGATCGCCGTCAAGACGACGTCGGGCGACGATGTCATCCAGGCCGTGGAGGCGGGTTCCACCATCGATGGTCAGGCAGGAAACGATGCCCTGGCGGGCAACGCATGGGACGACATCCTGTATGGCGGGCTTGGCAACGATCGCCTGACCGGGCTCGGTGGCAACGACATCCTGGATGGAGGGGACGGTGATGACCAAATCTCTTCCGGCGCAACTGGTCGATCCATCATCGTGGGAGGCGCGGGACGGGATATCTTGGAGGGCGGCACGGACGACACCGTGTACCGCTTCGGCAAGAACAGTGGAATGGATATCGTCTCGGATGCGGGCGGTACCGATTCCATCGAGTTCGATGCGGGAATTGCACCGGGCGATGTCCTCGTCAGAGGCGGTGTCCGAACGCTGAGTGTCGAGACCGGTGACGCCTACCTGCTGGTCCGGAACTTCTCCAATTCGAACGGACAGATCCGTCCGGACAATGCGATCGAATATCTGCGTTTCGCCGATGGCACCGTCTGGAATCTGGAAGAGATACGCCGCCGTTCCCTGCTCTCCACTAGCGGCGACGATGTCATGGTGGCGTTCGATGGCGACGAAACCGTCGATGGAGGCAACGGCAATGACAAGCTGTGGGGCAACGACGGCAATGACACGTTGACGGGTGGAGCTGGCGACGACTACCTCGATGGCGGTGCGGGCCGCAACACGCTGGACGGTGGAGACGGCAACGATGAAATCTGGGTCAACGGCAGCGCGGACACCGTGAGGGGGGGGGCCGGTGACGACGTGTACTGGTTTCAGGGTAGCGGCAGGCTGAGCCTGGAGTCCGGCTTCGGTCACGATCGGCTTTGGCTGAACCAGAGCGCCTCGGTCCGGATCGATCTGAAAGAAGGCTTGCAGGCATCCCGCGCGAGAGTGACCTCGTCGGGAGAAGACGTGACGATCGCTTTTTCCGGCAACGAGTCCATCGTTCTCCAAGGCGTCAGGTACCAGAACGGGGGCGATTTCTACAAGACGCTGCCGAGTTTCAACTTCACGGATGGCACCGTTTGGACCGATGCGACGCTCCAGGCCATGGTGCGCGCCGCCGACAGGAACCATGCGCCAGTGCTGGCGATGCCGCTGGCCGATGCCCGCGCTTCGGCCGGCGCGGCGTTCAGCCTCACGGTGCCCGTGGATGCGTTCAAGGACGAGGACGCTGGCGACACGCTGACCTACCGCGCCACGCGTGCCGATGGCAGCGCACTGCCGTCGTGGCTCGGCTTCGACGCGGGCACGCGGACGTTCAGCGGCACGCCGGCACAGGGCGACGTCGGAGCCATCGACGTGCAGGTTTCGGCCACCGACGCGGTGGGTGCTGTCGTGTCGGACACGTTCTCGCTGGTGGTCGACAATGGCAACCGAGCGCCGGTCGCGGAGGGCTGGATCGGCACGCACTATTTCACGGAGCAGACCGCGTTCCGGCTCACCTTACCCGACGGGTTGTTCTCCGATCCGGACGGCGATGCGCTGCAGTACAGCGTGCGCTATCCCGCCAGCGCGGACCGGAAGCTGCCGGCCTGGATTTCCTTCGATGCGGCCACCCGCACGTTCACGGGCACGCCGCCGAGCAGTGTGGGCGGACAGCTCTTCAACTTCGAGGTCGTGGCCACCGATACCTCCGGCGCATCGATGGACGTCGGCTTCGCGCTGGTCGTCAATCAGGCGCCCGAGGCGCGGCAGACGATCGCGGCCCAATCGTTCAAGCAGGGCGGTGCCTGGAATTTCAAGGTGCCGACGACGGTTTTCGTGGACGATGACAAGGACGCGTTGGTCTACGGCGCGACGCTCGCCAATGGCGCGGCGCTCCCGGCGTGGCTGACTTTCGATGCGCAGTCGCAGACGTTCAAGGCCGCCGCGAACGCGCCCCTGGGCACCTACGAGATCTCGGTGAGCGCCAAGGATCCCTGGGGAGCGCAGGCGGCCCAGAAGTTCGCCGTCACCGTGCAGTCGTCCACCATCACGGGTACCTCCCGCAACGACACCATCACGGGCACGGCCGGCAGCGACACGATCGATGGCCTGGCGGGCGCCGACACCATGACCGGTCTCGCGGGCGACGATACCTACATGGTGGACAACACGGGCGACAAGGCGGTGGAAGCGGCGAATGCCGGGACCGACACGGTGATGTCCAGCGTGACTTTCACGCTGGGGGCCAACGTGGAGAACCTCGTGCTCACGGGCTCGGGAGCGATCAACGGCACCGGCAATGAGCTGAACAACCGGCTGACGGGCAATGCGGGCGCCAATGTCCTCACGGGGGGCGCGGGGGCTGACTACCTGGATGGAGGCGCTGGCGCCGATACCTTGGCCGGCGGGTTGGGCAACGACACCTACTGGCTCGCTCGCGGGTACGGCACCGACACGGTGCAGGAGAACGACACCACCAGCGGCAACCTCGATATCGCCAAGTTCGCGGGCGATGTGTCATCGCGGCAGCTCTGGTTCCGCAAGAGCGGGAACAACCTGGAGGTGAGCATCATCGGTACGAGCGACAAGCTGGTGATGAGCAACTGGTATGCGGGATCGCAGTACCAAGTGGAACGCTTCCAGGCCGGCGACGGCAAGGCGCTGCAGGCCAACCAGGTGCAGAGCCTCGTGCAGGCGATGGCGTCGTTCTCACCGCCAGCCGCGGGGCAGACCAGCCTCCCGGCGAACTATCAGAACAGCCTGGAGACCACGTTGGCCGCGAACTGGAAGTGAGTTGAGGTGACCCGACGCCTCCTGGCTTCAGGAGCCGGAGGCGTCGGGTGCATCCCCGCGGGCGCCGCCAGGTGGCGCCTGCGCGCTCTGCGGGGCGTCCTTCAGGCGCAAATACGGATTGTTGGCCGGTGGTTCCGACAGCACCGAGAGAGGGTCGCGCAGCAGATAGCCATGGAGACGGCGGGTTTTTCGGGGACCCGCCACCTCGCAGGTCCAGATGTTCAGTCCGTTGTCCTGCTTGCGGTGCAGGCGCAGCCGCTCGAATTGCCGCTGCACCCATTGCCACTCGGCAAGGTCTTCGCCTTTCGCCAGCGCCCTGACCGCCGGGTGCTCCTGCGCGTAGCGCTGGAACACGCCCGGGCTCACGAGATAAGCGGTACCGGCCACCGTGTGCACCAGTGCCTTCGCGTCGTTGAGGATGAGGCGGCGCTGCTGCAGGCCCTGCCTGAGCCATGCGATGAAGTCCTGCCCGGACGGAGCGCCGGAGCGCGGACGCGTCGCGGTCGCGGCCTCCTCCTGCACGGTTTCGCGTGGCGGATTCCGCGGCGCAGGTACTTCCGCAGGCGCGGTGTCAGCGTGGTGTTCCGAGGGGGGAGCGGGCCAATCCGGCTGCAGCAATGAGAGCAGCGCGTCGACACCATCCTGTCGCGCAGACGGCGTTGGCGTGGCATCGGCCTGGGTGCCCTCGACGCTGTCGGGGGGCGGGGTGGCCGGTGATGGCGGAGCCGACTCCGCGTCCTGCAGCACCTGCACGGTTCCCGCGAACGGTGCGGGACGCTCTCCTGCATCCCAGATCAACGCGGGCGATAGGCGCAGAAAGGTGAAGGTGTTCGACCATCCGCTTTCGCTCGCCACACAGGCCCGCCAGATGGCCTTGCCGTCCGGTGTGGGCAGGGCGATGCCATGGTCCTGCAGCACATCGAACACCGCCGTATTGCTTGACGGAATGCCGTCCATGCCCTGGCCGAGCAGGTGTGCCCTGAGCTTGTCCGAGACCGTCTTGCTCACGAGCCACAGCGCATCCTGGGTCAGCCATCCGTCCGAAGCCTGGGGCTGGTTGAGCTGCAGCTGTTCGCGCAGCAGGTAGCGCAGGCCGTCCAGCAGTTTTCGCTGCAGCGCATGACGCGGCGCGGCCAGGGCCTTGACGGGGTCGCCGCCCAGCGACTGCGCCACCGAGGCCTGGTCCGCCTGGACGACCAGCTCACCGAGCACGCCCGCGTGTTCGTGCTGTCCCGCCAGCACGAAGAGCAAGGGAGTCCACAGGTCGGGGAAGCCGCTCAACCAATCCAGGATCCCCGTGTCCAGCACCCGCGCATACAGCAGGCCGCCCGAGGCGCCGTGCAGCCGGTACTCGCGTCCGGAGCGGTAGCGGAAGCGATAGGGTTGCCGCAGCACCCCATGCCATGCGCGCCAGGTGCTGCCGTCCTCCTGCTCCACGTCGATGTCGACGGCGATCTTGCCGATGTCGTGCAGGAGCGCCGCATAGGCCACGCCCGCGGTCCAGGCCTCCGCCTGCGCGGCCTGCGATTCGGGTGTCGCACCCGCCGGCAAGAGGTGCGACTGCCGCAGCTTGAGAGCGTAGGCGACGATCTCCAGCCCGTGGTCGAGCATGCCGCCCGGGTGTGCGTGGTGGTGGCTCTCGGACGCCGGAAACAATTGCACCAGTTCGGCGTAGCGCCGGATCGGGGCGAGGTACAGGGCCTCGAACTGCGCTCGCGACAGCGACGTGCGCTGCCAGATGTGCTCGATGAGCTGTTGCCGGCGCGCGGGCGCCAACAATTCGGAGGCCGAGAGCGGCGTCCTCCAGCCCGGAGCGGAGCCACGGCCCGCCCCCGTCTCTGAGGAGCGGGTCGTCGTGTCGGCTGTGGGCGCCTGCCTGCCCGCGCGCTGGAATAGCTGGAATGGCCGGAACATGGGATGGCGGTCGTTGGATCGTCCGGTATGGCCCGCAGGCTCGCCGCATCCATGGGCATGGGCGGCGCGCGGCACCGAAGGTTCGCGCAACGCGCGCGCAGCGTCAGTACTGAATCGGGCAGCCAGTGCCACCGCGATGGCGGTGGCCGCTGGTGCCTCCTAGTGCGACGTGTGCCATCGCCATCCAATAGGGCGTGGGTCCAGGAAGCCCTGCGCGGCCTACCAGCGCACACCTTCCAGCGGATTCCAGCTCGTGCTGCCCTTGATCTTGTGGAGGTAGTAGGCGTAATTGGCGGTCATGCCCACCAGCAGGGAGTACGCCAGACCGAATGAGCGCAGCGCGTAATCCGGAAGGAACGAGCAGATGAAGCCGATCACGAACGATGCGCCGATCAGCACCAGCGCCTTGCGCCACATCCCGAGGATGAAGAAGTAGATGAAGCCGAAGAAGAAGGCATAGAAGTTCATGTTGAGCTTGACCTTCTGGCCGAACGACAGCGCGCTGGAGCGCATGGCGGTTTTGAAGGTGGAGGACTTGGGCTCACCATAGCGGTCGTAGAAATCGAACCGAAACTGCCACGTGGGGCTGTACTGCGAATAGTCCTGCGCTGTGTCATTCATCGTTGCGTGTCCTGCGGGTGGAGTGGATGGATCGGTGGATGGATCGGTGGATGGATCGGGGGGGAGGCGGTGTCATCGATAGGTGCCCGTGCTGTGGCAAGCGAAGGAGGGCGCTAAGCCTTTCGGGACGTCGTGTGGGTTGCGCGAGAGAACGCGCCCATCGCATGGGCGCCGGCCTCATCGCCTCATCGCCTCACCGTCTCAGGCTTGGCCGAGGCCCGCGCCGTGGCCGCCCTTGCCAAAGAAGGCACTGGCCGCGGGCCGCAGGAGGAAGAACACGACGACGCCGAACAGAATGGCGCCGGGAATCAGGGCCAGCTTCATGGGGGCGGTCGCGAATCCGATCACCAGTCCGATGGCGCCCCAGCCGATGTAGAGCGTGCGCCCCCAGGCCAGTCCCTTGAGGAAGGCGAGGGCGCAGACGAACTGCACCGCCAGCCCGAAATATCCGATCGCGTACTGCGCCCACAGCGGCAGCAATCCCTGTCGCATGACGTTCTCGGCCGCGGGATTGCCATGGGCCATCGCGAAAGAGACGACCGTCAGGACGCAGGAGACGATCAACAACCAGGCGATCACGGTGAGGGAGGTGGGACGGGGTGCTTTCATTTCCTTTCCTTGGGGTGGTGTGAACGGGCGCCCCTTCGGGGCAGGTGGTGCGGGTGGTGCGTGTGGTGCGGGCGGCGTGGCAGGGGGATGCACTGGAGCGCCGGGCCGCTAGTGCCCAGGCAAGCCACCGAACTTCTGCGTGTACTGCAGGGCGAACCGCCGTCCGGTCGTGTCGAACCACGACGCGTCGTAGTACGGGTAGATCGTCGCGCTGCGGTCCACCGGCGGCATGGCGTCGAAGAGATTCGTCACCGCCAGCGACAGCTGCGCGCGGTCGGTCACGCGATACTGCAGCGTGCCGTTGAAGCGGTAGGTCGCCGCGATCCACGGGCCGGTCCCGCTGTCCGGCGCATGGATTTCCAGATAGGAGTCCGCGCTGGGCAGGCGGCCCAGGCGCTGGCCTTGGAGGCTGGCCGACCAGGCATTGCGCGACCAGCGGAGTGTGGCGTTGGCTTTCGTGCGGGGCGCGTCGTAGCCGCTGTTGACCGCGAACGCGCTTTCGAGCGCCGCATCCTCGTCGCGCTGAATGCGATGGCGATGCACCCAGGTGTAGTTGATGAGGAGGTCGAAGGCTCCCCAGCGTGTCTGCGCCTCGTAATGGAGGGCGGCGTCCACGCCGCTGGTGGTCTCGCGCGCGATGTTGATCGGCGCCACCGAGACGGCGGACAGCGTGCCATCCGCCCTGCGTTCGACGCGGCCCATCGCCTCTCTGCAGGCGCTGGAATCCGCGTCGCGCTGTCCCAGCCGACAGTCCGCCTCATCGCGCAGGACGCGGTCCACGCGCAGGTCCTGCACCTGGTCGTGCATGTCGATCGCGTAATAGTCCGCCGACAGGTCCAGGCCTTGCAGCGGGGACCACACCACACCGGCGGTCCAGGCGGTGCTCGTTTCCGGCCGGAGAGCCCGGTTGCCGCGACGGCGGCGCACACCCGCCTCGTCGTTGAAGCGGCATGCCGCGATACTCGCCTGGCCGTCCTGCGTGGCGCAGCGGTAGTAGTCCACGCCTGTGGCTTCGTCATTGCCTTCGCCAGCGAAGAGGTAGTGCAGGTCCGGGGCGCGGAAGCCCGGCCCGTAGGATCCCCGCAACAGCAGGCTGTCGCGCGGCCGCCATTCCCACCCCGCGTTCCAGGTGAAGCGTCCGGCGCGCCGCCCGGCGTAGCGGTACTGGTCGAAGCGCGCGGCCATGCCGAGGTTCACCCGTTCGGCCACGGGCAGGCGCAGCTCGCTGGCGATCGCCCAGCGGTCGCGGTCCCCGCTGCCATCGGCATCGCGCCAGCTGTAGTAGTAATACTGCGTCGCCAGTGGGTCGGGGTGCAGGTCGTAGGACTGTCCGCCGACCTCGGCCGTCATCGACAGGGCCGCCTGTCCGCCGGGCAGGCTCCACCACTGCGCGTTGGTCAGCGTGGCCGACAGGGTGTCGGTCCGCGAGCGCGGCGCGTAGTCCGTGCGGGCGGCGATCGCGTCGTACTCGGCGCGGCGCAAGGGCGTATAGAGGCGTGCGGGATCGGCATCGAACACGGTATAGCCCGAGTCCGGATCCGTGCCGGACGGCTGGCCGAGGAGCAGCGCATTCGCGCGCGCGGCGACGATGCGCGGCCAACTGATGCGGGCACGGTATTGGGCATGGCTCAGGGTCGTTTCGTAGGACCATGCCTCGCCGAACGCGCCTTTGAAGCCGGTCGTGATTCCCAGGGTCTTCTGACGCGTTTCGATCAGGTTGCTTCCCAGTCCGCCCATTTCCTCGGGGGTGAACTGCCGGCTCCAGTATTCGACCTGCCCGGTCGCGCGGTTGTAGAACTCGCCTTGTTCGTTGCCGTCCGCCGCCATGTAGGACCAACCGGGAACATCGCGAAGCAGAGCAACCGCATGCACGCCCAGCTGCACGTCGGCGAACCATTGCAGGGAATCGCTGAACGCATAGCGCATCGAGGCATGGGCGTTGGCGCCCCGGCGGCGATTGAGCACGGTGCCGTAGCCGATCGACGTGGAGCTGCCGCAGTAGTGGCCGGGGCCGCGCCGGCCGGTCGCCGGATCGAGCGCGCCTTGCCCGGCGCGCGCGCTGTATCCAGTGCTGCCGCCATTGAGCTGCGCGAGCGGCGCGCAGGCCGCCTCGCCCGGATCCAGGTAGGTGCCGCTGGCGTCGGTGCGCAGGAAGGTGCGGCGCGGCGCCGCTGCGCGTTCGGCCGGTGCGTCGCGGGTCGAATCCTGGCGGCTGCGCTCATAGGCCCAGAGCGGTTGTTGGGAGACCGCCTGCAGGCCGAACACGCCATCGAAGGCGCCGTGCGAATAGCCGCTGGAGACCGCCAGCTCCGACGACTGCGCATCGCCCCGGTCCGTCTGCCCCACGCGCGCGCCCACCGTGGTGCCGTCGGCCCGCTGCTTGAGGAGGATGTTGACGACGCCGGCGATGGCATCGGAGCCGTAGACCGCCGATCCACTGCCGGTCAGTATCTCGATGCGTTCGACCAGGCCCAGAGGCAGGTTGGAGACATCGGCGAAGTTGCTGCGGCCCTGGAAGGGCATCGGAAAGTCGGCGATGCGTCGGCCGTTGACCAGCACCAGCGTGTGGTTCGGCCCCAGCCCCCGCAGATTCACCTGCTGCGATCCGGGGCTGTAATCCGCGCTGCCGAACGACTGCTCGCTCTGCGTCTGGCCGATGTTCTGCGTCATGGCGCGCAGCACGTCCGGCACGGTGGCGAAGGCACCGGCCCGGATCTGCTCGGCGCTGATGACCGCCAGTGGCGCCGATCCCTCGACCTGCGCGCGTGCGATGCGCGAGCCGGTGACCTGGACGGGTTCCAGCGCGACCGGTGCGGGCGGAAGGCTGTTCGCCGCTTGCGGTGGCTGCGCGCGAGCGGGTGCCTTCGGGGGTGCCGGCTGAAGCAGGACCGCGCCGGAAACATCGCGGTGCGCCACCAGACCAGTGTCCTGAAGCAATTGCTCCAGCGCCTGATCGGCGCTCGATGCCCCGTGGGCGCCGCGGCTGGAGAGGCCCTGGATCTGCTGCGGCTGGTAGAGCAGTTGCAATCCGGCTTGCCGGGAAAGGGCGTCGAGCGCCGTGCCCAGCGGGCCGGGCGGGATGTCGATCGTGGCGGTCGCCGCGACGGCCTGCAGGGCGAGCGCACCGCAGATCAGGCCAAACCATCGCGGGCACGCACGCAGCGGCATCCAGTCCTTCTCAGACGATCACGGCGCTCCGTTGCGCCCGCTAGTAAAGACGAACGAATGTGCCGCATCCCCCATCCGGGAGTGCGGGGCACCGCGCGGCTGTCGCCCGCTGCCGGTCAGCGGGCGTGGAGGATGACCTGTCCGGCGCGGGATTCGGCGCGGATCGGATAGCTGTGCTCCAGCAGGCGCGCGAACCCCTCGGCATTGCGCCAGCTGAAACGCCCGCCGATGCGCAGCTCTCCCAGCTGTGCATCGGCCAGCACCAGGGGCCGCGTGTTGAACCGGTTGAACTCGGCCACCGCATCGCGCAGCGGTGCGTCGGTGAAGCTGAGGTAGCCCGATCGCCAGTCCACCTGCTGCTCCGCCTCCGCGATGGTGCTGCTGCGCACCAGGACGCCGTGGGGTCCGGCCACGGCGATACCGCCCGCGGCGACGAGCACCGGAGGCTGGGGCTTGCCATCCTTCGGGTCGGCATCCAGGCGCACCGTGCCCTCGGTGACGACCACCCGCAGTTCGTCGGCATCGCGGCGTACGGAGAACTGCGTGCCCACGGCCACGACGCGGCGCGCGCCGACCTGCACGACGAATGGGCGGCGTGTGTCTTTGGCGACCTCGAAGAACGCCTCGCCCCGTTGCAGCGCGATGTGACGCTCATGGCGGTCCAGCTCGACGCTGATGCGCGTGTCGCTGCCCAGCGTGGAGCGCGAGCCATCGGCCAGCGACAGCGATCGCAGCGCACCGGGCATGCTCTGGTAGGCATGCGCCTGCTGCCGTTGTTCGGGTGGGGTGTGGTCAAGGAACAGCGCGCCGGCAATGAAGATGCCACCGGCCAGCGCGACGGCGAGCGAAAGCTTCCAGCGGCGTTGGTGCTGGACGGCATGGGGGAGGGCCTGAGCGTGCGCCGACTCGCCATGGGCTGCGGCGGCAAGGGTGCGGCCGGTGAAGCGCCCGCGTGCGGGTGGCCCGCCCTTCGGGAGGCCGGCGGCGATCGCGCTCAGGCGGCCGGTCTCCCGCCAGGCCGCCTCCAGGCGCAGGAAGGCGACGCGGTGCGCCGTGGACTGCGCCAGCCAGGCGTCGAGTTGCACCTGGTCGCTCGCATCCCACGCCTCGCTCTCGCGCCGCGCCAGCCACTGCGCGGCGGCGTGCTCAATCTGCCTGCTGTCCATCGCGCGCCGACTTGAGTGCCGTGGCGGGTGCCGCAAGCGGAGGGGCCGTGGAGCCGTGGAAATAATCGGCCAGCAGGCGGATGCCCTTGGCCATGTGCTTCTCGACGGTTTTTTCGCTGATACCCAGATGCACGGCGACCTCCTTCTGCGACAGTTCCTGCACACGGCGCAGCCACACCACTTCGCGGCAGCGGTCCGGCAACCGATCGAAGGCGTGGGTCAGGCGGGCGAGCAACTGGCGTCCTCCCATCCAGCGTTCCGGGGTGCACTCCTCCACTAAGACGAGCAGGGCGTCCGGATCACCCACTGCTTCGATGGAGACCACCCGGCTGCGCCGGATGCGATCGGTGACCAGGTGATTGGCGGTGCTGAAAAGGAACGCTCGGGGGATGTCGGGAAGCTGGCGGCTGGCCGACTCGTAGACGCGCGCATAGACCTCCTGGCGGAGATCGTGAACGTCATCGGGGTTGGGCCAGCATCGCCTCAAATAGGCGACCAAGGCGGTCTCATGGATGAGGATGTGCTGGACAAACCATTCGTCGACGGCGCTGGACATCCGGCCAGATTAGCCCAAACGGCCGCGCTTGGCAGCACCGTTCGCGCACCGATGGAGGGTAGGGAAATGGCGCGCTCGTTCGACGCCCGTCGCAGAGGCGCTCTGTTGCAGGACGGGGCGAAGCAGGATTGCCGGCAACGGATTGCCAAGCGAATCCTCCTCTGGTGGAACGGCGGTGGTTTCCTGAATTGCTGCATCGGTGAGAGCGGTTGGGATGCGGCGAATTGGGCACATCGCCCGCGGCACGCGGTGGGGAAGTCGGCTCTTCATTCGTCTTGATACAGGCAGGGCGGCTGAGTGCAAGGCGCGGGCGGTTGGAGTTCGAACTGGCCTGTGCAGCCTGCCTCTCTGAATCTGCCCATGTGTTTCCTGACCCAACCACCAAGGAAGAGATCGATGAAACTTCGTTATCGTCTGCGTCAAATCCCGGCAACGGCTGTGCTTCTTACCGCGCTGTTCGGCGGTGCCGTCGCATCCGCACACGCGGACACACCGCGTGCAGAAATCGCTTCGCAGGTGAAGACCTATGCGTCCAAGGATGGCGTCAAGGCATGGACGCTGCGGTACGGACCGCGCGAGAAGTACCAGGCGTTGATCCAGGTCACGGACTCCGACAGCGCGATCGACAAAAAGATTCTGTTGGCGACCACCAGCGCGACGGAGAAGGACACCCGCTACACGGTGCAGCTCAACGGCCGGCCCTATGTGCTGCTGATCCTGAGTGGAAGTGCCGGTGAGCTCTATGTTCCCGGATCCCCGAACCCTACGTGGGTGCGTTACGACGAGTACCTTTCCGCGCAGAGCAATCCCGAGCATTACCTGACGGACTACGAGCAGCAGGGCAAGCCATAGACGCGTAGTGGAGCGTTGCTTGTTGCAAAGCGCGACCGTGCCTCTCGGTCGCGAACGCCATCCGGTCCTGATCGAGGGATGTTCCTAGTTAGGCAACATCCCGAATTGACCAGATCCCCACCTGTCGAAAGTCGTGCCAAGGGCTGGAGGGGGAGGGGGCGTTGCGTGCGTCCAGCATCCCTGACTTTCACAATCGAAGAAATCGACCTGAACAGGGCCGAGATCATCCTGAATGACCTGGTATGCGTAGTTGCAGTAGGCTTGGCTGCCGCCAAAGACAGACACTGCCACGCGCTGAATTCCAGTCCCATGCATCCGTTTCAGCAGATGCCGGTCATGCTCTCCAATTCCCCACCCGAATAGCGTCAGCGTGGATCGGCGCGATGTCAGCACCTCTCGGTACACGGTAGCGAGGTAGTAGCTGTTCTGGATCGACGAAACTTTCTGCTGCATCGTTCCCTCGCTGACGAATAGCGGAACGAACCGTTCGCTGCGCCAAGCATCGAGAATGGCCTCCAGCAAGCCTGCTCCGGCGCTGTGGATCTTCAACTCCTGCTCGACCCTATTGCGGCAGAGCGCCAGGTTTCCGTGCGGATAGAAAACCAGTGTGTTGGTCTGCTCTCGATAGAGCTCACGGAGTCTCTGCCAGGCATCATCGAACGCACCGTGCGTGCCGTTTCCGAGGAAGCAATCCTTGAAGCGATGACCGTCTTGGACGTTGAGCCCATAGGTCATCGTCCAGTAGACCAGCAAGTCGTAGTTCAATGAAATGACCGTGTCGAACCCTTTCAGGAACTGGTACATGCTCGGCAGCAGGCCACTTACCGCTTCGTACTGGGGATGCACATCGCGAACGGCCTGTATCAAGCAGTCTCTGACACGCACGTAGGCCTGGTGCGTGCGATCGTCGGGAATTCGCAGCGACTTGTTGACGTTGGATGCCTGCCAGACCAGGCGAAGGATCAGCTCGAAGTCCGGTGTCCCAAAAAAACGGAACAAGCGATCCACCTCCTCTGTGATCAGACCTTCTCGCTGGGCGTGAGCAAGCAGCGAGCCATAGTCGAAGCTGGGAGATACGGCCATGCTGGCACCGTTACCCAGCAGGATCGTGCCTCGGTGGTAGTGGGGTGCGATCTGCATCCATTGCGCGATGGGATGTGGCACTTCGGGTTCCTCCCTTTGGTTGCTCTTACGGCCATGTTTGGAGGGATTGTGGCGCACTCAGGCAATCCATTCACCTTGCGCTGGAACCCAGCCTTTTGGCCTTTTTGGGTAGAGCCTTTCCCCTTGATGCCCCTTCCATTCCCCTTTGCATCAGCCCCTTTGCATCCGGGGGCGAAGCTGCCCCTTTTGCATTCAACGCAGGCAGGATCGACTTGCGCCAGACCATAGGGGGTGTAGGATATACATTGCTTTGTATATCTTGAGGTGTTGCTATGCAAGTCGCGAAGTGGGGTAACAGCTTGGCGGTGCGTCTGCCGTCGAGTCTGGTGGAGGCGCTGGAACTGCGGGAAGGAGATGACATCGAGATCGTCGTCGACGACCCGCGCTTGTTCGCGGTACGCAAGAAGCCGGGACCAGAGGCCATGCTGGAGCGGCTCCGTGCCTTCCGCGGCAAGTTGCCAGCAGACTTCAAATTCAACCGGGACGAGGCCAATGGCCGCGGGTAAGGGCAAAGTGTTCCTCGACAGCAATGTGGTGCTTTACCTGCTGTCGGAGGATGCGGCAAAGGCGGACGGCGCGGAGGCCTTGTTGCAGCGCAGACCCGTCATCAGCGTCCAGGTGCTCAATGAAGTGACCCACGTCTGCGTGCGCAAGCTCAGAATGGGGTGGGACGAGGTTGGACAGTTCCTTGCACTCGTGCGGTCGTTCTGCAAGATTGTCCCCCTGACGATCGACGTGCATGACCGCGCTCGCCAGTTGGCGCAGCGGCACCGGCTTTCGTTCTACGACGCCTGCATCGTGGCGGCGGCAACCATCGAGGGATGCCAGACCCTCTACTCCGAAGACATGCACCACGGCCTCATCATCGAGGAAAGCCTGTCGATCCGGAACCCGTTCAACGTCTGATTTCGAGGAACTTCAGGAGGGCACCATATGCCGCCTTCTCAGGCGAAAACAACACTAAGCCGCAGGGCGGGGCGGGCGGCTGGACGAGCATGGCGCTGGCTGACCTTTCGGAATAGGCAGTTCACGGAAAGGCTGATTGCTGCAGGGGCGCCTGCCGGTTTGGCAAGAGGCGTGGGTGCCTGTGTCCTGCTACTGGTGGTCAGCGTTCTGCTCTACGCAGCGTTCTGGCTTGCCGCCGCGGTTTTGATTCTGGCTCTGGGCTTTTGGCTCGCTGCCAATGCTGCTGATGCGCTGGAGGAAGAGGATGAGCCGCCTCAATGGCGCAACGGTCTTCTGGGGTTTGGTCTTTACGACAAAGATGGCGTTCGGATCGATCCCTACGATCCGAACGAGTTGGAGTAGCGGGCTACTTCAGAGCCTTCAATGCTATCCCGCCGCCCTTGCTGCCAGCCGCTTTGGCGTCGCCTACGCTGCTGGTGAGTCCTTGTACGAAAGCTCCCGCGCGTACACCTGCCCACGCGAGCGCGCTGACCCAGAAAGTTGGTAGCACAAGAAACATGCTCGCCATCACGAAGTTCAGCAGCATGTCGCCAAACGCGTTGTTGAGTCCCAGCAATGGATTGAAGTTGCTGTGCGGTGAATTCCACCCGTAAAGCGCGTCCAGGATCGTGCTGTCGATCCAACGGGCGAGTTGAAACCAGAAGTCCACGAAGAAGAGTGCGAACTGCACGCAACTCATCGTCACCACGGCCTTGAGGTCGTAGGTGCCGAACAAAAGCACGAGCGGCACGCAGATCACCATGGCCATCTTGAGGAACGACAGCACCATCGGCAGGGCCTGTCGGACGACGTCCATGGCCGGGAAGAACCCGACGGAGCCAGCGGCGAGACCCACATCGGCCGCGCCTCGCGTGACGATGTTGGGCAGGGTCATGTCCACCTGGCCACCATAGTCGGCATAGGCCTGTCCCTGATTCATCGTCTGCTGGCGCGGCGCGGCGATGGCGCGAATGATCGAGTCGTCGGCCTGCTGCCGCGAAACGAAGCTTGCCCAGCGTCCCACGCGGGCAAGCAG
Organism: Xanthomonas phaseoli pv. dieffenbachiae; assembly: GCF_008639345.1. NCBI lineage: Bacteria > Pseudomonadati > Pseudomonadota > Gammaproteobacteria > Lysobacterales > Lysobacteraceae > Xanthomonas > Xanthomonas phaseoli. The sequence goes on along the minus strand of NZ_CP041380.1, from coordinate 2,458,793 downwards.
GCCTGGGTCCACCTGGGCCAGCAGCCGGCTGCGCAAACCCCGCTCGCCATCGCTCCACCATTGGCTGCAGGTAGGGTAGCCGCCGCCGTTCTGCACTTGTGCCAGCCCTGCATCGCGGGTCGTGTCGTAAGGCCATGACGCGCGGGGTGTCTGGGAGTGGTAGCTGTCGTAGAAGCCACCCGTGCCCAGAAAATAGCTGGACCCGATCCAGGTCACATCGTCCATCTGGGCCTCCGAGAGTTCGGGCCGTCCCATGAAGAACTTCGCCCGTGCGGGCCCGTAACAGTCGCGCGTGAAGTCGGCCACCTCCTGGGCCAGCACCGGGTCGTCGATGCGCGTGCTGTCGATGTCCATGCGCATCTGCCGCAGGTCCGTTCCGCAGGGGATCGCCGCGACGGCCGCGCCGGTCACGGCCTTGGAGATGGCATGCATGAAGAACCACCACACCGGCACCCGCGCACTCTGGTTGTTGAGCGTGGTGAAGGCTTGCGACCACCGCGTGTCCTGGGGTGTCGCCACATCGACCTTGCATTGCTTGGAGCGGCTCGCATCGAACTGGATCGTCTGGAGATCCACATCGATGAAGGGGATGCCGGCGAACAGGATCACCACGACGGCGGCCCACACGCGGTTCTCGATGCGGGCGGCCGACAGCACGCCCTTGTTGCCTTCGTCCGCTCCCTCTCCCCGCGCCCGCAGCCATTCCTGGACGACGATGGCGACGAAGGGCAGGGCGAACGCGCCGCTCGCGACGAGGATGTTCCAGACGCCGTTCTGGACGATCCAGCCCACGAGGGTGAGGTAGTACTCAAGGTAGTCGGTCGTGTAGAGCGTCATGCGAGCCTCGGCCGTCATTCGTGACCAGCGCGCCATCATGGTGGTCGAAGGATCCATCAGTGCGAGGCAATAGGCGCGGCAGCAGAACCGTATTGCGGCAGGGTGATGATTTTTCGGCGGCCCGGTGGATGCTCGATCCACCGGGCTCGCACCCTGCAGGTTACGGCCGGCGCCGCGGCCGGCACCTGCGTCTCACCATCGATAGGTTGCGGTGGCGATCACGCGGCGCTGGTCGCCGTAATAGCAGTTGCCGTACTGGTCGCAGTTGCCGATGTAGGTCTTGTCGGTCAGGTTGCGCACGTTCAGCGCGAAGGTCCAGCGATCGATGTCGTAGCCGATCATCGCGTCGAACACCGTGAAGCACGGGACCTTGCCCGGCGCGGCGTTCAGGTCGCCGTAGTTCGACCCCGTGAAGCGGGCACCCAGGCCCACCTTGATGCGGTTCGGGAAGCGGTAGTCGGCCCAGAGCGCTGCGGCATTGCGCGACACGGCCGTGAGCGGCTTGCCGATCTCGCGCGCGGTGCTGCTGGCCGTGATCTCGGCCGTGGGCGTGTAGGTGTAGGAGCCCACGATGTTCAGGCGGGGCAGCACCTCGGCCGAGGCTTCCAGTTCGAGCCCGCGCACCTGGACCTCGCCGGTCTGGCGCGGCACGAAGTTGTCGTCGGCGGTCAGGTAGTTCTTGCGGCGCAGATCGAAGATCGCCGCGCTGTAGCTCTGCTTGCCGCCTTCGGGCTGGTAGCGCACGCCGGCTTCGTATTGGCGGCCGGTCTCGGGCTTGAACGGCTGGCCCGTGGCGGGATTGCGCGTGGCCGTGGGCACGAAGGATTCGGTATAGCTCACGTACGGCGCCCAGCCGTTCGGCGCCAGGTAGGTGAGGCCGGCGCGCTTGGTGGCGCGGCTCTCGGAGATCTTGGTGTGGCTGCCGTCCAGGCGGCTGTCCACCTCGCTGCTGGCGCGGTCGTAGCGCGCGCCCAGGGTCAGCAGCCAGCGGTCGCGCCACTTGATCTGGTCCTGCACGTAGAAGCCAGTCTGTGCCAGCGTGGCGACGCCGTCGTACCACGGGGCCGGGATCTGCACCGCGCCGCCGTACACGGGGTTGTAGATGTTGAGCGAGCTGGCCGAGCCGCCGCTGTAGCTGGTCTGGTCGATGCGCGTGCGCTGGTAGTCCAGGCCCACGAGCACCGTCTGCTGCACGTCACCCGAGCGCAGGCGCGTCTCCAGCTGGTTGTCGAGGTTCAACGCGCGGATGCGCTCGTTGCTGCCCGACACGGTGCGGCGCAGCGTCGTGAAGTTGGCCGGGTCGCGCGGGTTGGCGGGGTTCACGGTGATGAAGTTGCGGCCCTGGACGGCGCTGTAGTCCACGTCCAGGTGGCTGTAGCGCGCGTTCTGGCGCACGGTGAAGGCCTCGTTGATGCGGTGCTCGAACAGAGTGCCGACCATCGAGGTGTCGAGGTCGAACCGGTTGTGCGTCGGGTCGCTGGCGAAGAGCCCGCTCGGGATGAACGTGCCGATGGCCGTCGGCACGAGCGAGCCCACGGCGGGGCGCGTGCGCGAGAACACGCCCGCGCGGGTGCGGCCGAACTGCGAAAGCAGCGTGAGGCTGGTGTCGCTCGAAGGCTTCCAGGTGAGCGAGGGCGCGATGAACGTGCGGTCGTCCTTCATGCCGCCGGCCGGCAGTTCGGCATCGCGCGTGAGCGCGGTGAGGCGGTAGAGCAGGGTGCCGTCCTCGCGCAGCGGGCCGGAGAAATCGCCCGCGATCTGCTTGCGCCCGTGGTCGCCCACCTGTGCCTGCACCTCGCGCAGGGGCTCGGCCGTCGGGCGCTTGCTCACCGCGTTCACGAGGCCGCCGGGGCCGCTCTGGCCGTAGAGCACCGAGGCCGGGCCGCGCAGCAGTTCGATGCGCTCCGCGCCGTAGCTCTCGATCGGCCAGATGCCCCAGTTGCCGTTGTTGCGCAGCGGCATGCCGTCCAGGTAGAAGCCCGGCGCATACGCGTCGAAGCCGCGCAGCGAGATCCAGTCATAGCGCGAATCGGCGCCGAAGCGCGTGGGAATCACGCCCGGGGAGTAGCTGAGCGCTTCTTTCACGTTGGTCACGCCTTGCGTTGTCATGCGATCGGCAGGGATCACGGAAATCGACTGGGGGGTCTCGATCAAAGGCGTGTCGGTTTTGGTCCCGGTTGAGCTGCGCTGCCTTGGATCGGAGTGCTCGGTTACGGTCACGGTGGGCAGGGCCGTGGGAGGTGCGGGTGCGGTGGCCTGCGCTTGCGCTGCCGCGTTGGGCGGGGTGAATACGCTGGCGATGACGATGGCCGCGATGGGCATGGTGCGCAGCGCTCGGTACTGGAAGCGGCGGCGCGGCAGGGAGTGTGTCATCAGGGTGGCTCCTTCAATGGCAGGACCCGGTCGCGGCGGGATACACCGCTTCCAGAAGGGATGGTGAAGGGGCTGCCTGGGCACTGGCCTGGGTGGCGGGGATACGTTCAAACCGCTGACCGAAAGGCGGTACGGTGCTTATTCAATGTTTGATCAAGGCCGGTCCGGGGCGTGGCATCAAATGGATTCCATGCGCTGACTTCCCTCTATCGAAGAGGAATCGACCTAGGAACTCGTGGTTGTGCCGAAGAGCGCGCGCAGCGAAAGGAAGGTGGCGGGTTCCGCTGTGGTCGATTCGGCTCGTTGACGTTTATCGCCAGCGCTGGCAGTTTGTGCGCGCTGCGGTATGGCGCCGTGCCGCCTTCATGCGTAGCACTAAGAGGCGTCGGATGCGGATTCTTGGTGATGCGAAGGCCGCAACTACTGGGAGGGAGCAAGGAATGGATGGATCTGCAATGAAGCCGCTGTGGGCACTCGCGCTGGTTTGGATCTGCACGCCCCTCGCGGCGAAGGAGGCGCTCCAATGTCCCGATACGCTGCGTGTTTCCGACGCGGTGCTGCAAAGCCCGGACCTGCCGGCCGGAACCGGGATCGATTTGGAGCGCTACGGTTCGTTGCGGCTGTTCTCCATGGGGGTGTATTCGGGGCATCCCCGGGACATAGCCCAGTTGATTCCGAGCAATGAGGGAGAGCCGCAACCGCGGGGAAGATCGATCTCCATCTGGAGATTCGAAGGACCCTATCCCTACGGCAAGTACTTGGTGTGCGCATACGGTCCCGCCGGGAGCGTCCAGGTCTATAAGCGTATCGGCGATGCAGTGGCTGCGTGTACGGGAGAAGCGAAGAAAGACGCGGCGCACGAGGCCATCCTCGGCGCGTCCTTCGAGTGTGAGTGAGTCCTGGAGATGTCCCGTCTGAGAAAAGCAGCCTGGATCGCATGCGCCGTCCTGTCTTGGGGAAGCTACGCTGCCGGGATGCTGTTGCTCTATGTCATCTCGGGCAGTCAATACCAGTGGGTGGACGACATCGATCCACAAACTTCCGCTGACGCATTCGAGAGCAACGGAGATGCACGCATCGCGACCGTGGGCATCTTGGTGTTGCTTCTGCTGACCCAGGGGATCCATGCGCTTTGTACCTCTCGCAGGCGCGTGCGCTGGATCTGCCTCGGCTTGATGGCGTTTGCCTGCCTGGCCTGGGTGCGATGGAACTGATTCGGTGGCGGTGCGCCGTTCCGGCCTATCTGCCCCGGGACTGCGGTCGTTGTAGGTCGTACTGCGACGCTGCATGCCTGATCCGGAATTGGTGCTGTAGGTGGGGAGCGTGTTGTGCGCTGTTTAGAGTGAAGAGACGAGCGAGGGAGCGTTTTCCCCACCGCGGACAGAGTGAGTACGCGCACCGTCGACGTGAGTACGAATTCACCGTAGGGGCATCGCCGTTCGCGCAGGCGGCAGGCTTTGGCGGCTTGTCGTCAGATGGTAGTAGCACGTGGCCCGGCAGCAGCTTAGCCAGCGCGAAGGGTGACGACAACGCCCGCGCCGGCGACAAAAGCAGCAGCTCGATGGCCAGCACCAGCAACGGTGCAGACAAGGCCGGCAAGAGCGAACCCAAGTCCACCGACGGAGCAAGACAGGGGCAGCAGGCCGCACCAGGCAGCACCGGCCCCGGTGGTTTGACTCGTGTCGCAGCATTGGCAGCGGGCACCGCCGGCGAGCTGGCGAAGGGCGCAGGTGCCATGCTCAAGGGAGAGGCCGAGCAGTTCGCAGAGGGCCTCCAGTAGCGCATGAACCAAACGATCGGCGGCCAGGTGGCATCGGCGTCGGCCAGAAATGTGGCCACGGCTTCAGCGGTTGGCAAGTCATCGGCCGGGTCAAAAGGTATGACGGGCTGTAGGCCCGCATCGACGCGGCGGGTCAGTTCGATTCAGTTCGATAGCGTAAGCGACGTCAGCCAGTCGGGCGCGCACCTCGTCAGCATTAATGGCACGGCCTGTGCCGCCGCTTCGTCGTTCAGTGCAAGCACTACCGCGCCGGCCGCGTCGGCGCGCCGGTTGTGCGTGAGATGGTCAGCGTATCCGTCCACGAGAAGGCCCAGGGGCTTTCGTCGTGACGGTCGTCTCTTTCACCACAGCGGCCCAGGCTTTCGAGGTCGGCAAACCGCTGCACCTGGTCGACGGTCGCCAGCTTCTGTCCATGATCGCCCGAGAACGGAAAGCCTCTTGATCTGTTAATGCCCAAATCTCTCATGATTGAGGAATGCAATTAAGGGGTGTAAAGTGTTGGTTGACATTGTCCTACGGTACGGCGTGGCTAAACTCTTGATTCATCCTGGCGTGTTCGTCCGGCGCGACTGCCTTGAACGGCATAACCTGAACGTCACCGACGCGGCCTACGTGCTGGGCGTCAGCCGACAAGCTCTATCGAATTTGTTAAGCGGCAGGGCAGGCATCTCGCCCGAAATGGCGCTTCGCCTGGACATGGTTTTTGGTGGGGGCGCAGAGGCCTGGCTGCACCGACAGACCGAGCATGACCTTGCCGCTGCACGCCGCCGTCGCTCTAAGCTTGTAGTCCATTCTCTGACCGACAAGCCGCCTCGCCACAACCAGCCCAAATTGTTCTGACATGACCGCACTCAAGGCGTTGACCCGCCAGTCTTCGTTTCCCGACATGTGTCCCGTGTCCGCTGCCGTTGAGGAGCTTGCCAGCGCTGGCGGCGTTGAAGAGCGCGGTGCCATCTTCACGCGTCGCGAGGTTGTCGATTTCATCCTCGACCTGGTGGGCTATACCGCTGACCAGCCGCTGCACAAACGGCGTTTGCTGGAACCATCTTTTGGCGATGGCGATTTCCTCTTTCCCGCGATCGAGCGCCTGCTTGCCGCTTGGAAGGCAACCGACCAGACCTCTCGTCCTCTCGAAGCTCTCAGAGACTGCATCCGCGCTGTCGAGCTGCATCGCGACACCTTCACCCGGACCTCAGCCGCTGTGATCGCCCGCCTTGTAGGGGCCGGCATTCCAGTTCGGACCGCCGCAAGTCTTGCCGATCGCTGGCTGCAGCACGGCGATTTCCTGCTTGCAGACCTGCCTGAGACTTTTGACGTTGTGGTCGGCAATCCGCCCTACGTCCGACAGGAGCTGATCCCCGGCGTGCTGCTCGCCGAATACCGAAGCCGCTACTCCACCATGTACGACCGGTCGGATCTCTACATCCCGTTCATTGAACGATCGCTGCGCAGCCTGGTGAAGGGCGGAGCCTTGGGTTTTATCTGTGCCGATAGGTGGATGAAGAACCGCTATGGCGGCCCTCTGCGGGCTCTCGTCGCCGACGGCTTCCACCTGAAGATCCATGTAGACATGACCAACACCCCAGCGTTTCACGCCGAGGTGATGGCCTACCCGGCAATTACGATCATTTCCCGCGAGAAGGGCAACGTCACGCGCTTGGCCCATCGACCGGCGATCGACAGCGCTGTGCTCACGAACCTGGCAGCGCAACTGCTCGATCAAACGCTGCCGAAGGAACCAGGACCGGTGCGCGAGCTCCCTGGCGTGACCTCCGGGGCCGAACCCTGGATTCTCGAATCCGCTGATCAACTGGAGCTGGTGCGACGCCTCGAAGAGCGGTTCCCGACCCTTGAAATGGCTGGATGCGGAGTCGGCATCGGCGTGGCGACGGGAGCTGATCAGGCTTTTATTGGGAAGTTTGACGAGCTCGATGTTGAGGAAGACCGCAAGCTGCCCCTTGTGATGACGCGTGACATCACTTCGGGTGAAGTCGAGTGGCGTGGCTTCGGCGTGGTCAACCCATTCGCCGACGGACCCGGCCTAGTCGACCTAGCGGACTATCCGCGCCTTAAGCGCTACCTCGAGGCCCGCAAGCCTAAAATTGCCGGCCGGCACTGCGCGCAGAAGGCTCCTGCCAACTGGTATCGCACGATTGACCGCATCACGCCGGCACTGGCCAAGAGGCCGAAGCTGCTCGTTCCTGACATCAAGGGGCAGGCGCACATCGTCTACGAAGACGGTCAGCTATATCCGCACCACAATCTTTACTTCATCACGGCCGACGCTTGGGATCTGCGTGCCCTTCAGGCTGTTCTGATGTCGGGCGTGGCCAGGCTGTTCGTCGCGACCTATTCAACGCGTATGCGCGGCGGGTTTCTTCGTTTTCAAGCGCAGTACCTTCGTCGGATTCGAGTACCTCAGTGGGCCGACGTGCCGAAGAAGCTTCGCCAGCAGCTGATCGCGGCAGCAAAAAAACAAGACCTCGTGGCGTGCAATCGGGCAGCGTTCGAGCTCTACGGACTGTCGCCCGAAGAGAGGGCTATCTTGGGGGAAACGGTGATTAAGAATGGCGCTTGATCTAGCGAATTACGAACAAAAGGCGCGTGACGCCACCATGGCGTTCTGGGGCAATCGCCAGAAGGCTCTGCAGGCAAAAATTGAAGCAGGCAAGACCGACCAGGGGGAGCGGGGGGCTGTCACGGCAGGCAACACGATGGACGGCTTTGTTGCGCTGCTCGTCGATCTTGTCGCGGCCAATGGCCTCGGCCATGCGGAAGTGCATCAGCACCGACGCGCCCTGACGCTCCCTGGCTACTTCCGGCCGGCCAAGCTGTGGGACGTGCTTGTAATCCTCGACGGTCGCCTCATCGCTGCGATTGAGATGAAAAGCCATGTCGGCCCTTCGTTCGGCAACAACGCCAACAACCGCGCCGAGGAGGCGATCGGTACAGCGCACGATTTCTGGACAGCGTTTCGGGAAGGGGCCTTTGGCGACCAGGCTCGCCCATTCACGGCATGGCTAGTCATGGTTGAGGATGCACCAGCTTCGAGACGCCCTGGCACGCGCGACGCCTCGCAGCACTTCCCAATCTTTCCTGAGTTTCGGAATGCCTCTTACCTGCAGCGCTACGACCTGCTCTGCCGGCGGCTTGTGCTGGAGAACCTCTACACAGCTGCCTGTACGCTTGTTTCTCCGCGTGATGCTTCGACCACCGGTACATACGCGGACATGTCTGAACTGACCAGCCTAAAATCCCTTGTGGTGGCCTTTGCCGGCCACATCGCGGCCGAAGCTGCCAGGTAACTATTAAAAACGGCCCACGGAGGAGAAACCATGGCTGAAAAGAAAGTTGTATTCGTCGCTTTCGCTATCGAGGACGAACGCCAGCGCGATTTCCTTAAGGGGCAGTCGCTGCACACACGATCGCCTTTCGAGTACATCGACATGTCGGTCAAGGAGGCCTACGAGACCAATTGGAAGGACAAAGTTCGCACGCGCATCCGTCGTTCTCACGGCGTCATCGCCCTGGTGAGCAAGAACTCCCCCGCGTCGACTGGCCAGAAGTGGGAAATTCAGTGCGCCAAAGAGGAAGGGGTGCCGGTCATGGGCATCTGGATTTACAAGGAAGACCGTACCCAGCTGGCCGGCGTCAACACTCAGGCCTGGACGTGGGACGGCATTGCCGCCTTCATCGATAGCCTGTAATGGCCGGTACGCGTAAAGCCCTGGTGGTGGGCGTTGACCACTACGAAAAGATCGGCGGCCTGCACGGATGCGTGAACGACGCCCACGCTGTTAAGGCAGTGCTTGACCGTCACATGGATGGCAGCGTGAATTTCGCGGTCAAGCTGATGACGGCTACGGGACCGGGCGACACGCTGAGCCGCGCTGAAATCAAGGAAGCGCTGCGCGAACTGTTCAACACCGACGATAACGAGATTGCTCTGTTTTTCTTCGCGGGGCATGGTCACATCGAAGCAACTGGCGGCTATCTCTGCGGTAGCGACTGCGCCACCGGAGACGATGGTTTGTCGCTGCACGAAGTTGTCGTGCTGGCCAACAAGTCGAAGGCCAAGAACAAGATCATCGTTCTGGACAGCTGCCACTCTGGCGTCACTGGCACCAGTGCGGCTGACGAGACGAAGAGCGCCGAGCTAAGCGAGGGCCTCACGATCCTGACCGCCTCCACGGCTCAGCAGTATGCGACCGAAGAAAATGGAGCAGGCGTGTTCACCACCCTGTTGATCGACGCCCTCAACGGGGCCGCTGGCAACCTAGTCGGCGACGTGACGCCGGGGGGCGTGTATGCCCATATTGACCAGTCGCTTGGTCCGTGGGATCAGCGCCCGGTGTTCAAGACGAATGTCAAAAGCTTTGTTTCGCTGCGGAAGGTTTCCCCGCCCATCCAGTTGACCGACCTGCAGCGGATCACGGAGTTTTTTCCCGCAGCAGGCTTTGAGTTCCAGCTCGATCCTGGGTTTGAGCCTGAGAGCCCCGCTCCGGAGCCTGCGAAGACAGTTGTCTTTGCCATCCTGCAGAGATTCAACCGGGTCAACCTGGTGGTTCCGGTCGACGCGCCGCACATGTACCACGCGGCCATGGGGAGCAAAACCTGCAAGCTCACAGTGCTTGGAGAACACTACAGGCGGTTGATTGCCAAAGGCCTGATCTAAACCCGATAGCAGTATTCGTGCAGCTCGTGGCAGGCAGGCCACAAGCACCGAAATCGCTGAGCGCACGAGGGCTTCATCGCGGCCGTCAGGAGAGTACATCGCATCAAGGATGGCAGCATCACCGAGTACATCTACGATCCCAATGCTGCGAAGCTGGTGAAAGCATGGGGCATGCGTACTGCATAAATAGCCCTAGCAGTAGGCCAGGATGAACGGCAGGAGGAAGCAGGATGACAACGTCACATCAGAAAGACCAGGCCGAGCCGTTTTTCATCACCAAGGAAGTCGAGGCCGAACTGATCGCGGCCGGACACATGTTCGAGCCACCGGGCCACGCCAGTACAAAGCGCCTCCCCGAAATCTTAGCGAGCCTCACCGACGACGAGCTAGCAACTTGGCCCAGCGTGCTATCGAAGGGGGAGATTGAGCGCCGGCAGGTTGGCCAGCATTACTAGGTCTGACGAGCCCGTTCCCTCTCTTTGCGTCTAATGGTATTTTTTATGGCATCGAGGGTGAGTGGATTTTTAAAATGTTGATTTTGAATGGCTTTTTCTTGCAAACGACAATAGAGTGGGAGTGATTTGACGTTGTGCCTGTCCCACACAGTGGCGAAGCCGGTTTTCGCCCCGATTGTTCAGGCCATTGTTGCGGATGTCGTTGCAGCGGTAGCATCAAGCCATTCGGTGTATTGGCGATGAGCGAAAGCCATCGTGCTCGTAGAACTGCTTCGCACGCTCGTACGATGCATGTACGAGCAATGCTCGGACACCCGCGTTTTCCGCGACGGACCGCACGCGTGTCACTGCATCCTGAAGCAAGGCTGCGCCCAATTTGATGCGTTGAGCGCGAGCATCCTCCGCGAGCCTTGCGAGCACCATGACCGGTACCGGATCAGGCATGTTGCGCCGGACGGCACTGGCGGCTTGCCGGTATGCGACGGCACCCGTTTCAAGAGCGTGATACCCGAACACATATTGATTGGCATCAACCACGACGAAGGTCCGGCTGGCCCCGTTGAGACGGTTGGCCAGTGCACGCCGTTTCAGCCAATCGTCCAGTGATGGCTCGCCGCAGTTGAACCCATCGAGCACATGCGGCGCGGTCAGTGGCTTGGGTGCTGAAAGCTGCATCCCCACGCCTTGCTCGTACTCCACGGAGCCGTTATTGCCATCAGGCGCTCAAGGCTCGGATTGGCGTCTTGTGGGGCATCAAGCAACGCGGTGAACTGCTGGAACCTCTGGGCCGCTCTTGTCGACACATGCCGACCGGGCCGATGGCCACCGATGGGTCTGTCGGGTTGTGCTGGCGATGGCCGGCCAAACGCGCATCGAAGCCAAGAAGACCATCGCCAGGTCGCTTGGTCATCCGCAACGAGCGCACGTCCGGTTGACAGCTGGAGGAGGGGCTTGCCTGGATCGACCTATGCGACCGGTTCCCTGGAGGCAATGAAGTCGACGAAGCTCCGAACCTTGGCCGAGAGGAACTTCCGGCTGGGGTAGACCGCGTGCAGCGTCGAGTTGAGCGTGAACGCATCGGGCAGCACGATGGTCAGCCGTTCTGCATCGATGTCGCGTTGGACCATCCAGGTCGGCAGCAACACCAGGCCCATGCCTTCGAGCGCGGCCAGATGCAGCAGCGTTTCGTTCTCGCTTCGCAGCACGGTATGGAAGTTCACCGTCTGCCGATCGTCTGCATCGCCCAGCACGATGCTCTCGTTACCGGCGATGCCGCTGTAGCGCAGCAACGCATGACCGTTGAGATCGGCCAACGTGCGCGGGTGGCCTGCGCGATTGAGGTAGGCCGGTGATGCCATCAGGCGAAACTTCATCTGCATGAGCGGCCGCGCGACCAGGCCCGGGTCGAGCCGGCTGGTGTCTGTCGCACGCAGCGCGAGGTCGAAGCCCTCGTCCACGAGATTGACCCGACGCCCGCTCAGATCCATGTCCAGGCACACGTCCGGGTAGCGTCGGTTGTAGTCTGCCAGCAGGCTCGAGAAGCAGGGGGTGGCGACCCACACCGGCGCGCTGAGCCGCAAGGTGCCTCGCGGCGTTTGCGTGACATTGCCGATCGCCGCCTCCACCTCGTCCAGTCCTTCGATCAGCTGCCTGGCCTGGGCGACGTAGAGCGCACCGGCTTCGGTCAGGCTCACGTGTCGGCTGGTGCGATTGAGCAAGCGGCTGCCGACGCGGCTTTCGACATGCGCCACGTGCCTGCTGACCATCGCTGGCGACAGGTTCAGGCGCCTTGCGGCGGCGGTGAAGCTGCGCAGCTCGGCGACTGTGCAGAACACCCGCAGACTGGTCATTGTGTCCAGGATCATCAACTGAAAAGAAATGATCCATCCACTCTACGTGCGTTGATCAACCAGCGAAAGATCACGATCCTGGCCCCATCAATTCGCCGGATGCCCGAGACCGGTGCGGCTTCAGGAACGCGACATGCGCGAGACAACGCTTCCAACCTACTTCATCAGTCATGGCGGTGGTCCCTGGCCGTACATGAGCGGCCATCTTCGCGCCAACTTTTCCGTGCTCGAGCAGTCGCTGATCGACATGCGTGCCGAGCTCGGCACGGTGCCCAGGGCGATCCTGGTCGTCTCCGGCCATTGGGAGGAGGTGGGATTTGCCGTCTCCTCGGGCGCGCGTCCAGGCATGGTCTACGACTACAACGGATTTCCCGAGCACCTGTACACGATCAAGTACGGCGCACCGGGTTCCCCTGCGCTCGCGCAGCGTGTGCTGTCGCTGCTGCACGCCGGAGGCCTCACCGCGCGGCCAGACCCCTTGCGCGGTTTCGACCACGGCACTTTCAGCATCATGAAGCCGCTGTATCCCGACGAAGACATCCCCATCGTCCAACTGTCGCTCGACGCAGCCCTCGATCCGGCATTGCATCTGGCAGCTGGCCGCGCCTTGGCGCCGCTGCGCAAGGAGGGGGTGTTGATCGTCGGCAGCGGCCTGAGCTTTCACAACCTGCGGCTCATGTTCGGCGAGGGCGGCCAAGAACCGTCGCAGAAATTCGACGCCTGGCTGCAGCAGACGCTGGTCCAGACGGTCTCGGACGAGCGGGCGGCGCGGCTGCGTCGTTGGGAGGACGCTCCTGCGGCCCGTATCGCACATCCGCGAGAGGACCATCTGCTTCCGTTGATGGTCGCGGTGGGCGCGGCCTGGGACGACCCTGGCGCCACCACCTACCAGCAAACGGACTTCTTCGGCGGACTGACCGTATCGAGCGTTCGATTCGGCCAGACGCCGGTGTCCATCGATCGCTCCGTCGGCCCGGCGACCTCGCCAGGCCGCCGTTCAACTCCAGGAGATTCGCAATGAAGGCTGTACTGCTCAAATCCTATGGCGGCGTCGATCAATTCTCGATCGAGGACGTGCCCGCGCCGAAACCCGGACCGGGCGAGGTGCTGATCAAGATCGCCGCGTCTGCGGTCAATCCGTTCGACCTCCTCCTGCGGCAAGGCTTCATGGCCCAATACGTTCCGTTGCCGCTACCCGCCATCCTCGGTGGCGACGCCGCTGGCACCGTGGCTGCGCTGGGCCCCGGCGTCACCGGTTGGGCGGTCGGCGACCGTGTCGTCGCGGACTTTGCGGCGAGCGGCAAGGGCGCGCATGCCGAATACGGGGTGCTACCCGCAAGCTCGATCGCCCGGCTGCCGGCGAGCCTGGGCTTCGAGCAGGGCGCGGCGCTGGTCAAGGCAGGGCTGACCGGACGGCAGGCCGTCGATGCGCTGGGTGTCAAGGCGGGGCAACGTGTCCTTGTCTCCGGCGGGCTGGGCGCAGTGGGACGGGTGGCGATTCAATACCTTCGGCAACTGGGTGCCCAGCCCGTGGCCGGGGTGCGGCCGCAGCGGATCGCCGAAGCGCGCGAGCTGGCGGGCGAAGCCCTGGACATTACGGCGCAGGTCGACGCTCCTGCGTTCGATTTCGGCATCAGCGCAGCGGCGCCGGTGGCGGGTCACCTCATCGCGCAGGTTCGCGACGGCGGCCGTGTGGTCAGCATCGTGCCAGTGCCGGAAGGAGCGAATGCGAACGATCGCGTGACGATCCAGGAGATCTACCACCGCACCGATGCCGCGACGCTCGATGCGGTGCTGGACGCCGCCGTTCGCGGTGAGCTGGTCGTTCCGATCGCCAGGACATTCACGCTCGAGCAACTCGGCGATGCGCAGCAAGCCGCCGCAGCCGGCGCGCAAGGAAAGATCGTCCTGACCCATTGAACGCCGCGGCGCTGCTGCATCCGGTGGTGGCGCTGCGAGCGTCTGTTGCGACCTGATAGCGCGCTGGAAGACCGCACCCTGCGGTCCATGACGAAGCACGGTTGTCTCTGTGCAGCGGCGGCATCGATCACCACATTGAGCGCGGCCGATCTCCATCTTCAACGAATCCCACAACGTCACACCGAGGAATGCCATGTCTAGCTCACTGAAATCCAAGTCGCTGATCGCGCTGCGCGTGCTATTCGGCCTGGCGTTTCTCGCCGCATCCGTAATGAAGCTCAGCGGCCAGCCGCAGATGGTGGCCGAGTTCCAGCAGATCGGCCTGGGCCAGTGGTTTCGCCTGCTGACCGGCAGCATCGAGCTGATCGGCGCGCTGCTGCTGATCCGCCGACCAACGGTCGCAATCGGTGCCGCGCTCCTGACCTGTGTATCCATCGGCGCATTCGTCACCCAACTGATGGTGCTGCACGGCGATGTGATCCACACGCTGGTGTTCGCCGCAGCGATGTGCTGGCTCGTATACAGCTACCGTCCCGGTCGAGTGGCGGCCTGAGCGGGACGACGGGTGCGCCATCCTTGCGTCTAGACGGGCAGCCGGCGGTCGACGCTGGCCCCGGCTTGGCGCCGTACATCCTGCGATTGCCCGAACCAAGTCGTGTGCCTTGATGGCCCAATCGACAGCGGAAAATGGGCTTGAAGGTTCCGCGTCTGGGCGCAAGCATTGCCGTGTTGCTTTGATCCCAGCGGTATTGCCTGGCTTGGGAGAAGACGTCAAGCCAGCCCTCCCGCTGCTGACGGTCGCGGCGGGAAGGGCGAGAAGATGCTTCACGAGCACCGGCGCGACATTGCGCTAGGCGTGCTGCGCATCGCCGAGGCACGGCTCCCATTGCAGGTCGCCGATGTAGCGGTGCGCCATGCGGCCTGCGTCGTCCAGGCTGAAAAGATGCAGCCACCGATTGTCGAACAGCGCGCGGACCTGCGGGTGACGTTCGAGGACGTTGGCGATCGCTTCGGGCGGTGCTTCGATCAGCACCGAGAGCCGCAGCGGTTCGTGGGTCAGGCGTTGGCCGTCATGCACCGATTGCCACGGCAACCCCGTGCGCAGGATGCCGCCGTTGCCCTCGACCACGCCAATGCCGCCGGTGACGTTATGCAGCAGTTTGTTGCCGGCGCCGAAACGTTCGGGCGCGACGGTCGATCCGTAGTACTGCAGGCTGATCCAGCTGGCCACGACGACCGGCGCGGTCAGGATCAACTCCAGCACGCCGAAGCCGTCGTCATATCGCCAGTCGTAGTCGTGCAGGAAGGCCCGTCCGGCCAGGTCGCGTCCGGCAGTGCGCGAGCGCGGCGCGGCGATGAAGGCCTGGCAGCCGGCAAGTGCCCATTCGGGGCGGATCTCGGCCCAGTCGCGGGCGCGGTGTGCGATGTCCTGGCTGCGATGCGCCCGCGGCAGGCGCGTGGCACGTTCCCCGCGCGTCAGTGCCCCGGCTGCGGCCAGCCACTGCGCCGCTTGGGCGAGATCGGCGGCATGCCCGGGCGAAGCGTGATCGGCGGTGTACAGGGTGACCGCATCGGTCGTGGTGTCGTGCAGTGCGGCCAGGAATAACGTGTCGGCGGGAATGACGATGCCGCGTGCGGCAAGACCGGCGCGCACCTCGCTGTCGTTGAGCAGCGACGCCAGCAACCGCGCGTTCACTTCGCCCGAATAGCCACCGCATGCGCCGCAGTGCAGCGCGCTCGCATGCGGGTTGTTGACCACGTTTGCACCGTGGCCGGCGATGACCACCAGCCGGGCGAAGCCGCCGGTGAACGACATCGCCTTGAGAATGCGCGTGGCCACGGTCAGCCGGGTGTCCAGGTCCAGCCCGTTGGCAGCACGCGGCGCAGGCTCGTTCGGCGCATGCCGGCGAGCCAGCCCCAAGCCGTCGCGCAGCAGCTTGGCGACGTAGATCGGGCCGGTGGCCTCGACGAAGGCGAACGAGGAAATGGCCGCCAGCCTGAAGCGGCCCCAGGCGCGCTTGGCACGTGCTGCGATCCGTGCGCTGCGTTCGGACGTGGCGGCCGGGGAGCTCGCGTCACCTGCGCAGGTAATTACACCTGGAGTGAGCAGCACCGGCAGGCGCGCCTCGACCACGTCCGAGGCAAACCGGCGATGGCCGACGCCCAAGCCGAAAAATCCTGCAAACCCGAGGGTCTGGATGCCCGCATCGAGGCTTTCCAGCGCCCGGCGAAACACTTCCGAGCGTACATCGATGCAGAACGCCATTTGCAGCTGCGCACGGCCAGGTGCGACCTGGGCCGGCGCTGGCGCGGCCAGCACGGCGTTGAGCTTGCGCTGCGCGGCACGTTCGGCCGCTTCCTGCAGGATGCTGTCGATGACATCGTCCGACGTCGCAGCGACCGGCTCGGCGTAGGCGGCAACGGCCGTCTGCCAGCCAGGCACCAGCGCGCAGCCGCCGTGACCCAGCAGCGCGGCCTCCCAGAGCATGCGGATGGCGAGCAGGTCGGTGACGCATGCATCGGTGGCGCCGTTCAACTCTGCCTGCCAGAGCCGATACCGGGCGAGCTGGCCCCAGCCGCCCAGCGTGGTCAGCAAGCGGTGGAAATACCCCTCCAGCGCGTCCTGCGAAAGTCCCAGGCGAGCGACGCAGTCGACAATGGCGTCTTCGGCATTGGCTGGCGCCTCTGCCACATACCGTGCGAAACCTGACAGGCCGGCGATTTCCGGAGTCAGGTCGTGGGTCGCGATGAGGCGCCAGGTGCCGTAAGCGCCACCGGACTGGCCGAGCGCCCAGAGCGCCTGGCCCTGGTCGAAGTAGCCGGCGGCCCAGTGACCGATACGCTCGTTGACGATGCCGGGCCAGTCGATCGCGGCGGCGTCGCGGGCCAGCTCGGCGACCGTGGGGATCGCTTGCGGGGCAGGGCGTGCGGCTTGGATGGCGTGTTCGAGCGCGGACACGCTTGGCGGGCGCAGCGCGGCCGGCGCGTTCTGCAAAGCCGCCTGCAGATCGTTTTCGGTGATCGCGCCGGACTGTAGCCGTTCTGCATACCAGTGCCGCGGCATGGTGACGGCGATACCGGAGGCACGCCGCAGCCGCGCCGCCGCCATTTGCAGCGGCTCGCCGGCCTGGCCGAGGAAGGGGTTGACCGCAACGCTGGAGGCGAGCGGCCACAGCGGCGGGATGGCGCGTGCCGCACGCTGGGCGGCGGCGATGACCGCATCGTGGGAGAGGGACGGAGACAAGGTGGCGGTCGTGGTGGTCATCAGCATGGGTGCCTGGCGGTGGGAGGGTCAGGAGGTCTTGCGAACGGACCAGCCGCCAAGCAGGCGATCGATCGTGGCGTTGGCATACAGCCCATTGGAGAGGTGGACGCGGAGCCCGGCGGCAGCGGGGTGCGATGCCCAGAGCGGAAACAGCGCCTGTGCGACCGCCACCAGCCCGAAGCTCAGCACCGCCAGCGTCATCAGCGTCCACTCCAGCCGTCCTGGTGCCGGTGTCGCCGGCAGCACGCCGGCCGTCAGCCATTCGGCGGCGGTCTGCAGCGCGAAGTAGCCGATCGCCGCGGCGCTGGCGTAGATCGCGGTCCTGCGGGTGAGGGGGCGTGGGGCGGCATCGGCAAGGCCCTGGGCCAGCAGGTAGGCGACACCGAAGATCAGGATCGCGCCCAGTGCCAGCGCCTGCGGCGACTTGTGCCCGAAGCCGAAGGTGAACCCGAAGGCCGTGCCGATGCCGAGATAGATCGCCAGTGCGATCAGAAATGCGCGGCCGACCGCCGACCCATTCGGAACGGCGACCGGTCCGGGCCGGCGAATGGCCGCCACTTGCTCGACTGCTCCACCCGAGGCCAGGAACGCATGCGCCTTGTAGAGCGAGTGCGCCACGATGTGCAGCAGGGCCAGCGGGAACAGCGCCAGGCCGCATTGGAGCATCATGAATCCCATCTGCGCGACCGTGGACCAGGCCAGCGAGGTCTTGACCGCCGGCTGGGTCAGCATCACCAGCGCACCGAACAGGGCGGTGAACCCGCCCAGCATGGCCAGCACGGCGAGCACGCCGGGGGCGGCAAGCATCAGGTCGGCAAAGCGGATCAGCAGGAAGCCGCCGCCGTTGACCATGCCGGCGTGCAGCAAGGCCGATACCGGCGTGGGCGCTTCCATCATCTCGGTGAGCCAGCCGTGGGTGGGGAACTGCGCCGATTTCAGCACCGCCGCAAGTGCGATCAGGGCGGCCGCCGCGACCAGCGCCCAGGAGTGCTGCCCGCGCGCGGCCAGCGTATTTATCGTGGCGATATCGGTCGTGCCCATGCTTTTCCAGATCAGCGCCGCGGCGCAGGTCAGGGCGATACCGCCGGTGGTGGAGAACACGCGCTTCTTGCGGGCTGCGCGCTGCGCCTCCACGCGCTCGGGATAGAACAGCAGCAGGCGATGCATCGCAATGCTGGTGGCGATCCAGGCGACGACGACCTGGACCAGGTTGCCGGCCTGCACCAGCAGCAGCACCGCGGCCAGCGCCATGCACAGCCAGCCGGTGAAATAGCCCTGGCGTGCCTCGCCGTCGAGATAGGTGCGTGCGTACCGCACCACGATCCAGCCAACGAAGGCCACCAGCAGCAGCATCGTCACGCTGACCGCGTCCAGCCGCGCAGACAGGCCGACATCGCCCCATCCGATCAGTGGGCTGGCGCCGGTGCCTCGCACCAGCACCAGCGCCAGCGATGCGATCGCGATGCAGAGCGCGCCGAGCGCGGCGCCTTCGGCGAGCAGGGGGATTTTGCGTGGACGGCGACCGTCGAGAACCAGGGCGACGACAGCGGCGGTCAGCAGCAGGAGTGGTGCGAACAGTGGGAGTAGATAGAGCGACAAGGCAATCCCCTAGGAACGAGCGTGGTGGAGGGCCGCGCCACGATATCGATCGGTGGGATTGAATAAAAATTCATTGTTATTGCAGATTCGTTCGCTATTATCGAATGATATGGCCGCCTTGAACTACAACCACCTGCGCTACTTCTGGACGGTCGCGCACGACGGGAACCTCACCCGTACTGCCGAGCGTCTGAACCTCACCCAGTCGGCGCTATCGGTGCAAATCCGCAAATTGGAGGAGCGCCTGGGCCACGCGCTGTTCGAACGCCGCGGGCGACAACTGCACCTGACCGAGGCCGGGCAGATCGCGCTCGACCATGCCGATGCGATTTTCGCCACTGGCGATGAGCTGCTCGGCACGCTGCGGCAGACAGGTGCGGCGCGGCAGGCGCTGCGGGTCGGCTCGCTGGCCACGCTGTCGCGCAACTTCCAGATGGAGTTCCTGCGCCCACTGCTGGGCCGCACCGACATCGACCTCATTCTGCGGTCGGGCAGCGCGGGTGAACTGCTGCGCGCGCTGGAGGCGCTCAATCTCGACGTGGTGCTGCTGAACCGGGCGCCGGCCGGCGATGCGCTGTCCCCCTTCGTCACCCACCGGCTCGCGGAGTATCCGGTCAGCCTGGTGGGCACGCCGGACCGCCTGGGCCATGCGGCCCGCTTCGCCGACCGCCTTCGCAGCCATCCCATCATCCTGCCAACGGTGGATAGCAGCGTGCGCATCGGCTTCGATGCGCTGGCCGACCGCCTGGGCGTGCGGCCGCAGATCGTGGCGGAAGTGGAAGACATGGCGATGATGCGACTGCTTGCCCGCGAGGACATCGGCCTGGCGGTCCTGCCGCCGATCGTGGTCAAGGACGAGATTGCCGCTGGCGCGCTGATGGAAGGCGATCAATTGCCGGCGATCGTGGAGACGTTCCATGCGGTCACGATGTCGCGGCGCTTCCCGAATCCGCTGGTTCGCGTGTTGCTGCAGCCCGCGGCTCCGTCTGCAAACCTGTAGCTCGGTTCCCTCTCCAGCGGTGGCGCAGGCCCAACCCTAAACCGGATCGAACGGTGGTCGGTCCAATAGGCAATCGATGAAGGCGCCAAGGAGCGCTGGTCGATGCTGCCTGTTCGGGTAGCACAGAAACAGCCCCGGGCGCGATCGACCAGTCCGCCAGGATCTGCACCAAACGCCCCCGGGCCCATCATTCGCCCACGCCATCCCGCTCGACGTGATAGGTGACGTCGAGCCCGTTCGCCGCAGCAGCAATGCCGATATCGGCGCGCTTGGTGGCCAACGGGCCGCCCACCGCCACCTCAAGGCGTTGCCCGCACTTGTCGAACTCCAGCGATGGTGCCTGCCATCCATTTGAGCCGCCAGTGATGCAGGCGTGGTCATGCAGTTGGGCGGGCGACTCGGGCGTTCCTCGACGTGCCAGGTCGTCCGGCGACCTGACGGCAAATCCGGCGTCGGGCGGACCGCTACCACGTCTTTCTCCGGCTGGTCGCCGACGCGGATGCCCGCATCAAAACGGCCAACCACGCGTGTGGCGAGCGCGTCTTCGAGCACGATGTCGAGCACGACATCAGGGTGTGGGTGATGGAAGCGCGCAAGTCGCGGCGCAATGATGGTGCGTGCAGCCATCCCCAGCGTGTTGATGCGCCGCGCCACACATCTGGCCTGTCGCCTCACCGGCGTCGGCGACGGCAGCCGTCATCTTGCGAAATAGCGGCGCGATGCTGCTGTTGAGCAGTTCGCCACTCGCCGAGGGTGCCAGGCTGCGCGTCGCGCGGTTCAACAGTCGCGCGCCGATGCGGCCTTCCATGTCGGATGGTCTGGCGCAGTGCCGACGGCGACAGGCCTAGATGAGGGCCGGTGGGGATTCGCGCAAAAAACAGCTAAAAGTGAGCGCGCTCGCCGACAGCGCAAGCTTTATTGCACGAGTCCCTGCCAACGCTCGGGTCGTTCCCGACCGAGCCTCACAGAGGAACTAGTTCCATCAACCATGCGAGCTCCTCGTCGTTGAATGCCGGCAAATCACCCGCGGCCGCTGCGGCGAAGGGGGCCGCATCGTGTTCCCAAGTCACGGTGCTGGACGCTGCCAGGTCGGCATGCATGGGCGTACCGGGGTCCGCAGGGCCGCCCCCGATTCTGGTACGCGGGCGTTTTGCGCCCCAGCTGGGGGAAGCCAATCCAGCGCAGCGTACTGTTCGCGAACGGGCACCTCGACAGCGTAGTGTGCGGAGGAGCGGGTGACAGACTTTTCCGATCCAGACCGTTTGCGGCGGCTGCCGGCCCGCGCCTGGACTGCCTGGTCGATTGGGCTGGGCGCATCCGGCTCACGCTCCAGCGCATCGGCGACGCTGGGCCGGCCGGTGATTGTGCAGACCACCTTGCCGCGGCTGACGCGGCGCTTCTACCGGATCCAGCACCGGCAAAAACGTCTGTGGAGCAATCTGCAACGCTCCGGTGCGCATGGCGATCTGCATGAGCTGCGCGTTTGCGGATGGCCGCCGTGCTGAGCTAGCGTCGGATGCCATGATCTATCGCCACGCTGGCCTTTGAGTACGCTTCGCAAACCAGCAACGCATAGCCGATGTTCGGCCTGCGCTGACGTTGTGTGACGTTGCAGCGCATGGCCAGCGCCACTGCCGCGCCCACAAAAAAGCCGCGCAGTGCGCGGCTTGATGCATGGCCCGAACTGAAGATGCTTCTCAGCGAACCTTGGCCAATGCCACGCGGGCATCGGCCATGAACTTCTGTGCTTCCTGCGGTGTTCCCAGGTTGGCGGCGAGCTGGTTGAGCACCTGCTCGATGTCGCCGGAGGCGTCCCAGGCTTCATCGCACAGCATGCCGGCGATCGGGCCCAGGTAGTTCAACGCGACCGCTTCCAGTGCACCGCGAACGCGCTCGTCTGGCCCGGCGTTGTCGCCACTGGCAACCGGCGCCGCACTCGCGCTTGCGACGGTTGCAGCAGGTGCGGGTGTCGGTGCCGGGGCAGCCGGCGCACGCACCGGCGACGGTGCGCCGCCCAGATCCTGTTCAAAACCGCCCATCAACCATTGCCGCGAGTCGTCGCTCAACAGCGAGGGCTTGCCCAGGCCGGCACCGGGGTCGGCCTGGAAGCGCGCCTTGGCCGCGTTGACCATGGTGAGGCGTTGTACCGCCTCATCGTTGCGCAGCATGCGGAACACCACTTCTTCGATCTGCCCGCTGTTGATGCGGACGATGCAGGAGTGGTTTTCCTCGGTGACGATGAACAGAAAGCCGGACGCCTTCTTCAATGCCAGCGCTCTGAGCTCGCGCAGGATCTCGATCAGCGGACGGAATTCAGTGGACATGGCGTCTTCCTTGCAGCATCAGGTACGGAATGGGTGACAGCGACTCAGCGTTTGCTGAGGCGCTCCATGGCCAACCGGACGCTGTTGGACAAGCGGGAGATGGCGCGCGCCAGAGTACCGATTTCATCTTTGAGGTTGACCTCTGCGATGGTGTGGTTCCACTTGCCCAGGCTCAGTTCTTCGGCCACGGTGGTCAAGTGCTGGATCGGGCGCAACACGCGGCTCCAGATCAAGGCCCACTGCAGGCCGAGCAACAGGGCGCACACCAGCAGACCGATGCCGGCGATCCACAGCGACTGGCGCACGATCACGCCATTGACGTCGCTTTTGGGATAGGCCGAGACCAGGGTGAAGCCCCAATCGGGTACCTGTTCCTTGGTGACGACCCAATCATCCGGGGTGTCCTTGACGATACGCTCGATGGTGGCGGTATCGGTGGTGGCGCCAGTGGTGGACTGGAAGCGCAGCTTGTTCTTGCTGTCAAACACGGCAATGAAGCCGGAGTCGAGCACGCGACGGCTGCTGACCACGTTTTCCAGCGCTTGGGTGTCGGCCTTGTACCCGACGTACCAGGCACCGATCACGCGCTTGTCGTTGCCGGCAAAGATCGGCTCGTAGCCGGTGACGTACGGGTTGCCGAGAATATCGACCACGCCGTAGAAGCTTTCGCCGTTACGCAGCTTGGCAGCGGCCTGGCCGTTCGGATCGAGCACGGTGCCGATGGCGCGGCTGCCGTCGTCCTTCTTGACGTTGGTGGAGATACGCACGAAGTCGTCGCCGGTACGCGAGAACAGCGTGGCGGTACCTTCGTGGATGGCGGTGACATCATCGACCAAGGTGAAGGCATTTGCCTGCGAGCGCTGGCCCAGCAGCAGGTCGTTGGCGCTACGATCGGCCACGCGGACGTCGTTGCCGACGCTGGGCGCGCCTTCCTTGCTGGCTTCCTTGCGCAGCTGGCGCATGGAGGAATTGACGCGGTCCAGCATCATGGCGCGGGTGACCGCGAACAAGGTCTGCAAGGACACCGACTGGCGCTCGATCGCGTCGCCGGCTTCGAACTTGACCCGGTTCGCTTCGGTAATGGCCAGAATGACCGTCAGTGCCACCACCACAACCAGCACCAAGGCCAGCACCGGCAACAGCAGGCGCACCCGCAAAGAGTGACGAAGCATCGCAATTCCCCTGAACGCGTTTAATGATTAAGTCGAGTGCCGCCGCAGCGCAGTGCGGCGGCTGGACGTAGCCGTTATCGGCTGCCGAACCAGATGCTGAAGCGGCCCCCATGCCGCTTGGCGGTGCATACGATAGCGTAAGCCGATCGGTTTGAGCGCGCGGAGCTATCGCGCCCGTCGCCTCGCGTTCAAGAATGGTCGACCGTGTAGCAAAAGCCGCCCCTGGCTGGGCCCAGGATGGCCAAGCCGCCGCTCAGGTCTCCAGCGACAGGATCCCGCGCCGCAGCGCGACGGTGACCGCGTGGGTGCGATCGCGCACGCCGAGCTTGCCCAGGATGTTCTTCATATGTGCCTTGACCGTTTCCTCGGAGATGCTCAATGCACTGCCGATCTGCTTGTTGGAGCAGCCGGTGGCGACCAGGTTCAGCACTTCGGTCTCGCGGGCGGACAGCGCATCGTCGAGCACATGGGCGGCGATATTTTCGGCTACCGAGGCCGGCACATGTCGGCGCTGACCGCGGCGCACGTCGCGGATGGTGTCGACCAGCTCGCGGCGCAGCGCACTCTTGAGCAGGTAGCCGCAGGCACCTGCCTGCAGGGCGCGCACCGCGCGTACGTCGCCGGTATAGGTGGTCAGCACGATGACCTTGGCGGCGGAGTCGACCTGGCGGATGCGCTGGATGGCTTGGACACCGTCCACGCGCGGCATCTGCAGATCCATCAACACCACGTCCGGGCGCAGCCGGGTATAGCAGGCCACTGCCTGTTCGCCGTCTTCCGCTTCGCCGACCACGCGCATGTCGTGCTCGGCGGCGAGCATGGCGCTGAGCCCATCGCGCAGCAGCGGATGGTCGTCTACCACCAGCACCTCGGTTGGTCGGACCCTGTCAGCCATTGGAGCTCTCCGTGGATCGTGCGGTGTGAAATGGCCACCACCACCGCTTGGCGTGCAGGTAGGCGGCATGGGCGGGCAGGGTGATCTGGATTTCGGTGCCGCTGCCGGGACGCGACCACAGCTGCATCTTGGCGCCGATGCGCTGCGCGCGTTCCTGCATGCCGGTCAGGCCCCAGTGCCCGGTGCGGGCATGGCCGTGCAGTACATCCGGGTCCAGGCCGCGGCCATCGTCGCGGATGCGCAGCGTGAAGTCACGAGAACCGTAACGCAGTTCCAGCGCGATGCCGGCGGCATCGGCGTGCCGGTCGGCATTGGCGAGTGCTTCGCGCCCGAGCTGGAACAGCTCGTCGGCCACCAGGGGACGCAGGCGCACGGGCCGGCCTTCGACGGCAACCTGCAGCGCGGCCGTGGGCGGCGGCATGGTGGCGTTGCGCGCCCGTTGCAGGGCGGCGGCCAGGTCTTCGTGCAGGGACTGGCTGTCGCGCAGGCCGTTGACGCGATCGCGGCCTTCGGCAAGGGCGTTTTCGGCCAGATCCACCGCCTGTTCCAGCTCTAGCCGGCGCGGATCGTTCCAGGGGAGCGAGCGGCTGGCGGCATGCAGCCGCAGGATCAGCCCCTGGGTGCCCTGCAGCAGGGTGTCGTGCAGTTCGCGGGCGATGCGTTCGCGTTCGCGGTACCGCTCTTCCAGACGCGCGCGCAGGCGCCCGGCCACCTGCCGGGTACGCATGCGCCAGGCAATGCCCAGCGCCAGCAGCAACGCCAGCGCGCAGCAGGCCTTGAACTGCCAGGTCTGGATGAAGGCCGGTTCGATGACGAAGGCCAGGGTGTCGCCGCGCGCATTCCACAGGCCGTCGTTGTTGGCGGCCGCGATACGGAAGCGGTAACGCCCGGGCGCAAGGTTGGTATAGAAGGCCTCGTTGCGGTTGCCGGCGTCCTGCCAACGTGCATCCACCCCTTCCAGCCGGTAGCGGAACCGCACGCGCTCCGGGCGGGTGAGGCTGATCGCGTCGTAGCCGATGCGCAGACGGTCGGTCCACTTGGGCAGGTGCAGGCCGTCCTGACGCGGGTAAGGCCGGTCGTTGGCCACCACGTCGGTGATGAAGACCTTGGGCGCGGTGGGGTTGCGATAAGTTTGCTCGGGATCGAGCCAGGCCAGGCCCTGGTTGGTGGTGAACCAGAGCAGGCCATCGGCCGCGGCGATCGCGGTGGGCACCGGGGTCGCCTGCTGGGCGACGCCGGGCAGGCCATCCATGATGTCGTACAGGCGCAGCGAGGGGCTGACCACGCCGTTGCGCAGGCTGCGCAGCAGTGCCTGCCGGCCGATTTGGACGACGCCGCGATTGCCGTTCAACCAGAAGGTGTCGTGACGGTCGCGCACGATGCCGGTGATGCCTTGCAACACCGGATTGGCCTGATCGGCCACCTGCTGGAAGCGGCCATCGCTGCCGAGTACGGCCAGCCCGCTTTCGCCGGCCACCAGGGTGAGGGACGCGCTGTGCCAAATGGCGGTGATCGGGCCGACTGACAGGCCATGGTTGGCGCTGTAGTGCCGCACCTGCGCGCCACGCAGCACGCTGAGCTCGCCTGTGACGCTGCCCACCCACAGCGCGCCATCGGGCGCGGCCAGCAGGACCGAACAGGGGTGGTCCTGCAAGCTGGCAATCGGCTGCCAACGCAGGCCGTCCCAGCGCTGCGGGCCGCTGGCATCGGGACAAGCCCAGGGCGCGTCCTGGGCATCGACGGCAAACGCGCGGATCGATCCGGTGCGCGCGTCCTGCGGCAAGGGCAGGGAGTGCGTGCGGCCTGCGTGCAGGCGCAGCAGGCGGTTGTCGCCGAGCAACCAGCCGTTGGCGTTGGACGGCACCTGCAGCACGCTGACAGGCGCGCCGCGTTGCAGGGCCTGGATGCCGGTGCGCGTCAATGCCAGCTGGCGCTCGTCGCGCAGGACCGCCAGCAACACCGGTGCGCTTGGCGTGGCGACGGTTGCGAAGACCGCCACCGCGGTGGTCTGGCCGGGCAGCAAGGCCGCCAGCGGGAGCAGGGCACGATGGCGGAAGCGGTTGAGCCCCAGATTGGTGCCGGCCCAGAGATTGCCTTCGTGGTCTTCCAACAGCGGGCCGGCCGTGGAGGAAGTCAGACCCTGCAGCGGGCCATAGCGTTCGAGCACCGGCGCCGGCGATGTGGGGTGGGCGACACGGAACACCCCGCCTGCGATGTAGTCGCTACCCCACAGCGCGCCGTCGCGCATGAAACCGATGCGGTGCGCGAACAAGCCGGGAAACTGCAGCTGGTTGCGTGCCACGGCAGGCAACACCGCACCGTGCGCATCGGTGAGCGCGAACACGCCGCGGTGCGGATCGGCAACCCAGATCGTGCCGTCCGGGTGCTCGGCCATGGTGGTGAAGTGCCCAATCTGCTGGCCACTGAATTCAAAGCGTCGTGCACCCGGTTGCAGCGACAGGATGCGGCTGCCATCGCTCACCCACAGGATGCCGCGGCGATCGCGCAGCAGCCACTGCGCGCTGGATTCCGGGTAGCCCCAGTCGGCACCGGCGCGATGCCAGCGCCGTCCGTCGAACCAGCACAGCCCGCCATCGATGGCGGCCCACAGGCGGCCGCTGCCATCGCGCTCGATGCGGAAGACCATCCCATCCGGCACATCCTTGCCGGGGACGAAATGGGTGAGATGGCCGTCGGCCAGGCGATCGATGCCGGCATTGAAATAGCCGATCCACGCGCCGTCGTCGGTGGTCAGCGACAGCGCGGTCATGTTGTGCGACGCATAGGCTTCGCCCTCCGGCGCTGCCTGCCGGGTGAAGTGTTCGCCGTCGAACTTGAACAGCCCAAAGCCAGTCGCCAGCCACAGCGCGCCGCCATCGGCTTGCTGGATGTCCCAGATGTCGGCCGGCGCACCGCGCTCGATGCTCCAAGCCGTGTGGTGGAACTGCAGCAGCCCGTCGCGGGTCGCGGCGATGCCGGCTGCGCAGGCGGGGCGGCAGAGCAGGAGCAGCCACCACAGCGCCACGACCGTTGCCGCGCGCAAGCGCGATGCGGACAGCGAATGGATGACGGACTCATGCGGCATCGCATCATTGTCGGGCGGGATCGGGGGAAGCACCAACACCTCTTTCGGGGGAGGGACGTACGGGGCGAATTCGTTTAGCGACCGACGCGCGCCGCACGCGTGATGCGGGAACTGTAGGGCAGCGCGTCACGCCTCATGCTGCAGCACGACCGCGCCGCGTTGCGGTTGCGTTTGCTTCCCGCCTGCTTCGACGCGCGGTTTCATGTTGATCGCGAGACTGAAAAGCTGCGCTGCCTGATCCGCGCGGTGTCGGCGATGCGTCTGCGTTCTCTCGCTCGCATTGGCACTGCATCGGCGCATGACGCCGCGCTCTATCGAACGCGCATCGCATCCAGGCGGCTGCCTGCGGCGAAGACGAGCAAGCGCTCCCCCGAAAGAGGGAACGATTCGCCTCACCATCAGGGGTTGGGCAGCGCGGCTGTTCCCGTCACCATGCGCTCATTCCCCCCGGAGACGCCCCATGGCACCTCTGCTTGCTGTTGCCTGCCCCGATATGCATGCTGCAGGGCGCATGCAAACGCAGGCGCCGCGTGTGCGCGCCGTTGCGCGCGCAATGCAGTACATCGATACGCATCTGTACGAACCTGTCAGCGTGGCGCATCTTGCGCAAGCGGCCTGCATGAGCCGTTTCCATTTCGCCCGCGTGTTTCGCGATGCGGTCGGGGCCAGTCCAATGGAATACCTGCGTCTTCGTCGGCTCGAACGTGCCCAGGCGATGTTGCGCGAAGGCGGCCACACCATCAGCCAGATCGCGACCGATCTGTGCTTCTTCGATCAAAGCCACTTCGTTCGCAGTTTCCGCAATGCCACCGGGTGCACGCCGGCGCGTTTCGCCGCGCAGATGGCAATGCAAGCATGCGGCGCTGCACACATGCCCCCATCGCAGCGGCGCGGCGGTGAACCGGTTTCACTTTCCATGGAGCAACCCGCATGACCACTGCAACTGCCGTGCCCGGCGCATCCTTGCTATCGCCTGGCGATCACACCCTGATTCTGATCGACCATCAATCGCAGATGGCGTTCGCCACGCACACCATCGACATTTCGGCGCTGCGCAACAACGTGTCCTTGATTGCAAAGGGTGCCAAAGGGTTCAAGGTGCCGGTGATCCTGACCACCGTCGCAGAAAAATCGTTTTCCGGCCCGTTGTTCCCCGAGTTGCCGGACATCTTTCCGGGTGAGCCGGTATTCGATCGCACCAGCATGAACGCCTGGGAAGACCAGGGCGTGATCGATCGCGTCAACGCACTCGGCAAGCAGCGTCTGGTGATCGCCGGCCTATGGACCAGCGTGTGCATCGTGGGTCCGACACTGTCGGCGATCGAACAAGGGTTCCAGGTGTACGTCATCACCGATGCTTGCGGCGATGTGAGCGACGAGGCACACGAACGTGCCGTCACGCGCATGGTGCAGGCCGGCGCTGCGCCCATGACCAGTGTGCAGTACCTGCTGGAATTGCAGCGCGACTGGGCACGTAGCGACACCTATGCGCTGACCACCGGCATTGCACGCGCGCATGCCGGCGGCTACGGCATCGGCATCCAGTACGCCAAAAGCATGTTCGGCGCGCAGGAAGGCGGGCATTGAACCGATCGGCACCACGTGGCAGCGCCGGACTTTCGTCAGCGTTGCTGATGCTGCGCATCGCTGGTGGCGGCTTCCTGCTGCCGCACGGGCTTGGGAAGTTGCTGGGCTGGTTCGGTGGACCGGGCTTGACCGGGTTTGCCGCTGAGTTGCAGCAGTTCGGCCTTCCATCCGCTGCACCGTTGCCGCTGCTGCTGGCCCTGGTACAGAGCCTGTCCGGGCTGGCGGTCTTGCTCGGGGTGTGGACGCGTGCCAGCGCCGCACTGGCAGCGCTGTTCATCGCAACCACCGTGCTGGTGGCCGTGCCCAAGGGATGGTTCTGGATGCACGGCGGTATGGAATATCCGCTGATGTGGATGGTGGTGTTGCTGGCAGTCGCTGCAGCCGGTGGGGGCGAATGGTCGCTGGATCGTCTGCGCAGGCCTGCGGCATGAGTCGCACACCGGGCGATCACGATGCCGGTCGACGCTGGTGGATGCAGGGCGCCGCAGCCGGTCTTGCGTTGGGTGCATTGCCGGCTGCCTCGTCTGCGCCAGGAAAGTCTCCAATGGTCGATCTCGTCGTTCGCAATGCGCGCATCACCACGCTCGATCCGCGCCAGCCCACTGCCACGGCCATCGCCGTTGCCGATGGACGCATCGTGGCAGTCGGCGACGATGCAAAGATCATGGCCTTGGCGCGGGGCGTGCGCGCCATCGATGCGCAGGGGCGGCGTCTGCTGCCCGGCCTCAACGACAGCCACACCCATCTGATCCGGGGTGGCCTGAACTACAACCTGGAGCTGCGCTGGGATGGCGTGCGCTCGCTGGCCGATGCGATGGCGATGCTGAAGGCGCAGGTCGATCGCACGCCAGCGCCGCAGTGGGTGCGCGTGGTGGGCGGCTTCACTGCATATCAGTTCGCTGAAAAACGCCTGCCCACGCTCGAGGAGATCAACGCCATCGCGCCGGACACGCCGGTGTTTCTGTTGCATCTGTACGACCGTGCCTTGCTCAATCGTGCTGCGCTGCGAGCCTGCGGCTACGACAAGACCACGCCGGATCCGCTGGGCGGGCGCATCGAGCGCGACAAGTTGGGCAACCCCACGGGTCTGCTGCTGGCCAAGCCCAACGCGTTGATCCTGTACGCGAGCCTGGCCAAAGGCCCGCGTCTTCCGCTGGAATACCAGGCCAACTCCACGCGCCATTTCATGCGCGAGCTCAACCGGCTCGGGATTACCTCGGTGATCGATGCCGGTGGTGGTTTCCAGAACTATCCGGAGGATTACCAGGTCATCGAACAGCTGCACGCAGCCGGCCAACTGAGCGTGCGCATTGCCTACAACCTGTTCACCCAGAACAAGGGCAAGGAGGTCGAGGACTTCCGCGGCTGGACCGAATTACTGCCGGTGCGCAAGGGCGATGACCTGCTGCGTCACAACGGCGCCGGCGAGATGCTGGTGTTTTCCGCTGCAGACTTCGAACAATTCAGCGAGCCGCGCCCGGAGCTGCCGGCGGAGCTGGAACCCGAGCTGGAGCAAGTGGTGCGGCTGCTGGTGGAAAAACGCTGGCCGTTCCGTATCCATGCGACATACGACGAAAGCATCGCGCGCATTCTCGATGTCTATGAAAAGGTCAACGCCGACATCCCGTTCGATGGCCTGCACTGGTTCATCGACCATGCCGAAACGATTACCCCGCGCAATATCGAGCGCATCCGCGCCTTGAACGGCGGCATCGCCGTGCAACATCGCATGGCCTACCAGGGCGAGGCGTTCGTGCAGCGCTACGGCGTGCAGGCTGCAAGGCAGACGCCGCCAGTGCGACGCATGCTCGCGGCGGGAATTCCGGTCGGCGCAGGCACCGATGCCACGCGCGTGGCCAGCTACAACCCCTGGGTGGCGCTGTCGTGGCTGGTCACCGGCCGCACGGTGGGCGGTCTGGCCCTGTACGGCGACGAGAATCTGCTCGATCGCGAACAGGCGTTGCGCTTGTGGACACAGGGCAGCGCCTGGTTTTCCGGCGACGAGACCCGCAAGGGTACCTTGGCGGTGGGGCAGTTGGCCGACTTCATCGTGTTGTCTGACGATTACTTCCGCATCGACGATGCGGCCATCGCCGACATCACCAGCGTGCTGACCGTGCTGGGCGGGCGTGTCGTGCATGGCGATGGCGACTTTGCCGCGCTCGCCCCCACGTTGCCGCCTGCCATGCCGGACTGGTCGCCGGTGAATCGGTTCGGCGGCTACCAGGTTGGAGGCGGGGTAAGCGGGCTGTCCGCTGCAACGCACACGCATGCGCACGGCCACGCGTGTCGCGCCCACGGCGCGCACGCGCATGCGGGGCAACACGCCGTCCCCAGCGATGATCTGCGTAGCTTCTGGGGCGCTTTGGGATGCGCGTGCTTCGCGTTCTGATGGCGTTATCGGCAGCACATCTGCGTGCCTGCACGTTGCGCGCGGCACACCTTCGCCTTGTCTGTTTCATCCCATTGCCTGGAGCCTTGCCGCGATGACTGTTTCTGCCGCACCTGCCGAAGGTGGTGCCTGGGCGCCGCTGCGTGAGCCGGTCTTTCGCGCCTTGTGGCTGGCGATCCTGGGCAGCAATATCGGGACCTGGATCAACGATGTCGCCGCTTCCTGGGTGATGGCCGAACAGACCGGCTCGCCGTTGATGGTGGCAGCGGTGCAGTCGGCGACCACCTTGCCGGTGGTGCTATTGGCACTGGTCGCCGGCACGCTGGCCGACATCGTCGACCGTCGTCGCTACTTGCTGTTGACCCAGGCCTGGATGCTGCTG
This sequence comes from Xanthomonas phaseoli pv. dieffenbachiae, assembly GCF_008639345.1. Lineage (NCBI taxonomy): Bacteria > Pseudomonadati > Pseudomonadota > Gammaproteobacteria > Lysobacterales > Lysobacteraceae > Xanthomonas > Xanthomonas phaseoli. The sequence continues at coordinate 2,427,202 of NZ_CP041380.1, read as the reverse complement.
GTGGCCGGTCTGCTCGCATTACTGGCGCATCTGCAGTTGCTGACGCCTTGGGTCTTGGTGGCGCTCACCTTTGCAATGGGCGTAGGCGCAGCAATGGCGATGCCGGCTCAGGCGGCGATCGTGTCGGAACTGGTGCCGCGCCCGATGCTGGCTTCGGCGGTGGCGCTCAATTCGATCGGCATGAACATCGCCCGATCGATCGGCCCGGCCGTGGGTGGGCTGATCGTGGCCCAGTTCGGCCCGCCGTGGGCCTTTCTGCTCAACGGGCTGACCTTCGGCATGATGCTGTGCGTGCTGTGGCGATGGCGCCGCGATGTGCATGCCTCGGCGCTGCCGCCGGAGAGCTTTGGCGCAGGCCTGCGCGCAGGGTTGCGCTACGCCGCGCGCGCCGGTCGCCTGCAGGCGGTGCTGATCAAGGCCGCCGGGTTTTTCGTGTTCGCCAGCGCGTTGACCGCGCTGCTGCCGTTGGTGGTCCGCCGCGACATGCAGCTGGGCGCCGGCAGCTACGGCATTTTGCTGGGCTGTATCGGCATGGGCGCGATCAGCGGCGCCTTGTTGTTGCCGCGCCTGCGTGCGCGCTACGACCGCGATCTGCTGGTGTTCGTCGCCACCCTGGTGTGCGCCGCATCGCTGCTGGGCTTGGCGTTGTCGCGGCTGCTTGGCGTGTTGTGCGTGGTGATGGTGGTGAACGGTCTGGCCTGGATCACGGTGCTGTCGTCGTTGCAGATCGCCGCACAGACCGCCGTCCCTGCGTGGGTGCGTGCGCGTGCATTGTCGTTGTACATCGTGGTGTTTTCCGCAGGCATGGCCAGCGGCTCGCTGGTATGGGGCGCGTTGGCGCAACGCACGTCGATTGCCACGGCGCTGCAGATCGCCGCGGCCGGTGCAGTGATCGCCGCGCTATTGGTCAAACGCGCGCGGATTGCCGGGACCGAACAGCTGGACCTCGCCCCCGGCGGACATTGGCCTGCACCTGCGCAAGCCGATCGCCTCGAGCATGACCGCGGCCCGGTGCTGGTCACGGTGGAATACCGTATCGCTGCCGAGGCACGCGTGATGTTCCTGCAGTTGATGGCGCAACTGGGCAACGCGCGCCGTCGCGACGGCGCCGTGGTCTGGGGCATTGCCGAAGACGCTGCAACGCCAGGTGTGCAACTGGAATACTTCCTCGTCGCCTCATGGCTGGAACATCTGCGGCAGCACGAACGCGTCACCGGCGACGACCGTCAGTTACAGGAGCAGATCCGCGCCCTGCATCACGGCGAGCGCGCACCGGTGGTGCGCCACTTCGTCGGTGGCGGCGGTGCGGCGCTGCCGCCGCACGCGCACTCGGATATCTGATGCCCATGAATTGGAAGTTCATCAGCGGTGTCGCGCTGGGCGTGGCAATCGGCTTCGGCTGCCGTGTGGCCGGCATTCCATCGCCTGCACCCACGGCCTTCGTCGGCGCGTTGCTGGTGCTGGCAATGACGTGCGGCTATGCACTAGCCGACCGCTTCCTGGCGCGGCATGCCGCAAGGAATCTGAGGCATTGCGGCGGACCCAGCGGCCGCGTTGGCCGGCAGGGCGACGCATGAGCCTGGCAGTGCTCGGGGTACTGCTCGCATTGGCTATCGGCATCGGTTGCCGGTTGCTCGACTTGCCGTTGCCCGCTCCGCCACGTCTGACCGGTGCATTGCTCGTCGTGGCGATGAGCGGCGGATTCCTGCTGGCCGACCGGTTGCTGCGCTGAAGCGGCAAGGTGTCGGTAGCACGCGACGTGTCCTGAAAGCGGCGAGCGCGTGATGCCCTTACATCTCGACTGAGTCTGGGAAGCGCAGCGAACAGCGACGACATTCACCATCAGGCGAACGTCGCCGGTGTGCGAATCGGGATCTGTCACTGCCAATGTGCGGCTCCGAGCGCATCGATACCGCATGACAACAATCTATCCGGGTGCGTGAGCTGTTCTTGCACGATCACTAGCGCAAGATCAAAAAGGCCGGCTCTCTCGAGCCGGCCCTTCGCTGATCCATTCACCTCGATCAGGCTTTTGCGAACGCCAACAGATCCTTGTTGAACTGGTCCGTGTGGGTAAAGGTCAGACCGTGCGGCGCGCCGGCGTAGATCTTCAGTTCGGCATTCTTGATGATCTTTGCCGACATCTTGCCGGACGCATCGATCGGCACGATCTGATCGTCGTCGCCGTGTACCACCAACGCCGGCACATCGATCTTCTTCAGGTCGGGCGTGTAATCGACTTCGGAAAATTCCCTGATGCAGTCGTACTGACCCTTGTGCCCACCCAACATGCCCTGCAGCCAGAACGCATCGCGCATGCCCTGGGTGACCTTGTTGCCATCGCGGTTGGCGCCAAAGAAAGGCGTGGTCAGGTCCTGATAAAACTGCGAACGATCCTTGGCCACACCGTCGCGAATGCCGTCAAAGACGCTCATCGGCAGGCCGCCCGGGTTGGTCGGGCTCTTGACCATCTGCGGCGGCACGGCGCCTACCAGCACCACCTTGGCCACGCGCTTGCTGCCATGGCGGCCAACGTAATGCGCCACTTCGCCACCGCCGGTGGAATGGCCTACCAGGATCGCGTCCTTCAGATCCAGCGCCTCGATCACCGCAGCCAGATCGTCGGCATAGGTATCCATATCGTTGCCGTCCCAGGTCTGCGACGAACGGCCGTGGCTGCGGCGGTCATGCGCAATCACGCGGAAACCGTGCTGGCCCATGAACAACATCTGCGCATCCCAGGCATCAGCGCTGAGCGGCCAGCCGTGCGAAAACACGACCGGTTGGCCCTTGCCCCAGTCCTTGTAAAAAATGTTGGCGCCGTCGGGACGTTTGACGAAATTGGACATCTGCTTGACTCCGTGAGTGGAAGGGTGGGGCGACGAGGTGGATGGCATGCGCGTGGCTGCGGCAGCGCTGGCGAGATGTGGCAGCGATAACGCTGCCACGGCTGCCGTGCCGGAAATGAGAAAGTGGCGGCGCCCGGCATCGGCCGGATGCGCCTCGAACGGATCCATAAGAACTCCTGCAGGCGAGGGCATGCAGCCCGGCAGTCGCATGTGCGTGTTGGCGCGTCATGTATGGCATGCCCACGCAGCGCAAGGCCACTGCAGGCAACGGACAAACCGGTGCATGCGCCAAGTAGAGCGCGTGCGGCGCGAGGCAGATTGCACGCGCGTGCGCACTGCGCGAACTGGCGCAGAATGTAATCGATTCGAGCGATGCGCAGGCCGTAATGGAAGAAGCGCCAACAGGCGCGCAGCGCTTGCAGCGGCCTCGAGCGCGTCTGGCGCCGCATTGCGCTCTTCGATGTCACCCATCACCTGTCTGGCGCGGTGTGTTTGCTGCGTGCGGGACTTTCGACGGCATGGATGCCGCCATCGAGCCTGCATGGATGTCCTTGCGGCGTGTCCCGCGCGCGGCGAGCGCACCGCGCCCTGGGCTCAGTCGAGTCTGCTGAAGAGACCTCGCCCCCCCACCAGTGCAGGACAGACTTTGTAAGCTCTCAAGCATCATCCACAGCGCTAATGCGCGTTGAAGGCAGGAAAGCGCGGCATCGTCCTGCAGCTGTGCTGGCGATACGAAGCAATTGATCGCGCACAGGCGCAACGCCCGGGCCGATGCCGCATTTCAATGCAGCGCGGTATCCCACAGCAGCTTCAGATTGAGGCAGACGATCACCGCCGCAATCCCCCACGCGATGCGTACCAGCCATGCTGGCGCTACCAGCGCGCCCATCAACTGCCGGTCGGATACGAAGCGCACCAGCGGAATCACCGCGAACGGCAGCTGCATCGACAACACCACCTGGCTGAGCACCAGCAACCGCGCCGTACCAGCCTCGCCGTACAACCAGGTCACGATGACCACCGGCACGATGGCGATGCCGCGGGTGAGCAAGCGTCGTATCCACGGCGGCAGGCGTAATTGCAGGAACCCTTCCATCACGATCTGCCCGGCCAGCGTTGCGGTCACGGTGGAGTTGATGCCGGAGGCGAGCAGCGCCACCGCAAACAGTGTCGAGGCCAGGCCAACGCCCAGCATCGGCGCCAGCAACGCATGCGCCTGTTCGATCTCCTGTACGTCGGTGCGGCCCTGCGCATGGAACACCGCCGCGGCCAGGATCAGGATCGAGGCATTGATGAACAACGCGAACATCAACGCCACCGTGCTGTCGGTGACCGCCCAACGCAGCGCCGATTTCCGGCCGATATCGGTCCGTGGATACGCGCGCGTCTGCACGATCGACGAGTGCAGATACAGGTTGTGCGGCATCACCGTCGCCCCGATGATGCCGATCGCCAGATACAGCGCCTTCGGGTCGGTGACCACCTGCGCACGCGGGATGAAACCGCCCAGTACCGCCGCGATCGGCGGTGCGGCCAGCGCGATCTGGATGCCGAAACACAAGAAGATGATCAACAGCAGCGCGATCACGAACGCTTCCAGCGCCCGGAAACCACGGTTCATCAGCAACAACACCAGCACCACATCCACCGCGGTGATGATCGCGCCCACGGTGAGCGGAATCCCGAACAAGAGCTTCAACGCAATCGCGGTACCGATGACCTCGGCCAGATCGCACGCGATGATGGCCAGCTCGCAGATGCCCCACAGCGCCAGATTGACGCGACGCGGATAACGCACGCGACAGGCCTGCGCCAGGTCCAGCCCGGTCGCGATGCCCAGCCGCGCCGACAAGCCCTGCAGCACGATCGCCATCAGGTTCGACAACAGGATCACCGACAGCAGCAGATAGCCGAACTGCGAGCCGCCGGCCAGATCGGTGGCCCAGTTGCCCGGGTCCATATAGCCCACCGACACCATGTAGCCCGGTCCCAGGAAGGCCAGCAGGCGGAACCACCAATGGCCGCCCTTGGGCACGGCGACGCTGGCCTGGTGGTCGCCCAGACCGCCGGTGGCGGTGGCTGACGATGGCGCTGAGGCGGCGGTGTCGGCGGACATGCAGGTGGGTAGAGACGGGTTACACGCATGATATAGCAGTTGCTATGCTGTTGAGCATTGGCAATTTCAATCGTATTGATCTGCTGCGTGCTTCAAACTATGCGCCCCGGCATCGACGCCGGCGACGATGACGAGGAAGAGGGTGGGCAAGAGCGAAAAGGTGGAAGCGGCCGCGCCGGTCCTGATCGATGCGCAGGTGCATATGGAGAGCTTCCGTCAGGTGCGCGAAGCGCGCCGCGCCGAGCTGGTCGAAGACTATGTGGAGCTGATCTCCGATCTGCTGGTGGACGGCGGCGAGGCACGTCAGGTCGATATTGCTGCGCGACTGGGCGTGGCGCAGCCCACCGTGGCCAAGATGCTCAAGCGGCTGGTGCGCGATGGGTGGGTCGTGCAGCGTCCCTACCGCGGGGTGTTCCTGACCCCTGCCGGCGAGGCGCTGGCCGCCTCCAGCCGGCAGCGCCACCAGATCGTGGAGCGCTTTTTGCTTGCGCTTGGCATCGACGAGGCCACCGCGCGCCGCGACGCGGAGGGCATCGAACACCATGTCAGCGAAGCCACGGTTGCCGCGTTCGCCGCGTTCCTGGACCGCCAGGGCGGTTCGGCCACGTGAGCGTGCCCACCGATGCGCCGACCCACACGCCGCACGCGGCGATCGACGTGCACTGGATGCAGCACGCCTTGCAATTGGCAGAGCGTGCCGAGCGCGACTATGACGAAATCCCGGTCGGCGCGCTGCTGGTCGATGCGCAAGGCAACGTGCTTGGCGAAGGCTGGAATTTCAATATCGCCAGCCACGATCCCAGCGCGCATGCCGAAATCGTGGCAATGCGACAAGCCGGGCGCCGCCTGGCCAATCACCGCCTGATCGGCTGCACGCTGTACGTCACCCTGGAGCCGTGCGCGATGTGCGCGATGGCGATGATTCATGCGCGGATCGCGCGCGTGGTGTTCGCCGCCAGCGATCCCAAGACCGGTGCCTGCGGCAGCGTCTTCGACCTGCTGGCCGACCCGCGCCACAATCATCGCGTGCAGGTGTGCGGTGGCGTACTTGCAGCCGAGGCGAGCTTGCGCCTGACCAATTACTTCAGGGCCAAGCGCGGCAAGCCGCCACTTGCGCCCTGAGCGACGTGGCCGCGGTATGATGCGCGCCCTCTTCAGCATCCGGCCGGCGACGGCCTCCACAGGACGGCGATATGGCAGAGAACCTTGCAGGCAACGACCGACTGATCTGGATCGATCTGGAAATGACCGGCCTGGATACCGATCGCGATTCCATCATCGAGATCGCCACCATCGTGACCGATGCGCAGTTGAACGTGCTTGCCGAGGGGCCGGAATTGGCCATTGCGCATCCGCTGGAAACCCTGGAAGCGATGGACGAGTGGAACCGCAATCAGCACCGCCGTTCGGGTCTGTGGCAGCGCGTGCTCGACAGCCAGGTGACCCACGCGCAGGCTGAAGCGCAGACCGTGGCATTCCTGAGCGAGTGGATCCGTGCCGGCGCCTCGCCGATGTGCGGCAACTCGATCTGCCAGGATCGCCGCTTCCTGCACCGACAGATGTCGCGCCTGGAGCGCTATTTCCATTACCGCAACCTGGACGTGTCCACCATCAAGGAGCTCGCGCGACGTTGGGCGCCGACGGTCGCCAACGGGTTCGCCAAGAGTTCGGCGCATACCGCCCTGAGCGATGTGCGCGATTCGATCGACGAGTTGCGCCACTATCGTCAGTTCATGGGCGCGCTCGGTGGCGATTCCCAGGCCGACGTGCCGGCCTGAGCGCTGGCCATGGCGTCGTTGCATGCTGTGGGCGTGTCGGAGGTGTCCCATCCCAATGGCACGCCTGCGTACGTCGCTTAATTTCTCAGCCGACCGCGCGGGTTACAAACCACTCGGTGGCGACGCGTCCAACAAAAGCATCCAATAAAAAGCATCAACAAAAAGGCCGCATCGTTCGATGCGGCCTTTTGCTTTCCATCACGCCACTGTGTACGTCAGCGCGCCAACGAAGGTCCCTTGCCCAGGTCGCCATCGTCGGCGATGCCTTTCAGTAACAGGTCGGAGATCGGCTTGCCATCGGCATCGTGGTGATACACGTGCAGGTCGCGCTGCGGATAGGGGATGTTGAGTCCGTTTTCCAGCAACTCGTTGCGGATCTGCTCCAGCGTGGTGCTCTTGGCTGCGCCGAAGTTGCCGTTGGTCGCATATGCGAACAGCATCAGGTCGACCGTACTCTCGCCCAGGTTGGTCACCTGCACGAATGGTGCAGGCGACTCCAGGATGTTCGGGTTGTCCTTGGCGATCTGCAGCAACAGTTGCTGCGCCTTCTTCAGATCGTCTTCGTAGCCCACGCCGACCGTCACTTCCAGGCGGCGGTTGGGCAGGGTGCTGTAGTTGACGATGGGGGCGGTGGTAATCGTGCTGTTCGGCAGGGTGATCATGCGTTCGTCGAACGAACGGATCCGGGTCTGGAAGATCCGGATCTCGTCGACGATGCCTTCCTGCCCGGCGATCAACACGTGGTCGCCATCGCGCATCGGCCGCAGCACGATGAGCATCACGCCGGCAGCAATGTTGGACAGCGAATCCTTCAGTGCAAGGCCAACCGCCAGACCTGCCGCGCCGAGCACTGCGATCAGCGAGGTCGGTGGCACTCCGATCTGACTCAATGCGCTGACGAAGACCAACACCAGCAACAACGCGTACATCACGTTGCGCAGGAAGTTGGTCAGCGTGATCTCGACGCGCGCGCGGGTGAGCGCGCGGTGCAGCCATTGACTGAGTTGCCGGGCCAGCCACATGCCGACCACGACGATCAGCAATGCCACTCCCCAGTTGACCGCGTACTGCGCCCACGGAATGGCGGCCCAATTGAATGCCGGCTCGCTGGTGGTGGCCGGCTTCGCAGCTGCCGCTCCCGCTGCAGCAACCGGCTTTGCAGCAGCCGCTCCTGCAGCTGCTGCCCACATCGCACCCATCAGTCCCATCAGCCCTCGCTCTTGAGCTTGGCCAGACGCAGCCAGGTGTCGACCACGGTGTCCGGATTCAGCGACACCGATTCGATTCCTTCCTGCATCAGCCACTCGGCCAGTTCCGGGTGGTCGGACGGCCCCTGGCCGCAGATACCCACGTACTTGCCCTTGGCGCGCGCCGACTTGATCGCCAACGACAGCAGCTTCTTGACCGCCAGGTTCCGCTCATCGAACAGGTGCGCGACGATCGACGAATCGCGGTCCAGGCCCAGGGTGAGCTGGGTCAGGTCGTTGGAGCCGATCGAGAAGCCGTCGAAGATCTCCAGGAACTCGTCGGCCAGCAGCGCGTTGGAGGGCAGCTCGCACATCATGATGATCTTCAAACCGTTCTCGCCCTGCTTGAGCCCGTTCTGCTCCAGCACTTCGATCACCTTGCGGCCTTCCTCCAGCGTGCGCACGAACGGGATCATCACCCAGAGGTTGTCCAGGCCCATCTCGTTGCGCACATTCAGCACCGCCTTGCACTCCAGCGCGAAGGCCTTGGTGAAGGACGGGGCGACGTAGCGGCTGGCGCCACGGAAGCCGATCATCGGGTTCTCTTCATGCGGCTCGTAGCGCGAACCGCCGATCAGGTTGGCGTACTCGTTGGACTTGAAGTCCGACAAGCGCACGATCACCGTATTCGGCGCCACCGAGGCGGTCAGCGTGGCGATGCCTTCGGCCAGGCGGTTGACGTAGAAGCTGACCGGGTCGCCATAGCCGGCGATCTTGGCGTCGATCTTCTTGCGGACATCGGCATCCTGCTTGTCGTATTCCAGCAGGGCGTTGGGATGCACGCCGATATGCGAGGCGATGATCATCTCCAGCCGTGCCAGGCCGATGCCGGCGTTGGGCAGCTGACCGAAGTCGAACGCACGCTCCGGGTTGGCGACGTTCATCATGATCTTCAGCGGGGCAGGCGGCATGTTGCCCAGATCGGTCGTGGTGCGCTCGAACGCCAGCTTGCCTTCGTAGATGAAGCCGGTGTCGCCCTCGGCGCAGCTGACGGTGACTTCCTGGCCGTCCTTGATCACGGCGGTCGCATTGCCCGAGCCGACCACGGCCGGCACGCCCAGCTCGCGCGCGATGATCGCTGCATGGCAAGTGCGCCCGCCGCGGTTGGTGACGATGGCCGAGGCGCGCTTCATCACCGGCTCCCAATCGGGGTCGGTCATGTCGGCGATCAACACATCGCCAGCCTGGACACGATTCATGTCGTCCAGCGAGCGCACCACGCGTGCCACACCGCTACCGATCTTGGCGCCGACGGCGCGGCCTTCGGCCAGGATCTTGGCGCCCTTGGCCTCCAGCGCAAACCGCTCGATCTGGGTCGCGTGGCTACGCGACTTCACAGTTTCCGGACGCGCCTGCACGATGAACAGCTTGCCGCTGACACCGTCCTTGGCCCACTCGATGTCCATCGGGCGGCCGTAATGCTTTTCGATCACAAGCGCCTGCTTGGACAGCTCCTGCACGTCTTCGTCGCTGATCGAGAAGGTGCTGCGCAGTTCCGCCGGGGTATCTTCGGTGCGCACGCGCTCGCCGGGCACATCCGAATACACCATGCGGATGGCTTTGCTGCCGAGCGAGCGGCGCAGGATTGCCGGCTTGCCCGCAGTGAGCGTGGGCTTGTAGACGTAAAACTCGTCCGGATTGACCGCGCCCTGCACGACCATCTCGCCCAGGCCGAAGCTGGAGGTGACGAACACCACGTCGCGGAAGCCGGATTCGGTGTCCAGCGTAAACAACACGCCTGCCGCGCCGACGCCCGATCGCACCATCAGCTGCACGCCGGCCGACAGGAACACGTCTTCATGCTTGAAGCCGTGATGCACGCGGTAGGCAATCGCACGATCGTTATAGAGGCTGGCGAACACTTCCTTGACCTTGTGCACCACATCGTCGGCGCCAGTCACATTGAGGAAGGTCTCCTGCTGGCCTGCGAAGGAGGCGTCCGGCAGGTCTTCGGCGGTTGCCGAGGAGCGCACGGCCACGGCAACGTCGCCGCCGCCGTTTTCGGCGCACAACTGCGCGTAGGCGGTGCGGATGTCGCGGTCCAGTTCCGGCTGCAGCGGGGCGTCGATTACCCAGCCGCGGATTTCCTTGCCGGCCAGCGTGAGTGCGTTGACGTCTTCGACATCCAGCGTTGCCAGCTTGTCGAAGATGCGCTTGGACAGATCGTTGTGCGCGATGAAGTCCTTGAAAGCCTCGGCAGTGGTCGCATATCCACCGGGAACCGAGACGCCCAACCCAGCCAGGTTGCCGATCATCTCGCCAAGCGAGGAATTTTTACCGCCTACGCGGGCCAGGTCGGCCAGGCGTAGCTCATGCAACCACAGGATATTCTCGTTCAAGCGCGATGCTCCGTAAGGCCATCGCCCGAGCGGGCTGAATGGCCGCGACCGTAGGAAGAAGCCGCTATGATGCAGTGCACAGCGGAGCCTGCACAAGCATGAATCCGTAAGTTTTGGACACCAGTTCAAAGAGGTGGTCTTGATGTCAACAATTCGGCCGGTGTTTTACGTCTCCGATGGAACCGGTATCACCGCTGAAACGATTGGGCATAGCCTGCTCACGCAGTTCAGCGGTTTCAACTTCGTCACCGACCGCATGTCGTTCATTGACGATGCAGATAAAGCGCGCGATGCCGCCATGCGGGTGCGTGCTGCAGGCGAGCGGTACCAGGTGCGCCCGGTCGTGGTCAATTCGTGCGTCGATCCACAATTGAGCATGATCCTGGCTGAAAGTGGCGCGCTGATGCTGGATGTATTCGCGCCCTTCATCGAGCCGCTGGAGCGCGAGCTCAATGCGCCGCGTCATTCGCGTGTGGGCCGCGCGCACGGCATGGTCGACTTCGAAACCTATCACCGCCGCATCAACGCGATGAACTTCGCGCTCAGTCACGACGATGGCATTGCGCTCAATTACGACGAGGCCGATGTGATCCTGGTGGCGGTGTCGCGCGCCGGCAAGACACCGACCTGCATCTATCTGGCCTTGCATTACGGCATTCGCGCCGCCAACTATCCGCTCACCGAGGAAGATCTGGAAAACGAGCAGTTGCCCCCGCGGTTGCGTAATTACCGCAGCAAGTTGTTCGGTTTGACCATTGACCCTGAGCGGTTGCAGCAAATTCGTCAGGAGCGGCGCGCCAATTCTCGCTACAGCGCGGCAGAGACCTGCCGGCGCGAAGTCGCGATCGCCGAGCGCATGTTCCAGATGGAGCGCATTCCCTCGCTCAGCACCACCAATACCTCGATCGAAGAAATCTCCAGCAAGGTGTTGTCCACCCTGGGCCTGCAGCGCGAGATGTTCTGAGCGGAGATCGGGATCGGATCTTCAGGATCGGTAGCCGTTACTCACGTTTCGGCCGCCGTGCCCATCGGTCGAAAGAGCAACCGGCAGTGGTTGGCGGCTGGGGGTACGAAACGGGTGGGGCAGTGCTCCGCCAAGGTAGGCCTGCCGTTGGGCCCTCGTCAATGCTGCCCGTGCGGCAGCGCAGCGTGTAGGATCGGTCCATGGCGCAAGCACTGAGCAAACTCGAACGCATTCCCAAACTGAGCCGCTTCGGCTGGCTGATGGGCTTGTATGCAGAAAACTTCCAACATCTGACCCGGTTGTTCGCCCCAGCCGATCTGGCGCCGGGCTCGTACGTGTCCTCGATCGGCGATGGCCTGAACCTGCGGCTGGACGTGATCGAATGCCACCGCTACACGGTGGAGCTGCGCCTGACCTACGACCTGTGCGACCCGGTCACCGGCGAGCCGGACCCGTCGGCGTATGTGCGGCTGTACCGCGACGCGCGCCAGGCCGAGACCACGCATTGCTATGTGGGTCGGCGCTGGCAGGATGTGATGGGCATGTTCCCGCCGCCGGCCGAGCTGATCAGCCACCGCATGCGCATGAATACATTCCTTGGCAAGTGGCTGGAGTACCTGGCCGAACGCGGCCACGGTGTTGCGACCCTGCGGCTGGATACCGATCACGTGGCACCGCCGCGCCCGAACCCGCAGGCCGCGGTCGGCTGAGCCGGCGTTACCGCCGCGTACGGCGGGCTGCTTCAGTCATACTGATGCGCTTCGTGTCAGATCGCATGCCATGCCCTATACCCCGATTGTCGCCACGCTCGGCTACCTGTTGTCGCCGGATGGCACCCAGGTGCTGATGATCCATCGCAATGCCCGTCCCGGCGACCGGCATCTGGGCAAATACAACGGCCTGGGCGGAAAGATGGAGCCGGACGAAGACGTGCTGGCCTGCATGCGCCGCGAGATACGCGAGGAGGCCGGCGTCGACTGCGGCCGGATGCAGTTGCGCGGCACCATCAGCTGGCCGGGCTTCGGCAAGCAGGGCGAAGACTGGCTGGGCTTCGTATTCCTGATCCACAGCTTCGACGGCACACCCCACACCGCCAATCCGGAGGGGACGCTGGAGTGGATTGCGATCGAGCGGATGGACCAGGTGCCAATGTGGGAAGGCGACCGCCATTTCCTGCCGCTGGTATTCGATGGCGACCCACGCCCGTTCCACGGCGTCATGCCGTATCGCGATGGGCGCATGCAGTCGTGGACGTATTCGCGGATCTGATCGCTGCGCGTGCGCAGCGCAATGGGTCGCGTGCCGCCGACACAGCACCGTCGGACAGCTGACCGAGCCCGACTGCTGCAGGTCGACATCCTCGGCGCGCGCGATGGGTCAGCGGACCAGTGCTTCCCTCCGATCAGCGGCCCATGCTGCTAGCAGCGCAGCACCGAGTCCAGCCAGGCTCAACCGTCCGGGATTGAACATCGAACATTGCAGAGCGTTCCGGTGCTCCGAGGAATGGCCGGTCTGGTCCACTTCTCCACACCCCCTGTGGATGGACACTGCGCAAGTCTGTGGACAAGTGCGCGCACCCCTTGCGGCATCTGGCGCGGGCGACGGCTGATCAAAATTTCGCCAGCATGCTCATTGGGCCGTCCAGCCGCCATCGATGGCGATCGATTGCCCTGTGATGTTGCGCGCGGCATGCGACATCAGAAACGCCACCGTGCCGGCCAGCTCGTCGTACTCGATGAAGGCGCCCTTGGGCATCGGCTTGAGCATCACATCGCGCACCACCGCATCCTCGGCGATGCCGCGGGTGCGTGCCTGATCGGCAATCTGCCGCTCCACCAGCGGCGTGCGCACATAGCTGGGGCAGAGCGTGTTGACGGTGATGTCGCAATCGGCGGTTTCCAGCGCGATGACCTTGGCCAGGCCGACCAGGCCATGCTTGGCGGCGACATAGGCACTTTTGTATGGGCTGGCCACCAGCGAGTGGATGCTGCCGATATTGACGATGCGGCCATAGCCGGCCGCACGCATGCCGGGCAGCACCGCGCGACTGAGGCGTGCGGCGCCGGTGAGCATGACATCCACCAGCAGCGCCCATTGCTGCATCGGGAACTCCTCCAGTGCGGCCACCTGCTGCAGGCCGGCATTGTTTACCAGCACCTGCGGGGCACGTGATGCGTGGGCCAGCGCCTGCGCGATGCTGTTTGCATCGGTCACGTCCAACGCCAGCGCCTCGGCCGAGCCGCCTACCTGGCGCAACGCATCGGCCGTGCGCTCGGCGGCCGCCAGCTGCACATCGCTGACGAGCAGATGATGGCCGTCGGCCGCCAGTTGGCTGGCGATACCGGCGCCAATGCCGCTGCCCGCGCCGGTGATCAGGATGCTGCGCATGGGGTGTCCTCGAAAAGTCGTGCGCGGCCGGGAGCGGTCACGCCAATCGCCAGCCTAGCCGAGTGCAGCGAAACGGTCGCCTGCATGACGCGCGCGCGTTACCCTTTGCGCCTTGCTCACCTCAGGTTCCGCATGAAACGCCATTTTTCGATGCTGCGCGATTTCCAACTCGCGGACTGGTTCACACTCGCCAACGCGTTCTGCGGCACCGGCGCAGTGTTTGCGGCCATGCGGTTCCTGCAAGAGGGGCATCGCGGCGATCTGCTGCTGGGCATGGCATTGATACCGCTCGCGTTCGTGTTCGATGCGCTGGACGGGCACGTGGCGCGCTGGCGCAAAGCCTCTTCCACGCTGGGCCGCGAACTGGATTCGCTGGCAGACGTGATCTCCTTTGGCGTGGCGCCGGCGGCGCTGGGTTATGCCTGCGGCATGCGCGGTGGTTGGGACTGGCTGGTGCTGAGCTACTTCGTCTGCTGCGGGGTCAGCCGGCTGGCGCGCTACAACGTCACTGCCGAAGAGATCGCTGGCGAGGCCGACAAGGTGCCGTATTTCGAAGGCACGCCCATTCCGACCAGCCTGGTACTGGTGATCCTGCTCGCGGTTGCCGCCAGCAGCGGCCATATCGGCGACACCTTGTGGTGGGGGCAATGGCAGCTAGGGCCGTGGCAGCTCCATCCGCTGGTGCTGCTGTTTGCGGTGTCTGGCTCGCTGATGATCAGCAAGACGCTGCGTATCCCCAAACCCTGAGCGGCACACCGCCTTGCACGCGGTAGGATGGCTGGGTAGAGGTCACTGGACGGGATGATGGCAAGCAGCGGTTCGGATAACGGCAACTTCGACGACAAGGCGCGCCAATACTGGGCTGCCTGGGGAGATGCCATGCGCCACGGCCAAGCCGGCGCCGCTGCGCAACAACCACCGCCCGCGTCCGGTAGCGATGCCCCGCAGGATTGGCGCAAGGCCGTGGATTGGTGGTCGCAGTTGTTGCCCACCCAGGCCGCCCCGCAGGCGCAGGAGGCCATCGACCGATTTCGTACCCAGGCCGGCGACTGGTTCGGCACCATGCAGCAGGTGGCCGCGCAGTTTGCCGGGCGCGACACCTCGGCCAATGAAGTGGCCGATGCCTGGCGCCAGGCCGTACAAGGGCAGGGCGAACAGTTGATGCAATGGACGCTGGGGTCGCTGCGCGGCGGCAGCCCGGGCGGGTTCGACCCGTGGTTGCAGGACGCGGCGCAGACGCTGCAAAAGTGGCGCGAGGAAAATGCGCCCTGGCTGGACATGCCGGCGTTCGGGTTGAACCGCAACCACCAGTCGCGCCTGCAGAAACTGGCACGTGCGCAACAGGAGTTCCAGGCCCAGTCGGAGGCCTATGGCGAGCAACTCAAGGCGGCGATCGAGCAGGCGTTTGCGCGCTTCGCGTCCAAGCTGAGCGAGCACGAGAGCAGCGGCAGCCAGCTGACCAGCGCCCGTGCCCTGTTCGATCTGTGGATCGAGGCGGCCGAAGAGTCCTATGCCGATGTCGCCTTATCGGAGCAGTTCCGCAAGGTGTACGGCGGTTTTGCCAACGCGCACATGCGCCTGCGCGCTGCGCTGCAGGAAGAGGTCGAGCAACTCAGCGAACGCTTCGGCATGCCCACGCGTTCGGAGATGGACGCCGCGCATCGCCGCATTGCCGAACTGGAGCGCCTGGTCAGGCGGATGCTGCGTAATGCAACTTCACCGGCCAGCAGGCCCGCTGCAGCGGCGCAGCCTGGACCGGTGACGCCGGCAGCCGGCAAGCGCGCGCCGTCCGCCCGGGCCAGCACGGTCGTGCGGCCGGCCCGGGCGGCGCAGGCGGTCAAGCCGGGCGTATCGAAGAAGGCGTCCGTCGGCAGCGCCGCGCCTAGAAAGGCGGCTCCGAAAAAGGCGCCACCCGTCTCCACGTCGCCGAAAACGGCCTCGGTTAAGAAGGGCGGTGGCGCGACATCCTCGCCCAAGCCTGCGGCTCGTAAACACGCGGCAGGTAAAAAACGTGGAGCGCAGGCATGAAAGGTCCGTTGGGATTCAGTGCCGAAGACCTGATGCAGGAAACCTTGTCGATGCAACGCAAGTTGCGCGAAGGGCTCAAGCTGCTGCCGGGCGTTGACGATGTGGATTACGGCGTCACCGAGCGCGAAGAAATCTGGCGCGATGGCAAGGTGGTGCTATACCGCTTCATCGGCGAGCAGGCACCGGTGGCCAAGACGCCGCTGTTGATCGTGTATGCATTGGTCAATCGCCCCTACATGGTCGATCTGCAGGCGGATCGCTCGCTGGTGAAAGGGTTATTGAGTCACGGCCAGGATGTCTACGTGCTGGATTGGGGCTATCCGGACCGCTCCGAGCGCTACCTCACACTGGAAGACTATTTGCTGCGCTACATCGACGGCGCGGTGGATCATCTGCGGGCGCAGTCGGGCCTGGAAGCGATCGATGTGCTCGGCATCTGTCAGGGCGGCACGTTTTCGTTGTGCTACGCCGCGCTGCAGCGCGACAAGGTGCGCAACCTGATCACCATGGTGACGCCGGTGGATTTCCATACGCCGGACAACATGCTGTCCAACTGGGCACGCATGGTCGATGTGGATCTGTTCGTGGACACCATGGGCAACGTGCCGGCGGACCTGATGAACGCCAGCTACCTGATGCTCAAGCCGTTCCGGCTGAATCTGCAGAAATACGTGGGCCTGCTCGACATCCTCGACGACAAGCAGGCGCTGGAAGATTTTCTGCGCATGGAAAAGTGGATCTTCGATTCGCCCGACCTGGCCGGCGAGGCTTTCCGCGAATTTGTCACGTTGTTCTATCAGCGCAACGGGCTGGTCACCGGGCAGGTGAGCATTGGGGGGCAGGTGGTCGATCTGCAGGCGCTCGACATGCCGGTGCTGAATATCTACGCCGAACACGACCACCTGGTGCCGCCGGATGCCTCACGAGCGCTCGGTGGGCTGGTCGGCAGCGACGACTACAGCGAACTGAGCTTCCGTGGCGGCCACATCGGAATCTACGTCTCCGGGCGTGCGCAGCGCGAGGTGCCGGTGGCGATCCATCGCTGGCTGCAGGAACGTGGCGGCACTGCCTGAGATTGCTGCCTGCACGCCGGGCAGGTGACGCCGCGCTGAGCAGGCCACGCGGCCGTCACGATCTGCAGCGGCCGCGTTTTTTAGACTGTTGGCTACGTTTTGCAGGAGTCTTGCCATGTCTACCACCACGCTGTCCCGCTCCCTCAACGACCGCATGATCGCCGGTGTGGTTGGCGGCATTGCGCGTCGTTTTGGCTGGAGCGCGACGCTGCTGCGTGTGCTGTTCGTCATCGTGTCGATTGCCTCGGCTGCGTTTCCCGGCATCCTGGTGTATCTGATTCTGTGGCTGCTGATCCCCAACCAGGCCGACTGAAGCCGGTAATGCGCGGCCTGCCTGCAGTGCAGGCGCTGGGCGCGTTGTGGACGTTGCCCAACACCTTGATCGGGCTCGCGATCGGCGCGGCCGGGGCGTGCTTTGGTGCGCGTCCGGTCTGGTCGCCGCGGGAGCATGCCGTGGTCTTCCACGCCTGGCCATGGGGCCCGGGCGGCGCGATGACGTTGGGCAACGTGATCTTGCTGAAGGGTGCAACGCTGGACCTGTAGTGCAGTACCTACGCGCACGCTGCAGGCCGTTGCGAGCATCCACCGGTGCGACTGGGCGACCACGAGCGCGCGCATGTCTATCAGTACATGCTGCTGGGGCCGCTGTTTTTGCCCGTTTATTTACTGTGCGGCGGTATCCATGTGCGCAATCCGCTGGAGCGGGCTGCCGATGCGTATGCGATGCACGGCCACGGTTGGTGGCCGTGGTGGTTTCAACCCAGGCGCGCGAAGCCGAACAATTCGGACAGCGGGTGAGGCGTGCCCTCCAGTTGTGCGCGCAGCAAGCCTGCGCCAATGGCGCTATAGGTGATGCCGTTGCCGCCATAGGCCATCGCGAACGACACGCGTGGCCCCAGTTCGGCATGCGGCCCGAAGAACGGCAATCCATCGGCCGTCTCTGCGAAGGTGCCGGCCCATGCGAACGCCGGGCGCAGGCGCATGTCCGGCATGGACTTGCCAATTTTCTTCAGCAGCGTCTTGAGCTTGCCCTGCACGCGTGCGTCGCGGCGCGCAGGAATGTCGATGTTGTTGTCTTCGCCACCCGCGACCACGCGTCCGTCCGGTGTGCTGCGCAAATACAGGTACGGGCGCGCGGTCTCCCACATCATGGTGTGCTTGAGCGCGCCCATTTCGCTGTCGTGCAGCGGGTCGGTCACGAAGGCGTAGCTGCTGCGATTGCGCGCCACCGGCTGTGAGAGCCAGCGCTGGTTGCCATAGCCGGCTGCCAGGATCACGTGACGGGCACGCACGCTCACGCCGTCTTCAGTGCGCAGGTCGACGTGCAGGTGATGCGGTTCGATCGAGGCAATGGCGGTGCGGTCGTAGATGCGTGCGCCGTATTGCTCGCACTCGGAAAACAGGCGGTAGCAAAGGCGGTACGGGTCCACGCTGGCGGCCAGGCGGCTCAGAATTGCGCCTTCCGAATGCACGCCGTAGTGATGCCAAAGCGGCTCGCGTTCAATCCATTCCACCGGCAGTCTGTGCGCCTTGCGGGTCTCCAGTTCGCTGCGCAGGTCTTTTATATCGCGCGAGCGGCTGGCGTAGTAAAGGCTATCCTGGCGCGTGAAGTCGGTTCCGCCGAAGGTGTTGCACAGGCCCTGTAGGTCGAGGATGGCCTGCGCGCACGCGCCATAGGCCAGCGCCGCTGCCTGCATGCCGTGCCGTTTGGCCAGTTCAATCATCGGCGTGTCGATTTCGTACTGGAGCAATGCGGTGCTGGCCGAGGTGCTGCCCCAGCCGATGTCGCGCTGTTCGATCACCACCACCTCGTGCCCATGGCGCACCAATTTGTGCGCGATCAGTGCGGCGGTCACCCCACCACCGACGATGGCGACCTCGCAGGCGGTGTCTTGCTCCAGGCGCGGGTAGGCGCGCATCAATCCATTGCGGATCGACCAGAACGCGTAGCCACTGTTGAGGTCCATGCGGTGTCGATCAGCAAGCAGATGGACGGCGATTGACCGTCAAGCGGGGTGAAGCGGCCGTGAGGCGAGCCCGGCCTTGCCGCCGTCACCAAACGGCAAACAGCCAGCGTTAACGTGCGTGGAAAGCTCCTCACGGCGTGCTGGTTATCCTGCCGCCACAACGCAGCAACAGCAGCAGAAGAGGGTGTGGGTATGTCGATTGTCCTGTACGTCGGTGGCAGCAAAGATGGCGACAAGGGCGTGGTGCCTTACGGTTTCAGCAAGTCGCGTGCGATGACCGATGCTGGCCCGGAGGTGTATGTCGAACGCATGGTGCCGCTGAAGGATGTCGGCAAGGTCCGCGTGATGGCGCTGGAATCGCTGCACGAAAGCATTCTGGTCGAACGCGCCGCCACCCATTACGCACGTCAGGTCAGCTGAGCGCGGCAGCATAGGTTCACGGCGGCGTTGTCAACGGGTTTCCGTGGCGGGCCAGCACTGCGAAAATGCATTTTTCAGTGAAGCGGGTCATCCCGCGCCGTCATGCACGATAGCCAGCTTGCCCAGCAGATTGCTCGCACCATCGCCGATGAGATCGGTGCCCAGCCCGCCCAGGCGCACGCCGCCATCGCCCTGCTCGACGAAGGCGCCAGCGTCCCCTTCATCGCCCGCTATCGCAAGGAAGTGACCGGCGGCCTGGACGACACCCAACTACGCAATCTGGAAACGCGCCTGACCTATCTGCGCGAGCTGGAAGAGCGCCGCGCGGCGATCCTGTCCAGCATTGGCGAGCAGGGCAAGCTCAGCGAGGAATTGCGCAACGAGATCGTGGCGGCCGACACCAAGTCGCGGCTGGAAGACTTGTACCTGCCCTACAAGCCCAAGCGCCGCACCCGCGCGCAGATCGCGCGCGAAGCCGGGCTGGAGCCACTGGCCGACGGTCTGTTGGCGGACCCGACACAGTCCCCGGACGTGGCGGCGGCGGCCTTCGTCGATGCCGAGAAGGGCGTCGCCGACGGCAAGGCGGCGCTGGAAGGCGCGCGCGCCATCCTGATGGAGCGCTGGGGTGAAGATGCGGCGCTGGTCGGTGAATTGCGCAGCTGGCTGAGCGACAACGGCGTGATCCGCGCACGGGTTGCCGAGGGCAAGGAAGAGGCCGGTGCCAAGTACCGCGATTACTTCGATCACGCCGAAACACTGGCGAAGATTCCTTCGCACCGCTTGCTGGCGCTGTTTCGCGCACGCCGCGAAGAAATCCTTTACCTGGATCTTGATCCGGGCAGCGATGCCGAAGCCGGGCACCAGTACGCCGAAGGCCGCGTGGCCCGCAATGCCGGTATCTCCAACGAAGGCCGTGCGGCCGATCGCTGGTTGCTGGACGCGTGCCGGCTGACCTGGCGGGCCAAGCTGCATATGCACTTGCTGCTGGACCTGTTCAACCAGGCGCGCGAAAAGGCCGAGGCCGAAGCGATCGCGGTGTTCGGCGACAACCTGAAGGACCTGATGCTGGCGGCGCCGGCCGGTCCGCGCGTGGTGCTTGGGCTGGATCCGGGCATCCGCACTGGTTGCAAGATCGCCGTGGTCGATGCCACCGGCAAGCTGGTGGCCACCGAAACGATCTATCCGCACGAGCCCAAGCGGCAGTGGGATCAGTCGCTGCAGACCATCAAAAAGTTATGCATGCAGCACAACGTGGAGCTGATCGCGATCGGCAACGGCACCGCCAGCCGCGAGACCGACAAGCTGGCTGGCGAGGCGATCGCGCTGTGCGGCCCTGCCAAGTTGCAGAAGGTGGTGGTGAGCGAGGCGGGCGCGTCGGTGTATTCGGCCTCGGAGTTCGCGGCCAAGGAATTCCCGAATCTGGATGTGTCGCTGCGTGGCGCCGTGTCGATCGCGCGCCGTCTGCAGGATCCATTGGCCGAATTAGTGAAGATCGAGCCCAAGGCGATCGGCGTAGGCCAGTATCAGCACGATGTGGATCAATACCGTCTAGCCAAGGCGTTGGAAGCGCGGGTGGAAGACTGCGTCAACGCGGTCGGCGTGTACGTCAATACCGCCTCGGCGGCGTTGCTGTCGCGCGTATCCGGGCTGTCGAGCACGGTGGCGGAAAATATCGTGCGTCATCGCGACGACAATGGCCCGTTCAAGCGACGCAAGGACTTGCTCAAGGTGCCGCGGCTGGGCGAGAAGACCTTCGAGCAGTGCGCCGGTTTCCTGCGCATTGCCGATGGCGACGAGCCGCTGGACGTCTCGGCGGTGCATCCGGAAGCGTATCCGGTGGTGGAACGCATCGTCAGCAGCACCGGCAAACCGATCAAGGCATTGCTGGGCGACGGCAGTTTTCTGCGTGGCCTGAAGCCGGAGACGTTCACCGACGACCAATTCGGTGTGCCGACGGTGCGCGACATCCTCAAGGAGCTGGAAAAACCCGGCCGCGATCCGCGCCCCGAGTTCAAGGCGGCGCAGTTCGCCGAAGGCATCGAGGACATCAAGCACCTCAAGCCGGGCATGGTGCTCGAAGGTGTGGTCAGCAATGTGGCCGCGTTCGGTGCGTTCGTCGATATCGGCGTGCATCAGGATGGACTGGTGCACATCTCGGCGTTGTCGGAGACCTTCGTCAAGGACCCGCGCGACGTGGTCAAGGCCGGCGACATCGTCAAGGTCAAGGTGCTGGAAGTGGATGTGGCGCGCAAGCGCATCGCGCTGACCTGTCGTCTGTCCGACACGCCGCCAGCGGCCGATGGCGCAGCGCAACCGCGCGAAGCCCGTGGCAGCGGCGGTCCGGGGCAGGGCAGGCGCGACGGTGGCGGGCGTGCTCAGGCGCAGGCCAACAACAAACCGCGGATCACCGCGCCGCCGGCCGACAATGCGCTGGCCGCCGCATTCGCACGTGCCAAACGTAGCTAAGTCGCGCGTTTGATTTGTCGGGTGATCGGCGTGGTTGGGTGGCGTGGCGTGGATCTAGTACGGCGATGGAGTGGTCTGCGGTTTGGCTTCAATGTCTTGGCCGCAGATCATGACGCGATAGGTGGGGAGCAACCCTGGTTGGGTTCCTTGGCGGCTGGCACGCCACCTGACGTCATGGGGTGATCTGCGGCTTGGCTGCAGGGTCTTCGCCCGCCCGCCATCGCTGGACACGCTGCAAGTACGTCCTTGTAAGCTCCGTGGCGGCATCCATGCCGCCAAGGGTCCCGCGACGGTGGCCGGGCAAAGACCAGTTGCATTGGTAGGTGTGCAGCGCTTCAAAGCAGCTGACAACCAGCGACGCGGTGTCCCTGGCTTTTCAACAAACCACCCGCCAGCTGCCTGGTACGGTGTCCTCGCCACTTGCGGGACCGTTGATGGCAGGGATGCCGCCATCGAGCCCCTAGGGATGGGTTCACGGCGTATCCCGCACGTGGCGAGGGCACCGAAGGCTCGACCAGCCGAGCTTTCACCAGAAAGTGAGCGCACGCCGTGCAGCCAGGCTTCGTCAATTTCGCCGATCAGTGGACAGGTGATTTGCTGAGCTACCTACGCGAGCGGCGAGGCATCGCACCGCCGACTCACCAAGCGTTTCACCGTCTCAACACTGCAATAAGTAAACGACTTCGGTACAGGCAAGCATCCTGAGTCTGCCGGTCGGCGGCGAAGTCATCGACCGAGCACGCTCCAGTGCTATTCCAGCGCAGCCCGCACCGCGTGCGTGGGCAAGATCAGGCGTTCGATCAGATCGACTAGCCCGGGTGGTTCCACCGGCTTGCCCATGTGCGCATCGAAGCCAGCGACTACCGCGCGGTCGCGGTCTTCTTCGCGGACATAGGCGGTAAGGGCGATCGCCGGGATATGGCGCGGCAGATCGGCGCGGCCCGAACGCACGGTGCGGATCAAGTCGTAGCCATCGCGCAAGGGCATTGCGATATCGCTGACCAATACATCGAAGTGCGCGTTCGCCAAGCAGTGCTCGGCCGCGTCCACCGACCCGGCAGCCTGCACCTGCGCCCCGGCCAGCATCAGGAACTGCATCACCGCTTCGCGCGAATCCTGATCGTCGTCGACCAGCAGGACGCGCACGCCAGCCAGGCGGTCGCGGCACTCGTCCGGCAGCGCGCCCACGTGGGTAGTGTCTGCCGAGGCAGGGCGCAGGTCGCTCACGCCGTGCTGGAACGGCAACACGATGGTAAATAGCGCGCCCTGGCCTTCGCCCGCGCTGGAGGCGCCCAGGCTGCCGCCATGCAGGTCCACCAACTGACGCGAGATCGACAGGCCCAACCCCAGGCCGCCCACGCGCCGGGTAGTGCCTGCATCGGCCTGACGAAAACGGTCGAACACATGCGGCAGGAAATCCGCCGCAATGCCGATCCCGGTGTCCTGCACGCACAGCCGCAGGCGCTCGTCTTCGACGTCCATCGCCACTCGCACCGTGCCGCCGGCAGGGGTGAACTTCAGCGCATTGCTGAGCAGGTTGGTCAGCACCTGCTGCAGTCGCCCGGCATCGCCGAAGAACCACAGTTCGCCATCGCAAGGCGCATCCAGCTCCAGCGCGATCTTGCGCGTCAACGCAGTGGGTTGCATGAGTTCCAGCACGCTGCGCACCAACCCTGCAATATCGAAATGCTCTGCCTGCAGGCGGATCTTGCCGGACAGGATTGCGCTCATATCCAGCAGGTCGTCGATGATCTGCGTCTGCGCGCGTGCACTGCGTTCGATGATCACCAGGCCCCGGCCCAGATTGGCCGGATCTGCGATGTCCGACTGCATCAACCGCGACCAACCCAGGATCGCGTTGAGTGGCGTACGCAACTCATGGCTGAGCGTGGCCAGGAATTCGTCCTTGACCCGGTTGGCATGTTCGGCCTGTGCGCGCGCGGCGGTTTCCGCCTGCAACGACAGCTTGAGCTTGGCATCCACCCGGGTGCGTTCGATCACGATGCCGGCCAGGTGCGAGGCCGAGCGCGCCATCGCCTGCTCGCGTAATGACGGTAGGTGAGGGCGGTCGTAATAGATATTGAGCGTGCCCAATACCTGCCCGTTGCTGGCCAGGATCGGGGTGACGCAACACGCGGCGATGCCCATCGCCGCCGAGATCGCATGGTGGCTGCTGAAGCTTGCATCGGCCTGGATATCGGCACAGATCACCTGACGACCCAAGTGCGCCGACAGGGCGCAGGGCGGACCCTCCGGTCCGATCGGCGATGGCTCGAAGTGCCCGCTGTACTCGATCGGAAAATGCGGTGCCGAGCCGAAACTCAAGGTGTGGCGGACCTCATCACGTACCATCACCGAGCAGTACAACGGGATTTCCCCGCGGGCCTCCACACTCAGTGCGATCGCATCCAGCACCACGGGCAATGGTGCGCCGGTGGTGATCAAACTCAGGATCGCGCGGTCGGAAGCGGTGGCGTCTTCGATGTGCTTGCGTTCGGAGATGTCGGTGAGCGAGCCGATGTGCCCCAGAAACCGTCCGTCACTGGCGAAGTGCGGCGACGCAGTGTCGATGCACCAGCGGTATTGCCCGTCGTGGCGGCGCACGCGGTATTCGGCGAGGAATTCGCCGCGTTGATTGAGGGCCTGTTCGAAGGCATGTCGCACGCGTGCTGCATCGTCGGGATGCATCACATCCCACCAGCCCTGGTCCAGTGCCTGGTCTTCCCCCTGTCCGGTGAAGTTGTACCAGCGTGGATTCCAGTACACGCAATCGCCTTGCGCGTCGGCCATCCAGATCATCGCGGGCACTGTCTCGCAGAGTGCACGGAAGCGCACTTCGCTTTCGCGTAACTGCTGTTCGAATGCGCGCCGGTCATGAATGTCGGTGTAGGTACCGATCCACTCGCTGATGCTGCCATCGTCGCCGCGCACCGGTAGCGCGCGTACCAGGTGCCAGCGCGATTGCCCATCGTGACGCAGCAGTTCGCACTCTACTTCGAAGGCGTGCTGGCCCTTCAATGCCAGGCTCCAGGCCTGCTCGGACAGGCGCAGACCATCGGCAGTATGCGCGCGGTGCCAGGCGGCATCTTCGTTGTTGGAACGATCCAGGCCGGTGTACTCGTACCAGCGCTGATTGAAGTAGTGCGGCCGTCCGTCCGGATCGGCAATGAAGATGATCTGCGGCAGCGTATTGGCGAGGCGGCGCAGGCGCGCTTCGTTGGCCGCGAGTTGTTGCTGCGCCTTGGCCCGTTGCATCGATTCCCAGCAGCGGGCCACGACCAATCGCACCAGTTCGATCTCCGCCGATAGCCAGCGCCGCGGTGCGCGCTGATGGACGCCGATCGCGGCCACCAATCGGTCGTGCTTGTGCAACGGAATGGCCAGCGAAGCGCGCAAGCCGGAGCGACGGTACTGCTCGGCCACATAGTCCGGCGCACCCGGCGCCATCGCATCGGTCGTGAACCAGGGGCGGTTTTCCAGCAGCGCATCGCGCAGGCCCTGTGCGGCCTCCAGCGGGAAATCACCCTGCAGGCTCGGCATATCCTGCACATGGTCGCTGATGACATGCATGGTGCTGCCATCGGCAGCGACCAGACCGAATGCGCAACGGTTCGCCTGTAGATGTTCGCCAAGCAAGCGCACGCTGGTGTCGATGATCTGCCGCGGATCGGACACATGCTGCAGTGCGTCTTCCAGCATCAATAAAAAACTATCGCGACTATCGCTGCGACGTTGTTCGCTGACATGAGGCGTTGAGCCTGCAACGCCGATGTAGAGCGCGCCTAACTGCTCGCCCGTTTGCAGCACTGGGCTGCATGACCAACTCGCCAGATCCAGGGCCATTGTCGCCACTGGCTCGCTATCGCCGTCAGCAGCGCATTTCAGCGCCGCAAGCGGCTGCCCGAATGCGGCCGGATGGCGCGGCCCCAGTCGTGCAATGCAGGCATCGTTGTAGATGCAGCGATCGTCGCGGCCCCAAACGAGCAGCATCGGAACGTGCGCATGCAAGCAGATCGATAGTGCTGTGCGCAGCGCGGGGCTGTTGCCCAACAGCGCATCCGCAACGTGCACGGAAGCGGCTAGCAATGCTGCAGTTTCGCTCGTCTCCGGCAGCAAGCCGGCCAACGGCCACACGGCGATCTCCATCCAGCGACCCGCCCGTCATTCTTCGATGGCAAATTCTAGTAGTAAGCGGCCTGCACCGGCAGCGCCGCGGAAACGGCGATTCAGCTAATCGATGCCCACGCACGGCAGAACAGCGCGTCGATGGCAGGAAGATCGGGTGTTGGAGAGGGGGCATGCGGGCCGCAACGGGGCAGTGCGGCCGGTGCTGCTGCTCAGCTCCCGTCGTCGCGCAACTCGTGCGCTCTGGACAGGGCGCCAACCAGTTCTTCGGACAGATACGGCTTGATCAGGATGACGCCATGTTCGAATCCGCTCGGGATGCTGCCAATGGCAACGCCGGTCGCCAGCACAAACGGGATACCACGCTCGGACAACAGGCGTGCGACCGGTTCGCTGGTTTCGCCATTGCCCAGGCGATAGTCCAGCACTGCGATATCCGGTGCGTCGGTGCTGATCAGCTGGAGGGCATCGCGCACTTCGCCGACCGGGCCCATGACGACGGCACCGGCCTGAACTAGCTGCAGATCGAGCAGCATGGCATTCATGTCATCGTTTTCGACCACGAGTACCCGAACTCCACGCAACACCGACATTGCTTACTCCTTCACTTAGTCGGCCAGTATATCGGGACTGCCCGTACGCAGCGCTGCAGACCCCGCTTGCACCTGAATTCGTCAGGCGCAAACTGCCACTGTTCGTTTCAACAACAAGTCGCTATACTGCGCGGCCACGCCGAAGTGGCGGAATCGGTAGACGCAGCGGACTCAAAATCCGCCGCCCTTAAAAGCGTGTGGGTTCGAGTCCCACCTTCGGCACCAAGTTATTGCAGTACCAGCGAAAGCCCTTCTGGAGAAGTCCGGTGGGGCTTTTTGCTGTGTGGCGTTTCGGCAGGATGTAGGGCTTGGTTGACCATTGCGCAGCCAACGAGGATGGCGACCTCGGCGCACCCAGGACGCGGAAGAGCTGAGCACGAGAGCGGGGGGGCGTGATCGGCGCATGCTCGACTGGCTGACGTCGGGAGTCGATTGGCTTGCAGGTGCTTCTGCGTGGCGCAGATGCCTGATTGCCAAGTTCGTCCGTCGGCACGCCACGCAACAGGCACACAGCTGCCGCGCGCCATGCAGTGTGCGACGTTGCAGGCACGCGACCGTCACGCTGCTTGCGTACCGTGGGAGTCTCTTTCGAGCAGGTGACCCCATGGACTTCGATACTTCGCAACAGCTGCGCATCCTGCGCGACATCCACGACACCAAGCCGGTGGCCGACGAAGAGGGAAACTGGGCGGTACGCGCCGGCTATGCCACGCAAGCCGAAGATGGCGACATCGACCTGACGCACGAGGGTCGCAAGGCGCTGGATAGCGGGCAGACCTGAGCGTTCCGCACAGTGCTTTGTGCGCTGGCGTTGAGATCGGTTGAGATCGAGCGTAGGCTTTATTTATTGCAATAGCCTACGATGGGTTCCTGCATCGCGCTCAGAACGTATTGCGAGGTGGCGAGATGATCAGCCAGCGATGTGGCGGCT
This sequence comes from Xanthomonas phaseoli pv. dieffenbachiae, assembly GCF_008639345.1. Lineage (NCBI taxonomy): Bacteria > Pseudomonadati > Pseudomonadota > Gammaproteobacteria > Lysobacterales > Lysobacteraceae > Xanthomonas > Xanthomonas phaseoli. The sequence goes on along the minus strand of NZ_CP041380.1, from coordinate 2,399,918 downwards.
TTCGCGTGCAGCGGGGTGTTGCATGCAACTTTCGCCAGCCAGACGCGCTTACACGTGTACTGGCTCCAGCCCGCAAGGGCCGCAATGCGTCCGCACGCAGGTGAGGCACAGGCAAAAAAAGCCCCGGCAGTGCCGGGGCTTTTAGATGATTGGCGTCCCCACGGGGATTCGAACCCCGGTGTCCACCGTGAAAGGGTGGTGTCCTAGGCCTCTAGACGATGGGGACGCGTATCAAAACCTCGTTGTCCACTTGAGACGGCCTAATGTCTGAAGTGGTGGAGCCAGGCGGGATCGAACCGCCGACCTCCTGCATGCCATGCAGGCGCTCTCCCAGCTGAGCTATGGCCCCGCGTTGCTGCGAGCCGGCAATCATAGCGACATCGCCACGCGATGGGAAGTGGTCTGAGCAAAAAAGTTTTGGCAAAAAGCACCGCCGCCGGACGAGCTGCTGGGCCGCACGCATCGAGCGCGTCGATTGAATAGCGACGGCGCGCACCTGGAGTACATGGAGCATCTCAATGCCTCGGTGCTTGCGTCGCAATGGATTGTGGAGGTAGTGATATGAGCGCACTGGATGCATCGCCAGCGTGCGCTTACTTTTCAGCTGTCGAGTTGCGAGCAACGGCTATGCCGCCCCGCGCGTCAGCATGCGCTGCATCCGGTTTACACGCGGCACCAGATCTTGCGTCCCGGGCTCGCCGTCATCGCGGTATGCGTGAGAGCACGAACATCGCGCACATTGCGTTTTCGGCGTCGCGATCTTTAGCGACGTCGCTGGAAAGGTCACAACGTGCAACTGCGATGGCGGGCAGTGCCATCTTCGGCATGGGGAGCCGGCATGCGAGCGCTCATACGCTTGAGGAACGCCGCAACTCGTCAGTTGCCTGGATCAAGTGGACGTTGGCAGTGCTAATGGCCGATCGAACAGCCGTGCGCTCGATCGATGCAAACACCAAGCGCTGCGTCTTCCGCGGGAGATATTCAACTCTTTCTATCCGCCGCATCATGCTGATGAAGCAGGGCATGTCCAACGTCGCTTAGAACCAGATTCTGCGTGGTGACGGGCAAAAAAAAGCCCCGGCAGTGCCGGGGCTTTTGGATGATTGGCGTCCCCACGGGGATTCGAACCCCGGTGTCCACCGTGAAAGGGTGGTGTCCTAGGCCTCTAGACGATGGGGACGCGTATCAAAACCTCGTTGTCCACTTGAGACGGCCTAATGTCTGAAGTGGTGGAGCCAGGCGGGATCGAACCGCCGACCTCCTGCATGCCATGCAGGCGCTCTCCCAGCTGAGCTATGGCCCCACGAAACTGAGAACGAAATGATAGCGGCCTGTTAATGTTCGCGCAAGCGCTTTCTCATTCCGAATGAGACGGTGCGATCTCCGCCTCGGACTCAGTTGACGCCGTGCAGATCGCGCAACTGCGTCTGACGCGCGCCGAAGTACGCCGCCAGGTCGGCGATGTCCTGATCGCTGAGCGCGGTGGCCTGCGCGGTCATCAACGGGTGCTGGCGGTCACCGCTGCGATAGGCCTGAAGCGCATGCGCAAGGTAGTCGCCGTATTGGCCGCCGAGTTTGGGATAACTGGGATCGATCGGCGCATTGCCATCGGCACCGTGACAGTCCACGCAGCTCTGGCCGGTTGCCTTGCCCTTGGCATGGGCGAGTTTGTCGCCAGCGTCGGCGCGGCCGGTGGGCAGACCTGCCGACGAGCCGGAGCCGTGCTCGCCGCTGGCGTGGCCCGGATCGCCAGCGGAGTGGTCGGTGGACTCAACCTGGGATTGGGAGCAGGCCGCCAACGTAAGGGCAGCGACCAGGACGATGGCTAGACGCGGAGCGTGCAGGGCGTTCGGCATGTGGGCGCTTACTTGAGGGTGGACAGAAAGGCGGAGATGTCGGCGATGTCCTGCTCGGAAAAGCTCTGCGCCTGTGCCTGCATGGTTGGATGTTTGCGCTTGCCCTGGCGATATTCGGTCAATGCCTGGGTCAGATACTGGCTGGTCTGGCCGCCGATCTTGGGCACGCGATAACTGGGGTAGGCGTTCTTATAGCCGGTGACGCCGTGGCAGCCCTGGCAGGTATAGGCGAGCAAGCGCCCATTCGACGGGTTGCCGGTCGGCGCGGCGGGGGTTGCCACCGTGGCAGCGGGCGCCGGGGTGGCCGGCGCTGCGGGTGTGGCTTGCGGTGTTGCTGATGCGCCCCCAAACGGCAGGAAGACGACCAGAGCGAGACAAGCGGCGAGCGGCTGCGGGCGCATGGTTTCGTATCCGGAAGACTGATTGAGCGTCCGCACGTGGGGGCGTGACGGAACCGGACCGAGTATGCCTGCGAATTGGCGCGGCGCAAACCGGGTGAATAGGCCAAGTTGAATAGACCATGACCTTTGGCGCATTGGCGGAATGTGCATTTGGGTGGTCTACTTGCCTACAACACCTGTTCACGCATCCACTAGGACACGACGATGTCGCCACTCTCCTTTTTGCCGGGCCGCAGCGGAACCTGCGCCGCTGCATTGTTGATCACCACAAGCCTGTTGCTGGGCGGTTGTAAGGCTGGAGAGGGAGAGGCCAAGGCGGCCGAGGAAAAGAAGGCCGTCGATGCAGTGCCGGTGGAAATCGCCAAGGCTGCGCGCCGTGCGGTGGCCGCCAGTTACACCGGCACCGCTGCGCTGGAACCACGCGCCGAGGCGCAAGTGGTGGCCAAGACCTCGGGCGTTGCGCTGTCGGTGATGGTGGAAGAGGGGCAGAAGGTGTCGGCGGGCCAGGCGCTGGTGCGCCTGGATCCGGATCGCGCGCATCTGGCGGTGGCGCAGAGCGAAGCGCAGCTGCGCAAGTTGGAAAACAGCTATCGCCGCGCCACGCAGTTGGTGGGGCAGCAGTTGGTCAGCGCCGCAGATGTGGACCAACTTAAATTCGATGTCGAAAACAGCCGTGCGCAGCACCGGCTTGCATCGTTGGAGCTGTCGTACACCACGGTGCAGGCGCCGATCTCCGGCGTGATCGCATCGCGCTCGATCAAGACCGGCAACTTCGTGCAGATCAACACGCCGATCTTCCGCATCGTCGACGATTCGCAGCTGGAGGCCACGCTCAACGTGCCCGAACGCGAATTGGCCACGCTCAAATCGGGCCAGCCGGTGACCTTGCTGGCCGATGCGCTACCGGGCCAGCAATTCGTCGGCAAGGTGGACCGTATTGCGCCGGTGGTGGACTCGGGCAGCGGCACGTTTCGTGTGGTGTGCGCATTCGGCCAGGGGGCCGAAGCGTTGCAGCCGGGCATGTTCGGGCGCATCCGCATCGATTACGACCAGCGCAAGGATGCGTTGGTGATCCCGCGCCTGGCGTTGTTGGACGATGGCGAACCGGCTGTCTTCGTGGTGCGCAACGGCAAGGCCAGCCGCGTTCCGGTGAAACTGGGCTATGCCGAAGGGCCGTGGCTGGAAGTGCGGCAGGGCCTGAAGGAAGGCGACCAGGTGGTGACTGCCGGCAAGGTGGCGCTGCGCGACGGCACTGCGGTGCAAGTGATCGGCCAACCCGATCGCAAGCCGGTCGCGACCAAGACTGCTGCACCCGCACATGACGAGACGCACGCATGAGCGAGAACGGCAACCCGCACGGACCCGTGCACGATCCGCATGCGCCACTGCCTGGCGGCGGTGGCCTGGTGGCCTTCGCCACGCGGCGGCGTGTGACCATCGCCATGATCACCGTGACCATGCTGCTGTTCGGGCTGATCGCGTTGCGCAGCCTCAAGGTCAATCTGCTGCCGGATCTGAGCTATCCCACGCTCACCGTACGCACCGAATACACCGGCGCTGCGCCGGCGGAAATCGAAACGCTGGTGACCGAGCCGGTGGAAGAAGCCGTCGGCGTGGTTAAGAACCTGCGCAAGCTCAAGTCGATCTCGCGCACAGGGCAGAGCGATGTGGTGCTGGAGTTTGCCTGGGGCACCAATATGGACCAGGCCAGCCTGGAGGTGCGCGACAAGATGGAAGCCTTGTCGCTGCCGCTGGAAACCAAGCCGCCGGTGCTGCTGCGCTTCAATCCCTCCACCGAGCCGATCATGCGGCTGGCGTTGTCGCCCAAGCAGGCGCCGGCCTCCGACACCGATGCGATCCGCCAGCTCACCGGCTTGCGCCGCTATGCCGACGAAGACCTGAAAAAGAAGCTCGAACCAGTGGCCGGCGTGGCCGCGGTGAAGGTCGGCGGCGGGCTGGAAGACGAGATCCAGGTCGACATCGACCAGCAGAAGCTGGCCCAGCTCAATCTGCCGATCGACAACGTGATCACCCGGCTCAAGGAGGAGAACGTCAACATCTCCGGCGGTCGGCTGGAAGAAGGCTCGCAGCGCTATCTGGTGCGGACGGTCAATCAGTTCGTGGATCTGGACGAGATTCGCAACATGCTGGTGACCACGCAAAGCAGCAGCGGCAGCGCGGCCGAAGCGGCGATGCAGCAGATGTACGCCATTGCGGCGTCCACCGGTTCGCAGGCGGCGCTGGCGGCAGCGGCCGAAGTGCAGAGCACCTCGTCGTCGTCCAGCAGCAGCATTGCCGGTGGCATGCCGGTACGGCTGAAGGACGTGGCGCAGGTGCGCCAGGGCTACAAGGAACGCGAAGCAATCATCCGGCTTGGCGGCAAGGAAGCGGTGGAGCTGGCGATCTACAAGGAAGGCGATGCCAATACCGTGTCCACGGCGGCGGCGCTGCGCAAGCGCCTGGAGCAACTCAAGGCGACGGTGCCGGGCGATGTGGAAATCACCACGATCGAGGACCAATCGCACTTCATCGAGCATGCGATCAGCGATGTCAAAAAAGATGCGGTGATTGGCGGCGTGCTGGCGATCCTGATCATCTTCCTGTTCCTGCGCGATGGCTGGAGCACGTTCGTGATCAGCCTGTCGTTGCCGGTGTCGATCATCACCACGTTCTTCTTCATGGGCCAGCTTGGGCTGAGCCTCAACGTGATGTCGCTGGGCGGGCTGGCGCTGGCCACCGGCCTGGTGGTGGACGATTCGATCGTGGTACTGGAAAGCATTGCCAAGGCGCGCGAACGCGGCCTGAGCGTGCTGGATGCGGCAATCGCCGGTACCCGGGAAGTGAGCATGGCGGTGATGGCGTCCACCTTGACTACCATTGCGGTGTTCCTGCCGTTGGTCTTCGTCGAAGGCATCGCCGGGCAGTTGTTCCGCGACCAGGCGTTGACGGTGGCGATCGCGATCGCGATCTCGCTGGTGGTGTCGATGACGCTGATCCCGATGCTGAGCTCGCTCAAGGGCGCGCCGCCGATGGCGTTCCCGGACGAGCCGAGCCACCCGGATTGGCAGCCGGAGCAGCGTTGGCTCAAGCCGGTGGCGGCTGGCCGGCGTGGTGCAGGCGCGAGCGTGCGCTATGGCTTTTTCGGTGCGGCATGGGCCGTGGTGAAGGTGTGGCGCGGGTTGAGCCGCGTGGTGGGGCCGGTAATGCGCAAGGCCAGCGACCTGGCGATGGCGCCGTATGCCCGTGCCGAGCGTGGCTATCTGGCGATGTTGCCGGCGGCGTTGCGGCGGCCCTGGTTGGTGCTGGGACTGGCTGCGGCGGCGTTTATCGGGACGGTGTTTCTGGTGCCGATGCTGGGCGCGGATCTGATTCCGCAGCTGGCGCAGGACCGCTTCGAAATGACCGTCAAGCTGCCTTCCGGCACGCCGCTGGCGCAGACCGATGCAGTGGTACGCGAGTTGCAGCTGGCGCACGACAAGGACCCGGGCGTTGCCTCGCTGTACGGCGTCAGCGGTAGCGGCACGCGGTTGGATGCCAACCCCACCGAGAGCGGCGAGAACATCGGCAAGCTCACCGTGGTGATGGCTGGCGGCGGTAGCCCGGCGGTGGAAGCGGCGGCGACCGAGCGACTGCGCAGCAGCATGGTCGGGCACCCGGGCGCGCAGGTGGATTTCGCGCGGCCGGCATTGTTCAGCTTTTCGACACCGCTGGAAGTGGAACTGCGCGGCCAGGATCTGGGCGAGCTGGAACGCGCCGGGCAGAAGTTGGCCGCGATGCTGCGCGCCAACGGCCACTACGCCGACGTCAAATCGACGGTGGAAGAGGGCTTCCCGGAAATCCAGATCCGTTTCGACCAGGAGCGCGCCGGTGCCTTGGGGCTGACCACGCGGCAGATCGCCGATGTCATCGTCAAGAAGGTGCGCGGCGATGTGGCCACGCGCTACAGCTTCCGCGATCGCAAGATCGATGTGCTGGTGCGTGCGCAGCAAGCCGACCGCGCCAGTGTCGATGCGATCCGTCAGCTGATCGTCAACCCGGGCAGCAGCCGGCCGGTGCGCTTGGCAGCAGTTGCCGAGGTGTTGGCGACGACGGGGCCGAGCGAGATCCATCGTGCCGACCAGACCCGCGTGGCGATCGTATCGGCGAGCCTGAAGGACATCGACCTGGGCGGTGCGGTGCGCGAAGTGGAAACGATGGTGCGCAAGGACCCGCTTGCGGCCGGCGTGGGCATGCACATCGGCGGGCAGGGCGAGGAGCTGGCGCAATCGGTGAAGTCGTTGCTGTTTGCGTTCGGGCTGGCGATCTTCCTGGTGTACCTGGTGATGGCTTCGCAGTTCGAGTCGTTGCTGCATCCGTTCGTCATCCTGTTCACCATTCCGCTGGCAATGGTCGGTGCGGTGCTGGCCCTGCTGATGACCGGCAAGCCGATCTCGGTGGTGGTGTTCATCGGCCTGATTTTGCTGGTGGGCCTGGTGACCAAGAACGCGATCATCCTGATCGACAAGGTCAACCAGCTGCGCGAAGACGGCGTGCCCAAGCGCGAGGCGCTGATCGAAGGCGCGCGTTCACGCCTGCGGCCGATCATCATGACCACCTTGTGCACTCTGTTCGGCTTCCTCCCGCTGGCGGTGGCGATGGGCGAAGGCGCTGAGGTGCGCGCGCCGATGGCCATTACCGTGATCGGCGGGTTGCTGGTCTCGACCTTGCTGACCCTGCTGGTGATACCGGTGGTATACGACCTGCTGGATCGCCGTGCCGATGCGTATTACCTGGAGCGTGGCCGGCGCATGGCCGGGCAACGCGCGCAGGCGGCGGGCAACGCCGACGGGCTGGAGGCACTATGAGCGTTGCCGCCTTCAGCATCCGCCGGCCGGTCACCACCATCATGTGCTTCGTGTCGCTGGTGGTGGTGGGCTTGATCGCGGCGTTCCGCCTGCCGCTGGAGGCGCTGCCGGATATTTCCGCGCCATTCCTGTTCGTGCAATTGCCCTACACCGGCTCCACGCCGGACGAGGTGGAACGCAACCTGGTGCGGCCCGCCGAGGAAGCGCTGGCGACGATGACCGGCATCAAGCGCATGCGCTCGACCGCCACCGCCGACGGCGCGAACATCTTCATCGAATTCTCCGACTGGGACCGCGACATCGCCATCGCCGCATCCGATGCGCGCGAGCGATTGGACGCGGTGCGCGACGATTTCCCGGAGGATCTGCAGCGCTTCCACGTCTTCAAATGGTCCAGCAGCGACGAGCCGGTGCTCAAGGTGCGCCTGGCCAGCCAGACCGATCTGACCGGCGCGTACGACATGCTCGACCGCGAGTTCAAGCGGCGCATCGAGCGTATCCCCGGCGTGGCCAAGGTGGAGATTTCCGGTGCGCCGCCGAACGAGGTCGAAATCGCGATCGCACCGGATCGGCTCACCGCGCACGACCTCAGCCTCAACGATCTGAGCGAGCGCCTGGGCAAGCTGAATTTCTCGGTGTCTGCAGGCCAGATCGACGACAACGGCCAGCGCATCCGGGTGCAGCCAATCGGCGAGCTGCGCGACCTGCAGGAATTGCGCGAGCTGGTGCTCAATGCCAAGGGCGTGCGGCTGGGCGACATTGCCGAGGTGCGGCTCAAGCCGACGCGCATGAATTATGGGCGGCGCCTGGATGGGCGCCCGGCCATCGGCCTGGATGTCTACAAGGAGCGCAGCGCCAATCTGGTGGAGGTATCGAAGGCGGCATTGAAAGAGGTTGAAGACATCCGCGCCCAACCGGCGCTACGCGACGTGCAGGTCAAGGTGATCGACAACCAGGGCAAGGCGGTGACCTCGTCGCTGGCCGAACTGGCTGAAGCCGGCGCGGTGGGGCTGCTGCTGTCGATCACGGTGCTGTTCTTCTTCCTGCGGCATTGGCCATCGACGCTGATGGTGACGCTGGCGATTCCGATCTGCTTTGCGATCACGCTGGGCTTCATGTATTTCGTCGGAGTCACGCTCAACATCCTGACCATGATGGGCTTGCTGCTGGCAGTGGGCATGTTGGTGGACAACGCGGTGGTGGTGGTGGAAAGCATCTACCAGGAACGCGAGCGCATGCCCGATCAACCGCAGCTTGCCGCGCTGCTGGGAACGCGCAGCGTGGCCATTGCGCTCAGCGCCGGCACCTTGTGCCATTGCATCGTGTTCGTGCCGAATTTGTTCGGCGAAACCAACAACATCAGCATTTTCATGGCGCAGATTGCGATCACCATCTCGGTGTCGTTGCTGGCGTCGTGGCTGGTGGCCATCAGCTTGATTCCGATGTTGTCGGCACGCATGAAAACGCCGCCGATGGTGACCTCCGAGCACGGCGTGATTGCGCGGCTGCAGCGCCGTTACGCCAAGGTGCTGGCGTGGACGTTGGCGCATCGCGGCTGGAGCGTGGCCGGCATCATCCTGGTCAGCGCGATCAGCCTGGTGCCCATGAAGTTGACCAAGGTCGACATGTTCGGTGGCGACGGCGGCAACGAGGCCTTCATCCAATACCAGTGGAAAGGCTCGTACACGCGCGAGCAGCTGGGCGAAGAGATCGGCCGTGTCGAAAACTACCTCCAAGCCAATCGCGCCAAGTACCACATCACGCAGATCTATTCGTGGTTTAGCGAGGTGGAAGGCAGCAATACGGTGGTGACCTTCGATGCGAGCAAGGTCAAGGACCTGCCGCCGCTGCTGGAAAAAATCCGCAAGGAGCTGCCGCGCTCTGCGCGCGCCGATTACAGCATCGGTAACCAGGGCGATGGCGGCAATGGCAACCAAGGCGTGCAAGTGCAGTTGGTCGGCGATTCCACCGACGCACTGAAGGCGCTGGCCGACGATGTGATTCCACTGCTGGCGCAGCGCAAGGAGCTGCGCGACGTGCATGTGGATACGGGCGACCGCACCAGCGAGCTGGCGATTCGCGTCGACCGCGAGCGCGCAGCCGCGTTCGGGTTCAGTGCCGAGCAGGTGGCCAGCTTCGTCGGGTTGGCCTTGCGCGGCACACCGCTGCGCGAGTTCCGCCGCGGCGACAACGAAGTGCCGGTGTGGGTACGGTTCGCCGGCGCCGAGCAGAGCAAGCCGGAAGATCTGGCCAGCTTCACCGTGCGCACCAAGGATGGCCGCAGCGTGCCGTTGCTGAGTCTGGTGGAGGTGCAAATCCGTCCGGCCGCCACCCAGATCGGGCGCACCAATCGGCAGACCACGTTGACCATCAAGGCCAATCTCGCCGAAAAGGTCACGATGCCGGAAGCGCGCGCGGCGATGGAAGCGCCGCTCAAGGCGATGAGTTTTCCCGCCGGCTACAGCTACACCTTCGATGGCGGCGATTACCAGAACGACGGCGAGGCAATGAACCAGATGGTGTTCAACCTGGTGATTGCGTTGGTGATGATCTACGTGGTGATGGCCGCGGTGTTCGAGTCGCTGCTGTTCCCGGCAGCGATCATGAGCGGGGTGCTGTTCTCGATTTTCGGGGTGTTCTGGCTGTTCTGGATCACCGGTACCTCGTTCGGCATCATGTCCTTCATCGGCATCCTGGTGCTGATGGGTGTAGTGGTGAACAACGGCATCGTGATGATCGAGCACATCAACAACCTGCGCCGTCGCGGGATGGGGCGGACACAGGCCCTGGTCGAAGGTTCCCGCGAGCGTTTGCGTCCCATCATGATGACGATGGGCACTGCGATCCTGGCGATGGTGCCGATTTCGCTGACCAGCACCACGATGTTCAGCGATGGCCCGCCGTACTTCCCGATGGCGCGCGCCATCGCCGGCGGCCTGGCGTTTTCGACGGTGGTGAGCCTGCTGTTCCTGCCGACTATCTACGCAATCCTCGACGACATGAGTAGCGGCGCAGCGGCACTGGTACGCCGTGCGCGCGGCGTGCCGAAGACAACGCCAGCGAACGCCGCGTTAGAGTCTTGAAATCAACCGTGCTGAAGTCTTGAACGATGTGAGGCGCCTGAAGCCCCTCTCCCCTTGGGGCGAGAAGGCACAGCTTGCGCGCCACCGGCGCGCGTGCCTTGGAGCGCCCGCGCCGTTAGCGCGGGCCGGGGCGCGGAGCGGGGGTTGGGGTGAGGGTGCGGTTTCCCGGTTCGTGCCAAGCATGCGGCTGTCAGACACTGACTTCGGCAGCAGGCGGCAGCGCGGCCGGGCATCGGCTCTTCGGCGCGGCAGACATCCTGTCTGACGCGCCGTCGCGGCACATCCCTGTGCCGCTCTCCGCCAATCCCCGGCCACGCTGCCGCCTCTGCGAGTCGTTATCGCGTTGAGTGAGAAAAAAAGGCAGCTGATTCAGTGTTCGACTTTGGTACGTGCCAATCATCCGCCAAGTTCGCTGCACGTCTTCTGGACCTTTGACTTCGCAGCTTCAGACAAACCGCCCCGACGCCAACTATTTAGAAGCGCGCGGTTTCTTCCGCCGCTCCTAATCCGCCGCCTTCAAGAGGGACGCGAAGAGGCGCCTGCCTCAACAGCCGAGGCAACGATCAACATCTAGGTCGAGCATGCCCTGCGGCCATCGCTGCTCACCGTTCCGCCAACGCATGAAACAAAGGCGTCCGCCAGCAATCTTTCCTCGACCAAAAGCAAAGCGCCAGCAAACCCGGCGTTCCTCATTCAAAACCAAAGCGCCAGCGGATCAACTTTCCCTCGGCTCTCCAGCTTTCCCGGCAACCTGGCTTCTAAGCCGCTGGATACGCCGGCCAGCCAATCAGCCCGCCCGCACCTGCCGCACGATCGCGGCCGCCTTGGCCGAACTTTCCTTGACCTTGTCCCACTGGCCTTGCGCCAGCCAGTCCTTGGGCACCATCCACGAACCGCCGATGCACAGTACGTTCGGCTGCGCCAGGAACTCGGCCGCGTTGGCCTCGCTGATGCCGCCGGTGGGGCAGAGCTTGAGCTCGGACAACGGACCGGCCAGGCCCTTGAGCATCTGCAGGCCGCCCACGGCGGTGGCCGGGAACAGCTTGCAGACGCGGAAGCCCAGGCCCATCAGGGTCAACAGTTCGGTCGGCGTGGCTGCGCCAGGTACGGCGGGAATCGGCGCATCCGCCAGCAGGCGCGCCAGCGGTGCCGGCGTGCCCGGGGTCACCAGGAAGTCTGCACCGGCATCCACCGACTGGCGCAGTTGCAGCTCGCTGAGCACCGTGCCGGCGCCGATCACGATGTTGGGCAGTTCGCGCTTGAGCATCGCCAGCGCGTCGATCGCCACCGGCGTGCGCAGGGTCAGCTCGATCGCAGGCAGGCCGCCTTCGAGCAGCGCATCGGCGACGCGGCGCGCCTGGTCCAGCGTGTCCACGGTGACCACCGGCAAGATGCCGGCATCGCGTAGCAACTGTTCGGCGGTGTTCTGGGTCTGGGCGATCGTCATTGCAACTCCGGGTGACGGCGACCGCCGGAGCGGTCGCAGAGAGGGAAAGGGATCAGGCGTCCTTGGACTCGTGCGGTGCTGCCGCGGCAGCGGCATCGGCACCGAGTTCGTACTCGGCGTCGTAGCTCCATAGCGCGCCGTCCGGATGGGTCGGGCCGCAGGAAATCGAAATCGCGCCCTGGTCGGCGGGGCCGACAACCTGGCGGTTGATGGCGAACAGATTGCGTCCCAGGTCGTTGCCGGCAACGGACGTATTGGGTGCAACCTCGCGCGATGCCCATTCTTCGGCCGAGACCAGCACTTCCAGCGTGCCGGCTTCACCGTCCAGGCGCACGATGTCGCCTTCGCGTACGCGGCCGATCGGGCCACCGCGCGCCGCTTCGGGCGTCAGGTGGATTGCGGCCGGGAACTTGCCCGAGGCACCGGACAGGCGACCGTCGGTGACCAATGCCACCCGTCGGCCCTGGTTCTGCAGCAGGCCCAGCAGCGGCGCCATCGAATGCAGCTCCGGCATGCCGTTTGCGCGCGGGCCCTGATAGCGCAACACCACCACGAAATCGTGCGGCAGCACGCCGGCGGCGTGCAGCTTGTTGAGCACCTGCGGGGTATCGATCACCACGGCCGGTGCCTGGATGCTGCGGTGCTGCGGCTTGACGGCCGACAGCTTGATCAACGAGCGGCCGAGGTTGCCGCGCAGCAGGCGCAGCCCGCCTTGCGATTCGAAGGCATCGCCGACCGGACGCGCCACGCTGTCGTCGGCGGTGGTGGCAGTGCCCGGCACGTAGCTCACCTTGCCGTCCTGCAGGCGCGGCTCATTGACGTAGGCACGCATGCCGCCTTCCACCACGGTGGGCAGATCGTCGTGCATGTAGCCGGCGTCCATCAGCTCGCGGAACACGAACGCCGTGCCACCCGTGGCCTGGAAGCGATTCACGTCGGCTTCGCCGTTCGGGTAGATGCGCGTCAACAGCGGTACCGTCTGCGAGATCAGGTCCATGTCGTCCCAGGTCAGCACGATGCCGGCTGCACGCGCCACCGCGATCCAGTGGATGGTGTGGTTGGTCGAGCCACCGGTCGCCATCAGCGCGACCACGGCGTTGACGATGGCGCGCTCGTCGATCAGGCGACCGAATGGGCGGAAGTCCTGACCAAGCGCGGAGATCGCCAACGCGCGTGCGGTGCCTTCGCGGGTCAACGCATCACGCAACGGCAGCTCCGGATTGACGAACGAGGCGCCGGGCAGCTGCACGCCCATTGCTTCGAGCAATACCTGGTTGGAGTTGGCCGTGCCGTAGAAGGTGCAGGTCCCGGGCGAGTGGTAGGACGAGGCTTCGGCTTCCAGCAGCTCGGCGCGCGTGGCTTCGCCAGCGGCATAGCGTTCGCGCACTTCGGCCTTCTGCTTGTTCGGAATGCCCGGCGTCATCGGGCCGGCCGGCATGAAGATCGCCGGCAAATGGCCGAACGCCAGCGCACCGATCAGCAGGCCCGGCACGATCTTGTCGCACACGCCCAGGTACACCACGCTGTCGAACATGTCGTGGCTCAGGCCGATGGCTGTCGCCTGGGCGATGTTGTCGCGCGAAAACAGCGACAGCTCCATGCCCGCGCGGCCCTGGGTCACGCCGTCGCACATCGCCGGCACGCCACCGGCCACTTGTGCGGTGGCACCGAGCGCGCGGGCCGTCTCGCGGATCAGCTGCGGGTAGTGCTCGAACGGCTGATGTGCCGACAACATGTCGTTATAGGCAGTGATGATGCCCAGGTTCGGCGTGGCCGCACCGCGCAGGCGCGATTTGTCGCCCGGTTCGGACGCAGCGAAGCCGTGCGCGAGATTGCCGCAGCTCAACCGGCTACGGAACGGACCCTCACGCAGGGCGGCATCGAGACCGGCCAGATACGCCGCGCGCGAGGGAGCGCTGCGCTTGCGGATACGGTCGGTGACGGCTTGGATATTCGGATGCAGGCTCATTGGCTACCGGCTATGAGAAACGGGGGAGGGAAGGAAATGCTCTTTTAATTCCCCGCACATGGATGTGCGGGTTTTTGCGAGGGACTCGCATCACATCGGCTGTTTCGAGGGACTCGCAACAAACCACTCGCACTCAAGCACACCAGTGCACCCGCAACCGTGGACCAGGCTGCTGCAGCGCCACGCGGATGGGATATTCGTTGACATCGTCGCCTGCCAGCGCAGCCTGCAGCACGTCCAGCTTCTGCTTGCCACGCAACAGCAGCAGGCGCGTCGGAATGCTGGCAAGCCCGGCGGGCGTCAGGGTGATGCGCAACGGCCATTGGTTCGAGCCCGGGCAGCCGGTGGCATCCAGCGACGCGTACGGCTGCGGGCTGGCGAGCGCCTTGGGCAGGTCGGTGGCCCCCGGGAACAACGAAGCGGTATGCCCGTCGCCGCCCATGCCCAGCACCGCCAGGCAGGCCGGTTCGGCATGGGTGGCCTGCAGGTTGGCGGTATGCACGCATTCGGGCAGTTGCTTGCCCGGGCGAACCAGCGGGATGAAGGTCGCCGCCGGTGCGTGGGTCAGGAAGCTGTGATTCACCAGCCAGGCATTGCTGTCCTGATCCTGCGGCGAGAGCCAGCGCTCATCCACCAGGCCCACCTCCACCCGCGACCAGTCCAGCGGCCGATGGGCGAGGGACTCGTACACCGGCGCAGGCGTGGTACCGCCGGACAACAGCATGCGTGCCTGGCCGCGCCGGGAGATTTCCTGTTCCAGCAGGTCGGCCATCTCGCTGGCCACCGCCTCGGTCCACTCGGCCGGGTCGTCGTAGCGCACCAGCGCGATGCGCGGGTTGTCCTGCAGGTTCATCGCTGCTCCCCGGGGTGCTGACGTTGTGCATCCACTGCGTACGCGGCGGCGCCCAGCAGGCCGGCATGCGGGTGCATGACCGCCAGCGATGGCACCTTCGACATGATCGCGGAGAAGCGGCCCTTGTGTTCGAAGCGCTGGCGAAAGCCGGAATGCTGCAGCGAATCCAGCACCTTGGGCACCAGCCCGCCGGTGAGGAACACGCCGTCCCAGGCGCCCTGCATCAACACCATGTCGCCGGCGATCGCACCGAAGATGGCGCAGAACAGATCGATGGTGCGCGACGAACGCGGGTCGCCAGCGGCCGCGCGTGCGGTGATGTCCTTGGGTTGCAGCGGGCCGGGATCGACGCCGGCGATCTCGCTGAGCGCACGATGGATGTTGACCAGGCCAGGGCCGCAGATCAGGCGCTCGTTGGACACCCGGCCGAACTGCTCGGACAGGATTTCCAGGATCCGGATTTCTTCCGGCGTGCCGGGCGGAAAGCTGACATGGCCGCCTTCGGTTTCCAGCGGAAAGCAGCGCCCATTGCGGATGATCAGGCCACCCACACCCAGGCCGGTGCCCGGGCCGATCACGCCGTAGTTGCGCGGCTGATCGATCGGTGCCGGCCGCCAGCTGGCGCCGCCCACCTGCACCACGTCCTGTGGACGCAGCAGGCTGATGGCCATTGCCTGCGCGGCGAAGTCGTTAATCAAATGCAAGGTACTGAAACCCAGCATGGTGGCGGTGCGCGTGCGCGAGATCACCCAGGGATGGTTGGTGATGCGCGCCTCGTCGCCATCCACGCGGCCTGCCACGGCGAACACGCCCTGGGTGGCCGTCACGCCGATCTGGTCGAGGTAATAGCGCGCCGCTTCGCCCAGCGAACCGAAGTCCACCACGGCGAATTCGCGCGAGGTGTCATCCAGCAACGGCACCGAAGCGTCGACATCGGCCAGCGCGAAGCGCGCATTGGTTCCGCCGATATCGGCAACCAGCACCGGCTTGGAAGGAGCGGTCATGCGTTGTTTCCCTGTGCGTCGGTGGCCGGAGGCAGGAAGTGGGCGGCGGATTCGGGACCCCAGCTGCCGGCCGGGTAGGGCTGCAGCGGCAGCGCGGCGTCTTTCCAGGCGTCGCTGACGCTGTCGATCCACGACCACGCCGCCTTGACCTCGTCGTCGCGCACGAACAGCGCCGGGTTGCCGTTGAAGGCGTCCACAAACAGGCGTTCGTAGGCGATGCGACGGTGCAGGCCGGTCGGCACCGACAGTTCCAGTTCCAGCGGCTGCAGTTCGATCGCGCCCCATTCCGGGCCAGCCAGGCTGCTCATCAGGCCGAGTTCGATGTTTTCCTGCGGCTGCAACTGGAAGGTCAGACGGTTGGGTACCGCGTTCTGACGGTCGGGGCGTTCGAACAGCCAGTGCGTCACCGGCTTGAGCGTCACCACGATGCGGGTGGAGCGCTCGGCCAGGCGCTTGCCGGTGCACAGGTGGAACGGCACCCCGGCCCAGCGCCAGTTGTCGATATGCGCGGTCACCGCGACGAAGGTTTCCACATCGCTGCCTTCGGGCGGGTGATAGGCCTGCGCCGGCTGGCCGTTGATGCTGCCGGCGGTGTAGCGGCCGCGCACGCAGTCATGCGCGGCATGCTCGGCGGTCATCGGGCGCAGGGCGCGCAGCACCTTGACCTTCTCATCGCGGATGCGGTCGGCCTCCAGCGAGGCCGGCGGCTCCATTGCCACCAGGCACAACAGCTGCAGGATATGGCTCTGCACCATGTCGCGCAGTGCGCCGGAGCGGGCGTAGTAGGCATCGCGCCCGTCGACGCCTTCGCTTTCGGCGACCAGGATCTGCACCGACTCGATGTAGGTCCGGTTCCAGACCGCTTCCAGCAGCGTGTTGCCGAAGCGCAGCGCGATCAGGTTCTGCACCGCCGCCTTGCCCAGATAATGGTCCAGGCGGAACACGCGGTCTTCGTCGATCAGCGCACCGATCGACTGCAGGATGTCGCGGGCGCTATCCGAGTCGTGGCCGATCGGTTTTTCCAGCATCAAGCGATGCGGTGCCGCCAGCGCGCCACCCAGCGCCAGGCCCTGGCAGGTGCTGATGTACAGGCCCGGCGGGATCGCCAGATAGCTCACGCACCGGCGGCTGGCCAGTTCGCGGACCGCGTTGGCCACCGAATCGGCATCGCGTAGATCCACCGAGCGATAGTCGACCCGCTGCAGCAACGTGTCGATCTGTTCGGCGGTCGCGATCGGCAATGCTTCGGTCAAACGCGGCTGCAGCACTTGGCGAAATGCATCGGTGTCGTGCGGCGACAGCGCCAATGCACGGATGCGGAAGTCCTCCGGCAGCAGGCCGTCGATGAACAGACGCAGCAGGGAGGGAAACAGATAGCGCTGGGCAAGATCGCCGGTGGCGCCAAACAGGATCAGGGTGTTGTGCATGGACCGCGTTTCAGATTCTGGAGACATCGTTATCAGCAGCTTGTCGGAAAGGCGCCGGTCGGCCGGCGGTCGGTACGTCTGTTCCTGAGCGACACTTGCGTGCGCGCAGCGGGGGGATGGACGCTGACACCCAATCCCGGATTGTTGCAGCAACTGGTGACCAGCGGTTAGCGCCATGGCGGCATAGCTGCACCTGCGTGACGGCATGCCATGCTTCGTACGGCGTGCCGCACTGCAGGCAATGACGTCCTCGCTGCCTGGCGGCATAGTCCTCCGGAGTTCGATGTTGCCATGTGAAAACGATTACATGTCAGAATAAACCAATGCATTCGTTTGCAGGTAATTCCTGGCAAGCGCATGCGGCGTCACCGCCATCGGGAGGGCCGAGGGCAGGGCGCACAACTTTACGTTGAGGCCAAACGATGGCGAAAGTGCAGTTGGAAGGTGTCCGCAAGGTCTACGACAATGGCCAGGTGGCGGTGCAGGGCGCGAGCTTCGAAGTCGCCGACGGCGAGCTGATGGTGCTGGTGGGGCCATCCGGCTGCGGCAAATCGACCCTGTTGCGCATGATCGCCGGGCTCGAAGACATCAGTGCCGGCACGCTGAAGATCGGCGAGCGCGTGGTCAACGACGTGGCGCCGAAGGATCGCGACATCGCCATGGTGTTCCAGAGCTACGCGCTGTACCCGCACATGACCGTGGCCGAAAACCTGGCGTTCGGGCTCAAGCTGCGCGGGCATCCGAAGCAGGTCATCGCCGAACGCGTCAACAACGCCGCAGAGTTGTTGGGCCTGACCCCGATGCTGGACAAGCTGCCCAAGGCGATGTCCGGCGGTCAGCGTCAGCGCGTGGCGCTGGGCCGGGCGATGGTGCGCGAATCCTCGGTGTTCCTGCTCGACGAGCCGCTGTCCAACCTGGACGCCAAGTTGCGCCACAGCGTGCGCACCGAGATCGCGCAGCTGCACCGCAAGCTGGGCACCACCATGATCTACGTCACCCACGATCAGGTGGAAGCGATGACGCTTGGCCAGCGCATCGTGGTGCTCAAGGATGGCGTGATCCAGCAGATCGACAGCCCGATGGCGCTATACGACCGTCCGGCCAATCTGTTCGTGGCCGGTTTCCTCGGCAGCCCGGCGATGAACGTGCTGCAGGGGCGTCTGGACGCGCAGGACGGCCTGCACCTGGTCATGGCCGACGGTTGGCGCGTGCCGCTGGGCGCGGCGCGGGTCGATGCGGCTTGGTTCGGCCAGGACGTGATCGTCGGCGTGCGTCCCGAGCATTTGCAGCCTTCCGACGATGCGGTACTGGGCTTCGATGCGCGCGTCGATGTGATCGAGCCGGTCGGCAACGAAATCTTCCTCAATCTCGACCATGGCGGTCAGCCGCTGGTGATCCGTGTCCCGCCGCAGAGCTTGCCGGCGGTGGGCCAGCCGTTGCGCCTGGCATTGCGTAGCGAGGCCCTGCACTTTTTCGATCCAGCCACCGGCCAGCGGCTGGAGGCGGCTTAGACCAACCGGTCAAACAGCGACCTAGCCGCCAGACGAACAGGGCCAGCGCGCGGATTGGGCGTGTAACGCTCGCCCATTGCGGTTGCTGCGCGACGTCCCGCCTGGCACGGCCCGCTAGGTTTTGCCGCTAACGCGCAAGTCCAGTCGTGAGTGCACATAGCCGGGCGCTCTGGGTGCCAGCCTGCAACACGGTGCCTGCGTCCAGCGTCAGCTCCAACGGCAATACCGCCAGCGCAAGGTTGCCGGCCACGCTCACCACTGTGCCGATCGCGCTACCGTCCAATGCGACGGCAGCGCCTGCATCCACGGCCACATCCGTTTCCAGCAGCTGCAAAGCGCGCTTGGCCTTGCCCAGAAAGTGCGTCCGCGCCACGATTTCCTGGCCCGGGTAGCAGCCTTTCTTGACGCTGTATGCCTGCAGGCGGTCCAGTGCCAACTGCTGCGGCGTCCACTGTTCGCGCTGGCCTTCGACCAGGCGGGCGAGTCCCAGTTGCAGATCGGTCCTCCGCCACTGCGCCTCTACGCTCGGTAGTTCGATAGGCGTCGCCAATGCATCCGGGCTGTAGAGCAATAGCGTGCGCGGCAGCGCGGCGCTCCCCAGATCCAGCTCGATACGCTGCGTTCCGATATCGGCTTGCGCGGCATGTGCGTGCTCCGGCGCGACGAAGCCGCCGTAGGCAAACAGCGCGGCAGTACTGATTTTCAGCTTGCGACGGAACACGAAACGGCCGAGTTGCGCGGCGATCTCGGCCGCGTTGCCGTCCGGCAGCAGCATCAGCAAGTGTGCGTCGTCCTCACGCAGGAGTGCGAAGATGGCAATCACGCGCCCCTTCGCCGTCAGCCACGCGTTCCACTGCCACTGCCCAACCGCCAGCGCCTGTACGTCGTTGGCAAATTGGGCATGCGCAAACGCCACTGCATCCGTACCGGCCAATCGGACGTATTGCATGTCGTGCAGGGAGCCAAAACCCTGCGGAATAAGATTCAAGTTGTCAGCCACGGAAGGGGAGGACTAAAATCGCCAAGTTGTGAGAGCACTATGATAGGCCATCCAACCCCCACCCCAGCGCAGGATTCCGAGACGCAGCCTTCTTCTCAGGAGCATATTCCCGAGAAAAAGCCACTGCCGAAGGAGATTGGTGGGCGCGACGGCCCCGAGCCAACGCGCTACGGCGACTGGGAAAAAAATGGACGCTGCATCGATTTTTGAGCAGCCTTTAGCCACAGCGGCCTAGTGCCGCCCAGCCGAGAAAACGAGCCCAGCGAATGGCGATCCGCGAACGTCCTCTCTCCCCGCATCTCCAGGTATACCGCTGGCAGATACAGATGGTGACCTCGATTCTCAATCGAGCCACCGGCATCGTACTGTCCGTCGGAGCACTGGGAATTGCCGCTGCCTTGCTCGCATTGATGCTTGGTCCCGACCATTGGAATTGTTTCCGTGACCAGGCTGCAACCTGGTATGGCCAGGTCTTCCTGTTTGGCTGGACCTGGTCGTTCGCCTTCCACCTGTTTGGTGGCCTGCGCCACTTGCTGCAGGACTTCGGGCAAGGCTATGCCGTTCGCTCGTTCATCAGCATGGGCTGGCTGTCGGTGGTTCTGAGTCTTGTGCTGACCGCTGCCATCTGGGCTTACGTATTGCTGTCTGGAGGTGCCGTATGAGTCGCTACCGTACCCCGCTGAAGAATGTGCGCGGCCTGGGTGCCGCCAAGACCGGTACCGAACATTTCGTGATCCAGCGCTTGACCGCGGCCGCACTGGTGCCGCTGTCGATCTGGTTCCTGATCTTCGTGCTGAGCCTGATCGGTGCCGATCACGCTGCCGCCACCGCCGCAGTGGCCAAGCCGTGGAATGCGATTCTGCTGGTCGCCTTCCTCATTGCCTCGTTCTGGCATGCGCAGCTGGGCATGCAGGTGGTACTGGAAGACTACGTGCACGACTCGCTGCTCGCACTGATTGCGCAGACCCTCGTGCGTTTTGTTGCCGTGCTGGGCGCCATCGTCAGCGTGTTTGCCGTGGCGCGTATCGCGCTGGGCATGAGCTGAGTCGTCAGCGACCAAACAGGAACCCATAATTCGATGTCCGCTTACAAGATCACAGAACACAAGTACGACATGGTCGTGGTGGGCGCCGGTGGCGCCGGCCTGCGCGCCACGTTCGGCCTGGCCCAGAAGGGGCTGCAGACGGTCTGCCTGACCAAGGTCTTTCCGACCCGTTCGCACACCGTGGCAGCGCAAGGCGGTATTTCTGCAGCGCTGGGCAACATGGGCGAAGACGACTGGCGTTATCACTTTTACGACACCATCAAGGGCTCCGATTGGCTGGGCGACCAAGACGCGATCGAGTACATGTGTCGCGAAGCCATTCCGGCCATCATCGAACTCGAACACTACGGTGTGCCGTTCTCGCGGACCGAAGATGGCAAGATCTACCAGCGCCCGTTCGGCGGCATGACCACCAAGTACGGCGAAGGCCCGTCTGCGCAGCGTACCTGCGCCGCGGCCGACCGGACCGGCCACGCCATGCTGCATACGTTGTATCAGCAGTCGTTGGCGCACAACGCACGCTTCATGATCGAGTACTTCGCGCTCGATCTGATCTTCGACGAAGAAGGCGTTTGCCGTGGCGTGCTCGCACTGGACATGGCCGAAGGTTCGCTGCATCTGTTCCGTGCCCACGGCGTGGTGCTGGCGACCGGCGGTTACGGCCGTGCCTACTTCAGCGCCACCTCCGCCCACACTTGCACCGGTGACGGCGGCGGCCTGGTGATGCGGGCCGGCCTGCCTGTGCAGGACATGGAATTCGTGCAGTTCCACCCCACCGGCATCTACGGTGCGGGCTGCCTGATCACCGAAGGCGTGCGCGGCGAAGGCGGCATCCTGCGCAACAGCAATGGCGAGCGCTTCATGGAGCGCTACGCACCGCATTACAAGGATCTGGCGTCGCGCGACGTGGTGTCGCGTTCGATGACGGTGGAAATTCGCGAAGGCCGTGGCGTGGGCGAGCACAAGGATCACATCCTGCTCGACCTGACCCACCTTGGTCCGGAAGTGATCAACGAAAAGCTGCCCGGTATTGCCGAAAGCGCACACATCTTTGCCGGCGTGGACGTGACCAAGCAGCCGATCCCGGTGCTGCCGACCGTGCACTACAACATGGGCGGCATTCCGACCAACTTCTACGGCGAGGTCGTGCGCAAGCAGGGCGACGATGCGGATGCCGTGGTGCCGGGCCTGTATGCCATCGGCGAGGCAGCGTGCGTCTCGGTCCATGGTGCAAACCGCCTGGGTTCGAATTCGCTGCTGGACTTGGTGGTGTTCGGTCGCGCGGTCGCCAACCGCTGCGCCGAGACGGTCAAGCCCAATCAGCCGCACAAGACCCTGCCGTCCGATGCCTGCGACAAGGCCTTGGGCCTGCTGGACAAGCTGCGTCATGCCAACGGCTCCACGCCGACCGCCGTGATCCGCGACAACATGCAGCGCACCATGCAGTCGGACGCCGCCGTGTTCCGCACCAGCAAGACGCTGAAAGAAGGCGTGGACAAGATGGCCGAGATCTTCGCCACCTTCGAGGACGTCAAGGTGTCGGACCGCTCGCTGGTGTGGAATTCGGACCTGCTCGAGACCTACGAATTGAACAACCTGCTGCTCAACGCGGTAGCAACGATCAATTCGGCCGAACAGCGCAAGGAAAGCCGTGGCGCGCATTCGCACGAGGACTTCCCGGACCGCGACGACGTCAACTGGCAGAAGCACACGCTGGTGACCGTCGACGACAAGGGCAAGTGCGAGTTCGATTACCGCCCTGTGCACATGTACACGCTGAGCAAGGACGTGGACGTGGTCCCGCCGAAGCCGCGCGTTTACTGATCGATGCGCATGCAGCGACCCACCGTTGCCTTGGCATCGCCCGCCATCGCCTCTGTGCGTGGCAGCGAGTCGGTGCAGCAGTTTGGTCGTCGCATGACGCTGGAGCAGCGCCGGCACATGGCCGGCCGCTGCGCGACTGCTTCGGCAGTGGCATCCGTCATCTTTACCTTCATGCGCACGGTGCGGTTTTCGTCTGCACCGCGCATCGCCTGAGCCAACGAGAGCAGCTATGGCAGAGTTCACCCTCCCCAAGAATTCAAAGATCGGCAAGGGCAAGCATTACCCTGCAAAGGGCGCCAAGAACACGCGCACCTTCAAGGTCTACCGCTGGGATCCGGACGTCGACGCTAACCCGCGCACCGACAGCTACGAGATCGATCTGGATAAATGCGGCCCGATGGTTCTGGACGCGCTGATCAAGATCAAGAATGAGATCGACCCGACGCTGGCGTTCCGTCGCTCCTGCCGCGAGGGCATTTGCGGCTCGTGCGCGATGAACATCGACGGTACCAACACGCTGGCCTGCACCAAGGCGATTGCCGCGTGCGGCAAGTCCGAGGTGCCGATCTACCCGCTGCCGCACATGAGCGTGATCAAGGACCTGGTGCCGGATCTGACGCATTTCTACGCGCAGTACGCCTCGATCAAGCCGTGGATCCGCACCCAGACGCCGCCGCCGCCGGACCGCGAGCGCCTGCAGTCGCCGGAAGACCGCCGCAAGCTCGATGGATTGTACGAATGCATCCTGTGCGCGTGCTGCTCGACCAGTTGCCCAAGCTACTGGTGGAATGGCGAGCGGTATCTGGGTCCGGCGATCCTGTTGCAGGCTTATCGCTGGATCATCGATTCGCGCGACGAAGACACCGGTACGCGTCTGGACGATCTGGAAGACCCGTTCAAGCTGTATCGCTGCCACACCATCATGAACTGCGCACGGACCTGCCCGAAGGGCTTGAACCCGGCGTTGGCGATCGCCGAAATCAAGAAGTTGATGATGGCGCGTCGCGCCTGATCGCACGGCAATGATTCCCCACCACGGGGAAGTGGTTCGCAGCGGCACCGGCCCTTGGGTCAGGTGCCGCTGTCGTTTTTGGCCCGCCATGCGGTGCGGTGGAGACTGAGATGGACGAACAAACCCTGCTGAAAAAATTGCGTTGGCGTTGCCGGCGCGGCATGCGCGAACTCGATCAATTGTTCGGGCGCTACCTCGATCAACGCTGGGGGCAGGCTCCCGACGCCGAGCGCGCTGTTTTCCTACAGCTACTGGATTGCGAAGACGATAAGTTGTGGCGCTGGTTCATGGGATACGAGGCTTGCCCCGATGCCGACAACGCCGCACTCATCGCCGATATTCGCGCCTTGCCGGCTTGAGTGGCGCCCCTCGCGCTGGCTGATTTGCGCGTTGAGCGTGTTGGTGGCGCTCGCCGTGTGGGCGGTGTGGCGCAGCGGCGCACCACTGTGGCTGGCCGCGTTGCTGTCGGCGTACGCGCTGCTTGCAGGCGGGCGAGCATTGCACCAGCTGTTGCGTTCGCCAGTGAGGCGAGTGCTGGTGCCATGGACGCAAACACCCGCCAGCATTGACGATGTGCAGGTGGAAGGGCTGCAGGTACGCTGGCGCGGGCCGCTTGCGGTGGTGTCGTGGAGGCGAACGGATGGCCGGCGCGAGCGCCTGCATTTCTGGCCGGACACCTTGCCGGCGCCGCAACGACGTGAACTGCGTCTGGCCGCTCAGGCCCACGCCATTTCGTCCGGGCGGCCGCTAGTGGCACCATAGCGTCCCTTTCCCGGTTGAACCGCATGTTCAAACCTATTCCGGTTGCCATCGGCCTGCGCTATCTGCGTGCCAAGCGGCGCAATGGCTTCATCTCGTTTATTTCGATGGCGTCGATCCTGGGAATCGCCCTGGGCGTGACCGTGCTGATCACCACGCTTGCAGTGATGAGCGGTTTCCAGAAGGAAATCCGCGACCGCCTGTTGCAGATGGCTGCCCACGCCACGGTCAGTGCAGAGGGTGCGCCGATGCGCGATTGGCAGCATGCGGTCGAGGTCGCCATGTCCGATCCGCGCGTGGCCGGTGCCGCGCCTTACATCGAAACCGAATCCTTATTGCAGGGGCCGCGCAAGCAGCCGGCCATCGTGCGCGGCGTGATTCCTGCCGAAGAAGGCAAGGTGTCGGTGCTGGCCAAGAAGATGCAACAGGGCTCGGTCGACAGCCTGACGCCTGGGTCGTACAACATCGTCATCGGCAAGGAGCTGGCGTTGTGGCTTGGCGTGGATGTCGGCGACAGCATCGTCGTGTTGCTCAGCGACACCCAGGCGACGCCGCTGGGCGCGATGCCGCGGCTCAAGCGTTTCACCGTGAGCGGTATTTTCGAGGCCGGATACAACGAGATCGACCGCGGCCTCGCCGTGGTGAACATGCAGGACCTGGCGCGCGTGCTGCGCATGGATGGCGTCACCGGCGTGCGTCTGCGCCTGCATGACATGGATCAGGCCTGGCCGGTGGCGCGCGATCTGGCGGTGAAGTTGCACGGCCCGTATCGGGTCAGCGACTGGACCCAGGAAAACGCCAACCTGTATCACTCGTTGAAGATGGAAAAGACCGTGATGGGCATCCTGCTGTCGCTGATCGTGGCGATGGGGGCGTTCAACCTGGTGTCCTCGCAGGTGATGCTGGTGACCGACAAGCAGGCCGATATCGCCATCTTGCGCACGCTCGGGCTGTCGCCGGGCGGGGTGATGCAGGTATTCATGGTGCAGGGCTCGTTGATCGGCTTCATGGGTACCTTCATGGGCGTGATCGGCGGCATCGTGCTGACGCTCAACCTTGAACGCATCCTCGGTGTGATCGAGACGATTTTCAGCGTCAAGTTGCTACCCGAGGACGTGTACTACATCACCGGCCTGCCGACCGATATGCAGACCCAGGACGTGGTGGTGATCACCGTGGTGGCATTGGTGATGAGTTTCCTGGCGACCTTGTACCCGGCGTGGCGCGCCTCGCGCACCCAGCCGGCGGAGGCGCTGCGTTATGAATGAGATCCGGGAAACGTCCGTGCAAACACCAGAACAGGCAACTGCGGTGATCCGCGCCGAAGCGCTGGCCAAGACCTACGCCGAAGGCAAGATGCGCACGCCGGTATTCGATGGCCTGGACCTGTCGGTGGCCACCGGCGAAACCGTGGCGATCGTGGGCGCCTCCGGCGCCGGCAAGAGCACCTTGCTGCATCTGCTCGGCGGTCTGGATATTCCCACTTCCGGCGAAGTGTATGTGGCCGGCGAGCGCATGTCGGCGCTGTCCGACGCGCAGCGTGGCAAGCTGCGTAACCAGGCGCTTGGCTTCGTCTACCAGTTCCATCACCTGCTGCCGGAATTCACCGCGTTGGAGAACGTGATGATGCCGGTGCTGTTGTCCGGCAAGGATGTTGCCGTTGCCAAAAGTCAGGCGCTGCAACTGCTGGAATCGGTCGGGCTTGGGCATCGCGTCGAACACAAGCCCAGCGAGCTCTCCGGCGGCGAGCGCCAGCGCTGTGCGGTGGCGCGTGCATTGGTCAACAGGCCAGGCTGCGTATTGGGCGACGAGCCCACCGGCAATCTCGACGACAAGACCGCGGGCACCGTGTTCGAGCTGATGCTGGAGCTCAACCGCGCCCAGCGCACCAGCCTGGTGTTGGTGACGCACGACCGCGGCCTGGCACGGCGCCTGGACCGCGTACTGGAGCTACACCAGGGCAAGCTGCGCGAATTAGCGCCGTCTGCGGTGTAAGCGCATGGCGAAGCGGTCGGCTGGCAGACCGATCGCATTGCCGATGAGCGTGGAAACTTCGGCGGGCGCCGGTGCCGTGACCGTTAGCCGAATTGGTGGCGCTTTTGCAGTGCAGTGGCAGCATACGATTGCATGCTGCGCGATTGCCAGGGCACATGCCGCTGCTCGCCGCAGGCCAATGCAGCCTGCGGCGATGCCACGGCATCGGTCAAGGAATGATGCGCAGCGCCCGCAGGCGGGTAAACAGTTCAAAGAACGAGGCGCGGCTGTCGTAGAAGTCGAGGAAGCCCAGTTCGCGGCTCTTGGTCATGTCGTTGACGCACTCGATCTCGCGGCCCAGGTCGGCATCGGTATGCCACCACGATGCAAGCCGATTGACGTCGGACTCTACCAACGCGTGTTGCGCGGCCACCTCAGCCCACAGGGCAGGTGCGGTTTGACTCATGCGTGGCTCCATCGGTTCCGGCACAGCGGGGCAGGGCGCAGCGTCGAGTTCGAAGAACTTCGCAATCTCGCCCCACATCCAGCGCCAGCGGAACACATCGCCATTGACGGTGTTGAAGGCCTGATTGCGCGCCGCGGGGCTAAGCCCGGCCCAGGCCAGTTGGCGGCCCAGCAGCCCGGCATCGGTGAGGTCGGTGAGGCTGTTCCACTGCGCTTGCGAGCCGGGGAACACGAACGGCTGCCCGGTGTGCTTGCACAGCGATGCATACACCGCCAGCGTCACGCCCATGTTCATGGCGTTGCTGCCGTTGGCCATGCCGATCATGGTGTGCGAGCGATGTACGCTCCAGCCGAAGCCATGCTGCTGCGCATGCGCAAACAGCAGGTCTTCCAGCGTGTAGTAGAAGTTTTCGCCCGGCTGGCGCGGCTCGCTTTCGCGAAACGGCGTTTCGGCCTTGCCGCTTCCGTAATTTTCGAACGCGCCCAGGTAGTGCTTGGTGCCGGTGACCAGCGCCATGTGCTGCAACGGCGCATCGCTGAGCGCATCGCACAGGTGCCGCATCATCGCGCCATTGGCCTGGACGTTCTCGCGCTCGGTATCGCGACGGGTCCAGGTGCAGAAGAACACGTGGGTAATCGGTAGACCACGTAACGCGCTGTTGGTGCTGTCGGCGTCCAGCAAATCCGCTGCGACCGGAATGACACCGTCGTGGGGCAGTGGTCGGCGTGCGAGGCCGTACACGGTCCAGCCGTCGGCGAGCAGCACGTTGGCAAGGTTGTAACCGGAGATGCCGGTCACACCGACGATCAATGCAATGCCTTTACGCATGGGGGAGGCTCCTGAGAAACGTATTTCACCTTAGCGGCGACACCATGAAATCGGGGCGAACGCTGTGCCACAGGGCGTGCTGGGCCGTTGATCCCTCGAGCTGGCGCGGCATGCATCGTCACGCGTGCACGGTTCCACGCACTGCATCAAGTGGTTGCGTGTCGCAGTCCTTCTTTCGTATTTGCAATCAGCGACCGCCGCGGCCGTGTTCTTCCTACCCAGGCTTGGGCAGATCTCCGCTGTGCGCGGAAGGTGTCGCGATCTAAGGTGGAGACGTTGATCGATAGGGTCAGGGATGGCGACCGACAGCATGGAGGTGTCAGCGCACGCAGCGCCGCGGCAGATGGGATCGGCGGTGGCCAGTGCGGCCACGTTATTGCTGGGCGTGGCGGCGTGCGCCTGGTCGCCCATACTGCTTCCGCGCATGGTTTACGTCGTCTGCGTGTGTGTCGCGTTGCTGGGCAGCGGCGTGACGGTGTGGCTGCGCCCGCGCCGGAGTGCGCTATTGCTGGCCGGGGCAGCGACACTCTTCGGATTCGGAACGATGGGGTGGCAGGTAACCGATGCCCTGCAGTCGCAACTGCCCCCGCAGGATGAAACGCGCGATATCACCGTGCGCGGACAGATTGTCGGGCTACCGACCGCCGAGCAACGCCGTACCCGTTTTCAGCTGCGCGTGGACCAGGCGCCGGCGCAGCCGGCGGCACTGCGCGGCAAGCTCCTGCAGCTGGCCTGGTACGACGACTTTGGCGCCGAGCGCATCGGCCCGCGCGCGGCGCTACATGCAGGTGCGCGTTGGCAGCTTCGGCTCAAGCTGCGTGCGCCACGCGGCTTGCGCAATCCCGGAGGCTTCGATGCCGAGCGCCAGGCACTGGCGCAGCGCATCGCTGCGACGGGCTATGTGCGCATGCCTGCAACCGCACGCCAGATCGCGCCGCCGCAAGGCGTGGATGCGTGGCGCGAACGGATGTCGCAACGCATCGCCGGGCGTGTCGGCGGCCCTTCTGCGCCGTACCTGCGGGCGCTCGCGCTTGGAGATACCCGCGGGCTGGACGATACGGCGTGGGCAACGTTGCGCGCGACCGGGCTCAGTCATCTGATCGCCATCTCTGGATTTCATGTCGGGCTGGTCGGGGCATTCTTCGCGCTGCTGGTCGCTGGCATCTGGCGCTGGCAGCCGCGACTGGGCACATTCATGCCGCGTCTGCATGCGGCATCGATTGCCGCGCTGCTCGGCGCTGCGGCCTACGCGCTGTTGGCTGGCCTGGCGCTGCCCACGGTACGCACCGTGTTGATGATTGGGGTGGTGGCCCTCGCCAGGGTGCTGCGGCGACGCGCCTCGACCGCGCATGTCCTCTCGCTCGCCTTGTTGGCGGTGTTGCTGTGGGACCCGCTCAGCGTGCTGGTGGCTGGCTTCTGGCTCAGCTTCGCCGGCGTGGCATGGCTGGTCTGGTGCCTGCCGTCCGACAATCGCGCCATCATGCGCGGCTTCCTGTCTGCGCAGACCGTGGCCACCGTTGGCCTGCTGCCGTTGACGGTCAGCCTGTTCGGGCAGGCGTCGCTGGTCGGGCCATTCGCCAATTTGGTCGCCATTCCGTGGTGGACCTTCGTGGTGGTGCCGCTGTGCCTGTTGGGGACTGCCCTCGAAGCGATCTGCCCAGGTAGCGGCGTGTGGGCATGGCAGCTTGCCGGCTGGTGCTTTGAGCTGACCTGGCCGGGGTTCGTCTGGCTCGGGCAGACCGGGGTCGCGTTGTGGTGGGTGCCCGAGTCCGACGGGGTTGCCCTGATCGCCGCCTTGCTCGGTGCGTTCTGGCTGTTGCTGCCGCGCGCGACGCCGGGTAAATCGTTGGCGGCGCTGCTGTGGTTGCCGCTGCTCTGGCCGGATCGTGAACTGCCCGCCGCAGGCGAGGCGGATGTGCAGGTGCTGGATGTGGGCCAGGGCTTGGCGGTGCTGGTGCGCACGCAACGCCATGCGCTGTTGTTCGATACCGGTCCGGCGGTACGCGACGGGTTCGATGCTGGCGAGCGCGTGGTGCTGCCGGCGTTGCGCGCGCTTGGCGTGCGCCGGCTGGACGCCATCGTGCTCAGCCATGCCGACGCCGATCATGCCGGTGGCTATGCCGCGGTGCGCACGGGACTTCCAGTGGCACGCACGGCTGCGCCACCGGGTGCGCCGCTGGACGTCACCGCGCGTTGTCGCGCCGGGCAGCAGTGGGAGTGGGACGGGGTGCGCTTCCGCTTCCTGCATCCCGACGTGGGCTTTCCTTACCTGCGCAATCAATCCAGCTGCGTGCTGCGGGTCGAGACCGCGTCTGCGAGCGCACTGTTGCCGGGCGATATCGGCGAAGTCGTCGAGCGCCGACTGCTGCGCGGGCACGCCGCGGACCTGCGCGCCGACCTGGTGATCGTCCCGCACCACGGCAGCGCCGACGGCTCGCAAGCCGCCTTCATCGCCGCGACCGGTGCACGCCTGGCGCTGGTCGCGTCCGGTCATGGCAACAGATTCGGCCATCCGCGCGCCGAGGTCGTGCAACGCTGGAAGTCGGGCGGGGCAGAGGTGCTGGACACCGCGCCCAGGCGGGAGCGATCCGGGTTTGGCTCGGTGCCGGAGGCCTGCAACTGCGCGAGCGACGGCGCTGGCAGCCGCGGCTATGGGATGCTGCGGAACGGCGGCGGTCGGCTGCTATCCTATCGGTCAGCGAACAGGCGGCCGCGTTGCCGGAGGAATCAAATCGTGTTGGAGCTGGTCAAGGCAGGCGGTTGGCCGATGGTGCCGTTGCTGTTGCTGGGCGTAATCGCCCTGGCGATCGTGCTGGAGCGTCTGTGG
This sequence comes from Xanthomonas phaseoli pv. dieffenbachiae, assembly GCF_008639345.1. Lineage (NCBI taxonomy): Bacteria > Pseudomonadati > Pseudomonadota > Gammaproteobacteria > Lysobacterales > Lysobacteraceae > Xanthomonas > Xanthomonas phaseoli. The sequence goes on along the minus strand of NZ_CP041380.1, from coordinate 2,369,788 downwards.
AGCTTGCGCCGCAATGAGGTGACGCCGCCGGGCCTGGGGGAAGAGGTGCGCAATTGGGCCGCGCGCGGCAATCTGGATCCCACCCACATCGAGTCGCTGCGCCGCAATTCGCCGCTGGGCGCCTTGCTGGCCGCCGCGCTGGACGTGCGCGGCCGCCCGCGCGATGTGATTCGCGAACGTATCGAAGACACCGGCCGGCATGTGGTGCATCGCATGGAGCGCTATCTGAACGCGTTGGGCACGATTGCATCGGCCGGGCCGTTGTTGGGTCTGCTTGGTACCGTGGTCGGCATGATCCAGATGTTCTTGGGCATCCTCGATCACGGCGTAGGCGATGTGAATCAGCTCGCCGGCGGCATCGGCAAGGCGCTGGTATGCACTGCCACCGGCATGATCATCGCTGTGCCGGCATTGATGGCACATCGCTTCTTCAAGGGGCGCATCGCCGGTTACATCATCGAAATGGAGCAGGAAGCCACCTTGTTGCTGGACACCATCGATGGCCGAGTCGTGCCTGCAGCCGTCGCGCCGGCCGCAGCGGGCGCCAAGCCCGTCACGGCGAAGGGTTGACGGATGCGCATCGGCAGCGACCGAAGCCAGGACGAGCCGCATATCGACTTGGTGCCATTGATTGACGTCATCCTCGTCCTCATCATCTTTTTCGTGGTGACCACGACCTTCGACGCACGCTCCACGCTGCAATTGCAGTTGCCGACCGCCAGCGACCAGCACACCAGTGCGCCGCCGCGTTCCTTGAGCGTGCTGGTCAATGCCGATGGGCGTTATTTCATCAACGATCAGGAAGTGCTGCGCTCGGATGTGGATTCGCTCAAGCAGACCATTGCCCAGATCGCCGGCGATGACCGCGAACAGACCGTGCTGATGCGCGCCGATGCGCGGACCCCGTACCAGGCCGTGGTGACCGCGCAGGATGCGCTGGGCCAGCTCGGCTTCCGGCGCATTGCCATTGCCACCGCGCCGCCGGCCAGCGCCACCAGTACGACCGGCAAGACAAGCACCAACGGAACCCGCCAGTGACCCTCTCCACCGACCGCCCGGCGCCAGTGTCTTCCTGGCGCACGTACCGTCGCCTGCTGGCATTCGCCAAGCCGTATCGCTTGTTGCTGGTGGCCGCACTGATCGCCGCGTTGATCGAAGCGGCCGGCACCACCGGTTTTCTGGCGTTGATGAAGCCGATCACCGACGAGACCTTCATCTACAAGAACGCCGAGGTCAGCCGCTGGCTGCCGGTGCAGATCATCCTGCTGTTCGTGGTGCGCGGCGTCGCCGGCTACATCACCGACATGGCGATGGGCAAATCCGCACGCAGCATCGCGCGCGATCTGCGTATCAAGGTGATGGCCAAGTATCTGCGATTGCCGGGGTCACGCTTCGATTCGGAGCCGGTGCCGTCGATGCTGATACGCCTGGGCTCGGACTCGGACCAGGTCGCGCAGGCCGCAGTGGATGCGGTCAAGGTCATGATCCAGCAATCGCTGCAGGTGATCGGTGCGCTGGCACTGATGCTGTGGCATAGCTGGCAGGTGACATTGACCATCCTGGTGCTCGCCCCGGTGCTGGCCTGGGTGATGGACAAGGTGGCGCGGCGCTACCGCCGTATCAGCCACAGCATCCAGGAAAGCGGGGCCCAGCTGCTGCAGGCTGCCGACCAGACCTTGTCCAGCCATCAGGAGGTCAAGATCTACGGGGCCCAGCAGACCGAAATGGAGCGCTATGGCGCGCTGGCCAATCGCAACCTGCGGCTGGCAATGAAGGTCGAATCCACCCGCGGCATTTCCACCGCGACGGTGCAGATGATCGGTGCGATCGGCCTGTCGGCATTGCTGTTCGTGGCCGGTGCGCAGGCATTGGCCGGGCGCCTGACGGCCGGCGATTTCGTGGTGCTGATGACGTCGATGCTGACCATCATTCCGGGCCTCAAGCAGCTCACCAATGTGCAGAACATGGTGCAACGCGGCCTGGCATCGGCCGAGCGCCTGTTTTCGGTGCTCGACAGCCCGGACGAGCCGGATCAAGGAACCGTGCCGCTGACGCGTGCCAAGGGCTTGATCGAATTTCGCGATGTCACGGCGCGCTACCCGGGCCAGGTCAATCCGGCGCTGGCCGATGTCAGCTTCGTCGCGCAACCGGGCACTGTCACTGCCATCGTCGGGCGTTCCGGGAGCGGCAAATCCAGTCTGATCAAGCTGATTCCGCGTTTTTACGAAGCCGAGGCAGGCCAGATCCTGCTCGACGGTCATCCGGTGCAGGCGTATGCCCTGGCGGATCTGCGCAGGCAGATTGCGCTGGTGGGCCAGCAGGTGATGTTGTTCGACGGCAGCATTGCCGACAACGTGGCGTTCGGCGAAATGCGCAACGCCGATGCCGGCCAGCTGGAGCGCGCGATCATGGGCGCCAATGCAATGGAATTTGTTGCGCAACTGCCCGAAGGTCTGCAGTCGCATGTCGGCACCAAGGGGGGGCGCCTGTCCGGCGGCCAGCGCCAGCGCCTGGCGATCGCACGCGCCATGCTCAAGGATGCGCCGGTCCTGATTCTGGACGAGGCCACCGCAGCGCTGGACAACGAATCCGAGCGCTTGGTGCAGGACGCCCTGCACAAGCTAATGCCGGACCGCACCACGCTGGTCATCGCCCATCGCCTTTCCACCATCGAGCATGCCGATCAGGTGCTGGTGATGGACCAGGGCCGGATCGTCGAGCGCGGTACGCACCACCAATTGCTGGCGCAGGGCGGCTTGTATTCGCACTTGCACGGCATGCAATTCCGCGAACGCCAGGCATGAGCAAGCGCGGCACCCGCACGCCGGGCTATTGGTACGACAACACGCCGATCCCCTTGCCGGCGCGCATGCTGGCGCCGGTCTACGGCGCTGCGATCGCATTGCGGCGGGCGCTGTATCGCCGCGGTTGGCGTAGGCGCCATGGCGTGCCGGTGCCGGTGATCGTGGTCGGCAATGTCACCGCTGGCGGCACCGGCAAGACGCCGCTGACGATTGCCCTGGTCGCAAAGCTGCAGGAAGCCGGCTGGACGCCTGGCGTTGCCAGCCGCGGCTACGGCCGCGATGACGCCGGTACCGCACGCTGGGTCGAAGCGGATACCCCGGTGGCGCTCGGCGGCGATGAGCCGGTGTTGATCGCCTGGAAGACCGGTGCGCGCGTGCGTGTCGACAGCGACCGGCTCGCTGCTGCACGGGCGCTGGTCGAGGCGGGCTGCGACATCGTGATCTGCGACGACGGGCTGCAGCATTACCGTCTGGCGCGCGATGTCGAAATCGAAGTGGTCGATGGCCAGCGGCGCTACGGCAACGGACGCCTGCTGCCTGCTGGGCCGTTGCGCGAACCGGCGACGCGGGCACGCGATTGCGATTTCCGCGTGGTCAATCTTGGCCAGGCCAGTGCAACTGCCGCACCGCAGGTGCCCGATGATGCCGGTTTCGGCGAGTGGCAGATGCGTTTGAGCATCGACAGCGTGCAGCCGATGGATGGCAAGCGTGCGCAGCCCTTGAGCATGCTTGCCGGGCAGCGCGTGCATGCGGTGGCGGGCATCGCGCATCCGGAACGTTTCTTCGCCATGCTGCGCGCGCGCGGCATTGGCGTGGTGCCGCACGCGTTTCCGGATCATCACGTCTATCGCGCCGCGGATTTCAGCTTCGGAAGCCGCCTGCCGGTGCTGATGACCGAGAAGGACGCGGTGAAATGCCGTCCGTTCGCCGACGAGTGGCTGTACAGCGTGCCACTGAAGGCGGAGCTGCCGGCTGCGTTCTGGGTGAGTCTGCTGGATCGCTTGAACAAATTGGCGAGCCGGTAGGGCGTGTGAGTGCGTCGCCGGCCGTTGTGAGCTTGCAGCTGGACGTCGCTGGCCAACCATCGTGCGCCACGCGTTGAGTACGCTCTTGCGTTTGTGATGGGGCATCCATGCTGCATGAAGTCTCGCAGTGCTTGGGCAACGGTCTACCCTAAGAGCGGTGCGCATGGCTGCAAGCCGCGCATGCAAAGGCGTTCTGAGTGCTGGTCTCGTGCAGCGCAGCGCCGACGACTACCGCGACCCCCGTTCAATCACACATCGGCATCAAACGATTCGGTTCTCTCGTTTCTCCACTTCTCATTGTCTCCAGAGCGCGCACGTATGACACCCACCACGCCTGCCGATTTCGTCGTCGCCATTCCCGCCCGTTACGCCTCCACGCGGCTGCCGGGTAAACCGCTACAACGAATCGGCGATCGCCCGATGATCCAGCATGTGGCCGAGCGTGCGTTGCTGGCGGGTGCGCGCGAGGTGTGGGTGGCCACCGACGACACGCGTATCGCCGCGGCGATCGAGCATCTTCCCGGCGTGCATGTGGCGATGACCGGCGCCGCGCATCTTTCCGGCACCGACCGCCTGGCCGAATGCGCACGCATTGCCGGCTGGGACGAGCAGACCTGCGTGGTCAATCTGCAAGGCGACGAACCGTTTGCGCCGGCTGCAGGTATCCGCGCCGTTGCAGATCTGCTGCAGCATTCCGGTGCCCAGATGGCCACGCTGGCCGCACCGGTGGACAACGCGCACGACCTGTTCGATCCCAACGTGGTGAAGCTGGTGCGCACGGCCGGCGGCGACGCGCTGTATTTCAGCCGTGCGCCGATTCCCTGGCACCGCGACAGCTTCGCCAGCCAGCGCGATAGCGTGCCTGCAGAAGGTCATTGGCTGCGCCACATCGGCATCTACGCCTATCGCGCAGGCTTCCTGCAACGCTTCGCGGCCATGCCGCCCGGCATGCTGGAGCGCATCGAATCGCTGGAACAGCTGCGCGCGATGGAAGCCGGTTATCGCATCGCCGTGGCGGTGACGCCCGAGCCGTTTCCGCCAGGCATCGATACCCCCGACGATCTGGTCCGCGCACAGATGCGTGTAGCTTCGGCATGAAGGTGCTGATCGTCTGCCTGGGCAATATCTGCCGGTCGCCGATGGGCGAGGGCACCTTGCGCGCGCAACTGGACAAGGCGCGGCTGTCGCGGCGCATCGAGGTCGATTCGGCCGGGACCGGCGACTGGCATGCCGGCGATCCGCCGGACCCGCGCGCGATCCGCTGCGCGCGCGGCCATGGCGTGGATATCTCCGGTCTTCGTGCGCGCCAGGTCAAGCACTCGGATTTCGAGCATTTCGATTGGCTGTTGTGCGCAGACGGCAGCAATCTGCGCGATCTGCAGCGGCTCGCCCCGGCGGCGCAGCGCGACAAGCTCGCCTTGTGGCTGCCCTGGGCCGGCATCGACGCGCGCGATGACATCCCCGACCCGTATACCGGCGGCATGGATGACTTCGAGCAGGTATGGCAGCTGGTCGACGCTGCCGCGCGCCTGACCGTGGCCAGACTCACCCGCGGCTAATCGCGCTTGGGCATAATCACCACATGAACGCCCAGCTCACCCAGGAACTGCCGGAATTTCCTACCTGGCTCAATGCCAGGCCCTCCACCTTGCAGGAGCATCGCGGCCGTGCGCTGGTGCTGGCGTTCGTCAACGCCAGCTCGGTGTGGTGCGCCGAACGCCTGGCCGAGCTTGCCCACTGGCAGGCGCGCAGCCCTGGCCGGCTCCAGGTGATCGTGGTGCAGGTGCCGCGTTTCGACAGCGAGCGCCTGCCGCAACGTTCGCTTAAACAACTGCGCGGACACGGCGTGAGTGCGCCGATCCTGCTCGACAAGGATTGGGAAACCTGGCGTCGCTTCGGTATCGAATCCTGGCCCACGCTGGTGCTGCTGGATGCCTACGGCCGCGAGCGGCAGCGCCTGGTGGGCGTCACCGGCGATCTGGACAAGGCGCTGACTGCCCTGTGCGAGGGCCAGCAGCCGCCGTCGGACGCCGACCTCCACGGTGTGGCCGAGCGCGAGCCCGAGCCGCATCTGGCGTTGCGTTTTCCCACCGGCTTGGCCGCGACCGAGGACCGGTTGTATGTCGCCGATACCGGCCACCACCGCGTGCTGGAGTGCACGCACAGCGGACGCGTACTGCGCCAGTTCGGGCATGGCAATGCCGATCTCATCGACGGCGGCGTCGGCGAGGCGGCATTCCGGCGTCCGCAAGGGTTGGCGTTGGAACGCGATCAGTTGTATGTCGCCGATACCGGCAACCATGCGCTGCGTCGTATCAATCTGCGCAGCGGACAGGTGGACACCTTGTGCGGCACCGGTCGCTCCGGCGAGCCGGTCGAAGGCCCCCTGGCGTCGCCCGGTGCCTCTGCGCTGAACTACCCGCAAGGTCTGGCGATCGCCGACAACCAGGTATTGATCGCCATGGCCGGCGATAACCGGATCTGGAGTTATCACCTGGGCCGCGCCGCACTGACCGCGCGCGCAGGCACCGGTGCCCTTGAAACCCGCGACGGCAGCGGCCATCTGGCTGCTTTCGCACAGCCGGCCGGTTTGGCGTCGGTGCAGCAGGTGGCCTATGTCTGCGACGGGCTGGGCTCGTCGATCCGCACCATGCAGTTGCGGGGCGATCTGGTACAGACCTTGGTTGGTGGGCAGGGTACCTGGCAGTTCGGGGATCAGGACGGTCCACGCAGCACGGCGCGCCTGCAGTTCCCACAGGCCATCGCACTGGCGGCCGATTCGCCGCTGCTATGGATCGCCGACACCGGCAATGGCCGCCTGCGCTGCCTGCGCCTGGGCGGCGGTGAATTGACAACGGTCGCGCTGCCGCGTCGTCTGCATGGCCCGGCCGGGCTGGCGGTCACCGCAGATGCGGTCTGGATTGCAGAAACCGATGCGCACGCCATCTTGCGATACGACCTTGCCAGCGGCGCACTGAGTGATGTTTCGATAGACGAATGAGCGTTAGGCCCCAAAACGATTTCGATGGAAAAGCGTTCGCTGCGCAACTGAGCACCGCGCCTGGCGTCTATCGCATGTATGCGGGCGACGACACCTTGCTGTATGTCGGCAAGGCGGGCGCGTTGCGCAAACGTGTGGGCAGCTATTTCAATGGGACGCCGAAGAACGCCCGGTTGACTTCGATGCTGTCGCAGGTCGCGCGCATGGACGTCACCGTCACCCGCAGCGAAGCCGAAGCGCTACTGCTGGAAAATCAGCTGATCAAATCGTTGTCGCCGCGCTACAACGTTTCGTTGCGCGACGACAAGAGCTACCCATACGTGCTGCTGACCCGCGAACAATGGCCCCGTATTGCCTTGCACCGCGGTCCACGCGCGGTACAAGGGCGTTATTTCGGCCCTTACACCGGCGTCACCGGTGTACGCGAAACGCTGAGCCTGATGCACAAGCTGTTCAAGCTGCGCAGTTGCGAGGACAGCGTGTTCCGCAACCGTTCGCGGCCTTGCCTGCAATACCAGATCGGGCGTTGCAGCGGCCCATGCGTGGATTTGGTGGCCGCTCCGGATTACGCCGAATCGGTACGCCGCGCCACCATGTTTCTCGAAGGCAAGAGCGATCAGCTCGGCGAAGAGATCATGCACTCGATGCAGCAGGCCAGCGAGGCACTGGAATTCGAGCGCGCCGCGCGTTTGCGCGATTTGCTCTCCTCGCTGCGCAGCATGCAGAACCGTCAGTACGTCGACGGGCGTGCAGCTGATCTGGACGTGCTGGCCTGCGCCACGCAATCCAGCCAGGCCTGCGTCTTGTTGCTGAGTTTTCGCGACGGCCGCAATCTCGGCACGCGCTCGTTCTTTCCCAAGACCAATGGGGAGGACAGCGCCGACGAAATTCTTGGCGCGTTCGTATCGCAGTACTACGCCGAGCACTCTCCCCCGCGCGAAATCCTGCTCGACCGCGAGATCCCGGAAGCCGAGCTGATCGAAGCCGCGCTCAGTACGGCCGCCGAGCACAAGGTGGCGCTGAAGTGGAACGTGCGCGGCGAGCGTGCCGGCTATCTGCTGCAGGCCACGCGCAATGCGCAGCTGACCCTGGTCACCGAGCTCACCAGCCAGAGCGCGCAGCATGCACGCAGCGAAGCCTTGCGCGAGATGCTTGGACTTGCCGAGCCGGTCAAGCGCGTGGAGTGTTTCGACATCAGTCACACCATGGGCGAGGCGACCGTTGCCTCGTGCGTGGTATTCGACGCCAGTGGCCCGGTGCGTGGCCAGTACCGGCGCTTCAATATTTCCGGCATCACGCCGGGCGACGACTACGCAGCCATGCGGCAGGCGATCGAGCGCCGCTTCCGGCGCGCCGTGGAAGAGAATGGCGTGCTGCCCGATGTGCTGCTGATCGACGGTGGCGCGGGCCAGCTGGCGCAGGCGCAGGCCGCGCTGGCCGATCTTGGGGTCGAAAACGTCTTGCTGGTCGGCGTGGCCAAGGGCGAAGAGCGCCGGGCAGGGCACGAAGCCTTGATCATGGCCGACGGCCGCGAGCTGCGGCCGGGCGCCGCGTCGCCTGCGCTGCAATTCATCCAGCAAGTGCGTGACGAAGCGCACCGCTTTGCAATCACCGGCCACCGCGGTCGCCGCCAGAAGGCGCGCATGACCAGCAAGCTCGAGGATATCCCCGGCATCGGCCCCCGGCGCCGCGCGAGTCTGCTCAAGCACTTCGGCGGCCTGGTCGGGCTCAAGGCCGCTGGCGAGGCCGAGATTGCGCGGGTGGAAGGGGTCAATGCCGCACTTGCCGCGCGAATCTACGCTAACCTGCACGGGCTGGCGCTTCCCGATGCGGCAGGCGAGGCAAGTCCGCAATGAAGTTGACCATCCCCACGTGGCTGACACTGCTGAGGATCGTGATGATCCCGGTGTTGGTCGTGGTGTTCTACCTGCCGTACACGTGGACGAATTTCGCGTCCGCCGGCGTGTTCGCGCTGGCCGCCATCACCGACTGGCTGGATGGCTGGGTCGCGCGGCGTTATCACCAATATTCCGCATTCGGCGCATTTCTGGACCCGGTCGCCGACAAGCTGATGGTCGCCGTGGCGCTGTTCCTGATTGTGCAGGGCCATCCCACGCCGTGGATGGCGTTCTGGGCAGCAGTCATCGTCGGACGCGAGATTGCCGTCTCTGCACTGCGCGAGTGGATGGCCGAAATCGGCCAGCGCGCCAAGGTACGCGTGGCGGCAATCGGCAAGATCAAGACCACCGCACAAATGGTGGCCTTGCTGTGCCTGTTGTATTCGGTCACGCCCGGGCAGATGCCCACGCATGAGATCTGGCTGGGCAATCTGATATTTCGTGCGGGCTACTGGACATTGGCCATTGCCGCCTTGCTGACGCTGTGGTCGGGGTTTCAGTATCTGCAGGCTGCTTGGCCAAGTCTGCGCGCCGACGAAAAAGCAGCGATCAGCAACAAGCCGAAAAAAATCGAAAGCAACAGTTGACAGCTATCCTGTTCGCTGTAGAATTTCGCCTCCCAAGCGGGAATAGCTCAGTTGGTAGAGCGCAACCTTGCCAAGGTTGAGGTCGCGAGTTCGAGTCTCGTTTCCCGCTCCAGATGTAGACAAGACCCCGCGTCAGGGGTCTCGTTGTTTCAAGGCAGGATGCCTTGGGTTTGATGTTTCGGCCTGGTGGTAGAGTGGTTATGCAGCGGACTGCAAATCCGCGTACGCCGGTTCAATTCCGGCCCAGGCCTCCACATCGCATGCGGTATTCCTGCCATCGACGACGACAGGGCTAGCGCAACGAAGTAACACGCTGTACAATTTCGCTCCACGCGGGAATAGCTCAGTTGGTAGAGCGCAACCTTGCCAAGGTTGAGGTCGCGAGTTCGAGTCTCGTTTCCCGCTCCAAATTCGAACCCCGGATATCGCTCGATATCCGGGGTTCTTATCGGCCGTTTTTTATTGGCCGGGGACGTTCGTTCACTAGGCGGCTGCCGTGAACTAAGAGCAGTGGCGCTGGGGTGTCCGATAACGAATGCCTGTTCCAGTGCACGCACACGTGCTTGGGTGCTTTGGACACATGCGTGTGACTGATCGCGTCGGGAAGCGTGGCGCAACGCGATGTCGCGTGTACGCCGAGATCGAGAATGCAATCCTGGGCCAGGTGACCACCACGTTGGCTGCACGATGCGAATGACTGGGCATGGACATCATGCGGGCAAGCGTCGCGCGGCGCGAAGACGAGTGCGCATGCGCCGACTCGATTACCTCATAAATACGTGCCCGGGGCGGGGGTCGAACCCGCATAGCCTTGCGGCTGAGGGATTTTAAGTCCCTTGCGTCTACCAATTTCGCCACCCGGGCATTGCGATAGCGTGCCTGATTGCGCGGCGATTGTGAATCTTTGCAGCGTACTTCCTGCACTGCCTGGCGTCTGCGGCCTGCGCTATGCTGCCGCCGCATAGCGCGCCGCCACCGGCTGCGCACCATTCAAGGAACCGCATGTCTGGCACTACGCTTCTCGCCCCCGCACAGCGGCGCATCGCCGTCATCGGCTTAGGTTATGTCGGCCTGCCGTTGGCGGTTGCGTTCGGGGAGCAACGTGACACCCTGGGCTTCGACATCGATGCGCAGCGTGTTGCGCAATTGCGCGATGGCCACGATGCCACGCTGGAGCTGGACGATGCCGAATTGGCTGCCGCAACGCAGTTGCGCTATAGCGCAAACGCTGCGGATCTGGCCGCGTGCCGCATTTTCATCGTGACCGTGCCGACGCCGATCGACAGCTTCGAGCAACCGGATCTGGAGCCGTTGCGTAGCGCCACGGCCTTGATCGCCGCCGCACTCAAGCCCGGCGACTTGGTGATCTACGAATCCACGGTTTATCCAGGAACCACCGAGGAAGTTTGCGTGCCCTTGCTCGAAGCAGGCTCTGGGCTGCGCTTCAACCACGACTTCTTTTGCGGTTACAGCCCCGAACGCGTCAATCCCGGCGATCGCCAGCGGCGTCTGCGCGACATCCGCAAGATCACCTCGGGCTCGACAGCGGACGCTGCCGATGCCGTCGATGCGCTATACACCAGCATCATCGCTGCAGGCACCTGGCGCGCTCCGTCGATGCGCGTGGCAGAAGCGGCAAAGGTGGTCGAAAACATCCAGCGCGACGTCAATATCGCGCTAGTCAACGAGTTGGCGTTGATTTTCGACAAGTTGGGAATCGACACGCTCGATGTGCTCGAAGCCGCAGGAACCAAGTGGAATTTCCTGCCGTTTCGTCCTGGCCTGGTCGGCGGGCATTGCATCGGTGTGGATCCGTACTACCTGATGCACAAATCCGAAAGCGTGGGCTATCACCCGGACCTGATCCACACCGCGCGGCAGGTCAACAATCGTGTCGGCCGACATGTGGCCGAACGCGTGTGCGGCATGCTGGCCATGCGTGGCGTCGCGCTTGCGCAGGCGAGGGTGCTGGTGCTGGGCGCCACCTTCAAGGAAAACTGCCCGGATCTGCGCAACAGCCGCGCCCTGGAATTGGTGCAGCTGCTGCAGGCCGCGGGTGTGCAGGTGGATACCTGCGACCCGTGGGCAGACCCGGCTGAAGCGCTGCAGCACGGCGGTGTGCACTTAAGCGAGACGCCGGAAGAGGGCAGCTACGATGCCGTGGTGCTGGCGGTGGCGCATGCGCAGTATCGCGACTACGACGTCGCGCGGATCGCTGCGCTCGGCAAACCGGGCGCGGTGGTATACGACGTCAAATCGGTATGGCCGCGTGCGGCAGTCAGCGATCGCCTGTAGCGCTTGGGTGGCGCTTCGCTAGCCACCTTACCGCACCGCGTGCGGCGCGTCGGCCGCTGGCGAAACAGGCGGTGAGCAGATAGCCGCCGGTTGGCGCTTCCCAATCGAGCATTTCGCCAGCGCAAAATACCCCTGGTTGTGCGAGCGCCATCAGCTGATCGTCCAGCGCCTCCAACCGCACGCCGCCTGCAGAACTGATTGCTTCGGCAAGCGGACGTGGCCGCAACAGGCGCAACGGCAACTGCTTGAGCGTGCGTGCGACCAATGCCACATCGTCGCCCGCCTGCTTGCCGAGTGCTTCGTAGAGGAGCGCCGCTTTGACGCCATCGATGCCGACCTGGCGGCGCAGATGCTCGCTGAAACTGCGTCCCTTGCGCGGCTGGGCCAGTTCAGCATGCACGCGTTCGAGCGAGCGGCCCGGAATCAGATCCAGCACGAGTTCGGCGACGCCGTGGGCGTCGATCTGCTCGCGCAGGTCCGCAGCCAAGGCGTAGATCAAGCTGCCCTCGATGCCGTTCGCAGTGGCCACGCATTCGCCCTGCAATGCGTGCTGCATGCCGTTGCCATCCTGCCAGTGCGCAACGACCGGTTTCAGCGGTGCACCTGCATGACGCTGCACGAAGTGCGCACTCCAATCGATATCGAAACCACAGTTGGCCGGCACCAGGGGCGCGACCGCGATATCGCGTTGCTGCAATGTTGCTTGCCACTGGCCGTCGGAGCCCAGCTGCGGCCAGCTGCCACCACCAAGCGCCAGCACCACTGCCTCTGCACTGCACTCCACCGTGCCGGTCGGCGAGTCGAAACGGAGTGCGCCGTTTTCAGTCCAGCCCTGCCAGCGGTGCTGCACATGAAACACGACGCCTTGTTCCTTGAGCCGGCGCACCCAGCCACGTAGCAGGGGGGCGGCCTTGCGGTCCATTGGAAAGACACGGCCGGAAGTACCGACGTAGGTCTCCACACCGAGCTCTCGCGCCCAGTCGCGCAGCGCGTCAGCATCGAAGTCCTGCAACCACGCGGAAACCGGTTGCTCACGTTCGCGATAGCGTTGCGCAAACAGCGGCATCGAATCGGAATGCGTGAGGTTCAAGCCGCCTTTGCCAGCGATCAGGAACTTGCGGCCCACCGAGCCCTTGGCCTCGTACAGATCCACCGCCAAGCCTGCCGCGCAAGCCACTTCCGCCGCCATCAAACCGGCCGGCCCACCGCCGATCACGGCCAGCCGCCGCCTGCTCAGATCAGTCATCGTCAGGTACTCAACGCGGCTGCACGCCCAGCAATTCGACATCGAACACCAGCGATGCACCGGGCGGTATCACGCCACCTGCGCCGTTGTCGCCGTAGCCGTAATCGGGCGGGATCATCAAGGTGCGCTTGCCGCCGACACGCATGCCGGCCACGCCATCGTCCCAGCCGCGGATGACCTGGTGGCCGCCGAGTACGAACTGGAACGGCTCGGCGCGATCCAGCGAACTATCGAACTTCTTGCCATGTTTGTCGGCGGCTTTTTCGTCGTAGAGCCAGCCGGTGTAGTGCACGGTGACCATTGCGCCTGGTGTGGCCTCTGCACCGGTCCCAACGGTGCGGTCGATCCGCTCGAAACTGGCGATGGTGCCGCCGGAGGGCGGCAGGGCAGGTGCGCAGCTTGCGAGCAACAGGGCGGCAATGAGCGTCAACAGAAAGCGCATGGCAGGGTCCACGGAGAAAGGCGGCCATTATCGCACCTGGCTCCCGGTATCATCGCGGCATGGCCAAGCTACTGCTCAATCTGCGCAATGTCCCCGACGACGAAGCCGACGAGGTGCGGGCGCTGATGCGCGAGCAGCGCGTGCAGATCTATGAAACGCGCCCGAGCAACTGGGGGATTTCCGCTGGCGGTATCTGGCTCAGCGACGATGCCGACTATCCGCGCGCCAAGGCGGCGATGGATGCCTACCAGGCGCAGCGCGGCGCGATTGCGCGCGCCCAGCGCCAGGAGGAACTTGCGGCCGGCACAGCGGAGACCTTTGGCGCGTTGCTGCGCAGGCGACCGGTCTTCGTGCTGGTCACGCTGATCGGCATGCTGATCGTCGCCTCGCTGGTGTTGCTGCCGTTTGTGCTGTTGCGCGGCTGAGGTCGCGGCATGACGCGGGTGCAGGTACGTTGCTGCAACGTGCTGGGTATCCCGTTCACAGCGCTCGCTAGGGGCTGCCCGCGGCCCTAAAATAGCCGCATGATTACCAATACTGCCGCCTACCAGTTCGTCACCATCCAGGGTCCGCAGACACTTGCCGCCGGCCTGCTCGCGCAGGCCGAGCAGCATGCGCTGAAAGGATCGGTGCTGGTGGCCGAAGAGGGCATAAACCTGTTCCTGGCAGGCGCTGCCGAGCAGATCGGCGCGTTCTATACCTGGCTACAGGCCGATCCGCGGTTTGCGCAGATGCGTATCAAGTACAGCGAAAGCGCGCATCAGCCGTTCGCGCGGCTCAAGGTCAAGATCAAGCCGGAGATCATCAGTTTTCGTCGCGACGATGCATCGCCGCTGCAAGGTCGTGCGCCGTCGGTGACGCCTGCCGTGCTGCGCGAGTGGCTGCGCAACGGGCATGACGATCGTGGTCGCCCGTTGGTGATGCTGGACACGCGCAATGCGCAGGAAGTGGCATACGGCACCTTCCAGGGTGCGCTGACATTGCCGATCGACAAGTTCACCGACTTGCCTGGCGCGCTGGAAACGCATCGTGGCGCGTTGGCCGATGCCACGGTGGTCAGCTTCTGCACCGGTGGCATCCGTTGCGAAAAGGCCGCACTGTGGATGCAGGCCGATGGCATGGACAACGTGCTGCAACTGGAGGGCGGCATCCTCGGCTACTTCGAAGAGGTCGGTGGCGAAGGCTACGACGGCCGCTGCTTCGTCTTCGACGAACGCGTTGCACTGGATCCCGAATTAAAACCCCTGGTGGACGCCGACCGTACCGCCTCGCCAGTGAAAATCTGACCGAGCGCGACTGCATTGCCCGATGTCACCGGTGGCTCAGGCGGCCGCATCATCGGCACACGTTGCAACATCTTGCCTTGAGACATCGCGCCACGCGCACGTCATGCATGCTCTAGTGAGGCGTCATAACGCTATAACTTGGGCGTAATACGTCGCATCGAGCTTGCCCTGAATTATTCACGGAGATAGGCTGCATCAGCCAGCCGCTAGCGAGGACAACAAGGATGACCATCAGAGTTTTTCTGATCGACGATCATGCACTCGTGCGTACAGGCATGAAGATGATTTTGTCCAAGGAAGTGGACGTCGATGTAGTGGGTGAAGCAGAGAGCGGCGAAGCCGCATTGCCGCAGATTCGTCAACTCAAGCCGGACATCGTGCTATGCGACCTGCATTTGCCCGGCGTCAGCGGCCTGGAAATTACCGAGCGCATCGTCAAGGGCGACTACGGCACGCGGGTCATCATTGTTTCCGTACTCGAAGACGGGCCATTGCCCAAGCGTTTGCTTGAGGCAGGCGCCTCCGGCTATGTGGGCAAGGGCGGTGACGCGCACGAGTTGCTGCGCGCGGTGCGTGAAGTCGCATTAGGGCGGCGTTATCTCGGCAACACGATCGCGCAGAATCTGGCCCTTTCCAATCTGGAAGGTGGCGGTTCACCGTTCGATGCGTTGTCGCCCCGCGAACTGGAAGTGGCCTTGCTGCTGACCCAGGGCCTGCGCCAGGAAGACATCGCCAAGCGCCTGAACCTCAGCGCCAAGACCATCAACACGCACAAGGCACGCCTGTTTGAGAAGGTCGGCATCCAGGACAACATTGCGCTGGCGCGGCTAGCCAATCAATACGGTCTGACCGATCCCTCCAGGGTGCTGTGAACCGTTGCCTTGAGTGCGGCGCAGTGGTTGCGCTGCATCGCAAGGTCAGAGCGAACCACATCGTGCAGAGAGGCTCATTGCGTGCTGAGAAATGACGCGCCTCTCACTCAGCAGCGGTTGCTGGATTGCGTCAACGCACGGGTACGCGAATTAGCCTGGCCTGCTGGAGGCGCGCCAGGCGTCGAAACAGGCATTGTGTTTCCTGACGTCCCTGCAATGCGCATGAATACACGTCCGCACAGGAAGCTTTCCGCGCTGATTGTCGTCATGTGCCAGTAAATCTGGCGTCGCCGAACTCCCTGATCGAAGGTTTTTTGCAACCACTCACCACCAGTGGCGATAAACCTCGCCGCTCATGTGGAAGAACGAGGTGCGTCGATGCCTCGCCGGGATCATGACCGGCGGATGCGGCTTGGCGTTAGTGCAGGCGGGCCAAAAAAAACAGCGGCCCGAAGGCCGCTGTTTTTGATGTTGACGTGACCTGTTACCCGACCAGGCCACTCGATCCAGTCACCTGGCGATCAGTGATCGCCACGCGGCTTGTTGCTGTCGTCATCCTGCGCCTGCTCGGCTTGGTCCGATGGCGCAACCGGCTTGACTGCTTCGGACACAACTACCGTCGGCTTCGGCTTGTCTGCCTGCGAGGGCTGCGCTACTGCACGGGCTGCCGGAGCCTCGCTGGCCGAGGAGACTGCTGGCGCAGCATCGTTCGGGCCCAACGCATCAAGCATGGTGGTCTGTACCGGAGCATACGGCTTTCGCACGGGCGTGGTCTCTGCCCCTGGGCTTGCCTGCACAAGCGTCGAGGTCGTTGCCACCTCGGCCGATGGCGCCTGCGAAGCAGATTGCTCGGCGTGCGGCGACGTGACCGTGACTACTGCGACCTGCGACGCGGGCGCACCTGCCGCAGGTGCCGGTAAGTCGTCAGCAGGCGTTGCAGGCGCCGTCTGCACCGGCGCTGCTTGCACCGACGGCGTTGCCACGTCCGCCGACGCATCGCGCCGCTGCTGGTCGGCCTTCGCGGCCTCGGCCTCGGCCTCGGCGGCAGGTGCAGGCGCATCTGCCGGCGCAGGCTGGTGCTGGCCGCCTGTCGCCGCATCGTTGGTCACAGGCGATGCAACAGCCAGTGCCGAAGCCGTGGCAGCAGACATCGGTGCCGTCCCGGCGGCGGGAGTCACCGCAGGTGCCGACGTGGAGGCTACAGGTGCGGAGGCTGCAACCGGGGCCGGGGCAGCGGATGCCTGCTGACCGACCGGCGCGGGGCGCTGGTCTGCAGCCTGCGATGTCGCGCTATCGGTGCTGACGGCAGTCGACGCTGTCGCAGCAAGCGCAGGCTTGGCAGGTGTGTCCGTCGCAACGGCGGGCGCAGCAGGGCGATCCTGAGCGGTGTCAGCCTTGGCAACAGGTTTTGCTGCTGGCGATTGCGATGCCGGCACGGCATTGGAAACCGGCGCGGTGGTCGAGGCTGTATCACTGCCGAGCTGTGGCTCTGCACGCTCCTTGGGAACCGGACGCGGCTTGGCGGTTGCCTGGGCTGCGGGTTCCGGCTTGGCGCGCACGGCCGGTGCCGGTGCGTCATCGTCGAAATCGAACTCCGGCTGGCCGGCGCGCGGTGCACTCGAAACATGCGCATGAGCACCGGCGTCGTCGCCTTCGCTGTCGCCATCGAGATCGCTGTCGGCATCGCTGTCCAGATCGTCGCCTTCCAGGCCATCGACGCTGGCACCGCCTTCTCCGTTGGCACCGGCGCCACGACGACGACGACGGCCACCACGACGACCGCGGCGGCGACGGCTTCCGCCTTCGCCATTGGCAGCATCGTCGCCTGCGGCATCCTGGGCCGGTACAGTCGCATTCGCGTCGGCACCGCGATCAGCGGTGGATTCGGTCACGGTGACATCGACCGGATGCGCCTGGACCGCTTCATTCGCGTTGGTCTGCGCGTTGGTGGGTGCAGCGGTATCGGCAATGGCGGACACCACGCTCGACGTGGTTGCCGTTGCGGCAGTGGAGGTCAGGGTCTGCGCCGCTGCCGTGCCCTCATCCTGGCGGGCCGGACGCGGCTGCCGCTCGGCTGGGGCGCCGTCCTGCTGTGCAGGCGCACGTGGCGGACGTGGGCTCTGGTTCTGCGGCTTGGACTTCTGCTGCTGCGGCTGCTGCTTTGGCGCCTGCGTTTCATTGCGCGGCGGCTTTGGCGCCTGCACGTGCTGCGGTGCCTGTGCGCCGTTCTGCGCGCCCTGGCCGTTGGCAGGCTGACGGCGTTCATCGCGGCGTTCCTTGTTGGCGCCGTTGCCGTTGCCACCATTGCCGCGTTGCTGGTTGCCACCGTTACCACCGCTGCGGGCATCGCGACCATCGCGGCGCTGACCGCCACGCTCGCCGCGTTCGCTGCGGGTGTTGCGGCCGGCATCGTTCTGGCGCGGACGGGGGGCCGACTCCGGGGCCGGGGCAACGGGCTCGACGCCGCCGAAGATCCGCTTCAGCCAGCCCACCACGCCGGTGGTGACCGGTGCCGGAATGGGCACGGTCACCACCGGCGCCGGCGCCGCGACAGGCGCGACCGGGGCAGGGGCCTCTTCGCGCACCGGTGCCGGTTGGCTCGGCTTGATCGACGTGACCGCCGGCGCTGCGGGAATATTCAACTGCGCCTTGGTCAGCGCATGCACCGGCAGCTTGCGCGGGGTGCCGCGCTGGTAGCTCGGCTTGCCACTTTCTTCGCCCAGTTCGTTCTCGCGCAGGCGCGTGACTTCGTAGTGCGGGGTATGCAGTTGCTCGTCGGCGACGATGATGATCGGCGACTCATGGCGCTGCTCGATTTCACGCAGCGCGCTGCGCTTTTCGTTGAGCAGGTAGTTGGCGATTTCCACCGGGGCCTGGACCAGCACCTGCCCGGTGTTTTCCTTCATGGCGTGCTCTTCGGCCACGCGGATGATCGACAGCGACAGCGACTCGACACTGCGCATGCGGCCATGGCCGTCGCAACGCGGGCACACGATCTGGCTGGATTCGCCCAGGCTCGGACGCAGGCGCTGGCGGCTCATTTCCATCAGGCCGAAGCGCGAGATACGGCCAAGCTGCACGCGTGCGCGGTCGTACTTGAGCGCGTTCTGCAGCCTGTTTTCGACTTCGCGCTGGTGTTTGGACGAGGCCATGTCGATAAAGTCGATGACCACCAGGCCACCCAGGTCACGCAAGCGCAACTGGCGTGCAACTTCTTCGGCCGCTTCCAGATTGGTCTGGAACGCGGTTTCTTCGATATCGCTGCCCTTGGTGGCGCGCGAGGAGTTCACGTCGACGGCCGTCAGCGCTTCGGTCTGGTCCACCACGATCGAGCCGCCCGAGGGCAGGCGCACGTTGCGCTCATAGGCGCCTTCGATCTGCGATTCGATCTGGAAGCGATTGAACAGCGGGATATCGTCGGTGTAGTGCTTGAGCTTGCGCAGGCTCTGCGGCATCACCTGCTTCATGAACTCCTGGGCGTCGGCGTACAGCTCCGGCGTATCGACCAGGATTTCGCCGACGTCGGCGCGCAGGTAGTCGCGCAGGGCGCGGATGATCAGGCGCGATTCCTGGTAGATCAGGAACGCCGCCGGCTTGCTCAGCGCAGCTTCGGCGATCGCCTTCCAGGTCTGCAGCAGGTAATCCAGATCCCACTGCAGTTCTTCGGCATCACGGCCGACACCGGCGGTGCGGATGATCACGCCCATGTCGTCGGGGATATCGAGCTTGTCCAGCGCTTCCTTCAGCGCGGCGCGGTCTTCGCCCTCGATGCGGCGCGAAACGCCACCGGCGCTCGGCGAATTGGGCATCAGCACCATGTAACGGCCGGCCAGCGAGATGAACGTGGTCAGGGCAGCGCCCTTGTTGCCACGCTCTTCCTTGTCGACCTGCACCACGATTTCCTGGCCTTCGCGCAGCAATTCGCGAATGGTCGCCTTGTTATGGTCGACGCCGGCCTGGAAATAGTCGCGGGAAATTTCCTTCAGCGGCAGGAAGCCATGACGCTCGGCGCCATAGTCCACGAACGCCGCTTCCAGGGAAGGCTCGAGCCGGGTGATGCGGCCCTTATAGATGTTGGACTTCTTTTGTTCCTTGGACGGCTGTTCGATGTCGATGTCGTACAGGGTCTGGCCGTCCACAATCGCCACGCGCAGCTCTTCGGCCTGCGTTGCGTTGATCAGCATTCGCTTCATTGTTGCGTTCCTCACGCGCTCTACCGCGCGGAACGCCGTGACGTTTCGCCTCTGGAACAGCTTGTCGGCCCTTCGCGCAACGCGCGGACAGGCCTGACCAGAGTTTCCAGCGCTGCAACACCACGGCAGGCCGCGGGAGCGCTTGTTTAAGTTTTATAGGTGTTTCAGGGCCGGCAGCCGCGTCCGGAAACACCGGGGCAGCGCACGGGACATGTTCAGCGCAGCGGTCAAAAACCGCCGGCGATGGCCGGGTAGGCCGGTGAGCCGCTAACATGGCCGCCCCGGGGGCGGTGGTCGCGCACTGTGCCGGAATCATCGGAAGTCAGGCTTCTGGCCAATCAACTTCCAACAAAATCAAACCCTTATCTCGCTCGCCGAGTGTAACAGAATTAAAGAGCCGGATGACCGACCCCCAGCCCCCCAAGCCACCGGCCGACCGCGTCGGCGTGCGCATTCTCAAAGTTCCGGAAGACCGTGCTGGGCAGCGGCTGGATAATTTCCTGCTTGGCCAGCTCAAGGGGGCTCCACGCAGCCTGATCTACAAGCTGGTCCGCAGCGGCCAGGTGCGGGTCAACGGCGGGCGGGCCAAGGCCGAGCGCAAGCTGGAGGGCGGCGAAGAAGTGCGGATTCCGCCGGTGCGCATCAATGAAGAGGGCGACAAGGCGGCGCCACCGTCGTCGTTCATGGCCCGGCTGGAGGCGGCGATCGTCTTCGAGGACGCGCGCCTGCTCGCCCTGAACAAGCCATCCGGGGTTGCCAGCCACGGCGGTAGCGGGATCAGCTTCGGCGCCATCGAAACCCTGCGGGCGCTGCGGCCGAACCAGAGCCTGGAACTGGTGCACCGGCTCGATCGCGATACGTCCGGCCTCTTGATCGTGGCCAAGAAACGCTCGGCGCTGACCGAGCTGCAGGCCTTGATGCGTGAAGACGACCGCGTCGACGGGCGCGGCATCACCAAGCGCTACCTGACCCTGCTGGTGGGCCGCATGCCCGACGGCGTGATGAGCGTGGACGCGCCGCTGCACATCGGACTGCGCCAGGGAGGCGAGCGGCATGTGCAGGTGAATGCGATCGGCAAGCCGTCGCTGAGCCATTTCAAATTGCTGGAACGGCGCGGCGGGCATTCCTATTGCGAAGTGCGCATCGAGACCGGTCGCACCCATCAGATTCGCGTACATGCCCAGCACCTGGGGCACCCGGTGGCCGGCGACGATAAATACGGTGAGGCGGACGTCAACAAGCGTCTACGCGACCAGCTTGGTTTGAAGCGGCTGTTCCTGCATGCCGCATCGCTGGAATTCGCACTGGATGCAGGCAAGACACCGTACGTGTTGAGCGCGCCGCTGGCGCCAGAGCTGGCCGAGGCGCTGGACCAGCTCGGTCGCTGACGCAGCCATGGCGGCTGCGCCAGCGCGCTGGCTCAGCCCTCGTGGCGGTGGTCGTGATGCTGCGGCTGCGCCGACGGATGCGGGCGCTGCTGGTGCATATCGGCCTGGTGTGTCGGAGCGGCACGCGGTGGGGCGAAGGACGCCATCCGCTGCATGTGCTGCTGCGGCTCTGCCTTCATGACCGGGCGCGGTTCGTCACGCGGGCGCGACTGCTGCGCATGTTCGGCCCGCGGCAATGCTGCGGACGCAAACTGCTGATGGGGCGGCAGCTGTCGTTGCGCTTGCACGGGCGGCTTCCATTGCGCAGATTGGGATTGCGCTCGGAACTGGCTGTCGCGGGCGTCGCGGCTGGCGAATGCATCGCGCGGCGGCATGCCAGCATGTGCGCGGCTGGCTGCAGCAGCAGCTGCCTGCTCCTGCGCTGTCCGCGGCTCTGCGCGTGCCTGCGCCATATGCTGCGGTGCGGCCTGCAAGTCATTCACCCGTGCAGGCGTTGCAGCCGATGCGAATGCCGGTGCTTGCACGCGCGGTGAACGCGGTGCGGAGGTCACTGGCTGCATCGGGTGGGCAGCAGTTGTCAGGGGCGCAGCATGCGGCGAAGGCGATGCGTTCAGCGCGACCGGGCGCCCTGGCTGCAGCATCTGCGCATTGAAATGCGGTGTGGCCAGATGCGCATAGTTGGGCGCACGATGCGGCTGGGCAGGCGAGGGCGCTGGCGTGGTGGCTCCTGCAAAGGCACCAAGCCCACGCGCGCCGGCGACTGCTGCAGGTAGAGCGGCCGCCTGCGCTGCGTGGAAGCTGGCTGGGGAGATCCCGGCCACAGGCGCAGAGATCGAAGCGGACCAATGGCGCTGATCCTGATTCACATACGCGCGCGAATCGATATAGGTATTTCGGTTGTTGATGATGGTGGTGCGCGGGGCATAGACATGGTTCTGGTAGACCACGTAATGCGGTGCGGCCGGCGGCGCGTTCCAGTCCACGCCCCAGCTGTTCCAGCCCCAGCGGTGCCAGGCAGGCGCCGGCTCGGCCCAGCCGAACCAGCCGTGGTGGTGCTCGAGCGCGCCGCCCACCAATACGCCGACGCCGAACGACACCAGGCCGGTGGTGACGACGTCGCCTTCGTCGTACCAGCGGACCGGGCGGTAGCGATACTCCCGATAGACATCGACCGGCGTGCCGTAGACCACGCCGGGGTCGTAGCGCGGGACGTACACCACGTCCGGTTGCGCCGGTTCGATGGTGATCACCTGCGAGGGCGGCGGGATGCGGCCCTCATCTAAAATGGGCGTCACCACCACATGGCGCGCCACCTGCACTTGCTGTTGCGGCGTACTGCGCAGATGGCCGCTGGCCTGGGCGCGTTGGCGCATGATCTGCACCGCGTTGAGCACATCGTTGGGGTCGTGGGCATAGGCATCGCCGAGCGCACGCGTCCAATCCAGATTGCCGGCCAGTTGGGCCACCACATCGGGAAAGGCGGTCAGTGCCTTGATGCTCGGATCCCACGATTGCGACACCGTGGCCTGGGCGCGATCGGCAGCGCTCAAGCCGCTATTGCTGCGTAGCCATTCCTGTGCGGTGACCACCTGATCGGGATAGACCGATGCCGCCAGCGTTTGCGCCAGCAACTTATCTGGGAACAGGGCAATCGGCGCAACCAGTTGATAGAGCTGGTCTGCCGTGGGCGGCGTGTAAGCCGGCGCTGCGATCGCGCTGGGAGGCGGCGGAGGCTCGGCTGCAGCCGGCGCGGGTGCGTCCGTGCGTTGACACCCGCCGAGTGCAATCGTAGCGGTGGATGCGATCGACAGCGCCAAGGCAAGGCGCCCTTGTGACCATGTGCGTTGCATACGGCACCTCGCTGTGCGTGCGTTGATGACGCGCGTACCATGCGCCGGCTTGAGTGTCTGGAACCTTTCTAAAACTTGGCTTCAGTCAACCAGGCGCGACGGTGTTCAGCAGACGTGCGGGAAACCGCTTGCCAACGAAGGGGCACTGCGACGCGCGCTTGAGTTCAGGCAGGCGGCGCGCATCGGTTTGTCATTCAAAAGCCAGCGATGGCATTGCTGAAGAAGGCTTGCAGCCGCGCACGCGGCAGAGCTTGCGGTCAGGTCATCACGAGCTGCCAGCGCACGACGCGCTTCACGGCGTTGCGAAACGGAACAACACCAGGCTGATCGCCAGCGTACCCATGCCCGAAACTAGGCCATACACAGTCTCGTGACCCTGGGCGTAGCGCTTGGCAGCCGGCAGTAACTCGTCCAGTGCCAGAAACACCATGACCCCGGAGATCAGCCCGAACACGGTGCCGAAGACCGCATCCGAGAGCACGCTGGCCAAGGCCAGATATCCGATGCCCGCACCGATCGGTTCGGCCAACCCGCTGAGCAGGCTGGCGCCCACCGCATAGAACTTGTTGCGCGTGGCGAAATACACCGGCACCGCGATCGCGATGCCTTCGGGAATATTGTGGATGGCGATCGCGAACGCCAGCGGCATGCCGACCGCCGGGCTTTCAAGCGTAGCGAAGAAAGTCGCCAATCCTTCCGGGAAATTGTGCGCGGTGATCGCGACGGCGGTCATCAGGCCGACCCGGCGGATATAGGCGCGGTTGTCTTCGCGAAAGTGCGGATCGTCGCTGGACAAACTCTGGTGCGGATTCGGCACCAGGCGGTCGATCACCATGATCAGCAGCACGCCGCCAAGAAAGGTCAGTGTGCCGAAGGTAAAGCCGAGCTTGTCGTTGTAGGCCTGGGAAAACGCGGCGATCGACTTGTTGAGGATCTCGGTGAGCGATACGTACACCATGGCGCCGCCGGCGAAGGCCAGGCCGAATGCCAACAGCCGCGGGTTGGGCTTTTTGGCAAACACCACCATGAGGCTGCCGAGCCCGGTTGCCAGCCCGGCCGCCAGCGTGACCGCAAGCGCGATCCAGAGATTGTGCGATGACACTGCAAGCATGTGGCGCGACGTCCTGGGGGAATGAAGAACTTCCTGGAGAGAGCGTGGCAACCGTAGCTCGCCAGATACCCATGCCCCTCCGCGGAAGCAGGATGGCCATGCCGCGATGACGAAGACGTCGTGTTGAAGACGAAAAGTAACGCATCCGCGCCAGCGTCAGACGCAGGCAAAACACGCGCGCGCGAACAGGGCGCTGTTGCCCATGCATGGGTGTCGGTGCGCTTGTGTCGTGCAGAAACAAGGCGCCACCGACCTGCGCGGTCCTCAGCCGCCGCGGCGTGCGCGCTCCTCGATGGCGAAACATTCGTTCGGACGCGGCACCGGCGGCTTGAACGAGACCGGCACCTGGATGGTCTGCGCCACGGCCTGGCCATTGCGGGTGGCGGCCTTGAATTGCCACTCGCGCACGCGCGTCTGGGCCGCTTCGTCGAGTACGGGCTGGCCACTGCTCTGGGCCACCGAGACGTCGGTCGGCGAGCCTTGGGGGCCGACCACGACCCGCAGCACGGTGGTACCGCCGACGCCGGCGCAAGCCAGCTGCGGCGAATATTCCGGCGGAGGCGTCTTCACGGCAGCCAGCTCGGTGGGCGCGACGGTGGGCGCGGCAGCCTGCTGGGGCGACTTGCCGCAACCGCCAAGGCCGGTGGCGACGATGAGGCCGGCGAGCGCAGCGCGATACATGTTCATGCAGTGATTCCCTGGTCGTAGAGCTGCGCGGTCTTGGCCGCGCAGATGAAGTCGTTTTCGCTCAGCCCGCCCACGTCATGGGTGGAATAGCGCACCACCACGCGGTCGTAATGCACGCCCAGGTCGGGGTGGTGGTCTTCGCGGTGGGCGATCCAGGCCAGCGCATTCACGAAGGCCAGGGTGCGGTAATAGTCGGTGAAGCGGAACGTGCGCGTAAGCGCCATGCCGGCCTCGGCCAGCTCCCAGCCAGGCACCTGCGGCAGCAGCTCGGCCAGGCGCGCTTCGCCCAGCTTGTGGTCGCTGCCCTTGCGGGGGAGGCAATGGGCCTGCTCCAGGGGAATCAGATCGGTCATGACGGTCTCGCAGGGGTGGCGGACGGCGCGCCCGCCAGGATCACGGTGTTCCATGAGCGAGGGCGCTTTGAGCGGTAGAATAACCCGCATGATCCAGATATCCGACAAAGCCCAGACCTATTTCCGCAAGCTCATCGAACGCGAGGGCGTGCCCGGCATGGGTGTGCGCCTGAGCGCGGTGGACGCGGGCACCCCACGCGCCGATGCCCGGCTTGAGTTTGCCGAACCGGCGGACCTGAGCGGTGACGAATGGGCAATCGACTGCGACGGTTTCACCTTGTATGTGGTCGCTGCCAGTGTGCCGTGGATGGATGGGGCCGAGATCGACTACGTCACCCAGTCCACCGGCAACCAGCAACTCACCATCAAGGCGCCCAAGATCAAGGGCGAAGCGCCTGCAGAGTCGGCTTCGATGGTCGAGCGGGTGCGCTGGGTGGTGGAAAACGAGATCAACCAGCAGCTGGCATCGCATGGCGGGCGCGTGGCCGTGCAGGAAGTCTCCGCCGACGGCGTGGTGTTGCTGCGCTTCGGCGGCGGTTGCCACGGCTGCGGCATGGCCGACGTGACCTTGAAGCAGGGCATCGAAAAGACCTTGATGGGGCGCGTGCCCGGCGTGATTGCGGTGCGCGACGCGACCGACCACGCCACCGGCGACGCCCCCTACATTCCGCGCGACAGCGCGGCCTGATTCCGCACCACCGGTGACAACGGCTGCCGATCTGCTGCAGGCACTGCGCGCGCGCATGCCCGGCAAGCTGATTCTGGATCGGCGCACCGGCCTTCCGTATGGCTGGGGTATCTGGATGGGCAACCGCAAGCACGCGGCTGCGCCATTCAACGATGACCATGTCATGGATGTGCTGTTGGCGCGTGGGCAACCGGCTCGGCGCGATGTGGCCGGCGTTTCCCTGCTGTCGCCCTTCCAGGCATTCCGCAGCCTGTGGTGGCAGCACTGGGACCCGCGGCCGAAGGATCAGCGCCGGCAGCACTGGCTGGCGGTGCTTGGCAGTTTTCTCATCCACCTCGGTTTTATTGCGCTGCTCATCTGGGTGGTCACCGTGCGCTGGGCGCCTGACGAAACCAAACCCGGCGAGGAGTCGCGGGTGCGCATGACCTTGATTGGCGATGGGGCTGAAGTGCAGGGCGGCGGGGAAGGTCAACCTACGTCCGAGGCATCGACGCAGGCGGCGGCAACTGCGGCGTCTTCGCCGGCGCACGCAGGTGTATCGGCGGCGGAAAGCGAACCGGCTGCATCGCCAACACCGATGCCAGCGCAGCCAGCGACCGACCCTGTGGAACGCCCCGACATGGCCCAAGCACCGGAAAATGCGCCGGAACCGGTGCAAGCTGCCAGCGAACCCATCACCGCGGAGATTCCGCAGGTGACGGTGCAGGTGCCGCCGGTGACGATCGAATCGCCGCTGCAGGTCACCGAAACCCCGGTCGCCACCAACGACTTTGTCGTCCCACCGCCGCCAACCATCACGCTGACGCCGCGTGCAATCGAGCGGGCGGCACCGCAGGTCCAGGTGCGTCAACGCGACATCCAGACGGTGACCGAGCGCCCGC
Source organism: Xanthomonas phaseoli pv. dieffenbachiae (assembly GCF_008639345.1). Taxonomy (NCBI): domain Bacteria; kingdom Pseudomonadati; phylum Pseudomonadota; class Gammaproteobacteria; order Lysobacterales; family Lysobacteraceae; genus Xanthomonas; species Xanthomonas phaseoli. The sequence continues at coordinate 2,343,181 of NZ_CP041380.1, read as the reverse complement.
AGGTGCGCGAACTGCAACGTCCGGCCACTGATGTGGCGGTGCGCTCTGCCACGGCCCCAGCGGTGCGCGAGCGCGACATCGTCATCCCCGAGCGCCCGCAAATCGCCGCGCCGGCTGCACGCCTGCGTGAGATCTCGCCGACGGTGCGCATGCCTGAGGTCGCGGTGCGTCCGGCAGAGCTGCCGAACGTACCGGATCCGGCGCCTGCGCCAGTGGCGGCGGCACCTGTCGTGCCAGCGACGCCTGCGACTCCCGACCCGCGGCCGGCACCCGTGGCGGCACCATCTGCGCAGGCAGCCGCACAACCTGCACCGTCGCAGGCCAGTCCTGCCCAGTCCGAGCGTTCCAGCAGCGCGGCCGCCGCTGCATCGATGCCTGCCAAGCCAGCCGCCAGCAGTCATGCCGGCCCGGCGCCTGCCGATCGCAGCGGCGGGTGGGATGTGGCCGCCAACGCCGACGACTGGAGCAAATCCGACCGCAATCGGCAAGGCGACACGACAGGTGGCAACGCCCAGCGCAACGGCATGTTCAATGCAGATGGCAGCGTCAAGGTGGCCAGCGGGGCGGGCGATGCCGGCAAGGGTGCCGGTGACCGCGGGCCACCGGGCAGCGAGACCGATACCTGGACCCGCGACCAGATTACGCAGGGCGGTACCTGGCTTAAACATCCGCCGTACGGCTATACGCCGACATCGCTGGACAAATACTGGATGCCGAACCAGACGCTGCTGCAGGAGTGGGTGCGGCGCGGCCTGAAGAAGATCGAGATTCCGATTCCTGGCACGACCACCAAGATCAGCTGCGTGGTGTCCCTCCTGCAACTGGGCGGCGGTTGCGGCCTGAGCGATCCCAATCTCAACGATCAACCGGCAACCGCACGCCCGCCGCCGGACGTGCCGTTCAAGCGTGAGTTGCAGGAAGACAAGGGTGCGCTGCCCCGCAACGGCGGGTAAGTGAGACGCGCGCTGACGTGTGGCGATGTCTGCCTGAGTGCAGAGATCGGCCCTGCGCCCCACATGAGCATGCCGGGCAACTGCATGCGGCATCGATCGATCGTGAGAAGAGGGCGGCAGTCATCGCGATGGCGTTTGTGCCGACGTGATGGCGCCTGCAACCGGTCGGCAGGCGCCTCGAAGGCGCGATGCAGTTTTCGGGCGTCGAGCGCGTGTCAGCGAGGACGTTTCGTCTTCAGCTGGCCTGCAGCGCTGAGCAGCCCCAGTGCCCACTCCACGCGGTCTGCCGCGGAGTCGACCAGGCGTGCCGGGTGTTCTCCCAGCAGCGCACGGAGTTGATGCGGCGCAAACACCAGATCGACGAATTGGCTTGCCAACGCAGAGGGATCGGCGGGTTGATCCGGGCCATCGAGGATCGCCTTGCGCACGCGTTGCAGCCCGCCTTCCCAGCCGATGCGGTTGACTTCCGCAGCAAGCTCCGGCGCCCGGATGGAAGTGCCGACGACCAAGCGCATCATCGCCACGGTTTGCGGCTGCAACGCATGCGCAAGTATTGCTCGACCTGCGAGCCTTAGCCGAGCCTCAAGATCCAGCGGGGCGCTGCTGGCGGCTGGCAGGGGCTGGGTCTGCACATCACGGCGAATCACTGCCTCGAAAATGGCGTCTTTGTTGGCATAGCGGGCGTAAAGGCTGGCCTTGCCCGCACCTGCCAGTCGCGCGATGTCCTCGCACGAGGTGTGCTCGAAGCCACGCTCCAGGAAGAGCTGTAAAGCCGCATCGAGGAGGCGCCGATCGACATCGCCGGCTTTATCGGGTGGCGGCCTGCCGCCTTTGGATTTTTGCTTGACTGCCTTCATCGGCGAAAAGCTACACGCCGCTTGTGTTTTCAACAACTGAACGATACCGTTCAGTTGTTCGCTGCACGATCGCTTCCGCCAGCGCAACGCATGACAGCCGAGGTAATAGGGCGCCAGTGCCTCCCTGTTGCATCGGCTGCCCGCCCCTTGGGCACACCAACCATCAAGCGAGAAGCACGTGAATACACAGACCAGTTCGCAGATTGTTGTCGCAGGTGCCACCGGCAATCTGGGTTACCGGATCGCGGCTGCACTCAAGGATCAGGGCGCGGCAGTGGTTGCACTGGTGCGGCACGGTGCAGGACAGAGCCGCGTTACGGCGTTGGAAGGGCGGGGTGTCCAGGTTCGACGTGTTGAGTTCGACGACGCCGAGCGGCTACGCGACGCGATCATGGGTGCGGACTGCGTTGTTTGCGCACTCAACGGCTTGGAAGAGGTGATGTTGGGTCAACAGGGAAAGCTGTTGCGTGCAGCGGTTTCTGCGGGCGTTCCTCGCTTCATCCCATCCGATTTCTCGCTGGATTACACGAAGACGCGGCCAGGCGACAATCGCAATCTGGACCTGCGGCGCCGTTTCAGGGACCAGCTGGATGCCACCCCCATTTCGGCCACATCTGTGCTGTGTGGCGGCTTTCTGGAATTGCTCGAGGGCAGTGCGCGCCTGGTCGTACCGGGCCGCCGCGTCCTGCATTTTGGCGACGCAAACCAGAAACTCGATTTCACTGCCAAAGACGATGTCGCCAGCTACACCGCCGCGGCAGCGCTGGATCCGCAGTCTCCACGCGATCTGCGCATTGCCGGCAACAGCATTTCGCCATACGACATCGCACGTCTGCTCAACGAGCTCACGGGCGAGCGATATCGCATGCTCAGGCCAGGCGGACTCGGCACGATGTCGGCCATCATCCGTGTCGTGCGTGCACTGACGCCGACCAGCGATGACCCGTTCCCACCCTGGCAGGGCATGCAGTACCTGCGCGACATGATGAGTGGACGCGGCAAGTTGTTCCCTCTGGACAATGATCGTTACGGCGCGCGCGCGTGGCAGTCGGCCCGCCAGACCTTGGCGCACACCTACGCACCGGAGGCTTGAGATGACTGACGGCATTGCACCGTTTCAAATCAACATCGCGCAGGCCGAGCTGGATGATCTCGACCAACGTCTTGGGCAAACGCGTTGGCCCGGTCCGGAAACGGTGAGCGATCAAAGCCAGGGCCCACAATCGGCGCGCATTCGACGCCTGGTGGAGCGTTGGCGGACGGGCTACGACTGGCGCGCCACAGAGCGGTCGCTCAATGGCTGGAATAGCAGTCGCACCGCCATCGATGGGCTGGATATCCATTTCCTGAATGTGCGTTCGCCGGAGCCGGGCGCGCTGCCGCTGCTGTTGACGCATGGATGGCCGGGATCGATTCTGGAATTTCGCGACGTGATCGGCCCACTGAGTCACCCGGTGGCCCATGGCGGGAAGGCGTCGGATGCGTTTCATCTGGTGATCCCATCGTTGCCCGGCTTTGGCTTCTCTGGCAAACCCACTGCCCGCGGCTGGGGAGTGGGGCGAACGGCTGCGGCTTGGGTCGAACTGATGCGCCGGCTGGGATATGGCCAACGCTGGACTGCCCAGGGCGGCGATTGGGGCAGCGCGATCACGACCGCGCTCGGGTTCATGCAGCCGCCCGGCTTGCTGGGTATCCATCTGAACATGGTGATGTTCGACCCGAGCGCCGACGAGATTGCCAACGCCACGCCAGCAGAGCAGCGGATGCTCGACGACGCAAAGCGCTATCAGAACGAATTTGCAGGCTACATGCGGCTGCAAAGCACACGACCGCAATCGGTGGCGTTTAGCTTGGCTGATTCTCCAGCCGGCATCGCTGCGTGGCTGTACGCGCTCTTCCAGGACGTTTCCCAAAGCGATGGCGAACCGGAAAACGTGATCGCGCTAGATCACCTCATCGACGACATCATGCTGTACTGGCTCCCCAATGCCGGGCCCAGCTCGGTGCGTTTTTACTGGGAAGCTGCGCATGAAGCCGGGACTGCGATGCCCACGCACCCAATGCCAACGCCAACCGGGATCAGCATGTTCCCTGGGGAGCAAGTGCGCATCTCCCGGCGCTGGGCAGAACGACGCTTCGCGGATCTTCGCTTTTTTGCACAAGCGCAGCGGGGCGGGCATTTTGCTGCGATGGAAAACCCGCCTGCATTGGTCGACCACCTCCGGGAAACCTTTCGATCGCTGCGGTAGAGGCCGACTCGCCGATCGGGCTCCGCAGCGGCAATCCAGTGCACCTGGCTGCGTCGAGCAATTTGACGAACGCAGGGCGGACCACTGCGAACCTGTGGAAGTTCCGCTAATGCAAGATGCGGATCGTCAGCCTGGGGGCATGCTTGGCTAGCGACCGCCTTGAAATCTACAGGTGAAGCGTACCGCAGCGCGGGCGGCGGTTTCCGGGGCGATGGGCGCGGGCGTGGCGTCTACCAGCGTCAACATGCCATCGGCAATCGGGACCGGGATGCCCAACGTCAGGTCAACCTGTTTGGACCAGCCACCACCCAGTACCGTCGCACGCACGATCAGTCGGCCTTCCACGATGCACTGAACATCAGCAGGGCACCGGCTGTCTTCGACGATTCGGTCGGGCCGCACTCTGGGACCATCGACTGCTGCCATCTCCCCCAGGCGCACAGGTCCCTCAACGAGATGACCCGTTGCCGGGGACGTGGTGACGCATCCGCCAAGCGACATGACGGCGAGCAATGCCACTGGCAGCAACGTGGCGCGCTGAAGTTCATCGTTGCCGGTCATCATCGTCTGGCCCGATTGAGGTTGCGGGTGGCTTTGGAGCGATGCGCGCATTGATCGCCTTTCTTCTGATGATATCGCGGGCCACGTCTTCGGCCAGCCACTGCAATGCGCCAGCGTCTTCGCTCAGCGCTCATCGGATCGACTGGCCTTCCAGCGTGGCACTGCACGCGCCGAGACGGGTTGAGCAAGCTGGCCCGTGGCCGCACATCGCCGCTATGTATAAGTAAATTGTAATTCCTGCATTGCCAATCGGTGCGTCGCGCCCTGATACTGGCGCTCGCAGCGACCTCAGGAGGAGCCGGCGCTGACGACTCTGCAGAAATGGATGTTGGAGCAGATCACCTATCGAGACGAGTTCTTGGCAAATCCACCGCTGCAGGCCATCGCTTACGTGAGCGAGGTGCGTCGCCCCATGTCGATGGGGGAGGTCGACCGGCTGCTTGTCTCTTCCAGTGCACACAACTCGCTGGCCGCCATCACTGGCGTCCTGCTCTACGACGGCGCTCGCTTCTTCCAGTATTTCGAGGGGCCGCCTGCCGGGGTGCAGCACACCTACGATCGCATCAAGCGGTCTTCGCGCCATCACGTGATCGCGGAGGTCTACAACGGCTCCATCGTCGAGCGTTACTTTCCCGACTGGCAGATGGCGTGCCGCAAAGTGCTTCCCGGGTCGATTGTCGAGCTCAGCGCACAACGCTGGTCGCGCACACGCCTTGCGCTGTGGTCTGCGGGAAAAAAGCCGGAGCCTGTGTCCCGGTTGCTGGAATTCTGGGAGGGGGCCATGCCGCCGACAGCTGATCTATGACCGAGGGCGCGTCGGCGGAGTACCCCATCGTGAGAGTGCGCAGGCTGGGAAGCTCTTGCGACTGATTGCGTGCGCCATGCCTACAGTTGTTTTGTTGCAAGCGATGTTGAAAGCGAGGTAGAGCGTTCTTTGCGGAGAATAGCCAATAGCGAGCACTTGTATCAGGCGCGTCGAGCATCCGCTTCGCTCGCATCACGATGCGGTGCACCAGGCATTGAAGGGCGCTGCCTAGGTCATCGCCCACACTGCAACAGTCAACAGGCAGTCAAGGCATGAGCGCGTTGCAGGATCTGAAAGAGGAGCTATCGCGTTTTGGAACCAGCAACGACGCGGTGGAACCCGCGCGTGGCAAACGCATGTTGAACATCACCCCAGAAACCGGCGAGCTGCTCGCCCTGCTGGTACATGCAACGCGGGCGCGGCAGGTGCTGGAGGTGGGCACTTCGAATGGCTACTCCACGCTGTGGCTGGCCGAAGCTGTCATCGCCATTGGTGGACATGTCACTACGCTGGAGCATGCCGAAGACAAGGCCGCCCTGGCGGCTGCGAACTTCGTGCGTGCCGGACTACAGGCGCACATCACGCAGGTGCTGGGCGATGCAGGTGCGTGGTTGGAGACCGCCGACGATGGCAACGTGGATCTGTTGTTCTTGGACTCCGACCGCAGCGCCTATGCACGGTGGTGGCCGCAGCTGCGCCGTGTGCTCAAGCCCGGCACCGGTCTGATGGTGGTGGACAACGCCACCTCGCACGCAACGGAGATGGCAGATTTCATGCAGGCTGTCCGCGCCGACATCTCCTTCCGATGCAGCGACGTACCGGTCGGCAACGGACAGTTCATGGCGGTGCGGGTTGCAGACTGAAGGGCTCGCGGCGTCTGCGCGGCGGCCAAGCGCCCGACGATTCCAACTGACGCTGTTGCGCGTTGTTCTGCTGAGTCGTCGGTTCATCTCGATTCTTTCCGGCTTGATGTGACATCCGGCCGCACGATTGCTCTTCTCGGCTGAGTCCGGTTCGAGCGTATCGCAAAACCTCTGTTCGCACTCTTGAACGAACATAGACCCCGCGTGACATTGCTTGCGCGGTGTTGCGATCGGTGCTGATGATTTAAAGCCACGCTCGCATCGACAACGTGCGCCCATCGCCAGGCAGTCTTCTTTATCCAACGGCTGTTGCGGTGATGGACTTGGTCATTGGCTCACTTGGGATTGACGAGCCATCGCTTAGGTTGGCGTATGTATCAATCAGCACTGGCCCGCGACGATCTGCCGGGCACACCTTCGATATCGCCGAATCCAGTGCTCGCGCAATGCGTGCGTGAGTACGTACGACTGACGCCGCAACTTCCCAATCCTGGCGCAGGACGCACGTACGCGCGATGGCAGGCGCTGAGCAAGCTGGGTGCCGCGAGCTTGCCGCTTGCCAAAGTGCTGGAGGCGCATTACGACGCTGTGTCGATTTTTTCCGAGACCGGCCAGCCATTACCTTCGAATGGAGCGGTGTGGGCCGTGTGGGCAGCGGGCGGGCCGCATGACACCGCAACGTACGAAGCGAACTCAAGCACGGTATCCGGTATCAAACCGTGGTGCAGCGCGGAGTTGGACGTTGTGACGCACGCATTGGTGACCGTCCGAGTCGGTGATCGGCAGCCGCTTGCCGCCGTGACGCTAGCGCAGGGATGCTTCGCGCTCGATGCAAGTCAGTGGCACGGACCAGGCATGCTCGGCATTCCGACTGGCAACGGCCATTTCGCGAATGCGCCGGCAAGATTGCTCGGTGAGCCGGAATTCTATTTGCAGCGGCCGGGTTTTTGGCATGGCGGGGCAGGCATCGCGGCCTGCTGGTATGGCGCTGCCGCAGCCATTGCCGAGCATGTACGCCGCTCGCCCCGCGTGGCGAACAACCCTTTTGCGGCAGCACACCTGGGCGCCATCGACGAACAGCTGACCGGTGCGCGGCTGATGCTGCAAGACCTGGCGAAGGCGATCGACGACGCTCCAAACCACAGCCATCAACTGGCTGTCATTCGGTTACGGAGCATGATGGACCGCATCTGCCGGGACGTGATCGAACGTGCCGCCTTGGCCTTGGGGCCGGCCTCACTGTGCTGCGATGCCGGGCACGCGCAGCGGTGCGCCGACCTGGCTGCCTTCGTTCGCCAGTCCCACGGCCAAAAAGACGAGCAGTGGCTGGGAGAGCAATTGCACGCAAGCGAGGTCAACCCATGGCTGCTGTGAGGGGCGAGCAGATCGCAGGGCAAGGCGTCAGCGAACAGCGCTGGCGCGCATCGCCCCAGTTGAATGTGCTGCCCACCAGCAGCCTCGAACAGCTGCTGGGCACCACCACCCGTGTCGTGGTGGTTTCTCCGCATCCGGATGACGAGGTGCTGGGATGTGGCGGGCTGCTTGCGATGGCGATCGCAGCGGGAAGACAGGTCCTGATCGTCTCCGTTACCGATGGCGAAGCGGCCTATCCGCAGGACGACGCATGGCCGCCCGCGCGGCTGGCAATTGCGCGTCGTGAGGAGCTGCGTAATGCGTTGGCGTGCCTGGGCATCGATTCAGGCAGCATCGTCAGGCTGGATGCGGGAGATGGCCAGGTACGCGCGGGCGTTGATGCCCTCGGTGCGCGGCTGGCCGATCTGCTGCAAGCGCGCGATGCGGTGCTGGTGACGTATGCGCGCGATGGCCACCCCGACCACGAAGCTTGTGCAGATGCGGCGAGCAACGCAGTTGCACGCTGCGGAGCGCGATTGATCCAGTTTCCGATCTGGGCATGGCACTGGGACGACCCCGACCACAGTCAGATGCTGGCATCGGCCACGCGTCTAGTGCTTTCTGCCGATGCGCACGCTGCAAAAATGCAGGCGATGTCCGCGTTCAAGACGCAGACCGGTCACGTCACGCCTGCGCTGCGCAACCCCATCCTTCCCGACTGGGCGCTGGCCAGGTTTCGGCGCGATTTTGAGGTCTATCTCCCATGAACGCCCAGGCCAATGCCGATTATTTCGACAGCATCTATCTGCAACACGATCCGTTCGGCTATGCGACACGTTGGTACGAAAAACGCAAACGCGACATCCTGCTGGCAACCTTGCCCAGGCAGGCGTTTGCACGCGGATGGGAACTGGGGTGTTCCAACGGCGAAGCAACCTGTGGGCTCGCTGCACGCTGCGAGCGCTTGCTGGCAACCGACATCTCGGCCGCTGCGGTACAACAGGCCAAGCAACGCGTAGGGGAGCGAAGTAACGTCGAAATCGTGCAGGCCTGCCATCCGCAGCAGTGGCCGGTGGGAAGTTTCGACCTGATCGTTCTGAGCGAGATCGGCTACTACCTCGCCGCTTCCGAACTCGACGAGCTGATCGCGCGCCTGCAACAGGCGCTGACGCCGGAGGGACTGCTGGTCGCCTGCCACTGGAAGCATCCTTTCGAACAGGCACAACAAGATGGCATCGCGGTCCATGCCTGTATCGCCCGACGGCTCACCTTGCCGCTGAATTATCGCTATGAAGACAGCGATTTCCTGCTGGAAGCGTGGACCGCGCAACCGTTGTCGGTGGCACAACACGAAGGCTTGCGATGATCGCCGTCATCATTCCCGCGCATAACGAGGCCGAGTGCATGGCGGCCTGCCTCGCATCGGTGTTTCGCGCCGCATCGCATCCCGAATTGCACGAACCTGTGGAGGTGATCGTCGCAGTGGACCGTTGCACGGATGCAACCGCAGAGCTGGCACTGGCGTTGGGCGCGCACGTGATCGACGTACCCGCACCCGGCGGTGTCGGCAGTGCGCGGGCGGCCGCAGCCTCCAAGGCCATTGCACTGGGCGCCGATTGGCTGGCCGTGACCGACGCCGATTCGCGCGTCCCGGCCGATTGGCTGGTGGAACAGCGCAGAGCCGACGCGGATGTGTTCTGCGGTGTCGTGCAGGTGGAGGATTGGCTGGACTATTCCGATGAGGTGCGCTGCAGGTTCGAACAGAGCCAGGCAACCGGACAAGGTCATGGTCGCATTCATGGCGCCAACCTCGGTGTGAGCACCGCGCTCTATGAACAATGCGGTGGGTTCTCTGCGTTGACTTGCAGCGAAGACGTTGCGCTGGTCCACGCGCTGCAGGCGATCGATGCATCGATCGCCTGGTCGCCACGCTCGGTGGTGTGGACCAGTGCCCGCAGGCAGGCACGGGCAGTCGGCGGTTTCTCTGATTTTTTGAAACAATTGGAAGCCGCGACCTGCGTGCCTGCGTAGCGGCTGGCGCAATGCTTGGAACTGTCTTTTAGAAACGTCATCGTCCTGCCGCATGGATTCGGTTCGTTCAGCAGGCGCCCCTGGCCAGAGGGTTCGTCGCTTCAACCATCGCAGTGCGACGGCCTGGCCAGACCAGCGATTTGAAGTGCATCCGCGCCTTCTCCATCGCCGCAGTCGAACCACGGCCTGTCGCCGCCCAACGCCTGACACCTGCTAACCGGCTGTCGACCTCATCTGCACGAGACGTGGACGAAGCGTGCGCCACCATGCCGAACCGACACACAAGGTGCGACATGGCCAAGCCAACGTTGTTCTTCCTGCATGCGCTTGGCGCCAGCCGGCATGAGTGGAGCCGTGTCATCGCGCGGTTTGGTAGTCGCTTCGACTGTATTGCGCTGGACATCCCTGGATTCGGCGATGCGCCTGCGCTGGACCACTTCGACACGAGCGCGCTTGTCGACTGGTTCAGCGCTGAAGTCATCAAGCGGCAACCGGCATGCTGGTTTGTAGTGGGGCATAGCATGGGCGGAAAGATTGCCTCGTTGACGGCAGCTCGGGCGCGCGACGGTGTGGCGGGTCTTGCCGGTCTGGCGGGCGTAGTGCTGGTTGCTGCATCGCCGCCAGCACCCGAACCCATGCAGGAATCGCGACGGCGCACCATGCTTGCCTGGTTCGAAGCAGGGCAGCCCACGCGCATGGAGGCTGCACAGTTCGTCGATGCCAACTGCGCCTCTCCGCTGCCTGATGAACTCAGGGACGCCGCGATCAACGACGTTCTGCGCACCACACCCAGTGCATGGATGGCATGGCTCGCACACGGCAGTCGCGAAGACTGCACCGCACAGGCCGGATGCATCGGCGTGCCGGCAGTGATTGTCGCAGGCGGCCAGGATGGCGATCTTGGCGAGACTGCGCAGCGGCACTTGAACGCTCCGCACTATGCGCATGCGCAGCTCGCCACCGCGGCCAACGCGGCGCATCTGATTCCCTATGAACAACCGCAGGAACTGGCGCAGTTGATCGAAGCGCATGTAGAGCGCTGCATTGAGAACTGCCTGCCTGAGGACTTCATTGCCTTGCTGAACTCCGAGCGCGTGGCGCCGCGTATGCGCAAGATCTTGCTCGCCCGGCACTCTGGTCCACCGGCTTCGGGCAAGGGCGTGTTGAGCTCGCGGCAGTTGAATGTGCTCGCGGCCGTGGCTGCACGCGTGCTGGATGGTGCGGGCGATGCGGCGCAGATTGCGCGGCGTATCGATCTGCAGCTTGCAGAAGGCACGGGAGATGGTTGGCGGTATGCAGACTTGCCAGACGATTGCCTGGCGATTGCGCTCGGCCTGGATGCACTCGATTCATTGGCAGGCGGCTTTGCCGAACAGTCGGCACAGGACCAGGATCGTTGGCTGCAGGAGATCGCGCATGCGATGGTAGGCAACAACTCTGCGCATGGCCTGGATGCCGGGCAATTCGCGCATTGGTTCGAGGATGTACGTGCGGATGTGGTGCGCACCTGGACCAGCCTTCCCGCCACCATGGCCGCGCTGGGCTACGACGGTTTTGCCGTCGGCAACGACACCGGCAATGGCCCCGTGGGCTACGTGGAAACCGCAGCAGGCCGGCATGAACACTGGCAACTGCGTATGCCCGAGACTGCCCAATGAGCAACGCTGGTGGCCAGGACAGCGTCGATGTGGTGGTGGTCGGCAGCGGAGCGGGGGGCGGCCCGCTTGCAGCGCGGCTTGCACAAGCGGGGGTTTCGGTGGTCGTGCTGGAAGCCGGCGCGGCATTTACGCCGGAGTCGCATCTTCCCGATGAGTTGACCACCGGCATCTATTGGATGGACGAGCGCTTGAGCGGCGGGCAAACGCCTACTGCGTTCGGTCCGAATAATTCGGGCTCCGGGCTCGGCGGTTCGACGTTGCATTGGGGCGCGTTCTGCCCTCGGCCGGACAAGCGCGATCTCAGCCTTCGCACCCAAACGGGGAAGGGCGCCGATTGGCCGATCCCGCACCATGAGCTGGTCTCTTACGTGCGTCGCGTGGAGACCTTCATCGGGGTCTCCGGTCCCGTGCATTACCCATGGGACCCCGAGCGCAGCTATGCCTATCGGCCACCGCAACGCAATGCATCGGCCATCGCCATGGAGCGCGGCTGCAGCGCGCTTGGCATCCTGACCACCGACGCACCGGCCGCGTTGGTCACCCGGCCACATCAGCAGCCACATTGGGGCCAACGTGCAGCGTGCAACAACTGTGGTGCCTGTCACCAGGGCTGCAGCAACGCCGCCAAGGTGAGCGTGGACACCACATGGCTTCCGCTGGCCAGGGCGCATGGCGCGCAATTGCGCACCGACAGCCGGGTGATCGATCTGGAACGCGACGGACGCGGCGTAGTGACCGCGGTGATCTACCGCCAGCAGGGGCGGGAGCATCGCCAGCGCTGCAGCACCGTTTTCCTGTGCGCAGGTGGTGTGGAGACACCGCGCCTGTTGCTTAACTTGGAGCTGGCCAACTCCAGCGGGCAGGTGGGCCGCAATTTCATGGCGCACGTGGCAACCCAGGTATGGGGTCAGTTCGACGCAGACATGCGCATGAATCGAGGCTACCCGTCTTCGCTCATCACCGAAGACATGGTGCGCCCGGCCGATGCCAACTTCATCGGCGGCTATCTGGTGCAGAGCCTGGGCGTACAGCCGATCACGCTCGCCAACACGCTGGCACGCGGTGCCAGCATGTGGGGCAGGGATCTGGTCGCAACGCTGCTGCGCTACAACCGCCTGGCCGGTATCGGCATCAATGGCGAATGCCTGCCGCAGGACGCCAATCGCCTGACCTTGTCCGACGAGCGGGACGCCTTCGGCCAGCGCAAGGCGCGCATCGATTTCAGCTATGGCCCCAACGAGCAGGCCATCGACACCCATGCGCGCGCAGTGCTTCGATCGATCTGGCAGGCCGCTGGCGCCCGCAATATCTTCGCGGCTGCGCGCTCGGCCCACACGCTCGGTACCTGCCGCATGGGGACCGATCCTGCACAGGCCGTGGTCGATCCCGATGGCCGCAGCTTCGACGTACCGAATCTCTACATTTGCGACAACTCGGTGTTTCCCAGCGCACTGGCAGCCAATCCGGCCCTGACCCAGATGGCACTCGCGCTGCGTACCGCAGAGCGTTTCCTCGCGCGCTAGCGGCACCTGCGCCACCACGTATTCAACGACCAGGAGCTCAACATGGATCTCGGAATCAAACAGCGGATCGCCCTCATCAGCGGCGGCGACTCCGGCATGGGCAAGGAGACTGCGCGCCAGCTGCTCGAAGCCGGTGTGCGCGTGGCGATCACCGATCTTCCCAACGGCACGCTCGACCAGGCGGTGGCCGAGTTATCCGGACTGGGAGAGATCATCGCCATCGAAGGCGATGTGACGCAGGAGCAGGACGTTACCCGCATCTGGACCCAGGTGCGCGCGCAGCTGGGCGAACCGGATATCTACGTCAACGCCGCCGGCGTGACTGGCGCCACCGGCGATTTCCTTGAGGTTAGCGATGCCGGCTGGCTCGAGACGCTGGACATCAACCTGATGGGCGCGGTGCGCATGTGCCGCCAGGCCATTCCTGCCATGCGCCGCAAGCAGTGGGGGCGGATTGTGTTGTTCGCGTCCGAAGATGCCGTGCAGCCGTACGTGGATGAGTTGGCCTACTGCGCGTCCAAGGCCGGCATCCTGAGCCTGGCCAAGGGGCTGTCAAAGGCCTATGGCGCCGACAATGTGTTGGTCAACACGGTGTCGCCTGCCTTCATCGCAACGCCGATGACCGACAAGATGATGCAAAAGCGCGCACAAGAAAACGGAACCAGTGTCGAAGAAGCCATCGCCTCGTTCCTGGACGAAGAACGCCCAGGCATGGCGCTGAAGCGGCGCGGCCGGCCAGAGGAAGTGGCCTCCGTCGTTGCCTTCCTGTGCTCGGAGCGGGCCAGTTTCATCAACGGCGCCGGCGTGCGCGTGGACTCGGGCTCGGCCTTCACCATCGCTGGCTGAGGCGACGGCGCTGTGCAGCGGCCCGCGCGGGTGTCGCCTGACGGTACCGCTGCACGCCTGATCCAGGCAAAACCCTCGCGCAAGCGAGGGCAGGGCAGATCGCCGGTCGCCGCGATCGAACCGACGGTGCCGCCCCGATGAAGCTGCGTAGGGCTGTCAAATTAGACAACAACGCAGTCAGAGCACCCGCCACAACATGTAGCCGGCAGTGAGGAAGATCAGGCAGGCAAAGGCGCTGTTGAGCAATCCCCGATGCCCGGCGAGCGCCCCTGCAGCCCGCGCTCCCGCCATGCCACCGACGCTGCCGGCAACGATGAACGCGGCGGCCAGTGGCCAGTTCACCCATCCGGAGTGGGCGTAGTTCAACGCGGTGGTCAGACCGAAGGCGGAAACCGCTACTAGCGAGCTGCCCACCGCCGCCAACATCGGCATCCCGGTGGCAGTCATCAAGCCTGGCACGATCAGGAAACCGCCGCCGATGCCGAAGAAACCCGAAAATCCGCCAGCGAGCGTGCCCAGCCCAACCAACGCGGGCGCATTTTCCTTGCTGATGCGTGCAGCCGCATTCTCTTGCGCGTTGCGCTTGCGCAGCATGAGCAGGCCAATCACCACCATCAAGACCGCAAATAGCGCCAGCAACCGTTGTCCGTCGACGGCCTTACCCAGGCTCGAACCAAGGTAGGCGCCGGCGACGCCGGCCAGGGCGAAGACCGAGGCGCACGGCCACCTGACATTGCCACGGCGCGCATGCACGAACAGGTTGGACAGCGCGTTGGCAGCGACGGCCAATGCACTGGTTCCGATGGCCACATGCGGATTATCGACACCGACCAGATACAGCATCAGCGGGACAGCGAGAATGGAGCCGCCGCCGCCGACCAGTCCCAGCACGAAGCCGACCAGCACGCCGGAGAGCCCACCCAGCGCGAGCTGCAGCAATGAAAGGCTTTGCATGACCGATGTTTACTCGTGACTGGATGGCGCGTCGCGACGGAGACGCGGAGCGAGCGAGGAAAGGTCGTACCCTGCGCCGGCGGCGATCGAGAGAACCTGGTCTGCCGTGAGCCTGCTGGTGCGTACTTGCGCCAGCGCCCACAACGACGTCGAGCGCGTTCCCGTCCTGCAATACGCGGCGATGGGCGCGGGAAGTTGCTCCACCACGTCGCAAAATTGCTGCACGTCGTCCTGCGAAAGGGCGCCGGCGACAACGGGCAGATAAGCGAAACGCATGCCCGCCCGCGTGCAGGCGGATTGCATGGCCAGATGATCGGGTTGATCCGGCTGCTCGTTGTCTGGCCTGTTGCAGATAACGCTGGCCACACCCAGGCTGGCCAGTGCAGGAAGATCGGCAGGTAACAACTGGCTGGTCACCAGCAGGGTGGGCGAAAGCGATCGCAGTTTCATGCAACGTTTTTCCCCGCGACGGAACGATGGAGAAACCGGTGGAGGAAAACTCCGGTCACCAGCGAGGCAGCGAACACCAAGGCGAACGCCTGGCCGGTCGCCAGCAGCGCGATCGCCGGGCCAGGGCAGACCCCGGCCAGCCCCCAGCCAATGCCAAACAGCGCCGCACCGATCACCAGCTTGCGGTCGATGCGCCGCTGTTGCGGCAGCTGCAGTGTCGGGGCGAGCAGGGGAGTGCGACGTGCGCGCGCCCATCGGTAGGCGATGGCCGAAGGGATCAGCGCGCCTGCCATCACCAAGGCCAGCGAGTAATCCCAGGCGCCGGCGACATCGAGGAAAGCAAGGACGCGCGCAGGGTTGGCCATGTCCGACATCACCAGGCCCAGCCCGAACAACGCCCCGCAGAGAAAAGCAGCCACGCGGATCATGCGCCGGCTCCAGCGACGGCCCGCACGGCCATCACCGTTGCCATGCCCAGCAGCATGAACACGGTGGTGGCGACGATCGAGCGCGGCGACAGTCTCGCCAACCCGCTCACGCCATGTCCGCTGGTGCAGCCGGCACCCAGACGGGTTCCATAGCCCACCAGCACGCCGGCCACGATCAGCAAAGGCAGGTCGGTGCCGCTTAGCGGCGCGAGCGCGATGGGCTTGAGCGCCAGTGCCGCGCCTGCGCTTGTCAGAAGCCCGGCCAGGAACAGGATGGACAGCGAGCGCGCACCGCCAGCGTGCAGACCAAGCGCATCGGCAAGCAGGCCGGAGATGCCGGCGATGCGGCCGACGAGCAACAAATACGCGCCAGAGGCGGTGCCGATCATCAGCCCACCGATCAGCGGCCAATACTACGCCAAGTGTGGAAGCGTCATAGCACGTCCAACGGCAGCTTCAGATAGCGCACGCCGTTGTCCTCCGGCGCGGGCAGATGACCGGCGCGCATATTGACTTGTACCGATGGAAGCAGAAGGCGCGGCATGGGAAGCGTGGCGTCGCGTGTCTCGCGCATCTGGACGAAGTCCGCCTCGGAAACGCCCGCATGCAGATGCACATTCGCGCTGCGTTGCGCGCCGATGGTGGTTTCCCATGCGAACTGGTCCCGGCCTGCGGCCTTGTAGTCGTGGCAGACGAAGACACGCGTGGCGTCGGGCAGTTCCAGCAGCCGCTGGATGGAGCGATAGAGCTGGCGTGCAGAGCCGCCCGGAAAATCGCAGCGTGCCGTACCGTAGTCCGGCATGAACAACGTGTCGCCCGAAAAAACAGCGCGTCGCCGATGAGGTACGCCATGCATGCGGGCGTATGTCCGGGAACATGCAGCGCCACCGCGTGCAGATGTCCGATGGTGAATGCTGCGCCGTCAGCGAAGAGATGATCGAACTGGCTGCCGTCCCGGCTGAATTCCGTACCGGCGTTGAAAAGGCTGCCGAAGGTTTGCTGCACGGACGTAATGCGCTCGCCGATGGCGAGCTGTCCGCCCACCTGCTGCTGCAGCCACGGCGCCGCCGACAGGTGGTCTGCGTGGGCATGTGTTTCGAGGTGCCATTGCACCTGCAACCCCTGGTCGCGCACGTAGTGCACAAGCGCTTGCGCCGAGCCGGTCGCGGTGCGGCCAGATGCCATCTCGAAGTCGAGCACGCTGTCGATGATGGCGCAGGCCAACGAGCCAGAATCCCGGACCACGTGGCTGGCGGTAAAGGTCACAGGGTCGAAGAACGTCGCCACGTGCGGTGCGTCCATGCGACCGGAGTGGGTGTCCTCCACGACAGCGCAGGCTGCTGCCAAGCAGATATCGGGTGCAGTCAGATGGCTCACGATGGCAGCGTCGAGAAGGAGTAAAGCAACAATCTCATAGTTTCATTTACAGTGCAACTATTGAGCAAGCACCGGCCTTTCTCGTTCAGTCGCAGCCGTGCCTAGCCGTTACCCTCTACAACCCTGATCCGTAATGCCCACGCCTCGTGACCGAATCTGCTTTCTCCACCGATGCTCTTGCCGCCATGAAGGAGCGCGTCCCAGACGTGGCCGAGCTGCTCCGTTTCATCGCCACACCGCCGCGCCTGCTGTTGCTGTGCCAGTTGTCGCAGGGCGAATCTACCGTCAGCGGTCTGGAAGCGACGACAGGCATTCGGCAGCCGGCCTTGTCGCAGCAACTGGCCGACCTGCGGCAGCGGCAGCTGGTCCTGACGCGTCGCGAATCACGATCCATCATTTATCGCCTGGCCGACCCAAAAGTGGCAGCCTTGCTGAGCGCCATGCATGCGATCTTCTGTGCAGAGAATGAGCACGGTGATCGCATCCTCGAGTAATACGCATGGATGCAATCGGCGGCCGTCGTTTTTGTTCTGGTGTTAGCGAAGATCAGTCAAGGATCGGTGGACCCAAGCACAACGAATAAGAGGAGGGTCGCGGTAGGACGGCAGCCATCTGACGTCCGGCACGCGACTCGGCCGGGATGAGGTGTGCTGGTGATGTGCGTCTTGAACATCGAGGATTTCTCGGGATCGTGTGGATCGGAAGAGAAAAGACCTTTGGAACCGCAAGCACTGTTTTGACATAATATACATTATGCGAAATGGCAGACGGGGTCACGCGGCACCCCAACCGGCAGCTATTGCGTCGGCTCGACCGCGCAAAGCGATTCCAGGATGACCGTTATCGGCTCCGGCTGACCCACCTCACCGCTGCCAAGCTGCTGGACGTTAGCGTGCGCACGGTCCAGAACTGGGAGTCCGGCCGAACCCGCATCCCCCATTCGGCCTTCAAATTGGTCAGGCTCCTGGCCAGCTGCAAGCACTTGGATGGCCCGGCCTGGAAGAATTTCCATGTCCGTGGCGATACGCTCATCACCCCCGAGGGCCATACCTTTCCGGCGGCTGACCTCGCTTGGTGGTCACTGTTGTTCCGGCAAGCCGAGGCGTTCCGCACGCTCTCGCGCCAGAAGCGTCAGGCCGAACGCGCACACGCCACGGCAGGCTCGGGGCTGGCGCTTGCGCCAGCCCCGAGCCCGGCGAGCTCGTGGCCGTTGCCAAGTCGCTCCTGAAGCAAGTACGATCGGCACCATCTAGCCTCCCCGGTCGCAAGACCAGCAGCGGGGCTCCGCAGGCAGCAAGCTCCATTGCTGAACCCCTGGGCGACACCGGAACGAGTAAAAAAGGCACGCAAGCGTGCGCCGGCGCGGGTCCAACTAAGGCAGTCAAACACCTCGGCACTTTGGGGGGTTTGGGGGGCCTTAGCTTGACCCCCGAAGACCGCCCGAAATCAGCCGCTCCCCGCCTCAAGGGAGTGTGCAAATGACCAATCGTCCCCCTTATTCCGCTGGCGGTGTTGTTCCCCGCAACAAGCGCGAATTGGTTCTCCGTCAGAGTACTGTCGGCTGGCAATGGCACACCACCGGCTATACGAGTCCGGATCAGTGCGCCTTCGTTGGTCAGCAAACCATCGGACGTTTCGTCAAGGGTGCACACCGCGCAGCAATGGCCGCTGTCACGCCTCCTGAGGGTCAACCCTTCGTTGATCCTGATGCCGAGACCGGGCTTCCTTATGCGACTGCTGAGGCCTTCTACGACACCTTGATGCATACGTTCGCTGCTGCTCTGCAGGAGCACGCACGAGTTCATGGCCATCAGTTTCGAGGTGTCAAATGAGCTACCAGGCGCACGACATCTCCGCCTATCAGGGCACCCTGGCCACCTTTTACAAGATGCTCGATCAGCTCGATGAGTGGTGGACCCACGAGCAGCAACAGGGATCTGTCAGCTTGCGGCGGCGTATAGCCGTGCGCGGTATGCGTGGCGACCTCGTCAGCAACATCGACGGCATCGAGAAGCTCATCCAGACCGCCTCACGGCAGACAAACAGGCAGGCCCGCCCTGCCCCCTGGCAGCGTCCCCAGGCGCTGCCAGTGAGCACCGGGTGCCTGGGGTGCAGGGGTGGAACCCCTGCGGCTATGGCGCATGGATGCGCCGCCTTTTGCCGGTCCGGACCCGGCCTCTTGGCCTTTCAGGTCCGGACATAACATCTCACGCAGACCGCTTTTCCTGCCAATTAAAATGGAATGAATTGCCGGTTGAGATAATCCATGATAATAATCGCTGCACAGGGGTGATTAACTATGTCGATTAACTCGGCACGCTATACATTATGCGAAATTGCATGGAGGGCGGTACGGGCGCGACTCCGCTGGGTGTTGCTTTGGATCAAAACTTGCCTGCCGAACCGTTCCCCTAGCGAAACGGAAATCGCCGCATGACTGACACCTACAACCTAGACCGCCGCCCACCGTGCTGGCCTGTGGGAACCCAATGCCCAAACAGCTGCGCAGAGGATCTGCATCGCCGCGTCGTCAGGAACCATGTGGGACTCACAGGCCCATGGGCTGGGTGGAGGTTGGCAGGTCGGGATCTCGTCGCACTGACTGGGGAACGCATTCCAGAATGCCGGCTGCGCGGATTGCTTTGGCATGCCAATGCCAGCGACATACGGGATTCGGCTCGCAGCCGGAACGCAAAGCGCAAGGCGGTTCAGCAGTCGATGGTCAAGGTTGTTGTGGATCTTGGCGGATGGCGAGAACGCCACTTCGGACGCTCTGCGGGATAGGCGTTATCCGTAGGGGGCTATGCCCCTACACCCCAGCTCTACAATGCCGGCTCACAGAACGGGGGCGGCATGGAACGCAGATATAGGGAAGCAGACTCATCAGATCTATGGTGGCAGATCGCTCTCGGCGGCTTCATCGCACTACTAGCGCATAGCATCGTCATTGGGCTGTACAGCAGATACGAAGCTCGCCAAGCGATGGCGCAGCTTGAGAAAGAATCGAAACTAGCGACACAGCAGATGCGGCGCGCACTCACACAGACCGTGCCGGTAACCAAGCAAGCGGAGGACGTGCGGGACTATGCACCACCAAGGCCCTTAGACGACGGCGAGCGCTGCTTACAGGGTCGCCGCTTCAAGCGAGTGTCAAATGGTTGGGTGCAGCTACCGCACGATCCCTGCTGATGCTCTAAAGATCCGCGGTGGTCGACTGAACGCTATTAGCAGTAGCGTACGGCTTCGACTCAGGGAAGCTGCCGACTTCACGTGTGCCTCTGGCAATGACAGATCCGCCGAGCTGAAGTGGTTGATTCTGCTGGGCCACCTGCCCGGTCTGCGACTGTTGCTGTTGCTGCTGCTGGCGCACATCCTTGTACGGGTTGTAGGGCGCTCCGTTGCGCGCGAGCGTGCGGCACATCGGCTGCGATAGCTCATAGCGGGTGCCCTGCTCTGTCATGCATGTACAGGACGCCTCGCGAGGATCTGAGGCAGCCGGCATGCTCGACATGCAGAAGACCTGCGGATCGGCCACGACCGGCCGCTGGTCAAACACCTCGGCGGTCCACGGCATCGTGTCGAAACGCGGTAGGTGCTTGGCGGCGTAATCGGTCTTGCCGGCATATTTGACCTGGCCAACGCTCCTGGTCCGAAAACGATCTCCTTTTGAGCTGACATAAGGTGTTGGTCGGCTCTCCATGGGCAGCGCGGTGATCGTTGGGCGGCGTGCACGACAACCGGGTCGGCCTGGTCGTCTGGCTGCGCTCGATAGTCACGGGGCTTGGCTCCCATGTCCGAGCTAGTCAGCGATACCCGCCCGCGGGTTAGATTCCTACGTCCGTCCAACTCGAAAGCCGGATTCGCCAACAACGGCTGCAATGTTCGAGGCCGATGCCGATGCAGTTCGCCGATGCCGATCGAGATGGCCGCGTTCGGTGAACGCCTGCACCACCCAACCTAAAAATCGAGCCGAGCTTGACCGTGATCGTTTCCCGAGAAGAGGCCTTCGCTTAGGCCATGTTTTTTGCACATGAAACGCGTGTCGCTGCGGATGTCGCCAGATTGTGGGGATGCCACAACATGTTCCTCACCCGGTTCCCATCGTGTCCAACGTGATCAACCACGCTGGACGTGCCGCTACGACAAAAGCCAACTCCATAATCAGCGCAACAACAGGCTGACCTGACGCGTAGTGGCCAAGCGTGGCGTCGTGGGCCAACACTGTGCGAAAGCAGACGCGACAATAAGGCCCACCCGAACACATCGTCGTTGGCGCTTCGCTTGCGTCGTCGCATAGCGAGTGGCTGGTCACAAGATCGAGAAAAAGTTGTCGTCCATCGCCGCGCAGATCGGGCGGACACACTTGTTGACGTGGCAAGCGGACACAAAAACCTCCTAGCATCCTGCACCACGATATCTCCCACCGCGACAGCGTATCGTTGCACCCCGCGCATGGACGCCATTGCCCCACATGATCGAGTCGGTGATCGCAACCGGTCGACATTCGGGATCTGTCCGCAAAGGCGGTCATGCCGGAATTGAGAGTAGATGATCAAGCTGCATTCCCGTTCGCCCTCCCCGCCCTCCCACTCCGACGCATCCACTTCACGCCCTGCCCAAGTCGCCAAGGTGCTGGTGGTGGATGACGACCAGGCCATGGCGCAAGTGGTCATGGGCCATATCCGTTCCCATGGCATGGAAGCGTTTGGCGCCACCAACAGCAGCGAACTGGCCGAGGCGCTGCGTCGGCGCGAGCCGGATATCCTGTTACTGGACCTGATGCTCAAACACGAAGACGGCCTGGACTTGTTGCGCGCCTTGCGCAAGGAATCCGACATTCCGGTCATCATCATGACCGGCCATCGCCGCGATGAAATCGATCGCGTGGTAGGTCTCGAGCTGGGCGCCGACGATTACCTGCCCAAGCCGTTCGGGCTGCATGAACTGACCGCACGAATCCGTGCCGTGCTGCGTCGCCATATCGCCTCCAAGGTGGCGGTGGCGCGTGATGCGGGCGAAGGCCGGGTGCGCTTTGCTGCCTGGGAATTTGATTTGCAGGCCCGCACGGTTGCGCGCGCGGATACGCCTGCCATTCCGCTGACCAAGGGCGAGTACGCGCTGTTGCGCGCCTTCGTCGATGCCCCCGGCCGCCCGCTGAGCCGCGAGCACCTGATGCGTGCCACGCGTCTTCATGAGGACGTGTTCGATCGCGGTATCGACGTGCAGATCCTGCGCCTGCGACGCAAGCTGGAACAGGATCCGCGCGAGCCGACGCTGATCGTGACCCAGCGCGGCGCCGGTTACGTCTTCACGCCACCGGTCGAGCACGCTCGATGACGCAACCGTCAGCGCGAGCTTGGCCAGACCGTCGCGAATGGCGGTGGTCGCCAGCGTCAATCCTTAGAGTCGCGCTCGCTTCTGCAGCGTTGCTGGTCATGCCGTGCCTGCCAGCAGCTGAGATTACAGCGCCATCAGTGCGTACGAGCGAGCCCATCCACGCCATCCAGCCAGCAACCGGCCTGGATAGCCGCAAGGTCGCACTCGGCGCGCTGCTGTTCAATGATCGCCGACTGTCGGGCGACAATCGCGTTGCCTGCACGTCTTGCCATCACCTTGCCAGCAACGGTGCCGCTGCCGATGCGATGACCCCAATGCCCGGGCGCGCGAGACCAGCGTTCAACACACCGACTGTCTTCAATGCCGCTGCAAATTTCCGCATGGGTTGGCGCGGCAACTTCCGCAGCCTGGAGGCGCAAACGGCTTCGTTGCTGGAAAACCCCAGCGTCATGCGGGCCGATATCGCGACGGTGGTCGGACGACTGCAACAAGACACGGTGCTCAATCAGCGCTTTCGCGCAGCCTATGGCAGGCCACCGGACCGTGCCGCGCTGTTCGATGCCATTGCCAGCTACGAACGCTCGCTGGTCACGCCGGGCAGTCGCTTCGATCTGTGGTTGCAAGGCAGCGACACTGCACTCAGCGCACAGGAGTTGCGCGGCTATACAACCTTCAAGTCGATCGGCTGCATCTCCTGCCACCAGGGCGTCAACGTGGGCGGCAATTTGTTCCAGCGCAGCGGCATCTTCGCTCCCGCCGCACGCGACGGTACCCCGATCCTGCGGGTTCCCAGCCTGCGTAATGTCGCCACTACCGCGCCCTACTTCCACGACGGCAGCGCGGCCACCCTGCCCCAGGCGATCAAGGCCATGGGCACGGCGCAACTGGGCGTCACACTGAGCCCGGCGGATGTGGCGGACATCGCCGCATTCCTGCAGACATTGACCGGCAAGCACCAGGGTCGGCAACTGGCGGCACCCCAACCATGAGGTGGGCGACGATCTTCAGCGCCGTGCTGCTGGCGGGGCTGATCTTCTTCAGCCTGTGCATGGCGGCGCTGGATCGCGACACGCAGCGTTACGGTCACGCACTGGACGCACTGGATGCGCTGGACATGGTCGATACCAATCTGGACAACGACGTGCTGAAGGCACGCATCGGCCTGTTGCGCGATTACGATTCGCTGGTGACCGGCGATGCCCGCGCACGCGCCATCCTGCAGCACCTGCGCCATCTGGCCGATCACGACCCTGCGTTGTTCCGGGCGATCGCGGCGCTGGACGCCGACTACAACGAGAAATCGCTGCAGCGGGAACTGTTCAAATCGCAGAACTCGCTGCTGTCCAATTCGTTGGCCTACTTCTGGAGCGAGAGCAGCGCGCAGATCCGGCAAGGCGAAGATCCCGCTGAGGCACGTGCGGCGAGCATGCTGGCAAGCGCGGTACAACGCCTGAGTCTGGACACCACCGGCGATGCAGTGGCACTGGCACGCCGACGTCTGGACGAAGCGGCACAACGCACGACCAGCGCCCCGCTGCTCCCGCACGGGCGCATGCTGCTGAAGCTGCTGCCGGAGACCGATACCACCATCCGCCGCATGCGCCCGATCGCGTCGCTGGCCTCGTATGGCCAGCTCAAGACGTATCTGCAACAGCAGCAGGCCAGCCAGCAGACCACCGCACGCCAGGTTCGCTTCCTGTTGCTGGCATTGGCCATCGTCATGTTGGGCGCCTTGCTGTATCTGGGCAAGCTGCTGCGGCAACGCGCACGGGTGTTGCGCCGACGCGCGGAGTTCGACCGCTTGATGGTCGCGGTGTCGCGCCGCCTGGTGGCCAATGATCGCCACCACCTCGACGCCGGTATCGAGGCCGGACTGGTGCGGTTGGCAAAGTGGGCCAAGCTGCCAAGCGCTCGCCTGGGCCTGGCCCCCGTTGGCCGCGACGCGCGGATCTGGCCCGATCCGCCGGACGACACGTTCCGCGCGATGCTTGCCGCGGTGGCGTCCGCCCAACCGATCGCCGCCAGCGATGTAGTGGTCGTAGACGCCAACGGCACTGTCGCCGTGTTGGGCAAGGCCGAACGCATGCACGGTGCGCAATGGCTGTGCCTGCGGCAACACGCAGACGCCGGGACGGTTGCGCTGCTGTGCTTGCGGCTGCCGCCTGTGGCGGCGCGCCGCAGACGCGGCCTGACGGCAGTGGCCGAACTGTTGCCGCAGTTGCATATCGCGCTCGATACGCTGTTCGATGCGCTGGAGCGGCGGCGACTCGAAGACGAAGCGCTGGCGCTGGAACATCGCCTGGAACTGGCCCGACGGATGGAAACGCTGGGGACCATGGCCAGCGGCATCTCGCACAACTTCAACAACATCGTCGGCGCGATCCGCGGCAATGCCGAGATCGCACTGTCCAAGCTGGACGCGCACTCGCCGGCCTCGGAGCACCTACTCGAGATCAGCCATACCACCGCCCACGCCTACGATCTGATCGAATCCATCCTCAGCTTCGGCCGCGTGCAGAACTACAACGTGCAGCCGGTCGAATTGAACGCCTTGCTGCAGGGCGCGGTCTCGCTGCTGTCGGTCTCGCTGCCATCGACCGTGGCCATCGACCTGCAGCAGGAGCAGGAGCCGCTGCACGCGCTGGGCAATCCGGCGCAACTGCAGCAGATCATTCTCAATCTGGCCAGCAACGCTGCGCAAGCGATGGACATGCGCGGCACGGTCACGGTCCAACTGTCGGCCGGAAAAGGCACGGCAACCGACGGCACGCCCCGGCGCATCGCGCAACTGCGTGTGAGCGATCACGGCATCGGCATTCCTCCGGACCAACTGGATCGCATCTTCGATCTGTTCTTCACTACCCGCAGCGGCGGCACCGGCCTGGGGTTGGCAACGGTTCGCAAGATCATCGACAACCACGACGGGCGGATCGATGTGGACAGCGAACTAGGTGTCGGCACCAGCTTCGTGGTCGAGCTGCCGCTGCGCACAGGCAGTGCAGCCGCGCCCCAGGCCTCACCCCTGCCGAAGACGCGCTCGCGCCATGCGAGCTTGCTGTTGCTGTGCGACTACGCGGCCGAGCTCGACCGCCTGGAAGAAATGCTGGCCGCACTCGGGCACGAACCGGTCGGCATGTTGGAGCTGCCGGCGGCCGTCGCGATGGCCACCGCCGATCCCATGCGCTTCGATGGCGTGTTACTCAAGCGCGACCGCGCCGGCGATGCCGAACGCGCCATCGGCGCGCTGCACGCCGCGGCACCCACGCTGCCACTGATCCTCGCCACACGTGCGACGAGCCTGGCCACGCGCAAGGGTCTGGGCGGTGCCATTACCGAGATCATCGCGCAGCCGTTCGATCTTGGCGCGCTGGCGATGGCGCTGGAACGTGCGCTGAGTCGCAGGATGGAAGTTACAACGCAGGATGAAAGCACCCCTGCTCTGTGACAAATGAAACACAGTCGCCGCGAAACGACACCGGAACGTAGCGCGGGCTGCCTAGCGTAGCGGATGCCCAGGCGCAGTAGGCCGTCTGGTTCCCACTACGAGCGATCCATTACATGAATATCCGACCAAGCGACTTACCTCTTCTGGTGTCCCTCGACGCCCTGCTCGAGCTGAAGAACGTCACCCACGCGGCGCAGCGATTGCACATGAGCCAACCGGCACTGTCTTCGCAACTGGCGCGGTTGCGCGTCCTGTTCAAGGATCCCTTGCTGATGCCCTCGGACACCGGTCGCGGCATGGTGGCCACGCCGCGTGCGGATCAACTGGCCTCGCCACTGCGCGAAGCCATCGGCAAGTTGAGCCTGCTCGGCAAGGACAGCGCGTTCGATCCGTCGATGTCTTCGGCGAGTTTCCGCATTGCCGCCGCCGCCGATGCGATCGGCACGCTGGGTGCGGGGTTGGCGGGATTGATCCAGGCCCAGGGCAATCCGAAGATGCGCCTGGAGTTCGTGCATGTGGGTGCCGACACGCACCTGGACGCGTTCGAAAGCGGCGAGCTGGATCTGCTGATCGATCATGCGCAAGCGGTTCCTGCCGCGCTGCGCCTGTGCCGCTTGCGCGACGAACGCTACGTGCTGGTGCAGCGCCGT
Source organism: Xanthomonas phaseoli pv. dieffenbachiae (assembly GCF_008639345.1). Taxonomy (NCBI): domain Bacteria; kingdom Pseudomonadati; phylum Pseudomonadota; class Gammaproteobacteria; order Lysobacterales; family Lysobacteraceae; genus Xanthomonas; species Xanthomonas phaseoli. The sequence continues at coordinate 2,316,841 of NZ_CP041380.1, read as the reverse complement.
GGCCACCCGCGCGGGACCGCAGCGCTCAGCGCGGCGAGCTACAGCCGCCTGTCGCATGTGCAGGTGGCACACGCACAAGCCTGCAACCTCGCCATCGATGCGCAACTGCGGCAACTGGGCCACGCCCGACAGATCGCGGTGACCGTGTCGCAGTGCGCGACTGCGCGCGACATCGTGCTTGGCACCGACATGGTTGCCACGGTGCCGGCAACGCTTGCAGCAGAAAGCGGGTATGCACCGCTGGACTGCTTCGAACTGCCCTTCCCGCTGCCGGACATGGCACTGGCAATGGCCTGGCACCGACGCAACGATGGCCATGCCGCACATCGCTGGTTGCGCGAACGCGTGCTGGAACTGCTGGCTCCAGAAGTACCGGCCGCACCGGCAGCGCCCCCCGCATCGCGACGCACCGCCAGCCGCGGCGATCTCGTGCTGTCGGTCTCGTGAGCGGCGCCATGCCGATCGACAGCGAACAACTGCTGCAGCCGGTCGACGACCAGGCGCCCTCCGGTCCGAACCTGGAATACACGCCGGAGTTCCAGAGCCTGGAAGAGCTGGCGCGCCCGCGTCAGGAACGCGCGCTGGGCGCGGGCGTGCTGGTGCCCGAGGCGCCGGAATGGCGTCAGGTCGCCGACAGCGCCGAACAGTTGTTGCTGCGCTCCAAGGACTTGCGACTGGGGATCTTGCTGAGCATCGCCCGCCTGCACCAGGACGGCCTGGTGGGCTGGTCCGGCAGCGTTCGCCTGCTCCGGCAACTGCTGGAGCGATTCTGGGACGATGTCCATCCTCGTCTGGATGCCGATGAGGACAACGACCCGACCGAACGCGTCAACGCCATCGCGGCGCTGGCCGACAGCGAGCGCACGCTGACGCAGCTGCGCAATGTGCGCCTGTTCAAGGGACTGCATGCCGGGCATTTTTCGCTGCGCGATCTGCGTATCGTGCAGGGCACGCTCAAGCGCGCTGCGGACGACCCCGGCGAGGCGCCGGAGCCGGGCGCCATCGATGCCTGCCTGCGCGACTGTCCACTGGACGCGCTATTGGATCTGGATGCGGCCTTGGCCGCTGCGCAGGACGATATCGCCGCGGTTGCCGGCCTGTTTGCCGAGCGCACCCCGGGATATGGACCGGAGCTGGCGCCGTTGACGCACGACCTGGGCGAGTTGCGCGGATTCTTGCGACCTTACGTGTCCGAACGGTCGGGCTCTGCGGCCGCAGCGACCGACGACGCAGCGCCGAGCGCCGACAACCTCAGTGCGTCGGCGCCACGGGCGCAGACGCTGGAGCATCCGGAAGACGTTCGCCGCATGCTCGACCAGCTCTGCGACTACTACGCCCGGCGCGAGCCTTCCAGCCCGATACCGTTGCTGTTGCGGCGCGCGCAACGCCTGGTCGGCCTGGATTTTGCCGCATTGATGCGCGATCTCGCGCCGCGCGGGATCGACGAGTTGCAGGTGGTGTCAGGCCAGGACCATTCCGATTAGAGCAGCCAGCAAAACGACGGCGCAGCCGCCAGGCAGGCGCGGCCGGTACCCGGAATCGGCATATAGCCCTCGCACACTCCGTTTCCGATGTGCCGTCCACGCTCACCTGGCCGCTGCTCGCGACGTTGTGTCAGCCGCTCTCAGTCTGCGTTGCCGGCCTGCACGGCCGGCATCACAACGCGGCGATGCCATGCCAGTACACCCAGGCCGCGCCGAGCAGCATGACCGCCGCCCAGACCCGTAGTGTCCACGAGCGCAAGGCTGCCTGCAGGGCAGTCGGCGGCCGACGATCACGTCGCACCGTCACCACCGGGGTTGGCAAGTCGAGCGGCGTTGCGACGCGTCGCCGGCGCGCGGTTGGCGCGCCGGCGCAGCGCACGATCGATTGCAGCAGTTGCAGGCGACGGCGTCGATATTCGGCCGGATCCAGGCGCCGCTCCGCCTGCGCGGCGTTCAAGTCCTGCAGGACCAGGTTGGCCTGGGTTTCCCAGTCGTTCATTCCACGTCTCTCACCAGACGCGCACCGATCCCGCGCGCGGCCTCGCCGTTGGAGCTCACCGTGCCGGGACCGGCACAGGCAGCAACGCCGCGCTGGCTGCCACGCACGGCCACGCCCTCGCCTTGCTGGACCCACTCGGCGATGCCGCCGGCCATGTCGAGCAGCCCCCAGCTGTTGGACACCGTCGCTGCGCAGCCGTCCTCGCCGGCACGCGCCGCGCGCAGCCACTCGGCATCGCGTGGCAGGCGATACGTACGGCCGCTGGCGCGGCTCAGCCAGGCAGCGTAGTCGCCGATCAGGGCAACGCTGACCTTGTCCACAGGCGCCGACTTGCGGGTCCAGCGCGACACACGACAGCGCTGCGTATCGGCGCAGAACAGCGCAAAGTCGGCCACGCTGATCTCCCGCCGCATCATCGCCAGCGCACGTCCAGGCTTGGGCAACACCACCAGCTCCGGGCCGCGGCCGTGCTTGCCCAGCGTGTCGCTGCAGGTGGCCGCGCCGCCGGACGGAGCGGAGATGCGGCAGGGGTCGTCCGGCGTGGCCGGTGGTGCAGGCACGGCCGCGACCGGCTCCAGTTTCGGCAGCAGTGTCGCCGTATAGGACGCGCGTTGCCGGCCGGCCTTGGCGACATCGCTCTGGAAGGCCCGGAAGCCATCGGCGTCCTGTGCCTGCAGCGCCGTCCTGCGCTCGCGCAGACGCTGCAGCACGGCCGGCGCAGGCAGCGCGGTGCCGAGTTGCTCCAGCTCCATCGCGAACTGGTAGCGCGCCAACGCCTGGCGCAGGCGTGGCGCGTCCTGTGCGTCCAGTCCTTGCCCGACGACGGCGCTGGCGTCTTTCCAGCGTCCTTCGCGGCACAGACCGCGGGCAAGCCCCAGATAGGCATCGGTCAGCCGTTGTGCGCCCTCGCTGCGCAGGAAGGGATGGCCCGGGCTGCTGGCCGCGATCTGCGCCAGTTGATTCTTCACCTTGGCGACATCGTTGGCGGCTGCTGCGGTGCGCACCGATTCGATGCGCGTGGCGATCTGCGCGGCAAGCTGGGCTTGCGCATCGTCCAGCAGCGGCGGCGGCGGGACAGACGGCGCGGCGGACGCGGTGACGCTCGCCGCGTCGAGCTCGTGTGCGCACTCCTGCAGCTGCGTGGAGTGCGGGAACACGCGGCGCCCGGTCTCCAGCCAGCGGTGCGCTGCATCGATGTGGCCCGCGCTGAGCGCATCGGCGCATCCGCGGCGGTAACGCAATTCGAGTTCGGCATGACGCAGCAGGCCACTGTCCGGTGCCAGGCGGCGCACGCGGTCGAGCAGCGCCACCACGTTGCCGGGTTGATCTTCGAACAGCGCACCGGCGGCGATCGCGCCAGTCAGCGCGGTGTCCAGACCATTGAGCAGCCCATCGCGCTCCTGCTCCATGGCACTGCGGCGCGCCTCCAGGCGTGGCGAAAACAGCTTCCACTGGTCGCGCAAGCTCAGGATGCGCTGCGCGCCCACATAGTCTTCGCGGCCGCGTGCCGGCTGCCAATAGTGATCCAGTCGCCTCAGCAGGAACGCCTCGATGGTGCTGCTGCGGTCGAGGATCAGGCGCCGGCGGTCGTCTTCTCCAAGCGCCCATAGTGCCGCGCGTGCATGCGCTTCGTGGGTGAAGCGGTTCGGTGCTTGCGGCGAGAAGCGCTCAAGCACGCCGGCCACCTTCTCCCGCTGCGCATGCACCTGCAGCCACATCGCCGCACCGGCGCCGCCAGCCAGCAACAGCACGCCCGCCAGCAGGTACGGCATGACGCGCTCGCTGCGGCTGCGGGGTCGCAGTTGCTCCAGCAAGGCCGTCATCGTCGGTCGTGCGGTGGCCGCAAAGGCCAGGCTGCTGCGCAGTGCGCGGTTCTGCCGGCGGCTCAGCGTCGGCAACGGCGCCACGCGCAGCTGCTGCGCCTGCGCCTGCGTCGCCGATTGCTTGGCAAAGGGATGACGGCCGGACAGCAGCTCGTACACCACGCAACCGAACGCGTAGACGTCGTCGGCGAACGCCGGCTCGTCGCCGCGCAACATTTCCATGCTGGCATAGGCAGGGGTCAGCGCGCCCAGGGTGGCGGCGTCAAATAGCGTGTGGTCATCGCCGGATTCGGCGCCGGCCAGTTTCGCGGCGCGGGCGATACCGAAGTCGAACACCTTGGCAACATTTCCTGTGCCGACCATGATGTTGCCGGGCTTGAAATCCGAATGCACGATGCCAGCCGCATGCGCGCGTTGCAGTGCGCGCCCCATGCCCTCGATCAGCGGCCAAGCCTCGTCCAGCGGCATGCCCTCGCCCAGCCGGCTGCGGATCAGCCCGCGCAGGTCGTCGCCCTCGATGTACTCCATCGTCATGAACACGATGGCGCCGTCCTTGTCGAAGTCGTACACCCGCACGATATGGTCGTGTGCCAGGCTCTGCGCGCGACGCGATTCGCGCTGCAGCGCGATCAGCGAATCCGGATGACGGCGAAAGTCGTCGTTGAGCACTTTCACCGCGATATAGGGATGGCGATCGCGTGCCTCGACCTTGCGCTCGTCGCGCGCCAGATAGACCACGCCCATGCCGCCGCGGCCGATTTCGCGCACCAATAAAAAGCGCGCCTTGAGCACCATCCCCACGCCCACCTGGGCCTCGCCCTGCAACTGCGCCACCCGCCGCCAGCTCGACGCGCCGGCACTGTCGTCGGTGTGCAGTGGCAGGTTGACCCGGGTCGCCGCATCGGCCGACGCCTGCGCAGCGCGCTGCTCGGTGAGCGGCGCAATCCGGGTGGCATCGTCGTCAGCAGCCGGCGGGTGTGGCGGCGTATCGGCGAGGTCGCGGGCAGGTCGTACGCGGGTACGGTCGTCATCCGGCGGCGAGGTGCGGCCGGTCGTGTCGTGATCGCGGGTGGTCATGGCGTGGCATTCCGTGGGGCCAGGCGCAAGGCCACGGCCGAAACGTTGTCGCGCCCGGCACGGCCGAGCGCGGTATCGAACAGGCGTGCCACCAGCGCGGCGGGCTGACGCTCGCGCCGGCAATGGGCGGCGATCTCTTCGTCGCTGAGTTCCTTGTTGATTCCATCCGAGCACAGCAGGTAGTGCTGGCCCGGCCGGCGCGCGCGCACCATCCAATCCACGTACAGCGCATCGTCGGCGCCGATCGCGCGGGTGAGAGCGCCGCCAGCAGGCTGCGCCCGACCAACCTGGGTCAGCTCGTCCTTGTCGCCGGCCACGTGGTCGCGGGTCAGCAACTGCAGCCGGCCTTCCTCGAAGGCATAGGCGCGGCTATCGCCCACCCAGCCGCACATCAGCAGGTCGTGGTCGTGCACCAGCACCACCACGGTGCTGGCGATCACGTCCACGCGCCGCGCGCGCGCCAATGCACGCAGTTGTTGGTTGACCTGGCTCAGTTGCACATCGATGGCATCGACGAAGCTGGCGAGGTCGCCGTCGCGCCGCAACGCGGCCAGCGCATCGACGACCATGCGACTGGCGAGGTCGCCGGCGCTGTGGCCGCCCAGTCCATCGGCCACCGCCCACAGACCGAGATCGTCGCGCAGCAGGATCGCATCCTCGTTCTGGCGCCTGACATTGCCTTGCTCGGTACGACCGGCGGACTCGTAGCAGGCACTCATTGCAGTGCATCTGCACCGCATGCGCTCGGTCTCTGCAAGGAGCCAAGCAGGACGCGTGCATGGCAAGCCGCAGGCCAGCCGGCGAGCTGAATCCACGCACCCGGCGCAGCTGCTGTCATGGCGGTCCACCACAGGCTGCTGCCAGCGGTGGTGGGGGCGGCAAGCAGCGGCGCAGCCAACGGCGCTGCCGGGTTGCGCACGTGCTGGGCGAGCGCCATGCACGCGTGATCCAACCAGGTGCCATCCTGCTGTCGCTCTGCACCGACGTCGCACAACACCGTATCGGCGGCATCCAGCCATGCAGGGAGATGCAGATGGGTCGGCATGGCGACACCCGTCATGCCATCGGCATCACCTGCAGGCAGCGGCGCGGCGATGACCAAGGGGAAAGCGCGACCGACGCGATCGACGCTCGCGCGCATCGCCCCGGCCCAGGCGAGCGTGCCAGCGAGGCCAGGCGGCAGCACGAAACGCCAGACGGCTGGGCGGTATTCGGGTGCAGTGATCGCTGCCCCGGCAGCAGACAGCAAGCCTTGCATTGCTGCGTGCCATGGCTCGACAAAGGTTTCCGGCAAGCGCCGATGCACGAAATCGCCGACTGCAGGCAGCTTGCCGTAGAAGCCCGGCGGGCCTTGCATGGCGCTCATGGGCAGCTGAACCGCTGCACGGCCGACGCCGCAAACGGATGTCGCAGGCTGGCCGGCTGTACGTCCATGCGCACTGCGGCGCCGCCGAGTGCGACGCTGGCGGTGTAGTCCAGATCGCCGCTGCGGCGCAGACGCCCAGCCTGCAGCGCCCGAAACCAGGCCCAGGGACCGCGGTATTCGAGCACCGGCAATGCCTGTCCGCTGGCGTCCCATGCTGCCAGACGCACCAGACCCGGCGTTGGGCCGGGCCAGGTCATCTGCTGGGTGGCGCGCGCACCATCGCGCACTTCCAGGGTTTGCCCATCCACCTCCAGTTGCAGTCGGCTGATCGCCGCTTGCGGCGGAATCGAGACGGTGAAGGCGACCTGCGGCTGCGCGCCGCCGCCAGCGAAGAACGCTTGCTTGATCTCGTCGGCCAGTTGCGCGCGCTCCAGCACGTCGTCGGCGCCCACCGCCGCCATGCCTGCGTTCCACTGCCAGCGACGCCCGCTGGTATCGACCTTGCCAAGCAAGGCCTGCTGCGCGAACCGATCCATGCGCCCGCCCGGCCCAAACAGTTCGGCGAAGTCGCGCAACGGGATGTCGTTGCTGCTAGCCGGCACGAACGGAAAGCGCCCGCTCACCAACAGCGCGCACTCGCGCCCGGCCGCCTGCCGTTGCGCATTGCGCAGTGCCTCGCCTGCAGTGCTGGCGGTCAATTCCCGACCACGGCCGGACAGGGCCGCCATCCAGTTGCCCAGTGGCGGCGGGAGTTGTTCGGCCTGTTGTGCGGCGATCAGCAAGGCCGGGTCGTTCTGATCGGCAGCGACGCCCGCAGCGGCTCCCAACAAGGTGCGGCTCATCTGGGTCAGCGCGGCCAGGGTTTCGTCCAATGGGCTGGCGCCCGGCCCGCCATCAAGCAGGCGATTGAGCGGCTCGAAATGGCGTTCGATCGGTTCGGCCGCCAGGTCGGGCTCGGCCGCAGCAGGCGTCTCTGCGGCAGCTGCGCCGTTGGCACCTGCTTTCGCCGGTGGCGTGCGTCCCAGTGCGTGGGTGTGCTCGCGCAGCAACACCAGCAACGCCTTCAATGGCGATGCCGGTCCGCCCAGCTTGGCGGCCACCGCACTGGCCTGCCCGGTCTGCGTGACCGGCCGCAGCACCAGATCGGCCAGCAGGCCGTCCCAGGCGGCGATGTAATCGCGCTGATACAGCGCCAACACCTGGCGTTCCAGTTGCGAGCGCGCCAGCGGATCCAGCGGTGCCGTGCCCAACACCCAATCGTCGGCAAGAAACTGCTCCACGCCACGCGCAATGCCACCGCCGGTTTGCGCCTGAAACGCCTGGCGGGTGAACAGCGGCGGCAGCGGCGCGGACAACGGCAGGCCACTGCGACGTTCGAAGACATCGCCCAGCAGACCCAGGCGGCGGTCCAGGCGGGGCACCTGAGCCGGATCGACGCCGGGTTGCGTCAGCTTGAGGCCACCGTAGACCAATGCCGGCAGTTCGGCGGTACGCAAGCTCGCCCGTGTCTGCTCGATCTGCTGCCGATCCAACGGAAGCGCGCGCGCGCCGTCGACCGGGCCCAACAAGGCGCGCAGGTGCCGGTTCAACCCCGCACGCACTGACGCATCGGCGGGAAACACCTGCCGCCAGACCGTACCTGCGAGCGTGGCCAGATGCATCACATTACGGCGGGCCGGGTCGCCCAGCATCAGGTAGCCCTTCAACAGCGGATACAAACGTTGCGGATCGTTGCTGGACTGCTCCAGCGTGCGTCGCAGCGACTGCGCCAATGCCGGCAGCAACGCGCCGTTGAGGTCGCGCAGATACGCCTCCTGCACATCGCGCGCCAAGGCGGTGCTCTGATGCAGCCCGAAACGTTGCGACCATGGGATCGACTCACCCGGCGGCAGCGCCACATCGCGCGCGCGCGCCAGCGCGTCGAACCGCTGCAAGGCCTTGGAATAGAACGCGGCCTCGCCGGCATCGGCAGGCAGCGGACCGGCGGGATAGGCATCGAGTGCGTCGCGCACCTCGCCGATCAGGCGCACGTTGCGGGTGTAGCTGCCGGCCATGCCCGACAGCACGCCCAGCGTGGCGGCCGTCAACACGGCCCAGCAGGCCAGCTGCAGCAACCGACGGCGCTGCGCGCTGCCGGGTTGACTGCCGGCCAGGCCCGCCTCGGCGAACACCACCTCCTTCAACAGGCGTGGCAGGAAATAACTCCGTGGGGCGCTGACCGCGGGCGGCAGCCCGGCAGCGGCGACGCCGAAGTGTCGCGCCACCGCCGAGATGACGCGATCGATCGGATGGCCTTGCTGCGTGCCCGAGCTCAGATAGACACCACGCAGCCACGGCTGGCCGGCGTACCCATGGCGGCCGAATGCGGTCTGCACGAACTCCATCAGCGCCGGCTGCAGCAACCGCAGCTGCTGCGGGAAGGACAGCACCGCGGCACGCTCACGGGTATCGCGCGCCCGATGCAGGCGCTCCAGCACGCGCCGATCGATCCGCTCCAGCAGGCGTTCGAGCTCGGTAGGAAACAGCGTCAACGGATCGGTCTCACCGGCGGCATGCGCCTGCGGGAACGACAGTCCCCACACCTGGGCGCGCCCGGCCGCATCCAGGTCGGCGAAGAACTCGGCGAATCCCGACACCAGATCGCATTTGGTCACGACCAGGTAGACCGGCACGCGTGCGCGTAGTTTGTCGACCAGTTCGTCCAGCCGGTGACGGACTGCGCGCGCATGCGACAGACCGGCATCGCCATCAAGTTCCAGCAGCTCGGCGACGCTCACGGTGACGATGACGCCGTTCAAGGGCTGCCGGCGGTGCCTGCGCAGCAAATCGAGGAAGCCGTGCCAGGCACCGGCATCGGCGATCGCGTCCGAATCCTGGGTGGTATAGCGCCCGGCGCTGTCGAGGAACACCGCCTGGTCGGCGAACCACCAGTCGCAGTTGCGCGTGCCGCCGACGCCTTCCAGCGCAGCGTGGTTGCCCTGTTCCTTGAGTGGGAACTCCAGGCCCGAGGCCTGCAGCAAGGTGCTCTTGCCGGAGCCGGGCGCGCCGATCAGCAGATACCAGGGCAACACGTGCAGGCCAGGACCGTTGCGACGGCGACGGCGCAACACGGCCATCGCCTCGGCGAAGCGCGCACGCAGGCGTGCCTGCTCTTGTGCGGCACGCGCGCGGCTGTCGTTGCCGCTGGCGTCCTCGGCGTTTACGCCCTGCCCGACCAGTTCGCCGGCCATGCGCTGCTGTTTGGCGTTCTCGCGGCGCCAGCGCAGATAGCGCCACCCCGCCCATGCGAGCAGCAGCACGGCCACGGCAAGCAAGCGCCCGCTCACGCTGGCGAATGGCTGCGAGCGGCCCAGGCTGAGATAGGGCCCGCCGACCCAGACGAGGATGGCCAGCAGACCGAGGACGGCAGCGCTTGCGACGTAGCGGGCGCGCAGGAAATCGAGCACAAAGCGCATGGGTCAGGTCTCGGGAATCAACAGGATCTCGACGCGCCGATTGCGCGCACGGTTGCCGGGCAATTGCGGCGGTAGCGCGATGGGCTGGGAATCGCCGGCGCCGCTGGTCTGGACGCGGCGCGGATCGCGCAAGCCGGCTGCCAACACCGCGCCCACGCTCTCGGCGCGGCGGGCCGACAACGCAAAGTTGTCCTTGAAGCGCAGCGAACGCACCGGTTGGTCGTCGGTATGCCCCACCACCACCACCCGCCCCGGCACCTGCTCCAGCGCTGAGGCGACGCGTTCGAGCAAACGGGTCTGGTCGGCATCCAGATCCGCGCTACCGCTGGGGAACATGGACTCGCTGGCCAGGCGCACGGTGCTGCGACCATCGCCCTCGGTCTGGACGCTCAGCAATCCTGCACGTTGTTCGGCCGCCAGCAGCGGTGCCAGCGCCGCTGTGGTCGCCGGCCTGGCCGCCGGGATCGGCAACGCCACCCGATCCAGGCCGATACGCGCCAGCTGCGCGCTGATCGGTGCGGTCAGCGTATTGAGCCGTGCATGCAACCACACGAACGCCAGCAGCACGATGCATAGCGAGGCCAACGTCGCAATCCACAGCGGCGTGGCCGCCGCATTGCGCAGCAACGGTGCCTGCGCGCCCTGCCAATTCGGCGACAGCTCGCCGGGCACTGGCAGACGCTGGCGCTGGATGAGTTGGTACAGCTCGGCCTGGCGGTCGGCCAGGCGCGCGCGTCCGCCCTGCTCCACCCGATAGCGACCGCCAAACCCCAGCGCCAGTGCCAGATACAGCAGCTCCAACAGGTCCAGGTGCCGCGCCGGATCGCGTGCCAGCCGATCGAGCAAATCGAAGACCTTGGCGCCACCATAGGTTTCGCCATGAAAGGTGACCAGCAAGGTGCGCTGCGACCAGCCGCTGCCCTCGCCCCAGGGCGCGGCCAGCACCGCTTCGTCCAGCAACGTGCACAGCACATAGCGCGCGGCGATGCCGGTCTTGTCGTCGATGCCCTGTTGCCGCAACTCCTGCTGGAAGCGCTGCAGGCGCGTGCTGCAATTCTCGCGCAAGGTGGCGATGTCCGGCGTCTGCGTGGAGTGTCGCAACTGCACCGCCAGCAACAGCAGCGGCGTGGCCGTACACACCACCGCATTGCCCTGCATGGCGCCGGGCGCCGCACGCATGGCGGCGTCCAGATCGGGCGGTGGTGCCGTCCGCGTCGCAGCTGGGCGTGGCGGCATCGATGCGGTGGAGCGCGGCGCCGGAGTCGCGCTGCGGACCACGGTGGCATCGTCGTCGTGCTGGTCGACTGTCTTGCTCATCTCAATTCCTCACCGCCCACAGTTCGAGTTCCAGGCCTGGAAAGCCGCTTCCGAAATGCAGCGCCACGCCACCGGAGGTGCGCAGGGTCTTCCACAGCGACGACTGCCGATCGAGTTCGAAGTAGGCGCAGCCGGCGTGATACGGCACCTGCCGCGGCGCCATCGCCAGCGCGGTCACGGCCACGCCGGGCAATTGCAGGTTCACCAGGTCGCGGATCTTCTCCACCGGGCCGATCTTCGACTCGGTGGGCAGCCGCTTGCGCAGGTCTTCGGCGCGCAGATCCGCCTTGACTGCCAGCACGAAGGCTGCCGAGTCCAACAAGGCCGGATCGGGCACCATGCCCACCCACACGCCGTACTTGCGTTGTTGCAAGGGCACCGAGATCGCCGACTGTTCGAGCACCGCGCTCAGGCTTTCGCGCAGGGACAGCACCACCGGCTCGAAGCTAGCCTGCAGTGCCTCGTGTGCATACGGAGGAAACGGCCCGCTGCGTTTGCTGGCGCGGGTGAAGGTGGCCAGCTCGCCGGCCATCGCCAGCAGCGCGCAGTACAGCGCTTCGGGATGCTCCAGCGGTGCGCTTGCCCAATGCGCCACCAGCGGTTGATAGCGATTGATCACCTGCAGCATCAGCACGTCGGCGATCTCTGCCACGCCGCCACGGTCGCTGCCGGCCACGCGTTCGGCCAGTGCCTGGCCGCGTTGGTGCAACAGCCCGAGCAACTCGGCTAGCAGTGTGGACAGGCGCGCCGCGCCTTCGATGCGGCTGGCGGTCGGGATGAAGGCATCATCGAGAATTACCCGCCGATCGGGGCGGCACTCGACGATGCGCGCCATCGGCACCTCCACCAGTCCCTCGCCCGGTTCGGACTGCAGGCGCAGGCGACTGGCCAGCACGCCCACTTCCAGCAGCACCGTGCCGGCGATGCTGCCGGACGCATCGCCGACTTCCGCCTCGCCCACGCGATACCGGGCCAGCCGGCTGCCATCGCCATCGGGCCAGGCGCTATCGGGTTGGGCGGTTGCGCGCAGCGGCAACGCCAGGCTCACCACCTGGTCTCGGCAGTTGGCCGGTACATCCAACGCCGGCGGCGCCGGATCGCGGTCGGGAATGGAGAACGGCGTGCCATCGGGAAAGCAGCCACGGGCGCGCCGGATGCCGAGCTTGCCGATGGCAAGCAGTTCCGGCTCCAGCTCCAATTGGCTGAATCCCCACGCATGCGGACGCAATGCACCGGCCTGCAGTTCCATGTAGCGCTCGAGATAGCGCTCCTGTTGTTGCATGTGCTGCGGGCGCAGGAACAAGCCCTCGCTCCAGATCACCTTGTTGTAGGGAGTCATGCTCGATCGCCGTGTGCGGGTTGGGCCTGCGCCTTGGCGCGGGCCAGCTGTTGTTCGTAGGCGCGGGCGAACTCCTCGCCGAACAGGCGGCGGAAGCGCTCGTCCGGGTCGCTGAGCAGTTCGCGGTAGTGCTGCGCGTAGCGTTTCCAGGGGCGATTGCCCCAGGCGCGCAGCGCCGAGTGGCCGGCACCTGCGTCCTCGAACCGTGCCGGGTCGAACTGGGCGAACACGTGCTCGAAGGCCGCACGCATGCCGGCCAGCAAGGCCAACTGGTGACGCCCGATGTCCTCCATCGCCTCGTCGATGGCGGCCGTGCCGGTCAGATACCCCGGACTCGACGGCGCCAACAGGCGGGCGACCGCCTCGTCCGCGGTGGCGGCGAACTTGAGCGGGTTGTTCTCGGTACGCTGGATCAGCGTGACCGGCAGCCGCAGGCTGTTCTTCAGCTCGGCGCGCGCACGCAACACATCCATCAGGCCAGCGGTCATGGCGGCGAACAGCACAGGCAGTTCGGCCGCGCCTGGCGTCGGGGCGACGGCTGGCTGCACCGTGGCCGGGACCGCCGCGGTCACCGACGCCGCGGCGCCGCGCGGTGCCGAGACCGGGGTTGGCACTGGCGCGGGCGCTGGTGTCTGCGTCTGGGTCTGCGTCGGTGTTGGCGCCGTTGCGGCATTGGCCACGGGCACGGACGGCAGCGGCGTTTGCATGCCTGCGACCGGATCTGCAACCGGCGGCAGCGCAAATTCGCTGCGCGTCAGATCCCAGTGCTCCGGCAACACCACACCCGCGGCAGCCGGCACGGCCACGGGGGCACGGTAGGCGTCAGCGGTTGCCGGCGCATGCCCCAACCCGAACGCTGCAGCATCGCCCTGGCTGCCGGCCAGCGTGAACGAAGTGGCGAACAGGGCGAGCGGGTCGGTGTCGGCGGCCCGCGTCGACGCTGGCCCAAGCTCGGCAAAGACATCGCGCTCGCGCTCCAGCGGTGGTTGCCAGGATTGCTGCGGCGGCGGCGCTACCGATAGCGTCCACGGTTCGGCGTGATTCCAGGTCTGCGTGGCGGCGGGGACCTCGGTAACGCCCGCGGCCGACACCGCCACATCGATCTCGAAGGCATCGATACGCAAGGCGTCGCCGGCGTGCAGCGGCACCGGAAAGCCGGCACGCAACGGCACACCGTTATGCAACACACCATTGGTGCTGTGGTCCTCGATGAAATAAACCCCATCGAGATGGCGCACGCTGGCATGCAGGCGCGACACGCCCTCGCCGTCGAGCACCCAGTCGCAGGAGGCATCGCGGCCGATGCGCCCGCCCTCTGCAGCGAAGCTGGCCTGCGGCCGGGCGCTGCCCGACAGCGCTTGGCCGTCGCGAACCGTCAGCGTCAGCCTGGGCGACGCCGCGTTCATGGCGCACGCTCGCGCACACGCAGTCCCGACAGCAGACGTGCCGCATCTTCGCTCCAGCGCACCAACTGCTCCTCGAAGGTCGCAGGCTCGCGTCCAGCCAGGTGCAGCAACGCCGCCACTGCCGCCGCTGCGGTCAGGTGGTCGGCCACGGGCGGACCGTCCTCGTCGCTCAGGCTGCCATCGCTCCAGGCCGCGGCCGCCGCCAGCCAGGCGCCGACCGATTGGTAGTCGTCGTCAGCGGCGAATGCGCGTGCGCTCTCGCGCTGTGTCGGGCCCGGCTGCTGCACCCACGCCTGCGCCAACCGCAGGCCTTCGCTGTCGTGGCCGCTGAGCGTTTGCGCGCGCATGCACTGGCACAACCACGCCACTGCATACGGCCTGGGCAACAAGCGCAATGCCAACGGCAACGCGTCCTGGGCAAGCCCGCGCGCCAGCAATTCGCGCACGGCAGTCTCCGGCGCCATCTCCGGCACCAGGGCGGCGTGCGCGGAGGGAGAGAGCCGCATCTGCCGCGCGGCGGGAAGGATCTGCAACATGGCGGTCCTCAGGCGATGATGGGCGGAGTGCCCTTGAGCACGGCCGGACCGGACGACTGCAATAGCAGCGCCGCATTGGCACGCGCGGTGGTCACGGCGTTGGATTGCAACAGCACCGCGGCGTTGGAGCGCAGGGTCAAGTTGGCCATCGCGCTGACATCGACACTGACCCCGCCCTGGATGCCGACGCTGACGCGTCCATCGAGCGTGAGCCGGGTGCCGCTGAGCACGATCTCGCCGCTGGCCTTCAGCTGCAGGCGGGCCACGCCTGTCACCAGCTCGATCTCGCTGCCGGCCTGGATGCGCAGCGCCTTGCCCACGTCCAAACGGTCGTTGCCGCCAACGCTGTGGCTGCGTTCGCGTTTGACCTCGGCGGTCTCGTTGCGGTCGACGGTGACGAAATGGTCGTTCTCCACTTCGTGGCGCAGATCGCGCTGCGCATGCAGCAGCAGCTCCTCGTTGCCCTTCTTGTCGTCGAAACGGATTTCGTTGTAGTCCTCGGTGCCGCCCAACAGGCTGCGGCTCTTCACTCCGCTGCGGGTGCGGTGCTCGGGCAGCGCATACGGCGGCATCTGGTCGGCGTTGTAGACGCTGCCGATGATCAGCGGGCGATCCGGATTGCCTTCCAGAAAGCTCACCACCACCTCCTGGCCAACACGCGGAATATGCTGCGCGCCCCAGCGTTTGCCCGCCCATGCCTGCGCTACGCGCACCGGACACGAACAGTCGGCGTTCGGCGTGCCCGGCGGGCTCCAGAAGAAATTCACCTGGATGCGGCCGTGTTGGTCGACCGCGATGTCTTCCGGCGTCTTGCCATCGACCACCGCGGTCTGCAAGCCGGCGATGCTGGGACGCGGTGTGGTCTGCGGGGTGCGGAACGGCTGTCGGCTGCGCAGCGCACGGAAGGTGGAGGCGAACGGCTCGGCGACCGTCTCGCCACCGGAGACGTAGTCCACTTCGACCAGTTCGGTGTCCGCGCTGGTCACCAGGTATTCCTGGTTGTGCTCGGCCAGCGGGAAGTCGCGCAGCTTGAACAATGCGCCGACCTGCAGGCCGCAGGCATCGGTCCAGCCCAGGTACTGCGCCTGCGCCACGTTGAGCGCTTCGGCGCGCACCTGTGCATGTCGGCGGCCAGCCGCGACATCGAGATGCTCGCCTGGGTAATCGAACACCTCCAGCTCGCCCAACGCCGGCCCGGAGGACTCGGCCGGGGGCTCGTCCACCCGCAGCGAGGCCTTGGGCTTGAGATAGTCGTAGTCGTCCAACCGCACGCGCGTGCTGTGCGCGCTGCGCGCCAGCGACCAGTCGGTGATCGCGTCCTTCATCCGGCTGCCCTTCTGCCCGGGCGGGCAGTACGGAATCTGCGCGAAAGGCGCCACCGCCTCGTGGCCGCCGAGGCTGTCGGCCAGCACCAGCGTGTGCGTGCTGGCGCTGTGCTCGAAGTAGTAATAGATGCCTTCCTGCTCCATCAGCCGGCTGACGAAATCCAGCCCGCTCTCGCGGTATTGCACGCAATATTCGCGTGGCCGGTAGCTCGCGCTCAGGCGCAGCTTGACGTCGGTGCAGCCAACGTCGGCCAGCAATGCGCGCACCAGCTCCGGTACGCTCTTGTTCTTGTAGATGCGGCAATCGCGGCGCTGCCCGAGCAGCCATAGCCTAGGCACCAGCGAGAACGCATAAGTGGCGTAGCGCAAGCCCTCGATCTGTTCGAAACCCGTCTGCTCGGCCTCGGCGACGATGCCGTGGTAATGCCGCACATAGCCCTGCGGCGAGGTGATCTTGATCGCCATCGGCCTGCCCAGCAGAGCACGCAGGTCGATCGCCACATCGCGGCTGATCCCATGCAAGGCGAACGCATAAGGGCGCCCCAATTCTTCGTGCGCGCTCATTCGCACAAAGCGCAGCGTCTTGCCTAGCGGTGACTGCAGGGTAATGGCATGGGCCATGGTCAGGCTCCCGGAGTGGTCTTGCGGCACGTAGGCGCGGGGATCGATGGCATGCGATGACTGTGCCGGCCGCGCTGGAGTGCGGGAAATCGAAAATCGCGATGCCACACATGCCGGCGACGAGTAGGTCTTTCCGCCCACGCCATGGCATCGCCTCAACGCCCGGCATGCCCTCTCAACGGATCAGCTGCTGGATCTGGGCGAGCACCCGCGCATAGTCCGTGCTCGACAGGATGTAATCCCCGTTGTCCCATGCCAGTCCGCAGCGACCGCCGTCGGTCTTGGCGACCGGCATCCGGGTCACACCATCGCCACAACTCCCGGGCAACGTGCATGCATCGGTGGTGAATTCCAATATCAGCCCGCGCAGCGGTCGCTCTGCAGGACGCCCTGCCTTCTGGCCGACGAACTGATCCCATTCCTGCCGGCACCACTGGCTGTCCCTGAACTCGTCCGTGTAGCAAAACAGCATCAACTGCGCCTGGCGCATCGCCGCCTGGTAGAGCGCATTCCAGTCCTCGCGCATCGCCCCGATCGGCAGTGCGCCGGTCGGCGAACGCATATGCGCACGGGTATCGGGGGCAACCTTGGCACGATCGTCGATGGACCGCGACACGATCGAATCGACATACACCGCATCGATGTCGTACAGGCCAAGGCTCTTCATCAACTCGCTGCGCAGCCAGTGCATGAAGGTCGAGCCATGGTTGGCCATGGCGAAGCTGGTGAGGATCCTGCAGCTCATGCGCTTACCTCCGGGAAGAGCCGCTCACGCCGACGCCGACTAGCCGGCACGGGTCAGCGGCGTGATGACGCAGATGGAACTGCGCAAGATCGCCAAGCATCGCCCTGGCAAGCGGTTTGCCGAGCGCCTTTCGAACCTCCGCCTGATGGTGTTGCCGGCGTTCTACACACTGGAAACGGCGCAATGAGGGCGTGGGCCATGATCAGCGCACGTCTGGCTCACGCCGCGTTGCCTTGACCGAAGTGACCACGCACCTCCGTCATCATCCGGGCGACCTTGCTCTTGCTGGTCACGAAGAAATCTTTCTTGACATGGGTTTTCGCCGGCTGCGCCGCTGCGGTCAGCCCTTCCAATTGGAGGTTCGATCGCTCGACCAGCTTGCGTGCATGCCGGACCGTCGGCGCGATCTTGCTCTCCTGCATCGTCTCCAACTGCCGCATCCAGCCAGGCAGTCCGATATCGGCAACAAACAGGTTGGCCACGCTCGATGTATCGGCACTGATCAGCAGATAGCAGCCCAGGATCGGGCAATCCCTGAACACCTCGATGCTCAGCGAAGACGGCGTCTGCAGCCAGCGGTTGCCCGCACGCATTTCCTTGATGTCCATGCCGATGACGGTGAGCTTGAGCACGAAATCGGCAATGAACCCGGCAATGCCAGGCCCCATGGTCGAGGCGACGCCCATGTCCAACGAGAGGCCGGCAAACTTGGTCGCCAGGCCGACACTTTGATTGGCCCAGTCGATCCCGCCGATCAGCAGCTGCGTCTCGATGATGTGCTGCACCGAATCCACCGCTGCCTGCGGCGTACCGCTGCGGAAGCCGGAACGATAGTCGCCGGCCACCATCTTGTAACGCATATGGGTGTCGCCGATGACCTGGGCCGATATTTCGGCCCACTTCTTGGCGGAGTAGAAGATCCCGATGATCGGCAGGATCTCCTTGCACAACTCGCCTGCCGCTTCGGATCCAAGTGCCGCCACGATCTCGTGGAAGCCCTCCACGTCCGCAGCGTCGGCGACGAATTTCTCTGCCGCCGCGGTAATCTTCGGGATGGCCGCCTCTGTGACCTTGTCCTTGATCATCTGCTGGAACTCGTAGATCGCCACGCCGGTGCCGAATGCGTTGCCGGACGCGTAGCCGCGCTTGCCAAAGCTCAGGCGGGTGCCGTTGAAGGTCTGGAACAGCAGATTCCGACGCGCCTTGGCGACGACCGCCAGCGCATCGAATTCTTCGCGACTCAGGGCAGATGTGGTCATACAAGTCCTCGTGGTAGTGGGCGTGCCTACTGCGGAGGGCGCATCGATACCGCCGGCCCCAATCCGCGTCCCGTTGGGCACAGAACGCCCGGGATGATTTGACAGGCAGGGCGTCGATCGAGGAAATCAAACCTGGCGATGACACGCATCTGCACCACCGATACCGCGTCCAGACCTATCTGGTGGATTGCTGTGCGATGGAATGCAATCGCGCACAAAGGCGAAATCCTGAATCACCGCTCGCGGCATTCCCGCGCCGGGCCAATACATCTGCAGCATGTGTCTGCTTCACCGTGGCCAGCGCCAGTCATCCTCGATGACGCCCACGCTTGTCTGTCCCTGGCTCATCCACATGCCTGTTTCAAGCGTGCCTTGACGCGCTCCCGGTCCGCCACGCTGAAGCACGTTATCCGGCCATCCATGTTCAGCGATATGAGGCATTTATTGTCGGTTGCCCGATACACCGAGTAGACGATGTAGTCCGCCACATCCACGTGCGTGCAATGCACCTCGATACCCACTTCAAGATGGGTCTTACCTCGAAGGTGTTCCTCGACCACCGACATGTACGTATTGAGTGCGTAGTGCCCTGCAACCAGGTTGGCGGCAATCGTCGATCCTCCAAGCGATACGGCCTGTAGATGGCACCACTCGTAGTGGTCGCGCGAGCCCAACGTGAAACGCCCTGCATTCGGCGCACCAAATTTCTGTGCATGCTCCCAAGCTGCAGCACCCATGGGTAATTTCGTGTTCTTCTGGCGTTCCCCGGGTAGCGCCGCTGCGATCCTCGTGCGAGGCAGTTGCTTGAGCGTGAGACCGGATGGCGGCCCAAGCCGCAGATTGGTCTCCATGTCATGCGTGGTGAAACGCATCGCGGGCGTGTACTGCTCGGCCGGGGCCCAGGCGTCATCCTCGCTTTCGCGCGTCTTTCTGCGCTTGGCATCCGGCATCTGGTCCTCGTCATCCGAGGCGTCTGCATAGTTGACCCGTGCGCGCTTGCGGCTTACGTCCCGCCTCGCCACCTGAAACTCGTACAGGCGGCCGGCTTCAGCCGTGGTTCTACGGGTAATCAGCTGTCCGAACGGATGCAGTGTGCCCACGCAGTGCTCGACCAGACAGCCGATGTGATGGTTCTCGCGAACAAGGCGATTGAAGGTTTCCAACCCGATCGCCATTTTGTCCCCGCAGGCACTGCACTTGATTCGCCTCCAGCTCACCGACACATCCTCCTTGTTGAGTTACGAGATCGCGTAAGAGAAGCGTGTGTCGTGTCCCGTGATCCGTACACTCGTCGCGCGCGTACCCGCGATCTGCCGCGCCAAAAACTCCCGACTGATCTCCGGCAACATCGAATTGGTCAAAATCGCATCAATCATCCGCCCACCCGACTCGCTCTCGGTACACCGGCTCACCACCAGCTCAACAACTGAATCGTCGTACTCGAACGGAATCCTGTAGCGCTCCTCGATCCGCTGCTTGATGCGGTTCAACTGCAGCCGCACGATCTGCCCGAGCATGGCGTTACTGAGCGGGTAATACGGAATCGCCACCAATCGTCCAAGCAATGCCGGCGGAAACACCTTCAACAATGGCTCGCGGATCGCCTTGGCCATGGCTTCCGGATCCGGCATCAATTCCGGGTCCTTGCACAGGCTGGCGATGAGGTCGGTGCCGGCGTTGCTGGTGAGGATGATCAAGGTATTGCGGAAGTCGATGCGGCGGCCTTCGCCGTCTTCCATCCAGCCCTTGTCGAAGACCTGGAAGAACAATTCGTGCACGTCCGAGTGGGCCTTCTCCACTTCGTCCAACAGCACCACCGAGTACGGCTTGCGTCGCACCGCTTCGGTCAGCACGCCGCCCTCGCCGTAGCCGACATAGCCCGGGGGTGCGCCCTTGAGCGAGGAGACGGTGTGTGCCTCCTGGTACTCGCTCATGTTGATGGTGATCAGGTTCTGCTCGCCGCCATACAGGGTTTCCGCCAGTGCGAGTGCGGTTTCGGTCTTGCCGACGCCGGAGGTGCCGGCGAGCAGGAACACGCCGATCGGTTTGTCCGGGTTGTCCAGGCCGGCGCGGGGCGTGGTCCTGGCCGATCACGCGCTTGGCCAGTAGCTCGGGCAGGCGCAGGACGGTGTCGATCTCGTTGCGCGCCATGCGCCCGACCGGGATGCCGGTCCAGTCGGCGACCACGGCGGCCACCGCCTGGTAGTCGACCGTGGGCAGGATCAAGGGCGATTCGCCTTGCAAGGCGGCTAGTTCGGCCTGCACCAGCTGCAGGCGTGCGAGCAGCGTGTCGCGATCCACGCGTATTGGCGCTTCGAGTACGGCAGTGTCGCCAGACGCTGCCTGTGCGACAGCGGCATCGGCATCGGTGTCAGCCTCGGCCTCTGCTTCCAACGCACTACCGGTGCCTTCCACCGGCGCATTGCTGCTGCGCAGTCGTGCGCGCAGCGACAGCAGCTCGTCGACCAACGCCTTTTCGGCACCCCAGCGTTGCTCCAGATCACGTAGGCGGCCGTGCTCGCTTTCCAGCAGGCCGGCACAGGTAGCAGCACGCTCCTCCACCACGATGCCAATCGCACGCTCGCGTTCGATGATGGCGTGCTCGGTGTCCAGCGCTTCGATGCGGCGGCGGCTGTCGTCCACCTCGGCCGGCGTGGCGTGCAGGCTGACCGCGACGCGCGCGCAGGCGGTGTCGAGCAGGCTCACCGATTTGTCCGGCAGCTGGCGCGCGGGGATATAGCGGTGGCTGAGCTTGACGGCCGCTTCCAGCGCTTCGTCCAGGATCTGCACGCGGTGGTGTTGTTCCATCGTCGAGGCGACGCCGCGCATCATGCGCACCGCCTTGGCTTCGTCCGGCTCGTCCACCTGCACGGCCTGGAAGCGCCTGGTCAGTGCAGGATCTTTCTCGATGTACTTCTTGTACTCGGCAAAGGTGGTCGCGCCCACGGTGCGCAGCGTGCCGCGTGCCAGCGCCGGCTTGAGCAGGTTGGCGGCATCGCCGGTACCGGCCGCGCCACCGGCGCCGACCAGGGTGTGGGTTTCATCCACGAACAGGATGATGGGCTTGGGGCTGGCCTGCACTTCGTCGATCACCGCGCGCAGGCGCTGTTCGAACTCGCCCTTCATGCTGGCGCCTGCCTGCAACAGGCCCACGTCCAGCGTGCGCAGTTGCACGTCCTTCAATGCAGGCGGCACATCGCCACGGGCGATGCGCTGGGCGAAGCCTTCCACCACCGCGGTCTTGCCGGCACCGGCCTCGCCGACCAGGATCGGGTTGTTCTGGCGGCGGCGCATCAGGATACCGACCACCTGGCGAATCTCGTCGTCGCGGCCGATGATCGGATCGAGCTTGCCCTCGCGCGCTTGTGCGGTGAGGTCGGTGGTGAATTTCTTCAGCGCTTCCTGCTTGCCCATCGCGGCCGGGGCGATGGCGCCGCTGGCCTCGCCCGGTGCAGCGGACTGACCTAGCGAAAATCCATCGCTGGGCAGCAGGCCGCCTTCCGGCGAGCCGGCGACGATCTGCGCGAAGTGCTCGTCCAACACTGCAGGCTTGAGCTTGTCGAACTCCTTGGAGATCGCCAGCAATGCATTACGCAAGCCACGTTCGCTGAGCATGCCGACCACCAGGTAGCCGGTGCGCACCTGCGCCTCCCCGAAGCTGAGCGAGGCATACACCCAGCCGCGCTCGACCGCTTCTTCGACATTGGCCGACAGGTCGGTGACGGCGGTGGAGCCGCGCGGCAGGCCATCCAGCGCGGTGGTGACATCGCGCGCCAACGCGGAAGGATTGAGCTGGAAATGCTTGACGATGCGGTGCAGGTCCGAGTCCTGCAGTTGCAGCAATTGATGCAGCCAGTGCACCAGCTCCACGTACGGGTTGCCGCGCAGCTTGCAGAACACGGTGGCGCTTTCGATACCGCGATAGGCCAGTGGATTGAGCTTGCCGAACAAGGCGGCGCGGCTGATGTCTGCCATGGGAACTCCAGGGGAAGGCGGAAGCGGAGAGAAGGATCAGGACGGCGCGAGTACGAGCTGGTCGGCGTCGACCGGGCGACGGTAGTGACCGAGCCAGAGCGACAAGCCCATGCGCTGGCCCTGCCCCATCAGCGGCAGCGGCACATCCTGGCGTGCCAGCACCAACTGCAGGTCCCAGGCCTGCTCGTCGCCCACGTAGCCACGCACGGCGGCGGTGAGTACATCCAACGCGTCGCCGCCGGGCAGGAACTCGCGATAGCGCGCGATGTCCAGCGGGCCGATGCGCAGGCGAAAGCGATGCTGGGCATTGCGCGCCAACGCGCCCAGCGTGGCTTCCCGGCCCAGGCGCGCGGCTGCCAGCCCCATGCGCAACCGTCCGTCTTCGGGCAACGGCAGCCAGTTGGCGACGAACTCCTGCACCTGCACCGGGACGTCGAACAGCCCGACCAGCACGGCACGCAGGCCTTCGGCATTGCGTGCCTGGGCGACGAAGCGGCCGGCGAAATGGCGACGCGCGGCGAGCGGCATCGCATCGCGCCCACGCAGCGCGGGCTGGTCCACACCGGTCAGCGCATCCAGCCGCGCGCCGAAGCGGTCTTCGCCCGGGCGGTCCATCTGCACGGTGGGACGCGCATCGGCCCAGGCGCGATACCACAGCGCGATCATCCGATGGTGGAACATATCGGCGAACGCGGCAAAGGTCGGGTCGCCGGCGCCTTCGCGTTCGATGGCGTGTTCGGTCAGGTGCAAGGGCAGCGCGCCATGCGGTCCGAACAATCCCAATGACAACGTGCGCAGCGTCGGCGGGCGGCCGTCCGCAGCGACCTGCAGGCTGTCGATATCGCGCGGCGGAAATTCCAGCGACGCCCGCTGGCCCAACCGCACGGGCTCGTCGAGCGGCCGCGCCGCCTGGCCCAGCCGCGGCTGCGCCGGATGCGCGCACTCCAGCCGACGCAAGGCTTCGAACAGCTCGAAGTCCTGCGGTTGCGCATCCAGCCGCGCCAGCAAGGCTACAGAATCGGTCGATTGCCGAGATGGGCTGGCCATCGGGCGACCTCGTTGCGTTCGAGCGTGCACAGCACGGTCTCGGTAAAGGAATTCAGCGATGCCTGGCGGGCGAACACATGCCGCAGCACCGAGGCAAGCAAATACACGCCCTGCCCTTCGAAGGCGGCATCGTCGCAGGTTAGAGTGATCTCTAGACCGCGACCGTAGGTGGCCGGGCCCGGCACCGGAATGCGCCGCACGATCGGGCGCGAGGCGATGCGGCGTACGCCGTCCACCTGTCGCCGCGCCGCGGCATCGTGCGGGTCGTGGTACAGCGTGAGCATCTCGCGCAGCGCAGTGGCGCCGTCGTCGCCGGCATCCAGCAGCGAGAGATAGTTCAACTGCAAGTGGCTGATCAGGCGCCAGCGGGTGTCGCCGGCGGTAATGCCCGAGCGTGGCCGTGTCGGCCCGGCCACGCAGCGGATCGACGCTACCGGACCGCCTTCATCGAGTACGAAATCGGTGTTGGACTTGCCCACCGGCATATGCAACGGCAAGTCGCGGTTGCTGCACCACAGCTGCATACCCAGTTGCCGCAGCTGGTGCGGATATGGCGCCTGGTCGCCATCGACCAACGACAGGAACACCTCGCTGCCGACATAGCTCGAACGTGGCCCGCTGCGACGCTGCGCGGTCGATAGCCGTCGCGGCTGCCGCCGCAGCGCATAGAAGGCCGCCGAGCGCCGTTCATGCCAGCTGCGTGGCTGCGCACCGTAGAACGGCTCGAAGCGTTGCATCGGCGTGTTGCTGTCGCCGAAGCCTTCGACCTGTTCCACGCCATGGATCTCGAAGTCCATCGGTCGCGTGCGGTCGGCCAGCACATGATGCTCGGAGATGCCCGGGTGCAGATGGATGCGATCGCCGCGCTGGGCGAACAGATTGATGGCCGGCGTGCAATGCAGGCGGAAGTTGCTCGCATCCACCGCGTTATCGAGCCGCTCCACGGCGCGATCGAACCACACCACGATCTCGAACTCCGCGCAGGCTGCGCGCGGCAGCACCTGCGCCAGGCCGTCGAAAGCGGCGAACATGAAGCGCTCCGGGCAGGCGAAGTATTCCTGCAGCAGCCGATAGCCGCTGAAGGAGCGCTCGCTGCGCGGCAGCAACGCCTGCTCGTCGTCGAAGCCCTGCGGCTGCAGATGCTCGGGGCCGAACGTGCGGCTGAGCGGTTGCCCGTCCGCGGAACGCGCGCGCACCACGAACCCCAGCGCATTGGCATGCAGTTGTTCGTAGAGATTGCCGGCCAGGCCATCGGCACCGGTGATGAAGATCGGCAGCGTGTCCAGCGCCAACATGTCCAGGCGCAAGCCGGCATGGACATTGAAGCCCAGGCGCAGGCCGGCGCGCGCGCGCGGCTCGACCGGTATGCCGAGCGTGGCCAGCGCTGCCGGCGAGGCCAGGTAGCTGGCGGCGGTCAGACGCAGCGGCCACAGCGTCACCGGATGCGCGGTCCGATACTCGCAGGCAGTACGATCGCCATGGCCGATCAGCGAGCGCAAGGCGCTGCCCCGCGCCACCAGATGCCCCGCCGGGCCGATGTCTTCGCCCTGCTCCGGCTGCAGCTCCACCACCGCCATCGACGGCACCGGCGACAGGAAATGCGGGTACAGCATTTCCATCAGGTGCTGCGCGAACACCGGCTGCTGCGCCTCCAACTCGAGCTGCACGCGTGCGGACAGAAACGCGAAGCCTTCCAGCAGACGTTCGACATACGGGTCGGCGCAGTCGATGCCTCTCATGCCCAGCCGGCCGGCGACCTTCGGATAGGCCTGCGCGAACTCCGCACCCATCTCGCGTACGTGCTGCAACTCGCGGTTGTAGTGATGGAGCAGGCGCGGGTCCATGGCTCAGTGCGCCCCGGACGACAGGCTGAAGCGACCGGTTTCCAGGTCGAGATCGGTGCGCAGATACAGCGCCAGCGGCAGCGGCTGCGCCCACAGTTCGGAATCGATGACGAAGGACAGCGACATCCGGTCCATGCGCCCGGTATCCACCTTGGCGGTGACCTGCAGGCTGGCCGCAGCCAGGCGCGGTTCGAAGGCCACGATGGCGGCATGAATGCGATTCTGCAGTTCGGCCACGTCCAGCCCGACCAGGCGGGCGCCGGCCAGATCGGGAATGCCGTAGTTGAGCACCGAGGTGGCGACATGCGGATACGCCTGCAGCGCATCCTCATGCCAGTGCCGGGTGCAGTTGAGCAGCCAGGCCAGGTCGCGTATGACGCAGTCGCGCAGCTTGGCCGGACCGATCGCACGCGCGTCGCGACTCTCCGCCAGCTCGTGCCGGCGGTCGTCGATCAAACGGTCCAGCAGCGAGGGCTGCAAGCGCTCTTGTTGACTCAGTTCGGCCATGGCGTGCCCACCACGGCGGTATCGAATGCGATGTGGCGGATGTCGAGCACGGGATAGTCGCCCGCGTCGCCGGCCAGCAGGCGCTGCCCCAGACCGCGTGCAGACAACTCCTCGCCCTCCCAGGCAGTGCACTGGCCGAGGCGGATCGTGCCGTCCTGGCTGTGCTGGCTGCCGGGGTAACGGCATGGCACCACGCCGCGCGTACGCGCGCCGCTGCGCCATTGGATCTCCACCGATTGCCACAGCAGGTCGCGCAAGCTGGTGGGAGCCTCGAAGCGCAGGCTACGCAGTTGGGCGAACGGCACCCAGGCGTAGCCCGCTTCGAGGATGACCTCCAGGCACGGTCCAAAACGCGGATCGGCATCCGCCAGCCAATCGAATCGCTGGCCATCGATCTGGCCAGCGACAGCGTCGGCCTGCGCAAGCGCCAACGCACGCCGCTGCGCGGCCTGCGCCGGAGCGCCCTCACCATCGTGCTGCAAGGCCTGCAGCAAATCGTGCTGCCACGGTGGCACCTGGCCAGGCATCAACGGCATCATTCGCCCGGCCAGCACCTGCTCGCGTTCGAGCTCGGCGTTGAGAATGCGCGCATAGGCGCTTGCGAACGCAGTCCAGCCCTGATCGAGCTCGGCAGTCAGCCCGAGTTGCTGCTGCGCCCGCTCCCATTCGCCAGCCACGGCCAGCAACTGAAACAGGCCGATACGCCCATTCGCATCGGCGGGGCATTGCCGCACCCACGCCTTGGCAGTCGCCAGCGACGCCTCGGGGTTGCCCGCCTTGAGCAGGCGGGCGCAGGTCTGTTCGGGATGGACGGCGGACATCGACATCGGCGCTCCAGTCGGACTGCGTTGGCTCAGGACTTCTTCACTTCCTGCATGTTGAAGGTGAAGTCCTTGGTGCCGCCCTGCTTCTTGCCCTTGTCGTCCTGCGGCTGGAACGAGTACTTGAACTTGCCGAAATGCAGGGTCACGTTCTCGGTCAGACGATCTTCGCCACCGCTGCCGCCGGTGGACACCGAGGTGATCATCACGCCCTCGCTGAGCTCGATGGTGACGTAATCGGTCTGCTCGCCGGTGGCGTTGGTCACGTACAGCGTGGCCGAGTCCACGCGCGCGCCCGTGCAGCAGGCATTGAGCAAGGCGTTGGAGCAGCTGTCGATGTACTTGGTGATGGAAATATCCTGCACGTTGGCCTTGCCGCCGGCCGCATATCCGGCGCCGGTGTGCAGGTTGCCGGTGTTACTGGTGCCCCACGACCAGGCAATGATCGGCACCTCGTCCTTGTGCTTGGAATGGTTGGACGCGCCTTTGATCTCGACGTCGCCGGAGCCGAATTTGAGATGCATATCGAAAGCCATGAAACTTCTCCAGTGGTGGATGGTGCAGGAAGGGAAAGCCGATCCCGCGGCTACGTCAGTCGCAGGTCGTCAGTCTTGAAGCGAAGCGTCTAACCGATCAGGCGGCTTGCGCCGATGGCAAGCGCGAGACCAGGCGTAGCGAGACCGTCAGGCCTTCGAGCTGGTAATGCGGGCGCAGGTAGAACTTGGAGGTGTAGTAGCCGGGATTGCCCTCGACCTCTTCGACCACCACTTCGGCGGCGGCCAAGGGCTTGCGCGCCTTGGTTTCCTCGCTGGAATTGGCCGGGTCGCCGTCGACGTAGTTCATCACCCAATCGGTCAACCAGCTCTGCATCTGCTGGCGCGTGCTGAATGAGCCGATCTTGTCGCGCACGATGCACTTGAGGTAATGCGCAAACCGGCAGCAAGCGAACATGTATGGCAAGCGTGCGCTCAGCGCCGCATTGGCGGTGGCATCCGGGTCGTCGTACTCCTCCGGTTTGCCCAGCGACTGTGCACCGATGAAGGCTGCCATGTCGGTGTTCTTGCGATGCACCAGCGGCATCAAGCCCATCTTGTCGAGTTCGGCCGAACGGCGGTCGGTAATGGCCACCTCGGTCGGGCACTTCATGTCGACACCACCATCGTCGGCCGGGAAGGTATGCGTCGGCAGGCCTTCCACCGCCCCACCCGACTCCACGCCGCGAATGCGCGTGCACCAACCGTACTGCTTGAACGAGCGGTTGATGTTGACTGCCATCGCGTAGGCTGCGTTCTGCCAGGTGTAGCGCGACGAATCGGCGCCCTGGGTGTCTTCCTCGAAGTCGAACGCTTCCACCGGATCGGTCTTGGCTCCGTACGGCAAGCGCGCCAGCGTGCGCGGCATGGCCAGCGCCAGGTACTTGGCATCCTCGCTCTGGCGCAGCGAGCGCCACGCCGCGTAGTCGGGGGTGGAGAAGATCTTGGCCAGATCGCGCGGATTGGACAGCTCGCTCCAGCTTTCCATGCCCATCAGACTGGGGCTGGCGGCGGCAATGAAGGGCGCATGCGAAGCGGCGGCGATCTGGCTGATGCCGCGCAGCGTGTCGACATCCTGCGGGCTATGGTCGAAGTGATAATCGCCAATCAGGCAGCCATATGGTTCGCCACCCAGCTGACCGTACTCGGCTTCGTAAATTTTCTTGAACACCGGGCTTTGGTCCCAGGCCGTGCCCTTGAAGCGCTTGAGGTTCTTGGCGAGCTCCTTCTTGGACACGTTGAGCACGCGGATCTTCAACTGCGTATCCGATTCGGTGTTGCTCACCAGATAGTGCAGGCCGCGCCATGCCCCCTCCAGCGCCTGGAATTGCGGGGCGTGCAGGATGAGGTTGAGCTGCTCGGTGATCTTGCGGTCGATCTCGGCAACATACGCATTGATGGTCTGCGCGAGATCGTCGCTGATGATGTCGCTACGCTCCAGCACCTGTTCGGCCAGGGTACGCACCGCCAACCGCACTTCTTCGCCGGCGCGTTCGCTGCGCGGACGGAATTCGCGGGTCAGCAGCGCCGCAAAGTCGTCGGATTGACTGGTTAGCGGCTGGGCATCGGCAAGGTCTTGGGCAGCGGAAGAATTCTGGGTCGCCATGGGGTTACTCGTCCGTCGACTTGGGGGCTGCGACCAGCGAGCGCAGCAGGGTGGGATCCTTGATCGCATCGGCGATCAAGCGCTCGGCGCCGGCCTTGCCGTCGAGATAGGTGCCCAGATTGGCCAGTTGGGTGCGCGCTTCCAGCAGCTCGGCCAGCGGTGCCACCTTTTTCACCACGGCGGTGGGCGAAAAATCGTCCAGGCTGTCGAAGGTGATATCGACTGGCAACTCGCCGCTGCCGGTGAGGGTGTTGGAAACGCTCATTGCCACCCGCGGTTGCATGGCACGCAGCCGGCTGTCGAAATTGTCGACATCGATTTCAACTGCCTCGCGTGCTTCCAGCGCCGGCAGGTTTTCCGTATTGGCACCGGACAGATCCGACAACACCCCCATGACGAACGGAACCTGCACCTTCTTTTGCGAGCCGTAGATTTCGACGTCGTATTCGATCTGCACGCGAGGCGCGCGATTCCTGGCAATGAACTTCTGACTGCTGCTGCGAACGGACATGCGACCTCCGATGATCTGCGTGGTTGCTGGACGCTACGGTTGCAGCGGCCGCGTGGCAAAGGCGTATCCCTTGCATCGGATGTGCATCGTGTGCGCTGCCGTCGGCGGAATGAAATCGAACGCCGGGATGGCAGGTATGGGTGTGCGTGATGGGCCAGGTCGCCGAATTCAACGACAACCACGGCCCATGCCGGCGCAACGCTTGAGTGCGCTCGCTTGTCCTGCGAGGGTACTTGGGCAATGCCCATCTGCAGGTTGCGTCGAGCCCGCGCAAAGCGCGTATGGCCAAGCGTGTGTTCACCCTGATCGCGCTCTACGCAGGCTTCGTCGATAGGTTGGACCACGCGCAGCAGGCAGTCGCGATCATTCCCGATGGCATGGCGATCACGCGGCCGGTCACGCCATGCGATATCCGCCTGCCTGTCTGCATGCGGATGTAGAACTGGACACCAGGATCGACGATGCAGTATTGCGAAGCAACAGCCTCAATCGGGTACGCGCTTGGGGCCCCATGACGCAGCCACGTGCGGTCTCTCTTGCGATCCGCCGGCAACGCGTTACCTGCCGCCCCGCCTGTATGCGGCATTGTTTCCATTGGCAGGTCTGTGACGGTCTATGCGCGGACCAGTGCGTATGGCGGGCTACTTGACGACACCAGCGTCGGTATGCAGCGCGAAGCCGGAACGGCTTGGTAGCAGTCCTCAGCATGTCGATAGCACTGCTCACGTGGATTCGATCCACGGGCAATAGCCAGTCAATCCTGCGAAGTGGGACCGACCGAAGAACTCATTCGCTTCCTTGCAAAGGATAGTTAGCTGGACGGAAACGTGGATCTAGGAGCAGCAAACCAAACTACTGCGCAGCCGCCAAACGGGCGCGGCCGGTACGCGGAATCGGCATGTACCACTCGTACACGCCGTTTCCTGTGCCGTCCGCACCCGCCTGACGACTGCTCGCTACGGTTTGTTGGCCGCTTCAGATCCACGCTATTCCAATGCTGCATCAACCCGCACGATCAGCCCATCCGAATCAATTCTGATCAGCAGCGTCCCAATCTCATGGCCGAAGTCGCCTGTAAAGTCGACACGCACCCGCACTTGATTTGTGCCCATCTTCCGGACGGTCAGCAACCGGGTAGATGTGTTGTAGCCAACGAAATACTCCTGGATATAGCGCTGGATGCCGCGTTTACCGATGAACACGTGCCCTGTCGATGGGTCGTCAATCATGCCGTCTTCGGCAAACAGTGCGAGTACTGCCGCCACGTCAAACGCATTCGTGGCAGTGATCAAGGCATTGACCACTGATTGCAGAGCTTTAGGGTTTTTTGCCGCCTTGCGCGTCGCGTTCGCGGCCATCCCGGATGCCTTCATCGCGGCGACCATGTTCGCGTTGTTCCTCTTGTCATCAAGGCTGAGCTCGGCTGAGTTCTCACAGGTTATAGCCACCGGAGACGTCGATGGACTGTCCATTGATCCATTGTCCATCCTGAGAAAGCAGCATCGCGATCACGTGTGCGACATCCTCCGGCTCGCCGATGCGTCCAAGCGCGGTCTGTGACGACAACACCGCTTCGAACGCCTCGTCCATGCCGCCGCCCAACTCGGTTCGGATGGCGCCAGGTGAGACTGCGTTGATGCGGATGCCGCGCTCACCGAACTCCTTGGCCATGTAGCGTGTCAGCACTTCCAGTCCACCTTTGCACGCCGCGTATGGCGCGACGCCGGCAGTGGCTGAACGCGTGGTTGCGCTGGTCAGGTTGACGATCGATGCACCACGCTCAAAGAGCGGGAGAAGCGCTTGGGTCAAAAAGAAAGGACCCTTGAGGTGCACATCGCACAGTGCATCGAACTGCTGCTCTGTCACTGTTTCGATCGCATTGAACAACCCGTGACCAGCGTTGTTGACCAATCCAGACAGTTTCTTGACTTGCCAACCGTCTTCAAGCTGTCGCGCCACGGCATCTTTGAACTCGCCAAACGTCGCGACATCGCCGACATCCAGACCAAGGGCCACAGCCCGGCCTCCTTTCGCCTTGATCTCTTCGACAACTGCGGCTGCTGCCTCGGCCTGGCTCTGGTACGTCAGGATCACACCCATGCCGCGCTTGGCGCATTCCAGTGCCGTACCTGCGCCAATGCCACGACTCCCACCGGTAATCACGATCACGCCCATCTTCTGCTCCTCGTTGTCCAGGAGCGCCAGGGTAAAAGGCCGCCTGTGGCCAGGCCTGCCCAATCTTGGCAAAGGTCTGCCTAATCCTGCTTTACGGCTTGCGTGCCCCGTGTGCATGGGGTTTGATTCCGGTCATGACATCAGCGCTTGAAACACTCCGTCGCCTGGCTGCCCGCGCACAGAACAGGCGGACCGACACCGGCATACCACGCGTTGCCATGGTGAAGGGGAAAATCCCCGAGCACGCGTTGTCGGCGGTGTATGCGCCGATGATCAACTTGATCCTGCAGGGTGGAAAGTCGATGGCGGTGGGCAGCACGGCGCTTCGTTACGATCCGGCCACCTACTTCGTCATGAGCGTTGACCTGCCTGCGGTAGGTACCGTCCATCCCGATGCAGAGGGACGCCCCTACTTGGCGATTTCGCTTGATCTGTCCGCTCGCGCGATCGGAGCGTTGTTGGAGGACCTGCCCACCCCTCCCCCTGCCCGTACCGACTTGCCTCGCACGGCACGCGCCTTTTCGGTTGCGACTGTTACGCCGGAACTGCTGGATGCGTGGGTGCGCATGCTGACTCTCATGGATCACCCACACGACATCCCTGCGCTGGCGCCGGTTTACGAACGCGAAATTCTGTATCGCGTCCTAGAGGGTCCGCATGGTCACCTGTTGCGCGAAATTGCCGCGCCCGACTCGGTGCTGGCTCGCATACGTCTTGCGATCGAGTGGATGCGCCACAACTACGCCATGCCGTTGCGCATCAGCATGTTGGCCGAACGCGCTGCGATGAGCGAGTCGGCGTTCCATCGCCACTTCAAGGCGGCCACCGCACTGAGTCCTCTACAGTTCCAAAAGCAATTACGCCTGTTACAGGCGCGCCAGCTGCTGACCGTCCATGGCGCAAGCGTGACGACCGCTGCAATGGAAGTCGGCTATGAGAGCGCCACGCAGTTCAGTCGTGAATATGCACGCAGCTTTGGCTTGCCTCCCTCGCAGGATGCCGCGCGCATCGTGGCCAACTTGCGCGGAGTTGCGCCCTAGACAGCGATGCCGGCAGCAACTTCCATCGCCTTTTAGAACCAGACTTTCAGGCACTCAATGGACAGCTTCCCAGCGGTAGCCATCCACTTCGCCTTCCGGTGTCACCCAGCGATAGGCAACTCGCCGAAGCTGTGGCCCGAACAGGTCGTCGGGCATTGATACGTTCTGGCTGCCGTCGATGACCACGGCGCGGAAGGTGTTGACCGCCTCTGCCCCCAACTCCCGCGCTACAAACGCCTCCCAGTCGCGCTGCTCGAAACGAGCCCCGGCTTGGCGGGCTGCGAACAATGGACGCATCGCATCCAGCAGCCCACGTCGCCCTGCCGAGCGCAGCCTTAATTGGGCGTCGATGCTCGCAAAATACAGCATGCCACGAGCGTATGGCACGCGGCGCACTGATTCGTGGGCAAACCCGGCCTCGCTGATTTGCTTCAGCGACCACAACCGACCTTCGCTGCGATAGAAATCGCCAAGCTGCGCATTGATCCGTGCGGCACACGCCGTCCATGGCATGATGGCGGCACGACATGGCACCGTGGATTCGGCGAAGACATTGAAGCCTTCCGCGAACCAGGGCTCCACACCACTGGTGAGCTGGCCGGTCCACTGATGGGACATTTCGTGGACGAGCAAGCTATGCAACTCGTCTACCCCATAGCCGGAGGAAAAGACGTTACCCACAGTGATTAAGGCGCCGCCGCCGTTGAGCCGTGCGGTGCCAGTTTCAAACGAAGGGATATCCAGCGCACGGATCATCAAGGTATAGGGCGGACGACCGAGATAGCCAAACGCCTCAGCGAGCGCGTCGTATGCCCGAGCTGCCCAATCCATCTCCGCTGCTGCATCGAAGGGCGTTGCGCCAATCACATAAGCATGAAACCCCGAATCTGTTCGAGGCTGCCGGAACACTGCCGGTCCAGCCAACACCCAATGATCCTCCAGCGCGGATGGTGGCCCTGGAATCACTTGTATGCCTTCGCCTCCTGTAATGACGCCTAGAGACTGCGGGGCCAACTGTGCGAGATCCCATGCGAACTGGCTGGCCTGGCTTGACGTGTTCTCAGCGATCAATAGAAAGCTTTTCGTGCTGCCAGCAACTCCCTTCCCGGCCGCTTTCATCCCGTAAGGCGGGCCGCCCGCCTGCGGCTTTTGCAAGCCAGCGTTGTAGCGCACTGTCACCTGGCCGACGACAGGCCTTTGTGCCGTCCAGCGGCGTAGCGGAAACGACTCGCCCTCGCTATCGACACTGCTCATCTCAACGTCGCCGCCAGCATCATGGACCTTCAAGGCGGTGATCGCATCGGCATTATGCGGTGCACCTGGCATCGCCAATGGGAGCACGAGCGAAAGCACGGATGGCGCATCGCCCATCGCGATGCGTTCCTCAACTTCCAGCCCGCCCACGCGCCCATCCGGCGTGGCCTGGGGCGTTACGATGACCTCAAAGCCGACAACCGGCTTGGCGATGCCAACACCGGATAACGATAAGGACAGCAGCCCCATGGCAATGCAGATCCTGGTGCTCGGCAGCATTCCATTCAACAGCGATACGGTCATCGAAGCAGGTCCATAGGGAGAGGAATTTCCGACAAGCGAGCGCCAGCATGACGATCGCGGCAGTAGGACGAGAAACAGCTGGCAGGAAACGGCTCCCGCCAGGTAGATGAGCACATGCAGCGGCCATGCAGCAAGAACGATCGCGGCTATTTACGCGAGCACTCGCCGCGTGCCGTCTGCACGGCACCTGTGCTCAAGTCATCGGTGCATCGCTGCTGCCTTCGTAGGACCCAGGGAACATCGCCTGCCAAGCTGCCGAGTTCGGTCACGGCATTATCGTGCCGCTCGTTCGATTGCCTCAGCGAGCTCATCTGGCTTGGTCAAGAAGGGCGAGTGGCCCGTATCCAAATCGATGGTCGCGCGCATCGGCGTTGCCACGCCCATTTCCGTTTGAAACGCCGAGCTTATCGCCTGATCTTGCAGAGTGCGCAGATACACGCGATCCACCCGCCCTGCACGCTCGGCAGTGAACTGAACCGGCGTGGCCAACGGTTGCAGCGGCTCGTCTACCAAGATGGATGCCAGCTCCGCCTGCTGCACGGCACTGGCATCGTTGGCCATCACGCGCCCGCGTGCGTCTGCAGCGATCGACACCGTTCCACGCGATTGGTCCACCTGCAGATGCGCTGGCAACTGACTGCCGCGATCGCCCTTGGACAACTCCATCAAAGAACGGCCTGGCTGCGGAACGAACGCGGCGAGGTAGACCAGCGTCTTCACCCTGTCCGGAACGGCTTCTGCAACGCTGGTGATGGTGAGGCCACCGAAGCTGTGTCCGACCAGCACGACGGGAGCAGCCTCTTTGCTCATTGCCTGAAGAACCGTGTCTCGGTAGGCAAGCAAGCTCGCCTGATCCGGGCGTGTCGATGACCCGGGCCGCCCGGGCAGGTTCACTGCAATGACGCGATAGCCATCGTGCCGCAAGCGCTCGACCACCGGGCGCCAGACCGCGGCGGTTTCCCAGGCACCATGGACCAGAACAACGGTCGGTCGTGTCGAGGGCCTTTGCGCCGCCGACGCACCATGTGCCGCAAACACCGCGGCTATCAACAGCGTCGCTGTTTTAAGAAGATGTCGAATGCGCATTGCAGCTATCCACGTTGCAGAAGGATTGCATATGGTTTCGCCTCGCCCGAGGATGGGCCATGACACGGGCCCCGCCTTCCATGACCGATCATCCAGCATCGCTACCTGCGCTCCAGCCACAACGTGCGCCAGCGGATCTACTCTCGCAGCTGCTGCAGTTGGTGAGGCTCCGCGGCGATGGTGCCTACACCGCCCACCTAGGGCAGCACTACGCTGCAGCATTCGCCGCAGGCGTATCGCACCTGCACTACCTGGAGCGCGGCACGGCATGGCTGATTCCAGCAGCGGGGCAACCCATCCCATTGGTCGCCGGGGATGTGGTCGTGCTTCCGCATGGTCGGGGCCATCGTCTCTGCGATGATCCGCGTGCACCTACCTCGCCGGTCGGCATGTTCGACGCTGCAGCCTTCGACCGCGACAGTCTTCGGGTGCGCCACGGCAGTGGCGAACAAAGCGCCAGCCTGATTGGTGCCCTATTTCGTTACGAGCGCCTGCCCCTACCGCCCATCATGCGCGCGTTGCCGGAGGTGATCCGCATCCCCGGCAACGCAGGGCACGTGCCGGAATGGCTCGCGCAGCTGTCGCACTTTCTCATGGCCGAGGCCCTGCAGGTCCAGGCGGGAGCGACACTGATGGTGTCGCGCATCATCGATCTGATGGTGATCCGCGTCCTGCGCAGCTGGGTCGAGCTGGAACCCCTGCAAGCAAGCTGGCTAGGTAGCCCTGCCGGCGCCCGCATTGGCCGAGCGCTTGGTGCAATTCATGCGGATGCCTATCGCAGCTGGACCGTAGCAGAGCTTGCTCGCCGCGCGGACATGTCGCGATCCTCCTTCGCTGCGCAGTTCACCGACATAGCGGGCGAACCGCCGATACGCTACATCGCCCGTTGGAGGCTGACCGTAGCAGACGAACTGATACGCTCCGGTGGCATCAGCGTAGGCGATGCAGCCCGACGGGTTGGCTATGCATCGGAAGCCGGATTCAGCCGCGCATTCAAAGCCCTGTTCGGCTACGCGCCAAATACTGCCAAACCATTGACCTAGCAATGTCGGCGCGATCGGTCAACGAAAGCCTGAGCCAGGCGCCGACACGCATGGCAGCACAGGCGCCGCAAACTCACATCAAGACCGTGGCGCGTGCACGGGCTTGACGTGCATACGCGCGAATGCGCTGCGGCCGCACGGCGCCCGCGCATTGCGCAACGGACTGCTGATCGAAGCGGCGCCCCCGCAACGAGGCCCTGAAAGTCATGCCCACTGACCACGCGCCGCTTTACTCCACCAGATACCTGGAAATCCTGTCGAAGACGGTGCGCCATGCACGTGGCTGAGATGCCAACGCAGCACTGCATCAGCACATCCGACAGGGCCCGAGCGCCGCGCACCTCCGTTGGCTGCCCATCACTATCGGACAGATAGCCGCGGCTGTACCGTCGTGGCATCATCCTTTGAGGGAAAATTCGCAGACGGGAACTACATGGACGTGAGTACGAGTGACGCGGCAGCCGTTCCGCCTTCCGCGGCAGGGTTCTGGCGGCGTTTAGCCGCGTTTATTGTCGATTGCCTGGTACTGGCGGCGATCGGTGTCTTGGCGGGCGTTGTACTGGCGGATGTGTTCGTTCGCATGGGCGGCTACGCGCGGCTGCTCGGATTCTTCATTGCGCTGGCCTATTTCGGCGTGATGAACAGTGGGCGTTGCGGTGGCCAGACCTTGGGCAAACGCCTGCTGGGCCTGCGTGTGGTCGGCAAGCACGGCGCCCTGTTGACGTTGCCGCAATCGTTGCTGCGCTACTCCGTGCTGGGCGTTCCGTTCTTCCTCAACGGTGCCCAGATCGGCGGCGTTACATCGACGCCACTCAATTACGTGTTGTCGTTGCTGATTTTCGGCGGGACGCTCGCGATCCTCTACCTGTATGTCTTCAATCGACAGGGCCGTCGTTCGTTGCATGATCTGGTCGTGGGAAGTTCGGTGGTCATGGCGCAGTGTCCGGTTGCCGCTGTCAGGCCCATGCCGGTCAAGCGCGTGCACCTGATCGTGGTCGCCGTGCTGATGGCCGCCGCCGCGGCGCTGCCTGCATTCACCGGCCAGTTGGCCGAGAGTGATGACCACAAAGACATGTTGGTGGCGCATAACGCCATCACTGCCGTACCAGGTGTGCAGTCCGCAATGGTCGTTCACAACACAACGCTCGGCACACCGAATGTGGAATCGGTCATTGTGCGAGTGAATCTCTCCGAACGGCGCATCGAAGACAACGCGCTGGCCGAGCGGCTGGCCAAGCTTGTCCTCGCCAACGACAGAAAGGCGGCCGCCATGTCGGCAATCCAGGTCACGATGATCTACGGCTACGACCTGGGCATCGCATCGTCCTGGAGTTCCAGGAGTTACCAGTTCACCGCCAAGGCGTTGCAGGCGCCTGATCGGGTCGGCGCGCGAAGGTAATCAAGGAGTCGCCCTGCTCTTTTGCGCAACCGCATCAGCAAGCGCCAACGATATGGCGAAACTCGACCGGTTTCTGCAGGTGCATGACCGTTTTGAATTGTTCGCAAGAGGATTGGCGGCCAGCGCGTGCACTGCCGACGTCATCGTTTCCGCGGCCCTGGGTGAAAGCTGCGCCAACGTCCCTCAGGTGTCGAGCTGATTGCCGTGCGCCGCGAGAGCTCCGAGCTGGTCCTCGCCAATGACTGAAATACCGACGCCGGCGTTCGCGACGCGGGGGAGCAGGACCTGGACGCGCGCAAAAGTGTCGAGCCGAGCTAGCGTGAGATGGGCGTAGTCGGCCACGCGCTTGGCGGTCTTGGCAGTGCGTTTTAGCGAAGGCACGCAGGAGCGCCATGGTGCTGCGTACGCGGTGTTGCAGTTCGGTTCGAACGACACTGTTGCCGGACTGATGGTGACGACGTGACTTCGTTGTGAATTCAGCGCGGCATTCTAGATGATGTCTGGACCTGAAACGGCGAGCCGGTGCGTTGCACGGCGACGGGCGTCCGGCAGGGCTGCTTGCGCGCA
The DNA here is from genome assembly GCF_008639345.1 of Xanthomonas phaseoli pv. dieffenbachiae. Lineage (NCBI taxonomy): Bacteria > Pseudomonadati > Pseudomonadota > Gammaproteobacteria > Lysobacterales > Lysobacteraceae > Xanthomonas > Xanthomonas phaseoli. Next base: position 2,278,878 of record NZ_CP041380.1, on the reverse strand, counting down.
AACTTGCGTCCAGAGTAACTACATCATGTATGATGTTTTTTTCTGGAGGCTAGCCATGATTGATCGCGTGCTTGTGACAGGTGCCAGCGTTGCCGGCACCACGACGGCGTTCTGGCTTGCCAGATCGGGATGGGATGTGGATGTGGTGGAGCGTGCGCCTTCGTTTCGCGATGGCGGGCAGAATGTCGATGTGCGCGGCAATGCGCGCGAAGTGCTGCGTCGCATGGGCCTGGAAGCGATAGCGCTTGAGCGCAGCACCCGCGAACGCGGGACCGACTGGGTAACCGAAGACGACCGTGTGGTTGCGCGCTTCGAAGCAGCCGATTCCAGCAACGATAGCGGCCCCACCGCGGAGCTGGAGATCCGCCGTGGCGACATCGCGCGAATCGTCTATGACGCGGCGCGACGGAACGGCGCGAAATTCCGCTTCGACGACAACATCATTCGCGTAGAGCAGTCCGACGGCGGCGTGCACGTGACCTTTGCCAGCGGCCGTCGGGAACGTTACACGTGTGTCGTGGTGGCCGAGGGCGTTGGCTCGCACACCCGCGAACTGGTCTTCCCGGGCGAAAATACACCGCGCTGGATGGACCTGACCATCGCCTACTTCAGCATTCCGCAACGGGACCACGATAGCGCCTACGCGCGGCAATACAACGCGACGGGTGGACGAGGCGCAGTGGTGAAGCCGGTGCGTGATGGGATGCTGGGCGTCCACATTGGAATCCAGAAACGGCCGGAGGACGAACATACCTGGAACGTGGCGCAACAGCGTGCCTTCATCCACGCGCAGTTTTCCGGGCTCGGCTGGGAGTTCCCGCGCATCGTCGAAGCAATGAAGGAGGTGGACGATTTCTACTTCGATGTGCTGCGTCAACTGCGGATGCCACGCTGGTCCAATGGACAGGTGGTACTGACCGGCGATGCGGCCTGGTGCCCCACCGCCCTCTCCGGCATCGGCACGACGCTTGCAATCGTCGGTGGCTACGTTCTTGCCGGAGAGCTTGCCAAGGCGGAGACGCCGTCAGCCGCGTTTGCCCGCTACGAGCAGATCATGCGGGCGTTCGTCGAGGAGGGACAGAATATTCCCAAGCTGCTTCCTCGCCTGCTGTGGCCGCACACACGCGCCGGGCTGGCGCTGCTGCGCGGGGCCATGCATCTTGCTGGCAGTTCGCTCTTCAAGAAATTCATCAACGATCGATTCGCGCGGGATTCCAGATCGATCGTGCTGCCGCGCTACGAGTAGGCCGCTGCGAAAGGCCTGCACAAAGGCAACATCGGCCGCAGCAGGCGTGGCGCGGTGCGCCTGCTGCCTGATGGGTCGCGGCATCAGGGATGGCGCTTTTCAGATCGTGCGCAGGGACACCATGGCACCTGCCCAACGGGCAACACGGTGCCATTCCCGCGCGTGGTCGACACGCCCTCGCCGCTCGCAAACACGCGATCAACCGGGCTTCAGCTTGATTCGTATCATGCTGCTGTCACCGACGTCTCCCCAGGCTGCCCTTGAACTATTTATCGCTCTTTGCAGTGTCGTTGATTGCGGCCACCCTGCTGCCGGCGCAATCGGAGGCCGTGTTGGTGGCGTTGCTGCTGAACGGCGGCTCTGCGGTTGGCCTGGTCGTGGTTGCGAGCCTTGGCAACGTCCTGGGGTCGTTGATCAATTGGTGGATCGGGCGGGAGGCGGTGCGTTTCCAGGGGCGTCGGTGGTTCCCCATCAAGCCCAGTGCCTTGCTGCGTGCGCAGGCCTGGTACCGCAGGTATGGCAAATGGTCGCTGCTATTGAGCTGGATGCCGGTGATCGGCGACCCGCTCACGCTTGCCGCCGGGGTCATGCGCGAGCCGCTACGTGCGGTGGTGCCTCTGCTGGTCGTTGCCAAGACCGCCCGCTATGCCGTGATTGCATGGGCGACGCTTGCGATTGCGTGACGACTGCCTGCCTGTACAGATGCCACCGACCTGAAAGCACCAGATTGCGGTGCCTACGAGCGCTTAACGCGAACCGCCTATGCTGTCGGCGCTGCAGGGTAGCTGCAGCGCATGAGCGACACGACAAAGGAGAATGTATGAAGCAGCTACAGACGATGATCCTGGCTGGTTGCCTGATGGGGCTAAGCTCGATGGCCTACGCCGAAGTTGCCAACCTGACCAACAGCTCCGAAGGCGCCAATCGCGATGCAGGCATCGCGGCGGTAAAGAAAAAGCTGCAGGAAGCCTGCACATCGCGCAACGGCACGCCGGATCTCGGCTCGTTTGAAGTGGTGTTCGAGAAGACCAGCAAGAATCCGGATGTTCCAAAGCCGTACTACGTCGACGGCAAACTCAAGTGCGATCTGCCGCAGTAAGTTCGGTTTGAGGTGCTTGCACCGCAATGGTTGAGTCATTGCAATGTGCAACTGGACTGGCGCCCCTGCTGTAGTGGGGGCGCCTTTTTCATGATCCTGAAATTCGGGACATGCGCGAAATGCATTCTCAGGTGCGAGGTTCGGTTTTTTCGCCACGAGGATAATCACAGGCCGCTCTATAACTTTCTTGGCAGAAACGGCTACTGCATGTAGGGAATGCGACGCCATTGGCCATGGAGACGCGCTGCGATCGTCTGCCGACAGTCTTCAAGAGCAGATTCTTCCCTGACGGATGGCCGCCCTACCCGCCCGTCGGCTCAGGTGGCTGCGGCCCTACGCCACCCCCAGCTGCGACCGCGCCACGTCCAATTTCGTCATGATCTGTATGACCTCATCGAGCGGATGCAGCGGCGATTCCAACAATCCCTGGCCGATGTAGCGAGCGGCTGCATTGGCTTGCCAGGAGAGCGCGCGATAACCGTCGACGCCGGTGGGGTCGCTCCAGAGCAGCGGTTCGGTGGCGTAGTCGTTGCCGACCATGCGCAGTGTGGTCGGGTTATGGAAATCGCCTGCCAGATCGATACGGCCAGCGCTGCCGGTGACATAGGCGGTGGAGCTGCTACGCGCCACGATGGAACTGATCAGGGTGGATTGCGCATGCCCATCATGCGACAGCAGCACGGTCGAATAGGCATCGACACCGGTCTGGGTGAGCGCGCCCACGGCCGTGATTGCACTGGGTGCACCCAACACCATCGAGGAGAACTGCACGGTGTAGACGCCCAGGTCGAGCAGCGCCCCGCCCCCAAGTGCTGCATTGCGTTGCCGATGCAGTGGATCGCGAGGCCCTGACTGACTCAGGTCTGCGAATACGTGCCGGACATCGCCCAGCGCTCCATCTGCCAGTAGCTTGCGCACTACCGAGGTGTGTGGAAGATAACGGCTCCACATGGCCTCCATCAGGAACAGTCCGCGCGCACGCGCTTCCTGCACCAGGATGCGGGCATCCTGCGCGCAGGTGGTCATGGGCTTTTCGATCAGGACATGCTTACCCGCACGAAGTGCGAGCAGGCCGTGTTCCAGATGTTCGCTGTGTGGGGTGGCAATGTAGACGATGTCGACGTCCGGGTTGCGGACGAGCGCCTCGTAGCTGTCACACGCATGTTCTATCGCCCAGGTGTCGGCGAACGTCTGGGCACGCTCGCGGCTGCGCGAGGCCACCGCGAATGGACATTGGCGGGTATTGCGACGCAAGGCATCGACGAATGCAGATGCGATCTTGCCGGGACCCAGCACGCCCCAGCGCAATGCCGGTTCGCCCTGGCCTGGCAAGAATAAGTCCGGCGTCGGGAATGTCGTCGGCAGCATGAGGTTGTGCCCTGCATCGGTGGTGTCGTGATGCTAGCAAAGTACTAACGACGTCAACGGTCCATCCAGGGCGTTGCGCACAATGCCTGGTGTCCGAGTTAGCGCGCAGTACCTCAACGCATGACAATGCACGTCATCGACATCGTCATCTGTTGGAAGCAGCCACCAACACTGCCTAAAGCAGCGACGATCCCGGAGCGTGCAACACCGGGATCGTCACTGTACGGCTGGTCCTGCTTACTGCGGCGCAGCGGCCGCACTCTCTGGTGTGATGCGCCAGACGATGTTGGCCAAATCATCGGCAACGATCAATGCACCACGCGGATCGACCGTGACACCGACCGGCCGGCCGCGGGTCTTGCTGTCTTCATCATGGAAGCCGGATACGAAGTCGATCGGATCGCCTGCCGGGCGACCGTCGCGGAACGGCACGAACACGACCTTGTAGCCAACCGGCGGGTTGCGGTTCTAGCTGCCGTGCTCGCCGACAAAGACGCCATCGGCGAACTTGGCGCCCATTGCGCTGGAGGAAAACGCAACGCCAAGTGCGGCGACATGCGAGCCCAGGGCGTAGTCCGGCACGATCGCCGATGCAACCTTCTGCGGATCTTGCGGCATGACGCGCGCATCCACGTTCTTGCCCCAATAGCTGTAGGGCCAACCGTAGAAACCGCCTTCGCGCACCGAGGTGAGATAGTCGGGCACCAGGTTGGGGCCAATTTCATCGCGCTCGTTGACCACTGCCCACAACGCACCGCTCCCCGGCTGGATAGCCAACGCCGTGGGATTGCGGATACCGGTCGCGTATGGCTTGTGCGCGCCGGTCGCGGCGTCCACCTGCCAGATCTGCGCGCGGTCGAGCTCGACGGCCATGCCACGTTCGGTGATGTTGCTGTTGGAGCCAATGGCCACATACAGATAGCGACCATCCGCGCTTGCAGTGAGCGCCTTGGTCCAATGGTGATTGATGGCCGACGGCAGGTCGGTCACCTTGGTGGGCGCCCCGCTCGCCTGGGTCTGGCCCTGGCGATAGTCGAAGCGTACCAACGCGTCCTGGTTCGCCACATACAGCGCGTCGCCAATCAGTGCCAGCCCGTAGGGCGCGTTGAGTTTGTCGGCAAACACCGTTTTCAGCTCGTAGGTGCCATCGCCATCCGCGTCGCGCAGCAAGGTCAGCCGATTGCCGCTCTTGGCCTTGGAGGTACCCTTGGCCTTGATCGCGCCGGCAATGACATCCTTTGGCTTGAGGTTCGGCGCACCGCCGCCACGGCCTTCTGCCACCAGGATGTCGCCGTTGGGGAGCACCAGTGTCTGGCGCGGAATGCCAAGGTCCTTGGCAATCGCGGTGATGCGATAGCCTGCCGGCACCGTGGGCTTGCGATCGTTCCAGGCGGTTGGCTCGGCAATCTTCATGTCGGGCAGCAGGCCGCGATCCGGTTCCGGCAGTTCCGGGGTCGCGCCGCGCTGACTGACCTCCGGTGCCTTGCCGCATGCGGCCAGCGCCGCAGCAAGAATGGAGACGGTGATGATGCTGGTGGTCTGACGCTTCATCGTGCACCTCCTACGCGCAGGCCGGACAATCCTGCCCAGGTCGCAACCAACGCGAACAACGTCGCAATCGCAGACAACGCCAGGGCTGCCGGCATGACGGCCCATGCGTCGCGGGCATGATGCAAGGCGTCGAAGAAGCCCACGACCCACGCAGCAATCAGCGCAATGATGTAGATCAGGTTACGGCTTCCGCGCACCAGCGCGACGATGGCGCACACCAGTGCAATCGTGGTCAACACCATCGCGCCTACCAGCAGCCAGGATGCAAAGTTGCTCCACTGGATCTGGTAGCTGCTCCAGTAGGCGTAATCGCTCAGCAGGGCGCCGAGAAACAGCGGCCACGCACCGCCGAGCACGGCTGCATGGAACGGGTGGATGGCCCAGGGGCGGACCAGGACGGTCGTTGAATTCATAGCGGACTCATTGGGGGCAATGGCGAAACGTGCCCCGATGCTGACAGCTTGCATGTGATGAACAGCGTGATATTGGCGCAACTCGATTCGTGCAGATAACGCGAGCCGCTGTGGCCTTTGCCTATCGAACGCATGCAGGGGCTGCATCTATTGTCGCGTTCGATCCCTCGGCAACCTGCTGGCGGGCTGCCTGCGGACGCGCAGCGCACGCGTCTGCAGCGCCCACGCCCTGACAACACGCGATGCCCGGCCACGTGCAGCGCAGACCTTCGCTCACGGCTGCCGGTCATCCGCTCCGCCGACCGTTCGATGCCTGTCTCGACCGCACGTCATGCATCGCTGGGCGCTGCACGGCTCCGCTTCCAAACTGCGCTCCATCCACTGAAGGAACAGGTCGATGAAGACAATCGTGCTGTTGCTGCTGGCGACCGCGCTGAGCATGGCCGGCACGGCCCGCGCGACGCGGCATCTGCACGCTAGCCCTGTGCGTTGCTGGGCGGGGCCGAGCGCGGGCGCGTTTGCTTCTTCAGCAGTTCGCCGATGTATTGCTCGGCCAGTTTGCTGCCGATGTCCACCGCAGCCTGCAGCGAACCGAAGGTGGGAGAGCCCGTCAACGGCACAGGCTGCCCGCCCACCTGCAAGGTATCCAGTACCACGCGCTGGCGCTCGAGCTGACGGGCCACCACGGCATAGGCAACGCCATGCAGCGTGCCTTCCATCGTCAGCAGATCCTCGGGCGAGGTGGTACTCATCCGCACCGAGCATAGCGACGATCGGTCAGCGCGGCAGCGGCACACCTTGAACCGTTTACACGACCGCAGTCTGCGCTGCAGGGAGTATCGCCAAACCTGTCGCCGGCGCAGGTGGCGTTGCGCGGGGACCGGCCTTGCGTACTGTAGAACCGCCGTGGGGCGTGGCAGAACTCGGCCGCCAGCGTGCGCCGAACGGCGACACCGCAGGCAGCCGCGCAGCGGCAGGCGATGGGCTCCTGGCCCATCACGACGCTCCCGGCCCATCACGATAAGCGTCATCGCTGGCGTTCGATCCAGCCTGCCGTCGGGGAATGCACCTGCGCGTGTCGGAATTTAGATCCACGCGCAGGAAAAAAACACGCGCCATTCAGCTGGGCCCCCGCTTGAAAGATCAACGACCTAAAGCTGCTTGCTTTATTCGAAACTTGTGCCGGATTTTTAAGCAAGGTGCCGAACTGGTGAATTTGACCCACCTGAAATGTTGGATTACGCACAAAGGGCGCTTGCGCTTTAGCTTACTCAGTATATTTCTGGGAATACATTCAGCGGAACAAAAAAGCAAAATGCGCAAATTAGTATAATTTTCCGGCAAGAAATCCGACCACGCACGTACTGCGCTAGAGTCCGTTAGAACCGCTAACTTGCGCTTGAACTCGCTACTGGGGTAGTGGTTTCACCGACAAAGCTGACGGCATTCCCTGATTCCCGAAGACCTTAGTCGCATTTATGATTGCCGCCCCGCGAGATTTGTGACGCATTATTGTTGGGCACGCTTCGACATTAATCTGCTGCGCGGCCTGCTAGTGCGCAACTAATTCATTTCGGCTATGGATTAAATCGGCAGACCCTATTTGGGCAGCTTTTCTCTGAATAGCAACTGTCCGTTCAGATTTCAGAGATCCTGGATAGCGCCGTTAAACAGTTTCGCAAGCACTGGGTAATACGTACGTATTTTTCAGATGCTCCGCGGGCGCATTCCGTTGGGGACAAAGCGCAGCGGCCGATAAATGAATAACGCGTGAAATTAAATGCCTTCGTCGGCGATCGCCGGCGCGGGGACCTTCTGCGCCAAATTTGAATCACCAGCAGCAGCGGCGCACCCAAAAACTGGAACCGACCAACCAATGAATCGCTCGCTACTGGCTACCACCATCGCCTCCTGCCTCGTCCTCACCGCCTGTGGCGGCGGTGGCGGTGGCGGCAACGTGCGTAGCGACCCGCCGCAGACCACGGTGATCGCACCGACCCCGACGACTCCGCCGCCGGCAGCGGACCCGCTGCCCAAGACCACGCCTGCCCCGACACCGGCCCCGCCTCGCTATCAGGGCGTAGGCAGCAATCTACTGGTGCCGACCAATGCGGATCTGGCGCAGCAGGCGGGCGCGCGCGGCCAAGGCGTGAAGCTGGCAGTGCTGGACGACAACCTGGTGCCGAGCTACGCACCGATCAGCGGCAAGGTCGACAGCTTCAACGATTACACCGCCAGCCCGGGTACGCCCGAATCGTCGGCCAATGCCCTGCGCGGTCATGGCACGATCGTCTCTGCGCTGGTGCTGGGCTCCGCGCAGGACGGCTTTGCCGGTGGCGTTGCGCCGGATGCGGACCTGTTCTACGCGCGCATCTGCGCCGAAAATTCCTGCGGCACGCAGCAGACCCGTCGCGCGGCGGTGGACCTGGCCGCGGCTGGCGTGCGGATCGCCAACCTGTCCATCGGCGCCTCCTACCCCGATGCCACCGCCAGTGCCAACGCTGCGCTGGCCTGGAAGTACGCTCTGACCCCGTTGGTGCAGGCCGATGCGCTGATCGTGGCCTCCACTGGCAACGAAGGCGCGGCAGAAGCCTCCTACCCGGCGGCAACGCCGGTGCAAGAAGCCAGCGTGCGCAATAACTGGCTGGCCGTGGGCGCGATCAATATCGATAGCGCCGGCAATGCCGCCGGCTTGACCAGCTATTCCAATCACTGCGGCGCCGCTGCGCAGTGGTGCCTGGTCGCTCCGGGCACCTACACCGCCCCGGCGCTAGCCGGCACCGAATTGGGGGGCCAGATTGCCGGCACCTCGTTCTCCACTGCCGCCGTCAGCGGTGTCGCCGCGCAGGTGCTGGGCGTGTATCCGTGGATGAGCGCCTCCAACCTGCAGCAGACCTTGCTGACCACCGCCACCGACCTGGGCGATCCGGGTGTGGACGCGCTGTACGGCTGGGGCCTGGTCAATGCGGCCAAGGCGATCAAGGGCCCGGGCCAGTTCGCAAGCAACTGGGCGGCGAATGTGACCGCCGGCTACGACAGCACCTTCAGCAACGACATCTCCGGCGTGGGCAGCCTGACCAAGAACGGGACCGGCAAGCTCACCCTGAGCGGCAACAACAGCTATACCGGCGGCACCAGCATCAGCGACGGCGTGCTCGCACTGTCCGGCAGCCTGCGTTCGGATGTCATCGTGTTGAACTCGGCCACGTTCGAATCGCGCGGCGGTGTGATCAACGGCAACTACAGCCTGGTCAACAACACCGGCACCACCTCGCTCGAGTTGGGCAAGGGCCTCACCGTCACCGGCCGGGCCAGCTTGAAGGGCAATCTGCTGTTGCTGCCGGAAGCGGCCGGCTACACCGTCGGCAGTACCGAGAAGATCGTCAAGGCCGGCGTCCTGCAAGGCACGTTCGACCGCGTGCAGTACGCCAACAATTTCTTCTGGACCGCGGCACTGTCTTACGACCCGACCACCGTCACCGCGACCCTGACCCGCAATGCCTCCGCGGCCAGCGCACAGGCAGCCGGTGCGCCGCAGTCGGTGGTCAACGGTGCCAACCAGGCCGATGCGTTGGTCAATGTGCTGGATACGCGGGTCGCCTCGGGCGACACCGACAACCTGGGTGGCCTGATCAGCGCCACCGGTTCGTTGATTGGAGCATCCGATGCGCAGGTTGCCGCATCGCTGCCGACCCTGACCGGCCAGGTGCATGGCATCGAGCGTACGCTGGGCTTCCAGTCCGCGCTCAACGACGCACGTGTGGCCGCCGACCGCCTGCCCTACCTGGCCGATACCACCAGCTTGACCACCTGGATGCAGGGCAGCTACCTGGACGGCGACCTGGGCCGTCGCGGTTTCGATTCGGCCGATTACACCCAGCAGGCCACCACCTTCGGCGTGGATCTCCCGATCGGCAACGCCGGCACCATCGTCGGTGCGGCGGTGACCTCCGGTCAGGACCGTGCGCATATCGCGGCGTCCTCGAGCCGTCTGCGTTCGGACCGGTACGCGATGACCGCGTACCTGTACCAGCCGATCGGCAAGTCGTATCTGTCGGCGATCGGTTCGTACGGCATGAGCAACGTCGAGACCGAACGCGACGTGCTGGCCGGCAGCATCGGCGAACGCTTGCAGGACCGTCGCCACGACACCAACTGGTCGGCGCGCGCGGAATTCGGCCTGATGCCGCAGGCCGGGTTGTCGCCGTTCGTGGCCGCCGGTGTGGTGAGCCAGACCCAGGATGCCTTCAGCGAAGCCTCGGTGACAGGACTGGGCCTGAGCGCGAACAGCGACACCCTGCGCGCGGGGTACGGCGAGGTGGGTGTGCGTGGCCATCTGGCACGCGGCAACTGGGGCTTCGATGGTCTGGTGGCGTGTCGCTCGCTGCTGGGCAACCCGAATGCCGACTTCTCGGCGTGGTTCACTGGCTTGCCGGAAGCGCGTTTCAATGTCGCCGGCGAGCCGGTGTCCAAGCAATCGCTGCGCGCCTCGGTTGGCCTGCGTTACCAGCTCAACGATGCGTTCTCCATCTACGGCAACGTGGGTGCCGAGCGCGCTCGTGCGGACACCAACAGCATCAATGCCAATATCGGTCTGCGCTGGCAGTTCTGATCGCAGCCGATGCAGCGGTGCTGCAGGCGATGCAGGTGAGGATGTCGCGCAGACCGTTGCGTGACAGATCAACAAAAGGCCCCGGCATGTCCGGGGTCTTTTGGTTTTAGCCGCATGCCAATACTGAACTGCCAAGCGCCTGGCTGCTACGGCGTCTTGCGTACCAGTCACGCGCAGACGATACGAAGGTATATCGATGCGATGTCCATGGACTGGCGAAAACGCCCGGAAACCCCTGGTTTCGCGCGCCGACGGCTGGCACCATGCACGCCGTCGACGCGGCTGCAGCACGCGTTGCAACTGCGCCGGCCCCGATGGCTGGCGCGCAACCTCACACCTGTGGCGATGCGCCATGGGTGCCAGGCGATGCCGATGTACGCCGCTGCCGGCAGCGAGCGTAGATCCATTGCCACTGCACCCGCGGCCTGCGTTCGCGCATCGCCGACCGCGGGTGCAACGCCTTCCCTCTCCCCTGTTCGAGTCATCGCATGTCGTCCCTCTTCCTGCGTTCTACGCTGGCAGCTGCCTGTGTGTGCAGTTTGCTGGCTGGCTGCGGAGCCACGCCGCCACCGGCTGCTCCCTCGCCGCTGCTGATCCACACCAACGGGCAGGTGAGCGTGCCGGCGCACTCGCCCTTGCGTGCCAGCCTGCGCGTGCAGGCGGTCCGCAGCCAAGCCATCGCCCCGCTGCTGCAGATGCCGGCCGTGATCGAGGTGCAGCCCGAGCGCCTGGTGCGGGTGGTGCCGCCCTTGGCCGGGCGCGTGGTCGCACTGCCCAAGACCCTGGGCGACACGGTGCATGCGGGCGATGTGCTGTGCGTGCTGGATTCTGCCGAACTTGCCAATGCGTATAGCGAGGCCGGCAAGGCGCGCGCCACGCTGGAACAGGCGCGCCTGGAACTTGCCCGGCAGAAGACGCTGGCAGCAGACAGCATTTCCGCTGCACGCGATCTGCAGGCGGCGCAACAGGCCTTCGACAGCGCAGGGAACGATGCGCGGGCGGCCAGCGATCGTCTGGCCCAGCTGGGTGTGGCTGCGCAGGCAAGCTCGCATCGGCGCTATGTCCTGCGTGCGCCCATTGCCGGTCGCGTGGTGGACCTGAGCGCGGCGCTGGGCGGCTTCTGGAACGACACATCAGCGTCGCTGATGACGGTGGCCGATATCTCGCAGGTGTGGCTCACCGCCAGCGTGCCGGAACGCGAAGTCGGCCAGGTCTTCGAAGGTCAGCCGGTCACTGCCAGCCTGGATGCCTATCCCGGCCAACGCTTCGTCGGCCACGTGCAACACGTCGATGATTTGCTCGACCCCGCCACCCGCACGTTGAAAGTCAGGGTGGCCTTGACTAACCGCGACGGCCTGCTCAAGCCGGGCATGTTTGCGCGCGCCCAGTTCCAGTCGCGCCCCCAGCAGGCGTTGCTGGTGCCCGATAGCGCCCTCTTGCAGATGGGGCTGTACACGCGCGTCTTTGTCGAAACCGCGCCGTTCGTGTATCGCTCGCGCATCGTGGCCACCGGCCGCGCAACGGAGGGGCATACCGAGATCCTGTCCGGCTTGAAGGCCGGCGAGCGTGTGGTGATCCAGGACGGAGCCCTGCTCAATGATTGAGGCGATCATCACCACCTGCTTCCAGCGTCGCGGCATCGTCTGGCTGGTCTTCGTACTCATTGCGTTATACGGCACATGGAGCTGGACGCAGCTACCGGTGGAAGCTTACCCGGACATCGCAGATGTCACCTCGCAAGTGGTCACGCAGGTCCCGGGCCTGGGTGCGGAAGAAGTGGAACAGCAAATCACCGTGCCGCTGGAACGCGCGTTGATGGGCACGCCAGGATTGCATGTGCTGCGCTCGCGCAGCTTGTTCGCCCTGTCGCTGATCACGCTGGTCTTCGACGATGGGACCGAAGGCTATTTCGCGCGCCAGCGCGTGCTGGAACGCATACAGGCGGTCACCCTGCCCTATGGCGCGATTCCTGGGCTCGACCCATACACCTCGCCCACCGGCGAGATCTATCGCTATACGCTGGAATCGAAGACACGCAGCCTGCGCGAGCTGTCCGATCTGCAATTCTGGACGGTGATTCCACGCCTGCAGAAGGTGCCAGGCGTGGCCGATGTCACCAACTTCGGCGGCCTCACCACGCAATTTTCATTGGCGCTGGAGCCGGACCGCTTGACCCGTTACGGGGTGTCGTTGCAGCAGGTCAAGAGCGCCATCACCAGCAACAATGCCGATGGCGGCGGCAGCGTGATGGATCGTGGCGAACAAAGCTACGTGATTCGCGGCATCGGCCTGCTGCATTCGTTGCAGGACATCGGCAACGTGGTGGTGAGCAGCAGCAATGGCGTGCCGGTCCTGGTCAAGGACCTGGGCGAGGTGCGCTACGATAATGTCGAGCGACGCGGCATTCTGGGCAAGGACGGCAACCCGGACACGATCGAAGGCATCGCATTGCTGCTCAAGGACAGCAACCCGTCGGTGGCCTTGCAAGGCATCCACAGCGCTGTGGAGGAGCTCAACAACAGCGTGTTGCCCAAGGACGTCAAGGTGGTGCCGTACCTGGACCGCACCGCGTTGATCGACGCCACGTTGCACACGGTGAGCGCCACGCTGACCGAAGGCATGCTGCTGGTGTGCGTGGTGCTGCTGATCTTCCTGGGTAGCCCGCGTGCGGCGGCGATCGTGTCGTTGACCATCCCGCTGTCGTTGTTGATCGCCTTCATCTTCATGCACCACCTCAAGATTCCGGCCAATCTGCTGTCGTTGGGCGCGATCGACTTCGGCATCCTGGTCGATGGCGCGGTGGTGCTGGTGGAAAACGTCTTGCGCCTGCGCGAAGAAAACAGCCAGCGTGCGTTGACGGCGCGCGATGCGATCGACGCCACGCTGCAGGTGGCGCGGCCGATTTTTTTCGGCATGGCCGTGATCGGCTGTGCGTACCTGCCGCTGCTGGCGTTCGAGCGCATCGAATACAAGCTGTTTTCGCCGATGGCCTACGCGGTGGGCGCGGCCTTGATCGGTGCGCTGCTGGTGGCGTTGACACTGATTCCTGGCCTGGCGTGGCTGGCGTTCCGCAAGCCGCGCAAGATGCTGCACAACCGCGCCCTGGAAACACTGGGTCAGCGCTACCGCGCAGTGCTGGAACGCAGTGTGGGCCGACGCGGTTGGCTACTGGCGTGCGCGGCGCTGGCCCTGTGTGTGCTGGCGGTATTGGGGGGCAGCATTGGCCGCGACTTCTTGCCGTATATCGACGAAGGATCGCTGTGGCTACAGGTGCAGATGCCGCCAGGCATCACCCTGGACAAGGCCGCCACCATGGCCAATGCCTTGCGCAAGGCCACGCTGGAATTTCCCGAGGTTTCGTACGTGGTGACCCAAACCGGGCGCAACGACGATGGCACCGACTACTGGACGCCTTCGCATACCGAAGCGAGCGTGGGCCTGCGCCCCTACAAAGACTGGCCGGCCGGCATGGACAAGCAGGCCTTGATCGCTGCGCTGGGCGCGCGCTATGCGCAGATGCCCGGTTACACGGTGAGCATGATGCAGCCGATGATCGACGGCGTGCAGGACAAGCTCTCCGGCGCGCACAGCGACCTGACCGTGAAGGTGTTCGGCGACGACCTGCAACAGGTGCGCGGCGTTGCCGACCAGGTGGCCGCAGCCTTGCACAAGGTGCCGGGCGCTGCGGACATCGCCGTGGATGTGGAGCCGCCCCTGCCGAACCTGCAGGTACGCTTCGACCGCGCGGCGGCGGCACGCTATGGCATCAACGCGGCCGATGTGTCGGATCTGATTTCCACCGGCATCGGCGGCAGCCCGATCGGGCAGATGTATCTCGGCGAGAAGAGTTACGACCTCACCGTGCGCTTTCCGCAACGGTATCGCAACGATCCGCAGGCCATTGGCGCGTTGCGTCTGCGTACCGCTGCCGGTGCCGAGATACCGCTCTCGGCGGTGGCCAGCATCACGACCACCAGCGGCCGGAGCGTGATCGTGCGCGAGATGGGCCGGCGCAACATCATCGTGCGGCTCAACGTGCGCGGGCGCGATCTGTCCAGTTTTCTGAGCGATGCGCAGGCCACGCTCGCGCGACAAGTGCGCGTCGACCCGCAGCACATGCAGCTGGTGTGGGGCGGCCAGTTCGAGAACCTGCAACGTGCCCAAGCGCGCCTGCTGGTGGTGCTGCCGACCACGTTGTGCATCATGTTCGTGTTGCTGTTTGGCGCGTTCGGCAACCTGCGCCAGCCGACATTGGTGCTTGCTGCCGTGCCGCTGGCCATGATCGGCGGGCTGGCTGCATTGCACCTGCGCGGGATGACGCTCAATGTCTCCAGCGCGGTAGGTTTCGTCGCCCTGTTCGGGGTCGCGGTCTTGAACGCGGTGCTGATGCTCGCGCAGATCAACCGGCTGCGCCACGACGTGGGCATGCCATTGCGCGAGGCGGTGGTGGCCGGCGCGGTGAGCCGCATGCGTCCGGTGCTGATGACCGCGACGGTGGCAGCGCTTGGCCTGGCACCGGCAATGCTCGCCACCGGCCTGGGCAGCGATGTGCAGCGCCCCTTGGCCACGGTGGTGGTTGGCGGACTGGTCACCGCCACCGTGCTCACCCTGGTGTTGTTGCCATCGCTGTACTACCTGATGGAAGCCTTCGTCGCGACGCGCCAGGGCCGCCAGGAGACGACCGCATGAAAGATGTTCGCAACGCATTGCTCGCCAGTGCCGTGGCGGTATCGCTCGCCGCCTGCGCCGTGGGACCGGACTTTCATCGCCCCGCTCCGCCCGCTGCAGATCGCTACACCGCCAATGCGTTACCGGCAACGACCGTGGCCGCCGACACCGCACATGGTGGTGCGCAGCAGTTCGAGCCCGGGCAGGACGTGCCGGCCGCCTGGTGGCGCGCCTTCGGTTCGCCGCAACTCAATGCCGTGGTGGAGCAGGCATTGCGTGCCAATCCGGACTTGCAGGCCGCTGACGCAGCGCTCCGCCAGGCGCAACAGATGCTGGCCGCGCAACGCGGTGCCTGGCTACCGCAAGCGGATCTGCATGTGGATGCCAGCCGGCAACGCGACTCGGTGGTGCCGGCGCCGGATGCCGGCATCGACACACCGTATGCGCTACGCACCGCCCAACTCAGCGTCAGCTATACGCTGGACGTGTTCGGCGGCACGCGGCGGCAAGTGGAAGCGGCCGATGCGCAGGCACGGGCGCAGCGCGATCAGCGCGATGCGGCGTACCTGAGCCTCACCGCCAACGTAGTGAACGCGGCTATTGGCGAGGCGTCCGTGCGCGCGCAACTGGATGCGGCGCGCGCGCAGGTCGCCATCGCCGAGCAGCTGCGCACGCTCACCGAACGCCAGCAGGCGCTTGGCGCCGTCGGTGCAGCGCAGGTGCTGGCCCAACGCACTGCGCTGGCACAGGCGCAGGCCGCGGTGCCGGGGCTGGAAAAACTGCTGGAACAGCAACGGACCCTGCTCGCGATTCTGGGCGGGCACTTGCCCAGCGACGCTGCGGGTGAGGCATTGACGCTGGACACGTTGCAGCTTCCGGCGCAGCTGCCGTTATCGCTGCCCTCGCGGTTGGTCGACCGCCGTCCGGACATCCGCGCCGCCGAAGCGCAGGCGCACGCTGCCAGCGCATTGATCGGCGTGGCGGCGGCTGCACGCTTGCCATCGATTACCTTGAGCGCGGCCAGCGGCGGCTCTGCATCCAGTGTCGGGCGCATGTTCGCGGCCGGCAATACGCAATGGTCGGTGGCCGGCAGCCTGCTGCAACCGCTGTTCCATGGCGGCGCGCTTGCGCATCAGCAACGGGCGGCCGAAGCTGGCTACATGCAGGCCATGGCGCACTATCGCAGCGTGGTGCTGAACGCATTCGGCGAGGTTTCCAACGCGCTGACCGCGCTGCAGGGCGACGCGCAGAGCCTGCGCGCCTGTGCCGATGCACAGGCGCTGGCCGAGCGCACCCTGGCGCTGGTGCAACGTCAACACGCGGTCGGTGCTGTGGGCATGGCAGATCTGCTGCAGGCGCAGCAGGCCTTCCAAAGCACGCAGGCCGCTACGGTCCAGGCACAAGCCGCGCGCTACGCCGACACCGTGGCGCTGTACCAGGCCCTGGGTGGCGGGCCGTGGTGGTCGCCAGCGACCCAGACGCCCAAGCCCGCGGTTCCATGAATCGCGCGCCGCAGCCAGCGCCGGTTGTGTCACGGCGGCGCCGCCTGCTGAGACAATCGCCGCCATGCGCATGACCTCTCTCTTCCGCTCCCCACCCACGCGTACCGACCTGCTTGGCATGGTCGGGCTGGTGGCCGGCATGGCGGCGATCTTCGTGGCCGATACCGTCACCGACTACGCGGTGGCGGCAGCCTTGTTCTATACGTTGGTGGTGCTGCTGTCGGTACGCCTGCTCACACGCGCAGGCGTAGTCGCATTGGCTGCCACTTGTCTGGCGCTGATCGTGCTCAGCTTCCATCTCACCCCGGCCGGCAGCTACCGCGTGGGCGTGATCAACTCCTGCATCAGCGCGGTGGTGGTGGCGGTCACCACGTACCTGGCGGTACAGATGGAAGCGGCAAAAGCCAGCGCACATGCCGCACAGGCACGGCTGTTGCGGCTTACACGCAGTGGCAGCATGGGCGGGCTGGCCGCATCGATCGCGCACGAAGTCAATCAACCCTTGGCCGCCATCGTGACCAGCGGCAATGCCTGCCAGCGCTGGTTGGCGCAGCAACCGCCCAACCTGGCCAAGGCCGATGCCGCACTGGAGCGCATGCTCGCCGACGCCGGCCGCGCCAGCGCCATCATCGCGCGCATGCGGGCACTGGCGCGTGGCGAAGCCAGCCAACGCCAGCGGCTGGATCTAAACCGCACCGTGCTCGACATGATCGCGCTCACCCGCGGCGAAACCGAGCGCCATGGCATCGCGCTGTCGCTGGAGCTGGACCCTGCCCTGCCCGCGGTGCTGGCCGATGGCGTACAGATCCAGCAGGTCATCGGCAATCTGTTGCTCAACGCAATGGAGGCACTGACCACCCTGCCGGACGAGGCGCGCAGCATCCACGTACGCTCGCACACCGATGGAACGTGGGCATGCCTGTGCATCGACGACACCGGCCCAGGTTTGTCCGACGACGCACTGGCGCATGTGTTCGAAGCGTTCTGGAGCACCAAGGACGATGGCATGGGCATCGGCTTGAGCATCAGCCGCACCATCATGGAAGCCAATGGCGGACAGATCTGGGCCGAGCCGGCTGGTGTACGCGGCGCGCGCTTCGGCCTGCGTCTGCCCCTGGTCGCGACGGAGCGCAGGCAATGAGCGATCTGGCCCCGGTGGTATATCTCATCGACGACGATGCCTCGATGCGCGCTGCACTGGAAGATCTGTTCGCCTCGGTCGGCTTGCAGGTCTACGCGTTCGGTTCCACCGATCAATTCCTTGCGCATCGGTTGCACGAGGTACCCGCCTGCCTGGTGCTGGACATTCGCATGCCGGGCCAGAGCGGGATGGAGTTCCATCGGCGCATGGTCGAATCCGGCGTTGCCCTGCCCACCATCTTCATCACCGGTCATGGCGATATCGCGATGAGCGTGGAGGCGATGAAGAACGGCGCGATCGAATTCCTGACCAAACCATTTCGCGATCAGGCCCTGCTGGATGCGATTCAGGACGGCATCCGCCGCGACCGTGCGCGCCGCCAAAGCGAGGCGGTGGCCGCAGCCTTGCGCGCTCGTTGGGAGTCGCTGACCAGCGGCGAGCAGGATGTCACGCGACTGGTGGTGCAAGGCCTGTTGAACAAGCAGATTGCCGCGCGCTTGCACCTGAGCGAGATCACCGTGAAAGTGCGGCGTGGCCAGGCCATGCGCAAGATGCAGGCCGGATCGCTGGCCGAACTGGTGCGGCTGGCCGAACGCATCGGGCTGTGATGCGCGCGATGTGACCGTTGTTGGCGTGCTGTACTGCATGACAGCGTACGCACCATCGGCGGGCATCCAGCCATCGTGACGGCATGCGTGCTTTGGGATGGCAGCGCGCCATGCAGCGGCACGCGCGCAGCGCGTCTTCGGCCATGCACTGAGCTGATCGCCGCAACGCACACGAACGCTTGCGTGCGCACCGTGCGACGCGCGCGACAGACACAGAACCGCAGGCAAAAAAGAACGCCCCGGCATCCGGGGCGTTCTTGCATTCCAGTGTCAAGCAAGCCGCAAGACAAGGCTCAGAAGCTCACTCCCCAGGTCACCTGGCCACCGTACGCCGTCTGCCCGTCGCCGCTGAGGCCTTGCAGCGACAGTGCCAGCCGGCTGCGTGGCGAGGTGATCAGGCTCACGCCCAGCTCGCCAATGGCCGCGTTCTTGGCCAGGGTGACGCTTTGCACCGAGAACTCCGAGGCGGTGCCGATGAAGCCGGCCGAGCGCTGCACCGAACGATCGCCGAAGGCATGCCGCCAGCCTGCCGACGCATACAACGCCGCCTGTTGGCCGAGGTCCCAGTGACCACGCATACCCAGCGTGGCGGTGCTTAAGGTATCGCTGGCACTGTCCACCGACAGCGCGGAGATGCCGCCGCGTTCGGTAAAGCCGTCGGTCTTCAGGCGGGTGTAATCGGCCGCAATGAACGGGCTGTACACGGCGCCCTCGGTGCGCAGATTCCAGGCCGCTTCCAGCGACACCGTGACCGCGGTGGCGTCGTAGCGGCTGACCAGACGCTCTGCGAGCACGTCGGGCAACATCACCCGGCGCGTGCTGTCGACGCTGTAGCTGGCGTAATCCACCGCGCCCTGCAGCGAAAACGCAGACCAGTCGGCGCGGCCATACACGCCGGCATGGGTGCCATCCACATCGGCACGGTCGCCCCATTCGCGCGACCAGCTCTCGATATCCTGGTTGCCGACCGCAATGCCCACCACGCTGCGTTCGCCCAAGCGGCGTTCCGCACCGGCCATCACCCCGTTGTCCTCGCGGCGTACCGACACCGCATTGGCATCGCCATCGACACGGGTGGGCAGGCTGCGCCCGGTGATCCACACCATGGTGTCGCCGACCAGCGTGTCCTGGCTGTCGCCACGCAGATGGTTGCCGATGCCGCTGTTGAGGAAGCGGCTGTCCAGCATGGCGGTAGCCGTGCTGGCATGGCTTTCGCCCGACAACGAGGCGAACGCGGTGCGCACCGCTTCCGGGTCGTCGGGCAAACGCACCACGGCCTGATAGATCGGGCTGGTGTTCGGCAATCCGTCCACCGCTGCCGCCGTGGATTGCTGGTTAGGCGTGGTGACCGCATCCACCATGCCCACCGTATTGCGCCCGAACGTCACCGACAACGCAGTGGCGGTGGTGTTCACGTTCGGCTCGATAAACGCGTAGTCGGAGACGACGTTGGTGAACTGCCCGGTGAGACCGCCGCCGGCGCTGATCAACGGAATCTCCGTAAACAGCGGCATATCGGTCGCACGCACCAACTCCAGGGTGGTGCCGCTTGCTACCGTGGCTGCACCGCCCACCGTCACCGGCGTCACCACACCGCCCGCGCCGGGCGTTACCTGCAACGTGGAGCCTGGTGCAAACGTGGCAGTGCCGCCGACGCTGATGGTGCCACCGGCACCACCGATGGCGACCGTGCCCGACGACACCAGGCTGCCGACACTGCCGCTGCCGGTGAGCGTGCCGCCCGGACCCACCGTGACCGGCCCGCCCAGTGCCGCGCCGGGGTTGGCCAGGTTGCCGACACTCAGGGTGCCGGCATTGACCTCGGTCGGGCCGGTGAAGCTGCTGCTGTTGGCGGTGAGCAATAGCGTGCCGGTTCCCAGCTTGATGAAGCGACCGAGCCCGAACAACCTGCCTGCGTAGCTGCCGGCACTGGTTTGCAGGAAGGTCAGCGTGCTGTTGTTGGTGATGTCGCCCTGCAGGCTGGCGGTGTTGCCAACCAGCGTGCCCGCGTTGACGGTGGTACCGCCCAGGTAGCCGTTGACGCCATCCAGGGTGAGCGCACCGGTGCCATTCTTGACCAGCACGCCGCTGCCGGTGACGTTGCCAGCGTAGGTCCCATCGGTTGCCTGGTCGAACACCAGCACGGCGTTGTCGACAATGTTGCCCTGCAGGCTGTCGGTGGTGCCGATCAAGCTACCGCTGGCGATGGTGGTGCCGCCGCTGTAGGTGTTGGGCGCCACCAAAGTCAACGCGCCGGCACCTTGCTTGATCACGCTACCGGTGCCGCTGACCACCCCGGCGAACGCGCCGTCGCTGGCCTGATCGAAGACCAAGGTCGCGTTGTCGACCACATCGCCCTGCACGCTGGTGGTGTTGCCGACCAGGCTGCCGGCGCTGATGACGGTGCCGCCGGTATAGGTGTTGGCGCCAAGCAATTGCAGCACGCCGCTGCCGGTCTTTTCCAGCGAGCCGCTCCCGCTGACCGCGCCGGCATACACGCCACCGGTGATCTGGTCGAACACCAACGCTGCATTGTTGGTGATATCGCCCTGCAAGCTGGCGGTATCGCCGATCAGGGTGCCGGCCGCAATGGTGGTGCCACCGGTGTAGCCATTGGCGCCGTTGAGCCGCAATGCGCCGGCGCCCTCCTTGATCACCGTACCGGTGCCGGTGATCGAACCGGTAAACACGCCATCGGCCACCTGATTGAACGCCAGGGTTGCGTTGTCGACGATGGCGCCTTGCAGGCTTGCGCCATCTCCCACCAGCGTGCCGGCAGCGACCGTGATGCCACCGCTGTAGGTATTGCTGCCGCCGAGCGTCAGCACGCCGGTGTTGGTCTTGATCAAGCTCCCGCTACCGCTGATGTTGCCGGTAAGCGTGAGGTCGGCCGGGTTGTCGACGGTAAGCGCCGCGCCCAGCGTGACCGCGTTGCCCAATGCCGCGGCAACCGCATTGCTCAGCACCGAATCGCCGGTGACCGACAAGGTGCCGCTGCCCAGGGCGGTATTGCTGGCCACCGCCAGCGTGCCATCGCTGAGCGTCGTGCCGCCGGCATAGCTGTTGTTGCCGCTGAGCGTGAGGGTGGACGTGCCGTTCTTGATCAAACTGCTTGCACCGCTGATCGCACCGGTCAATGCCAGATCGTTGCTGCCCGGCAGCGTCAGCGCGCCATCGAGCACCACCGCATTGCCGAGCGCCAATGCTTGATTGGTATCGAGCGTGGTGCCCGCTGCGGCAGTGAGCGTGCCGGTGCCCAGCGCTTGCGCATTGCCCAACACCAGGGTGCCGCCGCCGAGCGCGGTGCCGCCGGTGTAGGTGTTGGCAGCAGTCAGCACCAGCGTGCCGGTGTCGAGCTTTTGCAGCGTGCCGGTGCCGCCGATGGCGACATCGATGGTGCCGGTCACGCCCGGATCGACACGGATGATGGTGTTCGCTGCGTTGGCGCTCAATGCGCCACCGCCTGCATCGCTCAGCACATAGCCATCGGTGATGAATTGCATGCCGGTGATGCCCTGGGTGCCCTGCACGCCTACGTTGCCGGCGGTGCCTGCGAAGACCGCAAAGCTGTTCTGCCAATCGCTGTTGGTCAGCCCATCGACCGACGTCCAATTGGTGGAACCGGCAGTCCATGTGCCAGTCCCGCCATCGGCGCTGCCGTTGGCGACGGTCTGCGCGCCATCCCAGAACTGCACGTTGCTACCGGACGCCAACAACACCACATTGACCTGCTGCGCCAGCGAGGTCTGCAGCGTGAGCTGGGCGGGGTCGACCGTGCCCGGCATTGTGCCAAAACCCATGCCATTGTTGGTCAGCGTGCCGGTGTAATCGATCAGGCGATACACGCCAGTGCCGAAGCCGCCGATGTCGGTGATGTTGAGCGTGCCATCCAGCGTGAGGTCGCCGTTGACCGCAAGCACCCCGGTCTGGCTGGGGATTCCCAGCAACGCATCGAGCGTGGCATTGGACGCCATGCTCAGGCTGCCGGTGGTCAGCAGCGCACCGCTGGTCACCACCAGGCGGCCACCGTCATTCACCGTGACCGCGGCATCGACCACGCCGCTGCCGCTCAGCGTGCCGCCGGTGCCCACGGTGACGCCACCGGCACTGCCCAGCGTGCCATCTACATCCAGCGTGCCTGCCGTGATCTGTGTGGTGCCGCCGATCGCGCTGGTGCCGGAGAGTTGTACGGTGCCGGTGCCGACCTTTTCCAGATTGCCGGCATCGTTCAACGCACCTGCAAACGTGCTGCTGACGTTGCCCACGCCCAGTTGCAAGGTGCTGCCACCCTGGATCGCCACATTGCCAAGGCCGGTGACGCTGCTCAACGCGGTATTGCTGCCGAGCGAGAGCCCTGCCCCTGCCGCAACATCCACGCTGGCGGTCGTCCCCAACGTGCCGGTGGCGGAGGTGGCCAGCACGCCGCCCTGCACCGACACCGGACCACTGAACAGGTTGCTGCCCGACAAGGTCAAGGTGCCCAGGCCCGTCTTGGTCAGCGCGCCCGCACCACTGAGCACGCCGGTCAACGCCAGATCGTCTGCACTGGCGATGGTCAGGTTGGCGCCCAGGTTGACGTTGTTGCCCAGGGCCAAGGCAATGGCATTGCTCAAGGTCGCATCGCCCAGCACCGACAGGCTGCCTGTGCCGAGTGCGGTGTTGCTGCCCACTGCCAGGGTGCCGGCATTCAACACGCTGCCGCCGAGGTAGCCGTTGCTGCCGTCCAGCGTCAGCGTGGAGGTGCCGTTCTTGATCAAGCTGCCGGCACCGCTGATGGCGCCGGCCAATGTCAGGTCGTTGCTGCCAGGCAGCGTCAACGCACCATCGAGCACCACCGCGTTGCCGAGCGCCAACGCTTGGTTGGTATCGAGCGTGGTGCCCGCTGCGGCGGTCAGCGTGCCGCTGCCCAGCGCTTGTGCATTGCCCAACACCAGGCTACCGCCGCCCAGCGCAGTGCCACCGGTGTAGGTGTTGGGACCACTCAGCACCAGCGTGCCGGTATCGAGCTTCTGCACGCCGCCGGTGCCGGTGATGGCCACATCGATGCTCGCCGTGGCACCCGGGTCGACGCGGATGGCAGTCAACGGGTCGGTCACTGCCAGTGCGCCCGCGCCGGCATCGCTCAGCTGATATCCATCGGTCACGAACTGCAGGCCGCCGATGTCCTGCGTGCCCTGCACGCCCACCGTGCCTGCCGTACCGGAAAACACTGCGAAGTCGCCTTGCCAGGTGCTGTTGGCGCTACCGTCCTGGCCGGTCCAGTTGGTGGCCGCACCCCAGGTGCCGGCGCCGCCATCCACAGTGCCATTGGCCGTGGTCTGCACACCGTCCCAGAATTGCACGATGCTGCCCGGCGCGGTGACCACCAGATTGAGTTGCTGGCCGATGGCGGTCTGCAGGGCGAGCTGGCTGATGTCCACGCTGCCCGGAAACAGGCCGATCAGCATGCCGTTGTTGGTGAGCGCGCCGGTGTAGTCGATCAAGCGATACACGCCGGTGCCGAAGCCGCCGAGATCGGTGATGTTGAGCGTACCGTCCAGGGTGAGATCGCCATTGACGGCCAGCAAGCCAGTTGCGCTTGGCGCACCCAACGCCACATCGACGAATGCGCCTGGCGCGAGCGTCAACGCACCCACGCTCAACGACGCACCGCTGGTGAGTGCGAGCCTGCCGCCATCGCTGACGGTGACCGCCGCACCCACATTGCCGGCGGCGCCGGTGCCGGTCAGTGTGCCGCCCGATGCCACGTTCAAGGCGCTGGTGCCGAGACTGCCGACCACATCGAGCGTGCCCGCACTGACCTGCGTGCTGCCACCGATCGCACTGGTACCGAGCAGACGCACGGTGCCGGTCCCCACCTTGTCCATGTTGCCGCCACCGCCCAGGCTGCCGGCGAAATCGCCGCCGCCCAGCTGGAGTGTGGCGCCGGTTTCGGTATCGACACCGCCCGCACCGCTGAGCGCGTTGATCAGCCCGCCATTGGTCAGATTCAACAGCGCGCCTGCCGCCACATCGACAGCGCTGGCGTTGCCCAGTGAGGCCGCGGTGCTGGCCACCACGGTACCGGCCTGGATCGCCAGCGGGCCGGTGTAGCTGTTGTTGCCGCTCAAGGTCAGCGTGCCGAGGCCGGTCTTGATCAGGCTTCCGCTGCCGCTGATGGCACCGCTGGCCAACATGTCTGCGGCGTTATCCACGGTGAGCGCGGCGCCCAGCGCGATGTCGTTGCCTAGCGCCACGGCAAGGGCATTGCTCAAGACCGAATTGCCGAGCACCGACAGGCTGCCGGTGCCGAGTGCATTGTCGGCGCCCACCGCAATCGTGCCCGCGGTCAGGCTGGTGCCGCCGCTGTAGCTGTTGCCGGCCGTGAGCGACAGTGTGGTGGTGCCGTTCTTGACCAGGTTGCCGGTGCCGCTGATGCTGCCGTTCAAGGCCAGGTCGTTGCTGCCCACCAGCGTCAGTTGATCGTTCAACGCGAGGTTGTTGCCTACCGTCAACGCGGCCGTGGCATCCAGTTCGGCAGCGCCGTTGACCAGCATGTCACCTACGCCAAGCGCGGCATTGTTCCCGAGCACCAGCCTGCCCGCATCCAGCGCAACGCCGCCACTGAAGGTATTGGCGTTGCTCAACGTCAGCGTGGCGCTGCCCTGCTTGTCGATGCCACCGATGCCGCTGACGACGCCGTCGAGCGCAATCTCCTGCGTGCCAGCCAGGGTCAGCGTGCCATTCAAGGCGACTGCATTGCCCAGCGCCACGGCGGTGCTTGCATCCAGCGTGGTACCGCCTGCGGCAGTCAAGGTACCTGCGCCCAATGCCGTGTTGCTGCCAACCAGCAACGAACCGCTCTGCAATTGCAGCCCACCGCTCCAGGTGTTGTTGCCGTTGAGGGTGAGCGTTTGTGCGCCGGTCTTGATCAGGCTGCCGGCGCCATCGATGACGCCATCGAGCGTGAGGTTTTGTCCATCGATCGTCAGCGCACCATTGGTGGTGAGCGCGTTCTGCAAGGTCACCGCAGAAGCAGCGGTGAGCCGCGTGCCGTTGGCAGCAGCGAGTGCGCCGCTACCGAGCGCGGTATTGCTGCCAACGACCACGGCACCGTCGTTCAACAAGGTGCCACCGGTGTAACTGTTGGTTCCGTTGAGCGTGAGCGCTCCGCTGCCTTGCTTGACCAGGCTGCCGGCACCGCTCACGGTACCGCTCAAGCCCAGGTTGTTGTTGCCGGTCAACGACAACGCACCATTGAGCACCACCGCATTTCCAAGCGTGGTGGCCGTGGTGGCCTGCAGTTGCGTGCCTCCGGCTGCGGTCAACACACCGCTGCCCAGCGCCGCGCCGCTGCCGACCGACAAGCTTCCCGCGTTGAGATCCACGCCGCCGTTGAAGGTATTGGCGCCGGTCAGTGTCAGCGCTGCTGCGCCGTCTTTGATCAGGCCACCGGCGCCGCTGATGCCGCCATTGAGGGTGAGGTCCTGGTTGCCGCCAAGTTGCAGATCTGCATCCAGCACCACGTTGTTGGCCACCACGCGTGCAGCGGTGCTATCGAGCAGGCCGCCACTCACGCTCAGGCTGCCCGCCCCGAGCGCGCTATCGCTGCCCAGGATCAGGCTGCCGGCCGTCAGGCGGGTGCCGCCCAGATAGGTGTTGTTGCCGCTGAGGGTCAAGCTGGCAGGGCCGAGTTTGTCCAGGCTGCCGGCGCCACTGATGCCCCCGGTCAGCGTGAGTGCGTTGCTGCCAGCCACAGTGAGCTGCCCTGCCAGCGCAATTGCATTGGCCAGCGTGCTCGCTGCTGCGCTGTCCAACGTCGTGCCGGCCGCTGCGGTCAAGGCTCCGCTACCCAGCGCGGTATTGCTGCCCACCGTGAGCTTGCCGGCATTGAGCGAGGTACCACCGCTATACGTGTTGTTGCCGGTTAGCGTGAGATCGCCGCCGGCCTTGACCAGGCTGCCGGCACCGCTGATGGTGCCGCCCAGGGTCAGCGCTTGCGCGCCATTGAGGGTCAGCGCGCCGGTGCTCAGCGTCACTGCGTTGCTCAGCGTGGCAGCGGCGGTGTTTTGCAAGGTCGCAGAGCCAGCGACATTCAACGTCCCGGTGCCCAGTGCGTTGCCGCTGGCCACCTGCAAGGTGCCGGCGTTGAGGCTGGTGCCGCCGGTGTAGGTATTCAGACCACCCAACGTCAGCGTCCCGCCACCAAGTTTGTTCAACGCGCCGGCGCCACTGATGGTGCCGGTGAGATTCAACGCATTGCCGCTACTGCCGATGCCCAAGGTTCCGGTCAGCGCAATCGCGTTGCCCAGCGTGGACGCTGCGGTGGCATCGAGCTCACCACCGCTGGCGGTGAGCGTGCCGGTGCCCAGGGCCGCATTCGAACCGACCACCAGTCGCCCGGTGCTGAGCGTGGTGCCGCCGGTGTAGGTGTTGGCATTGGTCAGTGTGAGATCGCCGGTGCCGCTCTTGATCAAACTGCCGGCACCGTTGATGGCACCGCTGAGCGTGAGCGCTTGTGTGCCGATCCAGTTCAACGGCGCAGCCAGGCTGATGCCATTGGCCACCGTCAATGGTGCAGTGGTGCTCAGACTGGATGCGCCGGTGACATTCAATGCACCCGTGCCCAGCGCGGACGCGGCACCCAGTTGCAGCGTGCCCGCTGCCAGCGTGGTGCCACCGCTGTAGGTATTGCTGCCGCTGAGTGAAAGCGTCCCGGTGCCCAGTTTATTGACACCGCCAACGCCGGCCAGCGTGCCGCTCAAGGTCAACGCGTTGCCGCTGGTACCCAGGCCCAGCGTATTGGTGAGCGCAAAGTTGTTGGTCAGGGTCAGCGGTGCAGTGGTATCCAGCAAACCGCCTGCCGCAGTGACCGTGGCAGTGCCAAGCGCACCGGAGGTCTCCAGCAGCACGCTGCCCGCACCCAGCGTGGTGCCGCCGCTGTAGGTATTGCTGCCGCCCAAGGTCAGCGTGCCGGCGCCGATCTTGTTGAGCGCCCCCGTACCACTGATCGTCCCTCCGATTCGCAGTGTGTTTGCGCCGCCAATACCAACCGTGTTGCTCAACGAAAACGCATTGGTCAGGTTCACTGCGGCACCTGCCAATACGCTGCCGCCGGATGCAGTGACCGTGCCGGTGCCCAAGGCGCTGTTGGCGCCCACCGTCAATGCGCCATTGAGCAGATTGACGCCGCCGCTGAACGTGCTGGTACCGGTCAGCGCCAGTCCGCCGGTGCCGGTCTTGGTCAATCCACCGGTGCCGGTGATTGCGCTGCCCACGGTCAGGTTATTGGTCCCCTGCACGGTCAGGCCGCCCGCGCCAAGCGCAATGCCATTGGTCGGTGCAAGGGTCAGACCGGCAGCCGTGGCTTCGAGCGTGCCGCCGTTGGCGGTGATGGTGGTGCCCAACTGCGCAGGATTGGCGAACTGCAGCACACCGCCGTTGAGCGCGCTGTTGGCGAAGTTGCTCGCCCCGCCCACCGACCAGGTGCCGCTATTGACACGCAAATTGCCGAAGTTGATGTATTGCGCGGTGCTCAACGTCCCGGTGCCGGTGCTGCCGCTGCCGGTACCGACCGCAGAATTCTGCAGGATCAACGTGTTGTTTCCTCCCAGGCCTCCATCCACCACACCGGTTTGCGCGAATCTCAGCAAACCGCCCGGGCCGAGCAATTCCAGGGCGAGCCCTCCCCCGCTGTTGACGCTGCCACCGGTGACGGCAGTGAAGCTGTTGGTGCTGCCCGCCCCCATCGAAACACTGCCGTTGATGGTGCCTGAGTTGACGAACGTGTTGCCAGTGGCCGAACTCTGAAAGCCCACCCGTCCGTTGATGGTGCCGGTATTGACCGCGTTGACGGTGCCTCCACCGGACACCGCGATCACCGGCGTGTCCGACCCGAGGATTGACAACCCCAGCAACGGGCGACTATCGATCACGCCGGCGTTATTGATCTGCACCGTTCCGTTGTTGGCCGACGTCAGCCCCAGCGCCATGCCGTCGAGATTGAGCAGATTGGCGCCGAGCACGCCGCCGGTGCCATAGAGCGTGCCGCTGGCAAGATTGTTGACGGTGACGGCGGTGGAGCTGGCATTGCCCATGGTCACGCCGCTGCTCAATACCGAGAGCAGCCCAAGCACGGAAGGGTCGATGGTGCCGGCGTTGTTGAGTGTGGAATTGGTACCGCTCAGGGCGATGGCGGTGCCGCCCAACAAACCTGCGGTCATCTGGCTGCCGGAGGCGACATTCACGGTCAGGTTGTTGGCGCTACTGGAAAAGCTGTTACTGGTGACCGGCGTACCCGAGCAGGTGACCGTTGCGCCCGCCGCGGGAATGGCCGGCGTGCATGCCCCCCAGGCCAGCATCGGTGCGGTGGCCCCCGCCGCGAGGACCACCAGGGCCGGCAATTGGCGACGGGTAGAGCCAGGCTTGCGACGCCGACGCACCAATTCATGCGTCACTACCCAATTGCCAATGGCTGCGTTCCAGACCAACGCAAATGCACGATTCATTTGATTCCCCCTGATTGCCGAGCAGAGACCGGCGCGCACCCATGCACGCGCCTCCAAAGACGGGATTGGAATAACGGTAGAGCCGGTTTAGGCAGCCAGGCCGCCTCGACGCATCATGGCGAGTAGCTGCTGACAGCACTTGCAGGGCGCAACGGAGTTAATACCACTCTCAAATCACTGCGCCACTAAATTAATAGGCGATTCAATACACCTGAAACTGTGCCGAATATCACTAACTCCAATCTCATCCATGACAAAGGCCAAATCTGTGCGCTGGCTTGCTCGCGTCCGCTAAATGTGGATTCCTGCAGCCTCATCTGTAACAACTCACACTATCCGCGGCAAATGCGCGCCATGACAGCGGAATTTGAGGTTTTTCCATCGACGGCGATTGGATGAGCCCGAATCCTGAAGCAGGGTTCTACAGGATTAAACTAATTAGGCGCCTTGCCTTATAACCAATCGTCTTCAATGAAAATTGCCGCATCGCAAAGGCCCGCACATCATCGAACAAGGGCTCCAATCAGTTTATGAGTTTGTTTTAGAGGGTAAGACCAGTTTGTAGTCGACATCGACCGGCCGAGTACGGTATTTGTATATCGCGAGCGCCACAGCAGCGGTTATTGTCGGGACTGCTAGGCCGCTCGACGTTTGCAACAACCCAGCAGTTGATCGGCCTGATGCGCAATTGGTAGATTCCGTCACCTATCGATGACCTCGGTTTGTTTCTAGTAGCGGTGCAGTGTGATCTTCGACACGGAACCCGATGCCATGACGCTTGCCCCGGACGACAAACCGCAGGATCGCCACTTCGACTGGTCAGGGGTGCCGATCGACCTGGGCGGCATGGAGCCGCTTGAACAAATCGCACGATTGCTTTGCCACGCCCTGGTTGCACCGGCTGCTGCGCTGACCATCACCGAGGGCGGGCGCCTGCGTGTGCTGGCAGCACGTGGCATCAGCAGCAGTCATGTCAGGCAGGCCATGGAGCTGTGCCAGCAGGTACCGCCAGCGCCCAATGGCGTGATCGAGTTGATCGAGCATGCAGCGCTTGCGCAAATGCAACTCGGCGATGCTGCCTTCCCCGGCTTGCCCGCGCGCTTCATCGCCTGCGTGCCCGTGGGTGCGCCGCAGACGGGAATTTCCGGCACCCTGTGCGTGATCGACACGCGTGAGCGGCGGCTGGCAAGCCAGGAGCATCAGCAACTGCTGATGTTCGCCAACGTGGCTGCCGCACAGCTGGAATTGCAGTTCGGTGCGGGCCGACGCGAGCCGCACAGCGGCTTGCTCAATACGCGTCAGCTGCAGTCGGATCTGGACGCCCTCGCCTTCGGTAGCCATAGCGTGCCCACCATTGCTGCATTCATCGAGGTCTACGACACCCAGGCCGCCAACGAGGCGCGCCAGGCGCTGGGCATGCAGCCGTTGGAAGAGCTGGTTCGCCACGCCAGCTACGTATTGACGCGCGCCCTGCGCGGCAAGGCCACCGTCTACCACGTGGCCTCGATGCGCTTTGCGTTCTTTCTGCTCAACTCCGCGCCGGATGAGATGGAAGACCTGCTGCTGGATCTGCGCGATATGTTGCACAAGCCGGTGGATGCCGCTGGCGTACCGATGTCGCTGACCTTTCATGCCGGGGTGGTGCGCTTCGCCCCGCAGCAGCCGGACACCAACGATGTGATGCGCAAGGGCCTGGTGGCGCTGGGCGATGCCATCAACAACCATGCCATCGTGTGTTGGTACAGCGCGTCGCACGACGATGCGATCCAACGCTCCTACCGCCTGGCGCTGGATGCCGAACAGGCCCTGAAAGCCGGCGATTTCCGGCTGGTGTTCCAGCCGCGCATCAATCTTGAAGACCTCTCGGTGACCGGCTTCGAAGCATTGCTGCGCTGGCATCACACCAGTCTCGGCCCGATCGGTCCCGACGAGTTCATCCCGCTCTTCGAAAAAACCGCATTGATGTGCACGGTCACCAATTGGGTGATCGAAAGCGCGTTGGTCCAGCTGGCGAAATGGCGTGCCCAGGGCTTGGATGTTTCCATCTCTATCAACCTGTCCTCGCGCGATTTCGGCAACATCAATCTGGCAGCGGATGTCATCAACCGCTGCAAGGACCTGGCGATTCCCACCACTTGCATCGAACTGGAAATCACCGAAGGCCGCTGGCTGCGCAGCAATGTCGAAGCGGTGCCGCGGCTGCGCGCGTTGCGCGATGCAGGCGTGAGCGTGGCCATCGACGATTTCGGCACCGGCTATAGCAACTTCGGCTATCTCACCGAGTTGCCGGTCAATGTGCTCAAGCTGGACCGGTCGCTGGTGACCGGCATCGCCACCAAAACCGGCATGCAGATGCGCGCAGAAGCGGTGGTGCGCCTGGCCAACGCATTGGGCTATCGCACCGTGGCCGAGGGCATCGAGCATGCCGATGAGATTGCCTTGCTGCGGAGCTGGGGATGCGATGAGGCGCAGGGGTATCTGCTCGCCAAACCCATGGAAGCGCATCTGGTGGCCGACTACGTCACACAGGCCGCGGCGCTGCAGCGTCTGCCGTAAAGCCGCGGCGGCGCGCGGATGCTGCCGCATAGGCAATCACACCGCGCCGCGCTGTGCGGATGGATGCGCGATGCCTTGCGATGCGATGCACGTCCACCCTTTCGCCTGCACTGAATCAATACTCCAACTGCTCAACTGAGATCGTGCAGGTCCTTGCCCAGCGGCGCGCTCAGTGCCCAATCGGAGAAGCGCACCTTCAGCCCGGCGCGCTCGGGCGTGCAGCACATCGGTCCGACCCGATAGGCGCTTGCTGGCGGGAATGGACATAACCGCACCAGCGGCCAGTGACGGCCGTCCGCAGAGACCTGCAGGCGCAGCACACCGTCGGCAACCGTGGCACGGATCCAGAAATCCTTGGGGTCGGCTTCGTAAGGACCAGTGGCCCAATCCGATACCGGGTTGGTCAACACGCTGCTGAGCATGGCACGCCCGTCGCTCAGTTCGATTCCGGCCTTGACCCAGTGCTGCTCGTCCACGCGCACCATGATGCCGGCCTGGTCGTACAGGGCTTCGTACTGCGCGCGCACGCGCAACTGCGCGGTGAAGCCTGCACCCGTCTCGATGCCCAGAAAGTGCCCGCTATCGCGGGTGAACCCATAGTGCGTCTTGCGCCAGAAGTCGGTCGCCTGGTCGGTGACCACATCCAACGTGTCGCCGTTGATAGCGAGTGTCTTCGGCCGGTTGAGCCAGGTTCCGGCGTGCCAGCTGCTGTCCTGCGCCATGGTATTCCTCGGGTTGGTCTGTTGTGCAAACGCGCCACCACTGAACGTCATCCCGACCACGCCAGCCACTACGCGCCTGCGTGCGCCATTGAATGCATCGTGTTGCATGGATCTGCGCTCCTGCGACTTATGAACGCGTAGTCTACGAGCTGTACGCGCAAGGCTGCATGCGTGCGCTCGTCCTGTGTTCGCCAGACGGGCAAGGCGCCGGTGCGTCGACGATGCGCAGCCGTGCAGACGCGTCGCAGACAGGCGACGCAGCCGCAGGACCCAGGTCCGAATCCGCGCGCGCAATCGCTGCGTGCGGCATACGGCGATTTGCCGGCCAACCCTGTCGTGTACGCGCCCGAGAGCGGCTAACAAACGTAGCGAGCAGTCGTCAGGTGGCGTGGACGGCGCGGAGGAACCGGGGTACGCGCGGTACATGCCGATTCCGAGCACCGGCCGCGCCGGCCTGGCGGCTGCACAGCAGTGTTGCTGGCTACTCTAGGCGCCCGCCCTGCCCTCAGTGCTGCGCCAATGCGTAGTCGATTGCCGCGCAGATGGCCGCGACCTGCGCAGCATTGCATTGGTCGGGCGTGGCGCGTGGGCTATCCGGATAGACCTCGGTGGTCGTGCGATACCGCGCATCGGTGACGCCGGCGCACAAGCCCAGCCGCCGCACCGGATAATTGATGACACCATGCCCGACCACCGGTGCACCGATGAGTTGCCCATCGGCATCGGCAGGCGCGATATGCGTCACCTGGGCCACCGCTGCGATCACCGCCTGCTGGAAGGCCGGCTGCGGATCTTCACTGTCGCCGACCAGATAAAACCCGTCCGGAATGCTCCCCGGCACAAACACCGCACCGTCGCGCGCCGCCAACGCAGGGCGAAACTCGCTCTCGTCGCTATCGGTGGTTTCGTGCAGGTCGATATGCACCAGCATTCGCGCGGAGTTCGCAGCCACCAGCCGCATCAGCGCAGCCGACTCTTCGGCCGGGCTGTCGTGGCGAAAGGCGCGATTCGGATCGACTGCATCGGCATTCCAACGCTGGATGCGTTCGTAGCCCCAGGGATTGATGCACGGCGCCACCAGTGAATTGCATTTGCCTGCGTAATCGGCAGCACGCTGATGCAGAAATTGCAGCGCACCTTGCACGCCGCTGGTTTCGTAGCCGTGCACGCCGCCAGTGACCAACACGCATGGCAGGCTGTCGTCCCACTGCGCGCTGCGCAGTGCCAGCAAGGGATACTCCCCTTGCGCATGTGCAATGGTGCTGTACCGCACGCGTTGGTACCGCACGGCCAGTGCGGCGACCTGCTGCACGACGTCGTCCGCGTAGCTGCGCTGCTGCAGCTGGCGTGCGCGCCACATGGCGCGTTCCGGCTCGCCCCACGGTTGCCCGGGCGTACCGATCGGATACATGGGGATTGTCGTCATTGCAGATACCGGTGCTAAGAAGACGCCAAGGGTAAGCGCTCTGCGCACAGAAGCAAAAAGGCCCCGCAGTGCGGGGCCGATGAAGCTTGTATTGCTGACGCTTATTTCTTTGCCGTGACCCCTGGCGTGGCGTCGCGCACCAGGAACTCTTCGGTCAACTCCGGCAGATGCGCCAGCAGCCAATCGGCCATGGCCTGTTCCTCGGGCAGGATTTGCTCGCACACGCGCTGCGTTTCGACATCGCCCACCGTCTTGGCGGCACCCAGCAACGCGGTGTAGGTGGCGATCTCAAGGTTCTCGAACACGTAGCTGGCCATCGCGCCCTTGACGATTTCGTCGGAGGTGGTCATGCCGCCCATCGCCTGCCCGAATGCGGCCATCTTGCCCATGGCGTCCTTGATGATTGACGGTGATCCGCCCAGACGCTCGATGCACGACTCGACCAAGCGCTGTTGCCCGAGCGTCTCTTCCAAATGTTGCTCGATGCGGGCCTTGAGCTGAGGGTAGTGCTCGATGCGTGCAGCCTGGGCCTTGAGCATCTGCTCGGCCTGCTGCTCCATTGCATGCGCATCGCGCAGCCAGTCCATCAGATTTTCTTGGGGTTCGGCCATGGGGTTCTCCTGTTTGTTTGCGATATATCCAGCCTGCAGCGGCGTGGATGAAAGACGCGCCTGTTCCAAGTGAACGCTGCGTGCGACGTCTACGTGGCATTGACATGGCACAGAGGAATCGACGGCTGCGCCATCCAAAGGCGGTTGTACGCAATCGCAACGGAACTGGGGACCGCGCGGCGATTACTGAGGCACTGCATGCAGCGTAGCGCCGCTGACCGCGCTGACCATCCTAGTTCTATGCCCGGCACCGGTCGTTGGGATGCTTTATTCCTAAGCGGTGCTGCAAGCGCCACACACCGGTGGGCTGCAAATCCTGCCGGGTTGGGAGCTGCAACAGGGCACGCGGGAAATTTTTCCATGCAATCGATGTCGGACGTCATGCAGGAGTGCAAAAATTTCTCGCTTGCGCTTGATGCGTTGCACACCAAGCACTCATGGATCTTTCCTGGTGCGCATGACATCACGCGCGACGATGACGTGCACAAAATCTGCAATCGATTGCGCATTTCCGCGTGGAGCAATCGATTGGCTTCAAGCCTAAAACAGCACAGGCGCTGGCCGCGTGGGCGTAGCGCCTGTGTCCAACGAACCGCAAAATTCGCTCCCAAACCGGCGCGTCATCGCGCGACGATGGCTGGATTAAGCGGATTCTTCTTGCGGCTTGGCCTGCTTGGAACGCCCGCCCTTGCTGCCGATCCGCGACATGTGATCGCGATCGCGGCTCACCGCCTGACCGCCCTTACGGCCAGCTTCGCGCGCTTCGTCGCTGGTAAATTCGTGCGCATTGCCGCTGGCATGCGCGGCTTTGCCGCCGCTACTCGCCAACAGGCGGCGCTTCTCCGGATCCAATGCGGCAAAGCCGCGCCGGCTACGGGTCGTGTTTTGTCCGTCTTCCACTGTGCCTCCTCTCGATGCTTCGGTTACGCCTGGGTATTGGGCTAACCGCAACATTCGTGCCAACCCGGAAAGGCAGGCCCGGCGGTGGATTGCGGACGGATGCAGGAAAAAACGGCTGCGCTCGCTGCGCAAATCTTGCACACCTTCGCGTCGCCGGACGATGGGGCCTACCTCATAGGTGGATAGCGCTATCACGTGGCGCTACTGCGGTGCGGATGTGGCGAGACGGCTTGCGCGGCGCCGCAGCAACAGCGGCCGTGCCTAGGTCAAGCGGCTGCCCTGATCCAGGCACGTTCGAATCTGGCGTAGTCGGATTGCCACGCACGTCAGGCATCGGACCTGGCGTTCGGCTCACTCGATCGTCTGCGTGAGGCAGTCGTCTAAACGATGGTGTGCGCAACACCTCGCAGCGCGCATCCTGGTAACCCGCAAGATCGCTTGATCAATCTGCCACCGGAATGCCAAGACGGCGACGCAGCCACAGGACGAAACTGGCAGTGCCCGTACCAGACTGCGCGTACATCCTGGCGCGCACTGATGCGCCCTCAACGCACCAGGCGTTGATTTATGCCCGGCGAAAACTTCGCGACTGCGTGCAGGTCAGTACCACTGGCCGACGTCGATGCCAGGCCGGAACCATTACGCGTGCCGTGCCGTCCATGTACGCATGCGGCTGGCCCCAAGCCCCGGCAAGCAGTCCCCGGGCGCACGCGCACCATGTCAGGCGGACGTCGTGAACCCGAATCGCCCTGCCCTGCAGCCGCGTCATCCGGAGTGCGCTGCCCTCACCCCATTGCCTGCACCACCATCGGCCCACCGCGGTCGTCGCACCCGGCAGCAGCTTCGGACAGCGCATCGCCCACCAGCAACAAGGTCGGCAAACCCGGCGGCAGCGCGCTGGCTGTCATCCCCAGGTCGCCCAGGGTGGTGAGGCGACGTTGCTGCTCCGGCCGTGTGGCGGCCTGCACGATGGCAGCGGGCGTGCTGGCCGGCAAATGTGCCAGCAATGCAGCGGCCAGCGCATCTGCGCGGCGCAGGCCCATGTAGATGCCCAGCGTGGTGCCGCTGGCCGCCAGCGCACCCCAATTCGGCTCGCCGTGGTCGTGGGTGTGCGCAGTGACGAAGGTGATGCCATGGCAGTGGCTGCGATGGGTCAACGAGACCTCCAGTGCGGCCGCCGCAGCGAATGCCGCACTCACGCCGTTGATCACCTGCACCCCGACACCGGCACGACGCAGGAAGGCGATCTCTTCGCCAGCGCGTCCGAACAGCAGCGCATCGCCCCCTTTCACGCGCACCACGCGCAGGCCTTGCAACGCATAGCGACGCATCAGCCGGCAGATGAACTCCTGCGGTGTCGAACGGCATCCGCCACGTTTGCCGACCCGGATCACGCGCGCCTGCGGTGCGAGTTCGACGATCTCCGGGTTGGCCAGATCGTCGAGCAGCAGCACCTGCGCCGACGCCAGCGCCTTCACCGCCTTGATGGTGAGCAATTCCAGATCGCCCGGGCCGGCGGACAACAACACCACATCACGTGCGCAGGAAGGTGTGACTGACATTGGAGATCTCGCTGGGTGTGGAGGGACGGTGCATTCGTAGGACAGGTGCGCTCACGCAAGCCGCGATTGCCGGCACAGCCGAGTTAGTTGCGGCACGCAGGAGCCGCACACGGTGCCGCAGCCCAGGCGTTGCTTGAGCTGCGCAACATCGGCGCCGTCGTCGATGGCCGCGTGGATCGCGGCGGCCGAGACCTGCATGCAGGTGCACACGACCGGGTCGCTGGCTACGCTGTGGGCATGCGCGAACACCGACAGCCGCGCCTCACGCCACGGCTTGCCCGCCAATGCGGTGGCGAGCAACAACCGATCGGCGTCGCTGGGTTGCGCGGCAGTGAGCAGCACGCCGTCGATATGGTGATGCCCGTCTTGCATGCGCCAGCCAACGCGGCGCATCAGCCCGCGGCGCAGGTCGCGGTACTCCAGCACATCCGCACCAGCTGGCAGTTGCAAGGCGGCAATCAGGCGATCCAGCCAGCTGGCATCGGGCGCGCGTTCGCAGGCGGCATGCAGCACGACCCAATCCCCGGCTGCATGGCGCTTGGTGCCGCTCGAGGGCTCGGCATGCAGACGCAGGGATGCATAGCCGCAGTCGCGCAACAGCGGCTGCAACGCCTGCTGAAAGGCGATTGCATCCCCGCGCCGCGCTGCCAGCAGATGCCAGCCGAACGTGGTCTTTTCCACCCGCACCGCCGTGTGTTTGAGCTCGGGCTGTTGCGATCGCGCATCCACTGCCGGCGTGCTGACTTCGTTGATGCCGCCGCTGGACAGGTTTTGCCCGCTCCAGTGCATGGGGGCAAACACCGTGCCCGAGCGCAGCTCATCCGACAGTTCCAGCGGCAGCACCAGCGCGCCGCGCTTGCTTTCGATCTGCACCAGTTCGCCGGCCACCAGCCCACGCCGCTGCGCATCGCCTGGATGCATGCGCAGCGTCGGCTCGGGACTATGCGCGAATGCCGCCGCCACCCGCCCGGTGCGCGACATGCCATGCCACTGGTCGCGCAGGCGTCCGGTGAGCAGCCGCAGCGGGAACCGTGCCGACGTGGACTCGGCCACCTTGCGGTACGGCGTGACGTGGAAGCGCGC
Source organism: Xanthomonas phaseoli pv. dieffenbachiae (assembly GCF_008639345.1). Classification (NCBI taxonomy): domain Bacteria; kingdom Pseudomonadati; phylum Pseudomonadota; class Gammaproteobacteria; order Lysobacterales; family Lysobacteraceae; genus Xanthomonas; species Xanthomonas phaseoli. Next base: position 2,241,323 of record NZ_CP041380.1, on the reverse strand, counting down.
ACGTCCGTTGGCATGCGCGAATATGCCGTCGGTGTAACGACGCGCCTGCCCTTGCGTATTGCCTGCCGGGAACGGCCATTGCTGCGGCCCATGATCCAGCAGCGCGTAATCCAGACCGCTGATATCCAGGTCGCGGCCAACCGTGAGGGCGCGATGCTCGTCGAAAATCTGCGTAGGGTGGTTGAATGCGAACAGGCCCGGCCCGCTCGCTGGTGCCAGGCGCGCTTCCAGCCGGCGCGCCACTTCGTTGGCAATCCACCAATCCGCACGTGCCTGCCCGGGCGCTTCCACCGCCTTGCGCACGCGGGTGATGCGGCGTTCGGAGTTGGTCACCGTGCCGTCCTTTTCGCCCCAGCTGGCGGCCGGCAACAACACGTCGGCATAGGGCACGGTGTCGGTGCCGGAAAAGGCTTCCTGCACGATCACCACCTCGGCGTTTTCCAGCGCGGCCCGAATCCCGGCGACCTCCGGCATCGAATGCACGGGGTTGGTGCACACGATCCACACCGCCTTGAGCGTGCCCGCGCGCAACCGCTCGAACAACTGCACGGCCGGTGCGCCTGCCGTTGGCGAGAGTCGCCCCGCTGGCACGCCCCACAGCCGTTCCAGTTCGGCGCGGTCGTCGGCATGTGCGATCTCGCGATGCGCCGCCAGCATGGTCGCCATGCCGCCCACCTCGCGCCCGCCCATCGCATTGGGTTGGCCGGTCAACGAAAACGGTCCCGCGCCCGGCTTGCCGATCTGCCCGGTGGCCAGATGCAGGTTGATCAGCGCCAGGTTCTTGTCGGTGCCGTGCACGGACTGATTCAAGCCCATGCAATACAGCGACAACGCTGCAGGGCTGCGCCCGAACCACTCGGCCGCCTGCACCAGATCCTCGTGCGAAATGCCGCAGATCTCGGCACTCATGCGCGGCGTGTATTCGCGCAGCATCCGCTTGAGGGCATCGAATGCTTCCGTGTGTGCCGCCACGAAACGCGCGTCTACCAGGTTCTCCCAGATCAGGTGATGCAACATGCCGTTGAACAAGGCGACGTCGGTGCCGGGTTCGATCGCCAGGTGCAGATCGGCCATGGCCGCCGTGTCGGTATGCCGTGGATCGATCACGATCCAGCGAATGTCGGGGTTGCGCGCGCGTGCCTCCTCCAGCCGGCGGAACAGCACCGGATGCGCATACGCCATGTTGCTGCCGGCAAACAGCACGGTGTGCGCCAGCTCCAGATCGTCGTAACAGGTGGGCGGGCCATCGGCACCCAGCGCAAGCTTGTAGGCGCTCACGGCGCTGGACATGCACAGCCGCGAATTGGTGTCGATGTTGTTGGTACCGAGCAAGCCTTTGGCCAGCTTGTTGAAGACGTAATAGTCTTCGGTCAACAGCTGCCCGGAGAGATAGAACGCCACCGCGTCCGGGCCATGCTCCCGGATGATCGCGGCCAGCTTGTGGGTCACATGGTCCAGTGCCTGCTCCCAACTCACTACGGCACGCGGCGCCTGGCGATGACGGCGTAGCTGCGGTTCGAGCACACGCCCTTGCGTGCTGGCCACCGTCTGCGGCAATGCCAGCCCCTTGCTGCACAGGCGCCCGAAATTGGCCGGGTGCAGCGGGTCGCCTTCGATGCCGACGATGCGTTCGCCATCGGCGTCGTGTTCGCTGTGGATCAGCACACCGCACCCCACCCCGCAGTAGCAGCAGGTCGACCGCGTGATGCGGTGCATCGGTAACGCGGCCTGCGGCTGCGCGGCTTCGTGGGTCGACAGATGCTGCAGGCCTTCGCTCATACGGCGGGCTCGGCAACGGCATCCGGCTCGATCACCGGCTGCAACACGATCCATACCGCATCGGCTTCCACCTTTACCGGGTAACGCGGCGCACAGCCCACATCCGGTGCGCACGCCTGCCCGCTCTGCAGCCCGATGGCCCAGCCATGCAACGGGCAGGTCACGGTGTCGCCGGCCACGAGGCCTTGCGACAGCGGCCCACCCTTGTGCGGGCAGCGGTCGCGTAGCGCGAACACCTGGTCGCTGGTGGTGCGGAAGATGGCAATCGGCGGCAGGCCCTCAACCTCCAGCACGCGCGCGCCCAGTGTCGGCAAGTCCTGCAAGGCGCACACGTGCACCCATGCGTCGTGCGGCATGCTCATTGCTCCACCGTGGCGGTCGGCGCAGCAACGCGCAGCGGTTGGTATTCCTGCCGGCGCTCGCCGGCGATACGCGCCTTCCACGGATCGACCAGACCCTCTAGCGAATACAGCAGGCGCTCGTATAGCGCACGCCGGTTGGCGGCATCGTCCACCACGTGTGCACGGATGTAATCCAGCCCCACCCGCGCGATGTAGTGCACAGTGCGATCCAGGTAATAGGCCTGCTCGCGGTAGAGCTGCAGGAACGCGCCGGTGTATTCGCGCACTTCGTCGGCGGTGGTCACCTTGACCAGGAAGCGCGCCACCTCGGTCTTGATGCCGCCATTGCCGCCGATATGGATTTCCCAACCGGAATCCACCGCGATGATGCCCACGTCCTTGATGCCGGATTCGGCGCAATTGCGCGGGCATCCGGACACCGCGAGCTTCACCTTGTGCGGGCTCCACATGTTGGCGAGCATGGTTTCCAGGTCGATCCCCATCTGCGTGCTGTTCTGCGTACCGAAGCGGCAGAATTCGCTACCGACGCAGGTCTTCACCGTGCGGATCGATTTGCCGTACGCATGGCCGGAGGGCATGCCCAGATCGCGCCACACATCGACCAGGTCTTCTTTCTTGACCCCAAGCAGATCGATGCGTTGGCCGCCGGTCACCTTGACCATGGGCACCGCATACTTGTCGGCGACATCGGCAATCCGGCGCAGCTCGCTGGCGTTGGTCACCCCGCCCTTCATCTGCGGAATCACCGAAAACGTGCCGTCTTTCTGGATATTGGCGTGCGCACGCTCGTTGATGAAACGCGACTGCGGGTCGTCGATGGCCTCACGCGGCCAGGTCGACAGCATGTAGTAGTTGATTGCCGGACGGCAGGTGGCGCAACCGTTGGGCGTGCGCCATTCCATGAAGGCATACGCCTGTGCATGGGTGAGCAGCTTGTGCTCGCGGATGGCGCGGCGCACCTCGCCGTGGCTGAGGTCGGTGCAGGCGCATACCGCCTTGGTTTTGGGGGTTTCCTGAAAGTTGGAGCCCAGGCAATTCATCAGGATCTGCTCGACCAGGCCGGTGCACGAGCCGCAGGAACTGGCCGCCTTGGTGTGCTTTTTCACCTCATCCACGGTGAACAGGCCTTGCTCGCTGATCGCCTTGACGATCGTGCCCTTGCAGACGCCATTGCAGCCGCACACTTCATCGCTGTCGGCCATCGCACTGGCGCGGTCCTGGCCACCGGTGCCGGCATCGCCCAGCGCGCTTTCGCCGAAGATCAGTTGATCGCGCTGCGCCTGGATGGGTGTGCCGTCCTTGAGCAACTTGAAGTACCACCCACCGTCGCTGGTGTCGCCATACAGGCACGCGCCCACCAGGACATCGTCGCGGATGACCAGCTTCTTGTAGACGCCACCGGCCGGGTCGGACAGCACGATTTCTTCGCAGCCATCGCCGCCCATGAAATCACCGGCAGAAAACAGGTCGATGCCGGTGACCTTGAGTTTGGTCGATGCCACCGAACCGCGATAAATGCCGATACCGAACTGCGCCAGATGGTTCGCACACACTTTGGCCTGCTCAAACAACGGCGCCACCAGACCGTAGGCAATGCCGCGATGGTTTGCACACTCGCCCACCGCATACACGCGTGGGTCGAAGCTTTGCAGGCTGTCGTTGACCACGATGCCGCGCGCGCAATGAATCCCCGCCTCTTCGGCAAGACGCGTGTTCGGGCGAATGCCGGCCGCCATTACCACCAGATCGGCCGGAATCTCGCTGCCGTCGGCAAACTTCACCCCGATCACCTCGCCCTGCGCATTGCCCAGCAGCGCACTGGTGGCGGTACTCAGCTTGAAGTGCAGGCCACGCGCGCGCAGGGCTTGTTGCAGCAGGTTGCCGGCCACCGGGTCGAGCTGGCGTTCCAGCAGCCAGCCGGCCAGGTGCACCACGGTGACCTCCATGCCGCGTAGCTTCAGGCCATTGGCCGCCTCCAGGCCGAGCAGCCCACCACCGATCACCACCGCGTGTTGCTTGGTACGCGCGGTATCGATCATGGTGCGCGTGTCCTGGATATCGCGATACCCAATCACCCCTTTCAAATCGTTACCGGGAATCGGCAGCACGAACGGCACCGAGCCGGTGGCGATCAACAGGCGGTCGTACTCGGCTTCGGTACCGTCGGCCGCAATCACGCGGCGGCGCACGCGGTCGATGCGCGTGACCTCCTTGTTCACATGCAGGTGGATGCCGTTGTCGTGATACCACTGCAACGGATTGAGCACGATGTCGTCGAAGTCCTGCTCGCCGGCCAATACCGGCGAGAGCAGGATGCGGTTGTAGTTGGGGTGCGGCTCGGCGCCGAACACGGTGATGTGGTACATGCCCGGCATCAGCTTGAGCAGTTCTTCCACGGTGCGGATACCGGCCATGCCATTGCCGATGACGACGAGTCTGGGTTGCTTCATTGCCTGGGCTCCTGTCGACATATCAGACGCGCGCCGCGCCAGCGGCGGTCCATTCGCTGCGCCACTGCGCCTTCACGCCGGCCAGCAACGCCCAACCGCCAAGCGCGAATGCAGCGAACAACCACATGCCGATCGCGTAGCTGCCGGTGTGCTGCTTGAGCACGCCCAGCCCTGCGGCAAGCGCAAATCCACCGATGCCGCCTGCCATGCCGATCAGGCCGGTCATCACGCCGATGTCCTGACCGAAGCGCTGCGGCACCAGTTGGAAGACCGCGCCATTGCCGGCGCCCAGGCACAACAAGGTCAGCACGAACAGCGCCAACGTGATCGTGGCGCCGCCCGCACCAAATCCGGCGATGCCCACCAGCGCGGCGACCAGCAGATACACCGCCAGCAAGGCGCGCGTACCGCCGAGGCGGTCGGCAATCACGCCACCGAGCGGGCGCATCACCGAGCCCGCCAGTACGCACGCTGCGGTCGCCCAGCCCGCGGTACGCGCATCGAAATCGAACTGGTCGTGGAAGTAACCAGGCAGTGCGCTGGCAAAGCCGGAGAAACCACCGAAGGTGATCGCGTAGAAACACATGAAGCGCCACGCATCGCGGTTGCCCACCAGCACCCGGCCGTAGTCGGACCACTGCTTGCGCGCCACCGGCGCCGGCGCCTCCTTGGCGATGGTTGCGAACACGATCAGCGTCAGCACCAAAGGAATGCACGCCAGCCCGAACACGTTCTGATAGCCGAAAGCGGCCGCCAGCATCGGGGCGAACAACGCCGCCAGCACCGTGCCGGAATTACCCGCACCGGCAATGCCCATCGCGGTGCCCTGATGTTCGGGCGGATACCAGCGCGATGCCAGCGGCAATGCCACCGCGAAGGAGGCGCCGGCAATCCCCAACAGCACGCCCAGCAACAGCACCTGCCCCATGCTGTGCACGCCCAGTTGCCATGCACCGAACAGTGCTGCGATCACCGCCAGCTGCGCGACCATGCCGGCGCGCTTGGCGCCGATACGGTCGGCGAACATGCCCAGTACCAGGCGCAACACGGCGCCGCACAGGATAGGCACTGCCACCATCAAGGCACGCTGCTGCGTATCCAGCCCCAGCGATTGCGCGATCGGCACCTGCAGCGGACCGAGCAGATACCACACCATGAAGCTCAGGTCGAAATACAGGAAAGATGCGAACAACGTGGGCGTATGCCCTGATCGCCAGAACGAGCGCTGCATAGAGACCTCTTCGAGTGCGATGGCCAAAAAAAACGGCGCCCTCCGGTAAACCGGAAGGACGCCGTTGTCCTGGATGCGTGCGGCTCGCCGTTGAGCCGCTGGCATCGTCTGCATGTTGTTGCAGGCACGCCGTTGTACCTGCATGTGCGTCCTATGCAATCACCGTGCCAACTTGTTCACCGCACCCTCGTCGCGCTGCAAGTGCTTGAGAAATCAAGGGTTGGCGGCTGACTGCGGGCATCGTGCGCGATACTTGGTCGCCGCTGGCGCAGCTCACCATTCCCGGCTTTCGTGCAGCATTGCACCAACAACGTGCGTTACTCGCGGGCGCGATCGACAGACAGTCCTGCGACACGCCATCCCTCCACGCGCGATCCATGACGCCAGGCCGGCGCATTGCGCGTCAGCAACCTAGATGGCGTTACTGGGTGCAGTCGAAGGCATTGGCACGAATGCCTGGATCAAATGCCTGCCCGACGGAGCGAACGGTGCCCGCACCGCTCGCAGGACACGCCGCAAGTACGCCCGTGCAGGCTCGAAGTCGGAATCCATGCCGCCAACGGTCCCGCAAGCTGCGAGGGCACCGAACCAGACAATTGGCTGGCAGTTTGTCGAAGAGCGAGGAAACCGCGTCGCGCGGCTTGCTGTTTGCTCTGTTTGCACCTAGCGCACCGACCATCTCGACTGGCCCTTCCCCGCCCACCGTGGCGGGACCTTATGCGGCATGGATGCCGCGTGAGAGCTTCGCAGCGTGTTCCGTGATGATGGTCTGGCAAGAGCCCTGCCAGCCACACCGCACACCAACCGCTCTCTAAGCAGTCCCATAGGCCCTCCGACCCTCAACGCAGAGTGCAACACGCCTGATCCATCGCTTTACGGCGTATCGAACAACCGATTGCTGCGATGATCGCTGTCCGGCGCGGCGACCCCCACAGATGCGGCGGCACGCCGATAGTTGTCGAGTCGGTGGATATCGCCGAGCCGGGCGATGTCCTCGTCCTGAACGTCATGCCACCCCCAGCGCTGGAACTGGCCCAGGAACCACTCGCCGTCCGATAGCCACGGCATATTCACCACCCCGCCGCGGTGGAAAGCCAGCGCAGTCGCATCAACGGCGGCAGCGTCGTGACCAACATGCGACTCAGCCTCGGGATGCGCCCCCAGACACACCGCCAGATGCGTCGCCGGCACCCCGATATGCTGCGGCTCGGCCAGCCACTGTGCGCATTGCGCGCGATTGGCTGGCGCCGCGTCCAGCCAACGACAGGCCTCCAGCATGCAAGCGGTCAAGCGCTCGCTCAATTCCGGCTGCAGCGCTGCGAATTCACGGCGGCAGGCGAGCACTTTTTCCGGATGACCGGGCCACAACTCGCCGCTGCGGATCACACGCCGCCCCGTGCCCTGCGCGTCGGCCACCGCCGCCCACGGCTCGCCAGAGCAATAGCCGTCGACCAATCCGCTGGCCAGCGCCTCTGGCATCTGCGGTGGCGGAATGCTGAGCACATCCACATCGCCGATCGGGTCTACCCCGCCTGCAGCCAGCCAGTAATACAGCCACAGGGCATGCGTACCGGTCGGAAAGGTCTGCGCGAACACCGCACGCCGCCCCAATCCTGCCAATGCCTGTGGCAGCGTGCGGCCAGCCGCCAACGCGTGCGCGAGTGCAGGCGCCAGCGTGATCGCCTGGCCGTTGTGATTGAGCGTCATCAGCAACGCCATCGGGCATTGCGGCCCGGCGATGCCCAGCTCGATCGCATACACCAGACTGGCCAGGGCGTGCGCGGCTTCCACCTCACCGGCCAACAAGCGGTCGCGCACGCCGGCCCAGGATGCTTGTCGTTGCAAGTCCAGCTGCAGGCCATGTTGATGGTCCAGACCCAGGCGTTGCGCAGCGACCAGGGGCGCGCAGTCGATCAATGGCAGATAGGCCACGCGCACGACGGGATATTCGGCTTGACTCATAGATTCACCCCAACAACTCGGCCATTGCCACGATGCGGCGCGCCACTTCGGCCAGCTTGACGCCCTGCTTCATTGCCTGCTGGCATAATGCCGCATAGGCATCGGCCTCGCTCAGGCCACGTTTTTCCATCAGCAAGCCCTTCGCGCGGTCGATCTGCTTGCGGTCCTGCAGCGCCTGCTGGACCTCATCCAGGCGCTTGCGCATGCTGCTTTCCTGCGCAAAACGGGCCAGCGCCACCTGCACGATCGGCGCCAACCGCGCGGGCGCCAAGCCATCCACCACATACGCCGTCACGCCCGCGCCGACCGCGGCATGGATCAACGCATCGTCGCCGTCGCCGGAAAACATCACCACCGGCCGCGGCGCGTGCGCATGCAACATCGACAGCTGCTCCAAGGTGTCGCGGGAAGGCGAATCCACGTCGATCACCACCACATCCGGCTGCTGGCGTTGCACGGCATGCAGCAACGCGCTGACCGAGGCCACGTCATCGAGCACCGTGTAGCCGGCGCGCGTCAGGGCCTGGCGCAGTTCGCCGATGGGCTTTTCGGTATCGTTGACCAGCAAGACACGCATTGACAGCTGCGAGGCATGGACGTGGCCTGATGGTGCCATGCAACATGGCGTTGGTGCGAGCCATCTTTTCGGAGTGTGTCCAATGCCGTTGTTTCCGCTGTTCGCCAACCTGCAGGGGCGTGCCGTGCTGGTCATCGGTGGCGGCGAAGTCGCCACACGCAAGGTGCTGGCGCTGCTGAAGGCGCAGGCGCACATCCGGCTGTATGCGCATGCGCTTTCGCCCGAACTTGCCCAGTTGCTGCAAGCCGGGCGCTTCGAGCAGATGACAGGCGAGTTCGATCCCGGCTGGATCGACACCGTGTGGCTGGTCGTCGCCGCCACCGATGATGTGGATTTGAATCGACGCGTCGCCGCAGCGGCCGGCGCACGCCAGCGTCTGGTCAATGTCGTGGACGATGCCGAGCTCTCCACCTACCAAGTGCCGGCCATTGTCGACCGCGATCCGCTGGTGATTGCGATTTCGTCGGCGGGCGCGGCGCCGATGCTGGCGCGCCGACTACGCGAGCGACTGGAGCGCGAACTGCATGCGTCGGTGGGTACGCTGGCGGCCTTGTTCGCCCGGCACCGCGAGCGCATTCGTCAGCAGTTGCCGGACATGAACCGGCGGCGGCGGTGGTTCGACCAGGTGATCGACGGGAAGGTGCCGCAATTGCTGCAGGCCGGCGATACCGTCGCCGCCGAAGCCGCCTTTGCCGCCGCGTTGGATGCGGTGGACAGCGTTCCGGCGCGCGGCAGCGTGCAATGGGTTGGTGCCGGTCCGGGCGATCCGGGCCTGCTCACGCTCAATGCCTTGCGTGCCCTGAACCTGGCCGACGTACTGCTGCTGGCGTCGGACGTGCCCGCCGAGGTGGTGGAACTGGCGCGCCGGGATGCGCAACGGTGCGGCTGGCCGGAGACGCCGGGCGCGCAGCAGGCCATCGTAGTGGAGCTGGTCGGCGCCGGTCTGCAGGTCGTGGTCTTGCGCGTGGGCAGCGGCGATGCCATCCCGGCGGAGCTGGAAGCTGCCCTGCACGCGCAGGGCATCCTGTCGGTGCGGGTTCCGGGGTTGCCGCTCCATTAGGTTTTTCCAAGCGCGTTGCCGGGTTCGACGCGCGCCACTGCGCACCGCATGCCAGCAACGCTCGGCGCGCGGTGTCCTGCTGCCAAGGCGTGCGTTCGCCATACCGATTGCCGGAGTGCCCGCCCCTAGCATCGGCGGGAAATGATGCCGGCTGCCGCGCAATAGCGCTCGACTGCCACCCGCCAGCGCATGTCATCGGCACCGCATCACGGCGCGTAGGAAGGCAGGCAACAGCTGCCCAGCTTGGCCGGTTTCACCCCCCGCCTGGCCGAAAACGTCCCCAGCATGGCGCGCTGGTCCGCCTACAGTCGAGCACGTCATCCCGGTTCGGACATCGCCACGCCATGCAGACGCCTTCGCCGTCCCAGACGTTCCCGCTCGACCGCAGCGATGCGGTCTGCATCATCGGTGCCGGCCCGGGTGGGCTCAGTGCGGCACGTGCGCTCAAGGCGCAGGGGCTGGACTACGACCAGTTCGAACGCCACGGCGACCTGGGCGGGATATGGGACGCCAGCAACCCCGGCTCGCCGATCTACGACTCCACCCATTTCATTTCATCGCGCGATCTATCGGCCTTCATCGGCCATCCCATGCCGCGCCATTACCCCGACTACCCGTCGCATCGGCAGATCCTGGCCTACCTGCGCAGCTTCGCCGAGATATTTGGGCTGCGCGAGAAGATCCAGTTCGACACGGCAGTGCTGCGCATCCACAAACAGGCGGACGAGCGCTGGCAGGTGGACTTGGCCGATGGCTCGCAGCGCATCTACGCTGCAGTGATCTGTGCATCGGGCGTCAACTGGGACCCCAGCATGCCGCAGTTGCCCGGCCACTTCGATGGCGAACTCCGCCACTCGGTAAGTTTCCGGCATGGCGACGAATTTCGTGGCAAGCGCGTGCTGGTGCTGGGCGCCGGCAACTCCGGCGCGGACATCGCCTGCGAGGCGGCCATGCATGCGCAGCGCGCCTTTCTCAGCGTGCGCCGTGGCTATCACTTCATTCCCAAGCACTTGATGGGGATTCCGGTCGACCAGATCGCCGAGACCGGCCCGCACCTGCCGTTATGGCTGGCGCGCCCGATCTTCTCGGCGCTGCTGCGCCTGGTCAACGGCGATCTGACCAAGCTGGGGTTGCCCAAGCCGGACCACCGTTTGTTCGAGAGTCACCCGTTGCTCAACGCCCAGCTGCTGCACCATCTGCAGCACGGCAACATCGCTGTCAAACCCGATATCGAGCGACTGGACGGCAGGCACGTGGTGTTCAAGGACGGCAGCCGCGAGCAGATCGACCTGCTGCTCTGCGCCACTGGCTACCGCTGGAGCTGCCCGTACGCCAGCGCGTATTTCCTCTGGAACGGCGGACGCCCGCAGATGTACCTGTCGATGTTCAACCGCACGCATCGCAACCTGTTCGGGATCGGCTACCTGGAAACCAATTCCAGCGCGTACAAGCTGTTCGACACCCAGGCCCACATGATCGCGTCCTACCTGACCGCGCAACGCCGCGATCCGGCCAGCGCACGCCGATTCGATGCGTTGATCGAAAACGATACGCCGGACCTGTCCGGCGGCATCCGTTTCGTGGCATCGCAGCGCCACGCCGTCTACATCGAGGCGCATGCATTCAAACGCTATCTGCAGCAGCTGCGCAGACAACTGGGCTGGGGCGAGCTGGGCGAACACATGTACGACGCGCTCAAGCTCGACGCCAGTGGCGATCCACGCATGCGCACTACCTCCACCGCACGGCTGGCCGACAGCGAGGTTGCCCATGGCTAGGCCGCAGGATCTGCGCGGCTGGCATGCGGTGATCACCGGCGGCGCCGGCGGACTGGGACGCGCGATCGCCGCGCGCCTGATACAGCGCGGCGTACGTTGCCTGTTGGTGGATATCGATGCCGATGCACTGGCACGTGCGGTGCAGGCGCTGGGTCCATTGGCATGCGCGCAGGTCGCCGACCTGACCGACTCCGCTTCGCGCGACCGGCTCGCAGAGCGACTCGACACGGACTGGGGGCAATTGCAGATACTGGTGAACAACGCCGGCATCGTCGGCACCACGCCGTTCGAAAAGCGCACGCCCGAGTCGATCCGCGGCGAACTGGAGTTGAACCTGCTGGCGCCGTTGTTGCTGACGCACCGGTTACTGCCGCTACTGCAGCGCGCTGGCGACGGGCGCGTGGTGAACATCGTCTCGCTGGGCGGCATGTTCCCGTTGCCCGAGTCGACGGTCTATTCGGCCAGCAAGTTCGGCCTGCGCGGTGCCATGCTCTGCCTGGGACTGGATGGCGTACGCCTGGGCATTCGCGTCTCCATCGTCAACCCGTCGGCCACCGACACCCCGATGCTGATGCGCGAGGCCCTCCACGGCGGCAACAAGCTACAGTTCATGGATCGGCCGCAACAGCCTGACGAAGTCGCACTGCAGGTGCTGCGCTGCCTGGATGCGCCGTGCCTGGAGCGCTTCGTGCGCCCCAGCGAGTCGTGGACGGTGCGGCTGGCCATGTTGCTGCCCAACCTGCTGACGCGCGCCCTGCCGCTGTTCGCGCGCAGCGCCGAGCGCGGGCATCGCACCTATCTTGCATCGCTGCAGCAACGCGGCCTGATTCGCCCATGCCAGGATGGCTGGGAAGTGGTGCCGCCTGATCAATGCGCAGACCCGCCCATTCCGGTGCAAGCGAACGCGCGACGCATCTGATTGTCACCACTTCCGTTGCCGGCATGTGGCGGAGCACTGCTGGCGGATTCCGAAGCTCCCATAGGACGCCGGCACGCATGTCGTCCCGACTCCCCGCCCGCCTTGATCAGCTCATCGCGACCCGCGCGCCTGTCCGGGCGCTTGACCAGCCCAGCGTTGAAAGGCGCGCCGAAACGCCCGTGCATCGGCGTATCCCACCGCATGCGCCACCTCGGCCACGGTCATCTGCGAATTGCGCAGCAGATCCTGCGCGCGTTCGTAGCGGGCGGCATCGCGCAGCGCCCGGTAGCCGACCTGCTGCGCGCCGAGCCGGCGCCGCAGCGTGCGCTCGCTGCAATTGGCCTGGCGCGCAAGCTCCGGCTGCCGCGGCGCACGCTCGGCATCGCTGCGCAGCCGCAATGCGATCGATTCGACCAATTCATTGCGCGACGGCGGCCGCTGGATCAGCGTCTCCAATTGTTGCCGCAACAGCCCGCAGGTGGTGCGGTCGTAGCCCGGCAGCCGCGCGGCCAACCACTTGGCATCGAGCGTCATCCGGTTCCTGCCGGCAGCAAAACGCACCGGGCAGCGGAAAAAGCGCGTGTAGATCTCCAGCGGGGCCGATCGCGCGAAGGCCAGTTCCACCGCGCGCGGTCGGATGTCCGGACCCAGCATGCAGCGACTGACATTGAGGGCGCCGGCAAAGGCTTCCTCGATGAGATAGGGCTCGATCTCCAGATCGAACACATGCGGCACCAGTTCGATGGACGCTTCGCGCCCCTGTTGCGCAAATACGTGCTGCATCATCGCCCCGGCTTCGTGCTGATGGCTCAGCCCATAGCCGATCGCTTCGCCGAAGGTTTCGCAGGTGAGCATGGCCAGCCCGGTCAGGCCCCAGGACACCGGCCGTTGCCGCATGCCGGCCGCCAAGCCCATCGCCGGCTCGTCCAGCAGCCGGCGCGCGCGCAGGATCAGCGCACGCACCTGCTGGTAGGACAGCAGCAGGTCGCGCTCGTGCAGGTCGCGGTCGGTGAATCCCAGCCCCTTGCACAGCCGCCCCGGCGGATGCCCGCGATCTTCGACCAGGCCCAGCAGCGAGCGCACCGTGTTGGGAACGATATTGGCGATGCGGCGATCATTGGCCGGCGCCTGATCTGCCTGGCGGCTGGCCAAGGACGCCTGCCTGCGTATTGCCGAATCCACTGCACGCGGCATGCTCAGCCACCTGCCAACGCGTGACGACAGCCAACGCGGCCGCGCGGCGCAGTGCTGCCGGCAAGATCGGCACCAGACACGCGCCTGGCGGATGCAGAGGCCGGCCGGGTTTGAACGTCCTGCATGCGCTATCTCCTCGCGGCAATGCGGGCTCGACCGCTCGGCAGCAGCTTAGCGCACCCAGTGCCGCGCGAGCCTGCTCTGAACGCGCACCGCCATCGACAGCGGACTCAGTCGCGCGGCAGGCGCTTGCGCGCGCTATCGCGCACATCCACGTCGAAGGTGACTTGCAAGGCCATCGCCTCGGCGTGCCCGGCGCCCGCATCGAAACTGAACTTAAGACCATCGCGGCGCGGTAACTGCCGTGCATGTTCCTCCAGCGCATCGCGCGGGATCGCCAACTGCCAATGATCGGTGGCGCAATTGCAGGCCGCATGGCCACCGGTGAGGCTGACGCTATGACGGACCAGCCGTGCGCCCTGCCCGCTGGGCAAGCGACTGAGATTGTCGACGCTGCGGCCGGCCAGCAGGCTGGCCAGCTCGTCCTCGTCGATACGAAACCGCAGATGTTGGCCTTCAATCTGGATTTTCATGGATCAGCCGGCTCCATTGCTCGGGCGTATTGCAATTGACGAACTCAGCGCGTTCGCTGGCGGTGACAGTCACGCGATGGCACTGCAGTGAATGCTGCAAGGCGCGCAGCGAGCGTGACGATGCAGCGCCTGCCATCAACACCGTCAACGCCTCGCGCACGCTGGCATCCAGGCGCAGGCACATCGGCAGCATCTGGTCCTCGAAGGCCACACAGCGGAACTGCGTAGGCCTCAGCAGCTTGGCCAGCAACGCAGCCGACAACAGCGGCATATCCACCGGCACCACCACCAGCGTGGTCGCATCGGCCACGCCTGCGATCACGCTTGCCAGCCCGCCGAGCGGGCCGAGCTCGGGCTGGACATCGGCAATGCCGGCGTATTCGGGCCGGTTGCCGCTGACCACCACGTGTTGCGCACCGGCCTGTCGCAGCAGCGCCTGCATCTGTTCCAGCAACGGACGCCCATGCCAGGGCAGCAACGCCTTGTCCTGCCCCATGCGTGAGGAACGTCCACCGGCCAGCACCACGCCCGTCCACGGCTGCTGCAGCGTCATGCAACAGCCCCAGGATGGATGGCACGCACCGGCAGGTTCATGGCGCGATGGCCGGCGCGGCCGGTTGCAGATGGCCCAAGCCGAACACCTCGGCATGCGTGCTCGCTGCTGCTCCTTCCTCCTGCGGCTCCAGCACTGCCCAGACGTTGGCCTGCAGCAACGGTGCCACGCGAAAGGACTCCTGCTGCGGCAGGATCTGCACCGACAACTGCCCGGCCGCGCTGCACAGCAGGCGTGCCCGCAGATGCTGCCGCCAGATCGGCCGGGCCTGCATCGGCGCTTCTAATGCGACGCGCAAGCCATGCTCAACCGGCATGCCCAACAGACCGCGCAATGCGGGCTCGACGAAAAATCGCAGCCCGGCCGCACTGGCCATCGGGTTGCCGGGCAAGCCCACATACAGCGCGCCATCACCAAAGCGTGCAAGCAGTATCGGTTTGCCCGGTCGCACCGCAACCTTATGAAACAGCACGTCGGCAGCATGACGTGCCAACGCATCCGGGATGAAATCGTAGCGACCACGCGAAACCGCGCCGGTACTCAGGATGAGATCGGCACCGGCATGGCGGGCCTGTGCCAGTGCCGCATCGAACGCAACATCGTCGTCGCTCACCTGCCCGTGCCACACGACCTCGGCACCGGCGGCATGCAACTGAGCCAACAGATAGCTGCTGGTGCCATCGCGGATCTGGCCCGGCAGCAGGGGTTGTGCGGGGTCGCCGATCAACTCGCGTCCAGTGGCGATCAAGGCCACGCGCGGCTGCCGCACCACGTGTACTCGCGCGCAGCCCAGGCCGGCGAGCAGCATCAGGTGCGCACCGCGCAGCACGGTGCCGGCGTCGATCACGCGATCGTGCAAGCGCACGTCTTCGCCGCGACGACGGATGTGCTGGCCCGCACGCACCGGCTGGCGCAGGCGGATGCGGCAGGGGCGCTCGCCGTCGTGTTCGAGGATCTGCACTTGCTCGATCGGCACCACCGCATCGGCACCCGGCGGCACGCCAGCGCCGGTCATGATTTCCCAGGCCGCACCGCTCGCGGCCGCACCGGCGTCCTGCCCTGCCGCCACGGTGCCGCTCACCACGTACTCGCTGTCTGCCAACGCACCCATCCGCGCGGTCGCCAGTGCAAACCCATCCATTGCGCTGTTGTCGAAGGGCGGCAGCTCTGCCTGGCTCGACAAGGCGTCGGCGAGCACACGTCCCTCGGCATCGGCGCTTGCCACCCACTCGCTGGCGAGGGTTGCGCCGTGCGCGTGGACCAGCGCGATTGCTTCGGCATAGCTGATCATGTGCAGGACAGTGCCGACCAATGGATGACCCGGCTAGGATACCGGCCCCTGGCGCAGCAGGTACAGGCGTGGCTAATGCAGCGCCGTCGTGGATCTAGCGATCGTGGCGTGCATCACGGGGCACCACGCTTGAAGCTGCTCGAACGGTACGCAGACAGTGTGCGCTGCAAGGTTGCAGGCCGTCATTGATCAACCGCACACATGCAAGTCGTCGACGTCGTGGGCTGGCTCGCCAGCATCATCCTGATCGCCACCTTGATCCGGCAGATCTACAAACAATGGCGCTCCGATACCGCGCAGGGCGTCTCGCGCTGGCTGTTCCTCGGCCAGATCAGTGCCTCGGTGTTGTTCATCCTCTACAGCTATCTGGTTGGCAACGCGGTGTTTATCGTCAGCAACGTGCTGATTCTGCTGACGGCCCTGACCGGCTACGCATTGCAGCGGATCAAGCGCCGCAAGCTGGAACGCGCAGCGTAGACAGGCTGCGTGACCTTCAGCCAGCCAGCCGGCCGGCTGAGCTAGTCAGCTGGTGTTTTCACCGACTTGCGTGGTTTTGCCGATCCAGCTGTGGCCTTCTTCGCAACGACTTTCTTGACCGCCTTTTTTGCGGTTCCACTGAGCGTCTTCTTGGCGGATGCCTTGGGCAAGGCCGCCTTTTTCGCTGCGCCCGGCTTGCGCACGCTGGCAATGCGCGTGGCATCGGCCGCTGCTTCAGTGGTGGCATCCGGCACGCGCACGCTGATCCAGGTGGGTGCATGGTCGCTGGCCTTTTCCAGCGCACGTACCCACTTGTGGACGCCGGCGTCCTGCAGGCCGGGCGCCAGCGTGCGATTGAGCAGCAGATGGTCGATGCGCAACCCACGGTCGCGCGCAAAGTGCTGACGGAAGTAATCCCAGAACGTATAGATGGGCGTCTGGCCATGGATTGCCAGCAGGCTGTCGGTCCAGCCCTGTGCTAGCAGGGTCTGGTAGGCCGCCCGGCTCTCCGGCTGCAGCAGGGCATCCTTGCGCCAGCCCTTGGGGTCGTAGATATCCGCATCGGTGGGCACTACATTGAAGTCGCCGATCAGCGCCACCGGATGCGGCAGGTCCACCAGCGTTTTCGCGTGCCGGATCAGGCGCTCGAACCATGCAAGCTTGTAGTCGAACTTCGGCCCGGGCTGCGGGTTGCCGTTAGGCAAATACAGGCAGGCCACCACCACGCCATGAATCGCCGCCTCCAGGTAGCGGCTTTGCGTGTCGCGTGGATCCCAGGGTAACCCGCGACGAATCTCCACTGGCTCGGTTCCCCGCGCGAGCAAGGCCACGCCATTCCAGGACTTCTCGCCCTGCCAAATCACACCGTACCCGGCATCGCGGATCGCCTGCTCCGGAAATGCAGCCTGCGTCGATTTCAATTCCTGCAGGCCCACGATGTCCGGTTGCTCGCGCTGCAGCCATTCCAGCAGGTGCGGCAGACGGCTGGCAATACCATTGACGTTGAACGTCGCGATCTTGCGTGTGGTGACTGACATGAATGTGCGAGCGGCCGCGTCCGAGGTGCGACAGCATGACCGCCGCGTCATTAAGCAGATGCTCAAGCGAGGTGAAGCTTCACTACGTGCCCCAGCCCGCGCTCACGCCTGGCACACCATCCGCGCTCTTAGCTTGAAGCACACTCATTGACGGGAATTGCCATGCGACATTCAGCGCTGTTGATCGGCCTTGCGCTCTGCGCCAGTTGCTCGCGCAGTCCGCCTTCGGTCACCCCGCCCGGCGCACCGGAAACTCCCAAGACCAATGTGCTGGAAGCCGGCGCGAAGGTCCTGCAGCCCAGCGGCCCGGTCGGCAAGCTGGACATCTATCTGGTCGGCTTCCATCCGATGAAGGATGCACCAGATGAGCAAATGGAGGCGCATCACTATTGCCAGCAGGTCAATGAAGATCTTGCGCAATGCGCGCTCTACGACGGCAACACCGACCGCGCCAACCTCACCGGCATCGAATACATCATCTCGGAGAGCTTGTTTGCGCAGTTGCCGGCACACGAGCGCAACTTTTGGCATCCGCACAACGGCGAAATTCTTTCCGGCCAGCTCTCTGCACCCAACCTGCCGCAGATCGCAGAGAAGGAACTGATGCGCAGCAAGATCAACAGCTACGGCAAGACCTGGCACACCTGGCATTCGCGCAAGGGCACCGCGCCTGGCGACACCCTGCCGCTGGGCGAGCCGATGCTGGCATGGTCGTTCAATCGCGATGGCGAGCTGCAGCAAGCGTTGATCGCGCAACGCGACCAAGCCGTCTCGGTACCCACCGCAGAGCGCCGCGCCAACCGTCAAGATCTTGTGCCGCTGGCAAAGCCACAAGAGGGTGTGGATGCATTGCGTGCACATTTTCCCAACGCCCAACCCATTCCCGGGGTGACCGACGCAAACGGCAAGCACCGCTGAGCCCAGGAAAAACCCTGCTGCAGAACGTGCAGCAGGGTCAGGCGTGGCGTACGTACCTGGAAATGCGTTGGTTGGAGCCGGCAAACACCCGGGCTGCAGGTACGGTTGCCGGTCTGTATAAACCGTGGGCCTGTTAAACACGCCAGATGCCGAGCGATTCCGAGCACGCGGCCAGCACAACTCAGGGTTGCCAATCTCCTTGCCGCTAGGGGACAAACCCCGCACGCACGCAACCATCGTGCTTGTGCTTGAACATGTCGTAACCCCGCACGGCGTCTTCCAGCGGCATCTTGTGGGTCAGCAGAAAGCCGGATTTCAAGCGCCCGGCCTGTGCCAGTTCCAGCAACTTGGGCACGTATCGTTGCCCATGTTGCTGCGCAGTCCGCACCGTCAGGCCCTTGTTCATCACCGCACCGAGCGGAAATTTGTCCATCACCCCGTAGACGCCCAGAACCGACAGGATGCCGCCCTTGCGGCAGGCCAGAATCGCCTCGCGTAGCGCCTGGCCGCAATCGGTGTGCAAGTGCAAGGCCTGCTTGACCCGATCGTAAGTGTGGCCGATGCCGGTGCCATGCGCCTCCATGCCGACCGCATCGAGACAGGCATCGGGGCCACGCCCACCGGTCATTTCGCGCAGGACATCCACCACGCTGTCGACCGCCGAATAATCGATCACTTCCACACCCAACACATCGCGCGCCATTGCCAACCGCTCTGGCAAGCGGTCGATGCCGATCACGCGCGCTGCGCCCAGGATGCGTGCGCTTTGCTGGGCCATCAGCCCCACGCCACCGCATCCCCATACCGCCACCGTGTCGCCGGGCTGGATATCGCAAAAATCTGCACCCATGAAGCCAGTCGGCCCGGCATCCGAGAGAAACAGCGCATCCTCATCGGACACACCATCGGGCACCTCGAAACACCCCACATCCGCGTGCGGCACGCGGATGTAGGTTGCGTGCGAACCTGCGTAGCCGCCAAAGGCGTGCGTATAGCCGTAAATTCCCGCAGTTGCATGCCCAAGCAACGGCTCCTGCATCTCCCAGTTGGGGTTGGTGTTGTCGCACAACGAAAATTCCTTGCGCTGGCAATGCCAGCAACCGCCACAGGAAATAAACGACGGCACCACCACGCGCTGGCCCACACGCACGTTCTTCACCCCTGTGCCGACTTCCACCACCGTGCCCATGAACTCGTGGCCGATGACATCCCCCTCGCGCATGGTCGGCAGATAGCCGTCGATAAAGTGCAGATCAGAGCCGCAGGTGGTGGTAAGCCCGACTTTCAGGATCGCATCGCGGGGGTTGACCAGCACCGGGTCGGGCACGGTTTCCACGCGCAAATCGTTGACGCCATTCCAGCAAAGTGCTCGCACAAAAAGCCCTCCTCACGAATGCGCGTGCGCCGATGTCCGCGCCGATGGGGTATGCAACAAAGTCGGCACCTCGCCAGCTTCCAGCCATGCGCGCAGTCGCCGCAGCCCTTTGCCAGCCAGCACATACGGCGCGGGATTCACCAGCTTGGTCAACACCTGCGCCAGCACGCCGTCGACCGCATAGTGCAGGCTGAGCGTCGCTTCGCTGGCTTCGCGCCCGTGCGCAGGGTGCACCTGCAGGACGATGGTGAGCTGCAGACCATGTTCGCCGTCGGCGTCGTAGCGCACCGCTTCACCCGGCCGCGCCTCTGCGCGGCGCACGTTCACTGTCAGCACCTGATGCAATGGCGCATGCAGCTTCCAGCGGGACGCGTGGCCGTCGCCGGAGACCAGCTCGGCGGCGCCCTCCAACACGCGTTGCTGCACATTGGCATCGCACCAGGCATCCAGTATCTGATGAGGTTCGGCACGGATGGTCATGCTGCGCACGATGTGCGTGCCGTCATCGTCGGTGCGTACCGGATCGATCGGTGATGCAGCCATGGCTTAGCGGGCTCCGGCATTCTTGCCGGAGGCCTGCAATGCCTTGGCACTGCTCAGATGATCTGCGACATGGTGGCGCGTTGTCTGCAGGTGTGCGAGCACCGGCGGTGTCTTCGCCTGCGGGATCAGCTTGTTGTCGAGCGCCGTCAATGCATCGGTGTGGTCTTTCACCATCGCGGTGATATAGGCCGTTTCGAACGCAGGACCGTCCAGCTTCTGCAGCTTCGCCAACTCCGCCTTGCCCTTCGTCATCTGCAGCTTTGCACCCGCGGCGGAGGTATCCGGTTGCCACTTGGCGATCTTCTGATTGTTGTCCGTGTGTTCCTTGATCATGCGCGTGGCGTAGTCGCGCGCGCCGGCTTGCACCTGCTTCTGCAACGCCAGATTTGCCGCGTTGATTTCGCTGGTGTTGATGGCACTCAGCATACCGAGCGCCTCGCGCTCGTCCTCGCTCGGGGTCGCTGCACCTGCGGTTTGCGGCCCGGCAGGCGTTGCAGGCTGTGCCTGGTCCTGAGCCTGCGCAGATACGCCGGCGCCAATGCACAGGGCCAGGACAAGAATGATCGGGCGACGTGGTTTCATGGAAGTCTCCAGCTGGATGATGTCGCTCGATGCTGGGCCTGACGGCGTGACTCGATCGTCGCGCCAGCGTCGAGAGCTGGCGAAGGGCGCCTGCTGCAGCGCAACGCATCGTCACATTGTATGAAGGTCACTTAGCTGGCGTTTTTCTGCAACCTTGAAATCGCTGGTCAAAGCACAGCGCCGCATCAACTCGACGCTCGCCTGTGAGGTAGAGTGACGACTGATTTGCTGCCCTTGGTGCCGATGCCAAGGAACGCTGCAGTGTGTGAGGGTATTCAAGCTTGAATCGATGCAGCTTCGCGTTTGTGATCCACACGTTGGCCTCACGTCGCACGCCTTACGGGGGGCACGGCAGCGCGCCGCGGACAAAGGCGCGGCGGTTGTTGTCCAGCCGCTACACGCGCATGCCGTGCTGCAATCGCCGAAATGGCAGTGCAGCGGCTGTGCGCGCGCACCGCGAGCCGGTCTGTTCCGCATCAAGGCACAGCCGCCCCGCGGGAAGCTCGCGCTGCAGCGCTTAGAAGCCGAAAAATCACGGCATATGCTCAGGCTTAGTGCATCCGGCCAGCAGCCCCGCGTCACGCTCCAGGATCAGCCGGCCCCAGCTGATTGACGGCCAGTATCTCGTCGATACGCTTGACGATCTGCGCCGCCTGCTCCTGCGATTGCGCCGCACCGGTGATTTTCTCGGAGCGGGCCCGGAACACATCCCAGAAGTCGTCCGGGTGCCGACTGCGCATGTCCGGCAGGGCCTCGGCAAGCTGCTTCAATTGTGCATCGATGTCAGTTGTCATCACGGTCTCCTCTGCTGTGCTCACGCTAACGCTCCGCCGGTGAGCCCGATGCCAACGCCGCGCGCAGACCGCGTTATCCGCATCACAAACGGAAACGAAAACCCAGTGTGTAAGTCCGTTCGGGCGATGCGATCTCGCGCGGGAAATCACCAGGCCGCTGACCGAAATAACCGCTGGCCGTGATGCCGAGCAGATTGGTGGCCTCGGCAAACCAGGGTAGTGATGACGATTGGCGAGCCGCGCGCCAGCACCTGCCCCACTTCGCCACCAGCGCACGCCACCTGCACGCCGGTCACGCGTTGCAAGGCCGCAGCCACGCTGTTGTCGGGGCAGCTTGCCGATGTCTTCGGCGACGATGGAATCGCTGATTTCCGCGTTCGATTGCTTGATCGCGATAACGCTTTTCACGCTGCTGCGCACGCCTTTGACCTGCACCGCCTTCAAAGTGGACGCGGCCGGCGCCGCGCCATCGGCGTTGGCCGCGCCTGTTGCGCCGCCGCATCGCAATTCAGGGCAAGTCCGATGCATAAACCCAGCGACCGATACGTAACGGCAAGCCGCGCGCCAGACGCCGCTGCGATGGAACAAGCATGATGGCCTCCTGAGGCAGGCACTGCGACGACGCGGCTGGGCGCGCTGCGCAAGACAGGCAAACCGGGCCGCACGAGCCGCGCGACGGTGTTGAACGAGGCCGAAATTACAGCCGTGCCGCTCGCAGGGCAGCGTGATCGCGTCCGTCATCGCGCCACGATCATGACGCGCTTTTCATCAACAGCGAGGTGTGTGCGTGTCATGGACACAACTGCACATCGCAGCTGCTGCGTTTGCGCGACAATAGCCACATGAGCAGCCACGACATCTCTCCCGCCGACGCCCGTGCCCGCGCCCTGCAGGGCGCCCTGCTGGTCGACATCCGGCAACTGCATGAGCGTGCCAGCGGCCAGGCCGAAGGCGCGTTGGCGATCGAACAGAGCTCCCTGGAAACCGAGCCTGCAGTCCATTTGCCGGAGCAAGCCCGCGCAATCGTGTTGATCTGCCAGAGCGGCAAACGCTCGGCGCACACGGCCTCGATCTTGCGCGCGCACGGCTATGCGCACGTGGCGTCGGTGGCCGGTGGTACCAGCGCATGGGCCAGCGCCGGCCTGCCGTTGGTACGCCCGACATTGCCGGCGGACGAGCAGGACTTTCTTGAGCGTTATTCACGTCATCTGCGTCTGTCCCAGGTTGGCCTGGAAGGACAGCGGCGCCTGGCGCGCGCACGGGTGTTGCTGATTGGCGCAGGCGGACTAGGCTCGCCGGCAGCGTTCTATCTCGCCGCAGCCGGTGTGGGGCATCTGCGCATTGCCGACGACGACGTGGTGGACCGCAGCAACCTGCAACGTCAGATCCTGCACACCGAAGACAGCGTCGGCACTGCAAAGGTCGAGTCCGCCGCACAGCGCATCACCGCGCTCAACCCGCGGGTGCACATCGAGGCGGTACAAACGCGCGTGACAGCCGACAATGTCGAAGCGCTGCTGCAGGATGTGGATGTGGTGGTGGATGGCGCAGACAATTTTCCCGCGCGGTATTTGCTCAACGATGCCTGCGTCAAACTCGCTAGACCACTGGTCTACGGCGCCGTGCAGCAGTTCGAAGGACAGGTCAGCGTATTTGATGCGGGCCGCCACCGTGGTCACGCGCCCTGCTACCGCTGTCTGTTTCCCGAACCACCGCCGCCGGAATTTGCGCCCAGTTGTGCCGAGGCCGGGGTGCTCGGCGTACTGCCCGGGGTAATCGGACTCTTGCAAGCCACCGAAGCGCTCAAGTTGCTGCTCGGCATCGGCGACGGCCTGACTGGCCGCCTGCTCAGTTTCGATGCATTGGCGATGCGCTTCCGCGACATTCGCCTGCCGCCGGACCCGCACTGCCCGGTGTGTGCGCCTGGCGCGGTATTTCGCGGTTACGCGGATTACGCAGCGTTCTGCGGCAGTGCGGTTGGTTGAGCGAAGCTCACAGCGGCGTGTGGTGTCGGTCGGCTGACTGGTTGTTTCGCCACCGATGCAATACGAGGGGCATCGCTGCATTCAGCAGTTCGGCGAGGCAGGCGTGGATCGCGGTCTTCCGCCCTACCCTTATCCCGCTCCCATGAGAGAGCGGTTATCGCGCGATTGGCGCTCGATGTCGAGGCGTTGGCTTTTCTAAGGCATTCGCTTTCACGCCATGCTCAGACGCTTAAAAGCAGCCGACGATCATCCTGCATATTGAAGCGTCGCACCCGCACCCAGCATGTCGCACACGCTGCGCATTACGAAGACCCTCCAACAATGCGCGCATCATCCTGCCGGGCGCCAGCGATCGAGCACACGCTCACAACGCGTACGGAATCACCCGCACGATCTCGCCAGCCTCGAAGCGCCGCGCCTGCTCGGGCAGCACGATCAATGCATTGCTGTCGGCCGCGCCACGCAGCAGATGCGAGGCATCGCCACGGTGCGGCAGCGCGGTCAACCGCCCATCTTCGCCGCATTCCAGGCGCCCACGCAGGAATTCCAGCCGTTCATGGCGCTTGTCCCATGGGCTTGCCAACGCGGCATGCCAGACCGGGCGCGGCTCGCTGCGCCCCTGCAATCCATCCAGCAACGGCACGCCATAGGCAATCAGCGTTGCCAGCACCGAGACTGGGTTGCCCGGCAGGCCCAGGACCAGGCAGCGCCCAATCTGCCCCAACACCGCCGGCATTCCCGGGCGCATCCGCACGCGCCAGAAGTGGATCTGGCCCAGTTCGCCGATCAGGCGCGGCAGATAATCCTTTTCACCAGCAGACACGCCGCCGCAGGTGATCACCACATCGAACGCGGCGGCCGCATCTTCCAGCATGGTGCGGATGCGCTGCGGGTCGTCCGGCAAGGTCGGCCAGGCGGTCGGCGCATAGCCAAGCGCACGCAGCTGCGCCATCAGCATGTCGCGGTTGCTGTTGTATATCTGTCCGGGGCCGAGCGGCATGCCTGGCTCGATCAGCTCATCGCCGGTGGCCAGCACCGCAATGGTCGGGCGCGGCGCCACCGCCAGGCGCGACACGCCAAGTGCCGCCGCCAAGCCAATCCGCGCTGGCGTCAGCACCTGCCCGGCCTGGATCACCAGGTCGCCGGCACGCACGTCGCTGCCGGCCAGGCGCACCGCGGAGCCCGGTGCAGGCGTGGTCTGAAACCGCACCATGCCGTCGCGTTCGTCGGCATCTTCCTTGGCAATCACGGTATCGGCGCCATCGGGCAATGGCGCGCCGGTGGTGATACGCAGGCATTGCCCAGCGCCCAATGTGCCGGCCCAGCGCTCGCCGGCAAACTGTTCGCCAACCAGCTGCAACGACGCATCGCCGCCAGCAACATCGGCGTGCCGCAGTGCAAAGCCATCCATCGCGCTGTTGGCAAACGGCTGCAGCGCCAGCGGTGCGATCAGGTCGCCGGCAGAGATCCGCCCATCGGCACGCGAGGTGGCGATGTTTTCATCGGGCGAACGATTGCTGGCCGCGACGCTGCGCAGAATCTGCAGCGCCTGCGCATACGGAATACGGGAAGGATAATCGGTCATGCCGCGCAGGATACCAGTGCATCGCCAACGCGAAGGGTAGCGGCGCCACGCGTCGGCAACAGGAGATGGGCCTTGAGAACGCGCTGCGACGCGAGCGAACTTCGAATGCGCCTGCACGCGCGCCACCGTGCCAAGAACGAACACCTGCACGCGCAGGAACTGCCTCACGTGTCGATCGAACGATCGGGAGCATGCACAGAACGTTTAGAACCCTGCCTGCAAGCGGCGAGCTAGCCGCACAGCCCAAAGATCTGCGCGCCTCCCAACCGCCTGAACATCACGCCTCAGGCGGCCTGGGCGCCGTTACTTCCCTTTGACATGCCGCATCAGGCGCCGCTTGCGGGCCACCTGGCGATCTGAGAGCGGATTCTTCTTGCCCTCGTACGGGTTGGCGCCCTCGCGGAAGATGAAACGCACCGGCGTACCAACCAGCTTGAAACGCTTGCGGAAGAAGTTTTCCAGATAGCGCTTGTACGACTCCGGCAACACCTTCAGGCGCGTGCCATGCACGATGAAGGTCGGCGGATTCGCGCCGCCCGGGTGCACATAGCGCAGCTTGGAGACATGCCCGCGAATGCTCGGCGGCGGGTTGGTCTCATAAGCGATTTCCAGCGCCTGGTTCACTTCGCTGGTGCTGAACTCATGCGTGGCCGATGCATGTGCGCGATGAATCGCCTGGAACAGCTCGCGCATGCCCGAGCCGTGCAATGCAGAAATCCGCACCGCCTCTGCCCAATTGACGAAACCCAGCTTGCGCGACAGCAGATCTTCGGCCTGCGCACGCTGGTAATCGCTTTGCCCGTCCCACTTGTTGATCGCCACCACCAGCGCACGGCCGGCATCCAGGATCGCGCCGAGAATCGTCGCATCCTGGTCGGTTACGCCTTCGGTAGCGTCCAGCATCAGCACCGCGACCTGGCATTGCTCGATCGCCTGCAGCGTCTTGAACGCGCTGAATTTCTCGACCGCCTCTTCCACCTTGCCGCGCCGGCGCAGGCCCGCGGTATCGATCAGACGGTACTGACGGCCATCGCGCTCCAGGTCCACCGCAATCGAATCGCGCGTGGTGCCCGGCACTTCCGAGGCGATCATGCGTTCTTCGCCCAGCAGGCGATTGACCAGGGTCGACTTGCCGACATTCGGGCGGCCCACGAAGGCGATCCGCACGCGTGCCGGGTCGTTGTCCAGCAGCTCGCCGGCCCCTTCCTCGGGCAGCCGCGCACCCACCTCGTCGAGCAACTCGTCGATGCCCTGGCGATGCGCGGCAGACAACGCCACCACGTCGGAGAAGCCGTAGCGCGCGAATTCCGAGCGCACGGTTTCTTCGTCGGTGCCGTCGATCTTGTTGATCACCAGCACGGTCGGCCGCGCCAATTTGCGTAACCAGGCCAGGATCTCGTCATCGAGCGAGGACGCGCCCTCGCGGCCATCGACCACGAACAGCACCAGATCGGCTTCGCCGGCGGCGGCGCGTGCCTGGCGCGCCGTGGCTCCAGCAAGACCTTCCTCATCACCGGCGATACCACCGGTATCGACGACGATGAAGGGCTGCTGCTCGTCGAGACGGCAGACCCCGTAGTTACGGTCGCGGGTGACGCCGGGCTGGTCGTGGACCAGCGCGTCACGGGTGCGCGTCAGCGCATTGAAGATGGTGGACTTGCCGACATTGGGCCGTCCAACCAGGGCGACCAGGGGCAGCATCGCAAGGTCCTTATTGTGCCAACCGGAAGGCGGTGAGATCGCCGTCGGTGTTTTGTACCAGCAAAATGCCGTCGACCACCTGCGGCTGCGCCAGCAGCGTATCGCGTCCAGCACGTGCGCGCGCGGCCAGGGCTCCGTCGCTGAGTTTCAGCCAGTGCAGATAACCCTTGTAGTCGCCGACCACGGCGTAATCGCCCTGGATGGCCACACCGGTGAGCGAACGGCGCGCCAACGCAGCCTGCGACCACATCGCCGCACCGCTGCTCTTGTCCAGGCCCCACACCGAGCCGGCATTGTCGGACACCACCACCACGGCCGACGACACTCCAACGCCACCGGCGCCGCCGTGATCGCGCGTCCACAGCGGACGGCCGCTCGGACCTTCCAGCGCGAGGGTTTCATTCTTGAAGCTGGTCGCGTACAGCGTGGTGCCATCCAATACCGGCGCACCATCCACATCGGACATACGCTCCAGCTCGGTACGGCCTTCCGGCACGCCGATGGCCTGCTCCCACAACGGGCGACCGTCCTGCAGCGCCAGCGCACTCAAGGTCCCGCTGTCATTACCAACGAACACCACGCCCGGCCCGGTCACGATCGGCGCGTTGCCGCGAACGGACAAGGTCGGGCCTTCTTCGGCATGGAACCAGCGACGCTCGCCGGTTGCGGCATCGAACGCGGTCACGCGACCGTCGTTGCTACGCACCAGCACCAGGTTCTGTGCGATGGCCGGCGCAGCAATCACTTCGTTCGGTACCTTGGCGCGCCACTTCTCAGTGCCGTCGGCTTGGTTCAAGGCGATCACATCACCGGACAGGCTACCGATCACCACCAGGCCTTCGCCTACACCGGGACCACCGGACAGGCGCTGCTTGAACTTGCGGTCGTTACGCTCTTCCTTCTTGGGCTTGTATTCCCAGACGCGCTTGCCGGTCTGCAGGTCGAGCGCCTCCACGCCACCGGTGATCGCCGCTGCATACACCTTGCCATCGGCCACGGCCGGGCGCTGACGGACGCCGATATGCCCTTCACCCTTGCCGACGCCGGCAGACCAAATCTTCTCGACCTTGACCGACGGCTCGAACTTCACCAGCTCGGCAGGTTCCTGCGCCTTCTTGGCAGCAGCATCCTTCCCGGCGAACCAGCCCTTGACGGTGCTGCAGCCAGCCAGCGACACACCCATCACGGCAATCAACGCAACGCGCTTGTACATATCAACCTGCTTCATCAAATCTGCTCCGCCGGATCGGGCACCTTGCCGCCCACATCCATCAGCTTGGTTTCCAGCAAACGGCGTTGCGGCGAGGCCACCTCCACCGTGGTCAGGGCGCGGGTGTACAGCGCTCGCGCCTTATCCGGCTTGCCCTGCGCGACCAATGCGTCTGCACGAATCTCCAGGCTGGCGTGGTCCTGCGCATCGGCCAGCAGCTTGATCGCTTCGTCGGGCTTGCCGCTTTCAGTCAGCACGCGCGCCAGGCGCTGCTGCACGATCTGCTTGAGCTCGCCTTCGGCCGGCACGTCACGCAAGGTCTTGATCGCCTCGGCGTTCTTGCCGGCATCGACCTGGGCCTTGGCCAGCCGCAATGCCGCCAGCTCGGCGTAAATACCGCCCTTGCCGTCGTCCAGGGCCACGATGTCCTTGGCGGCCTTGTCTAGGTCCTTGGCCTGAATCGACTTCACCACCGCCTCGTAGCGGCCATTGGCCTCGACCAACGCGGTGTTGGTGCGCGTCTGCCACCACTGCCAGCCCAGGATCAGTGCCAGACCAAGCAGGACGCCGCCCACCAGACCCGCGCCATTCTTTCTCAACCAGGAACGAACGCGTTCGCCTTGTTCGTGTTCGTCCAGCAGATCGTCGATCGCCATGCGTACTCTCGCTCCGTCATCCCGGAGGCGCGGAACATCAAAAGGGATAAATGAAAAACCGCAGTCCGCTTCACTCGGAAGCAGGTACCACGGAGCCGTCGGAGGATACCGCAAAACGGGCCACGTTAGCGCGCTGGAACGGTTTCACGTCGACGATACTGCCGCCTTGCTGAACCTGTACCGCCGAGGCATTACCCAGCACGATACGCCCCACCTGACCGGGCGAATACGTGCGTTGTTCACCGGCACGTATCAGGGCTTTTTCGACCGCACTGCCATCCGGTGCCAGGATCTGCACCCAACTGTCGCCGCTGAAACTCAGCGACAAACTGCCGCCGGGAGCAACTGCCGCCGCCGGCGCCTGGGCCGCACGCGGCACCGGGGTCATCGACGCGATATACGGCGCCGGCTGCTCGCGCGGCGCGGCAGCTGGCTGCGTTGCTGGATTGCCTGGCGCAGCGGACTTTGCAGACTCCGGCATGCTGTCCAAGGACACCGTGCTTGGCGCCTTGCCATCCAGATGCGAGCGCGTCGCATACCAGACCGGTACCGCAAACACGCCGGTAATGACCACATACATGGCCTTGCGCGCGGTGCTTTCGAGAATGCGCCGCGCACGCGGCGTATGCGTATGACTGACCAACTTGACCGGCTCGATCGGCGCAATGGTGGCCTGCCGCAACAGCGGCTCCAGATCGACCTGCAACAGGCGCGCATAGCTGCGCAGCTGCCCGCGCACGAACACCGGCGCGCCCAGCCGCTGCCAGTCCTCCTGCTCCAACGCGTGCACAACACGTGCCGGCATGCGTAGCTTGCCGGCCACTTCGTCCACACTCAGACCTGCTGCCTCGCGCGCTTCGCGCAAGTGCTGTCCGCAGCCCTTTTCCTGCTCGAAAAGGTTCGGATTGGAATCACTGATCACAATGCATTGGCCCCGGGAGTAGCGGTCGCTGCGTCAGGGAATTCCTTGACCAACCGCTGTTGATAACGGCCGGCAGCTACCTTGTCGCCTAGCCCTTGCTCAATCTGAATGGCGAGTTGTAACACGGAAGCAGTTGCCGGTGCAGCCGCAAGGCGGCGTTCGATAAAAGCGCGGGCTTCGAAACAATTGCGGCGCCCGGCTTCCAGCCGTGCCATCGACTCGAGCGCATACGGATTATTTGGATCGAGATCGAGCGCTTTGCGCAGATCGCCCGCTGCGCGCTCAGGCTGTCCTGCCTTGAGCGCGCAACCGCCGGCATTGCCCAAGGCAGACGCAGGCGAGGCATATGTGCGGTCGGCCAGTGCACGATCGAACCAGGTCAACGCTTCGGCAGGCGAGCCATTGGCGCACAACCAGGCACCATAGTTATTCAGCACGTCGCCGCGTTGCGGCGCGAGGTCTGCAGCCTGCCGATACGACGCACCAGCCGCCGCCGTATCGCCCCTGGCGCCCTGAATCAAGGCCAGCAGACCGATGGCATCCACCGACTGCGGGTCTTTTTTCAAGGCGGCGCGCACCTGATCTTCGGCGCTGGCGTAATCGCCGGTCTGCAGCCGATTGCGCGCCAGACCCAATTTCTCCTGGACAGCCAGGCGATTCTTGGTGGCCTTGTCGTCGCGGAACGAGTACACCGGGGCGACTTCTTCCACGCTCTTGGCCGAGCCGGCCTTGGCATTGCGACCACCGCAACCGACCGCGCTCAGCGCGATCGCCACGGCCGCCATTAACGCAAGTTCACGCTGCCGCATCTCGATCGGCCTGCCCTTCCAATGTGCGGCGGAACTCCGCCTGGCGACGGGTACGGTCCATGACCTGCCCCTTGAGCTGCCCGCATGCGGCGTCGATGTCGTCGCCGCGGGTGCGGCGAACCATCGTCAACACCTGCGCATCGAGCAGTATCTTCTGGAACGCGCGAATCTCGGTCTCGCCCGAGCGCTCATAGCGCGTGCCAGGAAACGGGTTGAACGGAATCAGATTGACCTTGCCGGCGTCCTTGGACTGCACCGCGTTGTCGAACTGCCGCATCAGCCTGGCCAACTGGCGCGCATGCTCCGGCTGGTCGTTGATGCCTTTCATCAACGTATATTCGAAGGTCACCGAGTCGCGCTTCTTGTTGCCGCGCAGATAGCGCGCGCACGACTCCATCAGCTCGGCGATCGGGTATTTCTTGTTCAATGGCACCAGGCTCTCGCGCAGCGCGTCGTTCGCCGCGTGCAGCGAGACCGCCAGCGAGACGTCGCTTTCGGTGGAAAGTCGGTCGATCATCGGCACCAGACCGGAGGTCGACAGCGTGACCCGCTTGCTGGCCAGCCCGTAGCCAAGATCGTCGCGCATCACGCTCATCGCGCGCACGACGTTATCGAAATTCATCAGCGGCTCGCCCATGCCCATCATCACCACATTGGTGAGCCGGCGCTGCTGGTGCGGCACATTACCCAGGTGGCGCGCCGCGACCCACACCTGACCGATGATTTCGGCCGTGGTGAGGTTGCGGTTGAAGCCCTGGGTGGCGGTCGAACAAAAGGTGCAGTTCAAGCCGCAGCCGACCTGGGAGGACACGCACAGCGTGCCGCGGCCCTTGTCGGGGATATACACGGTCTCGATGGCGTTCTTGCCGTCGGCTCCCATGGCCAACAGCCATTTGTGGGTACCGTCGGCCGAGGGTTTATCGAACACCACGTTCGGGACCAGGACCTCGGCATGCTGGTGCAACTTCGCACGCAGCGCCTTGCCGAGGTCGGTCATCTGGTCGAAATCGGTGACGTAGCGATGGTGGATCCACTTCATCACCTGATGGGCACGGTAGCGCGCCTCGCCGAGCGTGTCGGCGAAGAAGCGCTCCAAACCCTCGCGATCGAGGTCGAGCAGGTTCTGCTTGCGCACCGGCGATGCGGGGACGGGAACGTCCTGCAGCACGGAGGGGATCACGACCTCATTCACGATTCGACTCACTCGGCCTCAGCGCGAGACCACTTCGGTGGCAGCAAAGAAATACGCGACTTCGTTGGCAGCGTTCTCGACCGAGTCCGAGCCATGGGCGGCATTGGCATCGATCGAATCGGCGAAATCGGCGCGGATGGTGCCCGGCGCAGCGTCCTTGGGATTGGTCGCGCCCAGCAGGTCACGGTGTGCGGCAACGGCGTTCTCGCCTTCCAGCGCCTGGATCATCACCGGGCCGGAAATCATGAACTCGACCAGGGCGTTGAAGAACGGACGCTCGCGATGCACGGCGTAGAAGCCTTCGGCCTCACGACGCGACAGCTGCTTGTACTTGGCGGCCACGACCTTCAGGCCAGCCTTCTCAAAGCGGCTGTAGATTTCGCCGATGACGTTCTTGGCAACGGCGTCGGGCTTGATGATGGACAGGGTGCGCTCCAGCGCCATGGGAAGTTCTCCGTTGGGCGGGCCACTGAAGGCCCGAGGTTATCATGAAAAAACCCGCGACAAAACGCGGGCTTAGGCTTCTTTGCGATGGTCAATTCTATCTCGTCAACGATTCGTTTGCACACCGCCCCCTGAATCGTGCTGCGTTGCGACATGACCAGCTTGCAGGCGAGCCCGTAGACTCAAACAATCGTTTGATTGAGTCCTGTCTTCGCGCATGCCCAAGCCCGCCCACTTCTCCACCAAGGACCGCATTCTCGGTGCGGCCGAGGAGCTGTTCGCCCAGCACGGGTTCGCCGGCACGTCGCTGCGCCAGCTCACCACGCAGGCCGACGTCAATATCGCAGCGGTCAACTATCACTTCGGCTCCAAGGAAAACCTGGTCAACGAGGTGTTCCGTCGGCGCATGGACGAAATGACCGCCGCGCGCCTGCAGCAGCTGGAACTGGCGAAGAAATCGCAGCCCGGCGAGCTCACGGCCGTGCTCGCTGCCTTCGTCGAGCCGGCGTTGGCCATGGCGCAGGACCGCCAGAACGGCGGCGCGTTCGTACGTGTGATTGCGCGCGCCTACGCAGAAAAGAACGACAACCTGCGCAAGTTCCTGTCCGATCACTACGGGCATGTGCTGCGCGAATTCGGCAAGGCCATCGCCGGCTGCGTGCCGGGCTTGAGCAAGGAAGAGCTGTACTGGCGGCTGGACTTCCTGGCCGGCGCATTGACCTATGCCATGGCCGATTTCGGACTCATCAAGCGGCCGGCGGGCGTCAGCGAGGCCGACCATCGTGCGCGCGCGGCGCGCGAACTCATTCGTTTCGCGGAACCTGGGTTCCGCGCTCATTCCACACCGTAAACGTTCCACAAGAGGCCTACCGCTATGTCCAACCCGTTGCTAGTCCGTCGCGCCGCCGTGCTCGGTGCCGGCGTCATGGGTGCGCAGATTGCCGCGCACCTCACCAATGCCGGTGTCGACACCGTGTTGTTCGACCTGCCCGCCAAGGAAGGCCCGCAAGACGGCATCGTACTCAAGGCGATCGCCAATCTCGGCAAGCTGAGCCCCGCCCCGCTCGCCAGCAAGGCGCTGGCAGAAGCGATTACGCCGGCCAACTATGAGAGTGGCCTGGAACAGTTGCGCGACTGCGACCTGATCATCGAAGCGATCGCCGAACGCATGGACTGGAAGCAGGACCTGTACAAGAAGATCGCCCCGTTCGTGGCCGATCATGCCGTGCTGGCGTCCAACACCTCCGGCCTGGGCATCAACAAGCTCTCCGACGTGCTGCCTGAGCAGCTGCGCCACCGCTTCTGCGGCGTGCACTTCTTCAACCCGCCGCGCTACATGCACCTGGCCGAGCTGATTCCGGCCAAGGGCACCGACAAGGCCGTACTGGAAGGCCTGGAAGCGTTCCTGGTCACCACGCTCGGCAAAGGCGTGGTGTATGCCAAAGACACGCCGAACTTCATCGGCAACCGCATCGGCGTGTTCTCGATCCTGTCCACCATCCATCACACGCAGGAATTCGGCCTGGGCTTCGACGAAGTCGATGCGCTGACCGGCCCGCTGGTTGGCCGGCCCAAGTCGGCCACCTATCGCACCTCAGATGTGGTCGGCCTGGACACCATGGCGCACGTCATCAAGACCATGGGCGACACCCTGCCCGACGATCCGTGGCACCAGTACTTCAAATCACCCAAGTGGCTGGATGCGCTGATCGCCAAGGGCGCGCTGGGCCAGAAGGTCGGTGCCGGCATCTTCCGCAAGGTCGGCAAGGACATCGTGGTTGTCGATCTGGAGAAGCAGGACTATCGCCCGGCCGATCGTAGCGCCGCGCCGGAAGTGGTCGAGATCCTCAAGATCAAGAACCCGGCCGAGAAGTTCGCCAAGCTGCGCGAAAGCCAGCACCCGCAGGCGCAGTTCCTGTGGGCCACCTTCCGCGACCTGTTCCACTACAGCGCCTACCACCTGGCCGATATCGCCGAGACCGCACGCGACGTCGACCTGGCAATCCGCTGGGGCTACGGCTGGTCGCTGGGCCCGTTCGAAACCTGGCAGGCCGCGGGCTGGAAGCAGGTGGCGCAGTGGATTGCCGAAGACATCTCCAACGGCAAGAGCATGAGCAGCGCGCCGCTGCCGAACTGGGTGTTCGACGGTCGCGATGGCGTGCATGGCGCCGAAGGCTCGTACAGCCCGGCGCGTGACGCCAAGCTGCCGCGCTCCGCGTTGCCGGTGTACAAGCGCCAGCGCTTTCCCGATCCGCTGCTGGGCGAGCAGTTCTCGCCGGGCGAGACGGTGTTCGAGAACGACGGCGTGCGCATGTGGCACGACGGCGACGACATCGCGGTGGTCAGCTTCAAGACCAAGATGAACACCGTCTCCGACCATGTGCTCAATGGCCTGCAGGAAGTGGTGGGCCGCGCGGAGAAGGATTTCGCCGGTCTGGTGATCTGGCAGCAGAAGGAGCCCTTCTCGGCCGGTGCCGATCTGGCCGGCGCGCTGGGCTTGCTGCAGGCCGGCAAGGTCGATGCGTTCGAAGCCCTGGTCGCCAATTTCCAGGCCACCAGCCAGCGCATCAAGTACGCGCAGGTGCCGGTGATCTCGGCCGTGCGTGGCCTGGCGCTGGGCGGCGGCTGCGAATTCCAGATGCACAGTGCCAAGACCGTGGCCTCGCTGGAGAGCTACATCGGCCTGGTCGAAGCCGGCGTCGGCCTGCTGCCGGCTGGTGGTGGTTTGAAGGAAATCGCGGTGCGTGCCTCGATCGCCGCAGGTCCGGGCGGCGATGTGTTTGCCGAGCTGAAGAAGACCTTCGAGACCGTGGCAATGGCCAAGGTCTCCAACTCGGCCGTCAATGCCAAGGAACTGGGCCTGCTGCGCGCCACCGACAAGGTGGTGTTCAACAGCTACGAAAGCCTGCACATCGCCAAGGCCGAAGCGCGCGCACTGGCAGAGGGTGGCTACCGCGCGCCGCTGCCGGCACGCCGCATCCAGGTCGCCGGCGACGTCGGCATCGCCACCTTCAAGATGCTGCTGGTCAACATGCTGGAAGGCCGCTTCATCAGCGAATACGACTACGAAATCGCCAGCCGCATCGCCACGGTGGTCTGCGGTGGCGAAGTCGATCGCGGCGCACTGGTCGACGAAGAGTGGCTGCTGAAGCTGGAGCGCAAGCACTTCGTCGAACTGGCCCAGCAGGAAAAGACCCAGGCGCGGATTGGGCACATGCTCAAGACCGGCAAGCCACTCAGGAACTGAGAATCGGGAGTGGGTAATCGGGAATGGGTAAAAGCCCAACCGACTCCCCGCTTCTCCCAATTATCTGCCGGGTGATGAAGATGGCGAACTCAGGCGAATCCGCACTTGCGATTCCCGATTCCCCACTCCCCATTCCCGGCTATCGGAGATAGCCAAATGAGCAAGCAGATCCAAGAAGCCTACATCGTTGCCGCCACGCGTACGCCGGTCGGCAAGGCGCCGAAGGGCGTGTTCCGCAATACCCGTCCAGACGACATGCTGGCGCACGTGCTGCGCGCCGTGGTCGCGCAGGCGCCGGGCATCGATACCTCGCGCATCGACGACGCCATCATCGGCTGCGCCATGCCCGAAGGCGAGCAAGGCATGAACGTGGCGCGCATCGGCGTGTTGCTGGCGGGCCTGCCCAATTCGGTGGCCGGCCAGACCATCAACCGCTTCTGTTCGTCCGGCATCCAGGCCATTGCCATGGCCGCCGACCAGATCCGGCTGGGCAATGCCGACCTGATGCTGGCCGGCGGCACCGAGTCGATGTCGATGGTGCCGATGATGGGCAACAAGGTGGCGATGTCGCCAAGCGTGTTCGCCGACGACCATGTGGCCATTGCCTACGGCATGGGCATCACTGCCGAGAAGGTCGCAGAAGAGTGGAAAGTGTCGCGCGAAGACCAGGATGCGTTCGCGCTGGCCTCGCACCAGAAAGCGATCGCGGCGATTGCCGCCGGCGAGTTCCGCGACGAAATCAGCCCGTACGAAATCCACTCGCACCAGCCCGACCTAGCCGGCAATGTGATCGCCCTGCGCAAGCGCCTGGTCGACACCGACGAAGGCCCGCGTCCGGACAGCTCGCTCGAGGGCCTGGCCAAGTTGCGCCCGGTGTTCCGCAACGGCCAGTTCGGCGGCAGCGTCACCGCCGGCAATTCCTCGCAGATGAGCGATGGCGCCGGTGCGGTGCTGCTGGCCTCCGAGCAGGCAATCAAGGATTACGGCCTCACCCCGCTTGCGCGTTTTGTCAGCTTCTCGGTGGCCGGCGTGCGCCCGGAAGTCATGGGCATCGGCCCGATCGCCGCCATCCCCAAGGCGCTCAAGCAAGCCGGGCTGACCAAGGACCAGCTGGACTGGATCGAACTCAACGAAGCCTTCGCCGCACAGGCCTTGGCCGTGATCCGCGACAGCGAGCTGGACCCCTCCAAGGTCAATCCGTTGGGCGGCGCAATCGCCCTCGGCCACCCACTGGGCGCCACCGGCGCAATCCGTGCTGCCACGCTGGTGCATGGCCTGCGCCGTCGCCAGCAGAAGTACGGCATGGTCACCATGTGCATCGGCACCGGCATGGGCGCTGCGGGCATCATCGAAGCGCTGTAAGGCCTGAGCCTGGCAATGCGGGATCGGCGGCGCTGCCGCTGGCGTGCTGCAGATCAAGCGGTCAACGAAGGCGTGCGCAAGCACGCCTTCGTCCGTTCTGCTCGGTGCTGACGAACAGCCAATTCGCGCTGCAGCGAAAGATTCGTGCTGCGTATCGGCCAAAGGCGCCAGGCGCACATCGGCAGCGGGGGCATCGACGTGCCGCCGCCACAGACTGCCAATCAGACTGCCTTGCAGCGACGGTTGCGTTGTTGGCACGCAGCAAACTCAGCACACGGGTGCCAGGCGACCCGACGCAGCAAGGCACCGCTGCACATTTGCCGACCTCGCGCTACCGCCGCCAGGACACGGGCCGCAGCCTATCGAGCAACCAGCCACTGTCCGGCGCGCGCACCGGCAAACACCAATGCCAGCCCAGCCACCAGCGTCACCGCCAGGTAGATGCCGATCATCGTCGAGCGGTCGCTGCGCGCAAACACCAGGCACTCCATCATCAGCGACGAAAACGTGGTCAGCCCACCGATCACGCCAACGATCAACAAGGCCCGCAGCGGCCAGCTCGACGGCCCGCGTGCATCCAGCCAGACCAGCAACACGCCGGCCACGAACGACCCGAGCAGGTTCACCGTC
This sequence comes from Xanthomonas phaseoli pv. dieffenbachiae, assembly GCF_008639345.1. NCBI lineage: Bacteria > Pseudomonadati > Pseudomonadota > Gammaproteobacteria > Lysobacterales > Lysobacteraceae > Xanthomonas > Xanthomonas phaseoli. Next base: position 2,204,105 of record NZ_CP041380.1, on the reverse strand, counting down.
AGCGTTCCCCACGGGAAGCCGGTACCGAAGCGCTGGATCAACGAGGCACCGATCGCAAAACGCAAGCCCGACCCCAGTGCGCCACCGGTCATCGCCAGCAACAGCTGCTGCCACCACACCGGTGCGTTCATGCGCGCGCCCCGCGACCAGAACGTGGCTTCGAAAAAAAAGTGTGCGACATCGGCGTCATCCTTCCAGAGTCAAGAGCGATGCCGGGGCACAGGCCTGCCGCCCCGGCGGGGTGGGCAGGCATCATCAGCGCGCAGGGTGCGTGCGGTTCGAGGAGGAATGCCATCTCCTGTGCGGCCGATTATGCCGTGGGCTTGCCGGCCTTGTCAGCCCTTGCCTGCGCGCGCGCCTCGCGCAGCCGATCGAGCTTTTCCTTCAGCTTGATCTCCATCCCGCGCGGCACCGGGTTGTAGTACACGCGCTCGCCCATCACATCCGGGAAGCCGGTCTGATCCAGCGCAATGCCGCCCTCGGCATCATGGTCGTACTGGTAATCCTGGCCGTAGCCCAGCGTCTCCATCAGCTTGGTCGGTGCGTTGCGCAAATGCAGCGGCACCTCCTGCGTGCCGGTGGCGCGCACTTCGGCCTTGGCCTGATTGAAGGCAGCATAGCCGGCGTTGGATTTGGCAGTGCTGGCCAGGTACAGCACCAGCTGTGCGAATGCCAATTCGCCTTCCGGGCTGCCAAGGCGCTCGTAGATGTCCCAGGCTTCCAGCGCCATGCTCTGCGCGCGCGGATCGGCCAGGCCGATGTCCTCGATCGCCATGCGGGTCAACCGACGCGCCAGATACGCCGGGTCGCACCCGCCATCGAGCATGCGCGTCAGCCAGTAAAGCGCTGCATCCGGGTTGGAGCTGCGTACGGACTTGTGCAACGCCGAAATCTGGTCGTAGAACTGCTCGCCGTTCTTGTCGAAGCGGCGCGTGCGGTCGGCCAGCACCTGCAGCAACGTCTGCGGCGTGATCTCGCCACCTTCGCCCGCCGCCAGTTCCGCCGCGATTTCCAACAGCGTCAGTGCCCGACGCACATCGCCGTCGGCGGCGCTGGCGATTTCCAGCAGCGACGCTTCGCTGACCTGGATCGTCTCCGCCCCCAAGCCGCGCACCGCATCGCGCAAGGCACGCTGCAGGGCTTCGACGATATCCTGCGGCGACACGCCTTCCAGCACATGCACGCGGCAGCGCGACAGCAACGCCGAGTTCAACTCGAAGGACGGGTTTTCAGTGGTCGCACCGACGAACAGAATCGTGCCGCGTTCGATATGCGGCAAGAACGCATCCTGCTGCGCCTTGTTGAAGCGATGCACCTCGTCGACGAACAACACGGTGCGGCGCCCGCCGGCAAAACGCTGCGCCGCCTCTGCCAGCACCTGCCGCACGTCCGGCAAGCCGGAGAGCACGGCCGAGATCGCCTTGAATTCGGCGTCGGCGTAGTGCGCAAGCAACAAGGCCAACGTGGTCTTGCCGCATCCCGGTGGTCCCCACAGGATCATGGAGTGCACACGCCCGGATTCGACCGCGCGCCGCAAGGCGCTGTCTGGCGCCAGCAATCGCTTCTGGCCCACCATCTCGTCAAGCGTGCGCGGCCGCATCCGCTCTGCCAAGGGGCCCATGGCGCTGCGATCGACATGCAGCAGATCGGGTGTGATCGAGTCGGGACGTTTGGCTTTGCTCACCCCTTCATTCTACCGCCTGCGCCTGATGGACGTTCCACAACGCAGTGTCCGGCCAGCGCTGGCAGAGGCAACGACGTTCTCTTTCCAAGCGACCACTTCGCGCGCGTGCAATGCATAAACTGCGCAGCGACATACTGTTACTCAGTAACGAGTGACCGCAATCGCGTGCCGGCATCCCGCATCAACCACGCGCTGCGCCAGCGCAAGCGGCACGTCCAGTGCACGGATTCCACCATGCCCCGCATTCCGCTTCGCCCCTCCGTCATCACCGCTTGCCTTCCAGGGATGGCCGAGACCATCTCGCATCCCTCCAAGCCTTCTGCGCGGCGGCAGACGCACAACAAACTGGCGACTCCGGACCCACGCGCGTTCGAGGCGGAACTGATCCAGGCACAGCAAGACCCGCTGGGTTGGTCCGCGACGCTGCTTGAGCAAGCAAGACAGCCAAGCAACCTCGAACCCGGATTGAAAGCCGCTCCCAAACGCAAACACGCTCTCCCGCGCGCCTGCAGGAAGGCTGCAGAGCGATTGGGGCTCAGTAGCGGCTCGCCAGAACCACACACGGCCCTGCTGCGCTATTGCTCGGTGCAGTACGAGCGGGACACACCAGCCGGCCCAGCGGATCGCAACGCCAACGTCGCCCGTGACCTGCGCGCATCCGCGCTGCTGCCCAATGCCACCGAGCATCTCAATGACGCGCTGATCACCCGCCTGGAGCAATCCAACGACGACCTGGCCGCACGCATCTGCCGGCGTCGCCAGGACGAACTGACCTACGCGCATGCACAAACGCTACAGGCTGCACGCGAGCAGTTGGCCCTGAGGGCCCGTCGCGCCGCCAACCTCAGCGACAGCATCAACGCGCTGACGCGCGAACGTGCGGACCTGTTGCAACAGCTGCACGGATGCAATGTGCAGACTGAAGCAGTGGCTGCCGCGATCCACGATCTCGAGTCGGACATCCTCGGCGCACGCGCGGCATTGAACGCGCCACCGGGCGATCAGCCGTCGCGCGCTGTCGCAGCGCACGCGGTCTCATCCTCGGCCAACGCGCCGCAGGACATCGATCGCGCACAGCTGCAGCGCGTCTGCACCCAGCTCGAACATGCAGTGCAACAGGCGCGCGCGCGCGGCGATGCGCTGGCCAAAACGGTCTTTTTCGTCCGTGGCTCGGCACAGGCAGCACACGCAGAGCCAGCACTTGCGAAAGCCAACGCGCAGATCGATCGATTGCAAAGCGCGTATGCGCAAGCACGCAATGCGTTGCAGTCAGATCAAGCAAGTAGCTCTGCCAACAAGCCGGCATCTCGCACGCTCGGCTCGCACCTTGCTGCGGAGCGGAAGCGAGAAATCGAGGCACTGCGCACACGACTGGGGCGCAACGCGAACATGCTGAACCTGCAGCGCCAGCATGCCAAGCGTTGCCAGCGGCATGCGCAGCGCCTACAGCAGCGCCTCGCCCAGGTCGACGCAAAACTGCAGCAGGCGCGGCATTCGTCGCGGATCAACACCAGGGAGCTGTGGCTGCACGAACAGACGGTCAGCACGCTGGAAGCTGCGAACGACGACATGCAACGCGTGGTGCAACAGGCAGCCGCACAGCCGCCGGCCGATGAGGCCCGGCCCGTCGCTGCCGATATCGCCGCCGACACCATGGAGGCCCTACTCGACGCCCTACCCGGCTTTCGCGAGGACACCATCGACCCCGTGAGTCGACAGGTTCTGCGCGCCTGGGCTGACGGCCTGCATGGCCGCAGCGCTGCGTTCGGGAGCGACGCCTTGCAGCCGGTCGACACGTTGCGCATTGCCCTGCACGTCTTGGCGATCGCCAGCGGGGGCGATGCCACGGCAGCGGCCGACGTGCTGCAACGCCTGAGCGTGGTGCACTTGCGTGCGCTGATTCCGCCGCCACAGGTCTCCACCGCTGCCGAGGCGGTCCCGCCGATGGAGATGGTCACGGCCTGCGTCGGCCTATTGGCCAGCGTTCCGCGCGGCATGCAGGTTCTTTCGCACATGCTGCGCGAAGAGCCCACGCCCCCTTCCAGGGAATGGCTGGAGGCGGCGCAGGTCCACCTGCGTGCCAGCCACCGGCTTGCACTGACGCCGGACGCAGAACAGGCGCAACGCACCTGGCTGGGCGATGCGCAAATGGGAGCGCGCCACGCCGTGCACGGAGATTCGCCGCTGCAGGGCCTGCAGTCTGCAACCGATGCCCAGCGCAGCGCGTTCCACGCATTCCGCAATGGCTACGAAACCACCGCGGCAGGCTCACCCTATGCCCGCGTCAACGCATGCCTGCAGATGTTTGCGCAGTGGGCGGCAGCAGGCAGCGGAAGGCGCGGAAAGCGCGCCCTCAATCCCTTCAATGCACTTGAGCTGGGAATGAAGGTCGGCGCCTCAGAAGCGCTTCCCACCGCCATGCGACGTGCCAACGACGCTTTTCGCGAGGCGGCCGGCCACCTGACCAGCTGGCTCGTCGCGCGCCGCCAGATCCAGCTGGCGGGCGGGCGAATGCCGTCGCAGGACGAGTTGGCGATGCAGGCGCTGTTGGAATACGCGCAATGGCTCCCACACGAGCAGAACGCGGCCAACCTGACCTTCACTGCCAAGGTGCTGGGCACGATCGAACGGCGTGCCCAGGAACTTCAGCGCTCGGTGGCGGCCTCGGTGAGCGCGACCGACGATCTGCAGCCGGCGGCGTGCCATCCGGCGATCGCGTCCGCCTGGGTTGCTGTGCGCGCGGGCCGCCTGCGTCTGCCGGAAACGCTGCGTCTGATCCAGCGCGGGCTGCTCGACCACGCCGGACAGCCGAGCGAGCTGCCGGTGGGTGCAGCGCCCTTGGCTGAAGATCTTGCGTCGGACGCGCGCAACCACTTTCATCGGGCCATTGGTCATGCCAGTCGTCTTCTGCACGAGGGCGACACCTCCCGCGTCAGATCGCCGCGTGCGCTGTTCGAATGCCTGCGCAACCTGATGGAACGGCTGGAATGGCGCGACAAGCTGCGTCTCACCGAACAACGGGTGATCGGGCTCAATACGGCGCCGCTGTCGGCCGCGCTTGCGATCATTCCCAGCGGCCTGGGACTGAAACTCGCCGCCGGCGGCCAGACCAGTTCCGATCGCTCGGTGGAGATCTACATGGGGCGAACCGGGCTGTCGCTGCAGATCGGGCGGCAAAAGGCGCGGCAGTTCAACGCTACTACCGGCATGAGCGCGGGCGTGCTGCTGCCGGGCACCGAACATGCACCGGTGGGCATCACAGGCGCAGCCGAGTGGCGCATGAAAAAGGAATCGGGTATCGAGCATGGCGTGCAAATCCGCGTACCACGGCGGGGCAAGGGCCAGGAGCTGGAACAGCGCGCGCAATTCCTCGCCATGTTCGAACACTTGCTGCAACTGGCCGAGCAATCCGGCGGCGATGCGGGCCAGTTGAGCGAGCGCGACTTTCTGGGGGAGCTGCTGGCGCACCACCCCAGCATCACCGTTGGCTTGATCGGCCGTGCCGAGCGCCAGGCTTCGGCCACCGAATCCAGCCTCAGCGTCGCAGCCGGCGTGCGCGTGGGAAACATGGACGACCGACCGCGTCGCGCCACCCTGGGGGCGTCGCTCGGCGTGAAAGCGCGGCGGGAAACCTCCCGTTCGCAAACGCCGATCGAAGGCTACATGACGATGGTGCTGAAGGACTCAAGCGCGCAATCCAGGGTAGAGATCGCAGGGCGCGCATCGGCCAGTGTCGTCGCCCAGCAGTGGACGCACCCAAGCACCGGCAATACGCCGCCCACGCCAGTGGCGCGGCTGTCCCTGGCCACCCTGGAGCTCGGCTACAGCAGGGAACTGCACTCGGCCGGCAGCAATACCTTCTCCACCTTGTGGATGTTCAACAACGAAATCGATCCTGTGCGCACGGATCGTGGCTTCGAATTCTTCAACTTCGCCTCTTTCGAACGCGAAGTGAAGCGCAACTGGCAGTTATGGACCCACTACGGAATCTCCAAACTGCAGGGCAAGGTCGACGACCAGCGGCTCTACATGGTGGCCGAGCGCCAGTTGCAGGACTTCATCGACCGGGTCCGCCTCCACATGCAAGACAACAAGTTCGCCTCGCTGATCGTGGACTGGGTATTGCAGGCAGAGGCTGCACCGCACCTGGACGCATTGCGCGCGCAGGCCCAGCTATTGCGCGTCGCCGGATGCGACGCGCAAGCGGCGGAAGCCGATCGCGCCTTCGATGCGCTGATCAGCCACCCAAGCATCTGGGAACCGACCATCCTGATCCTGCGCGAAAAAGGCAAACGCCAGCGCGAGCGAGGCATCGATTTCTTCATCAAACGCCAGACCAACCAGGCAGCGGAGGCGATGCGGACGGTTGGTCAATGGATCCCGTACGAGCCAGTCCCGTAGCGCGCCGGCATCGCGCTTGTGCGGGTGCATCGCTCAGGTCACGACCACTGCCGCGCCCTCGCAGGCACAGCCGCTCGCTGCACCATGCTTCACCCCTGCCTCATCGCGCGCGCCCGCAGACGCTTCTATTGCGCGTCGCCCACCACATCCACGCCCTTGGCCGGCGTATAGCGGAAGGTGTCTGCGGCAAAGGCCGGATTGCGCTTCCAGCCGTTAAAGCTGATCGCAGTGCGCTGGCCGACCGCGTCCACCACTTCCATCCGGGCCAGGCCATCCTTGCCGAACCCCAGCGAGGCGATCTGGAAGCTGGCGTCGGTGTCCACCTTGGGCGTCAGCGACAACCATTGCAGGCCGTCGCGTGGCGTGGCTTCTTCGCTGACGTCGTACTTCTTGTCCAGAAGCGCCGGGTCGATCAATGCGACCAGCGGGCTGTTCTGCTCTTCGCTGCCCTGTGCGCGCACGGTGACCTGCTCCAGATCGGGGTCGAACACCCAGACCTTCTTGCCATCGGCCACGATCAACTGCTTGTAGGGCTTGGCATATTCCCAACGGAACTGGCGCGGCGTTGCCAGTGCGACCCGCCCGCTCGAGGTTTCCTTGACCCGGCCATTGGCGTCGGTCACCCGTTGGTTGAACTGCCCATCCAGACCCTTCAATCCGCGCGTGAAGGTATCCAGCTCCTGGCGCGCACCGGCAAACGCGGTGCCGGCGAACAGAGCAGTGGCAAGGACGGCGTAACGGAGCTGGCGATGCATCGCGGTCTTCCAGAAGGACATGCGTGGATTCTGATACTTCATAGATGAATGGGCGAGCGCTATCGCACGACGTGTTCAGATGGCGGCATGTGCGCGGCACTTCGCCTCACTGCGCCGTCTGCACCCTGGACAGATCGCCATAGACGATCTGTCCGCGAAACCCGCGCCGCACCTGTTGGTAGAGCTCGCGAAAGGCGCGGTAATCCTGCGGCTGGCACAACGCCTGTGGCCCGCGCACGGCGGCACGCTGCAGGCGATGCACGGCGGTCACCGTCTGCCCCTGCCGTGTCCACTCAACCGCGTATTGGCCGGCGGCATTGCGAAAGGTGCTGCTGCGCGGAATGGCGATGATCGGTACCGTCTCGGGAAAGCTCACCACGTAGGTTTCCTCGCGCACGCTGTCGTTGCAGTAGAACGGGGTCAGATTGTTTTCGGCCGATGTGGTGGTGTAGATGGCGCGTGTCGATTCGGCACCCGGCATATCCGGCAAGGTCATGCCGCCGACCACCGAGAAATCCACCGCGTCCTTGGCCTGGAAGGTGTAGCGGTAGTTGAACGGTGCATCCAGATCCAGCGGGTCGCCCTGGATCAGCAGATCGCCGGTGCCGTCGAAACCGGACTGGGCAAGGATCGACTCTTCGATCCGGTTGCGATTTTGCGCATTGAGCTGCACGAACATCGCGCGCAAGCCCACTTCGCCGGTCTGCCCGCTGTCGAGCGTGGTGGTGCCCTGCAGGTCGCCCTGCGGCGTGAAGCGGTATTCGGTGCGGGCGACATAGCGATTGACCTTGCGGTCGTTCGGCGGCGTCTGCGTCACCTTGCCATCGCGCGTATGCACCACCGGCGCGCCGAGATCGCCTGCTGGCAGCTGGCCGAAGCGCGCGTAGGGGTTGGTCGAGTCCACGTACAGATCGAATGCAGGAATGTAGGTGATGGCGTGGTTGAAGCGGCCCAGTACCGGGATCTGCGGCAAGGTCGGTCCGCCCTCCGCCCCGATCAGCACCGGGGTGCTGGCGATCCCCTTGGCTGCAAGCAGGGCCTCCAGGATCACGGTGTGGTCTTTGCAATCGCCGTAATGGTTGGCCAGGATGCTCTCGGCGCTGTTGGGTTCCAGCCCGCCATTGCCCAGATACACCGCCACATAGCGGATATTGCGCGCCACCCACGCATACAGCGCGGCAGCCTGCGCGCGCGGGGCATCGATACCGCGCGTGACTTCATCGGCCAGCGCCTGGATCGCCGGCGTCACCGCCGCAGCGCGCCCGCCCTTGACGTGATACGCCAGGCCCATCTGCGACCAGCTATCGAAGGTGCTGGCCATCAAAGTGGGACTGAACTCCCAGGTCGCCGCGCTCCAGTTCTGGTTCTTCATCGGCGCGGTGCGCTGGTAGCGCCACTCCCAGCGTGCCTGGTCGCCGCGCACCACCGGCTTGGTGCTGCCCTGCAGCCCGCGTGCGGAAAGATGTATCGGCAGCCCCTTCGGCGCGACCAACGTGATCACGGCATCGTCGTACTGCGCGAAGACGCTGAAGGTTTCCCACAGGCTGAAGTAACCGGGGAAATATGGCGTGTTCTGTGCCCGCCGCACGCGGTACACGATGCGCGCGCCCGGCGCCAGATTCGGGAACACCACCACTTTCACCTTGCGGTCGGCATACATCGCTGCCGAGGCGCTGGAATAGCTTTCCTGGGTATAGATCTTGTCGGCCGCCACGTCCTGGCGCAGCCCTTCGGCCGTGACGGTATACGCCTGCAGCACATCGAGCGTTTCCATCTTCTCGCTATAGCTCAGCCTCACCTGGCTGAACTGCTCCACGGCCGACTTGGTCTTGAGCAGGATCTCGTACTCGTCGGTTTCCACGCTGCTGGCGTCGGCACGCACCTCGTAGTCGGCGCGGTAGCGCACGAAACTGTAATTGGTGTCGGCCTGCGTGCGTGTTGCAGCGCTGGCAGCGGGTGCAGGACGTTGCTGTGCCTGGGCAAGCAGCGGAAGACAGAGCAGCAGCAGGAGCACTAACGAGGGACGATGCAACATGGGTCTCGATCACGGCGGGCCGGAGCGGCCCTTACCCACAGGGTAGCCGCTGTGCCCGGCAATGGCAGGCACGGGCTTCCAACAATGCGGCATTGCTGCAGGCGCCCGATCGGGAGCTGCACCTGAAACGCGCCACGACATCGCCGGCCTACTTCGGCGGCGGCGGTGCCAGCACGGTGCGGTCGCCATTGTGCTCGGGCGGGCTGACCACGCCGGCCGCTTCCATCGCCTCGATCAGGCGCGCGGCGCGGTTGTAGCCGATCTTCAGACGCCGCTGTACGCCGGAAATCGAGGCACGCCGGGTCTCGGTGACGATGCGCAAAGCCTCGTCGTACAACGGGTCCGATTCGTCGCCGCCACCGCCACTGCTTTCCGGCAGGCCGGTGGCACCGACCACGGTGCCATCGCCCATGGTCTGCACTTCGTCCAGCACGCCTTCGACGTAGGACACCGGCCCGCTGGCCTTGAGATGCTCGACCACGCGATGCACTTCCTCGTCGCTGACGAAAGCCCCGTGTACGCGGTCCGGCAATGCGGTGCCCGGCGGCAGGTACAGCATGTCGCCATTGCCCAACAACGCTTCGGCACCGGACTGGTCCAGGATGGTGCGCGAGTCGATCTTGGAGCTGACCTGGAACGCCACGCGGGTCGGGATATTGGCCTTGATCAGGCCGGTGATCACGTCCACCGACGGCCGCTGCGTGGCCAGGATCAAGTGGATGCCGGCCGCACGCGCCTTCTGCGCCAGGCGCGCGATGAGCTCTTCGACCTTCTTGCCGACGATCATCATCATGTCGGCGAATTCGTCGATGAAGATGACGATGAACGGCAGCGTCTCCAGCGGCCGCGGCGCTTCGCCCAGTTCCGGGTTCGGCTTGAACAGCGGGTCCATCATCGGCTGACCGGCGTCGATGGCGTCCTTGACCTTCTTGTTGAAGCCGGCCAGGTTGCGCACGCCCACCGCGCTCATCAGCTTGTAGCGGCGCTCCATCTCGGCCACGCACCAACGCAGGCCGTTGGCGGCCTCCTTCATGTCGGTGACCACTGGCGCCAGCAGGTGCGGGATGCCCTGGTAGACGCTCAGTTCGAGCATCTTCGGGTCGATCATCAGCATCCGCAGTTCCTTGTGCGAGGCCTTGAACAGCAGGCTCAGCACCATCGCATTGACCGCCACCGACTTGCCCGAGCCGGTGGTACCGGCCACCAGCAAGTGCGGCATGCGCGCCAGGTCGGCCACGGTCGGCCGGCCGGCAATGTCCTTGCCCAGCGCAAGCGTCAGCGGACTGGCCGACTTGTCGTATTCCTTGGAGCGCAGCAATTCGGAGAGGAAGATCATCTCCCGGCTGACGTTGGGAATTTCCAGGCCGATCACCGACTTGCCCGGGATCACGTCCACCACGCGCACCGACTTGACCGACAACCCACGCGCGATGTCCTTGTCCAGCGAGCTGATCTGGCTGACCTTGATGCCTGGCGCCGGCTCGATCTCGAAGCGGGTGATCACCGGGCCCGGATAGGCCCCGACCACCTGCGCCTCGATGCGGAAATCCTTGAGCTTGAACTCGATCTGCCGCGACAGCGTTTCCAGCGTCTCTTCCGAATAGCCCTTGGTCTGCGGCTTGGGGTCGTCCAGCAGCGCCAGCGGCGGCAGGTCCGAGCCATCGGTGCTGACGCCCTGGAACATCGGAATCTGGGTGTCGCGTTTGGCGCGCTCGCTTTTTTCCACCACCGGCGCTGGCGGCGGCTCGATCTTCACTGGCTCGCGCTTGGCCTGCTTGACCGCATCGACCTTGCGCACTTCCTCGCGCTCTTCGCGCATCACCCGGGTCTGCTGCCACTCGGTGGCCTGGTGGGTCTTGCGCTGCATCAGCGGCCCCAGCGCCAGCACCCACTTGCCGATGCGCTCCATCACCGCAAACCACGACAAACCGGTCGCCAGGGTGATCGACACCAACAGCAGCACCAGCACGAACAGGTTTGCGCCCAAGGCACCGAAGCCGGAGCTGAGCGAGCCGGCAACCAATTTGCCCAGGATGCCGCCGGCCTCGGCCACCTCGCCCTGGAACAGGCGCAGATGCAGGAAGCCGGTCGAGGAAATCAGGAACCCCACCATGCCGACCAGGCGCAGCGCCGGCCCCAGATCGCTTTGGGTTTGCTCTTCGCGCTCGCCGATCAAGGCGATCCAGGCCACCGCCCCCAACAGCACCGGCAGCAGGAAGGCCACATACCCGAACAGCTGCAGCAACACGTCGGCCGCCAGGGCGCCGAATCGGCCGCCCATGTTATGGATCGGCGCAACCAGATTGCCGGTGCGCGACCACCCCGGATCGGTCGCCGAGTAAGTGAACAGGCTGGCCAGCAGATACAGCAGCAACGGCGCCACCGCGATCAAGGCCAGATCGCGCCAGAGCTTCTGCCGCCGCGGATTGTCCGCCGCCGCCGTCTTGCGCGACGACGATTTGCCCTCTGCGGGCTTGCTGCTGCGTTCGGGAACCTGCTTTGCCACCTGTAGCCAGACCTTAGAAAAATGCTGTTAGTGTTTGATAATAAACGACTGAAGCCACGGTTTCAGCAGTTGCATGCGCCCTGCCCGTCCAGCCAGGCGCCGCGCAACGAAAAACGCCGCACAAGGCGGCGTCGAGCACGTGGTTTGAGCGGAGCATGCCATCTGCGGTTCAAGCAGTTCCATCGCGCCGCCTTGATTCACCGGGTGGGGACCGCCACTCTATGCTGCCACGGGGGCGCGAATGACTTCGCCTGCCCTCCCAATTCCTAGATCGCGAGTATACATGAGCGCCTCTTCTGCCAGCCCCGCCAAGCACTCCCGCCTGTTGATCCTGGGCTCCGGCCCGGCCGGCTGGACCGCCGCGGTCTACGCCGCCCGCGCCAATCTCAAGCCGGTGGTCATCACCGGGCTGCAACAAGGCGGCCAGCTGATGACCACGACCGAAGTGGACAACTGGCCGGGCGACCCCCATGGCCTGATGGGTCCGGACCTGATGAGCCGCATGCAGGCGCATGCCGAGCGCTTCGAGACCGAGGTCATCTTCGACCACATCCACACGGCAGACCTGTCGCAGCGCCCGTTCCGGCTGATCGGTGATGGCGCCGAGTACACCTGCGACGCACTCATCATCGCCACCGGCGCGACCGCCAAGTACCTGGGCATCCCCACCGAAGAAGCCTTCAAGGGCCGTGGCGTCTCCGCCTGCGCCACTTGCGACGGCTTCTTCTACAAGGACCAGGACGTGGTCGTCGTCGGCGGCGGCAACACCGCGGTCGAAGAGGCGCTGTACCTGTCTAACATCGCCCGCAAGGTCTACCTGGTGCATCGCCGCGATACGCTGCGCGCAGAAAAGATCATGCAGGACAAGCTGTTCGCCAAGGTGGCCGCCGGCAAGATCGAGACCGTCTGGCACCATGCGGTGGACGAAGTGCTGGGCAACGATGCCGGCGTGACCGGCGTGCGGGTCAAGTCCACCATCGACGGCAGCACCCGCGACATCGATGCGCATGGTTTCTTCGTGGCGATCGGCCATCACCCCAACACGCAGTTGTTCGATGGCCAGCTGGCAATGAACAACGGCTACCTGGAGATCCGTTCCGGCCTGAACGGTGCAGCGACCGAAACCTCGGTGGCCGGCGTGTTCGCCGCCGGCGACGTGGCCGACCAGCATTACCGCCAGGCCATCACCTCGGCCGGCTTCGGCTGCATGGCCGCGCTGGATGCCGAGCGTTATCTCGACAAGAGCGCTTGAGATGGCGCCTGATTGCCGGCCGCGCCACGCGGCCAGCATCGCCAAAGGGCTCCCCGCGTGGGTATGACCGCACGCTGGTGTCGTCAGCTGGACGAGCTGCCAGCCGGCGCCTGGGATGCGCTGCACGATGGCACCCATCCCTTTATCAGCTATGCATTTCTGCAAGGCCTTGAACGCGAGGGCTGCCTGCGCCCGGACTGGGGCTGGAACCCGCTGCACCTGACCTTGTGGGAAGGCGACTCCCTGGTGGCCGCGGCTCCCGGCTACCTCAAGAACAACTCGCACGGCGAGTTCGTGTTCGACCACGCCTGGGCGCATGCATACGCGCGCTATGGCCAGGAATACTTCCCCAAGTGGCTGTGCGGGGTGCCCTACTCGCCCGTCACCGGCCCGCGCCTGCTTGGTGCGCCCACGTGGCGCGGCCACCTGCTGAAGGCGATGCGCGAGCTGGTGGAGCGCAGTGGACTGTCGTCGGCGCATGTGAACTTTTATCCCGCCAATGAAGACGCCGCCTTCGATGCCGATTGGCTGGAGCGCAACGACCTGCAGTACCACTGGCACAACGCCAGCGGCTGGAGCGATTTCGAGACGTTCCTGGCGGCGATGGATCACAAGCACCGCAAGAACATTCGCCAGGAACGCGCCAAGGTGCAGCGTGCCGGTGTGCAACTGCGCGTGGTGCACGGCGATGAGGCCAGCGATGCGGATCTGGCCGCGATGTACGGCTTCTATCTCAAGACCTTCAACGAATACGGAAATTCGCCTGCGCTGACGCCGCAGTTCCTGCAGCACCTGGCCACGGCCATGCCGCGCCAGCTGGTGATGTTCCTGGCCGACCTCGATGGCCATCCCATTGCCGGGGCACTCTGCCTGCGCGGCCACGACACGTTGTACGGCCGCTACTGGGGCGGTGAAGCCCTGCCCGGACTGCATTTCGAGACCTGCTACTACCAGGGCATTGAATATTGCCTGCGCGAAGGCCTGACCCGCTTCGAGCCTGGCGCCCAAGGCCAGCACAAGATCGCGCGCGGCTTTCTGCCCACCCTGGTGCGCAGCAGGCACTGGATCGCCGACCCGGGCTTTCGCGAGCCGCTGGCACAGTGGTGTGCGGACGAGCGCGAGGCAGTCGCCGGGCACGCACGGGAACTGTCCGAGCACAGCCCGTTTCGCGGTTGATCCAGTCAGGGCGCACGAGCGAGGCGGATTGAATGCGCAGCGTTGCGGGGTAGTTCCTGCTGCGCGGCGCATCCCGCCAGCAGCACGCACGCTGGATCGGCCGACAAATGTCATGAGCAGTCGTCAGGTGGACGCGAGCTGTGCGCAGGAACCGTAGCCTGCATCTGGTCGCGCTAATTCCGGGCAGCGCTCGCAGACTCACCATGGGGCACAGCACGCATCGTGGTCCACGCTATCGGTTTGCCAGCTGCCCTACACTGCATGGATGGCGCGCCACTTCCCCTTTTTGCTCGATGCCGACCCGGCGGCGCCGTTTCCGGCGGCAGGCAAGGCCCTGCGCGACCCAGACGGCCTGCTCGCCATCGGCGGCGACCTGTCGCCCCAGCGCCTGCTCAACGCGTACGCGCATGGCATTTTCCCGTGGTACTCGGACGGTCAACCGATCCTGTGGTGGAGCCCGGATCCGCGCATGGTCTTTCGTACTGACGGCGTGCGCCTGTCCTCCCGCTTCAAGCGCCAGCTTCGCGCAAGCACCTGGACGGTTCGGGCCGATACTGCGTTCGAGCAGGTGATCGCCGCCTGTGCCGCCAGTCCGCGCCCAGGCCAGGACGGCACCTGGATCAGCGCGGAAATGCAGCAGGCCTATATCGCCCTGCACCGTCTAGGCCACGCGCATTCGATCGAGGTGTTCGACGGCGCGCGCCTGGTTGGAGGGATCTACGGCGTCGCGATTGGCCGGATGTTTTTCGGCGAAAGCATGTTCAGCGGGGAAAGCGGCGGCTCCAAGGTGGCGCTGGCCGCCTTGTCCGCCAATCTGCATGGCCGAGGGTGGCCACTGATCGATGCGCAGGTGGAAAATCCGCACCTGCTGAGCCTGGGCGCCGAACGCTGGCAGCGCGCTGACTTTTTGCACGAGGTGCAACGCCAGGTTGCCCAGGCGGAACCGCCGGGTAGTTGGTCTCAACGTTACGGCGAGCATGCCGCCAGCGACCTGTGTGAGACCCGCTTAACATAAAATTTGCACCGCGGGGAGATGGCGCGTAAAATGTCGTCCCTTACGGCCCTGCCGGGCCAGCCGTGATTGCACAGGATTACATGTCGAAAGACGACTCCATTGAATTCGAAGGCAGCGTCAGCGAGACGCTTCCCAACACCACGTTCCGGGTCAAGCTGGAGAACGGGCATGAAATCATCGCCCACATCTCCGGACGTATGCGCAAGAACTACATCCGCATCCTGACCGGCGACCGGGTCAAAGTTGAGATGACTCCCTACGACCTGACCAAGGGTCGTATTACCTACCGCATGAAGTAAGCGGTCCTGGTACGTCAGACGCGAGGCGGCCATTGGCCGCTTTTTGTCGTGTCTGCAATTTGAGCGCACGGTAAAAGGCGCCAACCGAGAGGCACGGCCCTGCTCCGCACCGGCTGCTCGGCAACGTGCCGGCAACGTAGGAGCGCATCACTGACGCGTCGGCCATCAGGCATTCCCGCCAGGCGGGCCATCGCCAGGGCGCGTGATTGCAATACGCGCTGAAGACGCAGAAAAGCCGCTCTTTCGAGCGGCTTTTCGTTACCTGCCAAACACCTTAAAGACGATCAATCCACAGTCGCGGGCAGCAGACGCTCCGGTTCCGGATGCGCCTCGACCACCAGTTCGCCGTCCTTGACGTCGATGTTGACCCGGCCACCGTCCACCAACTTGCCGAACAGCAGTTCGTCGGCGAGCGGGCGCTTGATCTTCTCCTGGATCACCCGCGACATCGGCCGCGCGCCCATCAGCGGATCGAAGCCGTGCTGAGCCAGCCAGTCGCGCGCGGTCGGGGTCGCCGACAGGGAGACGTGCTTTTCCTGCAACAGCATTTCCAGCTCGATAATGAACTTGTCCACCACCCGCAGGATGTGGTCGAACGCCAGCGGCTGGAACTGCACGATCGCATCCAGACGGTTGCGGAACTCGGGCGTGAAACCGCGACGGATCGACTCCATCGCATCGGTGGAATGATCCTGCTTGGTGAAACCGATCGACCGGCGCGACGCCTGGGTAGCGCCGGCATTGGTCGTCATCACCAGGATCACGTTCTTGAAGTTGGCCTCGCGCCCGTTGGTGTCGGTCAGGATGCCGCGGTCCATGACCTGCAACAGGATGTTGAAGATGTCCGGATGCGCCTTTTCCACCTCGTCCAGCAGCAGCACGCAGTGCGGTGTCTTGACGATCTTCTCGGTCAGCAAGCCACCCTGATCGAAACCGACATAGCCCGGGGGCGCACCGATGAGACGGCTGATCGAATGCGCTTCCATGTACTCGGACATATCGAAACGCACCAGCTCGATGCCCAGCTGCAGCGCGAGCTGCTTGGTGACCTCGGTCTTGCCGACACCGGTAGGGCCGGCGAACAGGAAGTTGCCGATCGGCTTTTCCGGATTGGCCAGACCCGAGCGCGCCAGCTTGATCGAGCCAGCCAGCGTTTCGATCGCCGGATTCTGCCCGAAGATCACCATCTTCAGGTTGCGCTCCAGGTGCTGCAGCACATCCTTGTCGGTTGCGCTGACTTGCTTGGCCGGAATCCGCGCCATCTTGGCGACGATGGTTTCGATTTCTTCGATATCGATCAGTTCCTTGCGCTTGCCTTCTGGCAGCAGA
Source organism: Xanthomonas phaseoli pv. dieffenbachiae (assembly GCF_008639345.1). Classification (NCBI taxonomy): domain Bacteria; kingdom Pseudomonadati; phylum Pseudomonadota; class Gammaproteobacteria; order Lysobacterales; family Lysobacteraceae; genus Xanthomonas; species Xanthomonas phaseoli. The sequence continues at coordinate 2,187,653 of NZ_CP041380.1, read as the reverse complement.
CGCTGCCGCGCACCGGCCTCGTCGATCACATCGATCGCCTTGTCCGGCAGCAAGCGGTCGCCGATATGCTTCACCGACAGGTCGACGGCCGCCTGCAGCGCGTCGTCGGCGTAGGTCACGCCGTGATGCGCCTCGTACTTGGGCTTGAGGCCCTGCAGGATCTCGAACGTCTCGCCCACGGTCGGCTCGACGATATCGATCTTCTGGAACCGACGCGCCAGCGCACGATCCTTCTCGAAAATACCGCGATATTCCTGGAACGTGGTCGAGCCGATGCAGCGCAGCTCGCCCGACGACAGCGCAGGCTTGATCAGGTTGGAAGCGTCCATGGTGCCGCCCGACGCCGAGCCGGCACCGATGATGGTGTGGATCTCGTCGATGAACAGCACCGCATTGGGCACCTTCTTCAACGCGGCCAGCACGCCCTTGAGACGCTTTTCGAAATCGCCGCGGTATTTGGTGCCGGCCACCAGCGCGCCCAGATCCAGCGAGTAGATCACCGCATCGGCCAGCACTTCCGGCACGTCGTTGTCGACGATGCGCTTGGCCAGGCCCTCGGCAATCGCGGTCTTGCCCACGCCAGCCTCGCCTACGTACAGCGGGTTGTTCTTGCGCCGGCGGCACAGGACCTGGATGGTGCGCTCGATCTCGTCGCTACGGCCGACCAGCGGGTCGATCTTCCCGTTGCGTGCCTGATCGTTGAGATTGGTGGCGAACTCGGCCAGCGCATCGCCCTTGGCCTCGCCCTCCCCGCCCTCACTCTTGGACTCGCCATCCGGCGCGGACGGCTGCTCGCCGTCCTCGCCCAGCTTGGCGATGCCGTGCGAGAGATAATTGACGATATCGAGGCGGGTGATGTCCTGTTGGTTCAGGAAGTACACCGCGTGCGAGTCCTTCTCACCGAAGATCGCGACCAGCACGTTGGCACCGGTGACTTCCTTCTTGCCCGAAGACTGGACGTGGTAGACCGCGCGCTGCAACACGCGCTGGAATCCCAGGGTGGGCTGCGTGTCGCGCCCGTCGTCTTCGGCCAGGCGCGAGACCGAGGCTTCGATTGCCTGCTCCAGGTCGTTGTGCAGGCGCACCTGGTCTGCCCCGCAGGCCTTGAGCACGGCCTGGGCGGAAGGATTGTCCAGCAGCGAGAGCAGCAGGTGCTCGACGGTCATGAACTCATGACGCGCCTCGCGTGCTCGCTTGTAGCACTGGCCGATGGTTTGCTCTAGGTCTTTGCTGAACATTGGTAACTCCGAACGGCTGTTGCCAACAATATGCGGCTTTTGTTGGGATTTTCCACAACCCTATCGGATAGGCATGTTCAGACAGCGTTAGCACGTGATCGCAGCCACACTGTTGCGCTGCTGGAATGATCTAGCGGGCGCCTCAGGCCTGTTCCATCATGCACAGCAGCGGGTGCTGGTTCATGCGCGAAAACTCGTTGACCTGGGCCACTTTCGACTCGGCGACCTCACGGCTGTAGACCCCGCACACGCCACGCCCGCGGGTGTGGACGTGCAACATGATCTGGGTGGCTTGCTCCAGATTCAGGTTGAAAAACTGCTCCAGGACGGTCACCACGAAGTCCATCGGGGTGTAGTCGTCGTTCAGCAACAGCACCTGGTAGCGCGGCGGTGGCGCCACTTCCGGCTTGCCGGCTTCGACCATCAGGCCGTGGTCGTGTTCGTGTGAGGTATTCCGAGGCATCCGGCCATTATACGGTTCAACCTTGCGCGCATTGGACGATTTACGCTGTGGCCCGCACAATTTGTCTCCAATTCCTTGGCTGGCCCTTGATGACCGATCCCATGACCGCGCAGTTGCTGGCGCCGTCGTCGACCGCAGATGCCCTGATGCGCACCGTTCACGACGGCGCAGCCGTGCCGGGGTGGCACCGCAGTGCCGGTTACGTCGCACGAGCGGCGCCCTGGTGGCCCACCGCGCTGGAGCAGATTCGATGAGTACACCAGAGCAACGTTGGCATCCCGATGTGACAGTGGCCACAGTCGTGGTGCGCGATGGACGCTTGTTGCAGGTAGAAGAAGCCATCGGCGGCCGCTTGCTGCTGAACCAGCCTGCCGGGCATCTGGAGCCGGACGAAAGCCTGCAGGATGCCGCCGTACGCGAGACCCTGGAGGAGACTGGCTGGGACGTGCGCCTGACCCAGTTCATCGGGACCTACCAGTGGGTTGCGGCCAACGGGCAGTGCTTCTTGCGCTTTGCGTTCGTTGCCGATGCGCTGACCCATCACCCCGAACGCAGTCTGGACACCGGCGTGGTGCGCGCGTTGTGGATGACCCCGGACGAACTGCGCGCCTCCACCGAGCGCCTGCGCAGCCCGCTGGTGTGGGAGGTGGTCGCCGATTACCTGGCCGGGCAGCGCCATCCACTCTCCCTGGTGCGGCACATCGCATGAGTACGCCGCGCATTGTGGTGGGGGTGTCAGGCGGCGTGGATTCGTCCGTGGCGGCGTGGAAGCTGGCGCAGCAAGGCGAACCAATCGCCGGGCTGTTCATGCAGAACTGGGCCGACGACGGCAGCGGCGATTGCCGCGCCGAAGACGACCGTCGCGATGCGGTGGCGGTGTGTGGCGTGCTGGGCATCCCGTTTCATTTTCGCGACTTCTCCGGCGAATACTGGAGCGGCGTGTTCGAGCATTTCCTGGCCGAGTACGCGGCCGGACGCACGCCCAACCCCGACGTGTTGTGCAATCGCGAAGTGAAGTTCAAGCATTTTCTGGATGCGGCACAGGCGCTGGGTGCCGAGCGCATCGCCACCGGCCACTACGCGCAGGTGGCGCATCGCGGTGGGCGGTGGCGGCTGCTGCGTGGCGCCGACCGCGGCAAGGACCAGAGCTATTTCCTGCATCAGCTGGGGCAGACGCAGTTGGCCGCCACCCTGTTCCCGATCGGCGATCTGGAAAAAAGCAGGTTGCGCCGTATTGCCCAGGATGCCGGCTTGCCGACCCATGCCAAGAAGGATTCCACTGGCATCTGTTTCATCGGCGAGCGCGATTTCCGCGAGTTCCTGGGCCGCTATCTGCCCGCGCGCGCCGGCGAGATCCGCGATCCGCAGGGGCAGCGCATCGCCGAACATCCGGGGGTGTTCTACTTCACCCTGGGCCAGCGCGAGGGGCTGAACATCGGCGGCGTGCGCGGGCGGGCGGCCGCGCCGTGGTACGTGGTTGGCAAGGATGTGGCCAGCAATGTGCTGTATGTGGACCAGCACCGCGACAGCCCGCTGCTGCAATCGCACTGGCTCCGGTCCGAACAAGCCCACTGGGTGACCGGGGCGCCGCCGGCACGCCGGTTCAACTGCACTGCGCAGACGCGCTACCGTCAGCCCGACGAGCCCTGCACGGTGGATGTGCAGGACGATGGCAGCGTGCAGGTGCGCTTCGAACGGCCGCAACGGGCGGTGACGCCGGGGCAGTCGCTGGTGCTGTACGACGGGCAGGAATGCCTGGGCGGCGCGGTCATCGCGGCGACCGACGCACCGCTGGAACGCCAGTTGGCGGGATCTTCTTTTTCCTCTGAGGTAGTGGCTTGATGAGTGCTTCCATGGATCACCGTGTGCTGGCGCTTGCCGGGGTTGCTCAGGCCCTGCAACAAGTGCGGCGGATCGCCGAGACCGGGCATTCGGAAGCGGCGACGGTACGCACCGCCATGGACAGCGTGTTCCGTGTGGACGCTGCCTCGCCGGAGGCCGTGTACGGCTCGGCAGCGGCGCTGGCACCTGGCCTGCGCCTGTTGCACAACTACTTCCGCAACCAGGGCCAGGACGAAGTGCTGCCGCGCCTGGCACTGGCCGTGCTGCAGCTGGAGCGTCGGTTCGTACGCGATGCCAGCACCGTCGCCACTGTCGCCAGCGGAATCGACGCGGCAGCGCGCCAGGCCCAGCAACTGGGCGACAGCAGCCACCCCGATGTGTTGAGCGCGCTCGGCGGGCTGTACGCGCAGACCATCAGCCACCTGCGGCCCAAGGTCATGGTGCAAGGCAACCCGCACTACCTGGGCCAGGCGGGTGTGGTCGCGGAGATCCGCGCGCTGTTGCTGGCGGCAGTGCGCTCGGCGGTGCTGTGGCGGCAGATGGGCGGCAGCCTGTGGGATTTCCTGTTCGCCAAACGCGCAATGATCGAAGCGGTAGACCGCGCGTTGCGCTAACGGGCGCGAAAAACCGCCTACATCTGCGCGCTAGCGGCCGCTGAGCAGCGTCAACGGCGGTTGAACGGGCCAGGCGATGTGGCGATCGTCGCTAAAGACAACGGGGGCAGTGCCGATACAGCAACCGTGACTCTGCCGAGAACGCCCATGTATTCACGTCCACTCATCCGTCTAGCCGCCCCTTTGGCTCTGACCTTGCTGTTTCCTTTCGCTGTCGGATTCGACTGGCCCGCTTCGGTGCGCTGGGCGATCCTGGCGACCATGACCCTCAGTTGGTTGGGTTTCGCTGCCTGGGTGACGTATTCCCAGTTCCGGCCTAATCCGGACCAGGCCCGTATCCTGCGCGAGCAGGATCAACTGCTCAACGAACTGCGCACGTTCGTCAGCAACGAAGTCGACGGATCGCGCTCGGAAGTCGAGCGTGCCCGCGAACTGATCCGCCAGGCCGTGTCCGGCCTGGGTGGCAGCTTCGAAGCGATGAATCGTAAATCGCGTCAGCAAAGCCAGGCACTGGCCCGCATCGTCGACCGTGCCGGTGACGACGGCAGTGCCGGCGTCGACGTCGCCCGCTTCGCCCAGCATGCCAGCTCCCGCATGGAGCAGTTGGTGGAAGCGCTGGAACAGGTGAGCGGCCAAAGCACCAACACCGTCCATCACATCGATGAGATGGCGCAGCACCTGGACGGCATCTTCGCGCTGCTGGAAGACGTCAAGTCGATCGCCGACCAGACCAACCTGCTGGCCTTGAACGCCGCCATCGAAGCAGCACGTGCCGGTGAAGCCGGTCGCGGCTTCGCGGTGGTCGCCGACGAGGTGCGCAACCTGTCCGAGCGCTCCACCACCTTCAACGAGCAGATCCGCAAGCTGGCGCACAGCTCCAAGGAATCGATCGCCAAGGTGCGTGAAACGGTCTCGCAGCTGGCCTCGCGCCACATGGACCGCTCCCGCGAGGCGCGCCACGAATCGGCCGCTATGCTGGAGAACGTCGCCCAGATCAATGCTTCATTGGGCGATGGCATGCGCGAGATCTCCGAGTGCGCACGCTCGATCGATGGCAGCGTGGCCGAAGCGGTGCGTGCCCTGCAGTTCGAGGACATCGCCACGCAGACGCTGAGCGGCATCCACACCCACCTGGACCGCCTGACCGCGATCAACCGCGAAGCGGTGGCGCTGCAGGAACTGCTGCATCGCAATGGCGGCGTGTACGACAGCGACCTGGTCGCCGCGCTGGCCAAGGTGTCCAACCGCCTGCGCGACATGCGCGTGGAGTGGGAACGCCCGCCGCACAAGCCGGTGGCACAGCAAGGCATGGGTGCCGGCACGGTCGAGTTGTTCTAAGACTGATGTCGCCACGCAGCTGCTGATTCCGACATTCCCCGGCCTTCCGGGGATTTGTCGTTCCGTCACGACCTGGTGTTTCGCCCATGACACTTGTTGCCCCGAGCATCGATGCCCCTACCGCCGCACTGCAGGCCGCTGCGCTGGCAGCCGCACATGCCGAGCGCATCGCGCAAAGCGATGCCGCCAGGCCTGCACTGCGGCGTGTCCGCATGCCGGCCGCGCTGGAACGGCTGGAAAACAGCGCACGCGCGGAGCTGCTGGCCCTGATCAACCCGCGCCGCGTATGCAGCGAAGAAGAGCTGTTGTTCGCCACGGTGGCCTGGGATCTGGGTCTGGATGGTGCCGCGGTCAGCGGATCGGCGCGGTAAGCCCAGCGCCGTACAGCGGGGCGTGCCTCGGCAGGCGCTCCGCTGGTTGTTTCTACTGCCCGAGATCGACGCTTTTTGCACATGCATTGCCGCCAGGGTGCTTCCGCATCACCCCGTGCCGACTCGCAATACTCTGCGTACGCGGTACTGATCGCGCGCAGCATCAGGGTGAGCTCTCCCCTGCCCGTCTGCTCAGCCATTCTTGTGACCGAACGTGCGCCTTGGGTCGCTACAAGGGCAAACCCAACTACGTCCTTGTCGCCTAAGCAACCCAAGTCATTTCAGCAGTGGAAATCGACCCGTCAGTTGCGGCGATGCTGATGTGTCGCCTGGCTGCGGGATCCTTGCGCGCGCCTCATCGCAGGACAGATGCAACTACAGCCTGAAGAGCTTGCAGGGCATCCATTCCGTTCGAGTTCCTGCAATGGCGGGCGGGCAATGACCATCGAGATGGTCGCTGCGCGATCTGCGAGTGCATCAATCTTTGCTCTTCACTTGCCAACCAGGCAAGTCCCGGGTGCGATGTCCTCGCCGAGTGCGGAAGCGTTGGACCGGCATGGAGGTCGCCATCGAACTTCAATCGATGGACCCGCAGCTTGTCCTGCGAGCAGTGAGGCATCGCGCCAACTTCGACGCTGGGACGTTGTGGTGGTCTTGCAGCTTACGTCAGCTTGAGCGTCGTTGATGCCGCCACAACGTCTGTGTGGACGCCCTCATAGGTTGCCCTGTGGCTGGCGAGGCGCGGCATGCCCGACCTAACAAGTGATCAGCGGCGTTCGAACGCCGCGACGGCCTGCCATCTCTGATGTCTTCAAGCCAGTGGGCAATACACACCGGCTACTCGTAAGACGGCTGCTGCGGCTCAAACCCACGCAATGCCGCACACTGGGTCAGTTGGCAATGACCAGACGCGCGCCCAACCGCATGCCGGCGTCGGCTTCGCGCAACCACTGCGCCATGTCGCGCGGCGAGAGCGGGCGTGAGTAAAAATAGCCCTGGATTTCGTCGCAGCCCTGCTGGCGCAGCAGTGCGTCTTCCTGCACGGTTTCCACGCCTTCTGCGACTACCTGCATGCCGAGGGCGTGGCCCAGATGGACGATGGCCTGGGTGACTTCGGCCGTATTGGCGTCGTCGAGCATGCCTTGCACGAAGCTGCGGTCGATCTTCAGGCGCTGCACCGGGAAGCGATTGAGGTAATGCAGGTTCGAGAACCCGGTGCCGAAGTCGTCCACCGCCAGCAGCACGCCGTTCTGTTCGAACAATTCGAAGCAGCGGCGCAGCGAATCGGAGTCGCGAATCAAGGCAGATTCGGTCAGCTCCAGCTCCAGGCGCGAAGGCGGCCAGCCGTTGTCGCGGCAGATTTCCAGCACGCGCTCGGCAAAGCCGCGTTCACGCAATTGCACCGCAGACACATTCACCGCAACGCGGCTGAAATGCAGCCCGGCTCGATCCCAAACCACGGCCTGACGACACGCCTCGCCGATGACCCACTCGCCCAGACGCACGATCTCGCCGCATTCTTCGGCGATCGGGATGAATTCGACCGGGCTGCAGGGTCCGTGGCCAGGGCGATTCCAGCGCATCAGCGCTTCGATGGCCGGCGATGCATCGTCCACGGTGTTGACCAGCGGCTGGTAGACCAGCGTGAATTCTTCGCGCTCGAGCGCGCCTTGCAGCGCATGCTCCAGCTCCAGGCGGCGCTGCGCCCGCAGCAGCACGTCCTGGCTGTAGTAATGGTACGTATTGCGCCCAGATTCCTTGGCTGCATACATCGCCGCATCGGCGGCGCGCAGCAGGCTGTCGAAATCCGATAGCCCTTCGCCCTGCAGCGCGATGCCGATGCTGGCGCCGAGCTTGAGGGTGACATGCTCCTTGCGCAGCGGCTCGCCGAGCGCGGCAATCAATTTACGCGCCACGTGGCCGGCATCTTCGGGCTCGGACATATCGCGCAGCAGCACGATGAATTCGTCGTCGCTGAAGCGGCCGAACAGGTCGCTATTACGCAGATGTTGATGCAGGCGCGAGGAGGCCAGCTTGAGCAGGTTGTCGCCGGTGGCGTGGCCAAACGAATCGTTGATGCTCTTGAAGCCATCCAGATCGATCAACAGCATTGCCAATGTCTGGCCGCGCTCGTTCGCTTCGCGAATGGCGTTTTCTGCCTGCTCGCGCAACAAAAAGCGGTTCGGCAAACCGGTCAGACGGTCGTAGTGGGCAAGCAGCTCGATGCGCTCGTTGGCTTCGCGCTCGCGGGTGATATCGCGGAACAAGGCAACAAACCGCGGCGGCAAGCCCTCGCGACGATCCAGCTCGATCAGCACCTGCACCCAGACACGCTGGCCGGAGTTGCGATAGAAACACAGCTCCAGCTGCTCGGGCAGGCCGCCATCGGAGATACGCAGCAGCGCCGCCTCGAAAGCGTCGCGCGAATCCTGCGTGTACAGCGACAGCGCCTGCTCCAGGGTGATGGTTTCCTTGCGCAGGCCGTGAATGCGATAGCACTCCTCGGTCCATTGCATGCGCCGGGTGTCGACCTCGATCTCGCAGCCGCCGATCTTGCCCAACGCGGACACGCGGTTGAGCAGCTCGGTGCGCCAACGGATCAGCGCGTCGGTCTGGCGTTGTTCGGTGACGTTCTGCAGCTGGCCGAGCACGCGCACCATGCTGCCGTCGCCATCGAACACCGGCTGTGCCCACACGCGCAGATGATGCGGGTTGGCGCCGAGCAGGCCGTTGATTTCCAGTTCGAAATGCACCGGCATGCCTTCGTGCTTGATCTTGCGCCAGGCGCTGCGTAGCTGCGCAACCGAAGGCCCGGTCAGCAGGCGCAGGATGTCGCGGATGCCTTGCAGACGAACCTGGGTCATGCCGAGTTGTTGCAGGAAATCCTGCGACACCCACAGCGCATCGTGATGCGAATCCCAGCTCCAGCTTCCCATGCTGGCGATGCGCTGGGCTTCTTCGAGCTGTGCCTGCTGATCGCGCAGCTGCTGCTCGAGCAATTTGTGATGGTGCACGTCGGTATGCGTGCCGACCATGCGCAACGGACGTCCGTCGGCAGTGCGCGAGACCACGCGGCCGCGATCCAAGATCCAGCGCCACTGGCCGTCGTGCTGGCGTAGCCGAAATTCGGCCACATAGGTATCGGTGCGGCCTTCCAGATGCGCCTGCACCGCCGCGCTGACATGCGCGTGGTCTTCCGGATGAATCAGTCCGGACAAGGCAGTGAGATTGTTCGGCAGCGGCTGCTCGGAATACCCGAGCATGCGTGTCCAGCGCTCGGAGCGATACACCACATCGGCCGGAATATCCCAATCCCACAAACCGTGATCGGCGCTGTCCAGGCCTATCTCCCAGCGACTGGTGCCATCGGCACCCTTGGGTTCGGGAATGCTCAGGGTGAATGCCATGATCTGGCCGTGCTCGTCGCAGACCGCACGCAGCCAGCCTTCCAGCCGGCCGCCGCCGGTGCCCGGCAAGACGCAGGGCGCCATGCCCCCGCTCTCGGCCAGTTGGGCACGGCTGCTTTCCAACACATCGGCGTATGCGCCAAGGGTTGCCGGCAATCCGAGGGATTGCGCAACGCGGTTGGCCGCCAGAGGCTGGCCATGCGCATCCAACAACACCACCGCCGAGGTCAGCGGGTGCTGCAGCATGCTTGCAATGACGCCTGAGTCCACTCTGGAACACTCCGAAGAATCGACCCCGGCCTTCGGAGTCGCAATGGATAACGGCCGTGCCGGCGAATAGTTGAGCGGCCTGATGCGAGCTGGACCGTACCGGCCCGAGTTACGGATAAGATGGCCGCATCGCCAGCACTCAAGGTCGTCCGCGGATCCATGCAACAGCCCGTCGCCGCGCCCGCATTTTCGTCTGCCCCCGTCTCCTGCCTCCGTCTCGCCGAGCGCCTGCAGCAAGGCCTGTGGACACTGACCGGCCTGTACCTGCTGGTTGGCGTGATCTGGCTGCTGCTGGGCAACCGGCTGCTCAACCTGGCCGGCGCCGCCATGCCGGAGCGCTGGTCGGACGCGAGCTTTCTGGTGCTCTCCAGCATCGTCATCCACCTGGTGCTGCGCCGCTTCACCGGCTTGATCGTGGACGAGTACGCCAAGCTGGCGCAGTCCGAGGCGTTGCTGCAGGCCAAGTTCCTGGCTCTGCCCAGCCCGGCCTTCATTTACGACCTGGCCACCATGCGCATCCTCGACGCCAATCCGGCGGCGCTGGAATTCTTCGGCTGGGAGCGCGACGAGTTCCTGCAACAGACGCTGCAGGCGATCTGGCCCAATGCCGATGGCGAGCGGCTGGAAGAAATCATTGCGCAGATCCGTGGCAAGGGAGATGCAACGTGCGTGTTGAACGAAGACCTGATGACGCGCAGCGGCCCGCGACATGTCGAGGTGCGCAGCAACCAGCTGCACCTGGCCAGCGGCCCTGCCCGCCTGGTCGTCACCGTAGACCGCAGCGAGGAGCGCCGGGCGCAAGATCTGCGCGACGAGGCGCTCGAGCGTCTGGAGGAGGCGCAGAGCATCGCGCGGCTGGGCTCCTGGCAACTGGATCGCACGACCGGCCTGGGACGCTATTCGCCGGCGGTCTACCGCCTGCTGGGGCGCAGCGTGCCGATGCACCGTCGTGAGCATCGGCTGGAAGAATTGCTGACCGCCTCCGACAGCGCGACCCAGGTGCGCATCGAACGCATGATCGAAGACATGTGTACCGGTGGCGAGGTGCAGATCGATGTGCTGCTGCCGCTGACCGGCGGCGATTCGCAACCGCGCACGGTGCATCTGCGCGCCGAAAGCGTGACCAGCCCCAGCGGCGTGCGCCATGTGCACGGCACCTTGCAGGATGTGAGCGAACGCGAGCAATCGCGCCGGCTGCTGCGCGAACGCGAGGAGCAATTTCGCGAGTTGGTGCGCGTGCTGCCCGACGGTGTGCTGATTCTCGCCGACGAGCATGTGATGTACGCCAACGCGGCCGGCTCGGCCCAGTTCGGCTTTCAGGGCGAAACCATCCTGGGAGAACCGCTGCAGACCCTGGTGGGCGACACCGACCTGCCGGTGGTGCGCGAATACCTGCGCGCAGGCAGCGACCGCAATGAGCCGGTGTCCAGCGCACGCGCGATGCGTCGTCGCGACGGCAGCACCTTCTATGCAGGTCTGTCGGCCGGCGACATCCGCTATGGCGGACGCAGCTGCAAGTTGCTGGTGGTGCGCGATCTGAGCGAACCCGAGCGCATGCGCGACGCCCTGGCCGAGAGCAATGCCGAACTGCAGGCGATGGCCAAGCGTCTGTTTTCGTTGCAGGAAGATGAGCGGCGTGCCATCTCGCGCGACCTGCATGACGACATCGGGCAAGCGATCACTGCGATGAAGCTGTCCGCGCACGCGGCCCTGGATGAACCGGACGCGGACGCGCGCCGTGAGGACTTGCTGGAAGTCGTGTCGCTGGCCGACACCACGGTGACCAAGCTGCGCAACCTGTCGATGCTGTTGCGTCCGCCACAACTCGATGCCCTGGGCCTGGAGGCAGCGCTGCGCTGGCAGGCCTCGATGCTGTTTCGTGCCTCGCAAGTGCGCCTGGAGCTCGATATTCAGGCGCTTGAAGAAAGGCCGGGCAACGAGATCGAACAGGCCTGCTTCCGGATCGCGCAGGAAAGCCTGACCAATGCATTGCGACACGCCTGCGCCGGCGAAGTGCACCTGCGTCTGCATTCGATCGATGCCGATAGTTTCCGTCTGGAAGTCAGCGATGACGGCGATGGCTTCGAGCCGGAGGGTCCGCGTGGGCTGGGACTGATCGTGATGCGTGAGCGTGCGCAAACCGTCGGCGGCACGCTCGCGATAGAATCGGCTCCCGGAGCAGGCACGCGCGTGACGTTGCGCCTGCCCTATCACCCGGTCGGCGAGTCCGTCCACGACGATGGTGGACGTTGAGTCATGTGGAGCCCCGTAATCCCGCCCGGACTGGAAATCGTCAAGCCCACCCGGCTTGGCGCGGGCAATCCCGAGTTGCTGCACCTGGTGGACGCGGCCGCCTCCGGCGGCCCGCCGCTGATGATCTTCCATGTCGATATCGATCACTTCGCCTCGATCAACGAGAACATGAGTGGCGAGGTCGGCGACCAGGCGTTGACGCTGGCGGCGCGCAGGCTGCAGGAATTTCTCGGCACGCGCGGCAAGCTGTGGCGCCACGGCAGCGACGAAATGGTGATCGTGGCAGTGCGTCGCGACGACACTCCGCTGCCGGAAGATTTTGCCGAGGAGATCCGTCAGCAACTGGAACTGCCGCTGTCGGTGCTGCCGTACACCTTGTTCATGACCGGCAAGGTCGGCATCAGCCTGTGTCCCGAACATTCCACCTCATTGTCCACGCTGCTGGATTACGCCGAAGAAGCCAGCTACCAGGCCGCGCGCGAAGGCGGCAACACGGTGCGGCTGTACACGCGCAACTCGGCCACCAACGCGCATAGCGAAAGCATCATTGCGCGACAGATCGTCGATGCCATTCCGCATGGCGAGCTGCGCCTGCGCTATCAACCGCTGGTGAGCGCGCGCGATGGCCGCATCGTCGGCATGGAAGCGCTGCTGCGCTGGCAATCGCCCACCCTGGGCATGCTGGTGCCGGAACGCTTCATGCGTACCGCCGAGCGCCTGGGCGTGATCGTGCAGATCGGCGAATGGGTATTGCAGAACGCAGTACGCCAGGCGCGGCTGTGGCGCGACCAAGGTTTCGACGATTTCAGCATTGCAGTGAATGTTTCCACGCTGCAGCTGCTGCGCCCGGGCTTCTTCAACGAAGTGATGGCGATGCTGCAGACCGCCGGCGTGCCGGCGCAGTTCGTCACGCTGGAGATCAACGAAAGCGCGTTGACCAACAACGTCAACTTCGTCCACGAGACGATGGCCAACCTGCGCAATGAAGGCATCAGTCTGAGCCTGGACAACTTCGGCACCGGCGATTCCAGCCTGAGCGCACTGGTGCGCTACCCGGTGGACCGGCTCAAGATCGACCGCAGCTTCATCAAGAGCGCACCGGCCGGCAGCCGCGAGGCGGCGATTGCGCGCGCCATCATCGCCATGGGCCACCAGCTCGGCATGACGGTGATTGCCAATGGCGTGGAATCGCAGGCGCAGCTGGGCTTTTTGCGCCGCAACGATTGCGACATCTTCCAGGGCTACCTGTTCGGCGAGCCGATGTCGGCCGAGTCGGCCGGCATGGCACTGCGCCGGCGCTATCTGCGCCCGGAATCGTTCGCCGAAAGCCGCCCCGACCGCACGCTCTTGCTGCTGGACGACGAAGAAAACGTGCTGCGCTCGCTGGTGCGCCTGTTCCGTCGCGACGGTTACCGCATCCTGGCCACCGGCAACGTGCGCGACGCCTTCGACCTGCTCGCCACCAACGATGTGCAGGTGATCCTTTCGGACCAGCGCATGAGCGACATGAGCGGCACCGAATTCCTGGGCCGGGTCAAGATGCTCTACCCGGACACGGTGCGCCTGGTGCTGTCCGGCTACACCGACCTGGCCACCGTCACCGAGGCGATCAACCGCGGCGCGATCTACCGATTCCTGACCAAGCCCTGGAACGACGACGAGCTGCGCGAACATATTCGCCAGGCGTTCCGCACGCATGATGAGTTGCGGAACGGCCGGGAATAGGGAATCGGGAGTGGGAATCGGTAGAGCAGACCTCCGCGTGTTGTTGCTTCTCAGACACGCAGCCAGATCAAGCGAGCGAAAAGCTACCTTACCGATTCCCGATTCCCAACTCCCCATTCCCAGCGCGTCAGCGCTACCGCGGCTGCCGGATCGGTAGCGTGATCCTGAAACTGGCGCCCTGCCCCGGCGTGCTTTCCACGTCGATGCGGCCGTGGTGCTTGTTGATGATGCCGTAGGAAATCGACAGGCCCAAGCCGGTGCCGCTGCCGACCGGCTTGGTGGTGAAGAATGGGTCGAAGATGCGCTGCAACAGATCCGGGGCGATGCCGGCGCCGCTGTCCTGGAACTGGATCCAGACGTTTTCTGCTTCGTCGCGACCGGTGGTCACGGTGATCGTGCCGCGCTCGACGATGGCCTGGCCGGCGTTGAGCAGCATGTTCATGTAGACCTGGTTGAGCTCGGATGGCAGGCACTCCACCAGCGGCAGCTCGGCGTAGTTGCGCTCCAGTGTGACCTTGTACTTGAGCTCGTTCCAGATGATGTTGATGGTGGATTCCAGGCCCGCATGCAGGTCGACCATCTTCCACGACTCGGATCGGTCCGAGTACGAGAAGTCCTTGAGGTCGCGCACGATGCGCGTCACCCGCTCGATGCCTTCGCGCGATTCGGCCATCAATTGCGGCAGATCGCGGCTGATGAAGTCGATGTCGGCGCGATTGCGGATCTCGTCGATTTCCGGAATCAGCGCCTTGGGATCCGGTGCCTGCAGCGCGCGCTCGTAGGCTTCAATCAGGGTGAACAAGCTGCGCAGATATTCCTGCAGGCTGCCCAGATTGGAGTGCACATAACCGATCGGATTGTTGATTTCATGCGCCACACCTGCAGCCAGCTGGCCGATGGAGGCTATCTTTTCCGATTGCAGCAATTTGTCCTGCGCCCCGTTCAAGCGCAGATAGGCCTGGCGCAATTCGGCATGGCGCTGTTGCAGCTCGCGCTCGTAATCCTGCTGGCCTTCGATGTTGTGGAACAGCGCCAGAAAATGCCCGGGCCCGCACTCTTCGTTGTAATACAGGTGCGCGATGACCACCCGGTCGGCGACCGGCAGGCTGCCGGTCCAGCTGCCCTTGCTGCGCGCTTGATTGAGTGCGTCCGATGGCAATACCTGCGAGATGCGCTCGCCCAGGTTGCGATCGTCGGTGGGGTCTTCCTTGCACAGGCTCTGGCGTGCAATGGCATTGGCCAGAATCAGCTTTCCGTCTGCGCGGAACAGCAGCAGCCCCTCCATCATCTGGTCGCCGAAGGCGCGCAGGATATCCGGGGACGGCAATAAGGCTTGATTGAGAAAAAACTTGGCGGTCACGGGAGCAGGCGGCGTAGAGGATGCCTCAATATACGCCGAACCATTGACGCTCCGTATCGTCGTCGTGCATTACCCGGCGATGCGACGCAGAACGAACGGCACCTGCCTGCTCGCCCAGGCCTGCGGCGCCATCTGCAGCCCGGTGCGCTGCAAGACAGCCTGCAACTCAGGCCACTGCCAACGAACGCCCGCCGCGCAACACGCTCGATTGCCCCTTGGCATCGTAGGACGGCGCACTTTCGGTGCGGCCCAGGTGACGCAGCGCCCAGTTCACTTCACGGCGCCGGCGTGCCAGCAGCGCGCCATTGGCGCGATTGGCTTCGGCCAGCTCACGCAGCCGCTTTTCTTCGCCTGCAGGCATCGCCGCTTCCAGCGCTTGCAGCGCCGACAGCTTGTCCTGCGTATGTCGCATCAGCCCATCGATGTCGTTCTCGAGTAATGCCTGGCGTTCGCCGGCCAGCGCATCGCTGAGACGTTGCAGGAACTCGTTCACGTTCATCCTTTCAGTCGGGGATCAACCCGCCAGTTGCTGATTCAGATCCATCATGCGGCTGGCGATGGCGTCCGGGTTGATGGAATAGCTGCCGTTCTGCAATGCATCCTTCACCGCCTGGACGCGACCGGTGTCGATCGCCGAGGACTGCGAAAGCTCGCGCTGCAGGTTCTGCAGGTTGGTGGCTTCGCCGGTCAACTTGACGCTGTCGGTCGGCGGGGTTGCGGCAACCGGGGACGCGCGATCTTCGCCGGCCGAAGCGATCTTGCTGCTGGTGGCCGTGGTGCGAAGGGTGGCAGCGGTCGGTAGATTGCCTTCGATTTTCTGGGTCATGTCAGGAACTCCTCTACAGGTCGTAGGGGATAACGGCACCCAGAAAAAAAACTTTATAGAAATTTTTTACCTGGAGACCACAACGGTTCCGCTCGCTTCAACGATGCCCTGCACCACCCGGCGCGAGGACGAATTTTCCACCGACACGCGCTCGTTTTCGCCGGCGTCCGACAGGGCGCGACCACTCATGCGCACCTCCAGCCCGCCATTGCGCGAGACCAGCGGGACGGTGTCGCCGCGCCGGACCAACCGCTGCGTCACCAGATCGTTGGCAGAGAGCAGTGAGCCGGCCGGCAGGACGCGCCGGGCGGTCTTGCCCACCGCAGCCACCGGATCGGCCAGCACCGCGCCGACGATGCGGGCGGCGTCACGCTTCTCGATACTGATATCGGCCAGCGAGATGGTTTCTCCAGCGCTGATGCCGCGGCGCAAGACCAGCACGTCCTGGTTGCGACGCACCTTCAACGGCACGAACAGGCGCCAGCCGGCCGGCTGCGGGCACGCCACTTCCACCGTATTGGTGCCGGTGGGCTGCGCCTGCAGCGCGATCGGGCAAGCCGGCATGCGCAGGCCCGGATCGAGCGTGGCCTCGGCCTCGGCGTCCGGGCCGACGGTGGCCAGCGCCGCCGCACGGATGGAATCGACAGACTGATAGCTCTGGGCCCAGGCCGGAGCGGCAGCCAACAAGATGACAAGCAGGAGCAGGCGCATGGGACCAGATCCGGAGGAAGACGGGACAGGCAGTGCAAGCGGCGTGCCTGTTTTCGAATCGGGAATCGGGAATCGGGAATGGGGAATCGGTTGGTGGCGTGAGAGGTGGTCGGCCTTCGTTGCCGCCGTGCGATTTACTAGGTGAAAGTTATCAGCAAGCAAAGTCACTGCCCTTCGCCTCGGGCTTGCTGCGGAAAGCCCACCCCTCGCTTTTACGATTCCCCATTCCCGACTCCCCATTCCCGACAGCGCCCCCAACCACCCACAAAGCCCTCAAGTTTCCCGAGGGCGCTGTCGATATCTGCCCCATGACCCACGATCTGCTCAATCGCATCGACCAGCGCACGCGACTGGCTGGCCACAATCGACTGGCCCTGCTGCTGTTCCGGCTGGGCGGACGCCAGCTTTTTGGCGTCAACGTCTTCAAGGTGCAGGAAGTGCTGCGCCGGCCGGAATTGTTCCAGGTGCCTGGCTTGCCGACCGAGTTCGCCGGCGTGGCCGACGTGCGTGGGCGTTCGGTGCCGGTGCTGGATCTGGGCCTGGCCATCGGCCACCCGGAACGCGACTCGCATTCGGACAACGGTCCCGGCTACTTGGTCGTTGCCGAGTTCAACCGCTCGGTCCAGGGCTTTTTGGTCAGTGGCGTGGAGCGCATCGTCAATATTGCGGTGGAAGATATCCACCCGCCGCCGGAACTCGGTGCCGAAGCCACTTATTTGACGGCGGTGACGCGCTTCCAGGGCGAGCTGATCCAGGTCATCGACGTGGAGAGCGTGCTGGCCGATATCGCCAAGGTCAGCAAGGACGTGCAATTGGATCCCTCGCTGCAGCTGGTGGCCTACGACCGCCAGTTCCAGGTACTGGTGGTGGACGATTCACGGGTGGCGCGCCAGCAGATCCGCAGCGTGCTCGACCAGTTGGGCGTTTCGGCCACCCTGCTGTCCGACGGACGCCAGGCGCTGGACCATCTGCTGCAGGTGGCCGCCTCGGGCGAAAACCCGGCCGACCGCTACGCCATGGTGATCTCCGACATCGAAATGCCGGCAATGGACGGCTATACGCTGACGACGGAAATCCGGCGCACCCCGGGCCTGCAAGGCCTGTACGTGCTGTTGCACACCTCTTTGTCGGGCGTGTTCAACAACGCGATGGTCGAGCAGGTGGGCGCGAACGCCTTCGTGGCCAAGTACAGCGCCCACGAACTGGCCGACTATGTGCTGGCCCGCCTGAAAGTGGTCGCTGAAGCGGCCTGATCACACCTTTGGGCCGTGCAGTCGCTGAGACGCAGGCGGCGCTCTCCCGCGCCTGTTCCCGCACAAAGGCGCCCGGTGGTGGAATTGCAGCGGCGTGAGCTTCCCCTCGCTAGGTCCTGATTCCTGCCAGGCAGGCTGGCCGGCCTGCACATTGCATAGCTAATACCTGCAGCTGCCAGCGGGCGACTATGTCGCGATCTCTGCCCGGCAAGCCCGTTTTCCGTTGCTCCGGGTGCTCTCCCGGCGCGGTTCCTCCCCACTTCGATTTGGCACAAACATTGCTTCCTCCCTGGCAACACTTCGCGGGAGAGCACCGTGTCCAGCCCCTTCTCTTCGTTCCTCGGCGTCCATGGCGACGCGTTGACGCTGCGCGAGCAGCGCATGAAGCTCATTGCCAGCAACCTGAGCAATGTGGACACGCCTGGGTACAAGGCCAAGGACCTGAACTTCGAGGCGGCGCTGAAGTCGGCGCAGGGCGAGCAGGACGGCGGTCTGCTGCAGACCACCGACGCCAAGCATTACGAAGTCGGCGGCGGTGCCGGGCTCAACCCCTTCCAGTTCACCCGCGAAGCCGATCAGCCCAGCCTTGACGGCAATACCGTCGATCCCGACGCCGAACGCGCCGCCTACGGCCGCGCCGCGCTGGAATACCGCGCGTCGCTGAGCTTCCTCGAATCCAAGGTGCGCTCGATGCTCACCGCGATCACGGGCCAATAAGTCATGAGCAATCTTCCCATCTTCGATGTGGCCGGCTCGGCCCTGCACGCGCAGTCGGTGCGGCTGAGCACCATCGCGTCCAACCTGGCCAATGCCGATTCGGTCGCCGGTTCGGCCGAGGCGACCTACAAGCCGATCGAGCCGATCTTCCAGGCCCAGCAAAGCCGCCAGGACCCCAGCCTAACCTCGGTGAACGTCAAGGAGATCACCACCACCAATGCGCCGCCGATCCGCCGCTACGAACCCGGCCACCCGCTGGCTGACGCCGACGGCTATGTGTTCTCGCCCGACGTGGATCCGGTTTCGCAGATGGTCAACATGATTTCCGCCTCGCGCAATTACCAGGCAGGCGTGGAAATGCTCAATACCGCCAAGGAACTGGCGCTCGCAACCCTGACCATGGGTCGCTGACCCTTCCTAGCTGACCCTTACCAACGGAATACTCCACATGAGCACGATCGGCAGCGATCTCTACAAAAGTCTAGGCCTGACCAGCAGCAGCACCGTCGCCAAGAAGGAAGAAGCGCTCGGCCAGGCCGACTTCCTCAAATTGATGACCGAACAGCTGCAGCATCAAGACCCGCTCAAGCCGATGGAAAACAGCGCGTTTCTTGGGCAATTGGCGCAGTTTTCCACCGTGCAGGGCATTGGCGACCTCAATACCAAGGTCAGCAACTTTTCCGATTCGATGAACAGCGACCAGGTACTCAAGGGCGCGGCACTGGTTGGCCACAATGTGCTGGTGCCCTCGGCGCAGGTGGCGATCGATGCCACCGGCTCGGCCAAGGGCGTGGTCGCCGCGACCTCGGCCGGTTTCGTCAATTTCGAAATCACCGATGCCAACGGCACCTTCGTCAAGCAGATCAGCGTGCCGGCCAGCGCCGCCGGTGAGGTGTCGTTTGACTGGGATGGCACCGACGCCAACGGCAATCGCATGGCGGCCGGCAAATACGGGGTGACGGCCACCCAGACCGACACCGCCGGCTCCAAAAGCAAGTTGTCTACCTATGTCCAGGCACCGGTGGACAGCGTCACGATCGGCTCGGACGGTTTGTATCTCAACCTGACCGGGCTGGGCACTTCCCCGCTCGCCAACGTGCTCCGCGTCAGCTGAGCCGGCAACCAATATCTAAAGGAACTCATCCATGGGCTTCAATACCTCGTTGTCCGGCATCAACGCAGCCAATGCCGATCTGAACGTCACCTCCAACAACATCGCCAACGTCAACACGACCGGGTTCAAAGAATCGCGCGCCGAGTTTGCCGACATGTTCCAGAGCACCAGCTATGGCCTGTCGCGCAATGCGGTCGGTTCGGGCGTGCGCGTCAGCAACGTGGCGCAGCAGTTCTCGCAGGGCAATATCGACCCGACCGGACGCAGCCTGGACCTGGCGGTCTCCGGCGAAGGCTTCTTCACCGTCTCTTCCAACGGCGCCAAGATGTATACCCGCGCCGGCAATTTCCAGACCGACGCCAACGGCTATGTGGTCAACCCGCAGGGCGCACGCCTGCAGGTATTTGCGCCCAACCCCAGCGGCAACGGGTTCGACGTGGGCCGCCTGTCGGACCTGCAGTTGCTGACCACCGACAGCCCGCCCAAATCCACCTCGACGGTCAACCTGGCCTTCACCCTGCCCGGCAATGCCACCGCGCCGACGGTGACCCCGTTCAACCCGGCCGACGACAAGACCTATAGCCACTCCACCGGCGGCATCAATGTCTACGACTCGCTGGGCGTCAGCCATGTGCAGACCTCCTACTTCGTCAAGACCGCCAACCCCAACGAGTGGCAGGTCTACAACTACGTGGACGGCGCTGCGGTCGGTGCCCCGACCACCCTGCAGTTCTCCGATACCGGCGCGCTGACCACCCCGGCCAACGGCATCATCGCGATGGACCCGTTCACCCCGAGCACCGGCGCGGGCGTGCTGAACATGCAGCTCAACGTCACTGGCTCCACCCAGTACGGCGAAGCCTTCGCCCTGCGCGATACGCGCCAGGACGGCTACGCCAGCGGCAAGCTCAACGAGATCAGCATCGACACCAGCGGCGTGGTGTTCGCACGCTATTCCAATGGCGCGGACAAGCCGCTGGGCCAGGTCGCGCTGAGCAGCTTCGTCAATCCGCAGGGCCTGCAGTCGCAGGGCAACAACATGTGGGCCGAGAGCTACACCTCCGGTGCCGCCCGCACCGGCGCGCCGGACACCTCGGACCTGGGCCAGATCGAATCCGGCTCGCTGGAAGCCTCCACGGTGGACCTGACCGAGCAGCTGGTGAACATGATCGTGGCCCAGCGCAACTTCCAGGCCAACTCGCAGATGATCTCGACCCAGGATCAGGTCACGCAGACGATCATCAATATCCGTTAAAAGCCGGGAATGGGGAATCGGGAGTAGGGAATCGTAAGAGCTGGCATCGCGTGTATTAGATGCCAGCCTTGCACCCTACTCTCCCAGCTTCCCGCGACCCGCTTTTGCGATTCCCGATTCCCGATTCCCGATTCCCGATTCCCGATTCCCGATTCTCCATTCCCGATTCCCGGTGTCCCATGGATAAAGCCCTCTACGTCGCGATGACCGGTGCCCGTGCCTCCCTGCAGGCGCAGAGCACCGTGTCGCACAATCTTGCCAACGTCGATACGGTGGGATTCAAGGCTGCGTTGGCCAATACCGAGGCGTTCAAGATCCAGGGCAAGGGCTATCCGTCGCGGATCGATGCGCTGCATGTGGACCAGGGCTTCGATCGTAGCCAGGGCCATCAGAAGGTGACCGGCAACCCGCTGGACGTGTCGCTGCAGCAGGACCGCTGGCTGGCGGTGCAGTCGCCCGACGGCAGCGAGGCCTACACCCGCAACGGCGAATTGGCGCTCACCGCCAATGGCCAGCTGGTCACCGCCAACGGACATGCGGTGCTGGACGAAGGCGGCAACCCGATGACGATCCCGCCGCACCAGGCGATGGAGATCGGCAGCGACGGCAGTATTTCGATCATTCCGCAGGGCGAAGGCCCGCAGACCATGGCCATCGTCGGCAAGATGAAGGTGGTGGATGCGCCCGCCGACCGTTTGACGCGGCGCCCCGACGGACTGATGCGCAACACCAGCACCGACCCGGCACAGGCATTTGCGGTGGCCACCGGCAAGACCATCAACAGCGGCATGCTGGAAGGCAGCAACGTGGACGCAGCCGGCGCGCTGGTGGAAATGATCCAGCTGCAACGGCAGTTCGAAATGCAGGTCAAGATCATCAAGAATGGCGACGACAACGCGCAATCGGCCAATTCGCTGCTGCGGGTGAGTGGCTAAACGCGGCGCAGGCCGCCGGCCAACTCGCCAATTTTTTGCTAACGCCGCCGCCAACCGTAAGGCGTGGTTGGCGCCCGCATTGGGCATACCGAAAAATCCGGGGCTTCATTACAGAGTGACTGGTCTGCGGCATGGCTGCAGAGCGGCTAGTCCGTGACCTGGCTGGAGGGCCCTTGCCCGCTCACCCTCCCGGGACACGCCGTGAATCCGTCCATGGAGGCTCTTACGCGGCATCCATGCCGCGTAAGGTCCCGGGAGGGTGAGCGGGCAAGGACCAGTGAAGATGGTCGGTGTCTTTGCGAAAGCAGTGCTCGACGTGCTGGTTGACCGCCACTCGCTTATCCCTTCATCGCGCCTATCGCATGTCCAATGCCCAAGCAAGCAATCCTGAGCAGCAAACTGCCCGATGCATGCGATGACTTGCTTCCGGTTGACCACCAGCCAACTGTCTGGCGCGGTGCCCTCACCGATTGCGGGACCCTTGGCGGCATGGATGCCGCCAAGGAGCCCCCATGGACGGGTTCACGGCGTGTCCCGCGAGCGGTGAGGGCACCGCGCCCTCGACCGACTCAGCTTCTGCCCTGGATTCTGACGCCGACACGTGGCCAACGAGCCTGCAACGCCTGCAACGCCTGCAATCAAACGAGTTCGCGCCAAGTGATCAGCTGCACTAACCGGCAACCGACCACGAGGTGATCAGCCACGCAAACGCAACCGCCGGCGGCTTGGCGACTTGCCTGCCGCCGCCCCTCCTGCCCTGAGTAGGTCGTCGCGCACCCAGGCGGCGTGATACGGCGCACACCCGGCAGAAATCCGACACCGCTTTGGCACGCCACGTGCATATACCCACCCGTACCCGGAACACATCCCCGGGTCTAACGAGGAATCGGGTCATGAATCAGGCTTTGTGGGTCGCCAAAACCGGACTGGATGCGCAGCAGACGCGCATGTCGGTCATTTCCAACAACCTGGCCAATACCAATACCACCGGCTTCAAGCGCGATCGTGCCGCGTTCGAAGACCTGTTGTACCAACAGGTGCGTGCGCCCGGCGGCTCGACCTCCGCGCAGACGCAGCTGCCGACCGGCCTGCAACTGGGGACCGGCGTGCGCGTGGTGTCCACCTTCAAGGGTTTCGACCAGGGCAGCCAGCAGCAGACCGGCCGCGCGCTGGACGTGATGGTCAACGGCCGCGGTTTCTTCGAAGTGCAGATGCCCGACGGTACCTCCGCCTACACCCGCGACGGCACCTTCCAGATCAACGCGCAGGGCGAACTGGTCACCAACAGCGGCTACCCGCTGCAGCCGGGCATCCAGGTGCCGGAAGGCGCGCAGTCGCTGACCATCGGCAACGACGGCACCATCAGCGTGACGCTGGCCGGCCAGGCCGCCGCGCAGGAAATCGGCGCACTGACGCTGACCGACTTCATCAACCCCTCGGGCCTGCAGGCCAAGGGTGAAAACCTGTTCGTGGAAACCACCGCTTCGGGCCCCGCGCAAAACGGCACGCCTGGCCTCAATGGCCTTGGCACCACCGTGCAGGGCGCGCTGGAAGGCAGCAACGTCAATACGGTGGAAGAGCTGGTGAGCATGATCGAGACGCAGCGCGCCTACGAAATGAATGCCAAGGCGATCTCCACCACCGACTCGATGCTCGGTTACTTGAACAACAACGTCTGATCGGCTCGCCGCTCCTCGCCCTCTCAGGAATCAACGCCATGTCACGCCTGCCTTCTCTCTCCCGCCTGTGCCTCGCCATCGCCTGCAGCGCGCTGCTGGGTGGCTGCGTGGCCGCCGGCGATGTCCGTCCGTTCGCCGAAATGGCACCGATCGTGCCGGTGGTGGCACCGGTGGCGCAGCCGACGGCCGGTGCGATCTACGCCGCCGGCCCCAGCCTGAATCTGTACGGCGATCGCCGTGCCCGCGATGTCGGCGATCTGCTGACGGTCAACCTGGTCGAAAGCACCACCGCTTCGTCCACCGCCAACACCAGCATCAGCAAGAAGGACGCCACCACCATGGCCGCGCCAACCCTGCTGGGCGCGCCGCTCACCGTCGGTGGCTTGAACGTGCTTGAGAACAGCACCAGCGGCGACCGCAGCTTTGCCGGCAAGGGCAATACCGCGCAGAGCAACCGCATGCAGGGCAGCGTCACCGTCACCGTGATGCAACGCCTGCCCAACGGCAACCTGGTGATCCAGGGGCAGAAGCAGCTCCGCCTGACCCAGGGCGACGAATTGGTGCAGGTGCAAGGCATCGTGCGCGCGGCCGACATCGCCCCGGACAACACCGTGCCCTCCAGCAAGGTGGCCGATGCCCGCATCGCCTACGGCGGCCGCGGTGCGATTGCACAGTCCAATGCGATGGGCTGGCTGAGCCGCTTCTTCAATTCCCGTCTGTCGCCCTACTGAGCCTGCGACCATGAACCTGTCTTCCCTGCCCTTCCGTCTGCTGGCTGCCGCCGTCGCGCTGTGCGCGCTGGCCGCACCGGCCAGCGCCGAGCGCATCAAGGATCTTGCCCAGGTCGGCGGCGTGCGCGGCAACGCGCTGGTCGGCTACGGCCTGGTGGTTGGCCTGGACGGCAGCGGCGACCGCACCAGCCAGGCGCCCTTCACTGTGCAGAGCCTGAAAAACCTACTTGGCGAACTGGGCGTCAATGTTCCGGCGAACGTCAACCCGCAGCTGAAAAACGTCGCGGCGGTGGCCATCCACGCCGAATTGCCGCCGTTCGCCAAGCCCGGCCAGCCGATCGACATCACCGTCTCCTCGATCGCCAACGCCGTGTCGTTGCGCGGCGGCTCGCTGCTGATGGCACCGCTGAAAGGCGCCGATGGCCAGGTCTATGCGATGGCCCAGGGCAACCTGGTGGTCGGCGGCTTCGGTGCGCAAGGCAAGGACGGCTCGCGCGTTTCGGTCAATGTACCCAGCGTCGGGCGCATTCCCAATGGCGCCACCGTCGAACGTGCGTTGCCGGACGTGTTCGCCGGCACCGGCGAGATCACCCTGAACCTGCACCAGAACGATTTCACCACCGTCTCGCGCATGGTCGCGGCCATCGACAGCAGCTTCGGCGCCGGCACCGCACGTGCGGTCGACGGCGTGACCGTGGCAGTACGCTCGCCGACCGACCCGGGTGCGCGGATCGGCCTGTTGTCGCGACTGGAAAACGTCGAACTTTCCCCTGGCGATGCGCCGGCCAAGGTGGTGGTCAATGCACGTACCGGCACCGTGGTCATCGGCCAGCTGGTGCGGGTAATGCCGGCCGCCATCGCGCATGGCTCGCTCACCGTGACCATCAGCGAAAACACCAACGTCAGCCAGCCGGGCGCCTTCAGTGGCGGCCGCACCGCGGTGACCCAGCAGTCGACGATCACGGCCACCTCCGAAGGCAGCCGCATGTTCAAGTTCGAAGGCGGCACCACGCTCGACCAGATCGTACGTGCGGTCAACGAAGTGGGCGCCGCCCCCGGCGACCTGGTGGCCATCCTGGAAGCGCTCAAGCAAGCCGGTGCGCTCACGGCGGAGCTAGAGGTGATCTGACATGCGTATCGCAGCCTCGCCCATTGATCTCAACCCGAGCACCAAGGCCGATCCGGCAAAGATCGACAAGGTCTCCCGTCAGCTCGAAGGTCAGTTCGCGCAGATGCTGGTCAAGAGCATGCGCGATGCGAGCGGCGGCGACCCGATTTTTCCGGGCCAAAACCAGATGTTCCGCGAGATGTACGACCAGCAGATGGCCAAGGCGTTGACCGACGGCAAGGGCCTGGGCCTGTCGGCGATGATCTCCAAGCAGCTGAGCGGCGACACCGGCGGCCCGGCGCTGAATACCTCGTTGAACACCGCCGAAGCGGCCAAGGCGTACGCCCTGGTTGCCGGCAAGCGCGACGCCTCGTTGCCGCTGCCCGCCCGCGACGGCGCGGCCACCGGCGTCACGACCAGCAGCGTGGCCAAGGCGGCCCTGGGTGCAGGCAACTTGAGCGGCATCGGCATGAGCCAGGTGCTGGATCTGATCGCCGGACGTACCGGCGCTGGCGAATCCGGCAGCGACGATGCTTCAGCGCTGAGCTGGCCGTCGGCCAACGATCGCTGGGCCGATGTGGCCGCCAGCGATGCCGCCGATGCCAATGCTGCGGTCAATGCAAGTGCCGCCAGCAGCGCCGCTGCCAGCCTGGGCGAGCGCACCCCGGAAGGCTTTGTCGCCAAGATCTGGACGCATGCGCAAAAAGCCGCGCGCGAACTGGGCGTGGACCCGCGCGCGCTGGTGGCCCAGGCCGCCTTGGAAACCGGTTGGGGCCGTCGCGGCATCGGCAACGGTGGCGACTCCAACAACCTGTTCGGCATCAAGGCCACCGGCTGGAGCGGCGACAAGGTCACCACCGGCACCCACGAATACGTCAACGGCGTCAAAACCACCGAAACCGCCGATTTCCGCGCCTATGGCTCGGCCGAGGAGAGCTTTGCCGACTACGTGCGGCTGCTGAAGAACAACAGCCGTTACCAGACCGCGCTGCAGGCCGGCACCGATATCAAGGGTTTTGCACGCGGCTTGCAACAAGCAGGCTACGCCACCGATCCGGGCTATGCGGCCAAGATCGCGGCGATCGCCAACGGCCCGACCATCGACCGTGCGGTGGCCGCCATCGGCAACGCGGCGGCCGATCTGTCCAACCGCTATGCCAGTACCGCCGAGCCGGCCGGGCTCGGCACCATTCGTCGCTGAGGTAAACGCTCATGTCCATCATGTCCACCGGGACCAGCGCGCTCATCGCCTTCCAACGGGCGTTGTCGACCGTTAGCCATAACGTCGCCAACATCAATACCGAAGGCTATAGCCGCCAACGTGTGGAATTTGCAACGCGCACGCCCACCGACATGGGCTACGCGTTCGTGGGCAATGGCGCCAAGATCACCGATGTGGGCCGGGTCGCCGATCAGCTGGCCATCTCGCGCCTGCTAGACAGCGGCGGCGAACTGTCGCGCCTGCAGCAGCTGTCCTCGCTGTCCAACCGCGTCGACGCGCTGTACTCCAATACCGCCACCAACGTGGCCGGGCTGTGGTCGAATTTCTTCGATTCCACCAGTGCAGTGTCGTCCAACGCCTCTTCCACCGCCGAGCGCCAGAGCATGCTCGACAGCGGCAATTCGCTGGCGACGCGCTTCAAGCAGCTCAACGGGCAGATGGACAGCCTGAGCAACGAAGTCAACAGCGGGCTGACCTCCTCGGTGGACGAAGTCAACCGCTTGACGCAACAGATCGCCAAGCTCAACGGCACCATCGGCAGCAGTGCCCAGGCGGCAGCGCCGGACATGCTGGACCAGCGCGACGCGCTGGTGAGCAAGCTGGTCGGTTTTACCGGCGGTACTGCGGTGATCCAGGACGGCGGCTTCATGAACGTTTTCACCGCCGGCGGCCAGCCGCTTGTGGTCGGTACCACCTCTTCCAAACTCGTCACCGCTGCCGACCCGTATGAGCCGACCAAGCTGCAGGTGGCGATGCAGACCCAAGGCCAGAACGTCAGCCTCAGCGCAAGTTCGCTGGGCGGGCAGATCGGCGGTCTGCTGGAATTCCGCAGCAGCGTGCTCGAGCCGACCCAGGCCGAACTCGGCCGCCTGGCCGTGGGCATGGCCAGCACCTTCAATGCCGGCCATAGCCAGGGGATGGACTTGTATGGCGCGATGGGCGGGAACTTCTTCAATATCGGTTCGCCCGCCGTTGCCGCCAATCCGAGCAATACCGGCAGCGCATCGCTGAGCGCCAGTTTCAGCAACGTCAGTGCCGTCGACGGCCAGAACGTCACGCTCAGCTTCGACGGCACCAACTGGAAGGCCATCAACGCCAGTACCGGCTCTGCCGTGCCGATGACCGGTACCGGCACCGCCGCCGACCCGCTGGTGCTCAATGGCGTCAGCATGGTGGTGGGCGGCACGCCAGCC
Source organism: Xanthomonas phaseoli pv. dieffenbachiae (assembly GCF_008639345.1). Classification (NCBI taxonomy): domain Bacteria; kingdom Pseudomonadati; phylum Pseudomonadota; class Gammaproteobacteria; order Lysobacterales; family Lysobacteraceae; genus Xanthomonas; species Xanthomonas phaseoli. The sequence goes on along the minus strand of NZ_CP041380.1, from coordinate 2,160,028 downwards.
AGCGGCGACAAGTTCCTGCTGCAGCCCACCGCCGGGCTGGCTGGCAGCTTGTCGGTGGCCATTACCGATCCTTCGCGGATTGCCGCCGCCACCCCGGTCAAGGCCACTGCCACGGTCGCCAACCTGGGCACCGGCAAGATCAGCGACGTCAAGGTCACCAATGCGCAGAACCCTGCGCTGCTGACCCCCTCCTCGATCGAGTTCATCGACGCCAACCAGTACACCATCGATGGCGCCGGCCCGTTCGCCTACACCGCCGGCCAGACCATCAGCGCCAACGGCTGGAGCTTCGCGCTGGACGGCGCACCCAAGGCCGGCGACACCTTCGGCGTCGGCCCGATGGGCGCCGGCTCCAGCGACAACGGCAATGCCAAATTGCTGGCCAACATCGACGATGCCAAGGCGCTCAGCGGTGGCACGGTCACCCTCAACGGCGCGCTCTCCGGCCTGACCACCTCGGTGGGTTCGGCCGCGCGTGCGGCCAGCTATTCGGCCGATGCGCAGAAGGTCATCAACGACCAGGCGCAGGCCAGCCGCGATTCGATTTCCGGCGTCAACCTCGATGAGGAAGCCGCCAACATGTTGAAACTGCAGCAGGCCTACCAGGCCGCTGCACAGATGATCTCGACCGCCGACACCATCTTCCAAGCCATCCTGGGTGCCGTACGCTGATGACCGACCGTATCTCCACCAGCATGATGTACAGCCAGTCGGTCGCCTCGATGGGCGCCAAGCAATCGCGGCTGAACCAGTTCGAATCGCAGCTCTCCAGTGGGCAGCGCCTGGTCACCGCCAAGGACGACCCGGTGGCTGCAGGCACGGCGGTCGGTCTGGACCGCGCCCTGGCGGCGATCACGCGCTTCGGCGAAAACGCCAACAACGTGCAGAACCGGCTCGGGCTGCAGGAAAACGCGCTCTCGCAAGCCGGCGACAAAATGGCGCGCGTCACCGAATTGGCGGTGCAGGCCAGCAATTCTTCGCTCAGCCCCGATGACCGTAAGGCGATCGCCTCGGAACTGACAGCGCTGCGCGAGAGCATGGTGAGCCTGGCCAACAGTACCGACGGCACCGGGCGCTACCTGTTCGGCGGCACCGCCGATGGCAGTGCGCCCTTCATCAAGAGTAATGGCAGCGTCACCTACAACGGCGACCAGACCCAGAAGCAGGTCGAAGTGGCGCCGGACACCTTCGTCAGCGACACCCTGCCCGGCAGCGAAATCTTCATGCGCATCCGCACCGGCGACGGCACCGTGGATGCGCACGCCAATGCCGGCAACACCGGGACCGGCTTGCTGCTGGATTTCAGCCGCGATGCCAGCACCGGCAGCTGGAACGGTGGAAGTTACAGCGTGCAGTTCACCGCCGCCGACACCTATGAAGTGCGCGACAGCACCAATACGGTGGTCGGCACCGGCACCTACAAGGAGGGCGAAGACATCAACGCCGCCGGCGTGCGCATGCGCATCAGCGGCGCCCCGGCGGTGGGCGACAGTTTCCAGATTGGCGCCTCCGGCACCAAGGACGTGTTCTCCACCATCGACGACCTGGTCGGCGCGCTCAATTCCGACACGCTGACCGCGCCGCAGAAGGCAGCGATGATCAACACGCTGCAGACGTCGATGCGCGACATCACCCAGGCGTCCTCGAAGATGATCGATGCGCGCGCCTCCGGTGGCGCGCAGTTGTCGGCCATCGACAATGCCAACGCGTTGCTCGAATCCAACGAAGTCACGCTCAAGACCAGCCTGTCGTCGATCCGCGACCTGGACTACGCCTCGGCGATTGGGCAGTACCAACTCGAGAAGGCCTCATTGCAGGCCGCTCAAACGATTTTTCAGCAGATGCAGTCGTCGTCGTTGTTCAACATCATCCGCTGATTTTGCCGCAGAAAACCGGGGTTTCTTCGCTCCTGCACGTGAGCACTTGCGCAGGCGGACGGAGTTTATTTTTCGAAGAGTTATACCAACGCTAAAGATTGACGGGGTGCTGCCGAATAAACCAAACCCCTTGATACACAACGCTTACGTATTTCGTCCCGACGCAGAAAGACAGTAAAAAATACTGAATTTCGCTAAAGGTTCCCGACGCAACGCCGTTATTCATCTCAGCAGCGGCAACGGCCAACTTGATGGCCCCCCTGCGGAGGCTCCAGGCAAGTCCCCCTTGCCGGAAAAATCGCTTAGGAGAAATCAAAATGGCACAGGTAATCAACACCAACGTAATGTCGCTGAACGCTCAGCGGAACCTCAACACCAGCAGCGCCAGCATGTCGACGAGCATCCAGCGTCTGTCGTCTGGTCTGCGCATCAACAGCGCCAAGGACGACGCCGCAGGTCTGGCGATCTCCGAGCGTTTCACCACGCAGATCCGCGGCCTGGACGTTGCCTCGCGCAACGCCAACGACGGCATCTCGCTGGCCCAGACCGCCGAAGGCGCGATGGTGGAAATCGGCAGCAACCTGCAGCGTATCCGCGAGCTGTCGGTGCAGTCGTCCAACGCCACCAACTCCTCGACCGACCGTGACGCGCTGAACTCGGAAGTCAAGCAGCTGACCGCGGAAATCGACCGCGTTGCCAACCAGACCAACTTCAACGGCACCAAGCTGCTGGACGGCTCGTTCTCCGGCGCGCTGTTCCAGGTCGGCGCCGACGCCGGCCAGACCATCGGCATCAACAGCATCGTCGACGCCAACGTCGATTCGCTGGGCAAGGCCAACTTCGCTGCCGCCGTCTCCGGCGCTGGCGTCACCGGCACCGCCACCGCTTCTGGTTCGGTCAGTGGCATCAGCCTGTCGTTCAATGACGCCAGCGGCTCGGCCAAGAGCGTCACCATCGCCGACGTCAAGATCGCTGCCGGCGACACCGCTGCCGATGTCAACAAGAAGGTTGCCTCGGCAATCAACGACAAGCTCGACCAGACCGGCATGTATGCCTCGATCAAGAGCGACGGTTCGCTGCAGATCGAATCGCTGAAGGCTGGCCAGGACTTCACCTCGCTGTCGGCTGGCACCTCCAGCGCCGCTGGCATCACCGTCGGCGCCGGCATCACCACCGCATCGGCCGCTTCCGGCTCCACCGCTTCGACCCTGAGCAGCCTGGATATCTCCACGTTCTCCGGCTCGCAGAAGGCCCTGGAAATCGTCGACAAGGCGCTGACCGCGGTCAACTCCTCGCGCGCCGACATGGGTGCGGTGCAGAACCGCTTCACCTCCACCATCGCCAACCTGAGCGCAACCTCGGAAAACCTGTCGGCCTCGCGTAGCCGTATCCGCGACACCGACTATGCCAAGGAAACCGCCGAACTGACCCGCACGCAGATCCTGCAGCAGGCCGGTACCGCGATGCTGGCCCAGGCCAAGTCGGTTCCGCAGAACGTGCTGAGCCTGCTGCAGTAACTGGCAGCTAGCTGCCGCCGTAACGCGGCAGCGCTCCGCAGCAAACCCAAAGCCCCTCTTCGGAGGGGCTTTTTTGTGGCCGCAGCCCCGGCTACGCCAGCCTTGGACGGATTGTTGGCGCGCGCCGCCGATTCGGCAGGCACGGAATTTGCATCGATAGCCATCGTGCACGTACCCCATCGCTGCCGCTAAAGTCCTCGCGGATGCGGCCGATACCCGTCACGTAATCCCATGCGTCCGTGTGTTTCGGACGCCCAGACGAGGAATGCAACATGGCATCGGTGATCAGCACTTCTGGCTCCGGATTGGACATCCCCACCGTGGTGTCCACCCTGGTGTCCCGGCAGAAAGACCCCGAGCAGGCGCGCATCAACAAGGCCGGCACCGCCGCGACCACGCAGTTGTCGGCGATCAGCCAGATCAAGAGCAGCATGACCACGCTCAAGTCTGCGCTGGACAAGGTGATCAGCAGTGCCGACACAAACGCCTACAAGGCCACGGTGCCAACCGATGCCGGCTTCACCGCCACCACCACCAGCTCGGCGGCGCCGGGCAACTATTCGGTGGAAGTGGTCTCGCTGGCGACCTCGCAGAAACTGGCCTCCGGTGCGTTCGCTGCCGACGCCACGGTGGGCAGCGGCACGCTGACGATCGGCTATGGCGATCAGAGCGTCACCGTGGACATCAGCGGCACCGACAAGCTCACCGACATCGCCGCGGCCATCAACAAGGCTGCCGGCGGCAAGGGCGTGACTGCCAGCGTGGTCACCGCCAACGATGGCCAGCACCTGGTCTTCAATGCGGTCGATTCCGGCACCAAGGGCGCACTGACCATCAGCGCCAGCGACCCCAGCCTGAGCAGCCTGACCTACGGCCCCGGCGTCACCGGCGGGCTGAACCAGACCGTCGCCGCCGCCGACGCGTTGGTCCGCGTGGACGGTTTCGAGCGCACGTCCAGCTCCAACACCGTCAGCGACATCGTGCCCGGCGTGGTGCTTACGCTGACCAAGGCCGCTGAAGGCACCAAGTTCAATCTGGGCGTGACAGCCGACACCAGCGGCCTCAAGGGCAACCTCACCGCGTTCGCCGCGGCCTACAACACCGCCAACACGCTGCTGGCCAAGAGCAGCAGCTACGACGCCACCACCAAGACCGCTTCGGCGCTGACCGGCGATTCGCTGGTGCGCAATCTGCAGCAGCAGCTGCGCGGCCAGGTCAGCGGCAACGTCAACGAACTCAAGGCCCTGGGCCTGACCATCGACAAGGATGGCGTGATGAGTTTCGACGGCGCCAAGTTCGACACCGCGATCGCCTCGGACGGTGGCGCCGCGGCCGAGGTGTTCGGCAAGGACAGCAAGTTCAGCGGCACGCTGAGCAAAATTCTCGACAGCAACGTCAATGTCACCAACGGCACGCTGACCCTGCGCTCGGACAGCTTGAACAAGACCATCAAGGGCTATGAGTCGGAGCTGGACGATCTCGATGCGCGCATGGAAAAACTCAGCGACCGCTACACCGCGCAATTCACCGCAATGGAAACCATGATCACCCGGTTGCAGAGCAGCACCAGCTCGCTCAGCAGCCTGCTGACAAGCTGATTTCCGTGATGACGATCCTCAAGTCCTGTCAGGGTATTGCCGATACAAGTAAGGCCTATCGTGATTTCGGCCTTGCCTTCCGGCAGGAGCGTCGTCGCAGGAGCGCAGCGCTCCGGGACCAGCGAAGGTCAGCCCATTGAGGAGTCATCCATGTACGGTTCCAATCGTCAGTATGCCGAGCAATATCGCAAGGTCGGCGTGTCCACCAGCGTGACCGAAGCCGATCCGCACAAGCTGGTCTCGTTGCTGTTTGCCGGCGCTTGCCAGCGCATTCGTCTGGCCCAGGCCTGCTTGGCGCAGGGCGACCAGGCGCGCAAGGGCAAGGCCATTGGCGAGGCGTGCGCGATCGTCGGTCACTTGAACGGCTCGCTCGATCACGAAGCCGGTGGCGAGATCGCTGGTAATCTCTCGGCCCTGTACGACTACGTGATGCAGCGGCTGACCGCAGCCAACCTGCACAACGACGAGACCGCGTTGACCGAAGCGCTGGGGTTGCTCAGCGAAATCGACTCGGCGTGGAACTCCATCCCCCTCGAACAACGCGGCCTTTCCGCCGTTTCGTGAGTCCTGCCATGCATAGCGTGCAAAGCCTTCAAGCAGAAATCGCCGACCTTCGCCTGGCCATGGCGCAAGAGGAATTCGAGGCGATGCCGCAAATGCTGGACACCCACGACCTGCACCTGCGCGAATACGCGCAGCAGGTGGACATCCAGCAGGACCGCGACGCGCTGCAGGCCTTGCTGGGCATGCACCAGGACCTGATGCGGATGATGCGCGAGCGGCAGCGCAAGCTGCTGGAGCTGATCCGCGCACAACGCACCTCATCGTCGGCCAGCCGCGCCTACGCGCGGGTCGGACGCATCTGATGAGCGCGATCGGCACACTCGCACCATCGGCCGATGCCGAGCTGTTTGCCGATACGCTCAGTTGCCAATTGCAGTTGCCGGCCGGCTTCCGGGCCGGAAGCGATGCCGGCGCACACAGCGCCGCAGAAACCCTGTTGCGCAGTCTCGGCCAGGTCGAAGACCTGCGTAGCGAAGAAACCAGCGAAGATCGCGGCGAACTGCCGCTGCTGGTGCAGCGCATGGACGCCAAACTGGATTTGATGCTGGCGCTGATCGGCCGCCTGGTGCGCCACGGCGACAGCGGCCTGAGCCAGGGATTGGTGCACTGGTCGGTGCGTGGGATCCGGCTGAGTTGCGCAACCAGCCACCCGCCAGGCACGGCCGGCAGCGTTTGCCTACAGCCGTCCGACTGGCTTCCTGAACTTGTACAGCTTCCCGCCACCGTGCTGGCGAACGCGAGCGATGGCCATGATGTCTGGCTATGGCTGCGCTTTGCCCCGCTCGCCCCGGGCCTGCAGGACGCCCTGGAACGCCACCTGTTTCGCTTGCATCGCCGTCAGATCGCCGACGCCCGCCGCCAGCGTTGATCCAATAGTTGGCGCCGGGCGCCGGGTCAGCTAAGGTGCCCTTTACTGAAAAAGGTCTCTTCTGCGCCGTGCGAGTCATCATCGTCGACGATCACACCCTTGTCCGTGCCGGCCTGTCCAGGCTGCTGCAAACCTTCGCTGGCATCGATGTCGTGGGCGAAGCCAGCAATGCGCAACAAGCCCTGGACATGACGTCCCTGCACCGACCCGACCTGGTGCTGATGGACCTGTCCTTGCCCGGTCGCAGCGGCCTGGATGCCATGACCGACGTGCTGCGCGCCGCGCCGCGCACGCACGTGGTGATGATGTCGATGCACGACGACCCGGTGCATGTGCGCGATGCGCTCGATCGCGGCGCGGTTGGCTTCGTGGTCAAGGATGCCGCGCCGTTGGAGCTGGAATTGGCGTTGCGTGCTGCCGCCGCCGGCCAGGTGTTCCTGAGCCCGCAGATCTCGTCCAAAATGATTGCGCCGATGCTGGGCCGCGAAAAGCCGGTCGGCATTGCTGCGCTGTCGCCGCGTCAGCGCGAGATCCTGCGCGAAATCGGCCGCGGCCAGAGCAACAAGGAAATCGCCGCCGATTTGGGCATCAGCGTCAAGACCGTGGAAACCCATCGCGCCCGCATGATGGAATCGCTCGGCTGCCGTCGCGCCAACGATCTGGTGCTGCTGGCCGCCAAGCATCACAACGAGTTGGTCTGACCCGCCAGCCGGGCACGCGTGGGCCAGCGAGGGTTAAAACAGTGACGGAATTCCGGCGGGCACGCTTGAGCCTGCCTGCAACGTCAGGAGGCTCCCGACAAACTGTCGGGAAAATCATGAGTCGCCTCACCTGACTCCCTGATTAGAAACCCGTCGCGTTGTCCTGCAAGATGCATTCCATCGCTGCTGCGTGCAGCGCCCATCGGAAGCGCTTCCATGAAGACGACCATTTCCGCCCAGCTTGGCCAGCAACTGCACCTCACCCCGCAGTTGCTGCAGTCGATCCGTCTGTTGCAACTGGACGGCATGCAATTGGAACTGGAAGTCCGTCGTGCCCTGGAAACCAATCCGTTGCTGGAGTTGGAAGAGCTGGCCGATAACGGGGACGAGGCCGCCACCAACAACGATGGCGCCAGCGATATCGCCGCGTTCGACGAGCTACCGGAAAGCACGATGTGGGACGTGCAGGGCGGCAGTTGGAACGACGGCGACGACGATCGCATGCAGCGCGTGGCCGCCGGCGAGTCGACCGACCCGCATGTGCGCATCCTGCGCGAGCTGGCGCTGGACCTGGACGAGGCGGCATTGGGGGCCGCTGCGTTCTGGCTGGAACAGACCGACGACGCCGGTTATCTGACCGAAGCGCTGTCGACGCTGCAACAGCTGGGCGCCACCCGTCTGGGCATGACCGTGCAGGCGGTCGAAGCGATCCGGCAGCGGTTGCTGCACGGCGACCCGGCCGGTCTGGCCGCCTGCGATCTGCGCGAGTGCCTGCAGGCCCAGTTGAGCGCCCTGCCCGGCCGCGTGCCGGCACGCCACCTGGCTGCGCGCATCCTCGACGGCGATCTGGAGCTGCTGGCCGCGCACGACTACACGCTGCTGGCGCGCGCGCACGATGCCGAAGTGGACGATGTCCGTGAAGCGGTGCGGCTGATCCTGTCGCTGCAACCGCGCCCGGGCGACGACCTGCTGCAGGAAAGCAATGCCAGCGTGATCCCGGATGTGCTCGCCTGGCATGCCGACGACAGCTGGCGCGTCGCACTCAACCCGGCCACCACCCATCGCGTCAGCATCAACCCGGTGCACGAACGCGCACTGGCCGACGCCGGCGAGGCCGCGCAGCCGCTGCGCGACATGCTGCAGGAAGCGCGCTGGCTGACCCGCGGCCTGTCGATGCGCTATGAGACTCTGCTGCGCGCCACGCGCGCCATCGTCGAACGCCAGGCCGCCTTCCTGGCGCGTGGCGAAGAAGCGATGGCACCGCTGACGCTGAAGGAAATCGCCGACGAGATCGGCATGCACGAATCGACCATTTCGCGCATCACCACCGGCAAATACATCCAGACCCCGCGCGGCACCTTCGAGCTCAAGCACTTCTTCGCCGTGCGGCTGGAAGGCGCCAGCGTCTCCGGCCAGGCCGTCAAGGCGATGGTGCGCCGCTTGATCGAAAGCGAGCCGGCCGGCCGGCCGCTGGCCGACGAGGCGATTGCCGGATTGCTGTCGCGGCAAGGCGTTAACATTGCGCGCCGCACCGTGGCCAAGTACCGCGAACAACTTGATATCGCACCGGCACGCGAGCGCCGCCGCACCACTAAACCGCTGCTTGCCCGGGCAGGATAAGGACTACTATGAGCAAACTCACCGTGCTGCTGGTCGACGACCACGAGGGCTTCATCAACGCTGCGATGCGTCATTTTCGCAAGGTCGAGTGGCTCGATATCGTGGGCAGCGCCGCCAATGGGCTGGAAGCGATCGAGCGCTCTGAGTCGCTGCGCCCCAATGTCGTGCTGATGGACCTGGCCATGCCGGAGATGGGCGGGCTGCAGGCCACGCGTCTGATCAAGACGCAGGACGATCCGCCGTATATTGTCATCGCGAGCCACTTCGATGATGCCGAGCATCGTGAACACGCTCTTCGCGCGGGTGCTGACAATTTTGTCAGCAAGCTGTCCTATATCCAGGAAGTCATGCCAATCCTGGAGGGCCTGACGGAAGGAGCCAGGAATGAGTGAGTCCCGCATTCTGTTGATCGACAGTGACGCCGTACGCGCCGAGCGCACGGTGTCGCTGCTCGAGTTCATGGACTTCAATCCCCGCTGGGTCACCGACGGCGCCGACATCAATCCTGGCCGTCACCGCCACGATGAGTGGATGGCGGTGATGGTGGGCTCGGCGCAGGACGCGGCACAGGCCGACAAATTCTTCGACTGGCTGGCCGATGCCAAGCTGCCGCCACCGGTGCTGCTGATGGAGGGCAGCCCGAGCGCGTTTGCGCAGACCCACGGCCTGCACGAAGCCAATGTGTGGGCCTTGGACACTCCCCTGCGTCATGCGCAGCTGGAAGCCTTGTTGCGCCGCGCAAGCCTCAAACGGCTCGACGCAGAGCATCAGGCCGGCGTGCAGCAAGACTCCGGCCCGACCGGCAACAGCGAGGCGGTGACCCGCCTGCGCCGGCTGATCGACCAAGTGGCTGCATTCGATACCACAGTGCTGGTCCTGGGCGAATCCGGGACCGGCAAGGAAGTGGTGGCGCGCGCCATCCACCAGCACTCGCCGCGGCGCGACGGGCCGTTCGTGGCGATCAACTGCGGCGCGATCCCGCCGGATCTGCTGGAAAGCGAACTGTTCGGCCACGAAAAAGGCGCCTTCACCGGTGCGCTGACCACCCGCAAGGGTCGCTTCGAGATGGCCGAGGGCGGCACGCTGCTGCTGGACGAAATCGGCGACATGAGTCTGCCGATGCAGGTCAAGCTGCTGCGCGTGCTGCAGGAGCGCAGCTTCGAGCGCGTTGGCGGCGGGCAGACCATCCGCTGCAACGTGCGCGTGATCGCCGCGACCCACCGCAATCTGGAATCGCGCATCAGCGATGGCCAGTTCCGCGAGGACCTGTTCTATCGCCTCAATGTGTTTCCGATCGAAATGCCGGCACTGCGCGAGCGTGTGGACGATCTGGCCATGCTGGTGCAGACCATTGCAGGCCAGCTGGCACGCACCGGTCGCGGCGAAGTGCGCTTTGCCGACGAGGCCCTGCAGGCGCTGCGCGGCTACGATTGGCCGGGCAATGTGCGCGAGCTGACCAACCTGGTCGAGCGCCTGGCGGTGCTGCATCCCGGCGGGCTGGTGCGGGTGCAGGATCTGCCGGCGCGTTATCGCGGCGATTTCGCTTCAGCCATTCCGGTCGAGCTGCCGCCGGAGCCGGAGTTGGTGACCGCACCGGTCGAGGTCAGCGCACTGCCGAGCAATGTGGTGACGCTGCAACCAAAGACTGCCGATGCCGAACCGTCCGCCACGTCCAGCCTGCCGGACGACGGCATCGATCTGCGTGGGCATATGGCCAACATCGAGTTGGCGTTGATCAACGAAGCATTGGAACGTACGCAGGGCGTGGTGGCGCATGCCGCTCAGCTGCTGGGCCTGCGCCGCACCACGTTGGTGGAGAAGCTGCGCAAGTACGGCATCGATCGCGAGCAGACCGAGCTGGCCAACTGAGCCAACACACGCCCAGGTTCCGCTCGCTGGCATAGCGCTTGCTTCAGCAGGATCACTCCGTTCGCAGCTGCCGGCTGCGACGGAATCCCGACATCCACCCGCACCAGCGAGGCATTGATGCCCATCCCCGTCACCAGTCCGCTGCTGCCGCCGCTGGAAGAGTTCCTGCCTTATCTAGAGCGGATCTGGACCAGTCGCATCGTCAGCAACGGCGGCGAGATGCACCATGCCCTCGAACGCGCGCTCTGCGATTACCTGGGCGTACCGCACCTGGCATTGCTGACCAACGGCACCACCGCGCTGATCACCGCGCTGCAGGCGCTGCGCATCACCGGTGAAGTGATCACCACACCCTATTCGTTCGTTGCCACTGCGCATTCGCTGTTATGGAAAAGCATCACCCCGGTGTTCGTGGACATCGACCCGGTGACGCTCAACATGGACCCTTCGAAGATCGAAGCGGCCATCACCCCGCAAACCACCGCGATCATGCCGGTGCACTGCTATGGCACTGCCTGCGACACCAGCGCGATCACGCGCATCGCCGACATCTACAACCTCAAGGTGATCTACGACGCGGCGCACGCGTTCGGCGTGCGCGACGATGGCGGATCGATCCTGCGCCATGGCGACCTGAGCGTGTTGAGCTTCCATGCGACCAAGGTCTTCAATACCTTCGAAGGCGGCGCGATTGTCTGTCCCGACGAAAGGACCTACCAGCGCATCGGGCACCTGAAGAACTTCGGCTTCGTCGACGAAACCACGGTGGTGGCACCGGGCATCAACGGCAAGATGAACGAAATCAGCGCGGCATTCGGCCTGCTGCAGCTCAAGCACATTGATGAGGCCATTGCGCAACGCAGCACCATCGATGCGCAGTACCGGCAACGATTGAGCGACATTCGCGGCATCCACTGCGTTGCACGGCTCGATCACTCCACGCCCAACTACGCGTACTTTCCGATCCTGGTGCAGGACGACTACCCGCTGTCGCGCGATGCGCTATACCAATTGATGCGCGAGCACGGCATCCTGGTGCGGCGCTACTTCTATCCGTTGATCAGCGACTTCCCGATGTATCGTGCCCTACCCTCGTCGGCGCCGGCATGGTTGCCGGTGGCGCGCTCAGTCGCCGCGCAGGTGCTGTGCCTGCCGATCTTTCCTGGCTTGAGCAGCGACCAGGTGGATACCATCGCCGATCTGATTGCTGGCCAACGGGCGACATGACCGTATCACGCTGCACCTGCATTTCAACCTCACATCTCTACAACAGGCAACCAGGCGAGCTCGCATGACCCAGGCAACATTTATCGAGAACTTCCTCTCCGCCACCGACTTTCAGGAACCGGTGGAGGTCACCATGGACACGGTGCTGTTGGAATTGCCGGAGTGGGATTCGCTGGCCGCGCTGGGCGTGATCGTCATGTTCGACATGGAGTACAGCAAGACCATCACCGGCGAAGATCTGTCTGCCGCCGTCACCGTGGGCGATCTCTACAAACTGACCGAGGCCTAAGCACCATGCCGACCTCCACGCTGCACAATGTTCGCTTTGCCGGCATGGCGACCTGCGTGCCGAAGCGGGTCGTGTCCAATCTCACCGATTGCCGGCCGCAGATCCGCTCCGAACGAGAGCGTCTGGTGCGCAACATCGGCATCGAGACACGCCGCATGGCGTCGGAGTGGCAGTGCTTTTCCGACCTGGCCTTCGATGCGACCGAAGTGCTGCTGGAGCGGCTGCAATGGAAGCGCGAGGAGATCGATGCATTGATCGTGGTGACCCAGTCACCGGATTACCCGATCCCAGCCACTGCCATCATCCTGCAGGACCGGCTGGGGCTGTCGCATGCCACCGTCGCATTCGACGTCAATCTGGGCTGCTCGGCCTACCCGTTCGGCATCAACCTGCTCGGTTCGATGATCGCCGCCGGCGGCGTCAAGAAGGGCCTGCTGCTGGTCGGCGACCGCAGCGCCAACCTGGAAGACCCGATCTTCTCCGACTCCGGCACCGCCACCGCGCTGGAATTCAGTGCTGACGCGCCGCCGATGTATTTCGACCTCAACAGCGATGGCAGCGGCTACAAAGCCATCATCCTGCCGGTGGGTGGGCATCGCGAGCCGGTCGGCATCCAGCACTTGGTGCCCTATCGAGAGGAGCCGGAAGGTGCGTGGAAGCGTGGCGTGGACCTGCAACTGGATGGCGTGGCAGTGCTGAGCTTTTCTACCCAACGCATTCCGCCTGCGGTACAGAAGCTGCTTGACTACACCGGCGCGTCTAAGGACGAGGTGGATTACTTCGTCTTCCACCAGGCCAACCGCATGATCAACGAGACCATCCGCAAGAAGCTTGGCCTGCCGGTGGAAAAGGTGCCCAGCACTCTGCGCGACTTCGGCAACACCAGCGGTGCCTCGTTGCCGGTCACGATGACTGCGCGGATCAACAAGGAACTCGAGTCAGGACCCAAGCGCGTGTTGCTGTGCGGCTTCGGCATCGGCCTTTCGTGGGGCAGCTGCCTGGTGGAGATCGAAGGTGCAGTCTTCCCCGATTTGATCGAATCTTGAGCTCTCCGGTCGCCGCTGCAGAAAACGAGATCCCGTGAACGACTCCCTATCCTTCAATCCTTTCAGCCTTGCCGATAAGCGCATCCTGGTCAGCGGCGCCAGCTCAGGGCTGGGCCGGGCGATCGCCCTGGGCTGCGCACGCATGGGCGGCGAGTTGATCGTCAGTGGACGCGATCCGCAACGCCTGGACGCCACCCTGGCTGATCTGCGGGCCATCAGCGAGCGGCCCCACCAGGCGCTGCGTGCTGACCTGACGGTGGCCACCGAGCGCGCTTCGCTCGTCGCCGCGCTTTCGGCGCCGCTGCATGGCGTGGTCCATAGCGCCGGCATCTCGCGGCTATGTCCAGCACGGATGGTCGGTGAGGCGCACCTGCGCGAGGTCCAGGCGACCAACGTCGATGCGCCCATTCTGCTGACCCAGGGTCTGCTCAAACGCAATCTGATCGCCGCCGATGGCGCCATCGTGTTCATCGCATCGATCGCCGCGCATATCGGTGTGGCAGGGGTAGGTGCCTATTCCGCTTCCAAGGCTGCGCTGATTGCTTACGCCCGCTGCCTGGCGATGGAAGTAGTCAAGCGACACATCCGCGTCAACTGCCTGTCGCCGGCGCTGGTCGATACCCCGTTGCTAGACGCCACTGCCCAGGTGGTGGGCTCGCTTGAGACCGAACGCAGCAATTATCCGCTTGGTTTCGGGCGACCCGACGACGTGGCCAATGCCGCCATCTTCCTGCTATCCGGTGCCAGCCGCTGGATCACCGGCACGAGCCTGGTGATGGACGGCGGCCTGACAATTAGCTGAGGAGCACGCATGAAGCAGATCGTCATCCTCGGAGCCGGCGGATTGGGACGCCAAGTGTTGGCACAACTGCAGGTGGACCATAGCCACGGCATCGACTGGGTCATTGCCGGCTTCTTGGACGAGCGTGGCCCAGACACTGTGCCAGCCGCGCTGTACTACCCCTGGCTGGGTCACCCGGCCGAGTTCGCTCCGCGTTCGGATCAATTGTTCGTTGCCGCGATCGGCGACCCGCTTTCACGCGAACGTCAGGTCACACCACTGGTGGCAGCGGGAGCCGAGTTCGTCTCGATCCGCACCCGCTGCAGCCTCGGCACACGCACCGTGTACGGGCCGACTTATTTCGGCTATGACGTGAACTGTGGCGTCGATTGTCGCATCGGCAGCTACGCCTTCATCGACCAGGAAGTGCTGCTGGGCCACGACGTGGTGGTCAGCGATTACGCACACATCGCGCCGCGCTGCGTGCTCGCCGGCCACGTCACCGTCGGCCATGGAGCGGTGATCAATTCCGGAGCCCTGATAGCACGAGGCATCACCATCGGCGAACGATCGGTAGTGGGCATGGGAGCTGTAGTGTTTCACGATGTCGCGCCGGGCCAGACTGTGGTCGGCAACCCGGCACGCGCGATCTTCAACAAACCGGTCTCCAGCTCATGAGCATGAGGACGCCAGACTGCCCGCGCCGGTGCGGCCGATGACGCGCCACGCGCTGGACGCGCGGCACTACACCAGCGAAAAGACCTTCGCGCTGGAACGCGAGCGCCTGTTCGGACAGCTATGGAACTTTGTTGGTTTCAGCACGATGGTGCGCGAGCGCAACCAATTCTTCACCCGCACGATCGCCGGTGTCCCGGTGCTGGTGCAGCGAACCAGCGCAGGTGTGCGTGCCTTCGTTAACCAATGTCCGCACCGGTTGTCGGCGATCCAGATCAGCGATGTCGGCCAGCGCCCGCTCGTGTGCCCCTACCACGCCTGGTCGTTTGGCCCGGAAGGCGAGCTGCGTGCCATGCCCAACGCCGAGCTCTATCGCTTCGATGAGCACGAACGTGCGGGCATCTGCCTGCGCAAATTGGCGCTGGAGGAAGTTGGCGGGTTGTTGTTCGTCAACCTTGCTGAGCAACCGTTGCCGCTGGAGACGCAGTTCACCGGTCCTTTCCTGCAGCAGTTGCGCGAAGCGTCCTCGCACCTGGACACGCAGGTGATCCATAGCCGGCACCGGGTTCACTACAACTGGAAGCTCAATATGGAGAACGTGAAGGACTACAACCATGTCCCATTCGTGCATCCGAAGACCTTCCTGCCTGCCCTGACGACACAGGTCAAATCGACAGGCACTGCCACAGATGCGCCATCGATCGTGAAGCAATTGATTCAACATGGCCAGGCGCCAGCACTGAGCACGCTCAGCTACCCGACGAAAGCGCCCCTGCAACCTTATGTATCGTGGTTCAACGCGCTGTGCGACACCTATGGCGCTGATCATATCTATTACAACTGGTTCATCTATCCGAACGTCAACTTCTGTAGCGTCCGCGGTGAGTACTTCTTGCTGCAGCAATACGAACCGGTGTCTCCAGGCGTGACCAACTACCACCTGTGGATGATGACCGCCCGTCGCAAGAGCGCGAGCACCGACTTTACCGCGCTGCTGAGTACGCTGATTCGCGGCGAACGAACCGTTATCGCCGAAGACACGCTGGTACTGGAACGCCTACAGCAGGGAATTGGGCCCTATTCCGGTTCGTTCATGCATGGTGACTACGAAGCGCATCTTGTGCAGCAGCATCTTTGGTATCGGGAAAACGTGCTGGGAGAGACTGCTTGAAAGCGCTGGTGTTGTTAGGCCATGGCGCGGCGCTCGCAAAAGCCCAAGCTACTGCGCAGGCCTGTAGCCTGGCACACACCACGCTCGAACTGCCGACCGCGGATCGCTACACCTTCGATCTGGGGGAATTGTTCGCCCGTTTTCCTGCGGCACAGACCGAAGTGTTCGTAGCGCTGGACGAGCGCGCGGTGAACTATGCCCGGCATAAGCTGCTCGCCGAGGTTAGATTGGCTGGCTATCGCACGATTAATCTGATTTCGCCGCAGACCATCATTGCTGATGGAGTGGAACTGATGGGCAATGTATACATCGGCCCAGGCTGCAATCTGGCACCGCGTAGCCGCATCGGTGCAGGTAGCTGGCTGGATCGCCAGATCATCGTCGAGGCGGATGTCCGCGTAGGCTCCAGTGTGACATTGCATGCCGGCGTACAACTAGGGCAAGGGGCGCAAATCGGACAGGGCAGCACCCTAGGCAGTGGCAGTGTGGCACCTCGCCAAGCACGCATCGGTCGGCGCTGTGAATGGCTGCTGCACTCCGTGTTGCCCGATGTACTGCCTGACCGATGTTTCTACGACTCCCTGATGCCGGACGGCGCGCGCATCCTTTACTAAAAAATGAAAAGCTCACTCCCTGCGCTTATCCCTAAAAGCATATCGCAGCCTCCATTTAATCGACTCTTAGATTTCCCGTCATCCAGACTGAGCTAATATTTATGTACCCATTTCTTTCCAAACAACAGCTTATTAGGGATGTCTTTGAACTACGTGATGCGCTTGCGCAACCACACGGAGTCTTCCCCGCCTTGCTCGATCGGGCGCCATCGGATTTCCTTAAAAAACAAAATTTTATTATTTGCGGATCGGTGTGCAGATCCGAGATTCGAGTACTGGCAAAATCAGCCAATGTTATTGCCATTGTTGACGACTTCCTGCGCTAGCGTCAAAGGCACATATTCGGAATCCCTGTCATCAGCTCGGATACTTGGGTCGAGCTGGCCGTAGGCCAGGCCGATGTGACATCTTGCATTCTGACTCCAGGCGGAACTGCTTTTCAGCACTTCACCAAGACAGCCAATCAATGGAACTTGCCAACACTACTTCCGTTGCAGTTTTTGCATTTATTGGAGAAATGCGGTGTCGACCATAGCGGGGAGACCGGCCGCTTTTTCTGGTACGGTTACGAATTCTTCAATGCCACCCTTAACAATGTTGATTACCTAATTGAATTTGCCAACGATCTTAATGATGAATATTCGCAAATTTCATGGCTGTGCATTCTGCTTTATAGACTGACACTAAATCCATTTTATCTTGAAGCATGTGCTGTCGGGCATGGAGCGGATAATTTCGACCTCAACTCATACTCCACCAACCGCCAATTTTTCAAGTTTAATGACGAAGAAGTTTATGTTGATGGTGGCGCCTTCAATGGCGACACCATCGAGGGCTTTTTGCGCGCATGCAAGGGGGATTTCAAAAGAATTCATTCTTTCGAACCATCCATTCACAACAATAATTTAATCCGCTCGCGCCTCAATTTAATACAGGATCAATACCTGAAACCGTTGGCGCCAGCTATCACTTTGCACGAGAAAGGGTTGTGGGACAGCAACACAACATTGAAATTCAACCCAGGGCAAATTGTTCCAGATTTCGAAATTCCCGGCCTTGTTCAAACCCAGTCTGCGCACCTAGTAGAATCCAACATCATCGGCCATATATATGAAAAATCGCGCGAAGAAGACGTGGCGATAACCGTTCCGGTCACAACTATTGACGAGGCTACGGAAAGGACGGCGACATTCATCAAATTAGAGATCGAAGGATCCGAGCTCAAGGCGTTACACGGCGCAAGGGAAACAATCGAGAAAAACCGCCCCAAAATAGCGATCTCAGCCTATCATAAGCCGGAGGATCTGTTAACACTAACGAAATTCGTTAAAGAAATAGAAAAGGATTATCAAATTGGCTTCCGGCAACACAACCGGTTATGCCCCGATGCGATGGTTCTATATTACTTCTAGACACATAATTAATATCCTTTATGGATCACAGCAATAAAATCACGCAATTTTATTGCGTAGGTAGCGATGGCATGGTCACGCCTTCTTAGCAAGCACACAAGGAAGCCCTTTTATGGCGTTAGCAATCGGCTCGATCGAGCGAGCCACCATCAAATATCCATGACTGAATCCGCGCAACACTAAGTTGATCGGTTGGGGTGCGGGACAGTTTTTTCGCGATTTCTATCCAGCGATTGCTCAGCAGTTGAATTTGCATTACACCATCTGCCCACGGCCTGAAAATCAGGGCACGACTGTCCATGGCCTTTCGGTCAGATCACCTTCGGCGCTGGAGGACGAATTGGTCGATGATGTGCTGATCGTCATCTTCTCCAATCACGCGGCGGAGGTAATGAACCAGATTGCAAAGGCACATGGCCGCTTCCGCACGGTGCGTGCCGTCGATTGCGACGAGAGCAGCATTGCACTGCTGCAAGAATTGCAGGATTTCTCGCGCTTGTTGCCCCAACTGCACCTGTCGCGCCAACTAACTAAGGCGGATACCGGAATCTTCGTGCAAGGACTCGCGTTCGACTTTACGCCCTTGGTGCTGGCCTGGAATCGCCTGCGTTTTCCTTGGACGTATCAGTGCATGGTGACCTGGGATCACCAACCAAGTGCGCTTCTGGACCGCTGCAGGCCCTGGCTGGATGAGCTGATCTTGGTGCCTCAGCCGGACAACCTGGGTCTGCAATACCGCAATGCGGTGCTGCGCTCCGCACGCCTGGGCGTGGAGCATCTGGCTGAGCAAGGTATCGACTTTGCGGTGCGTTGCCGTAGCGACAACGTGCTGACCGGCTCAACCCACGACGCAATCAATGTCCATTTTAGAGGCAAACGTAATCAAGGAAAGATCGCAATTTCTTTGGTAGGGGGGTGTCGAAACATCCCGTTCCATTTCACCGAGAAAACTATGCTTGGTAGGACGCAAGACATGCTGGCATTGTGGTCGATCCCAGAGGATCCGCGACCAGCAAATTATGCGGACGCCGAATTCTCTCCAATGAACGAACTTACACCCAATCGTCATTTTCAAGAAATAAGCCAATACACATTCGAATCCTTTTTGTGGGAGAACTACGCGCGCCGGCTTGGCTTCCCGTCAGAAACCCTGGTGGATAGCTATCGTTTTGCGCAGTCGAGACTGCTCGCGCTAGAGCCTCACCTGAGCTGGTCGTCGTTGAAGTTCACCCCTTTATTCAATGTGGCTCGTGACACTAGCTACGGTTTCTCGATGGACTTATGGAAGCGGCTATTTACCGACAGCGATGCAGTGCTGGAGGCTGCCGAGGCAGTCAGCCGGCTGAATCTTAACTCCACCGATTTTTGGCAAGGCAGAGTCGGCTGAGCCGCCCTCGCTGCTCAACGCCATCGGTTGCCAGGAGGCTTGTATGACTTACGCCATCATCATCCCCGCGCGGCGCGACTCTTCGCGACTGCCCGGAAAACCGTTGATCGAACTGGGCGACGTGCCCATGATCGTGCGCACCTATCAACAGTGCGCCAAGGCGGCGCCGGCCGAGCACATTCTGGTCGCCACCGATTGCGATGTGATTCAACGTACCTGCGCAAAGGCTGGCATCCGCACCTTGATGACCTCCAGTGACTGTCTGACCGGCACCGATCGTGTCGCCGAGGTCGCGCAGCAGCTCGATGTGGACAGCTACATCAATGTGCAAGGCGATGACCCGCTATTCAATCCGCAAGACGTGCGCTTGCTGATCGACGCTGCATTAGCGGCGCCGAATGATGTGATCAACGGTTACTGCCCGGTGACTAACATCGACGAGTTCCGTAATCCGAGCGTCCCCAAGGTGGTCGTGCGTCCGGACGGGCGTCTACTGTACATGTCGCGCGCGGCGATCCCGATCACCAAGCAAGGCGAATTCCGGCGCGCATGGCGGCAGGTCTGCGCGTATGCATTTCCGAAGCGGGCATTGCAAGCGTTTGCTTCTGTGACGTCCAAGACCACGCTGGAAGAGATCGAAGACATCGAGATCCTGCGTTTTCTGGAATTGGGCTTCGAGGTGCGTATGGTGCAGATGAGCAACCAATCGATCGCGGTAGATACCCCGGCTGATGTCGTGCGGGTGGAAGCGGCGCTGCGCATGATGCAGCTCAGCGAGCAGAACGCGCCATGACCCAGGATACAATGCCCCACACACAGCCCGGCATGCATTCGCCCATCTGTGGCACTTCCGATCTCAGAAATGAAGAGCATGCACAGACGTATTCGCCTCGCCGGTTCTTCGACCAATTACTGGCAACGGATGCACCGGTCGTGCTGGACGTGGGCGCGCATCGCGGCGAGTCGATCCGGTATTTCAAATCGATCTATCCGAATTCCCAGCTGTATTCGTTCGAGCCGGATCCGCAGAACTTTGCCGCGCTAGAAGACGTGGCCGCGCAATTTGGCAGCAAAGCCGTGTGCGTGGCGCTAGGCGAGAACGAAGAGATCAGTCCATACTACCGGCAAGGCATCTCGCACCTGGGTGGACTACTGCCGATCAACGCGGATTCCACCGACTCGCTTGGGTATGCGCGCCAAGCGTCGAATGAGCAGATTGCAGTCAGCAAGACCACCCTCGACAACGCATGCGCCGAACTGGGGATTTCCCATGTGCATATCCTAAAGATCGATGTGCAGGGGTTCGAGCGTCAAGTGCTCGAGGGCGCGACGGCGCTCCTGCGGCACACCGACTGCGCAGTGATCGAAATCGGACTGTACGACTTCTATGGCAGGACGACCAGCTTCGTCGAAGTCGTCAACTTAATGCACGCGGCCGGATTTTCGCTATGGGACATCGCCAAGCTGTCTAAGAACCCGAAGAGCTTGCGCACTGACTGGATCGAGGTGGTGTATCGCAAGGACTCCATATAGCTGCAAGATTCTCCATGGCAATGCGCGCAACGGAGTGCCGCCGCCGGGTCAGCTGCCTTCTGCACCAACGGCGCGCTTGTTGCATCTTCGGCTAGGCTGAGCACGCCCAGGTTCGCCACCCATCGGCGCAATGTGGAGCCTCCCCCCCTCTTTTCACTCTCCTGTCGCCGCGCGCCGTGGATGCACCTTTGACTGTTCAAGACGCTCAATAACCGCTGACTTCGAACGCCCTGGTTAGCTTCGTCATGCCGACCTTCAAGCTGCGCCATTTCGCGCAGGCGCTGGACAGCGTGCCTATGCAGCACTGCAGCTGGTGATCTTGATGCCAATGCCAATGGCGCCACTGAGGCGGTGCTGGAGTCCAAGTTGCTGGTAACGCCCTTCTCCGTTCGCTACCAGCAACCAGCCGAGCACTGGCTATTAGGGTTATATCGATTTCCAGAAGGAAGTATGAAAAATAGGCTGGCAGCGGATCAGCTTCGCAAATCACCGGGCTGAAGGAGCAATGCCGGCCCTCAGGAGTTAGTAGCTTTCATAAGATCCATTATCAAGAATAACTCCCGCCAGTATTCACGTATCCAGCCACATTTCCTGGAAAAGCACTCGGACCCTTCCCATTCACCCAGATCACACCATTTGCATTGATTCCATACCGCGCACCTGTGGCTGCTCCGGAAAACGTAAATGTTGCGTCACCACCATTTATACTACCCACGCGGCCAGCGTTAGCGAAGGCAGGCGTACTTATCAAGGTAACGGTGATGCTACGGAGAACGAGTTGACCGCCGTCGAATACCCCATAATGGCAAACACCACCTCCCGTGATACTGTAGTTGCCTGCGACGTAGCAGACGCCATTCCCTGTGACAACTATTTGGGAACCCGTCATCGCCGCGAACACATGCCCACCCTGGAAAGTACACGACGCCCTATAACTAATCACTATGTCGTTTGCTGTGGAACCTCCCCCAAAAGCGAAGCCAGAGATCTGAACTGTACTGCCAGCATCCACCACGAGCACCCACCCCGTGGTGTTGCGCCAAATAGCAGATGAGCTACCTACAAGCCGCACGACGCCACCTGTCACGTTGCCCATCGAAACATTTTCTACATAAGTCCCGTCTGCGACATTAATAGATACTGTATAGCCACATAGCGAATAGCGTGCTCTCACCACATTGACAGCACGCTGGATGGTCTGAAATGCCGTCGCAGCGCTTAATCCATCATTGGAATCGCTACCCGTGCTGGAAACGTACAAAGACAAATCCTGAGTCAAGGCAATTGCGTAAGTGACGTAGCTATTCGCGCTAGTACCCATCGCGAACCGACCTTCATCGCTGATGAAATACGGCTCGCTTGCAGCGAGTTCACCGGCTGTCGCAGCAGCATCAAACTGTGCGCGCGTCCCGCGCTTCACATAAATACTGGCGCCCGAGATTGCATCCGACATAACATGAAACTCCTTAAATAGTTAGTTCATAGCTACATTAATTTCTACATTAATTTAAGATTGCGTGAAAATTATTGGTGTGAATCTGGAACTTTTGAATCAACAATCCTTCCAGTGGCGGATATTGTCTTGACCTTGAACACTCCAGCAACGGCTAGCGGCCTCGTCAAATTAGCATTGGGATCGATCGATTTTTGAGAGCCAGCCCTCATTTGAAGGTCGGCATCGGAGCGGCCACTCGCGCACCCGCGCATTTCAGGCTTGGCTGAAGTCGGCCCCTCACGCCAGACAACCGAAATAGGCATGTTCCAAGTGGAAGCTCGCGCTCGCGACGATGCCTGTATACGTTTGGTTGCCGCAGCCCCGACAATGCTATGAATCCCAGTTCCCCAACCCTCGAACACGGTCCGCCCTGCATGACTTCCGCCACCTTGGTCAGCATCGTCATGCCGACCTACAAGCCGCGCTTCTTTGGGCAGGCGCTGGACAGCGTGCTGGCGCAGACCTACCCGGCGCTGGAGCTGGTGATCTGCGACGACAACGGCGATGGCGCCATCGAAGCGCTGTTGGCGTCCAGGCTGGCCGACGCCCCCTCCCCGATCCGCTACCACCGCAACCCGACGCGGCTGGGCGAGCTGGGCAGCACGCTGAAGGGCATCGGGCTGGCGCAGGGCGAGTACGTCAAGTTTCTGCACGACGACGATGTACTGGAGCCCGATTGCATTGCGCAGTTGGTGGAAGCGATCGAACGTAATCCGGGCACGGCGATGGCTAGCTCGCGGCGTCGGCGCATCGACGACGATGGCGTGCCATTGCCGGACATCCTGGCCACCAGCTTCCCGTTTGCCGAGGATGTGCTGATCGATGGGCCGGAGCTGGTGTCGTTCCTGTCCGACCACGCCATCAACTTCATCGGCGAGCCCAGCTGCGTGCTGTGCCGGCGCGCCGACCTGGTGGCATTGGGCGACACGCTGATGATGTTGAACGGCAAGCCGATCCACTGGGTCGGCGATCTGGCGATCTACGTCAAGCTGCTACGCCACGGCAACCTGGCGTTTCTGGCCAGCCCACTCACGCACTTCCGTGTCTCCAGCGCGCAGTTCAGCCAGGCCGGCCGCGATCAGGTCGGGGTCGGCGATCAGGGCCATGAGGACTTGCGCCAAGGCATCCGCCAGCTCGGTTGGCGGCGCGAGCACGGCGACAACCGGCAGGTGCGCGTGGCGCCGCTCAGCCCGCACAAGGCGCGGGTGTTCAAGTCGGTGGATCTGGTCAATGCGTTGATGCAAAGCGCCGGCATGGCCGAGCGCGTGTCGCCGGCGACCTGGCTGGGCGTGCGCCATCCGAGCACGGTGCAACGCGCATTGATCCAGGCGCGCCTGCAGGCGCATGCGGGCGGGCCACGCATCGCGGTGCTGCTGATCGACCGCCATGGCGATACCGCAGCTGTCGCTGCAACACGCGACAGCCTGGACGCGGTCGCGTGCTATCAACAGCATCAGACCTGGGTCATCAGCAGCACGCCGCAGCAGGTTGCCGCGCACGGCGAACGTGGCGTGCTGATCGACGCGCACGGCCTGGCAACAACGCTCAACCGGGTGATCGCCGCACAGGACGCCGTCGATTGGGTGCTGCTGGTCGAGGCCGGCAGCCTGTTCACTACCAGCGGCCTGATGATGCTGGCGCTGGAAATGCTGGCGTTACCCGACCACTGCCAGGCCGTCTATGCCGATGAAGTGATGGCGCTGGACAACGACCAGTTGGGGCTGGCGCTGCGGCCGGCGCTGTATCTGGACATGCTGTTGAGCGCACCGGCGACCCTTTCGCGGCACTGGGCGTTCCGTCACCGCACGCTGTTGGCCGATGGCGGCTTCCCCACCGGGCCCAGCGCGGCATTCGAACTGGATTACCAGCTCGGCCTGATCGAGCGTTACGGGTTGGCCTGCATCCGTCATCTCGCCGAACCGCTGTTGATGGCATCGGCCAGGCCGCAGCACGACGACGAAGACGAACGCCAGGCGATTGCGCGTCATCTTGCCGAACGCGGTTACGTGGACGCCGTGGTGCACAGTGCCGGTCCCGGCCGGCATGCGGTGGACTACCGCCATGCGCAGCAACCGCTGGTGAGCATTCTGGTGCTGGTCGATGGCCGGCTGCCGCAGGTACAGCGCTGCCTGGAAAGCATTCTTGCCAATACGAGCTACCCGCATTACGAGGTGTTGCTGCTGGATCGCGGCACCACCGAGCCGGATCTGCATGGCTGGCTGGGTGGCATCGAGACCCTGGGTATGCAACAGATTCGCGTGCTGCGCTTTGCCGCCGAACCACCGCGTGAGGCGGTGTGCAATGCCGCGGTGGAGCACGCACGCGGGGAGATGGTGTTGTGGCTGGCTGCAGGCGCGGCGGTGATGAAGGCCGATTGGCTGGAGCAATTGCTCAACCACGCGCTGCGCCCGGAGGTCGGCGCGGTTTCGGGCAAGCTGCTGCGCGGCGATGGCACCGTGCATCACGCCGGCATGCTGCTCGGCCTGGGGGCACCTGCAGCGCGCGCGTTCGAAGGTGCGGCATTCGACGAATCGGGCTATCTGCAGCGCCTGCAACTGGACCAAAACTACAGCGCGTTGAGTGGCGAATGCCTGATGCTGCCGCGCCAGCTGTTTGTGGACGCCGGCGGCTTTGCGCAGGAGCCGGCGCTGGCGCAATGGAGCGATGTCGACCTTTGCCTGCGCCTGCAGCAGGCCGGCTACCTCAATGTCTACGCGGCACGTGCGCAGCTACTGATCGACCCGCTGGACGCGCCCGCCGCCGCGCTGGACGAAGAAGCGATGTATGCGCGGTGGCTGCCGGTGATGGCCAACGACCCGGCCTACAACCCGGGCTTCTCGCTGGACCCCGGCGCCGGCTTCCAGCTGGCCGACCCGCGCGCCAGTTGGCGGCCGTTGCAGTCGTGGCGTCCGCTGCCGAGCGTGATCGCGCTGCCGGCCGACATCGAAGGCTGCGGCCACTACCGGGTGATCCAGCCACTGCGCGCCTTGCGCGAGGCCGGAATGGCCGAAGGGGTGTTGTTCAACGGCTATCTGGAGATCAGCGAGCTGGCGCGCCAGGATCCCGACGTGGTGATCCTGCAACGCCAGGTCGGCGAAGCGCGGCTGGAGGCGATGCGGCGGATGAAGGCGTTGTCGCGCGCCTTCAAGGTCTACGAGCTGGACGACTACCTGCCCAATCTGCCACTGAAGAACGCCCACCGCGAGCATATGCCCAAGGACATCCTCAAGACCTTGCGGCGCGGGCTGGGCATGGTGGACCGCTTCGTGGTCTCCACCCCTGCCCTGGCCGAGGCGTTCGCAGGGCTGCACAGCGATATTCGCGTGGCCGAAAATCGCCTGCCGCCGCATTGGTGGGAACAGCTGCCCGTGCAGGCCGAACGCCAGGGTGGCAAGCCGCGGATCGGCTGGGCTGGCGGCGCCAGCCATACCGGCGACCTGGAGCTGATTGCCGATGTGGTGAAGGAGCTGGCTGACGAAGTGGAATGGGTGTTCTTGGGGATGTACCCGTTCGCGCTGCGCCAGCATATCCACCAGTTCCAGCCGGGCGTGCCGATCGACCAGTACCCGGCCGCGCTGGCGGCGCTGGACCTGGATCTGGCGCTGGCGCCGGTGGAGCAAAACCTGTTCAACGAATGCAAGAGCAATCTGCGGCTGTTGGAGTACGGCGCCTGTGGTTATCCAGTGATCGCCAGCGATGTACGTTGTTACCAGGGCAGCCTGCCGGTGACGCTGGTGAAGAACCGCTACCGCGACTGGATCGGCGCCATCCGCGAGCACCTGGCCGACCTGGGCGCAGCGCGCGCGCAAGGCGCAGCGTTGCGCGAGGCAGTGCGCCGCGACTGGATGTTGAGCGGTAGCAACCTGGACACCTGGCGAGCCGCGTGGTTGCCGGACTGATGCGGATGCGCTGCTTCAGCTGACCACCCACCGGGTTGCCCTCATCCGGCGCTGCGCGCCACCTTCTCCCGCAGGCGGGAGAAGGACAGTCTGGGTGCTTTGATCTGACGGTGGCACTGCAAACTGGCGGTCGCACTGCAATTGGCGGCCTTCTGGCTCCCTTCTCCCGCTTGCGGGGGAAGGTGCCCGAAGGGCGGATGGGGGCGCGCGCCAGTCCTTCGCCCGCGGGTTGCCATGCCTGCAGCGCGTGGCACCGACGGTCGTGCCCTTATCCGGCGCTGCGCGCCACCTTCTCCCGCAGGCGGGAGAAGGACAGCCTGGGTGCGTTTGATCTGGCGATTGCACTGCAAACTGGCGGTCGCACTGCAATCTGTCGGTCGCACTGCAATTGGCGGCCTTCTGTTCCCTTCTCCCGCTTGCGGGGGAAGGTGCCCGAAGGGCGGATGGGCGCGCGCGCCAGTCCTTCGCCCGCGGGTTGCCATGCCTGCAGCGCGTGGCACCGACGGTCGTGCCCTCATCCGGCGCTGCGCGCCACCTTCTCCCGTAGGCGGGAGAAGGACAGTCTGGGTGCTTTGATACAGCGCGCCGGAATCCCGGCGCCATTTCGGCACGCCGCTTGCATTGGTGTCACTGCCTCCCTGGCTGACCGCACCCATGAGCGACTCCGTTACCTCCATCCTCTCGCAGATCCGCAGCTACCAGACGCAGATGGGCCAAGGCTCGATGGGCGCGGTGGGCGATGCGGCGCGTGGCAACCAGATCCAGGGGCTGGCCGGCGCACAGGGAACACCGGCGACCCAGGCACCGAGCTTCAGCGAGACCTTGCGCGGCGCCATCGGCGGCGTCAACGAGGCCCAGCAGAAAGCCGGCGCGCTGTCCAAGGCATTCGAAATGGGCGACCCCAATGCCGATCTGGCACGGGTCATGGTCGCCTCCCAGCAGTCCCAGGTGGCCTTCCGCGCCACCGTGGAAGTCCGCAACCGTCTCGTCCAGGCTTACCAGGACGTCATGAACATGCCGCTGTAAAGGTTGACGACACATGGCACTCGCGATCAGCAAAGAAAACATGAACCAGAACGCCGAAAAGGCGGGGCAATGGTTCGACCGTGTCCGCAGCCTGCAGATCACCCGCAAGCTGACCATGATGGCGATGATCGCCCTGGCGGTCGCAGCCGGTCTGGCAGTGTTCTTCTGGTCGCAGAAGCCCGGCTATCAATCGCTGTACACCGGCCTGGATGAAAAGGGCAATGCCGAAGCGGCCGACCTGCTGCGCACCGCGCAGATCCCCTACAAGATCGACCAGGGCACCGGCGCCATTTCGGTGCCGCAGGACCGTCTGTACGACGCCCGCCTCAAGCTGGCCGGCTCCGGCCTGACCGGCAAGGAAACCGGCGGCGGCTTCGAGCTGATGGAAAAGGACCCGGGCTTTGGCGTCAGCCAGTTCGTGGAAAGCGCCCGCTACCAGCACGCGCTGGAAACCGAACTCTCGCGCACCATCGGCACCCTGCGCCCGGTGCGCGAGGCGCGTGTGCACCTGGCCATTCCCAAGCCCAGCGCCTTCACCCGCCAGCGCGATGTGGCCAGCGCCTCGGTGGTGCTGGAACTGCGCGGCGGCCAGGGCCTGGAGCGCAACCAGGTCGATGCCATCGTCAATCTGGTGGCGTCCAGCATTCCGGACATGACCCCCGAACGCGTCACCGTGGTCGACCAGAGCGGGCGCATGCTCTCCATCGCCGACCCGAACAGCGACGCGGCGCAGCACGCCGCCCAGTTCGAACAGGTGCGCCGCCAGGAGAGCTCCTACAACCAGCGCATCCGCGAACTGCTCGAGCCGATGACCGGCCCGGGCCGGGTCAATCCGGAAACCAGCGTGGACATGGATTTCTCGGTGGTCGAAGAAGCCCGCGAGCTCTACAACGGCGAGCCGGCCAAGCTGCGCAGCGAGCAGGTCAGCGACACCAGCACCAGCGCCACCGGCCCGCAGGGCCCTCCGGGCGCCACCAGCAATAGCCCCGGCCAGCCGCCGGCACCGGCCGTGGCCGGCGCGCCGGGCACCCCGGCCGCCGCCAATGGTCAGGCCGCCGCACCGGCCACGCCGACCGAAAGTTCCAAGAGCGCCACCCGGAACTACGAATTGGACCGAACCTTGCAACACACCCGCCAGCCGGCCGGTCGCATCAAGCGCGTCTCGGTGGCGGTGCTGCTGGACAACGTCCCGCGCCCGGGCGCCAAGGGCAAGATGGTCGAACAGCCGCTCACCGCTGCCGAGCTCACCCGTATCGAAGGCCTGGTCAAGCAGGCAGTGGGTTTCGACGCGGCACGCGGCGACACGGTGTCGGTGATGAATGCCCCGTTCGTGCGCGAAGCGGTGGCGGGCGAGGAAGGCCCGAAGTGGTGGGAAGACCCGCGCGTGCAGAACGGTCTGCGCCTGCTGGTCGGTGCGGTGGTGGTGCTGGCGCTGCTGTTCGGCGTGGTGCGCCCCACCCTGCGTCAACTCACCGGCGTGACCGCGGTCAAGGACAAGCAAGGCAAGGCTGGCAAGGATGGCACTCCACAGAGCGCCGACGTGCGGATGGTCGAGGACGATGACGACCTGATGCCCCGCCTGGAAGAAGACACCGCGCAGATCGGTCAGGACAAGAAGACCCCGATCGCTCTGCCAGACGCCTACGAAGAGCGCATGCGCCTGGCGCGCGAGGCAGTCAAAGCCGATTCAAAACGTGTCGCACAAGTCGTGAAGGGATGGGTCGCCAGTGAAGCCTGATACACAACCGATGACCGGAGTACAGCGCGCCGCGGTGCTGTTGCTGTCGCTGGGCGAAAGCGACGCCGCCGAAGTGCTCAAGCACATGGACCCCAAGGAGGTGCAGAAGATCGGCATCGCCATGGCCACCATGACCGGCATCTCGCGCGACCAGGTCGAAAAGGTGATGGACGAGTTCAACGGCGAACTGGCGGGCAAGACTTCGCTGGGCGTGGGCGCCGACGACTACATCCGCAACGTGCTGATCCAGGCGCTGGGCGCCGACAAGGCCGGTGGGCTGATCGACCGCATCCTGCTGGGCCGCAACACCACCGGCCTGGATACGTTGAAGTGGATGGACCCGCGCGCGGTCGCCGACCTGGTGCGCAACGAACACCCGCAGATCATCGCCATCGTCATGGCGCATCTGGACAGCGACCAGGCCGCCGAGGCGCTGAAGCTGCTGCCCGAGCGCACCCGCGCCGACGTGCTGCTGCGCATCGCCACCCTGGACGGCATTCCGCCGAACGCGCTGAGCGAGCTCAACGACATCATGGAGCGTCAATTTGCCGGCAACCAGAACCTGAAGTCGTCCAACGTGGGCGGCATCAAGGTGGCGGCCAACATCCTCAACTTCCTGGACACCGGCTCCGACCAGGGCGTGCTGGGCGAGATCGGCAAGATCGATGCCGACCTGGCCGGCAAGATCCAGGACCTGATGTTCGTGTTCGACAACCTGGTGGACCTGGACGACCGCGGCCTGCAGACGCTGCTGCGCGAAGTCTCCGGCGAGCGACTGGGCCTGGCCCTGCGCGGCGCCGACGTCAAGGTGCGCGAAAAGATCACCCGCAACATGTCCCAGCGCGCGGCCGAAATCCTGCTCGAGGACATGGAAGCGCGCGGCCCGGTGCGCCTTGCCGACGTGGAAGCGGCGCAGAAGGAAATCCTCACCATCGTCCGCCGCCTGGCTGACGAAGGCGCCATCAGCCTGGGCGGCGCCGGTGCGGAGGCCATGGTATGAACGAGGTGGTCACCCGCTGGCTGGCCCCGGACCTGCAGCTTGTCCCGGCCCTGCCCGAACCGGACTACGAAGAACCGGCCATGCTCGAGCCGGTGCTGCGCCCGCCGACCCTGGAAGAGATCCAGGCCATCGAAGACGCTGCCCAGCACGAAGGTTTCGCGCGCGGGCATGCCGAAGGCTTCGCCCAGGGCCAGTCGGAAGTGCGTCGGCTCACCGCGCAGATCGACGGCATCCTGGACAACTTCACCCGCCCGCTGGCGCGGCTGGAAAACGAAGTGGTCGGTGCGCTCGGCGAATTGGCCGTGCGCATCGCCGGCCAGCTGGTCGGCCGTGCCTACCAGGCCGACCCGCAGCTGCTGGCCGACCTGGTCGGCGAGGCGGTCGATGCGGTGGGCGGCGCCGGCCGCGAAGTCGAAGTGCGCCTGCATCCGGACGACATCACCGCGCTGCTGCCGCATCTGGCGCCCAGCAGTACCACCCGCGTGGCCCCGGACATGAGCCTGAGCCGCGGCGACCTGCGTGTGCACGCCGAAAGCGTGCGCATCGACGGCACCCTGGACGCGCGCCTGCGGGCTGCGCTGGAGACGGTCATGCGCAAATCCGGAGCGGGCCTGTGAGCGCCCTGTTCGGTGCCACCCCGGCCGATTGGCTGGATGCACGCAATCTGCGCCTGGCTACCCGCCTGGGCACGCTGGGTCTGGAACCCACCGCCGGCCGCACCCTGATCCGCGAAGGCATCCTGCGCCGCGCGGTCGGCCTGACCCTGGAAGCCACCGGCTGCGAAGCGCCAATGGGCGCGACCTGCAAGGTCGAGGTCGATGGCGGCTGGGTCGACGCCGAAGTGGTCGGCTTCGCCGGCGAACGCACCTACCTGATGCCCAGCGCCGAACTGCATGGCCTGTTGCCGAATGCGCGGGTGGTGCCTTCGCGGCGCCGCGGCGGCGTGGAAGTGGGCGAAGGCCTGCTCGGCCGCGTCATCGACAGCGACGGCACCCCGCTGGACGGCAAGGGCCCGATCCGCGCCGAAGGCAGCATCGGCATGGCCGGCGTGTCGATCAACCCGCTGGCGCGCGAACCCATCACCACCTCGCTGGACGTCGGCGTGCGCGCCATCAACGCCATGCTGCCGATCGGCCGCGGCCAGCGCGTGGGCCTGTTCGCAGGCTCCGGCGTCGGCAAGTCGACCCTGCTGGGCATGATGACCCGCTTCACCTCGGCCGACGTCATCGTGGTCGGGCTGATCGGCGAACGTGGCCGCGAAGTGCGCGATTTCGTCGAAACCACCCTGGGCGAAGAAGGCCTGCGCCGCGCCGTGGTGGTGGCCGCACCGGCCGACCGCCCGCCGCTGGCACGCCTGCATGGCGCCTACCGCGCCACCGCCATTGCCGAATGGTTCCGCGACCAGGGCTTGAACGTATTGCTGCTGATGGACTCGCTGACCCGCTTTGCGCAGGCGCAGCGCGAGATCGGCCTGTCGGTCGGCGAGCCGCCGACCACCCGCGGCTACCCGCCGTCGGTGTTCGCCAAATTGCCGGCGCTGGTGGAGCGTGCCGGCAACGGCGCCAAGGGCCGCGGCTCGATCACCGCCTTCTACACCGTGCTGACCGAAGGCGACGACCCGCAGGACCCGATTGCCGACGCCGCCCGCGCCATCCTGGACGGCCACATCCTGCTCTCGCGCCGGGTCGCCGACAGCGGCCTGTATCCGGCCATCGACCTGGAATCCTCGGTCAGCCGCGTGGTGCAGGACATCGCCGACGACACCTGGCGCCTGCGCATCCGCAAGCTCAAGCGGCTGCTGTCGGCCTACACCGCCAACCGCGACCTGATCGCCATCGGCGCCTACCAGCGCGGCAGCGACCCGGCCACCGACGAGGCGCTGGCACGCTGGCCGGAAATCGTCGAATTCCTCGGCCAGGACGTGCACAAGGCCTCGCTGCTGAGCGACAGCCTGTCCGCCCTGCAACAACTGGTCGAACCCGAGAACTAATCCATGATGCAGTCCAAACGGATCGACCCACTGCTGCGCCGCGCGCAGGAACAGGAAGACAAGGTCGCCCGCGACCTGGCCGAGCGCCAGCGCGTCCTGGAGACCCACCAGTCGCGCCTGGAAGAATTGCGCCGCTACGCCGAGGAATACGCCAACAGCCAGATGGCCGGCACTAGCGCCGTGGCGCTGAGCAACCGCCGCGCCTTCCTGGACCGCCTGGACAGCGCCGTGCTGCAGCAGGCGCAGACCGTGCAAAGCAACATCGCCAAGGTCGAAGCCGAACGCACCCGGCTGCTGCTGGCCAGCCGCGAGAAGCAGGTGCTGGAGCAATTGGCCGCCAGCTACCGTGCCCAGGAAAACAAAGTGATCGAACGCCGCGACCAGCGTGAGATGGACGACC
This sequence comes from Xanthomonas phaseoli pv. dieffenbachiae, assembly GCF_008639345.1. NCBI lineage: Bacteria > Pseudomonadati > Pseudomonadota > Gammaproteobacteria > Lysobacterales > Lysobacteraceae > Xanthomonas > Xanthomonas phaseoli. The sequence continues at coordinate 2,127,731 of NZ_CP041380.1, read as the reverse complement.
TCGGCGCGCGTCGTGCGCGCCTGGCCCGCAGCCAAGACACCCACGGAGAATCCGCATGAACCCCTTGTCCGCCTTCGCCGCCGGCCTTGGTGCGCTTGCCGGCACTGGCAAGAAATCCAGCTACAGCGACCCCTCCTCCGAACCGGACGCGGGCCAGGACCAGTTTGCGCGCATGCTCAATCCGGCCAACACGCCGAACCAGGCCCCGCCGCAGGCACCCGAGCGCGTGCCTGCCAAGCAGGCCGCGCCCAAGCCCAACCAGTCCGACAGGAACCGCAGCGACGAGGACGCCCACGACGACGCGGCCGGCGATGCCACTGCCCGGCCGCGGGCGCAGGACGGCGATGCCAAGCAGGCCAAGCCAAGTACCGCCAAGGACGCGGCAACCACCGACAAGAGCACAGCGGCCACTGCCGGCAAGACGGGCACCCCCGCCAAGGCCGCCGCGAGCAGTGAAGAGGCGCCCGCAGAAACGACCACCGCAACCGATGCCGGCTGGCCGCCGGCTGGCCTGGGTGGCTTCGGCATGGGCCTGCTGGCGCAGGCGCTGCCGGGCGGCGACGTGCTGGCAGCCGCAGCAGCGGCGCTGACGGCCAGCATGGCCGGCGCAGCCACTGCCGCGGGCACGGCTACCGCAACGCCTACCGATGCAACCGCAGCCGCCGCCACTGCCAACGCGGGCACCACCCTGCCCGCGTTGGGAGCGCTGGTGCCGGCCGCCGCCGCAGGCGCCAAACCCACCTCGACCACCGCCGTAAGCGGCGATGCGCAGACCGCCGCGTTGATGAGCATGGCCGCCAAGGCGCTGGAACCGGCCGCCGACGACAGCGCCGCCGCGGCAGCGCCGGACGCCCCGGCGTTCGTGCTGCCGACCACCACTGCGCCGGCACTCTCCCGCCTGCAGGACCCCGCCCCGATCTTCAGCGCCTCGCCCACCCCCACTCCGGAGCTGGGCAGCGACACGTTCGACGACGCCATCGGTGCGCGCATGAGCTGGCTGGCCGACCAGAAGATCGGCCATGCCCACATCAAGGTGACCCCGAACGAGATGGGCCCGGTCGAGGTGCGCCTGCATCTGGAGGGCGACAAGGTCAACGCCAGCTTCACCGCCGCCAATGCCGACACCCGCCAGGCACTGGAACAGAGCCTGCCGCGGCTGCGCGAAATGCTCGGCCAGAACGGCTTCCAGCTTGGCCAGGCCGATGTCGGCCAGCAACAGCGCAACTCCTCGGGCAATCGCAATGGCGGCAACGACAGCGGCAACGGCCTGACCCTGGACGACGCTCCGCCCGTCGGAATTCCGTCGGTGGTGTTACGCCAGCGTGGATTGCTGGACGCCTACGCCTGAGACGACCCGCCGGCACACCCCGGCACCGCTGATCCTCGCCCCCCGGCCGGGGGCCGATGACGCCCCTTCCACCCCTGCAGCGCAAGGCCTGCGGGGGTTTTTTGGTTCTCACGCAGCCCGCGCCAGGAAACCGACGCGGTTTTGGCATGCCAGTTGCATCGACAGGGTGAGCATTCCCCTGGAGCAGAACGTGGCAGCGGCTGAAAAATCCAAGAAGACCGACGACAAAGACGACAAGGGCGAGAAGAAGAAGGGCGGCAAGAAGCCCATCCTGCTCATCGCCATCGGCGTGGTGGTGCTGGCCGCCGCTGGCGGCGGCGCCTGGTTCTTCCTGGGCCACACGGGCGAGGAAAAGGGCGGCAAGCACGACGCCCCCAAGGTGGCCGAAGTGCCCAAGCCGGCGCAGTACTTCCCGATGGACCCGGCGATCGTGGTCAACCTGGCCGACCCCGGCGATGGCCCGCAGTACCTGCAGGTCGAAGTGCAGCTGGTCACCCGCGACCCCGAAGAGCTCAAGCTCATCACCGAGAACGCGCCGGCCATCCGCGCGCACCTGTTGATGCTGCTGTCGCAGGTCAAGGCCACCGACGTGGCCGACCTGGCCGGCAAGCAGAAGCTGCAGAAGTCCGCCCTGGCCGAAGCGCAGAAGGTCATGACCAGCGAGACCGGCAAGAAGTGCGTCGAAGAATTGCTGTTCACCAGTTTCGTGACCCAGTAAGGCCTGCCCGATGAGCGTCAGTGATCTGCTTTCCCAAGACGAGATCGATGCCCTGCTGCATGGCGTGGATTCGGGCGCGGTCAACACCGAGCCGGAGCCGCTGCCCGGCGAGGCGCGCCAATACGATCTGTCCAGCCAGGACCGCATCATCCGTGGGCGCATGCCGACCCTGGAGATGGTCAACGAACGCTTCGCGCGGCTGTGGCGGATCGGCCTGTTCAACCTGATCCGGCGCTCGGCCGACCTGTCGGTGCGCGGCATCGACCTGGTCAAGTTCAACGAGTACATGCACTCGCTGTATGTGCCGACCAACCTCAACCTGATCCGTTTCAAGCCGCTGCGCGGCACCGGCCTGATCGTGTTCGAACCGACCCTGGTGTTCACCGTGGTGGACAACTTCTTCGGTGGCGACGGCCGCTTCCACACCCGCATCGAAGGCCGCGAATTCACCGCCACCGAGATGCGCGTGATCCAGCTGATGCTCAAGCAGACCTTCGCCGACCTGAAGGAAGCCTGGGCGCCGGTGATGGACGTGGACTTCGAGTACATCAACTCGGAGATCAACCCGCACTTCGCCAACATCGTCACCCCGCGCGAGTACGTGGTGGTGTGCCGGTTCCATGTAGAGCTGGAAGGCGGCGGCGGCGAGATCCACATCACCCTGCCGTATTCGATGCTGGAGCCGATCCGCGAACTGCTCGATGCCGGCATCCAGAGCGACCGCAACGACCGCGACGACTCCTGGAACGTGATGCTGCGCGAGCAGCTGGATACCGCCGAGGTCACCCTCTCCAGTGTGCTGGCCAGCAAGCGCATGAGCCTGCGCCAGCTCACCGGTTTGAAGGTCGGCGACATCCTGCCGATCGACCTGCCCGCCCAGGTGCCGCTGTGCGTGGAAGACATCCCGTTATTCACCGGCGAATTCGGCGTTTCCAATGGCAACAACGCCGTCAAGATCACCGCCGTACGCCCGCCCGGCGTGCAAGCCCCACGCGCCGTTCCCTCCCAGGACTCCAGCACATGATCAACTCCGACATCCTCGACGCCTCGCCTGCCACCTTCGACAGCCTGCAGGCCGAGCAGGACCAGAACGCTGCCGACCTCAACCTGGACGTGATCCTGGACGTACCGGTGACCCTGTCGCTGGAAGTGGGCCGCGCCCGCATTCCGATCCGTAACCTGCTGCAGCTCAACCAGGGCTCGGTGGTGGAACTGGAACGCGGCGCCGGCGAACCGCTGGACGTCTACGTCAACGGCACCCTGATCGCGCACGGCGAAGTGGTGGTCATCAACGACCGCTTCGGCATTCGCCTGACCGACGTGGTCAGCCCCAGCGAACGGATCCGGAGGCTGCGGTGATCGGCCTGCTGGCCGCTGCGGCGCCGGTCGCGGCCAAGGCGACCCAGGTCGGCGCGCAGGCGCCTTCCTCGCCCAGCCTGTTTGGCGCAGTCGTTGCATTGCTGTTGGTGCTCGCGCTGATCGTCGGCCTGGGCTGGTTGCTCAAGCGCATGCCCGGCAGCGGATTCCGCAGCACCGAGGGCCTGCGTGTGGTGACCAGCCTGGCAGTCGGTGCCAAGGAACGTGTGGTGGTGGTGGAGGTGAACGGCCAGCAGTTGTTGCTGGGCGTCACCGCCGGCGGCATCAGCACCCTGCACACCCTGCCCGAACCGCTGCCGCCCGCGCCCGCACCAACCCTGCCTACGTTCAAGCAACTTCCCAATTTCGCCCAGCTGCTCGCCCAGAAGCTGCGCAAGGACCCGTGACATGTTGAGCCGTTGGAATCGTTGGGGGCGCAGTGTGCGCCTGGTGCTGATCCTGCTGGTGATGAGTTGCCCGCTACTGGCCGCGGCCACCCCGGCCGCGCTGCCGTCGATGGCGCAGGCCGCGGCACCGGCGGCGGCCCCTGCCGCGGTACCGGCCGGTTCCAACCAGTTGCCGTCGCTGCCAAACGTGAGCGTGGGCCGCATCGGCGACCAGCCGGTGAGCCTGCCGTTGCAGACCTTGCTGCTGATGACGGCGATCACCTTGCTGCCGTCGATGCTGCTGGTGCTGACCGCCTTCACCCGCATCACCATCGTGCTGGGCCTGCTGCGCCAGGCGCTGGGGACAGGCCAGACCCCGTCCAACCAGGTGCTGCTGGGCCTGGCGATGTTCCTGACCGCGCTGGTGATGATGCCGGTGTGGCAAAAGATGTGGGGCGCCGGCTTGCAGCCCTACCTCAATAACCAGATCGATTTTTCCACCGCCTGGACGCTGACCACGCAGCCGCTGCGCGCCTTCATGCTGGCGCAGATCCGCGAGACCGACCTGATGACCTTCGCCGGCATGGCCGGCGACAGCAAGTACGCCGGCCCGGACGCGGTACCGTTCCCGGTGCTGGTGGCCTCGTTCGTGACCAGCGAGCTGAAGACCGCGTTCGAAATCGGCTTTCTGATCTTCATCCCGTTCGTGATCATCGACCTGGTGGTGGCCAGCGTGCTGATGTCGATGGGCATGATGATGCTGTCGCCGATGCTGATCTCGGCACCGTTCAAGATTTTGCTGTTCATCCTGGTGGATGGGTGGGTGCTGGTGGTGGGGACGCTGGCTGCCAGCTTCAATGCGTCGTAGGTGTGGGCGCGCGTTGCGCGCGGTAGCGCTTGCCGGCAAGTGGAGTGTGTTTTGTTGAAGCCGCCACACAGCACAGCTTTAGTGCTCAAGCGCTTGCAGCCCCGTGCTTGGTTCTTGCTTCTAGGTTCTTGCTTCTAGGTTCTTGCTTCTAGGTTCTTGCTTCTAGGTTCTTGCTTCTCCGGGGCCCCATACCGCAGCGGCAGGCCATCCGGGTCAAACCCCGCAGGGGCGGCGCGCATGGATGCGCGACGTTTTTCAAAGGGACATGGACGTCCCTTTGAAAAATTCCCGGATGGCATGCGGACCTGGAGCGCGTAGCGCGGAAGGCGCGAGGACGGGGTGTGCTTTCTTTTGGTTACTTTTCTTTGCACAAGCAAAGAAAAGTGACTCGCGCCCGCAGGGCGTGAAAGCCCCTTACTTGACGTTGCGCTCCATAAAAAACGAAGACATAAGCTTCAACACAAGCAAGTGCAGAGCTTTCGTCTCCCTTCGGGGGGCGAGTCACTTTCTTTGCTTGTGCAAAGAAAGTAACCAAAGAAACACACCCCGTCCTCGCGCCTTCCGCGCTGCGCGCTCCAGGTCCGCAATCCAGGTAGAAATTTTTGTAAGGGACATCCATGTCCCTTACAAAAACGTCGCGCATCCATGCGCGCCGCCCTGCGGGTTGTATCTACCTGGATTGCCGCTGCGGTATGGGGGCTCGAAAAGCCGACAGCAAACCAACAGCAAACCAAAGCTAGAGCACAGCGACAGCGACAGCGACAGCGACAGCGACAGCGACAGCGACAGCGACAGCGACAGCGACACGCTAACAGCAAGGCAAGGCAAGGCAAGGCACGGCACGGCACGGCCAATCGCAAGAATGAAACCGACCTCCTCCCCACCAAACCGCCAGCCAGGCCGCAAATCCCGACTCCCCAATTCCCAATCCCCGCCCCTTTGGCACCCCACTTGCATCAGCACCTCCCATGAGCCCTGAAATCGCCCTGACTGAATTGCGTGGTGGCCTGGTCACCGTCCTGTGGATCGCCGGGCCGATGTTGCTGGCCGTGCTGGTGGTCGGCGTGGTGATTGGCGTGGTGCAAGCCGCCACCCAGTTGAACGAACCGACCATCGCCTTCGTGGCCAAGGCGGTCGCGCTGACGGCCACGCTGTTTGCCACCGGCAGCATGCTGCTGGGGCATCTGGTGGAGTTCACCATTGCGCTGTTCCAGCGCATTCCGCATCTGATCGGCTAGCGGGCCGGACCGGATGGATTCCGCCACCCAGATGGTGATCGATGGCCAGCGCGCGTTCGCGATGGTCGGGGCGATCATGTGGACCATGTTGCGCACCGGTGCGTTGCTGACCGCCATGCCGTTGATCGGCACGCGGGCGGTGCCCGGACGGGTGCGGGTGATGCTGGCCGGGACGCTGGCGATGGTGTTGGCACCGATCCTGCCGCCGGTGCCGGAGTGGGACGGCTTTACCGCCCAGGCAGTGCTGAGCATTGCGCGCGAACTGGCAGTCGGGGCCAGCATGGGCTTCATGCTGAAGCTCATTTTCGAAGCCGGCGCATTGGCCGGCGAACTGGTCTCGCAGTCCACCGGCCTGTCGTTCGCGCAGATGTCCGACCCGATGCGCGGCGTGACCTCGGGGGTGATCGCCCAGTGGTTCTATCTCGGCTTCGGGCTGCTGTTCTTTGCGGCCAACGGGCATCTGGCGGTGATCGCATTGCTGGTGGACAGCTACAAGGCGTTGCCGATCGGGACCGCGTTGCCCGATGCCGGCGCATTCGCCGAAGTGGCGCCCACCCTGTTCCTGCAGATCCTGCGCGGCGGGCTGACCCTGGCCTTGCCGATGATGGTGGCGATGCTGGCGGTCAACCTGGCTTTCGGCGCGCTGGCCAAGGCGGCCCCGGCATTGAATCCCATGCAACTGGGCCTGCCGCTGACGGTGCTGCTGGGGCTGTTCCTGCTGTCGAGTTTCGCCAGCGAATTCGCCCCGCCGGTGCAACGCATGTTCGATACCGCCTTCGATGCCGCCAGGGAGCTGACGGCCTGATCCACACTAGACAACCGCCGACCACAGCAAGCAAGGCAGGTGGCCGGCTCACCCGCGCCGACGCCGCTTCGACGTGGCGGCCCCATCCCCGCACCCTGCCAAACCGTGACACGCCTCAAGTTTCTGGCCGCGCAGCCGTCAACGCCCCTACACGATTGACGCTGCGTACCGTCGTCCAACACTGACCCACCCACGGGAATCGATGCTTACTGTGCCTGCGCTGTTGGCCCCGATGCGATTGCAACGCGCTCGCCTGCGTGCAACGGCGTGGCTGTTGCTGGCAGCGGTGCTGGCCTGCGGCCCAAGTTGGGCGCAAACCTACAGCTTCCGCGATTACGCCCAGGCCGATGGCCTGCAGGGCATGACCGTCAACAGCCTGCTCGAAGACCGCCAGGGCGTGGTCTGGGTCGGCACCGAGCTGGCGCTGCACCGTTTCGAACGCGAACGCTTCACCCCGGTCGGCAAGGAGAGCGGGCTGGATGCGCGCTATATCCGCGCGCTCGGGCTGGATGCGGCCGGCCGTCTGTGGGTATCCAGCGCCAATGGCCTGTTCGTGCGCGAGGGCAACGACTTCGTGCAGGTGCTGCGCGATGGCAAACCGATCCGCGCCGACAGCGGCAATGTCGTTGCCGCCTACGCCGATGGCGTGGTGGTAGTCAGCGAAAACAGCCTGCTAAGGGTGTCGCCCGGTGCCGCCGGCGGCTGGTCGGTCCACCCCCTGCCCTTGCAGCTGGACGATGGCCGTCTCCTGCCGGCCGGCAGGGCCTTGCTGGCCGATGGAACCGCGTTATGGGCCAGTTGCGGCCAGCACGTCTGCCGGATCGATGCCGGCGGCAAGATCACCCTGCTGTCCGAGGACGATGGCGTGCCCGAACGGCAATGGCGCGCGATCTTTCGCGATCACCTGGGCACCTTGTGGTTGCGTGGGGGCGGGCTGGTGCTCTCACGCGCCGCCGGCGAGCGCGTGTTCTGCAATCGTCCGGCGCCGGCGGGCACCCGATTCAACACCCTCTCCGGTGCCACCACGCTGTCGGAAGATGCGCAAGGCCGCCTGCTGACGCGCTCGGACCGCGGCCTGGTGCGCTGGGAAGGTGACCACTGGCGCTACTTCGGCCAAAGCCAGGGGCTGCAGATCAGCCCCATGGTCGGCCCGTTGATGATGCAGAGCACCGGCCACCTGTGGATCGGCACGCGCGGCCTGGGTGTGCAGCGCTGGCTGGGCTACGGCACCATCGAACACTGGGACGAAAGCCAGGGGCTGGCCGAAGCGCCGACCTGGGTCAGCCAGCGACTGCCCAGCGGTGAGCTGTTGGTCGGTGGCGATGCGGGATCCAATGTGCTCGATCCGCGGAGCGGGCGCATGCAGCCGTGGACGCTGGAGAACGGCCAACCCCTGCTGCAGTCCATTTCCATTGCACTGTCGCCGGACGATGGTGCGGCCTGGGTGGCGCGTTCGTCCGGGGCCGTGGCGCGGCGCGACCCGCGCAGCGGCAAGACCACCGATGTGCTGCAGCTCGACCTGCCGATCAACCGGCTGATGTTCGACACGGCCGGCACCTTGTGGATCACCACCCCGCGTGGGCTGTACCGCGTAAGGCGCGGCACCCCGCTGCGAGCCGAGCGCGAAATGGCGCTGCCGGCTGCCTTCGTGGGCGATGTCGACCTGGATCCGCAGGGACGGCTGTGGGCCAGCACGCGCGAAGGCCTGTTCCTGCAGTCAAAAGACGGCCACTGGCAGCGGGTGCAGGTGCGCGGCGACCTGCCTAGCCAGGATTTCTTCCTGCTCGATTTCAGCGCCGATGGCGAGGTCTGGCTGTCGCTGCGCGACACCGGGCTGTGGCATGGCCGGCTGCAGGCCGACGGCGTGCTGACGCTTGCCGCGGTGGACGACCCGCTGGTGGCACGGGTGATGCCCTTCATCCTGCGCCACGACAGCAAGGGCCGGCTGTGGCTGGGCAGCAGCCAGGGCCTGGATGTGTACCAGAACGGTCGTTGGTCGCGGGCCACGCGCACCGAAGGGCTGTTGTGGGACGACATGTCGGCCAATGCGTTTTTCGAAGATACCGATGGCAGCGTCTGGCTCGGCAGCAGCCGTGGCCTGACCCACCTGCTGGATCCGATGCGCCTGTTCGCCGCACCGCCGCTGCGTGTGGCTATCTTGCATGTGCGCCGCGGCGACCAGCCGCTGTTGCCGCAAGCCCGGGTGGCGTGGTCGCAGGTGCCGCTGGATGTGGACATCAGCACCCCGGGAGCGGAGGGTGGCCCGGACCGCGTCAGCTTCCGTTACCGGGTCGAAGGCCATCAGGCCAGCTGGACCAGCAGCTCGCTCAGCCACCTGACCTACCCGCTGCTGCCGCCAGGCAGTTACACGCTGGAAGTGCAGGCACTGGATGCCTACCAGCGCAGCAGCAGCCCGATCACCCGCTTCGGATTCGAGCTGGTGCCACCGTGGTGGCGGGGCGTTCCGGCCATGGTCGGGTACGTGCTGCTGAGCATCGCGGCAGTGATCGCGCTGCTGCGTTGGCGCACCGCCAAACTGCTGCGACGCAAGCGTGAACTGGAGCAGCTGGTGGCCAAGCGCACCGCCGAGCTGGAACAGGACAAGCGCGACCTGGAAGCGGCGCGCGCCGAACTCTCGCTCAAGGCCACCCACGACGAACTCACCGGCTTGCTCAATCGCGCCGGCATCCTGGCCGCGTTGCGCGAGATGCTGCTGCATGCCGAACAGACCGGGCGTCCGCTGGCGGTGGTGCTGATCGATCTGGACCACTTCAAACTGGTAAACGACCAGCACGGCCATCTGGCCGGCGACGCCGTCCTGGCCGGGGTCGGCCGCCGCATGGACACGCTGATGCGCGGCGACGACCGCATCGGCCGTTACGGCGGCGAAGAATTGCTGGCGCTGCTGCCAGGCCTGAACCTGGATGCCACCCATCGGCTGGACGCCCTGCACCGCGGCATCTGCGGCGACTACCCCATCGATGGCGGCTGGCTGCATGTCACCTGTTCGGTCGGCGTGGCCTGGTTCCAGCGTGGCGAGACGCTCGAGCAATTGCTGGCACGCGCCGACGCAGCGCTGTACAGGGCCAAGCGCAGTGGCCGCAATCGTGTCGATTACGACCACGTGCCGCTGGATACCTTCTATCAGGTGTGACCGCAGCGCAGGTGAGCTTGCTGCGCGTTGCACCGTTCGACCCGCACACTGAAGGCGCACAAGCGCTGACAATCGATTGCGGCGCCTGGTCAAGCGCTCGCCTGCGCCGGCCAACTACCGCGCTGTGGAAAGTTCGGCAGCGATGACAGGTGCATCGCGCTTGCGCAAGCGTGTGACCGGTGCCCTACAACGCGCCCGCAAACGCCCGCGTTCGCCAGTTCCTCACGCCGTCGTGCTCGCTCAAGCATTAAAGGATTACGCGTTGGCAGCCGCTAGTTGTTCCAACGCGGCCTGCGACGGGGGGCTGCCAAGGCAAGCCTGAGACACCGCGCGAGGGGCGCGGACCGCATTGCCGATGCGTGGGAGACTGCAACGTCCATGGGGTTTGAGCACCGCCAATGGAGGTCGTCGCACCGGCGTGCACCGTTTGCCGTGGTGGTGCTGTTGGCGTTGCTGTCATTGGCCGACCTGGCCGGTGCGCAAAGCGCCAGCATCCGCCGCTATGCCCACGACCAGGGCCTGCTCGGGCTTGCCGGTACCTGCCTGCTGCAGACCCGCGCCACCTTGCTGTGGGTGTGCACCGAGAGCGGGCTGTATCGCTACAACGGGCGCATCTTCCAACAGGTTCCGCTGGATGGCCTGCGCAACGAGCCCACCACCTCGATCACCGAAACCGCCGATGGGCGGTTATGGGTGGCCGGCTTCCAGGCCTTGTTCGTCGGCGACGAGCGCGGCTTCCGCAAACTGCAGCCGGATGAAGCCGAGCACCTGGGGGACCAGATGCAACTGGCCAGCCTGCCCTGGGGCACGGTGCTGGCCAATGGCGGCACGCTGGAAATCCTGCAGGTCCGCGCCAACGATCGCTGGCACAGCGAACCATTGCTGGACACCGCAACCCGGGTCCGCGTTCCGGAGTTGTCCAAGTCGCTGAGCCTGTCGGTGGACGGCGACACGCTGTGGGTGGGCTGCGCGCGCAAGCTATGCGCCATCGATGCGCAGCGCAAGGTGCAGGTGTTCGGGCCCGAACACGGGGTGCCGGACGACCGGTGGTACAGCGTGTTGCGCGACCACGACGGCGGGCTGTGGGTGCGCGGTGCGGGCAACCTGCTCTATCGCGCGCGCGGGGCGAGCGCCTTCAGTGTTCGCGCGCTGCCGCTGCTGGATGGCAGCACGGTCGGGCGGCCAGCATCGCTGGTGATGGACCGCGAAGGGCGCATGTTGGTGCGTCGTAACGACGGCCTGGCGCGTTGGGAAAACGGCCACTGGCGCACGTTCGGCGCAGACAACGGCCTGCCACCGGGCAGCAGCGATGCGATCCTGGTGGACCGCGATGGCGATATCTGGATGACCGTGGACGGCGAAGGGCTGGTGCGCTGGGCCGGCTACGAATGGATCGAAAACTGGGACGCCTCGCAAGGCATGCCGGCCGCGCCGACCTGGTCGATCGCCCGCGACACGCAAGGCGCGCTGCTGGTCGGCAACGAGCACGGCATCGGCCGCCAGGCCGATCCTGATAAGCGCTTCGTCCCGGCCCTGCAAAGCGCCGGGATCCAAGTCGTGGGCATGCAGCGCAGCGCAGACGGCAGCTTGTGGACGCTCAATTCGGCCGGTGTCCTGCGCCGCACCTGGCCGGATGGGCGCAACGCGCAGATCGCCAAGTTGCCGCGCACCGCGCGTCGCCTGCTGATCGACCGCCAGAGCCGGCTGTGGATGCTCAGCGCCGGCGGCTTGTTCGTGATCGAACACCCGCTCGAGGGCGGCAGCATGCAGGCCGTGGCCGACGTGCCTGCCATCGCCTACACCGACATCCAGCAAACCGCCGACGGCACGCTATGGGTTTCCAGCTCCAACGGCTTGTTCCAGTTGCGCGATGGGCGGTGGTCCAAGGTCAAGGTCAAGGTCAACGGCGGCGCGCCGGAGCCATGGATCGCCAAGTTCCACATCAGCGACAGCGGTGAGGTGTGGCTGGCGTTCTATCGCCCCGGCCTGTGGCACGGCATGTTGTTGCACGACGGCCTGGACCTGCAGGAAATCAGCGACGAAGCGCTGCGCGATGTGGGCGTGTACCTGCTGCGCGGCGACAGCGTCGGCCGGGTCTGGGTGGGCCATGCACGCGGCGTCGAGGTTTACGACGGCGAGCGCTGGGCGCATCTGTCGCAGTCGCAGGGGCTGATCTGGGATGACGTTTCCGAGGCTGCATTTGCCGAAGATCCGGATGGTTCGGTGTGGATCGGCACCGCACGCGGGGTGAGCCACGTGAGCGACCCGGCGCGCCTGTTCGACGAACGCCAGCCCAGCGTGCGCATCGACAGCGTCAGCCGCGGCGGCATGCCGGTGCAGCGCGGGCAGCTGCTGGGCTGGAGCGACAAGCCCTTGCACATCGAGCTGTCGACGATGGAGGTCTACGACGACCCCAGCCGCCTGACGGTGCGTTACCGCCTGCTCGGCCTGCACGACCAATGGATCCAGAGCGACAACCTGTCCATCGACCAGCCACCGCTGCCCTCCGGGCACTTCCGCCTGCAGGTCCAGGTGCTGGACCGCTACCGTCGCACCGCCTCGCCGATCGCCGACCTGCCCTTTGCGGTCGCGCCACTGTGGTGGCGCAGCCCGCCGGCGATCGCGCTGTATGTGTTGATCGGCAGCGGATTGCTGATCGGCCTGTGGCGCTGGCGGCACCGCCATCTGGTGGCGCGCGAACGCATGCTGGCCGAATTGGTGTCCGAGCGCACTTACCAGCTGGAGCGCGAAAAACGCGAACTGGAAAACGCACGTGCGGCGCTGGCCTTGAAGGCCAGCCACGACGCGCTGACCGGCCTGCTCAATCGCTCCGGCATCCTGGAAGCGATGGCCGAAGAATTGCAGGGCTGCGCGCACGGCGAGCATCCGCTGGCGGTGGTGTTGATCGATCTGGACCACTTCAAACAGGTCAACGACGAACACGGGCACCTGGTCGGCGATGCGGTGCTGGCCAAGGTGGGCGCACGGTTGACGGCCTGCCTGCGCGATTCGGACAAGGTGGGCCGCTACGGCGGCGAAGAATTGCTGCTGTTGCTGCCAGGCATGAGCCAACAGAGCCAGCACCGGCTACGCGCCATCCACGAAGCGCTCAGCCTTGCTCCCTACGAGGTGGGTACCGCACGCCCGCTGCAGGTGACCTGCTCGGTGGGCGTGTCCTGGTTCCGTGTCGGCGACACCGCCGCCTCGCTGCTGGCACGTGCGGACGAGGCGCTGTATCGGGCCAAGCGCTCCGGCCGTAACCGGATCGAACCGGAGGAACCGGAAAGTTCGGTGGCATGAGCCGCGCAGGTGGCCAGGTCGGCACGCGCAGGCAGTCAGGCGCGCGCGTCATCGGCAAGCCACGGCGCACCGGCAGTCGACGTGGGCGAACATGCCGTGATCGCGTACGCCGGCTGCGCACGCACGGCGATCGCAGGACCTTCGAACGTGCCGTCTCTGGCGGCAACGCGGGATTGACGGCATTGGCCGCTGTCCCGCGCTCAAGAAGTCGCGCAAGGGGTCGCTAGGTCTTGGGCAACGCGTCTTTCGACGTGGGAAGTAGATAGGTGGTCGGAACCTACAACCCTGGCATGGTGATGCTGTCGCTGGTAGTGGCCGTGCTGGCTTCCTACACCGCGCTGTATCTGGCTGCACGTACCACTGCCAGTCGCGGCGGCATCGCGGCTGCGTGGCTGGTGGGCGGCGCCATTGCCATGGGCATCGGCATCTGGTCGATGCACTTCGTCGGCATGCTGGCGTTCCGCCTGCCGATTCCGGTGGGCTACGACCTGGCGCTGACGTGCTATTCGATGCTGGCGGCGATCCTGACCTCGGCGCTGGCGCTCTGGCTGACCTCGCGCGCGGACCTGCCGTTGCTCCGGTTGGGCCTGGGTGCGCTGCTGATGGGGCTTGGCATCGCGCTGATGCATTACATGGGCATGGATGCACTGCGCATGGTGCCGGCCATTCGCTATGACCCGCTGCTGTTCGGGCTGTCGATCGCCATCGCCGTCGGCGCCTCTGCCGCCGCGTTGTGGATCGCGTTCCGGCTGCGCCACGATGGGCAGCGCTCCAGCCTGCGCCTGATCGCCGCCTCGATCATGGGCGTGGCGATCGTGGGCATGCACTACACCGGCATGGCCGCCGCCCAGTTCGCGCCCGGCAGCGTGTGCGGCGCGGTTGCCGAGATGCATCTGCCGTTGTCGTGGCTGACGGCGGTGGTGGTGCTGGTGACCTTGGTCCTGCTGATGCTGGCGCTGGTCATTTCGTTGCTGTCGCGCCGCTTTCAGCAGCGCACCGATGTGCTGGCGCAATCGCTGGCCAAGGCCAATGCCGAACTGGCACTGGCGACGCTGCACGACCCACTCACCCGGCTGCCCAACCGCATCCTGCTGCACGAGCATCTCGTGCAGAACATCGAGCGCGCCCAGCGCCAGGGGCAGCGCTTTGCGGTCTTGCTGATCAACCTGGACGGCTTCAAGGTGATCAACGACGGCTATGGTCATGTGTTGGGCGACCGCCTGCTGGTGGTGGTGGCCGAGCGTTTGAACGCGCACCAACGCGCGCATGGCAGCCTGGCGCGGCTGGGCGCAGACGAATTCGTGCTGGTGGCCGACATTGCCGACCCGGAAGACGCCGCTGCGCTGGCCGCGCATCTGGTGCAGGCGCTGGCGGTGCCGTTCCTGGTGGCCAACCACGAACTGCGCCTGAGCAGCAGCATCGGCATTGCGCTGTACCCGGAAGACGCCGGTAGCGAGCACCAGCTGCTGACGCATGCCGATGCGGCAATGACCCATGCCAAACATGCCGGCCGCAACCGCTACAGCTTTTTCGAACGCTCGATGACGGCCACCACCCGCGACCGCCTGCAGCTGCTGCAGGAACTGCCGCGCGCGCTGGAACTGGGGCAGTTCGTGCTGCATTACCAGCCCAAGTACTGCGCCGAGGACGGCCGCCCGATCGGCGCCGAAGCGCTGATCCGCTGGCAGCACCCGGAACGCGGCCTGGTGCCGCCGGACAGCTTCATTCCGCTGGCCGAACGCAGCGGCATGATCGGCCTGCTCGGCAGCTGGGTGCTGCGGCAGGCCTGCCGCCAGATGCGCGACTGGCGGCAGGCCGGGCACGGCGACTGGCGGGTGGCGGTCAACCTGTCGGCCCTCCAGCTGGCCTCGCCGAGCCTGCTGGACGAAGTGGCCACCACGCTGAGCGAATACGCGCTGGCCCCTGGCCAGCTCACCCTGGAAATCACCGAAACCATGGCCATGCGCGACGCCGAGGCCTGCCTGCGCACCCTGGGCCAGCTCAACGCGCTGGGCGTGCGCATCGCCATCGACGACTTCGGCACCGGTTATTCCAACCTGCTGTACCTGCGCAAGCTGCCGGCGCACGAGCTCAAGATCGACCGCAGCTTCGTCCAGGCCATGGACGGCAGCGCCGAAGACATCGCCATCGTGGCGGCCGTGGTGGCGCTGGCGCACACCATGCGCCTGCAAGTGGTGGCCGAAGGCGTGGAAACCCTCGCCCAGCGCAACACCCTGGAACGGCTGGGCTGCGACCAGCTGCAAGGCTATCTGCTGGGCCGCCCAATGGACGCCGAACGCTTCATCGCCACCGTGGTCGCCGAGCGCGACGGCCCACGCCGCCTGGCCAGCTGAGCAACACACGGCTCAGAACGCCCACCCAACCGCTCAACGCCCGCGGCCAAGCCGAGCACCAGGCCGAACTGCCGCGGAATCGCCCCAGCTCCGGCGCGGGCGGTCCAGCCCGCGGCCACGCTCTTCCGATTCCCGATTCCCGATTCCCGATTCCCGATTCCCGATTCCCGATTCCCGATTCCCGATTCCCGATTCCCGATTCCCGATTCCCGATTCCCGATTCCCGATTCCCGATTCCCGATTCCCGATTCCCGAATCCCGAATCCCGATTCCCGAATCCCAATTCCCAATTCCCAACTCCCGAACCTGGCACGCCGCTTGCAGAAGTCAGGCTAATCCCCCACCGGCACCTCCATGTCCGAGTCCGAAGACGGCGGCGAGCGTACAGAGCTTCCCACCGAAAAACGCCTGCGCGAGGCCCGTGAGCAGGGCAACATCCCGCAGTCGCGCGAGTTGTCGACCGCGGCGGTGTTCGGTGCCGGCGTGTTTGCGCTGATGGTGCTGGCCCGTGGCATCGGCGATGGCGCTGCGGTGTGGATGAAGACCGCGCTCAGCCCGGACCCGAAGATGCGCGAGAACCCGATGGCGCTGTTCGGCCATTTCGGCGATCTGCTGCTGCAGTTGCTGTGGGTGATGCTGCCGCTGATCGGCATCTGCCTGGCTGCCGGGCTGGCTGGCCCGCTGATGATGAGCGGCCTGCGCTTTTCCGGCAAAGCGATCATGCCCGACCTCAGCAAGCTCAACCCGGCCAACGGGATCAAGCGCATGTGGGGCAGCAACAGCCTGGCCGAGCTGATCAAGTCGGTGCTGCGCCTGCTGTTTGTCGGGCTGGCCGCCAGCTTCTGCATCTCCAAGGGCCTGCACGGCCTGCGCTCGCTGGTGAACCAGCCGCTGGAACAGGCCATCGGCAACGGGCTGGACTTCACCAAGAGCCTGCTGTTCTACACCGCCGGCGCCCTGGTGCTGCTGGCCGCCATCGACGCGCCGTACCAGAAGTGGAACTGGCTGCGGAAGCTGAAGATGACGCGCGAAGAGATCAAGCGCGAGATGAAGGAAAGCGAGGGCAGCCCGGAAGTGAAGGGCCGCATCCGCCAGATGCAGATGCAGATGTCGCAGCGCCAGATGATGGAAGCGGTGCCCAAGGCCGACGTGGTGCTGATGAATCCGACCCACTACGCGGTGGCGCTCAAGTACGAAGGCGGCAAGATGCGCGCCCCGATCGTGGTGGCCAAGGGGGTGGACGAAATGGCCTTCCGCATCCGCGAAGCCGGCGAGCAGCACCGGGTGGCGATCGTCACTGCGCCGCCTTTGGCACGCGCCTTGCATAGGGAAGCCCAAATCGGCAAGGAAATTCCCGTGAGACTTTATTCGGTCGTGGCCCAGGTGCTCTCCTACGTCTACCAGCTGCGAGGCTGGAACGGCGGCCCGATGCCGGAACTGCCGTCGCTCGAGGTGGATGAGTTCGGCAAGGGAGCCAGCGCATGAGCGCCCGCCCCGCCCCGATGAACGCCCGCCGCGTCATGGAGTTGCTGCGCAACGGCCTGGGCGCCCCGCTGGCGTTGATGGCCATGCTGGCCATGCTGATGGTGCCGCTGGCCGCGCCGGTGCTGGATGCGCTGTTCACCTTCAACATCGCCATCTCGCTGATGGTGCTGCTGGCGGTGGTGTACGTGCAGCGCCCGCTGGAATTCACCATTTTCCCGATCGTGCTGTTGATGACCACGATGCTGCGGCTGGCGCTGAACGTCGCCTCCAGCCGCGTGATCCTGATCAACGGCCAGGACGGCCATGCCGCAGCCGGCAAGGTCATCGAGGCCTTCGGCCAGTTCGTGATCGGCGGCAACTACGCCGTGGGTATCGTGGTGTTCGCGATCCTGACCATCATCAACTTCGTGGTCATCACCAAGGGTGCCGGGCGCGTGTCGGAAGTGACCGCGCGCTTCATCCTGGACGCCATGCCCGGCAAGCAGATGGCCATCGACGCCGACCTCAACGCCGGTTTGCTGACGCGCGAGGAGGCCAAGGCCCGCCGCGAGGAAGTCCGCGAGGAAGCCGACTTCTATGGCGCGATGGACGGTGCCAACAAGTTCATCCGCGGCGACGCCATTGCCGCCATCCTGATCCTGTTCATCAACCTCATCGGCGGCATGGCGGTGGGCATGCTCCAGCACGGCATGAGCTTCATGGATGCCGCCTCCACGTACACCCTGCTGTCCATCGGCGACGGCCTGGTGGCGCAGCTGCCGGCCCTGCTGGTCTCCTCTTCGGTCGCCTTGCTGGTGACCCGCGCCTCGCGTGCACAGGACATGCGCGGGGCCATGGTCAGCCAGGTGTTCGGCCAGCACCGCGCCTTGGCGGTGGCTGCGGCCATCCTCGGCCTGGTCGGCCTGGTGCCGGGCATGCCGAACGTCGCGTTTTTGACGCTGGGCCTGATCCTGGGCGTGATCGCCTGGAAGCTATACAAGCGCAGCCTGGCAAAACCGGCCTCCGGCGATCCGGCGGCCGATCCGCAGGCGGCGGCCGCTGCGACCGCCGCACAGGCCAGCGCTGAACTGAGCTGGGACGAGCTGCGCCCGATCGACCCGCTGGGCCTGGAGGTGGGCTACCGGCTGATCCCGCTGGTGGACAAGAACCAGGGCGGCGAACTGATGGCGCGCATCAAGGGCGTGCGCCGCAAGCTCACCCAGGACATCGGGTTCCTGGTGCCGCCGGTGCATATCCGCGACAACCTGGAGCTATCGGCCAATGCCTACCGGCTGCTGGTGCATGGCGTGCCGGTGGCCACCGCAGAAATCTATTCCGACCGCGAACTGGCGCTGGACCCGGGCGGTGCGCTCGGCCAGCTCGACGGCATCCCCGGCAAGGACCCGGCATTCGGCCTGGATGCCACCTGGATCCAGCCGCACCAGCGCGCCTATGCCGAATCGATGGGCTACACCGTGGTCGACCCGGCGACCGTGGTCGCCACCCACCTGTCGCACCTGATCCGCGAACATGCCCCCGAACTGCTCGGTCACGAGGAGGTCCAGCAGTTGCTGGCGACCCTGGCCAAGACCGCGCCGAAGATGGTCGAAGACCTCACTCCGAAGGCGCTGCCGCTGTCGGTGGTGGTGCGCGTGCTGCAGAACCTGCTGATCGAGAAGATCCCGGTGCGGCAGCTGCGCAAGATCGTCGAGGCGCTGGTCGAACACGCTCCGCATAGCCAGGACCCGGCCACCCTCACCGCCGCGGTGCGTACCTCGCTGGGCCGCTTCATCGTGCAGGAAATCGCCGGCATGTCGGCCGAGCTGCCGGTGTTCACCCTGGCCCCGCAGCTGGAGCGCGTGCTGCAGGAATCCACCCACGGCAACGGCGTGGCGCTGGAACCCGGGCTGGCCGAACGCCTGCACCAAAGCCTGGCCGATTGCGTGGGCAAGCAGGAAGCCCGCAACGAACCGGCGGTGGTGCTGGTGCCCGGCCAGGTGCGCGCCGCACTGGCCCGCCTGGTGCGCCACAGCGTGCCCAGCCTGTCGGTGCTGGCCTATAGCGAAGTGCCGGAAGACAAGCGCCTGAAGCTGGTCGGCACGATCAGCTAAAGACTAGCGCCCCTCATCCGGCGCTGCGCGCCACCTTCTCCCGCCTGCGGGAGAAGGCAACGGGTTGCCAGCGCTGCAGCGGCGTTGCACCAACCCCTCCCTTCCCCCGCCTGCGGGGGACGGTGCCCGAAGGGCGGATGGGGGGCTGCCGTCTCGCGATGTTCCCGCAGGTGTGACTCTCACGGCACCAACCGCCTCATCCGGCGCTGCGCGCCACCTTCTCCCGCCCGCGCGAGAAGGCAACGGGTTGCCAGCGCTGCAGCGGCGTTGCACCAACCCTCCCATCCCCCGCCTGCGTGGGAAGGTGCCCGAAGGGCGGATGGGGGGCAGCCGTCTCGCGATGTTCCCGCAAGTGTGACTCTCACGGCACCAACCGCCTCATCCGGCGCTGCGCGCCACCTTCTCCCGCCTGCGGGAGAAGGCAACGGGTTGCCAGCGCTGCAGCGGCGTTGCACCGACCCCTCCCTTCCCCCGCCTGCGGGGGAAGGTGCCCAAAGGGCGGATGGGGGCAACAAGGGCAGCCGCCGCACGCGCAACCCTCCTGATCGAGCGCCAGAAATCCAGCACTGCGGTTTTGGCACACCGCATGCATTAGCTCTGGCGAGACCGCAGCCAGCACCACCGCTGCGGGGCGGATGGCAGGACTTGGAACACAAACGGGACAGGCAACTCATGACGCTGGCAACACACCCACATTCATCGCACACCCGTCCGGCGTCCGGCGGGTCCCGTTCCTGGAGGCACTTCGCATGAAAATCAAACGCTTTGTCGCCCCGGACATGCGCACCGCATTCCGCATGGTGCGTGAAGAACATGGCCCGGACGCGGTGATCCTGTCCAACCGTCGCACCGCCGAAGGCATCGAGATCGTCGCTGCCAGCAACTACGACGAAGAGCTCGTGCAGCGCGCCCTGGAAACCGCGCGCTCCGACACTCCGGCCTCCACCCAGCACCAGCAGGCTCCCGCCCAGCCGGCAGCCGCCCCGCAAGCCCCGGCCAAGCCCGCTGCTCCGGTGCACGCGTTGCTCAAGCCGTCTGCCGACGCCGAGGCAAGCCAGCGCCAGCGCGTCGCCAGCGCCGCCGACGACATGATTGCCGCCATGGCGCTGCGCCAGCCGGTCAGCGTGCCGCGCCAGGCGCCGGTCGCCGCCCCGGTGCGTACCGCCAGCATTCCTTCGCCCGCTGCCCAGGCACTCGCCCACGCGGTTGCCGTCACCGCCGCGCCGCGCCAGGAACACGCGCTGTCGGCCGTGCCGGAACAGCTGTTCGCCGACTTTTTGACCACTGCCCCGGTGCAGCGCCCGGCCGTGCAGGCCGCCCCGGTCCAGGCGCCGGCTCCGGTCATGGCGGCCACGGTTGCCGCTCCCGCCTACGCCGCCCAGGACCAGGACGACGACGCCTTCGCCGACGAAGCCGACTTCGATCTGGACGATGCCCTGCCGCAGATCCTGCCGCCGGCCGCGCTGCCGCCGATCGTGGTCGCCCCGCCGGCCCTGGCCGCCGTGCCGGTTGCCGCCACGCCGGCGCCGCAGAACGACGAAGAACTCAAGCAGCTGCGCGGCGAACTGGCGCTGATGCGGCAGATGATCGAGCGCGAGATGAACCGCCTCACCGACGAGCGCCTGCGTGGCTTGCCGGTGCGCGCCCAGGCGCTGGAACTGATGGACGACTACGGTTTCGACGCCGGCCTGACCCGCGATATCGCCCTGCAGATCCCCGCCGATACCGAATTGCACCGTGGCCGCGGCCTGATGCTGGGCTTGCTGTCCAAGCGTCTGCCGGTGGCCCCGGTGGACCCGCTGGAACGCGGCGGCGTGATCGCCCTGGTCGGCCCGACCGGCGCCGGCAAGACCACCACCATCGCCAAGCTCGCCCAGCGCTTTGCCGCCCAGCACGCCCCGCGCGACGTGGCCCTGGTCACCACCGACACCCAGCGCGTGGGCGGCCGCGAGCAGCTGCACAGCTACGGCCGCCAGCTCGGCATCGCGGTGCACGAGGCCGACAGCGCCGAAAGCCTGCTGGAGCTGCTGGAGCGCCTGCGCGACTACAAGCTGGTGCTCATCGACACCGCCGGCATGGGCCAGCGCGACCGTGCCCTGGCCGCCCAGCTGAACTGGCTGCGCGCCGCCCAGCAGGTCACCTCGCTGCTGGTATTGCCTGCCAACGCCCATTTTTCCGACCTCGACGAGGTCGTACGCCGCTTCGCCCACGCCAAGCCCCAAGGCGTGGTGCTGACCAAACTCGACGAGACCGGCCGCTTCGGCAGCGCCTTGTCGGTGGTGGTCGACCACCAAATGCCCATCACCTGGGTGACTGACGGACAGCGGGTCCCCGACGACCTGCACCGCGCCAATGCCGCCAGTCTCGTTCTTCGCCTTGAAGATTTGCGGCGCGCTGCCGATAAGCCCTGTACTCCGGAGCACAACCATGCAGTCGCGTGAATACGCCAAGCTGACCAACGCCTTCCCCCTGTCGGCGACCCGTCCCGAGCCCTTGGGCCCGGTGCGCACCATTGCCGTGACCGGCGGCAAGGGTGGCGTGGGCAAGACCAACATCTCCGCCAACCTGGCCGTGGCGCTTGCCGACATGGGCAAACGCACCCTGCTGCTGGACGCCGACCTCGGCCTGGCCAACCTGGACGTGGTCTTGGGCCTGGCGCCCAAGTACACCCTGGCCGACCTGATCGCCGGCCGTTGCACGCTCGATGAAGTCATCATCGAAGGGCCCGGCGGCGTGCTGGTGGTGCCGGCCGCTTCCGGTCGCCGCCACATGGCCGAACTGGCCCCGGCCCAGCACATCGGCCTGGTCAACGTGTTCTCCGAACTGGAACGCGACCTGGACGTGATGGTCATCGACACCGCCGCCGGCATCACCGACAGCGTGCTGACCTTCTGCCAGGCCGCCCAGGACACCGTGGTGGTGGTCTGCGACGAGCCGGCCTCGATCACCGACGCCTACGCGCTGATCAAGGTGCTCTCGCGCGAACGCGGCGTGGACCGCCTGCAGATCATCGCCAACATGGTGCGCGACCCCAACGAAGGCCGCCTGCTGTACGACAAGCTCTCCCGCGTCTGCGAGAAGTTCCTCGGCGATGTCTCGCTGAACTATCTCGGCCATGTGCCGCAGGACGACTGGCTGCGCCTGTCGGTGCAGCGCCAGCAACCGGTCATCAAGGCCTACCCCGCCAGTCCGTCGGCGCAGGCCATCGCAGAAATCGCACGCCGTACCTCGCGCTGGCAGGCCCCGACCGTGCCGCGCGGCAACGTCGAGTTCTTTGTCGAACGCATCATCCAACGGGGAGTGGCCGCATGAGCACCGCTACCGCAACCACGGCCAGCGCGCAGTACCGCGCCGTGCAGCGCAACAACGCCAACGACGTGGTGACCCAGCACGCCGACCTGGTCCGCCGCATCGCCCACCATCTGGCGGCGCGCCTGCCGGCCAGCGTGGAAGTGGACGACCTGATCCAGGCCGGCATGATCGGCCTGATCGAAGCCTCGCGCAGCTACGATTCCGAACAGGGCGCGTCCTTCGAAACCTATGCCTCGATCCGTATCCGCGGCTCGATGATCGACGAGATTCGCAGGGGCGACTGGGTGCCGCGTTCGGTGCACCGCCGCGCCCGCGATGCCGCCGCCGCCGTGCGCAAGATCGAACAGAACACCGGCCGCGCCGCCGCCGCCACCGAAGTGGCCGCCGCCATGGAAATGCCGCTGCCCGATTACCTGCGCCTGATGGAAGATGCCGCACGTGGCCAGGTGCTGAGCCTGGAATCGCGCATCGAAGATCACGGCGAGCTGGACACCACCGCCAAGGGTGGCCCCAATCCGCAGCAGATGATGGAGCGTGGCGAATTCGGCCGCGAGCTGGGCAAGGCCATCGGCCAGTTGCCCGAGCGCGAGCAGCTGGTGCTGTCGTTGTATTACGAGCAGGAATTGAACCTGAAGGAAATCGGCGCCGTGCTCGGCGTCAGCGAATCGCGCGTGTGCCAGATCCACGGCCAGGCGGTGGTGCGTTTGCGTGGCCGCCTCAAAGTCTTCGAACTGGCCGATGCCGGCGTCGAAGTCGACGACTGAATTTTTCGCGTAATTTTTCGTGTTAGGAGCTTGATGTGAACAAGAACATGCGGATCCTGATCGTGGACGACTTCTCGACGATGCGACGTATCGTCAAGAACCTGTTGGGCGATCTCGGCTTCACCAATACCGCAGAGGCCGAAGACGGCAACAGCGCCCTGGCCGCGTTGCGTGCCGGCCCGTTCGATTTCGTGGTCACCGACTGGAACATGCCCGGCATGACCGGCATCGACCTGCTGCGCAACATCCGCGCCGACGCCAAGCTCAAGCACCTGCCGGTGATGATGGTGACCGCCGAAGCCAAGCGCGAGCAGATCATCGAAGCGGCCCAGTGCGGCGTGAACGGCTACATCATCAAGCCGTTCACCGCCCAGACGCTGGAAGAAAAGCTGGGCAAGGTGTTCGAACGTCTGGCGGCGACCGCCTGATGAACGCGACCGTGGAAACCGATGCCGAACGTGCCGCCTTGATCGAGCGCCTGCAGAACGCACTCGATGCACTGGAAAGCGGTGACCAGGTCGCCTGGCGTCGCGAGGTGGATCACCTCGCCGCCCTGCGCACGCGCCCGATGATGCAGAGCCTGAGCCGGCTCGCCCGCGAACTCGGCCAGGCACTGGGCGAACTGCCCACCGTGCCCGAAGAAGCCGGCGAGCTGGACGATGCCTGCTCGCGCCTGGACCATGTGGTGGAGATGACCGAGAAGGCCAGCCACCGCACATTGGATCTGGTCGAAGAATGCCGCGAGCTGGCCAACCAGCTGCGCAGCGGCGGGCTCAATCAGGACCAGGGCGCGCTGCTGGAAAAGATGCGCCATAACCTGACCGAACTGTCGCTGGCGCAGAGCTATCAGGATTTGAGCGGCCAGATCATCCGGCGCGTGGCCGGCATCGTGCGGCGTGTGCATGAAGGCTTCGGTGCGCTCGGCTTGCCGCCGAAGAATCCCGAGCCGAAGAAAGACGACGGCGGTCTTGCCGGTCCTGCAATCAAGGGCCTGGACCGTCATGCGGTGTCGCAAGACGACGCCGACGACCTGCTGTCCGGATTGGGGCTGTAACCATGAGTGCTGTTCCAGACGATATTGCTGCCGATTTCATCGTCGAGGCCCAGGAAATCCTGGATCGCCTCGGCGAACAGCTGGTCTCGCTGGAACAGGCGCCAGAAGAAGCCGACCAGCTCAACGCGGTGTTCCGCGGCTTCCACACGCTCAAGGGCGGCGCCGGCTTTCTGGCGATCAAGCCCATGGTGGAGCTGTGCCACGCCGCGGAAGAAACCCTGGGCATGGCGCGCTCGGGCCAGGCGGTGCTGCAGGCGCATCACTTCGATGCCGCACAACAATCGCTGGATTATCTGCAGGCCATGCTGGATGCCATGGGCTTGGGCGAAGCCGTGCCGCATGCGCCGGCCACGTTGATCGCGCAGTTCGACGCCAAGAGCGCCCCGCCGGCGCTCAAGGCCGCACCGCAGGCGGCCGCTGCCAAGCCGGCTGCTGCCGCACATGGCGACGATGCGCATGCGCCCGCCCCCAAGGTGGCCGGCAAGGCCGCGGCCAAGACCGGCGCCGAAGCCGAACAGACCGTGCGCGTGGACACCAAGCGCCTGGACGCCATCGTCAACCTGATCGGCGAACTGGTGCTCTCGCGCAACCGCTTGAAGACCTTGCGCACCCGCCTGCGCGATGAAGAACTCGACCGCGCGGTCAGCACGCTGGACATCGCTACCGCACGCTTGCAGACCGCGGTCATGCGCACCCGCATGCAACCGGTCAGCAAGGTGTTCGCCCGCTTCCCCAAGGTGGCCCGCGACGTCGCGCGCACCCTGTCCAAGGAAGTGGAACTGGAACTGATCGGCGCCGAAACGGAGCTCGATCGTAATCTGGTCGAAGCCCTGGCCGACCCCTTGGTGCACCTGGTGCGCAACGCCATCGACCACGGCATCGAATCGCCGGCCCTGCGCGAAGCCACCGGCAAACCGCGTAGCGGCCATGTGCGCCTGTCGGCGCAGCAGGAAGGCGACTACGTCAGTATCGAAATCCAGGACGACGGCGCCGGCATCGACCCGGAGCGCCTGCGCGAGATCGCCCGCAACAAGGGCCTGATCGACGCCGAAGCCGCCGCCCGCCTGAGCACCGACGAGTGCTTACACCTGATCTTCATGCCGGGCTTCTCGACCAAGGCGGAAGTCACCGACATCTCCGGCCGTGGCGTGGGCATGGACGTGGTGCAGTCCCGTATCCGCGAACTGAGCGGGCAGATCCAGATCCAGTCCGAACTGGGCCGCGGCAGCCGCTTCATGATCCGCGTGCCGCTGACCCTGGCGATCTTGCCGACCCTGCTGGTGCAGGCCGGCGAAGCGGTCTATGCGTTGCCGCTGGCACGCGTGGTCGAAGTGCTGCACGCACCGCAGACCTCGCTGGGCTGGTTCGACGGCCGCGCCGTGCTCGACCGCCGCTCGCACACCCTGCCCCTGATCGACCTGCGCCGCTGGCTGGGCGTGCCGGCCGAACAGCCGCCGCTGCTGACCGTGGTGCTGTTGCAGGCCGGCGAAACCCGCTTCGGCCTGGTGGTGGACCAGGTGCGCGGCCGCGAGGAAGTGGTGATCAAGCCCCTACCCCGCGCCCTGCGCGGCCTACCCGGCTACGCCGGCGCCACCCTGATCGGCGACGGACGCATGGCGCTGATCCTGGATGTGGATGGATTGCGCTCCAGCGATCATTGATTTTTGGGATTCGGATTCGGATTCGGATTCGGATTCGGATTCGGATTCGGATTCGGGAATCGGGAATCGGGAATCGTCAAGACGATCCTGGCTGCTGATTTAACGACAACGGCCGCGTACTGCGGCCGTTGTCGTTTCACTAGCAGCATCGCCGCCGATTTACGCCGCCATGCGCGTAGGCATCGGCGCGATGGTTTGGCGACGACCAGGCTGCCGTGGAAGTGAACCTGGAACCGTTATTTGCAATCCGAAACTGGAGGCGCACCGAAGCGGTCGCCTTGAATCCGGAAAAAGAAAGCGCCGTGGCAGCTACAACAAAGCCTCAGATGGCCGCGTGAGACAGGCGCCAACGACCTCGACATGCACCGACTGCTCGCCAGCATCCGCTTTCATCTACAGCAGCAATACGCCCTGGGCCACAAGGCGTTCCGCGCGAGGGTCGAACCAAGACCCCCCGCTTTGCGGGCGTCAGGCCCGTATATCGGCCACGCAAGCCGAGCCTCATTGACTGATAAGTTCACCTGCCCCCCCCGTTAATCCGGCCGGCTACCGTCCAGGCGCAGGCGCATGTTGTGCAGCCTGTGACTGCGCTTGGTCGTAGGCGTGGACGGCATTCTGCTGGTCGGCCATGTAGAGGCTCTGGCGCATATCGGGTGCCGGCGTCGTTGCGTCTACCTGCACACGAAATCCTGGCGTCTTCCCAGCCACAAAGATATGGTCATCACGCAGGACGACACCGGCGAGCTGGTCAACCCGTTCCACACCGGCCTGCTTTGCGGCGATCATCACCTCGGCGACTTTGGTATCGGAAACTGATGCCGGCAGCTGCCCACGCAGGGTGTTGAAATACGCACGATCCGGATGCGTGTCCGGGAACCTGTCATGCGCCTGGTCCTGCAAGCGCGACACATCCTTGTTGATCCGGTCAACATCGCTGCTGGTCACAAGGTCCCGTTCTGGATCTCCCTGGGGGCGCGCCAGGCGTGGATCGTCAGGAAACAACTGCCTGAGGCGTGGATCATTCAAACCGGCCGCCAGATCACCGTGACGCAGCGCCTCGTATGCCTGACGCGCAAGCGCATCCTGCCGGGCGGTCTGATCGCCGAGCCGGCGGCCGGCTTCGTTGTTCCACAAGTCCATCCGGTGTTCGTAAGGATCATTTGGATGGGCCGGCCCAATCTCGGCCTCATCCCCGAACTTACGTGCAATCCACTGCTGCCCTAACGCGAGCTGGGTGACACGGCCGCTGGTATACGCATGCCGGAAGGCATCGAGCTGATCATTGTGTCCCTGCGACTGGAACGTGCCATCGGGACGCTTTGCCAAGGTGATGCCGCTCAACTGTTCGTAGTGCCGATACGCTTCCTGCTCGATCTCACGCTTGGCGCCCTTCGGATCGGTGATATCGACCATGGCTCAGCCTCCCTGCGCTGCCTTCTGAAACTCGATAGGCCCTTGATAGCCCGGATACTTCTTCTTGATCAGGATGCGATCGGATGGCGTCACGCAGCTATCCTCGAGGGAATTGGCCACATGTGCCTCATCCACGAAGAACTCTTCATAAGGCAGCGGCAGCACGGATGTCTCCCCGCCCTGATCGAACTTGAGCAACAAACTGTCGTCGCGCTCGAAGCACAACGTCTTCCAGGCGAAATCCGTCAGCGTCCCGGCCTCAACCACAGCCGAGTCCTTGCCGGCCAACAGCGTCACAACATGCTCGGAGAACTGTTTCTTTGAAATCGGCGGCTCGGTCATGGCGCATCCTGCAAAGGCGGCAACGACCACTGTGGCCACTGCCGAAACGTGGGGGCGGAAGATAGCGAATGGCATATGGCGCGGCTCCTTCCTGCGGTAGAGGAGTGTCTTTACCAGAAGGGCGCAGTGTACGCATCTTTGCAAAAGTGGCGATTCCTTCTTTGCCAGATGTCCAAGCTCCAAGCTGCTGAGAAGACCATTGACGTTGCGACGGCCGTTTACATCAGATTTAAGTAGTCGCCAATCTGATTGCATATCTCCACAGGTGGGTCATCCACCTTGACGACTCTTCGCAGGCCTCTTTCAGGCTCCTCCTTTGGGGCAACGACACGGTAGACGAGATAAAACTCTCGGTCGCGCTCCCAAAGACTGAATGTCGAAACTTCGGAAAATCCAAAACTTCTGCCGTTCGAAGACGCAACCTCAAAGTTGCACTCAGCATAGGCTCCGAATCCACAACTGGCATCCAGGTAGCGCAACCCGTTTCTCCCACCAAGATCAAAGTGATACGAGCGCCCGTTTTCATCTTCGATGATCTGCGGTGCGATTTTCAATGCCCGGTTTACACCTGCGCTCTCCCAGTCCCGGGACTCTGCAGAGTGAGAGATCGTGCAGCTCATGAGCACTAGTCTCGGCAACTATCAAGGTGCAACCTGTTGTAGCCAGGAGCAGAACCAGCACGCAATTAAGTACCCTTACGCTCACGGACACACTCCAGCCTTCGCCGCTCTGAGTGCCAGCGTACCAGTGATCTATAACATCTCATCGCGTCATCGACGGGCCTGCCTGGGTAGCGGCTTGCTGCGATTGCTCCAGCGCCTGCTGCTGTTCGCGCGCCTGGGCCTGAGTCTGGTTGATTGCCTGCAGGCGATCGAACGACTGGGTCTCTGGCGTCTGTACAGCGTCCACGGTTGGCATATGGGCACGCTGGTGCGCCGGGTCGTTGAGGGCGCCCTGCACGACAAAGACCTTCTCGCCGCCCGCCAGCTGAGCCGTTGGGTTGTTGAGCACCACATGGTCCACCCGCGACAATCCTTCCTCTTTTGCCAGCGCAAGCAGGCTGGCCGTCATGCGTTGGCTTGCCCCATCCCACTCCTTGCCGTGCTGGGCGTCCAGCTGCATCACACCATCTTTGATCTGCTGGTACAGCGCGTGGTCTGCATGGCCTGGCTGTGAGGGCAACAACGCGGTCCTCGGTGAGGCCGGATGTGATTCAGGGGCAAGTCCACCATGCTTCACATCAGAAGTAGTGATGTCGCCAATGGCCCCGGGCTCTGGCCGCCCCTGTTTAAGCTTCCAGGGAACGATGTGTTTGTCGTAGTAATCGCCATAATATTGCTCGTACGTCTTACTTGGGGCGACCGAAGGTTGTTCCGTCTTGAAGACCTGGGCAATCTGGTTCAATGCAGCATCGCGAGTGATGCGGCCCGCCATTTGCTGATCTGCAATTGCCTCGTACTGCTGCGGTCTCGTGCCACTCCCAGAGATACCGATATCTGGCCCCTGGTGGTTCAGAATCTCACGTCGAACGAGTGCGTTGCTGAGCGTTGCAGCGGCCTCGCCTCGCAGCATATTGTTCACGTAAGCTTGCTTGGAAGAATAATCTTTAGGTTCGGCGAACCCATGATGTCCAATCTCATGCGATAGTGATCTTGCGATCCGTTCGCCTTTGCCAGTTGCGTTCTGGTCAATCACGACTTTCTTACCTGGATCCAGGTAAGTACCTCCACCCGCGCTACCCCAATCAACGCCTATGCCATCTTGCTTGAACTGAGAAAGACCCGCTTGAAGTGTGGGCGAAGAGTTAATTAAAGGCGCTAATGCTGGATCCTTCAGCGGAGAAGCGGGTAGCACACCATTGGTTGGTGAACCCACCTGTTTTTGCTGTGGGAGTTTTTGTTCTTCATTAATTTCCATCATGCATTTCCCTTGCTTGACTCACAAACTTATCTCAAAGTTTGCTGATCGAAACATAGCTCAGGTGTGACTGGTCTTCCGTCAAACCAAAGATGACCTTGGTTCTGTTAACTGTCATCTCCCAATAGGCTCTGGAATCTCGCGCATCTGGTCGAGGCGGATAAGGAACAGCATCGGCCCAGGGAGCTTCCACAAAACTCGGGCCAGGTGGCGAGAAATCGATAACCAACTTCCCTCGCGATGGATCATCTGTCGCATTAATGAACTCAACACGCTGCACTTTTTCACCTGCCAGCATGCCCTGCTCGCTTACCCGAAGCTCCCTTTCTCCGTCTAGGTCCCGTGGTCCAAATTGAGCTTGGAGCTGAGTACTAACGGCGGCGACATCCTGGAAGTCTGTTGCGATCAAACGATCCACATCTTGCTTGAGACGTTCCGTCACGTCTTTGCTCCTGGTTTCAGTGGAGGGCTTTGCGGCGGCTACGGCTAACTGATCGCGTGGAGTACTCGGGGCACATCCCGCATGAAAGGTGCATAGTGCCAGCAACGCACTCGGCAGCATCGTTGCCCGAGGAAGGATATTACGTCCTTGGTTAACTTGCCGGCCATGGGATTTCCCAAGGTGAAAGGGCATCTCTCTAGATCCTGCGCTAAGAGTGTCGCTGAAATCTAACACGTCAATTACCTCGCATCGGGCGGCGGCAGCGCTTACCTCACGCGGTTCTGCGTTTGCAAGATCGGCAAGGGCGTACAGGCTTCACCTGACTGCGGCGGATGGCGCTCAGCGACGCGCCCTAAGTTGCTTTGCAGGGACCTCCACTAGCGGCAACACCTCCATCAACAACTGCCCCGCGCTGGCGGTGATGCGCAGCTTGGTGCCGATGGCAAAGCCCAGTTGTTCCAGCCATAGGTCGCTGAGGCGGATATGGGGCACGCGCTGGTCGCCTGCGTGGTCGTGGGCGCCGGGTAATGGGTGTAGCTGACAGTGCATTGGCGCGGGCGGCGCGCGCGGCGGGGTGCGCGTTGACTCAACATGTCCGCTCCTTGGACTAGCGAATTTGAACCCATTCGACGCACTGATGAGTGGTGCGCGCCAAAGGTTCGTCAGCCTCGCCACGCGGGAAGAGCTCTACGCGCATGCCTGGGCGTTGAAAAATATCGCTCATCCATCGTCCATCCTCGACAAGATTGCGCTGCCGCGAGAAACCCATTTTCTCAAGGTGCGCCGCAAATGCCTCGAAGTCGATCTGGCAGATATCCGACATAGAGGGAGAGGCTTCTGGCGGGTTAGGCAGGAACAGGAACTCGAACCACGCACCCTTTACTTCGGTTTTGTTGACACCAAACCCGTAGTTCCAGTCTCGGGTCAGCACTCCGCTGGCACCGAACCGCTCGGAACCATCATCGCGATGCTTTACCGACTGGCCCATTGCTCGAGACACATGGTCGGCAGTGAACGATTCAATGCTGGCACTTGTGCGAATCAACTCCAGTACCCGCTCCAATGCTTCCTGCGCGGTACGTGGTCCACCTTTGGAAGGATCTGCAGGTACGTGATCGGCTGAGGAACGCATGGCAGATGTCTCCGTGACGGTTGCCGGGGCTGGGGTGGCCGCCGTGTGGGCGCATGCGCCCAGGGCGAGGGTGGCGAGCAAGGCGTAGAGGGCGCGCGCGATCATGAAGCGTCCGTTGTGCGCTGGTGTGGCTGCGACGCTAGTGGCATCCGGCACCGAGGTCAATCGCAAGGGGGCTGGCAGCCGCAGCATCATCGCCGCACGCTGCGCGCCTTGGCCGGCACCTCCCCCGGCGGCAACACCTCCATCAGCAGCTGCCCTTCGCTCGCGGTGATGCGCAGCTTGGTGCCGATGGCAAAGCCCAGTTGTTCCAGCCATAGGCCGCTGAGGCGGACGTGGGGCACGTGCTGGTCGCCGGCGTGGTCGTGGGCGCCGGGGTAATGGGTGTAGCTGACGGTGCATTGGCGCGGGCGGCGGGCGCGGCGGGGTGCGCGTAGCGTGCCGGGGCCTTGCGGGAAGGCGTCCGGGTCGGGCGGCAGCATCGGTGGCAGCTTGGTGCGGTCGGGTTCCACCACAACCCACTGCACCCGCTTGGGTGGCGCGGGGCGCGTACGCATGCGGGTGGGCCGTGTGCTGGCAGATGCCATGGGTGGGCGACGGCGTGTCATGGCGCCTCCGGGCGATGGCGGGTGATGGATCGTAAGCTCCCCTGTCAAGCAGACACCTTAAAAGTAGACCTTCTGGTGTGTTGATCGCGGTACTCAGGGGGCGTTTGGCCGCCGAGCGAGTCATGGGGCCGCTGTTCGTTGTAATCGATCATCCACCAATGGGTGGCTTCGCGGATATCGTCGAGGCGGGTGAAAAGGTGCTGGTCGGGCACTTCTTCCCGGAATGTTCGGTTCAAATAAAGGTTCCGGATTCACTTCTTTCAGCAAGTCCTGAGTCAAGCGAAGCATCGCCGACCAGTTCAGTTCGATCGAAGAAGGTTGCGAGACAACGCCATGGCCAGCCACAGCGACAGTGCGAGCGTTCGCAACAGGAAAGACGTCATGCGACGAGACCCCGCGGTAAACAACCGCGCACACACGACAGTGTCGTCGTGGCGAACGCTACAGCCCGGCCGTCGCCAAACCATCGCGCCCATACCGCCACGTGGCAGGCATGGGCGCGACACGCTGGAGCCTAGAACTTGTAGGTCAGCCCCAGGTACGCCAGCCGACCTGCGTATCCGCCGCTATAGAAACGGGCGCGGGTGTCGTCGCCCAGGTGCGAGCGGGACTCCTGCTTGGTCAGGTTCAGCACCGAGGCGGTGAGGCTGAGCGCCGGGGTGATGTTGTAGGCCGCATTGACATCGATCTGGTAGTACGGCTCCTCGAAGACGTTCAACCCGTTGACCAGGCCCTGCACCAGCTCGCCGCGACGGTTGTACGAGGCGCGCAGCAGCAGGCTGTCGGCTTCGTAGAACACGGTGAGGTTGGTCTGGTTTTTGGCGCTGCCCGGCATGGAGGTCTTGCCGGCCTCGGTCCCGTCTTCCAGCCGCACCGCCGCCTTGCTGGCGTCGTTGTAGGTGTAGTTGAACTGCACACCAAGGCCGAACGGCAGCGTGTGTTGCGCGTAGAGCTCCACGCCTTGCGAGACCGCGTCCTGGCCGCCGGCCTGGGTGCTGTAGTTCTGCACGGTGACCATCTGCCCGTCGATCATCATGTTGACGTCGCTGATCACGTCGACCGCGAAGTTCTCCACGTTCTTGCGGAACAGTCCCACACCCGCCACCGAGCCCGGCTGGAAATACCATTCCAGCCCCAGGTCGAACTGGTTGGCCTTGTACGGCTCCAGGTTCTTGTTGCTGCCCGAGCCGTACCAGCCCTGCTCGCTGGCCCCGCCGGTCAGGCGCCGGTCGGCCACGTACTCGGGGCTGTAGTACTCCAGGCTGCCAGGCGCGGCGATGTCGTTGTAGCTGGGACGTGCGATCACCTTCGACGCTGCCGCGCGCAGCAGCAGGTTCTCGGTCAGGTCGTAGGCCACGTTGAAACTCGGCAGCACGTCGGTGTAGTTGCGGTCCAGCCCGCTGACCACGAACGACTCGGTGCGTTGCACGCTGTCGGCCAAACGCCAATAGCCTTCGGTGCCGCAATAGGTGTCGGCCGGGGCGCCGCCGGGGGCGGCGGCGCCCTGCTGGCAGGCCAGCGGATTGCCGTCGGCGCCGTCGAAGAAGTAGTCGTTGTAGGCGGTCACCTTGTCGGTGGAATCGGCACGCTGGCCGGTGCGCGCCACCCGCACGCCGACGTTGCCACGCAGCCGTTCGGTGTGGAAGTTGAGCTGCAGGTAGCTGGAATAGATCTCTTCGTCGACGTTGTAGACGAAGTTGTCTTCGCTACGGGTCTGCATTGCGCCGTAGGTTTGGTTCAAGTAGCCGATGTAGCCCGGGAAGTTGATCGACGGGAACGCGCTGGCGTTGAATCCACCGGCCAGGTTGTCCTGCGCGAACAGCAGGCCCGGCGAGAACTGCGTGGCGATGGCATTGCAGCGCCCGTTCCAGTAGCGGTTGTCGTAGTCGCCCGGGTCGGTGCCTGGGCACACCCAGTAGTTGTTGCCGGTATTGCGGTGGATACCGCCGTCGCGACGCTTGATGCCGAACTGCAGCGAGTCGAAGAAGTTGCCATCCATATGCCAGGTGGTATCGATCTGCGCGTACTGCTGCTGATTGGTGTTGCGGGTCCAGGACGAGCCGGTGGAGCCCAGGTCGACCTGCAGGATGCCGTCGCGCAGGTTCTGCATCAGCTCCGGCGAGAACGTCATGCTCGGCGTGCCGGTCAGGTCCCAGGCGCTGGCGAAGTTGCCGTTGCTCCAGCTGCCGTCGGCGTTCTGCAGGCGCGGCTTGATCGGCAGGGAAAACTGCAGCTCCGGCCCGCCCTTGGCCCAGGTGCGGCCGGCCTTGAACGCCACGTCCACCTGCTCACCACGCCATTCGCCGCCCAGGTCCACCGTCTGCGACTGCGATTTTTCGATGTTGTAGCTGCCGGTGATCTGCGGCGTCGGCACCGTGCAGTCATCCGAACCCCAGCCACCCGGAGGCAGGCCAGCCGCGGCGGCCTGCGCCTCGCTGCAATAGTAGGTCTTGCCCGGACGCAGGCTGTAGGCGGCGCCGGTGACGATCGTGCCGCTGGGATCGAACTGCAGCCGGTCGAGCAGGCGCCCGCCGCGCCAGTTGCCGTCGCCGAAGTAGCGCGCGATGTTCCACTCGGGAATCTTGATGGTATTGGTCTGCGAATTCTGCGACAGGTCGAAGCGGAAGTAGTTCGCGGTCAGCGTCAGGTCGTCGGTCGGCTTGAACTGCAAGGTCAGTTGCCCGCCCTTGCGCTCGCGCTCCTCGCGTTTGGCGTCCAGGCTGACCGCCGTCGGCATCATGAAACCGGTGGAGTAATTGCCGTCCTGGTTCCAGAAGCCGGTCCCACCCCACCAGTTGGCGTTGAAGTCCGACGGATTTCCGTTCACGTCGACCGCCGGGCCGACTTCGTCGCGCCCGTACCACTGCCAGCTCTCGGTGCTGGCATCGACCGTGCGCGCGGTGCGCTTTTGCTGCGTGTAGCCAACGAAGACACCGAAGCGGTTGTCCTTGTCGTGCCACGAGTACGAACCGGAGAACTGGCCGTCGGTCTTCTTGCTGGTATCGGACCAGGTGCCCTCGGCGGAGACGAAGCCGGAGTTTGGCTCCAGTTCCAGCGGGCGCCGCGTCTGCAGGATCACCGTGCCGCCGATGCCGCCTTCGTCGATGCGCGCTTCCGGGGTCTTGTACAGCTCCGCGCTGCCCAGCAGGTTGGACGGCAGCAGCGTGTAGTTGAACGAGCGCGTCGGGTCGCCATTGGACTCGGCGGTGGCGATGTAGTTGCCGTTCAACTCGGTCAGCACCAGCTCCGAGGACAGGCCGCGCACGCTGACGTTCTTGCCTTCGCCACCGTCGCGGCTGATGACCACGCCGGGCACGCGCTGCAGCGCGTCGGCCACGTTCTTGTCGGGGAACTTGCCCACGTCCTCGGCGGTGATCACATCGACCACGGCGTTGGCGTTGCGCTTCTGCTCCAGGCTCTTCTCGATCGCGTAGCGGTAGCCGGTCACCGTCACCGCGTCCAGGTCCGTGGCCTGCAACGCGGCCTGGCCCGTGGGCGCCGGCGTGCCGTCGGCCTGCTGGGCGGAGACGTGGGTGGAGGCGGCGCTTGCCAACAAGGCGATGGCGATGCCGGCCGACAGCGTGCTGCGGTTGCGTGCGAATAGCGTGCAGTTCATTTCGATCGTGCTCTCCCAATAGTGATCGGCCTCGGCGGCTTTGTATCGATCCAACGATCGGACAAGAACGCCGCGCGAAGTAACGCAAAATGTCCGGCACCGTTGCGGCGCCCGGTTTCCCTCGGTCTTCTCTCCCCTTGCGCGCGGATGCAATTAGATCGTTCTAATGCAGGGGGAACCTAAGTAGCACAGCGCATGCGCCAGCGCATTCTGCCGCGCAGCAGGCCCGCGGCGTTGCAAGCGCTCGATTGCGGTCGGGCTCGTCACGCTTGCGCGCGGCACGGTACAGCCTGTCTGCGGCAGCAGCAGCTTGGTCGCGACGCGCAAAACGTCCTCGCCCGCAGCCAGGCGCAAGCGGCTTATCGCGGCGCCTGCGCGCGCTTGATCATTCACAACCGAGCTCAGCGAGAAGCAGGGTCAACCTGCGTGTCGGTACCTCTTGTACATGGCCACTGCACGTCGCTTGCCGGCTATCGCCATTACAGGGATGTGCGGTGATGGCGAGTTATCAAGAATGTCGCAGAGTCGAAGAGACGGTTCCCGGCCGCGCTCGCGCTCGTCAGCGAAGCCGGGGACCGAGCGCTGCGCCTGGACGTACCCTCACCCCAACCCCTCTCCCGCAGGAGAGGGGCTCAACACCGCGCAGGCCGTGCGTTTGCTCTGCCCTCCTAAAAAGCAGGGCCAACGCTAGGTATCGCTGAGTTCATCGAGACTTTTCCGACCCAGAACCGATCCGCGGCCGCGCGTACCGCCCGCAACCAAGCCGGCAATTGAAGACCCCTCCTCCAAAACGACAACTTTCTGGCGCGCCAACCGGGCGCATCTATCAAGTCCGCCGGGCCTGGGCCGATACCGCATGCATGGACAGACTCAGCGTAATCGGACTGGTGCTGGCGATCGTGGCGATCGTAGGCGGCAGCGTGTTGAAAGGTGCCGGCATTTCGTCGCTATGGTCGCCGGCTGCCTTCGTGATCGTCATTGTCGGCACGGTGGCCGCAATCCTGCTGCACACCTCGCCGGCGGTTTTCCGGCGCGCGTTCAAGATCCTGCGCTGGGTGATCCAGCCGCCGGCCAGCGACCGCCCGCAACTGGTGGCGCGTATCGTCGAGTGGAGCAATATCGCCCGTCGCCAGGGCCTGCTGGGCCTGGAAGACCAATTGCCGCGTCAGGACGATGCCTTCCTGCGCAAGGGCCTGCAGATGCTGGTCGATGGCGTGGAGCCGGAAGCCATGCGCAACATGCTCGAGATCGAGGTGGACAACCAGGAGCGTCAGGATCTTGCCGC
Organism: Xanthomonas phaseoli pv. dieffenbachiae; assembly: GCF_008639345.1. Taxonomy (NCBI): domain Bacteria; kingdom Pseudomonadati; phylum Pseudomonadota; class Gammaproteobacteria; order Lysobacterales; family Lysobacteraceae; genus Xanthomonas; species Xanthomonas phaseoli. Next base: position 2,091,083 of record NZ_CP041380.1, on the reverse strand, counting down.
GGCCAAGGTGTTCGAGGGCATGGGCATCTATGCCCCCACGCTGGGCATCATCGGCGCGGTGCTGGGCCTGATGGCGGTGATGAAGAACCTGGCCGACCCGGCCATGCTCGGGCACGGCATCGCGGCGGCCTTCACCGCGACGATCTACGGCATCGCCTCGGCCAACCTGCTGTTCCTGCCGGTCGCCGCCAAGCTCAAGAGCGTGATCCATTGCAGCACCAACGAGCGCGAAATGGCGATCGAAGGCCTGATCGCCATCGCCCAGGGCGAGAACCCGCGCAACATCGAATCGAAATTGGCAGGCTACTTGCATTAGCGCGTTATGGCCCGTCGTCGCAAACACCACGAAGAACATGGCAACCACGAAGCGTGGGCGATTCCGTATGCCGATCTGATGACGCTGCTGCTGGCGTTCTTCGTGGTGATGTACGCCATCTCCTCGCTCAACGAGGGCAAATACAAGGTCATGGCGCAGGCGCTGACCAGCGCCTTCGGCGGCTCGTCGAACAAGGCCAGCCCGGTGCAGCTGGGCAAGACCCAGACCCTGGGCGCCGATTACGACCGCCCATCCGTGATCAAGGCCGGGGCGCCGATGGCTGCCTCCAACGGCCCGACCGACCCTACCCTGCTGCCGTCGATGGCCGCGCAGATGCGCATGCCGGTGTCGCTGCGCAACCAGGCGCAACTGGCGCGCGCACAGCGGCAAATGGATGCAGTGGAGCAACAGCTGAGCAAAACGTTGGCCCCGCTGATCGACAAGCAACTCATCACCATCCGCCGCAACGATCTGTGGATCGAGGTGGAGATCAACAGCGACATCCTGTTCGGCACCGGCTCGGCCACCCTGGCCGGCGGCGCGCGCGGGACGCTGTCCACGCTGGCCTCGGTGCTGCGCGATGCGCCCAATGGCGTGCGCGTGGAGGGCTATACCGACAACCAGCCGATCGCGACCGCCCAATTTCCCTCCAACTGGGAACTGTCGGCGGCGCGTGCGGCCAGCGTGGTGCACCTGTTCGCCGACGACGGCATCGCCCCGCAACGATTGGCGATGGTGGGCTATGGAGAATTCCGCGCACGTGCCGATAACAGCACTGAGGCGGGACGGAATGCGAACCGGCGTGTGGTGTTGATCATCCTCGCTGACTCGGCTGGCTCACTCGCACCCGATCCGCCATCGCAATTAAATGCGACCGCCGCCGGGGCGCCCAAGCTTCCCAAGTCTGACGGCGGCCAAACGGCCGTCACCACCGAAAGCGGCACAAGTTCCGTCCCCGCCGTAATTCAAGGAGTGCAGTGACATGCGTATCTGGGCAATCGCCAACCAAAAGGGCGGCGTCGGCAAGACCACCACGACGCTGGCATTGGGTCGCGGCCTGGCCGCGCTCGGCCACCGCGTCTTGTTGATCGACCTCGATCCGCACTCCTCGCTCACCCGCGCGTTCGGCGTGGCGGTCGACCCGCCGCCGCGCGGGGTGCTGGACCTGTTCGGCACCCCGCCGAGCGATCTGGCCAGCCTGGCGCATGAGAGCAGCATTCCAGGCCTGTCGTACGTGTGCGCGCAGGCCGCATTGGCCACGCTGGAACGCCGCAGCGCCAACCAGCCCGGCCTGGGCCTGGCGTTGCAGAACGCCATGACCCGGCATGCCGGCCAGCACGACTACATCCTGCTGGACTGCCCACCCACCCTGGGCCTGCTGATGATCAACGCCCTGGCCGCCTGCGACCGCGTGGTGGTGCCGACCCAGGCCGAGCCGCTTGCCCTGCATGGTCTGGCCAGCATGGTACGCACGGCCGACATGGTGCAGCGTTCGCGCCGCCGCGAGCTGCCGGTGTCGATCCTGCCCACGCTGTTCGACCGCCGCACCCGCGCCGGCAACGAAACGCTCAAGGAAATGCAGACCACCTACGGCCCGGTGGTGTGGGAAGACGCCGTTCCGATGGACACCCGTATTTGCAATGCCGCCGCACTCACCGTTCCCGCCACCGGCGGCGACTATCAGGGCCGAGGCCTGTCCGCCTATCGCCGCGCGCTGGATTGGGTGCTGGCCGATGACGCGATGCGTATGGAGCAAGCCGCATGAGCAACCCCACCGCCAACGGTGAATTGGACGATTATCTGGAAGGCCTGCTGCACGATGCGGGCGTGGAGATCGTCGCCCCGCCTGCGGCCGCCGCAGCCACGGTCGAAACGCCGGCACTTGCGCATGCCGATCTCGCGCTGGCCGAGCCGCCGGTCGAGACTGCTGCAGCTCCCGAAGCCGCCACCGTCTCCGAGGCCGCCACTTCCAATGCGATTGCCGCGGTGCGCAGCGCCGATGCGATCGCCGCCGATTTCCTGGCCGAAATGGATGCCGATCCGGCGTTCGCACCGCCGGTCAAGGCCGCGCCCAGCGCCGCCGACATCGCCGCCGACTTCCTGGCCGAAATGGATGCCGACCCGGCCTTCGCTCCGCCGGTCAAGGCCGCGCCCAGCGCCGCCGACATCGCCGCCGACTTCCTGGCCGAAATGGATGCCGACCCGGCCTTCGCTCCGCCGGTCGAGGCCGCGCCCAGCGCCGCCGACATCGCTGCCGACTTCCTGGCCGAAATGGATGCCGACCCGGCGTTCGCCCCGCCGGTCAAGGCCGCGCCCAGCGCTGCCGACTTCCTGGCCGAAATGGATGCCGATCCGGCGTTCGGAACCGCGCCCACTGCAGTGGACCTGATCACCGCCGATCTGCTGGCAGAAATGGATGCCGACCCCGCCTTCGGGCTGGAGGCCGCACCGGTCGCGGTGCCTGCACCCGCCCCGGCCCCGGCGCCCGCCCCGGCCCCCCGTGCAGCACCGGCGCCGGCACGCGCGCCGGCACCGACCGGGCTGCAGGCACTGCTGGCGCCCGGCCAGGCCGACAAGATTCACGCCGAACGCCGCGCCAGCGAACGCAGCACCCGCTGGCTGCGTCTGCGCTGCGGCGAACAGACCTATGCGCTGGAATTGCTCAAGGTGCAGGAAGTGGTGTTGCCGGTGCCGCTGCTGCCGCTGCGCGGCACGCCCAGCGCCATGCTGGGCATCATGAACCTGCGCGGCCAGGTGGTCCCGGTGATCGATCTGGGCATCCACCTGGGCTCATCGCCGGTGGACATGGACCTGCAGACCCGCGTGGTGGTGCTGGAAGAAAACGGCGAAACCATGGGCCTGCGCGTGTCGGCCGTGGAAGACGTCACCAGCCTCACCGATCAGCAGATCGAGCCGCCGGACAACGCGCGCCTGTGCCGCATCTACAACAACTTGTTCCGCGGTGTGGCACGTCTGGGCCATCAGCCGATGATCCTGCTCGATGCCACCCATCTGCTGCATTGATGCGCGCCTAGCTTGCTCGCACCTGCACGCACGACGATTCACCGTTAAAGCTTTTCCGCCCCCCGCCGTTAGTACGCATAGAACCATCCGTTCGGAGCAACAATGAGCACAGTGACATTGGGTGAGGATCTCGGCATCGAGACCAGCGCCGACCTCAAGCAAAAGCTTGCCGGATTCCTCACCCAGGACGGCGACCTGGTGCTTGATGCCGGTGAAGTCCGGCGCATCCACACCGCCAGCGTGCAGTTGCTCTGCGCCTTTGTGCAAAGCCGCCGCCAGGCCGGCCTGCACACCGAATTCGATGGCTGCAACGACACTTTTAGGGATGCAGCGCGTCTGCTCGGCGTCACCGACGCGCTCGGACTCCCCGCATCCAATGACAACCTGAAATCTGTGGAGAACGCCGCATGAGCGCACGTATCTTAGTGGTGGACGATTCGGCGTCGATGCGCCAGATGGTCTCTTTCGCCCTCACCTCTGCCGGCTTTGCCGTCGAAGAAGCCGAAGACGGCGCCGTTGCGCTGGGCCGCGCGAAGGGCCAGCGCTTCAATGCGGTGGTCACCGACGTGAACATGCCCAACATGGACGGCATCTCGCTGATCCGCGAGCTGCGCCAGCTGCCGGACTACAAGTTCACCCCGATGCTCATGCTCACCACCGAGTCGGCGGCCGACAAGAAGTCCGAAGGCAAGGCGGCCGGCGCGACCGGCTGGCTGGTCAAGCCGTTCAACCCCGAACAGCTGATCGCCACCGTGCAGAAAGTTCTCGGTTAAACCCTCCTCGCTTCAGCTTCGGATTTCACGCCCATGAGCATGGACCTGCAACGTTTCCACGCCACCTTTTTCGAGGAAAGCCGTGAAGGGCTCGACGCGATGGAGGCCGGGCTGCTGTCGCTTGAAGAAGGCAACCGCGACCCGGAAATCATCAACTCGGTGTTCCGCGCCGCGCACTCGATCAAGGGCGGCGCCGCCACCTTCGGTTTCGACGCCGTCGCCGGGCTGACCCACGTGCTGGAGACGCTGCTGGACGAGCTGCGCTCCAACAAGCGCCAGCTCGAGCCCAATGCGGTCGATGCCATGCTGGGCTCGGTCGACGTGCTGCGCGCCCTGTTGCGCGAAGCCGAACACGGCACCCCGGCCGACCCGGCTGCGGTCAAGGCCGTGCACACCCGCTTGAATGCCGTGCTCGCTGGCGAAGCACCGGCGGCCGCGGCGGTCGCCAAGCCGAAGGAAGAAGAACCCGAAGCCTGGCACATCGGTTTCACCCCAGCGCCGTCGCTGTTCATGAGCGGCAACGACCCGTTGCGCATCATCCGCGAGCTCGAACACCTGGGCCCGCTGCAGATCGCCGCGCGTCTAGAGCGCATGCCGGGCTTTGAAAACATCGACCCGCTGGAAGCCTATCTGGCGTGGGACCTGGGCCTGATCGGCAAGATTCCGCGCAGCAAGATCGAAGACACCTTTGCCTGGGTGGTGGACGACTGCGAGCTGGACATCCGCCCGATGGCCGTGCCCGGCCCGCCGCCGAGCCTGGCCGTGGACGCTCCGGCTGCCGCACCGGTTGCAGCGGTCGCTGCCGCACCGAGTGCCGTTGCCGAACCTGCCGCCGCCGCGGCGACACCGGCCAAGGCCGCCGCTGCCGAAGCTGAAAGCTCGATCCGCGTCAGCGTCGACAAGGTCGATGCCTTGATCAACCTGGTCGGCGAGCTGGTGATTACCCAGGCCATGCTCAAGCAGGTCTCCACCGGCCTGGACCCGGCGCATGCCGAACAGCTGTTCGCCGGACTGGATCTGCTCGAGCGCAATACCCGCGATCTGCAGGAAGCGGTCATCGGCGTGCGCATGCTGCCCGTCGATGCCGTGTTCCGGCGCTTCCCGCGCCTGGTGCGCGACCTCTCCAGCCGCCTCGGCAAGCAGGTGCGCCTGCGCACCATTGGCGAAAGCACCGAGCTGGACAAGGGGCTGATCGAAAAGATCGCCGATCCGTTGGTGCACCTGGTGCGCAACTCGATCGACCACGGCCTGGAAATGCCCGATGCGCGCCGCGCCTCCGGCAAGGACGAAACCGGCACGATTACCCTGGCGGCCTCGCACCAGGGCGGCCACATCGTCATCGAAGTCAGCGACGACGGCCGTGGCCTCAATCGCGCCAAGATCCTGGAAAAAGCGGCCGAGCGCGGCATCGCCGTGCCGGACAACCCGACCGATGCGCAAGTGTGGGACTTGATCTTCGCACCGGGCTTCTCCACCGCCGATGCGGTGACCGACCTGTCCGGTCGTGGCGTGGGCATGGACGTGGTCCGCCGCAACATCCAGGGCCTGGGTGGCGAAGTGCAGCTGGAAAGCAACGCCGGCAGCGGTACCCGCGTGTTGATCCGTCTGCCGCTGACCCTGGCCATTCTGGACGGCATGACCGTCTCTGTCGCCGGCGAAACCCTGATCCTGCCGCTGTCCTACGTGCTCGAAGCCCTGCAGCCGGCACCGGAAGACGTCCGCGCGATGGCCGGCGACGGTCGGGTGCTGCGGGTGCGTGGCGAATATCTGCCCATCCTCTCGCTCACCAACTACTACGGCTTCGGCGGGCAGCAGTCCTCCAAGGAATCGCTGGTGGTGGTGGTCGAAGGCGACGGCCAGAAGATCGCGCTGGAAGTGGATGAGTTGCTCGGCCAGCAGCAGGTGGTGGTCAAGAACATCGAGAACAATTACCGGCGCATTCCGGGCGTTTCCGGCGCCACCATCCTCGGCGATGGGCGGGTGTCGCTGATCGTGGACATCGGTGGCCTGGTGCGCTCGCTCAAGGTGCCGCAAGCCGCGTAATGCACTCGCCGCGGCCAGGATGCCGCGCCGCAATGCCCCACCACGCCATCGATGCACGATGGGTGCTGGGGCGATCGCCGGCCGTATGGGGACTGCCGGCATCAGCAACACCCGTCCGGCCCGACACGACCGGCGGGAGATTCTGGCCCTTTGTCCGGATCTTTCGACTCTGCCATCGTCACTCGCCCAACCACTGACGGGCGCCCACGAGGCCAGTCGTTCTCTGCAATACGAGAAGACCGCTATGAACTGGTTCCGTAATCTTGCCGTCGCCCGCAAGTTGGCCGTGGCGTTTTCCTTTACCGCATTGATCACCTTGGGCCTGGGTGGGTTTGCGCTTGTGCGGATGCAATCGAGCGCACATCTGTTGCGCGAGATCGGCACCGTGTGGGCACCGGCCGTGCAGCAACTGAGCGAAATGCGCGCACTGCTCGGCGAATTCCGCACCTATGAACTTGCCCAGCTGGCGCATGCCGACGATCCGAAGGCGGTGCAGAATTATTTCGAACGCATGGACAAGGCGCGCGCCGACGTCGCGACGGCGCAGGACGCCTACGCCAAGACCACCACCGCAGGCAGGGAGACCGAGTTGTACGACGAGGTCAAACTGAAACTGGCCGCGTACTACAAGGCCAACGCCGCACTCAGCGCCGCGATGCGTGCCGGCGATCTGGTCACTGCCAATCGCGTTTCCGATGAGCAATCGCGTCCGGCGCGGCGCGACCTGTTCGCAAAGTTGGTGGAACTGACCAAGTTCAACGTCGCCCACATGGACAGCGAGATCGCGCAGGCCGAGGCAACCTACCAGCGTTCGGTGCAAGTGATGCTCGTGGCGATGGCGCTGTTCGTGCTGCTGGCTGCATTTGCCGGCTGGTTCATCGCCCGCAGCATCGCAGGCCCGCTCGCTCGCGCCACGCGGGTGGCCAGTGCCATCGCACAGGGCAAACTGGACAACGCCATCCACGTCGACAGCCGCGACGAAGCCGGGCAACTGCTGCACAGCATGGAAGGCATGCAGCGGCAACTGCAGGCCGTGCTCGCAGCGCAATCGGAAATGGCCCAGCGCCACGACGCCGGCCAGATCAGCTACCGGATGGATCACGATGCGTTTCCAGGCGACTACGGCACCATGGTGCGCGACACCAATAGCCTGGTCGGCTCGCATATCGCGGTCAAGATGAAGCTCGCACAGATCATGTCGCACTATGCGATCGGCGACTTCAGTCAGGACATGGACCGCCTGCCCGGCGAAAAGGCCGTGCTCAGTTCCACCATGGATACCGTCAAGACCAACCTGTCGGCGATGAACAGCGAGATCAAGCTGTTGGCGCAGGCTGCTGCCAACGGCGACTTCAGCGTGCGCGGCGACACACAGCGCTTCCAGTACGATTTCCAGGCGATGGTGGAGAGCCTCAACCAGCTGATGGCCACCGCCGATGCCAACCTCGGCGCGCTGTCCAAGCTGTTGCAGGCCATTGCCGCAGGCGATCTCACCGAGCGCATGCAAGGCCAGTTCAATGGCGTGTTCGCCCGGATGCGCGACGATGCCAATACCACCACCGCGCAACTTGCCGATATCGTCGGGCGCATCCAGCACGCCAGCTTGTCGATCAATACCGCGGCCAGCGAGATTGCCGCCGGTAACAACGACCTGTCGCAGCGCACCGAACAACAGGCTGCGAATCTGGAAGAAACCGCTGCGTCGATGGAGGAGCTCACCTCCACCGTCCGCCAGAATGCCGAGCATGCACGCCAGGCCAACCAAACTCGCCATCGGCGCGGCCACGGTGGCCTCGCAAGGCGGCAGCTTGGTGGCGCAGGTGGTGACCACCATGTCCGGCATCGAGGTGTCGTCGAAGAAGATCGCCGACATCATCAGCGTCATCGATGGCATTGCGTTCCAGACCAATATCCTGGCATTGAATGCCGCGGTGGAAGCGGCACGCGCCGGCGAACAGGGCCGTGGTTTTGCCGTCGTTGCATCGGAAGTGCGCACGCTGGCACAGCGTTCGGCCGGTGCGGCCAAGGAAATCAAGCACCTGATCGACGACTCGGTGAGCAAGGTCGCCGAAGGCTCGGTCCTGGTGGACCAGGCCGGCAAGACCATGGCCGACATCGTCGCCAGCGTGCAGCGCGTCACCGACATCATGGGTGAGATTTCTGCCGCCTCGCAGGAACAGTCGGCCGGGATCGAGCAGGTCAACCTCACCGTCACCCAGATGGACGAAGCCACCCAGCAGAACGCCGCATTGGTGGAAGAAGCCACGGCCGCGGCACGTGCGATGGAAGAGCAAGCCGGTCAGCTGTCCGATGCGGTGTCGATCTTCAAGGTGCAGCAGGTCGCTGCCGTGGCGCCTGCAGCCAAACGCCCCGCTCCACCGCGTCTGGCCACCGCGAAGCCAGGCGTTGCCAAACCGAACACGACCAAGCGCGCACCCGCACCGGCCGGTGTCGCGGCCAAAGCCAAAACCACAGCAACGCCACGCCCGGTGACTGCCGCAGCCGCCAATGGCGATTCGAGCTGGCAGGAGTTCTGACCGCAACCTCTGCGTGGAGCAGGCGAAGGCGACCAACATGAGCAAGCCCCGGCAGCGATGTCGGGGCTTTTTCGGCGAGAAAACTCTGCTCAGGCGTTTTCGCGTGTCGTTGTCGACAGCTTGCGGTTGGGCGCGTGCGGCGGCTTGGGTCACCTCATCCGGCGCTGCGCGCCAGCTTCTCCCGCAGGAGAAGGAAGTCGCTGCGACGTCCATGCAAGTGTGCCGCTGGTCGAAAATCGGTCAAGCGCAGGCGTTTGCGGCCGATACAGCAAGCACTGAGGGCCGCATCGCCCGCGCTAGATCGAAGGACGTCCGCATGCACACCGCCAACTCCAACCGCTCTGCCCGCACCGTGCTGGGCTGTGTGTTCACCGCCGCGCTGGTGGCTGCCGGCGTCTCGTTACCGCCCTCTTTCGCCGCCCCGGCAGCGCCGGTGTCGGTGCTTCTGGACAATGTGCCTGTTACCGCATTGCAGTCGCTGGCGGTGGATCTGGCGCAGCTGCGCGACGATCAGCGTGCACAGCTTGCTGCCAGACACGATGCGGCGCGTATCGAAGCCTACGACGAGCGTCTGGCAATCTGCACCAGCGGATCGCACGGCATGCCGGCTACTTCCAGGCCTCCGCGCCGCAGGGCGAGCAGGCACGCAAATTCGCGCTGGTGCAGCAGCAGCTAGGCAAGTATCTGGCACAGCACCGCCAGGCCAATCGCGCCCTGCACGAGGGCGACCTGCAATACGCACAAGCCTTGTCGCTGGGCCATAGCGGCGATACCCGCCAGGTCTTGTGGACCGAACTGCAGAGCCTGCAACAATCGGTCGCCAGCGTGAACGTTGCGCAGCGCAACTGAGCCGCTGCAGTCAGCCCGAACGTGGCCACGCAGCGACCGGGCAGCATCGCGATCAGCGCGCTCCACGTCGCGCTGAACCATTACGCCTTCTGCGGCTGAGGTCATCAGCGAGGCGACTGCACAAACGCCGGGCCCACCCGCCGGTGCCGTTCACACCATGCCCGATGCTCGGTGCTGCATGCGCAGCCACTCCACCAGGACGCTAAGCGCTCCCGCCACACTGCCTGACGGATTCGCCAGGCAGATATGAGCCGCTCAATGCGCGCCGAAAGTGCCAGCCGCCACTGCGCGCGCGGTCGGCAATGACGTCACCGCATGTCTTCCAGGCACTGCCTGGTCCGCTGTCATGCCCAGCACGCTGCCACTGCGCCGAGGACGCAACGCGCCGTGTCAGCGCGTTAACGCACTAGCAAAGGCAGACCATTCGCACGTCGACGTCGCCACCAATCGTGCGTCCGCCGTGTCGTGTCAACTCAACATTTTCGCGGTCAGGTCGCTATTCGACTTACACCGGTCACATTCCTTTGCTGGATATCTGCCATGACGCTGAAGACCACGGTTGCAAGAACGCTGGCCAATGTGCCGCTCAAGCGCAAGTTTTTCGCCCAGACCGCCCTGGTTGCGCTGGGCATCATTGCGTTGGCGGTGATCGCCGCACGCATGCAGTACGTCGACCTGACCGATACGCGCCGCGATGGTCTCAAGAGCCAGATCGAGATGGCGATTGCGGTGGTCAATGGCTATGCCGAACGCGCCGAAAAGGGCGAGATCGACGTGGAGACCGCCAAGAAGAGTGCGCTGCACACCCTGTCGACCATGCGCGCACGTGGCGGTGTGGATTACATCTACGTCACCGACCAGGCGCCGACGATGCTGATGCACCCCACCCGCCCGGACCTGGTCGGCAAGCCGTTGAGCGATGTGCTCAGCCCGGACGGCAAGCGCGTGTTTCCAGCGTTCGTCACCGCAGCGCAGGCCGGCGGCGGCTATGTCGACTACACCTGGGCCAAGCCAGGGCAGAAGGATCCGGTGCAGAAAACCTCGTACGCGGCGCTGTACAAGCCGTGGGGCTGGGTGATCGGCACCGGCGTGTACCTGGACGACACCCAATCGCAGGCGCTGGTTTTCACCGGCATCGTTGCGCTCGCCGGTGGCGCCCTGGTGCTGATCAACCTGCTGGTAGGCTGGATGATCGGCAACTCCATCCTGGAGCCGGTATCGCGTGCCCTGGCGGCCATCAAGGGGGTGGCGCGCGGCGACCTGAGCGTGCGCACCGCCGAGCACGGCACCGATGAAATCGGCCAGATGCTCAAGGCCACCGACGAGATGGTTCACACCCTGGAACGCTTCTCCGCACAGACCAAGGTGATGGTGCACATGCATGCCGGCGACGATGTCACCCACCGCATGCCGACCGATTTCCCGGGCGTCTACGGCGAGCTGGCCAGCGGCATCAACACGATGATCTTCGAGCACCTGGATGCCATCGTCGATGCGATCGGCATCCTCAACGAGTATGCGCAAGGCGACCTGTCGCGCAATGCCGCGCGCCTGCCCGGCACCCGTGCGGTGCTGCACGAAGCGATGGATGCGGCCAAGGCCAGCCTGCTGGCGATCAACACCGAGATCAAACGCCTGGCCCAGGCCGCGGCCAACGGCGACTTCAGTCAACGCGGCGATGCCACGCGCTTCAAGCACGACTCGGCGCGCATGATCCACGACCTCAACACGATGATGGAGGTCAGCGACCGCAACCTGGGCAAGCTGTCCGAGCTGCTGGCATCCCTGGCCGAAGGCGACCTCACCGCGCGCCTGGATGGCCACTACCATGGCGTGTTCGCGCGCATGCGCGACGACGCCAATGCCACGGCCACCCAGCTGGCCGGCATCGTGGGGCGCATCCAGCAGGCGGCCAGTTCCATCACCGGCTCGGCCAGCGAAATCGCCGCTGGCAACAACGATCTGTCGCAGCGCACCGAACAGCAGGCCGCCAACCTGGAAGAAACCGCCGCCTCGATGGAGGAGCTCACCTCCACCGTCAAGCAGAATGCCGAGAGCGCCCGCCAGGCCAACCAGTTGGCGATCGGCGCCGCCAACGTGGCCTCGCAGGGCGGCCAGGTGGTGAGCCAGGTGGTGGACACCATGTCCGGTATCCAGACCTCGTCCAGGAAGATCGCCGAGATCATCAGCGTCATCGATGGCATCGCCTTCCAGACCAATATCCTGGCGTTGAATGCCGCGGTGGAAGCCGCACGTGCCGGCGAACAAGGCCGCGGATTCGCGGTGGTCGCTTCGGAAGTACGCACGCTGGCCCAGCGGTCGGCCAGCGCGGCCAAGGAGATCAAGCACCTCATCGACGATTCGGTGGGCAAGGTGTCCGAGGGCTCGCTGCTGGTGGATCAGGCCGGCAAGACCATGGCCGAGATCGTCTCTTCGGTGCAGCGCGTCACCGACATCATGAGCGAAATTTCTGCCGCCTCGCAGGAACAGTCGGCCGGCATCGAACAGGTCAACCTCACCGTCACCCAGATGGACGAGAGCACCCAGCAGAACGCGGCCCTGGTGGAAGAAGCCACCGCCGCGGCCAATGCCATGCAGCAGCAGGCGCAGCAGCTGGATGAAGCGGTGTCCAGCTTCCGGATCGTTGCTGCCGCCTCCAACCCGTTTGGCCATGCAGGCGCACGCGCGCCGGCGCGGGTTGCGCTGGCCGCCTACTGATCGCACATGCCCCGCCCTGGCGGGGTTGCCTTTTCCGCGTTCCCTTCACTTCTCCCTTTCGCAACGACGCCCATGACCTCGCCTTCCACCCACTCACGTTTCAGCGGACGCCTGGCGTACCGCCTGATGTTCGGTACGGCGGTCATTGCGTCGCTGTGCTTCGGTCTGACCGCGGCCATCACCTATTGGCAAAGCAGTCGCGCATTGAGCGCCTCTGCGCAGGCCACGATGCAAAACGCCGCGCGCTACCAGGCCGAGCAGATCGGTAGCGACCTGGGCCAGGCGTTGACGACCGGCCAATCGCTGGCCACCACCTTGCTGGTGCAACGCGCCAATGGCGGCATCAGCCGCGACAGTGCCGCGGCAGTGGTGCACGACCAATTGCTGGATCACCCCGAATGGGTCGGCATGGGCACCTTGTGGGAGCCGCAGGCCTTCGATGGCAAGGACAGCGCATTCGCCAATGCCAAGGGCCACGACGCCACCGGCCGCTTCATGACCTACTGGGGGCGCAGCGACCAGACCCTGGTCCGCGAACCGCTCACCGATTACGAAACCCCCGGCCTGGGCGACTGGAATCTGAAACCGCGTGCGCTGCTGCGGCAGACCGTGGCCGAACCCTACGATTACAAGATCGGCGGCAAGACCGTGCTGATGACCACCTTGTCCACGCCGATTCTGCAGGACGGCAAGTATCTGGGCGCGGTGACCGTGGACGTGGCATTGGCGGCCCTGCAGCAGCGCCTTGGCGCCTTGCGCCCGATGCAGGACGGTTACGTCGAACTGCTCTCGCCCGCCGGCGTGGTGCTGGCATCGCACGACACCGCGCGCATCGGCAAGCAGGTCACCGACGCACGCCACCGCAGCATGCTGGAGGCGATCAAGGCCGGCAAGGACGCGCTGGATTTCAGCCCCGATGCAAACGGTGCGGTCAGCGCCTACGTTCCGCTACAGATCGGCAAGGCGCAGGAGCGCTTCGCGCTGGGCGTGGTGGTGCCGTATGCCACGATCATGCAGCAGGCGCATCACCTGCTGTGGACCATCCTTGCGGTCGGCCTTGGCTCGGCGCTGGTGCTCAGCGTGGCATTGTTCGCGCTGCTGCGTCGCCAAGTGGTGCGGCCGCTGGAGGCCGCCGCGCACGTGGCCGATGCGATCGCCTCGGGCAAGCTCGACAACCAGATCACCGTGCAGCGCCAGGACGAAGTGGGCCGCCTGATGGGCGCCATGCAACGCATGCAGGGCGACCTGCGCGAGCGCATCGAGCGCGATGCGCAGGTGGCCAACGAAAACCTGCGCATCCGCACCGCGCTGGAACATTCGGAAATGGAAGTGCTGCTGGCCGACGAACAGCACAACGCGGTGTTCATCACCCAGGCGCTGCACGCTTCCTTCAAGCAGGGCGAGCCCGCGTTCCATGCCAAGGGCCAGACCGGCTTCAGTGCCGATGCGGTGGTCGGCAAGCCGATCGACTACGTGTTCGGCAACGACAGCGAAGGCACTGCGCGTACACAGCGTCTGCGGCAGCTGCAGTCCACCACCACCGAGCGCTACCGCTTCGGGCCGGTGACACTGGATCTGACCATGACCCCGCTGTATGCCCCTGATGGCCGTCGTAGCGGCAGCATGCTGCTGTGGCGCAATATCAGCGCCGAAGTGAGCACCCAACAGGAAGTGGCCGAACTGGTGCAGTCCGCCTTGATGGGCGATTTCGGCCAGCGCCTGGCGCTGGAAGACAAGCATGGGTTCTATCTGGAATTCGGCCGCCAGCTCAATGGCCTGCTGGAAACCACCTCGCTGAGCCTGGAGCGGATTTCCAGTCTGCTCAGTGCGCTGGCCGAAGGCGACCTCACCGCCCGCATGGACGGCGACTTCCAGGGCGTGTTCGCCCGCATGCGCGACGATGCCAATGCCACGGTGGCGCAGCTCACCGGCATTGTCTCCGGCATTCAGACTTCGGCCACGCACATCAGCGCAGCCGCAAGCGAAATTGCCGCCGGCAACAACGATCTTTCCCAACGCACCGAACAACAGGCCGCCAATCTGGAAGAAACCGCGGCCTCGATGGAGGAACTCACCTCCACCGTCAAACAGAATGCCGAGCATGCGCGTCAGGCCAACCAGCTGGCCATCGGCGCAGCCGACGTGGCCTCGCACGGCGGCTCGGTGGTGGCGCAGGTCGTCACCACGATGTCCGGCATCGAGACCTCGTCCAAGAAGATCGCAGAGATCATCAGCGTCATCGACGGGATCGCGTTCCAGACCAACATCCTGGCCTTGAATGCCGCCGTCGAAGCGGCGCGTGCCGGCGAGCAAGGCCGCGGATTTGCCGTGGTCGCCTCCGAGGTACGCACGCTGGCGCAGCGTTCGGCTGGTGCTGCCAAAGAGATCAAGCACCTGATCGACGATTCGGTGAGCAAGGTGGAACAAGGCGCGTCGCTGGTGCAGCAGGCCGGCACCACGATGAGCGAGATCGTCGCCAGCGTGCAGCGCGTCACCGACATCATGGGCGAAATCTCCGCCGCTTCGCAGGAGCAATCGTCCGGCATCGAGCAGGTCAATCTCACCGTGACGCAGATGGATGAAGCCACGCAGCAGAATGCCGCGTTGGTGGAAGAAGCCACTGCCGCAGCGCGTGCGATGGAAGAACAGGCGGGCCAGCTGACCGAGGCGGTGGCGGTCTTCAAGCTCCACCATGCGGTCAAACCCGTGCCGACTGCGTCCACTGGCAGACCAGCGGTGCGCGCGGCAGTCACCACCAAGCCGGCACCTGAGCGCGGCAAGCGCGCGGCGACACCGCTGCGTCATGCCGTGGGCAAGTCCTCCGGGACTCCCGGTCACGACAGCCAGTGGCAGGATTTCTGACCGCCCCGTGCCACGTGGATTGCAAGCGAACACTAGCGTCGTCGTAAGCACGCAGCATCACTTGCATTCCACAGCTGCATCCACCGCGGCGCGTCATCGGCGCGCTGTACGTGCCCTGCCCCTTCCGCTCGTCCGACGCGCATCAAGAATCATGCGGCGTTGCCGTTAGTGTGGATGACATCGACTGCCTGCGCCCCACCGCAGCAGCCGGTCCAGCAATCCATGCGTGCTGTGGCAGCCAACGCAGCCAGCGCATGCATCCGGATATGTGTTTCCGCACGTTGCCACGCAAGGGATGCCATGAAGCCGTCTGTTATCGCCAGCTGTTTTGTGCTGTTGGGTGCGATGGGTCATGCCCGCGCCGAAGACCCGATCGCGACCGACCGCCCGGATTTCGTGGAATCCAGCCTCACCGTCGGCGACCGCCGCGTGCAGGTGGAAACCAGCGTCGCGTGGGAACGCGATGACGCGGTGGATGCGTATTCCACACCCACGCTCCTGCGCTACGGCCTGGGCCAGACCTGGGAATTGCGGCTGGAAACCGATGGCTGGCAGCGCATCGACCTGCCCGGCGATGCGCAGGTGAGCGGCATGTCCGACGTCTCGCTTGGCATCAAGCATCACCTGGCCAGCTCCGACGCTGGCAAGACCTCGCTGGCCTGGTTGCTGCATGTGGACCTGCCCAGCGGCGCGCAGGCGTTGCGCGGCCATGGTGCACGCCCCTCGTTCCGCCTGGTGGCCGAATGGGAGCTCAGCGACAGTATTTCCGCGGGCATGATGCCCGGCGTGATCTGGGACGACGATGGCCAGGGCAACCGATATACCGCCGGCATCTTCGGCGCGGTTCTTGGCAAGGCCTGGAATGACCGCGTGCGCTCGTTCGTCGAAGTGGCGTTGCCGCAGATCGCCAAGAGCGACGATGGCGGCACTGTCGCCCTGCTCGATGTCGGCTCGGCCTGGCTGCTGAGCAACGACGTCCAACTGGACGCGGTCTACAGCCGCGGACTCAACGACCGCTCACCGGATCACGCGCTCGGCGTGGGCCTGTCTTTCCGCTTCTGACACGGGTTGCACCATGAAGATCATGCATATGCTGGGCGTCCTGGTGCTGGTGGCCGCTTTGGCGCTGCTCGCCCTGGGTGGCGTGGGCTATAACGGCCAACGCGGCCTGCTCGATGCGATCGCCGCACAGGTCATTTCCTCCGATGCGCTGCGCAACCACATGCAGGCGGACATGATGCACGACGCCCTGCGCGGCGATGTCACCGCAGCGTTGCTTGCTGCCTCCACGAAAGACGATAAGGCAGTTGCAGCCGCACGCACCGCACTGGGCGAACATGCCGGCGAATTCCGCCAATCGCTGGCTGCCAACCGCAAACTGCCGCTGGCCGCTGCGTTGCGCAGCGATCTGGATGCGGTGACGCCGGCGCTGCAGGCCTATATCGCCTCTGCCGACCAGGTGGTGAAAGCTGCCGAAACGCATGCGGACAGCGCAGCGGCTTACGCGGATTTCAACGACAAGTTCAGCCAGCTCGAAACCCGCATGGGCACCATCAGCGAGCGCATCCTGGCCTTGAACGAGGCCAGCCGCCGCCAGGCCGAGCAATACAGCCACCGGGTGATGTGGCAGCAAGGTAGCGCCGTGGTGCTGGCGTTCGTGTGCCTGGCGCTGGGGGCCGGCTGGATTCTGCGCTCGGTGTTCGGCCTGCTTGGCGGCGAGCCGCAGCTGGCCATGGCAGCTGCGCAGCACATCGCCGAAGGCCGCCTGGATCAACCGATTCCGGTCGCCGCAAAGCACTCGCGCAGCCTGATGGCCGCCCTGGCGCGCATGCAGCGCGACCTGCGCGAGCGCCTTGAGCGCGAGCGCAGCATCGCGGCCGAAAACCTGCGCATCCGTACCGCGCTGGATAACGCATCCACCGGCATGTACATCGCCGACCCGGATCTCACCATCATCTATACCAATAGTGCGCTGCAAAACCTGCTGCACACCTACGCAGACGATATCCAGGCCTGCGCGCCCGCGTTCAAGCGCACCGCCAACCTGGTCGGCCAACCGGTCTCGCTGCTGGAGGTGGGCAACGCACAGGACGCGGAGATCTATCAGCGTCTGGACCGCCAGGGCGCTGCCCAACGCGAGGTGCAGTACCGCACCACCTGCATCGCACAGAACGTTTCGGCAATTCGCGACGAGGCCGGCGCGCACCTGGGCTTTGTCTGCGAGTGGCGCGACCGCACGGCGGAGGCGCGCGTGGAAATCGACGTTGCCGACGTGCTGCGTAGCGCCGCTGCCGGCGATCTTTCCAAGCGCATCGACAGTAGCGGAAAACAAGGCTTTTTCCTGCAACTGGCGCAACAGCTCAATGCCTTGCTCGATGCCAATGCGGTCAGCATCGCCGAAGTGTCGCGCCTGCTCAGCGCACTGGCCGACGGCGACCTGAGTGCGCGCATGCAGGGCCAGTTCCATGGCGTTTTCGCCACGATGCGCGACGACGCCAATACCACCGCCGAGCAGCTGGCGCTGGTGATCGGGCGCATCCAGCAGGCCGCCGGCAGCATTCATACTGCCTCCAGCGAAATCGCCGCCGGCAACAACGACCTGTCGCAGCGCACCGAACAACAGGCGGCCAATCTGGAAGAGACTGCCGCCTCGATGGAGGAGCTCACCTCCACCGTCAAACAGAATGCCGAGAGCGCACGCCAGGCCAACCAGCTGGCGATCGGTGCCGCTGGCGTGGCGTCGCAGGGCGGCGCGGTGGTGGCGCAGGTGGTCACCACCATGTCCGGCATCGAAGTCTCATCGAAGAAGATCGCCGAGATCATCAGCGTGATCGACGGCATCGCGTTCCAGACCAACATCCTGGCGCTCAACGCCGCCGTGGAAGCGGCGCGTGCCGGCGAACAGGGCCGCGGTTTTGCCGTGGTGGCCTCCGAGGTGCGCACGCTGGCGCAGCGCTCGGCCGGTGCCGCAAAAGAGATCAAACACTTGATCGACGATTCGGTGAGCAAGGTCGCCGAGGGCTCGCAACTGGTGCATCAGGCCGGCACCACCATGGCCGATATCGTCGCCAGCGTGCAGCGCGTCACCGACATCATGGGCGAGATCGCCGCCGCCTCGCAGGAACAGTCGTCGGGCATCGAGCAGGTCAACCTCACCATCACCCAGATGGATGAGGCGACCCAGCAGAACGCCGCATTGGTGGAAGAAGCCACTGCCGCGGCGCGCACCATGGAAGACCAGGCCAGCCAGCTGGCGCACGCAGTGTCGCGCTTTACTCTGGCCGATGCGCCGCCGTCGCAGACTGCAACGCCTGCGCCGACAAAGCCCGCTGTGGTCGCAGTTGCGCGGGCACACAAACCCAGTACGCGTTCGCTGAACGCGCGCAAGCCGGCAGTGAACGCACCCGCGGCCACCGCCGGCAACGACAGCCAGTGGCAGGATTTTTGAGCAAGGGCGGTGCGCAACGGCGGCCGGATCTGGCGCTGTGACGCATCGCGCTGTTTGGCGGTCCTGCAACTGGGCAACATCGCCGCAAGACCAGCGTTGCGGCGTTAGGGCCTAACGGGCCGGCGTTTGCCTGCCTGTTAATACTTCACAACTAAAGAACTTGGCGTTTCGGCCGTTAGCTTGCTGGATAACGACGCTAAGCAATGCTCCGGAGCAAGTGATGAATAAGTTCAACGACTGGCCAATCCGCCGCAAACTGATGTTTGCCTTCTGCCTGAGTGCCGTGCTCACCGCATTACTGGGCGGCTTGGGTTTTTCGCGCATGAAGCAGATGCAGAGCGAAACCACCTTGATCAACCAGGACGTGGTGCCGGTATTGAGCCGCCTGTCCGAGTTGCGCGGTTTTGCCGGCGAGTTCCGTGTCTACGAAGTGGGCCAGTTCCTCAATCTGGAAGACCCGGAGCGCTACGCGTATTTCTTCAAGCGCATGGATGAAACCCAGGCCAAGTACGCCGACACGCAGAAGCAGCTGGACGCCAAGATCGATGCGGCATCGCCGTTGAAGGCCGAGTACGCCAAGCTCACCGATGCCAGCGCACGCTATTTCGCGGCCAACCAGCAGCTGCGCAAGCTCTATGCAGAGCCCGACCGCGCCGCTGCGATGGAGTTTTCGCGCAAGCAGTCGGGCGAGATCCGCAAGGAACTGTTCGCCTCGGTGGACAAGCTGTATGCACAGCAGTCCAAGGCGCTGGGCGACATGGTGACTGCCAGCGCCAGCTCGTTCAAGCTGACCAGCGCGGTGCTGCTGATCGGCACCTTGTTGATGGCGGCCTTGTCGGTGACCTTCGGTTGGTTGATCGCACGCAGCATCACCAGCCCGCTTGCCAAGGCGCTAGGCGCCATCCAGGCGGTTTCGCGCGGCGATCTGGGCGTACAGGTAGGCAGGACCAGCAAGGACGAAATCGGCCAGATGCTGGAGGCCACTGGTGGCATGACCCAGATGCTGCGCCGTTTCTCCGACGAAACCGCGCGCATGTCGCACCTGCATGCCGCCGAAGACATCACCCACCGCATGCCGGAAGATTTCCCCGGCGTGTACGGCAACCTTGCCACCGGCATCAATACGATGATCTTCGAGCATCTCGACGCCATCGTCGATGCGGTGCGCATCCTCAATCAATATGCACAGGGCGACCTGAGCGAAGATGCGCGGCGCCTGCCGGCCAGCCGCGCGGTGCTGCATGAGGCGATGGACGCAGCCAAGGCCAGCTTGTTGTCGATCAACACCGAGATCAAGCACCTGGCGCAGGCGGCGGCCTCCGGCGACTTCAGTGCGCGCGGCGATGCGCAGCGCTTCAAGTACGACTTCGCCGTGATGGTGTCGGATCTGAACTCGATGATGGAAGTCAGCGACCGCAACCTGGGCAAGCTGTCGCAGCTGCTCGGCGCCGTGGCCGATGGCGACCTGACCGCGCGCATGGACGGGCAATTCCACGGTGTATTCGCACGGCTGCGCGACGACGCCAACGCGACCACCCAGCGCCTGACCGACATCGTGGGCCGCATCAAGCACTCCACCCTGGCCATCAACACGGCCGCCGGCGAGATTGCCGCCGGCAACCAGGATCTGTCGCAGCGCACCGAACAACAGGCCGCCAACCTGGAAGAAACCGCGGCCTCGATGGAAGAGCTCACCTCCACCGTCAAGCAGAACGCCGAGCATGCGCGTCAGGCCAACCAGCTCGCCATCGGCGCAGCAGGCGTGGCATCGCACGGCGGCAACGTGGTCGGCCAGGTGGTCACCACCATGTCCGGCATCGAAACCTCGTCCAAGAAGATCGCCGAAATCATCAGCGTCATCGACGGCATCGCCTTCCAGACCAACATCCTGGCGTTGAATGCCGCGGTGGAAGCGGCGCGCGCCGGCGAGCAGGGCCGTGGCTTTGCCGTGGTGGCCTCGGAAGTACGCACGCTGGCGCAGCGCTCGGCCGGTGCAGCGAAGGAGATCAAGGGGCTGATCGACGACTCGGTGAGCAAGGTGGCCGAAGGCTCGGCGCTGGTGAATCAAGCCGGCAGCACCATGGCCGAGATCGTCTCTTCGGTGCAGCGCGTCACCGACATCATGAGCGAAATCTCCGCAGCATCGCAGGAACAGTCGGCCGGCATCGAGCAGGTCAACCAGACCGTCACCCACATGGACGAGGCCACCCAGCAGAACGCCGCATTGGTGGAAGAAGCCACCGCCGCTGCACGCTCGATGGAAGAGCAGGCGCAGCAGCTCACCGAAGCGGTGGCGCAGTTCCGCCTCTCGGCCGAACTGGAAGCGGTCACCCGCGCAACGCCGGTGGTACGCCAGATCGCCGCCAAGCGCCCGGTTGCGGCCAGCACGCCGGCCATCAAGCCGCAGGCTGCGCGTCCGGCGGGCCGGGCCGCAGTGGCAGTGGCGCCGTCCAATGAATCCGATTGGTCCGAGTTCTAACAGCGGCAAGACGGCCGCGCTCGCCGCCAGGTGAGCGCGGCCTTTACACAGGATGGCAAGTGCTCCATGTGCACTGCGGGTGCATCGCCCTTCCGCGGCTGGCACCTGCTGGTGGTGGACTCGCCATCGCTTCGAGCGCCACCTGCGCCGAATAGTGCCCCCCAATGCAAGCCGCGCTCTCTGGAGCGCGGCTTTTTTATTGCGTCGCAGGGCCAGATAAACCCATCAACGCACCAAACAGATTATCGGTATACATTTTATAAATGTATAAACCAACTGACGGTAGCGCCCGCATTATCCATTAAATATCCAGATGACCTCGATTTAATGATTCAATGGCTTATTTCACGAGCCTAAATTGAGTTATATTTTTTTTGATATCGAGGTATTCAGCAGCTGCGTTCAAGCGCCGTTACTGGGCATAGCGAGACGTCAGACCGCGACTGACTGGCGTTACCGCACCGCTTGCTTTCATCGCGTAACCCTTGCCAGGAACCCTGTCATGACCTCACTTCTTCAACGTTACAACGTCGGCCCACGGCTAGCGGCCGCCTTCGCTGTTCTGATCGTGCTGTCGGGCCTGATCGCCTTGATCGGTTATCGCGGATTGACCTCGGCACGCGCGTTGGTCGACGGCATCGTGAACCAGAACATGGCCAAGGTCCGCCTGTCCAACGACATGATGAACGCCAATTTCATTATCGGGACGCAACTGCGCAATCTTGTGTTGCCGACCAGCGATGAAGAGAATCGCCAGTTCGTCGCCAAGATCCAGTCTGCGCGTGCCGACTACACCAAAGCGCGCGAGGCGTTGTATGCCATGCCGGCCTCGGAGCAAGGCAAGATCTTGCGTGCAGAAATCGATGCGCGCCGCACCGAAGTCAAGGGTTTCAATGACAAGGTCATGGATCTGGTGATGACCGGTCACAGCGACGAAGCACTTCCCTTTTTGCTGAACAAGGCGGCGCCCGCCATGCAGGTCTGGCAGGACCGCATTGCCGAAAACATTGCCCTGCAGGAAAAGCAGGCAGCCGATGCATCGGCTATGGCATTCAAGTCGATGGACGACTCGCGCAAGCTGCTGATCGGCGGCTCGCTGCTGGTCGTGCTGTTGAGCGGCGCCCTGGGCGTGCTGATCACCCGTAGCCTGACCCAGCCGTTGCGCCGCGCCACCTGCGCTGCAGAATCCATCGCCGGCGGCCAGCTGGATAACGACGTCGACACCCATTTCAACGACGAAGCCGGGCGCCTGCTCAAGGCGATGAGCAAGATGCAACAGCAGTTGCGCAACCTGCTCAGCGCGCAGACCGACATGGCCCGTCGCCACGATGAAGGCCAGATCAGCTACCGCATCGATGCCGAGGCGTTCCCGGGCGACTACGGCCGCATGGCCAGCGATACCAACAATCTGGTCGCATCGCATATCGCGGTGAAGATGAAGCTTGCGCAGATCATGGGCCGCTACGCCATCGGCGATCTCAGCGAAGACATGGACAAGCTGCCCGGCGAAAAGGCCGTGCTCACCGACACCATGGCACAGGTCAAATCCAATCTGTCGGCGATGAACACCGAGATCAAGCACCTGGCGACATCGGCGGCCAATGGCGACTTCAGCGCCCGCGGCGATGCCGAGCGTTTCCAGTACGACTTCCGCGTGATGGTGGAAAGCCTCAACACCTTGATGGCCACCGCAGACGGCAACCTGCAATCGCTCTCTGGCTTGTTGCAGTCGATTGCTGCCGGCGACCTTACCGCCCGCATGAGCGGCGAGTTCCACGGCGTGTTTGCGCAGATGCGCGACGACGCCAATGCCACCGCCACCCAGCTGGCCGAAATCGTCAGCGGCATCAAGGCCTCGGCCACGTCGATCAGGGGCGCGGCAAGCGAAATCGCCGCCGGCAATCAAGACCTGTCGCAGCGCACCGAACAGCAGGCCGCCAACCTGGAAGAAACCGCGGCCTCGATGGAAGAGCTCACCTCCACCGTCAAGCAGAACGCCGAAAGCGCACGCCAGGCCAACCAGCTCGCCATCGGCGCGGCCAGCGTCGCCTCACAGGGCGGCGAGATCGTCAGCAAGGTGGTCGGCACCATGAGCGGGATCGAAGCCTCGTCCAAGAAGATCGCCGACATCATCTCCGTCATCGACGGCATCGCGTTCCAGACCAATATCCTGGCCTTGAACGCGGCAGTGGAAGCCGCACGCGCCGGCGAACAGGGCCGCGGCTTTGCGGTCGTGGCTTCGGAAGTGCGCACGTTGGCGCAACGTTCCTCCGGCGCAGCAAAGGAGATCAAGGACCTGATCGACGACTCCGTGCAGCGGGTGGCCGAAGGCTCGGTGCTGGTGCACAGCGCCGGCACCACCATGGGCGAGATCGTGGCCAGCGTGCAGCGCGTCACCGACATCATGGGCGAGATCTCTGCGGCCTCGCAGGAGCAGTCTGCCGGGATCGAGCAGGTCAACCAGACCGTGACCAGCATGGACGAAACCACCCAGCAGAACGCTGCGCTGGTGGAAGAAGCCACCGCCGCCGCACGCGCGATGGAAGAACAAGCCCAGCAACTGACCGAAGCGGTGGCGCTGTTCCGGCTGTCGGCCGACATGGAAACGGTCACCCGCACCGCACCGGCGGTGCGCCAGATTGCCGCCAAGCGTCCGGTTGCGGCCAGCAAGCCTGCGATCAAGCCGCCTGTCGCACGCCCGACGGCGCGCCCCGCTGCCGTGTCGGTCGCAGCCGACGCGTCCAATTGGGCCGAATTCTAGGACCGGCCCAGGAACCGCACTAGACACCGCGCTCGCAACGAGCGCGGTGTTTTTTTTATGTGCAGTGCTGCCGGCACCAGGCGCATCGCCAGGGCACCGCGCGGGTCGCTGCAGCATGACGGCATCGGTCTTGCGCACGCGCTCAACCGCCTCTGGCGGAGCCTGCACTGACACCCTGCCCCGGCGTTGCATGCGCCTTATCGGACGGTGCTGCCCTCACCAGCAGCCCACATCGGTAGAGCCCGGTTTTTTTGAACATAAACGCCATCGAAATTGCGTGATGAGTGTGTGACGAAACCCTTCGGTCGAGCGTGGTTGCGCCGCTAGCTATGTCAGCAACGAGGCACCCATGCGAGCGCCAAAACGCCTCACTGCACCGCGCCAACGCACGGCCGATCACGGGGGGGCCGAACGGGTGGCTCCCACTACTCAGATTGTTAACAGCTCAAGGCACATTCGATGAAACAGCTAAGTCTTTCGACACAACTGGCACTGGGCTTTGGCACAGTCGTTCTTGTGCTCTTGATCGTCGCAGCAGTAGGGCTTCATGGGCAGTCCCAGCTGTCGGACGCGGTGGCCATGAACGACCACACCTACCAAGTGATCGGCACCGGCCGCGCCATGTCCATTGCCACGGTCAATATCGAGACGGGCGCGCGCGGCTTTCTGCTGTCCGGGCAGGAAACGCATCTCACCCCCTACAACAAGGGCAAGGCGCAGTTCGAACAGGAATTCACCAACGCCAAGACGTTGACCGCCGACAATCCGGTGCAGCAGGAACGCCTGCAGCGCCTGCATGCGTCATACGAGCAGTTCATGGGCTTTGAGGACAATCTGATCGCGCTGCGCGGCAAAACCAGCGACACCGATCTGTCCGCCTTGCTCACGCAGTTCAAGGCCGGCCATGAACGCGTGGCGATGGGGCAGATCCGCCAGCACCTGGCCGACTTCGAAGCGCAGGAAAACCAGTTGCTGGTCAAGCGCAGCGCGACATTGGCCGCCGCAAAGGCCCGCAGCCGTTGGTCGATGATTGTCGGCAGCGGCATCGCCGTGCTGGTGGCGCTGGTCAGCGGCGGGTTGATCCGTCGTCGCCTGATCAACCGCCTCGGCACCGCTTCGCAGGTGGCCGATTCCATCGCGGCTGGCAATCTGTAGATCAGCGTGGACGGCAGCGGCACCGACGAGACCGGCCGTCTGCTCGCCAGCATGAGCAAGATGCAGCAGCAGTTGCAGAAGGTCTTGCATGGCCAGCAGGAAATGAAGCGCCGGCACGATCAGGGCGAGCTGAACTTCCGCCTGGACGAGGCAGCGTTTCCTGGCGACTACGCCACCATCGTGCGCGGCAACAACGACCTGGCCGCCTCGCATGTGGCCGTGATGATGCGCTTGGCGCAGATCATGGGCCAATACGCGATCGGCGACCTGCGCGAAGACATGGAAGCGCTGCCCGGCGACAAGGCCGTGCTCAGCGACACCATGGCCAAGGTCAAGGGCAACCTGTCTTCGGTCAATCACGCCATCAAGCATCTTTCCCAATGCGCGGCCAATGGCGACTTCAGCGCCCGCGGCGATGCCGACAACTTCCAGCACGACTTCCGGGTGATGGTGGAAAGCCTCAATACCCTCATGGCCACCGCCGACGGCAACCTGCAGTCGCTTTCGGGCCTGTTGCAGGCGATCGCGGCCGGCGATCTCACCGCCCGCATGAGCGGCGAGTTCCACGGCGTGTTCGCGCAGATGCGCGACGATGCCAATGCCACCGCCGTGCAGCTGGCCGAGATCGTCACCGGCATCAAGGCATCGGCCATCTCGATCAAGGGTGCCGCCAGCGAGATCGCTGCCGGCAACAGCGACCTGTCGCAGCGCACCGAACAGCAGGCCGCCAGCCTGGAGGAAACTGCCGCTTCGATGGAAGAGCTCACCTCCACCGTCAAGCAGAACGCCGAAAGCGCACGCCAGGCCAACCAGCTCGCCATCGGCGCGGCCGGCGTGGCCACCCAGGGCGGCGAGATTGTCGGCCAGGTGGTCGAGACCATGGCCGGGATCGAAGCTTCGTCCAAGAAGATCGCCGACATCATCTCCGTCATCGACGGCATCGCCTTCCAGACCAATATCCTGGCCTTGAACGCGGCGGTGGAAGCGGCACGTGCCGGCGAGCAGGGCCGCGGCTTCGCCGTGGTGGCGTCTGAAGTGCGTACGTTGGCCCAGCGCTCTTCCGGCGCCGCCAAGGAGATCAAGGACCTGATTGCCGACTCGGTCGAACGAGTGGCCGCCGGTTCGGTGCTGGTCAACACCGCTGGCAAGACCATGGGCGAGCTGGTGACCAGCGTGCAGCGGGTCACCGACATCATGGGCGAGATTTCCGCGGCCTCGCAGGAACAGTCGGCCGGGATCGAACAGGTCAACCAGACCGTCACCCAGATGGACGAAACCACCCAACAGAACGCCGCGCTGGTGGAAGAAGCCACTGCCGCCGCGCGCTCGCTGGAAGAACAGGCGGTTGGGTTGACCGAAGCCGTGGCGGTGTTCAAGACCGAGCAAGGCACCACCAGCACTGCCCGCACGGCATCACTCGCCAAGGCGGCGCCGGCTGTGCGCGCCAAGCTGACCTCGATCGGCGGTACCGCTGCCGCCAAGCCGCGCGCGGTTGCGGCATCGACGACCGTCGAGACCAGCTGGCAGGAGTTCTGACCGGCACGCACTGGCGTCGGTGGGAATGCACACCGACGCCAGTGCGCCAGGCAACCGCTCCATACATCAGTCGTTGCAACACGCAGGGCCCGAGCCAGCACATGCAACCCGCATGCGCGAGCTCGGGCCCTCATTGCATTGGCGGCCCCGCTGGCGATGGGCCAGACCGCTGCGCCCTGGCTGGCGTCGACTTCCAACTCGAACCGCCAAGGCGACACTCGGCCGCAGCCGATCCCGCCGGCACGCATCGGCTCACCTGCCCCCTGTCTGATCGGTCGCTTCGCAAAGACCAACTGGAACGCCAGCCGCGTGCCGGCACTGGCGCCACGACCGGCATGCACGTCGGGCGCCCTTCCCTGCGCACGCGCGTTCATCGCCGCGGCACCTCACCCGGCATGGCCTTGCATCGGCAAACGTCGCTGCCCGCTTCCGTGAATGATGCCAGCTATAACAAACGCTAAATAGCGAGCTCAAGTATACGACCGGGTCGCCGCTACCTGCCCTGCAATCGGGACGGAGCCGACGCGGGCTACCAGTGCCAGCGCCGGGCGTCATGCAGCCGTCCTAGCTTGCAGCGGATGCCGACCGTGATCGTGAGGCCGCCGCCGTTGCCTCGAACCGCCTCCTTCTCCTCCTTCCCGGCAGGTATGTTTCATGATCGGCTTTCTCCAACGCTATAACGTCGGCACCCGCCTTTCGGCCGCATTCGGCTTTCTGATCCTGCTCTCCTGCGGCCTGGTGGCCGCTGGCCTGATGACCCTGGCGCAAGCGCGCGGGCGCATGGAGTCGATCGTCAAACGCAACATGACGATCCTGGAATATGTCGGCGAGATGCGCAGCGCCAGTGCGGACATTGCAATCAACCTACGCAACATCGTGCTGCCGACCACGCAGGAAGAGAACATCGGCTTCGCAAAGATCGTCGAGCAGCAGCGGCAGTACTACAGCGACATCCACGACAAGCTGTACGCCATTCCGCCGTCCGACGCCAATGGCGCAGCAATGCGTCGGCAGATCGATCTTGCCCGCGAAGAAGCGCGTGTCGCCAATCAGCAGGTGTTGGACCTGGGCATGAACTACAAGCCCGACGAGGCGCTCAAGGCACTGATGCAGCGGGCCGCGCCGGCAAACCAGCAGTGGCAGGACGCGCTCAATGCGTATGCCGCGCGCCAGCGCAGCCGCGGCGCGGCGGCCTATGCCGATGCCAACGCCGCAATGGAGCGTGGCCGGTCATTGCTGATCGCCGGCGGCATTGCGGTCATCGTGATCAGCGGCCTGCTGGCCTGGCTGATCACCCGCAGCCTGACCCAGCCCTTGAACCGCGCCACCCGTGCCGCCGAGGCCATCGCCGAGGGCCGCCTGGACAGCGATGTGCACACCACCGCCACCGACGAGCCCGGCCGGCTGCTCAGCGCCATGGCCAAGATGCAGACGCAGTTGCAACGTTTCTCCAGCGAAACCACGCGGATGATCGAGCTGCACGCCGACAAGGACATCGGCCACCGCATGCCGCAGGACTTCCCCGGCGTGTACGGCGACTTGAGCAAGGGCATCAACACCATGATGTTCGAGCACCTGGACGCCATCGTCGATGCCATCGAAGTGCTCAACGAATACGCCCGCGGCGATCTGCGCCGCGATGCACGGCGCCTGCCGGGCAGCCGCGCGGTGCTGCACGAATCGATGGATGCGGCCAAAGCCAGCCTGCTGGCGATCAATACCGAGATCAAGCGCCTGGCCAGCGCGGCGGCTGCCGGCGACTTCAGCGCACGCGGCGATGCGCAGCGGTTCGAGCACGATTTCCTGCGCATGGTGCAGGACCTGAACGCGATGATGGAGGTCAGCGACGCCAGCCTGGGCACCTTGTCGGCGCTGTTGCAGTCCATCGCCGCCGGCGATCTCACCGCCCGCATGCACGGCAACTTCCACGGTGTGTTCGCCAAGATGCGCGACGACGCCAACGCCACCACCGAACAGCTCACGCACATCGTGCTGCGGATCCAGGGCGCGGCCGGCAACATCGGCGCGGCCACCGGCGAAATCGCCGCCGGCAACCAGGATCTGTCGCAGCGCACCGAACAACAGGCCGCCAACCTGGAAGAGACCGCGGCCTCGATGGAAGAGCTCACCTCCACCGTCAAGCAGAACGCCGAAAGCGCACGCCAGGCCAACCAGCTCGCCATCGGCGCCGCCCGCGTCGCTTCGCAAGGCGGCGAGATTGCCAGCAAGGTGGTCGAGACCATGAGCGGGATCGAGTCTTCGTCCAAGAAGATCGCCGACATCATCAGCGTCATCGATGGCATCTCGTTCCAGACCAACATCCTGGCACTCAACGCCGCGGTGGAAGCGGCGCGCGCCGGCGAACAAGGCCGCGGCTTTGCCGTGGTGGCCAGCGAAGTGCGTACGCTTGCGCAGCGCTCCACCGCAGCGGCCAAGGAGATCAAGAGCCTGATCGACGATTCGGTGCAACGGGTGGCCGAAGGCTCGCTGCTGGTGCACAGCGCCGGCACCACCATGGCCGAAATCGTGTCCAGCGTGCAGCGCGTCACCGACATCATGGGCGAGATCTCCGCGGCCTCGCAGGAGCAGTCGGCCGGCATCGAGCAGGTCAACCAGACCGTCACCCAGATGGACGAAACCACCCAGCAGAACGCCGCGCTGGTGGAAGAAGCCACCGCCGCCGCCCGTGCACTGGAAGAACAGGCGCTCGGATTGACCGAGGCAGTGGCGGTCTTCAAGACCGACAGCAACGACGCATCGCGTGCAGCATCACCACGCCCGGCAGCAACGCCGGCGCTTGCGGCCAAGGCGACGGCAGCCGGCCGCGCTCCTGCCGCCAAGCTGCGCGCCGTGGTCGCTGCGCCCGGCAACGACAGTAGCTGGCAAGAGCTCTGAACAGGTCGCCAGCCCTGACTGAACCGGACTGGTCGGCAGCGCTGCCGACCCGCTAAAGGCGTACACGTCGTTAGCCGATAGCCTGCTTACATCCATGAGACGCATCAATGACCACCTCACCCACGCTGTCGTCGCAGACCGTTCCAGCTTCGCCACGCCGCTGGACCAGCCGTTGGGACGACCTGGCCATCGCCAGGAAACTCGGCATCATCGGCGTGCTTGCGTTGGTGGGGCTGGTCATTCCGGTGCTGCTCTATCGCGGCAAGCTCAACGAAAGCGTCGCCATCAGCAGCAATGAATTGCGCAGCTATGCGCCGCTTGGCCAAATGCTGGGCCTGATCACCGACCTGCACGCAGCCCACGTCGATAGCGGCAGCGCCGCCAAAGACGCCGCGCAGCGCGCCGAGCGCGATCTCACCCAACTGCTCGCCACCACGGCCAATCTTCCCGGCTTCGAACGCAGCCAGAAGCAATTGCTGGCCCTGCAGCAGCGCCACGTTGCAGGTGCCGCGGCGCAGGGCTACGCCGCCGTGAGCGAACAGGCCTTTGCCGCGCTCGATGCATTGCGCGACGACAGCCAGCTGGTCTACACCCCGTACATCGAAAGCTATCACCTGGTGGTGTCCACGCTGATCTACAGCCCCGAGACCACCGAATCGCTGACCCGTCTGGACGCCGCCAGCGATCCCTCGCAGGCGGGCGACAGCCGCGCCATGCTGCGCGAGCAGCTCGATCAGCTTGCCCGAAACCATGTGCGTTTCCGCCATGAGCTGGACAAGGCGATGGGCTTGTTGGAACAGCCCGACCCCGCGCTGGCCGATGCCGCCAAGGCCGAAGCCACCCAGGCAAGCGCCGCACTGGCCGCACTGGGGTCCGCCTTGGACGGCAGCGATGCCAAGGCGGACGCCCAGTGGAATGCCGCGCTCGATGCGCTGGGCCAGACCATGCGGGACCTCAGCAATGTCTCGCTGCAGGCGCTGCAGCGGCAATCCGAACGTCACCTGGTCGACGCACGCAACGCGATGTGGCAAGCGATCGCCGGCCTGTCGGTGCTGGCGCTGCTGATCGCCGCGCTGTGCTGGTACACCTTGTCGCGCCTGACGCGCAATGTGCGCCGCGCCGCGACGGTGGCCGCCAATATCGCGCAGGGTCGGCTGGACGATCAGGTCAGTGCCGCCGGCCGCGACGAAACCGGTCAATTGCTCGACACCATGCGCCAGATGCAGGGGCAACTGCAGCGCGTGCTCAGCGCGCAAAGCGAAATGGCGCAGCGCCACGATGCCGGCCAGATCAGCTACCGCATGCAGGCAGACAGTTTCCCCGGTGCCTACGCCACCATGGTGCACGACACCAACGCGCTGGTGGGCTCGCACATTGCGGTCAAGATGAAACTTGCGCAGATCATGTCGCGCTACGCCATCGGCGACCTGAGCCAGGACATGGAGCGCCTGCCTGGCGAAAAGGCCGTGCTCACCGACACCATGGATACCGTCAAGGCCAACCTGTCGGCGATGAACAGCGAGATCAAGCTGCTTGCGCAGGCCGCCGCCAATGGCGATTTCAGCGTACGCGGCGACGCACAGCGCTTCCAGTACGATTTCCGCGCAATGGTGGACAGCCTCAATCAGTTGATGGCCACCGCCGATGCGAACCTGCATGCGCTCTCGACGGTCCTGCAGGCCATCGCGGCGGGCGACCTGACCGCCCGCATGCACGGCGACTTCCATGGCGTGTTCGCGCGCATGCGCGACGATGCCAATACCACCGTGACCCAGCTGGCCAATATCGTCGGGCGCATCCAGCAGTCCACCAATGCCATCAACGACGCCGCCAGCGAAATTGCCACCGGCAATCAGGATCTGTCGCAGCGCACCGAACAGCAAGCGGCCAATCTGGAAGAAACCGCTGCCTCGATGGAAGAACTCACCTCCACCGTGCGCAACAACGCCGAGCATGCGCGCCGCGCAAACCAGCTGGTGGTCGGTGCGGCCACGGTCGCCTCGCAAGGCGGTGCGGTGGTGGGTGAGGTCGTGGGCACCATGGCCGGCATCCAGGCCGCATCCAAGAAGATTGCCGACATCATCAGCGTCATCGACGGCATCGCCTTCCAGACCAATATCCTGGCCCTGAACGCAGCGGTGGAAGCGGCACGTGCCGGCGAACAAGGCCGTGGTTTTGCCGTGGTGGCCAGTGAAGTGCGCACGCTGGCGCAACGCTCGGCCGGTGCGGCAAAGGAGATCAAGCAACTGATCGAGGATTCGGTCAGCCGGGTCGAACACGGCAGCCAGTTGGTGGGCCAGGCCGGTCGCACCATGCAGGACATCGTCGATTCGGTGCAGAACGTCACCACCATCATGCATGAGATCAGCGAGGCCTCGCAGCAGCAGTCGCAAGGCATCGAACAGGTTGGCCAGACCGTCGCGCAGATGGATCAGGCCACCCAGCAGAACGCCGCGCTGGTGGAAGAAGCCACCGCCGCCGCCCGTTCGATGGAAGAGCAGGCGCAGCAATTGCGCGATGCCGTTTCGGTGTTCCAGTTGCAGGCCGAGCCTGCGCGCAGCCGCCTGGGCCACGCCGCCTGAGGCAACGCCTGGCGGCAGGTCTGCCTGGGACGCTGCGCGCACGCCCGCGTCCCACCTGATCAGTCCCCGCTGCCTGCATCTGTCAGGCAACGGCGTAGCGTTTGCACATCACCAACGCGCACGCGTTTGGCCCAGTGCCACCAGCAGCTCTCCTGCGAATGCGCCGGCATCGATCGGCCCTGCGCGATGGCGCACATGCAACTACACGCCAAGCCATCCGTCCTGTATCCAAGTGCCTGAGCGGCTGTCAGGACCGTGAGCAGGAAGTGAAGACGCGATCTTCCCGAGCCATCGGGATGCCCCTGCTGACAGGCATTTCCAGGCGGTTGTGCACACCAGGCTCACCTCGGTGACGCCGAACCATACGCGTGGGGCCTAGCGAGTTCAGCAGCACTGCCAGCGCGCCGTTACCAACCTCAAGCACGCGTACCTGCCCTGCAATCGCTGGCGTTGCGACCTTGGATGTCGCAACGCTCGATGGATCGGCTCGACGCGCGCCCGCTTCGGCGCCATCCGCGCACTCCGTACGCCTCGCCGCCTAGCGCACTGCCCCTTTCCTGCCCATCGCTCTCGAGATCCCAACATGACTGCTCTTCTTCAACGCTACAACGTCGGCAAGCGCCTGGGCTTTGCCTTCGGCACGCTGATCCTGCTGTCCTGCGCGCTGGTCGTCGCTGGCCTGTACACACTGGCGCAGGCCCGCCAGACCCTGGATACGCTCACCAACCGCAACATGGTGATCGTCCAGCGGCTGCAGGAAATGAACAACGCGGTGTCGGTAATTGCCGTGCAGTTGCGCAATATCGTGCTGCCGACCAGCGATGCGGAAAATCGCCGCTTCGCCGCGATCATCGAAGAGCAGCGCAGCATCTACAAGGAAGCACGCGACAAGCTCTACACCTTCTCGGCAACGCCTGCGGCCCAGGCGCTGCGTGAAAGCATCGACGCGAACAACAAGGCGGCCCGCGCGCTCAACCAACGGGTGATCGACCTGGGTCTTGCCGGCAAGTCGGACCAAGCCCTGCCCTTGCTGTTGCAGCGTGCCGCACCGGCCACGCAGGCATGGCAGGACAAACTGCTGGAATATTCGGCGCTGCAGCGCCAGCGCGCCCAGGAAGCCAATGCGCTGGCTACCACGGCGATGGCCCGCGGCCGTGCCATGTTGATCGGTGGCGGCCTGGCGGTGGTGCTCATCAGCAGCGTGCTCGCATGGCTGATCACCCGCAGCCTGGTGGTTCCGCTGACGCGCGCCACCCGCGCCGCCGAAGCCATTGCCCAAGGCAAGTTGGACAACGACGTCAGCACGCACTCCAACGACGAAACCGGCCGCCTGTTGCACGCCATGGACGGCATGCAGGGCCAGCTGCGCAACCTGATTTCCGCACAGCTGGGCATGGCCAAGCGCCATGAAGAAGGCCAGATCAGCTTCCGCATGGATGCCGGCGCATTCCCCGGCGATTTCGGGCGCATGGCCAATGACACCAACGAGCTGGTGGCCGCGCACATCAAGGTGAAGATGCAGACCATCCACCTGATCGAGCGTTATGCCATCGGCGACCTTTCCGAAGATATGCAGCAGTTGCCCGGCGAGAAGGCGGCCATTACCGCGGCGATGAACCAGGTCAAGCACAACCTGTCGACCATGAACACCGAGATCAAGCAGCTGGCGCAGGCTGCGGCCAATGGCGACTTCACCGCGCGCGGCAATGCCGAGCAGTTCCAGTTCGATTTCCGCATCATGGTGGAAAGCCTCAACACCTTGATGGCCACCGCAGACGGCAACCTGCAATCGCTCTCGGGCTTGTTGCAGTCGATCGCTGCCGGCGACCTCACTGCGCGCATGAGCGGGCAATACCAGGGCGTGTTCGCGCAGATGCGTGACGACGCCAATGCCACTGCCGAACAACTGGCCAGCATCGTCGGCCGCATCCAGATCGCAGCCGATGCGATCGGTCTGGCCTCGGGCGAAATCGCCTCCGGTAACCAGGATCTGTCGCAGCGCACCGAACAGCAGGCCGCCAACCTGGAAGAAACCGCGGCCTCGATGGAAGAGCTGACCTCCACCGTCAAGCAGAATGCCGAACATGCCAGCCAGGCCAACCAGCTCGCCATCGGCGCCGCTGCGGTCGCCTCGCAAGGCGGCGATGTGGTGGCGAAGGTGGTCACCACCATGTCCGACATCCAGGGCTCGTCCAGGAAGATCGCCGAGATCATCAGCGTCATCGACGGCATCGCGTTCCAGACCAATATCCTGGCCTTGAACGCGGCAGTGGAAGCAGCGCGTGCCGGCGAACAGGGCCGCGGTTTTGCGGTGGTCGCCTCCGAGGTGCGCACGCTGGCGCAGCGTTCGGCCGGTGCTGCCAAGGAGATCAAGCACCTGATCGACGACTCGGTGGAAAAGGTCACGCAAGGGGCCACCCTGGTCGATCAGGCCGGCACCACCATGGCCGAGATCGTCGCCAGCGTGCAGCGCGTCACCAACATCATGGGCGAGATCTCCTCGGCCTCGCAGGAGCAGTATGCGGGCATCGAGCAGGTCAACCAGACCGTGACCCAGATGGACGAAACCACCCAGCAGAACGCCGCATTGGTGGAAGAAGCCACCGCCGCCGCACGCGCGATGGAAGAACAGGCGCAGCAGCTGACCGAAGCGGTGGCGGTCTTCAAGGTGGCTGCGCATGCACCGTTGGCGCGTCGGTTGTCGGCCATTGCCAGCGCCCCGGCCAATGCCCGCTTCGCACCACGCCCGGCAGCACGCGTCACCCCGGCGGCCGCGTCGCCACGTCGCAGTCCTGCGGGCAACGCCACATCGGCCGCAGAGCTGGGCGATTGGCAGGAGTTCTGATCGCAAGGGCAGCCTCACGCACGGCAGTCGGTTGCGAACGACTGCCGTGCCGATTGCCGAGACCAGCTGTATCAAGCGTCAGGGCTCACGCGATCGATTGCAGGCAGCGCCGATAACGCTGCTTTGCCGACACGCAAAGTGGGCGCAATGGATCTTCCCAGCCTGCCAGCGCAACCGCATTCCACCTTTTAAAGCCGAGCGATTTTCATGACCTCTCTTTTGCTGCGCTTCAATGTCGGGCCACGCCTGGCTGCCGCCTTTACCGTGCTGATCCTGCTGTCCGGGTTCATCGCCTTCATCGGCTATCGCGGGCTGACCTCTGCACGTGCGCTGGTGGATGCCCTGGTGCACCAGAACATGACCAAGATCCGCCTCTCCAACGACATGATGAATGCCAACTACGTCATCGCCGCGGAGCTACGCAACGTCGTGTTGCCGACCAGCAACGAAGACAATCTGAAATTCATCGCATCCATCAAGCAGGCACGCGCCGACTACGCGAAGGCGCACGATGCGCTGTATGCCATTCCGTCTTCGCCGCAGGGCATCGGCATCCGTACCGAGATCGACCGCCTCGGGCAGCCCGTGCGCGACTTGAACAACAAGGTCGTCGACCTGGTGATGTCTGGCCACAGCGATGAAGCATTGCCGCTGATGCTCACCCAGGCCGCACCTGCGATGCAGAAATGGCAGGACAAGATCGGCGAGAACATTGCCCTTCAGGACAAGCTCGCCTCCGAAGCAGCCGAAGTGGCGCTGCAGTCGATGGACGATTCGCGCAAGTTGCTGGTCGGCGGTTCGCTGCTGGTGGTAATGCTGAGCGGCACGCTGGGCTTGCTGATCACCCGCAGCCTCACCCGGCCACTCAGCCGCGCCACCCGCGCCGCCGAAGCGATTGCCGAGGGCAAGCTCGATAACGCCGTGCATAGCGATGCCGGCGACGAAACCGGCCGTCTGTTGCAGGCCATGGACACGATGCAGTCGCGGGTGCGCAACCTGATCACCGCCCAGCTGGACATGGCCAAGCGCCACGATGCCGGCCAGGTGAGCTTTCGCATGGATGCCGGCACGTTTCCGGGCGACTACGGCCGCATGGCCGGCGACACCAATGCACTGGTCGACAGCCACATCCAGGTCACCGCGCGCCTGGCGCAGATCATGGGCCGCTATGCGATCGGCGACCTCAGCGACGACATGGACGCCCTGCCCGGCGAACAGGCCAAACTCACTCAGACCATGGCGCAGGTCAAACACAACCTGGCCGCGATGAATCGGCAGATCAAGCAGCTGGCGCAGGCCGCTGCGGCCGGCGACTTCAGTGCACGCGGCGACGCAGCGCAGTTCCAGTACGACTTCCGCATTATGGTCGCGAGCCTCAACCAGCTGATGGCCACTGCCGATGGCAGCCTGCAGGCGTTGTCGGGCATGTTGCAGGCCATTGCTGCGGGCGATCTCACTGCGCGTATGGATGGACAATTCCAGGGCGTGTTCGCGCAGATGCGCGACGATGCCAATGCCACGGTCACGCAACTGGCCGGTATCGTCGGGCACATCCAGACCTCGGCCGTCTCGATCAATGCGGCTGCCAGCGAAATTGCCGCCGGCAACAACGACCTGTCGCAGCGTACCGAACAGCAGGCCGCCAACCTGGAAGAAACCGCGGCCTCGATGGAAGAGCTCACCTCGACCGTGAAGCAGAATGCCGAAGGTGCACGCCAGGCCAATCAACTGGCGATCGGTGCGGCCAGCGTGGCCTCGCAAGGCGGCGAGGTCGTCGGCAAGGTCGTCGACACCATGGCTGGCATCCAGGCTTCGTCGAAGAAGATCGCCGACATCATCAGCGTCATCGACGGCATCGCCTTCCAGACCAAGATCCTGGCCTTGAATGCGGCAGTGGAAGCGGCACGTGCCGGCGAGCAAGGCCGCGGCTTTGCCGTGGTGGCCAGTGAAGTGCGCACGCTGGCGCAGCGTTCCTCGGCCGCCGCCAAGGAGATCAAGGATCTGATCGGCGACTCGGTGCAGCGCGTCACCGACGGCTCGCAGCTGGTGGACCAGGCGGGCCGCACCATGGCCGAAATCGTCTCGTCGGTGCAGCGCGTCACCGACATCATGGGCGAAATTTCCGCCGCCTCGCAGGAGCAATCGGCCGGCATCGAACAGGTCAACCTCACCGTGACGCAGATGGATGAAGCCACCCAACAGAACGCGGCCCTGGTGGAAGAAGCCACTGCCGCCGCGCGCGCGATGGAAGAACAGGCACAGCAACTCACCGAAGCGGTGGCGGTCTTCAAGGTCGATGCGAACGCGCCGGTGGCACGCAGGTTATCGGCCATCGCCGGCGCCGCGCGCCACCAGCGGCCGGCAGCGCGCCCGGTCGCACGTGCCGCCGTGGCCGCGGCGACACCGCAGCGCGTGGCAGTCAGTGCAACCACGTCGACCGTTGGCGATGGCAATTGGCAGGAGTTTTAAGCGGCGGCGCCGGAGCCCACCGGTCGCCGGCAGTGGCGGGCGACCGGCACAGACACCGGGATCGTGTTTGGTCCCTGTAGTGCAACCGGCCGCCTTGCGCATCGTCGCCCGATCGCAGCTGCCGATGCGCGTTTCACGCAACACCGTTGTCCAGCAACGCACACGTTTCGAGAGCCTTTGATCCGCGCTCCGCAGATCTTGTGGGCCGTTTCCCTTGCGAGGGGAAGCGGCCCTTTTTTTGGTGTCGTCCCGGGCACGACACACAAACCGCACGCACGATCTTCAGGCAGAACGTTGCGTCGACACCGAGGATAGGTGCGAACTCCGACTCCGGCTGCAAGCGCTCGGCGGCTGCGTAGCCATCGTATTGGCTGGCCAAGATTTCGCTGCGATCGGGCGGCAGCAAGGCGTGCTTTTCGCCCGCCTGACGCAACCGGTTGCTCCCCTCGTGGGCACTCCAAATTTCACCCGATATTTACAATCGCTAGCGATCAAGCGAGCGTTGTGAAACCGCTTTCAGCCACTGATTACTGAATGAAACGCCCAATTTTGTGCTGATTTCAACGGCAACAATCAATTTCGAGCATAAACGGCCGCTACCAAGCTCACGCATTCGTAACGCCCTCCCCCGTGCAAGGTCGATTCCTCATGCATTCCTTCAACCGCCTCTCGGTCGGTACGCGGCTCTCCGCACTGCTCACGCTGGTCATTGCCATCTCGCTGGGTCTGTTGGCCCTGACCATCTACCGCCAGTCCGCTGGCGATATCGAATCGCAGGTCAAGGCCGAGCTGCGCTCCAGCACCCGGCTGATGCAGCAGTCGGTGGCGATGTACGACGTCACCCTCAGCGAAGGCACCCAACGTTTGGGCAGCGTGTTCGACGACATGCTCCCGGCCGGGGCGCGCGAACTCGATAGCGCCAGCACGGTCACCATCGGCGAACAGAACACCCCGTCGCTGCGTGCCGGCAAGCAGGCCTTGAACCTCAATTTCGACGCCGTGGACCGCTTTGCCAAGGCGACCGGCGGCGTTGCCACGATCTTCGCCCGTACCGGCGACGACTTCGTGCGCATCACCACCTCGCTGCGTAACAAGCAGAACGAACGTGTCATCGGCACCCTGCTCGATCGCAAGGGCAAGGCCTACGCCGCCCTCTCGCAGGGCAAGAGCTTCACCGGCCAGGCGCAGCTGTTCGGCGAGCAATACATGACCCATTACCAGCCGCTGCGCGATGCCGCCGGCGAGGTCATCGGTGCGCTGTTCGTCGGGCGCAACTACACCCAAGGCCTGGCCGCGCTCAAGGCCCAGGTCAGCACCACCAAACTGGGCCAGGACGGCTATTTCGTCATCGTCGACATGGCGCCGGGCGATCACCAGGGCCAGATCATTGCGGCCCCGGCCGGCACCCCGGCCACGTTGGCGGCACTGGTGCCGGCCGAACAGCAGGCCCTGTTGCAGGCGGTGCTGGACGGCAAGCAGCCCAGCGCCAACCTGCAGCTGCGCGATGCCAAGGGCGCCAGCCAGGCGTTCGAAGTCACCGCACAGCGTTACGCGCCGTGGCAGTGGGCGGTGATCGGCGCGCAGCCGCGCAGCGCCATCGACGGCCCGCTGGATGCACTGATGGGCAGCATGCTGCTGTTCTCGTTGGTGGTGCTTGCACTGTGCATCGCGGTGGTGTTCATTGCCGCGCGCAAGATGGTCACCCGCCCGTTGCTGGCAGTGGAACGCGTGCTTGGCGACGTGGCGGCCGGCCGCCTGGACAACCCGATTGAAATCGACCGGCATGACGAACTCGGCCGCCTGCTGCTCAACGCGCGCACCATGCGCGATGACCTGCGCGCGCGCCTGGAACGCGACCACCTGATCGCCAGCGAAGCACTGCGCGTGCGCACCGCCTTGGACGACGTCAGCACCAATGTGATGATCGCCGACGCCGAGCGCCGCATCATCTACGTCAATCGCCCGCTGCAACGCATGCTGTCGGAAATGCAGGACGTCCTGCGGCACGACCTGCCCGATTTCGATGCCACCGCACTGGGCAATACCCGCATCGACCAGTTCCATCGCAATCCCGAGCACGCACGCCTGCTGGATCAACTCAAGAACGCGCACACCGCACAGATCGAAATCGGCGGCCGCATCGTGCAGGAAGTGGTCAGCCCGGTCGTGGCTGCCAACGGCGAGCGCATGGGCTACGTGGTCGAATGGAGCGACCGTACCCAGGAAGTGCAGGTGGAACAGGAAGTCGCGCACGTGGTGGAAGCCGCCGCGGCCGGCGACCTCAGCGAGCGGATCGACGTGCGCGGCAAGCAGGGCTTCCTGTTGCTGCTGGCCCAACAGCTCAACACGCTGCTGGACAACAACGCCGACGGCCTGTCGCGCGTCTCCGCCCTGCTCTCCTCGCTGTCGCAAGGCGACTTGACCGCACGCATGGACGGCGCGCTGCAGGGCGTCTTCGCCACCATCCGCGACGACGCCAACGCCACCGCCGACCAGCTGGCCGGCATCGTGCGTCGTATCAAGGACTCCTCGCTGACGATCAATTCGGCCGCCACCGAAATCGCCACCGGCAACGGCGACCTGTCGCGTCGCACCGAACAGCAGGCGGCCGCGCTGGAGGAAACCGCAGCCTCCATGGAAGAACTCACTGCCACCGTCAAGCAGAATGCCGACAATGCCGACCAGGCCAATCGTCTGGTGCTGGATGCTGCCGGTGTCGCGGCAAAGGGCGGCGACGTGGTGAACCGCGTGGTCACCACCATGGCCGACATCGACGCCTCGTCGAAAAAGATTGCCGAGATCATCAGCGTCATCGACGGCATCGCCTTCCAGACCAATATCCTCGCATTGAACGCGGCGGTGGAAGCGGCGCGCGCCGGCGAGCAGGGCCGTGGCTTTGCCGTGGTGGCCTCGGAGGTCCGCACGCTGGCACAGCGCTCGGCCGGCGCAGCCAAGGAGATCAAGCACCTGATCGAAGACTCGGTGACCCGCATCGGCAACGGTGCGGCACTGGCTTCCGAAGCCGGCAGCACCATGCAGCAGGTGGTGACCTCGGTGCAGCGCGTCACCGACATCATGGGCGAAATCACCAGCGCTTCGCGCGAACAGGCCGCAGGCATCACCCAGGTCAACCAGACCGTGACCCAGATGGACGAAACCACCCAGCAGAACGCTGCGCTGGTGGAAGAAGCCACCGCCGCCGCACGCTCGATGGAAGACCAGGCCGCGCAGCTGGTCGATGCGGTCGCAGTGTTCCGCCTGGAGCCGCAGGACCGCCTGAGCACCTTGCTGGCCAACGCACGCCACGCCTACAGCTGAGACGGCAACGGCGACGCATTGCAGCCTATTCACAGCGGTGAGGGCGCGGTGCCCTCGCCGCCCGCGGGATACGCCGTGAAGCCATCCATGGGGCTCGATGGCGGCATCCATGCCGCCAACGATCGCGCAAGCGGCCAGGACACCGCACCAAAGCGCTGGCTGGCGGTGTGTTGACGAGCGAGGAACACCGCGTCGGCGGATGTTGGCTGCCTTGAAACCCCTGCACACCGACCAAGGCGAATGGTCCTTGCCTGCCCACCGTCGCGGGACCCTTGGCGGCATGCATGCCGCCAGGGAGCTGACATGGACGTACTTGCAGCGTGTCCTGCGATGGTGGGCGGGCAAGGGCCTTGCAGCAAGCGCGAAGACGTCGTGGGCGCACCGCTCGCCGCAGGCGCCGTAGACCCGTCCATCGGTCCCGCAGGCAGCGAGGACACCGCCCCACACAGCTGTCTGGTGGCGCGGCTGAACAACGCGGACCGCGTCCGTGGCCTGCTGGTCGCTTGTCGAAACGCCGCACACCGACCAACGCGACTGGCACTTGCCCGCACACGCTCGCGGAGCACGCAGACGAGTTTCGTCAGCCGCCTTAAAGATTTGGCGTTGCCGCCGATATCAAGGCGACGCCAGGACAACCCGCCAGGCGCCTTCCCGCTTCCACTGTGCTTGTGCCCATGTCCCAAGGCGATACCTCAGAGCTGGACCACGACGCCGATCACCTCGCCGAAGGTGACGAGCGCTACCTGCTGCGCAACAAGCGGCAGATCCGTGGATTGCTGCGCCAGCTGCTCGACCAACGCGCCATCGTGACCATGCATGTGGCCGGCCGCGACATGGCCGTGCCCACCGCCGTGCTGGAAGTGGACGAAGACGACGACTGCGTGATCCTGGACGGCAGCCATAACGACGCCTCCAACCGCGCCATCGAAGGCGCCAAATACCTGCTGTGCTACGCCCAACTGGAACGGGTGAACATCCGCTTCCGCCTGGAAAAGGCCGAACGGATCGAGCGCGACATCCACGTCGCCTTCCGCGTCGACCTGCCTGCTGCGATGTACCACATGCAGCGGCGCGAATCGTACCGGCTGGAAACGCCGATCACCGATTCGCCCGTCTGCACCATCCGCCAGGAAGCCGCGCAGGGAAACGAGTTCAACCTGCAGCTGCGCGTGATCGACATCAGCAGCGGCGGCCTGGCGGTGTCGCTCACCGACGGCATGCCCTTGCTCGAACCGCAACGCACCTACCGCAACTGCATCCTGCAATTGCCCGACACCGCCCCGATCACGCTGCCGCTGACGGTATGCAGCCAGCACAAGCAGACCCTGCCCAACGGCAGCGAAGGCTTCCGGATCGGCATGCAGTTCAGCGACCTGCCGCGCGGCGCCGACGAAACCATCCAGCGCTACATTTTCCGTGTCGACCGCCAGCGCAATGCGCGCAAGAGCGGCGTGTTCTGAACCCTCATCTACCACGCGGGGCCGGCACCTAAAGTTGCCGCCTACCCCGCCGATGTTGCTAGGGCATCCCGCATCCGTCTCTGCTGCCGCAGTCCTGCCTAACCTGACACTTAGCCGCAACGCCCGGAGTTTCCATGAACGACAAAAGCACTGCCACCGGCACCGGTGGTGAATTCCTCAGCTTCGCCCTGGGCGAAGAACACTACGGCGTGGATATCCTGAAAGTGCAGGAAATCCGCGGCTACGATTCGGTCACCCGCCTGCCCGACGCGCCGGATTACATCAAGGGCGTGATCAACCTGCGCGGCACCATCGTGCCGGTGATCGACCTGCGCCTGAAGCTGCGCCTGAAAGAGGCGCGCTACGACGCCTTCACCGTGATGATCGTGCTCAACGTCGAAGACCGCGTGGTGGGCATCGTCGTGGACAGCGTGTCCGACGTGATTCCGCTCAACGACGACCAGATCCGCCCCACCCCCGAGTTCGGTGCATCGGTCGACACCCGCTTCATCTCCGGTATCGGCACCCAGGACGATCGCATGTTGATCCTGCTGGATATCGAAACCTTGCTCGACAGCACCGAGCTGGGTCAGCAGCTGGTAGAAGAAGCCGCCTGATTCAAACGGCTGCGTTGCCTCGCCTGCGGTCGCCGGAGAGGTGTAGAGGAATGCAGGAGCCGCCGTCTACGACACGCGGCTACCAAACGACTGCCAAGCCGCCAGAAGGCGCGCGGTCGGCGCCCTGAATCCCGATGTCGCATGCGTGCACTCCGGCTTCTGCGCCCCCCGCCCACCTGATGGCTGATTTGCTCCGTTTCGGTAGCCGCTTTTGGGCGTATGTGGCATGTTCCTGCACCCACTGCACCGCTCCGGCGGCCGCAACGCGTCTGTGCAACCGCATCTACGACCATCGCGTGTCGGGATGCTCCCGACACGCGACGCACCACTCGATAGAACTGAGATAAAAATCACGTTTTCCGGATTCAAGTTGAACGGCGGCTAGCCGATAGCTGAATGAAGCCCGCGTCCACACAACGGGTCACCGTTCGACTTTTGATTTCTGGAGAATCCTATGAAGTTCCTGCTCTCGCTCCTCCCCGTCGCTGCTCTCGTGATCGTTGCTCCCACGCTGTCGGCCCAGTCGCAGGAAATGATTCCGCCGGAAATGGCGACGCGCTTCGTCGGCAAGGACGGCATGGTGTGCGGCAAGGTCGAAAAGGCCAAGTACGCGCAGAGCTCTGAAGGCGAACCCACCTTCCTGTACATGGGCGGCATGTTCCCGCGCCACACCTTCTCCGCACGCATCGACGGCGCCAACCGCGGCAAGTTCAGCTTCGCCCCGGAAACGCTCGAAGGTAAGGACGTCTGCGTCCTGGGCAAGATCCAGCGCGACAGTTCGCGCGCCGAAATCGAAGTCAGCTCCCCGGCCAGCCTGAAGCTCGCCACCATCAAGTAATCGCTTCGCACATCGCCACGCCCTCGCGCGTGGCGATGTGCTGTTGCGGCTATGCGAACTGACTTCTACGGGGAATCGTGTCAATGCAATGGATCAACAATCTGAAACTGATGCCCAAGCTGATGCTGGCGTTCGGCATCGTGCTGCTGATCATGCTCGTCCAGGGCGTCATCGCCTATTCGGGTCTGGCCTCGCTCAATAACGTCACCCGCGACCTGGCCGGCAACACCATGTCCAGCGTGCGCGAGGCAGGCGATCTGCGCGGCATGCTCGGCGAATACCGGAATGCGGCCTACCAGAACCTGGTGCGCGCCAGCGACTCGGTCAAGCAGGAAGCCAAGGTCCGCGCCAAGAGGCTCAATGGCGAGATCGAAGCCACCATCAAGGGCTACCCGCGCCTGATCGAAAGCCCGC
Source organism: Xanthomonas phaseoli pv. dieffenbachiae (assembly GCF_008639345.1). NCBI lineage: Bacteria > Pseudomonadati > Pseudomonadota > Gammaproteobacteria > Lysobacterales > Lysobacteraceae > Xanthomonas > Xanthomonas phaseoli. The sequence goes on along the minus strand of NZ_CP041380.1, from coordinate 2,047,144 downwards.
AACAGAAGAAGCTGTTCGACGTGTTCGTGGCGGACTGGAAGAAGGCGTCGGCCTCCTATGCCAGCGTCGACGAAATGATGGAGCTGAACCTGCCCGACGACGCCATCGACACCTTCGTCGGCGAGACCCGTACCCTGCATAACAAGGCCAAGGATTCGCTGGCTGCCTTGATTGCCGAAGACAACCTGCTCGCGCAGGCTGCCAAGACCAAGGCCGAAAAGGTCCACGCCACCTCCGTCACGCTGACCCTGGTGGTGCTGTTGATCGGCATCGCCGGCGGCCTGGGCCTGGCCTTCCTGTTCGCCCGTTCCATCGTCAAGAGCATGCGCGGTGCGGTCACCACGGCCACCGAAATTGCCGGCGGCAAGCTGGACGGCCAGATCAACGTGCAGGGCCAGGACGAAGTAGGCGAATTGATGCGCTCCATGCAGCGCATGCAGCGCGACCTGAAGGAACGCATCGAACGCGACCAGGAGATTGCCGACGAAAACCTGCGCATCCGCACCGCGCTGGACAAGTCCTCGACCGGCACCTTCATCACCGATCCCAAGCGCGTGATGATCTACGCCAACGACGCCTTCAAGAAGATCGTGGCGCAGTACGAAAGCAGCATCCGCCTGGCATCGCCCGAATTCGACGCGAGCAAGGTCATCGGCCAGCACATCAGCTACCTGGGTTTGTCGGATGCGACCGTGCGCAAGGCCATTGCCGCACTGGAACGCGATGGCGTCACCAGCTTCGAAGAGCGTTTTGGCGAAGTGGTGCTGGCGCAGACCGTCACCTCCATCAAGAACGAACAGGGCGAGACCAGCGGCGAAGTCTGCGAATGGCGCGACCGCACCATCGAAGTGCAGGTGGAAGAAGAAGTGGCCCGCATCGTGCGCGCCGCCGCCAGCGGCGACATGAGCGGGCGTGTGGAAACCGACGGCAAGCAGGGCTTCTTCCTGCAGCTGGCGCAGCAGCTCAACGGCTTGCTGGATGCCAATGCAGGCAGCCTGGAGCAGATTTCGACCCTGCTGTCCGCACTGTCGCGCGGCGACCTGACCGTGCGCATGCATGGCGAGTTCAGCGGCGTGTTCGCGCAGATGCGTGACGATGCCAATGCCACCGCCGAGCAGCTGGCCGACATCGTCGGACGCATCAAGCTGTCGTCCACTGCGATCAATTCGGCCGCTGGCGAAATCGCGTCGGGCAACAGCGACCTGTCGCACCGCACCGAGCAGCAGGCCGCCAACCTGGAAGAAACCGCCGCCTCGATGGAGGAGCTCACCTCCACCGTCAAGCAGAATGCCGAAAGCGCCCGTCAGGCCAACCAGCTTGCCATCGGCGCCACCGGCGTTGCCTCGCAAGGCGGTGAAGTGGTGTCGCAGGTGGTCACCACCATGTCCGGCATCGAAGCCTCGTCCAAGAAGATCGCCGACATCATCAGCGTCATCGATGGCATCGCGTTCCAGACCAACATCCTGGCGTTGAATGCAGCAGTGGAAGCGGCACGTGCCGGCGAACAGGGTCGCGGTTTTGCCGTGGTGGCCTCCGAGGTGCGCACGCTGGCCCAGCGTTCGGCCGGTGCGGCGAAGGAGATCAAGGGCCTGATCGACGACTCCGTGCACAAGGTGGCCGAAGGCTCGGCACTGGTGCGCAAGGCGGGCGCCACCATGGCCGACATCGTGGCCAGCGTGCAGCGCGTGACCGACATCATGGGCGAGATCTCTGCCGCTTCGCAGGAGCAGTCGTCCGGGATCGAGCAGGTCAACCAGACCATCACCCAGATGGACGAAACCACCCAGCAGAACGCCGCGCTGGTGGAAGAAGCCACTGCCGCCGCCCGCTCGATGGAAGAGCAGGCAGGTCATCTGGCCGAAGCGGTGTCGGTGTTCAAGCTGGACGACTCGGCGACGCAGGCGCCGCAGAGTGCGCGCGTCCGGCCGATCGCCTCACGCCCGGTTGCGGTGAAAAGCGCCGCCAAGCCGGTGGCACGCGCAGCCGCAAGCGCGTCGCGGCCAGCCAAATCCCAGGCCGCGCTGGCCGACGGTAACTGGCAAGAGTTCTGATTCACCGCTGTCACCCAACGCCCCGGCATTGCCGGGGCGTTGTGCATTTGGGCCAGGCACCTGGGGTGATCCCCGTAGGTAGATGCCGGAACACCTGGCGGTCGTCCTTGCCCTCTGAGCGGCCCACCACCAGCCGCCGCCCCCATCGCACGCGCCAGCGAACCCAACCGCTTCCAATCCACGCATTGGCGCTTCAGTTGCGCGGCTCCGTGGCCGATATCCGGTTATAGCTCACGACGCGTATGGATATGACGACTACGATTCCCGCTTCAGACACACGCGAATTTGATTTCGGCGACCGCGACTTCAAGCGCGTCTGCGACCTGATCTACCAGCGTGTCGGCATCGCATTGGCGCCAGCCAAGCGCGACATGGTGTATGGCCGCCTGTCGCGTCGTCTGCGCGTGCTCGGCCTGCGCTCGTTCCGCGATTACCTCGACCGGCTCGAAGCCGGCAACGATGAAGAAGAATGGCAGGCGTTCACCAATGCGCTGACCACCAACCTGACCTCGTTCTTCCGCGAGCCGCACCATTTCGACAAGCTGCGCGAAGAACTGCAAAAGCGCGCCTCGCAGGCGCCGTTGAAGATCTGGTCGTGCGCCGCCTCCACCGGCGAGGAGCCCTACTCCATCGCCATCACCGCCTGCGAAGCCTTCGGCACGCTGACCCCGCCGGTGAGCATCGTGGCCACCGACGTCGACACCCAGGTCCTGGAAACCGCATCGCGCGGCGTCTATGCCATCGACCGCGTCGCCTCGCTGGATACGGCGATCAAGCGCAAGTACTTCCAGCGCGGCAGCGGCCCCAACGAAGGCAAATGCCGGGTCATTCCGGCGCTGCGCCAGCTCATCGAATACCGCCAGTTGAATCTGCTGGCGCCGCGTTACGACGTCGGCGGTCCGTATGCGGCACTGTTCTGCCGCAACGTGATGATCTACTTCGACAAGCCCACCCAGCGCGGCATCCTGTCGCGCCTGGTCAGCCACATGGGCGAGGACGGTTTGCTCTACACCGGGCACTCGGAGAATTACCTGCACGCGGCCGACCTGATCCAGCCGTGCGGGCGCACGCTGTATCGGCGCGCACCGCGCGCAGGAGCCTGAGCATGAGTACTGCCGTGCAAGTCGACGACGTCATGCGCTACCGCGATTCGCGGTTCCAGACCATTGCCGCCAAACTGCTGCCCACCCAATACCTGGTGGTGGACGACGACACCGCGTTGACGACCACCTTGGGATCGTGCGTTGCAGCCTGCCTGCGCGACCCGGTGCTCAAGATCGGTGGCATGAACCACTTTCTGTTGCCCGAAGGCCAGGTCGGCGATGGCGCACCCACGCGCTACGGCAGTTATGCCATGGAGCTGCTGATCAACGACATGCTCAAGCGCGGCGCGCACCGCAAACGCATCGAAGCCAAGGTCTTTGGCGGCGCCAACGTGCTGAAGGGCTTCACTAGCAACCCGGTCGGCACCCGCAACGCCGAGTTCGTGCGCCAGTACCTGCAGGCCGAACATATTCCCATCATCGCTGAAGATCTGTGTGGCATCCATCCGCGCAAGGTATGGTTCTTCGCGACGACTGGCCGCGTCGTCGTGCAGCGTTTGCCGCACGCGCACGAAGCCGAAGTCGCCGCCACCGAATCGGCCGTGCGCGCCCGTCTGTCCAAAGCACCGGTTACCGGTGGAGTGGAGTTGTTCGAATGACGTTGGAAACTCCTGTGCGTGTATTGATCGTCGACGATTCGGCGGTCGTGCGTCAGATGCTCACCGAAATCTTGTCGCGCGACGCCGGCATCGAAGTGGTCGGCTCGGCCGCCGACCCGTTGCTGGCGCGCGAAAAGATCAAGCGCCTCAATCCGGACGTCATTACGCTGGATGTGGAAATGCCGCGCATGGACGGCCTGGTGTTTCTGGAAAACCTGATGCGCCTGCGCCCCACCCCGGTGGTGATGATTTCGTCGCTGACCGAGCGCGGCGCCGACACCACCTTGCAGGCCCTGTCGCTGGGCGCCGTGGACTTCGTGTCCAAGCCCAAGATCGACGTCGCACGCGGGCTGGAAGGCTATGCCGAAGAGATCGTCAGCAAGGTCAAGATGGCCGCCAAAGCCAAGGTCAGCGCACTCAATCGCCCGAGCGCGCCCAAAGTCACGCTGGATATGCAATCGGCACCGGTGGCCGGCAGCGCGCTGCGCTTTCGCACCACCGACCGCCTGATCGCCATCGGCGCCTCGGCCGGCGGGACCGAAGCGCTGCGCGTGGTGCTCGAACACATGCCTGCCGATGCGCCCGCGGTGGTGATGACCCAGCATCTGCCCGCCAGCTTCAGCACCGCATTCGCCGAGCGCCTCAACCGCCATTCGGCCATGTCGGTGCGCGAAGCCACCGATGGCGAGGCGATCCTGCCGGGTCATGCGTATCTACCGCCGGGTGGCCAGCATCTGCGCATCATTCGCGACGGTGCGCGTTGGCGCTGCCGCATCGACGATGGTCCGCCGGTCAATCGCCACAAGCCGGCAGTGGACGTGCTGTTTCGTTCCGTTGCCGCCAATGCCGGGCCGAATGCGGTGGGCGCCATCCTCACCGGCATGGGCGACGACGGCGCGCGCGGCCTGCTGGAAATGCTGCAGGCCGGCGCGCCGACACTGGTGCAGGACGAAGCCAGCAGCGTGGTCTGGGGCATGCCAGGTGCAGCGTACAAACTTGGCGCCGCACAGGAAGTGGTGCCGTTGGACCGCGTGGCCGAGCGCTTGCTCGCATTGTCGGCGCAGGCGCGCTGACCCGGCATGGTCGCGCATCCCTCGCACCCGACCAACCCAACGCTTCCTCCAGGAAGCGCGGCGGGCGCTGGCGTGGATGCAGCGATGGACCGCACGCCGCTGACGTCCGAGCCGATCCATGCCAACGTACCAAGCGCGGTGCCGATCAGGCCCGGCCCGGTCACCGCCGGCATGGCCAAGGACGGCGAGCAACCCGAGCAGCGCCGTGCGCGCCTGCTCGCAGAAGCACTCGATGGCAGTAGCAGCGCCATCCTTATCTGCGACCTGCAATCGCGGCTGCTGTACGCCAACGACGGCTTCCAGCGCATGTTCGGCTACACCGAAGCCGAGCTGGTCGGTCTGCGTCCCTCCGATGTCTTGACCCGCGCGCAAAGCGACCAAAACGAGGTTGCCCGCGTTCGCGATCGCGCAGACGCCTTGCAGCACACGCGTGCCGACTTGCTGGTCTATCGCAAGGACGGCACTCCGCTGTGGATCTCGCTCAACTTCAACCCGATCTACGACACCAACAATGCTCCCTCGCATTACGTGGCGGTATTGACCGACATCACCGACACCAAGATGCACGAGGTATTGCAGCACCGCGTGCTGGAGGCCTTGGTGCAGGAACGCCCGTTGATCGAGGTGATGACCCTGATTTGCACCGAGGTCGAACGCATCGCACCGGACGTGCTGGCCACGGTGATGAGTGCGGACAATCAAGGTCGCCTGCATTCGCTGGCTGCGCCCAGCCTGCCGCCCGAATACGCCGATGCGGTCAACGGCTTGAAGATCGGCCCGGGCACAGGCGCCTGCGGCACCGCGGCCTGGCGCGGTCGCGCGGTGATGGTGGAAGACATCGCCACCGACCCCTTGTTCGAGCCGTATCGAGACACGCTCTTGCCATGGGGGCTGCGTGCCTGCTGGAGCACACCGATCCGCTCCAACAGCGCGCGCGTGCTCGGCACCTTTGCGCTGTACTACCGCAAGCCGCAACGTGCCGATGCCTGGCATATGCGGCTCACCGATTTGTGCCAGCAGCTGTGCACCTTGGCGCTGGAACGCGAGCAGATCCGCCAGCGCGTGCATCAACTGGCGTTCTACGACACGCTCACGGGCCTTCCCAACCGCATCATGTTCAGCGCCCGCGCCGAGCAGGCGCTGACGCAGGCCGAATACGCGGGCGAACCGGCCGCGTTGATGTTCATCAACATCGACCGCTTCAAGCTCATCAACGATAGCCAGGGTCACGCCGCAGGCGATGGCCTGTTGCGCGATATCGCCTTGCGCGTCAATGAGCAGGTCACCGCCACGGCAATGCTGGCGCGACTGTCCGGCGACGAGTTCGCGCTCGCGCTGCCGCAATGCAGCGCAGAGCAGGCCAGCGCCGCCGCCGAGCGGTTGCTGGTCAGCATCGCCAGCCCGCTGCCGGTCGGCCATATGACCGTGCATCCCTCGGCCAGTATCGGCGTGGCGATGTTTCCCGAAGATGGGCAGGACATCAATATCCTGCTGCGCCATGCCGACTTGGCGATGAATCGCGCCAAGAAGGAAGGCGGCGGGCGCTTTCGTTTCTTCAGTTCAGACATGAACCGCATGGCGCAAGAACGCGTTGCGCTGGAAGCAGAACTGCGCCAGGCCATCGACCGCAATCAGCTGCAACTGCACTACCAACCGCAGATGCACAGCGCCGCCCCGCACACGCTCTATGGCGTGGAAGCGCTGCTGCGCTGGAATCATCCGCAGTTGGGCGCAGTCTCGCCGGCGCGGTTCCTGCCCGTGGCCGAAGAGCAAGGCATGATGCCGCAGATCAACGCATGGGTCCTGCGCAGCGCGTGCCAGCAGGTTGCCGACTGGCGCCAGCGTGGCGTGCCGGTCGCACGCGTGTCGGTGAACCTGTCGGCGAGCGGTTTCGAAAGTCCGCGGATGCTGTCGGACCTGCTCCGGCTCATCGCCGAGATGGGCGTACAACCCTCCGACCTGACCCTGGAACTGACCGAAAGCGTGATGCTGTCCGGGCAACCAGGCGTGCTGGAAAACCTGCACGCCATTCGCGAAGCCGGCATCTCGCTGTCGCTGGACGATTTCGGCACCGGCTATTCCAGCCTGAGCCACCTGCATCGCCTGCCGATCGACGAACTCAAATTGGACATGAGCTTCGTGCGCGACATCGAACACAGCGAGGACGCGCGCGCGCTCACCACCTCCGTGCTGCGCATCGGCGAGCACCTGCGCAAGCACGTGGTCGCCGAAGGTGTGGAAAACGAAGCGCAGCGCCTGTTCCTGGCCGACCTGGGCTGCGAGGTGCTGCAGGGCTACCTGTTCTCGCGGCCCCTACCGGCCCCGGCACTGGAAGCCTGGCTGGGCACGCAACCGTAAACGCAACCGCCGCACGATCACAGCTTCGAACTCCGTTCCATCCAGGAAAGGCGGGCCACGACGTGGCAAGTCATGCGCCCCCTCATGCGGAGAGCAACGCAAGCGCTCCCCCGAAAGCGCCTCAAGCTCCCCGCCTGCGAGAAAGTGCTTCAAGCCCCTCGTCTGCGAGACAGTGCTTCAAGCCCCTCTCCCAGCGGGAGAGGGGTTGGGGTGAGGGTACGGTGGCGAAGCCAATCACACGTCAAACAGCACGTGGCCGCGCCCGAATTATCATCCCCCCCTGCGGGCACCCTCTCCTCCACAAAGGAGAACAAAGATCCCGGTGGAAAAGCGAAACATCATCCTGACAACTGCAGCGCTTCAGCCCTCTCCTAAGAGAGAGCGCTTCGCGCCCCTAGCCTACGAGAGAATGCTTCAAGCCCCTCTCCCAGCGGGAGAGGGGTTGGGGTGAGGGTACGGCCGACCACGCATGGCGCCGACGCCCTACCCTCATGCGCCCTGCGGGCACCGTCTCCTCCAGAAGGGAGGACAATGTCCCGACGGGAGAAGGGAAACATCAGCCTGACATCTGCAGCGCTTCAGCCCTCTCCTACGAGAGAGCGCTTTGAGCTCCTCCGCTGCGAGAGTCCTCCCTGCGAAAGAGAGTGCCTCAAGCTCCTCTCCTGTCCGCAAAATTGAGCAATTGCGAAGTAACCACGTCCCTCATCTAAGTCAGGCGAGGCCCCTGCCTCATCCCACACGCATTAATTCCACCTCGGCCTCGGCTACCGTCCGCTTCAACCAGCCCAGCAACTGCGCATTGACGAAGGCCGGGTTTTCCAGCGAGGCGATATGGCCTGCGTCCGGGATCAGCTCGTAATCGCAGCAGATGGCCTCGGCCATCATCCACACCTCTTCGGGCGGGCGCGGAATGTCCTCGGCGCCACCGAGCAGGAACGTGTTGGCCGGATCCAGTCCAGACAGGGCATCCAGTCGATCGGCTCGACCGAAGATCAGCCGGCCCAGTGGCACGACCGACGCGCGCAACTGCTCGGCCGACATCGCCGCCAGACGCTGCGCAAAGGCGGCCGGCAATGCCGATCCCAGATCGATGCCGGGGCGGAAGAAGATCGGAACGATCGCCTCGATCAGCGCAGGCGTCACCTGCCCGGCCGTGTCGATCGCATCAAGCAAGCCGAAATAGCGCGCACGCGTGGCGGCTGGCTCGGCACCCAGGAAGGTGTCCATCAACACCAGGCTGCGCACGCGCTCCGGCGCCATCAGGGCAAGCTCGGCGGCCCACATGCCGCCCACCGACAGGCCGACCACCGCGCACTGCGGCAACTTCAGTGTGTCCAGCAGGGCCAGCATGTGCCGGGCAAGATCGCCGATCTGCTGCGTGCCGTGCGGCAACGGGCCTGACTGCCCGTGTCCCCACAGCTCGGGAACGATGACCTGGTAGTGCTGCGATAGTGCCTGGATCTGCGGCTCCCACATCGCAGCGTCCCAAAGATAACTGTGGCCAAGCAAGACCGGGAAACCGCGGCCATGTTGCGTGTAATGCAGGGTTTGACCGGAGATTGTGCAAGTGGGCATGGGCATCAACGGGCAGTGGTGGAGCGGCGGGACTCTAGACCTGCCCACTTCAGATTTTTGTTGCAATGCCACAATCCAGTCAGCTGGTATTTGCTTTAACGCCGGGCATCGTGACCACAACGCGAAGCCATTGCCCGAAAAGCGAAATGCCCGGCAGTGCCGGGCATTTCGGGGGTAACAAACCTGCTGGAGGAATCAGGCGGCGACGGTCTCTGCCACGTTCTGATACTCCTGGATCTGATCGAAGTTCATGTAGCGATAGATCTGCTCGCCACTGGTCTTGATCACGCCCACATCGGCCATGTACTCCTCCTTGGTCGGAATGCGGCCCAGGCGCGAGCAGATTGCCGCCAGTTCCGCCGAGCCCAGGTACACATTGGTATTGCGGCCCAACCGGTTGGGGAAGTTACGCGTGGAGGTGGAGAACACCGTGGCGCCCTCGCGTGCCTGCGCCTGGTTGCCCATGCACAGCGAGCAGCCGGGCATTTCCATGCGCGCGCCGGCCGCGCCGAAGGTGCCGTAATGGCCTTCCTTGGTCAGCTCCGAAGCGTCCATCTTGGTCGGCGGTGCCACCCACAGGCGGGTCGGGATGTCGCGCTTGCCTTCCAGCAACTTGGCAGCGGCACGGAAGTGACCGATGTTGGTCATGCACGAACCGATGAACACTTCGTCGATCGCCGCACCGGCCACGTCCGACAGCGTCTTCACGTCGTCCGGGTCGTTCGGGCACGCCACGATCGGCTCATGGATATCGGCCAGGTCGATCTCGATGACCGCGGCGTATTCGGCGTCGGCATCGGGCTGCAGCAGCTGCGGGTCGGCCAGCCAGTCTTCCATCTTCTTGATGCGCCGGCCCAGCGTGCGCGCATCGGCGTAACCCTCGGCAATCATCCAGCGCAGCAGGGTGATGTTGCTGGTCAGGTATTCGATGATCGGCGCCTTGTCCAGGTGCACGGTGCAGCCGGCCGCCGAACGCTCGGCCGAGGCATCGGACAATTCGAACGCCTGCTCCACCTTCAGGTTCGGCAAACCTTCGATTTCGAGGATGCGGCCGGAGAAGATGTTCTTCTTGCCCTGCTTGGCCACGGTCAGCAGACCGTCCTTGATCGCGTACAGCGGGATCGCGTTGACCAGGTCACGCAAGGTCACGCCCGGCTGCATTTCACCCTTGAAGCGCACCAGCACGCTCTCGGGCATGTCCAGCGGCATCACACCGGTGGCCGCTGCGAACGCCACCAGGCCGGAGCCGGCCGGGAACGAGATGCCGATCGGGAAACGCGTGTGCGAGTCGCCGCCGGTGCCCACGGTGTCGGGCAGCAGCATGCGATTGAGCCAGCTGTGGATCACGCCGTCGCCCGGACGCAGCGACACGCCGCCACGGGTGGAGATGAACTCCGGCAGCGTGTGGTGGGTCTTGACGTCCACCGGCTTCGGGTAGGCAGCGGTGTGGCAGAACGACTGCATCACCAGGTCGGCCGAGAAGCCCAGGCAGGCCAGGTCCTTCAGCTCGTCGCGGGTCATCGGGCCAGTGGTGTCCTGCGAGCCCACCGAGGTCATCTTCGGCTCGCAATAGGTGCCCGGGCGCATGCCCTGGCCTTCCGGCAAGCCACAGGCGCGGCCGACCATCTTCTGCGCCAGCGAGAAACCCTTGCCGGTGTCCGGCGGGTCCATCGGCAGGCGGAACAGGTCCGAGGCCGGCAGGCCCAGGAACTCGCGCGCCTTGGCAGTCAGGCCACGGCCGACGATCAGCGGAATGCGGCCACCGGCACGCACTTCGTCGAACAGCACGTCCGACTTCATCGCGAACTCGGCGATCACCTGCCCGTTCTTCAGCGCCTTGCCGTCATACGGACGCAGCTCGACCACATCGCCATGCTCCATCTGCGACACGTCCAGCTCGATCGGCAATGCGCCGGCGTCTTCCATGGTGTTGTAGAAGATCGGGGCGATCTTGCTACCCAGGCACACGCCGCCGAAGCGCTTGTTGGGGATGTACGGAATATCTTCGCCGGTCCACCACAGCACCGAGTTGGTCGCCGACTTGCGCGAAGAACCGGTACCGACCACGTCGCCCACGTAGGCGACCAGGTGGCCCTTGTCCTTGAGGTCGGCAATGGCCTGGATCGGACCGCGCTTGCCGTCTTCTTCCGGCTCGAACGCCGCGCCATCGCGCTTGTTCTTCAACATCGCCAGAGCATGCAGCGGGATGTCCGGACGGGTGGTCGCGTCCGGCGCCGGCGACAGGTCGTCGGTATTGGTTTCGCCCGGCACCTTGAATACGGTGACGGTCAGGCTCTGCGGCACTTCCGGCTTGCTGGTGAACCACTCGGCATCGGCCCAGCTCTGCAGCACCGCCTTGGCGTGCGCGTTGCCGGCTTGCGCCTTTTCCTGCACGTCGTGGAACGCATCGAACACCAGCAAGGTGTGCTTGAGCGCTTCGGCGGCGGTAGCGCCCAGCGCGGCGTTGTCCAGCAGGTCGATCAGCGGCTGGATGTTGTAGCCGCCCAGCATGGTGCCGAGCAGTTCGGTGGCGCGGGTCGGGCTGATCAGCGCGGTGGTCTCGGTGCCGAAGGCCACCGCGGCCAGGTACGAGGCCTTAACCTTGGCGGCATCGTCGACGCCGGCCGGTACGCGCTGGCTGAGCAGTTCGACCAGGAACTCCTCTTCGCCGGCAGGCGGCGCCTTGAGCAGCTCGATGACCTCGGCGGTCTGCTGCGCGGTCAGCGGCAGCGGCGGGATACCGAGCGCGGCGCGCTCTGCAACGTGGTGGCGATAGGCTTCCAACATGCGGGTTCTCCAAAAAAAACAGCGGTGAAGGTGATAAAGCGCGAAACGTGGATCAGGGTGCGGGTTTGGGAACGACGATCTTCAAACCCTTGAAGTAATCGCGGAAGAAGCCCTCGTCGCGGGTGATCAACCCGTCGCACTGGAGCATGGCGTGGGCGCCGATCAGGAAGTCGGCCACCACCCGCTCACGCTTGCCGCCGCGCGCGCGAAAGCGCTTGTTCATATGGCCGGCGCGGACTGCGGCCGCTTCCTGGGTGGCTTCGTAGCGCACGCCGATCGAGGCCAGGGTTTCCATCAGGTCGACCTGGGTGTCGAGCATGGCCAGCACCTCGGCCACCACCGCATCGCAGACCACCACTTCGTCGCGCGCCAGGGCGTCGCCGATGCAGACCTCCGACACTTCGCCATAGACCGGATCGCCGATCAGGATGTCCAGCAGGACCGAGGAATCCAGGGCGATCATGGGTCGAACGGGTCTCCGGGGGCGCGGCCACGGATGGCGCGCATGGCCTCGTCGGTGCTGGTCAGGCCGTCGACCAGCTTGAACTTGCCGCGCACCTTGCGCAGCGCCTCGCTGACATCCTTGCGCAAGATGATGCGCCCGCCGTCGAGTTCGATCTTCAACGTCGTGCCCTTGGTCAGGCCCAGGGCATCGCGCACGGCCTTTGGCAGCGTGATCTGTCCACGTTCGGCAACGGTGGCTTCCATGAGCATGCTCCAGAAAGTATGCACACATGATACGTACTTGCGCTGTCCTACTCAAGTTGGCAGATCGGCCTGGACACACCGTACGTACACACTGAATCGCTCAGAATGTGCGCCTACCTAAAGCCTTCGATGCCATAGGAGTGATGCATGCGCGATTCCTTTTCCACTCGCACCTCACTTGAGGTCCACGGCAAGCACTACGCGTACTACAGCCTGCCGAAGCTGGGCGAGCGCTTCGATATCGGCCACCTGCCCTATTCGATGAAGATCCTGCTGGAGAACCTGCTCCGTCATGAAGACGGTGGCGTGACCGTCGGCAAGGACCACATCGAAGCAGTCGCCAAGTGGGACCCCACTGCCGAGCCCGATACCGAAATCGCCTTCATGCCCGCACGCGTGGTGCTGCAGGATTTCACCGGCGTGCCCTGCGTGGTGGACCTGGCCGCAATGCGCGATGCGGTAGTCAAGCTCGGCGGCAACGCCGACCAGATCAACCCGCAGATTCCCTCCGAACTGGTCATCGACCACTCCGTGCAGGTCGATGTCTTCGGCAAGCCGGACGCGCTCGACCTCAACGGCAAGATCGAATTCCAGCGCAACCAGGAACGCTACGGCTTCCTGCGCTGGGGTCAGAAGGCGTTCGAGAACTTCAAGGTGGTGCCGCCCAACACCGGCATCGTCCATCAGGTCAATCTGGAAAATCTTGCCAGCGTGGTGATGAGCGCGGACAAGGACGGCACGCTGGTCGCCTACCCCGACACCGTGTTCGGCACCGACAGCCACACCACCATGATCAATGGCATCGGCGTGCTGGGCTGGGGCGTGGGCGGCATCGAGGCCGAGGCCGCGATGCTGGGCCAGCCCTCCTCGATGCTGATTCCGCAGGTGGTCGGCTTCAAGCTCACCGGCAAGCTGCCCGAGGGCGCCACTGCCACCGACCTGGTGCTGACGGTCACCCAGATGCTGCGCAAGGCCGGCGTGGTGGGCAAGTTCGTCGAGTTCTATGGCGACGGCCTGCAACACCTGCCGCTGGCCGACCGCGCCACCATCGGCAACATGGCACCGGAATACGGCGCCACCTGCGGCATCTTCCCGGTCGACGAAGAATCGCTGACCTACCTGCGCCTGTCCGGCCGCAGCGAGGAGCAGATTGCGTTGGTCGAGGCCTATGCCAAGGCGCAGGGCCTGTGGCACGACGCCGCCACCCCACCCGCCCGGTACAGCGCGACGCTGGAACTGGACATGGGCCAGGTCAAGCCGTCGCTGGCCGGCCCCAAGCGCCCGCAGGACCGGGTGCTGCTGGAAGACATGCAGTCCAACTACCGCGAAAGCCTCAAGCCGTTTGCCGACGCGCGCAGCAAGAAGCTGGCCGATCTCAAGCAGGAAGACCGCCTCAAGAACGAAGGCGGCGGCGGCACGGCCGTCGGTGCGAAGGCGTCGCAGGCAGAAAGCGCCAACGCCAGCGGTGCCGGTTGGCAGCTGCGCGATGGCTCGGTGGTCATCGCCGCGATCACCTCATGCACCAACACCTCCAATCCGGCAGTGATGCTGGGCGCCGGCCTGCTTGCGCGCAACGCGGCGGCCAAGGGGCTGAAGGCGCAGCCGTGGGTCAAGACCTCGCTCGGGCCGGGCTCGCGCGTGGTCACCGACTATCTCGAAAAGGCGGGCGTGCTCACCGACCTGGAAAAGCTCGGGTTCTACGTGGTCGGCTACGGCTGCACCACCTGCATCGGCAACTCCGGCCCGCTGCCGGACGACGTGTCTGCGGCCATCGCCAAGGATGATCTGGTGGTGACCTCGGTGTTGTCGGGCAACCGTAACTTCGAAGGCCGCGTGCACCCCGAGGTCAAGATGAACTATCTGGCCTCGCCGCCGCTGGTGGTGGCCTATGCCATCGCCGGCACCACCGACATCGACCTGACCACCGAGCCGCTGGGCACCGGCAGCGACGGGCAACCGGTCTACCTGCGCGACATCTGGCCGAGCAACAAGGAAATCGGCGACACCATCGCCGCCACCGTCGGCCCGGAAATGTTCAAGCAGAACTATGCCGACGTGTTCAAGGGCGACACGCGCTGGAACACCATCGCCTCGCCCGATGGCGCGCTTTACGCGTGGGACGAAGCGTCGACCTACATCAAGAACCCGCCCTACTTCGACGGCATGACCATGCAGGTCGGCAACGTGGACGATGTGCACGGTGCACGCATCATGGGCCTGTTCGGCGACTCGATCACCACCGACCACATCTCGCCGGCCGGCAACATCAAGAAGGATTCGCCGGCAGGCCGCTTCCTCCAGGAACGCGGCGTGCAGCCGGCCGACTTCAACAGCTATGGCAGCCGCCGCGGCAACGACGATGTGATGGTGCGCGGCACCTTCGCCAACATCCGCATCAAGAACCTGATGTTCGGCGGCGAAGAAGGCGGCAACACGCTGTACTACCCAGCCGGCGGCGGCCAGCCCGAAAAGCTGGCCATCTACGATGCCGCAATGAAGTACAAGGCCGACGGCGTGCCGCTGGTGGTGCTGGCCGGCAAGGAGTACGGCACCGGCTCCTCGCGCGACTGGGCGGCCAAGGGCACCAACCTGCTTGGGGTCAAGGCCGTGATCGCCGAGAGCTTCGAGCGCATCCACCGCTCCAACCTGGTGGGCATGGGCGTGCTGCCGCTGCAGTTCCTGGAAAACGAGAACGCGCAGAGCCTCGGCCTGGATGGCTCGGAAGTGCTGGACATCACCGGCCTGCAGGACGGTGCCAGCCGGCGTGCCACCGTCAATGCGAAAAAGTCCGATGGCAGCGTCAAGCAGTTCCAGGTCAAGGTGCTGCTGCTCACACCCAAGGAAGTGGAGTACTTCAAGCACGGCGGCCTGCTGCAGTATGTGCTGCGGCAGTTGGCGGCCCGCAAGGCGGCCTGACCGCAGCGCGCATCGCGCTGCAATGATGCAACCCACTCCCGACGCTCGGCGGGAGTGGCGTTTCCGGCCTCTTGCACAACGGCGATTACGCTGTAGCGAACAAAGGGCGCGTGCATCCCGACGTCGAACGGCATTACCTGGCCTTCCCGCCGTTGGTGGCGAGCATGCCATCTCCGGCACCATGGACATCGATCCCACCACCAAGATGGGTGGCGGAAACGAAGGCGGCAACACGCCGTATTACCCAGCCAACGGCGGCCAGCCGGATGCGCCACCCGCTACCTCAGCGCCACGCACCGCCATCACCGGGCGGCCCCCGCTTCGGCCAAATGCCTGACGCCCCCCATCCATGCACTGGCGCCATGCGTCCGGCCGTATCAAGCGCCCAGCCGCATCCAACCGCATCGGCGCGGTCAACGCGCTGCCGGCACCCATTGCGCGTGATACAGCTGCCAGTCGCTGCCCTGCAATCGCCAACCGGTGGTGACCTGATAGGTCTGCGCCTGATCGGGCACCCAATGCCCGTTGCCGCCGGTCAACAACGCGGTAAAGCGCACAGTGGCCGTATCGCCGCGCAGTGCCACATCGACCGGCCCCATGGTCACGCCGACCTGTTGGTTGCCCAACATCTGCACTTGCATCAAGCGCCGTAATCCGGCGGCGTCCAGCCCGTTTTCACCTACAAAATCCTCGGCCACCGGCGCCATTGCATCGCCGATCTGGCGCGCTTCGATTGCCTGATGCATCTGCTCCAGCGTGGCGCGCAGACGTTGCTCGGGCGCAGCACGTGTGCACCCGAGCAAGACCAGCATGCAAAACCCCACCCACACCACGCGCCACGGCACTTGAATGATGCTCTGCATCACGCTTCGCCTTTTCCATGCATGACGGTATGCTGCCAGCTGTTGTAACGCCGTGGAACACACTGCGGCGCGTCGAGAACACCCTGGAGGGGGGCAGATGAATCAGGCACGTCCTTGGTTGCAAAGTTATCCGGCCGGCGTTGCCGCCGAAATCGATCTTGAGCAGTTCCGCACGGTGGCCGAGGTGTTTGCCACCTCCGTGAAACGCTTCGCCGACCGGCCTGCGTACCACAGCTTCGGCAAGACCATCACCTATCGCGAGGCGGATCAGCTGGTCGAGCAATTCGCAGCCTACCTGCTTGGCGAGTTGCAGTTGAAGAAAGGCGACCGCGTCGCCTTGATGATGCCCAACTGCCTGCAATACCCCATCGCGACCTTCGGCGTGCTGCGTGCCGGCCTGACCGTGGTCAACGTCAATCCGCTGTACACCCCGCGCGAACTCAAGCATCAGTTGATCGACTCCGGCGCCAGCGTGCTGGTGGTCATCGACAACTTCGGCACCACCGTGCAGCAGGTCATCGCCGACACGCCGGTCAAGCAAGTCATCGCCACTGGCCTGGGCGACATGCTGGGGTTCCCGAAGGCGGCGCTGCTCAACTTCGTGGTCAAGTACGTCAAGAAGCTGGTGCCCGATTACCGCATCAACGGTGCGATTCGCTTCCGCGAGGCGCTGGCGCTGGGCCGCAAGCACCGCGTTCCGACGCTGCAGATCGAACCCGACGACATCGCCTTCCTGCAGTACACCGGCGGCACCACCGGCGTGGCCAAGGGCGCCATGCTGACCCACCGCAATCTGGTCGCCAACATGCAGCAGGCGCACCAGTGGCTGGCGGGCACCGGCAAGCTGGAGGAAGGCCATGAAGTGGTGATCACCGCGCTGCCGCTGTACCACATCTTCGCATTGACCGCGAACGGCCTGGTCTTCATGAAGATCGGCGGCTGCAATCACCTGATCAGCAACCCGCGCGACATGCCGGGCTTCGTCAAGGAGCTGAAAAAGACCCGCTTCACCGCGTTCACCGGCGTCAACACGCTGTTCAACGGGCTGCTCAACACGCCCGGATTCGATCAGGTGGATTTCTCCTCGCTCAAGATGACCCTTGGCGGCGGCATGGCCGTCCAGCGCTCGGTCGCCGAGCGCTGGAAGAAAGTCACCGGCCTGACCTTGGTCGAGGCCTACGGCCTGACCGAAACCTCGCCGGCCGCATGCATCAACCCGATGGACCTGAAGGACTACAACGGCTCGATCGGCCTGCCGATTCCGTCCACCGATGCCTGCATCAAGGACGACGCCGGCGCGGAACTGCCCCTGGGCGAGATCGGCGAGCTGTGCATCAGGGGCCCGCAGGTCATGAAGGGCTACTGGAAGAAACCCGATGAAACCGCCAAGGTCATGGACGCCGAAGGCTGGCTGCATACCGGCGACATCGCGCGCATGGACGCACAGGGCTTCGTCTACATCGTCGATCGCAAGAAGGACATGATTCTGGTGTCCGGCTTCAACGTGTACCCCAACGAGATCGAGGACGTGATTGCCGAGATGCCCGGCGTGCTGGAAGTGGCGGCCGTCGGCGTGCCGGACGACAAGTCCGGCGAGATCGTCAAGGCGGTCATCGTGAAGAAGGACCCGGCCCTGACGGCCGAGGATGTGAAGGCGCATTGCCGCGCCAACCTCACCGGCTACAAGCAGCCGCGCGTGATCGAATTCCGCAAGGAGTTGCCCAAGACCAACGTCGGCAAGATCCTGCGCCGTGAGCTACGGGACGCGCCGAAGACGTAATACCGCTTATGCCGCAGCCCGAAGGCGTTCAGCCTTCTTCGACGCCCGCATTGCCGCAAGGCCTTGCGGGCGTTCGCTTTTGCACGCATAGAATCCGGTGTCGGCGCACGCTCACGCGTTCAACCTCATCTCCGTCCGAAAGGCGGCCGGCCGGACGGTCATCACGGAGAACCACCATGTCTGCAGTTCAACCCTTCATTCGCACCAACATCGGCTCGACCCTACGCATCATCGAAGAACCGCAGCGTGACGTGTACTGGATCCATATGCATGCCGACCTGGCCACCAACCCGGGGCGTGCCTGCTTTTCGACGCGCCTGGTCGACGACATCACCGGCTACCAGACCAACCTGGGTCAACGCCTGAACAACGCCGGCGTGCTGGCCCCGCACGTGGTGCTGGCATCCGACAGCGACGTGTTCAACCTGGGCGGCGACCTGGCGTTGTTCTGCCAACTCATTCGCGAAGGCGACCGTGCTCGACTGCTTGAATACGCCCAACGCTGTGTACGCGGCGTGCACGCGTTCCATGTCGGCCTCGGCGCACGCGCGCACAGCATCGCCCTGGTGCAGGGCAATGCGCTCGGCGGCGGATTCGAAGCGGCGTTGAGCTGCCACACCATCGTCGCCGAGGAAGGGGTGATGATGGGATTGCCCGAAGTGCTGTTCGACCTGTTCCCGGGGATGGGCGCCTACTCTTTCATGTGCCAGCGCGTCAGTGCGCAACTGGCGCAAAAAATCATGCTCGAAGGCAATCTGTACTCCGCCGAGGAATTGCTCGGCATGGGCCTGGTCGATCGCGTGGTGCCGCGCGGCCAGGGCGTGGCGGCCGTCGAACAAGTGATCCGCGAAAGCAAGCGCACGCCGCACGCCTGGGCGGCAATGCAGCAAGTGCGCGAAATGACCACGGCGGTACCGCTGGAGGAAATGATGCGCATCACCGAGATCTGGGTCGATACGGCGATGCAGTTGGGCGAAAAGTCGTTGCGCACCATGGACCGCCTGGTTCGCGCGCAATCGCGCCGCTCAGGGCTTGACGCCGGCTGATGGGTCGGCGGGCTATTCGCTACTCCGGGGGGAGCGCTCGTCGTCGTTGGCGCCTTGTACGCGCGCGGCGAGTGCGTCCTTTCCGGTTTGCAATTGATCGCGCAACGCCGACAGCCGCTGTCGCCATTCGGCCTGCAACTGCCAATCGGCCATGCGCATCAGCTCACCGCCGCTGCCAGCCAGCTGCGCCAGCCCCAGATTGCTGGCAACCCCGCGCAATGCGTGGGCGCTTTCGCGCAGTTGTTCCCAATCCGAGCGCGTGCCATCGCGCTCGATCGCGCTCACGCAGTTGTGCGCATCATCCAGACACTGCCGGACGAACTGACGTTCGAATTCTTCGCCCATGCCCAACGCAGCGAGTTCGTCCAGCACGCTGGCATCGAGCACGCCCTCGAAACTGGTCGATGCCTGCACCACCGTCGCCGGCGTTGCCAACGCACGGGTGCTGACCGCGAGTTCGGCCAGCGTATCGAGCAGCTTGGCAGCCACGACGGGCTTGGCCAGGAACGCGCGTGCGCCAGCTTGTTCGCAGGCGCGGATCGCGTCTGGCGTGACGTCGGCACTGAGCACCACCACCGGGGTGTAGCGCATGCCGCTGGCCTGCATCACGCGCAACTGCTTGAGCATGTCCAGACCGCTCATGCCCGGCATATGCAAATCCACGATCACCGCATCGAAATCCTCGTCGGCCATCGCGTCCAGCACCTGCTCGGCGCCGTTGACGCACATCACCTTATGCCCCGCCTTTTCCAGCAATCGCTGCAACACCATGCGATTGGCTTCATGGTCGTCGGCCACCAGCATGCGCATGCTGCGCACGCGCGCGCGGTGACGCAGGAACGGGTTGGAAAAGGCGATGACGTTGGAGGCTTCCAGCTCGTCGAGAGCCTCCAGCAGCGCCCCGACCGGCGAGCGAGCCGGCGCCGCGGCCTCCAATACGCCGATCTCCAGCGGTAGCTCGAACCAGAACACGCTGCCGCCGGCTGGATTGGGCGCAAAGCCAATCGCGCCACCCATGGCCTCGACCAGGCCCTTGGCGATCGTGGTACCCAGGCCGGTGCCCTCATAACGGCGCGACAAGCCCACATCCGCCTGCTCGAACGCCTCGAACAGGCGCGGACGCATGTCCATCGGCACGCCGATGCCGCTGTCCTCGACCTCGAAACGCAGGCGCATCGTGTCGGCACCATTGCCGGAGACCCGCGCGACCCGCAGCAGTACATGCCCGTGCTCGGTGAACTTGACCGCATTGCCCAACAGGTTGAGCAACACCTGGCGCAGATGGCCGGTGTCGCCCTTGAGCAGGTCCGGTACGTCGGTGGCGACCTCGGTGCCGTAATCCAGACCGCGCGTCTTGGCCTGCGGCTGCAGAATCATGTTGACCGAGCCGATCATCTCGCGCAGCGAGAAATCGCGGCGATCGATGCGGATCTTGCCCGCCTCGATCGCCGAAATATCGAGCACCTCTTCCACCAGCGACAGCAGGCTGCGCGCCGAGGCCTGGATGGTATTCAGGCATTCCTTCTGCTCTGCATCCAGGCGCGTGGTGGCCAGCACTTCGGTCATGCCCGACAACCCATTCAACGGGGTGCGGAATTCGTGACTCATATTGGCCAGGAAGCGGCTCTTGGCCTGGTTGGCATGCCGGGCCTCGCGTACCGCGCGCGTCATCGCACGCAACAACGAGTCGAAGTACAGCGGCACGGCGATCAAACCCAGCAACAAGCCCCAGCTGAGATAGGGGTTGGCCTTCCAGTAAGGCGAAATCAGAATGGCACTGAGAAAACTCAGGCTGGCCATCGCGGTGGCGGCACGCAGATAGGCACTGCCGTAGCGCAAGCCATTGCCGATGGTCACCCACATGCAGACCGCATACAGCGGCGAAGCCGGTTCGCCCTGGATTGCCATGATTGCGCCGGTGCAGGTGTAGTCGAGCACCATGCCGATCAGGCGCCGCGTGTGCGACACGTGCGGCCGCAGCAGGATCGCCACCATCAGTCCCAGCGACACCACCAGCTCGCCCACCAGGATCAACCAGGTGGCCATCAACGTGTCGCCATGGGTGTGGTGGTAGCGCCACCCCAGGTAGGAAATGAACAGCGTGGTGATGATGATGCGGATCAGGTTCTGCGCGTGTTCCGAATCCGCCCGCCCCGAAAGACGCCGCTTCAACCATGGCAATGGAGACTTCATAAACGCCTCAGACCTGCGGTCGCTTCGATGGGGATGAAAGTGGGCCGCGCGGTACTGCAGCATCGGCGCCAGGGGCGTATGCGGCGATACGCGCAGCGGCATCGGCACTGTCTCGCATCAGCCGCAGCAACGACAGGGGAATGACCACCAGCGCCGCCAGCAGGGCGATCCCGAGCTCGATCCGCTGTTGCCAGTACGGACTGTTGGCAAGCGTCGCCCCGAAACTGAGCACGGCCATGGCCACCGCCGTGTGCAGTGCATGCCTGCCAAAGCGCAGACCATTGCCGATTGTGACCCACATCACCACGACGTAGAGGCAGGCCATCGGCGCGGCGAACCAGGTCATCGCCAGACTGAGCAGGCCGTAGTCCGACAGCATGCCGAGCGTCCGGCGCAGGTGCGAGGGCCGCGGCCTTGCAACGATCCACGCAAACAGCAGCAATGCCCCAGCGTGCCCGATCGCGATCAGGCGCAGCAATCGCTGCAGATGGCCATCGCCCAGTTGCCACTGCGGGGCGCAGACCAGCGTGTAACCCAGGATCAGCCAGAGCATCACGATGCGCACCAACGCCTGACCGTGCTCGCTGTCGGGGCGCCGTGCGAGTCGCCGACGCAGCTGGGCAAGCACGGCCCTCATCTCACACCCCGGGCCGCGCCGATGCGGTGGAGAACTCGCCGCAGATCTGCTCCAACTGCGCACGGCCGCGCAACAGCGCGTCCACGCAGCGCGGGTCGAACAGGCGGCCACGTTGGGCATACAGATAGGCCAGCGCGGCGTCCATGGTCCAGGCCTCCTTGTACGGGCGCGGCGACAGCAAGGCGTCAAACACGTCCGCCACTGCGACGATGCGCGCTTCCAGCGGAATCGCTTCGCCGACCAGGCCATCCGGATAGCCGGTGCCGTCATAACGTTCGTGGTGACGCAGCGCAATCAACGCGCCGACTTGGATGAAACGGTTCTGGCTGCCGCTGAGCAGCTCATAGCCGATGCGCGGATGGCGCCGCATCACGCTCATTTCGTCATCGGTGAGCTTGCCGGGCTTGAGCAGCACCGAATCGGGAATGGCGATCTTGCCCATGTCGTGCAGCGGTGCGGCCATCTCGATGATGCGCACCTCCTCTTCCGACAGCCCCAGTTGCTCGGCGATCAGGCCGGCCACGTGCGACATGCGCTCCAGGAACGCGCTGGTGCCCGAATCGCGATATTCGATCGCGCGCGCAAGCCGCGACAAGGTTTCGCGCTCGCGCTCTTCGACCTCGTTCATGCTGGCCAGCAGGCGCTGCTCCAGCGACAACGCGCGTTGCTTGACGCTTTCGCTCTGCTGGCGCAGCTGCAGCAGGTTGGAGCAGCGCGCCCGCAACTCGCGCGGACGGATCGGCTTGACCAGGAAGTCGATCACGCCGGCTTCCAGCGCCGCCTGACGGATCGGTTCGTCGCCGACGATGGTGATCAGGATGATCGGAATATCGCGGTGGCTGGGCAGCCGGCGCAGCCGACGTGCGAATTCCAGGCCGTCCATGCCCGGCATGCGGTAGTCCAGCAGCAACAGGTCCACGCGCCCGGCTTCGCACCAGGCCAGGGCGTCGAGCGGATCGCCGAAGTCGTAGACCTTGAGCTCCGGCGCAATGTCCTCGATGACATGGCGCAGCATCGTCCGCGCGGACATCTGGTCATCGACAATGACGATGTTCAATCCCAGATCCGCCTTTTCCGCCCAGCTTCCCCATGTATCCGTCGACAATGCGCCGCCCGGACCCCCTAAAACATCCTGCATAGCCGTTGCTCCTCTATCTCGAGAACGGAAAAGCGATGACGCCGGCCCCTGTGCCGACTCCCCCGAACGATACGCCGTCCGGGGCTCCGCCCTAGCATATGCAGTATCTGTGCCGCCGGCACGCCGCCGACGCAAAAAAAAATCAGGCTTCCGGGCGCATATACGGGAACAGCAGGACATCGCGGATCGAGGTGCTGCCGGTCAGCAGCATCACCAGACGATCGATCCCGATGCCCAGGCCGCCGGTCGGCGCCATGCCGTACTCCAACGCACGGATGTAGTCGGCATCGAAATGCATGGCTTCGTCGTCGCCGCCGTCCTTGGCCTGCACCTGCGCCTGGAAACGCGCGGCCTGGTCCTCGGGATCGTTGAGCTCGGAAAAGCCGTTGGCCAGCTCCTTGCCATTGATGAACAGCTCGAAGCGGTCGGTGTACCCCGGCTCGGTATCGCTGGAACGCGCCAGCGGAGACACTTCGACCGGGTGGTCGGTGATGAAGGTCGGCTGCACCAGGGTGTGTTCCACGGTGGCCTCGAAAATCTCCAGCAGCAGCTTGCCCCAGCCATAGGATGGCTTGACCCGGATCTTGAGGCGCTCGCAATGGCGCAGCAGCGCGGCGCGGTCGGTGCAATCGGCGGCGCTGATCTCCGGGTTGTGGTGGCGAACGGCCTCATCCATGCGCCAGCGCCGGAAAGCCGGCGCCAAATCGATGTCGGCACCATCCCAGCTCACCTGCGTGGTGCCCAGCACCGACTGCGCGGTGTCGCGGATCACCTGCTCGGTCAGGTCCATGATCTGGTGGTACGTGGCATAGGCCTCGTAGAGCTCGAGCATGGTGAACTCGGGGTTGTGCCGGGTCGACACGCCTTCGTTGCGGAAATTGCGGTTGATCTCGTAGACGCGCTCCAACCCGCCCACCACCAGGCGCTTGAGATACAGCTCCGGTGCCACGCGCAGGTACAGGTCCAGGTCCAGCGCATTGTGGTGGGTGGTGAATGGCTTGGCCGTGGCCCCGCCGGGGATGTAATGCATCATCGGCGTTTCCACTTCCAGGAAGCGGCGCGCGTCCAGCCAGGCGCGCATGGCGCGGATGATCTTGGAGCGCTTGATGAAGACCTCGCGCGCTTCCGGGGTCACGATCAGGTCGACATAACGCTGGCGGTAACGCTGCTCAACGTCCGACAGGCCATGCCACTTGTCCGGCAACGGACGCAGCGACTTGGTCAGCAGCCGTAGCGCGCTGGCCTTGACCGACAGCTCGCCGGTCTTGGTGCGGGTGAGCCCGCCCTCCACCGCCACGATGTCGCCCACATCCCAGCCCTTGAAAGCGACATAGGCATCGCCCAGCACATTGCCCTGCAGGAACAGCTGCACGCGCCCGGATTCGTCCTGGATCTGCGCAAAGCTGGCCTTTCCCATGACCCGCTTGGCCATCAGCCGGCCGGCCATCCGGACCGTGCGCCCGCTGGCTTCCAGTGCTTCAGGGGTCCAGGTGTCGGCGTCGGCGAATTCGGCCTGCAGGTCGCCGGCGAAGTGTTCGCGCACGAAGTCGTTCGGGTAGGCGATGCCCTGCCCGCGCAACGCGCCCAGTTTCGCGCGACGCTCGGCGATGAGGCTGTTCTCGTCGGCGGGGATCTGCGGCGCGGGGGTCTGCTCGGTCATGGCGGGGGTCGGTCTGCTGTGGGTCGGGCGGATGCCCGGTGGGGAATGAGGAACCGGCGGTGCCGGCACGCTTATTTACAACGACGATGTGACGAAGGCACGCGGTCACCGGGTTACCCGAAGGCCGCAGTCCATCACCGCGGCTGCGTCACAGGCACTGCAGCGATGCGCCAGGATGCCGTCGCGACGGCGTCCTGGCGCGGCGGTCAGGCATCCAGGCGTTTGGAACCTGCTGCCAGGCCGGCTTTCAGGCTGGCCTCGACGAATTCGTCCAGATCGCCGTCCAGCACCTTCTGCGTATCGCTGCGTTCGATGCCGGTGCGCAGGTCCTTGATGCGGCTCTGGTCGAGCACGTAATTGCGGATCTGGCTGCCCCAGCCGATGTCGGACTTGGTCGCTTCCAGGGCGTCCTTCTCGGCGTTGCGCTTCTGCACTTCCAGCTCGTACAACTTGGCGGCCAGCATCTTCATCGCGTTGTCGCGGTTCTGGTGCTGGCTGCGACCGGTCTGGCAGGCGACCACGGTGTTGGTCGGGATGTGCGTGATACGCACCGCCGATTCGGTCTTGTTGACGTGCTGACCACCGGCACCCGAGGAGCGATACACGTCGGTACGCAGGTCAGCCGGGTTGATGTCGATTTCGATGTTGTCGTCCACCTCCGGCGACACGAACACCGAGGTGAAGCTGGTATGCCGGCGGTTGTCCGAGTCGAACGGCGATTTACGCACCAGCCGGTGCACGCCGATCTCGGTCTTCAGCCAGCCGTAGGCGTATTCGCCCTCGATGCGCACGGTGGCCGACTTGATGCCCGCCACTTCGCCACCGGAAACTTCCATCAGCTCGGTCTTCCAGCCGCGCGACTCGGCCCAGCGCAGGTACATGCGCAGCAGGATTTCGGCCCAGTCCTGCGCCTCGGTGCCGCCGGCGCCTGCCTGGATGTCGACGAACGCGTTGGCGCTGTCCATCTGGCCGGAGAACATGCGCTGGAATTCCAGCTTCTCGACATGCGCCTGGTAGCTGTCCAGATCGGCGATCACCGCCACCGCAGTGTCTTCGTCCTGTTCGCTCTCGGCCAGCTCCAGCAGGTCGCCCGCATCAGCCAGGCCCGATAGCACATCGGCAATGCCGATCACGGTCTTTTCCAGCATCGAACGCTCGCGGCCCAGGGCCTGCGCGCGTTCGGCGTCGTTCCACACATCCGGGCTTTCGAGCTCCCGGCTAACTTCCTCTAGACGCTCTTTCTTGGCGTCGTAGTCAAAGATACCCCCTGAGCGAGAGCACGCGATCGTTCAGATCGGTGATGCGCTGGCGGATCGGATTGGTTTCGATCATGACGGACTTCCGGCAAACAAGCGGGCTAGTTTAGCAAGCGGGCGGCGGCGGCGGAACGCGGTGGAGCCGTGGCCGCGCGTGCTGCAACACCTGCGGCACGCCAGGCGCCAGGCGCCTGGCTGCCACGCGCGACCGCAGGTTCCGCCGATGGCCACCGTTGCGCGTCGATATCGCAGCAGCTGCGACCCGGCGGCGCCTGGGCCAGGGACGAATTTGGGACCAGACGCCGGTGACCAACGGGCACGCAGCAGGGGGTTACGCCACCAGTGCGTCAGGTCTGGGCGCAGCGGCGCCCTGCCCGGCATGGGTACGCAAACCGGCCAGATGGCTGCGACTGCATGGCAACACGCTGGCATCGCGCAGATGCACGCGCGCGTCGCCGGAATCGGACGGCTCGATCGCCTGCACCTGCCCCAGATTGACCAGATAGCTGCGGTGGATGCGCACGAATACGGCCGGATCCAGCTTGGCCTCGATTGCCGCCATGGTGCTGCGCAACGGGTAATCGTGGCCGCGCACATGCAGGTTGACGTAGTTGCCCGAGGCCTGGATCCACTCGATATCGGCGGTCGCGACCAGGAAATCGCGTCCCAGCTTGCGCACCAGAAAACGCTCCGGGCGGTCCAGCGGCTCCACTGGCGGGCCTTCGTCAGGTGCGGCGAGCAGATGTGCCTCGCCCTGACGGCGCCGTGCGTACCAGGCCAGTGTGTGCTGCACCGCCACCAGCAACGCAAAGGTGCGCAGGTCCTTGGACAGCTCATAGACCCACTGCAGCCAGCCGCCGAAATCATAGTGTGCGCCGGCCAGGGCATAGACCAGCATGCGCAGCACCACCATGCCGGCGACATGCAGCAGCCACCAGCCCAGTGCAGCCATCACATACGCCGGCAGGCGTCGCACCCAGACGTCGGCATGCAATGGCCAGCGTGCGCAGAGCCACACCACCGCCGGCAACAGCAGCAGCGCTGCAGTGGCGCTGCTCAGCTCCCAGCTCAGCACCTGCCACACCACGATGGGCTGGCCATCGCGGCGTGCGGCAAGCGAGGCGGTCCAGACGTTGCCCAGCGCACTCAAATAGAACACCAGCGACCAGATCACCACCGCCCAGCGTGTGGCAGCGCGGCCGGCGCTGTCGTGGAGGATTGGCGGGCGCGTCCCGGTCGATTGCATGGCACACGTCCGCAGTTGGCAGCTGCCGATCATAGAGGCCTGCGCTACAAGGCGAAACCGCCATCCCTGCCGGCCCCATTCGTCCCTGGGTGGGCACAACTGGTCACCGCGGGCCGGGCTTTCCGCACCTGACACCACTGCTGGAGCGGGGCCGCGGGCAGGATGCAGCCACTCCTTCACCAGCCACCGACCATGACCGAGCGCCGCCACGATATCGATGCCTTGCGCGTTTTCGCCTTCGCCCTGCTGATCCTCTACCACGTGGGCATGGCCTATGTGGCCGACTGGGGGTTCCACCTCAAGAGCGTGCACACGGCCGAGTGGTTGCAGTGGCCGATGATCGTGCTCAACCGGTGGCGAATGCCGTTGCTGTTCATGATCTCCGGCATTGCGATCGGGTTGTCGCAGCCGCAAGCCGCGCCCTGGCGCTTCGCACTGCGTCGCTGCGGGCGGTTGCTGCCGCCCCTGCTGTTCGGCATGTTCGTGGTGGTGGCGGTGCAGGCCTACTGCCAGGGCGTGAGCAACGGCAAGGTCGCCACCGGCTTTGGCAGCTTCATGCTGCGCTACTGGCAGGTGCGCCCGTGGCCGGCCGGCAGTTTCGATGGCTGGGAACACGGCATCACCTGGAATCACCTGTGGTACCTGGCCTACCTGCTGCCCTACACCGTGGCCTTGATGGCGCTGGTGTCGCTGGCCAAGCTGGTGCGGCTGCCGGCCTTCCCGCCGCTTCCCGCCGCAGTGGTGGTGCCGGCCCTGCTGGTGGTGCCGATCTTGTGGGAAGCGTTCTGCGTGATGTGGGTGATGCCGCGCCATCCGCCGACCCATGCGTTGGTCGGCGACTGGTTCGTGCATGCCGAATCGTTCCCGCTCTTCCTCTTGGGCTACCTGCTGGCACGCAGCAAGCGCTTCTGGCAGTTGGCCGTGCAACTGCGCTGGCTCACCCTGGTCACTGCGGTGCTGGCCATCACCACCGAGTTGGGCATTCGTTTTCTGGGCATGCAGGTGCAGCCGGCGCAGCTGCCGCCGGCACTGGCCGCGCTGCCATGGCAAAACCTGGAACACGTCGCACGCACGGCCTATACCTGGCTGGCGCTGCTGACCCTGCTGGGCTGGGCCAAGCAGCGTTTGAACCGGCCGTTCCGCTGGCTGCCTTATTGCACGGACGCGGTGTTTCCCTGGTACATCCTGCATCAGAGCCTGATCATCGTGGCGCTGTACTGGGTGATGCCGTTGCAGTTGAACGCCTGGCTGGAACCGGCGCTGGTGATTGCCGCCACGGTGGTCGGCTGCCTGGCGCTGCATGAGTACGTGATTCGGCGCGTGCGCTGGCTGCGGCCGTTGTTCGGCTTGCGTGGACGCACGCAAGCGGTCAACCGCCGGCTCGGTGCTATGGCCGTTGCGTCGTAACAATCTGCGGGACGCACGTCGCTTGCAACGTGCGCTTCATTCGGCGGGCCATCTCAGGACGCGCCATCTGGCGCAATCCAGGTTGCGCGTCGCGGTGCGCTTGGAACCACCACTTGCCCCGCCCTGCTCGCGACGCCGTAATGCTTGCCCCGAGTACTGCTTCGCTTATCAAGTGGCTAGCAGCAGGCTCGCTCGAAACGCGTGGGCCGATGCTTGATCCGCTCTCGAGTTGCCCAGCGATCGCGTTCGGCAGCCACCAGCGTATTTGCATGGGGATAACACCAAGTACGAATGTCACCAACCTGGGCGGCGCCAGGACCGCAGATCAGCCGGTGACTGTCGCCGGCTCGCAATGCTCGACGATCAACTGCACCGCCGTGCCGCCGCGGTAATCGTCGGCCACCAACCGATACGCCAGCCGCACCAGGCGCGCGGGGTCGCTGCCGCGCCAGCCATTGAAGTGGATGGCATTGAGCGGTTCCGCGCGTCCGGGGCACCGCAGGGTCAGCTTGAGGTGGCGTTCCTTGAGCACGCGGTGCTGCAGCACCTCGAACTGACCATCGAACAGCGGCTCGGGAAAGCCCTGCCCCCACGGACCGGCCACGCGCAGCGCTTCGGCATGCAGGTGATCGAGTTCGTGCGCGGCCAGTTCGCCGTCGCTGTGCAATTGGGCATGCAGCAGCGAGGCATCCACCATCGCCGTCACCTGCGCCTGGAAGGCCTGCTCGAACGTGGCCAATGCCGCATGCTCGATACTCAAGCCGGCTGCCATCGCATGGCCGCCGAACTTCTGGATCAATCCGGGATGCCGCGCATCCACCGCCGCCAGCACATCGCGGATATGCAGGCCGGGAATCGAGCGCGCCGAGCCACGCAACTGGCTGCTGCCCGGCTCGGCCGGCGCCAGCGCGATCACCGGACGGTGCAGGCGGTCCTTGAGTTTGGAGGCCACCAGGCCGATCACGCCCGGGTGCCATTCGGCATCGAACAGGCATGCGGCTATCGGCAATGCGCCATCGCCATCCAACACCACCTTGGCGACAGCGTGCTCGGCATCGTCGGTCATCAACTGCTGCACCGCGCGGCGTTCGGCGTTGATCTCTTCCAGCGTGCCGGCGATCTCGCGGGCCTGGCTCCAGTCTTCACTGAGCAACAGTTCGATACCCAGCGCCATGTCCTCGAGCCGACCGGCCGCATTGAGGCGTGGCCCGAGCGCAAAGCCGATATCGCTGGCGCTCAGCCGCGCCACATCGCGCCCGCTGGCATCGATCAAGGCACGCAACCCGATGCAGCCCTTGCCCTCGCGCAGGCGACGCAATCCGGCCGACACCAGCGCACGGTTGTTGGTATCCAGCGGCACCAGATCGGCAACGGTACCGACTGCGACCAGATCCAGCAGCACCGACAGGTCAGGCTCGGCGCGCTCGCCGAAGGCGCCGCGTGCGCGCAACACTTTCCGCAGCGCCAGCAACACATAGAAGATCACCCCGACCCCGGCCAGGGTCTTGCTGGGGAAGGTGTCCTCGGCCAGGTTCGGGTCGACGATCGCATCGGCCGGCGGCAGCGCCTCGCCCGGCAGATGATGGTCGGTGACCAGCACCGTCCAGCCCCGCGCCTTGGCTGCGGCCACGCCGGCGTGACAGGCGATGCCGTGATCGACGGTGACCAGCACATCCGGCTGCAACGCTGCCAGTTCGTCGACCAACGCAGGCGACAAGCCATAGCCATGCACCATGCGATTGGGCACGGCGTGGTGCACATCCAGCGCGCCGAGCATGCGCAAGCCACGCACGCCGACGGCGCAGGCGGTGGCGCCATCGCAGTCGAAATCGCCCACCACCAGGATGCGCCGTTGCTGCGCGATCGCATCGGCCAATAGCTCAGCGGCCACGCCGCTGTTGTGCAGCAATTCCGGCGACAACAACTGGGCCAGTCGCGGCTGCGTGCCTTGCGCATCGGTGACACCACGCGCTGCATAGATGCGGCGCAGCAGCGGCAACATGGTCTCGGGCCAACTGCCGGCCTGCCCGGCGGGGCGCCGGACGATCCGTGGAGGCGACGTCATTGCGCCAGCTGCACCCGCGGCGTGCGCCAGAAACGCCAGCGCTGCGCATGGGTGAGCGCTACGCTCTCGCCGTCCTGGAAGTCCAGCACCAGCCGATCCAGTTCGCCGCGCGCCATTGCCGCCAACAGCGGCGCCACCGCATCGTCGCTGAACTGCTGCAGCGAACGTAGATGACGCAGATCCACCAGCGCATCGACGCGTTGTTCGCCCTGCGCATCGGCGCCTGCCGCCAGCGCCAGCGCCCGCAGCAGCGATTCGCGGCTGCGCACCTGCCGATGCGGCGAACTCACCGCGTGCGGCAGCACGCCGCCGCCCCAGAACCACAGCGAATTGATGGCCGGCTTGCCGCTGGCGACGCGGCCCTCGTTCCACGGATGTTGATGCAGCAGCACCTGCGCTTCGGTCAGCAAGGCCCGCCAGCGGCGCCCGCTGTCGCCGGCCGGCAGGTGCTCGAACAAGTCGTCGCCAATGGCGACATCGGGCGGTGCGAAGTCCGGCAATTTCGCATCTGGCGACAGGCGCAGATACCAACGCGACGGCGTGGGCGCATCCAGCAAAAAGCCGGCATCGCCGAACATCGGCTTGAGGATGGGCAAGAGCACCGCCAGATCGTCGGCGGTGGCACCGAGCGCCTCGCCGTAGCCCATCAACCGCGCACCCTGCATGTCCGGCACCACGTAGGCCGGATCCGCGCGCACCCAGGTGGCGCCGGCGGCATCGCCGGCATCCAGCTGGCGCGTCAACGCGGCCACCGGCCAGTGCGCCGGGGTCAGGCTGAAATGGCGCTGCAATTGCGCCACTTCGCCGGCATCGGCGGTGTGCCCGTCGGCGCGCGCAAGCGCACGCGCCACTGCCGTGTCGCCCAGGGTTCCGGGCAGGCGGCGTTTTTCCGGCAGCAGCAGCGTGGCGGTGGTCATCGCGCAGTGATGCCGGTCAGTCCAGGTAGGCGACGCTGACGACTTCGTACTCGCGCTGGCCGGCCGGCGCGTCGATGGTGACCGAATCGCCTTCCAGCTTGCCGATCAACGCACGTGCCAGCGGCGAGGAGATCGCGATCAGGCCCATCTTGATGTCCGCTTCCAGGTCGCCGACGATCTGGTAGCGCTTCTCTTCGTCGGTTTCGGTATCGGCCAGCGTCACCGTGGCGCCGAACACGATCTTGTTACCGGCCGACAACTTGGTGATGTCGATGATTTCGGCATGCGAAAGCTCGCTTTCCAGCTGCTTGATGCGGCCTTCGATAAAGCTCTGCTGCTCGCGCGCAGCGTGGTATTCGGCATTTTCCTTCAGGTCGCCGTGCGCACGCGCTTCGGCGATCGCATTGATCACCTCCGGGCGCTTGACCGACTTCAAATGCTCCAGCTCTTCGCGCAGGCGCTGCGCGCCCTTCGATGTCATGGGTGCTCTCATGCTTCCAGCTCCTTGTGCAGTTCCTGCAGCGACCACACGGGGCCGGTGCCGCGGAATTCCAGCGATTGCACCAGCGCCTTGGCGCCGGCGACAGTGGTCGAATAGGTCACGCGATGCTGCAGCGCTTCGCGGCGGATCGAGAACGAATCCGAAATGGCAGCGCGACCTTCAGTGGTGTTGACGATGTAGACGATCTCACCGTTCTTGATCGAATCGACGATGTGCGGGCGGCCTTCGGCCACCTTGTTGACGATTTCGCAGCTCAGCCCGTTCTGCTGCAGCCAGGCACCGGTACCGCGCGTGGCCACCAGCGTGAAGCCACGCTCCACCAGCGCCTGCGCCACCGGCAAGACGCGCTGCTTGTCCGGGTCGCGCACCGAGACGAAGGCCTTGCCGACCGGCGGCGCCTTGATGCCACCGGCTTCCTGCGCGCGTGCGAACGCGGCGCTGAAGCTGCGGCCCACGCCCATCACCTCACCGGTGGAGCGCATCTCCGGCCCGAGGATCGGGTCCACGCCCTGGAACTTGGCGAACGGGAAGATCGCTTCCTTCACCGAGTAATAGTCCGGCACGATTTCCTTGGTGGCACCCTGCTCGGCCAGCGTCTTGCCGGCCATGCAACGTGCGGCGATCTTGGCCAGCGGCATGCCGATCGCCTTGGACACGAACGGCACCGTGCGCGAGGCACGCGGGTTCACTTCCAACAGGTACACGATGTCGTCGCCCGCTTCGTTGACCTGCACCGCGAACTGGGTGTTCATCAGGCCGACCACGTTCAAGCCTTCGGCCAGCATCACCACCTGGCGACGCAGCTCGGCCTGGGTCTGCGGCGAGAGCGAATATGGCGGCAGCGAGCACGACGAATCGCCCGAGTGCACGCCGGCCTCTTCGATGTGTTCCATCACCCCGCCGATCAGCACGTTGCCGTCCTTGTCGGCAATGATGTCCACGTCCACTTCCACCGCGTTGTCGAGGAAGCGGTCCAGCAGCACCGGCGAATCGTTGGAGACCTTGACCGCATCGCGCACGTAGCGCGCCAGGTCGGATTCGCCGTAGACGATTTCCATAGCACGACCGCCCAGCACGTAGCTCGGGCGCACCACCAGCGGGTAGCCGATTTCGCGCG
Source organism: Xanthomonas phaseoli pv. dieffenbachiae (assembly GCF_008639345.1). Lineage (NCBI taxonomy): Bacteria > Pseudomonadati > Pseudomonadota > Gammaproteobacteria > Lysobacterales > Lysobacteraceae > Xanthomonas > Xanthomonas phaseoli. Next base: position 2,014,147 of record NZ_CP041380.1, on the reverse strand, counting down.
CCAGCACCAAGGCTTCTTCGGCATTGCGCGCGATGCGGTTCGGCGGCTGCTTCAGGCCGAGCTTGTCGACCAGCTGCTGGAAACGCTCGCGGTCTTCGGCCAGGTCGATCGAGTCTGGCGAGGTGCCGATCACCGGCACGCCATTGGCCTCCAACGCACGTGCCAGCTTCAGCGGAGTCTGCCCGCCGTACTGCACGATCACGCCCTTGGGTTTTTCCAACTCGACGATTTCCAGCACGTCTTCCAGCGTCAGCGGCTCGAAATACAGACGGTCGGACGTGTCGTAGTCGGTGGAGACGGTTTCCGGATTGCAGTTGACCATGATGGTCTCGTACCCGTCATCGCGCAGCGCCAGTGCCGCGTGCACGCAGCAGTAATCGAACTCGATGCCCTGGCCGATGCGGTTGGGGCCACCGCCCAGGATCATGATCTTGTCGCGATCGGTCGGCAGCGCCTCGCATTCGTCCTCGTAGGTCGAATACAGATAGGCCGTGCTGGTGGCAAATTCGGCCGCGCACGAATCCACGCGCTTGTAGACCGGGCGCACCTTCAGCGCGCGGCGCAAGGTGCGCACCGATTCTTCGTTGCTGCCGATCAGCTGCGCCATGCGCGCATCGGAGAAGCCGGCACGCTTGAGCATGCGCAGGCGCGGCGCATCCAGCGCCGCCATGCCGTCGTCGGCCAGCTGCTGTTCGTGGCTGATGATTTCTTCGATCTGGTCCAGGAACCAGGGGTCGATGAACGACAGTGCATACACATCGGCCACCGTCATGCCGGCGCGGAAGGCATCGGCCACGTAGAACAGCCGCTCCGGACCCGGTGCCTTGAGCTCGCGCTTGAGCGTGGCCATGTCGTCTTCGTTGCCCAGGTCCAGGCCGGTCGGGTCCAGGCCGATCTTGCCGGTTTCCAGGCCACGCAGCGCCTTTTGCAGCGATTCGGAGAAGGTGCGGCCCATCGCCATCACTTCGCCGACCGACTTCATCTGCGTGGTCAGGCGCGCATCGGCTTGCGGGAATTTTTCGAAGGCAAAACGCGGAATCTTGGTGACCACGTAGTCGATCGACGGTTCGAACGAGGCCGGGGTCAGGCCACCGGTGATCTCGTTCTTCAATTCGTCCAGCGTGTAGCCCACGGCCAGCTTGGCGGCGACCTTGGCGATCGGGAAGCCGGTGGCCTTGGATGCCAGCGCCGAGGAGCGCGACACGCGCGGGTTCATTTCGATGACGACCACGCGGCCGGTGGTCGGGCTGATGCCGAACTGCACGTTCGAGCCGCCGGTGTCCACGCCGATCTTGCGCAGCACCGCGATCGAGGCATCGCGCAGGCGCTGGTATTCCTTGTCGGTCAAGGTCTGCGCCGGGGCCACGGTGATCGAGTCGCCGGTGTGCACGCCCATCGGATCCAGGTTCTCGATCGAGCAGACGATGATGCAGTTGTCCGCGGTGTCGCGGACCACTTCCATCTCGAATTCCTTCCAGCCCAGCACCGACTCTTCCACCAGCACTTCGGTGGTCGGCGACAGTTCCAGGCCGCGACCGACGATCTCGATCAGCTCTTCGCGGTTGTAGGCAATGCCGCCACCGCTACCGCCCAGGGTGAAGCTGGGACGGATGATGGTCGGGTAACCGACGCGGGTCTGGATCTCCAGCGCTTCTTCCAGCGTGTGCGCGACCGCGGCCTTCGGGCATTCCAGGCCAATCTCGCCCATCGCCACGCGGAACAGCTCGCGGTCTTCGGCCATGCGGATGGCTTCGCGCTTGGCGCCGATCAGCTCGACGTTGCACTTCTCCAGCACCCCGTGGTCGGCCAGGTCCAGCGCGCAGTTCAGCGCGGTCTGCCCGCCCATGGTCGGCAGCAGGGCATCGGGCTGTTCCTTGGCAATGATCTTTTCGACCGTCTGCCAGTTGATCGGCTCGATGTACACGGCATCTGCCATGTTCGGGTCGGTCATGATGGTGGCCGGATTGCTGTTGACCAGCACCACGCGGTAACCCTCGTCGCGCAGCGCCTTGCACGCCTGCGCACCGGAGTAGTCGAACTCGCAGGCCTGGCCGATGACGATCGGGCCGGCGCCGATGATGAGGATGGTCTTAAGGTCGGTGCGCTTTGGCATTGTCTTCTTCAGGCCTTCATAAGTTTTTGAATCGTCTCAATATCCTCATCCTTGCTGAGCATCTCGAGTTCGTTGATTTCTGCGCAGACGCAATGGAAGACGTCGAATTTGCGCTTATCCAGCTTGATGTTGGTCTGGCGAGCTTTCCGGAATACTTCCGCAGCACGAATTGCCTCTAGGCCCCGTACTTCGAACTCCTTCATGTCGTTGAGGATGGCGTTCACATCCTCGACATCCGCCTCGTCCAGGCCACGCAACACTTCGTATCGAATCAGCGGGGAGATCGCGGTCTTGACGTCCGGATCGGCGACCAGCGCCTCGAACGTCGACAGCGAAGCTGCGTGAGCCGCGTTGCCCTCCTGCCCGTCCAATGCGCCGATCAGCAGGTTGGCATCCAGCAGTACCAGACGAGTCATGCCTGCTTTCCACCCTGGCGCTCGCGGCGCTGCTTGACCAGGTCCAGCAACGCACGCTTGGTGGCGGACTGGTCTTCGCTGACCAGTGCATCGCGCTTGAGTGCATTGAGATCGACCCCAAAGGTCTCCTCAAGCACGTCCGCAAATGCCTTCATATTGGGCGAGTCGATCACAGACGATTTGACCACTCCATCTTTCGCATCGCGCTCAAGCAGATAGGCCTCGCCTTGCTCAAGTTGGGTCAACACCAGCGGCGAGTGGGTGCTGATGAAGAACTGCGTGTTCGGAAACAGCGCCTTCAGATGTCTGACGATGTTGACCTGCCAACCAACGTGGAGATGACTTTCGATCTCGTCGATCAGCACCACCCCCGGAAGGTTCTGCAGATCCTTGGAGTTGCTGAAACCCGCATAGCCGGAAATGATCGCTTGAAAAAGCTTGACCACCGAGGCAAAGCCCGAACTGAGTTCGCCCAGTTCACGCATCTGACGTTCGATACTCAGATAAACTCGCTGCGAGCCGTCTATCTGTAGAAACTCCGGATCCACGCGCTGATCGATACGATGCAGCAGCTTCAACACCGACTCGATCTCGTTACGCAAATTGTCCTTTTCCACTTGAAAGGGGTTCACCGACTGCGCACGTTGTATGAACCAGACCCGGATGTCTGCATCCATTCCAGCAGAGCGCAAAGAACCTCTTTCGCACTCCTGCAACAACATGCCAAAGTGCTGAGACCTACGTTCCTCGAAGTTTCCTAGTGCCGCAATAGATGTGGGCAGACGTCCTATCGACGAGCGCCCACCCGCTCCGATGTAAACCAAGGGACGAGAGTGACGCACTGCATGCGGAGCAACAGCTCGTACATGTATCAGTTGCTGCGGGGGCAGATCCACTAGGTACTGCGCATCGTCGATAAGGACAGCGGATGCGGGAACGCTTTGTCCGGCATGGACCACCGAATTACTCTCGACCCGCAAAAACTCCTCATTGGTGAATAGCAACGCACCATAGATGGCCTCTAACGACCTTGTCTTGCCAACGCCGTTGACACCGAAAAGCACGCGCGCCCGGCTGGCTGCATCGAACCGCAGCTCCACCTTGCCGACTCCCTTCAAACCTTCAATGTCGATGCGATCAAGCATTGGAATCTCCACTGAATCCAGGGTGTGCCGCGCAGTCACCAAAGCGAGCACATGGCGCGGCGACGGTGTTCAAGCTTTCGCTTCAGCCATCAGCGCCGTGAACCGGTCGAACAGCGGCCCCACATCGCGCGGTCCCGGCGAGGCCTCCGGATGGCCCTGGAACGAGAACGCCGGTGCGTCGGTGAGCGCGATGCCCTGGTTGGTGCCGTCGAACAACGAGCGGTGAGTGACCCGCACGTTGGCCGGCAAGGTGCTTTCATCCACTGCAAAACCGTGGTTCTGCGAGGTGATCATCACCCGGCCGCCGTCCAGATCCTGCACCGGGTGGTTGGCGCCGTGGTGGCCGGTGGTCATCTTGAGCGTCTTGGCGCCGGCAGCCAGCGCCAGCAACTGATGGCCCAGGCAGATGCCGAAGGTCGGCACCTTGTGCGCCACCAACTCCTTGATCGCAGCGATTGCGTAGTCGCACGGCTCCGGGTCGCCCGGGCCGTTGGACAGGAACACGCCATCCGGGTTCATCGCCAGCACCTCTGCCACCGGGGTCTGCGCCGGCACCACGGTGACATCGCAGCCGCGCTCGGCCAGCATGCGCAGGATGTTGAGCTTGACGCCGTAGTCGTAGGCCACGACCTTGAATGCGTGTCCCTCGCCAGAGCCGGTACTTCCCTGCGCGGACTTTCCACTATTCAACGCGCCCAGACCCAGAAAGCTGTCCGAGTTCAGATCCAGCGAACCTTCCTTCCAGTTGTAGCTGCTCTCGGTCGAGACCACCTTGGCCAGATCCATGCCTTTCAGGCCGGGGAACTTGCGTGCGGCTTCCAGCGCTTTTTCGACGTCGATCTCGCCGGCCATCAGCGCGCCATTCTGGGCGCCCTTCTGCCGCAGCAGGCGGGTCAGCTTGCGGGTGTCGATGCCGGAGATGGCAACCACACCGCGGGCCTGCAGCCATTCCGGCAAGGCCACCTGGCTGCGCCAGCTGCTGGGGCGGCGCGGCACATCGCGCACGATCAGGCCGGCCGCCCAGATCTTGCGGGCTTCGTCGTCCTGATCGGTAAAGCCCGTGTTGCCGATATGCGGATAGGTCAGCGTGACCATCTGGCGGGCGTAGGAGGGATCGGTCAGGACTTCCTGATAGCCGGTCATGGCGGTGTTGAACACCACTTCACCGACGGAAAGCCCGTTGGCGCCTACGGATTCGCCCTCGAACACGGTGCCGTCTTCGAGGACAAGGATTGCGGGTTGGGTCACGTGGGGGTCTCGCTCTGGCTGCCTGGGACTCCGATGCGCTCCCGGCCAAATTCCGGTTGCAGCAAAGCGCGGACGCGGTGCTGGGGACCGGTCCGACGCTGGTTCGGGCAAGCGAGAATTGTAAAGGCAACTGCCCTGCCATGCCAGTCTGAAGAGCATCGGATGCAGGCGCGCGTCAACGCCGAGGCATGAATGGGCCGCGACGTGCGGCTACCGTTCATGCATGGCTGAGGGCGTGCTTACAGCACCAGATCGCGCACGCGGTAGCTGCCTGCCGGCTTGCCGATCAGCCGCTTGGCCGCATGCAAGGCACCACGCGCGAAGATGTCGCGGTTGGTCGCGCGATGCACCAGCTCGACCCTCTCGCCCAGCCCGGTGAACTGCACGGTGTGTTCGCCGACGATGTCGCCGGCACGCAGGCTGACATAGCGCGGCTGTGCGCCGCTGCCGGTCGCCGCTTCGCCCAGCGTCAACGCAGTGCCGGAGGGCGCGTCCTGCTTGTGCACGTGATGCGCTTCGAGGATGTCGCAGTCCCAACCCGGCAAGGTGCCGGCCGCGCGCTCCACCAGCTCGGTCAGCACCGCAACGCCGAGACTGAAGTTGGACGCCCACACCAGCGCAATCTGCTGGGCGGCATCGCGCAAGGCCGCACGCTGCGCCTCGTCGAGCCCGGTGGTGCCGGACACCAGCGGCTTGCCCCGCTGCGCGCACAACGCCAGGATCGGTGCGAAGCCCTGCGGCAAACTGAAATCGATGGCCACATCGAACGCAGGCGCGCCGCCGAGTTCGCTGGCAGCGAAGAACGGCACCCCATCGACCACGCGCTGGGAGGGCGAGCGACCCACCACGGCCCCGACCACCTGCAAGGCCTGGTCTTCGGCGGCCAATCGCAGCAACGCCTTGCCCATCCGCCCGGAGGCGCCGTGGATCAGAACTTTCACAGCAGAGGTTGTCATGGCGGCGGCTGGCTTGGCGATGTGGGGGGTACACGATAGCCGGGATTGGGGAGTTGGGATTAGCGATTCGTCGCCGCAGTGCCGCACTGCGCACGATGCGGCGTTGCGGGGTCGCGCGACTGGTCGCTTTCGTGGCGGGCGACGAGGCGTGGCGAAGGGTTCTTGGAGGGGTAGCGACGAGTGGAGAGCCGCAGGAATGCAACTGGACTCTGCCGACTTCGTGAGCTGCACGGCCACCTATATAAAGCAGTGATGTCGGCCGCTCTAAGCATGGCTATCGCAAGGAGCGTGCATCTTTCATCCCGGCGTGGGAGACGCCCGGCGCAAGCGCCTATACGTGCCGCACAAGCCGACGCAAGCAGCGACCACATCCGCCTGGCACTGCGCAGCAGCTTTGTTTGCCGCGCTTAATCGCCGATACCCTCCAGCCGCTTGCTCCAGCTTTCCACTTCGCTGCGCTGCAGGCGGCGTTCGAAAAGCGTGCGCCAGGACGGCACCAGCGGCAGCTGCAATACCGCGGTGACGGCTGCAACGTCGACCTGACGCGCGTATAGCACCTGCTGCAGACGGGACAGCGGCCAATCCGGATGCGGCCGCGTCTGCAGGGTCAGCAGGTCGCCGGCCGCAACGCTGCCCGGCTGCAACACGCGGTAATACCAGCCGGTACGGCCGGTTTCCTGCACGCGCCGCGCCAGCTCGCGCACGCCAAAGCGGTCCGAGAGCTTCCAGCACGGTTGTCGCAACTGCGACACCTCCACCACTGCAGTGCCCAAGGTGAAGCGATCGCCGAGACAGACATCGGCTTCGGTCACGCCCACGCTGCTGAGGTTTTCGCCGAAGGCACCTGCCGCCTCCAGCAACACGTGCGGACCAAGTTCCTCGCGCCAGGCGACGTAGTGATCGCGTGGGTAATGATGGATGGCCTTGTCCGGCCCGCCATGCACGCGCCGGTCGCCCTGCTCGTCGCCCTCCAGGCCTTCGATGCCCACCTGCACCGCCCCCTGCAGCGGACGTTTGTCGATCGCACTGCGGCTGCCAGGGCGCGTGAAGTCGCGCGCGCTGCCGATGGCGACGTGGTCGATCCTGATCGCCATCGGCGCACCCTGCTCTGCCGTCGCCCCTGTCACGCGCCCTGGCCTGGCAATTCGGCCAGCGCCTCGCGCAGCAACTCGCCCAGCACCTGGATGCCGGCATCGATCTTCTCGCCGGGGACGGTGACGAACGACAGGCGCAGCGTATTGGTCTGCGGCAAGGTGGCGTAGAACGGCGCGCCGGGTACGAACGCGACATTGCGTGCGATGGCTCGCGCCAGCAACGCAGTCCCATCCAGCCCCGGTGGCAAGGTCACCCACAAGAACATGCCGCCCTCCGGGCGATTCCACTGCACCTGCGCCGGGAAGTGCCGGTCCAGTGCCTCCAGCATCAGGCTGCACTGGCGCGCGTACAGCGCCCGGATCTGCGGAATATGGGTCTGGAGAAAATCGTCCTGCAAGGTCTGGTACACCACGCGCTGGGTGAACGATGGCGTATGCAGATCGGCTGCCTGCTTGGCCTGGATCAGCTTGCCCAGCACTGCCTCGGGCGCCACCACGTAACCCAGCCGCAGGCCGGGCGCGAGCACCTTGGAAAACGAGCCCATGTAGATGACGCCTTCCGGGTTCATCGACAACAGGCTCGGCAACGGCTCACCGCTGTAATACAGCTCGCCATACGGGTCGTCTTCGACAATCGGCACACCTGCCTCGGCCGCACGCGCCACCAAGGCCTGGCGACGCGCCAACGGCAAGCGCCGGCCGGTGGGATTTTGAAAATTCGGCAGGCAGTACAGAAAGCGCGCATCGGCCAGCAACGACGGATCCAGCGCATCCACCACCACGCCATCCGCGTCCGAGGGCATGCCGACGAATGCCGGCTGGAACAACGAAAATGCCTGCAACGCGCCCAGGTAGCTCGGCGTTTCCACCAACACCTTGCTGCCTTCGTCGATGAAGACCTTGCCGAGCAGGTCCAGGCCTTGTTGCGAGCCGGTGGTGATCAGCACCTGGCTGGGGCGGATGCTGGCGCCATCGCGACTCAGCCGTGCGGCCACCCATTCGCGCAGCGGCGCATAACCCTCGGTGGGGCCGTATTGCAAGGCCGCCTGCGGGGCGTCGCGCAGCACCTGGTCGCTGGCAGCGCGCATGCGCTCCACCGGAAAGGTGGCTGGCGACGGCAGGCCGCCGGCGAAGGAAATGACCTCCGGCCGTTCGGTCACCTTGAGGATTTCGCGAATCGCCGAACTGGTCAGCGCCTGCGCACGTCGGGAGATCTGGAAGGAGGTCGTCATGGCACAAGCATAGCGAACGCCAGTGGTTGCGGCGCTGTGCAATGCAGCGACGGATCGCTGGCCGCCCGTCTTGCCCGGTACGGAGTCCAGAGGCCAGCGGCACGTCGCCGGCAATCATCAGCCAACCGTGGAGGGCGCACTGCACCTGCCCTGTCCGCATCGCACAGGCCGCACCCAGCGCCGACCGCGCCGCCGGGCAGCAAGCGCAGACGCCTGGCCCACGGCGCTTATTGGTACGCCGGGCCGACCCAGGCGGTGCCTTCGCTGTGGGCGATGAGCGTCTTCCAGCGCTTGCGGATCACCTTGTCGCGGGTGCGAAAGGTCATGCGCACGCCCGGCAGACCGAGCGTGGCGCGGGTTTCGACCATCGCCGAGTGTTCGTCTGCGGCGATGTCGATCTTGGTGATCGACTGCTTGTAGTCGATCAGCTCTTCCGGATCGGCCACGTGGCTCATCTGCCGCAGCACCTGTGCCCATTCGCCGTTGGATTTGCAATATTTCTCGCGGGTGGCGGTTTGCCGCTGCTGATGCGAATCCATGCGGTACAACACCACCATTTCGAATTCCGGCGCGGTCATCGCGCAGAGCGCCTCGCCGTCCTGGCTCAACATCGCCTTGTCGTGCGCGGCATAGAAATCGCGCACCTGCTTCTCGTCGAGCGCGTTGCCGCCATAGTTATAAAGGCCCGCAACGGCGGCCAGCACCGCCAACAACACCAGCAATCGCATCACCGCCCCCTTGTCTTGCCGCGTCCTGCGGCCGCGCAAGTGTAGACCAGACGACGCGGGTCAGTGGCTGCGGGGCGGGGTCGGGCCACAGCTGTCGCAACCGCCGCAGGCCGAGACGGTTTGGGCGGCAGGCGGTGCCACGCGACGCCCCAGTGCCTGCATCCATGCCGGCCGCCCGTTGCGCAGCAGCCCAAGCGCAAGCGCGCCACGCAGGCGACGCAGCACACCGGGAAACTGTTTCTTCATCACCACCCACAGGCTGACCAGCACGGCGATGGCGATCACCAGGTATTGCAGCGTGAGCGAAAGCGTCATCTCAGCCGGCTCCCAGCAGCACGGCCAGCTGGTAGGTCACCAGCGAGGCCAGGTAGGCCAGCGCGAACAGGTACACCGCGCTGATGGTCATCTGTTTCCACGAGTTGGTTTCGCGCTTGATCGTGGCCAGCGTGGAAATGCACATCGGTGCGTAGATGTACCAGACCAGCAGCGACAACGCGGTGGCCAGCGACCACCCGTCGCTGATCAGCGGCGACAACGCCTGCGCTGCCGCGTCATCGTCGGCTGCAGACAACGCGTACACCGTGGCCAGCGAGGCCACCGCCACTTCGCGCGCGGCCAGGCCGGGAATCAACGCGATGCAGATCTGCCAGTTGAAGCCCAGCGGTGCGAAGAACACCGCCATTGCGTGGCCGATACGACCGGCGAAGCTGTAGTCGATTGGCGGCAAGGTGGCGTTGGCCGGCGCCTCGGGAAACGACAGCAGGAACCACAGCAGGATGGTCAGCGCCAGGATGATGCCGCCCACGCGCTTGAGGAAGATCCAGGCGCGCTCCCACAGCCCCAGCGCCAAGTCGCGTACCTGCGGCACGCGGTAGGACGGCAGCTCCAGCATCAACGGGTGCTCGCTCTTGTCGCGCCGCCATTTCTTCATCGTCCACGAGACCAGCAGCGCACTGACGATGGCCGCAGCGTACAGACCGAACAGCACCAGCCCCTGCTGGTTGAAAATGCCCCACACCGTCTTCTGCGGAATGAAGGCGCCGATCAACAACGCATACACCGGCAGCCGCGCCGAACACGTCATCAGCGGCGCGACCATGATGGTGGCGAGCCGGTCGCGCGGGTCCTGGATGCTGCGCGTGGACATGATGCCCGGCACCGCACACGCAAAACTCGACAACAGCGGAATGAACGAGCGCCCCGACAAACCGGCCACCGACATCATGCGATCGAGCAGAAACGCCGCACGCGGCAGATAGCCGGATTCTTCCAATGCCAGGATGAAGGCGAACAGGATCAGGATCTGCGGCAGGAACACGATCACCCCGCCAAGCCCGGCGATGACGCCATCCTTGAGCAAGCTGTTGAGCGGACCTTCCGGCAACGTCGCGCCGACCCAATCGCCCAGGGCAGCGGTGCCGCCGTCGATCAGGTCCATGACCGGCGCGGCCCAGGCATAGACCGCCTGGAAGATCAGGAACATCACCACCGCCAGGGTGACCAGGCCCCAGACCGGATGCAGCAGCCAGCGGTCCAGCGCGTCGTCCACCCGCGAGGTGCGGGTGGGCATGGTCACCGCTGCGCCGAGGATCTGCCGCACCAGCGCGTGATAATTACCGTCGGCCGGCGGATTGGCGGCGGGCGCCGCCAGGCGTGCCGCCTGTGCATCGAGCCGCTCGACCAGCACCTTGGCACCACCGCGCCGCACCGCCACCGTTTCGACCACCGGCACGCCGAGCGCCTGCTCCAGTGCCGGCAGGTCGATGACGATCCCGCGTCGCTGCGCGGCATCCATCATGTTCAGCGCCACGATCATCGGCCGGCCGAGCTCGCGCAACTCCAACGCAAAGCGCAGATGCAGGCGCAGATTGGTCGCATCCATCACATAGACCAGCACGTCCGGCGCCGGCTCGCCCGGATAGAAGCCACGGCACAGGTCGCGGGTGATCGCCTCATCCAGGCTCGCCGGTTGCAGGCTGTAGGCGCCGGGCAGATCCAGTACCGCAAACTCGCGCCCGGAGGGTGCGCGGAAGTGCCCTTCCTTACGCTCGACGGTGACGCCGGTGTAATTGGCCACTTTCTGCCGGCTGCCGGTCAGCTGGTTGAACAATGCGGTCTTGCCGCTGTTGGGGTTGCCGACCAACGCCAGGCGCAGCGGGACGGTGGCCGCGCTCATGCCGATCCTCCCGCATGGCGCACCTGTACGCGCGCAGCCTCGCTGCGCCGCAGGGCAAAGCGCGTATAGCCCACCTGTACCAACAACGGCTCGCGGCCGACCGGTCCGGTCGCCAGCACCGTGACTTCCTCGCCTGCGACAAACCCCAACTCCCGCAAGCGCCGGGCGATCGTGTCGTTGGGGAGACGATCCTCCACGGAGTCCACGATGGCGGCACGATGCAAAGGCATGTCGGACAGCGTCACAAAGACGGCCTGATTGTTAGGAATGGTTCTCAATTCTAGCATCGACGCACCGCGTCATGGCTCCGGCGACCCGGCCCGCTATCATGGTTCGCATCCCATTCATGGACGTACGCAATGCAGGACACCGGCTTGATCGTCGAAGACCACGGAGCGGTCCGTACCCTGCGATTGCATCGCTCCGCAATCCACAACGCCTTCGATGCGACGCTGATCGCCGCGCTGACCGATGCATTACGCGAGGCGGGCCGGGCGTCACAGATCCGCGTCGTCGTGCTGACCGGTGATGGCGCGGCCTTTTCGGCCGGCGCAGACCTGAACTGGATGCGCGGCATGGCCAGCGCCAGCGAAGCCGAGAACGCCGCCGACGCACTGGCGCTGGCGCAGCTGATGCGCACCCTGGATGAATTGCCCAAGCCCACCATCGCGCGCGTCAACGGCGCCGCCTTCGGCGGCGGTGTCGGCCTGGTGGCGTGCTGCGATATCGCCATCGGTTGTACCGAGGCGCGCTTCGGACTGACCGAAAGCAAGCTCGGCCTGCTGCCGGCGGTCATCTCGCCCTATGTGGTTGCAGCGATCGGCGCGCGCCAGGCGCGGCGCTGGTTCGCCACCGCCGAGATCTTCGATGCCGGCACCGCGCAGTTGCTGGGTCTGCTGCACCAGCTGGTGGCTGCCGATCAGCTGGATATCGCCGTGGAGCGCCAGGTTCGCCTGCTGCTGGCTGCGGCGCCGCTGGCCGCCGGCAGCGCCAAGGCGCTGGTGCGCTCGGTGCTGCCAGCTGCCGACCGCGATGCCATCGATGCCGCCAATGCGGCGTTGATCGCCCGTCTGCGCGTGTCCCCCGAAGGCCAGGAAGGCCTGGGTGCGTTTCTCGACAAGCGCAGCGCCGCGTGGATGCCGGAGAGCCTGGCGTGAGCGCGATCGACCATATCGGCCTGGCCTGCAGCGATCTGCAAACCAGCACCGCCTTCTACCGGGCCGCGCTTGCGCCACTGGGCATCACGCTGCTGGTGGAGTTGACGGCCGCGCAAACCGGCGGCCACGCGCATGCCGGTTTCGGCACCGGGCGCCCGTTTCTCTGGCTGGGCTCCCACGCGCAGACGCCGGGCACCACCCATGTCGCGCTGACGGCGACCGACCGCGACAGCGTCGATGCGTTTCATCGCGCTGCGCTGGCCGCCGGTGGCCGCGATCACGGTGCACCGGGCCTGCGCCCGCATTACCACGCACACTATTACAGCGCCTTCGTGCTCGACCCTGACGGCAACAATTGCGAAGCGGTCTGCCACCTCCCCGCATGAGTCTCTTTCCGATGTCCCTGGTTTCCTTGTTCGCGCATTCGACCGCCACCATGCACGAGGTTGCGGCGATGTCTGCACGCCGTCATGCGCACAGCGATGTAAGCGCATGAGCGACTTCGTCCGCATTGTCGAAGTTGGCCCACGCGATGGCCTGCAAAACGAAGCGCAACCGATCGCCACTGCCGACAAGATCGCGTTGATCGATCAACTCTCGGCTACCGGGCTGCGCACGATCGAAGCGACCAGCTTCGTCAGCCCACGCTGGGTACCGCAGCTGGCCGACGCCGCCGAGGTGTTTGCCGGCATCGCGCAGGCGCCGGGCATCGCATATCCGGTGCTGGTGCCCAACCTGCAGGGCTACGAACGCGCACGCGCGGCCGGGGTGCAGGAAGTGGCGGTCTTCACCGCCGCGTCGGAGGCGTTCAATCGCACCAATACCAACGCCGGCATCGACGAATCGATCGAACGGTTTCGGCCGATCCTGCAGCAGGCCGCGCTCGACGGTGTGCGCGTGCGCGGCTACGTCTCCACCGTGCTGGGCTGCCCGTACCAGGGCGAGGTGCCGGTGGCCGATGTGGTCGATGTGGCGCAACGTCTGCACGCGCTCGGCTGCTATGAAATCTCGCTGGGCGACACCATCGGGGTGGGCACGCCGCTCAAGGCGCGTCAGATGCTGGCCGCAGTGGCGCAGGCGGTGCCGATGCAGGCGTTGGCGGTGCATTTCCACGATACCTATGGGCAGGCGCTGGCCAATATCGCTGCATGCCTGGAGCAAGGCGTCCGCGTGATCGATGCGGCCGTGTCCGGTGCGGGCGGCTGCCCGTATGCCAAGGGCGCCAGCGGCAACGTTGCCAGCGAAGACGTGGTGTACCTGTTGCACGGGCTGGGCATGCCCACCGGCATCGACCTGCCCGCCCTGGCCCGCACCGGCCGCTGGCTGGCGCAGCTGCTCGGTCGCGACACCGGCAGCAAGGTCGGCAAGGCGCTGGCTGCCGCCGGCTGAGGGATTGCTGCCCGCGCATTCGTGCATCACCTACCACCGCGATCACGCGGGGGCTTCGGCTAGAATTGCCGCCCGCTCCGCCGCTCGTTCGTTTGCCGCCAACACCGGCCATCAACGTTACTCAGGGAACCACCGCATGCAGCCATCTTCTGTTCTTGCCATCGTGACCGGCGGCGTTTCCGGCCTCGGCCTGGCCGTCGCACAGCGCCTGGTGGCCGACGGCGGCAAGGTCGCGCTGTTCGACGTCAACGCCGACAGGGCCGAGGCGGCGCTGGCGCTGCTCGGTGCCGGCAACGCGCATTACCTCGCCACCGATGTCACCGATGAGGCCCAGGTCGCGGCCAATGTGACGCAAGCTGCGCAGGCGCTGGGCGGATTGAATCTGGTGGTCAATTGCGCCGGCATCCTCGGCGCCGGCCGCGTGTTGGGCAAGGAAGCGCCGATGCCGTTGGCCACCTTTCGCAACACCGTGCTGGTGAATCTGGTCGGCAGCTTCAATGTGGCCAAGGCTGCGGCCGATGTCATGCAACACAACACCACCGGCGATGACGGCGAACGCGGCGTGATCGTCAATACCGCTTCGGTCGCCGCATTCGAGGGCCAGATCGGCCAGGCCGCGTATGCGGCCAGCAAAGGCGGCGTGGTCGGCATGACCTTGCCGATGGCACGCGAACTGGCGCGCTTCGGCATCCGCGTGATGACGATCGCGCCGGGCGTGTTCTGGACCCCGATGGTCGACGGCATGCCCGAGGCCGTGCAGCAATCGCTGGCCGCCTCCATCCCGTTCCCCTCGCGCCTCGGCCAGCCCGACGAATACGCCGACACTGTCGCCTTCATCCTGCGCAACCGCTACCTCAATGGCGAAGTGATCCGCCTGGACGGCGGCGTGCGGTTGGCACCCAAGTAGCCGGGAATCGAGAGACGGGAATAGGGAATCGCAACGGCACCCTGCTCCCACTACCCCGGTCACGGCATTTCCAATTCCCCATTCCCAACTCCCGATTCCCATGAAAGCCAACGACATCAAGAAAGGCAACGTCGTCGAATACAACGGCGGCATTTACCAGATCCGCGACATCGAACGCAGCTCGCCGCAGGGCCGCGGCGGCAATGTGCGCTTTCGTTTCATCATGTACAGCGTGCCGGGCGGGGTCAAAACCGACGCCAGCTTCGATGCAGACGACAACCTGCCGGAAGTCGAGCTGCTGCGCCGACAGTCCACGTTCTCGTACAAGGACGGCGAAGCGTTCGTGTTCATGGACGACGAAGACTTCACCCCGTACACGCTGGATGCGGACGTGATCGGCACCGACGCCGGCTACATCACCGATGGCCTGACCGGCATCTATGTGCAAGTGATCGACGACCAGCCGGTGGCCGTGCAACTGCCGCAGACGGTGACGCTGGAAGTGGTGGAGACTCCGCCGGAATTGAAGGGCGGTACCGCCACCAAGCGGCCCAAGCCGGCCAAGCTCAACACCGGCATGGAAATCATGGTGCCCGAGTACATCACCAACGGCGAACGCGTGCTGGTCAACACCACCACGGGCGAATTTGCCGGTCGCGCCGACTGATGCGTCGCCTGCTCGCAGCCCTGTCGCTGGGGCTGCTGGCTGCCTGCACCGCCAAACCGGTACCGACCCCCGCGTCGGCGCCGGCTGCGGCAACCTGCACCGACCCCAAGGTGGAGGAAGAATGGCTGCAGCACCCGGCCGGCCTGTGCGGCATGCCCGACGACGTACGCGCGCTGGTGGACGACTACGACACCTGCGTGCATTTCGCTGGCGAAGAACCCTACGACGCCGATCGACGCCACGAGATCGAAGTGGCAGTTGCGCAGTTCTGCACGCCGGCACCGGCACGTCTGGCCAAGCTGATGCAGCAATACCGCAACGATGCGCACATCAGCCAGTGGCTGCGCCAGTATGCGGTGCAAGCGGAGCTGCAACCCGCCGGCTGAGGTATCCCTTCTCCACTCGGGACATTGGTCACTTCATGGGGAGACGGTGGCGCGTAGCGCCGGATGAAAGTAAGGGCGAAGCCTCGTGCAGTTGGACCTGCACGATAGCGTCGAGCCGTACGCTCACCCCACCCCCTCTCCCGACGGGAGAAGCGCTCGCAGCACGTACTGAGGCGCGCGCGGTCTATCCCTTCTCCCATCACCTTGATAAGGGAGAAGGTGGAGCGTAGCGCCGGATGAGGGGCGCCGCAGAGAACTGTCAGTAGCCGCGATGATGAACGCGTCGCCACGCGTCGTCAGAGGTGAATCACCGACGGCTTCACGCACTACCCCGCGCCCCTGCCCGCGCCTGCAATGCGGGCGCACGAAGGCCTGTGTGCCAGTGCCGCGCAAGCCCTGCCTTTTCGCCCCGGCGGGAGAGAGGCTCCCACTGCGCTCCTTCGCGTCGCCCGATCGCTATTGCACCTGCAAAGGCATGCGCATGTCCGGCTGCACGTTGTCGGCCGCCGCATCGCCGCGCGCAAGCACACGCAGGTGCGCACGCAAACGTTCCACATTCGCTTCGCCCTGCTCCAAGCCATTGCGTACGTCGGCTGGCAATTGCTGGCGTCCAGCCCGCTGCAGCTGCTTCCAGCCATCGACCAACACCGCGCTTTCCTGCGCCACGCGCGCACTCAGCCGTTGCTGCTCCTCCGCTTGCGGCAAGCCATACCCCGTGCTGCCCGACAGCACCGCCGGATGACTGAGTTGCGCCTGGCGCGCGAACAGCGCCTGCAGCTGGCCCTGCACCGCTTCGCGCGCGGCCATGCCCGGTTGCACCAGCCGCTTGAGCGCATCGCGCGCCAGCAATTCCTTTCGACGCAGGGCCGCCTGTTCCAGCAACAGCGCCGCTGCAGTTTCGCGCAGACCACCGCGATCGAACCATTGCGCGCGCGCCTCGGGCGCGGCATCCAGCCACTGCGCGACAGTTGTTTGCGGCACTGCGATGCCACGCCGAAGCACATCGAACATGGCCTGGTAATGCGCTGCCGCCGATTCGAAGTAATAGCCCTGGCGGATGGCGTGTGCAGGGTCGTCCAGCACATGCAGATCGGCGATGCCGGCACGCTGCAATCGTCGCCGCAGACCGCGCGGCGTGATCGAAGACAAGTTCGCTGCAGCCAGACGCGGCACCCCGTCATGCAGCAACTTGTAGGTTTCCACCGCGCAGTTGTTGCTGATGAAGTAATAGCGCCCGTCGTAACTCCAATGCACCTGCGCGGCGCGCTTGAGCAGGGCCGCGATCTCATCGGGCGCCAGCGTCAGTGGCACCGACGACAGGGCGCGCAATTCCACCTTGGTGTATTCGTCGACGACCTGGTTCAACGGCAGCACGAACAGCCGCGACGGGTAAGAACCAGTGAGCCCACGCCAGCTGGAAATCTGCACATCGCCCACGAAGGCGCGGAACGACAGCACGCGGTGATATTGCAGATCCAGCCGGCATGCCGGGCCCGGCGCACGGTCGGGGGCGCAGATCACCAGGCGCAACATGCTATGGCCCCAACGGCTCATCGGCTGCTCGTTACCCTCGGCAAGCAGATAATCCACCGCGTACACGCGTGCCGGATCCAGCGACAGCAACGACATCGCACCGGCATCGTTGTCGGCCTGCAGGTACGGCAACGCGCTTTCGCAGCGCACAGCGCCCTGCGGCGTCCCGAGGCGCTGCGCAAACCACGCCGCCAGCGCAGGGCGCCGGCACGCATAGTCGGCGTCCAGCACGTAATGCTCGAGATTGACCGCAACGAACTCGGCCGGGCTGCGGCGCTCGTACCCATCCGGGCTGCGGTCGCTGAACCGGTTTGCGCCGCGCCCCAGCCGCCACGGCCGCACCTGCCAGCCGGCGAGATCGCGCAGGCGCCGATCGCGCGACAACGCGCTGCCTGCGCCGCGATCGAGCACATGCGCCAGTTCGTGTATGAGCGCTGCCATCGCCGCGCGCGTGGCAGCTGCGTTGCGATCGGAACGTGCTTCGTCCGATTGCGCGCTCCACGCCTGCAACAGCGCGCGATCGAGCACGATGCGATTGCCGATTGCACGGCCATGTACCTGCGCCGGCAGATCGGTGCGCCATTGCAGCTGGATCGGGGCGGTCAACCGCTGCGTCCAGCCCTGCGGCAATCGCGGTGCGACCAGCTGCACCAGCGCATTGCTCGCTTCGATCTCCGCCGCAGGCAAGTCCGACGGAACAACCTCGACCAACAGTTCGGCCTGCGCCTGCGGGGCGATCAAGGCCGCCAGCAGCAGCCAGCCGCACCGCCGGCGCAGACTCACTGGGCCAGGATGGACTGCGCCAGCTCCAGGTCGCTGGCCAGCCGCGCTGCGTCGCTACGGCTACGCAACTGCACCAACGCCGCTTCCAGACGCGCACCGCGAATCACGCCGTCGCTGGCGACAAAACCGGCCGCATCTTCGCGGGCGTCGGCCACCACCTTGTCGTCGCCGGAGCTGCTGCCGGACGAATTGGACGAGCCAGCCGACGAGGCACCTGCCGACGTCCCGGCCAGGCTGGATGCGAACGCTGCCAGCGGCAACAGCGTCAAAGCGCAGAACACGAGGGAGCGCATCATGGGCTGATCGATTCCGTGTGAAGGTGCTGGAAGACTAACCGGCGCGCGTGTCGGCAGGTGCGTCATGCATCTCGAACAGCTTGCCGGGATTCAGCAAAAGATGAGGATCGAGCACATGTTTGATGCCGCGCATCAAGGCGATTTCCTCGGCAGAGCGCGTGCTCCACAGATACGCCTTCTTGACCAGGCCGATGCCGTGTTCGGCGGAAATGCTGCCGTCGAAACGCTGCAAGGCCTGCGCCAGCAACTTGGTGACCTGATCGCAGGCTGCAACGAAATCGGCCTGGCTGGTGCCATCGGGCTTGAGCACGTTGATGTGCAGGTTGCCATCGCCGATATGCCCGAACCACACCACATCGAAATGCGGATACGCATCGTGCAGCAAGGCCTGGGTTTCGGCCAGGAAGGCGGGCATCGCCGAAATGCGCACCGACACATCGTTCTTGTACGGCGTGTAGCGCGCCAACGCCTCGGTGATGCCTTCGCGCAGGCGCCACAGCTGCGCGGCCTGCGCATCGCTCTGGCTGATCACGCCATCGCTGACCCAGCCCTGCTCCATGCAGGTCTCGAAGGCCGCCATCGCGGCCGCTTCCTGCGCCTGATCGCCTGCGGCGAATTCAGTGACCACGTAATACGGGTGCACCTGCGCGAACGGCGCCTGCGCGCCGTGCGCAAGCACATGCTCCAGCGCGCGATCGGTAAAAAATTCGAAGGCCTCCAGGCGCAGCTGCGCACGGAACGCGGCGAATACCTGCATCAGCACGTCGAAGGATGGCAATGCCAGCAACATCACGTTGCTGGGCGGCGGCGGGTCGGTCAGCCGCAGCGTGGCCTCGACGATGATGCCGAGCGTGCCTTCGGAGCCGATCATCAGGTGGCGGAAGTCGTAGCCGCTGGAATTCTTCACCAGCGCATTGTTGAGTTCCAGCAACTCGCCGCCACCGGTGACCACCTTCAACCCGGCCACCCATTCGCGCGTATTGCCGTAGCGGATCACCCGGATGCCGCCGGCATTGGTGGCGATATTGCCGCCGATCGAACACGAGCCGCGTGCGGCAAAATCCACCGGATACACCAGCCCATGCTCGCGCGCGGCGTTGTGCACCGCTTCCAGCGGCATGCCGGCCTGCACGGTGAGCGTGCGATCCACTGCGTTGAAATCCAGCGGTTTGTTCAAACGCTCCAGGCTCAGCACCAACTCGCCGTTGGCCGCCACTGCGCCGCCGGACAAGCCCGTGCGCCCGCCCGACGGCACCACCGCCACGCCTTGCGCATTTGCCCAACGCACGACCGCCTGCACTTCCTCCACCGAGCCCGGCAAGGCGATCGCGAGTGGGTTCGGCGTCCAGCGGCGGGTCCAGTCGCGGCCGTAATGCTCCAGGTCGGCCGGCTCGGTCTTCAAACGCAACGCAGGCACGGCCTGTTGCAACGAAAGGATGCGGGGATCGGTCATGGCACGCGGCGCTGCGGTAGGAACCGCACAGCGTGCCAGCGCCGGCCCGGCTCGTCCAGCCGGCGCACGCATGGCCGACGCCGCGTTGGATTCAGCTGAAACCGTTGCGGCGCAAGGGCTTTGCCGGCGCGAACATCGCGTGGCGGCCACCCAATCGCGCACCCCATCTGGCATAGTTGCCGACCCGATTGCTGCATTGCGTTCCCCCATGTCGCCGAAGAAAACCTCGTTTCCCAAGCAGGACATCCGCGTGCTGTTGCTGGAAGGCATCAGCCCGACCGCCGTCGACGTGTTCCGCGCCGCCGGCTACTCGCAGATCGAACTGCACGCCAAGTCGCTGCCGGAAGACGAGTTGATCGCCCGCATCGCCGACGCGCATATCGTCGGTATCCGCTCGCGCACGCAGCTGAGCGCCGAGGTGCTGGCGCACGCCAAGCGCCTGATCGCCATCGGCTGTTTCTGCATCGGCACCAACCAAGTGGACCTGGACGCGGCCGAGCTGGCCGGTATCCCGGTCTTCAACGCGCCCTACTCCAACACCCGCAGCGTGGCCGAACTGGTCATCGCCGAGGCGATCCTGTTGCTGCGTGGCATTCCGCAGAAGAACGCGCAATGCCATCGCGGCGGCTGGTCGAAATCGGCCGCCGGCAGCCACGAAACGCGCGGCAAGGTGCTGGGCATCGTCGGCTACGGGCATATCGGCACCCAGGTCGGCGTGCTGGCCGAATCGTTAGGGATGCAGGTGATCTTCCACGACATCGAAACCAAGCTGTCGTTGGGCAACGCACGCGCGGCCATCGACCTGGACGACCTGCTGGAGCGCTCGGACGTGGTCACCTTGCACGTGCCGGAAACGCCGTCGACCAAGGACATGATCGGCGCAGCCGAAATCGCCCGCATGAAGCCTGGCGCGCACCTGATCAACGCCTCGCGCGGCACCGTCATCGACATCGACGCGCTGGATGCGGCGCTCACCTCCGGCCAGATCGGCGGCGCGGCGGTGGACGTGTTCCCGATCGAGCCCAAGGGCAATGGCGATGCGTTCGAATCGCCGCTCACTGCGCACGACAATGTGATCCTGACCCCGCACGTGGGCGGCAGCACGCTGGAGGCGCAGGACAACATCGGGATCGAGGTCGCCGCCAAGCTGGTGCGCTATAGCGACAACGGCAGCACCTTGTCGGCGGTGAACTTCCCGGAGGTCACCCTGCCCGAGCACGCCGAAAGCCTACGGTTGCTGCATATCCATCGCAACGTGCCGGGCGTGCTGTCGCAGATCAACGAATTGTTCTCGCGCCATAACGTCAACATCGACGGCCAGTTCCTGCGCACCGACCCCAAGGTGGGCTATGTGGTGATCGATGTCAGCGCCAGCGAGGAGCTTGCCGGCGTACTGAAGGACGAGCTGGGACAGATCACCGGCACCTTGCGGACTCGGGTGCTTTATTGATCTGTTGTTGCACGAGTGCCCTCATCCGGCGCTTTGCGCCACCTTCTCCCGCAAGCGGGAGAAGAAAGTGCAGGTCATCGGTATCTCGCTTGAGAGAGGACAAAGTACGGGTCCTCTATGTCCCGCTTGCAAAAGGAGGAGGTGGAGGTGCTCGGTCTCCGGCTTGCTGCCTTCTTCCGCTTGCGGGAGAAGGTGCCCGCAGGGCGGATGAGGGCGCACACCCTCATCACCTATCACACGCCTCGGGCCATCCACTTCTCCGCCATGCGCCGCAGCGACGGGTCCAGCTCCGGTTCTGCAAGCAGCTCGACAATCGGGCGCCAGGCCAGGGCCAGCGATTCCTCGCTGACCTGGAAGTCTTCGTCCGCGCCTGCCACCACCACGTAGCGCGCGTCGTAGTGCCAGTGGCCTGCCACCTCGCCGCGTGCCGGGATCCAGTGGCGGTCCAGATCGAATAGGTCTGCATCCGCCAGCCTCAGGCCAGGCAAACCGGATTCTTCTTCAGCTTCGCGGAGCGCGACCTGCGCCAGATTGCGGTCGCCATCGGCGTGCCCGCCTAGCTGCAGCCAGCGCTGCAGCTTGCGATGATGGGTCAGCAAGGTGCGTGTGCCGTCGGCGCTGACCACCCACGCCGAGCCGGTGAAATGACCTTCGACACGCTCGCGCACGAACGGATCGGTGGCATCGTCCAGCAATTGTGCGAACTGCTCGGCCAGCGCGGCCTCCTCCGGCCAACGCAGGCGGTACGCCGCCAATTGCTGCTGCAGGGTTGCATCTACCATCGCGCGTTCTCGGTCGCCCGGTGCGGGCCAGGCGGCCATTATCGCCATTCATGCTGCGTACGCGCTTGTCGTGAGCGTGTAGCTTTGGCAAGGTAGGCCGCTTGCCTGTCCCACCGGGATGCGGCGCACCACCGTCCGGGCGCCTGCGCCTGCGCTTTGCCACTTACGGGATGTACCGAATGCTGAAGTCTCTGTTGAGGGTCAAACCGATCGAGCCCGCCGGCCACGTCGATGCGGGCGAACCGGTCGAAGGCAGCCTGCAAGGCGAAGCCACGCTGCAACGGACCCTCACGGCCAAGCACCTGATCATGCTCGGTATCGGCGCGGTGATCGGCGCCGGCATCTTCGTGCTGACTGGCCAGGCGGCTGCCAACCATGCTGGGCCAGCGGTGATGCTGTCGTTCGTGTTCGCCGGTATCGCCTGCGCCTTCGCCGGCCTGTGCTATGCCGAATTCGCCGCGATGATGCCGGTTTCCGGTAGCGCCTATTCGTATTCCTACGCCACGCTCGGCGAAGGCATCGCCTGGTTCATCGGCTGGTGTCTGGTGCTGGAATACCTGTTCGCCGGCTCCAGCGTTGCAGTCGGCTGGTCTGCCTACCTGATCAGCTTCATCACCGGCACCCTCGGGTTGCCGTTCCCCGCAGAGTTGGCGGGTGCGCCGCTGGCCTGGGACGGCCACGGCTTTGTCAGCTCCGGGAATCTGGTCAACCTGCCGGCCGTGCTG
Organism: Xanthomonas phaseoli pv. dieffenbachiae; assembly: GCF_008639345.1. Lineage (NCBI taxonomy): Bacteria > Pseudomonadati > Pseudomonadota > Gammaproteobacteria > Lysobacterales > Lysobacteraceae > Xanthomonas > Xanthomonas phaseoli. Next base: position 1,991,511 of record NZ_CP041380.1, on the reverse strand, counting down.
ATCGTCGCGGCGGTGAGCATCCTGTGCTACGTCGGCGTCACCCAGTCGGCGTTCGCCAACGCGATCGTGGTGGCGATCAAGGTCGTGGTGATCTGCCTGTTCGTGGGCTTTGGCATTTCCTATATCGACCCGGCGAACTGGCACCCCTTCATCCCGGAAAACACCGGCCCCGGCCAGTTCGGCTGGGACGGGGTGTTTCGCGCCGCGTCCATCGTGTTCTTCTCCTACATCGGCTTCGACGCGGTTTCCACCTCCGCCGGCGAGACCAAGGATCCGCAGAAGAACATGCCGATCGGCATCCTGGTGTCGCTGGCCATCTGCACCGTCATCTACATCATCGTCTGCGCGGTGCTGACCGGCCTGCTGCCCTACACCCAGCTCGGCACCGCCAAGCCGGTGGCCACCGCGCTGGAGGCCCACCCGCAACTGACCTGGCTCAAGACCGCGGTGGAAATCGGTGCCATCGCCGGTTTGTCGTCGGTGGTGCTGGTGATGCTGATGGCGCAGCCGCGCATCTTCTACACCATGGCCAAGGATGGGCTGATGCCCAAGCTGTTCGGCAAGGTGCACCCGAAATTCCGCACGCCCTACGTCGGCACGCTCTTCGTGGGCGTGGTCGCCGCGCTGCTGGCCGGGGCGATCCCGTTGAACGTACTGGGCGAACTCGTCTCGATGGGCACCCTGCTCGCCTTCGCCACGGTCTGCGCCGGCGTGCTGGTGCTGCGCTTCACCAAGCCCGACCTGCCGCGCCCGTTCCGGGTGCCGCTGGCGATGGTGATCTGTCCCCTGGGCGCGTTGGCCTGTCTGTTCCTGTTCTTCCAGGCCTTCCAGGAACACTGGAAGGTGTTCGTAGGCTGGACCGTGATCGGCCTGGCGATCTACTTCGGCTACGGCGTCCACCACAGTCGCCTCGCGAAACGGGCCTAAGCTTCTCTCAAGACCGGCGCGCGACGCCGGTCTTCTTGTTCAATGATCGCGCGTAGCGCCAAGCCGGAACCGCTTCATGTTCAAACAACTTTGGGCCACCAAACACCCGCACGCCAGCCATGAGGCGGCCGACGGGCTGGGCCTGCAACGCGCGCTTGGCCCATGGGGGCTGACCGCCCTGGGAATCGGCGCGGTGATCGGCGGCGGCATCTTCGTCATCACCGGCCAGGCGGCGGCCGACCATGCCGGACCGGCGATCATGCTCTCGTTCGTGCTCGCAGCGGTGTGCTGTGCGTTCTGTGCGATGGCCTACGCAGAATTCGCTGCGATGGTGCCGGTCTCCGGCAGCGCCTATACCTACACCTACGCCACCTTCGGCGAGCTGGCCGCGTGGTTCATCGGCTGGATGCTGGTGCTGGAATATGGCGTGTCCGCCTCGGCCGTGGCGGTCAGCTGGACCGGCTACTTCCTGAGCCTGCTCGAGCATTTCGACATCCACCTGCCGGCCGCACTCGTCAGCGCGCCGCTGGACGGCAAGCTGCAACCCACCGGGGCGATCGCCAACCTGCCGGCGGCCGGCATCGTGCTGCTGCTGACCTGGCTGTGCTATGTCGGCATCCGCAAGTCGTCGGCAATGAACATGGCCATGGTGATCCTCAAGACCGGCCTGATCCTGCTGGTGATCGCGGTGGGCTGGAAATACGTGGACACGGCCAACTGGCACCCGTTCATTCCGTCCAACGAAGGCCCGGGTAAGTACGGCATGGAGGGCGTGCTGCGCGGCGCGGCGATGGTGTTCTTCGCCTATATCGGCTTCGAGGCGGTGTCGGTGGCAGCGCAGGAATCGCATCGCCCGCAACGCGACCTGCCGATCGGCATGATCCTGTCGCTGGTGATCTGCACCGTGCTCTACATCGCCATGGCGGCAGTCATGACCGGCCTGGTGCCGTACACCCTGCTCGGCACCGACGAGCCGGTGGTGACCGCCGTGGCGGCGCATCCGCAGCTGGCCTGGCTGCGCGTGGTCGTGGAAGTGGGCGCGTTGATCGGGCTGTCGTCGGTGGTGCTGGTGATGATCATCGGGCAGCCGCGCATCTTCATGATCATTGCGCGCGATGGCCTGCTGCCGTCGATCTTCACCCGCATCCACCCCAGGTACCGCACCCCGCATGTCAATACCGTCATCACCGGTGTCGGCATCGCGCTGCTGGCAGCGGTGTTCCCGCTGGATGTGCTGGGCGAATTGACCTCGATGGGCACGCTGATCGCCTTCGCGGCGGTCTGCGCCGGCGTGCTGATCCTGCGTCGCACCCACCCGGAACTGCCGCGTCCCTTCCGCATGCCGGCCGCCTGGCTGATCTGCAGCGCCGGCGTGTTGAGCTGCCTTGCGCTGCTGTCGGCGATGACGCTGCACAACTGGATGCTGATGGGCTTGTGGACGCTGGTCGGGCTGGTGATCTACTTCGGCTACGGGTATCGCCACAGCCGTCTGCGCGACGGCCGCTGAGCCCACGCATGATCCGGTGTCGGGCGCGGCAGGACGACGCCTGCTGCGCTGCACCTGCCCATGCACCGGGGGCGCAGTAGAATAGGTCCATGAATGCGACCACTGCCCCCCTGCCCTACAGCACCACGCGTCTACACGAGCTGGCGCACCTGCTGATCGCCAATATCCGCGAGCTGGCCCATGCCGGCTGGACGCCTGCGACCAGCAGCAATTTTTCCCATCGGCTGGACGAACAGCACGCGGCCATCACCGTCTCCGGCCGCGACAAGGGTCGTCTGGTCGAAGAAGACATCATGGTGGTGGACTTCGATGGCCTGGCCGTCGGCCGCCCGTTGCGCCCGTCTGCCGAAACCCTGCTGCACACCCAGCTGTATCGCCGGTTTCCGGAGATCGGTTGCGTGCTGCATACGCACTCGCCGGTGCAGACGATTGCTTCCCGCCTGTATGCAGGCAGCGGTGTGATCCGGCTGGAAGGCTACGAACTGCTCAAGGCCTTCGATGGCAACACCACCCACGAAACCGCGGTGGACGTGCCGGTGTTCGCCAATACCCAGGACATGCAGGTGCTGGCCGCGCAGGTCGAGGCCTTGCTGGACAAACAGAGCATGTGGGGGTATCTCATCGAAGGACACGGCCTGTATGCCTGGGGCCGCAACATGGCCGAGGCACGTCGTCATCTGGAAGCGTTCGAATTCCTGCTGCATTGCGAACTCGAACTGCTGAAACTGCGCGGCACGCGCTGAGTACTGTCCGTCCCCATTCGTGAGCCAGACCGCCATGAGCCGACTGCGTATCTTCGCCGACACCAATCCCGCCACCCCCGAGTTCGACAGCCGCGACGGCGATGCGATCGCCGCCCAGTTGCAGAAGATTGGCGTGACCTTCGAACGCTGGCATGCCAGCGCGCCGGTCGAACCGGGCGCCACGCCCGAGCAGGTGATGGCGGCCTATCGCGCCGATATCGACCGCATCAGCGCCGAGCGCGGCTTCAAGACCGTGGACGTGGTCAGCATCGCGCCGGACAACCCCAAGCGCGAGGAAATGCGCGCCAAGTTTCTGGACGAGCACTTCCACAAGGAGGACGAAGTGCGGTTTTTCGTCGCCGGCTCGGGCCTGTTCACGCTGCACGTCGATGCCAAGGTCTATGAGATCGAATGCGTCAAGGACGACCTGATTGCCGTGCCTGACGGCACCTTGCACTGGTTCGACATGGGGCCGGAGCCGCACTTCGTGGCGATCCGCTTCTTCACCGAGCCGGACGGCTGGGTCGGACATTTCACCGGCACCGAAATCGCCAAACAATTCCCCCGCTACGCCCCCGAGAAACCTCACAAGGCCAGCTGACGATGACACGACCGCAAGCGATCCTCACCGATATCGAAGGTACGACCAGCAGCATTTCGTTCGTCAAGGACGTCTTGTTCCCGTATGCGCGCCGCGCCATGCCGGCTTACGTGCGCGAGCACGGCAATCATCCGCAGGTGCGCCACTGGCTCAACCAGGTGGCCGATGAAATCGGCGAGGACGTGCCGGACGAGGTGCTGATCACCACGCTGCAGACCTGGATCGACGAGGATCGCAAGCACACCGCGCTCAAGGCCTTGCAGGGCCTGATCTGGGGCGACGGCTACAAGACGGCCGACTTCACTGCGCATATCTACGCCGATGCGGCGATCCAGCTCAAAGCCTGGCACGCAGCGGGCATTCCGCTCTATGTGTATTCGTCCGGCTCGGTGCCGGCGCAGAAACTGTTCTTCGCGCACAGCGACGCGGGCGACCTGAGCGGACTGATTGCCGACTGGTTCGACACCGAAGTCGGCCCCAAGCGCGAAAGCGCCAGCTACCGCCGCATCGCCGAACGCATTGGCGTGCCGGGGCCGGAGATCCTGTTCCTGTCGGATGTGATCGAAGAGCTCGATGCCGCCAAGCGCGCTGGCATGCGCACCGCGCTTCTGGACCGCCGGGAGGACTATCCCACGCCGCGTTCGGCCGAGGATGTCGGCAGTCACCAGCGTGTGGAGAGTTTCAGCCAGTTGGTGCTGTAAACACGATCCGCAAGCCGATTGCGCTCCTTGCCGTTGAGCGCAATCGGTGGTTTGCGCTACCCATGCCGCTGCTCTGTTCCAGCTGCGACGCGCCGCCTGCATCTATCCGATGGGATAGTGGTCTGCGCGGCGGGCACCGCGCTCCGCCACTTCCCCCGTCTTTCCTGGACCTCTGCGCGCGCCATGTCGCTGCACTCCCCTTTTGCGCCACATGCAGTATGGCGACGCCTTTCCACGCTGATCGTCGTGGTGGCGTTGATGGCCGGCTGCCACCCGGACGCTGGTGCGGCGTTGCAGGCTCAGCCTGCCGAGAACCACGATGCAGTCGATCCGGTCGATCAGGCCGCCCTGGCGCAGGCGCTGAAGACCTTGCAACCGCAGCGCCCCGGCGTCACTGATCTGTACGTGGTGGGTTTTGCCGGCGATGCCAGCGACGATGTCTTCCGCAACGAGACGCTTTACCTCAAACAGCTGTTCGAGCAACGCTTCGATGCGCGTGGGCGCGTGGTCACGCTGGTCAACAACCCGGACAACCTGGGCGAGCATCCGTACGCGCCGCTGGCAACCTACGACAATCTCTACGACACGCTTGCCGCAATCGGCAAGCGCATGGATCGCACGGAAGACGCGCTGCTGTTGTTCGTCACCACCCACGGTACCGAAGACCATAGCCTGTACGTGCAGGTCGACGACAAGGAAGAGGATTTCATCAGCCCGCAGGATCTGCGCAAGGCGCTGGACGATGCCGGCATCGGCAATCGCATCATCGTGCTGTCGGCCTGCTATTCGGGAGGTTTCATTCCGGCACTGCGCTCGCCGCAAACGCTGATCCTCACCGCTGCGCGTGCCGATCGGCCCTCGTTCGGCTGCGGCAATACCTCCAATGCCACCTATTTCGGGCAGGCATGGTTGATCGATGCGATGAACCAGAGCAATGACCCGTTGGCGGCATTCGACATTGCCAAAGCCGCCATCACCGCACGCGAAAAGCAGGAAGGCGAGCTGCCCTCGTTGCCGCAGCAATCGCTGGGCAAGCGCATCGCGCCGGTGCTGGCGCGTTGGCGTGCCGGCGTGCATCTGGGGCCGGCGGTTGCGTATCCGTATCCGCCGGTGGACATGGATGCGGAGCCGGACCAGGGCGTGGATTCGAACGACTCGACGGGCGATGCGCCGGTGAGCGACGTGCCGCGTTCAAATGCCCCGGCAACCGCAATCCCGCCAAGCACACCCCCGCCCGCACCTGCAGCATCCAGTCGATAACCACGGTTAGTGGTGAGACTAATTCTCATTTCGTCAGCCTCAACCGGGCCTCGCTACACTCGCCCAGCCAGCCAGCAACCGCCAGCCAGCACCGCTCCTCGCCAGCGCGCCAACGCCTGCCAGCCCGGATCCCGAAACGCCTCCCGTGTGGAGGCGTTTGTGTTTGTGGCGATCCGAAGGCTGCGTCGCAGTTGACGCATGCTTCAGCGTCGCGATCTCGCACCCGCGCTTTTGTCTGCCGGCTATCACGACGACCCGGCGCCCTATCGCTGCATCAAGCGCCGCTACACAAGGTCACAAGCAATCGTTTGGTGCGAGCCGGATTCCCCTGGCGCGAGGTGCTTCAGGGACTGGGTGATGTCAGGCATTGTGCGCACCCTCGCCCCATGGCGGCCCCTTCTCCCCGCTGGGAGAAGGGCATTAAGCGAGACGTCCTTGTTACTGCCTTACGGCTCAGCAGTTTGCAGGCGGTACACGGTGCTGGCGCTGTACTGCCCGGTAGGCAGGTTCGCGCGCACCTGGACGGTGTGTTCGCCCACCGCCAGCGTGGCCGGCAATGCGCCGCGCCACAGATGCGTGGAAGGCGTAGCCTCCGGCGAGCGGTCGTAACCGCGTAGTGCGTCAGCCGCATCGTCGCGCACATTCTCTGCCAGCACACGCGGATCGCCACGCTCTACCCGCTTCATCGGCTGCCATGCGCCGTTATCGATGCGCATCTCGACCACGGTGTCGTTCTGGCCCATGAAGACATTGGCGTAGACGCCCCACGCCGCATACGCGCCCTTGCGCAGCACCTTGGGCGCATGCAGCAACAATTGCGCATCGTCAGCCGAGCGCGCAGCGTGATAAGCCAGCGTGTAGTTGCCGCTGGGGGCAACCTGCAGCACCGCATAGCCATTGGGAGTGCCGTCGCTCATGGTCGCATCGGGAATGCCGTCGGCATCCTTGGCGCCCGACCAGAACGCACCACAGGCCGCACCCACATTGTATTCGTGCAGCGGGCGTGCGCCTTGCCAGCCCTCGTCGGCACCATGCTCCACCTGGCGCTGGGTGTGGCTATGGCCGCTGAGCACCAACACATGCGGAAACTCTTTCAGCAATCCGAACAGGCGGCGGCGATCGGCATGCCGGAAGGTTTCCTGCCCCGGCGCTGCGTCGAACAGGTGGATATGCATGCCCAGCACCAACAGCCGGTCGCGCGGCAGCTGCGCCAGGTAATTCTGCAGGAAGGCAAATTGATCGTCGCGCAGTCCACCGATATAGGCCTGCTTGCCGCCGGGCGTGTAAATCACATCGTCCAGGAACACGAAGCTGGCATTGGCCTCTTCAACCGCATAGGTGTCCGGACCGTAGACCGCGTGCCAAGTGTCCAGCGACTGCGCATCGTCGTGCGCGTCCAGATTGAGATCGTGGTTGCCCGGCACATGGAACCACGGCACGCCCAGCTGCGTGGTGACCTTATTCAAGGCCGGATACAGGCTTAGATCGTCGCTGACGATATCTCCCAGCGTGGTGCCCAGCCTGGCGGTGGTCTTGCCGATGATCGGCTCCACGATGTCGCGCTGGTAATAACCAACGTCGGCCAGGCTGGCGGTCTGGCTGTCGGCAAATACCAGCATCTGGAAGCCATCGGCCGCGGTGTTTGCGCGCGGCGTCAGCGCGAAATCCCAGTTGCGCGTGTTGCGGCCGGTCGCGGCGACGCCGCTGTAGCGATGCTTGGCAGAACCACGCGGTGCGTAGTGGCGCCAGAATGCGGGCAGGCCGTCGGCGGCGGGCAAAAAGCGGCGGTCGCCCGGCTTGATCACGAAGACCGTCTGCCCATCGCGTACCGGCAGTCGGTAGCGGCCCTGCGCATCGGTACGCACGATCTGCTCGCCATTGGAAACCGACACGCCGGCCACGCCCGGCTCATCCGCGCTGCGGCCGGCACGCCCATCGCGTTCTTCGTACACGATGCCGTCGACCGTGGTCGCGCGCGCGTATGCGCTTGCCGTGAGCAAGCCCAGTGCCAACAAAGCGAAGCGACGATACATGCGTTTTCCCGCGCGAAGATCAGCGGAAATTGTACATGCCATCGCAAGACGCACGGCGCGTGTACGAAGGTAGGAAAACACGGCGACACATCCGTGGGCACGCACCTGGGTGCGACGGGGCATCCCAATAACGCCTGTCGCGCCCGGGTGCGCGCCTACGCGGCTACGTTATCGATGTCGCGACTCCAGCAACGCCACCGCATCGCCAAGGCCCAGCCCACGTGCGCGTAGCAGCACGATCAGGTGGTACAGCAGATCGGCAGATTCGCCGAGCAACGCGTCATCGTCCTGCACCACGCCGGCCAGCGCGGTTTCGACGCCCTCCTCGCCCACCTTTTGCGCAATGCGGCGGATGCCTTGTTCGAACAGCTTGGTGGTGTAGCTCCCTTGCGGACGCTCACGCTCGCGCTCGGCCACCAGTGCATCCAGGCTGCCCAAGAACTGCCCAGGCGCACTCGGAAAACAGCTGGTGCGGCCCAGATGACAGGTCGGGCCATGCGGACGTGCCTGCACCAACAGGGTGTCGGCATCGCAATCAGTTTCGATCGAGACCACGCGCAACACGTTTCCCGAACTTTCGCCCTTGGTCCACAAGCGTTGCTTGCTGCGGCTGAAGAACGTGACTTCGCCGCGCTGCTGGGTCACGACCAACGCTTCGGCATTCATGTAGCCCAGCATCAGCACGCGCAGGGTGTCGGCGTCCTGCACGATCACCGGCAACAGACCATCGCCCTTGCTCCAATCCAGCGTTGCGAGCGTCTCGCCCGTCGCCACTTCGTTACTGCCCATCGCGTACCTCGATCTGTTGCGCGCGCAAGAATTGCTTGAGTTCCGGGATCGGAATTGCGCCGCTGTGAAACACGCTGGCGGCCAGTGCGCCATCCACATCGGCCTGGTCGAAGACGTCGGCAAAGTGCTGCATCTGGCCCGCACCGCCGGAAGCGATCAGGGGCACCCGGCACAATGCGCGCACCTGGCGCAGTTGGGCGATATCGTAGCCGCGGCGCACCCCATCGTTGTCCATGCAATTGAGCACGATCTCGCCTGCGCCCAAGCGCTGCGCTTCGGCCACCCAATCCAGCGTGCGCATTGGCAGCGCCTGGGTCTTGCTCGGGTCGCCGGTGTAGCGGCGCACACGCCACTGCCCATCTTCCTCACGAATCGAATCGATGCCGACCACGACACATTGCACGCCGAAGGCATCGGCCAGTTCGGAGATCAGTTGCGGGCGACCTAACGCAGGCGAGTTGATCGATATCTTGTCGGCACCGGCGTGTAGCACCGCACGGGCCGTTTCCACATCGCCAATACCTCCAGCAACGCAGAACGGAATATCGATCAATCGTGCCACCCGCTCGACCCAGGTGTAGTCGACCGAACGCCCTTCCGGGCTGGCACCGATGTCGTAGAACACCAGCTCATCGGCGCCCTGCGCGCGGTAGCGCAAGGCCAGTTCGACGATGTCGCCCATGTCGATGTGGTCGCGGAACTTGACGCCCTTGACCACGCGACCATCGCGCACGTCCAGGCACGGAATGATGCGACGGCTCAGCATGCCAGTGCCTCGTCCAGATCCAGGTGGCCTTCCAGCAAGGCCTTGCCGAGCACGATGCCGGCGCAGCCTGCCGCCTTGGCCGCGGCGACATCGGCAAGATTGCGCGCGCCACCGGAGACCTGCACCTGCAGCTGCGGCGTCAGCGCGCGCAGATGCGCGTACAACGCCATCTTGGGGCCGGACAGCATGCCGTCGCGGGCGATGTCGGTGCACAGCAGATGCTGCAGCCCGGCTTGCGCGTAGCGCACGGCCAATTGGTCCAGCGTGGCGTCTGCCGTTTCGGTCCAGCCGTGCACCGGCAACTGCCAGATGCCCTCGGCGTCCTGGCGCGTGTCCAGCGCGATCGTCAGGCGATCGGCACCGAATTCCTGCAGCCAGCCAATCACCATCTCGCTATCGCGCACTGCCAACGAGCCGATCACCACGCGTGCGGCGCCGGCATCGAGGATGCGCGCCACATCCTCGCGCGATCGAACGCCACCGCCGGTCTGCACCCGCAAGCCGGTAGCACGCGCGATCTCGCCGAGCGTGCCGGCCAAGGTGTAGCCGCCCGCCTTGGCCGCATCCAGATCGACCAGATGCATCCACTGCGCACCGGCATCGGCGAATGCCTGCGCACGCGGTAGTACATCGTCGCCGTACTGCGTTTCGCGCGCGTAATCGCCTTGTAGCAGGCGCACCACGCGGCCGTTGCGGATATCCAGCGCCGGGTAAACGGTGAAACTCATGGGAAGCTCATCTCAAGAAAATTGCGCAGGATGCGTGCACCGGTATCGGCCGAACGCTCAGGGTGGAATTGCGCGCCGCAGCGCAGCCCGTTCTGCACGACGGCGGTGAACAACCCGCCGTGATCGCAGGCGGCCACGGTATCGGCCGTCACCGGCGCCGCATAGCCATGCACGAAATAGGCACTGGCGCGCTCGGGCAGACCGGCCAGCAGCGCGGAGTCGCGCATCGGCACCAGCTGATTCCAGCCCATGTGCGGCACACGGATGCCGAGTGCCGGCGTCATATGCCGCACGATGCCGGGCAGCAGTCCCAGGCACTCGACATCGCCTTCTTCGGAATGTTCGAACAGCAACTGCATGCCTAAGCAGATACCGATCAACGGTACCTGCAGCGCGCGCAACGGCTCGACCAAGCCCTGCGTGCGCAGACGCGACATCGCTTCTGGCGCAGCACCCACACCGGGCAGTATCACGCGCTGCGCGCCCTGCAGGCCTGCCGCATCGCGCACCACGCGGGCGTTCACGCCCAAGCGCTCCAATGCATAGCGCACCGAGCCCAGGTTGGCGCCACCGGCATCGATCAGCGCAACATCGGTCATAGTGCGCCCTTGGTGGTGGGCAATGCAGTGCCTTCGCGGCGGATCGCCTGGCGCAACGCACGTGCCAGGGCCTTGAAGCAGGCCTCCACCTTGTGGTGATCGTTCTCACCACGCACAGTCAGATGCAGATTCAAGCCGGACGCATCGCAGATCGAGCGGAAAAAATGCGGCACCAGCTCGGTCGGCATGTCGCCGACGCGTTCGCGCTTGAACTCGCCGTCGAAGACGAAATATGGCCGCCCGCTGAAATCCAGCGCAGCACTGGCGATGGTTTCGTCCATCGGCAGCGTGAAGCCATGCTGCGCCTTTTCGCCGGCGACCTGCCAGGGGCTGCTATCCGGATCGAAGCCGTAACGGCCGATACCGCGCTTGTCGCCCAGCGCTTCACGTAGCGCCTGGCCCAGCGCAAGTCCGGTGTCTTCGATGGTGTGGTGCTCATCGATATGCAGATCGCCCTCGGCCCGGATCTCCAGCGCAAAACCGCCGTGCTTGCCGATCTGTTCCAGCATGTGGTCGAAGAACGGCAGACCGGTGGCGGTCTTCGGCTCGGCCACGCGATCCAGATCCAGTTCGACGCGGATCTTGGTTTCCTTGGTGTTGCGCTGAACCACCGCGCGGCGCGGCGCGTCGGCCAGCTCATGGGCGATGCCGGGCCAGTCCCACTCGCCGCCGAATTCGTCGGTGCGCAGTTGGAACCCGCGAATGTTGAGGTTGCGCGCGAACTGGATGTCGGTGATGCGGTCGCCCACCATCGACGAGCGCGCCCAGTCGATGCTGCGGTCCTGCAGATAGGGCAGCATCAGGCCGATGCCGGGCTTGCGCGTGGGCGCGTTGTCGGCCGGCCAGCTGCAATCGATCAGCACGTCGCGAAACTCGATGCCCTGGCTGGCGAAGATCTGCAGCATCAGGTTGTTCGGGCCGTCGAAGGAGGCGCGTGGGTAACTCTCGCTGCCCAGCCCATCCTGGTTGCTGACGATGACGAACTGATAGCCGGCATCGCGCAGCTTGAGCATCGCCGGAATCACGTGATCGACAAAGCGCAGTTTTTCGTAGGCGTCGATCTGGAAATCGGCCGGCTCTGTGATCAGGGTGCCGTCGCGGTCGACAAAAAGAATCGGGGTCATGCGGCGGCCTCCTGTGTGCGCTGCAGCGCGCCCAGCACGCACTGGTTCTGTTCGTGCGTGCCCAGAGTGATGCGCAAGGCGTCGGCCAGGCGCGGCACTGCGCGTTGATCGCGCACCACCACGCCAGCTTCGAGCAGCGCCTGGAACGCCACCTCGGCATCATCGAATCGCACCAGCAGAAAGTTGCCTTGCGAGGGATAGACCTGCCGCACACCGGCCAGCTGTGCGAGTGCTTTGTGCACGCGCTCGCGCTCACTCCGCACTTCGGCGATACGTCGGCGCGTCACCTCCAGCACCGGCGCAGACAAGGCCTGCTCGGCCATGGCCGCGCATGGCGTTGGCACCGGGTACGGTGCCTGGCAGCGGCGCAGCAGGGCAATCAGCTCGGCATTGGCGATCAGCGTGCCGATACGCGCCGCCGCCAGCGCATGCGCCTTGGAAAGCGTACGCAACACCGCGAGATTGTCGTAACGCCCGAGCAGACCGACTGCCGAAGGCACATCGGAAAATTCGCCATAGGCCTCGTCCACCACCACCAGCGCCTTGCCTTGCAAGGCCTGCAGCGCGTGTTCGATGTCGTCCAGCGCAATGGCCGAACCAGCAGGATTGGAAGGCGAACACAGAAACACCAGCTTGGCGTTCGAGGCCAATGCCGTCGCCACAATTGCCGGGATATCTGCATGGAACCCATCTGGCCCATCGACCAGCGGCACGTCCACCAACGGTGCGTTCTGCAGCCGCGCGCATACCGCGTACATGCCGAACACCGGCGGCGTCACCACAACCGCATCGCGCTCTGGCACGCACAGGCCGCGTACCAGCAGATCGATCGCCTCGTCGCTGCCGCGGCCGATCAACAGCTGCTCCGGCGCGCACCCATACAGCGCCGCAAGCGCGCTGCGCAGGCCCTTGGGTTGCGGATCGGGATAGCGCCGCGTGCTGGCGTCGGGATCGGCGGGATTTGCCCAGGCAGACTCGTTGGCGTTGAGCCACACATCGCCCTGCAACGCGCTGGTGCGCGCCGACGAATAGCCCGCGAATGCACGCAGATCTTCGCGCACCAGATCCAGGATCGACGATGCACTCATGCTGCCGCTCCCATGCGTAGCGCCACCGCGTTGGCATGCGCATCCAGCCCCTCGGCGCGCGCGAGGATCAATGCACATTCGCCGATGCGGTCGATGCCGGCCTTGCTGGCTGCCTGCACGCTGACCATGTTCTGGAAGCTGGCCACACTCACGCCGCTATAGGCGCGCGCCGCCCCGCTGGTCGGCAGCACGTGATTGGTGCCGCTGCAGTAGTCGCCAAGCGCCTCGGGCGTGTAGTCGCCGAGAAACACCGAACCGGCCGCCTCGACCTGGCTCAACCATGCACGCGGCTCGCGCAGCGCGAGAATCAGATGTTCCGGTGCATAGCGGTTGCTGATCGCAAACGCCTGATCCAGCGTCTGCACCTTGATCAACCGCGATTGCGCTAGCGCTTGCCGCGCGATGTCGGCACGCGAGAGTTGCGCCAGCTGAACTTCCAGCTGCGCTTGCACCGCATCGATCAACGCGTCGCTGTCGGAGAGCAACAACACCTGCGAATCCGGGCCGTGTTCGGCCTGCGACAACAGATCGGCAGCCACGAACGCCGGCTGCGCACCCGCATCGGCGATGACCAGGACTTCCGAAGGGCCGGCAGGCATGTCGATCGCCGCCGCACCGGACTGCGCCACCTGCTGCTTGGCTTCGGTGACATAGCTATTGCCCGGGCCGAATAGCTTGTCGCAACTCGGAACCGACTCGGTGCCATATGCCATCGCCGCGATCGCCTGCGCGCCACCGAGCTTGAATACGTGGCGCACGCCGGTGAGCTGCGCGGCCACCAGCACCGCCGGGTCCACGCTGCCGTCCTTGCGCGGCGGCGTGCACAACACCACCTCGCGGCAGCCGGCCAGACGTGCCGGCACGCCCAGCATCAAGGCAGTCGATGGCAACGGCGCACTACCTGCCGGCACGTACAGACCCACCCGGCCAATCGGCCGCACGATCTTTTCGCACACCACGCCGGGCGCGGTTTCCACCGCATAGCCTTCGCTCATGCCGGCGCGGTGGAAGGTGTCGATGCGCGCGACCGCATCCTGCATGGCCTGGCGCAGTTCCGGCGCAACGGCCGCTTGCGCGGCGGCGAATTCCGCCTCGCTCACGGCAAAGTTGTCCAGCGCCACGCCATCCAAACGCATGGTGATCTCGCGCAAGGCGGCATCGCCGCGTGCACGCACATCGGCAATCAATGCAGCCACCGCGTCGCGTGTTTGCGTGGCCACGGTCTGCACCGGGCGGGTCAGTGCGTCGGTCCGCGCGGCGCCGTCGAGTTGGGACCAATCGAGAATATTCATGCCAGCGAGCGCTCCACCGTCAACACCATCAAGCCTTGCGCACCTGCGCGTTCGAGTTCTTCCAGCCGCTGCCAGGTCACTGCGCCATGGCACATGGTCTGCAAGCGCAGCGCACCGTTGCCATCGTCGGGCAACTGCACCAGCGGGTCGGCATCGGGCAGCAGGCGACGCAGCGCATCCACGTTGCCGTGTTCAGCGCGGAACATCAGCAGCTTGCTGTCGCGCAATTTGAGCACGCCGTCCATGCGCCGCAGCAGCATTGCCAGCAGGCCGGCACGCGCATCGGCAGGTTCGCGCACTGCGCCGGCCAGCACGGCCTCGCTTTCCATCACCAGTTCGACCGGCTTGAGCTGGTTGGCAGCCAGGGTGGCGCCGCTGGAAACCAGGTCGCAGATCAGATCGGCGGTGCCCAGGCGCGGGGCGATTTCCACCGAACCGGACAACTCCACCACCGTCGCGTCGATGCCCTGCCGCTCCAGCCAGTCGGCCAGGATTGCCGGATAGCTGGTGGCGATGCGCTTGCCCGCCAGCTGCGCCACGCCGTGCCAGTCCCATTCTTCCGGCACGGCCAGCATCAGGCGGCACTGGCCGAAGCCGACCCCGCGCACCGCGTGATAGGCGGCCGGCAAGCCGTTGCGGCGGCGCTCGGCCGCCTGCTCTTCCAGCTCGTTCTGGCCCACGATGCCCAAGTCGCAGACGCCATCGGCGATCAGGCCCGGGATATCGTCGTCGCGCACCAACAGCAGGTCCACCGGCAACGACTCGCCGTAGCAGAACAGCTTGTCGCGGCTCTGCCGCCAGCTCAGCCCGCAGGCGGCCAGCAGGCTGCGCGCCGGCTCGGCCAGGCGGCCGCTCTTCTGGATGGCGATACGCAACCGGTCACGTGCCGGCGCTGCCGTGGAAGCACTCATCTTGTTCTCTCAGTGGGAGTCGTCAGGGCGCGACGATTGCTCGCGCAGGGCCGTGGCATAGCCGCCGGCACCATGGTCCAGGGTGCGCGCAACGCGCCCGATGGTGGTCACGCTGACCTGGGTCAGCTCGTGGATCTCGCGATACGGCACGCCCTTGATCAACAAGGGCACCACCCGCCAGCGGTCGGCCATGGCTTCCAGCTCGGCAGGCGTGCATAGGTCGCGCAGAAACGCTTCGACCGCCTCGGGCTTGCAAAGGCATGCCAGCGCGTCGGCCAGCATCGTCAGAGATGCAGCAACGTCAGTGTTTTCGCGGGGGGCGGGTCGTTGTTTCATTGCGTTAATGTAATAGCGTGTTAGTACATTAGCGCAAACGGTGGTGCTTGTCACCTGCTCGGGCGGTGACAAAAGGACAGTTCGGTTGGGGTCTAGTCATGCGGCTTGCGCTGGCCTGCTCTGCTTAGCTGCACGGAAAAGGGGATGTAAGCCGGAACCCCAGAAAATTCCGTCACCCCTCACCCCAATTCCAACCCCGCCACGAGCGCATCCAGATCGATCAAGTTGCCGTTACTTTGGAAGGTGTAGTGCCCGTTCAGCAGGATGTGTCGCCACGCCGCCGCTCGCGCCGAGGTATTCGACTACATCGAGATGTTCTACAACCTCAACTGCCGCCACGGTTCAACTGGCGACCTGTCCCATGTAGAGTTTGAACGGCGCTACGCGCAACGAGGGTCTTGAGTGTCTCCGGAACCCTGGGCGTATCACAGGTCAAGTTCACACCTACGAATGTCGCGTCGGCCCGCGAGCACTCTGAGCATGTCAGCATAGCCCCAGGGTTCGTCGAAAGCTTCAGGTGGCAGGCGTACTTGCCCGTACTTGCCATTCGTGTCACCAGCCGCCATTTCGGATCACGGCAGATCGAGCCTGGTGTGTTCATGTCAAGGCCGAATCGGCCATACGGTTGACGTGCTCCCGACGTCCCCATGGACTGGGCTGCACGCTCGCAATGGCATTGTGAGCAGGGTGCCAGCGCCAACCTTTCGCGCTCCCAAACATGACTTCGGTGAACCAACGACATTCAGAGAGCTCTTTGCAAGACTTGATTCTGAGGTCACTGTCGGAGATCAAAAATGGGTCTATGCGTTTCAAAGCCGAGCGTGGCAGGTTCACCCGACCACTATGCAAGTCACGCCACAGAGCAGACCACGCCCTCTACGCCTTCATCCTCCGAGGCGCCCATCTCACCCAGCCTGCATGGCTTGGTGGCACTCGGCTCTTCGGGAACGAGGCGGGGGCGCTTCCGGCAGCCAACACTACAACCGCACGAAGTTCAGCAGGCGGCCTACCAGCTTGGTATGCGACTCAACGGCAGACCCATCGAAGACGCGAGCGACCGTCAACGCCTTGCCGATGCTACAGAGACGGTGCACGAGACACGACTCGCCTTGCACCGTGGGCGAGGCAATGTCGATAGCGATCTGCGGCTCAGCAACGGACGGAGCGCCACTTATAGCTCCCTGTCTTACTGTCTCGGTGAAAATGACGAAAGTTTACTGGCAGGCAGTGCGCTGGCTGCGGGGGCAGGCAACTGTGATCACAATGCAGCGATTAACGCACGTCGGCATGCAGTCCGCATGGAGAATGGCGGGCAGATGATGACCGTACGCGACTACGACCAGACCCACCTCTACGCGCTCTACCGGCCCCCAGGCTCGGCAGAGGCGGAAGAATCCACTGTAGTCCTCGACTCGTGGGCCGACGGTCCGGCCGTTCTACCAAGGGATTCGCACTGGGCCGAAACGTACGGAACATCCACCAATGTAGTTGAACGCTTCGACAAGCCTGATGCAATCGACGCGCTGGCCAGGACAAACGCATTCAGAGCCGAGATCGAGGACCCGCAAACTGAACTCCATGCAAATGCGCGCGACCTAGAGACAGCCTTTCTAGCCAACCCCGCACCTGGCGATATCTGTTCCTCGATGCCGGTCATCGCCCCCGATCTGGCCCGAAACACGCGTCAAAGGTTGCAAGAGCACTCACCGCGGACGCGTGAGGCTCTAGCCGCCGATGCTGCGCGGCAAGCCTATGCACTGGATGACGCACAGCCAATTTCGCCGCGCACAACTGCTGCGATCCTTGAAGATGCAGAACGCCTGGATGCCTTGGGTCGCCCGCCATTGAGTTGGTGAACTTTCATCTGGTACCAACTGGGCTTGGATGTAGCCTGTCTGGCGTCGATGTCAAATAGCCAGTTCCCGGCTGGGCGCAAACGACCGCTGTAGAGCAGGTGATGCCTCCTGCCTGTTCAACGCAACAGTGGGCAAACGGGGGGAGAAATGACCGCCCCACTCAGGCGAACAGCTGCTTGATCGGTTTCAACTACACACCGTTATCGGCCTGATGGCCTAGTGGCGTCAAGGTGCCGGCATGTCGCAAAACAAGTGTTTTGCGACATGTAGGCAACCTCCCAGCACAAGTGATCGCAGAACCCCGTAAAAAGTGTGCGGAAAACCCCGTCGCCACACGCTACCATGCGGAAACCGGTTCCCGATGGTTATTCGCCTATGTTGGTCGGCTACATGCGTGTGTCGTCGGACTCCGACCGGCAGAGCACTAACTTGCAACGCGACACACTGCTCGCTGCTGGCGTTGATGCCCGACACCTGTTCGAGGATCGCATCTCAGGCGCGAAGGATGACCGCGCAGGCTTGACGAAGGCGCTCGAATTCGTCCGGCCCGGTGACGTACTGGTGGTCTGGAAGCTCGACCGGCTTGGCCGCTCGCTGTCGCACTTGCTCGCCATCGTGACCTCACTCAAGGACAAGCAAGTGGCGTTCCGCTCGCTGACCGAGGGAATGGATACCAGCACGGCGTCCGGCGAGTTGCTGTTCCATGTGTTCGGCGCACTTGCGCAGTACGAGCGGGCCCTGATCCAAGAGCGCGTCGTCGCGGGCCTAGCCGCTGCCCGGCGGCGTGGCCGCACCGGCGGGCGACCTCTGGCCATCGTCGGCGAAAAGCTGGAGGCCATCATTGCCGCGCTGAACGGCGGGATGTCGAAAGCGGCCGTGTGCCGCAACTTCGGCGTCAAACGCACCACCTTGATCGAAACGCTGGAGCGAGAGGGTTGGCGTGGAACGGGCAGAACGGCCGATGAGCAACAAGAATAAGCTGCTCACCGTCCTCTCGGACGCCGAGCAGGAAGCGCTTTATGGCCTGCCGGACTTCGACGATGCGCAGCGGCTGGAATACTTGGCGTTGTCCGAGGCGGAGTTGACGTTCGCGGCCAGTCGCCCCGGCCTCCATGCGCGGGCCTATTGCGTCTTGCAGATCGGCTACTTCAAGGCCAAGCACGCCTTTTTCCGCTTCAACTGGAGCGAAGTCGAGGATGATTGCGCCTTTGTGCTGAGTCGCTACTTCCACGGCGAGGACTTCGAACGCAAGACGATCACCAAACATGAGCACTACACCCAGCGCGAGCGCATCGCCGAATGGTTCGGCTATCGGCTCTGGGCAGCCGATTTTCTGCCACAACTCGCGCAGCAGGCCGCCCAGATCGCACGCCGCGACGTGACGCCTAGCTTCGTCGCCGCCGAGCTGATCGTCTGGCTCAACGAACGCAAGATCATCCGGCCCGGCTACACGACTGTGCAAGAACTGGTGAGCGCCACGCTGTCGGCCGAACGTCGGCGCTTAGGTGGCCTGCTGGCCGAAGTGCTGGATGATTCGGCCAAAGCCGCGCTATCCCAGCTTTTGGTACGAGACAACACGCTGTCCGAATTGGCGGTGCTCCGGCAAGACGCCAAAGATTTCGGCTGGCGTCAGATGGCCCGTGAACGCGAGAAGCGCACCATTTTGGAGCCGCTGCACGGGATCGCCAAGACGCTGTTGCCCAAGCTGGGCATCTCGCAACAGAACGTGCGTTACTACGCGAGCCTGGCGAACTTCTATACCGTCCACGACCTGCGAAACCTCAAGCCGGACCAGACCCATCTCTACCTGCTGTGCTACGCCTGGCTGCGCTATCGGCAACTCACCGACAACCTGGTCGATGCCATGGCCTATCACATGAAGCGACTAGAGGATGAAAGTCGTGCCGGCGCCAAGCAATCCTTCGTCGCCGAGCAGGTACGGCGTCAGCAGGAAACGCCACGAGTCGGACGCCTGCTGTTGCTCTATGTCGACGATACGGTGGCCGACACCACACCGTTCGGCAACGGGCGGCAGCGGGCGTACAAGATCATACCGAAAGACGCGCTTCAGCTCGTCGGCCATCGTATGAGCATCAAACCAGCGAGCAAGCTGGCCCTGCATTGGCAGGCGGTGGACGGGCTGGCCGAACGCATGCGCCGTCATCTGCGACCGCTGTATGTCGCGCTCGACCTTGCCGGCACCGACCCCAGCAACCCGTGGCTGGCAGCACTGATCTGGGCCAAGAGTGTGTTCGCCAAACAGCAGCGCCTGTCGCAACGTCCGCTCGTCGAATGTCCAACAGCGACGTTGCCGAAACGGTTGCGACCGTACTTGCTGACCTTCGACGCCGACAGCAAGCCGACCGGCCTGCACGCAGACCGCTACGAGTTCTGGCTGTACCGCCAGGTCAGGAAGCGCTTCCAGTCGGGCGAACTCTATCTCGACGACAGCTTGCAACATCGGCACCTCTCTGACGAGTTGGTGTCGCTCGATGAGAACGCCGATGTACTGGCTCCGATGGACATCCCGTTCCTGCGCGAACCGATCGAGGCCCAACTCATTGCACTGACGGCAGAACTGCGAACGCAGTGGTTGGCGTTCAACCGTGAGCTGAAGCAGGGCAAGCTGAAGCACCTCGACTACGGCAAGGCCACGCAGACGCTGACGTGGCGCAAGCCCAAGAGCGAGAACCACAAGGCGCATGAGTAGGCACTCTACGAGCAACTGCCATTTTGCGACGTGGCCGACGTGTTCCGCTATGTCAACGGTCAGTGTCAATTCTTGTCGGCGCTCACTCCGTTGCAACCACGCTATGCCAAGAAGGTGGCCGACGCTGACAGCCTGATGGCAGTCATCATTGCCCAGGCAATGAACCACGGCAATCTGGTCATGGCGCGTACCAGCGACATCCCGTACCACGTGCTGGAGAGCACCTACCAGCAATACCTACGGCAAGCATCGCTGCACGCGGCCAACGACTGCATCAGCAACGCCATCGCCGTGCTGCCGATCTTCCCGCATTACTCGTTCGACCTAGGCGCGCTGTACGGTGCGGTCGATGGCCAGAAATTCGGCGTCGAGCGTCCGACCGTGAAAGCGCGCTACTCGCGCAAATACTTCGGCCGCGGCAAGGGTGTCGTCGCCTATACGCTGCTGTGCAACCATGTTCCGCTCAACGGATACCTAATCGGTGCTCACGAATACGAAGGGCACCACGTGTTTGACATCTGGTATCGCAACACGTCGGATATCGTGCCAACGGCGATTACCGGCGATATGCACAGCGTCAACAAGGCCAACTTCGCCATCCTGCACTGGTTCGGACTGCGCTTCGAGCCGCGCTTCACCGATTTGGACGCCCAATTGCAGGATCTGTATTGCGCCGACGAACCGGCGTTGTACGAGACGTGCCTGATCCGACCGGTCGGCCAAATCGATCGGCAACTCATCGTCAGCGAAAAGAGCAACATCGACCGGATCGTCGCCACGCTGGGCCTGAAGGAAATGACTCAGGGCACCCTGATCCGCAAGCTATGCACGTACACCGCGCCGAACCCGACGCGGCGCGCCATCTTCGAGTTCGATAAGCTGGTGCGCAGCATCTACACATTGCGCTACCTGCGCGACCCGCAACGGGAACGCAGCGTGCACCGCTCGCAGAATCGCATTGAGTCCTACCACCAGCTACGCTCGACCATCGCCCAGGTCGGCGGCAAGAAGGAGCTGACCGGGCACACAGACATCGAAATCGAAATCAGCAACCAATGCGCACGGCTGATGGCCAACGCCATCATCTACTACAACTCGGCGATCCTGTCGCGCCTGTTGACGAAGTACCAGGCCAGCGGCAACGCCAAAGCCGTGCTGCTGATCACGAAGATGTCACCGGCGGCGTGGCGACACATCCTGCTGAACGGGCACTACACCTTCCAAAGTAACGGCAACTTGATCGATCTGGATGCGCTCGTGGCGGGGTTGGAATTGGGGTGAGGGGTGACGGAATTTTCTGGGGTTCCGGCTTACATCCCCGAAAACGAACAAGACCCTTCCCCTGCCTCCGGGGGAAGATCCCTGAAGGACGGATGGGGACGAGGTTTCGTGCAGCACCGTCCATCGCTTCAAATGCGGATTGCGCGCCATGCCAATCGCAAACAACAACTACGCCTGGGTGAAGCGTTGCACCCCGCTTCTTAGCTGAGCTGCAGGAGGGCCCCAAAGCCCCCCTCATCCGGCGCTGCGCGCCACCTTCTCCCGTTGACGGGAGAAGAAAGCAAAACGAAAGCGCCTCGGACGTGGAGGACACCCGCCGCCCTTCCCCCGCCTACGGGGGAAGGTGCCCGAAGGACGCACGGGGGCAAGACCTCGCGCAGCACTCCCCATTACTTCACATGCTGAAGTGCGTGTGCCGGCAATCGAAAACCAGCAACGACCACTCGCCTTACGGCATCACCTTAGCCTGCTCCAGCTCCACCTGTAGCGTGCTGGCCAGCTCGTCGCGGGCCACCTCGAACTGCTGTTCGCGCACCAGGTCCTTCACCGCCACCACGCCGCGTGCCAGTTCGTCGTCGCCGGCCAGCACCACGAAGCGGATGCCCGCACGTGCGGCGTACTGGAACTGCTTGCCGATCTTCTTCGGCTCCATCTGCACTTCGGTGTTGATGCCACCGATGCGCAGGCGGCGCGCAATATCCAGCGCATCGTCCAGGCGCGTTTCGTCCATCAGCGCCACCAACGCCTGCACGCTGCTTTCGGCGATGCCCTGGATCAGGCCGGCCTCGCGCAGCTGCCAGAACAGCCGGGTCAGGCCGATCGAGATGCCCACGCCGGGCAACTTGGACTTGGTGTAGTGGCTGGCCAGGCTTTCGTAACGGCCGCCCGAACAGATCGAGCCGATCTGCGGGTGGTCGGTCAGCGTGGTCTCGTAGACGGTGCCGGTGTAGTAATCCAGCCCACGCGCGATGGAGAAATTCAGGCAGTACGCGCTCTCCGGCACGCCCAGCGCCTTGACCAGCTCCAGCACTTCACGCAACTCGGCGATGCCCTCGCCCAGCGTGGCACTGGCACTCGCTGAGGCTTCCAGCGCCTGCAACTGCGCCAGCGCATCGGCATGCCCGTCGGAACGCACCGCCACAAAGGCGAGAATCTTGGCCACCTGTTCGGCAGCAATGCCGAAGCCCTCGCCCACCAGCGTGTCGCGCACGTAGTCGGCGCCGCGCTTGTCGATCTTGTCGACCTCGCGCAGCACGGCCAGCTGCAACTCGCCTTCGGCCACGCCCAGGCTTTCGAAGAAACCGCGCAACAGCTTGCGGTTGTTCAACTGCACCTTGAACTCGCCGATGCCCAGCTCGGCGAACACCGCATGGATCACCGCCAGCACTTCGGCGTCGTAGCGGATGCTCAGCGCATCCTTGCCGATGACGTCGATATCGCACTGGTAGAACTCGCGGAAACGTCCACGCTGCGCACGTTCGCCGCGATACACGCGCTGCATCTGGTAGCGGCGGAACGGGAAGCTCAAGTCGTGCTCGTGTTCGGCCACATAGCGCGCCAGCGGCACGGTGAGGTCGAAGCGCAGTGCGAGCTCGGGCAGGCCAGCGTTCTCGGCGCCCTCATCGGCCGCTGCCGCAGCATTGGCCAGCGCGCCGGTGGACTGCACGAAATACACCTGGCGCTCGGTCTCGCCGCCGGACTTGGTCAGCAGCACATCAGACAGCTCGAACACCGGGGTTTCGACCGGCAGGAACCCGAACCGCTCATAGTTGCGGCGGATGACGTCCAGCATGCGCTGGAACGCGATCTGCTCGCGCGGCAGCAATTCCATGATGCCGGGCGGCGTACGGGGCTTGATCACGAGCGAAACTCCTGCAGGACAATGTGGCGAACGCACAATTCTACCGGCTGGGCGGCCGCGCCGACCGCATGGCGTATCATTCAATGCGTCCCAGCAGTGCGTGGCCCATGTACCGGCAGCTTTCCGACCCCAGCGCGACCTGCCCGGCGCCCAGCACGGCATCCGCCAGCGGTACGCCCAATTCAGATTGCGCCCTTTGCGCCGTGCGCGGCCGGGCCATCTGTGCGGCGCTGTCGGCGCAGGAGATGGACGCGCTGGACCAGGTCACCCATGCAACGGCCTATGCGCCCGGCAGCACCCTGGTGCGTGCGGGCGAGACCCGGCACAACGTCTATACCGTGACCTCCGGCGCGTTGCGCATGGTGCGTACGCTGGCCGACGGGCGCCGCCAGATCACCGGCTTCGTGCTGCCCGGCGACTACGTCGGGCTCACCGAAACCGCGCAGCACCGCCACGATATCGAAGCCATCGTCGACAGCCGCGTGTGCCGCACGCCGATGGCGCAGATGCGCCAACTACGCGAGCGCTACCCGCAGCTGGAACGCAAGCTGCTGCAACGCGCCAGCATGGAGCTGGCCGCCGCGCAAGACACCGGCCTGCTGCTGGCACGCCTGCAACCCAGCGAACGGCTGGCGCATTTCCTGCTGCGGCTGGCCGCCCGCTCCACCCAGCCAGGCGCCAGCGGCGACACCGTGGCGCTGCCGATGAGCCGCAGCGATATTGCCGACCATCTGGGGCTGACCGTGGAAACGGTGAGCCGCACCTTCACCAAGCTGCGGCAGCAGCAGCTGATCGCGCTGCCGCAACTGCAGGTGGTGCAGATCGTAGATTACGCCGCACTACGCCGTCTGGCCGGCGATACGGTGTGAGGCTGGTGGGGGCGCTTGAGGTCGGCGCGCTTACCCGTGCGATCGGTTGGATCGATTGACGCGACGTGGGCCGCGCCCAAGCCGTCGATCCGGACTCGAACGGCCACCATCACGCATGACTGCGCACGCCTCTGTGTCGGTGTCGCGCGGCGCCGCCCTCCAAGACGGCTCAAGAAGAGGCGGCGAGCAGTGTGCGGGCAAGTATAGATGGCGCCAGGAACTGCAGTGGATGACTGCTAGATGCCCCACCCGGCAGCGGCCGCGCCCACCCGAGACGACGCTCGCTGCGGTTGGCTGTTCCAAGGTGATGCAAGCCGTGCGCGTGCTGACAGCCCGCGCAGCGACTTACCGACCAATTCGAACGCGGCGCCACGCTCCACGCCGAGCGCAAGCGGACCGCAGGCGCTCGCCCGCGATCACTCAGCGCCCGGCCACCGCACGCGCTGCCGCGCCGCCACAGCCACGGCTGAGCAGCCGCGATTGGCGCAGCCAGGCCCGGTCCGGGTAGTAGGCGAACACGAACGCACCGTCGCGCAAGGTATCGATCAACTGCTTGGCCACCGCTGGCCGCACCGCCGGGCAGCCCAGGCTGCGGCCGAGCCGGCCCTGGCTGCGGATGATGGCTTCGCTGACATAGGGCGCGCCGTGGATCACGATGGCACGGTCGCGTGCATGATCGTTGAATCCCGGTTCCAGACCCTTGAGCCGCAACGAGTAGCCGTTGTGGCCGGTGTACGACTCCTGCGCGGTGAAGGCGCCCAGGCTGGACTGGAAGCTGCCATCGTCATTGGAGAACTTTGCCGCCAGGTTCTCGCCGGTATTGCGTCCGTGCGCGACCCATTCGCGAAACAACAGGCGCTGCTTGTCCAGATCGAACACCCAGAGCCGACGCTCGGTCGAGGGGCGGCTGTAGTCGATGACGCTGAGCACCCGTTCGGCACCCACCTGCTGGCGCTGGCGGGCGCATTGCAGCGCCTCGGTGGCCAGCGCCAGCACCTGGCGGTCCAGCGATGGCGCCTGGCGCGCCAGCGCCTCGACCAGGCCCACACGCGGGGCACCCAGCGGCGGCACCGGCGATGCAGCCAATGCATCGGCCGCGCTGGCCGCACCTGCCGCTGCCCACCCGCACAAGACAGCGACAACGGCGATCATTCGATCAGACATGCAACAACCCACAGCGGACGCGGCGCCACAACGGGGCCGCACCCGTCTAGAAATAGCCGCATACAGCCCGCTTTCCAACCCCGCTGGCTGAACGCGTTGGGTCAGACGGCATCGGCAAGCAAGCGCTGCCGAAGGGCTGCATAGTCCGGCGCGAGTGCTTCGGCATGCGCTGGGCGCTGCAGCAGCGCCGCCAGCGCCGGTGGAACCTCCACCGCACGGCCGATCAACGGCTCCACCACGCCCTCGAACTTGGCCGGGTGCGCGGTGGCCGCTACCGCCCAGTCGCCAACGCCGCCCTCCGCGCCTTCGGCACGCAGTTGTTCGAGCACATGCACCGCGGTGGCGGTATGCGGGCAATGCACCTCGCCGTAGCGCGCGAAGCGCTGCTGCACGGTGTTGCGAATCGTCGCATCGTCCACCGACAAGGCCCGGAATTCCTCGCGCAGGGCGGCATCGTCGCCCTTGTAGAGCCAACGCAGCCGCTCGAAATTGCTCGGCGCACCCACGTCCATCGCATTGGCCAGCGTGGCCACGCTGGGCTGCGGTGCGTAGGCATCGCCCGCGAAATAGTCCGGCAACACGTGATTGGCGTTGGACGCCAGCGCGATGCGGCCCAATGGCACCCCGAGCGCGCGCGCGATGATCGCCGCCAGCGCGTTGCCCAGGTTGCCGGTGGGCACGACCAGATTGAGCACGGTGCCCGACGCTGCATGGTGCTGCAGGGCGGCATGCGCGTAGTAACTCATCTGCGGCAGCAACCGGCCCAGGCTGATGCTGTTTGCCGAACTCAGCGGCACCTGCGTCTGCAACGCGGCATCGTTCAATGCCTGCTTGACCATGGCCTGGCAGTCGTCGAACGAGCCGGCCACGCGCAGGGCCTGGATGTTGTCGCCGAAACACCCCAATTGATGCGCCTGCCGTGGCGAGACGCGGCCGTCCGGATACAGCACCACTACGCGCAGGCAGGGCCGGCGATGGAAGGCGGCGGCCACCGCCGCACCGGTGTCGCCGGAGGTGGCGACCAGGATGGTGAGCGGGCGGTCTTCGGCCCGGCGCAGGCGGGTCAGGCAGGCGGCCAGGAAGCGCGCACCGAAATCCTTGAACGCGGCCGTGGGGCCGTGAAACAGCTCCAGTGCGTAATCGCCAGGCGTCCCCAGCGCCACCAACGGCGCCGGGAAATCGAAGGCTTCGGCACAGATGGCAGGCAGTTCTGCCGCCAGTGCGTCGCCCTCGAAGAATGGCTGCAACAGCGCAGTGGCAGTGTCGGCCAGGCCGGCGTCCGCAACCAGCGTACGGGCAGGTGGCAAGGTCTGCGGCACGTAGAGGCCGCCATCGGGCGCCAGCCCGGCGGCAATGGCCTGGCTCAGGCTTGCGGCGGGGGCACCGCCACGGGTGGAGATAAACATCAGCATGACTCCAGATAAAGCGAAGACTGGGCGTTGCCCATGACAAGGGGTGCCACGTGTGACGTAGCCGGGCATTGCGTTGCGCCGGCGTTCGGCCGGAGGGTTGCGCACGGTCGATGGCACGGGGCTATGCTGCGCGCACCTTTCCGTGGAGTCGGCAGATGATCAAGGTCAGTGTGATGTACCCGTACCGCGACGGCGCCCGCTTCGATCACGCCTACTACCGCGACCAGCACATGCCGCTGGTGAGCGCGCGCATGGGCGCGGCCTGTTTGAAATACACCGTGGACAAGGGCATCAGCGGCGGCGACGCCGGCAGCCCACCGGCATTCGTCGGGATGTGCCACATCTTTTGCGACTCGGTGGAGAGCTTCAATGCCAGCTTCGGCCCGCATGCAGGCGAGATTCTGGGCGACATCGCCAACTACACCGACCTGACCCCGGTGATGCAGATCAGCGAGGTCATGGTTGGCTGAGCCGCGCGGCGCGTGCAGTGCAACATGCCGGGCATCGCACAGCCCTGCGCCCACACCACGTCGCAGGCGCCGTGCCGCGGCAGTGTACTGTCGAGCAACAACGCCCGACGCGCAGCGACCGGATGGCATCACGCGGGAATCGCATGCACGACGAGGCGACCCGTACAGCCCGGACGACGCCACTGTGCTCGGTGCGTCGTCGATCCAGGACGACAATGACTCGATCCACACATCACTTGTTCTGACTCATCTTCTCTAAGGGCTGGCACGGCTCGACTCAGCAAGCGCAGCAGCCGGTCCGGCATGCGCCGCGTGCCCGATCGACCGACGCCCGCCATCGGGTTCCGTCTGCCGCCACGCGCATCTTCGCAGCGGCGCCATCCGCGCGCGTTCGACCCCAAACGTTACCAGATGACGAGCGCATACGCGCCGTACTTGCGACGCATCGCTTCGCGATGAGACGCGCATCGGCATCTGGCGCCAGTGAGCGAACGATCCGCTGCGGCCAGGCCCTTCTGAACTTCCTGCGCGCCTGATCCGCCTGTGCAGCCACACAACCAGCGCGAGCTACCGCTGCAGTGCGGCAGCTCGACGCCTGCAAGACAGCAGGAGTGGGGACGCCAGCGCAGGCGCAATGCGCAGCCTAACCAGTGCAGATCTTCTGCCTGCACGTCTGATCGACGTGCTCGACTACGCGCATGCTCGACCATGCGCGCGCCATGGAAGCGACGAACAGATCGGTCTGCTCAGCGCGACTGTCCAGCCTCTGCGCTGTCGGGATACGCGCCACGGGGACCATCGAGACACACGAAGTTCTGCTCCTGGTTGGAATCGCCCTGGCCAGTCCACTGCGCCGATTGCGGATAGCTGCACAGCGGGCGCGTACGCAACACGCCTTGGGTTTGGTCGTCGTTGACGTATTTGGCGGCGATGATGCGATCGGGCGCGACGCCCTGCTCGACCCAGGCTTCCATCGCCGACAACACATCGTGCTGGCTATCGACCGCCAACCCGGGTGCGCCATACAGCGCGCCAAACGCTGTCGCGCCCGGGCCACCGGTGAAATGGCCCATTCCGGGCACCATGAACAGGCGGAAGAACTGCTGCGTCTGCTGCAATGCTTGGTCGTCGCTGATTGCAGATGTGCTGCCAGCACGCAGCTTTGCAACGACCGATTCGTAATAGGCGATCATTCCGCGCGGCGGCACCACGGGATCTTCCCAGCCGATATACAGCAGAAGCTTGCCGTTGCGCGCACGGAACCGGCTCAGATCCGGCGACGTTGCGTTGATTACGTGGGCCAGCCGCTGACCGGCGATGGAGGTACGGTTGGTGAGGGCGACATCGCTGTCGAAGTTGACCTTGGTATGGTCGAACGAGGCGCTAGCGGTGTTGAACACCATGTTGGCGAAGAACTGATTTGCCAGCAGCGCATGCCCACCGCCCGGTATCGTGGCGTTGCCGGTGACCCAGCGGTCCCAGAAGGTCGGCAAGGCGACGGCGAACGGCTCGAACCCATAGTAAATGCGCTGTCCGGTCCGCGGATTGACCGGACCGCTCAGAATCGAGTCCAGTGCCATGATCTGGTCTGCAGTCAGGCAACTGTCGGTTTCGGCGGCAGCGCACAGCAGCACGCTGGGATCGAAGCGGCACAGACGCGGATCGTTGACCACCCCGTCTGCGGTCAGATCCTTGGCATCGCATTGGGCAAGTGCCGCGGCCTGGATCGCCGGCAGCTTGGCCATCGTGATGGTGGCCGCCGGATTGCCGAACTCGGCATCTTCGGACCACAGCCAGGAAAATGCGTTGTGGGTCCAGTCGGCGGAAGGCGCATCGGCAATCACGCCATCGAACGCATTCGGGTAGCGCTGCACGGCCATCAGCGCATCGCGGCCACCGTTGAAGGAGCCAAAAAAGTAGGAATAGCGCGGTGCGCTCTGCGTATACGCAGTCACGATTTGCTTGCTGTCGACGACCGTCTTGATCAGCGCCCGGTATCCCCAATCGATGATTTTCTGGGGGTGGTTGAGCGCGAAACTTGCATCGCCGACCGTCGCACGATGACCACCATCGGTGGTGGTGGTGGCGTAGCCACGGCGCAAGGCGAAACCTAGCGAGTTGTATTGGATCGTGCCGGCAAACACCACCGTACCGACCTGGAGATATTTCACGTTCCAGCCGGAAGAAGGGATCCAGACTTCGAAACCGATCTCCGAATCGCTGTTTGGCCGCGCAACGCCGACCACGCGGCAGAACGCCGGCAATCCTTTGACAACGGTGCCATCGGGCGCGGTGAAATCGCCTGCAGGCACATCGTCGGCCGTGCTGATCGTCGTCGACGGCACCGACAATTTCAGCAGATCCGCGCAGGAAGCAAACGCCGATGTCGCCACGAAGCACAAACCGGTCGCAACCACCACTGGGCCGAGCACGCTCGGCCAGTCCAATCGAGCCATGAACAATTCACTCGTCAGGTCAGAAGCGGATTTACCGTCTCGACCGGGCGGTCGGGACACCGAACACTCCACATGGCATCTCAAGGCGCGCACGTCATGATGTCGCCCTGCGTCGGGATGTAAGCCCCTGTCCGCCGCAGGTGACACAGCTTTGCCTGCCGATCGATCGCAATGCCCATGGGCATGGATGCTAGCGGCGACCGCAAAATGCCAGAAGGTAGAAACGAACGCTGCTATGTGGAAACGAAGCGCGCAAATGTCTGTGCGCACAGTGCAGTGGACTCGCAATTCAAAGCGATGTCCGGGTCACAGATCATCGGCATGCGCAGCTGCCGCACGCATGCAACGGCGCCAGCGTAGGGTCTGCATGCACTGGTCAACTCAGGTCCCTTGCGTGCAGAACGCGCGCTCGATCACGTTGCCGTGCGGACGGCATTGCCGGAACCACACGCCGCAAACGCGGTGCGCCCCCGACTGGTCCGGCGCGCGCTACAGCAGCCTGGCGCCCGGGCAGTTCAGCGCAGACACCCAACTCTGGCTGCCGAAGCCGGCATTGGCGAACGCCGCCTGTACAGGCACTGCGGCTGCCTCGGCTGCCGCGCGCGTGGCGAACCAGGCAAACACACTGGGGCCAGCTCCGGAAATGCCCGCACCCATCGCTCCCGCAGCCAACGCGGCGGCTTTGGCTGCGTCGAAGCCGCAGATCAACGGCGCACGCCGCGGCTCGATCAGCACATCGCGCAAGCCTGCGCGCACCAGCGATTCGTCGCCGGCGTGGCAGCCCGCCAACACCAGGGCAAGATTGCCGCTCTGCGCGACGAATTCATCGAGACGATAGTCGCCAGCCAGAGCAGCACGCGCACGGCGCGTTTCCAGCACCGCATCCGGATGCACCACCAGGCTATGCCACGCCGAGGGTACCGGCACCGGCACCATGCGCTCCAACGTGGACAGCACCAGACCGCCCAGCAACATCGGACCAAGGTTGTCGCCATGCCGGCTGCCGCTGGCCACCGCCTCGCCATCGAGCGCATGCAGATAGAGCTGATCGCGCGACAGCGGGACATCCAACAGCGCATTGGCCGCCACCAGCGCCGCCACGCACGATGCCGCAGACCCGCCCATGCCGGAACTGAGCGCAATCCCCTTGTCGATCTCCAACTCGAAGCCGAACGGCAACGCCAATGAAGTGCGCAGCGCAATCAATGCCGCGCCAGCGGTATTGCGTTCGGCCTCCAGCGGGAGCGCGACGGCGGTCCCACGGATCGCGGCGATGCGCACGTGCGGCGCATCGATACGGCGCACGGCCACCGTATCGCCGATTCCTTCCAGCGCATAACCGAGCAGATCGAACCCGACCGCCACGTTGGCCACCGAGGCCGGAGCGAACGCTCGCGCCTCGCGCAGCGAGGACACGCCTGTATGGCTCATAGTCGCGCGCCCTCGCCCGCCGCCACGCGCAGCAGATCGGCGAACACGCCTGCCGCGGTCACTTCCGGCCCCGCGCCCGGGCCCTGCACCACCAACGGATTCTCGCAGTAGCGACGCGTGGTGAACTGCACCACGTTGTCGGTGAGGCGCAGATTGGCGAAGGCGTGATCTGCGGGCAATTCCACCAGGCCCACGCTGGGCGCACGGTCCGGCGGCAGCTGCGCCACATAGCGCAGCACGTTGCCGCGCGCACGCGCGTCGGCCAGACGCTGCGCGAACACCGCATCCACTTCGGAAAGCCGCGCCATGAAATCGTCCACGCTGGCCTGGCGCAGCGCTTCCGGCACCAGGCTTTCAACCTGCACGTCTTCCAGGCTGATCGCGCGCCCCGCTTCGCGCGCCAGGATCACCAACTTGCGCGCCACGTCCACACCGGACAGATCGTCGCGCGGGTCCGGTTCGGTATAGCCCATGCCACGCGCCTGCGTCACCAGTTCGGCGAACGGCACGCTGCCGTCGTATTTATTGAACAGCCAGGCGAGCGTGCCGGAGAAGATCCCTTCGATCGATGTCACCGTATCGCCGGTATCGACCAGGTCGCGCAGCGTAGTGATCACCGGCAAACCGGCGCCCACGGTGGCTTCATAACGGAAGCGCGCACCGCTGGCATCGGCCGCTGCGCGGATCGCCTCATAACGCGCCAGCGGGCCGGACCCTGCCTGCTTGTTCGGCGTCACCACATGGATGCCAGCGGCCAGCCAACCCGCATAACGGTCGGCCACTTCAGCGCTGCCACTGCAATCGATGATCACCGCATGCGGCAGGTGCGCAGACAGCAGATGCGTGGTGAAGCGCTCCAGATCGGTGGGCGCGGACGCCGATGCAAATGCATCGCGCCAATCGCCGACCAGGCCACGCTCGTCCAGCAGCATGCGACCGCGCGAGACCACCGCACGCAGGCGCAGATCCAGATTGGCCTTGCCCAGCAACTGCGGTTGCGCGATGCGCAGTTGATCCAGCAACGCCGCACCCACATTGCCCGGCCCGATCACGCCCACCGAAAAGGTTTGCGGCGACAACCAGAAACCGGCATGCGCCGCGCGCAACGCCTTGGTCGCATGCGCTGCATCGATGGCCACCGAGATATTGCGTTCGGAAGAGCCCTGCGCAATTGCCAGGATATTGACCTGGGCTCGCCCCAGCGATTCGAACAAGCGCGCAGCCACGCCCGGCTGCCCGGCCATGCCATCGCCCACCGCCGCCAGCACGCTGATGCCGGTGGTCAGTTGCACGCGCTGCACCTGGCCGACCGTGAGTTCATGCGCGAACGCCTGCAACAACGCATTGCGCGCACGCTCGGACTCGTGCTGCTTGACCACGCAGCAGATCGAATGTTCCGACGACCCTTGCGAGATCATCACCACCGACACCTGCGCGGTGCGCAGCGCCGCAAACACGCGCTCGGCCGTACCCGGCACGCCGATCAGGCCGGTGCCTTCCAAGTTGAGGACGGCAAGATCCGGACTGAGCGTCAGCCCCTTGATCGGCCCGCTCACCGCGCTGCTGGCGGTGATGCGCGTGCCCGGGTGTTCGGGCTGGAAGGTATTGCGGATGATGATCGGCAAGCCGCGTTCGATCGCCGGCGACATCGTTTGCGGATGCACCACCTTGGCGCCAAAATACGCCAGCTCGCAGGCCTCATCGTAGCTCAGCGTTTCCAGTTGCACCGCTTCTGGCACCACGCGCGGGTCGGCCGACAGCACACCATCAACATCGGTCCAGATATGCAGCTCGTCCGCATTGAATAGCGCCGCGAAGATCGCACCGGAATAGTCGCTGCCATTGCGCCCAAGCGTGGTGATGCGGTCGGCGCGGTCGCGCGCCACGAAGCCGGTGACCACCACACGCGTTTGCGGATGCGCCTGCCGCCAGGTTGCCAGGCGCTGCGCACTCGCCTCCCAATCCACATCCACACCGAGTTCGCCGCGATTGACCACCAGCACATCGCGCGCGTCCAGCACCGCGCAGTCTTCGCCGATGGCGCGAAAGTGATCGCCCAGCAACTGCGCCGAATACACCTCGCCCAGGCCCTGCACGCGGTCGAGCACCTCGCGCGGCAATTCGCCGATCACCGCCAGTGCACCAAGGATCTGCGACAGGTGTTCGAAACGTTCGTCCAGCCACTCCACCGTCGGCCCGGAATGCTCACCGAGCAAGGCCACCGCCGCACCGCGATGGCGCGCGCGGGTTTCGTGCCAGCGCTCGCGCCATTCGGAAGGATTTTTCGCCGCCAGTTCGGCCAGTTCGATCAAGGCATCGGTGACGCCTTTCATTGCCGAGACCACGGTGACCTGCACCGCCTCGTCGCGGGCAAGCAGCAACTGCGCCACATGCCGATACCGGTCGGCATCGGCCACCGAGGTGCCGCCGAATTTGTGCACGACAGTGCGCGCAGAGGACGCAAGGACAGCAGCGGGTTCAAACGAAACAGCGGGCGATGACATCGACAGACCTCGTTGGGGGAGGCCCCGTCCGTATCGGATGAGAGAGGGAAACCCCCGCATCCTGATCCGGGTGCGGGGCCGTTGTTTTCGGAAGTTACGCGAAGACGACGGGCCGCACCGGGCGAATGGTGGCGGTAGTAATGATGGTGGTAATGCCGGCCACGCCCGCACCGGCCCGCAACAGCGGCCGGCAGGAAGGCGAAACGGTGGCGGAGGCGTTACCCATGCATGCAAAAGACATCACCTGGCCGAGACCTGTCAAGCATTGCGTGAATGGGCAGGCGCATGCGTTGGGCGCACGGAACAGAAAACCTTGCCGCTCAGGGATTTAGCCGCCGCGCTCGCAAGTAATTGATTGCCATGGAAACTGTTACGGCGACCTTGACGGATCGCCGTGCGCAGCTTTGGCACACCTGTCAGCGCCGCCCAGGGGGAAAGCTTCAGCTCGCATCGTTGGTGCCCACCCACGGTTGGCGCCCATCCACGCGTGTGCACCTGTCTGGTCAGCACGGACATCCGAGGCGGCTCGGAGGCCGTCATGCCCCTTGAACAACCTGCCCCTTTGGCGCTGCCGACCTATTGCGTCCCAAAACGGATTTTCGTCGCACCACTCGTGATGAGCGTCGTCCTGTGTTCCAAGCCAGCAAACTAGGCAGATCCAACCAACTGCCTGTGTCACACCACAGGATCAGCCGAGCACCTGAGGATTGAGTTGCCAGACCGAGAAATTAAGCGCCGTCGCAAAGCTTACCCATGCCAGATACGGCACCAGCAACCATGCCGCCAGCGCTTGCCTCTTCGCGAACGCCGCGGTCGTGGCCGCCAGCACCAGCCACAGCGCCACGATGTCGGCAAACGCCCAGGCTCCCATGTGCCATGCGAAGAACAACCAGCTCCACAGCCCGTTGAGCGCCAGCTGCACCACGAACAGAGTCAATGCCAACCGCGCCTTAGTCCAGCCGCCACGGCGCCACACCAACCAGACTGACACCGCCATCATTCCGTACAGCACCGTCCACACCGGCCCGAACAACCACCCCGGTGGTGCCCAGACAGGACGCTGTAACTCCGCGTAAAAACTGGCCGCCTGGATCGATGCCGCCGCGCCCAGCCCGGCGATTGCGTAGCACAGCGCCAGCCAGCCGATAAGGCCGAACCATTGCGATTTTTTTGAAAGACGGTGCGTCATGAGATTTGTGGCGAGTTATCAATGCTCTCTAGCTTGCCAAAGCATCTGTGCAAGCCGGGACTACGCAAACAAGCGAGCTCGCGCTCAGCTAGTACCGTATGGCGTTGCGCCGCCATATTCAATCTCCTCGGGGTAGGGAAGTGGACTCCAAACTGATGTGCTACTCGAACTTGGTGGAACATCGCCAGCTGCGGTGGGTTGCACATTTGTCTGATCGACGGTGTTGCGCACCAACCCACTATTGTTGGACATCACCGGTGCGACCGAAATCTTGAACGATGCCAACCGACGTGGCGAGTGTGGCGTCCTGCGTATGAGGTCCAACCTGAGTGCCTGCGTTACCGGCAGTGCCGGTTGCAACACGGATGCTGTCCGCGCGGCTATTGAGGCAACCTGGAAACTGCAGGGTCAGATTGACCTATTAATTACACCTGACCCCGTTTTTTCAATGTTCGAGCGTGCTACGACAGAAGCTGCTGTTGCCCACTGGGTCAGCGTGGTGCTGGCAACCTCAAACGCGCAATCAGCGGCGTCTATCACGCCATCGCACAAAACAAATATACAAGACGTGATCTGGCCGAAGCGGCCTGCCGATTCAATCGCAGATTCCGCCTGCCCGAGATGCTGCCACGACTCGCCACGGCGACGATGCGTTGCAAGTCCTGTCAGAGCCGGCTCTGCGCATGGCGAGCAATTTTCATGGCTGAGAGACAGTGCTAATCAGGATCAGGAATAGTCAATACCCCATCCCGGAATGATATTCACGCGCAGTCCGCGGCCCCCAAGCCGGATTTAAGCGTTTCATCAAATCCACCTTGCGCGCAAACATTTCCTCTTCTGATTTTACAGAATTTACAAACTCAGAATAATTCGAATCAAGAACCATCTTAGAAACTGCACGACTTAATATCCAGTAAAGAACATCATCCACTGAAGAAGTAATTTTCTTAAAAATTTCATAATCCCTCTCAATAGAGGAATAAACGAAAACATTATCCTTATATGTCAAAAATGGAACGCCATCACTAGAAGGCCTGGTATTTATCACCAGAAAATTCTGGGGGACGTTAATCATGGCACCTAAAGAGATTGCATCCCGTTGAATCTCACCTATCCTGTCATTCACTTTTATTCACCTCTTTGAGAAATCCGTTAAGCCGCAACCAATCAACATTAACGCGATCTTTAAATCTAGGCAAGATTTGTGTACCGCCACCGGGCTGTCCGAATGCGGGAGCAATTTCACCCTTAATTACTGGAAGCGGCTTTATAACTTCATACTCATGATAACCATTACCCATTGATCCCGGCGCCAATGCCCTTTGCTCGTAGGGCGTCCCAAATGGAGACAAAAAAGCGCCATCCGGGCTTCCATATCGATCCAGCTTGGTACCGACTGGTAGTACATCATCAACGTGCGATTCAGCAAAGCCAAGGTTACTAGGCCAGTTCCAATTTCCATCTGGTTTAACTTCTTCACCAGATTTCCTGAATTCATCATATCTAGAAAATCCGCCAGCCTCGCCGTCAACCGCCCCACCATGGACCGGAGTAGTACCAGCAGAACTTGCTTTTTGGGATGTTGCCCGCCTAATAGCAACGGCAACCTGTTCTGTGGTCTCCTCAGCAGATTTCACTAGGTCATCAAACTTCTTTGCAACAATTGCTCCGGTCCAAGCACTCGATACGAGCAGGCTGTGACCGCCAGTTGCCTCGGTTGCAATCGCGTCAAGCGCGCCGACTACTAGTCGGCCACAAGCAACAATATTTAATGCGCACGCCCCGCCACCTACCGCGGCGACGCCGATCGCGGCTCCCGTGGCTGGAACAGCGACGGTTAGGCGGCTGTCTCTGCCAATACCCTTCCCGGCATAAGTCAACAGCTCCGGCTGGTACATCAACTGCAACTCGTCCTTTTTCAGGCCTGCAGCGCCGAGTGCATTGAAGACGTCCCTGAAGTTCTCAGGGGTTCCTGCCAATTTGTTGCCATAGAGGTGGAAGTTGTCTCGATCGCTCGTATCGAAGGCTTTTACGCCGTCGTATTCGTTGTTGTTCGTCCTGAGGAATTCGACGGCCGCTGCATTCATCGGCACATCCTTCAGTGCCGACTGAATCGTCGCATCTACGTACGACGCTGCTTCGATGAGCAGGATCTGCTTGGCACTCTCTTCAGAGATGCCCTGCTGATAGGCGAATCCCGCGGCATTGTCCTTGATCCACTTCACTTCGTCTGGGTGCAGCTGCCGGTTGAACTGATCGCCGGCCAACGCGGTGTTGGCTCCTGCAACGCCACCCAGCGCTCCACCGATCGCCGCGCTTCCGAGTTCCATGAGGGCTCGGTAGGTTTCGCTATCTTTCGGGATTTCTTTATCCCTGAGGTACTCGGCCATCGCCAGCTTTGCTCTCTCCGCACCTGCGGCAGCGAGCACGCCTCCTGCCACATCGCCTCCGCCCAGCACAGCCACAGCCGCGCCGGTAAGACCGTGGAGCAGTGTCTTGTTTAGGCCCCCGTCGCCCCAGCTGTCCATCTTGGCCTGTGCGTCAGCCATTCCTTTCTGATCTTTGTTGCTGGACGCCGCCGCGTATTCCCTGAGCGCCCGCTGCTGCATGCTGCTGGCGATATCACCGGCTGCACGGAATCCGACCGCCCCAGCCAGCGCCATCAGTTCCTTCTGATCTTCGATCTTCTTCTGATCGAAGATCTCCTTCAGGCCCGACTGCTGCAACTCTGTCGCGCTGCGATCCAGACCAGCGAGCGCTGACACATCGCCACTGCGGATCTGGATCGAGCCGGAAGCGATGTCGCTTTTGGTCGTGCTGCTCGAGCTGTCGCTGGCGTTGCCCAGCATGCTCAGTCCGGTACCGATGGCCACGCTCGCCATGCTGCTGCCCGTGCCGCCAGCCACTGAGACGCCGCTGGTCTTGTATTCGGCCTTGTTCTGCAGGTCCTCGACCGTCAGGCTGTCGGTAGACAGCCGATTGAGGCTGGCATCAGCTGTACTGGCAATTGCGCCACCGACCAACTTGGTATTGCCGCCTACCGCGATGTCGAAGCCACCATGGCCGGCCTGGATGCCACTTTGCTCGGTCACACTGGTGTAGCTGCTGTTGACCTTCTGCTGGCTGTAACTGCCGCCGCTGCCCGATCCAGTTGCTAGAGTCAGGCTGGCCTGCTGCTGCTTGCTCTTGTACTCGTTGGTGTCCTGCTCGCTCTTGATCAGCAGATCACCGCCAACATTGGCCAGTACCTTGTTGCCGATGGCTTGTGCGCCCTGGATCGTGGTGTCGTTGCCACTCACCAAGGTCAACGTATCGTTGGCCGTGACCACGCTTTCCGTGCGTAGCTCGCTGTTGCCCTTGGCACTGCCTTTGCCTGCTGACACCGACAGGTAATAGCCGGTGACTGCACCAACACTGATGCCGATCTCTCCACCGGCGTTCTTGTTCTCCGATTTAGTGGTGTTGGTTTCCTTGTTGCTCAGCAGGTTGAGATTGTTTGCAGCGGCCAGGGCCACGTTTTCACCAACGATCTTGCTGCCGATGACGTTGAGGTCACCGCCGGTCGCGGCGATGGTGATATCGCCGTTGCTGAGGATGCGGCTACCGCCGGTGGTCTCCTCGTGCGTGGTCGTCTTGCTTGACGAACTGCTGGCACCGATGCCCAGGCGCAAGCTCACGCCCGCCACATTGGCTGCACCTTGCGCGCCATCCGCTGCAGCAGTACCTGCCTTGGTCGTGTTTCCTACAACCGCTTGGCCGTCGTAGCCCTTCAGGCCATTGTTGACCAGCCCCACGGTATCGCTGACCGCATAGCCCGCCTTGGCGGCGTAAAGCGCCTTCAGGCGATCGTCTTCGACCTCCGAGCCACGCTTGACTGCGCCGTAGATTGCCTGCGCGGCGTCTACAGCCCCACCGGTCAATCCCAAGGTAATGCCTGCACTCTGCTGCTTGGAGGTCTGCACCGTATCTACGGTGTTTTCCGCCGCGGCAATCGTGACTTCCTTACCCACGATGGTGGTGCTGGTGGCACTCAGCACATCGCTACCGGTGATGGCGACCTTGTTGCCGGCGGTCATCGTCACCGAGCCGTCGGTGCTACCGACCAGGCTGCCGGTGTTGGTGACCTCGGTAACGTCCAGACCATCGGTTTTCTTGGTCACGCCCAAGGCGACGCTGAAGCCACCTCCGCCGTAGAGACCAGACTTCTTGACGGTCTTCTCATGCTCTTCGCTGCGGGTGTTCTGCACCGTGTCCAACGTGAGGTTGTTGCCGGCGGCCAACACCACATCGCCGGTACTGGCGACCTGTGCGCCCTGCGACAGCAAGTCATTGCCCGCCGCAATCTGCACCGTGTCGCCACTGAGCGTGGTGGTGACCGCCACGTTGTCGTGCCACCCGTCATGCGTCGTCGTGGTCTTGCTGGAGAACGTGCCCTTCTTCTTCTTGGTCATGTCCTGCACGGCATCGTGCTGCTCGCTCGCGGCGAGCAGGTTGACGTCGTTGCCGGCGGCCAGGGTGATGCCGCCGTCCTTGGTGGCGGCCGTGGCAGCGGTCAGGGTGATGTCGTTGCCAGCCTGCATAGCGAGGTTGCCGGCGGCGGTGAACTCTGTGCCGTGGACGGTTTCGTCGCGGGTGCTGGTGGTTTGCTTGAAGCGCTTGCGCGTTTCCAGGACATCACTGGTGTCCACCGTGGTCAGCGTGCTGGCGTTGATGTCGTTGCCGGCACTGATCCCCAAGCCCTTGCCTGCATCGAGCTTGGCGGCGACCAGATTGACGTCGTTGCCGGCGCTGAGGATCAGGTTGCCGCCGGCAGTCAGCGCCTGTTGGTCGATGGTTTGCGTGGTGGTCGTGGTGGTGACGCGGGTCTTGCCGTTGCGGCTTTGGTAGCTGTCGGTCTCGGTTGCGTTGAGGACCGACTCGACATTGAGGTTGTTGCCGGCTGCAGCGATCAGGTCGCCGCCTGCCTTGACCTTGGCCTGGCGGATGGTCAGGTCGTTGCCGGCGGTCAGCTGCAGGCTGTCGCCGGTGCTGATGCTGGTGCGCGTGGCGACCTTGCCGTCCAGACCGGTGGTCGGGGTCAGCGAGAGATTGTTGCCTGCCTGCAAGGCGGCGCTGCCGCCCGCGTTGATGCTGACGCCATGCAGTTGCAGGTCGTTGCCTGCTGAGACGATCAGGTCCTTGCCCGTGGTCACCGACACCGCGTCGCCGCCACGCAGCAGGCCGTTGTCGTCGCGCAAGGCGCTGGGCGTGAGGCTGAGGTTATTGCCTGCGATCAACGCCGCACTGCCGCCCGCCTGCACGCGGGTGCCGGTCAAGGTCATGTCGTTACCGGCCGTGAGTTGCAGTGTGTTGCTGGCGGTGATGCCCGACAGGATGCCGACGCCATTGATGGCCTTGGACGCTTCGCTGACCAGGTTGTTGCCGGCCACCAGTGCGACATCGCGACCCTGGATCTGGCCCTGGTTAAGCAGGTCGTTGCGCGCTTCCAATGCCACGGTGCCAGTGCCGCTGATGCGGCCCTGGTTGAGCAGGTTGCCGGCGGTGATGCTGACATCGGCGCCGGCAATCACGCCCTGGTTGCTCATGGTATTGGTGGCATTGAGCTCGACGTTGCCGCCGGCGATCAAGGCGCCATTGCCGCGCAACTGCAGCGAGTTGGAGGCCAAGTAGACCACCGGCACCAGCACCTTCTGGCCCTGGTACTCCTGCTCCACCATCCACACGATGTCTTGTGTCAGCGCAGCCGCCTGCGCGGCGGTGAGGCCCACGCCCATGCTCAATTGCAGCTGGCCTGCCGCGGCCACGCCGGATTCGAGCAAAGCGCGGTATTGCGCCACGCCATCGGCGTAGTTGCCCAGGTAGCGGCGGCCGGTGAGCTGGGTGATCTGGTCCAGCACCAGGCGCTGCTCGTAGAAGCCGTCGCCCAAGCGGGTCTGGGTCCACTCCGGGTCCACGCCCAGCTTGTCCAGCAGGAAGTCGCTGCTGATGAAATTGTCGTAGTTGACGAAGCGCGGATCGGTCTCGATCAGGTAGCGACGGCCCGGGCCGTTGCTGCGCCAGGCGTTGATGCCGCCCAGGCCGATTGCTGCGCGGCCCATCGCCGTGCGGTCGGTGGCCGCGCCACTGGAGAGGCGATACAGGCCGCCGATGGGCAAATCGATCTGCGTCAGCGAGGTCTGCCCGCTACCAACGATGTTGGTCACGGGAATGGTGGCGGGATCGATGCGCGTGCGGGTTTCGTTTCCACCCGCTGCGACACCGGTGCCGGCGGCGGTGGTCTGCACATTCGTCTGATCGACGCTGCTACGCACCAGGCCGCTGTCGTTGGACATCACCGGCGCAACCGACATCTTGACGATGCCGCCCGATGTAGCGAGCGTGGCGTCCTGCGTGTTGGCACCGACGTGCGTGCCTGTGCTGCCACTGGTGCCGGTCGCAACTTGGATGCTGCTCGCGCCGCCGTTGGCGCGGCCCACCACTGCCTGGCCGCCCACTCCACCGGCGCTCTGCGCGGTGCGACCATTCAAGCCAACCTGGGCGCCTACGCCACGCAGCGCAGCGCCACTGACGGCGCGACCATCGCTACCGACAGCGCCATTGCTGATATTGGCGCCGTTGATGCTGACGCCTTGGCTGCCCGTCATGCTGGCGCCCAGGGCGATATAGCTGCTGTTGGTCGTTGAGGAACTCAGCCTCTGGTCTTCTTCTTCGTAATAGCAGACCAGCTTCTGCCCAACCGGCTGCATGCAGTCGTTGGTAATCGCGGTGACGATATGTTCCACATCGCTTTGTCGAACCGTCTGATTCAACGCCAGCGCCTGGTTAAGCAGCTGCTCGCCCCCTACGATATCCCGTCCGAGAGTCCGCCAAGCCCGCGCTGGTTGGCAGCGAACAAGCCTGCTGCAGCGATGGTGGAGGCATTGTTCGTCACGCTCCCCGACAGCAGGATGTTTCCGCCCGCCGCGATGCGTCCCTCTGCGCTTGCCGAAGACAACTGCTCCTGTTGAATGACCTGATAGTTGCGATAGATACCCGGCGCGAGCCCCTTGTAAGGATAGGGGGCGCGGGCTCCCTGGATGTTGCGGATCGTTTTACCCTGGATGAGCTCGCCACCCGAATACACACCGTCATTGCCGGGATCGGTAGAGACGCTGGTGGTGTTAATCACGCGACGCCGATTATTGAGCTGCTGGGCCGCAATCAAGATGCTTCCATCAGCCTCAATGCTGCCCGAGAGATTATTCACCACGCCGGTCCGAGACACCAAGGTGCCACCACCATCCTGCGCGCCACCAATCGCGATATTGCCCAGGCTGAA
Source organism: Xanthomonas phaseoli pv. dieffenbachiae (assembly GCF_008639345.1). Lineage (NCBI taxonomy): Bacteria > Pseudomonadati > Pseudomonadota > Gammaproteobacteria > Lysobacterales > Lysobacteraceae > Xanthomonas > Xanthomonas phaseoli. The sequence continues at coordinate 1,949,585 of NZ_CP041380.1, read as the reverse complement.
AATGCGTGCGTCGCGATTGAGCAACTGATCGCGCACGATCAAATTCATGTTGCCAGTGGAGCCCAGCAATGCGGAGCCATAGGCAGCGTTGTTGGTTGCACCGCCGAAATCAGCGCCATTGACCAGCGTACCGGTATTCACCGAGACATTGCCGCCTACGATGCTGCCGGTGTTGTAGACGCTGTTGGCAATAAGCGACAACGCCCCGTTGCCGGAAATGCTGCCGGCGTTATCGATGACGTTGCCGCCGTTGAGGCGGGTATCGTTGGAGACGATATTGGCACCGCCGCGGTTGGTGATGCTGCTGGCGATGATATCGAGGGTGCGCGCTGCTTTGAGCGTGGACTCGTTGACCAAGTTGCCGCCCACACGCAGGTTGAAATTGCCGTTGCTGACCAGGTCGGCGCCGGCGCGGTGCGTGTAGTCGCTGCGCAGGGTCAGATCCAGCAGGTTCTGCGCGAGGATGCTGCCGCCACCGTCGAAGCCAACCGTGTCGATGACCACATCGCCGGCGCCGCCGGTAACGCTGCCTGCGCCAATCTGGCCACCGGCATTGCTCAGGTTTTGCAGGTTAAGGCGAACCGATTGCTCGGCCTTGACTTTGCCGTTCTGGTTATCGAGCGTGGCACCTGCGCGCTGCAATAGGAAGTTGGCGCCGGCATACACGCTGCCGCCCTGGTTGTTCAGCGCATTGGTATTGGCGATCAGGTCGCCGCCTGCGACCAACTGGCCGCTAGTGTTGGCGATGCTGGCCGCATCGATCACCACACTGCCGCGCCCACCCAAATTGCCGCCGGTGTTGGTCAATGCGCCGCCAGTAGTGATGCGGGTCAGGCCACTGCCGTTGTTGACGATGCTGGCTTGGGTGTTGTCGATCCGTCCGGCGGAGGCGGTCAAGGTATTGCCCGCATCGAGCTGACCGCCGCTATTGAGCAACGCGCCGGTGACCGCAACGTTCAGATCACGGCCGGCGCTGAGCTTGCCGCTCTGATGATTATCCAGTTGACCACGTGCGGTGATGCCGAGGTCGCGACCGGCCTGCAGATTGCCGCCAGTGCTGCTGATGTTTTCTGCAGTGATCACGGCATCGGTACTGGCACCGATCGTGCCATTGCCATTGTCCAAACTGCGGTTCAATTCAACGCGCAGCCCCCCGCCCACGCCCGCATTGGCAATCGCCTGCACGGTACCGCCGGCATTGCTGAGACTGTCGGCGCGCAAGGTCAGCGCACCGCCGCTGGCCTGCAGCAGGCCGTTACGGTTATCGACCGTGCCGCTGTTTTGCACGTTCAATGTCCGTGCCGACACCGATCCGGTCAGATTATTGAGGCTGGCTGCGCTCACGCCTGCGTCGCCCGCCGCAGCGATGGCGCCGCTCTGGTTGTTCAGGGCGCCGCTGGCGCCCAGTGTCAACTGACCCTGCGTCAGGATGCGTCCACTGCTGTTGCCGAGTGCACCGCGACTGGTCACCGACAGGGTGCCGGTGCCGGCATGTTCGATGCGGCCCTGCGCATTTTCAATACTGGCAGCGGTGATGCTCAGATCCTGACCGTTGCTGGCGAGCGTGCCGGCGCTGTTGTCGAGCGCACCCCCGATCACTACGCGGGTCACACCTGCGCCGCTCTGCACTAGTCCACCGCCGACATTACTCAGGCTTCCGCCATCGATGCTCAACTGGTTCGCCTGCAGTTGCCCGCCGACATTGTTGAGACGCCCGTTGTCGATATTGCCGCCGGCCTGCACGGCGAGCGTTCCGCCCGCGAGCAGATTGCCGCCACGATGATCGAGGCTACCGCCAGTGGTCAGTGCCACATTGCCGGTGGCCCGCGTGGTGGCGCCAGCCAACTGCAACTGACTGCCCTGCGCAGTGAGGTTGCCGCCGACCAGCAGCGTGCCGGAGGCGGTGAGCTGACGATCGGCAACCAGATTGAGCGTGCTTCCGCGACCCAGGTTACCGTCTGCGTTGATGCCGGCACCCACCGTACCGGTGATACCGATCTGGCCTGCGCGAAGGCTGAGATTGCCCGCTGCGGTGGTTTGACCGGCGTTTTCGATGCGCGCGCCTTGCACATCGACCGTTGTCCCGCTGACAGTGCCTTGCTGGCGTACAACCGCATCGCTGACGAGTGTGAGTTGTTGACCCGCAACCTGGCCGGCAACCGTCAGGTCGCCTGTGGAACGCAGGTCGAGTGTGCTGGCTGCGCTTAGATTGCCACTTTGCATCAGCGCGCCATCGGCCTGTGCCGTGAACGCCCCTGCCGATGCCAGGCGGCCATCGAGCTGCAGGTTGCCACGACTGATCAATGCCACATCGCCACGCTCGCTGCCCAGCTGACCACTGCTGCTCAGCTGCCCCGCTTCCACGCGCAACGCATTGCCGCCGATCAGATCGCCGCGGTTATCCACCGCGCCGCTGGCGCTGACACCGAGTCGCTGCAGGCCATAGGCCTGACCGGTCTGGCGTAGCGAACCGACACCAAGCGAGAGTTGATTACCCGCGCGTATGGCGCCGGCGTTGTCGAGCAGGCCAGCGGTGGACAGGGTGGCGTCGCCTTGCGCCAGCAGTACGCCAGTTGCGGTGTTACTCGCACTGGCAGCAGTCGCGGTCAGGCCACCACCGGCCGCGACCTGCGCGGCGTTGGTCAGCGCACCGGTTGCGCTCAGCACCACGTTGCGGTCTGCCTGCACCACGCCGGCAACCGCCAACTCGCCGGTGCTGCGCAGATTGATGTCGGTGGCGGCATCGAGTGCACCGCGGCTGTCGATCGCTGCGCCGTCCAGGCTGATTTCGGCGCCACTTTGCAGCACTGCCGCTTGCCCGGTCGCGATCTGCGCGCCACGCAGGATTGCGTTCGCTGCGGACACCGCCTGGCCGTTCAACATGAGTCCGCGTTGTGCCTGCAGATCCAGCTGCGATGCCGATTGCAGCGTGCCTGCGGCAGTGAGATCGCGCCCGGCCTGCAGCGCGATGGACTGCGCCTTGAGCGAACCGGCCTGTTGCAGATCGCCGCCAGCGGCGGCGTGCAGCGTGGTGGCTGCGGCGACCACGCCCTGCAAGGTCATATCGCCCTGGCTGGTCAACGTCACGTTCGCCGCTTCGCTGCCGAGCTGGCCGCTGCTACGCAACGTACCCGCTTCGGCCAGCACTGCATCCTTGGCGATGAGACTGCCGCGGTTATCCAATGTGCCGGTGACCGTGGCGGTCAAGGCCTTGGCGGCGACGGCAGTGCCGCTCTGGTGCATGCTGGCTGCGGTGATACGCAGATCGCCGCCACTCTGCAGGCTGCCGGCATTCTGCAGTGCACCTGTCGCCAGCGCGACGCCCCCGACTGCCGCAAGTGCGCCAGCTGCTGCGTTGTTGATCGGACCTGCCTGTAGCGAGAGGTCGCGACCCGCGAAGACCTGGCCGGCATTGCCGAGCGCACCAGTCGCGCTGAGCATGACATCGCGGTTGGCCTGCGCAACACCCGCAAGGGCAAGATCGCCCGTGCTGCGCACTGCAAGATCCGTCCCGGCATCCAGCGTGCCGCGGCTGTCGATGGCCGCACCGTCCAGAGTGATGGCGCCACCGCTTTTCAGCACGGCATCGCGACCAGTTGCAATGCTGTTGCCGTGCAGGACGGCATCTGTCCCGGCCTGCGCCTGTCCGCTCAAGCTCAGCGTGCGCTGTGCTTGCACATCCAACGTGGAAGCCGATTGCAGGGTGCCACCAGCAACGAGATCACCGCCAGCCTGTAGCGCGACAGTCTGCGCACTGAGCGTCCCTGCCTGTGAAAGATCGCCCCCTGCGGCGGCTTGCAACGTGGTCGCGGCAGATACCACGCCTTGCAATGCGATTTCGTTCTGGCTGGTCAGTGTCAGCGCGCCGGTCACCGAGCCCAGCTGGCCATGGCTGACAATGCTGCCGGCGGTGATGCTCAAATCTTTGCCGGACACCAACTGGCCTACGTTTTCGAACGCACCGTTGGAAGCAATCGACAGCGCATCGCCGCTATAGACACGACCGCGCTGCAACAGCGACCCGGAGGTCAGCGAAAGGCCACGCTCTCCGTGCAGGCTGCCGCGGTTGTCCAGTACACCGGCGACATCGACACGCAAATCGCGCTTGGCGCCCAGGGTTGCGTCAGACGCATTCGTGGCACTGGAAGCCTGCACGCTCAGATCGCGCGCGGCGATCACTCGGGCACCATTGTTCAAGATACCTGTTGCGGCCAGCGTAATGTCGAGACCGGCCTGCGCCACACCGCCCAACGTCAGATCGCCCGCACTACGTAGCGTCAGATCATTCGCTGCATCGAGCGCACCACGGCTCTCGATGCTGTCGCCTGCCAAGGTGATCGCTGCCCCACTCTGCAGCACCGCCGCGGTGCCGGTGGTGATGGTTGCGCCATGAAGCGTGGATCTGTAGCACTGGATGCCTCACCGTTCAATGCGAGCGTGCGTTGTGCCTGCAGATCCAACGTGGATGCGGATTGCAGGCTGCCATTGGCAGTGAGGTCTTGCCCGGCGTGCAGGGTAACCGACTGCGCCTTGAGTGAACCAGCTTGCTGCAGATCGCCGCCAGCCGAGACCTGCAAGGCAGTCGCGGCGGCGACCACACCGTCCAGCTGCATCGCACCCTGGCTGCTTAACGCAACACTGGCCAGCTCGCTGCCCAATTGGCCGCTGCTGCGCAACGTGCCTGCATCGATCTGCAACGCATCTCTGGCGATCAAGTTGCCACGATTGTCCAGCGTGCCAGCAACGATGCCACGCAAGGTCTTTCCGGCCGATGCGCTGCCACCTTGATCGAGGCTTGCCGCCGTCATCTGCAGTTCGCCGGCTGCCTGCACGCGGCCGGCGTTGTTCAACTGTGCTGCCGCGGTGAGTGTCACATCCCCACCGCCTGCCAATACGCCGGCAGCGGTGTTCTCCAGGCTTTGTGCCTGCGCAGTCAAGGTGCGCCCAGCGAAGGCCTGCGCCGCATTAGTCAGCACCCCGGTCGCCGTCAGCTCAACATCGCTGCCCTGCGCAACACCCGCCAAGCTCATGTCGCCCAGGCTACGTACGCGTAGATCGCCACCTGCATCGAGCTTGCCGCGGCTATCGATCGTGCCGCCATCCAATGCAATCGCGCCGGCGCCCTGCAAGAGCGCATCCTGGCTTGTCGTCAGCGTGGCAGCGCGCATGCTGATGTCGCCACCAGCCTGGCCTTGCGCAGCGAAGGTCAATGCACGTTGCGCCTGTAGTTCCAAATTCGATGCAGATTGCAGCGTGCCGCTCGCGATGAGGTCGCGACCCGCACGCAACGCCAGCGATTGCGCCTTCAGCGCGCCGGCCTGCTGCAGATCGCCCGCGGCGGTAGCCCGCAACGTAGTTGCGGCAGCCACCACACCCTGCAATGCGATATTGCCCTGGCTGCCCAAGACAACGCCTGCAGCTTCACTGCCGAGCTGGCCGCTGCTGCGCAAGTCGCCAGCATCGAGCTGCATCCCATTGCGTGCCACCACACTGCCGGTATTGTCGAGCATGCCGACAACCGTCGCGGAAAGCGTATTGCCGGAACTGATGCTTCCGTTCTGGGTCAAGGAATCCGCACTGATCTGCAATGCGTTGGCAGCGTACACGCTGCCGGCATTCTCAAGTGCGGCGCCAATCCGCAGCTGCGCATCGGCGCCAGACGACAATGCCGCGCCTTGCGCGTTGCGCAGGCTAGCCGCGTCCACCTGCAATGGACCGGCAGCAATCACCTTTGCGCTGTTATCCAGCGCGCCGGCCGTTTGCAACGTTGTATTGCCTGCGCTCTGCACGGTGCCGTCCAACGCCAGCGCCCCAGCGCCAGCGATGCGCAGATCACCACCGGCATTGATCACGCCGTTGTGGGCGACGCTGCCGCCACGCAGTTGCAACGCGCCATCGCTGTGCAGTTGGCCGCGCTGACGCAGCGCGCCATTGGCCTGCAGATCGAGCGCACCTGCCGAACGCACGATGGCATCGTTTGCAAGCTCACCTGCCGCGGCAACCGTCAGCGCGCCACGCGTGCTCTGCAGCGTGCCGGAGAGGTTGGCATCGCCGCCGCTACGAAGGCTGACGCTGGCTGCATTTACGGACCCCGACACCTGGGCACTGCTTGCAGCATCCAACGCTAATGCGCCACCTGCAACGGTATTGCCGCTCAGGCGCAGATTGCCGCGGCTGCGTAAGGTGGCATCGCCACCCTGGCTGCCGATATCGCCGCGGCTCTCCAGCTGCGCTGCATCTGCGCTCAATGCATTGCCTGCGACGACGGTGCCGCGATTGACCAATTCGCCGGCAACCGCCAGCTGGGCATCGCGTGCCGCAGACAGGCTACCCGCCGCGCTGACACTGGCAGCCTGCAGCCACAGATCGCGGCCGGCATTGTTGACGGCACCGGCGCTACGCAGATCCAGATCGTTGCCTGCAGACACCGCAGCGCGCTGCGCGATGTCGATCGACGCTGCGTTCAACGCAAGCCCATCGGCTGCGATCAGCTGCCCCTGCAGTTCCAGGCGCCCACCCGCCTGCACATCAGCTCCCTGCCCGGCCTGCGCCAATCCAGCCAGGCGCACATTGCCATTGCCGTTGATCTGCAGCGCCGTTGCCGCATCCAGCGTGCCGAGTGCGTCGATGGCAATGGCGTTCAGCGCAATCGCCGCGCCACTCTGCAAGGTGCCGGACAACGCAATCTGTGCCGCCCGCAAATTCGCGCCTGCACCGCCATAGGCAACGCCACCACTGCGCAAGAGCCCATCGGCGCCCAGGTCCAGGGCGCCGGTGGCGTGCAGGCTGCCATCGGCATTCAATTCCGAGCCGAACAGACGGATCGACCCCGCGCTACTGCGGCCAACATGGGTCACCAGACCACCGGCTTGCGCATCCAGCGCACCGGCGGCCACCAGGTCGCCTGCAAGCGTCATGCTTGCAGCACGCAGGGACACGTCGCCTTGTTGCGAGCCAAGCACGCCACGCTGATCCAGCGCGCCGGTGGCACGCACATTCACAGCATCCCGCGCGACGGTGGTGCCTCCCAGGCTCACCTGCCCTGCGCTGTCGATCTGCAGGTCGCCACTTTGCGCAGCCAATGTGCCGCGGCTCACCACGCCGACGCCGGCTTCGGTGGCGATCAGGCGAATGCGTTCGGCATACATGCCGCCCAATTGCGCCACATCGATACCGATCGCAGGAAGGCCGCCGTCGGCACCCGGCAGGACGTCCAGCAGCATGCCGTCGTAATTCACCCGTCCGGCACCAGCGGCGGCGACCAGCTCCCTGGTCCAGATCGAGCCGTCTACACTGAGCTGACGCGACAACAGATCCAGGCGATCCACATCGAACGCGTCCAGACCGTTGCGACCGATGCTCAGCGCACCGCCGGTGATGCTGAAGCCGTTCAACGCACCATCGCTGCCCAGGTTCGGCGTGCCGGTGGTCAGGGTGACGCGCGAGGTATTGAGAAAGCCGCAGCCATCGCAGGAAATGCCGTTGGGGTTGGCAATCACCAGCTGCGCTTTGGCACCGGCGATTTCGGTATAGCCCTGCAAGCGGCTGCTGGCCGAGGTGACTTCGTTGAGGATCAGCGAGGCGGCACCGCTGCGCTGCAGGTTGTTGTTGCCGGCCACGTAACCGCCAAGCTCGGTCTTGGAGATCTGCGCGCTGTTGTTGAGGATCAGCCCATTCGGGCCGACATTGAAGTTGCTGTAGCGGTTGTGCGAAATGCCGCGCGCATTGGGCGCGACGATGTCCACCACCGGCACGCCATTGGCAGCGACCTGCTGCCCTGGCGTTTGCCCCCCAGGGTTGGCGGTTGGCGCAAGCTGCGCCCATGCCGGAAACGAGGTCCAGGTGACCGTGCAGCACAGCAGCAGTGCAAGCGCACGCTTGCTCTGCTCGGCCAGGCAACCACGCACGCCCACCGCTTCGTTGTCCATCGTTTCTCTCTCGCCGCCTGTTGGCGTCATCAATCAACAAACGCGCAGCCGGCTGGCGGCGCGATCCGTGTCAGAACTGGTAGATCACACGCATGCCATATGCCGGCTGCGCACTTGCAAATCCGTCGGGGCGGTGGATCGCCCAACCGGCAAACGCATCGACGCTGGCACCGAACCAACCGCCACGCAGGCCCACCGCGCCGCCCACCAAACTGCGGCCGCGCAGTCCGCTGGCGCTGGTACCATCGATGCGGCCTGCATCCAGGCCCAGATACGGCGTCAGCCCGATCTGCTGCACAGGGAAGCTCAAGGTATTGCGCCAGTACGCGCCTTTTTCGGCGCCAAGCGTCGCTTCGCCGTCGAAACCGCGCACACTGTAGCGACCACCGATGGTGACGAACTCGGACCCCAGCAACAGTTCGCCGGCGGTCTGTGCACGCAGGCTGCTTTCCCACGCCATCGGCACCGGGCCCAGCTTGAACGGCAGCGCCGTGCTCACGTCCAGCGTCGTCACGCCATAGCGAAATGTCGGGAAGCCGATCTGCGGGTCGTAGCCGGTCCACTGGCTGTTGAACCACGGTGTGCCGCGCCGATGCGCCAGACGCATGTCCAGCTGCATCGCGCCCAGATAGCGCCGATGCGTGAAGTAGAACTCCGCACTGCTGGTATCGCGGCGCTGGATGCCGATCTCCACGCCATCCAGGTAACTACGCGCACGCCGCCGGCCAATCACCACACCGGCCGAGGTCTTGCTTGTGCCGTCGCGATGCAGGACGCGCTGGATATCCAGCTGCGCGTTGCTGGACTCGCCACTGGACTGGAAGGTCTGTAAAAAACCGTCTACGCGCTGGTGATAGCGGTACGACGATGCCGACAGCGCAAACGTCCACCATCCCCACGGCAGGTTGTAACTCAGGCTGTTGCCGCGCGTGCCGCGTTCTTCATCGCGCGTGGCCAGGTCATGGCTGTAGCCAATGCTGAGCAGATCGTTGAGGCCCAGTGGGTTATCCAGCGAAACGTCCAACCCAGCCTGCACACGGCCGGTCGCCTCCACACCGGAATCGTCGGCATTGGCCACACCGCGCCAGCGCCGCCCGTGCTGCAAGATGATGACCAGATCCGATTCACCTGGTGCCTCGCCTGGCGCGATATCGATCTTGGCGTCCTGCGACGGCAACCGTTTGAACTGCTCTACCGCCTGTTCAATGGCACGCAGATCCAGCAAATCTCCCCTACGGAGCGGCAATGCCGTTTTCCAGTGCGCGCCTTCGGTGTCGGACACCACACGCACATCGCGCAATCGGCCGGGCAGCAGTTCGAAACGTAGGTCGCCGCGCGACAGATCCTGCTCCGGCACACCGATGCGGGTGGTGACCAAACCGCGGGCGACCAACTGATCCAATGCGCGGCGCCGGATGATGTCGATACCGGCGCGCCCGATGCAGCGGCCCTGGTAACGGCGCAGAGACTTCCATAACCACGCAAAGCGCGCTGCATCATCGCCTGCACCCGACAGGTGCACGCGGGTAATCGAAAAACACAAGTCTTCGTTGGGCAGCACGGTGCTGCGCGCATCTACGCGGTCGGCGTCCTCGCGCGGGCCGGCGAAGGGCGCCTGGCGCTCCTGTTCCTGGCGACGCTGAATCTCCTCGGCCTGGCGCAATTGCTCCTGCCGATCCAGCGTTGTCGGTGCCGATTGTTGTGCGGCCGCCAGCCCGGCAACTGCCCACAGGCAAGCCGCCAGCGCCAAGGGCGCCGATCGCTTCCACATCTGTCCTGCCCCCTGTGCGTCGGTCGCGCAATGCACGCCGTCACCCGCATCAGCGTGCCTGGCCACCAAAACGGTGTCGCAACCCTTCAGCTCGCTGAAATGCGGCGCAACTGTGACGTAATGTTAAAAAACGGTCAACGCGTGCTGTAGGGGAAACCCTGTAAGAAAAGCCCGAGCTCTAGTTATTTGTGATGAAAATCACAAATAAATGGCTCTATTGTTTTGGATGGCTACGGATTCTTTGGACAAAGCCGGCTTTCTGACCTCAACGTCCGTCATCATGCTAACAACTCGGGAGGTTCTTAAATGTCCTGGGAGGCATATGAAGTTGCCTGCCTCGTCGGTCTCAAAGTCGATGAATTGCGGCATACCGCATTTCATCTGCAGAGACCCGCTGGCCTACTTGGCTTCGCTTCGTTCGCCGCCCGCATGCGCCAGGCGCACCGGGGTGAACTTGGTCCTACAGTTCCGAATCGTGCCTTCACTCGCTGATCTCTCGCACTTCGCCCGCGCAATGACGCGTCCCGCTTTACGGACGCCCCAGTCATAATAAGAACCGTCTTACTTGCCGACCCGCACGAAAAACAAGCCACCACCATGCACATCCTCATGCTCAGCGAGCTCGGTAGCGCGCCGCTTGCTGCAGAAGCGAGAGGCGGCAGAACCGCTGGCCAGGCTTGAAAAGTGGTGGACGCGGCCGCTGAGACCGCTGCGAACGTTTTGAGTGTCACTTCCTAAACTGACCCATCAGAACGGGCTGGTCCCATCAAAGGTGTCGTTGATCCCATCCGCCCGGTGCCGTTGGGACGCGGATGGGAATCTGACATGCCAATTCGAAATGCTCGGCCCCATGTGCATAGGGCAGACCCAGCCAGGCCTCGAACGCAGGCAAGTCAGTCGGCAGATATCCGCTGGCAGGCAGCCATGTATCGCGCAACCAGCGAAATGCGCGCATCTCCAGCGCCAGCCCACCCCGTATCACAACCTCAGCCACTTTCATGGGTGGCAATCGAAAAACGCCGATCTCACCGCAATGACGCCCCTGGGTGACCTCCACCGCAACGTCATACCTGCACGCCGCTGCAGACGCCAGACGAGGTTGATCCCAGAGATAGCCCAGCCATTGATGATGCTCGACGCCAGCGCCTCGTGCCCACGCCACCAGTCGCATGGCTGCCGCTTGGACGGAGCCTTCCTCAAAAGGCCGGTGTACACGAAGGTATTGGACCGTGCGCTCCGGGAGATCGCGCAGCGTGACCGAAAATTCGTGCGCATCGTCTGCGCTGTTGCCGCCGATGCCTGATACACCTGCCAAGGTTTCATCCAGCGCTCTCCGACGGCCGGCCAGGCAGGTATGCAGATCCAGTTTTCTCGGCGAGCATCCATAGTGTTTGCGGAAGTTCCTGGAAAAATCCGATAACGACGAAAACCCCCGGCTCAGCGCGATGTCTGTCAAAGGTTGACGATTGCCTTGAGAAATATCGCCCAGCGCGTTTTCCAAGCGTCGGCGCAACACGAATGCATGCGGGGTTTCGCCCATGACAGCGCGAAACATGCGCTGAAAATGGAACGGCGAGACGCAAGCCGCCCCGGCGATCAGAGACAGCGACAGCTGCCCGGCAAGGTTGACCTCGATGTAGTCCAGCGCACGGTTCACGCTCTGGACGACGGTAAGGGGAACCGTTTCGCTGCTCGGCATGTGCGCAAGATCCGACAAATGGCTGCGGTGACGATGCTCTATCTTGAGCTCGTGGGCAACGCTGCCTCCCACCAAGGCTGGCAGCGTTGCCCGCTATTCAATCCACTGACGACGGCTGGCAAGGGATCAGACATGCACGGAGTGACAGGCATCGGCGGAATCATCATCAAATCCAAGGACACAGCCGAGTTGCAACAGTGGTACGCAACGCAGCTGGGCATCGAGGTGCAGACGTGGGGAGGCACGGTGTTCGACGCCAGCCCGGGCGTCGAAGGCGCTGAAACCGCAGTGGTCTGGGCTGTTCACCACGACACGAGCGCCCAATTCGAGAACACCACCGCCCCGTTTATTGTGAATTACCGGGTCCACGACCTGGAGTCGCTGATCGCCAAGCTCAAAGCTGCGGGCTGCCGCGTGTCAGAGAACGTAGTGAAGTCAGAATTTGGCTTGTTTGCCTGGGTCATCGACCCGGACGGCAATAAAGCCGAACTATGGCAAGCGCTTTGAGAGCTGGCGAGATCACTGAATAATCGGAGTCGCGCATCGATTTTGCATACTCCAGGTTCGCGCTGAGACAAGTGCTGAAAAGTCATCGTGTCGTATGGCACGGTCTTGCCGATCGACAGCTCGCTACTATCAAATGCCCGTGGCGTATCCGGTCGACATGTCTCAATCAAAGTGGTCTGCTCTTGCTAGTCGCAATGCCTCGTCCGTTCTAAACCATCCACTCGCCAGGCTGGCGATAATCTGCGTCGTGATGGCGCTTGCCTACATCCCTTGGCTGCCCTTCCCTTGGCGAATGCCAGTGGTTGGCCTAATCGGGGCCACACTTGTTTGGCAAGAGACCCACAGCCGTTGGGCCTGCGGCCTGAGCTGGCAACGGCTTGGTCCAACAATTGGGTGGACCGCTGTCCTGGCGCTGCTGGTCACCGCTCTCATCACGCCAATTTTTCAGCCGCTCATCGACTACCTGACAGGCACGAAGACCGACTACAGCGCCTATGGCGCGCTTCGCCATAACGCACCGGCTGCACTGCAGCTAATCGGCTATGCGTGGATCAGCGCAGCCATCGGTGAGGAACTGGTGTTTCGAGCATTCTTGATGCATCAACTGGAGGCTTTGTTCAAGCGCAGCAGTCTCGGCCGCCTCACTGCAGCCAGTGTCGGCGGTGTCGTGTTTGGCGCCATGCATGCGAGCCAAGGCATCTCGGGAATCGTGCTGACGGGTATTGTGGGCGCAGCATTCGGCTATGCGTATCTGCGCTCAAACCGCAATCTGCTGGCACTCATCCTGGCACACGCACTCGTCGATACTTGGGGCGTCACGACGCTCTATCTTGGGTGGTATTGACTGCCTCATGCGTCGGCCCACACACGGCACATCAGGCGGCGGCATGGGATCCCCTCGAACTCGACTCGGATCCGTGGGGTAATCCCCATGCCCGCCCCCGGCAGCCGCACTGGCTGGCCCTGCCCCTGCCCCTGCCCCTGCCGCCACCAGGATGATGTCGAGTCGCGGCACACGCATCCAGCACCACCACACCTGGTGGCACGGACCTCAATCGATGCATATGTTCGGCTGGCGACGGCCTAAGGGCGTCTGCCCCATCGTTGCGACAGACGCCCTTCGAGCTGCGCTATGGACGCCTTCTAGTATTCTTTCCAACCACTTCCGCCAGCACTAGTGGTCACTACGCGAGAATTGGTACGCGCCGAGCGGTCTGACCGTGCCTTGGCGGCTGGGGACGGCGTAAGGGATCTGACAAGTTCTCTGGCGGAGGCAATGTGGTCATCGTCAGTCTTGAATACGGCAACTGCCTGGGTCAACTGCATGGCCTGCTCTTCAAGCGAGCGCGCAGCAGCGGTGGCTTCCTCGACCAGAGCGGCGTTCTGCTGGGTGCTCTCGTCCATCTGGGTAACGGCCCGGTTGACCTGTTCGATACCGGCCGATTGCTCCTGCGAAGCTGCAGAAATCTCACCCATCAGGTCGGTGACCCTCTGCACGCTGGAGACGATTTCGCCCATGGTTTTGCCTGCGGTGTTGACCAACGCGGAACCCTCAGCCACACGCTGCACGGAGTCCTCGATGAGTTCCTTGATCTCCTTGGCCGCACCGGACGAGCGTTGCGCGAGGGTACGCACTTCCGAGGCAACCACAGCAAAGCCGCGGCCCTGATCGCCGGCGCGCGCCGCCTCTACCGCCGCGTTCAGGGCCAGGATGTTGGTCTGGAAGGCGATGCCGTCGATGACGGAGATGATGTCGGCAATTTTCTTGGACGAGGCTTCGATGCCAGACATGGTCGCGACCACTTTACCCACGACCGCACCGCCCTGGGCCGCCACACTGGCAGCTCCGAGCGCCAACTGGTTGGCCTGGCGGGCACCTTCGGCATTCTGCTTGACGGTAGAGGTGAGTTGCTCCATCGAAGCCGCGCTTTCTTCCAGATTGGCGGCCTGTTGTTCAGTGCGCTGGGACAGATCCTGGTTGCCGGCGGCAATCTCGCTGGCCGCACCTTTGATCGACACTGCCGAGGCCTTGATGCTGCTGACGATATCGGCCAACTGCGTCGCAGTGGCGTTGGCATCGTCGCGCATCTGCGCAAACACGCCGCGAAATTCACCGCTCATGCGTGCAGTCAAGTCGCCGGCGGCGATCGACTGCAACAGGTTGGACAACGACTGCAAGTTACCGTCAGCGGTCGCCATCAACGTGTTCAGGCTCTCCACCATCACACGGAAGTCGTATTGGAATTGCTCGGCATTACCGCGTGCAGCAAAATCACCACTAGCGGCAGCCTGCGCCAGGTGCTTGATCTCATGATTCATCGTGGACAAGTTTTGCTTGACATGCTGCATGGCAGAGGTGATGGCGGCTTTCTCGCCGGGCAATTGCGGCATATCCTCGCTCAGGTCACCGATGGCATAACGTTCGATCAAATGCACGGTCTGCATCTTGACGTTGATATGGGCGGCGACCAGCTCGTTGGTCTCGTTGGCAATCAGACCGTATTCGCCGGGAAATGCGGCGGCATCGATCCGGAAACTGATCTGACCTTCGTTGTGGCGCCTGACTATTTCGCCTTGCGCGGCTAGCAAACTGCGCAGCTGTTGCTGCATCTTATGCATGGCGGTAAGCAATCGACCTGTTTCGTCGCCGAAACGCGTTTCCACATCGTTGTCCAGCTTGCCACTTGCAATCCACTCAGCGGCACGGGTGGCGCGGCCAAGCGGTTGCGTCAAGCTCAACGTAATGAAATATGCCAACGACATGCTGACCGCGATGACCATGCCACCACCTGCTAGCAGCACGATCTTGCCTTGATGCATCGCCGCCATTGCATCATTGTAGGAGCCGCTGGTCTGTTTTTCCTGCAACGCGACATTTTCAGCGATTTTACCTTGCCAATTCAGCATCGCTGGACGGGCAGTCTCACTTAAGAAAGCTTCCGCTTCGGCGTTCTTGTTGGCCACCGCCAACGCGATCACCTGATCGTTCAAGCCACGCGAAATCTCACGAGCGCTATCGATTTCGGCACGTATCTTTCGCTCAGCCACCGATGGCGTAGACGCATCGAGCGCTTTTCGCATTTCCGCATAGCGCTGCCGCTCTGCCTTGATGGTCGCCAAGGCCTCTTCGTTGAGCTCGTCGGAGGTCACCATCGCCAGCGTTCCGAGCGCGACGAAAATCGTCGCGTTCGCGTCGGCCATCGCGTTACTTAGACGCATCTTCTCAACGTTCACCTTGACGATACGGTCCAGCTCGGTACGAGCGCGGCCCATGCTGTAGAGCCCGACGCCAACAAGCAAGCACGAAAGCAAGATCAAGATGCCGAACGCCGCTCCCAGGCGTCGGCCAACGTTGAAGCGCTGCAGGAATGTATTCATCACAAGTCTCGGATGTCTGATCGACGCATCTCAGAAAACATCGCGCGGGGAGCGTCTAGCCGCGATTCCAATAGCGGCCCAGGCATCTGGAAATTTGATACCTCTTTTGCAAAATTTTATAGGTGGATACGCAGAATAATTAACTGGACCACGCGCTTAATAATTTTCCGACAAATTAAACCCGACTCAAGCATTCGCCACATAAGACAGGGGCGCCCCCAACCCTTCATTTAAAAGCCTTGCCCTGCCAGAATTTTTTCGAGCCGCCTGGACAGGAACTAGGCACCCTCGTGGGTGCTCGCGCCCTTCCCAAGGACGGCGACAAAGGTCCACACCGGCTAGTCACGCCTGGCAACGGTCGGGGCTGCGCTTGACGCGTGCGGGGTCTAGTCCCTACGTGGGTAGACTTCGCTGAGCGCAGCATCGCTGCGTCGCCGCAATCGGGAACGGGCAAGCTTGGAACCGCTCATCAAGACCTGCAGTGTTGGATCTGGGGCGGCAAAGAACAGCCGTCTCCTGCATTCTCCGCGACGGCCATGACGTCGAAGGCCGCCCTCGCTCAGAGATGCGTGGGCCACTCGTTACTGCCGGGCGCTGGAAAAGATTCGCAACAACGCCTGACCCATAGTGTGGAGACGTCCAACGACGTGCTTTCCCCTTTAGTGCGCTCCAGTGAGGATTCCAGACACGCTGAGCCGTCTTCTCAGACAGGCAATGCCCGAATGCAGGCAAATCTGCCCAACTCGAAAACCATAAGCATTCAGGCAGGCCGAAGCGGGAGACGAGCCAGGGCACGAATTCGCAATCGCACTGGTATCCAGGATGTCCAGTTCCATGGATACCTGCCTATAGGCCAAATCCGCCGATGCGTGTTCGCGCTCGGCAATTGCTTGCTGGTGACCCCGGCCCGATTCGAACGGGCGACCTTCCCCTTAGGAGGGACAACGTCGCTACACTAAGACCCAAGCAGGACAAGGCTTTGCGTTGAAGTCCAGCCTGACTGTGGCGAGTCTGTGGTAACCACCGGCCTACTCATGCCGATTGTCAAAAAAGTGGTGACCCCGGCTGGGTTCGAACCAGCAACCTCGTCCTTAGGAGGGACGCGCGCTATCCAATTGTGCCACGGGGCCATCCGTCTAAGGATACAGGGAGACGCTAAGTGAGCAAAGCCAAAGCAGCTGTCAAGCCGGGGCGCACCAAGACCTTCAATGGCACGCTTCCGCGCGGCATCAAAGCCTCCCAGGCCGTTAGCTCTGTGGCGGGCGTGACGCTCAGGACGGACGGGCAGCTGAGGTGGGAGGCGCGTATCCGGAGGTCCCTCGACGGTCAGGCGTTGAAGTTCCCGCTGGTGCGCTACCCCGTCGACCCCAAGGCGCCCCCGAACACTCAGCATCACATCGATGCTGCTCGGCTCATGGCCGAGGCCTATGTCCGCCGAGAACACGCCTCCTTGGAGCTTCGGCAAACGCCCTACGCGCACACGGCAGAGGCCTGGACCTTCGGGCATCTGCTGCGCCGGTTTGTCCAAGAAATCGATGATGGGCTGATCAAGCACGCGTCGGTAAGAACCGACCACTCCAATGCCCATCTCTTCTTGGGAGGCGGCAACGGTCTTGGATTGAGCCAGACCGGCATGCCCCACCTCACCCGCAAGCTGGCCAAGGATTTGACTCAGGATGACTTCCTGGGGCGCCATGCCAGCTCGTTCGTGAACTCATACATCAAGGTCAAGCGAGACGGCACCACGCTCCCGATGGCCCAGGGGAGCAAAAAGCGAGCCCTGACCACGATCCGGAACCTTTTTCGGATTGCGCACGAGACCTGGCAGATCGATCTGCGCTCGCCGATCAAGAGCTTGAAATCCCTCAACTCGGACGACTCGCGCGACCGGACGCTCACCGAGGAGGAATGGAACGCCATCGTTGCGCAGCTGGATGCTGGGCGGACCGATCCGGCAACGGCCGATGTCATTCGCTTTGCGCGCATGACCGCAGCCCGTCGCTCCGAATGCGTGAAGCTCGATTGGGCGGACATCAACTTCAAGAAAAAGACCGCCCGACTTCGCGAGACCAAGGCCAAGAATGGCAAATACAATGAGCGCGTGATCCCGCTGACCTCAGAGCCCATGGCCTTGATCGCTGCGCGCTTTGAAGCCAGCGAAACAAAGAAAGGAGCGGTCTTTGTGAGTTCACGCGGCAAGCGTATTCGGGCAGACACCGTCACTCAGGCCTGGGATCGGGTGCGTGGGCAGGTAGCCGAGAAGCTCGGTGACCCAGAGATCCTGACCGCGCGCATGCATGACCTCCGCCATACCCGCATCACCGAAATGGGACATCACCTCAACCCAGCGGAGGCGGCCAGGATCTCGGGGCATAAGGACTTGAAGACCTTCATGCGCTACTTCAACCCGGACCCCGTCGCCTTGGGCAAGAAGCTGGAACAGCTTGAACGCCAGGGCGGTGCAGGCACCGGTGTGGACGATGTCGTGAAGCAACTCCTGGGGCTGAGCACTGAGGACATGGCGTCGGCAGTAGCGCTAGCCTTCCAGGCACGGGCAAAATTGAGCCCAACATAATTTATTTGTATCTGCATCATGTTTTTCTGTAATTTCACCTCTATTTCAAGTGATATGAAAACCCAATGCTACATCTTCTCGAAACCCCGTCAGACATTAAGGCCGCTGAAAGAGATTTGATTGAAACCTTGTCTAATAAATTTCCCGACAAAACAGTGAAGAATATTGGCTTTCCTGGCGGGACCGATTTCGGAGTCCGCATCAACACGGATGGACGACTATGGTTCTATACACGGCCCTTGGACGACGAAACCTCAACGCCAAGGCAAGCAAATTGGTTTGGATTGTTTTCCACCAGAAAAAGCATGAATATCACCGTGGAAATTAATGTTGCAAGAAGTGGAACATCCGCTCGCGCCGCAGGATTTTTCGCGCGGGATGATGCCTCCGGCAAAGCTTTCTTGCTGCACTCCGGTAAAGTCGGCGGCGGGCAAAGAGGAGTCGGCAAGACTGCATTTCTTGCTTGGAGCAAGCTTCCACTCACGCCTGTCGCCCTCTCCAATGGGATGATCCGGGATGGTTTTGTAGTCACCGCCACACGGTCGGAAGCTTGTAGCACCTCAATAGACCGTTATATCGATTGTATTGCGCAGTTCAAGACCGAGGTGCGAGAAGGGCTGCTAAAAAGCCCCTCGTTTCAGCGCGACCTCAAAGAATGGACTGACTATTACCGCGAGAACAGCGGCCCCCGCTCAGGACTCCGAAATGCCGAGTTCGATTTCATATCGCGCCATGGTGATGTCGTTGAAGCTCTTAAAATTTGGCGGGAAGCAAAAGGAATATTCAAAAAAGATCGGATTGTCAAAAATGTGTTGTTTGATCTTGGAGTTGAAAGCGAAGGAAAACTGACGGAGATCTATGAAGTCAAGACATCCACCCTTCGAGCCGACCTTTACCAAACAATTGGGCAATTACTCTGCCACTCCACCATTCATACCAAGCATCTTTTTGCAGTAGTTCCAAATGGTCACATCTCCCCGGACCTACTAAAAACATTCAGCCAGCTCAACATCCAGCTCATTCGATTTGACCTTACCTCAAAGGGAGTGGCTTTCTAAAATCCGTACGATTAATTTAAATAAAGCCCACAACCCTGACCCGGCGGACCTGACTCAAAGACAACTAAGCGCTAAGCTATGGTCCTCAGCACCAACCAAGGCTTCTTCGCATGGCCCTTCTTCTCCACCCTACTCTCAAAGCGCTTGCCACCAACTGCGCGGAATGGATGGAACATGCAAAGAGCAAAGGTGAGCCTGAGCGCTCCCTACGGGAACTGGAAGCATATCTTGCTGTTTCTAGCGTATTGCCTCCTCGGGTAGGACATCCACTTTGGGACATTGCTCACTACTACGCAATGAGCACCTGCGATGCTTGGTTTAGGGAAGATGCGGAAGCTGCGGGACAATTTTTAAACTGGACTATGGCATTCAGATCGCTGCGTTTCCGGCTGGACGGGACATTTAGTGCAATGAATCCAGCACGCGGCAACTGGCCTACCGAGTATCGAGACAGTTTGCGCGCGGCAGGACCATCAATGCTCAGTTGGTGGGAAATTGCAAAGGTTGGTGCGCAGCGATACTTAGAGATGGCTGAGAAAGATCAAAAGATTAATAAGCCACCTCAGTCACGCCGCATTGCTCATAATACCCATGATGTATTTTTGATCAATTTATTCTGCCACGGCTTTGGACTTTCTAGTAGCTATCATTCAATAACCCCAGTCGTGCCCGCCTACCAAAGCGTGCTCGACGCCTGGCGCAGCGAAGACAGGGAGACGTTTAGTCGCGCAATGTCCACGGCGGCTAACTTTCATATTGCTCGGTCCAATGACAGCACAGGCTCGGTGTTTTACGAGTTCGATGACTACTTCGACCGCCTCTTCCCTGCCGAATTGCTGACAGTGCAGGCCCTACGCAAGAGGGATGGCTTGCCGGCGTTTGAGACTTCTCATGCTCTCATCGACGCGCCATGGGCCGGTAATCCCCCCACAGGTTAGCTGACGCCAGAAGTGGAATTTTCTCGTACCCTTTTCCGAGGAGGTTCCATGAAGACATCCCGCTTCACCGACAGCCAGATCATTGCCGTCCTCAAGCAGGCCGAGGCCGGCACGCCCGTGCCGGAGTTGTGCCGGGAACACGGCATCAGCTCGGCGACGTTCTACAAGTGGCGCAGCAAGTTCGGCGGCATGGACGCATCGCTGATGTCCCAGCTCAGGGAGCTGCAGGACGAGAACCGGCGCCTGAAGAAGATGTACGCCGATGCCCAGCTCAGCGCCGACCTGCTGAAGGAGGCGATGGCAAAAAAATGGTGAGGCCATCTCAACGCCGGGAGATGGCCCGATGGGCCGTAGATGGTGGCCACACGAACATCCGGCATGCCTGCCGGACCTTTGCGGTGAGCGAGACCTGCTTTCGCTATCAAGCCAAGGCCAGCGAGGAGAACGCCCGGATTGCCGATTGGCTGGTGCGGTTGACCACAACCTATCGTGATTGGGGGTTCGGCCTGTGCTTTCTGCACCTGCGCAACGTGAAGGGCTTTGGCTGGAATCACAAGCGGGTGTACCGCATCTATCGGGAGCTGGAGTTGAACCTGCGGATCAAGCCGAAGAAGCGGCTGGTGCGCGAGCGGCCAGAGCCGTTGGCGGTGCCGGAGACGATCAACCAGGTCTGGTCGATGGATTTCATGCACGACCAGCTGGCCGACGGCCGCAGCTTCCGGTTGTTCAATGTGCTCGATGACTTCAACCGTGAGGGTCTGGGCATCGAGGTCGACTTATCGCTGCCATCGGCCCGGGTGATCCGCTCGTTGGAACAGATCATTGACTGGCGCGGCAAGCCAAACGCCATTCGCTGCGACAACGGCCCGGAGTACATCAGCGGCGCGCTGCTAGCTTGGGCACAGCAGCGCGGGATTCGGATCGAGCACATCCAGCCAGGCAAGCCGCAGCAGAATGCCTATGTCGAACGTTACAACCGCACCGTCCGCTACGCCTGGCTGGCCACAACGTTGTTCGACACCATCGAGCAGGTTCAGGACAAGGCCACGCGCTGGCTATGGACGTACAACCATGAGCGCCCCAACATGGCGCTCGGCGGTATCACGCCAGCAATGAAATTGGCGATGGCCGCCTAGCTCCACTTTTGGCGAACGCTCAAAGCGGGGGGATTACCCTTGGAACGCCCTTGCAAAATGCGGATACCGCCGTTCAGGTCTTCTCAAAAAGTTCGCACGCAGCGGTCGAGACGCTGAGCTTCCAAAACGTGGTTTGGCTCGAATGCTATGTTTCAGCGCTTCTGCATCACCATCCTATTGACGCCAAGAATGCGGCCGATGCGCACCTGCGAGGTGTCCTCAGACACAACATCCGATCATCCGGCGAGATATCGCATTAGCGTAGCCTTGGACCATTTTTTGGTGCCGTCTCGGCTGAGGGATCGGAGGCTGTCTCTGCAGGCTGACTGGCATCAATGTCGGCCGCCGACAGCACGGCGTGACTAACCCTATCCGAGAAACGAGGCTCGCCGAGACCAAAGAGCGAAACAACCGTCAGTTCGTGAAGAAGCTCAGCAAGATCATCGGTGCTTCGCAGGATCCTTTGCCATCCCCCTGTCGAGATGGCCATTGTGTTGATCGCTTCGCTTTTGGTTGGAGAGCCTGCCATCAATGTCTTGATGTAGGCGTTGAACTCAAAAAGGTCGAGGCCCAGTGGATACCAAACATGAGGGCTTGGGGCTGCTCGGTTAGCGACAATCCCTAGATGCTTAAGGTGTGCAGCCCCTACAGTTGCTGCCTGGCAACGATGGAAGGCGATGCTTCCATCAGGAAGCACGCCGTTTGGCGCGTAAGCGAGGTTCAAATTTCCACGCAGCGATTTGACGACACCGCTCAGGCCGTGCTTGTGCAAGCTGCCGTTAAGCACTGCACGCAGATAGGGCTGCAAGCAAAGCTGCTCATCCAAAGCGCCCGGAGAACCGACCTCCCAATAGGCGAAGTGATGGCACCTTGATGACGAAATGACCTGGTTTTCTGCCGAAATGGCAGCCGGGTCACCGTTCCAAGCCTTGGCCATGTCCAAGACAGACGCATACGCGTGCTTCGGGCGCCTAATCCCGCCCCCACGATCCTTCTCCTTCCACTCAGAGGAAAACTTGGAGCTTTGGGGTTTGATCTCGAAGAGGAAGAAGCGGTCGCCGATGGCTGCCGCCAAGTCACCGAGCCGGGCCTCGGCATTGCCTGCCAAATTGATGCCAGCACTCGGCAAGTGGCCGCTTGGCGCGAAGATCCATTGCAAATCCCGCATGGCAATAACCGCCGATACTTCCCAGAGCTCTGCCATCACTGGTTCCTTTCAAGTTTGAGTTTGAACCGACCGATCTTTGAAAAACTAGCTTTCAAGCAGACGCCTGGCAATCGCCTGAGTCGCTTCCAGGGAAAGCTCCTCAACCTCCCCTCGCTCCGTCCCGCCTTCATCGAGCGTGCCAGCCACATGGAAGTGCAGGTGCGAAATGGTCTGGTCGGCGTCGACACCGTTGTTTTGCCACACCGCAATTCCCGGGCGCTGATACGCCCGGTCAATGAGTCTTGCCGCATCGCGCACAGCCAGCATCAGCGCCTCGGCTTCGGACTCATGCAGATCCAACAGGCTTGCTCGGTGTGCAATGGGGATGACAAGCAGGTGCGGCTTACCCCGCTGCTCGCGTGTGACGAGTGTTGCAGTCCAATCATCCCGGCGCAAGATCGTGTAGGGGCGCTTACCACTGAGATAGTCGCAAAAAGCGCACGCATCGTTTTCCGGCAATACCAGCGCCTGGCTCATCACGAACTCCGAAGCGAAGACAAGAAGGCCTGCAACTCTAAGCGGTCCAGTTTCTTGAAGCTGTCTTCTGGAACCACGACTGTCAACTCGTCACTAACCGCTCGCTGACGCGAGGCGAACATGAACGTCAAGATTATGAGGCGGATCGAGTCTTGGGCGGGAAGCCAGCCAGAAGCCCTAGTCGGACCGCCGCCCCAGGGCGTAATAGCGACCGGATCGCAATTTCCTTCAATGACACACGCTTCCCAAAGCTTAACCAAACTCTTGGTCAACATCTCAACCTTGGTCGCTGCATTGTTTGTCTCATTCATCTCGGCATAGGCCGAGAAGAACAATTTGCGCGGCCCGTTTGGCACAGTTGCAACTGTGCCAGTCTCGTAGAGAGCCGTGTTCCCGGGCTTATCGATCTCGCCCACGACGACCTTATTGACCAGTGCAGCGGTTAAATCAGAATTCAACCTCGCTAGGTCCCCGCCATACAACTTATCGATGGCTTGACCAATGAGACTGCTCTTTTTAATGACGTGCGGCGTTTGAGTATCAAAGCTAGTGGTAGCGCCAATGACTAAGTGGCCAGGCTGATCGAAGATATCACCTTTGACGATCTTGATTTTGGTCTTAGGCGATGCGTAGTCACACTCAATCGGACGCGGCCAGGTCAGACCCAACCCGATAAGTGCGCACAACATCAAAGCGACTACAAAGATTGTGCCGCCGCCAAACCAATCAACGTGCTCAGGCCAGAAGGTGACAACCCCTTTGACAACAGCAGTGACCGTGCCCAAGAGCGCGAAGGTTTTGGTCAGCAACTTGCCCCAAAACCGACGTGTCTTCATGTCTTGAAGAAGCTCACTCATGTTACAGACCGAGATCTTCATAGACGCTTGCCGGATACTCATGCGGGCCTTCGCCCTTTTTTCCTGGGTATTTCGGCACATATCTATCCAGCGCATATTTGATGATCGCAGGCTGGAAAGACACCGATACAGTGTAGTAGTTGGCATCGAGTAGCGGTTTGGGGATGAAATTCCGATCCACCTTTCGGTCCCCGTCCAGATTGGCAACCACGATTGGCAAATCAAACTCTTGAATGACCTTGATCTCATGGGCCAGGAATGAGGTGCCGTCGCCCCCCTTCCTGCGACCGTCAGCACTTCCTAAGAGCACGACTTGCTTGGCATTTTTCAGCCGCTCACGAAGCCTTGCCTTGATGGTTTCTGGCAAGCAGCTGTCGCGGGCCTGGAACAGGTCATGGGCATCGTAGAAGTCAAACTCGATTTTATCGTTGTCTTTCCAAGCCTTCATCATATAGTAAGAGCGAATGTTTTCGCTGGCAAAAGCAACATAGGTCTTGTTGCGGTAGCTCATGGCTTCGTCCTTTGAAATTAGACCTCTTGTGGAGCAACTGGGGGCGCTAAGCGATACAACATATCCAGCGCATCCTCGCGCGAGCCGATCGTGAAGGCGGCGCTCCAACGATTGAAGACACTCCGATCAATAGGCGTGAGGTGCTTCACCGGAACTTTGTGAGCTACTACCAGCTCAACGGAGTCCAAGGCATTTTCCATTGAGGCCTTTGCTTCAAGAAGCGCCCGCCGCTTCATGTCTACCGGCTTAGATCGAATGAGCTTGGACAGCACCATCTCGGCAAAGATCCAGGGTGAAGGAGTTGTTTGCGCGAGCTTTTCTTTATCCAGATCCTCGACCGACAATGCTTTGGGTGTGCTCAACAAGAAAAACGCTTCTGTGTCATGCATCATCTGCGCGATAGCCATTACCAACATCATGTGGATGTGGCTGGTGGATAGATTTCTCTTTTTGTAGTCGAAGTATTTCCCATCGTCGGTTTTGCAGTATTGCTTGTCGATCACGTTCAAGAGCACATCAGCGCTTTTCCAGACGACTGAATCAACGAAGACCCGCAGCCCAAAGCGCTCTTCTAGCCAACCTGCCAAGCGCAGAGCGAGTGCCTCGTCGTGGTGCGAATGGGAAATAAAGACATCGGCGGGAACCATGGGAAACCACTCCGCACTCAGGCTGCTCGCACTGATTGCGCCATTCGGGCTGATGAATTGATCCAAGAGGTCGTGCACTTCTTTTTTTTGTCTTGCCGCCGACGACTCACCCCGCGCACGACTACTCTCACTCAGCCCGTCCGGAACTGACACGACTTGAAACCCTCTGAGCACACACCCTCCTTGATCGTCTAGACAGTGCCGGCCATAGGATGCCGCTGCTGTAGCCCCTCTTCAAGCGTCTTACGCCCGTCTGAGTGGCTAGGCGTGTTGCGGCGTAGAAGAAGCGGAAGCTTGGCCAGAGCCTCTGGGGGCTCCTTGCAGCGGCGTAGTGCTGCTCGGTGTGCATGACGGGAGGGCATTGGGCAAGCTTAAGAGTGCCTGGTCTCAAAGGCTGGGACTACATATGGCGCGTGTCATTTGCGTCGATCTCTCGATTTGCGTTAAATGCAACCCCTCGATTTGACAGATGGTATCTTTGCCTTATCGACGGTCATGAACGCACAACGCCAAATCAACTATCGATACACCTGCGCCAGAGTCACTTGCCAACCAGAAGAGTCGCGAGATCGCCAATTGATCGTGCGACTGGTCCTTGAGAATTACGAAGCCGATAGCACGCACCTACCCAAGGCCGTTAAAGCCAAGCTTCGCGGCTACGCGTCTGGAAAGCTCGACTTGGTCGAGACTTGACGATCGAAAGACTCAGGGTGTCTTGCGCAAGTGTCCGTGTTCCAGATGGTTTGTTGGAATTTCGCCAATTTGCGCTTACCCCATGATGCATCAAGAGCTATGTCCCAAGCTTTCGAGCAACACACGCTTATGACGATCCGCCCTTCCTCTTGCGTCGTCGTAGCGAAGCTTACCCAGAACTCGCGCTGCAACTTCGGCCAACTCCACAGCAAGCTCCGCTTCTCCGATCGCTCCCATCACTTGCTCCCAGAAGACTGCCGCACGCACGAAACCCAGACGCGGCCCAATGGCGGATCTTCGTCGCGAGGATGAAGGCGTGATGATGGGGGCGACCGGCTGAGGTGTGGGCGCTGGATCCAAGATTTCAGCCAAAGCTTCGAGCGGCATCTGGATCAATCCGTCGATCTTGCGGGCACCTGGATAGCGCCCTGACTGCATGCCTTCGCGCACGCGTTGCACGACCCCTCTCGTGCTTTGGCCACGAAGCACATGCGCCACTTCATCAGGCCTCAGTGCATAGCGTTGCGGATACAGCTCTCGAAGCGTTTGAAGCGCGCTTGCAGACATGCGAGACGGCCCATCCCTAGACTCATTACATATGTCTTATAGCGCAGCCTAGGAGACCTTGGAAGCCGTGGCAATGCTGTGGCGAACAAGCGCTGTTGGAAGCTGCTTTGGGATGTCTAGACCTGCATCAGGCCCGCCGAACGGGCGACCGCAGGCCTTATTCAACAACAGGTTAGACAAGATAGCGGTGACCGCACAATTCCCCCTCTTCCTTAGGAGGGGGACGCTCTATCCAGCTGAGCTACGGGGCCAAGGCGGCATTGTCGCACGATCGTTGCGATTGCCAAGCCGGTAGGTGGCCGGCGGAGCCTGCTAAAATCGCCGGCTACCGAGTTGCGGGTGGCTCTGCTACCGCGACCGTCACCGTCACCGTTTCCAGGAGATCCCATGTCCGCTGACCTGCTCAAGGCGCTCGACCTCGCTGCGTCCAATTCCGGCACCTATCTTGGCGAGGCGACCTGGTCGCAGGCCACCGGCGCCGGGGTGCTGCAGCCGCTCAATCCGACCACCAACGCGGTGATCGCCGAGGTGCAGGCGACCACGCCGGAAGACTACGAGCTGATCGTCCAGCGCGCGCAGGCCGCCTTCAAGGTTTGGCGGACCACGCCGGCGCCGCGTCGCGGCGAGGCGGTGCGTCTGTGCGGCGAGGCGCTGCGCGCGCACAAGGATGCGCTCGGGTCGCTGGTGGCGCTGGAAATGGGCAAGAGCAAGCCCGAAGGCGACGGCGAAGTGCAGGAGATGATCGACATCGCCGACTTTGCCGTGGGCCAGAGCCGCATGCTCTATGGCTACACCATGCATTCGGAGCGCCCCGGCCACCGCATGTACGAGCAGTACCAGCCTTTGGGCCTGGTGGGCATCATCAGCGCGTTCAACTTCCCGGTGGCGGTGTGGGCGTGGAATGCGTTTCTGGCGGCAATTTGCGGCGATGTCTGCATCTGGAAGCCGTCCAACAAGACGCCGCTGACCGCGATCGCGACGATGAAGATCTGCAACGCGGCACTCAAGGGTGCCGGCTTCCCGGACATCTTCTTCCTGATCAACGATGCCGGCACGGCGCTGTCGGAAAAGCTGGTCGAAGACACCCGCGTGCCGTTGATCAGCTTCACCGGTTCGACCCAGATCGGCCGCGTGGTGGCAGAGAAGGTCGCCCGTCGCCTGGGCCGCTGCCTGCTGGAACTGGGCGGCAACAACGCCATCATCCTTGACGAAACCGCCGACCTGAAGCTGGCCATCCCCGGCATCGTGTTCGGTGCGGTCGGCACCGCCGGGCAGCGCTGCACCACCACGCGCCGCCTGATCGTGCACGCCTCCATCTATGACACCGTGCTGGCCACGCTGGTCAAGGCGTACAAGCAGCTCGACAGCAAGATCGGCGACCCCACCGACCCGGCAAACCTGATGGGCCCACTCAACAGCCAGGGTGCCGTTGCGCAGTTCCTCGACTCGATCGCCAAGGCCAAGGCGGCCGGCGGCACCGTCGAAGTGGGCGGCACGGCGATCGATCGCCCGGGTAACTTCGTGCTGCCGGCCATTGTCACGGGGCTGCAGAACAGCGACGCGGTGGTGCAGCACGAGACCTTCGCGCCGATCCTGTACGTGATGAAGTACAGCACGCTGGATGAAGCGATCGAGCTGCAGAATGGCGTGCCGCAGGGCCTGTCGTCGTCGATCTTCACCCAGAACCTCAAGGCCGCCGAGAAGTTCCTGTCGGCGGCAGGCAGCGATTGCGGCATCGCCAACGTCAATATCGGCACCTCGGGTGCGGAAATCGGCGGTGCGTTCGGCGGCGAGAAGGAAACCGGCGGCGGGCGCGAATCCGGCTCGGATGCGTGGAAGGTGTATATGCGTCGTCAGACCAATACCATCAACTACTCCGATTCGCTGCCGCTGGCGCAGGGCATCAAGTTCGATCTTTGATCCACGTCGCATGGCGCGCCGGGCACATGCTTGGCGCGCCGTGCGGTCGCAACGGGCCTGCTGCAGCGGTCCGCGCGGCATCGCCGACGCACATACCCCGGGGTGTTCCCACTATTGCGGCCGCGGTGCCGCCCGGAAAACATTGGCGGCTGCAGGCGAAGCCCAGCAATCCGGCTCTGTGCAGCGCATGCCACGTCTGCACCGGGCGCAGCGCTCGCCCAGCGGTAAAATGCCGGCGCCACGTGGCACCGGCCCGGCTTGAGCCCGCCGAGCCGCATGGCGCCCGTTCGGCACGCCGTCAGCCAGCGTCCGGCAGCACGCGCCTCGACAGGCATGGCCACGCCCTACCCGCACGCGCGGCGATTTCAGCTCATCGCGCACGCAAAACCAGCCCCGCAACGACGTTTGGCCGCAAACGGCACGCCTTTTGCCCGGCAGCTCTGGGATAATCGTGTGACGCCAGCCTTCGGCTGCCCGCCTTTCAAGGAGTTCATGATGAACGTTGTCGTTCGACAGACCAGCGCCATGGCGATCGTCAGCCTGGTTGCGGGCATTCTCGGCTGGACGCTGATCCCGTTCCTGGGCAGCATCTGCGCCATCATTACCGGGCATCTGGCCCGCGCGGAAATCCGCCGCAACCCCCAGGGCCTGGATGGCGACGGCCTGGCCATCGGCGGCCTCATCATGGGCTGGCTGGCGGTGGCGCTCTGGGTGGTGGGAATCGCGTTTTTCCTGCTGTTCTTCGGCGGAATGGCCTGGCTTGCGGCCGCCAACAGTTGAGCATGGCCACGCCCTCTTCCGCCCAGCGCTTCAACGACCGCGTGGCGGCCTATGTGCGCTACCGGCCCAGTTACCCCCCGCAGTTGCTGCGCTGGCTGCATGACGAACTGGGCGTGACGCCCGCAACGGCAGTGGCCGACATCGGCGCCGGCACCGGCATTTCCAGCCGCCTGTTTCTGGAAGCCGGGCATGCGGTGACGGCGGTGGAGCCCAACCAGGCCATGCGCGAAGCCGCGCTGCAGTGGCTGGCGGAATTTCCAAAGTTTCAGGCGATCGACGGCACCGCCGAAGCCACCGGGCTGGCCGATGCCAGCGTGGGCTTGGTGTCTGCGGCACAAGCATTCCACTGGTTCGACATGCACGCGGTACGCGAGGAATGGGCGCGCATCCTGCAACCCGGCGGGCTGGCGGTGGTGTACTGGAATTCGCGCGAACTGGACAGCACCGCGTTCCTGCGCGGCTACGAGCAGCTGCTGCTGGATTACGGCACCGACTATTCCGCAGTGGCCGAGCGGTATCAGGACGACGCCACCATGCAGGCGTGGTTCGGCGAAGGCTTCCGCGCGATGGCCCGCTTCCCGAATGTGCAGCGGCTGGACTTCGAGAGCTTGCGCGGCCGCCTGCTGTCGTCCTCGTACGCCCCGCTTGCGCACGACCCACGTCATGCCCCGATGCTCGCCGCACTCCGCACGTTGTTCGATGCGTCTGCGCACGACGGGCTGATCGACTTCCAATACCAAACCCGCGTGTTCGCCGGGAGATTGAACTGACCCGCATGTATTCGCTTGCCCGCCCCTTCCTGTTTTCCCTGGATGCCGAGCGCGCCCACGCGCTGGCGTTGCGTTCCATCGACACCGCCTACCGCACCGGCACCACGGCGTTGCTGGCCAGGCGCCCGGTGCCGCTGCCCACCCCGGCCTTCGGCCTGATGTTCCCCAACCCGGTGGGGCTGGGTGCCGGGCTGGACAAGAACGGCGAGCACATCGATGCGTTGTTTGCGCTGGGCTTCGGCTTTGTCGAGATCGGCACGGTGACGCCGCGTGCGCAGGAAGGCAACCCCAAGCCACGCATGTTCCGATTGCCGGAATACCAGGCGGTGATCAACCGCATGGGCTTCAACAATCTGGGCGTGGATGCGCTGGTGGCCAACGTGCAGCGCGCACGCCGCACGGGAGGCCTGCTCGGCATCAACATCGGCAAGAACAAGGACACGCCCAACGAGGAGGCCACCAGCGACTACCGTTACTGCATGGAGCGCGTGTATCCGCTGGCCGACTACATCACGGTCAACATCTCCTCGCCCAATACCGCAGGCTTGCGCGAGTTGCAGGAGGAACAATCGCTGCGCCGCCTGATTTCCGACTTGCGCGAAACCCAGGAAGCGCTAAGCGCGCAGCACGGCAAACGAGTGCCGATGCTGGTCAAGGTGGCGCCGGACCTCAACGACCGCGACATCGATGCCGCCGCACGCGTGCTGGCCGACCTGGCGGTGGATGGCGTGATCGCCACCAACACCACGGTGACGCGCACGCTAGTGGCCAATCACCCGCTGGCTGCCGAAGCCGGTGGACTCTCCGGCGCGCCGCTGCTGGGGCAATCCACGTTGGTGCTGCGGCGCCTGCGCGCGCGCCTGCCCGAATCGATCCCGTTGATTGGCGTGGGCGGCATCAACTCCGGTGCCGATGCGGTGGCCAAGATGGCAGCCGGTGCGAGCCTGGTGCAGTGCTACAGCGGGTTGGTATATCGCGGACCGCAGCTCATCGGCGAATGCGTCAACGCCATCCGACGCCGCCGCGAAGCACCCAGCGGCGGTGCGGTGTCGCCGTTATGAGCGATGCCGTGCACACAGGCTGGCAGCTGAGCGAACAGGCGCCGCTGCGCGCGCTCAACACCTTCCATGTGGAGGCCACCGCGCGCTGGTTACTCAACGTCCACGCGCCTGAGGCATTGCCGCAGGCATTGGCCGCGCCCGAGATCGCCGGACAACCGTTGCTGGTGCTGGGCAGCGGCAGCAATGTCCTGCTGGCCGGCGATCCGCCGGGCTGCGTGCTGTGTTTCGACAACCGCGAGACCTCCATCATCGCGCACCGTGCCGACCACGCCATCGTGCGCGCCGGTGCCGGCGTGAACTGGCATGCGCTGGTGCTGTACTCGCTGCAGCAGGGCTTGTCGGGGCTGGAAAACCTGGCGTTGATTCCGGGCACCGTGGGCGCCTGCCCGATCCAGAACATCGGCGCGTATGGCGCGCAGGTGGGCGACTTCATCCACGTGGTGGAAGCCTTCGACCGACATGGCCAGCAGTTCGTGCGGCTGGATGCGGCCGACTGCGCGTTCGGCTACCGCGACAGCGTGTTCAAGCAGCAGCCCGAGCGTTATCTGATCGTGGCGGTGGAATTCAATCTACCGCTGCTGCACGAACTGCGACTGGACTACGCCGGAATTCGCGAGGAACTGGCGCGCATGGGCGCCGAACTGGCGGGCGCGGCCGATGTGGCGCAGGCAGTGATCAACATCCGTCGCCGCAAGTTGCCGGACCCGGACGTGCTGGGCAACGCAGGCAGCTTCTTCAAGAACCCGCTGCTGCCGAGCGAACAGATTGCCGCGTTGCAGGCCAGCTTTGCCGACATGCCGGTGTATCCGGGCGAGCATGCCGGCCAGGGCAAATTGTCGGCCGCCTGGCTGATCGAGCAATGCGGCTGGAAGGGCAAGCGCGAGGGCGATGCAGGCGTGTCGCCCGAGCATGCGCTGGTGCTGGTCAATTACGGCACCGCCACCGGCGCGCAGTTACTGGATTTCGCGCGGCGCATCGCCGAGTCGGTGCGCGAGCGCTATTCGGTGATCCTGGAGCCGGAACCGCGCATCATCGGGGCGCATTGGTGACGCCAGCGCAGGTATCGCGGCGAGCCGCGCTGTGGATGCTCACCAGTACCTTCGCCTTCGGGTTGATGGCAATCACCATCCGCCTGGCCTCGAGCACGATTGCGACGACCGAGATCGCATCTTTCCGCAATGCGTTCGGGTTGCTGGCGTTGTTGCCGTTGATCCTGCGGCCGGGCAAGCCGCTGCCGCGCACGCGGCAATTGCCGCAGTATTTCGCCCGTACCTTGATCGGCCTGGCCTCGATGCTGTGCGGGTTTTGGGCGATCGGCCATCTGCCCCTGTCGCAGGCCATCTCGCTCTCCTACTCCACGCCGCTGTTCGTCACCGTGCTGGCCGTGGTATGGCTGCATGAGCAGGTCCGGCTGCGGCGCTGGCTGGCGGTGGCGGCGGGTTTTATCGGCGTGCTGGTGATCCTGCGACCAGGCTCGTCCACGTTCACGCCCGGCTTGCTGATTGCGCTGTTGGCTGCGGTCATCAGCGCCATCGTCGCGATCCAGATCAAACAGCTCTCGCGCAGCGACGACTCGGACACGGTGGTGTTCTACACCTACGTGTTCTGGGTGCCGATGTCGCTGATTCCGGCGCTGTTCCAATGGAACTGGCCGCAGGGCATCGGCTGGGTATGGCTGGTGGCCACTGGCATCTTCGGCACCGCCGGGCAGTTGTTCTGGACGCGCGCACTCAAGCTGGGCGAAGTCTCTGCGTTGCAGCCGATCAGTTTCATGCAGCTGCCGTTGGTGGCGCTGCTGGGTTGGTGGCTGTTCGGCGAGGCGATCGAACGCCACACCGTCATCGGTGCGGCCATCATCATCGGCGCCAACGTCTATATCGCCCATCGCGAAACGGTGCTGGCGCGTCGCGCCGCCACGCATGCACCCGTGGAAGGCGCCAAGCCAGGCGAGTGAGCCGGCATCCTGAGCTGCCAGGGCATGATCGGGAATGCATCTGGTCGGGACGCCAACGTACACTTCGGTCCCCAAGCGCAGCGCACGCTGCGTGCCGTAGCCCTGGCAACCTCATCCGCTGTAGTGTTATGGAGTTCGCATGCCGGTTCCAAGCAAGACAATCGGTTTGATCGGTGGCATGAGCTGGGAATCCACGCTGCCCTACTACCGCATCATCAATCAGCGCGTCCGCCATGCATGCGGCGGCCTGCATTCGGCGAAACTGCTGCTGTACAGCGGCAATTTCCACGACATAGAACGGCTGCAGCACACCGGCGATTGGGAGGGCGCTGGCCAGGCGATGGCAACCGCCGCGCGTGCGCTGCAAGCAGCAGGCGCCGACTTCATCGTGCTGTGCACCAACACCATGCATTGCGTTGCCGACGCGATCACCGCCGCGACGCCACTGCCGCTGCTGCATATCGCCGATGCCACCGCCGCTGCGCTCATCGCAGCGGGCGTCACCCGGGTGGGGTTGCTCGGCACGCGCTTCACCATGGAGCAGCCGTTCTATCGCCAGCGCCTGCAGGCGCGCGGCCTGGACGTGCTGGTGCCGCCGGCCGAGGCACGCGCTCAGCTGCATCGGGTGATCTACGACGAGCTCTGCCAGGGCGTGATCAAGCCCGAATCGCGCGCGTACTTCCGCCAGGTCATGGCCGAGCTAGGCCAGCACGGAGCGCAAGCGATCATCCTGGGCTGCACCGAGATCTCGCTGCTCGTGGACGACACCGATGCACAGTTGCCGTTGTTCGACACCACCGCACTGCACGCCGAGGCAGCGGCGCTGGCAAGCGTGTCCGGCTGATTCGCAGCGAACGTCCAGGCGCGCGCGGTAACCAAAGCCCGCAAGGGTGTTCGCGTAAGGTTTGATGGGTGTCATCGGCATTTCAATGCCGAAACGGCGTAGCGATGGCCGCGCCCGGCAGCTAGCATTGCCTGCTCGGCGCGTCGGCAGGCTTTGATGGCAATGCGCGCCACCCGCGACAGGATGCGACTGCATGACCAGCCATGCCCCATCAACCCAGCTCACCCGCAGCGATTACAAAACGCTGGGCTTGTCTGCGCTGGGCGGCGCGCTGGAGTTCTACGACTTCATCATCTTCATTTTTTTCGCGAAGGTGCTGGGCGAGCTGTTCTTTCCGCCAGGCATTCCGGAGTGGACGCGGCAGCTGCAGACATTCGGCATCTTTGCGGCCGGCTACCTGATCCGCCCGTTGGGCGGCATAGTAATGGCGCACTTTGGCGATCTGCTCGGACGCAAGCGCATGTTCGCGCTGAGCATCGGATTGATGGCGTTGCCCACACTAGCGATCGGCGTGCTGCCGACCTACGCGCAGATCGGCGTGGCCGCACCGCTGCTGCTGTTGACGTTGCGCCTGTTGCAGGGCGCAGCCATCGGTGGCGAAGTACCCAGTGCGTGGGTGTTCGTGGCAGAACATGTGCCCGCGCGGCGCACAGGGCTGGCCTGCGGCACCTTGACCGCTGGCCTGGCTGCCGGCGTGCTGCTTGGTTCGCTGAGTGCCGGCGCACTGAATCGTGCGTTTTCTTCGGACCAAATCGCCGAGTACGCCTGGCGCCTGCCGTTTTTGGCTGGCGGCATCTTCGGCCTGCTCTCGGTGTACTTGCGGCGCTGGCTGCATGAAACGCCGGTGTTCGCCGAGCTGGTCGCCATGCGCGCACTGGCGCGCGAGACGCCACTGAAGGTGGTACTGCGCGATCACCCGCGCAGTCTGGCCATGTCGCTCTGGCTGACCTGGGTGATCGCCGCCGCAGTGCTGGTGGTGTCGCTGATGACACCCACGCTGCTGCAGAGTGCCTACGGCTACCCGGCACCGGTTGCATTGCAGGCCAATCTTCTGGCAGTGCTGATGCAGGCGATCGGCTCGGTGGTAACCGGGGCACTGTCGGATCGTTGGGGCAACGGGCGTGTGCTACTGGCCGGCAGCGTGTGCCTGGGCGTCAGCGCATGGCTGTTCTACCGCTTTGCGGGCGACCCCCACCTGCTGTTCCCGCTGTATGCCCTGCTCGGCGCTGCGCTGGGCGTGCTGGGTGCGATTCCGCGCGTGATGGTCGAAGCGTTTCCACCGGTGGTCCGTCTGTCCGGCGTATCGTTCGCCTACAACCTGGGCTATGCAGTGTTCGGCGGCCTGACCCCGCTGCTGGTGGTGATGCTGCTCAAGCAGCACCCGATGGGGCCGGCGTACTACGTGATCTTGCTGGCTTCCATCGGCGCCATGGTTGGCGCCCGATTAGCGCAGCGGGAGCGTATCAACCGCCGTTAATCGGCAAACGGCACGCGCCCAGGTTGCTCTGCCACCGCGCCAGCCGGCGTGCGCCAATGCAGCCGCCGCGCGCCGCGGAACATCACCAGATACAGCCCGACCACCCACACCAGCGCGGCCGACCAACCGCCCAGGATGTCGGAGGGGTAATGCACGCCCAGGTAGATACGCGAGATGCCCACCAGCAGCGCGAACAGGCTGGCGGCGATGCTCACCGGCCAGCGCCAGCGCGTGTTCCAGGCCAGCGCGATGACCACCGCGGCCAGCGTCATCGAGCCCATCGCGTGGCCGCTGGGAAAACTGAACGTGCTCTCCGGCGCGATCGATTCCCACAAGCTGGGGCGGTCGCGCTGGAAAAACTGCTTGGCGCCCATGTTGAGCAGCGCCGAGCCACCGAATCCCAGCGCGGCAAACGTGCCCTCGCGCCAGCGCTGCAGCACCAGCAACACCAACACGATGGCGATATCGGCCGGAATCACGCCGTATTGGTAGCCGGCCTTGGAGATCGCGCCGAAAAACGCATCCAGGCCGGGCGTGGCGATGCTGCGCATGCTCCACAGCAGCGGCTCGTCGAAGTACACATTTTCCAGCGCGTGGACTTCATCGGCCAGGTCCACGAACAGCCCTAGCGGCAGCAACACCCCTGCGAACAGCAACGCCATGCGCCACGCATTGCTACGCAACCACCCTTTGAACCCGGCCGGCGATTCAGCCGGCGCGGCGGACATAGGTACGTTCGACGTATTGATCGATCAACTCGATGAATTCGTAGGCGATGTTTTCGCCGCGCAAGGTGACGCTTTTTTCGCCATCGATGAACACCGGTGCCGACGGCGCCTCGCCCGTGCCCGGCAGCGAAATCCCGATATTGGCGTGGCGCGATTCGCCTGGCCCGTTGACCACGCAGCCCATCACCGCCAGGGTCATGTTTTCGGCGCCGGGGTTGGTGATTTTCCACTCCGGCATCTTGGCGCGCACATGGTTCTGTACCACGCCGGCCAGTTCCTGGAAGAACTCGGAGGTGGTGCGGCCGCAGCCCGGGCAGGCGGTGACCATCGGGGTAAACGCGCGCTGGCCGGTGGTCTGCAGCAGTTCCTGCGCCACCACCACTTCCTGGGTGCGCGACTGCCCCGGCTCGGGGGTCAGCGAGATACGAATGGTGTCGCCAATGCCCTCCTGCAGCAGCACGCTCAGGGCCGCCGCCGAGGCCACGATGCCCTTGCTGCCGATACCGGCCTCGGTCAGGCCCAGATGCAGCGCGAAATCGCAGCGGCTGGCCATGTCGCGATACACCGCGATCAGCTCCTGCACACCGGACACCTTGGCCGACAGGATGATGCGCTCGCGCGGCAGGCCCAGCTCCACCGCACGCTCGGCTGAATCCACCGCCGAGCGGATCAGCGCCTCGCGCAGTACCCGCCCGGCATCCCACGGGGTATCGCGTTGCGAATTTTCGTCCATCAGCTGCGCTGCCAGCGACTGGTCCAGCGAGCCCCAGTTGGCGCCAATCCGCACCGGCTTGCCGTACTTGATGGCGAACTCGATCAACTGACTGAACTGCAGGTCCTTCTTCTTGCCGAACCCGACATTGCCCGGATTGATGCGGTACTTAGCCAGCGCCTCGGCGCAGGCCGGCTCGGCAGCGAGCAATTGATGGCCGTTGTAATGGAAGTCGCCGATCAAGGGCACTTCGATGCCCATCATGCGCAGCTTGTCGACGATGCGCGGAATGGCGGCAGCGGACTCGGCATTGTTGACGGTCAGGCGCACCATTTCCGAGCCGGCGCGCCACAGATCGGCCACCTGCTTGACGCTGCCGGCGATGTCGGCGGTGTCGGTGTTGGTCATCGACTGGACGACGACCGGATGGCCCCCGCCCACGGTCACGCTGCCGATCTTGACGGCCTGGGTGATGCGGCGCGGCCAGGCGGTGGCGTCGGCGGGAGGGGTTGGGCGGGTCACGGCGTCATGCATCCCGCTATTTTAGCCTGTCCGCCGTGCGCTCACAGCTGAAGCGAGAGGCACGCCGATTTCTAGAGCGTGTTCTGTACGTTGAGGTGAGTGCGAAGCGTCCTGTGGCGCGTCGCGACAAGGCGGCGCCTTGACCACGCTTGCCGCCTGGGCAAGGCGCGCAACGCGGTATCGGCGCGCCACAGGATGCTTCCCGGAGGGTTGGCCGCCGGCGGCCCGGAGAGCGTGGCCAACGCATCTCATCTCAACGTGCATATCCCGCTCGAGGCCGATGCGACGGTTTGTCGCAGGCCACCATCTTCCCAAGCGCATAGCATTGCCGGGATGAACAGCTCCGACGCTTCCTTCCTGCGGACCCTCTGCAGCCTGCGATGGCTGGCCACTGCCGGCCAGGCTGCCACCATCCTGGTCGCGACCGGGCTGATGGGCCTGAACCTGCCGCAGCAACCCCTGTGGGCCGGCGTGGCCGCGTTGGCGGTCTTCAACCTGTATGCGCAGCTGCGCGTGGCGCACCGCGGCGCTGTGAGCCCGGCCACCGAGTTCGGCCACATTCTGGTCGACGTGACCGTGCTGACCTGGATGGTGGGCTGGAGCGGCGGCATCGCCAACCCGTTCGGCTCGTTGTTCCTGGTGCTGATCGCGCTGGCCGCACTGGCACTGCCGCTGAGCTGGGCGATGGCGGTAGCGGCATCGTGCGTGGCCGGCTATGTCATCAGCGCGGCGTTCGGGCTGCCGCTGCCCTACGGCGGCTTCGACCCGCTCAGCCTGCACATGTGGGGCATGGCGGCCAACTTTCTGCTGTCCACCGTGGTGGTGCTGGCGTTCGCGACTCGGCTGGCGTTTTCGATGCGCGAGCGCGAACGCGAGATCTCCACCTTGCGCGAGCGCTTTGCGCGCAACGAAGGCATCGTGGCGCTGGCCACGCATGCGGCGTCGGTGGCGCACGAATTGAACACCCCGCTGGCCACCATGACGCTGCTGGTGGACGACATCGCCGACCAGTGCGATCAGGTGGAACTGCGCGAAGACCTGGACACCTTGCGCGAGCTGCTGGTGCAGTGCCATGAGCGCGTGCTGGCATTGGCGGCACCGGCCGACAACGGCCATCTGAGCCGCGAGGTGGCGGTGAAAGACGTGCTGGAACAATGGCGCCTGGTGCGCCCCACCATCGAACTGCGCCGCAATGATGACGCACCGATGCGGCTGATGCTGCAGCCCGGCGTCAGCCACCTGCTGATGGTGCTGCTCAACAATGCCGCCGATGCCGGCGAACGGGCCGGGCGTCCGCAGATCGACCTGACCCTGCGGGTGGAACACGACTATCTCAGCGGCGAAGTGCGCGACTACGGACCCGGCTTCGACACCGCGCAAGCGATGCTGCCGGGCACGCTGTTCAATAGCGGCAAGCACGACGGCATGGGCGTCGGGCTGGCGCTCTCGCATGCCACTGTCGAACGCCTGCAGGGCGAGCTGTGGATGCTGCCCGCCGAAGGCAGCGGCGCGCGCGTCGGTTTTCGTCTGCCGCTCTCCGACCACGAGGCACTCGCATGACAAGTCCCCCAATCCGTACCGGCCTGCTGGTCGACGACGACACCTTGTACCTGCGCACGCTGCAGCGCAGCCTTGCACGCCGCGGCGTGGAAACGCTCACCGCCACCGATGCGGCCAGTGCATTGTCCACGGCACGCAGCGCGTTGCCGGATTTTGCGTTGATCGATCTCAAGCTCGGCCACGACTCCGGTTTGAGCCTGATCCAGCCGCTGCGCGAGATTCGCGCCGACATGCGCATCCTGCTGGTCACCGGTTACGCCAGTATCGCCACGGCGGTGGAGGCGATCAAACTCGGCGCCGATGACTACCTGCCCAAGCCGGCCAATATTCCCACCATCATGCGGGCGCTGGGCGAAGAGGATGACGAGTTGCCAGAGCCGGACGAAGAAGAAAGCGCGCAGGAAATGATGACGCCGCTCAGCCGCCTGCAGTGGGAGCACATCCAGCAGGCGCTGCACGAAACCGGCGGCAACGTGTCGGCGGCCGCGCGCCTGCTCGGCATGCATCGCCGATCGCTGCAGCGCAAGCTGACCAAACGCCCGAGCCCGGGGCCGTTACGCTAGCCGTCTTGCCCCTGTCGCCGGACCTTAAACGGCAGGGATATCGCGAAGACTTGTGACGCATCTGAAATGCGTGTCACGCGTGCCGGTGTGCCGATGCCGGCCGCGCAACGGCGCACAGATCGACAGCGTTGCAATGCCCTTGTGCGCGGCCGAAAAACTACAGTTTCCGGCTGCAGGACTTCATCTCACAGCGGGCCGAACACGCTTGCCCGACGCGAGGTTGCCGCGATGCCATCGGTGCCCAGGATCAGGTTGCGGCCCCAGCTGCTCAGTTGAGCGGCATTCCAGCCGATCGCGATATCCAGCGACTGCGTGCTGCTGTCGTTGCCCGACCATGACCAGCCCATGTAGCCAACCTTGTAGTCGCGCGCGCGGCGCATGATCGCCGCTTCGTCCACATGCGCACCGCGATGGTCGCCACCGAATTCGCCGATCACCAGCGCCAGCTTTTTATCGTTGAAGGCGCGCAGATAATTGTTGATCGTGGCATCGCTACCGAACACCTCGTACATGTGCACGCTGAACACCAGGTTGCGGCGGCTGTCGCGGGCCAGCAGCACAGCGGCGTTGTCGCGCATGTAGAACTGCCAGTCCTGGCCCCAGTTGGGCGCATCCACCATCAAGGCGTGGGTCAGTCCATTCTTGCGCAAAGTGGCGATGGCGGTAGCATGGCCGTTGACCCATTCGCTGGCAGTCAGGCTATTGCCGAACGGTTCGTTGGCGATATTGATGACCACATGGTCTTCATTGCCGATCAAGGCCTTGCGGATGGCGACCCAGTAATTGGTCGCATTGAGCAGATTCGCAGCGGCGGTGTCTTCGCCGTAGCCGGTGGTGTCGTGGACCTCCAGCACGGCGATCAAGCCCAGGCTTTTGCAGCGCGCGATGATGCGGGCCACATCGGCCTCCGGTGTGCGCGTCCAGCGGTAGCCGGAACTGAGCACGACGCGCACGCTGTTGGCACCGGTGGCCGCGATGGCTGCCAACGCCGCATCGGTGCGGCCCGCGTACCAGGCATGTGGAAGATTGACGCCGCGCAGCACCAATGCATTGCCATTGGACTCGCGCAACTGCGTGCCGGACACCGTGAGCCCGGCATGGGCGGCAGACGGCAGCGCCAGACCGGCGGCGACGAGAAGCGTGCGTTGTGCAAAAGACAGCAATGAATTCACGATGATTCCAGAAAAGAAGTGACAAAAGCCGCGGCGGCCAGCCCACAGCGCGAGTGAAGACTGTGTCAACTCGTGTCACGCATGAGGCGAATGCGCATCACAAAAGCAAACATCGGCCAAAGACCATTGGTCGCATGCGCGACGCGGATAGTTGCGCTGCGTCAACACTGCTGCCTCCAAAAGGTGATCGGCAGCGCACGCGGGATATTTAGGCGTCGCCACCGGAGGGCATGCGCCACTGCGCATCGGAGCGTGTCCACGTCCTGCAACGGCAGCATTGGCCGGTCGAGGGAAGCGGATCGACCGTTTCCGGCGCATGGCCTGCGACAGCGCTGCGCAAATGGCATTCCGATCGCGCGCGGCGCGTGTGTGGCGCTGCCAAGGCACTGTTCGCGTGTTCCAACGCGGCCCGGGTCCGCCTGCTGCAACTGAACGGCACCAATCGGCGCCAATCAAGGGATTACGCTTCAGGCCGATACGAGCACATGCCTTCCCTGCCTGCCCCCGTCGCGTCTCTTCTTCCGCCCACGCTCGACGAGTCCACCCGGCTCGAGGTGCTGCGCGGCCTGTGCCTGCTGGATTCGCCGCCAGACCCGGTGTTCGACACCGTGGCCGCGATGGCCGCGCGCAGCCTGGACGCGGAAATTGCGGTGGTCTCGCTGGTGGACGAGCACCGCCAGTGGTTCAAGGCGCGCATTGGCCTGGAAGCGCGCGAAACGCCGCGTAGCCAGGCGTTCTGCGCGCATGCGATCCGCTCGGACGAGGTGATGGTGGTGCCGGATGCGCAACTGGATCCGCGCTTTTGCGACAACCCGCTGGTGCTGGGCCCGCCGTTCATTCGCTTCTATGCCGGCGCACCGCTGAAGCTGCGCGACGGCCATCGCATCGGCACCTTGTGCGTGATCGGCACCAGCCCGCGCCCAGGGCTGGATCAAGCTGCGATCACGCAGCTGGAAGGCCTGCGCGACCTGGCCGTGCTGCGCGTGGAAAACCTGCGCAGTACCACCTACCGCGATGGTCCGACCGGGCTGCCCAACCGCTCGCGCTTTAGCGAAGACCTGGATACCTGGCTGTCGCAACGCGACACTGCACCGGCGACCACGGCGGTGGCCATCGATGTCTGCGGCAGCGACTACTTCCGCGATATGGTCAAGGCGCTGGGCTGGGAATACGCAGACGGCTACGTCGCCCTGGCGCAGCGCCGCCTTGCGGCCTATCTGCCCGGCGGCACCCTGCTGTATCGGCTGGACCCGACGACCTTCGGCTTCCTGGCCCAGGCGGAAGGCCAGCGCCTGGCCACGCTATGCACCAAGGTCTCCAAGGCGTTCACCGAGCCGTTGGAACACCAGGGCATTCCGCATACCGCGGTGGCTTCGATCGGCGCGGTGTCGCTGCAGTCCAGCTACGGCGCCGCCGATACCATCCGCTCACTGACCACCGCGGTGGATATCGCGCGCGAGCGCTGCCTGCCGTGGAGCATGTACGAGCGCAAGCACGATGTCGCCCAGCGCAACTCCTTCCGCCTGCTCGCCGCCCTGCCCGCTGCCCTGGACAGCGCCAGCCAGCTGCGCCTGCACTTTCAACCGCGCGTGGACCTGCACGACCACCGCTGCGTCGGCGTGGAAGCCTTGCTGCGCTGGCAGCACCCGATGATCGGCCCAGTGATGCCGTCGGATTTCATTCCGATGGCCGAGAAAACTGCGCTGATCAACCGCATTACCGCCTGGGTCATCGACAACGGCATCGCGCAGGCAGCGCGCTGGCAGCAGCAAGGCCTGGACTTCAACCTGGCCTTGAACGTGTCGGCTGCCGATCTGGACCGCCCCGGTTTTGCAGGCCTGTTGCGGCGTGGCCTGGATCGTCACAAGCTGGACCCGCGCCGGCTGGAGATCGAATTCACCGAAAGCGCGATGATCCGCCACCCCGATCACCTGGCCGAACAACTGGCCGCCATTGCGGCGCTGGGCGTGCATATCGCCATCGACGACTTCGGCACCGGCTACAGCAATTTCAGCTATCTCAAGCAGCTGCCGGCCAGTTCGTTGAAGATCGATCAATCCTTCATCCGCTCGCTGCCGGACAGCCAAACCGATCGCACCCTGGTACCGGCGATGATCCAGCTTGGCCACAGTCTGGGCCAGCGTGTGGTCGCCGAAGGCATCGAATCGGCGGAGGCGTACGCGCAATTGCGCGCCTGGGGCTGCGACGAAGGCCAGGGCTACTGGATCGCCAAACCGATGCCGGCCGCCGCGTTGGAAACCTGGCTGGAAACGCCGTGGCACGAGCAACATGCCGC
Source organism: Xanthomonas phaseoli pv. dieffenbachiae (assembly GCF_008639345.1). Taxonomy (NCBI): domain Bacteria; kingdom Pseudomonadati; phylum Pseudomonadota; class Gammaproteobacteria; order Lysobacterales; family Lysobacteraceae; genus Xanthomonas; species Xanthomonas phaseoli. The sequence goes on along the minus strand of NZ_CP041380.1, from coordinate 1,907,277 downwards.
GCCGGCCAACCTGCTTGCCGCCAGCTTGGCCGCGGCGCGCGTCTAGGCGCAGCCAACAAACCAACCGCTTCCACCATTCGGTGGCGCGTGCGGTACGCGAGCGGCATCTCCCACGCGTGCACAGTGGATCCTGTGGGCCATCCAAACCCGCTTGACGAAGCTCGCCGCCGAAACGGCAGGCTGTCAACGCAGCGCGGCGCAACACCAAGGTGCCGCGCCGCGCTGCATTTCAAGACATGGCTGCTTACCAGAACACGGTGTACAGCACGATCAGAATCGCGATCACGCCGGCCGCGCCGATCTTGAAGCCGAGGGTGGTGCCGTAGGCGACGTCGTTGGTACGGATCAGATCGCGTGCCTGCGTGGCAGGCGTCAGCAACGACACCACCACCGCCAATACCAGCGCGGCAACGAACACCACACCGATGCGGTCCATGAATGGCAGTTCGGGCCAGGCGAACTTGAGCGTGAAGGACAACACCACCGAGCCGATCGCCGCGGTCAGCGCGCCGGCTTCGTTGGCCCGCTTCCAGAACAGGCCAAGCATGAAGATCACCACCACGCCCGGGGTAAAGAAGCCGGTGAATTCCTGGATGAACTGAAAGCCCTGATCGAAGTTGCCCAGCAACGGCCGCGCGGTGAGGATGCCGATCAGCACCGAGGCGGCGGCCACGAGACGCCCCACGCGCACCAGCTGCTTCTGCTCGGTCTGCGGACGGAACTTGGCGTAGAAATCCAGGGTGAAGATCGTCGCCACCGAATTGATCTTGGACGCCAGCGAGGCCACGATCGCCGCAACCAACGCGGCAAACACCAGGCCCAGGATGCCGGTCGGCAACAACTGCATCATGGTCGGGTAGGCCTGATCGGGCTTGGCCAGATCAGGCGCCAGCACCACTGCGGCAATGCCCGGCACCACGATCACCAACGGCATCAGCAGCTTCAGGAACGCGGCAAACACCATGCCCTTCTGCGCCTCGCCGATGTTCTTGGCGGCCAGCGCGCGCTGGATGATGTACTGGTTGAAACCCCAGTAACTGATGTTCATCACCCACAGCCCGCCGAACAGCACGCTCAGGCCCGGCAGATCCTTGTAGAACGGGTTGTCCCTGGTCAGGATCATGTGGAAGTGCTCCGGGTGCGCCGTCCACAGGTGCTGGAAGCCGGCCAGCACGCCGGCACCATCGCCAATGCGCGCCAGGGTCAGCCCCGCCACCAGCAGGCCGCCCAGCACCAGCAGGGTGACCTGCACGATGTCGGTCAGCGCCACCGCCTTCAATCCGCCATACAACTGGTAAACCAGCGCGAACACGCCGATCAATGCCAGCGCCAGGGTCTGGTCCATGCCGGTGACCTGGCTGACCGCGATCGATCCCAGCCACAGGATCGAGGTCAGGTTGACGAACACGTACAGCAGCAGCCAGAACACCGCCATCAGCGTGCGGATCCACGTGCCGTAACGCTGCTCCAGGAACTGCGGCATGGTGTAGATGCCGTTGCGCAGGAAGATCGGCAGGAAGAACTTGCCGACGATCAGCAGCGTCAGCGCCGCCATCCATTCGTAGGAGGCGATCGCCAGACCGATCGCATAGCCGGAACCGGCCATGCCGATGATCTGTTCGGCCGAGATGTTCGCCGCGATCAGCGAGGCGCCGATCGCCCACCACGGCAGCGACTTGCTCGCCAGGAAGTAATCCTCGGCGCTCTTGCTGTGGCCTGCCTTCTCGCGCGAGACCCACTGCGCGAGCACGAAGATGCCGGCCAGATAGACCAGCACGATCACGATATCCAACGTCGCCAAACCCACTGCACTCTCCTGTCTGGCTTTGGGGTGTGCGTCGAACGCCAGACAGGCCTGCAGAATGCCGCCGCAACGCACGGCGTGCGCCACGGCAGCGCGGCGAACCGCAGCTGCAGGCCATCCCGGCCGATCGACGCGCGCGTCCCGCGGCGGCTGATGACACCACCGATCAGGGTGGCCGCTATACCGCGTCGCCGGCACTGGCGACGCAGCTGTTTGGTCTCATCCAGGCGCGCACGCACGCCTGCGGGAATGCTGCTTACTTGACCGGGCAGTCGACGGTGACTTCGGCTTCGTTGAGCGCGCCAAGCGACACCTTGGACACCGACAGGTCCAGCGCGGCAGCGCTTTCGATGCTGGCGACCTGGGTCAGCTTGGTCACATCCGCGCCGGCCACTGCGAAGCACTTCAACGGCACGCCGACCACTTTCCACTGGCCTTGCGGCAGCGCAGCCAGGGTCTTCTGGACGTCGACACGACCACCGCACTTGTCGCCACAGCCCACGCCCAGCCACACCGGCGCGGTCACCGCGCTGTCGCGGCGCAGGGTCAGCTGCAACTGCACATCGCCGTTGCTTTCACGCGAGACGTCCACCGGCTTGGCGGACACCAGCAACACGCTGGAGGCGGTACTGCCGGACCACACCAGACGGCGCGCATCTTCCTGCGCCTTGTGGTCGACTGCGGTCATCTTCAGGCTGCCATCGGACAAGCCCACCGGCAGCGTGGTTGCCGGCATGTTGGCCTGACCGGCATTGGACAGCTGCATGGCGATGCCGAGCGCAGGCTTGCCGCGCACGAAGTACATCCCGCCTACCGACTGCTCGCCGGACACGCCGGATTCTTCCGGCAGTGCTGCCAGGTCGCCCTTGTCGGCGTAGGTCAGGCCGAAGCCGAACTTGAACTGCGGGTCGTAGTCCTTCTGGCCGACGTTATTGGCGAACTGCACGGCGGTCTTGGGCCAGGAGAAGCTGAGCTTGCCCTTGAAGTCGTTCTGCACCGAGCCATCGGCCTTGCGCAGCAGCACATCGGCAATGCCCTCGCCTTCGGAGCCCGGCAACCAGGCAGCGACGAACGCGTCGGAGGCGTTGATGTACTGATTCATCCACAGCGGACGCCCGCTCAGGAATACCGCCACCACCGGGATGCCTTCGGCCTTGAGTTTCTTGATCAGGGCCAGTTCGCTTTCGTCGCCCGGCTTGTACAACAGGGTGGCGATATCGCCCTGGAATTCGGCATACGGATTTTCGCCGAACACCACCACGGCCACGTCGGGCTTGGTCTTGTAGGCGCCATCCACGGCCAGCTCGGCGCTGCCGCCGGCGGCCTTGATCTGCTTGTCCAGGCCTTCCCAGATGGTGGTGCCGTTGGGATAGTCGCTGCGCTTGGTGCCGGTGCCCTGCCAGTTCAGGGTCCAGCCGCCGGACTGCTTGCCCATGTCGTTGGCACCGTCGCCCAGCACCAGCACGCGCTTGGTCGGATTCAGCGGCAAGATGCCGGCCTGGTTCTTCAGCAGCACCAGCGACTCACGTACCGCCTGACGGGCGATCGCACGGTGTTCCGGTGCGCCGAGCAATTCGTACTTGCCACCGAGTGGGCGCTTGGACGGCTTGCCGGCCTCGAACAGGCCCAGGCGCATCTTCACGCGCAGGATGCGGCGCACGGCATCGTCCAGACGCTCGGCCGAGATCTGCCCGGACTTCACCGCCGCCAGTTCGGTCTCGTAGATACCTTTCCAGCTGTCGGCGGCCATCGCCATGTCGACACCGGCGATGAACGAGGCCGGGCAGTTCTGGTTGGTGCAGCCCTTGACCTGGCCGTGGCCATTCCAGTCGCCGACCACGAATCCGCCGAAATTCATGCGGCCCTTGAGCACGTCGGTCAGCATGACCTTGTTGCCGTGCATCTTTTCGCCGTTGAAGCTGTTGAACGAGGCCATCACGCTCTGTGCGCCAGCGGCAATCGCAGGCGGATAGCCGGCGGCGTGGATATCGCGCATGGTGGATTCGGACACCTTGGTGTCGCCCTGGTCCTTGCCGTCGGTGGTGCCGCCGTCGCCGACGAAATGCTTCACCGACGAAATGACGTGGCTGCCGTCCAGGAACTGCGGCGTGCCCGGCACGCCCTGTACGCCTTCGACCATCTTGCCGGCAAAGCTGGCCACCACCTCCGGCGACTCGGAATAGCCTTCGTAGGTGCGGCCCCAGCGGTCGTCCTGCGGCACGGCCACGGTCGGCGCAAAGGTCCACTCCATGCCGGTGACGCGGGTTTCGGCAGCGGTGACTTCGCCGATCTTCTTGATCAGTTCCGGATTGCGCGTGGCGCCCAGGCCGATGTTGTGCGGGAACAGCGTGGCGCCGACGATGTTGCTCTGGCCGTGCACCGCATCGATGCCGAAGATGATCGGAATCGCGTTGCCGCCCTTGGAAGTGTCCATCGACGCCTCATAGAACGCGTCGGCCAGCTTCAACCATTCGGCCGGGCTAGCGTTGTACTTGCCGCCCGGATCGGAATTGCCGCCGGCCAGCACCGAGCCGATGCGGTACTTGCGCACGTCGTCCGGGGTCATGCTGGCGATATCGCCCTGGATGGTCTGGGCGACCTTCTCTTCCACGCTCATCTTGGCCATCACATCGGTGATGCGCTGCTCCAGTGCCGCGTCCTGCGGGAACGGCCACTTCGGCGACGGCCACTGGTCCGGATGGATGGCGGTCGAGGCCTCGGCAGGTGCGGCGGCCGGGGCGGTCTTGCTCGCTTCGGCAGCGGTGTCCTTGCCTTGGCAGGCGGCCAGCATCAGCACCGCAGCGGCGGTGGCCAGGCAGAGGGCGCGACGCGCGACGGGCGCGGCGGTACGACGGAGCAGCTTGTCCAAGATTCGTTTCTCCAGGGTGGTTCTCCCACGGCGATGCGTTGCGCCGCAGGCCATTAGGCGGCGTACGCTTGCGTGATTCCCCTACCCTGTCAACAACAGCTGCCCGTATGCCGAATACCGGGCAACTTATTGGCCGCGGCTATAGCATTGGAATACCGGCAGCACCTGTGAAACCGCGCAAAACCACCTGATCTGCCGCAGCGTCTGAGCGCGCGAGCAGATGCACTTTGCTGCATCGCACCACCCGCCGGTCTGACCAATGCGCAGCATCGGCGTGTCAAGGGAATCTGGCAGCGCTCGCTTGCCATCACACGTTCGAATGCAGGCCAACGGGTGAGCCTGCTGTCAAACAACCGTCATACCAGCGGCCTAGCGTGACCGGCTTGCCGATGCGCCACGGCCATCGTTGATCGTCGCCTTTGCCTGGAGTTTCGATGTCCCCCTCCCCCGACCCCTCCCGTCGTCGCCTGATGCAATTGCTGGCGGCCGTCCCCCTGTTGCCGCTCGGCAACGCCAGCGCTGCCGCCCTGCAACAGCTTGGCGGTGCGGCGTGGGCCGCGCGCCCGCTGCGGCCGTCGGACAACCCGACCCGCCTGGTCTCGGCCACCTTCCACGGCATGCCGGCGCCGAGCCTGGCCGATCCGGCGGCAATGGCCACCACCACGGTCGGTTCGGCCCTCAGCGTGACCCGCAGCGACGGCAGCACGCAGCGGTATGCGCTGGCCTACCACCCGTTCTTCATTACCGGCGATCAGGTGCCGGACGGCAACGGCGGCACCGTGCTGGCGGGCGGGTACTACGACATCCAGCATCGCCCGATCATCGACCGCTCCAAACCCGGTGCCGAGCGTCCGTTCTTTTCCGATTGCCCGGACGGCTCCTCGCTATTGACCCTGCCCAATGCCAAGGTGCCAGGCGTCAAGGGCAACCATGTGTTCGCAGTGGTGCAGTTCGAATACACCACCCGCGACCAGGCCGGCAACGACACCAACCGTCACCTGCCTGCGCCGATCGCGGTGCTGACGCTGGACCAGGACCCGGCCACCGGCAAGCTGTCGCTGGTGAAGTACCACAACGTCGACACCGCACCGGTCCATGGGCTGTGGACCACCTGCGGCGCCAGCCTGTCGCCGTGGAATACCCATCTGTCCAGCGAAGAGTACGAACCCGATGCCACCGCGCTGGCCGGCAACACCCAGTTCCGCAGCTACAGCACGCATCTGTACGGCGACCCGGAAAAAGCCAACCCGTATCACTATGGCCACCTGCCGGAAATCACCGTGCACCCGGACGGAACGGGGAGCGTGCGCAAGCACTACTGCCTGGGCCGCATCTCGCACGAGCTGGTGCAGGTGATGCCCGACCAACGCACCGTGCTGATGGGCGACGACGCGACCAATGGCGGACTGTTCATGTTCATTGCCGACCGCAAGGCGGATCTCTCCGCCGGCACCTTGTATGTCGGCAAGTGGCACCAGACTTCGGGCGTCGGACCGGGCGCGGCCACGCTGCGCTGGATCAAGCTCGGCCACGCCACCAGCGCCGAGATCCAGGCCATGGCCGACCGTCTCACCGCTGCCGACATCCTCGACGTGCACCTGAGCGACCCGAGCGATGCTTCGTTCACCAAGATTCCGTTCAACGGCACCTTCAACTGGATCCGCATCAAGCCCGGCATGGAGAAGGCCGCCACGTATCTGGAAACCCATCGCTATGCCGCGCTGGCCGGCGGCAGCCTGGGCTTCACCAAGCTCGAAGGCACCACCGTCAACGCGCGCGACAAGGTCGCCTACATGGCCATGTCCTATATCGTCACCAGCATGCTCAACGGCTCGGGCGATGTGAAAGTGCAGGGTCCGGAAGCTGGCGCGGTGTATGCCCTGAACCTGCGCGGCGGCCAGCGCGATAGCCAAGGCGCGCCGATCCACAGCGATTGGGTGCCGATCGACATGGCCGCCCCGGCCGCCCTCACCGGCCACAACCTGGCCAAGGCCGACGCGCTGGGCAACCTGGCCGACCCGGAACGGATCGCCAACCCGGACAACCTCAAGTTCTCCGAATCGCTGCGCACCTTGTTCATCGGCGAAGATAGCAGCCTGCACGTCAACAATTTCCTGTGGGCCTACAACGTGGACAGCGGCACGCTGACGCGCGTGCTGTCGGTGCCGGCGGGCGCCGAATCGACCGGCCTGCATGCGGTCGACGAGATCCACGGCTGGACCTATGTCATGAGCAACTTCCAGCATCCCGGCGACTGGGAAAGCCCGTTGCACGACACCGCCAAGGCCACGCTGGATCCGCTGGTCCGCGCCAACTACAAGGATCGCTTCGGTGGCGCGGTGGGTTATCTCACCGGCGACCCGGTGGCAGTGCAGTTGAGCAAGGCGTAAGCGTCGCCGTTTCCAGGTACGGCGCTGCATGACGCAACAGCCGACACGTGCAGCGGGGCATTCCCGCTGCTGTCGCATCCCGGTAGCAGCGCACCTGGGCGGGAGGAGCGTTGCCGATATGGACTGTCGCGCCCGGGTGTGCTCCTGCGGGTAAGGTCGATGGGTGTCTGGCCGCGTCGGTGAGACGGATCAAAGCATAAGCGCCTGAGCAAGCGACTCAGGACTGCCGCAACTCCAGCGCTGCCATCACGATGGGCTTGGCCCAATCGGGTACCTGCGCCAGTTCGTCCGGCGTTTGCGGGTAATGCAGGCCGCTGCGGTCCAGTTCCAGCACCAGTATGGGCGATGCCTGAGCTGCGGCATCGGCCGATGCGCTGTTGTCGTAGACATGCAGCACTGCCAGGTGAGGCAGCAAGGCAATCAGGTTGGCACGCGAGGCGTCGTAACGCTCGCGGATCTTGTGCTCGGGAATGGCATGACCGCCGGCCGCAACCCGCGCCGCCACGCGCTCGATATGCAGGTCCACGGTCGCCAACCCGCAAAACCAGACCGCGACCGTGTGCTGCGCGCAGGCCTCGCGCAGCAGGCGCGGAATGGTCGTCGCGCCCAGCGTGGTTTCGAAGGCGAAATCGCTGCCATCGGCCATGGCCTGGCGCAGCCGCCGTACGCCTTCCTGCCAGGCCTGCGCGTTCGCTTCTGCAGGCGCCCAGCCCTGTTCCACCAAGTCCCTGGTGAAGGCGTCCGGGTTGAACCAGGTGGCGCCGTCCTCTTGCAGAAACCGGCCCAGTAACGAACTCTTGCCCGCGCCATTGACGCCGGCCAGCACCAGAAGATTACCCATCGCTTACAGCGACGGGCCCAGGGTGACCTTGCGGCCGCGGCGTGCCGGTGTGGCGATCGCCTTGGCCAGGCCCGCACCCTCAGTCGCCCCCGCAAGATGCGCGTCGAACTTCGCCTGCAGTGCCTGCAGCGACTGCGCGCGCGCCGAGGTTGCGGCCGCCGCACTGGCCTGATTGACCAGGCGCCGATACTCCTCAGCATCCACCACCACCGCTTCGGGATGATTGTGGTTGGTGATCACCACTGCCCCGTGCGAGCGCACCTTGCGCATCAGGCTGGGCCAGCCCTTTACCTTGATGTCGGCAGCGGGGGATTTTTCGAGCTCGGGCAGATCCTGGAAGCGCGACATGGGGAAATCCGGGGCGAAGTGCTGGCGATCAGCCTACTCCCAAATTCCCAATTTAGGAAATTTGTCCATTTTGTCCAAACAATCCGGTCGATCATGCCGTCCAAAACAAAAACGGGGCCCGCAGGCCCCGGTTTTTCAAGCGCGATGCGCACATGCTCAGCCGCGCAACTTGTTCAGCAGCTCGCGCGTCACCGGGTCGGCCACATCGGCCGATTCGCCCTTCAGCGCCGGCAGCAACTGGCTGGCCAGCTGCTTGCCCAGCTCCACGCCGAACTGGTCGAACGCATTGATGCCCCACATCACCGATTGCACGTAGACGCTGTGCTCGTACATCGAGATCAGCGCGCCCAGCGCCTGCGGGGTGAGCGCATCGAGCAGGATCACCGTGCTCGGGCGGCCGCCCGGGTAGCTGCGGTGCGGGTCGCTGCTGTCCTGCCCGTTGGCCAGCGCCTCGGTCTGCGCCAGCACATTGGCCATCAGCGCAGTATGGTTTTCCGCGTACGGGTCGTCGTTGTGCACGGTGCCGATGAAATCGGCCGGCACCACGCTGGTGCCCTGATGCAGCGCCTGGAAGAAGCTGTGCTGCACATCGGTGCCGGCACCACCCCACCACACCGACACGGTGTCGCTGTCCACCGCCGAGCCATCGAGCTTGACGCGCTTGCCCAGGCTCTCCATCACCAGCTGCTGCAGGTAAGCCGGCAGCAGTGCCAGGCGCTGGTCGTAGGTCATCACCGCGTGCGTGGCGCTACCGAGCAGGTTGCGGTTCCACACTGCCGTCAGGCCATGCAACACCGCAACGTTTTCTTCCAGCGGCGTGTTGAGCACATGTGCATCGAACTGCGCGGCGCCTTCCAGCAGTTGTTCGAAACGCTCGAAACCAATGGCCAATGCAATCGGGAAACCCACTGCCGACCACAGCGAGTAGCGCCCGCCCACCCAGTCCCACATCGGCAGCACGCGGCCGGGTGCGATGTCGAAGGCCTTGGCGGCACGCTCGGGGTTGGCACTGACCGCGTACAGCCGCTCGCTGCCACCGAGCCAGGCATGCAGGATGCTGCCGTTGAGCAGGGTTTCCTGGGTGCCGAAGGTCTTGGAGATCAGGATGCCGGCGGTGCGTGCCGGATCCAGCGTGGCCAGCGTGCGCTGCATCGCCGCACCATCGACGTTGGAGACGAAATGCACGCGCAAGCGCGCTCCGGCCACCGGACGCAAGGCATCGGCCACCAGCCGCGGGCCCAGGTCCGATCCACCGATGCCGACACTGACGATATCGGTGACCTCGGTCGCTTCCAGCTGCTGGATCAGCGCGCCCATGCGCTGGCGCACGTCGGCAGCGGTGGCATACGCCTCCGATGCCACCGCTGCGTCGGTCAAATCGCCGCGCAACGCGGTATGCAGGGCCGCGCGCTGTTCGGTGACATTGACCTGCTCGCCACGGAACAGGCGCTGGAACGCGCCGGAAAGATCGCGCGCGCGCGCGATGGCGAACAGCGCATCGAGCGCGGCGCGGTCATACTTCTGCCGCGCGAAGTTGAAATACAACGGACCGACTTGCCTGGCGTATTGCGTCGGCCGCTGCGGCTCGGCGGCAAGCAATGCGGGGATGGCAGCGCCGCGCAGGCGCTGGGCGTGGGCGTGAAGCGCGTCGAATCCGTTGGTGTGTGTCATGCGGCCTGCGTGGGGATGCTGTGGTTGGTGTGGGAGATCGCGTTGTGCGCGTTCACATATACCAGATTGGGCTTGAAGGTCTTGGCTTCGTCTTCGCTCATGCTGGCGAACGCCGCCACGATGATCAGATCGCCCACCTGCACGTGACGCGCAGCGCCACCGTTGAGCGACATGATGCCGCTGCCGTCTTCGGCGCGGATGGCATAGGTGCTGAAACGCGCACCGTTGGTGACGTCCCAGATGTGGACCTGTTCGAATTCGCGGATGCCGGTCGCTTCCAGCAGCAGGCCGTCGATGGCGATCGAGCCTTCGTAGTTGAGCTCGGAGTGGGTGACGGTGGCGCGGTGGATCTTGGCTTTCAGCAGGGACAGGTGCATGGACGGAAGGCAACGACAAAAGGAAAGCCGGCATTTTAGCGGAAAGCGCCCGTCCCCACCGGTTTGCGCTGCGGCCGGTGGTGAGGGCTTCAGGCCTGCGCAGCACGCACAACCGCGCGCCCGGTTCGCTGGCGCTGCCGGACGGCTCCGACGGCGCGTCGGCCTGCTCAGAATTCCAGGTTGTCGATCAAGCGCGTGTTGCCCAACCGGGCCGCGATCAAGGCCACGCGCGCGCCGGTGTGGCTGTCGCCCGGCTCGCTGAGGTCAGGCAGCCGCACCACCGCGTAATCGACCCTGAAACCGGCCTGTTCCAGCGTGTGGCTGGCCGCATCTTCCACCTGCGCACGCGGCGTGCCGGCGGCATAGCTGTCGCGCATCTGCAGCAGCACCTTGCGGATCGTGCCCGAGATCGGGCGATCTTCCGCCGACAGATACTGGTTGCGCGAGCTCATCGCCAGGCCATCGGCCTCGCGCACGATGCTGCCGCCCAAAATTTCGATCGGAAACGCCAGGTCGGCCACCATCTGCCGGATCACCGCCAACTGCTGGTAATCCTTCTTGCCGAAGGCGGCCACGTCCGGCTGCACCTGGTTGAACAATCGCGCCACCACGGTGCACACGCCATCGAAATGCCCGGGCCGGCATTCGCCTTCCAGCACATCGCTGACGCCGGGCGCATGGATCGGTGTGGCCAGCGCGGTGCCGAGCGGGTACATGGTGTCCACGTCCGGCAGCCACAGCGCATCGCAACCGGCGTCTTCCAGGCCGCGCAGGTCGGCCTCGGGCGTGCGCGGGTAGCGCGCAAAATCTTCATTCGGTCCGAACTGGGTCGGGTTGACGAACACGCTGGACACCACGCGGTCGGCGTACTGGCGCGCCAGCATCACCAGCGAATAATGCCCGGCGTGCAGGTTGCCCATGGTGGGCACCAGCGCCACACGCAAGCCCTCGCGCTTCCAGCCATTGACCAGGGCGCGCAGTGCGGAAAGATCGGTCAGGGTCTGGATCATGCGGCGTATGCATGCTCTGCATCGGGAAAGCTGCCGTCGCGCACCGCCTGTGCATAGGCGCGCACCGCGCCGGCAACCGAGCCGCCCTCGGCCAGAAAATCCTTGACGAACTTGGGCCGGCGGTGGCCACTGTCCAGCCCAAGCATGTCGTGCATCACCAGCACCTGGCCGTCGCAACCGGGGCCGGCACCGATGCCGATGGTGGGCACGCTGAGGTCGGCACTGATCTGCGTGGCGATCGGCGTCGGCACGCATTCCAGCACCAGCAGGCTCGCACCGGCGTCGACCACGGCCTGCGCGCCACGACGCAGCTGCTCGCCAGCCTCGCCGCGGCCCTGCACCTTGTAGCCACCGAACCGCAGCACCGATTGCGGGGTCAGGCCCAGGTGCGAGCAGACCGGGATCTCGCGCTCGACCAGGTAACGGATGACCTCCAGCTTGTGCCCGGCGCCTTCGATCTTGACCATCTCCGCGCCAGCCTGCAGCAGCTGGGTGGCGGCGTCCAATGCACGCTCAGGCGTGGCGTCGGCCTGGAACGACAGGTCGGCCACCAGCAAGGCGCGATCGAGCGCACGGGCCACCGAGGCCGTGTGGTAGACCATGTCGGCGGTGGTCACCGGCAAGGTGGAATCGTGCCCCTGCACCACCATGCCGAGCGAATCGCCGACCAGGATCAGGTCCACGCCATTGGCGTCGAAGGTGCGCGCAAAACCGGCGTCGTACGCGGTCAACATGACCAGTTTTCGACCCTCGCGCTTGGCCTGCGCCAAGGCGGGCACGGTCCAGGGCTTGCTGTCGGCGTGGCTGCTCATGAAGTCATTACGTGGGGTGATAAGCCGGCCATTATCTACCCAATCGGCTCCAGCCCGCAGGTATCGATGGCGTGCAGGGCGCGCCGCACTGTTCCATGCCCCGGAATGATCGCCTCCGGCGCCAGCTCCGACAGCGGCAGCAGGGCGAAGGCGCGCGCGTGCAGATGCGGATGCGGCACCTGCAGCTGCGGCAGGTCGATCACCTGGTCGGCGTACAGCAGCAGGTCCAGGTCGAGCGTCCGCGGGCCCCAGCGCTCGCCGGCGCGACGCTCGCGGCCGAACGCCTGTTCGATGCCGAGCAAGGCCTCCAGCAGCGGCAGCGGCGCAAGCTCGGTACGCAGCTGGGCCACGGCATTGATGAAATCGGGCTGGTCTTCGCGGCCCCAGGCCGGCGTGCGATACAAGCGCGAAGCGGCGATCAGCGTGGTCTGCGGCACGGCGCCCAGCGCGGCGATGGCCGCGCGCACGCTGGCCTCGGCCTGGCCCAGGTTGGCACCCAGGCCAACAAAGGCGGTCTGCATGCCCTACTCGCCGGCCGGTGCGCCGGTCCGACGGCGGCGTCGGCGACGCTTGCGCGGTGCGCCCTCATCGCTGTCGTGGTCGGCCTGCGCCGATTCGATCGCATCCACCAGCTCCTGGCCGGAGGACTTCTGCGCCTCGCGCCAGAACTCCACATCGGCGGCGTGGTCGGCCGATGCGAACTGACGCAGCACCAGGAAATCGAATGCCGCGCGGAAGCGCGGATGCGACAAGGTGCGAAATACCCGCTTGCGCTGACGCGAGGAGAAACGCGTCTGCAGTAACCAGATTTCCTGCATCGGCAGCGAGAAACGGCGCGGCAACGCGACGCGCTCCAACTGATGCAAGGTGACGCGATCGGCCGCGCGGCGCTGCGCATCCTCCGGTTGCACGCCTTGCGCCTGCAGCCCCATCAAGGTGCGGCAGAACGCCGGCCACAGCAGCAATGCAAACAGGAAGGCCGGCGACACCGGCTCGTCGTTGGCCACGCGTGCATCGGTATTGCGCAGGCCTTCCAGCACCATGGCGCGCAACGCGCCACTGCGGTTGGACTTCAATGCCGCCGCGCTTTCCGGAAACAACGCGCTGAGCAGGCCGTAACGCTCCAGACCTTCGAAGCTGGCCACACCGTGCCCAGACAGGAACAGCTTGAGAATTTCTTCGAACAACCGCGCAGGCGCAGCTTCGGACAGCAGCCCGGCCAGACGCGGAATGGGTTCGGCGGTGCCGGCTTCGATGTCGAAATTCAACTTGGCCGCCAGACGCACCGCGCGCAGCATGCGCACCGGGTCTTCCTGGTAACGCAACTGCGGGTCGCCGATCAACTTCATCAGGCGCGCCTGCACGTCTTCGAAGCCGCCGCAGTAATCGCGCACCGAGAAATCCTCGATGGCGTAATACAAGGCATTGCAGGTGAAGTCGCGGCGGATCGCATCGTCCTCGATGGTGCCGTAGACGTTGTCGCGCACCAGCCGGCCGTTATCGAGTTCGCGGTCGCCGCTGCCATCGTCGACATTGGCGCGGAAGGTGGCCACTTCGATGATTTCGCGACCGAACACCACATGTGCCAGACGGAAACGGCGGCCGATCAGGCGACAGTTGCGGAACAGCGCCTTGACCTCTTCCGGCGTCGCGTCGGTGGCCACGTCGAAATCCTTCGGGTGGCCGCCAACCAGCAGGTCGCGGACCGCACCGCCGACCAGATAGGCACCAAAGCCCGATTCGCGCAGGCGGTACAACACGCGTAACGCGTTGGGGCTGATGTCCTTGCGCGAGATGGTGTGCTGGTCGCGTGGAATGACGCGCAGCGTGAACGGAGATGTAACTGAGGGTTCGATGATGGCGCTTCCGTCTTGTGTTGCAGGATTGCCCAACGGCTATTACCTCACTATACTAGCGCGCTGCACAAGACGTGACAAAAGCGCTCCCTTCGTCTAATGGTTAGGACGTGGCCCTCTCAAGGCTAAAACAGGGGTTCGAGTCCCCTAGGGAGCACCACGATCGGTCTGACTGCTAAACGCCAGAGCCCCGCAATGCGGGGCTTTTGCGTTGTGGCCGCTCGCCTTGCACGTGCCGTTTTGCAGAGCGAACGCGCTGCGGCGCTGTCGGCACGCTTGCTATCCGTGCACATGTGCGCAGCGGCACGCTGGCAGAGGCCGCTTGGACGCCCAGCCGGTGACGCTGCCAAGCCCGGCGCACGATGCGCACCGACAGGTATCACCGACGAACGCCACTTCGGAGGTCAAAAGTGAAAACTGCCACTGCCTATCTGGTCGGCGAACACATCCTCCTTCAAGCAATGTCGCTCACCGAAAGCGGTGTATGGATTGCCGATGGGCACGTGCTGACTATTCCCGCAGATGACCGCAGCGGTCTGGCCGAGGGGATAAAAACATCGCTTGACGCCTCACGCGCAGGCGTCGCCCATCCGTCTCAGTCGGAATGGAAAAGCATCCAGCAGCCCATGCTTCAAGCCGCAGGCGTCCGAACCTGGGCCGCCCTGGGGAAGAAAGCAAAAGCGGTCGGCATGACGTCTGCGGGCGAGGACGTGGCGTTCATTCCTACAGTCCATTTTCGGGCGCATGGCGGCCACGCTAGTGACGAACATACGATCCACCGCCGCATGGACGACCCGGATTTGGGCTCCGGCTTGCTCGACGCCTTTGCACACGCAAGTTAGCGCCAAACCCTGCATGCGCCGTGTGTCGCTCGCTGTCGCGCACATCCATCGCCATCGACCCGGCAGACGCGGGGTCTGTTGATGCGCTGGCGCCAGGACGCCATCCTGCGCGGAGGAGAATGCATGTTGCCCGTTATTCGGCAAACGGATGTGTGTCGGCCGCCTCGCTACCGGTTTCGGCGACCGCATCGTGGGCATGCAGGCTTTCCAGATGGCGTACCGCCACATGAAAGACTGCGTAGTGCTCCGCCAGCACCTTGCGCAGACGGCGCGCTGCGTCTTCGACATACATCAGGTTTGCGCCATTCAAGCGCGCAAACGCCTGCTCGTCGGTACGCCGCACCGCAGCCTGCACCGGCGTCGCCAATGCCTGCTCGCACACACCGATCAACTCGCGGATCTCCAAGCGCTGCGTATCGGCGGGCAGCTCAACGCGTACCTGCGCCACACTGCGTTGGCTATGCGGCGTGGCGTAGGAACCGTGGGCCTGCAGCCATTGCACAACATCGTGCAGCGCCAGCGCATCGCGCCCGGCATGTTGCTGCGCGAATGCATCGCCCAGCAGCTGCCGAGACAACGATGCCGAACAGGGGCAGGTTGAGGCGTACAACACCTCCACCTGGAGCTGGAGCGTGGTGCGCCCTGCCCTGCACTGCGCGGCGATGTGCACCGGATAGGCACGCCAGCCGCTCAGCCCCTCACTGCGCAAGGCAGGCGTGCGCAGCATCAGCTCGAAGCGCAGCGTCAGCCGAGCGGCGCGGCTCGCGCAATCGGCATGGCTGTCGATCAGCGCCTGCAATAACTGGGAGAGCATGGCCGGCGACAGTGGCTGCTGCAGATGCGTATCCAGCAGGCGGTACAGCCGCGACATATGGATGCCTTTCAGCTCAGCCCGCGGCAGATCGACCTGCACGCTGGCGCGCGCGGCAAGCTGGCTGCCACCGGTCTCCAACTTCACGGGAATGGCGATGTCCTGCATGCCCACCCATCGCAGGGGCGCGCTCAGTGCTGATGGTTCGGTCACAGCAACATCGGGAAGCGTAGCGGACATCGGGATCTCGTCGAAGATAAAGGTGACGGCCGCGCCTCAGGCGCGGCCAGGAAACGCAGCGAAGTAGTCGTTGATTCCCGCATGCAATGTCTGCGCGAGTTCGTCCTGATGCGTATCGCTGCACAGGCGGCTGCAATCGTCGCGATTGCTCATGAAGCCGGTTTCGACCAGCAGCGACGGAATGTCCGGCGACTTCAACACCGCAAAACCGGCCTGCCCCACCTGGTCTTGATGCAGGCGCGTCACCTGCTGCAGGCGCTCCAACATCAACGTGCCCAATGCCACACTGCTGGCGATGGTGCCGCTCAACGACAGGTCGGCCAGCACCTGCGACAGCACCGGATTGCTCGGCACGCGCAGCCGGCGCGCGGTATCGCCCATGTCGTCGGCAGCGTTTTCGCTATCGGCGATCCAATGCGCCAGTGCGGAGCTGGCGCCAGTCTGCGACAGCGCAAACACCGAGGCGCCGCGCGCCTGGCGCGTTGGTGCGGCATCGGCATGGATGGAGACGAACAGGTCCGCATTGTGGCGATGGGCGATCAATACGCGCTCGTGCAGCGGCACGAAGCGGTCGTCGCTACGGATCATGGTCGGCCGATAACGCGTATCGGCCGCCAGACGCTGATGCAGCCGCGCAGCGATCGCCATCGCCACATGTTTTTCGTAACGCGCATCGGCACTGACCGCGCCCGGATCCTTGCCGCCGTGGCCGGCGTCGATCGCGACCACGTAAGGGCGCAGCCGATGACCGAGCGCATCGGCGACATGGCTGACCTCCGGCGCCTCACCTGTCTTCGCTGCCGCCTCGCCGCCCAGATCGACCAGCAGCTCGCCGCCTTGCCAGCGCGGCTGCGCGGCCACTGGCCGGGTCAGATCGAGCACCACGCGCACGCCGTCGCCATGCACACCCGCGCGGATGCCGGTCACTGGCTCGCCATCGGCAATCGCTGCGATTGGTGGCAGCGCAGGTGCCACTTGTCCCAGATCGATGACCAGCCGCTGCGGGCCCGTCAGCGAGAACATGTGGTACTGCGTCGGCGCGGAAAGGGACAAACGCAACTTCGTGCCCTGATCGCCTCGCTGCAGCGAGCACGCCTGCAGACGGGTCCGGCCTGCTGCCCTGACCAGGCCCGGCGCAAGCGCCATGGCCGCGCCGGCGGCCTGCAACAACGCGCGTCGCTTCATGCAGTCGGCCTGCAAGGGTGACGGGCAATGGCGATATCGCGTGCCTGCCCTGCGTAAAGGGCATCACGCTGAAAGACACAAGGGGCGCTAGGACTGAAAGGCACGACATATCGACAGCGATCAAGATGATTGTTATAAAGTAACAAATTAGAACAGGGCGCAAGTGTCGAAGGCGCCATGCGCTTGTCGCCATTCATCTTCCCGAGGACACCCATGACCATCGGCCCGGTTCCCGCCAATTACGACGCTTGGCGTCACTGCATCGAAGTGGATTGCGCCCAGCCGCTGACGGCCGCCTTCATCGCCCAGCGCCTGGCCGCCTTACGCGCCCCCGGCGACCACCACACCCAGCAGTTCCTGCGTCGCTGGGGAGCACAGCACCACACGCAGGTCATTGCATGGTTCGAGCGGGCGCAGCAGCAACCAAAATCGGGCTAATTCTTCGACTTGCGCGGTTGCCACGGATGGACGACGCATCCGTGACTGGCCCAGGCAGGAAGGCGTAAGCACTGGCCTGGCGGTGCCGGCGGTAAGGACGTGCGCTCTGATGCACCGAGGCGGCAAAGGTTGAATGCCTGTGCCAAGGGCTGCGCGTCAAAAAGAAGCGCAGGCCATCAGCTCGGTACACGCCACTCCTGATGACTGATCCGTAGTGTCGCCAGCAGGAGGTCCCCGTTCCCGAAACCGACATGCATGGTGGCCTACGAACCAGTGCTCAAGGCGCCTTTTGACCTTTACAGCGCTGTCGACGGACCCAGGGAAGCAGCTCCCCTGAACTCACGGACTTTCGATAAAACATCGACACCGATACACCGAATAGACGTACCGTAGGCTGGCCTGAATCGCAGGCAGAAATGCCCCTAGCAGGGAGAGGCGAAAAATCATGCGAACGAAGAAAAACCAGCTCAAGTATCTTTGCGTAGTGGCCGGACTTCTGCTCAGTGGTCCTGTACTGGCTCAAAGCGGCGGGTGCTGCGCAGGTGGCGTAGGCGCCAGCGCCACAACCGGACTTGGCGAGCGTAGTCCCGCAGCAGCGGCGAACCTCACGCTAGATCCTGCCTGGCCGATTTACGAGTTCCAGCGCGACGGTGTGACCTACCTGCAGATCAACGACGCAAGCGGAGGGGTCCGAGCGGTCGTTGCACGCATCGACAACGCGATGTGGGTACTTCCAATGGGCAAGGACGCAGACCGTGTCTCCGTACCTTCCGCTAACACACTTTGGGGCAGCCCTACGTCGGCGGCAAACGCGGAGCCAAGCGCCAATGCACGCATGATTTACCGGACCGCGCATTTCACTGTGCAAGTCGAGCGGCAAGCCAACGAGGAACATTGGAAGGTTTCTCCGTCGCAGTAACCGGAGGCACTTCTGCCACCAGGAAACTAACCACCAGCGCATGGCGGCGACGGAACATACCGCCATGCGCCTTCAGACGAGCGCGAAGTTCCGCCTCCGCATCCGGTGATTCGCGCCGCGGCGAATCCACTACCGACGTATCGGCAAATACTCTTACCACCACCCCTTGCGCACCTCTACCACGCCAAGCGCGCGCATGAATGAAATGCTTGCCCGCGGCGGGAAGAAGTTCCATTGCGTTAAGCACACAGCGATAGGCGGCCAGCTGCAACCCAAGTGACAGTAGCTGGCAATCCCCCTGCAAAAGACAGGCGACCCTAGTTGCATTCAGCCGCTCAAAGGTTGCCGAACATAACGATCGGAAGAGTCCGTGCGTTTCGATCTCGAGCGGGTACAGCGCCCCCACATACTCATGTAGTAGTTGAGACTCGAGCACGGCGAGACGAGTGATCTCCATTGCGGCGGCATGATTCCCCCGAGCACGCAGGTCTGCAATCACCGATTTCCGCAGTCTGTTTACCTGAACATTGATGTCGGAATACTCAACAACTCGATTCCTCAGCATCCTCTCAGCGGAGAGGTAGCTTTCCTGGATGGCACGCTGCGCATCGACCCTGACTCGTCGGATCGTCTCGAATCGCCTCACAGGCCTGGTGAATTTCGCACCTACGGAAAAGAGAATGGCGCTAACAATGACGTGCAAGATTTGAACATCGAACAACGCTGCATTGTAATAGCCGATCTCGTATGTCTTAGGTAACGTGATCGCCAGCGCAAAGTTGGCTAGCAACGTACCTAATGCGGTACCTATCCAGCCATGGTTGCGGGTCAAAAAAATGGCAGGCCCGATCAGTGCTGCCATCAACAGCTTTCGAGCCCATATATCCTGCGTATAGGCAAGGATGTAGAACAACACCAGGATTAGGACGACAGAGAGAGCCAGATCTCTCGGCAAGTCCGCTCGGGCGGGCCCGCGCCTCTGCGGGGACCAAAGCAGGACAGGAAGCAGAAAGCTCAGTATTCCCTGATAACTCCCCAACCAATAGCGAATCAGAAATTGGCCTGTATAGGCTGTTGAGGGGCCATCGAGTGAGGCGTTGAGAACGATGCTCCATAAAGAATTGCAAAACGCAATCGCAATGGCGAACGGGATCAGCAAGGAAGTCCGCTGGATTAGCGTTGCGCAGTAGCGACGCGCAGCCCAGATTCCAAACGCGACCATGGGTGCATGGAGAAAGGGACTGAAATAGCCCCATGCCGGGTCGTAACCCTGGGTGTGCGAAAGCGGCACCCGTAGCCACAACATCGCAGCTGCGTCCCCTGCCAGGAGAAAGGGCCACTCGCGGTAAGGCCTGAATAGTAGAGCGACGACGCGTAGCCCGACCGGCAAGTACCACTGATCGATGGAGCAATACCAGAGCGATAAGAACGCAAAGCAATAGCACACACTGATCAGCGCGCCTCTGACAAGCTCTCTTGCTACCGCCATACCACCACTCCTTGGTTTCACGATGCGCCCTAGTCTGGAGGGAATCGACCAGCGGAGTATAGCGGTGGCGCACACATTGCGAAAAAGCCGAGGCATCACCGGGGACGCGTCATGACTTGGTGACGACATCATGCACTTCGCTGGTGCAATGAAGCGCTCAGCGATGCATACCTTGGACAAGCAGTGGCGGCACACCTTGGGCGTTCGACAGCAACCACAAGCGTCTGTGCGACTATCAAGGAACTAGCACGCACCGAAATGACTGGGCATGTGTAGCATGGATTCGTGCTCAACCGTCGTACGCTCACAGACACGAATAAGGCCGCAAGAAGGCGGCCTTATTCGCAGCACACATAGCTTACGGCACGAGAAGCGAGTTCAGCCCTCCATCTGCTCCAACTCCTTGCCCTTGGTCTCGTAGACGTACTTGAGCACGAAGAACACCGAGATGAAGGCGGCGACGGTGTAGATGCCGTAGGCGCCGGCCAGCCCGATGCTGCCGAGTAGGATCGGGAAGCTGACGGTGATGGCGAAGTTGGAGGTCCACTGCGCGGCACCGGCAATGGCCAGGCCCGAGCCGCGGATCTGGTTGGGGAACATTTCGCCCAGCATCACCCACATCACCGGGCCCCACGAGGCGTTGAAGAACACCACGTAGACGTTGGCCGCCACCAGGGCGAGCATGCCCATGGCGTCGGACATCGCAAGCTTGCCGTTGAGATCCAGCGAGGCGGTGGCAAACGCGTAGGTCACCAAGGCCAGCGAGACCGCCATACCGGCCGAGCCGATCCACAACAGCGGCTTGCGGCCGATCTTGTCCACCAGCATCACGGTGACCAGGCAGGCACCGATGCTGAGGCCGCCGGAAAGCACGTTGATCAACAGCGCATCCTGCTCGGAGAAGCCCACTGCCTGCCACAACACCGCGCCGTAGTAGAACACCACGTTGATGCCCACCAGCTGCTGGAACACCGCCAGGCCAATGCCGATCCAGACGATGGGACGGATCTTGCCGGTGGCCTTGTTGATCAGGTCGGAGAACTTGGGCTTGTGCTGGTCGGCCGCCATCGAGGCGGAAATCTCGCCCAGCTTGGTCTGCGCGGCGGCGTTGCCATACAGACGCTTGAGCACCACCAGCGCCTGCTCGCGGCGCCCCTTGACCACCAGGTAGCGCGGGCTTTCCGGGATCACCAACAGCAGCAACAGGAACAGGATGGAGGGAACCGCCTGCATCCAGAACATCCAGCGCCAGGCCGCCTGCCCGGCCCAGAGCGGCTCGGTGGAAGCACCAGCGGCATTTGCCAGCAGGTAGCTGCTCAGAAACGCGCAGAACAGCCCGCTGATGATGGCGATCTGCTGCATCGTGGCGAGCCGCCCGCGGTAACGCGCGGAGGCGACCTCGGCGATGTAGGCCGGCGAAATGACGCTGGCCGCGCCCACCGCAAAGCCGCCCATCACGCGGGCGAAGATGAAGAATGCAGAGCTGTGCGAGGCGCCGGCGCCGATGGCCGAAAGCAGGAACAGCGCTGCGGAAATGATCAGGACCGCGCGACGGCCCCAGCGGTCGGCCAGACGGCCGGCAAAGAAGGCGCCGATGGCGCAGCCCAGCAGCATCGAGGCGACCTCGAAGCCGGTCTCGGCGGCGGTGGACTGGAAGGTCTGTTTCAGGCCATCGACGGTGCCATTGATCACGCCGCTGTCGAAGCCGAACAGGAAGCCACCGATCGTGGCCACGCAACTAATCAGGATGATGAAACGGGTGTTCTCGCCGGCATCGGGGGCGCCGTCAATGGAAACACTGGACATGGGTTCACCTGGGAACATGCAAGGGAGCGTCCACGGGGGTGGCCGCCATCGGCCGGCGACGCAGTGCGCCGCCGGCCACGGGACATCAACGCGTCAGATACTGATTGATCAGGTTTTCGTACGCTTCCTGGCGCCCGCTGATCTGCTGGGGCGCATTGCCGGCCGCATGCTTGGCCAGGTCCGCCAGCGTGGTCTTGCCTGCGGCAAAGTCCGCGCCCGCGCCGCTGTCGAAGCTGGCGTAACGCTCGGCGCGCCATTGCTCCAGCGGCGAAGACGTCAGCAGTGCGTTGGCCACTTCCAGCCCGCGCGCGAACGCGTCCATGCCGCCGATATGCGCCAGGAACAGGTCCTGCGGGTCGGACGATTCGCGCCGCACCTTGGCATCGAAGTTCAAGCCGCCCGGTGCCAGCCCGCCCTGCCGCAGCACCACCAGCATCGCGCCGACGGTGTCGTACAGGTCGGTTGGGAACTGGTCGGTGTCCCAGCCGTTCTGCGGGTTGCCGCGGTTGGCATCGATGCTGCCGAGCAGGCCGGCATCAGAGGCAACCTGCAGGTCATGCTCGAAGCTGTGGCCCGACAGCGTGGCGTGGTTGGCTTCGATGTTGAGCTTGAAATCCTGGTCCAGGCCATGCTGACGCAAGAAGCCGATTACGGTGGCGCTATCGAAATCGTACTGGTGCTTCATCGGCTCCATCGGCTTGGGCTCGATCAGGAAGTTGCCCTTGAAGCCGATCGCGCGACCGTAATCGCGTGCCAGGGTCAGGAAACGCGCCATGTTGTCCTGCTCGCGCTTCATCTGCGTGTTGTGCAGGCAGGCATAGCCTTCGCGGCCGCCCCAGAACACGTAGTTCTCGCCGCCGAGTTCAACGGTCGCATCGATCGCGGCCTTGACCTGCACTGCCGCACGCGCCACCACATTGAAGTCCGGATTGGTCGAGGCACCATTCATGTAGCGCGGGTGCGAGAAGAGGTTGGCGGTGCCCCACAACAGCTTGACGCCGGTGTCGGCCTGGCGCTGCTTGGCGATGCCCACCATGTGCTTGAGATTCTTTTCGTACTCGCCGATGTCATCGGCATCAGGCGACAGGTCGATATCGTGGAAGCAGTAATACGGCACGCCGAGCTTGGTGAAGAACTCGAACGCCGCGTCGGCCTTGGCTTCGGCGCGGTTCAACGCGGTAGTGCCCACGTCCCACGGATACGCGCGCGTGCCCGGGCCGAACGGATCGGCGCCGTTGCCGCAGAAGCTGTGCCAGTAGGCCACGGCAAAGCGCAGGTGCTCGGCCATGCTCTTGTCGCCGATCTTCTTGTTGGCGTCGTAGACCTTGAACGCGAGCGGGTTGTCCGAATCGCGGCCTTCGAAACCGATCTTGCCGATGCCGGGGAAATATTCTTTCGCGCCGATGTACACGGTGTTGCTCATGGGGTGTGAAGTCCTTGCTGCTGGGGGAGTTGTCGAAAAATTATCGATCAACCGGCATAGAGCGGGCTGACGACATGCAGGTGCTTGAGGAAGGTCTGGT
Source organism: Xanthomonas phaseoli pv. dieffenbachiae (assembly GCF_008639345.1). Lineage (NCBI taxonomy): Bacteria > Pseudomonadati > Pseudomonadota > Gammaproteobacteria > Lysobacterales > Lysobacteraceae > Xanthomonas > Xanthomonas phaseoli. Next base: position 1,884,046 of record NZ_CP041380.1, on the reverse strand, counting down.
AGTGCTGCTGATACTGGGCCACCCGCTGCGGGTTGGGCCGTGCGGCAAGCGCATCGTCCACCTGCAGGTGTTCCAGCACCACATCGGCCAATGCGGCATCGCCGCCGTCGGCGCGCTCGCAGGCCCACAAAGCCTGGAGCGCGGCACCGAACGCAGCGCCTTCGGGCTGGGTCGGCACGACGACCGGCAGGTTGAAGATGTCGGCCACCATCTGCCGCCACTGTGCGCTCTTGCTGCCGCCGCCGGTGAGCAGGATGGTATCGAACTGCAACCCGGCAGCAACGAAGGCATCGAAGCCGTTGCGCAGGCTGTAGGTGGCACCTTCCATCGCGGCGCGATAGAAATGCGCGGCGGTGGTGTTGTGCAGATCCATGCCGAACAGGCAGCCGCGCGCGGCCGGCAGATCCGGGGTGCGCTCGCCGTTGAAGAATGGCAGCAGCACCAGGCCGTCGGCGCCCGGCGGCGTGTCGGCGATCATCGCTTCGGTCTGCTCGCGGGTGATGGAGAACATGCGCATCACCGCCTCGGTCGCGACGGTACAGTTCATCGTGCAGATCAAGGGCAACCAGCCGCCGCTGGAGGAGCAGAACGCAGCCCAGCGCGCCTCATCGTCCACTACCGGGTGGTCGGCATAGGCGAACAAGGTGCCCGAGGTGCCCAAGCTCATGGTCAGGCGCCCTGGCACCACGTTGCCGGTGCCGATGGCGGCCATCATGTTGTCGCCGCCGCCGGTGGTGACGCGCACACCGGCCGGCAGATTCAATGCCCGGGCGGCGGCATCGGACAGCGCGTAGACCGCGCCGGTCTCCACCAGCGGCGGCAACGCATCGCGCAGGTCGCGCTGGGCATCCACTGCGCTCAGCATGCGCTCGGACCACTGTCGCGTACGTACGTCCAGCCAGCCGGTACCGGAGGCATCGCCCACTTCGGCAAAGCGCTCGCCAGTGAGCCAGAAGTTGATGTAGTCGTGCGGCAGCATCACCGTGGTCATCGCAGCATACGCTTCGGGACGATGCTTGCGCGTCCACGGCAATTTGGAGGCGGTATAGCCGGCCATGATGGGGTTGCCCGCCGCGGCCACGCTGCCTGCGGCGCCGCCGACGGCATCCATGATTTCGTCGCATTCCAGCGCGGTGCTGGTATCGCACCACAGCTTGACCGGCGCGGTGACGCTGCCGTCGGCTGCCACCGGCACGAAGCCGTGTTGTTGGCCGGAGACGGAGATGCCGCGCACGCGCGCACGCTGTTCGCCATCGAGCTGCGCGAAGCAATGCACGATGCCGTCGATCCACCACTGCGCCTGTTGTTCGCGGGTGCCATCGTCGCGGCTGATCAGCTCCATGGGCGCGGCGATGGTGGCGACCACGGCGCGCTCCTGCGGATCGTAGGCCACCAGCTTGACGCTCTGCGTTCCCACGTCCAGTCCTACATACAAGCTCATTGCGTCACCAATCGGTTGTTGTTGAGTCCCACCTGCCGGGTGCGGCCTGCGCCCAGTTCCAGGTCCAGGGTCTGCCCTGCGTAGGACAGTTGATAGCGCCCGCCACGATCGCTGTGCAAGCGTGCCTGTTGCAAGCGACCGCCCTCCCATTCCAGATCCACGCTGGCGCCGCCACGCACGCGCAAACCGCGCACGCTGCCGCGCGGCCAGGCCTTGGGCAAGGCAGGCAGCAGGAACACGCTACCGCCCCAGCTTTGCAGCAGCATCTCGGTGATGCCGGCGGTGCCGCCGAAGTTGCCATCGATCTGGAACGGCGGATGCGCGTCGAACAGGTTCGGATAGGTGCGCTCGGGCGAAATCAGCAGTTGCAGGATGCGGTATGCATGCTCGCCGTCGGCCAGCCGCGCCCACAGATTCAGCCGCCAGCCGATGCCCCAACCGGTGGTGTTGTCGCCACGGATTTCCAGCGAGCGGCGTGCGGCCGCAGCCAGCTCCGGGGTATCGCGCAGATTGATCTGACTCGAAGGATGCAAGGCGTACAGATGCGAGACATGGCGGTGGTGCATCTCCGGTGCGTGCATGTCCCAGTCCTGCTGCCATTCCTGCAACTGCCCGGCCTTGCCAATGCGGTTGGGCGGCAACTGCTCGCGCAAGGCGGCCAATTGCTGGGCGAACTCCGCATCGATGCCGAGCAACGTGCTCATGGCGATGCATTGCGCAAACAGGTCGCGCAGCAGCTGCGCGTCCATGGTCGGCCCCGCGCACACGGCCGCGCCGAACGGGTGCTGGTTTTCCGGCGAGATCGAGGGGTTGGTGACCATCGCGCCGGTCTGCGGGTCGCGCACCAAGGTGGCAACGAAGAACTCCGCCGCGCCCTTGAACAACGGGTAGATCTTGCCCAGGTAAGCGCGGTCGCGGCCGTAATCCCAGCGGTCCCACAGTTGCTGCAGCAGCCACACGCCGCCCATCGGCCACAGGCTCCACTGCGCACCGTCAATCGGGCCAGCCTGGCGCCACAGATCGGTATTGTTGTGCACCACCCAACCCGGCGCATCGTAGAGCGCCTTTGCGGTATGCGCGCCGGTCTGGGCAAGGTCGAACAGCATGGCTTCCAGCGGTTCGACGCATTCGTGCAATGCGCAGGCCTCGCTGGGCCAGTAGTTCATCTCGGTATTGATGTTGATGGTGTACTTGCTTTCCCACGGCGGCTGCATCAGGTCGTTCCAGATGCCCTGCAGGTTGGCCGGCTGGGTGCCGGGCCGCGAGCTGCAGATCAGCAGGTAGCGTCCGTATTGGTGATACAGCGCAGCCAATGCCGGATCATTGCCTTGCGCGAACCGCTGCACGCGTTCGTCGGTGGGCAGCTGCATGGCATCGCTGCTGCCGAGGTCGATCGCCACGCGCCGGAACAGGCGTTGATGATCAGCCACATGCGCACGCAACAGTGCAGGGAAATCCAGCTTGGCAGCCTTGCGCAGGCTTGCGGCGGTCAATGCGAGCGGATCGCCATCGACCGCATCGAAGCGTTGGTAACTGGTCGCGGCGCTGAGTAGCAACACCACTTCGTCGGCCGCCTCGATGCGTAGACGGTCGCGCACCTGGCTCAATTTGCCGCCGCGCACCTGCGGCAGCACCCGCAAGGCAAATCGCAGCTTGCCTTCGATGCCGGCGAAGCTGCCGTTGCGACCACTGAACAGCAAACCGCCCTGCTCGGCGGTGACCTCGCCGGTTTGCGGGCTGTCGATGCCCACACGCAACGAAATGCCGCCGGGGCGGTCGCACGACAGCCGTACCACGATGCATTGCGCTTGCGCGCAGACGAATACCTCGCGCCGATGCACCGCGCCGCCGGAGCGGAACGTGGTGGTGGCCACCGCGGTGTCCAGATCGAGCTGACGGCGATAGTCGCTGATGCCGTCGGCGCGATCGAAATCCAGCAGCAGATCGCCCACCGGTTGATACGGCATCTGCTTGAGCGGACGCGAGAGCAGCTTTGCATCGGCCAGTTGTTCGGCCTCTGCGTAGCGCCCGGCGAAGATCAGCGCACGCACCTGCGGCAACGCGGCCAGTGCCTCAGGGCTGGTGGAATCGTAGGGCCCGCCAGCGTAGAGCGTGTCCTCGTTGAGCTGCAGGCGCTCGTGGGCGATACCACCCCACACCATCGCACCGAGTCGGCCATTGCCGACCGGCAAGGCTTCCACCCATTCATTGGCCGGCTCGCGATACCACAGCTGCAGGGCCTCTTCTGCCGCGACGGGCGGGGGCGCGGATTGTTTCGAAGCCTGCGCGGCCGGTGCAGCCGCCGGCATGGCGCCCAGGACCGCGATGGCGGCCCCGGTTGCCTTGCACAGCTCGCGACGGGTCAGCACGGCAACCGCCATGCTGCCTGGCCGGAACCGCGCGCGCCTGCCTTGCGGCGTTCCGGCATCTGGGTGCTCATCGACTGAAGACAGCCTGCGATCATCGACGACGCGCTTTGCCCGACGCAATCTTGCGCTGCAACACGCTGACCGGCTTGCCGTCGTACTGGATGCTGGCGTCGGTCTTGGGCGCGAGCGCGCCGGCATCGTCGCGTGGACCGTCGACGAAGCGCACGTTGATGGTGCGTTTGGCCTGCATGCCGGTCCAGCTGCCTTCGCGCTTGCCGATGCTCAGTTCGCCCTTGGCCTGGTTCCAGACCAGCGGGATGCGGCTGAACTCGCCCTTCTCGTAGCCGTAGCCTTTGCCATCGTCTTCATACAGCGAGAACTGGCCATCGGCGCCGGTGTAGATCACCACGGTGAGCGGTGCATCCGGCACCTGGTCGACGTATTCCTGCACCGGGCCGGTCGGCACGATGGAGCCGGCACGCACGAACAGCGGCATGCGTTCGATCGGCGCGGCCGCTTCGATGGTCTGGCCACCTTCGTAACGCTTGCCGGTGGCGAAATCCAGCCAGCTGCTGCCGGCCGGCAGGTACACCTGCCGCGAGGTGGCGCCGAAGCGGGTCACCGGTGCGACCAGAAAGGCCGGCCCGAACAGGTACTGGTCGTTGATGTCGCGCACCTTCGCGTCATCCGGGAAGTCCATCATCATGCCGCGCATGATCACACCATCGCGCTGGTAGGTGTCGCCGGCCAGGCTGTAGATGTACGGCAACAGCGCATAACGCAAACGGTTGTAGTAGGCCATGCTCTCGTAGAACGGCGTCCCTTCCGGTGCGATGTTCCAGATTTCGCGATACGGGAACTGGCCGTGCGAACGGAAGATCGGCACGAACGCACCGAACTGGAACCAGCGCGTATTGAGCTCGCGCCATTCCGGCAGGTGGGCCGGATCCTGGTCTTCGTAACGCTTCTCCACCGCAAAGCCGCCGATGTCGAAGGTCCAGTTGGGCAGGCCCGACAGCGCCATGTTCACGCCACCGGAGATCTGGTCGCGCATGTCGTCCCAGCGCGACACGATGTCCCCGCTCCACACCGCCACCGCATTGCGCTGGGTGCCGGCATAGCCCTTGCGCGAGAGGATGAACACGCGCTTGTCGTCGGCCGCACGGTCGCCCACGTACACGCCATGGGTGTGCGGCAACGGGTAGGAGTTGAAGTACTCGGTGGACGAGCCCAGCGCGTTCGGCGTGGTGCGTGCCTTGCGCTCGGCGATGTCCAGATTCGAATGCACGTCCGGCTCGTCGGCGTCCATCCACCAGGCATCGAAGCCCTTGCTGTTGAGCTTTTCGTTGACCTGGCGCCAGTAGATCGCCTGCGCCTTTTCCGAATACGGGTCGTAGAACGAGTTCTTGTAGCCCTTGCCGATCCAGTCCAGCTCACCGACCTCCACGTTGCGCTTGAACATGAAACCGGCCGCGTCCAGTTCCTTGTAGTTGGCGGTGGTGGGATAGAACTTGGGCCAGATCGAAATCATGATCTGCGCATGCATGTCGTGCACGGCCTTGACCATGCCGTCCGGGTCCGGGAAGTGCTGCTTGTCAAAATCGTGCGAGCCCCAGGCATCTTCCGGCCAGTACGACCAGTCGAGCACGATGTTGTCCAGCGACAGCTTGCGCTTGCGGTATTCGGCCACCGCGCCCACCAGCTCGTCTTGGCTCTTGTAGCGCTCGCGGCTCTGCCAGAAGCCGTAGGCCCACTTGGGCAGCATCGTCGACTTGCCGGTCAGCTCGCGGTAACCGGCAACGGCCTGGTCGTACGAATCGGCGGAGACGAAGTAGTAGTCGATCATCTGGCCGGCTTCGGACCACAACGACAGGTCCTTGGCTTCGGCTGCCGGCAGCGGGTCGCGGTGCAGCAGTGCGATGTAGCTGGGGTCGATCAGATCCCATTCGATCTTGACGGTGTGGCGCGTGCCCGGTTCCAGATCGAGCTTGAATTCGTGATTCCACGGGTTCCAGTTCTGGCGCCAGCGGTCGATCACCAGATTGCCGTCCACATACAACTTGGCGTATTCGCTCGAATACAGCGAGAAGGTGTGTTCGCCATCGGTGAGCGCTTCGATCTCGCCCTCCCAGGTCACTTGCATGCGGCTGTTCTTGTCCTTAGTGATCGCTTTCTTCGGGTACTTGGGCAGATCGCTCAGGTACTGGTAGTTCACCTCGCTCTCGCGGCGTTCGAGGATTTGCTTGCCGTTGATCGCATAGCGTGCGGTCAGCGCGCCGGCCTTGCCCTTGGCGTCGTACAACTTCAGCGTTTTCGGCAGCGGCTGCAGGCCGCGCGGGTCGCCCAGGCGGGTGATCGAGTTGTTGTCCCACAGCAGGCCGTAGTTGCGGCTGGACACCAGGTACGGCACCGCCATGTCGATGTTGTTCTGCTGCAGCTCGACGTTGCGGCCCTTCTGGTTCATCCAGCCCTGCTGGTGCTGGCCGAAGCCGTACAGCGCTTCGTCATCGGGCGACTGGAAGCGCTGGCGCACGCTCAGGTACTGCTTGCCCTCGACCTTCAACGGCGCAAAGCTGCGCCCGCCGGCCACTTCCGACAGCACCGGCTTGCCGTTGGCATCGGCAAAGCTGACACGGCCATCGACGGTGGAGATGCTGGCAGTGACCTTGCCGGTCTTCAGCTGCACGCTGTCGCCCTGCTCGGACATCTGGAACGCGCTGTCGCCCTGCACCGGCACGCGCATCAGGCTGGGGCTGCGCGCGAAGTCGCCGTCCGGGTCCGCGCTGACGCGGATGATGCCGCTATCGACCACCTGCAGGCGCACCGGCGCAGCGCCCTTGGCGCTGGGCACCACGGTGACGCCATCGGCGGCCTTGCGCACTTCCTGCGCATGCGCGGCGTTGGCCAGCAGGGCCAGCGACAACGCCAGGCAATGGGCCAGCGGTGTACGCCGGTTGGCGGGCACGGTGCCGGCGGAACGGATGGTGGTTTGCATGATCACTCCCTTTGAATTGCGAAACAGGCTGCGGGGGCAGCGCTGCGTGGTCTTGATGATGATGTGGTCGACGCGTTGCGGGCAGTCGTCCGGTGGGCGTGGTAGCGGCAGGTGCAGCGGTGCACCCTGCCGCGTCGCTCGCATCCGCTGCGCCGGCATGACGTCGGCGCAGCGGGTGTCACCGGCCCTTACTTGAACGTGGCGAGCTTGATCTTGAGCAGCTGCGGCGCGCTGGAGAAGTTGACGCCGTAGTCGGTCTGGTCGCCATTCCAATTGCGCACGAACTTCCAGTCTGTGCCTTCATAGACGCCCTCTTCGACGCGGTCGTAAATCATGTTGGCGGTCGCTTCGCTGGCCGGGTGCAGGGTCACGCGCGCGTGGTAGCCGGTGACCAGGAACTCGTCCGGCCCCAGCTCTGCGATCAGCGCAGCGCCGATCGGTTCCGGGTTGCCCGGCGGCTCGCCCTTGAACCAGAACTGCGGCACACCGTAAGTGATGGTGGCGCTCCAGCGGTCGTTGAGCTTGAGCTCCTGCACGGCCTGGCCGGGTTCTTCGGCAGTGCCATGCAGCTTGCCTTCCGAAGCGGCCTTGGCGAACGGGCGCATGCCACGCTTGACCAGATCGAAGCCCAGCGCAAACGGCGCCAGGGTTTCTTCGTTGACGTGCTTGGCACCCAGCGGATAGTTGGAATAACGCGTGTAATCCATGCCGAACGCCGACCAGCCGATGCCGTCATGGCCCAGCGTCGGGAACAGGTAGCGCGCGTACTCGGGGCGGTTGCCGGTTTCGGCGACGAACAAGGCATTGTCCGGGCGTGCGTAACGTTCCAGCACCGTGGTGTACATGCGGTATTCGGGCATGTAGATGTCCGGCGCCAGCAGGTCGATATGCGGTCCGGCCGCCTTCCATACATCCAGCACGTTGTCGGTGGGGCCACCGCTGGCGTACTGGCCGGGCTGGCCCGGATTGAACGGGCCACGCAGCGCGGCGTTGACGTACATCGGCAACGGATAGGCGGCCTTGCCGGCTTCGGTCACCTGGTCGATGTAGCGGCCGATCGACCAGGCATGGAAGAACTCATCGGCATCGGCACCGAACACCTGCGTCCAGGTGCCCGGCTGCTTGTTCATGCGCTTGAGCAATTGCTCCGGCACCGGGCCGTCGAACAGCTTCTGCGCCATCGGCGAGAAGTCGCGCACGCTGCCGTAGGTGCCCGCCTCGTTCTCCGGCTGGATCATGATCACGGTGTGCTGCGGGTCCACCTGTTTCAGGTGCTGCATGAAGGCGACGAATGCCTTGCGGTCGGCATCCAGGGTGGCCTGCGCATGCGGCGACAGCGAGCCGATCGACTTGCCTTCGCGCGTCACCACGCGCGGGAAACGCTGGTTGTCGGTCTTGACCCAATGCGGCGCGTACTGCGGGCCGTTGTTCTTCCAGGTTGCAAACCACAGCAGCACCAGCCGCACCTTGTGTTCGCGCGCCTGGGTGAGCAGCGTATCGACAAAGGAAAAATCGAACCTGCCTTCTTCCGGCTCCACCTGTTCCCAGGCGATCGGCACCTGCACGGTGTTGGGGCCCAGCACCTGCATGGCCGGCCACACCTTGTCCATGATGCCGGGGTAGTTGCTGGAGTTGTTGACCTGCGCGCCCAGGATCAGGAACGGCGCACCGTCGACCATCAACGCATGCTTGCCATCCTTGCTGACGAATTGCGGCATCGGGGTCTGTGCAGCCGGCGCCTGCGCATTGGCCGGCGTTGCCGCAACGGTGCTTGCAGCAGGGGTGGTTGCGGCAGGTTTGCCGGCATCGCCCTTGTCGCCAGATTGGCAGGCAGCCAGGGCCAGCGTCAGCGCGGACAGCAGCAGCGGACGCAGGCAACGGCGTGCGTTGGAATGGGAAATGGCACGTGCAACGGGGGAATGCATGGACATAAGGCTCCGTGTCACCAGGTATCGGTGCGGAAGGGGGAAACAGGAAGGGCGTCGCGATTGATCAGATTGGCGTCGTTCGGGTTCTCGCTCCAGCCGTAGCGCACGGCGACCGGTGCGGCGACCGCATCGCTGCGCACGATCACGCGATCGCCCTCGATCTGCGCGGTGGCCGGGTGGAAACGTTGATCGGCACCTGCAATACGAAAGCCCTGCACGGCACCACCGCCACGCACCTGCAGCGCACTGCCCTGCAAGTCGAAGCTCAGCACCGCCTTGCCGTCGTCAAAGCGCGCGCGCTCGAACACCGGCGCGCTGTACACCAACGTTTCGCCATAGGCCACATGCCGCGCTGCCAGCGCCAGGCGATGACCGACATCGCGCTTGTTGGTGGGATGGATATCGGTGGGATTGCCGATGTCGATGATCACCGCCTGCCCGGTTGCCGGCAGCGCCAGCGTCTTGGACTGCGATTCGCGCAACAGCGCCCACGGACTCAGCTCGCCCGCGTCGCCACCGGCCTTGAAGTTGGCCAGCTGCACCCACAGGAACGGCAGCGCCTTGTCGCCGCGCTCGACACGCCATTGCTGGATCATCGCCGCGAACTGCTCGCGGTATTTCACCGCGCCGGTATCGGTGGCATTGGTTTCGCCCTGGTACCAGATCACGCCCTTGACCGGGAACGGCTGCAGCGGATGGATCATCTGGTTGTACAGCAGCGTGGGCAGCTGATTCTTGTTGTCGGCCAACGACACCCGCACCGCAGCCGGGCGGAATTTCCAACCGCCCAGCGCACGCTTGGCACCGGTGCTGGTCTGCACGAAGCGCTGCTCATCCGGGCCATGCATGCCGCCACCGCCGCTGAGGTCTTCCACGCGGACCGCAATGTGGTTGACGCCGGCCTTGAGCGCCGCAGCCGGCACCGGATACACGCGTGGCAGGTTCCATTGCTTTTCGGTGCTGCCGACCTGCTGGCCGTTGACGTAGGTGGTATCCGAATCGTCGATCTGGCCCACGCCCAAGGTGATGCCGGCCTTGGCCTCGGCAGCGCTGAGCGTCAAGGTGGTGCGATACCAGGCGATGCCGTCCATGCCGTCGTAGCCGCTGGATTCCCATTGCTTGGTGACCGGGATGCTGTCCCAATCGCTGTCGTCGAACGCCGCTTGGCGCCATTGCGGCATCTCGCCCTCCACCTTGGGCCAGCGCGCGATGCGCTTGCCGGTGGCCGCCTGCGCTGCGGCGTCGCGTTGCTTGATCGCCTCGATCGCGCCCTGGTTCTGATCGGCACTCAGGCCCAATGACGCAGCGTCCATCCACGCTTCGATCGCGCTGCCGCCCCAGGTGCTGTTGACGATGCCGATCGGCACGCCGGTGCTGGCGCGCAGCTCCTTGGCGAAGAAATAGCCAACCGCGGTGAACTCACCGGCGCTTGCAGGCGTTGCGGCCTTCCACTCGCCACCGGTCAGGCGCGCCTGCGGCTGCACCGACCACGACTTGGGCACCTTGAAATGCCGCAGCTGCGCATCGTTGGCCGCGGCCACCGCTTGCGGGCCGTCGCTGGCCTGGGCCAACGGCCATTCCATGTTCGATTGCCCGCTGGCCAGCCACACATCGCCAACCAGCACATCGCGCACCTGCAGCTCGCCCCCGTCGCCCTGCACACGCAGCATGTAGGGGCCACCGGCTGCGTGCGCAGGCAGCTTGACCTTCCATTGCCCTGTTGCGTCGGCCTTGGCGGAGGCGCGCTTGCCGTCGAAGCTGACCGTGATCGCGGCATTGGGCGAAGACCAGCCCCACACCGGCATCGGCTGATCGCGCTGCAGCACCGCGCCATCGGCAAACAGCAGCGGCAGCGTCGGCACCGCCCAGGCGCACGGACTTGCCAGCACCAGGCCCAGCAAGCAGCCACGACGAACGAAAGAAGCGGTCATGCAGTGATCTCCAAAGTCGGCGCAGCCAGGCGGCGCACAGCGCCGTACACGGTAAGACAGCGCGATGACACGCGCAGCGATGCGACGCTCATCGTGGATCGCCATAGAAGATGCCACGGCCACCGGTGGCAAAGTACACGCGGCCGGCAATACGCGGGTCGCCGGTCACGCTATACGGCTTGCCGAAGCGATGGGCATCGTCGTTGAGACGTCGCCAATGCGCGCCCTCGTCATCGGAGCGGAAGATGCCATCCACGCCGGCTACGCGTCCGGCCAGATACAGGGCTGGCGGCGCGCCGGCACGCAGCGCCTTGCCGATGCCCAACGAGCGCGCTTCATCGGGTCTGGAAAGCGTGCGCAACTGGCCGTTGTGCCAGCGCATCACGCCCAGCGTCGGGCTGGCCAGATACACCACACCCGCACGCCATGGGTCGGGCCGCAGCTGCGGGCGCGCACGTTCATCGCGGGCCGGGCTGCCGACCTGCTGCCCGGTATCGCGAAAGCTGGCCGCGCCATCGCGGCTCTCGTACAGCCGCCCACTCACCCGATCGGCCGCGTACCAGCGCTGTGCATCGACGCGGTCGGCCACCACGACCGCGGTGTCGGGCAAGCCCTGCACGCGCTGCCAGTGCTTGCCGACATCGCCGGTGCGCCATACCCCGCCCTGCTCCGGTGCCCACACCACCTGGGCTGCATCGGCGGCGATGGCAATGGTGCCGGCCCCCTGCCCGCGCGGTGGTTCGCTGGCGAACGCGCTCCAGTGCGTGCCACCGTCCTGCGAATACAGCGCGCGGATCTCGTTGTTGCGGCGATCGCGCACGGTGCCGCTGCGCACCACCCACTGCGGCGCCTGGCCGGCGGCATCGAGACTCTCGCCGTTGGTCAGGCGCGGGCCCAGATACTGCAATTGTGCGGTGTCCAACGCGTCATGCCGGAAGCCATCGATATCGCCCAGCGCACTGAGCAGATGCGCGCCGGCCATCGGGCTGAGCAGATCCAGCGGCACGGTTTCTTCCAGCCCTCGGTCCTGGAACCACCACTGCAACGGCTGCTGCGTTGAAAACGTCTGCAGATTGCGCGAGGCCCAGATGCCATAGCCGGTGACGAACAAGGCGTGGTTGCTGGCGAACGGATCGATCGCCAACGCGCCTATCCAGTGCGGTGTTGCGTGCGCGGTCCACGGCGCGGCGCTGTGATCGAACTGCGCACCGGCCAGCAGCGGCGCCCAGCTACGCCCGCCATCGCGGCTGCGAAATATCTCATCGCGCGGCGTGCGGCGGCGGAACGTGCTGGCCAGCAGCACCTGCGGATGCTGCGGATCCACCGCCACCGCGCCCCAGCCGAAGCCATCGCCGCTGGCGGGTTGCGGGATCGGGCTGATCTCGCGCCAGCGGCTCTGCGCCGCATCGTAGTTCCACAGCGCGCCACCGGCCATCAGGTCCGGGCCGGGGTGATCGCCATAACTCACATACCACTGCCCAGCCTTGCCACCGACCATGTGGTTGGGGCGCAACCCTTTGGGTTGCCCGGCCACGGGCGACCAGGTGCGCCCCGCATCTTCGGAGACGTACAGGCTGGTCTGCGCAGTGGAAACGCCCACATAGATGCGGGGTGTCGCAGCGCCGGTCCGGCCGCTGGCGGCATCGAAGACCACGAAGGCGATGCCCACGGCCTGTTCGCTTCCCACATGGTTGCGCGCGGTGGCGCCTGCCAATGCATCGGTCGGAAACGTCTCCACCCGCGCCCAGTGCGCGCCACGATCGTCACTGCGCCACAGGCCTGCATCCCGCGAACCCAGCAACAGCACACGGCCGTCGTGCGGGTCCACCGCCAGCCGCTCGCCGTTGGCGCGGCCCAATTGATTGCCACCGAGCTTGAACGGCAACTCGGCGCGTTCGAAATGCTTACCGCGATCGAACGAACGCAACACCGCCGCATTGCCGGCGCGTTCGTGCATGTAGGTGCCGGCAGCCAGATACAGCGCGTTCGGGTCGGCAGGATCGACCGCGAAGGCGTCGATTCCCATCAGGTTCCAGTCGTCGGCCCCCAACCAGTCGGTCAGCGCAACCCACTGCTGCGCCTGCGCGTCCCAGCGATAGGCACCACCGACATCGGTGCGTGCATAGGCGAGATCGCGTTCGGCGGGATGAAACAGCACGCCGGTGACGAAGCCGCCCCCGCCGATGGCCACGCTGCGCCACTGGTACGGTTCTGGCGTGCCGGGCTCGTCCGCAGCGACGCTGGACGTCATGAACAGCACCACCAGCGTCAGGCAGACCGCAGTCAGCCACGCACGTGCTGCAGAAAAACGGCGCTTAGTAGGCGGATCGATCACGGCGATCATTCCTCCGGCTCCCCTCGCGATCGATGGCCTGGCCATCGATAGGAAAAACACCGGCCCAACGAGCTGCCTGCACAGCTCGCCGGACCGGCGACGCACTTCCTACGGCGCGTTCTACAGGCTGGCCCGCAACGTCAGGCCATACCGACGATCGTTGATCACGAAATCGCGGTAGCGCGACTCGACACCCAGGTAGCTCTCGCGGCGGGTATCGAGCAGATTCACGCCATCGAGCGAAATCGACCACACATCATTGATGTTGAAACGCAGCGAGGCATCCAGCTGGCCGAAGCCCTTGTTGTAGACCGGCAGGTTGCCGGTACCGTTGCCCGCGGTGGTCACCAGCCAGTCGCTGCGCCAGTTGTAGGCCACACGGCCCTGGAAGCGCGACGTTTCGTAGCTGAGGATCGCGTTGTAGCTGTTCTTGGACAGGCCCTCCAGCGGCACCGTCAGCGACTGGCCGTTGGTGTCGGTGGCCGTGGGGCTCGGCGCCTCGCTGTCGACGTAGGTGTAGTTGGTCTGCAGGCCGAAGCCGCTCAACCAGCCCGGCAGGAAGTCGAAGAACTGCGTGTAACCCAGTTCCGCGCCGCGAATCTTGCCCGAATCGCCATTGACCGGCCGAGTGATCTGCCACACCTGGCCGTCGTACACCTCGTTGAAGACGGCATTGGCGATGAAGCCTTCCACCTTCTTGTAGAACACGGTGCCGTACATCATCGAGCCCTGGCCGAAGTACCACTCCAGCGCGGTGTCGAACTGGTCGGCCTTGACCGCTTCCAGGCTCGGGTTACCTGCGGTGCCGGTGAAGGTCGAAGCGCCGTTGGAGGTGCCGGTGCTCAGGCTCAGGCTCAGGTTCGGGTTGAGCTTGTCGAAGGTGGGACGCGAGATGCCACGCGAGGCGGCAAAGCGCCACTGCAGCTGATCGCTCAGCATCCAGCGCAGGTTCAAGCTCGGCAGCACGTCGGTGTAGGTCTGCTGTGCATCCACCGGAATCAGACCGCCGCCTTCAGCGTCGGTGCCGGTGCGCACGCCCTGCGAGCCCACTTCGGTACGCACCACGCGCACGCCGATGTTGCCGTCAAACGGAATGTCGCCATCCACGCCGAAGCGCAGCACGCCGTAGGCCGCGTAGGTCTTCTCGTTCTGCGTATTGATGTTGTTGGGCGCAAATTCCAACGGGCTGGCACCGAAGGCGGCCAAGGTCTGCTGATAGTTTGCCACTGCCGCATCGGATGCCGTCAGGGTCGGCCCGAAGGCGTGACTCTGGCCGCGGAAGAAATCGGTGATCGGATTGGTCATCACACCGATGCCCGGGTACTGCGAAAACGGCGCGCCATTGCAGTTGTTGATGCACATGAAGCGATAAATGTTGCCCTTGGTCTCGGCATCGCGGTCGGTGTAACGCACACCGGCCTTGAAGCTGCGCACGAAGTCGCTGTCGAAGGCCAGATCCATATCCGAACGCCAGGCGAATTCGGTGCCCTTGTTGTCGTCCTTGTTGTCCAGGTGATAGCGCCAACCGTTGTAGTTGTTGACGTCGGCCAGATAGCCTTCCGCACCGCTGGCGTCGGTCACCGACAAGCGCGGCAGATCGCCACGGAAATCGACGTTGAACTGCGGGCTGGTGACCTGACCGGTGGACAGGATGTAGCGCGTGCCGGTGGTGGTGGCATCGACATACTGGAAGTCGGTGCTCAGGGTCAGCTTTTCGTTGACCGTCCACTTGGCGCCCAACGAATAATCGGTGGTCACCGAATGCCGCTCGGTCAGGCTGGTATTGGATTCGGTCGGCACGTTCTGGAACGAGCCGTTGACGAACTCGTTGCGGCTGTTGACCTGGATGCCGGGCAAGCCCTGCATCGGGTTGGCGCCGGTAAGCGCGAAGAACGAATAATCGTGCCAGCTGAAGTCGTAGTCCGAACGCAGCACCTGCGTATAGACCTCCACCGCATCGTTCGGACGCCACTGCATCGCAAACGCGCCGGTCTTGCGCTCGCGCTCGCCGACGGTGGTGTTGATGCCGGCGCCGTGCGGTACCGACACGCCCTGCCCTTCGTAGCCCGGCAGATCGGCCTGGGTGTACCACGGCTCGATCGAAATGGTGTCCTGACGGAACGGGCTCTTCTGCTGCGAGTAGTTCACCAGGATGCCGATCTCGCCGATGCCGGTCTGCCAGCGATCGCTGAACAGGCCCGAGAACGCCGGCTTGCCGTCGTCGGCGAGGTCGTAATAGTTGTACTGCACGCTACCGGCGATCTTGCGGCCGTCGTAGTCGAACGGCAGACGCGTGCGCAGGTCGACCGTACCGCCCAGGCCACCTTCGATCATGTCGGCAGACGGATTCTTGTAGACGTTGACGCCGCCGAGCAATTCGGCAGACACGTCTTCGAAGCTCAGCCCACGGCCGTCGTTGGCGGTAAAGATGTCGCGGCCATTGAGCTCGGTGCGCACCTGGGTGAGGCCGCGAATGGCGATCGAGCTGCCTTCGCCGTAGTTGCGCGAAATCTGGATGCCGGAAATGCGCTGCAGCGCTTCGGCCACGTTGTTGTCGGGCAGCTTGCCGATGTCTTCGGCAACGATGGAATCGACGATCTGCTCTGCGTTCTGCTTGACCAGCTGCGCCTTGGTCACGCTGCTGCGGGTGCCGGTGACCTGCACGGTGTCCAGCTGTTGCGTCGTCGCGTCAGATGCCGGCGCGGCAGTGGTGGTCGCATCCTGCGCATAGGCCTGCGCGCTCAGCAGCGTGGCCACACTGATGGCCATCACGGAGCGGCGGAAATCGCGGATCGAACGCTGACCCACAGTCCGGCCTGCCGGAATGTGGCGATGTTGCACTGACATGGTGCTCCCTCCCAGGACGCATGTACTTCTAGTTTTTAGCGGGCCGGTGCGCGAGCGCCCTACCCGTCGTTGGTGCTGGCTTGGCATCTGCCGACGGCAAGGCCGTGGCTGCGAAGATGCGGTGTAAACCCGAGCGGGCTTACGTGCTAGCTGCGGCCGGAGCATAGGGCCCGGCCGTCATGCCGGACCAATGAAATATTCCTGGAAAGGTATTCGCTAAACCTATAACAACCCTGGAAAACGCGGCAACTCTGGCATCGCAAGGTCATAGCACGGATTTGAACGTGGCGGGCTCAACTCTGAGAGCCCGCGCACGTCGCCTGCGTGATCGCCCGCACTTACCAGTTCATGCGCAGCACCAGCGAGTAACGCCGGTCGTTGACGAACCAGCTGCGCGTGTACAGATGGTTGTCCACCTCACCGTCGGTGTAGGACGTCGGCCCCATCAACACCTTGGTCACCCTATTGGTCAGGTTGTTGGCCTGCACGCCGAGTTGCACATGCGGATTGAAGCGGTAGAACGCCGAGGCGTCGAGCTGGCCATAATCGTCCGACCAGGTCGGCAACTTGGTCGACACGTCGCTGGCGGTGAGCAGGTAGCGCGAACGCCAGTTGTAGGCCAGGCGCAACGAAAGCGGTCCTTTCTCGTAGATGCCGGCCAGGTTGTAGCTGCGCCGCGACAGGCCTTCCAGCGGCAGGCTCACACCGGTGACGGTGGTCTGGGTGTACGGCTCGGTGGCGGTGTTCACGCCGCCGCTGCTGTCGACGAAGGTGAAGTTGGCATTGACGCCGAACCCGCTCAGCCAACCCGGCCATGAATCGAAGAACTGCGTGTAGCCGTATTCGAAACCGCGGATGCGCCCCTTGTCCATGTTGTACGGACGCGTCACCAGCCAGTCCTGCCCGCCGTAGTTTTCGGTGACGGTCTGGTTGGAGAAGTAGTCTTTGACGCTCTTGTAGAACAACGTCAGGTACATCATGTCGCTGGTGTCGAAGTACCACTCCAGCGCGGTGTCGTACTGATTGGCCTTCATCGGCTGCAGATTCGGATTGCCGGCAGTACCGGTCCACCTGGACACCGTGCCGTTGGATTCGGTGTTTGCCGCGAGCAGCAGGTACGGCTGCAATTGCGTGTAGTCCGGGCGCGCCATCGCCTTGGACGCGGCGATACGCCACTGCAGCGCGTCGGAGAACTTGAAGCGCATGTTGAAGCTCGGCAGCACGTTGGTGTAGCTGCCCTTGGCGTTGTTGGCGAAGTACTGCCCGGTGTATTGCTCGCGCAGCTCCTCCGAACCCGCGCTTCCCGACAGGTCGGGGAACTGGCCGTAGCCATTGGCCTCGGTCTTGGTCTGCACGATGCGCACGCCGATATTGCCGTCTACCGGCACGCCCAGCGCTTCGTCGTTGCCGAAGTACATCACTGCGTAGGCGGCCTGGGTGCGTTCGAACTGGCGATTGATGTCCTGCAGCTGGTACTTGTCCGGCGCCCAGCCCGAGCCGCGCAGCGCCACGATCTGCTCGATCATCTTCGAGGTACCGGCGTAGTCCTTGACCGCGGCGTCGCTCGGAAAATACAGGCTGTTGGGCACATCGATCTTGCCGCGGAACAGATTGGAATACGAATACAGCTGCGAGGTGCCGGTCATGTAGGTGGCCAGATCGGCCAGTCCGGTCCCATTGGCGGTCCCGGGAATCTGCGCCCAGTTGTCGCTGATCACCCCCCAGTTATAGCCGGAGTTCTTGTTGATCTGGGTGCGGTCGGTGGCGCGGATGCCGGCACGGAAGGTCCGCAGCCAGGAACTGTCGTCGAATGCATACTCCAGGTCGAAGCGCGTGGCCAGCTCGCGGCCGCGATTCTTCGCCAGGTGGTCCATCGCCGCACTCCAGAAATAGTTGGA
The DNA here is from genome assembly GCF_008639345.1 of Xanthomonas phaseoli pv. dieffenbachiae. Taxonomy (NCBI): domain Bacteria; kingdom Pseudomonadati; phylum Pseudomonadota; class Gammaproteobacteria; order Lysobacterales; family Lysobacteraceae; genus Xanthomonas; species Xanthomonas phaseoli. The sequence goes on along the minus strand of NZ_CP041380.1, from coordinate 1,866,302 downwards.
GGGGTTGCTGGTGTAGGTAGTGTTGGCAATCGCGACCGATGGATATTTGCCGCTCAGATCGAAGGTCAGGCCCGGCAGGTAGATCGAATCGAACAGGGTGAAGTCCAGCGAATCGCTTTCCGAGCGCACCAGCTGCATATCGCCGCGCACGGTGAGGTTGCTGGTGAGCTTGTGGGTAAAGCCACCGGACAAATCCGAGGTGGTCGTGCTCTGCTGTGCGTAGCGGTTGTTGGTGTAGAAGCGCACGCCATCGTTGCCGGTGACGTTGCCGCGCCAGGAACTGGAGGCCGGCGAGCCGCTGACGAAGCGGCCGTCGGCATCGTAGGTGAATTGCGTGCCGGGCGCCGGACCAATCGCGTTGGTGTCGTCGTTGAAGAACGCTGCGCGCTCCTGCCAGTTCATGTCGTAACTGGAACGCATGTACTGCACGTAGATTTCGGTGTCGTCGCTAGGCCGCCACTGGAACGCGCCGGCCACGCCATTGCGCTTGCGCTCGAAATCGAGCTGCCGCCAGTTGACGCCGCCGGGCACGTAGACCTTGTCGAAGCTGGTGCCTTCCAGCAGCGCCGCATCGGTGCGACGCACGAACGGCTCGACCTGGATGCCGTCGCTGCGGGTGGCCAGTTCCGAATGCGCCACATCCACCATCAAGCCCATCTCGCCGAGGCCGGTGTTCCAGCGATCGCTGAAGAGAAACGAACCCGATGGCTTGTAGGTCTTGCTGAAGTCGCCGTAGTTCACGTCGGCGGTCGCACCGATGACCCGGCCCGGCTGGTCGAACGGCATTCGCGTGCGCAGGTTGACCGTGCCACCCAGGCCGCCTTCGATGATCTCCGCCGACGGATTCTTGTAGACGTCCACGCCCGCCATCAGTTCGGCCGGCACATCCTCAAAGCTCAGACCGCGGCCACTGGCGGCGCTGAAGCTGTCGCGGCCATTGAGCTCGCCGCGCACCTGGGTCATGCCGCGAATCATCACGCCGCTGCCTTCGGCCGAGAAGTGGTCCGGATCGTTACGCGCCATGAAGTGATCGATGGTCACGCCGCTCACCCGTTGCAGGGTTTCGGTGACACTGCGGTCAGGCAGCGCACCGATGTCCTCGGCACTGACCGAATCGACGATCTGTTCGGCATCGTGCTTGATCGACTGCGACTTGATCAGGCTGGCGCGCACACCGCGCACTTCCACGGCGTCCAGGTCGGTGGCCTTGCTCGGGTTGCTCGAGGAGGCATTCTGGGACGACTGCGCCTGCTGCGCGTAGACCGGCGCAGCGAGCAAGAGCCCGATACTGACGGCCATGGCGGAACGGCGCAACGAAGGCAAACGACGGGCAAGCACGCCCGTACCTGCCGAGGCATGGCTGGAACACTGATACATCTGAATCCCTCCCAGGACGCAAGACGATTGAATCGGGTTGTCGCCGCGCAGACGCGCGGCGTGATCACGCAAAAAACGGGCGATGTCGCCCGTCAATTCCCTCCAGCAAGGCGGCTCGGCCGCCGATCGCGTGCCCGACGTTACGTGCGCTTCAGCGTGCGATCTGGTTCACACGTATAGGCGCACCGCGCAGCGCCAGCCAATGAAAATTTCACAGGCTGCTATTCCGCTGCGGAATAGCGATGGACGCACCGGTCAGGCAAGGGAGTCCGGCACGCGTAGCGCGGGATACAGACGTCGCGCAGTGGTGCGCAACGCCTGCAGAATGCGCTCGGCACCAGGCGGCAGGACGTAATCGCGGCGACGGATGATGCCGAACGATTCCATCCGCACGCCCAGTTCGATCGGCAGCACGGTGAGCAATTTCGCCTGGATCAACGGCGCCACCGATTCCACCGGCAGGGCGGTCAGCATGTCGGTGCCGCGCAGCAGGGTCGAGGTGACTGGCAGCGACGAGGTTTCGATGGCATTGGTCGGCGTCTGCACGCCGTGCTCCATGAACATCGAATCCAGGCGCGCGCGCAATACGCTGTCGGCGGGCGGCAAGATCCAGCCATGCCGTACCAGGTCCGCATGCTGCAGGCCGGCGCGGCTGGCCAGGGGGTGCCCGGCACGCGCAATCACCGAATGCGGCTCGTCGGCCAGCGGTTCGAACTCCAGCTCGCCCACCCCTTCCGGCCCCAGGATGCGCCCGATCACGATGTCCAATTGCCCGTCCAGCAACTTGGCCACCAGCGGACGGCTGTAGTCCATTTCCACACGCACCAGGATGTCCGGGAACTCGCGCTTGACCTCGGCGATGGCCTGCGGCACCAGATTGGTACCCGGATTGACCACCGTGCCGATCGAAGCCTGGCCCATGCGCCCGGCGCGTAGCGCGGCGATTTCTTCCTGCGCCCGCCCGATCTCCGACATTGCCGCACGCGCGCGCCGGATCAGCACGTGGCCATACCAGGTGGGTTCCACGCCACGGGCGTGTCGCTCGAACAGTTTCACTCCCAGCATGTCTTCCATTTCTGCCAGCAATTTGGACGCGGCCGGTTGCGTCATGCTGGCGGCCTCAGCCGCGCGCAGCACCGAGCGCTGTTCGTGCAAATGCAGCAGTAGCAAGAGCTGGCGCGTCTTGAGGCGGGCTGCGTTGAACCAGGGAGTACCGGAATTTGCCATAGCGTGCGGTTGCGGCCGTGTATTCGTCGGAGGAATAGAATATGCCGAAAATTTCATTTGCAGCACATATCTCCCCGCGCGAGGCTATCGAACGCCGCAGCAGGAGCCCCTACCTCCCGGGCGCGGTGAGAACAGACGTGACCCGCCCGTCCCCGGGTGGCAACACGCACGCCCTACACGCGGAGGTGGACGACGATGACGGCATCATGCCCGCCGATTGCAGGCCGTAGGACGGCGCATGCATGTACAGGCGGCACTCCCCCACCGCCGGAATCCATCGCCTTCGTCGTCACGCGTTCTCCTGCGATGGTGCGCGTCGGCCGTCATGCCACGACCCGCCGTCGCGCAGCCTCCCCCGACATCGCCAGCCACCCGGCCGCCAACCGCCGCTTTCCGCTCTATCGCGAGTAACCGCATGACTTCAGATATCACCGCCAGCCCGTTCGTCCTGCCCCTGGTCGCCATCCTGCGCGGCATCACGCCGGAGGAGACGCTCGACCATGTCGGCGCACTGATCGACGCCGGCTTCGATGCGATCGAAATCCCGCTCAACTCGCTGCGCTGGGAGCAGAGCATCGCGCTGGCGCAACGGACCTATGGCGAGCGCGCCTGGATCGGTGCCGGCACCGTGTTGCGCAACGAAGATGTCGACACCCTGGCCGAGATCGGCGCGCGCTTCATCGTCACCCCCAACACGCGGCCGTCGCTGATCCGTCATGCGGTATCGCGCGGTCTGACCGTGGTGGCGGGTTTCGCCACCGCCAGCGAGGCGTTCGACGCCATCGACGCCGGCGCCACCATCCTCAAGCTGTTCCCGGCAGCGACCTATGGCGCGGCGCATGTGCGCGCGCTGCGCTCGGTGCTGCCCACGCACATCCCGGTCTACGTGGTGGGCGGCGTCAGCCCGCAGACCCTGGCCGGCTTCATTGCCCAGGGCGCGGCCGGTGCCGGCATCGGTGGCGAACTGTACAAACCAGCGCAATCCCTCCAAACAACCCAAACCCACGCACGCGCCTTCGTGCAGGCCTACCAGGAACTGCAAGGATGAAGATCACCCGCCTCACCACCTACCACGCCGCGCCACGCTGGCTGTTCCTCAAGGTCGAGACCGACGAGGGCATCACCGGGTGGGGAGAGCCGGTCATCGAAGGACGCGCACGTTCGGTGGAGGCCGCCGTGCACGAACTGGCCGGCTATGTGGTCGGCAAGGATCCGGCGCGCATCAACGACCTGTGGCAAACCCTGTACCGCGCCGGCTTCTATCGTGGCGGCGCGATCCTGATGAGCGCCATCGCCGGCATCGACCAGGCGTTATGGGACATCAAGGGCAAGACGCTGGGCGTGCCGGTGTACGAGCTGCTGGGCGGGCTGGTGCGCGATCGCATGAAGACCTACCGCTGGGTCGGCGGCGACCGCCCGGGCGCCATCATCCAGCAGATCACCGACTACCGCGCGCTGGGCTTTGACACCTTCAAGTTCAACGGTACCGAAGAAATGAAGCTGATCGACAGCGCGCGCGCCGTCGATGCGGCGGTGGTCAAGGTGGCCGAAATCCGCGAAACCTTCGGCAACAGCATCGACTTCGGCATCGACTTCCACGGCCGTGTCGGCGCGCCGATGGCCAAGGCACTGCTGCGCGAGCTGGAACCGTTCAAGCCGTTGTTCGTCGAAGAACCGGTGCTGGCCGAACAGGCCGAGTATTACCCGCGCCTGGCCGCAAGTACCTCCATTCCGCTGGCGGCCGGCGAGCGCATGTTCTCGCGCTTCGAATTCAAGAACGTGCTGTGCGCCGGCGGTATCGGCATGGTGCAGCCGGACCTGTCGCATGCCGGCGGCATCACCGAATGCGTCAAGATCGCCGCGATGGCCGAAGCCTACGACGTCGGCTTCGCCCCGCACTGCCCGCTCGGCCCGATCGCACTCGCCGCGTGTCTGCACGTGGACTTCGTTTCGCACAACGCGGTGCTGCAGGAACAGAGCATCGGCATCCACTACAACGAAGGCGCGGACCTGCTCGACTACGTCATCAACAAAGACGATTTTCACTGCGTGGATGGCAGCATTGCGGCGCTGCCCAAACCCGGGCTCGGTGTGGAGATCGACGAAGAGATGCTCAAGCGCGCAAACGAAAATCCGCCCGACTGGCGCAACCCGGTGTGGCGCCACAGCGATGGCAGCATCGCCGAATGGTGAGCACGCCCGAACACACCGCCGTGCTGGCGGTCGACAGCCGCTGCACGCATGGCGAAGGCGTGTTGTGGTGCGAGCAGCGCCAGGCGCTGTACTGGGTCGACATCAGCGAAAAACGCCTGTGGCGGCATCATCCGTCCAGCGCGCAGACGCGCTACTGGACGCTGCCCGACCGACCCGGCTGCATCGGCCTGATGGACGACGGCCGCGTGCTTGTCGCACTGGCCAAGGCAATCGGCATTGTCGATCCGGACACCATCGAAGCAGACGCGCTGCCCTTCGAAAAGCTGGCCGACGTGGAAGCGGACAACCCGCTCACGCGCAGCAACGATGGTCGCGTCGACCGGCATGGCAACCTGGTGTTCGGCACCATGGACGAGCACGACAGCAAGGCCGCACGCGGTGCGTTCTACCAATTTTCGCTGAAGCACGGCTTGCGTGCCCTGCCGTTGCCGGGCGTTTCGATCCCCAATTCGATCTGCTTCAGCCTCGACGGCCGCACCATGTATTACTGCGATTCGGTGCGCCCGCAGATCCTGTGCTGCGATTACGACCCGCAGACGGCACAAACCAGCAAAACACGTGTGTTCACCACCCTCGATCGCGATGACGCCGAGCCGGACGGCTCGGTCATCGACAGCGAAGGCCACCTGTGGAATGCGCAATGGCGTGCGTCGCGGGTGGTGCGTTATCGCCCCGACGGCAGCGTGGAGCGCATCGTGCAGCTGCCGATCAAGCATCCTACCTGCAGCGCCTTCGGCGGCGCGGCACTGGATCGCCTGCACGTGATCAGCTCGCGCCTGGACCATAGCGCCGATGAGCTGGCCCGCATGCCCGAGGCCGGCAGCCTGTTCGCCTGCGATCTGGCCATCGCCGGCCTGCCCGAAAACCGGGTAGCGGGCGCGTGATCGCCATCGACTGGGGCACCAGCAGCCTGCGCGGCTATCTGCTCGATGCCGACGGCACGGTCCGTGAACAGCGCCGCGGTAGCGACGGCATCCTGGCCTGCCAGGGCCGCTTCGACGACGTGCTAGCTGGCCTGATCGACGGCTGGGACGGCCCGCTGCTGCTCTCGGGCATGATCGGCAGCCGCAATGGCTGGGTCGAGCAACCTTACCTGCCCTGCCCGGCCGACACCGCCGCGCTCGCCCAGGCGATGCGCTGCTACGACGCCTTGTTGCCGGGCCGCGCACTGTGGTTCGTGCCCGGCGTCAGCAGCGGCGAACAGGCCGGCGTGCCCGATGTGATGCGTGGCGAAGAAACCCAACTGGTCGGGCTGATCGCCGCACTCGGCGACGGCGCGCATGTCGCCTGCCTGCCTGGCACGCACAGCAAATGGGCGCGGATCGACAACGGTCAGCTGACAGGCTTTGCGACGGTCATGACCGGCGAGTTGTACGCCGTGCTGCGTCAGCACAGCATCCTCGGCAAGCTGATGGACGACGATCATGCCGGGCTGGACGCTGACGCATTCCTGCAAGGTGTCGACCGCAGCAACGACCCCGGCGGCCTCAGCCACCACCTGTTCGGCACCCGCACGCTCGGCCTGTTCGAACGCCTGTCCTCCGCGGCGCTGCCGTCCTACCTCTCGGGCGTGCTGATCGGCCACGAACTGCGCGAGCACCGCGGCGGTCACGCCATCGTGCACCTGGTCGGCAGCCCTTCCTTGGCGCAACGCTACGCGTTGGCGCTGCAGCATCTGGGCATCGAAAGCCGGCAGCATCCGGAAGATCTGGCCGCGGCCGGGTTGTTCGCGCTGGCCAGGCAACGCGGACTGGCCTGACAGCCCGGCACCAAAAACGCCGACAACTCCACACCCATCACGCGACTGCTTTAGAATTGGAAGGCTAAACGCCGGATTCCGCCATGCCTTTTGTTGTCACCGAAAACTGCATCAAGTGCAAATACACCGACTGCGTCGAGGTTTGTCCGGTGGATTGCTTCCACGTCGGCCCGAACTTCCTGGTCATCGACCCGGACGAGTGCATCGACTGCACCCTGTGCGAGCCGGAATGCCCGGCCAACGCGATCTATCCCGAAGACGATGTGCCGGCGGGCCAGGAGGCCTTCGTGGCACTCAACGCCGAACTCGCCAAGGTCTGGCCCGTGCTGACCGTGCGCCAGGAGCCGGCGCCGGATGCTGCCGAATGGGATGGCAAGCCTAACAAGTTGCCGCTGCTGCAGCGCTGAGTTACGCGACCGGGCGCGGCCCGGAGCCACACCGCTGCACGCACGTCGCAGTGCAGTTGCCATCGACTCCGCACTAACGCAAAACGGGCGCCAAGGGCGCCCGTTTCGCTATCCATCAAACCGAACCGGCCTCAGCCGCCCAGCTTGCTCTTCAGCGAGGAGATCACCGAAACCGGCGCGGCCGCCGTGGCCGGCATGCCACGCGGGTCCACTGCCGACACATAGCTGCCCGCGTCGACCTTGACCACGCGCACCAGGAAGCTGGAACCCTCGTAGCTCACGTCGTAGGAGCCGAGCATCTGCGCCTTGCTGGCAATGGTCAGGCCCGGGATATCGGCCAGTGCCGCGCCCACCTTGGCAAATACCTCGTCGCGCTCGCCCGGCACGGTGAAACCGCTGTTGGCGCTCGCCGACGGCGGCGTGTTGCTGTTCTGCTGCGTGGTGGAGGCCAGGGTCGGCACCTTCATCGCACCGGAGGTGTCGGGCAGGTTCAGATCCGGTGGCACTTCCAGCGGGCGGGCTTCCGGTGCCAGCGCATAGTCGCCGCGCGCGCCCTTGTGAAACCAGCTGCAACCGCTCGTGGCGGCGACGGTGGCGGTCGCCAGCAACGCGAGCGACAGCACGCGGACGGGGGAAACGGAATGACGCATCGATAGATCTCCTGGGTCAGGCCGCGAGCATTTCGCGGCTGGAAAGTGCTTCCAACGCAATGGCGTCGGCGGCAAGGCGGTCGGCGGCAGGCTGGTGCGCCGCAGAAAGAGGCAGCAGCGGCAAGCGCAGGCCGTGACCGATCCCGGCGCGCTGCAGCAGCGCCTTGACCGGGATGGGATTGGATTCGATGCAGCAGAAGCTGTGGTATTCGCTCAGCCGCGCGTCCCAGGCAGTGGCAGCATCGCGCTGGCCGTCGCGGGCCAGATCGCACAGGCGCCGGTACGCCGCCGGCAAGACGTTGGAGGCCACCGAGATCAGCCCGGCAGCGCCGGACAACATCGCGTGCGCCGCGCTGCCATCGTCGCCGCTGAGCACTGCAAAACTGTCGCTGCGCAGCGCCACCAGCGCGGCGACGCGCTCGGGCTCGCTACGCGCTTCCTTGATGGCGACGATGTTCGGATGACCCACCAGCTCGGCCACCGTCTCCGGCAACAAGTCGCAACCAGTACGGCCCGGCACGTTGTACAGCACCACCGGCAGGCCGCCTTCGTTGGCCACCGCCAGGAAGTGCGCCTTCAAGCCGGCCTGGGTCGGACGCACGTACGGCGGCGTCACCACCAGCGCGTACTGCGCGCCCAGCGCCGCAGCGCGACGGGTTTGCGCAATGGTCTTCGCCGTCCCGGACAAGCCGGTGCCGGCCAGCACCGGCACACGGCCGGCCACCTGTGCCACCGCCGCGCGCAGCAGCGTGTCGTATTCGTCGTCGCTCAATGCCGCCGCTTCGCCGGTGGAGCCGGCAACCACGATTCCCTGCACGCCACCGTGCAACTGCTGCTCCAGCAGCCGCCGCCAGGCATCCAGGTCGAGTGCGCCATCGGGACCGAAGGGGGTCGCCAGCGCGGTGATGATGCCGGAAAGGGACAAGATTCTGCTGCTCTTACGTGACAGGAAAAGGCCCGCGCGCACGCGGGTTGCGACCGCCTGCATGTTACTTGCGGCGCGAAACCACGGGCAAGTATGCTGGTCACCGCCAGGGCGCCTGCCCGGGCGGCCATTCAGCCTGATGCAATGCCGGAAGCCCCTTTGACCGACTCTACACCCCGGCCTTCGCCGACCGAAAATCACCTCCTGATCAACGCCTACACGACGCATCCGGAGTCCCCCCTGTTGCCCGTCACTCGCCGCATCGCCGACAGCGGCTGCAATCTCGTGGACGCCCGTCTGGCAACGGTGGGGCGCGACGTCTCGGTCACCGCACTGGCCACCGGCTCCTGGGATTCGGTCGCCAAGCTCGAAGCCATGCTGACCCGGCTCGAACGCGAAGAAGGACTGAAACTGGTGTGGTACCGCACCGGCCCCAAGCAGACCCAGTCCAACCTGCTGCCCTACATCGTCGAAGTGATCGCCGCCGACAAGCCGGGCATCCTGTTCCAGCTCGCCGATTTCTTCGACCGCCAGGGCATCACCATCGAAAACCTGCAGAGCACGCGCTACCGCGCCATGCAGACCGGTGCGGAGATGTTTTCGGCGCAGGTGACGATCGGCGTGCCGGCCAACATGCACATCGCCGCATTGCGCGATGATTTCCTGGAATTCTGTGATCACCTCAATCTCGACGCGATCATGGATCCGATGAAGTTCTAAGGCACCCATCAATGGCCATCGCGATCTCTGCGCTAAAACAGATGTTCGACCACATCCGCTCCGAGACCGATTGGAATCTCGACGGCCCGCTGCGCTGGGAATACTTCTTCGCCGATCCTGCGCAGGAGCCGCTGCAGAAGCTCGCCGAGCAACTGACCCAGGACGGCTATCGCGTCATCGACATCTTCCTCGGCGAACGCGACGAAGACGATGGCGATGACGAAGAGTCGTACTTCCTGCATGTGGACAAGAAGGAACACCACACCATCGAGTCGCTGAATCAGCGCAATGCGCAGTTCGACGCACTTGCCAAACGCTTCCATGTGGCTGCTTATGATGGGATGGACGTCGGCCCGGCATGACCGCGCCGTACGCCCCTCCACTTTGGGCTGAGCAACGATGACCGACGCTGTGCTGGAATTACCCGCTGCAACCTTCGATCTGCCGCTGGCGCTGTCCGGCGGCACCCAGACCACCCTGCGCGAGCATGCCGGCAAATGGCTGGTACTGTACTTCTACCCGAAGGACAGCACGCCCGGCTGCACCACCGAAGGCCTGGACTTCAACGCGCTGCTGCCGCAGTTCAAAAAGGCCGGTGCGATGGTGTTGGGGGTTTCGCGCGATTCGGTGAAGTCGCACGACAACTTCTGCGCCAAGCAAGGCTTCACCTTCCCGTTGATCAGCGACAGCGATGAAGCGCTATGCCGCGCCTTCGACGTGATCAAGGAAAAGAACATGTACGGCAAGCAGGTGCTCGGCATCGAGCGCAGCACCTTCCTGCTCTCGCCCGAGGGGCGCATCGTGCAGCAATGGCGCAAGGTCAAGGTGGCCGGCCATGCCGAGGCCGTGCTGGCCGCGTTGAAGGCGCACGCCAAACAGTGACACCCCTCGCTTCCCGCGTCCTCCATCACCCTGCCCCGGCAGGCGTGGTGGCTCGCCCCTGCTCCATCACTTGGAAGACCCAATGACCCGAGGCAAGCGCATCTACGTGCTGGACACCAACGTGCTGATGCACGATCCCACCGCGCTGTTCAAGTTCGAGGAACACGATGTGTTCCTGCCGATGCAGGTGATCGAGGAGCTCGACAACGCCAAGAAGGGCACCTCAGAAGTCAGCCGCAATGCACGCCAGGTCAGCCGGTTCCTGGACGAATTGCTGGAAAACACCAACGCCGAGCAGATCCAGGCCGGCATCCTGCTCAGCCATCCGCAGGGCATCCAGCTCAAGGGCCAGGCCGCGATCGGCCGGCTGTTTTTCCAGATCAAGCCGATCGATCCGGGCCGCACCTTCGGCGAAATGCTGCCGGACAACAAGATCCTGGCCTCGGTGCTGGCGCTGCGCGAAGAAAACCCGGATGTGCCGGTCATCCTGGTGTCCAAGGACATCAACCTGCGTATCAAGGCCTATATCAGCGGCCTGGTCGCCGAGGACTATCAGAACGACCGTGCGCTGGACGATTTCAGCCTGCTGTTCACCGGCGCCATCGAACTGCCGGAAGACTTCTGGCAGAAGCACAACGAAGATCTGCGCAGCTGGAACGAGCGCGGCCGCACCCATTACGAAATCGTCCTGGCCGAGGATGAAGACTGGTATCCGAACCAATACCTGTACCTGCCCGGCGAAGATGAAGTGGAGCTGCGCGTGGCCAAGGTGGGCGGCGGCAAGGCCACCTTGTGCCTGGTCGACGATTTCCGCAGCGGGCCGCATGCGGTCTGGGGCATCGTGGCACGCAACCGCGAGCAGAATTTCGCGCTCAACGCGCTGATGGACCCGGAAATCGACTTCGTGACCCTGCTCGGCACCGCCGGCACCGGCAAGACCCTGCTCGCACTGGCTGCCGGCCTGGCGCAGACCATGGACCAGCAGCGTTACCGGGAAATCATCATGACCCGCGCCACCGTCAGCGTGGGCGAAGACATCGGCTTCCTGCCCGGCACGGAAGAAGAAAAGATGACCCCGTGGATGGGCGCACTGACCGACAATCTGGAAGTGCTCACGCACAACCAGGAAGGCGGCTCGTGGGGCCGTGCGGCCACCAACGACCTGCTCGCCAGTCGCATCAAGATCCGCTCGATGAACTTCATGCGCGGCCGCACCTTCCTGTCGCGCTACCTGATCCTGGACGAGGCGCAGAACCTCACGCCCAAGCAGATGAAGACGCTGATCACCCGTGCCGGCCCCGGCACCAAGATCGTGTGCCTGGGCAACGTCGAACAGATCGACACCCCCTACCTCACCGAAACCACGTCGGGGCTGACCTACGCGGTGGATCGCTTCAAGGCCTGGCCGCACAGCGCGCATATCACGCTGCGTCGCGGCGAGCGCTCGCGTCTGGCCGACTTCGCGTCGGAGGTGTTGTGATGCGCGCATATCGCGGCGCGTTGGCGCTCGCGGTGATCGCGCTGGCCGGCTGCGCCAGCACGCAGGGGCCAGCCAGCGTGCCGACCAATCTCAAGAATGGCCAGTCCTGGATCATCACCCGGCAGAGCGTGGCCGAGCAGGTGTTGCAGACCTGCTCGCGCGACAGCCCGGCGCAGCATCCCGGCCAGATCAGCGGCTATTGGGCGCCGAGCCATCAGCAAATCGAACAGCTCGAAGCGCGGCAGGATGCGTTGACGCCCACCGTTGCCGAGCCGCGCGAGTTCGACCGCCAATACGTGGGTGTGGTGATCCAGGGCCAGCAGTTGATCTACATCAACGCGTTCAAGCTCCCCAACGACCCGCCGGTGAAACCGGCGCGGGAAGCGATCCAGGTCTGCGACGGCGGCAGCATGTTCTGGGGTGCGCTGTACGACCCGCAGACCGGCGCGTTTTCGCAGATCGCGATCAACGGCAGCCCCTGACCCGAGTGGGAATCCTGCTGCCGCGCTGGGTCTGGATTGGCGCGGTGGCATTGTCGGCCGTGGCCGGCATGGTCAACGTGGTGGGCTACCTGGGCTCCGAGCACCAGGTGGTCAGCCACCTCACCGGCACGACCAGCCTGCTTGGCGTGGCCCTGGCGCAAGACGCCGCCCCGGATATTGGCTTTCTCTGCGGCATCCTCATCGCCTTCTGCGCAGGCGCCATGCTCAGCGGACTGATCATCGAGGACGCTGTCTTGCGGCTTGGACAGCGCTACGGCGCGGCGCTGATGCTCGAGGCGCTGCTGTTGCTGGGCGCGACTGCGCTGTTCAAGTTGCATCATGTCGGCGGCGTCCTGTGTGCCGCCGGTGCCTGCGGCCTGCAGAATGCGATGGCGACCACCCTCAGCGGTGCAGCTGTGCGCACTACGCATTTGAGCGGCATGTTCACCGACCTGGGCATCGGCCTCGGGCACCTGCTGCGCGGGCGCCCGCTGCAGCTGCGCCGCCTCACGCTGAGCGCACTGATCATCAGCGGCTTTCTCGCTGGCAGCATCCTCGGTACCTTGCTGTTCCAGCGCTGGCAGTACGACGCGCTCTACCTGCCCGCCAGCCTCACCGGATTGACCGGCGCCGGTTATGTCGCCTACCTGCGATGGCGCCGCTGGCGCACAGGATGATGCGCACATCCTCCGGCCAGCAGTGCAGAATCGCCACATGACTACGCCCAGTACGCTGTCTGCATTGAGCATCGCCGGCTCCGACTCCGGCGGGGGCGCCGGTATCCAGGCCGACCTCAAGACCTTCGCCGCGCACCGCGTGCACGGGTTGTCGGCGATTACCGCATTGACCGCGCAACACACCCGCGCCGTCACCGCCGTGCATCTTCCACCACTGCCCTTTCTGCAGGCGCAGGTGGACGCCTGCTTTGCCGATTTCCAGATCCAGGCGGTCAAACTCGGCATGCTGGCCAATGCCGAGGTCATTCATTGCGTGGCCGACCTGCTTGAGCGATATCGTCCGCCGTTCGTGGTGCTCGATCCGGTGATGGTGTCCACCAGCGGCGCGCGCCTGCTCGAAGATGCGGCACTGGATGCGCTACGCACGCGCTTGCTGCCGCTGACCACCCTGGTCACCCCCAACACGCCCGAAGCCGAGCTACTGACCGGCCGCCGCATCGACAGCGCCGACGCCGCCGAACATGCCACCGCCGCCTTGCTCGACCTGGGCGCCAACGCCGTGCTGCTCAAGGGCGGACACCTGCACGAAGGCGCACGCGTGCTCGACCGCTTCGATGACGGCGTGACCCAGGACGTGTTCATGCACCCGCGCCTGCAGGTCGATGCGCACGGCACCGGCTGCAGCCTGTCGGCAGCCATCACCGCGCAGCTGTGCCAGGGCCTGTCGCTGCTCAATGCCTGCGAAGCGGCGATCGATTACGTTGCACGCGCTATCCGCCTGGGCCAACGCCCCGGCCACAGCGATGTGCTGGTGCTCGACCACTTCGGCGGCGCGCCCGGCGCATGAGCGTGCAGACCGATATCCTGCTCGCCAGCGCTGCGAATGGACATTGCTGGCAGGTTATCCGATGCGCGCCGCCGCACCCGACGACAACGCTGCTGTGGCTGCCTGCATTGGGCGTGGCAGCGCGGCATTACCAAGCCTTCGCACAGGCGCTCGCGTCCACCGGCGTTGCGGTGTATCTGCACGAATGGCGCGGCAATGGCAGCAGCACGCTGCGCCCGTCGCGGGAGCACGATTGGGGCTATCGCACGCTGCTTGCAGACGACCTTCCCGCCAGCCACGCCCTGCTCGCTATCCACGACCCGCAGCTGCCGCGCATGGTCGGTGGACACAGCCTCGGCGGCCAGCTCGCGTGCTGCTACGCGGCACTGCATCCGGCGCAATTCGCACAGCTCTGGCTGGTGGCCAGCGGCTCGCCGTACTGGCGCAATTTTCCCGTGCCGATGCGTTACGGCCTGCCCTTGGCGTTTTGGTTGTTGCCGTGGCTGGCGCGCAGGCAGGGCGTGCTGCACGGGCGCAAGCTCGGTTTTGGCGGCACGGAAGCACGCAGCCTGATTGCCGATTGGGCACAGGTCGGCCGCAGCAATCGCTATCGCGCGGCAGGCGCGCCGTGGGATCTGGAACAGGCACTGGGCCAACTGCGCGTGCCGATCCGCGCAGTGACCCTTGCGCGCGACACGTGGGGCCCGGCAGGTGCGCTGCACGCATTACTCGACAAGATGCCGCAGGCACACCCACACCATGTGCGATTGGACGATGTGCAACTCGGCACACGCAGCGATCATTTCGCCTGGATGAAAACGCCTGCGGCCGTGGTCGCTGCGCTGCGTAGCGCGCCTGACCACGGCCGCAACGACGCCGGAATTTCACAAAGGGATTGACGTGCCCGTCGCTCATCCGCATAATTCCGCTCCTGACGAGGCGCCCGTAGCTCAGTTGGATAGAGTACCTGGCTACGAACCAGGCGGTCGGGAGTTCGAATCTCTCCGGGCGCACCATCCTCAGAACAAGAAGAAGACAGCACGCACGCGCTGCTTTCCAGTTAAAAAGATCCGATCGCCCTGCGTCAGATCTGCGAGTCAAAACAAGATATGCGCCCGTAGCTCAGTTGGATAGAGTACCTGGCTACGAACCAGGCGGTCGGGAGTTCGAATCTCTCCGGGCGCACCAATCTTGAAGAAAAACGACCAGCTTGCTGGTCTTTTTTTTGCCCGTCGTTTTGCCGAAGCAGGCGATGGCGCGCATTGCGGTGTGTCATTCCATCGGGCGATGCCGATCTTTCAGCCAAACGCTCGCCGAGCGTCAGCACAGGCACCGCACCCAGTGCAATCAGGCCGTGGCAGCAGCCGCGTTCGTGTCGGCAACCACTGTCATCGGCACCAGCGATGTCACCGGATGCCCGGCATCGCGCCATGCATCCAGGCCACCCAATAGCGGCCGCACATCGCGGTACCCGTGCTCGCGCATCCGCGCGGCCAGCCATGCTGCAGACACTTCGTCCGGACACGCGCAGTAGATCACCACACTGCGATCGCGCGGCACGCTGGCGAGGATCTGCGCCAGCTGGCGCTCGTCGGCGAACACGGCGCCGGGAATCGTGTATGGCTGCAACTGGCGATAACCCGGGGCGCGGATATCCAGCACGGTCGGCCGCAGGCTTTCTTCGCCATCCAGCAACGGCACCAGCTCCTCTACCGCGATGCGCGCATGCTCCAGCGATCGCAACAGGCTCTGCCGTCGCCACCAGCGCCAACCGACATAGCCGGCCAGCAACGCGGCCAAGACCACGATCGCGCCCGAGCCAAGTTCGGACAGCAAGGCGAGCACGTCCTGCACCTGACGCGCGAACACAGCACCCACACTTAAGCCGACCAATGCCCACAACGATGCACCGAAGGCGTCGTATCGCAGGAACGCCGCAGGACGTACCCGCATTGCCCCGGCCATCGGCACCGAGACCATCGACAAGCCCGGCACGAACTTGGCCACTGCCAGCACGCGCACGCCCCAGCGCGAAAAGAAGCGCTCGGTCTGCTTCATGCAGCTGTCGCGCGACAGCGACAGCCGACACAGCGACTGCAAGGTGCGGTTACCGAAGCGGCGACCGGCCAGATACCAGACCAGATCGCCCAAAAGACTTGCCGCGACAGACACCGCCAACGCCGCAAGCCCGGCCAGCCAGGCATCGCCGCCCCCTTGCAACGCATAGCTGGCGCCGACCAGCACCAGGGTCGGCAATGCTGGCACCGGCAGCCCGAGCGACAACGCCAGCACGTTGGCGAACACCAGCGCCAATCCGTACTGTTCGATCAAGCCTTGCATGCGACAACCCTGCGCGACGGCGGGCCACCATTATCCGCCTTCCGTCACAGCGGCGACTGCCCGGCAGCGACGGAACGATACGTTGCGGCCAAGGCCTGCAACCAGCGCTCGAACAGGCCCTCGCTGCGCAAGGCGCGTCGCCACCAACTCAAGGCCTCTCCTTCTTCGCCCGGCCGCCACGCCAGATAAAAGGTTTCGTCGGGTTTGCGGGTGTCCACCTGCACCTCGCGTAGCCGTCCCTCCAGCAGCGCTCCGCGCGCATACGGTTCGGGCAGAAAGCCGTAGCCGGCGCCGGCCAGTTGCAGCAGCAGCTTGGTCTGCATGTCGGGCACGGTGAGCACATCGCGCCCGGAGAGCAGCCCGACCGTGCGCGGCAGCAGGCGCCGAGCCGAGTCCGCCACGGCGATCGCACGGTATTCGGCCAGCTCCGCCGCGCCCAACAGGCCGGCATCCGCTAGCGGGTACGTGGATGCCACGGCAAATACGAACCGCAACGTGCCGATCGGCTCGGCCACATAGCCGCCGCCACTGGGCCCCTCGCCCGCCGCCACGACCAGGTCCACGCGCCTGTCCAGCAGCGCCTCCCAACTGCCCGACAACGACTCGCTCAGCACGCGCAGCCGCGTGCTGTCGGCCACGGCGTAGAAGTCCAGGATCTGCGGCTGCAGCAGGGCCGCAGGCAGCACCGCATCCAGCCCGATCGCAAAATCCGATTCCCAGCCGGAGGCGACCCGCCGCACCCGCACCTCCAGCTCTTGCGCGGCACGCAGCAGGTGGCGCCCCTCGCGCAACAGCTCGCGGCCAGCCTGGGTCGGCGTGGCCTTGGGCCCCACCCGCTCGAACAGCTGCACACCCAGATCCTCTTCCAGTTTGGACACCGTGTAGGAAATCGTCGAAGGCACCTTGAACAGCACCTTGGCTGCGCCAGCGAACGAGCCACGCCGGTCGATGGCATCCAGGATTTGCAGCGCTTCCAGGCTGATTTTCATTGTTCGAAATTTTCGATGATAGCGGCCAAATCTACTCGCTTTTCGCGCCGGATGCAGAGGCGGAGACTACGCATCAAGCCGCTGGACACCGAGTCGCCCAGCGCCAATTCCGAATCTTTCCAGGAGAAGCAGCATGTTGAATGTCCGCAAGAGCGAAACCCGTGGCCGCGCCGAACATGGCTGGCTGTCCTCGCGCCACACCTTCTCCTTTGCCAGCTATCACGATCCGCGCCATATGGGCGTTGGCCCACTGCGGGTGATCAACGAGGACAAGGTGCAACCGGGCGAAGGCTTCGGCACCCACGCACATCGCGACATGGAGATCATTTCCTATGTCCTGGGCGGCGCACTGGAACACAAGGACAGCATGGGCACCGGCTCGGTCCTGCATTATGGCGACGTGCAGCGGATGAGCGCCGGCAGCGGCGTGACGCACAGCGAGTTCAATCACTCGGCCAGCGAGCCCGTGCACTTCCTGCAGATCTGGGTGATGCCCGAGCGTGCCGGCATCGAGCCAAGCTACGAAGAAAAGCACTTCGATGCCGACAGCAAACGTAACCAGTTGCGCCTGATCGCCTCGCCAAGCGGTGACGACGGCTCCCTGCGCCTGCACCAGGACGCACGCCTGTATGCCTCGATCCTGGATGGCCAGGCGCGTCTGCAGCAGCCGCTGGCCGCAGGCCGCATCGGCTACGTGCAGGTGGCCCGCGGCAGCCTGAGCGTCAACGGGCAGGCGCTGTCGGCTGGCGACGCGGTGCAGATCGTCGGCGAGCCAGAAATCGTACTGGCCGATGCACGCGATGCCGAAGTCCTGGTGTTCGACCTGCCCAAGTAAGCATCCAAGACTGGATGGATGGCGTACCTGCGCGGGATTGGTGTGCGATGCGCTGGTCAGTGCCGAAACAGACAAAGCCCGCTCATGCGGGCTTTGTCTTGTGCATCGTCTCTTCGTCACTGACCCGCCGTGACGTGTCAGTTCATGCCACGTGGCCGACACCCTGCAGCTCGGCACCCAAGATCCGCGGCACGGAAGATGCGATTCGTAACTGCGCTCCGCACTCTGCGATATGTGAGTGCCACTCGTCGCTCGCCGCATCAATGCGAGCGCCTGTATGTCATCGCAGCGGCGCTGATGGCACCGAATGCCTCAGCACCGCAGGTTCGGCACTTGCGCCGAAATCCAGTACAAGAAAGTTGCAAGATCTGAGGGGATATCACGATGTCGCGTACGCGACGCCGTGAACCATCATCACGCCACCTTCGCTGTCGCGCGCCGCGCAGCCTGCGCATCGACCTGCACTGGCGCGCGATCTGCCCCGCCATCCGCATCGCCATTGACCAAGGCGAACAGCGCATCCGCATCGCCTTCCAGCACGCGCGCCGAACGCGCCAGGTCGCCTACCATCTGCGCCTGGTCGCGCGCCTGCACGCCGATCGACTGCAACGCGGTGTTGGCGCTGGAAATGTCCAGCGCCTGATCATGGCTGGCGGCGGCGATCTGCTCCACGGTCGCAGTGACGCGCAGGACCGACGTCACCATGTCCTGCATGACCACGCCGGCTTGCTCGGCCAGGCGCGAACCATCACCGACCTGATCGGTTGCGTTGTCGATCAAGGAGCGGATCTCCCTGGCCGACACGCTGCAGCGCTGCGCAAGGCTACGCACTTCGGTCGCCACCACCGCAAAACCGCGCCCCTGCTCGCCCGCACGCGCCGCCTCGACTGCAGCGTTCAGGGCCAGGATGTTGGTCTGAAACGCGATGCCGTCGATGACCTCGATGATCTGACCGATGCGATCGGTCGCCGAGCGGATGCCCGCGGTGGTCTTGACCACATCGGCAATGACGTCCGCGCCGCGCCGCGCCACCGTGGCCGAATCCTCGGCCATGCGCCGCGCCGAACCGGCATTCTCGGAATTGGCCCGCACCGTCGCGGCCAGTTGATCGATCGTGCTCGAGGTCTGCGCCACCGCAGCAGATTGCGTGGACACGCGACTGACCAGTTCCTGGTTGCTCACGGAAATATGGTGCGCCTCGCGCTGTACGTTCTGCGCGATGCTCATGGTCTGCAGCATCAAATCGCGCATCCGCTCGGCTGAACGCACCTGGTCGGTGACGTCGGTTGCGTATTTGACCACCTTGTACGGCCGCCCGGACACATCCAGGATCGGGTTATAGGACGCCTGGATCCACACCGCACTGCCATCCTTGCGCAGTCGGCGATAACGCCCCGCATCGAACTGGCCGCTTGCCAGCTTCGCCCAGAACTGCCGGTACTCACCGGATGCGCGGTAGGCCGCATCGATGAACACGCTGTGGTGTTGGCCGATTGCCTCGGCCGCCGAATACCCCATGATGTTCAGGAAGTTTTCGTTCGCACCGAGCACGTTGCCTTCCAGGTCGAACTCGATCACTCCCATGACCTTGTCGATCGCCCGGATACGCCCGTCCGCATCGGCCGAATCGATCACCTGGCGGGTCACGTCGGTGGCGTACTTGACCACCTTGTATGGGCGCCCGTGCTCGTCGAGCACGGGGTTGTAGGACGCCTGGATCCACACCACCCTGCCGTCCTTGCCGACGCGCCGATAGCGGCCCGCATCGAAGGCACCGCGCCCGAGCGAATCCCAGAATGCGCGATACGCAGCCGACTGGCGCGTGGCGGCATCGACGAACATGCCGTGGTGCTTGCCGCGAATCTCCTCGAGCCGATAGCCCATCACTTGCAAAAAGTTTTGGTTGGCTGCGAGCACCGTGCCGTCCAGCGAGAACTCGATGACGGCCATCACCTTGTCGATGGCATCGATACGCCCTTCGAAGTCGGCTGTCTGGCGGACCTGCGCAGTAATGTCGGTGGCGTACTTCACCACGCGATACGCCTTGCCGGATCGATCCAGCAACGGGTTGTAGGAGGCATTGATCCACACCTCGTTCCCGCGTTTATCCAGCCGGCAAAAGCGTCCGGCATTGAAGTCGCCGCGCCGCAGCCCCTCCCAGAAGTGCCGATAGCTTTCGCTGTCGCGATCTGCGGGCGTCACGAACATGCGGTGGTGCTGACCGACCACCTCGTCCAGCCGATACCCCATCAGAGCCAGGAAGTTCGAGTTTGCATCCAGAATGCGACCGTCCAGATCGAATTCGATCACCGCCATCACCCGGTCCACCGCTGCCACCTTGTGTTGCAGCCCGCGACCCCAAAAGGAGAACACACGTCCAAGCAGGTGCGATAGGCGCATCACGTCAACATCCGAGATATGGTTCACGTCCTTAGCGACCCATGCGCCGGTTACTTGACCCCCACCATGTGCCGCATCTAAAAGACGGTTCAGATGTAAGGCAGCGGCGACGCGCTCTAGCGCGAGGTGGTAATGGCATTCGCCCTGAATTCCTTCGCAGCATCCCGGGCAGACGGTCGAATGGGCGTAAGACCTCAATGGCTGCGCTGCCAACCTCGACTTACGAATAACGGCAGGTCTTTCACGCTGGCTCTTCGCCCCTGGTTCCGGTTCCTGGTGCTGGCTTTGACCCTTACGCCTTGAGGGTTCGCAGGAGTGGATTGGCGAAGCGAGGCTAGTGGCAGCAGCGACAGATCAATGCTCAATCTTGCGCGCGGAAACGCAGCACTTCCATTCGCCAGTCAACGCGCCCGTCAAGGCCGACAAGCATTACACCGTGCACCGCGGCGATCTGCGAGCGCAAACGGTGACAGCCCGGAGCGTCAAGATGCCATCCATACAAGGCTTTATCGCTCACGCCGATGCGCCTCGCTCGATACGTCATACGGCGCGCTGGCGTGCACGACAATTGCGTGCTGCCTCACCGCTTGCCTTGCGCACATACGTGCAAGCGCATGCCCACAACCATGCGAATGGAATGACACGCCGCAGAGATGCGCCGAGATCTGGGGACGGGCGGCGAGCAAACAAACAGGGCGCAACCTCGTCGCAACGCAACGCAACACAGAATCGCGCTACAGGCGCCCTAGCATGTCGCTATCGACGGTCGAGCGATGCGGGCAACACACGGACCTTCTCTCGCAACTCGCGTGCTTGAGATATGAGCTGGTGAGAGACGCGAAGATCGTGGCAAGCCTTCCGGCCCGCAGTCGAGCTCAGCGCCGCCCCTGCCTGAAGCGCTGTGGCCACTGACGACGCGCGCAGCGCGACACTTTCGCCGTACTCACTGCCGGCCTGAGCGCTGCCGGCCTGAGTGCGCCCACGGACGCGCTTGCATAGCCAGCTTCAGCACGTCCCGCGAATATCGCAGAAATCCGACCACGCTCCGAGCTGCTGTCCCAGCGGACGCGCTCAGGAAATATCGCCCTCTCGATAAATACAGACCACAAATAAAAACGCCCGCAAATCAAAGATTTGCAGGCGTCTAGAACACTGGCGGAGCGAGAGGGATTCGAACCCTCGATAGAGCTTTTGACCCTATACTCCCTTAGCAGGGGAGCCCCTTCAGCCGCTCGGGCATCGCTCCAGTTTTTGCTGCCTGCCGCGATATCCGTGGCAGGCCGCGAAGAATACCGGGTAAGAGGGGCTAACGTAAACCCTTGACAACGATCAATTCGAAGAATCGTCACCGTGATGTGCGCCGGAAGCGACCGGCTCATCCCCACGCTGGATGCGCTGATAGATTTCTTCGCGATGCACAGCCACATCCTTGGGTGCCGTGATACCGATACGCACCTGATTGCCCTTGACGCCGAGAACGGTCACGGTGACCGAGTCGCCGATCATCAAGGTTTCGCCTACCCGGCGAGTGAGGATCAACATTTTGCAAATCTCCTGGAACCGGTGGATTTCCCACCAGCATCGACGGCCTCCTGAGTGAGACGCGCCCTACGTAAAGGGAATAGACCAGAAATGGTAACGGGACATCCTGCTAGCCAGCAAGGCATAGCAGGACAAGTGTTCAGCCCAAGTGTTGCTTGACCCAGAGGGGGACACCGTCGAGTGCGGTCGCAAGGGCGGGCCCGTCCTCGCCACCACCCTGGGCGAGA
This sequence comes from Xanthomonas phaseoli pv. dieffenbachiae, assembly GCF_008639345.1. Lineage (NCBI taxonomy): Bacteria > Pseudomonadati > Pseudomonadota > Gammaproteobacteria > Lysobacterales > Lysobacteraceae > Xanthomonas > Xanthomonas phaseoli. Next base: position 1,844,343 of record NZ_CP041380.1, on the reverse strand, counting down.
TCCGGACGGCCACCGCCCTTGCCGCCGATCTGACTGGCGATGTGGCCGAGGAGTTCCCCAGCCTTCACCTTGCCAGTTGGGCTGCCGTTCACACCAGCAACGAGCGCCACCTTGCCGCCCGAAGCGCCCGCCAGGACGATGACCGAATCGCCGAGCTGTTGTTTCAAGCGATCCATCGCATCGCGCAGCGCCTTGGCATCGAAGCCCTCCAGACGCACCGCGACAACCTTGACTCCAGCAACATCGATTGCGCCAGCGCCCAGATCGGCAGTCGCACCCGATGCCAACTTGGCCTTGAGCGATTCGAGCTCGCGCTCCAGCCGCTTTTGACGCTCGGTCAGTGCGCGCACCTTATCCACCACTTCGGTGGTGTTTCCGCCAAGCAGATTGGCCGCTTCGAGCAGGCGACGCTCCTCGTCAGCCACATAGTCCAGCGCGCCCTGCCCAGTCACCGCTTCGATACGACGCACGCCCGACGACACGCCGCCTTCGGAGGTGATCTTGAACAAGCCGATGTCGCCGGTGCGGGTGACGTGGGTACCGCCACACAGCTCGGTGGAATAACCGCCCATCTTGAGCACGCGGACGTTTTCCCCGTACTTCTCGCCGAACAGCGCCATCGCGCCGAAATCCAGCGCCTCCTGCATGGCCATGTTGTGCACTTCCACGCCATGGTTAGTACGGACTTCGGCGTTGACCTTGCGCTCGATCACAGCGAGCTCGTCAGCAGTGATCGGTTGGAAGTGCGAGAAGTCAAAGCGCAGGCGATCAGGCGCAACCAGCGAGCCCTTCTGTTGCACATGCGTTCCCAGGACTTCGCGCAGGGCGGCATGCAGCAGATGGGTTGCCGAGTGGTTGAGGATGGTCTTGCCGCGACGTTGCGTGTCGATCCCGCCGGCAAGCACATCGCCAAGCGCGAGCGCGCCTTCGCTGATGCGCCCCACATGCCCGTGGAACTGGCCGGCGAACTTCTGCGTATCGGTCACTTCGATCGATACGCCCGGGCCGCTCAGCTGGCCGCTGTCGCCGACCTGGCCACCCGACTCGGCATAGAACGGCGTGCGGTCGGTGAACACGATCACCTCATCACCCGCTTCCGCGCGTTCGACCGGGCGGCCCTGCTTGAGCAGTGCCACGACCTTGAGGTCATCGGCATCGTACGCTTCGTAACCCAGGAACACGGTCGGCGACATGCTGGCGACCAGGTCCGCCGGCAATGCGACACCGCCGCCGAACTTGCCAGCCGCACGTCCCGTCTCGCGCTGGCGCTCCATCGCGAACTCGAATCCCTCCATGTCCACGCGCATGCCGCGCTCGCGCGCGATGTCGGCGGTCAGGTCGACCGGGAAGCCGTAAGTGTCGTACAGCCGGAAGGCGTCGGCGCCTGGGATAATGTCCTGCGAGCGCGATGCAACCTCGTCGAAGATCTTCATGCCGGCGTCCAGCGTCTCGGCAAAACGCTCTTCTTCGGCCAACAGCGCGCGCGCCACGGTGTCCTGCGCCACCACCAACTCGGGATAGGCTTCGCCCATCAGCTCGACCAGCGTGGGCACCATCTTGCTGAAGAACGGCTGGCGCACGCCCAGCATCCAGCCATGCCGCAGCGCACGCCGGATGATCCGGCGCAGCACGTAGCCGCGGCCTTCGTTGGAGGGCAGCACGCCATCGACGATGAGGAAAGAACAGGCGCGGATGTGATCGGCGATCACCCGCAGCGATTTGTTCTCGAGATCGGTGATGCCGGTCAGCGCACTGGCCTTGCCGATCAGGGTCTGGAACAGGTCGATTTCGTAGTTGGTATGGACGTGCTGCAGGATCGCGGCCAGCCGCTCCAGCCCCATGCCGGTATCCACGCACGGCGCCGGCAACGGCACCAGGGTGCCGTCGGGCTGGCGATCGAACTGCATGAAGACCAGGTTCCAGATCTCGATGAAGCGGTCGCCATCTTCATCCGGCGACCCCGGCGGACCACCAGCAATGTGATCGCCGTGGTCGAAGAAGATTTCGGTACACGGGCCGCAGGGGCCGGTGTCGGCCATCTGCCAGAAATTATCCGAGGCGTAAGGCGCACCCTTGTTGTCGCCAATGCGCACGATGCGGCTTTCGGGAATGCCGATCATGTCGCGCCACAGCGCGAAGGCTTCTTCGTCGGTGTGGTAGACGGTGACCAGCAGGCGATCGGCCGGCAGCTTCCAGACCTGGGTCAACAGTTCCCAAGCCCAGGCGATGGCGTCCTTCTTGAAATAATCGCCGAACGACCAGTTGCCGAGCATTTCGAAGAAGGTGTGGTGGCGTGCGGTGTAGCCCACCGAGTCCAGATCGTTGTGCTTGCCACCGGCACGCAGGCAGCGCTGCACGTCTGCGGCGCGGACGTAGCTGCGCTTCTCCGCGCCAAGGAAGACGTCCTTGAACTGGACCATGCCGGAGTTGGTAAACAGCAAGGTGGGGTCGTTGCCCGGCACCAGCGGCGCGGACGGCACGATGGTGTGACCCTTGCCCTCGAAAAACGCAAGGAAGTCGCTACGGATCTGAGAAGTGCTGAATTTGGCAGGTGCGTTCATGTGCTGGCATTGGGCGGGCGGCAGTCCCGGTCACCCAATGACATGTGGGCGCAGATGAGCGGAACAACCTGAAACCACGAAGGGTAGCAGGCCTGACGCCCTCAGTCCTCAAGGTCGAAGCGCGTGGCGGCGCGAATGCTGTTGCCGTCGAAACCCCGCCGGGCCAGCAGATCGGCGGCCTTGCGCCGCTGCGGAAGGTCGGTTGGGCCTTGTTCGCCGAACCGACGGCGGATCAGGTCGCGCGCGTTTTCGGTCCAATCCCCTTCAAAGGTCGCCAAGGCGGTACTGATGGCCTCGCTATCCAGCCCATGGGTTCCGAGCTCGGCACGAATATGCAGCGGGCCGTAACCCGAACCGGCACGATTGCGCACGACTGCAGCAGCGAAGCGGGTGTCGTCCTGCCATCCCTCGTCCGTGAGCCGATCGACGGCTGCTTGCGCCGCATCTGGCTCGATTCCGCGGGCCAGCAGCTTGCGGTTCAATTCCTTGCGCGAATGTTCGCGCCGTACCAATAGGCCGAGTGCGCGCTGGACCGGTGTCTGTTCCTTGAACCGGCGCCCCCGCTTTGGTGCGGGCTCTTGCTCGTCCATCGTTGAGGGGTCCCGAATCGCCAAGATCAGTTACGACATCAATGCGCCATCCATGGCGCCTGCCCTCCTGGCCTTCGATAGATCTACCGCGAGAAGCGACAGCACTGACTCCGCCGTCCTCGCGATAGAAAAACTTCAAACACGCTCGAACCTGTTGCCCCAGCGCCGGGCGGACGTGGATGGCGCTGGAGCGTTCACGTACCGTGCGAGGTTCCGCCTACCGCTCACCAAAGCATCACCGTTACCCATTCGCGGCAAACCGCCTCCGGCGACCGGTGATGTTGTGCTGCAACTTATTCCTTGTCTTCGTCGTCGCCGGCTTCGCGCGGTGCTTCGGCCGGCTGGAACTTCTCACGCAGCTCGGCTTCCAGCCGGGTCGCAACCTGCGGGTTGTCGCGCAGGTAGGTCCGCGCATTGTCCTTGCCCTGACCGATACGCTCATCGCCGTAGCTGTACCAGGCGCCAGCCTTGTCGACCAGCTTGGCTTCCACGCCCATGTCGATCAATTCGCCCTCGCGGCTGATACCTTCGCCATACAGGATTTCGGTCACGACCTGCTTGAACGGAGGCGCCAGCTTGTTCTTGACCACCTTGATCTTGGTCTGGTTGCCGATGATCTCGTCGCCCTTCTTGATCGCACCGATACGGCGGATATCCAGACGCACCGAGGCATAGAACTTCAGCGCGTTGCCGCCGGTGGTCACTTCCGGGCTCTGGCCGGGCATCATGACGCCGATCTTCATGCGCAGCTGATTGATGAAGACCACCAGCGTGTTGGAGCGCTTGATATTGCCGGTGAGCTTGCGCAGCGCCTGGCTCATCAGGCGAGCCTGCAAACCGGGCAGCTGGTCGCCCATCTCGCCTTCGATTTCCGCCTTCGGCGTCAGTGCAGCAACCGAGTCGACCACTACGATATCGACCGAACCCGAGCGCACCAGCATGTCGGCAATTTCCAATGCCTGCTCACCGGTATCGGGCTGCGACAGCAGCAGGTCGTCGACGTTGACGCCCAGCTTGGCTGCATAAATCGGATCCAGTGCATGCTCCGCATCGATGAAGGCAGCGGTGCCGCCGTTCTTCTGGCACTGGGCGATGGCTTGCAGGGTCAAGGTGGTCTTGCCGGAGGATTCCGGGCCGTAGATTTCGACCACGCGGCCCTTCGGCAGGCCGCCGATCCCCAGGGCGATATCCAGCATCAGCGAGCCGGTCGGGATGACTTCGACCGCCTCAATGACGCGGTCGCCCATGCGCATGACCGAGCCCTTGCCGAATTGCTTTTCGATCTGGCTCAGTGCGGCGGAAAGGGCACGCTTCTTGTTCTCGTCCATCTGGGTGATCCTCGTCAGTGATTTCGGTATGGGGCTAATGTAGCGGCGGTGTATCGCACAGGCTGAGACTGCAGGCGACACACTCAGATTAAGTAGGCGGAAGGTCCGGTGGCAGCGGGAAATCCTGCGGCGCCAGCTCGGAGAAACGCCGGCACGGCCATCGGCACAGACCTCAACGGTTAGGCCTCAACAGTCCGCAATACAGACCTTCAATCGCGAAATCCTGATCCGGTAGCACCTCGATGGGCGCGTAGTCTGGATTGCGCGGCAGCAGCCGGATGCGGTCCTTGCCGATCTTCAGCAGCTTCACCGTAATTTCCTCATCGATCCGCGCCACCACGATCTGCCCCGAACGCGCGTCGCGAGTGCGGTGCACGCCGATCAGATCGCCGTTGAAGATGCCTTCGTCGCGCATCGAATCGCCTTGCACCTTGAGCAGGTAATCCGGCGAGGGCGAGAAGAACACCCGATCCAGTACAACGAAGTCGTCCGAGCCGATATCGGCGCCAATCGGCAGACCCGCGGCCACGCGGCCCAGCACCGGCAGACGCAAAACGTCATCGCGGGCCGCCTCGCTCACCGGAGCCGGGCGTGTCTGCGCACCCTGCCCGGCCAGCCGTATCCCGCGCGCCTGACCTGGGACGCGGCGGATCGCCCCCGCATGCTCCAGCGCTTCCAGGTGATATTGCGCCGCACGGACGCCCTTGAAGCCGAACGCGCGCGCGATTTCGGTCTGCGACGGCGGAACACCATCGGCATCGATGCGCTCGGCGATCAAGGCCAGGATTGCTTGCTGGGTATCGGTCAGGTCCATGGTTAGTAGTATTACTACTAACGAGCGCCTGCGCAAGTGTTCGCGGCGCCTCGCCCGCACCCATCAGGATGCGGCGCGCTGAGGGCGCTATCGCCGGCTTCGCCAGATCGAAAACAGGATCCAGATGCCGCATAGCGCCGCGCCGATGAAACCGCCCACCCCTAGCGCGAGCAACCAGCGGCTGGCGCTCCCGCCGACGCTGTTCATGACGATCGAAGAGCCGATCACCAAGGCGGCAGTCACGATCCCCATCGTGAGGCGGTTGGCGGCGCGGTCGACCTGCTCGCCGAACTCGCGCAATGAGCGTGTTTCGATCTGAAGCTGCAGCTTGCCGCGGCGTGCGGCTTGCAACAGGCGCTTGAGGTCGCGCGGCAGATCGCCGATCAGATCGATCGCACCAGTCACGGTCCGCCGGCCGCGTCGCACCATGGCGCGCGGCGCATAGCGTTGCAACACCACGCGTTCCAGATATGGGCGCGCCTCGGTGGCCATGTCGAAGTCCGGATCGAGCTGGCGCCCCATGCCTTCCAGGGTGAGAAACGCCTTGATCATCAGTGCCAGATCCGACGGCAGCGTCAGCCCGTGATCGCGCAGGATGGAGGTGACATCGCCAAGCATTGCGCCGATACGCAATTCTTTCAGCGGCACGCCGCGATACTCGTCGACGAACGCGCCGATGTCCTGCTGCAAACGCGCCTCATCGACCTCCAGGCTGGTGCCCGCCCATTCCAGCAAGACATCGATCACCGCATCGGCGTCGTAGCTGACCATGCCGTGCAGCAGCTGTGCGACCTGAAACCGACGCTGCTCGGAGACGCGCCCGACCATGCCGAAATCGATGACCGCGATGCGCCCGTCGCGCAGGTAGAAAATATTTCCCGGATGCGGGTCGGCGTGGAAGCAGCCGTCCTGCAGCACCATCTTGAGCACGATGCCGGCACCGGCACGTGCGAGCGCCCTGCGATCCAGGCCGGCCGCGTCGACAGCGAGCAGATCACGGCCGGGAATCCCATCGATGAACTCCTGCACGTTGAGCGACTCGCAGGTCCACTCCCAGTACACCGCCGGCACCACTACGTGCGCGTCATGCGCGAAGTTGGCGGCGATGCGTTCGGCGTTGCGCCCCTCCGCAGCGAAGTCCAGTTCGCGTCGCAGCGAAACGGTAAATTGCTGCACCACCTCGGCAGGACGGTAGCGCTTGAGATCCGGTGCGCGGGTTTCGACGATTTCCGCAAGCCGGGCGAGCAGGCGCAGGTCCGCGTCGATGGTGTCACCGATATCGGGACGTCGGATCTTCAACACCACCGGCGTGCCATCGACCAGCCACGCGCGGTGGGTCTGTGCCAGCGATGCGGCCGCCAGCGGTTGTTCGTCCAGGCGCGCGAAGATGCTTTCCGGCTCCATGCCCAGCGCAGCAACCAGCTGTGGGCGGATCTGCCCGAACGGCAGCGCCGGCACCGCGTTCTGCAGCTCACTCAATTCTTCGATCCACTCCGGTGGCAGCAGATCCACGCGCGTGGCCAGCACCTGCCCGAGTTTGACGAAGGTGGGCCCAAGCTCTTCCAGTGCTCGCCGCACGCGCATCGCTGCGGACATGCGCAAACGACCCTCGGCGTTCTGCCAATGCAACAGCCTGCCGGCGCGCTCAAGCACATCGGCCATGCCGATACGACGCACCACATCCCCGAAGCCGTAGCGGATCAGGACCGAGGCGATTTCCTGCAGACGCCCAAGATCACGTACCGTGCCGAGCGCTTCCCACATCAGCGCACCGCCCGCGAGCGCGTTGCGCTCAGGCGCTGCGTGACGCTGCAGTACACGGCAGCCTGCAACGCGGCGACCGATGGGACAGGAGCAAGAAACGACGGCATTGGCACCCTGGGCGGTGAGGAGACCTTGTTTGTAGCCGATCTGCCCTCCGCTGTCGCGCCCTCGCCCCGTCCAAGCTCAGCGCAGGTTGCAAGGCGGTGCGCGATACGTACGCAACGGCAGCGTTCGCTGATTCGCTGCACTTCGGTTGCGCCGTCGTCACTTCGCAGCCTCGTTGCCGAATGTGCCAAGCGACGCATCCACTCAGCGTGCTGACGCGGCGTGTCGACAGCGAGCCGCAGCCAGTTCTTGGACTGCGCACGGCCACGGCGTTCGGGTTTCCATGCTGCGCGAGATTGCGCTGAAAAATGGGCGGCGCGGATCTGTTGCCGATCGCCCTCCAGTGAACCCGACCACCGCTACAGTAGCGCGCTCAGCCCACGCAGTGCCGCAGCGACGGTTTGACGACGCACCGCATCGCGGTCGCCATTGAACTGGAACAGTTGTGCGGTGGCGTAACCACCACGACGTTTCCAGCCGATCCAGACCGTGCCGACCGGCTTGTCCTCACTGCCACCGCCAGGCCCGGCAATGCCGGTCACCGCCACCGCGATGCTTGCGCCGGAATTCACCAGGGCGCCAGAGACCATTTCGATCACCGTTTCGCGACTGACCGCCCCATGCACTTCCAGGGTCTGTGGGCGGACGCCGAGCAGTGCCTGCTTGGCCTCGTAGCTATAGGCGGCCATCCCGCAATCGAACCAGTGCGAGGAGCCGGCGACATCGGTCACCGCCTTGGCGATCCAACCACCGGTGCAACTCTCGGCAGTGACCAGGCGCTCGCGCGCGGCAAGCAATTGCTGCCCGAGGGCTTCGGCCAGCTGCTGCAGTTCGGAATCGGCGGAAAAAGACATGGGCACGGCAAGGTGGGGGCAGCGGACGTTTTAGCCCAATTCGTCGCGCCTGTCTGCCGCTGGCGCCGCTTCCGGCTGGGCGCGAGGTGGCCAAGGTTCAGTGGCGATATGCGGCCGATGCGCACGCTGGGCCTGGACGGGCTTGTCTGTACGCCGACTTGCCGGCAGCACGAGTCAACGCGCAGCGCCGCCTTCAGGCCACCGAATCACCGCAGCTAGTGCGCCGGATCACTGATGACAGGCGTGACGTGCCGCATGAGCGCACGACCGCACCGTTCTGCAGTACGCACTACTCACACGGAATTTCTGTCGGTTCCCGCAGGCCAGGACGAGGCCTGGCAACTGCCGCACAGCGACCCGGTAGGCCGTTGCCCTAATCGTTTTGAAGCAGCGCACAGCCGTGCACTACCGACTGCGCGCGTCCATCACGCTTCCCAGTCTTCGCGACGATCCGGCAGCATCGCGCGCAGCGGCGCACCGTCCTGCCCGGCGGCCAACCGCTCGGCCTCGACCATCGGCAGATCGACATCGAGCAACCAACCCTCTTCGTCGATTTGCTCATTGCGCACCACTTCCAGCTGATGCAGCCTGGAACGCAGGCGGCCGGCAGACGGTGGGAGCCGTAGCTGGCCGGTGAGGTGGCGCAGGTCCAACCGCTGGCCGAGCGCATGCTGCAATTCTTCCAGCCCGCGCCCGTCGCGCGCCGACACCCAAACACGCTCGCGGCGTGCCGGGTCGGGAATGCCGTCCTGCGCATCGTGGCGCACTTCGGCGCCTTCGATCTTGTCGATCTTGTTAAATACCAGCAGCTGCGGCAGATCGCCGGCACCGACGGCCTGCAACACTTCGTCTACCTGCAGGATGCGTTCTTCGCGCAACGGGTCTGCTGCATCGACAACGTGCAGCAACAGATCGGCATCGCGCGCCTCCGAGAGCGTGGAGCGGAATGCGGCGACCAGCTCGTGCGGAAGATCGCGCACGAAGCCGACCGTGTCGGCAAGGATCGCGCTGCCACCCGGCAACGCAATGCGTCGCACGGTCGGGTCGAGCGTGGCGAACAATTGATCTGCCACGTAAGCCTCTGCACCGGTCAACACATTGAACAATGTCGACTTGCCGGCATTGGTGTAACCGACCAGTGCAATCCGTGGCAATTCGCTGCGCATCCGCGCACGACGCATCTGGGTGCGCTGCACCTCGACCTTTTCCAGCCGCTGCTGCAACTGTTCGACGCGTTTTTGCAGCAGGCGGCGGTCGGTTTCCAGCTGGGTTTCGCCCGGGCCGCGCAGGCCGATGGAGCCACCGCGCTGACGCTCCAAGTGGGTCCAGCCACGCACCAGCCGCGTGGCCATGTGACGCAACTGCGCCAGTTCCACCTGCAGCTTGCCTTCGTGGCTGCGCGCACGTTGCGCGAAGATGTCCAGGATCAACCCGGTGCGGTCGATCACACGCCGCTCCAGATACCGCTCCAGGTTGCGCTCCTGGCCGGGCGACAGGGTGTGATTGACCAGCACCAGGTCGGCGCCGGTGGCCTCGGCTGCGGCCTTGACCTCTTCCAGCTTGCCGCTACCGATCAAGGTCGACGGGCTGGGCTTATCGATGCGTGCGGTGAGCGTTGCGGCGACCGTGGCGCCCGCCGATTTTGCAAGGTCGGCGAACTCCTCCATCACATCGTCTTCGGCAGGCCCACCGGAGTGAGTCTGTATCAACAACGCGTGTTCACCCTTGCGGGACCGATCAAACACGCATTACTCCGTTACTGCTCGACGTCGTCATCTTCCGCCTGATTGCCTTCATTGGATTGCACATATCCACCACCAGGGCCCACGCGCACATTGCGCGCCGGCACCACCGTGGAAATGGCGTGCTTGTACACCATCTGACTCACGGTATTGCGCAGCAGGACCACGAATTGGTCGAACGACTCGATCGTGCCCTGCAGCTTGATGCCATTGACCAGATACACCGACACGGGCACCCGCTCGCGCCGCAGCGCATTGAGGAATGGGTCCTGTAAAGATTGCCCCTTAGCCATCGAAAAATCCTCTTCATTATTGTTCTTATTGTTCCGGTCGACACCTGCTATCCCCAGCCGGCCCCGGAAACGGGATGTTACACGCCCGAAGCCTGCCGTACACCGGGACGATGAGCGAGGAAGCCGACAATTGCGTCTTCCAATTGATGGCGGTCACGCTCCGGGTCGAACCAGCGCGCGTCGAGCTCGCCGCGCAGCCAGGTGAGCTGCCGCTTGGCCAGTTGCCGGGTCGCCTGGATCGCCTTGTCGCGGAACTCGGCCAGGTTGCCAGCCCCGTCCAGATACTGCCAGGCCTGGCGGTAGCCGACCGCGCGCACGGCTGGCAAATCCAGCGGCGCTGCCACCGCCTGCATCTGCGGCAGCGCCCGCAGACGCTGTACCTCTCCCAGAAAATCCTGCGCCAACATCGCATCCAGCCGGTGTGCGATACGTTCATGCAGCACCGCGCGCGCGCGCGGGGCCAAGACCAGCTTCAACACGCGCACCGGCAGGCGCGGCCCTGGCGGTAGCGCCTGCCACTCGCTGATCGGCCGCCCGCTGATGCGGTAGACCTCCAGCGCCCGCTGGATCCGCTGCGGGTCGGTTGCGTGGATGCGCGCTGCCGCAGCCGGGTCCACACGTGCCAGTTGTGCGTGCAAGCCGGCCCAACCGATCTGCTGCGCTTCGGCTGCGATGGAAGCGCGCACCGTTTGGTCGGCCTCGGGCAGCTGCGACAAGCCCTCCAGCAGCGCACGAAAATACAGCCCGGTGCCGCCGGCCAGAATCGGCAACCTGCCGCGCGCCACGATCTGCGCGATCGCCTGGCGGGCATCGGTGGCGAACTCCGCTGCCGAATACACCTGCCAGGGTTCGCGCAGGTCGAGCAGATGATGCGGAACCGCCGCGCGCATCGCCGCGTCCGGCTTGGCCGCACCGATCTCCAGGCCGCGATACACCAGCGCCGAATCGACGCTGACGATTTCTCCATTCCAGCGCTCTGCAGCTTCCAGCGCCAGCGCGGTCTTGCCGCTGGCAGTGGGGCCCATCACGGCGATCGCCAGCGGGCGTTGGTCGACAGGCATCAGTCCTCGTCCGGCCAACGAATCGTGGGCACGTCGGGCGCGCTGACACGCGGGACGGGAATCGCCGCCATCGCCTTCCATACCTTCAACGCATCCACGGTTGCCGCCACATCGTGCACGCGCAACAGCAGCGCGCCATGTTGCGCAGCGATCAGATGCGCGGCCACCGAGCCGTGCACCCGCTCGGCGGCGATCTGGCGCCCGGTCAGCTCGCCGATGCTGCGTTTGCGCGACAGCCCGGCCAGCACCGGCAAACCGAATTCCTGCAACCGCTGCAGCTGCGCAAGCAGGGTGAGGTTGTGCGTGGTGGTTTTATCGAAGCCAAAGCCCGGGTCCAGGACCAGCCGGCGCTTGTCGATGCCGGCCATTTCGGCGGCAAAGATGCGCTCAGCCAGAAACCGGTGCACGTCGCCCACGACATCATCGTAGTGCGGCGCATCCTGCATGGCATGCGGCGCGCTGCGCGCATGCATCAGCACCACCGGCACGCGCAGGTCCGACGCCGCTTCCAGCGCGCCGGGCGAACGCAGGGCATACACGTCGTTGATCATGCCGGCGCCGGCCGCGACCGCCGCGCGCATGACCTCCGGTTTGAACGTGTCCACGCTGATCGGCACGCGCGTGCGCTGCGCCAGCGCTTCGATCACCGGAATGACCCGCTGCATTTCTTCTTCCATCGAGACCGGCGTGGCGCCCGGGCGGGTGGATTCACCGCCGACATCCAGCACCGCAGCGCCCTGCTCCACCAGCGCCAGCCCATGCGCGATCGCCGCCTCGCAGGTCGCATGCTGGCCGCCGTCGGAGAACGAATCGGGTGTGACATTGACGATACCCATCACTTGCGGTGCATCCAGTCGCAGGCTGCGGCCGGCGCAATCCAGTGTGAGGGCGGTATCGAACATCGGCAGTGTCTCCTGGGATGGTGATGGTCGCCCACACGTGGGCATTGATGCAGCCCGACAATGCATCAAGGCCGGGAATCGCTCCCCGGCCTTGATGGATGCCTCGCAGATCAGTACATGGCCGGCTTAGAGTTGCTCGGCGGGTCCGGCGATCGGCGGCAATGGACGCGGGCTACCCTTGTCGTTGTTATTGCCACCGTCCTTGTCGGACTTGCCCCAACCCGCCGGCGGCGGCGGCTCGCGGCCTTCCATGATGGCGTCGATCTGCGGCACGTCGATGGTCTCGTACTGCAGCAACAACTGCGACATCGCGTGCAGCTTGTCCAGATTCTCGGTGAGGATGGTCTTGGTCTTGCTGTAGGCCTTGTCCAGGATCGAACGCACGACTTCGTCGATCTTGCGCGCGGTTTCGTCGGAGACGTTCTTGTGCTGGGTCACCGAACGGCCCAGGAACACCTCATCCTCCTCCTCGCCATAGGCTACCGGGCCAAGCTCGTCGGACAGGCCCCACTTGGTGACCATGTTGCGCGCCATCTTAGTAGCACGCTCGATGTCGTTGGACGCACCGGTGGTGACCTTGTCGCCGCCGAAGATCAACTCTTCGGCAACACGGCCGCCATATAGCGAGCACAGCTGAGACTCGATCGCCACGCGGTTCATCGAGTAGCGGTCGCCTTCCGGCAGGTACATCGTCACGCCCAGGGCGCGGCCGCGCGGAATGATGGTCACCTTGTAGACGGGGTCGTGCTCCGGCACCAGGCGGCCGACGATGGCGTGGCCTGCCTCGTGATACGCGGTGAGGGTCTTCTCGTCCTCGCTCATGGCCATCGAGCGGCGCTCGGCGCCCATCAGGATCTTGTCGCGGGCACGGTCGAAGTGGTCCATGCGGACCTCCTTCTCGCTGCCACGTGCCGCAAACAACGCGGCTTCGTTGCACAGGTTGGCCAAGTCGGCGCCGGAGAAACCCGGGGTACCGCGGGCGATGACCATCGGCACGACATCGTCGGCCAGCGGCAGCTTGCGCATGTGCACGCGCAGGATCTGTTCGCGGCCCTTGACGTCCGGCAGGCCGACCACGACCTGGCGGTCGAAACGGCCCGGGCGCAGCAATGCCGGATCCAGCACGTCGGGGCGGTTGGTCGCCGCGATCACGATCACGCCTTCGCCGCCCTCAAAACCGTCCATCTCGACCAGCAACTGGTTCAGGGTCTGCTCGCGCTCGTCATGCCCGCCACCAAGACCGGCGCCGCGATGACGGCCCACCGCATCGATTTCGTCGATGAAGATGATGCACGGCGCATGCTTCTTGGCCTGCTCGAACATGTCGCGCACACGGCTGGCGCCGACGCCGACGAACATTTCGACGAAGTCCGAACCGGAGATCGAGAAAAACGGCACCTTGGCCTCGCCGGCGATCGCCTTGGCGAGCAGGGTCTTGCCGGTACCCGGCGGGCCGACCATCAGCACGCCGCGTGGAATCTTGCCACCCAACTTGGTGAACTTGGTCGGGTCGCGCAGGAAGTCCACCAATTCGCCGACTTCTTCCTTCGCTTCGTCGCAACCGGCAACGTCGGCAAAGGTGATCTTGATCTGGTCTTCGCCCTGCAGCTTGGCGCGCGACTTGCCGAAGCTCATCGCACCCTTTGCGCCGCCGCCACCGCCCTGCATCTGGCGCATGATGAACAGCCAGAAGCCGATGATCAGGATGACGGGGAGGAAATTGAGCACCAGCGACCAGAAGCCCGGGCCGGTCGAGGGCTTCTGGCGAGTCATTTCGATGTTCTTGCTGTACAGCACGTCGACCAGCTTGTCGTCGCGCGGACCGTAGACGGTGGCTTCGCTGCCGTCGGTGCGCTTGAAGCGGATCGCGTTGACGGCCAGGTTGGTCTCATCGGTGTAATCCACCGATTTGACGCGCCCGGAGTCCACTTCCTTCAGGAACTGGGTGTAGGTGATCGAGTCGGCACCGACGCCGCCCGCCATCCGCGGCGAGAAGCTCTGGAAGACAACCATCAGCACAACTGCGACGACCACCCACAGCAGCAGATTCTTGGTCAAGTCGTTCATCCTCATTGGCTCCGGTGCCCTCTACTCTTCGATGCTTGAAATACGATGGTCATTGGCAGCTTACTTGATCTGGACACGCTTGCCCTGACCGAGCGCATAAACTTCCGGGGAGCGCTTGCGCGAGGCCGCCGGCTTGCGAATCGTCACCTTGTCATAGCGGCGGCGGAGCTCGCGAATGTAGTCGTCTGACCCGACACCCTGGAACAGCTTGATCAAAAATGCCCCGCCCGGCTTGAGATGGGTGTCGGCAAATTCCATGGCCAGCTCCGCCAGGTGCATCATCCGCGGTTGGTCGACCGCATCCATGCCACTCTTATTGGGGGCCATATCCGACAGCACAAGGTCCACCGGCACATCGCCCAGCATCGCTTCGAATTGGGATAGGACCGCCTGCTCCCTGAAGTCGCCGTGAAGGAACTCAACGCCCGCCAGGGCCGGCATGTCCAGGATATCCAGCGCCACCACCCGGCCGCTGTCGCCCATGGACTTGCGCACCTGTTGCGACCAGCCACCCGGCGCCGCGCCCAGATCGACCACCACCATGCCCGGCTTGAGCAGGCGGTCGCGCTGCAGCAATTCCTCCAGCTTGTAGGCCGCGCGCGAGCGCATGCCCTCGGCCTGGGCCTTCTTCACGTAAGGGTCGGCGAAGTGTTCCTTGAGCCAGCGCTGGCTGCTTTTACTGCGGGAAGGCATTGGCAAAGGGGTCCGAACGGGTCGCCATGATACCCTGAACACCCTTTGCTTCCCTTCGATCCTGCATGTCCATTGTTCTCACCTCCGCCCAGAACCGTTTCCTGCGCGGTCAGGCCCACGACCTCAAAGCCTTGCTGCAGACCGGCGGCAAAGGGGTCACGCCGGCATTTCTGGCAGAACTCGAGGAAGTGCTCGAGCGCCACGAACTGGTCAAGGTGAAGGTGGCATCGGAGGATCGCGAGACACGTGATGCGCTGATTGCCGAGCTGATCGAGCAGACCGGCAGTGCGCTAGTACAGCGCATCGGCCACGTCGCCATTCTGTACCGCCCCAGCAAGGAAAAGCGCCAGATCGTGCTGCCGCGCGGCTGAGCCAACGAGTTCGTCATGCCTTTAAGCCAGGAACATCCCGATTACACCTACGCGCTGCGCGCGGCCGATGGCCGCCATGCCAAGGTGAACGACCAGATCCTGCAGCAGAGCTTCATCCTGATGCCCGATGAGCTGGTGGAGCGCTGGCCGGTCCAGGCGCTGGAGCAGCTCCAGGCCAGCCACATGGAGGCGGTGCTGGCACTCAGCCCAGCCGTCATCCTGCTCGGCACCGGCGAACGCCAGTTATTTCCCAAGACCGACGTGCTGGCGGCCTGCCTGACCCGCGGCATCGGCCTGGAGGCGATGACCAATGCCGCCGCCGCACGCACCTACAACGTCCTGGCCAGCGAAGGCCGGCGGGTGGCGTTGGCGATGGTGCTGCCGGGCTGATTGGCTTGGGACGCGATTCGGGAATCGGGGTTGGGGATTTGTAAGAGCGGGCTTCAGCAAGCTGCGCTTCAATCGCCAAACCAGACTAAAGCGTCAATCGGTCACCAAGTGGTGAGTCCGAAGAACGCACACTCTGTCCGGATACGGACAGCCCAGGGCCGTTGCGAATCCCGACTCCCCAATCTCACTTCTTCGGCAAATACAGCAGCGGATCGACCGGCTTGCCGTTGTAGCGGATCTCGAAGTGCAACATGTCGCGGGAGGCACCGCTGCGGCCCATTTCGGCAATTTGCTGCCCCGCCTTGACGCTCTGGCCTTCGTTGAGCAGGCGCTTGCGGTTGTGACCGTACGCGGACAGCCACTGGTCGTTGTGCTTGATGATGATCAGCTCGCCATAGCCGACCAGGCCGGCGCCGGAATACACCACCACGCCGTCGGCCGCGGCACGCACGGCCTGGCCGCTGGTGCCGGCGATGTCTACGCCCTGCTTGGTGGTTTCGCCAGAGACGAAGGTACCCACCACGACGCCATCGGCCGGCCAACGCCAGGAAAATCCGCTGCTGACCGGTGCGGCGATCGGCGCAGCAGGACGCGGCGGCGCCACGGTACCGCCAGCCACCGGCGCGCTGCCACCCGGCTTGCTGGTACCGGACGGATACAACTTGAGCGTCTGGCCGGGATAGATGGTGTTCGGGGAAGACAGGCCATTCCAGGCGGCCAGATCCGCGGCGGTGATATTGGTCCGGCGCGAGATTGCGTACAGGGTATCGCCGCGCTGCACGGTGACCGTGGCACCCGGACGCGGCACCGAAGGGCGCGGCGCGGCGCTGGGGCGCGACGACGACCCGCCACCGCTTGCTCCGGGCGAACGCACCACGGTTGCGCTGCTACAGGCAGTCAGTCCGATGGCCACTGCGAGCATGACTGCTGTCTTGCGTGCCGAATTCATCTGCGTCTTGCTCATCCGTTCGTTGTCTTCCACACCAACCAGCCTGCGCCGACCGCCAAAACCGCCATTGCCACCCAGCCCAGCGGCTCGATCCAGCGGTGCAGCGCCGCTTCGGCCCGCGCCCCGCCCAGGCGGATCGCGCCGGCCACCAGATACACGCGCTTGCCGCGCCCGACCAACATGCTGGCAATGAATGGCAGGATCGGCACGCCGACCACGCCCGAGGCCCAGGTGAAGATCTTCAGCGGGATCGGGGTGAACCCGACCAGGACCAGCGCCCAGAACGCCTTCCACGGCGAATCGGCCACCAGTGCGCGCAGGGTTTCGATCTGCTGCTGGATCTTCGCGCTCCAGCCCAGCCATTCGATCAGCGGCTGCAGCGCGGCAAAGGCGAAATGGCCCAACAGATAACCGACCAGGGCGCCGCAGATCGAGCCGAGCAGGCTCAAGGTTGCAAACCAGAGCGAACGCTTGGGCTCGGCCAGCGACATCGGTGCCAACATCACTTCCGGCGGCACCGGGAAGATGAAGCCCTCAACGAAGCTGAGACCGGTCAGCAGCGCAGGTGCGCGGCGATGGCGCGACCAACGGATGGCCACGTCGTACAACGGCCCAAAAATCTTCATCGAGGAACTCTCATGGATTCAATCCAGCATGCCCGACAACAGCGGGACGAACGTGACCGGGGCCAGAACCTGTTGTTCGATCGCACCATCGGCCCCGCGGGTGAGTTGCACCAACGATTGCGAGGAAGCCCCCCCGACCGGCGCGACCAGGCGCCCGCCGACTGCCAGCTGATCGACCAGCGCATCGACCAACGCCGGCGCAGCAGCGGTCACCACGATGGCATCGTACGGGCCATGCTCGGGCCAGCCGATGCGGCCATCATCGTGCTTGCTGCGCACATTCATGCCCAGGTGCCGGAAGCGCTTGCGCGCCTGCCGCAGCAGGTCGCCGATGCGCTCGACCGTGTAGACCTCCAACCCCAGCGCCGCCAGGATCGCGCCCTGGTAGCCGGAGCCGGTGCCCACTTCGAGCACCTTGCTCGGGGTCACCTGCAGCACCGCTTCGGTCATGCGCGCCACTACCCACGGCTGGGAAATGGTCTGGCCATGGCCGATCGGCAACGCCGTGTCTTCGTAGGCGCGCGAGGCCAGCGCTTCATCGATGAACAGATGCCGCGGCACGGTACGCATCGCATTGAGCGTGGCTTCGTCCTGGATGCCGGCTTCGCGCAGGCGCTCGACCAGACGGTCGCGCACGCGTTGCGAGGTCATGCCGATCCCCACCGATTCCGGTTGCAGGCGCAGCCTGGACGTCATGCCGGGCCGTCCAGCGCGGCGGTCAGGCCGCCGACCCAGCCGGCCACGGTCTCCAGCGCCTGGTAACGGGTGAGATCGACATGGATCGGGGTGATCGAAATCCGCCCGGTGCGCACCGCGTGGAAGTCGGTACCGGCGCCGGCATCCTGCTCGGGACCGGCCGGGCCGATCCAGTACACGGTGCGGCCGCGCGGGTCGCGCTGCGGCACGCACGGCTCGGAGCGGTGGCGGTTGCCGAGCCGGGTGACCTCGAAACCGAGCACATCCGACCAGGGTAGATCCGGCACGTTGACGTTGAGGATGGTGTCGGCCGGCAACGGGTCGGCCTTCAACCGCGCAACGATTTCCACGGCTGCGCGTGCGGCGGTTTCGTAGTTGTGCGCTTGGTGATTCAGCGTGACCAGCGACACCGCCACTGCAGGCAAGCCCAGGAAGCGGCCCTCCATCGCGGCGGAGACGGTGCCGGAATAGATCACGTCGTCGCCCAGATTGGCGGAGTTGTTGATGCCGGAGACCACGATATCCGGGTCGTAATCCAGCATGCCGGTCAGCGCCAGATGCACGCAGTCGGTGGGCGTGCCGGCCACCGCGCAGGTCTGCGCGTCGATGCGGCGGGTGCGGATCGGCACATCCAGCGTCAGCGAATTGCTGGCGCCGGAGCGGTCGCGGTCGGGCGCGACCACCATCACTTCATGACCGGCATGGCGTAGCGCCTCGGCCAAAATCTGGATGCCGGGGGCGTCGACACCGTCGTCGTTGCTAACCAGTACGCGCATGGGACTCCTCGGAAAACCGGGCCATGATACCGGATGCGTCCCGCGCCTTCGCGCTTGATCTTCGCGTGCGTCTGCGCTTGGACGGGGTACGCTGTGCAGATGTCGCATCCTGAAGACGAAGACGACGGCGCCTTGTTCCGCGCAGCGATCGGCGCGGTCAAGCCGATTCGTGAAGTCGCCCCACCGGCCAACGCCAAGCCGCGCCCCAAGCCGCGCGCGCGCATGGCCGAGCGCGACGACGCCGAAGCGCACACCGAATTTGCGCGCCTGCTGCGCGACAGCGCGCCGCTGGAAGCGGGCGATACCGCCAGCTATCGGCGCGAGAATCTTCCCACCCGCCTGTTTCAACGGCTCAAACGCGGGCAATTCTCGGTGCAGGACGAACTGGATCTGCACGGCGCCACCGCAGCGCAGGCCGAATCGTTGCTGCGCCAGTTCCTGCTGGAAGCACACGCGCACGAACATGGTTGCGTGCGCATCATCCACGGCAAGGGACTGCAATCGGACAACGGTGCGCCTGTGCTGAAGAACCTCATGGACCGGCTGCTGCGTCAACGCAACGATGTGCTGGCGTTCCATTCGGCGCCACCGACGCAGGGCGGTACCGGGGCGCTGCTGGTATTGCTGGCGCGGCGATAGGCCGATGGTTGCGCGCGAGTGATGCCAAACGGCAGCGATTGCGCGTGGCGACGTACTGCCTGGAAGGTCTGTCGCGCATGGCTGGTCCGACGCGAGCTACTTCCTGTTGTGCGCCGTGTGCAACTGGCTATCGTTTCGTGGTGCCGCGACCGGTCACTGTCGCCTCAGTGACCGCCGAGGCCGCTTCTGCGCACAGCTTGATTGGAGCGTCGTCCATGCTGCCGCGCGCGATTCGACCGGCGTTCGCGCGCGATCATGCGTCGGCGCGCACGCCGTCGTTGAAGCGACCGGCGTCGGTGATATCCCCCAATTCCCACAGCACTGCAGTGGCATAACAGCCAGGTGGCAGCGCGAACTCCAATTGCAGGGTCTGCGCCTCCAGCCATCGATACTCCAGACCCTGCGGGCACAAGCGCAGCGCGCGGCGCTCCTGCTTCAATCCCGCAGCTTCCAGGCCCTGGCGCAGCGCCGTGGAGAGCGGGTCGGACAACGCGCCCTGCTCCACCGCTGCGGCCTGATCGGCCGAGCGCAACTCGCCAGCGCCCCACAACGGCCCGCTGGGATGGATATCGAAACGCGCCAGTCGCTCTGCCAGGGCCTCGCTCCAAGGCTCCGGGCCGAACACGCTGCGCGAGCCGTCCAGCATCCACGCCTCGCCCTGCAGTGGGCTATCCCAACTGTCCTGCGCCACGCGTGCACCGAGCACGCGATTGAACAGGGCCGAACGCGCTGCCGACAGCAACATCGAGCGCTGATCGTTGCGCAGCCGCCGCCTGGATGCGGGCGCCGGCAGCAACGTTCCGTCGTCAGCCTGCACATGACCGAACATCGCCAGCGCAGCCGCCACATTTGCGCCATCGCGACCGAAGCGTTGTTCGCCGAACCAATTGGGGATGCCGCGCGCAGCAATCGCCTGCAGCCGTTGCTCGATCGCCTCGCGCTCGCCCTGCACCTGGCGCAGCGTCAGCACGAAACGGTTCCCGTGCAGCGCACCGCGTTGCAGCTTGCGGTTGTGCCAGGTGCTGTGGACCACCTGCATCTGTGCATCATCCAGCGCGGCGATATCCGGCGCGATGCGCTTGGGCAGATGCACGCTAAAGCGCTGGGTGGTCACTGCATGGCGATCCTTCAGGCCCGCATAGCTGACTCCCATCTCGGCGATGCCGGCCCAGTGCGCAAGCTTCTTGGCGATATAGGCCGTGTTCTGGCCACGCTTGCGCACGGTGAGCAGCAGATGCTCGCCTTCGCCGGAGGGCTCGAATGCCGGCAGCTCGTCGACCTGAAAATCGTCCGGGGTGCTGCGCATCGCTGCGCTGAGCACGGCGGCGCCATGCGCACGCGGCAGCAAAGAGGTCTCGCTCATGGTGTGGTTCGCCTTCGCGCCGGAGCTGGCGCGCTATGCGCCGAGTGGTTCGGCGCGGTGATTGCGTCTGGCAGCATCGGCGCCGGCTTCGGCGCCAAGCGCTGCATGTGCGGGACAAAAATTATGCAGCGATCCTGCCCAGCAACACCGTGGCCTGTGCGGCGATGCCTTCGCCGCGGCCGGTGAAACCCAATTGTTCGCTAGTGGTGGCCTTGACGCTGACCGCATCGAGTTCGATCGCCAACAGGCCGGCAATGCGCTCGCGCATGGCCAGCGCATGCGGGCCGACCTTGGGGCGCTCGCAGATCACGGTAATGTCGGCATTGCCCACTCGCCAGCCGCGTTCGCGCAGCAAGCCATCGCAATGCTGCAGGAACTGCGCGCTATCGGCGTCTTTCCAACGCGCATCGGAAGGCGGGAAATGCCGGCCGATATCGCCCAGCGCCAGCGCGCCCAGCATCGCATCGCACAGGGCGTGCAACACCACATCGCCATCGCTATGGGCAAGCACGCCATGGCTGTGCGCCACGCGCACGCCACCCAGCATCACGTGGTCGCCAGGGCCGAACGCGTGCACGTCATAGCCTTGGCCGATTCGGAAATTGAAGGACATGCAGGGCCTGTGATGATTGAAGTGGAAAATAATACGTAGCGAGCGGTCGGCAGTTAGGTACGGGCAGCGCGCATGGAGCGGCAGCGAACGCGTCGTAGATGCCGTGCCGCCACAGCTCTCGCGCCTTCCTGGCTGTGAACGCAGTGGCCTTATCCGCTCTCAGAGGCGTCGTTGCCGTTACCGACCGTAGCGGGCTGCGCTGCAGCTGCGCGCGGGTTGACCGATGCAGCGGCGACCTGCGCCGGCAGCGCATCGGCATCGACGGTCATGCCGCGGCGTGCCAATTCGAATTCGAAGCGCGCCAGATCCGCAGGGGTCGTCACCTTGAAGTTGTCTTCGGCGCCTTCCACCAGCAACGGGCGCAGCCCCATCCGCTCCATCGCCATCGCTTCATCGGTGACCTCGACACCGGCCGCCGCCGCTTCGGTGAGTCCACGGATCAGTTGATGGCGACGAAACAGCTGCGGGGTGAGTGCGCGCCACAGGCGTTCGCGCGGTTCGGTGCCGTCGATACCGCCATCGTCGCCAGCGCGCTTGAGCGTGTCGCGCACAGGTGCGGCCAGGATTGCGCCGACCGGATCGCCGCGACCGATTTCCAGCAATCGATCCAGATCGGCCAGAGCCAGGTTCGGCCGCGCGGCGTCGTGCACCAGTACGAAATCGTCGGCACGCACGCTTTCGGGCAGGGCCAGCACGCCAGCCAGCACCGAGGCTGCGCGGGTTCCCCCGCCCAGGCAGGTCAGCACGGGCTTGGACTGTACCGCGGTCCAGCCGGGCCAATCGGCATCGCCGGGGGCAATTGCCACCATGATGCCGGCCAGCGCCGGATGCGCCGCCAGTGCCGCGAGCGTATACGCCATGAGCGGCTGACCGCCTGCCGGCAGATATTGCTTGGGAAGCGGCCCGCCAAAACGGGCGCCGCGCCCGGCGGCCGGCACGATGGCCCAGATGGACCCGGTCATGGGTGATCCACCGGATCGATCGGCTCAGGCGCTTGTTGTGCGGGGGGCGTCGCGTCAGGCGATGCAGGGGCCGGCAGCGGCGCATCCTCGACCACGCGATAGAACGTCTCGCCCGGCTTGATCATGCCCAGTTCGCTGCGCGCGCGTTCCTCGATTGCCGCCTCGCCGTCCTTCAAATCCTTCACCTCTGCTGCCAACGCCTGGTTGCGTTGGCGCAGACCTTCGTTGTCCTGTGTCTGATGCGCAACCTGGGCTTCCAGCATCATGACTTCACCGGAATTCCCAGGCCCGAACCAGAAGCGGTACTGCAGCCAAGCCAGCAGTACCGCCAGCACTAGCAGTAGCCAGCGCCAGTTGCGCACGGCTTATCGCTTGATCGAAACGAACGCGTCGCGGCCGGCGTAACGCGCGCCGGACCCCAGCGCCTGCTCGATGCGCAGCAGCTGGTTGTACTTGGCGACGCGGTCGCTGCGGCACAGCGAGCCGGTCTTGATCTGCGTGGCGGTGGTGGCCACGGCGATGTCGGCGATGGTGGTGTCTTCGGTCTCGCCCGAACGGTGCGACACGATCGAGGCGTAGTTGGCCGCGTGCGCCATCGCGATGGCTTCCAGCGTTTCGGTCAGCGTGCCGATCTGGTTGACCTTGATCAGGATCGCGTTGGCGGTGCCCGAATCGATGCCCTGCTTGAAGATCTTCGGGTTGGTGACGAACAGGTCGTCACCCACCAGCTGCACCTTCTTGCCGACGCGTTCGGTCAGCAGCTTCCAGCCGGCCCAGTCGTCTTCGGCCAGGCCGTCTTCGATGCTGATGATCGGGTACTGCGCCACCCAGTCGGCCAGGAAATCGACGAACTGCTCGCTGGTCAGGCGCTTGTTCTCGCCAACCAGATTGTACTTGCCGTTGTCGTAGAACTCGCTGGAGGCTACGTCCAGGCCCAGCATGATGTCTTCGCCAGCGGTGTAACCGGCCTTGCCGATCGCTTCGAGAATGGTGTCCAGCGCTTCGACGTTGCTGCGGAAGTCTGGCGCAAAGCCGCCTTCGTCGCCCACCGCCGTGCTCAGGCCATGGCCCTTGAGCACCGACTTGAGGGAATGGAAGATTTCGGTCCCTGCGCGCAGCGCTTCGGAGAACGAGCTGCAGCCGACCGGCAGCACCATGAACTCCTGGAAATCGACGTTGTTGTCGGCATGCGCGCCGCCGTTGATGATGTTCATCATCGGCACCGGCAGCGCCACGTCGGATTCGGCAATGGTGGACAGGTACTGCCACAGCGGCTGCTTGCGCGAGGCGGCAACGGCATGCGCGGCAGCCAGCGACACACCCAGCAGCGCGTTGGCGCCCAGGCGGCCCTTGTTCTCGGCGCCATCCAGATCGATCAGGCGACGGTCCAGGCCCTGCTGGTCGGCCGCATCGAAGTTCTTCAGCGTCTCGGCGATGGTGCCGTTGACGTTGTCCACCGCGTGGCGCACGCCCTTGCCCAGGTAACGGGTCTTGTCGCCATCACGCAGCTCCACCGCTTCCTTGGTACCGGTCGAGGCACCCGACGGCACGGCCGCGCGGCCGAACGAACCGTCGTCCAGCGTGACTTCGGCCTCCAGCGTGGGATTGCCGCGAGAGTCGAGGATTTCGCGGGCGAGGATCTTGGCGATAGTGGTCATAGGTCCGTTCGGTTACCAGTAAGGGGGGAAGTACACCGGAAACAAGCTGCCGGATTATCGCTGCACACCGGTCCATTGCCAAATCGCATGTCGCCGCTACACGCAGTACGTCGCAGGCGGACCGCTACGCCATCAAGCCCAGCAGCGACACACCAGACAGCAGCAGCAAGATCAACAGCAAGATCAGCGCGGCGATCGCTGCGCCCGGCTGGCGACCCAGCCGCAACGCAGCCGAGCCGGTGACCAGGCTCCCGATGGCGGCCGTCGTGGCCATGATCGCCGTGATGCGCAGCGGCAGCCGCGTGGCTTGCATGGCATGGTCGCCATCGCCCGGCATGCCGATGCTGGCGCTGAACAGAACGGCCATGACCGCCAGGCACGCCCACGCCGCGATCGACGTGGCCAGTGCCCACCAGCCCCACGGCCAGTGGCGCCATCGCCGATCCTGGCGGTGCGCTGCAGAAGCCACGCGTCGATCAGAACTCACGCAAAGCGCGCAAACCCATGCTTCTTGGTGACGGTGTCCAGCTCCATCAGGGTTTCGAGCAATTCTTCCATGCGATCCAGCGGCCACGCATTGGGACCATCGGACAGCGCCTTGGACGGATCCGGGTGGGTTTCGGCGAACAGGCCGGAAATCCCGACCGCCACCGCCGCGCGCGCCAGCACCGGCACGAACTCGCGCTGACCACCGGAACTGCTGCCCTGCCCGCCCGGCAATTGCACCGAGTGGGTGGCGTCGAACACCACCGGACAGCCGGTGTCGCGCATCACGCTCAGCGAGCGCATGTCGCTGACCAGATTGTTGTAGCCGAAGGACGCGCCACGCTCGCAGACCATGATCTGCTCGTTGCCGGTGGACTTGGCCTTGTCCACCACCGGCTTCATGTCCCACGGCGCCAGGAACTGGCCCTTCTTGATGTTCACCGGCTTGCCGGCGGCGCAGACGTTCTTGATGAAGTCGGTCTGGCGCACCAGAAACGCCGGGGTCTGCAGCACGTCGACAACGGCCGCGACCTCGTTCATCGGGGTGTATTCGTGCACGTCGGTGAGTACCGGCACGCCGATCTGCTTTTTCACCGCGTCCAGCACCTTCAAGCCTTCTTCCAGGCCCGGGCCACGGAAGCTGGTGCCGGAGGTGCGATTGGCCTTGTCGAAACTCGACTTGAAGATGAAGTTGACGCCGAGCTTGCCGGTGATCTCCTTGAGCTTGCCGGCCACGTCGAGCTGCAACTGCATCGACTCGATCACGCAGGGGCCGGCAATCAGGAACAACGGCTGATCCAGGCCGACTTCAAAGTCACACAATTTCATCAGGTCACCTAATTGAGTAAGCCCCTCTCCCGCCGGGCGAGGGGTCGTGGTGAGGGTACGGTTGCGAAGTGCTGGTGAAGCAAAATGGTTTGCCCTGGCTGGCGCGTAGCGACGCGCGCGTCATGGCTGCCATCTTCCGGTGCGTTGCGGCGCACCCTCATCCGGTGCTTCGCGCCACCTTCTCCCGATGGGAGAAGGGAGCTGCCTCGCGCTTTTTGATTTGAGCCCCTCTTCCACCGGAAGAGGGGTTGGGGTGAGGGTACGGTTGCGAAGTACTGCCTTCTCCCAACGGGAGAAGGAACAACTCACGCACGCGCTTCCTTCAACAACTTCCCGCCCGCCTTTTTCTCGCGCGCCGCACGCACGAAGCCGATGAACAGCGGGTGCCCATCGCGCGGGGTGGACAGGAATTCTGGATGCGCCTGGCAGGCCAAAAACCACGGGTGCGCATCGCGCGGCAGTTCCACCACTTCCACCAAGGTATCGTCCATCGACTTGCCGGAAATCACCAGGCCGGCATCTTCCAGCTGGGTGCGGTAGCGGTTGTTGAACTCGTAGCGGTGACGATGCCGCTCGGCCACCACGTCCTTGCCATACACCTCGCGCGCCAGCGTGCCCGGCTTCAGGCGCTGCTCCTGCAGGCCCAGGCGCATGGTGCCGCCCAGGTCGGATTTCTCGTCGCGCTTTTCGACTTCGCCGGTGGCGGTGCGCCATTCGGTGATCAGGCCGATCACCGGGTGCGGCGACTGGCGATCGTTCTCGGTGCTGTTGGCTGCATCCAGGTCGGCGACGTGGCGGGCATAGTCCACCACTGCCGCCTGCATGCCGTAGCAGATGCCGAAATACGGCACCTTGTGCTCGCGCGCAAACTTGGAGGTCTGCACCTTGCCTTCGAAACCGCGGTCGCCGAAACCGCCCGGCACCAGGATACCGTCGATATCCTGCAGGGCAGACATGTCGCTGCCCTCCAGATCCTGCGCTTCCAGCCACTTCAGGTTGACCTTGGTGCGCTGACGCAGGCCGCCGTGACGCAGCGCCTCGGCCACCGACTTGTAGGCGTCCTGGTGATCGACGTACTTGCCGACCACGGCGATGTTGACCTCGTCCAGCGGATGCTTGACCGCGTCCACCACTGCCGCCCACTCCGACAGATCCGCAGCGGCCACCTTGTCGCGCAACTTGAACTGGTCGATGACCAGTTCGTCCAGTCCCTGGCGCAGCAACTCCAGCGGCATGCCATACAGCACGTCGATATCCGGGCAGCTGATCACCGCGCGCTCGGAGACGTTGGTGAACAGCGCAATCTTGCGGCGCTCCGAATCCGGCACCGCCTGCTCGGACCGGCACAGCAGCACATCCGGCTGGATGCCGATCGAGCGCAGTTCCTTGACCGAATGCTGGGTCGGCTTGGTCTTCAACTCACCGGCCGCAGCAATGTACGGCACCAGCGTGAGATGCATGAACATGGCCTTTTCGGCGCCGCGCTCGGTGCGCACCTGGCGAATCGCCTCCAGGAACGGCAGCGATTCGATGTCGCCCACGGTGCCGCCGATTTCGATCAACGCGACATCGTACCCGGCCGTGGCCTCGTCGATGCAACGACGGATTTCGTCGGTGATATGCGGAATCACCTGCACGGTGGCGCCCAGATAATCGCCACGGCGCTCCTTGCGGATGACGTTCTCGTAGATGCGGCCGGTGGTCACCGAATTCTTGCGCGACAGGCGCGTGCGCACATAACGCTCGTAGTGACCCAGATCCAGGTCGGTTTCGGCACCGTCGTCGGTGACGTAGACCTCGCCATGCTGGAACGGGCTCATCGTGCCCGGGTCTACATTGATGTACGGGTCCAGCTTCATCATCGTGACCTTCAGGCCACGCGCTTCGAGAATGGACGCAAGCGAAGCGGCGGCAATGCCCTTGCCTAGCGAGGACACTACGCCGCCGGTAACGAAAATCAGGGGGGTCATGGGGCTTGAAGCCTCCCGGAAAGCCATAGTTTAGCGGGTGACGGGCGAATGCCCAAGGGTTGCGTGACGACGAGGTCATCACAGGTTGAAACAGTGCATGCCGCGCACGCCCTGAGCGGCTGACAGCCACCACGGGCAGTTGCTAGCTTCATGCAGGAACCGGAATGCACGCGCACCGCATGCCACTCCCGGTAGCGGCTACGACCAGCAGGGCCGCTGCTGAGTCGCCCTCCTTGGCCGATCCAAAAAGCAAACGCCCCGGCAATGCCGGGGCGTCGGTGGCACCTGGCCGCTAGACCGCGCGATCAGCGTGCAGGCTTTTCTTCTTCCTCTTCCTCGCGCGGCGCACTGTCGGCCTTGGGCTTCTGCGCGGCAGCGGCGGCACGGCGTTCGGCCTTGCGCTCGGCTTCGGTCTTGGCCTTGGCGTCGTCGGCCTTTTGGGCAGCCGCGCCCTGTCCGGTCTGCTGCGGAGCGGCCTGGGCCATGGCGGGAAGCGCTGCGACTGCGGCCGCACCAAGGGTGAGCATCAGGATGTGCTTGAACTTCATGGCGTCCTCTTTGGCTTCGGTGACATCCTCAGGTGGGGACGTTTGATTCCGAAACCAACGCCAGGGTAGCCAATGCTGCCCGGCCCTCCACTGAACGCCGGTCGCGTGCAAAAAATCGGCTCAGCCCCCACACTTGCGCGTCGTTTCACGTGCCGACGAGATGCATGAACACCCGTTATAACGCCGCCGATATTGAAGTGCTGTCGGGCCTGGACCCGGTCAAACGCCGCCCCGGCATGTATACCGACACTGCGCGCCCGAACCATCTGGCGCAGGAAGTGATCGACAACTCGGTCGACGAGGCGCTGGCCGGCCACGCCAAGCAGGTCGAAGTCACGCTGTACAAGGACGGTAGCTGCGAAGTGTCCGACGACGGCCGCGGCATGCCGGTGGACATCCATCCGGAAGAAAAGATTCCGGGCGTGGAACTGATCCTGACCCGGCTGCATGCCGGCGGCAAGTTCAGCAATCGCAACTACACCTTCTCCGGTGGTTTGCACGGCGTGGGCGTGAGCGTGGTCAATGCGCTGTCGACCAAGGTCGAGCTGTTCATCAAGCGCGAGGGCAGCGAGCATCGCATGGAGTTCCGCGATGGCAATGCCGCGTCCAAGCTGGAAGTGGTGGGCACCGTCGGCAAGAAACACACCGGCACGCGGCTGCGGTTCTGGGCCGACCCCAAATATTTCGACACGCCCAAGTTCAATGTGCGTGCGTTGCGGCACCTGCTGCGCGCCAAGGCAGTGCTGTGCCCCGGGCTGACCGTCAAATTGCATGACGAGGCCACCGGCGAGCAGGACAGCTGGTATTTCGAAAACGGCCTGCGCGATTACCTGAAAGGCGAGATGGCCGAGCACGAACTGCTGCCGGCCGACCTATTCGTCGGTAGCTTGAAGAAAGACACCGAGATCGTCGACTGGGCTGCGGCCTGGGTGCCGGAAGGCGAGCTGGTGCAGGAAAGCTACGTCAACCTGATCCCCACGGCGCAGCATGGCACCCACGTCAACGGCCTGCGTTCGGGCCTGACCGATGCGCTGCGCGAGTTCTGCGATTTCCGCAACCTGCTGCCGCGCGGCGTCAAGCTGGCACCGGAAGATGTCTGGGACCGGGTGACCTTCGTGCTCAGCCTGAAGATGACCGATCCGCAGTTTTCCGGTCAGACCAAGGAGCGGTTGTCCTCGCGCCAAGCCGCCGGTTTCATCGAAGGCGCCGCGCACGACGCCTTCAGCCTGTATTTGAATCAGAACGTGGAGATCGGCGAGAAGATCGCGCAGATCGCCATCGACCGCGCCAGCGCACGGTTGAAGACCGAAAAGCAGATCGTCCGCAAGAAGGTCACCCAGGGCCCCGCCCTGCCCGGCAAGCTGGCCGATTGCATCAGCCAGGACCTGTCGCGTACCGAACTGTTCCTGGTCGAAGGCGATTCTGCCGGCGGCTCGGCCAAGCAGGCGCGCGACAAGGATTTCCAGGCGATCCTGCCGCTGCGCGGCAAGATCCTCAACACCTGGGAAGTCGCGTCGGGCAGCGTGCTGGCCTCCGAGGAAGTGCATAACCTGGCGATCGCGATCGGTTGCGACCCGGGCGAGGACGACATCACCGGGCTGCGCTACGGCAAGGTGGTGATCCTGGCCGACGCCGACTCCGATGGCCTGCATATCGCCACGCTGTTGACTGCGCTGTTCCTGCAGCATTTCCCCGCATTGGTCGCTGCCGGCCACGTGTTCGTGGCGATGCCGCCGTTGTTCCGTGTCGATGTGGGCAAGCAGGTGTTCTACGCGCTGGACGAAGAGGAAAAGACCACGCTGCTGGACAAGATCGCGCGCGAGAAGATGAAGGGCCAGATCAGCGTGACCCGCTTCAAGGGCCTGGGCGAAATGAATCCGCAGCAGCTGCGCGAATCCACCATCCACCCGGACACGCGCCGGCTGGTGCAGCTGACCATCGACGACGGCGAGCAAACGCGTTCGTTGATGGACATGCTGCTGGCCAAAAAGCGCGCAAGCGACCGCAAGCAGTGGCTGGAAACCAAGGGCGATCTGGCCTCGCTGGAAGTTTGAGGACACCGGAAGTTTCAGAAGCCCCAACAAGCGAAAGCCCCTCTGCCGTCGGCGAGGGGTTGGGGCGAGGATTGGCATGCGGGCGCGTGCAAGCGCGGGCGATCGGTCGCCGGCTTCGGCAAGGGGCAAGTGGGCCCCGGGACTTGCTATTTGACTCGGCAAACATCCTGTCCGATTCACCGTCGCGGAATATCGGCACCCCTTGCCGTTAACTCCCAGCAGCGCTGCCGCCTCCGCACGTCGTTGCTGCAATGTCGAGCTGTATCGAGCGCGGCAACGAGTACACGGCCTAAAGCCCCTTTCCCGCCGGGAGAGGGGTTGGGGTGAGGTGGCGGGCGAAGCCCCTTGAGGCGGCAGTCCGCGCGACATCCATGCCTTCCTGCACATTCACCGGGCTCTGCAGCAGCCTAGCATCGGCGCTTCCCTGCTCCCACCCCGATGCCCATGCCCTTCTTTCTCCGTGCCGGCCTGCTGGCCTGCGTGCTATTCAGCGGGCCAGCGCTGGCCGATGCGCCAGACAAGGCCGATAAAAGCGA
Organism: Xanthomonas phaseoli pv. dieffenbachiae; assembly: GCF_008639345.1. Classification (NCBI taxonomy): domain Bacteria; kingdom Pseudomonadati; phylum Pseudomonadota; class Gammaproteobacteria; order Lysobacterales; family Lysobacteraceae; genus Xanthomonas; species Xanthomonas phaseoli. The sequence goes on along the minus strand of NZ_CP041380.1, from coordinate 1,814,104 downwards.
TGCCAAACCCGATGCCGCTGCCGCCAAACAGGCGCCCTTGCCGGCCGACGCCAGCGTGCGCCAGAGCACACGGGTGGCCGGCCATAGCCTGAGCTACACCGCCACCGTCGGCACGTTGCCGGTACGCGATGCGCAGGGCAAGACCACGGGCGAGGTGGTGTTCACCGCCTACACCGTCGACGGCAAGGACCGCCCGGTGACCTTCGCATTGAATGGTGGGCCGGGCGCCGCATCGGTGTATCTCAACATGGGCGCGATCGGGCCGAAGATCGTCGGTTTCGGCGCCGAAGGCGACAGTGCCTCGGCACCGGCCACGCTGCGCGACAACCCGGGCACGTGGCTGGACTTCACCGACCTGGTCTTCATCGACCCGGTCGGCACCGGCTTCAGCCGCGCATTGATCGGCGACGACGATGCCAAGAAGCAGTTCTACAACCCGCAGGCGGATGTGGAATACCTCTCGCGGGTGATCTACGACTGGCTGCTAAAGAACCGCCGCCTGCAGGCGCGCAAATACCTGGTCGGCGAAAGCTACGGCGGCTTCCGCGGCCCGCGCATCACCCACTATCTGCAGACGCAGCTGGGCGTGGCGATGAACGGGGTTGTACTGGTGTCGCCGTATCTCAACCCGACCCTGGACGACAACGGCGATGTGTCGCCCCTGGCATGGATGCTGACGCTGCCCTCGATCGCTGCCGCGCACCTGGAGCGCCAGGGCCAGCTCAGCGACAGCGCGATGCGCCAGGTGATCGACTATACCCGCGGCGATTACGCGGTGGCGCTGATGAAAGGACGCACCGACCCGCAGGCTACCGAGGCGATGCTGCAGCAGGTCACCCGCATGACCGGGCTGGACCCAGCGTACGTGCGGCGCTCCGGCGGACGCCTGGAAACCCAGGCCTATTTGCGCGAGGTGTTTCGTGACAAGGGCGAATTGGGCAGCCGTTACGATTCCAACGTGACCGCCTTCGATCCGTTTCCCAACGATGCCGAACAACGCGCCAACGACCCGCTGCTGGACAGCATCATTGCGCCCACCACCACCGCAATGGTGGACTTCGTGACCCGCGTGGTCGGCTGGAAGATCGATGCGCAGTATCGCGCGCTCAACTACGACGTGAACAAGCTCTGGGACTGGAACGACGAACTCCGCAAGGGCGCAGTGACCCAGCTGCGTCAGTCGGTGGCGATCGATCCGAAGCTGCGCGTGTTGATCGCGCACGGCTGGAACGACCTCTCCTGCCCGTTCATGGGTTCGGTCCTGACGGTGGACCAGATGCCGGCCATGGGCAGCGACAGCAAGCGCGTGCAGGTGCGCGAATATCCCGGCGGCCACATGTTCTACAACCGCGCCGACAGCCAGGCCGCGTTCCGCAGCGACGTCAAGGCGATGTACCAAACGCGCTGAGCGCAGCCAGCGCCGGCCGCACACGCGGCCGGCGACCAGGCCATGGGCCAGACCCACCATTTCCGAGTGCTGCGCATCTGCGTTGCCATCGTCAATCTGGAACTGGCAAGCACCGTCGCAAGTACATCAGCCAAGCAGATCCAGCAGCGCACCAGCTGTTACGAATCCCCAATCCGAAATCCCGGCTTCCCAATCACAACGCACCAGGCTCGCTAGCCTGCACATTCCATCCCAACCACTGGTAGACCTGATAGCGCGCAATGCCCAGGTATTCGTGCAGGGCCACATCGGCCAGGGTGAAGTTGTAGCTCTGCGGCAGGATCGACCACGTGGCGGTCAGCCAGTCGGCGCGCACCGGTGTAGCCTCGATGCCGAAATGGCGGAAATACAAGTCTGCGCGACGCAGGTGGGTGGCCGAGGACACAAGCGCAATGCGATCGGGCCGGTAGGCGCGCAGCAAGGGCTGGCTGAACTGCGCGTTCTGCCAGGTGTTCATGCTCGAGGGCTCCATGATCAGATCTGCCCGCGGAATGCCCAGGCCCAGCAAGACACGCTGGTAGACCACCGCTTCGGACAGGCCCAGGCCGCGTGCATCGCCGCCGCTGATCTCGATCTTGCAATCGCCCCCGCTGTGCCGGCATTGCCAGTACAGCCGTGCCGATTCGACGATGCGGCCGTAGGCGAACAGATTGGCTTCGGCCACCGCGTCGCGACCTTCCGGGCGCACGGTGCCGGCACCCAGCAACACGATGACGTTGCGCGCGCCCCACGCGTTGAAGTCGTTGACCCCGGTGCGCTGCAGGTGCTGCAACATCCAGGAGGGCAACGGACCGCACCCCACCGCGAACACCAGCAGCAAGCTGGCCAAGCCCAATCCGCGGGAAAACCGCCGCAATCCGCGGCGGTCGATCAACCAGGCAAACCCGAACAACACGCACACCAGGGCCAGCATCATCGGGAAAGGGTCTCACTCATGGCATGCGGGCAACCTACCGGAAACAGGCCGATACGGCAACGGCAGTGCAGTCTGCCGACGGTGCGTGACCGCAGCGCGGCACCGCTCAGGTCCAGCCGAACAACTCGAACAGCATCAGGATCAGATACGCCACGCCGCCAGCAGCCGGGATGGTGAGAATCCAGGCCCAGACGATGCGCTCGATCACGCCCAGCCGCAGCGAACGCGGGTTCTTGGCAAAACCCACACCCATGATGGCGGTGGAAATGCTGTGCGTGGTGGACACCGGCATGCCGAAATGTGCCGCCACGGTGAGCACCGTCGCCGAGCTGGTTTCTGCGGCAAAGCCGTGGATGGGGTGCAGCTTGACCATCTTGTGGCCGAGCGTCTTGATGATCTTCCAGCCGCCCGACGCCGTCCCTGCGGCCATCACCACCGCGCAGGTCAGCACGATCCACATCGGGATACCGGCGCCGGCGGCCAGGCCGGTGCCCGGATGCAGGAACGACAGCCAGCCCGGCAGGTCGTCCAGCGCGCCGGTCGACTGCGCGCCGATCAGGGTCATGGCGATGATGCCCATGGTCTTCTGCGCGTCGTTGTGGCCGTGCGCGTAGCCCATGTACGCGGCCGAGGCGATCTGCGCCTTGCCGAAGAACGCATTGACCCAGCGCGGCCGCGCCAGCCGCCCGATCGGGCCGCCGAGCTTGGACATGCCGGCGATGATCGCCCACAGCAACACCATCACCACGATGCCGAGCACGAAACCGGCGATCGGCGAGGTGATCATCGGCACGAACACCTTCCACAACAGGCCCTTGTTCTTGGCCCAGTTGCCGATGTTTTCCGACCAGATCAGCGCGTCCCAGTTGTTGTGCGCCGCGGCCAGGCCGGCGCCGCACAGCCCACCGATCAAGGCATGCGAGGACGAAGACGGCAGGCCCTTCCACCAGGTGATCAGGTTCCAGATGATGCCGCCCAGCAGCGCGCACAGGATCACCTGCGGGGTGACCTCGACCACGTTGGTATTGAGCAGGCCCGAGGCGATCGTCAGCGCCACGGCGGTGCCGGTCAGCGCGCCGATCAGGTTCATGCCGGCGGCCAGCATCACCGCCCAACCGGGCGAGAGCACCTTGGTGGCGACCACGGTGGCGATGGAGTTGGCGGTGTCGTGGAAGCCGTTGATGAACTCGAACACCAACGCGGCCAGGATCACCACCAGAACTAAGGTAAGCACGCGGCGACCTCAGCTGTTCTTCAGCACGATCTGGTAGACCACCACACCGGCCTCGCGGCAGCGGTCGATGGCCTTTTCCAGAATCTCGAAGAACTCCTTGAGCAGGAACATCTGCAACGTGTCCAGGCGGCCGGAATAGATGTCGCGATACAGCTCCAGCATCAGCCGGTCGGCTTCGTTCTCGAGCATGCGCAGCTTGTCGTTGAGCGCGGTCATGCGGTCGATGTTCATGTGCGGCAGGTCGGCCACCATCTCCACCACCACCGCGGCGGCCTGCTCCAGCATCGCCGCGCGCGGGGCGAAGTCGATGTGTTCCAGGTGTTTGGTCGCCAGCGAGTAGCGGTCGGCGAACTTCTCCACCTGCTTGGGAATCTTGTACAGCGCCGACCCCAGCGCCTCGATGTCTTCGCGCTCGATCGGGGTCATGAAGCTGTCCACCAGCGCCTGGCCGATCTTATCGGAGGCGGCGCGTTCGCGCAGGCGGGCCAGCTTGAAGGCGTCCAGCGCCGGTTGGCGGTCGGACTCGCGCATCATGGCGTGCAACGCCTTGGTGCTGTCGTAGGCGGCCTGCGCCGCTTCGTTCAGAAGCGCATAGAACTGCTTGCCGGAACCGAAGATGGTCTGCAACGAGAACATGGGTGGACAACTTCCTGCCGTCGAGGGAGAGACGGCGCCAGGCGCGAATTATGACCGTTCCATGACCTCTCTGGGTATCTCGCGCCGGGAGCGGCCTTCACATCGACATTTCCCGGCTCGAACCACCCTGGGGTTTGCTAACATGCCTGCGCGCCTTCGGGCGCACCCTATGGAAGACGACCCTATCCCCCCGTGTTGCCGCCCGGCCTGTGCGCCCGCCGGTAGCCCCAATGCTCTCCCGCCCTCCCCTTCACTGACCGGGGAAGACGCCCGTGGTTGAGTTTTTGATCGTCATCGCCCTGATCGTGCTGAACGGCTTCTTCGCCATGTCGGAGATGTCGTTGATGACCTCGCGCAAGAGCCGCCTGAAGCAGATGGCCGGTTCCAGCAAGCGCGCCGCGCGGGCCCTGGCACTGGCCGAAAGCCCGGAAAATTTCCTGTCCACGGTTCAGATCGGCATCACCCTAATCGGCATCCTGACCGGCGTGTTCGGCGGCGAGGCGATCGGCGAAGCCATTGCCAGCTGGCTGCAGGGGGTGTTCCCGGCCTTGGCGGGCACGTTCGAACTGGTCGGCAAGCCGCGCCCGTATTCGGTGGTGATCGGCAGCACCCTGGCGGTGGCGCTGATCACGTTCCTGACGCTGATCTTCGGCGAGCTGGTGCCCAAGCGGCTGGCGCTGCGCAATTCCGAAGACATCGCAGGCGTTGTCGCGGTGCCGATGGCCTGGCTGGCCAAGATCGCCGCGCCCGGTGTATGGGTGCTGGCGCGCTCCACCCGGCTGGTGCTGCGCATGTTGGGCATGGGCAAGGACGAGTCGGCCTCGGTCACCGAAGAAGAGATCCGCATGCTGGTGGCCGAAAGCCACGAGGCCGGCGTGATCGACGCGCACGAGCGCGACATGATGAATCGGGTGATGCGGTTGGGCGATCGCACCGCCGACAGCCTGATGACCCCGCGCAACCGCATCGCCTGGCTGGACGCCAACGCCGAGCCGGAACGCAATCTCCAGGTCATGCGCGAACACGAATTTTCGCGCTACCCGGTATACCGCGGCAGTGATCAGGACATTGCCGGCGTACTGGAAGTCAAATCGCTGGTCACGCGCATGGATGGCCACGGCGCGCACCTGTTCCAGGCGCTGCGCGACACCTTGTTCGTGTCCGAATCCACGCACGCAATGAAGCTGCTGGAAATCTTTCGCGAAGAACAGCAGTCGATGGCGCTGGTGGTGGACGAGTACGGCGAGATCCGTGGCCTGGTGACCATCAGCGACCTGATGGGCGCGGTGGTCGGCCGTCTACAGGCGGTGGAAAATACCGACGAAGACGCGCTGGTAGTCACGCGCGCGGACGGTTCGCTGTTGATCGACGGTTCGCTGCCGGTGGAAGAACTGCGCGAAGTGCTCGGTGCCGAACTGCCCGACGCCGACGAAGGCGATTACCACACGCTCGCGGGCCTGTGCATTTACTATTTCGGGCGCATTCCGCAGGCCGGCGAATTCTTCGATTGGGCCGGCTGGCGCATCGAGATCGTCGACCTGGACGGTGCGCGCGTGGACAAGTTGCTGCTGCGCCGGGTGGGCGACGAGGACAGCGATGACATCGTCGGGTGACGGCAGTGCGCCGCGCGATGATGCCAGCGAGCAGATGCGCTACCGCAACGAAGGCATCCGCAGCTTGCTGGCAGCCTTCAGCGAAGGCGATCCGGACCAGGTGTTGCGCGTTCGCGAAATCTTGGCCGACCTGCAGCAAAGCGCCTTCGGCGTGTTCCTGTTTCTTGCGATCCTGCCCTCGTTCATTCCGATCCCTGGCGTCGCCGGTGGCATCAGCGGGCCACTGACCATCCTGATCGGGTTGCAGATGATGTGCTGCCTGCGCAAGCCGTGGGTACCGCGCTTCATCGGTGAACGTGGGCCGCGCCGTCGGACCAGCCAACGCTTCGTGGCCAAACTGGGACCGACGCTGCAACGCCTGGATCGCCTGCTCAAACCGCGGTTGCACGGCATGCTGGACCGGATGCCGGCGCAGCTCCTCACCGGATTGCTACTGGTGTTGGTCGGCATCCTGCTGACGCTGCCGATTCCCTTCACCAACTATATTTTCGGCCTGATCCTGCTGCTGTTCGCGTTGGCCCTGCTCGAGCGCGACGGTGCGCTGATGCTGGTGGGTTGGGCAGCTGCGCTGATCTCGGTGGCGGTGTTCGGCGTCACCTCCGATCAGCTGGTGGACCTGGTTCGCGATTGGTGGCCGGACGCCTGGCGCTGAGCGCAGCGCGTCCGGCGCGTCGTCTTCGACGCAGTTACTTCAGATCGACCACGCGGTTGTCCGACAGGCTTCCGGTATCGTCGGTGACCGCCGTCATCACGAAATACAGCGCCTTGCCGAGCAGGCCGCTGGGGCCGTCCCAGTATTCGGCCGATTCGGCACGCACGTGGATCAAGCGCAGGTTCGGGTCGTCCTTGCCGCCCGGGAAGAACACCTTCATCGCCGGTGACCACAGCTCATCGATCCTGGTGCGGTCGTGGACCACGCGCGCGGTGCCGGCCACCGAGACATACGTGTTCTTCGAGGCCGACGCATAGGCCACGTTGACACGCGGATCGGCGGCGATTTCCGCGACTTTCGGGCTGTCGGCGGCGGTGGCGAACCACAAGTCGCCGTCGAACTCGACTTCCTGCGTGCCCAGTGGGCGGCTCACCAGTTTGCCGTCGGCCGAGACGGTGGTGAACATCGCGATGTCCACCCCGCGAATCAATTCGGCCAACTGCCTGATGCTCTCGCTGCGTTCCTGAAATTGCATGCCGGTCTTCCCAATGGATGTGCATGCATCACAGCGGATCGCCGCGCAAAGCGACGTGAATCACACCAAGGTCACGTCCAGCTCGCGGCACGCGGCAGCGGCGATTTCGAAGGAGCGCAGACGCGCGGCGTGGTCGTAGATGTTGGCGGTGAACAACAGCTCGTCGGGCGTGTGGCGCTCGATGAACTCGGCCACGCTGCGCGCAATCTGCTCGGCATCGCCAAGCACCGTGCAGGCCAGTGCACGCTCCACGCCGGCACGCTCATGCGGCTGCCAGAAGCTGCCGATATCGTCGATGGGCGGCGGTATCTTGCCCGGCTTGCCGCGCCGCAGATTGACGAAGCTTTGCTGCTGGGTGGTGAACAGACGCTGCGCCTGCGCATGCGTCTCGGCCGCCACCACATTCAGGGCCAGCATCACGTGCGGCTTGGCGAGCTGTGCGGACGGGCGGAATTCGCGCCGATAGATCGCCACCGCTTCGTCCATCGCGTCGGGCGCGAAATGCGAGGCGAACGCGAACGACAAGCCCATCGCGGCGGCCAGGCGTGCGCTGAACAGGCTCGATCCCAATAGCCACACCGGCACCTCCAGCCCGGCGCCGGGCACGGCCTGTACCAGCTGCCCCGGCACCGCCGGCGCGAAATAGCGCATCAATTCGGCCACGTCCTGTGGAAAGTGATCGGCGCTGTCGAAATAGCGACGCAATGCGCGGGCGGTGGGCTGATCGGTGCCCGGCGCGCGGCCCAGGCCCAGGTCGATACGCTGCGGATAGAGCGATGCCAGCGTGCCGAATTGTTCGGCCACCTGCAGCGGCGCGTGGTTGGGCAACATGATGCCGCCGGCACCCACGCGAATGGTCTTGGTGCCGCCGGCGACGTGACCGATCAGCACTGCGGTGGCGGCGCTGGCGATGCCCGGCATGTTGTGGTGTTCGGCCAGCCAGTAGCGCTGATAGCCCCAACGCTCGGCGTGCTGGGCCAGATCGAGCATGTTGGCGAAGGCGTGGGTGGTGTCGCTGCCTTCGCAGACCGGCGCCAGATCAAGCACGGAAATGGGGGTCATCGAATGACTCCGGGAAGAGTGATATGCCAGAGATGGGGCTGGCCCGGCGGCATTGCCAGCGGCTCGTTGGGTGCCGTGAGGGATTACAGCATTCCAGCAGTCGGACAACGCATCGGGCGTACGGCCCTGCCCGACTCGCGACTGCGGCGTTGTTGAGCTTGCTGTCGGCAGGGGCGCTGCGCTTGCGGCTGCGGTGCAGCGCGCTGCTCCTTGGTCGGCGGGGCGCACCTTGAATACCCAATGCCCTCCCGCCACAGACGAACGCATCGACTGCGCGACGAAGCGCGCCCGCTGTGGCATCCGGACGCTGGCTATGATGACGCCGCCCTGTTTGCGCCTTTGCCTGCCCATGTCTTCGAGTCCTTTAGCGTCCCCCGAACAGCCCTCGGCTTCGGCGCAGATCGCCGCCCGGATCGAGCGGCTGCCGGCCAGCGCCACGCTGTGGCGGTTGGTGGGGTTGCTGGCGCTGGGCGGGTTCTTCGAGTTGTACGACCTGTTCCAGACCGCCTACATCAGCCCCGGCCTGATTGGCGACGGCATTTTTGCCAGTGGCGCGGACGGGGCGTTCGGCATGTCCGATCAGGCCGCATTTGCGGCGGCCACCTTCCTTGGGTTGTTTGTCGGTGCCGCGCTATTGAGCCCGTTTGCCGACCGGTTCGGGCGTCGCCCGGTGTTTACCTTCGCCTTGATCTGGTACACCGCGGCGACCGTGGCGATGGGTCTGCAGAGCACTGCCAGCAGTGTGATCGTGCTGCGCTTTGTGGTCGGCATCGGGTTGGGAATCGAACTGGTCACCATCGATACGTATCTGTCCGAACTGGTACCGCGGCACATGCGCAGTGCGGCGTTTGCATTTGCATTTTTCGTGCAATTTCTGGCGGTACCGACGGTCGCGCTGACCGCGTGGATGTTGGTGCCGTCTGCGCCGCTGGGGGTGAGCGGCTGGCGCTGGGTGGTATTGCTCAGCGGCGCGTTTGCGCTGGCGATCTGGTGGCTGCGCAGCCGCTTGCCGGAATCGGCGCGCTGGCTGGCCGCACACGGCCGCCATGCGGAAGCCGATGCAGTGGTGACCAAACTGGAAGCGCGCTGCACGCGCGATGTGGGTGCGCCACTGCCCGCACCGCAGGCGGCCACACCCGCGCCGGCCGGTGTGATGCCCAGCACGCCACTGTGGCGTGCGCCGTATCGCGGGCGCATCGGCATGTTGATCGTCTTCCATGTATTTCAGGCGATCGGCTTCTTCGGTTTCGGCAACTGGTTGCCTGCGCTGATCTCGGCGCAAGGCGCCGGGGCCGGGGTGACCAAAAGCCTGGCCTACGCGTTTGCGATCTCGTTGGCCTACCCGCTGGCGCCGTTGCTGCTGCTGCGTTTTGCGCAGCGCTGGGAAAACAAATGGCAGATCACCGCATCGGCGCTGGGCGCTGTTCTGTTTGGCGGGCTGTTCGCGTTGCAGCATCAGGCCGTCGGCATGGTGCTGTGCGGGGCGATGGTCGCGTTCTGCAACGCGTGGATGAGCTTTGCCTATCACGGCTATCAGGCCGAGCTGTTCCCGACCGGCTTGCGCGCCCGTGCCGTGGGCTTTTGCTATTCCTTCAGTCGCCTGTCCACGGCGGTGAGCAGCGTGCTGATCGGCTGGTTGCTGACGCAGGTTGGCAGCCATGGGGTGCTGGCCTTCATCGCGCTCAGCATGTCGATCGTGGCAAGCGTGATTGCCGCATTCGGGCCGCGCACGCGCAATCGGACACTGGAAGACATTGCAGGTGAGTGCGGATGACGAAACGCCTGCGCAACCGCCAGGTGTGTACGCCACTGTGTTGGGTGGGAATTGGCGCACCTCGGTGCGTGCCTGGCAACGGCCGCGGTCCTGTCAGCAATAGCGGATCAGGCAGCAGCCGGCGGATCTGATCCGCCACCGCTCCATCGCCACAAGCCGCTGCGTCACCCTCTACCCCGGGGTGATCGCCCCGACTGGTTGCCAGCCGATAACGCGTCATCGTGCGCCGTGCTGTGCCAGTTCCCTCGTCCCGGCATGTCCCGGTTCGAGAGGTGCGCTGCCCAGTGTCACCGTGCGGTCTGCCACCGCGGCCAGGCTGGTGCGATGCGACACCACCACCAGCGCGCTTTGCGGCAGGCGTGCGCGCAGGGTGCTCAGCACCTGATGTTCGGCATCGGCATCCAGGGCGCTGGTTGCTTCATCCAGGACGGCCAGCGTCGGCCGACGCAGCAACACCTGCGCCAGCAGCAGGCGTTGCAACTCGCCGCCGGACAGGCGCCCGCCCTGCGCATGAATCGGCGTGTCCAGACCGTGCGCATCGCGCTGCAGCCGTGCACACAGGCCGACATCCGCAAGCGTCTCCCACATGCGTGCATCAGAGGCACCGGGCAGCGCCCACTGCAGGCACTCGCGCACTGTGTGCTGCCAAGGCCGCACGCCCTGGCCGATGTAGGCGCTGTGCCGCACCAGATGCCGATACGCGGAGAACGTCAGCCGACGTCCGCCCATGTGCGCCACGAACTGCGCCGGCGGCGTCTGGCCGGAGAGCACATCCATCAGACTGCTCTTGCCCACGCCGGAAGCACCGACCACCAGGGTCATCCGGCCTGGAACCAGCAATATCGATTCGATCGCGCGTTGGGGCAGCGGCAACGCCAGCCCGATGTGTTCGATATGCAGCGCAGCCGGCAGTGGTTCGGCCATTGTTTCCGGAACATGTACCCGCGCAGCGCCCAGGTCGACATAGCGGCGCCACAGCTGCAGCGCCGGCCACGCCGAACGCAACTGCTGAAGACTCTGCCGCGTGGTGACCAGGTACGGCAACAAACGGCCGAGCAACAGACTGACGGTGATCAGCGCAGCACGATCGCCCCCCTGCCATCGATTGGCCAGCACCAAAATGCCGGCGATGACGATCACCACGGTGAGTTCAAGCAGCAGGCGGCTACCGGCGACCAGTGCTTGCTGTTGCGCATACCCGTGCCCCAGTCGCTCGGAAATGCGCTCGTAATGGCGGGTTTCGAGGTCTTCGCGCTGAAACGAGCGCACGTGGCGCAGGCGACGCGGAAAATCTTCGCTCAGCCAGAACAGCTGGGTCATGTCCGCCACGTACGCGCGGCTAATGCGTGCCTGTGCGCGACTGCTGGAGAAGCGCAGACCCAACCAGGCCAGCACCGCCAGCAATGGGGCGGCGATCAACAGCGCAGGTGCGATCAGCACCGCGATGCACACGCTCACCAGTGCAGTGATGGCCGCGACCAGCAGCTGCAGCACGGCGCTGAAGCCTTGCGTGGCGATCTCGATGTTGTACGTGAGCACGTTGGCGATTTCTGCCGAGCTTGCCCCGGACAAGGCCGGCAATGGTGCATCGATCAATGCCGCATGCACACGTGCGCGCAGACCGATGGCATAGCGGCTGGTCAGCTGCGCGGCCAGCCGTGCGCTGTGCCAGCGCAACACGGCAAACAGCAGGCTCACCGCAATGAACACGCACGCCTGCATCGCAAGCCCGCCTGGCAAGGCCAGGCGATAGCCCGCCAGTTGCACGCTGTGGCCTGGCTGCACCAGCGGCAGTAGACACACCGCCACCACGCTTCCGGCCAACGCGGCAGCCAGCGACAAGGCGACGTAAAGTGCAATTGTCGGCATGTCTGCCGGCACCAGAGTGCTCGCGAACTGGTGCAATGCCGCGCGCATGCGCCGGCCGTCGGTCATCGCCGGCTGCTCATTCGTGCGCAACCTGCAGGCGCTGGTGCGCGATGAGGATCTGCCGGCCGATGGCGTTCCAGCACGCTTGCAGATAACCACTCATTGCAACAGCTGCAGCAGCGCATCCACCGATGCCTGCGGATGCGTGCCGCGGTGCAAGGTGAACATGCCGATGCGCTGCACCTGTTCGACAAAGCGCTGCCAGCCGGGCTGACCGGCGGCGTAGGGTTGATCGTGGGCCAGGCAGGCGGCGACGTGCTCGCCAGGTACCGCGACCAGGCGCTGTGTCGATGCGATGGCCGGCATCCTGGACACCATCACGACCGCATGCAACTGCATGGGCTTGGGCGCGAGATGCGCGTGGCGATGGCGGAGATCGACCTCGAATTTTTCTACGCCGCTGCGGCGCCGGATCACCGGCGATGCGCTGATCCACGCACGCGTGGGCGCATCGACCAGGCCCAGCGCTTCGGCACGCAGGTGCAGGAAATTGGCCACACCGGTGGTGAGCAGGCTATCGGGCGCCACAAAGACACCGTCTTCGGCGACAACGTCCAGGCCATGCAACAGGCTGTGCAAGACCAAGGTCGATTTGCCCGCACCGCTGGCGCCAAGCAGCAACGCGCTGCGTCCGCGGTGCCCCACACAAGCACCATGCAGCGGCACCAGCCCAATGCCGCGCGCAGCCAGCAGGAACACGGCGAATTCGATCAATTCGTAACGCACGTGATACGCGTGGGCAAGCATGTCCTCGGACACCATCAGCATCGCGCGGCGCTGTGGCACCGAGAGCATCAGGTAATTGCAGGCATCCATGACACCGCACAGCAGGCCACCGCTGGCGTGCGTGCGCACAGGAGGCGGCTCGGCATCGGTGCGGCCCGGCGCACGTGGCAGCAGGTCCAGCGTGACATGAAATTCCGGAGCGCCCGGCAACCGATGCGCAGGCAAACCCGCGTAGGCGGCATCGACAAGCCCCAACAATGCTTGGCTATCGCTCTGGAAATGGAACAGCGCCCCGAGAATCTGCCGGCGCACGCCCAACCGCCGCGGACGACGTTCGCCGAACGGATCTGCCGCTACGGCTGCCTGTGTGGCGATGGCAGCGGAGCCATCGCTCAACGACGTGTGTTGCGCCCGTGCAGCCGACTGCGGCATGCCTTCATCCGATGCATTGAATCAGCCGATGGGTGCCGCGTTTCAGCAGAAAGGTTGCCTCGCCCAAGCCATGCCCGCATGCAACGCGACGCAACCAAAGCCCCATGCATGCGCACCTACTGCCGAGCCGAATGCCGGTGCCTGCGCACGCCGCTGCTGCGCCCGCCTGGCGAGAGAACGAGAGCCTTGTGCAGATGGTAAAGATCCAGGTCAGTCATTCGTATTTCCTGCGTTACGACCCCAAGCAATGGGAGCGCGGCAAGCCGTATCCGCCATTGGCGACGCTGCAGATCGCAGCGCTGCTGCGCGAACGTGGGCATGCAGTGAGCCTGTTCGATGCCATGCTGGCCGACGATGTAGAGGACTACACCGCTGCGCTGCACGCTGCGCGGCCGGAGCTGGTGGTGTTCTACGAAGACAACTTCAACTTCCTCACCAAGATGTGCCTGAGCCGGATGCGCGAGGCTGCCTGCCGCATGATCGCGCAGGCCCGTGCCGCCGGCTGCCGCGTGCTGGTGGCCGGCTCGGATGCGTCCGACAACCCGGACGCGTTCCTGGCCGCAGGCGCGCATGCGGTGTTGATCGGCGAAGGCATCGCCCCGTTGATCTCGTTGCTCGAACGCATCGAAGCGACGCCGGATATCGACACCGAGCATTGGCTGGCAGGGGTTGCGCAAATTGCCACCAGCCAGCCGGCGGCAACGCGCGTGCACCCCGGCGCGCAACCACCGGACGCACGCCTGAGCGGCCTGCCGGCATGGGACCTGGTCGACATGCCGCGCTACCGGCACTTCTGGCAACAACGGCATGGCCATTTCAGCTTGAACATGGCCGCCTCGCGCGGTTGCCCATTCCGTTGCAACTGGTGCGCCAAGCCGATCTGGGGCAATCACTACAAGCGGCGTGGCGCCGAAGAGGTGGCCGCCGAAATGATTCACCTCAAACGCAGCTTTCGCCCCGACCATATCTGGATGGCCGACGACATCTTCGGCTTCCATATCGATTGGGTGGAGACCTTTGCGCAGCACTTGTGCGATGCCGATGGCGCGGTTCCCTTCACCATCCAGACCCGCGCCGACCTTACCAGCGAACGCATGGCCGCAGCCTTGGCGCGCGCCGGTTGCGTGGAGGCCTGGATCGGCGCGGAAAGCGGCAGCCAGCGCATTCTCGACAAGATGACCAAGGGCACCCAGGTCGGCGAGGTCATTGCCGCGCGCGAGCGCCTGGGAACGCACGGCATCCGCGTGGGCTTCTTCATCCAGCTGGGCTATCTGGGCGAGGAGCTCGACGACATCCTGGCCACGCGCGCACTGGTGACGCAGGCCAATCCGGACATCATCGGAGTCAGCGTGTCGTATCCCCTGCCCGGCACCAAGTTCTACGAGGAAGTGAAGAATCAGCTGGGCAGCAAGACGCATTGGCAGGATAGCGACGACCTGGCGATGATGTTCCGTGGCGCGTACGACTCCGAGTTCTATCGCAGCGTCCGCGATCTGCTGCACACACAGGTCGATCTGCAACAGGCGCGTGCTGCGATGACGGCGGACGCGTTCACGCAGGCGTCGGAGCAACTGGAAGCACGCTGGTCTGCCTTGATCGCCGGTGAAAGCCGGCACCGCAGCGAGCCGATGCCCCCCGGTGCTGCGCGTCAGCCACGGCAACTGAGCACCGTCCTGGTGGGCTAGCGCTCGATCGTTCCCACACGCTTCCTTCGACACTTTGTCTGACCGGACCACGCGCATGCCCCCTTCCCTTCGCACCATCAAGCACCGCCTGCACACGGCGACCGAACGGCTGGCTGTGGAGCTCGCCCAGCCGGGCGATGCAGTGCCGCAATGGGACCGGCTGCAGTGGCAGCTGGCGGCAGCGGCGGCGGCCGCGCACGGCATTTCGCCACTGTTGCAGCGCCGCTCGTTGTGGCAGAACGCCGAATGGAATGCCTTCCTGGGCGAACAGCGCAGCCATGTCGAGGACCGCCATCGGCGTATTGCGCTGCTGCTGACGCGTATCGATGCCGCTGCCCGCAACGAGGGCATTGCGCTGGTGGGTCTGAAGGGCGCCGCCTTGCATCGATTGGGGGTGTATCTGCCTGGCGACCGCCCAATGGCCGATCTCGATTTGCTGGTGGAACCCGACGACGCGCCTGCAGCGGCGGCGTTGTTGTGCGCACTCGGCTATGTCGCTTCCTTCCAGCAGTGGAAGCACCAGGTCTTCAAGCCGCAGCACGGCGAGGCAGTGGCCGGACTGGGCGAACACCGAGATGCGCCGATCAATATCGAGCTGCACACGCGCATCCAGGAGCGCTTGCCGGTGCGGACTGTGGAAATCACTGCAAGAATCCAGCCGGAGCGGCCGCAACCGGGCTTGAACCCCTATCCATCGATCGGCGCATTGATGTGTCATCTGCTGCTGCATGCGGCCGGCGGCATCTGCCACCGCACCATTCGCCTGATGCATCTGCATGACCTTGCCTTGCTGGCAACGCGCATGGGCCCGCGCGATTGGGAGCACTTGTGGGAAGACAGCGCCATGCCGCCATGGTGGGCGTTGCCGCCACTGTTGTTGCTGCAGCGTTATTACCGCGCCGTGGTGCCGGCCGCGGTGATGGCGCGCCTGCATGCCGACTGTCCTGCGCTGCTGCGCATGCTAGCAGCCCGGCAAACGCTCACTGCCGCATCGTGCTCGAATCTTTGGTTATCGGCGCTGCCTGGTATCGAATGGTCGCGTTCGTTGGCCGAAGCCCGGCAGTATCTGCACAGCCGTGTGGTGCCTTCGGCAGAAAGCCGCAGGGAGCGCGCCGACATGCTGCAGACCCAACTATGGCTGCAGGATCAGCCGTGGGTGCGCCACACCCAGGCGCGGCGCCTGGTGACGCGCCTGACCAGACCGGTACCGCGCACGGACATGTTGTACGTGGTGCGTGCGGCACTGGATGGCTATCTGCAACCGGCGTGAGCCTGCACCAAGGACTGTTGTCACCAGCACGCTCCTCACTCGAAGCACGGGCGCACGGGATCACCGACGATAGCGCCCTGCCTTGCCGCGCACATCAGCGCAGGTGAGGCAGCGGCCGCTGCTCGCACAGCTGGCGATACACCTGCTCGAACAGGCGTGTGGTCAATGCAGCATCTTCGCGCACGGCGCGGCACTGCGCCGCCCAGGCTAGGCGCAAGCGCAGTTCGTCGTCGCCGAGGACCTGGCGGATGGCCTCTGCCATTCCGGCCCAGTCGCCCGGCGGCACCGCCAATGCGCAGGCAGGAGCCCATTCGACCAGATGCCCCACCGCAGTTCCTACCGTAGGAATCCCCGCAACGGCAGCCTCCAGCAGCACCAGCGGCCCGGCTTCGTGCAGCGAGGACAGCACCAGCAGATCGGCCGACAGCATGATCGGACGCAACGCGCGCTGGGTCTTGAAGCCGAGGAAACGCACCTGTTGCTGCAGGCCGAGCTGCTGCACCAGGCGCTGCATGGCACCGTCCAAGGTGTCGACGCCCACCATGTCCAGGGTGAAGGCAACGCCGGCGCGCTTGAGCGCGGCCATTGCCTGCAACAAGGTGGCCTGATCCTTGACCGGATTGAGGCTTGCCACATGCAGCAGGCGCGCGGTCGGCCAGGTGCGGGCGCGCGGCGCTGCCGGTGGCCAGGCGCGCAGATCCACGCCCAGCGGCACGCGTTGCGCAGCGATGCCCAGTGCCTGCAGCGAATCGATGATGGGCGCGCTGGCCGCCGTTACCTGGTCGGCAAGCCGCAGGATCACCGCCTCGCGCAGACGCCCGCGCCATTTGCGGCGGCCGCCATAACCGATGCGATGCAGGGCAACCAGCTCGCCGCCGGCGATATGCACCATGCTCGGACGGCGCAACAGCTTGGCGGCGGTCACCGCGATCAAGCTGCAGTAGCCGGAGAAAATCGTCTGAATCACGGCGAACGGTGCGCGCCGGTGCTCATCGCAGATGGCGGCAATCGCGCGCAGCCGCGTGCGGCGCGCGCCGATGTTATGCACCGTGGCACCGCGCAGGTGCCAGGTGCCCGGTTGCGGCTCTTGATGCAGCACGAACACGTGTACGTCATGGCTGCGTGCCAGCCACTCGATCAAGGTCAGGAACACCGGGATCACGCGGACTTCCCCGCTCCGATCCACGCCACCTGGCACCACCAATGCCAGCTTCATGCGGTGCACTCCGGCTGGGTCGTGCGTAATTGCGCATAAGCCTGCGCCCAGCGCCGGCCCACCGCGGCAAACGACAGGCGCGCGTCGAAATGGGCGCGTACCAGTGCACGCGAGGGGCGTTGCCGACTGACGCGCAGCAACAGTTCCGACAATGCCGATGCATCGCCGACCGGCCACAACTCGCCCACTGCGCCGTCATCGCTGAGCGCACGAAACGATGGAATGGCCGTCAGCAGCGGCAGGCAGCCGCAGGCGTAGGCTTCCAGTGCGGCATAACCGCAACTTTCTGCATGGCTGGCAGACACGAATACATCCGCCGCACGCAGCAGTTCCTGAACGCGTGCGTGCTCGACCTTGCCGAGCAAGTGGACGCATCCGGCAAGCCGTGGGTCGGCGCGCAGGCGCTGCTGCACCTGCGCCAGCAGTGGCGCCTGGTCGAACACGCACCATAACCGCAGACCGGGCAACAGACGCGCCGCCATGGCCACCGCGTCGAGTACGCAGAGCGGATCCTTGGCTGGACTGAAATGGCCGATCCACACCACACATGGGTCGCCGTGCACGCGCGTTTGCTCGCGTGCCTGCAATCGGTCGCCAGCGGTAAAGCGGCTGCTGGATTCGGGGATGGCAAACAGCTGCGTGCTGCGGCCAAACAGGCGCGCACGCACGAACGGCTGCGCCAGCTCCAGCGAAGTAAACGCGATGCCAGCTGCGGCCGCGTAGCGTGCGCGCCACACGCGCCTGGCCCACCAGCGTGGTGGCCGGTTGGCATGATCCTGCAGCAGGATCGGCAACTGCGGCAGCAGGCGCGCCAGGCGCCGCGCGTCGCCGGCAAATTCCAGACCATGCACATGCAGCACATCGGCAGCGATCTCGTGCAGCAAGGCGGCAAGCGTACGCGCGCGGACTGCGCTGCCACGCTGGTGCAGATCGGCGAAGCGATAGTCCACGCCCGCGCGGCGCAGCCGGATGTCCAAGGCAGAGGCCTGGATCACCGACACCTGCACGCCAGCACTGGCGACAGCTTCGGCGATATCTGCCAACGATGGCCATTGGGCGAATACCTGCTCCGCGCTCAGGCCATCGGGCGTGGGAACCAGGTTCAGGTGTGCGACGTGCAGGCTCATTGGGCCGGCAGTGTATGAACGCAGATCGACGCAACGTCGCTGCCGTGTACCGCTGCGGCCGCAGCGTGCCCCTGACGGGTCGTACCCAACGCACAGGACGCCACTGCGGTGTTCAAGATCTTGCTCACGCGACCCGTCTCAGCCTTAGCACCAGCGCAACCGGCACCTGCAACGCCATCTGGTCGAAACGCGCACCGGCCGGGATGTCCGCGGGGTCCAGCATCGGCTCGGAGACGGCTTCGATCGCGAACCCGAGCGCGGTGCATGCCCAATGCCAGTGGCTGTAGAGATGCTGGGTATGGCGGACCGCATAGCGTTGCCCATCGGCCTTGAAGTCGCGCCGCCAGCCCAGCGCGTGGCCGATCGGATGGACGTCGCTGCACAACACGATGCCGCCGACACGGGTGACGCGATGCAGTTCTTCCAGCGCCGGCCACAACTGTTGCAGGTGACCCACCACCAGACCGCACACGCTCAGGTCGGCCACCGTATCGGCCAGCGGCAGATGATCCAGGCTGCCTTGTTGCAAAGCGATGCGTGCGGCCGGCCAGTCCTGTGCGAGCTCGGCACCGGCACGGTGCAGCATCTGCGGCGACAGATCGACCCCGGTCACTCGCCGGGCGCCACGGCGCAACGCATGCAGCATGTAGCGGCCGCTGCCGCAGCCGGCGTCCAGCACGTGCTGGCCCTGCAGGCTGGCCGGCATCAATGCGAGCATGGCGCGCTCTTCGGCCAGCATCACCGGGTTGTGCGCGTGCGGTGGATACGCCTGCGCCCACAGCGCGTACGCGGCAGCTGGCTCGAGCACCGGCACTGCGCTCATGCAAGCGCCCCGTTGGCAGCCAGCGCGTGAGTCACCTGCGCGGCGGCCTGCGCCGGCTGTTCCTGCGTTACAAGCTGAAGACCGGGTTCGAGCGCCAGCACCGCCGGATCGGCCAGCGCGGCATCAAGCAATTTTGGCCGTCCATCCAGCAACACCGGCACCGTCTGGATGCCGGTCGCGTCGAACCACGCTGCAAAATCCGGATCGGCGATGCGCGGCTTGCCATCGCGAATCACCGCACGCAAGTCGCTGCGCGTGCAACCAATGATGCTGCTGGCAGGCTCGCCGCCGCGGTCGCGCGCAATCAACACATCCACAGTGGCTCCAGGCGCAAGGCGCCCACGTGTCGGCATGCGCAGGATACGCGCGGCGTCACCGGTGGCCATGCCAAGCAGTTGGTCCGGTGCCAGCCCGCTCGCGCTGGCGATCCGCAGTTCTTCCAGCAGGTCGCGCGCGCCGCTGACGCGCGAATCGTTGCCCAGCGCCAACCGGCCGGCCATGCACAAGCGCCACGGATCGAGCGTGCGGCCGAGCAGCGCCTGGTTGCTGGAAGGACACCACACCACGGCTGCGCCACGCGCGATCACCCGCTCGATATCTTGTTCACCCATGCCCACGCCGTGGATCACCACCGTGTTGGCGGCCAGGCAGCCGAGCCGGTCGAGTTCGTCGAGCTCGGCACGCGCCACCGCATCGGTGCCTTCGGCCAGATGGATCATCCAGGGGTGCGCTGGCAGGGTCGCGGCAAAGCTGTGTTGTACGGGCGGGCCATAGCCTGTCCAGCCCAATGCGTAGCTCCAGCCGAAGTCGCGCAACAGGCTCACCGGGAAGTTGCCTTCATCCAGCGCGGCGTGCCATGGATCGTGCTGGGCCACGCAGGTGACGCCGGCCAACAGGTTCTTCAGACCACCATGGCGCAGCCGTACCGCCTTGGGCACACGCAGTGCGGCGGCCACGTCCGGATGCTGAAAATGCGCTTGAAATGCCTCGATCCACGCATAGCTGTTGCGGAACGGTGCGGCCTGCGGCAGCGGCGGTACGCAGTTGACCTGCAGATGTTCGTGCGCATTGATCAGGCCTGGCGCCAACACATGCCCTTGCAGATCCATGCGCACGGTACCGGTGCCGAGCGTGCCGCCGAAGCGCCCCGCACGGATGGTCACTGCGGCACGCGAGAGACCCGCCTCGGTGATCGCGCGTGCGCCGTGCAGGCAGACATCGGCCATGGCCATCGACCGCTCCCCTCAGCGCTTGCGCATCACGATCAGGAAGTGATCGCCCATGTCGCGCAGCAATGGCAGCCCGCCCCAGCGGTCGTCGCAGCGTCCCAGGCGCTCGGACAGGCGTGGATTGCGTTCGCAAAACTCCACCAGATACGGCGGCGGCAGGAACAGGCTCAAGGCGCGGTAGCTGTCCAGCACGAAATGCGTTTCGAATGCGCGGTAGAACTCGCGCGGCAGGTGGTACCAGGTCCAGATGGTGTGGCCGTTCATGCCCACCGCAATTGCCCCTTTGGCGGCACGCACCGCCGCGCGCCTGAAGCGCCCGCGCAAGGCGTAATGGCCGATTTCCCACGGGCAGATCCGTCCGATCACCGAAAACACCAGGCAGCCGTCCGGGCGCAGCAGGCGCGCGCATTGCGCGGCGACGGCCGGCAGATCCGGCGCGCAATTGAGCGGGCCGAAGTTGGAGTACATGCCATCGAAGCTGCCTTCCAGCCGATCGAGTTGCTGGATGCCGACATGTGCGGCGGTGAGGCGTTCTTGCAGCCCGTGCGTGGCAGCGCGCTGGCGGGTGCGCTCGACCATTGCCGGCGACCAGTCGGTGGCCAGCACGGAATATCCGCGGCGTGCGAATTCGCCAGCATCCAGGCCAGTACCGCAGCCCAGATCGACCAGCCGCGACCCCACCGGCAACTCGCTCGCGACCGTGTCCCACAGCGTGGTGCGCATGCGCTGGATCAGCGCGTTGTTGCCGCGGGGACCATCGTAGTCTGGAGCAACGCTGTCGAACGCACGTTGCGTTTCCAGCAGTTGCTCCGGCGCGACCGTGCCGCCCCGCGCCGCATGCTCACTGAGTGACGACATGCACAGCCTCCCAGACCCGTCCTGATGTTTTCACCACGCTCTCCGGTCGCAACGCCCAACGCGGCATCGTTTTGATAGACCCGTGAGTGCGCGATGGTGCCGGTTTGGTTGCAGCGCGGTGGATGGTGGCCGAGCTGGCTCAGGCAATCACACCCGACATGCCGGCATTGGCTACCGCGACACATGCGATGCACGGCTTCACCTTCGCTCTCATATCGCCCGGGGCCTGCTGCTTGCGCAGACCCATTCGCCACGGTTGCGCCAAGGTCCCACTGCAGCGTCACGCACCAGTCGGTGCACGAGTCCGCGCACGACGACGCACCGCATTGCGCAGCAGCGCGACCAGCACGCTCAGTCCCGCCCCGGCAAGCAGGCCCGCTGCCCAAACCGTGCTCGCGTTCGGAAATGCCTGGCGGTCGGGCACATACAGCGGCCACGCCAGCGAGGTCTGGTAGGTGTAACGCGTGGTGAGCCGGGCAACAAGGTCGTCGCGCTCGCTCTTCAAGGCGCGAATCGTGGTGTTGCTGTCGGTCAGCAACACGCCCGCCAGTACCTGCGTGGGTGTGGCCGAAGCCGCTCCCTGCCCGGCCTGCAACTGCCGCTGCAGCTGCTCGCGATTGCTGGTGGCCGCGCGTAGATCCTCGCTCAAGCCTTGCAGGCGCGCGCGCGCAAGCTCCAGCGCAGCTGCGTTGGTGTCGCCGTGCAGCATCCGCAGCTGGGTGACGGTGGCCATGGCCAGCGTGCGTGCCTGCTGCGCCGACTCGGCGCGGATGGTCACACCGATCAGATTGGCGTACGGGTCGGGGTCCGGCTTCAGGCTGCCGCGATACAGCTGCGCGGCGCGGCCATCGAGCGGCACCTGCGCCTGACGCAGCACCGCATCCTGAAACAGCCGCGTTTTCATGCGATCGATCACGCGCTGAAACGGTTCGACCTTGGGGTCGCGGCCAGCAGGGGTCGGGCCGATTTCGCCCACCTGGATCCACGCGGTGGCCTCCCATTGCGGTTTGGCCAAGCGGGTAAAGGCGAACGTCAGGCCCAGCACCACGAGCAGCGCTGCCGCTGCCCAACGCCATTCCCGGCGCAGGATGCGCCACAGGTCGATCAGGTAGATTTCGTCGTGTTGATGCATGGGCGCGGCTCTGCAACGGGGCGATGGATGGCGTGCTGCACGCTTACGCGGCAGACGGGTGTGGGGACAGGCGGCTGGGCAACAGCACCGTGCAGGCATGCAGCACCAGGCACAGCGCGATGAAGCCGAAGTTGGTCCAGGTGAACGCCTGTGGCGCAAAGGGCGACATCAGGCAGGCATAGGCGATGCGCAGGAAGATCAGCACGTGAAAGATCGACAGCGAGCCATGGAGCCGGCGCACGCTCCAGACCAGCCCGGCGTACAAGGCCAATAGCGCAAGCAAGGCACCGGCAGCGCCCCACGCCATCAGGAACGGGAAGAACTCGGTGCCGACATTGATATTGGGCGCATCCAGCGGAATGCTGGTGCCGGCAGTGGCGATCGAACCACTGAACGGCACCAGTTGATTGACCAGGAAGCTGGCGTTGACGTAGCCCTTGGCCAACATCGCACCGAAGTTATAAGGCCCTGCGCTGATGTAGAGCAGCAACCATTGCAGGCCCTGCGGCATGGCACGGTAGAACGCACTGAACGGCAACGCCACGGTGGCCAGGGAACCGGAGCGCAACGCGCCGAGCATCGAAAACACGCCACCACCGGCCAGCACCAGCAGGCCGATGGTCTTCCACGGCAGCCGACGCGCCGGGTCGCGCCGCAACAGCATCACCAGCACGAAGGAGAACAGGCCAGCGAAGATGCGGTTGCGATCGATCACCACGATGGGAAATACAAACCCCAACGTCACCATCGCCGCACGCAAGCCACGATGGCGCACGCACAGCAGGGCGATCGGTGGCAGGATCCAGCACATATTGGAGATGTGCCGCACATGCGCACGCGCAGGGCTCAAGGTGGCGTACGACGCTGGATCGCTGAACAACGGAATGGGAAACAGCAGCACGTCGGCGATACAGAACACCGTCACCGCCGCGGCCAGCCCCATCGCCAGGAATGCATCGCGGGTACCGGCGTACCGGTAGTGGCGAAAGCGCTCGACCGACGGCAGCTGTGTGCGCAGCAGCGCGTCGAGCGCGAAGGTGGCCGCTGCCGCAAGCGCCAGCAGCACGATGCCTGCCAGGTAGCCGTCGGGTAGCGCATAGGTCAGCCACGTCAACGCGCAGCTGAGCAACATGGGCAATGCCAGATAGGTCGCCGGGCGGCGCAACAGTGCGATCATGCAAGCTCCACCGCACGCACGGCACGTTTCGGACGCCATCTGGCAGACAGCGACAACCATGCATAGACCACTAGATGCGCGGCTACACGGTGCGGCCGGCGCCGCAGGAATTCCACCTTGGCTGCGATGTAGCGCGCCTGCGCATACAGCAGTGTGCGATAGGGCGCATCGAACAATGGTGCGCAACGCAACGCCACTTGCCGCGACTCGCTCAGGTTGGCGATGCGTGCCGGCACGTTTGCGGTCTTGCTGAGGTTGCCGCCATGCAGGCGGTAGGCGCATACCGGCAGATCGATGAAGCCCAGTGCATCGCCTGCAACCAGGCGCAGGAAGAAATCCCAGTCTTCGATTCGTAGCGACTCGTCCCAGCCGCTGCGCGCGTCGAACGCACTGCGCCGTAGCAGCGCCACCGCGCCGCTGACAGCCCACTGCCGTATCACCGCATGCCGGATGCCGGATTCGGAGCAGTACAGGCTCTTGTCGACCCGATGCAGATCGCGCATGGCGCTGCCATGCAGCAATTGGCCATGCGCATCGACCACGCGGGCATCGCCGATCACCGCAAGCTTTTGCGGATGTCCGCGCAGATAGCGTACCTGCGCGTCCAGCCCGCCGGGCAACAAGTAATCGTCGCTTGCACCAAGCCGCAGATACTCTCCCCGCGCGCGCAATGCCAGTTCGTTGAGGGTGGCGGCAACTCCCCGATTCTCGCGTTGCACGAAGTGCACCGGTAGCCGATGCCCATGCTCGCTGATCCACTGGCTGATCTTTTCGCCAGTGGCATCGCTGGAGCCATCGTCGATGATCACGATCTCCTTGCATGGGTACGGGTCTTCCAGGACGCTGTCCAGGCAACGTTGCACGAAACGCGCATGGTTGAACGCCGGAATCAGCACCGACACCAACGGCCAGCGTGCACGTGCCGATACCGGCGCCTGATCGTTCATGCCGCCCGCTCCAGATAGCGTCGCACCACCACGATGTTGAACAACAGATACAGCACGTAGTTGGCGGCGAAGGCGTACATCGCACCGATCAGCCCGAACCACGCGGTGAACACGTACACCAGCGCCAGATAGCTCGCTGCGAACACGCATTCGGAGATCACGAACAGCCGCGTCATCGCCTTGGCCAGCATCACGTACGACAGCACGAACGCCGCAACCTTGATGACATCGCCCAGCAGCTGCGGGCCGTACAAGGGCGCTGCAGCGGCAAATTGCATATCGAACAGTAGCCAGGTCACCCAATCGCGGCCTACATACACGCCCAGCGCCACCACGATCACCGCCGGCATGACGTAGCGATACGCGCTGCGCAGCTCGCTGCCCAGACCCGCGCCGTCTTGCAGCGATGCCAGCTTGGGCAGGTAGTACACGTTGATGGCGGTGGTGAAGAACAGCAGATAGGCATCGGAGACCCGGCTGACCGCCTGCCAGTAGCCCACCTGCTCCCAACCGAACCGCGCCGCGAGATGATGGCGCACCACGATGGTCACCAGCTGCGGCACCAGTGTCGAGGTGAGCGTCATCAGCGAAAATGCCGCCAGCCGATGGGTCATCTGCGCGTCAAAGCGCATCCGCCACATTGCAGGTTGAAAATAGGGGCTACGCCGCAGCGCAGGGACCGCCGCCAGCAGCCACAGCACCTGCCCCAGGACCAGCGCCAACAGCGCCCCGTGCAATTGCGCCCGGCTGGAGAGCCACGCCACCAAGGCAACGCTCAGCATGGCGCCTGTCGTCTGCACGAAGGCGAGCCGCCGTACATCCATGAAGCCGTTGATCAGCGCCAGCAGGTAATTGAGCAGTGCGATTCCCAGCTGCGCGATTGCCAATACGCAGATCAGCGGGCGGTAGCTCGCATCGCCCAGCAGGCGCTCGGCAATCGCTCCACTGAAGACCACCGCCAGCAGTGCGATCACGCAGGCCGCGCAGAATGCGTATAAGAGCGCCGCACTCAGCAAGCGCGCCAACGCGGGCGCATCGTCGCGGTACTGCGCTACATACTTGACGATGCCGGCACTGATGCCGCCACCGGCCAATACCGCCAGCACCGACATCAGGTTGAGGAACTGGCCAAGCCGGCCCACGCCCTGCGGACCGGCGTCGACGGCGACCAGCTTGACCACCACCAATGCCGCCAGCAGCTTGGCCAGCGTCGCAACGCCGGTGTAGGCGCTGCTGCGCACGAGATTCATGTGTTGCTGCCGAACGATTGACAGGCCGCGATCACCTGCGCAACTGCTGCATCGTCCAACGCCGGCCCCATCGGCAGGCTCAGTACTTCCCGGTGCAGCTGTTCGCTCAGCGGCAGGCAGGCCTCGCCCAGCGAGGCATATGCAGGCTGCCGGTGCGGCGGCACCGGGTAATGGATCTGCGTGTGGATGCCCTGCCGCAACAGATGTGCCTGCAAGGCATCGCGCTGCGGGCTGCGTACCACGAACAGATGCCAGACGTGCTGCTGCTCGGCCACCGGCGCGGGCAGCATGACCAGCGGGTTGCAGATACCGTGCAGATACCGCTGCGCCACTGCGCGCCGCAGCGCGATCTCGTCCTCCAGATAGCCCAGCTTGACGCGCAGGAACGCAGCCTGCATTTCATCCAGACGCGAATTCACCCCCTGGCAGAGATGGTGATACTTCACTTCCGAGCCGTAGTTGCGCAGCGCGCGAATGCACTCGGCCAGACGTGCATCCGAGGTCGTGACTGCGCCGCCATCGCCCAGTGCACCCAGGTTCTTGGTCGGGAAGAAACTGAAGGCCGCCGCATCGCCGAACGCACCGGCGCGCCGCCCGTGTGCGCGTGCACCATGCGCTTGAGCGGCATCCTCGATCAGCAGCAGGCCGTAGCGATGGGCCAGGGTCTGCAGGGCCTGCATCTCAGCCAACTGCCCATACAGGTGCACTGCCATGATCGCGCGCGTGCGGGGCCCGATCGCCTTCTCCACCCTTGCCGGGTCGATGTTGAACGTGACCGGGTCCGGCTCGACCGGCACCAGCACAAGATGGTTCTGGCTGATCGCCAGGAATGTCGCGATGAAGGTGTTGGCGGGCACGATGATTTCGTCGCCTTCGCGCAAGACCCCCAGCTCACGGTAGCCCCGCAGGATCAACGCCAACGCATCCAGCCCATTGCCCACGCCGATTGCCTGCGTGGTGCCGCAATAACTGGCGAATTCGTCCTCGAACGCGGCCAGCTCTTGGCCGAGCACATACCAGCCGGCATCGATGACACGCGCCGCTGCGGTCTTGAGCGCATCGGCATAGCGTGCATTGACTGCACGCAAATCCAGGAAAGGCACATCCATTACATCAACCATCGATAGACATCCTGCACCACGGCACGCGCGCCGAAGCGTTCCTTTTGTTCCACCAAACCTTCGTTGAGCACCTGCCCGCCCTGTTCGGTGGAGATACCGAAACTGAAATAGGCGCGCTGCGCGTAGACATCGGTGATGAGGTCGGCCAGCAGCAAGCTCAACGCATCCAGCCGGCGGCCCTGTTCGGAGACCGCCAGGTATTGGGTATGCACACAGCGACCGAAGTCGAAGACCAACGCGGCTGCGACCAATTGCCCATCAGCGCGCGCTTCATGCAACACGATCTGCTGCGCGAACCGGCGTTGCAGCAGTTGAAGCTCATCCAGCCGATGCGTCGGTGCCACGCCATGCCGCTGCAGGACCTGGGTCAGCAGCGCATGGAATTCGACGAGCTGGGTCCCGCGCTGGACCTGCACCCCAGCCTTGCGCGCCTTGGCAATGGAACGCTGCCGCTCGGCACTGAATGCAGGCCGCTCGCGTAGCGCAATCACCGACGACAAATCGCGCCGGCACAGCTGCGCGCCCAGCCGATGCAGCGCGTACAGCTGTTCTTCGGCCGGGTAGGCATGAAAGATATGCGGCACCGGCTTGTAGATGACCTCGCGCACGCCTAGCGCGCGGTAGTGCGCGGCAATCTGCTCGAACACCTGCAAGGTGGCGCCGGCACGCAGCGCCATCGACGACAGCAGCCCGGCATAGGTGAGCCCGGCGTGGCTGCTGACGCAACTGCCCTGCACATTGGCCGGGAGCACCGCCACCACCGCGCCCCCACGTTCAACCAACACGGACGCATCCACGAAGCGCTCGGCGTGATAGTCCATATAGTCACGCCGATGCAGCAGATTGCCATTGCGCGATGACGCCACCAGGGCGTCCCACGCCGGCGCATCGCCCGGCACGTAAGACCTAACCGAAAACATCGCAGTCCTGCAACGCAACCGGCAACGCCGCCTCTGCCAGGCCGAAGCCCGCCTGCCCCATCGCGTTGCCGTTATAGAACATCAACACGCGCTCGCCGCGCCGAATCAAGGCGGGGTAGCACAGCGTCTGCGCATCCCAGCCTTCATTGGACAATGCAAGCCCCAATCGACGGTCGTCGCGCTCCCAGTGCACCCCGTCGCCACTGAAGGCGATGCCGGGAAAGTAGCCGCCCTTCAGGTCGCCACGGGTGAAATACATCACGTAGCGCTCGCCGAACCGATACACGCGCGGACGCCCGATGCGGTATTCGTCGCCGCGTGGGCGCAGGCACACAACATCGTCGGTGGGAATGCAACGCAGGTCGTCGGTCTGTGCGTAGCGGATGTGGTAACGCGGATAGGGGTGGCCGCCAATCGTTTCCCAGTCATCGCCCACCGCGTACCACAACCGCCAGCGGCCATCGTCGTAGCGTGCCGAATGCACCGCGGCAATCGTGCTGCGCCCAGGGGCGCGATCGAGCAGCGGCGTTTCCTGCCGGCGCTGGAAGCTCTCGCCACCATCGCAGGACACCGCCAGCCCGGTAAAGGCGAGGAACTTGGCCTTGGCCACGCGCTGGAACCCGACATAGAACAGGTACAGCCCATCCGGCCCGGCGACCACATCGCCCAGGATCATGCCGTTGTCGTCGAAACACCCATCACGGCCAATGTCGAGCACAGGCTGCTTGCTGACGCCGACGATCTGCGTTGGCGCATCGGCGCGCACATCCACGTAGCCGATCCGGCTCACGCCCTGCGCATCGCGAAAGCCGGCGTACACACGCAGCACCTGAGCAGACAAGCGATGCGGTGTTGGCGTCAGTGCGGCATGGTGCATCCAGCCGCCCACCCCATGGCGGGCGACATCGAACACAAGCCCGCGTTTTTTCCAGGCAAACACCGCTCAGAGCTCCACATCGAAGCTGGATCTGCCCGCCACCGCGCGTGCCGGCGAGCCCACGTACACGCGCTCGGCTTCGGTATGTCGCGTCACCAGCGCGCCGGCACCGATGACGTTGTCTGCGGCAATGCGCACCTTGTCGCTGAGCGTGGCGTTGACCCCGATAAAGCTGCCCTGCCCGATCTCGCAATAGCCGGAAATCACCGCATGCGAGGCAATGAAGACATGATCCTGCACCACCGTGCGGTGGCCGATATGGTTACCGCTCCACAATACGCAGTTGTCGCCGATGCGGGTGAACGGCTGCACGACATTGCCCTCGAAGATGAAGCAGTTGGCGCCGATCTGCGCGTTTTGCCAGACGAATGCGCGCGAGCTCACATACGTCGCGCAGCGATAGCCGCGCCGCAGCACATCCTGGAAGAAACGGGTGCGCAGGCGATTGAGTTGCGTTGCAGGAATCGCCACGAACACCGCGTAGTCTTGCGGCGGGTAGCGTTGCTCCAGTTCTTCGTACGCCACCACCGGCAACCCGGCCACTGAGGGCTGCAGCAGAAAAGCGCGCTCCACGCTGAAGGCCGCCACCGTGTAGTGGCTGTCGTGCTGGAAGTACTCGCAGGCGATCTGCGCGAACTCGCCCGCGCCGACAATCACCAGTTGCTTCGGTGCGCTCATGCTTCCAGCCTGCGGGCTTGCAGCACGGTGCCATTGCGCACTTCGCTCACGAACTGGTCGTAATCCAGAATGTAGTCGCCAGGATCGTAAAGCTGGTCGGCCAGCACCATCAGCACGCAGTCGGCACTGAAGCGGTACAGGTCGCGCCACACCATGCGGCCGAGCAGCAGGCCTTGCGATGGGTCGTCCAGCACCACTTCGCTGGGGCCATTGCCGTGGCCTTCGTCGAGCAGGATCGTCACCGAGCCGTGCAAGGCCACGGCGAATTGATTGAGCTGGCGATGCGCGTGCTGGCCGCGGTGCACGTCGTGGCGCGTGCCGAACAGGTAATACACGCGGCGGATCTCGAACGGAACATTGCGCTGCTGCTCCAATGAAATGAGCAGCCCGCGATCGTCACCGTGGGTATGCAACTGGATGCGTTCGATAGCCATGATTAGAGAGGCGTAACCGCTGACTGCACGTAGTGCGACATGCCTGAGTGCGTCGGGTGACGCGAAAGGTTGCGCGCGGCCGCGGCCCTGCGAAGCGCTGTGCGCGCAAGCGCAGCCGACCCTGGCGCAGCGCTTCGGTGTGCGGCACGTGCGAACCAATCGCCATCACGACGCAACCTTTTTCCGACATCGCCGCACCCATCGGTGCACGTTCACCTGGCCGCCGTTCGGCCGGCGTGGGGAGCCAGGCCTGGCCGCGCGGTGCGCAGCCGGAAACCAACCACCACCACCGGAAGACAGATCAGATGCGTTCCTCCCCCCCGGCGCCCGCCAGCGCTCCCGTCAACGGTACAGACACCGTGCCCCTGGCAGAACAGGCGCCCGCAGCTGCGCGCGTGCTGCCCTTGCCCAAAGCGATGCGCGTGCTGCACTGGCTCACCGTGCTGTGCCTGGCCATGGCCGCCACGCTGATCCTGCTGCGCGCCGAGCTGGATGGCCGCGCACTGCGTCAGTGGCTGCTGGAAGGCCATCGCCACTTTGGCTTGCTGGTGCTGGTGCTGTTTGCATTACGCATCGGGTTGCGCCTGCGTTTGCGCAGATTGCCGCCCGGCCCGCCCGCGTCGCTGCCGATGCGCCTGGCCGCTGGCGCCACGCATCTGGCGATGTACGGCCTGATGCTCGCATTGCCCTTGCTGGGCTGGTCGCTGAGCAGCGCCTACGGCAAGCAAGTGTCTTTCTTCGGCGCTCCCTTGCCCGCGTTGGTCGCGCCGGATGGCGACCTCGGCGACACCCTGGGCACCTGGCACTTGAATGCGGCCTGGGCGCTGCTGGCGCTGGTGCTGCTGCATATCGGCGCCGCGCTCTGGCATCACCTGGTCCTGCGCGACGGCCTGCTGCGTCGCGTCTTGCCGGGCAAGCACGCATGAACCGCCATGCCCGGCCGCCTGCGATCCGTCTCTTCGCCCATTCCCGCACTGCTGCATCCCGCACCGTCGAACAAGGACTTTCCATGCCCGCTTTCCAGCCCGCCCCGCGTTGCACCGCGACGCGTACCGCCCGCCTGACGTCCTTGTTGTGCGTGTCCGGCCCCTTGTTGCTACTGGCCAGTACGCAGGCGCAGGCGATTCCCTCGTTCGCGCGCCAGACCGGCTCGTCCTGCGCCGATTGCCATGTCGGTTCGTATGGCCCCTCGCTCACGCCCTACGGCATGCGCTTCAAGCTCGGCGGTTTTACCGATACCGATGGCGAAGGCACCAAGATCCCGGTGTCCGGCCAGCTCACCTGGTCGCGCAACAACCCCAGCCGCGGCGACAGCACCTCGCGCCTGCGCGAGGCCGATCTGTATCTGGGCGGCCGCCTCAACGACAACATCGGTGGCTATTCGAAGATCCGCTCCAACAACAGCGGCAATGCGACCTTCGACACGCGCCTGGACGACGTCGATCTGCGCTTTGTCAGCAAGCCGTTCCAGATGGCGGGCAAGGACACCATGATCGGCGTCAGCGTCAACAACAACCCGGGCATTTCCGACCCGGTGCACGTATTGCCGAATGCCTCCACGCTCACCCCCGCCTCCAATGGCGGCGCCTCCACCATGCTCAGCTCCTCGGCGTTGTCCAACCGCGTCATCGGCGCCAGCGTCTACGGCCTGTACGACCGCAATTGGTACGGCGAAGTGGGCAGCTACAGCGCGCTGTCGCCGTCTGCGCAGGACCGCCTCGGCTGGCCGGTCAATGGCGACCCGGGCAAGCTCAGCGGCACCAGTTACGCGCGTCTTGCCTACATGAAGGACATGAAGCGCCAGTTCTTCTCGGTGGGCCTGACCGCGCTCAATACGCGCCGCCAGCCCTTGCGAACCG
The DNA here is from genome assembly GCF_008639345.1 of Xanthomonas phaseoli pv. dieffenbachiae. Classification (NCBI taxonomy): domain Bacteria; kingdom Pseudomonadati; phylum Pseudomonadota; class Gammaproteobacteria; order Lysobacterales; family Lysobacteraceae; genus Xanthomonas; species Xanthomonas phaseoli. Next base: position 1,782,485 of record NZ_CP041380.1, on the reverse strand, counting down.
GGCCCAGCGACGACCTCACCGATTTCGGCTACGACCTGACCTACCAGTTCCTCGGCACCCGCGAGCACGTGCTGTCGCTGGCCTACGTCAACATCTACGAGCGTCGCAAATACGGCAGCCCGCTGATGTCGACCGACCCGACCATGCCGGCGCTGGACCGGGGCAGCGTGCGCGATCAGACCCTCAGCATGAACTACGCCTTCAAGCAGAGCTACGGCGTGCTGGCCGCGCACATGATCAACAGCGGCTCGTTCGATGCGGCGCGCTATTCGCCAGTGGGTATCCCGGACACCACCAGCAATTTGATCCTGCTGTACTGGACCCCATTCGGCAAGGACGGCACCTACACCTCGATGGCCAACCTGCGCGTGTCCGCCGGCTGGTTCCGTTTCGACAAGTTCAACGGCAGTACCTCCAACGTCTTCCGTGGCCCGCCGATCACCAATCCGCGCGATCTCGACAGCTTCACCTTGTCGGTCAACCTGGCCTTCTGATCCCTCCCGCACCTGTACGGATCCACATGAACCCACCCCGCAAACTCTCCGCGTTGTGCGCCCCGTTGGCCGGCCTGATGCTGGCGGGCGCACTGACCGTGCCCTCGGCATACGCCGCCGACGGCGCCGGCGTCTTCCTCACCGAATGCGGTGAGTGCCACAGCGTCAAACCGGGCAAGAACAAGAAAGGCCCATCGCTGTTCGGCGTGGCAGGACGCCCAGCCGGGACCGTCGCCGACTTTGCCGGCTATTCCGACGTGCTCAAGAACAGCAAGTGGACCTGGACCCCGGCCCAGCTCAAGACCTATCTGTCGCAGTCCTCGTCCAAGGCGCTGCCGGGCACCAAGATGAAGTACGACGGCCTGGACGACCCGAAGGAGCTCGACGCACTGATCGCCTACCTCAACACCTTGAAGTAGGCGCGGCCAACGCGGCATGGCGCGTCGCCGCCCGAGGGGGCGGACGGATGGCGCGCCACCTGCTCCCTGCTTGCATGCCCACGGTGTCGGTCGCCTGCCCTGCGGGCACCACCCTGCATCGCTTGCTCCGCCGGTCGCGTGGCTGCGTCGGTCGCCAACGCGTCCGGCCGTGGCAGCCTGCCAGCCGGCCGCATGCACCGCCAGGCGTCGCAGGCGGTCGCTGCCCGGCAGGCCAGGATGGAGTCGCGTTGCCCGCTGCGGTGCCTTCGCGTATACGGACGCAATCGCCGCCGGAGCGGTGGTCTCGTCCGCCGACCTGGGGCACCATCGCGTCCCTGTTTGACACCCGCCCACGCCATTGCCCACCGTTCCAGCTTCCAAGCCGCTCCCCTCCCGACCGCGACGCGACTGCGCCCGCGCGGGTTTCTGCGTGGGCGCACTGTTGGACAGTGCCGCACGCCACCCATGGTGCGAAGCGCGACCGGCCGCGTCCGCCCAGCAACCATGCCGACCGCGGGTGCGTCGCCAACCACGCCGGCACCGCACGCTGGTGCAGTGGCTGTTGCTCACCCTGGCAGCCGGCGCCTGCGGTGGCGCCCTGGCCAAGGACTTCGGCGGTGCAGTGGCGCTGACCTCCAGCCTGATCGACCGAGGCATCTCGATCGCACCCAACAAGGTCACCGTGCAGGCCGCCGGCTACTGGCTGCCCGCCCCCGGCTGGTCGGTGTCCACCTCGGTGGCGCTGCAGTCCCCGGCCTGGAGCGATCCGGTCGCGGTCACCGCCCAGGTCGGGCGCGCCTGGATGCTGGACGACCGCTGGCAGATGCAGGCCAGCCTGCTCTACTACGGCTACCCGACCGACCGCGCCACCCGCACCTTCGACCGCCAGGAAGCCAGCCTGGCCTGGTCCTACCGCGACCTGCTGACGTTTTCGCTGTCCACCTTCAATTTCCCGCGGGCCGACCGGTCGCCGTGGAACGTGGCGTTGGACGTCACTGCCAACGTCCCGCTGCGCAACGACGTCAGCCTGTCGCTCGGTGCCGGCTCGTCGCGTTTTCCGGCCATGGCCTACGGTGCAGCGCGCTCGGGCCGCTATCAGTACGGTCAAGTGGGCCTGAAGTGGAACCGCGACGGATGGACGCTGAAAGCCGAGCGCATCCTGACCAGCGGCAACACCCCGCGCATGCAGGGCGGCCCCGGCGACATGCCGTGGCTGGGCACGGTCGCCAGAACCTTCTGATCCACACGCAACCTTTTGCCTGCCTGCGCGCACTGACGTGGGTTACCTGCCATGCCTCCACCGATGAATGACACCGACACCCTGGGCGATGCCACCGACCGCATGCTGTTGCGCCGCATGGCCGGGGGCGATCGCGACGCGCTGGCCAGCATGTACCACAGCTATCACGGCCGGCTGTGCCGCTTCCTGTCGCGGCTGACCCGCCGCCCGGACCTCATCGAAGAGGCCATCAACGATTGCTTCTGGATCGCCTGGCAAAAGGCCGGCGACTTCCGCGGCGACTCGCAGGTGTCCACCTGGATCATGGGCATCGCCTACCGCTGCGGACTCAAATGCCTGCGCCAGCATGACGGCGAAGCCATCGACGACACCGCCCTGGTGGAAGACCACGCCCCCAGCGCCGACGACAACGACGACCGCGAACTGCGCGACTGGCTGGACAAGGGCATGGAACGGCTGTCGCCGGACCAGCGCCTGGTGGTCGAACTGGTCTACGGCGTCGGCCACAAGCTCGAAGAAGTGGCCGACATCATGCAGTGCCCGGTTGGCACCATCAAAGCCCGGCTGTTCCACGCCCGGGTCAAATTACGCAATGTGCTGCCCGGCCTGGCCGGCGGCGCCCCTTGCACGGAGACCATGCAATGAAGACGTTTTTCATCGCGCCTGGCAAGGAATGCTCGCACGCCTGGGAATTGATGCCGGCGGTGCTGCTGGACAGTGCCACCGAAGAAGAAAACACCTGGCTGATCGCGCACGTGGCCAAGTGCGCCTCGTGTAGCGCCGAATTCGCCCAACAGAATCGCCTGCGCCAGGCCCTGGCGCTGCCATCGACAGTGAAGCTGGACCCGAACGCCGGTCTGCAACGCCTGCTCGGCCGCCTGGATGCACCGGAGCAGCACAGCGCACCTGCGCGCGCGCCCGCCGCACGCCGCTCCGGCAGTTGGACGGTCCGCGCCCTGGCCGCCGCCGCGCTGGTCCAGGCCATCGGGCTGGGCGTGATGGGCGTCAAGCTGGCCTCGCCCGCGCCATCGCCATCGCACGACTACCGCACGCTCAGCAGCGTCGCGGCCTTGCCGGTGCCGCAGGGCGCCATCCGCGTGGTGCCGGACGCAAGGATGACCGTGGCCGACTGGGACCGGCTGCTGCATGCGCAGCAGTTGCAGGTGGTCGGCGGCCCCAACGACATGGGCGCCTACACCGTGGTGCCGGCCGCACCGCGGCCCCCGGCGCAGCCGCAGCAGACCGTGCAGCAACTACGCGCCACCCCGGGCATCCGGCTGGCGGAGATCGTCTCGGCCCCATGAATCGCCTGTTCGCCATTGGCCTGATCGCCGCGTTCGCCGGCCTGGGCGCGCCCTCCAACGCGCACGCTGCCGCAGCCCTCCAGGAGCCGGTGACGGACGTTGCCGGCACCCCCACGCCGCTGGCCGATGCGCAAACGCCCGACAGCAGCCGCGACATCCTGCTGGCGGTGGCCAACCCGCTCGCCGCACCGCCGGCCCGCGCCGGCTCCAGCCTTATCGGCTACGCATCCAGCTATTACGGCGCCGGCCAGAAGGCTGCCGCGCGCATGGACAGCATCAAGCAGCGCTACAAATTACGCGAGGTCTCGGCCTGGCCGATCACCTCGCTGGGCCTGTATTGCGCTGTGCTGCAACCGCCGCCGGGCGTGTCGCGCGATGCACTGGTCAGTGCATTGGCCGACGACGAAGGCGTGGAGCTGGTGCAGCCAGTGCAGGACTTTTCGGTGTTCTCCGCCGATGCGTCGGAAAAGACGACCTCGCTGTCCAGCTACAACGACCCGTACGTGGACATGCAACGCGGCTTTATCGACACCGATGCCGCCAGCGCACAGACCGTGACCGAGGGCCGCGGCGTGCTGATCGCCGTCGTCGATACCGGCGTGGACACCAACCACCCCGACCTGAAGGCGCGCATCCGCGAGGTGCACGATCTGGTCGACGACACACCGGCGAAGACCAGTACCGATTCGCACGGTACCGAAGTGGCCGGCATCATTGCCGCCGGCAGCAACAATCACCAGGGCATCGTCGGCATGGCACCCAAGGCCATGTTGAGTATCTACAAGGCATGCTGGTACGCGCCTACGGTCGGCGCCACCGCACGTTGCAACACCTTCACCCTGGCCAAGGCGCTGGCGGCGATCGACAACAGCTCCGCGCGCGTGATCAACCTGAGCCTGGGCGGCCCCGCCGATCCGCTGCTGAGCAAGATGCTGCAGCAGCTGGTGCAACAGGGCCGCATCGTGGTGGCGGCAATGCCACCGAACGGGCGTCTGGATGGCTTTCCCAACGACGTCCCCGGCGTGCTGGTCGTGCGCAGCAGCAGCGCAACACCGGCCATGCCCGGCGTGCTCAGCGCGCCCGGCAAGGACATCCTGACCACGCAACCGAACGGCCGCTACGACTTCACCTCCGGCTCGTCGATGGCCGCCGCACATGTCAGCGGCATGGCCGCGCTGCTGTTGTCGCTGCAACCGTCGATGGATGCCAAGGCGTTGCGCGAGCTCATGCAGCGCACCAGCAAGGTCTCCGACGGGCAGTTGCAGGTCAACGCCGGCGCCGCAGTGCAGGCGCTGGCGCCTCACGCCAAACACTCCAACTGACGGCACCGGCATGGCCAAGTGGATTCCCTTGTGGCTGCATCGACTCAGCTCGCCGCCGACCTTCTATCGTGTCGCCGGCAGCGTGCGCCCGTGGGCGCTAGGGCTGGCCGCGTTGCTCGGCGCGGTCGCAGCCTACGGCGGCCTGGTCCTGGCACCGCCGGATTACCAGCAGCACGATGCATACCGCATCATCTTCATCCACGTGCCCAGTGCCTGGATGAGTCTTTTCATCTACGCGGCGATGGGCGTTTCGGCGTTCATTGCGCTGGTGTGGCGCATCAAGCTGGCCGAAGTGGCCGCCATGGCTTCGGCGCCGATCGGCGCAGCCTTCACCTTCATCACCCTGTGCACCGGCGCACTGTGGGGCAAGCCGATGTGGGGCACCTGGTGGACCTGGGATGCGCGGCTCACCTCCGAGTTGATGCTGCTGTTCTTGTACCTCGGCGTGCTGGGCCTGTACCACGCGGTGGAAGACCGCCGCCAGGCAATGCGCGCCGCCGGCTTGCTCGCACTGGTGGGTCTGGTCAATCTGCCCATCGTGCATTACTCGGTGGTGTGGTGGAACACGCTGCACCAGGGTTCCACCGTGCGCCTGCTCGGCCCCTCCACGATGAGCGCAGACATGCTGTGGCCGCTGCTGACCATGATGCTGGCCACCAAGTGCTATTACGTCGCCAGCTTGTTTGGCCGCGTGCGGGTGGAATTGCTGGCATTGGAAAGCGGCAAGGACTGGGTCCGCCGCATCGTGTTGACGGAGCGCACCGCATGAGCACCTTTCTGGCGATGGGCGGTTACGGCCAGTACGTGTGGACCGCTTATGCCTTATTCGTGCTGGTGCTGCTGGCCGATCTTGCAGCGCCCTGGCTACGCCGTCGTCGGCTGCCGCGCGAGCTGCGCGGGCAGTTGCAGCGGCAGGCCCCGCGACATGCACGCGACCAACCGGTACCGGCACTGGAGCGCGACGCGCCATGAACGCCACGCGCAAACAACGCCTGTGGTTTGTGATCGGCGTACTCACCGCCGCCGCGCTGGCCGTCACGCTCATCGTGTTCGCTTTGCAGCGGAACATGAGCTACCTGTTCACCCCAAGCCAGGTACGCGCGGGGGAAGCGGCCGGTTACCATCAATTCCGCCTCGGTGGCATGGTCAAGGCCGGCTCGATCCAGCGCTCCAGCGATTCGCTGAAAGTCAGCTTCACTGTCATCGATAAAAACGCGGCGACCCAGGTGGAGTACACCGGCATTCTTCCGGACCTGTTTCGCGACAACCAGTCGGTCATCGCCAACGGGCGCATGCAGGCCGGGCGCTTTGTGGCCAACGAAGTATTGGCCAAGCACGACGAGACCTACATGCCGAAAGAGCTGAAGGATGCGATGGCCGAGGGCCACCTTGGCAAGCCGATTCCCGCCACCGCCGCACCGCTGGCCGCGCCGCGTTGAAGCGCGGCCAGTGGGCACCACGCACGTCGATGACTCCCTTCCGTTTCACTATGCGGTTCGACCATGACGCCTGAGCTCGGCCAGATCGCACTGATCCTGGCACTGCTGTTATCGCTCGCCCAGGGCGTACTGCCCTTGATCGGTGCCTGGCGCGGCAACACCGCATTGATGGGTATCGCGCGGCCTGCCGCCGTGGGCCAGGCGGTGTTCGTCTGGATGGCGTTCGGCCTGCTCGCCTGGTCGTTGTTGTCGCTGGATTTTTCGGTGGGCTATGTCGCCGCAAACGCCAATATCGCCCTGCCCTGGTATTACCGTTTCGCCGCGGTGTGGGGCGCCCACGAAGGCTCGCTGCTGTTATGGATTGCCATCCTGGCCACCTGGACGGTGCTGCTGGCCGCGTTCAGCCGGCACTTGCCGCAGCCTTTTGCCGTCCGCGTGCTGGCGGTGCTGGGGCTGATCTCGGTGGGCTTTCTGGCCTTCATCCTGCTGACCTCCAATCCGTTCGGGCGGCTGTCGCCGATTCCGCTGGATGGCAACGAGCTCAATCCGGTGTTGCAGGACCCGGGCATGACCTTCCACCCGCCAGTGCTGTACACCGGCTATGTCGGGTTTTCGGTGGCATTCGCATTCGCCGTGGCAGCATTGCTCGGCGGCGAGCTGGAACAGGCCTGGGTGCGCTGGGCGCGGCCGTGGACCAATGTGGCCTGGGCTTGTCTCACCGCCGGCATCGTCGCCGGCAGCTGGTGGGCCTATGCGGAACTGGGCTGGGGCGGCTGGTGGTTCTGGGACCCGGTGGAAAACGCCAGCTTCATGCCATGGCTTGTCGGCACTGCGTTGATCCATTCCCAGGCGGTCACCGAAAAACGCGGCAGCCTACGCGCGTGGACCATCCTGCTGTCGATCCTGGCGTTTTCGCTGTCGTTGCTGGGCACCTTCCTGGTGCGCTCGGGCGTGCTGACCTCGGTGCACGCGTTTGCGGCCGATCCGCGCCGCGGCCTGTACATCCTCATCTTTCTGGTTGCGGTAGTCGGCGGTTCGTTGCTGTTGTATGCACTGCGCGCGCCCAAGATCGCCAGCGGCAAACCGTTCGCCGCTGCCTCGCGCGAAACCGGCATTCTCGTGGGCAACCTGCTGCTCACCGTGGCTGCGGCCATGGTGTTGCTGGGCACCTTGTTCCCGCTGATCGCCGACGCGTTTGCGCTGGGCAAGGTCTCGGTCGGGCCGCCCTACTTCGGCCTGCTGTTTCCGTTGTTGATGTTGCCGGTGGTGCTGTTGCTGCCGTTCGGCCCATACCTGCGCTGGGGCAAGGCCGACGTCGCACCCTTGAAAGCACTCGGCACGCGCGCCGGCATCGCCGCAATTGCGTGTGCCCTGGTCGGCAGTGTGTTTGCCGATGGCCAGGCCAAGGCGATCGCCGGCATGGGCGTGGCCGCATGGGTGGCTGCGGGCACTGCGCTGTACATGGTCAAACGCTGGCGCGACATGCCGCGCGGGCGGCGCTTTCCGGCGGAAATGGCCGGCATGCTGATCGCACATGCGGGCGTGGCGGTGTTCGTTGCCGGCGTGCTGGTCTCCGAAAGCCTGTCGGTGGAACGCGATGTGCGGCTGTCGCCCGGCGAGTCGGCGCAGATCGCCGGCTACAGCTTCCGTTTCGATGGGGTGCAGTTGGTGGATGGGCCAAACTGGAAAGCCGAACAAGGCAGCGTGCAGGTCAGCCGCGACGGCCAGATCGTCGCGCAACTGCATCCGCAAAAACGCCTGTACAGCAGCGAGCGGATCCAGACCGAATCGGCGATCGATCCTGGCATCGCCCGCGACCTGTATGTGGCCCTGGGCGAGCCACTGGACGATGAGCACATCGAAGACGACTGGACGCTGCGGCTGTACTACAAACCCTTCATTCGCTGGATCTGGGCCGGCGGCCTGGTGATGATGCTCGGCGGTTTCGTCAGCGCCTGCGCACGCCGCTTTCGTGCGCCGGTGACTGCACACACCGCGGCCGCCTCTTCGGCGCAACCAGCGCTCGTCATCGCACAGGAATCGCACCCGTGAATCGTCTGCTGCCCTTGCTGGGCTTTGTGTTGCTGGCGGCGCTGTTCGGCGTCGGCATCCTGCGGACCATGCAGCACAATCCGCGCGAGGTTCCATCGCCATTGATCGGCAAACCGGCACCGGCGTTTTCGTTGCCGCGGCTGGATCTGCCCGCGCAACGCGTCAGCCGTGAGCAGTTGCTGGGCAAACCCTACGTGCTGAATGTGTTCGGCAGCTGGTGCGCCGAATGCGTGCACGAACACCCGGTGTTGATGGCCCAGGCCAGCCGGCTCGGCGTGCCGCTGATCGGCTACAACTACAAGGACGTGCCCGCCGATGCTACCGCCTGGCTCGCGCGCGTTGGCAACCCGTATGCTGTGGTGATCGCCGATGAAGCCGGCCAGACCGCCATCGACTTTGGCGTCTACGGTGCACCGGAGACGTTCCTGATCGATGCCCAAGGCATGATCCGCTACAAGCACATCGGCGTGCTGACCCCGGATGCCATCGACGACGAGTTGCTGCCGGCCATCGCCGCGCTGCGCAAGGACACGCCGTGATGGCCTCGGCGCTTCAAACACGCGTGTTGCATTGGCGCTGGCATTGGCGCGCGCAAGGCCGCCGCGTGCGGTTGTTGCTGGTGTTGCTGCTTGGCATGCTGCTGGCACCCTCGCTGGCGGCGCAGGCGGTGGACCCGCTGCCGTTCAAGAACCGCAGCGAAGAAGCGCGCTTCCAGCGCTTGACCGCGCAACTGCGCTGCCTGGTCTGCCAGAACGAAAACCTGGCCGATTCCAACGCCAGCCTGGCGCGCGATCTGCGGCATCAGGTGTTCGCGCAACTGCAGGCCGGAAAGAGCGATGCGCAGATCAAGCAGTACATGGTCGATCGCTATTCGGATTTCGTGTTGTACGACCCACCGGTCAAACGCGGCACCTGGCTGCTGTGGTTCGGGCCGGCGCTGATGTTGGCTGCAGGTGCCGGCGTGGTCGTCCACACCGTGCGTCACCGTGCGCGTGCCGGGACGCCGGTGGCGCCGCAGGCGGAGGAAGAATGGTGATGGCGGGTTTTTATATCGCAAGTGCCGTGCTGGTGGCGCTGGCCTTGCTGCTGTTGCTGGCACCACTGCTGCGCCGCCCCACCGGCAGCGGTGATGCGCGCCGCCGCTGGGCAATTCTGCTGGGACTGGGCCTGCCGCTGGCCACGGCCGGGTTGTATCGGCTGGTGGGCGCGCCGGAGGCGATCGTGACGCAGGTGTATGCAGCGCAGCCAGCCCACGTCGTCTCGCTGCCACCGTCTGCGGCTGCGGGGCAGGCGCAATCGGCACGCACCACTGCCGATGCGCAGGCGCAGGCGCTGGATCGCTTCATGCAGCAAGCCAAGACATTCGAGCAGAACGACCGACCCGCCGAAGCGCGCGAGGCGTATGCACAAGCGCTCAAGATCGCTCCCGATATCAGCGCCGCCATTGTGGGCTGGGTAGCGGCGGACATGGCCACGCACGACGATTTCGCCATCGACGCAGCATCGCGCACACGCTTGCAGCAGGTGATCGCACGCGAGCCGGACAACCAGCGTGGGCTCTGGTTGCTGGGCATCAGCGATTTTCAACAGCAGGACTTCGCCGCAGCCACTGCGCACTGGCGGCATCTGCACGGTTTGCTGGAAACCGGATCGCCGATGCAGAAGGCGGTGGCAGACAAGATCGCGGTGGCCGAATCGATGGCCAGCGCGCGGCAGTCCGCGCATGGCACGCGCTGAGCAACGCCCCCTGCGTGATGCGGTCTGATTGCGATAGCTGCAACGCAGTGCAATTACACAGCGTGTGCAGCATGCCAAGCAGCTGGTCATCCGTTAGACGCGGCACCTGGCGAAAACACTCCGCCTCAGCGCATCGCACAATCAAGCGCGACGCATCGTGCCGTGCAGTGGCGGCAAATCGCCGTCATCGCATTGCAGTCTCTCGCGCAACCTTGCCAGCTGGAGTGCAGCCACCGAAAGACCGCGCAATCGCGAGACAAACAGCTCGTGACCCGAGAGCGAAAGCGGCCGTTACACGTCGCTCCCATGCAGCATCCACGTTCAACTGGTTCGCCACATCGCGCCAGCCGTGCTCAGACCGAAGGCCCCAGCACATCGTGCAGCTTTCCGCTGAACTCGCCCAGCGTGAATGGCTTGGCGATCATGCTCATGCCTTCGCCGAGAAATTCGCCACGGTCGCGCGCCGTTTCCGCGTAGCCGGTCATGAAGATCACCGGCAGATCGCGCCGCGACTGCCGCGCGATCTCGGCCAATTGGCGTCCGTTGAGTCCCGGCAGGCCGACGTCGGTGACCAACAGGTCGATCCGGCGTGGCGAGGCAAGAATCGGCAGGGCCGCGTCCGCGTCGGCCACCACGTCGGCCTGGTAACCCAGCTCGCTGAGCAGCTCGGTGACCAGCAGCCGCACCTGCTCGTCGTCTTCCACCACCAGCACCTGCTGGCCCTGCCCTGCCAGCACCGCATCGCTCTGCGTCTGCGGCACTGCGGTTTGCGCCGCGACCCCGGCGGGCAGATACAGGCTGACCGTGGTGCCCGTGCCCGGCTGCGACTCCACCCACACCTGGCCGTTGGACTGCTGCATGAAGCCGTAGATCATCGACATGCCCAGGCCGGTGCCCTGGCCGATCGGCTTGGTGGTATAGAACGGTTCGAACACGCGTTCAAGCACGTCGGCCGGCATGCCGGTCCCGGTGTCTGCGACCGACACCACCACGTAATTCCCCGGCGCCAGGGCGATGCCACGCCCGAGTTCCAGCGGCTGGTCTTCCACCTGCAGCTGCCGGGTTGCGATACGCAGCTGCCCACCGTCGGGCATGGCGTCGCGCGCGTTGATGGCCAGGTTGATCAGTGCGCTTTCCAGCTGGTTTTCGTCCACGTACGCCTGAGGCAGCTCCGCACAGAGATCGATCTCCAGACGCACCGATTCGCCCAGCGTGCGCGCCAGCAACTCCTGCAGCGACACCACCAGATCGTTCAACTGCAGATCCCGCGCCTGTAGCGACTGACGCCGCGAGAAGGCCAGCAGGCGCTGGGTAAGCGCAGCTGCGCGCAATGCCGAGGCGGAAGCCACATCCAGAAAGCGGCCCAGCCCTTCGGTGCGCCCCTGGTCGATACGCAGCCGTGCCAGATCCAGCGCAGACAAGATGCCGGTGAGCATGTTGTTGAAATCGTGTGCGATGCCGCCGGTGAGCTGGCCGACCGCTTCCATCTTCTGCGCCTGGCGCAGTGCAGCTTCGCTGGATTCGCGCGCCAGCATCTGCTGCTGCAACTCGGCGGTCCGTTCGGCCACCTTGGCTTCCAGCAGGTTGGCCTGTTGCTGGATCGATTCCAGCGCCAGCGCACGCGTGGTCACATCGGTGGCGAACACATGGAATCCATCCACCTTGCCGTCTGCATCGAAGCGCGGCATGTAGCGGATTTCCGCGTCGCGGCGCCGGCCATCGGCATGCGGCCAGCTGGTTTCGATGGTCAGGGTCTGCCCGGCCAACGCGGCCTCGATCCAGGCGCGGCGCTCCTGGACCACCGCAGGCCCCACCACATCCACCAGCGGACGCCCGATCACATTGGCAGGCGGCACCCCAATCCAGTCTTCGTAAGAACGGTTGGCAAAGCGGTACACCAGGTTCTTGTCGATGAACGCGATCAGCACCGGCAGCGCATCGGTCACGCGGCGCAGTTCGGCCTCGCTCTGCGCCAGCGCGGCGCGGCTTTCGGCCAAATGCGCCAGCTGGTCGCGGATGACGAACTGCTTCTGCCGTGCGCGCAACGCGGTGGAGATGGCGCTCAGCAACGAGGCCGAGCTCAGCGGCCGCTCCAACTCGATGACATTGGTCATGTCGGCCGGCAGCCGCACCTGCCGGCGGTTGTGCGTACCACGCGGCGTACGCAACAACACGAACGGAATGTCCGACCAGGCCTGCTGGCCTTGCAGGATGTGCGACAGCGCATGCAGGTCGCCACGGATGGCTTCTTCGGTCAGCACCACCACGCCGGAGCCATCGTGCAGGTCGCCTGCCAGCGCGCCCAGCGTGGCATGGACCCGGCATATCAGTCCGCGTTCGCCAACGATGCTGGCAATGCTGTGCGCATCGCGGCCGAACGGCGCGACGATATGGACGATGGAGCCGTCCGCGTCACAGATAGTCAAGGGGACGATCCAGCAATGGGCCGTCGTCTCCGACAAACTGCGGTGTACCGGTCAACACGCCGTGGAATTTCTCCAGCGGCTCGCTCAGCTGCAGACCGCTGTTGCCGATGCGCAGTTCGCGGATCGCATCTTCGTGTGCGCCGCTGCGATTCTTGATCACCGACAACGCCTTGCGAATGCGTCCTTTCGCCTCGAAAAAGCGCAGCAAGACGACGGTGTCGGCCATGTAGGAGACATTGAGGGTGCTGCTGGTGCCCATGCTGCCGACCAGCCCCTGCTGCGGGTTGATCAGGAACGTGGTCACACCGCTCTGGTTGAGATACGACAACAGCTCGTGCATCTGCAACATCAGCTGCTTTTCCTGCGGCATCGAGGCCAGATACCCGTTGAGGCTGTCGATCACCAGAATGCGGCACGCGCGCTCCTCCACGCTGCCGCGCACCGTCCAGGCAAACTCGCCCGGCGTGACTTCGGCCGGATCCATCTGATGCAACTCCAGCAGACCCGCATCCATATATTTGCGCAGATCCATGCCCAGGCCTTCGGCACGCTTCAACAAGGTGCCGGTGCGCTCGTCGAACTCCAGCACGCAGCAATGCTCGCCGCGCTCGCACGCGGCAACCACGAACTGCAGGGCCAGATTGGTCTTGCCCGAGCCGGCTGGCCCGGTCACCAGCGTGCTGGTCCCGCGTAACGGGCCGCCGTGCAGCAATGCATCGATGCGCTCCACGCCGCTCGGTACCGGCTCGCCGACAAATGGCCGGTGGTGGTCGGAGGCGATCAACCTTGGATAGATCCGCATGCCGCCGGTGACGATGGCCAGGTCGTGATAGCCGGCGATGAAATCCACGCCACGCAATTTCTGCACCTGCATGCGCCGCCTCGCCGCACCGAACTCCAGCGTCATGCGCTCCAGCGAAATCACCCCGTGACACAGGCTGTGCAGATGCGCGTCCCGCTCGCCGTTTTCGCCGGTGAGATCGTCGACCAGAAACACGGTGATGTTGCGCGGCGCGAAATACTGCTTGAGCGCCAGTACCTGGCGCCGATAGCGCAGCGAATCCTGCGCGAGCAAACGCAACTCGGACAACGAATCGAACACCACCCGCGTCGGCTTCACCCGGCCCACTTCGGCCTGGATGAGCTTGATGGTGCCATCCAGTTCCATTTCCCACGGATGCAGGATGGATTGCTGCCGCCCTTCGCCAAGGAACGCCTCTGCAGATGCCAGCTCAAAAATATGCAGGGACTCCAACGACCAATGGTGCGAGGCAGCCACTTCAGTGAGTTCGTCGATGGTTTCCGACAAGGTCACATACAGGCAACTCTCGCCCTTGGCCGCGCCATCCAGCAAGAACTGCAGTGCGAGCGTCGTCTTGCCGGCGCCAGGCTGGCCTTCAAGCAGGTACAAGCGGTTAGCAGGCAACCCACCTCGCAAGATAGTGTCGAGCCCGGTGCTGCCAGTGGTGATGCGGTTTGCGATCATCGGCGTCACGTTCTTCATAGAGCTGAATTTAACACGTGCGTGATAATCGCCGGTGGGCGCGACTGAACTGATCAGCTTGCTTTGCTTGACGCGATTCACGGCATCGCTGCTGCAGGTATCGCAAATCACCAGGGTTGCCGAGTCTTTTGATCATTCGCCGACGTGGCAAATGACGTTGGCAGCGATGATGAACGCAACGTAGCTCAGCATCCCACGCCGCCGTCACGCAGGCGCGCCTAACGTGCGTCTGGAAGCATCGCAGCATTGCGATCGCTCGAGGACCGCAGTGGCTCACGCATCACCCAACGCACGCATCCTGTTGGTCGAAGACGACGACGCAATCCGCGAAATGGCTGCAGATATCCTTGGCGACGAGGGCTACCACGTGGTGGCGTCCGCCGATGCCGAACATGCGCTCACGCAACTCACCAGGGCATGTCCGTTCGATCTGCTGCTATCGGACATCTGCCTGCCTGGCATGAACGGGCGCGACCTTGCCGACCAGGCGCGCAGGCTCTACCCCGCGCTGCCCATTGTCTTCATGACTGGCTACGCGGGCGAAATCGCCAGACGTGCCGACTTTCTGGATACCGGCATGCGTCTGTTAACCAAGCCATTTTCCCTGCGCGATCTGCTGGGCATCGTACACACGGCGCTCTAGGCAGGCCCAACCGCGCACGCACGCAACATCGTTGCGCCATGTTCGCCGCGACATGCAGGTTGCAGGCGTCGACGCCGGTGCAGCCGACGACCCGCAGCACCGGCACCGATTAGCGCGCGCGCCGCTCCAGCAACTGCGCCACCCGCCGCTCCAGCTCGATGGCCTGGAAGGGCTTGGTCAACACCTCCATGCCATCGTCCAGCTGGCCCGCGCCCACCGCGGCACTGGCCGCATAGCCGGTGACGAACAGCACCGGCAATGCAGGACGCGATTGCCGCCCGGCATCGGCAACCTGGCGCCCATTGAGGCCACCGGTGAGGCCGACGTCCGTCACCAGCACATCGATGTGCTCTTGCGAGCGCAAGCGCTCCACCGCCGCGCTGCCCTCGGCGGTTTCGATCACCCGGTAGCCGGCCTCGGTGAGCACTTCGGAGATCAAGACACGAATCGCGGTCTCGTCCTCCACCAACAGCACGGTGCGACTGTGCGCAGCACTGCGCTGCAGCGGCGCATCCGCAGGTGCCACCTCGCCCTGCGCCAGCACGCCGGTGAAGCGCGGCAGGTACAAGGCCATGGTGGTGCCTACACCCACTTCCGAATCGATGCGTACATGCCCGCCGGATTGGCGGGTGAACCCATAGATCATCGACAGGCCCAACCCGGTGCCCTGGCCGATGGGCTTGGTGGTGAAAAACGGTTCGAACACCTTGGACATGACCTCTGCGGTCATGCCGGTTCCGGTGTCCTGCACGCTCAGGCACACGTAATCGCCAGCCGGCAGATCCAGCTGCTGGGCGGCGGCGGCATCCAGCGCGCGGTTATGCAGACTGATGGTGAGCCGCCCACCATCGGGCATGGCATCGCGCGCGTTGATGCAGAGATTGAGCAGCGCGTTTTCCAGCTGCGGCGCATCCACCAGCACCTGCCACGCCTGGTCCGCCGGATGCAGCTGCAGCGCGATCGACGGCCCCAGCGTGCGCGCAATGATGTCGTGCATGCCGCGCACCAGCGCCTCCACATCCAGTGCGGTGGGCGCCAACGTCTGCCGGCGCGAAAACGCCAGCAGCCGCTGGGTCAGTGCGGTGGCGCGCGCGGCGCTGGATTGCGCCATTTCCACATAGCGCTCCAGCCGGTCGTACTTGCCCTGTTCGATGCGCGTCTGCAGCAGTTCCAGGCCGACACTGATGGCGGTGAGCAGATTGTTGAAATCGTGCGCCAGCCCGCCGGTCAGCTGCCCCACCGCCTCCATCTTCTGGCTTTGACGCAGCTTCTCTTCGGCCAGCAACAACGCCGCGCTGCGTTCGCGCACGCGCTCTTCCAGCGTCTCGGTGAGTTGCCGCAGCTGCTCTTCGGCCACGCGTTTGTCGGTGATGTCGGCAGAGGTGCCGAACCATTCGGCGATCTGCTCGCGCTCATCCAACAACGGAATCGCGCGCATCAAGGTCCAGCCCACCTGCCCATCTGCGCCGAGCACCCGGTATTCCACATCCACACCGGACTTGGCGGCAGTCGCCTGCGCAAGCGCTTGCGCCAACCGCGCGCGGTCGTCCGGGTGCACCATCGCCTGCCAGTCGGGCGTGGCCGATGCCGCGTCGCTCAGCACGCCGTCGCCCACCAATTGGCGCAATTCGCGCCAGTGGGCACTGGCGGAAAAAATCGATTGCGATGACGCGCGTACCAGTGCGTCCAGGCGCCGCTCGCTCTTTTGCAGCGCCTCGCTGGCCAGCCGCTCGGCGGTACGGTCGCGCAACACCTTGACGAACCCGATCGCCTCGCCGGTTTCTTCGCGCAACACCATCAGCGAGCCATTGGCCCAGAACCGCTCGCCGGATTTGCGCACGTGCCAACGCTCGTCCATGCCGCTGCCGCTTTCCAGTGCGGCAGCGGCCTCGATCAGCATCTGCCGCTGCTCGACGTCTTCCGGGGTAAAGGTACGTTGCAGTGTTTGCCCGAGCATCTCGGCCTCGCTCCAGCCCAGGATGCGCCGCGCGCCCTCGTTCCACGACGTCACCCGCCCGTGCATATCGGTGGCGATGATGGCGTAGTCCATCACGCTGTCCAGGATCTGCCGGTTGCGCACTTCGGCTTCGCGCACCGCGCGTTCCAGGCTGATGCGGTCGGTGATATCCAGGCCCTGCACGAAAATGCCGGAGATGGTGCCATCGGCGCCTGCGATCGGCTGATAGACCAGATCCAGCAAGCGTGGCTCGGTGGGACCACCGGGCACGGCTTGCACGTTGTACGGCAGCGCATTGGCCGAAAACGCGCGCCCGGACCGGTACACCTCGTCCAGGCGGCGCACATGTCCCTGTTCCACCGCATCCGGCAGCGCCTCGGCCAACGGCCGCCCGATGACGTCACGGTGGCCGATCAGACGCGAATAACACGGGTTGGCGAACTCCACCCGATGCTGCGGCCCGCTCAGGAAGGCCATGAACATCGGCGCCTGCTCGAACAGGCGGATCAGGCGCTCGTGTTCGTCGGCCAGCCGCGCCTGCGCCAGCTTGCGCGCGGTGACTTCGTTGGTGACGCAGAACGCGCCGCCCACCCGCCCATCGTCCAGATAGATCGGCGAGAACGAGAACGTCCACCAGGTCTGCTCCGGCACGCCGTAGCGATTCATGCCGATCGGCACTTCCTCAAAGCGCGATGCCTGGCCGACGAATGCCGCCTCGATCGGCTCGCGCACCGCCTCCCAGGCGTCGGCCCACAACACGCGCAACGGCGCACCCAGCGCCTGCGCCTGGCGCGGCCCAAGGATCGGCGTGTAGGCGTCGTTGTAGAAAAAGGTCAGCGCATCGCCCCACACCACATACATGCTTTCGGGCGAACCCAGCATCAGATCGACCGCGTTGCGCAATGGCGATGGCCACTGAGCGGTAGGTCCCAGCGGGCTGGCCGCCCAGTCGTGGCTGCGCACCGCCTGCGCCATGACGCTGTTGCCGTGCGGAAATTCCGCATTCATGCAGGACGTCCCTGCATTGCGTCCACACGCAGGTCGCCGTTCCAGCACGCACCGTGCACGACCGCGAGGTCGCCTGCTGCGTGCTTCTCCATCACCCATCCGTACATCATGTCCAACCGTTGAAAAGACCAGATCGCCGCAACCTATGACGCATCGGCAACACCGGAGCCGCGCGTCCTCGCCCATCATCTGGCCTATGGCAGGTGGCGTCCAGCCACTCCCGTATGCGGCGACTGAACCAGGCAGCTTCCACGCCTGCGTGTGCGGCAGCGCGCAGCCTACGCCACGGCCGGTACGGCCGTCGACCTGCGCGCATGGGGTCGTGCCGTCATCGGGCTGCACAGCAGCGCGGGATCGTCCTGGCAGCCAAGCCGCCGGGCGCGCGCGTTGCCGCGCAGCATCGAGCGCCATGCCGCACCGCAGGAGACGTAACATTGCCCGATGGCTCCAGGGCAACGCACGGTCTTACAGATGCTTGATCAGAATGAACTCATCCATCCGCAGGCTGCGGTCGCGCCGGGGTATCTGGCCAACCATGCAGCGCGGGTCTTCAACCGTCTGGTCGACGCCGAACTGCGGCCGCACGGCGTGTCGCTGGCGCTGATCGGTCCGATCATGCTACTGTCCTGGAAAGGCCCGATGCTGCAGCGCGACCTGGTCATCGCCTCGGCCGTGAAGCAGCCGGCCATGGTGGCACTGCTGGACAAGCTAGAGGGACTGAAGCTCATCAAGCGCACCCCGACTCCGCAGGATCGCCGCGCCGCGCTGGTGGCGCTCACCGCCCGCGGGCGTAAGATTGCCGAACTTGGCGGCCGTGCGCTGCTGGGTATGAACGCAGTGGCGCTGGAAGGCTTTTCCGCCGACGAGGTACAGCAGACCGTCGCACTGATGCATCGGCTGATCGCGAACATGGAGCGTCACGGCCAGGACGTGTAATATCACGCCTGATATTTAATGCCCTGGTGACTGCAATGCCGCGTCGCATCCTCATCACCGGCGCCAGCATCGCCGGCAACACTGCCGCTTGGACACTCGCCCATCGTGGCTTCGATGTCACCGTGGTGGAACGCGCCAGCCGGTTTCGCGATGGCGGCCAGAACATCGATGTGCGTGGTGTCGGCCGAGAGGTGCTGCAACGCATGGGCCTGGAACAGGCCGCGCAGGCCCAGGGAACCGGCGAAGAAGGCACCGCCTGGATCGATGCGCACGGCCAGGCCGTCGCCACCTTCAAGACCGAAGACGTCGATGGCGATGGCCCCACCGCCGAACTGGAGATCCTGCGCGGCGATCTGGCCCGCCTGCTCTACGATGCCGCGCGCAGCCATGTGGCATACCGCTTCGGCGACCGCATCGCCAGCATCCAAGACGCTGCCGGCAGCGATGCCGCAACCGTCACCTTCGAAAGCGGATGCAGCGAACGCTTCGACGCAGTGATCGTCGCCGAAGGCGTGGGCTCTTCGACGCGCGAACAGGTCTTCCCCGGGGAAAACGATCCGCGCTGGATGGATCTGACCATCGCCTACTTCACCATCCCGCGCAGCGCCGACGACGACCGGTTGTGGCGTTGGTACCACACCACCGGCGGGCGCAGCATCTCGTTGCGCCCCGACCGGCACGGCACCACGCGCGCCATGCTCTCGCTGCAGAAACCACCCGAAGGCGAACAGGACTGGAGCATCGACGCCCAGAAGGCCTACCTGCACGAGCGCTTTGCCGATGCCGGGTGGCAGGCGGCGCGCGTGCTCGATGGCATGCACGGCACCGACGATTTCTACTTCGATGCCCTGCGCCAGGTACGCATGCAACGCTGGCACAGCGGCCGCACCGTGCTTACCGGCGATGCGGCGTGGTGCGCGACGCCATTGGCCGGGATCGGCGCCACCCTGGCAGTGACCGGCGCGTATGTGCTGGCCAACGAAATCGCCCACGCAGACACTCTGGACGCAGCCTTCGCTGCCTACGCCAGCGCCATGCGCCCGATGGTCGACCAGGCACAGGGCGTGCCGAAGATCGGCCCGCGCCTGATGAACCCGCATAGCCGGCTCGGCATCCATCTGCTGCATGGCGCGCTCAAACTCGCCAGCCAGCCAAGCGTGCAGAACCTCGCTGCAAAGTGGATGACGCCGGCGATCAAGGCGCCGGATCTCTCGCGTTATTCCTAAGCGCCCTTGACAGGTACCGGCGCGCCAAGCGCGGCAGCACGGCCCGCGCGCGCGAAGAGATCGCGCGGCGCGCGTCGGAAGCTCCACGGCACCTGAACCGGCAGACGCTGCGGCTTCAGTTTCAAAGCTAGAGGTCGCTAACGAACACGTCGAGACACCACTGCAGGGGCGGGCGTTGCGCTGGCTCCTGCGGTGTCGCGTGCGTATTCGTCTCCCTGCAATTGCCGGGACTCCCCCGCTCTTCCGCCAGTCGGAACACCGATCGAACCCCTATGCATTTCTTCCCGAATCTGCGCATTGGACAGCGCCTGGCCCTTGGCTTTCTCGCGATCATCCTGTTGATGGTGATCCTGACCGTGGTCGGCATCCAACGCGTTCGCAGCATCGACCAGCAACTCACTGCCATCAACGAGGTCAACAGCGTCAAGCAACGCTATGCGATCAACTTCCGTGGCAGCGTCCACGACCGCGCGATCGCTCTGCGCGATGTCGTGCTGATGGACGACCCCGCGAACCGCCACGCCGCCGAACAATCGATCGACAAGCTCGCGGCCGATTACGCCCGCGCTGCGCAACCGCTGGACGACATGATCGCCAACTCGACCGATGCGAAAGAGAAAGACATTCTCCAGCAGATCAAGGCCATCGAGCAACGCACCCTGCCGCTGATCGCGCAAGTGCGCGCGTTCCGCGATGCGGCCGACAAGGCGCAGGCAGAACAGCACCTGCTGCAGCAAGCGCGCCCGGCCTTCATCGCCTGGCTGGCCAGCATCAATGCCTTCATCGACCTGCAGGAAACCAAAAATCGCCAAGCCGCGAGGCAAGCCGTTGCCACCGCGCGCGGTTTCGCGATGTTGATGGTGATGTCCACCGTCGTCGCCCTGCTGTTGGGCGCCGGCATCGCGTTCGTGCTCTCACGCAGTGTGGTGCTGCCGCTGCGCCAGTCGCTGCGCCTGGCCCAACGCATCAACGACGGCGACCTGCGCAGTCAGGACACCCCCACCAGTAGCGATGAATCCGGGCAACTGCTGCGCGCCATGCAGCAGATGCAGCGGCGCCTGCAGGAGGTGATCTCCGCGCAACGCAGCATGGCCGCGCGCCACGACGCCGGCGAAATCAGCTATCGCACCGACGCGCAGCTTTTTCCCGGCGAGTACGGCGACATGGTGCAAGACACCAACGCACTCGTGCACGCCCACGTGCAGACCCAGTTGCGCATGACCGAGGTCATGGGCAACTACGCGATCGGCGATCTTACCCAGGACATCGAGCAGTATCCCGGCGAAAAATCCGCCATCACCGCCACCATGCAGCAGGTCAAGCGCAACCTGCAGGCCATCAACGCGCAGATCCAGGAACTGACCCAGGCCGCCTGCGCCGGCGACTTCGCGCAACGCGGCCAGCCGGAAAAGTTCGAGCACGATTTTCGCCTGATGGTGGAAAACCTCAACACCATGATGGCCACCTCCGACACCAACCTGGCCAGCTTCTCCGAGCTGCTGCGTGCGATCGCCGAGGGCGACCTGACCGTGCGCATGTCCGGCAACTTCCACGGCGTGTTCGCCTCCATGCGTGACGATGCCAACAGCACCGTGCACCGCCTCACCGACATCGTCACCCGCATCCAGACAACCTCCAACAGCATCAGTTTCGCCGCAGAAGATATCGCCAGCGGCAATCAGGAGCTGGCGCAGCGTAGCGAACAACAGGCCGCCAGCCTCGAAGAAACTGCCGCCTCGATGGAAGAGCTGACTTCTACCGTCAGGCAGAATGCCGAGCACGCCACGCGCGCCAACCAGCTCGCGCGCGGCGCCGTCGCCATCGCCTCGGACGGTCGCGACGTGGTCGGCCAGGTGATCGAACAGATGTCCGGCATCGAGGCCTCGTCCAGGCGCATCGCCGACATCATTTCGGTCATCGACGGCATCGCCTTCCAGACCAACATCCTGGCCCTCAACGCCGCGGTCGAAGCTGCGCGCGCCGGCGAACAGGGCCGCGGCTTCGCCGTCGTCGCATCGGAAGTGCGCACGCTCTCGCACCGCTCCTCGGATGCAGCAAAAGAAATCAAGCGGCTCATCGACGACTCCGTACAACGCGTCGCCGAGGGCTCCACCCTCGTGCATACCGCCGGCACCACCATGGGCGAAGTCGTCACCAGCGTCCAACATGTCACCGACATCATGGCCCACATCTCCGCCGCCTCGCAGGAACAAGCCGGCGGTATCGAACAGGTCAATCGCACCATTGCGCAGATGGACGAGACCACACAACACAATGTGCGCCTGGTCGAAGCCGCCAGCACCGCTGCGCATGCGTTGGAGCAGCACTCCACGCAACTCACTCGCGCAGTGGAAGTCTTCAAGGTCAATGCAACGGTGCTGTGAGCCCGCGCGAATAGGGTTCGATGCACACGCAAAGGTTGCGGCGATCGTCTGGGCTTGGACTTAGCGCAGGCGCCTATTCGGCGGAAAACAGGCCATCCTGCCGCGGCGGATAGATCAGATCGCGCCCAGCCGGGCGCGCATCGGCATTCAACTGATGCGGCTGCACCGCGGTGTCGCCAAGAATGTGCAGCACCTGCCACCGGCGGTGCAGCAACAGATCCGCAATCAAGCGGCGATGGCACTGCCACCAGAGCGCTTCGGCACACATCAGCGCGGTACGCCGCTCCCGCGCCATGGCCATCGCCTGCTCCAGCCCGGCGCCGAAGTCGGCGCTGGCCATGTGGTCGGCATAGCCCTGAAACGCCGCGTTGCGCCACGCGCCATTGGGCGATCCGGGCTGCGCCTTGCGACGTCCACCCAGCACGGGCAGCCACAGATAGCGCACCGACGCTGCATCCAATGCCTGCGCCATCGTGTCGCTGGCAAACCACGGGTAGCGACGCGAGCCTGGAAAGCGCCGCACATCCACCAATGCCTCGATCCGATGCGCGCGCAACAGCGCAACGAACGCCTCCCAGGTCCTGGTGGAATGACCGATCGTCCAGAGCTTCCCGGCGTCATCGCCAGCGGCCTGCAGCGCAGGCGCGTCGGTGTTGATCAAAGCAGAGGGGTCATGCATTGCAGCAATCGCTAAACTGGGTGGCAGTACAGCACTATCACTGCCGGCGCCGACGGCAAGTGATGGACACGCGACAGCTGCCCGCACGCGGATCTGGCTCATCTGCTTTTAAGCGCGTGCAATTCCTGTCGCAAGGCGAGCGCTGCTTACACCAGATCGCCCTGAAAGCGGTGGCAGCGATGCAAACCTGCAGCGCGACCACCTGCTCTGCGGTCGACCGCATCGCTGAGCGACCAGCCCGATGACACATTGATCGGCAGGATGACATCGCGCTGAGGATGGAACAGGAGATGGGACCAGCTGTGTGCGTTGGCGGAACGTCACGGCGCCTATGCGATTTGCAACCACAAGTGGCGGAGAGAGTGGGATTCGAACCCACGGAAGGTTTGACCCTTCGCCGGTTTTCAAGACCGGTGCCTTAAACCGCTCGGCCATCTCTCCGATGCTGCTGCGCGTGACCGCCGAAGGGATCGATCGGATGTCACGCGGGCGCCCCCGCCTTGCGCTGGTGGCCCTGGCTATGGCCGCACGAACATCCTGTGCGGCTCATTCTTCCCGGGATCGCTCCCGGGCGCGCATTCTCGCATGCCCGGGCACGTTTTGCTCAGTGACGCCACCGCCGTTGGCTGGCGTAGCGTACCGGGCTGCTCGTGGTGCTCGGCCGCTACACGGTGCGGTCGGCCGAAGACGCCTGAGCACACAGGCAGCCTGCATAACATCTGCAGCGAACTGACTGCCCCGCAGCTGAGGGACTGCCGACGTACACGCCGGCCGGCCTCCGCGGCCAACCCGGGCCTTGGCAGGCTTCGCCGCAGACGCTCAGCCCGCTTCGGCCACCACCAAGCGCGGCGCTGTGCCGGCGGCACGCTTGAGCTTTTCCGCTAACTCGGCGCAATTGCCACCGCAATCCAGGCGTGAGCGCTCGATTTCCTGCGGCAGGTGTTCGGCCAGGAAGTCGATGAACACCCGCACCGCCGGCAGCAGGCCGCGACGCGAGGCGAACACGGCATGGCAGATGCCCTGCGGCAGCGACCAGTGCGGCAACACCACTTCCAGCTCGCCGCTACGCACCGCTTCGGCGCATACGGTTTCCGGCAGCATGGTGATGCCGAAGCCGTCGCGCGCCATCGACTGCAGCAGCGGGAAGTCGAAGCCGGCCAGGCGTGGCTGCAGGTCGACGCGGCGCATTTCGCCGTTCGGGCCGTGCAGCTCCCAGCGCTGGTGCGCTTCGTCTTCGCTGGTGCTCATGGTGGTGTGATTGGCCAGCTCGCTGGGGTCCTTGGGGCGCCCGGCGCGATCCAGGTATTTGGGGCTGGCAACCAGCAGTTCCTGCACCTGGCCGAAGCTGCGCATCACCAGGCTGCCATCGTCGTCCAGGCGCGAGCGCACGCGTAGCGCGATGTCGTAGCCCTCGTTGATGACATCGACGCGGCGATTGCTGATATTGAGCTGCAGCCGCACCTTGGGATACTTGGCCAGGAATTCCGGCAACAACTTGGGCAACTGGATCTGCGCAAGCGAGACAGGAACGCTCACACGTACAAGACCGCGCGGCTCGGCGCTGAGACGATCCACCACCTCGCGCGCGGCCTGGGCCTCGGCGAGCATGGTTTGCGCATGCCGGTGCACGCTGGTGCCGACGTCGGTCACGGCGAAACGGCGCGTGGAGCGCTGCAACAGGCGCACACCCAGGTCGGTCTCGAGCTGGCTGATGCGTCGGCTCAGGCGCGATTTGGGGATGCCAAGCGCACGCTCGGCAGCGGCAAAGCCGCCGTGATCCACCACCATCGCAAAGTAGTACAGGTCATTCAGGTCGTGCATGGCGCAGGTATCCATGGATAGAACGATACGTGATATTTAATCACCTTTATTCCAACAGAGCAACGACATAGCCTGCACACCTCCGCGGCGCTGCCGCTTGCCACAGGTCACTGCCATGAAACTGCTGCACCTCGATTCAAGCGCTCTGGGCGCCAATTCCGTCAGCCGCGTGCTCAGCGCCGCCGTCGTGGAGCAGCAGCGCCGGCTCCATCCCGAGGTGGACGTAGCGTATCGCGACCTCGACCGCCACCCGATTCCGCATCTGACCGCGCAGACGCTGGCGCAGGCCGATCCGGCAGAGGCCGCGGCCGCCGAAGCGGTGATGCAGCAGTTCCTGCAAGCCGACGTCATCGTGATTGGCGCACCGATGTACAACTTCGCCATCCCCTCCACACTCAAGGCCTGGATCGATCGCATCGCAGTCGCCGGGCGCACCTTCCATTACACCGCCAATGGCCCGGAAGGCCTGGCTGGCGGAAAGCGCGTCATCATCGCCAGCGCGCGTGGTGGCATCTATGCCGAGCCGACCAACGATTTTCAGGAGCCGTATCTGCGCCAGGTATTGGGCTTCCTGGGCATCGACGACATCAGCTTCGTGCGTGCAGAGGGCGTGGCGTATTCGCCACAGCATCGCGCCGATGCGCTGGCCTCGGCGCTGGCGGGGCTGGGTGAGGAAGAAGAAGCTGTTGTGAGCGCGTAAGCCTGGGGCTTGATGCGTTGACGCGTCGAAAGGTCGTCATGACTGCGACATGCCGGCAACGAAAAACGGGACCATCGCTGGCCCCGTTTTTTTCGCGTCGGTATCCAGTAGCCAGGGAGCTCGCACTCACACGCTCCCGAACGCTGTGCGCCAGACATCGCACACGGCACTCGACACTCGCATTTGGTGGCCGCTACCAACGCGTAGCGAGCGCGCGTCTGATGGGCGTGGATCTGGCCGGGCAGCCGCAGTGCCCGAATGCACTATGCACATCGAACACCGCCCACACCGCCTGGTGATGAGCGCCGTCTTCCCGTCAGCCGCACTCAGCCGATGCGCTCGAGCCCGCCCATGTACGGACGTAGCACCTGCGGCACGTCGATCGAGCCATCGGCGTTCTGGTAGTTCTCCATGACCGCGATCATCGCGCGGCCCACGGCAGTGCCGGAACCGTTGAGCGTGTGCAGCAACTCCGGCTTGCCGCTGACCGGGTTGCGCCAGCGCGCCTGCATGCGCCGCGCCTGGAAATCGCCGCAATTGGAACAGGACGAAATTTCGCGATAGGTATTCTGCGACGGCAACCAGACCTCCAGATCGTAAGTCTTGATCGCGGAAAAGCCCATGTCCCCGGTGCACAGCAACACCTTGCGATACGGCAGGCCGAGTTGTTCCAGCACCACTTCGGCGCAGCGCGTCATGCGCTGATGCTCGGCATCGCTGTCTTCCGGCGCGCAGGCGGTGACCAGCTCCACTTTCTCGAACTGGTGCTGGCGGATCATGCCGCGCGTATCGCGGCCACCGCTGCCGGCTTCGGCGCGGAAACACATCGAATGCGCGGTCATGCGCAATGGCAGACGCTCGGCAT
Source organism: Xanthomonas phaseoli pv. dieffenbachiae (assembly GCF_008639345.1). Taxonomy (NCBI): domain Bacteria; kingdom Pseudomonadati; phylum Pseudomonadota; class Gammaproteobacteria; order Lysobacterales; family Lysobacteraceae; genus Xanthomonas; species Xanthomonas phaseoli. The sequence continues at coordinate 1,756,329 of NZ_CP041380.1, read as the reverse complement.
CGATGATCTCGTCGCGCACGATGTTGGTCAGCGGCACTTCGGAGGTGGGGATAAGATAACGGCGCGACTCGCCCACTTCGGTCTGGAACAGATCGTCTTCGAATTTCGGCAGCTGACCAGTGCCACGCATCGAATCGGCATTGACCAGCAGCGGCACGTTGGTTTCTTCGTAGCCGTGCTCGCCCAGATGCAGGTCCAGCATGAACTGCGCCAAGGCACGGTGCAGACGCGCGACCGGACCACGCAGCACGGTGAACCGCGCGCCCGACAGTTTGGCTGCCGTTTCGCCATCCAGCCAACCGTGCGGCGCGCCGAGTTCCACATGGTCCTTGACGGCGAAATCGAATTGACGCGGCGTGCCCCAACGCGATTGCTCGACGTTCTCGCTTTCGTCCTTGCCAAGCGGCACATCCTCGGCCGGCAGATTGGGCAGGCCAAGCGCGATGCCCTCGAGCTTGGCGCGAATCGCATCCAGCTTATCTTCGGACGCCTTGAGCTCATCGCCGAACCCAGCCACTTCGGCCATCAGCGCGGCCACATCTTCGCCCTTGGCCTTGGCCTGCCCGATCGCCTTGGACTTGGAATTGCGCTGACTCTGCAGTTCCTGCGTGCGCACCTGGATACGCTTGCGCTCGCTCTCCAGCGACTCCAGTTCCGCAGTGTCCAGGGAGAAACTGCGCGTGCTGCGCAGGCGCTCGGCAAGGTCGGCGGGGTGTTGGCGAAGCAGGGCCGGATCTAGCATCGGAATATGGGCGTCAGTGGAATAGCACGAGATTATCGCCTGTTCCGCCACCTGCTGCGATCGATTCACTACGGCTATGCCAGAATTGTGGCGATTCTTCAGGTGAGCCCTATGCCCGCGCCCCGTCCTGCGTCCGATCGCCCTATCGTGCTGCGTCTGCCCCGCCACACGCTGAAAATCGCCGGCATCGCCTTCGCTGCCGGCCTGCTGTTGTTCCTGCTGGTCTGGGCCACCGGCCGCAAGGACGACTTCTATAAAGCCTCGCCGGCACAGCCGACCGCAGGCGCGCAGGCCGACGACACCATCGCACCGCTGCCGGCGCCGTTGCCCGCGCAGGACGGTGCCAGCGACATGCCGCAGGCCAAGCCGCCAGCTGAAACACCCACCCTCGTGGACACCCCGCCACCTGCCCCACCCGCACCGACGCCGCTGCCGGAAAATGCGGCACCCGGTGCGCCAGGTGCCGCTGGCAGCGCCGCGGCGGTCAACGCGCCGGTCGCTGGCGGCGACCGCCCGGTACCGATCCAGGGCCAGATGCCGCCACCGCGCTACCCGCCGGCTGCGCTGCGTCGCGGCGATGCCGGTGATGTGGTGGTGCGGGTCGACGTGGATGCCGCCGGCAATCCCGGTGGCGTGACCCTGGTGCAGCGCAGCGGCTCGCGCGATCTGGACCGTGCGGCCATGGAAGCGGTGCGGCACTGGCGCTTCCACCCGGCGCAGCGCAATGGCCAGCCGGTGGCTGGCAGCATGGACATCCCATTCGAGTTCAAGCCTGCGCAGTAAGCGGAACTAACCCTCGGGCATGTTGCGTGTCGCCGAATCGCGAGTGCCCGAGCCTGGCGCAGCAAGCCTTGGTTAACGCTACGCAGCACAAACACCATGTGGTTTTAACTGCGCCGCAATGTCAGCTTGACTAAGCTGAACATCCAGCAAGCACTAGCGTTTCATCCGCTGGCCGCCTTAGCTGCCCCTCAGGTAGCGCCAACCAGACTGGTCACGTCATCCGCAGATGCGCCAGGAGGTCGGCCATGTCCGTCACTTCGAATCCTTCATCCGCTCACCCATCGTCGCTACCGCAACACGGCCGGCGCTCCGTGGAGCGGCCCCAGGACGTGGCGAGCGACGGCGCTTCGCCCTGGATGTGGGCAACGCTGGTTGCCTTGCTCATCGTGGTCCCCAGCTGGTGGTGGGCGCGCCATAGCGACGAGTCGTTCGCTACTGACACGCGGCCGCTGCCGGCGGCGAGTCGGCAAATCCTGCCGACGACCGATGGCCCGCGCGCGATGACGATGGTGGCGCACCAGCCTGCTCGCCCAGCCGTCAGCAGCGTTGAGGCCAAGCCGCTTCCGGGCAACGCAATGCCGAGCTACCCGGTTAGCGTGGCACGCGCCGGCATTCAAGGCAGCCGCACCGCACGTTTGCAATTGGATGTGCAGGGCCGAGTCAGCGATGTGACCATCGTCGACCGTAGCGGCAGCGACGACCCGCGGCTGGATGCAGCGGTGATGGAGAGCTTGCGTCGGTGGCGCTTCGAGCCCGCCACGCGCGACGGTCATGCAGTGGTGAGCACTGTGCAGGTGCCGGTGGAATTCACCGCGCAGCGTTGAAGATTTGTGCAGCGCGGCGGCTTCTTGACGGCAACGTGAGCGAAGTCGCGGCGCGTTTCTGGCTGCTGACTTGCCGGCAGAACGTTCTGCGCACCCTTGCGGATGGGCACGCGCTAGCCTGCAAATCACCGGCGGTCCTGGTTTCGACCCACGTCGCGCCTCCAAGCAAGCGTGCCGCTGATGGATGATGCAAGAGCGGCACATCACGCATGCAGTGGAAGCACTACACCGTGTGGGTCATCCCCAGCCCCACGAGCGGCTGCGTTCCTATGCCAGCCGTGCGAACCGTGAGATCCAAGCAATTCTGCGACGGATAAGGCGTTAGCGGTGCCCGGTGGTTTCCAGCCCGAACCCGGCGCCCTGTGCCAGGGTGTCGAAGCCCGGGAACGAGGTCGCCACATTCGCCACGTCGTTCACCTGCACCTGGCCCGTGGACAGCTGGCCGGCAATGGCGAACGCCATGGCGATGCGATGGTCGCCATGACTTTCGATCACGCCGCTGCCGATGCTGCCGCCGTGGATGGTGGCACCATCCGGCGTTTCGTCGACCCGCACGCCGAGCGTGCGCAAGCCGGTAGCCATCGCCGCCAAGCGGTCGGACTCCTTGACCCGCAATTCGGCAGCGCCGGTCACCACGGTCTGTCCGCTCGCCGCAGCGGCAGCGACGAACAAGGCCGGGAACTCGTCGATCATGTCCGGCACCAGCGCTTCGGGAATCTGCGCGCCACGCAATGGCGCGTAACGCACGCGCAGATCGGCGACCGACTCACCGCCGTGTTCGGCATGGTTTTCTTCGGCAATATCCGCGCCCATCAGGCGCAACGCGGCCAGCAGCCCGGTGCGGCGTGGATTCAGTCCGACCGCGCGCAGCACGACTTCCGAGCCAGGAACAACACTGGCTGCGACGATGAAGAACGCAGCCGACGAAAAATCCGCAGGTACCGCGATATCTTTCGCGCGCAGACGCTGTCCACCGCGCAAACGGGCCTGACCGGGCGAAAAATCGATCTCCACGCCGAACGCCGACAACATGCGCTCGGTGTAGTCGCGGGTGGGATGCGGCTCGGTCACCGAGGTCTCGCCCTGCGCATAGAGACCGGCCAGCAGCACCGCAGACTTGACCTGCGCACTGGCAACCGGCGAGACGAAATCGATGCCGTGCAGCGCCTGCCCACCGTGCACGTGCAATGGCGGCGTGCCGTCGTCCTGCGTCTGGATCCGCGCGCCCATCTGCGCCAGCGGGCCGGTCACGCGCCGCATCGGCCGCTTGGATAACGACTCGTCTCCCACCAGCACGCTGTCGAAGCGCTGCGCAGCCAACAGGCCGGCCAGCAGACGCATCCCGGTGCCGGCATTGCCGCAATCCAGTGCCTCGGTCGGCGGCTGCAGACCATCCACACCCACACCGTGCACGATGCGCCGCGACGCCGACGGCGTTTCGATGCGCACGCCCAGCTTGGCGAAAATGGCAGCGGTGGCGCGCGTGTCTTCGCCTTCCAGAAACCCATCGATCTGCGAAACGCCGTCGGCGAGCGCGGCGAACATGACCGCGCGGTGCGAAACCGATTTATCGCCCGGAATGGCCAGGCTGCCCTGCAGTGCGATGCCGCGTCGGGCAATCCAGTGATGCGTGCTGCTGCTCATGCATGTGATCCGATGGCTACGGCATCGCCAACGCTGACGATGCGCTTTGAAGAAGGTTGCGGCGCTGCAGCCAATACAAGGTTGCGGCGCGCCAGCATGGACTGTGGAAGCGAGCGTCGACGCTCAGGGAATGGCCACCGGATACGAACCCAGCACCTTGATCTGTGCCGAGTGCGCTTTCAGCTCGGCCAGCGCCTGCTTCATCGCATCGTCTTCGACATGGCCGATCAGATCGATGAAGAAGCCGTATTCCCACTTGGCCTGATGCGAGGGCCGCGACTCGATGCGGTTCATGCTGATGCCGTGGCGTGCGAACGGGCTGAGCACGTCGAACAACGCACCCGGCTTGTCGTGGATGAACACCAGCACCGAAGTGCGATCGTGTCCGGACGAAGGAAAGATCTGCCGCCCGATCACCAGGAAACGCGTGGTGTTGTCGTCGTCGTCCTCGATCGACTTCATGATGACTTTCTTCAAGCCATACACGTGCGCTGCGCTTTCGCCGCCGATGGCCGCGGCATCTTCGGCATTGCGTGCACGGCGAGCGCCCTCGGCGTTGCTGGACACCGCGATCTTCTCCACCTTGGGCAGATGCGAGCGCAACCAACCTGCAGTCTGCGCGAAGGATTGCGAATGCGCATAGATGCGTTCGATATCTTCCAGCCGACCGTTGCGCGAGAGCAGGTACTGATGCACGCGCAGCTCGACTTCGCCGCAGATTTTCAGGTTGGAGGTCAGGAACATGTCCAAGGTGACCTGGATGGTGCCCTGCCCCGAATTTTCCACCGGCACCACGCCGAAATCGGCATTGCCGGCTTCCACTTCCTGGAACACTTCTTCGATGGTCGCCATCGGCAAGCCCACCGCCGAGCGACCGAAATGCTTGAGCACCGCCTGCTGGCTGAAGGTGCCTTCCGGGCCGAGATAACCGATCTTCAGCGGCTCCTGCTGGGCCAGGCATGCCGACATGATTTCGCGATACACGTGCACCAGCACTTCGTCGCTGAGCGGGCCTTCGTTGCGGTCCACCACCATGCGCAGCACCTGCGCCTCGCGCTCGGGGCGGTAGTAATCCACCGCCGCTGCAAGCTTGCCCTTGGCCTTGCCGACCTGATGGGCGAAGTTGGCGCGCTCGGCAATCAGCGCCTGGATATTGCGGTCGATCTCGTCGATCTTGGCACGCACATCGGCCAGCACCGGTGCTGCGGTCTTGATCGCAGCCTTTTCAGCCGGCGTGTTTGCAGGCTTGCTGTCTGAAGCACGCACCGATGTCTTGGTCGGCTTTTTCTTGCCGCCTGTGGCGGCCGTGGGCTTGTTGGACTTGGGGGCCATCGCGGGGCATTCCTAAAAATGGCGGCACATGTGCGCTGTCAGCGCATGCGCCTGCGCGGCAGACGCCGCAGGTAGATAAAGACTCAGCCGTGACGCTGCTGGAAGTCGTGCATGAACGCGGCCAGCGCTTGCGCGCCGGCCACCGGCATCGCGTTGTACAGCGACGCCCGAATGCCACCGACCGCCTTGTGCCCCTTCAATGCGAGCAGCCCGGCTGCCTTGGATTCGCTGACGAACAGCGCATCCAGCTGCTCGTCCGGCAGAAAGAACGGGATGTTCATGCGCGAACGCACTGCCGGTTTGATCAGGTTGCGATAGAAGCCGCCGGAGCCGTCGATGGCGCCATACACTAGCGCGGCCTTCTCGGCATTGCGACGCGCGAACTCCTGCACCCCGCCCTGTTCCAGCATCCACTTCACGGTCAGCCCGAGCAGGTACCAATTCCAGGTCGGCGGCGTGTTGAGCATCGAATCGCGCGCGGCATGCGAGGCGTAATTGAAGATGTCCGCACGCGGCTGCCCCGCGCGCTCCAGCAGATCGCGCCGCACGATCACCACCGAAATGCCGACCGGACCGAGATTCTTCTGTGCGCCGGCGTAGATCAGCCCGTAGCGCGAAATATCCAGCGGCTCGGAGGCGATCGACGAACTGAAGTCGGCAAACAACGGTAACGTGCCCACGTCCGGCGTGTCGCGAAACTCCACGCCATGGATGGTTTCGTTGGCGGTGATGTGCACATAGGCCGAATGCGGCGACAGGGTCCAGCTGCCCGCAGGGGGAATGTCGACGAAGCCATCGGCCTGCGCGTCGGCCGCGATGCGCGCGTCCACGGACGTTGCCGCCTGCTTGATCGCGGTCTTGCCCCAATGCCCGGTGATCACGTAGTCGGCCGCCTGGCCGGGCGCGGCAAAATTCAGCGGCAGCAGCGCCTGGATGGTGGTGGCGCCACCGGCGGTGAACAGCACTGCATAGTCGTCGGGAATCGACAACAAACTGCGCAGATCGGCTTCGGCGGCAGCGGCCACCGCCATGAAATCGGCGCTGCGGTGGCTGATTTCCACGATCGAGGCGCCGACGCCGTTCCACTCGACCATCTCTGCCTGCGCCTGCCGCAGGACCGATTCCGGCAATGTCGCAGGGCCGGCACTGAAATTGAACGCGCGTGTCATGGCACACCTTGGTCGAGCTAGCCTTCTAGTATGCCGCAGCGCATCGGGCTTGGCAGCGGACAAAAAAGTTGCAGCTGCATCCTTTTGACTGAGCCTGACGTAACGTAGACAGGTGCCAAGGCGAACTTTTGTCCCGGTTCGTTACTCTCACGTTGCAGCCACTGCCGGAGCCTGCCATGTCGTTTCGCGATGCTTTCAACTTGCCGTCCAGCGAGATCACCGATGAGGCCGTTTACCGCGACCGCCGCCGGCTGCTGCAGTTATTTGCGTTGACCCCCGCGCTGGGCGTGGCCGGCTGTGCCGAGGCCGACCCGCCCCCGCCGCCCAAGACCGTGGTGACGCCGGCGCAGGCGCGCAGCGGGTTTCGCACGGCCGAGGAACTGACCCGGCTGGAAGACGTCACCAGCTACAACAACTTCTACGAGTTCGGTACCGACAAGACCGATCCGTCCAAGGCGGCCAAGACCCTGAAGCTGTCGCCTTGGACAGTGAAGGTGGGCGGCGAATGCGAGAAGCCCGGCAGCCTGTCGCTGGATGAGCTGCTCAAGGGCATCGCGCCGGAAGAACGGATCTACCGGCTGCGCTGCGTGGAAGGCTGGTCGATGGTGATCCCGTGGACGGGCGTGCCGCTCGGAGAGGTACTCAAGCGCTTCGCGCCGACCTCCAAGGCCAAGTACGTCGCATTCACCACCCTGGCCGACCCGCAACAGATGCCGGGCGTGCGCTACCGTTCGATCAACTGGCCGTATCGTGAAGGCCTGCGCATCGACGAGGCGATGCATCCGCTGACCCTGCTGGCCACCGGTTTGTACGGCAAGCCGCTGCCGCAACAGAACGGCGCGCCATTGCGCCTGGTGGTGCCGTGGAAGTACGGCTTCAAGAGCATCAAGTCGATCGTGGAAATCCGTTTCGTTGAAAAAATGCCCGAGACCGCCTGGCACGATCTGCAGCCGTCCGAATATGGCTTCTTTTCCAACGTCAATCCGGCCGTGGACCATCCGCGCTGGAGCCAGAAGACCGAGCGCCGCATCGCCGGTACCGCCAGCAAGCTGTTTGCCGAGCGGATTGCGACCAAGCCCTTCAATGGCTACGCCGAGCAGGTCGCCTCGCTGTATGCGGGGATGGACCTGAAGAAGTGGTTCTAGGCAACGCACACTCTGACATCGACCCGGCATAGGAGCGCGCCCGGGCGCGGCTGGCTTTATTGGTCATGCCAGTCGCGCCCGGGTGCGCTCCTACGCTTCAGCCTTGTTTCCTTCTTCGAGATCGCATGGCCAAGACATCCACTTCCGTGATTGCCGCCAAGGCCCTGGTGCATGCCGCGGCGCTGGCGCCGATCGCCCTGCTCGGCTGGCAATTCTGGCAGGTGTGGCAACGCGGCAGCGACGCGCTGGGCGCCGACCCGGTGGCCGAGATCGAACACCGCACCGGGCTGTGGGCACTGCGTTTCTTGCTGATCACGCTGGCGATCACGCCGTTGCGCCAACTCACCGGGCAGGCCGTGGTGATCCGCTTCCGCCGCATGCTGGGCCTGTACGCGTTCTTCTACGCCAGCGTGCATCTGGCGGCTTACCTCACGCTGGACCTGCGCGGCTTCTGGACGCAGATTTTCGAGGAGATCCTCAAGCGCCCCTACATCACGGTGGGGTTTGCGGCGTGGTTGTTGCTGATGCCGCTGGCGATCACCTCCACCCAGGGGTGGATGCGCCGGCTCAAGCGCAACTGGAGCCGCCTGCACATGCTGATCTACCCGATCGGCCTGCTGGCGGTGCTGCATTTCTGGTGGCTGGTGAAATCCGACATCCGCGAGCCGGCCCTGTACGCGGGCATTCTTGCGGTCTTGCTGGGCTGGCGCGTCTGGAAAAAACTCAGCGCGCGCCGAACCACAGCAAGGCGCTCAACGCCGCCGCCAGCAACACCGCGCTGAGCAGCAACCAGGGCCAGCGGGCCACCTTCACCGGTGCGCGCGTCGGCTCTGCAGCCGCACGCGGCGGCGGCAGGGGTTCGGTATCGGGCAGATCCCAGGTGGTGCTGTGGTGCGTCCGCGGCACCTCCACCACGAAGCGGTGGCGCGCATCGAACACGACCTGGTCGCCCGCCTGCAGCCAGCCGTCGCGCACCTGGACGCCATTGATCCAGCTCCCCTCTTCCGAGCCCAGATCGCGGATCAGCACACGGTCGCCGTGCCGCTCCAGACGCGCGTGCTGCGCCGCGAATGCCGGGTCGTCGATGACGATATCGGCGGCGGCATCGCTGCCGACCAGACGCGCGCGATCCAGGGTAAAGCTGCGCCCGTGATGGCGGCCGCCTATGCCGCGCAACAGCAGGCAGACCTCGCCGAGGCTGGCCGCGTCGTCGTGGATATCATTGGCCGGCGCACTGGACGGGGCACTGCGCAACAGCATTTCCACGCCATCGGCATAGATCGCATCGCCCGCACGCAGCAGCGCCATGCGGCGCACCGGGCGCCCATTGACGTGGATACCGCGGATTCCGTTGGCGACCTGCAGCCACAGGCCGCGTTGGTCCAGGCAAAACTGCGCCAACAGCAACGCGCCCTGCGCATCGCCGACCACCCGCACGCTGCCGGAGGCATGACGGACGATCCGGTGGACGCCGGGCTTGAGGGAATGATCCGGCTGCTGCCGGTGGGTGAAATGAACTTGCAGGTCGCGCACCGGCCGCAGCCTAGCAGGTTTGTCCCCATGCGCGGCCATCGTTCGTGATCGGAGCGTGCTGGATCGCTGGCGCGCGCGCCAGGGACGCGCTGCCGCCGGCTGAGCAGGCGCCAGGGCAGCGCAGCTCGCAGACCTGCATTTCCGACCTCGACAACACCACCACACACGGCCGCACTTGGAGCGGGGCCCTGGCATGCGCACAATGCGCCCTCACTTTTCGCATGACCCATCGCCCCCATGTCCAGCATCGATATCCGCCACGACCATTCCTTGACGCCGGCCCAGGCCCGCGCGGCCATCGACGAGGCGGCGCGCAAGCTGGCCGATCGCTACGGCGTCGCTTCGCATTGGGAAGGCGACACCTTGCGCATCGCACGTGCGGGCGTGGACGGAGCAATCGCGCTGCTCCCGCAGCAAGTGCACGTCACCGCCGAGCTCGGCTTTTTGCTGTCGGCGATGCAGCCGATGGTGGAATCGGAAATCCGTCGCTTGCTGGCCGAGAAACTGGCCTGATGGAGCGACTGGGTCTGCGCTGCTTCAGCGTCAAGTCACCTGCCCGGGCGCCTGCGGGTAGATGCTTTCAGCTCGCCTGATCGGGCACTGTTTCACCTGCCCGATGCAGGGTCGGCACTAGGGTGAATGCAATGTCACGTTGGCAACCTACAGGAGCATCGCATGACGACCGGATACGATCAGAACGGTAACCGCGGCAACGCGGCCCAGGGCTTCCAGGCGCAGGCGGAACAGATCTCGCGCCGGCTTGGCGAATCGGCTCAGACCGTGTGGCTTGCCGGCCTGGGCGCGCTCGGGCGCGTGCAGAACGAAGGCAGCAAGCTGTTCGACTCGTTGGTGCGCGAGGGCGCCGCCTATGAGCGCACCGGCCAGCGCAGGGCAGCCGAGAGCGTCGACGAATTGCGCGAAGAGGTGGAAACCCAGTTCGAGCAGGCACGCGATACCGCGGTGCGCGGCTGGGACAAACTGGGCAAGGCCTTCGACGAACGCGTGAAGGGTGTCCTGCGCACGCTCAACATTCCCAAGCAGGAAGAATTGGAAAACCTGCGGCGCGAGGTGGAGTCGCTAAAAGCCCAGGTCCGCGCCAATACGGCGGCCACCAAGCGTGCCAACCGTACCGCCAACCAGGCGGCGCAGGCCGCCAGCGAGACGACCGGCGCGGGCGGCGCGGGTGCCGGGGCGGCATCGTCGTCCGGCAATCCCGCTGCGTTCGACCCGGAATAGGCACCACGGTGAAGCAGCCGCGCTGTCACGAGACGGCGCGGCTGTTGCCCGAGGCGATGAAGAGCGTCATCGCCGAGGTGCAGGTGCAAGTGCGCGCTACACGTCTGCCCGCCGGCCAGCGCGTAGCCCTCGCCACCTTGAGCGGTGTCACTGGCTGTTCCCCCTGCGCCGGTGCGTACAACGACCCTGAGTGGTGTGTTCGGCAGGCCGCAGCCAGGCACTGGCGATGGACCGGCATAAGGATGCGGCGTTGCTGAAGCGCGATTCGGACCCGTGCAGCCTTTGTGAATCAAGGCCTTAGCGCTTCAAAGCAGCCCCGCCTCCCGATGTTGCAAAGCAGCATGATTTTTTGGACAATCGGGGACGACCCGCCAGTCCTGCGTTACGAAGTCCGTTTGCTCCCCTCCCCTCACGGCTTCGGACTGGCGGGTCTTTCGCTATCTTGATCACGGCTCGCGATATCACCGCGCACGATCCATTGACGAATCTTTCGCGAAGGATTCTTCTACACGCACGATTCGTTATACGCGCCATTGCTTGATGCTCATGCCTTACTGGATTCTGGCGCCCTTGGCCGCACTGCTGCTCTGGCTGGCGGTGTCTGCCTACCTGTGGCTAGTGCGACGACGCGCCAATGAAGTGCATGAAGGCGTACGCGCCATGGCCATCATGCACTGGCGCGATTTTTCCGCCGTGGTGCTGCGCGTTCTGCAGGATCAACGCGGATGGCAGCCCACGCAGTTGCCGCAGGATGGCCTGCCCACCGCCGATTTCATGATGCAGACCGAGCATGGCACCCGGCTGGTGGCCTGCAAGCACGGGCGCGGTTATCGCATCGGCGTGGCGGCAGTGAACGAGCTGGGCGCGATGGCGCGGCTGGCCGGTGCCAACGGCGGCGTGATGGTGACCGAAGGCCGCATGGAGCGCGAAGGCATCGCCGCCGCGGAGAAGCAATCGATCGAAGTGCTGGACGGTGTGCGTCTGTGGCCGCTGCTCAAACCCTATCTGCCTGGCGATGTGGAAGCCGGCGTGGTCGGTGCGGCGCGCCGCCGCGCGATCCGCCACAGCATCATCGCCGGTGCCGCATTGGCGACGCTGGCAGTCATGGCGGTGCTGACGCTGCGCCCGCCGACGCCGACGCCGACGCCGGCCACATCGCGCACCGCGGCGTCTTCGCCTGCTCCTGCACCGGCCCGCGTGGTCGCGGCACCTACCGCCTCCGCCAGTCCTGCCCAGCCGACGCCCTCACCCACTCCTGCGGCGCCGGCCGCGCCGGCAGCCGGCGCAGAACCGGATGCGGCCACCATCCAGGGCTATCAGCGGGAGGTTTCCAAGGCGTTGGCGCAGACACCGGGACTGGTGCGCGGCATCTGGCTGACCCAGGCAACCCTGGTAGTGGATCGGACGGTGGAAGACAGCGCGGCATGGCCGCTGATTTGCCGCGAGCTGCAACGCTACCCGTACCTGCGCACGGTGCGTGTGCAGCTCAACCCCCGCCCGGGAACCGCTGAGCCGGTACGCTGGCGTCAGTGCAGCACGATTTGATTCTGGGACGTTGGCTGCGGTCTTGGTGAAGCGTCGCTGCGCTTGCTCAACCGGACACATGCCTGCGAACGCGCAGTCGCCGCCATCGCGGCGTAAAGCGACTGCAACACGGCCGATGACAATTCAGCCAACAACCGCAGCGACTCGAGCGCTGCGGTACCGCGCCCTTCGCCTGCCGACATCAGCTCAGCGCAGTCCTGGCGCGAACCGCGCCACCAGATCGTACGAACCGCCTAAGAACATCTGGCGCACGTAGGTGACCGGCAGCTCGCCGCGCCAGGTGTGGCGGTCGATCACCAGGCACGCCGCACCATCGTCCGCCTGGAGCTGCTTGGCCTGCGCGGCGTCGGCACTGGCAGCGCTGATGCGGTGCTCGGCACGCGTCCATGGCACGTTGCGCAATAACCAGCTGCCCGGCGCCACCTCCGTGAACGGCTGGTCCAATGCGTCGGGCACGGTGGTGATGTCGATCACCCGGCGCTCCAGCGCAAACGGGCGGCCGTCGGCCAGGTGCACGCTTTGCAATTCCAGCACCTTGCCGGTACTGCCCAGCGCACGTTCCTGCGGCACGCGCTGCCGCACGTTGCGCAGCTGCCGCGACAACAAGGAGAACCGATACGCATGGCCGCGCGTGGTCATTTCCACTTCGATGTCCGGGATCGAAAGCGCCACCTGTTCCAGATGCGGGTGCTGCCGTGCCACGAACGAACCCGTACGGCGGCGGCGTTCGATCATGCCGGCATCGGCCAGCAAGCCGAGCACCTTGTTCACGGTCATGCGCGAACAGCCGTATTGCGCCATCAACTCGTGCTCGGGCGGCACGCGGTGCCCGGGCGGCCAGTCGCCGCTATGGATGCGTTGTTCCAGATCCTGGCGGATGCGCTGATGCAAGGTGCCAGGCACGATGGTGGTGGTGGCGGTCAAAGCACGGGTCTCCGGAAAGAGCGGCGATTCAATCGGCATGCCGCAGGGTCGGCAGCGTGCGCCAGCTGCACGTTGCGGCATGCACCATGCACGCCGCATGGACAAGGGCACTGCGTGCACCTGCTGTGGCGACGCAGCTGCGTCTGCGCCGGCTCCAGGAGCGAGGCTGCGCGCGCGCACCCGCTTGGCGCGGTTCAGGCGCAGCCACTGGCAGTTGCGGCCGGGGCCGGTAACCGGCGGGTGTGAAGCGTACACCACGACTCCGGCGCGCCGCTGGGCATCCACCTGACCGCTCTTGCCGCCGTGCGACGGCCAATGTCACTGGCCCAGCAGGCTGCGCAACACCGCGGCAAACCGTGTGGCGATACGGGCGCGGTCGACATGTTGCCCGTTGCGCACCACCCAGCGCCCGCCGCGCCAGACATTGCGCACCGCGTTGCCGCGCGCGGCAAACAGCCAGCTGTCCAGCCATGCGTCGTCGCTGCGCGCCTGCAGCGCCGGATGCGCGGTGTCCAATTCGATCAGATCGGCCGCTGCGCCGGCACGGATGCCGGTCTGTGCAAGGCCCAGCGCCTGCGCGGCACCCAGGCCGGCCTGGTCGTAGAGCCAGCGCCCGCTCGACACAGGCCCCTGCGCCAAGACATTGCGCGCCCGCAGCGTCAGGCGCTGGCCGTATTCGAGCAGGCGCAGTTCTTCGGCTGCATCGATCAGCACATTCGAATCCGAGCCCACGCCAAACCGCCCGCCCGCAGCAGCAAAGGCCTGCATCGGGAACACGCCATCGCCCAGGTTCGCCTCGGTGATCGGGCATAGACACACCACCGCGCCGCTGGCGACAATCGCATCCAGTTCGTGTGCATCCACATGCGTGGCGTGCACCAGGCACCAGCGCGCATCCACCGGCGCGTTGGCCAGCAGCCACTGCACCGGGCGCTGCTTGGACCAGGCCAGGCAGGCGTCCACTTCGCGCTGTTGCTCGGCGATATGCAGATGGATGGGGCCATCGGTAAGCGGCACCAGCGCTGCCAGTTGCTGCGGAGTCACCGCGCGCAGGCTGTGTGGCGCCAGCCCGAGCACCGCGTCCGGCAGCGCTTTCAGGCTGTGTCTGCAGTGGTCCAGCAAGCGCGCGAAGCCGTCGATGTCGTGAATCAGACGGCGCTGCGCCGGGCTGGGGGCAGCACCACCGAAATCCGAGTGCGCATAGAACACCGGCAACAGGCTGAGCCCGATGCCGGTGTTGGCGGCAGCGGCGGCAATGCGCTCGGACATTTCGCCGGCCTGCGCATACGGCGCACCGCTCGCCGCGTGATGCAGGTAATGGAATTCGCCGACCCGGGTGAAGCCGCTTTCGAGCATCTCCGCATAGGCCTGCTCGGCGATCGCCTGCAGGCTGTCCGGGTCGAGCCGGTCGACGAAGCGGTACATCAGCTCGCGCCAGCTCCAGAAGCTGTCGCCGCTGCGCCCGCCGACTTCGGTCAGCCCCGCCATGCCGCGCTGGAAGGCATGGCTATGCAGGTTGCCCAGGCCAGGCAGCACTACATCGCAACGCGTGTCGGCAGGGGCGGCAGGCGCATCGACATGCACCTCGCCGATGCGGCCCTGTGACAGCGTGATCCGCACGCCGCTCGCCCAGCCGTCGGGCAACAAGGCCCGGGCTGCCCAGAACACCTGCGCCTGTTGGTCTGCCACTGGACACCCTCGATCGCCGAATTTATTGTATATACATATCAGACACCACGAGCCTGCGCCATGCATTGCGACGTTTTGTGGCACAACGCGCAACTGATGACCCTGGATGCGGCCGATGGCGGCCTGGGCATCGTGGACGATGGCATCGTCGCCTGCCGGCACGGCCATATCGTCTACGCCGGCGCGGCCGCACAGGCGCCAGCGCTGCAGCCCGACAGTGCGCACGACTGCCAGCGCCGCTGGATCAGCCCCGGCCTGATCGATTGCCACACGCACCTGGTGTACGCCGGCAATCGCGCCAATGAGTTCGAGCAACGCCTGCGCGGCGCCAGCTATGCCGACATCGCCGCAGCCGGCGGCGGCATCGTGGCAACGGTGCGCGCCACCCGCGCCGCCGATGATGCGGCACTCCTGGCCGCCAGCCTGCCGCGCCTGGATGCGCTGCTCGCCGAAGGCGTGACCACGCTGGAAATCAAATCCGGCTACGGGCTCACGCTGGACGATGAAATCAAGCAGCTGCGCGTGGCACGCCAACTCGCCGCGCTGCGCAAGGTGGAAGTGGTGCCGACCTTCCTGGGCGCGCATGCCGTGCCGCCTGGCGGGCAGGCGCAGCACTACATCGACCAGGTCTGCACGCAGATGATTCCGGCGATCGCCGCGCAAGGGCTCGCCGAGGCGGTGGACGTGTTCTGCGAGCATCTGGCGTTCTCGCAGTCGCAGGCCGAACAGGTCTTCATTGCGGCGCAAGCGCATGGCTTGCGCATCAAGATCCACGCCGAACAATTGAGCAACCAGCATGGCGCGGAACTGGCCGCACGCTACGGCGCGTTGTCGGCCGACCACATCGAGTACCTGGACCCGGCCGGCGTTGCGGCGATGGCCGCTGCCGGCACGGTGGCAGTACTGTTGCCAGGCGCGTTCTACTTCACCCGCGATACCCAGCTGCCGCCGATTGCCGCGCTGCGCACGGCCGGCGTGCCGCTGGCGCTGGCCACCGACTGCAATCCGGGCACCTCGCCACTGACCAGCCCGCTGCTGGCGATGAACATGGCGGCGACGTTGTTCCGCATGACCGTGGACGAATGCATCGCCGGGTTTACCCGCCAGGCGGCGCGTGCGCTCGGGCGTAGCGAGCGCCTGGGCCAGTTGCGCGCCGGCATGGACTGCGACCTGGCGATCTGGAACATCGATGCGCCGGCCGATCTGGTCTACCGCATGGGCTTCAATCCTCTTCATGCCCGCGTCTGGCGCGGGCATCTGTGCTGAATCCGGAGTCGTCATGAGTGTTTCTGTTGTCTTGCAACCCGGCCAGGTCACGCTGGCGCAATGGCGTGCGCTGTACCGCGGTGCCGACGTCGCGTTGGACGATGCATGCGCTGCTGCGGTGTTGCGCAGTGCGCAAACGGTGGAAGCCATCGTCGCGCGTGGCGAGCCGGTGTATGGCGTCAACACCGGCTTCGGCAAGCTGGCCAGCGTGCGTATCGAGCGCGAGGATCTGCAGACCCTGCAGCGCAATATCGTGCTCTCGCACGCCGCTGGCATCGGCGAGCCCACGCCGGTGCCGGTGGTGCGGCTGATGATGGCACTCAAGCTCACCAGCCTGGCCCAGGGTGCGTCCGGCGTGCAGCCGGACACGCTGGCGTTGCTGGAAGCGATGCTGCGCGCCGGCATCACGCCGGTGGTGCCGTGCCAGGGCTCGGTAGGCGCGTCCGGCGATCTGGCACCGCTGTCGCATCTGGCCGCGGTGATGATCGGCGTTGGCGAAGCCTTCGTCGGCGCGCAGCGCCTGCCTGCTGCCGACGCGCTTGCACGCGCGCAGCTGCAGCCGCGCGTGCTGGGCGCAAAGGAAGGCTTGGCCCTGCTCAACGGCACCCAGTTTTCCACCGCCTGCGCCCTGGCCGGTCTGTTCGAAATCGAAACCGTCCTCCAAGCCGCGCTGGTCACCGGTGCGTTGTCGGTGGAAGCGGCCAAGGGCTCGGACACGCCCTTCGATGCGCGCATCCACGCGCTGCGCGGGCAACCCGGGCAGATCGCCACTGCGGCGGCGTTGCGCGCCCTGATGGCCGATTCGGCCATTCGCGAATCGCATCGGCTGGGCGATGTGCGCGTGCAGGACCCGTACTGCCTGCGCTGCCAGCCGCAGGTGATGGGCGCGGCGCTGGATGTGATGCGTCAGGCCGCGCGCACCCTGGAGATCGAAGCCAATGGCGTGTCCGATAACCCGCTGGTCTTCAGCGATACCGGCGAAGCGCTGTCTGGCGGCAACTTCCACGCCGAGCCGGTGGCCTTTGCCGCGGACATGCTGGCGCTGGCGGTGTGCGAAATCGGCTCGATCAGCGAACGCCGCACCGCGATGCTGGTCGACCCCGCACTGTCCGGCCTGCCCGCCTTTCTCACCCCGCGCCCGGGCTTGAACTCCGGCTTCATGATTCCGCAGGTGACCGCTGCCGCGCTGGTATCGGAAAACAAGCAGCGCGCATATCCAGCCAGCGTGGATTCGATTCCGACCTCGGCCAATCAGGAAGATCACGTGTCGATGGCGGCGCACGGTGCGCGTCGCTTGCTGGCGATGGCCGAGAACGCCGCACACGTAATCGGCATCGAGCTGCTGGCCGCCGTGCAGGGCTGCGACTTCCATGCGCCGCTGCGCTCCAGCACCGCGCTGGAAGCGGCGCGTGCCCTGTTGCGCGCGCAGGTGCCGACACTGCAGGACGACCGCTATTTTCATCCGGATATGCTGGCTGCCAGCGCATTGGTGCGCTCGGGCGCGTTGGCGCAGGCGGTGGCGATCCCATTGCCGGGTGTGGAGCAGGACGTATGAGCCGGCAGCGCTTCTGCATCGAATCAATCGCTGCATCGTCGCGGCCGCAGCTGCAGTCTTTGGCGATCTTTTCGAACACACACACCAACGGTGACGCGGCAGCGCGCACGCGACGCATCCGCAATGCACAGCGGCGCAACGCATGCCGCACGCTCGCAGCACGTTTGCAGGGAGCGCAGCGATGAGCGCCCTGCCAGACTGGCTGGAACTGCACCGCGGCGACGCGCCGTTGATCATCAGTTTTCCGCATACCGGCACCGAGTTACCGGAGGACGTGGCCGACCAGTTCGTGTCGCCGTGGCTGGCGCGCCGCGATACCGATTGGTGGGTACACCAGCTTTACGACTTCGCACAATCGCTGGGCGCCACCACGCTGCGGACTGCCATCTCGCGCTCGGTCATCGACGTCAATCGCGACCCGAGCGGGGCTTCACTGTATCCGGGCCAGAACACCACCGGCCTGTGCCCGCTCACCACCTTCGACAACCAGCCGCTGTATGCCGATGGCGCGGCACCGGATCAGGCGCAGATCGCGTTGCGTCGCACGCGCTGGTTCGACCCCTACCACGCCGCGCTTGCCGAGGAAATTGCGCGCCTGCGCGCGCAGCACGCCAAGATCGTGGTCTACGACGCGCATTCGATCCGCTCGTTCATCCCGCATCTGTTCGATGGCGAATTGCCGCAATTCAACATCGGCAGCAACGAGGACCGCAGCTGCGACCGGCGCCTGGTCGATGCGGTGGAAAGCCTGTGCCGCAGCAGCGGCTCCAGCACGGTGCGCAACGGGCGCTTCAAGGGCGGCTGGATCACCCGCCACTACGCGCAGCCCGAGCAGGGCGTGCACACCTTGCAGATGGAACTGGCCTGCCGCGGCTACATGCGCGAGCCGGACAGCCTGACTCCCGAAAACTGGCCAACGCCGTGGCAGCCGGTACACGCCGTGGTGCTGCGCGCAGTCCTGCGCCACGTGCTGCAGGCCTGCCTGCACTTCGCCAATGCGCCCTCTTCCGACACCGCGCCACCTGCGGCCAACCGTTGATTGCAAGGAACCTGGCATGACCCGTCACGATGCAACCCGCGTCATCCGCGCCGCCACCGGCACCACGCTCACCGCCAAGAGCTGGCTGACCGAAGCGCCGCTGCGCATGCTGCTGAACAACCTGGACCCGGACGTGGCCGAGCGCCCGCAGGAACTGGTGGTCTACGGCGGCATCGGCCGCGCCGCGCGCGACTGGGAATCCTTCGACGCCATCGTTGCTGCGCTCACGCGTCTGGACGAGGACCAGACCTTGCTGGTGCAGTCCGGCAAACCGGTGGGCGTGTTCCGCACCCATGCCGATGCGCCGCGCGTGCTGATCGCCAATTCCAACCTGGTGCCGCGCTGGGCCAACTGGGACCACTTCAACGAACTCGATCAAAAGGGCCTGGCCATGTACGGCCAGATGACCGCCGGCAGCTGGATCTACATCGGCGCGCAAGGCATCGTGCAGGGCACCTACGAAACCTTCGTGGAAATGGGCCGCCAGCACTACGCCGGCAACCTGGCCGGCAAGTGGCTGTTCACCGGCGGTCTCGGCGGCATGGGCGGCGCGCAACCGCTGGCGGCGGTAATGGCCGGCGCCTCCTGCCTGGCAGTGGAATGCCGCCGCTCCAGCATCGACATGCGCCTGCGCACCGGGTATCTGGATACGTGGACCGACTCACTGGACGAGGCGCTGCGCCTGATCGAGGAGTCGTGCACCGCGAAGAAGCCGCTGTCGGTCGGCCTGCTCGGCAATGTTGCCGACGTGCTGGACGAACTGCTGCTGCGCGGGATCAAGCCGGATCTGTTGACCGACCAGACCTCCGCACACGACCCGGTCAACGGCTACCTGCCGCAGGGCTGGAGCGTGGAAGACTGGGACGCAAAGCGCGTAAGTGCGCCCAAGGAAGTGGAAGCGGCGGCGCGCGAGTCGATGGCCAACCACATCCGCGCCATGCTCACCTTCCACGCACTGGGCGTGCCCACCGTGGATTACGGCAACAACCTGCGCCAGATGGCGCTGGAGGCCGGCATCGACAACGCATTCGATTTCCCTGGCTTCGTGCCCGCCTACATCCGCCCGCTGTTCTGTCGCGGCATCGGCCCGTTCCGCTGGGTCGCGCTCAGCGGCGACCCGGACGACATCGCCAAGACCGACGCCAAGGTCAAGGAGCTCATACCCGACGATGCGCACCTGCATCGCTGGCTCGACATGGCAGCCGAAAAGATCGCCTTCCAGGGCCTGCCTGCGCGCATCTGCTGGGTGGGCCTGGGCGATCGCCACCGGCTGGGCCTGGCCTTCAACGCCATGGTGCGCAGCGGCGAGCTGAAGGCGCCGGTGGTGATCGGCCGCGACCATCTGGATTCGGGCAGCGTGGCCTCGCCCAATCGCGAAACCGAAGCGATGGCCGACGGCTCGGACGCGGTCTCCGACTGGCCGCTGCTCAATGCCCTGCTCAACACCGCCAGCGGCGCCACCTGGGTGTCGCTGCACCACGGCGGCGGCGTCGGCATGGGCTTTTCGCAGCACGCCGGCATGGTCATCGTCTGCGACGGCAGCGAGGCCGCCGACAAGCGCATCGAACGCGTGCTCTGGAACGACCCGGCCACCGGCGTGATGCGCCACGCCGATGCCGGTTACGCCATTGCAACCGATTGCGCAAAGGAAAAAGGGCTGGATTTGCCGGGGATTCTGGGCTGATCCAGCCCAACGGCGTCACGCTTGGCAGCACCGCTGCAGCAGCAGGGCTGCCCCGCCCGAAACTCGCTTCGTGCAGTTGCCACCCGCAGGCGCCCGCTGTCGGGCCTCTGCCGGCTACCACTTCCCGCTTCAGATCGTGTGCGCCGGCGAGCAGGCAGTTGCGGCGTCTGAGCTCGATGTCGCGGATCAGGGCTTGCACCAAGGATCAGCCTCAAGTCTGCGCGTTGCAGGCCGACAAGATATGCAACGTTTCGAGGAATCCCCATGGGCATCCTGATCTACCTGGTGCCTGCCTTCGCACTCTGGGCGCTGATCGCTACCGGGCTGGCGTTCGTGCGTGGCCGCCAGCTGCGTGCCGAATCCGGCGAGCTTGCCAGCACGCAGGACAGCCTTGGCCGCTACCAGGCGGCGCTGTCGCAACTGAAGGCGCGTGCGGCGGCCACCACGCTGGAACTGGAATCGCTGCAGCGCAGTTATGCCGTGCTCAAGCAATCGCTGGACCAGCATGAGCAGAACGCCTCCGAACAGCAGGCAGCCGCGGCCGGCCAGGTGATTCCCATGGTGCTGGTGCAGCGGCTGGATATCGCCAGCGAGATCGGCACGCTGTTCGCGCATGTGGCGCGCGTGGCACGCAGCCTGCGTCGCTACAGCGCCTACAGCCGCGGCCACAATGCACCCGAGCCTGCCACCGCGCGCTACGACCTGCACTGGCTTGCCGATTGCCTGCACAGCTTCGATCAGGTTGGCCATGCACTGGTGCGTGGCAATGTCGCTGCGCTGATCACCGCCTGCCAGGATCTGCTGTCGATGTACGAGCATTACCTGAAGGATGGCTCCGGCTACAACAGCCGCGATACCTTCCAGCGCCTGAGCAACGATGTGCCGCTGTCCGAGGCCACCGACGCGATTCGCTCCATCATCGTCAAGGCGACGCTGGCGCAGGATGTGCGCGATGCGGTGCAGGATGATGAGGTGGCGGCGAACGTTGGATGATTCGGGATTCGGGATTCGGGATTCGGGATTCGGGATTCGGGATTCGAGATTCGAGATTCGGGAATCGGGAATCGGGAATCGGGAATCGGGAATCGGGAATCGGGAATCGGGAAAGCGTGCGGCCTGATGCATCATGTGGGCAAGCACTGGGCAGATCAGCATTGTCTTGCCGAGATAGCTGAGCGCTTGCCAGATGTGCTTCAAGAAAAAAGCGCACCGCTTGCGGTGCGCTTTTTCGTGCTTCAACGGTCCTGAGTCACTGACGAATGGTGCGATCCCTCGTTAGCTGCCGGCGGACGACGCGCGGGCGAAATCAGCATGTCTGCTTGCATTGCACACTCCGACTCTGGATACCAACCACGTGGCATGGCGTCTGCGTACGCGCCTGTCTTTAACAGCCGATCCCGCTCACCTCCGACATCATCATTGCGCTTTCTGCGGTAACGCGTAGGCGATCAATGCATCGCCTGCCGGGGTCTCCATGAAGTGGTGCCCGCCGGCCATGATGACCAGATACTCGCGGCCACCGTATTCGTACACCATCGGGTTGGCCTGGCCGCCGGCCGGCAACTTGGCGTGCCACAGCTCCTTGCCGGTAGCCAGATCGATCGCGCGGATCAGGTCGTCGGTGGCTGCGGCAATGAAGATCAAACCGCTTGCCGTCACCACCGCGCCACCATTGTTCGGTGTCCCGATTTCGATCGGCAGGCCGGAACGGATGCCGAACGGGCCGTTGCCGCGCGCACTGCCGAAGGGGCGGTCCCACAGCGTCTTGCCGCTGGCCAGATCGATGGCGCGGATGCCGCCGTACGGCGGTTCCTTGCACAACAGCTTGGTGAACGGCAGACGCCAGCCGGCATTGACGTTGACCGCATAGGGCGTGCCGGACTGCGGGTCGCCTGCGCCTTCTGCACCGCCCGCATCGCCACGCACCTCATCGCGCGGTGCCCAACCCAGCTTGTCGGCCTTGGCGCGCGGCACCAGCAGGTTGTAGTTGGGCATGTCGTTGTAGTTGGCCACGATCACGCCGCGCCGCGGGTCCACTGCCACGCTGCCCCAATCCGAGCCGCCGTTGTAGCCGGGGTACTCGATCGAATGCCGGTCCGCTTCCGGCGGCGTATAGATGCCCTTGTAGCTGGCGGTGCGGAACTGGATACGGCACACCAACTGATCGATCGGGGTCATGCCCCACATGTCGCGCTCGGTCAGATCCGGCTTGCGCAGCGTGTGATACAGCGAGAACGGCTGCGTCTTGGCACGCATCTGCGGCTCCACGCCACCGCCTGGCACCGCTCGCTCTTCCACGCCCACCAGCGGCTTGCCGGTGCGCCGATCCAGGACGTACAGCTCGCCCTGCTTGCTCGGCAACAGCACCGCCGGCACGCTGACGCCGTCCCTGGGGAAGTCGATCAGGCTCGGTTGCGAGCCCAGGTCGTAATCCCATGCATCGATGTGGGTGGTCTGGAAATTCCATACCGGCTTGCCGGTGGCGACATCCAGCGCCACCAGCGAGGTCGCGTAACGGTTCTCCTGCGGCGTGCGCGAGCTGCTCCAGTAATCGGCGGTGGAATTGCCCATCGGCAGATAGACATAACCCAACTGCTCATCGGCTGCGGCGGTGGTCCACATATTGGGTGTGCCGCGCGTCCAGCTCTGCCCCGGCGGCGGTGCGCCGTTCCATTCCGGATGGGTCATATCCCAGGCCCAGCGCAACTTGCCGGTCACCGCATCGAAGCCTTCGATCACACCGGAAGGCTCGTAACGCTTCTGCCCGTCCAGCACCTGATGCCCGGTGACCACCACGCCGCGCACGATGGCCGGCGGCGAATTGATCGACACATAGCCCGGCGGCGTCTCGCCCATACCGACAGTGATATCGACCTGACCGTTGCTGCCGAAATCCGGGCACGGCGTGCCGCTGCGTGCATCCAGCGCGATCAAGCGCCCGTCGAGCGTACCTTCGATCACGCGCGTGCCGCATAGCTGCGCCGATGACGTTGCAGCTGTTTCAGCATCCGCAGCGTTGGCAGCCGCCGGCACTTCGTAATACGAGACCCCTCGGCATGCCGCCGTGTACGGAATCGCTTCGTCCTTGACCTTGGGGTCGTAGCGCCAGCGCTGCTTGCCGCTGGCGGCGTCCAGCGCAATCACCTGGTTGCGTGCAGTACACAGGTACAGGCTGTCGCCCACCTTCAGCGGCGTGGTTTCCGCACCCCAGCGCTTGGTGGGCAGATCGCCGGTGTGGAAAAGCCAGGCTTGCTGCAGCTGCGCTACGTTGTCGCGATTGATCTGCTGCAACGGCGAATAGCGCTGGCCGGCCTGGCTGCGTCCGTACGCGGCCCAATCGCCATCGGCAGGTGCGTTGGCCGGCTGTGCGCCGGACGCCGCGACCGGGGCGGATGTGTCGCGGGTGACCAGGCCACCGAGCACGCCTGCGGCATGCGCCAGCGCGCCATCGGCTTCCATCACGCCATGCGGCAGGAACGCCAATGCAAACGCCACCACAAATACCACCGCCAGCGCACCGGCCAGGCTGCGCGATACGGTGCGCGACACGGGGCGCTGCAGTTTCGGCAGCAGCAGCGCGAGCACCAATGCCAGACCCACGATCAGGCCCAGACGCGGCACCCAGCGCCAGTAATCGCTGCCCGATTCCCACCACGTCCAAAGCAACGAAACCGCCACTACGCCGGCAAACCACCAGGCGCCCGCATTGCGGCCACGAAACAGCAGCGCGCCGGCAACGAGCATCGCCGCACCGGCCGGTGCGTAGTACCAGGAGCCCCCTAACGCAGCCAGCCACACGCCACCGGCAAGCAGTACCGCGCCCAGTAATGCAATCACGCCTCCCAAGGTCGCCAGCGCCCAATGGCCGCGACCGGAAGGACGATCCAGAATCGTCACCAGTTGTTCCTCTTCGAACCAGCGGCGACGCAACGCCGCCGCACCACCCGCAACCTTCGACCCGTGCCAGTGAAAGAGCTGCGATCTTTGCGGCGAACGCATGAAGACACTGCGTTGCAGATGTCAGCGCACGCCATAAAGCGTGGCGCCCCAAAAACGTCGCGCATAAAAAAACGCCGGTTTTCACCGGCGTTTCTGGTCAACTGCATGGCAGCGGCAATGCGATCACGCGTCGGCTGGCGGCGCGTCGCTCACGCTTGCGCTTGCTTCGTCCACCACCTCATCCACTTCATCCAGCGACGCATCCAGGCGTTCCACCGCCTGCAACTTTTCGCCCTTGGACAAGCGGATCAGCGTGACGCCCTGCGTGTTACGGCCCACGCGCGAGATCTCCGAACCACGTGTCCGCACCAGCGTGCCGCCATCGGAAATCAACAGCACTTCATCGGTAGCGCCCAGCAGCACCGCACGCACCAGCTTGCCGTTGCGCTCGGTGGTCTGGATGCCGATCACGCCCTGGGTGCCACGCCCCTTGCGGGGGTATTCGGTCAGCGGAGTGCGCTTGCCGTAGCCGTTCTCGGTGGCCGTCAGGATGTAGGCCACGTTGCCGTCGTCGGCGACCTCGATCACCGCAGACTCGCCGGCATCGGCGGCTTCCACCACGTCATCGACCTCCTCGCCTTCGATCTCTTCTTCCACGCCGCCGGCACGCTCGGCCACGATCAGGCTGACCACTTCCTCGCCCTTGGTCAGACGGATACCGCGCACACCGGTGGCGGTACGGCCCATCGAACGCACGGTGGATTCGCCAAAGCGCACGGTCTTGCCGTTGGAGGCGAACAGCAACACGTCGCGGTCGCCATCGGTCAAGGCCACGCCGACCAGCGCATCGCCCTCGTCCAAATTGATGGCGATCTTGCCGCGCGCCAGACGGAAGGCGAATTCGCTCAACGGCGTCTTCTTGACCGTGCCGTTGCGCGTGGCGAAGAACACGTAGCGGTTGTCGGCGTATTCGCGCACCGGCAGCACCGCCTGCACACGCTCGCCGGCTTCCAGCGGAATCCAGTTGATGATCGGGCGGCCTCGCGCATTGGAGCCGGCTTCCGGCAACTGGTGCACCGGCAGCCAGAACACCTTGCCGCTGCTGGTGAAGGTCAGCAGCGTGTCGTGCGTGTTGACCAGCCACAGCTGGTCGATGAAATCTTCTTCCTTGGTCGCTGCGGCAGAGCGACCACGGCCACCACGGCGCTGCGCGCGATACGCGCTCACCGGCTGGCGCTTGGCATAGCCGGCGTGCGACAACGTCACCACCACATCTTCCGGCGCGATCAGATCGAGGATGTCCAGGTCTTCTTCGCTGTGACGGATCTCGGTGCGGCGTTCGTCGCCGTATTCTTCGCGGATATTGATCAGCTCGTCGCGGATCACCTGCAGCAGCACGTCCGGGTTTTCCAGGATGCGGATCAGGCCTTCGATGACGCCGAGCAATTGCTTGTACTCGTCGGTCAGCTTTTCCTGTTCCAACCCGGTCAGGCGATGCAGACGCATTTCCAGGATCTGCGAGGCCTGCACTTCGCTGAGCTGGTAGAAGCCCTGGATCAGGCCCACACCCGGCGGCAGATCTTCCGGCTTGGAGGCTTCGGCACCGGCCGCGCCCAGCAGCGCACCCACCAGGCCCGGTTGCCAGGTCTTGGCCAGCATGCGCTCGCGCGCTTCCTGCGGATTGGCCGAGGTCTTGATCAACTCGATCATTTCATCGATGTTGGCCAACGCTACGGTCAGGCCTTCCAGCACGTGCGCACGCGCACGCGCCTTGCGCAGTTCGAAAATGGTGCGACGGGTGACCACCTCGCGGCGGTGGCGGATGAACGCCTCCAGCATCTGCTTGAGGTTCATCAACTGCGGGCGGCCGTCGATCAGCGCCACCATGTTGATGCCGAACACGGCCTCCATCTGGGTCTGCTGGTACAGGTTGTTGAGCACAACCTCGGCCGATTCGCCGCGCTTGACTTCGATGTAGATGCGCATGCCGTCCTTGTCGGACTCATCGCGCAGCTCGCTGATGCCTTCGAGCTTCTTTTCCTTGACCAGCTCGGCGATCTTCTCGATCAGCCGCGCCTTGTTGACCTGGTACGGGATCTCGGTAACGACGATCGCCTCGCGGCCGTTGTCGGCCACTTCCACATCGGCCTTGGCGCGGATGCGCACGCGGCCACGGCCGGTGCGATAGCCGGCGGCGATGCCGGCGGTGCCGTTGATGATGCCGGCGGTGGGGAAGTCCGGGCCCGGGATGTATTCCATCAGGCCTTCGACGTCCAGCTCGGGCGTGTCGATCAGCGCGATGCAGGCATTGATCGCTTCGGTCAGGTTATGCGGCGGGATATTGGTGGCCATGCCCACCGCGATACCGGCCGAGCCATTGACCAGCAGGCTCGGGAACCGGGTCGGCATGACCGTCGGCTCCTGTTCCTTTTCGTCGTAATTGGGCTGGAAATCGACGGTTTCCTTATCGATGTCGGCCATCAGCTCATGCGCCAGCCGCGACATGCGCGACTCGGTGTAACGCATTGCCGCAGCAGAGTCGCCGTCGACCGAACCGAAGTTACCCTGGCCGTCCACCATCATGTAGCGCAGCGAGAACGGCTGCGCCATGCGCACCAGCGTGTCGTACACCGACTGGTCGCCGTGCGGATGGTATTTACCGATGACGTCGCCGACGATACGCGCCGACTTGAAGTAGGCCTTGTTGCTGTGGGCGCCCAGCTCGTGCATCGCGTATAGCACGCGCCGGTGCACAGGCTTGAGGCCATCACGGGCATCGGGGAGTGCGCGGCCCACGATCACGCTCATCGCGTAATCGAGATAGCTCTTGCGCATCTCGTCTTCCAGGTTGACCTGGATGATTTCCTTGGCGGTTTCTGCCATTCGGGTTCCGTATGTGAGGTGGCGGGCGAGCCGGAAAGCCGCGTCGGGAGCGCCCTTGCATCAGGCTGCCGACCCCACGCTCCCGCCGATCGATTCAAGCGCCGGATTGTACCACGGCAGGGCCTCCCGACGCCTCCGCTTTACCAGCCAGAAACAAGCACTTGCAGGGAGTTTTGGCGGTGTTGGCAGCCGGGCGGCCGGCCCCGGGCTCAGCTGCCGAAGGCGGCCTGCATCCGCGCCAGGTCCGGCTGCGCGATCACGCCACGTTCGGTGACGATTGCGTCGATCAGCTCGCCCGGAGTGACGTCGAAGACCGGGTTCCAGGCATGGATGCCGTCGGCCACCGTCCTGACCCCGCCCACGCCGAACAGCTCGCCAGGATCGCGTTGCTCGATCTCGATCTGGTCCCCGCTGGCCGTTGCCATATCCACCGTGGACGAAGGCGCCACCACCATGAACTTCACGCCATGGTGGCGCGCGGCGATGGCCAGCTGGTAGGTGCCGATCTTGTTGGCGGTATCGCCATTGGCGCAGATCCGATCGGCGCCGACGATCACCCATTGCACCAGCCCGGATTTCATCAGATGCGAGGCCGCCGAATCGGCGATCAGGGTGGCGTCGATACCGTCCTGCTGCAGCTCCCACACGGTCAGGCGGGCGCCCTGCAGCCACGGCCGGGTCTCGCCGGCGAACACCTTGGCAATGCGCTGTTGCGCCATGCCGGCGCGGATCACGCCCAGTGCGGTGCCGAATCCGGCGGTGGCCAGCGAGCCCGTGTTGCAATGGGTGAGCACGCCGCTGCCTGGGGCGATCAGCGCGGCGCCAAGCGCGCCCATGTGGCGGTTGGCGGCCAAGTCTTCATCGGCGATGGCCTGCGCCTCGCGCGCGAGCACCTCGCGCCAGTCGGCGCCGGCCGCGCCCAGCACCCGGCGCATGCGCATCAGTGCCCAGGCCAGGTTGACGGCAGTCGGACGCGCCGCGTTGAGCCGCAGCAGCGCCGGTTCGAGCTTCTGCAGCGCAGCGCTGCCGTCGTCGGCAGCGATGTCGCGCGCGGCCAGCACCACGCCCCAACCTGCCGCAATGCCGATCGCCGGCGCACCGCGCACGGCCAGCGAATGGATCGCCTCGGCCACCGCATCGCTGCTGTCGCAACGCACATGCGCCACCTCGAAGGGCAGCTTGCGTTGGTCGAGCAGTTCAAGGGCATCGCCGGTCCACAACAGTGGCCGGATGTGGTCGTAGCGGGCGTAATCGATATGGGCGCTGTCGTTCATGCGTCCATTGTAAGGCGCGCGCAGCGCCTGCGCTGTTGCACGAACGCGCGGTCTTGGCGCGGCGAACAACACCACTGTACAGCCGGCAGGCGGGCGCGGCCGGTGCTCGTACCACGGGTACACCGGCGCTTGCTGCGCGTCGCCCCTGCCAACCGGACGACCGCGCGCGATGTCGTGCTGCTCTCAGTCGACGATGAACTCGGCGCGGCAGCCGTCGTTCACCCACACCCCATCGCGGCTCCAGCCCCAGGTCTGGCCTTCCACGCATGGCGTCTTGGACATCTGCCGGCCCAGGCGCACCGCGCGTTCCACCGACACGCCGCAGGTGCGCCGCGCGCTTTTCTTCGATTCGCAGGTGACCATGCGCGGCACCGCGACGAAGCCAGAGCCGTCTTCCGCGCCCACCTCGAATTCGCCATCGCATCCACGCGAGACCCAGATTTCGTTACGGCGAACGCCCCAGGTGCGCCCTTCCTTGCACGGCCACATCGAGCGTTGCCGCAGCAGCCGCACCGGCGCGCCACGCAGCACTACCGGGCATGCCACGGTGCCGCCATTGGAATCGCAGCGCACCACGCGGCGCATCACGGTTGCGGTCTGCGCACGGGTTGCGGCGAATTCGGCGCGGCAGCCTTGTTCGACCCACACGCCATCGCGTTCGACATCCCATTCGCTACCGCGGATGCAGCTGGTTTCGGAGAGCTGGCGGACCAGTTGCACGCCTTGGGCGGTCTCCATCGCGCAGTGCACGCGCGCCAGGTCCTTGGACTCGCAGCGCACCACGCCGGCTGCGCGGTCGGACGCGCGCGCATCGGCGAGCAGCAGCAGCGGCAAGCACCACAAACCGCATAAGCTGACCAGCCACTTCATGCCGACAATCCTCACCCCGAACGATCTTCGCCGCGCCCCCGTGGACGTGAAGATGAGAGCATCATCGATGTGAAGATAGCAATACGGCGCCGATGACAGCCAGATGAATCAGGCGTGGGCGAAGTCGAACGCCAGCACGTCGGCAATCTGCGTGGTGTCGCGCAAGGCCATCAACAGGCGATCCACGCCCACCGCCACACCGGCGCAGTCGGGCAACTGCGACAACACCGCCAGCAGGCGCTCGTCCAGTGGCAGCTGCGGCAATCCACGTGCCGCACGCACGGCGTTGTCGCGCTCAAACCGCGCACGCTGCTCCTGCACATCGTTCAGTTCGTGATAGCCATTGGCCACCTCGAAACTGCCCAGATACAGCTCGAAGCGCTCGGCCACCGGCGGGTCATCATGGCGGATCCTCGCCAACGCACATTGACTGGCCGGCCAATCGTGCACCACCGTCAGGGTGTCGCTGGCAAAGCCCGGCTGGATGCGATGGGTCATCAGCAGGTCCAGCCAATCGTCGCGGGTCAGGCCCACGGGATCGATGGCGACGTCATGCAAGCCAGCGCGTAGCCTTTCGAGCGGGTCGCACACGGGGTCGATGCCCAACGTCTGCACAAAGAGCGCGCGATAGGTCAGCACCTGCACCCTCGCCTGGCGCCCGACCAGTGCCAGCGCGCGACGCACCAGTTCGATGGTCTCCTGCGCCAGACTGCGATCGTTCCAGCCCACCCGATACCATTCGAGCATGCTGAACTCGGGGTTGTGACGGCCACCGGCTTCGCCATTGCGAAACACCCGCCCCAGCTCGTAGCAATCGCCCACGCCGGCGGCAAGCAGGCGCTTGAGCGGATATTCCGGCGAGGTGCGCAGCCAGCGCAGCGGCGCGCCGGCATCGACATGGCCGGTGAAGCGCGTGCTGAAACTTTCGATATTCGGCTCGGTATTGCCGGCCTCCGAAAGCACCGGCGTTTCCACTTCCAGCACGCCGCGTTCGGCGAAAAACTCGCGGATCGTGGCGTTGAGCCGCGCCCGCAACTGCAGCGCGGCCAGATCCAACTGCGCCGTGTTCATGGCTGTTGGCCGTGCTCGCCCAGGAAGGCCAGCAGACGCGCTTCGTCCCAGATCTCCACGCCCAACGACTGCGCCTTGTCGAGCTTGGAACCGGCTTCTTCGCCGGCCACCAGGAACGCGGTCTTCTTCGACACGCTACCGGCAACCTTGGCGCCCAATGCTTCGAGCCGCTGCTTGGCCGCATCGCGGGTCAATGCAGCCAGGGTCCCGGTGATGACCACGGTCTGGCCATCGAGCGGGCCGGCCTGCAGTGCATCGGCTTGGGGCAGACGCGCCAGCACGGTTTCCATCGCCTGCTGCGCCGCATTCGCGAGCGCAGTGTTTTCGGGGCGATCCAGCCATTGCAGCAACGCGGCCACCACGGGTGCGGGAACGCCGGCCTGCTGCAAGGCATCGGCACCGGCCGTGCGCAACGCAGCGAACGAATCCACCGCCGCGGCAAGCTGCTGCGCACGCACCGGCGTCACCTTGGGAATGTCCATGTCTTCCAGCACGCTGGCAAAACTCAGCGCCTCGCTCAGCTTGGGCGAAGGCGGATGCGTATCGCCGATACGCACGCCACGCTGCAGCAGGTCATTGATGGCCTGCTGATTGCCGGCCTGATCGAAGAAGTGCCCAAGCGCACGCGCCACTTCGCCGCCGATGTCCGGCACGCGCTTGAACAGCGGCCACGGCAGATGCCGGATCAATTCCAGATCGCCGAACCAGGCCGACAAGGCCTTGGCCGTGCTTTCGCCTACATGCTCGATGCCCAGTGCAAACAGGAAACGCTCCAGCGTGGTGGCGCGCGATGTCTCGATCGCCTCGATCAGATTCTCCGCCCACTTGGTGGCGATCTTCTTGCGGTTCCAGTCGAAGCTCGGCAAGCCTGCGCGCAGCAGATCGGCCTGCCAGGTCTGCGGCACCTCGCGCTCGCCGGCCACGTCCACGCCGATGCCGACCACGCTGGCCTCCAGCTGCGCATATGCGCCGCTGGCCAGATGGTCGCGCGCCTCGCGCAGAAACGCGTGCGGGCTCTCGGCGGTGCTGATCAGGCGCAATTGCAGCAGCTGATCCACGCTGAGCAGATACAGGTCGGCCACGCCTTTCACCAGGCCGCTATCCACCAGCACTTCGATGAATTTTTCGCCCAGGCCGTCCACATCCATCGCGCGCCGCGAGACGAAATGCCGGAACGCCTCCTTGCGCTGCGCCGGGCAGGTCAATTCGCCGGAACAGCGCCAGACCGCCTGGCCTTCTTCGCGCACGATCTGCGAACCGCACACCGGGCATTGCGTCGGCATCTGCCAGGCCTGGGTACCGGGCGGGCGCTGGTCGGCCACCACAGCGGCCACTTCAGGAATGACATCGCCGGCGCGGCGCACGATCACGGTGTCGCCCACGCGCACATCCAGCCGCGCGATCTGGTCGGCGTTGTGCAGCGTGGCGTTGGTGACGATCACCCCGGCTACGTGCACCGGCTTCAGTCGCGCCACCGGCGTGGCCGCACCGGTGCGGCCGATCTGGATCTCGATCGCCTCCACCGTGGTGGACTGCTCCTGTGCGGGGAACTTGTGTGCAATCGCCCAACGCGGTGCGCGCGAGACGAAGCCCATTTCGCGCTGCCCGGCCAGATCGTCGAGCTTGTACACCACGCCATCGATATCGAAGGCCAGCCCGTCGCGCGCCTCACCGATGCGCTGGTAATACGCCAGCAAACCGTCGCTGCCCTGCACCACCTCCACCAGCGCACTGACCGGAAAGCCCCACGCGCGCAACTGCGCCAGGATCGCCGAATGGCTCTGCGGCAGTGCGCCTTCGCTCACTTCGCCAACGCCGTATGCAAAGAAACTCAACGGGCGCTGCGCGGTGATGCGTGCATCCAGCTGCCGCAGCGAGCCGGCCGCGCCATTGCGCGGGTTGGCCAGCACCTTGCCGCCCTGCGCACGCATCTGTGCGTTGTAGGCTTCGAACGCGGCGCGCGGCATGTAGACCTCGCCGCGCACTTCCAGCACTTGCGGCCAGCCCTCGCCACGCAGCCGCAACGGAATCGCCTTGACGGTGCGCAGGTTGGCGCTGACATCCTCGCCGGTGGCGCCATCGCCACGCGTGGCGCCCTGCACGAACTCGCCATTCTCGTAGCGCAGGCTGATCGCCAGGCCATCGAGTTTGGGTTCGGCCGAAAACAGCGGTTGCTTGACCTCCAGCCGCTCGCTGATGCGCCGCACGAACTCGGTCACTTCCTCATCGCTGAAGGCATTGCCCAACGACAGCATCGGCAAGGCATGCCGCACTTCGGCAAACCGCGAGACGGCCAGATGGCCGACGCGCTGGGTTGGTGAATCGGCGCTGGCCAATTCCGGGTGCGCGCGCTCCAAGGCCTCCAGCTCGCGCATCAGCTTGTCGTAATCGGCATCGGCCATCTGCGGCTCGTCGAGCACGTGATACCGGTAGTTGGCGTCTTCGATGCGACGGCGCAGTGCATCGATGCGCTGAGCGGGATCCGGGCTGGCAGTCATACGATCGCAGGGCTGGCTCTGGGCCGCCCATTCTAACGGGCGATGCCGATGCCAAGGTCAGCGGCGCGGGTACCGTTCGTGATGATTGAGCGATGGATGAAGTCGTTTGCGTCGAGACGCACCAGGTGCGCCCGCACCCATCGGCATTCGGGCCGACAGCGAGCCCGGCAGGCGCCCGGTCATCGCCGCCAGCTGCCGTCGCGCCACCTGCCCTCTGCCCTCCAACGCCTGCAAGCGCGTGTCGAACCAGTTTTATGGCAATTCCCCGATAGGCAGACAGACACAAACCGGCTAGCGTGGCGCCCTCTTTGCCCGCCGCCTCTGGAGTTCGCCCGTGTCGTTGCCCGTCTCGCGCCGTTCGTTTCTCAGCCTCGCTACCACCGGCGTGGCGGTTTCCGCACTGGGGCTGGCACCCGCGGCCGGGGCGGCCCGCAAGCGCGCCGCGGCGCCGGCCACGCCGGGCGTGGCCGCGGCGGCCGGCACGGTCTACCTCAACCTCAACGAGCATCCGCTCGGGCCTGCCCCGGCCGCCTTGGACGCTGCCACGCGTTCGCTGGCACGCGCGGACCGCTACCTGGTCGAGATGGAGCAGGATCTGCACAACCTGATGACCGGCGAGCTGCAGCTGCCCAACGATCATCTGTCGTTGTTCCCCGGTTCGCGGGACGCGCTGAACCGGGCCGGCAGCCTGTTGACGTCCGCGCGTGCAGGGCTGGTGGTGGCCGACCCGAGCTTCGACCCGCTGATCGAAAGCGCCACCGCCCGCGGCGTGGCCGTGCGCAAGGTGCCGCTGCGTGCCGATGGCGCGCACGACGTCAAGGCGATGGCCAAGGCCGATCCGACTGCCGGCATGCTGTATCTGTGCAACCCCGGCAACGCCACCGGCGCCATCACCCCGCGCGCCGACATCGAATGGTTGCTGGCCAACAAGCCGGCCAGCGCCGTGCTGGTGGTCGACGAGGCGTACATCCACTACAGCAACGAGCCCTCGGTGGCCGATCTGGTGCGTCAGCGCCAGGATCTGATCGTGCTGCGCAGCTTCTCCAAGCTCTACGGCCTGGCCGGCCTGCGCCTGGGTGCCGCCCTGGCCCCGCCCGGCTTGCAGACCAAACTTGCCGCCTTCGGCAGCAACCCGTTGTCGGTTCCGGCGATGGCCGCCGGCATCGCCAGCCTGCGCGACCCGCTGCTGGTGCAGACCCGCCGCGCCGAGAACGCCCGCGTACGCGAGGAGACCATCGCCTGGCTCAAGGGCAAGGGCTACACCTGCCTGCCCTCGCAAGCCAACTGCTTCCTGCTGGACGTCAAACGCGATGCGAGCGTGTTCGCCGATTCGATGCAAAAGCAGGGCGTCATCGTCGGCCGCAGCTGGCCGATCTGGCCCAAGCGCGTGCGCATCAGCGTGGGGACCGAAGCGGAAATGCTGCGCTTCCGTGAGGCATTCGGGAAAGCCAAGCGTTGAGCACCAAGCACTGAGCGGTAAATCCTTCTCCCCTCGGGACATTGTCCTCCTTCATGGGGGAGAAGGTGCCCCGAAGGTGGATGAGGGTGCGCGCGAAGCCGGGCGTTGTCCGGCTGCACGAGGGCTTCGCCCCGTACCCTCACCGCAACCGCTCTCGCGCAGGAGAGGGGCTTCAAGTTCCTAGCGATCCAACGCCTCAGGCTCCGGTGCGCGCAGCGTACGGCGGATCCAGAGATAGCTGATGACGAAGGTCAACGCCATCGAGCCCGCGTTCCACAGCAGCAGCTCGTGCAGCATCGGCGGGCCTTGCAGGATGTGCAGGTAATAGCGGCGATCCAGCAGTGCGATGGCGTGCGGCATGAACACGCTGACGAAAGGCGTTGGCACCGGCGCGACCAGCAGCGTGATCGCGGCAGCAAAGCCCACCACCAGCCAGGGCGAATGGCGCGGCCTTTTGCGCAGGCGCGCGGCGATCCGGGTGAAGATCCACAATAACGGCATCGCCAAGATCGCCCACAGCACCAGCAGCAACGCCACCGCCAACACGCCCTGCAGGCTCAACATCTCAACTCACCAGCGCGGCGACTTGGTCAGCGGCGGTGCCTGGTGCTGGCGGTCGTAGGCGCGGAGCTCGTCGCGGATATGCGCAACACGCTGGCGACCCAACGCATTGCGGCTGTCGTCCAACACCACGCCATCCAGCAGTTCGGCCATGCGCTGCACGGTGGGCAGCATTTTTTCCCAGGCATCCAACGCGGTCATCGGCGCCGGCAGCGTGAGGAAGAACGCAATCGCCGGCGTCTGCATCTCGCGGATATTGGCCATGTCGAAACTGCCGGGCTTGAGGATGCTGGCCATGCTGAAGATCGGTCCGCGCTCGGGGTGGCCTTCCACCAGGCGGTGAAACACGTTCATGTGACCGAACACCAGCCCGGTCTTCTCGGCGGCCACCACCACATCTTCGCCGCGCAGCACCTGGCCTGCCTTGGCGGCCACGAACAACGATACGATCTTGTCGAAATCCTGGTTCGGGCGCTTGCCCACCTCGTTGACGCCGGCCGCATCCTGCCCTTCCAGGTTGAGCTCGCTCTGCTCGACGCCTTCTGCGCGCTGCGCAGTTTCATCATCCACGCCGAACTCGCTGGAAATCACCGGTTCGCGCCGTTCGCGCGGCTGGCCCTCGTCCTTGTCGACCCGGCGCCCTTGCGGCGATTTCTTCGGGCGACCAAACAGGAAGATGGCCGCGACCAGCAGCAGTCCAGCGATCAGGATCCCGATCCGGATCATGGCCATGTCGGACATTCAGCGTGCCTCCGCATAAGAGTGACAGGTGTCGATATTCCAACAAGCATGGCACGTCATGCCGCACCCGCCAAACGTGCGGCCTCTTCCAGGTCCACGCTGACCAGGCGGCTGACGCCCGGCTCGCGCATGGTCACGCCGGAGAGCTGGCGCGCGGCTTCCATCGTGGCCTTGTTGTGGCTGACGAACAGGAACTGCACCTTCTCGCTCATCTCGCGCACCATGTTGGCAAGACGGCCGACATTGGCCTCGTCCAGCGGCGCGTCCACCTCGTCGAGCAGACAGAACGGCGCCGGGTTGAGCTGGAAGATCGCAAATACCAGCGCCACCGCAGTCATCGCCTTCTCGCCGCCGGACAGCAGCGAAATGCTCGACACGCGCTTGCCCGGCGGGCGCGCCATGATGGTGACGCCGGTGTCGAGCAGGTCTTCGCCGGTAAGTTCCAGATACGCATGGCCGCCGCCGAACAGGCGCGGGTACAGCGACTGCACCCCGGAATTGACGCGATCGAAGGTGTCCTTGAAGCGGCCGCGGGTCTCGCGATCGATCTTGCGAATGGCCTCTTCCAGCGTTTCCAGCGCGGTATTGAGATCCAGGTTCTGCGCGTCCAGGTATTCCGAGCGTTGTGCGGCCTCGCCGTATTCCTGGATGGCGGCCAGGTTCACCGGCTCCAGGCGACGCATGCGCGCGTCGATCTGGCCAACGGCCGCTTCCCATTCGGCCACGTTGGCCGCCTCGGGCAACCCGTTGACGACGTCTTCCAGCACGAAGCCGGCCTTGACTACCGCCGCTTCCAGTTGCTCGGCGTTGAGCACCAGCGCCTGTTGATCGAGCTTGCGTTGGGAAATGCGCTCGCGCTGCGCCAGCGCCTGTTCGTCGCGCTGCTGGCGGGTCTGTTCGAAGCTGCGCAGCTCGCTGTCGATGCTGTCGAGCAGGGTGCGCGCTTCGCCCAGCGCGCGCTCGGTGCGTACGCGTTCGCTCAACGCGGCCTGATGTTCGTGTTCCAGCGTTTCCACCGGCGAATCGCCTTCGCTCAGCTGGGCGACCAGATCTTCCAGGCGCGTATCGAGCTGCCCGCGCTGGCTGTCCATGCGTTCCAGGGTCTGGCTCAGCGATGCGATCTGGGTGCGCTGCGACTCCAGCGTCAGCGCCAAGGCATGCATTGCATCGCGCACGCCGCGCGCGGCATCGCGCGCCTGATCGCGTGCATCGGTGAGCTGGCGGCGCTCGCTCTCCAGCGCTTCGCGCGTGCCTTGCAGATCGCCCATCAAGGTGACCGCATCTTCGAGTTTGGCGCGCGCCTCGCGTGCCTGCTCGCGGCTGGTGTCGAGCGTTTCCAGCAGTTGCGCCAGCTCGGTTTCGATGCGCTCGATGCGCGTGCGCGCGGCATCGACCTTGCCCTGCTGACTCTGCAATTGCCCAGCCAGTTCGGAAACGCTGCGGTGCGCCATGTAGAGCTGGCGCTGCGCGTCTTCACGCTGCTGCTCTGCCGCCAGCAGCTGTTCGCGGAAGCTGGAGAGCTGGTGCTCAAGCTCGGCTTCGCGCTCCTGCAAGGTTTCGATCTGCGTACGGAGCTCTTGAATCTCGCGCTCGCGCAGCAACGCGCCCTGCTTGGCCGCGCCCGAGCGCGAGACGCGCACCCAGCCTTCGCCCAGCCGCTCGCCATTGCGGGTGATCACCGAATCGCCTTCGGGCAGGCTGCGTTGCAGCGTGCGCGCAGCGTCCAGGTCCTCGGCGGTGTGCAGACGCGCAAGCAGCCGACGGATCGCGATGGGCCCCTGCACTTTGGCAGCCAGCGAGGTCGGCGCGAAGCTCGCATCGTCAGTCGCACTGGACACCAGCGCGATGCGGCCATCGCCCAACTCGCCCAGCGCGTCGACCAATTGTTCCGGCGCTTCCACCAGCACGCCTTCGATCAACTGCCCCAAGGCGCCTTCGACCGCGTTTTCCCAGCCACTCTCGACGCTGATGCGCTCGCCCACGCGCGCGGCCGAATCCAGTCCGCGCGACTTCAACCACGCCACTGCGGCGCCCTGCTCCTGGCCAAGCGCGGCCTGTTGCAAGGTTTCCAGCGACGACAGCCGGCCACGCGCCGCCTGCGCCTGCTTGCGCACTTCGGCCAGCTCGCTCTGGCTGGCGCGTTGCTGTTCCTGCAGCCCGGCAAGCGCGTGCTTGCGCGCCTCGACCTGCTCGGTCAGGCCGTCCAGCGAGGTTTTCTGGGTTTCGTGGCGCAGTTCGATCTGCTCGAACGCCTCGGCCAATGCGTCCAGGTCCAGCCCGGCACGCTCGTTGACCAACGCTTCGCGGCGGCGGTCGGCTTCCAGCGCCTGGCGGTCCAGATAATCGACGCGCGTGCGCTCCACTTCACCGGCACGCGAGGCTTCGCCGGTGTCGCGGTTATGGGTTTCCCAGCGCTGCTGCCAGTCGGCCAGCCGCGCTTCTGCTTCGCGCAGCGACTCCTGGCGGAATTCGTGGTCTTCGCGCAGTTGCTCCAGTTGCGGTTCGGCAGACGCCACCGCTTCTCGCAGCACGCTCAATTTGGCCGAGTCGCCGCTGATGTGCTGGGTCAATTCCTGCAGCTGGCTCTGCGCCTCATCGCGCGCCTTGTGCAAGCGATGCGAGAGTTCGCGTTGGTGCTGGATCTGCTGCTCGATCCGTGCCAACGCGCCACCGACCTGGTAGACATCGGCTTGTGCCTTGGCCACCGCTTCGGCGGCTTCTTCGCGGCGCACGCGGCCGGTTTCGATGCGTGCTTCGGCATCGCGTTGCTCGGCAATCAATTGCTGCAGGCGCGTCTCTTCCTGATTCAACTTCTCGCGCAGGCCCTGCAACCGACCATCCAGGCCACGGTATTCCAGCGCCTTCCACTCGGCATCCTTGATCCGGCGCTCTTCCTGCAATGCCTGGTACTGCTCTGCCTGCCGCGCCTGGCGCTGCAGATGCGCCAGTTGCTTGGTGATTTCTTCGCGCAGATCGCTCAGACGGTCGAGGTTTTCGCGCGTATGCCGAATACGCGTTTCGGTTTCCTTGCGGCGTTCCTTGTACTTGGAAATGCCGGCGGCTTCTTCCAGATACACGCGCAGGTCTTCCGGGCGCGCTTCGATGATCTGGCTGATCATGCCCTGCTCGATGATCGAGTAGCTGCGCGGCCCAAGGCCGGTGCCCAGGAACAGATCGGTGATGTCGCGGCGCCGGCACTTGGTGCCATTGAGGTAGTAGGCGCTATTGCCGTCGCGGCTGACCAGGCGCTTGACCGAGATCTCGTTGAACGAGGCGAACTCGCCGCTGATAGTGTGGTCGGAGTTGTCGAAGATCAGCTCCACCGTCGCCTGCGACACCGGCTTGCGTGCCGAAGAGCCGGAAAAGATCACGTCGGTCAACGAATCGCCACGCAGGCGGCTGGCCGAACTTTCGCCCATCACCCAGCGCACCGCGTCGATGATGTTGGACTTGCCGCAACCATTGGGGCCGACGATGCCGGTCATGTTGGTGGGCAGGTGCAACGTGGTCGGGTCGACGAACGACTTGAAACCGGACAGCTTGATCGTGGACAGGCGCATGGGGGCTGGAGATTCCGGGCACCGCGCGGACGAGGCCGGCAGGCACTTTTCCTGTGAAGCCAGCACCCAAGCCCTTGATCCATAAGATCTGCAGGCCGTGGAACCGGCAATGGGGCATGAGTATAACGGGCATGCCAGTGCTGGCGGCGGCGCCCCAAAAACGAAGGGCGCCTAACAAGGCGCCCTTCGGGTGACACATGCGGCCTGGATCAGGCGTCGGACTCGACGATGACCTTGACCGTGGTTTCCACATCGGCGTGCAGGTGCAGCACAACGTCGTATTCGCCGACATTGCGGAATGCGCCTTCGCCCAGGATCACTTCGCTCTTTTCCAGCGGCAGGCCGGCGGCGGTGAACGCCTCGGCGATGTCGCGCGGACCAACCGAGCCGTACAGCTTGCCTTCGGTCGACGCATGCGCACCGATGGTGACGCTAGCGCCTTCGAACTTGGTGGCGCGGCTCTGTGCGTCGGCCAGGATGCTGTTGGCCTTGGCTTCGTACTCGGCGCGCTTGGTTTCGAACGCTTCAACGTTGGCAGCGGTGGCCGGCACGGCCTTGCCCTGCGGCACGAGGAAGTTGCGGCCGTAACCCGGCTTGACGCTGACCTTGTCGCCCAGGTTGCCCAGGTTGGTCACTTTCTGCAGAAGAATCAGATCCATGGTGGTACTCCGTTATTCGTTAGCGCCGGCATGTGGCGGGCGCAACGGGTGCTGTCCGAAAAGACGGGATTCGGGAATCGGGATTTGGGAATCGCAAAAGCACGATCAACACCGCATCTCCAATCACCAGGCGTCTATCAATTTAATCACCCGCACATGGATGTGCGGGTTCTTCCGAGGGACTCGGATTAAACGTCGTGGTTGTCCGTGTACGGGATCAGCGCCAGGAAACGCGCGCGCTTGACGGCCGTGGCCAGCTGACGCTGGTACTTGGACTTGGTACCGGTCACGCGGCTCGGCACGATCTTGCCGTTCTCGGTGAGGTACTGACGCAGGGTGTTGAGATCCTTGTAGTCGATCTCTTTGACGCCCTCGGCGGTGAACTTGCAGAACTTGCGACGACGGAAGAACTTGGACATGACAGCGCTCCTTAAGCGGCTTCGGCGTTGTCGCCGTCGTTATCGTTGGCGGCGGGCGCTTCGCCCTCTTCGTCGTCACGACGACGACGCTCGCTACGCTCGGGCTTGTCGCCCTTCTCGTCCTTGCTCTTCATGATCAGCGACTGCTCGGTGTCGGCGCCATCGCGCTTGACGACCAGGTGACGCAGCACCGCATCGTTGAAGCGGAAGCTTTCCACCAGCTCGCTCAGCACGGCCTGGTCGACTTCGATATTGAGCAGCACGTAGTGCGCCTTCACCAGGTTCTGGATCGGATAGGCCAGCTGACGACGGCCCCAGTCTTCCAGACGGTGGATGGTGCCGTTACCGCCCTCGATCAGCGACTTGTAGCGCTCGATCATGGCCGGGACCTGCTCGCTCTGGTCCGGATGGACCAGGAACACGACTTCGTAATGACGACTCATGTTGTTTTACCTTTCGGATGTGGCCACGTGGGCCGGACAGCTCCCCGGTGGTCCGCGCAAGCGGCCGGTGGAGCAAGGGTTTCCGCCCGGAATCGGGCAGGAAGCAGGAAAGTATGGCAGTTCAGGCGTTTAGCCGCAACCAGCTGCCCGGCAAGGACATTCCAAAGCCCCTCTCCCGCCGTGGCGAGAAGGCACGGCTTACGCGCCACTGGGGCGTGTGCCTTGGGGCGCCCGCGCCTCGCGCGCGGGCCGGGCCGCGGAGGCGGGGGTTGGGGGTGAGGGTCCGGGCGAGGCAGCGGAGCAGTCGGTGATTCAATTCTGACGGCGCGTGGCGACGCGTCTGCCATGACAGACGCTGGCAGGTTACGAGGCGCACCCTCATCCGCCCTTCGGGCACCTTCTCCCCATGAAGGGGGACAATGTCCGATGGGAGAAGGAATAACGCGCGCGGCCGGCTCAGCGATGCTCGTCTGCAGTCGTGAAGCTCTCACCGCAGCCGCATTCGGCCGTGGCGTTGGGGTTGCTGAAGGTGAAGGTTTCGCTCAGGCCGTGCTTGCCGAAGTCGATGCAGGTGCCATCCACCAGCGGCAGGCTGGCGGGGTCGACGAAGATGCGTACCCCGCCCTGCTCGAAGACCGCGTCGTCGTCACGCGCCTCGCGTGCCAGGTCGGTGACATGGCCCCAACCGGAACACCCGGTCTTGGTCACGCCAAAGCGCAGACCCAATGCACCCGGGGTCTGCTGCACGAAACGCTGCACGCGCTCCAGCGCGGCGGGGGTGAGGCTGACGGCCATGAGGGCACTCCAAGACGATGGTGGCAAGTATAGCGAGGCCGCAACAACCAGGCGGAACGCTGAGTGGCGGCGTGCGCAACAGATGGGGGCAGCACGCGCCTGCAACAAGCGCTGCGCTCGGCAAGCGGTTCAGATGCTCGCGCCGGCGCAGCCGCAGCCAGTAAACTCGCAGGCCATTCAAGGTCGCTACGGCGAGGAACAGTCATGACGGTGGTCAGCGTTGAACATGTGCTTGCGGGAAAGCTCCCGGAAGGCGGCGAAGTCACGGTACGGGGGTGGGTGCGCACCTTGCGCGGATCTGCCGGACTGGCCTTCATCAACGTGACCGACGGCTCGTGCTTCGCTCCGATCCAGGTGGTGGCCAACGACACCCTGCCCAATTTCGACGAGATCAAGCGGCTGACCAGCGGCTGCTCGCTGATCGCCAAGGGCGTGCTGGTCAAGTCGCAGGGCAAGGGCCAGTCGTTCGAGATCCAGGCCAGCGGCGTGGACATCGTCGGCTGGGTCGAAGACCCGCTGACCTACCCGATCCAGCCCAAGCCGATGACCCCGGAATTCCTGCGTGAAGTGGCGCACCTGCGCCCGCGCACCAACCTGTTCGGTGCGGTGACCCGCATCCGCAACTGCCTGGCGCAGGCGGTGCACCGCTTCTTCCACCAGAACGGCTTCAACTGGATCAGCACACCGATCATCACCACCTCCGATGCGGAAGGCGCCGGGCAGATGTTCCGCGTCTCCACGCTGGACATGGTCAACCTGCCACGCGATGCCAGCGGCAATGTGGATTTCAGCCGCGACTTCTTCGGCAAGGAAACCTTCCTCACCGTGTCCGGCCAGCTCAACGTGGAGGCGTATTGCCTGGCGCTGAGCAAGGTCTACACGTTCGGCCCGACCTTCCGTGCCGAGAACAGCCACACCACGCGCCACCTGGCCGAGTTCTGGATGATCGAACCGGAAATCGCCTTCGCCGACCTGGCCGAAGACGCGCGCCTGGCCGAACAGTTCCTCAAATACCTGTTCCGCGCGGTGCTCGATGAGCGCGGCGACGACCTGGCGTTCCTGGCCGAGCGCGTGGACAAGAACGCGATCACCAAGCTCGAAGCGTTCATCAATGCGCCGTTCGAGCAGATCGACTACACCGACGCAGTGAAGCTACTGCAGAACTCCGGCAAAAAGTTCGACTTCCCGGTCGAATGGGGCCTGGACCTGCAGACCGAGCACGAGCGCTGGCTCACCGAAGAACACATCGGCCGCCCTGTGGTGGTGACCAATTACCCCGAGCACATCAAGGCGTTTTATATGCGCTTGAACGACGACGGCAAGACCGTCGCTGCGATGGACGTGCTGGCGCCGGGCATCGGCGAAATCATCGGCGGCAGCCAGCGCGAAGAGCGCCTGGATGTGCTCGACGCGCGCATGGCGCAGTTCGGCCTGGATAAGGAGCACTACAGCTGGTATCGCGATTTCCGTCGCTACGGCTCGGTGCCGCACGCCGGCTTCGGCCTGGGCTTCGAGCGGCTGGTGGTGTACGTGTGCGGGTTGAGCAACATCCGCGACGCGATCCCCTACCCGCGCGCGCCAGGCAGCGCGGAGTTCTGAGGTGACGACCGCGCAGGCCACGGTCACGATGTACCGCCCGCTGGGGCCGGAGGAATACGCATTGGTGCGCGACTCCGGCTTCCGACGCTGGCCGCCGCGGTTGCCGGAGCAACCAATCTTCTATCCAGTCACCAACCAGCGCTACG
Organism: Xanthomonas phaseoli pv. dieffenbachiae; assembly: GCF_008639345.1. Classification (NCBI taxonomy): domain Bacteria; kingdom Pseudomonadati; phylum Pseudomonadota; class Gammaproteobacteria; order Lysobacterales; family Lysobacteraceae; genus Xanthomonas; species Xanthomonas phaseoli. The sequence continues at coordinate 1,713,302 of NZ_CP041380.1, read as the reverse complement.
CCGAGGAAATCGCGTCGCGCTGGAACGTCAAGGACAGCGGGGTTGGCTATGTTGCGCAGTTCGAGGTACGCGCAGCGTTTGTCGAACAGTACCCCATTCAAAAAGTCGGCGGCGCGCACCACACCGAGTGGTGGACTCCTGCCGAAGCGCTGGATGTGTTGAACGACAATATCGTCGGCCTCATCGACATCATCGGCCAATACGATGCCCCGCCTGCGGAGCACACTGCATGACGCTGTTTTTCGCACTGTGTTTTGTCGGTGTCGCCGTTGCAGGCCTCACCGCACTGCTGATCTTCTGGCCGCTGACCCTGGTGCACATGCGTGACCGCCACCCGGAAGCGTTGGCCAGCTTCGGCGAAACGGCCTTCATCAGTCCCGTGGCGTTGCGCTGGTTGTTGGCGCGCCGTTACCGCAGCTATCGCGACAGTGCACTGTCCGGTCTGGCCACACCCGCCTGGCTCTCGCTGCTCACCATCTTTTTCGGCTTGGGCATGGCGGCCCTGCTCGGCCTGCTTTCCAAGGTAATGCAATGACGAACTACGACGACACCCTGCAGGGCGCCCGCGACTCCTGGTGGCTGGCCACGATCGGCCGCACGCTGATCTGGGCACGCCTGCGCGTCAACGAAGCCGGCACCGCCGAGGTACTGGACAGCGACGGCAAGACGCTGCCCTACGACAGCGAAGACAGCGCACGCGCAGCCTTGTTCGATGCCGAATTCGTGGCACTGGACGGGCTGGACGAAGAAGACGCGCTCATCCGCGGTTTCTCGCTGCATGAAGTCTCGCCGCCCCAAGGTAACGACGATGCCGAGCTGCGTGCGCGCATGGTCGTGAACATGGGCGGCCGCGCCTGACATGTACGCCCCGCGCGCATTTGCGCAGACCGATCTGGCCCTGCTGGACTGGCTGTTCGCGCGCGATGCATTTGTCACCCTGATCAGCCAGGGCGAGGATGGGCAGCCGGTGATCTCGCACCTGCCGGTGCTGTATCGGCGCGATGACCAGGATGTCGTGATCGAAGGCCATTGGGCACGCCCCAATCCGCAGGCACGCACTTTCGGCGATGCGGTCATGGTGTTGCAGGGCCCGCATGCCTATGTCTCGCCTACCTGGTACTTGGACAAGGACGCAGCTGCGCGCGTGCCCACCTGGAATTACGCGGTTGCGCACCTGCATGGACGCTGCAGCCAGGTGAGCGATGAAGACGCGTTGGGCAGTTTGATTGCGCGCATGAGCGCGCACTTCGAGCAGCGCGTGGGCAGCGATTGGCAGTTCGAAATGGAGCGCGACAGTCATCGCCGACAATTGCGCGGGCTGGTCGGCTTCCGCTTCGTTCCAAGCCGCATCGAGCTCACCTTCAAGCTGAGCCAGAACCATCCGGCCGGCAATCAACGTAGTGTCGCCCAGTTTCTGACGCAGCAAGCCGACCAAGACGCGCATGCGATCGCAGCATTGATGCAGGCGGCGATGGACGCCGATACGACGCGCTGAGGCGGCCGCCTTTACACCTCGAACGGCTAGTCACCAAACGCTGGGGCGCGTCGGCCACACGGTCGGCCGACGCCTGCATCGTCGGCCCGCGCACAGGTCATTGCGGTGTCCCCCAACTTCGCCAGAAATCGTCCTTCGCGACGCTCATGGCATGAGCAGTAGTTTGCCGGTCCGGTCATGTCGAGCATTCGCTCCAGCCATCGACTCGGCTCCAGATTGCCGCCTTGCGCGCCGGCAACGGCATCTTTCGACATACTCATCAGCAGCGCCTGCAGTGCGCCTTTCGCGTTCGAATGGGAGCCTGTTCTCGTACATGTTCACCAAAACCGATAGCTCTCCAAGAGCAGCTAAAAAAACGTAGCGAGCAGCCGTCAGGTGGGAGCGGACGGCGCGCAGGAACCCCAGTGTACGAGTGGCACACGCCGATCCCGAGCACCGGCCGCGCCCGCCTGGTGGCTACGCAGTAGTTTTTTCAGCTGCTCTAAATCGACGTGCTTTTGCGCGAAGACTGCCTGCATCGCGCGTTCGATCGGCTCAGAACGCGCGGCCTCGCAGATCAGACATATCACCACGCTCAGCCAGTCGTTCATGGCGGCCTTGCCATTGCCGGCCCTGGAGAGCGCGCCAGCCGAATCGGCGCTTTTGGCGCTCAGAGTGTGTCCACGCCGATGTACCGCAGTGCATTGCCAGGACGCCTCAGCCAGCACGGCGCATGTGCTGCGCTACGCATCCCTCGGATGACTCGCCGCTACCGTCGATCGCTGCTTCAAGCGGAGAAAGGCCCTGCGCGATCGCATAACGGGTCAACTGCGCGATGCTTTGGATATTGAGCTTCAACATGCAGTTTTCGCGATGCGTCCCCACCGTCTTCACGCTCAGGTGCAAGCGGTTGGCGATCTGCCTGGTAGACAGGCCCTCCGAATAGAGCTGCACGATTTCCCGCTCGCGTGAGGTGAGTCGGGTATAGGCAGAATCGGCCTTGGCGGCTCGACGCAACCCGGCGATCAGCGAACGCGACATCTGCGGGCTGATGTAGGTCTGATCCTGGATGACGCATTGAATCGCCCGCAGCAATTCGGCGAAGCGGCTGGTTCGCGCCAGATACGCCTTGGCGCCAGCTTCGAAGACTGCGCTGGCCTGCGTACAGGCATCGGACGGAGCGATACAGATTGCCCGGCTATTGGGGCTGCGCTGCATCAAGCGCCGCGTCAGATCGATACCATTGAGGCCGGGCAGCAGCACATCCACCAGCACGATATCAGGCTGCTCTCTGGCGGCGATCTGAAGACATGCCAGGCCGTCTTCCGCATGCCCCACCACTTCGATACCGGGAACCTTTTGCAGCAAAGCGACCATCCCCTCCACAAGGATGGTGCGATCGGCAGCGACGACGATACGTGTCTTCATCATACCCTCTGGTGCACGAATGGGGACCGCGCTGTGCAGCGGCTTGCATGCGGCGCGCTGCAGCGAATCGGCAGATGCTCGGCAGGAGCACTTGAGCGAGCTTGTCACACGCTCATCTCCGGGCCATCGGTCTTGAACTGATTTGGCGAGCCTTGGATGCTGGTATCGACAGCGCTACAGATCTCGCTGAGGCACCATGACGGGTGCGCCTGCCTGAAGTGTGTTACGCAATCTGCGCAACCGCCGAAGCGAGCTATGCCGCACGACGCGAAAGCGTGCTGCCACTTGATGTCCGGCAGGCTGTGCCAAACCGCACTCCATGGACGGCCAGAAAAAGGCGCATGCGCGTGATCAGCGCACCTGATGCGCGAAAGATCACGAATCGTCTGACATCATCTGCCTGGCAAGGCCGGTCAGTTGCTGGCGCACCTGATCCAGGCGCGGGTCCGCCTGCATCTCACGCTGCAGGTCCAGGAGACCTGCGGCAAGTTCGCCACGCGCACGGATGCTCTCCGATTCGGCCGACACACGCTGCGACTGCATCGCGGCGGCTTGTTGGCCGGAATCGCCGCGCACGACCGTTTCCATGACCTCGACCATGCGTTGCAGCAGGCGATACACCGCGCTTGCCGAGAAACCGCCCATCATCGCCAATGCGGGCTTTCCGAATGCGCCCAGGCTGCTTTCGGCGAAGAGATTCTCCGGCAGCAACTCCACCAGGATCAGGCCAGCGATGAGACCGAGGATCATACGTGCGGCATAGGAGGAATCGAAGCGCGGGTCGTATGTTGCGTCGGCTACGTAACGATGGGCCTGGAACAACGCGGAAAACGCTGCACCGAGTCCGGCACAGGCCAGGATGAACATCACATTCCAGCATAGCGTGCTCCCCGAGGAATCGAGGAAGCCCAACGTGATGTTGCGCTCGTTCACCAGGCTGGACATCGCCAGCCCGACCACTGAGGCCAGGCAACCGACCGAGGTCAAGGTCAAGGTGCGGATCAACGGAATCGGCCCCAGCCAGCGCAACCAACCGCCGCGCAGGCGCTCGCGCTCGATCAGCACCACCGCCTGCGGCGTTGCCGGCTGGATCGCACGCACCAGCTGTCGGTGCAGACCGGCCAATTCGCGCGCGCCGGCTTCGCCGTGCAAGGAAGCGCCAGGCATCACGCGCAGCTCTGCCAGCCGGCCAGGCAGATCGGGAGACATTGCCAGCCCTTGCTTCAGTGCGTAGGACACCATCGCCCGGCATTCGAGCTCCAGTTGCTCGAGCACGCTGGAAAATATCGGCCCGCCGACTTCCGCCGGCGGGACCGGACGGGCCACTGCGCGTTGTCGTAGGCCGCCGCGCCTATTGGCTCGCTTCCACATAAATGAGGTCCTTACTGGCAGCCGCGCAGCTGCGACACCTCAAGGCATCCGTTCGAACAGCGTCGTCTCTCGCTGCCCCTTCAACAGCAATGCAAGCTCGGCACTGCCATCTGCACGAACCTGCAGACTGGCCTGGGCATCACTGAGCTGGCGGCAATAGCCTCTATCGTTGGCCACGACCCAAGCATTCAACGCACCTGCGGCACGCCCGGCGTAGCGCACTTCCACCTGGCAATCCCGTGGCGCGCCATAACGCAGGCGACCGAGGACGTCTCCCGGACGGACGCTGGTGGCCACGATCTCCAGCTGTGCGGAAATCAGTCCCGCCGCGCGCCAGCGCCCGGCTTCGGCCAATCCGGCACTGCTCTGATTCAGGGCAACGACCAACGGCGAGGCGCTGCCAGGCAAGGTGAGCTGCACCCCGGGCACGCCACTCTCCGCTACCTGGAGTTGGGCAAGCCCGCCGGCCAGCGCGTCGCAGAATTTGCCGCCATTGCGCGACAGCAACGCGTACCCGTCCGGCTGCGCGCGTAACTCGAGCGCGCAATTGTAGGGAGGCCCGAATCGCAGATCCGCCACCTGGGCGCCCTCGACTCCGGGCGCGCGCGCGCTCAGACGGACGTAAACCGGGCCGGTACTGCCGCTGGCGGACAGGATGCCGCGCCAGTCACCCGCCGGAATCCCGCCCGCGGGAGCTGCCTGCGCCGCAGTCAGCGAAAGACACAGGGCAAGCGCCGAGGTGATGCGCAAAACGTGATGCCGATACCGATGTTGACCAGCCATGAAAAAGCTCCGAGAAAAAATTGGAAACAGCGGAAAGATCGATCACGCTGCCGCTCAGCACACCGAACTCAGCGATGACCAGCACAATAACCAGGCAAATGATGAAGATGGATCGCAGCTTGCGCCGGGACTGCCGACGGAGATCTGCGTGCAGGGTGGCCACATCGGTCCCCAGCCGCTCGGCGACCGCCCGGGCGTCGGCGTCCGATAGCAGCAGCCTCACCGCCGCGCTCCTGAATCGGATAGTGGCATGTCCATGAACGGATGCAGCGTCCACTCCTTCAATGCGACACCATCGAACCAAAGCACGCCATGCGGACGCTCGGTTCCTTGATAGCTGATCTTCAGCGTATGCCCAGGCGTACGGCCATCTGGCGGCGCAACACGCAATGCCAGCCCCGGAGCACCGTCGGTCTGCGTGACCGGCTCTATCTGCACTTGCAGCGTCAACGAAAACTCGCTGATTTGCTGCAGATGCAGCGCACGCAATTGGCAGACGGGAATGGAAAGCAGGGTTGCCGTTTCGGACTGCACCGTTTGCTCACCGTCCACGCACTGCACCCACAGGTCGCAGGCGGCCACCGCGGCGTTTACAACTGCGGCGTGCCGCTGGCGGCACCGCTGTTGCGCGCGTCGAACGGCCTGGTCGAGCAGCTCCACGAAAGCGTCAAGGCAATAGCTTGCACGTGCCATCCATGCCTCTGTCAGCCAGACCGGCTTGCGCTTGAACCCGACGTGGTAGCACAACCATTGCAGCACGACCTGGTGCTCGCCCAACTGCAGGATATTGAAGCTCTTCTCGACCCCGAGAATCGCTCCCCTGGGCGCTTCGCTGAGACAGCGATTGAGTAACTGCTGCGCGGCCTCGACTTGCTCGGCAGTCTGCATTTTTGCCGGGTTGTCGCTGCCGACGACGATGCGCTTGATGAAACTGACTTCTGACAAATCCATCATCGGCAACGACTCGAGTTAGGAAAAGTACGGGACGCAACAGCGACGCTTACGGAACCGGCACGGGCGCGGTGACTTTGCGTGGGGCCGCAGCGGTCTGCAGGATGTCGAGCACACGCGACAGGCCTTCGGGCGTGCCGCGATCTTCGGCGTGCAGCGCGACGTGATACTTGGCCGAGTTATCCGAAGAGCGGGTATTTTCCTTATGGCTGGACACAGAGCCCTGCACGTTGACCTTGGCCTTGAAGACGCCCCAGCCGACGCTGGCCTCCAGATCCACCTTAAGACTCTTGTCTTCGGCTTCCTTCTCCGAGAAAGAGGATTTGACTTCCATATCGAAGGTCACGTCCACGGTCTGAATGCTCAGGTTGGGGACGTTGACAAGGGTCAACAGCGGCACGACGATCTCGACTTCTTCCTCGGCCATCCCGGTGCCGCTAGGGTCTTCGACCGGGCGCTTGAATTTGAACTGCGCGGTGCGGGTGCCGCCGTTCCCGTTGGGATCTGCGGGGTCGGTCGGCGGCAGAAAGCCGATGACCTTGATGAAGTCGGCGGTGGCCCGTGCCAGCATGACCTGCGCATCGCAGGCTGCACGCAACGGGGCGCCGATCAGGTCTGCCATCGGCAGGCCCTTGAATTGGTCGGACATGTTGACGATATCGCTCATGGTGTTCTCCTGAAGAACGGTTGTTTAAGAAAAACGGTGACCGCGGGAGCTACTCCCCCTTGACCGTCTTGAACACACCTTGCGACTGCCCAAGGCGATTGATGAGACGTGCCACGCCCTCGGTCGGCTCGCTGCCTTCCACGCGCAACACGACGTGAACCGCGCTGTTTCGTGCATTTTTTGCGTTGGAGCCGAGGTCGATGCCGATCTGGCCCGGCAGCGCCGGCGGCTTGGGATGCCAGTCTTCGACGGCGGCGGGAACCGCCAGCGAGTCCGGCAATACGGCTTCGTCCAGCTCGCTGAGTTCGCCGAGCTGTGCATCGAAACTGATCTCTACATCCTTGATCCGCAGGACGTTGGACGACACCAGCGGCAACAGCGGGGCCCGATACAGGTCTTCGTCGTTCTCACCCGCTTCCGGGTGCTGCGACGGCAAGCGGATCAACACGCTTCTGGGGCGGTTGTCTTCGTCGAAGAACGCACCCAGGTTAGCCATCTGGTGTTGCTCGATCCGATCCTGGGCATCGATGACCGCGCCGGCCAGTGCTTCGATCAGATCATTGAGGGATATCTGCGCCATGTCGGGCTCGTCAGTCGGGAAGTGTCGCTGGCCGTTACCGGCTCAGACCGAATCGGGAAAGGAATCCACGCGCGCCAGCCAGCCCTTGAGAAACTTGCCAAGCGCCGGTCGCGCGGCGACGAGCCGGTGGTAGTAATCCTTGCGGCCGGCCTTGTAGCGTGCATACAGGTCTTGCTGGTTGCTGGATGCCAGCGCCGCGAAGGTGGCGGGCCCCATGCGGCCGTCGGCGACCAACCCGCCGCCGGTCTGGCTGTTGAGCACGGTCTGCAGCAATTTGATCGCGTTGTTGCCCGCGTTGACGTAGAAGTCGAACACGATGTTGGCTAACGGCTGCAGCGAGATCTGATCGGCGCGCAGCCGGTCCCAGTACTGCGCCTTGTAGATGACCCCAGCCTGGGCGTCGGTCAACGCGCGCAGGTTCGCCAGGCTTGGCTCGATGCCGAGCAGGTTCTGCGCGCAGGCCTTGAAGGTCAACAGGGTGATGCCCTTGTTGGTGGCGCCGCCCGGATCGACGGGATCGTTGACGAAACCGCCTTCGTGTTTGAGCAAGGTCGGAAAGAACGCGTTGAAGTCGGCCATCGGCGCCACCTGTTGAGTTGATCGGTGGCGCCAGTTTCCCCAGGGGTGCACTGGCCGGACATCGGTCGTTCGCCGAGACTGGGAAGCCTGAAAGCTGATTCATCCTGGGCGCTCACAGAAGCCGCCACGACCACATTTTCTGGAATACTGCACGCATGAACGAGCTTAACCACTTGCTTGAAAACAACCGCGCCTGGTCCGAGCGTATCCGCCGCGAGGATCCGGAATTCTTTTCCAAGCTCTCGACCCAGCAGACCCCGGAATATCTGTGGATCGGCTGCTCCGATTCGCGCGTGCCTGCCAACCAGATCATCGACATGGCGCCGGGCGAGGTGTTCGTGCACCGCAATATCGCCAACGTGGTGGTGCATACCGATCTGAATTGCCTGTCGGTGATCCAGTTCGCGGTGGATGTGCTCAAGGTCAAGCATGTGCTGGTGGTCGGCCATTACGGCTGTGGCGGCGTGTTCGCCAGCCTGACCCAGAAGCGCATGGGCCTGGTCGACAACTGGATCCGCCATGTCACCGACGTGGCCGACAAGCACGAAGCCTGCCTGCACAACGCGGGCGAACTGTCGGTGCAGCACGCGCGCCTGTGCGAGCTCAACGTGCTCGAACAAGTGGTCAACGTGTGCCGCACCACCATCGTGCATGACGCCTGGGAGCGTGGCCAGCAATTGAGCGTGCATGGCTGGGTCTACAGCCTGCGCGATGGCCGCGCGCACGACCTGGGCATGTCGATCGACCGCCCCGAGCTGCTGCAGGAACGCTATGACGCAGCGCTGGCGCAGATCCGGGCAGATCACACCGAGCGCTGAGCCGTACGCACACGTGGCCGGCCGCAGCGTCCATCGGACATCGGCGGCCGGCTGAGCCGGATATCTTCTTTGCCGAGAAACGTCGATGCTGATCCCGCCAATCAACCTGCACGCCTGGATCGAGGAACACCGCCACCTGCTCAAACCGCCGGTGGGCAACAAGTGCATCCAGCAGGATGGCTTCATCATCATGGTTGTCGGCGGGCCGAACGCGCGCACCGACTATCACTACGACGAAGGCCCGGAGTGGTTCTTCCAGCTCGAGGGCGAAATGGTGTTGAAGGTGCAGGACGAGGGCGTGGCGCGCGACATCCCGATCCGTGCCGGCGAAGTCTTTCTGCTGCCACCCAAGGTGCCGCATTCGCCGCAACGCGCGGCCGGCTCGATCGGCCTGGTGATCGAGCGCGAGCGCCTGTCCACCGAGCAGGACGGCCTGCAATGGTATTGCCCGCAGTGCAATCACAAGTTGTATGAAGCGATGTTTCCGCTGAAAAACATCGAAACCGACTTCCCGCCGGTGTTCGATCGCTTCTACCGCTCGCTCGCGCTGCGCACCTGTTCGCAGTGCGGGCATCTGCATCCTGCGCCTGAGCGCTATGCCACCGTCGAGGATTGACAGCCTAATGGCATGCGATCGCGCACAGCAGGTGTGGCGCTCGCATGCTCTGAAACCGGCACCATGCTGCGCGCACTGATCGACCTCAAACCGCGCGACGTGCCCTTGCGCGTCGCGCTGCGCAACACCGCTGCAGTCGTCCTGCCGCTGGCGGTCGGCGTGGCGACCGGGCAGGTTGCTGCCGGTTTGGCGGTGTGCAGCGGCGCGCTCAATACCATGTTCTCCGACCAGCCCGGGCCGTATCGTGCGCGTCTGCAACGCATGTTGATGGCAGCCCTGGCGGCCGGCCTGGCTGCCTTGCTCGGCATCTGGGTCGGCCACAATACGCCGGCGCTGGTGCTGGCCGGCCTGTTGCTCGGCCTGGGCGGCGGCTTGCTGGTGGCGCTCGGTCCGGTGGCCGCGCGGGTGGGCCTGACCAGCATGATTCTGCTGGTGGTCAGCGCAGACATGCGGCTGCCGGTGCAGCAGGCACCCGGTGTGGCCGCGCTGATTTTCGCTGGCGGCCTGCTGCAGGTGGTGCTGGCGTTGGCGGCGTGGCCGCTGCAGCGTTATCGCCCGGAACGCTTTGCCTTGGCGGACCTGATGCGCCAGCTGGCCGGCATCGCGCGGCAGCGCCCGGATGCCAGTGCAGCGCCGCCGGCCACGCAGGAAGTGCTCGACGCGATGGTGATGCTGCACGGCGAGCATCGCTCGCGCGCGATCGCGGTGCAGAGCTTTCGCATCATCGCCGAGCTGTGCGATCGCGTGCGGCTGGAGCTGCTGTCGTTGGCCGATGCCGAGACGCGCCTGACCGACTCTCAGGCGCGCCCGGCGATCGAACGGGTGCTCGAGCGCAGCGCCATCGTGCTGGAACAGCTCGCGCACGCGATGACCATGGGCGAAGACCCGCAGGCAGCCAATGCCTCGATGACCGGGTTCGACGATCTGGTCGGCGCCTTGGCACAGTTTCAGCACGACAACGCCGACACGCGCGAACGCCGCCTGGTGCGTGTCGCCGTCGCGCGTGCGCAAGGCCTGGGCGGCCAGCTGCGCGCGCTGGTCCGCAACGCGCACTGGGCCAGCAGCCGTGGCGAAATCCAGGCGCAACTGGCCGAAGCGCGCCTGCCGTCGGCGCTGCGGCCGGCCGCGACCTGGGCCACATTGCGCGCGAATCTGGACCTGTCGTCGGTCGCCTTCCGGCACGCGTTGCGTTGCGGCGTGTGCCTGGCATTGGCCATCGCTTTCCAGCGCTGGCAGCACATTCCGCACGGCTTCTGGATTCCGATGACCACCGCCATCGTGCTCAAGCCCGATTTCGGCGGCACCTTCAGCTTTGGCGCGTTGCGCGTGGCCGGCACCTTCGTCGGGCTATTGCTTGCCACCTTGCTCGCGCATCTGGCCATGGACGGCGCCAGCGTCCGCATGGCCCTGCTGGCGCTGTTTTGCCTCGGGTTTCGTTTGCTGACACAGGTGAACTACGGCATCGGCGTGGCGTTCTTGACCGGCATGCTGGTGCTGCTGCTGTCCTTCGAAGGGGTTGCACCGGGCGAAGCGGTCGGCGCGCGCCTGCAGGCGACAGTGGCCGGCAGCGCGCTGGCGCTGGTCGCCTACGCGATGTGGCCCACGCGCGAACGCCGGCAGATTCGCGCCTCGCTGGCGCAGTTGCTCAGCGCATATCGCGACCACCTGCGCCATGTGCTGCTCGGCCAGATGGAGGGCCTGAGCGATACGCGTGCCGCCGCGCGTGTTGCACGCACCAATGCGCAGGCCTCGATCGAGCGTTTGCGTGGCGAACCGCGCAGCCGCCGCAACCTGCAGGAGCTCAAGCTGGCCGAATCGCTGCTGGCCAATGGCAACCGGCTGATCCGCGCCAGCTTGTTGCTGGAAGCGGCGCTGCGCGATGGCCATCCGTTGCCCACGCTGGACGCGTTGCCCATCTTTGCGCAGCAGGCCGATGAGGCGCTGTCTGCGGTAATCGACTGCCTGCGCACTGGCGGCACCCCTGCCGCGGCGACCTTGCGCAACGCCGAGCGCCAGCTTTCCGATGCGTTGGCCGCATTGCCCGACAGTTCCCCGACCACCGCCGCGCTGGCCGACACCATCGACCGCGTCACCGACAGCATCGGCACGCTCACCCACCTGCTGCGCCCCGCCCGACCGGCCTCGGCCGATGCGCCGGCCGTGCATGACGGCGTGCACGATGCCGGCAGGTAAACTGCCGCCCTGATCCGTGTTGCGAGCCCGACGATGACCGACCTGCTGTCCCGCGCCCATGCTGCTGCACTGGATGCCGCCGACCCACTGCGCAACCTGCGCGATGCGTTCGTGTTCCCGCAACACGGCGATGGCGATCAGACCTATTTCGTCGGCAATTCGCTTGGCCTGCAACCGCGCGCAGCACGTGCGATGGTGGAGGAAGTGCTCGACCAGTGGGGCGCACTGGCGGTGGAAGGTCACTTCACCGGCCCGACCCAATGGCTGACCTACCACCAACTGGTGCGCGACGGCCTGGCGCGCGTGGTCGGTGCGCAACCCGGCGAAGTGGTGGCGATGAACACCCTCAGCGTCAATCTGCATCTGATGATGGCGAGCTTCTATCGCCCCACTGCCGAGCGCGGCGCGATCCTGATCGAAGCCGGCGCATTTCCATCCGACCGCCACGCGGTGGAATCGCAGTTGCGCCTGCACGGGTTGGACCCGGCCACGCATCTGATCGAAGTGGACGCCGACGAACCCAACGGCACCGTGTCGATGACGGCAATTGCCGAGGCCATCGCGCAGCATGGCCCGCGCCTTGCCCTGGTGCTGTGGCCGGGCATCCAGTACCGCACCGGGCAGGCCTTCGACCTGGCCGAGACCGTGCGGCTGGCGCGCGCGCAGGGCGCGGCGGTGGGTTTCGATCTGGCGCATGCGGTGGGCAATCTCCCGCTGACCCTGCACGACGACGGCGTGGATTTCGCGGTGTGGTGCCACTACAAATATCTCAACGCCGGTCCTGGCGCGGTGGGCGGTTGCTTCGTGCACGCGCGGCATGCAAAGAGCGACCTGCCGCGCATGGCCGGCTGGTGGGGACACGAGCAGCAGACCCGCTTCCGCATGGACCCGCAGTTCGTGCCCTCGCCCGGTGCCGAAGGCTGGCAGCTGAGCAATCCACCGGTGCTGGCGCTGGCACCGCTGCGCGCCTCGCTGGCAGTGTTCGACCAGGCCGGCATGGCTGCATTGCGCACCAAGTCCGAACAGCTCACCGGGCATCTGGAGCAGTTGATCCACGCGCGGGTGCCGCAGGTGCTGCAGATCGTCACCCCGGCCGAACCGGCACGACGCGGTTGCCAGCTCTCGCTGCGGGTGGCCGGCGGACGCGCACAGGGACGCGCGCTGTTCGAGCATCTGCACGCGGCCGGCGTGCTCGGCGACTGGCGCGAACCGGACGTGATCCGGATTGCGCCTGTGCCGCTGTACAACCGTTTCAGCGATCTGCACACCTTCGTGGAGCAGGTGGAAGCCTGGGCGGCTGCTTGAGCGCGGCAGTCTGACTGCAGTGCCACCAGCACGCCTGTACGGCACGCGCAATCGCCGCGCGCCCACGTACACTCCCAGCCCGCCCGGCGTTGCTGTCAGGGTCGCCGTCGTTGCCAGTCGCTGTCTTCCCCTTTTCGCCGGCGCTGCGTCCGGCTGCTTCCGGACATTGCATTGAGCCCAGTTTCTCCGCGTTCCCTGACCCTGATCGGCGCCGGCCTGGCCGGTTGTCTGCTGGCCATCCTGCTGTCGCGTCGCGGCTGGCAGGTCACCGTGTACGAACGGCGTGGCGACCCGCGCATCAAAGGCTACGAGTCCGGCCGCTCGATCAACCTGGCGCTGGCCGAACGCGGCCGGCATGCGCTGCGCCAGGCCGGTGCCGAAGATGCGGTGATGGCCAAGGCGGTGATGATGCGTGGACGCATGGTGCACCCACTGGTCGGGCAACCGCAGCTGCAACGCTACGGGCGCGACGACAGCGAGGTGATCTGGTCGATCCACCGCGCCGCGCTGAATGTCGCCCTGCTCGATCTGGCCGAACAGGCCGGCACGCGCGTGCATTTCTACCGCCGCCTGCATACCGTGGATTTCGACGCCGGCTATGCGCGCTTCATCGACGACCGCGACGACCAGCCGCACGAGATCCACTTCCAGAGCCTGATCGGCAGCGATGGCGCCGGCTCGGCCTTGCGTGCGGCGATGCAGCGCAAATCGCCGCTGGGCGAACGCACCGAATTCCTCGATCACTCGTACAAGGAACTGGAAATTCCACCGCAGCCGGGTGGCGGATTCCGGATCGAAGGCAACGCACTGCACATCTGGCCGCGCGGGCGCTACATGTGCATTGCGCTGCCCAACGATGGCGGTACGTTCACCGTCACCCTGTTTTTGCCCAACGCCGGCGAACCGAGCTTCGCCACCACGCGGACCGGCGATGAAGCATTCGCCTTGTTCGCACGCGATTTCCCGGACGCGTTGCCGCTGATTCCCCAGCTTAAGGAGCATTGGGAAGAGCATCCGCCTGGGCTGCTCGGCACCCTCACCCTGGATCGCTGGCATCTGGATGGCCGCGCATTGCTGATCGGCGACGCCGCCCATGCGATGGTGCCGTTCCATGGGCAAGGCATGAATTGCGCGTTCGAAGATTGCGTGGCGCTGGCAGATCAGCTGGACGCGCACGACGACCTCGCCAGCGCGTTCGCGGCGTTCGAAGCTGCGCGTCGCGACGATGCGGCCGCCATCCAGCAGATGGCGCTGGAGAACTACCTGGAAATGCGCGACCGCGTCGACGACCCCGACTTCCTGCTGCAGCGCGAGCTCGAACAACAATTGCAGGCGCGCTGGCCCACCCGCTTCGTGCCGCACTACACCATGGTGACGTTCCTGCGCACGCGCTATTCGATTGCGCTGGCGCGCAGCGAGATCCAGCGCGAGATCCTGGTGCAGGCCACGCGCGGGCACAGCGATCTGTCGCGCATCGACTGGGCCGCCCTGGAAGCGGTTGTGCACGCACGCCTGGAGCCGCTGGACGGCGCGCATTGACGCCTGCCAGGCGCGGACGGCATGAATGCTTGAGAGGGCGACGGTGACGCGCCGGCTTGCGATGGGCGCCCGGTCGAATGCCTTTTCGGCGCGATGCCTACCGCTGCCAGGCCCTTGCAACCGCTCCATGGGTGGTCGCTAGGACCGGGCAACGCCGCACCCTGCCCGCTTCGCGAATGCTTCGCCGCTGGAGGTGGCTCGCCTGCCGCACGGCCACGCCTTGGAGCGGCTAACACAACGTAGCGAGCAGTCGTCAGGTGTGCGCGGACGGTGCGCTCAGAACCGCAGTGTACGCGTGGTACATGCCGATTCCGAGCACCGGCCGCACCCGCCTGGCGGCTGCGCAGTGGTTTTGTTGGCTGCTCTTGGCGTGACGTTGCCGCGATGAGGGATACTGGGCGGCATCGGCAGCGCATACGCCGTGCGCTGCGCATCTGGATGTCGCACCCGCATGCCTGACAGCTTTCTGTTCTACGACCTGGAAACCTTCGGCCAGGATCCGCGCCGCACCCGCATCGCACAGTTCGCTGCGGTGCGCACCGATGCGCAGTTGCGCGTGATCGAAGAGCCCATCAGCTTTTTCGTGCAGCCGGCCGACGATCTGCTGCCCTCTCCGTACGCCACGATGGTCACCGGCATTACCCCACAGCACGCGCTGCGCGAGGGCGTCACCGAAGCCGAGGCGTTCGCCCGCATCGCCGAACAGATGGGCCGGCCGCAGACCTGCACGCTGGGCTACAACTCGATCCGCTTCGACGACGAATTCGTCCGCTGCGGCCTGTTCCGCAATTTCTACGACCCGTACGAGCGCGAGTGGCGTGGCGGCAATTCGCGCTGGGACCTGCTGGATGTGCTGCGAATGGTACATGCGCTGCGCCCGGACGGCATCGTCTGGCCACGGCGCGACGATGGCGCTACCTCGTTCAAGCTGGAGCATCTGGCCGATGCCAACGATGTGCGCGAAGGCGATGCGCACGAAGCCTTGTCGGACGTGTACGCCACCATCGGCATGGCGCGCAAATTCCAGCAGCACCAGCCAAAGTTGTGGGACTACGCGCTGCGCCTGCGCGACAAGCGCTTTGCCGCCACCTTGCTGGATGTCATCGCGATGCAACCGGTGCTGCATATCTCGCAGCGTTACCCCGCCTCGCGCCTGTGCGCTGCGGCGGTGTTGCCGCTGACGCGCCACCCGCGCATCGACAGCCGCGTGATCGTATTCGATCTGGAGGGCGACCCGGAGGTGCTGTTGCGGCTGAGCCCCGACGATATCGCCGACCGCCTGTACATCCGCGCCGCAGATCTACCGGAAGGCGAACAGCGCATTCCGTTGAAGGAAGTGCATCTGAACAAGTCGCCTGCGCTGGTGGCCTGGCAGCATCTGCGCGCTGCAGACTTCGAGCGCCTGGGCGTGGATCACGACGCGGTAGTGGCCAAGGCGGCACGCTTGCGTGCATTGGGCCCCGAACTTGCCGAGAAGGTGCGCCAGGTCTACGGCAGCGAACGCGCCGCGGCCACGGCGGTCAACGATGCCGATGCCTCGCTCTACGATGGATTTCTGGCCGAAGGCGACAAACGCCTGCTTGCGCAGGTCCGCGCCAGCGCGCCGGACGAACTGGGCGCGCTGGAAGCGCGCTTTCGCGATCCGCGCCTGATCGAACTGCTGTTTCGCTACCGCGCGCGCAACTGGCCGCAGACCCTCTCGTTCGAGGAACAGGAGCGCTGGAACGTGTATCGCCGCCAGCGCCTGCTCGAAGATCGCGGCCTGGGCGAAGTCACCCTGGAGCAATACCACGCGCAGATCGCGGATTTACGGCGTACTCACCCCGACGATGCTACCAAGCAAGCCCTACTCGACCAGCTCGCCGCCTGGGGTTCGGACCTCCAACGCACGCTATGACCACCTATTTTTCCGACGCCAGCTTTAAGTTCCTGCGCGCCCTGGCCCGCCACAACGACAAGACCTGGTTCAACGACCATCGGCATCAGTACGAGGCGCATGTGCGCCAGCCGTTCCTGCAGCTGATCACCGATCTGCAGCCGGCACTGGCACAGGTCAGCGAGCACTATCGCGCCGATCCCAAGACCCAGGGCGGCTCGCTGTTTCGCATCTATCGCGATGCGCGATTTTCCAACGACAAGTCGCCGTACAAGAACTGGCAAGGCGCGCGCCTGTTCCATGAGCGCCGCCGCCAGATGCCGGCGCCCTCGTTCTATATCCATCTGCAGCCGGGCGAAAGTTTTGTCGGCGCCGGCCTGTGGCATCCGGAGCCGGACACACAGCGCAAGCTGCGCCAGTTCATTTTCGACCACCCCGGCAGCTGGAAGGCCGCCGCGCACAACCCGAAACTGCTGCGCAAATTCACCATGGACGACAGCGAAAAGCTGGTGCGCGCACCGCGAGGGTTCCCCAACGACTTCGAGTTCATCGACGATCTCAAGCACCGCAACTGGGCGTATCTGCGTCACCTGGGCGACAGCATCATGACCGGGCCGCGACTGCGCCAGACCATCGAGGCAGACCTGGCGATCCTGGCGCCGTTCGTCGATTACCTGTGTGCGGCCTTGGACCTGGAATTTTGATGACCCAGGATCTACCGCTTGGCCAGCAGCGCCGGACGCTGGGCCGTACCAAGCTATTGGTTTCGCCGATCGGTCTGGGGTGTTCCGGCTTTTGGGGTCACCGGCGCTTCGACGAAGGCGCCGCCGCACGGGTGGTCGAGCATGCGCTGGCGCAGGGCGTGAACCTGCTCGACACCGGCCACAACTACTCCGCTTTCCATGCGGAACCGCGTCTGGGACGGATCCTGCGGCCCATGCTGGCGCAGCGTTCACGGGATTCGCTTGTCGTGTCCAGCAAGGGCGGTACGTTGACCGGACAGGCCGGTATCAGTGGTGCCGAACAGCGTGACTTCTCTGCTGCGGCGATCACGGCCAGTTGCGAAGCATCGTTGCGCAATCTTGGCTTGGACTATCTCGACATCTACCAGCTGCATGGCGCCAGCGAGCACGACATCAACGACGACCTGCTGCTGGCCATGCAGCGCCTGCGCGAACGTGGCCTGATCCGCCACACCGGCATCAATACGCATTCGGCATCGACCCTGCGCTGGATGATCGCCAACCCTGACGTCTTCGATGTGGTGCTGCTGGACTACAACGCGCTGCAGCAGGACCGTGAACCGCTGATCGATCAGCTGCACAGCGCGGGCATCGGTGTACTGGCCGGTACCGTGCTTGCACAGGGCCACCTCTTGCCCGCGCGTGCGCGCCTGCCGCGTCTGGCCGACGCCTGGTATCTGGCGCGCGCCTGGCTCAAGCCCAGCAGCCGTACGTTGATGCACTGCGCGCGGGCCATGCGCCGCGCAGTGGCGTCGATCGATAGCCAGCGCCCCGCGCAAACGGCATTCGCTTACGTCCTGCAGCACCCGGGCGTGTCCAGCGGCATCCTGGGCACCACGCGCATCGGCAATCTGGATGAAGTGCTTCAGACCCGCACACACGCGCTGGACGCCGCCCAACGGCAACGTCTGGTCACCGCCTTCGGCGATGGCCGCGGCTCTCCCAGCCACTGACCTTCACCTGCGGCGATCACGATTGCGGCAGTCTGGGCGCCATGAAAAAAGCCATCGGCATCCTCATCGCTGTCTTGCTGACCGTCACTGCATGGTGGTTCGGCGGGCCTTACATGACCATGCATGGCCTGTCCAAGGCCATCGAGCAACGCGACACCGCTGCACTGGAACGGTATGTCGACTTCCCGCGGGTGCGCAGTAGCCTGCGCGCCCAGCTCGACGACTATCTGGTGCGGCAAGCCGGTCCAGACGTCGCCGCCAGTCCGTGGGGCACGTTGCTGTATGGCCTGGGGAACCAGCTCGGTGGTGCAGCGGTGGATGCGCTGGTGACGCCGATCGGCATCGGCGCGCTGTTGCAGGGGCATGTGCTGTGGAAGCGCGGTCGCAATGAACTGCAGGGCGGCGATCCCTTCGGCCCTACCGAGCCAGCGCGACCGCTGAAAGACGCCAGACACCGCTTCGAGGCGCTGGACCGCTTCGTGATCGACGTCGAACGCGCGCCCGGCGAACCACCGCTGAAGGTGGTGCTGGAACCACAGGGGCTGCGCTGGAAGGTGGTGGACCTGCAGCTGGGGATGTCACCGACGCCATGATGCAGGTCCAGTGATGCGGCCGCCTTCGCTTTACCCTTCGTTGGCCACGCCGTGCGGCACATGCCCGGCGGCCACGTGCTGATGCTGACGCGCACTGTCGATGTTGTGCTGCGAGTCGTCGAAGAAGATGTCCGCACCAAATGCCTGCAGGAACGGGCCCTTATGACGCCCGCCCAGGAACAGCGCCTCGTCCAGGCGCACGCCCCACTCGCGCAAGGTGCGGATCACCCGCTCATGCGCCGGCGCCGAGCGTGCGGTGACCAGCGCCGTGCGGATCGGCGAGGCCTGACCCGGTGGAAAGGCCGCCTGCAAGGTGTGCAGCGCCGACAGGAAATTACGGAACGGCCCCACCGACAGCGGCTCGCGTGCGCGTTCGCGCTCGTGACGTCCGAAGGCTTCCACGCCCTGCTCGCGCGAGATGCGTTCGCTCTCGTCGCCGAAAATCACCGCATCGCCGTCGAAGGCGATCCGCAGCTGCGTCGACAAACGGCTTTCGTCGTTGTCCACAATTGCCGCCGCGGCCTCGGCGCGTTCTCCCAGTGCGCGCGGCATGATGGTCGCCGCCGCGATGCCATGGCTCAGGGCACGCCGCACCGATTCCGGATTGGCCGAGAGAAACAGATCGGTCCCGAATGGCTTGACGTACGGCCAGGTCGGCTCGCCCGAGGTGAAGGTCGCACGCACGATGCCCAGGTTGTAATGCTGGATCGAGTTGAAGATGCGCAGACCGGTATCGGCGGAATTGCGTGACAGCAGGATGACTTCCACCCGCGGCGCGTCCTCGGGCACATCGTGATTGAGCGCCAGCAGCTTGCGCACCACCGGGAACGCAACGCCAGGTTGCAGGATGTCGTCCTCATGCTCGCGCTGGAACGCCGAATACGCCTCCACTCCATCGGCCTCGAACAGTGCATGGCCTTCTTCGAGATCGAACAGGGCGCGCGAGGTCACCGCGACGGTCAATAACCTTGGGGAGTTGTCGGGCATTGGGGGGCCGGGATTCGTGATTGGGGATTCGGGATTGGTTTGGAGCGGCGATCGAGAAGGTGAGATCAGGCGTTGAACGACGTGCGCTGCATCGTAGCGGGTCGGCCCGCTCATAGGCGGGTGGCAAGACATGCCGTTGACGTTACCAATCCCGAATCCCCACTGCCCAATCCCCGCCCCTCACACCGCAAACTGCTCGCTGAAGATGCGCTCTTCCAGATTGTGTTCGGGATCGAACAACAGCGTGACCTGGCGCTGCGTGGATTCGCGGATGGTCACTTCGACCACATCGCGGATTTCGTGCGAGTCGGCGGTGACGCTGACCGGGCGCTTGTACGGGTCGAGCACGCGGAAGCGCACTTCGGTATCTGCCTTGAGAATGGCGCCGCGCCAGCGCCGCGGGCGGTACGGCGCGATCGGCGTCAGCGCCAGCGTATGCGAGCCCAGCGGCAGGATCGGCCCGTGTGCGGAATAGTTGTACGCCGTGCTGCCGGCCGGCGTGGCCACCATCACGCCATCGCCGATCAGCTCGGCGATGCGGGTCTGGCCGTTGAGATCCACGCTCAGATGCGCGGCCTGCCGGGTCTGCCGCAGCAGCGAGACCTCGTTGTAGGCCAGCGAGCCGGCACTGGCACCGGATTCGGTCTGCACCTGCATCTCCAGCGGCCGTAGATACGCCGGTTCGGCGCGCTGCAGGCGCTCGAGCAGGTCGTCCTCGTTGTCGCGGTACTGGTTCATCAAAAAGCCGACCGAGCCCAGCTTCATGCCGAACACCGGCTTGTCGGAGGCGCCATGGCGGTGCAGCGTCTGCAGCATGAACCCGTCGCCGCCCAGCGCACAGACGATGTCGGCGCTGTCCAGGGCATGGTCGCCATAGCGCTGCGTAAGGCGCGCGCGCGCGGCCACCGCCGGCTCGGCGGGGCTGGCAAGAAAAGCGATGCGAGGTGATGCGGTCATCGTTGACTCCAGAACGTGCGAATCAGCATACCGCAGCCCTGTGCCGGGCTTGTTGTGGGTGCGTTGCGATCATGCCCGCCGGTTCTCCGCGTGCACGGCAGCGGTCGCGTCGTCGCGAGCACGCGCTGCTGAGCCTGTACGCATGGCACCTTGGCAACTGCGTGCGCTGGCGCCTAGGCGAGCCAAGCCGGCGCGCCGTCGGACGCAAACGGCGCGAACTCAGGCGGTCAACCGCCAGGCGCGATGAATGCGCGCATGCCGCTCGAAATCCGGGTCGATGGTGCGCGGGCTGATTTCTTCGCACTGCGCGAATTCCGCCACCGCTTCCTCGTCCAGCTTGAAGCGACGGAAGTTATTGGAGAAATACAGCACGCCACCCGGCGCCAACCGCGCCACCGCCGCGCGCAAAAGACGTACGTGCTCGCGCTGGATATCGAAATCTTCCGCGCGTGCAGAGTTGGAGAAGGTCGGTGGGTCGCAGAAGATCACATCGAAGTGCGCACGCTCGGCTTCCAGCCAGGCCAGTGCATCGGCCTGCACCAGCTTGTGCTTGCTGCCGGCCAGCCCGTTCAATGCAAGATTGTCGGCGCACCACTGCAGGTACGTTGCCGACAGATCCACGCTGGTGGTGGACGCTGCACCGGCCACTGCCGCTTCCACGCTGGCCACGCCGGTGTAGCAGAACAGGTTGAGGAAACGGCGCCCCCTGGACTGCTGCGCCATGGTGCCGCGCAGTGGGCGATGGTCCAGGAACAGCCCGGTATCCAGATAATCGAACAGGTTCACGCGCAGCAGCGCGCCGTGTTCGCGCACGTGGACGATTTCGTTGCGCTGTTCGAAGCGGCCATACTTGCTGCCGCCCTTGCCGCGCTCGCGCGACTTCAGCGCCACGCGCTCGGCAGGCACCTCGAAGACCTCGCGTGCGGCGGCCAGCAATTCGTTGAGACGACGGCGCACATCGGCCTCGGGAATCGTCGCCGGCGCTGCGTATTCCTGCACATGCAGGAAGATGCGCCGGTCGCCGTCGGCCTGCTGGTACACGTCGATGGCGGCCGAATATTCCGGCAGGTCGGCGTCGTAGGCGCGGAAACATTCGATGCCTTCGCGCGCGCGCCACTTCTTGAATTTCTGCAGATTCTTGCGCAGCCGGTTGGCCACCATCTGCGCGCCTTCGCTGAGCGCGGTGGGCGCTGCCAGCGGGGTGCGTCGCGGCACCGCGATCGGGTCGCAGACGATCAACGCGCATTCGATCGCGCCGTTGAACAGCTGGTATTTCTTGCCGGCGCGCAGGCCGGTGGCATACGCCAGCTCGGCATTGCCGCACAGCAGGCTGGCACGCCACTTCGGCACGACGCGCTGCAAGGTGTCGCCCAGGCGGCGATACAGCGCCGCATCGGCGGCCAGGCGCTCGTCGTAGGGCGGATTGCACACCACCACGCCGGTGGCCTGCGGCGGCGTCTGCAACTCACCGACCTCGCGCACGCCGAACCAGATCGCCTCGGCCACGCCGGCCACTTGCGCGTTCTCTTTCGCGGCGCGGATGGCATGCGGATCCATGTCGCTGCCGTGGATCACCTGCTTGAGCGCAGCACGGCCGACGCTTTCGCGTTCGCGCGCCTCAGTGACCAGCTGCTGCCAGGTCTCGCGGTCGAAACCGCGCCAGCGGCTGGGTATATCGCTGCCGTAGCGCTGCAGACCCGGCGCGACGTCGGCGGCCATCAGCGCGCCTTCGATCAGCAGCGTGCCGCTGCCGCACATCGGGTCGAGCAAGCCGCCGCCATCGGCATGGGCGCGCGGCCAGCCGCCACGCATCAAGACCGCTGCGGCCAGATTTTCCTTCAACGGCGCTTCGTTTTGCGCCATGCGCCAGCCGCGGCGATGCAGCGGGCCGCCGCCCAGGTCCACCGAAAGGGTGGCGCGGCCTTTGCGCAGCGACAGGTTCAGGCGCAGGTCCGGGTGTTCCACGTCCACCGACGGGCGCTCCAGGCCCTGCCGGCGCATGGTGTCCACCACCGCGTCCTTGATGCGCTGCGCCGCGTAGCGGGCGTGGGTGATGGCGGTCCCGGACACGTGCGCGTCAACCGACAGCGTATGCCCCACCGACAGGTGCGCCTCCCATGGCAGTTCGGCCACGCCGGCGTACAGCGCGTCTTCGTCCGGGCAATCGAATTCGGTCAGCGGCCACAGCACGCGGCTGGCCAGGCGCGACCACAGCACGGCGCGCTGCGCATCGCGCAGTTCCCCTTCGACGTTGACGCCGGAAATAGTGGCGGTGGCCTTGCTGGCGCCGAGCGCGAGCAGCTCGTCGGCAAGCAGGTATTCCAGGCCCTTGGCGCAGGATGCGAAGAATTTCACGTAGGCAGGTATCGATAAAGACGCTGGCCGCGGCGGCGAGCGTGAAAGCAGGACAGCGGGCCGGCGCCTGGGTAGGCAATGCCGCGGCCGCCGTGGACGGGCCGCAAATGGTCGGCCATCGCGGCCGGCATTACCAGCCCGGCGCCCGGATCGCCCGCCGCACGGTTCACCAGGGCGCCAGCCGCCACTGCGCCTGCGCGGTGTCCAGGCGCTGCTGCAGGCCCAACCGTTGCAGGAAGGCCGCATCGTGCGAGGCGACCACCAGCGCACCCTGGTGGCGACGCAGCAGCGCCTCGATCGCTTCCACCGAGGCCAGATCCAGGTGGTTGGTCGGCTCGTCCAGCAACAGCAGTTGCGCCGGCCGTGCCCGGTACAGCGCGCAGGCCAGCGCCGCCTTGAGTCGCTGGCCGCCACTGAGCTGGCCGCAGGGTAAGTCGGCGCGCGCCTGGTCCAGCCCCAGCAGCGCCAGGCGCAGCCGCTGCACGTGGGCTGGCGCAGCCGGGTTTGCCTCCTGCAGCTGCGCAACGGCCGAGCGCGCCGGGTCCAGCAGCGCCAGGTCCTGATCCAGATACGCCACCGGCACGTGCACCCGGCAATGCCCCGCGCTGGGCTGCAGGCGCCCGGCCAGCAGCTGCAACAATGTGGATTTGCCACTGCCGTTCGGGCCGACCAACCCAATCCGCGACCGTCCCTGCAGCAGCAGATCCACCCGCCGCCCGCCCAACCGCGCGTGCGCCACTTCCACCTGCCGCAGTGTCGCCAGGCGCCTTAGCGTGTTGGCCGGCAAGGTCGGCGCCAACACAGCGATCGCCGGATCGACCTGCACCTGCGCTGCAGCCTGCACTACTGCCTCGCGCAGCCGCGCCTGTTCGGCCCGACCTTGCTGTTGCAGCCGGCCTGCGCTGACTTCGCTGCGTTGCCTCTGCCCGCCAAGCGGGATCGCGGCCTGATTGGCCTGCCCCGCAGTACACGCGCCGCGTGCCTGGCGCTGCTGTTGACGCTGCAGCTGCGCGCGCAACACCTGCTCGCCGCGTGCGCGTGCATGTTTGCGCTGGGCCAGCAGATCGCTGGCGGCCTGCTGCTCGCTCGCGCGCTGCTGCGCATAGAACGTGTAATTGCCGCCGTAGCTGCGCAGCCCCTGTCCTGACAACTCCAGGATGCGCTGCATCGCCTCGAGCAAGCCGCGGTCGTGGCTGATCACCAGCAAGCCGCCGCGCCACGCCAGCAATTGATCCATCAGCCGCCGGCGTTGCGGACCATCCAGGTGATTGCCGGGCTCGTCCAGGATCAGAACATCCGGCTGGCTCATAAACGCACCGGCAAGCGCCACGCGCATCGCTTCGCCGCCGCTCAGTTGCGCGGCCGGTGCATGCGGATCGCGTCCACCCAGGCCTTGCCGTTCCAGTTCGGCGGCAAAGTGCTCGTGCGCAGTCCAGCGCTCGCCCACGCATTCAAAATCGGCGGGCGCCACACTGCCGGCGGCGATGCGGTCCAACGCATCCAGCAGCGGCGCGACACCGGCCAGGTCGGCAATGCGCTGGCCCGGCACAACGCTCACCCGTTGCGGCAGGTAATGCACGCTGCCACTGCGCACGCACCGTCCGGCACTGGGAAGCAGCTCGCCGGCCAGCAAGCGCGCAAGTACGCTCTTGCCCACGCCATTGCGCCCGACCAAGCCGGTCGCGCGTTGGTCGATATGGATGTTCAGATCGGAAAACAGCGGGCTGCCATCGGTCAGCGCATACGCAACGCCTTCCAGCGTCAGCGACGGACAGGTCATACGGGTCTCCATTGCATGCCAGCACACGTGCCGATCCAAGCGGACCAGCAGCGGGTCAGGCCGTCATCACGACGGCGGCATCAATGGCGCATCGGACCAATCCTCAAAAGATGAAGCGCGCCCAGTCTAACCCGCTGCGCTGGCAGCGACACCCGCGCAACAGGCCCGGCGCATGCAGCCGGCGCTCAACCCAGCCCGAACGCCGGGGGGTAAGAGACATCGGCCAGCGGCAGCAGCCGGTCGCCGAAGGCCAGGGCTTGCAATTCCGATGCAGGCACTCCGGGCAACACCAGGCCAGGTTCGACCGCAAAGCCCAAGCGGCGAAAAAACGCCGGCTCGCCCAGCGCCAGGCAGCCTGCGGCGCCGCGCTCGCGCAACGTGGCAAGCGCGGCCTGCACCAGCCGCGTCCCCAGTCCTTGCCGTTGATGGCCAGGCCCCACGGCCAGCGGGCCAAGCGCGAACCAGCCGGGCGAATCGTCCGACAACGCCACCGGCGAGACGGCCAGATGCCCGACCACGTAGCCGTCGTGGTCGGCGACCAACGACAACGCCAGGGCGCCGTCCTGGCGCAAACCGGCAATCACCTGGTGCTCGTCATGCCGGCTGTGTTCGGCGCGCATGAAGGCCACCATGGTCAGCAGTTCGATGGCAGCGGCGTCGCCTTCGGTGGCTTCGCGGATCAACACGTTCATCGCTGGCACCGCGCGCGGCCATCGCTGGGAACCGTGCGCATCACAGGCTCTGCAACAACTCTGCGAACGCTCGTGCCGACGCGTCGACGTGCGAGGCCAGGCGATGGTCGTCGTCGACCAGCAGCAGGCGCGCATGCCTTGCCTGCGCCCAGGCGATCACGTCGGCGGCCGGAATCAGCTCGTCGCGCCAGGCATGCACGATCGAGATCGGCACCGGTGCGGCGTCCAGCACCGGCATCGGGCCCATCTTGGTCGGCGGCACCATCAAAAATAGGCCGCGCGTGGGCACCTGCAACGACACCATCCCGGCGATATACGAGCCCAGGCTGGAACCGACCAGCACCACCGGCCCCTTCTCGGCCGCCGCCCGCGCAATGTCCAGCAGGCGCTGCAGCCGGCCTCGCACGTCGCCCAGCGTACTCACCTCGCGGCGTGCATCCAGGTCGGTGTAATCGGGGCGCTCATGGGTCCAGCCCAACTGCTCGGCCACGTTGGCCAGCGCGGTCACCTTCAAGGCGTCCGGGCCACTTTCGAAGCCGTGCGAGAGGATGCAATGGCCGCGACTCATAACGCCTGCACCGTGTCGCCGATGCGCAGCACGCCGCCGCGCAAGACGCGTGCGCACAGCCCACCGTGGCCGCGCATGGCGTTGTAGCCGCCCGCACCCAAGGCATCTTCCATGCGCGAACATGGGTCGCACGGGTCGGTGCCTTCCAATTCAATGTCACCGATTCGGAATCGCCGCCCTTTCAGCGCGATCAACGGAATGCCGGACACCACCAGGTTGCGCCGCAGCGTCGCCGGGGCCATGGTGGCCTGTCCTGACAGCGCCGCGATCACCGGTAAATGCTCGGCCTGGATCAGGGTCACGCCGCGCTTGCCGCTGCCACCCTTGTAGCGGTCTCCCACAAGGCCAATACCGGTGCTGACCTGCGCCACGTCCACCTCCAGCATCGCCACGTCACGCGCCGGACGCACGCCGATCCAGGTCACCTGACCGGTCTGTGGCAGCGTCGCCATCAATTTGCCCAGGGGGCTGTCGGGATTCAAAGCCATCGGGCAATGCTAGCATCCGCTCCATGTCCGATGCCGTCTTGCCGTCGCCGCCAATCACCTACGCGCCGCTGTGCTACGAATCGCGGTTGGCCAAGCGCGCGCTCACCCAGATCGACATGGTGGTCATCCATTGCACCGAATTGCCGGACATGGCGATGGCGCGCGAATACGGCGAACGCGTGCTTTATGACAGCGGCACCGGCAACAGCGGGCATTACTACCTCGATCGCAACGGCAGCATCCAGCAATACGTCGCGCTGGAGCGCGTCGCGCATCATGTGCGCGGCCACAACCCGCATACGCTGGGCATCGAACTGGTCAACCGCGGCCGTTATCCGCACTGGCTGGATTCGCGGTATCAGCAGATGACCGAACCGTATCCCGAAGCCCAGATCGCCGCGCTGATCACCTTGTTGCAATGGCTGCAGCAGCAGTTGCCTTCGGTGCGGCGCATCGCCGGCCATCAGGCGCTGGATACCACCCAGGAAGCCGCCAGCGACGACCCGGCCCGCAAAATCCGGCGCAAGCTCGATCCCGGCCCGCTGTTCCCGTGGCCGCGCATCGAAGCGGCGGTCAGCTGGTCGCACGCGCCGCGTTAGAAGGCGTTTTAGAAACCGGACCACGCGCCCCTCGCGGCATGTGTTTGCCGGTCTTCATCCAGCGATTACAAAAGCGTGCGCAACCCATTGCACAGGTATGACGGGAGCGGGATCGGCAGCCACTCGGCAAACCGCGCGTGCGGCCGCGCGCAGCCTGGATCTGCAGTCCTAGATCTGGCATGCCGATTTCAGCGTTGCGGTCTTGGCGAAGAACATCGGCCAGAAAACACTCCGGCTCATGCACCTTAGCTACAGCCAGTGACGAGGCACTGCGTTACGTCGGTCATGCCCGGTCATGCCCGGGCGCGCCCGACAGCGCAGACAGCGCAGACAGCGCAGACAGCAGCGACACGCGATTCAACCTGCGTGCCCGCCGCGCCCTCGAAAGACAGCGTCGCCCGGACAACACGCACGTGACAGCTCTCGGATGCTTGGGTGACCCATCGCAAACACCTCTTCCTTCGCACACCGTCCGCCCGTTGCCGCGCACTCAACGCTCGGTTGCACGGTAGGTCTTCTCGCCGGCATTCACTGCCACGTCCAAGCGGTTTTCAGGCGGCGCAATGGGGCAGACCACATGGGGCGTCAGTGCGCATGGCGGGTTTTCGGCCAGGTTGAAATCCAGGACCACCTGACCATCGCGGGGCGCTGCGGCAAACAGATAACGCGCGCCGCCATAGCTTTCCTTGCCGCTGGTGCGGTCGGCGAACAGGAAGAACAGGCCCTGGCCATCCTCCTGCAGCAGCGGCCGCAAGCGGTAGTGATGGCCGTTGCGCGAAAACACGGCTTCTCCCGGCACCTCCACGGTGAGCGGCGTACCGATCGAGGTCAGCAAGGTGGTCGTGCGCGGCGTGGGATAGGGTTGCCATTGCGCCTGGATGCGCCACTGCGGGTCGGTGGGGAAATATTCCAGCCCGTCGAACTGCGTCAGCGCCGGCGCTGCCGGGTCGCGGAAGCGCCAGCCGTACAAGGCGCCGGTTTGCACCAGGTAGAACTGCCGGCCGCCCACGTCCAGCCGGTCGCCGCGCTGCCCGGCCTGCTCTGGTTGCAGAGGTACGTCGCCGATGCGCTGCCCGTTGAGCGTCACCGCGGCGGAGCCATCTGCGCGAAAGCGTATTTGTCCCGCAGCATCCAGCGTCAGTTGCCCCAGCTGCGCAGGGCCGGCAGGCAGGACGATATCGCTGTGCGGATCGCTGCCCACACGGTACTGGCCGGCGCGCACGCGCCCCGAACCGGTATAGCTCAGCCACCCGTCGGGCGCACGCAGCTGCCTCAACCGCTCCGCACGCGCCTGTTCCAGCGCGACCTCGTACGCATCGTGCTGCGCCGCATTTCGATGCGCGGCAACAGGCGTATCGCTGACATCGGCGGAGGATTCCGCCGAACAGGCAGCCAGCGTCCACACCGCGACGCACAGCGCGCCAACCCGTAACTGCAACCGCATGGCTCACCCAGCACTGCAAGAAACTGCGCTCCGCGCAGCGAACCTGCGTCCCCACAGGTCACCGTTCCTGCCGCCATTGTGCCTGCAATCAGGCGCCGGTCGCGACCGGACGCGAGGCGTCTTGCAGCCAACCGCTCCAGGAACCGGCGTAGACGCGCGCTCCTGATAACCCGGCCACTTCCAGTGCCAGCAACAGATGGCATGCCGTCACGCCGGATCCGCACATCACCACCGCCTGCTCGGGCCGGTACGCACCCAACAATGCGGACAACTCGGCGCGCAGTTCGGCAGCTGGCTTGAAGCGGCCATCACGCAGGTTCAGCCCCAGCGGGCGACTCACCGCTCCGGGCACGTGCCCGGCCACCGGGTCGATCGGCTCGACTTCGCCACGGAAACGCTCGCCTGCGCGCGCGTCCAGCAACCAGCCCGGCGCCTGCTGCAGGCGCTGCACGATCTGCTCGGCATCCACCACCGCGGCGGCATCGAAATGGCCGGGATACGCGGCGCCGCTGCGCAAGGCGGGTGATTCGGTGCTTTCCGCAAAGCCAGCCGCGCGCCACGCGGACAGTCCGCCGTCCAGCACCGCCACCCGGCGATGGCCCATCAGCCGCAACATCCACCACGCGCGTGCCGCCGCCATGCTGCCATCGGCCGCGTCGTAGACAACGACCTGGCTCTGCGGATCGATGCCCCATTCGCCGAGGCGCCCTGCAAAGGCCTGGCTATGCGGCAACGGGTGCCGCCCCTGCGCCGGCCGCGACAGATCTGCAAGGTCGTGGTCAAGATCGGCATAGTGCGCGCCGGGCAGATGCCCCTGCGCGTACGCCTTGCGCGCTGCGTGCGGGTCTGGCGCGGTCGGTGGCGCGGCACGCGCATCCAGCAGACGCAGCTGTGGATGCTGCAACGCGGCCGAAAGCGTGGCGGCATCGACCAACGTGGTCCAGTTCGGATCGGCACTCATGCAACCTGCTCCAGGCGACGACGAAGATTGAGAAGAATGGCGGCGGTGGCGCCCCAGATGCGGTGGGCAGGCCAGTCGTATTCGAGCACGCGCCGCGGGCGTCCGCGGAACTCCAGTTCCACACTGCGCAAATTGTCCGGGTCCATCAGATAGGCCAGCGGCACTTCGAAGACATCGGCCACTTCATCCGGCTGCGGCACCGCCACGAACGCCGGGTCGATGACCGCCACCACCGGCGTCACCCGAAATCCGCTCACCGTCACAAACGGATCCAGATACCCGATCGCATGCACATGCTGCGCGCCCAGCGCGATTTCTTCGCAACTCTCGCGCAGCGCCGCGGCGGCAGCATCGGCATCGGACGGCTCCATCCGCCCGCCGGGGAAGCTGACCTGCCCGGCGTGATGGCGCAGGCTGTCGGTGCGCCGCGTCAGCAACACCGTCGTGCCCTGTTCGCGCGGCACCAGCCCGCACAGCACTGCCGCTTCGGCAGACGCGTCGCCGTCGGTCAGGTCGATCAGCTCGGCATGGTTCCAACCCGGCCCGGCCGGCGCGGTATCCAGCGGATACAGCGCCCGCCTCAGCTGCGCGTATTCGGGCAGCCGTGCCGTCAGCGCGCGTGCGGGCAGCACCGTGTGCAGATAGTCCTGGCGTTCGGCGTCGCTCATGCTCATCCAGCGTGCAATTTCATCCAGGCTGCGCAAGCAGCCGACGCAGTGCGACTGCGCGTCCAGCGAACATACACCGATACACGGACTGGGCAGAGGGCCGGCAGCCAAACCGGGATCCGCGTCGGATCCGACATCGTTGCCGCTCATCGCTGGGTCCTGCGGCCGCTGCATCGTTGCATCGTTCTCTTCAGACAATCGCCAGACCAAAACGACAACGCCGGCCTGGTGGCCGGCGTTGTCGCAGCAACATCACATGCAATTACTTGACGCTGACCAGCTTGATCTCGAACTGCACGGCCACGTTCGGCGGGAACGGGGTACGCGGGTCGGCACCGTAGGCCTTTTCCGGCGGCAGGGTCACTTCCCACTTCGAGCCGGCCGGCATCTGCAGCAGCGTGTCGCGCATGGCCTGCATTTCGACTTCGCTGACCTTGATGGCCGGGATCTGCTGCGCCGGACGTGCCTTCTCGCGGTCGCCGAACGGGAACGGACCGGCCACTTCCAGCTGCACGGTGCTGGCCTGGGTAGGCTTGGCGCCCTTGCCGGCTTCGATCACGCGGTACTGCACGCCGCTCGGCAGCGTCTGCACGCCGGCGGTGCTCTTGTTCTTGGCCAGGAACGCATCGCTCTTGGTCTTGTTGGCTGCAGCGGCCTTGTCGTACTCGGCCTTGGCCTGCTGGGCACGGCCCTGCTCGCGCTTCTGGAACGCTTCAACGGCCGGCTTCAGCTGGTCGGCAGTGATCGCCGGCTGCTTCTTGGCATAGGCGTCCTGCAGACCCTTGACCACCGAGTTGATGTCGAGCTGCTCGCCGCGACCGGTAAGCTCGGCAAGGTTGTTGCCGTAGTCGTAGCCGAAGTAATAGCTCAACTTGCCCTTCTCGGACGTCGTGTCCTGGGCCAGTGCATTGCCCGTCAGGGCCAGGGCCGCCACAGCGACCGCGATAGAACGCAACTTCATCAAACAATTCTCCAGGGTGGTGGCACAGGACGGGTCTGCCGCCTGAGATGACGCGCTAGGATAGCGGCCGCGATACCGAACCGCTACTTATCGCGAAAGCTAGGACCAGCAAGGCTTTTGGAAGTTCCGTGTTTACTATTTTTTTACGTTCGTAAGGGTTCACATGTCCAATCACGTCATTCTGATCGCCGATCACGCCAGCGTCCGGACGATTACGGTCAACCGGCCGGACAAACTGAACGCATTGAACCAGCAGACCATGCAGGCACTGGATCGGGCGTTCCAGGACGCAGCCGCTGCGGACGATGTCCGTGCCGTCATCCTCACCGGCGCCGGCCCAAAGGCCTTCGTGGCGGGCGCGGATATCGCGGAAATGAATGATCTGTCGGCGATTGAAGGCCGCGAATTCTCGTTGCTGGGCCAGCAGCTGATGCGCCGGATCGAGCGCATGCCCAAGCCGGTGATCGCGATGATCAATGGCTTTGCGCTGGGCGGCGGCCTGGAGCTGGCAATGGCGTGCCACCTGCGCATCGCCGCAGCAACAGCGCGCCTGGGGCAACCGGAAATCAATCTCGGCCTGATCCCCGGCTTTGGCGGCACCCAGCGCCTGCTGCGTCTGACCGGTCGCGCCGCAGCGTTGGAACTGTGCCTGCTCGGCCTGCCGATCGACGCAGCCCGCGCACTCCAGCTTGGCCTGGTCAATCGCGTGGTCGAGGCCGATGCCCTGCACGAAGAAACCCTGGCGCTTGCGCAACGCCTGGCAACTGCAGCGCCGCTAGCACTGCGCGGCATTCTCGATGCGGTGGTATTCGGCGGCGAATGCGCCATCGAAGAGGGCCTGCAGCTGGAAACCGCGCAATTTGCGTTGTTGTTCGCCACCGACGACATGCGCGAGGGCACGCGCGCATTTCTAGAAAAACGCCCTGCCCAGTTCCGCAATCGTTGATATCGCCATGACGCTCGACCTCATTCCTGCATCGCGTCCGTTGCCGCTACTGTTGTTCGATTGTGTGCAGGCCGACGATCTGGGTCGCGCGCTGGCACTCGGCCTGATGGCGTATCTGCCCGACCCGCAGCACGATGCGCTGGACGCCAACTGCCCGCAGGTCTGCGCCACGTTGCTGAGTGCGCAACGCCGTTTACAAGACGCCTGGGCCGCGCGCGAACGCTATCGCGCGCGCGCGGCGCGCCTGCAACGCCGCGCCGCCGAACGCGATGCGCGCAGGGCTCCCGCCCCGATAACCAGCCAACCGGCAACGCCCGCGCTGCCGCCGCTGGCCGCTGCCATCCTGGCGCGCGCGAAGGCGAAGGCCGCTGGCGGAGCGCAGCCATGAACACCCCTCAGGCAACGGTACCGGCGCGTCGCGGCAGCAGCATGCGCAAGCCCGAAATACAGGAAATGTTCGAGCGCCTGCGCGAACTCAACCCGCACCCCACCACCGAGCTGGAATACACCACTCCATTCGAGTTACTGATCGCCGTGCTGCTGTCGGCGCAAGCCACCGATGTCGGCGTCAACAAGGCGACCCGCAAGCTATATCCGGTGGCCAACACCCCGCGCGACATTCTCGATCTCGGCGAGGAGGGCCTGAAGCGGTACATCTCCACCATCGGCTTGTTCAACGCCAAGGCCAAGAACGTCATCGCCACCTGCCGCATCCTGCTGGAGCGCTATGGCGGCGACGTGCCGCACGATCGCGCCGCGCTGGAAGCGCTGCCCGGCGTGGGCCGCAAGACCGCAAATGTGGTGCTCAACACCGCCTTCGGCGAGCCCGCCATGGCCGTGGACACGCATATCTTTCGCGTTTCCAACCGCACCGGTCTTGCGCCAGGCAAGGACGTACGCGCCGTCGAAGACAAGCTGGTCAAGGTGATTCCGGCCGAGTTTCTGCACGATGCGCATCACTGGTTGATCCTGCACGGACGCTACGTCTGCAAGGCACGCAAACCAGATTGCCCGGGCTGCGTCATCCACGATCTGTGCCGCTACCGCGACAAGACGCCACCGACGCCTGAGCGGCAGACAAAAACCAAGGGCTGATGCAGCAGTAGCGCCGAAGTAACGACGCAACCGCGGCCCGGATCCACACGCAGCAAACCACAAGGGCGCAGGCTTTCACGACTCCCGACTCCCGACTCCCGAATCCCCACTCCCCGCCCAAAAAAAAATCGCGACCGGATGATGCGTCTTTCGGCGCCATGCATCACCCGATCACGATGGGGGTCACCCGGCGCGAACGCCGGGCGCTTACAACACGTTACGCAGCTTTCGCCTGCTCGACGCGCTGTTCCACCAGCACGCCATCCACCCTGGGCTGGCCTTCGACACGTCGATCCAGCTCGTTCCAGTCCACCACCAGTTCGCAGCCGCGCGAGGCCGCATTGCGGCTCCAGTCGCGCAACAACTCGATGCAGGCATGATCGACGTGGTGCAGCTTAGCCACATCCAGATGCAGCGCAGTGTTCGGCGGCACACTTTCCAGCGTCCGCGCCATCGCCGGCACCTTCAGGAAGGTGGCCGAACCCTGCAGGGTCAAATGCATTTCGTCCTTCTTGTCGGCGTGCTCGCGCACTTCGACTTTCAGACGCGACGAATGCAATGCCAGGCGGAACAGCGACAGACCGAAGCCGATCAGCACGCCGGTCAGCAGGTCGGTGGCCACGATCGCGAAGGTGGTCGCCAGGTAGATCGCGGCCGTTCCGCGGCCATAGGTCGCTAGTTCCTTGACCTGCCCGATCTTGATCATCTTCACGCCGGTATAGACCAGGATGCCGGCCAGACACGCCACCGGCGTCATCCGCAACAGCCACGGCAACAGCATGGCGAATACCAGCAGCCAGCTGCCGTGCAGGATGGTCGATGCACGCGTTGCGGCCCCGGCCTGCACGTTGGCCGCACTGCGCACGATCACGCCGGTCATCGGCAATGCACCCAGGAAACCGCAGAGCATATTGCCCACGCCCTGTGCCGCCAGCTCACGGTCGTACTGGGTCCGCGTGCCCTGATGCATGCGGTCCACCGCCGCCGCCGACAGCAAGGTTTCGGCGCTGGCGATGAAGGCGAAGGTCACTGCCGAGACCAGCAAGGTGTGGTTGAACACGCCAAAGATGTCGGAAATGCTGGGGATGCTGATCGCAGAGAACAGGTTGGTCGGGACATCGACCTTGTTGACGTTCAAGCCCTGCAACTGCACGGTCGCCGTGACCGCCACCACCGCGATCAATGCACCCGGCAGAAAGCGCAGACGCTGCGGGCGCAGCTTGTCCCAGGCCAGGATGATCCCGATCGTTGCCAGACCCACGAACAGCGCATTCCGGCCGGTTCCTTCGCTGATGGCCTGCCACAGCACGCCAGGCAATGCAGCGAAGTTTTCCAGACCGCGGGCCTTGGGCGCGGCATCCATCAACACGTGCGCCTGCGAGGCGACGATCAGGATGCCGATGCCCGACAACATGCCGGC
The DNA here is from genome assembly GCF_008639345.1 of Xanthomonas phaseoli pv. dieffenbachiae. Lineage (NCBI taxonomy): Bacteria > Pseudomonadati > Pseudomonadota > Gammaproteobacteria > Lysobacterales > Lysobacteraceae > Xanthomonas > Xanthomonas phaseoli. The sequence goes on along the minus strand of NZ_CP041380.1, from coordinate 1,678,912 downwards.
CACCACGGCCGGCGATGTCATCCGGAACCAGACGCCTGCGCGGCACAGACCGGCAATCAGCTGAATCGCGCCGGCCACCAAGATCACCGGCCCGAGCGCGACAGCGCCATGCTCCCGGACCAGTTCGAACACCAACACAGCCAGGCCGGCGGCCGGCCCGCTCACCTGCAGCGGGGAACCCGCCAGAAAGCCGACGACCAGACCACCAACGATGCCGGTGATCAGGCCCGCGGCGGGCGGCATGCCGGATGCGATCGCGATACCCATGCACAGCGGCAGCGCGACAAGAAAGACCACTACAGACGCCAATAAATCACGCCCAAACAGTCCCTGACGGAAATATCCGCCGATACCTGATGTGTTCATGGCAGGCTCCGTCAGGCGAGTTCAGCGCGCACGACTTGCTGCAGTCGCGGGCGTGGGGTGGCTTCGGGGGTGCTTTCGGCCAGCAGTGGCCGGAAGCCACCCTTCTCGGCATCGAAGGCCCGGATCTCCCCATGGGCGATATCGTAGATCCAGCCGTGGATGCGCAAGGTGCCTGCCGCCAGGCGTGCTGCCACCACCGGCTGCGTGCGCAGGTGGTCCAGCTGCGAGACCACGTTTTCCTCGGTCATGCAGCTCAGCGCCTCTTGGCTCTGCGGATCGTGCCCGTGATGCGCGGTGACATGGCGCGCCGCATCGGTGTGCTTGAGCCACGCTGCCACGGAGGGCACGTCTTCCAGCGACTCCGGCTTGAGCACGGCCTTCATCGCGCCGCAGTCGGTGTGACCGCAGATCACGATATGGCGCACGCCCAGCACTGCGATCGCGTATTCGATCGCTGCCACCACGCCACTGACATGCTGCGAGTACGGCGGCACCACATTGCCGATGTTGCGGTAGACGAACAGCTCGCCTGGCTGCGCGGAGAAGATCAGCTCCGGCATGACGCGCGAATCTGCGCAGGTGATGAACAGCGTATGCGGGCTCTGGCCGCCTGCCAGTTCCTGAAAGCGCGCACTCTGGCGCGGATACACTTCCTTACGGAAATGACGAAAACCTTCTAGCAAACTTTCCATGGGAGATTCCTCTAGGCAACGAATGGCCATCCGCGGCAAAACCGCGAATTGCAAAGACAAACAAATCAATTGGGAATCCGGCGCGGAACGCACCGGGTGCAGCGACAGCGTGGATCAGCCAAGCAGTGCGTTTGGAGGGCGCAGCTGTGGGATCAGGTCGCGTTTTTGATTTGCCGGCGCGTGATGCGCGTGCCACGAGGGGGAATACCGCGCCAGCATCGGCCATGCTTGGGAGAGCAAGGGGATATCGTCTGCAGGCTGTGTGTCGACTTGGCTCTGTGCTTCGCCGTCGTCCTGCGGATCTTCTGCTGCATCGCGTTCTTCGCCAGCATCCACCATTACCGCCAGGCCGTCGCCCACGAACGCATCATGCATGCGCGCGTGCGCGTTGGCTGCCGACCACGCGGAGAGCGCGAGCAGGCAGACCAACAGCATTTGGAGGAATCGAGGAAACATGGCCTCGAAGCTAACAATTTTGACGCCGCGTATGCAAGTGGTGCGCCGCACAAACTGACGCAAGTGTTCATGCTGACTGGCTCCAGTTCAGGCCGTCAGCGGGCCAGCCCGGATATTCAAGGTTTTGAGGTCGCCGCCGGGCGCTGTCATAAACCGGCTCCGTTCAGCTTCTTGACACACAATGACATAGTTGAAACGCACGTAAACTCTTGTCTTTATTAGCAAAAATCACGTATTACGTTTCTGTTGTTTTGTCACATTAACGCAACCTTCACACCCTAGCCTGCGCCCACTTTCTCAGGTCGCAAGGCATCTATGAAACTCGCTCCCACCCTGCTTGGTTCCGCGCTGCTGCTGGCCTTGGCCGCCCCCGCAGCACACGCCGAGATCGCCATCGATGTGATCGGTGGTTCGGAAATCTCGCTGGAAGGCCTGGTCCAGGCCGACGGCAATTGGTTCCACAACGATGTGCAGGACCTCAATGGCCCGATCGGCGCCAATGGCGACAATTCCGAATTCAGCATCCGGCGCGCCGAGCTGGTCCTCAAGGGCAAGGGCCCGGGCAACTTCGAATGGGTCGCCGGCTATGACCCCAGCGTGCTGAAGGAAGTCACCATCCGTGGCACCACCATTCGCAGCACCGGCCGCTTCCTGGATAACAATATCAAGTACAAGTTCGGCGGCAACGCGAACAATTACCTGCAGATCGGCCAGTTCAAGCAGCCCAACAGCCTGGAAGAACTGTCCAGCACCAAGAACAACGACTTCGTCTCCAAGGCGTCGGTGACCAACACCTATGGCATCTCGCGCCGGCTGGGCGTGGCCTACGGCATGGGCGACAACAATTGGAGCCTGACCGCCAGTGCGTTCGGCCGCGAACTGACCCGTAACCAGGCACACGGCAGCGGCTACGGTGCGCGCGGCACCTGGGCGCCGATCAACGAGACCGGCAACGTGCTGCACTTCGGTCTCAGCTACCTGGCCTACGACACCGACGACGACACCCTGCGCCTGCGTGCCCGCCCGGACGCCGACCTGACCACCATTCGCCTGATCGACAGCGGCGCCATAACCAATGTGGACAACGTCGGCGTGGCCGGTGCCGAGGCGATGTGGATCACCGGGCCGTTCAAGCTGCAGAGCGAGTACTTCCAGGAAAACGCCAACCGTATCGGTGCCAATGCGCACGACTATAAGAGCGACGGCTGGTACGTGAGCGGCGTCTGGAACCTCACCGGCGAAATCTGGGGCTACAAGGCTGGCGTGCCGACCACCCCGCTGCCCAACGAGCCGGCATCGGGCATGTGGCAGCTGGCGGTGCGCTACGACACCCTGGACCTCAACGATGGCCACCTGGTCGCCAACGGCAATACCCCGTTCGTCGATGGCGTGCTGGGCGGCAAGATGAACATCTGGACGGTCGGCGCCAATTGGTACTGGCGCTCCAACTTCAAGCTGGCGCTCGACTACGCCAAGGTCGACAGCACGCGCTACAACAGCACCACGCGCGGCCTGGTCGACGATAACCCGTCGATCATCGAAGCACGCGCGCAGTTCTACTGGTAAGTGCGTCGCCACCACGTGCGCTCGGTCAAGCGCACGCGGTGGCAGCCGCCACTTCCTGCCGGCTTGAACATCCGACGGCGCAACGCCGTCATCGGCCTGTCATTTCCCAGACACCGCATGGTCATGCCGTTGCCCTGCAATGGCACCACGGCGGGACGTCCTCATCCCTTCGCTACAGGAGCTGTTCCGTGATCCACTCCTTCAAGACCCGTCTGGCCGTCGGCGTACTCGCCGTCTCGCTGGCACTGTGTGCCCAGGCTGCCGATGTCACCGGTGCCGGTGCGTCGTTCATCTACCCGGTGATGTCCAAGTGGTCTGCCGACTACAACGCCGCCACCAAGAAGCAGGTCAACTACCAATCGATCGGTTCGGGCGGCGGTATCGCCCAGATCAAGGCGGCCAGCGTGGACTTCGGCTCGTCCGATGCCCCGCTCAAGCCGGAAGAACTGGCCGCTGCCGGCCTGGCGCAGTTTCCCTCGGTGATCGGCGGCGTGGTGCCGGTGGTCAACGTGCCCGGTATCGCCGCCGGCACGCTCAAGCTCGATGGCAAGACCCTGGGCGACATCTTCCTGGGCAAGGTCAGCACCTGGAACGACCCGGCCATTGCCGCGCTGAACCCGGGCATGAAACTGCCGGAAGGCAAGATCACCGTGGTGCACCGCTCCGATGGTTCGGGCACCAGCTTCAACTTCACCAACTACCTGTCCAAGGTCAACCCGGACTGGAAGAGCAAGGTTGGCGAAGGGACTGCCGTGCAATGGCCGACCGGCATCGGCGGCAAGGGCAACGAGGGCGTGGCCGCCTACGTGAAGCAGATCAAGGGCGGCATCGGCTACGTGGAGCTGTCGTACGCGCTGCAGAACAAGATGGCCTACACCTCGATGAAGAACGCGGCCGGCAAGTTCGTGCAGCCGTCGGATGAAACCTTCGCCGCCGCTGCCAACAGTGCCGACTGGGGCACGGCCAAGGACTTCTACCTGGTGATGACCAACGCGGCCGGCGATAACGCCTGGCCAATCACGGCGACCAATTTCATTCTGGTGCAGAAAAAGCCGAAGAACCCGGCGGGCCTGAAGAACACGCTGGACTTCTTCCGCTGGGTCTACACCAAGGGCGATGCGCAGGCCAAGCAGTTGGACTACGTGCCGCTGCCGGACACGCTGGTGACCCAGATCGAGGCGTACTGGGCCAAGAATCTGCCGCACTAAGGACGGCGCAGGCCCCTGATATAGCGGCCAAGGTGGGGCAAGCCATGCTTTAAAACCGCATGGGCGGTTATCTGGGGCATGCCGGCGACCTGCATGGCCACCTGAAATGGCCACCAGGTGCCCTGCACTAAGGCCCGGCGGCAAGCACGAAAACGCGTAAAGGAACGACGCCGTCTCTCTCCCCGGCGTCGGCCCCGGGACGCGGATCCCGGAGGGCGCCACGCCCTCCGCGATCCGCGTCTTTTTTTTGTGATGCGTTGGCCAGAAGGCGCTGTCATGCAGGTGTAACAAAAACATCATTTCATAGTGTGGTCTGCCGGAGACACCGGCCAATCCAGCCTCGGAGCTTCCATGAAATTGCAGTCGGCCAGCCTGACCGCCCTGTCCCTCACCATCGCCCTCGCCCTGGCCGCGTGTTCGCCCGGCAAGGACGCGCCGTCCGCAGACGCCGCAAAGGGCGCGCCGACCGCAGGCGCCACCGCCAGCGACAGCAAGGGCTCTGAGATTTCCGGCGCCGGTGCTTCCTTCATCTACCCGCTGGTGTCCAAGTGGTCGGCCGACTACAACGCCGCCACCGGCAACAAGGTCAACTACCAGTCGATCGGCTCCGGCGGCGGCATTGCGCAGATCAAGGCCGGCACGGTGGATTTCGGGTCGACCGACAAGCCGCTGGACAGCACGGAACTGCAACAGGCTGGCCTGGGCCAGTTCCCGTCGGCCATCGGCGGCGTGGTGCCGGTCGTCAATCTGGAAGGCATCGCCCCGGGCAAGCTGCGCCTGACCGGCGCCCTGCTGGGCGACATCTTCCTGGGCAAGGTCACCATGTGGAACGACGCGGCCATTGTCGCGGCCAACCCGGGCGTGACCCTGCCCGCCACCAAGATCAACCTGGTGCATCGCTCGGATGGGTCGGGCACCACCTTCAACTTCTCCAACTACCTGTCCAAGGTCAGCCCGGAGTGGAAAAGCAAGGTCGGCGAGGGCACCTCGGTGCAGTGGCCGGGTGGCGTGGGCGGCAAGGGCAATGAGGGCGTTGCCTCGTACGTGCAGCAGATCAAGGGCTCGATCGGCTATGTCGAGCTGGCCTACGCGCTGCAGAACAAGATGCCGTACACCTCGCTGCAGAACGCGGCCGGCCAGTGGGTCGAGCCGAATGCGGAAAGCTTCGCCGCCGCCGCTGCCAGCACCGACTGGGCCAACGCCCGTGACTTCAACCTGGTGATCACCAATGCACCGGGCGAGAAGGCCTGGCCGATCACCGCCACCAACTTCATGTTGATGCACAAGCAGCCCAAGGACGCCAAGCGCAGCAAGGCGACGCTGGACTTCTTCAAGTGGGCGCTGGAAAGCGGCCAGGCCCAGGCCAGCGAATTGCACTACGTGCCGCTGCCGCCGGAGCTGGTGAAGCAGATCGAAGCCTATTGGGGCAGCGAGTTCAAGTAATGCCCTGCACCTGCCCATGCGGCAGGCTGCGCTGCGGCGAGGTACCTGAAGGTGCCTCGCCGTTCCTGCTGTCTCACGCTCCCGCCGTTGCGCGGGTGACGAGTCCAATCGAATGAATGCCACCGCCATTCCCGAAGCGATGACCGCGCCCCGCGGCCGCGACCTGCGCGACGCACGCGCCGATCGCCTGTTCAAGCTTGCGCTGGCCGCCACGGTCGTTTTCGTCCTGTTGGCGCTCGGCAGCGCGGCACTGTCGATGCTGTGGGGCGGACGCCATGCCTTGCAGATGCAGGGCCTGAGTTTCTTCTATTCGGCCGACTGGAATCCGGTCGAAAACAAATACGGTGCGCTGGCACCGATCTACGGCACCCTGGTCACCGCAGTCATCGCAATGCTGATAGCGGTGCCGGTGAGTTTCGGTATCGCGTTCTTTCTGACCGAAGTGGCACCGCGTTGGTTGCGTGGCCCGGTGGGCACCGCCATCGAATTGCTGGCCGGCATCCCGTCGATCATCTACGGCATGTGGGGCCTGTTCGTGCTGGTGCCGGTGATGACCGAACACGTCACACCATGGCTCAACGATCATCTCGGTACGCTGCCGCTGATCGGCCCGTTGTTCCAGGGCCCGCCGTTGGGCATCGGCCTGCTGACGGCCGGCTTCGTGCTGGCAATCATGGTGATTCCCTTCATTTCCTCGGTGATGCGCGAAGTCTTTTTGACCGTGCCCACGCGCTTGAAGGAATCGGCGTACGCGCTGGGCTCGACCAAATGGGAAGTGAGCTGGGACATCGTGCTGCCCTACACCCGCTCGGCGGTGATCGGTGGCGTGTTCCTGGGGCTGGGGCGTGCGCTGGGCGAAACCATGGCGGTGGCCTTCGTGGTCGGCAACACGGTACGTCTGTCGCCGTCGCTGCTGGAGCCTGGCACCACCATCGCGGCGTTGATCGCCAACGATTTCGGCGAGGCCACCGAAACCTACCGGTCGGCATTGCTGCTGCTGGGCTTCGTGCTGTTCATCGTGACCTTCATCGTGCTGGCCATCGCGCGCTTCATGCTGATGCAGTTGTCGCGTCGGGAGGGTAACTGATGTCCGCCGCTTCGGTGTCGCAATCGCTGTACAACCGCCGCCGGGTCACCAACGCCATCGCGTTGCTGCTCTCGTGCGTCACTGCATTGTTTGGTCTGTTATTCCTGGCCTGGATCCTGTGGACGCTGGTGTCCAAGGGCGTGCCGGGCATCGACCTCAACCTGTTTACCAAGATGACGCCGCCGCCGATGCAGGAAGGCGGCCTGCTCAACGCCTTCTTCGGCAGTGCGGTGATGTGCGGGCTGGCGCTGGCCATCGGCACGCCGCTGGGGATTGCAGCCGGCACCTGGCTGGCCGAGTACGGCAACGCGCGCAAGGCCGGCGTGGTGGTGCGCTTCGTCAACGACATCCTGTTGTCGGCGCCCTCGATCGTGCTGGGCCTGTTCGTCTACACCTTGTACGTGATGCAGACCGGCGGGCGCTTTTCGGCATTCGCCGGTGCGCTGTCGCTGGCCTTCATCGTGCTGCCGGTGGTGGTGCGCACCACCGACGAGATGCTGCGGTTGGTGCCGGCGCAGATGCGTGAAGCGGCATTGTCGTTGGGCATTCCCCAATGGAAAGTCACGGTGCAGGTGCTGTACCGCAGCGCCTCGGCAGGCATCGTCACCGGCGTGCTGCTGGCGCTGGCACGCATCAGTGGCGAAACCGCACCGCTGCTGTTCACCGCGTTCGGCAACCAGTACTGGAACAGCAACATCTTCCAGCCGATGGCCAGCGTGCCGGTGATCATGAACCAGTTTGCCGGCAGCCCGTACGACACCTGGCAAACGCTGGCCTGGGCCGGCGCGCTGGTACTGACCGTGTTCGTGTTGCTGGTCAGCCTGGGTGCGCGCGCCATGCTCTTGCGCAACAAGATCTCCAATGACTGACCTTTCCTTCCGGACACCCGACATGAACGATCTCCAAAACGCCAAGCCGATGCATCGCATCGCTGTTCCGGCCGCCACTGGGGCGCCGACGGCGCAGGCGCCGGTGAAGGTGGCCGCACGCAATCTGGATTTCTATTACGACAAATACCACGCGCTCAAGAGCATCAACATCGAGATCCCCGAAAAGCGCGTCACCGCGTTGATCGGTCCCTCCGGCTGCGGCAAGTCGACCTTGCTGCGCATCTTCAACCGCATCTATGCGCTCTACCCGAAGATGGAAGCGCGCGGCGAGGTCTTGCTGGACAACGAAAACATCCTGTCGCCGAAGTACCCGATGAACCGCCTGCGCAGCAAGGTGGGCATGGTGTTCCAGAAGCCGGTGCCGTTTCCGATGACCATCTTCGAAAACGTGGCTTACGGCATCCGCCACCACGAAAAACTGTCCAAGGCCGACATGCAGAACCGCGTCGAGCAGGCCTTGCGTCAGGGCGCGCTATGGGACGAGGTGAAGGACAAGCTGGGGCAGAGCGCGCTGGGGCTGTCCGGCGGCCAGCAGCAGCGCCTGTGCATCGCACGTGCGGTGGCGCTGCGCCCGGATGTGTTGTTGCTGGACGAACCGACGTCCGCGCTGGACCCGATCTCCACCAGCCGTATCGAGCAACTGGTAGAAGAGCTCAAGCGCGACTACACCATCGTGATCGTGACCCACAACATGCAGCAGGCCGCCCGCGTCTCCGACTACACCGCCTTCATGTACCTGGGCGACCTGATCGAGCACGACCGCACCGAAACCATTTTTTCCCAGCCATCCAAGCAGCAGACCGAGGACTACATCACCGGCCGCTTCGGTTGATGTAAGGCGCGCCAGCGCAACGCCGCATTGACGCAGTTCCGCCGCACCGCCCGGCACGACATTTGCATCGTCTGCCATGTCGCCAAGGTAACGGCGGACATCCACCACTGCCACGAATCGAGATCACGATGAACCAGCACCTCAACGACCATATCGTCAAAAGCTACGACGAGGAGCAGCACCGTCTTGTCGCCGAGATCGTGCGCATGGGCGAGACGGCGGTGGCGCAGCTGGAAGCCGCACTGGATGTGGTGGAGCGTCGCGACGACAATGCCGCGCACCGCATCGTGGTCAACGACGAGGCGATCGACGCGCTGGAGCATGCAATCAGCCACGACGTGATGCGGCTGGCATTGCGCGGGCCGATGGCGCGCGATCTGCGCGAAATTCTTGCAGGCCTGCGGATTCCGGCCGATATCGAACGTATCGGCGATTACGCGGCCAACGTGGCCAAGCGCTCGATCGCGCTCAATTCCGCACCGCCGCTGCCGCAGACCGTGGGCCTGCGCGCGCTTGGCCAGATGGCGGCCGATGCGGTGCGCGAAGCCGTACAGGCGTATCGCAACAAGGATGCCGATGCGGCGATCCGCGTCCGCGACGAAGACGCACGCCTGGATGCGCAATACACCGCGTTGTTCCGCGAGCTGCTCACCTACATGATGGAAGACCCGCGCAATATCACCCCGTGTACGCATCTGCTGTTCATGGCAAAGAATCTGGAACGCATTGGCGACCACGCCACCAACATCGCCGAGAACGTCTGGTTCCTGGTGCATGGCGAGCAGCCCTTGCCTCCGCGGGTGAAGCGCGACGACACCAGCAGCACCGGCGTCATCTAGACCGCGGCGACGGTCGTGCCGGCGAGGTGTCGGAAGGCCTTCTCATTACGTATTCAGCTTGGAACTTCTAGGGTGCAGGTGCACAGGCATTTCCTGCGACGCAGGAGTCCGCTGATGAAACGCTTCATTGGATCTTTCATGGCCTTGACGCTGCTGACCTCTGGCGCAGCGTTTGCAGCGCCGCAGCAGCACGACCTCGATCACGACCGTGACCGCGATGCGCAGCGTCACGACGAACATGGCCCTGATCGCCGTGGCGACCATCGTGACGACCATCGCGACGACCGGCACGACGACCGCCGCAACGCACATCACGACGATCATCGCAACGACCGGCGCGGCCCGCCGTATCGCCGCGGCGAGCGGCTGGCGCCGTACCATCGTGGCAGCCGCGTTGCCGACTACCACAAGCATCATCTCAAGCCGCCGCCGCGCGGGCACGAATGGCGTCGGGTGGACAACACGTATGTGCTGATCGCAGTCGCCACCGGGCTGATTGCCAGCGTCGTCGCGGCTCGCTAAGCGCTCGCTCACCGTGTCGTTAGGCAGGCCCGGTCCGTGGCAACGCGGATCGGGCCTCTTCGTTTCGGTATGGGGCGACGGCCGCTGCGTGGTCTGCAGTCGCCCGGCTCGAGAAACACGCTTGCAGACAGTGGGGCGGCAATGCATGCCAAGGCCAGTGGCGTTAGGTCATGCACCGGATCGCGTGGGTCTGCGCTGCCGCCGGTGTGAGCGTGCCAGCTGCAGCCAGGGCAGAGCCCGGCGTGCGACCTGCTAGGCTATGCGGATGAACGAACCGGTCGATGCACAGCCTGCCCCCTCCTTTTTGCCGATGTCGCGCCGCTTTCGTGGCTATCTGCCCGTGGTGGTGGATGTGGAAACCGGCGGGTTCGACTGGAACAGGCACGCACTGCTGGAGATCGCCTGCGTGCCGATCGAAATGGATGCCGATGGACGCTTCTTTCCCGGCGAGACCGCCAGCGCCCACCTGGTACCGGCGCCCGGGCTGGAGATCGACCCGAAGTCGCTGGAAATCACCGGAATCGTGCTCGACCACCCGTTCCGCTTCGCGAAACAGGAAAAGGACGCGCTGGATCATGTGTTCGCGCCGGTGCGCGCGGCAGTGAAGAAATACGGCTGCCAGCGCGCAATCCTGGTCGGCCACAACGCCCATTTCGACCTGAATTTTCTCAACGCGGCCGTGGCGCGCGTGGGCCACAAACGCAACCCGTTTCATCCTTTCAGCGTGTTCGACACGGTGACGTTGGCTGGCGTGGCCTACGGCCAGACCGTGCTGGCACGCGCCGCCCAGGCCGCAGGACTGGACTGGAATGCCGCCGACGCCCACAGCGCGGTCTACGACACCGAACAAACCGCACGCCTGTTCTGCAAGATCGCCAACGCCTGGCCCGGGCCGGTGTGAGGGCGGGATGCGGGAGTGGGCATTCGGGATTGGTAGAAGCGTCGTGGTTTCTGGATTGAGGCGGCCAATCGCGTACGTTTACCAAACACGAGCCGCAACCGTCTGATCACGACGCAGCACGGCTGCTTGCTGCCGTAGCCTCATCCGCCTTTCTGGGCACTTTCTCGTGCAGGAGAAGGAACACCTGCACTGCCGTTGCGAATCCCAAATCCCGATTCCCGAATCCCGGCGTCTAACCCACACAGATCCGATCGCGGCCGGCGCTCTTGGCCTCGTACAAGGCATGATCGGCACGCTGCATCAGCGACGAGCCGGTCTCGTCGTCGCGCAGCGCGGCAACACCGGCGCTGAAGGTCACCTGCAAGCCCTCGACGCTGGCCCAGTTGTGGCGGGCATGGAAGAGCGCGCGGATGCGCAGGCAGAGCGCCTGTGCCTCGTCCAACGTGGTGTCGGCCAATAGCAGCGCGAATTCTTCGCCGCCCAGGCGGGCCGGCAGATCCGAGGCGCGCGCGGCCGCGGTCAGGAGCACTCCCACCTCGTGCAGAACCGCATCGCCGCTGGCGTGCGAATAATGGTCGTTGATGCGCTTGAAGTGATCGATATCCAGAATCGCCAGCACCAGCGGCCGCGCACTGCGCCTTGCACGGCTGATATCGCGCGCCAGCGCTTCGTCGAAATGGCGACGGTTTGGCAGCCCGGTCAACGCATCTTCGTGCGCCTGGCGCTCGAACACATCGGACTTGATGCGCAAACGCGTCAAGAGTTCGCTCTTTTCCTGGTTGGCCTGCAGCAAACGCTGCGCCTGCCGTTGCAGGTCTTCGGTGCGCTTGCGCACCAGCTCGGCCAGGCGCGCGTTATGGGTCTGGTAGCGATGCAGCAACACGCGATACAGCAAGGCCAGCAGCAAGAGCGCCCCCAGCGCCGCGGCAAAGCGCACATCCTGGCGTTGCCACCACAGCGGCAATACCTCGAACGCCCACACCGCTTCGTGCGGGCTCCATGCCCCGCCCGGATGGCGCGCAGCCACGTGTAGACGATATCGGCCCGGCGGCAGGCCGATGAATTCCACGCTGCGCTGCCGGCCGCGTTCTGTCCAGGTATTGTCCAGGCCTTCCAGTCGGGTGCGGTATTCGATTCGCTCCGGCAGCAGAAAGCTCATGCCGACGTAGGACACGTTCAAGCGATGCCCGCCAGGCAATTGTGCGCGCTGGCGCCACACCAACGGGTTGCCATCTTGCTGCACGTTCTCGATCACTGCCGGCGGCGGGCGACGTTCGCGAAAGCGCTGCAGACGCGAGGGATCGACCATGCTCACCCCGCCAGCTGTCACCACCCACACCGTGCCGTCGGCACGCCGCAACAGGCTGGGGCCGGAACTACCGTTGGCCTGCGCATTGCCCATGCCGTCGATCTCGCCATAGCGTTCGATCGCGAGCGTGCCGCGCCCATCGGCCACTGCATCGAGCGTCTTGAATTCGGTACGCAGCACGCCGCGGTTGCTGCTGATCCACGCATTGCCAAGCCGGTCTTCGACAAGCTGGAACACCGTGTCAACCGGCATGCCCTGCTCCAGCCCGACGCGGGCGAGCACGCCATTGCGCTCGCGATACAGACCGCGGTCGGTCGCAATCCACATGGCATCGCCGATGGCCTGAAACCCGAACACGCTGCGCGCGCCGCCCAGTTGCTCCAGATTCAACTGGCGCAGCTTGCCGTTGCGCAGCACTGCCGCACCATCGACCGAACCGATCCACACCGCGCCATCGACGCTGGCCAATGCGGTCACCACGCTGACAGGCAAGCCTGCGATCGCCAACGGCGCGCGCTTGCCATCCACCAGCTGCACCACGCCACGCTGGGTTGCCAGCCATACCGCATCGCGGTCGTCGATCACGATCGCGCGGATATGCCCGCCGGGAATGCCCTCGGCCTCGCCGTAGTGGCGCAGCACGCGCCCAGCGCGCAATACGAACACGCCATCGGCATAGGTGCCCACCCAGAGATCGCCGCGCCGGTCCAACGCCAGACTGAGCACCGAAAGGCGTCGCCGGGAGGGTGTGACCACCGGCACCGGCACGATGCGCCCGTCCGGCAGCATCCGGTCCAGGCCGGCGGTTCCGGCGATCCACAGGCTGCCATCGCGGTCTTCCAACATGGCACGGCTGTAGTCGCCGCTTAATCCATCGCGCTGGCTGTAGCTGCTGAACAAGGTCTCGCGTAGCCGGAACAGACCGCCGTTGGCGCCGACCCAGATACTGCCTTCGGCGTCCTCTCGCAGGCTGACGATGCGCCCGGTCGGCAGGCTGCGACCGGCCGGCAGATGCTCCACGCCGTAAGGCCCGATCCGCAGCAGCCCCTGGTTTTCGCTGCCCAGCCACAGGTCGCCGTGGCGATCCTGCAGCATCGCGGTGAAGTGGCCCTGCCCCGGCACCCGATGCACCAGCTCGGCGCGCTCGCCCTGCAGGCGATACAGCTGATCGCCCGCAACCACCCACACCGTGCCGTCCGTTGCGCGATACGGCCATGCCAACCCCGGTGGAAACCCGAACGCGGCCGGCGCGCGGTGCATGCGCCCATCCGGTTCGCGATAGATCAATCCATCGAAGGTACCGATCAACAAGCGCCCCTGCGCATCGACCGCCATGCGCGGAAAGCTGCTCTGCAGCGGTGCGTCATCGTGCGGCGGGAAATAGTCGAAGCGCCCATCCGGCCACAGGCAACCCAGCCCGTGCCCTTCGAACAACAGCCACATGCGGCCTTCGGCATCCATGGTCATGGCATGGATCAACGCCTGCGGCCACTGCCCTTGCCGCTGCCACTGTCGCCATTGTCCGTCGGCACCATGCCGGACCAGATTGCCGCGCGCATCGCTCAGCCACAGCGCGCCATCGCGATCTACATACAGCGCACCGACGCCGTTATCGGGCAGCCCCGGGCGCGTGCTGCGGTCGATCACGCTGAATTCCAGCCCGTTGTAGCGCACCAGGCCTTCCCAGGTCGCGAACCACAGATACCCGTCGCGGGTCTGGGCGATGTCGCGCAAGGAGTTGTGCGGGAGCCCGTTGCGCGAACTCCAGCTGTCGATGGCGTAATCGCGCAAGCGCGCCGTTCCGGCCGGCGAGGCAGCCGCAACAAGCGAACACAGCGCCAGCAGCAGGCAGGCGCCGACACCGAGCCAGCGCTGCTGGCGTCTGTTGTTTCGTCGTGCTGACGCCTGGACGCCGCAACTGCTCTCGCCTGTTTGCCAGGCGCCCACCCCATCGTTCATCACACACAACGCGCCGTTCGCTGGCGATATGGTAGGCAAAAACGTCGCACTGCGTTCGACGATGTCTGCGCAGGTCTGGAAAGCCTTGCTGCAACTCCCTGCGCGTGCGCCTGGCAGCGCCCCGCGACCTGCATCTGCGCGGAACATTGCGCAGTTGCCCATCGGCAATGCAACGATCAAGCGTTGGCGCTGCGGTGCATCGCCTAACGCGCGTGCGATACGCAGGCCGGCACGCCTGCGCCCGCACCTGATGCATGCAGGCCGTTAGGTGCCCAGGCGCTGGCGCACGGCCTCGAACAAGGTCACACCGGTCGCGACCGACACATTGAGGCTTTCGATTTCGCCGGGCATTGGGATCTTGACCAGGCCATCGCAGTGCTCGCGGGTGAGACGGCGCAGGCCATCGGCCTCGCCACCCAGCACCAGCCCGACATTGCCGCGCAGATCCACGCTATACAACGAAGCCTGTGCTTCGCCGGCCAAGCCATACAACCACACCCCCTGCTTCTGCAGGTCGCGCAGGCAGCGCGCCAGGTTGGTCACCGCCACCACCGGAATGCGGTCGGCCGCACCGGCGGAGGTCTTGCGCACGGTGGCGTTCACCGTGGCCGACTTGTCCTTGGGAATCACCACCGCGGTGACGCCCGCTGCTGCCGCACTGCGCAGGCATGCGCCAAGGTTGTGCGGGTCCTGCACGCCATCGAGGATCAGCACCAACGCGCGTCCTTCGGCGGCCTCGACCAACCCTTCCAGCTCGTTCTCGGCCCATAGCCGCGCGGCGGCATAGCGTGCGGCCACGCCCTGGTGGCGCACCTGCCCGCCCACGCCGTCCAGCGCCTGCGTGTTGACCCGGCGCACGTCGATGCCCTTGCGGCGCGCCTGTTCCTCGATCTCGGTCAGGCGCGGGTTCTTGCTGCCGGCCTCGATCAACACCTCGCGCACGTTGTCGGCGTCGTTCTCGACGGACGAGGCGACAGCATTGACGCCGACGATCCACTGGTTCTGCTTGCTCATTGCGCGGGCATACGAAAAGGTAAAGGGGAATGGTAGGGCTTGCGGCCTGTCACGTCACGGCCGGGGCATGCAGCCCGGCGATGCCAACGACGCGATGCGGCGATGGCACTGGTACTGGACGCGCAGCGCCCGAGGTCGAGGGCGCATGCCTGCATTGGACCGCATGCTGGCCGCGCACCCCCTTGTGCCGATGGATGCCTGCCAGTCGGTGCACCGGCGCGTCTTGCCGCGGCGAGTGCAGCCGCGAGCGAGGTTTCGCCGTTACTGCTCGCATGCCGCGATCAGCAGCACACTCCAACCAGGGCGATGTCTCACGCAGGCCAATGCGCAGTGTCGTGATCCGGATGCTGCCGCGACACCACGCTGGCCAAAAAAGCCTCCGCGGCGGCATCGTCTTCGGGTGGACGCGTGGGCAGCTGCGCCAGGCCATCGACGAAGGGCAGCTTGCGATCCAAACCATATTGGATATGCGGCGGCAGCCGCTCCGGCATATCGAAGGCACCTGCCGCAACTGCCACGCCGTCGGGTGCCTCATACGTCAATGGCGTGCCGCAGTCGGCGCAAAAACCGCGCTGCACGACGTTCGACGATGCGAAGCGCCTGGGCTCGCCACGGGTCCAGCGAAACTCGGTGCCTCGTACTGACACCAGCGGCGCGTAATACGCGCCGAATGCCTTCTGGCACATGCGGCAATGGCAGATCGAAGCGTCCATCAACGCACCACGCACATGAAACCGCACCGCCCCGCACTGGCAGCCACCGCTATATTCGCTTGAAGTGTCCATGCCCTGCTCCGCGTCAGTCTATTACGGACACCATTGCAGACCCGCTTCCCTGCAATGGCCCCACCTGCTTTGCTAACAGCTAATAACACGACTGCGCTCATCACCAAGCGGACGCGGCTGGCAGTGGGAGTGGGACCTGGCCGGAAGCGCCGGCACGCTGCGGTTCATCAGCGTCGTCTACACCTACCCGACCACCCGCACTCAATTGTTAGTGGCTGCTCTTGTCACCACCTCGCGTGGCGGGCTGCCGTTTCGGCGGCCCGCAGCGGCGTTCTGCATCTCAGTACGATTTCTTTTTGCGCTTGGTCGGCTTCTCGCGTGGCGGCAGCGGCGCTTCGGGCGCTGCGCCATTTTCTTCGGCCAGGCGGAAGTCGATCTTGCGCTCCTCCATGCTGGCCTTGAGCACCAGCACGCGCACCGGGTCGCCAAGGCGGAACTCGCGACCACGGCGCTCGCCGCTGAGCGTCTTGCGAATCGGATCGAACTGGTAATAGTCCTGCGGCAGCTGCGTGACATGCACCAGTCCGTTGACCTTGGACTGCGTCAACTCCACGAACAAACCAAATCCTGTCACACCGCTGATCACGCCATCGAACTGGCCACCGACGTGCTTTTCCATCCACGCTGCGCGGTAGCGCTCGTCCACTTCGCGCTCGGCTTCATCGGCACGCCGTCCACGCTCGGAGCATTGCAGCGCCAGTGCCGCCATCTGCCGCGGCGTGTAGATGAATTTTTCCCGGCTGGCGCCGGTCAGCGCGTGCTTGATCGCGCGGTGCACCAGCAGGTCCGGATAACGGCGGATCGGCGAGGTGAAATGCGCGTATGCCTCCAACGCCAGACCGAAATGGCCGTTGTTCTCCGGCGAATACACCGCCAGGCTCTGGCTGCGCAGCAACACCGATTCCAGCAACGCCGCATCCGGGCGGGCGCGCACTTTTTTCAGCAACTTGGTGTAGTCGCCGGGGCGCACCTTGCTCCATGCCGGCAAGCTCAGCTGGAACTCCTTGAGGAACTCCAGCAGGTCTTCGTACTTGCTCTCCGGCGGGCGCTCATGCACACGGTAAGGCGCGGGCACGTGCACGCTCAGCAGGTAGCGCGCCGCCTCGACGTTGGCGGCGATCATGCATTCTTCGATGAGCTTGTGGGCATCGTTGCGCACCAGCATGCCGGCCTGGGTGACTTCGCCGGTGTTGTCGAGCACGAAGCGCACTTCGGAGGTTTCGAACTCAATCGCCCCGCGCTGCGTGCGCGCCTTCGACAGCACGTGATACAGCTGATGCAGGCGCTGCACCTGCGGCAACAGCGGGCCGATGAAGGCCTTGGTGTCGGCATCGTCCTCGCCCACCGCCTTCCAGACCTGGTTATAGGTCAGGCGTGCGTGCGAATTCATCACCGCTTCGTAGAAGCGCGAGCCGGTCACTTCGCCATCGCGGCCCACCTGCATATCGCAGACGAAACACATGCGGTCGACCTTGGGCATCAGCGAGCAGATGCCGTTGGACAGCGTTTCCGGCAGCATCGGCACCACGAAGCCGGGGAAATACACCGAGGTGGCACGCTTTTGCGCCTCGTCGTCCAGCGGCGTCCCGGGACGCACGTAGTTGGACACATCAGCGATTGCCACCACCAGACGGAAGCCGTCGGCGTTGGGCTCGCAATACACTGCGTCATCGAAATCCTTGGCGTCTTCGCCATCGATGGTGACCAGTGGCATCTGCCGCAGGTCCACGCGCCCACCGATCATCTGTGGCTCGACCACCAGCGGCACGGCCGCGGCTTCGTCCAGCACTTCCTGCGGGAATTCGTGCGGCAGTTCGTGGCCGTGGATGGCCATTTCAACCACCAGCGACGGCGTCAGCTTGTCACCCAGCACCGCGATGATCTTGCCGATCGCCGGGCGACGCGCGTCCGGCGGCGCGATCAGTTCGCAAACCACCAATTGGCCTTCGCGTGCCTCGCCGATACCGTCCGGGGCGATCTGCACATTGCGCTGGATGCGCTTGTCGTCGGGGTCGACGTAAGCCACACCGTGCTCATAGAAAAAACGCCCCAGCATGCGCGACATGCCACGCTCGAGCACGCGCGCGATGGCGCCTTCGCGACGGCCGCGGCGGTCGATGCCGGTGACATTGGCCAGCGCGCGGTCGCCATGCATGACTTTGCGCATTTCGAACGGCGGCAGGAACAGGTCATCGCCGCCCTCGTCGGGCTTGAGGAAACCGAAGCCCTCCGGATTGGCGATGACCACACCGGCGATCAGGCTGGTCTGCTGCACCGGCGCGTAGCCGCCGCGGCGGTTCTGCACCAGTTGCGCTTCGCGCACCATTGCGGCCAGACGCTTGCCCAGCGCATCGATGCGGCCACTCAGATTGAGCTGCTCGGCAATTTCTTCGGCGGTCTGCGGACCGTCGCAGGCTTCAAGCAATTGCAGGATGGCCTCGCGGCTGGCAATCGGCTCGGCATACCGAAGCGCCTCGCGCTCGGCATGCGGATCCTTGAATTCGGCAGTCGCAGGCGCAGCGGTCTGGAAGCGTTCCGGCGGCGGCGCAGACGGACCACTCTTGCGCGGATGCGGGGCGCGCGGCGCAGGCGGCGCGGCCGCCGGCTGGGGCGAGGCTTTGGAGGGGTTGGATGCTTTGTCGGCAGCGCGCTTGTCGGCGGACTTGGTCGATGCGCCGGCTGCGGCGCGGACCAGGAAGTCTGGCATCCAGCCCGGCAACTTCTGCTGTTCGGCAGTGCTGGAATCGCCTGCGCCGGTGGATTTGCGGCGACTCGGCCGATCGGAATCTGGGGTTTTTTTCTTTGTCATTGCCTACATGGTACTGCGTGGCGCGGCGAGATGGGCGGCAAGGCCGGCGCGACCGCCGAGGATTGCCGTATAGAAACCATTGACAAGACTTCCAGGAGCCTGCAAAATTCGCGGCTCACCTGCCCAGGTGGCGGAATTGGTAGACGCACTAGCTTCAGGTGCTAGCGGGGGCAACTTCGTGGAGGTTCGAGTCCTCTTCTGGGCACCAGTTTAAAAAGACCTCCGAGCAATCGGGGGTCTTCTGGTTTCTGGGGTTCGAACATGCAGTGCTCTGCACTCGATTGCCGCGCCAAGCCCTTGCCGGGAGCCCGGCCCCCGGCTCGGCCGTTCGGCGTTGGAACTGCAGACCAGGCCATGCCCGGCCGTACCTGAGACGCAGAAGGCCCGGCTTGAGCCGGTTGGCCGTTACCAGCTCCATGCAGGAATGCGGGCCCGCGCAATGCTAAAAATCAAGCGCGACTGTCGGCCCGCACGATGCAGCGGCGCGCGGGCGGCCGCACTGCACCACTTACCAGCCGCGCTCGCCTTTCCATGAACACCCCGGCGTGCCGCCCCCGTTACGGCGCAGCGGTAATCCCCGCGTCGCGCAGCGCCTGCGCCCAGATGCGGTAGCCGGACTCGCTGGGATGTGTGCCATCGGGCATCAACGCGTCGGGCAGCGTGCCGTCGGGCTGCAGCATCTTCGGGCCGATATCGACCAACTGCACCGCTGGATCCTTGGCATAGCGCGCAACCAGCAGTCGGTTTGTCTCGGCGATCGGCGCGCGCCGCGCATCGTCGGCGTTGCGGCCACGCGGCATGATCGCCATCAGGATCAGCTTGCTGTTGGGCAAGCGGCGACGCAGCTCGGCGACCACCGCCTCCACGCCCTGGGCAGTCTCGGCCGGGGTGCTGGCGCGCGACTGGGCGGTGCCGGTGAGATTGTTGGTGCCGATATGCAACACCACCCATTGCGGATCCAGGCCGTCGAGTTCGCCCTGGCGGATGCGCCACAGCACATTTTGCGTGCGATCCCAGCCGAAGCCCAGATTCAGCACCGGTCGCGTGCCATACAGCCATTGCCACGATTCCGGGCCACTGACACGGGTGGCCTGCGGCGGCCCGGACCAGAAATGGGTGATCGAGTCGCCGATCATCACCACCTCCGGCTTCAGGCTGCGCGCAACGGCTAGCGCCGCGTGGTGGCGTGCGTACCAGTCGTAGGAATCCTGCTCCAGCCAGTCGACCGGCATCAGCGAGGTCGCCGCGTCACGACCGAGTTCGGCCACCGGCTTGACCGGTGGCTCGCCCAGCAGCCGCGCCAGCGTGGGCTCGATCGCTTCGGCCAGCATGCGCTGCCCCCGCGTGTCTGGATGCAAGGCACCGGCCGCCGGACGGAACCGGGTGTCGTAAAACAGCTCGGTGCGCAGCTTGCCGTCGCACTGGAAAACCGAGCTCACATCCAGATAGGTCACGCGCGGATTGTCGCCGTAACGCACGGCCAGGCCCTGATTGATCTGTACATCGCGACGCGATTTTTCGCTGGAGAGATCGCTGGGCAACACGCTCAGCAGGAGGATGTGCGTGCGCGGCAGCTTCTGTTCGATCGTCGCGACCACCGCATCGATACCCAGTTGGGTCTGTTCGGCAGTTTGACTGAGATGGCCGGTGTTGTTGGTGCCGATCAGCACCAGCGCGACCTTCGGCTGCAGCCCGTCGACTTCGCCATTGGCCAGCCGCCACAGCACGTTTTCGGTGCCGTCGCCACTGAAACCCAGATTGAGCGCACCGCGGCTGCCGTAGAAGGTTTGCCAGGTCGGTTGGAAGTCTTCGTCCGGCGCCTTGGCTTTTTCGTAGTTTTGAGTGATCGAATCGCCGATCAGCAGCAACTTGGTATCCGGGTGCTGCTTGACCTGTTCCAGCACCTGCGCATGCCGCTGCGCCCACCAGGACTCGCGCAGACGATCGGTTGGCACGATCGAAGGCGGCGTCTGCGCACCTGCCGTGGCGCAGACCAGCAATAGCGCGCAGCACACCAGCGCGGGCGCGACGGCAGACAGCAAAGGACGGGAAAGCACAGCGTGCAACGACCGGAACATGCGCGCACCAGCAGCGGGAAGAAGCGGCGATTGTGGTCCGCGGGCGCAGCGAACGACAAGCGTGCCCATGCAGCGCCCGTGCTCAGGCGCTGCGCGATAGCGAATGTGTGCGGGCGGCTCGGCGGCTCACGCAAGGCAACTGCATCCAGGCCACGCGCGCCAGCCGGTGCAGGAGCATGCCTGCGCGCGATGTGGACTGATCGACAACGCTTCGTCGCACGCGGGCACGCTCCTACCAAGCGATACCTGGCGATCGAGTACACACCGACGCCGGAGCGGTCACCACGGATTTCGGGAGCACCTTTGTGGATCTGGGCGATCGTGGCATCGCGGAGAGCGCTCCAGCGTTGCCACGTGTAGCGGCAGCGCTGGAGTGCGGTCGACCTCAGCGCAGGCCGGTCTCGCCGCGCGCAATCACCAGGCGTTGGATTTCCGAGGTGCCCTCGTAGATTTCGGTAATTTTGGCATCGCGGAGAGCGCTCCAGCGTTGCCGCGTAGCGGCAGCGCTGGAGCGCGGTCGACCTCAGCGCAGGCCGGTCTCGCCGCGCGCGATCACCAAGCGCTGGATCTCCGAGGTGCCCTCGTAGATTTCGGTGATCTTGGCGTCGCGGAGAGCGCTCCAGCGTTGCCGCGCGTAGCGGCAGCGCTGGAGCGCGGTCGACCTCAGCGCAGGCCGGTCTCGCCACGCGCGATCACCAGGCGCTGGATTTCCGAGGTGCCCTCGTAGATTTCGGTGATCTTGGCGTCGCGGAGAGCGCTCCAGCGTTGCCGCGCGTAGCGTCAGCGCTGGAGCGCGGTCGACCTCAGCGCAGGCCGGTCTCGCCGCGCGCGATCACCAGGCGCTGGATCTCCGAGGTGCCCTCGTAGATTTCGGTGATCTTGGCGTCGCGGAAGTAGCGCTCCAGCGGCATTTCTTTCGAATACCCCATGCCGCCATGAATTTGCACGGCCTGATGGGTGATCCACATCGCCGCCTCGGATGCGGTTAGCTTGGCCACGGCCGCTTCGGTACCGAACTTCTGCCCCTGCCCTTTCAACCACGCCGCGCGCAACGTCAGCAGCAGCGCTGCATCCAGCTTGCACTTCATGTCGGCGATCTTGGCCTGGGTCATCTGGAACGTGCCGATGGCCGCGCCAAATGCCTTGCGTTCCTTCACGTAGGCCAGCGTGGCCTCATACGCCGCGCGTGCAATCCCGACCGCCTGCGACGCAATGCCGATGCGCCCGGCATCCAGCACGCTCATCGCAGTCTTGAAGCCCTCGCCTTCTACGCCCAGCACGTCGTCGGGCTGCGCAACGTAATCGGCAAACTCGATTTCGCAAGTGGCCGAGGCGCGGATGCCGAGCTTGGGTTCGGTCTTGCCGCGGTGAAAACCGGCGCGGTCGGTGTCGACCATGAAGGCGGTGATGCCGCGCGAGCCCTTGTCCGGCTCGGTTACCGCAAATAAAACGATGTACTTGGCGACCGGGCCGGAGGTGATCCAGCTCTTCTTGCCATTGATGACGAAGCTGCCATCGGCCTGCTTGACCGCGCGGCAGCGCATTGCCGAGGCATCCGAGCCGGACTGCGGCTCGGTCAGCGCGAAGGCACCGATGTGGGTGCCTTCGGCAATCGCGCGCACATAGAGCTGCTTCTGCGCTTCGCTGCCGTTCTTCAAAATGCCGGTGCAAAACAGCGAATTGTTGACCGAGACGATGGTGGAATGCGCGCCGTCGGCCGCGGCGATTTCGATCATCGCCAACGCGTAACTGATCGGGTCCATGCCGGCGCCGCCGCAGTCGACCGGCACCTCGATGCCCATCAGGCCGTTTTCGCCCAGCAGGCGGATATTTTCCAGCGGGAACTCGCCGCTACGGTCGAAGTGCTCGGCGCTGGGCGCGATCTTTTCCTGGGCGATGCGGCGCGCCACATCCTGGATCATCAATTGTTCTTCGGTAAAGCTGAAATCCACGTCGCACCCCTTCAGGCCTGAGCTGAGCCCCATTGTAGCGCCAACCATTCGCATGCGTATGTAGTTGACCGCACCTGCCGCCGGACCGAAAATATCTCCATATCGCGATATAGAGATATTCATGGATCTGGAAGACTGGTCGGCCCGCCTGA
The DNA here is from genome assembly GCF_008639345.1 of Xanthomonas phaseoli pv. dieffenbachiae. Classification (NCBI taxonomy): domain Bacteria; kingdom Pseudomonadati; phylum Pseudomonadota; class Gammaproteobacteria; order Lysobacterales; family Lysobacteraceae; genus Xanthomonas; species Xanthomonas phaseoli. Next base: position 1,656,052 of record NZ_CP041380.1, on the reverse strand, counting down.
AGGTGTTTGCCGACGCCACCCGAGTGCGCCTGCTGGCCTTGCTGGAGCAGGAAGAACTCACCGTGGCCGAGCTGTCGGCCATCACCCGCCTGGCGCAGCCGCGGGTGTCCACGCACCTGGCCAAACTCAAGGAAGCCGGGCTGGTCCGCGACCGCCGCGCCGGGGTGTCGGCGTATTACCGCTTCGACGAAGTGTCGCTGGACCCGGCCCAGCGGGCGCTCTGGCTGGCGCTGAGCACAGGCAGCGACGATCCGTTATTGCGCCAGGATGCCGAGCGCGTGGCCGCCGTGCTGGCCAACCGTGCCGCGGACCAGAACTGGGCCGATTCGGTGGCTGGCGACATGGAACGGCATTACTCGCCCGGACGCACCTGGGAAGCGCTGGCGCGCACCGCCCTGCCCCTGCTGGAAACCGGCGACGTACTCGATATCGCTTCCGGCGACGGCGTGCTGGCCGAGCTGGTGGCACCGCATGCCACCCGCTACATCTGCATCGACACCAGCGCGCGCGTGGTTGCGGCCGCCAGCGAGCGCCTGCGCAAACTCCGCAATGTGGAAGTGCGCGAAGGCGACATGCATGCGCTGCCATTCCCCGATGCCAGCTTCGACCTGGTGGTGCTGATGCATGCGCTGACCTATGCGGCCAAACCGGCGCAGGCGGTGGCCGAATCGGCGCGCGTGCTGCGCCCGGGCGGCCGCCTGCTGCTGTGCAGCCTGGCCAAGCACGAACACCGCGCCGCGGTGCATGCGTACGGTCACGTCAATCTGGGGTTTGCTGCCAAGGAGTTGCGCAAGTTCGTCGAAAAAGCCGGGCTGGACGTGTCCAGCCTGGAGACGGTGACGCGCGAAAAACGACCGCCGCATTTCGAGGTGATCTCGCTGATTGCGGTGAAGCCGGGAATTGGGAGTCGGGAATCGGGAATCGTCGAAAGCAGCACCACTGCCTCACGGAGCATCGCATCATGACGCCTGCAGCACTCCACTCCCCCCTTGTGCACGCGCTGCCCTGGTTGCACCCCGAGCGCGCGGCCAAGCTAACTGCCGCGTTGCGCGAGCGCATCCTCATCATCGATGGGGCGATGGGCACCATGATCCAGCGCCACAACCTGCAGGAACCGGATTACCGCGGCACCCGTTTTGCCGACGGCTACGACAGTGCGCACGTGCACGCGCCCGGTTGCGACCACGCACACGTACCGCAGGGCCACGACTTGAAGGGCAACAACGATCTGCTGCTGCTGACCCGGCCGCAGATCATTGCCGGCATTCATCGCGCCTATCTGGATGCAGGTGCCGATCTGCTGGAAACCAATACCTTCAACGCCACGTCGGTGAGCCAGGCCGACTATCACCTGGAACATCTGGTCTACGAGTTGAACAAGGCCGGCGCACAGGTCGCCCGCGCCTGTTGCGACGAAGTGGAGGCGTTGACCCCGCACAAACCGCGCTTTGTGATCGGCGTGCTCGGCCCCACCAGCCGTACCGCCTCCATCAGCCCGGACGTCAACGATCCCGGCTACCGCAACACCAGTTTCGACGCGCTGCGCGAAACCTATCGCGAAGCGATCGAGGGCTTGATCGATGGCGGCGCCGATACCCTGATGGTGGAAACCATCTTCGACACGCTCAATGCCAAGGCTGCGTTGTATGCGATCGAAGAGGTCTTCGAAGCGCGCGGCGGGCGTTTGCCGGTGATGGTCTCCGGCACCATTACCGACGCATCCGGTCGCACCTTGTCCGGACAGACCGCCGAAGCGTTTTATGCCTCCGTCGCGCACGGCCGGCCGTTGTCGATCGGCCTGAATTGCGCGCTCGGCGCCAAGGAGTTGCGCCCGCACGTGGAAACGTTGGCGCAGATCGCCGACGCCTATGTCAGCGCACATCCGAACGCCGGTTTGCCGAATGCCTTCGGCGAATACGACGAGACGCCGGAAGAAATGGCGGCCACGCTACGCGAATTCGCACAGGCCGGCCTGCTCAACCTGGTCGGCGGCTGCTGCGGTACCTCGCCCGACCATATCCGCGCCATCGCCGAAGCGGTCGCCGATCTTCCACCGCGCCAATTGCCCGGCACGCAGGAGTTGGCGGCGTGATGCGGCAAGTGAGCCCTCATCCGCCCTTCGGGCACCTTCTCCCGCTGGCGGGAGAAGGACAGCGCAGCGCTTGGGCTGCCACGAGGAAGCGCCATGCGCAGTACACACCCTGTCCTTCGCTGGAGGGAGAAGGGATCCGCATTGCTCGGCTTGCCACAAGGATGCTCCGAGCGCAGCGCACTGCCCTTCTCCCGCCTTCGGGAGAAGGTGGCGCGCAGCGCCGGATGAGGGCCGCATTCCATCGCGCCGCATCGTTCGGCCATGCGCACCACCCCACCAAGACCGTCCGCGCCGTCACCGTCCAGCAGAGCCTTGCATGAGCACTCCCCGCTACACCCGCCTGTCCGGCCTTGAGCCGCTGGTCATTACGCCAGACCTGTTGTTCGTCAACGTCGGCGAGCGCACCAACGTCACCGGCAGCGCGCAGTTCCGCAAGCTGATCAAGGAGGAGCGCTACGAGGAAGCAGTGGAGGTCGCGCGTCAGCAGGTGGACAGCGGTGCGCAGATCCTCGACGTCAACATGGACGAAGGCCTGATCGATTCGGAGAAGGCGATGACGCGCTTTCTCAACCTGATCATGTCCGAGCCGGATATCGCGCGCATTCCGGTGATGGTGGATTCGTCCAAGTGGAGCGTCATCGAAGCGGGATTGAAGTGCCTGCAAGGCAAGAGCGTGGTCAACTCCATTTCGCTCAAGGAAGGCGAGCCAGTGTTCATCGAACACGCCCGCAAGGTGTTGCGCTACGGTGCCGCAGCGGTAGTGATGGCCTTCGACGAACAAGGCCAGGCCGACACCTGTGCGCGCAAGGTCGAGATCTGCACGCGCGCCTACACGCTGCTGACCGAGCAGGTAGGCTTTCCGCCGGAAGACATCATCTTCGACCCAAACATCTTTGCCGTGGCCACCGGCATCGAAGAGCACGACAACTACGCGGTGGACTTTATCGAAGCCACCCGCATCATCAAGGACACGCTGCCGCACTGCCATGTCTCCGGCGGTGTTTCCAACGTCTCGTTCTCGTTCCGCGGCAACGAAACCGTGCGCCAGGCGATCCACTCGGTGTTCCTGCTCCATGCGATCAAGGCCGGCATGGACATGGGCATCGTCAACGCCGGCGGCATGCCGATCTACGACGAGCTGGATCCGGAACTGCGCGAACGCGTGGAGGACGTGATCCTCAACCGACGCCGCGACGGCACCGAACGCCTGCTGGAAATCGCCGAGCGCTACAAGGGCACCAAGGGGGCGGCGAAAGTCGAAGACCTGGCCTGGCGCGACAAGCCGGTGCGCGCGCGCCTGGCGCATGCGCTGGTGCACGGCATCGACGCATTCGTGGAAACCGACACCGAAGAAGCGCGCCAGCATTCCACACGCCCTCTGGAAGTGATCGAAGGCCCGCTGATGGACGGCATGAACGTGGTGGGCGATTTGTTCGGCGCCGGCAAGATGTTTTTGCCGCAGGTGGTCAAGTCCGCGCGCGTGATGAAAAAGGCGGTGGCCTATCTGCTGCCCTTCATCGAAGCGGAAAAACTGCGCACCGGCGATGTCGGCAAGTCCAACGGCAAGATCATCATGGCCACCGTCAAAGGCGACGTGCACGACATCGGCAAGAACATCGTCGGCGTGGTGTTGGCCTGCAACAACTTCGATGTGGTGGATCTGGGCGTGATGGTCTCGGCGCAGGTGATCCTGGATCGCGCACGCGAAGAAAACGCGGATCTGATCGGGCTGTCCGGCCTCATCACGCCATCTCTGGAAGAAATGTCGCACGTGGCGCGCGAGATGCAGCGGCAGGGCTTCGAGATTCCGTTGTTGATCGGCGGCGCAACGACCTCGCGCGCGCACACCGCGCTGAAGATCGACCCGCACTACAGCGCACCCACCGTGTGGGTGAAGGACGCCTCGCGTGCCGTGGGCGTGGCGCAATCGTTGATCTCGCGCGACCTGCGCCAGGCCTTCGTCGCCGCCAACGATGCCGATTACGCGGAAATCCGTGCACGCCACCGTAACCGCGGCGATGCCAAGCGCCTGGTGTCGCTCGAAAAAGCCCGTGCGCAGCGCTTCGATGGCGATTGGGACACTTACACCCCACCGGCCCCACGCCAGCCAGGCATCCGCGTATTCGGCGACTACCCGTTGCAGGAGCTGATCGAACTCATCGACTGGACGCCGTTCTTCCAGGCATGGGAACTGGCCGGCAAGTTCCCTGCGATTCTCAGCGACGACATCGTCGGCACCCAGGCCAGCGAGCTGTATCGCGACGCGCGCCGCATGCTCAAGCGCATCGTCGAAGAGAAGTGGCTGACGGCCAAGGCCGTGTTCGGGCTGTGGCCGGCAAATAGCGTCGGAGATGATGTCGAGGTGGTCCTGACGGACCACCGGGATTCGGAAGTGGAGATTGGAGATTGGCAGCGGCAGAGCCAATCCCGAATTTCCACTCCCCAATCCCGGCAACTCCTGCACTTCTTGCGCCAACAAGTCGACAAGCCCATCGACCGCCCCGACTTCTGCCTGGCCGATTTCATCGCTCCAAAGAGCAGCGGCAAGCAGGACTGGATCGGCGCCTTCGCGGTGACCGCCGGCATCGGTATCGATGCACATGTGGCGCGCTTCGAAGCCGCGCACGACGACTACAACTCCATCCTGCTCAAGGCGTTGGCCGACCGTCTGGCAGAGGCGCTGGCCGAACGCCTGCATCAACGCGTGCGCACCGAGTTCTGGGGTTACGTCCAGGACGAAGCACTGGACAACGAAGCCTTGATCGCCGAGCGCTATCGCGGCATACGCCCTGCGCCCGGCTACCCGGCCTGCCCCGAACACAGCGAAAAACGCACCTTGTTCGATCTGCTCGATGCCGAGCGCAACGCCGATATGTCGCTGACCGAAAGCTTCGCGATGCTGCCCACTGCCGCGGTCTGCGGTTATTACTTCAGCCACCCCAAGAGCCAGTACTTCGTGGTCGGGCGACTGGGCAAGGAACAGGTGGCCGATTACGCAAAGCGCAAGGGCATCACGCTGGCATTGGCCGAGCGTTGGCTGGCATCGAACCTGGATTACGACCCGGAGTAAGGGGCATCTGCAGACCGCAGATATCGTAGGAGCGCAGCCGGGCGCGACGAGGCTTCACAGGTAAAAGGCCATCGCGCCGGGCTGCGCTCCTACGCGGCAACGCCACCGCATTGCGCGGCGGCGCCTGGATCAGGCCAGCATCAAGCAGCCGGCCGCAACACGTTCAAGACTTCGTAGCACGCGCCCATGGTGTGGTAATCGGTCTTACCCGCCGGGCTTTTCTCATCGCTGTACTTGCGGTTGTCCGCATCCAGGATGCGATACCACGCGCCATACCGATGGTCGACCATGTGCGCCCACGAATAGGCCCATAGCTTGTCGTACCACTGCCAGTAGCGATCGTCGCCACTGCGCTGCGCCAGCAACGCAGCGGCGGCCAACGACTCGGCCTGCACCCAGAAATACTTGTCGTCGTCGCAGACGTTGCCGTCAGGGTCGAACCCGTAATACAGCCCACCGCGCTGCGCGTCCCATGAGCGCGCTACTGCTACATCGAACAGATGCTGCGCAGTGGGCAGCAACCAATCGGCTGGCGCATAGCGATCCAGCAGCATCAGCAGCTTGGCCCATTCGGTCTGATGGCCGGGCTGAAAACCCCAGGGGCGGAACAGGTGCTTGGGATTGTCGCGGTTGTAATCCCAGTCGATATTCCACTGCAGGTCGTAATGCTCCCACACCAACCCATCGGCCTTGGCTGCCTGGCGAAGGGTCATGTTCTCCGCGAGCACCAGCGCGCGATCGAGATAACGCTGCTCGCCGCTGGCCTCGTACGCCGCAATCATCGCCTCGCACATATGCATGTTGGCGTTCTGGCCGCGGTAGCTGGTGAAATTGAACTGCGCGTCGGCCTCGTCGCGATACAGCCCGAACTGCGCGTCCCAGAAGTACTTTTCCAGCAGCTGCCAGGTCTCGTCCATCCACGCACGCGCCTCATCGACACCGGCCTTCAAACCACACGCATACGCCAGCAGCACGAAGGCCACGCCATAGCAGTGATTCATGTCGTCTTCGACCACGCCGTCGCGCAGCGTCCACGCATAACCACCGGTTTGCGGGTTGCGATGCACGTTGCGCAGATAATCCAGCCCGTGACGCACCGCCTGCAGGTACGCCGCATCGCCGAACTCGCGGTAGGCCATCGCGTAGTTGAAGACAAAGCGCGTACTGCTGACCAGGTGCCGATGCCCAGCGTCGTAGATCGAACCGTCATTGCGGAAATACTGGAAAAACCCGCCTGCCGGATCGATCGCGCGCGGATGGTAGAACGCCATGGTGTCGGCGATGTGCTGGCGCAAGACGTCAGCCAAACGGAAATCGGGTGCGGGTGTTGCAGGCAAACGGCTCATGATTGTTCCTGGATCAAGGAATGGACTTCATCGATGCTCGGCATTGCCGCGAACGCGCCCTTGCGCGTCACCGCCAGCGCGCCGACCGCGGCAGCAAACCGAATCACCTCATTGACTGCCGCAGGATCGCCGCATAGCTGCTCCAGCGATGCAGCACGCGTTGCCAGCTGATACAGCAGCCCGCCGACGAACGCATCGCCAGCGGCGGTGCTATCGCGCACCTGCACCTGGAACGCCGGCACCTGGCCAGAATCGGTGCGTGTCTGCCAATGCACCCGCCCGCCGCCATCGGTGACCAGCAACCAACTGGCCTTGCCCTGCCACAGCTTTTGCGTGACCGCACTGGCATCGCTGTCGAGCGTTCCCGCCAGATACTCAAGTTCCTCGCGCGACAGCTTGACCACATCGGCCAACGCCAACGCCTCCCATAGCAGCGGCGCCGGGTTCACATCCTGCGGCCACAGCATCGGGCGCAGGTTGAGGTCCAGGCTGACGATGGCGCCATCGGCGCGCGCACGGCGCATGCCGTCGAGCGTGCACTGGGCAATCTCCGGCTCGGTCATGCTGTTGGAGCACACATGCAAGACCGCTGCCTGCTTAAACCCGTCCGCAGCGAAGTGCTCGGGACGGAACAACAAGTCCGCTGCCGGCGGACGGTAGAAACTGAAACTGCGCTCGCCGGCTTCGTCCAGCGCAACGAACGCCAACGCAGTCTTGGCCTGATCGGTGCGCACGATGCCGTCGGTCGCCACGCCGGATTGCTGCAGGCTTTGCAGCAGGAAATCGCCGAATATGTCGCGCCCGAGCATGCCGACAAAATGCGCAGCGCCCCCCAGGCGCGCCACCGCAACGGCGACATTGGCCGGCGCACCGCCGGCATATTGCGCGAAGGTACGCGCCTGGTCCGGTTGGGTCTGCGGTAATGCCAGCATGTCGATCAGCGCTTCGCCGAAACACACCACCTGATGCTTGGTCGCACTCATGCGCGTGCCTCCGCCAGTGCACCGCGCAACCGCGAGCCCCAGATACCGTAGAACACGATGTACAGGTAGCACAGCAACGGCAGCACGAACGACTCATGCAGGCCGATGCCATCGGCGAGCAACCCTTGCAGATACGGCACGATGGCGCCGCCGACGATGGCCATGATCAGCAGGCTCGACGCGCGCCCGGTCAGCGGACCAAGCCGCTCGATGCCCAAGGTGAAGATGGTCGGGAACATGATCGAATTGAACAGGCCGATCGCCACCAGTGCATACACCGCCAACATGCCGCCGCTGGCCATGGTCAGGCCCAGCAACAGCGCATTGATTGCCGCGAACACCGACAACAACACGCGCGGCGACAGCTTGGCCAGCAGCGCCGAGCCGATGAAGCGGCCGATCATCGCCAGCGTCCAGTAGGCCGACACATACTTGGTCGCCTCGCGCTCGGTGAACCCACCGATCTGCGGCAACGAGAAGTAGTTGACCATCAGGCTGCCGATCGCCACTTCTGCGCCCACATAGAAGAAGATCGCCAACACACCGAATCGAACATGCGGGTGTTGCAAGGCATCGAGCAAGGAATGCGTGCTGTCGTCTTTCTGTGCGCTGGCATCGGTCAGCGCCGGCAGACGGAACAAGAACACGAAAACCGCCAGCAAGAACAGCACGATACCCAGCCCGATGTACGGGCCTTGCACAGCCTGCGCTTCCTGCACGCGGTAAGCCAGTTGCTCGGCTTCCGGCAATGCCTTCAGCTGGTCGCCGCTCATCACCGTGTTGGACAGGATCAACCAGCCGCCCAACAGTGGCGCGATGGCGGTGCCGAGCGAATTCAGTGCCTGGGCCAGGGTCAGGCGACTGGAGGCGCTGCGCTCGGGACCCAGCAAGGCGACGTAGGGATTGGCCGCCACCTGCAAGATGGTGATGCCGGTGGCCAGCACGAACAATGCGCCGAGAAATGCGCCGTATACGCGCAATTCCGCCGCCGGCCAGAAACCCAGCGCGCCGACCGCCGCCACCGCCAACCCCGCCACGATGCCCTGCTTATAGCCCAACCGATTCACCAGCCAACCAGCCGGCAGCGACATCAGGAAGTACGCGCCGAAGAAGGTGAACTGCACCAGCATCGCCTGCGCGAAGTTGAGCTCGAACACCGCCTTCAGGTGCGGAATCAGGATGTCGTTGAGGCAGGTCAGAAAGCCCCACATGAAAAAGATCGTGGTGACCACCGACAGCGCGACGCCGTTATTGACAGGCGCCTTGCTGCCGCTAGGCACGGAGGATTGCGTGGAAAGGGAAACCATAGGAGTTGCCTGGTCAGCGGCCTGAGGCCTTGGTGGGGGAATGGGCGGATGGACCGCTCGGGGGAGGTGATGACAGCTGCGTTGTCGGTCCGCAGGCGCTGCTCGCACGAATATTCAAGGCGACTGCAGCGGTCAGCTGTTGTGCGGCGAGCCCCGGGCTACCGATGCGTTGCAGTACCAGTTGCGCAGCCTGCCTGCCACGCGCACGCGGGTCTGCAGCCAGGGTGGTCAATGCAGGCGTGAACAGCGCCGCTTCGGCGATATCGTCGAAGCCGGTCACCGCAAAGTGGCGGCCAGGTACGATGCCGTGCTTGGCCAACGCCGCCATTAAACCGAGCGCAACGCTGTCGTTGTAGCAGACCGCTGCAGTCGCCGCGTGCGCCGCACTGCTCAGCAAGCGCGCCCCGCACACTGCTGCGTCCTGGCGGTTTGGGGCCGACTCGACGTAATGCGTTTGCAGGTCCGCCGCCTGCATCGCGCGCGCGTAACCGGCGCGACGCTGCCGGCAGGAACTGGATGCGGCATGACCACCGAAAAACACGATACGCCGATGACCTTGCGCGATCAGATGCGAGCAGGCCACGAACGCGCCTTGTGCGTTATCCAGCGCCAGCAGATCCCATTGCGCGCCTTCCACCTCGCGATTGAACAGCACCACGTTGCGTTGGCGGCCGAGCACCTGGGTCAGCGCCTGCGCCTGGCTGCCTTCGGCCGGCGACAGGATGATGCCCGCCGGCGTGTGCTCCATCAGCGAGGTCAGCACTGCTTGTTGACGCTGCGTCGATTCGCCGGTGCTACCGAGCAACGTGACATAACCGGCTGCGCCCAGCGCCTCGTCCACACCGGCGGCGAACTCGGCAAAAAACGGGTTGGACAAATCGTTGATGACCAGCGCGACGCTGGACGAGGTGCGTTGGCGCAGATTCGCCGCGGCGCGGTTGTAGACGTAGTTCTGCCGATCCAATTCGGCCTCCACGCGCGCGCGCGTACTTGCATGCACAAGCGGGCTTCCGCGCAGCACCAGCGACACCGTTGCGCGCGAGACACCGATGGCGCTGGCGATATCGCGTAACCCGCCATTGCCACCATCAGTAACGACGCCGCCGCGCCGCGCTTTCCCATCTTCATTCGATGCACTTCCCAAAAGTGAAAAGACACGCCACCGATGGCGCTGAATGTGCATTGTCGCATGCGCGCGCGGCGATGCGAGCGCTGCGCTCAGCGCGCCGGCGCCTTGAGCTCGCGTTCGATTGCTGCCAGCACGCTCGGATCGTCCGGTTTGATCTTGCTGGGGAACTGCGCAACCACCCGGCCATCGCGACCGATCAGATACTTGTGGAAGTTCCAGCCCGGCGCCACGCCAGTGGCCTGGGTCAGGCGCTGATACAGCGGCGTTGCCTCGGTACCCAGCACATGGACCTTTTCGAACATCGGGAACTTCACGCCATAGGTCAGCGTGCAGAATTCCTGGATCTGCTTCTCGGATCCCGGTTCCTGTCCCTGGAAATCGTTGGATGGAAAGCCCAGTACGGTGAAGCCGCGGCTGCCGAAGCGCTGGTTGAGCGCTTCCAGTCCTTCGTACTGCGGGGTGAAGCCGCACTTGCTGGCAGTGTTGACCACCATGACGACCTTGCCGCCGTAGGTACGGTTCAGGTTGATTGGCGTCTTGCCGGCCAACGGCCGGTACTCCACATCCAGCACCGGAGTGCCGGCAGCGAACGCGGAGGTTGCAAAAAAGCCAGTCAATACAAGAGCTAGCAGACGATTGAGCAACATGAGCAATGCCCTTCCAGAGTTGAGGCGGCGCACCGCCAAGGGGTGCCATCAGTTGGGGATGACAAACAGTTGACTGCCTGCGTGTCGGTGTTATAGTTGAATACAACACCAGTCACCCAACGCAGGGGAAAGCATGAACAGCACACGCTTGACGCGACCAGTTCCGCTGTTGCTGTTCGGCAGCACCCTGTTTGCCATTGGTTGCCTGGGAGCCGCTTCCAGTCAGGTGACGGAGTCCGGCGCCGATTATGGCGTGTCGGAGGCGGTTACGGAAAACGCGACAACTCCCCCCGAAGCGCGTTCCCGGCCTGGCCGGCATGTGTGCGCTTCGCTGTCGATGCCCTATTTCTCCTTCGCGCAGGCCCTGCGCCCACGGAGCTGATCATGAACGACATTCAGTGGAGCGACGGCGCTCCCATCTACCGCCAACTCAAGGAACGGGTGATTGCCATGATGCTCGATGGAATTCTCAAGCCCGGCGATGCCCTGCCCTCGGTGCGCCAGGTGGCAGCCGATTACCAACTCAACCCCATCACCGTCTCGCGCGCCTACCAGGAATTGGCCGACGAGAACCTGGTGGAGAAACGCCGCGGCCTGGGAATGTTCATGACCCCGGAAGCCGCACAGAAGCTGCGTGGCAGCGAACGCGAGCGTTTCTTGAATGAAGAATGGCCCGCCGTGCTGGAAAGGATCCAGCGCCTGGGACTGTCCATCGACGATCTGTTGCCACAGGGAAAAACACCATGACCGCCGTCTCCTCCGACCATGTGGTCGACGCACGTGGCCTGCGCAAGGCCTACAAGCATCGGCTCGCGCTGGACAACACCAGCTTCAGCATCGCCGCCGGCCGCATCGTCGGCTTGATCGGCCCCAACGGCGCCGGCAAGACCACCGCGCTCAAGGCGGTGCTGGGGCTGACCGATTTCGATGGCGAACTGAGCGTGCTCGGCATGGACCCGCGCACCCAGCGCAATGCGCTGATGAACGAGGTCTGCTTCATTGCCGATGTGGCGGTGCTGCCGCGCTGGTTGCGGGTCGGCGAAGCGATCGATTTCGTCGCCGGCGTGCATCCGCGTTTCGATCGTGCCAAATGCGAGCGCTTCCTGGCCAACACCCAGCTCAACCGCAAATCGCGGGTGCGCGAGTTGTCCAAGGGCATGATCGTGCAGCTGCATCTGGCGCTGGTGATGGCCATCGACGCACGCATCCTGGTGCTGGACGAACCGACCCTGGGCCTGGACATCCTCTACCGCAAGCAGTTCTACCAGCGACTGCTGGAGGATTACTTCGACGAGCAGAAGACCATCATCGTCACCACCCACCAGGTCGAAGAGATCGAACACATCCTCACCGATGTGATGTTCATCCGCGACGGCCGCATCGTGCTCACCGCCGATATGGAAAGCGTCTCTGAGCGCTATACCGAAGTCCTTGTCGGTGCCGACCAGCTGGATGCAGCGCGCGCCCTGAAACCGATCGACGAGCGCGGCCTGCCGTTCGGCAAGACCGTGATGTTGTTCGATGGCGCGCCGAAAGAGCAGCTCGCCCGTTTCGGCGAAACCCGCAATCCCGGCCTAGCCGACCTGTTCGTTGCGGTCATGAAGGGGACCTACGCATGAATGCAGTGACCAACCAAGCATCACCCGCACGTACCTTCGCCTGGCTGCTCAAGCGCGAATATTGGGAGCACCGTGGCGGCTTCGTGTGGGCACAGTTCATCACCGGCGGCATTGCGGTGTTCTTCGCGCTGCTGGGCGCGGTGATCGGTGCGATCAGTGCGCGCCGCAACATGGTCGGCGACAGCATCACCATGGACGATCTGGCCGAATACACCCGTACGCTGGGCCAGGTCGGCGACGGCCTGCTGCTGGGCGGCATCGGCATCGCCTCGGTGGTCCTGGCGTTCGTGGTGTTTTTCTACGCGCTCGGCAGCCTGTACGACGACCGTCGCGACCGCAGCGTGCTGTTCTGGAAATCGTTGCCGGTGTCGGACGTGCAGACGGTGTTGTCCAAGGCCGCCTGGGCGTTGCTGCTGGCGCCGCTGATCTCCATCGCCATCGGTGCGGCGGTCGGCATGGCGCTGTGGTTGATTGCCATCGTTGGCGCCCTGATTGCCGGTGTGCCCAGCCCCTGGGCGCTGGCGACCCATTCGCACCCGTTTTCGCTGCTGTGGCTGTTGCTCAAGACCGTGCCGATGAGCCTGTTGTGGGCGCTGCCGACCGTGGGCTGGCTGATGTTCTGCTCGGCCTGGGCCAACAGCAAGCCGTTCCTGTGGGCGGTGCTGTTCCCGCTGCTGGCCTGCGTGATGCTGAGCATTCTCTCGGCGATGCCGGGCGTGTCGCTGCCGATCGGCTGGATCTGGTACGTCGTCGTCTACCGCGGCCTGCTCAGCGCCTTGCCCGGCACTTGGTCGCCTCTTGCCGTCAGCGGCAATCTGGACAGCAGCACCCTGCAAAACCCCAGCGACCTGGTGCAATGGGCCCTGCAGCACACCGACAGCACGCGCGTCTATGGCAGCGCGGACATCTGGATTGGCGCAGCCGTCGGTATCGCCTTGATCGCCGCTTCCATCTACCTGCGCCGCCGGCGCTCCGAAGCCTGAGGGACATCGCATGCGCCTGACCCTGAGCCTGGCCATCCTGCTCGCATTGCCCGCTGTTGCAGCAGCAGAGGAGCAGTGCAAATTCTCCGAGCCACGCAGCCTGGACCTGCAACTGACCGGCGTGAAGTCGGTCCTGTTCGAAGTCGCTTCCAACGACCTGCATCTGGACGCCTCGCCCAGCGGCGGCGGGAAACTGAGCGGGCGCGCCTGTGCTGCCAGGGCCGAATTGCTCGAGAACCTGACCGTGACCCAGAAGCGCGTCGGCGACAAGCTGGTGGTGAGCTTGAACGATGACCGCCGGTTTTCCTTCGGCAACAGCTATTCCTACCTGGACCTGCGCGGCAGCGTGCCGAACACGCTGCTGGTGCAATTCGACGTGGGTTCCGGCGATGCGCAGATCAACGGGGCCGCGGCAGTGAGCGCGGACGTGGGTTCCGGCGACATGACGATTCGTCACACCAAGGGCCGCGTGACCGCCAAGGTGGGTTCCGGCGATGTCGAGCTGGAAGATCTGGGCGCCCTGCGCGTGCTGGCAGTGGGCTCGGGCGACCTCAAGGCGCGCGAGGTGCACGGTGCGGCAGAGGTGGCGAAAGTGCAGTCCGGCGAGGTCAAGCTGCACGGCGTCGCAGGCAACATCAAGATCGGCACGATCGGCTCGGGCGATGTCGATATCCGCGATGTGCAAGGCAATGTCAACGTGGAGTCGGTCGCTTCCGGCGCGTTGAACGTCCGCAAGGTGCGCGGCGATCTGAACGTGGCACGCAAGGGCAGCGGCGATATCAGGGTGAGCGATGTCACCGGCAGCACGCGAGTGCCGGCAGACAAATGACGACTTCTTTCAGGATGTGGGGAGATTGCTGATGAAATTGCTTGTTTCGGCGGTAGTGATGAGCGTGTTGCTGGTGGGTTGCGGCAAGTCCGAACCCACCGTCAACGTCTCCGGCCAGGCCAATGGTGCCGGCGTGACCTTTATCGGCAAGAGCCTGACGCTCAAGCGCGATGGCTTGCCGGCCGCCACCATCAGCGTCGATGGCGCGCTCAGCATCGACGGCAAGCCGGTTGACTTGAATGACGCGCAACGTCAGGCGATGCGCAGCTACTACGCGCAGGTGCAAGGCGTGGCCAAGAAGGGCATCGACATCGGCACCCAGGGCGCGGCGTTTGGCGCACATGCGGCAGGCGAAGCGATCAAGGGCGTGCTCAGCGGCAACTCCGACCAGATCGGCGACAGGATCGAGGCCGAGGCAGACACCTTCAAGAACAAGGCCCTGCAGATCTGCGATCAGCTGGCCACGCTGCGCACCGCACAGGATGCAGCCGCGCACCTGGTGCCGGCCTTTGCGCCGTATTCGACGCTGACGCAGCACGACATCGACGATTGCCGCAAGTAGAGCGGCCGACAAACCGACCACGCCCACCGCCGGCCGGGCGTGGTCGTCGCACGGCGCGGCATGTGCCGCTCGTCCACTGCAATGCTTGTGCGCCACACGCCTGGTTGACGACCGTTCGCGGGGATGTGGCAGCGCTTGTTTCAGCAACGCTCGGCAACTGCGTATCTCACCGCCTGCGCAGCCAGTGCGGGGGCTGAGTGGCCGGCCCGGAATGCGCTCCGAGCCGGCGATGCGTGCACGGCGACCAAACAGATCGACGCCCTGCGACATTTTGGCAGGCGCCGGACCGCCGCTTTGCCGATTCGAAGACCGGGGCGGGATTACACTAGTGCGCTCCCCTCATTCCATCGACCCCATGAACAAGTTCGTGATGCTCTGCGTGGCGCTGCTGCTGTGCACGCTTGCTGCCTGTGGCGACCAGTCGTCTCGCCGCGCCGAACGCGGCAAGCCGCGCGTTGCGGTCACCACGCAATCGGTGATGATCCGCCGCCCGCCGGCTGCCAATGCCGAAATCACCCCCGACGGCACGCTCAAGATCGACGACATCGCGCTGCCGCAGAAAGAGCCGACACGCGCCAAGCTGCAGCTGCTGTTCGGCCACCTGCAGATGCTGCGTCAGCAGGCGGTCAACGAGGCCGGTCCGGATCCGGAGTACAAGTCGATCAAGCTGACCGCTACGCCGGAAATCCAGACCCTCAGTGGCGAGTTGCTGGATGAAATTCCGTCGCTGCAGCCGTATCGCGAGAGTTTCAGTAACGTGCAAGCCGAGCGGCACTGACGCTCGGGCACCTCAGCCAGGCGACGACCAGGCCGTCAAACCTGTAGGAGCGGGCTTGCGCGCGACAGGCGTCATCGACAACGCCCCATCGCGCGCAAGTGCGCTCTACGCAAGCACTGCGGTAATCAACCCCCGCCACCACCGCCGGCCTGGATACCGCCACGCGTCAATGCCGCCGGGTCGAGCAATCGCCGCAGTTCCGCTTCGCCGAGCCCGCTGTCTTCTTTTGCCACATCCAGTACCGGGCGCTGCTCCTTGTAGGCGCGCTTGGCAATCGCCGCGGCTTTTTCATAACCGATGATCGGATTCAGTGCCGTCACCAAAATGGGGTTGCGGTCCAGCGCCTCGCGGACGCGTTCCTGACGCACCTTCAGCCCGGCAATGGCGGTGTCGGCCAACAGACGCGACACGTTGCCCAGCAGGGTGATCGAATCCAGCAGGTTGTAGGCGATCAGCGGCAAGGTCACGTTCAACTGGAAGTTGCCGGTCTGCCCGGCGATGGTGATGGCCGTGTGGTGGCCGATCACCTGCGCGCACGCCATCACGGTGGCTTCGGGAATCACCGGATTGACCTTGCCCGGCATGATCGAGCTGCCAGGCTGCAGCGCCGGCAGTTCGATTTCGCCCAGCCCCGCCAACGGGCCGGCATTCATCCAGCGCAGGTCGTTTGCGATCTTGATCAGCGCCACCGCCAGCGCGTTGAGCTGGCCGGACAACTCCACCGCGTCGTCCTGTGCGGCGAGTCCTTCGAACTTGTTTTCCGCGCTCTGGAGCCTGGCTCCGCTCAGGCTGGACAAGGCCTTGGCCACCTTGCCACCGAAACGCGGATCGGCATTGATGCCGGTGCCGATCGCCGTGCCGCCCAGCGGCAAGCGGCGCAAGCGTTTGAGCGCGTCGTCGATACGCTCCTGCGCCGAACTCAGCTGCGCCGACCACGCGCCGAACTCCTGCCCAAAGGTGAGCGGCATCGCATCCATCAAATGCGTGCGACCGGTCTTGACGATCTTGTCCAGCGATTTGGCGCGCTTGTCGATGGTCTTGCGCAGATGCTTGAGCGCAGGTTGCAGATGTTCCTGCACGGCGAGCAAGGCCGACACGCGAATGGCGGTGGGCACCACATCGTTGGAACTCTGGCCGAGATTGACGTGGTCGTTGGGATGCACCGCATCCGTGCCGGCACGCGTGGCCAAGGTGGCAATCACCTCATTGGCATTCATGTTGGATGAAGTGCCCGAACCGGTCTGGTAGACATCGATGGGAAACTGCGCATCGAAGCGACCCTCGGCCACTTGCAACGCAGCGGCCTGCACGGTCTTGCCGATCGACTTGGGCAGCAATCCAAGCTCGGCGTTGACGCCGGCTGCCGCGGCCTTGATCAAGCCCAACGCGCGAATGAAACCGCGCGGCATCGGCTGCCCGGACACCGGGAAATTCTGCACCGCGCGCTGGGTCTGCGCACCCCACAGCGCATCGGCGGGCACCTGCAGTTCGCCCATGCTGTCGTGTTCGGTCCTGAAACGTTCGCTCATCTGCACTCTCCGCACATTGCTGATTTGTGGTGATGGATGGCTGGCGGCGGGCGTACCCACGCTGGCGAGGCTGTCTACGATACTCGCTCGCCGCGTTGCGACGATGTCGTCGCACGCCGTCGGCTAGACTGCCTGCTGATCCTGACGAGATACCAAGCCGCCATGGGCGATGAGCCTGACTGTAGAAACGTAAGTTCCGCATCGATTTCCGCGACACCGCTTGTCGCCGCTGCACATGCGGTCGCATGCCGATGTACCGCTCCCGCAGCGCATGGAGGCGGCCATGTGGGGTAACGTCCTGCTACTGTTGGTGGCATTGCTGCTGGTGCTGTTGAATGGGTTTTTTGTCGCCGCCGAATTTGCGCTGGTCAAGCTGCGGCACACGCAAGCGGTGGGCCTGGCGCAGACCAACGGCTGGCGCGGGCGTTTGCTGCTCGGTGTACACGCGCATCTGGATGCGTATCTGTCGGCCTGCCAGCTCGGCATCACCCTGGCCTCGCTCGGATTGGGCTGGGTCGGCGAGCCGGCGTTCGCGCATCTGCTGCAACCGCTATTCGACACACTGGGCCTGTCGCCGGAAGCGGCACAGTTCACTGCGCTGGCAATCGCGTTCAGCCTGATTTCGTTCCTGCACATCGTGCTGGGCGAATTGGCGCCCAAGACCATGGCGATCCGCCGCCCGGAACGCATGTCGTTGTGGACCGCCGCGCCGCTATACGTTTTCTATTGGCTGATGTACCCGGCCATCTGGGTCCTCAATACCAGCGCCAATCGCTTCCTGCGCCTGCTCGGCTGGGGCGAAGTGGAACATCACTCGCATCGTTACTCACGCGAGGAATTGATGCTGATCGTCGGCCGCCAGGACCCGAACGCCGCGACGCCCGACCAGGGGCTGGCCTTGATGAGCCACGCGTTGGAATTGCCGGATCTGGTCGCCGGCGATCTGATGCGTCCGCGCGAGCACATGCGCAGCCTGCGCGAAGGCATGAACCTGCAAGCGGTGCTGGCCGAATTCAGTGAGTCGCGCTACAGCCGCCACCCCTGGTTCGATGCCGATGGCGAGCAAGTGCTGGGCATCCTGCACACCAAGGATCTGCTGGTGGCGATGGCGCGCGGCCAGAACCTGGACGATCTGCGTCCGCTGCTGCGCCCGCCCACTGTGCTGACCCTGGAAACGCCGATTCCCAACGCACTAGAGCAATTCCGCACCGGCACCACCCACCTGGCGCTGTGCGTGGAAGAAGAAGGCCGCATCCTGGGCTTTTTCACCCTGGAAGACCTGCTGGAAGTGGTGGTCGGCGACATCGAGGACGAGCACCGCCATGTGGTGCGCGATGCCCCGATCCGTGGCCAGGACGGCTCGCTGCTGGTCGCCGGTAGCACCTCGATCTTCCGCCTGGAACGCCTGCTCGGTCAGGATCTGAGCGCACCGGACCACGTCAATTCGGTCGGCGGGCTGATTTTGTATCAGCTGCAGCGCCTGCCGGAGGAAGGCGAAACGCTGGAACTGGATGGGCACCTGCTGACCGTGCGGCGCATGGCAGGCCACCGCATCCAGGCCGTCACGGTGCGTCCGGTGGGCGAAGCCGTCGACGCGGCAAGCTGAAGCCGTCGAGTCATTCGGCGGACGCGCCAGGCGATTGGCCGATGCGAAACCAGTAACGGTAATCGCGCGACTGCCCGCCGAACCGCACCCCGCGAATGGTCACGTCGTAGATCACACCCGGCTGCAGGCGCGGCACCCGGAACTGCAGGCTGTTGGGCACCCCGAAACCTTCGTGGTCGTCGCTCAGGTTGCGCACCTGCAGTTGGCGTCCATCGCGCTCGCGGATCTGCACATGCGCATCGGCGTAGTCGACATCGCGATTGGCGAACTTGCGCTTGCGGTCCGGCAAGGCGGTGAACGACAACAGCGCATCGTCGACGTAGTAGCGGCGCGGGTACTCGCCGATCGGCCAGGCGATGAAATCCTCACGCGTGCGCGCAGCGACGCCGACCGCGGGAACCAAGCGCAGCGCAGCACCGCTACTGACCGCAGCGCCGTCGCGACCGGCCACCATGCCGAAGGCGACGCGTTGCAGAAACGGATCCAGCAGCCAGCGCCGGTGCCCCAATCCACCGGCGCTGACGTTGTTGGCGTCGGTCAGCCACTCGATCACGATCTGTTCGGCGCTGGAAAAACGCAGCAGCGGCGAGCTGACCCCGCCATAGATCAGGCTGCGGCGCGCGCCCCTGGCTGCGGTGTCGGAATAACAGCGCCAGTGAGGCGTCGGCGTATGGCTGAGGCGGCCGTTGGCGGCAATGACCAAGGCCGCCTGGGTGGCTTCGGTCTCGGCCGCCGGGTCGTCGTCGACCGCCTCCAGACCGTGCAGCCGACGGATGTCGTTGATCAGCGCCAGCACGCGTTGTCGCTGCGCCGGCTGCAGCTCGCCGGCGCGGCAGCCGGCGATCGCGGGCGGGGTGCGATACAGCGCCGCCGCCTGCGCGGCGAAGTCGGCATCCTGCGCGGCGGCGGGCAGCGCGGCGGACAAGATCGCGAAGGCGAGGCGAGCGAAGATCGGGCGCATGGCAGGCCGGAACAGCGCGGGGAGCTCTACCATAAAGTGCAGCTCGCGCCATGTCGGGGCTTCTCTGCCGCGCGGATAGCCCGCCATTCAGCCCACGTCGGCGCGGGGTTGGAGGACCGGTTTTGCAGCGCTGCGGACCTGCCCGCGGCCCTGGCGGCGTAGAATGCTGGCCCCACCGTCACCGCTGCCTCCCTTGCCCATGTCGGATTCCGCCCTGCTCGCCCTGTCCCCGCTCGACGGCCGCTACGCCTCCAAGGTGGATGCGCTGCGCCCGATCTTCTCCGAATACGGCCTGATCAAGGCCCGGGTCAAGGTCGAAATCGAATGGCTGCTGGCACTGGCCAGCGAGCCGGGCATCGCCGAACTGGCGCCGTTCTCGGAAAGCGCCGCGCAGCGCCTGCGTGCGCTGGCCGATGGCTTCAGCGTCACCCATGCCGCCCGCGTCAAGGAGATCGAGCGCACCACCAACCATGACGTCAAGGCGGTGGAGTACTTCATCAAGGAGCAGCTCACCGACGACGCCGAGCTCGGGCCGGCACTGGAATTCGTGCACTTTGCCTGCACCAGCGAAGACATCAACAACCTCAGCTACGGCCTGATGCTAGAGCAGGCCCGCCGCGAGGTGCTGCTGCCTAGCCTGGACGGCATCGTCGCCTCGCTGCGCAGCCTGGCGCATGCGCAGGCGGCCCAGCCGATGCTCTCGCGTACCCATGGCCAGACCGCCTCGCCCACCACGCTCGGCAAGGAAATCGCCAACGTGGTCGCGCGCCTGGAGCGCCAGCGCAAGCAGATCGCCGCAGTCGAACTGACCGGCAAGATCAACGGCGCGGTCGGCAACTACAACGCGCACCTGGTGTCGTACCCGGACCTGGACTGGGCGGCGTTCGCACAGCGTTTCGTGGAAAGCCTGGGCCTGGTGTTCAACCCCTACACCACCCAGATCGAACCGCACGACAATGTGGCCGAAATCGGCGATGCCAGCCGCCGCGCCAACACCATCCTGATCGACCTGGCGCGCGACATCTGGGGCTATATCTCGCTGGGCTACTTCAAGCAGAAGCTCAAAGAGGGCGAAGTCGGCTCCTCGACCATGCCGCACAAGGTCAACCCCATCGACTTCGAAAATGCCGAGGGCAATTTCGGCATCGCCAACGCGCTGTTCGAACACTTTTCCGCCAAGTTGCCGATCAGCCGCTGGCAGCGCGACCTCACCGATTCCACCGTGCTGCGCGCACTCGGCACCGCGTTCGGCCACACCCAGGTCGCGCTGGATTCGCTGGCCAAGGGCCTGGGCAAGCTCACCGTCAACCCCGAGCGCCTGGATGCCGACCTGGATGCGGCCTGGGAAGTGCTGGCCGAAGCCGTGCAGACGGTCATGCGCCGCCACGGCCTGCCCAATCCGTACGAACAACTCAAGGCGCTGACCCGCGGCCAGGGCATTACCGCCGCCTCGATGCAGGCCTTCGTGGAAAGCCTGCAACTGCCCGAAGACGACAAGCAGCGCCTGCGCGCGCTCACCCCGGGCGCCTACACCGGCCTGGCCGAGCAGTTGGCGCGCGCGATCTGAGCTGACCGAACCGCACGCGCGGAGGGAGCCTGCGCAGCGGGTCACGTCATCGACCTCATCGGCGAAGCTGCATCGGCGAGCCTGCATCGACATGACCACATGCCGATGCAGCCCGATCAGGCCCAGTGATAACGAGTCCAAGACACCTCGCACCGGACGGATTGCACGTCGTTGGCGTATTGGACGCCCGGCCAGCGCCTGCACATGGATGACCCAACCGCACTGCTATCGTGCCGGCCTCACCTTCAGGAGATCGGCGATGCGCGTCACTCACACGGCACTGTCACTGTTGACGCTGGCAAGCGTCCTTGCACTGAACGGATGCGGCGGCGAGGGCCCCGCTGCGCAGGCGCTGTCGGGGGTTTCCACTCCCCTGACCGATCCGGCCAGCGGCGCAGACTGTGCCGGCAAAGACGTCCGACTGACCCGCAATGACAGCGAATGGATCCTGCACGGCGAGTGCGGCACGGTCACCATCACCGCCTCGCGTGGCGCGATGAATCTGGACACCGCACGCAGCATTCGGCTGGAGGGAAGCAACTTCACGGTGCTCAACGAGCAACTCGGTCAGCTCAGCGTGAGCGGTCACGACAACACGCTCAATCTGACCGATGTCGACACCGTGGATATCCAGGGCAACAAGAATCTGGTGCTGGCGCGCGCCGTCAAACAGGTACGGTTTTCGGGCAACGACAACACCGTCAACCCATCCAGCAAACCCGCACTGGACGACCGTGGCAGCGGTAACAAAGTGATGTGATGCGTGCTGGTGCGACACCCGCAGAGGTGGGCGTGCGCACCAGCGCGTTGCTGCACGGCCGCGTCGTTGGACAATGCCCTCAAGCAATACCGCTTGGGACAATGCGGATGTAGAACCTCGTCACGGCCACCGCGCGGCCACCAGCGCCACCTCGCGCGGCTCGGCCGCACCACGCACGATGACCAAACGCAGGGTCTGCCCGATCTTGCGGTTGGCGGCCTGCTTGGGCACGTCGGCCCCGCTTCCGGCCACCGTGATGCCTTGCGCGGATACGATCGCATCGCCGACCTGCAGCCCGGCAGTCGCTGCGGGCGAGACCGGCTTCACCGAATCGATCGTGGCCGAGGTCAGCGTGGGATTGAATGAAAACCCCTCGCCCTCCACTTCAAAACCCAGGCCGAACCAACCCTTGTCATCGGTGGCCTGCGCAGCGCCGTGCCCCCCCAGCGTCGCCGTCAACAACAGCAACATCAGCGTCCGCCGATTCACGCACCCGATTTCCCGACTAGGGGAGCAGCACCCCACGGCTGCGATGCCGCAGTGTTCCAGTCAGGGACTTCCAACTCATGTGCCGTCGGACACCCTGACCAGTGCCAAGGCAGCCGCCGGCAACGCGTGAGATGCACCCCGCACAGGTGCACATCCGGCTCGGGCAGTCGACAATAGGCCATTGGCGCCGGCCGATGCCGCGCACCGCACTCTCTTCTACATCGTGTAAGGACCCCACATGGCCGTACGTAAAGCGACCCCACTTGCCATCGAAGTCCAGGCCCGTCCGGGACAGCCGCTGGGTATGCCGGTCGAGCGCTTCCTGCGCAATTACTGGCACAAGCACCCGCTGTTGATCCGCAACGCGTTCGCGGAGTTCGCCTCGCCGCTGCAGCCGGAAGACCTGGCTGGGCTGGCCTGCGAAGACGGCGTGCTGGCGCGCCTGATCAGCCACGACCGAGCCACCGACCGCTGGGACGTGCGCACCGGCCCGTTCCAGGAAGCCGATTTCCCGGGCCTGCCCGACCATGACTGGACCCTGCTGGTGCAGGACGTGGACAAATGGGACGCCGACGTACGTGCCCTGCTGGAGCACTTCCGCTTCCTGCCGCGCTGGCGCATCGACGACATCATGATCAGCTTCGCCGCCACTGGCGGCTCGGTGGGCGCGCATGTGGACCATTACGACGTGTTCCTGCTGCAGGGCCAGGGCCACCGCCGCTGGCAGATCGACGCACGCACCGTCCAGGGCCGCAAGGCCACGCCGCTGGCGTTCCGCGACGATGTCGAGCTCAAGCTGCTGCGCGAATTCAAGCCCACCCACGATTGGGTGCTGGGCCCGGGCGACATGCTCTACCTGCCGCCGCTGATCCCGCACCACGGTGTGGCCGAAGACGCCTGCCTGACCTTCTCCATCGGCACCCGCGCCCCCTCCTCGGCCGAGCTGATCGGCGATTATCTGGACACCTTGATCGCCGCAGCGGACGAGGCCGTGCGCTATCACGACGAAGACCTCAAGCTGCCGGCCGACCCCTACGAGATCGACGTCACCGCGATGAACCGCGTGGTCGCTGCGCTCAACGCGCTGCGCATGAACGACCCCGACCGTCTGGGCGACTGGTTCGGCCGTTTCATGACCACCTATCGCGCCTCCGGCGACGTGGTGCCGGCGCCCGAGCCGATCCCGCGCGAAGCGGTCGAGCAGGCGCTGGAAGAAGGCGTGCTGCTGCACCGCCACCCGTGGTCGCGGTTGGCCTGGCGGCGCGCCAAGCGTGGCGCCACGCTGTTCTGCAGCGGCCTGGAGTTTGCGCTGTCGGCCAAGGATGCGTCCCGGCTGGCTGCAGTCGAAGAGATCGACGGCACGTTGTACGCGCAGTTGTCGCCGCGTGGCCGCGAGGTGGTGCTGGAGCTGCTGGCACAGGGGCACTACCAGCGCGCCCACGAAGATGCCGAGGACGACATTTCAGACGACGACCACGCGCATGCCCTGAGCGTGTCGGCCGACCACGACGATGAAGACGTCGAGGATGATGCGCCGGAGACGGACCAAGACATCGATACCGACGCCGATGTCGAACAGGTTGCCGACGCTGCCGACACCCCGGCAGAGGCGCTGGAGGCCGATGTTGAACCTGGCGATGACGCCGACGCCGCGGAGGACCTCGACAGCGCGATCGCCGACGAGCCCGATTCCGACAACAGCCACGACGCTACCAAGCCTGCATGAGCGCGCACGCCAGACCGCAGATCGTCACGCTGGACCCGGCCGCCGACGCCGCGGCACTGCGTGCGCTGCGGCTGGCCTGTGCCACCGACACCGCTGGCGACACCGGCGGTGCCGAGTGGGATGCACTGGACCCGCTCAGCCTGCATCTGGCAGCGCGCACCGACGACGGCCAACTGATCGCCTCGGTGCGGCTCACTGCCGACCGCCGTCTCGACCGACTCGGCGTGCTGCCCGGCTGGCGCCGCCGTGGCGTGGCGGACCAACTGCTCGCTGCCGCGGTCGACGCGGCACGGCGGCACGGCTGGCCCAGCCTGCGCGCATGCCCCACCCCCACAGCGGAAGCGGTCTTCGCACGCCTGGGCTTCCTGCCCGACGCTGCCCCCCTCTTTTCAGCCGAGCGCATCGGCCAGCCCCAAGATGCACCCGGCACCGTCGTGCACCGTCGCCTCGACGGCCCGATGGCAGTCGACACCTTCACCGCAGCCTTGGCCGCCACTACCGGGCTGCTGTGCGCCGCGCGCCGCCAGGTGCTGATCTACACCCGCGCCCTGGACCCGCCCCTGTTCGACAACCCCGCGGTGCTCGATGCGCTACGCCGTTTCGCCACCGCCCGCCACGACAAGCGCGTGCATGTCCTGGTGCAAGACACCGCCAGCGCCGCGGCCAGCAGCAGCGCGATGCTGCGCCTGGCACAGCGCCTGCCCAGCGTGTTCCGGTTCCGCGCGGTCAGCGACCCGGTCGATGCAAGTTTTGCATCGGCCTATGTTGTCGGCGACGACGCCTACTACTTTCGTCCAACGGGTCATCGCTTCGATGATGGCGAAACCTGGCTGTCGGGTGCAGCGCGCAGCCGCCAGTTGGAGCGCGAATTCGCGCAGATATGGGAGCGCAGCGCGCTCTGGAACGGGCCGCGCGCGCTCGGCATCTGACCCCACAGCGCCCCTCGCACGTAGGCGCGCGCGCAATTGGTCTACCCCGCCGGTCAGCTTGCAGACGCCCCCTCACTAGCGCAAGGGGGTATAATTTTTCGAGATTTGAGACCGACCGACGGGGCATCTCGCCCTGCCGCTTCCGCACAATCATCCCCACAGCAGACCCGACTTACCATCGTGGATAATCTCCTAAAGCAGTTCGCGCAGTCATCGCAGCTCGCCGGCGGCAACGCCGCCTATATCGAGGATCTGTACGAGCAGTACCTCGTCGCCCCGGACAGTGTCGATCCGAAGTGGAAGAGCTACTTCGATGGTTTCGAAGGTCGCGGTGCCGGTGACGTACCGCATTCGGCGGCCATCGCCCACATCCTCACAGCCTCCAAGCAGGCTGCCAACGCCGGTACCGGCGCAGGCGCCAGCGACGAGCGCGAGCGCAATGTTGGTCGTCTGATCACTGCCTACCGCGCCCGTGGCCACCTCGGCGCACAGCTCGACCCGCTGGGCCTGGTCCCGCCGGTCAACCCGCCCGACCTGGACCTGCCGTTCCACAGCCTGTCCCAGGCAGATCTGGACAGCGAATTCAGCACCGGCGGCATCGGTGGCCAGCCGCGGATGAAGCTCAAGGATCTGCTGACGCGCCTGAAGGCGACTTACGCCAGCAGCATCGGCGCCGAGTTCATGCACATCCAGGAGTTCGACCAGCGCCAGTGGATTTACAAGCGCCTGGAAGACGCCGGCGGCAAGATTGCCGGCGATGCGGCCAGCCGCAAGCGCACCCTGGAGCGGCTCACCGCTGCCGAAGGCCTGGAGCGCTACCTGCACACCAAGTACGTTGGCCAGAAACGCTTCTCGCTGGAAGGCGGCGATTCGCTGATCCCGATGATGGACGAGATCATTCGCCAGTCCGGCAACGATCAGGTCAAGGACATCGTGATCGGCATGGCCCACCGCGGCCGCCTCAACGTGCTGGTCAATACGCTGGGCAAGAACCCGCGCAAGCTGTTCGACGAATTCGAAGGCAAGTTCGAGCACGCCCATGACGACCGCGCGCACACCGGCGACGTCAAGTACCACATGGGTTTCTCGGCTGATATCGCAGTCGGCACCGACAAGCAGGTGCACCTGGCACTGGCGTTCAACCCCTCACACCTGGAAATCGTCGACCCGGTCGTGGTCGGCAGCGTGCGTTCGCGCCAGGAGCGTTTCGGCGATGCCGAGCGCAAGGCCGTCCTGCCGATTCTGATCCATGGCGACGCCGCATTCGCCGGCCAGGGCGTGGTGATGGAACTGTTCCAGATGTCGCAGGCACGCGGTTTCGCGGTCGGCGGCACCGTGCACATCGTGGTCAACAACCAGATCGGCTTCACCACCAGCACCCGCGACGACGCCCGCTCCACGTTGTACTGCACGGACGTGGCCAAGATGATCGGCGCGCCGGTCTTCCACGTGAACGGCGACGATCCGGACGCGGTGATGTTCGTGTCCAAGCTGGCCTACGAATTCCGCCAGCAGTTCAAGAAGGACGTGGTCATCGACCTGGTCTGCTACCGCCGTTGGGGCCATAACGAGGCCGACGAACCGGCAGCGACCCAACCGGTGATGTACCAGACCATCCGCAAGCACAAGACCACCCGCGAGCTGTATGCCGCCAAGCTGGAAAGCGAAGGCGTGCTGAGCGCCGACGAGGCCAAGGCCCTGGTGGACGGCTACCGCAACAAGCTCGATTCGGGCGAGTACACCACCGAACTGGCCAAGCGCAAGCCGGACGAATTTGCCATCGATTGGTCCAAGTACCTGGTCGGCACCGCTGCCGATCCGGTAGACACGCGCGTCAAGCGCGAGCAGCTGGACCGTCTGGCCAAGCTGATCACCACCATCCCCGAAGGCGTCGAACTGCACGCCCGCGTGGCGAAGATCTACGAAGATCGCGTCAAGATGGCGGCAGGCGACCAGCTTGGCGACTGGGGCTTTGCCGAAAACCTGGCCTACGCCACCTTGCTGGCCGAAGGTCACAAGCTGCGTCTGGTCGGCCAGGACGCCGGCCGCGGCACGTTCTTCCACCGTCACGCGATCCTGCATGACCAGAAGACCGACGATTACTACCTGCCGCTGCGCCAGCTGGTGCAGAACCCGGAAGACGCCACCGTCATCGACTCGCTGCTGAGTGAAGAAGCGGTGATGGGCTTCGAATACGGCTACTCCACTACTGACCCGAATGCGCTGTGCATCTGGGAAGCGCAGTTCGGCGACTTCGCCAACGGCGCGCAGGTGGTGATCGACCAGTTCATCGCCGCCGGCGAAGCCAAGTGGGGCCGCATCGCAGGCCTGTCGCTGTTCCTGCCGCATGGCTACGAAGGCCAGGGCCCGGAGCACAGCTCCGCACGTCTGGAGCGTTTCCTGCAGCTGTGCGCGCTGGAGAACATGCTGGTCTGCGTGCCAACCACGCCGGCGCAGTGCTTCCACATGATCCGCCGCCAGATGCGCATGACCACCCGCAAGCCGCTGGTGGTGATGACGCCCAAGTCGCTGCTGCGCCACAAGCTGGCAGTGTCGAGCCTGGAAGAGCTGGCCGACGGGCAGTTCCAGCACCTGATCCCGGACGCCAAGGCCGACGCGGCCAAGGTCAAGCGCGTGGTGCTGTGCTCGGGCAAGGTCTATTACGACCTGCTCGAAGACCAGACCAAGCGCGGCCAGGACGATGTCGCCATCCTGCGTGTGGAGCAGCTGTATCCGTTCCCGCGTGCGCAGCTGGCCGCCGAGTTGAAGGCCTATGCCAACGCCACCGACGTGGTGTGGTGCCAGGAAGAGCCGCAGAACCAGGGTGCGTGGTACCAGATCCGCCACCACCTCAACTTCTGCCTGGCCAGCGGCCAGAGCCTGCATTACGCCGGCCGTGCCCGTTCGCCCTCGCCTGCCGCCGGCCACATGGCCGACCACATCATCGAGCAGCAGAAGCTGGTTGCCGATGCGCTGCTCAACCCGTTCAACGACCAAGTCGCTGAATAACTCCTCTTCCCCAAAGAACGAAAACCCTAGGACGCTCCCCGAATGGCCACCGAAGTCAAAGTTCCGGTACTGCCCGAATCCGTTTCCGACGCCACCATCGCCAGCTGGCACAAGAAGGCCGGCGAAGCGGTCAAGCGCGACGAGAATCTGGTCGACCTGGAAACCGACAAGGTCGTGTTGGAAGTTCCTTCGCCGGTCGACGGCGTACTGAAGGAAATCAAGTTCGACACCGGCAGCACGGTCACCGGCAACCAGATCCTGGCGATCATCGAAGAAGGCGCCGTGGCTGCCGCTCCACCGGCTGAAGAGAAGAAGGCCGCTGCACCGGCGCCTGCCGCTGCTGCGCCAGCAGCCGCTCCGGCACCGGCTGCCGCCGCCGCGCCTGCGGCTGCGTCCAAGTCCGCTGCCGATGCGCTGCCGCCAGGTGCGCGCTTCTCCGCAATCACCCAGGGCGTGGATCCGTCGCAGGTCGAAGGCACCGGCCGTCGTGGCGCGGTGACCAAGGAAGACATCGTCAACTTCGCCAAGGCCGGCGGCGTCGGCAAGGCCTCGGGCGCCCGCCCGGAAGAGCGCGTGCCGATGACCCGCGTGCGCAAGACCATTGCCAAGCGCCTGATGGAGTCCAAGAACTCCACCGCGATGCTGACCACCTTCAACGAGGTCAACCTGGCCAAGGTGTCGGCCGCACGCAAGGAGCTGCAGGACGAGTTCCAGAAGGCGCACGGCATCAAGCTCGGCTTCATGAGCTTCTTCGTCAAGGCCGCCGCAAACGCGCTGCAGCGCTTCCCTCTGGTCAATGCCTCGATCGACGGCGACGACATCATCTATCACGGCTACAGCGACATCTCGATCGCGGTATCGACCGACAAGGGCCTGGTCACGCCGGTGCTGCGTAATGTCGAGCGCCAGTCGTTTGCCGACGTCGAGCAGGGCATCGCCGACTACGCCGCCAAGGCGCGCGCCGGCAAGCTGGGCCTGGACGACCTGCAGGGCGGCACCTTCACCATCACCAATGGCGGCACCTTCGGCTCGCTGCTGTCGACGCCGATCATCAACCCGCCGCAGAGCGCCATCCTGGGCATGCATGCGATCAAGGAGCGTCCGATCGCCGAGAACGGCCAGGTCGTGATCGCCCCGATGATGTACCTGGCGCTGTCCTACGACCACCGCATCATCGACGGCAAGGATTCGGTGCAGTTCCTGGTCGACATCAAGAACCAGCTGGAAAACCCGGGCCGCATGCTGTTCGGCCTGTAAGCCTCAAAGCCCCTCTCCCATCGGGAGAGGGGTTGGGGGCGCCAGGCAACTGCGTCCGACTCAGCAATGAAGAATGAGCCGCCGCGAGCCACAGGGGCGAACTATCGGCTGTTCACTAACTCCATTTCGCAGTGGTTTGCTTCATATCGGGAATACCCGGAAAGCGACCACAGCGCACCCTCATCCGGCGCTACGCGCCACCTTCTCCCGCAGGAGAAGGGAAAGGCAAAGGACTCTAGAAATGGCTGAAAACTACGACGTCGTCGTCATCGGTGCTGGTCCGGCCGGTTATCACGCCGCCATCCGCGCGGCCCAGCTGGGCATGAAGGTCGCCTGCATCGACGCAGCACTGGGCAAGGACGGCAAGCCCGCCCTGGGCGGTACCTGCCTGCGCGTGGGCTGCATCCCGTCCAAGGCGCTGCTGGATTCCTCGCGCCAGTTCTGGAACATGGGTCACCTGTTCGGCGACCACGGCATCAGCTTCAACGACGCCAAGATGGACGTGCCCACCATGATCGGCCGCAAGGACAAGATCGTGAAGCAGTTCACCGGCGGCATCGCGATGCTGTTCAAGGCCAACAAGATCACCCCGTACTACGGTTTCGGCCAGCTGCAGCCGGGCAACATCGTCAAGGTGAGCCAGCACGAAGGCGGCGAGATCGAGCTCAAGGGCACCAACGTGATCCTGGCGGCCGGTTCGGAGTCGATCGAACTGCCGTTCGCCAAGTTCGACGGCGACACCATCGTCGACAACGTCGGCGGCCTGGACTTCACCGCCGTGCCCAAGCGTCTGGCCGTCATCGGTGCCGGCGTGATCGGCCTGGAGCTGGGCAGCGTGTGGAAGCGCCTGGGCGCCGAGGTCACCATCCTCGAAGCGCTGCCGGACTTCCTGGCGCTGGCCGATGCCGAAGTGGCCAAGACCGCACTGAAGGAATTCAAGAAGCAGGGCCTGGACATCAAGCTGGGCGCCAAGGTCAGCAAGACCGAGATCACCGGCAGCGGCGACGCCAAGCAGGTGGTGCTGAGCTACACCGACGCGACCGGCGAGCAGACCCTGACCGTGGACAAGCTGCTGGTGGCCGTGGGCCGCAAGGCCGCGACCAAGAACCTGCTGGCCGAGGGCACCGGGGTCAATGTCACCGACCGCGGCCAGATCGAGGTCGATGGCCATTGCCACACCGGCGTCGATGGCGTGTGGGCGATCGGCGACTGCGTGCGCGGCCCGATGCTGGCGCACAAGGGCTTCGAGGAAGGCATCGCGGTGGCCGAACTGATCGCCGGCCTGCCCGGCCACGTTAACTTCGACACCATTCCGTGGGTCATCTACACCGAGCCGGAAATTGCCTGGGTCGGCAAGACCGAGCAGCAGTTGAAGGCCGAAGGCGTTGCCTACAAGGCCGGCAGCTTTCCGTTCGCGGCGATCGGTCGCGCGGTGGCCATGGGCGAGCCGGCCGGCTTCGTCAAGGTGATCGCCGATGCCGAAACCGACCGCGTGCTGGGTATGCACCTGGTGGGCGTGGGCGTGTCCGAGCTGGTGCACGAAGGTGTGCTGACGATGGAATTCAACGGCTCGGCCGACGACCTGGCGCGTATCTGCCACGCCCATCCGACGCTGTCCGAAGCGATCCACGACGCCGCCATGGCGGTCAGCAAGCGCGCGATCCACAAGGCCAACTAACACCGGGATTCGGGATTCGGGCGTGGGGATTCGTAAACGACTCCCTCTCCTGATCCTCTCCCGGCAAGCACATGACGCCGGGCTAAAAACCCGGCGTTATGTTTTTCAGGCACGGTCAAAACAATCCGCAACGTTCATTTCGGCGGGCCTCTAGATGGCATCGACGCATCGGGCGCCCGTTTTTACGAATCCCCAATCCCCAATTCCGAATCCCATGAAAAGCATCTGCGTCTATTGCGGCTCCAATGCCGGTAACAAACCGGCCTATGCCGAACGCGCCACTGCCCTGGGCACGCGCATTGCCGAGCAAGGCCTGCGACTGGTCTACGGCGGCGGCAACGTCGGTCTGATGGGCACGGTGGCCAACGCCGTCCTCGCTGCCGGCGGCCAGGTCACAGGCGTGATCCCCAAGCAACTGGCGGACTGGGAAGTGGCCCACCGCGGCCTGACCGAACTGGAGATCGTCGGCTCGATGCACGAGCGTAAGATGCGCATGTTCGAGTTGTCCGATGGCTTCGTCGCCCTGCCCGGCGGCTTCGGCACCATGGAAGAGATCTTCGAGATGCTGACCTGGCGGCAGCTCGGCATCGGCAACAAGCCCTGCGCCTTCCTGGATATCGAAAATTTCTACGCGCCGCTGATCGGCATGATCGATCGCATGGTGGAAGAGCGCTTCCTGCATCCGGATCAACGCACCGACCTGTGGTACGGCGCAGATATCGAGCAGATGCTCGAATGGATGCAGCACTACACGCCCGCGCAGGCATCGAAGTGGATCGACGAGAAGCGTCGCTCCACCCTGGTGTGAGCGAAAGCAGCCAAGACAAACGTCGTCTCACCGCGCGTCGGCCGGCTTGCCGAGGCGCCGCTCTCTGGTCGCCCGACCCACGATGACAGGCGCACGTCGCGGCTGCAGCGGCGTCGGCAAGCACGATGCCACGTGGTCGCACCACCTGTCGTCACTGCGACCCTGCGCAGGTGCTGCAGCACGATGGCACGTACACGGCGCGGTGTTGCCAGCTTGCAACGGCAGTCACGATGGCTGCGGCAATCCGCCGTACCGCCTCGCATAGAATGGCGGCGATGCTCGATACCCTCGCCGCTGATGCGCACCACAGTCTGGACATCAAGCACAGTCGCTTTTTGGCCCACGCTGCCGCACTGGAGGCTCCCGCGCATGCGCTGGAGATCGTGCAGCGCGTGGCAGTGCCGGACGCAACGCACAACTGCTGGGCCTACCGGTTCGGGCAGGACTACCGTTCCAGCGACGACGGCGAGCCAAGCGGCACCGCCGGCCGGCCGATCCTGGCCGCCATCGATGGCCAGGGCTTCGATCGGGTGGTGGTGGTGGTCACGCGCTGGTATGGCGGCATCAAGCTCGGTGCCGGCGGGCTGGTGCGCGCCTACGGCGGTACCGCGGCCGAGTGCCTGCGGCTGGCAACGCGACAACCACTGATCGCGTTGTCGCTGGTGCAGGTACAGTGCCGGTTCGACGATCTGGGCCTGGTGCACGCAGCACTGGCGGCCTTCCATGCCGACAAACTGGACGAACACTTCGACGCCGAGGGTGCAGCGTTGCGCGTGCAACTGCCTGCCGATCAGCTCGCCGGCTTGAAAACCCGCCTGTGCGACGCCACTCGCAATCGTGTCCATCTCTCAACCCCGGAAGCCGCATGACCGAGCCAGCCGCTGCACGTCCCAGCCCGTTGCGGAAGCTGGGCAGCCTGCGCACCTTGTGGCCATTCGTCCAACGCCAGCGCGGCCTGTTCGCCGCCTGGCTGGTCGCACTGTCGATTTCCGCTGCCGCCACGCTGAGCCTGCCCGCAGCGGTCAAGCGCATGATCGACCAAGGCTTCTCCGGCGATGCGCAGATCAACCAGGCGTTCTCGCTGCTGTTCGCAGTCTCGGTCGTGCTGGCGTTGGCAACGGCGGCGCGCTTCTATTTCGTCGCACTGCTGGGCGAAAAAGTGGTCGCCGACTTGCGCGGCCGGCTGTATGCGCACCTGATCGGCCTGGACGCCGGATTTCATGACCGTAGCCGCAGCGGCGAATTGGTGTCGCGCCTGTCGGCCGACAGCGAATTGCTGCGTGGGCTGATCGGCACCACCATGTCGGTGGCCTTGCGCAGTTCGGTCACGGTGATCGGCAGCATCGTCATGCTGTTCGTCACCAGCCCGCGGCTGGCCGGCTTCACCTTGATCGGCATCCCGCTGGCAGTGCTGCCGATCGTGCTGGGTGCACGCCGCCTGCAGAAGATTTCGCGCGCAAGCCAGGACCGTGTGGCCGATGCCAATACGCTGGCGGCCGAAACCCTGGGCGCAGTGCGCACCGTGCAGGCGCATGCGCGCGAGCGTTACGAAAGCCAACGTTTCAGTACGGCACTGTTGACCGCCATCGACACCGCGAAGGTGCGCATCCGCACTCAGGCCACCGTGACCGCGGTGGCGATCATGCTGATCTTCGGTGCGATCGTCGCGGTGTTGTGGCTTGGCGCGCACGATGTGATTGCTGGCCGCATGACGCCCGGCACGCTCGGCCAGTTCGTGTTGTACGCGATGATCGGCGGCGGTTCGGTCGGGGCGCTGGCCGAGGTCTGGAACGAGTTGCAGCGTGCCGCCGGCGGCATGGGCCGAGTGAGTGAATTGCTCGACGAACAACCGCTGATCGTGGCGCCGGCCACGCCGCAGGCCTTGCCGCAGCCGCTGCGCGGCGCGATCCATTTCGACCGGGTGGTCTTCCATTACCCGCAACGCCCGGACGCGCCGGCGCTGGACGGGTTCGACCTGCATGTCAGCCCCGGCGAAACCGTGGCGCTGGTGGGTCCGTCCGGTGCGGGCAAGAGCACGGTGCTGTCGATGCTGCTGCGTTTCCACGACCCGGACAGCGGCAAGGTGCGTATCGACGACATCGACCTGCGCGAGGTCGACCCGGTCCTGTTGCGCGAGCACATCGCGCTGGTACCGCAGCAACCCACGTTGTTTGCCGCCAGCGCGGCCGACAACATCCGCTACGGGCGCCTGCAGGCCAGCGATGCCGAGGTGGAAGCGGCGGCGGCGGCGGCCGAAGCCGATGTGTTCATCCGCGCCCTGCCCCAGGGCTACGCCAGCGAACTGGGTGAGCGCGGCACGCGCCTGTCCGGCGGCCAGCAGCAACGCGTGGCGATTGCACGTGCGCTGCTCAAGGACGCGCCGATCCTGCTGCTGGACGAAGCCACCAGCGCGCTCGATGCGCAAAGCGAGCGCGCCGTGCAGCAGGCGCTGGAGCGGCTGATGCAAGGCCGCACCACGCTGGTGATCGCGCACCGCCTGGCCACCGTGCTCAAGGCCGACCGCATCGTGGTGATGGATGCCGGGCGCATCGTTGCGCAGGGTACGCATGCGCAGTTGATCGCCGAAGGCGGTCTGTATGCGGAGCTGGCGCGGCTGCAGTTCATCGACCAATGAGCGTCGCCAGGCGCCGTCGTGCCAGCGATGGCACCTGGCGCAGCCAGCGAAACGACTGCGCTCGCCGCGAGACGGGCGCGGCCTTCGCTCGGCATCGGCCTGCGCCGCTCGTACACTGCGGTGACCGCGGTTCGCCCACCCTCGCCGGACGCGCTGCCGCTGCACTCGCCCGCCGCACGTGGCCCGTCTTGTCTCACCGGCCACGCCGGCCGTGCGCTCCCACGCAATCCGATGTGACCCCATGCCCCGCCCCAAAACCACTCTTCGCCAGCTGAGCTATTTCGTCGCGCTGGCCGATACCGGCAGCTTTACCCGTGCCGCCGAGCAGATGGGCGTCTCGCAGCCATCGTTGTCGCAACAGATCCGCGCATTGGAAGCGATCATCGGCGCGCCGCTGTTCGAGCGCGGCGCGCAGGCAATCCTGACCCCGCTCGGTCGCGAGCTGCTCGACCGCGCACGCAGCATCCTGCTCGATGTCACCGATCTGGAAGAGGTCCGCGCCACGGCCGCCGATACCTTGATCGGCACCATCCGCCTCGGCGTCTCGCCCACGCTCGGCGCCTATCTGATGCCCAGCCTGGTGGCACGCTTGCATCGCGAGCATCCGGCCCTGCGCGTGCATGTGCGCGAAGGCCTGCCAACCGCCCTCGCCGCCGACCTGAGCAACGGCACGCACGACCTGGTCCTCGCGCAACTGCCGGTGGCCGGCCGCGGCCTGCACAGCGAGCGGCTGTTTCGCGAACTGCTGCATGTGACCATGGCTGCCGATCATCCGCTGCGCACCAAGGCCTGCATCACCCCGGCCGACCTGCGCGGCGCCAACCTGCTGACCTTGATGCCGGAATACCGACTGGCAGAACAGGTTGCCGCGATCGCCATGGAGGTGGGTGCCAATGTCTTGCGCGATTACGAAGGCACCAGCCTGGACGCGATCCGCCAGATGGCCGGCATGGGCATGGGTCTTGCCTTGCTTCCGGACCTGTACGTGCGCCAGGAAATCCGCGAAGGCGACGACGTGGTGGTTCGGCCGGTCAAAGGCGGGCGCTACTATAGGGAGATCGGTCTGCTCTGGCGCCAGGGCGCCGGTCGCGCACCAGCCTTCGGTTTGATCGCCGATCTGCTGCGCGCGGTGGCTGCATAGGAAAATCCTATGCGGCACATAAGCGCTTCGGCCTTGTTTGCGGGCCGGCAACTCGTCAATGCTTCACTGAACTCATCAACGGATATCGAATGGCGGCCAAGCGGATTGGATGGCGGGAAGCGGCGAGCTGGCTGACGGAAGTTGTCGGCCCGGACATGCCGTATGTGCGCCTGACCCTGGTGTACGGCGTTGCGATCAGCCTGCTGTCGCTGGCCACGCCGATCTCGGTGCAGTTGCTGATCAACAGCGTTGCCAACACCGCGCTGCCCACGCCGCTGTGGACCTTGTCCGGCCTGCTGCTGGGCCTGCTGCTGCTGGTGGCGGCACTGAGCGCGATGCGGGTGTGGGTGATGGCGCTGTTCGAACGTCGCCTGTTCGCACGCGTGGTGGCGGAGATCACCGTGCGTGCGGTGCATGCGCAGAACCCGTTCTTCGCCGACCAGAACCGCGGCGATGTCTTCAACCGCTACTTCGATCTGGTGGTGGTGCAGAAGGCAGTGCCCAGCCTGGCGGTCGGCGCGTTCACCATCGTGCTGCAGTCGGCGGTCGGCCTGATCGTCACCAGCTTCTATCACCCGTTCTTCCTCGGCTTCAACGCGCTGCTGCTGCTGACCATCTTCTCGATCTGGATGATCTGGTCGCGCGGCTCGATCCGCTCGGCGGTCGAACTGAGCCAGGCCAAGCACAACGCCGCGCATTGGCTGGAAAGCGTCGGCGGCTCCAACGGGTTCTACAAATCCAGCCGCCATCTCAACTTCGCGATGGATCGCTCGGAAAAGGTGACCGCCGACTATGTCGACCGGCATCGGCGCCACTTCCGCTACACCTTCACCCAGACGCTGGCCTTCCTGCTCACCTATGCGGTGGCCAGCGCGGCGCTGCTGGCGCTGGGCGGCAGCCTGATCCTGCGCGGCGAGCTGTCGATCGGCCAGCTGGTGGCAGCCGAACTGATTCTGAGTGCGGTGTTCTACGGCATTGCACAGCTGGGCAGCTACCTGGACACGTTCTACGACCTGGTGGCCAGCGCGGAGGAATTGTCGCTGCTGTACGCCATCCCCCAGGAGCGCCCGGTGCTTGCCGCCGGCGAGGCGCCGCGCAATAGCGGGGTCCGCCTGGACGGGGTGGTGATCGAGGGCGCGCGTTTCGATTTCGCGCTGGAAGCCGGCGAGCAGCTGGTCACGCTGGCCGATGGCGGTGCCGAGCGCCTGCTGGCCATGGTGCTCAAGCGCCACGTCGTTCCCGACCGCGGGCTGGTGATGGTGGGTGGCGCGGACATGGCCACCTTCGATATGTACCTGCTGCGTTCGGAAGTCACCGTGCTCGACCGCCCGACCATCGTGGAAGTCACCATTCGCGAATATCTGGCAATGGCCTCGGCCGATGTGACCTCCGAAGCGATGCTGCAAGCCATCGATGCGGTGGGCCTGCGCGCACGCATCGCCGCGTTGCCGCAAGGCCTGGACACCCGGCTTGCCGCGTCCGGCTTCCCATTGTGGATTGGCGAGGTCATGGCGCTGAAACTGGCCAATGCACTGCTGGTGCGCCCGCGCGTGTTGATGCTGTCGCAGCTGTACGACCTGATCCCGGCCGAGCGCCTGACCCAGGTTCTGCGACGCTTGAAGGATGCAGGAACCACGGTGCTGCTGTGCACCGGGCGGCCGGAGGACATCACCCTGGATGGCTGGTTCCGGCTGGAGCCGGAGCGCCAGCAACGCTACGCCACGCGCGCCGAGCTGATCGCATCCACGCAGGAGGTGTCGCATGCCGCACGCTCCTGATCGCCTGGCGCACTTCCCCACCCTGGCGGCGATGCGTCCGCCCAGCATCGCCAAGGCAGTGGCCTGGATGCTGCTGATCGGCATCGGCATCGCTGCGGCGATCCTGGCACTGGCGCC
The DNA here is from genome assembly GCF_008639345.1 of Xanthomonas phaseoli pv. dieffenbachiae. Lineage (NCBI taxonomy): Bacteria > Pseudomonadati > Pseudomonadota > Gammaproteobacteria > Lysobacterales > Lysobacteraceae > Xanthomonas > Xanthomonas phaseoli. The sequence goes on along the minus strand of NZ_CP041380.1, from coordinate 1,618,717 downwards.
GTGGGTGCAGACCGCCAGCGGCAAGGGCCAGGTCGTGTCGCTGGATCCCAGCGACCGCCAGCAGCCGGTCACCGCCTTCGTGCCGGGCCGCGTCGAGCGCTGGTACGTGCATGACGGCCAGCATGTGTCCAAGGGCGACCCAATCGCGCGTGTCGGCGACCTGGACCCGGACCTGCTCACCCGCCTGGCCAGCGAACGCGCGCAGGCACAGGCGGAAATCGCCGCCATCCAGCAGTCGCGTGCGGTGGCCAGCATCGATGTGGCGCGCAGCAGGCAATTGCTGGCCGAAGGCCTGGCCGGCCGCCGCGACTACGAGCTGACCCAGATCAAGGTGGCCGAAGCCGACGCCAAGCTGGCCGAATCGCGCGCCAAGCTGACCCGCATCGACATCCAGTTGAATCGCCAGTCTGCGCAGCTGGTGCGCGCCCCGCGCGACGGCCGCGTGCAGCAGCTCAATGCCGCCAGCGGCAGCGCCATGGTCTCGCCGGGCACCGTGCTGGCGGTGATCGCGCCGGAACGGGTGGAACGCGCGGTCGAGCTGTACATCGACGGCCGCGACGTGCCGCTGATCCGCCCCGGCCGCCCGGTGCGGCTGGAATTCGAAGGCTGGCCGGCGATCCAGTTCAGCGGTTGGCCGTCGGTGGCGCACGGCATGTTCGACGGCCGGGTGCGCGCCATCGACCCCAACGCCGCGCCCGATGGGCTGTTCCGCATCCTGGTGGAGCCGATGCCGGGCAAGCCGGCGTGGCCGGCGCAGGAATTCGCCCGCCAGGGCGGCAAGGTGCGCGGCTGGGTGCAGGGCGAAACGGTCAAGGTCGGCTACGAACTGTGGCGCCAGCTCAACAACTTCCCGCTGGAATTCGGCCGGCGCCCGGCTGCGACCACGCAGGAAGAGAGCAAGGCCAAGCCGGCCACACCCAAGTCCGAAGACGAAGCGACGGGCAAGAAATGATCGGCCGTCTTGTCGTCCTGTTGATCGCACTCTGCCCCGCTGCGGCACTCGCCCAGACCGCTGCACTGACCCTGGATGAGGTACTGCAGTCGTCGGCACGCTCCGCACCGCAGATCGTCGAAGCGCTGGCGAAGGTGCGCCAGGCCGAAGGCAAGGGCATCTCGGCCGATGGCGCCTTCGACACGGTGTTCGACATCGAAGGCCGTTCGCGCGAGGCCGGCTATTACGACGGCAGCACGATCGAAACCGGGGTCAAGCGGCCGTTCGAAGAGAACGGAGGCTATTACTACGGTGGCTACCGCTCCTCGCGTGGCTCCTTCCCGATCTACGAGGACAAGTCCTATACCGATCGCGGCGGCGAAGTGAAGGTCGGCGCGCTGTACGCGCTGCTGCGCGACCGCGTGATCGACGAACGCCGCACCAAGCGCAGTATCGCCAGCACCGATATCGATGTGGCCAAGTACGAGGCGGAAATGGTGGCCATCGGCGTGCAGCGGCGCGCCGTGGATGCGTACCAGAACTGGGTCGCCGCCGGGTTGAAGTTGCGCGCCTACAACGAGCTGCTGCAACTGGCCGAGCAACGCCGCAATGCGATTTCGCGCCAGGTCACGCTTGGTGCGCGCCCCACCATCCTGCTGACCGAAAACGACCAGAATCTGGTGCGTCGTCGCGCCCTGGTGGTGCGCTCGGAACAGGACTTCGCCAATGCGGCCAACGCCTTGTCGCTGTATTTGCGCGACGACGCCGGCATGCCGCTGATCGTGTCCGCCGAACGCCTGCCGGCCGACACCACGGCGCTGGAAGGACTGGCCGGCGCCAGCAAGATCACCGCGCCGGTGGAGCGCCCGGATTACCGCGCCGTGCTGACCCGCATCGACCAGGCCACCGCACGGCTGATGCTGGCCCAGAATGATCTCAAACCGCGCCTGGATGTCAGCGTGGAAGTCAGCAAGGATCTGGGCCCGCCCGGCGTCGGCGGCCCGAACCGGTCGCTGACCGACGCCATCATCGGCTTCCGTTTCAGCGTGCCGCTGGAAAACCGCGCCGCCAGGGGCCGCGTGGCCGAAGCGCGTGCCGAGATCGAAGCGCTGGATCAGCGCAGCCGTTTTCTGCGCGACCAGATTTCGATCGAAGTGGAATCGATCGTCATCTCGCTCAACGCCGCCGAACGGCTGGCCAAGATCGCCGATGAGGAACGCGGCCTGGCAGACCGCCTGGCCGCGGCCGAGCGGCGGCGCTTCGAGCTGGGCTCGGGTGACTTTTTCCTGGTCAACCAGCGCGAGGAGACCGCCAACGACGCACGCGTACGCCTGATCGATGCGCAGGCGCGCATCGCCTCCGCGCGTGCCGAACTGGCGGCGGCCACCGCCGACCGGGATGCGTTGCAGCTAAGCCGTTGACGGGGCGGCTGTGCGTCGGGCGGACGCGGTGATGCCGCAGCCATCGCGCCGTTGTGCAAGTGACTTCGCGGTGCCGCAACGTGGTATCCGTTGGGTTCAAGCAAAGCCTACGCGACGGACGCATTCAACCGCCCCGCAGGTGTCTGACTGCTGTGCCCAGCGACGTTTCAGCGTGCCTGAAGCCTTATCGATCCCGATAGTGCAGGTGTCTGCTGCCAGGCAGCCGCCCATGCAACACACGTGTACCCAGCCGCTTGTCGGAGCGGCCAGACACGATCGCCACCTCGCCTGACGAGCTCAACCAACCGGTCTTGCAGACCTCACTGCATCACGACATCTGGGTAACACTCGCGTGCGCATGCTCGCCATACCGGCTCGACGCCGGGCGTGCGGATCCATCGAACTCTGCACTGCAACCTTAGGAACTTTCGGAGGTGCGTATGTCTTTCCGGCAATTTCCCGCAATCGGTGCAGATGGCGAGCCCTATGTCATCATCGAATTTCGCGACGAGCAACAACCGCGCGCAAACCCACAGTCGGCGCCGCGTTACGAGCTTCCCGACGGCCGACATCTGCAACGTCAGGGGCAGCGCTTCGTCACCGACGGCGGCGAGCTGCGCCTTTCCGCGCTCTAGGAACGGCAGTCAACCCTGCGCGCGTGGTCGCCTTGCAGACGTGGGCGGCGCATGAATAATCAGGACGTAGTAGACAATTCGTGGCACGGCGGCGCTCGGAAGCTGGCGCCGTCATGTAGTTAGCTGCCTCAGGCGGCACTGGTCAATTTTTGACCACCCACTACCTGGCCCTTGCGCTGCAAGGGCTAGCCGCAGTTATCCACACGCTTGTACAAGTTTCATCCACACCCTGTGTGGATGAAATCGATCACAATGGGCGGGCTTGGTCGCGCCACTAGCCACCGGAACGCTCCAGCACCCGACCGATCCCGCTGCGATCGATCTCGCTTGCTGCTTGCGCCAATGCGGCACGATCGCTTGCCACCTCGAAGCCGATACGGAAATGCAACTCGCCCATTGGCGTGCGCGATGAGTGGATCGAGGACAGGTTCACTCCATGCCGCTCGAACACATGCAGCAAGGCGCGCAGCGAGCCGGGCTGGTCCTCGGGCAGGTACACGCTCAGTATCAACGGCTCGGTGAGATCGGCCAGCAGGTAGCCCACGCGCTCGTAGGTGTAATTGGCTGCTGCAAGCGCGTCGTGCTGCAAGGCTTGCGCGTTGTCGTGAAGGAATTGGGTGCGGAACTGCGCACGCGCGGCATCGTCGCCCTGCGCCACAAGCGCACGCAGCTGCTGCAATTGCAGCAGCAAGCGGTCGAGCATCTCGCCCACGTACGGGTTGCCGAACTGGATGTCCTCGTAGATCGAGGGATTGAGCGAAAGAATGCGCGCGATCACTGCGGTATCCAGCTCAAACGATACCGAGCGATACGGCATCAGCGCGCGCAGCTCGCCCAGCAGCGGTGCGTAGTCGCGCAGGGTGCCGGCTTGCGCCAGGTGAGTGGCATGCACCATCGCCTGCACCAGCGCCATCACGCGGTCGTGGTGCTCCGGCGTGGCGTACACGCATTCGGCCTGCAGCGCGCTGCACAAGGTCTGCACCCAGGCCGACCAGTGCCGCAGCCGCGCTTCGCAGACCACCATCACGCGCCCCTTCAAGGTCGGCGATTTTGGCGGTGCAGTCATCGGATGCAGGCCGACCACGTCCGCCTGCGAGGTCAGCATTGCGGCGACCGGCGCCTGTTTGATCGAGGTGACATCCAGCCACAACTGCGCTGCAGCGCGCGCGCCGGCGAGTTCCACATACCGTTCGATCAGTGCGGCGGTATGGCGAATCGGAGCGGCGAAAATCAGTACGTCCGCACGCTGCGCCAGTGTGGCTTCGTCCATGCTGCCGCTGTCGGCCGGATCGAACCCGATCACTTCCAGCTGCATGCGCGTGCGCAGGAACTGCGCCAGCCAACGCCCATACGCACCGGCGATGCCGACGATGCCGATCACCGGCTGCGCAATCATGCCAATCGCTCGACGGCAAATCGCGGCGTCGCGGCAAGTGCGGCCGGCGCCGCGGCCAGCACGTCGAATTCCTCGAAACCTGCGGCCAGCGTCGCTTCCAGGGCGCCATGCACCCCGCTGAGCGCATGCCCCACCGCCTGCTCGAACGGCACATCGCGCAATAGCAGCCCGATCAGCAGGGCCATCAGCACATCGCCGGTGCCTGCCACATCGACCGGCAGGTGCGGGCTGGCCCAGCGATACACCGCCGCATCGCTGACCGCCAGGGTCACCAGCTCACCCGCAGCACCGGCCACGCTGTGTGCAAGCACCCACTGCGGCCCCCGCGCCAGCAACGCGCGCGCGGCAACGATGGCATCGCCCTGCTGCAGACTCGGCAGGCCGGTCAACCGCCCCAACTCGAATGCGTTGGGCGTTACCAGCCAGGCGTGCGGCAGCAAACGCTCGGCGAACACGCGCTCCAGCCCGGGCTCTACATACGGGCCGGTGTGCGTGTCGCCAATCACCGGGTCCAGGCAATAGCGCAGCTGCGGCGCCTGCGGCAAGGTCTGCTCCAACCAGTCGGCGAAGGCTTCGCCGTTGGCCAGGCTGCCGAAATAGCCGGACACCAGCATGCGGGCACGCTGCGGCAAGCCGCGTTCGGTGGCGCCCAGCAACAAATCCGCCAGCCAGTCGGCCGGCAGGATGCGCCCGCGCAGGGTCGCGTAGAACGGCGCGTTGCTCAGCAACGTGGTGGGCACTTCGGCCACACGCAGCCCCAGGGCGCGCAACGGCGGCACCGCAGCGCTGTTGCCGGCATGGCCGTAGACCAATTGCGATTGCACCGAAATCACATCGATCGGCGAAGGGCCGTCCGGACGCTGGCGGCGACCATGGACGAGGTGGCTGTCGGTTGCATCGCTCATGCGGGCGGCCGTGCTGGAAAGGATGGCACCGATTATCCGCGCAACCTTGCAAGGATGTCGTGGACGAACGATGTCGCCGGCACGGCACTGTTGAACACGCGCATTCGGTCACGTACACCAAGGCCAGAGACTCAAAGCCGCCAGTGCAGCACGATCGGCAACACCGTCGTTGCACAAGGTCAGACGCTGAGACGCATCGACGATGCTGCAATCCAAGGGCCCGAATGCACGATCAGGGATGGCTTTGGCTCGCATTGCGGGCAGCAGCGTGGCGTCTGAAGGCACGGACGATGCTCCAAAACGCAGGTGCCATGTGCGTGCATGTCCCTGGAAATCCCACCCCGAGGCGTTGCTGAAAAGCATGCGCCGACCGGCCATTCTCACGCGCTTATCGCGTTGCATCTGCAGCGTCGTCGCACATCGGCCACGTCGCGTGCGACCTACCGGGAAAAACCAAAAAAAGCCCGACGTGCAGCAAGCCGCACGCCGGGCCATCATGACATCACGCCGCCTGGGTCAGGACGTCATCCGATCCCAAAACCCCTTGACGCCATCGATGAAGGTGGCCGACTTGGGCGAATGCTTGCGTGCATCCTCACCGGTGAACGTGGCTTCGAACTGCTGCAGCAGTTCGCGCTGATCGGCGGTGAGATTCACCGGCGTTTCCACCACCACGCGGCAATACAGATCGCCTTCGCTGCGGCTACGCACCGAACGCACGCCCTTGCCGCGCAGACGGAACAGCTTGCCGGTCTGGGTCTCGGCCGGGATGCGGATCTCCGCTTCGCCGCCCAGGGTCGCCACGCGGACGGTATCGCCGAGTGCGGCCTGCGAAATGCGGATCGGCACTTCGCAATGCAGATCGTCGCCGTCGCGCTGGAAGATCGCATGCTCGCGCACGCGCACTTCCACATACAGATCGCCCGGCGGCGTGCCGGCCGGACCGGCCTCGCCCTCGCCTGCCAGACGAATCCGGTCGCCGGTATCCACGCCGGCGGGCACCTTGATCGACAGCACCTTGTCTTCTTCCACGCGACCGGCGCCGTGGCAGGTCTTGCACGGATTCTGGATCAGCGTGCCGCGGCCGTCGCAATGCGGGCAACTCTGCTGCATGGCGAAGATACCGCGCTGGATGCGTACCTGGCCGCGCCCATGGCAGGTGCCGCAGGTCTCGACCTTGCCGTCTTCCGAACCGCTGCCGTGGCAAGGCGCGCATTCGACCAGCGTGGGAATCTCGATGCGGCGCTCGATGCCGGCAACGGCTTCTTCCAGATCCAGTTCCAGCACGTAACCGACGTCGGCACCACGTCGCGCAGCGCGCGGACCGGCGGCGCCACCGCCGAAAATATTGCCGAAGATATCGCCAAAGATATCTCCCATGTCCGGGCCACCTGGCCCGCCACCACCGCCCATGCCGTGCTCGAACGCCGCATGGCCGTGCGCGTCGTAGGCGCGCCGCTTGTTGCCATCGGACAGCACTTCGTAGGCTTCCTTGCATTCCTTGAACGCCGCTTCGGCAGCCGCATCGCCAGGATTGCGGTCCGGGTGGTGCTTCATCGCACAGCGCCGGTACGCCTTCTTCAGCTCCTCGTCGCTGGCGCCACGGGCAACGCCCAGCACTTCGTAGTAATCGCGTTTGCTCATGACAGGGAATCGGGAATTGGGAAACGGGAATCGTTCAAAGCGCACATCCTCGGTAAATCGCAATCGAAAGTGGGAGAGTCACACAATGGGAAGGAGCGATGCCGCGGCACCGCTCCTCCCATTCTCGATTCCCTATTCCCCACTCAGGCCTTCTTGTCGTCCTTGACCTCGGTGAACTCGGCGTCCACCACGTCGTCGGCGGCCTTGGAGGCCTGCGCGTTGCCGCTGGCCGCATCGGCGCTGCCGCCCTGCTCTGCTGCCGCAGCGGCTGCATACAACGACTGGCCGGCTTCTTCCAGCGTCTTGGTGCGTGCTTCGATCTGCGCCTTGTCGTCGCCCTTCATGGCGGTCTCCAGATCCGACAGCGCCGCTTCCACCTTGCCGATCACATCGCCGCCGACCTTGCTGCCATGCTCGGTGATCGCAGTCCGGGTGGCGTGGATCAGACCATCGGCCTGGTTGCGGGCCTGCACCAGCTCCTGGAACTTCTTGTCTTCTTCGCGGTTGGCTTCCGCGTCGGCGACCATGCGCTGGATCTCTTCGTCCGACAGGCCCGAACCGGCCTTGATCTCGACCTTCTGCTCCTTGTTGGTCTTCTTGTCCTTGGCCGACACGTGCAGGATGCCGTTGGCGTCGATGTCGAAGGACACTTCCACCTGCGGCATGCCGCGCGGCGCCGGCTCGATGCCGGACAGGTCGAACTTGGCCAGCGACTTGTTGAAGCGGGCCTGCTCACGCTCACCCTGCAACACATGCACGGTCACGGCCGACTGGTTGTCTTCGGCAGTGGAGAAGGTCTGCGAAGCCTTGGTCGGGATGGTGGTGTTCTTTTCGATGATCTTGGTGAACACGCCGCCCATGGTTTCGATACCCAGCGACAGCGGGGTCACGTCCAGCAGCAGCACGTCCTTGACGTCGCCGGCCAGCACACCGCCCTGGATCGCGGCGCCCACGGCCACCGCTTCGTCCGGGTTGACGTCCTTGCGCGGTTCCTTGCCGAAGAAGTCGGCCACCGCCTGCTGCACCTTCGGCATGCGGGTCTGACCGCCGACCAGGATCACCTCGTTGATGTCGCTGGCGCGCAGGCCGGCGTCGTTCAACGCGGTGCGGCACGGCTCGATCGACTTCTTGACCAGGTCTTCCACCAGCGCTTCGAGCTTGGCACGGGTCAACTTGATGTTGAGGTGCTTCGGGCCCGAGGCATCGGCGGTGACGTACGGCAGGTTCACTTCGGTCTGCTGGCTGGACGACAACTCGATCTTGGCGCGTTCGGCCGCGTCCTTCAGGCGCTGCAGGGCTAGCGGATCCTTGCGCAGGTCGATGCCCTGGTCCTTGTTGAACTCATCGACCAGATACTCGATGACGCGGTTGTCGAAGTCTTCGCCGCCCAGGAAGGTGTCGCCGTTGGTGGCCAGCACCTCGAACTGCTTTTCGCCATCGACTTCGGCGATTTCGATGATCGAGACGTCGAAGGTACCGCCGCCCAGATCGTACACCGCGATCTTGCGGTCGCCGCCGTTCTTGTCCAGGCCATAGGCCAGGGCTGCGGCGGTCGGCTCGTTGATGATGCGCTTGACGTCCAGACCGGCGATGCGGCCGGCATCCTTGGTGGCCTGGCGCTGGCTGTCGTTGAAGTACGCCGGCACGGTGATCACCGCCTCGGTGACCTTCTCGCCGAGGAAGTCTTCGGCGGTCTTCTTCATCTTTTCCAGCACGCGCGCGGAGATTTCCTGCGGCGCCATGCGCTTGGCATCGCTGGTCTGCACCCAGGCGTCGCCGTTGTCGTGCGCCAGGATGCCGTACGGCACGTGCGAGATGTCCTTCTGCACTTCGCCGTCGGTGAACTTGCGGCCGATCAGGCGCTTCACCGCGTAGAAGGTGTTCTTCGGGTTGGTCACCGCCTGGCGCTTGGCCGAGGCACCGACCAGCACTTCGCCGTCCTTGGTGTAGGCGACGATCGAAGGCGTGGTGCGATCGCCCTCGGAGTTTTCGATGACGCGGGCCTTGCCGCCGTCCATGATCGACACGCACGAGTTCGTGGTGCCGAGGTCAATACCAATGATCTTGCCCATGGATACGCTCCTGATGAGTCTTTAGCTGTGTCCGGCGACGCCGGGTCTGGCTGAGATGTGGGGGTGGTGCGCAGGTGTTCAAGCCACCGGCGCACATCTGTGTTTCATGCCTGCGCCTGGCAGTTCAGCCGGCGCTGCGGTTCAGTCGTGCTTGGCGACCACTACCAGCGCCGGGCGCAGCAGGCGGTCGTTGAGCAGGTAGCCCTTCTGGAACACCTGCACTACGTGGCCGGGCGCGATGCCTTCGGCCTCGCCCTGGCTGATCGCCTGGTGCTGGTCCGGGTTGAACGGCTGGCCGACCGGATCGAGCAGGGTCAGGCCGTTGTCGGCGGCCACCTTGAGCAATTGCTTGTAGGTCATGTCCAGGCCGTCGCGCAGCGGGCTGGGTTCGGTGCCGGCGGCGGTGAGCCCCGCGTCCAGGCTGTCGAACACCGGCAGCAGTTCGCCGAGCAGCTTCTCGTTGGCGAACTTGCGCGCGTTTTCCACGTCGCGGGCGATCCGCTTGCGCTGGTTCTCCAGGTCGGCGCGCTCGCGCAGGGCGTCGGCCTTGACCAGGGCGATCTCGCTGCGCAGCGATTCGATCTCGGCCTTGAGCGGATCGGTCTCGGGTGGATTCTGGGACAGGTCTTCGGAGTCGAATTCGGGGTGGTCTTGGTTCATGTGCAGTTCCCGGGCAAGCGGAACGCCCGCCCCAACGTCACCCCGTATATGGGCGCCTGCGCGCGTTTCAAGCAAAGCATCGCGCCGATCGATGCCGGTTATCGCGTGCCGGGCGACTCCATGGCCGCGCCCAGCACGTCGGCGGCGGTCTGCACCAGCGGAATCAGCCGGTCGTAGGCCATGCGTTTGGGCCCGATCACCCCCAGCACACCCAGCACCTGGCCATTGGCGGCGTAAGGTGCAGTGACCAGCGAGACGTCTTCCAGCGACACCATGCCGGTCTCCTCGCCAATGAAGATGCGCACGCCCGGTGCCTGGATGGTGCGTTCAAGCAGCTGCAGGATCTCGCGCTTGCTGGCGAAGGCCTCGAACAGTTCGCGCAGGCGATCCAGGTCCGACAGGTCCTGCACGCCCATCAGCTGGGTCTGCCCGGCCATCACCATGTCGTCGGCATCGGCCGGCACCAGCGCCTCGCTGGCCAGGTCCACGCTGTGCGCCAGCAGCTGCTCCATCTCGTTCTTGGCCATGCGCAGCTCGCGCAGCAGGCAGGCGCGGATATCGGCCAGCGCGCGCCCGGCAAACTGCGCATTGAGGTAGTTGGCCACCCGTTCCAGCTCGGCTGGCTCGTAGGCGCGCCGCGGCTCGATTACGCGGTTCTGCACCTCGTTGTCGGCGAACACCAGGATCGCCAGCACGCGGCGCGCATCCAGCGCCACGAAATCGATATGCCGGAACGCGAACTGCTCGCGGCGCGGCGCGCTGACCACGCCGACGAAATGACTCATCGCCGACAGCATCTGCGAGGCGCTGCCCAGCAGCGACTGGGTCCCGTTGCCGCTGGCCAGCTCCGCGCGCAGCCGGCGCACTTCTTCTTCGCCGGGCGGCTGCATCTGCACCAGGCTGTCGACGAATACCCGGTAGCCATGCGCAGTGGGCACGCGTCCGGCCGAGGTATGCGGGGAGCTGAGCAGGCCGACGTCTTCCAGGTCGGCCAGGATATTGCGGATGGTCGCCGGGCTGACATCCAGCCCCGCATGCTGGGCCAGCGTCTTGGAGCCCACCGGCTCGCCGTCGCGGATGTAGCGCGCAATCAGGGTGCGCAGCAACTGGCGGGCGCGGGGGTCGAGCATTGGGGACTGGGACGCGCGCATGGGATCATCCGGTGAGACAGCGCATAGATAATGTCTGGCCCCGGGGATGGCAAGCGTCCGATTCCCCGTCTGCCCCTGCCACCCTAAGCTTCCCCAAAGCATTCACACTCGACCTCATGCTCAGACACCTCTCGATCAAGGATTTCGCCGTTGTCCGTGCCACCGAACTGGAATTCGGGCCGGGAATGACCGTGGTATCTGGCGAAACCGGCGCCGGCAAGTCGCTGATGGTGGACGCGCTGGGCTTCCTGTCCGGCCTGCGCGCCGACAGCGGCGTGGTCCGTCATGGCGCCGAGCGCGCCGAACTGTCGGCCGAGTTCCAGCTGCCGGCCGAGCACCCTGGGCTGGGCTGGCTGGCCGATAACGAACTCGACGACGAGGCGCAATGCCAGCTGCGCCGGATCATCCGCGCCGACGGTGGCTCGCGCGCGTGGATCAACGGCCGCCCGGTCACCTCCTCGCAGCTGGCCGAACTGGCCTCCAAGCTGGTGGAAATCCACGGCCAGCACGAGCACCAGGCGCTGATGGCCCGGCACAGCCAGCTCGCCCTGCTCGATGCCTATGCCCGCAACAGCGCCCAGCGCGAGCAGGTGCGCCAGGCCAGCCAGCGATGGCAGGCGCTGCTGGACGAGCGCGATGCGCTGTCGGCGCAGGGCGATGTCTCCGACCGGATCGGCTTCCTGGAGCACCAACTGGCCGAACTGGAGCGCGAGGACCTGGACCCGGCCGCGATTGCCGCACTGGACGTCAATCACCGCCGCCAGGCCCACGCCACCGCGCTGATCGGCGCCTGCGACAGCGTCGCCCAGCAGCTCAACGGCGACGACGGCGCCAGCGCCCTGGGCCTGTTGCAGGACAGCCGCCACGATTTGTCGCGCGTGGCAGAGCACGAACCGCGCCTGGGCGAGGTGGACGCGCTGCTGGACAGCGCTGTCATCCAGATCGAGGAAGCGCTGGCCCTGCTCGACCGCGTGCGCGACGACCTGGAGGCCGACCCGGCCCAATTCGAGGCGATGGAGCGCCGCCTCGGCCGTCTGCACGACCTGGCGCGCAAACACCGCGTCACGCCGGACGAGCTGGCCGCGCATCGCGATCATCTGGCTGCCGAGGTCGAGAGCCTGCGCGGCGCCGACGAGCGCCTGCAGCAGCTCGACAAGCACATCGAAACCGCCACCGCCGCCTGGCGCAGTGCGGCCGGCGCGCTCAGCGACAGCCGCACCACCGCCGCCGAGGCGTTGTCGGCCGCCACCACCGCGTTGATCGGCGAGTTGGGCATGGGCGGCGGGCAGTTCCTGATCCAGCTGCAGCCGCACGAGGGCGCCCGCCCCGATCCCAACGGCGCCGAACGGGTGGAATTCCTGGTCGCCGCCAACGCCGGGCAACCCCCGCGTGCGTTGCGCAAGGTCGCCTCCGGCGGCGAGCTGTCGCGCATTTCGCTGGCCATCGAAGTGGCCGCACTGGGCCTGGACAGCGTGCCCACCATGGTGTTCGACGAAGTGGATTCGGGCATCGGCGGCGCGGTGGCCGACATCGTCGGGCAGAAACTGCGCGCGCTGGGCGAAGAGCGCCAGGTGCTGTGCGTCACCCACCTGCCGCAGGTCGCCGCCAAGGGCCACGCGCATTACCGGGTCAGCAAGGCGCCGGTGGACGGCATGACCCAAAGCGCGGTCGAACTGCTCGGCCCGCAGGCCCGCCAGGAAGAGCTGGCGCGGATGCTGGGCGGCGTGGAAGTGAGCAAGGAAGCACGCGCAGCGGCTCGCAAGCTACTGCAGAGCGCCTGATCGCGTCGAGCGCTCGCAAATTCAGAGTCCCCGTTCCCTCCCCCGCTGACGAGTCTCCCTTCCCGGCTGACAAGGCTCCCTTCCCCCGCCTGCGGGGGAAGGTGCCCGAAGGGCGGATGGGGGCGAGCCCTCCGCGACGCGACCACGGCAGGCGCGACAGGCGCAACAAGCGCAACAAGCGCAACAAGCGCAAACGGTATCTCCCCGCACCCGGCGCTGCGCGCCACCGTCTCCCGCCAGCGGGACAAGCGATGCCTGGCTGCGCGTGATCTGTCGGTTGCACTGCATCTGTCGGTTGCACTGCAACCGACCACCACCTGCCCCCTTCCCCCGCCTGCGGAGGAAGGTGCCCGAAGGGCGGATGGGGGCAAGCCCTCTGCGACGCGACCACGACAGGCGCAACAGGCGCAACAGGCGCAAACGGTATCCCCGCATCCGGCGCTGCGCGCCACCTTCTCCCGCCAGCGGGAGAAGCGATGCCTGGCTGCGCGTGATCTGTCGGTTGCACCGCATCCGTCGGTTGCACTGCAACCGACCACCACCTGCTCCCTTCCCCCGCCTGCGGGGGGAAGGTGCCCGAAGGGCGGATGGGGACATGGGCCTGCAGCAAACCCACCAACACGCCCCAGCACGCACAAGGCGGCCGAAGCCGCCCCGTCATTACATCTCTGCAGACACCGAACTCAGCGCGGACGCTTCTTGCGCACGTACAGCACCAGCGAGTGCTCTTCCAGTTCGTAGCCGTGCTTGGCGGCGATCTGGCGCTGCAGCGCCTCGATCTCCTCGCTCTCGAACTCGATCACATGACCGGTATCGACGTCGACCATATGGTCGTGGTGACCGCCTCGATCCAGCTCGTACACGGCCTGCCCGCCTTCGAAATTGTGCTTCAGCACCAAGCCGGCCGCCTCGAACTGGGTCAGCACCCGGTACACCGTGGCCAGCCCGATCTCATCGCCGTGGTCGAGCAGTTGGCGATAGATGTCTTCTGCGCTGAGGTGATGCTGGTTGCTCTTCTGTTCGAGCAATTCCAGGATCCGCATGCGCGGATGGGTCACCTTGAGCCCGACTTTGCGCAGGTCGTGGGTTTCCATACGTTCTCCGTTCATTGGCGATTTAGCGCCAGCTGCCATCAAACGGGTCGCGGCGACCGGCGGAAGTGTATCATCGGCGTGATTTCCTCAGCACTTAATCCCCGATGCGTAATCTCCTGCTGGTCGCCGCCATTGCTCTTTCCACCGCTGGCTGCGGCATCATCTACAAGCAGCCGATCTACCAGGGCAATCTGATCAAACAGAACGCCGTGGAGCAACTGCAGGTAGGCCAGAGCAAGCAGCAGGTCAGCGCGTTGCTGGGCACGCCCTCGATCCCCGACCCGTTCCATGCCCAGCGCTGGGACTACACCTCCACGCAGCGCGTGGACCGCCTGGCGCGTACCGAGATCAAGAATTTCACGGTGTTCTTCGAGAACGAACAGGTCGCGCGCTGGGAAGGCGACTATTTCCCGTCGCAGGACGAGCAGTTGGCCAAAGCCGCACCCAAGCAGTTCGGCCGCAACCTGGCACGCGACAAGAAGAAGCAACGCGGCCGTTGATACCGCTGCTCGACGGTGTCGTGATCGTCTGATCGGACCAAAACGCATCCCTTCGAACGGATGCGTTTTTCGTTTTGCCTGATGCCAAGAGGGCGCTTCAGTGACCTCGCAGGGCTGCCGCCAGGACCGATCCGCCGCGCCTTGTCCGGCATGTCGTAGGTCCAAGCGGGCCCGTTCGACTCATAGAACACATCTGATTTTGCGGGGCAAAGGCCAGCAGCACCGGCTTTGCAGCGACCTGACCTGCTTCGCAGCGCTGGGAATCGCTAGCTATTTGAGCCTGCTTTTTTGCTTGGTCCGGCACGCCGCCGCCGCGCCTCCTTCGGGTCCAGCAACAGCGGCCTCAGCAATTCGACCCGGTCGCCATCGCGCAATACCTGCTCCGGTCGCGCGATCAGTCCGTGCACCGCATGCGCGGCAGGGGCCTGCTCCAACGCCAGACCGGACGTGGCGACGGCTTCGGCTACCGTTGCGCCCTGCGGCAATTCCAGTTGCACCGAGCTGTAGCGATCCGGCCAGGCCAGCACGACCTCGATACGCATGCCGGCGCGCACCCTAGACGTCGCCGCGGTCGGCGACGCGCACGAAGTCGTTGACCATGCGGTCGGCCAAGCCCTGAAACCCCAGCGCCAGCGCCGGGCCAAGCAGTCGCGAGCTGGTTTCGACCTCCAGGGTCAGACTCACCTTGCAGGCGCCCTCGCCCAGCGCCTGGAACTCCCACAAACCTTCCAGGCGCTTGAACGGGCCATCGCGCAGGTGCATGACGATGCGCTCCGGGCGCTCGAGGATGTTCTCGGTGGTGAACCAGGTGCGGAACGAGCCCAGCCCCAAATCCAGGCGCGCCACGATGTGCGCCTGGTCCTGCTCAAGCACATTGGCAGCGTCGCACCAGCCGAAACGGCGCGGGTAGGCGGCGACATCATTGACCAGATCGAACATGCGGGTGGCGCTGTGTTCGACCAGGGCGCTGCGACGGATGGTAGGCATTCGCTAACTTGTGAAAGACGGAAGATCGTTTGACGACACCGAATCGGCGACAATGGGCGGATGAGCAAGAAACAGACCAAGGATAAAGCAAACGGCGCGAAGGCCACGAAAACCATCGCGTTGAACAAGCGTGCGCGCCACGAATACCACCTGGAAGAACGCTACGAAGCCGGCCTGGCACTACAGGGCTGGGAGGTCAAGGCGATCCGCGCCGGCCGCGCCAACATCGTCGATGGCTATGCCTATGTGCGCTCGGGCGAGATCTACCTGATCGGCGCGCAGATCACGCCGCTGATCCAGGCCTCCACCCACACGGTGCCCGTGGAACGGCGCGACCGCAAACTGCTGCTGCACCGGGCCGAGATCGACAAGGTGCTCACCCGCGTGGAGCGCGAAGGCTACACCCTGGTGCCCACCGCGCTGTATTGGAGCAGCAACAAGGTCAAGCTGGAAATCGCCCTCGCCAAGGGCAAGCAGAATCACGACAAGCGCGACGCCGCCAAGGACCGCGACTGGCAGCGCGACAAGCAGCGCGTAATGCGGCGGCATAATCGTGATGCCTGAGGGGCCGGGATTTGGGATTCGGGATTAGGGATTGGCTACAGCGGTTTTGCGTGGCTTTTTGCACTGCTGGCTTGCGATCCACACCTGGAGAGCGGCGAGGCTAAGCCACACCGCTCTTGCCAATCCCCAATCCCGACTCACGGCTCCGAATCACGTCGCTCCAAGCATCCGCATCAAATTCGGCACTCCCCTGCCCTGCACATAGCGGTCGCGTTGCAGGTCGGTGCAGGTATCCAGCAGCAATTGCTTGACCCGGTCCGGGAAGCCGATGAACTCGCGGCGCGCCGACAAGAAGCCCGCCAGCACGCCGGAAACATGCGGTGCGGCCATGCTGGTGCCGCTCATCTCCACCATCAGGCTGGACGGGTCGTTCGGGTCGAAGTCGTAGTAGGCCGACAGGATCTTCTCCCCTGGCGCAACCACATCCGGCTTGCTGCGGCCGTCGGCGGTCGGCCCGCGCGAGGAAAAATACGACACGCCATAGTTGTGCGGGCTGCTCTTGTGCACCGAGCCGACCACGATGGCGTCTTCCAGATTGCCCGGGTCGCTGATCGACAGATCCATGTTGGCCGCATATGCGTCACCGTCGTTGCGCATCAACCAGGCCAGGCCTTCGTTGCCGGCCGCGACCACCACCAGCACGCCTTGCCGCCACAGCCGGCGTAATTCGTTGCACAACGGCGTAAACCCGCAGCCGTAGCTCTCCGGGTCGAAGCAGCCGCCCAGGCTCAGATTGACGCCATGGATGACCAGCTCGCCGGCGCGCTCGTTGATGTCGGCCACCTGCTGCACCGCCTTGATCGTCCACGAATCGCGCCCGTTTCCGGCATCGTCGAGCACCTTGAAGCCGTACAACTGGGTCTCCGGCGCCATGCCGGAGACTTCCAGCGTACGGCCGGGCGTGCCGCTCGCATCCGGGATCGACGCGCGGCACTGCCCGGCGATGATGCCGGCGATATGCGTGCCGTGGCCATGCCGATCGAGCCGGGTAAACGCCGTGCCATCGCCGCGGGTCAGCCGTTTGGGCGCACCGCGTCGCGTGCAATCCCACTGGGCCACCACGTTGTCGCGCTCACCCTTGACGAAAAAATGCGGGTGATCGGCCGCGATGCCGGTATCCATCACCGCCCAACCGATCTGTTGCCCGCGCGCGCGATACGCCGTGCGTGCCGCATCGGCATGCAGCACGTTACCCGATACATGGATCAACGCGCGTTTTCCGGCATCGCGCCACACCCGCCGAAAGCCCAACGCGCGGTAGCGATCCTGCAGCGATTCGATCTCGAACCGGGTCAGCCGCGCAGACACGAAACGCTGCAGGCTGTCTTCCAGCTCGATCGCCTCATCCAGCGCATCGCCGCTCAGGCCGGTGGTACGCGCAGCGGCCTGACGCACATGCTGCAACAGCAATGCGCGCACACCGGCGGGGTCGTGCCCCAACACGCGCCGATCCAGTTCGATCAGCACATCGTGTCGGTACTCCGGGCCATGCGCTTCCAGCTGTTCGCTGAGGTCCTTGATCAGCACTGCATTGGACACCGGCTGATCGAAACCCACACCCACGGCTTGGCGCACCGCGGCGCGCACCTGCGGAATCGACAGATAACCCGACGCCGAATGCGGGTTGTGCTGCCAGTCCGGATTCAAACGCGCAGCGGCCAGGTTTTCGAAACGTCCTTTCGCATTGGCGATGTCGTCGGTGAGGTCCGGGTCCAGCGCGATCGGGTCGCGCGTTTCTGCCACATTGATCCAGCGCTGTACGCACTCGGGGAACGGCAGTTTGCGCGTGCCGGTCCAGCGCTTGAACATGCTACGCACCTGCGGCAAGCCTAGTGGCGAGCCCAGGGTGAGGAACAAACTGACCTCGCAGTCGGCGGCCTTCAGCTGGCGCAGCACATCAAAGGCGATCATCGAACCCTGGCTGTGCGCCACTACCACGAATGGCCCGCCGCCTGCGCGCAGCCGCTGCGCCAGACTTTCGCGTATCAGCGCCGCACGGTCCGGCACGAAGAACAGGTCATGTACGTCCTGCAACAATGCGGCGGAAATCAGCCGTAGCAACACCCGGTTGATCGCATCGATGGCCCCCTTGGCCTGCACGCTGCCGGGCACGGACGTGCCCTGAAGCTCGTCCAGCAGCCGATGCAGATCGGCACGTTCCTGCTCGCTCTGCGCCAGCGCGTCTGCCAACAGGTGCAGGTCCTGTTCGCCCGGCACCAGGCCAAGCGTACTCAAGGCGCGCTGCACACTTTGATTGAGCGCCGGACCCACATCGCGCGCATCGCAATTGCCCGGCTCGGCCACTGGATACCGCTCGCGATTGACCCAGTACGCCAGCCGCGTGCGCTCGCCCATGGGCCGCCCGAACAAGGCCTTGTCCCACTGGCAACGCAGCACATCGGCCGGCGGCTTGTTGCCGATGCCATGGATGTAGATCACCGTACGCGCCTTGCCTTGCACGCGGGTCGCCTCGGGCTCCTCGGCGCCGGCTTGCTGCGCACGCGGAGCGCGCGGCCGCGCCGCATGTTGCGTGCTAGCAGCAGCCTTGCGCGGCAGCGCGCGTGCAGGTTTCGAACGTGGGGGCTTGCCTGTCGCCATCGCATCGCTCCTTCGTTTGCAGACTGTTCCGTCCGGTACGGGACTGAAGCCACTGTAAGCGCTGCGCATCTCACTACTTGTGACAGGGCGCGCCGATCCCTACACTGAGCCGGTCAGCGTTTTACTGCTTTCCCCGGGGGTGCACTGGTTTCGACGGGGGTCGCGAAGTCGCTTGGCGCATGCCGAGGGGGCAGCTTTCCTCGTTAATCCAGCAGCAAACTTTTAGTTGCCAACGATGACAACTACGGTTCGGACTTCGCTATCGCCGCTTAATTGGCTTTAGTTGTAGTTCTACAGCCGCCTAAGGCGAACCCCCGAACCTACTTGTGCCCGTGCTCGTAGGTGTAGGGTCATTATCACGGAACCATCGGTAGTGGCTGCCTGTCAGCTACCGGTCAGATAAAGCAGGCTGGTTTCCAGGTGCGCTTTGCCAACCGTGCTGCCTGGGAACGAGATCTAACGGAGGGCTAAGCATGTAGTGCTGGGGATGGAGTGCTTCCGGACGGCGGTTCGATTCCGCCCACCTCCACCAAACCACGGTCCTAAGACGACCGACCAAGGCCGGGAATTCTCGATGCAGAGGATTCCCGGCCTTTTTCATGGGTGTTGCCTGACCCAATGCGAGACTGCGCGCTGCGTCAGTTAGTGACGTGCACTGCGTGTTCGTGCGCTTGGTGACCGTCGACCGCGTCTGCAAGTCCTCCGGCGTCTGCGCACCGCGGAACGGCATCACCGCGGAGTTGATCGAATAAGGCCAGCAACGCGCTGGCTTCCAATTGCAGCAGCACCAGGGCGCTTTTGTTGGGCTCTTCCATTGCACTTGCTCCAGGGACGCTCGACAGCGCCCTGATCAGACCAGAGCAAATCGCGTGCCAGCCGTCAGCACCTTGCTCAGGCGTGCTCGCGCTGTTCTTGCGCCTTGGCGTGCATGGCTTCCAGCGTGACCATGCCGGCAATGCGGGCGGCGGCCATGGCGCTGCGATGGTCAGGAAAGGTCGACGACAGCGCAGCGCCTGCCAGGTTCGCGCCACGGCCAATGCCGATCTGTGCGATATCCCAGCCGGCAACCCAGCCATGGGCGGGGGTATCGCCTTTGGCGGCATGACAGGTGAGCTGGTAATTGCCTAGAAAAATGACCAATGGGCGCCCTTTTCGGTGACTGCTTGCCAGCATACCGTCACGATGCTGCGGCCGGGGGCAATGCGCCGTCTGCCAGCTGACTCGGCAAAGCGAAGTGGAGCGTAGGCACGCGACTTGCATCGACCTCGACCAGACAATCGTGCCGGGGAACGCGGTGTTGACCAAAAGAACCAAACGTCGCGCTGCCGGGGCATTGCTGGTGGGCGGGCTGATCTTTGTGCTGATCGGCGTGGGTGGATATCTCACCACGCAGCGTTCGCTGTCGGACGCCGGCTGGGTGACGCACACGCAGGAAGTGATTGCCAGCATCGACGAAATCCAGGCGGGCATGCTGTCGGCGGAATCGTCGGCGCGCGGCTACGTGCTGACCGACAACGAGGCCTTTCTGGGCGTGTATGCCGATGCGATCGGCCGCCTGCCCGAGCGCATCGTGCGGCTGGACGCCCTGGTGCAGGACAACCCGACGCAGCGGCGCAATGTGGTCGTGCTGAGCCGTTTGGTGGACGCGCGCCTGGTGCAGATCGACGAGCTGTTGCATCGCTATCGCAAGCAAGGCCTGGATGGCGCGCGTGCCGCCATTGCGCGCGGGGTGTTCCAGACCTCTTCATCGCTGCGCCGCCAGGTGCAGACCATGACGGAGCTGGAGCGGCAGCAACTGATCAGGCGCAACGCGGCCACCACACGCAGCGCACAGTGGGCGCTATGGGTGACCGTGATCGGCATTGTCAGTGGCTTGCTGGTGATGCTGCTGGCCTATCGCCTGCTGTCGCGCGAGCTGGAACGGCGCACGCGTGCCGAAGACGACGCCAGCCGGACCAGCGAGCGCCTGATCGAGTCGTTTGCCGCACTCGAACGCACCTCCGCTGGCCTGGAGGCGCTGGCACGCTACTCCGGGCTGCTGCAGAACTGCCGCAACGCCGAAGAAGCGCTGGAAATCACCGCACGCACGATTGCGCCGCTGATTCCAGGTGCCGCCGGCGCGGTCTACCTGCTACGCGCCTCGCGCGATCGTGCCGAACAGGTGGTCGCCTGGGGCGAGATGGCCGACGACGCCAGTGCCAGCATCGCGCCGGACAACTGCTGGGCGTTGCGCCGCGACCGCACCCATGTGGTGATGGACGCCAGCGCCGGGATGCTATGCCAGCATGCCGGCGTCAACCTCCCGGCGAATGCGGCCACCGCCTGCATTCCGCTCTCGGCGCAGGGCACGCAGTTGGGGATGCTGGCATTGCGTAGCGAAGACCCCGACGATCTGGCCTCGTTGACCGTGGCCGAGGCGGCAGCGGAACAACTCTCCCTGGCGCTGCACAACCTGCGCTTGCGCGAAACGCTGCGCCAGCAGTCGATCCGCGACCCGCTGACAGGCCTGTACAACCGCCGCTATCTGGAAGAAACCCTCAATCACGAGTTGGCGCGCTGCACGCGCCGGGCGCTGCCGTTGTCGGTGCTGATGCTGGATGTGGATCACTTCAAGCGGTTCAACGACCTGCATGGGCACAGCGGCGGCGACCGCGTACTGGCGGCCATTGGCGAATTGCTGCTGGCGCAGACGCGTGGCGAGGACATCTGCTGCCGGTACGGCGGCGAAGAATTGACGATCATCCTGCCCGAGGTCGATCTGCCAACCGCCTGCATGATGGCGGAGAAACTGCGCGTCAGCATCGAGGCCTTGCAGGTGATGGGCGATGGCGTCTGTCTGCCGAAGGTCACCGCCTCGTTCGGCGCGGCCAGCTTCCCCGATCATGCCGCCACCGTGGCTTCGTTGGTGCAACGGGCGGACGCGGCGCTGTATCGCGCCAAGCAGGGTGGCCGCAATCAGGTGGTGAGCGCGGACGTCCTTGCATTCGTGGCCTGAACAACGGCCAGGCGTGCTTCTGCGGCCTGCTGCCAAGACGGGTGTTGCGCGGTCCACACTCAGATCCGCATCGCGCGCGCTTTGCGAACCCTGTTGCGAGCATCTACGCGAAGATGCTCGTATCGTTCGCCGGCGCCCGCATTGCAGCGACTAACACTCAAGCACCTGGGCTCATGCCAAGACGAGGCCTCAGCCGCAGGCCTGGCCCGCATCATCGGTGGGAATCAAGACCGCACCGGCCAGCATGCCGTCGATACGCGTGCGCACATAGGCGGCATCGTCCTGCGCGGCGCTGCTCAGGATCGCTTCTGCACGCGCCTGAAAATCCAGGTAGTCGAAATCCGCATCTTCATCTGCCGACAACTTGGGCAACTGTTCCTGCAACGCGTCCAGGCGCGTGGCAAGTTCTTCGCGGGTGGGCATGGCAGACTCCGACAACCAAAACGATACGTTTGCGGCAACGCCGTCAAGGATGTGCGAAGCCTTGCGCTGCAACGCTTCACTTTCCTACCCATTGCGGCGATGAAGGCATGCTCAACTTTGACCGCGCTCCGCCGATAATGATGCCGACTCCTATAGAACCTTCCCTGTGATCCTCCACCTGCGGCGGGATTTTCGACTCGGCATCGTCAAGATGCTTGGGCCAATCACCGCGCTGTTGCTTTGCCTCTATGCGGTGTACCTGGCCATGACCGGTCAGGCAGTTGCGTGTCTGGTCACCGCTGCGCTGGGCGTGCTGGCGGTATGGCGGGGCTGGCAGATGCGCAGTGCCGAAGACACCGGCGCTGGCGGCGTGTGGCTGGCGTCGATCAATGTCGGCGGGTGCCTGGTGGCGTGCTGGACCGGGGGCGATGGCGCCCTGCCCTGGCTGTTTCCGGTGCTGGCCACCAATTATTTCCTGTGCGGCCCACGGCGCGCGGTGTTGTTGAGCTTGCCGCTGCTGGCCGCCTTGTTGTTCTTGCCCGGCCTGATCACCAGCCCCGGCCAGGGCGTGTCGACGATCGTGGTGACGCTGGTGACGCTGGCGGTGGGCTATGCGTTTTCGCTGCGGATGCAGGACGACCGCGTGCATCTGGAAGAACTGGCCTCGCTGGATGCACTGACCGGCTTGCCCAACCGTCGCATGCTGGAACGTGCGCTGACCCACCAGATCGATCAACGCCAACCGCACGACCGGCTCAACAGCCTGATCATCCTGGACCTGGATCACTTCAAGGAGGTCAACGATCTGTACGGGCATGCCGCCGGCGACGCGGCGCTTTCGGACCTGGCCACCATCCTGCGCTTCGAAGTACGCGACCCGCACCAGGTGTTCCGTTTTGGTGGCGAAGAATTTGTGGTGCTGCTGCGTGCCGGCTCGCTGGCCGAACTGGAAGCGGCCACCAAACGCTTGCGCAAGGTGATACGCAACGGCTTGCGCGGACCCGGCGGGCGCATCACCGTCTCGCTGGGCGCGGCGCGCCACGATGGCGAAACGCATTGGCAGGACTGGTTTTCGCGTGCCGATGCAGCGCTGTATCTGGCCAAGAACGGCGGACGCGACAGCGTGAGGATCGCCGAATAAACGCCTGGCGGTATGCATGCGTCGGCGTCTGCATATGCACCTGGCAGATGGGTTGATGCATGGCACGAATGCGATGGTGCTGACGAAACGCCGGTCGCGCACCTGCCAGAGAGGCGAGCGAACCGATGGCGTCGGATGCATGGCCGGTATCGCCCGCCATCACCGCATACCTTCGATCGCCTCGCTGAACGCTGACGCTGCAGCCAGACCTGCGGGGCGACCCACTGGCCGCCCCGCGCGCATCGTTCAACGACCGACCACGGCCACCGGTGCCGCAGGCGCTTGATCCTGCTTCCAGCCACCGAGCGCCTTGTACACGCCGACCACGCCGACATTCACCGCCGCTTCGGCCTGCGCCAACGCATCATCGGCCGCCAGCTGGGTACGCTGCGCATCCAGCAGGGTGAGGAAGTCTTCCGAGCCCTCGCGGTAGCGGATCTGCGCCAACTGCTCGGCACGCCGCGCGGCATTGGCCTGCTCCACCACGATGGCCAGGCGCGCCTGCTGGCGGCCATAGCCGATCAACGCGTTTTCGGTGTCTTCCAGCGCCAGCAAGACGGTTTGCTGATACTGCGCCAACGCACCTTCGGCCTGCGCCTTGCTGGCGCGCAACCGCGCGCGCACGGTGCCGAAATCGAAGGCGGCCCAGCTGATCGACGGGGTCACCGACCAGGCCTTGGCATTGCCTTCGGTCAACCTGGCCGCGTCGCCGGTCAGGAAGCCGACGAACCCGCTCACGCTGATGCGCGGAAACAGGTCGGCCGTGGCCACGCCCACTTGCGCGGTGGCTGCCGCCAGCCGGCGCTCGGCGCCGCGCACATCCGGACGCTGACGCAGCAAGCCGGCGGTATCGCCCAGCGGCAGCGGCCGCGCGAACGCCGGCATCTCGCGCGCGGCCAAGGTGGCATCCAAGGCATCGGGTTGCTGGCCCAGCAACACCGCCAGACGGTGGCGGTATTGCGCCTCGGCGGTTTCCAGCAGCGGAATATCCGCTTCGATCGCCTTCAACCGCGCCAGGCTGCTCTGCACATCCAGCTCGCTGCCTGCACCCAGATCCCACCGCGTCTGCGTCAGCTTCTGGGTGTCGCGCAGGTTGGTGAGCGTGCGCTTGGAGACATCCAGCCGCTTCTGGGTGCCGCGCAGTTCGAAATAATTGCGTGCCACTTCGGCAGCAACGGTGACCTGCACGTCCTGCAGGTTGGCCTGCTCGGCATCCAGGTCGGCACGCGCGGCCTCCGATGCACGCCGCTGCCGGCCGAACAGGTCCAGCTCCCAGGCCGCATCCAGACCAAGCGTGGTCTGCTCGGTCAGAAAGCGCTGATTGCCGGCGATCACCTGCTGCTGTTCGCGACGATCGAAGCTGCCTTGCGCGGTGATATGCGGCGCCTGATCCAGACGGCGCTCGACGAACACCGCGCGCGCCTGCTTGACGCGCGCCACCGCGATGCGCAGGTCGTGGTTGGCGAACAAGGCGTCGCGCACCAGCTGTTCCAGCACCGGGTCGTCGAATTGCGACCACCAGTTGCCGACCGGCGATTCGGTGCTGAAGGATGCGTCCTGCGCGCCTTGCAGCGTCACCGCCGCGGGCGGATCGGGGCGGTAATCCGGCCCGACCGCGCAACCGCTGAGCACCAGCGCAGCCAAGGCCACGCTCAGGAAGTTTCTTACCATGGCAACACCTCTCCCAGATGGGTAAAGCTGCCGGTGGCACCGTGCGCATCCAACAGCGCCATTTGCACACTGCTGGCAGCGCCCTGCTCCACCTCGAGTTCCCCACCACCGTTCATGTCGGTCTTGACCGAGCCCGGATGCACGGCATTGACCTTGATGGCGGTGTCGCGCAATTCGTGGGCCAGATGCACGGTCCAGCTGTTCAACGCGCTCTTGGAGATGTTGTAAGCCGGAATCTTGAAATCGTAGATCGGCGAGCCGGGTTGGCTATGCAAGGTCAGCGAGCCGAGGAGGCTGGACACATTGACGATGCGCCCGGCCAGCGAGCGACGCAGCAGCGGCAGGAAGGCCTTGGTCACCTCGACCACGGCGAACAGGTTGGTGTCGAAGGTGCGCTTCCATACCTCCAGGCTCTGCTGCGACGGGGTGCGCTGCAGGTCATCGAGCATGATGCCGGCATTGTTGATCAGGATGTCCAGATGGCCATGACGCTGCTCCACCGTGCCCACGGCGGCAGCAACGCTGATGTCGTCGTTGACATCGAGCTGGATGGCCTCCACCGGCAGGCCTTCGGCCTGCAACTTGAGGGCCGCGGCCACGGCGTCGTCGCGCTTGCGCCCGGCCAGCAGCGTGTGCACGCCGGCCTGTGCGAGTTGACGAACGGTCTCCAGGCCGATACCGCGGGTGGCGCCGGTGACCAGTGCGATCTTGGTATTGCTCATGTGTAAATCCTTCGAATGTATGGAGGGGGAAGTAATGCGCGCTCAGGCGTTGACGTGGGCGTGATCGTGCGCAACTGCGGGCGGTGTCGCGGGACCGCGACGGGTCACCCACTTGCGCAGCGCCACGTAGAACACCGGCGTCAGGAACAGGCCGAACAAGGTCACACCCAGCATGCCGGCGAACACCGTGATACCGGTGACCGAGCGCACTTCGGCGCCGGCACCATGGCCAAACACCAGCGGCACGGTGCCGGCGATGAAGGCGATGGAGGTCATCACGATCGGACGCAGGCGCAGGCGGCAGGCTTCCAGTGCCGCTTCAACGATGCCCTTGCCGTGCATTTCCAGTTCGCGGGCGAACTCCACGATCAGGATCGCGTTCTTGCATGCCAGGCCCATCAACACCACCAGACCCACCTGCACGAACACGTTGTTGTCGCCGCCGGTGAGCCACACACCGAACAACGCAGACAGCAAGGTCATCGGAACGATCAGGATCACGGCCAGCGGCAGCGTCCAGCTTTCGTACAACGCGGCCAGCACCAGGAACGCGAGCAACACCGCCATCGGGAACACGATCAATGCCGAGTTGCCTTGCGTGGACTGCTGGTAGCTCAGGTCGGTCCACTCGATGTTCATGCCGTTGGGCAGCACCTGCGGCGCCATGCTGGACAGCTTCTGCATCGCCTCGGTGGACGACAGCACGCGCGGATCCGCCTCGCCGATGAGGTCGGCAGCCGGGTAGCCGTTGTAGCGGATCACCGGGTCCGGGCCGTAGGTCTGGCCCAGCGTGACCATGCTGCCGATCGGCACCATGTCGCCGTTGGCATTGCGCGTGCGCAGGTTGGCGATGTCTTCCACGCTATCGCGGAACTGTCCATCGGCCTGGGCGATCACCTGGTAGGTGCGACCGAAGCGATTGAAGTCGTTGATGTAGGACGACCCCAGATAGGTCTGCAGCGTGTCGAACAGGTTGGTCAACGGCACGCCCTGCGCCTTGGCCTTGTCGCGGTCGACCTTGGCGTCGAGCTGCGGCACGTTGGCCTGGTAGGTGCCGATCGGGAACTGCATGCCCGGCGTTTGCGAGATCGCACCGGACATCGCATTCACCGCACTCTGCAACTGGCCATAGCCCAGGCCGGCACGGTCCTGGATGTACAGCGAATAGCCCGAGCCCTGGCCCAAACCCAGAATCGGCGGCGGCATGAAGGCGAATGTGAAGCCCTGCTGGATCTGGCTGATGCGTGCGTTGATTTCCGCATTGATCTGCGCGGCGGTGCGGCTGCGCTGGCTGAATGGCTTGAGCGTCAGGAACACCGTGCCGGTATTGGGCGTATTGGTGAACTGCAGCGGATTCAGGCCGGGGAACGCAATGGCGTGATCCACCCCGTCGGTCTGCAGCGCGATCTGGGTGATCTGGCGGATCACTTCATTGGTGCGCTCCAGCGACGATCCTTCCGGCAGCTTGGTGCCGGCAATCAGGTACAGCTTGTCCTGGGTCGGAATGAAGCCGCCCGGCACCAGCTTGAACATGAAACCGGTACCGACCAGCAGCAGCAGGTAGACCACGAACACCGCACCTCGCTTGCCCAGCGCACGCGACACCGCACCTTGGTACTTGTGCGAGCTGGTGTTGAAGAAACGGTTGAACGGGCGGAACAACCAGCCGAACAAGCGGTCGATCAACCGCGACGGACCGTCCTTGGGCGCGTCGTGCAACTTGAGCAGCATCGCCGCCAGCGCCGGCGACAAGGTCAGCGAGTTGATCGCCGAAATCACCGTGGAAATGGCGATGGTCACCGCGAACTGCTTGTAGAACTGGCCGGTCACACCCGACAGGAACGCCATCGGCACGAACACCGCGCACAGCACCAGCGCGATGGCGATGATCGGCCCGGACACTTCGCGCATGGCCTGATGCGCGGCCGCCAGCGGACTCAACCCTTCTTCGATGTTGCGCTCGACGTTTTCCACCACCACGATCGCGTCGTCGACCACGATGCCGATCGCCAGCACCAAGCCGAACAGGCTCAGCGTATTGATGGAGAAACCCAGCAGATACAGCGCGGCAAACGTACCGACCACCGACACCGGCACCGCCAGCAACGGAATGATCGAAGCGCGCCAGGTCTGCAGGAACAGGATCACCACCAGCACCACCAGCAGCACCGCTTCCAGCAGCGTGTGCACCACCGCGCTGATCGAATCGCGCACGAACACGGTCGGGTCGTACGCGGCCGACCATGCCATGTCCTGCGGGAACTGCTTTTCCAGCTCGGCCATCTTGGCGCGTACCGCATCGGACAATTCGATCGCGTTGGCGCCGGGCGACTGGAACACGCCCATGCCTACCGCGTTCTGGTTGTCCAGCTGCGAGCGCAAGGTGTAGTTGCCGGCGCCCAGTTCCAGGCGCGCCACATCGCTCAAGCGCACGATCTCGCCGCTGTTGCCGCTGCGGATGACGATGTTGCCGAACTCTTCTTCAGTGGTGAGGCGGCCCTGCGCGTTGATCGAGAGCAGGAAATCGCTCTTGTTGGGCATGGGCTCGGCACCGAGCTGGCCGGCGGAGACCTGCACGTTCTGCTCGCGGATGGCGGCGACCACATCGCTGGCGGTGAGCCCGCGTGCGGCCACCTTGTCGGGGTTCAACCAGATGCGCATGGCGTAGTCGCCGGCACCGAAGATCTGGATCTGGCCCACGCCCGGCAGGCGCGACAGCTCGTCCTTGACCTTCAAGGTGGCGTAATTGCTCAGGTATAGCGAGTTGTACTTGCCCTTGGGCGAGGTCAGATGCACGACCATGGTCAGCGTCGGCGATTGCTTCTGCGTGGTCACGCCCTGGCGGCGCACGTCTTCGGGCAGACGCGCCTGCGCCTGGCTGACGCGGTTCTGCACCTGCACCTGCGCCTGGTCCGGATCGGTGCCGGGCTTGAAGGTCACGGTGACCACCAGCACGCCGTCCGAGCCGGCCACCGACTTCATGTACATCATGTTTTCCACGCCGTTGATGGCTTCCTCAAGCGGCGTGGCGACGGTTTCGGCAATGACCTTGGGGTTGGCGCCCGGATACACCGCGCGCACCTGCACGCTCGGCGGTACCACTTCGGGGTATTCGCTGATCGGCAGCAGCGGCATGGCGATCAGGCCGGCGGCGAAGATGATGATCGACAGCACCGCGGCAAAGATCGGCCGGTCGATGAAAAAACGGGAAAAGTCCATTGGGATGGTCCTGAAAGAGGGTGCCGCCGGGTGGCGGCGCGGCACGGCGGCCCCGGGCCGGCCTGATGACGAGGCCGGCAGTCATGAGCTGCGATGCAGCGATGGATCAGTGCAGCCGTGGCAGGTGGCGCGCAGTCGCCGGGAAGGCGCGACGGCGCGCAACGCGCGTTGGCGATACCTAATTGGAAGCGGTGCGCTTGTCCGCCGCCGGCGCCATGGCCACGGTCTTGGCGTCCACCGGCATGCCGGGCATGAAGATCTTCTGCACGCCATCGACCACCACGCGGTCGCCGGCGGCCAGGCCGCTACGCACGATGCGCAGACCATCGGCACTGCGGCCGAGCTCCACATCGCGGCGCTGCGCCTTGCCGTCCTTGTCCACCACGTAGACGTACTTGCGGTCCTGGTCGGTGAGCACGGCCTTTTCGTCCACCAGCATGGCCTTGAACTGGCCGCTGCCCAGCAACTGCACGTGCGCATACAAGCCCGGCGTGAATTGCCGTTGCGCGTTGTCCAGCACCGCGCGGACGCGGATGGTGCCGGTGCTGCGGGTCACCTGGTTGTCCAGGAAATCCACGCGACCGGCGTGCGGGAAGCCCTGCTCGCCGACCAGCCCGATCCGCACCGGCAACTCGCCGCCACGTTCGTCCGGGCGCTCGCCGTTGCGGGCCATCTGCGAATAGCGCAGGAAGGTACCTTCGTCGGCGTCGAAATAGACAAACACCTTGTCCAGCGACACCAGCGTGGTCAGCACGCTGGCACTGTCGCCAGCCGTGACCAGGTTGCCGGCGGTGACCATCGCACGCCCGGCGCGGCCGTCGATGGGAGCGCGCACGCGCGTCCAGTCCAGGTTGAGCCTGGCGGTGTCCACCGCGGCCTGGGCGGCCTGCAGGTCGGCATCGGCCTGATCGGCGGCGGCGCGACGTTGCTCCCAGGTTTCGGTGGAGATGGCCTGCTGCTCGGACAATTTGCGTGCACGCGCAGCTTCGCTACGTGCCAGCGTGGCCTGGGTGCGGGCACGCACCAGCGAAGCGTTGGCACGCGCGAACTCGGCGCGGTAGCTACGCTCGTCGATGGTGAACAGCACATCGCCCTTCTTCACTTCCGCACCTTCGGTGTAGTTGACCTTGTCGATATAGCCGGACACGCGCGGACGCAGTTCGACGCTTTCCACCGGTTCGATGCGGCCGCTGAATTCGTCCCACTGGCTGATCTGCTTCATCAGCACCGGCGCGACGCTGACACTGGGCGGCGGCGGTGCGCCGGTCTCGGCGGCCTTGCTGCCGCAGCCGGCGAGCACGACCGCAAGCACGGCGCCCGCCAACACGGTACGCAAGGGAAAACGGAACGGGGTGGCGTTCGTGGTCATGGGGAAATCTCTCGGGTGGGGATGGGAAATTGCAGACCGGCCAGCCGGCTCGCCGACGGTGCGGCCGGCGGGCGACGACTCACGGTCACGATGGCTTGTCCGGGCTGGCCAGGTCCGGCGATCAGGGAAACAGCGGCGCGGCCGACGTCCACGGCACGGATCCATTCCGGACAGGCGTCCTTGGCGCGACCGGGCGTGCAGACCGGCTGCTCGACCGAGAGCAACTGCACGCGGACGCCCAACGGCTTGGCTTCCTCGTGCAACACCTGGGCAAGCATGCGGGTGGCGGAGGCCGCAACCGACCGATCGCCATGCGCCGACCAGGCACGCAGCGCGCACGGACTGCCGAGCAGCAGATAGCGGCCGCCGCCGTCGGCTTCGGCCAGCAGCGGCAGCAGGTGGCGGGCGGCAGCCAGATGCGGCAGCACGTCGCGCTCCAGGCGACGACGCAGGGCGGCCACCGGCCGATCCACCAGCCGCCCGGCCTTCGGCGGGCTGCCCAGGCTGGCGATCACCGCACCCAGCGGTCGTTGCCGCTGGGCCAGTTCGGTGGCCAGGCGCTGCGCGGACGCATCGTCGGCCACCGATCCCTGCACGATGTCCAGCAGCGGCGAGTGACCATGCTGCGCGCGCAGTGCGTCCAGCTTGGCGGCGTCGCGCCCAATCGCCACCGTTGGCATGCCGGCGTCCAGCAACGCAGAGACAATGCCCATGCCCACGTTGCCCGCGCCGCCAATGACGGCCGTCTCGGATTGAACCATCCCGCTCATGGGATTTTCGCTCCCGAGATCGGGATAATTCCGCGCCGCGCCCAGCGCGCCTGCAGTCCAGTTCGCTGCGCAGGCGCGCCGCCAGCCTGCCGCCGTGGCGAGCTGGAGAATTCGCGCAAGGCACTGTCGTAAGACCGTTTTTCCGTGGAAACGACCGGATCGAAGGCGTTTTCGATTGCGCTGCGCTTGCTGGAGGACACGCCGAAGACATTGCACAACCACATGGCCGTGCTCCTGCATGGAGGGGATGCCGCATAAGTTAGGCTTCAAAGCAGCACTTGATTAGTCCGGATTTAGGGGAATAATCGTCCCGTAAGCGGTCTAATCCCTCCTGGCCCCCTGAAGGCATCCCATGACTCACGATCTCAACGACACCTTGATCTTCGTCAAGGTGGTCGAACAAGGCAGCTTCATCGCCGCCGCCAACGCGCTTGGCCTGCCCAAGACCACCGTCAGCCGCAAGGTGCAGGAACTGGAAACCCGGTTGGGTGCGCGCCTGCTGCATCGAACCACGCGCCGCATCGGGCTGACCGAAGCCGGCTCGGTGTACCACGAACATTGCCAGCGCATCGCGCGCGAGCTGGAAGAGGCCGAAAGCGCGGTGGGACAACTGCAATCGGGCCCGCGTGGCTGGTTGCGTTTTACCGTGCCGTATTCGTTGGGCATTACCTGGATCGCGCCGTTGCTGGGCGAATTCCACGCGCAATATCCGGAAATCCAGCTGGACATGCATCTGGGCAACGAGAAGCTGGACCTGATCGGAGGCGAAGCCGACCTGGCATTGCGGGTTGGTGCGCTGCCCGATTCCAACCTGGTGGCGCGCAAGCTCGGCAGCTTGCGCACCCAGGTGTTCGCCAGCCCATCCTACATCGAACGCTATGGCGAGCCGCTGCATCCGGATGAATTGCAATTCCATCGCACGCTTGCCTTGCGCAAGAACCGCAACGTGCACAACAACCGCTTCTTCTGGTCGCTCAGCGATGGCAGCGATGTACGCGATTTCCCGGTCAATCCGCTGATGGTGGCCAACGATCCGGCTGCGCTCAACGGTGCGGTGTTGTGCGGCGAAGGCCTGTTGCTGACTGGCGATGTGATGGCCAAACCGTTCGTGCAATCGGGCCTGGTGCGCCGCGTGCTGGCCGGTTGGACCGGGCCTGAGGTGGACTTCAACGCGGTGTTCGCCGGTGGCCGACTGGTGTCGCCGAAAGTACGTGCATTCGTGGACTTTTTGGTGACGCGCATGAACTTCGATGCGGACTACATGATGGCGCAGTGCCCTGCCCGTCTGGCCGCACAAAAGGCCGACCACGATGCAAAAGTCGACGTGGGCGCAGACGCGCAGTTGCGCGCCGAAGGCAAGCGGATTCTGGAAAACGTCACGGCATAGTGGCCGATCAAGCGTGCGCCGGCGGTGCCAGCCGTCTGGCGCAGCCCATAAGTTCATCGATGCAACTCAGTGAATGCATCTCTGTCACCACACGCGTACAGCCGACGATAGCTCGGTCGGTTTGCAAATGATCTCACTGCCGTAAGCGGTGAGTTGGGAAAGATCCAGACGTCCGTCGTGGCGTCGTCGGATGCGATCACCCGATGAGCGCAAAGCCGACTCGGTCGCGCGCGCGGTACCCCCGCCGCTCGCGGGACACGCCGTCAACCCGTCCATGGGGGCTCGATGGCGGCCCATGCCGCCAACGGTCCCGCAAGCGGCGAGGACACCGCACCAGAACGTTGGTCGGTCGCTCGGAAAGCGGCCCATCGTAGGAAAGGTGGTGGAGATACCTTCGCTTGAGCACTGCGAGCTAGCCGCACCTCCTTAAATCGCTAGCGAACGCATCAATCGCTCGCACAAATACAGCGACCAACTCGACTGGTCCTTGCCCGCTCACCGTCGCGGGACCTTGAGCGGCATGGATGCCGCCACGGAGCTTACATGGACGTACTTGCAGCGTGTCCCGCGATGGTGGGCGGGCAAGGGCCCTGCAACAACATTCAGATCCGCGCTTTGAAGTTCCACAGTTGCGCCGACACATCAGCGCCGATGACATCGGAAGATCGAGACCTCAAAGCCGTGCAGACCAGACGTTCTAGACCCGAGCGATTGGTTAGCTGCTCTTGATCACACCATGCAGCAGAAAAACAGGCCGCTTTCGCGGCCTGTTTTGCGTACATCAGCACATCGCGGGTGAGTCATCCGACTCGCCACGATTCACTGCATCCCCTCAACGCATGCCGCTATTGCTGGCAGCGCCTTCGGCACGCAAGGGAATCAGGCGGATTTCGACGCGACGGTTCTTGGCCCGGCCGGCGTCGGTGGTGTTGTCGGCAATCGGATAACGCTTGCCGGCCCCCATGGTTTCCATGCGCTCGCGCTGCACACCTTGCGCCGTCAGGTACTGTGCAACTGCGCTGGCGCGCTCTTCGGACAGGCGTTGATTGACCGCATCGCTACCCACGCTATCGGTATGCCCCACCACTTCCACCATGGTCTGGTTGTACTCGCGCAGCGTGGAGGCCACGCCGTTGAGCGCGGTGTAGAACTGCGGCTTCAAAGCCGACTTGCCGAAGTCGAAGGTGATGCCGTCGGGCAGGTTCAGGCTGATGTTGTCGCCCTGGCGTTGTACTTCGATCCCGGTGTTGGCGGTGCGCTCGCGCAGCGCGCGCTCCTGGCGATCCTGGTACTGGCCGATCGCCGCACCGCTCAGTGCACCGATGCCGGCGCCGACCATTGCGTGCTGACGACGCTCGGTGGCGCTATCGCCGGTGAGCAGGCCTGCAGCCACACCAATGGCGGTACCGATCAGCGCGTTGCGGCCGGTTCGATTCTGCTGTTGTGTCTGCTCGCCGTATTGGTCGCGCTGCACATACGAGCCGCCGGTGGCGCAAGCGGACAGCGCAATGGCGCTGGCCAGTGCAACGGCAAGACTCTTGGTGGCTGCTGGGGACATGGTGTTCTCCTATGGCCGGACCATCCGGCGCTCAATCGTGTGCGCGAGGATAAACAGGCCCACGCGACTGGCGCATGATGAAAACCGCCGCAATCCATGCGCAGCAGGTGCGCCATTCAGGAAAACGTTTCCGGCGATGACACGCATTCGTGCACCACCACATCAATCAGCGCAGGCCGGTCAACGACGCGCGTTGCAGGCCCTGTACTCACTCATCAAACAGCACGGTGTGCACCATGCGAACGGGCACACGCGCATCGATCAGCAGCGACTAGGCACGCGACTTCGCATACGCGGCCAGCGCCGCATCGCGGCCCTCGGCCAAGCCAATGATTGGATTGCGCGGATACTCCGGAGCAAAGCGAGCCAGCGCCAATGGATGCAACCACGGCGCGAAGCGTTCCTTCACCGCAAGCTTGCCCAGCTCAGGCACCCAGCGCGTGATGTAGGTCGCCTGCGGGTCGAATTTTTCTGCCTGCGTCACCGGGTTGAACACGCGGAAATAGGGCGCCGCATCGGCGCCGGTGCCGGCCACCCACTGCCAGCCCAGCGTATTGTTGGCCAGGTCCGCATCGATTAGCGTGTCCCAGAACCAGCGCGCGCCTTCGATCCAGTGGATGCGCAGATGCTTGCACAAAAAACTGGCGACGATCATGCGCACGCGGTTGTGCATCCAGCCGGTATGCCAGAGCTGGCGCATGCCGGCATCGACGATGGGAATGCCGGTGCGGCCACGCTGCCAGGCCTGCAATGCCACCGGGTCGACCGTTGCCCAGTCGAATCCTGCAAAGCGTGGATTGAGATTCTGGTTGGTGGTGTCCGGGAAGTGATGCAGCAAGTGATACGCAAAGTCGCGCCAGCCCAGCTGCCGGATATAGCCATCGATTTCGGCGCCATTGCGCGCAGTGCGCTGCGCTTCCAGCGCGCTGGCAATCCGCCACGGAGCAATCTCGCCAAAGTGCAGATGCGGCGACAGTTGCGAGGTGCCGACGCGATCGGGGCGATCGCGGTTTTCGCGATATCCAGACAGCGCGCCGTCGATAAAGATCTCCAGCATTTCGTGCGCGCCGGCTTCGCCGGGCTGCCAGTGCTCCCAGAAGCCCTGGTCCCACTGCAGGCTGGGCACCAACTGCAGCGTGTCGAGCGCATCGGTCTTCAAGCTCGCAGGCAGCGGCGGCAGGCGACGCGGCGCATCCATGGCGGCGGGCAATTGCAGCTGCGTCAGCGCATTGCGCCAGAACGGGGTAAACACCTTGTACGGGCCGCCCTGCTGCGTGGACAACTGCCACGGTTCGAACAGCAGCGCGGCATTGCAGCTCTGCACCTCGATGCCGCGCTCGCGCAGGTCGCGCTTGATCTGTGCGTCGCGCGGCTGCGTGGCCGGCTCGTATTTGCGGTTCCAGTACACCGCCACCGCGCCGGTCTGCGCGATCACCTCATCCAGCACCTGCGCGCTGTTGCCGGAGCGAATGACCAGGCCGCTGCCGAGCGCACGCAACGCGTCATCCAGGGCTGCAAGGGCGCGATGCCGCCAGCTGCGCGATGCGGCGCCAGGCGTCCATTCGCCCTCTTCGTGCGGCGCGTCGATGTACAACGGAATCGGGTGATGCCCCGCATCGAGTGCGGCGCGCAAGGCCGGGTTGTCTTGCAGACGCAGATCGCGACGGAACCAGACGATGGCGTATGACATACGAGCTCGGCAGCGAACGATGAGGCTGCGCAGCATAAGCCAGCGGGCGCAACGATGGCGCGATGCCGGGCGCCGGATGACTGCCCGGCCGATCCACCGCAGCGCTTACTCGAAACTGCCCACCGAGTCGTGCGCCAGGTTGTCGAAGCGGGTGTATTCGCCGAAGAACTTGAGCTTGCACGAACCGGTCGGTCCGCCGCGGTGCTTGCCGATGATGATTTCGGCCAGGCCCTTGTCCGGCGAATTTTCCTTGTTGTAGTAGTCGTCGCGGTAGATGAAGACGATCATGTCCGCGTCCTGCTCGATCGCGCCCGACTCGCGCAAGTCCGCCATCACCGGGCGCTTGTCGGTGCGGGTTTCCAGCGAGCGGTTGAGCTGCGACAACGCAATCACCGGCACGTTGAGTTCCTTGGCCAGGCCTTTCAGCGAGCGCGAGATTTCCGAAATTTCGGTCGCGCGGTTTTCGCTGTTACCCGGCACCGACATCAGCTGCAGGTAATCGATGACGATCAGTCCCAGGTCGTGTTCGCGCTTGAGCCGGCGGCACTTGGAACGCAGCACTTCCGGCGAAACGCCCGGGGTGTCGTCGATGAAGATCTTGGTTTCCTTGAGCATCTTGATCGCGCCGGTCACGCGCGCCCAGTCCTCGTCTTCCAGCGCACCGGTGCGCAGGCGCTGCGCATTGATGCGGCCATTGGAGGAGATCAGGCGCATCGCCAGCTGCGAGGCCGACATTTCCATCGAAAACACCGCCACGCCCTTCTTGGACTTGATCGCGGCGTATTCGGCAATGTTCAGCGCGAAGGTGGTCTTGCCCATCGCCGGACGCGCCGCCAGGATGATCAGGTCGGTCGGCTGCAGGCCGGCGGTCATCGCATCGAAATCGGTGTAGCCGGTCGGCAGGCCGGTGATGTTGCCGCCGTTTTCGAAGCGGTTGCGCAGTTCTTCGAAGGCATCCTTCAATGCCCCGGGCATGGCCACGAAATCGGTGCGCCCGCGCGCGCCGGCTTCGGCGATCTTGAACACGGCCTTTTCGGCCGAAGACAGCAACTCGACGCTGTCGCGCCCTTCCGGCTGAAAGCCGTCGTTGACGATGGTGGTGCCCACCTCGATCAACTGCCGCAGCACCGCCTTGTCGCGCACGATTTCCGCATACGCGGCGATGTTGGCTGCCGACGGCGTGGTGCTGGCCAGCTCGATCAGGTACGCGCCATCGCCCACCTGCTCCAGCTTGCCCTGCGACTCGAACCATTCGCCCAGGGTCACTGCATCGAACGGGCGGTCTTTCTCGTTCAGTTCGCGAATCGCGCGGTAGATCAGCCGATGGTCGCGTCGGTAGAAGTCGTTTTCGGTGAGCTGGTCGTTGACCCGGTCGAACGCGTCCGGCGCCAGCATCAGGCCGCCCAGCACCGCCTGTTCGGCCTCGACCGAATGCGGCGGTACCCGCAGCTGGTCCAGACGTGGCTCGGGACGATCGTAATCGTCGTCGTCGCGATCGCGACTGCGCTTGGAACGGAAACCAGGACGAGCGGACATGGACAAACAAACCTGACGCGGGGAGACGAGGGCAGGAAGCATAGTCATCGGCGCGGCCGACGACCATGCACAACTCTGTGGATAACTGCTGTATAGCCGGTGCATCCACGTTCTACGCGGCGGCCGTCGCAGATGCCGAGACCCTTGCGCCGCTTAGGTTTCCGCCCTCGCCCAAGGCCCAGCACGGCGCCGCAGCGACGTGCGGCGCCGCTGTGGTCAACTCAGCGCTTGAGATGTCCGATCAGGCCCAGGAACTGGTCGATGAAGCCCTGCAAAAACTTGCGGCTGTCGGCATTGGCGATCTGGTCGTCGGGCCCGAACAGGCCGTCCTTGTATTGCAGGAACACTTCCGGCTGGCCAAGCACATGCATATCCAGGTATGCCAGCACGTTACGCAGGTGCTGCTGCGCGGTAGCAGTGCCGATCGCGCCGACCGAGATGCCCACCACCGCCGCCGGTTTGCCGGCAAACGCGCTATCGCCGTAGGGGCGCGAGCCGGTGTCGATGGCGTTCTTGAGCACGCCGGGAATGGAGCGGTTGTATTCGGGGGTGACGAACAGCAGCGCATGGGCGGCGCGGATCTGCTGCTTCAGCCGTGTGCCTTCGGCGGGATAATCGCCGTCGCGGTCCTGGTTGTACAACGGGATATCGCCGATCTCCAGGTACTCGAACACGGCCTTGTCGCCGGCCAGATGCTCCAGCGCGCGCGCCAGCTGGCGGTTATACGACTCGGCGCGCAGGCTGCCGACCAGCACGGCAATGGTGAGCTTGCTCATGGGAATGCTCCGTGGAAACAGGGCCCCACCCTACCCAGCCGGATGCTCAGGGCCGGTGAAACGCCGCCGGCATCTGCGCCGCAGCGGCAATACGCAAACGCGCGCGCGGCAACGCGCATCGGCGGCTTTGCCCACCCCGCCGCGTGCGCAGACCCCAGCCTCAGGCGTCAGCGCACCACGGCCGCGCGCTGTTCGCGCCAGTGTGCCTGCCAAGCCTGGAACATCAGCACCGTCCACAGATGCGTATGCCATTTGCGCTCGCCACCGTTGAAGTCGCGCCACAGGCGGGCCACGCTGTCGGCGGCGAACACGCCTTCGCGCTGCAGGGCGCCGTGCGCCAGCAGATCGTCCGCCCAGCCGTGCAGATCGCCGCGCAGCCATGCGCTGACCGGTGCACCAAAGCCGCGCTTGCCGCGGTACACCATTGCGTCCGGCAGGTAGCGGCACAGCACGCGCTTGAGCAGATACTTGCTCACTCCATCGCGATATTTCAGCGACAGCGGCAGCGACCAGGCGAATTCGGCCACGCGCCAATCCAGCAGGGGCGCACGCGCTTCCAGCCCCACCGCCATGGTGGTGCGATCCACCTTGCACAGCAGGTCGTCCGGCAGGTAGGCGGCAAAATCGGCCAGCATCATCGCGTCGGCCGGCGTACCGGACCCATGCAGCGGATCGGCCAGGCTGTAGAAACTGTCGGGTTCGGTGGCGCCCAGCACCACCGCGGCCGGATCACGCCAGCGCGAAATGCGGTTGCGGTAGATGTCGCCGATGCCGCGTGCGCCGGCTTCGGCCACCAGCGCAGCGAGCCCGCCGGTGCGCGAGGATTCGCCATTGCGACGCGCTGCCACCGCCATCAGGCGACGCAGCGGGCCTGGCACCAGGCCGTGCATGCGCCAATTGCGCAGTGCGCGCTGATATCGGCCATAGCCGAAGAACAATTCGTCGCCACCATCGCCGGACAGCGCCACCGTGACCCCGCCGCGTGCCAGCCGTGCGACCAGCGCGGTCGGCACTTGCGACGCATCGGCGAAGGGTTCGTCGAACATGTCCGGCAGGTTCGGCACCACCGCCAGCGCGTCGGCGCCGCTGACATAGAGTTCGGTGTGGTCGGTACGCAGATGCGTGGCCACCTCGCGCGCCAGCGGCGCTTCGTCGTGGTGCGAGCCTTCGAAGCCAATGCTGAAGGTGTGCACCGGTTGCGCGCTCTGCGCCTGCATCATCGCAGTGACGATGGACGAGTCGGTGCCGCCGGACAGGAACACGCCCACCGGCACATCGGCCACCATGCGCAAGGCCACCGCATCGCGCAGCACGCTATCCAACTGCGCTTCGGCCTGCGCGTCGGTACCGGTGAACGGCGTCGCCAGCGCGCGTTGCATCGCCTCGCGGGCGTTCCAGAACGGTTGCTGCGCCTGGTCGGGACGATGCGCGGCCGCGCCGGCTGCGACAGCTTGCGCATCCATGCGCAGCACCCGGCCGGGCATCAGCTTGAAGGTGTGCTCGTGGATGCAGGCCGGTGCCGGGATATAGCCCAGCCGCAGCAGCAGCGTGAGCGCATCGCGATCCACGCCGTTGTCGAAATCCGGATGCTGCCACAAGGCCTTGAGTTCGGAACCGAACACCAAGGTGTCGCCGGCCCACCCGTAGTACAGCGGCTTCTTGCCGACGCGGTCGCGGGCCAGAAACAGGCAGTTGTCGCGCTCGTCCCACAACGCAATGGCGAACATGCCGTTGCAGCGGATCAACGTCTCATCCAGGCCCCACTCCACCACGGCCGCCAGCAGCACTTCGGTATCGGAGTGGCCGCGGAAGCGATGCCCAAGCGCGGAAAGCGCTGCGCGCAGCTGCGCGAAGTTATAGACCTCGCCGTTATAGGCCAGCACGTAGCGGCCATCGGCCGAGCGCATCGGCTGATGGCCGAGCGGCGACAGATCCAGAATGCTCAAGCGCTGATGCGCCAGCGCAATGCCTGCCTGCGCATCGCACCAGGTGCCGGCATCGTCGGGACCGCGGTGGCGCAAGGCGGCCCCCATCGGCCGCACCAGCGCATCGAGCTGTTCGCCATGCAGGCGCGGCGAAGCCAGCAACATTCCTGCCAATCCGCACATCGTCAGCGCTCCTGCCGGCCGGCCACGGCCAAGCGGGAGTCGCCGGCCCGCCTGACGCGTTGCACCCGCCCGAGCAGCCGCACGGCGCATGCCGATACCGATGCAGGAGCGTCAAGACAGCCGTCCGCCGGGCACACAGCACTGACCCGGCAAGCCACCTGCAGATCGCGCAGACGGCTCATGCCGCCACCGATGCAGCGGCCGGCATCGGCACGAAACGCGGCAGCGCCTGCACGCGATGCAACCACGCGCTAATCGCTGGCCAGCGATCAAGATCGAAACCACCGTCTTCGGCGCAGTGGGTGTAGGCGAACAATGCGATATCGGCGATGCCGTAGTCGCTACCGGTGAACCAGGCGTGCTGCTGCAGATGCTGCTCCATCACCGCCAGCGCCTGCTCGCCGCGTGCGCGCAGCTGTGGCAGCTCGGCGCGGCGTGCGGCGTCGCGTGGCGTCCACAGGCTGATGAACCGCGCCACCGCCACATAGGGCTCATGGCTGTATTGCTCGAAGAACATCCAGCTCAATGCCTGCGCCCGCTGCCACGCATCGGTGGGCAGATACGGTGTGCCTTCGGCCAGCCAGAACAGGATCGCGTTGGATTCGGTCAACACGCGGCCATCGTCGCGCTCGACCATCGGCACCTTGCCGTTGGGGTTCTTGGCCAGATACGCGGGCGTGCGGGTCTGCCCGGCCACGCTGTCCACCTCGACCCAGTGATAGCGGCTGCCCAACTGTTCCAGCAGCAGGCGCACCTTGTAGCAATTGCCGGAACTGGACATGCCATGGACGGTCAACGGGGGACGCACGCTCGACATCTGGCTGGCTCCGCGACAGCAACGAGGGGGCTGGCAGTGTCACAGCCCCGCGTGCCTTTGCAAAGCCCCGCACACAACAGCGGCGCACCGATGCCGGTTTGCATGCACTGCCGCGCCGACCTGCGTCAGGCCAAGGCCACCACCGCCACCGGCACGCTCAACACCGCCATCAGGATGCCCAACGCCGCCACCGTCAGCGCCCAGGCGCCGAACGCACGCGTGCGCGCGCAGCCGGCAGCGGCGGCCGCGGCCTGCACCGAGCAGACCGACCACCACAGCGCCCCCAGCATCAGCAGCAAGATGCATGTCGCCAGCTGCGCCATGCCGGCCGGATCGGTCGCGCCGGTGCGCAGCAATGCAACCTGGCCCTTGAGCGCGACCACGGCCGCCAACAGGCATACCAGCCACGGCAAGGCGCAGCCGGCCATTGCCGGCAACACCTGCCCAAGTGGGGCTCCGCTGCCCATCCAACGCAGGATCTGCTTGAGCAGCACGCCTCCCAGCAAGGCGATTGCAACCACGACAATGACACCACCGGCCTTGGCCCATAGCGGCAGTGCGTGCAGCCACCCCCACGCCGACAGCAGCGTGGTCGCCGCAAACACCGCCCAGGCGCTCCAGCGCAACCGAGCGTGCTGCGGCATCCGCGTCACCGTGGCATAGGGATCGAACATGATTCCGCCCAGGCCACCGCCGCGCCACCAGAAAAAGCAGGCCACTAGCAACACCACCAGGGCCACCAAGCCGGCCAGCGGATAGCCGAGCGCACGCCAGTCGGGCGGCTGGGTGCGCCGCTTTGGCGTGAGATCGTGATTGAAGTACAACAGGTCGCGCGCGCGTTCCATGTCGGCAGCCGCGCGCGCCACGCCGTTGGCCGGAATACGGTCGGTGAAGCGCTGCCATTCGCCCACGATGACCATTTTTCCCTCGCGCATCGCAATGCTGCGCGAGAAGCGGAACCACGGATTGGCGACCACTTGCGTGTCTGCTTCCACCTGGATCGCCGGGTCGCCGTGCACGCGCACGGTCTGCCGCGCCAGCCGCGGGCCGCCCAGCGCCAGCGGACTCTTGCGCGCCTCTTTCGGTAACGCATCCATCCACTCGCCAAGCTGGAACAACGGGAAGCCCAGCTCATCGCCCTCCTCGGCTGACCACTCCAGCCGGTAGGCCTCGTGCGTGCGCACATTGAGCGGATCGGCAGCGTCGATGCTCGGCACGCGCACCTGGGTGAGCGCGGTGTAGTACTGCTGCATGAATTCCAGATAGTGCTCGCCCACCGTCTGCGCACCATCGTCGTCGAAGCTGCTGGCGACACGCTCGCCGCGGCCCTGGCGATACATGGTGTCCACCGTGAAGCTTGCCCAGCGCTGCGGCTTGCGCAGCGAAATGGAAATTTCTTCATTCACTTCGATCTGCGGCAACGCAGGCATCGGCGCAGGCACGTCAACCAATGTGTCCTGCCCCGCAATCACGGGCAATCCGCGCACGAACGGCAGCGGCCGACGCTGTGCCAACGGACCCTCTTCGCGATCGCGCGTGGCATCCACCCACACCTCGCCCTGCGGCAGATGCGCACGCACCACCACATGATCGAAGGCGTACGGACTGGGCAACCGCTTTTCCAGCCCATGCCCTTTGTCGCTGCTGACCAGCACCGGCTCGGCGCGGATGCCGGCCAGCTGCAGCAGTGCGATCAGCAGCGTCGCCTTGTCCTTGCAATCGCCGTAGCGGTTGCGCAGCGTCACTTCGGGCGCGTGCGGGGCG
Source organism: Xanthomonas phaseoli pv. dieffenbachiae (assembly GCF_008639345.1). NCBI lineage: Bacteria > Pseudomonadati > Pseudomonadota > Gammaproteobacteria > Lysobacterales > Lysobacteraceae > Xanthomonas > Xanthomonas phaseoli. The sequence continues at coordinate 1,576,432 of NZ_CP041380.1, read as the reverse complement.
TGCGAGTTTTCGCCCATATCCAGGCCGACGTAACGGATCTCGCCCTGCACGAACGCCACGGCGCGCAGCAACGCACCTTGCGGGTCGTCGCTGCGCAACATCAGGCTCTGCGCCATCTTGGCGGCCACCTGCGGCTGCTCGAATGCACGCGGATACAGCTGCGCCGCCCAGGCCGCCACCGCCCCCCAACTGCCGGCGGTGGAGACTTCGATCACGCCATACGGGTCCACATCGTCCGGCGCGTCTTTTTCTTCCTGCACCGCTGCAATGTTGCTGGCGCCGATGTCCAACTGCGTCACCCCATCGAGCGTGCGCACGTTCCGGCCGAACCCCGGCGCGCTGATGCGCCACTGCAGCGGCAACTGGGCGGGATAGCGCACCCGCACCCGGCGTTCACCCAGCGGCACGCCGTAGCGCGCTTCGAACACGTCGTAATAGCCTTTGCCGAATACCGGATTGCTGCCGCTGATGGTCACGCCATAGTCGACACGGTCACCCACGCGCAGATCCGGCAAGGTGATCGACAGCGTCAGCGCGCCATCGATCAACCCATTCTCCAGGCCGCTCTCGCGCCGCAATTTGGCGTAATGCGCCTGGCTGCGCATATCGATCCGCTTGCCGGCGCGCCAGACATCCAGGCTGTTGAGCTCCAGCTGCTGGTACTGCGGCTGGTAGTCGATGGAAATCTGCCCGGCTTCCTCCAGGCTTTTGGCGCGCTGCACGGTGTAGCTAAGCCGGCGGTAGGCCTGCGGCGCGCGGCCGGTCAGATCGACCTGGTCGGACACCAGCTCATAGCGCAGCCCGGTGGCGCCAGGCACATTCTCGGGCACGGCGTCGGCCACCACCCACGTCGGCGTCGGCGCCATGCGTGGCGCCTCGTTGGCCCGCGCTGGCGCGATTGCCATGCCCGCGAGCGAACAAACGGTCCAGAAAACGCCGCGCAGGCGTCGCCTCACATCCTTGCCGATCAAGCCCCCACTCCTCGTCAAAACGCATTGAGTCCTGTCAGCGCACGTCCCACTACCAGCTGATGCACGGTTTCGGTGCCTTCGTAGGTGATCACCGATTCCAGGTTCAGCGCATGCCGGATCGCCACATGCTCGGTGGTGATGCCGGCCGCGCCCAGCAGGTCGCGGCATTGGCGCGCCACATCCAGCGCCATGCGGCAATTATTCCATTTTGCCAGCGAGATCTGCTCCGGCTGCAGCGTCCCGGCCTCCTTCAAACGCCCGAGCTGCAACGCGAGCAGCTGGGCGGTGGAAATCCGCCGCGCCATGTCGGCCAGTTTGATCTGCGCGCTTTGCGTGGCGGCCAGCGGTCGGCCGAACAGGATGCGCTCGCCGGCATAGGCCAGCGCCTCGCGCAGGCAGGCCACTGCCGCGCCGATCGCGCCCCAGGCAATGCCGTAGCGCGCCTGGTTGAGGCAACTCAGCGGCGCCTTCAAACCGGCCGCCCGCGGCAACCGCATCTGCTCGGGCACGAACACATTGTCCAGGAACAGTCCCGAGGTGACCGACGCACGCAGGCTCATCTTGTGGCTGATGTCCTGCGCGCTGAAACCGGCGCTGTCGGTTTCGACCAGAAAGCCGCGCACGCCATCGTCGGTATGCGCCCAGATAATCGCCAGCCCCGCAATGCTGCCGTTGGTGATCCACAGCTTGGCGCCGTTCAAGCGCCAGCCATCGCCCTCGCGCACCGCGCGGGTCGTCATCGCGGCCGGGTCCGACCCGCCCTGCGCCTCGCTGAGGCCGAAACAGCCGATGACCCGGCCGGCCGCCATTTCCGGCAGCCAGCGCAGCCGCTGTTCGTCGCTACCGTAGGCATGGATGGGGTACATGCACAACGACGACTGCACGCTGACGAAGCTGCGCAGGCCGCTGTCGCCGCGCTCCAGTTCCTGGCAGATCAATCCGTAGGACACCGCGCCCAGGCCCGCACCGCCCTCGCGCACCGGCAGGCTGGCGCCCAGCAGCCCCAGTTCCGCCAGTTCCGGAATCCACTCGCGCGGAAAGCGTCCGGCATCGAAGGCATCGCCGATCGCCGGCACCACCCGCGTATCGGTAAAGCGCGCGACCGCATCCTGCACCGCCCGCTCTTCGTCGGTGAGCAGCGCGCATACGTCGAACAGGTCATCGGGGCGCACCGGCATGTTGGCTTCCATCGCAAGCTGAAAGCGCGATTATCCGCCAGTTGCCGCCCCAACATGGCAGAGCACCAGTCCGGCCCTGGCGCTAACGAAAAGAGCCGGCAATGCCGGCTCTTTTCCAACGACTGCATCGACTGCGTGTCGCTGCGGCTGGCCCGTTACTGCCGGGTGCTCAAACCGTCCTGGCGCACGTTGGAGTCGACCGCCGTCGATGCCATCTGGGTCACCAGCTGGCCATCGACCACCGGCAGACGGTCGCCGGTGGGCTTGTCGTTCATGCGCACGGTCTTTTCGAACCCGTCGTAGCGGTAGGTGACGTCATAAGCCACCACGTTGTCGGCGTCGCCCAGCGAGATGCGCTCGCCCGGCTTGCTGTCCATGCGCATGGTGCCGGTGGTGCCATCGGCATTGCGATAGGTCACGTCGTAGCCGACCACGCGCGAAGACGAGGAGTTGGCATTTTCGGTATGGCACTGACGCTCGGTGCGATCGACGACCCGGCCGCCGACGTGGTTTCGGTCGACGCGGTTACCGATGAAGCCGCCGCCCACCGCACCTGCGGCGGTCGCCAGCTTGCGGCCGTTGCCGCCACCCACCTGGTTGCCGATCAGGCCGCCGATGACCGCACCGGCCACGGTGCCGCCGACGTTACCGTCGCGCTCGGGCAGACGCTCCTGCACCACGACATCGCGGCACACTTCACGTGGCGACGTGCTGGTGGTGGTCTCGCGGACGGCGTTGCTGTTGATCACCTGCGCATACTGCGGCTCGCGTTGGGTGATGGGGGCAACCTTGACCACATCGGCATATTCCAGGCCGCGCGGCGCCGGCTGGCCGTTGGCGACAAAATCGCCAGACGATGGGCGGTTATTCATGAAAGCGGCAGTGGCGGCACCTCCGACCAGCAAGGCACCAGCAGCGACCAGTATAGTTGTCGTATTGCTCTTCATCACCAGCTCCCTGCGGACGCACCGCGTTGTTGACGGCCGTGATTCCAGCATGGGAACCCTGAACGAAAAGGCGCTCGCTCATGAACACGGCGGTTAAGTTCAGCTAGCGGTTACTTCATGCATCTCTAACAGCCGGAGCATTCGCATGCGAAATCCCTTGACCGCACGCGCGCTGGATTGGGCCAGCACGCTGCGCTATCCCACCTTGTTCAAGCTGGCCGCCGCGCTGTTTCTGATCGACGTGGTGATGCCGGACCCGATCCCGTTTCTGGACGAATTGCTGTTCGGCCTGACCACGCTGCTGCTGGCCAATTGGAAAACCCGCAAGGCGCCCGCGCCGGAACCGGTGCGCCGCGACTGATGCAGCTGATCGACAGCCATTGCCATCTGGATGCAGGCGAGTTCGACCACGACCGCGCGGCGGTGGTCGCGCGCGCCCGCGCCGCGGGCGTCATGCAACAAGTGGTCCCGGCGATCACCGCCGCCAGCTGGCCGGGCCTGCGTGCGGTCTGCGATCAGGCACCTGGCCTCTACCCCGCTTATGGCCTGCATCCGCTGTTTCTGGACCAACACCGCCCCGAAGACCTGGAGCTGCTGGCCGAGTGGATCGAACGCGAGCGGCCCTGCGCGATCGGCGAATGCGGCCTGGACTTCTTCGTCGACGGACTGGATGCGCAGGCGCAACGCGCCTATTTCGATGCTCAGCTGCAGCTGGCCAAGCGCTTCGACCTGCCATTGATCGTGCATGCCCGCCGCGCCACCGAGGAAGTCATCGCCCGCATCAAGGCGACAGGTGGCCTGCGCGGCGTGGTGCACAGCTTTGCCGGCAGCCCCGAGCAGGCGCAGCAGTTGTGGAAACTGGATTTCATGATCGGCCTGGGCGGCCCGGTGACCTACCCGCGTGCCAATCGCTTGCGCGGGCTGGTGGCCAGCATGCCGCTGCAGCACCTGCTGCTGGAAACCGATGCGCCGGATCAGCCCGACGCCGGCAACCGCGGCCAACGCAACGAGCCGGCGTATCTGCGCACGGTATTGGACTGCATCGCCCAGCTCCGCGGGCAAGACCCTGCGCACATTGCTGCGCAGACATCGGCCAACGCACGCAGCCTGTTCGGCCTACCGCACTAGCGCAGCGTGCGTATCAGCGCGCACGGCCAGCACGACAGCGCGCAGGCCACATCACGACGCCGCAACCGCCTCGGCCGCCGGCGTCGCTGCCGCGGCCTTGGGCTTGAGCAACATGTCCAACGCCTTGCCCACGGCCACGAATGCAAAGGTACCGGTGATATGCGTGGCCGCACCCAGCCCTGCACCGCAATCCAGCTTGAGCGTGGCATCGGCATCGAGCTGCGGGCGGATGCCGCAAACGCTGCCATCGGCCTGCGGGTATTTGACGTTTTCCAGCGAATACACCGCGGGCACGCCGAAGTAGCGCTGCGGGTTCTTGGGAAAATTGAATTCGCTGCGCAGCTTCTTGCGGATCAGCGCCAGCATCGCATCGTGCTCGGTGCGCGAGACATCGCGCACGCGCACCAGCGTCGGGTCGGTGCGCCCGCCCGCCGCGCCAACGGTCAACAGCGGCAACTTGCGCCGGCGGCACCAGGCGATGGTTTCCACCTTGACCCGAAAGCTGTCGCAGGCATCGATCACCAGGTCGAAGCCCTCACCCAGCAAGCTGTCGATATTGCCCGAGGTCAGGAAAGCCTCGACCGCGTCGGCTTCGATGTCAGGGTTGATCGCCACGCAGCGCTCGGCCATCGCACGCGCCTTGTTGCGCCCGTATTGCCCGGCCAGCGCCGGCAGCTGCCGGTTGGTGTTGGACACGCACAGGTCGTCGGCATCGATCAGGCGGATGTGCCCCACCCCGGTGCGTGCCAGCGCCTCGACCACCCACGAGCCCACCCCACCCATGCCGACCACCGCCACGCGGCACGCCGACAAGCGCTCGACCGTGCCGACCCCATACAGCCGGTCGATACCGGCAAAGCGTTCACGCCATTGTGCTTTCATCGGCGTATTTTACGCGCCCCGCCCAGGGCGCGCCCACGCTGCCGCAACGAACGTTGCGTCCCAGGAGCCATCGCATGCACGCCCCGCCTCCCACCCAATCACGCGCCGCCCGCTACGCCTTCATGCTGGTGCTGGGCCTGCTGATCGGCCTGGTCGCCACGGTCATGGTGGCCAACGCACTCCGGTCACGACGCGACCCGGTGCCCGATAGCCTGATGCAGATCATGGCCTACCAGTTACGCGCATTGCGACCGGACGCAGGCGCCACCTGCACGCCGATGCAGCAACAGCGACGGCTGCAATCGCTGCGCCTGCTGGCCGACGAAGTCGAGCCGGCCTTCCCTGCGATTGGCGAGGATCGTCGCTTCAGCGAGCACGCGCAGGCATTGCGTGCCGTGCTGGACCAGGCCGCGCGCGTGACGCCGAGCGATTGCAGTCAGCTGGGCGAACTCCACTCCCGCATCTCCGATGCCTGCGAGGCCTGCCACCGCGACTTTCGCTGAGCTTTGATGAATACGACGCTCGGGTTTCGTTAAGCCTGCAGTGTCGTAGTTGGCAGGCCGTTCACCTGGACCATCACAGGATGACGTCGCCGCGGCCCCGGCCGCCTTTTCGAACCACCCCGGAGAGATTTCATGAAGACCCGACTGCTCGTCATTGGCCTGGCTGCAACCGCAACCCTGGTTGGCTGCGCCACCTCCCAACCCCAATACGGCAGCTATCGCGGCGACCGCGGTTATGACCAGGGCTACTCGCAACCGCAGCGCTGCGTGGACTGCGGCATCGTGACCCGGATCGATGAAGTCGGCCCCACCCGCACCGCGCCGACCGGCACTGGCGCCGTGCTGGGCGGCATCGTGGGCGCGGTGGCCGGCCGCCAGATTTCCAAGGAGACCGGCGGCAGTACGGGCAACAAGAACGTGTCGGCCGTGGCCGGCGCCGCTGCCGGCGCGCTGGCAGGCAACGCCATCCAGAACAACGTCACCAGCGCCAGCTTCGACGTGCAGGTGCGCATGGACGACGGCCGCGTGATCGTGGTCAACCAGCGCGACCTGGCTGGCGTGCGAGAGAACGCGTACGTGCGCGTGGTCAACGGCAAGGTCGTGCTGCGCTGATCCTTCCGCCCGGCGGGGCCTATGCCCTGCCGCTGCGTCGCCAGTTGGCAGGCGCCGCGAACGACACCGTTGCAAACAACAAAAAGGCCCGGTGACGGGCATTTTTGTTGCGTGGCTGATGCGCTCCGCGCAGCGGCTCAGACCACCTGCACTGCATCGGCCTGCAGGCCCTTCTGGCCTTGCACGACCGTGAAGCTGACCTTCTGACCTTCCTTGAGACTCTTGAAGCCCTGGATCTGGATCGCGCGGAAATGCACGAAGACGTCTTCGCCATTTTCGCGGCTGATGAACCCAAAGCCCTTGGCATCGTTGAACCACTTCACGACACCATTTTCGCGTTCGATGTTGGACATCTCGACTGACTCCCTACGACACTGTGATGGACGAGCGGTGGTGGCTGTGATTGCAAGGAGGAAGCGAGGTACAAGGATGTAGCGGATCAGGCGATCTACCGCATCAGGCCACGATTCACGGTGACCTTTGCAAACAGCAGCGGCTGCAACTTAACCCGCACAAAATGAATTTTCAAGCACCCCTTGCGCCTTTTTGTCAAGCCTGAATTAGGACCTGTGTAACCATCATGGATACCGTCGTCGTCTACTACGTCCTGGCCACGGCGCTCGTGCTGATCGGCCTGGCTGGCGTCATCCTGCCGGCCCTGCCGGGACTGCCGCTGGTGTTTGCCGGCCTGCTGGTTGCCGCTTGGGCCGACGATTTCACCCACATCGGCTGGGTGACGCTGGTCGTGCTGGGGGTGATCACCGCGCTGTCGTATCTGGTCGACTTCCTGGCCACGCTGTACGGGGCGCAGCGGGTAGGTGCCAGCAAGATGGCATTGTGGGGTTCGGTCATCGTGGGCATTGCAGGCATTTTCTTCCTGCCGATCGGGCTGTTCGTCGGCCCGTTCGCTGGCGCCTGGCTCGGCGAGTACTACCAGACACGCAAATCCGGCCAGGCCACCAAGGTCGGTCTCGGTACCTGGGTGGGCATCATGCTCGGCACCGCCACCAAGCTGGCGCTTGGCCTGTGCATGTTGGGTGTGTTCGCCATCGGCTGGTTTTTCTAGGGCTTTGCAACGGCTCGACGGCGGTGTACGCGCGTCTTGTCCGGGAGGCGCGTAACAGCCACCTGCGCTCACTCGACTGACGCGTGGCGGGGACACTCCATGCGCATACCGGCCTTCGGCAACACGTTGCAGGCAGCTGCTGGGGCGACGCAATTCAACCGAATGTTATGCCGTCGTGTACACACTGCGTATGCAGACGCGACCGTTAAGCTGGGTATCTCTGCGCCTGCCTGGCGCCTTCACTTTGGCCAGACCGCCCATGTCCAAGCACCACACCCGCCCCCTGATGCTGATCGCACTGGCCGCCGCGCCAGTGGCACATGCGCAGGAAATCGCACCGCAGCCGGCCTCGCCGCAAGCCTGCACCTCGGTGACCTCCGATGCCGCTCGCCTGGCCTGTTACGACAAGGCGCTGGGCTACACGCCGCAGCAAACCGCAGAGGCAGATGCCGCAGCGCAACTGGCCAAGCAGAAGGACGCCAAGCCCGACGATACGCGCACCATCAGCCGGGTCGGCGATTTCTTCCGCGCCGACGGCCAGGACCAACCGAAAGAAGAAGCCGTGGCCAATGCCGGCCGCGGCTCCTTGCTGGACCGACGATGGGAACTGGCCAAGGACTCCAAGCTGGGCACCTTCCAGCTGCGCGGCTACAAGCCGGTGTACCTGTTGCCGGCGTTCTGGACCAGCGACACCAACCGCACTCCGCAGTCGCCGAATCCGGCCAACTCGCTCGACACACCGCAGCAGCTGGACAGCACCGAGCTCAAGTTCCAGCTCAGCTTCAAGACCAAGGTGGTGGAAGACCTGTTCGGCGACAACGGCGATATCTGGATGGGCTACACCCAGAGCTCGCGCTGGCAGGCCTACAACGCCGATGCGTCGCGCCCGTTCCGCGAGACCAACTACGAGCCCGAAGCGATGCTGGTCTTTCGCAACAACTACAGCATCTTCGGCTGGAAGGGCCGCATGAGCGGCATCAGCCTCAATCACATGTCCAATGGGCGTGCCGACCCGCTGTCGCGTTCGTGGAATCGGGTGATCCTGAATTTCGGGCTGGATCGCGAGAACTTGGCGCTGACGCTGCGCCCGTGGTTCCGTATCAAGGAAGACCGCGCCGACGACAACAATCCCGATATCGAGGATTACATGGGCCGCGGCGATGCCACGCTGGTGTACAACAAGGACGGCCACGAATTGGCGCTGATCGCACGCCACTCGCTGCGTGGCGGCGACCGCTCGCACGGCTCGGTGCAGCTGGATTACGGCTTCCCCATCACCAACCTGTTGCGCGGCCATGTACAGGTGTTCGATGGCTACGGCGAAAGCATGATCGACTACAACCACAAGGCAACCTACATCGGTGTGGGCGTGTCATTGCTGGAGTGGTTCTAGGCACCGCGCGCAAACCGGCTGCGTTCGCCGCAAGGCGGCAGCAGCCGGTGTTCGGCATGTACTGCTTCAGCGTTGCGAGCCCTACGCGCCGCATGTACTGCTTCAGCGTTGCGAGCCCTACGCGCCATCCGCATTGCCGGCGACGTCGTTTGATCGCCCTGGCCGCGCCCAATGGTGTTGCAGGGTGCTCACGACAAGCGCTGCTGCCGATGATCGCCGGCACACGGGCCGGCGCATCGTGCAAGGCAGTCAAACGGCGAACTGCACCGAGTTGATCAATCGCAGGCCGGCATGTGCGCATGTCGGCCTTTTTCTTCTGCACACCCATGCGGAAAGACATTGCCCGCGGACCAACGCATGTCGCGCTGGCCGAGGCGTGCCTGTGCTCGACTCAGACGTCGAAGAAGTCCACCTTGCCGTCCTGCAAGGTGTAGTACGCACCGACCACGCGCACATTGCCGGCGCGCAATGGTTCGAGCAGTGCAGGTTCGGATGCCGCGCGCAAGCGGTCGACAGTACGCTTGACGTTGGCCTTGACCGAGTCGGCCAGCAGGTTGGTACCGCCCTTGGCCTTGGCGGTCAGCACCGCCGGAACGATCGGCTCGATCATCGCGCCGATTGCGCCAGGGAAGAACGTGTTGTTCTCCACGACCGACACTGCCGCGGCCACCGCACCGCAGCTTTCGTGGCCCATCACCACCACCAGCGGCACGCCGAGCTGGCTGACTGCATATTCGATCGAACCGAGCGCGGTGGTGTCGACGGTATTGCCGGCGTTGCGCACGATGAACATTTCGCCTAGGCCGCGGCCGAACAGGAGTTCCGGTGGCACGCGCGAATCCGAGCACGACACCAGGATGACGAACGGGGTCTGGCCCAGCGCAAGCTCCAGGCGGCGCTTGCTGTCGGAGATCACTTTCTTGGGGCGGTTTTCGACGAATGCGTTGTTGCCGTCACGCAGAATCTGCAGCGCCTGCTCGGCATTCAAATCGGTTTTCTTGGACGGCGCCGCGCGCAAGGCGAACGGCACGGACGCGGCAGCAGCCGCGATCGGCGCGCAACACGCGCACTGAAGCAATTTTCGACGCGATGCGGAATGCGACATGGACGAGGCCCCCTGCTCTGTGGTTGGTGTCGCGATCGTACTATGTGGCGGACGCGACCAAACGGGCGGATGGAGATTGCGATCAAAAGGCGCGGTCCGCGGACGCAGGTTCAGGTCCAGTCCGTCAGGCCCTCCCGGCGATAGGTTTCCTGAAACGCCGGGCGCGCCTTCATCCGCATTGCGTGCGCCTGCAGCGCAGGCCAGGTATCGGTCGGCCGCGGCATGTTGCGCGACCAGCGCATCAGCATGGTCAACATGAAGTCGGCTGCCGACACGGTTTTCCCGAGCAGATATGGGCCGTGGGCCTGCAGATGCGCATCGACCTGGGCCCAGGCCGCTTCGAGCTTGCGGCGGGCGTGCATCTGCGCCGCCTCGGCCTGCCCGGCCCCGGCCGGCTCGCTCGGGTAGAACCAGGCGCGGTACGCCGGCTGCAGGGTGTTGGCGCAGAAGAACATCCACTTGTAGTACGCCGCACGCTCGGGCGTGCCGACTGCCGGGGCCAGCCCGGCCTGCGGATGCAGGTCGGCCAGGTGCAGCACGATGGCTGCAGCTTCCGTGAGCACTTGGCCATCGAGCACCAGCGTGGGCACCACGCCGGCGGGGTTGAGCGCCAGGTACTGCGGCGATTTGTGCTCGCCGCGTTCGAAATCCAATGGGTGCAGTGCGTGCGGAATATCCAGTTCGATCAGCAGCCAATGCACCACCAACGCTGCGGTACTGGGGGAGTGGTACAGCGTGGCGACCATGCGGGGCTCCGGGATCGGTAGGGACAGGCGCGCAAGGCGGGCGACGTCTGCGCGGCGCACGGCGATTGTCGTTGTTTTTACCGCGCTGTCGAAGACCTGTGCCGTGCAATCACTGCTGCACCGACGCGCGCACCGGCACCACGACGCACTCGACACGATGCGGCATGCGCGCATCGTGCCTGCAGCTCACCGGCACCGGCCACACCCGCGCAACGGCAGTGAGGCCGGCTCGATCGCCGCCGTTACTCCACCACCACCGGAATCTTGCCGATCCGCGACTGCCATTGGCGCGGGCCGGTCTTGTGCACCGATTCGCCGCTGGAATCCACCGCGACCGTCACCGGCATGTCCTTGACCTCGAATTCGTAGATCGCCTCCATGCCGAGATCCTCGAACGCCAGCACGCGCGCGGCCTTGATCGCCTTGGACACCAGATACGCCGAGCCGCCGACCGCCATCAGGTAGACGGCCTTGTTGTCGCGGATCGCGGCGATCGCCGCATCGCCGCGCTCGGACTTGCCGACCATGCCGAGCAGGCCGGTCTGTTCCAGCATCTGCCGGGTGAACTTGTCCATGCGCGTGGCGGTGGTGGGGCCAGCCGGGCCCACCACTTCGTCGCGCACCGGATCGACCGGGCCGACGTAGTAGATGAAGCGATTGGTGAAGTCCACCGGCAGGGTTTCGCCGCGGTTGAGCATGTCGATCATGCGCTTGTGCGCAGCGTCGCGGCCGGTCAGCAGCTTGCCGTTGAGCAGGATCACCTCGCCCGGCTTGAAGCTGGCGACTTCTTCCTTGCTGATGGTGTCCAGGTTGACCCGGCGCGCATTGGTCGGGTTGTAGGTGAGCTTGGGCCAGTCTTCCAGCGACGGCGGATCCAGCATCACCGGGCCGCTGCCGTCCAGGGTGAAATGCGCATGGCGGGTGGCGGCGCAGTTGGGGATCAACGCCACCGGCAGGTTGGCCGCATGGGTCGGGTAATCCTTGACCTTGATATCCAGCACGGTGGTCAGGCCACCCAGGCCCTGCGCGCCGATGCCCAGCGCATTGACCTTTTCATACAGCTCAAGCCGCAGTTCTTCGGCACGGTTGGCCGCGCCGCGCGCCTGCAGGTCGACGATGTCGATCGGCTCCATCAAGGCTTCCTTGGCCAGCAGCATGGCCTTCTCGGCGGTGCCGCCGATGCCGATGCCCAGCATGCCCGGCGGACACCAGCCGGCGCCCATGGTCGGCACGGTCTTGAGCACCCAATCGACGATGGAATCGGAGGGATTGAGCATGGCGAACTTGCTCTTGGCCTCCGAACCGCCGCCCTTGGCCGCGACGATCACCTCGACATGGTCGCCGGGCACGATCTTGGTGTTGACCACTGCCGGCGTGTTGTCGCGGGTATTGGCGCGCTTGCCGGCCGGGTCGGCCAGCACGCTGGCGCGCAGCTTGTTGTCGGGGTGGTTGTAGGCGCGACGCACGCCCTCGTTGACCATGTCTTCCACGCCCATGGTGGCGTCGTCCCAGCGCACGTTCATGCCGATTTCCAGGAACACGGTGACGATGCCGGTGTCCTGGCAGATCGGTCGGTGGCCTTCGGCGCACATGCGCGAGTTGATCAGGATCTGCGCAATGGCGTCCTTGGCAGCCGGCGACTCTTCGCGCTCGTAGGCGGCGGACAGATTCTTGATGTAGTCGACCGGGTGGTAGTAACTGATGTACTGCAACGCATCGGCGACGGACTGGATGAGGTCTTCCTGCTTGATCGAGGTCACGGCTGGCTCTACGGCTGGCGGGGGTGCAATCCGGGCATTTTAGAGCAAACCGCAGGCGCGTCCGGGTGCGGCGTCTATCGCTGCGATTGACCGATGCGGCCTTTCGCCGGTGGTCGCCGCAGTGCTGCGATCGTGCTGCGGTGATGGCAAGCCACCAATCCACCGACCGTTGCCGGCGCGGCGGCCGACGGTGAGCCCTGGGCGCCGCGAGGCGAGCACGCGCCTGCCTGGGCCCTGCCCCTTTCTTATGGTTGGCCCCACACCCCGCGCCCACGCCGGGCGCGGCACACTAATACGATGTCAGCTTCCCGTTCCGGCGCTCCTGCGCCCGCCGCCCCCCGTACCGGCCCTACCCTGCGCGAGCGCCTGGATGCGCTGCGCAATCTGCCGCCGTTCCTGCAGCAGATCTGGCAGACCAGCCGCTGGCTGAGTGCCAGCAGCATCGGCTTGCGCGTGCTGCGCGCGCTGATGCCGGTGGCGACGCTGTACATCGGCAAATTGATCATCGACGAGGCGATCCATCTGGTCGGCCAGCCGCAGGCATTCGACTCGTTCGCGCAGGCGCTGGGCAGCGGCCGACTGAACCGGCTGCTGGAACTGCTGGCGCTGGAACTGGCGCTGGCGATCGGCTCGGACCTGCTCGGCCGGCTGGTCGGTTATGCCGATGCGCTGCTGTCGGAGTTGTTCAACAACGCCGCCAGCGTGCGTCTGATGGAACACGCCGCGCAGCTGGATCTGGAGGATTTCGAAGACCCGGACCGGCAGGACAAGCTGGATCGCGCGCGACGCCAGACCATGAACCGCATGAACCTGATGAGCCAGCTGTTTGGCCAGGTGCAGGACGCCATCACCGTGGTCAGCCTGGCGGTGGGCCTGGTGGTCTATGCGCCGTGGTTGATCGTGCTGCTGGCGGTGGCATTGATCCCGGCCTTCATCGGCGAGGCGCACTTCAATGCGCTGGGCTATTCGCTCAACTTCCAGTGGACGCCGGAACGGCGCCAGCTCGATTACCTGCGCCAGGTCGGCGCCAGCGTGGAGACGGCCAAGGAAGTCAAGATCCTCAACCTGCACCGCTTCCTGATCGCGCGCTACCGCCGGCTGGCCGACAAGTTCTTCCAGGCCAACCGTGCGCTGGCACGCAAGCGCGCAATGTGGGGAGCGCTGCTGGCCGCGCTCGGCACCCTGGGCTACTACATGGCCTACGGCTACATCGCCTGGCGCACGGTGCGCGGCGATTTCAGCATCGGCGACCTGACCTTTCTGGCCGGCAGTTTCCTGCGCCTGCGGCAGTTGCTGGAAGGCTTGCTGATCGGCTTTTCGCAGGTCGCAGGCCAGGCGCTGTATCTGGACGATCTGTATTCGTTCTTCAACATCGTGCCGGAAATCCGCTCGCGCCCGAACGCGCTGCCGGTGCCGCGCCCGATCCGCCAGGGCTTCGTGTTCGAAGACGTCGGCTTCCGCTACCCGGACGCGGAACAATGGACGGTGCGGCACCTGGATTTCGAACTGCGTGCCGGCGAAGTGCTGGCGCTGGTCGGCGAAAACGGCGCCGGCAAGACCACCCTGGTCAAGCTGCTGGCCCGGCTCTACGACCCCGACGAAGGCCGCATCCTGCTCGATGGCCACGATCTGCGCGACTACGATCTGGACGACCTGCGCGCCAACCTGGGCGTGATTTTCCAGGACTTCGTGCGCTATCACCTGAGCGTGGGCGAAAACATCGGCGTGGGCCAGGTGGATGCGATGGACGACGCGCCACGTATCCGCGCCGCCGCACAACGCGCGATGGCAGGCGAGCTGATCGACAGCCTGCCCGACGGCTACGACCAGCTGATCGGGCGGCGCTTCAAGAACAGCGTGGATCTGTCCGGCGGGCAATGGCAGAAGATCGCCATCGCTCGCGCCTACATGCGCGATGCGCAGCTGATGATCCTGGACGAACCCACCGCCGCGCTGGATGCGCGCAGCGAATTCGAGGTGTTCCAGCGCTTCAAGGAACTGTCGGACAACCGCACCGCGGTGCTGATTTCGCACCGTTTCTCCAGCGTGCGCATGGCCGACCGCATCCTGGTGCTGGCCGCAGGCCGCATCGAGGCCAACGGCACCCACGACGAGTTGATGGCCCAAGGCGGCCGGTATGCGGAATTGTTCGAATTGCAGGCGGCGGGGTATCGGTGAGGTCGGGATTTGGGAATCGGGAATGGGGAATCGTTAGAAGCGGCGCTCCTGCGGCTGACAGGTACTGAGCCTGCGGATCCTGAAGAGGCACAGATCGTTCGGCACTGCACCCCATTCCCGATTCCCGATTCTCCATTCCCACCAAATGAGAGTTCATCTCATTTGGCCGGCTTGAGGTAGAATTGCCGGGTACTCTTCCCACGACACTTACCGGTATGTCTTCCGCTTTTGGCGCCGAAACGGTGCTCGAGGTCCGTCACTGGACCGATGCCTACTTCAGCTTCACCACGACCCGCGATGCCGGGTTCCGTTTCGAAAACGGGCAGTTCGTGATGATCGGGCTGGAAACCGAAACGCGTCCGTTGCTGCGTGCGTATTCGATCGCCAGCGCCAATTGGGAAGAACATCTGGAGTTCTTCAGCATCAAGGTGCCGGACGGCCCGTTGACCTCGCGGCTGCAGCACATCCAACCGGGCGACAAGGTGCTGGTCGGCAGGAAACCCACCGGCACGTTGCTGATCAGCGACCTGCACCCCGGGCGCAACCTGTATCTGCTGGGCACCGGCACCGGCCTGGCGCCATGGCTGTCGATCATCAAGGACCCGGAAACCTACGAGCGTTTCGACAAGGTGATCCTCACCCAGGGCGTGCGTTTCGTGCAGGATCTGGCCTACCGCGATTACTTCGAACGCGAGTTGCCGCAGCACGAATTCCTCGGCGACCTGCTGCGCGAGAAATTGCTGTACTACCCGGCGGTCACGCGCGAAGCCTTCGCCAACCAAGGCCGTTTGACCGAACTGATGGCCGATGGGCGCATGCAGCAGACGCTCGGGTTGCCGACATTGGATCCGGCCAACGACCGCTTCATGATCTGCGGTAGCCCGCAGATGCTGGCCGACCTGCGCACCCTGCTCGATAGCCGCGGTTTCCAGACCTCGCCGCGCATCGGCACGCCGGGGCATTACGTGTTTGAGCGTGCATTCGTCGAAAAGTGACGTGGCACCGGTGAAATACCAGCACGTTGCGGCGTTTCGTTGAAGCACCCGATGTCGTAGAAGCGCAGCCGGGCGCGACGAGGCGTTACGGGAAAAGCTCCGTCGCGCCCGGGTGCGCTCCTACGGTTCAACACCATGCCTGCCGGATCACGCGCCCAACGCGCGCTCGATGTCGGCGGCCAATGCTTCCGGCTTGGTGGTGGGCGCATAACGTTCCAATACGCGGCCGTCGCGGCCGATCAGGAACTTGGTGAAGTTCCACTTGATCGCTTCGGACCCGAGCACGCCGCGTTGTTCGTGCTTGAGCCATTGCCACAGCGGATGCGCGCCGTTGCCGTTGACCTCGATTTTTGCTGCCAGCGGAAAATCCACCGCATAGTCGAGCGAGCAGAACTGGCGGATCTGCGCCGCATCGCCCGGCTCCTGATGCCCGAATTGATCGCATGGAAAGCCGATCACCACCAGCCCACGTTCGCGATAACGCTGCCACAGCGCCTGCAGCCCCGCATATTGCGGCGTAAACCCGCACTTGGAGGCAACATTGACCACCAGCAGGACGTTGCCGGCGTAGTCGCGCATCGACTGGGTGCGGCCTTCCAGGTCGGTGAATGCGAAGGTGGAGATGTCGCTCATGGTTGCCCTGCGGTGTGCGAAACGGGCAGCGTACCGTAGCCGCCTGCACGGCGGCCACGCAGCGGCCGAAAGATTGCAGCAGGCAACCGTGCGGCAGATCGCCTGCGGCGCGGCAGGTCGGGAGCGTCAAGCAGACGCCCTGGGAGCTCGGCAAGCTCACCCGAACACAGCTAGCTCGCAAGGTGCCAAGGGGTGCAGCCGGCACACGTCCGCCGGCGGTACAGGCCCAGCTTGCATCGACTCGTACCCTCGCAACGCGAGCAACGGTTGTGCCCGCCTGCTCGCGTCGTCTTGGCCTGGCAGCCATGCCTTTTGTCACACGCCTGTCCCGACCGGCTGGGTTAGCCTCGGGGGTTCGCACTTTGGAGCAACTCTCTTGACCACCCGTCTCGCTTTTGCCCTGGCCGCCGCCCTGGGACTTGCCATGCCGTCCTACAGCATCGCCGCCCCCGCTGCCACGCAGGCCGCCACCCAAGCCAACCCCTTCTTTGCCGACAGCACGCTGCCGCTGCATTACCCGCAGTTCGACAAAATCAAGGACAGCGATTTCGCACCTGCCTTCGATGCCGGCATGGCCGAGCAGCTGAAGGAAGTCGAAAAAATCGCCAACCAGAAGGCCAAGCCCAGCTTCGAGAACACCATCATCGCGCTGGAAAAGAGCGGCGCCACGCTCGATCGCGCCACCACGGTGTTCTTCAATCTGGTGGGCGCAGACACCAACGACGCGCGCAAGAAACTGCAGGCCGACTATTCGGCGAAGTTCGCAGCGCACCGCGATGCCATTTCGCTCAACGGCAAGCTGTTTGCACGCATCCAGAGCCTGTACGAGCAACGCGCCACGCTGGGGCTGGATGCGCAGGGCGTACGCCTGGTCGAGAAGTACTACAGCGATTTCGTGCGCGACGGCGCCAAGCTCTCCGACGCCGACAAGACCACGCTCAAGGCGATGAATGCCGAGCTGGCCAACCTGGGTACCACGTTCAGCCAGAACGTGCTGGCCGAGGTGAATGCTGCCGCTGTGGTCGTGGATGACGTCAAGCAACTGGACGGTTTGTCGCAGGAGCAGATCGCCGCTGCCGCCGAAGCGGCCAAGGCGCGCAAACTCGATGGCAAGTACGTCATTGCCTTGCTCAACACCACCGGCCAGCCGCCACTGACACAGCTGAAGAATCGCGAGCTGCGCAAGAAGATCTACGACGCCTCGGTGTCGCGCGGAAGCCACGGCGGCCAGTACGACAACACCGCGCTGGTCTCGCGCATCATGAAGCTGCGTGCCGACAAGGCCAAGCTGCTCGGCTTCCCCACCTATGCCGCCTACTCGCTGGAAAACCAGACCGCCAAGACGCCTGAAGCGGTCAACGCAATGCTGGGCAAACTGGCGCCGGCCGCGGTGGCCAATGCCAAGCGCGAAGCCGCCGATCTGCAGGCGATGATCGACAAGGAACAAAAGGCCGCGCGCAAGCCGACCTTCAAGCTCGAAGCCTGGGACTGGGCCTACTACAGCGAAAAAGTGCGCCAGGCCAAGTACAACTTCGACGAATCCCAGCTCAAGCCATACTTCGAGCTCAAGAACGTGCTGGAAAACGGCGTGTTCTATGCGGCCAACCAGGAATACGGCCTGACCTTCAAGCAGCGCACCGACCTGCCGACCTACCGCGACGACATCACCGTCTACGACGTGTTCGATGCCGACGGCAAGCAGTTGGCGATCTTCATCGCCGACATGTATGCGCGCGAATCCAAGCGCGGTGGCGCATGGATGAACTCCTATGTATCGCAATCGGCGCTGACCGGCTTCAAGCCGGTGGTGGCCAATCACCTCAACATTCCCAAGCCGCCGGCCGGCCAGCCGACGCTGCTGACCTGGGATGAGGTGACCACCATGTTCCATGAGTTCGGGCATGCGCTGCACGGCATGTTCTCCGACGTCAAATACCCGTATTTCTCCGGCACCAGCGTGCCGCGCGACTTCGTCGAGTTCCCCTCGCAGGTCAACGAGATGTGGGCCGACGAGCCATCCATCCTGAAGAACTACGCAAAGCATTATCAGAACGGCACCCCGATGCCGCAGGCGTTGCTGGACAAGGTGATTGCCGCATCCAAGTTCAACCAGGGCTTTGCCACCACCGAGTATCTGGGTGCGGCGATGCTGGATCAGAACTGGCACCAGGTCAGCGCCAGCCAGGTGCCGGACGCTGCCGGCGTGATGGCATTCGAAGCCAAGGCGCTGCAGCAGGACGGCATTGCCTACGCGCCAGTGCCCCCGCGCTACAAGACCCCGTATTTCAGCCACATCATGGGCGGTTACGCGGCAGGCTACTACGCCTACATCTGGTCGGAAGTGCTGGACGCCAACACCCAGCAGTGGTTCAAGCAGCACGGTGGCCTGAGCCGCGCCAATGGCGATCGTTTCCGCAAGACCCTGCTTTCGCGCGGCGGTAGCGTGGATGCGATGGAGCTGTTCCAGAACTTTGCCGGGCATGCGCCGCAGATCGAGCCGCTGCTCGAAAAGCGCGGTCTCAGCGCGCAAGGCGGCGATGGCGCCACTCCGGAAGCGCCGCAGTCCAAGCCATAAATCGGCTGCACGATCCGCGCACGGTCATCAGGCCGGGTGCTTGGCAACAGGATCGGCATGTCCCGTGCGGGCATGCCGGTCTCCGACACCAGACGAGCCATCCAACTGCTCGCAATGTATCGGCAAGTCCTTGTTCGAGAACAGATGAGAGGACAACGCCGCCCCGGGCGATCAGGGCGGCTTTTTGCTGGCTGTAGTTGCAGCGCCTTGTCGCACGCGCAACGCGCAGTGCTTAGAGTTCGACCGCGTCCACGCCGTCCAGGAGCTTTCTCAGCAGCTTCTCCAAACGCAGCTGCTCGGCCTCGCTCATGCTGGCGGTTTCTGCATCCAACAGCGTACAGGCATCGGGCAACAGTCTTTCGATCAAGGCCAGGCCCGCGGGCCGCAGCGTCAGTACGATCTTGCGCCGATCTTCGGGGCTGCTGGTGCGCGTGATCAGGCCTTTCTCGCACAGCTGATCGGTGAGCCGGGTGATGTTGGCCGGCTTTTCGCTGGCGGCTTCGGCCACCTCGGTCGGAGTGATCGACTGCTCCGGTGTGCCATAGAGCATCATCAGAATTTCGTATTCCGGCGGACTGATGCCATAAGGCTTGAGCCGCACGCACCCGAGTGTATGCAGGCGCTTGTGGAGATGCTTGATCAGTCTCACCAATATTGCCGGCTCCCGCGGGAATGCCGGATAACGCACGCAGGTGTGGTCCACGCGACTTGCGGTTGAGTCGAAACTACTCATATCACCCGTTGGAGTACGTTGCTGAATGGCCGGGCCATTCAATCACAACATGCGCGATGCAACACCTCAGCGCGCGAAGAGATGTACATATTCCGGTGCGACCGAAGGCAATAATGTGGAGGCAGCGACCTCAGCCATCTGCGTGCCATCCGAGTAGGGACCCACCTGATAGGGCGGAAACACAAAGCGCACGGCAGTGATCTGCCCAGTTGCATTCAACACCGGGACGAACTGCGCAAAATTTTCCACCTGCGCGGCGGTGCCTTCGGCAATCATGCGGTCGGCCGACGCTACCTGCTCAGCCTGCTCTTCTACCGGCACGCGATCGGCCTGGACACGCTGGGTCGCTGCTGCATGCAATTGCGCCGCGACCTCGCGGCCGATCTTTTCCCAGCCTGCCGGATCCGGAATCAGCGCCTGCGCGGTCAATTGCTTGCGCTCCTTGACCAACCAGACGAAGCGCGCCACCAGCGGCTCGCCGTGCGCACCACCGGTGTACCTGCTGCCGTCGGCGGAAATCACGATCAGTTCCGGGGTCTGCAACACGGTTTCGAAGGCCAGCGACAGCTCATACGGCGCGGGCGGCTTGTCGTTGCCCAGACCCGAGACTGCCTGCATCAGTTCGGCACGCGCATCCTGGGCATAACCGCGAATGAGCGCAGTGAGTTCCGGATATGCATCCAGCCCGCGCGGATAGCTGATGCCCACCATGTAAGCCGGCGCATGTTCGATCACATCTTCCAGCGGGCCGCTCTGTACGACGGTCGGCTCTGCAGGCGCTGCCGCCGCGGGCGCCGCATCGGCGGCCGGCGCGCTTGGCTCTGCCGTTGTCGGTGCGCGCTGCGTACATCCCGCCAACACGGCCAGCACCAGCAAGCCCTGCACTGCCTTGACTCCAAGCAACCGCCCCATTACCACCTGCTCCCCTGATATGACTTGTGTTACGAAAAGACCCGCTGCTGGTCAGGCCAGCAAATCGTGATACTGCGGATGTCGACGCACGTATGTATCGGCATAGCTGCACGCCGCAACCACCTTCAAATCGTGTTGCCGCGCGAATGTCAAAGCGTCCTCGACCAATGCCGCGGCAATTCCGCGTCCGCTGACCGCCTCCGGCACCTGCGTGTGCGTGATGGTCATGATCTCACCCTCGCGCCGATAGGCGAGCTCGGCGCGATGTCCATCGGTGTCTATGTTGAAACGCTGCCGGTCCGGATCGTGTTCTGCGTGCACTGTCGACGCCTCTCTCAAGTTCTGCGCCAGCAAGAAGTGGTGGTCAGTGTGACCAGCGCGATGCCGCGCCTGCGTGAAAGTGAATCGCTGCTGTGATCGGCTGCCCAGCTTGCGCAACGCGCCCTCAAGTTCGTCCGGGCAGCGCCGATAGCTGACCCGAAGGCAATCGCGGCAACCGGTGTGCGGTAGCAGCGACGTCTTCGTCTTACCTACGAGGGAGCCACCGCATGAACAACGATTCGGCAGGACACAGCGCAGACAGCGACAGCTCGTTGCTGGAGGGCCTGTTCCAGTTCGCCCTCAAGGGCGACACCCACAATCCGGATTTCACGCAGCTCAACGATACGGTGTACAAGCGCCTGCAGCAGGCGTACGGCGTGGCATCCAGCGCCGACCAGGAACGCAACGCGGCCTGAGCTGGCGCATCGCTGCACAGCGGTCTCATCCGCTGTGCAGTCGTTGATCGCATCTAACACGTCTGTCGAGACCGTGCGACTGCGCGGCAGGACATGGCTGGGCCTTACCAAACCGGGTTCTCACCCGCTTCCCGCAACGGGCCAGTCCGTACACCCCAGCAGTCGTTGGGCATCCCGTCGCGCGACCTGCAATCACGCGTTCGGCGTGCAGAAGGGACGCGCTGCGCGCAATCAAACGTCACTTCCTACCTGCGACAGCGTCCTGTGCATTGAGCTTGGCAGCGTAACCGCCGCGTATCGCGCTCAGCCGAAGCGCGGGTTGGACAGCTGCTCCAGAAACACCTGCCACACGCGCGGTTCCATGATCAGCATGAACATCACGCCGAACGCGGCGCCGGCCAGATGCGCGCTGTGGTTGATGCGATCGCCGCCGCGGCGGTCCATCCACAGGCTGTAGCCCACATAGAACACCGCATACAGAATCGCCGGGGCCGGAATGAACAGCACCAGGATGATCGTCCATGGTTGCAGCAGGATGAAGGCAAACAGCACCGCCGACACCGCACCGGATGCGCCCAGACTGAGGTAATTCGGATTCTTCTGGTTCTTCAGGTAGCTGGGTAGGATCGAGACCACCAGTGCGGCCAGATAGAACAACGGATAGGTCAGCACACTGCCGGTAAGCTGGGCCATCACGTTCTCGATCACCCGGCCGAAGAAGAACAGCGTGATCATGTTGAAGATCAGGTGCCCCAGGTCGGCATGGATGAAGCCATAGGTCACCAGGCGGTCGTATTGCTTGTGCTTGTCCACCGCCGGCGGCCACAAGATCAGCCTGTCGCTCAACTTGCGGTTGTTGAACGCCATCCACGAGACGATGCCGGTGATGGCGATCAGGATCAGGGTAATCATGCAGACCTCAGGCAGTACGGTAATTGTCGACCATGCGATACCGGCGTGCGTACAAGCCGAAGGCAAGTGCCGCCAGGAACGCGAAGGCCGCGAAGAAGAACATCAAGAAGGCCGCTTCGCTGAGCCCAGTATCGGCGATATGCGCAGTCACCGTCGCGTTGCGCACCGCCAGGTTCGACAGCAGCACCCATAGATTGCCGACGGTGGTGGTGAGATACCAGAAACTCATCACCACCCCCTTCATCGACGGCGGCGCCTGGCTGTAGGCGAACTCGATACCGGTGGCCGACACCAGCACCTCGCCGAAGGTGAGCAGTGCGTACGGCAGGATCTGCCAGGCGATGTGCATCGGCTCGCCACCGTCCATCACCATCTGGATCGCGCCTACCGCAATCCAGGCCACGCCACTGAAGGCGATGCCGCTGGTCATGCGGCGTAACGGGGTGGGCTCCCAGCCGCCACGTCGCAGCAGCGGGTACAGCACCAGGTTGTTGAAGGGGATCAGCAGCATCACCAGCAGCGGATTGAGCGCCTGCATCTGCGAGGCGGTGAACCAGGCCGGCATGGTCATCTCGCGCCCCTGCAGCACCCAGGTCGAGGCCTTCTGGTCGAACAACGAAAAGAACGGCGTCACCAGCGCGAAGATCACCAACACCCGCAACAGCGCACGCACGCCTTCCACCGCAACATCCGGATGGGTGCCCCGCGCGCGTTCCAGCTGCCACCAGGTCCCGCCGCCGATCCCGGCCAGCAACAGCACCAGCGCAATGCACAGGCACACCACGATGCCCAATTGCTCGACCAGCGCGAAGCCGGCCAGCGCCAGCAACACCGAGACGACCGCCAGCATCAGGCCCGGACGCCCCTGCCCGGGCACGTGCGTCAATAACGCCGTACGCACCACCGCGCCGAACCCATGCGGGTCCTTCGGCGGCAGCGGCACCAAGACATAGCGCTTGCGCCCAAGCCAGAACACCAGCGTGGCCACGAACATCAGGATGCCCGGGATGCCGAATGCCCAGGCCGGGCCAAGATTCTTCAGCGCCAGCGGAATCAGCAGCGAGGCGAACAGCGAGCCGAAGTTGATGATCCAGTAGAAGGCGTCGAACACCACCTTGGCCAGGTGCTTGTTGGACTGGTCGAACTGATCGCCCATGAACGAGGCCACCAGCGGCTTGATGCCACCTGCGCCCAGCGCGATCAGGCCCAGACCCAGAAAAAACCCGTCGCGGCTGCCTTCAAACAGCGCAAGGCAGGCGTGCCCGGCGCAATACACCAGGCTGAACCACAGGATGGTGTTGTACTTGCCGAAAAAGCGGTCGGCCAGCCAACCGCCCAGCAACGGGAAGAAATACACCCCGATCATGAAACTGTGCAGGATGTGCTTGGCCTCGGCTTCGCGCCCCGGCCCGCTGATTTCCTGCAGCAACAGCGAGGTGATCAGGAACTGCACCAGGATGTTGCGCATGCCGTAGAAGCTGAAACGCTCGCAGGCCTCGTTGCCGATGATGAAAGGAATCTGGCGCGGCAGCCGCGCGCCGGCAGAAGCGCCTGGCGAGATGGAGGTGGTCAAAGGCAGTCCGGTCATGCTGAAAACAGGCCCTATCGTACCGGCGCCCGACCGCCGGCCGCCATTGCCGCCCGAACATGCCGGACGCAGGCGCTGGGCGGACGCGGCTGGCGGACCTCACCTTGGCGCGACCGGTGTCGTCCAGGTCGGCCGAAAACACCATGGCGCCAAACGTCGCACGGCAGCCGCATTGCCTGCGTCTACCTCGAATGTCGCCCACCCGGTCAACGGAAAGCCGCCACGCGTGCAGGTGAAGCCCGCGCTTGGCACCGGTCACAGCAGGACCATGACGCAGTGCAGATTGGCCTTGCACACCGGCTCGGCTACATTGCAAACGTTTTCCTGGAACACTGGACCGCTGGATGCCCCGCTTCACTCGCCTGGCCCTGAGCCTGTTACTGCTGACTTCCGCCCCCGCCGCACTGGCTGCCGCGCCGCTGACTACCCAGGCAGAGCGCAGCGGTTTCATCCAGACCGGCCGCTACGACGAAGTCATTGCACTGTGCGATGCATTTGCGCAGCGCTACCCGCAGGCGGTGCGTTGCATCCAGTTCGGTACCACGCCCGAGGGCAGGCCGATGAAGGCCTTGATCGCCTCCACCAGCGGCGCGCTCGACGCGCAATCGGCAGCGCAACGCAAGCTGCCGGTGGTCTTGGTCCAGGGCGGCATCCATGCCGGCGAGATCGATGGCAAGGATGCGGGCTTTCTTGCTCTGCGCGAGTTGCTCGACGGCAAGGCCGGCCACGGCGTGCTGGACAAGTTGGTGTGGGTGTTCGTGCCGGTATTCAACGTCGATGGGCATGAGCGCTTCGGTGCCTGGAACCGCCCCAACCAGCGCGGCCCCGAGCAGATGGGCTGGCGCACCACCGCGCAGAACCTCAATCTCAACCGCGATTACGTCAAGGCTGACGCGCCGGAAATGCAGGCCATGCTGCAACTGGTGCAGCAATGGGACCCGCTGATGTATGTAGACCTGCACGTCACCGACGGCGCCAAGTTCGAGCACGACGTCTCGGTGCAGGTGGAACCGGCGCATGCCGGCGATGCGAGCTTGCAGCGCGATGGCACACGCTGGCGCGACGCAGTGCTTGCCGATTTGAAGAGACAGGGCTCGTTGCCGCTGCCGTACTACCCGTCCTTCGTGCACGAAGACGACCCCAGTTCCGGCTTTGCCGATGATGTGTCGCCGCCACGCTTTTCGCATGGCTATTTCCTGCTACGCAACCGCTTCGGCATGTTGGTAGAAACGCATTCGTGGAAGGATTACCCCACGCGCGTGCGGATCACCCGCAACGCCATCGTCTCGGTGTTGCAGCAGGCCGCACGCCATGGCACCCAGTGGCGCGCCGATGCACTGGCGGCCGATCAGCGCGCCACGCGCTTGGCCGGCACGACCGAACCGTTGAGCTTCGCTGCGGGCCCAGACGCACGCACCGTGGCGTTTCGTGGCTACGCGTATACGCGCACACCGTCGCCGATTTCCGGCGCGCTGATGACGCGCTACGACGAAAGCAAGCCCCAAGTCTGGAAGGTGCCGCTGCGCGACCAGATCAAGCCCGATGTGGTGGTGGATGCGCCGCGCGGCGGCTACCTGGTCCCGGCTGCGCAAGCAGCCTTGGTGGGCGAAAAACTGCGCCTGCATGGCATCCAGTTCACGACCATCGGCAATGCGGCGCAGCGGCCGGTGCAAACCTTCCGCGCCGACGCGGTCAAGTTCGCGGCACGCTCCAACGAAAGCCATCAGACAGTCGAACTCAGCGGGCAATGGCGCGATGAAAGCCGCGATGTGCCGGCTGGCTCGCTGTTCGTGCCGATCGCCCAATCCAAGGCGCGCCTGGTGATGGCGATCCTGGAACCGCAGGCGCCGGATTCGCTGCTGCAGTGGGGCTTTTTCAATACCGCGTTCGAGCGCAAGGAATACATGGAAGCCTACGTCGCCGAAGACGTCGCGCGCGACATGCTCGCCAACGATGCCGCGTTGAAGGCGCAGTTCGAACAGCGCATCGCCAGCGATCCGGACTTTTCCAACAACCCGCAGGCGCGGCTGGAATTCTTTGCCAAGCGCCACGCATCGTGGGATGAGCGCTACCAGCTCTACCCGATCCTGCGCACCGCGCAGACCGACTTCTAACCGCCTGCGGATTCTGCACGCGTCGGCGCGGCATCACCGCGCCTTTCCGATTTGGGCACCTCGGTGCCCCTCGTATGTGTTTTGACCCAGTACCACAAGGATATCCCGTGCCACAGCTCGATATGAAACCGTTTACATCCCGTCATCACCGTCCACGGCCCCTGGTCCTGGCGGTCGTGATGGGCTTGGGCAGCGCCCTGGCCGCGCCGCTGGCCGTTGCGCAAGGCGCGCCATCTTCGCAGCCGTGGATGGACACTGCATTGACCCCGGACCAGCGCGCCGACCGCCTGCTGGCGCAGATGAGCGAGGATGAAAAATTCCAGATGCTGCGCAGCTATTTCGGCCTGGGCACCGACAAGATTCCCAAGCCCGAAGGCGCGCTCGGTTCGGCCGGCTACGTTCCCGGTATTGCGCGCCTGGGCATTCCCGCCCAGCAACTGGCCGATGCCGGCGTCGGCGTGACCAACCCCGGCGGCATCCGCAAGGGCGACTACGCCACCGCGATGCCCTCGGGGCCGTCGACCGCATCGAGCTGGAACCGGCAACTGGCGTATACCGGCGGCAAGACCATGGGCCGCGAATCCTGGCAGCAGGGCTTCAACGTGTTGCTCGCCGGCAGCGTCAACCTTCAGCGCGACCCGCGTAATGGGCGCAACTTCGAATACGCCGGTGAAGACCCGTTGCTGGCCGGCACCATGGTCGGCGAATCGATTCGCGGCGTGCAAAGCGAACATGTGCTGTCCACGATGAAGCACTTCGCACTCAACGATATGGAAACAAGGCGCAACTTTCATAGCGCGCAGATCGGCGAGCAGGCGATGCACGAATCGGACCTGCTGGCCTTCGAGATTGCACTGAAGATCGGCGACCCGGCCTCGGTGATGTGTTCGTACAACAAGATCAACGGCATCTATGGTTGCGAGCACGATTACCTGCTCAACCAGGTGCTCAAGCAGGAATGGAAATACCCCGGTTACGTGATGTCCGATTGGGGCGGCGTGCATAGCGGTTCCAAGGCGGCATTGGCCGGGCTGGATCAACAATCGGCCGGCGAAGTGTTCGACGCGGCGGTGTTTTTCGATACCCCGTTGCGCATGGCGGTGTCTGCCGGCGTGGTGCCGCGCGCGCGCTTGGACGACATGGTCAGGCGCGTGTTGCGTAGCCTGTTCGCACATGGCGCTTTCGATCACCCCACTCAGCGTCAGTCCATCGACGGCAAGGCCGGTCTGTTGGCTGCGCAACATGTGGCCGAAGAAGGCAGCGTGTTGCTGCGTAACGAGCAGGCCACATTGCCGTTGTCCAAAGACGTGCGTCGCATTGCCGTGATCGGCGGCTACGCCGACAAGGGCGTGATGTCCGGCGGCGGCTCCTCGCGCGTGGACTACACCATCAACGGCGGCAACGCGGTACCGGGCATCACGCCGACCACCTGGCCCGGCCCGGTGATCATCCATCCGTCCTCGCCGCTGCAGGCACTGCGTGCGGCATTGCCGAACGTGCAGATCGATTACGTGGACGGCAAGGACCGCAATGCGGCCGCACGCGTCGCCAAGGCCGCCGATGTGGCGATCGTGTTCGCCACCCAGTGGGCGGCCGAATCGGTGGATCTGCCGGACATGCGCTTGCCCGACAACCAGGACGCGTTGATCGACGCGGTGGCCAAAGCCAACCCGAAGACCGCCGTGGTGCTGGAAACCAACGGACCGGTGCGCATGCCGTGGGCCGAACGCGTGCCGGCGGTGTTGCAGGCGTGGTATCCGGGCATCGGTGGCGGTGAGGCGATCGCCAACCTGCTGACCGGCGCGGTGAATCCTTCCGGCCACCTGCCGGTGACCTGGCCGGTGGACGAATCGCAGCTGCCGCGTCCGTCGATTCCGGGGCTGGGCTTCAAGCCGGCCAAGCCGGGCGAAGACACCATCGACTACGCCATCGAAGGCGCCAACGTCGGCTACAAGTGGTTCGCCGCGCGCAAGCTGACACCACGCTACCCGTTCGGCCATGGCCTGTCGTACACGCAGTTCCGCATGGGCGGGCTGCAGGTGGAGGCACGCGGCAGCCAGCTCACCGCCAGCTTCGAGGTGGAAAACACCGGCCCGCGCGAAGGCGCCGCCGTGCCGCAGCTCTACATCACCCTGCCCGACGGCCACGCCACCCCGCTGCGCCTGATCGGCTGGCAGAAACTCACGCTAAAGCCTGGCGAAAAACGCAGCGTGCAGGTCGTCGCAGAGCCCAGGACCTTGGCCGATTTCGATGCCAAGGCACGTCGCTGGACGATTGCCGCGGGCACGTACCACGTGCAGCTGGCGCGCTCGGCGAGCGAGCCGGTGCAAACTGCCCAGGTCACGCTGCAGGCGGCACAGTTGCCGTGAGCGCACGTGGCGCATGCAGCAATGCATGCGCCACGTGCGCCGGCATCGGGCCGGTTCGGTTGCCGTGCCGCGTACGGGGCGACAAAAAAAATGTGCCGGGTGCGTTGACAGCTTCGCGCCCAGCTTGCACAATTCGCTCCCTGAGTCGCCCAGGTGGCGGAATTGGTAGACGCACTAGCTTCAGGTGCTAGCGGGGGCAACTTCGTGGAGGTTCGAGTCCTCTCCTGGGCACCACGACTCACGGTAGATCGTAAAAAACCTCGCTTCGGCGGGGTTTTCTGCGTTTGGGCGATGTGCAAGACAGGCAGCGCGATGCGCTGGTCGACAGTACGCCCCCGCCTGCTCAACTATCCGGTCGGGCGCGCTACTGGCAGTCGAAGGATGCACTCCGCTCGGCTTCGGGCATGGGGTCGCTGCGCAAGGTGCCTGTGCAGATGCGTGCGGTATCGCTGATGCGCAGGGACACCTGCACTGCCTCACCGTACGCGCAAACCACATAGATGCCGTGCGGGTCTGCATCATCGAAACGCCAGACCCAGTGCGCCAAGCCACGCGGCTGCGCTGCTTCCGCGTTGCGCGGCACCAGGGCGGCACGCTCGCGGGGGTGGCCCGAATACACGCCAATCGACGATAACCGCAGCGCCTGGTGCGGATCGACGCCGAGCTGCGCGCCCAACGGCAGGTCCGGGCTCTGCAAGGTGCCATCGGTGATGTGCAAGGCTGCCGGGCACTGCAATGTGGGTGTGGCCAAGGCAGGCAACGCAAGCACCGGTGCGAGAAGCACCGCTAGGCACTGCAATGATCTGACGAACGACGCCCCTGCCATGATCGCAAACCCCTGATGTGCAACTGCACCGGACGAAGCGGCAATGTTGCCGAGTTTTGAAACCGGACCGTGCTGCAGACCTGGCCACGCAGGCCTGCAGCGCGTTGCGTTGCCTAGTTGCTGCCGGCCATCTGCTCAAGATAATCGGTCAGATAATGCTCGGGATTGATCTGCTCCGAGACACCGGCGTCATAGCCGACACGCGCCGGCTTCGCCGCACCTGGCAGGTACAACTCGCCACCACCTTCGTCGAGGATCAGCAGCACGTACGGACGGCCTTTCAGCTGAACCGTGTAGCGGGTGTCCTTTTGCGTAGCGGCCGTTGTTGCCAGCAGGATCTTGTCGTCGATCTCGCTGTCGGCACCGGTTACCTCCACCAGCGCCTGATTTTTTTCGCGCGGGCCGTAGCGCAAGGTCGACACCTTGACGCCATCGTTTGAGCTATACGCCTTGGCCTGCTTGGCCACCTCCGGACGTACGGCCGCAGCCTGCGTCTGCACAACGGCAGCGAGGGCAAGAAGTGGGATGAGCAATGCCGTCGCACAGACGCGACGCCATGAGGATCGAAACATCATCGAAGCTTCCTTGTGTGATGAAAAACGCAGACCGCATGCCCGCGCACGACGCCGCGCGTGGCCCTCTCGAAAAAACAGAGCCGCGCTTGGCAGCGACGCATGCTACCCCAACCCTTGCGAGAGCGCCTGGCACCTCACCTGCGCAAGCGGCCCATCGCGCGCGCCTGAAAGCGGCCTCACGCGGCCAATCAATATTGGATCCGGCCGTATTGACGACCCGCTCAAGTTGGATCGGCAGCCGCGGCGTCTTCGGTGCATCGTGCATTGGCACATGCCCGCATGTCGCCATCGGCCGGTGAGTGCAGCGGTGTGGCCGGTTCGTCGATACGTGTGGAAAGACAGCGTACTGTCGAACCGCTTGCTCACCGAAAACGCAGCAACGCGTTGCGCTGGCGTCACCGGCTGCTTGGTGTCCAGATCGGCAAGCCGCTCGACGCCGCGAAAGAGCCCCTTGCCGCTGTACACCACGACACCGCCTGACCGACGATGCCGTAACGCCCTGGATAGTGGGCTCAGTGCCCGCCAGCTGCCGCCGCACTTCCGGCCCCGGCACCGAACGGCGGTTTTGCCAGCCACAGGAAGAAGATGATCGCCAGGAACGTCCATCCAAGCAGATAGAAGATGTCGTTGAAACCCATCTGCGAGGCCTGGTGGTTGATCATGTTATTGAGCGATGCCGCACCGCGTTGCAGGTCGCCCTGCCCCATCGCGGTCACCTGCTCCTGCATGCCGGGCGTGTACACCGAAATGTGCTCGGTAATGTGCGCGTGGTGCACCTGGGTACGGCGTGCCCACAGATACGTGGTCAACGATGCGGCAAAGCTACCGCCCAGCGTGCGCAGGAAGGTGGCCAGGCCCGAACCAGCCGCGATCTCGCGGCCATCCAGATCCGACAACAGGATCTGCAACACCGGCATGAAGAACAACGCCACGCCCACGCCCATCACCAACTGGATCGTGGCCACATGGCCGAAGTCCACCTGCAGGTTGAAATTGGAGCGGAAGAAGCTGGTGAACGACATGAAGATAAAGGCGATGGTGGCCAGCATGCGCAGGTCGAAGCGCAGCGCGTATTTGCCTACGAACGGCGTCATCAGCACCGGCAGGATGCCGATCGGCGCGGTGGCAAGGCCGGCCCAGATCGCGGTATAGCCCATATCGCGCTGCAGCCATTGCGGGATCAGCAGGCTCACGCTGAAGAACGCCGCATACGCCACCACCATCGCCAAGGTACCGGCGCGGAAATTGCGATGCCGGAACAACTTGAGATCGACGATGGGATCCTTGTCCGTCAACTCCCAGATCACGAACACCACCAACGCCACTGCCGCGATGCAGGCCAGCACAACGATCTTGTCCGAAGAGAACCAGTCTTCGTCATTGCCCAGATCCAGCACCAGCTGCAGTGCGCCCACGCCAACCACCAGCAGGATCAGGCCGATGTAATCCATGCGCGGCTTTTCGAGCTGTTCGGGACGATGCCGCAACTGCGAACCGACGATGCTGCTGGCGATGATGCCCAACGGCACGTTGATCAGGAAGATCCATTCCCAGCTGTAGTTGTCGGTGATCCAACCGCCGAGAATCGGCCCGGCGATCGGCGCCACCACGGTAATCATCGCCAGCAACGCCAGCGCCTGCCCGCGTTTTTCGCGCGGATAGATCGACACTAGCAGACTCTGGGTGATGGGATACATCGGGCCGGCAACAAATCCTTGCAGCGCGCGCGCCACCACCAGCATCCCCATGCTCTGCGCAAGACCGCACAGCAGCGAGGCGATGGTGAACGCCAGCGTGGACCACACGAACAACTTGGTTTCGCCAAACCGGCGACTCAACCAACCGGTCAGCGGCAGCGCAATGGCAGTACTGACCGCGAACGAGGTGATCACCCAGGTGGCCTGCTGCGAGCTGGCGCCGAGGTTGCCGGCGATGGTCGGCAGCGAGACGTTGGCGATGGTGGTGTCCAGCACCTGCATGAACGAGGCCATGGCCAGGCCCACGGTGCACAACGCCACGCTGGCCGGGCGAAATCCGGCGGCCGGCGCCGGTGCCGCCGGGCCGCCGGGCGCGGTGGGAGCTTGCGAAGACATGGTGGCTTAGCCCGCCTTGCTGGCAGCCTGCGAGGGCAGGTTGTCCTGGATGATGCGTTGGATGTCGGCGTCGGCAGCCTTGAGCTGCTGCGCATACACGTCAGTGGAAAATACCGCGCCGTTGGCGACCTTGGTCGGCAGCACGCTGCCCTGCTGATCGTGCAGGTTCACATCGACCTTCATCGACAGGCCAATCCGCAGCGGATTGCTGGCCAGCTGCTTGGCATCCACTGCAATGCGGACCGGCACGCGCTGCACGATCTTGATCCAGTTGCCGCTGGCGTTCTGCGCCGGCAACAGCGAGAACGCGCTGCCGGTCCCCAGGCCAAGGCTCTCGATGCGACCGGTGTAATCCACGCCACCGCCGTACAGATCAGAATGCAGTTCCACCTCCTGGCCCAGGCGCATGTGCTTGAGCTGGGTTTCCTTGAAATTAGCTTCCACCCACACCTGCTCCAGCGGCACCACCGCCATCAACACACTGCCCGGCTGCACACGCTGACCAACCTGCGCCGAGCGCCGTGCGACATACCCGGACACCGGCGCCACCACGCCGGTGCGCGCATGATTCAAATACGCCTGACGCAGTTGTGCGGCGGCGGTCTGCACGTCCGGCTGGTTGGCCACCGCACTGTCGTCCACCAATGCACGGTTACGCTCCAAGCTCTCGCGCGAGCCGCTCACGGCCGCTTCGGCGGCGGCCAGTTCGTCGCGGGCATGCGCCAGTTCTTCATTGGAGATGGCGCCAGTGGCGGCCAGGTCCTTGCGCCGTGCAAAGTCCGAGCGCGCACTGCGCAGCGTGACTTCGCGTGCGGACAACTCGGCTTGCGCACCTTCCACGGTGCGATACAGACCGCGCACCTGACGCACGGTCTTGGCCAGGTTGGCTTCGGCCTGCTGCAAGGCGACCTCGGTATCGGCCGGATCCAGCTGCACCAGCAACTGGCCGCGCTCCACACGCATGCCGTCTTCGGCGCCGATGCTGACCACGGTACCGCCCACCATCGGGGTGATCTGCACCTGGTTGCCCTGCACATACGCGTCGTCGGTGTCTTCGTGCCAACGGCCGACCAGCAAGTACCACACCACCAGGCCGATGATCGCCAGGATCACCACGATGGCCACGATACGCAGCGCAGCGCGGCGCTTGCTGGGCGCAGCCGGTGCGGGTTGAGGAGAAGTTGAAGTCGTCTGGCTCATCGTCGATGTCTCAGGAATTCGGTTGTGCGGAAGTGGGCGCGGTGTGGGCGGTGTCGCGTGAGGGCTGCGGCGTGAATCCGCCGCCCAGCGCACGCTGCAACCTCACCGAGGCCAGAAGTTGTTGCGACTGCAGCCCGGCCATACGTTGGCGTGCGACGAGCAACTGCTCTTGCACGCTGAGCACTTCCAGATAGCTGCCGATGCCGGCGCGGTAACGCTGCTGGGCCAGCTCGAAGGCGGCCGTGGCGGTCTGCACGGCATCGTTCTGCGCTTGTGCGCGTTGCTCCAGCGAACGCACGGCGGTGACCTGGTCGGCCACTTCGCGCAGCGCCGCGATCACTTTCTGGTTGTAGTCAGCCACGGCCAGGTCGTATTGCGCATCGCTGCCGGCCAGGTTGGCGCGCAGCTTGCCGCCGTCGAAGATCGGCAGGCTGAGCGCCGGCGCAACCAGACCGAACACCGAGCCGCTTTCCAGCAGCTTGCCCACATCCGGATTGATCACACCGCCCAATGCGGTGAGGTTGAGGCTGGGATAGAAGCGGGTCTTGGCGACTGCGATGTCCTTGTCGGCCGCCTCCACGCGCCAACGCGCCGCCACCACGTCCGGGCGACGACCCAGCAGGTCGGCCGGCAGCATGCTCGGCAACTGCGTGGCGATGCCCGCAGCGAGTGCAGGACGGGCGATGTCCAGACCGCGATCCGGGCCCTGCCCGAGCAAGGCTGCCAATGCGGTGCGGGCTTCGTCGATCTGCTGCTGCGCCGATTGCAGCTGCTGTTGCGCGGCCGGCACCCGCGCTTGCGCCTGGCGCACCTGCAATTCGCTGTCGATGCCGGCGCTGCGGCGTTGCCGGGTCAGCTCCAGGGTCTTCTGCGCACGGCTCAATTCGTCGTTGGCCAGGTCGTGCAGGCTCCACGCGTACGCGAGCTGCGCATAGCCTTCGGCAATCGCCGACGACAGGTTCAATCGTGCCGCCTGCGCATCCACTTCGGCCGCATGCGCCTGGTCCACTGCCGCTTCCCACGCGCTGCGCTTGCCACCCCACAGATCGATGCCGTAGCGGAAATCCAGCACGACCTGCGCGCTGCCGCCGTAGCTGCCGCCGAGCTCTTCGCCGACCATGGATTCAGGCAGTTGCAGGCCGGTGTAGCCGCCGGACACCGAGAGGCTGGGGCCGCGTTCGGCCTGTGCACTGCCGATACGCGCCTGCGCCTGCTGCAGGCGCGCATCCGCCGCAGCGAGGCTGGGGCTGTGCTGCAGGCCTTCGGCGATCAGCGCGTCCAGCTGCGCATCGCCCAGCGCGCGCCACCAGTCGCTGGCCGGCCACGCGGCCGGACTCAGCGCGGTTTGCTGCGCCAGGGTGCGCTCTGCATGCAGCGTGCCGGGATCCAGCACGGCGCCCTGCGGATTCAGGCCACGGCTGCTGGCGCAGGCGGCCAACGCCAGTGCCAGGGCGGTGATAACGAGCGGCTGCGCCAGGCGCATCGAGCGCGGGCGCAGCATCTGGGTCGGGGAACTAGCAGCGTTCATGAGTTGAGTGCATCGCGGACACGGATAAGAAGTGAGGTGAGAAGTTCGCGCTCGGCCGCGGACAGGTCGCGCAGGCCGTGCTCGATGGCGCGTTCGCCGCGCAGGCGCAGCCGCTCCCAGAGCGCCACGCCCTGCTCGGTCATGACGATCTGCAGCGCGCGCCGGTCCTGCGCATGCGGCTCACGCCGCACCGCGCCCAGCGCTTCGAGCTTGTCGAGCAGGCGGGTCACCGCGCTCGGGGTCTGGTCCAGCGCCAGCGCCAGTTCGTTGGCCGTGCACGGCGAGCGCACCGCCAAGATCTTCAGGCCTACGTAATGGCTGAAGCCGAAATCGGGCAGTTCGCCCTTCATCTCGGCATCGAGCTGGCGCATCAGCGCATCGCGCACCTGACGCAGCAACAGGCCGAACGACGGCGCGGCGGAAGACGAAACATTCATGCGGCACATTTTGTTCCGAAAAATATATTTGTCAACGCAATTATCCCGCCAGGGATTAAACCGCACGCAAGGATCGCCACCTTACGCGGCGTGCGCGCTGGCTCGGTAATACAATTCGGCCAATGAGTATCGAAAACCCGCCAACCCAGATCGACGCATTGCCGCCCGGCATACGCGCCAGTTTCGAAAAGGCCGATGGGCCCGTGCTGATCGCGTTCCTGGCCGAACTGCGCGAGGTGTGGGCGCCGGAAACCGCCTGGCACGCGCATGTCCGCGGCCAGCTGATGTATGTGGAACATGGCGTGCTCACCGTGCATACCGAACAAGGCGCCTTGTCGCTGCCACCGGGTTGCGCCGGCTGGCTGCCGCCCGGGCAGCAGCACACCGTGGAGCTGGCCGGGCAGATGCGCGGCTGGGGCGTGGTTGTGCGACCGGATGCCTGCGCCGCCCTGCCTGCGCAAGGCGGGGTGATCCGACTGACCGGTCTGGCCCGCGAGGCCATCATGCGGGCCGCCAGCTGGCCGCTGGATCAGCCACTGGATACCGCCCAGCAACGCCTGGCTGCGGTGCTGCTGGACGAGCTATGCCAGGTGCAGATCGACCACCTGCACCTGCCGATGCCCGCCGACCGCCGGCTGCTGCGGATCGCCCGCCAGTTGCTCAACACGCCCGCCGACCCGCGCCCGCTGGACGCCTGGGCCGACTGGGGCGGATTGTCGCCGCGCAGCTTGAGCCGGCATTTTCGCGACGAGACCGGCCTGAGCTTTGCGCAGTGGCGGCAGCAGGCCCGCCTGACCGAAGGCCTACGGCGGCTCAGCCAGGGCCATGCGGTGGCGCAGGTGGCCGACCAGCTTGGCTACAGCAGCCCCAGCGCCTTCGTCAGCGTGTTCCACCGCCATTTCGGCGCCCCGCCCGCCCGTTATCTGGCCGGCTCGCATGCGCGCGGCTTGGCATCCCCCGCCGCATCCGGATAATCGGCGCTCTTCGAGCCCGCGCCCCGGCGTGGGTTCCTCTTCACGCAGGACCTGGCTTTACATGACCGATCTGACCCGCCCCACCTTCCACGGCTTCGAACAGCTGCCGCTGCGCGAGTACGCCGAACGCGCCTATCTCGACTACTCGATGTACGTGGTGCTCGACCGCGCCCTGCCGTTCCTGGGCGACGGCCTGAAGCCGGTGCAGCGCCGCATCGTCTACGCGATGAGCGAGCTGGGCCTGAATGCCGCCGCCAAGCCGAAGAAATCCGCGCGTACCGTGGGCGATGTGATCGGTAAGTACCACCCGCACGGCGACAGCGCCTGCTATGAGGCGCTGGTGCTGATGGCGCAGCCGTTCTCCTACCGCTATCCGCTGATCGAAGGCCAGGGCAACTTCGGCTCCACCGACGACCCAAAGTCGTTCGCCGCGATGCGCTATACCGAGTCCAAGCTGACCCCGATCGCCGAAGTGCTGCTGGGCGAGCTTGGCCAGGGCACGACCGACTGGGCGCCCAACTTCGACGGCACCCTGGAAGAACCCACCTGGTTGCCGGCACGCCTGCCGCATCTGCTGCTCAACGGCACCACCGGCATTGCGGTGGGCATGGCCACCGACGTGCCGCCGCACAATCTCAACGAGATCGTCAGCGCATTGCTGCGGCTGCTCGATGATCCCGATGCCAGCGTCGCCGACCTGTGCGAGCACGTTCTGGGCCCGGATTACCCGACCACCGCCGAGATCATCACGCCGGCTGCGGACCTGCGGAACATCTACGAAACCGGTCACGGCAGCGTGCGCGCACGCGCCACCTACAAGAAAGAGCACGCCAACATCGTCATCGATGCGCTGCCCTACCAGGTCTCCCCGTCCAAGGTGATCGAGCAGATCGCCCAGCAGATGCGTGCCAAGAAGCTGCCGTGGCTGGAAGACATCCGCGACGAATCCGACCACACCAGCCCGGTGCGGGTGGTGCTGGTGCCGCGCTCCAACCGCGTGGATGCCGAGCAGTTGATGGGCCATTTGTTCGTCACCACCGACCTTGAGCGCAGCTACCGCGTCAACCTCAACGTGATCGGCCTGGACGGCCGCCCGCAGGTCAAGAACCTCAAGCACCTGCTGAGCGAATGGCTGAGCTTCCGCAGCGATACGGTGACCCGCCGCCTCAACCACCGCCTGCAGAAGGTCGAGCGTCGCCTGCACCTGTTGGAAGGCTTGTTGATCGCCTTCCTCAACCTGGACGAAGTGATCCGCATCGTCCGCAGCGAAGACGAACCCAAGCCGGTGCTGATCTCGCGCTTCGCGCTGAGCGAAGAACAGGCCGAATACATTCTGGAAACCAAGCTGCGCCAACTGGCGCGCCTGGAAGAAATGAAGATCCGCGGCGAACAGGAAGCGCTCGCCAAGGAACGCGCGCAGATCATGGCGATCCTGGAAAGCAAGACCAAGTTGAAGAAGCTGATCAAGGACGAACTGACTGCCGACGCCAAGAAGTTCGGCGATGCGCGTCGTTCGCCGCTGGTGCAGCGCGGCGCCGCGCAAGCCATCGACGAAACCGAAATGGTGGCCAGCGAACCGATGACCGTGGTGCTGTCGCAAAAGGGCTGGGTTCGCGCGGCCAAGGGGCACGAAGTCGACCCGGCCGGCATGTCCTACCGCGATGGCGATGGCCTGCTGGCGGCGGTCCGCAGCCGCAGCACGCACCAGGTGGCGTTCCTGGATTCGGACGGCCGCGCCTATTCCACCGCCGTGCACACCCTGCCCTCGGCGCGCGGTAACGGCGAGCCGCTGACCGGGCGGTTCTCGCCGGCGTCTGGCGCGGCGTTCCAGGTCATGGCCAGTGCCGACAACGCCGCCCGCTTCGTGCTGGCGTCCTCGCACGGCTACGGCTTCGTCACCCGTTTCGAAAACCTCACCGGCCGCAACAAGGCCGGCAAGGCCATGCTCAACCTGACCACCGGATCGCATGTGCTGACGCCGGCCCAGGTCAGCAACCCGCAAACCGATCGCATCGTCGCGGTGACCAGCGCCGGCAATCTGCTCGCGGTGCCTGCAACCGACGTGCCCGAGCTGGACAAGGGCAAAGGCAACAAGATCATCGAGATCCCCAAGGCCAAGCTCGGCACCGAACGGGTGGTGGCCGTGGTGGCGGTCGCCCCGGGCAACACGCTGCTGGTACGCAGCGGCGCACGCACCATGAGCCTGTCGTTCAAGGACCTGGACACGTATGTGGGCGCACGTGCGAGCCGTGGGTCGTTGTTGCCAAGAGGGTGGCAGAAGGTGGATGGACTGGAGGTGCAGTGACGGTGATTCACTCGTCTGGCGCGCGGCGGCGCGACTGGCATTGCTATCGCCTCAAGCTGCTGAGGCGCGGCAGAAGGTGGATGGACTGGAGGTGCAGTGACGGTGATTCACTCGTCTGGCGCGCGGCGGCGCGACTGACATTGCTATCGCCTCAAGCTGCTGAGGCGCGGCAGAAGGTGGATGGACTGGAGGTGCAGTGACGGTAATTCACTCGTCTGGCGCGCGGCGGCGCGACTGGCATTGCTATCGCCTCAAGCTGCTGAGGCGCGGCAGAAGGTGGATGGACTGGAGGTGCAGTAACGGTCATCCACTCATCGCGCGCGGCGGCGCGACTGACACTGGGGTCTCCGCGGTCTGCTGAGGCGCGGCAAAAAGTCGATGGGCTGGAAGTGCAGTAACGGCATCCACTCACCGCGCGCGGCGGCGCGGCTGACCTGCAGTCGCCCTCAGCCCGCCAAGGCGCGGATCACCCACGCACCGCACTGCGTTGTCTTGGCTGGGAGGTTCAATGCTGTACGCGGATGGCCAGGAAGCAAAAGCCGGTGATCTGATCGAGATCGACACGCGCTACCGCGGGACTGTCGTTGCCTGCATGGACACAGCCGATCATCTTCAAGGCCACGAGAGCTGGAACTATCTTGGTCACGGCATCATG
Source organism: Xanthomonas phaseoli pv. dieffenbachiae (assembly GCF_008639345.1). Classification (NCBI taxonomy): domain Bacteria; kingdom Pseudomonadati; phylum Pseudomonadota; class Gammaproteobacteria; order Lysobacterales; family Lysobacteraceae; genus Xanthomonas; species Xanthomonas phaseoli. Next base: position 1,537,802 of record NZ_CP041380.1, on the reverse strand, counting down.
GTCGACACGGACTTTTGTGGCCTGGTTCATTACGATCAGGCCTGCGCCGATGCAGAGGGACTGCGGCTCATCGCGCGTCTACCAGTCAGTTGAATCACCCCGTCACGCGATTTGATTCCGGCAAGTGCTGTAGCGTCTGAACTGACGCAGCGAACATAGTTCTGTGGCCCCTCCCAGCATGCAACCACGCAGCCGGCGATCTGATCGATGCGCCTGGCCGCAAAGCCAACTCCATCACCCGCAATACTGAGCCCCCTGCCGCGCCGCGCAGACTGGCGCGTTTTATCTTAAGCGCGGTACCACACTGGGCTGCACCAACACGACGAGACCATGGATACAGACTTCTGGCTGCAACGCTGGCACGACGGACAGACAGGCTTTCATCAGGACGAGGTCATGCCGCTGCTGCAGAAGCACTGGCCCGCACTGCAGCTGCCACATGCGGCACGCGTGCTGGTACCGCTGTGCGGCAAGACACTGGACATGCACTGGCTGGCTGCGCAAGGCCATCGTGTCCTGGGCGTGGAGCTGTCGCCGCTGGCCGTGACGCAATTCTTCGCCGAAGCGGGCCTGCAGCCGCAGCGCCACACCAGCAGCGCCGGCGAGCATTTCATCGCCGGCCCCATCGAGATCATCTGTGGCGACGCGTTCGCACTCGATCGCAGCGTGCTGGCCGATTGCATGGCGGTGTATGACCGTGCAGCACTGGTGGCATTGCCTGCCGAACTGCGCCGGCAGTATCTGCACACGACCTACGCGCGCCTGCCGGCCGGTTGCGGTGGGCTGCTGATCACCCTGGACTATCCGCAGGCCGAAAAAGCCGGCCCACCCTTCGCGGTGGATGCCGCCGAAGTGCATGCGCTGTTCGATGCGCAGTGGCAGGTGCAGCAGCTGGAACAGCGCGACATCCTCGAGCAGGAACCACGTTTTCGCGCCGAGGGCGTCACTGCACTGACCACTGCGGTCTATCGCCTGCAACGCTGCTGAGTGCCGGCGGGGTAACGCGCGGCCCATGTCCCGGGCCTGACGCTGCACTGGCTGGCGCTAATGCAGCAGCGACCTCGGGTTGCCGACGTTCGGGCCCAGTGCGTCGCCCCAGGCGCGTGCCACGCGAAGCCAGCTACGCGCCATCGTTGATGCCCTGCGTCCCGGCGCCCGCACGGCACTCCCGCGAAACGACCCTGTACTGATCAACCCAGGCAACTTGCCCCAGCCGGTCAGCGCCTCTGCTGTGCAAGAAGAACGGCCCTGCCCAGCGCTCCCTGATGGGCAGCGCAACGCTCCGCCTCGCCGAGCGCCACACCGCGTCTGCCACGCTACTCGCCACTCAACCGGCGACGTGGCCCTTGTCGATCTTCGAGGTCTGGTACAGCTCCAGCCCGATGCGCTTGATCAGGCCAAGCTGCTGCTCCAGCCACCACGCATGATCTTCTTCGGTGTCCTGCAACTGCTTGAGCAACACGTCGCGGCTGACGTAGTCGCCATGCTCTTCGCACAGCTTCATGCCGGCAGCGAGCGCAGCGCGCACTTCGTACTCGACAACCAGGTCGCGCTCGAGCATTTCGACCACGGTCTTGCCGGGGGTGAATTCGGCCGGGCGCATGTCCGGGTCGCCTTCCAGGAACAGGATGCGCCGCAACAGCGCGTCGGCGTGCTCGGTTTCCTCTTCCATCTCATGGTTGATGCGCTCATACAGCGCCATCAGGCCCTGATCCTCGTACCGGCGCGAATGCAGGAAATATTGATCGCGGGCCGCCAATTCACCGCGCAGCAGCTGCTTGAGGTAATCGACGACTTCGGGATGGCCTTTCATGGTGTGCTCCAGCGACGCAGTGCGCGCATGGTGCCCTAAGCCGCCGGGCAATGATCTAATCGGAATCACTTTCAGTTGCGCTTGCGGCCAGACCCGCCACGGTCATGTCCGCCGGCCACACTTCACTGGGGTCCAAGGAACCGACAATGCGTAAATGGCTGGGCCGGCTGCTGCTGGGAATCGTGTTGCTGGTCCTGGCGGCCAGCCTGGGGCTGTATCTGTTGATGCGCGGCAGCCTGCCGCAGTTGGACGGCGACAGCGCGCTCGGCGGCCTGGCTGCGCCGGTCAGCGTGCAGCGCGACCGGCTGGGCGTGGTCACCATCGATGCAGCAAACCAGCTCGATGCGATGCGTGCGCTCGGCTACGTGCATGCGCAGGAACGCTATTTCGAGATGGACCTGATGCGCCGCGCACCGGCCGGCGAGTTGTCCGAGCTGTTTGGCGCCAAGGCCGTGGACCTGGACAAGCGCAACCGCGTGCACCGTCTGCGTGCGCGCGTGCAGGCCAGCCTGGATATCGCCACCGGCAGCCAGCGCGCCGCATTGCAAGCGTATACCGATGGCGTCAACGCAGGACTGGCGGCACTGCGCGTACGGCCCTGGCCCTATCTGCTGCTGCGCCAGACACCGCGCGCATGGACGCTGGAGGACTCCATCCTCAGCGGCCTTGCGATGTACGCGGACCTGCAGGACAGCGACAACCAGACCGAACTGGCCGCCGCACGCATCCGTGCCGTGGTGCCGCCTGCGCTGGCGGCGCTGCTCGATCATCAGGGCTCCAGTTGGGACGCGCCATTGTTCGGACCGCCACAGGGCGACGCCCGCTTGCCGGATGCGGACGCGCTGGATCTACGCCGTCTACCGCATCCGCCTGCCGCGCCGCACGCGGAAACGCCGACGCCGGGCAGCAACAACTTCGCGGTAGACGGCAGCCTCACCGCCGACGGCCGCGCCATCGTTGCCGACGACATGCACCTGGGCCTGCGTGCGCCCAATATCTGGTTCCGCGCACGCCTGCGCTATGCAGACAGCAACGCGCCCGATGGCAAGGTGGATGTCACCGGATTCACGCTGCCGGGTCTGCCGGCGGTGGTCGTGGGCAGCAACGGGCATGTGGCGTGGGCGTTTACCAACAGCTATATCGACACTGCGGATTTCGCGCGCATTCCTGCACCCACACCGGGTCACCCGCAAGCACTGACCACGCATGTGGAAACCATCCGCGTGGCGGGCGCAGCGCCGGTGCAGTTCGAGGTCCGCGAAGCGGCGTGGGGACCGCTGCTGCACGTCAATGCCGACGGCAGCGCGCTGGCATTGCGTTGGGCAGCGCAGTTGCCCGGTGCGATCCGGCTGGACTTCGCCCAGATGAGCACAGCGGGCGATCTGCAGGCGGCGTTCGCGGTGGCCGACCGCTCCGGCATTCCGGCGCAGAACCTGTTGCTTGCCGATCGCAGCGGACGCATCGCCTGGCGCCTGATCGGCGCGCGCCCCGCGCGCAACACCGGGTGCGGCCCGAGCGGGATTGCCGAATTGGCGACATCGACGCCCGCGCCTGAGGCAGCATCCGGCGCAGCTGCAGAGCTGGCTGCAGCGCCTTCGATGTCTGGCACCTGCCTGCCATGGTCGCTGCGCAGCGACGCTGCGCCGGCGTTGATCGATCCGCCATCGCACCGGCTCTGGACCGCCAACAACCGTATCGTCGATACGCAGCAACTGGCAACGCTTGGCAACGCAGGTTACGACCTTGGCGCGCGGGCACGGCAGATTCGCGATGATCTTTTCGCAAAGCAGCGCTTCAACGAACGCGACCTGCTGGCCATCCAGCTCGACGATCGCGCCGTGCTGCTCACGCGCTGGTGGCACCTGTTGCGTAGCGTGGTCGAGCACAGCAAGGACCCGGCACTACAACAGGTCGCATACGCCACGCGCGACTGGGATGGGCGCGCATCGACTGGCTCGGCCAGCTATCGCATCGTGCGCGAATTTCGCAGCAAGACCATCGAGGCGGTGGAAGCCGGCCTGCTGGCGCCGGCAAAAGCCGCGCTTGGGGAGGAGTTCCTGCCGCCACGTCGTGCGCAACTGGAGGGCATCGTCTGGCCGTTGCTGCAACAGCGCCCAGCCAACCTGCTACCGCCCGCCGCCGCAAGCTGGGACCAGTTGCTCGAAGATGCTGCGCGCAGTGCGCAGTCAGACGTGACTGCCGAAGACGCACAAAGCGAACCGCGCGGCCAGCACACCTGGGGCCAGCGCAATACTGCCGCCATCTGCCACCCCATCGCGCGTGCACTGCCCGCCCTGGCCAAGCGTTGGCTCTGCATGCCGCCCGATCAACTGCCGGGCGACCGCGACATGCCGCGTGTGCAAGGCCCGGCCTTTGGCGCCTCCGAGCGCATGGTGGTCTCGCCCGGCCACGAGCAGGACGGCATCGTGCACATGCCCGGCGGCCAGAGCGGCCACCCGTTCTCGCCGTTCTGGGGCGCAGGACACGACGATTGGGTGCATGGCAGACCCACACCATTTTTGCCCACTGCCACGCGTTACACGCTGCACTTGCGTCCGCAGTAACAGCGGGCGGCAACGCTGCTGCGCCGCGTCCAGCGCAGCAGGACGAAGACGTCAACGGCATCGCCGCTTCAAGCCCCTCTCCCCTTGGAAGAGGGGTTGGGGTGAGGGTACGCCCATCACACACCATGAGTGTGTGTGGACCTCTTCGCGCGTGCATGGGGCCTCGCACATACCCTCGTCCGCCCTTCGGGCACCTTCTCCCGCATGAGCGGGACACTGTTCGGCAGGAGAAGGAAGCTGCGCACGCATGCCTTGTGCGTCTCCGCGCTCCGCATCTTCGCGTCGCATGGTTGCATCCGCACACGGGCGCGCAGACGCCATCGACCATGGCGCCCAGCATCCCGTCTCCGTGATCGAGCAAACACATCATGCTAAGATGCACTTGATAACCATTCCCATTAGTGACCAATGCGCCCCACGCTTCTTGTCACCGCGCTTGCCGCTGCGCTCGCCCTGCACGCCCTTCCCGCCTTGGCTCAACACACAACCTCGCCGGCCGTGACCGAGCTGGATAGCGTGGATGTCGTCGGCCGTGCGCAGACGCTCTACAAGTCCGAAGACGCAGCCGTTGCCACGCGTACCGATACCCCGCTGGCGCTGGTGCCTCAGTCGGTGCAGGTGCTGCCGCGCGAGTTGATCGACGACCAGGCTGCGCGGCAGATCACCGATCTGTATCGCAGCATCAGCGGCATCAGCTTCTTCAGCTATGCCGGCGTGACCTTGCGCGGTTTCCGCCAGGAAAACGTGCTGTACGACGGCCTGCGCGGCGACCCGTATGCCGGGTTCTCGGTGCCGCAGCTGTTCAACATCGAACGCGTGGAAGTGCTCAAGGGTCCAGCCGGTGCGCTGTACGGCGGTGGCGAACCCGGGGGTGTGATCAACTACGTCACGCGCAAACCCGCTCATCAGGCGGCGCGCCGCATCGAACTGCAGCTGGGCAATCAATCCTTCGGTGCAGCCTCGTTCGAGGCCACCGGCCCTGCGCGCGCAGATGGCCGCATCCGTTACCGCATCGGCGCCTATGCCGATGGCGAAGACGGGTTTCGTTGGAATACCGACAGCCAGAGCCAGATCGGCGATGCGTCGGTGGCCTTCGATCTCGGCGATACCGGCGAGCTCACCCTGCAATACATCGACATCACCCAAAACCTGGGCGGCAACCGGTTGCGCGGCGTACCGGTCGATAACGACGGCAACTTCCTCACCGACCGGCGCTGGAACCACAACGAACCCACCGATTTCCTGGACATGCGTGCCAAGGTGGCGCTTGCGCAGTATCGGTTTGCGCCGTCCAACGCGTGGGACGTGGACATGGCGCTGCGCTGGTTCAAAAACCAGGAGCATCAGATCTATCACGAGCCGATGGGCTTGATCGACCGCGATCGCGACGGCACCGCCGAGTGGATGACCCGGCAGCTGCGCAATCAATACCGCGACAACGATGCGATCTCCAGCAACGTCAACGCGATATTCCGCACCAGTACCGGGGCGATCGACCACAAGCTGCTGATGGGCGCGGACTACTACCGCCTGGACGCGGATTTCCGCGCGCAAACCGCCAACACCGCCGACAGCGGACGCGTGCGTGGCCCGGTGCCTGGCATCGATTTGTTCAACCCGGTGTACGGCCGCAGCGGCTTCTACGATTACGGTTTGGATGCCCTGCCCTGGCGTGCCACCAGCACGCGCAGTCAACGCTATGGCGCCTATCTGCAGGACGAACTCACGCTGACGCCGCGCTGGTATGCAATGGCCGGGTTACGCTGGGACGGCTTCAAGGACGACGACCTGCTGAGTGGCTCGCACGTCACCGGCAACGATCTCAGTTGGCGCGTCGGCAGCACCGTGGTGTTACGCGACGGCATCAATGCCTACGCAAGCTATGCCAGCGGTTTCCTGCCGCAGGACGCGGCCAATCAGGACAGCAGCGTGGGCGGCCCGTTCGCACCGGAACGCAGCACGCAATGGGAAGTGGGCCTGAAGACTGCGCTCAATGATGGCGGACTCACCCTCAACACGGCGCTGTACCGCATCGAGCGCAGCAATATCGTGCAGGCGAACGGGCGCGTCGTCGACGGCGTCAATCAACTCTCTGCGCTTGGCTTGGTGCGCAGCGAAGGGTTGGAAGTCGACCTGCTGGCCGACCTGACCAAGCGCTGGGTACTCAATCTCACTTATGCCTACAACGATGCACGCGTGCTCGATGCAGGCACCAACGGCATCACCAATGCCTCTGGCGATCGCTTCGCCAATGCACCGCGCAACACCTTCGGCCTGTGGACGCGCTACGACCTGCCGATGTGGCGCTCGGCGATCGCCTTCGGTGCCGACTACGTGGGCGAACGCGTCAGCCTGGATGGCCAACGCGTCAAACCGTATGCCATTTACGACATCAGCTGGCAGACGCAGTGGGACGCGTGGAAGCTGCAGATCAACGTCAAGAACCTGTTCGACAAGGTCTATGCGGTAAGCGGGTTCAATACGCGCGCCGGGCACTTCCCCGGCGAGCCGCGTCGCATCTACGTGCAGCTGGCTTACAGCTTCTGACCAGCGCGCAGCGGGTATGTGGCACGCCACCGGCAAGCTGGGCGATCGACGTGCACAGCGCATCGCGCATGCGGCTGCCACCTGCTCCAAATACGTGTTGCTCGTGTTTGGAAAGACACACGGCGTCTGACACCGCACGACCACCTGCATGCGCAACATCGTTGAAGACGGGCGCAAGTCGTGGCGTGGAACTGCGAATCTGTTCAATGCAAGATGCATCGAGCGCTGACGACAGCGTTCGCAATGTGATGCCGGTCAACGCAGCGGCTTCTCGGATGGGAAAAACAGCCTCGACTGCAGCAACGTAATGAACCTGCGCCGAATCGCGCGGCTGCGCATGGGCTGGAACTTAACGTTCGGTGGGACACACTAGAGCCCGTCGCGATTGGAGTCCTGCTCCGCACATCGCCCTTCTCCCCCCACTGATCGGAATCCGCATGCCTGTGCTTGCCCGCTCCGTTTCCGCCCTGTTGCCACTGCTGTTTGCCACTGCCTGCTCGGCCGCGCCGCCAGCCAAATCCGGCCCGCCGGATGCGCCTGTGGCTGCCTGCACCGCCAAGGTACGCCCTGGCCAGGACCTGCAAAAAGCCATCGACAAACTGCCGCAGAGCGACAAACCGACGGTACTTTGCCTGGAAAAGGGCGAGTTCCCGCTCAACGGCTTGGTCTCGATCCACCGCGGCAACTTCACCCTGCGCGGCCAGGGCCCGAGCACCGTCGTGCGCATGGCCGACGGTGTGCAGCAGCCGGTGCTGGTGGTCGGCGATTACGAAAACCAGCAGCCCACCGGGGTGATCCGCAACGTCAGCATCGAAGACATGCAGATCGTCGCGAGCACAGGCGACAAGGAGTTCATGCCCGAGCGCCCCTACCTGAGCAATAGCGCGGTGGTGGTGCGGTCCGGACAAGGGATCCGGCTTGCCGGTTTGCAGGTCAACAAGTGCCGCAGCGCGTGCCTGCTGAGCGAGTACGACACCCGCGAGATCACCATCGAAAACAACGATGTGTCCGGCGCAATCTGGGACGGCGTCTCGTTCAACCGCACCGCCAAGGTCACGATGGTCAACAACTACATCCACGACAACGTGGCCGCCGGCTTGACCACCGAGCACCTGGAAGACAGCGAGATCCGCAACAACCGTTTCGAGCGCAACGGCAGCCAGGGGATCTATCTCTCTGACGCGCGGCGCAACCGCTTCAGCAACAATCAATTCGACGGCAACAAGGTGGCCGGCGTGTTTCTGGCCTGCGCGATTCGTTATCGCACACCGGAAATCTTGTGCTGGGACAACAGCATGAGCCAGGACAACGTGTTCGAGAACAACCGTTTTGCCAACACGCCGTTTACCTACACCATCGGCGTGGACCGCGCAGCCAACTGCACCTCGGCCGACTTCAAGCCGAACCTGTGGCGCAACAACCAGGCCGACATGGCCGGTGTGGATATCGATCCGCAGCGCTATGGGTACTGCGTGCGTCACGAGCAATAAGACGCGCTATTGACTGAGCGGCCGGCCATGCAGCGATGCAGGCCGGCCGCTTTAGTGACTGCAGCCTTATGACGCCAGCGCCTGCGCGTGCACCCCGGCAATCGCGCGGCCCGATGGGTCGGCCATCGCGGCAAAACTCGCATCCCAGGCAATCGCCGTTGGCGAGGAACAGGCAATCGACTTGCCGCCCGGCACGGTTTCCGCCGCCGCCTGACCGGGGAAAAACTGCTCGAACAAACTGCGATAGAAATACGCCTCCTTGGTCTGTGGCGGGTTGACCGGGAAGCGTCGGTCGGCGGCGGCCAGTTCGCGGTCGCTCACCTGCGCCTGCGCATGCGCCTTCAGTCCGTCGATCCAGCCGTAGCCCACGCCGTCGCTGAACTGCTCTTTCTGACGCCACAGGATCGATTCGGGCAGGTAGCCGGCAAATGCCTCGCGCAGTACGCCCTTCTCCATACGCGTGGCCCCGCTGCTGGTCTTGTCGATCATCTTGAAGCCGGCATCCATGCGCATCGCCACGTCCAGGAATTCGCGGTCCAGGAACGGCACGCGTGGCTCCACGCCCCAGGCCATCATCGACTTGTTCGCGCGCAGGCAATCGTAGTTGTTGAGCGCATCGAGCTTGCGTACCAGCTCTCCGTGGAATTCGCGCGCGTTCGGCGCCTTATGGAAATACAGGTAGCCGCCGAAGATCTCGTCGCTGCCTTCGCCGGACAGCACCATCTTGACGCCCATTGCCTTGATCCGCCGCGCCAGCAAGAACATCGGCGTGGAGGCGCGAATGGTGGTGACGTCATAGGTTTCGATGTGGCGAATGACGTCGGGCAATGCATCCAGGCCTTCGTCGAAGGTGTATTCGAAACCATGATGCACGGTGCCGAGCGCTGCGGCAGCCACTTCGGCGGCGGCCAGATCTGGCGAACCCTTCAAGCCGATCGCGAACGAATGCAAGCGTGGCCACCAGGCCTCGGTGATGTCGTTTTCTTCGATGCGATGACGGGCGTAGCGCGCGGCCACGGCCGCAACCAGCGAAGAATCCAGGCCACCGGACAGCAACACACCGTACGGCACATCGGTCATGAGCTGACGGTGCACGGCGCGCTCGAATGCTTCGCGCAATTCCTGCAGTTGCACCTGTACACCTTCCACCGCGTCATAGTCGCGCCAGGCGCGCTCGTAGTAGCGGCTCAGTGCGCCGGTGGCGCTGTCGTACCAATGACCCGGCGGAAATTGCGCGGCATCGGCACAGTCGTCCACCAGCGATTTCAGTTCCGACGCCACCCGCAAACGGCCTTCGCGGTCGTGTCCCCAGTACAGCGGCACCACGCCGATCGGGTCACGCGCGATGATGACGCGCCCTTGTGTCTTGTCCCACAGCGCGAAGGCAAAGATCCCGTTGAGGCGGTTGAGATACGAGGCCGGCGTATCTTCGCGATACAGCGCATTGATCACCTCGCAATCGGAGCCGGTCTGGAACGCATACGGCTGCAGCAGTTCCGCCTTGAGTTCGCGATGATTGTAGATCTCGCCATTGACCGCCAAGGCGAGCTGCCCGTCGTCGGAGAGCAACGGTTGCGAGCCGCCCGCCGGATCGACGATGGCCAGGCGCTCGTGCACCAGGATGGCGCCGGTATCGACGTAGACGCCGCTCCAGTCGGGCCCGCGATGCCGCTGGCGCTGCGAGCATTCCAGCGCCTGCCGGCGCAGCGCCTGCAGGTCGTCACCAGGTTGCAGGCCGAAAATACCGAAGATGGAACACATGGAAACACTCCTGAAGAACTGCGGGGGTTGGCGGCCGGTGAGAGCGTGCTGCAAGGATCGACACCCATAAAAAAACCCGCATCGGCCGATGCGGGTTTTTCTGGTTCCTGGGCGTTTGGTGGACGTCGCCTAGTCGCAGACCCGCATCGGCCGCGCACGATTATTCGCGCGCAGATTGTTGCGGTTGGCGTTATTGAGGTTGGCGAGGCGAGTGACCATGTCGCCGACGCTAACGGTTCGGTTGTACCGGCGCAACTGTTTCAGCGGCAACAACGGCGTCTGCGCGGTCCGCTCACTCGACTAGCAGGCGCTCGATCAACCTGCGGTACAGCGCCGGTAGCGCCTGCAGGTCGGCCACGCGCACATGCTCGTCGACCTGGTGGATGCTGGCATTGACCGGGCCCACTTCGATGCATTGCGCGCCCAATGGCGCGATGAAGCGCGCGTCGGAAGTGCCGCCACCGGTGCTTTCTTCCGGCGGCGCACCGGCGAACTCGCCCAAGACCTCGCGCGCGACGCTGCGCAACCGCCCTTCCGGGGTGTAGAACGGTTCGCCGCTGCGGTGCCAGCGCAGCGTGTAGTCCAGCGCATGCCGATCGAGCAGTGCGGTGACTTCGGCTTCCAGGCGCGGCGCGTCCCAATGCGGCGTATAGCGCAGATTGAAGGCCACCTGCAGCTCGCCAGGAATCACGTTATTGGCGCCGGTGCCGGCGTGGATGTTGGAAACTTGCAGGCTGGTGGGCGGAAAGCTTTCGAAGCCATCGTCCCATTGCCGCGCCACCAGTTCGGCCAGCGCAGGCGCTGCCAGATGGATCGGGTTGCGCGCCTTGTGCGGATACGCCACATGCCCCTGCACACCTTTCACGGTCAACGTGCCGGACAGGCTGCCGCGACGGCCGACGCGCAACAGATCGCCCAGGCGCTCGGTGGACGACGGCTCGCCGGTGATGCACCAGTCGATCGCTTGCCCGCGTTCGCGAAACACCTCGGCAACCCGGCGCACGCCATCGATGGCATCGCCCTCTTCGTCCGAAGTCAACAGCACCGCCAGCGTGCCGGGGTGCGTTGGGTGGGCAGCGACGAATTGCTCCGCGGCAACCACGAACGCGGCCACGCTGCCTTTCATGTCCGCGGCACCACGCCCATACAGCACGCCGTCGCGGATCTGCGGATCGAACGGATCGCTGGTCCACGCCTCGCGCGGGCCCGGCGGCACCACATCGGTATGCCCGAGCAATACCAGCACTGGCGCACCGCTGCCATGGGTTGCCCACAGATTCTCGACCTCGCCCAGGCGCAAGTGCTCGCAGCCGAAGCCGGCTGCGCGCAGGCGCTGCGCAATTGCGGCCTGGCAACCGGCATCGGCCGGCGTTACCGAGGCACGTGCAATGAGGTCACAGGTCAACTCCAGCACATCGCTCATGAAACGTCACCGCAGTAGAGCCGCATCGCGGCGTTGATGGAGAAAAGCGCGTCTGCATCGATCGGCGTGGTTTGATCGCAGTTGCCGTCGTGGCAGCGAATCGGTTTGCAGGCAGTACTCGCGTCATTGCCGGTGCGACATCGAACCGCTTACCCAGCCGATGCGGGCGCGATCAACATGCCAGACGTCATGCGCCGCGACGATAGCGGCAACACGGTCTGCAGCACCGTCGAAATCCGCAGTCGCTTAGCCAACGCCGAATAGCTTCTTGAAGCCGTTATCGGAAAAGCCCTGATGCAGCGCGCCCTCGTCGGTGGCGACAAGCGGCCGCCGGATCAGCTGCGGGTATTCGCGCAGCAACAGCTTCCATTCGGCCGCACTGCCCGCCGCCTTGCGGTTGTCCGGCAACTGCCGCCAGGTGGTCGAGGACTTGTTGATCAATGCATCGAATCCACCGACCTGCTCCGCCCACGCCACCAGGGTGTCCGGCTCCGGCTTGTGATCGCGATAGTCGACAAACGTATACGCCACACCAAAACGATCCAGCCACTTGGTGGCTTTCTTGCAGGTATCGCAGTTTTTGAGTCCGTAGAGCGTGGTCATGTGACATATCCCAAAGGGCGGTGCAGATCCCCTCACTTCGTGAAAGGGGTTGCGATGGAACTGCGTGCAACGCGACCGGCAAGCGATCTCACAAGCGCGCTGAGACACGCGGGTGATTGCGGCAATCGAGAGTGCCAAAGGCGCACTCTCGACCGGCGCTGCGCGTCAGCTGTTGCCGATGCGAAGCGGATTAATCCGCCAGACCACGCAACAGTTCGTTGACGCTGGTCTTACTGCGCGTCTTGGCATCCACCTGCTTGACGATTACCGCGCAATACAGCGAGTGCGAGCCGTCCTTGGAGGGCAACTGCCCGGACACCACCACGCTGTACGGCGGCACATAGCCGTAGGAAATCTCGCCGGTAGCGCGGTTGTAGATGCGTGTGCTCTGGCCGATGAACACGCCCATGCCGATCACGCTGTGGTGCCCGATGACCACGCCTTCCACCACTTCCGAGCGAGCGCCGATAAAGCAGTGATCTTCGATGATGGTGGGGCTGGCCTGCAGCGGTTCGAGCACGCCGCCGATGCCGGCGCCGCCGGACAAATGGCAGTGTTTGCCGATCTGCGCGCACGACCCCACCGTGGCCCAGGTATCGACCATGGTGCCTTCGCCAACATAGGCGCCGATGTTGGTGAAGCTCGGCATCAGCACCACGTCCTTGCCGAAATAACTGCCGCGACGCGCCACTGCGCCCGGCACCACGCGCACGCCGGCCTTGCGGAATTCGGCTTCATGGAAGCCGGCAAAGCGCGATTCCACCTTGTCCCAGAACGGCGCCGGCTGGGCGTCGATCACCGCCATCTCGTTGACGCGGAAGTAGAGCAGTACCGCTTTTTTCAGCCACTCGTTGACGGTCCAGCCTCCCTGCCCGTCCGGCTCGGCGACGCGGAACTGCCCGCTTTCCAGTCCGTCGATCACGCGATTGACAATGGCACGGGTGGAACCGTCGATCTCGTCGATAGTCAGCGTGGCGCGCCGTTCGAATGCGCTTTCGATGCCCAGCTTGAGCTCGTCGCTGCCGGCCTGCGGTGCGACGCTGTGCACGGCCTGCTCGGCAATCGGCAGCTTCCTTGCCGCCGCAGCCTTCTTTGCGGCCGGTGCAGCAACCACTTTGGTCGGCTGCTTGGCCACGCGTGGCGCAGCGGACGTTGCGGTCTTGCCGCCCGTCTTGTTTGCAGCGGTTTTCGGGCTTGCCGCATCGGATGCAGCAGCCTTTTTGCCGACAGCGCCCGCTGCTGCGCCCTGTTTGCCGACGCCAACGCCTGGCTTTGAGGCGGCAACAGCCGGCACCTTGGCGGCCTTGCCGCCCGTTGCAGCCGCGCGCTTGGAGGCTGCGGTGGTGGTCGCGCTCTGCTTGCGCGCGGTCTTCTTGCTGGTGGCCATGGGGGTCTCCGGAGTTGCTAGCTAGACAGGGTCAAGGCAGGCGCACAGCGCATCGCGCAGCGCCTGCCGGGCGGATTCGGACAACGGGCGGTCATGCTCGTCGGTGATCTGGAACTGGTCTTCGGCACGTTCGCCGAAGGTGGCGATACGCGCGTCGTGCACGCGCAGGTGCTGCATGCGCAACACGTGCGCGACATCGGCAAGCAGGCCGGGGCGGTCGGGTGCGACCAGACTGATGCGGGTGCGGCGGCCGCCGGCGCTTTCGCTGAACTCCACCCGCGGTGCGAAGCGGAAATGCCGCAGCTGGCGCGGCACCGCACGGCGTGCCGGGCGCACCTTCTGCAGGTCGCCGGCCAGCACCTGACGCAGCGTTGCCGCAAGCCGCTGCGGGTCGCCGTCGGCATAGGTCTCCTGCGGCAACACTTCGAACACGTCGAAGATCGCATCGTGTGGCGCGTCCAGCACACGTGCGCAATGGATGCCGTAGCCCTTGCGATCAAGCGTGGCCACGATGGTCGCAAACAGCCCATCGCGGTCCGGCGAATACACGAACACTTCCAGCGCGTCGTTGTCCGGCACCGCGCGACGCGCCTTGACCAGGGTCTGGCCGATCTCCACTTCGATCAGCGAGGCCGCCTGCCATGCCAATTGCTCGGGACGGAAACGCAGGAAATTCTCGTCCGGCATGCCGGCAAACTGGCGATCGATGGTGACATCGTCGTGCCCTTGCGCCTGCATCAAGGTACGCGCCGATTCGCGCGCCTCGCGTAGCCGTTCTTCGCGCGGTGGTGGGTGCTCCAGGCCTTCGCGCAACGCGCGACGCGCGGCGAAATACAGATCCGCCAACAGCCGATCTTTCCACGCGTTCCACAACTTGGGACTGGTGCCGGCGATGTCGGCACAGGTGAGCAGGTACAGATAATCCAGACGTTCGCGTGTGCCGACCAACGTTGCGAAACGGTGAATCACCTCCGGGTCGGAAATGTCCTGCTTCTGCGCGGTGACCGACATGCGCAAGTGCTGTTCCACCAGCCAGGTCACCAGCTCGGTATCGCCTTCGCTCAGGCGATGCGCCAGGCAGAACGCACGCGCATCCACTGCGCCCAGTTCCGAGTGATCGCCGCCGCGGCCCTTGGCGATGTCGTGGAACAGGCCCGCCAGCAACAGCAGTTCCGGCTTGCGCAAACGCGGCCAGACTTCATGCGCGATCGAGAAGCGTTCGTCGGCGCGGCCGGCGGCAAACAGTGCGATGTTCCGCAGCACCATCAAGGTGTGCTGGTCCACCGTATAGACATGGAACAGGTCGAACTGCATGCGCCCGGAAACGCTGGCGAATGCCGGAATCCACTGGCCCAGCACGCCCAGCCGCGCCATGCGATTGAGCGTTTCCACCGCACGCGGGCCGCGCAGCAATGCCATGAAGCGTTCCCGGGCCGTGGCATCGGCCATGTCGTATGCCGGCAGATCGCGCAGAACCTCGGCCAGCGCGCGCGCGGTCAGCGAATGCAGTCCGCGCACCTCGCGATGCGCGGCCCATTGCGCAAACAGCGCGAACACCTGCAGCACATCGCCGTCTGGCCAGCTCTCGGCGTCGGCAGCCAGGTAGCCGCGGCGCAGGCTGAAGCCGCCGCCCAGAGGCTCCGGCGTCGCTTCGCCATCGAACTGTTCTTCGAAACGCTGCAACAAGCGGTCGCTGATGCGGCGGATCAATGCAGCGCTGCGATAAAAGCGCTGCATCATTTTTTCCACGCCCAGGCTTTCCGGGTCGTCGGCGAACCCCAACCGTTCGGCAAGGGTCTTTTGATAATCGAACCGCAGCCGCTCTTCCGGCCGGTTGGCCACGATGTGCAGACCGAAACGCAGCCGGGCAAGCTCTTCGCGCTCGCGACGCAACGCGGCGGCCTCGTCGAAGCCGACATGGCCCAGCCCGACCAGGGCCTCCAGGTCCTTGACCCCGAACGCGCGCAAGGCCATCCAGCCCAGCGTCTGCAGGTCGCGCAGACCACCGGGGCCATCCTTGATGTCGGGTTCGAGATTATCGGCGGTGTCGCCGAAGCGCTGATGGCGCGCCAGCAATTCCTCGCGCTTGGCCTGGAAGAAGTCGCGCGGCGGCCACACCTGCGGCGGCGCGATCGCCGTCGCCAGCGCAGCGCGCGCGGCGGCATCGGCCACCAGTGCGCGCGATTCGATCAAGGCAGTGAGCACGGTCTGGTCGGCGGCCGCAGCAGTGCACTGCGCCGGCGAGCGCACCGCGTGACTGATCGGCAGGCCCACATCCCAGAGCAGCGCAAACAAGCGCGCCAGGGCCTGCTCGTGCTGCTGTTGCGCGGCGGTGTCGCCCAGCACCAGCACATCCACATCCGAGCGCGGAAACAACTCGCCCCGTCCGTAGCCGCCAACCGCATGCAGCGACAAACCGCTATCGGCCGGCATGCAGCGCATCCAGGCATTGCGCATCAATTGGTCGACCGCGCGGGCGCGCAGCGCCACCAGACGCTCGATCGGCTCGCCCTGGTCGAAGCGTTTGCACAGGCGCATGTCCGCATGCACCAGCAGCGGACGGGCCTGCGCGGCCCAGTCAGCGTCGCCGGCGACGCCCGGGTCGGGTCGCTCCGCCGGCGTGTCCGTCATACCGGCGCGGGCGAATTGGCCGACAGCGTCAACACATCCACGCCGTCTTCGGTGACCGCAACCATGTGTTCCCACTGCGCAGACAACTTGCGGTCCTTGGTGACCACGGTCCAGCCGTCCGGCAGCGTCTTATGGTGATAGGTGCCTTCGTTGATCATCGGCTCGATGGTGAAGGTCATGCCCGGCTTGAGCACCAGCCCTTCGCCCGGACGGCCGTAATGCATGACCTGCGGCTCGTCGTGATACACCTTGCCGATGCCGTGGCCGCAGTAATCGCGTACCACGCTGAAGCGCTCGGCTTCGGCGAACTTCTGGATGGCATGGCCCACATCGCCTAGCGTGGCGCCCGGCTTGACCGCCCGGATGCCGCGCCACATCGCTTCATAAGTCGTTTCGACCAGGCGCTTGGCCATCACCGACGGGGTGCCGACGTAGTACATGCGGCTGGTGTCGCCGTGCCAGCCGTCCTTGATGACGGTGACGTCGATATTGACGATGTCGCCGTCCTTCAACACCTTGGCTGCACTCGGGATGCCGTGACAGATCACGTTGTTGACCGAGGTACACACGCTCTTGGGGAAACCACGATAGCCGACATTGGCGGGGATGGTGCCCTGCACGTTGACGATGTGGTCATGGCAGATGCGGTCCAGCTCGGCAGTGGTCACGCCCGGCTTCACGTGCGGTGCCACCACATCGAGCACCTCGGCGGCCAAGCGGCCAGCGACGCGCATCAGTTCGATTTCTTCTTTGGTTTTCAGATTGACGCTCATGGCCACGATTATCGCCGATCCGGGCTGAATCTGAACGACCCGCGCCTGCGCTTTTTGTGTGGATACCGCAACCGGTAGCAAGCGGACCGCACAACGGAAAACCGTCGCGGCTGCCTATTCATGCGTGACGCCGTGCACGCAGCGTCAAAAAAGGCCCTAACGGAGTCATCCGTAAGACATCCCACTTTTATCAATAAAACCAGTCAAGACAGCTAGATAGCGTGTGAATTCGGCGTTATGTTTGGCACAGCTGATGCATTGCAGGGAAGGCGACGACTCGTCGCGTCATCAATGACCAGAACGGTCAAGGAAATGTCCATGCGTACTGTCCGCCCTGTCCTGCTATCGCTCGGCCTGCTCTCGACCATTGGCATCGCGAGCGCGGCAGACACCACCACCTTCAACGTCAAGATCGCGGTCACCAAGGCCTGCACGATTACCGCTGCGTCCGCCACGGACGTCGACTTCGGCTCGGTACTCTCGACCTCGACCGCCAATGCCGACGCCAACGGCAGCGTGACCGCCCAGTGCACCGCGTTGACGCCGTACAACATCGCGCTGAGCGCGGGCAGCAATGCCGGGACGGCCAACGACGTCACCACCCGCCGCATGAAAAATACCGACGCGCTGGTGACCACCAACAACTACATCGCCTACCAGCTCTACCAGGATCTGGGCCGCAGCACGGTCTGGGGCAGCACCACCGGCACCAACACGCTCAGCCGCACCGCCACCGGCCTGAATCAGGTCTACCCGGTCTACGGTCGCGTGACCAACCCGTCGGCCAACAATCCTGCGACCGGTAGCTATCAGGACACGATCACTGCCACGATCGTCTATTGAGCCCGCGCATGCCTGTGCATCACCGCCCGTTGTCACGTCTACCTGCCTGGCTGATGTCGGCCGGGCTGGCGATGACGCTGGTCATGGCCAACGGCGCCCTGCCGACGCCGGCGCATGCCGCCAGCCTGCAGCTGGCGCCCACATCGCTGAGCCTGAGCGCCCAGCAGACCGCCGACGGCCTGTGGCTGAGCAACAGCGGCAGCGCGCCGGTCCAGGTGCAGACCCGCGCCTATCGCTGGACCCAACGCGATGGGCAGGATCAGCTCGATCCCACCCAGGATCTGCTGGTCAGCCCGCCGATGCGCACCCTGGCCGCTGGCGAGCGCCAGTTGATCCGGGTCATCCGCGCCGGGCCTGCCCCGAGCGGACAGGAGCAGTGTTACCGCATCATCGTCGACGAGCTGCCCAGCGCCGATGCCGACCGCAAAGGCATGCAGTTCGTGCTGCGTTACTCGGTGCCGATCTTCTTGCTGCCGCCCGGCAACGCCGAACCCTCGCCGACCCTGAGCGCGCAAGTGGTTGCCGGCAGCGACGGCAAGGCGCAGATACAGATCAGCAACACCGGCACCGGCCATGCGCAGGTCGCCGACCTGCGGCACCAGGTCGATGGCGCAACCAAGACCGCATTGAACGGCTTGGTCGGTTATGTGCTGCCCGGGCAGACCATGCGCTGGTCGCTGGATGCGCCGCTGGCGCAGTTCGGCCGCGGCACCATCATCGCAAGGATCAATGGTGAGGCTGACGAACGTACTTTGTTGGCCGCGCCGACGGCACCGTGATGCGGCGCGGCTGGCGATGACGCTGCTTGCGACCGCCAGTTGCCTGGGCAGCGCCGCAGCCGGCGATCTGGCCGATGTGGCGTCGCTTCCCGATCAGCCGCCACCCAGCGCCACGCCACAGCCGCAAACGCTGTATCTGGACGTGACCTTAAACCAGGCCGACCGCGGCTTGGCACCCTTCGAACTGGTCGACGGGCGGCTCCGCGGCTCGGTGGAAACCCTGCGCAAACTCGGCTTCATCCTGGCCGACCGCGTGCCTGGCGAAGTGGTCGATCTGGACCGCCTGCCCGACGTGGAAGTGCGCTACGACGCCGCGCTGCAGCGGCTCGCGCTGCAGGCGCCGCTGGCCCAGCTGTCGTTGTCCACTACCGTGCTCAAAGCCGAACAAGTGGCCCCGCCCAGCGCCACCGCATCGCCAGGCATGCTGCTCAATTACGACCTGTATGCCACCCGCAACGCCGGCGTCAGCAGCGCGTCGCTGGCCACCGAAGTGCGCGCGTTCGGCATCGGGCGTGGCATGGTCGATACCACCGCGGTCTTTCTGGCCTACGACCGCCCACAGGACAACCGCTGGCGCAGCGAAGCGGTGCGTCTGGACAGTGCCTGGCAGATGGATTTCCCGGACAGCGCCACCAGCCTCAGCGTGGGCGATTTCTATAGCGGCTTTGTCGACTGGAGCCGCTCGATCCGCCTGGGCGGCGTGCAGATCGGCCGCAATTACGCCTTGCAACCGTATCGGGTGCTGACCCCAACGCCGAGCTTTCTCGGCGAAGCGGCAGTGCCTTCCACCGTCGAGCTGTATGTGGACGGCTTGCGCCAGTACAGCGGCCAGGTGCCGGCCGGCCCGTTTCAGCTGGCCGCGCAACCGGGCATCAGCGGCACCGGCCAGGCGCAGATCGTGGTGACCGATGCGTTCGGACGCGTGCGTCGGCTGGATTTTGCGTTCTATGGCACACCGCAGCTGCTGGCGCGCGGCATTTCCGAATGGTCGGCCGGCATCGGTCATCTGCGCCGCGACTACGGCGTGCGCTCGTTTTCGTATGACCAACGTCGTGTGGCCAGCGCCACCTTTCGCAAAGGCCTGCGCGAGGATTTCACGATCGAAGCGCATGCCGAAACTGGCGGTGGCGTGATCAACGCAGGCGCAGGCGGTGTGTGGCTGCTTGGCGTGGGCGGTGTGTTCAATGCCGCCTACGCGCATAGCGAGATGGACGCGCTGCGTGGCGGCCAGTACGTGCTGGGCTACGCCTGGAACAACCGGCGTTTCAACGTCAATCTGGGCAGCCAGCGCACCCATGGCGATTATCGCGACCTGGGCGCACTGCAAGGCGCCCTGCCAGCGCGCGTCAGCGACCGTGCAGCAGTCGGGGTCAACGTCGACCCGATCGGCTCGCTCGGCACCAGCTATGTGCGGCTGAGCTATCCGCAGGGCGATACCTCGCGCTATGCCAGCGTGTTCTGGTCGCGCAATTTCGGGCGCAACTGGGCGGCCAATCTGTCGGGCAATCAGAATCTGGATGTCTCCAGCGATCGCAGCCTGTACCTGTCGCTGTCGACCACCTTCGGCGAAGTGCGTCAGGCCAGCGCATCGATGCAGCGCAACGGCGACCGCACCGGCTTGGTGGCCGACGTCAGCCAGCCACTGCCTGGCGATGGCGATCTGGGCGGCATCGGCTGGCGCCTGCAAGGACGTGCCGGCGACGATGCCAGCGGCGGGCTGGCCGAACTGGGCTGGTTGAACCGGGTCGGTCGTTACAACCTCGGCGCAGCAACCCAGGATGGCGATACCTTCGGCTATGCCAGCGCCAGCGGCAGCCTGGTGTGGATGAACGGCCGCACCTTCGCCGCGCGCGATATCCAGGACGCGTTCGCGGTGGTCTCCACCGACGGCCAGCCCGGCATTCCGGTACGGCTGGAAAACCGCTTGATCGGCGTCACCGACGCGCGCGGCACCCTGCTGGTGACGCCGTTGCAATCGTGGCAGCGCAACCAGCTCTCCATCGACACCCTGAGCCTGCCGGCAGACCTGCGCGTGGACCGTGTCGACACCACGGTGACACCGCGCCAGCAATCCGGTGTGGCGGTGCGCTTCGGCATTACCCGCGTGCGCGCCGCCATCATCGTGCTGCACGATGCGCACGGCGCGCCGCTGCCCGTCGGCAGCGTGGTACAGCGCGAGGGCAGTACCGAGCGCGTGGTGGTCGGCTACGACGGCGAAACCTATCTGGACAACCTGCAACGCGACAACCGCATCCTGGTCGACCTGCCCCAGGGCCGCTGCGTTGCGCAGTTCGCGTATCCGGCCGACCCGGGCGGCATCCCGCGGGTGGGTCCGCTGCAGTGCATCCCCGAGCAGACCACCCCATGAGCATGTCCACGCTTTGGCGCCTGATGCTCGCGCTGACGATCGCGATGCTGTGGCTTGGGCCCAGCGAGCGGGCGCACGCAGATACCACCTGCACCGTCACCCTCGGCACGCCATTGGCGTTTGGCAACGTGGCGGCCAACGGCACCACCGATGCGGTGGCAACCCTCAACGTTTCCTGCGCGACCGCCGCGCTCAGCGTACTGGGCTATGCACAAGTTAGCCTCTGCCTGGACCTTGGCCCCGGCAGTGCCAGCAGCGGCGCGTATGCGCCTCGTCGCATGCTCAACTCCACCAGCGACAGCCTGGATTTCCAGATCTACAGCGAGGCAACCCGTACGCAGATCTGGGGCGCCACCGGGTCGGCGGCCCCCTCGCCGCGGACATTGACGCTGTCTTACAACGTCCCGGTGATCACCGGCGGCTCGCAGACCGCCACCATCACCGTGTACGGGCGGATTCCGGCCAACCAGATTCTCTCGGTTGGCAACCACACCAGCAGCTTTGGCGGCGCCGACACTGTGCTGCGCTACTCCTACAACGAAAGCATCACCGGCGTACCCTCGCTGCCGAGCAGCTGTACGGCCGGCGGCACCGGCTCCAAGACTGCCAGCAACGCCTTCCCGTTCACTGCCTCGGCCACTGTGCCGGCACGCTGCAATGCCTACGTCACCACCGATCTGGACTTCGGCAGCATTGCCGGCAGTATCGACGCCGCGATCGATCGCACCTCTACCATCAGCCTGGCCTGCACCAACCGCACCGCCTGGAATATCGGCCTGGACAATGGCAGCAATGCCAGCGGCAGCGTGCGGCGAATGCGTCACGCAACCAGCGCCAACTACGTCAACTACGAGCTCTACAGCAATACCGGCCGCAGTAACCGGTGGGGCACCGTCATCGGGGTGGACACGCTGTCCGGCACCGGCAATGGCACCACCCAGACGGTCACCGTTTATGGACGCGCGCCGGCCCCGCAGCTGCCGATTGCCGGCGCCTACACCGACACGGTGACCGTCTCCATCACTTACTGACAGTTAATAAAGTTCGTATCGGGGGCGTCGCTATTTCTTACGTCTCCAATGCAAACGATTGCCTCCATGACGCTGGTCACCCTCCTGAAACGACTGGCCCTGGCTGCGCTTGCCTACGCCGCGACCTCTACCGCGGCGAACGCGGCCACTGCGCAGGGGCCGGAAAACTCCACCCTGCACATCGGCCTGCGCCTGCTCAGCGGTTGCGAACTGCGTACCGCGCCGCCGCGCGCCAGCTGCTCCAGGGGCACGCCGATGGCGATCGCCGAGCCGCCCAGCAGCAATGAGGCAGCCGCCGTCACCAGCACCGGCCAGGACGCCAGCGCACTTGCCGGGCCGATGCCCGCCGGCGCTGCGCGCATCACCACCATCGCGTTCTGAGCATGGCCACTGCCCGCTATCTTCGCGATCTGATGGCCTCGGCCCTGGTCCTGGGCTGCGTGGCAGCAAGCGGCGCCGCGAGCGCTGCCGAGATCGCCATCGCGCCGACCACCGCGCATATCCCGGCCGACAGCGACCAGACAACGGTCTGGCTCTACAACCAGGCCGCACAGCCATGGCGTGCCGACGCCAAGCTCTACCGCTGGCGCCAGGACGGCGAGCGCGAACTGCTCGAGCCGGCCAGCGGCGTCACGGTCAGCCCGTCGCACTTCGAAATTCCGCCGCAAGGCCGGCAACTGCTGCGCGTGATCCGCCTTGGCCCCAGCCCCAGCCAGGCCGAAGACAGCTACCGGCTTGTCGTGACCCAGCACGCGATCGGCAACGAGACCGACCTGCTGCGTTATTCCACCCCGGTGTTTGCACAGCCCAGCCAGGCCAGCGCAGTGCAACCGGCGTTGCACGCCAGCCTGGCCGGGCACGGCAGCCAGCGCGCGTTGCGTATCTACAATTCCGGCTCCAGCCATGCACGCCTGGCCGACCTGGCGTACATCGATGCCGGCGGCACCCGCCGCAACATCCGCGGCGACCTGGCCGGCTACGTCCTGCCCGGCCAGACCCGCCAATGGACCTTGCCCGCCAACCTGCCCGCAGGCAGCGGCCGCTTCGTGGCGCGTATCAACAGCGACATCGAGAGTACATTGGCCCTGGAGCCGTGAGGGCCGGGATTGGGGATTCGCAAAAGCGTTGCTGGCCTGGCCGTCCTTCGGCATGTGCGACACGACCGGTCATTCGCGATCCGCTCTAAACCAATCTCTAATCCCGACTCCCGAATCTCCCAGCGATCACTGTCAGCTGCCTCAGAACCATACCAATTGCACCAAGTCACCCAGCCAGCTATACTCCGTCGGCTGTTTTGCGTCTCTTGCGCATTGCGTCGTCCACGTCGGACGTCACCGACGAATTCACACCTGCTGCCGCCATCCGCGCCGGGGTGCCCTCACAAGGGGTTCGTCGCGGAGGCAACAGGGAAGCCCAACCCCGGAATCTTGTGCGATTTGATGCGAGTCCCTCGCAACGGCCCGCACATCCATGTGCGGACTTTTCAACAACAAGCCGCGCACGGCGATTCCGCTCTTACGGAGTTACTGCAATGCCCCAAGTCACCATGCGTCAGATGCTGGAAGCCGGCGTCCATTTCGGCCACCAGACCCGCTACTGGAACCCCAAGATGGCGCCGTACATCTTCGGCGCTCGCGGCAAGATCCATATCATCAACCTCGAGAAGACCGTTCCGCTCTTCAACGACGCGATGAACTTCCTCTCCTCGGTTGCGCAGAAGCGCGGCACCGTACTGTTCCTGGGCACCAAGCGCAGCGCGCGCGAGTCCATCAAGGAAGAAGCCGAGCGTTGCAACATGCCGTTCATGACCCAACGCTGGCTGGGCGGCACGCTGACCAACTTCCGCACCGTCAAGCAGTCGGTTGCCCGCCTGAAGGAACTGGAAGCCGCTGAAACTGACGGCACCTTCGACAAGCTGGTCAAGCACGAAGTGCTGGGCCTGCGTCGCGAGCGCGAGAAGCTGGACGCCTCGCTTGGCGGCATCAAGGAAATGAACCGCCTGCCCGACGCGATCTTCGTGATCGATATCGGCCATGAAGACATCGCCATCAAGGAAGCCAAGAAGCTCGGCATTCCGGTGATCGCCGTGGTCGATACCAACTACGATCCGGCCCTGGTCGACTACGCCATCCCGGGCAACGACGACGCCATCCGCGCCGTGCAGCTGTATGCACGCGCCGCTGCCGATGCCGTGCTGGAAGGCAAGGCTGCTGCGCCGAACTCCGCTTCTGTTCGCGAAGAAGAGTTCTCGGCCGAGTCCGCCGACGAAGGCAAGGGCCGTCGCGCTCCGGCCAAGAAGGGCGACAAGAAGGCCGACGCCGCCGAGTAATCGGCGTGCAATGCGGCCGCACCATGCTGTGCGGCCGCAGCCCCGACGGCGCCCTGTCGCTCCGTCGCCGAGGCGACTGAATACATCTACGGGGGCGGCGGCATGCTGCACCGTCTCCTACTGGCGGAATCACTTCCGCCGCACGCATTCGTCCATATGAGGTAATTCCATGGAAATCACTGCTTCCCTGGTCAAGGAACTGCGCGAGCGCACCGGCGCCGGCATGATGGAGTGCAAGAAGGCACTCGTCGAAAACGCAGGCGACATCGACGCCGCGGCCGAGTGGCTGCGCAAGTCGGGCCTGGCCAAGGCCGACAAGAAGGCTGACCGCGTTGCCGCCGAAGGCCGCATCGCCACCGCCCAGGCCGGCGGCAAGGCCGTACTGGTCGAAGTCAACTCCGAGACCGACTTCGTCGCCAAGGACGAGAACTTCCTGGCCTTCACCGAAGTCGTGGCCAATGCTGCCCTGAACTCGGATGCAGCCGATGCCGAAGCGCTCAAGAGCGTCAAGCTCGACAGCGGCGAGACCATCGAAGAGCGTCGCGCTGCGGTCATCGCCAAGGTCGGCGAGAACCTGCAGGTGCGTCGCCTGGTCCGTATCGACAGCGCCAACAACGTCGCCGCCTATGTGCACGGCGGCCGTATCGGCGTGCTGGTCGAGCTGAAGGGTGGCGACATCGAGCTGGCGCGCGGCATCGCCATGCACATCGCCGCCATGAACCCGCCGCACGTGAAAGCTTCCGACGTGCCGGCCGATTTCATCGCCAAGGAAAAGGAAATCGAGCTGGCCAAGATGTCCGAAAAGGACAAGGCTAAGCCGGCCGACATCCTGGAAAAGATCATCAGCGGCAAGATCAGCAAGATCGTCAACGAGGTCACGCTGTACGGCCAGCCGTACGTGCTCAACACCGACCAGACCGTCGAGCAGGCAGTCAAGGCCGCCGGCGCCGACGTGATCGGCTTCCAGCGCCTGGCCGTTGGCGAAGGCATCGAGAAGGTGGTGGAAGACTACGCTGCCGAAGTGATGAAGCAGGCCGGCCTGGCCTGATCTTCCCCGCTCGGGAAAAAGCCGCGGCATGCCGCGGCTTTTTTTTGCCTATTGGTCACGCATCCGCACACGGACGCGAACCTGAAGCGGACGCATCCGGCACCGCAGCAAGCGGCCTCAACTCTACAGATGTCATCGACATTGCCGTTACCCGAAGATGCCGACCAGGCTTTGGCGTTCATCACGCGTGTTTTGTGGCGCGGCGATGGCCGAGCATGGCGCGCCCCACTCAACGACCGCAGCTGTATGCTTGTGGCCACTGTTGGCTATGACTCATGCAACCAGATCTCCAGGCCGCCCTGCACTACTGCCGCAACCTGCCCTCGCCGCCCGGGGTTGCGCTGCGCATCATCGAACTTGCGCAGGATCCGGACGTGGACATGACCACCACGGCCAAGATCATCGGCATGGACATGGCATTGAGCGCACGCATGCTGCGGGTGGCCAATTCACCGCTCTACGCCAGTCGCCGCCGCATCGACAATCTCGGCCAGGCGCTGACCATGCTCGGCCTCAACGCGACCTTGAGCCTGGCATTGGGCTTTTCGATGGTGCACGGCGTGCGCAGCACCTTCATCGCCCACCCCTTGCATGAGCGCATCTGGCGCCGCGCCGGCCTATGCGCGCTGGCCAGTCGCATCCTCGGCCAGGCCTACGGCATCCGCAAACCCGAAGAATTGATGCTGGCTGGCCTGCTGCAGGACATCGGCAAGCTTGCCCTGTTGCAAGGCGCGCCCGATCTCTACGGGCCGCTGCTGGAACAGGCCGCCGACAACACCGCGCTGCTGAATGCCGAACGCGAACAGCTGGGCGCCACGCATGCCGAAGTCGGCGCCTGGCTGGCGCATCAGTGGCAATTGCCGCCGTATCTGCAGAATGCGATTGCGCAGAGCGAAGAAGAACCGGCCGGCCTGGAACCGTTCATGGCCTGCGTGGCGCTATCCGGGCGCCTGGCCGATATCTGGCTTTCGGCCAGTGCGGTCGCTGCAACCGAACATGCGCAGCAACAGGCCCAGGACGTGCTGGAGCTCGATGCCGAACGCTTCGAGAAAGTGATCGAACGCATCGCCGAATCGTTGCCGGAACTGGAGGCGCTGTTCGACATCCGCATGCCGCAGCCCGAGCACATCCAGATGATCTTCGAGCAGGCGCGTGAACTGGCGATGCTGCGTAGCCTGCGCGAGTTGCAGGACGTGGCCGAAGCGCGCCGGCATGCCGACGAATCGGAAAACCGCATGCGTCACCTGGCCGAACAGGCCAGTCGCGATGCGCTGACCGGCGTGTTCAACCGGCATCAGCTCGGTACTGCGCTGACGCATGAGTTCGAACTGGCCTCGCGCCAGGGCTGGCCGCTGTCGATCGCCTTCATCGACCTGGACGACTTCAAGCGCGTCAACGATGCGCACGGGCATCTGGTCGGCGATGAAGTGTTGCGCAATTTCGCGCAAACGCTGCAACGCATGGTGCGCACCAGCGACCTGGTGGCGCGCTACGGCGGCGAAGAATTCCTGGTGATCCTGCCCAATACACCCGCCGATGCGGCGCTGATGGTGATCGAGCGCATCCTGGCCGAAACCGCACGCACGCCGATGGCGCAACTGCAGGGCGGCCCACTGCATATCACGTTCTCTGCGGGTCTTGCCACGCACGGCGGTGCCGAGCGCCAGTTCGACAGCATCGACCATTTGTTGCAGGCCGCCGACAGCACGCTGTATCGCTCCAAGCATCGCGGCCGCAACCGCGTCACCGCATACGATGCGACCGATGTACCAACGCCGCCGAACCCGCGCGCGCACTGAGCAACCGGTCACGCCACTACCGACAAAGGAATTTTTACCACGTCAGGTGACAGGCTTCCGCTAGAATTGTCGGCGTTTGCCGATCCCCCACCCCCGAGGTTTCCCATGTCCGAACTTTCCTATCGCCGCATTCTTCTCAAACTTTCCGGGGAGGCGCTGATGGGGGACGGGGATTACGGCATCGATCCCAAGGTGATCAACCGCCTTGCCCATGAAGTGATCGAAGCCCAGCAGGCCGGCGCGCAGGTGGCCCTGGTCATCGGCGGCGGCAATATCTTCCGCGGCGCCGGCCTGGCCGCCAGCGGCATGGACCGCGTCACCGGCGATCACATGGGCATGCTGGCCACGGTGATCAACGCGCTGGCCATGCAGGATGCGCTGGAAAAGCTTGGCGCCAAGGTGCGCGTGATGAGCGCGATCAAGATCAACGATGTCTGCGAAGACTTCATCCGTCGCCGCGCGATCCGTCACCTGGAAAAGGGCCGCATCGCGATCTTCGCCGCCGGCACCGGCAACCCGTTCTTCACCACCGACTCGGGCGCGGCGCTGCGCGCGATCGAGATCGGTGCCGACCTGCTGCTCAAGGCAACCAAGGTCGACGGCGTGTACGACAAGGACCCGAAGAAGCACACCGATGCGGTGCGCTACGACAGCCTGACCTACGACCAGGTGATCCTGCAGGGCCTGGAGGTGATGGATACCGCCGCCTTTGCACTGGCGCGCGACAGCGACCTGCCGCTGCGCATCTTCGGCATGAGCGAACCGGGCGTGCTGCTGCGCATCCTGCATGGCGAGCAGATCGGCACGTTGGTGCAGGGCCGTAGCTGAGGCGGGGAATCGGGATTGGGGAATCGCAAGGCGCAGTACCGCAAGCTGTGCGGCGATCTCCAACCCGCGGACCCGGCACCTAGAAAGGGGCGGCAAGTGAACCGGCTGCGCGGGTGCTGGCGGCCCGCGAGTCGTGAAACCTCAGTCCCGGCTATAATCTCCGGATTCAGCTCCACACGGATTCCGGCGATGCTCACCCAGATCAAACAAGACGCGCAGACGCGCATGACCAAGAGCATCGATGCTCTGCGCCATTCCCTCACCACCATCCGCACCGGCCGTGCCTCGCCGGCGCTGCTGGACGGCATCAAGGTCAAGGCCTACGGCGCCGACACGCCCCTGAATCAGGTTGCCAGCATCAGCGTGTCCGAAGGCCGCTCGCTGGTCATCAGCCTGTTCGACAAGGGCATGATCAAGGACGTGGAAAAAGCCATTTATGCCTCGGATCTGGGCCTGACCCCGACCGTGGTCGGCACCGTGATCCGCCTGAACCTGCCGCCGCTGACCGAGGAGCGCCGCAAGGAGCTCAGCAAGTCCGTGCATGGCGAGGGCGAAGACAGCAAGGTGGCGATCCGTAACATCCGCCGCGATGCCAACCAGCAGGTCAAGGATCTGCTCAAGGACAAGGCCGTCACCGAAGACGAGGCCCGCAGCGCCGAAGACGACATCCAGAAACTGACCGACAAGTCCATCAAGGACGTGGATGAGGTCGTCAAGGGCAAGGAACAGGAATTGATGACGGTCTGATCGTGGCATCGCCTGCCATGCATCCCGTCCTCTCTGCTGCTGTGCCGCGCCACATTGCCATCATCATGGATGGCAATGGGCGTTGGGCGCAGCGTCGGCGGCGTCCGCGCGTCATCGGCCACCGTGCCGGCGCGCGCGCGGTCAATCGCACGATCGATTTCTGCCTGGAAAAAGGCGTGTCGGCGCTGACCCTGTTCGCGTTTTCCAGTGAAAACTGGGGCCGTCCGCAGGATGAGGTCGATGCGCTGATGAAGCTGTTCCTGCATGCGCTCGACCGCGAAGTCGAAGAATTGCAGCGACGTGGCGTGCAGGTGCGCTTCATCGGCGACCGCAGCCGCTTTGCCGCACCATTGCGCGACCGCATGGCCGGCGCCGAGCGCAGCACCGCAGCGAACTCGCGGCTGGTGCTGAGCATCGCCGCCAGCTACGGCGGCCGCCAGGACATCGCCGCGGCGGCCCGCGCGTTGGCCGAAGACGTGGCTGCCGGCCGCCTGCAGCCAGAGCAGATCGACGAAGCGCTGCTGTCCAGCCGGGTCGCCCTGGCCGACCTGCCCGCGCCGGATCTGTTCATCCGCACCGGTGGCGACACCCGCATCAGTAATTTCCTGTTGTGGCAGCTGGCTTACACCGAGCTGTGGTTCACCGAAACCCTGTGGCCGGAGTTCGATGCCGGCGTGCTGCAGCAAGCGCTGGACGACTATGCCGGGCGTGAACGCCGCTTCGGCCTGACCAGCGCACAGATCGCCGACAAGGCGACGGAGAGCTCCTCCGCATGACCAAGACTCGCGTGATTGCCGCGCTGATCATGGCGCCGCTCGCGATTTGCGCGATCGTGCTGCTGCCCACTCAATGGCTGGCAGCGCTGGCGGCGGTCCTGTTCCTGACCGGTCTGTGGGAGTGGCTCAAGCTCTCCGGCATCGACGACAGCCTGCCGCGCACCGTGCTGCTGATGCTCAATCTGCTGCTGATGGTGCTGATGGTGTGGGCCTCGGCCGGCTCGATGGTGCTGTTCCAGATTGCGTCGCTGGTCGGCGTGGCGTGGTGGCTGTTGGCGCTGCTCTGGCTGCGCTTTTTCACCTTCGGCGCCGATCATGGCAACGGCCAGGCGCGCGCACTCAAGCTGGCCGCCGGCACCCTGGCGGTGCTGCCGGCATGGGCGGCGCTGGTGCTGCTGCATGCCAGCCCGGACAAGGGCAACCTGTGGTTGCTGACCGCGCTGACCATGGTGTGGGCGGCCGACTCCGGTGCGTATTTCGCCGGCCGCGCGTTCGGCAAGCACAAGCTGGCGCCGCGGGTCAGCCCCAACAAGACCATCGAAGGGTTGCTCGGAGGCCTGCTCGCCGGGATTGCAGTTGCCTGCGCGTTCGGCTGGCTGGCCGGGCTGACCCTGGCGCATGTGCCGCAGCTGGTGCTGGTCTCCGCGCTGGCGGTGCTGGCATCGGTGCTGGGCGACCTGTTCGAAAGCCTGCTCAAGCGCCACGCCGGCGCCAAGGATTCGGGCACGCTGATTCCTGGCCATGGCGGCGTGCTGGACCGCATCGATGGCGTGCTCGCTGCCCTGCCGGTGTTCGCACTCGGCAAGGAAATTCTCGGATTCTAGGCATGGCTGGCTCTTCTCCCCGTCAGGTCGCCGTCTTCGGCGCCACCGGCTCGATCGGCGCATCGGCACTGGACGTGATCGCGCGCCACCCCGAGCGGCTGCGCGCCAGCGTGCTGTCGGCCGGCAGCAAGGTCGACGAGCTGCTGGGGCTCTGCGCCACCCACCGGCCTGCGCATGCGGTGATTGCCGAGACGACGCTGTACCCGGCACTGCGCGATGGCCTGCGCGCGCTGGGCCTGGCGACCCAGGCGCATGCCGGCGCCGAGGCGTTGGACGCACTGGCGAGTGGCGATGCGTGCGACACCGTGGTGGCGGCGATCGTGGGTGCGGCCGGGCTGCCGTCTACGCTGGCGGCAGCGCGCGCCGGCAAGCGCCTGTTGCTGGCCAACAAGGAATCCCTGGTGCTGGCCGGCGAGCTGCTGACCCGCACCGCAGCCGCTGCCGGGGCTGAAATCATCCCGATCGACAGCGAACACAGCGCTATCTTCCAGTGCCTGCGCTCCTGCGACGCCAGTCGTGGCGTGCGCCGCGTGGTACTGACCGCCTCGGGCGGTCCGTTCCGTGGCTGGGACCGTGAGGCGCTGACGGCGGTAACGCCGGCGCAGGCCGTCGCCCACCCGAAGTGGTCGATGGGACCGAAGATCTCGGTGGATTCGGCGACCCTGATGAACAAGGGCCTGGAAGTCATCGAGGCGCATCACTTGTTCGGACTGCCGGGCGAGCAGATCGATGTGCTGGTGCATCCGCAGAGCCTGGTGCATTCGCTGGTGGAATTCGTCGACGGCTCCACCCTTGCCCAGCTTGGCCTGCCGGACATGCGAACCACCCTGGCGGTGGGCTTGACGTGGCCGGAGCGGGTCGACTCCGGTGTCGCCGGACTTGACCTGCTGACCCAGGGCCGGCTGGATTTCGAGGCCCCCGACACCGCCGCATTCCCGTGTCTGCGTCTGGCCTGGGACGCATTACGGGCCGGCGGCACCGCCCCGGCGATCCTGAACGCGGCCAATGAAGTGGCTGTTTCAGCCTTTCTTCAGGGCCAGGTGGGTTTCCTAGCGATCCCTGCGTTGGTCGAACACACACTGACAACGCTCCAGCGGCACAATGCCGATTCCCTCGACACCCTGCTTTTTGCCGATGCGCAAGCCCGGCAAATCACTGAACGCGCCCTCGCCCATCACGCCCTTCATGCCTGATCGTTCCACGCACACGAGCTGCACACATGGGTGATTTCATCGGTTCGGTCTGGTGGATGATCGTCAGCCTGGGCGTGTTGGTGACCTTTCACGAATTCGGGCATTTCTGGGTCGCGCGGCGCTGCGGCGTCAAGGTGCCGCGTTTTTCGGTGGGCTTCGGCAAACCGCTGTGGATGCGCCGCGATCGCCACGGCACCGAGTTCGTGGTCGCCGCGATCCCGCTGGGCGGCTACGTCAAAATGCTCGACGAGCGCGAAGGCGACGTGCATCCGGCCGAGCAGGACCAGGCCTTCAATCGCAAGACCGTGTGGCAGCGCATCGCGATCGTCGCGGCGGGCCCCATCGCCAACCTGCTGCTGTGCATGGCGATGCTGTGGGCGATGTTCGTGGTCGGCAAGCAGGATTATTCGGCAACCGTCGGTCGCGCCGATGGCCTGGCCGCCGAAGCCGGACTGACTCCGGGCGAGCGCATCGTACGCATCGACGGCCGCAGCGTGAGCAGCTGGAGCGATGCCAGCCTGCAGCTCACCACTGCGGCAATGGACAGGCGCGATGTCCGCGTCCTGACCGCCTCCGACACTGCGAGCAGCAGCGAACACACCTTGCGCCTGTCGCAGTTGCCGGTCGGTTTCGACGAACGCCGCGTTGCCGCACTGG
Organism: Xanthomonas phaseoli pv. dieffenbachiae; assembly: GCF_008639345.1. NCBI lineage: Bacteria > Pseudomonadati > Pseudomonadota > Gammaproteobacteria > Lysobacterales > Lysobacteraceae > Xanthomonas > Xanthomonas phaseoli. The sequence goes on along the minus strand of NZ_CP041380.1, from coordinate 1,505,588 downwards.
CCGGCATCGGCTGGCAGTTCATGCTGCAGCCACCGGTGATTGCCGAAGTGGTGAAGGGCTCGGTGGCCGATGGCCTGCTCAAGCCGGGCGACCGGATCGTGGCCATCGATGGCCAGCCGATCCGCTCGGCCGAAGACATCATTCCGCAGGTGCAGGCGTTGGGCGCCCACGGCGGGCCGGGCATGATCGAGGTGGCGCGTGGCGAAGACCGGCTGGCGCTGGAAATCGCCCCGCGCAAGTCGCCGCAGGGCCAATGGATGATCGGCGTGCGTCCGGCCGCCGCCCCGGCTCCGGCATACGACAGCCGCCAGCAGTACGGGCTGTTCGCCGCCGTGCCGGCCGCGATCCGCGAAACCGGCCGGATGACCGCCGATTCGCTGGGCATGATGAAGCGCATGCTGACCGGCCAGGCCTCGGTCAAGAACATCTCCGGCCCGGTCACCATTGCGCGCGCCGCCAACGCCTCGGCCGAACGCGGGCTCGACTGGTTCCTGTATTTCCTCGGGTTGCTGTCGCTCAGCCTTGCGATCATCAACCTGATGCCCATCCCGATCTTGGACGGTGGGCATCTGCTGTATTACCTTATCGAGTTGATCAAGGGCAGCCCGATCAGCGAACGGGCCATGATTGCCGGACAATACGTCGGCCTGGCGGTCCTGGCCGGGTTGATGGGACTGGCGTTCTACAACGACATCCTCGGCCTGGTTCCACGATGAAGCTGCTCCACTCTTTCCGCCTGTTGTCGTCGTCATACGCCGGCATCCAGCAACACCCGAATACGACTCCAACCGGATGTGACATGACGCGTCTTCCCACTCGCCGCCTGCTTGCCCTCGCTCTTGCCGCCGGCCTCAGCCTGCCGGCCGTTGCTCTGGCCGTCGAGCCGTTCGTTGCCAGCGACATCCGCGTCGACGGCCTGCAGCGCATCGCCTCCGGCACCGTATTCACCTATCTGCCGGTGAACCGCGGCGACACCGTGGACGATGCCAAGGTGGCGGACGCGATCCGTGCGCTCTACCGCACCGGCTTCTTCGAGGACGTGCAGCTGGATCGCCAGGGCAACATCCTGGTGATCACGGTCAAGGAGCGTCCGGCGATCAACAAGCTCACCGTGACCGGCAACAAGGACATCAAGTCCGAGGAACTGCTCAAGGGCCTGGGCGACATCGGCCTGTCCGAGGGCGGCACCTTCGATCGCCTGAGCCTGGACCGCGTGACCCAGGAGCTGACCCGCCAGTACAACAACCGCGGTAAGTACAACGTGGAAATCACCCCGACGGTGAGCCCGCTGGACCGTAACCGCGTCGACGTGGCCATTGCGATCAAGGAAGGCAAGGCGGCCAAGATCCGCCACGTCAACCTGATCGGTACGGAAAAGTTCGCCAACGAGGACATCCTGGACAACTGGGAATCCAAGGAGCACAACTGGGCCTCGTGGTACCGCCGCGACGACCAGTACTCCAAGGAAAAGATGTCCGGCGACCTGGAAAAGCTCAACTCCTGGTACCTGGACCGCGGCTATGTCGACTTCAGCATCGACTCCACCCAGGTCTCGATCAGCCCCGACAAGCGCGACATGTTCATCAGCGCCGGCGTCACCGAGGGCGAGCAGTACAAGATTTCCGAAATCAAGGTGACCGGCGACACCGTGCTGCCGCAGGCCGACATCGAGCGCCTGGTGATCCCCAAGGCCGGCGACATCTTCTCGCGTGCGTTGCTGGAGTACACCTCCGATGCGATCACCAACACGCTGAGCAACGTCGGCTACGCGTTCGCCAAGGTCAACCCGATCCCGACGCCGAACCGCGAAGACCGCACCGTGGCCGTGAACCTGCAGGTGGTGCCCGGCCCGCGCGTGACCGTGCGCCGCATCCTCTACAAGGGCAACAGCCGCACCTCCGACGAGGTCTTGCGCCGCGAAATGCGCCAGTTCGAAAACACCTGGTATTCGCAGGCCGCGATCGACCGTTCCAAGATCCGTCTGCAGCGCCTGGGCTACTTCGAAAGCGTGGACGTGGAAACGCCCGCGGTGCCCGGCAGCAACGACCAGGTCGACGTGGTCTACAACGTCAAGGAGACCACCTCCGGCAGCTTCGTGTTCGGTCTGGGCTACTCGCAGAGCTTCGGCGTGACCACCTCGGTGCAGTTGTCGCAGAACAACTTCCTGGGTGGCGGTAACCGCGTGGCAGTGGAGGCTTCGCGCAGCAGCTACCAGCAACGCTACGCGTTCTCCTACACCAACCCGTTCTTTACCGACGACGGCGTATCGCTGGGCTACAACCTGTCCTGGCGCGCGCTAGATTACTCGGACTTCAACACCGCGCAGTTCAACAGCAAGAACGGTTCGGCGCAGGTGGTGTTCGGCGTGCCGATCACCGAAAACGACACCGTCTCGGCAATGGTGGGTATCGACAGCAACCAGATCACGACCTTCGCCGGCACCACGCCGCAGGCGATCATCGACTACATCAATGCGATCGGCACGCGCACCTTCCATGCATGGCGCACGGAGCTGGGCTGGGCACGCGACACCCGCAACGACTTCTTCATGCCGACCCGCGGCATGTACCAGCGTGTGGGCCTGGAAACCACCCTGCCCGGCTCCACGGTCGAGTACTACAAGCTCAACTACCAGATCTCCAACTACTGGCCGATCATTCCGGCGCTGGTGTTGAACACGCGCTTCGAACTGGGTTACGGCGACAGTTACGGGAAGGACAGCACCCGCGTGCTGACCAACCCGGATGGCAGCACCCGCACGGTCACCGCCACCGGCCTGCCGTTCTACGAGAACTTCTACGCCGGCGGTACCAATTCGGTCCGTGGCTTCGAAGACAACACCCTGGGCCCGCGTTCGGAAGCGATCAACGGCTATACCCGCGGCCAGCCGCTGGGTGGCTCGTTCAAGACCGTGGGTTCGGTGGAAATGTATTTCCCCAAGCTGTTCGACAGCCCGTCAGCGCGCGTTTCGGCATTCGTCGATTTCGGCAACGTGTACAACGGCGTGGACAACTTCAAGGCCAACGAGCTGCGCGCCTCCACCGGTGTGGCGCTGTTGTGGCGCGCCCCGGTCGGCCCCATTTCGATCAGCTACGCATTTCCGCTGAAGAAGGAAGACAACGACGAGATCGAGCGTCTGCAGTTCACCTTCGGCGGCCAGTTCTAAGATTGGCACGCGCAACAATGGCGGCCCGGACGCCCGGGCCGCCATTGTTGTTTGAACACTGGTACGAAACAGCTTTAGAAGTAGTTGTTCCAGACATTGCCCAGGCAGGTGGCGGTGGCGCCCCAATCGGATGTGTCCACGCATTGCACCTGCTGGTCCCAGAAGCTCAGCGCGTTGGTGCGCTGCTGCGCGAAATCGTCGGCCGATGCACTGGTGATTGCGCCCAGCAGGATCACGCTACCGAAAATCGAGAGAACAGTTTTCATATGTTTCTTCCTGGGGTTCGCCGCATCGTTGCGGCCCGGCAAGCAATACGCTCGACTGTTTAGCCAACTGTTGGCGATGTTTTCTCACTGTTAAACCAGTCACTTACCGTTTACGCGAGGTTTACCCTGATGCGATTGACCGCCAGTGCGATTGCCGAACAATTCGGGTTGACCGTCGTCGGTGACGGCACCACCGAAGTCAGCGGCGCCGCCACCCTGGCCCACGCAGGCGCAGGCCAGCTGAGCTTCCTGTCCAACCCGCGCTATCGTCCGCAACTGGCCGACACCCAGGCCGCGGTCGTGGTGCTGCGTGCCGACGATGCCGACGCCGCCAAAGGCACCGCGCTGGTCGCCAAGGACCCGTATACCGCATTCGCCAAGATCGCCGCACTGTTCGATGTGGCACCGGTGCGCGAACCGGGCATCCATGCCTCTGCGGTGATCGATCCGACCGCCCAGGTCTCGGCCACCGCCCACGTCGGCCCCTTCGTCAGCATCGGCGCGCGCAGTCGCGTGGGCGATGGCTGCGTGATCGGCACCGGCAGCATCATCGGCGAAGACTGCGTGGTGGACGAGGGCAGCGAGTTGCTGGCGCGCGTCACCCTGGTCACCCGCGTGCGGTTGGGCAAGCGCGTGCGCATCCACCCCGGTGCGGTGATCGGCGCCGATGGCTTCGGCCTGGCCATGGATGCCGGGCACTGGATCAAGGTGCCCCAGCTCGGGGGTGTGGTGATTGGCGACGATTGCGAAATCGGCGCCAACACCTGCATCGACCGCGGCGCGCTGGAAGACACCGTGCTGGAAGAAGACGTGCGCGTGGACAACCTGGTGCAGATCGCGCACAACTGCCGCATCGGCGCGCACAGTGCGATTGCCGGCTGCACCGGCATTGCCGGCAGCGCCAAGATCGGCCGTTATTGCCTGCTTGGCGGGCATGTCGGCGTGGTCGGCCACCTGGAGATCTGCGACAAGGTGGTGATCACCGGCAAGTCTGTCGTGCGTAATTCCATCCATGAGCCGGGCGAGTATTCGTCCGGCACCCCTCTCACCGACAATCGCACGTGGCGCAAAAACGCCGCGCGCTTCAAGCAGCTTGATGTGCTCGCGAGGCGCATCCTGGCTGTGGGCAAGGAGAAAGAATGAGCCACCACGTTTACGAACTGCCGATCGACGTCAGTCAGATCCAGACGCTGCTCCCGCACCGTTACCCGTTTCTGCTGGTCGACCGCATCCTCGAACTCGATCTGGAAACCAAGTGGATCGTGGCGCAGAAGAACGTCAGCATCAACGAGCCGTTTTTCCAGGGCCATTTTCCGAACCGTCCGGTGATGCCTGGCGTGCTGATCATCGAGGCGCTGGCGCAGGTCGGCGGGGTAATGACCCAGCTCGGCCTGGGCCGCGATGCCTTGTCGCAGCTGTTCTATATGGTCAAGGTGGACAAGGCCCGCTTCAACAAGCAGGTGGTCCCGGGTGACGTGTTGATCATGGAGGTGCAGATGAAGCGCCTGATCCGCAACGTGGGATGCTTCTATGGCGAAGCCAAGGTCGATGGCGAAGTGGTGGCCAGTGCCGAGGTGATGTGCGCCGGCGCCAGGTAATCACCCGCTTTCGGAGTAAGACACGATGCGCGATTCAACACCTTTGATTCATCCCACGGCGGTCATCGATCCATCGGCAACGCTGGCAGACGACGTCCGCGTCGGCGCCTTTTCGCTGATCGGCGCCGATGTGCAGATCGGGGCGGGCACCGAGGTGGGGCCACATTGCTCGATCCACGGCCCGACCCGGATCGGTCGCAACAACCGCTTCATCGGCCACGCCGCGATCGGCGGCGAACCGCAGGACAAGAAGTACGCCGGCGAGCGCACCGAACTGGTGATCGGCGACGGCAACGTGATCCGCGAGTTCGTCACCATCAATCGCGGCACCGGCGGCGGCGGCGGCATCACCGTGGTCGGCAACGACAACTGGATGCTGGCCTACACGCACGTGGCGCACGACTGCCAGGTGGGCAACCACTGCGTGTTTTCCAACAACACCACCTTGGCCGGCCACGTCACCGTTGGCGACTACGTGATCATCAGCGGCTTTGCCGGCGCGCATCAGTTTTGCCGCATCGGCGCGCACGCCTTCCTGGGCATGGGCGCGCTGACCAACGGCGACGTCCCGCCGTTCACCATGGTGGGCAGCGACTCGCTGGGGCGGCCACGCGGCATCAATAGCGAGGGGCTCAAGCGTCGCGGTTTCGACGCCGAACGCATCACCGCGATCAAGCGCGCCTACCGCACGCTGTACGTGGCCGGCCTGCCGCTGGCCGATGCCAAGGCGCAGCTGGCCGAGCAGGCCGAGAGCAGCGAGGATGTGCGCGGAATGCTCGAGTTCATCGAAGCGGCAGAACGGCCGTTGTTGCGATGAAGAGAATCGGGAATCGGGAGTCGGGAATCGTGGACGGTCAGCGCAACGGCGCGTCAGTCGGCAGCGAACCGACGGCTCTGCCGATTCCCCATTCCCCACTCCCCATTCCCGGCGCGCATGCGCGCCCTCCCCGCATCGCCCTGATCGCTGGCGAGGCCTCTGGCGACATCCTCGGAGCCGGGCTGATCGAGCAGCTGCGGCTGCGCTATCCGAATGCCGAATTCGTGGGCATCGGTGGCGATGCGATGCGTGGGGTCGGTTGCCAGACCTGGTTCGATGCCAGCGAGCTGGCGGTGATGGGCCTGACCGAAGTGCTGCGCCATCTGCCGCGCCTGCTCAAGCTGCGCAGTGCGTTCCGCGAGCGGGTGCTGGCGTGGAAGCCGGACGTGTTCATCGGCATCGACGCGCCGGATTTCAATCTGCCGGTGGAACGCTGGCTCAAGCAGCGCGGGATCAAGACCGTGCACTACGTCAGCCCGTCGGTGTGGGCGTGGCGCGAGAAACGTGCCGAAAAAATCGGGGTCAGCGCCGATCTGGTGCTGTGCCTGTTTCCGATGGAACCGCCGATCTATGCCAAGCATGGCGTGGACGCGCGCTTTGTCGGCCATCCGATGGCCGACGATATCGCCTACCAGGCCGACCGCGCAGCGGCGCGCGCAACGCTGGGCCTGTCCGCCTCCAGCACCGTCCTGGCAGTGTTGCCGGGCAGCCGGCACGGCGAAATCAGCCGGCTCGGCGACACCTTTTTCCAGGCCGCCTGGCTGGTGTCCGAGCACCTGCCCAACCTGCACGTGCTGGTACCGGCCGCCAATCCGGGCTGCAAGCAACTGCTGGCCGAGCAGCTCTCACGCTCGTCGCTGCCGGTGATGCGCTCGCACCTGCTCGACGGCCAGGCGCGCACCGCCATGCTGGCCGCCGACGTGGTGCTGCTGGCCTCCGGCACCGCCACGCTGGAAGCCATGCTGGTCAACCGCCCGATGGTGGTGGGCTACAAGGTCGCCCCGGTCACCTACCGCATCGTCAAGCTGCTGGGCCTGCTCAAGGTCAACCGCTACGCCCTGCCCAATATCCTGGCCAATGACGACCTGGCGCCGGAACTGATGCAGGACGACTGCACCCCCGAGCGACTGTGCGTGGCACTGCTGGACTGGTTCAAACACCCCGACAAGGTCGCCGCCCTGCAACCGCGCTACCTGGCCCTGCATGCGCAGTTGCGCCGTGATGCGTCGGCGCGGGCAGCGGATGCGGTGGCTGAGCTGCTGTCGCAGCGGGAATCGGGAATGGAGAATCGGGAATCGGCAGGAGCCGGCGCATGAGGCGCTCTACCTCCAATGGCGCGGTTGTCGTTCCGACGACGCAGGACGGGCTTTTCCACGATTCCCCATTCCCCATTCACGACTCCCACCTGGTCGCCGGCGTCGACGAAGCTGGCCGCGGCCCATTGGCCGGGCCGGTGGCCGTCGCGGCCGTGGTGTTCGATCCCGGCAAACCGCGCATCAATGGGCTGGACGATTCCAAGCAGCTCACGGCCGAGCGGCGCGAGCAGCTGTATGCGCGCATCGTCGATCGGGCGCTGGCGTGGTCGGTGGTGTTGATCGACAGCGAAGAGATCGACCGCATCAATATCTACCAGGCGACCATGCTCGGCATGCGGCGGGCGGTGGAAGGCGTGGCGCATGTGGCCGGGTTCGCGCGCATCGACGGCAACCGCGTGCCCAAGGGCCTGCCCTGCCCGGCCGAGGCATTGATCGGCGGCGACGCGCTGGACCGCGCCATCATGGCCGCCTCGATCGTGGCCAAGGTGACCCGCGACCGGCTGATGCACGAACTGCACATGCGGCACCCGGAATACCGCTTCGATCAACACAAGGGCTACAGCACGCCGGTGCATCTGGCCGCGTTGCAAACCCACGGGCCATGTCCGCAGCATCGGCGCAGCTTTGCGCCGGTGCGCCTGGCGCTGGAAGGCCGTGAACCGGGCCCCGCGACCCATGCCCCGGAACAGCTGCAGGTCGGGCAACTGGTCGCGTCGTTGTAGGACACGCCAGGGTCGGCATCGGCCTGTCCGCTTGCGCGTCGGCGCCTGAACAGCCGCACATTGCATGACGTGCGCGGTGGCTCCGGACACACATCATTCCACGCGTAATCGGTCCTGCAGGCCTCCGATGCCTGTGCAGTGCCGGCGCAGCAAGCGATTGCCCGCCTTTCCAGGTCCCCGGTCCCGGGTCCGGCCCCCTGCTGTCAAGCCTTGTTCGCCCCCGCCCCCGCCGGTACCCTGACCGCGCATTATTCCGGTCCCGCATGTCCACTTCCCGCTTCGTCCATCTGCACGTCCACACCGAGTTCTCGCTGGCGGATTCCACCATCCGTGTGCCCGAGAAACCGGATCAGGCTGACCCGAAAAAGGCCAAGCAGGCCAACCTGCTGAGCCGGGCAGTCGAACTCGACATGCCCGCGCTGGCAGTCACCGACCTCAACAACCTGTTCGCGCTGGTCAAGTTCTACAAGGCCGCCGAAGGGGTTGGCATCAAGCCGATCGCCGGCGCCGATGTGATGATCGCCACGCCGGACATGACGCCCTGGCGCATGACCCTGCTGTGCCGCGACCGCGACGGCTACCTGAGCCTGTCGCGGCTGCTCACCCGCGCCTGGATGGAAGGCCACCGCCCCGAAGGCGGCGTGGCGATCCATCCCGAATGGCTGCAGGCCGGGCACGCCAACCTGTTTGCGTTGGCCGGCCGCGACAGCCTGGCCGGGCGCCTGTTCAACGAGGGCCGCGCGGACCTTGCCGAGCAGCAGCTGGCCGACTGGCAGCGCGTGTTCGGCGATGGCCTGCACCTGGAGCTCACCCGCACCGGGCGCGAGGGCGAGGAACGCTTCAACCAGTTCGCGCTGCACGCCGCCGGCGTGCGCGGGCTGCCGGTGGTGGCCAGCAACGACGTGCGTTTTTTGTACGCCAGCGACTTCAATGCGCACGAAGCGCGCGTGTGCATTTCCTCCGGCCGCGTGCTGGACGACCCCAAGCGCCCGCGCGAGTACAGCGACCAGCAGTACATGAAATCCAGCGAGGAGATGGCGGCGCTGTTCGCCGACATCCCCGACGCCATCGACAACACCCATGCGCTGGCGCAGCGCTGCAACATCGAGATGCGCCTGGGTACCTACTTCCTGCCCGCCTACCCGGTGCCGGAAGACGAGACCCTGGATAGCTGGATCCGCAGCCAGTCGCGACAGGGTCTGGCCGCACGCCTGGAAAAGAACCCGATCGCGCCAGGCAAGACCCGCCAGGACTATGTGGACCGGCTCGAATTCGAGCTGGACACCATCATCAAGATGGGCTTCCCCGGCTACTTCCTGATCGTGGCCGACTTCATCCAGTGGGGCAAGAACCAGGGCATTCCGATCGGCCCGGGGCGCGGTTCCGGTGCCGGCTCGCTGGTAGCCTGGGCGCTGCAGATCACCGACCTGGACCCGCTGCCGTACAACCTGCTGTTCGAGCGCTTCTTGAATCCTGAGCGCGTGTCGATGCCCGACTTCGACATCGACTTCTGCATGGACCGGCGCGACGAAGTCATCGACTACGTGGCGCGCAAATACGGCCGCGAACGCGTCAGCCAGATCATCACCTACGGCACCATGGCCGCCAAGGCCGTGGTACGCGATGCCGGGCGCGTGCTGGGCTTTTCGTATGGGCTGGTCGACAGCGTGGCCAAGCTGATCCCCAACATCCTGGGCATCACGCTCAAGGACGCGATGGGCGAAGGCAAGGACTCGGAGATGGCCTCGCCGGACCTGATCCAGCGCTACCAGGTCGAAGACGACGTGCGCGACCTGATGGATCTGGCGCGCCAGCTCGAAGACCTCACCCGCAACGCCGGCAAGCACGCCGGCGGCGTGGTGATCGCGCCCGATCCGCTCTCCGAGTTCTGCCCGCTGTTCGCCGAACACGACGAAGACGGCCGCGGCAAGAACCCGGTGACCCAGTTCGACAAGGACGACGTCGAAGCGGTGGGCCTGGTGAAGTTCGACTTCCTGGGCCTGCGCACGCTGACCATCATCGATTGGGCGGTCAAGGCGATCAACGTGCGCCATGCGCGCGCGGGCATCGACCCGGTCGACATCACCGCCATCCCGCTCGACGACGTGCCCACCTACAAGGGCGTGTTCGCCTCGGGCAATACCGGCGCGGTGTTCCAGTTCGAATCCTCGGGCATGCGCCGCCTTCTCAAGGACGCGCGCCCGGACCGCTTCGAAGACCTGATCGCGCTGGTGTCGCTGTACCGTCCAGGCCCGATGGACCTGATCCCGGACTTCAACGCGCGCAAGCACGGCCAGCAGGAGATCGTCTACCCCGATCCGCGCACCGAAGTCATCCTGAAAGACACCTACGGCATCATGGTGTACCAGGAGCAGGTGATGCAGATGGCGCAGATCGTCGGCGACTACTCGCTGGGCGGCGCCGACCTGCTGCGTCGCGCGATGGGCAAGAAGGTGCCGGCCGAAATGGCCAAGCACCGCGAAATCTTCCGCGAAGGTGCGGCCAAGGGCGGGGTGAGCGCGGCCAAGGCCGACGAAATCTTCGACCTGATGGAGAAGTTCGCCGGCTACGGCTTCAACAAGTCGCACGCGGCCGCCTACGCGTTGGTCAGCTACCAGACCGCCTGGCTAAAACGGCATTACCCGGCCGAATTCATGGCCGCCACGCTGTCCTCGGACATGGACAACACCGACAAGGTGGTGGGCTTCCTGGATGAGGTGCGCAACCTCGGCCTCACCGTCAAGCCGCCGCGCGTCAACGAGTCGGCGTACATGTTCGAGGCGGCCAGCCCGGACACCATTCAATACGGCCTGGGCGCGATCAAGGGCGTCGGCCAGGGCGCCTGCGAGGCGATCGTCGAAGAACGCCAGCGCGGCGGCCCGTACACCACGCTGCTGGATTTCTGCACGCGCGTGGGCACCGCAAAGCTCAATCGGCGCACGCTGGAAGCGATGATCAATGCCGGCGCGATGGATGGCCTGGGCAAGAACCGCGCCTCGCTGATGCTGCAGCTGCCGGAGGTGATGAAAGCCACCGAGCAGATGGCGCGTGAGCGCGCCTCGGGCCAGAACTCGCTGTTCGGCGGGCCCGACCCGAGCGCCCCGGCAATGCGCCTGGACCTGCCCGAAAGCAAGGAATGGCCGCTGGGCCAGCTGCTCACCGGCGAGCGCGAAACGCTGGGTTTCTATCTCAGCGGGCACCCGTTCGATCCGCACCGCGAAGAAGTGCGCGAGCTGGTCGGCTGCGACCTGGGCGCGCTGGAAAAGATCCTGGCCTCGCAACAGCGTGGCGGCGGCGGTGGCGGCGACGGCGAAAAACGCGCCTGGCGCCCGGAGGTGAGCGCCATTCTTGCCGGCCAGGTGGTCGGCGTGCGCCGCAAGGGCGACAGCCAGGTGTTCGTGCAGCTCGAAGACGGCCGCGGCCGGGTGGAATGCAGCGCGTTTTCCGATGCGATGGCCGAGTTCGGCCACCTGCTCACTCGCGACCGCATCCTGATCGTCAAGGGCGGTCTGCGCGAGGACGAATTCAACGGCGGCTACAGCCTGCGCATCCGCCAGTGCTGGGACTACGAGCAGATCTGCGCCGACCACGCCCAGCGCCTGTCGCTGCGCCTGGACCTGCGCGAAAAGCAGGCCTTCAAGCGCATCGACACACTGCTGGCCAAGCACCGCCCCGGCAAGACCCCCCTGCGCCTGGACCTGCTGCTGCGCGCCCCCAGCGGCGGGGTGGCCGGCATGCTCGACCTCAACGGCACCCATTCGGTGCGCATCGACCAGCAGCTGATGGACAGCCTGCGCGCCGACCCTGCGGTGCGGACGGTGAAGATCAAGTACAGCCCACCGTGGGCGTGAGAATGGGGAATCGGGAATGGGGAATCGCAAAAGCGTGGCGGCCGGATACCTTGCTCTGATTCCCGATTCTCCATTCCCGATTCCGCTCCCAACGCCCCCGTACGGGCCGAGGGCAGCGCTTCAGCTACACTCCCCGCCTTACGTTGACGACGCCATTGCATGAATCCTAACTACCTCGACTTCGAGCAACCCATCGCCGATCTGGAAGCAAAGATCCAGGAACTGCGCAAGGCCAGTACCGGGCCTGCGGTCAACGTGGAGACCGAAGTGCGGGCGCTGCGCGACAAGCTGCGCGTGCGCACCGCGCAGATCTTCCGCGATCTGTCGGCCTGGCAGGTCTCGCAGCTGGCGCGCCACCCGCAGCGCCCGTACACGCTGGATTACATCAACACCATCTGCGACGAATTCCAGGAGCTGGCCGGCGACCGCGCCTATGCCGACGACAAGGCCATCGTCGGGGGCCTGGGCCGTATCGACGGCCGTCCGGTGGTGATCATCGGCCACCAGAAGGGCCGCGACACCAAGACCAAGGTGGCACGCAACTTCGGCATGCCGCGCCCGGAGGGCTACCGCAAGGCCTTGCGCCTGATGAAGCTGGCCGAACGCTTCCGCCTGCCGCTGCTGACCTTCATCGATACCCCCGGCGCGTATCCGGGCATCGGTGCCGAGGAGCGCGGCCAGTCCGAGGCGATCGCGCGCAACCTGCTGGAAATGGCCGAGCTGAAGATTCCGGTGATCTGCACCGTCATCGGCGAAGGCGGCTCCGGTGGCGCGCTGGCGATCGGCGTGGGCGACCGCACCCTGATGCTGGAATACGGCACCTATTCGGTGATTTCGCCGGAAGGCTGCGCCTCGATCCTGTGGAAGGACGCGGCCAAGGCCAAGGATGCCGCCGAACAGCTCGGCCTGACCGCCAAGCGCCTGAAAGGCCTGGGCCTGGTCGACAAGGTGATCCGTGAACCCACCGGCGGTGCGCATCGCAATCCCGAACAGATGGGCAAACGCCTGAAAGCCGTGCTGCTCAACGAGCTGGACGCGCTGGAAAAGATTCCAGTGGAAACGCTGCTGCAGCAGCGCTACGAGCGCCTGCGCAGCTACGGTGCCTACGAAGGGCATTGATTCGCACGACGGCCTGCCGCGTCCAGTGCACGGCCATGGAAAGGACGCCACACCCGCATGTCTCCGCTCCTGCTGATCTCACTGCTGCTGCAAGCCGCCTGCTGCGTCCACGTCGTGCGCAGCGGGCGGCCCTTGTACTGGATCTTCCTGCTGCTGGCGTTTTCGCTGCTGGCGGTGCTGGTCTATGTGTGCGTGGCGGTCATCCCCGATCTGCGCAACGACCCCTATGCACGCCGTGGCCTCAAGCGCGTGCGCAGCACCCTGGACCCGCAACGCGAACAGCGCGATGCCTCACGCCGGCTGGATGTGGCCGACACACCGGAAAATCGCCGCCAGCTCGCAGAGACCTTGCTGGCGCGCGGCGATTACGCCCAGGCCGCCGAGCATTACCAGGGCGCCTTGCGCGGTCTCTATCGCGATGACCCGCACCTGATGCTCGGCCTGGCCAAGGCACAGTTCGGGCTGGGCCAGCCGCAGCAGACGCGGCAGACCCTGGATGCCTTGATCGCGGCCAACCCCAGTTTCCGTTCGCATGACGGGCATCTGCTGTATGCACGCGCGGTCGAAGGCAGCGGCGATACCGAGGCTGCGCTGCATGAATACGACACACTGGCCCAAGGCTATCCGGGCGAAGAAGCACGCGTACGCTATGCACAACTGCTGCAGCGCATCGCACGCAATGACCAGGCCAGGGCGGTGTACGAACAGGTGCTGCGTCACGCCGCCGCCTCGCCCAAGCATTACCAACGCGAGCAACGCGCCTGGGTCGACCTGGCGCGCAAGGGCCTGCGCGAGCTCGACACCGGCGCCTGAGAGCAGCCAACACGACGCCCGTGCAGCTGCAGGTCACGCACATTGCATCGCTCGGCAACCAATCGCTCGGCAACCTGATCAAGGCCATCACCATGCAAAGGAAGCCTGAAATCGAGGCAGGTCTGAGAGCCGGGATCGATCGTCTGCTGGAGCAATCGACACAGCGGTTTCGCAGCGGCGCGCTGGCCGAATCGCTCGCCCTGGGATTACAGGCGTGGGCGCTGATCCCCGAACCCAAGGCGAACTGGGATTATTACCCGCAAAGCCTGTCTGCAAGTTTCGTCAAGGATTACGCCGACCTGCACGATCAGGAAAACGTGCTTCGATGGATCCAGGTGATGGCACTGATGTACGACGACCCAGACCACACCGACCATCTTGTGCTGATGACCGAAGGCGAAGCGATGCTGCAGCTCGGGGATGAGGCACGCGCCTATGCTGCCTTCGGCAAAATTTACGCGCTATACGGCAGAAAGGGATTTGCCGGACCCCAGAAACGGTATCTGGAGATGCTGCTCAAGCAACACCCGTCAGGCGCATGAATTCGTCGTCGCGCTCGCGCGGACCCTAAGATTCATCGGCCCTTTTGCCCGGTGCGCACATCTCCACGTCACTGGCCGTCCCTCCATGAACCACCACAGGCATGCGCGGCGGGACACCGGAATGCCCCGTATTTTTTCGGCAGTAGCAGCCTTGGCACCGGCGCGCCGGAGCCGTCAGGCGTACGCAGATGCGGTGGGCAATGCGCTCAGAACGGCTTGGCCAGCACCAACCAGATCACGCCGACCAGCAGGATCACCGGTGCTTCGTTGAACCAGCGCAGCGCCCGACCGCTGGGCACTGCACGCCCCTGTTCGGCGCCTTTGACCCAGCGCCCGGACACGATGTAATGGGCAAGAATCAATGCCACGGCAAACAGCTTGGCGTGCAGCCAGCCGCCGGCGACCATCGTCGGGAAATCCGGGATGACCCGATAACCCTGCCAGAGCACCGCCCCCAGCAGCAGTGCCAGACCGAGCATGCTGTGGCCGAATGCATAGAGCCGCCGCCCCATCAACACCAGGCGCGCACGCACCGCGGTGTCGCTGCCGGCTTCGGCGATGTTGACCAGAATGCGCGGCAGGTAGAACACCGCGGCCATCCAGGCGATTACGAACAACAGGTGGAAGGTCTTGATCCACAAATACAGGGTCATGCGCTGGCTCCGCTGGCTCGCGTAGGATGGCCCGCATTTTCACCTATCCGCGCGCGCGAAAGCAGCCAAGCCCATGCAGCAGTCCGACCCCAAACAGTACGACGCCCACTATTTCCGCCGCTGGTATCGCGATGCCGGGCTGGCCGACCCCGCACGCCTGCGACGCAAGGTCGCACTCGCCGTGGCCCAGGCCGAGTACTACCTGGAACGGCCGATCCGCAGCGTGCTCGATGTCGGCTGCGGCGAAGCCGCATGGCGCGCGCCGTTGTTGGCATTGCGGCCAAAGCTGAGTTATCTGGGTTTCGACAGCAGCGCCTATGCGGTGCAGCGCTATGGCCGCAGTCGCCAGATCCACCCTGCCCGCTTCGGCGATTTTGCCTGGCTGCGCCCGTGCGCCCCGGTGGATCTGCTGATCTGCTCGGACGTGCTGCATTACGTGCCCACGCGCGAGTTCAACCAGGGCCTGCCGGGGTTGGCCGAGATGTGCGCAGGCGTGGCGTTTCTGGAAGCCTTCGCCGAAGAAGATGCGTTCGAGGGCGATCACGACGGCTTCCAGGCGCGATCGGCGCGCTGGTATCGGCGCCGCTTCGCCAGCGTGGGGTTTGCTGCACTCGGCTCGCATTGCTGGTTGTCGCCACAGTTGGCCGATGAGGCCTCTGCACTGGAACGCGGCTAAGCAAAACGTTGGCCGGTTGCGGCACGCGTGGCGAGTGGCTTCGCCGCGCCCCCTTACCGCAACCCTCTCCCGCAGGAGAGGGGCTTCAGTCCACGCAGCCTTCCTCGCAGGCTGAGCGGCTTGATTCCTTCCCGCCGGGAGAAGGTGCCCCGCAGGGGCGGACGAGGTACGTGCGAAGCCTGGTGGAGATCGAGCGCTGAAGAAGTTTGAGTGCACTGGGCTGCGCTCCGACCTCACGTGTTCCTCTACAGGAGAGGGACTCGTCCAGCAGGCCGCAGGGTTCTGCGCCGAACGCGCGCTTTCGGCGCGCGCAGCCGTCCAAAGCATCACCACTTGCGGCAAACCAAACCGCGGCAAATCAACGCGCTCGCGCTTGCCGTCAATCGTATGGCAGCCTCAACGGTCCGCAGCCCCATTAAGGTGCAAATGCGCCAAAACCGGTATGCTGCGCGGCAGCAAAACCGCACGGATGGGTGGAATGCTTTATCAACTGCATGAGCTGACCCGCAATCTGCTAGCCCCCTGGGTACATCAGGCCCAGGCGAACGCCAAGATGTTTTCCGACCCGGACAGCCTGTGGGCCTCGCTCCCGGGCGCCGAGCGCATGGCCGCCAGCAACGAGTTGTTCCACCGGCTGGGCAAGGAATACGAAAAACCGGCCTGGGCGCTCGACGATGTCGAGGTCGATGGCCATTCGCTACCGATCATCGAACGCGAAGTGTTGAGCAAGCCGTTCTGCCGGCTGCTGCGCTTCAAGCGTTTCAGCGACCACGTCGAGCTAATCGGCAAGATGAAGGAGCAGCCTGCCGTGCTGGTGGTGGCGCCGTTGTCCGGCCACCACGCCACGTTGCTGCGCGACACCGTGCGCACCCTGCTGCGCAACCACAAGGTCTATGTGACCGACTGGGTGGACGCGCGCATGGTACCGCTGGACGCCGGCGCGTTCCGGCTCGAGGACTACATCACCTACATCCAGGAATTCATCCGCCATATCGGCGCCGAGCGCCTGCATGTGGTGAGCGTGTGCCAGCCTACCGTGCCGGTGCTGGCTGCAGTGTCGCTGATGGCCAGCAACGACGAGCCCACCCCGCGCTCGCTGGTGATGATGGGCGGGCCGATCGATGCGCGTCGCAGCCCCACCCAGGTCAACAACCTGGCCACGGAAAACGGCATCGAGTGGTTCCAGAACAACCTGATCCACACCGTGCCGTTCCCGTATCCGGGCCATGGCCGCCAGGTGTATCCGGGCTTCCTGCAACACGCCGGCTTCCTGTCGATGAACCCCAACCGGCACGTGATGTCGCACTGGGATTTCTACACCGATCTGGTCAAGGGCGATCTGCAGGATGCGCAAGCGCACCGGCAGTTCTACGACGAATACAACGCCGTGCTCGACATGCCGGCCGAGTATTACCTGGACACCATTCGCGTCGTGTTCCAGGAGTTCCTGCTGCCGCAAGGCAAGTGGAAGGTGGACGGCCAGTTGGTCAAGCCCTCGGCGATCCGCAATACCGCGCTGCTGAGCATCGAAGGCGAGCTGGACGACATCGCCGGCCTCGGCCAGACCGAGGCGGTGCACGATCTGTGCACCGGCATCGATGCGGCGCATCGGCGCCATCTGGTGGTGGAAGGCGCCGGCCATTACGGCATCTTCAGCGGCCGTCGCTGGCGCGAGGTGGTGTACCCGCAGGTGCGCGAATTCATCGCCCGCTACGACGCCGACCCGGTGGGTAGCCGCGACCCGGCCACCGTGACCCCGATCCGCAAGCGCGGCAAACGCGCCTGATCCACACAACATCCCCGGCAATGCCGGGGATGTTCATTTCGATCTGCGTGCAACCGCGAGACGACGTGATGCCGGCGAGCGAGCACCACCACCGACCCTGCGCACGCTGACATCTCGGCCAGGCGCATCACGCGGCCGCTTCTCCGCCCTTGACCAGCAGGTGCTTGGCGAACATGCCGTGCAACTTGCCGAACGCGCGCGCCAGGTGCAGCGTAACGAACAACAACAGCACGCCCGCTGCGAACAACGGCAGCGTCAGCCAGGCGCTGGTGATGTCCACGCCATCCCAGGTCAGCACGGCGAGGTTGTCGAACAGCACCGCGATCGGTGAAGCGGCCAGGCCCAACGACAGCGCCAGCAGCGTGCAAAACACAGTGAAATACAGAATGCCCAGCGGCAGCATCAGCAGGAAATACAGCATCGTGCTCCAGGTCCGCGCATCGGTGAACATCGCGCCGATACGCTGCAGCCAACCACCTTGCAGGCCCGGGTATTGCGGGCGACGCGGCATGCGCACGCCGAGCAGCGTCTCGACCACGCGGCCTTCCACCAGCGACAACACCCGCACCGAGCCGAAGAACAACACCAGCAGCGGCACGCCGATGATCAGGATCAACATCCCGATCGACAGGCTGGCGCCAGTCACGACCCAGGTGAAATAGAACACCCCGGTGAGCAGCGACAGCAGCATGTAGAACAAGGCGCCATAGGTGCGGGGGTCGGCGGCCACACCGAAGAACGTGCCGATCCACGATGCCCGCCTCGGTGGCACCGGGGAACGCAGTGCGCGTGCCACGGTCACCTCGGTTTCGCGGTAGATCTCTGCCACTTCCTCCGGCGCGCCGTAGCTGCTGGCCACGCCGGCAATGACCTCGGCCTCGCTCTTGCCTTTCTGTTCTGCCAGTTCCGAACGCAGATACTCTTCGGCGTCGTAAAGCGCGTCCTGGATCATTGCCGGATCTGCACCGGACAGCGCCTGGCGCAGCTGCAGCAGATAATCGCCAATGGTGGTCGGCAACGGGTGTGCCTGTGCAACTGTCTTCATGAGTGGGTCCCCTCCAGCACTGAATCAACGGAATCTCGGGTGGCACGCCAGGCGGCGGTCCAGTCGCGCAGGCAGTCACGCCCGCTGTCGGTGATGCGGTAATACCGCCGCGGTGGCCCGGAGGCCGAGGGCTCGACATGGCTGTGCAGCAACCCGGCCCCTTCCAGATTGCGCAGCACCGGATACAGGGCGCTCTGCTTGCCGCTGAGCACGCCCTCCAGACGCTCGAGCCGCTTGGCGATGAGGTAGCCGTACAGCGGTGTATCGGCCTGTGCCAGGACGGCCAGCAAGGCCAACGAGACCGTGCCCGCACTCAGTTCCTTCTGAAATTTGCGTAGGTGGATATCCGGCTCGCTCATCGGCCATCTCCGCTAGGTTGAAGGTGATGCTATGTAGAACCTAGCTATAGTGAATGTGCCGGTAGTCATGGGCGGGGATTGGGGATTCGGCATTGGGGATTGGTCAAAAAAAAAGCCGTGGTCGCTAGCTTGTTTGAGCAATTGTCGTCATCGCAGCGAGCCCCATCGCAGCGAGCCCCGTCGCAGTAGCGCCGCCGTTGCGAATCCGCAATACCGAATCCCCAATCCCCGCCCCACTAGCGCCCGCCTGCGCAAACCCAGTGAGTTCATGAGCTTAGAACCTTTGGGTTACTGCCTTTCTGGCACGGCTTTACTACAGTCGGTGTCCCCCCTGCCGATACCTTTCGCCTAGGGGTTTTCACTTTCGACGGGGAATACGATGCAAACGACACGCTTGGCGCAGGCGGCCATGGCTGATACTTCCTTTGGTGCCACACGGCGCTTGTGCCTTGCGATCGGGTTGGCGCTGCCGGGTCTTGGCCTGGCGCAGGTGCAGCCGGCGCCGACCAATGCCGAGCAGGCCGTTGCCGAGCCGGCGAAAGCGCCGGTCACCGCCGCTCCGGCCACCGCCAAGGGCTATCCGCTCGAAGCGCAGGGTTGGGGTGCCAAGCAAGGCGGCAACATGTGGCAGGTGCGCTGGGCCGAAGACTGGTCGTATCTGAAGGACCCGTCCAAGCGCAAGAGTCCGTTCGATCCGCTCAAGTACATCCCGCTCAACGACGACGGCGATGTATATGTGTCGCTCAGCAACGAGTTGCGCGTGCGCAGCAATACCATCACCAATCCGGGCCTGATTCCCGGCAGCCATTCGCAGCAGCAGTATCTGCTGCGCGCCTTCTTCGGCGCCGACTTCCATGTGGGCGAGCACTTCCGTCTGTACACGGAATTGGCGCATGGCAGCCTGGACGGGCGCAACGAAGGCACCAAGACCGGCACCCAGGAAAACAACGCGATCCTGCAGCAGGTGTTCTTCGACGTGAAAGGCCGTATCGGCAACGCCGACACCGGCCTGCGCGTCGGCCGCCAGGTGTTCGTCGATGGCCCGACCACGCTGATGGCGCTGCGCGACAACACCGATATCTTCGTGACCTTCAACGGCGCACGCGCTTGGGCAATCGGCGACAGGACGCGTGTTGACCTGTTCGATTTCAATTTCAACATCGATGGCACCGAAGGCCTCGGCGATGATCGCATCGACCGCTCGCGGCACTTCCGCGGCGTGGTCGGTGGCTATCGCTTGGCGACTGCCAAGCCGATGTACCTGGAGCCGTTCTTCTATCAGTTCCGCAACGACAACCAGGTGTGGGGCCGCCAGACCGCGGAAGAAAACCGCAATTACTACGGCCTGCGCCTATGGGGCAATGTGGGCAAGCTGCGCACCGATTCGTTCGTGACCGTGCAGCGCGGCAGCTTCGGCGGACGCGACCTGCGCGCCTACATGGCCAGTACGTCCAACGCCTGGTCGCTGAGCGAAACCGGCTGGAAGCCGCGCCTGGGCTTCCATAGCGAAATCGCCTCCGGTGGCGGCGGCACCTCCGGCACCGGCACGCTGCGCAACAACAACTTCCTGTACGGCAACACGATCTACTTCAGCTGGGCCACGTTCTTCGGGCCGGTGAACCTGGTCACTGCCGCACCGACGTTGACGTTCTCCCCGACCTCCAAGCTCACCGTGAACCTGGAATGGGAAACGCTGTGGCGCCAGACCACCAGCGATGCGATCTACAACAACCAGGCACGCGCCTATGCACGCACCCAGAACACCGGTGAGCGCCGCATCGGCACCATGCCGCGCATCAACGCCACCTGGAATATCGACCCGAACTGGTCGGTGACCTTCCGCGCCGAACATCTGATGGCCGGGCCCGCGCTGGAGAAGGCAGGCTACGGCGATTCGACCTTCGTGATGGGCTGGTTGAACTTCCGCTTCTGACACAGCGGCTGGGTGCGTCATGCATCCCCGACCTGCAGTGGCATCATCACATGCCGCGTCCCGCAAGGACGCGGCATGTTGTTTTTTGGCGTGCGGGCGATGCCGATGCCAGCGAACAAGGGCGCATGCGCCCGGCAGCGGGACACAGCGACGCACTGATCGTCGCTTTGACGGCTGTCCGTCGGTGGCGGCAGGCAGCCGCTGCGGATACACGCATTGCGCATGCAGGCGCAGACCGCGTGCGCCGGCGCTGCGACCTGTGCCTGGCAGTGCAGAAAGCGTCTTGTTTATCGAGCCGATGAGGCTGCCTGGGTGGCCGCGATCGCACTGGCCGGCAACGGCCAGCGATCGTTCCCTGCCACGCCCTCCCTTCGTGCGTATTGCCGAAGCGTCAGGCTCTTGCCGTCGTTTCCGGCGCCTAGCGGGCGCACCTGTCCACGCAACGCAGGCGGTAGCGCGGCGATCCGCTGCGGCAGCGGCGTTGTCTGCTCAGGATGGTCGCGCAACCACTGCAGTGCCGACAGCGCGCGCAATGCAGCGGCGGTGTCCTGCATCTTGTGCTGATAGTTGAGGTAGTCCGGATGCGACACGCTTGCCAGCAAACACCCGGTGGCATTGGCGACGCAGGCCACCGATGCGGTCTGGGGCAACGGGATCAGCGTTTGCGGAACCGGCTGATCCTGTGCCAGCAAGGTCCGCACCGGCGCGCTGCAGGCCCAGGTAAAGGTGGGCGCCAGCAAGGCCTGGGTGCGTTGGGAGTCCAGCAACCGTAACGGGAACCGGTCTTGCCAGGACGATTGGCCGCCTTGCGTCAACGCATCCTCCTGCAGCAGCGCAAACACCATCCGCGATTCGCCGTGCAACGCGTGACACAGCGCGATCTCTTCCACCGGCAGCGGCGCAAAGGCAGCGGCGCATTGCGCGGGCAGCGGATGCTGCGCCGGCAATTCGGCCAGCATGTCGGCAAACAGGTGCGCATTGCCGCGCAGCATCGCCGCGCCGATCATCGTGATTGCCAGATTGTCGCTACTGCGCATCAGCACACGGGCCACCTGTGCATCGGTGCAGACATCGGACAAGGCCTGGGTGGTGCGCCCCTGGACAAAGTCCAAGGCGCTGGCCGTCATCGACAAGGTCATGCGCGGCAGTTCGGGCAACGGCGTACCGACACGTGGACGGAACGGGCTACGGTAGTCGGCGTGTTGCGCCAACGCGCGCATCCGCGCGAGCATCGGTGCCTGTGCGGCCAGCGCCGCGGCATAGGCCTGCGGTTGTTCGCGCACGCGCTGCAAGCATCCGCCAGCGCTAGCCATGCACAGCGCAGGCGCGCCGGACGGCCAGCCTGGCAAGCGCCGATAGCCTGCAGCGGCGCTTTGAAATGCCGCCTGCTCCGGCAGCCGATTGAATCGCGCGACGTCCTGGGCCAGCACTGTCTCGCGCTGCGCCTCCGGAATCGCGTACGACAGCGACCACAGCGCCCCGAACATGTTGCTCCCGCGCAACGGCGGCAGCGGCTGGCGCAGCTGCGCCAACGCCTGATGCTGCGATTCGGGAATCGGCCAATGCCTGGAGACCATATACAGCGCCAGCACTGCTGCGATCAGGATGCAGACACCGAGCAAGGCGGCTTTGAGAAATTTGGCGAACACGTGCGAAAGATCCATCCCTGGGAGCTGCGCATCTTAGTGCCATCGGCGCAGGCCTGCGACGGGCACAGACGCACTGCGTTCTTTCGGGCCGCAGACCATCGGCAGCCGCGTGTCTGGCGACCTGCGCAACAGTGGGCAACGACACCGCGTGCTGGAACCACACCGCGCCAGCGATGGGCGATGGTGCCAGTCAGTCGTCGAAAGAATCCGGGCGCTGGCAGACGCCGCCCCCTCATCCGCCCCTGCGCGGCATGTTTCCCCAACGACTGGAGGCTGCACCGGTTGCCCGTTGCGGCTGGGCGACGGGTGCCGCCACGTCTGTGGCGATGTGGGTACCGGAATCATGGGATTGCGCCGGCTTGGGGCACGCGAAACACTTTTGCCAATGGCGAATGCCTGCTGCCAAACCCCGGCCCCAGCCCCACCGAACGTGGCCGAATGCCTACACTATGCCGATGTCCGAATCCCCCACTCCCCACGTCCGCCCTTCCCTGCAACGGGTCTTTCTGACCGGGTTGCTCACCTTGCTGCCGGTCTGGTTGACCTGGGTGGTGGTGAAGTTCGTCTTCTCGCTGCTTTCGGGCATCAGCAGCCCGTGGGTGGTGCCGTTGTCCGAACGCATCGCTGCGTCGTTTCCCGATTATCTGGGCTGGTTCAAGGCGCTGTGGGTGCAGAACACCATCGCCCTGATCGCCACCGTGGCAGTCATCCTGTTCGTCGGGATCCTGAGCCGGCGCGTGATCGGCCAGCGCTTGATGCGCTGGTTCGAGGCCATCATGCGGCGCATTCCGCTGGCCAGCGTGGTCTACGACAGCGCGCGCAAGTTGCTGGACATCTTGCAGACCCAGCCCGGCAGCACCCAGCGCGTGGTGCTGATCGATTTCCCACATCGCGACATGAAGTCGGTGGGCCTGGTCACCCGCGTGATCAAGGAACAGGGCACCGGCCGCGAGCTGGCCGCAGTCTACGTGCCCACCACGCCCAATCCCACCTCCGGCTACCTGGAAATCGTGCCGGTGGAGCTGCTCACGCCCACCGACTGGAGCGTGGATCAGGCGATGAGCTTCATCATTTCCGGTGGCGCGGTGGCGCCCGAATCGGTTCCCTTCACCCGGACTGCGGATCGCTGACACCATGCCCCATGTGCGCACCCTCGACGATCGTGCGGTACGCCTGTTCATCGCGCTGGCGGCCTTCTTCTGCGTCAATGCGGCGCTGGCCGAGTTCATCGGCGTCAAGATCTTCGCGCTGGAAGACACGCTCGGCATTGCGCCGTTGAACTGGAATCTGTTCGGCCAGCGCGGCTCGCTCAGCTTCACCGCCGGCACCTTGCTGTGGCCGATCGTGTTCATCATGACCGACACCATCAACGAGTTCTTCGGCAGCCGCGGGGTGCGTTTCATCTCGTGGGTGGCAGTGGCGCTGATCGGCTACGGCTTCGTGTTCGCATTCGCGGCCATCGCGCTGGCGCCGGCTGGCTGGTGGGTCACGGCGGCGCAGAGCCAGGGGGTGCCCGATTACCAGGCCGCATTCGCGGCAGTGTTCGGGCAAGGGCTGTGGACCATCGGCGGCTCGCTGGCGGCCTTCCTGTTCAGCCAGTTGATCGATGTCTCGGTGTTTCACCGCATCCGCCGCGTCACCGGCGAAAAACACGTGTGGCTGCGCGCCACCGGCTCCACTGCGGTCTCGCAGGTGGTGGACAGCTTCGTGGTGATCTACATCGCCTTCGTGCTCGGCCCGCAGCATTGGTCGATCGACCAGTTCCTGGCGGTAAGCACGCTCAACTACATCTACAAGATGGGCTTTGCGGTGTTGCTGATCCCGCTGCTGTATCTGGCACGCCGCGGCATCACGGCGTACCTGGGCGCCGAGCGCGCCGAGCAGCTGCGCGAAGAAGCCGCTGCCGACTGAGCCGGGCTTCCCTCCCGGCCAGGTCATCGCGCCGCAATGGCTGCGGTGGCAGCACCTGGTCGACGGTGGTCCTGATCGCGGCGCCCCGCGCCCGCCTACCAAGCGCTGTGGCTGCACGCCGCCTCGCTGGGCATGTCGCAGCGCACCACATCGCGCGGGCGCAGCACCGTGCCCATGCGCCGCATGAATTGCCGATAGGCGGTATGCCCCCAATGGGTGGCCGTAACCGTGCGGATCGGGCAAGCTCCCCGCTCGCTTGTTTCCGGAGCCGGTAATGCCCCTCAGCTTTTCCCGCCTGCTGTCCCTGGCCATGGCCGCCCTCGTGAGCCTGTCGCTGGCGGCGCCGGCCGATGCGGCCAAGAAGAAGACCGCCAAGGCACAGACCACGCAAACGCGCGCGAAGGCGAGCAAAGGCAAGAAGACCGCCAAGCCGGCAGCCAAAAACACCAGGGGCAAGGGCAGCAAGGCTGCCACGGCCAGGCCACGCGCGGTTGCAGCGCCAGTGGTGCTGACCAAGGCGCAGCAGCTCAACCTGCTGTACGACCAGTACTGGGACGCCTCGCTCAAGCTCAACCCGCTGCAGGCCACCTTCCAGGGCGAGAGCCGCTATAACGACCAGCTACCGAACTTCCTGTCGCCGGCGTTCCGCCAGCAGTCGCACGACTTCACCGTGCTGTGGCTGGGCAAGGCCGAGGCGCTGGGGCCCGACGGGCTGAGTGGGCAGGACCTGCTCAGTTACCAGATCTTCGTGCGCGATGCGCGCAGCGCGCTGGCGGCCGAGCAGTTTCCCAGCTGGATGCTGCCGATCAACCAGTTCTACAACATCGCCAGCATTGCGGTGGTGCTGGGCTCGGGCACCGGCGCCCAGCCGTTCAAGACGGTCAAGGATTACGACAATTGGTCGCGGCGTGCGCTCGGCATTCCCGACCTGTTCGAGCAGGCCATCGCCAACATGCGGGCCGGCATGCAGGCCGGCGTGGTGCAGCCCAAGGTGCTGATGCAGAAGGTGCTGCCGCAGCTGGACGCGATCATCGCGCGCAATGCCGAAGACAGCCTGTTCTGGGGGCCGGTGCGCAACCTGCCGGCCGACATGCCCGAGGCCGACAAGCAGCGCATCACTGCCGAGTACAAGCGCATGATCGAAGTGCGCATCATGCCGGCCTACCGCGCGTTGCGCGGCTTCATCGCCACCGAATACCTGCCCGCCTGCCGCGACAGCGATGGTCTGGCCGCCTTGCCGAACGGCGCGGCGTGGTACGCCTACGACGTACGCCAGAGCACCACCACGGACCTGACCCCGGAGCAGGTGCATCAGATCGGCCTGGATGAGGTCGCTCGCCTGCAGGGCGAAATCCAGGCATTGGCCAAACAGGTCAAGTTCCGCGGCAACCTGCCCAAGTTCTACAAGTTCATGCAGACCGACCGGCGCTTTGGCTTCCGCAGCGACACCGAGTTGCTGGGCACGTACCGCAGCCTGCAGGGCCGCGTGCAGCTGGCGGTGCCGCGGCTGTTCAACACCCAGGGCATGCCGGCGCTGGAAGTCCGTGCGGTGGAACCGCAGCGTGCGCAATCGGCCGCCAGCGGCTCGTACATGCGCCCCAGCGGCGACGGCAGCACGCCGGGCATCTTCTACGTCAACACTTCGGACCTGCCTTCGCGCAAGACCTGGGAGGCCGAGAGCCTGTACCTGCACGAGGCGGTGCCCGGCCACCACTACCAGCTGGGCTTGCAGCAGCAGCTGACCGACCTGCCCAAGTTCCGCCGCCTGGGCGGCGAGACGGCCTACATCGAAGGCTGGGGCCTGTATGCCGAATCGCTTGGCCGCGAGCTGGGGCTGTATGATGACCCGTACAACTACTACGGCTATCTGCAGAACGCGTTGTGGCGCTCGATTCGCCTGGTCACCGATACCGGCCTGCACAGCAAGGGCTGGACGCGGAGCCAGGCCATCGACTACATGGTGGACAACTCCGCCATGAGCCGCGCCGATGCCGAAGCCGAGGTGGACCGCTACATGGCCATTCCCGGCCAGGCGCTGGCGTACAAGGTGGGCGAGATGAAGATTGCGCAATTGCGCGAGCAGGCGCAGCGCGAGCTGGGCCCACGCTTCGATGTGCGCGCCTTCCACACCGAAGTGCTCAAGGACGGCTCGGTGCCGCTGGATATCCTGCAGGACAAGATCCAGCGCTGGATCGCCACCCAGAAGGGGTGACGCGCGCGGTTGCGGTGGTTGGACGCTGCTGACCCGTCACGGCAGGTTGGCCTCTGGTGAGCGCGCGTTCGTAAGTCGGGTCAGTCCCGCGCACGCGCCGCCGCCAGCGCGGCGATATCGCGCGGTGCGGTGCGACAGCAACCACCGATCAAGCGCGCGCCAGCCGCCAGCCAGTGCGCATGCTGGTCGGCCAACGTGAGCGCAGCCGCGTGACCGGCATGCCAGCGCTTGTCGCTGGCGTCGTAGTGCTCGCCCGAGTTGGGATATACCACCAGCGGCAGCGCAGCCAGCGCCGCAAGGCTGTGCAATGCAGCGCTCGCCTGATCCAGCGCAATGCAATTGATGCCCACCGCGATCGCCTGCGCGCAGGCATCCAGCGCCGGCACCACCTGCGCCAGCGGCGTGCCATCGCTCAGATGCGCCGCATCGCGCAAGGTGAAGGAAAACCAGGCATGCAGCTGCGGAAATTCGTGTTGCAGCAACTGCCGCAGCGCCACGATTTCGCTGGCCGATGGCAGCGTCTCGCAAGCCAGCAGATCCACGCCCGCCTCCGCCAGCGCTGCGATGCGCGGACGATGGAAATCCATCAGGTGTTCGATCGGCAGGACGTAGTCGCCCCGATATTCCGAGCCATCGGCCAGATAGGCGCCATACGGCCCCACCGAGCCGGCCACCCACAACGGCGCAGCGTCCGGCTGCAGTTGCAAGTGGTCGGCGCGTGCCTGCGCGGCCAGGTGCACGCTGCGCGCGATCAGCGCCTGCGATTGCGCCAGATCCAGTCCACGCGCGGCAAATCCCAGCGGCGTGGCCTGATAACTGGCGGTGATCGCGCATTGCGCACCGGCAGCGAAGTAGTCGCGATGCACTTGATAGATCAGCTCCGGCTGCTCCATCAGCACGCGCGCCGACCACAGCGCATCGTTGAGATCGCAGCCGCGCTGTTCCAGCTCGGTGGCCAGCGCGCCATCCAGCACCACATACCCGTCGTGCTGCAAGACTTGGCTGAAAGGCGCATTGGCGCGCGGCTGGCGTGGAAGAATCGTCATGCGTGCAGTCTCCGGGCCGCAAGCCATTGGGTCAGTGCGTAGGCGCCATAGCACAGCGCGACGAACGGAATCCCGCACCACAGCGCAATGCGCTGCTGCGGATCGAATGCCAGCCCGATGCAGGCGAGCAGACACAGCAAAACGACCAGGATTGGTGTCCACGGATACCACGGCGCACGATACGCCAGCGTTTCCAGCGCAACGCCATCGCGCAGCAGTTGGCGACGGAAACGGTAATGCGCCGCGCAGATGCTCAGCCACACCGCCACCACCGCAAACCCCGAGACCGCCGAGATCGCAACGAACACGGTGTCGGCCGCATACACGCCGGTGAGCAGCGCCAGCAAGCCGCCCAGCATGCTCAGCGACACGGCGCGCAATGGAATGCCGCGGCCGGTCAAGCGCGCCAGGCCGCTCGGCAACGTGCCTGCATCGGCCAATGACCACAGCATGCGCGCGGCTGCATACAGGCCGGAATTGGCTGCCGACAGGATCGCGGTGAGGATCACCGCGTTCAAGATGTCGGCTGCATAGGGAATGCCAAACAGCTCGAAGGCGCGCACGAACGGGCTGGTGTCCACGGCCGCTTGTTTGGCGGGAAGCAGCGCCGCCAGCACCAGCACCGTGCCGACGAACAGCACCACCAGCCGCACCAGCGTGGTGCGGATTGCCAGCGGAATCGCGCGTGCGGGCTGGGCGGTTTCGCCGGCCGCCACGCCGATCAACTCGGTGCCGGAAAATGCGAAATTCACCGCCACCATCGTCATCAAGATCGGCAGCGTGCCGTGCGCAAACCAGCCGTCGGCGCGCAGATGGCGCAACCCGGGTGCGGGCGAACCATCGGCCAACGGCAACAGACCGATCACCGCCGCGCCGCCCAGCACGATGAACACCACGATGGTGATCACCTTGATCAACGAAAACCAGAACTCGCCTTCGGCAAACCAGCGCGCCGACACCGTGTTCAGGCCAAAGATCAGCGCGCAGAACAGCAGGCACCACGGCCACGCCGGGCTGTGCGGAAACCAGTACTGCATGCAGAAGGCTGCGGCAGTCAGGCTCGAGCCCAATGCCACCGTCCAGGTCAACCAGTACAACCATGCCACCACATAGCCAGTCGCCGGGCCGAGGTAACGCGCGGCATACACGTGAAACGCACCGGTCTGCGGCATCGCCACCGCCAGCTCGCCCAGGCATTGCATCACCAGGTACACCACCAGTGCGCCGATCAGATACGCCAATACCGTGCCCAGCGCGCCGGTACTGGCAATGATGTACCCGGTGTTGAAGAACAGGCCGGTGCCGATCACCCCGCCCAGCGACAGCATTACCAGATGGCGCACCTGCATGCTGCGCTGGAACTGCGGGGCGGTGATCGGTGGCGATTCGGGCATGGGTGTATCTGATCGGGGGGAACCTGCATCCTGCCACGCGCACGCAGACGGGCACAGCCGTGTGCGGGCCAGCCGTGGGCGAGGGCCCGCCTCTGACTGGCGGGCGGTGATGCTGCCGATCGGTTCGTTCGCGGTGCCGGTCAGGGATCGAGCCGGCAATAGGCGCCCGGTGTGTAGCCGAAGCTCTCGCTCATCGCCTGGCGGAACTCGGCGAACGTGAAGTCGGTCGCCACCCGCATCAACACGCCGGCATAGGCACCGCCGGTTTTGCCGTTGCTGCCGGTGCCCCACTGCACCTGCCAGGTCGCGTAGGTATTACCGTCGTGGGCCTGCGCGCGCTGCAGGTCCACGCGCAGCCCTTTGACCAGTTCCATGCCCGAAATCACGCCTTCGCTGTTGGCGTAGTTGGCGGGCACTTGGATCACGGTACGGTCGTTGACCTCGCTGCGGCGGATGCCGAGATGGTTGGCGATCTTCGCCGCCAGGTAGTCGTCGAGCACATGCTTGCGGATCGCGTTGCTGGCACTGCTGAACGTGCCGGTGCCGTTGTTGGTATAGGTCGTCATGGAGAAAGTCCTCTGGTGTTGGGTGGATGACCGGATGGGCGACGGTGACAGGCCGGTCAGAGCTGGTGCAGGCGTTCGATGAACCGCGTGCGGTCCTCGATGCGCTGGTCGGTGGCGATCAGCGGCCTGCCCTGCCAGGTCGCCTTGCCGACGCGGGCGAGGGTTGCCTCGGCATCGGCGATATCGCCGGCAGTCATCACGCCCCCGATCGCGGTCAACCGGCCATAGCGAATCAGCACCCGGTCGCGAGCGATGTAGACCACCTGGCTGGACGCGGCCGTGGTCACTTGCGCCAGCGCGGTCTCGAGCTGCTCCACTAACGCGGGCAACTGGCCCGATGTCAGCGATTCGATGCGATTGCTGTTGCAGATGCTCGACCAGCCGGCAAACATGCCGTCCTCGGTGAGCAAGGGAGCAAATTGCGGCAGCCAGGCCAGCGAAAAGCAGCTATCGACGATCAGCGCCGGCGTGCGGATGCCGATGGTGACCAGATCCTCGATGAAGCTCGTGACCTTTTCGACACCTGTGCAGTCGTTTAACTTGGTCGGTGCTCCTTGGTTGTCGACATCGCCGTGGCCGCCGCCGATCCACAGCGTGTCGTAATGCAATTGCGGCGTGCCCTGCCCGGTGCGCGGCAAGGCCGCGACGATCGCGTCGCGATCGGGCAGCGTGCCGGCCGGGTGCCGGATCACATGCACGCCCTGGGGGATGGATTTGAGATACTCCGGTTGAAACGCAAGAATGGACATTGGCAGGCTCGGTTGGCATGGAAGGACGATGCCGCGGCGGCGTCATGCAAACGCGCACCGGTACGACATCGGTGTCCAGCATCGGTTGCGTCGACAGTGCAACCCATCGGCAAACCCCTGAGATCGGCCTGCCACGCGGAGGATGTCGGCGGACAGCGCTGCGCTGCCCTTCCGCACCTGCGTCCAGGAATCGCGCATGCGGGACTGCAGGTCCGTGCAGTGGCCGTTGGCAAATCAGCCGTGCTGTCCTCGATGTGCACGCACAGGGCGCCGCGTTACCCGCAGTGCATCGCTCCCGCCCGATGTCGATCGGCCATCCTGCGACCGTGCGCGAACGGGCACAGCCGTACGCGCGCCGTGAACCGGGGCCTGCGGCTAACGAGCGGGCGGTTATGCTGCCGACTGGTTTCTGCCAGCCCTCCGACATGCCGCACCATCGCCTTCCAGCTCCGCAAACATCCGCGCACGGCCTGCCTGCTGTGGACTTGCCCACAATCCTGCCGATGCCACGGCAACCTGCGTGCGACGACGCTGCTGCGTTTTCAATCGCAAGCCCGCGCCTTGACTTTATGTGCGACGCGCCTTCGAGCGTGCCGGCACCGCGCGGCTGGTCGACGGCACTTCATCGGAGCCCCGCATGATGCTCGCCGGCATTCACCACGTGGCAATCATTGCCGGCGACTACGCGGTCTCCAAACGGTTCTATTGCGACATTTTGGGCCTGCGTGTGCTCGACGAGCATTACCGACAGGCGCGCGACTCGTGGAAGCTGGATCTGGCGCTGCCCGACGGCGGGCAGATCGAGCTGTTCTCGTTCCCCAACGCGCCACTGCGGCCCAGCCGCCCCGAAGCGCGCGGCTTGCGCCACCTGGCCTTTCGTGTCGACGACCTGGACGCGGCAGTTGCGCATCTCAACGCCCATGCTGTGGCGACCGAAGACATCCGCATCGACGAATACACCGGCCGCCGCTTTACTTTCTTCGCAGACCCGGACGAGTTGCCGCTGGAGCTGTACGAGATCGGCTAGCGCCTGTGCCTGCCGCAACTGCAGTGCAGTGAGGCACGCGTGCCCGTCACGTCACGCGCCGAACTTCGCCTCGTGAAGGTGTCGACCACGTGACTCAAGCGCAGGGGCGCGCGGCCGTTATCGAGACGCTGGCGGCATGTCGCCGCAGCGTCGTCGCAGGCATGGATGCGGCACAGACCAACAGACGCCATGCCGGACCTGAAGCATGTTTCATTTCATCCTGCGCATCGTTGTCGCCATCGCGATCGTGCTTGCCGGCTGCGGCTTTCTTTTCCCCAAGCGCTATGTCGCGCCAAAACCCGGCGAGCCGTTCGCCACCCTGACGCTGGCCAAGCCCACCAGGCCCGCCCCGATCCCGATCGAGCCGGTCCAATACTTCGATGTCTTCGACGATGCCAGCTGCGCAAAGGGTGTCCATGGCGGATTTCTGGGCGCACTGACGCCACCCGTCAACGGCGTACTCGGGAAGTTGAGCAACAATCAGTCTCGCGAGGCGTATTCGGTTGTCCCCGATAGACCGCTGTTCTTACGCGCACGCATGGTGCAAACGCTCGACTCGCGTCGTCGGAGCCTGACCACAAGCAATTGCACCAACCTGCTGGCATTCACGCCCGCGCCTGGCGAGCACTATGTCGCCAGCCAGCTCTACGATGACCAACGTTGTCTGCTCACCGTCATCGACGTCAAGACCGGCGCTGCCCCGGCGGATCTGGAAGTTGTTCCGATTTCAGGCGAGTGCCATGCCGACTAGACGCATTTTCCTCACCGCGCTGGTCGCGCTTCTGGCCGGCTGCGGGATGACACGCAGCGCGAAGATTTCCTTGTCGACCTTCGATGCGCCACGCGATGGGCCGCGTGCGCGTGTCCGCCTGGTCACCGAGCGACCCGCACCTGTGCTTTATCCAAACCGCACATGCGTCGGCGGAACGCTACGTGGCGCCGGCATTGCACCAGGCTCGCGGCCCGGTCCGTTCGGCACCGGCGCAGGGCAGAAGATCGGGATACCTGCCGTTGCCGTCAGCGGAGGACGCTACGTAACCGAAACGCAGGTCAAGGCAGGCGAGCCGATCACCCTCTCCCTGTCGGCAGGCGGCTGCATGGACAACCGCTGCGTGATGAACGCACCGCTGTGTACTGTAAGCCGCAGCTTTGTCCCTGAGACCGGCCAGGATTATGTCGCCACCATCCTGTCGCATGGGCAGGAGTGCGAGGTGGAAATGTTCCGCATCGTCACCCAGCAGGGACGAACACGCCTCATGGCCGAGCAGACGACGGCGGCATCGCGCTGCCCCGTTTCAAACTGAACGCCCTGACTTTCCCGCACCATACCCCGCGGTATACATTCGCGATCAGGCCGCCGACGGCGGCCCTAGCAAACCCTGGGAGGGGAACCATGCGCAAGACCTTCAAGACCCTGTTGCTCGCCCTGCCGCTGGCGGCCGCTTCGCTGATGGCCCATGCAGCCGATTCGCCGGTGGGCCGCTGGACGACCATCGACGATGAAACCGGCAAGCCCAAATCGGTGGTGCAGATCGAGCAGGCCGCCAATGGCACGCTGAGCGGCAAGGTGGTCGAGATCCTGCAGTCGTCCAAAGGGCCCAACCCGGTCTGCGACAAGTGCGAAGGCGCGCTCAAGGGCAAGCCGATCAAAGGCATGACCATCCTGTGGGGCCTCAAGCCCGACGGCACCGCGGTGTGGAGCGGCGGGTCGGTACTCGACCCGGCCAAGGGCAAGACCTACAAGTCCAAGATCACCCTCACCGATGGCGGCAAGAAGCTGCAGATGCGCGGCTATGTCGGCATCGAAGCGCTGGGCCGTACCCAGACGTGGGTGCGTGAGTAGCCGGGATTCGGGATTGGGGAATCGGGAATCGTCAGAGCAGGCGTCCTTCGGGGCGCCTTTTTTGTTCTCCAATCCGCAATGCCGGCCCGCGAGAAAAATTGAAAGGCAGGGGTGAGCGCCATTGCGCTCCCACGGCCGGCGCCCATCAACAGCGCAAGAAACTTACCCTGCCTCTACCGATTCCCGAATCCCCATTCCCCATTCCCGCCCCTTTCCCGACTAATGCGATAATCGCGTGTCCCCCGCATTACGCCTGCCATGACCCGCACCGCACTCGTCACCACTGCCCTGCCGTACGCCAACGGCCCGCTGCATCTTGGCCACCTGGTCGGCTACATCCAGGCCGACATCTGGGTGCGCGCGCGCCGGTTGCGCGGCGACAAGACCTGGTTCGTCTGTGCCGACGACACCCACGGCACGCCGATCATGCTCGCTGCAGAGAGGGCCGGGGTGACCCCGGAAGCCTTCATCGCCAACATCCAGGCCAGCCACGAGCGCGATTTCGCCGCGTTCGGGGTGACCTTCGACCATTACGATTCGACCAATTCGCCGGTCAATCGCGAGCTCACCGAAGCCTTCTACGCCAAGCTCGAGGCGGCAGGCCACATCAGCCGGCGCTCGGTGGCGCAGTTCTACGACACGGCCAAGGGCATGTTCCTGCCGGACCGCTACATCAAGGGCATCTGCCCCAACTGCGGCAGCCCCGACCAGTACGGCGACAACTGCGAGGTCTGCGGTGCGACCTACTCGCCCACCGAGTTGAAGGAACCGAAGTCGGTGATCTCCGGCGCCACCCCGGAACTGCGCGATTCGGAGCATTTCTTCTTCGAAGTCGGCCATTTCGACGGTTTCCTGCGTGAGTGGCTGGCTGGCGACGTGGCATTGCCCGGCGTCAAGGCCAAGCTCAAGGAATGGCTGGATGCCGAAGGCGGCCTGCGCGCGTGGGATATCTCGCGCGATGCGCCCTACTTCGGCTTCCAGATCCCCGGACAGCCAGGCAAGTATTTCTACGTTTGGCTGGACGCGCCGATCGGCTACCTGTGCAGCTTCAAGACGCTATGCGCGCAGATGGGCGAGGATTTCCAAGCGCATCTGGTCGCCGGCACGCAGACCGAGCTGCATCATTTCATCGGCAAGGACATCGTCAATTTCCACGGCCTGTTCTGGCCGGCGGTGCTGCACGGCACCGGCCACCGCGCGCCGACCCGCCTGCACGTCAACGGTTATCTGACCGTGGACGGCGCCAAGATGTCCAAGTCGCGCGGCACCTTTGTGATGGCGCGGACCTTCCTGGATGTGGGCCTGGAACCGGAGGCGCTGCGTTACTACTTTGCCGCCAAGTCCTCCGGCGGCGTGGACGATCTGGATCTGAACCTGGGCGATTTCATCGCACGGGTCAATGCGGATCTGGTGGGCAAGTTCGTCAACCTGGCCAGCCGTTGCGCCGGCTTCATCGGCAAGCGCTTCGACGGCAAGCTGGCCGAGGCGCTGCCCGACCCGGCGCAGTACGACCGCTTCGTCGCCGCGCTGGCGCCGATCCGTGAGGCCTACGAACGCAACGATGCAGCCAGCGCGATCCGCCAGACCATGGCGCTGGCCGACGAGGCCAATAAGTACATCGACGACACCAAGCCATGGGTGATCGCCAAGCAGGACGGCGCCGATGCGCAGCTGCAGTCGGTGTGCACGCAGGGCCTGAACCTGTTTCGCATCCTGGTGGCCGCGCTCAAGCCGATCCTGCCGCGTACCTGCGCCGAAGCCGAAGCCTTCCTGTCGGCACCGATGACCAGTTGGGAAGACGTGGTCCGCCCGCTCACGGCGCACACGATCCAGCCCTACACCGCCCTGTTCACCCGTATCGACCCCAAACTGATCGACGCCATGACCGACGCTTCCAAAGACACGATGGCCGCACCTGCGGCACCTGCTGCGACCACCAAGTCCGCACCGAGCAAGGCCGACGCAAAGCCTGCCGCCGTTGCGAATCCCGAATCCCAAACCACCAATCCCGGCCTCATCGGCATCGACGATTTCGCCAAGCTCGACCTGCGCATCGGCAAGGTGCTGGTGTGCGAATTCGTGGACGGCTCGGACAAGTTGCTGCATTTCGAACTGGACGCCGGCGAACTGGGCAAGCGGCAGATCTTCTCCGGCATCCGTGGCAGCTACGGCGAGCCGGAGACGTTGGTGGGCCGCAGCGTGGTGTTCATCGCCAACCTGGCGCCACGCAAGATGCGCTTCGGCATCAGCGAGGGCATGATCCTGTCGGCCGGCTTCGACGGCGGCGCCCTGGCGCTGCTGGATGCCGACAGCGGCGCACAGCCGGGCATGCCGGTCAGGTAACGCGATTGGGGAGTTGGGATTTGGGATTGGTAAAAGCCAAACCTGACTTGCTGACCCAAGACAAATTTGATGCGTCGTCGATCTTTGACTAGTGCGGGGTTTTAAAGAAGCCCGATACCAAGCTCCTGTTTCCATGCGGTCCGGGGCGTGAAGCCCCTCTCCTGCGGGAGAGGGGTTGGGGTGAGGGTACGGGGCGAAGCTCTAGTGTCGTTGTAACTGCACGTGGCTTCGCGCGTGCCCTCATCCGCCCCTGCGGGGCACCTTCTCCAGCACGAGGGAGAAGGGAACAATCAGTCACCGCGCTTTTAACCAATCCCGACTCACGACTCCCCAATCCCAGCCCCCATGCACCTGGCCCTGTTCGACTTCGACCACACCATCACCACCTGCGACAGCTATGGGCGTTTCCTGCGCAAGGTGGCAACGCCGGCACAGGTTGCGGCAGCGAGATGGCAGGCGGGGCCATGGGTGCTGGGGTTCCGGATGGGTGTGGTGTCTGCAGCCGCACTGCGCGCGCGGGTGACGCGGCTGGTTTTCAGCGGCCGCTCGCTCGATGAGATGGAAGCGCATGGCGCCGAGTACGCGCGCACTGCGCTGCCGGGCATGCTGCGCGGGGAGATGATGCAACGCATCGACTGGCACCAGGCGCAGGGGCATGAAGTGGTGCTGGTGTCGGCGTCGCTGGATCTGTATCTGCAACCGTGGTGCACCCGGCACGGGCTGTCGCTGATCTGCAATCGGCTCGAACACGCTGCAGGCGTGCTGAGCGGGCGCTATGCCGATGGCGACTGCGGGCCGCACAAGGTCGCGCGGATTCGCAGTCACTACGACTTGCATCGGTACGACTGCGTGCACGCGTATGGCGACAGCCGCGAAGACAAACCGATGCTCGCACTTGCGCAACAACGCTGGTATCGCGGCAATTTGCTGCACTGAGATGGCCGCGACGCCCGCCCCTGCTCCCGATCTGGTCGAACGCCTCGACCGCCTGCTGCCGCAGACCCAATGCGGGCAATGCGGGTATGACGGCTGTCGTCCGTATGCGCAGGCGATGGCAGAGGGCCAGGCGTCGATCGATCACTGCCCGCCCGGCGGCGATGCCGGGGCACGCGCATTGGCGCAGGTGCTGGGCGTGCCGGCACGTCCCTACGATCGCAGTCGCGGGGTACATAAACTGCCGCAGGTGGCCTGGATCGTGGAAGCCGACTGCATCGGCTGCACCAAGTGCATCCAGGCTTGCCCCGTGGATGCCATCGTCGGCGGCGCCAAGCACATGCATACGGTGATCGCGCCATTGTGCACCGGTTGCGAACTGTGCCTGCCGGCTTGCCCGGTGGATTGCATCGCGTTGCATCCAACCGGCTGAGCGCGGCGGCCAGCGCGATACCGCGCCCAGTCGGTGCCTGCGTGGTCGTGGATTGGCGCGCATGCCAGCATGACCACCCGCTGCGACAGGCGGATTCAAGCTGCACGACACGCAGGCGAGCCCCGCTCGATCAGTGCGCTGCCGCATCCAGGTTGGAAGGCCGGCACGAAGAACATCGACACCGCCGCAAGCGGCCTGGCAGTCGTCCGAATCTCCGGGGTACGACCGCATCGGCTGCGCGCCAGTCGCATGCGCATGCAGACCTGCGCCACCGGCATGTCGCGGCGCCACGCTGCGGACCGGTGGCAATGAGCTAACCGCAGACTGCGCAGGACAACCTGATCGCGCTGCGCGCATGCACCCACCGTTCGAAACCTTGCACCACGCGCGCGCGCCTGGCATGTGCCACCACGCTTGTCGTCACTCTCGCTCGCCCATGCGGCAAGAGCACCGGTTGCCACACGACGCCGTGACGCTGCAGCACTGCCAGCGCCATCACCAACTACTCCATAGGCCAACCGCGCCAGCGCCGTCAGGAACGCCCTGACGCAGCCGGCGCATCCGTGCTGCGGCCGCGCCCGTATTGGTAGGCACTCCCATCGAGGATCCGCCGATGCGTCCACTTGCCGCCACCCTCGCCGCGCTCACCGTCCGTTGCCGGCCGATTCCGCCGTTGTTGCTGCTGGTGCTGGGCAGCCTGCCGCTCGGCGCGGCCGCGGTGACGCGGGTGGACGGCGATGCCTTCGATGGCGACAGCGGCGCGTTGCGGTATCGCGAGTCGCACTGGTTGCTCGACGATGGCGGGCGGCTGGTGCTGTACCGCTGCCCGGACGGGCGAGCGTTTGCGCGCAAGCAGGTCGACGGCGGCGGCAGCTCGCCCGACTTCAGCCTGATCGATGGACGCGACGGATATCGCGAAGGCGTGCGCCAACGCGACGGTGTTCGCGAAATGTATCAGCTCGCCCCAGGCAAACCCGAACGCCGCACCGCGCTGCCGCCTGGCGCCGGCGCGCGGGTGATCGATGCCGGGTTCGACGCCTATCTGCGCGAGCAGTGGGACGCCATCGCACGCGCGCCGCAAAAGGTGGACTTCGTGCTGCCCAGCCTGCAGCGGCAGGTGGGCTTCCGGGTCGAACGCCTGGGCGATGCCGACGGCCAGCGGCGCTTCCGCATCAGTCTGGATGCCTGGTACGGCGCGGCAGTGCCATCGCTGGAGGTGCGTTATTCGCTCGCCGACAAGCGGCTGCTCGAGTTCCGCGGGGTCGGCAATCTGCGCGATGCGAACGGCCACTATCCGCACGTGCGCATCGTGTTCCCGGACACCCCTGCGCGCGCGGCCAGTGCCGAGGAATTGCGCGAAGCGCGCGAGCAACCGCTGGCCACGTCGTGCAGCGCCTCGTGACGCACGCCCGCGCCATCTTCACGTCCGACCACGCGCGCTTGCGTACAACGGCCCGGGCACCCATTCCCCGTACAGGAGCAGCGTCGTGGCAAAAGCCTATCTCTGGATCAATGCAGTGCTCTATTTCGTTCTGGCGGTGTGGTGCACGCTCTCTCCAGCCAAGACCGCAACGGCCGTGGGCTATACCCAGCTCTCGCCGGCCGGGCAGTCGGAGTATCTGGTCATCTACGGCGGGCTGCAGCTGGGCATGGCGTTCCTGTTCGGCTACTTCGCGTGGATCGACCAAGCCCGCACCGGCCTGGTGGTCGCCCTGGCGTTCTATGCCCCCATCGTGCTGTTCCGCAGCGTCTCGCTCTCGCGCTTGTGGCCGGTCTCTGCGCCCACTGTTGCGCTTGCCGGGGTGGAGATCTTGTTGTTGCTTGCCGCGGTGCTGCTGTGGTTCCAGCGTAAGTGAAAGACACGCTCGGCCCAGTCCGGTAGCATCGCCCCCACCTCACCCAACGCCCGACCGCATGAGTGCCATTCCTGGCCACGACGACGATGAGACCGGACGCCTGCTGACCGCAACCGCCGGCGGCGACCGGCATGCTTTCGAAGCGCTGTATCGGCAAACCTCCGCCAAGCTGTTCGGCGTGTGCCTGCGGATGATCCCGCAACGTGCCGAAGCCGAAGAGGTGCTGCAGGACGTGTTCACGCTGATCTGGCACAAGGCCGGACAGTTCGACCCGAGCCGCGCACGCGGGCTCACGTGGCTGGCGATGATCGCGCGCAACAAGGCCATCGACCATCTGCGCGCCAACGCGCCGCAGCGCCGCAACGTGGCGCTGGACGATGCCGGCGAACTGCGTGCCAGCGATGCCTCGCCGCTGGATCGCACCGAGCGCGCCAGCACGCGCCGGCGCATCGATCACTGCCTGGCCGAGCTGGAACCGCCGCGCAGCGAGTTGATTCGCACGGCGTTCTTCGAAGGCATCACCTACGAAGAACTCGCCGCGCGCACCGATACGCCGATCGGCACGGTCAAGAGCTGGATCCGTCGGGGTCTGGCCAAACTCAAGGCATGTCTGGAACGATGAGTACGCCCTTTCCCATCGACCAGGAACCGCCACGCGACGTGCTTGCCGGCGAATACGTGCTTGGCCTGCTGAGCGCGGAAGAACGCCTGGCGGCCGAACAACGCATCGCCACCGACGGCCAGTTCGCCCAGGCAGTGCTGCAGTGGCAGGAACTGCTGTCGCCGCTGCTGGAAGAAATCGTCGCGCAGACGCCGCCGGATCAGGTGTGGGTGCGCGTGCGCCAGGCGCTGGGCTTCGATACGCCCTTACGCGCGGTGCCTTCTGCAGCGCCGGTCGGCACGTCCGCGCCTGCGGCGCCGTTGTGG
Organism: Xanthomonas phaseoli pv. dieffenbachiae; assembly: GCF_008639345.1. Classification (NCBI taxonomy): domain Bacteria; kingdom Pseudomonadati; phylum Pseudomonadota; class Gammaproteobacteria; order Lysobacterales; family Lysobacteraceae; genus Xanthomonas; species Xanthomonas phaseoli. The sequence continues at coordinate 1,466,037 of NZ_CP041380.1, read as the reverse complement.
AACAGCGTGCGGTTCTGGCGTTGGGCCAGCGTCGGTGGCCTGGCCACTGCAGCGGTCTGCGTGCTCGCCCTGCTCAACGTGCGTACGCCGCCGGCACCGGTGCAGCCGCCGCCCACTGGCGAGGTGGTGCAGACCCCGGTCCCCCCGCCTGCGACCAATCCCCCTGCCGCGACCGGGATCGCCATGACCTCGACCCTGGCCACCGAAGACGGTCGCCCGGGTTATGTGGCCTTGATGGACGCCGACAAGCACACCATCACGGTGACGCCGTTGGACCGCACCGCCACCGCCGACAAGGTGCCGGAGCTGTGGCTGATCACCCCCGATGGCAAGGCGCATTCGATGGGGACCTTCGACGATCAACGTGCACGCCGTGCGCAGATTCCTGATCAGTTGATGCCCATGTTGAGCAACGAAGCCATTCTGGCCGTCACGCTGGAGCCGCCGGGTGGCGCGCCCGGTGGCGTTGCCACCGGTACGGTGGTGGCTAAGGGCGGCATCAGCACGCTGGCGATGGCTCCCTGATCCAACGCGCCTAGCCTCGCCTGCGGGCACGTCGCAGGCGAGGCCTTCCAAAACAGCCTCATCCACGCCGGTATGCGCTGGCGCGGGCAATGTGTGCGCAGCTGCGCGATTCATTCGCAACGCCAAGCGAACCCCACCCATGCATGCGACGATCAAGCGGCCTGGTGCATCTGTTTGCCGGCAGCGTCCGTACTGGGTCACGACTACCTATGGAGAATCACGCGTGCCGAGCACTGGCCTGGACCCTCACGCCGCAGCGCCGCAGCCCGCCACCGCACCGCCACGCGGCGGCCTGGCCGCACGGGTCGGCAGCCTGCGTCGCTGGGTGGATTCGCAAACCAACGAGCCCCTGGACCCAGCGCGTGCCGATCGCATCGACTGGCTACGTGCGGTGCCCTTTATCGCGTTGCACCTGGCCTGCCTGGCAGTGTTCTGGGTCGGTGCGTCCTGGTTTGCGGTGGGCATGGCCGTGGCGTTGTACGCGCTGCGCATGTTCGCGCTCACCGGGTTTTATCACCGCTATTTTTCGCACCGCGCCTTCAAGACTTCGCGAGTGTTGCAGTTCGTGTTCGCCGCCATCGGGGCCACCTGCGTGCAGCGCGGGCCGTTGTGGTGGGCGGCGCATCATCGCAACCACCATCGGCATACCGACACCGGGCGCGATCCGCATTCGCCGGCGCAGCACGGCTTCTGGTGGAGCCATACCGGCTGGTTCCTGACCCCGCGCAATTTCCGCACCGACTGGGAAGTGATCCCCGACCTGCGCCGTTTTGCCGAACTGCGCTTTCTGGACCGCTTCGACATCGTGATGCCGGTGCTGCTGGCGCTAGGCCTCTACCTGCTCGGCAACTGGCTGGCAGTAGCTGCGCCCGCGCTGGAGACCAGCGGTGCGCAGTTGCTGGTGTGGGGCTTTGTGATCTCCACCGTGGCGTTGTTCCATGCCACCTTCACCATCAACTCGCTGGCGCATCGTTTCGGCAGCCGGCGCTTCGACACCCGCGACGACAGCCGCAACAATTGGCTGCTGGCATTGCTCACCTTCGGCGAAGGCTGGCACAACAATCACCATTTCTTTCCCGGCTCGGCGCGCCAGGGATTGCGATGGTGGGAATACGACATGACCTGGTACGGACTCACCGCGATGTCGTGGGTGGGGCTGGTGTGGGACCTCAAGCCGATGCCGAAGCTGCTCACCCAGCGCGCCGAACGGGTGAAACGATGAGCGAGGGCAGAATTGCCGTGGTCGGCAGCGGAATCGCCGGCCTCGGTGCAGCGTGGCTGTTGTCGCGGCGCTACGAGGTCACCTTATTCGAGGCCGCCGATTATCTGGGCGGGCATACGCACACGCACGACATCGACCTGGACGGTCAGCGTTACGCGGTGGACAGCGGCTTCATCGTGTTCAATCCGCAGCATTACCCGCTGCTCACCCGCATGTTCGCCGAGCTGGACGTGGCCGCGCAGCCGACCACGATGAGCTTTTCGGTCCACGATGCACGCAGCGGTCTCGAATACAACGCCGGCAGCCTGGGCGGATTGTTCTGCCAGCGCCGCAACCTAGTCAGTCCGCGCTTCTGGGGCATGCTGGCCGACCTGCGCCGCTTCTATCGCCAAGCACCGGCGGTGCTGCACAGCGACGAGCGTTTCAGCACGCTGGGCGCGTATCTGCAGCGGCACGGCTATTCGGATGCGTTCCGCGACCAGCACCTGGTGCCGATGGCCTCCGCGCTGTGGTCCTCGCCCTCGCAGACCATTCTCGAATTTCCGATGGGCCAGTTGATCGGTTTCATGGCCAATCACCACATGCTGCAACTGAGCGGGCGCCCGCAGTGGCAGGTGGTGCGTGGCGGGTCCAACAGCTATGTGCGTGCGCTGCGGCGGCGCTGGCAGGTGATCGAGCGCCTGTCCACGCCGGTACAGTCGATCCGCCGCACGCCCAATGGCGTGGTAGTGAAAGCTTCGCATTGCGAGGAACATTTCGACCACGTGGTGCTGGCCTGCCATGCCGACGATGCGCTGGGTCTGCTCAGCGACGCCACGCCGGCCGAACGACACATCCTGGGCGGCATCACCTACCAGGACAACGATACCGTGCTGCACACCGATGCCAGCGTGCTGCCGCGCGACCGGCGCGCCTGGGCCGCATGGAACGCGCACGTGCCGGCCGACCCGGATGCCGCCTGCACGGTGAGCTACTGGATGAACGCACTGCAGTCGATCGCGTCACCGCAGCCGTTCATCGTCAGCCTCAATCGTAATCACGAGATCGACCCCGGCAAGGTGCTGCGGCGCATGCGCTACCGCCATCCGGTACAGAACGCGGCGGCAGTGGCGGCACAAGCGCGCAAGGCCGACATCCAGGGCGTGCAGCACACCTGGTTTGCCGGCGCCGCGTGGGGCTTCGGTTTCCACGAAGACGGCCTGCGCAGCGGCGTGGACGTCGCGCATGGCCTGGGAGTGCATTGGTGATGCAGCTGCTGCGCGACGCCCACCACGACGCGGTGCCGTTGCCCCCTGCCGAGGGCAGCGGTGCCGGTCGCGTGGCGGGGCCGTTGCGCAGCGCGATCTACACCGGCTGGGTGCGACACCGGCGCTTCATGCCCAAGGCGTTGCACTTTCGCTATCGCCTGTTCCTGATGTACCTGGATCTGTCCGAGCTGGACCAGGTGTTCGCACGACGCTGGTTGTGGTCGGTGGGGCGCGCCAATCTGGCGCAGTTCCGGCGCAGCGACTATCTGGGCGATGCCAACATTCCGCTGGACCAGGCCGTGCGCGACTGCGTGCAGACGCATACCGGCGAGCGCCCCGAAGGCGCGATCCGGCTGTTGACGCACCTACGTTATTTCGGCCACGTGTTCAACCCGGTCAGCTTCTACTATTGCTTCGATCGCCACGACAGCCTGCGCTGGATCGTGGCCGAAATCACCAACACCCCCTGGCAGCAGCGCCACACCTACGTGCTGCCGGTCGCGCAGGCGCGCACACATCGCGATGTGCACGCGTGGCGCTTCGACAAGCGCTTCCACGTTTCGCCGTTCATGGGCATGCAGCACTGCTACGACTGGCGCTTCAGCGTGCCGGATGCGCAGTTGCGCGTGCACATGGATGTGCTGGACACCGTTGGCGACGATGCCGGCGGTTCCATCGACAACAGCGGCACGCGCCGCTTCGACGCCACCTTGGTGCTGCAGCGTCAACCGCTCACCGCGCGCAACCTGGCGCGCACGTTGCTGGCCTATCCGTTGATGACGGTGTGGGTGGTGGTCGCCATCCACTGGCAGGCCCTGCGCCTGTGGCTGCGCGGCAACCCCGTCCACGACCACCCTCACCCGCCTGTGCGAGAACCCCGATGAACGCCACGTCCCTGCCCGATCACGCCGCGCCGCGCGCGGCCTCCTGGACGGACCGCCTGCTGCGCAAGCGCCTGCTGGCCACGCTTGGCGAGTTGCGCGATGGGCAACTGCAGCTGCACGAAGCCGGCACCGTCACCACACTTGGCACGGCCACTGGCGCGCAGGCCTTGCAGATGCAGTTGCGCGTGATCGATCCCGGCTTCTATCGGCAGGCGGCGCTCAACGGCAGCGTCGGTGCGGGCGAGTCGTATATGGACGGGCAATGGCAGTGCGACGACCTGGTGGCGTTGATGCGGCTGCTGCTGCGCAACCGCGAGCGGCTGGACGCGATGGAGACCGGCACCGCGCGTTTGGGCGGCTGGGCCATGCGCAGCCTGCATGCGTTTGCGCGCAATACCCGCAGCGGCAGCCGGCGCAATATCGCCGCGCATTACGATCTGGGCAACCCGCTGTTCAAGCTGTTCCTGGATGAAAACCTGATGTACTCGTCGGCCATCTTCGTCGATGGCGAAGAGGCGCAGGGCGAAGCGGCGCTGGAGCGCGCAGCAACCCGCAAGCTCGAACGCATCTGCCAGAAACTGCGCCTGGCGCCGCACCATCATGTGGTGGAGATCGGCACCGGCTGGGGCGGCTTCGCGCTGCACGCCGCACGCGAACACGGCTGCCGCGTTACCACCACCACCATTTCGCGCGAGCAGTTCGAGCTGGCCAACCAACGCATCGCCGCGGCAGGGCTGAGCGATCGGGTGACGGTGCTGTTGCGCGACTACCGCGACCTGGAAGGCCGCTTCGACCGCGTGGTCTCGATCGAGATGATCGAAGCCATCGGCCACCAGTATCTGGACACCTACTTCGCCAAGGTCGGCAGCCTGCTGGCGGACGATGGCGAAGCGCTGATCCAGGCCATCACCATCGAAGACCACCGCTACAAGCAGGCGCTGCACTCGGTGGACTTCATCAAACGGCATATTTTCCCGGGCAGCTTCATTCCTTCGGTTGCGGCGATGACCGGCGCGATCGCGCGCGCCAGCGATCTGCGCCTGTTCAATCTGGAAGACATCGGCCCGAGCTACGCGCTGACCTTGCGCGCGTGGCGGCAGCGTTTCATGGCGCAGTTGCCGCAGGTGCGTGCGCTGGGTTACGACGAGCGCTTCATCCGCATGTGGGAGTTTTACCTGGCCTATTGCGAAGCCGGTTTTCTGGAACGCTCGATCGGCGATGTGCATTTGTGGCTGAGCAAGCCCGGTGCGCGCCCGCCGCAGTTCGTACCGGGCCTTGCCGCCGACGCATGAAGCAGCTCGGCAACTACCTCGGCCTGCAGGTGCTGTGGCTGGTAGCGGTCAGTTCCGCTGCGCATGCGCGCATCTGGCCAACGCTGCTGGTGCTGGCCGCATTTGCGCTGTACCAGCTGTGGCCATCGCGACGCGCGCCCGGCGACGTGCAGTTAGTGGTGGCAGCCTTATCGCTGGGCTTGCTGCTGGACACCACGCTCGCCGCGGGCAATTGGGTGCGCTACGCCGCGCCGTGGCCGGGCAGCCTGCTGGCGCCGCCGTGGATCCTGGCGTTGTGGCTGGGCTTTGCGCTCACCCTCAACCATTCGCTGGCCACGGCAATGCAGCGGCCGTGGCTGGCGGTGCTGCTGGGCGCCATCTTCGGGCCGTTTTCGTACTGGCTGGCGCAACGCAGCTGGCATGCGGTGGAATTTCAAGCGCCTTACCTGCATGCCGTGCTTGCCGTGGGCATCGGCTGGGGCGTGGCCTGCGGCGTGTTGTCGCTGTATGCACGCCGGCTGGCGCGACCATTGCCCGATGACCCCACTGGAGAACTGCAATGAATGCCTGGCCGCTGCTGCATGTGGGCGTATTCGCAAGCGTGGTGATGGTGATCGGCTGGCTATGGCAGCGTCGCAGCGGCAACGCCGGCCCGGTCGATGTGTTGTGGGCGGGCTGCCTGGCGGTGGCTGCGCCGTATTGTGCGTGGATGTCCGATGGCGCGGTGCTGCCGCGCGTGCTGGTGGCGGTGCTTGGGGGCGTGTGGGGCGCGCGTCTGGCGCTGCATCTGGGGGTGCGCGTGTTCGGTGACCCGCACGAAGACGGCCGCTACCGCGCGTTGCGCGAACATTGGAACGGCAGCCAGAGCAAGTTCCTTGGCTTTTTCCTGGCCCAGGCGGTGGTGGTGGTGCTATTTGCGGTGCCGTTCCTGGCCGCTGCGAGCAACCCAAACGCGCAATGGAGCGCATGGACAGGCATCGCGATCGTCGTGTGGTTGATCGCAGTCGGTGGCGAGGCATTGGCGGACCGGCAGCTGTCGGCGCACAAGGCCAACCCGGCCAATCGCGGCAAGACCTGTCGCGCCGGACTATGGCGTTATTCGCGCCACCCAAATTACTTTTTCGAGTTCGTGCACTGGTTCGCGTATCTGGCGCTGGCCGTCGGTGCAGGCCCGTGGCCGGTGGCGCTGTGCGCGCTCGGGCCGGTGGTGATGTTCGTGTTTCTGTATCGCTTCACCGGCATTCCTTACACCGAGCAACAGGCGCTGCGCTCGCGTGGCGAGGACTATGCCCAGTACCAGCGCAGCACCAGCGCGTTCTTTCCGCTTCCCCCTTCGTCCTGATTTGCCTGGAGAGTTGCATGTCTACCGTTATCGTCCCGCCCTCCGCGCAGCCCGAAGAAGCCTTCGCCACGCGGCTCGCCGAATCCGGCGTGCTGCCCGATGCGGTCTTGCGCTACGGCATCCGTCGCCTATGTGCGCAGCGCCTGCGCGATGAGCGCGGCAACGATGCCGATGCCAACGGCGAGCGCCAGCGCGCCTTCATCGACAGCCTGCGCGCCAGCGCAATCGCGATCGAAACCGATGCGGCCAATCGCCAGCATTACGAATTGCCGCCGCAGTTCTTCACCCTGTGCCTGGGCCGCCGGCTCAAGTACAGCAGCTGCTATTGGGACGCCACCACGCCCACTCTGGATGCCGCCGAAGAACGCATGCTGGCGCTGTACGGCGAACGCGCCGAGCTGGCCGATGGACAGCGCATCCTGGAATTAGGCTGCGGCTGGGGCTCGTTGACGCTGTGGATGGCCGAGCGCTATCCGAATGCCAGCATCACGGCAGTCTCCAACTCACGCCCGCAGCGCGCGCATATCCTCGAGCAGTGCCGCATCCGCGGGCTGGGCAACGTGCAGGTGATCACTGCCGACGTCAACGCGCTGACCCTGCCACCGGGCGACTTCGATCGCGTGGTGTCAGTGGAAATGTTCGAGCACATGCGCAACTACCGCGAGTTGCTCGCGCGCGTCGGCAGCTGGCTGGCACCGGGCGGCAAGCTGTTCGTGCACATTTTTTGCCACCGCGATCTGGCCTACCCGTTCGAAGTGGCAGGCGAAGACAACTGGATGGGCCGGCACTTTTTCACCGGCGGGCTGATGCCGGCGGCCGATACCCTGCTGCATTTCCAGCAAGATGTGGTGATCGAACAACGCTGGGTGCTGTCGGGCGAGCATTACGAAAAGACCGCCAACGCCTGGCTGGAAAACCAGGACCGCCACCGCGACCAGATCATGCCGCTGCTGAAGCAGACCTACGGCGACGATGCGCAGCGCTGGTGGCAGCGCTGGCGGATGTTCTGGCTGGCATGCGCGGAATTGTTCGGCTACGACCAAGGCCGCGAATGGGGTGTGGCGCATTACCGCTTCGTCAAGCGCTGACTGCAGCGCCGGCAGTGGTTGCGAACATGACTGCAGGCCACCATGCACCGTGCGTGCATACGTGCGCGCACTGCGATAACCGCGCAGCAGTCACTTGGTTGCGCTGAAGCGGTGCGTGCCATCGCGCGCCGCTTCAAGCGCCGCACCCAGTGGCGCGCTCAGCCCGCCGCAGCGGTCACCACGATTTCCACCTTCCACTCCGGCCGCGCCAACTTGGCTTCAACGGTGGCGCGGGCAGGCGTGAAGCCGTGCGGCACCCACTCGTCCCAGGCCTTGTTCATGCCATCGAAATCGGCGATGTCGGCGAGGAAGATTTCCGCCCGCAGGATCTTGGTCTTGTCGCTGGCCGCCAGCGCCAGCAGCTTGTCGATCTCGCCCAGCACCTGGCGGGTCTGCCCGGTGATGTCCTGGCTGGTGTCCTCGGCAATCTGGCCGGCCAGGTAACACACGCCGGCATGGACGGTCATTTCGGACATACGCGGACCCGCATCGAATCGCTGCAGCATTTCAGGCTTCCTACGGTTGATTGACCCCTGCATTGTCCCGCGAATGCGGCAGACGTGCAGCCCCGTCGCGCTCGCAGCGCGCCAACACGGTGCCCGCGCGCACCATCCACACCACGATCAGCACGATGGCGATCTTCTGGCTGGTGCCCAGAGGTGCGCTCGTCACCGTGACATGGAACAGCAACACCGCAAACGCGGCCCAGCCCAGCAGAAAGGCCGAAGGAAGTGCGCACGCCACCGCACATCGCGTCGGAAGTACCACGACTGCAGCAACACCGCGGCAATCACGCACAGAAACGTCGTATCCGCCGACAGCACATGCACCATCGCCGCTGCCTCCGGTGCCAGCTCGGGCATCCAGCTGTCCCCGATCGAGACCATGCACAGGCCCACTGCGGCCATCCAGAACAAACCCAGCACGGTGCGGCTGCGCGCGGCCGGCGCCAATGCCGCATACAGGCCCAGCGCCAGCCACGCCATCGTGGCGGCCAACAGGCAGTAGGCGGTGCGCAGCAACAGGCCATACGGGCCGTGCAGATAGGCGCTCAGTTGCGCATCCACCCACCATAGATCGCCGCGCAGCCATTGCAGCACCAGCACCAGCCCAATGAAGACCATGCCCGCGGCCGCGGCGATGCGGCCGGCGGAGCCGCGCCAGCGCGGCGGCATGGCGCGCGCGTGGGGCGCAAACCTTGGGGAATCGGGTGGATTGCGCATCAGCAGCCTGTCTGCCTTCCAACTGTCATGGCGGTCCTGTCGTGTTCGTTCGGCAAGTGTGTGCGGCTTTGCCCTATGATGCGCGCGGCCGGCCCGCACAGATACTGTGTCGGTACGATCGAACCACGGCGTTCACCGGATGTCGGCACCTTCGCAACCACGCGGCATGCACCCTCAACCCGACCGGCCCATGCATTGCAAACGCGCGCGCGGCACATCTCGTGCATGCACCCTTCTTCCCTTTCAGCAGATCCCGTTGCCCTCATGACGGATACCTCCACGTCCTCCGAAAGCTCCGCCAGCGGTTGGCGTCGCGCCCTGCCGGTCATCATCAGCCTGGCGATCCTGGCGATGGCCCTGCATGCGCTGTCGTCGCAGTTCACCGACCACGGCTATCGCCAGATCCGGCACGCGTTCCGTGCGCTGGGTGCGGGGCAGATCGCACTGACGCTGCTGCTCGGCTTGAGCAGCTACGCGTGCCTGGTCGGCTTCGACTGGGTGGGGCTCAAGCGCACCGGCAAGCAGTTGCATCCGGCACGGGTGGGCATCACTGCCTTCATGGCGCATGCGGTCGGGCAGACCTTGGGCTTTGCCGCTCTCACCGGCGGCGCCGTGCGCCTGCGCGGCTACGGCAGCGTGGGCCTGACCCTGGCCGAGATCGGCCAGGTGGTGCTGATGAGCACACTTGGTTTCATCTTCGGGGCCTGGGTGCTGCTGGGTCTGGCATTGCTGCTGGAACCGGAAGCGGCCGCGCGCGCGTTGCCGATCACCGCGCAGGCCATCCGCATCGCCGGCATCGTCCTGCTGGTCGGCTACGGCGCCATGCTGGCGCTGGTCGGCAAACAGGGCCGCGAGTTCGGCATCCGCAGCCACCGGTTCTGGTTACCGGACCGCACCACGGTCCTGGGCGTCACCGCACTGAGCGTGGTGGAGCTGGGCCTGGCCGCGGCCGCGTTCTACGTGCTGCTGCCGCCGGACCCCGGTACCGGCTACTTCGGCTTCATCGGCATCTGGCTGGTGGCCGTGGTGGCCGGGCTGATCTCCACCGTGCCGGCCGGCCTGGGCGTGTTCGAGTGGAGCCTGCTCAAACTGCTGCCGCACGTGACCCCTGCCGCGGTCCTGGCGGCGGCGCTGGCTTACCGCGTCACGTATTACATCGTGCCGCTGCTGATCTCCGTGGCCATGGCGGCCGCCTCCGGGCTGCGCGCGCCGGTACGCGTCGGCGCCAGCACCGCGCGCACCGTGTGGAAGACCCTGCGCCCGTGGCTGCCGCAGATTCTGGCGTTGGCGGTGTTTGCGGTGGGTGCCGCGCTGGTGATCGACGGCACCCTGCCGACACCGCGCGCGCGCCAGGAAGTGGCGCCGCTGCCGCTGATCGAAACCTCGCACCTGCTGGTCAGCCTGGGCGGCATGATGCTGCTGCTGATCGGCCAGGGCCTGCAGCGCCGCAGCCATGCGGCCTGGGTGCTGGCGCTGGGCGTGTGCCTGCTGCTGCCGCCATTGGCGCTGCTGCGCGGCAGCCATATCTCGGTGTCGTTGTCGGCGGCGCTGGCAGCAGTTGCGCTGTGGGCGGCACGGCGCGAGTTCTATCGCCAGGGCGCGCTGCTGGACGAAGCCTGGTCATGGCGCTGGCTGAGCAACCTGGGCCTGGTGCTGGTGGCCACGTTCTGGCTGCTGTTCTTCGTCTACAGCCATGTCGAATACAGCAACGATCTGTGGTGGCAGTTCGCCACCTCGGCCAATGCGCCGCGCGCATTGCGCGCCGCGCTGATCTTGTGCGTGGGCGTGATCGTGTTCGGCATGGCGCGCCTGCTGCGTGGTGGGCGCAGGCCGATGCCGGCCGCCGATGCCCAGACGCTGCAGACGCTGGCACCGATCCTGGCCACCAGCACCGATACCCAGGCCTGCCTGGCGCTGACCGGCGACAAGGCGTTTTTGTTGGATGAGCAGCGCCGTGGCTTTGTGATGATGCAGCGCTATGGCGGTTCGTTGATTTCCATGGGCGACCCGGTCGGTCCGCCGGAGGTGGCGTGCGCGCTGATCTGGCGCTTCCGTGAAGAGGCCGACCACATGGGCCTGCGCCCGGTGTTCTACCAGGTCGGCGAACGGTACTGGCAGACCTATCTCGACATGGGCCTGACCCTGGTCAAGCTGGGCGAAGAGGCGATCGTGCCGCTGGAGGGTTTCACCCTGGAAGGCCGCGACCGTGCCGACCTGCGCCAGGCCTGGAACCGCGGCAAGCGCGGCGGCCTGAGCTTCCGCATGCTGCCGCCCGAACAGGTGGAGGAGGTATTGCCGCGCCTGGCCGAGGTGTCGGAACAATGGCTGGAAGAAAAATCCGGCGAAGAGAAAGGCTTCTCGCTGGGCAGCTTCGATCCGGATTACCTGCGTCGCTTCCCAGTGGCGGTGGCCGAGGCCGAAGGCCAGATCGTGGCATTCGCCAATGTGTGGTGGGCACCGGCCGGTGGCGAACTCTCGGTGGACCTGATGCGGCACAGCGCGCAGGCACCGAAGGGCACCATGGACTTCCTGTTCATCGAGTTGTTCCTGTGGGGCCAGGCCAACGGCTACACGCGGTTCTCGCTGGGCATGGCGCCGTTGTCGGGCCTGGCCGAACATCGCCTGGCCGGGCGCTGGAACCGCTTCGCCAGCCTGGTCGCGCGGCACGGCGAGCGCTTCTACGGATTCAGCGGTCTGCGCCGCTTCAAGTCGAAGTTCGCCCCGACCTGGCGCCCGCGCTACCTGGTCGCCCCCGGCGGCATGCATCTGCCGGCCGCCTTGCTGGATGTCACCCGCCTGATCTCGGCCGATCCTGGGCGGCAGGAGTAAGGCCTGGCGGGACGCTGGCGCCAGGCCTGCGGGTCTGGCGGCACTGGTCACTGCGGATGCCGGAAGCGCAGGCGCACTCGGTTCCTGCAATGCTGGCCTGCCAAGAAACGGGGGCGAAACGTGAAGGCGCGGTGCCGCATTCGAGGGCGGGACCGTGCGGCGGCCTGGATCCAGCCAGAGCGCTTGCATGGATGGATTCACCTGCATCCCGACACCGGATGCGGCACCGCGGCCGCTCACCAACCTTGCGCATGTCGCTGCGGGCGTTTGCACGCATGCCATCGCCGGCGGCCGAAAGGAATCGCCGGGGCGGAAAGCACGGCGGCGGAATTGAATGATCGGACTTCTGTACATCGCCTTCGGCAGCGACGTACAGCGTCAAGACGCCGACATCGACACGTCGGCGCGCGCATCAAAGCAACCGGTGTTGCGCCTTATTTCGACAGCGCGTGCAACTGGTCCATGATCGTCTTGGCCAGGGTCGCGTAATCGCCCTTGAAATGGTGATCGCCCGGCAGTGCGACCCGCTTGGCCGCGTTTGCGGGCAGGTCCGGGCAGAGCGCATCGCCGTCGTCCTGGCCGTAGATGCACACCGTCGTGCCGGCCGGCAGACGCTGTATCTCCGGCGCGATCGGCAGGCCCTCGTCGTCCGAGCCCAGCCAATTGCTGACATGGAATTCGTAGTCGGCCAGCTTGCCGACCGACAACAGCGCCGTCATGCGCAGGTTCTGCTTGGTCGCCGCCGGCAGTTTGTTGATGGCCGCCGGCAGCACGTCGGCGCCCTGCGAAAACCCGATCAAGACCACGCGCTGACGATCCCAGCGCTGCGCATAGATGCGGGCAATGCGATCCAGGTCGTCGGCAAAGCCTTGCGGCGTGCGCTCGGTCCAGAAGTAACGCAGCGAATCCAGGCCGACCACCGGAATGCCTTGCGCGGCGAGCGCGTCGGCCACCTCTTCGTCCAGGCCGGCCCAACCGCCATCGCCGGAGACGAAGATCACGAAGGTGTCGTCGTCGCTGTCGCCATCGGGCTTGGCCGGCAGTTCCACCACCGGCAGATCCGCCAGACCGCCCGGCGGCGGCGGCAAAGCCACCCCCTTCTGCTCGCCCAACGAGCGCACCGCGGCACGCAGGCCGGGCAGGATGTCGCCTTGTGCGGAGCGCCGGAAGGTTCGCGCCTGCGGCACCTGTTTGAGGAAACCCTCCTCGGTGGCCGCGGGGCAGCGTTTGTCCTGGCTGGCGGCCAGCACCCACGGAATCTGCAGCGGCACCGGCAACAATGTATTGGTGCCCGGGCTGACACCCGGCTGGCAGATCGCCTGGTTAGACACGGTGGCCGGGCACAGCCCGTCGGTCAGCACGCCGGCCAGCACATGCGACTTGGATTGCGCAGCGATCGCGTAGGCCAGCGCCGCGCCCTCGCCATCGCCCACCAGCAGCGGCAGGCGGTAGGTGGGAATGTGGTAGAAGGCCTGCATGTAGCGCGAGAAGTTTTCCACGTCGCCAACCGAGAACGTGCAGGTGCCGCCGGCCTTGCGCAGCACCGCGTACAGGTGCGCGGTATCCACCACCGCCACCATCGCACCGTCTGCGCGCAGGCTTTCTGCCTGGGCCTGGCGCTTGGCGGCATTGCCGGCACCGGCCAGCCAGATCACCACCCGTTGCGGCTCGCCCTTTGGCATCAGCACCGGCACCTGCTCGAAACGGCCATGGCTGACCGGTCCCGGCGCCTGCGCGGCGACCATGCCCGACAGCGTCAACATCGCCGCGCCGCAGAGCGCGCTCCACATTTCAAGTCGTCGCATGTCGCACCATCGGGAAAAGTGGTTCAAAGATAATCGTTCCGGACTGCAGCGCGAAGCGCGGGACAGCGCTCATTGGGCTTCGGGGCGGCTGGGCACCGGCTGGCGCGCCTCCCACGCGGCCAGGGCCTGGCGGTAACGCGTCAGCTCCTCGGCATACAGATCGTGCACGCACAGCGGGCAGCCGCTCTCGCAACATTCGTTGGGCGCAGGCGGCTGCGGGGCGATAGGGCGTGGGTCGGGGCTGGAAGCAGCGCTGTCGTGCATGCGGGCATTGTAGCGTGCGCATCGGACTCAGCCGGGCATGCAGCCCGGCCGGGGCATGGCCGCTCAGCGCCCCAGCCGCCGGCGCAGATTGGCGCGCGCCGCGGTGTCGTGATGGGTATGGAAGTAGTCGCTCAGGAAGATGCGCGGTTGCTTGAGCACACCGGCCAGGAACCGGCGGCGATTGAGCCGGAACAGCACGCTGGGCACGTGCCCGCGATACTCCTCGGCGATGGCCCGATCATAGGCATCGAACACCGCTGCGGGCGCGGCCAGGATCGCCATGTCGCAGTCCAGGAACAGCGCGGCGTCTTCATCCACATCCTGCGGCAGCACGTGCCCATGCCGGGCCGTGAGCAGGATCAGCGCCTGCACCCGCTCGACATCCACCTGGGCCTGCGGCCACCAGCGCGGGATGGATTCGGCCGCCATCCGTGCCGATTGCGCTTCATTGTCGCTGCGTCCGGGCTGATACACCGCATCGTGGAACAGCACCGCCAGCCAGACCTCCACCGGCTGGCGCCAGCCCGGCCCGGCGACGACCTCTGCGTAGTGCTGCAGCACCGCGCGGACATGGCCGAAGTGGTGGTAAGCGCGCGGTGGCGTGGCATAGGCCTGTTCGAGCGCGGCCAGGTGGTCGGCGTGCAATGGCAATGGCGTGACGATGCCCATGCCGCAGGCTACCGCGTACGCGTGGCCATGCCCATCAGCGCAGCGACCAGCGGCCTTCGATCTGGTAGCGCGACTGGCCGAGAAAGCTGCGCACCAACGCGAACTCGCGTACGGTCCAGGCAAGCGCATCGCAGCGCCGCTGCGGCACCGCCTGATTGCAGTACAGCAGCGTCATGTGCGGCGTGTATTGCGCGTCGCCGGCAATGCCGACATGCGCCAGCTGCTTTCCCAATGCGCCTTGCAGCTCGTAAAGCCCACGCACCTGCTCTTCGCCACGCAGCACGCAGGGAAGCTGCGAGCGCCTGCCACCGAAGGTGCCGACGCGATCGAACTCCACCTCGAACGCGTCCATCTGCACGCGCGTCGCGGCCTGGCTGGCGCGGCTCACCAACGAGGGCGGCAGGCCACCGGCGTAATCGCCCAGATGATGCAGGGTCACATGCAGCCGTTCGCGCGCAAGCGGCTTGCCTTCGGCGTGCCCGCCTTGCAACAGGTTGTCGGCGATCCGCGCTGCATGCTCGGCGGTGGGCGCATCGGCCATCACCGCGAAAAACAAACGTTCGGTGGTCTTCTCTTCGCCAAGCCCGAGCGACAACTGCGCCTCGGCCGACGACAGGTACAGGAACTGTTGCTTCATGGGTGGATGCCACGACCGCGCAACGCGGGCCTGCCTGAAGAAGGGCGGCGGATACTAACAGACCCGACGCGCACCGAATATGCCGAATTGCAGGATGCGGATGTGGAACCGTTCCGCATTGCGTGGAACTGCGATTGCGGCGTTGGCCAGGCACGCGCGCCGTGCCACGACACAAAAAGAAACGGGCAGCCTGCGCTGCCCGTTTCCGCCTTTATCGTCTTACCCCGGAGCTGCATCGGTTCGGTGACGATGCACTTCGGTTCTGCACTCGATTTATGCAGCGCTCTTCATCGCATGCTTGCGGTTACGCATGACGTCATGGCAAGCGCGCACTTCCGGCAGCAGGCGCAGCGCGGCTTCGCGTGCAGCGGCCGGGGTGTCCTGGTCGGCGATGGTCTGATCGAACGCCTTCAACAGACGGTCTTCGGACTCTTCCAATTCGGCCACATAGCCGTACTTGGTGTCGCCCAGGGTTGCACGAACCTTGCCGTAGAACTGCTGCATGCTGCCCACCATGGTGCCGTGCTGTTCCGGCGTTCCACCGGCGGCGGTGACCACACTGCTCAGGCTGCTGACGATGTCGGTCTTGACGCCGGCAATGCGACGGAACAGCGTCGCGAGCTCTGCGTCGCCCACCTTGGCCGCGGCTTCTTCATAGAAGTCCTTGCCGTCGCGCGAGATGGCGATAAGGTCGTTGAGGCTATGCTCGGTTTTGCTCTGAATGCTCATGTGTGGCTCCTTGTTGGGATGGGCCGACGCTGCACGGTGCGATGACTGCGCATGCGGCGGAAGGTGAGTCAATCGATGGCTCGATTGCATTGCCGTCGCGTTGTGTACGGCCTCATCCTCGCCCCGCCTGCATAATCGATATGTGAGCGATGCGGGCGTCTTCCTCACACCGTCGTGCAGGCGATGAATTGCAATTCATCCATGCCAACAGCGGGTCAAGATCACTTCGGCTGGCGACTGGCCCACATGTTGTCGACCAGGTTCGGATACGGCCGTCCCGCTTCTTCTGCACGCTGCTTGGCCGCTGCCTTTTGCGCGTCGGTCAATGGCGTCGACTTCGCCTTGCCCTTGGGATTGGCGCGCTTCCACGGCGGTGGAGTGAACTCGGTCATGGCACTGTTCGGTCCGCTTGGTTGGGCACCAAGTCTCGCCGCTACCACGTGAGATGGCTGTGGCGACGCCATGGTCTGCGGATCGCCGCATCGCGGCGCAAGCGGCTGCCGCGTGGCGAACGTTGCCGCGAGCGCTTGCCCGTCGCGGCACCGACCACTCAGCAGTTCGTCAACACCGTGCGCTGCTGATGACGCTCCTGCCACACCGCCGCTGCATAGACCAGCAACCCACCGAGCGCGGTGGCCGCGCCGACATAGCCGGTGGAGGTCCATCCCCAACCTGCCGTGATCGCCATGCCGCCCAGCCAGGGGCCCAATGCATTGGCCGTATTGAACGCTGCATGGTTGGAGGCTGCGGCCAGGGTCTGCGCTTCTGCTGCCACGTCCATCAAACGCGTCTGCAAGGCAGGCGCCAACGCCCCCATGGTGCCGACCGCCACGATCGAGACGAACACCCACACGTCTGATAGCGCTGCCAGCGGAAACGTCAGCATCACCACCATCGACCACAGCAGCAACACCGGCACCGCGCGGAACTGCATGCGGTCGAACAACCAACCGCCCAGGATGCTGCCCAGCACCCCGCCCACGCCGAATGCCACCATCGCCAACGGGATACGCGCTGCGGTCACGCCGGTCACCGCAGTCAAGGTCGGCGCAAGGTAACTGAAGACGCAGAACATGCCGGAAAAACCCACCGCCCCGATCGCCAATGCCAGCCACACCTGCGGCTGATTGAACGCGCGCAATTCACGCAGCGGCTGCTGGCGCGGCTCCTCCGGCTGCGGCGGCAACAGGATCGCCACAGCGGCGACCGTGCCCAGCGCAATCACCGACACCGACGCATAGGCCCAGCGCCAGCTCACGATTTGCCCCAGCCAGGTTGCCAGCGGGTTGCCCACCAGCAACGCGACGCTCAACCCCAACAAGACCCGCCCCACTGCAGTGGCACGTTGATTGGGCGGGCTGATCGATGCGGCCACCAGCGACGCAACGCCGAAGTAGGCGCCGTGCGGCAGCCCGGCGATAAAGCGGCACAGCAGCATGGTGTGGTAGCTCGGTGCCAATGCGCTGGCCACGTTGCCCAGCGCATAGAACACCATCAGCATCAGCAACAAGGTGCGCCGCGGCCAGCGCGCGCCCAGGATCGCCAGCAAGGGCGCACCAACCACCACGCCCAGTGCATACGCGCTGATGACGTGACCGACCTGCGGTTCGGTGATCTGCAAGCCCTGCGCAATCTGCGTCATCAGGCCCATGGTGGAAAATTCGCTGATGCCGATCGCGAAGCCGCCCATCGCCAGCGCAAGCAGGATCAGCACGTAATCGCGCCGGGACACGCGTGACGAGGAAAAAGCGGTATCGGTCATGCCCGACTCCAGGAATGGCGGGGCGGCCTATTATTGTGCAATGCAGCAGAGCAGGAAAGCGCGACACCACGGCCTGTTCAGTCCCAGCGCCCACTCCATCACAGTTACAACGCATTCGACGCGACAGGGACGCTGTGTCCTATCTGCATCGCTCGAATCTGCTCGAGTCCGCCACCATCGCTACCGGGCACCGCGATCGGCGCGGCGTCGCGCCTGGCGCGTGATCAATTTCGACTGGCTGCTGATGTCCAAATCCACTCAATCCCCCTTGTTCTCGCCGGTGCGCCTGGGCGCGCTGGATCTTGCCAACCGCGTGATCATGGCCCCGCTGACGCGCAACCGCGCCGTCGCGGGCCAGGTGCCCTCGCCGCTCGCCGCCGAGTATTACGGCCAGCGCGCCACCGCCGGCCTGATCGTGGCCGAAGGCACCCAGATCAGTCCGCTGGGCCAGGGCTACCTCGATACGCCCGGCATCTACACCAAGGAACAAATCGACGGCTGGCGCGCCGTGACCGATGAAGTGCATCGCCGCGGCGGCAAGATCGTGCTACAGCTGTGGCACGTCGGCCGTGTCTCGCACACCAGTGTGCTGCCGCCGGGCGAAGTGCCGGTTGCGCCCAGCGCCATTCGCGCCGAAGGCAAGACCTTCACCAAGAACGGATTCGAGGACGTGTCCGAGCCGCGCGCGCTGGCACTGGACGAAATCCCCGGCTTGATCGAGGACTACCGCATCGCGGCGCGCAACGCGCTCGATGCCGGCTTCGACGGCGTGGAAGTGCATGCGGCCAACGGCTATTTGTTGGACCAATTCCTGCGCGACAGCTCCAACCAGCGCACCGACGCCTACGGTGGCGATATCGAAAACCGTACCCGCCTGCTTGCCGAAGTGGTGCAGGCGATTGCCGATGAAATCGGCGCCGAGCGCACCGGCGTGCGCTTGTCGCCGGTGCCCCCGGTGTACGGCGCGCACGACTCCGACCCGCAGCCGCTGTTCGAGCGTGCGGTCGAGCGCCTGAATCTGATCGGCGGGCTGGCCTTCGTGCACGTGATCGAAGGTGCCACCGGCGGCCCGCGCGACAACATCGCCTTCGACTACGCCGCATTGCGCGCCAAGTTCGACGGCGCATGGATCGCCAACAACGGCTACGACCGCGGCATGTCCGAACACGCCATCAGCAGCGGCTACGCCGATGCGATCGCCTACGGCCGCCCGTTCATCGCCAACCCGGACCTGGTGCGCCGGCTGCGCGAGAACGCGCCGCTGGCCGAGATCGATCAGGCAACGATGTACGGCGGCGGTGCCAAGGGCTACACCGATTACCCCGCATTGCCGAAGTGATCGCCTGATCAGCACCTCACCGCGCGACCGCACCTGCCACCTGGCATGGTGCGGTTGCGTGGGTAACGCCGATGCGCTGCATCCTGCTGGTGGCCGATAAGCAGCTGCCGGTCTTGCAAATGCACCGCTTACTATGCGGCCCGACAGCCAGGGTTTGTTGATGGAAGTGCCGCCACCTCATCCCGGTGTGCACCGTCACGACCGGGTCGATTGCTGGACGGCTGCCGCGAACTCAGCGGCGCGCCGCCAATCCGCTTCGTCGCCGGGATGGGTTCGAATGCGACCTGCGGCAATCCGGGTGACAAGGTCGATGCGCTGGATGCGATAAGCCGGCGCCGGCGCACGCGGCGGTGTCGGCCAGCAAGGTGGCTTGAGCAGCGCCCGCCGCGACATGCGCTGGTGGATGCGACAGCGCGGCAGGGTAACGGCGGTGTCTCCGCGCGATCAGCGCAACGGGCCTGCACTTCCCTAGCCTCAGGTGCGCTGCGCATAGGGGCGATGCGCGCGCCGGCTTGGCGCCATCGCGTTCTGCGGCGCCGCTGGTCAACCGCGCCTATGCCTTGCGCAGGAAACAGGTCTTCAACACCAGGCCCTTGATCTTTTCCGAGTTGCCCTCGATGTGCTCGGCATCGTCTTCGACCAGGCGAATATTGCGGATCACCGTGCCCTGCTTGAGCGGGATCGAAGAGCCCTTGACCTTGAGATCCTTGATCACGGTGACCGTGTCGCCGGCCTGCAGCACGTTGCCGTTGCTGTCGCGCACCACCGTCGTGTCTGCCGCGGCATCGCCCGCGCTCCATTCGAAGCCGCACTCGGCGCAGATCGACGTCGCGCCATCGGCATAGGTGTTGTCCAGTCCGCATTGCGGGCAGGCGGGGACGGTAGGCATGCAATTCCTTGATCGAAGCGGGCGTGGATTGTAGCCGCCCGGGTGCGCGATCACGCACCCGGCACGGCGATGGCGCGATAGTGCGGCGCTTGTCGAATGCCCCGCAGGTCGCGCGTGTCCCATCAGCCAGTGTCCCCTTCCTCGCGCACAATCCCGCCCTCCCCTCGCCCCGAACAGGGCGACGCCGGCCGCGGTAACGGCCCAGGCAAGACCAAGGGGTCGCACGTGGTGGTGTACGTGGCACTGGCGGGCAATCTGGCCATTGCCGTGGCCAAGTTCATCGCCGCCGGCATCTCCGGCAGCTCGGCCATGCTCAGCGAAGGCGTGCATTCGCTGGTGGACACCGTCAACGAAGTGCTGCTGTTGTATGGCTTGCGCCGCGCCGCACAGCCGCCCACCCCGACCCATCCGTTCGGTTACGGGCGCGAGCTGTATTTCTGGAGTTTCATCGTCGCCCTGCTGGTCTTTGCGATGGGTGCAGGCGTGTCGCTGTACGAAGGTATCGTGCATTTACGCAACCCCGAGCCGGCCAAGAGCCATCTGATCGCCTACTGCGTGCTCGGCGTATCGATCGTGTTCGAAGGCATTTCGTGGGTGGTGGCGGTACGCGAATTTCGCTCCAAGAAAGGCCGCATGGGCTATTTCCAGGCATTTCGCCAGAGCAAGGACCCCACCACCTTCACCGTATTGTTGGAAGACAGCGCCGCATTGATCGGCCTGCTGATGGCGCTGCTCGGCCTGGCCGGTGCGCAATTGTTCGACATGCCCGAACTCGACGGCATCGCTTCGATCGGCATCGCCGGGGTACTGGCATTTACCGCGTTCCTGCTGGCGCGCGAAACCAAGGGCCTGCTGATCGGCGAGCCGGCGCATGCGCATGTCACCGACTCGCTGCTGCGCATCGCCGCCAGCGACCCGGACGTGCGTGCGGCCAATGGCGTGCTCACCATGCAGATGGGCCCCAACCAGGTGGTGGCGGCGTTGAGCGCCGAGTTCGAAGACAGTCGCACCACACCGCAGATCGAGGCCTGCGTCGGGCGAATCGAAGCCGCTGCCAAGCAGCAACATCCCGAACTCACCGCCCTGTTCATCAAGCCGCAGACCCCGGAAACCTGGCGTGCACGGCGTGCGCAGATCGAGAGCGGCGCAGAGCCGAACTGAGGGAGACCGGAGCGTGCGGTATGCAGATGTCGTGATGGACATGCCTATCGGTCGCTGCGGGGTTGCGCGTGTCGTTCTAACCAAGCGCCATTGCCGAACTCGCCGATCGCGCTGAGGACGGTCGGCCCGACCCACACCCCGCTTCAATCCGTGGTCGCGCTGACGTAGCCGGCGCGAGCCTGGTCGTGGCGTCGTGCCGCCAAGCTGATCCCCGCCTCAACCGCAAACCCGGCTGCGGTTGCATGATCCGGTGCGATTGCCTACGGTGTGCGTGCGGCATCTCTTCGCATCGTGAATCAGCCGATGCATTCCCCTCGATCACCCGTCATGGAGGTTTCCAATGGAAATCAGCCAAGGTCGCGTTGCGACCATTCACTACACCCTTTCCGACGACAACGGCCAAGTGCTGGACCGCTCCACGCCCGACACCCCGCTGAGTTATCTGCATGGCGCCGGCAACATCGTGCCCGGCCTGGAGCAGGCACTGGAAGGCAAGCAGCTGGGCGATACGCTCACCGCCGACGTCGTGCCCGAACAGGGCTATGGCCCGCGTCATGCGCAGCTCATCCAGCAGGTGCCCCGCGATGCGTTTCCGACCGATGTGGAAGTGGTCCCCGGCGTGCAGTTCGAAGCGCGCACGCAGCAGGGCCCGGTCCTGGTCACAGTGACCGAGGTCGGCCCTGACCAGGTCACCGTGGACGGCAACCACCCACTGGCCGGGCAAACGTTGCACTTTGCGGTCGAGGTGGTGGCAGTGCGCGAGGCCACCACGCAGGAATTGAACGACGGTCACGTGGCCGAGCTGGCGGCCTGACCGGAGCGCGCGCCGCGCCCGCGTGGCTGCGGCGCGGCCAGTGCCCGACACAGCGCCTGTGTTCGGCCACTGGCATCACCGACGCTGCCGGTCTCGACGGCAGGCGCGGCAGCCGTAGTAAAGTGCGCGGCCCGCTCTCCAGGCCCGTCTGAATGAAACTCGGCATCGACTTCGGTACCAGCAACTCCGCCGCCGCGGCGATCGTGGATGGGCAGGTGGTGCCGGTGCGCTTCGGCGAGGCCTTGCAGTTCCGCACCACCGTGTATTTTCCCGAGACCATGCGCGACCCGGACAATTTCAGCCTGACGCCAGCGCTGGAGTACGAGGTGGAGCGGCTCATCGACTCGGGCCGCCGCGATGCATTGGCCGCCGGCCGCACTCCCAACAACGACAGCCTGCGCCGCGACGCGATCCGCATCGTGCGGCGGCAGTGGATGGAAGAGCAGGTACGTGAGCCACGCAGTTCCGCTGCCCTGCTGCAGAACGCCGTCTACGGCGACGAAGCGCTGGATGCGTATTTTCTCGAAGGCGAAGGCAGCCTGGTGCAGAGCCCCAAGTCGATGCTGGGCTACAACCTGCATCCGCGCGCGCGCCAAACCATTACCGGCATCGCGACCCATGTGCTGGAACATATCCGACTGACCGCTTCGCGCCAGTTCGATGTGAACATCCGCCAAGCCACCCTGGGCCGGCCGGTGCAATTTCGCAGTTCGATCGGCGAGGCCGGCAATGCGCAGGCGCTGGAGATCCTGCAGACCGCCGCGATCGCCGCCGGTTTCGACAATGTGGACTTTCTCGAAGAACCTGCAGCGGCCGCGATGCATTACCACGTCAGCCACGACAGCCGCCACGACACCGTGGTGGTGGATATCGGCGGCGGCACCACCGACATTGCCCATGCCAGCGTCGGTGGCAGCGCTGCGCCGCAGGTACACCGTGCCTGGGGAATTGCGCGAGGCGGTACCGATATCGATCTGGCGCTGAGCCTGGCGGCCTACATGCCACTGTTCGGCCGCGGCATCACCCGCGTGCCCACCCACCATTACGTGGAGGCGGCGATGGTGCAGGACATGACGCGACAGCGCGAATTTCGCCTGCACAAGTACCAGGACGTGCCCGCCCCCTTCGACAAGCGCCTGCAGGCCCTGCAGGACACCGGCAACACCGCGCGCCTGTATCGCGGCGTGGAAGCCTGCAAGATCGCGCTCAGCGAGGCGGATCGGCACCAGGCCGCGCTCGACTTCATCGAGCGCGGCCTGGGCGTGGACGTGCAGGCCGATGCATTGGTTGCGTCCGCTTCCAGCTATCTCGGCGAATTGGCGAGCCTGCTGGAACAGGTGCGCGCCGACATGGCGGCCGCACCGACGACGGTGTTCCTGACCGGCGGCATGTCGCGGGCCGGCTACATCCGCGAGACCGTGGCCGCTGCGTTCCCCGAATCGCGCCTGGTGCATGGCGATCCGTCATTCGGTGTGGTCCAGGGCTTGGCCTGGGCCGCCGCACAGGCCCACTCGTCGGGCGATTAACACGCGCTGCCACCTCATCCCTTAGAATGTGCGGTTGCTGCTCGACGCCCAGCCGTCTTGCCTGCAATGGCACGCACACCGTGCCACCGCAATGGCGCACCGAACGCCGTCGCACTCTCGACACCGCTTCCGCGCGCGCCACCCTAGCCGCACGCGGTGTCACCGCACTTCCCCGCTACAGGAGGCCACATGGCACGTCCCGCGACCAAGCAGAAATCCCAGCCCAGCATCGCTCGCAGCGAAGGCAAGTCGCAGCCGCTCAGTCGTGAGCGCATCGCTGCCGACATCGCCGCGTTCCGCAAGACCGGCGGCCGGATCGAAGTGCTCACCACCAACTTCGGCCCGGCGCGCAACGACGGCGACAAAACCGCCTGACGCAGCCAACACCGCGGCAGGTTGCAGTGCATGGTGCCGCGAAGTTGGATTGTTGTATCGACATGCCACCGCAAGGTGGCATGTTTGTTTCTGGGGTACGTCGCTGTCATGCAGACGCATCACGCAGGAACGTACCTCCAATGCGATGTCGTGTCGCTTGTGGCGACGCCCCACGCAATGACTTCGCACAGGCTGCCGATGCGCGGCAACCGAACGCTGCGGGGCGTCGGCGCCTTGCGCCGCATCCGCGCTACCCCCCCAGGCGTGTACCTGCCGACTCCACCTGCATGCGCGTGTGGGCATGCACGCATTGAACGCGTGCAATCTGCGGCACGTCTACATGCGCAGACGCGCATGCATTCACGCTGCACACCGACAGCGCAGAGTTGGCCCGCTACAATGAATGCCCCTTTTGATCCTGCACGCTGAGATGTCTGCCGCCGATGCGTTGCCCGCCATGATCCGCAGCCTGTTGCCCCATTGGAATCCAGCATGGCTGGCGATTGCGGTGCCGACGGTCAAGATCGTGCTGATTCTGGCAGTTGCCGCGCTGGTCCGCCTGCTGCTCCGGCAATTGCTGCGGCGGCTGTGCACGCGTTACAGCGTGCCGGCCGAAATGATGATCGGTATCCGCCGCGTCGGCAGTTTCGTCATTTCGGTCAGTGCCTTGCTGATGGTGCTGCGGGTCGTCGGCGTCTCGGGTGGCACCTTGTGGACTGCATTCACCGGGTTCGCAGCCGTCGGCGCAGTGGCCTTCTTCGCTGCATGGAGCGTGCTGTCCAATATTTTCTGCACGTTCCTGATCATCACCACGCGGCCATTTCGCCTGCACGATCACATCGAGGTACTCGAAGGCGGCGACAAGCCCGGCTTGAAGGGACGTGTGATCGATATCAACGTGATCTACACCACGCTGGAAGAAACCGGCGAGCGTGCCGGTAGCGTACTGCAAGTCCCCAACAGCCTGTTTTTCCAGCGTACGACGCGTCGCTGGCGCGAGACCGGCAGCTTCAACGCCAACTAGGCGCAAGGCGAAGACGCGTGACGGCGGCGAGTTCGCCAGTGGCAGAACGCAAACACGGCAGCGTCCGCAAGCGGCACACTTCGGCGACCACGGCAGGCTCCACTGCAGCGTTGGCTTGCGGTAGCGGCGCCGGATGCCGTGAGCGCGGTCGCGACTGCACCGAGTGCATGGCCCATCAAACTCAACGCAGCTGACTGTCCTTGCTGCCGCGACGGTTGTAGCCGCTTTGCGCGGCCTGCTCCTGGTCGTGCGCCTCTTGGCAACTTACGCACAAATGCACGCCGGGCACTGCCTTGCGACGCGCCTCGGGAATCGGTGCGTCGCACTCCTCGCAGTGCGTCAGACTCGGCCCTTGATGCAGCTGACTCCGTGCGCGCTTGATCGCATCGTCGACAGTGGCATCGATCTGGTCCTGTACCGCTCCATCACCCGCCCATCCGGTCGCCATGGTCGCTCACCTCGCTGGTCTGGACACACATATGGTCATTCGCGCAGGCAAATCCAAGCCGCACGTGCACAGTACGCTCAAGCTAGTTGAACTAGCATCAAATCACCGCCACCGGCCGCACGCGCGGCAGTGAGCAAGCACTCCGCCACCCGCATCCACGAAGGAACAGCAATGGAACAGCCCGTCCACCCGTTTTCCGAACTCTTCGCCCAGCTTGGCCTGCCGTCCGACGAAGCCAGCATTCGCAGCTTCATTGCCGAGCATTCCCCGCTGCCGGGCGATATGCGCTTGGAAGAAGCGCCGTTCTGGACGCCTGCCCAATCCCAACTATTGCGTGAAGAACGCCTCGACGATGCCGACTGGATCGTGACCATCGATCAACTCAACATCGCCTTGCATACCACTGCCGACGATACCGGCGTTTAAGGCAGAAGCGCGCTCGCGCACCACGCTTGAGGTCGCCTGCAGCCGACATGCTTGCCAGCGCTTCGGTAAAAAAAGAGCGGCCATTGGCCGCTCCTTTGCTTCACAGGCAGGATAGCAGGCCGCAACGCGCGTGCCCGGCTGTGCAATCTGCGTCAGGTCACTTTCTTGGCAATCGTCATGCCCAGCACGAACAGCACGATGGCGATGATGATGCCCGCCCAGAACAGGAACTTGGCAATCCCCATCGCCGCGCCGGCCATGCCGCCGAAGCCCAGCGCACCGGCGATCAAGCCGATGATTGCGAAAATGATGGCCCACTTGATCATGATGTTGTCTCCTCATCGGCACCGTGCCGTTGTTCGATCGTGTGCTTGCGGCGCAGCGCCACAAGACATGCATCGCACGCTACCTATTCGAATGTGCCGCACTCGTGAATACGCCTGACACACGCTGCAATACATGCGGTGCATTCAGAGAACAGGCAGCGCTTCCACGCAGGCGCGCGCGCTCGTGGAGACATCAACACAGCAGCGCGCGGGGCCGTCCGTACACGACCGAACACCACATCCGCATCGCATCGTGCAAAGCGCACTGAGCGCAACAGATGCACGCGCCTGCCACATCGACTCGGCGCGCATGCGCCCGGTGCGTAGTCACGCACCTGCACGCGTGGATTGGTCAGTAACCGATACATCGGCGATCATGCGTGCTTGCCCGCGACAGATCGCCATGGACACTCTTCGCTACCTCACCGGCTACCCGCCCGCCGTCCTGGATCAGGTGCGTGAGCTGATCGCGCAGGACAAGCTCGCCACCGTGCTGGCGCGGCGTTACCCGGACCGGCACGCAATCCGCACCGATCGCCATCTCTACGAGTACGTCAAGGCGATGAAGGAGCGCTACATGCGCTCATCGCCGACCCTGCACAAGGCGATGTACGACAATCATCTGCATGTGGTCAAACACGCCCTGGGCACGCATACGGCGGTCTCCCGCGTGCACGGCGGTCGCCTGAAGGCCAGCCGCGAGATCCGCATCGCTTCGGTGTTTCGCGACGCGCCGGAACCGTTCTTGCAGATGATCGTGGCGCACGAACTGGCGCACCTGAAGGAGGCCGATCACAACAAGGCCTTCTACCAGCTCTGCAACCACATGACCCCGGACTATCACCAGCTGGAATTCGATTTGCGCCTGTATCTGACGCAATTGGCCCTGTCTGCCGATCGCTGAGCAATGCAGGACGTGCAGCCCGGCGTGGCTGACCGAACCGCTGCGCTCACCGACAGGCGGGCGCGCACGCCGCCGCTGCCCTGGATCGCCAGTCCCACTCTTACACTTTCGTGCACTGCAGTTCCGAGCGCGCCGCCAACCTGCGCCTGACGACCGCTCGCTCGGGGCGTTGGCCACTTTAGGATGCGCGCATGCAGCCCTCCTCTCTTGCAGACCTCACCCGCGCCGCGCAACGCCAGCAACCCGGCGCGATCAACGCGCTGGCCCAGGCGCTGGTGCGAGCCGGCCAACCGGAACAAGCGCTGTCCTGGTATTCGCGCAGCGCGGCCGCCGGCGATGCGCTGGCGCAGGTCGAAGCCGGGCGCATGCGGGCCTATGGCGTCGGTTGCGAGGCGGACGTCGGTCAGGCGCGGGCGTACTGGGAGCTGGCCGAGCGGCAGGGCACTGCGGCAGCAGGCTATCTGCTGGCGACCCTGGCGGTGGGAGAGCAGCCGCTGGCCCTGGCCGGCACTGCGCAGGATCGACTGCAGTCGGCAGCCGCTGCCGACTACCCGCCAGCGCTACGCGCCATCGCCATCCATCACGGGCGTGTGGCGCATCCGGAGCGGCAACGGCAGTGCGTGGCCTTGCTGGAACGCGCAGCGGCAGGCGGCGATGCGGTGTCGGCCGCCCTGTTGGCCGAGCGCCTGCTGCGTGGCGAAGGCGTGCCGCCCCAGCCCGACGCCGCTGCACAGCTCATGCAGCAGCTGCAGCCCCTGGGCATGACCGCGCTACCGGCAGTGGACGTCGCGCCGCCGGACCCCGCAGACGACACCGACGATCACCGCATCGCATTCGCGCCGCGTGTTGGCCCGGTGCGACGCCACACAGCCCCACGCATCGAAGAATATGCCGCAGTCCTGTCGGCCGACGAATGCCGCTTGCTCATGCTGCTGGCGCGACCGCATCTGCGTGCCTCGAAGGTGATCGATCCCAACGATGCCAGCACCCAGCGCGCGCCGGTCCGCACCAGCCGCGGTGCGACATTGGACCTATCATCGAGGACTTCGCCGCGCGTGCCGCGCAGGCGCGGTTGGCGGCCTGCGCGCAGCTCCCGCTCGCCCACGCAGAACCGCTCTCGGTGTTGTGCTACGCACCGGGCGAGCAGTACCGCGCGCACCGCGACTACCTGCCGCCCGGAACGATCGCCGCCGACCGTCCTACCGCCGGCAACCGCCAGCGCACCGTCTGCGTCTATCTCAACGACGTCGGCGCCGGTGGCGACACCGAATTTCCGGTCGCCGGCGTTCGCGTACGGCCACGTCCCGGCACACTGGTCTGCTTCGACAACCTGCATGCCGATGGCCGCCCGGACGCCGATTCGCTGCACGCCGGCCTGCCGGTCACGGCAGGCAGCAAATGGCTGGGGACGCTGTGGTTCCGCCAGCAACGCTACCGGGATTGGTGAACAGATTCATACACAACCCCCTGCCGACGTGGTTTAAAATGTTGCAACGCGACGTGATCGGACAGGATCTGCAAACGTCGCGTTTTTTGTTTCCCACGGCACGGGTGCACGCCCGGCTTCAGGGAAGGCACATCACGCAGCCCCGCGGAGCCTTCGATGCTTTTCGACACCCTCGATACCACCGGCCACGAGCAGGTGATTTTCTGTCACAACCGCGACGCCGGGCTCAAGGCGATCATCGCCCTGCACAGCACGCGCCTTGGGCCAGCGTTGGGTGGCGTGCGGATGCGCCCATATGCCAGTAGCGAGGCGGCACTCAACGACGCGCTGCGGCTGAGCCGCACCATGACCTACAAGAACGCCCTGGCCGGCCTGAATGTCGGCGGCGGCAAGGCGGTCATCATCGGCGACCCTCGGACCGACAAGACCGAAGCGCTGTTCCGCGCCTTCGGCCGGTTCGTCGACACCCTCGGCGGGCGCTACATCACCTCCGAGGACGTCGGCACGGACGTCAACGACATGGAGCAGATCTACCTGGAAAGCGAGTACGTCACCGGCGTGCACCAGGTGCATCGCGGCTCCGGCGACCCAGCGCCGTTCACAGCCTATGGCGCGCTGCAGGCGCTGATGGCCTCGCTCAACCGCAAGCTCGGCCACGAAGAAGTCGGCAAGGCCAGCATCGCGATCCAGGGGCTGGGCCATATCGGCATGGAGTTGGTGAAGCTGCTCAAGGAACGCGGCGCAAAACTCTATGTGGCCGACCTGAATCAGGCGCTGGTGGACCGCGCGGTGGCCGAATACGGTGCAGAAGCGGTGCGCCCGGATGAAATCCATCAGGTGTCGGCCGACGTGTTTGCCCCGTGCGCGCTGGAAGGTGCCATCAACGAAGACACGCTGCCGCAACTCAAGGCCAAGATCATCTGCGGCACGGCCAATAACCAGCTGGCCAGCGCCGCCATTGGCGAAGAGCTGCATCGGCGCGGCATTTTGTATGCGCCCGATTACGTGGTGAATGCGGGCGGAGTGATGAATGTGTCGCTGGAGATCGACGGCTATAACCGCGAGCGCGCGATGCGGCTGATCCGCAGCATCTATCACAACCTGGAAAAGGTCTTCGATCTGTCCACGCAGCTGGACGTTTCGCCGCAGCAGGCGGCCGACCGGATTGCCGAAGCGCGCATCGAGTCCATCAGCAAGCTCAAGCTGCCGCTGGGCCGCACTGCGCCGCGCTTCCTGCACAAACTGCGCGGCGAGTAACCGGAAACGGACGGATTGGGCATGACGATCAGCGTCGTAGGTGATCACCGTGGTAGGTGATTGCCGCCGAAAACGCCACGCCCGGGCATTGCGCCCGGGCGTCATGCACGCCGATCAGAAATCGGCGCTGTACTTCAGGCTCAGCGCACGGTCGTCGCCGCGCTCGCCCACCCGCTGGTCGTAACCGAAACGCAGCTGGCTCTGCGGGCCAACCGGCGCAGCAGCGGTGATGCCGAACAGACCACCCGAGCGTGCCGGCTGCATGCCACGCAGCGGTGCCCACGCATCCACCCCCACGAAGCTGGCCTCCAGCGTCAAGCCGTCGCTGCTCAGCGCCTGCTGCCATTCCGCATAGCCGCCCAGCTGGAGGCCGCGCCAGCGATACGCCGAGCGCACGCCGGCAAGTGCCTGCGTGCGCGATGACGTATTCGCGTTGGCACGCAATCCGAAGCCATCGCCGCCGTTTTCGCGGAAACCATCGCTGCGCAAACGCACGTAATCCAGGCCCATATACGGCGTCAGGCTTGCACGCGCACCGCCCAGGCGGTACCCGGTTTCCAGATTGCTGCTGAGGTAACTGCCGCTGTAGTCGCTGAAGGCGCTGCTGCGGTCTTCGCCCAGCTGCAGGGTGCGCTCGATCTGCCGATTGACGTTGCCAAAGCCCACTTGGCCCAGCGTGTACGCAGCGCCCAATGTCGTGCCCCAATACAGCTGCGCCTGCACCTGACGATCGCGCCCGCGTGCCCCATCCAGGTCGCCCAGGCTGCTGGAGCGCGTTTCGCCGAACGCAAAACCGGTGACCGCACCGGAAGCCAGGCGTACATCGTTGCCCATCATCCAGCCGGAGGTGGCAAATCCCGAAGTGGTTGCACCACCCTCGCCCGGCCCGCCAAGGGCCCGCTGCCAGTTGCCCAACAGACGCGGCTGTTGCGAGAGCCCATCGAAATGCGCTGCCAGTGCGCGGCGACCCAGGTCGATGGTGTCGAAGGTCATCGCCGCAGAATCGGCATGCGCACGGCCAGACAGGCTGCGCAGCGAATCGGCGGCGGCCTTGGCGTTTGGCGATTGTTGCAAGGCAGCTGCAGCGCGAATGAAGCCGCCGCTGAGCGCACCGTTGCCCTGGAACTGCTGCGCATCGACCTGCTGGAACGCCTGCTCGACGCGGATGGCCGAATCCATCGATGCGGTGCCGATCGCGCCCAGCGACGCGGCGACCGCGGTGACATCCATGCGCTGCAGCGACACATACGCGGTGTTGGCGTCGTAGCTGCGCGTGGCGCTCAGAAAGGTCACCGCCGGCCCGCTGCTCAGCGTGTCGAATGTGCCTTGCAAACCACCGGTCGCCTGCAGCACCGCGTAGGTGGTGTTGTTGACGACGTAGTCGCGCCGACCGAGCAATTGCAGGTCGCCTGCGATGGTCGCCGTGCCCGCCACATTCAAACGGTCACCCACATTCACCGCCAGGCGACCATTGCTGGCCTGCGTGTAGTTGCCGGCAATGGAGGCGGTTGCGCCGTTGACCTGCAAGGTGCCGGCGTTGTCGACCCGACCACCGACGTTGCCCGCGCCAACCAAGCGCGCGCCGTTGGCGATGCTCACGCGCGCACTCTGCAAGCTGGCCGTCTGCAAGGTGCCGCCAAGTACCTGGGTGTCGCCGGTGAAGGCATTGGCCGTGCTGCTCAATACCAAGGTGCCGGTGCCGCGCTTGGTCAGGCCACCGGTGCCACTGATGGCGTTGGCCCAGGTCGAACGCAAGGTGGTGACATTGACATCCACCGTGCCCCAATCGAAGCGTGCCGGCCCCAACACTGCCTTGCCGACGTTGAGCAGGCCGTAGCCGAAGACCGGATCCACGCCCGCAGCTCCCAAGTCGGTGGCGGTTCCCAGCAAGGTCTGGCGCACCAGATCGTTGTTGAAATACGGAAATGCCTGCCACACCAGCGCAGCCGCACCGGAGACCAGCGGCGCTGCAAACGAGGTGCCGCTGCCGTAGAAATAACGGATGTTGCCGGCAGTGGCGTCCGGGTCGATGAACAGCGACGTGCCTGGCGCGACCAGGCAGTAGCGCATCGCCACACCACAGGCGTTGGAGTACGACGCCAGTTGCGTCGGGTTGGCGGTATCCAGCGCGCCCACCACCAACCAACCGCGCTCCAGATCGGCCGCCGGCAGCGTTCCGTTGGGGCCAGGCTGACTGGGCAGCGCCGCCGTATCGGAGGGCTGCGAGCGCGATTCATTGCCCGACGCGAACACCACTAGCCCATCGTTACTGAGGATGAAGGGGCGGTATTCCTGGGCAATCTGATTGGTCACCGTCGGGTCGTTCCAGTACAGGCCGCCCCACGAGTTGTTCATGATGCGCACACCGGCACTGATCAGATCGGCGTGCACCGGTCCCAGGCCAAGCGGTCCATCGACCTCGTTACCGTCGCCGCTGCCGTCATCCTCCGGCGCACGGTCGCTGATGATGCGCGCAGACACCAGGCCCGCGCCCGGCGCGATGCCGCCGGGCCATTGCCCGACCGCACGCCCGGCGGCCAGCTCGGCCACCACGGTTCCGTGCCCGACCACATCGCCCACCGCGGTGTTGTTGGTTCGTGGGTCCACATAGATGAAGCTGTCGCTGACGCGTCCCTGCAACGCCGGATGATTGGCATTGATGCCGGTATCGATGACACCGATGCGGTACCCAGCACCCGTGAAGCCAAGCACCTGCGCCGCACGCGCGTTGGTCAGCGCCAGATGCGCATCGATCGCCGGCTCCGGCGTGGTGGGTGTCGTCACCGGTGGCGGCGGCGATGTTGGCGGCGATGTTGGCGGCGGCGGCGGTGGCGAGGTCACCGGCGGTGCGGCCGGAGTGCTTGGACGGATACCACCTCCGCCACCACCACCGCCACATGCGGTCAACGCAACGGCCAGCGCCGAGGCCAGGACAGTCCTGGCGACGTCTTGCTTCTTCATTTGTGTTCTCCCCGAACCCATTCCATGGATGGGGCCCAATCGGGCCCGAATAACGCTTTGCTTACTTTAATCGGAAAGCGTGCGCGTGGGGCGCGTGCTGGCGCGGCGCCGCCATGAGGCAGATAATCGTTTCACTTTAAACGGTATCTGCTCATGTCCGACATCGTCATCGTTGCTGCCAAACGTACTGCCATCGGCTCGTTCCTCGGCCAATTCAATGCGGTGCCGGCACCCACGCTCGCCGCGGCTGCCATCCGGGGCGCGCTCGCGCAATCGGGCATCGCACCTGCCGATATTTCCGAGGTCATCGTCGGCTGCGTGCTGCCGGCCAATCTTGGCCAGGCACCTGCGCGCCAGGCCGCGATTGCCGCGGGCATTCCGACCTCCACCGGCGCCACCACCATCAACAAGGTGTGCGGCTCGGGCATGAAGGCGATCATGTTGGGACACGACCTGATCAAGGCCGGCTCGGCCAGCATCGTGGTGGCCGGCGGCATGGAGTCGATGAGCAATGCCCCGCATCTGCTGCCCAACTCGCGTACCGGCAATCGCTACGGCAATTTCCAGGCGGTCGATCACATGGCCTGGGACGGCCTGACCAATCCGTATGACGGCCAGGCCATGGGCGTGTTCGGCGAAGCCACCGCGGAGACGTTCGGCTTCACCCGCGCCGACCAGGATGCATTCGCGATCGCCTCGGTGGAACGCGCGCAGGCGGCGCAGCGCAGCGGCGCGTTTGCCGACGAAATCGTGCCGGTGACGGTGGCCACGCGCAAGGGCGAAGTCGTCGTGGACAGCGATGAGCAGCCGGGCAAATCGGACGTGGCCAAGATTCCAACACTGAAGCCGGCCTTCAAGAAGGACGGCAGCGTGACCGCGGCCAGTTCCTCGAGTATTTCCGATGGCGCGGCAATCACCGTCCTGATGAGCGCGGACGACGCGCAACGCCGCGGCGTGACGCCGCTGGCGCGCATTGTCGGCCACGTCACCCATTCTCAGGAGCCGGAGTGGTTCACCACCGCACCGGTCGCTGCGATTCAAGCGCTGCTTGGCAAGCTCGGCTGGCAATTGGACGATGTGGATCTGTTCGAAATCAACGAAGCCTTCGCCGTCGTGGCGATGGCACCGATCAAGCAACTCGGCATCGCGCACGAGAAGGTCAATGTGCATGGCGGCGCCTGCGCATTGGGCCATCCGATCGGCGCATCCGGCGCGCGTTTGGTGGTGACATTGGTGAACGCGTTGCGCAGCCGCGGAGGCAAGCGCGGACTCGCAACGCTATGCATCGGTGGCGGCGAAGCGACCGCCATCGCTATCGAATTGATTTAATTATCTTTAACGGCGATTTTGCAAAACTGAATGCGCGTGCGCTTGACACTCGTCTTGTGGCCGTCATCATGTCGGGGGCGCGCAATAGCGCGTTGCCTAATCTAACGACGAGGATTGAAACAATGACCATCAACAAGCTGCTGATCGCAATGGCTCTGGGCCTGGCCCTGACCGCTTGCTCGAAGCCGGAACAGGCTCAGGACGCTGCTGCTTCGGCTAACGAAGCTGCTGCCGACGCTCAGACCGCTGCCGACCAGGCTGCTGCCTCGGGCTCTCAGTCGGCTGACGCCGCTCAGGCTGCTGCCAACACCGCTGCTGCTTCGGCCGACACCGCTGCTGACGCTGCCCAGGCTGCTTCCGGCGCCGCGACCGACGCTGCTGCTGACCAGGCTGCCGACGCTGCCAAGACGGCTGAAGACACCGCCAAGGCTGCCAAGGACACCGCAGAAGAAGCCAAGAAGTAATCACTTCTTGACTCCAAGCGAGTTCGAAAAAAGCCGCTGGTTTCCAGCGGCTTTTTTTTGCCTGCGATTCCGGCCTTGCACGCCGTACCCGCCGGCATGACCACCAACATCCTGCAAGACTGCGTCTGTCTACCCCGTGGCTGAATGGCCGGCTGCGCATTGACGCAGGCTGCATCGCCTCCTGCATAAGCTCCGGCTTCCAACACCGGAACAGGAACAGGACCACCCATGAAGACGATCCGCATGCTGTCGTTGAGCGCCATCGCCGCCCTCACCCTTGCTGCCTGTCAGGGCCCGGATGCCGAGCAGGCGCGCCGCGATGCCGCGTCTGCCGCCAAGCACGCCGCCGCCGCGACCGAACAGGCCGCAGACCGTGCAGCAGTGGAAGCGAAGGCCGCAACTGCCGATGCACGCGTGGCTGCGCGCGAGTTGGCCGCAGACGCCAGCCGCGCCACCGCCAATGCGGCCGATGCCACAGCCGACAAGACGCGTGAAATGGCCAACAAGGCCGAACAGAACGCCGACAAGCACGACGCCGACCACGCGCAGCACTGAGTCGCCCCTCTTTCGCGGCACCCGCCACGCGCCGGCCATGTGCCGGCGCGCTTGTCTCGGCCGACGGGTGGCTCGTGTTGTCGAGGCCGGCAGGCTAGCATTCGCATATGTCCTCTTCTTTTACGTCACGCCGGCGCAACCAGCTGGCGCTGATTTTTTCTGCGCTGATCTTCGTCGTCATCGGAATCGGCATCTTCGTCGGTGCCCGCCGTTCGCTGGCCGACGCCGCGCTGGTGTCGCATACCCACGAGGTGATCGGGCGGGTCGACGAGATCCAGGCGCGCGTGCTCGATGCCGAATCGGCGCAGCGTGGTTTCCTGCTCACCGGCAACGACGCCTACCTGCTCGACTATCACACCAGTGTCGAACGTTTGCCGATCCTGATGGACAACCTGCGCCGCCTGATCGTCGACAACCCCGCGCAGGAGCAGCACCTGGCGCAGTTGCAACGGCTGGTGGAAACCCGCCTGCGGCAGATTCAGCACGTGCTCGACATCTATACGCAAAGTGGGCTGGAGCCGGCACGTGCCGACATCCGGCAGAGCGCCTTCCGCACCACCAGCGCGATCCGCGAGCAGGCATTGGCGATGGTGCAGCGCGAACAGGAACTGCTGGCACAACGCGCGCGAAGCAGCGAACAAAGCGCCAACCTGTTGCTGGCACTGGCGCTGGCCGGCATTCCGTTCGGGCTGGTGGTGGTGGGCATGGTCTATGCGCTGTTGATGCGCGAACTGCGCCATCGCGCGCAGGCCGAACAGCTGGCGGCGCAGGCCAATCGCGAGTTGGGCGAGAGCATCGACGCACTGCAGCGCAGTACCGCCGACCTCAACCTGCTCAGCCGCTACACCGGCCTGCTGCAGAGCTGCATCAGTGCCGAAGAAGCGTTGATGGTCAGCAGCCGTACCCTGGCCAGCCTGCTGCCGGGCGTGGCGGGAAGCGTGTACCTGCTGCGCGCCTCGCAAGACCGCGCCGAGGCGATCAGCCACTGGGGCGAGCCGCTGGTGCGCAGTGCGCCGCATCTGTCGCCGGAGCAATGCTGGGCGCTGCGCCGCGGCCAGCCGCATATCGTCCACGACCTGGGCCGGGATGCGCTGTGTGCGCATATCGAAGAACCCGCACGCGATGCGTCCGTCACCACCGCGTGCCTGCCGATGTCGGCGCAAGGCACCCAGCTCGGGTTTCTGTTCCTGTCCGCGGCCGGCCCGGGGCCGATGCCGCGGCTGGAAATCGCCGAGGCGGCCGCCGAGCAGTTGTCGTTGGCGCTGAGCAACCTGCGCCTGCGCGAATCGCTGCGCCGGCAGTCGATCCGCGATGCGCTGACGGGGCTGTATAACCGCCGCTATCTGGAAGAATCGCTGAGCCACGAGCTGGCGCGGTGCGCACGGCGTGGTCTGCCGTTGTCGGTGTTGATGCTGGACGTGGACCATTTCAAACAGTTCAACGACAGCCAAGGCCATGCCGGTGGCGACCTGTTGCTGGCAGCGGTGGGCGAGGTGCTGCTGACCCGCCTGCGCGCCGAGGACGTGGCATGCCGCTACGGCGGTGAGGAATTCACCGTCCTTCTGCCCGAAGCCGATGGCGAGGAAGCCATGCGCGTGGCCGAGCAGATCCGCGGTTACATCGCCGCGCTGGCGGTCAGCGACGGTGCGCGCGCGTTGCCGAAGGTGACTGCCTCGATCGGCGTGGCCAGTTTCCCGGCCGATGGCGAACAGGGTGCGAGCCTGATCCAGAAAGCCGACGCAGCGCTGTATCGCGCCAAGCGCGCTGGGCGCAACCGGGTCGAGCGACACGGTGCTGCGACGGACAGTGCGAACTGAAAGCAGCTGACAAAGCCGCGGCGCAGCTGCCAGGCCGGTGCGGCCGTGTCCGCGATGTGTCGAGCGACACTGCCGCTCCTGTACACCGCACCCACCTGGGCTCTGCCCGCGACGTTTGCCGACAGCTTCGGCACGCACGCCGTCCATCGCGGATTGCGGA
The DNA here is from genome assembly GCF_008639345.1 of Xanthomonas phaseoli pv. dieffenbachiae. Taxonomy (NCBI): domain Bacteria; kingdom Pseudomonadati; phylum Pseudomonadota; class Gammaproteobacteria; order Lysobacterales; family Lysobacteraceae; genus Xanthomonas; species Xanthomonas phaseoli. The sequence goes on along the minus strand of NZ_CP041380.1, from coordinate 1,429,318 downwards.
GTTCGTCACACAAAAGATCCAGTTGCGCAGCGATAGTCGGCCTCGACCCCTAAAGCGAGGCAGTCCGATGTCGATGTGGCGCGATCAAGGTCCCAACAAGAAAGACGGCGTTCCGGTCACCCCCGAGGTTCCTGCTGCCGATGGCAGGCTGTTCACCGCCGAGACCAGCCCCGCACCGCCGGTGCCCGCCGCCGCAGCGCCCAGCGTCGCACCGACAACTGCAGCCACGCAGCGTCATAGCGAAGCGAAAGAGTCGCTGATCGCTGCCGACATCAGCATCGAAGGCAAGATCGAAGGCGCAGGTCATGTGCGCCTGGCCGGCCGCTTCAAGGGCGATGTCAACGTCAAGGGCGATCTGACCATCGAACGCGGCGCCAAGCTCAATGGCGGCGTGCGCGCCAACAAGGTGATCATCGCCGGCGAGCTGGAGGGCAACATCGAATCTGCCGCGCAGGTCGAACTGCAGACATCCGGGGTGTTGGTCGGCGACGTCAAGGCCGGCAGCCTCACGGTGGCATCGGGTGCGCGCATGCGCGGCCAGGCCGATTTCGGCTGGGGCGATGATGGCGGCAAGCCGGTCGCGACCAGCAAGCCGGTCGTCAGCGGAGACAGCGACGCCACATGAGTGCACCTCGCCCGGGCACGCCCGGCGCCACGCGTAGCTGTCCGCACTGCAAGGCGACGATCCTGGAAAGCGCCAGCGTCTGCCCTGCGTGCAAGCACCACCTGCGCTTCGATTCGGCGGCTGCGCAACACGCGCAGCCGGCGCCGATCGTGCCGCTCAAGGTCGACGGCACCATCCGCCACCCGGCCGAAGGCGATCCGTGGGAATACACGGTGGTGGTGGTGGTGCGCAACGGTAAGGGCGAGGAGATCCGTCGCCAGGTGGTCGATGTCGGCGCCATGCACGGCGGCGAAGAACGCGGCTTTACCCTGGCGGTGGAAGCGAGCGCGGTGCGTTCGCCTGGGCGACGTACGCGGCATTAAGAACAGCTAACAAAACGACTGCGCAGCCAGGCGGGCGCGGCCGTTGCTCGGAATCGGTGTGTACCACGCGTACACCGCGGTTCCTTCGTACCGTCGACGCCACCTGACGGCCGCTCGCTTTGTTTTGTTGGCCGCTCTAAGGCGTCCACGATCCACGCGGCTGCCAACACTACTAAACGCGCACTGCCGGACGAACGTGGCGGTGAACTGACCGGCATGTGCCATGCGTGCACCCTTGGCCTCTGCACGCTGGCCTCTGCACGCCGACCTCTGCGCGCCGTCCACGCCCGTCCGGCGGCGGCTCGCGACGTCGTGGCACCTGCCGGTAAGCGCGTGCTGCACGAACGCACCGGCGCACGGCTCCCATTCTCAGGATCTGCACACCGGCTTGGCCAGAGTTGCCGCATGCGCAACGGCAACGATGAGACAACTCACACACGCGGCGATCTGGTGGTGCTCGGGCCGGAGGGCCTGTATTGCCCGCAAGGCGACTTCCATATCGACCCGTGGCGGCCGGTGCCGCGCGCGGTGATCACGCATGGTCACGGCGACCACGCCCGCAGCGGCATGGGCGAGTACCACTGCACGCGCGAGAGCTTGTCCATCCTGCAATGGCGCCTGGGCGAACAGGTCTATCACACGCATGCGGATGGTGAAACGTTTCAGCTGGGTCGTGCGCGCGTGTCGCTGCATCCGGCCGGACACGTGCTGGGGTCGGCGCAGGTGCGCATCGAAGTGGATGGCGAGGTCTGGGTGGCCTCCGGCGACTACAAGCGCCAGCCCGACCCCACCTGCAAGCCGTTCGAAGTGGTGCCGTGCGACACCTTCATCACCGAGGCGACGTTCGGCCTGCCGGTGTATCGCTGGCCCGACACCTCCGAGGTCGCGGCCGATATTTCCGCCTGGCGCCGCGAATGCGCCGAATGCGGCGAAGCGGCCATCCTGTATTGCTATGCGCTAGGCAAGGCGCAACGCGTATTGGCCGAATTGCGCGCGTGGGAGACGCAGCCGGCATTGCTGCATGGCGCCGTCGCGGTAGGTGTGGAGGTCTACCGCCAGGCAGGCATCCCGATGCTGGACACGCAGCCGGTCAGCGAGCATGCGCGCGGCGCCGACTATGCCGGGCAGTTGGTCATCGCACCGCCATCGGCGGCCGGCAGTGCCTGGATCCGCCGGTTCCGCAGCGCACAGCAGGGTTTTGCCTCGGGCTGGATGCGCATCCGCGGCAATCGTCGTCGGCGCAATTACGACCGCGGCTTTGTGGTCTCCGACCATGCCGACTGGCCCGACCTGCTGCGCACCATCGAAGAAACCGGCGCACAGCGCGTCATTGCCACCCATGGCAATACCGATGCATTGATCCAACACCTGCGGGAGCGCGGCGTCGCAGCAGAAGCCTTCCGCACCGATTTCGGAGCCGAGGAATGAACCCGCTGCCCGCACGTCGTTATGTTCGCGCGCGTCCGCGTATTCGCCTGAGCGGTGCGCTCGCGTTTCGCCGTCATGCGTTGGCGTTTTGCGTGCATCGCAGCGCACCAGCGGCCACCATCGGTCCACCGCGAGCGCTACGGCGCCCAGGCGTGCTTGCCGCGTTTACCCGACGCGCACTGGAACTGCGTGCTGCCGACAGGCGCGCAGCGCCACGGGCGCTGCCGTGAGGCGTTTCGCGGCGTTGTACCGCACCCTGGACCGCAGCACCGGCACGCTCGACAAGCGCGCTGCACTGGTGGCGTATTTCCGCGAGGCGCCCGCGCTGGACGCGGCATGGGCGCTCTATCTTCTGGCCGGTGGCAAGGTGGCTAGCGCGCGCATGCGCATTGCCAGCAGCGGCGAACTGCGTGATTGGATCACCGACACCGCCGGCGTTGCCGACTGGCTGGTCGCCGACAGCTACGACCATGTCGGCGATCTGGCAGAAACTCTGGCCCTGCTGCTGGACGACCCGGTCACAGAGGCGGCCGACCTGCCCTTGGCAGAGTGGATCGAACAGCGGCTACTGCCGATCGCCAACCAGGACGTGGAAATCCGCAAGGCCTGCATCGTGCAGGCGTGGCGCAGCCTGGCCTTCGACGAGCGGCTGGTGTTCAACAAGCTGCTGACCGGCGCACTGCGGGTTGGCGTGTCGCAACGGCTCGTGCAGCAGGCGCTGGCCGAATTGTCGGGCGTGGACATCGCGCGCATTGCCCAGCGCATGCTGGGCAGTTGGCGGCCGCATCCGACCTATCTTGCAGACCTGTTGACCAGCGAAGAATTGCCCGGCGACCGCCAGCAGCCCTACCCGTTCTTCCTGGCTTCGCCGCTGGAAGCGGAGGTCGAAACATTGGGCGCCATCGACGACTGGCTGCTGGAATGGAAATGGGACGGCATTCGCCTGCAGCTGATTCGCCGCGCTGGCGAAGCGGCACTGTGGTCGCGCGGCGAAGAACGTCTGGATGGACGTTTCCCTGAAATCGAACACGCCGCGATGCAATTGCCGGACGGCACCGTCATCGATGGCGAGCTGCTGGCCTGGCAACCCGAACAGCCCCTGCCGATGCCGTTTACCGCGTTGCAGACGCGGATCCAGCGGCTCAAGCCCGGGCCCAAGACCTTGGCCGCCGCACCGGCGCGCGTGGTGGCCTACGACCTGTTGGAACTGGCGGGCGAAGACCTGCGCGAGCGCCCGCTGCAGGAGCGGCGCGCTCTGCTGGAAGACGTGCTCTCCGCGCTTGCAGACCCGCGCATCGTTGCCTCGCCGCTGGTGCAGGTCAGCGATTGGCAGGCCGCAGCGCAGGTGCGCGTGGAAGCGCGCGAACGCGGCGTGGAAGGGTTGATGCTCAAGCGCGCCGGCTCGGTGTATCAATCCGGTCGCCGTCGCGGCGACTGGTGGAAATGGAAGATCGACCCACTCACCATCGATGCGGTGCTGCTGTACGCGCAAGCCGGCCACGGCCGACGCAGCACGCTCTATACCGACTACACCTTCGGGCTGTGGAATGAAGGCCAACTGGTGCCGATCGCCAAGGCGTATTCGGGCCTGGACGACAAGGAAATCCTGCAGCTGGATCGCTGGATCCGTGCCAACACCACCGAGCGTTTCGGCCCGGTGCGCGCAGTCACCGCGCAGCATGTGTTCGAGCTGGGGTTTGAAGCGGTGAACCGCAGCGCGCGGCACAAGTCCGGTATCGCAGTGCGCTTCCCGCGCATCCTGCGCTGGCGTCACGACAAGCCAATGGCCGAAGCCGATCATCTGAGCACCCTGCAGGCACTGGCGCGGTGAGCGTCACGCAGCACACGTACGGCACGCCACTGCAACAGTGGCGTGCCTGGTTCGCACGGCGCGGCTGGGCGCCGCTGCCGTTTCAACGCGATGTGTGGAAGCGCTATCTCGACGGCGAATCCGGCCTGCTGCACACGCCCACCGGCAGCGGCAAGACGCTGGCGGCATTCGGCGGGCCGTTGCTGGAGGCATTGGCCGCGCGTGGGCGCACATCCCCGCGCAAACCGGGCAAACCCGCCTCGCCTGCGCGTCGCCAGCCGCAACGCAATCTGCAGGTGTTGTGGATCACGCCGCTGCGCGCACTGGCCGCCGACACCGCACGCGCGCTGCGCGAGCCGGTGGATGCGTTAGGGCTGGATTGGCAGGTGGGCCTGCGCACCGGCGATGCCAGCGCGCGCGACAAGCGGCTGGCCCGCAGCGGCAAGCTCGATGTACTGGTGACCACGCCCGAATCGCTGGCCTTGCTATTGTCGTATCCGGATACCGCGCCGCAGCTATCGGCATTGCGCTGCGTGATCGTCGACGAATGGCACGAACTGCTGGGCAACAAGCGCGGCGTGTTGCTGCAGCTGTGTCTTGCGCGCTTGCGCGGCTGGACGCCGCAACTGCGCATCTGGGGGCTGTCGGCAACGCTGGGTAATTTGTCGCAGGCACGCGATGTGCTGTTGCCGCATCGCCCCGAGGCGGCGCTGGTCTCCGGCGTCAAACCGCGCACGATGACGCTGGAAACCTTGCTGCCGGACAGCGGCGAGCGCTTTCCCTGGGCAGGCCACCTCGGTCTGGCGCAACTGGCGCGCGTGCTGCAAAAGATCATGCAGCAGCGCACCAGCCTGGTGTTTACCAATACGCGCGCGCAGGCCGAGTTGTGGCATCAGGCCTTGAGCGCGGTGTGGCCCGAAGACCTGGCCACGCTGGCGCTGCACCACGGCTCGCTGGATCCGTCGCTACGCACTGCCGCCGAACGCGGGCTGGCCGACGGCAGCCTACGCTGCGTGGTCGCCACCTCCAGCCTGGACCTGGGCGTGGACTTCCCGGCCGTGGATCAGGTGCTGCAGGTCGGCAGCCCGAAAGGCATCGCGCGCCTGCTGCAACGCGCCGGCCGCGCACGCCATCGTCCCGGCGAGTCCGGCCACGTGGTGTGCGTCCCCTCGCATGCACTGGAACTGGTCGAATATGCCGCGGCCCGTCGCGCGCTGGTGCACGGCCATATCGAAGCGCGTCCACCGCCACGGTTATCGCTGGACGTACTGGCGCAGCACTGCGTCACCCTCGCCCTCGGCGGCGGCTTCCACGCCGACGCGTTGTTCGAGGAAGTGCGCGGTACCGATGCCTTCGCCGCGCTGAAAAGGACCACCTGGAACGCGGTGCTGGATTTCATCGTGCAAGGCGGCAGCGCGCTGGCGCACTACCCGGACTTTCACAAAGTGGTGCGCGACGAGGAGGGTCTGTACCGCGTGATCGACCGACGCGTCGCGCTGCGGCACCGGCTGTCCATCGGCACGATCACCAGCGACGGCAGCGTGCGCGTGCAGTTTCTGCGCGGCGGGCGGCTAGGCGCGGTGGAAGAACAATTCATCGGCCGCCTGCGCCGCGGCGACCGCTTCCAGTTCGCCGGCCGCCTGCTGGAACTGGTGCGCCTGGAAGACATGACTGCCTACGTGCGTGTGGCCAAGGGCGGCAGCGGCGTGGTGCCGAAATGGATGGGCGGGCGCATGCCGCTGTCGTCGGCATTGGGGCGCGAGGTGGAAGCGGTCTTCGCCGCCCCCGGCGATGCGCCGGAGATGCAGGCACTGGCGCCGTTATTGCACCTGCAGGCATCGCTCTCTTCGCTGCCTGGGCCGGACCATCTATTGGTGGAAAGCGTCAAGGCGCGCGACGGCCGCCACGTCTTCGTCTACCCCTTTGCCGGCCGGCAGGTCAACGAAGGCCTGGCCGCGTTGCTGGCGGCACGTTGGGGCCGACGCCAGCGCAATACCTTCAGCTTCGCTGCCAACGACTACGGCTTTGTGCTGTCGCCGGCGCAGGATGTCGACATCGATGCCGATGTGCTGCAGGCCCTGCTCTCGCCGGCGGGACTGTTCGACGATCTGCGCGACAGCCTCAACCTCGGCGAGTTGGCCCGCCGGCAGTTCCGCGAAATCGCGCGCGTGGCGGGCTTGTTGTCGCCGTCGTTGCCTGGCCGTGCACCGCGCAGCCTGCGCCAGCTGCAGGCGTCCAGCGGTTTGTTGTACGACGTGTTGCAACGCTTCGATCCCGATCACCTGCTGCTCGCCCAGGCCGAGCGCGAGGTGTTCGAAGGCCAGCTCGAACTGGCGCGGCTTGCGCATGCGTTGGAAGACTGCGCGCGTCGCGAGTTGCGCCTGCGCAAGCCACGCAGCCTCACGCCGTTATCGTTTCCGCTGTGGGCCGAACGCGTGCGTGGGCAGCTGAGTACCGAGGACTGGAAGGCGCGCGTCTTGCGTGCTGCCGAACAACTGGAACGTAAGCATGGGCGATAGCGTGCAGCTGCAGCTGGCCGGCGAAACCGTGGAATTGCTCGGCGAGCGTGCGTTGTATCGCCCGGCACACCGTGCGCTGTTGATCGCCGACCTGCACCTGGGCAAGGCCGATGTCTTCCGACGTGCCGGCATCGGCTTGCCGGCCGGCGGCACCGCGCACGATCTGGAGCGGCTGGATGCGTTGCTGGATCAACGCGATGTCCGGACGCTGTGGATTTTGGGCGACCTGTTGCACGGGCCCGCGCCGCGTGCCGCCTGGCACCGACGCTGGAGCGCATGGCGCGAACGGCATTGCGCGTTGCGCGTGATCGCCATCCGCGGCAATCACGACCGCGCCCTGGCCGGTGCGGAGTTGCACATCGAAGCGGCCGGCGAACAGGTCGAAGATGGGCCGTTCGTGCTGCGCCATGACCCATTGCCGCATCCCACCGGCCACGTGCTATGTGGGCACCTGCATCCGCTGGCCAAGCTGCCAGGGTTGTCGCGGCGCTGGCCGGCGTTCTGGTTGCGCGAGCGCGTCACCATCCTGCCGGCGTTCTCGCAGTTCACCGCAGGCATCGTGCCGACGTTGACCGAAGGCGAGCGCCTGGTTGCCTGCGTGGAAGGCGATGCGTTGGCACTGCCGGTGCGTTAGCCCTGCCACGCACGCACCGGTCGATGCTATGGCCGTGCAACTGCTTCGGCGTTAGCGTCGGCCAGCCGCACGACTGGCTGCGCCAAGGCCTCGACGAATTCAGGCGCCAGCGCCAGCTTGCCGAACCAACCGTGCTGGGTGCCGCTGAGCACACGCAACATGTGCCCGCGTCCACCCGGCACGCGTCCCATCGGGCGTAGCAGCAGATCGCGGCCATGTGCCCACAGATCGCGTTCGGACTGGAACAGCGGCGTCAGCCAGCGGCTCCAGCGGTGATAGATCGCCACGTGCGCCTGGCGTTCGCGCTGGTAGCGCTGCAAGGCAGCGTCCAGATCGGCGCTGGCGCGCAACGCATCGCGCATCGCCAATGCGTCCAGCAGCGCCATGTTCACGCCCTGCCCCAACTGCGGGCTCATCGCATGCGCGGCATCGCCGGCAAGCACGAAGCGGCCGCGATGCCAGCGCGACACCACCGCATCGCGATAGCTCGCGCGCGCCAGTGCACCATGCACCTGCACCGTGGCAAGCCGCGCGTGTGCTTCCGGCCACATCTGCGCCACCTCGTCGCGCCAGGCGGCAATGCCGCGCTGTTCCCACGCAACGAAATCGCTGCACTGCAGGCTCCAGAAAAAGCTCAGCCGCGGCGTGTCGTCGCCCGGGCGCGTGCCCACCGGCAACAGGCCGATCATCTTGCGTGCGCCGATATAGCGCTGGCGCAATTCGTCCACGAACGGCCAGTCTTCGCGTGGCAGCAGGCACCAGAGCGCCCCCCATGGATATACCCGATCCAGCTGCGTTCCCTGTGCCTGCGCACGCAACGTGGAAGCCGAGCCATCGGCGGCGATGATCAGATCGAAGGGGCCATGCCACTGCCCGCGTTGATCCTGCACGCGCACGCCCGCGTGGTCGATCGCGGTGATCTGCGTGTCTACATGCAGTTGCGCGTGCTGCGGCCAGGCCTCGCGCAGCAGCGTAAACAACGCGCCGCGCTGCATGCCCACACCCATCAGGCGCGGATCCAGATCGCGGTACTGCATGTCCATCACCGCGCGCCCGCACGGCGTGTCGCCATACAGGCGGCGCACCGGCGCTCCATGCGCAAGCGCCTGCGGCAGCAAGCCCATGTTCCAGAGCACCTGCAACCCGCTGGGTTGCAGCAGAAAACCGGCGCCCACCGGCCCGGGTGCAGCTGCGCGCTCGAAGACCTCCAGCTGATGCCCGTCGGCGCCGAGCAGCACGGCCAATGCCTGCCCCGCCGTTCCGTAGCCCACTACTGCAATACGTAATGCTCGTTGCATCGTCCCTGCCCTGTCTGGCGATCGCTGCCCGCGCACAATCGGCGCAAAAAAAACCCCGCCGTGGCGGGGTTTTTCAACCGCACAATCGAGTCAGATTACTCGACCGGCGTGATGTTCGAAGCCTGGGCACCCTTGGGGCCCTGGGTCACGTCATAACTGACGCGCTGGCCTTCCTGCAGGCTGCGGAAGCCCTTGGAATTGATCGCGGAGAAGTGCGCGAAGACATCGGCGCTGCCGTCCTCCGGTGAGATGAAGCCAAATCCCTTGGCGTCGTTGAACCACTTGACGGTACCGTTCGGCATGGTGATGCGAGACCTTTGCAATAATTAATGGGTGGTGTACGGCGGTGCGTACGCGCCGAGTATGCAAAGCTTATGCCCCGATGACAATCACCCGCGTGCAAGTTCGCCAATCAGCTCGGGCAGCCCGGACGAAGCCGCATCGACGTTGGCCAACACGTCGGCCATGGTGATTTCCTGCGCGTCGCCGCAACCGGCCGCCCAGTTGGCCACGATCGCCAAACACGCATATTCCAAGCCTTTTTCGCGTGCCAGCCCAGCTTCGGGCATGCCGGTCATGCCCACAAGATCGCAGCCGTCGCGACGCATGCGTGCGATCTCTGCAACCGTTTCCAGTCGCGGTCCTTGCGTTGCACCGTAGCAGCCGCCGGCCACCAGCGTGACGCCGGTCACTTTGGCTGCCGCAATGACCTTGCTGCGAAACATCGGCGAATACGGGTGGCCGAAATCCACGTGCTGCACTTCGCTTCCAGTCTCTTCGCAGAACGTGGACACGCGGCCCCAGGTGTAGTCGATCAACTGATCCGGGCACGCCAACACGCGCGGGCCAAACTGTTCGGTGATCCCACCCACGGTGTTGAGCGCCAGCACCCGCGAGGCGCCGATTTGCTGCAGTGCAGCGATGTTTGCGCGGTAATTGACCTTGTGCGGTGGCAGCGAATGGCCTTCGCCATGGCGCGCCAGGAAGGCCACGCGATGGCCGAGCAGCATACCGACGCGAATCGGCCCGGACGGCGCGCCGTAGGGCGTTTGGACTTCGTGCGATTGCACATCGTCCAGCTGCGCGAGCTTGTAGACACCCGTGCCGCCGATGACGGCCAATGCGATGGAATTTGCGGACACAACCGACCTCTGCAGCGAAAGACATAATGGGGAGCGCACGCGTGCGCGCCGAGCTGCCCGCAACGATGCGGGCATGGATTTGCAGCATTACGGCTTCATCGCATAGATGGCAGGAATACCGCGCAGCTGCTCGTTGACGTCCATGCCGAAGCCGAACACGTAACGGTCGGGCACTTCCACGCCCACATAATCGGCGCTTACGCCCGGCACGCAACGGTCGTGCCGCTTGACGGTCAACACCGCCACGCGCACGTCGGTGGCGCCCTGTTCCAGGCACCACTGGCGCACGCCCTGCAGCGTGTAGCCCTCGTCGAGAATGTCGTCGACCAGGATCACGCGGCGACCGAACAATGCGGTGGCCGGACGGTGCTTCCACACCAGTTCGCCGCCGATGGTTTCGCCGCGGTACCGGGTGGCATGCAGGTAATCGAATTGCAGGTCCTGCCCGCGTGCGCCCAGCTCAAGCGCAAGCTGGCCCGAGAACGGCAGCGCACCGTGCATGATGGTGAGGTACACCGGCACTTCGCCGGCGTAGTCGCGTGCGATCGCATCGGCGATGGTGGCAACGGCGGCATCGATGGCGGGACGGTCGACCAGCAGATCGGCTTGGGCCAGGGCCTGGGAAATGGTGAGCGTGGACATCAGGCAGTTGTTCCGAAATGGGCAGAAGGAGGAGTGGTGAATGAGGCGTCGGTGCCGGCGAGCAGGCCATCCCAGCCCAGTCCGCCACGGCCGATCAGGCCGATCAATGCAGCGGTATTGAGGCTGCGGCCCTGCACGGCCTGCAGCGATTCGGCGACCAGCTCCGGGTGGCACACCAGCACCACGTCGCAGCCGGCATCCAGATGCGCATGCACCCGGCCCGCCACGCCGCCGGCACTGAAGGAGGCGGCCATGCCGATGTCGTCGGAAAAGACCACCCCGCGGAAGCCCATCTGGCCGCGCAGGATCTGCTCGATCCAGCGCTGCGAATAGCCGGCCGGCTCCGGCGCGACCTGCGGGTAGACCACGTGCGCCATCATCACGGCGTCGGCGCCGGCCTCGATGCCCGCCACGAACGGCACCAGGTCTTCGGCCTGCAGCACCTCCAGCGGCCGTGGGTCGCTGGCGTGATCGACGTGGGTATCTTCCAGCACGGTGCCGTGCCCGGGGAAATGCTTGAGCGTGGCGGCCATGCCGGCGCCGTGCAGCGCCTGCACATAGGCACGCGTGAAGGTGGCCACGATCTGCGGGTCGTCGCTGAAGGCGCGATCGCCGATGGCGCGGTTGCCGCGGCCCAGGTCTACCACCGGCGCAAAGCTCAGGTCCACGCCGCTGGCGCGGACCTCGCTGGCCATCAACTGCGCATGCGCGCGCGCCGCGGCCAGTGCAGACTCCGGGTCCTGCTCGTACTGCGCACCGAAGCTTTGCAACGGCGCCAGCGCGCTGAATCCTTCGCGAAACCGCTGCACGCGCCCGCCTTCCTGGTCCACGCAGATCAGCACCGGGCGCGGCGCGGCGGCGCGAATGGCGGCCGACAGCTCGGCCACCTGGGTGCGCGAGGCGAAGTTGCGCTTGAACAGCACCACGCCGGCAACCGCATCGTGCTGCAGCCATTCGCGTTCCTGTGCGCTGAGTTCGGTACCGGCAACGCCGATCAGAAGCATGTTGGGGGACTCCCGGGCCAGGCGCCATGGTGGCGCAGCGCGGCATTGTCGCAGATGCGCGTGGCAGCGTCAGATCGCGCATTCAGCTGCGGGCACTGCCGGCAGACTTACAGCCCCTCGAGGTGGGCGCGCCAATGCGCGGCCTGGGCCTGCACCTGTGCCAACACTTCGGGCGCCATCCCGTCGAGCTGGCGGTACGGCAGCGCCAGGCGTTCGTTGGCGCCCAACAGCGGGCGCTGGCGCTGCAGGAAATCCCAATACAGCGCGTTGTAGGGGCAGGCGTTCGGGCCGACCCGCAACTTGCGTTGGTACCGGCAACCACCGCAGTAATCGCTCATGCGATCGATGTAGGCCGCGCCGCTGATATACGGCTTGCTGCCGAGCAGGCCGCCATCGGCGAACTGGCTCATGCCCACCGTATTGGGCAGCTCCACCCACTCGAAGGCGTCGATGTAAACGCCCAGATACCAGCGATGCAGGGCCTGCGGATCCAGCCCCGCCAGCAGCGCAAAATTGCCGATCACCATCAGCCGCTGGATGTGATGCGCATGCGCGTTGGCCAAAGAATTGCCGACCGCATCGGCCAGGCAGCGCATGCCGATCTGCCCGTCCCAGAACCAGTGCGGCAGCGGCGCATGCTGGTCGAGACGATTCGATTCCGCGTAGCCGGGCATCTGCGACCAGTACACGCCGCGCACGTACTCGCGCCAGCCCAGAATCTGCCGGATGAAGCCTTCCACCGCCGCCAACGGCGCATGCCCTTGCCGCCATGCAGCTTCGGCGCGCGCAATCACCTCGTGCGGGTGCAGCATCTTGACGTTGAGCGCGAACGAGAGCAGCGAATGGAACAGGCGCGGGTTACGCGTGCTCATCGCATCTTCAAAGCGGCCGAAATTGGGCAATGCATGCGCGATGAAAGCGTCCAGATGCTGCAAGGCTTCGTCGCGATCCAGCGGCCATGGCAGGGCTTGCGCGTTCGGTGCGCCAAAGCTGCGCACGCCGGCGGCTTGGATCGTGTGCCACAGCGCGCTGTGATCGTGGGTCGTGCGCCAATCCTGGGGGACAGGCGGGTGGCCCGGCCACGGCGCACGGTTGTCGTGGTCGAAGTTCCAGCGCCCACCTTCCGGCTCGCCTGCTGCATCGAGCAGGATGCGATGCTGGCGCCGCATACGCCGATAAAACACTTCCATGCGCCATGGGCTGCCAGTGCGAAAACAGGCGGCGACTTCGTTGCGCACGGTCAGGAAATGTTCGCTGTCGACCATGCGCGTGGCAAAGGGTTGCGCGGCGCTCCAGTGCTGTAGTGCTTCGTCCAGCCGCCATTCGTCCGGGGACTGGTACTCCAGATGGTCGGCGCGGTAATGCGCCATCAATGCCTCGAGGTTGTGCGGGATCGACTGCCGGTTGCTGGCGTTGTCGATCGTCACATAGCGCACCCGATGCCCTGCACGCCGCAAGCCTGCGGCGAACGCGCGCATGGCCGCGAAGATCGCCAGGACCTTCTGCGCGTGATGCAGTACGTAGTCGGTTTCCTGCCGCACTTCCATCAACACATAGACCACCCCCGCATCGCGCGTGGCGAACCAGCTGTGCTGCGGATTGAGCTGGTCGCCCAGGATCAAGCGCAGCGTCTGCGCCGGCGTCTGCGGATTGGTTTGCGCGATAAGTGCGCTGGAATCATGCATCACAGTGGCGCCCGATGATGCGGGGCGCATGGGCGCGTCCATGCCAAGGAGGCGCATGGGCGCGCCTTGGACGCGAGAAACATCCTCGGGTCGACGCGGACGCATGCACGAACGACTGCCATGACCGCGGTATGGACTTGCACTGCACTACCCTTTAGTTCTGCACCGCTTGGCACAGCGTCAGTCGCAGACGCTGTGCGGCACATCGCCCGCACACACGCGCCGGGCCAACGCCATTGCGCTCTGCCATGCGCCCTCCACCTTGCCGCCGGCCAACCAGTCGCCACACATCCCCAAGCCCAGCGGCGCATCCCAGACGCAGCCGAGTTGCAATGCGGGGTCGCTGCTGGCCACTTCCCAGAAAAACGCATCGCAAGACTGCGGCATCGGCAAACCGAGCGCAGCAAGTTCCGGAACGAGGCTGGCGATGACCTGCCCAGGCTGGGCATCGCAATGCACCTGGCTCCACTCGGCCGTTGCATGCAGCAGCCAGGTCTCCGCCCCCACACGCGCAGGCTTGCTGGCGTTGCGCGCCACCCAGCGCAACGGGCCGGCATTGACGAACAGCGCGTCATAGCCCGGATCGATGGGCGCATCGAAGTGTGCCATCACCGCCCACGCAGGCTGCATGCGCACCTGCTCGGCAATCGTTGCCAGCGCAGGCGCAACCTGTCCGAGTAACGCAGCCGCACTCGGCGCCGGGACGGCCAGCACCACCGTATCGAACAGATGCTCTGCAGCGTCTTGCAATACCGACAGGCGCCAACCCGTTCGGCGGCGCTGCAGCGCGCGCACCTGGGCACACAGGCGAACATCCAACTGCACAGCAAGCGCACGCGCCGGCGCGGCCATCCCAGGAACACCCACGTAGCGCGTCAGTACACTCTGGGATCGGCGCAACTGCGCGCCATCCCAGCTTGCGATACGCGCCTGCCAGGGCGCGGCGATACCGGCATCGATCCAGGCATCCACGACCGCTGCAAATGCAGGACCGCGCGCGGTGAAATACTGCGCTCCGTGATCGCATTGCCACTGCTTGGCCCCGTAGTGGCGCATGCGACCGCCCGGGGTCTTGGCCTGATCGAACACCGTCACTGCATGGCCTGCCGCCTGCAGCTGCTGCGCGCAGGCCAAGCCGGCCAACCCGGCGCCGATCACGGCGATCGTCTGCGCGCGCCCGGGCGGCGTCATGCCATCGCGCACGTGCCGGTGCATGCGGCAGGCATGCGGGTCACACCGCGCAGCCGTCAGGCCCGCAGGCATCGGGCCCGCCCACTGGCGTCGATTCGGCCGCCAACTGCAGCAGCGCCTGCGCAAAACTCTCCGGCGGCTGCGCGCCCTGGATCAGCGCGCGGCCGTCGATCACAAAGCTGGGCACCGCACGGATGCCCAACGCGGCGGCCTGCGCTAGCTGCGCTTGTACCTCGACGGTGCCTTCGTCCGATTCCAGCATCGCCTGCACACGCGCCGCCGTAAGGCCGCCGGCCTCGCCGGCACGCACCAGCGTGTCGGTCGCACCCACGTTTTGGCCTTCGGCAAAATGCGCATGGAACAGCGCTTCCATGACCGCGTCCACATTGCCCTCGTGGCTGGCCAGCCAGATCACACGATGCGCACGCAGCGTGCTGACCTGCACCTGCCCACGGCCGAAGTCCAGCGGCAAGCCTTCCGCCTGCGCAGTGGCCTGGGTCTGCCCCAGGATCTGTTCGACCCGTGCCGTACCGCCGAACTTCGACGCCAGGGCCTCGCGCAAGGGCGTCGGCTCCAGGCCGGCATCTGGGTCAAGCTGGAACGCGTGGTAATGAATGTCCAAGGCCGGCGCCTGCGCGCCAAGTGCCGCAAGGGCGGCCTGGAAACGGCGTTTGCCGATCCAGCACCAGGGACACACTACGTCGGACCAGATGTCGATGCGCATGAGCTGGGATTCGTTTCTTGGGGATGGGCAAAGCATAGACGGGATAATGCAATCGCGAAGTGTTTGCCGATGCCGAATGGGGGAGCGGTGATTAAGCGCTGCTAGGCGGCCTGGTGTCGCGCACCGATCTGTTTTTAAGCATCGCCCATCCTAACTCCCGTATCAGGCCTTCAAGGCACCGAGCTGCGCGCCTGCCTTTGCAAATCCAAATCCCGACTCACAAAGCCTCTTTCCACTGCTTGAATGGATGCGAGGCCAGGGCCAGGTTGTAATAGCGCACGTCGTCGGTGACTTCGGTCCCGACCCATTCCGGCGTGGCGAATGCGTCGTCGGCGCGTTCAAGCTCGATTTCGGCCACGATCAGACCGGCGTTGTCGCCGAGGAATTCATCCACTTCCCACACATGCCCCTGGTAGGCGACCAGATGACGGCGTTTGTCGATCAGGCCGCCAACGCACAGCGCCAGCAATGCGCGTGCATCGGCCAGTGGAATCGGATATTCGAACTCCTGACGCGTATGCCCCACCTCGCGCGATTTCAGATTGAGAAACGCACTTTCGCCCTGGATCCGCACCCGTACCGAGGCATTTTGCGTCCCACTGCGCAGCGCCGCCTGATCGTTGAGATAGCCCTGCGCCATCGGAATCACCGCATGCGCGGCGTTGCGCCAGCCATCGCCGGTGACCAGGAATTTGCGTTCGATTTCTAGAGGCATGGGATTGGGGATTCGGGAGTGGGGATTGGTTGAAGCAGGAGCCAGTGCCAGTGCCAGTGACGTCAGATCTTATCAATCCACAGATTGCAGTCGAATCCGAACGCAATAGCGAGCGACATGCGCGAAACGACAGTTGCGACGTAGAGCGAAGGTGTTCGCTTTCGCCAATGCCCAATGCCCAATCCCGAATCACCGCCTCTCAAACACCGCAATGCTTTCCACATGGGCGGTGTGCGGGAACATGTCCATCGCGCCCGCGCAGACCAGCGTGAAGCCCTGCTCGTTGACCAGATAGCCGGCGTCGCGCGCCAGCGAGCCGGGGTGGCAGCTCACATAGACGATGCGCTCGAACGTCTTCAACGGCAGCTGCTGCAGTACTTCCAACGCGCCAGAGCGTGGCGGATCCAACAACAGCTTGTCGAAGCCCTGGCGCATCCAGGGTGCGCTGCGCTGATCCTGGGTCAGATCGGCGGCGTAGAACTGCGCATTGTCCAGGCCATTGCGCTGGGCGTTCTCCTTCGCCCTTGCCACAAGTCCGGCATCGCCTTCCACACCCACCACCTCGCGCACCACGCGTGCCAGCGGCAGGGTGAAGTTGCCCAGGCCGCAGAACAGGTCCAGCACGCGGTCGTCGGGCTTGGCCTCCAGCAGCGCGACTGCATGCGCGATCATTTTCTGATTGAGCGACGCGTTGACCTGGATGAAGTCCAGCGGCCGGAACGCCAATTCCACATCCCATTGCGGCAAGCGGAACGAGAGCGGCACGTCCTGCGGCCACAGCGGATGCACGCTGTCCACCCCGCCTGGCTGCAGGAAAACCGCAAAGCCGTGCTCCTGGGCGAAGGCGACCCAAGCCTGGCGGTCGCGCTCGCTGAGCGGCTGCATATGTCTGATGGTCAAGGCCACCGCATCGTCGCCGGCGATGAATTCGATCTGCGGAATGTCGCGCTTGCCGTCCATGCCTTCGATCAGCGCGGCAAGCAAGGGAATCTTCTCGCCGATCTGCGGAATCACCGTGTAGCAGACGGACAAGTCGGCCACGAACCGCGGGTCGAGCTCACGAAAGCCGACCAAGGTCTTGTCCTTCTTCTCGACGCGACGCACCGAGAACCTGCCCTTGCGCCGATACCCCCAGTTGTCGCCGGTCAGCGCGGGCAGCACGGCTTGCGGAGTGACGTGACCGATACGTTCCAGGTTGTCCATCAGCACGCGCTGTTTGGCCACGATCTGCTGCGACTCCTCCAGATGCTGCAACACGCAGCCCGCGCAGACGCCAAAGTGCGGGCAGCGCGGGGTGACCCGTTGCGGCGATGCCTCCAGCACCTCCACGGTCTTGGCCTCATCGAAATGCCGGCTGCGGGCGGTGGGTTCGGCGCGCACCAACTCGCCCGGCAAGGCGCCGCTGATGAAGGTGACCTTGCCGCCCTCGCCGTCGCGGCGGGCAACCCCGCGGCCGTCATGGCTCAGGTCGGTGACCGCGGTCTGGAAGGGGGTACGGTCGAGACGGTTTCTGGTTCTGGCCACGTGGCGACAAGCTGCGGGCAAAAAGGGTGCGTATTGTCGCAGATGCGACCGATGGAGGCCGCGCCGGTCGGCGCAACAATTGTCGCGCCCCACAAACACAGGCAAACTTCCGCTGCGCGCGACAAATCAGGACGCGGCATCGCTGACATGGAGGCAGCATGAACATGGCCACACGCCAGGAACCCCACCCACGCCTACTGCTGGTGGAAGACGACCCGATCAGCCGCGGATTCTTACAGGCTGTCCTTGAAAGTCTTCCGGCCACGGTCGACTGCGCCGATTCCCTTTCTTCCGCACTCGACCGCGCGCGCGAACGTCGCCACGACCTCTGGCTGATCGACGTCAACCTTCCCGATGGCACCGGTAGCGGGCTACTGCGTGCATTGCGCCTGCTGCATCCGGACGTGCCAGCACTGGCGCACACCGCCGACGCCACCATGTCGATGCAGCACAGCCTGCAATCGGACGGGTTTCTGGAAATGCTGGTCAAACCGCTGACCTCCGAGCGCCTGCTGCAGGCGGTGCGGCGCGGCCTGGCACGCGGTCGCTACAGCGTGGCCCCGGTGGGCGTGCTGGACATCGCCGCCAGCGACTGGGACGAGACCGCAGCGCTGAGTGCGCTCAACGGCCAGCAGCACCATCTTAATGCCTTGCGCGAGTTGTTCCTGGCCGAGCTGCCGGGCACCCGGGATGCGGTGGATTCGGCCTTGCAGATCAGCGACGAACAGGCATTACGCAGCCATCTTCATCGATTGCAGGCCAGCTGTGGCTTCGTCGGCGCAGCGCGGCTTGCCGGCGCAGTGCGCCTGCTGCGCGGCGACCCGCACTCGCGCACCGCACGCACCCAGTTCCATGCGGCGGTGGCTGCGTTGCTGCACTGAGCGAACCAACCGCAGCACCTCCTTGCCAGACGTGGTGGGCCAGGCGTCGGCGGCGGTGCGCTTCCGGCTCGGCGCCGCGGCCGATGCATCGTCGTCTTGCCGATCGAGCTGCGTATTGCAGGTGGCACCGGCTCCAGTTGCCGGCGATTGACTGCCTGGAGGAGCGCCAGGCTCGACGCAGGCGTATGCCGTTGCTGCTCGCCCGGTCCACGTCGGTGACGAGAGGAGCGCTCGTGGGCTGGGGTAGGCTGAATGGCTTTCTAGACCAACGGGCGCAGGTACTGCCTGTCGGTTCTCCGAGCACCCGCTTCGCTCAATTCGCTGCTGCGCCGTGCTATCGCCGGTCGCTGCTGGACTTTTGTCCAGCGCTAATCACGCATGCACCTTCAGCACTCCGCGCCATCAACGACGGCGCGCGAGGTCCTCGAGCATTTCCCAGGATTTCAGGCCACGCCCGCCCAGATGATGCAACAGCACGCCGCGCATGCTGCGGCGCAGGCCGGGCATGTCGTCCGCATCCGGCATGACGTCTTCGCCGAGCGCCAGCAGCGCCGCACCGGTGACGGTTTCGCGGCGATCCTGGGCTAGCCGTTCGCTCAACACACGCAAGGCGCCCTCCTGCGGATCCAGCCGGTACCGCGCTGCCGGGTTGATCGGTTGCCCGTCGCTGTCGTGCTGCAGATCGAAGGCGAACCCCAGCCCTTCCAGCACGTCGCGCTCGAACCGGCGCAGCCCCCACGCCAACGGCAGATCGGACGCAAGGTGGGCACGTGCCTGCGCATAACAGGCATAAAGTTCAGGCACCGGATCGTTACGCGGGGCCAGGCGCAGCAGCAATTCGTTGATATAGAAACCGGCCAGCATGGTGTCGCCGACCAGCCGCGGCGCGGTATCCAGCGCTTCGGCCTGGCGCAGTTGGGCCAGCTCGCCGCGCTGCACGGCACTGAACTGGATCAGCTGCAAGGGCTGCAAGGCCGCGCGCAGCGCCTGCTTGCGTGGCCCCTGCACACCGCGCGCCAGCAGTCCCACCCGCCCATGTTGCTCGGTCAGCACTTCCACCAGCAGGCTGGTCTCGCGCCAGGCCCGTACGTGCAGCACAAATCCGCGCGCGTGCTCGATCAGCACGGCAGGCAAAGCCAGGATTGGGGATGCTGAACCGGGGCCTCGGAAAAAGCGCCGGATCGGCCGTCGCCGCGCAGCGCGGCGCGGCGACAGGGAGCCGAGCCACTGCCGTCATCGCCGCACGCGACGTTGAAACATGCGAAAAAACGTCTTCCCGACAGCATGCCGACCAACTGCCTGACCCAGCTCCCGGGTCGCCGGTCCCGGGTTCCCAGTCGCGGCCTTCCCGGCCTCATTCGTAGCCGAATGCCTTCAGCGCAGCCTCGTCGTCCGACCAGCCTTCGCGCACGCGCACCCAGGTTTCCAGGAACACCTTGGCACCGAACAGGCGCTCCATCTGCAGGCGCGCCTTGCCACCGATTTCTTTCAAACGGGTGCCGCCCTTGCCGATCACGATGGCCTTCTGGCCTTCGCGCTCGACCCAGATCACCGCACCGATGCGCAGTAGCGCGCCATCTTCGGCAAAGCGCTCGATCTCGACGGTGGTGGCGTACGGCAGCTCTTCGCCGAGCTGACGCATGAGCTGCTCACGCACCAGTTCGCCGGCCAAAAAGCGCTGGCTGCGGTCGGTAATCTCGTCTTCGCCGAACATCGCCTCGGCCTCGGGCACCAGCTTGAGCAGGTCGCCGACCAATGCCTCCAAGCCCTTGCGCTTGAGCGCGGACACCGGATGCACGGCGGCGAAGGTGCGCCCCTCGCTGACCTGGGCCAGGAACGGAAACAACGCGGTCTTGTCCTTGAGCCGGTCGACCTTGTTGACCACCAGCACCACCGGCACGCTGGCGTCGCTGAGCACGCGGAACGCCAGCGTGTCTTCCTCGTCCCAGCGGCCGGCTTCGATCACCAAGACCACCGCGTCCACGCCCTCGAGCGAGCCGCGCGCGGCGCGATTCATCACCCGGTTCATTGCGCGCTTCTGCTCGCGGTGCAGGCCCGGGGTGTCGACTAGCACCAGCTGCCCTTCCGGGAAGGTGGCGATGCCCAGCAACCGATGACGCGTGGTCTGCGGCCGGTTGGAGACGATGCTGACCTTCGCGCCGACCAGGGCGTTGGTCAGGGTGGACTTGCCGACGTTGGGCCGGCCGATCACCGCAACGCTACCGCTGCGGTGGGGGGAAGAGGTTTCGCTCACGTGTTTGAATCCAGTTGTGCGATGACAAGAGTCGCCGCCTGTTGCTCTGCGAGGCGACGCGAGGTGCCCTGACCCTCGGCGCGGGCGACGGGCTGCTCCAGAATGCAGGCGACGTGGAACTGCTTGGCATGCTCGTCGCCGCTCTCGCTGATCAGCGCGTAATGGGGCAGCGGCAGTTGCCGCGCTTGCAGCCATTCCTGCAGCCGGGTCTTGGGATCCTTTTCTGCCTTGCCCACCGGCAATGCCGCCAGCGAGGCTTCGAACCACGGCAGCACCACTGCACGGCAACGCTCGAAACCGCAGTCCAGATAGATGGCCGCGACGATCGCTTCGACCGCATCGGCCAGGATCGAATCGCGCCGGTGACCACCGGACTTCAACTCGCCTGGGCCCAGCGTGAGGCGCTCGCCGAGATTCAACGTACGTCCGATCACGGCCAGCGCACCTTCGCGCACGAGTTCGGCACGTGCACGGGTCAATGCGCCTTCATCGGCCTTGGGCCACCGTTGATACAGCGCCTCAGCGATCAGCAGGTTGACGATGCCGTCGCCGAGGAATTCCAGTCGCTCGTTATGCGGTGTCCCGGCGCTGCGATGCCGCAGCGCCTGGGCGAGCAGAGCCGGATCGGCGAATGCGTGCCCGATCGGATCACCGCGTTGGAAGGTTCTATTCGACACCGCGCTTCGTCAGATCCTGTGCCGTATCGAACTTGCCGACCACATCCAGATTGCCAACCAGCTCGCGACGGACTTCGTAGTTGACCTTCATGCGCCAGCCGCCTTCGATCCGCTCGAACTTGACGTCTTCTCTTTTTACATTTTCAGAATAGTTGATGTACAGGCGCTTGAAGAACATGTCCTGCAACTTGGACGGATCCAAGTCGGAAGTGCCTGCTTCATTTGCCAAGCCCTTCATCGACGTACGCACCGCGTAGTACTCCTGGTACATCGGAAACAGCTTCATCCCGATGTACAAACCGAACCCCACCACCGCCAGCACCACCACGAACGACGTCAACGTCATACCGCTTTGCTTGCGCTTCATTGTGCTTCCCCTGGCACGCCGTGCGTGCATTTACTGGATTCCAGTCCCGATCCGCGATGGATCGAAACTCCCCTTGCAGAACCATCCTTCGCAATTGAGCCAGATCAGGAACGCCTTGCCGCGCAGATTGGCTTCCGGCAGAAAGTGCGTTTGGGTCCAGAACCGGCTGTCCTCGCTGTTGTCGCGATTATCCCCCATCACGAAATAGCTGTCCGCCGGCACGGTCCAGTCGCCCTGGCCGGCCGGCATGTTGCGGTCCAGCCATTCCAGCACGGTATGCGTGCGGCCTGGCAGGTCCTCGACCAGCAGCGTGGTGCCGGTCATCTCGGCGCCCTTGCCCTTGCCGATGTACTCGCCCTTGACCGTGTAATGCATCGGTTTGTCGTTGATGTACAGCGTATCGCCGTGGAAGCCGATCTTGTCGCCCGGCAGGCCCACCACGCGCTTGATCCAGTTCTGGTCCGGCGCGTGCGGCGGCTTGAACACCACCACGTCGCCGCGCTTGGGCTCGCCGGTGGGAATGAACTTGGTATTGGTGATCGGCAGGCGGAAGCCGTAGGCGAACTTGTTGACCAGGATGAAATCGCCGATCAGCAGGTTGGGCATCATCGAACTGGATGGGATCTTGTACGGCTCGGCCACGAAGCTGCGCAGGATCAGCACCACCGCCAGCACCGGGAAAAAGGCGCGCGAGTAATCGATGATCGCCGGCTCGCTGTCCAGCAACCCGGCCCTCGCCGCACGGCGCTTGGCCAGAAACAGCTTGTCCAGCAGCCAGATGAAGCCGCTGCCCAGCGTCAGGACAACCAGGATGATTTCAAACCATTTCATTGATGTTCCTTTCGGAAAGGGAATCGAGAATCGAGAATGGGGAATCGGAACAGCAGGAGCACTCGCGCTCTTACGATTCCCGATTCCCGATTCACCATTCCCAGCTACTTATCCATCTGCAGGACAGCCAGGAAGGCCTCCTGCGGAATCTCCACGCGGCCGACCTGCTTCATGCGTTTCTTGCCTTCTTTCTGCTTCTCCAGCAGCTTTTTCTTGCGCGAAACGTCGCCACCATAGCACTTGGCCAGCACGTTCTTGCGCATCGCCTTGACCGTGGAGCGCGAGATGATCTGCGAGCCGATCGCGGCCTGAATCGCCACGTCGAACATCTGCCGCGGAATCAGATCCTTCATCTTTTCGCACAGCTCGCGGCCACGACGATCGGCGTGGCTGCGGTGCACGATCAACGACAACGCATCGACCTTGTCGCCGTTGATCAGCACGTCCACGCGCACGAACGGGCCGGCATCGAACCGCACGAAGTGGTAATCCAGCGAGGCATAGCCACGGCTGACCGACTTGAGCTTGTCGAAGAAGTCCAGCACCACCTCGGCCATCGGCAGCTCGTAGCTGATCTGCACCTGGCTGCCCAGGTAATTGATGCCGATCTGCGTGCCGCGCTTTTCTTCGCACAGCTTGATGATGTTGCCGATGTACTCCTCGGGCGTGAGGACATTGGCGCGAATGATGGGCTCGCGGATTTCCTGCACCAGGTTCAACTGCGGCAACTTGGCCGGGTTGTCCATGTTGACGATCGTGCCATCGGTCTTGAGCACTTCATACACCACGGTGGGCGCGGTGCTGATCAGGTCCAGGTTGTATTCGCGCTCCAGGCGCTCCTGCACGATTTCCATGTGCAGCATGCCCAAAAAGCCGCAGCGGAAACCAAAGCCCATCGCTTCGGAGCTTTCCGGCTCGAAGCGCAGCGCGGCGTCGTTCAGGCGCAGCTTGTCGAGCGCTTCGCGCAGGTCCGGGTAATCCTCCGCATCGACCGGGAACAGGCCGGCGAACACGCGCGGCTGCATTTCCTGGAAGCCGGGCAAGGCATGCGGCGCCGGATCGCCGGCCAGGGTCAGGGTGTCGCCGACCGGGGCGCCATGCACGTCCTTGATGGACGCGTTGATCCAACCCACTTCGCCGGCGCCGAGTGCAGGCAGCTCCTTGCGCTTGGGGGTGAATACGCCGACCTTGTCCACCAGATGGGTGCGCCCGGTGGACATCACCAGGATCTTGCTCCCGGGCTTGATCTCGCCCTGCATCACGCGCACCAGCGACACCACGCCCAGGTAGTTGTCGAACCAGGAATCGATGATCAGCGCCTGCAGCTTGTCGGTATCGCGCGGCTTCGGCGGCGGAATGCGATGCACGATCGCCTCCAGCACCAGATCGATGTTCAGGCCGGTCTTGGCACTCACCGCCACCGCGTCTTCGGCATCGATGCCGATCACCGCTTCGATCTCGGCCTTGGCGCGGTCGACATCGGCGGTGGGCAGGTCGATCTTGTTGAGCACCGGCACCACTTCCAGCCCCTGCTCCACTGCCGTGTAGCAGTTGGCCACCGACTGCGCTTCCACGCCCTGCGCGGCATCCACCACCAGCAGCGCACCTTCGCAGGCAGCTAGCGAGCGGCTGACTTCGTAGGAGAAGTCGACGTGCCCGGGGGTATCGATGAAATTCAGATGGTAGGTCTGCCCGTCCTTGGCCGTGTATGGCAGGGACACCGACTGCGCCTTGATGGTGATGCCGCGTTCGCGCTCGATCGGATTGGAGTCGAGCACCTGGGCTTCCATCTCGCGCGCCTGCAGGCCGCCGCACAGCTGGATGATGCGGTCGGCCAGGGTGGATTTGCCGTGGTCGACGTGGGCAATGATGGAGAAATTGCGGATGTTCCGCATTGAATCAGAGGACATTGAGGTGGGCGCCGGCGCAGCCGTCGTCAGGGTAACGCAGCATTATCGCACGCTCGGCCCCCTTGGGGCCGGGAATTGGGAATCGGGAGTGGGGAATCGGAAAAGCCAGGTGAGCTCTCGGCTCGCGGAGACGCTCCTGCTCTTGCCATTCTCGATTCCCGATTCTCCATTCCCGCCCTTAGCCGCCGGCCTTCAAGGCCACGTAGCTGGTCGCCTTGCCGTCGGTCACCAGCAGCATGATCACGTCGCCCTTCTTGTAGCTGGATAGCGCGCGGTTGAGTTCGGCGACGCTGCCGACCTTGGTACGGCCGACGCGGGCGATGATCAGGCCCGGCGACAGCGGGGGCTGGGTGCTGCGTGCCGCCGCACCGGTGACCGCGGCAATGCGCACGCCCTCGCCCGCTTCCAGGCCCAAGCGGCTACGCTCGGAAGCGGTGAGATCGGCCACTTGCAGGCCGAGCAATTCCACGCTCGCCGGGGCGCCGGGCTTAGCCTCATCGGCGGCGGTGCGCGGCGCAGCGTTCTCGCCGCCGTCCTGCAGTGGGGCCAGCGTGACCGTCACCTTGCGCGGCTTGCCGTCGCGCAAGACATCCAGGGTCACCTTGGTGCCGGGCGCCATCAGCCCGATCATGGGCGGCAGATCGCTGGCGACATCGATCGGCTTGCCGTTGACCGCGCGGATCACGTCGCCCACTTCGACACCGGCCTTGGCTGCCGGGCTGCCGGCCGGAATATCGTTGACCAGGGCACCACGGCTATCCGGCAAGCCCAGGCCTTGCGCCTTGAGCGAGTCGATCGGACCGACCTGCACGCCCAGCATGCCGCGACTTACGTGGCCGGTGGCCTTGATCTGCTCTGCCGCGCTGAAGGCCAGGTCGATCGGAATGGCGAAACTGATGCCCATGTAACCGCCGGACGCGGAGAAGATCTGCGAATTGATGCCGACCACCTCGCCACGCGTATTGAGCAGCGGGCCACCGGAATTGCCCTGGTTGATCGCCACGTCGGTCTGGATGAAGGGCACGTAGCGCTGGTCGGCGTACGGATTGCTGCGCCCGGTGGCACTGACGATGCCGGCAGTGACCGAGTGGTCCAGGCCGAACGGCGAGCCGATCGCCACCACCCACTGCCCCGGCTTGAGCGTGTTGGAATCGCCCAGGCGCACGGTCGGAAGGCCCTTGGCCTCGATCTTCAGCAGCGCCACGTCGTATTGCTCATCGCTCCCCACCACCTTGGCCTTGAACTCGCGGCGGTCGGTGAGCTTGACGGTCACTTCGCTGGCGCCATCGACCACGTGGTGGTTGGTCAGGACGTAGCCGTCGGCCGAAATGATGAAGCCCGAGCCCATCGACTTGCCGGCGATGCCGCCGTCGTCATCGCCGCCGCCAGGCCCCTGCCGCGGCCCGCCCGGCATCTGGAAATCCGGCCCGAAGAAGCGGCGGAAGAATTCCGGCATCTGATCGTCATCAGGCATCGCACCGCCGCCACGGCCACCCGGGCCGCTGCGCTGCTGACGCGCCATGGCATCCTTGCGGGTGATGGTGGTTTCGATATTGACCACGCCCGGGCCGACCTGCTCGACCAGATTGGTGAAGTCCGGCAACCCCGCCACCAGCTGCGGCGCCGGCGTGGCACTGCGGTTGGCGGCGATCGGGGCGAGGTCCTTGGCAGCGGGTGCGGGCTGCTGCGCGCAGGCGGCCAACGGCAGGGTCATGGCGATCAGGCCGAACATCTGGGTGCGGATGCGATGGTTCATCAGGTTGCCTCCGATGGCAGGGCGACAGGGGCCAGACCCGCGTGGCGACACGGGCCCGGCACGATAACGGAAGGGAGATTGCCGAACGGGTGAAGGCCGGCGACAGGGTCAGTCCTGCGGGGCCTGCGCCGGTGCCGGCCGATTCGACGCCGGACTGGTCACTGCCTGTGGCGCGGGCTCGAACGGATAGAACGCCGTGCCGGGTCGGCTCTGGCGGAAACTGGCATTGAGCGAGCTTTCGCCAGCCCCGGACAAGGCCGCGCGCGGCCACGGACGTGCCTGCAGCGTGGTATCCGGATGCGTGAACGGGTTGGACGGCGTCGCCGCAACCGCAGATGCGGCCCCCGTGGAAGCCGGTGCTGCCGCAGCGACCATGCGGGTCGGCGCCTGTTGCTGACGCGCGGCGGCGTTGCGTGCGACTTGCTGATTGCGGGTTGCCGCGCCGCGGCGAGTAGAGGCCAGCGCAGCGGCAGGCACGGCAGCAGCAAGCGCGGCCACCTGATCCGGCGTCCCCGGCGCCGGTGCGGCCGGCGACTTGGGTGCCACAGGCACCTGCGGGGTCTGCGAGGCAGGCGGAAGCTGCGCAGTGCTGGCATAGACGGGGGTCTGAGCAGCGGGCGGGGCAGTGTCGGGCAGGCGCTCGCGTGCCAGGAACAAGGCAACCGCCGCGACCGAGGCGGCAATCGCTGCGCCACCGCCCCAGCGCCAACGAGCGCCCGGGCGGGCCGCAGGCTGGGCTTGCGGTGCCGGCTCGGCGGCAATGGCACTGCGCACACGCGCCGCGAAATCCAGCGGAGCGGGCGCACTGGCCGCACCGCGCAGCACATCGCCGCACAACTGCCAGCGCTCGTGGCAGCCGGCCAATTCTTCGTCGTGGGCCAGACGGCGCAACAGGAAGCGCGACTCGTCGGCGCTCAACTCGCCGTCGACCAGCGCGGACAGCTGCTGGCGATAGTGAAGTTCGAACTTGTCGGTGGTGGACATGGCAGGGTTCTGGTTCATACGCGGTGTCGCTCACGGGTAGCGCTTTCGGTCTCCAGCAGAGGCCGCAGCTCGATGTCGATGGCCTCGCGCGCCCGGAAGATGCGCGAGCGCACCGTTCCGATCGGGCAATCCATCTTTTGCGCGATTTCGTCGTAGCTCAGGCCCTCCACCTCGCGCAGGGTGATGGCCAACCGAAGTTCTTCCGGTAGCGCTTGGACCGCACGCATCACCGTTTGTTCCAGCTCCTGTCGCATCAATTCACGCTCCGGGGTATCGGTGTCGCGCAACCGGGTCGCTCCATCGAATTGTTCGGCATCGCTGATCTCGATGTCGTCGGTGGGCGGGCGGCGGTTGTGCGCAACCAGATGGTTCTTGGCAGTGTTGACGGCAATGCGGTGCAGCCAGGTATAGAACTGGGCGTCGCCACGAAAACTGTTGATGGCGCGATACGCGCGCACAAACGTGTCCTGGGCAACGTCCTGGCATTCGCTCCAGTCGGCGATGTAGCGCCCGATCAACGCAACGATCCGATGCTGGTATTTGCGCACCAGTACATCGAACGCCGCACCTTCGCCGCGCTGCACACGCCGGACCAGTTCCAGGTCCAGCTCCTGAGGTGTATCGACTTCGGCCATATCGGGCCGCACTCCTGTCAGCCCACCGAAGTCGGGCAATGAGACCGCCATTGAGAAGAAAAGTTCATACCGATCCGTACGACGTCACGCATCAGGGTAGCGGCAGCGATGCACCGCTGGCGACGCCGCGCGCAACGCGCAGATCTCCCCTGTCGACAGGTATGGGTATTTGACGTGAAGGAAACAACCTCTGGATGATAACGACCTTTCCTTCTATTGCCGGATGGCCAGACGCATGCTTCCAGGTTTCGACGGGCTCCGATTCAGCCATTGGCAGGCCGATCTGCGCGAGGACGGCGTGGTGGTGCTCAGCCTCGATCGGCAGGGCGCACCGGTCAATGCATTTTCGCAGGAGGTGCTGCTGGAGCTGGGCGCCGTGGTCGAGCGGCTGGCACTGGATCCGCCAAAGGGCGTGGTGCTGCGCTCCGGCAAGCCCAACGGCTTCATCGCCGGCGCCGATCTGAAGGAATTCCAGGAATTCGATCGCAAGGGCACGGTCAACGATGCGATCCATCGCGGGCAGCAGGTCTTCCAGAAGCTGGCCGAGCTGCCCTGCCCCACCGTCGCGGCGATTCATGGCTTCTGCATGGGCGGTGGCACCGAAATCGCGTTGGCGTGCCGCTACCGCGTGGCGTCCGATGACGGCAGCACCCGCATCGGGCTGCCGGAAACCAAGCTCGGCATCTTCCCCGGCTGGGGCGGCAGCGCCCGCTTGCCGCGCCTGATCGGTGCGCCGGCGGCGATGGACCTGATGCTCACCGGTCGCACGGTGTCGGCCAAGGCGGCGCGTGCGATGGGCCTGGTCGACAAGGTCGCCGCAGCTGCCGTGCTGGTGGATGTGGCAGCCAGCCTGGCGCTCGCCGGCACCACGCGTGCGTTCAAGCAGCGGGCCACTGCCTGGGCGACCAATACCCTGCTGGCACGCAAGATCCTGGCACCGCAGATGCGCAAGCAGGTGGCGCGCAAGGCGCGCAAGGAGCATTACCCGGCGCCCTACGCCTTGATCAACGTCTGGGAGCGGGCGGGCGGTAGCGGCATCCAGGCGCGTCTGGCGGCCGAGCGCAAGGCGGTGGTCAAACTTGCCAGCACGCCGACCGCACGCAACCTGATCCGGATTTTCTTCCTGACCGAGCGCCTGAAAGCGCTGGGCGGCAAGGACGCAGCCGGCGCGGCAGCAGCCCCGATTCGCCACGTGCATGTGATCGGCGCTGGCGTCATGGGCGGCGATATCGCGGCCTGGGCGGCGTACAAGGGCTTCGAAGTCACGTTGCAGGACCGCGAACAACGTTTTATCGATACGGCGCTGACGCGCGGCGGCGAGCTGTTCGCCAAGCGCGTCAAGGACGACGCCAAGCTGCCGGCAGTGGCGGCGCGTCTGCGCGGCGACCTGGCTGGCGCGGGCGTGACCCAGGCCGATCTGGTGATCGAGGCGATCATCGAAAACCCGCAGGCAAAGCGCGACCTGTATCAATCGATCGAGCCGCAACTCAAGCCGGATGCATTGCTGACGACCAATACTTCGTCGATTCCGCTGACCGAATTGCGTGACCACATCCAGCGCCCGGCGCAGTTCGCCGGCCTACACTACTTCAACCCGGTGGCAATGATGCCGCTGGTGGAAATCGTGCAGCACGACGGCCTGGATCCGGCCAACGTCGCGCGCCTGGCGGCGTTCTGCAAGGCCTTGGACAAGTTCCCGGTGCCGGTGGCCGGCACGCCGGGGTTCCTGGTCAACCGGGTGCTGTTCCCCTACCTGCTCGAGGCGGCCACCGCGTATGCCGAAGGCATTCCCGGCCCGGTACTGGACAAGGCTGCGGTGAAGTTCGGCATGCCGATGGGGCCGATCGAATTGATCGATACCGTGGGCCTGGATGTGGCGGCCGGTGTAGGCGCGGAGCTGGCACCATTTCTGCGTTTGCCCATCCCGGCGGCACTGGCGACCGTGGAAGCCGGCAAGCGCGGCAAGAAGGACGGCCAGGGCCTGTACAAGTGGGAGAACGGACGCGCCGTCAAACCCGAGGTTGCCAGCGGTTACACCGCGCCGGCGGATCTGGAAGATCGCTTGATCCTGCCGCTGCTCAACGAAGCGGTGGCATGCCTGCACGACGGCGTGGTGGCCGACGCTGACCTGCTGGACGCCGGGGTCATCTTCGGCACAGGGTTTGCGCCTTTCCGCGGCGGCCCGATCCAATACGTCCGCAGCGTCGGCGCAGACGCGCTGCTGGAGCGCCTGCAGGCGCTGCAGGCACGCTACGGCGAACGCTTCGCGCCGCGCCCGGGTTGGGGTTCGCCGTTGTTGCGGGAAGCGGCAGTGTAAGCCGCATACGCTCATCTTCGGCCTCAAGCAGGCACGGATCGCAACGGCAAACGATGCGTGGAAGGATGCATCGTTGCGCGGTCGCTGCGCTTGGCTCAGATACAAAAAAGAACGGCGAGCCGAGGCCCGCCGTTCTTTTTTCCCTCCCTGCAATGCGACTCAGAAACGCAGACCCACACTGGTGAAGAAATAGCGTCCAGCCTGGTCGTAACCACCCAACGAGTTGGCATTGAAGGTCAAGCTGCCGCCCACTAGCGGCGGCTCCTTGTCGGCGATGTTGTTGATACCCAGGGTCCAGGTGACGTAATCGCCCAGCTGCATCGACCCGGAGAGATCGAAGTAGTTGTACGCCGACACCTTGTTGTCCTGATTGACCAAGCGCACGTCGGTGGTACCGGCGGTGCCATCGGTGTTCCGGTAGTCCAGCTCACCGATGTAACGCCAGCGCAGGCCAACGGTGTAGCGATCGAAGCTGTAGCGCGTGCTCAGCACATGCCGCCATTCGGCACTGTTGCATGCCACGTTCACCACGCCAGCGCAGTCGTAGGTCACCTGCTGCACGCCCGGAACCGGCTCGTATTCCTGCTTGATGGCATAACTGCCCATCATCGAGGCAGTCAGGCGTCCCGGCCCGATGCTCCAGGCATAGGAGGCCGTCAGATCCACGCCCTGGAAGTGCAACGAACCGAAGTTGTCCTGGGAGTTGAAGATCAGGCCGGAGGTGTCCACATCGCTGCCGCGGAACAGGTCGCCGGTCGTGGCATTGCGGCGGATACGGCTACACAGGTCCGCATTACCGGTCACACCGCAGGCGGTCAGGATGTTGGAAGAACCTCGGTGATGTTCGGCGCACGGATGGCACGATTCCAGCCTGCACGCACATGGTACTTGCCATCCGCGAAGGTCGCTCCCAGGCCCGCCTTGTACGTACTCACGCCGCCGGAAATGTCGTAGTCCGAATAGCGATAGCCAAGCTGCATGTCCAGCTGATCCAGGCTGCCCGACTGCGCCAGCAACGGCACTGCGCCTTCTAGGAACAGCTCCTTGACGCTGATATCGCCGGAGACGTTCGAGGTCGGTCCGCCCAGGCCGGTGAAGTTGCCGGTCTGCATATTGCTGTCGGCAACACGCTTGAAGGTTTCGGTGCGGGTTTCCACGCCACCAACGACGCTGATCGGATGATCGCCAGCCCAAGGCAGGCTATAGCCGAAGTTACCGGTGACGTACGCATTGAATACACGCATCGAGGTTTCGTAGTTGACGACGCCGACGCCTTGCAATGCTTGCGCCTGTTCGGCGGTGACGCTGTCGTTCCAGACGCTGTACGGCACGCAGCCATCGAAGGATCCCGGCTGGCAGCCAAGCAATGCGTCGCGCACCCGGGTGGTCACGAAGTCGTTGATGTTTTCCGACTTGGTGGTACTGCGGTTGTAGGTAAACGAGGCGTCGTACGACCAGTTGTCGTTGATATCGCCCTGTGCGCCGGTCGTGATGCTGAAACTATTGGTATCCGACTCGGTGATGCGTGGGCCGCCCTCGACGTTGCGCTTGGCCACATACACGGTGAACTCGTCGTCGGTAATGCCGACATCGTTGCACAAGCTGCCGATCACCGAGGTCGCGCAGTTGACGTTGAGGTCGGTGAAGAACGCACCGGAGGGCGCGATCTGGGTCGAACTCTTGCGGTTGACGAACAACGTTTCGAGGTAGGGCTTGAAGTGTTCGTTGACCTCATACTTGATATTGGTACCGGCGGTGTAGCGCGTGTCCGGCCGCTGGTAATAATTCAGCGGTGCAAAGTTGTAGAGGTTCGGCGAAGCGACCTGCGACCAGGTTCCACTGGCAGAAGGCTGCACGTAGAACGCGCCGGCCGATGGCGCCACCACATAGAAATTTGCAGGATCAGCCGTTGCAGAGCCGCCGCAGGCAGTGCCGCGATTGCTCAATGCACATGCGGAGTAGTCGCGCTGTCCTTGCAGCAAGGGATCGTTCTCGCGCCAGGTGGCCCAGGCAGTTGCATGACCGGATTCGCCAAAGCTGCCACCGATCGCGAGGTCGACGTTGCGGGAGATGCCGTCCAAGCCGGAATTACCGGTGGGATAATCGTAGCCGGCCTCGTCCATCAGCCCACGCATCAACTTGTTACTGTTGTCGTGCTGATAGCCGTTGTAGCCCATATCCACGCTCACACCTTCAAATTCGTCATCCAGCACGAAATTGACCACACCGGCAACCGCGTCGGAGCCGTACACCGCAGAGGCGCCGCCGGTCAGGATGTCCACCCGGCGCACCAACGCTGCAGGAATGATGCTGATATCCGGACTTTCACCGATTCCCTTGGGAATGCGTCGGCCGTTGACAAGGGTCAGTGTGCGCTGCGCGCCCAGCCCGCGAAGGTCGACCGTTGCATAACCCTGGGACCCGTTGTTGGCGAAGTTATCGAACGAGGCAGCAAGTTGCGGGTACTGATTGATCAGATCTTCGACCTTGGTCGAGCCGGTGTACTGGAATTCTTCCTTGTTGATTTCTGCGACCGGACTGGAGGCAGTCATCGTCTGACTCTTGATACGCGTGCCGGTGACACTGATGGCGTCCAGGCTTTTAAGTTCCAGGGCGGGCTGTTCCTGCGCCATCACGGTGCCAGTCAATGCCAGCGCAGCTGCGCCGGCGGTGAGCGACATCTTGATGGCATCGCGCAGTTTGGTGGTCTTCAATCTCATCTCTCTCTCCGACGATCCGAACGGATAAGCGCAACACAAGGCAATACATCTGCATTGATGCAGAGGCATCACGGTTGCTGCGGCGTAGGCAAGGCATCGCGATGCGATGCTCACAGTGGCTAGCGGCAGGCGAAACGGCGCCCGAAAAAACGCTGCCGACCCGATGTTAAGACGATGTCGAAGATAATTAAACCCCCGTTCAGCATCGCTCCTGATTGGTGCAAGAAAGCCCCAAAAAAGTGCAGCGATCACACAATAAGTGCGTCTACGATCGCACCGGATGGGGTCGCTTGTGACGCGCCTATTCGGCTGAGCGTCATTGACCGATAGCGGCGTCCAGCCCGTTCAACTGCAGGAGCGATACACCTGCGTCCTGAAGCTGCTTCACTAGCGGCGCAAGCCCTGCCAGGTGTCGGCGGGAGCTGCGCACCGAACGTTGATGCACCTCCCCGCGCACTTGCGCTGCGCTCGCAGTAACGAACGCCACCGCGCCTAGCTCGGGCACTGTGTCGGTTGCGGCCAGCCCACAGTGGGCCAGCACGCGCGCGATCTGTTGTTCGGTCTCGCTGACCAGTGCTTCGTAATGCACATCCAGAATCCTGCCCGGCAGCACTGCGTGCCAGTGCTGCATGATTTGACGGTAGGCAAGGTAGTACTCGCCGATCTCGTCCAACGCGTAAGAAAACGGATAGGCGTTGTAAAACAAGGTCTTGTACATCGCGTAACAGGTATCGAGCGGATCGCGTGCAAGATGGATGATGTGCGCTTTCGGCAGCGCGGTCGCGATCAGGCCACAGTAGAGATAGTTGATCGGCATCTTGTCGATCGCCACCGGGTGGCCATGAACGACTTCGCGGGCGCCCCGCAGGTACTCCTGTCCGAGCGCAGCGAAATCGATTTTCAGCGATGCCTGCACCGCCGTCAGGCCTGGGTGGGCCGACACGACGCGGGCGGTCGCCTCGCCCAGAACCATGCCGAAATCCATTAGCTCTCCAGCCGAGCGCGCATCACCGTGCTGGATGAGCAGACGCTCCAGCAAGGTCGTCCCCGACCGTGGCAAGCCGACGATGAAAATGAGGCCTTCACCGCCATGACCGGGTTGCAGCGCGCGTAGCGCGGTCTCGTCGTAGCTCTTGCGCACCGCCGCGATCTGCGCGCATTCGGCAGCGACATCGTATTGCAAGGTCTGGCGCTTGCCTGTCGCAGCTGCGGTAAGAGTCTGGAACGCGTCTGCATGCAGCCCCAGATCTTCCTGTTCCTTGGCCAGCGCATACAGTGCCGCCGCCCTGGCAGAGGGCTCGGCAAGCGCCGTGTGTTGCAGCCGTTGCCGCAAATCGTCCAGATGATTGCGCTGCGCGGTCTGCCGGCGCAAGGTGGCGCGCAGATACAGCGCATCCCCCGCCCCTGGCGCCAATTGCAGCAAGCGCTGCAGGGTGGTTTCTGCGGCATCGAACTCACCACCAAAAAATTGCATGGTGGCCAGGTCGTACAACAGCGGTGGCGGTTCTCCCAACAGCCCAAGCGCCTGCTGGTAGGTGTCGCGGGCAGCACAGACATCGTGGCAGGCACTGTATAACGCACCAATCCGCCACAACGCCGTGCCATCGGTTTCAGCCAGGGCGTGCGCTTGTCGGGCGACCGACAACGCGTCATGCCGGCGTCGCAGCTGGACCAGCAGGCTGGCGTACTTGATCAACAGAGCAAGCGGTGCCGACGCGACCGCCGCTGCCCTCGCGATCCGTTCGCCTGCAGTGTGCGGGTCGCCGTGTGCCAGGTGGGCTTCGCTGGCCAATTCCAGCAAATGCGCCTGGTCCGGATACTCCAGACAGGCGCGTTCTGCCAGATGGATTGCCTCGCTGTAACGGCCCTGGCGCAGCCACTGGTACCCTTCCCGCAAGATGCTGCGCAGCTGTAACTCGGTCAATCCACTCTCCTCTCCATGCATTGCATCGGCCGCTCAATCGACGCGCCGGGCGCGCAACGCCACGCCCGCAGGCGTCACCAGCATGTAGCTGCCCATGGCCGCCTTGCGAATCACGACACGCTCGCCCTCGGCCAGATGACCGCGACTGCTCGCTTCTGTCAACGCCCAGCGCTGCTGTGTATCCAACGACACCAGGCGGGTGCCATCGGCTTGATAGGCCACGGCAAGCACGGTCGCGCTCACCTGGGACGGGGCGGACTGCGTGGTGGATGCTGCGGGCGCATGGGCCGCGTGATGCCCAAATTCGCGCATGCCTCTGTCGGCTTCCGCCGCCCGCACCGCCGCCGACGGGGGATAACTGGCGTCATAGCAGGCGAGGCGCGGCAGTGGATCGATCACCGAAGCGCATGCATGCGTCGCAGGCTCCTGCGCCGACACGCTGCCTGCGCAGCTCAGCAGGATCGGCACCCATTGCATCGGTCTGGCCATCTGTCGGTCTTCGGTCATCGCCTGCAGACGAGCATACAAGGCAAGTGGACGACGGTGGGATTGCCGCTTGTGCTTGCTGCCCGGCACCGATTGAACGGCATGTGCACCCCACCTAAGCTGCAATGGTCCAAATTGCTGCATCGCCAGCCGGAACCGCGCATTGAATACCTCTGATCAGCGGGCAGCGCACCTCCTGCAGCAAGGTCACCTGCAACAGGCGATTGCTGCGTATCAATCGATCGTGCGGGACCGCCCACACGCCGCCGATGCCTGGTACAACCTGGGGTACCTGTTCCGCCGCACCGGCGACATCCCTGCAGCATTGCAGGCGTATGCACAGGCGCTGGCATGCGGAGCGGCCGCACCGGAGCAGATCCACCTCAATCGCGCAGTACTGCTCAGCGAGCACCTCGATGACGCCGCCGCGGCGTTGCAAGAACTCGAATTGGCGCTACATTGCCGGCCGGCCTATCCTCCCGCGCTGTTGAATCTGGGCAATCTGCACGAGGAGCTGGGCGCACGTGCTCATGCCATTGCCGCCTATACGCAGCTTCTTGCCGTCGCCCCGGTCGATCCAGCGACGCGGGCACTGCAATTGCAGGCTGCTGCAAGGCTGCTGCATCTGGACCCACCCACCGCCGTCGACGACCCGCGCATGATTGGCCTGACCCAGGCGATCTCTGTGCAAGGACTGGAGCCGCCGCTTGTGGCGACCGTGCTGCATGCGTTGGCCCATGCCTACGACCGTCTTGGCCAGCATCGGCATGCATTCGATACGGCCACCGCTGCCAACCGGCACGCCTATGCGCAAGTACCCACATACGACCCGCAACGCACCCAGCGTCATTTCGACGCATTGATGGCCGCATTCGACCGCGTGGCTGTTGAATCTACGCTGCTGCCGCATGCAGGTGCACACGACGCAACGCCTGCGCTATTTATCTGTGGAATGTTTCGCTCCGGGTCTACGCTGATCGAGCATGCATTGTCGAGCCACTCACAAGTTGCTGCGGGCGGCGAGATGGATGCGCTACCCCGATTGGTCGCGCAAAGGCTATCTCCGTTTCCGCAAGCCGTCAGTACGCTCTCGCAACAGATGCTCGCGCAGCTCGCCCTCAGCTATCGGCGGCACCTCGATGCAGTCGTTCCCGACCAAGCGCAGCTGCGCTACATCACCGACAAGCGCCCGGACAATTTCCAGCTGATCGGCTTGATCAAACGCCTGTTCCCATCGGCACGGATCGTGCATACGCGCCGTCATCCGTTGGACAATGGGCTATCGATCTTTATGCAACAGCTCAATCCGCACGGATTCGGATACGCGGGCAAGCTGGAAGACATCGGGCATTTTTATGGCGCGTACCACCACTTGATGAACCACTGGATGTCGCTCTACCCGGACAGCATCCATACCTTCGACTACGATGCCTTTGTGGCCGCGCCCGGGCCGACCCTGCGCGCCTTGCTGGAATTCCTGCAACTGCCCTGGGAGCCGGCGTGCCTGGACTTCCACCTGGCGGAACGTGCGGTGCGAACCGCAAGCTACTGGCAAGTCCGCCGCCCCTTGCACGGCGAGGCTTCGGGACGCTGGAGATCGTATGCGACGCAGCTTGCTCCGCTGCGCATCGCTCTCGGCAAGGCCGGCGTCCCGCTCCCGGATTGATCAGCGAACAAGTAAACGCTCATCCGCCCCGGTGCGCTGCGATGGCAGCTTCCATGGCATTGACCATTGCCCGCTCCTCCTGAGTGAGCAGCGGATTCCAGACGTCGAAAATCAGGACTGCCCGGACCTGCGCGCTGTCGTTGCGTGCCTCGTGCTCGATCGAATCGTCGAACACAAGCACTTTCCCGGCTTCCCAGCGTCGCCAGTCATACCCTACCCGAAAGCTGCAGTGCTCCGGCACGATCAGCGGTAGATGCGCCACCAACCGGGCGTTGGTTTCGCCATGGTGCGGAGGAATGGTGGTGTGCGGCGCCAGCACGGAAAACATGGCATTCGGACAGACGCCATCGATCTGCGCCGCATCCACCAGCGATAAAGCGTACGCGGTCGCCGGGCAACGTTGCAGATGCGCTTCCACTGGCTGGCCGTGTGCCCAGAGCGGGTAGGAACTCCATGCCGGCGAATGATTGAGGTCTTTCCATTGATTGACCGGCTGGTCGGGCGCGTAGGCGATGTAAGGAGCAAATCCGCGCGTGTTCTCATCCATCACGGCACGCAGTTCATGCGTGATCGCATCGGTATGACGCTGCAGCTCGTCGATCCAGGGAAATGCGGCTTCCGCGTGAAATGGCAAGGCCGGCAGGCGCGGAATATGCAGGCGATTGGATTGGGAATGAAATGGCCTGGTGCGACCACACGCGATCGCCGCAGCTTCGTCCCAGCGGCCGTGCAGGGCCGCGTCTACTGACGTACGCGGAATCTCCAATGCGGCCCGCAACCTGGCTTCCAATTCCAGCGTGTCCTGCTCGACCGCCTGTTGCGCGTGCAGCAGTTTGCGGCGCAACACCGCTGGCCATTGAGGCTCCGGCGGCGCGACGGCGAGCGCATCGCGATAGACCCCGGCTGCCGCGTGCGGCCGCCCGCGCGTTTCCAGGAATGCGGCTTTGGCCAGCAAGCCCGGCAAAAAATACGCATCCAGCGCCAACGCTGCGATGATGGCTTGCCACTGGCCGTCGAGATCGCCTTGCGCCTGCTTCACCACGGCGATGGTCAATACGATCATCGGATCGCCTGGATTGCTTGATCGCGCTGCCATCAAATACTCCAGCGCTGCAACCGCATCGCCACGTTGATGGGCATGGACGCCTAGGCTGTACAAGGCGTGCGGATGCGCGGGTGCCAACTGGTGGACCTGTCCCCACAGCCGTTCGGCTTGCTGCCATTGACCGGCCGATGCAGCCGTACTGGCCTGCGCAATCAGTGCGGCGATCTGCTCGTTGACCTGCTCGACCTGTCCCCCCATGCCACGTGTCGCCCGTCAGCCATTCCCGTCCGGATCATACGGCCTGGATGACCGGGCGACAGCAAGCCCGCGGCGCACCGATGACGGCATCGCGCCGCGACCCTTGGCGAAGGTGCATCGTTACCGGCTCGGAATGCTCACCCGTGCGCCACCGGCGATCAGTGGGAATGCCCGCCATGCGTGTGCCCATGCGCATGAGCGTGCCCATGGTGCGCGTCATGGCCCGTGCCTGCCGCCGGTTTGGGCGTGCCGCAAGGTTCAGTGCCGCAGTCACCGCTTTCCACCTGCAAGGTGACGTGCGCGATATCGAAGCGCTCATGCAACAGGGCGCCGAGCGCATCACGCAGACGGTCGCGGTCGGTGGTCTCATTGACCACGATGTGCGCGGTGAGCGCCGGCGTGCTGGAGGCCAGCGCCCAGACATGCAGGTCGTGCACGTCCTCGACCCCAGGGTGGCTGGTCAACGCCTGCTGCACCTGAGCCAGGTCGATCCCCTTGGGCACGCCTTCGAGCAACACGTTGATCGCCTCGCGCAGCAGCACCCAGGTGCGCGGCAAGACCCACAGGCCGATCAGCACGGCCAGCACCGGGTCGATCCACTGCCAGCCGGTCCAGCGGATCAGCAGGGCACCGATGATCACTGCCACCGAGCCGAGCATGTCGCTCCAGACTTCCAGATAGGCGCCCTTGACGTTAAGGCTTTCGCCCCTGCCGGCGTGCAGCAGCTTCATCGCGATCAGATTGATCACCAGGCCGAAGCCTGCGATCAGCAGCATGCCGCTGTACCCGATGTCCTGCGGAGCGCGGAAGCGTTGCGCGGCCTCCCACAGGATGTAGCCGCCCACTGCGAACAACAGCGCGCCATTGGCCAGTGCGCCGAGCGCTTCGAGCCGCACATAACCATAGGTGCGACGCGCGTCGGCCGGGCGACGGCTCAGGCGCACCGCGACCAGCGCGATCATCAGGCCGACGGTGTCGGTGGCCATATGCGCAGCGTCGGACAGCAGCGCCAGGCTGTTGGTCACGAATGCGCCGATGATCTCTGCCAGCAGGAAGGTGGCGGTCAACCCCAGTGCCCACCACAAGGGTGCTTCGTGACGGATTTCGCTGGGTGCGTGGTTGTGGTCGTGTCCCATGGATGTCGTGGTCTGCTGCAGTGCGCGCACCTTAGGCGCACGCGATGGCGGAGACTATTACACCTGCGCGTAATGACATCACATCACGCGAGCCGTGCGGCGGGCCGCACAAGGCGCAGTGGTTGCGCTACTGCAAGGCGATAAGGAATGCAGTCAGGGTCTGGAAGCATGTCAGCACCGTACCGCCACCGCCCTTCCAGCAATTCGCGGCGCGAGCCAGGTGGCTCGCTAGACCTTGGCGACCAGCTTGACCACGCTGGAAAAATCCAGCGCCCCGTTGCCGGCCTGGCTGTTCATTGCATACAGGTTGCGCGCCAGCTCACCGAGCGGAATCGAGACGCCGGCCTGCACTGCCGACTCGGCAACCAGCCCCAGGTCCTTGAGCATCAGGTCGTTGCCGAAGCCGCCGCTATAACCGCGTGAAGCCGGCGCATTGGGCAGCACGCCGGGCCACGGGTTGCACACCTCGGTGGCCCAGCTGCGCCCGGTACTGACCGCCATCATCTGCGACAGCACCGCAGGGTCCAGGCCCTGCGCGACGCCGAGCGCCAGCGCTTCGCCGGTGGCCGCCATGATCACGCCCAGGGCCATGTTGTTGCATAGCTTGGCGACCTGCCCCGCTCCGTTGTCGCCGACGTGGAAGATGTTCTTCCCCATGGCCTGCAGCACCGGGCGCGCGCGCTCCAGCGCATCGGCAGCGCCGCCGACGATAAAGGTCAGCGTGCCGGCTGCAGCACCGGCGGTGCCACCGGAGACCGGGGCGTCCAGCATCGTCAGGCCACGCGCCCTGGCCGCATCGGCCACCTTGCGCGCAGACACCGGTGCGATGGTGCTGCAATCGATAACCAGGGCCCCATCCGGGATCTGCGCCAGGATGCCGGACTCGCCCAGGTACACACCTTCGACATGCCGGCTTGCAGGCAGCATCGAGATCACGACCTCGGCATCGACCAGCGTGTCCTGTGCGGAGCTGGCAGCCTGCGCGCCGGCCGCTGCAGCAGCATCGATGGCAGCCGGCGCGAGATCGAACACCCGCAGCTGATGCCCGGCCTTGATCAGATTGGCAGCCATTGGCCCGCCCATATTGCCCAGGCCGATAAATGCGATCTTGCTCATGGTGTCGGTTTCCAAAGTAGGACCATCTTCAATAAATAGCCGGGATCATCACCGATTACTGGTGCGCGCGGAGCCGCCGCCAGTTCCAGCTGCCACGACACAGGTCAGACATGGCAAGCGCGATGCAATCCGGCGTGGGCCAAACGGACTTCGCAAGGCGCCAGCCACTCACTGCGCACCCAACTCGCCTGCCCCCAAATCGGCGAGCGGATGCGATGCAGGCAACCAGGGCGCAACAAGGAAGGCTTCAGCCCACGGCGCATCGGCTTCCTCCAGCGATGCAGGCTGCCAGTGCGGTTGGCGGTCCTTATCGATCAACAGCGCGCGGATGCCCTCGGCAAAATCGCCGTGTGCGGCCGCATGCAACGCGACCACGTACTCGGTGCGAAAGGTATCGGCAAGCGTCGTGGTGTCCGGGTGGCGATGCAGCTCCCAGGCAAGGCGCGCCGAGCCCGGCGCACCGGCGGCCAAGGTGGCGCGCGCGGCCTGCAGCCAGCTGTCTTCGCCTTGCAGCGCCAGGATTGCAGCGACAACGTCCTCCAGTGATTCGCCGGCCACCAACTGTTCGATCAGCTGTGCATGGACTTGTAGCGGGCCCGGCTCGGTGGGTTGCGCAATGCCATGCAGGAACGCGCTGAGCTGGGTGCGGTCGTTATCGGCATCGCCCGTCCATGCGTGCGCGCTCAGCGCATCCAGCACTGCCGCGTACTGCGCATGCTCCAGGCGCACATCTGCCAATCCCGCGTAAATGGCATCGCTGGCATCCAGCGGCGCGCCAGTCAGCGCCAGAAACAGGCCGGCGCCGTGCGGCACCCGACGCAACAACCAGCTGCCACCCACATCCGGGAACAACCCCACGCTGATCTCCGGCATGGCAAGCCGCGAGCGTTCGGTGACCACGCGATGGCTGGCGCCGGACATCAGGCCGATGCCACCGCCCATCACGATGCCGTGGCCCCAGCACAGCAGCGGCTTGGGATAGGTATGGATGCGGTAGTCGAGCCGGTATTCCTCCTCGAAAAATGCGGCCGCATGCGCATTGGCCTGCGGCGCTGCGCGTCGCGCTGCACGGTCGGGCACTGCATCGCGGTGCGCACACATGCTCTGGTACAGGCCATGCAGATCGCCACCAGCACAGAACGCCTTTTCGCCTGCGCCACGCAACACCACGCACGCGATCTGCGCGTCGTCGGCCCAGGCGCGCAACTGCGCATCCAGCAGCCGCGTCATCTGCAACGACAGGCCATTGAGCGTCTTGGGCGCATTCAAGGTGGCAATGCCGATGCGATGCCCATCGGCGCATGCACGCTGCTCGAACAGCACCGGTGCGTCGTCGGTTGCGCTCACCTCTGCCATCAGCGATTGCTCCACTGCAGTGCGCGCTTTTCCAGGAATGCAGCCACACCTTCGACCTGGTCGGCGTGCTCGAACAGATCCACGAACGCTTCGCGCTCGGCAATCAATGCCGCTGCGTGCGTCCCATGCCGGGTGGACTGCACCAGCCGCTTGCAGGCCGCCACACTGACCGGACTCTGTTTACCGGACCGCTGTGCCCAGGCAACCGCCAGCGCGCGCGACTCGCCCTTGCCAACCACTTCTTCCACCAGACCGATGCGCTGGGCGGTTGCCGCATCTATACGTTCGCCCAACAGGATCATGCGCTTGGCCCAGCCCTCGCCGACCAGGCGCGGCAGGTTCTGGGTGCCGCCTGCACACGGCAGCAAGCCAACGCTGGCTTCGGGCAACGCGAGCTGTGCATGCTGCTCGGCAATGCGCAGATCGCAAGCCAACGCGCACTCCAGCCCGCCGCCCATCGCATAGCCGTTGATTGCGGCGATCGACACGCCGCGAAATGCACTCAAGGCTTCGAATGCTTCGCCGAACCGGCGCGCGGCCTCGCGTGCGTTGGCCTTGTCGCCGTCGGCGAACTGCTTGAGATCGGCACCGGCGCTGAAGAACTTCTCGCCCTCGCCAGTGGTCACCAACGCATAGATGCTGCGATCGGCATCCAGTGCGCGCACCAGGTCACGCAGGGCCGCCAGGCTGTGCACGGTCCAGGTGTTGGCCGGTGGGTTGCTCAAGGTCACGATGGCCACGTGCCCATCGCGCTCGACCTGCAGACCGGTGTGGAGGCGCCCTTCCCAGTCGCTCATCGCAATTCCTCCTCGCCATTGAGCAGGTGGCGCGCCACGATCATGCGCATCACCTCGTTGGTGCCTTCCAGAATGCGGTGCACGCGGCTATCGCGCAGCAAACGCTCGATCGGGTATTCGCGGATATAGCCGTAGCCGCCGTGAATCTGCAAGGCATCGTCGCAGATGGCAAAGCCGGCATCGGTAGCGAAGCGCTTGGCCATCGCACACCATACGGTGGCATCGTGGCTGCCGGCATCGAGCTTGCGCGCGGCGGTGTGCACCATCTGCCGCGCGGCCACCAGCTGCGTGGCCATGTCGGCCAGCTTGAACTGCAGCGCCTGGAAATCGGCCAGTTTCTTGCCGAACTGGCGACGCTCGCCCATGTAGCGACGCGCCGCATCCAGCGCGCCTTGCGCGGCGCCCAACGAACACGCGGCGATATTGATGCGGCCACCATCCAGCGCCTTCATCGCCATCTTGAAGCCTTCGCCTTCCTTGCCCAGCAGGTTGCCGGCCGGAATCCGCACGTTTTCGAAGCTCACACCCCGCGTGGGCTGGCTGTTCCAGCCCATCTTCTCTTCCTTGCGGCCGTAGCTGATGCCCGGCGCATCGGCCGGCACCACGAAGGCGCTGATGCCACGTGCACCGTCTTCGCCGGTACGTGCCATCACCACCAGCACGTCGGTTGCGCCGGCGCCGGAGATGAAGGCCTTGCTGCCGTTGAGCACATAGCTGTCGCCGTCGCGCTGCGCGCCAGATTTCAGCGATGCCGCGTCCGAACCGCTACCCGGCTCGGTCAGGCAGTACGAGCCCAGCTTGGCGCCGCTGGTCATCGCCTCGCCCCACTGCGCGCGCACCGCCTCGGTGCCATAGCTGGCGATCAACCAGGTGGCCATGTTGTGGATGCTGATGAACGCCGAGGTGGACGGATCCACCGTGGCCAGTTCTTCGAACACCACCGCCGCATCGAGCCGACGCATGCCCAGGCCGCCCACGCCTTCATCGGTGTAAAGTCCGCAAAAACCGAGCTCGGCGGCCTTGGCGATGGCTTCGCGCGGGAAGTGACCTTCTGCGTCCCACTGCGCTGCATACGGGGCGAGTTCCTTGTCGGCGAAGTCGCGGGCGGCGGCGCGGAAGGCCTCCTGCTCGTCGTTCAGATCGGCCGCGTTCGGGTGTAGCTGGATGGCTGCATTCATGGCGATCGGCTCACTTGAGAGAGATGGTGGTGTTGACGCCATGGCCCAGCGTCTGGTCATCGAACCAGCGCGCGGTCACGGTCTTGGTCTGGGTGTAGAACATCACCACCTGCTTGCCGTACGGGCCCAGGTCGCCGAGCTTGGAAGCGCGCGAGCCGGTGAAGGAAAACAGCGGCACCGGCACCGGGATCGGCACATTGATGCCGACCTGGCCCACATCGATGTCTTCCTGGAAACGCCGCGCTGCCGCGCCCGATTGGGTGAACAACGCCGTGCCGTTACCGTTGGGATTGGCGTTGACCAGCGCGATGGCCTCGTCCAGCGTGGCCGCTTCCAGGATCACCAGCACCGGTCCGAAGATTTCTTCGTCGTAGATGCGCATGCCCGGCTTGACCCCGGAAAAGATGGTCGGGCCGACGAAGTTGCCCTGCTCGAACCCCGGCACCTGCGGCGCTCGCCCGTCCAGTTCCAGCGTGGCGCCCTGCTCCACGCCGGACGCGATCAAGCCTTCCACCCGCTCGCGCGCAGCGCAGGAAATCAGCGGACCGACCTCGGTGCCCGGGGCGTTGCCGGCGCCGATTTTCAGGCTCTTGGCCTTGCTCACCAACTCCGGAATCCACGCGCGCGCTTCACCGACCAAGACCAGCGTGGATGCGGCCATGCAGCGCTGCCCCGCAGCACCGAATGCGGCACCGACCATCGCATTGAGCGTCTGCTCGCGGTTGGCGTCCGGCAGCACCACGGCGTGGTTTTTGGCGCCCATCATGCATTGCACGCGTTTGCCGGCGAGCGAGGCACGTTGATACACGTGCGTGCCCACCTTGGTGGAACCGACGAACGACAACGCCTTGATGTCGGGGTGATCGCACAGCGCATTGACCACGTCTTCGCCGCCGTGCACAACGTTGAGCACGCCCTTGGGAATGCCGGCCTCCAGCGCAAGCTCCACCAGCCGCATGGT
Organism: Xanthomonas phaseoli pv. dieffenbachiae; assembly: GCF_008639345.1. Lineage (NCBI taxonomy): Bacteria > Pseudomonadati > Pseudomonadota > Gammaproteobacteria > Lysobacterales > Lysobacteraceae > Xanthomonas > Xanthomonas phaseoli. The sequence continues at coordinate 1,384,760 of NZ_CP041380.1, read as the reverse complement.
CACCATCGGATCTTGCTCGGAGGGCTTGAGCACGAAGGTGTTGCCAGTGGCAATTGCCATCGGAAACATCCACAGCGGAATCATCGCCGGGAAATTGAACGGGGTGATGCCCGCGCACACGCCCAACGGCTGCAGCAGGCTATAGGTGTCCACGCCGTTGGCGACGTTGTTGGCCAGCTCGCCCAGTTGCAGGTTGCCGATGGCCGCGGCGTGCTCCACCACTTCCAAGCCACGGAACACATCGCCTTCGGCATCGGCCAGGGTCTTGCCCTGCTCGGCGCTCAGCAGCGCAGCCAATTCGGGCATGTTTTCGCGGATCAGCTGCTGGTATTTGAGAAAAATACGCGCGCGGGTACCGATCGGCGTCTTGCGCCAGGTCACGAAGGCGCGGCTGGCCGCTGCCACGGCGGCATCCACTTCGGCGGTGGTGGCGAACGGGACCTGGGCCAGCACCGATTGGTCGGCCGGGTTGACGACGTCCTGCCACTGCGTGCTGGCGGACACCACCAACTCGCCATCGATCAACAGGCAGACGCGGGGGACGGATTGGCGCATTGCAGGGCTCGCTTGTTGAGAAGGACATCGGGCCGTCGCAGGCCATGGCTTCGCATTGTTTGCATCGACGCCCGCCATTCCCAGCCCACAAATGCTTAATCGCGCTAAGCTTGCGACACAATCTTGCGAATCTTGCGAATGCCTCAGTCGCATGCTCAACTCCGCCACCAGCTCGGGCTGCGCCTGCAGCGGTTGCGCCAGCGCCATGGCCTGACCCAGGCCGAGCTGGCGCGCCGGCTCGAACTGTCGCCGAGCTATCTCAACCAGATCGAGCGCAACCAGCGCCCGCTCACCCTGGCCATCCAGCAGCGGCTCAAGACCGCGCTGGGCGACCTGGACGGCCTGCTGGATCTGGACGACCCGGCCGCACTGGTCGAGCCGCTGGACGAATCGCTGCGCAGCCTGGGCCACACGCTGTTGCCGGCCGAGCTGCGCGCACTCACCGGCAACCTGCCGCAGGTAGCGCAGGCACTGCTGGACCTGCACCGCGCCCATCAGCAGCTGCTCGAACGCAACGCTGCGCTGGAGCTGCAGGTCGGGGTCGAGCACGCGGCAATCCCATCGCTATCGCCCGGCGAGCAGGTGCGCGACTACTTCAACCGCGCGCACAACTATCTGCCCGAGCTGGACGAGCGCGCCGAAGCGCTTTACGCCGAACTCGGATTGACCCCGGAAAATCTGCCGCTGCGGCTGCGCCAACGGCTGGCCGATCGTCATGGCCTGCTGGTGCAGGACGCCGCCGACCTGCACCACGACAAACGCAGCATGGATGCGCAGGCGCGCGTGCTGTGGCTGCCGGCGCACTTGCGGCCGGGGCAGCAGGCATTCCAGATGGCCGCGCAGCTGGCGTTGCTGGAATGCGCGCCGCTGCTGGACGCGCGCATTGCCGATGCCGGTTTCGAAGACGCCGAACGCATCGCGCTCTCGCGCATCGGTCTGTCGAACTACTTCGCCGGCGCGTTGGTGATGCCGTACAGCGCGTTCCTGCACAGCGCGCAAACCTCGCGCTACGACATCGAATGGTTGGCCGACCGCTTCGACGTGGGCTTCGAAGCGGTGTGTCACCGGCTCAGCACCTTGCAGCGGCGCGGGGCAGCCGGTTTGCCGATCTTCTTCATGCGGGTGGACCGCGCCGGCAACGTATCCAAGCGCCACTCGGCCACCGATTTCCATTTCTCGCATGTCGGCGGTGCCTGTCCGCTGTGGATCGTGTACGAGGCGTTCAACCAGCCCGACCGCATCCTCACCCAGATTGCGCGCATGCCCGACGGCCGGCGCTATTTCTGGCTGGCCCGCCAGGTCAGCAGCGGCCCGCCCGGGTATGGCCGCCCACGCAAGACGTTTGCCCTGGCAATGGGCTGCGACCTGCGCCACGCCGATCAACTGGTGTATGCGCGCGGCTGGGATCTGAACGCGGTCGACGATGCAGTACCGATCGGCCCGGGCTGCCTGACCTGCGAACGCAGCGACTGCGTGCAGCGCGCCTTCCCTGCGCTGCCACGCCTGCCCGCGCGGGCGCGTTGGCCGGTTGGTGGGAATTGAACCTGGTCATCTGAAGTGGCCGTGCGTCGGCCTGCGATCGCAACGACAGACACACTGCCCCCGGGTCGATTGCATCGGCCCATCTGGAGGCTGCCGCTGTCGGAAAAGCGGCGACACCATCGGGCAATCGGATCAGCCCAAGTCAGCCAAGTATCCGCCCCCATGCCACAGCCTCTGTGCCGCATCACCGCCGCACCTTCGACGGGGACCAAGCAAGCGCGAGTGCCGCAGCGCAGCATTCCAAGGCGAGATAGCTGCCGCAAAATGCTTCATTGGAATGGAATGGCTTGCGCTTCTACCCTGAAGCGGACACATGCAAGACAGGGGGACGCCAGCGCGACGCAGCGCGCTTCCGGCGTCACGCAAAAAAACGACCAACACTGATCACGCAGCACAGCACCACCGACCACACCCGCGCGGATGCGCCAGACCCGCTCCACGCGGCTGGCCGCACCAGCAGCTACCACCGTCTTCGGTCACTTTGTCCTGGGAGGGATCAACCGATGTCTGTTCACCATAACGGCCATCCGGCCAGCCGGCGCCTGCGCCGCACGCCAGTGCGCGCCATCCTGTGCACCACCATCGCTTGCGTATTGGCGACCGCGTTCGGCGCGCACGCACAAGACAGCGCCCCCGCCGCCCCACCCGCAGGCGACGCCAGCCCGGCTGCGGGCAACGGCCAAACGCCGGTGGCGCTGGACAACATCACCGTGATCGGCCAGCGCGCAAGCCTGAATCAGGCGGTGCAGGCCAAGCAGATGTCCGATCACGTCGTGGAAGTGATCTCCGCCGACAACATGGGCCAGATGCCCAACGTCACCGTGGCCGAAGCGCTGGTGCGGCTGCCCGGCGTCAACGGGACCCGCGACCGCGGCAACGAGAGCCTGGCCACCGTACGCGGCCTGGGCCCGCGCATGACCATGGGTACCGTCAACGGGCGCGAAATCGCCTCCTCCGAACCCAATCGCGCCGTGCGTTGGGAGGTCTTCCCCACCGAGATCGTCTCCACCGTCAAGGTCTACAAGACCCAGTCTGCGGATCTGGTCGCCGGCGGTCTTGCCGCCACCGTGGACATCTCCACCATCAGCCCGCTCGATTACACCGGGCCGGGATTCGTCGGCACCGCCGGCCCGGTGTTCTACGACCACGCCAAGGATGTGGACGGCTACAGCCCGTGGGGCAGCCGCTTCGGCGCCAGCTGGGTGCACAAGCTCAACGACAACCTGGCGGTGGCGTTCGGCGCAACCTACCAGAAGCAGAAGAACGCCAGTTCCTCGATCGGCAGCTGGGGCTATACCGATGCCACCACCTCGCGCGACGTGGATGGCGACGGCAGCGTGGACCCGACCCCATGGGGCGCGGCCGACCAGCTCAAGCTGATCGACCAGACCCGCACCGGCGCGATGGGCACCGTGCAGTGGCGCTCGGGCAATTTCGAATTGAAATTCGACGGGCTGTATTCGCGCATCGAAATCGACGAAGACCAGTTGCAGAACTGGTTCAACGGGCTGGCCTTCAGCACCTTCTCCGGCAGCACCAATCCATACACCACGCCGGGCTCGTCCTACACCATCGTCGATGGCGATGTGGTAGCCGGCACGCTGGCCAATTCCAACCTGCAGGTCGACCATGTGGTCAGCCACTACAACGAGGTCAAGACACTCACCGCCGGCGGCTTGAACGCCAAGTGGAGCGGCGATGTGTGGACCCTGGGCAGCGACCTGTCGTTCTCGCAGGCCAAGCGCGACAACACCTGGCAGGCGGTACGTTTCGGCAGCAATCCGGACACCATCTCGTTCGATTTCCGCCGCAGCGTCACCCCCACCATCAGCACCAGCTCGGACACGCCCGAATACGGCATTGCCGGGCAGACCGAGCCGCAGGCCCTGCGCGACAAGATCGCTGCGCTGGCACTCAATGCCAGCCGCGCCGTGGATGCCGGCCCGTTTACCTCGCTGGAGTTCGGCGCACGCGCCGCACGTCGCGAAAAACAGAACCGTCGCTTCCTCAGCAACCAGTCCGGCTACGACCAGCCGATCTCGGCGTATCAGGACCTGATCTACCCGGTCAACATGCCCGACTTGAACGTGCCCACGCTGACCGGCGGCAACATGGCCGAGATCGCACGCATCGGCTTTGGCGGGTTCGATCCGAGCACGCTCGACGAACAACTGCTCGACCATTGGAACGTCAAGGAAGACGTGCGCGAAGCCTTCGCCAAGGCGGTCTTCAGCTCGCAGCTGTTCGGCACCGATGTCACCGGCAATGTCGGCGTGCGCCTGATCAACACCAAGACCACCAGCGAGGGTTTCGATTCGGTCGGCAGCACCATCCAGCCCAGCACCGGCAGCAAGGAATATACCGACGTCCTGCCCAGCGCCACGCTCAATTTCCTGATCGACGACCAGCGCATCCTGCGCTTTGCGGTGGCCAAGGTCATCGCGCGTCCGCCGCTGGACGAGCTGCGCACCGGCCGTCGCCTGGACGACCCCAGCGTGACCGTTGGCCAGCTCACCGGCAGCGGCGGCAATCCGCAGCTGGACCCGTTCAAGGCCACCCAGGTCGATGTTTCCTACGAGTGGTACTTCCATACCGAAGCGCTCGCCGCACTGGCCGTGTATCGCAAGGAAGTGGATTCGAGCATCGGCTACCGTACCGACCGCGAAACGATCAACGGCCTGGATTACCTGGTCAGCGCGCCGTTCAATGGCGGTGGCGGCTACATCAATGGCGTGGAGCTCACCTTCCAGACGCCGTTCTACTTCATCCCGCACATGGAAAACTTCGGCGTCTACTCGAACTATTCGCTGGTGGATTCCAACCTCAAGGAATTCTCGCTGGAAGACAACCCGTTGCCGTTGAGCGGGCTGGCACGCAAGACCGGCACCTTCGACCTGTGGTACAGCACCGGCTCCTTCGAAGCGCGCGTGGGCTACAAGTACCACAGCCCCTACACGGTGGTGTACGGCTGGAATGCCGCACGGCTGGCGCGCCTGCAAAGCGAAGGCACGGTGGATCTGAGCTTGAACTGGCAATACAGCAAGCAGCTCGGCTTCCGTTTCCAGGCCAGCAATCTCACCAACGAGCCGCTGCGCGCCTACACCGACAACAAGCCCAATCGCCTGGCCAATCAGGACGATGGCGGCTACCAGCTGTTCGGTCGTCGTTACCAGCTGGAAGCCACCTACAAGTTCTGAGCATCGCCCGATCGGCTGCACAGGCTGCTGTGCAGCCGATCTGATGGCTGCACACCTGCATGACACCGCAGCCATTGTGCGCAGTCCAGTCTGCACGCCACGATTGGACTGCGCACGGCGGCAGCACGGCCGCCTGCGGCATGCTGTCGCCCGCTCCACGTTGTCTCTGTCGAGGAATTGCATGCGCTCACCCCGCCGTCTCTGGACGCCCGCGCTCCTGGCGCTGGCCATTTCCACCTTCGCACACGCCGCCCCGGCTCCCGCCACGTTGTATCTCGGCGCGGACCTGTCCTACGTCAACGAGATGGAAGAGTGCGGCGTGCAATACCGCGAGAACGGCGTGGTCACCGATCCGTTCGAACTGTTCCACGCACACGGCGCCAATCTGGTGCGCGTGCGCTTGTGGAACGATGCGCGCTGGACCAAGTACAGCGACCTGTCGGACGTGAAGAAAACCATTGCGCGTGCACGCGCGCACGGCATGCAGGTGCTGCTGGATCTGCACTACTCCGACGATTGGGCCGACGGCGAAAAGCAACTGATTCCCAAGGCCTGGGCCAGCATCACCGACACCGACGAGCTGGCACGTACGCTGTATGGCTTCACCTACGACACGCTCAGTGCGCTCGACCGCGCCGGCTTGATGCCCGAGCTCGTGCAAGTGGGCAACGAAAGCAATTCCGACCTGATGGACAGCACGCCCTGGGACAAGAAGCGCCCGATCGATTGGCAGCGCAACGCCAAGCTGTTCAACGCCGGCATCAAGGCGGTGCGCGACATGGGCGCGCGCTCGACGATCAAGCCGCGGGTGATGCTGCATATCGCCCAACCGGAAAATGTGCAGCCGTGGTTCGCCGACGCCACCAAGGCCGGCGTCACCGATTTCGATCTGATCGGCATCAGCTACTACCGCAAGTGGTCCACGCAATCGATGGCCGAACTGGGCAAGACCATCAGGCGTCTGCGCGGCCGTTATGACGCCGATGTCGTGGTGGTGGAAACTGCATACCCGTGGACGCTGGACGCAGGCGACACCTCGCACAACCTGCTCGGCGAAGACTCGCTGATTGCCGGCTACCCGGCCACGCCGCAAGGCCAGGCACGCTACATGGTGGACCTCACCCAACTGGTCATCGATGCCGGCGGGGCGGGCGTGGTGTATTGGGAGCCGGCATGGACCAGCAGCCGTTGCAAAACGCGCTGGGGCACCGGCTCGTCGTGGGAAAACGCCAGCTTCTTCGACTTCAAGCACGGCAACGAGGTGCTGCCGGCGATCGACTTCATGCGCCACCCGTATACCGGCGTGCCTGCCTCAAGTAAGCCCAACGCAAGCCAACATGCTGCCAGTACACCAGATGGTTCCGCAGCAGCCGGCAAAAGGACACAACCATGAGCGGCATCAATCGGCGTGAGTTGCTGCGCGGCATGCTGGCCAGTGGGGTGAGCGCCGCACTGCCGGTGGGCGCAGCCGGCGCACTGGCGTCGGCCGGCGCTACGGCTGCACCGGCTGCGACCAAACACGCCATCTCAGCATCAACGCTGGGCGATGCAGCGCTGGCACCGCGTGAGCGTCTGCTGTTCGACTTCGGTTGGCGCTTCCACCTGGGCCATGCCAGCGATGCTGCGCGCGATTTCGAGTTCGGCACGTTCCAACGCACCTTCGCCAAGGCCGGCAAGGACACCGCCACTGCCGCGCAACTGGCGTTCGACGACAGTGACTGGCAGCAGGTGGATCTCCCCCACGATTGGGCCGTTGGCCTGCCGTTTCGGCAGGAGCCGATCTCGGCCTCCATCACCGAGGAAGACCCGGCTGCTGCGCACGGCTACCAGCCGCTGGGCACGAGCTTTCCGGAGAACAGCGTGGGCTGGTATCGGCGCATATTGCAGATTCCGGCAAGCGATCTGGGCAAGCGCATCGCCCTGGTGTTCGATGGCGTGTTCCGTGAGTGCATCGTGTTCTGCAATGGGCACATCGTCGGCCGCAATGCCAGCGGCTATTGCGGCTTCGAAGTCGACCTCAGCGACGTGCTCGAGTACGGCAAGCCCAACATCATCGCCATCCGCGTGGATGCCACGCTGGGCGAAGGCTGGTTCTACGAAGGCGCCGGCATCTACCGGCATGTGTGGCTGCAGAAGACCGCCCCGCTCCACATCCCGCAAGACGGGGTGTTCGTGCGCAGCACCGTTCAGGATGGCAATGCCACTGCGCAACTCTCCACCGAAGTGCGCAACGACGGCGCCACGCCACGCCAGTGCATTGTGCAGACGCGTATCACCGCACCGGATGGACGCACCGTGGCGCAAGCGGCCAGCGCAGTGGTCACTGTCGCACCCGGACAGCTGCAGGTGGTCGAACAGACCTTGCCGCTCGGGCCGGCCGCGCTTTGGTCGATCGACACGCCCCAGCTCTACAGCCTGACCAGCAGCGTGCACAGCGATGGCACTGCAGTCGATGCGCTGGTCACGCCGTTTGGCGTGCGCAGCATCGCCTTCGACGCACAGCGCGGCTTCCTGTTGAACGGCGCACCGCTCAAGTTGCACGGCACCAACAATCATCAGGATCACGCAGGTGTGGGCACCGCCATCCCGGATGCGCTGCACGAATGGCGCCTGCGCCAGCTCAAGTCGATGGGCTGCAACGCCTACCGCAGCTCGCACAATCCGGCCACCCCGGCATTGCTCGCGCTGTGCGACCGATTGGGCATGTTGGTGATCGAAGAAACCCGCCGCATGTCCACCGATCCTGAGGCCATGGGCGAGCTGGAAACGATGGTACGGCGTGGCCGCAATCATCCCAGCGTCATCCTGTGGTCGCTCGGCAACGAGGAACCGCAGCAAGTGACCGAGCGCGGTGCACGCATCGTGACCCGCATGCAACAACGCGTGCGCCAGCTCGATCCCACCCGCCCCACCACCTTCGCCATGGACAAAGGTTTCGGTGACGGCGTGGGCCAGGTGGTGGATGTGGTCGGCTTCAACTACCGCACCAGCCAGATGGATGGCTTCCATGCGCAATACCCCCACATCCCGATCTACGGCAGCGAAACCGGCAGCACCGTGTCGGTGCGCGGCAACTATCAGCGCGACGAGCAACGCGGCTATACCCGCGCCTACGACCTGGACCATCCCTGGTGGGCCAGCACCGCCGAAGCCTGGTGGAGCTATGTCGCGCAACGCCCGTATATCGCCGGCGGCTTCATCTGGACCGGCTTCGACTATCGCGGCGAGCCCACGCCCTACAACCGCTGGCCGAATGTGGCTTCGCAATTCGGCGTGCTCGATAGCTGCGGCTTTCCGAAAGACAATTACTGGTACTACCGCGCGCAATGGACCAGCGAACCGGTCCTGCATCTGTTCCCGCACTGGAACTGGGACGGCGTGCTGCAGCCCGACGACAACGGCCACATCGCGGTCTGGTGCCATAGCAATCTCGAGGCGGTGGAACTGCTGGTCAATGGTGTCAGCCAGGGCCTGCAGCAGGTGCCGGCCTACGGCCATGTCGAATGGCGCGTGGCCTATGCGCCCGGCATGATCGAAGCGCGCGGCTATCGCGGCGGCAAACTGCTCCTCAGCGAGCGCCGCGAAACCACGGGCACGCCGGCGGCGATTCGCTTGAGCTGCGACCGCAACGCGCTACGTGCCGATGCCGAAGATGTGGCCGTGGTGAAGGTGGAAATCCTCGATGCGCAAGGCCGCCTGGTACCGACTGCCGACAACCTGGTGCAATTTACGCTGCGCGGACCCGCGCAACTGATTGGTGTCGGCAATGGCGATCCCAGCAGCCACGAAGACGACAAGGCGCCGCGGCGCAAGGCGTTCAACGGCTTGTGTGCGGCGCTGCTGCAAACCACGCGCAGCAGTGGCGACATCGTGCTGCAGGCAACTGCGCCTGGGCTGACCGCATCCACGTTGCGCCTGCCTGCCGAGCCCATGCGAGCGCGCGCGTCGGTGACTTGAAGCCCAATCGCCGCGTACGGCAACCGAACGTGCTGCGTGACCGGGGCCAGTAGTGGCCTCGGCAGCGTAGCGGCGCCATACGCGCGTCGAGGGCCGTCCATCGGTAGGTTTGCTGGCGGCGACGATCGAGCAGGTGATCCCGGGCTAGAAAGATCGCATGCGGGCTTTGGCCACGGCGCGCACATCGTCGGCAGCCCTGACAGGTCGGCCCCCTACGTCCGCGTCACATCGGCAGCCTCAGGTCTGCGCACTTCCGGCAGCCGGGTCGCGCGGAAAATAGCGGTTGAACTTGTCTTCCCACGCGCGGAACTGCTCCAGTGTCTGGGCATCCATCGGGCGCGGGTCGTCGGCCAGCGCTTTGTTCTGCGCCACATAGGCGATGCGCTGGGACGACAACTCATCCCACGCCTTTCTAAGCGTCACCGGATCCGGATGCGAGACCAGCATCGCCTCCAGCAGCGTGGACTGGGTCACGCGCGCGGCCAGCAGATCGCTGAGCGCCTCGGTCACCGCCTGCATCCACTCGTGTTGTTTCTGTTCCATATCCAACCAGGTCGCCTGCGTCATGCGCCGCGCACCATAGCGCCTCATCTGGAACGACGGCGTGCAAGCCAGGTTGACGATTCAGGTTCGCCACATGGTGCGACTGCGGCCAGCGCCCTCTCCATCGCGTCGCTTGACGTGTTCGACGCGCGAAACTGTCGCCACCCAGCGATACCCTCCCACGCGGCGCACGGCCGCGCGGGAGTGCACGCTCTCATCGCAAGCGTGAGAACGCACCGATCCCTGCAATCGCCAGCCGCTCGGCGGGCACCGCCGTCTCCGCGAACGACAGCCGCAGATAGCGGATCTGGCGGACCTCGGGGAAATTCAGCCTCTGGGTCGAGAGCGCATAGGCGATGTTGGAGAGCTCGCCGGCGCCGGCCGGCTGCCAGTGCTGGCCATCTTCGCTGGTTTCGGCGCGATAGCCCTTCGGCGGCGCCGCACCGGTCATCACTGCGCGCGAGGGCGTGAGGCTGAACCCGGCAACCTGACGCGACGCGCCGAGGTCGATGGTCGCCTGCACGGGATGGCCCGGCGTCGGTGCGGGCGTGATCCAGATCGTGCTGGCATCGTCGTCGAGCAACTTCTCCGCCCCTGGCGCGCTCGCCTCGACGATGCGCCAGCCGGCGGTGGACAGCACGTCCGGCGCATTCGCCACCGGGCGCGCGACCGGCACAGGCGCAACGGCGCGGAACAGGGCGAATTCGCTGATCGCCGGGCAGACCGGTGCCTCGAGCACGACCAGGCGCACCCGGCGTGCGGCGATCGGGCGCTCCAGGCGCACGATCCGCTGTGCACCGATGCACTGCGCCTCGGCCAACCGCCGCCATTGCCCATCGAACTCGGCTTCGACCGCGAAGCGGGTAACGCGCACGCCCAGCGGCAGGTATTCGCGCAACCGGATCAGGTCGAAGCTGTGCGCCGTCGACAGTTCCAGCGTCAGCGTCGGCGTGGTGATCTCATCCGGCGTAGACCAGTAGCTGTCCGGCTGGCGATCGAGCACGCGCGCCGGCTCGAACCCGACACCGCGCGACGCACTGGCACTGGCCTTGGCGCCCTTGGCCAGGTCGATGGCGAAACTGGCGCGTATCGCATCGCCGAAACTCTGCAGCACCGCCACGTCGTGGTCGGGGATGCGGCCGCGTCGGTCGGGCGGCAGATTGAGGTTCATGTTGGTACCGCGCGCCACCGAGGTGTCGAAGTAGCGCACCAGATTCTCCGGGCTGCGCACCTTGCCGTCTTCGTCAGCGTGATAGAACCAGCCCGGACGGATCGACGTATTGGTTTCGGCCGGCCACCACAGCGCTCCCCCGCGCACGCCGGAATTGCCGTTTTCCTGGGTGTACGGCGCATTGGGCATGGTCGGCCAGGACGGATCGCCAGCGATGCCGTCTTCGTTGCCGCCCCACCGGATATCGGCGCCGAGCGGATCGAAGGTACATGCCATCGGCTGATGCCGATGCACCAGCTCGATCATCCGCGGCCAGTTGTAGTACGCAGGCGCATCGATCTTGCGCGATTCGCGCGCGCCACCGTAATAGCCGTCGCCGCCATTGGCGCCGTCGAACCAGAACTCGAACAGGTCGCCGTAGCCCGTGCAGAGTTCGACGATCTGTTTGCGGAAATAGTCCAGATAGCCGGGGCGGCCATATTCGGCGTGGTTGCGATCCCAGGGGGAGAGATAGATGCCGAAGGCCAGGCCCGCGCGTCGGCATGCCGCGGCCATCTCGCCGACGATGTCACCCTTGCCGTTTTTGTAGGGCGAATTGCGGATGCAATGCTCGGTCAGGCGTGTCGGCCACAGGCAGAATCCATCGTGGTGCTTGGCGGTGAAAATCAGCCCTTTCAGATTGCCGGCCTTGGCAGCGGCGACGATCTGATCGGCTGAAAAATCGCTGGGATCGAATTTGCGCGGATCCTCGTCGCCGTAGCCCCATTCCTTGTCGGTGAAGGTATTCATCGCAAAATGCACGAAGGCGTATTGCTCCCACCGATGCCAACGCAGCTGTCGCGGGCTGGGCACCGCACCCCACGGCGCCGGTCCGCTGGCGCGCGGCGCCGGCGCGATGCCCGCTGCCGACGCGCCGAAACTGGCGGCAGCGGCCACCACACCCGTGGCAAGAAAGGTACGACGATCGATCATTGGCGACTTCCGACTTTGCACAAGTTTCGATCTTAGCTTTTCCAATGGCGAAGAGTCCTGCCCCGCAGCAACGGATGGTGATGCAAGCACCGCACACGCACTGGCGCCGTCCCGGCTGGCGTCGAAGAACGTGGAAGCATGCGACAAGCGTTCATGGTCGACGGCGAATGGTTCGCCGCACGGCGCCTTGCCGGCTTTCGCGTCAGATCGCGGAAGCGCGCCGCATCGGCTCCAGTTCCAGCAAAGAACCCTGAGCGGTGATGCTGAATTTCCATCGTTCGGGCCAACCGGCAGTCATTCGGAGACTTCGCCGCGCCGCGTCTGGTGCTGACATGTAGCAGGACAACAAGACACGCGATGGCGCGCCTATCGCAAATCTACCCGGGCACAGTGCCCGCGAGACGTGGCTTTGCATGCCTTGGGTGTTCCGGCATGCGCTCATCCGTCGGTCGTTCCACCGCGGCGACAGCCCTGCTCTGTGTAAGGACGACGATCCAGGAAGACGGTTCGTATCAGGCGTTCGGCGAGACAAGTGGAACCGGATGCGACATCAGCATCGGCTTCAGCAGCGCGCCTGGCGCAGCGCGGCCAGCCGATCGCCCGGCGCGTCGACGGCGGCACGCCATTCCTGATTGCAGTCCTCCATGCGCGGCTGTCGCACGGGTAGCTTGCAGGCAGCAGACCCGACAACTGCAACGGAATGGGCAGCAGAGGTCAGCAATGACGGCACAGAAAGCAGCCTCTGCCATGGTTTGACGTCCTCATGCAGCGCTTTCCGGCGCTGGGGTCTGAACGGCGACGTTCACAACTCGGGCCTAAATCCGAGCGGTACTGCGGGCGGTCAAGTTTGCCGATTTCCTATCGTTATCCCGATGCTGCCCCACCTTCATGCGTTCTTCACGCGGCTGACCGGACGGCGCCCATCCACTTCGATTCCGGGATTGCCGCATGACCGCCCTACTTCAACGTTATTCCGTCGGTCGCCGCCTTCGGCCTGCTGATCGTGCTTTCCGGCTTGCTGGTCGCGACCGGGCTGAGCTCGATGGCCAGCGCCAGGAAGCAGCTGGATTTCATCGTGCTGGATCGTATGGCCAAGATCCAGATGGGCAACGGGATGCTGGACGCCAACTCGTCGATCATGATCGCCTTGAGCACCTACGCCATGGCCACCAGCGAAGCGCTCAACACGCAGGCGTTGGAAGCGATCAAGGCGCAACGCCAGCGCTACAAGGAACTGCGCGAAAAGCTCGATACGCTGCCCACCTCGGAAGAAGGCCGCAAGATTCGCAAGGAAATGGATGCGCAGCGCCTGGTTTCCGGCAAGATCAATGATGAGGTCATGGCACTGGCGGCCAAAGATGAAAACGCAGCCGCGCAGGCACTGCTCAACGAGGCGGGGCGTCAGGCCAACGCCGCATGGCAGGACAAGATCCGCCAGCTGGTCAGCCGGCAGGAAGAGCAGAGCCAGCAAGCTTACGCCGACGCTGTGCAGTCGCTGACCCGCGCCAAGTGGCTGTTGTTTATCGGCGGCGTGGCCGTGGTCACCATCAGCGCCCTGCTTGCCTGGCTGATCACCCGCAGCCTCACCCACCCGCTCGCCCGCGCCACCAAGGCCGCCGAAGCCATTGCCAAGGGCCAACTGGACAACCAGGTGCAGTCCGACGCGCAAGATGAAACCGGTCGCCTGCTACGTGCCATGAGCGGCATGCAGACGCAGTTGCAGTCGTTGCTGCACGCGCAGACCGACATGGCCAAGCGCCATGATCAAGGACAGACCAGCTTCCGAATCGACGCCGATGCGTTTCCCGGCGAGTACGGCCGCATGGCACAGGACACCAACGCGCTGGTCGCCTCGCATCTTGAGGTGCAGACCACGCTCGCCCGCATCATGGGGCGCTATGCCATTGGCGATCTGAGCGTGAGCATGGACGCATTGCCCGGCGAAAAAGCCGTGCTTACGCAGACCATGAACGAGGTCAAGGCCAACCTGTCGGCGATGAACGCGGAAATCAAGCAACTTGCGCAGTCCGCCGCCAATGGCGACTTCAGCGCGCGTGGCGATGCCGGCCGCTTCCAGTACGACTTCCACATCATGGTCGACAGCCTCAACCAGTTGATGTCCACCGCAGACGGCAACCTGCAATCGCTGTCCTCGCTGCTGCGATCCATCGCTGCAGGCGACCTGACCGCACGCATGAGCGGCGATTTCAGGGGCGTGTTCGCGCAGATGCGCGACGATGCCAATGCCACCGCCACGCAGCTGGCCGAAATCGTCGGGCGCATCCAGCACTCGGCGGTGTCGATCAACGCGGCCGCCAGCGAAATCGCCGCCGGCAATCAGGACCTGTCGCAGCGCACCGAACAGCAGGCTGCCAATCTGGAAGAAACCGCAGCGTCGATGGAAGAACTCACTTCCACCGTGCGCCAGAATGCCGAGCACGCCCGCCAAGCCAATCAACTGGCGATCGGCGCTGCCAGCGTCGCCTCGCAAGGTGGCGACGTCGTCAGCAAGGTCGTCGGCACCATGAGCGGTATCGAGGCCTCGTCCAAGAAGATCGCCGACATCATCAGCGTCATCGACGGCATCTCGTTCCAGACCAACATCCTGGCACTCAACGCCGCGGTGGAAGCGGCGCGCGCCGGCGAACAGGGCCGCGGCTTTGCCGTTGTCGCCTCCGAGGTGCGCACACTGGCGCAGCGCTCCACCGCGGCCGCCAAGGAGATCAAGAGCCTGATCGACGATTCGGTACAGCGGGTGGCAGAAGGTTCCACCCTGGTGCACACCGCCGGCACCACCATGGCGGAAATCGTTGCCAGCGTGCAGCGCGTCACCGACATCATGGGCGAGATCTCCGCGGCCTCGCAGGAACAGTCGGCGGGCATCGAACAGGTCAACCTCACCGTCACCCAGATGGACGAAACCACCCAGCAAAACGCCGCGCTGGTGGAAGAAGCCACTGCTGCCGCACGTTCGATGGAAGAACAGGCCGGCGAACTCACCCAGGCGGTGTCGATCTTCAAGATACAAGCCGAGCGGCCGGCCGCCATCCGCCCAGCTGCGCCCGCCGTGCTGCAGCCCAAAAGCAAGCCAGCGGCCCCGCCCAAGCGCGAGCTCGCCATGGCCGCGGTCAAGCGTCCGGCCAGGCAGGCGGCAGTGGCAAGCGTCTCAAGCAACAGTGCCGACTGGCAGGAGTTCTGAGCCGGCAGATATTCCAACCACAACTGCCCTGACGATCGCGCAATCGTCGGTTGGGCGTGGCGAGTGCCGGGGATGAGATAGACCACTCACTCCCGCACCACGGTTTTGCGCACCTTCCCCGTCCGTCCGATCGCCATTCGGGGAATGTGCTCACCGCTTCGATAACAAATGGTTAGACCATGAGGCCGGCTAAGCAAGTCGCCGGCCTTGCATGTCGCCAGTAAGGCCGGCCCGGAATGTACGCCCAAGATGTGCCAGGCGGCGCATCTGCAAATCGAGACGGGGTCGACATGGCCCGCCCTCGCCACGAGGAAACGGACATCGAACACGTCACGGTTTATCCGATATCAGACCTCTGATGCGTGCAATAGGCGCACCCGCGCTGACGAACGCGCGTTCGCTGGTCTATCGCTCGTCCTGCGCAATAGACGCCAATAACTGCGCCATCCGCGCAAGCCCCAGCTCCAATTCCGGCAGCGACACCCCACCGGCTCCAAGACGCATATGCTGCGGGCAGGCATACGCACCACCGGACATCACGAACGTGTTGTATGGCGGCGCCAGCAGTTGCCTGCTGAAATCATCGGCACCGATCGGCAAATGCAAGCGTGCAAGTCCCAGCAGCCCGGCTTGCGGCGACGTCCATGTCAACGCGGGCTGCCCGGAGACAAAACGATCCAGCAACGCGATTCGTTCTTGCCCGACAGCACGCGAGTGCGCCACCGCCGGCCCGAAGTATTCCGGTCGTAGCGCAATTTCGGCGATGCGCTCCCCCAGCACGTTCATGATCTCGCTGGTGTTCTCGCGCAACACCATCGCCGCGTTCAGCAGCGCGCGGTCGCGCGTCACCATCCACCCGGTACGCAAGCCCTGCAAACCAAGCAGTTTGGAGACGCTACCGGTACTGATGCCGCGCGCGTACAGCGTTGCGATACGCGGAGTGTCCTGCCCGGTCCACTCCAGTCCACGATAGACCTCGTCGGACACAATGTACGCACCGACCCGGTCTGCGGCGGCGATGATGCGTTGCACCGTCTGCGCATCTTCCACCCGCCCGGTGGGATTGTTCGGGTTGCACAGGAAGATGAGTTTGGTCTTCGGACTCACCAGCGATTCGAGCTGCGCGATGTCCAGCGCCCAGCCAGATGCTTCCGTCCGCTGCACACGCTTGGCGACCGCGCCGATCTGCTCGGCAAGGACGAGTGGCTGCTGCCAGCCCGGTGCGTCGATGACGAACTCATCGCCCGCACGCAACAGCTGCGTCAGCACAAGGTAATTGGCCTCCTGCGCACCGGCGGTGATCAGCACATCGTCCACATCGCAGCTCGGACGATAGCCGTACTGCTCAAGCACCCGCTCGCGCAAGCTGGGCAAGCCCTGATAGTCCTCGCCTGTCCAGTCCAGCGACGACGCTGGATCCAGTTGCGACAGGAACGGCTGCAACGGCGGCGAGGGCGACAACGAGTAGGTCACGCAGGCCTCGGGCTTGGCACGATGCGCGATGAGCCACTGCTCCCAGAAACTGTTCGACGGTACAGGCATGCGTGCGGTCCTTATCCCATGACGGCCGGGCAGACACCCAGGCCGAGCGATGCATCGATGACCGCGCCACGCAGGATGCGCGCCTCCTCGCGACAGAGGTAGAAGCAGAGATCGGCGATCTCGCGCGGATGGATCAACCGCCCCCCCGGCAGCGAGGCTTCGAGCGCCTGCCTCTGCTCGGACGACAGCGCGTTCAAGGTACTGGCCTGGAACATCGGCGTATCGGTCGCGCCTGGACAGACGGTGAAGACATCGATGCCGGTACACGCGTAGGTGGCAGCCAACTGCCGGCCCAGGAACGCCACCGCCGCCTTGCTCATGCCGTCGGCCGCACGGAAGCGCGGGAAATGTGTGATGCCGCCATCCACCGAACTCATAAACAGGATCTTCCCGTGCCCGCGCGCCTGCATGCCGGGAATCAGATCTTCGCTCAACCACAACGGCCCGAGCGTATTGACGCGGAAGAACACCTCGTCCTGTTCCTTGTGGCTTGCCGCTGCACGCTCCACGGTCTTGGTGCCGACACCTGCGTTATGGATGACGATGTCGACAGGCTCGGTCAGGGCCTGCATGAAATGGGCGTGGCTATCGCGATCGCCAACATCCAGGACCCGTGCAACCACTCGATCGGCGCCATTCGCCTTTACCAGCGCGCCTGCGCGCAAGCGACTGTCTTCGCCCGGCCGATAGGTGAAGGTCACCTTGCACCCCGCCTGCGCAAAGACCTTGATCAGCTCGCTACCGATTCCGCCTGCGCCACCGGTGATCACGACATGCTTGTTCTCGAAGCAGGGAACGCTCATGCCAACACTCCTTGCGTCTCGGCATCGCTTGGTGCCGCAAGGCAGTGAGCCAAGGCCTCGCCCAGCCGGGCATAGTCGTCCAGCGTGTTGTACGCCTGCGCCGATATGCGGACCAACTGCCCCGCTGGCGTTGCCCAGGCGGCAACGGCGACATCGATCGCGTGCGCGTCGTACAGCCGATCCTGCAGTTGGGCGGCGGTGATCGTCGGAGCTTGGCACTCCATCAGCAACGCCACCATGCTGCCTACCATCGTCTCCGGCGCCACGCGCATCAACGGCAACGACTGTGCAAGACGCGCAGCTGCGCGGGTGGCCAATGCGTGGTTGCGTGCGTACAACGCGTCCAGTCCACCAGGCAGCAGCCCAGCCAGAAACTGCAGCGCTGCGGGAATGCAGAGCAGCGCGGTCGGATCCGAAGTGCCCAGCCAGTCGAATTCGAGATGCAGACGCGGCCGACGTGTCGCCGTATCGCCGTAACCGCGACTGATCACTGCCGGATGCAGGCCCTGCTGGCGATCGCCTCGCACATGCAGGAAACCCGCGCCGCGCGGGCTGCACAGCCATTTGTGGCAATCCCCTGCGTAGTAGGCCGCCCCAATGGCGCGAAGATCCAGCGCCAGCATGCCCGGTGCATGCGCACCGTCCACCAGCGTGTCGACGCCCATCGCATCCAGGCGCTGCACCAGTGCTGCGATCGGGAACACGATGGCGGTGGGGCTGCTGACGTGGTCCAGCACCGCCAAGCGTGTCCGCGCGGTCACGCGGCCGAGCACCGCATCGAGGATCTCATCGGGATGGCTGACAGGCACCTGTACCCTGGCAACCACCACCACGGCCCCGGTGGAACGCGCAATGAAATCCAGCAGATTGGCACAGGACAGATAGGCGTGATCGGTGGTGAGGATCTCATCGCCCGGCACGAAGACACGCGAGCGCAGCACCGCGCTCAACGCAGTGGTGACATTGGGGACAAGAGCCAGATCCTCGGGATCGGCGCCGATCACCTCGCACAGGGCCTGGCGAGCCTCGTCCAGCAACAGCGGAAGTTCGCGCAGGACAAACGCCGCGGGTTGACGTTCCATGCGCGCGCGCAGCTCGGCTTGCCGTTGCAGGACCATGACTGGACAGGCGCCCAACATGCCGTGATTGAGACAGCGCACGTCGGGATCCAACGCAAAGTGGCTCCGAAACGGGCTTGGACTGCGGTCCAGACCCCAGGTTGCTTGTTGCATGAAGAACTCCAGGTGACCCGGTCATCAGGCAGGCGGGTGGACACAGTTGGCGGAGCGGTGCCGGTCGATGAGCTGTAGCAGTGCGTCTCGGCCAGGTTGCGATGGCGGCATGGGCTGCACGCCCAATGCGCGCACGCGCGCCAGCACATTGGCACGCGCAAAGATCGCATCGGGTGGGTCCAGCATCCCTGTGCGGCGCGCCAGTGCCTGCCAGACCACTGCGTCATGGCGCGCAGCGGCGGCAATCTGCTGTAGCGTGATCTGCCCCTGCGGCGGCGTCGGCGGGGATGGGGCACCGGCCCACAGCGCGCTGCGCGCACGGTCCTGCAGGACGCTGTCGTCGTGCCACGGCCGAATCCACTGTTGCACGAGAGCATCGGCCTGCGCCGCGAAGCGATGCGGATCGTCCAAGCCGTCTTGCTGCACTAGATCGGCAAGCGCGAACGCATGACGCATCGCCAACGACATGCCGCGGGTATAGGTGGGATTGGTCGTGCACAACGCATCGCCAACGGCGACCACACCCAGCACCATCGGCTGCCCATCGGCCATGAAGTGTCGAAAGCGGTTCTCGCAGACAGGCCAGCGCAGCACGTCCGATACCGGCTCGCAGACGCCAGGCTGCAGCCACGCTGCGATGCCGGCGTGTTGCCGCGCCGCAGCGGTGAACAGCTCTGGCGCATCGAACGCATGCAGCGCCTTGTCGGCTTGCGGCACCATCAGGGTGATCGACGCGTAGCCATTGTCCGCAGGACAGACGATGCACCCGCTTGTGGCGGCATACCCACCTGCCGAGAATCCTGCATCCAGGCGAACCGCCGGTCGACGGATCAGGCGGTACCAGCGGGTGTAGTAGGCCAGCCCGCAGTTCTCAACTGTTTCCGAAGGCGTTGCAGCACCTGCGGCGTGCAGCCACTTGCAAAGCGCGGACCTGCGGCCAAGCGCATCGATGGTCAGATCCGCGCGCACCTCGCCGTTGGCGGTCTGCACGCCGTGCACCATCGCAGCCCCCTCCCCTTCAACAAGCAGCCCGCTTACCGCGGTCTGCGCGAGCACGGTGACGTTTGGCTCGACCAGCACGATCGGCCGCAACACCGTCTCGACGAAGGCCCGACGCACCGACAACCCGAACAGGTCCGGATCGTCGCAACGCGGAGTGGCGGCAAGGCCCTGTAACTGCGCACCGAAGGGCATTTCGATGGCGCCTGCGGCGATCAATGCGCTCCACACGTCCGGCGCACGCTCCCGCAGCGTCCGCCGCCCGAGCGCGGCCAGCGCGTGCGTATGCCTGGCGTGCGGCACACCCTTACGCCATCCGTCGCTGACCGACGCCTCACAGGCAGTCTCTGCAACACGCGCTGCATCAACCGCGTCCCGCTCGATCAATGTCACCCTGGCACCACTGCGCGCAAACGCCAGCGCACTCGTCAACCCCGCGATACTGCCGCCCAGCACGGCAATGTGCTTGCCTCTCATTGGGTGACGTCCTCGCCATGCCGGACAGCATCCAGCGACGGTAGGCAGTCCTTGCGCAACAGCAGCGAACGCACGGTCCACAGGTCGGAAAACACGCGATACTGCAGCGCGGTCTGGTCCAGGTAAGCGACCCCGGGCGATCCACCGGTACCTGCACGGTGACCGATGAAGCGCTCCACCATCCGCGCATGCCGCTGGCGCCAGATCAGCATGGCCTGTTCCAGCGCGATCACGCCTTCGAGTAGCTCGCGTGGCCAGGCCATCTGCGGCAGCTCGCGATAGCTTTCCACGAAGATCATGGCCGTGCGCACCCCACGGCGCTGCGCACGCACGTGTGCCGGCGCCGACGGATCTTCCTCTGCACGCAGGAAGGCCGCCGCATGCGCGTCTTCAAGTGCCAATCGCGAGCGTTGCTGATCGATGGCCTGCGGCGCCGTCCCGTTGTCCTGCGCCAACTTCAGGCGCCAGCGGCCTTCAGCACGCAGGGCATCGAGATAGCGCTGCGCGAACCGCTCGGCGACCGCCGGATCGGTCGATCCAGCGATCGGCAGACGTTCCAACCACGCGTACAGGCTTTGTTTGAGGCTGGGACCACCTGCGATCCGCGCCTCGAGACGGCGCGCCGATGTCGAAAGGGCGCCATCGGGCAGCCTGAGGGCATCCTTGAAAGAGTAGCCCTGCCCGGTGGCGAGACGGTCGGAATCCTCCAGACCCAGCAACACCTCGATCTCGCGCAGCTGAGCGGACTGGAAGCCGCTGGCAGGCGCCAGACGGCCGCGGAACTCCAGAAAATCGCGCGCCGTCATGGTCTCCATCAGCTTGAAATGCAGATTGGCCTGCTCGAACACCGCCGTTGCACGGCTCAGCGAGCGAACGGCGATGACGATACGTTCGTCGTCCGGCTGCAGTTCCTGCAGCAAGTCGCGTGTCGAGCCGAGCTCACGCAGGATGAGCTTGAACCACAACTCGTAGATCTGGTGCACTGCGATGAACAGCGCCTCGTCGTTGCCGACGGCCGTCTCGTCGTCTCCCAGCCCGCCCTGCAGCGACAATAATTGCTCCACCCTGATGTAGTCCCAGTAGTTCATTGCGCCACGCTCGGCTCCGGTCACGTGCACCGCGGCGCGCTCGGAAGTGCCTGCTGGCCGCTGAGTGAATGCAGGGCGCTCATGCGGCGGCGCTCCTCTTCAAACGCTCCCACCTGGCAAGATTGGCGTAGGCATTTTTCTGCAAGTCGCTCCAGATGCCAGTCTGGGCAATGGCCGGCTTGACCAGCAGTTCCAGTCGATGTCCGTTGGGATCCTGGAAGTACCAGGAACGCGCGAGCTCGGCATGGGTATCGTCACCGGCCACGTCATGGATCACCGGTCCCTCGACCCGGGTGCCGTGTGCGCGCAACCTGGATGCGATCGTTTCGGCACGCGCCTCATCGCTTACCTCCAGCGCCAGATGCTGCGCCCAGTCATCGGCAACCGGCACCATTGCATCGTCGCTTCCCAGGATGTCGAAGAAGCAGATGTAACTGCCGTCTTCCATTTCGAAGAAAATATTGTTGTTGATCGGACGTGCCCCGCTCGACGGCACGTGATCGATCATGGCAGCGGCAAACTTCAAGCCGATCACCTGCGTGTAGAACGCAACGGTCTCGCTGGCGTCCCTGCAGCGGTATCCGACGTGATGCAGTTTTTTCAACATGACCTAGCGCCTCTCGATTGGATGGAACCACTGCATGCAGGCATCCGCACATCACGCTGCAACCGAACGCGAAACCTGGAACCGATGGCATAGGAGAGCGCTAGCTCGCTTGCGTTCGGTCGACAAGCCTTTTGAGAAATCAGCCAATTCCCGGAGCGCAAACCTATGCCCATCGATCACACCGGTATGTGTCGTTGCTGCGAAAGAGTCTGGTGAGGTCGCGACAAACGCCAGATGTTTTTTAATATCGAAACTGCACAATTGCGCCCAGAATTTCAATCATGGAAAGGCAACCAGTTTTTCGGAATCCAGCACGGAGTAAGTTTTTTCACAATCCGCGATTGATCGCGATCACACAGGCCATTAAAAAAATCCTTCCCCATCGCAAAGCAAGCGCTGCGCGTCACCAAATCGCATGCCGACGATGATCTGATAGCTGTTACGCCTATTTACTACTAACGAAGTCGTCGAAGGTTTCGTCTCTCCATGCACTGGCCAGACGCTCGCTACGAAACGGACGTCGCAAACGGCGACATGGCCGCTGCCTGACCGATGCGGCGGGCGTGTACGCATCGGTATCGCGACCTGGCACGTCACCGCCTGGCCCAATAGTCACGCAGCCCGCCAGTAGGATGTCGATACCAATCGGCTGCGGCGTGGCGCACGCTGGCGTCGGTGAATCGGCACGCTTGCGGGGCGTCCGGTCAGTTGGCAGCAACTAGACTTAGGCCATGTCGCCGACGTCGTGCCGCACTGGCCGTACCTGTCCATGACATGCAGCCGCGTGCAGCGTGCCAGGTCGAACGCGATTGCGTCATCGTCCGTATCCGTTCACAGCGGTGGTCGGGTCAAGGCACTCAAGCGAGTCCTTCGCCGGCGCCCACATCTGGGTGCATTGCCATTGCGCCTGTCGTCGCCCGCGCCGCAGCGCGAGCGTGGAGCTTCCGTGTGAGGTCTCGTCGCCTTTTCTGCCGGGCGGCAGTTGCATGCGTCGCGACAACGGGTGGTCATCGCCTCCCAACCAGTGGATCTGCAGCAAGGACGGGCTCGCATTCCTTTAACGACGGGCCGTCCAACGATGTTCGCAGCGCGGGGACGCGTCGACAGGGGAGCCCGGGCAGCGCCCGGAGGCAGCAGCTCTGAATGTCACGCGGATGAACCGACCAAGACACCCTTGCTCCCCAGGGATGCGGGCGCCAGCCGCCAACGAGAGTCCAGGATCTGGCCACTCCTCGGCTAAACTGACGGCTCGCAGGCTGATGGCCCCACGGCCGCCGCAGCGCCGAGAGGGCGGGCACCATCGCAGCGTCGCTCGCGCGGTGTGCCCCCATCGTGTTTGCGCCAACTCGCCCCGATTCTGGAAGACCTTCTTGCAAAGCTCCAACGCCAAAGACACCTCCAAGCCCAGCACGTGTACTCCCGAGCACACTCCGCTGATGAAGCAGTTCTTCGCAGCCAAATCGGACTACCCCGATCTGCTGCTGTTCTTTCGCATGGGCGATTTCTACGAGCTGTTCTACGACGACGCGCGCAAGGCCGCGCGGCTGCTCGACATCACCCTGACCCAGCGCGGTAGCTCCGGCGGTGCGCCAATTCCCATGGCCGGGGTGCCGGTGCATGCATATGAAGGCTATCTGGCGCGCTTGGTGGCACTGGGCGAGTCGGTGGCGATCTGCGAGCAGATCGGCGACCCGGCGCTGGCCAAGGGGCTGGTCGAGCGCAAGGTGGTGCGCATCGTCACGCCAGGCACGGTCACCGACGAGGCACTGCTGGACGAACGTCGCGACACCTTGTTGATGGCGATCTCGCGCAGCAAGCAGGGCTACGGCCTGGCCTGGGCCGATCTGGCCGGCGGGCGCTTCCTGGTCAACAAAGTGGACAGCGCCGATGCGCTGGAAGCGGAAATCGCACGCCTGGAACCGGCCGAGCTGCTGGTGCCCGACGAAGACAACTGGCCGGACTTCCTGCGCGGGCGCATCGGCGTGCGGCGCCGGCCGCCGTGGCTGTTCGATGCCGACAGCGGACGCCGACAGCTGCTGGCGTTCTTCAAATTGCACGATCTGTCGGGCTTCGGCATCGACGACAAACCTTGCGCCACGGCTGCCGCCGGCGCGCTGCTGGGCTATGTCGAAGAGACCCAGAAACAGCGCTTGCCGCACCTGACCTCGATCGCGATAGAGGTGGCCAGCGAGGCCATCTCGATGAACGCGGCCACGCGCCGGCATCTGGAGCTGGATACGCGCGTCGATGGCGATACCCGCAACACCTTGCTCGGCGTACTGGACAGCACCGTCACGCCGATGGGCGGGCGTCTGCTCCGGCGCTGGCTGCACCGTCCGCTGCGCCTGCGCGATGTGCTGGTGCAGCGCCACCATGCGGTTGGCACGTTGATCGATGCAGGTGCCGATGCCGATCTGCGCGAAGCCTTCCGTGCGCTCGGCGATCTGGAACGCATCCTGACCCGCGTGGCGTTGCGCTCGGCGCGGCCGCGCGATTTCTCCACCTTGCGCGATGGCCTGGCGCTGTTGCCGAAGGTGCGCGCAATCCTGGCGCCGTTGGATTCGCCGCGCCTGCAGACGCTGCATGCCGAACTCGGCGAGCACGATGCCACCGCGCATCTGTTGATCAGCGCAGTGGCCGAGATCCCGCCGCTCAAGCTCAGCGACGGCGGCGTCATCGCCACCGGCTACGACGCCGATCTGGATGAGCTGCGTCGTTTGTCCACCAATGCCGATCAATTCTTGATCGACCTGGAACAACGCGAGCGCGCCAGCAGCGGCATCGCCACGCTCAAGGTCGGCTACAACCGCGTGCACGGCTACTACATCGAGATCAGCAAGGGCCAGGCGGACAAAGCCCCGTTGCACTACAGCCGCCGGCAGACGTTGACCAACGCCGAGCGCTACATCACCGAAGAACTCAAGAGCTTCGAAGACAAGGTGCTGTCGGCACGCGAGCGTTCGCTATCGCGCGAAAAACTGCTGTACGAAGGCCTGCTCGATGCGCTTGGCACCGAGCTGGAAGGTCTCAAGCGCTGCGCAGGTGCACTCAGCGAACTGGATGTGTTGGCCGGCTTTGCCGAACGCGCGCAGGCGCTGGATTGGTCGCAACCGGAGCTCGACAACGCGCCGTGCCTGCGTATCGAACGCGGCCGTCACCCGGTCGTGGAGGCGGTACGCGAACAACCATTCGAACCCAACGATCTGGACCTGCACGGCGATCGTCGCATGCTGGTGATCACCGGCCCGAACATGGGCGGTAAATCGACCTATATGCGGCAGAACGCACTGATCGTGTTGTTGGCGCATATCGGCAGCTACGTGCCGGCCAGCCGTGCGGTGATCGGGCCGATCGACCGCATCCTCACCCGCATCGGCGCCGGCGACGACCTGGCGCGCGGGCAGTCCACCTTCATGGTGGAAATGGCTGAAACCAGCTACATCCTGCATCACGCCACGCCGCAGTCGCTGGTGCTGATGGACGAGATCGGCCGCGGTACCTCCACCTACGATGGCCTGGCACTGGCCGATGCCGTCGCACGCCATCTGGCGCACACCAATCGCTGCTACACGCTGTTTGCCACGCATTATTTCGAGCTCACCGCGCTGGCCGACCAATCGCATGCCGGCGGCGCCAGTGGCATCGCCAACGTGCATCTGGACGCAGTCGAACACGGCGAGCGCCTGGTGTTCATGCACGCAGTGAAAGATGGCCCGGCCAATCGCAGTTTCGGCCTGCAGGTGGCCGCGCTGGCCGGCCTGCCCAAGGCGGCGGTGACGCAGGCGCGCCGACGCTTGGTGGAACTGGAACAACGCGGCGGCGAAAGCCACAGCGCGCAGATGGCGCCCACCGCGCTGGATGCGCCGCAACAGTTCGGGCTGTTCACCGCCCCCTCCTCCGCTGCACAGGAAGCCTTGCAGGCGCTGGATCCGGATGAGCTCACCCCCAAGCAGGCGCTGGAGGCGCTGTATCGGTTGAAGGCGTTGCTTTGAGGGGCCGGGATTTGGGAATCGGGAATCGGGAATCGGGAATCGGGAATCGGGAATCGTAGGAGCGTAGCTGCGTGACTTTCGCTTGCTGCGTGTGCGGATGCATTGCCTCGCAGGAATCGGAAATCGATTTTGATGCTGCGTTG
Source organism: Xanthomonas phaseoli pv. dieffenbachiae (assembly GCF_008639345.1). Classification (NCBI taxonomy): domain Bacteria; kingdom Pseudomonadati; phylum Pseudomonadota; class Gammaproteobacteria; order Lysobacterales; family Lysobacteraceae; genus Xanthomonas; species Xanthomonas phaseoli. Next base: position 1,358,741 of record NZ_CP041380.1, on the reverse strand, counting down.
CGGGATTTGTTCGCTGATTTTGGAAGTGGTGACGGCATGGTTGCGGGCTGCCAAGTCCTGCATCGTGCCGTGCGTAAAGCGCTTCGGGTGCAGCTGGCTGGATTGATCTGTCGGCGTGACCGGCGCACCCTGCCGCAACGCTTCGCCAGACAGGAAACCTTCCGATGATCATGTCCGCTTCGTTGACCCACCAACTCGCCGCGCAATTGCAGGGTCCGCCGCTGCAGCAACTCGCCGGCCGCCTGGGCATTGCGCCAGAGCAGGCGCAGTCGGCAGTGCAGGCCGCGCTGCCATTGCTGATGGGGGCGCTGGGCCGCAATAGCCAGCAGGCCGGTGGCACCGACGCGTTGCTGGGCGCACTGCAACGCGACCATGCTGCCAGTCCAGACCTCGGCAGCTTGCTCGGCTCGCTATTGGGCGGTTCGGCCACCGGTGCGCAAGGCAACGGTGCCGGCATCGTCGGCCATCTGTTCGGCGACAAGGCGCCGCAGGCCGCTGCCGGCCTGGGCCAGGCCACCGGGCTGGAGACCAGTAAGGCCAGTCAGTTATTGCAGCTGCTTGCCCCGATCGTGATGGCGTATCTGGCCAAGCGCTTTCTGGGCGGCGATGCCGCAGCCAGCGGCCAGCTCGGGCCTGCGCTGGCACAGGAACATCAGCAGGCGCGCAGCCATCCCGGTGCCGGCGGGCTACTGGCCAGCGTGCTGGACCAGGACGGCGACGGGCAGCTGGGTCTGGGCGATGTCATGAAGCTGGGCGGCAGCCTGTTCGGCAAACGCTGAGCCAGCAGGTCAACCGGGCGGCGGCCCCAGTTGCAGATGCGGATGACGGCCTGCCCCCATGCAATCGGCATGCGGCACGCCGGTTGGGCACCGGCGTGCTATCCATAGTGGCACGCTATCGATATGGTTGAATAATTCGAATTCACCAAATGATCGATGCTCCATATCGTGTGCGCAACGCCACCGTGATGAGTCCGCCTGATGCGTGTCCCTGCCACCTCTGCCCGCTCGCGGTCGACCTATTCCGGGCCTCCAGGCAGGCGCTAGCATCGACGAACACAGCGGCCACGCCAGGCCGGCATCGCTCGCAACTTCCCGCAGCCCCGATGACTCAGCCTTAAGCCCCATCCGCCACTTCGACTCCAACAGCACGTGTCTGCAACCTTCGGCACGCAGCTCCCCAAGTGCCCTTGCACATAGGTATTGCCATGACCACCGAAGCAAAGTGCCCGCTCAACCACGCCGTCGTCGGTACCGGAACCACCAATCGCGATTGGTGGCCCAAGCAGCTGCGCGTGGATCTGCTCAGCCAGCATTCGAGCAAATCCAATCCGCTGGGCCAGTCGTTCAACTATGCCGACGCGTTCAAGCGCCTGGACCTGCAGGCGCTCAAGCGGGACCTGCATGCGTTGATGACCGATTCGCAGGAGTGGTGGCCGGCCGACTTCGGCCATTACGGCCCGCTGTTCGTGCGCATGGCCTGGCATAGCGCCGGCACCTATCGCATCGGCGACGGACGTGGCGGTGGCGGACGTGGGCAGCAACGCTTCGCCCCCCTCAACAGCTGGCCGGACAACGTCAGCCTGGACAAGGCGCGTCGCCTGCTATGGCCGATCAAGCAGAAATACGGCCAGGCCATTTCCTGGGCCGATTTGATGATTCTTACCGGCAACGTCGCGCTGGAATCGATGGGCTTCAAGACGTTCGGCTTCGCCGGCGGTCGCGAAGACACCTGGGAGCCGGATCAGGATCTGTACTGGGGTCGCGAAACCAAGTGGCTGGGTGGCGACGACCGCTATTCGCGCGGCTCGCCCGGCGTGGACGAAGCGCACGGGGTGCTGGTGAAGGACGACGACAGCCAGGTGCCGCATACCCGCGACCTGGAAAACCCGCTGGCCGCCGTGCAGATGGGCCTGATCTACGTCAATCCGGAAGGCCCGGACGGCAACCCCGACCCGATCGCCTCCGCACGCGACATCCGCGACACCTTCGCGCGCATGGCCATGAACGATGAAGAGACCGTGGCGTTGATCGCCGGCGGCCACACCTTCGGCAAGACCCACGGTGCCGGCCCGGCCGACAACGTGGGCGCCGAACCCGAAGCTGGCGAACTGGAAAGCCAGGGCTTGGGCTGGCATAACCGCTACGGCAGCGGCAAGGGCGCCGACACCATCACCAGCGGCCTGGAAGTCACCTGGACCACCACGCCGGCGCAGTGGAGCAACGACTACTTCGACCATCTGTTCGGTTTCGAGTGGGAGCTGAGCAAGAGCCCGGCCGGCGCGCACCAGTGGGTGGCCAAGAACGCCGACGCCGTCATTCCCGATGCGCACGACGCCTCCAGGAAGCATCGCCCGACGATGCTGACCACCGATCTGGCGCTGCGCTTCGACCCCGCGTACGAAGCCATCTCGCGGCGTTTCCAGCAGCATCCCGAACAATTCGCCGATGCCTTCGCACGCGCGTGGTTCAAGCTCACCCACCGCGACATGGGCCCACGCGCACGCTACCTGGGTGCGGACGTGCCTGCCGAAGAGCTGATCTGGCAAGACCCGGTGCCGGCGGTCGATCACGCCCTGGTCGACGCGCAGGATGCCGCCGCGCTCAAGCAGACCATCCTGGCCTCGGGCCTGAGCGTGGCGCAGCTGGTGTCCACCGCGTGGGCGTCTGCCTCCACGTTCCGCGGCTCGGACAAGCGTGGCGGCGCCAACGGTGCGCGCATCCGCCTGGCCCCGCAGAAGGATTGGCAGGCCAATCAGCCCGAGCAACTGGCCAAGGTGCTCGCGACGCTGCAACGCATCCAGGCCGACTTCAACGCCGCGCACCCGGGTGGCAAGAAGATTTCGCTGGCCGACCTGATCGTGCTGGCCGGTAATGCGGCGGTCGAACACGCGGCGCAGGCCGCCGGCCACCAGGTCACCGTGCCGTTCGCACCCGGCCGTACCGATGCGTCGCAGGAACAGACCGATGTGGAATCCTTCGCCGTGCTCGAACCGGTGGCCGATGGCTTCCGCAACTTCGCCAAGCGCCGCTACGCAGTGCCGGCCGAGGCGCTGTTGATCGACAAGGCCCAGCTGCTCACCCTCACCGCACCGGAGTTGACCGTGCTGGTCGGCGGCCTGCGCGTGCTGGGCGCCAATGTCGGCGACTCGAAGCATGGCGTGTTCACCAGCCGCCCCGGTGTATTGAGCAACGACTTCTTCGCCAACCTGCTCGACATGCGCACCGAGTGGAAGGCCACCTCGGAGGCGAAGGATGCCTACGAAGGCCGCGACCGCAGTACCGGTGAACTTCGCTGGACCGGCACGCGCGTGGACCTGGTGTTCGGCTCCAACTCCATCCTGCGTGCAGTGGCCGAGGTCTATGCCAGCGCCGATGCGCAGGAGAAGTTCGTGCATGACTTCGTTGCTGCCTGGACCAAGGTGATGCAGCTGGATCGCTTCGATCTGGCCTAAGCGTCTTCACTCATGCGCACCTGCCAACACGCAGGTGCGCGAGCCCGCACACAAACGCCCCGATCAACGGGGCGTTTGCGTTTGCGGGGTCTATTGCATGAGCGCTTGTTGCGACAGCGCGCTACAACGCGTCGATATCGCCCAATGCCGTGATCAGGCGGCGCGCGCGCTTGTCCGGTTTACCCTCGGGCGCACGGTAGCCGGTACGCTCGGCAGCGCGCTGCAGGCGCCATTGCGCGCGGGCCTCGCGCGAACCGTCGCTCTCGATGTAGAGCGCCTGCGCCACCGGCGCCGGGCCGCGTACATCGCTGAGCGCGGCAACGGTGATCTCGAAGATTTCGCCGCCGCGGTCGATACGCAGTTGTTCGCCGCTGCGCAGCGCGCGCGACGGCTTTGGACGCTGGCCGGCCACGTCGACCTTGCCGGTCTCCACTGCGTTCTTGGCCAGGCTGCGCGTCTTGAAAAAGCGCGCTGCCCAGAGCCAGACATCCAGCCTGACCGTCATCGCCTGCTCCAGCTCTAGATTCATTCGTCTTGCGGTCTCGTGTCGTGCGGTGGCTCGCGCAGTACGCATTGCATGCGTGCCAATGCTGCGATCTTGCGCAGACGCCAGCGTGGTTGCCGGCGTCGTCCTCGCCAATGGCGTGCGCCACACCCGATGTTTGGGCAACGGCTGCGAAACTCAAGCGGGCAGGACCAGGCCCGACCTGGCCTGCACCGCAGGGCGTCACCGCCGGCGGATGCCCTCCTCCGCTAGGTGTTCGCTGTGGCCACGGTGCGCGGCATGTCCGGGTTTGGATGCGCCGCGATCAACGCGTCGTCGGCGACGTTGGCGCGCAGCACCGCAGGCCGGGCGGCATGCCGTTGCGCGAAGGCGGTAAACGCAGGGCGCGGTTCCAGCATGCCGGTACGCGTGTAGAACCCCACCACCGCCGCCATGTACAGGTCGGCCGCGCTGAAGCGGTCGCCGGCCAGATGCTCGCGGCCCGCGACCGCCTGTTCCAGGGTGTGCAGAAGGTCCGCTTCGTGGCCGTAGCCGGCGCTGCGTGCCGGTGCCAGCACGCCGCTTTCCTTCGCGGTCAGCAGCGCCTCCACTGGGCCGGCCAGGAAAAACAGCCAACGGTAATAATCGGCGCGCGCCGGCGATCCCGGCGGCGGCGCCAGGTGCCGCTCCGGCACCAGGTCGGCCAGGTAGGCACAGATCGCCGCATTCTCGGTAACGACCGTGTCGCCATGACGCAGCGCCGGCACCTTGCCCATCGGGTTGATCGCCAGATAGTCCGGCGCCTTCATCGTGGTGCCGTAGTCGAGGATGACCGCCTGGTACGGCAGGCCGGTTTCCTCCAGCATCCAGCGGGCGACACGGCCGCGTGACAATGGGTGGGTGTGGAGCACGATCTCGGTGGACATGGGCAGACTTCGGTGGTGGACAGCCTGCAGTCTGGTCCTGCCTTGCTGACAGGTGCTGTCAGCAGTCGGCTCCGTAGCCGGTCGCCGCGCGCCAGCGCTTGATCAGCAGATGCCGGCGCGAGGGATAGCGTTCGCCGTCGTCGGCCAGGGCCAGCACCCGGTCGGCACGGAAGTGGCGGAAATCGCCGCGCAATTCGCACCACGCGGCGATCATGCCGTAGCCGCCGAGAAAGGCCATCGCGAACGGCCAGACCCGCCGTTGCGAGGCAGTACCTTCGGCATCGGCGTAGTCCACCCGCAGCACGTGTTCGAGCCGGATGCCGCGACGCAGGATCGGCAGCCACGGTGCGGGCGGTTGCGCGGCATCGGCCGCGGGCACCAGCAGCCCGCTCGTCTCGATCGATGCGCGCAAGTTGCCGGGCAGCGTGGCGGTGATACGCGCCACCGCGCGCTGCGCTGCCTGCGCCAGTTCCGGATCGGCCTGGCGCTCCACCCAGCGCGCGCCCAGGGTCAGGGCCTCCAGTTCGTCCTCGGTGAAATTCAGTGCCGGCAGCAGGAAGCCTGGACGCAACACGTAGCCCACCCCGGGATCGCCAATGATGTCGGCGCCCTGCGCGCGCAAGGTGGCGATATCGCGGTACAACGTGCGCAGGCTGACGCCCAGCGCAGTGGCGAGCTGGGCACCGGCCACGGGCCGACGCCGTGCGCGCAGGGCGTCGAGCAGATGCAGCAAACGGGTCGCACGAATTTCCATCGCGACAGCATAGTGGGCTTTGCGTCCTTGCTACTTTGGGCCGCATGGCGCTCGCGCATTCGGGTCTTAGAGCGACTAACAACACGTAGCGAGCAGCTGTCAGGTGGACGCGGACGGCGCGCAGGAACCGGAGTGTACGGGTGGTACATGAGGATTCCGAGCACCGGCCGCGCCCGCCTGGCGGCTGCGCAGTAGTTTTGTTAGCCGTTCTTAGACGAACGGGCGCATCCATAGGTGTCCAACTGCGATGCAGCGATCGGCCGGCGCATCGGCAGGCCAGCCGGCGACCACGTCCGACCATGGCTGCGGCCAGCCCAGACCTGCATCCCCAGTCCTCGCCAGGCCCGCCTGCCGCATTGCCTAGGCAGGCACACGCCTGCGGCTGCTTTGCATGCCGCTGCCAGACAAGGCGCGCAGCGTGCTCCACGATCGGCGCGCCCCACGCCGCCTCGCCGCATGCGCTGCATTCGGGCTCACCCGGGCAATGCTAGTGTCCGCACCTTCTGCGCGACGATACGACTGCGATGCCCAAATCCGCTGTCCTGACCGAAGGCCCGATCGGCAAGAATCTGCTGTTGTTCGCACTGCCGATCATGGCCGGCAACATCGCCCAGTCGCTCAACGGATCGATCAACGCGATCTGGATCGGCCGCTATCTCGGCGAAGAAGCGCTGACCGCGGCGGCCAATGCCAACAGCATCATGTTCTTCCTGATCGGCTCGGTGTTCGGCATCGGCATGGCCTCGACCATCCTGATCGGCCAGGCGATGGGCGCGCGCGATATCGCCTAGGCGCGCAAGGTGATGGGCACCAGCGCGAGCTTTTTCGGCGGGCTGTCGGCCGTGATCGCCGTGCTCGGCTGGTACCTGGCGCCGCATTTGCTGAGCGCCATGGGCACGCCCGCCGCCTCGCAAACCCTGGCCGAAGACTATCTGCGGGTGATCTTCCTGGCGATGCCCACGCTGTATCTGTTCGCGTTCCTCTCGGCCGCCTTGCGCGGCACCGGCGATGCACGCACGCCGTTCCGGTTCCTGTTGCTGTCGGTGCTGCTGGATATCGTGTTCAACCCGCTGCTGTTGTTCGGTATCGGCCCGTTTCCGGCATTGGGCATTGCCGGCGCGGCCTGGGCCACGTTGATCGCGCAGGTCGTCGCACTGGCTGGGTTGCTGGTGTATTTACGCAAGAAACGCCATGTCTTGTGGCTAGGCCGGAGCGACGTGCGGCTGTTTCGCATCGACCCAGCCATCCTGCGCGCGTTGATCGTCAAAGGCGTGCCGATGGGTCTGCAGATGGTGATGATCTCGCTGTCGATGATCGCCATGTTGTCGTTGGTCAATGGTTTCGGCACCGAAACCGCTGCCGCATTCGGCGCAGGATTGCAGCTATGGAACTATGTGCAGATGCCGGCCATGGCGGTGGGCGCAGCGTGTTCGTCGATGGCCGCCCAGAATGTGGGTGCCGGCCTGTGGTCGCGCGTGGATGCGGTCGCACGTACCGGCATCGCCGCCAATTTCCTGATGACAGGCCTGCTGATCGTGCTGCTGATCCTGTTCGATCGCTGGACCTTGGCCCTGTTTCTGCCCGAAGGCAGCGCCACGCTGGAGGTTGCCCGGCACCTCAACCACATTGCGATCTGGTCGTTCCTGCTGTTCGGTGTCAGCTTCGTGGTCTCGGGCGTGGTGCGCGCCACCGGTGCGGTGATTCCGCCGTTGTTGATCCTGGCGTTTTCGCTATGGGGCGTGCGCGTGCCATTGGCCAACGTGCTGCTGCCGCATCTGGGGGCCGATGCGGTGTGGTGGAGCTTTCCGATCAGTTCGGCCTGTTCGATGCTGCTGTCGCTGGCGTACTACCGCTGGGGCGGCTGGCGCAAGGCGCGCATGCTGAGCGCACCCACGCATCCGTCGGAACTTGCGGCAGCAGCGGAAGTGCCGGCGCATCCGGCCTCGCCGGTCGCCGACCCGGCCCCGCTCACCGATGCACTAGGCGGACAGCAATTACCGCGGACGCCGCAGCGTTAGTCGCGTTTGCCGCAGGCGTACCGTCCGGTCCGCAGCCACCGCGGGTGCATGCGCTTGCAACCGTCGTGGGATCAGGGTGGCCAGCCTCCATACCTCGACCACCCTGATCGAGAGCACGGGTTGCTGGACGCATTCGCTCAAGGCGCGGTGTGCAGCATGCGTGGATGCCGCAATCGAACAGGCATTCCCACAAACGCAAACAGCCGCTCGAAGGCGGCTGTTTGGCAGTGGCGGGACAGGCCCGCCAATGGGGCTTACTCCGCCTTGGCAGCAGCCTGGCGAGCAGCCTTGGCCTGCGCAGCGGCGGCCAGATCTTCCTTGATGCGGGCAGCCTTGCCTTCCAGACCACGCAGGTAGTACAGCTTACCGGCGCGCACCTTACCGCGACGCTTCACTTCGACCGAGTCGATGATGGCGCTGTGGGTCTGGAACACGCGCTCCACGCCAAAGCCATGCGAGATCTTGCGCACGGTGAAGGAGGAGTTCAGGCCGGCATTCTTGGTACCGATCACCACGCCCTCATAGGCCTGCACGCGCTCGCGGTTGCCTTCCTTTACCTTGACGTTCACCACAACGGTGTCGCCCTGGTTGAATTCCGGCAGCTTGCGCTGGATCTGGGCGGCTTCGAAGTCAGCCAGGATGGTCTTGTTGAGTTTGCTCATGGTGGGCACCGCGTGTCTGGTGATATTGGACCGGCAGTCGCCGCACGGCGATTGCTCGAGGTTCGTAGGAGGGCCAGACGCAAGGCTGGCCAGCGAGCCGCATATTGTACCCCAATCAATCTTGCAAGAGCTAGGGGTGAGCCATTATTTCTCGTCGTCCGGGGCGAGTTCGCGGCGAAACTCGTCCAGCAGACGGCGATCGTTCTTCTCCAGCCCCGCCTCGTCGAGCAGGTCCGGACGACGCAGCCAGGTCCGGCCCAGCGATTGCTTCCGGCGCCAGCGCGCAATTGCCGCATGGTTGCCCGACCGCAGCACATCGGGCACATCGCCCCATGCGTGGGTCGCCGGATGGCTGTAATGCGGACAATCGAGCAGGCCCTGCGGGCCTTCGAAACTGTCCTGGGCGGCAGATTCGGCGTCGTTCAATACGCCGTCCTGCAACCGCGCCACCACGTCCACCAGCACTGCGGCACCTAGTTCACCGCCGGACAAGACGTAATCGCCGATGGAGATTTCCATATCCACCGCCTGCGCCAAAAAGCGCTCGTCCACGCCTTCATAGCGACCGCACAACAACATCAGGCGCGGCAACTGCGCCAACTCGCGTGCGAGCGCCTGCGTGAGCGGACGCCCCTGCGGGCTGAGGTAGATCACGGGCGCTGGCCGCGCGTCTGCGGCCTGCACCGCGCCCAGACAGGCCCGCAACGGCTCGATCAACATCACCATGCCGGGCCCGCCACCGAACGGACGGTCGTCCACGCGGCGATAGTTGCCCTGCGCATGCTCGCGCGGATTCCAGCCGTGCAATTCCAGCAAGCCGCGCTCCTGCGCCCGCCCGACCACGCCGAACGCCGCGCATTGCGCGATGAACTCGGGGAACAGGCTGATGACGTCGATGCGCACTGGCAGGGATTCGGGAATCGGCAATGGGTAAGGCAAGAGCGAAGCGGATGGCTTCGATCAGAAATCCGGATCCCAGTCCACCACGATCAAGTTGGCTTCGAAATCCACCGACTTGACGAAATCCGGGAACACGAACGGAATCATGCGCTCACGATCGCCACGCACCACCACCACGTCGTTGGAGCCGGTGGAGAACAGGTGCGACACCGTGCCCAGCTTGACGCCTTCGACGGTTTCCACCTGCAATTCTTCCAGATCCACCCAGTAATATTCGTCGGGCTTGGGCGGCGGCAAGGCACTGCGCGCGACGTAGATTTCAGTCCCGTGCATGGCTTCGACCGTGTCACGGTCGGTGACGCCAGGGAACACCGCAATCAGATTCTTGCCCTGATCGCGCCCACGCACGCCGCTGACCACCGACTCCTGTCCGGACGGCGCGCGCACGATCCACGGCTGATACCGGAAGATGGCGGTCCGTGGCTCGGTCCAGGATTCGAGCTTCAGCTCGCCCTTGACACCAAAAGCGCCGACAATCCTGCCTAACAGGATGCGGCGCTCGGTCTGCTTCATCTGCGTCGACTCTGGGCCAGGTGGCGACACCCGGCCCTCAAGTTCAGGCCGCAGCGGCCTGAGACTTGGCTTCGCGATACAGGTTACGCACCTTGTCGGTCAGCTGCGCACCGTTGCCGACCCAATGGTCGACGCGTGCGACGTCCAGCACGATGCGCGGTTCTGCACCCTGGGCAACCGGGTTGTAGTAACCCAGGCGCTCGATGTTGCGGCCGTCGCGCGCGCTGCGCACGTCGGTCACGATGATGTGGTAGAACGGACGCTTCTTGGCGCCGCCGCGGGTCAGTCGGATCTTGACCATGGTGTTGTTTTCCTAGTTGCCCAGTCGCCAGAGTGGCGCGGTAAGCCGGCGATTATAGCGGGCTCCGGCGGCGAAGCCAAGCCGCCCCTGAATCGCTCAGATCGCTTGCCAGGCCTGGGTTTGCAGGGCCCGCTCCAAAACCGCCAGCTGGGCGGCGCCGTCCGGCCACTGCACAGACCCGACCGCCGCCAACGCTTGTTGCCCGCGCGCATTGCAGCTGAAGCCGCCATCGAATGCGTGGAGCTCGCCCAGCGCGACCGGGCGCGTGTCCTGCTCGATGCCAAGCGCCTGCAGCCCGGCCTGCAGCAGACGCTGCCGGGTGCCGGGCAAGGCCGGCCCCTGTGGCCACACGACCCTGCCCTGCTGCCACAGGCCCAGATTCCAGAATGCACCCTCCACGAGCCGGCCTTGCGGATCGATCAGCAGCGCATCGTCGAACCCGGCAAGCAGTGCCTGACGGCGCAGCTGCAGCAGCGCAAAGGTGCCGACGTGCTTGCACAGCGGCTGCTCGCGCACGTAATTGGCCGGCTGCACGCGCACAGCGGTGGCGGGCGTCTGCGCGGCGGGCGAGAGCGCGATCAACACATCCAGTGCGACGGCGCGCGCTGGATCGCGCAGGTCGAAATCCTGCGAAAACACCGTGATGCGCACGCTCGCATCGGTGCTGCCGGCACCCGACAACGCAATGCGCAACTGCGCGCAAATGGCGTCAATATCGACGGCAGCACCAAACAAGGCTGCGCTGTCGTGCTGCAGACGCTGCAGATGCAGGTCCAGCCCAAGCGCAGCGTTGTCGCGCACCTGCAGCGTGGTGAAGTGGCCGTAATTGTTCAACGCCGCAGCACTGAGCTGCTGCGCGGTGGCGGCTACGCCATTGCAGAAGATCAACGGCACAGCAGCGCTTGCGCCTGTTCCCACCACTGCGTCACGACGTGCGCAGCAGGTTGCGCAGGCGCCATCCAGGCCGATTGGCCGGCCCAGGCCTGCATTGCATCCAGACGATTGTCGCGCGCGGCCGCCTGGCGCATCGGTGCGGTGAGCCCGCGCTGCACCGGGTATGGCGCAGGTGGTGGTGCGTCTGCAGCGTTTGCTGCACTGACATACGGTGTGGCCAGCGCGCGCCCCAACCGACCCGAGAATGCGCGGGTTGGCTGGGTGTGCTCCGGCTCTGCCTGAGATAACGCGTCGGCCCAGGCGCTCGGCAATGCAGCTTCGGGGGTGCGTAGCAGACCGGTGCCGATCTGCACCGCGCTTGCGCCCAACGTCAGCGCCGCCGCAATGCCGCGCGCATCGGCGATACCGCCGGCCGCGATGATCGGGATATCGAGACGATCGACCAGGCGCGGCAACAGCGCCAATAGTCCGGTCATCTGCTGCGCGGCGCGGCCGGCCTCGAACGCACCGCGATGACCACCGGCTTCGGCCCCTTGCGCAACCACTGCATCGGCACCTGCTGCCTGCGCCGCAAGGGCTTCGTCCAATGTGGTGGCGCAGGCGAACCAGGCGATCCCGGCATTCTTGAGACGTGCCACCTGATCGGGCCGAAAGATACCCATGATCGATGAGGCAACTGCTGGCCGCGCGGCGAGCAAGGCGTCCAATTGCGCGTCGAAATCGGCAGGTGTCGCGTCGCCCGCTGTCTCCGGCACCGGGGGCCCCCACTGCGCAAGAAACGCGCGCAGCCGCGCTTCGGTCGCCGCATCGCGCGCAGGTGCCGGGTCGGGAATCCATAGATTGACCTGCGCAGGCCCTGCGCTGGCCACACCGAATGCGGCCATCCACGCCACGATGTCGTGCGGCTGCGATAACACGGCCCCCATCGCGCCCATGCCCCCGGCGTTGGCGACCGCCGCCGACAATGGCACCGGGCAGGCGCCGGCCATGGGGCTGAGCAGGATCGGCAAGCGCAGCCCAAAGCGCTGCTGAAAGGCATCGACGTTGGAAAACCTGGTCATCAATCACTTCGCGCACCATGAGATGCCACATGGTAACCGCGACGCAGGGACGCCGATGCCGGCACAGGCACGAGCACCTGCGGCGCCCGGCTGATGGCTGCGTAGCAGATGTTCTCTGCGCATGCGCCGGTATCGGCATGCTTGCCGGTATGACTCTTCGACCCAGACAGTCTCCGACGCGAAGTACGCCGGCGCTGCGGACGCTATAGAGAAGCGCGCCACAAGCACTGATCGATAAACGCCGAAGCCGGTTGGGGGCACCGCGCCGGCGGCTCGCATAGCGCAAGCCAGGCAGCAATCGCCATCGGCACGACAGGTACGCTGCGTGCAGCTGGCCGGTGTTGCGCTCGCCACGCATGTTCCGGCTCCGGCCCACTTCTTCCTAAGACAGCACGTCCACGATGTGGCGGCGCCACTTGGGCACGGCGACATGGCGCACGGCTTGCTGGAGGCCGCGTTAGGTTGTTGTGTCGAGCTGCAGCAGGCGAGCGATCGCCTGCGCGGTACTGGTGGCGTCGCCCACGTCTTCAGCGGCGAACAATGCCGCTCGCACGCCTGCAGTGCGCGAGCAATAGGCGGTCGACACCCGCAACAACCAGTGCGATGCACCGCCAGAGAGCAAGACCTGCCGGAACGACCACCCGCCTCGATGTGGTGTGCCACGCCGGCACAAGGGCCAGCGCAAGATGCATGCACTGCGCGCCTGCGAATGCTTCGCAGCGCGGCGTGCGCAGGTTGCTCAGCGGAACGGCATGCCGCCGCGGCCGCCCATGGCGCCCATCATGCCCTTCATGTTGCGCATCAGGCCCTTCATGCCGCCACCGGCCAGCTTGCCCATCATCTTTTCCATCTGCTGGTACTGCTTCATCAGCTTGTTGACGTCGGCCGGCTGCATGCCCGAGCCGCGGGCAATGCGGGCGCGGCGCGAGCCGTTGAGCAGCGCCGGGTTGCGGCGTTCCTTCTTGGTCATCGAATTGATGATGGCGATCATGCGCGGCACTTCCTTGCCGGTGACCTGCTGCTTGACGTTGTCCGGGATCTGGCCCATGCCCGGCAGCTTGTCCATCAGCCCATGGATGCCGCCCATGTTCTGCATCTGCTCGAGCTGTTCCTTCATGTCGTTGAGGTCGAACTTCTTGCCCTTGGCGACCTTGGCGGCCAGCTTGGCGGCCTTTTCCTGGTCGACGCTGTGCTCGACCTGCTCCACCAGCGACAGCACGTCGCCCATGTCCAGGATGCGGCTGGCGACGCGATCGGGATGGAACACGTCCAGGCCATCGGTCTTTTCGCCGGTACCAACGAACTTGATCGGCTTGCCGGTGATGTAGCGCACGCTCAGTGCCGCGCCGCCGCGGGCATCGCCGTCGGTCTTGGTCAGCACCACGCCGGTCAGCGGCAGCGCCTCGCCGAAGGCCTTGGCGGTGTTGGCCGCGTCCTGGCCGGTCATCGCATCGACCACGAACAGGGTTTCGGTGGGGTTGACCGCGGCATGCAGCGCCTTGATCTCGTCCATCATCGCCTGATCGATCGCCAGGCGGCCGGCGGTGTCGACCAGCAGCACGTCGACGAAGGACTTGCGCGCATCGCTGATGGCAGCACGCACGATGTCGACCGGCTTCTGCGACGCATCGGAGGCGAAGAACAGCACCCCGACCTGGTCGGCCAGGGTCTTGAGCTGCTCGATCGCGGCCGGGCGGTAGACGTCGGCCGAAACCACCATGACCTTCTTCTTGCGCTTTTCCTTCAGGTGCTTGGCGAGCTTGCCGACCGTGGTGGTCTTGCCGGCGCCCTGCAAACCGGCCATCAGCACAATCGCCGGTGCCGGCACGTTGAGATTGAGGTCGGTGGCGGCCGCGCCCATCACGGCGGTGAGCTCGTCGCGCACCACCTTGATCAGCGCCTGGCCCGGGGTCAACGACTTGAGCACTTCCTGGCCCACTGCGCGCACCTTGATGCGCTCGATCAACGCCTGCACCACCGGCAGCGCGACGTCGGCCTCCAGCAGCGCGATACGCACTTCGCGGGTGGCTTCGCGGATGTTCTCCTCGGTCAGGCGGCCGCGGCCGCGCAGGCGCTCCATGGTGCCGGAGAGACGTTGGGTAAGGGACTCGAACATGCGCACAGGACCGCAGAGGGGAAACGGGTGCCGATTATAGCGGCACCGGCTGGCGGCCTGCCCCGGCCTGCATGGGCCCGGCAAGGTGCCCGGTGAGGAACTCTTCGACCGTGCTGCGAGGCGGGCAATCAGCCGGGACCGAACCGGGACGCGCAGGAACGGCAGCAAGGCCGGCGAAAGCCGCGCTCCTGCGTGCCAGGCGCACCCTGCTTCACCAGGCGCTCCCTCGCGACGAGAGACCGCCCGCCAGCAAAACCCAAGCGACCCACGGCCCAGGCCTCCCCGATTCCCGATTCCCGATTCCCCCATCCCCAATCCCGGCCCCACCATGCGAAACTTCCACGATGACAATCGTTCTCATCGCGTTCGCCCTATACCTGCTGGCCACGGCGCTGCTCACCCGGGCAGTGTTGCGCGATGGCAACCAATCGCCTGCGCGCTGGCTGGCGCCCGCACTGGCTGCAGTGGCGTTGCACGCCGGTTACCACGTGCTGGTGGCCGTGCGCACCGCCGGCGGGCCGGACATGCATTTCTTCGCGGCACTGTCGTTGTGCGGGCTGGGCATGGCTGCGCTGACGGCGGTGTTCGGCGGCCGCGGGCGGATGGCGGCGGTGGGCGTGGTGGTGTTCCCGCTGTCGGCGATCCTGCTGGCCAGCTACCACGCCTACGGCCACGAACCCAGCTCGGATCTGGGCTGGCGACTGGAATTGCACGCGTGGCTGGCCTTGCTGGCCTACGCCACGCTGGGCATCGCGGCGCTGCTGGCAATCATGCTGTGGCTGCAGGAACGCGCGTTGCGGCGGCGCGATTTCCATAGCTGGCTGCGCGCACTGCCACCGCTGACCGAGCTGGAAACGCTGCTGTTCCGCACGATTACGGTGGGCTTTGTGCTGTTGAGCCTGACCCTGCTGACCGGGCTGTTGTTCGTGCAGGACTTCCTGGCGCAGCGGCTGTTGCAAAAGACCGTGCTGAGCATCCTGTCGTGGATCGTGTTCGGTGCGCTGCTGATCGGCCGCTGGCGCAACGGCTGGCGCGGCACCAAGGCGGTGCACTGGACGCTGACCGCGATGGTGCTGCTGGTGCTGTCGTTCTTCGGCAGCAAGTTCGTCATCGAGCTGGTGCTGGGGCCGCGTTGAGCGCGGTTGGCCTAGCCAGCGTCTCAGATTCGAAATCGAGTACGGCGAACTGCGATCGCGTTGATCGCGCACATCCTGGCTGGTGCGCCGACCGCGCGCGCATGGATCGATCTTGTGCGGCGCGCTACGGGTATCGGCCACGCCAGGTCGTTGGCAACCAGGCTTACGGCAACTGAAGGATGCGCACTGTCAGAACTGACGCTGCGATCAGCGGCGCCGGGTCGCTCCCGCACGACGCAGCCCAGCTAACTCCTCAGCGCTGAAATCAAATCTCTCACGCATCCAGCGCGGCGCGTACAGCATCCCACGGCTGGTCCGGCCCAGCATCGGCAAAGCGATAGCTGATACTGCGGCGGTAGGTCTGGCCCGGCCGCAGGATGGTCGACGGGAAGTTGGGATGGTTGGGGGCGTCCGGATAGTCCTGCGGCTCCAGGCAGACGCCACGCCCCAGTCCGGGATGGTGGGCGTCCAGATGCTGGCCTTCGTACACCTGCACCGCCGGGGCATCGCTGCCGATGCGCAGTGCCACCCCGCTGTGGGGGGAGTACAGCTCGGCAACGCAGTCCGCGTCGGCGGCCAGCACCAGACACTGGTCATAGCCCTTGCCGAGGACGATCTGCGGATTTGCCGGGTCGGTGTTGTCGGCCAGCGCGGCAGGCTGGCGGAAATCGAATGGGGTACCGGTCACCGATGCGATCTGGCCCGTGGGGATCGACTCGGCATCCACCGGCAGGTAGCGATCGGCAGGCACGCGCAGCACCTGCGCTGCGGCACGCAGCTGCGGGTCGCCGGACAGGTTGAAATACGGGTGATGGGTGAGGTTCAACGCAGTCGCGGCATCGCAGTGCGCTTCGAAGTCCAGCTGCAGGCTCCACCCGTGAAGCTGCAGGCGCGCACGCACCTGCAGATTGCCGGGGTAGCCCTCTTCGCCATCGGGCGAGTCGTAGCCCAGCAGCACCTGGTCCGGCGCCTGCTCCAGCACGCTCCACACCCGTCGCCCGAAACCGCGCAGCCCGCCGTGCAGTTGGTTACGCCCTTCATTGGCGGCCAGCATGTGGGTGACGCCTTCCAGGGTGTAACGCGCACCGGCGATGCGGTTGCCGAAGCGGCCCACCAGAATGTTGAGGCTGTCGCCATCGGCAGCATAGGCGGGTAGATCCGGCAGGTTCAGCACCAGCGGCACCACACCCTGAGCGGTCGTCAACTGCAGCGTATGCAGGATGCCGCCATAGGTGAGCACCTCCGCCTGCAGACCAGCCTCGCTGCGTAACGTGAGTGCGTGGATCTCGACACCGTCTGGCAACTGCCCGAACACTCGCTGCATGGATCGTCCTGCCGATGAGATAGCCCGCGAGCATAGCCGCATGCGGTGGCTGCCGACCATGCTGCTGCGCACATCCTGGCCGGCGAGACGATTGCGGCGGCGAAGCGACTGCCGCGCTCGCCTGCAGTGCTCGCGCTGCAGCAATACAAAGAACGGCCACCGGCACTACGCTAGCCGCGCGCTTCCCATCGCAGCAGCACCCAACCGACCATCGACCAGCACAGGAGCACCGACCCGATGCAGTGGATTCCCCCCGCATTGCAGGCATCGCGCAGGCAGCTGTTGAACGCCGTTTTCGTCGCCGCCTCGCTCGCCAGCGTGCCGGCCGCCTTCGCTGCCGAGGTCAAGGTCAGCGGCACCTTGCGCGTGGACCAGCCCGGCGCGCAGGTGTCGCGGCAACTGTTCGGCCAATTCGCCGAGCATCTGGGCACCGGCATCTATGGTGGCGTGTGGGTGGGCGAGCAGTCGCCGATTCCCAATACGCGCGGCTATCGCAACGACGTGGTCGCCGCACTGAAAGCCATCGCCGTGCCCAACATTCGCTGGCCCGGAGGTTGCTTCGCCGACGAGTACCACTGGCGCGATGGCGTCGGCACGCCGGCCAAGCGCCCGATCCGGGTCAACACGCACTGGGGCGGTGTGGAGGAGTCCAACCGTTTCGGCACGCACGAGTTCATGGACTTCACCGAATTGCTCGGCACCCAGGCCTATGTCGCCGGCAACGTGGGCGATGCTGCGCCGGAGGAGATTGCGCAGTGGAGCGAGTACATGACCGCGCCGACACGCTCGAGCCTGGCCAATGAGCGCCGCGCCAATGGCCGCGATGCGCCCTGGCAGGTCCCCTACTTCGGCGTGGGCAACGAGCTGTGGGGCTGCGGCGGCAACATGCGCGTGGAATACGCAGCCGATGTGTTTCGCCGCTACCAGACCTTCGTCAAGTCGCCGGCCAACCAGAAGATTCTCAAGATCGCGCCTGGCCCAAGCGACGACGACTATCACTGGACCGAGGTGATGATGCGCGAGGCCACCAAGTTCATGGATGGGCTGAGCATGCATTACTACACCATTCCCGGTGGCTGGCCGCCGCGCGCGTCTTCGACCACGTTCGACGAAGCCGGGTGGATCCAGACATTGTCGCGCACGTTGGTGATGGACGAGCTGATCACCAAGCACAGCGCGATCATGGACAAGTACGACCCGGCCAAGAAAGTGGCCCTGGTCGTGGACGAATGGGGCACCTGGTATGCGCCATTGCCCGGCACCAACCCCGGTTTCCTGCAGCAGCAAAACAGCCTGCGCGACGCGCTGGTGGCCTCCCTCAACTTCGACATCTTCAGCCGGCATGCCGAGCGCGTGCGCATGGCCAACATCGCGCAGATGGTCAATGTGCTGCAGGCGATGATCCTCACCGATGGCGACAAGATGGTGCTGACGCCGACCTATCACGTGTTTGCGCTCTACAAGCCCTACCAGGACGCCACGCACCTGCCATTGCAATTGCAGACACCGCAGTACCGTCATGGCGACACGCAGGTGCCGGCAGTGCACGGCTCGGCGGTGAAGGCGAAAGATGGCCATGTGTATCTCGCACTTACCAATCTGGACGCGACCGCAGCGGCGACTGTAAGCGTGCAGGTGGAAGGGCTGCCGCTACGTGCGGTGGAGGGACAGATCCTGACCGCACCGGCGATCACCACGTACAACACCTATGCGCAGCCAACGGCCGTTGCGCCGGCGGCATTCAAGGGCGCACGTGTCCAAGGCAAGGCAGTGAACGTGGCGCTGCCGGCGCATTCGATCGTGATGCTCAAGCTGCAATAGCGATCGGATGCAATGCGCAGGGCTGCCCAGACGCATGACGTGTCGGGCACTGCCGGCCGTGTGGACGCCGCGTTGCCGCGTGCGGGCGCGCCTTCGAAAGGGGCGCGATCGTTGCATTACCGATGTACTTGGTGGTCACGTCGCCGTGCCGGCGTGACACTCCGGATTGAAGGCGCCATCGACGAGGCGACTAGCAGCGCCGTCGATGCCGCACGCCCGGTCGACGTTTACGCGCTGGCCGGGGTGCTCTTGAGCATGTCGATGAGCTGGCGCAGGCGGTAGGGTTTGGGCAGGAAATCGACCTGGGCCGGCAACGGCGGCAACTGCGCCTTGGCAAACCCCGAGGCCAGAATCACGCGCGCCTGCGGCAGCAGTTGCGCCACCTGCTCGCTCAGTTCAATGCCCGACATGCCGTTGGGCATGCGGATATCACTGAACACCACATCGTACGGGCCGCTGTCGCGCACCATGCGCAATGCGCTGTGACCATCATCGGCGGTGTCGACGCTGATGCCGGCATCGCGCAGCGCTTCGCCGATCAATTCGCGCAGTTCTTCTTGGTCTTCCACCATCAGCAGGCGAAGGGATTCAGTCATGCTCGGCCTCCTCGACGGCCGGAAGAAACACGGTGACGGTGGTGCCGCGTCCAGGTGCGGTCTCAAGCTCGACAAAGCCACCGGACTGGGATGCGAAGCCATAGACCTGGCTCAAGCCCAGGCCAGAGCCCTTGCCGACATCTTTGGTGGTGAAAAATGGTTCGCTGGCGCGTTGTGCAACGTGCGCGGACATCCCCGGACCGTCGTCGCGTACCGCAAGGGCCACGTACGGGCGACTTGCACCTTGTGGGCCTGACGGTTCGGATCGTTGCGCAGCAAAAGTGAGCAACACGATGCCGCCGCCAGCGGGCATCGCATCGCAACTGTTGAAGACCAGGTTGAGCAGCGCCGCCTCCAGCTGACCAGGGTCCACGCGCACATGCGGCAGTGCGTCGGCAAACTGCAACGACAAGCTCACACCCGGTGGGCAGGCACGCCGCAACAGTTCCAACGAACGGGTCACGACGTCGTTGACGGGGTGGCGCTCGGGGTTCAGCTGTTGCCCGCGCGCGAACGCGAGCAGTTGCCGCGTCAACAAGGTGCCGCGATCCACCGCCGTTTGCGCCACTTCGATCAGCACGCGGGTGCGCGCGTCATCGCCTGCGCGCAACGCAATCAGATCCAGGCTGGTCACCATCACCGTGAGCAGGTTGTTGAAATCGTGGGCCATGCCCAGCGTCAACCGGCCCAAGGCTTCGACCTTCTGCGATTGCAGCAACGCCTGCTGCGCCTGTTGCAGCAGCTGCTGGGCTTCATGGCGCTCGGTCAGGTCGCGGGTGATTTTTGCAAATCCCACCAATACGCCGAATTCGAGCACCGGTTCGATGACCACGCTGGCCCAGAATCGGCTGCCGTCCTTGCGCAGGCGCCAACCTTCGGCAGCGAAGCGCCCTTCCCGCTTGGCGATTTCCAGATTGCGACCGGGTTCGTCGCGTTGCGCATCCTCGGGCAGGTAGAACCGCGAGAAATGCGTGCCTAAGACCTCGCTTGCGCTGTAGCCCTTGATGCGCTCACCGCCGGGATTCCAGCTGCGAATATGCCCACCGATATCGAGCATGTAGATCGCGTAATCGGACACGCTCTGTACCAACAGCTGACACTGCCGGCTGTCGTAAGAAAGCGGCCCTGCGCTGTCGATGGCCGTTTCCGCATCCATCGCGCGATGATTCTCCGGAAAAGCGCGGGACCATATTGATAGCGGCGTGAAGGCTGCGTGCAAGCTAACCCGGCAGCAAAAAGCGTCAAATTTCCGGCGATTTGTACGTGAAAGTTATCGGCTACCATGACCGCCCTCCCAGTTCGGTCCACGCACCTTATGCAAACCATCTCGACCACACGCGACCGCTGGATTTGGGTCATCGCGGGGGCCTTGATGGCTGCAACGCTGGGCATGGAGCTGGTGACCCCGCTCGGTTATGCGGTGTGGCTGACCTACTTCGTGGCAGTGGGCGTGACGGTGTTTCAGAACCGGCCGCAGGTGCCGCTCGTCGTGGGCGTGCTGTCGTGTGTCTTGCTGGCGATTGGTTTCCAGCTCGCGCCACCAAGTACCAATTCCAGTTTTTCCTCGGTCAATCGCAGCATTGGCGGCGTGTCGTTCCTGGCAATGGCATTGGTGGTGATGCAGGCGATCCGCGCACGCCGGCAAGCCGAATTCGCACTGTGGCTGCAGCAGGCAGAAAACACGGTCGAGGCCAGTTTGCGCGGCGATCAGGCACCGCAGGAGCTGGCCGACGCCGCGGTGCGCGCACTATGCCAGACACTGGATGCGCAGGTCGGCGCGCTGTATCGCATCGAGGGCGACCGTCTGCGACTCACCGGTGGTGCGGCGTTGCCGCCCGATCTGCCGCAGACCCTGCCAACCGCTGCCGGCCAGCTCGGCGAAGTGTTGAAACATGGCACGGTGCGTCGCATCCGCGGCATGGACGCCGGGCATCTGCAGATTGCCTCCGGGCTTGGTCAGAGCAACTGCCAGGAGTTGCTGCTGGCGCCGATCACCGCCGACGACCGGGTGATCGGCATCATCGAACTCGGGCGCGTGACCGACCCACGCACCGCCGGCTCGCGCGAAGACGAACTGCTGGCACGCTGCGGCGAGAACATCGGCCTGGCACTGCGCACCGCATTGCTGCGCGCGCAACTGGTGGCCTTGCTGGAAGAAACCCAGCGCCAGAGCGAGGAACTGCAGACCCAGCAGGAAGAGCTGCGCGTGGCCAACGAGGAACTCGAAGAACAGAGCCGCAGCCTGCAGCAATCGCAAAGCGACCTGGAAGTGCAGCAGGCAGAACTGGAACAGACCAACGTGCAGCTGGAAGAGCGCACGCAGGCGCTTGAGGCGCAAAAGCAGGCCTTGTTAATCGCGCAGAATCAGCTGGTGCGCAACAGCAACGAGTTGTCTGCCGCCTCGCGCTACAAGTCAGAATTCCTGGCCAACATGTCGCACGAGTTGCGCACGCCGCTCAACAGCGCCTTGATCCTGGCCAAGCTGCTGGCCGACAACAAGGACGGCACGCTCAGCGCCGAGCAGGTGAAGTATGCGCAGGCGATCCTGTCGTCCAACAACGACCTGCTGGCACTGATCAACGACATCCTGGATCTGTCCAAGATCGAAGCCGGACACGTGGAGTTGGCCGACGAAATGGTCGTCACCGGATCGGTGCTGCAGCGCCTGCGCGAAACCTTCGAACCGTTGGCGCGGCAGAAGGGCCTGGCATTGGAGATCGCGGCAGCTGCCGGCGCGCCGGCACAGTTGGTCGTGGACAACCAGCGGCTGCAGCAGATCCTGAAGAACCTGCTGGCCAACGCCATCAAGTTCACCGAACACGGCAAGGTCAGCTTGACCGTCCAGGCGCATGCGCCTGGCCGTGTGCGCTTTGCGGTGACCGATACCGGCATCGGCATCGCGCGCGAACAGAGCGAGGTGATCTTCGAAGCGTTCCGTCAGGCCGATGGCAGCACGCGCCGCCGTTATGGCGGTACCGGGTTGGGTCTGTCGATTTCGCGCGACCTGGCGCAACGCATGGGCGGCAGCATCAGTGTGGACAGCGAGCCCGGGCGCGGCAGCTGCTTTACGCTGGAATTGCCGACCGATGGCGCACCTGCGGAAGTGCTTGGCCCTGCCGATGCAGCTGCGAACCCCGTGGTAGCCGCAGTCCCGGCCTCTGGAGCCCACGTGCAACAACGCAACGGCAGCGCGCTGGGTGCGCAATCCGGCGCATCCGGTGGTGCCGTGGCCCACACGATGCCGGTGCCGATCGCATCGCCCAATGCTGCACCGATCCAGCGAGCCGACGACGATCGCGACCAACGCAGCCGCCCCGGCCGGCTAATCCTGGCGGTGGAAGACGACACCCGCTTTGCGCAAGCGCTGGTGGAACTGGCCCACGAACTGGACTTCGATTGCGTGGTGGCCCCCAACGCAGAAGAGGCCCTGCGCCTAGCCGCCGAGCTGCGCCCCAGCGGCATCCTGCTCGACATCGGCTTGCCGGATGCCTCCGGCCTGAGCGTGCTCGAACGCCTCAAGCGCGATCCGGCCACACGCCACGTACCGGTCCACGTGGTGTCGGCGTTGGAACGCAGCCAGATTGCGCTGGAGCTTGGTGCGGTCGGCTACCTGATCAAGCCCGCCACGCGCGAATTGCTGGCCGGGGCGATCCGCCAGCTGGAAGAAACCAACGCACGCGCAGTACGTCGTTTGCTGATCGTCGAAGACGACAGCGCATTGCGCGCGAACCTGCAACTGCTGCTGGCGCGCGACCAGCTGGACATCGTCGCGGTCGGCAGCATTGCCGAGGCGATGGACCAGCTGGCAGGCTCGACATTCGATTGCATGGTCACCGATCTGGCCTTGCCCGACGGCAGCGGCTACGACCTGCTCGAACGCATGGCCGGCAACGATGCGGTCGCCTTTCCGCCCGTGATCGTCTACACCGGGCGCGCGCTGACCCGCGACGAAGAGCAGGGCCTGCGCCGGTATTCCAAGAGCATCATCATCAAGGGCGTGCGCTCGCCGGAACGCCTGCTCGACGAGGTGACGCTGTTCCTGCACAGCGTGGAAGCCTCGCTGCCCAGCGATCAGCAGCGCCTGCTGCGCGAAGCACGCCGCCGCGACGCGGTGCTGGACGGCGCCACCGCGTTGCTGGCCGAAGACGATGTGCGCAACATCTTCGCGCTCTCCAGCGTGCTCGAACCGCTGGGCGTCACGCTGCAGATCGCACGCAATGGCCGCGAGGCGCTGGAGCACCTGGCCAAGCACGAAGTGGACCTGGTCCTGATGGACATCATGATGCCGGAGATGGATGGCATCACCGCGATGCGGCAGATCCGAGCAAACCGTCAATGGCAGGATCTGCCCATCATCGCGCTGACCGCCAAGGCCATGGCCGACGACCGCGAACGTTGCCTGGAAGCCGGCGCTAACGACTACATCGCCAAGCCCATCGACGTGGACAAGCTGGTCTCGCTGTGCCGCGTCTGGTGCTCGCGGCAATGAACCCGGTGGAGCTGTTCGACCTGGAACTGCGCGTGCTGCTGGAAGCGGTCTTCCAGCGCTATCACTACGACTTCCGCGACTATGCGGTGTCGTCGTTGCGGCGGCGCATGCGCCACGCGATGGCGCGTTTCGACTGCGTGCGCGTGGCCGATCTGCAGCACCGTCTGCTGCACGAGCCGGACATCTTTGCGCAGGCGATGCAGTTCTTCACCGTGCAGGTCTCGGAAATGTTCCGCGACCCGGCGTATTTCCGCGTCCTGCGCGAGCATGCGGTGCCGTTATTGCGTACCTATCCCTCGATCAAGCTCTGGGTGGCAGGTTGCAGTACCGGTGAAGAAGTCTGGTCCCTGGCCATCCTGCTGCACGAAGAAGGCCTGCTGGAAAAGGCGGTGATCTACGCCACCGACATCAACCCCGAAGCGCTGGGCATGGCCGAAGCCGGCGCCTATGGGATCGATCGTATTGCGCAGTTCAGCCGCAATTATCTGGACGCCGGTGGCCGCACCTCGCTGTCGGACTACTACACCACCGCTTACGACGGTGCGGTGTTCGACCGCCGCCTGAAACGCAATATCGTGTTCGCCGATCACAGCCTGGCCACCGACACGGTGTTTTCCGAAGTCCACTTGGTGTCGTGCCGCAACGTGCTGATCTATTTCAACCGCAGCTTGCAGGATCGCGCGGTGGGGCTGTTCTACGACGCATTGGTGCATCGCGGATTTCTCGGCTTGGGCAGCAAGGAGTCGCTGCAGTTCGGCGCGCATGCGCAGGCCTTCGAAGCCTGCGCGCGCGAGCAGCGGCTGTATCGGAAGGCCGCATGAGCCGCGCATCTGCAGCCCAGCATTTCGATGCGATCGTGATCGGTGCCTCCGCCGGCGGGGTGATGGCCCTGCAGGCGTTGTTGTCCGGGCTGCCGGCAGATCTGCCGATGCCGGTGCTGGTCGTGCTGCATCTGCCGCGCGACCGCCCCAGTCATATCGCCGAGCTGCTGGATGCGCGCTGCGCGTTGCCGGTGCGCGAGGCCGACGACAAGCAACCGCTGCTGCCCAGCACCGTCACCATCGCCCCGCCCGACTACCACCTGCTGGTGGAAACCCGCGACAGCCTGGCGTTGTCGATGGATGCGCCGGTGTTGTTTTCGCGCCCGGCGATCGACCTGCTGTTCGAATCGGCTGCCGATGTCTTCGGCGAACGCCTGCTGGCGATCCTGCTCACCGGTGCCAGCAGCGACGGCAGCGCCGGGGTGGCTGCGGTGCGTTCGGTGGGCGGTACCGCCTGGATCCAGCGCCCGGATGACGCCGCCGCCTCGCTGATGCCCGCCTCTGCTCTCGCCCACGCCGGCGCCGATGCGGTGCTGACCCTGCAAGCCATCTGCACCCGACTGGAAGCTTTTCACGCA
The DNA here is from genome assembly GCF_008639345.1 of Xanthomonas phaseoli pv. dieffenbachiae. Taxonomy (NCBI): domain Bacteria; kingdom Pseudomonadati; phylum Pseudomonadota; class Gammaproteobacteria; order Lysobacterales; family Lysobacteraceae; genus Xanthomonas; species Xanthomonas phaseoli. The sequence continues at coordinate 1,333,833 of NZ_CP041380.1, read as the reverse complement.
TGAACCTCACCGCGACCGGCCTGGCTGCAAGCAGCGACGACTCCGAATCGACCAAGATCCTGATCGTGGACGATGTGCCGCAGAATCTGGTGGCCATGGAAGCGCTGCTGCAACGCGACGGCATCCGCGTGCTGTGCGCAGCCTCCGGTGCGCAGGCGCTGGAACTGCTGCTCGAACACGACGTGGCATTGGCACTGCTGGATGTGCACATGCCGGAAATGGACGGCTTTTCGCTGGCGGAACTGATGCGCGGTTCGCAGCGCACCCGGCACGTGCCGATCATTTTCCTGACCGCCTCGCCGAACGATCCGATGCGCGCTTTCCAGGGTTACGAAACCGGCGCCGTGGATTTTCTGCACAAGCCGATCGAGCCGCACGTCATCCTGAGCAAGGTCAACGTGTTCATCGAGTTGTACCAGCAGCGGCGGCTGCTCAAGGCGAGAAATGCCTCGCTCGAACGCGCGCTCACGCTCAACGAAACCATGATGGCCGTGCTCACCCACGATCTGCGCACACCGCTGTCGGTGATCCTGTTGTGCGCCGACAAACTCGGCCTGGATGTCGATGCCGACAGCTCGGCGGCGCGCACGCTGGAACACCTGGAAAACAGCGCGCACCGGATGTCGCGCATGGTCGAGCAATTGCTGGATTTTTCGCGCCTGCGCACCGATGGTTTGCCGATGCAGTTCGGCCCGTGCAACCTTGGCGAGGTGGTGCACAGCGTGGTGGGCGAAGTGGCGCAGGCCAACCCGCACACCACCATCGACCTGCGCACCGAGGGCGACCTGGATGGCGATGGCGATGGCGACCGGTTGGCGCAGGTCGTGTCCAATCTGGTCGGCAATGCCGTCCTGCATGGCGGACGCCATCCGGTGCAGGTGCATCTGGATGGACGCGAACACGACACCCTGCGCCTGTCGGTGCGCAACGCCGGCAGCATTCCCGACAGCCTGATGCCGCGTCTGTTCGAGCCGTTCAAGGCCAGCTTCCATGCCAGCCAGGGATTGGGACTGGGCCTGTTCATCGCCGACCAGTTCGTCAAGGCTCACGGCGGCACGCTGCAGGCGCGCAACGAGGACGGCGACGTGGTCTTCGAAGCACGCCTGCGCCGCCACAACCTGGCCGCCTGACCGCGGCACTTTGCCGGCAACTGCAGTGCCGGTGCGCACGCAGATGTAAGACCAACGCATCTTGGCCGATGCATTGCCGCGGCCTCCAGCAAGAGGCTAGCAGTGCGCTGCCATCGATCGGCCCACGACAGATCCGCCGCCCCGCGCCAGCGAGCCCGACAGCCAGGGCATTGGCAGAACGCCTGGCTGCCCGGGTGACAGCCAACTCAAGCAGTGCCGTCGCGCACCATGCACCGTATGCTCGTGCGGCCAGCGCGCTGGACGCACGCTCCTGCCCCACTGCTCTCCGGTTGTTGGTCGTACCAGACATTCCTTGGTCATCCTCGGGTGCACACCATGCACCCCATCTGCGGAGGTGGTTATGTCGTATATCGATGGTTTTGTACTTGCCGTCCCTACAGCCAACAAAGACGCATTCATCGCGCATGCCCGCATGGGCGATGCGGTCATCATGGAATACGGCGCGCTGCGTGTGGTGGAGTGTTGGGGTGACGATGTCCAACCGGGGCAATGGACCGACTTCTATCGCGCAGTCGATGCCACCGCCGAAGAGACGGTGGTGTTTTCCTGGATCGAATGGCCGGACAAGGCCACCCGCGATGAGGGCATGCGCAAGATGATGGAAGACCCACGCATGGACCCGTCGGTCAATCCGATGCCATTCGACGGCAAGCGCATGGTCTACGGTGGCTTCGTGCCGATCGTGGCGTTGGGCCAATCGGCTTGAGCGTTGCAGCGCACGGCGGCCCGCAGGACGTTGGCCAGGCCTGCGCAGGCTGGTGCTGCCGCTGGCAGTGGGCACGGAATCTTTTGTGGTGATCGCTACACTGGGCGCATGCAGCATGCGCGGCCAGCGATGGCCGGAGACAGCGCAGGCAGTACCGCCGACTGGAGACCCACATGACCGACGCACCACTGCTGATCGCCTGCCCGAGTTGCGCTGCGATGAACCGCATTGCGCCTACGCGCCTGCGCGATGCACCCAACTGCGGCAGCTGCCATCGCCCGCTGTTCCTGGGGACGCCGGTGGCGTTGTCGGCTGCGGATTTCGACAAGCATGCGCTACGCAGTGCACTGCCGCTGGTGGTGGACTTCTGGGCGCCCTGGTGTGGGCCATGCATGAGCATGGCGCCGCAATTTGCCGCAGCCGCCGCAGCATTGGAACCGCAGGTGCGCCTGGCCAAGGTGGATACCGACCTGCATCCGGCGCTGGGCACGCGCTTTGGCATCCGCAGCATTCCCACCTTGCTGGTCATCCAGGGTGGGCAGGAACTGGGCCGTCATTCCGGCGCGGTGAGCAGCGCGCAAATCGTCAACTGGGTGCGCTCTGTCCTGAGCAAGCGGTGACGCAACCCGAAGGCCAGCTGCACATGCACACAGCTGGCCTCTCCACCTGCAGGAAACATCACTGCGGCGCAGACGCCGCAGAGACTGCGATCAGGCGATCAACCCGTTACTGCCAGTTGACGTTGACCGACACCCCAACCACACGCGGCTCGTTGTAGACCGCGGCCATGTAGTTTTCGATCACGCCCTTGAGATTCTTTTCGTTGGTGATGTTGCGCGCGAACGCCGCCACTTCCCACGCACCGTAGCCACCGGTGTAACCCAGCTTGAGGCCACCTTCGAAATTGCCGTCGGAGCGGAATTCGGTGGAATCGTACAGCACGAAGCTGGTCTGGCCTTGCTTGTTCCAGTCGGTGGACACGAAGAACGCGCCGTCGTTGCCCACCGGGATGTCGTAGCGCGCGGCCAGGTTGAGGTTGTACTTGGGCGCGTTGGGCAGCGGGTTGCCGTCGATCTGGGCGAAGGTGTTGGCACCGACGCGGATGGTCGGGTCGTTGACGGTGCACACCACCACGCCATTGAGCGCGCAGGCCTGCGCATAGACGCGTTTATCGTGGATTTCGCTGTGCAACAGGCTCAGGCCGGCGGTGATCGACAGGTTGGAAATCGGGCGCCAGTCCAGATCCGCTTCCATGCCGTAGGCCTTGGCCTTGTCGGCATTGAACAGCACGCCATTGCCGTCCGAGTCGTTGCCGTTGAGCTGGATATCGTCGACCGTGTAGGTGAATCCGCTGACATTCAGGCGCAGGCGGTTCTCGAACAGGCTGCTCTTGATGCCCGCTTCCCAGGACAGGATGGTTTCCGAATCGGCAGTGGTGAAATCGGAATTGAACACCGCGCTGCGGCCCTGGATGGTGGGGCCGCGGAAACCGCGCGCCACGCGCGCATACACGCTCAGCTGCGGGTCGATCTCATACATCGCGCTCAGATCCCAGCTGGGCTGGGTGTCGGACATGCGCACATCGCGGCGGCCGCGGTAGGTCACCACCCCGGCCGCGGTGTCGGCGGTCTTGAGCAGACGGGTTTCCTTGCTGTCCCTGGTCTGGCGGATGCCGGCGGTCAGCGTCAGCGCGTCGGTGGCTTTGTAACTGAGCTGCCCGAAGCCGGCCCACGAGGTATTGGTATTGCGCAGGCGCACCCAGTTATTCGGGTTGCGCGCGGCGGTCTGCAGGAAATAGGCACGCTGGTAGAAATCGGTGGTGTCGCGGCCGTCGAAGTAGAACGCGCCCACCTGCCACTGCAGGGCCTGGTCGCCTTCGCTGGCCAGGCGTAATTCCTGCGTGTACTGATCCAGGTCGCGGATCTGTCCCATCGACTGGCCAAAGCCGTTCGGCACGCCATTGACCGGGTAATTGGCGGCAGCACCGCCATCGGTGTCGCCACGGCTGTAGCCGGAAGTGGTTTCGTAGGCGGTGATGGAGGTCAGCGACACGCCACCGAAGTCGTAAATCGCCTTGAGCGAGCCGCCATCGGTTTGATACGCCTGCGGGTTGTCGTGCCCCTCATCGTAGGCCACGCGGTCGCGCGGCACGTCCACCTTGTCGCTGCCACGTGTGATCGCGTTGCGCAGGAACAAGGTGGAGGTGCCGTCATAGTCGCGCGTGTGCACCGAGCCCAGCAGCGAAAACGCATCGTTGGGCTTGAGCAGCAACTGCAGGCGCGCGTTGCGGTCGTTGTAACCGCCCATCGCGTCCTTGCGTGGCGTGCGCGTGCCGTCGGCGCTGCTGCCGGCAAAGGTGTTGTCCACCCAATCGTCGCGGTGCTGGTACAACGCCGATACGCGGAACGACAGCACGTCGTTGATGGGACCACCGAAGCCGCCATCCAGCGAGAGCGTGTTGTAGCTGCCGTAGCTGGCATTGACGCGGCCGATGTAGGTGTCGCTGGGCTTGACCGTATCGAACTTGACGATGCCGGCGGTGGTATTGCGGCCGAACAGCGTGCCTTGCGGGCCACGCAGCACTTCGACCTGATCCACGTCATAGACCGGATTGGATTTGAGCACGACATGCTCCAGCACCACATCGTCCTGGATGATGGACACCGGCTGCGAGGCACCCAGGTAGAAATCGATATTGCCCAGGCCACGGATATAGAAACGCGGGAAGATGCGCCCGGTGGTGGTTTCGGCATAGAAGCCCGGCACGCGGCCGGAAAGCGCCAGCAGCGTGTCATCGCCACCGGCGGTGAAGTCGCGCATCGCTGCGCCCTGCACCACGCCAACCGAGACCGGCACGTCCTGTAGGTTCTGCTCGCGGTGCTCGGCGGTGACGGTGACCGTGTCCAGCGCGGTCGGGCTGGCTTCGCCCTGGGCCGCTGGCGCTTGCTGCGCAGACGCGGTTGCCGCCAACGAGGCAAGCAACAGGCCGGCGCAGGCACGTGCGAGCGGCGTGCGCTGCACGGCGGCGCGGCGGCGCGCAGCGACCTGTGCACGAGCGGACACCGGCGACGGGAGGACAGGCGAGTACAACGACATGCGGATTGATCCTAAGTAGTGAAGCGAGGTGATGACACAGCGTCGGAGCCGTTTGGCACGGCACGCCTGATGGCGGCGCCGCGTGGCGCCGCGCGCACGATATGTCAGCAATGTTGCAGCGAAGTGGCAACACCCGATCCACCCACTCCGCTACACGCATGGAGGCATGCCGCCACGCAGCGCTGGCATCGCAAAACGTCATGCCACGCCGCCTTGCGTGCTGTCATGCTGGTGTCTTGCTGGCGTTGCGCCAGGGCATGGCACAAGGGGATCTCTTGAAACGACTCGCATGGTTGGCCGGCCTGCTGGCTGCAGTGAGCTGTCCGCTGGCGCATGCCGGCACCGCGTTGATCACGCAGATCGAGTACCAGGGCGACGATGGCGGCCCGGTGCCAACCGCCGCGCAGTACCGCAATCCGGTCGTGGCCGGTTTCCATCCGGACCCATCGGCGGTGCGGGTCGGCGACGATTTCTACTTGGTCAATTCCAGTTTCGGCTACTTCCCCGGCCTGCCGGTCTTCAAGAGCAGCGACCTGGTGCACTGGAACCAGATCGGCAACGCGATCGACCGTGCAACCCAGATCGACTACGGCAACGACGAACTGACCCGCGGTCTGTTTGCCGCCAGCATCAGCTACCACGCCGGCACCTTCTATATCGCCAATACCTGTTTCTACTGCGATGGCGGCAATTTCCTGATCACCGCCACCGATCCGGCCGGGCCATGGTCCGATCCGATCTGGCTGGACGCCAAGGGCATCGACCCCTCGCTGTTTTTCGATGACGATGGCAGCGCCTGGCTGGTCAACAACGACGTGCCGGCCGGCAAGATGCGCTACGACGGGCACCGCGCCATCTGGCTGCAGCAGCTGGATCTGGCCAGCATGAAGTTGGTCGGCACCCGGCAGGTGATCGTGGATTCCGGCTTCAAGCCGGCGACCAATCCCGAACACATCGAAGGCCCGCACCTGTTCCGCCGCGATGGCTACTACTACCTCACCGCGGCCGAAGGCGGCACCGGCGAGCAGCATGCGCAGATGATCTACCGCAGCCGCCAGATCACCGGGCCATACGAAACCTGGAGCGGCAATCCGGTCCTCACCCAACGCGACCTGGACCCATTGCGCACTGCGCCGATCACCTCGGCCGGGCATGCGCAGTTCGTCGAACTCAAGGACGGCACATGGTGGGCGGTATTTCTCGCGACGCGTCCTTACCGGGGCAATCACTACAACGTGGGCCGGGAAACCTTCCTGTTGCCGGTGCAATGGCGCGATGGCTGGCCGATGGTGCTGCCGCACGGCGCCGCGGTCCCTGCGGTGGCTGCGTGCCCACCCTTGCCGGCGGGCACGCAGGCCATGCCGACCACCGGGCCGATGCAGTGGAGCGAGCGCTTCGGGGATGCGCGCGTGCCGATGCAATGGATGACCATCCACCCACCAACGACCGCGTGGTATCAGCCCGGCGCGCAAGGCTTGCGCGTGACCCCGGCCAAGATTGCGCTGGGCGATATCGGCCGTGGTCAGCCAGCCTATCTGGGTCATCGCCTGCAGCATCATCACGCCACCTTGGTCGCCAGCGTGGATGGCAGCGCGCTGGCACCGGGCGAACAGGCCGGTCTTGCGATCGTGGCCAAGGAGAGCAATTTCCTGGCAGCAATGCTGGTGCGCGAAGCCAGCGGCGCTGCGGTGGTGCTGTATCGCCGCGCCGGACCGCAGCAGCCCGGCACCGGCACCGAACTGGCACGCGCGCCACTGCCCGATGCCACGCAACCGGTGAAACTGCGCTTTGCGCTGGATGCCGCACGCGTGCACGTGGATTACGCCGTCGGCCAGGGGCAGTGGCAGACGCTGCTCGAACAAGGCGATGCGAGCGTGCTCAGCACCGAGACGGCCGGCGGCTTTCTCGGCGCCACGTTCGGGCCGTACGCGTATGCGCGCTGAGCGGCGTGCAGGAACGGCGCTGCACGCCTGGTGCATGCGTGGTCCGGGCGCCGGCCGCGCCCACCCCGCAGCCACGCATGTGCGTTTGGGGCCGCCTTAACGCCCTACGCCCGCGCCAGGACGCTGCTGTCGAGCATCTGCCCCACCGTGTTGAGCAGATCGTTGAGGCTGAAAGGCTTGGGCAGCAAGGCCATGCCCTCTGCCAGAAATTCTTGCCGCGTGACCGCGTTTTCGGCGTAGCCGGTAATGAACAGGATCGGCAGGCCCGGGCGTAGCGTGCGCGCCACATCGGCCATGTCGCGCCCGTTCATGCCGGGCAGGCCGACATCGGAAACCACCAGATCGATGTGCACCTCGGTGCGCAAGTGTTCCAGCGCGCCGTTGGCATCCTCGGCTTCGATGACCTGGTAGCCGGCATCGCCGAGCACTTCGCTCACCATCATGCGCACCACATCGGTGTCGTCTACCAGCAAGATGCGCTCGTTGCGCGTGCGCGGCGCGCTGGGCGGCGGTGCCGGCAGCATCTCGTTGGCCGAGAGCCCGCGCGGCAGCAGGAGCGCCACCGTGGTGCCATGCCCCACCTCGCTGGTGATGCGCGCGGTGCCGCCGGATTGACGTGCGAACCCGTAGGTCATCGACAGGCCAAGACCGGTGCCTTCGCCGATGGGTTTGGTGGTGAAAAACGGCTCGAACACCTGGTCGAGAATGGCCGGCTCGATCCCGCTCCCGTTGTCGATCACCTTCACCGCGACATAGTCGCCATCGTCCAGTTCCGGGTCGTTGTGCGCGGTGTAGGCCGCACTCTGGATGCGGATGGTGCCCTGCCCTTTCAGGGCATCGCGCGCATTGATGACCAGGTTGAGCACCACGTTTTCGAGCTGGTTGGCATCGGCAACGGCCACCAGCGGCGTGGAGGCAAGGTCCAGCTCCAGCGCGATGTTTTCGCCGATCGAGCGCTGCAGCATGTCTTCCAGCGAACGCACACGGGTGTTGACGTCGAACGGTTGCGCGTCCAGCGATTGCTTGCGTGCGAACGCGAGCATGCGCTGGGTCAGCGCAGCGGCGCGGTGCGCAGAGCCGGTGGCGATTTCGGCCAGGCGCGGCACCCGTTCGATGCGGTTGGATTCCACTGCGAGCTGGATCATGTCCAACCCGGAAATGATGCTGGTCAGCAGGTTGTTGAAGTCGTGCGCGATGCCACCGGTGAGCTTGCCCAGCGCTTCCATCTTCTGCGCCTGCAGCAACTGGATTTCGGTGTGCTGGCGCTGCGCGATCTGATGCGCGAGCTCGCTGGTGGCGGTATCCAGTTCCTGGCGCTGTTCGCGCTCGCGCAGGCGCTGCTCGGTGACGTCTTCCACCAGCAACAGTCCCAGATCCGGCTCGCGGTAGGGCGACACCCGCCATTCGGTTTCGCAGAGCTTGCCATCGCGCAGCAGCGACAAGGTGCCGCTCCAGCGCTCGCGTTGCGCCAACGCTGTGGTCAGTGCGTGGACGGCGGCGGCCTGATCCAACCCGGCGGCGCGGATCGCGGTGCCGGGTGTGGCGCTACCGATCAGGCGCTGGAACGCGGCATTGGCCTGGTGCATGTGCAGGTTGGCGTCCACGACCGCAATCGGTGCACTGATGTGTTCGAAGATCTCGCGGAAACGCGCCTCGCTGATCCGCAACGCCTCCTCGGCACGGCGTGCGCGCAACAGCGTGCGCAACGTGGCCAGCAACACGTTGGGGTCGACCGGATGGATCAGGTAGGCATCGGCACCGGCATCCAGCCCGGTGATCATGTCGCCGGTGGCGATCGAGGCCGCCGAGACATGCACCACCGGCAGCAACGCGGTGCGCGGCTCGGCACGCAGCGTCCGCACGATATCAAAGCCGCTCATGTCCGGCAGGTTGACGTCCAGCACCACCGCAGAAAACGTCTGCGCAGCCAGTTTGGCAAGACCCTCGGTCCCGGTGCCGGCTTCTTCGACCACGAACTGATGGTGTTCGAGCACGCGCCGCACCGAATAACGCGTCACCGCGTTGTCGTCGACGACCAGAATGTGGTGCTTACTGCCCACGTGTCTCCTCCGCTGCCAGCGTCACCGGCAGCACCACGTAAAATTCGGAACCCTGCCCGACCACGCTGTTGATCCCCACCCGGCCGCCCAGCAATTCGGCGAACCGTTTGCAGATCGACAACCCCAGGCCGGTGCCGGTCAGGCGTTTTTGCAGCGGCGAGTCCACCTGTACGAAATCTTCGAACAAGGCCTCGTGAAGCTCGGCCGCAATGCCGATGCCGGTGTCCTGCACGCCAAAGCGTACATGGCTGTCGCCTTCCAGCTGCGCGAACACGCGCACCTGCCCCTGCGGGGTGAACTTGAGCGCGTTGGAAATGAAATTGCGCAGGATCTGCGCCAGCTTCTTGTCGTCGGTATAGAGCAGCGGCAGCACCGGCGGATCCTCGAAGATCAACGTGGTATTGCCCACATCGGTGAGCGGACGGAACATGCCGCGCAGCGCCGCGAACAGGTCCATCAGGTCGAACCAGCCCGGCGAAATGGTGATGCGCCCGGCCTCGATCTTGGCCAGGTCCAGCAGGTCGTCCACCATCTCGGTGAGCTCGCGCGCCGAACCGCTGACAAAGCGCACCTGCTTGAGCTGCTCGGCATTGAGCGGCCCGTCCATGCCATCCTCCAGCAGCCGGGTGATGCTCAGGATCGAGCCTAGCGGGGTACGGAACTCGTGACTCATGTACGACAGGAAGCGGCTCTTGAGTTCGGACACCTCGCGCAGCTGTTCGGCCTGCTGGTCGAGCTCGGCATACAAGGCCAGCACGCCCTGGTTGGTTTCTTCCAGCTCTTCGCGCAAGGCCTGGTTCTGCTGACGCAAGCTTTCAAGTTCAGCCATCGCCTCGGCTGCCGGCATCTCGGTGGTCGAATTCATTGCATGCCTCCTAAGCGCATGACGAACACGCAGCAATCGTCGCGGCCGCGCGCGTAATCGCGTGCCAGCACCGCGGCAATGATGCGTGGATGGCGCGACAGCAGGCCCGGGTGATCGCGCAGGGTCCAGCGCGATTGCAGGCCGTCGCTGTGCATGATGAGCAACTTGCCGGCGGCGTGTGGAAAGTCGAACGGTTGCGCCTTGCGGAACTGGACCCCGACGATGCCCGGGTGCGAGGGCATGCCGCGCACACCATCGCCATCGCACAACGAAGCGACGATATTGCCCACCCCGGCAAAGCGCGCCTGGCCGCTGCCGGCATCGAACTGCATGACCGCCGCCGCACCGCCGCGCGTGCCGCTCATGCCGGCATGCAGGCGGGCGATGCGTTCGCCCGGCTCGCCACGGGCCGTTGCAGCAGCGCGCGTGCCGGCATCGGCTGCATCGGCCGCCCCGGCTCCATGGCCCAGGCCGTCGATCATGCTCACGGTCACCCGTTGCGCCTCGATCGCCAAATGCCAGCCATCGCCGCACACCGTTTCGTTCTGCAGCGGCATACGCAGCGCGCCGTAGGGCAGATCGGGCGTGCTCTCGGCATCGGCATACACGCGTGCCAGGACCACGGCCCCCCGCGCATCGGAATAGGCATCCAGCAAGGCGGCATGTCGCTGTACCGTGCCCAGGCCATTGCCAGGCGTGCTGCCGGTGGAGTACCCGTCCGGCAGGCAATCGGCCAGCACGAATCCGCGCCCCTGATCGAGCGTGCACAGCTCGATGCCCAGGCCATCGCGGCCGGCGACGCTGCACAGCTGCATCTGCCCGCCACCGGCATGGTTGAGCAAGTTGGTGCACAACTCGGTCGCCACCAAGGCCACGCGCCCACAGCCGTCCTCATCGAAACCGCAGGCCTGTGCAAGCGCCACCGCTTCGCGACGCACCTGCCCCACCTGGGTACCCTCTTCGACGCGGATCACCTGGGTGAGCGCGCCGGTCATGGTTACTTCCATTTGGTGATGGTGATGCGGGTGCCCTTGCCGGCTGCGCTATCGAGCACGAAATCGTCCACCAGCCGCCGGCTGCCGGACAATCCCAGCCCCAGGCCATTGCCGGAGGTCCAGCCGTCGGTCAGCGCAAGTTCCAGGTCTGCAATGCCCGGGCCCTGGTCGCGGAACGTCAGCTGCACACCCTTGCGGATGCCGCTTTCGACCAATGCCCAGTCCATGTCGCCACCACCACCGTAGATCACGGTATTGCGCGCCAGCTCGCTGGCCGCAGTGACCAGCTTGGTCTGATCGACCAGGCGCAGCCCGCACTGCACTACCAGCTTGCGCACGGTCTGCCGCGCCAGCACCACGTCCTGCTCGGTGCGCACCGGCTGCGAGCCGGCCGTCATGGAGCCGCATCGGGTTGTTGCAGCAGTCGCATGCCGCGCTCGACATCGAGCGCGGTGCGCACCGACGGCAAGGTCAGCCCCAACTCCACCAGGGTGATCGCCACCGCCGGCTGCATGCCCACCACCACGGTTTGCGCACCCATCAGCGTCGCCAGTCCGGAAATGGTGCTGATCATGCGACCGATGAACGAGTCGACGATGTCCAGCGCGGAAATGTCGATCAACACCCCACGCGCAGAGGTGGCGCTGATCTTCTCGGACAGGTCGTCTTGCAGTTGCAGCGCCAGCTGGTCGTGCATGTCGACCTGGATGGTGACCAGCAACAGATGGCCCATCCGCAGGATCGGAATACGCTCCATGTCAGTCTGCCTTGCTGACGGCAACGCCGGTGCGCTTGAGCGCCAGCGCCAAGGCATCGGCCAGGTTGGCCTTGGTCACGATCCCCTGCAGGTCCAGGCCCAGATGCACGATGGTCTGCGCAATCTGCGGGCGCACGCCGCTGATGATGGCGTCGGCCCCCATCAGCCGGATCGCGGTCACGGTCTTGAGCAGATGCTGCGCCACCAGGGTGTCCACGGTGGGCACGCCGGTGATGTCGATGATGGCGATTTCCGAGCCGGTGTCGACAATGCGCTGCAACAGCGATTCCATCACCACCTGGGTGCGCTGCGAATCCAGTGTACCGATCATCGGCAGTGCCAGCACGCCCTCCCACAGCTTCACCACCGGGGTGGACAGCTCCAGCATCTCTTCCTGCTGACGCACGATGATGTCTTCGCGGGTCTTCTGGAAAACCTTCACGGTGTACAAGCCCAGGCGGTCGAGCAATTCCGATAACGCCCACAACTGCTTGCCCAGTTCGTCCGGGCTACTGGCGTATTCGCGCTGCACCAGCGCAAACAACACGCGCTTGAGCGAAAAGATGAAGTTGGCGGTTTCCTGCGAATCGAAACCGCGCGTGGCGCGGTCGCGCGAGAGATTTTCCAGGAAGCGACGCACCTCGCTCCATTCGGCACTGTCCAGGCTGCTACCGTCGTGCTTCAACGAGGCCACCAGCAAGCGCAGGAATTCGCCAGCCTGCGCTTCGAACTCCTGCCGCGACAGACGCGCATCGTTGCCCAGGCTGGACTCCAACCATGCGGCCAACAACGCGTGTTCCTGGCCACCAATCGCATCGATCGAGCGCTGCTGCAATGCCACCATGAGATCACCCACCAAAAGAAGAGAGGTTGGGCATGCGGGCTGGACTGCGCCCGACCGACGCGGCGCCCCCACGCCGATGCGCAGCAGAATAAAGCAACTCAGATTGGCCAACCAGCGAGCCAACCTGTAGCAGTCATCCGGCCCACGCGTGCAGTGTGACATTGCGACGCACATGCCGAACGTGCGCCGGTCCACGCCTGCGGACATGCGCTGCGCCATTGCGCGTGCAAGGCAAAACCATGCCCGCAGCGTGCCATCGCCCTCAGCCCTGGCGATGGCCGATCAACGGCACGTCACTGCGTCCTGAGCCTGCGGCAATGCGTCCCGATCGGCATTGCCAGGGCCATGGCAAGCTCCCTCGGCACGATGGACACCAACAAGACCAAATGCCGCAGAAGCGGCCGTGACGGAGCGCTGCGCCTTGCGCTTGCACGCAGGGCCTGCATTTGCGTCATCGCCCTGCCGACGGTGTGGCGGCATGTCAGACGCGAGAGGGCGTGCCGGCACGGATGCCACCGCGTTGTGGAAGAGCCATGCGCGTGCTCTCGACGCCGGATGCAGCGCCGCGCATCCAGCGTGGCGCTCGAACGCACGCCACGATCGCCAATGTCCATCCCAACCCCGGCGACACCTGCCATCCAATCACGCCGATCGCTGCCTTACAGCCCGTAGCGCTCCACTGCGTCCAAATGCGGCTGCGGATCCTGGCCGCAGGCTTCGGCAAGCCGCAGCCAGCACATCGCGTGCGGCCACTGCGCTGTCGCTGCGAGCAAGGCGCGATGCAGTTCGAGCGGCGCAACCGCTTCCGGCAAGGCCACGGTGAAGAGCACCCCGGGCAGCCCCGAACCGGCCTGTTCCGGATCGAAGCTGTCCGGGTCTTCCGGGTCGATCACCCGATAGTCGTCGCGACTGTGCAGCCACAGCGTCCAGCCACGCGCTTCGACCTCCTCGCGCAACGCATTGATGGCGTCTTCGCCGGGATGCACGCCGTCGACCAGCCAGCTGTTCGCATAACCGCCGGCCTGCAGCACATGCACCTGCGCGTAGGTCGGCACGAAACGCTCGCGCTCGGCCTCGTCTTCCGGCGGCGGATACAACAGTTCTGCGTCGAAGACCACCCAGTCGCCGACATGCTGGCGCCGATGTGCAGGCGCGTTTTCGACGATGCGTGCAGTGACCGGGCCGGTACGGCGCGCGTAATACTCCACCGCTTCGCCATCGTCGATGCAGCGCACGATGACCCAGCCCCACGTTTCTTCGACCACGCCGCTGGTGTTGCTCAGCTCCATGCCGATCGCCTGCGCAGAGGCACGCACCGCGTCCCAATCCTGCGCCGCGCTGGCCGCCGTCATGTGGTCCCAATGCGCAGAGCGCGGCTCCTCCAGCAGTTCGGTCAGTTGCCGATAGACCGCGGCGGCCTCGGCAAACCGGCCGGTGTTGAGATACATGCGCGCCAGCAGCCCACGCGCACCATGCGAGCCGGGCGACAGCTGCAACAGTGCGGTGCAGGCCTGCTCCAGCGCCGGCCAATCGGCCAGCCGCTGCGCCAGTTGCGCCTCGCACCACAACGCCGCCACCGGCACCTGTGGGCGATACAGCTGCACCAAACGGCGCAGACCTGCTTCGTCGCCGCGGCCAAGCAACAGATTCATCAGGCGGAACGTGGGGCTGGTTTCGCGATCGGCATGCCGCTGCACGAACGACCACAGCAGTGCGATCGCTTCTTCGTCGGCCGCACAGGCGCTCAAGGCCGATGCGGTGGTATCGACAAGTTCGGCATCGTCCGGGCACTGCGCAACGGCCTGCAGCAGCCACTGCGCTTCGCGTTCGGGATTGCGCACCACATCCTCGCCTTGCGCGTTCAACCATTCCAGCAGGTGTGCGGCCGGTACCGGCGCAGTCTCGCCCGCAGGCGCTGCATCGATGCGCGCGGCCAGGCCATCCAGCAACTGCGTTGCGCCGCGGTCGTGGCGCAGCTTGGGCAGATGCGCGCGCGCAAGCGCCAGATGCCGCTGCGCGGTCCACACCGCGCCGCGTTGCAGTGCCAACCCGATCGCAAGCTCGGCCGCTTCGATCAGGATGCGATACGCGCCAACCTGCGCGTAATGGTCGAGCATCTGCTGCACGCGGCTGCCCAGGTCCCAGCTATTGCGCTCGGGCGCGCGCGTCACCAGCACCGCCACCGCGCGCAGCCAGTGCAGGCGATACCGCGGCGCAATCTCGCGCCATGGCAGCAGCGCTTCCATGGCCTCGTCATCGCGCTGCAACAGCGCCAATGCGCGCGCTTTCTGCAGGCGCCGCGGCTGGCTGCAATTGGCCCACTCGACGCCTTCGCGCGCGGCGTCGCGTTCGCGCTGTTCCACCAGCGCCAGCGCTTCCTGCGCACGCCCCAGCGCAAGCAGGATCGAGATGCGCATGTCCGGCACGCCGTCGTAGATTTCGCCGCCATGCGCCAGGATGGTCTGCGACTGCTGCTCCAGATACTGCAGCGCCGCGTCACCACGCCCGTCATCGAGCAATGCATCGGCTTTTTCGCAGCTCAGGCACTGGTAACACGACCAGCTCGGGTCGATGCGGCCCAGGGTTTCGTCGCACACCTCGATGCGTTCTTCCACCCAGCCCGGGCCATCGATGTTGGCATAACACGCGGCCAGATCCTGGGTCACGCAGACCGATTGCGGGCACTCCACTGCGTCGGCGCGATGCGCACGCTCGAACAGCGCCACCGCATCGCCCAGCGCGCGTTCGCCTTCGCACAGGTTGCCGACCCGGTTACGCATTTCCCAATGCCCGACGAACACCTCCAGCCACGGGTTGGCCAGCGTCTTGCCCAGCGCACGCGCCTCCGGCAGCAAGGCCTCGGCACGGTCGATCTGCAGATCGCAGATGTGGTCGGTCAGCCGCGTCAACAGCTGCGCATTTTGCGGCTGCCCGGCTTCGCCCAGATCGTCCTGCAGCTTTTCTACCCAGTTCCAGATTTCCATCGTGTCGCTCCTGCGATGCGGCGCGTCAGCGCGCCAACAATTGGGTCACGGTCTCGGCGAAATCGCCGAAGGCCTTGTTGAGATCGGAAGCACCCGATTCGGTGCTGCCCGGCTGCGGCTGCGTACGCCCTTGCGCCGAGACGATCACCTTGAGCGCACGCAGCAAGCGTGCCGCCACCACTGCCTGCCGATTGCCTGCGCGCTGCGCGCCTAGCAAGGCCTGTAGCGCCGGATTATCCAGATTCAGATACAGCCGCTGGGTCTGTCGCGCTTCGATGCGCGCGGTGAATTGCCGCGCCAGGCGCAACGCGGCGGTGGAAACGCGCTTGTCGTTTTCGTCCTGCTCCAGGCGGCGTTTGAGCTCGGCCTCGCGGTCGGGCACCACCACCAGCGGCAATTCCTGCGGGCTGAAACGCGCCGGCACCAACGCTTCGCCATCGCCAAGCTGCTGTTCCAGCCAGGCCAGTTCGTCGGCCGGCAGCGTGTCCAGCTGGAACAACTGGCGGTTGCCCTGCTCGGTGCCCAGCTCGACCAGACGCACACCCTTGACCTGCGCCCAGCGCCGCAGAAACGGCACCACCGCATAGCGGTTGCCATA
Source organism: Xanthomonas phaseoli pv. dieffenbachiae (assembly GCF_008639345.1). NCBI lineage: Bacteria > Pseudomonadati > Pseudomonadota > Gammaproteobacteria > Lysobacterales > Lysobacteraceae > Xanthomonas > Xanthomonas phaseoli. The sequence goes on along the minus strand of NZ_CP041380.1, from coordinate 1,317,834 downwards.
AGCCACCGGCACGCCCATCGCACGGAACAGCATTTCTTCGAAACCGCTGTCGCTATCGAGGATCACATGCACCGCACCGCGCGACGGCAATTGCTGCGCTGGCAGATCGCCTTGCGATGTGGGTACCCGCACGTGTTCCAGCAGCAATTCGAACAGGCGCTCGTCGCACAACGCCGCACCCAGCAGGGCTTCGTTATGGCGTAGCAGGATGCGTCGCCATGCCTCCGGTTGCTGGCGCGCCACATCGGCCAGGCCCTGCACCAACGCCTCGGACAAGGCGTGCTGCACCGCGCTATAGACCGTATCGCGCTGCAGGTCTTCGCGGCTTGCGGTGGGCGTCAACCGATTGGATTCGATCACCCCACCGATGAAGCCTGCCCACGGCGGCAGCAACTCGCGCGCGTTGTCATCCAGCAACATGCCGCGCAGGAACACCGAGAGATTGCGGTTGTCGCTGGTGCCGTAGGTCGCACCGTCCTGCACCCACAACAGGCCGACCGCATCGCTGCCCTCTTCCGCACGCACCGGCATGCAGCACAACGGCTCGAAATTGCGCTCGAAGCGCGCGGCGAACTCGCGTTGACGGCGCCAGGCCTGCACCGGATGCAGCGGCACGGCGTCCTGCACGCGCCACGGCGGCGGCTCGGGATTGATCGGCTGGGTTGCGGCGCCGATCCAGATTGGCTCGCGCAGCAGCGCGCAATAGCGCGACAGAATCTCACCCAGCCGGCCTTCCTGCGCCAACGCCAGATACTCGCTGTGCAATTCCAGCACCACCTCGGTACCCACCTGCGCACGCGCGGGAATCGGGCTGACCGTGTACTGCTCGGCGTTGCTGGAGATGTAGCAATGGCCCAGCGTGGGAGACTGGTAGGAGGTGGTGCGCACAGTCACCCGCCGCGCCAGCACGAAGGCGGACAGGAAGCCCAGCCCGAACATGCCGATCAGGCCGCTGTCCTCGTGGCCGCCCTGGCGCAGCCCGCGTGTATAGCCCACGCCGACGGTAGCCAGGTAGTCGTGTATTTCCTGCTGGGTCAGTCCGGCACCGGTATCGACGATGCGCACGATGCCCTGCGCGGTATCGGCATGCACCTCGATGCGCGACTCGCCGTGCCAATCGGGTTGTTCCAGACGACGGCGCAGGATGGAATCGTGCGCGTTCTGCACCAGCTCGCGCAGCGCCACCACCGGGGTGGAATACAGGTGCTTGCTGAGGACCGACATCAGTCCATTGAGATCGACGCCTGCCCGGCGGATCTGCGAGGCGTCGGTCGCCCCGGGGGTGGGATCTTGCATGATCGGTCGTCGTTTCCTCGGCGACGATGCCCATCCTCGGACGCGTCACCTGGGTGCCAGTGCCAGCCGGAAAGGATAGCCGGAACCCACATTGCACGCACGTCTCAGTTTGATCCCTGCCCTCCGTTGCGTACAGCGACGCACTGCACCGCACGCCGGATTGACCTCCACGGATCGGTAGCGCTACCAACCCGTGGGTTGCGGAAATTACCGCTGCAAGGTCTCCATCGGCGCCTCGTTGAAGTGCTGCCGATAGCCCTTGGCCAACGCCGAACGGCTACCGACGCCCCAGCGACTGGCCGCCTGCAACACACTGCCGCAGCCGCCTTCGGCCAGCAATTCGTCGCGGATGCTTTGCATCCGGTAACGGCGCAGCACCTGCGTCGGCGAGAGCCCGGTAGCCGACTTGAACGCTTGCTGCAGCGCGCGCCCGGTGACCCCGATCTGCGCGGCCACTTCGTTGATCGACAGATCCGAGCGATGCGCATTGGTGATCATGTAGCTGTAGGCGCGCCGATACTTGGCCGGCAACCGGGCGGAGATATCGTCGCTGACGTGCGCGGGGGTGCCGCTTTCCAGCAAGCGCGGGGCTTGGACTTCGCTACGCAGGCACTGCACCGCGTCCAGCGCGTAGCGGTTGTAGAGCAGCAACGCTTGTTCGGTGCGCCCCATCGCCTGGCTGATCTTGGCCTGGCAGTACTCGAACTCCAGGTTCCAGCGCGGCGCATGATGCCGACCGGCACCGGCCAGCGCACGCTCGGCCAGATCGGCACGGCCCACCGCCAATGCCGCCAGCGCCAGTTCCACCTGCGCGTCCTGGCGCGCGCACGGTGGGCAGCCGGTGGCCGCGGCCGGCAATGCGTCGATCTGCGCGTCGAAGCCGAAGGTGTCGCCGCCGGCAATACGCAACAGGCTGCGGACATGCCGCATACGCTGCGCCAGCACCGGCATGCTCTCTGCCAGATCGGCAATGCAGGCGCGCAGGTCGCTGGGTTCGAACGCATGCGTGGCATCTTCCTGACGCAGCGTGGCTTGCCAGAACACGTGGTCGCTCATGCGGTCGGAGCGACGGATACGCAGCTGCGCAATCATGTCCAGACGCAGCGCAGTGGCAATCCGCAGCCAATCCGACGCCCCGCTCTCCAGCTCGGCCAGCACCTCGCGGGCACGCTCCAGGGTCTGCAAGGCCAACGTGCTCTGGCCCAGATGGAAGTGGGTCAGCGACTTGCCCAGCAGGCTCTCGCCGCACAGGCTGGGCGGCGTCTCGCGGTCCATTGCCAACTGAGCGAAACAATTCAACGCCGCGCTCAGGCGTCGCTGGCTCAGCATCAACCAGGCGGTGTTCCGGCACGACAGCAGGCGCAATTGGCGCTGATGCCCGCGCATTGCCTTCAAGGCCTGCCGATACGCATCTTCGGCCTCTTCCTGATATTCCAGGATCAGCAGCGCATCGCCGCTGGCACCGAACAAGCTCACCTCATCGTCGGCGCCATCCGCTGCGCCCTGTCCGTCGCGTCGCTGTTGGAGATGTTGCAGTCCCTGTGGCCAAGCACCAACCAGCATCCTGCTCGTATAGGTAGGAAGACGTTCTGCGTAAGACAACGCAGAGATCGCTGCAAAGTAGGTGGAAAGGATCATGCCGGTCTCTCTCTTTGGGGGGCGGAGCAAAAGACAACAGGCGCCGAACTCGCGGGCGCAAACGATTGTATGCAGCGGGTCCAATAGAAATTCCCTCTCGGAGCCATTGAAAAAATCAAAAAAGCTCACTCTGTCAATCATCCAGTCGATGCGTTTTCTTCCGGGCGTAAAGCGCTTTGCAACGCGTCGTCGTTGTCGTACTCCAGACATTTCGTGCCATGCGGTCAAGTATTGATCTCGCCGGTCTACGCCACTCTTTCGGTACAGTCGGACAACGTCTGCGAACGCGCCGCTTGCAGACGCGTCGATGCTTGTCGGCGATGATCGAATGCGATGCCCAGTAACTGTACGGACAGGTATGCCGAGAGGCGTTTGATCGAAAAGAGCAGGCATGACACGGCGACAATCGCTGCCGACCTATTCCAGTCACGCGCGATCACACCACCAATCGCAATAGATTGGTCTAGACCTCAGCAACCGAAATGTCACTGGTCACACGCACGGTGCCAAGCGATGCATGCGGACTAGACATGCGGTAATCCCCCCGCTTTGAGCGTTCGCCAAAAGTGGAGCTAGGCGGCCATCGCCAATTTCATTGCTGGCGTGATACCGCCGAGCGCCATGTTGGGGCGCTCATGGTTGTACGTCCATAGCCAGCGCGTGGCCTTGTCCTGAACCTGCTCGATGGTGTCGAACAACGTTGTGGCCAGCCAGGCGTAGCGGACGGTGCGGTTGTAACGTTCGACATAGGCATTCTGCTGCGGCTTGCCTGGCTGGATGTGCTCGATCCGAATCCCGCGCTGCTGTGCCCAAGCTAGCAGCGCGCCGCTGATGTACTCCGGGCCGTTGTCGCAGCGAATGGCGTTTGGCTTGCCGCGCCAGTCAATGATCTGTTCCAACGAGCGGATCACCCGGGCCGATGGCAGCGATAAGTCGACCTCGATGCCCAGACCCTCACGGTTGAAGTCATCGAGCACATTGAACAACCGGAAGCTGCGGCCGTCGGCCAGCTGGTCGTGCATGAAATCCATCGACCAGACCTGGTTGATCGTCTCCGGCACCGCCAACGGCTCTGGCCGCTCGCGCACCAGCCGCTTCTTCGGCTTGATCCGCAGGTTCAACTCCAGCTCCCGATAGATGCGGTACACCCGCTTGTGATTCCAGCCAAAGCCCTTCACGTTGCGCAGGTGCAGAAAGCACAGGCCGAACCCCCAATCACGATAGGTTGTGGTCAACCGCACCAGCCAATCGGCAATCCGGGCGTTCTCCTCGCTGGCCTTGGCTTGATAGCGAAAGCAGGTCTCGCTCACCGCAAAGGTCCGGCAGGCATGCCGGATGTTCGTGTGGCCACCATCTACGGCCCATCGGGCCATCTCCCGGCGTTGAGATGGCCTCACCATTTTTTTGCCATCGCCTCCTTCAGCAGGTCGGCGCTGAGCTGGGCATCGGCGTACATCTTCTTCAGGCGCCGGTTCTCGTCCTGCAGCTCCCTGAGCTGGGACATCAGCGATGCGTCCATGCCGCCGAACTTGCTGCGCCACTTGTAGAACGTCGCCGAGCTGATGCCGTGTTCCCGGCACAACTCCGGCACGGGCGTGCCGGCCTCGGCCTGCTTGAGGACGGCAATGATCTGGCTGTCGGTGAAGCGGGATGTCTTCATGGAACCTCCTCGGAAAAGGGTACGAGAAAATTCCACTTCTGGCGTCAGCTAACCTGTGGGGGGATTACCATGCCCTCTCTGTAAGAGCTCTGTTACGTCTAAATGAGCGCGAGCTAAAGCCGCTGTCGACAAATCCGAAGGCACGTATGCAAGCGTGAAACTTTTGGCCTCCGCAATGGTACATACCATTCTGCCAGCTCCGCTGGACACTCCCCCGCCAACCGACTGGTCCGACGATGCAGCGATCTTTGAAGATGGATTTTGTCCTGGCATTGGCCAACCAGTACCGGCGCCCGTCCCATGCGTGGCTTGTACGCCGACACGCGAAGGCCGCCTGAATGAACGACCACTCCCCCTCCAACGCCGGATCGGTGTTTCTGTTGACGCAGGACGCGCGCTTGGTCTCGCAGATCAATGCCAGCCTTGCACCGCTCGCGCGCAACGTCTCGACGTTTTCCGAGGAACTGGAGCTTCTGCGTTCGCTGCGGCACTCGCCGTGCGAGCTGCTGATCTTCGATGCCAGCTGTGTCGCCGCCGATGACAGTTCACTGCTGGCCTGGCAGCGCTGCCATAGCGGCCAGCCCACGCCGCTGATCGTGCTTGGACGTTTCGATTGCGCCGACAGCATTCTGGCCTGGTATCGCGCAGGCGCGCAGGAGGTCCTTGCACTGCCTTTCAATTCGCACGAGTTGCACGTGCGCGCGGTCCTGGCGATATCGCCGGTGGCGCATGCCTGCCCGGAGACGCAGCACCTGAGCGTTGGTCCATACCAGCTGATCCGCGATGAAAATACCGTCTATCTGGAAGGCAAACCGATCGTATTGACCGCACGCGAGTTCTCGATTGCCTGGCTGCTCTTTTCCAGCCCCGGTGTGTGCTTCCGGCGTTGCCAGCTGGCCAAGGCGGTCTGGGGCAGCCATACCGAATTCACCGACCGCACCATGGAACAGCACATCTACAAGTTGCGCAAGAAACTGCAGCTGAGCAGTGACAGCAGCGCAGTCCGCATCAGAACCGTCTACTCGCACGGCTACAAGCTGGAGCTCGCGCTGCACGATACCGAGGCAACGACGATGAGCAAGGCCGTCAGCCCAAGTCTTGGCCCTGCACATCACGCAGCTGCCTGCTGAGCAAGCGCACCGCTGCAGAGAAGCCATCTGCGACCTGCATTGCGCAGTTTCGCTTGCGTTACAGCGAAGGCAGTTTGATGACACCACGTGCGTCGGCACGGCATCGATGACAGCGCGGCCTCCACGCGCCCTCGGCCTGCATGCTGTGCCGTCACTCAAGTTCTGCAGGTGTACCGGCCATGCGCCTGCAGCGGCATCGTTCGCTGCATGATGCAGCGCACATGCTGATCAGGGTCGAGTGACATCGCCGCATCTATGAAGCGATGCCGCAGCATCACATGCAGCACTGCCTGCTGCGCCGGGACCGCTCAGCGCAAGACGCCTCAAGCATGTCGCGGTGTCGCCGCCGTCCATCTCTGTGGGTCCGATGCGGGCGCGCGCTTTGCAGCGCACAGACTTGCTGGCAACTGTCACGCACGCAGCGGTGGCCGTCCGCCTCTGCAAAGCGCGCAATGGCACGATTGGCACACGCACAAACAACAACGGCGCAGGAAACTCCTGCGCCGTTGTCCGCGTTCATAACGCGAGTTACTGCTTGGGATTTTCGCCGTACTGGTTCGGGCCGGGCGTGCCTTCGATGCACATGAAGACCAGCAACACGAAAGCACCAACGTACGGCACCAGGCTGATCAGATAAAACCAGCCGGACTTGTCCTGGTCGTGCAGGCGGCGCACCGTGACTGCAATACCGGGCACGATCAACGCCAGACAAACGATCACCATGACCGCACAGATCAACCAAGCCAGCGCACCCGGGCCGTTCTCGTTCCCCAATGCCAATGCGGCGACGGCAAACAGGCCGCCAAACACGAACAGCACCAAGCACTGCATCAGCGCGAACATCCAGTATTCCTTGCGGCGCGAGCGACCGTTGAAGTCGGCGTAACGCTTGAGCGGCAGCAACATCCATTCCATCGTGATTCTCCTGAAAACGGCAGTGAGCAGTGTGTGTGATCCGGTGCACAGGGCAACGGGCCGCGCATGTTGCCATAGCCCCACTCTTTCTGAAAACGCTTTCTCGACAAGCAAATGCAAATCCCGGTGTTTGTCCGACAAACGGTTTGTGGGCGTCCGGTCGCCCTGCGACACATGCCATGCCCGCGTCCCGCAGCAGGTCCGAAGGCACGCGACGCCCCCTGCACCCAGCGTTTCTTGAGCGGCAGCACGGCCGCACCAGGGGTGACCAAGCCGGACGATGCTCGATGGTCGCCCGGCAGCTGGCCGGAACGATGGCGGCAGCTGCTCTGGAACATGCCCAGGCGGCGCTTCCGACGCATTCGCCGGCCGCCAACCCGGCCTATCGCAACATCGGCAAGGCGCGCGGCTTCAGTCGGCCGCCGCTTCCAATGCCTGGCTCAAGCGTTCCACGGCAATGATGTCCATGCCCTTGATGCTGGTGGTCTTGGGCGCATTGGCGCGGGGCACGATGGCGCGCTTGAAGCCATGCGTCGCTGCCTCCTTCAGCCGGTCCTCGCCATTGGGCACCGGGCGGATTTCGCCGGACAGGCCCACTTCGCCGAACGCGATGGTCTTTTCGGACAGCGGCCGGTCGCGCAGCGACGACAGCACTGCCAGCAGCACCGGCAAATCGGCCGCGGTTTCCTGCACGCGGATGCCGCCCACCACATTGACGAACACGTCCTGATCGCCCACCACGATGCCTCCGTGGCGATGCAGCACCGCCAGCAGCATCGCCAGCCGGTTCTGCTCCAGACCCACTGCCACCCGACGCGGGTTGGACAACGGCGAGGCATCCACCAACGCCTGCACCTCCACCATCAGCGGGCGGGTGCCTTCGCGGGTGACCATCACGCAACTGCCGGGCTGCTGGGTGCTGCCACCGGAGAGGAAAATCGCCGATGGGTTGGAGACTTCCTTCAGGCCCTTCTCACCCATCGCGAACACGCCCAGTTCGTTGACCGCACCGAAGCGGTTCTTGAACGCGCGCAACAGGCGGAACCGGCTGCCGCTCTCGCCTTCGAAATACAGCACCGCATCGACCATGTGCTCGAGCACGCGGGGCCCGGCGATGCCGCCTTCCTTGGTCACATGGCCGACCAGAAACACCGCGGTGCCGGTTTCCTTGGCGTAGCGCACCAGCCGGGCTGCGCTCTCGCGCACCTGGCTCACCGAGCCCGGCGCTGCGCTCAACGACTCGGTCCACAAGGTTTGTACCGAATCGGCCACGATCAGCTTCGGCCGCGCCACGCTGGCATGCTGCAGGATGTTTTCGATGCCGGTTTCGGCCAGGGCGTTCAGGCCTTCCAGCGGCAGGTCCAGGCGCACCGCGCGCCCTGCCACCTGGGCCAGCGATTCTTCGCCGGTCACATACAACACCGGCAACGTGGAGGCCATGCTCGCCAGCGCCTGCAGCAGCAGCGTCGACTTGCCGATCCCGGGGTCGCCGCCGATCAGCACCACCGCACCTTCCACCAGCCCACCACCCAACACCCGATCGAACTCGCCGATACCGGTGGAAACGCGCGCCTGCTCGGTCTGCTGCACATCCTTGAGTGCAGTGATCTTGGGCGCCTCGGTCTTGCCGGCCCAGCCGCTACGCCGCGATGCCGCTGGCGATGCCTTGCCGCCCGGCGTGGCGCTTTCGAGCACGATTTCGCTCAGCGTGTTCCAGACACCGCATTCGGTGCACTGCCCCTGCCACTTGGTGTACTCGGCGCCGCACTCGCCGCAGACATAGGCCGTTTTCGCCTTCGCCATCGCTCTTGCCCATCGTTGTTGAAGCAGCAGGATAGTGGCTGACGGTCTCAGTGTGCGCGACGCAGGGCTTTGCGGATTCGGGATTCGGGATTCGGGATTCGGGATTCGGGATTCGGGAATCGGGAATCGGGAATCGGGAATCGGGAATCGGGCAAGTCGACGGCTTGCTGATGTGCAGTGCAAGCGGTGACCGGCTGCGCTCACACAACGGCGGCATGACCGGTGACCACCGGCCATGCCGCTTGGATTCCGCTGATCCCACGTCGGGCAACGACGTGGGCATGCGCCACTCAGCGCGCCTTGTACAACTCGCTCAGGCGATCCGGCTTGCCGGCGATGCGTTCCAGATGCGGGTACAGCAGACCGCCGTGGTAGTCGATGCGGACGGTTTCGTAGCGGTCGCCACGCTTGACCAGCAGCTCGATCGGCGCCGTAGTGCCCTTGGCCGCCTTGATCGCATCCTTGATCACATCGGCGCTGAAGGCGCGGCCGTTGACGGCCACCAGGGTGTTGCCGTTGATGATGCCGGCATTGAATGCCGGGCTGTCCCACAACACCTCGTTGACTTCGCCCGAGCCTTCCAGCGACAGGCCCAGCGAATAGGTCAGGCTGACGTCGTTCTCGTTGCTCTCGTAGGTCTTGATCGCCAGGTTCGGCTCGTCGGTGTAGACCAGCTTCCAGCCATTGGCTTCGATGCCGCCATTCAACGAACCGTGCCCGTCCATGCGCTCGCGCAACAGGCTGGCCCAGTCGTAGGCGGCCACGCCGTTGAGCGTGCTCACGATGTCGTCGAAGGTGTACGGATTGACATCCCAATCGCCGTTCTTCATGCCGAAGAACGCCTTGGCGAAATCGTCGATGGAACGCTTGTTGTTGGTCAGCGCGCGCAGCTTGCCATCCACTTCCAGCCACATCATCTGGCCGCCGGAGTAATAGTCCTCGCTCATCTGGTAGCTGCGGTACGCCTTGGGACGCCGCATCGACATGGTCGGGTCGTTGGTGGTGTCCTGCACCGTGCGCCAGCCCATGCCGGGGCGGCCGCGCTCGTAGGTTGCCGCCACGCCGGCCAGCATCTCGCGTGCCTGGTCCTGCGTCCACAGGCCGGAACGTGCGGCCACCACTTCGCCCCAGAACTGGGTCTGGCCTTCGTACAACCACAGCAGGCTGTCGCCCATCGGCACGTTGAAGTTCGGCGTCGCCAGGTCGGCGCCGCGGCGGTATTTGCCGTTCCAGGAGTGATTGAACTCGTGCGCCAGCAGGTCGCGCATGGTCCAGCTCTTGTCCCACTCGGTGAAGTAATTCGGCGGGCCGCTGTTTTCGCTGGAACGGTGATGCTCCAGGCCGATGCCGCCCAGCTTCTTGGTCAGCGCCAACAGGAATTCGTAATGGTCGAAGTGACGCGCGCCGTACAGCTTGTCCATCTGCTGCACCAGCGCCGCATGCGCCTTGATCTGCTCGGGCTTGGCCTCCAGCGACTTGGCTTCATCGGCGAACACGTTGAGGTAGACCGGCTGCTTGCCGGTGCTCAGTTCCACGCGCTTGTAGTACTTGCCGGCGAACATCGGCGAATCGACCAGGTCGTCGAAATCGATCGGCTTGAAGCTCACCGTGTCGCCCACGCGGCGATCGGTTTCCAGTGCCGTGGCATAGCTCCAGCCGGCCGGCAGCGTGACGCTGGCCTGCGCCTTGATGTTGCGCGCGAAATAACCGGCCGGGTACAGCGCCGTGGTGTTCCACTGCAGGTTGAGCATTTCCGGGGTCATCATCACCCGGCCCTGGTTGCCGGCCTGCGGCGAGAGGAACTTGAACTCGGCCGTCAGTTCGGTGGCGCCCTGTGGCACATCCACCTTGAACGCATAGACGTCGAATTGGTCGCGCTTCCATGGCACCACCTTGCCATCGACCTTGATCACCAGGCCGGCGAGCTTGTCGATCGGCCCGGTCGGCGAATGATTGCCCGGAATCCACTGCGGGTAGAGCAGCGTCATCGGGCCGGGCTTGGCCGGCATGGTGGTCTTGACCTTGAAGATGCGGTGCGCCAGATCGGTGGCATCCACGTCGATCTTCAAGGTGCCATCGAACGGCACGTCCTGCGGCGGTGCGGTTTGCGCAGCTGCCGGCAGCGACAACGCCGCCAACAACGACACGGACAACAGGGTGGGCATTTTCATCGCAACTCCGCAGGTGACCTGGAACAGGCAAGCCCATGATGCTAAGCGCCTGCCTGTGCTTGACCGTATGCCATTGGTCATGCTGCGGGCGATTGACGCATAAAAAAAGGCCGCCAATCACTGGCGACCTCTTCCTCAACCTTGCTGTGATCCGGCGTAGCGCCGTCTCAATGCATCATGTTGACGTTCATGTTGTGCAGCACCCACAGCGAGCCGACGATCACGATGCCGATGATCAGCAGCGAGAACAGGCCAACCTGCACGTTGGAGCGCTGCTCCGGCGTGCGGTCCATGTGCAGGAAGTACACCATGTGCACCAGCATCTGCACTGCGGCCATGACCGAAATCACGACGACAGTGACGCCCTTGGAGAACGCGCCGCTCATCACCATCGCAAACGGGATGACGGTGAGGATCACGGCCATCACAAAGCCGATCAGGTAGGACTTCAGGCCGCCGGCATGCGCGTCGGCAGCGGTATCGGTGTGGTGGTGATTGGCCATTACAGCGCTCCCAGCAGATAGACGACGGTGAACACACCGATCCAGATGATGTCCAGGAAGTGCCAGAACAGGCTCAGGCACGCCAGACGCGTGCTGTTGCGCGCGGTCAGGCCGTTCTTGGAAATCTGGATCACCAGCACGGCCATCCACAGCAGGCCGGAGGCCACGTGCAGACCGTGCGTACCCACCAGGGTGAAGAACGCCGACAGGAACGCACTGCGCCCCGGGCCGGCACCTTCATGGATCAGGTGATTGAACTCCCACACTTCCATGCACAGGAAGCCGATACCCAGCAGCGCGGTGACGGCCAGCCAGCCGTACAGGCCGCCCATCTTGCGCTTGTGCGCGGCGATCATCGCAAAGCCGAAGCTCAAGCTGCTGAACAACAGCAGGAAGGTTTCCACCAGCACGAACTTCAGATCGAACAGCTCCTTGGCGGTCGGCCCGTCCACCGTGGCGCCGGAGAGCACCGCATAGGTGGCGAACAGACCGGCAAACAGCAGGCAGTCGCTCATCAGGTAGACCCAGAACCCGAAGACGGTGTTGCCACCGCCGTCGTGATGTTCGTGGTCGTGATCGTGCCCGCCCGCGTGGGCGGCGTGGTCAAGCGTGGTCGAGGAAGCCATGGTCATACCACCTTCGCGGCCTGCGCCGCCTGTTGCTGTTCGAGCAGGGCGAAACGTGCGTTTTCGATGCGCTCCACTTCGTCGGCCGGCACCCAGTAATCGATGTCGTCATCGAAGGTACGTGCGATGAAGCTGCCGATCATGCCCACCAGGCCGATGATGGCCAGCCACCAGATGTGCCAGATCAGACCGAAGCCCAGCAGCACACTGAAGGCACCGATATAGACGCCGGCACCGGTGTTACGCGGCATGTGGATCGCTTCGTACTTGGACGGACGCACCCAGCCCTTGCCATTCTGCTTGTCGGCCCAGAACTGGTCGCGGTCGTCGATGTGCGGCAGCACGGCGAAGTTGTAGAACGGCGGCGGCGAGGAGGTTGCCCATTCCAGCGTACGGCCATCCCACGGATCACCCGTGTAGTCCATATGCTCCTTGCGCTTCCACACGCTGTAACCGATCTGCACCAGGTTCAAGAAGATGCCCATGCCGATGATCGCAGCACCCACCGCGGCCACGTACAGCCACGGCGCCCACTCGGGGTGGTTGTAGGTGTTCATGCGACGGGTCATGCCCATGAAGCCGAGCACGTACAGCGGCATGAAGGCGACGAAGAAGCCGATGATCCAGCACCAGAACGAGGCCTTGCCGATCTTCTCGTTGAGCTTGAAGCCGAACGCCTTCGGGAACCAGTAGGTCAGGCCCGCCAGGTAACCGAACACCACACCGCCGATGATGACGTTATGGAAGTGCGCGATCAGGAACAGGCTGTTGTGCAGCACGAAGTCCACGGCCGGAATCGCCAGCATCACGCCGGTCATGCCACCGATGGTGAAGGTGATGATGAAACCGATCGTCCACAGCACCGGCGAGGTCATGTGCACGCGACCGCGGAACATGGTGAACAGCCAGTTGAAGATCTTCACGCCGGTCGGGATCGAGATGATCATCGTCGTGATGCCGAAGAAGGCATTGACGTTGGCACCCGAACCCATGGTGAAGAAGTGGTGCAACCACACCACGAACGACAGCACGCCGATGCACGAGGTCGCGTACACCATCGAGGTATAGCCGAACAGGCGCTTGCGGCTGTAGGTGGCGATCAGTTCGGAGAAGATGCCGAACGCCGGCAGGATCAGGATGTAAACCTCCGGGTGGCCCCAGATCCAGATCAGGTTGACGTACATCATGGCGTTGCCGCCACCGTCATTGGTGAAGAAGTGCGTGCCCAGGTACCGGTCGGCACCCAGCAGCGCCAGCGCCACGGTCAGGATCGGGAACGCGGCGATGATCAGGATGTTGGTGATCAGCGCGGTCCAGGTGAAGATCGGCATGCGCATCAGGGTCATGCCCGGCGCGCGCATGCGCATGATCGTCACGAAGAAGTTGATGCCGGTCAGCAAGGTGCCTAAACCGGACACCTGCAGCGCCCAGATGTAGTAATCGACACCGACCCCCGGACTGTATTCCAGTCCCGACAACGGCGGATACGCCAGCCAACCGGTCTGGGCGAATTCACCGACACCCAGCGAGATATTGATCAGCGCCGCACCGGCCACGAACAGCCAGAAGCTCAGCGAGTTCAGGAACGGGAACGCCACGTCGCGCGCACCGATCTGCAGCGGCACGATCAGGTTCAACAGGCCCGTCATGAACGGCATGGCCATGAAGAAGATCATGATCACGCCGTGCGCGGTGAAGATCTGGTCGTAGTGATGCGGAGGCAGCACGCCTTCGCCACCGCCGCCGGCCAGCGCCTGCTGTGTGCGCATCATCGCCGCGTCGGCAAAGCCGCGCAGCAGCATGACCAACGCCACGATGATGTACATCACGCCGATGCGCTTGTGATCCACCGAGGTGAACCACTCTTTCCAGAGATAGCCCCACAGCTTGTACTTGGTGATGGCGCCCGCGATGAGCAGGCCGAGCAGGCCGGCACCACCCAGCGCGACCATGATGATCGGCTCGTGGTACGGAACTGCCTCGATGGTGAGTTTGCCTAGCATCACTTGTCTCCAGAAGTGCACATGGCGACCGGCTCCGTAGCCGATGCCTGATGGTCGCCGTGGCCCTTACTGTGGCCCGGACCATTCATGTATTTGTCGACCAGCGAGCGGAACATGCCGTCCTGCACCGACGAGTAGTAGGTGACCGGATACTGTTCCTTGTCGTTGCGGTTGGCTGCCAGCACCTGGTACTCGGCTGCATTCAACGCGGTCGGCGAGGCCTTGACCTTGGCCACCCAGGCCTCGAAGCCGGCCTGATCGACGGCGTGCGCCTTGAAGCTCATCTTCGAAAAGCCGTGGCCGCTGTAGTTGGTCGACAGGCCAAAGTATTCGCCCGGCTCGTTGGCCACCAGGTGCAGCTTGGTTTCCATGCCCGCCATGGCGTAGATCATGGTGCCCAGGTGCGGGATGAAGAACGAGTTCATCACCGTGTCGGAGGTGATCTTGAAGTTCAGCGGCGTGTGCACCGGGAACGCGATCTCGTTGACGGTGGCGATGTTCTGGTCGGGATAGATGAACATCCACTTCCAGTCCAGCGACACCGCTTCGATGTTGATCGGCTTGACGTCCGAATCCAGCGGCCGGTAGGGGTCCAGCGCATGCGACGAACGCCAGGTCAGCACCGCCAGCACCAGGATGATCACGCACGGGATCGACCACACCACCACTTCGATGGCAGTGGAGTGCGACCAGTCCGGCTCGTAGCGCGCCTTGGTGTTGGATGCGCGATATTTCCACGCGAACGCAATCGTCATCACGATCACCGGGATGACCACGATCAGCATCAGCACCACCGAGGTGATCAGCAGTTGCTTTTCGTCGTGGCCGATCTGGCCTTTCGGATTGAGGATGGCCGAGTTGCAGCCTGCCAGCAGCAGGAAGGGCAACATCAGACCTGGACGAAGTAAACGCCCGAGCTGTTTCAGCGGAATCATCGGTCGATCCAAGTGCGAAGGAACGCCAGCCTCGTTCGTCGTATCCGTCGTGGGATGTACCCGACGCAGCTGTCTTCCTGGAGGAGATGGACTGCGCAGACCGAAGACGCGGGTTAGCGCGCTAATTTTAGTCTTTGCTGCACCTGCACGAAACCCATTGGCAATGATCTGACGCAATAAAAGCGCGCCAATTTGTGCGACATGTTGTCGCAGCGCAGCGCGAGGCAAGAATTGCGCCGTTGCGTTCGCCGAACGGGAAGCGCCTGCGTGGCTGCAACACACGCGAGCAATGCGTGAAACACGGCGCTCGACGCTTCAAAACGCAACTGTGCCGGCACAGGCCGACCCAGTCTTGTAGCGTGGTGCCGGAAATAGGAATCGAACCTACGACCTACGCATTACGAATGCGCCGCTCTACCAACTGAGCTATTCCGGCGAGCCATGAATTGTAGGAGCGCAGCGCCCCTCGGGTCAATCGCTGCGGGTGCTTTGCCCTGCCGGAGGGCGTCGCGTCAGCTGACCAGACGCAAGCGCAGCTCCTTAGGCAGCGCGAACACCATCGATTCCGGCTCGCCTTCCAGTTCGGAGACGCCGGCCGCGCCCAGTTCGCGCAGGCGCGCCAGCACGCCATCGACCAACACCTGCGGCGCAGAGGCGCCGGCGGTCAGGCCGATATGCTGCTTGCCAACGATCCAGGCCGGGTCGATCTCGCTGGCGTTGTCGATCAGGTAGGACTCCACCCCGTCGCGCCGGGCCAGCTCGCTCAAGCGGTTGGAATTGGAGCTGTTGGGCGAACCGACCACCAGCACCAGATCGCACTGGCGCGCCAGATCGCGCACCGCGTCCTGGCGGTTCTGGGTGGCGTAGCAGATGTCGTCGTGGCGCGGCCCCTGCATTGCCGGGTAGCGCGCACGCAGGGCTTCGATGATGCCCATGGTGTCGTCCACCGACAGCGTGGTCTGGGTGGTGTAGGCAAGGTTATCGGGCTGGCGGACATCGAGCGTGGCGACCTGTTCGATGTCTTCGACCAGATAGATCGTGCCCGCCCCGCGCTCGCGGCTCCACTGCCCCATCGTGCCTTCCACTTCCGGGTGCCCGGCATGGCCGATCAGCACCACGTCGCGGCCGGCCCGGCAGTGCCGCGCCACCTCGAAATGCACCTTGGTCACCAGTGGGCAGGTGGCGTCGAACACCTTCAGTCCACGCCGCTCGGCTTCCTGGCGCACCGCCTGCGAGACGCCATGCGCGCTGAAGATCACGGTGGCATCGTCGGGCACCTCGTCGAGTTCTTCGACGAAGATCGCCCCACGCTGCTTGAGGTCGTCGACCACGAAGCGGTTGTGCACGACCTCGTGCCGCACATAGATCGGCGCGCCCAGCGTCTCGATCGCTCGCTTGACGATCTCGATCGCACGGTCGACACCGGCACAAAAACCACGGGGATTGGCGAGCAGGACATCCATGGCGGGCATTCTACGGGACTGAGGGGTGCGGGGTCGGACCGGGCGGCACGCGCCTGCAGGCAGGCTTCAGCGCAGATTCCCGGTTCCCTGCCCCTGCGTGCCGGATTTGTCGAACAACCCGAACACGGCAATCCCAATCGCGCCACCCACGATCGCCGAGTCGGCGATATTGAAGGACGGCCAGGTGTGGCTGCCGATGTACCACTGGATGAAATCCACCACGTGGCCGTGCATCAGCCGGTCGATCACGTTGCCGATCGCCCCACCGATCACCAGCGCATACGGCAGCGCGCTGCGCCACTGCCCGCGCGCAGTGCGCGAGAGCCAGAACGCCAGCAGGCCGCTGATGCCCACCGCCAACGCAGTGAAGAACCACAGCTGCCAGCCGCCGGCATCGCTCAGAAAGCTGAAGGCCGCGCCGGTGTTGTAGGTGCGGTACCAGTTCCAGAAGCCGTCGATCACCGGCACCGGGGTGTACTCGGGCAGGCTGGACAGCACCCAGGCCTTGCTCCACTGGTCCAGGCCGACCACCAGCGCAGAGAGCAGCAGCCAGATCAGGGCCGAGGGATTGGGGCGTTGACTCATGTCGAAGGATCGCAGTTGGTGGCCGCTCCTCCGATGCCGGAGAAGACGCCTGGGTGGGAGACAGTGACGGCAGCGGCAGAAAACGACAGATGCACGATTGCAGGCGGACAAGGATGGCACGGGCGGCTCGACCAGCCGCGCCGCCCCGCCCCGATGCATGCCCCAAGCTTCAGCAAGCCAGGCGCACGGCGGAATGGCCGCCTCGCCGCAGGGCGACCGGGGCTACCCCGGCAGCTGACGCGGGCTGCGCCAGCGCCAGAGGCCAGCCGTGCGTGGCGAGATCCCCGCCACGCACCGCCGGCACAGCGGCGTCAGAACCAGCGACGCTGCTCGCCCGGACCTTCGATATTGCTGACGCAACGGCTGCACAGTTCGGGGTGACGGGGGTCGCTGCCCACGCTGGCCTGGTGATGCCAGCAGCGCACGCACTTGGCCTTGGTCGTGGGCTGCGCACTGACGAAGATGTCGTCGGTGCTGGCCGCGATCACGGTGACATCGCCACTGATGAACAAGAAGCGCAGCTCCTCGGCCAGCGGCTGCCAGCGCGCGGCGGTCTGCGCATCGGCGGCCACGGTGATTTCCGCTTCCAGCGCCGCACCGATCGCGCCGTTGGCACGCATCGGTTCCAGCACCTTGGCCACCTGCTCGCGCAGGACCAGCAACTTGTCGACATCCGCACCGGTCAATGCAGCGTCGGCCGGCAACGGCGCAAGGCCGTCGTACCAAGTGGAAAACAGCACGTTGTCGGCACGCTGGCCCGGCAGGTAGCCCCACAGTTCCTCGGCGGTGAAACTCAACACCGGCGCGATCCAGCGCACGAATGCCTCGGCCACGTGATACATCGCGCTCTGCGCCGAACGGCGGCCGCGTGCGTCCTCGGCCATCGTGTACAGGCGGTCCTTGGTGACATCCAGGTACAGCGAGCCCAGGTCCACGCTGCAGAAATTCAGCAGCGCCTGCACGATCTCGGCAAAATCGTAGCGCGCGTAGGCGGCCACAATTTTTTCCTGCAGCTCGTGTGCGCGATGCACGATCCAGCGGTCCAGCAGGACCATCTCGTCCAGCGCCACCAGGTGCTGCAGCGGGTCAAAACCGTGCAGGTTGCCGAGCAGGAAGCGCGCGGTGTTGCGCAACCGGCGATACGCATCGGCGTTGCGCTTGAGGATCTCCTGCGACAGCGACATCTCGTTGCTGTAATCGGCCGAGGCGATCCACAGGCGCAGGATGTCAGCGCCCAGCGTCTTCATGATGTCCTGCGGTTCGATGCCGTTGCCCAGCGACTTGGACATCTTGCGGCCGTGTTCGTCCACGGTGAAGCCGTGGGTCAGGCACTGCTTGTACGGCGCAACCTTGTCCATCGCCACGCCGCTCAGCAGCGACGACTGGAACCAGCCGCGGTGCTGGTCGGAACCTTCCAGATACAGGTCGGCCGGCTTGGGCAGGCCACGATCCGCAAGCACCGCTTCGTGCGTCACGCCGGAGTCGAACCACACATCCAGGATGTCGGTGATCTTCTCGTAGTCGGCCGCCTCGCTCCCGAGCAGTTCGGAGGCGTCCAGCGTGTACCAGACATCCACGCCGCCCTGCTCCACGCGGTCGGCGACCTGGCGCAGCAACGCGGTGCTGCGCGGATGCGGCTCGCCGGTTTCGCGATGCACGAACAAGGCGATCGGCACGCCCCAGGTGCGCTGCCGCGAGATGGTCCAGTCCGGGCGCCCGTCGACCATGCCGGCGATACGCGCCTGGCCCCAGGACGGATACCAATGCACGTTTTCGATGGCCTTGAGCGCGTCGGCACGCAGGTTGGCCTGCTCCATCGAGATGAACCACTGCGGCGTGGCGCGGAACGCGATCGGCGTCTTGTGGCGCCAGCAATGCGGATAGCTGTGCTCCATCTTGCTGGCCGCCAGCAGCACGCCGGTCTCGCGCAGCGCCTCGATGATGACCTCGTTCGCCTTCCAGATATGCAGCCCGGCCAGCACGGTGTCGCCCAGCGGCGAGGTCGACGGCAGATACACGCCGCGCCCGTCCACCGGGTTGATCTGCGCCGCGCCGTAACGCTCCAGCAGGCCGTACTGCTTGGAGACCTGATAGTCCTCCTGGCCGTGGCCGGGTGCGGTATGCACCGCGCCGGTACCTTCCTCGGCCGACACGTGATCACCCAGCAACAGCGGGATTTCGCGTTCGGCATAGAACGGGTGATTGAGCAGCATCTGTTCCAGCGCCGCGCCCTTGGCGTGGCCGTGCACCACCACCTCGCCCACGCCGTAGCGTGCCAGCGCCTTGGCAGCCAACGCTTCGGCGACTACCAGCCAGCGCGGCTGGCCGCGATCGGCGGGGCCTTCGACCAGCACATAGTCGAGCTCCGCGCCCAGACTCACCGCAAGCGACGCCGGCAGCGTCCACGGCGTGGTGGTCCAGATCGGCACCGCCACGCCCACGCCCGCCGGCAGCCTCGCGCCGAATGCGGCAGCCACCGCACCCGGGTCGCGCGCCGGATAGGCGATATCCACCGTCGGCGACACCTTGTCGGCGTATTCGATCTCGGCCTCGGCCAGCGCCGAACCGCAATCGAAGCACCAGTGCACCGGCTTGACGCCGCGGGTCAGATGACCGTTATCGACCACCTTGGCCAGCGCGCGGATTTCGTTGGCTTCGAAGCGGAAATCCAGTGTCTTGTACGGATTGTCCCAATCGCCGATCACGCCCAGGCGCTTGAAATCGCGCCGCTGCAGATCGATCTGCTCGGTCGCGTATTCGCGGCATTTCTGTCGAAATTCCGCCGCATCGAGCTTGACGCCGACCTTGCCGTATTTTTTTTCGATCGCGATCTCGATCGGCAGGCCATGGCAGTCCCAGCCCGGGATGTACGGCGCATCGAAGCCGGCCAGGTACTTGGACTTGACGATGATGTCCTTGAGGATCTTGTTGACCGCGTGGCCGAGATGGATCTGGCCATTGGCATACGGCGGTCCGTCGTGCAGCACGAACAACGGGCGGCCAGCGGCATTGGCACGCAGCTGCGCGTAGAAGCCCTCGCGCTCCCAGCGCTCCAGCATCGCCGGCTCGCGCTTGGGCAGGTCGCCACGCATCGGAAATTCCGTCGCAGGCAGATGAAGAGTGGCTTTGTAGTCTTGGGTCACAGGAATCTACCGTTGCGCTGGATCTTTTAATAAGTCCGCACACGGATGTGCGGGCTCTTGCGAGGGACTCGCATCTTTATTGCCCGCACACGGATGTACGGGCTGTTGCGAGGGACTCGCAGTGTCTACGGGCTCTTGCGAGGGACTGACCGTCGTTGAGGGTTGGTGCTCAGCACGCATCTGCGCCGCCAGCACCTCACGTGCCTGCTCTGCATCGCGGTGCATCTGCACGGTCAGCGCCTCCAGTCCATCGAATTTTTCTTCGTCGCGCAGCTTGGCGACGAATTCCACGGCAATGTGCCGGCCGTACAGATCGCACTGGAAATCGAACAAGTGCGCTTCCAGCAGCGGCTCCACGCCCGCTACCGTGGGGCGCGTACCGAAGCTCGACACCGACGGCCACGGCCGCTCGGCCACGCCGTGCACCCAGGTCGCATAGATTCCCGACAACGCCGGCGTGCGCGGAAAGCGCAGGTTGGCGGTGGGATAGCCCAAGGTACGGCCAAGTTGCTTGCCGCGCACGACCCGGCCACCAATGGCGTACGGGCGACCGAGCAAGTCGCCAGCGTGGGCGAATTCGCCGGCGCCGAGCAGTTCGCGAATCCGCGTTGCCGAAATCCGCTCGCCATGCAGGTGCACCGGCGCAATCTCGCCCGCCACAAACCCATGCTGCTCGCCAAGCGTGCGCAACAGACCGATGTCGCCGCTGCGTCGATGGCCGAAACGGAATTCCGGGCCAATCCAGACTTCGCGTGCGCGCAGCCGGCCAACCAGCGCCAGCCGCACGAAATCTTCCGCACTCATCTTGGACAGGCGACCGTCGAAACGGATCATGCCCACGCTGTCGGCGCCGAACCCGTACAAGCCTTCGATCTTGGCGCGCGCCAGGGTCAGACGCGGCGGCGGCGCGGCAGGTGCGAAAAACTCGCGCGGCAGCGGCTCGAAGCTCACCGCCACGCCCGGCACACCGAGTGCGCGGGCACGCGCAACGGCGTGTTGCACCAGCGTCCGATGCCCCAGATGCAGGCCATCGAAGGCGCCGATGCAGACCACGCTTCCGCGCGGGAACAGCGTCCCGCCTTCGACGTCTCTAAACAGCCTGCTCATTCCTCGATCCAAACAGATGCCGGCCCGCCGGCCGACCCTCGTTGATACATAACCTGCAAGTATAGCCGTGCCTGTCAAGCCGTATGGGCACCTTGGCGTGGCAGCGCGTCCCGCGTGCGGTACGCGGGGATGCGCAACCTTCAGCCAGTGCAGGCGACCGTGCCGCGCGCATTCGTTCGGCAGTGGCCTCAGCCTTCGCGCAGATGCCGCGGCCGCAGCCCCAGCGCCAACTGCGCGACCAGATACGTCGCCCCGCCAATGCCGACAAGCACCGCGAGCCAGCCGATGCGGTTCCATTTGTCCATCTGCGTAAACGACGGCAGCCACCACAGCAGACTCAACAGCACCGCCGCCATCGCCGCACATGCCAGCAGCAGACGCAGCGCATAGCCACCCCAGCCCGGGCGGCGCTGGTACACCCCCGACTTGCCCAGCCAGTACCACAACAGTCCCAGGTTGAGATAGCTCGACAACGCACTGGCGATACCCAACGCCAGATGCAGGCCCGGCTGCTTGCCCAGCGCCTGCATCACACCCTGCGCCTTGAGTTCGGGCGGCACCATGATCTGGTACACGACCGCCAGCAACGCGAAGTTGAAGACCATGTTGGCGATCAGCGCCGCCACGCCCGCCCGCACCGGCGTGCGGGTGTCCTGGCGCGCATAGAAGGCCGGCAACAGCACCTTCAGCATGGCGTAGGCCGGCAAACCGAAACTCAGACCATAGACCGACATCGCCGTCATGCGGGTGTCGAACGCAGTGAACTGGCGGTACTGGAACAATGTCGCCACCAACGGCTCGGCCAGCAGCAGCAAGCCCAGCATGGCCGGCATCGCGATCAGCAAGGTGGTGCGGAAGCCCCAGTCCAGCGCGCCGGAGAAGGCAGTGCGATCGGTCTTGACATGATGGCGGGCCAGCGCCGGAAGGATCACCGTGCCCAGCGCCACGCCAAACACACCTAGCGGCAGTTCCAGGAACCGGTCGGCCAGCGACAGCCACGACTGCGACCCATCAGCCAGGCGCGCAGCGATCACCGTATCCAGCATCAGGTTGATCTGCGCAATCGACGAGCCGAACAAGGTCGGGATCATCAAGGTCAGCACCTTGCGCACATCCGGATGATTCCAGCCCCAGCGCGGCAGCGTCAGCAGGTCGATGCCCTTGAGCGCCGGCAGCTGGAACAGCAACTGCAGCGCACCGGCCACCAGCACCGCCCAGCCCAGCGCCAGGATCGGGACGTCCAACCGCGGCGCCAACCACAGCGCGCCGGCAATCATGCACAGATTGAGGATGACCGGCGTCAGCGCCGGAATGGCAAAGCGCTGGAAACTGTTGAGCGCGCCGCCGGCCAGCGCCGTCAACGAGACGAACAGCAGGAACGGAAAGGTCAGCCGCAACAGATCGACCAACAAACCGTATTTTTCCGGATCGGTGGCCGCACCATCGGAAAACACCGCGGCCAGTTGCGGGGTGAAGATCAACCCCAGTGCGGTGATCAGCAGCAACATCCCGCCCAAGGTGCCGGACACGCGCGCCATCAGCTCGCGCAGATCGGCATGCGGGCGGGTCTCCTTGACCTCGGTGAACACCGGCACGAAGGCGGTGGCGAACGAGCCTTCGGCGAACAGCCGGCGCAGGAAATTGGGAATGCGGAAGGCCACCCAGAACGCGTCGGTCACCGCATTGGCGCCGAAGGTGGTGGAAATCGCCTGGTCGCGGATCAGGCCCAGCACCCGCGAGATCATGGTCATACTGCTGAATGAGAGCAGGCCTCTCAACATGCCGGGCTTGCTCACGCTGCATCCCTCTTGACAACTGACTTGACGTACATATCCGGGTCCATCATACTTTCGCGCTTGCTTTTTCCACCATACCGATTTTTCAGGAACCCACCACCGTGGCCAATATCAAGTCCGCCAAGAAGCGCGCCAAGCAGACCATTGTGCGCAATGAGCGCAACACCGGTCAGCGCTCGATGCTGCGCACCGCCGTCAAGAAGGTGATCAAGGCCCTTGACGCCAACGATGCTGCAGGCGCCGAAGCCGCTTTCGCCGTTGCTCAGCCCATCCTCGACCGTTTCAGCGCCCGCGGCCTGATCCACAAGAACAAGGCTGCACGCCACAAGAGCCGCCTGACCGCTCGCATCAAGGCCATCAAGGCCGCGTAAGCGACCAGTTGGCGCATTGCCGGGAGCCTGGCTTCCGGCAATACAGAAAAACCCGGCCTTGGCCGGGTTTTTTGTGTGCCTGCGCCTGCACTCAGCCCGCATCGCGTGCATCAAGCTCGTCTTCGCGCTGGCGGTCGAAGAACGCCATCACGTCTTTCATGATCGGGAACGTGCCGTCACGCCCGAGGGCGGACACCAGATACCACGGCGCCGTCCAACCCAACTCGGCCACGATGCCCTCTGCGGCGGCACGCGCCTCGTCTTCGAACATCAGGTCGGCCTTGTTGAGCACCAGCCAGCGCGGCTTCTTCAGCAACTCGGGATCGTGCCGTTCCAGTTCGCGTTCGATGGTGCGCACCTGGTCGGCCGGCGATACGCCATCCACGCCACCATCCATCGGGGCCATGTCCACCAGATGCAACAGCAGGCGGGTGCGCTGCAGATGGCGCAGGAACTGCGTGCCCAGACCGGCGCCGTCGGCGGCACCTTCGATCAGACCCGGAACGTCGGCGATGACGAAACTGCGGTATGCCTCGACACTGACCACGCCCAGATTCGGGTACAGGGTCGTGAACGGGTAGTCGGCCACCTTCGGCGTGGCCGAGGACACCGCGCGGATCAAGGTGCTCTTGCCGGCATTGGGGAACCCCAGCAGGCCGACGTCGGCCAGCAGCTTCAGTTCCAGCTTGAGCAGACGTTCTTCGCCCTCCTCACCGGTGGTGGCCTGGCGCGGCGCGCGGTTGACCGAGCTCTTGAAATGCATGTTGCCCAGGCCGCCCTTGCCGCCCTTGGCCACCAGCAAGCGGTCGCCGTGCTGGGTCAGGTCGCCGATCACTTCATCGGTCTGCACATTGATCACCACGGTACCGACCGGCACCACGATGATGCGGTCTTCGCCGCCCTTGCCGTACGCCTGCCGGCCCATGCCGTTCTCGCCGCGCTGCGCCTTGAAGGTGCGCTCATGGCGGAAATCGACCAGCGTGTTGACGTTCTCGTCGGCCACGATCCAGACGCTACCGCCGGCACCGCCATCGCCGCCATCGGGCCCACCCAGCGGAATGAACTTCTCGCGGCGAAAGCCGACACAGCCGTTGCCGCCATTACCGGCGGTGACCAGGATTTCTGCTTCGTCGACTAATTTCATGGGATGACAACCGGGAATGGAGAATAGGGAATCGGGAATCGGCACAGCGAATGACTGCTTCCTGCCGGCAAGACTGCTCGCCGGCCTGGCTGCAGAATCCGGTCGGGGAGCAGAATCGCTTTTTTCGATTCCTTATTCCCGATTCCCGATTCTCAAACGCAAAACCCCGCCGAAGCGGGGCTTTCCGTCTCGTTCGCCCGGCAGCGTTGCCGGGCGAACTGGCCTGCATGGAGCGGGCGATTACGCCTCGGCAACCACGCTGACGGTACGACGCTTCTTCGGGCCCTTGGTGGAGAACTCCACCTTGCCGTCGACCAGCGCAAACAGCGTGTGGTCACGACCCAGGCCGACACCGGCGCCCGGATGGAACTGGGTGCCGCGCTGACGCACGATGATGTTGCCGGCGTCGATGGCCTGGCCACCGAAGATCTTCACGCCGAGGTACTTCGGATTCGAATCGCGACCGTTGCGCGAGGAACCTACGCCCTTTTTATGTGCCATGACTGGTTCTCCTTACTTCTTGTCGCCACCGGCGATGCCGGTGATCTCGATTTCGGTGTAGTGCTGACGGTGTCCCTGACGCTTCATGTGGTGCTTGCGGCGACGGAACTTGATGATGCGCACCTTGTCGGCGCGGCCGTGGGCCACGACCTTGGCGGTGACCGAGGCGCCCTTCAGCGCATCGCCCAGCTTGATGCCATCGCTATCGCCCAACATCAGGATGGTGTCGAACTTGATCTCGTTGCCAGCTTCGACTTCGAGCTTTTCCACGCGGAGCGTTTCGCCCTGCGCGACGCGGTATTGCTTACCGCCGGTTACCAGAACTGCGTACATGACCAGGTGTTCCTCTGTAGTTATTATGGTCGCCTGACTTGCCCGTGGGGCAGACAGGAGCGGAATTGTACTGACCTAGCCGGTTTCGGGTCAAGTCGCAAGCGGGCCCGCCGCTGCCGGCCCGAACCGGGCTGGTGGAACGCATCATCCGGCCGCCACAACGGCCCCGGCAGACTGGCATTTGGGGCAATTGCCCTCACCTAGGTCGGCGGGTAGGCTGATCGACTGCCACTCATTCCTGCTGAGCACGCTCGCACCACCGCCGGTTCGCCGGCCCGACATCGGATCCCCCATGGCGATGGATTTCATCCGCATCCGCGGCGCGCGGACGCACAACCTCAAGAACATCGACCTCGACCTGCCTCGCGACAAACTGATCGTGATCACCGGCCTGTCCGGCTCGGGCAAGTCGTCGTTGGCGTTCGACACCATTTATGCGGAGGGCCAGCGCCGCTACGTCGAGTCGCTGTCGGCGTATGCGCGCCAGTTCCTCAGCGTGATGGAAAAGCCGGACCTGGACCACATCGAAGGCCTGTCCCCGGCGATTTCGATCGAACAGAAGTCCACCTCGCATAACCCGCGCTCCACGGTCGGCACGATCACCGAGATCTACGATTACCTGCGCCTGCTGTATGCACGCGTGGGACAGCCGCGTTGCCCGGACCACGGCTTCCCGCTGGAGGCGCAGACCGTCAGCCAGATGGTCGATCACATGCTCACCCAGGACCAGGAGCAGCGCTACATGCTGCTGGCGCCGGTGATCCGCGAGCGCAAGGGTGAGCATGCGCAGGTGTTCGAACAACTGCGTGCGCAGGGCTTCGTGCGCGTGCGCGTGGACGGCGAGCTGTACGAAATCGATGCAGTGCCGCCGCTGGCGCTGCGCCAGAAGCACACCATCGAAGCGGTGATCGACCGCTTCCGTCCGCGCGAAGACATCAAGCAGCGGCTGGCGGAAAGTTTCGAGACCGCACTCAAGCTCGGCGAAGGCATGGTGGCGGTGCAGTCGCTGGACGACCCGGCTGCGGCGCCGCACCTGTTCTCGTCCAAGTACAGCTGCCCGGTGTGCGATTACTCGCTGCCGGAGCTGGAACCGCGGCTGTTTTCGTTCAACGCACCGGTGGGCGCCTGCCCCAGCTGCGACGGCCTGGGCGTGGCCGAATTCTTCGATCCGGATCGCGTCGTGGTGCATCCGGAGCTGTCGCTTTCGGCCGGCGCGGTACGCGGCTGGGATCGGCGCAATGCCTATTATTTCCAGCTGATTGCTTCGCTGGCCAAGCACTACAAGTTCGACGTGGACGCGGTATGGAACACGCTGCCGGCCAAGGTGCGCCAGGCGGTGCTGTTCGGCAGCGGCGATGAGGTGATCAGCTTCACCTACTTCACCGATGCGGGCGGGCGCACCACGCGCAAGCATCGCTTCGAGGGCATCCTGCCGAACCTGGAACGTCGCTACCGCGAAACCGAGTCGCCGGCAGTGCGCGAAGAGCTGACCAAATACGTCAGCCAGCAACCCTGCCCTGCCTGCAACGGCACGCGCTTGAATCGAGCCGCACGCAACGTGTTCGTCGCCGACCGCCCGTTGCCCGAGCTGGTGGTGCTGCCGGTCAACGAAGCGCTGAACTTTTTCCGCGGCCTGTCCTTGCCGGGCTGGCGTGGCGAGATCGCGACCAAGATCGTCAAGGAGATCGGCGAGCGGTTGGGCTTCCTGGTCGATGTGGGCCTGGATTACCTCACCCTGGAACGCAAGGCCGACACCTTGTCCGGCGGCGAGGCGCAGCGCATCCGCCTGGCCAGCCAGATCGGTGCCGGCCTGGTCGGGGTGATGTATGTGCTGGACGAGCCCTCGATCGGCCTGCACCAGCGTGACAACGAACGCCTGCTCGGCACGCTGACGCGGCTGCGCGACCTGGGCAACACCGTGATCGTGGTCGAGCATGACGAAGATGCGATCCGCCTGGCCGACCACGTGCTGGACATTGGCCCCGGTGCGGGCGTGCATGGCGGCGAAATCTGCGCGCAAGGCACGCTGGACGACATCCTGAAATCGCCGCGCTCGTTGACCGGCCAATACCTGTCGGGCAAGCGCCGCATCGAGATTCCCAAGCAGCGCCACAAGCCCAATCCGAAGATGATGCTGCATCTGCGCGGGGCCACCGGCAACAACCTGAAGAATGTCGACCTGGACATTCCCGCCGGCCTGCTGACCTGCATCACCGGCGTGTCCGGCTCGGGCAAGTCGACGCTGATCAACGATACCTTGTTCACCCTGGCGGCCAACGAGATCAATGGCGCCTCGCACACCGTAGCGCCGCATCGCGAAGTCGAAAACCTGGACCTGTTCGACAAGGTGGTGGATATCGACCAGTCGCCGATCGGGCGCACGCCGCGCTCCAACCCGGCCACCTACACCGGCATGTTCACGCCGTTGCGCGAGCTGTTTGCGCAGGTGCCCGAGGCGCGTGCACGCGGCTACTCGCCGGGGCGTTTCAGTTTCAACGTGCGTGGCGGCCGCTGCGAGGCCTGCCAGGGCGACGGCATGATCAAGGTGGAGATGCACTTCCTGCCCGACGTCTACGTGCCCTGCGACGTCTGCCACGGCAAGCGCTATAACCGCGAAACGCTGGAGATCCGCTACAAGGGTTTCAACATCAGCGACGTGCTGCAGATGACCGTGGAAGATGCGCTGCGCCTGTTCGAGCCGGTGCCGTCGATCGCACGCAAACTGGAAACGCTGGTCGATGTGGGATTGAGCTACATCAAGCTGGGCCAGAGCGCGACCACGCTCTCCGGTGGTGAAGCGCAGCGCGTCAAGCTGTCCAAGGAACTGTCGCGTCGCGATACCGGACGCACCTTGTACATCCTGGACGAACCGACCACCGGCCTGCACTTCCACGATATCGAAGCGTTGCTTGGCGTGCTGCACAAGCTGCGCGACGAAGGCAACACCGTGGTGGTGATCGAACACAATCTGGACGTGATCAAGACCGCCGACTGGATCGTGGACCTGGGCCCGGAAGGCGGACATCGCGGCGGCACCGTCCTGATTTCCGGCACGCCGGAAGATGTGGCTGCACACAAGGCGTCCTACACGGGGCAGTTCCTGGCCAAGATGCTGCCATCGGTGAAGGCGCGCGAAACGCGTCCGGCGGCGATGGCCAACAAGCCCGATGCGCGCCCTCCGCGCAAGATCAAACCGGAGAAGGTGGCCAAGGCCGCCACATCCGCCACCAAGAAGACTGCGAAGAAGAAGGCAAGCTGATGAGCGAACACAAGATCCTGGCACGCATCCCCATCAGCGTGCGCTGGCGCGACATGGACAGCATGGGCCACGTCAACAACGCCAAGTACATTTCCTATCTGGAAGAAGCGCGCGTGCGCTGGATGCTGGGCGTGCAAGGCGTGGCGATGACCGACCACATCGCGCCGGTGGTTGCGGCCACCAACGTCAACTACAAGCAACCGTTGATCTGGCCCAACGACATCACCGTCGAGTTGTTCGTCGAACGCCTGGGCACCAGCAGCGTGACCATCGGCCACCGCATCTTCGACCAGAAGGACGACAGCAAACTGTACTCCGATGGCAACGTGGTCGTGGTGTGGATCGATACGCAGACCGGCAAGAGCGCCGCGCTGCCGGATGCGGTGCGCGCGGCCAGCAGCTGAATTCCCATCGGCTGCTTCGCTGACGTTGCAGCAGCGCGAAAGATCGGCGGCGGCTCCGTGTGGAGCCGCCGCTTTCATTTCAATGCCGGCGCACGCGCGCAACGGCCATCAGACACTCAAGACCCGGGCGCGCGCTTGCGTGCTTCCAAGGTGGCCTTGATTTGGCGACCGTCCTGCAGGGTAAAGCTCACCGGCACCTGCGCACCTTCCTGCAATGGCGCATTGGCATCCATCAACATCAGGTGCAGGCCACCCGGCGCCAGCGGCACCGATTTGCCGGCAGGCAATGCCAGTTCGGGCACCGCACGCATGCGGCTGACGCCATTGACCTGGGTGGTTTCGTGCAACGAGACATCGGCAAATACGCTGCTGTTGGCAGCAGTGATCTTCAGCGGCTGCGCACAGCCGTTATGAAATTGCCCGAACCCGGCCGCCATGCCCATGCCACCGGGCGGCGGGATGCGGATCCAGCCATTCTTGAATTCGGGCAGGCATTGCGCCGACACGCCCGCACTTGCCGCCAGCGCCAACGCCGCGAGTACCACGCCGGCCCACCTACCCCGCCTGCTTCGACTGCCGTCTATCATGACCTGACCTCCAGGAGCCCCGAATGAGCATCCAGATCTTAGACCATGGCCGTCTTCGCGAAATCCGTCTGGCGCGCCCGCCGGTCAACGCGCTGGACAGCGCGTTGTGCCAGGCATTGAGCGTCGCGGTGCGGCAGGCGGGCGAGGAAGTCGATGGCATCGTGCTGTCGGGCAGCGAGCGGATTTTTTCCGGCGGCATGGATGTGCCGCATCTGCTGGCGCACGGTACCGACCGCACGGCGCTGTTGGCTAGTTGGACCGCGTTCTTCGATGCGGCGCAGGCGCTGGCCAACAGCCGCGTGCCGGTGGTAGCGGCCATCGGCGGGCATGCGCCGGCCGGCGGCTGCGTGCTGGCGTTGTGCTGCGACTACCGGGTGATGGCGCGCAGTGCCGATACCGCAAGACCCTATACGATCGGCCTCAACGAAGTGCAGGTAGGCCTTGCTGCGCCAGAGGGGATCCAACGCCTGTTGCGCCGCGTGGTGGGTGCGCATCGCGCCGAGCGCCTGCTGATCTCCGGGCACCTGCTGCCGGCCGAACAGGCGGTCGCGATCGGACTGGTGGACGAACTGGTCGATGGCGAGCTGGTCACCGCACGCGCGGTGGCGTGGCTGCAGGAGCTGCAGCAGCTTCCCCGCCAACCGATGTTGACCACGCGCGCGATTGCGCGTGCCGACCTGCGTGCGGCATTGGCGCCGGAGTTGATCCAGCTGGAGCGCTTCATCGATGGCTGGTACGCGCCGGATGCGCAGACCGCGCTGCATGGCCTGGTGGCGCGCCTGCAGAAGGCCTGAACCCCGCCCCCGCGGCGCCCCTTGGGCGGGCCGGTATACTCGCAATCCGTTGCATGCCCAGGCCAGCCCCTTGTCCGCCACCGCCGAACCCGTCGTCTCCGAACTGATCAGCCTGCTGTCGCTGGAGCGCCTGGAAGACAACCTGTTCCGTGGCCAGAGCCGCGACATTGGCACCAAATACGTGTTCGGCGGGCAGGTGCTGGGCCAGGCGTTGTCGGCAGCGCAGGCCACGGTCGAAAACGGGCGTCAGGCGCATTCGCTGCATGCGTATTTCCTGCGTGCCGGCAATATCGACCACCCCATCGTCTACGACGTCGATCGCACCCGCGATGGCGGCAGTTTCTCGGTGCGCCGGGTCACGGCGATCCAGCACGGCAAGGTGATCTTTTTCTGCGCCGCCTCGTTTCAGGAGCGCGAAGACGGCGCCGAGCATCAGTCGGCGATGCCGGTGGTGCCGCCACCGGAAGACATCGAACCGGCCGCACCGCTGGCACCGGAGGTGTTGGCCAAGCTGCCGGCCAAGGTGCAGCGCTGGCTGTCGCGCGGCGGCCCGTTCGAGTTTCGCCATGTCTTTCCGCGCGACGAACTCAAGCCGCCAAAGCGCCCGCCGTTCCAGCAGATGTGGCTGCGCCTGAACGATCCCATCGGCGAGGATGTTGGCTTGCATCAAGCGCTGCTTGCGTACGCGTCGGATTTCCAGTTGCTCGGCACCTCGACATTTCCGCACGGCATCAGCTATTACACGCCGAACGTGCAGATGGCCTCGCTCGATCATGCCCTGTGGTTTCATCGTCCGTTCCGTACCGACGACTGGCTGCTGTACTCGCTCGACAGCCCCACCGCGCAGGGCGCACGCGGTCTGGCCCGCGGACAGTTTTTCACCCGCGACGGCGTGCTGGTGGCTAGCACCACGCAGGAAGGCCTGATCCGGGTAGTGCCTGAGGGCAGCGCGATTGCCGTGCCGGCCAGGGGGTAGACCGCACACCGCGACAGCGCGGCACGCTGCGTGAGGCCAGTGCGCACCCCGACTGGGTCGAAGGCAACCGGCCACCGCGCCCCGCGCACTGCAGACACCGCAAGCTGGCATGCTTGCCTGCCATGGGCATGCGCATGCGATCACCTGACCGCATCACCCGCACCTTGATGTTTCATCTTGAACTGGCGCCTCGACGGCGCCATCTGTTCCGGACCCAACGGCGTTTTCCACCATGCGCAAGATCTTCAGCAGTCAACGTATCGAAACCGCCGAAGGCGTGGCCAATCTCTTGCGCGATGCGGGAATCGAGATCCGCATCAGCAACGGTCGCTCGTATCAAAGCAAGCGAGGCGGCCAGTTCAGCTACCTGGAGCAGAGCAACGCCCAGGCGCAGCCCACCGTCTGGATCGTGCATGCCAACGACCAGCCGCGCGCACGCGAGCTGCTGCGCGACGCCCGCCTGCTGGACACCACCCGCCGCGACCTGCCGAATGTGGAATACACCTTCCGCGAGGGTGAAAACGGCTCCAGCTCCAATGCGCGCAGCTGGGCTTGGCGTATCCGCCTGGTGTTGCTGCTGGTGATCGGCGCCGTGGCGATGGTGGTGGTGATGCGCCACCGCAGCGCGCCGACGCAAGTGGCACCAGCGGCCCAGCCGGCATCGCAACGGACGCCAGCGCCAGATGGCGTACCACCGGCAGCAGAAGACGACGAAGTGCGCGTACGGATCCAGCCGACCCGCTGAACGCGGCTGGCCAGCGCGGTCACCCGCTGGTACGGCAGGCATGCTCGTCGGCGCGGTCACATCCGTCGCCGGCCTGCGTCATGCTGGCATCAGGACATGGATTGCGCCGATGAACGCCGACACGCTGAATCTGATGTTGCAACGCGACCTGCCCAGCGCCGCGGCTGGCTGCCAGCAGGCTTACGGGCGCATCGTGCTTGCGTGCCAGAACACGGTGACTGCGATCGCGCTGGCGATCACCCGCGACATCGCAGCCAGCGAAGACATTGCCCAGGAGGCCTTCCTGCGTGCCTGGCAGCGGCTGGCGCAACTGCATCAGCCGGCCAGCTTCCTGCCCTGGCTGCGCCAGATCACCCGCAACCTGGCGCGCGACTGGCTGCGCGCCAACCGCCATCGCGCGCTCAGTGGTGAAGCGGCCGAGCTTGCCATTGCGATGGCCGCCGACCCGGCGCCCTCGCCCGCCGAGCAGTTGCTGCAGGTGGAAGAAGAGATCGCCGCGCTCGACATCATTTCTGCATTGCCGGAAGAAAGTCGCGAAACGCTGCTGTTGTATTACCGCGAAGGCCAGAGCTCGCAACAGGTTGCCTCGCTGCTTGGGCTCAGCGATGCAGCAGTACGCAAGCGCCTGTCGCGCGCACGTGCCAGCGTACGCAGCGAGCTGCTGCGCCGGTTCGGCGAGTTCGCGCGTCGCAGCGCACCCGGCATGGCATTCGCCAGCGCAGTGAGCTCGGCCAGCCTGTTGGGCGCGCCGGGCAAGGCTAGCGCGGCGGTTGTGCTGACGGGCATCGGAGGCGCGGGAAAACTGGGCGCGAGCGGGTTGAGCGGCTCGGCGCTGGGTGGGGGCGGCGCCGCTGGCGCGCTCAGCCTCTGGCTCGGCATGCCGGCACTGTTCGCTGCGTGCGCGGTGCTGGTTGCCGGGATCGGTACCTACTGGACGTACTGGTACCTGCTGCGCTTCGCACAGACCGCCAGCGAGGCAGCGGCGATCCGTCGGTTCGTGCACGTCACCACGCTGACCTCGGTGCTGGTATGCGGCAGCACGTTGGTGCTGAAATACCTGCACGCAGGCGCGTGGGTATCGGTTCTGACGCTGTGCGCAGGCATGGCGGTACTCAACTATCAATCCCTGCGCATCCTGCCACGCGTCATGCGCCCCATGCTCGAACGCGATGCGCGCAGACACGGCGCCACCCGGGCGCCGCTGTTGTACCGCTGCATGTTCAGTCCCGGCGCGATGCTGGTGAGCACTGCGGCTGTCATTGTGCCCGTCGTGCGGCACTACATGCAGTCAGGAATGCTCTGAGCCGACCGGATATCACCGCTGGTTCGGCAGCGGCAAACTTTTCCAAGACGATGACACGCCGACGCCGAGCCAAGCGCACGCCGACGCGACAACTGCATACGGCAACCTGGTGGCGTGCGCGATGGATCCGGCTCAATGTGGTCTGCGTGCGAGGGGAGGCGCGCGGCGAGCCACGCTCCATGATCCGAAGTGATGGATTCGTATCCGACCATCGCTGTCATCGGGCAACGCCCGCGCTGCTATAAGCAGGCAGGATTCAACCAGACCACGGAGTCATGAAGTGAAGGCAAGTCTGTTCACCAGTCTGCTGATGATGGTCAGCATGAGCGCGCATGCGGACGGACTCACCAAGTCCCCCGATGGCAAGACGCTGTCGGTGAGTTTCGGAGCACCCACCTTCAAGCAGGTGCTTCACTACCGCAAGCTCTACGACAAGAAGCCGTTCCCCGACGCGGAAATCTATTATTTCAGCAACGGCATGTACAAAATCATTTCCCAGGGCGAAAACCATTACGGCGTCTATGTCCTGCAGGGAACATTCGACGACCAGACCTACACCATCCGGTTCATCTCCCTGCCCTCGGAAGACTGGGGCAACAAGACCGCGTTCCACCAGCTGACCTTCGTGCGCGGCGAGCAGCAGAATGTCTTCATCCAGAACGCCATCGTCGACACCGGCGAAGCGATCGCGCAGCAGAACGGCACCTACACGCTGGAGAAAAACACCGTCTCCAATCCGGTTCCCACCTCGTGGAAGCACGACTGAGCGTTGTGCCCGCGCTCAGCGTCTGTCCCAAACGCAAGCGCCCTCCCGCCAGGCGGAAGGGCGCGGTCGATCGGCGCCTTGTTACGTACTGCAAACAACTGGTGAACCCACCACTCACCCAAGCGGCACTCGCCAATACGCAACGAGTGCCGCAGTCGGCGATGCCTCAGCGGTTCGTCGCAGGTGCGGCGGCCGGTGCCGGCTTGCCATCGTCGCCGTGCCTGCCCATCCCACCCGGTCCGTGCCCGCCACGCCACTTGGACGCGGCATCGAACTCGGCCTTGCTCAGCTTGCCGTCCTTGTCGGTATCGGCCTTGGCAAACCACGCGTCGCGATGCTGCTGCATGCGCAACTCACGGTCGGCACGGTCGACGAAGCCGTCCTTGTTGAGATCCATCTGGTCGAAGCGTGCAGCGAACTTGGGGTCGGCCTTGGCTTCTTCGCGGCTGATACGGCCATCCTTGTTGGTATCGAGCTTGGCCATCCATTCGCCACGTCCGCCGCGCCCATCGCGCCCAGGGCCACGATGATGCGGGCGCTCGTCGCGCGACAGCTTGCCGTCCTTGTTGGTGTCCAACGTATCGAACTGCGCGGCCAGCGTCGGATCGGCAGCCGCTTCGCTGCGGTCGATCACGCCATCGCCGCTCTTGTCGAGCTTGGCAGGCCGCGGCGCATCGCCGGGAGCCGGCACGGTGGCGGCGAATGCGGTGCCAGCGGACAGCGCGGCCAGCACGGCCAGGGCGAGAAAGGGTTTGCGTGACGTCATGAGACACTCCTGGAAGATAGGAACCACACGCGGCACCTGCATGGGCCGCATCGCGTGGGTGGTGCGTGCGGATCATCCGTGCGCTGCCACCAACACCCTCATCAACGAGCCATCGCTGCGCGCGTTGACGCCCAGGCCGGACGTATTCATCCGGCGGACAGTCGCCGCTGCTGCGACGCGCAGGCGCTATCCTTCGGCCATGGCCATCCATGCCGACACCCACGACGACCTGCGCCTGTTCCAGACCGGCGAGCATGCCTGTGGCTATTGGTCCGACCGGCAGGCGCGCGATCTGGTGCTGGACCCGCACGATCCGCGCCTGGGGGCGATTTATCCGCAAGCGCTGGCATGGGGGTTCCGTCGCTCCGGCGACCTGGTCTACCGGCCGCACTGCGAACGGTGCCGTGCCTGCGTGCCGGTACGCATCGCGGTGGATGCGTTCCATCCAGACCGCAGCCAACGCCGTTGCCTGGCGCGCAACCAGGATCTGGTGGTCCGCGTGGTGGCCGCCGAGCGCACCGACGAACAACTGGCGCTCTATCGCCAGTACCTCAAGCACCGGCATCCCGGCGGCGGCATGGACGAACATGGCGCCACCGAATTCGACCAGTTCCTGATCGGCGGCTGGTCGCACGGGCGCTTTCTGGAGATCCGCGAACCGGCCATCGCGCACCTGCCCGGCCGGCTGCTGGCGGTTGCAGTGACCGATGTCACCGAGCATGCGTTGTCGGCGGTCTACACGTTCTACGCGCCGGAGGCGGCAGCGCGCAGCCTGGGCACGTTCGCGATCCTGCAGCAGATCCAGTGGGCGCAACGCGAGCGACGCGCGCACCTGTATCTGGGGTACTGGATCAATGGCCACGCGAAAATGAACTACAAGCGCCGCTTCAGTGCACTGGAAGCCTACGATGGCCGCCACTGGCGCGGCTTGCCCGCCCACGCATCGGCCGACTGAACCGCCGGATTGCGACATCGGCGTGTCGCATCCCGCATGCGAGAATCTCGCAATGATCAAACCTTTCCTGCTGCTCACGCTGACCGCCCTGTGCGCGGCCTGCGCCCACCCCGCGCCCTCGCCCACGATGCAGACCGACACCCTCGCCGCCCGGCCGGCCGCGGCACAGCTGCGCATCGCCACCTACA
This sequence comes from Xanthomonas phaseoli pv. dieffenbachiae, assembly GCF_008639345.1. Lineage (NCBI taxonomy): Bacteria > Pseudomonadati > Pseudomonadota > Gammaproteobacteria > Lysobacterales > Lysobacteraceae > Xanthomonas > Xanthomonas phaseoli. The sequence goes on along the minus strand of NZ_CP041380.1, from coordinate 1,281,968 downwards.
ACACCTCGCTGTATTCGGACGAGGCCGGCGGCCTGATACGCGAGCTGCAGGGCGACAGCGCGCATGCGCGCAAGATCGCTGCGGTACTGCAGCGCGTGCGCCCGGACCTGGTGCTGCTCAACGAGTTCGACTTCGACCCGGAACACCGTGCTGCCGATCTGTTCCAGCAACGCTATCTGCAAGTGGCCCAGCCGGGCGGCGGCGAGGCGTTGCGTTATCCGTACCGCTATCTGGCACCGGTCAATACCGGCGTGCCGAGCGGCCTGGATCTGGACAACAACGGCAGCGCCGGCGGCGAAGGCCGCGCGCGTGGCAACGACGCGTGGGGCTACGGGCTGCATCCTGGCCAGTACGGCATGCTGGTGTTGTCGCGCTACCCGATCGATGCGCAGGCGGTGCGGAGCTTCCAGTTGCTGAAGTGGAGCGCGCTACCTGGCGCGCTGCGGCCGATCGATCCGGCCAGCAAGACGTCGTACTACAGCGATGCCATCTGGGCACAGCTGCGGCTGTCGTCCAAATCGCATTGGGATGTGCCGGTGCGCACGCCGGTGGGTGTCGTGCATGCGCTGGTGTCGCACCCCACCCCACCGGTGTTCGACGGTGCCGAGAAACGCAACGCCGCGCGCAACCACGACGAGCTGCAGTTGTGGCGCGCCTACCTGGACAACGCACCCGAAAGCCAACGCTGGCTCTGCGACGACAAGGGCGGCTGCGGCGGCTTGGCTGCCGATGCGCGCTTCGTCATCCTGGGCGATCTGAACAACGACCCGGTCGATGGCGCCGGCCGCCATGAGGCGATCCGCGCCTTGATCAACCACCCGCGCGTGCTGCAGTACCCCACCCCGCGCAGCGATGGCGGCCCGGAAAAAACCGCCGAATACGCCGCGTTGGGCATCGCCCACAGCGGCGACCCGCACCAGGTCACCGGCGACTTCGGCCCGCAGGCCGGCACCATGCGCCTGGACTACGTGCTGCCATCGCACCAGTTCACCCTGATCGGCAGCGGCATTTTCTGGCCGGCCAGCAACGCGCCGGAGGCGGCGATTGCCGATGGCAGCGACCATCATGCGGTGTGGGTGGATGTGGCGGAGTAGCGGGGGGTTGGGGAGTTGGGATTAGGGATTCGGAGCAGCGAGTTGCTTGCCCATCTGCGGTCTCGGCACCCGGCTGGAAAAAGATCCACGCACGAGCAGCTCGTCGGGCGCCGTGCTGCTTGCGGTGACCGACGACGTGGCGTCACCAGGGGCAATCAATCAGCTGCGTCAGGCATCCTCGGGAAGACGTCCGCATCAATCCCGAGCGCCCTTGCCGAGTCGACGCAATGCAGCCGTGCGCAGCACTGCGTCTGACCTACGCCGCTCAGGCCTGCAGCTGGATCGTCAACGCCGCAGCAGCGACGCGCGCCTTCTCACGCGCGGCATCGATGCTGTCCGCACGCGCCAGGGTGACGCCGACGCGGCGATGGCCGTCCACGCGCGGCTTGCCGAACAGGCGCAGTGCGGTGTCCGGGTCGCGCAGTGCCTCGGCCACGTTATCGAACACCGGCACGCCATTGCCGTGCGCCAGCAACGCGCACGACGCCGAAGGGCCGGCCTGACGGATCACGCCGCCGTCCTGCGCGCCCACCGGCAGGCCAAGGATGGCGCGGGCGTGCAGCGCGAATTCGCTCAGTTCCTGCGAGACCAGCGTGACCAGGCCGGTGTCGTGCGGGCGCGGCGAGACTTCGCTGAACCACACCTCGTCGCCCTTGACGAACAACTCCACGCCGAACAGGCCCCAGCCGCCGAGCTCGTCGGTGATGGCCTTGGCGATCTGCTGCGAGCGGCGCAACGCAGCGGCCGACATCGGCTGCGGCTGCCAGCTTTCGCGGTAGTCGCCGTCCTGCTGCCAATGCCCGATGGGGTCGCAGTACGAGGTGCCGCCGGCATGCCGCACGGTGAGCAAGGTAATTTCGTAATCGAAATCGATGAAGCCTTCGACGATGCAGCGACCGGCACCGGCACGCCCGCCGGTCTGCGCATACGCCCACGCCGCATCGATATCGGCCTCGCTACGCAGGGTGCTCTGGCCCTTGCCCGAGGACGACATCACCGGCTTGACCACGCATGGCAAGCCCACCGCGGCGATTGCATCGCGATACTCCTCGACGGTATCGACAAAGCGATACGGCGAGGTCGGCAAGCCCAGCGTTTCGGCGGCCAGGCGGCGAATGCCTTCGCGGTCCATGGTCAGGCGGGCGGCACGCGCGGTCGGGATGACCTTTTGGCCTTGCTCGCGTTCCAGCGCCACCAGGGTCTCGGTATGGATCGCCTCGATCTCCGGCACGATCAGATGCGGCTGCTCGCTGGCGATCAGCGCGCGCAATGCGGCGGGGTCGAGCATGTCCAGCACATGCGAGCGGTGCGCCACCTGCATTGCCGGTGCATTGGCATAGCGGTCGGCTGCGATCACTTCCACACCGAAACGCTGCAGCTCGATCGCCACTTCCTTGCCCAGTTCGCCTGAGCCCAGCAACAACACGCGGGTGGCAGAAGGCGATAACGGCGTGCCGAGAGTGGTCATGAGCGCGATCCAGAGCGAGAGGGGGCCGCCATTCTAACGGTTGCCCGCTGCCACGCCGACGAACGGCAGTTGTTTAAATGATATCACATTGATATCTTTTTACCACTCCATAAGGACTCGCGCTCATGAAAGAGAAGCCGATTGGTTCGTTACCCGGCATTCCTGTCGTCCTCGTTGCAGGCGCCGGCCTCCTCGGTGCCGGCTGGTACGTGCTGACAATGATGGCCGGCACCAGCGTCACGCCAGGCGCGTTCGTCGCTGCAGTGCTGGTCGCGGCGGCGTGCATTTTCATGTTGGCCGGCCTGTATACGCTGGAGCCCAACCAGGCCGCGGTATTGAGCCTGTTCGGCAAGTACGTCGGGACCGTCAAGGACGCCGGCCTGCGCTGGAATGTGCCGTTCTACGCCAAGCGTCGCGTCAGCCAGCGCGTGCGCAATTTCGAAAGCGGACGACTCAAGGTCAACGAGCTGGATGGGAGCCCGATCGAAATCGCGGCGGTGATCGTCTGGCAGGTGCTGGATGCCTCCGAAGCGGTCTACAACGTCGACGACTACGAGAGCTTCGTGCATATCCAGTCCGAAGCGGCGCTGCGCGCGATGGCGACCAGCTATCCGTACGACCAGCACGAAGACGGCCAGATTTCGCTGCGCAGCCATCCGGCGGAAATCAGCGAGCAGCTCAAGCGCCATCTGGACGAGCGCCTGACCCAGGCCGGCGTGGACGTGATCGAGGCGCGCATCAGCCACCTCGCCTATGCGCCGGAAATCGCCCAGGCCATGCTGCAGCGCCAGCAGGCCAATGCGGTGATCGCAGCACGCTCGCGCATCGTCGCCGGCGCTGTCGGGATGGTCGAAATGGCGCTGTCGGAGTTGCAGAAGAATGGCGTGGTGCAACTGGACGAAGAGCGCAAGGCGCATATGGTCAGCAACCTGCTCACCGTGTTGTGTTCCGATCGCGGGACCCAACCGGTGGTCAACGCCGGCTCGCTGTATTGAGGGCAACCGATAAAACAGCTGCGCTCACTGCCGTCCGGGCGCAGCCACGGTTCGGCATCGGCATGCGCCACTCGTACACTGCGCGTGTGGGCGCACCCTCCATGCCCGCCCTGGCGACGACTTGCTTCTGTTGCATCAGCCACTCCGAGATCGATCCGATGAATATCATGGTGCCCCTGGTGGTTGCGCTTTCCGGCTTGCCCGCGCTGGCCATCGCCGCGTCCATCGGCGCGGACGACGACGACCGCGCACGCGGCCTGGGCCTGCGCTGGGCGCTGATCAGCCTGGTGATCCTGGTCGGCGCTGCGTGCCTGTACTGGGCCGGCGACAACCGCGCCGGTATCTATGCGGTGGTGATCGGCATGCTCGTCGGCGTCAACGCGTTGATCGTGTCGATGCTGATGCACCTGCGCCGTCACGGCGGCCGCAGAGACGGCAAATGAGCGAAAAAAAAGCCTACCCACTGCGTATCAATGCCGATGTGTTGGCCGCCGTGCAGCGCTGGGCCGACGACGAATTGCGCAGCCTCAATGCGCAGATCGAGTACGTGCTGCGCGATGCGTTACGCAAGGCTGGCCGGCTACCGAAGCCGCAGGGCGGAAAAGAAACATCCGAAAATTGATCACGCGCCGTCGATCTTCCGGACGCGCCTGCGCAGCGGTATAGCGGTTCGTGCGTGTGGCTTGGCGCGTGGTCACAGCGCCCGGCTGGACTGGCAGCACTCACCTGGCAAACGCTAAGCTGCGTAGATGCATCATCCTCAACGTGCACTCCTCAATACCAGCGCGATCGAGCTGTGGCCGGCCGATCTGCTGCGCGCGCGCGGCAATGCGGATGCGCGTGTGCTGGCACAGGCCGACTGGCTATTGCGACGCAAACGCGATGGGCGCTATCTGGCTGCACATCTTCCGCAGGGTCTGATGCCGCTGATCCCGCGGCTGGCACGCGAGCCTGGCCTGGACGAAGCATTGGACCGTCTGCAGAGCGCAACCGGCCGCAACGGCCAGGTACACGACGATACGCTGGCGATCGACGGATTGCAGCGCCGGCTGAGCCAGCTCGGGCTCGTCGCCGACGACTACGTGCAACGGACGGGCCTGCAGTTGATCGCCGAACCGGCTGCACTGCAGTTTGCCGGACGCGATCGCTTCGGCCGTCCGTTATGGCTCAGCGCTGGTGCTGCACGCGCATGGCGACGGATGCGTGCGGCTGCGCTGCGCGCAGACATCGTGCTCGATGCGATTTCCGGCTACCGCAGCCACGACTACCAACTGGGCATCTTCGAGCGCAAGTTCGCGCACGGGCTCACCCTGGAGCAGATCCTCACGGTCAACGCGGCGCCGGGTTTCAGCGAACACCACAGCGGCGACGCACTGGACCTGGGCACACCGGGCGAGCCGCCGGCCGAAGAGTCCTTCGAAGCCACGCCCGCATTCGCCTGGTTGTGCAGCCACACGCACGCGTTCGGCTACCGCCTGAGTTATCCACGCAACAACCCGCATGGCATCGTCTACGAACCGTGGCATTGGCGTTGGTCGGCCAGATGAGCCGGCCGAACCTCATACGCCACGTAGCGCGGCTGGAGATTACCGCCCGTCGCGTCTGACCCGCGTGCGAGCGCCCTACTCCTGCGAACGCGGTGTCGGCACCTTGGTCGCCACACTGAAGTCGGCAATCTTCCACAGATAGAACGCGGCATAGGTGCGGTACGGGCCCCAGCGTTCGCCGCGAGCAGCCAAGTCCTTGGGCGTAGGCATCTGCTCCTGCTTGTCCACGCGCTGCGCCCCTTTGCGCACGCCCAGGTCGTCGATGGGCAACAGATCCGGGCGGCCCAGGCGGAACATCAGCATCATTTCCACCGTCCAGCGGCCGATGCCGCGCACCGGCACCAGCGCCTGCACGATGGCGTCCTCGTCCATGAAAGCGAGTCTGCGCAGCGAGGGAATCTCGCCTTCGCTTTCGCGCCGCGCCAGATCGCGCAGCGCGAGCGCCTTGTTGCCGGAAACGCCGCAGGCACGCAGTGCCGCATCGTCGATACGGCCGAGGGTGTCCGCATGCAGCCGCTGCGCGCCGATCGCCACTTCCACCCGCGCCACGATGGTCGACGCCGCCTTGCCGCTGAGTTGCTGAAACAGGATGGCGCGTGCCAGCGCATCCACCGGATCGAAGGGTTTGTGCCACCCTGGTTGCGGGGCGATCGGGCCAATGCGCTTCATCCACGCGCCCAGCGCGCGATCGCGCCGGGACAGGTACGCGAACGCAGCCTCCACATCGAATCCGCGGGCATGGCGCGGCATGCTCAGCGCCTCAACGCACCGATGGCCAGCACCACCCAGCCCAGCATCAGGCCAACTCCGCCGACCGGCGCCAGGGTGGTCGGCCACTGCAGCAGCGCGCCCCCGACCAGGCTACCGGTAAACAGCAAGGTGCCGAGCAACAACAGGTACAAGCCCACCCTGCCCAGCGCGCGCGTTTCGGTGGCGCCCAGCACGGTGAGGACCGCGCCATGGCCGAATGCGTACAAGGACGCCAGCTGCAGCCGCGACTGCACCACCGCATCGGCAACGCCGTGCGAGGCATAGGCCGATAGACCGACGGCAATGGCCGCCAACAGGCCACCGCAGAACGCCAGCAGCGAGGGGTGTTTCTTGCGACGATCAAGCAAAGACATGCAGGCAACTTCCATAGCAGCGCCGCAGCGCAAAAAAAAACGCGCCGCAAGTCTGCGGCGCGTTTTCGTCTGGATCAGCTCATCGCGGTGAGACGATTACTTGATGGCCCAGTAGACGTCGTACGTACCGTCCTGGGTGAACGACTTGTCCACGCCACCCTTCCAGGCTTCGTACGGACGATCGGTCACGTCCATGCCACTGGTGGCAGCCCAGGCACGCAACGAGTTACGCACTGCGTCCAGACCGGCCATATGGCCTGCGTAGGTCGCAAACGCCGAACGGTGCGCCGGAACCCGCTGGTACTTCACCGGTGCTTCGGACGGAATGTTGAGCTTCAGCTCGTCGCCGGTCGCAGCCACCGGGGTTGCATCGGCAGGTGCCGCGCCAGCCGCGTCGTCCTTCTTGGCGTCGGTCTTGGCAGTGTCGGCCTTGGCGTCGGTCTTCGGAGCGCCACCAGCGCGCTTGCGCACCGGCTGCACCACGTCGAAGGCGTACTTGTCGGACGCAAAGTCGGTGGTCACGATGCGCACCGGACCAACCGCTTCAAGGCCGTTGGAATCCATCACGCGCTTGATCCACTCCTGGTTGTCCTTGATCGACTTCTTGATCGTCTCGTTGTCACGATCGATGTTGCCCGCGGTGACGACCAACAGGTCCTCGGCCGGCACATCGACGATCTTCAGGTCGCTCAACACCGGCTTGCCGTCAAGCTCGGCGCGGTAGTCGAAGTTCGGCACGGTGGCCAGCGCGGTCGCCAGACGCGACAGACCCAGCTTCAGGTCGTCGCCCACGTGGCGGCTGACGTACAGACCGGCATAGCGACCGAACAGGTTCCAGCCGTACTTGACGCTGTAATCCTGGGTGATCTTGACGTTCTTGTTGTTCTTGCCGGTCGGCACCAGGGTGAAATTGGTGACCTTGTCGTAGCCCTTGGTGGGATCTTCGATCGCGATCTCGACACGCTCGTTCTTGACGCTGTTTTTGATCTCCCAGCTGCCGTTGCCGATATAGCCCTCGGTGGAGCTGTATTCGACGCGTGCACCCTTGCCCTCTTCCGGGCCGGCCAGCTTCAGCTGGATCTTCGGGTCACGCAGCACAAGCGGGTTCCAATCCTTGAAACGACGGAAGCTGTTCACGGTGTCGTAAACAATCGTCATCCTGCGGTTGGTCTCAACACTCTCGGACATCTGCCGCTCCGAGGGCAACACCAAGCCCACCACGACAAACAAGCCAGCCACGATCCCCAAGGCGATCAGGAACTCGATAATACGGGTCATTCAGGAGGTCTCCGGGGCCGATCCCACGGCCGGGTTGAGTGAAGCGAAGCCACCATCCTAGCAGGCTTCGAGAAAGATGTTCAGTTGTGCGACGGGTAGCGCGGTCTTGCGGTGTCATTCACCGCGCAACGCAGCGCGTAGGGGATGCGCAATCCCAACCTGCACAAGGGTTTGGGCGATTGCGCGCCGCTATCATGCACATCACGTGCTGCGTGCGTGTGATGTTGCAGCTGCCAGGCGGCACCGGGCCGCCCGTCTGGCAGTCCCACCGGCGCTGCAGCGTCCTGAATGCGAGCTCCGCCCTTGCTGCAGGCCGGCGCGGCGTCGAGCTTGGCGGTGCGGCGCCGATCTCACACCAACTGCAGCTCGAACGCCTTCAGCACCGCGCGGGTGCGGTCGCGTACGCCGAGCTTGGAGAGGATGTTGGAGACGTGATTCTTGATGGTGCCTTCGGCCACACCCAGCGAGTTGGCGATTTCCTTGTTGGAGAACCCGCTCGCCATCAGCCGCAGGATCTCGGTCTCGCGGTCGGTGAGCGGATCGGGCCGGTCCAGGCTAACGAACTCGTTGCGCATGTGCTCCAGGCCCGAGAGCAGGCGCTGGGTCACTGCCGGCTGCACCAGCGAACCACCTTCGGCGACGGTGCGGATGGCGCCGACCAGTTGTTCCAGCGAGACGTCCTTGAGCAGGTAGCCCTTGGCGCCGGCCTTGAGCCCGGCCAATACCAATTGGTCGTCGTCGAAGGTGGTCAGGATGATGGTCGGCGGCAGGGTGCCGTTGCGCGAGAGCATCTGCAGCGCTTCCAGCCCGGACATCACCGGCATGCGCATGTCCATCAGCACCACGTCCGGCTGGATCTGCGGAATCTGCTCCACCGCCTGCTTGCCGTCGGAGGCCTCGGCCACTACCTCGATGCCGTCGTCCAGCGCCAACAGCGAGCGGATCCCCTGGCGCACCAGGGTTTGATCGTCGACCAGGCACACACGGATCATCACAACACTCCTTGAGTCACGGCCGCAGGCATCAGTGCCGGCGCGCCTGGAACAGCGATGCGTAGGCCAAAGCCGTCACCCCGCCGGGTTTGAATTTCGAGCTGCCCACCATACTGGTTCAACCGCTCGCGCATGCCGCGCAGCCCGTTGCCGGGCGCGACCGCATCGGCGCCGTGGCCGTCGTCGCGGGCGTCGATCAGCACCGTATCGGCATCGCGGCGCACCTGGATCCACAGGTTGCGCGCGCCGGCGTGGCGCACCGCATTGGTGATGATTTCCTGGGTGCAGCGCAGCAGCACGTGGGCGCGCTCGGGGTCGTCCAGGGTCAGCGGCTGGGCGATGTCCAGATGGATATCCAACGACGGCACCTGGGTGACCAGCGGGCGCAGCGCCGCTTCCAGGTCGATCGCACCGCTGTCGCGCAGATGGCTGACCGCCTCGCGCACATCGGTGAGCAACAACTTGGCCAGCGTGTGCGCCTGGCGCACATGCTCCTGGGCCTGCCCCTCGGTGATGTGACCGGCCACTTCGAGGTTGAGACTGAGCGCGGTGAGGTGATGGCCCAGCAGATCGTGCAGCTCGCGCGAGATACGGGTGCGCTCGTTGATGCGCGCGCTCTCGGCCAGCAACGCGCGGGTGGCGCGCAATTCGGCATTGAGCCGGCGTTGCTCTTCGCGCGCATCGGTCTGTTGGCGGGCCACCAGGCTGGTGACGAAGATGAACATCGAAAAGCCGCCGTACAACAGCGACTGCATCAACGCCGCGAACAGGGTGAAGTCCGGGCGCAGGTAGTAGAACACCGGCAGCACCGCCAGCTGGCTCAGCACCAACCACAGCACGCCCACGCGCAGCGGCAGCAGCCACGGGATCACCCCGGCCGCCACCATCATCAGGATGCTGCCGAGCCCGGTTCCGCTCAGATAGCTCACCGCCAGCGCGCAGATGGTGAGCAGCAACAGGATCAGCCGGTCGTACCAGTGCGCGTGGCCGCCGCTGTTCAAGCCGCGGGTCAACCAGAAGTAGCTGGCGCCGAAGCCGATGAAGAATGCCGACATCATCACCGCCTCGGCCACGCTGCGGTGGTCGCCCTCTTCGGCCGGCGGCCAGTACGTGTACACCAGGGGCATGACGATCATCGCCCAGGTGAACAGGCCGGCGAAGCGCAGGACGCGCGTATGACTGAGGTATCCCAACATGTCCGCATCTTAGGCGTAAGCGACCGCGCTGCCCTCTTGCCGGAAGTCATGCATGCCGGCGTGCAAGGATTGCGGATGCCGGCCCGCACCGCGCCTGTGCCGACGCGCCGTTGCATGCCGGCACCTGCCGCGCGCCGGCCGATCGCACGTGGCGGGTCGCCGCTTCAGGCCCCGCATGTAATAATCCGACGCAGATCCGATTTCGGGTCGAGGCGTTACCCCACGGAGTCCCAATGTCGATCGTCATCCGCGACGTGCGCGAGCACGAGCTCGATTCCGTCCTGGCCCTGAACAACAATGCCGGACTGGCGATCCTGCCGCTGGATTCAACCAAGCTGCAACGTTTCTACGCGCAGGCCGAATATTTCCGCGTCGCCGAGCGCGACGGCAACCTGGCCGGGTTTCTGGTCGGTTTCGGAAGCGGCAGTGCGCACGACAGCAGCAATTTCGCCTGGTTTCGGGACCGCCACCCGGAATTCTTCTATATCGACCGCATCGTGGTCGCCAGCCGCCGCCGCGGCGGTGGCGTCGGGCGGGCGTTCTATGCCGATGTGCAGAGCTATACCGAGCTGCGTTACCCGCAGCTGGCGTGCGAGGTGTTTCTGGACCATGGCGCAGATGCGGCCTTGCTGTTCCATGGCAGCTTCGGCTTCCGTGAGGTTGGCCAGAACACCATGCCCGACGTGGAAGTGCGCGCCAGCATGCTGATGAAAGACATGTGCAGCTATCGGTGGGTCAAGGAGACCTATGGCGGCAAGTTGCCCGACCACTTGCCGTGGGTGGGCCGGCCGCGTCATGCCGCCACCACCGCTAGCCCATCGACGGGGAGCTGAGTTGTGGCAAGTGTGAATGTGGATTTTGAGCAGGCCGGCGAACTGAAGATCGGCCAGGTAGGTATTGCCAACCTGCGCGTGCGGACGCTGGATGTGCCGCGGCTGGTGCAGGAAATGCGCGAGCGCGTGAGCCGCGCGCCCAAGTTGTTCGGCCGTGCGGCGGTGATCCTGGATTTCGGCGGGCTGTCGCAGGTGCCGGACCTGGCCACGGCCAAGTCCCTGCTGGAAGGTCTGCGCGATGCCGGCGTGCTGCCGGTGGCGCTGGCCTACGGCACCAGCGAGATCGACCTGCTGTCCCAGCAGTTGGGCGTGCCGCTGCTGGCCAAGTTTCGCGCGCAGTACGAGCCGAGCGCGGTCAGTCCGCCGCCGCCACCGCCGCCGCCCGCACGTGCCGAACCCGCGCCGCCGGCCGCGCGACCGGCTCCGGGCCGGATGCAGCGCACCGCGGTGCGTTCGGGTCAGCAGCTGTACGCGGAGAACTGCGACCTGACCGTACTCAGTACGGTCGGTGCCGGGGCCGAGGTCATCGCCGACGGCAGCATCCACATCTACGGTACCCTGCGTGGCCGCGCTCTGGCCGGCGCGCAGGGCAACCCCGACGCGCGCATCTTCTGCCGCGACTTCCACGCCGAACTGGTTGCCATCGCTGGCCACTACAAGGTGCTGGACGATGTTCCCATGGACCTGCGTGGCAAGGCCGTCCAGGTCTGGCTGGAGCAGGATCAGATCAAGATCGCTGCGCTTGATTGACGCGGCCCAACCACAGAAATATTCGGAGAAATCCTTTGGCTGAAATCATCGTAGTCACCTCCGGCAAGGGCGGCGTCGGCAAGACCACCACCAGCGCAAGCCTGGCTTGCGGGCTGGCCAAACGCGGCAAGAAGGTGGCGGTCATCGACTTCGACGTTGGCTTGCGCAACCTGGACCTGATCATGGGCTGCGAGCGGCGTGTGGTGTACGACTTCGTCAATGTCGTACACGGCGAAGCCACGCTCAAGCAATCGCTGATCAAGGACAAGCGGTTCGAGAACCTGTACGTCCTGGCCGCCTCGCAGACGCGCGACAAGGACGCGCTGACCCAGGAAGGCGTGGAAAAGGTGCTCAAGGACCTGGCCGCCGACGGCTTCGACTACATCGTCTGCGACTCGCCGGCCGGTATCGAAAAAGGCGCGTTCCTGGCGATGTATTTCGCCGACCGCGCGGTGGTGGTGGTCAATCCGGAAGTGTCTTCGGTGCGCGACTCGGACCGCATCATCGGCCTGCTCGATTCCAAGACCCGCAAGGCCGAAGAAGGCAAGGCCGTGCCGGCGTTCCTGTTGCTGACCCGCTACAGCCCCGGCCGCGTGGAAGGCGGCGAGATGCTCAGCATCACCGACGTGGAAGAAGTGCTCGGCCTGAAGGCGATCGGCGTGATTCCCGAATCCGGCGACGTGCTCAACGCCTCCAACAAGGGCGAGCCGGTGATCCTGGATGCCGAGTCCCCGGCCGGCCAGGCGTATGACGACGCAGTCGCCCGCATCATGGGCGAGGAGCGCCCGATGCGATTCACATCCGTGGAGAAGAAAGGCTTCTTCAGCAAGCTGTTCGGAGGGTAAGCATGGGCCTGCTCGATTTTCTCAAGAGCAAGAAGAACACCGCCGAGACGGCCAAGAACCGCCTGCAGATCATCATTGCGCAGGAGCGCAACCATCGCGGCGGGCCGGATTACCTGCCGCTGATGCAGCGCGAACTGCTGGAAGTGATCAAGAAGTACGTCAACATCGACGCCGATGCGGTGCGGGTTGATCTGGTCAAGGACGGCGAGCATGACGTGCTGGACATCTCGGTCGCCCTGCCGGAAGACGGCGACAAGTAAGCGCCCAGAACGGCACCGGGTTCGCACGGTGCCGTTGTCGCATGTGACCTGACCGCGAGCCATTGCGCGTGACCACTGCCCCCACTGCCACACCCACCGCCGCCGATGTTCTTTGCGTGGCCGATATCGGCCTGGACGCACCTGCCGCCCTGCTCGCGCGCTATGGCTTGCGCCTGCATCGTGTGGAATCGGGCGCGGCGATTCCAGGCAGTTTCTGGGGAGAACCGGAGGCCGGCATCATCGGCTGCGATGTGTATGTGCGCGACGACACACCGGTGCATTCGCTCCTGCACGAAGCCGGACATCTGATCGTGCTGCCTGCGGAAAAACGCGCCGCGGTGCACACCGATGCCACCGATTCGGTGGAGGAAGAAGACGCCACCTGTTACCTGCAGATCCTGCTGGCCGAGCAACTGCCCGGCGTGGGCAGCGCGCGCCTGATGGCGGACATGGACCGCTGGGGCTATACGTATCGGCTGGGCTCCACCCGCGCCTGGTTCGAGCACGACGCGGAGGACGCGCGCAGCTGGCTGGACGCTCGCGGCCTGCTGCCTGCCTGAAGTGGCCTGTCTGAGCGAGCGCGGCGCGTTCAAGCGCCGGCGCAATCGCAGCGAGTAGCTGTCAGCAGCGAACGGTCACTAGGCCGGTGTGGCGTTCGCAGGAGCCACGGCGCACGTGTGGCACCTGCAGGAGCGAGTACCGGACGCACCATCCGGCGCGAGCGCAGTCGGTCGCGTGATCGCCCTCAGGATCCCGTTGCCGTGGCGCCGGAGAGATCCAGCGTGGCCACCGTGCCCTGCCCGGCGTTGGAATCCAGCTGCAGGTGCCAGCCCAGGTGCTCGCACAACCGTCCGATCAGTTCCAGCCCGATGCCGCTCCCCTGGCGGGCGTTGCCGCGCGCCAGGCGCGTGTAGATGGCGCTGATCTCTTCGGGTGTCATGCCATGGCCAGGGTCGGCAATGCGGACCACGCCGGGCGCCGACAGCGAGATGCGAATGATGCCGCGGTCGCTGTTTTCGATGGCGTTGCGCAGCAGGTTGCCGATGGCCGTCTGCACGATGGCGACCGGCGCGACCAGGCTGCACGGCGGCAACGGGTCCATGACCAGTTGCAGATCCTTGTCGGCGCACAGGTGCGTGTGGTCGGCCACGATGTCCGGCAGCAACTGATCCAGCCGCACCGAATCGCTGCTGCGCACCAGCCGGCCAGGGTCCTTGGCCAGCACCAGCAGCAAGGTGATCAACTGCTCGACCGAGGCGCTGGTCTGCGCAATGCGCTGCAGCTGGTGGCGTACCGCCGGCGGCGTGCCGGGTTGCTCCAGCGCCAGCTCCACCGCATTGCCGATCACCGCGATGGGCGTGCGCAGTTCGTGGCTGGCGCTGTCGATGAAGGCGCGCTCACGGTCGACGAACTGGCTGTTGCGCTCGAGATAATCGTTGAGCGCATCGGCAATGACGTACAACTCGGCGCTGCCCTGTGGCCCGACCGCAATCTGCTGCGCGCGCTGCTCCGGCCGCAATGCGCCGATGTCGCGCGCAAGTTCCACCAAAGGGCGCACCAGCCGGGCCATCGCATACGTGCCCATCAGCAAGGTGATGCCGATCAGCGCGATGCCGGCGGCCAGCATCCAGCGGGTAAGGAATTTTTCCAGCGCTTCGAAATCGGTGATGTCCAGCACCAGGGCCAGGCGGCCGGCATGCGCGGTGTCGCGCACCATCACCGCACTCTGGCGACCGGCGATCTCCAGACCGTCGTGCAGGCCGGGATGCAGGGTGCGCAAGACCGGCGGTGTGCGCGCGACATCCTCGACGCGGTACAGCCGCAAGGTGTCCGAGTCCTGCCAGTGATACTCCGGATTCTGCACGCTGCGCTCGAGGATGCTGTCCAGTTCGGAATTCAGCAGCGAGCGCCACACGCCATGTTCGGCGCGTTCGTGCAGGTACTGCGCAGTGCCGAACACCGCCAGCGTCATCAGCAGCGTGTAGCCGAACAACCACACCAGCACGCGGCGACCCAACGGGCGCTGTTTAGACATCGCTGCAGTCGCCGGCGCCAGGTGCATCGGCCGCATCCAGCTGCGCCAGCCGGTAGCCGAGCCGCGGCAAGGTATGGATCAGTTTTTGCGCGAACGGGCCGTCCACGCTGCGACGCAACTCGTAGATATGCGAGCGCAGCATGTCGCCGTCGGGCGGATCGTCGCCCCACAACGATTGCTCCAGGCGTTGCCGCGTCACCGCGGCCGGGCTGGCCTGCATGAGCACTTCCAGCAACTTGCGGCAGGCCGGATACAGGTGCAGCACCTGGCCGGCGCGGGTGGCTTCCAGCGTGGCCAGGTCCAGGCGCAGGTCGGCCACTTGCAGCAGCTTGCCGCGGCGACGGCCGTGCGCACGCGCCAGCAAGGCTTCGATACGCACCTCTAGCTCGGGCAAGGCGAAGGGTTTGGTCAGGTAGTCGTCGGCGCCGGCGCGAAAGCCGGCAATCTTGTCCGGCAGTTCGTCGCGTGCGGTGAGCATGATCACCGGCAGTTCGGACTGGTGCTGCTCGCGCAGCCGGCGCAGCACTTCCGGTCCATCCATGCGCGGCATCATCCAGTCCAGGATCAATGCGTCGTACTGCTGGGTGGTGGCCAGGTGCAGGCCGGTGACGCCATCGGGCGCGGCGTCCAGGGTATGCCCGCGCGCTTCGAAATAGTCGAACAGGTTGGCAACCATATTGCGGTTGTCTTCAATGACCAGCAGCCGCATGAGCGGAGTTCCGGGACGCCTGGCAGGCACAGTGTGCGCATCCTAACCGAGGCCGGCCAAGTGCAACCGCCATCGCCGGTACGGTCTTCCCGATCGGTTGCGCTTCAGCACCCGCGCACGGCGATGCCTGCGCTGCGATGCACGATCACGCGGGCTCGGCTCCGACAAATTTCCGACCCACTTGCCAGATAGTGTCTGCCCGCATCTACTCAGGGCGTGCGCGTGTCGCCTGCCATCGCTGCCTCCTCATCCCGCCAGCGCGCGCTGCTGGCCGCGTTGCTGTTGATCCTCGTCAGCTTGCTGGCCGGGCTGGGCATGCGCCAACCCAATCCGCCGGACGAACCGCGCTTCGTGCTGGCCGCGCGCACCATGGTCGAGACCGGCCAGTGGCTGTTGCCGCACCGTGGCAGTGAGTTGTATGCAGAAAAACCGCCGGTCTTCATGTGGCTGCAGGCGGCAACCTACGAACTGGTACCGCACTGGCCGGTGGCCTTCCTGCTGCCGTCGCTGCTGGCCGCGCTGGCCACGCTGTGGCTGACCTGGGATATCGCGCGCCGGCTATGGACCCGGCGTGTGGCGGCCCATGCGGTGCTGGCCTCGTTCACGGTGCTGCAGTTCGGCCTGATGGCCAAGCGTGCGCAGATCGACATGGTGCTGGTGGCGCTGACCACCCTATCGTTGTGGGGAATGCTGCGGCACCTGCTGCGCGGGCCGGACTGGCGCGCATGGACGCTGGGCCTGTTTGCTGCCGGCGTCGGTACGGTGACCAAGGGCGTCGGTTTTCTGCCGCTGCTGCTGTTGCTGCCGTGGATGGCGCTGCGGCGTACGCATTGGCGCGTGTTGCCGGCGCGCGCGCTGGCAGGACGCAGCTGGGCACTGGTGCTGCCGGCGTTCGTGGCCGGTACGGCGGTGTGGCTGGGGCCGCTGGGCATCGCGCTGTGGCACAGCGACGACCCGCAGCTGCATGCCTACGCGCACGAGCTGTTGTTCAAGCAGACCGGCACGCGCTACGCGCACGCCTGGCATCACGTCAAACCGTTCTGGTACTACCTGCAGGTGATCGCCACCTTGTGGCTACCCGGCTGCCTGTTGTTGCCGTGGCTGTTGCCGGCCTGGTGGCGGCGACTGCGCCGCGGCGACCCACGCTATGTGCTGCTTCTGGCCTGGAGCGTGCTGGTGCTGCTGTTCTTCAGCGCCAGCCCGGGCAAGCGCGAGGTCTATATCTTCCCGATGCTGCCGGCGCTGTGCATCGCCGCGGCGCCGCTGCTGGCCGGGTTGTTGCGCCGGCGCGGCGTGCGGATGCTGCTGAGCGGGTATGTGCTGCTGCTTGGCGTTGCCGGCCTGGTGCTGGGCGGCGGCATTGCGCTGCATCTGCACTGGGCCGAAAACACCGCAGTCAAGCGCGGCATGGCGCTTGCCTCGCTGCAGCCGGTGGGTTTCTGGTTGATCGGCCTGGGCGTGGTTGGCCTGGCCGCAATTGCATGGTCGCGCGGTAAACGCGCGGGCACCGCGCTGGTGGTGATGACCGCCGCGCTGTGGACGGTGTTCGGCCTGGGGTTGATGCCCGCGCTGGATCCCTACAGTTCGTCCGCAGGTTTGATGCAGCGCGTGGGCCAGCGCATCGGTCCGGACGCGCAGCTGGGCATGCTGGCCTGGCGCGAACAGAACCTGCTGCAGGCCGATCGCCCGGTCACCGATTTCGGCTTCAAGGCGAGCTGGCAGGAGCAGTGGGCCAAGGCAGGCCCGTGGCTTGCGCAAGCGCCACACACCCGCTGGCTGTTCGTGCTCAAGCAGGCGGTGCCGGCGTGTATCGATCCGGCACAACGCATCGATATCGGCGAGTCCAATCGCAACCAATGGCAATTGCTGCCGGGCACGGCGTGGCATGCCGGTTGCATCGCCACCGTGTCCGACGCCGAACAGACCGGTAGCGAAGGCGATGCAGACTGAACGCTTGGCGTCGGGTTAACGGCCAAGCAACCCCGGTCCGACCGCTTTCCGACATCCGGGTTTCGAAGATGTCGGGCATTGACACAGGCCGCCATCTCGATGACAACGCTTCCCATCCGTGCGCCGGCCGTGGCGCATACCGCCAGCGGCATGAAGACGCACTTCTTCGTGCGCCATCTGTGGCTGCCCCTTGCCTGCGTCCTGTTGGCGAGCGCGCTGTTGATGGGCGCCGGTGGCGACCAATGGATCGCCGATGCGCTGTATCGGCTGGAAGGCGGGCACTGGCTACTCAAGGACCACTGGTTCACCAGTGGCGTGATCCACCGCGTGGGTAAATGGTTGAGCACGGCAGCCGGGGTCGGCGTGCTGGTGCTGGCCATCGTTGCGTGGTGCAGGCCACGCCTGAAGGTGTTGCGCTGGCCGCTGACCTACCTGGCCGCCTCCGTCGCACTGTCGACCTCGCTGGTGTCGCTGCTCAAGTCGTGGACGGCGATGGATTGCCCGTGGGATCTGAGCCGCTATGGCGGCACGCAAGCGATGATCGGGCTATTCGAATCGCGCCACGGCATTGCCGCGTCCGGTTGCTTTCCGGCCGGCCATGCCAGTGCCGGTTATGCATGGGTGGCGCTGTATTTTTGTGCGCTGGCGCTCCGTCCTGCATGGCGGTTTGCAGGTTTGTTCATAGGCTTGGCGGCAGGTCTCATTTTCGGTGTTGCGCAACAACTGCGCGGCGCGCATTTTCTCTCGCACGACCTGTGGTCGCTGGCGGTGTGCTGGGTGAGCGCACTTGCACTGTACTGCGTGATGCTGCAACGGCCGCGTCGCGCGCTTGGATTGATGTTGCTCTCGGGGGACGCAGCATGAGTACCTGGTTGCCGGAACCGCGCAAGCGTAGTGGCCTGCGCGCGCTGACATGGAGTACGCGGCCGACGGTGTCGACCGAAGCGCTGGTGCTGCTGTCGAGCCTGTTTTTTGCTTTGGTGTGCAATCAATTGTTCTGGCGCACGGCCATGGCCACGCATCCGGGCAGCATCGGGTTTGCGATCTCGTTGATGGCGCTGCTGGTGGCCGTGCATGCGCTGCTCCTGGGCGTGCTGGTCTGGCGCTGGAATGCAAAGCCGCTGCTGACGCTATTGCTGTTCACTACCGCACTGGCCGCGCACTACATGGACAGCTACAACGTCTATCTGGATGCGGACATGCTGCGCAACGTGCTGCATACCGATCACAAGGAATCGCGCGAGCTGCTCACGCCGGGCCTGATCCTCCCGCTGGTGTGCTACTTCCTGATTCCGGCCGCATTGCTGTGGCGCACCCGTTTGCGCGCACGCAGCGTGGGCAAGGCGGTGCTGGTGCGATCGGTTTTCCTGCTGGTGGTGGCGGTGGTGGGCGCTGCTGGCGCCATGCTCTCGTCGCAGGATATTTCCGCACTGATGCGCAATCATCGCGAAGTGCGTTATTTGGCCACGCCGATCAATTACATCGTGGCATTGCGGCAAAACCTCAAATCCGAATCGCCGATCAAGCGCGCGCCCAAACAGCCGATCGAGCACGATGCGATGGCCACGCCGCGTGCGCCGGGCAGCCGCCCGCGCCTGTTACTGGTGGTGCTGGGCGAGACCGCGCGCGCGCAGAACTGGGGTCTCAACGGCTATGCCCGCCAGACCACGCCGGAGCTGGCGCAGGCAGGGGTGATCAATTTCCCCGATATGCATTCGTGCGGGACCAGCACCGAGGTCTCGGTGCCCTGCATGTTCTCCCCCTACGGCCGTCGCGATTACAACGAAGACATGATTCGAGGCCATCAGTCGTTCCTGCATGTGCTGGAACACGCTGGCATCTCGACGCTATGGCGCGACAACCAGTCAGGGTGCAAGGGCGTGTGCGACGGGTTGGACATCCAGAGGCTGGACGATGCCACCACACCGGGCCTGTGCGCCGATGGCCGCTGCATGGACGAGATCCTGTTGAGCGACTTGGCTGCGCAGGTGCGCGCAAAGCCTGGCGACCGCGTGGTGGTGCTGCACCAACTGGGCAGCCATGGCCCGAGCTACTTCGAGCGATATCCGGCGCAGTTCGAACGCTTCAAGCCAGTGTGCAAGACCGCGGATCTGGGCAGCTGCGGCCGCCAGGACATCGTCAACGCCTACGACAATTCGATTGTGTACACCGACCACTTCCTCAATCAGGCCATCCATGCGCTGCGCGGCCTGCCGGACTACGACACGGCGATGATCTATCTCTCCGATCACGGCGAATCGCTCGGCGAAAAAGGCCTGTACCTGCACGGCGTTCCGTATGCCATCGCGCCCAAGGAGCAGACCCATGTGCCGATGGTGATGTGGTTCTCGCCGGAGTTCGCGCGCGATCGCGGCCTGGACGAAGCCTGCCTGCGCCACCGTGCAGGGCAATACACCGATCAGGATGCGCTGTTCCCGTCGGTACTTGGGTTGATGCAGGTCAAGACCAGCGCCTACGCGCCCGAGCGCGACCTGTTCGCCAAGTGCACCGGCACGACGTTGCGCTGATCGCCAACGCCTGCGTCTGCCTGCCGCATCGCAGGCGTGGCGTGCGTTGCCCCTTGCCCTGAAACCCGGCGCGCTCTAGCCTTCGCCGGACTTCACTGCAAGGACCACCCGTGAATCCTCGTTTGCTGTTGCTGGCGTTGGCTGTGGCTGCCGGCACCCTGAGCCTGTCGGGCTGCCGCCGGGATGCGGCACCACCGGACAAACCTGTCGCGAGCAAGGCCGCGCCGGCCGAAAGCGCCGACCAGTTCGTTGCGCGCATCAGCGCCGAATACAAGGCGACCTATCCGGAAACCACCGCTGCGCAGTGGCTGTCGTCGACCTATATCAACGGCGATTCGCAGTTGCTGGCGGCCAAGGCCAACGAACGTTCGCTGGCGCAGCTGGATCGGTGGATCGAACAATCCAAGCAGTATGCCGGCACGCCGATGTCGGCCGACAGTGCGCGTGCGCTGCAGTTGCTGAAATTGATGAGTGCCCTGCCCGCACCGCGCGACCCGGCCAAGCTGGCCGAGCTCACCCGCATCGCGGCCAAGATGGAAGGCGATTACGGCGCCGGCAGCTACTGCGTAGGCGAAGGCGAGCAGCGCCGCTGCCGCCAGCTCGGCGAGTTGGAACAAGTGCTGGCCAGCAGCCGCGACTACAACGAACAACTCGACGCCTGGCAGGGCTGGCACAGCACTGCGCAGCCCATGCGCAAGGATTATCAACGCTTCGTGGAACTGGCCAACGAGGGCGCACGCGGGCTGGGCTTCGCCGACGTCGGGGTGCTATGGCGCAGCGGCTACGACATGCCGCCGGCGCAACTGGCCAGCGAAACCGACCGCCTGTGGGAACAGGTCAAGCCGTTGTATGCGCAGTTGCAGTGCTATGCGCGCGGCAAACTCGATACGCAATACGGTAAGGACAAGGGCGAGGTCGCCGGCGGCCTGTTGCCGGCACATCTGATGGGCAACATGTGGCAGCAGGACTGGAGCAATCTGTGGGATCTGCTGCAGCCCTACCCCGGGGCCGGCGACCTGGACATCACCTCCGCGTTGGAAAAGCAGTACCAGGGCAACCTCACTGCAGTGCTGGCGCGCAACGCCGGCGGCGATGGTGGCGCGGCCGCACGCTTCAACGCCGAACGCGAAGCGCAGCTGCGTACCGCCAAGCAGATGACCGAACGCGCGCAGGATTTCTACACCTCGCTGGGCATGCCCAAGCTGCCGGACACCTATTGGCAGCGCTCGCAGTTCATCAAGCCGCTGGACCGCGATGTGGTGTGCCACGCCAGCGCCTGGGACATGAACATGGGCGGCGAGGCGAACCAGAACATCGGCGCGGATGTGCGCACCAAAATGTGCATCAAACCGACCGAAGAAGACTTCACCACCATCTACCACGAGCTGGGACACATCTATTACGACCTGGCCTATAACCCGTTACCGCCGCTGTTCCAGAACGGCGCCAACGACGGCTTCCACGAAGCGATCGGCGACACCATCGTGCTGGCGATGACGCCCAAGTACCTGCAGTCGATCGACATGGTGGGCGAGCAACAGACCGGTCGCGAGTCGTTGATCAATTCGCAGATGCGCATGGCCCTGAGCAAGGTGGCGTTCCTGCCGTTTGGTTTGATGATCGACCGCTGGCGCTGGGGCGTGTTCGACGGCTCCATCACGCCCGAGCATTACAACCAGGCCTGGTGGGAATTGAAAGCCAAGTACCAGGGCGTGGCGCCGGTCGGCGCGCGCGGCGAAGAATTCTTCGACCCTGGCGCCAAGTACCACGTGCCGGGCAACACACCGTACACGCGCTACTTTCTGGCGCATATCCTGCAATTCCAGTTCTACAAAGGCCTGTGTCAGGCCGCCGGCCATCAAGGGCCGCTGTACGACTGCAGCTTCTACGGTAACAAGGACGCCGGGCAGAAGTTCTGGTCGATGCTGCAGCGTGGTTCCAGCCAGCCCTGGCAAACCACCCTCAAGGAACTCACCGGCAATGACAAACTCGATGCCGGCCCGATGCTGGAGTACTTCGCGCCAATGAGCGAATGGTTGAAACAGCAGAATCAGGGGCAGATGTGTGGGTGGCAGGCCAGCATTCCGGTCAACAGCAGCAGCCCTGAACATCCCGTTTCGCGCTGAACCTGTGCGGCGGTTGCAGGCTACATGACCGACCTAGGGGATCTTTTGAGTATGCTGCCCCACGTCAACAGATGCGTTGGGCATCTGGCAATCAGCGCCTGTCGGCCCACCCGACGGTTACAAGCGCGCACGCAAATCAAACGAGAAGACTTGCTTCAACGCAGTACAGATTGACGTAGCCAGTTCCTCCTGCTGCTGTATGCCGAATCCGATCGAGCGATCGAAGTGCCTCGCCCAGCGAATCCTGCGCAGCGAAGAGTCCACGATTCTGAAGGAGGCCCTAATGCGCTCGGCATCGACACGCACACTGCCCTCGATAGAGTGGTTGACGCTAGCGCCAGAAAGAAGCTCTTTGGATGTCATCGCGTCGCCGTTGGCAGACGCTGCAACCGGCAACACGGCAAACGCTTCACCGAAGGTCTGGAACAATTGATCAAGTAGTTCCTCGTAGAGTCCATGCGTAAATGCCTGCCCATCGCTACGCTCCGCAATGTAGTGGATCGGCTGAATGATCAGACCGCTCCCAGGCGAAGACGGCGCAGGGTTGCGCCGCAGTATCACTGGCATGTAACTGCCAAGGGGAATACTGATCACAAGCGCCGCCGCCGCGCCCTGTTGGCAATAATAAGAATTCAGTCGCTGGCGTAAGCGCCCCACCTGCACCCTGACGACCGGATCTTCCGCCGGAACATAGTTGGCCGGGTTGCGATCGAACACGTCAATACCGATGGCGTACTCGTTGGTATTGCGGCTTCTCCCGGCAATTGCTTGCTCAACCAGGTACGTGAGTAAACGACCCATTCGCGGCGCTTTGATAAAGGCGTCGCTGCTAAGCAATGCGTTACAGGCTGATCGAATTTCCTCTTCCCCAACCTCACCCATCACCTCGGTCACGATACACCCTCATCCGTCCTGTCACTCCCATCGGGTCAGCCAAGGCCGATTTCATAAGCACAAATCATCCAGCAGGTGCACGGGCCGCGTGCGTCCTGATTTGCAAAAACCTGTCTCGCCCCGGTGCTTTAAGGGCCTACACCAGACAGACCTCAGCGAGCTCGTCCTATGCAACTTGCCCCAGACGAGCAACCATATCCCGTCAATTTAGCTCAGCAAAGAAATTGATCCATCGCAGCACACCTAGGGCAGTTTGCGTGACAGGCAGCGAAATTTCTCAACTGCCAAAGAAAGTCTTCATTTCCGGGCGCGATACGCAGACTAAAGAATGCGGTGCAGATCACAGAGAAAACGGCTATCGATCCACTTTCACCCATCTAAATTCAATTGAGCTTGCGACACTTTGCGCGTTACGGATAGCGATACCGGAAAGCTACCGTAACGATACTTGTTCGGCGACAGAGCCCTGCCCTAGGATTCAATCATCGTTTCGCAAACACTCGCCTCGGCAAGACGCGCTCATTATGGAGAGCTAAATGGCTGACTCACTCCCCGCCGACATTATTCAAGCCATCGCCATATCGAACGCAAAATCCATAGGCGAGCAGCCCGCTGTTCTTGCAAACCTTGCTTTAGCGCAACAAATATTCAACCAGAACATGCAACAGCAAATTTCGCTCAGCCAGCAACAAGCCATGAATCAGGTGCAGATGGCTGCCGCTGCGAAGTGCGTCGCAATGATCGAACGCACAAGCGAGTGCAAAAATCAGCAAAGCATTGACCAGATGGTCAAGGACATCGAAAAGCTGATCAAAGACATGGGTGCCATCCAGACGCAGCGCGACGCTTCCCCCTAAGTAACGGGCATCGTGCAAACGCACCCACCACGCATGCGCTCGTCCGGGTCTATTGACTTGCGATGACAGCATCCTCCCCCGAACAGGGGCTGCGGTAGGAAAGCCGCTTCAACCCTCGTCTGTTTTTCAATCTCAGGAGAATCACATGCCTCTGCCCGATGAAGTAGTGAGCGCTGTTGCCATCGGTAATCTGAAAGCCATCTCGGAACAGCCCGCAATGTTGTCCAATTTGGCCTACTCCAATACCGTGGCCAATACCAATCTGTCGCAACAAAATGCAGTTGCCAACCAGCAGGCGATGAACGAGCTTGGGATTTCGATTGTTGCCAAGGCATCCAACACCATCAGCAATCTTGGACCGCTGGAAGCACGCTCTGCCGTGGACATCCTCACCAACGATGAGCTTGCGCAGACCATTGCCGACATGAAGGCCACCCTGCAGGCATTCGCCCCTCGACAGTAAGTGATTGTTAGGCCTTGGAAGGAGCAACGATCATGCTAGAAGAAGAGGTAGTTAGCGCAGTTGCAATCGGTAATTTGAAGGCGATCTCCGAGCAGCCGGCAATGCTGTCCAACCTGGCGTATTCGAATGTTCTGGCCAGTAACAATCTCGGACAACAAAACGCGGTCTCCAACCAGCAGGCTGTCACGGAACTTGGCATACCGGTCGTCGCCAAGGCCACCAACAGCCTCAGCAACATTGGGCCACTGGAAGCCCGCTCTGCCGTGGATGTCCTGACTTCCAACGAACTGGCGCAAACCATCACTGACCTGAAGGCAACAGTTTCGGCGTTTCTGGTTACGTCAGGAGCAAAACTTCCCGACGGCTGGTGGCAAAGACTCATGCTACTGCTAGAGATGAATCTGAGTGTGGATTCCCAGCATCGGCTTGTCATTCCGAAGCAGGGACAAGCGATCTTCTTCCCTGGCACTTACGCCAAGGAAGATATCCAGATCAGTCTCGATAGCTCTGGTGTCACCATCAAGACCTCTTCATCGAGACGGTAAAGGCGTAGCGGTAAAGATGGGGGCCGCGCATGGCCCCCATCCCTTCTAAGGTGATCGCTCATGGAAATTGAAATCACAGTTAATGGCATTCCATCTACATCAGATCCAATTCTTTCCTCCACCGCTTTGAGTGGTTTGGCCATCTCACAGCAAGGCGCACTTATCTCAATGCTTGCTTACGCCAATCAGGTGGCGAGCAGCGATCTCTCTGCCAAGACCCAGATCGTTCATCAGGACGCATCCAATCGATTGCGGCAATCCATCCTTGCCAAGGCTGTCAACGGCGTACAAGCCTCGGACCCCATAAATGCAAGGTCAACTGGCTCGTTATTGACATCCAATGGCATGGCACAAAGCCTGCTCGACCTAAGAGCAACACTGAAGTCAATGCATACGCCGGCAAAACCCGTGGTGTCGGCATGAGCGACAAGCCTGACGATGCCGGTACGTCGATGGAGCATTACAACAGCCAGGTCCTGGCACTTATGGAGGGTCGCCTGCTCAGCGGCATGCAGGCTGCCCTACTGCCTCAGCCATATTACGTGATCAGACACCGCGAAACGGGCGTGATAACCACTACGGCCTCGACGACCGTCGGTAGCAGTACGAAGGATGCGATATTCGGCCCCGATACGTTTTCTGCGTGCAACACGTACATCAACTCAACGGTCGTCACCCAGCTGGCCACCAGCAGCCCGGACTTCCAGATGGACCAGCAACACCAATCTGCCACCACAACATTGCCATCAGAAGGAGCGCCCACATGACCCAACCGGAATCCATCGGGCAACTTGGGCAGGCCGTGAACGAGATCGCGGATTCGATGACCAAGGTCGCCACCAACGTCGCACTGCTGGGCGTTGATGGAAATGCAGACGAACAGATGCGCATCATCACCGAGGAAAACAACAAGGTCTTGAACCGCATTCGCCAGCTCTACAACCTGCCGCCAATGCCGGAGAAATAGCGTGACTGCGAAGGGTTCGATCGTGACAGCTCCGCTCGCGGCTGCCGCCGCGCTGAATGCCACCGCGATCCCGAGCGCGCAGGCAGCATATGCACTGATGACCCAAGTGCTGCAGGACGAACCATCGCCCTTGATCTTTGGCTCTCTGGCCTTGAGCGCAGGTGCGATCGTGCTTGGGCTGGAGGCGTACGAGGCAACCAACGCAGCAGCTGTCGAGGTCGGGCTCGCACATGGAGCGATCGAACAGTAGGAGTCGGCCATTGCCGGCACAGGTGCTGGTGGTGGCTTTCCCGACCGCATACAAGCAGTACCCGCAATCGCAGCCAGCGGACACGCACTGTTTTTTTCTTGTCCAGGCAAACGCCACGCAGGTCCGGATTGCCTCTTACGACACCCGATGGTTGTTGCTCGAAGATCCGTCACCGATCGCGACGGGCCTGACCAAGATCAACTACCGGGCAACCGACAATACATTGGCGCGTCGCCAAGTAACGGTTCCGATCCAGGTGAATGGAACGCCATACGAGGTGGAATTCGTGCAGCAGGCCGGGCAGTTGGTGCAGATCCAGATGGTCCAGGTATTGAACTGCCCATTGAATCTGGAATGCCTGATTGCCGTTATTTTCATCGCGAACCTGATCGAGAAGATTCCACTGCCTCCGATCAAGTTACTGGTCGCCTTGATCGCAGCGCTGGCGCTTGCGGCGCTGGGCGTGATCGTTGCATTGATCAGACGTAGCTTTGCCGACGTACCTGAACCCAAGCCGTTGTCCACCGAAAACAATGGCGTTCCGATCGTGCTGTTTCCGGGAATGTCGCTGCCGAATGGCCTTCCACTGAAAACCGTGCGAGCGGAAAGCCAGACCATCGCACTACAGACCGTCAGGGAAATTTACTGGCTGGTTAAACAAGTTACCGAATCCTGATTCGATCACTCGCCCCCGTCATCGCCGTGTTCAACGCGCATTACTTCAACAATCATCGGAGCAAGACATGGAAATCAGCGAAATCCTGATGCAGCAATCCGTATGGACCTGGAACATCATGGCCGGCTCGGCCAACCTGGGCGAGATGATCCGCGAAGACGCGATCACCTCGGTCAACCTCACCACGATCAACCAGCTCGCGCTTGAAAATCAGCTGCCGCTGGTCACGACCAGCTTTCAAGGCGCTCACCTCGAGGGAGAATATGGCGCAGACTGGATGTGGCGATACGGCGACCGCAATGCCTGCCTGATCCAGGCAAAACGGC
The DNA here is from genome assembly GCF_008639345.1 of Xanthomonas phaseoli pv. dieffenbachiae. Classification (NCBI taxonomy): domain Bacteria; kingdom Pseudomonadati; phylum Pseudomonadota; class Gammaproteobacteria; order Lysobacterales; family Lysobacteraceae; genus Xanthomonas; species Xanthomonas phaseoli. The sequence continues at coordinate 1,255,260 of NZ_CP041380.1, read as the reverse complement.
TGGATGTCGTACGCAGCATCGGAGTCATGTCCTACACCTTCAACTTGCAGCAGATGGCGGCACTGATCGATGCCGCCAACGTCCTGGGCACTACCCACAACATCGATGCGATCCCGTACTACGTTCTCTACAATTCGATGATCCCCAACATGGAATCCCGGGAAAAATTCTTAGGATGCACCTGCGTCAACGCATACATGCTGTCCGCATTTATCGAAAGCAGCGGACTGCGCGCAGGGCAAAAAGAAAAAACCCTGTCGTTCCAAACCCTCATGTCACGCAAGGAACTTAACATCGGCCCCTGGTTCGGAATGTTTCCCTGAGGCAATAAGGCAGGCCGTAGCGCCGGTCCAGGAGACATTCGCCATCTTGGTTGGCGCATAGGGTTTCGTGCATTCCTGTTGATTTTCAGTCTTGCATGTCCTGTGTGGATCGAGCATCGGTCTTCGGAGTAAGCGAAACACGGGACTACGCCGCAGCCAAGCTCAGTTGAGCTTGGTGCCGCCCTGCAACCGTTCGCTCAACTTGGTCTTGAACTGCTCGAACTCCATACCGTCGGCACGGGCCTCGGCATGCGCGGCGTCCTTGAGGGCGTCCGAGTAGGTCAGCCGCACCGGGGTGCCCTGGCGTTCGTGCAACTCGGCCGCGCGCATGATCAGCGCCAGCACCTGCGCGGCGCTGGTGCTTTCGCCGGCGATGCGGCCATCCATTCCCAGCACCCATTCGCCGTCGCGGCGGACGATGCCGGCCAATAGCGTGCGTTGCTGGTCGCGGAGTTCGGCATGCGGTTCGATCGGGGACACCGGCGCGGGATTGGCGGCGGCCTGGTTGCGCTGGCGCTCGGCGGCACGCTTGCGGGCATCACGGCGCAACTTGGAATCGGTGGACATGCAGGCTCCTGTGAGGTCAGAGGTGGTCGGCCGGCTCCAGAGGCACTGCCTCGGTGGCCTGGCGGTGCCGTAGACGGCGGCCGCTGCGGCGCTCCCAGCGCCAGAATAGCCAGCCCAGCAAGAAAAAGCCGGTCATGCCGATCGCCAGATGCCGCGGATGTTCACTCAGCAGCGGCGACAGCACCCCGGCCACCACCGTATTGGTCATCAACTGGGTGAAGGCCTGCAGCGACGACGCCAGGCCGCGCTGCTGCGGGTACATGTCCAGCACCGCCAGCGCCAGGATCGGAAAGATCAACGCCATGCCCATGCCGGCCAGGAAGATCGGCAGCACCGCCCACGGCAGCGCGATCTGCGCCACCGCAAAGGTGTAGGCCAGATTGGCCAGTGCCGCCACGCCGCAGCAGATGAAGCCGATGCGGATCTGCCGCACCGGCTGCATGCGCCCGGCCATGCGCCCGGACAGGAACGAGCCCAGCGTCATGCCGCCGATGGTGGGAATGAACAGCCAGGCGAAATCGCCTTCGCCCAGCTTCAGGTGCTGCATGATCAGCACCGGGGCCGAGGCGATGTAGAGGAAGATGCCGGCGAAATTGAACGACCCGGCCGCGGCCAGGCGCTGGAAGCGCGGATTGAAGCCGATGCGCACGTAATCCTGCATTAGGCGTTTGAACTGCAGCGGGGTGCGCGCCTCCACCGGGTGGGTCTCCGGCAGCCAGGTCAGGGTTGCGATGAGCAGCACCAGGCCAAACACCACCAGGAACCAGAAGATCAACGGCCAGCCGGCGCCACTGAGCAGGATCCAGCCGCCGATGATCGGCGCGATGGCCGGCGCAATCCCGAAGATCATCGACACCTGGCTCATCAGCCGCTGTGCGTCAGGGCCATGGAACAGGTCGCGGATCACCGCCCGCCCGACGATCATGCCCACGCCGGCCGACAGGCCCTGCAGCGCGCGGAACGCCAGTAGCGTGGGCAAGTCTTGCGACAACGCACAGCCGATCGAACCGGCGACAAACAAGGCCAGCCCGCCCAGGATCACCCGCTTGCGGCCCCAGGCATCGGACAACGGCCCGTGCGCGATGCTCATCAGGCCATACGCCAGCAGATAGACGCTGATGGTCTGCTGGATCGCCACCTGGTCCACCGCCAGGCTGCGGCCAAGTTGCGAGAACGCCGGGAAGATGGTGTCGATCGAAAACGGGCCGAACATCGCCAGCCCGGCCAGCAGCAGCGCCATGCGACGGGTGGAGGGAACAGCAGAAGTCATGCGCAACGGTATCCGGAGGACTCCCCACGCGCAGGCACCGGCAGCGGTGGTCAGGCCAACGAGCGCAGCGGCAGGCATGGGGCAAAGAAGCCGACACTTTACGCCAACTGCCACCGCATGCGGCCAGCGATGGAGCGCATGCGCGGCACGCAGGCATGCAAATCGCAGCCGCGTCCGCTTCATCCTGGCACCGCATCGTCATCCTGCCCAACCGAGCGGCCGCACACCTGACAATGACGGCGCCGGCAGTGCTCGGCGCCCAGTGCCCAACGGCAGCGATCAGTCGGCTGCGGTGGAGCGCTCCTGCAGCCGCTGCCAATCGGCGATCGGCTGATCGCTCACCACCCGGCCCTGCTCCAGGGTGATGACGCGCGCGGCCATGCCGACAGTTTCGCGCCGATGCGCCACGATGATCCGGGTGACCTGCATTGCCTGGATTGCGCGATTGACGCGCTGCTCGTTCATCACGTCCAGATGGCTGGTCGCCTCGTCCAGCACCAGGATACGTGGCGACCTGTACAGCGCGCGTGCCAGCAAGACGCGTTGCCGCTGCCCGCCCGACAACCCGTTACCCGCCTCGCTCAACAACGAGGCGTAGCCGAGCGGCATCTGCTCCACCTCCTGATGCACGCCGGCGATGCGCGCGCAACGTTCGACCTGCGCCTGGTCCGGCTCCGGGTCGAAGAAACTGATGTTTTCGCTGACCGATCCGGTGAACAGTAGATCGTCCTGCATCACCGTGCCGACGATGGCGCGATAGTGCGTCAGCGCCGCCTCGCTCAGCGGGCGCCCGCCGATCTTTACGTGTCCGACGCTGGGTTTCAGCAGCCCGAGGATCACCTTGACCAAGGTGGTCTTGCCGCACCCGGACGCGCCGGTGATGGCCACGCATTCGCCGCTGGCGATGTGCACGCTGACGTCTTCGAGCACCGCCGGGGTATCGTCGGCGTAGCGGAAGCCGATGCCGCACAGTTCGATGGTGGTGTCGTTCCAGGCCGGCGCATCGATGCGCTGATCGGCCTCCTCGCGCGGCTGGTGGACGATGTCGGCCACCCGCTCCAGATGGACGCGCAACAGGCGGAACTCCACCAGCCGATCGATCAGCTCGGACAAGCGCATGGCGAACTGCTCGCGATAGGCCATGAATGCCAGCAGCATGCCCAGCGAAAGCTCTGCGCGCAGGATCGCGAACGCGGCGAGCCAGATCACCAGCACCCGCTCGCATCCGAACAGCAGGCGCTTGAGTGACGACTGCCAGACCTCGCCCTGCGCCAGGCGCAGTTGTGCATTGGTCTGTTCGGCCAGCAGATGGGTCCAGTCCATGCGCCGCACCTGCTGGCGCCCGAACAGCCGCACGCCCTGGATGCCGCGCACGCTCTCCAGCAGGTGGGTGTGCTGGCGCGCGTCCCACAACAACTGCTCGGCGGCGGCTTCGCGCATCCTCCGCAGCCACAGCCAGCGTGTCGCCGCATACAGCGCTACCGCCACCAGCGTGATCGCGCTGAGGCCGACGCTGTAGACCAGCATCAGGCCAAGGGTGCCGATCACCAGCACGCCATCGACCAGGGTCTGGGTGAATCCGGTCGTCAAGGTGCGTTGCACCTGCACGATCGAGGCGAAGCGCGACTGGATGCCGCCGAGGTGACGCTTCTCGAAATACGCCAATGGGAGCGCGAGCAGGTGCGCAAACACCTGCCCCATCCATTGAAAACCCAGCTGTGCCGACACGCTGGCGATCAGCCATCCGCGCAGCAGGGCGATGCAGGATTGCAGGACCACCAGCAACAGGAACCCGGCGCCAAGGACATGGATCAACCCGATGTCGGCCGACGGCACCGCCTGATCGACGATCCACTGCAGTTGGAACGGCATGCCCAGGCTGAGCACCTCGAGCGCGAATGCCAACGCAAGCACCTGCCAGACCGCACGTCCAAGTCCGTGGACACGACCGATCAACGAGGACAACGCCACTGCCGGCGCCGCAGCTTGCGGACGGAAGTCGGCGGCCGGGCTGAGTTCCAGCGCGATCCCGGAGAAATGCCGGGCGAATTCGCCCGGCGTCAGGCTCCGCGGCCCGCTGGCCGGATCGTGGATCTGCAGACGACGGGCGCCCACCCGCTTGAGCACGACGAAATGATTGAGATCCCAATGCACGATGCAGGGCAGCTGCAACTCCGGCAGCGCGTCCATTTCCAGCCGCAACGCGCGCGCCTGCAGACCGAGCGCCTGCGCGATCGCCACCAGATTGGCCAGGTTGGTGCCCTGCCGCGACAGCAGGAACCGGTGGCGCAGCTCGGCCAGGCCGATGTGGCAACCGTGATAGTGGGCGATCATGGCCATGGCGGCCAATCCGCATTCGCCGACCTGGCCCTGCAGGATCATCGGCAAGCCACGCACGGCGGACGCGCGACGCAACTGCGCCCGCCAGCGGCTCATCGCAGCGTACCGTGCAAGCTGGACAGCGGCTCGAAGGCCCACTGCGAGAAGCGCCGCCATTCCAATGCCAGCGTGCCCTGCACGCGCATACCCGGTCGCAGGACCGCGGTGCGTCCTTCACGCAGCGCGGCATCCCCGGCCAGGCGCACCCGCACGCGGTATAACGGTTCGCTCGCCGACGTGGAGTCGACACGCGGCGGTTCGGGCGCGGCGGCGATCTCGACCACCTGCCCGGCAAACTGACCGTAATGCTGGTAGGGCAAGGCGTCGAAGCGCAGTTGCACCGGCATGCCGGGCCCAATCAGCCCGGCGGCCCGGGAGGGCGCATACAACACGACCTCGGTCGCCATCGACGTCGGCAGTAGATCGGCCAGCCGTTGCCCCTGCGCGACCGCCTGCCCGCGCTGCAGCGGTCGCAGCGCCACCCGCCCGGCACGCGGCGCGCGCACTTCCCAACGCGACGCGGCCGCCTGCTCGATCGCCGCACGCCGATCCTCCTGCAGGCCGGCACCGGCCATCGCCAATTGCTGGTGCACGCTCAATGGCAGTTGCTGCACCTCGGCCTGGGCCTGCGCAAGCGCATCGGCCAAGGCCATGCGCTCGCGCTGCAGCTCCAGGGTATGCGCGCGTTGGTCGAGCACGTCGGCCTGTTTCTCATCGACGAATTGCTGGCTGACCAGGCCGCGCGTCAACGCGGTGCGGTAACGCTGCTCGATCGATTGGGTCAGTTGCTGCCAATGGCGCAGCAAGTCCAGCTCGGCGTCGATCTGCTGCAGGCGGTCGCGCAGGCCGGCCAGCGCCCGCGCAGCCGCCTGCTGCTGCACGCGCCCCTGGGCACGCAACTGCGCCATCGCCTCGACGGCCAGGCGCTGCTGTTCGGCCAGCACCGCAGCAGCGCGCTGGGTCGGCCGCCCGCGATCGTCGCGATGTTCGGCCGACAACACGAACAGCAGCTGGCCCGCAGCGACGCGCTGGCCCTGCGCGGCGCCGACCTGCACCACCACGCCCGACTGCGGTGTGGTGACGGCGATCAGTCCGCCCGCCGGGACGACCGTGCCATACAAGGTCTCGCTGCGCGCGAAGCCCAGGCGGAAGAATCCGACCAGCAGCAGGATCACGGTCGTCATCAGCAGGCCTACGCACCAACGCAGCGCGCCATGCTGGCGCAGCACCACCGGCCCGAGCCGACTGCGCTGCCGGTAGTCCACCGCCTCGCGTCGGAACAGGGTCGTCATCCGCTGGCGGCCGCCGACGCCCGCCCGTGCTGCCTGCCTGCTCGGTGCTGCCGCGTCGCCGTGTGCTGCCAAGCCACGCGCCTGCTCATACCAGCAGGGCTCCATGCGAGGGCCCGCGTTCCCAGAAGGCCAGCTCCTGCAACCGTTCGAACAGCGCCGGGGGCAACACGCTGCGCCGGGGGACGTACTGCACCCCGCGACGGACGCGATGCAGGCCCGGCATCTGCAACGCGGCATCGAAGCGTTCGGCCTCGGCCTGGACACCGGCATAGTCGTGCGCGAACGCCGGCAGTTGCAGGAAAGCGTAGACCTGCTCCATCGCCTGCGCCGGCCGTTGCGCCAGCGTGTCGTAGCGCAACAGCAGCAGTCGATCGGCATGTTCGCCGTAGAACGCCTGGCGCAGCCCATCCAGCGCATAGCCCACCACGCCGCGCGGTGCGGTCAGCAGGTCCGCGCGCATCGAGACCGAGTCTTCCGGGTCGTAGCCGAACAACGCCGACAAGCGCAGCGGCTGGGTCTGCGCCAGGCGCTCGAAGCTATCGACGACCCAGCCAACATCGCGAACGCAACAGATGACACGGCTGTGCGGAAATAGCGTCGCCAGCCCTGCCAGGCGACTGCACCAGGCGCGATTGGTGTCGAACACCGTGCCCAGCCCCTGGCGATCCTGGTAATAGGCGTCGAAGACCGAACGCAGCAGCCGTACCCGCTGTGCGTCATCGATCTGCACGTTGGAAGGATGTTCCTCGCTCATGCCCATCAGCATCGCCGCGTACAGTCGCGCGACCGGCGAGGTGACATCGGCGTGCACGTGCGGGTTCTGTCGCAGCAACGCGGCCAGCAAGGACGAGCCCGCCCGCGGCAGCCCGGAAATGAAATGGTAGTCCACCTCGCGCCTCCCCTATCCAATGCTGGTCGGCGGCGGCATGCCGGCGAGACGCATCGCCGGCCAAGCCTGCATCGCGTGCCACTGCACACGCGGACACGCTGCGCAAAGGCGCTGCGCTTTGCGAATGCCAGCGCTCCGACCGGGTGGTCGGGAGCGCTTGCCGTGACCGGCATCACATCGGCACGTGCCGGCACTCACCTGGCGGATGCGACGTTCGTTACCGCGCACACAGCGTCGTGCGCCGGCCCTGGGTCGCAACGGCACCCGCGCACGCTGGATCGCATGGTGCTGTCCCCGGCTCTGCGGTCCGGCGACCACTGTCGCCTCACCGGCCAACGGGCAGATGGCCGAGGCGGTCACGCAGTCGTCCCTTCGGGCGGCGTGACGCTGCGTACGAAGGGAAAACCCGTGAGGACGTCAACATGAATCTGTCGAAAAAATCGCCAACCAATGGTGCGCAAGCGCTGCAGCGGCCCGCCGGGGCCAAGGGCCAGCTGGAGCCCCTGGACCAGCGTCTGTGGAAGCATGTCGGCGGTGGGGACTATCCCCCGCCGGGCGCCAATACCAAGCACGATCCGCCGCCCAAGAACGGGCACCACTGATCCGCCTGCGCGGGCAGGAGCGAGCGGGCGCTGCCGTTGCCGGACCGCCCGGTAGCGGTGGGAACAGCGGCCGCTCAAACCCCGGAGGCCGGACGAGGCGACTCGCCCGGCCTCCGGCATTTCATGCCGCCGAAAAGCGTTTCGCCAAGCGGCCGGGCGCTGGCTATACTAGCCAGGCAACACGGTGGGAGAAGCGGCACTGCCGCTGCCGAAGGCGCAACAGCCCGTAATCGCTCAGGCCCGATACCATCTTCAACACAACTCTGGAGAGACCGGCCGCGGCCGGCGCCGAAGGGGCACGGAATGCAGGCAGGCCAGGTGCCATGCCGCGTTCCTAAACTCTCAGGCAAAAGGACAGAGGGGCGCGAGGAAGACCGCCGCTGCGGCAGGTCGTGGCGCGCGCATGCGCGTCAGACCGGTCGTGGTGCTTCCGACCTTTCGCATGCCCTCTGCTCCGGATGCCCGCCATGTCCCAGACCCCGTCTTCCCTGCGCGACCTCGAACACCACAGCGCGTTCGTCGAACGCCATATCGGCCCCAACGACGCGGAAATCGCCCAGATGCTGGACGTGGTCGGCCACGCCTGCCTGGATGCGCTGACCGATGCCATCGTGCCGGGCAACATCAAGTCGCCGGCGCCGCTGGCGCTGCCCGAGGCGATCACCGAAGAAGAAGCGCTGGCCAAGATCCGCGCCATCGCCGACAAGAACACCGTGTATCGCAACTTCATCGGCCAGGGCTATTACGGTACCCACACGCCGAAGGTGATCCTGCGCAACATCCTGGAGAACCCGGCCTGGTACACCGCCTACACGCCGTACCAGGCGGAAATCTCGCAAGGCCGCATGGAAGCGCTGATCAACTTCCAGACCCTGTGCGCCGACCTCACCGGCATGCAGATCGCCAACGCCTCGCTGCTGGACGAAGCCACCGCCGCGGCCGAGGCGATGACGCTGGCCAAGCGTTCGGCCAAATCCAAGTCCAACACCTTCTTCGTGCACGACGCGGTGCACCCGCAGACGCTGGAACTGCTGCGCACGCGCGCCGAGCCACTGGACATCGTGCTGCGCGTCGGCACGCCGGAAGAAGCGCTGCAGGCCGAGTGCTTCGGCGTGCTGCTGCAGTACCCGGACAGCTTCGGTCATATCGGCGATCACGCTGCACTGGCCGAGGCCGTGCACGCGCAAGGCGGCCTGGTCGCGGTGGCCACCGACCTGCTGGCGCTGACCTTGATCGCCGCCCCGGGCGAATGGGGTGCGGATATCGTGGTCGGCAACTCGCAGCGCTTCGGTGTGCCGTTCGGTTTCGGCGGCCCGCATGCCGCCTTCATGGCGTGCCGCGATGCCTACAAGCGCTCGATGCCGGGCCGCTTGATCGGCGTGTCGATCGATGCCGCCGGCAACCCGGCGTATCGCCTGACCCTGCAGACCCGCGAGCAACATATCCGCCGCGAAAAGGCCACCTCCAACATCTGCACTGCGCAGGTGCTGCTGGCGGTGATGGCGTCGATGTACGCGGTCTACCACGGCCCCGACGGCCTGACCCGCATCGCGCGCCGCACCCATCGCCTGGCGGCGATCCTGGCCGCCGCACTGCGCAGCGCCGGCGTCACCGTGGGCGAGCGCTTCTTCGACACCCTGCACGTCAAGGCGATCGATGCCGATGCCATCCACGCCCGTGCGCGTGCGGCCGGCATCAACCTGCGCGCCATCGACAGCGAAGCGGTGGGCATCAGCCTGGACGAAACCACCACCCGCGCCGACGTGGTTGCGCTGGCGCAGCTGTTCGGTGCCACGGCCGATGTGGACGCGCTGGATGCCGCCACCGCCGATGCCCTGCCGCAGGGCCTGCTGCGCACCACCCCGTTCCTGACCCACCCGGTATTCAACACCCATCACAGCGAACACGAACTGCTGCGCTACATGCGCTCGCTGGCCGACAAGGACCTGGCGATGGATCGCACCATGATCCCGCTGGGCAGCTGCACCATGAAGCTCAACGCCACCGCCGAGATGATTCCGGTGACCTGGCCGGAGTTCGGAGCGATCCATCCGCTTGCACCGGCCGAACAGTCCGCCGGCTACGCGCAGCTGATCGAAGAATTGGAAGCGATGCTGGTCGAGTGCACCGGCTACGACGCGGTGAGCCTGCAGCCCAACTCCGGCGCGCAGGGCGAATATGCCGGCCTGCTGGCGATCCGCGCCTATCACCGCGCACGCGGCGAAGGCCATCGCGACATCTGCCTGATCCCCGAGTCGGCGCACGGCACCAACCCGGCCTCCGCACAGATGTGCGGCATGACCGTGGTGGTGACCAAGTGCGATGCCAACGGCAACGTGGACGTGGACGACATCCGCGCCAAGGCGGAAAAATATTCCGATCGCCTGGCCGCACTGATGATCACCTACCCGTCCACCCACGGCGTGTTCGAAGAAGACGTGGTGGCGATCTGCGAAGCGGTGCATGCGCATGGCGGCCAGGTCTATACCGATGGCGCCAACATGAACGCGCTGGTCGGCGTGGCCAAGCCCGGCAAGTGGGGCTCGGACGTGTCGCACCTCAACCTGCACAAGACCTTCTGCATTCCGCATGGCGGCGGCGGCCCGGGCGTGGGCCCGTGTGCGGTGAAGTCGCACTTGGCCCCGTATTTGCCGAAGACGCTCGGCGGCGAAGGCGACGTCGGCATGGTCAGCGCTGCCAGTTATGGCTCGGCCTCGATCCTGCCGATCAGCTGGATGTACGTGACCATGATGGGCAGCGCCGGTCTGCGCAAGGCCACGCAAGTGGCATTGCTCAACGCCAACTACATCGCCAAGCGCCTGGCACCGCACTACAAGACGCTGTACACCGGCCGCAATGGCCTGGTCGCGCACGAATGCATCCTCGACGTACGCCCGCTGGAGAAGACCAGCGGCATCGGCGCCGAAGACATCGCCAAGCGGCTGATCGACTTCGGCTTCCACGCACCGACGCTGAGCTTTCCGGTCGCCGGCACGCTGATGGTGGAGCCGACCGAAAGCGAATCGCAGCACGAACTGGACCGCTTCATCGACGCGATGATCCAGATCCGCCAAGAGATCCGCGCCATCGAAGACGGCCGCCTGGACCGCGAGGACAACCCGCTCAAGCACGCCCCACATACCGCAACCCAGGTCTCGGCCAGCGAGTGGACGCATGCCTACCCGCGCGAACTGGCCGCCTTCCCGCTGCCCAGCCTCAAGCAGCAGAAGTACTGGCCGCCGGTGGCACGCGTGGACAACGTCTACGGCGACAAGAACGTGATGTGCGCGTGCATCCCGGTCGATGCCTACAAGGAAGACGCCGAGGCCTGATCGCCGCACCGCGACGGCCAACACAACCCAGCCGGTAACGCGGCTGGGTTTTTTATTGCGCTGCGATTGAATGCCCAGATGCCATCGCACTGCCAGCCGTTTTCCTGGCCTACACGTGCCACCAGGATGATGGCGGACGCTCTCATTCCACAGCAGACCCTGGCGCATGCGTGAACCGAACTTCCTTGCTGCCGCCCTGTTGGCAGCCTGCCTGCTGGTTGGCTGCGCACCGCGCCGCCCCGGCGAGGTACCGGCGCTGGTGCACGCGCCCGATGCGCGTGCAGAGGTGGTGCAGACGACAGCCGGCCCGGTGCGCGGGGTGGCCAGTGCACAGGGTCGCGCGTTCCTGGGCGTGCCGTTCGCAGCGCCGCCGGTAGGTGCACTGCGCTTTCGCGCACCGCAACCGCCAGCCGCATGGACCCAGGTCCGCGACGCCACCCAGGCCGGCCCGGCCTGCCTGCCGCGCTATCGCTTCGGGCAGAAGCATGTTTCCGAAGATTGCCTCACGCTCAATGTCTACGCACCGCCCGGCCCGGCACCTGCGCATCCACGCGCGGTGATGGTGTGGATCTATGGCGGCGCGCTGGAGCTGGGCAGCAATGTCGACTACGACCTGAGCGCGTTGGCTGCACGCCAGGATGTCGTTGTGGTGGCACCCAACTATCGGCTGGGCGTGTTCGGTTTCTACGCACATCCAGGCCTGCGTGACGAAGGCGAAGGCGCCTATGCATTGCTCGACCAGCAGGCGGCCTTGCGCTGGGTGCAGGGCAATATCGCCGCATTCGGCGGCGATGCGCGCAATGTCACCGTGTTCGGTGAATCGGCCGGTGGATGGAGCATCTGTTATCAGCTCGCTTCGCCCGGCGCGGCGGGATTGTTTCAACGCGCCATCCTGCAAAGCGGCAGTTGCCTGGCGAGCGATTCCAGCGTGCCGCAGCGCGAGGCAGAAAGTGGCGGCGTACGCATGGCGCAACGCGTGGGTTGCGCGCGCACGCGCGATGTGGCCGCCTGCCTGCGCGCATTGCCGGCCGAAAGGCTGGCCGATGCAGCACCCCAGCGGCGTGGCCTGACCGGCAGCGACGCGTGGGCGCCGATGTCCGGTGGCCAGGCATTGCCGCTGCCACCGGCCGCGGCAATCGCCAGCGGCCAGCATGCGCAGGTGCCGGTACTGCTCGGCACCAATCGCGACGAAGGGCGCTTGTTTGCGCAACTGCTGTCCTACATCGGCAAGCTCAACCTGCGCAGCGGATACGAAGCGCGCGTACAACGCATGCATGCCTCGCCTGCCCCGGTCCTGACGCAATATGCAGCCGTTGCCGCGCAATCGCGCTGGGAAGCGTTCGCCGACATCGTGACTGATGGCGGCTTCGCCTGCCCCGCACGCCGGCTGGGGCAGGCATTGCGCACGCATGCGCCGGTGTACGCCTACGAGTTCGACGACCCGCACGCGCCGTACGGTCTGTTACGCCTGCCGTTTTCGCCTGCATTGGGCGCTTTCCATGCCGCCGAACTGGTGTATCTGTTTCAGCGTCCGTGGGTACTCAGTGGCCAGGCGCAGTTCAGTCCGGCGCAGCACGCGTTTGCCAATACGCTGCAGGATTACTGGGGTGCATTCGCGCGCACCGGCGATCCCAACGGTAGCGGGCGGCCGCCGTGGCCGCGCTTTGATGGCGACGCGCCGCTGACGCTGTCGCCGCACAGGATCGGCGCCACGCCCGACTTCGTGCAGCGTCATCGATGTGCATTCTGGGATGCGCGTGCAGACACTGCGACAACATCGGTGCAGCCATCGTCGCAGTGACAAGGCCACCGGTGTGATGCGGCCGTCACCCATTCCAACAAGACAGGAGCCCATCATGTCCGAATCGTCTTTATCCTCCTGCGCGCAGGTGCGCCTGCGCAACGGGCGTCACGTGCCTGCGTTAGGTCTGGGCTCCTGGAACCTGGGCCAGGGCCGGCATGCGCCCGAGCAGGAAATTGAAGCGCTGCAACTCGGTCAGCAATTGGGCATGCAGCTGATCGACACTGCCGAGATGTACGGCAATGGGCGCGCCGAGCAATTGATCGGTCAGGCCATCGGCCGCACGCAACCGCCCTACGTGGTGTCCAAGGTGTTGCCCGGCAATGCCAGTGCACGCGGGATTGCCCGCGCCTGCGAAGCCAGCCTGCAACGGCTGGGCGTGCGCGCATTGGATCTGTATCTGCTGCACTGGCGTGGCGGCAGCGATCTGGCCGAAGTGGTGGATGCGTTCGAAGCGCTCCGCGATGCCGGCAAGATCCGCGATTGGGGCGTATCGAACTTCGATGTCGATGACATGGAAGAGCTCTGGGCAATCGATGGCGGCTCGCGCTGCCTGGTCAACCAGGTGCTGTATCACGCCGGCAGCCGCGGCATCGAGTTCGACCTGCTGCCATGGTGCGCCGCGCACGAGGTGGTGGTGATGGCGTATTCGCCGCTTGGCAGCCGCTCGTTGCTGGATCATCCGGTCCTGCACGCCATCGGCGAGCGTCGCGGCGTTGCAGCCACCGCGGTGGCGCTGGCGTGGGCGATCCACAGCGGCAATGTCATCGCCATTCCCGAATCTGGAACGCCGGCGCATGTGCGTGCCAACGCCGCGGCGTGCACGCTGCAATTGCACGCAGACGATCTTGCCGAGATCGATCGCGCCTTCGCGCCGCCTACGCGCAAACAGCCGCTCGATCTTCTGTAAGACTCAGCAAGGTCGCGCCCGCTTGTTTGCGCATCTGCGTGGCGACGCGCGTGGCGTGATCGATGCAACACATGCAACTGCGACGTCGCGCAATGTTTGCGACGTATGTGAGTTTTCGTTCGCAAGCAGACACATGCAATTAACAGCGCCACTCCCAGGCTTTATGGCTCAGCCCGCATCCCAAGCCCGCCACAGTGGAGTTTCCATGGCCAAGTCCCCCAGCAAATCCGCGCAGGTCCCTGCCCTTGCACCTGTCAGCGCCACCGTCGATGGGTCGCGCGGTACTGGCGATGAGTTGCACCAGAAGGCAGGCGGCACGCACCCGCAACTGACCACCAACCAGGGCATTCCTGTCGGTGACAACCAGAACTCGCTCCGCGCCACGCCGCGCGGCCCGACGTTGCTGGAAGATTTCATCCTGCGCGAAAAGATCACCCACTTCGATCACGAACGCATTCCCGAACGCATCGTGCATGCGCGCGGCAGTGCCGCGCACGGCTACTTCGAACTCACCAAGTCGTTGAGCCAGTACACCACCGCCAAGATCTTTACCGAGGTTGGCGAAAAAACTCCGTTGTTTACGCGTTTTTCCACTGTCGCAGGTGGCGCCGGCTCGGTGGATACGCCGCGCGATGTGCGCGGCTTCGCGGTGAAGTTCTACACCAAGGAAGGCAATTGGGATCTGGTCGGCAACAATATCCCGGTGTTCTTCATCCAGGATGCGATGAAATTCCCGGACCTGATTCATGCGGTGAAGATGGAGCCGGACCGTGGTTTCCCCCAGGCTGCCAGCGCGCACGACACGTTCTGGGATTTCATTTCGCTGACACCCGAATCGATGCACATGGTGATGTGGGCGATGAGCGACCGCACCATCCCGCGCTCGCTACGCATGATCGAAGGGTTCGGCATCCACAGCTTCCGGTTCCTCAATGACAAGGGCGAAAGCACCTTCGTCAAGTTCCATTGGCGCCCCAAGCTGGGCCTGCAATCGACCATCTGGGACGAGGCGGTCAAGATCGCCGGCGCCGATCAGGATTTCCACCGCCGCGACCTGTTCGAAGCGATCCAGAACGGCGATTTCCCCGAATGGGAACTCGGCGTGCAGTTGTTCACCGAAGCGCAGGCAGCAACGTTCCCGTTCGATCATCTGGATTCGACCAAGGTCATTCCCGAGGAGCTGGTGCCGTTGCAGATCGTCGGCCGCATGGTGCTCGACCGCTGGCCGGACAACTTCTTTGCCGAAACCGAGCAGGTTGCCTACTGCCCGGCCAACATCGTGCCCGGCATCGACTTCAGCAACGACCCGCTGCTGCAAGGCCGCCTGTTCTCGTATCTGGATACGCAGCTGAGCCGTCTGGGCGGGCCGAATTTCCATCAGATTCCGGTCAACGCGCCCAAGTGCCCGTTCGCCAACAACCAGCGCGATGGTCACATGCAGATGGGCGTGCCCAAGGGCCGCGTCGCCTATGAGCCCAGCTCGCTGCAGGCCGATGCGCCGCGTGAAGCGCTGCGTGGCTTCCCCAGCCACGCAACTCCTGCCGAAGAAGGTGCCAAGGGCCGCGTACGCGCAGAAAGCTTCGCCGATCACTACAGCCAGGCGCGCCTATTCTTCCGCAGCCAGACCGCACCGGAACAGGCGCATATCGCCTCGGCATTGGTGTTCGAACTGTCGAAGGTGGAGACCGCTTACGTGCGCGAGGCCATCGTGGGGCATCTGCGCCACATCGACCAGGAGCTGGCGCAGCGTGTGGCCGATGGCATGGGCATGACCGCCCTGCCGCCAGCACCGCCGGCGGCAGTGGCGCCGATCGACATGCCGCTCTCGCCTGCCTTGCAGGTCATCGGCAAGATGAAGGACACCTTGAAAGGGCGCACGGTGGGCATCCTGATTCACGATGGCTCGGACGCAGCGGCAATCAAGGCAGTTCGCAAGGCGGCCGAAGCTGCAGGCGCGACGGTCAAGATCGTTGCGCCGAAACTCGGCGGCGCCAAGCTTAGCGACGGCAAGCAGTTGGCCGCCGATGGGCAACTGGCGGGCACGCCCTCGGTGGTCTTCGATGCGGTGGCGGTGCTGCTGTCCTCGGAGGCGGCCAAACTGCTGACACGTGAATCGGCGGCATTGGATTTCGTGAGCTTTGCCTGGGCGCATCTGAAGGCCATCGCGTTCGACGAAGGCGCGCAGGTGTTGTTGAAGGCCGGCAACGTGGGCAAGGATGCGGGCGTCGTTCCCGCTGCCGATACCAAGGCATTCATCACCGCAGCAAAAACCCGCCAATGGGCACGCGAGCCGAAGGTGCGCATGCTGGCGTAACCGCACCCAGGGAAGCTCCAATAACCCGGGTTAAAACCGAGGGACGGCACACCGGCTGCACTGGAGCGCTACGTCCCTCGGCTTTCGCCGCTACCACGCGTTTGCGGAGTAGCGGCAAGTACGGCGCGCCATTCCCACGGCAGGCGTCGATTGTTTTGTTTTAGCCGAAGCTTCGATAGCGCAAGCAGCATGAGCATCCACGCGATGTTCGCGACAAGCCGCGATAGAAGGCCCTGACGCAAGCGACTTTACATGTCGCGCGCGTCCAAGGCCGCGTGTGTCGTGTCCGGATAACGTCGATGATGACGCTCGGTCGATATTCGCTTACCGGATGACGATTACGCCAAATGGAGTTGCTCGGAATTGGCCACATTGCAAAATGTGCCGCTGGTTATTGGAGCACGGTATGGAATCCCGTATCACCCCGACCTCTGGTGCAGCAAGCTTGCCGCTCCCTGCGACCGATGACGCGGCGTTACCACGCGACCCGGCAACGGCCGACGATCGGCAACATGGCACTGACGCACGATTGGCTGGACTAACGCCACGCCGCAGCATGGCTCGGGCCGGCGCAGCCCCCGCGCCCGATTGCATGACGCCGGACACCGCGTGCACCAGGAGCATACGTGCGCCTGCCTCGGCTCCCGGCGTAAACCGGCCGGATAAGCCCATATTCTCGGTTATGCGGCCTGTCGCGTTTCTCTCAACCAAGGCCGGCATTGGCGGCCATGAACCGATGCGCCTGTCTGGAAGTGCTGTCGTCTTCTCGCGCTCCAAGGCGACATTGGGAGGCAGCGATGTTGGCATGGTCGGGATGCTCGATGGCCAGGAACACCTCGTCAAAACCGGAATTTCGCGAAG
The DNA here is from genome assembly GCF_008639345.1 of Xanthomonas phaseoli pv. dieffenbachiae. NCBI lineage: Bacteria > Pseudomonadati > Pseudomonadota > Gammaproteobacteria > Lysobacterales > Lysobacteraceae > Xanthomonas > Xanthomonas phaseoli. Next base: position 1,238,720 of record NZ_CP041380.1, on the reverse strand, counting down.
CCTGCTGGGTCAAGCAGTGGCCTGTTGCGCGAAAGGGCAAGTCGAGAAGGCCACCAAGCGTTTGGGCTACATCGTTGGCTCTGCAGCCAGGCTGCTTGAAGGCGCCATAGACAAGCAGGCCACGCAGCAACGGCTGACACTGGCCTTCCATGCCTTTCTCGATACCGAAAAAGGCAAAGAAATGGCGGAAAAGGCCAAGACAGGGGCATTGGATATCGACGATGTCTGCAGGATTCACGACAGCCTGGTGGCCGCTGATCCTCGATTACGCAATCCCCTTGGCATCCCCATCCTGTTCGACGTCATCAACGTCGCTGCCGCCCAGGATCTGGTCAATGCGCTGCAGGAATGCTATCTGTCGCGGCAACACATTCCGGACTCATCGCTGCTGACACTGCCCAGCAACGCCTTGATCGCCTCGCGACTCATCCATGATGCACAGCCGCTGGACACGTTCCTGACTAAAGCGTTTCTGCCGCCTGAGGTTTCGCTTGCACAGGCCAAGCAAGCCGCTGCCCGTGTCGAAAGCGCCGCGCCCGACAGCGGTGCGCAGGCGGATGAACTGGCCGAAGACCGCGCGCTGCTTGCGCGGATTAACGATCCGGTCAATCTCCGTGCAGGCAAACAGGCATTGGTCGACACACTGCGCCACAACGGTCTGGACGGGCTGTTCGCATCGTTGCTGGTCAGGCTGACCCTGGGTGAAGCGTCTGATCTTGGCCCGGACAATATGCTGGTCGTTTCCGGGGAAGATGCACGCCACAAGGTCATCAGCATCGACGTGACCGGCTTTCGCTACGATCGGGAGCAGGATGTGCCGTCAGATCCACGCTTTCGGCATGGTTGGGGAGACGTCATTCGGGCCCCGGCAAGCGCGCTGGACGTGCTGCTTCATAAAAGCGTGATGAGCGATCGTTATGCGACAGGCCTGAAGAGCGTGCATGCCATGGTCATCCAGGCCATAGGCGAGGCGCTTGACGGGCAAGCCAGGCCCGAAGTGGAAATGGTCAAGCAGTGGTACGCCGCGCTCGACGTGAACTCCGCCACGGCGTCCTTGCGTTCGTTGGGCGATCAATTGAAAGGCATGTCTGCCGCAGGTTGGATGCCCGATGCCGCGCTGGTGAACCAGGTGTTGGCACGCAATTCTTCTTTCCTCAACAACGTGGTTCAAACATCCCGGAAATGACGGCTGCGACCAGCGCGTTCACTGGCTAGGGCGTTTTAGACCGGCTTTCTTCCTGCGAGGCATTGGCATACAAACAGACCCCAAGCTCCCCGCCTGCCGGATCGCCTCTCTCAGATGCTTACCGGTCGCAGGTCCTTGCCAGACCCGCTGCAACTGGCCAGTCACGTTAAGTGATTCGTGCAGCTCCGAGACCTTTGCTGCGGGGATCTCTTTGCTTGGAGAGGACAGACTCAGTGCCCTTTCTACTGGTGCCCACCAGCACCAGCCACCAAAAGCTGGCCAAGCAGCTTGGAGCCGATGGTTGCCCGGTGCACCTTGGCGCCGGTATTGCCGAGGGCGCGCATCACCTCTTCCCAGCGTGCGCCTAGGTTGACCTCCCTGGCCGTCTTCAGGTGGACGGCGGTCAACTCCTTGTAGTGAAGCGCGCGCACACCAGCGGAAGTCACCGATTTGTCGGTATGTATGTGGACGAACCAGGGCGCAGGATTGTCTCCATTGGACTGCGGCGTGTGCTCGATACGCACTTCGAATAGTCTGCCACGGTCGCCACGGTCGCCCTCTGAACGAAGCAGGTTCGGCGCCGTGACGCGTGCCAGTCCATTCATGGCCAACAGGCGCTCCAGATGCAGCGCGCGTGGCTGCGGATCGGTCTTGAGCGCATCGGCTTCGCGCCGTTCGAAATCTTGCTCGATCCTCTGGAGAAGACGCAGCCGCGTGTCGAGTTGTTCGATGCGCTCGTCGCCTGCACGGAGCTTGCCTTTGAGCTGCAGCAAGCGCTCACTCGATCCGAACCAGCCCTGCATGCGGGTCCTGGCAAAATCGAAGGCCGTCGCCGCGTCATGTCTGGAGTCGCCGATGAGGCGCTCTACGTCGACGGTGTCCTTGCCAAGGCGCTTGGCAAGCGCGATGAAATCGCCGCCGAATTCTGCCACTGGCAACGTCTCCAAGCGTGTGCTTCTCAGTACCTCGTCGGCCTGCTTTTGCGCAGCGCTGCGCTCATCGACGACCCGCTGCGCGGGCGCTGCCGCCAGCTGGACACATCAGGCGTGCGCGTGCGCGTCTTACGTGACCTGCTCGATTTGCCTGCGCTCGTTGTCGGCACGCTTGTGGTGAGCGACGCCGGTCGCTGTTCGGGCGAAGCCACTGCCGCGCCAATCAGCTGTCTGTCCTGGACGGCGAACTGGCACATGTCAACGATCGCTTGGCGTTGGTCGGTTAGCGCCTGTGCAAGATCGAGCATTGTTGCCCATAGATGATCCCTGGCATGCCCCCCTTCCTCGATGAGCGCGGCGGCATCCACACACAGCTGCATCCCTGCTCGGCCGCGCATCTCGGCGTAGTCGACGACCACGCTCTTGTACATGGCCAGCCTCTCCGGTGTCAGCGAGTGCCCGGTCGAGGACATGCATTCGAGATGGACCTCGACCACATGCCTGAGCGCTTCACCCACCTCGGCATGGCGAAGGCTGTCGATTTCTTCGAGCTCTCTCAGCCGGTCAATCACCTCGAACAGGCCGTACTGGTAGGCCTGATCGTAAAGTTTCTTCGAGTGTATTTCGACGAGTATCCCGCGGACGGTCTGCATCCGCTCATGGCACGACCCCATCATCGCCCTCGCGACCGGCAGATTGTTCCTGAGCGCATCGGACGGCCTCAGCCCCGTCATCGGCGACTTGACGCGCTGGCAAACCTCTTCCATGGCTGCAAGGGCATCAAGAAGATGCGCGCGCAACGCAAGCCATGGTTCCGGTTGCTGCTGACGGATGGCGTCGGCGGACAACACCACCAACTCGGCCCTTTGATTGGGGACATGGCCCAATTCCTTGATCAGTTTCCGCTCGAGCATCTGCTCGCATGAACCGTAGTGAAGGGATGCAGCCACGGCCAGATGCGACACCACGTAATTCTCATGCTCTGCGATGCCGGCAAGCGGCATACGTTTTTGGATCTTCAGCTCGGCCAGCGCCTGCAATGCTTGTCGACCCGATTCGATCGCGGACGTTCCGGACCGGAGTCTTGCTTCCAGTACCCTGATATCCGATGTTTCGGTCGGCGCTAATTCTTTGGTCAAATCGTTGAAGCGTCGCAGCCTGGACGAGGCCCTGCTCAATACCTCGAAGGGATCTGGTCTTTGCGGGACGGACGGCCCGGCAAAGAGCGCCGCCATGACGTCCTGGGCATTGGATGCCGCCGGAGGATTGGCTCTGGAGGCCCGGCCCAGTCTTTGCGGCCTGACCGCAAGCCCGCCGAGTTGCGCGGAGACCGTCACGCTATCGGCAGGCGCGCTGGTGGCCGCTCCCGAGCCCGATGGTGTCGATGCGGCTTGAATCAATTGCGCGGGATCCGGTGAGGCCTGCTTGGTCGATCCAATCTTAGGCACGGTGCATCCTCCGATATGGCCGCTCGCACACGGCATTCTGATATCCCCCCGTCACGACATCTGCATGGAACGTGAGGGTGTCGCACACCAAACCTAGCGAGCGGGCAGCGAAGCGTGTTGCCGATGCGTAGAGCAGTCGCCGCGTCACCTATGCATGGTGCGCGATCCGTCTGCCTTATCGTGCTGCATATTGCAGTGCCTGCGTCGCTCGCTGATGAAACCGATATTTTTCATCGTTCAATTACACGTGACGTGCGCAGCGAATACGTATTGCCGTTTCAACATAAGAAACTCGACCGACTCGCTTGTCGATATGCCTGACATCGCCGCCGTAGTAAACCACCGAACGCTGCGCTGTTCGCATGCCGCGCGAATGCTTGGTGACTGATACGAAGACACCCGGCTGCGCACGCCTTTATTCAATGACCAGACAACGCGATCAAGGCAGCTCCCCGATCATTTGTGCACCTATCAATACCGGTTACCGCATCCGACGCCCTTGGGAGCGTGTCATGGACTTTGAGGTGACTGCGCAGCATCCTGTGGCGCGTCGAGACGAGGCAAGGGCCTTGCATGGGCTGCCCCTTTGCAAGGCGCGCAACGCGGTATCGGCGCGCAACAGGGCGCTTGTTTGAAGCACCTCATCAGGCAGTTCAAGAGAATTCAGGCTCAACTCACGTCTCGTGCAGGCACGTTGAGATTGCCCCGCATCTACACTGTTTCGGCTGAAAACTGCTGCGCATTCGCCAATGCACGATATTCGCGCGGCGTCATGCCCACCGCTTGCTTGAATTGCCGCGCGAACGCGCTTTGATCGCTGAAGCCGCACGCGTGGCCGATTTCGGTGAGGCTCTTGTTCCCGTGCAGCAGGTGCATCGCCATCTGCAGGCGCAGCTTGGCCAATACCTGTTGCGGCGTGAGCTGGAAGACCTTGCGGAACGAGCGTTGCAGCTTGGACATGGAAAACCCGGTGATCTCCACCAGAGCCTGCATGCGGACGTTCTGCGCGTAATTGGCGTTGAGATACGCCAGCGCAAGTCGCAGCTTTTCGTATTGCGATTCGTGCCCGTCCTGCGGGCCCAGATCGCGCGAGATGCCGATGATGCCCTGCACCTTGCCATTCACCACCAACGGCCGCTTGCAGGTCAGGCACCAGCCAGGCTCACGGTTGGCGAACAGGTGGAGCTCCAGCAGGTTGTCGATCACCTCGCCGGCCAGCACCTGCTCGTCCTGATTGGCGTAATTGGCGCCCAGTCCGCTGGGATAGACCTCGGCAACACGCTTGCCGATCAGGTCCTTGCGCGATTTCAGCCCCAGCCGCCGCAGCATGGTCTGGTTGACGTGGGTGTAGCGGCCCTCGCGATCCTTGACGAAGAACAACACGTCCGGCACCGCATCGAACAACGCTTCAAGATCGGCAGGATCGATGCTCTTCATGCGAGAGGGTTCATGCAGGGCAAGGTGCTCGAGACCGGGAAAAGCGCATCAAACCAGGTGTGCGATCGAAACGATCCGACCCTGCCGCGACATGATACGCCGCAGGCGCGATCGGCCTGCGGCCGGAGGACTCAGCGCGCGTTGTTGCCTGCGTCCACTGCCGCCGGTGCAGGCTTGGCATCTCCCGCCGCAGCGGTCGGGTTACCGATGCGATCCAGCGGCACCTGTCGCGCACGCCAGCTCTGCACCACCGCCGCACCGGCCTGTGAGCCCACCTGCACGCGCAGCCGCGCGCTGCCGCCGGGCGCAATGAACTCGATCTCACAGTCGCCAGCAGCCATGCAGCTATCGGCCGCAAGGGGATCCACCAGCTGCCAGCCTTGCTCCATCACTGCCTGGGCGAACGCGCGATACCCCATGCCGGATTTCAGCACGGCCGGCAATGGCACGCTCGCATCGCCGCCTAGCTCGGACGACGCAGCCGCCGCCACCGGGGCGCGCGCAGGCGCAACGGCGGGCCGCGACGCGGCGCCCAGGGCGGGACTGCAGATCAGGGCGATTGCCCACAATGCGGGGCGGAACGACGTGCGCATGCAAACGGTCCTTGCGGTCCTGGCAGGGAACTGGGAAGAGGAAGATGCGCTAGTTTGACATGCCTGTGATGCGCTGCGGCAATCGCATTTGGGATGCATTGGCCCGTGATCCGGACGGCGGCGTTGCAGCCGGTTCACGCCAAGCGTGCTCATCCAGTGCGCGTGATGTCGTTGGAACTGCCAACGCTTCAGGTCGATAGTCGTCGCCGGCATCGGTCATTGCGACCGCGGGCGGAGGCATCGATACCAGCGCGCCCACCGCCGTGCCGGTCGCCATCGTCGCACGCAAGCTGCATCATTGCGGTTTGCTCGCGGAGTTTTCGATGGCCATCGCCAACGCTTCAACCACGACGTCTTCACCGTATGCAGTCGGCCAGCTGTGGCGCTGCCGCGGGCGCAGTGCCGCCGAAACGCCGCTGTTGCTGATCAACCAGATCGATACGCATCCGCAGGGTGGCCAGATCCTGCATGTGACCATCAGCGACGTCCAGGTGCGTCATGCGGGAATGCTCAACGGGACGCTGGACACGCTGCCGCACATACCGGTCATTGCACAGACGCTGGAGCGCAGCGCTGCCGAACATGTCGGCGACAGCACGCCCAATCAGGCCTATCTGCCCGGGTATGCCGAGTGGAAGGCGGCGTTCGACGCCGGGCGTGCCGGCTCGTTCGGGATTGCGGTGTCGGAAATTCTGGACATCGTGGAAGGCCAGCTGGCCAAGCGCGGCTAGCACCGAGCAGATGTCAGGTGGGCATGGACCGCCGGGAAGAATGCAGTGCACGCACGGCAGATGGGATGTGGAATAACGGCAGCGTGCCTCTGGCAGTGCGCACAACCGCTCGCTAGCATTCCAGCCGCAACGGGCAGGATGCGACTGCCGAACGGTGACTTCGACAGCGCCCATCACCCAGAGAACGCAATCGCTCAAGCAACCGACACGCCGCGCCTGGCGGCGTGTCGGTCGTTCATCACTGGCCGATATGCTGCTTCAGCCAGCCATTGACGGTGTCATGCCACAAGATGCTGTTATCCGGCTTGAGCACCCAGTGGTTCTCGTCCGGGAAATACAGGAACTTGGAATCGATGCCCTTGCGCTGCAGCGCGGTGAACGCAGCCAGGCCCTGTTCGACCGGAATGCGGAAATCCTGCTGACCGTGGATGACCAGCATCGGCACCTTCCACTTGTCCACGTGCAGCACCGGGTTGAACTTCTCGTAACCGGCCGGGTTCTGCCACGGCGTGCCGCCGTTTTCCCACTCGCTGAACCAGAGTTCCTCGGTGGCATAGCCCATGGTGCGGTTGTCGAACACGCCGTCGTGGTCGACCAGGCACTTCCATGGTTGATTCCAGTTGCCCGCCAACCAATAGACCATGTAGCCGCCATAGCTGGCGCCCAATGCGCAGGCCTTGTCGCCGTTGAGGAAGCCGTATTGCTTCTGCGCGGCGGCCCAGCCTTTTTGCAGATCTTCCAGCGGGCGGTCGCCCCAATGCTGGCTGATGGCGTCGGTGAACTCCTGGCCGTAGCCGGTGGAGCCGTGGAAGTCGATCATCACCACCGCATAGCCCTGCCCGGCGTAGGTCTGCGGATTCCAGCGGTTGCTCCAGCCATTGCCGAAGCTGCCCTGCGGGCCGCCGTGGATCAGGAACGCCACCGGATAGGTCTTGCCCTGCTGATAGTTGTACGGCTTGACCACGTAGCCATGCACGGTGTCGTTGTTCCAGCCCTTGAACTGGAACTGCTCGTAATCGCCGAACTGCACGTCGGGCAGCATTTCGCCAGCGCTCTGGCTGATCGCGCGCAGGCCCTGGCCTTGCGCATCGCTGACGAAGACCTGGTCGCCGCTCTTGAGCGAGCTGCGCGTAAACGCCAGCGTATTGCCGGCCAGCGTCGGGGCGTGCACGCTGCCCTCGCCCACCAGCTTGGTCGCCTCGCCGCTGGCGATATCGATCTTGAACAGCGGATGCTCGCCGAGATCATCGGCACTGGTGTACAGGCTGCTGCCGTCGGCGCTCAGCACGATTTCGCCGGCCGAGCGGTCCCACTTCGGCGCGATCTCGCGGGTCTTGCCGCTGGCCACATCCATCGCCATCAGGCCGAAGCGGTCGGCCTCGAAGCCCGGGCGCTTCATGGCGCGGTAGTACAGGGTCTTGCCGTCGGTGCTGAACACCGGGCCGGCATCCCAGGCCGGGTTGGCCGCGGTCAGGTTGACCGGCGCGGACTTGCCGCTCGCATCCAGGCGGTACAGATCGAAGTTGGTCTGCCAGGGCTCGTCGTTGCCGGTGGGCTTGCCGCCGGCCTTGGGGTTCTTCCCTGCTTCCGGGCCATGCGGCTGCGGAATGCGCACGCTGGCCACCACGCTGCTGCCGTCGGGCGACCAGGTGTAATCGTCGTTGCCACCGAACGGCTTAGACGGCGCGTCGCCGGCCAGCGTGGCGCTGATCGCCGATGCCCCGACCACTGCCTTCGCACCAGCCGCAGGCAACTCGGCCACGAACAAGGTATTGCGGCGACCATCGTTCCAGGTGTCCCAATGACGCACGAACAACTGGTCGTACACCACGCCGCTGGCCTTGTTGTTCTTGAGCTCGCCCAGCTTCTTCTTGGTGCAGCCCAGGTCCGAACCGCAGTCCTGGAACACCCCCGCGCTGAAGGCGATGCGCTTGCCGTCCGGCGAGAGCTTGTAGCTGTCCACGTCTACTGCAAATGCGGTGAGTTGCTGCGGGGTGCCGCCGGCCATCGGCTGCGCGTAGAGCTGCTGGCTGCCGGATTTGCTGCTGAGGAAGTACACCGTCTTGCCGTCCGGCGACAACGTCGGGCTGTTGACGTTCCATCCTTCCGGGGTGAGCCGCTTGGGCGGCGCCAGATCGCGCGTACGCAGATTGCGCACCCACAGGCTGGTGGCCGGCTTGCCATTGGCGGTCTTGGCCTGGCGCTTGGCGAACAGCACCACGCTGCCATCCGGGCTGAGCGTGGGCGAGGACACCCGGTCCAGCGCCACCATGTCGCGCACATCGAAACCGCGCGCGGCGGCAAGGCTTGGCAAGGCAGCCAGCAAACACAAGGGCAATACGGCGTGACGCAGCTTCATCGAGATCTCCGGCAACGGCAAAACGTCGATGGTAGGCGTTGCTGCGGCGCACGCGCAAAGGCAGCAGGTCATGCGGCGCGACGCAGTGCGCCGCGCACGCATGCGTCCGCCCATGCCGCCTATACGCAACATGGGCGGCTGAGCGCTTTGGAGCGGCTAACAGAACGCAGCGCGCTGTCGTCAGGTGGGTGCGGACGGGGCACTCAGAACCGGAGTGTACGCGTGGCACATGCCGATTCCGAGCACCGGCCGCGCCCGCCTGGTGGCTGCGCAGCTGTTTTGTTCGCTGCCCTTAGAAGCAGTGCGACAGGCCGACGTAGACCTGCGTATCGGGCGTGCGGTCGTTGAGGCCGAAATTGGCACCCACGTCCAGCTGCAACAGCGGGTTGAGCAGATACGACGCCGCGATATCGGCCGAGTACTGCTCGACGGTCCGCGCCGGGTCGCGGTTGATCGAGGACCACAGTTCCACGGCCATCGATAACTTCGGCGTGATCGGGCGCGCGAGATTGATCACGTTGACGATGGCGACATGCTTGCCGCTGCCATCGCTGTCGGCCAACCAATCCAGCTCCGGACCGAACGTCAGCGAGAAGCTGCTGGGCAGCACGAAGTTGACCGGCAGCGCCAGGCCGCCTTCCCAGGTGTCGTTGCCCAGGCCGGTACGCGCGGTGGGTGCTTTGACGAACGGCAGCAGCGCCACGCTGGCGGTGTCGCTCTCGTACACACGCGCCTTCATGCGCAGATACAGATCGCCGCCGCCGCTCAGGCTGCTGCGCGCGCCGGTGGCGCGGTCGGTGGTCTTGACCTGCAGCTGCGGTGCCCAGTTGAGTTGCAGATCGATACGGTCGCTGACGCCGTACTTGAGCGTGGGATTGGTGAAGTACGCCGTCTCTGTGCGTGTGCCGGGCTGGCTGTCGCGCGTGTAATTGCCGATGTCGGTTTCCAGCTGCCAGTCGCCGGCCGGCACGGTGCAGGTGGCATTGGCCTTGGTCGGCCGATCGGTGCAAAGCGCCGCGTCGGTGGCGTCTTGCGCCTGCGCCTGAACTGCAAGGCTGCTCAGCGCTGCAGTAACGATGACGGCGAGCAGAGTCCTGCGGGAAGACGAGCGCGAGGTGATGGTGGGCATTGCGGTGATTCCAGGGCAAAGCGCGGCACGAATCGCATGACCGTGCAGCGTTGAAGAGTGGGATGAGTAAGGCGTTACGACGCGCGGCATGGCGGCGCTGCGCTTGGTCGGCAGTGCCGCGACTGCAGGTTTTTCAGGGCGGCGCCAGCACGGTCGCGATGCGTTGAGCACGCTTGCTGGAGAGCAGTGCGCGTGTTTGCACTGGCAGACACTTGCCTGGCGTTACGAACGTCAAGTAAAGCGCGTAAGCGCGCCACGGTTTCCAGCGTGGTTGGGATCAGGTCAGTCCAGGCATGCAGCACTCGTGGCGCACCGTTGTGCAGGAGACGGCACGATAAGGAGCGGCGGCATAAAGTCGCTATGCACGGCAGCGGCGCAGGGCGTAAAGCCGGCGCAAAGACATTGCCTGGCGATGCGGGTAGCCGGTAGCTGTGCAGGCAGCGATGCCCCGCATGCGGCAGTGCTACACGGTTCGCATGCGGTGTGACGGACGCAGTGGCCACGATGCAATCGAAACGGCGAATCGACAGCCGTCGTGCGGAGCACCTGGCGCCATTGCAGCGCTGGTGTGTAAACCATCCGTCTTAGCCGGCTAGAGGCAGTGGCCCAGCCAGCGGGTTCCCGAGCCATCAAATCTGCGCTGGATCAAGCTGCGCATGCCACCAAGCGCAGCTTGCAGATGGCGCATGCCGAGCGCATGCGCCATCGGGTATCACACTCAGGCGGCCTGTTCGCCGCGCTTGCCGACGCGATACAGCAGCCAGCCGACCAGGGCCAGAATCGCCAGACCGACCCATTGGTTGAGCTGCAGCGCGGCCGGCAATGCCAGCACATCGGCGCGGCTGGACAGTACGATCGGCACCGCAATGGCGATGCCCATCAGCGCCTCGCCGGTGATCAGGCCAGCGGCAAACAGCACGCCCGGGCGATGCACGCGGTCACGGCCGTCTTCGTCGTCGGCACGGATGTTGTGGAAGCGTTCCACCAGATGCGCGATCAGCCCGCCCAGGAAGATCGGCACCATCAGTTCCAGCGGCAGATAGATACCGATGGCCGCGGCCAGCACCGGCACGCGGAAGCGCTTGCCGGTAGCCTTCAACCATTCGTCCAGCGCGATGATGGCCGCGCCCACGCCGGCACCGATCGCGATCATGCTCCACGGCAGCTGGCCGCCGAACAGGCCCTTGGCCACCGAGGCCATCAGCGTGGCCTGCGGCGCGCCCAGCGAGTTGGGATGCTGGGGCGTGGCCGGGCCGATGCCATAGGCCTGGGCCAGCAGGTTCAGCACGGGCGCCATGATCAATGCGCACGAGAACGCGCCGATGCCCAGCATCAGCTGCTGTTTCCACGGTGTGGCACCGACCAGATAACCGGCCTTGAGATCCTGCAGGTTATCCCCGCCCACCGCCGCCGCGCAGCACACCACCGCGCCGATCATGATCGCGGCCACCGCGCCCAGCGGCGCGGCGCCGATGCCCACCGGCACCAGGCCGCTCTTGCCGAGCAGCAACACCAGCACCGCCGAGGCGAACAGGATGGTGGAGATGGTGATGCCCGACACCGGGTTGTTGGACGAACCGATCAAACCCGCCAGATAGCCCGAAACGGATACGAACAGGAAGCCGGCCACGATCATGATGATGGTCATCGGGATCGACACATGCCACTGCTGCACGATGGCCTGATACAGGCCCAGCAGCGGTAGCGTGCACAGCACCAGCGCTACCAGCATCCACTTCATCGGCAGATCGCGCTCGGTCTCTGCGACCACGCCGCCGCCACTCTTGCGCGCAGCCGCAAAACCGCTCTTGACGCCGGAAAACAGCGATTTGCGCAGCGAAAACAGGGTCCACACACCACCGATCAACATCGCGCCGACACCGAGGTAGCGGATCTTCGCGCCCCAGATGCCGAACGCTGCATCGGCAGCCGATGCACCGACCAGGCTCTGCGCCAGGGCCGGGTCCGAGCCCATGAAGAACTGCTGATACAACGGGATGGCGATGTGCCAGGACAGGATCGAACCGGACAGCACCACGATGCCCACGTTCAAACCGACGATGTAGCCCACGCCCAGCAGCGCCGGCGACAGGTTGGTGCCGATATAGCCCACCAGCCGGCTGCTGCCCAAGTAGGTGGCCTGCGCCCAGGTGTCCGGAATCACGCGCAGGCCGCTGGCCGCAGCCAGCTTGACCAGCGCACCGATAGCGCCGGAAATGGCCAGAATCTTCAGGCCCGGGCCGGGATTTTCGCCGGCTTTGAGCACTTCGGCCGCCGCCTTGCCTTCGGGGAACGGCAGCGGGTCTTCGACGATCATCGAGCGACGCAGCGGCACCGAGAACAACACGCCCAGCAGGCCGCCCATGCCGGCGATGCCCAGCACCCACCAGTACTTGAAGTCCGGCCAATAGCCCATGATCACCAGCGCGGGGATGGTGAAGATCACCCCGGCCGCGATCGACGAGCCGGCCGACGCCCCGGTCTGGACGATGTTGTTTTCCAGGATGGTGCCGCCGCCCAACAGGCGCAGCACACCCATCGACACGACGGCTGCCGGGATGGCGGTGGCGATGGTCAAGCCGGCAAACAGGCCGAGGTAGGCATTGGCGGCCGAAAGCACGACCGCCAGCACGATGGCCAGCGCGACGGCACGGAAGGTGAGCTGGCGCGGCTGCGCGTCGTGGCTCATTGGGCATTCCCCTGTAGGCAAAAAATCCGCACCACGCTAGCGCCTGTGTCCACGCGAGTCCAGCTGCGACGCGGCGTGACAGTGTGCGTGCTGTGGCGGGTGGACTTCACCGGGGCGACCCGACGCATGCGCTGCTGCCTGGGGTGCAACTGTCCAATCGCAGCGGCATCCGGCACGTTTGCTGCTAAGCGCGCGGGCACGTTTCCAAACACGTTCACCCCAGCGTCGATACATGTGCGCCGTGCCTGCCGCCTGGCGCCAGCTGCTGCGAAGCGGAGCGTAGTCGCGCTGACGCCTCCCGGAATCTGCGCCCGACGCGGCGATCACTGCATGGCAGCAGCGGGCACCGCGCGTGCAATGCAAGACGCACACGACTGCGCATGCGCCGCTGCGCCGGCAATGACGCAGCAGCGCGTCCTGCCGAGGGTCAGTGCAGCAACTCGGCAAAGGCGCGATCGGCCTCGATGACTTCCGGCAGCGCGGCGAACAACCCGTCCAGATCCACGCCCTCCATCAGCGGGCTGCGTACTGCTTCCAATGCCTCCGCGGTGGCGCCGCCATGCGCATGCAGCGCATCGCAGACCAGTACCGCCTGGGCCACCAGCAATGGCATGCGTGCACCGTCCGGGGCCGCGGCGGGCCGGACCTGGTACGCGATGGCTTCCTGGATCACCACGGGCAGCTGCCAGCGCCGTGCCAGCTCGGCTCCGACTTCCGGGTAACCGAAGCCCAGTTGCAGGGTTTCTTCGGCCGCATGACCGGCAGCGGAGGTTTCGTGATTGATGCGGCTGGCGTATTCCGGCGCACCGGACTGGATCAAGAGCTCGCCGATGTTGTGCATCATCCCGCAGGTGAAGGCCGTCTCCGGGTCCAGCCCCTGCTGGCGCGCCAGCAGGCGGCAGATGCCGGCCACTTCGAAACTGTGCCGCCAGAAGGCCTTGAGGTCGAAGCCCGGGCCGGCCCGGAACGCGCCCGTCATCGCCGACGCCAGCACCAGCGTGCGCAGCGTGTTGAAGCCCAGGCGCATGGCCGCGTCTTCCACGCTGGTGGAATCGCGCAAGCCATGGAAGCGCGCCGAATTGGCCAGCCGCAACACTTTGGCGGCAATCACCGGATCGCGCTCGATACTGTGCGCCAGCGTATCGATATCGGTCTGCGGATCGTCGAATTGACGGATCAGGTCTTGCGCCACCTTGGGCACGGTGGGCAAGGTGTGCAACTGGTCGAACAACGCCTCCAACTTCATGATCGCCTCGTGGGTGAAAGACAAGCCAGCGCGGCCGCGCGGACCTGCATGGTGTAACACGGACCGGTTCACTGCCAATGACCGACGGCAGGACGATTCACTCAGGCTTCTGGCTGGGTCTGTACAGCGCACGGCCTCACCGGCTGGCCCGGCCGACAGGGAAGGCAAGCGAACTCGGCAGTTCGACAAGGCGACCGTCTCGATGACGCTCAGTCGGCCTTGGCGCCACCCAGCGATCTGGACAGAAATGCCAGCAGCTGGGTGTAGAACGCGCGTCGATGGGGTTCGGTGTAGAAGCCGTGGCCTTCCGTGTCGAAGTACAGCGTTTCCACTGGCGTGCCGGCCTGGCGTAATGCCGCTTCCATTCGCTTGCTGTGCTGGATGGGCGCGCGCTCGTCTTCGCCCCCTGCGGCCAGGAACACCGGCACCTTGATCTGCTTGGCCAGATTGACCGGCGAACGTGCGGCCAGGGTGGCCGGATCACCCAACCACTGCTTGAGGTAGTTCTCGCCGGAACCGCGCTTCTGGATGTCGCCGCTGGTGAACATCATCGGCAAGTCGTAGACGCCCACATAACCGGCCGCGCACGCATACAGGCCCGATTCCTTTGCCGCACCCATCAAGGCTGCGTACGCACCGTAACTGGCGCCAAAGATGCAGATCTTGCGTGCATCGGCATACCCCTGGCCAATCGCCCAGCGCGTTGCGTCGGTCACATCGTCCTGCATGGTGCCGCCCCACTGACGCGCGCCGGCGTGCTGGAAGTGGCGCCCATAATTGCCAGAGCCACGGAAATTGATCTGCAGCACCGCATAGCCCGCTTGCGCCAGCAGCTGCGCATCGTCGTCGAACTGCCAGCTGTCGAAGATCTCGAAGGGACCGCCATGGGGCATCACCACCATTGGCAGCTGTTTGTCGCCCCCGCTGCGCGGCAGCGTGAGATACCCATGCAACGGCGCTCCGTCACGTGCCTGCAGCGCAATCGGCTGCACGGTGGCCGTGCGCTCGGGGTCGAACCAGTCGCGCCGACTGATCACATGCTGGGCTTTGTTCTGTTGCGTGTCGAACACGTAGAAGTCGCCAGGATTACTGCCCGAATAGGCTTCCAGCATCACGTAGCGACCGTCCTTGGTGCTGGAGGTCACGCGCACCGCATTGCCGGCGAAGGCCGCCTCCAGACTGTGATACATCCGCGCCTCGACACCATGCTCGTCGAAAAAGCGGGTGTGGGGGCGGTCGGCCATGAAAGTGGCGCCGACCGGGATGCTGGTGCCGTTGCGGTAGATGATCTCCAGTGGGTCGGCCACCGCGTCGCGCAATACCTGCTCACGGCGATCGGCCTGGATGTCCCAGCCGACGATCGCATCGGGGCCGTTGGCGCTTTGCACGCGCAAGTAGGCAATGCGCTCGTCTTGCGAAAAACCCAGCGGTGTTTCGACATGGCCACTGACCTGCTCGTCGTTGATCAGCGCCCATTCGTCGCCCGCGCCCTTGCGGTAATACAGCTTGCTCACGTTGTCCGAGCCCGCCCCCTGCGCAAAGCGCACCTGCCCATGATGGTCGGTGGTGAAACTGGCGCGCTGAATCGGCGCACGCGCCAGCGGGAGACGGCGGCCGGTGGTGACGTCGAGTTTTTCTGCGCGGGTGTAGGGATCCTGCCCCGACATCGGCCAGATCGCCACGATCACGCTGCGGTCGTCGTCGGGCAAGGGATCGGTCAGGAATGCGGCCACCGCTTCGGTCTTCTTGACCTTGATGTTGGTGCCAAGGCCGGTGCCGCGTGCGCGGTAGCCCACCAGCAACTCGACTCCGGTGCCATCGGCATTGATGGCATACAGCTCGCCGGTCGGCAGCGGCTTGTCGAGCAGGCCGTACTTCTGTGCAATGGAAATCAACACGCGGGTGTCGCTGACCCAGGCGAAATCGCTCACGTACGTGTTCTTTTCCAGCACGAAGGTGGCGCCGATGCTGTTGTCCGAACGCCGCATGATCGCAAGGGCGGTCTTGTCTTCCATCGGCACGGTCGCGGCGAAATACACGCCGCTGGGCGATAGCCTGATGTCGGCGAACTTGTCTTTCTTGATGTAGGCGCCGACATCCACCTGGGCCGTGGCAGTGCCGGCCGCCATCAGCAGCACCAGGGCCGCAGGAATGATCCATTTCCGCATGTACGACTCCGTGTTGTAGGCAAACCGAGTGCGGAATCTAGCAGCAATGCATGCACCTAAAAAGGCGTCAATGGAAATCGCGCGAGGGCAGCTGCATGTCGCCGAGCAGGTTGCTGAGGTCGTACAGGTCGCCGGCGATGAGATGCTCTACGCCGTCCACGCGTTCCCAGCGACCGCGCACGGCAAGCAGGCGCGATTCCAGCAGCGCACGGCGGCGACGCAGCGCAAGGTGCGACCAGACGATGACGTTGATCATGCCCTGCTCGTCTTCCAGGGTGACGAAGATGGTGCCCTTGGCGGTAGCCGGGCGCTGGCGCTGGGTGACCAGGCCGGCCACATGCACGCCGCTGCCGTGGCGGCGGCCCTGCAACTCGCGCAGGCCCAGGATGCGTCGCTGGCGCATCTGCGGCCGTAGCAGCGCCATTGGATGCTGGCGCAGACTCAGGCCGACCGAGCGGTAATCGGCAAGAATTTCTTCGCCCGCGCGCGGCGCCTCGAACTCCACCGGGCGCTCCTCCGGGCTGCCCGGCAACAGGGGGCGGCGCGCCTCCACACCGGCCATGGCCCAGCGCGCGGCATTGCGGTTGCCCACCATGCCTTGCAGAGCGCCGGCTTCTGCCAATGCCAGGCGTGCTTTTTCGTCGAGTGCGGCGCGCAGGCACAGATCGCCGATATCGGCGAACGCCCGCTGCGTGCGTGCGGCAACGATGCGCTGCGCCACCACTTGCGACAGTCCGGCGACCTGCCGCATGCCCAGCCGGATCGCCGGTTGTTCGCCTGGGTCTTGGTCGCTGCACCAGGGCCGGCCACCGACCAGGGTGTTGCCCCAGTCGCTGTGCAACACATCCACCGGCAGCACCTCCACACGCTCGCGCTCGGGGCTGCCGCGGCGCGCATCCTGCACGATCTGGCTGGCCGAATAGAAACCCATCGGCTGCGCGTTGAGCAGCCCGCAGGCGAAGGCAGCCGGCTCGTGGCGTTTGAGCCAGCAACTGGCATAGACGAGTTTGGCGAACGAGGCGGCGTGACTCTGCGGAAAACCGTAGGAACCGAAACCCTTGATCTGTTCGAAGATCTGGTCGATGAAGCTGGAGGCGTAGCCTTTGCCTTCCATCAATGCACGAATGCGCACGCGATGCGATTCCATATCGCCACCGCGGCGCCAGGCCGCCATCGAGCGGCGTAGCTTGTCGGCCTCGTCAGGATCGTAGCCGGCGTGGATCACCAACTCCATGACCTGCTCCTGGAACAGCGGGATCCCCAATGTCGGCCCGAGAATTTTCTCGACGCCTTCGGAGGGATAGTTGATCAGGCTCTTGTCTTTGCGACGTTGCAGGTACGGATGCACCATGTCGCCCTGGATCGGGCCAGGGCGCACGATCGCCACTTCGATGACCAGGTCGTAGAACTCTGCCGGTTTGAGCCTTGGCAGCATCGCCATCTGCGCACGAGACTCGATCTGGAACACGCCGACCGTATCGGCGCGCTGGATCATCTTGTAGGTCGCCGCATCCTCATCCGGCAAGGTGGCCAACGCATAGTCGCGATGACGGTGGCCACGCACCAGGTCCAGCGTCTTGCGAATGCAGGTCAGCATGCCCAGGGCCAGGCAATCGACCTTGAGCAACTTCATGGTTTCCAGATCGTCCTTGTCCCACTGGATGATGGTGCGGTCTGCCATCGCGGCGTTTTCCACCGGCACCAGTAGCGACAAGGGCTCGTCGGAGATGACGAACCCGCCCACGTGCTGGGACAGATGCCGTGGGTGATCGCGCAAGTGCTCTGTCACGTCCAGGATCTTGTTGATCAACGGGTTGGCAAGATCGAACCCGGCTTCTTCGATGCGCTGTTCCATCGGTGTTTCGCCATTGCCCCAGCCATAGCAATTGGCCAGCAACGCAATCTGGTCCGGCGGCAGGCCAAAGGCCTTGGCCACATCGCGCACCGCGCTCTTGCCGCGATAGCAGATCACCGTCGCCGCCAGCGCCGCGCGTTCGCGCCCGTACTTGCTGTAGACGTACTGCAGCACTTCCTCGCGGCGTTCATGTTCGAAGTCCACGTCGATATCCGGCGGCTCATCGCGTTTTTCGGACAGGAAGCGCGCCATCAACAGACGCGTCTCGTCGGGATTGACTGCGGTGATGCCCAGCGCATAACACACCGCCGAATTGGCCGATGAGCCACGGCCCTGGCAGAGAATGTCCTGTTCGCGTGCGAAGCGCACCACATCTTGCACAGTGAGGAAGAAAGCTTCGTACTTCTTGAGCGCGATCAGCGCCAACTCTTTTTCGATGTCCTCTCGCACCTTGGCCGAGATGCCGCCCGGCCAGCGCTTGCGGATGCCGGCTTCGGTGAGCTGGCGTAGATAGCTGGTGGGCGTGTGGCCTTCCGGCACCAGTTCTCTGGGATAGGTGTAGCTGATCTTGGAAATATCGAAGGTGCAGCGTTGCGCCAGCTCCACCGTGGCCTGCAACAACGCTTCCGGGTAGATGTTCCCCAGGGCACGCCGGGTGCGCAGATGGCGCTCGCCATTGCGAAACAGGTGCGCGCCGCAGTCCGCCAGCGGCAGCGTGTGGCGGATGGCGGTCAGGGTGTCTTGCACGATGCGCTCGCGGCGCTGCGCCATATGCACATCGCCGCTAGCCAGTGCGGTCATGCCCAGTTGCTGCGCCAGCGCTTGCAGGACCTGCAGGCGTGCGACATCGTCCTGTTCGCGATGCAATTCCACTGCCAGAAATGCGCGCTCGCCGAACACCTGCTGCAACCAGGCACCTTGCTCTGCCTGCGGCTGCGCGCCGGGCAGCCACAGTGCAAACACGCCCGGCGCCACATCACGAAACTGCGCTTCCACCTCGGCCCGCCCCAAGCGATACGCGCCCTTGCTGGCCGCGCGCCGCGCGGTGGTGATCAGCGCGCACAATTGCGGATAACCGTTCGCCTCTTCCACCAGCAGCACGAAGCGGGTGCCATCGACCAGGGCGAATTCGCTACCGACGATCAGCCGCACGCCGGTGGCGCGCGACGCTTCCAGGCCACGCACGATGCCGGCCAGCGAGCATTCGTCGGTGATGGCCAAGGCGCTGTAGCCGCAGTGTTGTGCGCGCACGAACAGCTGTTCGGCGCTGGAGGCGCCACGCAGGAACGAGAAGTCCGACAGGCAGTGCAGCTCGGCATAGGCGGGCAAGCCATCGGCAACGTGCGCATGGCTGATGTCGTCATTGGCCGCGCGCAACCGTGCGGCCACATTCCAGGCGCGCGGCATGCGCCCGCCGGGCGTGTCGCGGTCTACGCCATCGATGGCGTCATCCCAGCTCATGGGCGGCTGCCTTCAACAGCGCGCTGCGCCAGACGGTTTTTGCAGTGCGCAGCAGATCGCGCCATTGAAGATGCTGCTGCGTCTTGCCTGCAGCCCTGGCATCGGCCACGCGCGCCCCAGCCGCAACCACCAGACAGTCGGTACCTGCTCCGATACCGCGCGAACATGCGCGCGCTCACGCAAACCACCCATGCAGCATCCAGCCATCTACCCGGCCAGGTGCGGCAAAGGCCCAGCCACGCCGGCCGCGCGCAGTCTCCACCACGTAGTAATCGCGACGGGCTTCATCGTCGTCCCACCAACCGCTTTCCAGCCGTTCCGGGCCGGACACGATGCGCAGGTGCGGGTCGTGCAGCGGCACCGGCTGCGGCAGCAACCAGGTGGGGCGCGGCGGACGCGGCGGCGCAGCGGCTTCGCGCACCGCATCGCCGATGGCGCGACGCCACGCGCGCTCCGGGCGCGGGTCGTCGGCCGGCAACACACGATAGACCGCGTCATCGCCAAGCCGTGCACGCAGGCGCTCGCGCAGTTGCGGCCACTCCACCGATTGTTGCGCGCGCTGATCGAACAGGTCGCGCATGGCCGGCACGAACGGTGGTAGTTGCCGTGCCAGCAAGCGCATCGCCACCACCGGCCGTGGAATCTCCACACGCTCCAGCCGGTTGCGGGCCAGCTCGAACAGCAAGGTCGGCGCGCGCTCCGGTGTGAGCAGGCCGATCTCGACATCGGTGGCGCCTTCTTCGTGCTCCAGGCGCAGCAAAAACCGCTGCACGCCGCCATCGCGAATGGACAGATACATGCACAGGTCGCCGATCAGCCGGCGCAACGGAAACAGCAGCGCCGGATGCGTTTCCACCTCATAGCCCAGCTCCACGCGATGGTCGAAGTGGTCTGGCGGCGCGTAGCACTCCAGTGGGTCGTCGACCTGCCCGTAGAGGCGATCCAGATGATCGAGCAGGCCCGCACCAAACCGCCGGCGCAACCCGTCGCGCGGCAGGCCGCGCACCGCCGCGAGCGTGCGCACGCCCATGTGCTGCAGGCGCTCGCCGGCATCGTCGGGCAATGCAGCACGGCGCACAGGCACCTTGTCGAGCGTGCTGTGCAGGGCCGGCAATTGCGTCACCACCATGCCGTCGCGCAGGCCGGCCAGCACGCGCGCGGCACGCGGCGTGGGCGCCAGCGCAAGCCGGTGCTGGAAGCCCAATGCCTGCAGCTCATCGCGCAGGCGGCGCTCGAAGCGTGGCCAGGGACCGAACAGGCGAAAGCTGGCACCGGCTTCCAGCACGATGGCGCGCGACCACTGCTGGCTGACCAGCGAACTATGCCGATACGCCCAGGCCGCAAGAAAGCGCTGCGTGCGCGCTTCGTTTTGCGCGTCGTAATCGATGGTGCGCACCTGGGTCATCAAGGCATGCGCCGCCGATAGCCGCATGCCGGCCTTCAACCCAGCTGCGCCAGCGGCAGCATTGACCGAATGCAGGCTGCGCAGCTGCGCCGGGCCTTCCACCAGCGCCAGTGGCGCCTGTGGCTCTTCCAGACGCCGAAGGACGGCGTCCAGCGCCAGCTGCGGCAGCAAGATGCAGGCCCACAACATGCGCGCGGCTCAATGCGCCAGCCGCAACGGCTGCGACGGCACCTGCCCGCCGCGGCATTTGCGCACCTGCCAGGCATCGCGCTCGGGCAGGAATTCCAGCCGCAAGGCCGCTGGCGATGCATTCACCGCATGACGGCGGTCGCGCAGTGCGAACGCGCAGCAATTGCCGCTATCGGCCGCCACCTGCACCCGGCGCAGCGCACGCGCATCGCCAGTCTGCGGCCAGCCCAGTACCGCAGCGCATGCACCGCTGCGCAAGCATTGTTCGAACGCCCATAACGCGTCGCGCGGCTCGGCCTGCACCACTTCCAGATGCTCCAGCACCACCCCGCCTGCCTGCCAGGCCGGCGCGTAAGGAATGAACGGCGGTGCGACCAGCACCACCCGGCTGCTGCTGGCGGTCATGCGTGCCAGCGTGGGCAGCAACAAGGCGATTTCGCCGATGCCATGCGCAGGCAACAGCAACTCGGTCAACGCACGCCGCGGCCAGCCGCCATCGGGCAGCAACGCATCCAACGCCGCATGCCCGGTGGATTCACCGCCATTGGCGGTGGCCGTGCCCTGGCCTGCACGCCAGACGGTGCGCGCAGCCAGCAGGGCGTCCAGCGGCAGTGCCACGGCCGCATTGCCGTCCTGTCTGATGCGCGCCGGCTCCTGGCTCATCTCAGCCCTGCCGGATCAGGCCGCAGTACAGCCCTTCGATCGCGAAGTCGGCATCGGCCGCCACCACGATCGGCGCATGCGCACGATTGCGCGGCAGCAGGCGGATCCGTTCGGCGCCGCGCTCCAGGCGCTTGATGGTGATTTCGCCATCCACCCGCGCCACCACGATCTGCCCGTCGCGCGCCTCGTTGCTGCGGTGGACGCCCACCAGGTCGCCATCCAGGATGCCGTCATCGATCATCGAATCGCCCTGCACTTTCAGCAGGTAATCCGGGCGCAGCGAGAACAGCGCGCGGTCCAGCCAGAGCTGACGCTCCAGGCCGATATCCGCACCGATCGGCAGGCCCGCGGCCACCCGCCCCAGCACCGGCAAGGCCAGCAATGCATCGCGACCGGCGCCACCCGGCATGCGGATGCCACGTTTCTGATTGGGCAGCAGCTCGATCAAACCGGCGTCGGCCAGCGCCTGCACGTGCTTTTGCGCGGCATTGCGCGAGGCAAACCCGAAGGCCTGCGCGATCTCGGCCAGGCTGGGCGAGACGCCTGCGTGGGCCTGCTCCTGTAGGAACGCCAGCACGGCGGCACGTTGGGGGGAAAGCGATGGCATCGGGGCGCGGCAGCAGCAGGAGACAAGGTGTACATTTGTACACCCATCGATCGCAGCAGGCGAGACTGCCTTGCTGAGCCGCTTCAGCACGCCGCTTGCGACCGGCCAACGACAGGGTTATAACTTTCGTACCAACGTGAGAGTGCCGCCATGAAACTCAAGATCACCGCCATCGGCAATTCCGCCGGCGTCATCCTGCCCAAGGAACTGCTGGCCCGCCTGCGGCTTGGAAAGGGCGACGAACTCTATGCACTGGAAACGCCCGACGGCATCAAGCTGACCGCATTCGACCCGACGTTGGCCGCGCAGATGGATGTGGCCGAGCAGGTGATGCGTGAGGATCGCCAAGTGCTGAACAAGCTGGCCAAGTGAACACGCGCATGCTGATCTGGATCACGCATGCGCTTGCATTGGCCATCCACGAACGCCAATTGAGCGAACACGGGGGTGCAAGCGGAGTGCGCGACGAAGCGCTACTGGATTCGGCACTTGCACGCCCGCAACAACTGTTTTCGTATGGCGACCCTGCGCCCGATCTGGTGGAGCTGACGGCCAGCCTGGCGTATGGGCTCGCGCGCAATCACCCGTTCGTGGATGGCAACAAACGGACTGCCCATGTGTGCTACCGGGTCTTCTTGCTGCTCAACGGTGCCGAGCTCATCGCCTCGCAGGAAGAAAAATACGTTGCCATGATGGGGCTGGCCAATGGCGGGTGGAGCGAAGCGGCATTCGCCCAGTGGCTACGGCCGCGCGTGCGGTTGCGTGCAGACACGCATGTGCACGAACCGCAAGGTCATTACGGCTGAAGCAACCCTGGGCAGCAACGCGCCAGTATTGGCACATGAGTGCGCAAGTAGCGGATCTAAACGTCGCAACTCGGTCAGCATCGACGTCGCTGTCTAACGCATGCCCCCTTATTCGGCACGCTTGCGCGTCGCTGCCGCTTTCTTCGCGGCGGCCTTGCGTACGGCCGGACCCTTGGTCTTTGCCGCCTTCTTTGCTGCCGTCGAACGGTCGCTGGCCGTGCGCTTTTTCGCGGCACGCGTGGTCTGTTTGGACAATGCCTGTTTGCCTACCGTCTTCTTGGCGGTCGTGTCCTTGCTGGCGGTCTTGAGGGCTTTCTTGGCACCGGCCGAGCGCGTAGGCGACACCGGCTTTTTGGAGGTTGCCGCGGCCTTGTCCTGCGCGGCTTTTTTCTTGGTGGCCTTGGACGCGGAACTGCGCGGGGCAACATCCACGCCATCGCGGCGCGCCTTGGATAAGCCGATCGCAATGGCCTGCTTGGTGCTTTTCACACCATGCGCGCCGTCGCGCACCTGGTCGATTTCTTCTTTGACATATTCACCGGCCTGGGTGCTGGCCGATTTTCCTTCGCGCTTGTCCTTGGCAGCAGCGCGGCGTGTCTTGGCCTGTGGCATGGCACTTCCCCTGTTGGTGGATGGCAATTCGATGTAACAAGCATGGCGTCAATGCGCAGTGGGCGTGGTGATCACCTGGCGTTGAAGCATGCCTGCCGCCTTACCAAGTCCTGCATGCGCAGTGACCGATCCACGCAACGACAGGCACCACCGCCAGCGATCAAATGCCTCACCGGCTGGCAAGGGTTCGCCTTGGGCATCGTAGGCAGGCGGGTGATAGAAATTGACCGTCTTCAGCGGTGTATTCCCCGTATTGCGAATCGCGTGGGTTTCACCGCGCTCGATGGCGATCAGGCTACCGGCCTGCAGTGCATGGGTCTGCCCCTCGATCACTGCCTCGCCGGTGCCTTCCACCACGTACAGCCATTGATCGGCACCACGGTGGCGATTGCCGGGCCCGCCTTCGCCCTGGCCCGGTGCAATCACCATTTCGGCGGCTTGCACCTGGCGCACCGAAAACAGCACCTTGAATGCGTCGGTCAATGTCAGTTGTGCAATCTGCATAAGCCACTCCTCAGGGTTGAGGCGATGCTCAGGCCCCGCACGTCAACATGCTGGCAACATGCTCAGCGGTTGCGGCAATACCAAACCCAAATGTGTTCGGGCAGATGTTGCTGCATGGAAAAATCCAATGCGCGATAGCCATCGAGTACATCGCGCAGCGCACGTTGTGCTGGCGTAGGACCGACCAAGCCATCCAGTTCGTCCGCACTCAACTGCACCGCAGCCCAGTCGTAGAGCCGATCGATACGCTGGGCCATCGCCGCCTGCAGCCAATCGCGCAACACGAACACGCGGTACCCGCCCTGCTGCAGTTGCGCGACTGCACCTTGCAATGCATCGCCCACGCCCCGAAACCATTCGGTATGCCCACCGGCCACTGCGCGGATCGCCATCGGTGCCGGTGCGTTGTGGACAAGCAGCGGGCGCCGCAGTTGCAGTTCGAGATCGCGCGCATCGCGCTCGCGTTCGGTTTCCACCAGCAGCCCGTGCTCCAGATCGAAAAAATCGAACCAGCGCGGATGCAGGCTACCGATGCGCCCCAGCGGATCACGCGAAAAACCGATCTTGCAATGGTCTTCCCATTGGCAGGGGAACACATAGGTGAAGCAACGTCCATCGATGGCCACCGGCATGCTGCCACGTGCGCGCACGCTCATCGGCGACCTGCATGCGCTTGGGTCGGCTGCGCCGTGTGCGCATCCTCCGGCGCCGGTTCCCAGCCGAACACGCTGCGCCCGCCATAGCGATGCGACTCGCGACGTTCCTGCGCGATGTAGTTTTCCACCGTCGGCCCTTGTGCACTGGCTTCGAGCCGACGCGCCTGTGCATCCAGCCGCGCAATCGCCTGCAAGCGTTCGTCGTTGCCCAGCTTGGCCTGCTGCATCGCCTGCTTGAGTACGCCGATGGTGTGATCGAGCACGCGTGTGGGCACCGGGAACGGTTGCCGGTCCTTACCGCCATGCGCAAGCGAAAAGCGTGCCGGGTCGCTGAAACGGCATGGCGTGCCATGCATCACCTCGGCCACCATCGCCAGCGAGCGCAACGTGCGCGCTCCCACGCCGGGCACCTGCAGCAACGCGGTGAAATCGCGCGGCCCGGCTTCGGCGGCGGCGGCCAGGCTGGCGTGCAGCCGTCGTGTGATCACGTTTTCGCTGCGCACGTCATGATGGTCGGGCATGCACAGATGCGGTTGTTGTGCCGGGCCCCAGGCGTGCCCGGCGAATAGATCGCCGGTGAGCGGACCTTGCGCCGCAAGCGCCGCGCCAGGCGCCTCCACATCCGCAATCCGTTGCCATTGGCGGGCCAGCCGGTCCGGCGCTGTGCTGCGCAGCAGCTCCAACTGCGCATCGCGCGAGGCAGCGGCGCGGTGGTCGGCGAGATTGACGATATTGCCTTGATGCGCGCCATCGATGGCCGCATGCGGCGCATCCACAAAGCTGCTCAGTCCTTCGGAGAGCCAGTGATACCGGCGCGCCTGCTTGCGCTGCCCGTGCATGCCTTGTTGCACCACCACCCAGCGGCCATCGTCGCTGACGATGAAGCCATGCAGGTACAGATCGAAGCCGTCCTGCACGGCAGCGCTGTCCACCTTGGCGACCAGGCGGCTGGCCTGCGCCAACGCGGCGCCGTCCAGCCCGACCGCATCGCCCACTGCCAACAATTCGGACGGCGTGGCGCGCGAATGCCGGCCGCGCCCGCCACACACATGAATGCCCAGTTCGCCGGCCAGCGGCGTCAACCCGCGCTTGAGTGCGCCGATCACGCTGGTGGTAATGCCGGACGAGTGCCAGTCCATGCCCATGACCGCACCGAACGACTGAAACCAGAACGGGTGCGCAAGCCGCCGCAACAATTCATCGCGCCCATAGCTGTGCACGATCGCCTCGCACATCACTGCGCCAAGCCGTGTCATCCGCTCACCCAACCACCGCGGAACGCGACCTCCATGCAAGGGAAGATCCGCACTGCCACCACGCCGGCTCATTGCTGCCACCTCGTCTTCATGCCGCCAGGATAACGGCGGCACGTCGCAACAGCTGGGACACCGCCGCATTGACGCGCGCGGGAAGCTGACGAATTCAGCGCAGCATGTGGCACTCCACGCGATGCCCGCCTGCGCACGCGCGCCATGCAGGCGCGAGCGTGCAGCGGTCACGACGCCGCTCCTGAATGCGCGTACGCCGCGCCGCATCGGTGCCAATCGCAGCCGTGGTCACTTTGCGTTGACCACAGCGCCGTCAAGGTGGTGGTCCTTCTCCTCAGCCATCGCCACGGGGTTCGCATGACTGCCACACCCGCCACTTCCCATGACACGGCGCCGGCCACTGCCACCACCAGTGCGCCGACCTACCCGGTCAACCTGCGCATCAACGGTCAGCCTTATCACTTGCAACTCGAAGCCTGGGTGAGCCTGCTCGACCTGCTGCGCGACCGCCTCGACCTCACCGGCACCAAGAAGGGTTGCGACCACGGCCAGTGCGGCGCTTGCACGGTGCTGGTCGATGGCCGCCGCATCAACAGCTGCCTGACCCTGGCCGTCATGCAGGACGGTGCCGACATCACCACCGTCGAAGGGCTGGCCGATGGCGATGCACTGCATCCGCTGCAACGCGCCTTCATCGCCAACGACGCATTTCAGTGCGGGTACTGCACCCCTGGGCAGCTGTGCTCGGCGGTGGGCCTGATCAACGAAGGCAAAGCGCACGATCGCGATCAGGTGCGTGAACTGATGAGCGGCAATATCTGCCGTTGCGGTGCCTATCCGCAGATCACCGATGCCGTGATGGAAGTGATGGGCAAGCCCAGCGACAGCAGCGACAGCGCGGCCACTCCGTGGACGCCCGGGACGGTGCCGGCATGATTCCGCTCACCTACACACGCCCGGACACCGTCGATGCCGCACTCGGCGCTATGGCAGCGCGCAGCGGCGACGCGCAGCCGGTGCCCTCCGAGGCACCGGTACGCTTCATCGCCGGCGGCACCAATCTGACCGACCTGATGAAACTGCAGCTGATGCGCCCCAGCAGCCTGGTGGACATCAATCGGCTGCCGCTGGACAGCATCAGCACCCAGCCCGACGGCGGCCTGCGCCTGGGCGCGCTGGCACGCAATGCCGACACCGCGTATCACCCAGAGGTGGAGACGCGGTACCCGTTGTTGAGCGCGGCGATTCTAGCCGGCGCCTCGCCGCAGATTCGCAACATGGCCAGCAATGGCGGCAACCTGCTGCAGCGCACGCGCTGCATGTATTTCTACGACCATGCCACCCCCTGCAACAAACGCGATCCGGGCACCGGCTGCTCGGCCATTGGCGGGCTGACCAAATACAACGCCATTCTCGGCACCAGCGCGCATTGCATCGCCACGCACCCATCGGACATGTGCGTGGCATTGGCGGCGCTGGATGCCGTGGTGCATGTGCAGGGCGCCAAAGGCGAGCGCGATATTCCATTCGCGCAGTTCCACCGCCTGCCTGGCGATCACCCGGAACTGGATAGCACCTTGGCGCCGGACGAACTGATCGTGCATATCGACCTGCCCGATGCGCAGCGCTTTGTCGCGCACAGTGCCTACCTCAAGATCCGCGAGCGCCTCTCCTATGCGTTCGCGCTGGTGTCGGTGGCAGCGGCCCTGGATCTGGCCGAGGACGGCAGCATTCGCCAGGTGCGTGTGGCACTAGGCGGCGTGGCGCACAAACCCTGGCGCAATGCCGAGGCAGAGGCACAGCTGGTTGGCCAGCCGGCCAATGCCGACACCTTCGGCCGTCTGGCCGATGCGCTGCTGCAGGGTACGCAACCGCAGGGCGAAAACGCCTTCAAGCTGCCGCTGGCACGCCGCGCCATCGTGCTCGCATTGAGCGTTGCGCGCGAAGGCACCATCGACAACCGCGGGCGCACCGGTGCGCTGGAGGAATCGCCATGAACGCACGTAGCACCGACCTGTCCGACAGCGAGCTGACCCCACCGGTTGCCGACAATGGCACCGGCTACCGCCCCACCGGCACCGGCGTCACGCGCATCGACGGACGCGCAAAGGTGACCGGCCAGGCGCGTTATGCCGCCGAATGGCCGGTGCCAGACCTGGCCTATGGCGTGGTGGTCAACAGCAGCATTGCCAAGGGTGAAATCGTTGCCTTCCATCTGGATGCGGCACGCGCAGTTCCCGGCGTGCTGGAGATCGTCACCCACGAAAACCGCCCGCACATGCGCGGCATGGACCTGTTCTACAAGGACATGACGGCGCCGGCCGGTTCGCCCTTCCGTCCGTTGTACGACAACAAGATCCTGTACAGCGGCCAGCCCATCGCGCTGGTGGTCGCCGAGACCTTCGAAGCGGCGCGCCATGCCGCGCACCTGGTGGAAGTGGAGCTGCTGCAGGACCCGCACGACACCAACCTGATGACCAACCTGGACCGTGCGCACACGCCCAGGCCGCTGAAGGCCGGATTTTCGCCGCCGCCCAAGGACAAGGGCGATCCACAGAGCGCCTTCGACAATGCCGCCTGCCAGGTACAGGCCGACTACTACAGGGGCGTCGAGCACCACAACCCGATGGAGTTGTTCGCGTCCACCGTGATCCGCGATGCCGACGGCCACTTCACCATTTACGACAAAACCCAGGGCTCGCAGAACAGCCGTTGGTATGTGTCGCATGTGTTTGGGCTGAGCAAGCGCAAGGTGACCGTGCGCAACCCATATGTGGGGGGCGCGTTCGGCTCGGGGCTGCGCCCGCAGTATCAACTGCCGCTGGCGGTGATGGCGTCGATCCTGCTGGATCGCTCGGTCCGTGTGGTGCTGACGCGGCAACAGATGTTCACCTTCGGCCACCGCCCGGAAACGCTGCAGCGGCTCAAGCTCGGCGCAGACCGCGATGGCACCTTGCGCTCGGTCTGGCATGAAGCCATCGCCGAAACCTCGCGCATCGAAGACTACGTGGAGGTGGTGGTCAACTGGAGCGGGCAGTTGTATGCCTGCGACAACGTGCACCTGGGCTACAAGCTGGTGAGCCTGGACCAATACAGCCCGATCGACATGCGTGCACCCGGCGCCGCGCACGGTGTGCATGCGCTGGAAGTGGCGATGGACGAGTTGGCCTATGAGGTCGGCATCGATCCGTTGGCACTGCGCCTGAAGAATTACGCCGAGGTCAATCCGGCCGACGACAAGCCCTACTCCACCAAGGCGCTGCGCCAGTGTTACGAGCAAGGGGCAGAGCGCTTCGGTTGGGCGCAACGACCCCTGCAACCACGCGCGCGCAAGGAAGGCAGCGAGTGGGTGGGCTGGGGCATGGCCACCGGGCAATGGGATGCGATGCAGATGTTCGCGCGCGCACATGCGGCGCTGCATGCCGACGGCCGTTTGGTGGTCAGCAGCGCGGCCAGCGATATCGGCACCGGCACCTACACGGTGATGGCGATGATCGCTGCCGAAGCGCTGGGCCTGCCATTGGAGCGGGTGACGTTTCAACTTGGCGACTCCACCTTGCCGGTCGCGCCGATCGAAGGCGGCTCCTCGCACGTCACCACGGTGGGCTCGGCGGTGGATGGCGTGTGCGGCAAGCTGCGTGGCCGGTTACTACGGCTGGCACAGGCGCTGCCCGAATCGCGCTTCGCAAAAGCCAAGCCTGACGATGTGGTCTTTGCCGACGGCAAGCTGGCATTGCGGGCCGATGCCGGCAGCGCCATCGCCTTGACCGACCTGCTGCGCACTGCAGGGCTGGAACAGATCGAAGATAAGTTCCTGCTGCTGCCGAACGTACTCAAGCAACGCAAATACACCCGTGCCACGCACGGCGCCGTTTTTGTGGAGGTGCGGGTGGACGAAGAACTGGGCACGGTGCGGGTCACCCGCGTGGTCAGCGCCGTTGCCGCCGGGCGCATCCTCAATCCGATCACCGCACGCAGCCAGATCGTGGGTGGCGTGGTTTGGGGCATTGGCCAGGCGCTGCACGAGCACACCCAATCGGACCATCGCTTCGGCCGCTTCATGAATCACGACCTGGCGCTGTATCACGTCTCCGCCAACGCCGACATCCACGACATCGACGTGATCTTCGCGGACGAAGACGACCGTGTCGTCAGCAGCCTGGGGGCGAAAGGCGTTGGCGAAATCGGCCTGGTCGGCGTTTCTGCGGCAATCTGCAACGCCATCTTCCACGCGACCGGCAAGCGCATCCGCAGCACACCGATGACACCGGACAAGGTGATGGCGGACTGACCTGCGTGGCACGTTGCGCCTGTATGAATGCATGGCGCAGCGATAAGACGGGTTACGAAAACGCAGCCACGTTGCCGCTGCTCTCATGGGTCACGACGATGGGCCCAATGCATTCGGTGCACTGGGCCCATCGTGTTATCGGAGCGGTGCAGCGTCGAGTGTGAGCGGTGCAGTACATGCCAGTCGCCGCATCAGCGTCGCGCGGACTTCTTCTTGCCTGATGTCTCGCTAGCACCTATGCGCACCGTGACCACAGCTATGGTGATCTGGCAGGCAACAGCCGCCTCAAGACCAACTCGTTGTTGGCCGACGCTTTCAGGCCGGTTGGTCGCAAGCGCAGGATTTGGTCGAATCGTCGGCCGACATTCCGCGGCCCCTGCACACATGCAGGCGCAACAGCTGCACCAGGGTGTCTTCCAGCTGCCGGTAAAGCGCATCCAATGCTTCGGGCGCATGCGCGCCGCAATTGCTGACCAGTGCCGTTTTCCGAATCGACCACCGCCGCTACGGCTTCCACCACCCGTGTATCGAACTGATGCCGTAGTTCGGTCTGCAGGTCCTTTGTGTTGCGCACGCGGTTTCGGCCACTTATCAGGTCTGTTGCGCGACCAGTGGCGAAGAACGCCACCGAATGACAAACCTCGGCCTGCCGCAGGCCGCGGAGCGCTGCACCTGCGCCCACCCGCTATCCGAGCGCTGCAGACCCCAGGTAGCAGCCGGGCGCCGTGCCGACCTGGCGCTGCTGGCGCCCGGTGAGCCGCTGAGCTACTCCGGCCACACCGCCGACCTTGGAGCGGGAGCTGTTCGATATGTGGGTGACACGGCCGCCCGACGCTACCGGTTGTGTCGGCCAGTTTTGAACAGCTGCGCTGATGCACACTGCGATGACCAGCGTGCTGCGCAGGCCATCGGTACGGTCTATCTATATAATCGCTACGTCGCGATCATCCTCGGCTACACGCGCCTGGTTGACGCTCCAACCCGCAGCGCCCCGCCGCCGGTCTCGCGCCCTCCTGTCATGCAGCGCGCCCGCGCATCGCGCGTACGCCTGCGCGGTCAGGACGGCATTCAAGCGTGCCCGGCGCATCAGGCTCATTGCTCATCGGCCAGGGTGATGTCATCGCCGGCATCGGCCGCTGGCGCGGCATCGTCGCCGAAGGGTGCGCCCAACATCGCCAGCATGGCAGCCCGCGCCTTTTCACCGAGGTCGTGCGCACGTGTCATGGTTTGCCGTGCTGCACGTGTCTGTGCATCGATGTCGCCTAACGCATCTGATTCTTCAGCCAGCCTGGCGCGCACGCCGTGCGCTAACGACATCAGCGCAACGATGCGATCGCGTGTCTCTGCCGATTGCTGCTGGACCCTGCTCAGTTTCGTTTGCGCCTCTTCGAGTACCCGCACTGCCTCATCCTCGCTGGCGGTGTCGTTCGCCAACGCATCGGTGCTCGTGGCATGCATGCGCAATACCCGCAGCGCTTGGCGTCGGATGTCGGCATCGCGCTCGGCATGTTCGATAGACTGACGCTCTAGCTCAGACACGCGCTGCAGATCCGCCAGACGCTGCAACAGGTCGTTCAACCTGTCGTCCAGGTCCTGCAGTTGCGCCTCTTGCGCGTCATACGCCTCTGCAGTCTGGCGCAGAAGGTAGTCGATCGCTGCAATCAGTGACGACTCACTTTGTGCAGCCTGCCGCAGTAATTCGAACGCATGCTGAGCTACCGCAATCTCCTCCATTGCGCTGCGCCCGGCCATCAGGTGATTTAGGCGACCGTGCGCCTGGTCAAGCGCATGCTCGGCCTGTGTCACCACCTCCCTGCAGGCGTGCAACGACGCAAGCGCTTGGCGCAAGCTCCACGGCGCGATCGCCGCTTCGGTGATGTCCTGGCCTGTTGGCGCAAGTCTGGCCAACAAGCGGTCGATGCGTTCGCCTGCCTTGGCCTGTGCGAGCCCCACTGCCTCCATCAGCGCAGCGCAGTTGCGGCGCTGCGCATCAACTCCAAGCGTTTGTTCTTCCAGGCGTGCCAATTCGCGCGTCAACGCGCGTAGATGAGGACCCTCCGGCGGCGTGCCCGTCTGCAGATGCCGTTCAAATGCAAGCTCGCGCGCCTCCTGTAACCCTGGGCGCTCGGCCCGCGGGGAGACCCTGCCCGGTTGCGGCACTTGCGCACGCTGAGGTTGCCCAAGCGCCTGCACGCCGGCCTGCTGCAGACGGTCCAGGGGGCGGCGCAGCGCACGCGCACCGGCTTCGAGGACTTCCGCCCCTTCGATGCGGTCGTACAACCCGTAACGGAACTGAATCTCCGCCTCGAACAACTGGTGCGAGGCGACCGCCGTCGACACCACATTGAGCAGCGGCAGACCGACACGACTGGTGACCGGATTTTCGTCGGTATTGTGAACGGCGATGGCCGCAAGCCGGTACAGATCCGGCGATTGCTGCGCGGCAACCAGAACGTCCTGCCAGGACATCCCGTCGCTGGACACCGGCAATCCCAGTGCAGCTGCTGACTGCGCATGCTGCCTGGCGGCTAGGGCGTCGTTGATCGCCACCATCGCCTGCGGCCGCATCTCAAACACGAAACGAACCTGATTGACATACGGGATGTCCTTGAATCTGCGCAACGCCTCATCCAGCCCGGGAATCTTGCGTCGTATCTCGGCAACGTCGCGCATCTTCTCGCCCAGCGCGCAGTGGCCGATGGCATGACTGATTACCGCGTCGAGCGATTCGCGTCCGAACATGTTGATCTCTACGCGGGCGCCGGGAATCACGCGCGCCCGCTGCTGGATGGCTGCAGCGTCCTCCTGCCGCAGCTGATGCAGCATGTCGACCACTGCCGCGCGCTCGGCCGCCGTACCGCCTTTCCACAGCGATGCCGCCGCGGCACTAGTCGCTTGCGCGGCGAGCGTCCGCTGTCGCGCCAGGGCTGCTCCGCCGAGTGCCGCGCCAGCTTCGATGGCCAGCGCGTCGGGACCCTGGATACGTTCGAGCGCCTTGCGCAGCACGACACTGCGCTCTTCCGGCGTGGACGGATACTCCATCGCGCTCAGTTCGGCGCTGCTTTCTGGAAAAACGGCCGTGAGCCGTGCGCGCAACGTGTCCCATCGATGCCGCGTCACCGGCTGCGCGGCATTCGTATCCAGGGTGCGCTTGTAGCTGGCAGTGCCCAATAACGGGCCGGTGCGCGTATCGTCCAGTATTGCGTTGGTTGGCAACTGCACGTCGCTAGACGCCACTCGCACACCGGCCAGCTGCAGCGTGCCGGCACCGGTGACGGCATTGACCAGCCGTTTGAAATTGCGTCCAAGTACCGAAGTCAATGTGCCACCTGAATTGATGCCGGCATTGACCTCGGCATTAATGCCGATGCGACCCTGGAATTCCAGGCCGATGATGTCTTGCCAGGCGTGGTCCAGATGCAATTCCATCTGGCTCCATTGCACCCCGATCTGCGCCGTCATGCCGACCGGCACCGACACCGTAATCGCGCTGCGCGGACTGCCGGTGGCTGCGCCCTGTGCGGTGGGCTGTTTCGCGCCGAAGGGATGCCTGACTGCCAGGGGATTCACAGCCAGGTTGACGTTGAGCGACGCGTTGATGTTGGTTTCAAACAGATCCAGGCCGATCGCCCCATCATTCACACCTGCACGTAACAGGCAGGTGGTATCGCCGGCGTACCGGTCGAACAACAGTCTGGCAAATTCGGGGATGGTGTCCGGCGACAGGATGACTGCCGCGCCCACGCCATGTTGATAGGTCCCCCCCACGCCTAGATTGGCCGCGCCGCCCCAGGTTGCAGACACTGTTTGCCCCGGGGCGTCCACATACACATGTCCGCCGGTCCCCGGGCCCGGTTCAAGATCAATGCTCAGGCCTGCGGTTGCGGACGCGGTCGCTTTTGCGTGGCGCACGAAGAAGGCCACCAAGCCCGCGTCGCCGTCCTTCGAATCGCCGATGCGCTCGACGCCCAGCGCGTGGATGGCCTCCCCTCCCATACCGACATTGATCGGATTTACATGCATCCATTGCACCGACCCCAGCGAGCCGCGCAGCTCGGCCGAGCGCACCCGAGTCGAGAAGAAGGTGCTGCGATTGAACAGGTCCTGCAGCACATCGATCATGCGCGATGCCATTTCATCTGGGGCGCTCCCCTGCGGCAGACCAAGACTCTTGAGCAGCTGCAGCTGGCGGGCGCTGCCGGGAGTAGTGACCTCTTGCCGAAAGGTCGACACCACGTCATCGAATGCCTCCAGTTCGCGCCAGGACGACAGCCCCAGCTTGGCCAGCGCATGCAACCCGGACTGCTGCCGCCTGGCGTCGGCTGCCTCCAGCGCCTGCGCGTCGTGAACGCCCAGCAGCGCGTCGTACTCAACCAAGCCTGCGAGCAGGCAGGCGCTGCGCAGCGCATTGGGCGCATCGGCTGCGTTGGCGGCTTGCTCCTTCTGGGCCGGCAAAGCGACCTTGGCGGTCTTGAGTCGATGGACGACCTCACGCAACTCGGCAAGCAGCGCATGCTCGATGTCGCTCAGTGCCTGCGGATGTAGCGCTGCGCCACCGGCCAGCGCAGCGATGCAACGGTCAAATGAGGGCATCAGGTCATCATCCTTCTGCACCACAGCGCGAGTGACCGCAGAACGCGCCCGCCGCCAAAGTTCGGCGACGCGATAGCTGGGAGTCGAACTTGTCCGCTGGATGGAGGCCCCGTCCGCCATGGAAAAATCGGCGGCCAGCGCGCCATCGCGGAATCCGATCTTGCGCAGATCGCGCAACAGCCCGGTCAAGGCCGTTTCGCGCAAGGCCACCAGGCGCGCATTCTGTTCAGCCGAAAGCCCATCAACCGGTTGGCGCTCAGACGCCGCAGCGGCAATACGCACCTCGGCCAGGACAGGCAAACTCTCGAACAGTTCCAGCGCAAGCGACTGGGCCTGCATCGCCTCCTGGCGGACGCCGGCAAGTCGCTGTTGCTGCGGTGTGGGTGGCTGTGTCACGCCGGTCCATCCGGCCAGCGTGCGCACAGCACCTCCGACTATGTCTGTCATCACTTGCGCGAGCGCGGTGGCCTGAGCGCGACCACTCTCGACCAGGACCTGCACATTCGAGCTCAAACTTAACGGATCGGTGGACGTGGTGCCCAGCAAGGTCGTGCTGATCGCCGCGTCGTGGTCGGGCGTACTGATCCGACTTGCCTGCTGCTGGTTTATGTGGGCATTGGTACCGGACTGGGTACTGGCAGCGGCGACTTCCTCGAGTGACGGAGACGCGGCAACGCGTGCCGCCAGGAGGGTGCCATCTGCAGCCGTCATTGCTGGCAACACGGCGTGCCAGCGCGCGCCCAACTGCACCTGGAGTCGCCCGGTACGCGTACTGCGCAGCCCACGCGGTGGCGGTAGCGTCTTTGGCAAGGTGATCTGCACCGCATCCCACTGCCCGTGTTCTGCAAGCCGGTATAGCTGCACAGGCCCTTGGTGAGGGTGGTCTAACGCATACAGCACATCGTCCAACCCGACCGCGATTGCCAGCGGGCGTTGCAGCGGGGGGATGCTGCCGCGGTTGCCTTCCGCATCCACCTTGAGCAACGTTCCCGACGCCGTCATCACTACCGCGCTGCGATCTGCATGCACTGCCGCCTGGACAAGCTCTTCGTCGAAATGGGCGATTGGCTTGCAGCGCACCTCCACTACATCCGGCACCACGATGAGCGGCCCACCGGAAGGCGTGGTGGGCACCGCATCGGCCGCCAGCCAGGTGGTCCGCCCGGGAAGCGTGATGTCGACCAGTTGCGGCGGCGAAGCCAGCAACGCAAACACTGGCCGACGGTCGACGAAGCCACGCGCTCCGGTATGCAACGAGACAACGCCGGTGAGTGGAGCGCCATCGGCAAGCTTTAGCCGCTCCCATGGCTGGTCTGGCGCGGGCGAGTAGTGCAGCACCCCGTCCAAATGCCCCAGCCGGGCATGTCCATCCAGCACCACCGGCGACTGTATCGCCTCATCGGCGGGCAGCTGCAGCCCTTCGCTGCGCATCAGCAGAAGCGGACGGTCGAGCATGAACGCCGGCTGGAATCTCGCTTGTCCTGCCGGCCGTTGCAACGCGATGCGGTGCCCGGTTCTGTCTTCCAGCACAAGATGCACACCGTTGTCGGTGGCAAGCCCGATGGACGTGACCGCCCATCCCTGTGAGCGCTCCGGCCGATCCGGCAAGGTCAGGCGCCGTGCAGCGATCGGCCCGGTTCCGCGCAGATCCGCCTCATACACGCGCCCCTTGTCATCGAGCATCAACGCGGTGCCGGCGTCAGGATGCGGCAGCGGCAGCACATCGACCGGCACCGCAGGCGTCGGCTCGAAGGCTGGGCCGCCAGGCACCGGACGCAACAACTCCACCATCCGGTCGGGCATATCCTCATCGCAACGCCGGAACAGGCCATCATGCAGCAGGCATGGCCTGCCATCGGCATCGAAACGAAGCACGGCGCCGTCCGGTAGATCGTCGACGCTGACGGATATCTGCTCACTGCCGGCGCGCCAGCAGTGAGCACCCGCCTGCAGATACACAGCGCCATCGGCCTGCAGGCCGAGCATGCGGATATCGGCAGCTGCACCGCACGCGGCGGGCAGCGGAACCGGTACCCAGCGCCCACGCGCATCGGCGCGATGCAGCTGGTTAGCACGACAGGTGAAACACTGA
This sequence comes from Xanthomonas phaseoli pv. dieffenbachiae, assembly GCF_008639345.1. NCBI lineage: Bacteria > Pseudomonadati > Pseudomonadota > Gammaproteobacteria > Lysobacterales > Lysobacteraceae > Xanthomonas > Xanthomonas phaseoli. The sequence continues at coordinate 1,201,800 of NZ_CP041380.1, read as the reverse complement.
CCATCGGTCGCCTGCCAGATACCGGTCAGCAGACCAATCGGCGGCTCGGCAAGCTGGCTGGCGATCTGGTCGGCGGTCGGCGCCGTGCCGGTGCGGCGTTCGACGTCCGGATGCACGGTCAACCCTGCGATCAGTAAACCTGGCGTTGTGGTGAAGAACGCCTCGTTGCGTGGCATCCGCGGATCCTTGGGGTCGGCCACATAGCGCAGCAGACGTCCACCGCCGCCTAGCGCCGATTCGCTCTGGATCGCCGGCCGACGCGCAAGACAAGCGTCAATTATGCGAGCGACCTCGCGATCCGACGCGGAGGCGCCGTCGAGCTGCACGCTGGCACGTCGGCCGTGCTGCGACGGGGAACTGCGCAGGCGGACCGCGGTGGTTGAGGTGCTGGATGCGCGTCGCCTTACCGGCAAGGCGCCCGGCGCATGCGCCGGAGACTCAGGGAAAGGCGGCCGCGGTGAGACTGTGGTCGGCACCGACGTGTCTACCGAATCTGGTGCCGGCAGCGACCGAGACGCACTTGAGGAAGCGATGGAGTGTGATGTGGTCATCGAACTATCCAAAAAAATGGGATGCTCGGCGCGACGTCTGCAGGGCGACGCCTCACACGGCGTGAAGTACCGCAGATGTGCATTCCCGATCAAGACAGGCCCACGGATGCCTGACAGTGCGCGGAGCATGCGTAGGCAATCCATTCGGCTTGATCGGAAACACTCGATGGGCGCGGGCAACGCCCAGGCCCTCACTTGGCGCACCGACGCATTGCCAGTTCAGGCCAGACGGCGAGCCCGCCAGAAACGCGAGCTCACGCGGGCGCTGGCAAACTCAGGGTGTGCACGCAATTGAACACGCTCACGCCCCGAGCGTGACGCTGTTGCCTTGCTGTGATTAAGCGCATATCGTCCTGCCTCCCAGAAGAAATGACATCCGTCAGAATGTATCGCTGCGGACACGTCGGGCATTCAACGTCCCGCTGCTCACCCCCTAAAGTAGTGCGCTGAGCATCGCGCGGAATGTCGAATGCGAAGCGCCGCGCGCGATGGCGAAACGTGGCGCACTGAAATTCCGACCGTATCGATCAGTTGCGACGTGCGTCGCCTAAACGATCAACGGCGCAAGAAATGCAGCTGTTCGGCTCTTGACATATTGAGCTACCGCAGCCGGCGTGCCTGCGACAACCACGTTGCCGCCAGCGTCACCCGCGCCCGGCCCCATCTCCAGCACCCAGTCGCTGCTGGCGGCCACGCGCATATCGTGTTCGACCACGATCACCGTGTTGCCTGCGTCGACCAGCCCTTGCAGTTGGCCCATCAAGGTATCCACGTCGGACGGATGCAGGCCGGTGGTCGGCTCGTCCAGCACGTAGACGGTGTCGCGTCGCTGCGCGCGTTGCAGCTCGGTCGCCAGCTTGATGCGCTGCGCTTCGCCACCGGATAGCTCGGTGGCCGGCTGACCAAGACGCAGATAGCCCAGCCCCACTTCGCGCAACACCTGCAACGGGCGCAGCACGCTGGCATCGTCGGCGAAGAAACCGGCTGCCTGATCCACCGTCATTTCCAGCACCTGCGCGATGTTGCGACCGCGTAGCGCAATCTCCAACGTCTTGGCGTTATAGCGTGCGCCGTGGCAGGTGGGGCACGGTGCGTAGACGCTGGGCATGAACAGCAATTCCACGTACACCGAGCCTTCGCCCTCGCAGGTGGCACAGCGGCCCTTGGCGACGTTGAAGGAGAATTGCCCCGGGTCATAACGGCGCCGGCGTGCGGCCGACGTGGCCGCAAACAGCTTGCGCACCGGGTCGAACAGGCCGGTGTAGGTGGCCAGATTGGAGCGCGGGGTGCGGCCGATGGGCTTTTGATCCACGCGCACCAGCCGGCGCACCTGATCCAACCCGGCGACAATCGCACCGCCCAACGGCACCTGCGTGCCGCGCTCCAGCGGATCCAAGGCGTCTTCGTCCTCTGCCTGCGCCTGCCCCAGATGGGCGGCCAGCAGTTCCACCAGCGCCTGGCTCACCAACGACGATTTGCCCGAGCCGGACACACCGGTCACGGTGGTGAAGACACCCAACGGCAGGTCCACATCCAGCGCACGGACGTTGTTGCGGGTGATGCCGCGCAGCTGCAGCCAAGCGCTTGCCACGCGCGCATGGCGATGCACCTGCGGCGGTGCGCCGAACAGATAGCGCCGCGTGGACGAGGCCTGCACCTGCTCCAATCCTGCGGGCGGGCCGCTGTAGAGCACCTGCCCGCCCTGCACGCCGGCTGCCGGGCCGACATCCACGATCCAGTCTGCATGGCGGATCACGTCCACTTCGTGTTCGACCACGAAGACCGAGTTTCCGGCCGCCTTGAGTTGATCCAACGCACCCAGCAGCGCCTGCGCATCGGCGGGATGCAAGCCGGCCGATGGTTCGTCCATCACGTACACCACGCCGAACAACTGCGAGCGGATCTGCGTGGCCAGCCGCAGCCGTTGCAACTCGCCCGGCGACAAGGTCGGCGTGCTGCGCTCCAGGCTGAGATAGCCCAGACCCAGCGCCTGTACGACGGCAATGCGCGCGCGCAGATCCGCGGCGATGCGTTGCGCGGCGATCACCTGTTCCGGATGCTGGCGCGCACCCTTGCGCGTACTGTTGGAGGGCGTGGCTTCGGCGGCGGGGCGCAGCAGCTCGGCCACCTCGTCCAGCGGGCGCCGCGACAGCTCCCCGATATCCAGCCCGGCAAAGGTGACCGACAAGGCCTCGCGGCGCAGGCGCTTGCCGTCGCACTGCGGGCATTGCGTGCTGAGCAAATACTGCGCCACGCGCTTTTTCATCTGCGCGCTTTGCGTGGTGGCGAAGGTGTGCAGCACATAACGCCGCGCACTGGTGAAGGTGCCCATGTAGCTGGGCTCTTCCTTGCGCTTGAGTGCGCGCTTGACCTCGGCCAAGTTGTAACCGGCATAGACCGGCACCACCGGCTGTTCGTCGCTAAACAGGATCCAGTCGCGGGTCTTCTTCGGCAGCGTGTGCCATGGCACATCCACGTCATGGCCCAGCGTGGTGAGGATGTCGCGTTGGTTCTGCCCATGCCATGCGCCCGGCCAGGCGGCGACCGCGCGCTCGCGAATGCTCAGGCTTCGGTCCGGCACCATGGTCGCTTCGGTGGCGTCATAGATGCGCCCCAGGCCGTGGCAGGTCGGGCATGCTCCCGCGGGCGTGTTCGGCGAAAAACCGTCGGCGTAGATGATCTCCTGCCCCGGCGGGTACTGGCCGGCACGCGAATACAGCATGCGCAACGAGTTGGAGATGGTGGTGACGCTGCCCACCGACGAGCGTGCGCTGGGCGCGCCGCGCGCCTGCTGCAGGGCCACCGCCGGTGGCAGGCCATCGATGGAATCCACCTCCGGCACACCGACCTGGTCGATCAGCCGCCGCGCATACGGCGAGATCGAATCCAGATAGCGCCGCTGCGCCTCGGCAAAAATGGTGCCGAACGCCAACGACGACTTGCCCGAGCCGGAAATGCCGGTAAACACCACCAGCGCATCGCGGGGGATGTCCACATCCACGTTCTTGAGGTTGTGCTCGCGCGCGCCGCGCACGCGCACGCGCACCAGGCCAGTGGAAGACGTCGCGTTTGACATGACTACCGAAACCAGAGATCGACAAGACGCCAGCCTAGCGTGCGCGGCATGCAGCCGGTGTCAGCGATGCTGATCGAGCGCAGGCAACACCTGAGGTGCCAGGCGCTGCAGATGGCATGCAGTGGCCAACGAGGCACGGGGGCGCATTCGTCAGATGGATGTGGACAGCGCGTAGCAGTCACATCTTGTGTGGTCGCTGCCGCTGCCTGGCGTGAGCCGCTCGTGCCTGAGGCGCGTACCGCCCTCTCTATGCGGCGCTTAACCTAGCGCATGCGCCGGCGACACCTGCTCGCCGGTGTCGGCCAGGGCATGCATGCGCCTCACCACGCCACTGAACAGCCGCGCGGTGGCGGCATTGCGGGTACGGAAGACCTCTTCCAGCGCGGCGTAATACCACAACGTGCCTTCGCGCCCGGCGGTAAACACATTGAAGATGTCCTGACCGACCGCAGGATTTTCCAGGTCCTGCACGATGCTGCGCGCGTTATAGAGCTTGTCGCAGCCGGACACCAGCAGCGCGCGCTCGGGCGTCTTGCGCAGGTGCGCAAGATAGGCCTGCTTGCGCTCGCGCCAATCGCGTTTGCGTGCGCGCTGGCTGTTGTCCACCTCGGCCTTGTCTTCGGCAGTGGCATCGGTGCACGCCATCACGATATCGGCCACCGCATCGCCGAACTGTGCGCGGATCGAGGCCTCGTGCCCGCCGCCGCAGTCTTCCACCACATCGTGCAGCAGGCCGGCGATGGCTTGTTCCTCATCGCCGCCGCATTCCAGCACCAGCGTCGAGACGCCCAGCAAATGACTCAGGTAGGGCACCTGCGTGCCCTTGCGCACCTGCCCGGCGTGCGCGATACGCGCGTAGTCCACGGCCAGGGCATAGCGTTCGGTGAGAGCGGCCATGGGGCATCCGATGCGAGCGATGCGCCTAGTATCGCCGAGCCCGACTGCCGACAGGTGAGGACACCGCCATGAGTGATTCAGGCTCAATGCTGCGCGATCGCGGCCGATAGGTCTAGGCTGCACCTACGCCGTTCGATGACCCAACGCCATGACCACACTTCCTGTCTGCAACGCCTGCCGCGACGGCCAAGACTTCCCCACCGCGATCACCATGGCCTTCCAGCCGATCGTGGACGTGTCCACCCGCAGCATCTACGCAGGCGAGGCGCTGGTGCGCGGCATCAACGGCGAGTCGGCCGGCAGCATCCTGGCCGCAGTGGATGAGCGCAATCGCTACGCATTCGACCAGGCCTGCCGCATCAAGGCCATCGAATGCGCTGCGCAGATTGGCCTGCCGGCGCTGCTGTCGATCAACTTCATGCCCAACGCGGTCTATAACCCCGAGCATTGCCTGCGCGCCACGCTATCGGCCACCGCGCAACACGGTTGGCCGCTCGACGCCATCATCTTCGAGGTCAGCGAGCAGGAACATCTCACCGATCCGGCGCATCTGCTCGGTATCTTGCGCACCTATCAGGCGCGTGGCATGAAGACCGCCATCGACGACTTCGGCGCCGGCTACGCCGGGCTCGGCCTGCTGGCCGAGTTCCAGCCGGATCTGCTCAAGCTGGACATCGCCCTGGTCCGCGGGATCGACACCGACCGCAGCCGCCAGGCCATCGTGCGCCATGTCACCCGCATGTGCGAAGAACTCGGCATTGCCGTCATCGCCGAGGGCATCGAACAACCCGACGAATACCGCACCCTGCGCGACCTGGGCATCCACCTGCAGCAAGGCTATCTGTTCGCCAGACCCCAGATCGGAGAACTACCGAAGGTGCATTGGCCGCAGTGAGCGTGCGGGTGTGCGCACGAACGACGCAAATCTGCGCGCCAACCAGCAAGCGCAACACGCAGGCGCAAGCGCACAACGTCCCAACCAGCGGCAATCGAACGCGCGGAAACCGCTCTTACGATTCCCCAATCCCGATTCCCGATTCCCGATTCCCGATTCCCGATCCCGATCCCGATCCCGACACCGCCTCGCAAGCCACCAGCGACCGCCGAACACCACGCGGCGCCACTCACACATACCGCGGAATCGGCCCCAGCTGCGGCGTCTGATCCGGCAGCTCCACCTCCACTTCATCCACATAGCACCAGCCCCAGCCTTCGGGCGGGTCGTAGCCTTCGATGATGGGATGGCCGGTGGCATGGTGATGCGCGGTGGCATGTCGGTTGGGCGAGTCGTCGCAACACCCCACATGGCCGCAACTGCGGCACAGGCGCAGATGCACCCAGACGCTGTCGATGGCCAGGCACTCTTCGCAGCCGCGCGCACTGGGTGTGACCGCATGGATTTGATCGGTATGGCGGCAGTGTTGGCTCATGCGCTGGTGGACTCCTGGCTGGCGCTGGCAAGTTCGGAGACCGGCACCGGGTTGGCCTGATGTGCGAGGTACTGATGGATCTGCGCAACCACGGCGGCGCCCTCGCCCACTGCGGCGGCCACGCGCTTGACCGAGCCCGCACGCACATCGCCGATGGCGAATACGCCAGGGCGATTGGTTTCCAGCGGCAGGCACGCCGGTACGCCGTCGCCACGCGCGGTGCCGGTCATGACGAAGCCGCGCTTGTCGGTGTCCACGCAGTCCTGCAGCCAACCGGTGTTGGGGTCTGCGCCGACGAACAGGAACAGGTGCCGCAACTCCACGCGCGCGGTTGCACCGTCCTTGCGCGTGCGCAACACCGCGGCCTGCAAGCCGCGCTCGGGGTCGCCTTCCAGCGCGGCCACTTCGGTGCCGGTGTGCAGCTGCACGTTCGGCAACGCGGCGATACGTTCGATGAGGTATTGCGACATCGAGCTTTCCAGCCCGTCGCCGCGAATGATCAGGTGCAGTTCCTTGACCCGCGGCGCCAGGAACGCCACCGCCTGCCCTGCAGAATTGCCGCCGCCCACCAGCGCCACCACGCCGCCTTCGCACAGGCGCGCTTCCACCGGCGAGGCCCAGTAGGACACACCGTGGCCTTCGAAGCGATCCAGGCCCTCGATCTCCGGGCGCCGGTAGCGCGCACCCGAGGCGATCACCACCGTGCTGGCCAGCACTTGTTTGCCATCGGCCAGATCCAGCTTTAGCGCGCCATCGTCGCGGCCGCATTCCAGCGTGGCCGCCTCGATCGGAATCGCCAGTTCCGCGCCGAATTTCAGCGCCTGGTTGTACGCGCGCCCGGCCAGCGCCTGCCCGGAAATGCCGGTGGGAAAGCCGAGATAATTTTCGATGCGCGCCGACGCACCGGCCTGCCCGCCGATGGCGCGCTGGTCCAGCACCAGCACCGACAAGCCTTCGGATGCGGCATACACCGCCGTCGCCAGGCCGGCAGGGCCGGCGCCCACAATCGCCACGTCGTAACGTTTGTCCGGGTCGATGTCCGGCGTCATGCCCAGGCAATGCGCGGCTTCGGCGTCGCTGGGCTGGCGCAGCACCCGCCCGCTGGGGCACACCATCACCGGCAGATCGTGTTCCTGGATGCCCAGGCGCTCCACCAACGCGCGGCCGTCGTCGTCGGAGACATCCATCACCGTGTTGGGGTAGCCGTTGCGGGTCAAAAATCCCTGCAGACGGGTCAGATGCGGATCGTTCGGCTCGCCGATCAGCACCGAACCGGAAGCATCGCCCTCGATCAGCCCGACGCGGCGCAGGATCAACGCACGCATCACCACTTCGCCCACTTCGGCCGAACTGATCATCAGCGCGCGCAGATGCGCGGTATCGAAGGGCAGCGCCAGGCAGCCGTCCGGCCCGGCACGTCCGGCCGCCAGCGACGCGCGCCCGGCCAGCTGACTCACCTCGCCGGTGAACTGGCCGGGCGTGTGCCGGGTGATCGGCTTTTCGTTGCCCAGTCCGTCGCGGCGCACCACTTCGATGGCGCCCTCCAGCACCACCCACACCGGCGCGTGGGCATCGCCAACCTCGAACACGGGATCGCCCGCGCCGAACCGTTGCGCCGGCCCGCTGGCAAATCGCCGGGTGATCGACAGCTGGCCCGCGTCCAGCTCGGGAAACATCTGATGGTGGCGGGTCTGGTCCAAAGACATGGAGGGGCGACGCGGCTAGGGGATCACATGCAAGCATGGGCAGTGGTGATGGCAATGGCAATCACCCGAAATGGTCACGCATCGCCGCGACAGCGTGCAGACACCGGGCAAGCGTACGCGAGCGCGTGCTGCGGCCGGTCAGGCGCTTGCAGCTGGTGAAGACCGCACGCGTTCGGCGTGGGGAATCCGGCGCGGCCGATACACCCGGCAAGCAATCATCCGCCAGGTGCAGACCGCGCATGGCAAACGCAGGATCCGCATGTTGCATCCCGCGCAAAGTAACCCTTGTGCGCGTCCGACAACTGCACAGGCGTTTTGTGAGCTGCCCGATCAATCGAGCCCAAGCCTGGGCACTACGACCGCACGGGCTGCCAATGTGGCCCATGCTGCCCGGCCGCCATGCGCTGGGCCGGGCGCACGCGAAACACCACGCTGATGCGCTCGCCCACCGCGCCCGTGGTTTTGGCAATGCCGTGCGCGTGCGTGTGTTGCGAAGCGTGGCTCATCGCCAGCAGGCTCCCCGGTGCCAGCTCTAGCGCAACCGCCCGCGCGTTGCCGTCCTTGGCGCGCAGTTGCATCCGGCGCGGTGCACCCAGCGACAGCAGCGCGATCGGATGCGGTGCCACCAGTGTGTGCAATGCGTCGTGATGCATTGCCACGCTGTCGCGCCCATCGCGGTACAGATTCAAGCCCGCCGCGTTATGCGGCGCCGGGAGCACCGCCTGCACCGCATCGAGCAAGCGCTGCAGCGGCAATCCCGCAGGCCATGTTTCATCCAACCGATACGAGGCCAGCAGGCGCGGCACCTCCACCACCCGTTCGTACATTTCGCGGCGCTGGCTGCGCCAATCGGCGCCCTCGCGCAGTGCGTCGAACGCGGCCTGCGCCAGTGCGGGCGGCAACAGCTGCGGCCAATAGCGCACGCCACCTTGCTGGTCGTGCAGCACCTGCAGCGGTGCGATGGGAGCGTTGAACAAATCCATCAACGCAATATGCGGGCGCCTGCAGCAGATTTCAGCGCCACGCCTTCGTCGCCCATGGCGCCAGCCGACCAGTTCAGCTTCACGCTGCGGTACACAAAGCGCCGCACCGTTCTCACGTACGGCGATCAAGCATGCCTGCTCGTTTTCGTGGAGAGATCGCATGCATCGCCCCCCTCCTGCCCACGTGGTGATTTGCGGCGTGTCCAGCGGCATCGGGCAAGCACCTGGCATTGCCGCGGCATCGACGGTGGCGACCGGCGGCGCCCCGGATTGCGCGCACGCTCTCCCCGCGACAAGGTGTTGATCGGTGCCGCCGCTGCAGCAGTGGCGGGTTTGGCGGTGCTGGCGTCACGGCGCAGGGAAATGGCTGCGGTGTGCGACTGCGTTGGCGACCGTTGCGCGTTCTCGCCGGCGATTGCCTAACGCGGACCACGCGGAGAACACAGACTAACGTCCATGCAGCACGACAGCCGCCAGATGTGCCGCGGTGCGTGCCCAAGCAACCACATCGATCACGCGCGCCTGCTCAGCGAACCCAACCATGACCACGATGGCCATCGCATCCTCTCACCTGTAGCGCGCCCGCTCAGCTGTGCTACGGTCCGGCGCTGCATCCGCCTGGAGCACTTGGCATGTCGTCTCGCTTGATCGCCCCACGTCGGGCTCGTTGGCTGGCATTGCTTGCCGCCGTCGTCGCAGTGTTCGGCAACGCGGCGCCGCGTACGCCTGCAACTGCCTTCGACGCAGTGGACCCGTTCATTGGCACCGGTGGCGAAGGCCATACCTATCCAGGTGCCACGGTGCCGTTCGGCATGGTGCAGCTGAGCCCGGATACGCAAATCAAGCCGCGCAAGGACGCCTACGGCTGGGCAGCTGGCTATCGGCATAGCGACACCACCATCGTCGGGTTCTCGCATACGCATTTTTCCGGCTCCGGGCATTCGGATCTGGGCGACATCCTGCTGATGCCGCAGGCCGGCGACATCAAGCTCGAACGCGGCGACGCCAGCAAGCCGGGCAGCGGCTATACCGCGCAGTTCGACCACGCCAGCGAACAGGCGCAGCCCGGCTATTACGCAGTGACCTTGAAAGACCGCAACATCCGCGCCGAACTCACCGCCAGCGCGCGCGTGGGCGTGCATCGCTATCAGTTTCCCAAAGGCACGCCGGCGCATGTGCTCATCGACCTGCGCACCAGCCTGTACGACTACCCCGGCAAGGTGCAGTGGTCGCGGCTGCGGGTGCGCAGCGATGGCACGGTGACCGGCTTTCGCGAAACACGCGGCTGGGCGCCCGGCCGGCAGCTGTATTTCGCCATGCGCTTCTCGCGTCCGCTCACTGCCACGCAACTGCATGACACCGAGCAGGACATCCCATACAAGGGTTTCCCACCACCGGGCGAAAAGAATCCTGCGCAGCGCGCGCAGATCGAAGGCCGGCAACTGGTCGGTGTGTTCGACGTGGCCAATGACGGCACACCGCTGGTGGTGAAGGTGGCGCTCTCGCCGGTCAGCGAGGCCGGCGCCATCGCCAACCTCGCCGCCGAAGTGCCTGGCTTCGATTTCGATCGCGTACGCACCGATGCACGTGCGCAATGGACGCAGGCGCTGTCGGCGATCGATGCACAAGGCACCACGCAACAACGCACCCAGCTCTACACCGCGCTCTATCACACCCTGCTGGGGCCAACGCTGTTCATGGACAGCGACGGCCGCTACCGCGGGCCGGACAATGCGGTGCATCAGGCAAATGGCTGGACCAACTACTCCACCTTCTCGCTGTGGGACACCTACCGCGCCTTGCATCCGCTGCTCACCCTGGTGCAGCCGGCGCAACGCAGCAGCGACGTGGTCAATTCCCTGCTCGCCTCGCGTCGCGAAAGCGCCTACGGCATCCTGCCGATATGGGCATTCCATGGCCTGGAAACCTGGTGCATGATCGGCTACCACGCCGTCCCGGTGATTGCCGACGCGTACATGAAAGGCATCGGCGGCTTCGACGCAGAGGAAGCCCTGCAGGCCATGGTCGCCAGCGCCAACTACGGCCCGTACGATGGCATTGCGCAATACCGCGAGCTGGGCTACGTGCCCATCGACGAAGAAGGCGAAGCCGCCTCCAAGACGCTGGAATATGCCTTCGACGACTGGACCATCGCGCGCATGGCCGACAAGCTCGGCAAGCCCGCCATCGCTGCAGAATTCAACAAGCGCGCAGGCAACTGGAAGCATGCCTTCGACCCGGCCACCGGCTACATGCGCGCGCGCACCCGCGCCGGCAACTTCCGCGAGCCATTCGACCCATCTGCCAGTGGCTACGGCAGCGACTACACCGAAGGCAATGCGTGGCAATACTCCTGGTACGTGCCGCAGGACGTGGCCGGGCTGGCTGCCGCGCATGGCGGCGACGACAACTTGCTTGCCCGGCTGGATGCGGTGTTCGATGCCAAGGTGGACCCGAAGATCTTCGAGCACATGGAAGACATCACCGGCCTGATCGGCTGGTACGCGCACGGCAACGAACCCAGCCATCACGTTGCCTATCTGTATGCGTATGCCGGCCAACCGTGGCGCACGCAGGCGCGCCTGACCCAGATCATGCGCAGCCAGTATCACGCCGGGCCCGAGGGCCTGGCCGGCAACGACGATCTCGGCCAGATGTCGGCCTGGTACGTGTTCACCACGCTGGGCTTCTACCCGGTGGCGCCCGGCAGCAACCAGTACGTCATCGGCCGCCCGTTCCTGCCGCGTGCCACGCTCAACCTGCCCAATGGCAATCGTTTCTCGATCATCGCCGAAGGCGTGAGCGATGCACGCAGCTACGTCGGCAGCGCCACGCTCAACGGCAAACCGCTGACCCGCGCTTATGTGACACACGAGGAAATCCAGGCTGGCGGCGAGCTGCGTTTCCGCATGCAGGCGACACCGAATCCGCGATGGGCCACCGACCCGGCGCAGCGGCCGTATTCGATGTCGGCCCAGCTGCAATGATCCAACGCCGTTGCGAGATGTAGCGCCCGGATGATCCTGCAGGGATGTATCCCGCAGGAAATGAGGTGTCTGCGCGGCTCCACCGAACGTTCGCTACATTTGGTCAGCTGCCCCTGGAGTGGCCCTGGCTAATTGCCTCAGTCGTGGGTCCGCATGCGCAAACCGCATGCACCGCGCTCGATCAACGCTGCCGTACAGCCAGCTGTGCCAGCGTCGTCGACTCCTGCGCAACGCGTGCGTTTGTCTTGCGTCAGTTTCTGAATGCGACGTCTCCGGGGCGATGGCACTGCATGCACCGCGGTCACGTATTCACACGATGCACAACTTTCGTTCACCGATACGCATCGCCCCGCTTTCCACACTGGTCGTCATCGGTACGCACGACGACTGCGTGCCTGCCCTTCCCCCAATGCAGGAGCGTGTGCATGTCCAGCACCAAGAATCAGTACGAAATGCAGAACCCGTTGACCCAGTTCCCGCAACCGCAATTTCCGGAACAAACCCAGCAAGCGCCGGGCACCGTCCACGAACTGCAGCCCAAGGCAGACCATGGCGAGCAGAGCTACAAGGGCTTTGGTCGCTTGCAGGGTCGCAAGGCCCTGATCACCGGCGCAGATTCCGGGATCGGGCGCGCCACCGCCATCGCATTTGCACGCGAAGGTGCCGATATCGTGCTCAATTACCTGCCGGAAGAGGAACAGGACGCAGCCGAAGTCGTGCAACTGATCCAGGCAGAAGGGCGCAAAGCCATCAGCGTTCCGGGCGATCTCAAGAACGAGGAATTTTGTACCCAACTCGTGGATCGGGCGGTGAAAGAGCTTGGCGGACTGGATGTACTGGTCAACATCGCGGGTAAACAGACCGCCGTGAAAGACATCGCGGACATCACGACCGAGCAGTTCGACGCCACCTACAAGACCAACGTCTATGCGATGTTTTGGCTGTGCAAGGCGGCCATCCCGCATTTGCCGCCGGGTGCCTCCATCATCAATACCGGTTCGATCCAGTCGTATCAGCCCTCGCCTACGCTGCTCGACTACGCTTCCACCAAGGCGGCCATCGTCAACTTCACCAAGGGGCTGGCGCAGCAGATCGCCGAGAAGGGGATTCGCGTCAACGCAGTCGCGCCTGGACCGGTGTGGACGCCGCTGCAGCCCAGCGGTGGTCAGCCGCCGGAAAAGATTCCCGATTTCGGCTCTGAAACGCCGCTCAAGCGCGCTGGCCAGCCGGTGGAAATGGCGCCGCTGTATGTGATTCTTGCATCGCAGGAATCGAGCTACGCCACCGGCGAAGTGTTCGGTGCCACTGGCGGCCTGTTGCTGTCTTGAGCCATCCCGGCGCTGAGTTTCGACGCGATGCCACCGGCGCCTTGCCGATCGCCGCTTATGCGGCGATCGGTGACGGGCGCTCGGTGGCGTTATGCGGTGCAGACGGCAGCATCGATTGGTGGTGCGTGCCGAAGATGGACTCGCCGCCGTTGTTCGATCGCCTGTTGGATGCAGGCGAAGGCGGCTATTTCGCCCTTACGCCGCAACAGCTGCAGCACGTGCAGCGCAACTACCGCGATGGCAGCAATATTCTCGAAACGACCTTCAGCACCGCCACCGGCAGCGCACGCCTGACCGAGTCACTCAACAGCGGCGAAGCCGGCCGGCTGCCGTGGTCGGAACTTGCGCGACGCATCGAAGGCATCGAAGGCCGCGTTGTCTTCGACCTGATCTACCGGCCCGGCACACGTGCCGGAGAAGCCACCCCCTGGCAAAGCGAGACGCCGAACGGACGTGTGCATCACGTCGGTTCGCTCATGACCATGTTGCGCTACGACGAGAATGCAGCGCAGCTAGTGCGGTGCGATGACCGCGGCGTGCACGTGACGCTGGCGATCCACGCAGGCGACACCCAGGTCGTAGCACTGCTGGCCGCCGAAGAAGATGCGCTGCCAGTGCCCGCGCTGGAAGACATCGGTGGGCGCATCGAGCGCAGCGACCAGGAGTGGCGCGAGTGGAGCGGCAACCTGTCTTACGACAAGAGTTACCGCGATGCGGTCGTGCGCTCTGCGCTGGCGCTCAAGTTCCTGTGGTTTTCGCCTACCGGCGCCATCGCTGCTGCAGTCACCACGTCATTGCCGGAACAGATTGGCGCAAACGGCAATTGGGATTACCGCTATGCCTGGGTCCGCGATGCCGCCTACACCACCAAGGCCTTCCTGCGCGTGGGTGCATTGGCCGATGCCAAGGCTGCGTTTAGCTGGTTGATGCGCACCATCCGCCAGCACCGGCCCGGCGTGCGCCCCTGCTACACCCTGGATGGCGCGTTGGTGCCCGACGAACGCGTGATCGACATTCCCGGCTATCGCAACACGCGCCCGGTGCGCGTGGGCAACACCGCCAACACCCAGCTGCAGCTGTGCCTGTACGGAGATATCTTCGAAATGGCCGCGCGCTTCCTCGATGCAGGCCACATCCTGGACCAGGAAACCGCACGTCAGTTGTTCGAGCTCGGCAACGAATGCGCAGACACCTGGATGCGCAAGGACGCAGGCTTCTGGGAACTGGAAACCGCCCAACACTACACCATGTCCAAAGTGGAATGCTGGCTGGCGCTGCGCCGCGCCAGCGAGCTGGCCAAGGCCGGCCACCTCTCCACCGCGATGCTGCCACGCTGGGAGCGCGAACAGGCGCGGATTCTGGAGTGGATCGACATGCACTGCTGGTCCGACGCCAAGCAGGCATACACCTTTTACGCGGACACCGACGACCTGGACGCAAGCCTGCTGTTGGCCTCGCGCTTTGGGCTGGGCGGGCCGCGCCGCGAGCGCATGATCGCCACCCGCGATGCCATTGCCGCAGAACTCGGCAGCGACGCATTGCTGCACCGCTACAGCGGCATGCAACAACGCGAAGGAGCATTTATCGCCTGCTCGTTCTGGCTGGTCGAAGCTTATGGGCTGCTCGGCGAGCGTGCCGAAGCCAGGCGCTTGTTCGAACAGTTGCTGGAACAGCTGGGCAACGATGTCGCACTGATGTCCGAGATGCTGGACACCAGCACTGGCGCCGCCCTGGGCAACGTACCGCAAGGCTTGAGCCACCTCGCGCTGATCCACGCAGCGCTGGCCGTAGATGGCGAATAAGCGCAGCGCAGCATCTGTCCTCGCCGGTGCATCAGGCTGCCATCAGCAGACGCCTTCTGCCGTCGGCAGAAGCGGACACCTCGCGAATGCGGCTGCGCCAGACCACAGCTCGACCCATTGCGTCGATTCGCCTACTGCGCCATTACCACCGTCTGGATCGCGTGCGCGGGAATTTCCAACGTGCTGGATGCTTCGCCCACATACAGGTTGTAGGCAATCGCCACGTCGCTGGCATTCATGACCACCATGGCCAGGCTGCCATCGGTGTTGACAAACGCGGTGGTCGCCAGATTGCTGCGGCTGCTGGCCGCGCTGACCCGCCGTGCGCCCGGCCGGATGAATTTGGAAAAGTGGCCGATATACCAATAGCTCGGCGTATAGGTCACCTCGCCGGTGCGCGTATCGGCATGCACCGGCGCAAAGCAGTAATTGCCTACATGGTTCGGCCCGCCCTGTTGGTCGAGCAGAATGTTCCAGTCCGTCCAGCCCACTGCGCCATGATTGAGGTCGTTGATGATGGCCGTGCCGTAGCGTTCGCCATTGGGCCAGTACTGCAACTTGGCCGGGTCGAACTTTTCCACCGCCGCTTCGGTCAACAGCAGGTGCTTGTCCGGGTAGGCCTGCGCCACTGCCGCCACGTTCTCCACCATCGGCTCGAATCCGGCCCAGGTTTCGTACCAGTGGAAGCCCATGCCCCACGCATATTTTGCCGCCTCCGGATCATCGAAGATCACATGCGCGCGGTGCACCATCATGTCGCGGTTGTGGTCCCACACGATGATCTTGCGATCGCCGTAGCCGGCGCTGGCCATGGTGGGCCCAAGATGATTCTTCAGGAAGTCGCGTTCGTCTTCGGCCGAAAACAGCATCGACTCCCAGGTCTGCACCGCCATCGGCTCGTTCTGCAGGCTGATGCCCCAGATGGGGATGCCCGCTTTTTCGTAGGCCGCGATAAACCGCGTGTAGTAGCTTGCCCAGGCCTGCGCGTACTCGGGCAATAGCTTGCCGCCCTTGAGCATGGTCTTGCTGTCTTTCATGAAGGCCGGCGCACTCCACGGGCTGGCGAACGTGGTGAGCTTGCCGCCGGCCGCCGCAATGGCCTGGCGCAACATCGGGATGCGGTACTTGGCATCGTGCTTGACCGAAAAACTCTTCAGCGCCGCGTCGCCCTCCTTGATGTAGGTGTAGCTGCCGCTGCTGAAATCCGAGCTATGGATGGTGGTACGCGCCAGCGTGTAGCCGATGCCCTGCTGCGGATCGTAGTAGGCCGTGAGCAACGCACGTTGCGTACGCTTGGGCAGCTTGGCAAAGGTCTCTGCGCTGGAATCGGTGATCGCACCACCAATACCCAGTACCTGCTGAAACTGCCGCTGCGGATTGACGAAGATGGAGTTTTCTTTTTCGGTCAATGCATGGCCGGCGACAGGCGCGGCCGCCGTGCTGGCGCGCATCTGTTGCGTGGCGCCTTGGGAGCTGGTGTAGATGCGCAATGCGCCAGCGCTGCGCGTCGCTGGCGAGGTTGCATCTGGCGCTGCTGCAGCCGCCGCGTGTGCCACGGCTGCCGTTGCGGCGCTCGCGCTGCTCACCGTGCCCAGCATCCCCAGCATTCCCACCACCGACCACGTCATCGCTCGCTTCACCGCGCACCCTCCCAGGTAGATCGCGCAAGCCTAACCGACCAACGCGCCGCAACATCGCACGAAAAACGAGCGCAAGCGCAACGCGGTGTGGCATTCATTGGTTCTTCCATCAGCAGGGGGGCTTGGCTGCAGCACAAGCATTCCTTTCTCCCGGCGGGACATTGCCCCCCTTCATGGGTGAGAAGGTGGCGCAGCGCCGGATGAGGGTACGGGCGCAGATGGCGGTGCCGGCAGCGCTTGATGCATCACAAACAGCGAGGAATAAGACTTCAATCTGCACCAATCCCAGTTGTCGTACCCTCACCCCAACCCCTCTCCCGGCGGGAGAGGGGCTCAGCTGCAGCGCCAACATGCACCTCTGCCGTCTGGAAAAGGGCTTGATCACCTACGCGACAAACGATCCAGGACGCCTGGCACTTCCGGCGGAATCTCGCGCGCCAAAAATCCCACCGTGCCGATCCGCTTTGCGAGCTGTTTGCCAACAGCCGCATGCACGAACACGCCCCATAACGCCGCGGTCAACGCGTCGCTGCCCCGCGCAGCGAAACCTGCAATCAACCCGGCCAAGGTGTCGCCCGAACCCGAGGTGCCCAGCCCGGGCACACCGCCGCGATGCACCCACAACGCACCGTCCGGCCCGGCGATGAAACTGTCCGCGCCCTTGACGATCACCACGCTGCGCATCTTCCGCGCGAAGGTCAGCGCGTACTCGCCGGGCGCCGCTTCCACCGCGGCCTTGTCATCGCCGGCGAGGGTTGCCATTTCGCCGGCATGCGGCGTCAGCACGAATGGGCGCCCGGGCGGCGCACGCAAGCTGCGCACTAACGCACCGGCGTCCAGCACCAAGGTACAGACCGCCTTGGCAGCGGCCAGCTTGACCAGCGCCGTTGTCGTCGTCGTCGAGGCCATGCCCGGCCCGATCACGGCCGCGTCGCAGGCGGCCAGCGCCGCGTCCAACGCACGATGCCCGCGCGTAATCTCGCCCTGCCCGTTCTGCCCCAGCCCCAGCACCAATGCCTCGGGCACCGCCAGGGCCATCGCCGGCGCCACGCTGGCAGCGGTGGCGATCTGCAATTTGCCGGCGCCCGCGCGCAATGCAGCTTCCCCGGCCAGCAACGCCGCACCGGGCACGCGCATCGACCCACCGACCACCAACACGCGCCCCCGCTGCTCCTTGTCGCCGCCGGGCGATGGCAGCGGCATCGCACGCAGTGCGGCAGCGGTCAGCGTGCGAAGGCGTGCGGCGGCCATCAGCGCGCTCCGGCCGGGCGGTCGGATTCGGTGGTCACCGGCTCGTCGGCCAGCTCTGGCGGCACGAACTTGGTGCGCACCAATTGCAGCGATTGCCCATCGGCCGCGGCCGCATATTCGGTGACGCCACAGTTCGGCACATCGCCTTCGCGGTCGATGGCCAGGATGGTGGCCTCGTCCATCCGCTCGATCAGGTAACGGAAGCAGTTGACGATGACCTGGTGCCCCACGATCAGCACACGCGCACCCACATGATTGCGCTGCAGGTCGCCCACGATGCTGCGCAACCGAAAGATCACATCGCACCAACTCTCGCCACCAGGCGGGCGAAAATAGAACTTGCCCACCAGCTTGCGTTGCTCGGCCAGCGCCGGAAACGTCGCCAGGATACCGGCCGTGGTGTAGCGGTCGAGCACGCCGAATTCCTTCTCGCGCAGCCGCTCGTCCACGCTGACCGCATCGGCCGGCTGGCCGAGCGCACGTGCCACCGCAGCGGCGGTTTGTCGCGCGCGCACGTAGGTGGAACTCAGGATCAAGCTCGGCCGCTCGTGTTCGGGCAGCCCAGCCATCCACGCGCCCAATGCCTCGGCCTGGCGCTCGCCCAGTTCCGAGAGCGGCACGTCCGCATCGCGATGCTCCAGGTCGATCAACGTCGCGCCATTGGATTCGGCCACATCGCGCGCCACGTTGCCCGCGCTTTGCCCATGCCGCACCACCCACAAGCGCGCCGGCCACTGCGCCGACACCCCCGCAACCGCACTGTTCTCACTCACACCCATCTCCTGCATCACGTCGGCACCACGTGTCGCACAGCCGCCGTGAACAGCTGGTCGACCATGCCTGCGGCCGTGCGCGGCCGCGCCACCGGTGTCATGCATGAGCCCGCACATCGCACACGCTGCAAGAACCATGCGCCATAGCACAGACCAGCGCCGCTCCAACGGATGCGTAACCCTGGCTCGGTATACTGCAGGCCCCCGACACCTCGCTCGCCCATGTCCAACGTCCTTCAGCTGCGCACCGCAAAACAGCGCGAAGAGCTCCTGGTAGACGACGTATTGGATGCGGCCGAACGCTGCATCGACGAGATCGGCCTTTCGGCCACCAGCTTCGAACTCATCGCCGAACGCACCCGTCTGTCATGCGGCAGCCTGCTGCAGCGCTTCGAAGACAAGGACGCGCTGGTGCGCGCATTGCTCGAGCGCAATTACATGCGCGCCATCCGTCAGATGTGGCTGGTGGAACGCCCGGCCAATGTGCACGTGGTGGACTTCATCGCCGGCCTGCTCGAAGACTGGCTGCTGCAGGAAATCAACATCAAGCGCACCCGCATCGACCTGGAGCTGCACCTGGCCACGCTACGCGACCCGGTGCTGGCCGCCTTCATGCGCCGGCAGAGCGCATCGCTGATCGAACACCTCAGCGCATTGCTCAAGCGTCTGCTCCGCGGCCACACCGACACCGCCAGCAGCGAACAGGAATTCCAGGCCCGCGTGTTCGCCGTTGCCGCCATGTGCGGCGGCCTGCACAGCGTGATGACCAGCGGCATGGAACTCAACCGCATGCATCTGCAGCTGATCCTGCGCGAGAGTTTGTCGGGCATTCTCAAGTCGGCGCCGGTGTAATCCCAAAGCAGCACTGCCCGGCGATTGCGGGCCGCGCCCGGGTATCTTGCAGGCAGGCGCGCTCAATCTGCCGACGACGTGGACGCCTCTTCCGCTGCACGGGCTCTGGCGGCCTGCAGGAGCCGGGCGACCAGACCGTACGCATCGCTGTTGTTGTCAGTGCTGCTCGCTGCTCGCCATAGGTCTGGCGGCAGACGGGAACGTTCTACCATGATGAGGTTCAGCAGATCCCTGGCCAATGCCAGCCGCTCGCCTTCGTCCATGGCAGGACCAGGATGGTCGGCGTCCAATCTGGTCACCATGTCGACCGCCTGATCCAGGCAGGCCTCGGTTGTTCCCAACTCGCTTGCCCGCTGCGCCTTGGTCGGCACGTCGTACCACCGAGCTTGCGCCTCCACGTAACGAGCGGCCATCACATCG
This sequence comes from Xanthomonas phaseoli pv. dieffenbachiae, assembly GCF_008639345.1. Lineage (NCBI taxonomy): Bacteria > Pseudomonadati > Pseudomonadota > Gammaproteobacteria > Lysobacterales > Lysobacteraceae > Xanthomonas > Xanthomonas phaseoli. Next base: position 1,182,104 of record NZ_CP041380.1, on the reverse strand, counting down.
GCCAGCCTCATCCCCAAGAATGCGGCCAGCGCTCCCACTGCCTGGCAGCTACTCACCACAGCAAGATTCTTGTAATACTGATCATCGTTGAGATAGCCGTATGCCGCCGCGGCGGGTGCCTGGAGTGCCGCAAACCCTCCGCAGAGTGCGGACCCGGCGGCGCCCACATAAGCCATCGTTCGCCCTAGATTGGCGAGGTGGACGCCACGCGGCGTGCCAGGCGCCCTCAGCGGCGCCTCACGGACCGGCCGCCGCGGCAGGCTCTGGGCCAGCTGCGTATTGGCGTGCGGGTCGCTGGCCGGTGCAGACGGGCCGGCATCTGCCACGGTCGCGTCCTCTTGCTGCTCGCGCCTGGCGCCTCTGCGCGTGGCGGATGTCAACGCTAACGGTTGCATGGTCACCTCTCCGCTTTCGGTGCGCGCCATTGTTCCCCAGCGTGATCGGGCATGACGCATCCGGCCGAAAAACCATTGCCGAACACGAATCAAGCGGCGCTGCGCTTGCCAAAGCGCGCACGCGTTCCAGCCGGCACCAGTGCGTCGCTGCAGGCGAACGAGCCGGGTGGCTGGCGATCGTGTTGACATTGCGCGTCGGCCACACCCGCCGGCGCGATCCCGCCGCCCCGGATGCCAAGACACGCAGCACTGGCGCAACTTCGCCCACGCCTGCACCGCTTCGTGCATTGCTCACTACGCATGCACCACTGCCTCAATGATGATGCCGGTGACGCAGCCGACATCGCCGCTGAGTGGCTCCTGGTTGCAACGGGCTCACGCCAGCTGCCGCATGCCGTGTGTTGCAAGCGAACCGCCAGAGCCACCTCCCCTGATCGTTGACCACACTGGCCTCGACCATGAAACAGATCTCCGGCAACGTCACTCTCCCTTCCACGGCGCTGCGCGCAGACGCAGAGCGCGATGCGCCCGAAACTGCACAGGCGCCCGAGCAGCACACCCCGCCCCATCCCGTCGCAGACCATCCACTCAACCTGCTGGAAAAACGAAGAAGCACCACCGGCGTGCTCGCCGATGAAAATACGCGCCTGGAGGTCGTGGTGCCCCGCCTGCAGGCAGCGTTGGCACCGCACACCTGGTCCTCATCCAGTAGCGACTCGCCAACGACGCCTGTCACCGGCCGCAGCCCCCGTCTGGGCCCGCAGCCCGGCTCACCGACCTGGGCCTGCCTGCTGGAGACGCCGGCGCGCACATCGGCTCTTGCGGGCGCCGACAGCAATGACGCATTCCAGAACTTGCGCAACGCACGGCGTCTGGTCAGCGAGATGCGTCATGCCCGGCAGCACGTCGTGCTGAGCCCGCGTCTGGTGAAATCGCTGACCAGCCGATCCGAACGCCCGGACTTGATTCAGAAGCTCTCGGCGTTGAAGCCCGGCGCCGTGGATGTAGACACTGGTTTTCTCCAGGTGACGCTGGAAAGCGGGAACGCAGGCACTGCAGCAACGCTGCACACACTGCCAACCATCGGCACCGGCGCCTCCGCCTCGACCTACGCGGTTCGGCTGGCCGAAGATCTCTGGCAGGGCGGGCAACATTGCGGCCGCGACTTCATCTTCAAGGCCTTGTTGTGCACGGACCCGCAATGGCCGATCCCACCGACACTGTGCGACCCCGCCACCGTTGCAGACGCACCGACGCTGCAGGAGCGGATCGATGAGCGCAAAGCCATGATCTTCCAGGAGTATCAAATGATCAGGTCGGTCGATGCGGTGCCGTATATCGTCCATGCCCATGGCGTGGTGCAGATCGAACACACCTTCGGAATTTTGCTGGAGAAAATCGACGGCATCAGCGTGCGCAGCATGATTGGCCGCGCACGCACAGCGCTGCAGCAAGGCGCCATCAGCGCAATGGAGTATCTCGGCCTGGCCCGGCAGCTGATGGCCGATGTACTGGTGGGCATCGCCTGCTGCGAAGACGCCGGCATCGTGCATCAGGACATCTCGCACAACAACGTCATGTACGACCAACCCACCAGGATCTTTCGGCTGATCGACATGGGACTCGGCGCAGAAGAAGGCGATCCGAACCGCGGCGGCACACCGGGCTTCTACGACTTGAGCACCCCTGCCAGGCATGCGCGCGACGTCTACAGCGTGGCGCAACTGCTGGTGCATGTGCTCAAGCGCCCCGACTACAACATGGGCATGATCGGGATCAATCGCACCAAGACTGCAGACACCTTCCCCTTCATGGATGCGTTGCAGGCTCTCCCGGCCGACCACAAGCGCACGGTGGTCCACTTCTTCAACAGCATGCTGGACGACGGAACCGGCGAGCGCACCAAGGCAGAGAGACTGCTGCGCGACCCCTTTTTCACCGAACCGCCGCTCCCGCCCCGTGATCGGATGCATCGCACCTTCGAAAAACTGAAGCGCTTGCCTTCTTTTTAGCAGCAATTATTTTTAGCAGCGCCCACGTTACAAGTGAGCGCGAACCGATAGACCATGCAGTGTGTGGTGGCTGGGTCTAGAAGCGCGGGATCGACAGACAAGTGAGGCAAGTGTGCACGCCTGCGAGCAGTCTGAGCGCTGATTCGGGCATTCAATCGGCACCGCTGCTTGCTGCCATACGTAGGCCGATCAATGCGTCCATTCGGCAGTGATCCATACGGCAAAAGATCCAGACGGCACAACACGTCATGGCAATGGATGCGCGCCTTCGATCACAGCGCACTCCACATCGTCCAGCACTCTCCCCACCTGCTCGGCCAGTAGTTCCAGACAAAACGCCAACTCGTCCATGCAGATGGTCGGCTGCCTTGCCTGCTCTTCGGCCTGCGTGCGTGGCTGCGCCAGACGCGCCAAAAAGCGCATATGGTCGCGCAATTGCTGCAGGCGGTATTGCGCGCCTTCCGGCATGTAATAGCCCGGCTGTGACTGCACATCGCGTACAACGTCCGACATGGCCTGCTCCTCATTCCATGGAATCGCCCCCGCCCGCCGCGAGGCGACGGACGGGAAGTCGGGAGGCTCGAAACCGCAAACAGCCGGCGGGCTTATTCCCCTTGCGGGTGTTGTATTCGCCGCCCTCCCGACGCAGGCATCGCGTCGGTTGTGCCTGCAAAACATGCAGGCACAAAAAACCCACCAGTATTTCGGAGGTGGGTACCGCTGTTTGAGGAGTTTCGAGGCTCCGTGCAGCAAGACTGCTACTGAAAAATCCCGACGTCAAGCATGGATATCGAACACTGCTGCGAGCAGGGAAACGCATCATTGGCCAACGGCAACGAGCTCTCCTCGTCGGAGCTCAGACGACTCGTTGCCATCAGCCCGTACCCCGAACGCCACAGGTTCATTTGAACAAGAAAGCTGCCTGTGACTTCGTCACCGCACTGTTACCCGTCGGGACAAGTCCATGATCGCGCATCCAGCCAAGCCAGTTACCCAAGATGTCCGGCGTGAAGCGCTCCTTCGCCTCATGCCAGTTGTTGCGGAACTCGCTGATCAACCACTCGTCATTGGGATGGAGCCCCCCAGCAAGCGCATCGTTCCAGACTGCGTATAGCGTTGCGACAGCCTCCAGATCGTCCGTCTTACGCCCTTCGAATAACGCGATAAGACGATCCAACTCCTTCCGACCAGCGCCAAGTGCGGCAGCCGCCATTTCGACAGAGCGACTGATGTTCGCCCCGACATGATAGGAGACCTTTTCCTGCCCAGATTTCAGCACCTCGATCGAGGCCGAATACAGCCCTTCTTGAGCGGCACGCTCCTCCATTCGATAAATCGACGTATCGAGCGGACCCGCCGCATGGCGACGATATCCATCCATCAAACCCAAGCCAAGATGGGAATCCGCCAAAAACAGCATCTTCATATGTGCCACGCGCCCAAAGGTGCGTTGTGGCGCGAGCTTTGAAATGAGGTAAGCACTGAAATCAACGACCTCGGCACCTGACTTCTTTTCACCACTTAAAGCTTGGCCAATCAATGCATTGGCCAAGTACTCATGTACTTGCCGGGCTTCGCTGAGGCGTGATTTGAGCTGATCACAAAGCGCCATTAGTTGATCGAGTTTGGCGACGATGCGGTGTTGTTCGGCAATTGGTGGCAGCGGCACAGCTATATTTTTAGATTTGGTAACCGAGATATTGTCTTGCCCTGCTGTACCAATAAGAGCGATGTTTTTTAAAAACGAACCTTCCTTCAAAAACGTATAGATGTACTGACGGCTCACTGGCGCAATCAGTCCGAAAAACACTATCGCTTGATTGCAGTTCCACTCAGGAAAAGTATCGGGAATGATCGCGACCTTGCCCAATGGTGGGCCGACAATGTTCATAACCACGTCACCAGGCACCAGAGCGGAGCGCTTCATCTTCCCCCTATGATTCTCAGGACTCACAAATTGTTTTTTGTATTCGAAATCGATTTCTTGGTTCCGAATGTTGTAGACCTTAAGGAACGGTATTCCTTCGTCGTACCGAAATAAATCTGAGGGCGGAGTGGAACCAGAAGATATAGGTCGACATATATCGCCCATGCGTACCCACACCCAGGAAGACGGAGCAGTGAACAGCTCTTCATCAGTGCTTACTGGCTCCAGGTGTGGAGTTTCTTTCATTTTTTTTTCTGCTACTAAGCGCTGCTTCTCGGCCTCGATACTTTTGCAAAGTTCACTAGCCGGCTCATCACTAGGATCTTGAGGCACAAGTTTTCCCATCACCGCCAGTTGCAGCAGAGTTTGCTTGAGGGCGTCGATGCTGGATTCTGTGGTGAACAGGGTGTGGAAGTGCTCGGCCAGGTGCTGCCAGCTTTGCGCAAAGTCCTCGGCATCGGGGGCCTGGGTCAGGCTGTCCAGCAGCGCCTGCACCAGTTGGGCGTGGGCGCTGCCGGCATCGGCCTGCCGAGCTTCCAGCCGGTCGCACAGGGCCATCAGCTCATCGACTTTGGCGACGATGCGGTATTGTTCGGCGAGTGGCGGCAGTGGGCAGAGTGTTTCATTTGCTCTGGCGATAGTGAGCGTGTGTACTGTCGTACCCATGCTCTCAGCGTGAATTTTCTCTATCCATAGCGGAGAAACGAAGTACTTAAGAAGATAGCCTGAATTATCCGCTATATGATTTTTGAAAATCAGGACGCTGGCATCCTTAAAGTAAAAACGATCTGTTTTCTGTACGCGGTATGGGACACCAATTGTCCCTACACCTGTCAGCATTATGTCTCCTACTTTCGGCGCTGACTCTCCTGTGGAAAGCTCTTGATATAGAGCCTCCGAAATAAATAATTCGTTTTCGACAAAACCATCTTTGGATAGCCGAACTATTTCCCGGGCACGGTAGAAAGGAATACCGCTAGTTTGCCAGTCTTTCTGGTGTACACGCGAACTAGACCCGACTAAACCCAACTCTCCAAGACGCGTCCACGCCCAGTTGGTAGGCACTTCAAACGGTGTCTCTTCTTCGCCAATCTCGGCAAGTGGCTTCTGCTTCTTGATCTTCCCCTCAGCCACCAACCGCGCTTTTTCCTCCGCAATCCGCTTCAGCAGCTCACTCGCCGGCTCATCATTCGGATCTTGCGGCACCAGCTTGCCACGCACCGCCAGCTCCAGAATCAGCTCGCGCAGCTTCTTGATACCATTGGGCGCGCCTGCCAGCAGCGGCAGATTGCGGGTAAGCAGCGTCGTCATACCCGGCGCTCCAGCGCTTCGGCCAGCACAGCCTTGAGCTGGTCACGCAACCCGTCAATCTCGCCTTGCAGGGCGGCATAGCCGCGCAGCAGCTCGTCCGGGTTGTGGCTGATCTGCTCGCCCACATGCGGGTTCTTGCTGTCGAGGTTCCAGTTGCGGCTTTGCAGTTCGTCGAAGCTGACCTTCCAGGCGAACTCATTTTCCTGGCGAGCAGCAAAGCCATCGGCCTCGCTGCCCCACCAGGCTTCCTCAACGGCGAACTCCTCGACGCGCATGGGCTTGGTCTTGGAGTAACTCTTGTAGCCAGCCGGGTACTGGTGCTCGTAGAACCACACATCCTTGGTGGGCGTGCCCTTGGTGAAGAACAGCAGGTTGGTCTTGATGCCGGTGTAGGGGTTGAACACGCCATTGGGCAGGCGAACGACGGTGTGCAGGTTGCACTCGGTGAGCAGCTTTTCCTTGATGCGGCTCTTGATGCCTTCGCCAAAGAGGAAGCCATCGGGCAGCACCACGGCGGCGCGGCCACCGTCCTTGAGCAGGTGCATGATCAGCACCAGGAACAGGTCGGCGGTTTCACGGGTGCGGAAGGCAGCGGGGAAGTTGCTTTCGATGCCGTCTTCTTCCATGCCGCCGAATGGTGGATTGGCGACAATGCAGTCGACCCGCTCGCCCGGCCCCCAGCTGATCAGCGGGCGCGCCAGGGTGTTGTCGTGCTTGATCTGGCTGGGCACCTCGATGCCGTGCAGCACCATGTTAGTGGTAGCCAGCAGGTGCGGCAGCGGCTTCTTCTCCACGCCGAAGATGCTGGCCTGCAGGATGGCCTCGTCCTCGGCGGTGCGCACATAGCGCTGGCGCTTGTGCTCGATGGCGCAGGTGAGGAAGCCGCCGGTGCCACAGGCCGGGTCCATGACCTTTTCATGCAGCTTGGGGTCGACCATGCGCACCATGAACTCGGTGACCGGGCGCGGCGTATAGAACTCGCCTGCATTACCGGCGCTCTGCAGGTCGCGCAGCAGCTGCTCGTACATGTCGCCGAACGCATGGCGTTCCTGCGCCTTGTTGAAGTCCACGCCGCTCTGGATCTTGTTGAGTACCTGGCGGATCAGCTGCCCGGACTTCATGTAGTTGTAGGCGTCCTGGAACACATCGCGCACGACAAAGCCCAGCGGCTTGCTATGGCGCGGCGTCAGATCACGCAGCTCGGGAAACAGGTCGATATCGATGAAGTTCTTCAGCTCATCACCGGTGATCCCTTCCGGATTGGCTGCCCAATTGCGCCAACGCAGGCGCTGTGGCAACGGCGAACGGTAGTCCTCGTGGATGAGCTCCCATTCCTGCTCACGGTCATCAAGAATTTTGAGGAACAACATCCACACCAGCTGGCCGATGCGCTGCGCGTCTCCGTCGACGCCGGAGTCCTTGCGCATGATGTCCTGGATGGATTTGATGGTGCTGCTGATCGACATCGTGTTACCTGTTGAAGGATGCAAGTGCGTCCAGCCGCGTGAAGATCAACTCCTCGCGCTGGCGGTTGTTGTTGGAAGTGGCCCGAACGGCATAGTTGAAGTCGCGGTGGCGCAGGAGTTCGGCGATCCCCTGTGCGATATCCAACTGCAATGCCGTGGACGCCTGCGCGACCTCATCGCACAGGGTGGCGCGGCCATCCACGACATTGAGGATGTCCTCGACATCCCGGCTGGCCAATGGATCGCGGTTGCCGCGACCCCGGTAGGCCTCCAGCTTGGTGCCCAGAAAATAGGCTGGAGCGACCACGCGGATTGTCACACCTGACGGCAGTGCGTGATCGTACGCCTCACGCAGCGCATCGGCGTACCAGCGATTGCTGAAGCCGAGGACGACAGCGTCATCAGGCATGAAATCGACGATCAGTTCGCTGGCATGTTGATCGCGCAGGCGGGTACGGCAGACGACGTCGTCGTTGGGCGAGGTGCGAAAGCCCTTACCGGCCAGCACCTGCTGCAGACGGTACCAACTGCCCAAGCCCATGACGTGCACGATCAAGTCGACGTCTTCGGTAAAGCGAACAGCTTCCCGGCTGACCGCGTCTGTCATCAGCAGACCGGTGGTGCAGCCACCGACGAAGGCAACTTCCGGCAGCAGATCCGGCCCAAGCGCTTCGGCCACGCGTGCCAGCATGTGCTGCTGGATATCCCAGTTTCCAGGCGTGCCCATCACGGTACCTCCCGCAGGTATTGGGTCAGCACACTGCCGGCAAGCGCCGACTCACGCTCACGCCCCAGCCGGATCGCGTCCACCAGCGCCAGCATGGCGTACAGCTCCGCATCGCGACGTACGGCACGCGGCACGCTCTTGTAGAGCGGCACCACGCGCTGGCCCTGCTCGCTGCCGTAGCCGTCCTCCCAGACGTAGATGTGTTCGCCTGCGGACAACAGGCGATCGACCAGCACTGGCGCCGCGTGTGCCGTGGGAATGCCGCGGACAATCGGGCCCGGGCGCGCCGGAAACACATACTTCAGCCCGTTCAACACAAAGCCCAGCAGCGCGCGCGTGTTGGCGCGCGGGATGCCACTGCCGCGCTCGGCCAGCACCAGCCCCACGTCGGCGCAACGCCGGAGCGCCTGACTGACTTCCGATTTGCTGATGCCGGTGGATTCCTCAAGGCCGCGCACGGAGAAGGCATCTTCGGCCAAGCCTGCCGCCATCTCATCCTCCTGAGCCGCCGACACGGCCCAGCCACGCCAGTCATCAGGAATGCCGAGCGCTGCTTTCTCGCCGCTCACAGGGACCAATTGTTGGCGCTCAAGGCTGACCAGCTTCAGCAAGAGCAGGATGTCTTGACTTTTCATGAGTAACGGAAATGGCCCGTCCCCCGTCCTGAAACAGAGGACAAGAATACTATGGAACGCAGGTCAGGCAACGTCCGCACTGCTATATAGCTGGCTTTCCAGGTCCAGGATGGCGCGCTGGTAATTCGTCTTGCCGCCAAAGGCCGCCACAAGTTCGACCGGTGCTCCAAGGGCACGAAACGGATCGAGCTGCAGGATCCTGATGTCCTCGATGTGCTCCACCCCGGTGTCGGCGTACTTGTCCAACAAGCCTTCGAGCACTTGCCGCGCCTTGCCCTGATACCTGGCGAAGTAATTGCGCTTGCGCACACCCTCCGCTCGCTCCCTGCGCGACAGCGGCGGTTGATCGAAGGCCACGTGACAGATCAGATCGAACGGATCGAGCGACTGACCGAGCTTCTTCTCGACCTCGCCGGCCAGTTCCTCCCAAAGCACGCCCTGCGTAGCCAGCTCATCGATTATGGCCTTCTTCTGCTGGGCATCGCTCCAGCGCCGCAGGAAGTCATCGAGCGACGCAAACTGGCGCAGGACGCGCTCGCGGGTATAGTCGCGCAGCGACTCAGTGATGAGCTTGCCATCGGACCCGTAATACAGGACGCGCTCGGCCACGACCGATACCGGCAGTTTGTCGATGACGTATTTGATGCGCTTCGGCCCATCTTCACCGCCAGTGGTGACGTCATCACCGCCCTCTGGAGGATCGACGATCCCACCGCCGTCGCCACCGCCGTCGCCACCGTCGCCGCCCCCGATCTCAGGCGGTACCGGACTGTCATTGGGCGAGGGGTTGTAGATCACCTCGGGGTCTCCATCGAATGATGGATCAGCGAACAGTTCGGTCGCCTTCTTGAAATCCATGATGGTGAACCAGTACTTGCCGTAATCCTCATTGATACGGGTCCCGCGACCGATGATCTGCTTGAACTCGGTCATCGACCTGATGTGCTGGTCCAGCACGACGAGCGTGCAGGTTTGCGCGTCAACGCCGGTTGTCATCAGCTTGCTGGTGGTCGCGATGACGGGGTAACGCATTTCAGGATTGATGAAATTGTCCAGTTCGGCCTTTCCCTCGTTGTCATCGCCGGTGATGCGCATGACGTACTTGCGATTTTCCGCGACACGCTTTGGATTGAGATTCACCAAGGCCTGGCGCATACGCTCGGCATGATCGATGTCGTCGCAGAACACAATGGTCTTCTGGAATGGACCGGTGGCAGTGAGGAATTCGGTGACTTTCTGCGCGACCAGATACGTCCGCGCTTCGACCACAAGCTGGCGATCCATATCCCGCAGGTTGTAGATGCGATCTTCGATCAACTCGCCGTTTTTGTCGCGCATCCCTTTAGGTGGCCGCCAGCCCTGCAGATCGACATCGAAGTCGATGCGCACCACTTTGTACGGTGCCAGGAAGCCGTCATCGATGCCCTGCTTCAGCGTGTAGCTGTAGACGGGTTCTCCAAAGTAAGTACTGCTAGAGACTTCCTTGGTCTCCTTTGGCGTTGCGGTCAAACCGATATGCGTGGCACCAGAGAAATACTCCAGGATCTCCCGCCACGCAGAATCCTCGGCCGCGCTGCCACGATGGCATTCATCGATGACGACAAGATCAAAGAATTCCCGAGAGAACTGCTTGTAGATGTTCTTGACGTCCTCTACGCCGGTTACCGCCTGGTACAGCGACAGGTAGATCTCGTAAGACGTATCAATCTGGCGCTTGGTGATCTTGGTCATCGCCGTGCCGAACGGCTTGAAATCGTTGTTTTTTGTCTGATCGACCAAGATGTTGCGATCAGCCAGGAACAAGATGCGCTTCTTCTGGCGCGACTTCCAAAGCCGCCAAATGATCTGGAAAGCGGTATAGGTTTTGCCGGTTCCGGTGGCCATCACCAGCAGGATGCGGTTTTGACCATTGGCCACAGCTTCGATCGTTCGATTGATCGCATTGATCTGGTAGTAGCGCGGCGAGCGACTGCTGCCATCATCGTAATACGGGGACTCGACCACCTGCCGCGCGTCCTCACCAAGCCCCTTCCAGATGCAATAGCGACGCCAAAGTTCCTCTGGCGAGGGAAACTGGTCCAACGTTAATTCGGATTCGATCTTGTCGCCGGTCGCGGTTCTATCATGGAAAAGGAATCCGTCGCCGTTGCTCGAGAACACAAACGGAACATCCAGCGCATCTGCATATCCCAGTGCCTGTTGCATACCGGAACCAACGGTATGCCTGTTGTCCTTTGCCTCGATCACGGCCAAAGGAAGATTGGCTCGGTGGTATAGCACGACGTCGGCACGACGCGCCAACCCCCGGCTGTGCAGCTTGCCGCGAACTACGACACGCCCCTTGGTAAAAGCGACCTCTTCGCGCACCTGGAAATCCAGATCCCAGCCCGCGGCGACGATCGAGGGAATGATGAATTTCGTGCAGATATCGCGCTCGGTTAACGACGACTTGTCCATCCAATCCCCTGTGTCTCCATCTTCCCGCAATTGGCGACGCGCCCCGAGGCACAGACGCCACTTCTCGATTGACTCGCCGCCTAATGATAGTCGTCTTCACGCTGATGCCTGACTGCGAAAGATGCCTGACTGCTAAAACGGTGACGACTTGATCGCTTTCAATCTCAAACAACAGGACGTAACGCTGGCGCCGAAACCGATCACCAACTCGCGCAAGAACGAATCTGACACTCCCGCTTTGCGGCAGCTCACACCATCGAAAGCCTTCTGCCCACCCGCTACCTGCACTACCCGCGCAACGCCGCCCGAATCCCCTCCCCCGCCAACCGCGCACTCGCCAACAGACGCTCCAGGCTCTGCCCATGCCGGGCGCTGGCGGACAGGCCGGCCATGGTGGTGCTGACGAAATCGGCCAGCCGGTCTGCGTCGTGCGGGCACTGCTGGGCGATGTGGGAGCGGATCAACGCCTGGGCGGCGACATGAAAGCCGCAGGCGGCCTCGCGCGCCTGCGCGTCGTTGCTGCGCGTGCCCTCCAGCACCAGGCAGCCGGTGGCGGCGGGGTCTGCGGCGTAGCAGCGGGCGGCGTGCTCCAGTACATCGGCCAGCGCGTCGGCCAGCGGTCGGTCGGCGTCCAGGAGTTGCGGCAGCGGGATCGCGCCGGTCTGCGCATAGCGGTCGAGGATGCGCGCGTACAGGCCGGCCTTGCTGCCGAAGGCGGCGTAGAAACTGGGTGGGTTGATGCCCAGCGCCGCGGTGAGATCGGCCACGCTCAATGCGTCGTAGCCGCTTGCATGGAACAGCCGCTGCGCGGTGGCGACCGCTTGCTCCGCGTCGAACGCCCGCGGCCGGCCGCGGGCCCGTGAGATTTCTGTAGTCATTGTTACAAAACCCTTGACGGCAACCGAAATCTATTATGTATTACTCGCTATATTAATAGCGAGGTAGGTACATGTCAGCGTTCAAGAACAAGTCGGTGTTGGTGCTTGGTGGCAGCCGGGGAATTGGGGCCGCGATCGTGCGGCGCTTCGTGGCCGAAGGTGCGCGAGTGACGTTTACCTATGCTGGCTCTGCCGAGGCGGCGCAGCGCCTGGCCGGCGAAACCGGCAGCACCGCGGTGCTGGCAGACAGCGCCGATCGCGATGCGGTCATCGCCACGGTGCGCCGCAGCGGGCCGCTGGATGTGCTGGTGGTGAACTCCGGCATTGCGTTGTTCGGCGATGCGCTGGACCAGGATCCGGACGCGGTCGACCGGCTGTTCCGCATCAACGTGCACGCGCCCTACCACGCCGCTGTCGAGGCCGCGCGGCAGATGCCATCGGGTGGCCGCATCATCGTCATCGGCTCGGTCAACGGCGACCGCATGCCGCTGCCCGGCATGGCCTCTTACGCGCTAAGCAAATCCGCGCTGCAAGGGCTGGCCCGCGGGCTGGCGCGCGACTTCGGGCCGCGCGGCATCACCATCAACGTGGTGCAACCCGGCCCGATCGATACCGACGCCAATCCGGAAAACGGACCGATGAAAGACCTGATGCACAGCTTCATGGCGATCAAGCGCCACGGCCGCGCCGAGGAAGTGGCTGGCATGGTGGCCTGGCTGGCGGGCCCGGAAGCGAGCTTTGTGACTGGCGCGATGCATACGATCGACGGTGCGTTCGGGGCATGACGCGGCCACATTTGTACTGATGGCACTGCAGCTCTCCACGTCGTGCAGCCCACGCCTCTGGACGACACCCAAAGGGACCTCGCTGCAGTTGGATCGACACATCGGCGAAGGAGTACTGACCTCGATCAGCGCGTTACGGCAACGGGCTAACACGCCATTCCCACGACAGATGGCGGCAAATGCCATCCTTCAGCACATATAGCGAGCTGCCGCTGCACGGCCGACCTTGTGTCCGCGCGTATCTCCTGCTGGCAGTGCGCCGCATTCCGATGTCATGCGGCGCACTGCACGTGCACTAACTGGGCTTGCTGTCGCCTTGATCGTGATTTGCCTATAGTTCGGGACGAACCCTGCAATGGATTGACCAATGTACATGATGTCATCCGGCCGATCCCTGGCCCTTGCACTCGCCATCGCCGTGACCGGCAGTGCATGTGCACGGACGCCATCACCCGAACATAAAAGGACTTCCCCCATGTCGGACACCGTCACCACCGGTCGCACCATCAACGGGCATACCTATTCGGACGCTCCGGTTGACGTAAAGCTGGGGCCGAATACCTTCCGCATCCCCGCCAACTACCTGGACAGCCAGATCGCACCATGGCCGGGCGAAGGCGTGACGCTTGTCATCGAGTGGCCGGATATGACCCCCACGCCGCCTGGCGCACGGGCCAACCCGCGTACGAATGATTTCCGGAAGGAAATCCATGCCTCGGTTGACTATGTCGACCGCGTCCCCATCGAGGCATTGCTGGCACGCTACTCATCCAATGAAGCAATCACCGAGCCTGATTCGGTCGAACGAGGTGATCCCGTCGACAGACTCGATCTGCGTATTGCACAGCCTGAAACACTCGGATTGACGCCGTATGCCATCGATGAAGAAAAGATGGCGGTGTACGTTAAAGCGTACGAGGCCCGCTACAGCAAACCTCCGACACGCAACCCCGCGTTTGAGGACGATTGGTATGTCGCGCGCGATTCCGGCGGCAATCTCACCACTTTCATCAAGTGCGATAGCGTCAAGTTTCGTAAGGACGGCATCCGGCTTGAGGGCGACCAAGTCATTGACGAAGAAGGGCCAGTTGTCGCCGGATGCACGCACTACCTTGTGGATGTCGAGAATAAACTATCCATCACGCTCAACTACCATCGCGCGTTTCTAAGGGACTGGAAACGTATGGAAAAAGCGATTCGGGACGTTTTGGCACGCACTAAAGTTGGGTGATCCAGACTTTTTGCAAGGAGTAAATCATGGGTGGATTAACTCAGCAGGACTTGACGATCCTGCGCAGCTACGCAAAAGCAGGCAATCGTGAGCTGTACTGGAACTACCTCTCGCAACTGCCCGATGCAGACGGCTACGGGACGCTCGCGCTTGGTGTCGTGCGTAATGACAGTTTGCCGGGGCGCGTTGCGAATAGTTACGCGCAGGATTACGCGAATACGCAGCACGACAGCGGCTCGCGCTTTGCTAATGCTCAACTGAGCGAACGTCAGTGGGAGAGCTTCGGACAGACGTTGCTGGAGAGGGATTTGGAACTTCGGCAAGCATGGCTCCGTCGAGACCGTCCGGATCTGGCACTGAACCTACCAGGCGCCTCCGTCATGCTCGCGCACGACCGCGCGTTTGAGCAGCATCGTCTCGACCCCAACTGCTGGACTCCACGCGTCCTCCTGCAAGCGGCCCTGGAAAAAAGCGGTCCCCAGAAGCTCGAACAAATCTGGACCAACATGCTCGACAACGAGTACGTCGGCGCCACTCGCATCAGCAATACCGGCTACGAGACCTTCGCGCAGATGGGCGTGGCGGCCGGCAGCCAGTACTTGGCCAAGCTCGGCACCACCGAAGCGATCCAAATGCTGGAGGGCCGCTCCGCGGTCGACCCCAACGTCATCGGCAGCAACAGCTTCTACGCGATGTACTTCGAAAAAGAACACAAGTGGGTGAACGTCAGCGCAGGCGGCGGGCATCTTTCCATGCGCGAAGAAACCAATCCCGCCCGCATTGCAGAACTCAACGATGCGCGCGAAGTACGCCTGGAACGGCAGCAGAAAGCCACGCAGTTCCATGCCGATGATCCGTACCGCTCCATCACCCGCAGTCCGTTCACCGCGTCGACCGACGGCGTGCCCGATCGGATGCTGCCGCCCACCAAGCTGGCCGATATCGGCCCGGATCACCGGGACTACGCGTTGCTGCAGCAGGTACGCGCGGGCGTGAGTGCCATCGATGCGCAAGCCGGGCGGACGCATGACGACACTAGCGACCGCCTGATCGCCAGCGTGATGACCCTCGCCCGCCAGAACAATCTGGATCGCGCCGATCATGTTGTGCTGAGCAACCAGACCACCGAACACCCGGCAGGGCGCACGGTCTTCGTGGTGCAGGGAGAATTGAACAACCCTGCCCATTTGCGTGCTGCCATGCCCACCGATGTGGCGGTGCGCACGCCGGTTGAGCAGTCGCTGCAGCAGCTGGAAATGGCCAGCGTGGAGCGGCAACCAACCCTGGCGCAGAGCCAGCAGCAAGACATGGACAATCGGGTTCGCGAGAACATGTCGATGCGCATGGCGTGATGCACGCAGCCAACCGCAGCCGGTCGGCAGGCGCGCCGAAGCCAGACGCGGCGCGCAGAGCGGCAGCACGACTCGGAAACACGCGACCCCGGCTTCGGCAGTCACCACGCGCACGCTGCGCTTTTCAGGCAGTTGCTCATCGGATCCCTTCGCTACTGTTGCTGTTCAATCCGCTTCACCTGCAATGGCGGCCTCTGCACCGAACAAAAAAGCCCGGAATTACCGGGCTTTTTTGTTTTTCCACGCAACTGCTTAGCTCTTCTGCTTCTTCAACCATGCCGCAATCTGCGGCACGCGCCGTTCGCGCAAGGTCACCCGCGTCTGGATGGTGCTGATGGCGGTTTCGGCATCGCGGCGCGAGGTGGGAGCGAGGTACTTGTCGGCGTACGCCTTGATCTTGTCGATGGTCTCCAGCTTGCTGGAGCCTGCGGCCAGGTGCGGGTAGTAGCGGGCGCGCGAGGTGGAGTCGATCAACGTGTCCACCTGGGCGCGATGCGCCAGTGCGAAGTCGAATGCCAGCTCCGGGTGCTCGCTGGCGACATCGCCGATCATGCTGGCACCGGTGGTGGCGCCGGGCTCGTCGGTGAGTGCAAGTTCAAGGGCGCGCTGCGCCAATGCCGGGTCCTTGGCGTAGGCGAGTAACGCATACGACTGGTCGCGCAGCATCGAGGAGGTTTCCTTCTTTGCCATGGCATGCAACGCGTCCCACGTGGCCGCGTCGGCATGGCGGGCGACGATGCGCAGCACCGTGCTACGCAACTCCGGCGACAACGTGCCCGGGTCGGCCTGAAACGCAGCGAAACGACGCTGCGCTTCGGCAATCACCTGTGCATCGTCCAGCGCGCTCAGGCTGTTGAGCAGGCTGGCGCGCAACTGCTTGGTCTGCGCACTATCGTCCTTGCGCTCGTCCCAGCCGAGCGTGGCGAACTCGGGCGCAAGCCGTGCCCGCGCGAAGCGCCGCCAGCCGGCCTGCGCCTTGAGGTCGTCGGCGAACAGGCGATCGATGCTGGAATACGTCTCAGACACCACTTTCCACAGATCCGGCGAGCCACCCACCGGCACCTTGGCGGTGAGCTCGAGCAGGTCCGCCTCGGGCTGCAGGCCCACCGGTGCCAGGGCAGCGGTATCCATCAGCACACCCAGCTGATCGACCACCGGCAACGCGTCGAACCCCTTGCTGAGCGCGGTGAATTGCGCCGGTGCATACAGCGTGCGGAAGTACCCCTTCTGCCCGGCATTGACTACAACAGGCGCATCGCAGCCGGGTAGCTGCATCTGCGCGCTGGCATCCACCAACACGCGCACCGGCGTGCCATTGGCGCCCCGCACCGTGACGGGCACATGCCAGCGCAATGGCGGTTTGGCGGGGCGGTCGACGGTGTATTCGCCTTGTTTCAGCTGCACGGTGGTGGTGCCTGCCGTGCAGCTGGCGCTGACCTTGATCAACGGCACGCCCGGCTGCAAGGTGAAGTCGTGCGCCACCTGGGTGAACTGCTTGCCCGGTTCCACCGCATCGATCTGCTGCCACAACGCATCGGTGACGGCATTGCCGTATTGATGCTGCTTGATGTAACTGCGCACACCGCTGCGCCAGTTGTCTGCGCCCACATAGTCTTCGAGCATGGCGATCACCGCTTCGCCCTTGTCGTAGGTGATCTGGTCGAATGCCTGGCTGGCCTGCTCCACCGTGGCGACGTGCTGCACCACCGGGTGGGTGGTGACATACGCATCGCGCTGCATCGCCGCGCGGCTCTTGAAGGCTGCGCCGGTGTTGTCGATGTCCCACTCCGGGTGCAGCTTGTGCGTGGTGCGCGCCTCCATCCAGTTGGCGAACCCTTCGTTGAGCCACAGGTCGTCCCACCACGCCATGGTCACCAGGTTGCCGAACCACTGATGCGCGATCTCGTGCGCGGCAACGGTGAAAACGCCCTGTTTGTCGTCGATGTTGGAGGTGGCCGGGTCGAGCAGCAGCGAGTATTCGAAGGTGAAGATCGCTCCCCAGTTTTCCATTGCACTGAAGAACTGGCTTTGCCCGGGTGCGGCGATGTTGTCCAGCTTCGGCAATGGGTATGGAATGCCGAAATAAGCGTTGTATTCGTGCAGCACATCGCGGCCCGAATCCAGTGCGAACTGCGCCTGGTCCACCTTGCCCTTCTGCGCGATCACGCCGATCTCGGTGCCGTTGTCGGCCTTGCGCGCCGCCCGCTCGAAGTCGCCGACACTCAGGAACAGCAGGTACGTGGACATCCTGGGCGTGGTCTGGAAGACCACGCGCTTCATGCCGCCGGCACCATTGCTGGACGAGGCAACCGGCATGTTGCTCACCGCCATCTGCGTGGCCGGCGCATTGACTGCCAGGTCGAAGGTGGCTTTGAAATTAGGCTCGTCCCACGACGGAAGGAAGCGGCGTGCATCGGAGTTTTCGAACTGGGTGAACAACGCGCGGCGCTGGCCTTGCGGAGTGGCGTAATCCAGTGCGAACAGGCCGTTGGCCTGGGTGTTGATCACACCGCTGTAGTCGATGGACAACACGTAGTTGCCCGGTGCCAGCGGTTTGTCGAAAGCGAAGGTGGCGGTCTGCGCCTGCGCGTCGGTGCTGACCTTGGCCGTCTGCGGCGTGCCACCCTTGCGCTGCGCCAATGTACTGCGCGCGAAGCTGAGGTTGGCCGCCTGCAACACGATGCGGTCGGTGGCTTGTAGCACCACGACGTCGATGGCCGCTTTGCCGTCGAAGGTCATCTTGTCGGCATGCGGGGTGATTTCCACCGCGTAGTGGGTGGGCTTGGCCGTGCGCGGCAACTGGCTGGTGACCTGCGCGACCGATGCGCTGGCCGCCTCCGGTGCAGCCACAGCAGCGTGAGCCGGCGAAACGGCGCAGGTGCTGGCCAGGGCCAGCGCAATAGCAGTCACCAGGATCTGGCGCATGAGATTCCTAAAATGAGTAATGAAGTAAACGACGTCGTAAAGCGGCCAGCATCATCGCGCCGACATGCAAGACCACACACGGCCGAAAGTCATGCGCCTGCCTGACAGATGCGAAGACACACACGTCAAAGAGAAGCCACGGCAACGACAGGGCACGCGTGCGTCAAACCAAGGCAATCCCGATTGGCGGAGCATGCTACACCGCCCTGCTGAACCCGCCCCGCATCGATCAGGCCTGGGCGGGCAATAACACCTGATCAGCGACGTCAGGCAGATGCGGGCACATGGACGAGGCAACGCAATGGCGTTTTGCAAACAAAAGCCCCGCTTTCGCAGGGCTTTCGTCGGTTCAATCACGCATCAGCCGATCAGGCGAACGGATCCTGCAGCACCATCGTATGGTCGCGATCCGGGCCGGTGGAGACGATCGAGATGGGGCAGCCGGCCAGTTCTTCCAGCGCGCGCAGGTAGGCGCGAGCGGCGGGCGGCAGTTCGTCCCACACGGTGATGCCGTGGGTGTTCTCGCTCCAACCCGGGAACTCCAGGTACACGGGGGTGCACTCTTCCCAGCCTTGCGCGTCCAGCGGCGCGTACTCGGTGCGCTTGCCGTGATATTCGTAGGCGATGCAGATCTTCAGCTTCTCCATGCCGTCGAGCACGTCGAGCTTGGTGATGCACAGGCCCGAAATGCCGTTGATGGCCACCGCACGCTTGAGCGCCACGATGTCCATCCAGCCGCAGCGACGCGGGCGACCGGTGGACGCGCCGTACTCGGCGCCGCGGTCGCGGATGCCCTGGCCCACTTCGTCGTCCAGTTCGGTCGGGAACGGGCCGCCGCCGACACGCGTGGCGTACGCCTTGGCAATGCCGAGGACGTAGTCGATCGCATCGGCGCCAACGCCGGTACCGGCCAGTGCGCCGCCCACGGTGGTGTTGGAGCTGGTGACGTACGGATAGGTGCCGTGGTCGATGTCCAGCAACGCACCCTGCGCGCCCTCGAACAGCACGCGCTTACCCTGCTTGCGCAGGTCGTGCAGGATGCCGGCCACGTCCGACTTCATCGGCTGCACGTACTCGCCGAAGGCCAGCGCCTCGTCGTAGGTCTTCTGGAAATCGACCGCTTCCACGCCCAGGTACTTGGTCAGCACGAAGTTGTGGTAGTCCAGCGCGGTGCGCAGCAGCTCTTCCAGCTGCGGCGGGTAATGCAGGTCGGCGATGCGGATGCCGCGACGCGCCACCTTGTCTTCGTAGGCCGGGCCGATGCCGCGGCCGGTAGTGCCGATGGCCTTGCCGCCAGCGGCCTTCTCGCGCGCCTGATCCAGCGCGATGTGGTAGGGCATGATCAACGGCGCAGCCGGAGAAATCTTCAGGCGCGAACGCACTTCCACGCCGGCGTCTTCCAGCTCGCTGATTTCCTTGATCAAGGCGGCCGGGGAGATCACCACGCCATTGCCGATCAGGCACAGCGCGTCCTCGCGCAGGATGCCGGACGGAATCAGATGCAAGACGGTCTTTTTGCCGTTGATGACGAGCGTGTGGCCAGCGTTGTGGCCGCCCTGGAAGCGGACCACCGCACCGATTTCCTCGGTGAGCAGATCGACGATCTTGCCTTTGCCTTCATCGCCCCACTGGGCACCGAGCACGACAACTGACTGACCCATGACGGGTGAACTCCTAAGTTTTGCTGCGGCCATCGGGGCCGCGGGATGGGACCGCTGCAGGGTTGGCCGCGACACCCTGCGCGCGGCTCCATCGGGGAGCGTTGCAGTGGCGCGATAGCCCTGACACGGAAAAAGCCGAACCGAGTGCTCTGGTTGGAGCGTGCCCGGCCGGCTTTTGTGCATTATCCGGGTTTCCGGTGGCGTGCACTACCCCTGGCGCCGATACCCCGGGGGCAGGTCGGTGCCCGAACTACCGGCTCTGGCCTCGGTAGTGAACGGGCCGCGCCCTGCCGCCATCGCTCAATGGCGGACGATCCAGAGCGCGATAGCGCCAAGCGCCAGGGTGACCCCGCCAATGGCACGCAGATGGGCCGTAGGCAAGCTGAACAGTTGCTCGACCATGAGTTTCCACTGCCTGGGCGCGGCGAACAGCAGCAGGCCTTCAATCACAACAATCAGGCATAGGGCGGTCAATAGGTCATGCATGAGGGAGCACCGCATCAGGGCTCCGAAGTGTGCCTACTTGCCAGGTCCACGGAAATGGCGTTACCGCCCAATTCTGCTCCTGCCGGCACTGGTCGATCCTGGCTTCAAGACACAATGCTCGACTCAACCCGGAAGGACTCAACCAGAAAGTAACAGCCTTCAGCTGCTCCATAAAAAGTGTGTCCGCAGTAAAAAGTGTGTCCGCAGTAGCGAGATACGGGCGCGCCATGCAAGGACACCACTAAGGTCGCATTGAGCGGTCACGACCGTGCACGAGTTGCTCCTCTTTCCATGACGCTCGGCCGTGTTGCAGTACGCGCCATTTGAGCTGACGCGCCGCAACGCCTATCGTTGCGTGTTTTCTCATTGGCAAGGACGCATGCTTACGAACAATCGGCTGGTCTTCTTGGACGCACTTCGCGGGTTGGCCGCGCTGTATGTGCTGCTATTTCATGTCATGGCCATGCCGACCCCGGCAATTTCGCCTGGCCATGCACTCACACCTGTGCTGATGGCAGGCGGCAGCGGAGTGGCATTGTTCTTTGCCATCAGCGCTTTCTCGCTGTGCTACACGATGCCACGCCATGCCGCAACCGGCCGACCGCTGGCGAGCTTCTATCTGCATCGCTTTTTTCGCATTGCGCCACTATTTTATTGTTGGCTGGCCTTTTCTGTTTATCGGGATGGACGCGGCCCCCATGCCGGACACCATTGGGCGGAAATCGCAGCAAATCTGACTTTCACCTTCAACTTCGTCCGCGGCTGGGAGGACGGCATTGTCTGGGCCAGTTGGGCCATCGGTGTGGAAATGCTGTTCTATGCGGTGTTTCCGCTACTTTTCCTGGTTGTCAGAACCATGCGCGATGCCTCGGTGCTGGCGCTTTGCGCCATCACTGCCGCCGGCCTGGCGGGAGCGGGAGTTCTTGGAGACGCAGGCACCGCAATGATCGGCGACTACGGGCTACTGCGTCATTTCCCAGCATTTGCAATTGGCTTGTGTACTTTCTTTGCCTACCGGAAATTCTGCGAGACAACGCCAGTCACCGCGAAGCATTGGGGCGCGGTGTCGATCGCTGTCGGTTCGGCCGGTTTGGCTGGAACGATCACCTTGCTGGCGTTGGCCATGATCGGCCCCACCACTTACTGGATCGCTAGCGGGCTGATGTATGCATTGTTATTGGTCGGCATGTCGCAGTCGCCTCCTCGCCTGGTAGTTAATCCGGTAACGGCTTTTCTAGGCAAGATCAGCTATTCGGTCTACCTGGGCCACCCCGTGGTGATTGCGATACTGGCGCCGCTGTTTCGGCGCATCCAGGACGCAACGCCGAACCCCTCGGTCGCCTACGCAGGCTGTGCCGCCTTGACCTTGCTGGTTACGTTACCGATGGCGGCACTGACCTATCGCTTCATCGAGGCGCCGGCCATCGCCCTAGGCAAACGACTAGGCCCCAAGGTCGTGCGCGCTTCTGCAACCGCGGTATCCGTCTGATTGATTTGGCTGGGCCCGACGACGGGTGCAAGAGTAGCCTCAGCTTGATTGGCTGACAGCGCATACAAGAACGCCCGCATTACGCGGGCGTTCTTGTTTCAAGGCAGAGCGTTGTTTCAAGGCAGAACGATCAACGGTCGCTCTTGAGGTACTGCAGGAACGGGTCGTTCTTGTCCAGCACCACCACGCCATTGCCGTCGGTCATGGAGCTGCGGTAGGCCTCCAGGCTGCGGTAGAACGCATAGAACGACGGATCCTTGGAACCGGCCTGGCCGTAGATGCGGGCTGCTTCGGCATCGCCTTCACCACGCAGTTTCTGCGCGTCGCGCTCGGCGTCGGCCACGATCACGGTGGACTCGCGGTCGGCTTGTGCGCGGATGGTCAGCGCCTGCTCTTCGCCTTCGGCGCGCAGCTTGCTCGCTTCCTGCTTGCGCTGGGCGCGCATGCGCTCGTACACGTCGGTGATCACCTGGCTGTCGGTCGGCAGGTCGATCTGCTTGATGCGCAGGTCGGTGATCTGCATCCCCAGGCCCTTGATGGCGCCATTGATGCCCTTGAGCTGGTTGGCGATCAGTTCGCTGCGGTCGCCGGAAACCAACTGTTGCAGAGTGCGCGAGTTGATCTGGTTGCGCAGCGAATCGGTGATGATCGGGGCCAGGCGCGAGTTGGCCACCGATTCCTCGCCACCGGTCGCACGATAGAACGCCCGCACATCGGAGATGTAGCCGATGGCGAAGAAATCCACGCTCACGTCTTTCTGCTCGGCAGTGAAGTAACGCGCAGGAGCGGTGTCCAGCACCTGGAAGCGGCGGTCGAACACGCGTACCGATTCCACCACGGGAATCTTGAAATGCAAACCGGGCTTGAGGTCGGCACGCACGACACGGCCCAGGTTGAGCACCATGGCGGTCTGGTCTTCGCGCACGACGAACACCGAGCCCATCAGGGTCAGCAAGACGGCAATGATCAGGCCGATCACTAGCGAATTCTTCATTATTCGGTTCCCTCACGGCCGGTCGGGCGCGGGCCGCGCTCCGGGTTGCGGATGGCCTCGCTACTGGCGCTTTGCGGCGGATTCAACAGCACGTCCTGCGGCACCATCGACGGCATGCCGGCATTGCCAGCGGAAGTGGCCGGCTTGCTGGCGTCGGCCGGCAGCGGGACGTAGATGACCTGGCGGCCATCGCTACCGATGACCTTGCGGTTCTCCGACAGCACCTTCTGCACGGTTTCCAGCCACAGCCGCTTGCGGGTGACTTCCGGCGCGCCGGCGTACTGGGCCTGCAACAGCGTGAAGCGATCGGCGTCGCCCTCGGCCTTGGAAATGGTGGCCTGCTTGTAGCCTTCGGCGCCGGTACGGGTGCGGGCACCCTGGCCGCGCGCTTCGGGCACCACCTTGGCGGCGTACGCCTGGGCTTCGTTGATCAGGCGCTCGCGCACCTGCTGGGCACCGTTGACCTCGTCGAAGGCCGGCTTCACTTCTTCCGGCGGGCGCGCATCCGGCAGGGTCACGCCGGTGACGGCCAGGCCGGTGTTATAGGCATCCAGCGCCGCCTGCAGCCGGTCCTTGGAGGCGATCGCCAGCGGGCCGCGATTGTTGAGCACGGTATTGAGGTCCGAACGCCCCACCTGCTCGCGCACGGCACTTTGCGCAGCCTGCTCCAGCACCAGATCGGCATTGCGCGAACCGAACAGGTATTTGCGCGGGTCGTTGATCTGGTACTGCACGTTGAGCGAGACGTTGACGATGTTCTCGTCGCGCGTCAGCACCGGCACCTGGTTGCTGAAGGTCTTGATCTCGGTGGCATTGACCTTGCGCACCGACTCGATCGGCCAGGGCAGCTTGAAGTTCGGGCCGGGCTGCAGGATGCGCGAGAACTGGCCGAAGCGCAGCACCACGCCACGCTGCTGCTCGCCGATGAGCTGGAAGCTGGAGAACAGCACCATCAGCACCACCGCGACCAGGATCCAGCGCCCCACGCCGCCGTCGAACAGCTCCTTCAACGGAGCGGGCAGATTGCCCCAACCGCCGCCGTTGCCACCACCACGCGGTCCCCAGGACCTGCGACGGTTGGGGTCCGGGCCGTCTCCGCCCTTGTTGCCGGGTGTGTTCCAGGCCATGCACGCTCCATGATCGAGGGGCTGTGCGGGCCAGTCCCGCAGTGCCGCCATGTTGTTTGATTCGCCGATTCTACTAGATGGGGCAGACCCGCCGTTTTGAAAGACCCGGTGCGATGCATGGTTGGTTTAGCCGGCGGGGCGGATCGGGCTGCTGGGACACACGCAGCGGCCGACCGGCGGGGGCCTTTGCGCCGAGGACCTGGAGACAAGGATGCACGTGGCTGCAACAGGCATGGATGCGCCTGCCGAGCGCTGCGTGCGCATCTGTTGGACGCAGCCGGCCACCTGATGGGTCTTGGGCGGTTGAAGACCGCTGACCGGGCGCGTGCCTGGATGGCAGGGGTCGAGCGCGGACGGTGATGGGAGATCGCACGCGTGCGGCCCAGCGGCGATTGCGTCCTGGGCGCTCATCCTTTCAACCATAGGGTGTTCCCGGGCGACGACGGCTGCGCCGCGCGCTTCACCCCGACTGCGCTTCCACGGCCCATCGGCAGAAGGTAGCGCTCGGCACAGCCTGAAGGTGCAGCTGCGATGCGATGGCGAACGACGACGTGGACTTCCGCATGGCCGGTCTGCCGAACCCTCAGCGGGCTCCCCAGCGCGCAAGAGAGGGTTGGCACATTCCACCCTAATCCCCCATCTGCGTTGCCGAAATCCGCCCTCGATCACGGCTCGCCGGTGCACTTACGCTTGCGGGGGCTCGTCCTTCTGGTTGAACACTCGCTCCATCACTTCCAGCAGCTCGTCTTCGGAGAACGGCTTGGTGATGTAGGCGCGGGCCCCCTGGCGCATGCCCCACATGCGGTCGGTGTCCTGATCCTTGGTGGTGACCAGGATGACCGGAATATGCTGGGTGGTGGGCTCGCGCTTGAGCGTGCGCGTGGCCTGGAACCCGTTGAGGTTGGGCATCACTACGTCCATCAGCACCAGATCCGGCAGCGATTCCTTGGCCGCTTCCACGCCGGCGGCACCATCGGTGGCGGTGATGGTTTCGTGCCCCAGCTTCTCGACGATGCGCTGAATCCCCAGCAGCTGCGACGGCGAGTCGTCGACGATCAAAATGCGTGCCATGTGTTTCCCCTAGTGTGCGCGGCGAGTGTAGTGCGCCCGCCGCGCTTTCGATAGCTGGGCCAGGTGAGTTGTGTGACGGTTCGTGGTTTGTGAGCGAGGCCAGAGGTGATGGAGCATGCGCTGTTTTGCCAGTCGCTGGAGCCACTACGTTGGATAGGACAGGCTGGATTCAATACAGGACGCACCGAGCGACCGCGTCGATTCGCTCTCCTGTCCCCTTTCATCGCAGACAAGGGGCGCATGCGCTGGATGGGGCGGGGTCCCGATGCGAGGGATGCAGATCGAGTTGATGATCAGGTTGCGGAGCACCCAACCCTCACCCCTCTCCCAAAGGAGAGGGGCTAGCTCCCCCTCTCCAGGGCCGAATGAGGGGGGGCCAAGATTCGATGATGCGGGCCGACATCACCTGCCGCATCGCTGGGCGAGCGTGGCCTCGCCCAACCCTCGTGCGCGCACAGCTGATCCGGCCCTTCGATCAATTCAGCCTACGGTCTCGCCGAATGCCTTGGCCAGGTTGCGGTAGGCCTTCTTCTGCGCATCGTCGGTGGGGGCGGGAGCGAGGATTTCCAGTTCCACGATCTGGTCGCCCTGGGTGGCGCCCGGCAGGCCGCGGCCGCGCAGGCGCAGCTTGCGCCCGGCGTCCGAATCGGCCGGCACCTTCAATTCGACCGAGCCGCCCAGGGTGGGCACGCTGATGGTGGTGCCCAGCGCGGCCTGCCAGGGCATGACCTGCAAGGTGTACAGGATGTTGCGCCCGTCCACTTCGAAATGCGGATGCGCCGCGTATTCGATCTCCAGCAACAGGTTGCCGCCGCCGTTGCCCTGCCCGCTCAGGCGGATCACCTGGCCGGGCTGCACGCCCTTGGGCACGCGCACGTCCAATTGCTTGCCATTGATGGTGATGCGCACGCTGTCGCCCGAATGCACCGCTTCCAACGGCACCGCAAGCTTGGCGCGGGTGTCGCCGCGCGCCTGCGGGCCGGCCCCGGCACCAGGCCCGGCGCCGGGGCCGCGCGGCCGGCCACCGCGCTGGCCGGCGAACAGGCTTTCGAAGAAATCGCTGAAGCCGCCGCCGGCGCCGCCATTGCCGAACACCTCCTCGAAATCGAAGCCCTGCCCGCCGCCGTAATTAGGCGGGGCCTGGAACTCGTCGCCCGGCCGGAATCCCTGCGCCTTCAACTGGTCGTAGGCCTTGCGCTTGGCCGGGTCGCGCAGCGCTTCGTAGGCTTCGTTGATCGCCTTGAACTTGTCTTCGGCGCCGGCTTCCTTGCTGACATCGGGGTGATATTTGCGTGCGAGCCGGCGGTAGGCGGTCTTGATCTCCGCATCGCCTGCACTGGGCTCCACGCCGAGCGTTGCGTAGTAATCCTTGAATTCCATCTAATCACCTCTGGAAAAAAAATGGCCCGCAGCCGAGGCCACGAGCCAGTTCGAACGGCCAGCGCTCCGGCGGACAGCGCGTATGCAGGGCGGAAGGCGTGCAACCCTGCCCCGTACCGATGTACGTGCCGGGTTTGCATACCAGCCGCGTCCGCAAGCGGTCACGCCTGGGAGCTGTTGGCCAATCTATTCGCAGCCGGGCGGGCAACCGCGCCTATTCTACGGCGCGACTGTCGCCGGAGAGCGAAGCGGTGGCCTCGCTCCAGGGTCAGCGTCTTGCGGCGGCCAGTTTCGGCTGGCAGAGGGGCCAGTCGGAACTGCCGGTCGCCTGGCCAGCCTGCACGCACAGGACAGGCCGGCCAGGCGAACATTGCGCGCCTGCACGGCGCACCGCCGCGCGGTTCATTGCGCTTACTGCACCGTGCTGCCGTTGGGGTTCTGACCGTTGCCCACCTGGATACGGCGCGGCGTGGCGGCCGGGCGCTTGGGAATGCGGATTTCCAGCACGCCGTTATGGCCCGCAGCCGTGATGCCATCGGCATCGGCGCTATCGGGCAGCGCGAAGCGGCGATGGAAGCTGCCGTGGCGGCGCTCAATCCGCGAGAAGCGCTCGGTCTCGGTGCTGGATTCGCTCTTGCGCTCCCCCTTAATCGACAGGATGCCCTTGTCCATCTGCACCTCGATCTGGCTCGGATCGATGCCCGGCAAATCGGCGTACAGCACGAAGTGATTCGGCTCTTCCTTGATGTCGACGCGTGGCACCCACTGCGCGGTCACCACCGCCGATTCGTCGGTGTCGCCGTTCTGCTCGAAGAAGCGATCGAACACATGCTTGATCTCGTTCTGCAGCGCGTGGGTGGGAAATTGGGGATAACGAACGATGTTCATTGAAAGCCTCCAAAAGGTTGATGACGGGGCCGGCGACTGCAGGATGCGCAGGTGCGCCGGCCATGTGCGTCAGATAGGCGTGGCCGGACGGATTTCAAGCGCGTTGACGCGCTTTTCCCCTGCCCCTTTCTAGAATCCGTTCAGCCACAGGAGCCCGCCGCATGACCATCCACGTTGGTGACCGCATTCCCGAAGTCGTGCTCAAGCGCCTGCGCGAGGGCATCGAGGCCGTCGACACCCACAGCCTGTTCGCAGGCCGCAAGGTACTGATGTTCGCGGTGCCGGGGGCCTTTACTCCCACCTGCTCGGCCAAGCACCTGCCGGGCTATGTGGAACACTTCGAGCAATTCCGCAAGCGCGGTATCGACGTGCTGTGCACCGCGGTCAACGACCCGTTCGTGATGCAGGCCTGGGGACGCAGCCAGTTGATCCCCGACGGCCTGCACCTGTTACCCGACGGCAACGCCGAACTGGCGCGCGCCCTGGGCCTTGAAATCGACGCCAGCGGCTCGGGCATGGGCCTGCGCTCGCGCCGCTATGCGCTGTATGCAGACGACGCCGTGGTCAAGGCGTTGTTTGTTGAAGAACCCGGCGAGTTCAAAGTCTCTGCAGCCGATTACGTGCTGCAGCATCTGCCGGATTGAGCACCCATTTCTCCCATCCACTCAGAAGGAACACGGCCAGCCATGTCTGATCAGCCAGCCACCAAAACCCCCGCCGGTATCACCGACACTGCCACCTTGCGCGCCCGCGCGCGCCAGAGCATCGAAGACGGCGCCATCACCGAGAGCTACCACGCCGATCGTGAGAAGGTGATCGAATTGCTCAACACCGCGCTTGCCACCGAATACGTGTGCACCTTGCGCTACTACCGCCACTACTTCATGGCCAAGGGCATGCTTGCCGACGCAGTGAAGGGCGAGTTCCTGGAACATGCGCAACAGGAACAAGAGCACGCACACAAGCTGGCCGAGCGCATCGTGCAGCTGGGTGGCGAACCGGACCTCAATCCGGACACGCTGACCAAGCGCTCGCATGCCGAATACAAGGAAGGCACCGATCTGCGCGACATGGTGAAGGAAAACCTCATCGCCGAACGCATCGCCATCGATAGCTACCGGGAGATGATCGATTTCATCGGCGACAAGGACACCACCACCAAGCGCATTCTGGAAAGCATCCTGGCCCAGGAAGAAGAACATGCCGATGAATTCGCCGACATGCTGGAAGGCTGGATCGGCGAGTGAGTTTTTGATTTCTGCGATGTAGCGCTGCGTTGCGATGAACGATCGCAGCGAGTTGAAATTGAAATCGACTCGGTGATGAGGCAGACAGGTCAGCGCTTAGAGCGCGCTGTCTGTCTTTTTTTGTGCCGCCAGCTTGCGCGTATACGATCGCGCCCCGTGAGCCACGCCCCTACGAGGCGGACAGATCCCGACGCAGCCGCCGCCCTCGTCAACGCCTCTGTAGGAGCGCACCTGGGCGCGATGACGCATTCCCGGCAAGGCCTCTTCGCGCCCGGGTGCGCTCCTACCCGTTTGTCGCGCGCAGCAGGTCTGCCGCCAAGCACGGGGCGGTCGCACTTGGTTGGTGATCCGGTCAGCGCAATACCCGAAAGCGCACCTGCGTCCATGCGCCATCGCTGGCCATTGCGGTGAGCGTATGCAACCCGGCTTCTTCGAAATCGCGCTGAAATCCTTGCCTTCCGCTGGTTTGCGCAATCCAGCGGCCATCCAGCAGCCAATCGATTCGCGCCTCGCTGCCCAGCGCACGTAACTGCAGCCGTACCGGGCGCGCGGCGTCATTGGCCCGCGCAAGCGTGGCGCGGTCACTCAACCCGTCGATGCGTAGCACCCCGCCACCGGTCATGCGCCCGTCCGGCACGCAATCGTCAGCCAAGGGCGGCAGTTGCGCGGCGGCGCGTTCGGATGTACTGAGCCAGGGCGAGACCAATGCCGGCCAGCGCGCCACCGCGCGCGGCACACGCGCATGCGGTTGGCTGCATTCCTGCGACAACCGCTGACCGCTGCGCGCATCGACCTCGAAGCGCACCTGCCCGCTTTGCCAAAGACGCGCGTCGCGCTCGGCAAAGGTGGGCGGCACGGCACCGTCGAGTGCATACGCATCGGCACGACGTGCGCACAGAGGCGGTGGCGTCTGATCGGCGGCGCCGCCCAGCGGCCAGCAGATGTTGATTGCCTGCACCGTGGCTGGCATCGGCAACGGCGCACTGTCGCCAGCGCTACGGGGCAAGGCATCGATGACTTCGAACATCAATGGCAATGCGGTGACCGCACCGTATTGGCCCGGCAGCGGGGTGCCGTCCGGCCGTCCTACCCAGACGCCGACGGTGTAACGCCGCGTTCCGCCAAGGGCCCATGCATCGCGGTAGCCGTAACTGGTGCCGGTCTTCCACGCCACGCCGGGGCGTGCGGTGGTATCGAACGTGCCGCTGCCGTAGCCGGGCCGCGGATTGCTTTGCAAGATTTCGCGCACGATCCAGGCCGCACCCGGCGACATCAAGCGGCGATCAATATGCGCATCGTCCGGCGTATAGCGCACACGTCCAGCAATGCCGCTGCGATTGAGCGCGGCGAACGCGCCCACCAACTCCTGTAACTGTGCGCCGGTACCGCCCAATATCAACGCCAGCGACGGCGTACTGCCGGAGGGAAAATGCAGCGCAATCCCGGCATTGGACAGTCGCGCAGCAAAGCGCGCCGGGCCGATGCGCTCGAGCAGATCCACTGCCGGCACGTTCAACGACAGCCGCAACGCCGTGGCCGCGCTCACCGGGCCGTTGAACGCCGCATCGAAGTTGCCGGGCCGGTAGTCGCCAAAACTCTGCGGCGCATCCACCAACAGGCTTTCGGAATGGATCAGGCCATCGTCCAGCGCCATGCCATACAGGAAGGGCTTGAGCGTGGAGCCCGGCGAGCGCCACGCCTGCACCATGTCGACATGACCCAGGCGCTTGCGGTCGCCGAAACTGGCCGAGCCCACGTAGGCGCGCGCCTCCATCGTGGCGTTATCCACCACCAGCAATGCCGCGGAGGTGCGCTCCGGCAGCTGCGAAAAATACGTGGACACGCGCTCTTCCAGCGTGCGCTGCAATTCCGCATCCAGCGTGGTGACGATACGCGCCGCACGCGGCTGCGCGCTGTGCAGGCGCTGCGCCAGCAGGGCCGCATGCAGGGGCGGCTTGAGCGAGCGGGTGACCACCGGTTCGATGCGCGCATCGTCCACCTGTGCGCGCGACCACACGCCCAGCTCGACCATGCGGTCGAGCACCTTGTCGCGTGCGCGTTGCGCCGCTTCCGGGTGCCGGTCCGGGCGCAGGCGGCTGGGCGACTGCGGCAATACCGCCAGCAACGCGGCCTCGGCATGCGACAAGGCCTTGGCCGGCTTGCCCAGATACGCCCAGCTGGCCGCCTCCACCCCTTCGATGGTGCCGCCGTAGGGCGCGCGCTCCAGATACAGCATGAGAATCTCATGCTTGCTCAGGTGCGCTTCCAGCTGCAACGCGCGCAACAACTGCTTGGCCTTGCCCCATGGCGTGCGCGTATGCGGGTCCAGGATGCGTGCCACCTGCATGGTCAGGGTGGAGCCGCCGGACACGATGCGGCCCTGCTCGATCCACTGCCCCCCGGCACGCAGCAGACCCCACGGATTGACGCCTGGGTGGCGCCAGAACCAGCGATCTTCGTAGTTCAGCAGCGCCTGCAGATACAGCGGCGACACGCTCTGCGGCGTGGCGGGGTAACGCCATACGCCATTACGGTCGGCGAAGGCGCGTAACGGCGTGCCATCGCGCGCGACCACCAGGGTGGAGGTGTCGCGGGATTTGGGCAACGGCAGCGGGAAGGCCAGGTCCAACAGCAACAGCGCGCTCAACAGCACCACCGTACCCCAGCGCAGCCAAGGCAGCAGGCGCGTCCAGCGCCGGGTTCGCCGCGCGGGATGCGTGGCGGCGGTGTCGTCCTGCAGCATGCGTGCTCCCAATGGAAGCCGCTATTTTGCCCGTTGCGGCAACGTCATGGGCAAGGCGGCGTGCTGGCGCGACGTTTCCGCACAGGCCGATCCGATGGCAGGCCATGGCACCGGCATCACACCGCGCCGTCCGCCGCCAGCGGCAGCCACAACTTGGCACCACTGCCCGGCGCATCGCTGCGTGGTCTAAGCTCCAGGCTGCCGCCCTGTGCGTCTACGATCTGCCGCGACAGCACCAGACCAATCCCCGAGCCGCCGGGCTTGGTGGTGAAGAACGGCACAAACAAATTGTCGCTAGGCGGCAATCCGACACCGCCATCGAGCACCTCGATGCGTGCCATCGCGCCATCGGCGCACGCCCGCAGAACGACCGGCGCATCGCCACCGGACTCCAACGCGTTGCGCAACAGATTGATCAACACCTGCTCGAGCTGGTCGGTATCGGCGCGCAGCCGCAACCCGGCGCCAGCGCGAGTGCTGCCGGCACCGGCGCCGGTAGTCGCGCCAGCCGCGCATAGCCGCCGAGAAAGCGCTGCAAGGCCATGCTCCGCCACGCGCTGGGTTTCGATGCTGGCGCGGCTACGCTGCTGCGCCTCGACGATCTCGCTATGGGTCAGGCCAGCGCGGCGTGGGCGCGATCCAGTGCGGCGTCCAGCTCGGGATTGCGCAGCTGCAGGATCAGCGTTTGGCCTGGACCCGCGCGTGGCGGCATCGATCCACAGCTACCGCCACAGCAGCGAGGACAATGACGCCAATGGCCAGTGACAGCCAACCGCGTTGGTGGCGCCAGAACGAACGCGGTGGAGACTTCGCGCTATCCATGGCCATTGCAAAGCAGATGGCATGCCAGGTCGCAAAGCGTGATAAGTCATTGAAACCGCTACACAGCGCTCTCGCCAGTCAGGGGCACAGCGTCCGCAAGTAGACGCGCACCGACCGATTGCGGACGGTTGCGCGGCAAAGTGCGTGCTCAGTGTTGTTCGAGCGAGGCGCGGTAATGCAGCAGCGCTTCGGGTTCGTCGGTCTGGAACGCGCTGATGCCGGCGCGATGCAGCCGTCCCCACACCGCATCCGGATCGCGCACCGCATCCGCGTCGCCGCCGGCACCGGCGACGAAGCCATCCCACAGCGTGTTGACCAGCAGCCGCACGTGCTGCTGCTTGGCCAGTGTAGCCAGCGCGGGCAACTGCTCGCCGCTGATCCGTGGCAGTTCGATCGCCACCGGCCGCACCTTGCCGCTCAGCTAGGTACGCAAGGTCTTCAGCAAGTCGTCGGTACCCGGCGGATTGAGCAGGATCGGGGTGAAGTTGATACGGTCGAACGGCGGCAGCGATGCCAGCGGCTGGCTGTACACGCCGACCTCGGTCTTGAGGACCACCTGGCGCTCCATACCGGCGCGCCGCACCGCGTCCGCGACTTCGGCATAGATCGGTGCCTTGACGTCCAGATTGAGCATGATGCGGCCCTTGGCCGCGGCCAGCATCTGATCCAGCCGCACCGGATGCTGGTCGGTGAGTGCGGCATCGGCGCCGCCCTCGTCGTCGCGCAGCCGCAGTCGCGATAGCTGCGCCCAGGTCAACTCGGCGACTTTGCCGCTGCCGTCGGTGGTGCGCTCGACGGTGGCGTCATGGAACATCACCAGGGTGCCATCGCCGCGCGGCGGATATCGGTTTCGACCATATCCACGCCCATCGCCACGCAGCGCTCCAGGCCGGCCAGCGAGTTCTCCGGCGCATGGCCGGGGAAGCCGTGCGCAGGAGCAGGGTTGTGGCAGCCGCGATGGGCGACGACGAAGATCCCACCGTCGGGATTGGCCAGGCGCGCCTGGATCGCCGTACCGGCGCCGGTACTGGATGCCGCAGCGGCAGAGCCGGTCAGGCCACTGGCCAGCAACAGTAGCGGCAACAAAGAGGATTTCATGGGTAGCGCAATCCGAAGGAAGAAGGGAGGGAAGGTGGTCAAAACGCCGGTGTAAACCGCAAACCAACCCAATAGGTCGTAGGCACCGAGTAACTGTCCTTGAGCAGATTCTCGCCTGGGCCGGTCACGCTGGTGATGCGGCTGTCGGTGAGATTGCTGACCTGGCCGATCAGGCTCAACTGCTTGCTCACCGCATAGGTGGCGGTGAAATCCAGTTGCGAACGCGGCGACCAGTACAGGTCCTGCCAATCGATATTGCTGACGATGGAGCGCAGCGCCTTGCCTTGCCGGTTGTAGGCCGCGCGCAGCTCCAGCCCACCGGGGTTGTAGAACAGCGTTGCGTTGGCGGTGTAATCGGGCTGACCAACCAGATTGTCGAGCTTGCGCTCGCGCTGGGTCAGGCTGCTGCCGCTGCCGACGCTGTA
The DNA here is from genome assembly GCF_008639345.1 of Xanthomonas phaseoli pv. dieffenbachiae. Lineage (NCBI taxonomy): Bacteria > Pseudomonadati > Pseudomonadota > Gammaproteobacteria > Lysobacterales > Lysobacteraceae > Xanthomonas > Xanthomonas phaseoli. Next base: position 1,148,572 of record NZ_CP041380.1, on the reverse strand, counting down.
GGGCACATCCAGACTGCCATCGAGCAACGCGAGGTTGGCGCTGAAGCCGACGCCACGCAACCACGGCACGATCGGCCCTAGTGTGTTGACGATGCCGTTGAGCTCCACACCGCGGATGCGCGCCTTGGCGGCATTGGCCGGCGTGCTGATGAACGCATTCGCATAGGTGGTGCCGTCGAAAGTGAAGCTGTCGGTGCGCGAGAGCGTAAAGATCTCGTCCTGGATGTGCTTGTCGAAGACGGCGGCGGAGGCGAACGCATCGAAATCGCCGGGCAGTCGCCATTCCAGCGACAGATCCAGGTTGTTGGACACGCGCGGCTTGATATCCGGGTTGCCGATGGTGACGGTGACGCCCTGCGCATTCGGGTTGCCCGCGTCTGTCGCATTGACGAAGCCGATCGAGGTACGCGCCGCATAGGCATCGTACGGCGGGCGGCCCAGCGTGCGGCTTGCACCGGCACGCAGGTCCAGCGCATCGGTCAGGTGATAGGTCATCACCGCCGATGGCAGCAGATAGTCGTAATCCGCACTGGTCGGGTTATCGACGTACACGTAGTGATTGGTTGCCGCATCCAGCTGCCGCTGGCGGCCCACCGTGTCGAGCTTGGTGCTGTCGAAATGCACACCGGCCTGCACGTTCAAACGATCGCTGCGATAGCTCACCAAGCCATAGCTGCCGAAGGTTTTTTCGGTATGCGTGAAGTTGTCCTGATTGCTGAAGGCCTGCTGGTCGGTGCTGTTGAACGCGCTCAACGGCACGGCTGCCAGCACGCGATTGGCCTTGTTCGGGTCGATGCTCAGCAGGTTCAAGCCGGCATAGCGCATCGGCGCCCTGCCGGTACCCACGACGTCGGCCAGACCGAGCGTTGGCGCCGTCGTATTGGGCTGGTACTCGACGCGATAGATCTCATAGGACGGCTTGTCGGTGGTGTACGACACGCCTGCCGCAAAGCCAATGCCCTGATCGCTTTCGCCTTGATTGAAGCCGTAATCGAGCCGACCGGTGAGGATGCGATCGGCGGCGGTGCGTTTATAGTCCGGGCGCCAGTACGACAGGCTGTAATTGTCCAGGTTGTTGTAGGCCTGCGGCGACACGCCGAAGCGCTGGTCGAACCCGGACGTGTCGTAGTTGAACGCATAATCGGGCGTGGCATTGATGGTCACGCCACTGCCGGTCTGGCCCACCGGCACCGGTGCCGGGCGCGTGATGCCGGTAGCGTACTTGATCATGCGAATCGGCTCGTCGTAGGTCGCATCCGACCACGCACCACGCGCGGAAAACTGTTGGCGATCGGTGGGCCGCCAGATCGCTCCCAGCTGCGCAACCTTGGTACGCGTGGTGACGATCTGGTTCGAATAGCCCACCTCGACGTCGCCACCGGGATAACTGCCGGAGGTGGCGGTCTGATTGAAGACCCGGCCACGGTTGCGCGGATCGATGATGACCTCGTTGCGCTCCATGTCGTCCTTGAAATAGTAGTAGCCGGCCATGGCATAGGCTTCCAGCGCCGCGCTGGGCCGCATCTCGAACTTGCCGGTGAGGCCATAACGGTCGCGCTGATCCTGCACGTACCAGTATTTATCCTGCTGCGGCACCGCCCAGCCATTGCCCAGGCTGTCGCCGGTCTGCAAGACACCGCTGTTGTCGTAGAACCCGTAATGCACCGTGTCGGTGGTCATATGGGTTTCGGTGTAGCTGCTCAGCGTTTGATAGTTGGCAGACAGGGTGACACCGTACTGCTGCTCGCTCCCGAAGGTGCGGCTGCCGGTGGCGTTCAAGCGATAACCGGGGTCGTCCTGATCGCGCGGCTTGCCTACATCGTTTGCGTGGCCTAGCGCTGCCTCGGCGCTGAAGAACGGCTTGCCACCGTTTTCGAACGCGCTGCGGGTTTTCAGGTTGATCGCACCGCCGGTGGCGTTGGGGTCCAGGTCGGGGGTGAAGGTCTTGACGACCTGCAATTCGCTGACCATCGAGGCCGGCAACAGGTCCAGGCGCACGCCGCGGGTGATCGAACCGAGCGTACCGTTCGGTGTACCGGGCGAGGCGATGGTGAGCCCGTCAATGGTGACGTTGTTGTACGACGGCCCCAGGCCACGCAAGACCGGCGTGGCTGCTTCATCGCGCGGATGCTCGTTGTCGGTGGCAGGCAAGACGGACAAGCCCGGCACGCGCCGCAATGCCTCGACGATGGTGCTGTCGGGCAAGGCACGCACATCGGTGGCGCTGATCACATCGGTGATATTGGTCGCCGCGCGCTTGCTTTCCACCGCAGCCGCGTTGGCGCGGCGCACGCCGGTGACCTGCATGGCATCGAGGGTTTTTACGCCGCTTTCCGGCGCGTCTGCGGCGGGCGCATCGCTGCCGGCTGCATCGCTGCGCGTGTCTGTAGCGTCGGTGTTGGAGCGGTGCTCTACCACCGACGCTGTCTCTGTACGACGCTGGCTCTCGTTGGTTGATACCGTGTCCGGAGGCATTGGCGACGCAAGGCGCGCAGCATCGGATGATGCGCCGACGGTTTGCGCCTGCACTGCAGGCGAACATGCGGCGATGGCCACGGCGAGAACGGACAGGTGCACACGGTACGGATCGAAGCGCTGCATGGAATCCCGTTATTTGCGCGGCACCAACGCCGCGCCGATGAGAAAGCACGCCACCGTAGAGTTGAAAAATGACCTTCGTGTGTCACCCAGGTCGCACCAAGAAGACCATGCGCAGCGATGTCGCGGTGTGCGAAGTTAGGGCTCTTAGGAGCGCGCTTGCGCTCCTGGCAGCGCGGCGATGAACGCACGGGACGCTGATGCGGCCAGCTGAAAATCGTCGACTAGGCGTTGCCGCTGGCGCCTCGTGACGGTGAGGCGGTAGCAGTGATTCGCAAGCGAGTGCCGACCACGACCAAGCGCACGATGTCCCGCGGAAATAGCGTTGATCATCGCTGCACGCTGGCCCAGCCACGCAAACGCTGGCATCGGAGCCGGACACTCGCTTCGGTGAAAAACACCGTACGTAGAAGCGCGCTCGCATGCGATGGGGCGTACCGGTACGCCCCATCGCGCGAGCGCGCTCCTTGTCGCCCTACGGCTGCACCACCGTCATCGTGGCTGGCGTGCTGCGGCCTACACCGCGCAGCTCCGGCCGGTACATGTCTTCCACCAGCGACGGCGGCACCGTGTAGGTGCCGGGGGTGACGGCACGCACCAGGTAGTACACCTGCGCCTTGCTGCCGGAAGAGAGCGCCAGCGCGGCCACATAGCGGTCGTCGCGGAATTCTTCGTGCTTGACGTCGGCGGCGCTGGACCGCTCGCTGATGCCGATACCGTCCACCACCACGTCGGCCCATTGCTTGGCATCGCCGAGATTGAAATTCTCGATTTCCAAACCGGCCGGCAACAGGTCGGTGAGCAAGGCGTCGGGCATGCTGCTGTTGGCAGTAATGCTGACGCGCACGATCAACGCTTCGCCTTCCTTGAGCGGACGCGGGGTCCATGGCTTGCCATCGGTGGTGTACCAGCTGCGCTCCACGCTGAGATTGCGCGTATCCGGTTCCGGTGCGCTGCGCGGAATGCCGGCCACTTCCAGGCTGGCGTACATCGGCGCCTCGCCTTGCGGTGCGAACTGCACGCCGCGCGCCAGGGCCGCACTGTCGAAACTGCGCCCGAACACGCGTGCCGGTGCGATCTGCTGCACCTGGTCGCCCACCGTCAAGCTGCCGGACACCTGCTTGCCCTGCCCGACCATCAACGCCTTGCCCAACCTGGCAAGCGCCACTTGCTCCTGCGTGCTCAGCCACAACCAACCGCTCGCGCGACGTGCATCCAGCGCGCGGCCCAGGGCCACCGCGCGGGTGTCGTACTCGGGCTTGGACAAACCGCGTTCGTGCAGCAACGCCATCATCAAGGCGTCGTCGCGGATCGCGCTGCCGTAATCGCCGAAGTACGGCGGACGCTCGCTGCTGTCCTTGGCAAACCCGGCCTTGATCGCCGCTTCGCCACGCTTGGTATCGCCCTGCAGCGACAAGGCGATGCCCAGATGCACCAGCGACAGGCCCGTCAGCGCCTTGTCGCGCTGGTTGTCGTACAGCGCGCGCAGCGTGCCCAGCGGCGCGCGGTTGACGCGTGCCAGCACGTAGCCGGACCAGGCCTGATTGGCGAACTTCAGGTTGTCGCGGCGGTCCTGCCCATAGAACTCGTTGCCACCGGACAACAGATCTTCGCTCAGGCGATTGAGCGCCTTCTGCAGCACCGTGTCGGGCACCGCAAAACCGGCGTCCTTGGCGTCGAGCAGGAACTCGGCGATATACGGCGTCAGTCCCGGGTTGACGTAGCCATCGTCGCCCCACATCGAAAAATGCCCGCTGGCGATCTGCATCGACGCCAGGCGCCCGAACGCGCCTTCCATGCGCTCGCGGCGCTTGGCCGCTTCCAGCCCCTTGGTGCCGAGCGCCCTGGCGGTGGCATCGTCGAGCAGCAGCGCCGCATAGCCCTTGCTGGTGGTCTGCTCGGCGCAGCCGTACGGATACTCCAACGCGCCCTGCAATGCGCTGGCGAACGGAATCGGCGGCAACGCACTGACCACCATGCGCGCGGTGACCGAGCCGGCCATCAGGCCATCGGCAAAGCCGCTGTCCAGGGTGATCGGCGCCAGCGGATCGAGCACGCGGGTCTGCGCACGCAGCACCTGTGGCCAGCCGGCGCGCACCGGCAGCTCGTAGCTACGGTCGGCCTTGAACCCGTTTCCGTCCACGCGCACGCGCACCTTGGCCACGCTGTAGCCTTCGGTGGCGCTCAGCGGGAAGCTCAGCGTCTGCTTGGCGTCCATGCCGAGCTTGACGCTGCGCGACGCTTCGCCGATGGCCAGCGGGCCCATGCCCTCCACACGCACGTCGAATTCGCCCGGCTTGCCGGTGAAATTCTGCACGTCCAGCGTCACCGTGCTGCGGTCGCCCGGGGCCATCACGCGCGGCATGCTGGCCTCGGCCAGGATTGGTGCACGCACGACGGTTTCCATGTCGCGGTTGCCGTACCGCGTGTCCGAGTACACCAGCGCCGACACCCGCAAGGTGCCGTTGAAATCCGGCACCGGCAGTTGCACGCGCGCGTTGCCACGGGCGTCGAGTTTGACCGAGCCGGAAAACAGGTCGACGGTCTGTACGCGCGCGGTCGGGCGCTTGGCCTGCGGCAAGGCTTCCAGCGCCATGTCGCCGCCGAACTTGAGCTTGCCGCTGGCGCCTTCGAAACTTTCGATCACCCGCCCATAGATGTCGTACGCATCGGTCCCCAGACGACGCTGCGCAAAGAACTGCGCATTGGCATCGGGCACCGGGAAACGGGTGATGTTGAGGATGCCCACGTCCACTGCCGAAATGGTCACGTGCGCGGCCTGGCCTGCCAGCTCGGGCACGCTCACCGTTACCGGCAAGGGCTGCTCGGGGCGCATCTGCTTGGGTGCGGACAAGCCCACCGCCACGCGCCGCGCCTTGCGATCCATCGGCACATAGGCCACGCCCACCGCGCGTGCCGGGGTGATCTTGCTGGGCGCACTGCCGCCGCGGAAGACCAGTGCGGTGACATACACATCGTGGCGCTCCCACGCCTCGGTCACCGGAATCTCGAAGCTGCTGCCCGGCTTGACGTCGATGTCCTGCACGTACAGCAGCTTGTCGCTTTCCACCAGCAACACGCCCTTGCCGGCATGCGGCGGAGTCAGCGTCACCTTGAGCGTGTCGCCGGCGCGGTAGCCGGTCTTGTCCAGCGCCAGCTTGACCTTGTCCGGGCGCGCGTCCAGGCCACGGTTTTCATCGTTCCAGCTCCAGCCGGCGCGGAACGGGTAACGCGTGGTCAGCCCGCTGGCCGGGTCGAACACATCCAGGCGGTATTCGCCCCATTCCACCGGGAAATCGATCTTGGCATTGACGCTGCCCACATCGAGCGTGCGCGTGTCCTTGTTTTCGAAGCGGCGGGTGAAGTCGTAATCCCAGTGGTTGTCGGTGTAGTTCCAGTGGTAATCGCGCAGCTCGCGCACCAGCGTGACCTTCAGGCCCTTGGCCGGCTGCGGCTTGCCATCGGCATCCACGCGGGTCACTTCGAAGCGCGCCGTCCCATTGGCATCGGTGCCGTCTTTGTCGTCGAACAATGGCCGCACGCCGACCAGGGCCTTGGCCGGCCACAGCACGCGCTTGAGGGTGCGGGTGACCGTGCGCCCGCCGGTTTCGTACACGCTGCCGGAAACGACGGCGGCAATCGTGCTGACCGGCTTGGCTTCGGCCGGCAATGCGATGTCTTCGCGCAGGATGCCGTCGCCACCGAACTCGGTGTCGATCACGTCCTTGGCTTCGCGCGGCAGCTCCAGCGTGGGGTCGCCGAAGAACCAGCCGGGCAACGCTTCCAGCGGATGCTGCTCGACGCTGACCGCCAGCTTGGCGGTGAAACGGTTGCCGGCGGCCGGTGCGCCGTACAGGTACGCGGCATTGGCCACCAGCTTGAACGGCTGGCCGGCGCTCAAGGTTTTTTGCGTACTGTCCAGGTCCAGCTTCATGCGCTCGGGCAGGAACTCTTCCACGCGCACGGTCATGCCCTGCACGGCGTCCTTGCTGGCCGGATCGGTGCGGAATTCCACCTGCCAGCGGCCGGTCGGCGCATCGGCCGGAATCTGCTGGGCGAATTCGAAATAGCCCTGCTCGCCCGGCAGCAGCTTGGTCTCGCGGAAGGTCTTGCCGTCCGGCTGCTTCAGACGCAGGAACACCGGTTGCGGCTTGGTCGGTTTGCCATCGTTGTCGCGCAGGATCGCCGACACCCGCATGGTTTCGCCGGGGCGATACAGATCGCGACCGGCCCAGGCGAACACATCGAACCACGCGCCCTGGCGCCCGGCCACGGCGAACTCGCTCAAATCCAATGCGGGCTGGTTGAACGGCAGCAGCGAAATGTCGGTCTTGCTGCGGGCGGTCAGCACATGGCCGGCGTCGAGCGTGTAGTTGAGCAGCGCATTGCCGTTACCGTCGGTCGCACCTTTCAGGAACAACTCGCCCTTGGCATCGAGGATGCGCAGCTCCACGTTCTTGATCGGCTCGCCGCTCTGCAACGAGGCGGTGTGCACGAACAACTTGTCCTTGTAGGCGCGCGTATGCAGGCCGATGTCGCTGACGGTAAAGAACGCGGTGTCGAATTCGTTCTCGAAACTGCCAGCACGCTTCATCACCGCGAAATACAGGCCAGGTTCCTGCAGTTCCTTGATGTCCTGCGTCGGCAGGTAGGTCAGCACGCGCTCGTTCTTCTTGCCGCCAAGGATGAAGCGATTGACATACACCGGGTCGGCCAGCTTGGACAGCGGCTGGTTGCCGCTGTATTCGCTCTCCAGATCCCAGCTGCCACGGCGCCCGCCACGCTGGAACTGCTGGAAGAACGCCGGCAGCGATTTTTCGCGCACGCGCAGGAACTCCACGTCCACTTCCGACACGTTGACCGACACCACCGGCAGGCCGCGGCTTTCGCGCGCCGGCAACACGCTGCCCTGCGAAGCGAACCCGGCCACAGGCTTGAGTTCGCCGGTGTAGACCTTTTGCTTGAGCGGCGTGCTCAGGCGGCTGCCGTCGGCGGCCAGCAGGTTGGCGTCGACCAGCACGGTGTAGTCCTTGGCCGCTTCGACGTACGGGTAGCGCAGCGTCTTGCCGTCCTCGGACAGCGTCCAGCTGCTGTCGCCCGTGCCGACCTTTTCTTCGAAGCGCACCAGCGCATCGAAATCCTGCGTGCCGACCAGTGGCCGCGAGAATTCCAGTGCCAGCGACAGGCCGTCGCTGGTCTGGTCGGGATAGGCACGCGCCAACGCGAAACCGGTGATGGCCTGCTTTTCGGCCTTGATCGCCTCGCCGCTGGCGGCGGGCAGCTGACCGCTTTCGTTGCGCTTGCACGCCACCGCGCCGATTGCCACGGCCAGCAACACCACCCACAGCAGCATGCGCCGCGTGCCCGACCGCATCATCCGTGATCCCTGGCTGTCCATTCGTGCTACTCGCAATGTGAGAACGCAAGTATAGCGACGCTGCGCATCTGGCTGATGGCGCCAATGCGACGACGTGGCTGCTTGCCGATGGGCGGCAAGCGTGCCCTGCTGGCGAGCGTTGCGATGGCCGACTGGCAGTGAGCGCAGTGGTCTGGTACCCGCGCTTGGAGCGACCGCCAAACCACGGTATGCCGCCTAGCGCAGGCAGCTGGACTGCGGCGTTGGCTGCAGGCCCTCGCTCGTTCTGTTGTCGCGTCCATCGAGTGCCAAACAATCGATCCGCGGCAGCACGCGAGCCGAGTGACCCGCTTTCAGTTGGCCACCAGCCAACTTCCTGGGCGCGCTGCCCTTGCCGATTGCGGGCGCGGTGGCGGCATGGATGCCGCCATCGCATCCGCATGGACCGGTTCACGCCGTGTCCGGCGAGCGGTGAGGGCATCGCGCGCACGACCAAACAGACTTTTGACTGCATCCCAAATTGCGGCCAATAAAACCACTGCGCTCGCCACCAAGCGGGTGCCCACCACATTTTGACAGCCACTCCTAGCGCAACTGCAGCACCGTGCGCATGTACAGGTCGATCAACGCCGGCTTGTCCACGCGCAGACAGGCCTGCACATTGGGCGTACCGGCACCTTCGCGGGTATAGCCTTGCGCATCCACGTCCAGATGCAGTGGCGTGATCGGGCACAGGTCGGGGCGCAGCAGCCAGGCCACCGGCACCACATCGAATAACGTGGGCGTGGCACTGGCCCAGGGCTGGTCGGTGTTGCGCCACTGGTAGTACAGCTGCGTGAGCGCATCGGTGAGCCCGTCGCCGTGCGCAAACAGCGCGATGCGCTCGGGTTCTTCCAGCGTGATCTGGGTGGCGTCCAAGGGCAGCAATACGATCGGCACGCCGGTCGCGAACACCCGCTGCGCCGCCGGCACATCGGCCAGGATGTTGTACTCCGGCGCCGGCGCGCTGGCCGGCCGATAGGCCGACTTTCCGTAGCCGACGCGCACCGAACCGCCCATCGCCACGATGCGCTTGAGCTTGGCAAAGCCGGCCGGGTCGCGCTGCTGCGCCACTGCGGCGTCGGTCATCGGCCCCAATACCAGCAAGGTCACCTTGCCAGGGTACAGGCGCGCCTGCTGCAGGATCATCGCGGCCGCATCCGGCAGCTTGTCGGGCAACTGTCCCCTGGCGGCCCAGCGCGCCTGGCTGAAGGGGATCGCGCTGGTGGTGCGTGCGCCCACCGCCAACGCAATTTCGCTGCGCCCGGCCTGCTGCAACAGGCGCTGCAGCAGCTGTGCCCGCAAGCTGGTGTCGCCCCATGCCGATGCAATGCCCAGCACCTGCAGCTGCGGGCTACGCAACAGCAGCCCGAGCGCGAACGCATCGTCGATGTCGTCGCCAATATCGGTAGAGACCACCAGCAACTCGGGGGACGTCGATGTCGATGTCGATGTCGAGGTGGGCGTGGGCGCCGGCTGCGCGGCAGTGGCGGCAGGTGTCTGCGCCCATGCCACTGCCGACGCACACCACAGCCCCAGCATCCACCACATGTTTGGCCATCCACGCTGCATGCATCCACTCCTGCGACCATAAAAAAACCGCCGGCATGATAGCCGGCGGCTCGATAGTGCTACGCCAAAACGCCGATCAGAAGTTGGCGCGGAACTGCGCACCCACGATGCGCGGGTCGTTGATGAAGCCGGTGAGGTTGTTGAAGTCGATTGCACCGGTCACGCGGATCTGGTTGGTGCAGTTGCGGCAGAACACCGACAACTCGTACGCACCCGCGCCCCAGTTGTAGCCGATCTTGGCGCCACCTTCGACCAGCGGCTGGCCGGTGAACTCCTTGGAGTCGTACAGGAAGAAGTTCACTTCGCTGCGGTAGGACCAGTCGGTGTAGAAGAACAGCTCGCCGTCGTTGCCCATCGGAATGCCGTAACGCAAGGTCGCATTGGCCATCCACTTGGCTGCCTGCGGCAAATCGTTGCCGTCGATCACCGCGCGGCCTGCCGCGTTGATCGGGTCGGTGACGGTGCAGGTGCGGCAGATGCCCACCGACAGGTTGGGGTCGTCGATGCGGGTCCAGTTGTAGGCGCCGCCGGCGGTCACGCGCAGGTTCTGGGTGAGCAGCGCCTCGAAATCGAACTCGGCGCCGCGCGCCTTGGTCTTGTCGGCGTTGAGCAGGCGGATGTCGTTGGACGCGCCGCCCACCGCGGTGAGCTGCTGGTTCTTCACCCGGAAATCGTAGATGTCGAAGCTCAGGCGCGCGCGATTGTCGAACAAATCCGACTTGATGCCGACCTCGAACGAATCCACCGTCTCCGGCTCGGCTACCGTCAGCGGCGCGGTGCCCGACGGCACGCCGAAACTGGCGCCGCGGAAACCGCGTGCGGCACGTGCATACACGTTGACGTCGTCGTTGATCGAGAACGTGGCCGCCAGATCGCCGGTGACCTTGGAGTTGTCGGTCTCGCCGCTGGACGGTTCGACCAGGGTGACGCGATCCAGCGCCAGCACGTCGAAGGTCTTCTTGTCGTAGGTGTAGCGGATGCCGGCGCGCAGGTTCAAACGGTCGCTGGCCGCGTAGTTCAACGAGCCGAACGCCGCCCAGGAGGTGTTACGCTGGCGGGTCAGCTGATAGCTGGCCAGATCACCGCCACTGAGGGTGTTGTAGGTGTAGTTTTCGCCTTCCACATCGTCGTGGAAGTAGTACAGGCCGGCCTGCCAGTTGAGCGGGCCGTCGTACTGCGATTCGGCGCGCACCTCCTGGCTGTACTGATCCAGGCTCTTGATGCCCCCGGCGGTTTCCACCGGGAACGGAATCACGCCCGGGCCCGACGGCGGTGCGAACACCGCGCCGAAGCCACCGTCGATATCGCCACGGCTGTAGTACTTGCCGATCCCTTCGTAGGCGGTGATCGAGTGCAGCGCGACGTCGCCCAGATCCCAGGTCAGGTTGGCGCTGCCGCCGTAGGTCTGCAGTTCCTGCGTGTTGGCACCATCGATGAAGGATTTTTCCGCATCGAAGCCATCCACCAGCTGGTTGGTGCCGGGCTGGATGATGTTGGCGCGGAACAGCCGCGCGGTGCCGTCCAGATGGCGCGCATGCGCATTGAACAAGGCGCTGAAGTCGTCGCTGGCCTGGTACAGCAGCTGCAGGCGCACGGCCGAATCGGTATAGCCTTCCAGATCGCGGCCGTCGCGGTTTTCCACCCAATCGTCGCGGCGTTGGCCCAGGGTCGACAGACGCGCTGCCCAATGGTCGCCCATCGCGATGCTCAGGCCGCTTTCCAGGGTCATGGTGCCGTAGGTGCCGTACGACAGGCTCGCGTAGCCGTCATTGGCGCCGATGGTCGGCTTGACCGAATTGAACTTGACCACGCCGGCCGGCGTATTGCGGCCGAACAGCGTGCCTTGCGGGCCGCGCAGCACTTCCAGGCCTTCCAGATCGAAGATCGGGAAGCCCTTCAGGAAGGCGTTTTCCTGCACCACGTCGTCATAGATCAGCGACACCGGCTGCGAGGCATAGGTGTTGAAGTCCGTATTGCCGTAGCCGCGGATGTACACGCGCGGGAACACACGGCCGTTGGACGATTCGATGTTCAGGCTGGGCGCCTTGCCGGCCAGCACGCGGATGTCCGAGCCGCTGGTGGAGATGGCATCCAGGAATTCCGGGCGCAATACCGATGCGGAAACCGGCACGTCCTTGGAGTCTTCCGAACGCCGCTCGACCGTGACCTTGACCGCATCCAGACGCACGACGCCGTCGCCGCCGGGCGCCTGCTGGGCAGCGGCTTGGAGCGGAAGAAAGGAAACGATGGCAACGGCAAGCGCGCTGATCTTGAGCGACCGGCTGGCGGACATGGGAAGAACTCCGGATTCTGGTGGCGGGGCGGCCCGGCCTGCGTGCCGCGGTGCAACAGAATTAACACGATTTACACAAATATGGCAGAGCGCGTGCGAAAAAGTTTCCAGAATTCGAAAAAGCGTTCGAATTAATGCAACAGCACCGTGCGTTTTTCACGACGACGAGAAAGCACGCTCGGTTAGCGATGCTGGCCATGTTGTCCTGCGCTGTATGGCCTGCGCCAGTTGCCTAGGGCGCAACCCAGTAACATCGATCAATGGCATCGGAATCACATCCAGCATGAGGAGACACGCCGCACTCAAACGCAGCTGCGTTGGCTTCCAACGCGTCCGCCCGGACATGCCGATGCGGAGCAGATCCGGCTGACGCGGGCAGCGCGACGCCGGCTCCGCATTCGCGACCGGGCGCGCCCGACCGACGCGATGCACATCTCGCACACCAGCACCAAGCAAGCGCCTCGCACGCCAGGCATGTATCGCGTGCAGCCACGCACGCCAACACCTTGCGCAGGCTTACCCAACCTCGGCAACAGGCGCCGGTACCCTGACCCACCCCTCCATCAGCACCCGCGCACTGCGGCTCATCAGCGCCTTTGTCACCTGCCACTGGCCCTCGACCAGCTGCGTCTGCGCACCAACCCGCAAGGTGCCGGACGGATGCCCGAAGCGCACCGCCGAGCGCGCCGCACCGCCGGCAGCCAGATTGACCAGCGTGCCCGGCACGGCCGCAGCGGTGCCGATCGCAACTGCTGCAGTGCCCATCATCGCGTGATGCAATTTGCCCATCGACATCGCACGCACCAGCAGATCGATTTCGGCCGCGTGCACCGGCTTGCCGCTGGATGCGGTGTAGTCGGCTGGCGGTGCCACGAAGGCGACCTTGGGCGTGTGCTGCCGCGTCGCGGCGTCTTCCACCTTCGCAATCAACCCCATCCGCACCGCCCCATGCGCGCGCAATGTCTCGAACATGGTCAAGGCGCGCGGGTCGCCGTTGATGGCGTCCTGCAGCTCGGCCCCGGTGTAACCCAGGTCTCTCGCGTTGACGAAGATGGTGGGAATGCCCGCGTTGATCAGCGTGGCATCGAGCGTGCCCAGCCCGGGAATTTGCAGTTGATCGATGACGTTGCCGGTGGGAAACATCGCCCCGCCCTCGCCTTCGGCATCGTCGGCCGGGTCGAGAAATTCCAGCTGCACTTCGGCCGCGGGAAAGGTCACGCCATCCAGTTCGAAGTCGCCGGTTTCCTGCACCACCCCATCGGTCATCGGCACATGCGCCACGATGGTCTTGCCGATATTGGCCTGCCAGATCCGCACCGTGGCCACCCCATCGCGTGGCACGCGTGCGGGATCGACCAAGCCGCTGGCGATGGCGAACGGCCCCACCGCCGCCGACAGATTGCCGCAGTTGCCGCTCCAATCCACGAACGCACTCTCGATGGACACCTGCCCGAACAGGTAGTCCACATCGTGCCCATCGCGCGTGCTGGCCGAGACAATGACGCTCTTGCTGGTGCTCGAAGTGGCCCCGCCCATGCCATCGATCTGCTTGGCATACGGATCCGGGCTGCCGATCACCCGCAACAACAGCGCATCGCGTGCAGCCCCTGGTTGCTGCGCGGCCACGGGCAGATCCTGCAGACGGAAAAACACGCCCTTGCTGGTGCCCCCGCGCATGTAGGTGGCGGGGATGCGGAGTTGGGGAGCGAATGCCATGAATATTCCTTGGAAAACGACGTGCGGACGTGATGTGAAACATGTTGCGTGATGCATCTGTACGAACTGGCCAAGCATCACCATAAGGATCGCAACACGCCTTCCGACTCAGGTCATAGCGGTAGTTGCGCCTGCTCCGGCATGAGGCCCTCAGGTTGTAATGGCCAAGATCCGATGGGTACATAGCGGTACGGTCGCCCACCGCCTTCGACCAATAGCACCTCAGTGGCGTGCCAGGTGATGGGCACAATTGGCTGGTTGAGCTTACCGGGCGCTGCATAGCTAATCGTTACGTGCGGCGTATGTCCGCCCCCTGCGTGTAGGCCTTCCGCACGCAGCGCCGCTGTGATGGCAGCCTGCAATGCAACGAAGGCAAATGGAACGCCCTCTGCCCGGAATGCCCAATGCACCGGGTCTGTTCCGCGACTGGTGATCCGGTTCAAGCACAACGTAACGGCCTGGGCATCGAGACGATCGCCAGCGCGCAGCATTGCCGCACGCGCAACTGACCCTTCAAACCGATCCGAAACCGACTGATGCCAGTTGCCTGGATCGAAGTACGCGTCACCAAGCAGTGCATCGAGGCGGTGTGCGGCCACGGCACCGGCCATCGCTTCAAGCACCTGCGGTGGCGGCTTGAGCATGAAGATCAATCGCGAAGAATCGGCCATGATGCTGCCCTATGCCGCCTTGTTTGCCTCGAGAAAATCCTGCGCAAACCGCTGCAAGACACCACCGGCTTCGTAAATCGACACTTCCTCTGCAGTATCCAGACGGCAGGTCACCGGCACCTGCAGTTGCTCGCCATTGCGCCGGTGGATCGACAACGTCAGCGTGGCGCCGGGCGTGCGCTCACCCACCACGTCGAAGGTTTCGCTGCCATCGATGCCCAGGGTCTTGCGATCGGTGCCCGGCTTGAACTCCAGCGGCAGCACGCCCATGCCGATCAGGTTGGTGCGGTGGATCCGCTCGAAGCCTTCGGCGACGATCACTTCCACGCCGGCAAGCCGCACGCCCTTGGCTGCCCAGTCGCGCGAAGACCCCTGCCCGTAATCGGCGCCGGCAATGATGATCAGCGGCTGCTTGCGCGTCATGTAGGTTTCGATCGCCTCCCACATGCGCAGCACCTGGCCTTCCGGCTCAAGACGCGCCAGCGAACCAGCCTTGACCTGCCCATCGACCACCGCCATTTCGTTGATCAGTTTGGGATTGGCAAAGGTGGCGCGCTGTGCGGTGAGATGGTCGCCGCGATGGGTGGCGTAGGAATTGAAGTCCTCCTCCGGCACGCCCATCTGCGCCAGGTATTGCCCGGCCGCACTGCCGGCCATGATCGCGTTCGACGGCGACAAATGGTCGGTGGTGATGTTGTCGCCCAGAACGGCCAACGGGCGCATGCCGCGCAGCGTGCGCGCACCGGCCAACGCGCCTTCCCAATACGGCGGGCGCCGAATATACGTGCTGGCCGGGCGCCAATCGTACAACGGGTTCACGCTGATTCCGTGCCCCACGCTGCGCTTGAACATCGGGTCGTACACGCTGCGGAAGTGTTCCGGCTTGACGCTGCGCGCCACCACCGCATCGATCTCGGCATCGCTCGGCCACAGGTCCTTGAGCGTGACCGGCACGCCGTCGGCGTCGATGCCCAGGACATCCTTTTCGATATCGAAGCGCACCGTACCGGCAATGGCATAGGCAATCACCAGCGGCGGCGATGCGAGAAACGCCTGCTTGGCATACGGATGGATGCGGCCATCGAAATTGCGGTTGCCCGAGAGCACTGCCGTGGCATACAGATCGCGATCGATGATCTCCTGCTGGATCGCAGGATCCAGCGCACCGCTCATGCCGTTGCAGGTGGTGCAGGCAAACGCCACGATGCCGAAGCCCAACTGCTCCAGCTCGCGCAGTAAACCGGCTTCTTCCAGGTACAGCTGCACTGCCTTGGAGCCCGGCGCCAGCGAGCTCTTCACCCACGGCTTGCGGGTCAAGCCACGCGCATTGGCATTGCGCGCCAGCAAACCGGCCGCGATGACATTGCGCGGGTTGGAGGTATTGGTGCACGAGGTGATCGCTGCAATGATCACGGCGCCGTCAGGCATCTGCCCCGGCACCTGCTCCCACGCACGGGCAATCCCACGCTCTGACAGTTCGGTGGTGGCCACGCGCTTGTGCGGATTGGACGGCCCGGCCATGTTGCGCACTACGCTCGCCAGATCGAACTGCAGCACGCGCTCGTAGTGCGCGGTGGCCAGATCGTCGGCCCATAGGCCGGTATGCCGCGCATAGATTTCCACCAATGCGACCTGCGCATCGTCGCGACCGGTCAAGCGCAGGTAATCGATGGTTTGCTGGTCGATGTAGAACATCGCCGCCGTCGCACCGAATTCCGGCGTCATGTTGGAGATGGTCGCGCGGTCGCCGATGGTCAGCCCACGCGCACCATCGCCATAGAACTCGAGATACGCCCCAACCACGCGTTGCGCGCGCAGGAATTCGGTCAATGCCAGCACGATGTCGGTGGCAGTGATGCCCGGCGCCGGCCGGCCGGTCAATTCCACGCCGATGATGTCCGGCAGGCGCATCCACGAGGCGCGCCCCAGCATCACGTTCTCCGCCTCCAATCCGCCCACACCCACCGCGATCACGCCCAGCGCATCCACATGCGGCGTATGACTGTCGGTGCCCACACAGGTATCCGGAAACGCCACGCCGTCCAGCGTGTAGATCACCGGCGACATCTTCTCCAGATTGATCTGATGCATGATGCCGTTGCCTGGCGGGATCACTTCCATGTTTTCGAACGCGCGCTTGGTCCATTCGATGAAGTGGAAGCGATCGGCATTACGCCGATCCTCCACGCTACGATTCTTGGCAAAGGCCTGCTTGTCGAAGCCGGCGTATTCCACTGCCAGCGAGTGATCCACGATCAACTGCACCGGCACCACCGGATTGACCTGTGCCGGGTCGCCGCCCTGCTCGGCAATGGCATCGCGCAAGCCCGCAAGATCCACCAATGCGGTCTGGCCCAGGATGTCGTGACACACCACCCGTGCCGGAAACCACGGAAAATCCAGATCGCGCTTGCGCTCGATCAACTGCCCCAGGTACGCCTCCAGCATGTGTGGCTCTGCACGCCGCACCAGATTCTCGGCATGCACGCGTGCGGTATACGGCAAGCTCGCATACGCACCGGGCTGCAGCGTATCGACGGCGGCGCGTGCATCGAAGTAATCCAACGAGGTGCCCGGCAAGGGCTTGCGGTACTGGCTATTCATGGCTGGCGATATCACAAGGCGGCCGAGGAGTTTGCATTCACTTTGTCCTTCTCCCGCAAGCGGGAGAAGGTGCCCGACGGGCGGATGAGGGAACGGGGAAACCAGGGAATAAGGCAATGAGGGCCGGTATCGCCCTCATAGCGACTCAAGAACGCTGATCCAGCGGCACGAACACCTGATCTTCCGGCCCGGTGTAATTGGCCGAGGGCCGAATGATCTTGCCGTCCACGCGCTGCTCGATGATGTGCGCGCTCCAGCCGGCCGTGCGCGCCAGCACGAACAGCGGGGTGAACATCGCCGTCGGCACACCCATCATGTGGTAGCTCACCGCACTGAACCAGTCCAGGTTCGGAAACATCTTCTTGATGTCCCACATCACGCTTTCCAGACGTTCGGCGATGTCGTACATCTTGCGGCTGCCCTGTTCGTCGGAGAGCTCGCGCGCCACGTCCTTGATCACCTTGTTGCGCGGGTCGGACACCGTATACACCGGGTGCCCGAAGCCGATCACCACTTCCTTGCGCTCCACCCGCGCCTTGATGTCGGCCTCGGCTTCGTCCGGCGTGTCGTAGCGCTTCTGCACTTCGAACGCGACTTCATTGGCGCCGCCATGCTTGGGACCACGCAGCGCGCCGATACCACCGGCGATGGCGCTGTACATGTCGCTGCCGGTGCCGGCAATCACGCGGCAGGCAAACGTGGATGCATTGAACTCGTGCTCTGCATACAGGATCAGGCTGGTGTGCATCGCGCGCACCCACGAGTCCTTGGGCGCAAACCCGTGCAGCAAATGCAGGAAATGCCCACCGATGGAATCGTCGTCGGTCTCCACCTCGATGCGCTTGCCGTTGTGGCTGTAGTGATACCAGTACAGCAGCATCGAACCGAGTGAGGCCATCAACTTGTCGGCGATGTCGCGCGCACCCGGGTGGTTGTGGTCGTCTTTTTCCGGCTGCAGGCAGCCCAGCACCGACACGCCGGTGCGCATCACATCCATCGGATGCGCTGACGGCGGCAACTGTTCCAGCGCAATTTTCACCGCTGCCGGCACACCGCGCAGCGAGCGCAGCTTGGCCTTGTAGCCGCGCAGTTCGCCGCTGTTGGGCAGCTTGCCGTGCACCAGCAGGTACGCAATCTCTTCGAACTCGCTGGTGCTGGCCAGGTCGAGAATGTCGTAACCGCGGTAATGCAGATCGTTACCGCTGCGCCCCACCGTGCACAGGGCCGTGTTACCGGCGGCAGTGCCGGACAAGGCAACGGATTTTTTCGGCTTGAAACCAGGAGTGACAGTGTCGTTCATGCGATGAGCTCCCAAACTTTGTGGTGTCGCGGCGTGGCGTGCGAGGTGGCAATGAAGTTGGTCAGCAGCGCGTAATCATGCGCCTTTGCGCGCAAACAACGCATCCAGGCGCTGCTCGTAATCGTGATAGCCGATGCGTTCGTACAGCTCTTCGCGCGTCTGCATGCTATCCAGCACGCCCTGCTGATGGCCGTCGCGCCGAATTGCGGCATAGACCGCCTCGGCGGCCTTGTTGGCCGCGCGAAATGCCGACAGCGGAAACAGCTGGATCGCCACGCCGGCTTGCGCCAACTGGTCGCGCGTAAACAGCGGGGTCTTGCCGAATTCGGTGATGTTGGCCAGCACCGGCACGCCTACCGCATCGACGAAGCGTTTGTAGGTCTCCAGGTCGTAGGCAGCTTCGGCGAAGATGCCGTCCGCACCCGCTTCCACGCAGGCGATGGCGCGTTCGATCGCCGCATCCACGCCTTCCATCTGGATTGCGTCGGTGCGCGCAATGAGGAAGAACGCCGCATCGGTCTTGGCATCGGCCGCGGCCTTGACCCGATCCACCATCTCGCCCTGGCTCACGATCTCCTTGCCCGGCCGGTGACCGCAGCGCTTGGCACCAACCTGGTCTTCGATATGGCAGCCGCCCGCGCCCGCCTTGATCAGCGACTTGATGGTGCGCTCGATATTGAACGCGCTCGGGCCAAAACCGGTGTCCACATCCACCAACAGCGGCAACTCGCACACGTCGGTGATACGCCGCACGTCGATCAGCACATCTTCCAGCGTGTTGATGCCCAGGTCCGGCAACCCCAGCGACCCGGCCGCCACGCCGCCGCCTGACAGGTAGATCGCCTGATAGCCGGCGCGTTGCGCCAACAGCGCATGGTTGGCATTGATCGCACCGATCACCTGCAACGGCGATTCGGCAGCCAGTGCTGCGCGAAACCGCGTGCCAGCGGAGGGAGTGGACGAGGGCGTCATGGCGGTTCCTTGAGTGGGATAACCGTACAGGCGCAAACACCATGCCAAGTGCAAGCCATTGATTCCTATGGACCTCTGCCGACCGTTCGTTGCACTCATGCAACAAATGGCCCACCATGAAACACCTTTGAAACGCGGCAACGTCATGCGCAGCCCTGTCCTTCCGGAAACCGCAGACGCCTCCTTGCCCATCATCTGGACCGTCAGCGTCTCGCGCCTGACCGGCCTGCTGGCCGATGTCATTCCCGAGTTCGACCAGCGCGCGCGCATCGAGCAGATCAACCTCGGCTTTGCCGAAGCGGTCGAGGTCATCGGCCAGCGCCTGCGCCGCGAGCGCTGCGACGCGCTGGTGGCCGGCGGATCCAATGCGGCGTACCTGCGCAGCCGGCTCGCGCTGCCCTTGGCGCCCATCCAGGCCACCGGGTTCGATCTGATGGAAGCGCTGGCGCGTGCGCGCCGCATTGCGCCACGCATCGGCGTGGTCACCCACGCCACCGATGTGCCGTCGTTCCGCGCGTTTCAGCACAGCTTCGATCTGGAAATCGAACACCGCCGTTTCGTCACCGCCGAAGACGCACGCCACTGCATCGCCGATCTGCGCGCCAGCGGCATCCAGGTCATTGTCGGCACCGGCATGGCGATCGATTTCGCCGAGCAGGCCGGGCTGCCTGGCGTGCTGCTGTATTCGGCCGATTCGGTGCGTCACGCGCTGGAACAGGCCATCACGCTGGGCGTCGCTCCAGGCACCGATCGCTTCGCCGGCCGTACCGCGCCTCGCCGCGCGCGACGCGCCGACGCCCTGCTGGGCGAAGACAGCGCAATGCGGGGCGTGCGCGAGCTGGTGCAGCTCTACGCACCGCATGCCGGCACCGTGTTGATCAGCGGCGAAACCGGCACCGGCAAGGAACTGGTCGCGCGACAACTGCATGCCGGCAGTCGTCGCCGCGGCCGTTTCGTGGCGATCAACTGTGGCGCCATCAGCGAATCGTTGCTGGAGGCGGAACTGTTCGGCTACAGCGACGGCGCCTTTACCGGTGCCCGTCGCGGCGGCCACACCGGTCTGATCGAAGCTGCGCAGGACGGCACGCTGTTCCTCGACGAAATCGGCGAATTGCCCATGCCGTTGCAGACCCGGCTACTGCGCGTCCTGGAAGAACGTGAAGTGCTGCGCGTCGGCGCAACTGTGCCCGTTGCGATCGACGTGCGCGTGGTTGCCGCCAGCCTGCAGGAACTGCAGCAGTTGGTCGAACAGGGCCGCTTCCGCCGCGACCTGTTCTATCGTCTTGCCGCGCTGCGCATTGCACTACCGCCGCTACGACACCGCCACCGCGACATTGCCTTATTGCTTGCGCATTTTTTCCAGCAACTCGGCAGCATGCCATCGCCGCTATCGCCAGCTGCACTGCAATGCCTGCAACAACACAGCTGGCCCGGCAATGTGCGCGAGCTGCGCAATTTGGTGGAACGGCTATGCATTCACTGGAAAGCCCAACCGCACGACAGCCTGAGTTTGGAGCAACTCGGACGCTGGGCGCCGGAATTATTCGATACTCCTCCCGACAACCGCGGCGCACCGCTTGAGCATGCCGATTTGGCGACCTCTCGCCTGCAGCTCACCGCCAGCGCAGTCCGCGCAGCGCTCGACCGCGCCAACGGCAACCGCACCCTCGCCGCGCAAGCGCTCGGCGTCTCGCGCACCACGCTGTGGCGCTGGATGCAGGCGCAGGCGGTGGCGTCGCGTACATAGTGCAAGCGCGAACTCGCACGACTGATCAGACCACACAGGCATGCGCGACCTTCCACACTCAAGCGGCAGATGACGGCATGGCATGCGCGCTCGGCGCATGGATGCCCAGCCCACGCTGACCACCGTGTGCGCCGCAATCAGAAGACATGAGGCAGCTAGCTGGTGACACGATCAACTCGCCTGCCGCAACACCGCGCCTCCATCGCATGCCGTTGACCAAGCGTCTTGCCGTCACTTGACCCGCGTGTACTCGGTATCGCCCGTGCTCAACTTGCCGGTCGCCTCATCGATCGCGTAGTTGACCGTGCCCACCCCGTTGGATACCTGCAGCACGCCCTTGGTCAGCAATGCCGGATGATTGCGGGTCTTGACGCCATTGCCGAACAGCTCCGGTTGGGTGTCGCGAATGATGAAGCTCTCGCCATTGTGCTCGATGCTCAGCACGTGCTTTTCCGACTTCACATTGACCCACTTGCCCACGAATTGCTCGCCCACGTCGCGCGCACACCCGGCCAACAGCAACGTCGCAACCAGCGCACTTCCAAGCAGCGTCTTCATCGCCACTCCATCTCGATCCGGGGCCTTGCAGGATGGCAAGTCCCTGTCGAGCTCGCAAGGCACCCGTCCTAGCGAAAAGTGCTTAAACGCAGCGTCTGGCGCGAATGGTGCCGGACTCCGCTCTCAGTTAAGCACGGCGATACCAGCACCGCAGCTGGTTGCTCTCGCAGTCGATAGGCCAAGCAAACCGTGTAGCGCCCAGTTCAACGATGAACCTGCCTCGTCAAAGTGCTGTCGGGATCGAGCAGATAGATCGCGTCGTTGATGAGTAACAGTTGTTCATTGAGAAAAATGGTCTCGCTGACTGGTAGACCCTGCATCCCAGGAACAAGATCCAGCTGCCGCCACCGAAGCGGCAGCTCAGCCTTACCGAAAGCCCAGTCATCCCTACGATGGGCATATGCGTTACGCAAGGCGCGCAGCAAGACAACCGCGGGCTCACTTTCATCGCTCCGCTTGAGGTCTGATGCCAACGCATACCTCCACATGGCATCAGAGATTTCGACGATTGCTTGACGCGCGGTATATCGAACCACTTCCTGCGCGCGCTCCCGCAACTGTTCCGGGTAAACCTTAAAGGTCCAGTTCACGCCAAGACCGGGAAATGGCTCGGTAGCAATGTAGTCGCCATCGATAATGAGCTCAAAGGGGACCCCTGCGTCCCCAGCCTCCCGCATGTCACGGAAGCCAGCGATCGCATGCCATACCGCCGAGTTGGCGGTGGTGACCGCCTGTATCGCTGCATCGAAAGGTGACTGCGCGCAGTCATATCACCAAGCCTGTGCTTGATGCGCTGCAACTACGAAAAAACCGGCTTTCGCCGGCTTTCGTTTGACACTGAATTCATGGTGGGCGGTACAGGGTTCGAACCTGTGACCCTTGCCGTGTGAAGGCAATGCTCTACCGCTGAGCTAACCGCCCGGTGACGCGAGCCGCACATTATAGGGCAGCGGCGGCGGTCGTCAACAACTGTTTACCTGCTCTCTTTCACGCCAGCCAGATCGCACATTCATCGCACCGGTCTGCCGCGATGACCTAGCAGCTCTACCGCGAGCCTCACTGGCATCTCGCCCTGCCCCTGCCGCTTACATCGTATGCGTCGGCTTGTCCGAGGTGGTCAATCCGGCCAGCAGCGTCTCGATCTTGTTGCGTACCGCCTCGCCTTCCGGGCCGTCGGGGAACTGCACGCCGATGCCGGCGGCGCGGTTGCCCTGCGCGCCGGCAGGCGTGGTCCAGATGACCTTGCCGGCGACCGGCAGACGCTCGCTGGAGTCCGGCAGGGTCAGCAGCAGGAAGACTTCGTCGCCCAGCATGTAGCGCTTGGGCGTGGGCACGAAGATGCCGCCGCCTTTCACGAACGGCATGTAGGCGCTGTAGAGCGCTGGCTTGTCTTTCAACGCCAGCGACAAAATGCCTTGGCGTGCATTCATTGCACTCATCGAGTTCCCCTAGGACGTGGCTGGCGCTCTCCCTCGCGCCAGGACAGCAATAATTCCGTCACTGCCAGGTCGGCGCGGACGGTGGTGCGCAGCAGATCGCGGGTGCGGTTGGCAGCGTCGAACCAGGTCGCCAGCTTGTGCAACCGCGATGGATCGGTCAAGCCGGCCGATGCCTGTGCCAATGCCAGATCGGCAGCATGGCGCAGGCGTTGGTCGGCCTGGCCATCGTTGGTCCACCGCTGCGCGACATCGACGGCGCCAGCGCGCCCACTGGCGATCTGCTCCAGATCCTGCGCAACCGCACGCCGCACGGCCAGGCCATCTTCGCGCAACCACTGCGCGGCCAGGCCGGGGTGGCCGCGCGCGGCGTCCAGCGCTTCCTGCGCGGCGCGCTCGCTCACACCCTGGGACAGCAACCAGGCCAGCGCCTCGTGCGCGGGCGGCAGCTTGAATTCCAGGCGCTGGCAACGGCTGCGGATGGTCGCCGGCAGACGCGCTGGCTGCGCGCTGATCAACCACAGGTAGCGCCCTGGCGAGGGTTCTTCCAGGGTCTTGAGCAAGGCATTGCAGGCCGAGCGATTGATCGCATCGGCCGGGTCGACGATCACGACCTGCGCGATGCCGTACTGCGGGGTCAGCGCGAGTTTCTGCGAAATTTCGCGCACCTGCTCGATGATGATCTCGGTACGCAGTTTGTCGCCGGTGCGATTGGGAATGAACGAGACCAGTTGCAGGTCCGGATGGGTACCGGCGGCAATCAGCTGGCGTGTGCGCTGCGCCAGCGCCGGGTCTGGCGAACTGGCCAGGACGTGCTCGGCCAGGGCCAGGGCGACCGCGCGCTTGCCCAGACCTTGCGGGCCGCAGATCAGCAACCCATGTCCGAGCCGCCCCGCATCCAGCGCAGCCACGGTCTGGTCGAAGGCGCGCTGCTGCCAGGGCGAAAATGCGGCGGTCATGGCG
Organism: Xanthomonas phaseoli pv. dieffenbachiae; assembly: GCF_008639345.1. Classification (NCBI taxonomy): domain Bacteria; kingdom Pseudomonadati; phylum Pseudomonadota; class Gammaproteobacteria; order Lysobacterales; family Lysobacteraceae; genus Xanthomonas; species Xanthomonas phaseoli. The sequence goes on along the minus strand of NZ_CP041380.1, from coordinate 1,124,747 downwards.
TGGTCTCCGTCTGCGGCGTGCTCGGCAGCCGGCGGCGCTGCATATAGCGCGCTACCGCTGCGTTATGTTCGGCCAACGTGGCCGAAAACGCGTGCGCGCCGGTGCCATCGCCCACCGCCACGAAATACAGCGCTTCGCCGGGCGCCGGCCGCACCGCCGCCAGCAGCGCCTCGCGCCCCGGCATGGCGATCGGCGTCGGCGTCAGGCCGGTGCGGGTGTAGGTGTTGTACGGCGTATCGGTGGTCAGGTCGCGGCGACGGATATTGCCGTCGTAGCTGCTGCCGATGCCATAGATCACGGTGGGGTCGGTCTGCAGCTTCATGCCCAGCTGCAAGCGGCGCAGGAACACCCCGGCGATGAGCGGGCGCTCGGAGGCCAGCGCCGTTTCCTTTTCGATGATCGAGGCCAGGATCAATGCCTGCTCCGGCGAGGCGAGCGGCAGGTTCGGGGCGCGCTGCTCCCAGGCCTGCGCCAATGCCTTGTCCATGGCCGCATGCGCGCGCTTGAGCACATCGATGTCGCTGTCGCCACGCTGGTACACATAGGTCTCCGGCAGGAAGCGTCCTTCCGGATGCTGCTTGGCAAATCCCAGCCGGGCCATCAGTGCCGCATCGTCCAGCGCATTGATGGAATGTTGCAGCGGCGTGGCAGTCGCCAGGGCGGCGCGCAGCTGACGGAAATTCCAGCCTTCCACGATCGTGAAGCGGTATTGGATCACCCGCCCCTGGCGCATGCGCGTCAGCAGCTCACGCGGCGACAGCGCCGGCGACAGCGCCGGCGACAGCGCATACTCGCCCACCTTGAGCTTGCCGGCCGCACCGACCTGGCGCGCCAACAGCTGCCATTCCAGCTCGGTGCCCTGCGCCAGGCCGGCAGCACGCAGTTTGCGCAACGTGGCCTTGAGCGAATCGCCGGGCGCAATCACCACGCTGGGCGCGCTCGCGGCCACGGGGGTATCGGCGAAGTGCAGGTAATGCCGCCACGCCACCACGGCGGCAATCGCCAGTAGCGCTGCAAGCAGCAACACCGTGCCCAGCACGGCCAGACATCCGCGTTTGCCAGTCACCGCCACACCCACCTCGTCATTGCCCCTGCGCCGCGCAGGATACCGCGCGCCGGTGATGTCCCGTTGAAGCGCTCATGTCTGCTCGATCGCACGCAACACGCCACGCGCCTTGGCGCGGGTTTCGTCCAGCTCGCGCTGCGGATCCGAATCCACCACGATCCCGGCCCCGGTGCGGAACCGCACCTGGCGACCGGCCACCTCGGCAGTGCGGATCAGGATATTCAGATCCATGTCGCCATCGCGATTGAGCCAGCCCAATGCGCCGGTATAGGCCCCACGCGCAGTCTGTTCGAGCTCGGCGATGACCTGCATGCAGCGCACCTTCGGGCAACCGGTAATGGTGCCACCGGGAAACACCGCGGCAATTACCTCACCGGGCGTTACCCCGGCGCGCAGGCGCCCGCGCACGTTGCTGACGATGTGATGCACATGCGCATAGCTCTCCACGCACATCAACTCGTCCACCTCCACGGTGCCCGGCGCGCAAAGGCGGCCCAGGTCGTTGCGCTCCAGATCGATCAGCATCACGTGCTCGGCGCGCTCTTTCGGATGCCCCACCAGCTCACGAATACGTGCGGCATCGTCGTCGCCGGCAAACCGCGCGCGTGTTCCGGCGATCGGACGCGTCTGCACCACATCGCCCTGTACCGAGACCAGCCGTTCGGGCGAGGAACTGGCCACTGCACGCCCGGCTGCCACGAACAGGCCGGCGAACGGCGCCGGATTGGCTGCACGCAGGCGCGTATGCAAGGCGGCAGGATCGACCACCGCAGCGAATGCCGCGTGCCAGGCGCGCGAGATATTGGCCTGGAACACATCGCCGGCGCGCAGGTAATCGAGCACGCGCTCCACTGCCGCGGTAAAACGCTCGGGGGCATCTTCGTCCACCGCAAGCGGCCCGGCCCAGGCAGGCAGCGGCGGCAGTGCGGCGCAGGCAGCAATGTCCTCGCCGATCTGCTGCAACAACTCCTCCCGACCCGGCTCTGCCAGCGCCACGCAGCGCCCGTGCAGGCGATCGCGCAGCACCGCTGCCGGCGCGCGCAAGGCCAGCGCGGTGGGCACGCCATCGCTGCGCGTCGGCAACTGCAGAATCGGTTCGACCTGCGCTGCCAACTCGTAATCCAGCAATAGCGCCCAACCGCCGCGAAATGGCCAGGGGCTCGCAGGCGCGTGCGGCACCCGCTCGGCCTGCCAGGCGGCATCCAGCGCCGCCAGGAAACCGCCCTCCAGCACTTGCCCAGTGCCATCGCGCGTGCGTCCGTCCGGATCCAGCCGCAGGCATGGCCCCTCCGCCAGCAGCAGGACATCCCAGCGACCGTGCTCGGTGCCGGAAGCGCTGGATTCCAGCAGGGCCGGATAGCGCTGCGGTGACAGCCGATGCAGCGCCAGCAGGTCGATGTCCGCATGCAGTGATCGGGTAAGCGTCATCGGTCCGGCATGGCGTGAGGTACAGGCGCGCCGCTGCCGTACGCAGCGCACGCGAGGAGTGGATCAACGGTTGATCGCAGGATGGAACATCAACCCGCACGCCGGCAGTGCATGCGGCAGCCAGGCAGATCGCGCGCCAATGACGGCCACGCGACCGATTTGCAGAGTCAAACGCGCTTGAACACCAGCGTGCCGTTGGTGCCGCCAAAGCCGAAGCCGTTGGACATCACCGCATCCACCTGCACCTCGCGCGCGACGTTCGGCACGTAATCCAGGTCGCAGCCGTCGCTTGGCTCTTCCAGGTTGATGGTCGGCGGGATGATGCCGGTGTGCAGCGCCATCACCGAGAAGATCGCTTCCACACCGCCAGCCGCGCCGAGCAGGTGTCCGGTCATCGACTTGGTCGAGCTCACCATGGTCTTGTAGGCGTGATCGCCCAGCGCGCGCTTCATCGCCATCGTTTCGGCCAGGTCGCCCAGCGGCGTGGAGGTGCCGTGCGCGTTGAGGTAGCCGATCTGCTCGGGATTGAGCTTGGCATCGCGCAACGCTGCCGCCATGCTGCGCGCCGCGCCCTCGCCGTCTTCGCTGGGGGCGGTCATGTGGAACGCATCGGAGCTGGCACCGAAGCCGACCAGTTCGGCATAGATGCGCGCGCCACGCGCCTTGGCGTGTTCGTACTCTTCCAGCACCAGCACGCCGGCGCCGTCGCCCAGCACGAAGCCATCGCGCTGCTTGTCCCATGGCCGCGAGGCGCCGGTGGGATCATCGTTACGGGTGGACATCGCTTTCATCGCGCAAAAGCCGCCCACCGAACTCGGCGAGGAGCCGCGCTCGGCACCGCCCGCCAGCATCACGTCGGCATCGCCGTGCTGGATCATGCGCATCGCGGTGCCGATCGAATGATTGGACGTGGCGCAGGCCGATACCGCCGAGAACGTCGGGCCCTTCAGCCCTTTGATCAGGCTCACCTGGCCGGGCAGCATGTTGATGATGGTGCTGGGCACATAGAACGGCGAAATCTTGCGTGCGCCGCCCTCATGGAATTTGATGGTCTGCTCTTCAATGCCGAGCAGGCCGCCGATGCCGGAGCCGAGAATGGCGCCCACGCGTTCGGCATTGCTTTCGTCGATTTCCAGGCCGGAATCGTCCAGCGCCATGAACGAGGCGCCGACACCGTAGTGGATGAACGAATCCATCTTCTTGACGTCCTTGGCGGACACAAAAAGCGTGGGGTCGAAATTCTTGATTTCACCGGCGATCTTGGTGGTGAACTGCGAGGCATCGATCTGCGTGATCGGGCCAATGCCCGAGCGGCCGTGGACGATTCCATCCCAGCTGGTGGCCAGATCATTGCCCAGCGGCGACACCATGCCCATGCCGGTAACGACAACACGACGACTCATTGCAGATCTCCTCACCACGGAACGGACGGTGCTTGGGGTTTGCGGGTGACACTTGAAAAACACAGGGCCGCATCAGCGGCCCCATGGAATGTCTGATGCGGCAGCGGCTCGATGCACGCCGCCGCGATCAGGAACAACGCATCAGCTCTTGACGTGAGCCTTGACGTAGTCGATCGCCTGCTGCACCGAGGTGATCTTCTCGGCTTCTTCGTCCGGGATCTCGCACTCGAACTCTTCTTCCAGCGCCATCACCAGCTCGACGGTGTCCAGCGAGTCGGCACCCAGGTCATCGACGAACGATGCGCTGGTGGTGACTTCCTCTTCCTTGACGCCGAGTTGTTCGACGACGATTTTCTTGACGCGTTCTTCGATGGTGCTCATTGGGGATATCGCTCCAGCTGGAGTAGTGGTGGTTCGAGTTTCAGGATCCCCGCACACGATGTGCGGTGCTCCTGTGAGGGACTCACAAAATGCCATCGCTGCTGCGATGGCCGCGTTGGATAGTGTAGTGGAAGCGACCGGGCCTTGCATTGCATCACAACTCCCGGCCGATCAGCCACTTAGCGCCTCCCGGCGCCGCACGCTTACGGCATGTACATGCCGCCGTTGACGTGCAGGGTCTCACCGGTGATGTAGCGGGCCGTCGGGCCGGCCAGAAACGCCACCGCATTGGCGATGTCTTCCGGCTGGCCCAGATGACCCAGCGCAATCTGTTGCAACAAGGCGGTCCTGGCCTCGTCCGGCAGCGCCTTGGTCATGTCGGTGTCGATAAAACCGGGCGCCACCACATTCACGGTCACCCCGCGCGAGCCAATTTCCTTGGCCAGCGATTTGGAGAACGCGATGATGCCGGCCTTGGCGGCGGCATAGTTGGTCTGGCCCGGATTGCCGGTCACGCCCACCACCGAGGCGATATTGATGATGCGGCCCTTGCGCGCCTTCATCATGCCGCGCATGACCGCCTTGGAGGTGCGGAACACGCTGGTCAGGTTGGTGTCGATAATCGCCTGCCAGTCGTCGTCCTTCATCCGCATCAACAGATTGTCGCGGGTGATGCCGGCGTTGTTGACCAGGATCGAGATGGCGCCGAACTCCTTGCCGATGGCATCGATCAGGCCATCGACCGCAACCGCGTCGGTGACGTTCAGTTCACGGCCGTGTCCGCCGTGGGCCGCCAGACGCTCGCCGATCGCCGCAGCGCCGGAGGTCGAGGTGGCGGTGCCGATGACCGTGGCGCCCTGGGCGGCCAGGGTGTCGGCAATGGCCGCACCGATGCCGCGACTGGCGCCGGTGACGAGGGCGATTTCGCCCTGCAGGGGCTTGCTCATGATTGCTGTTCCTCGATGGGGGACGCCGCAACCGTGGCCGCGAACGTCGAGGGGTGCCGGCACCACCGGCAGCGGCGTTGGATCAGTGCGCCCACGCGTCGAGCGCGCCGGCATAGTCGGCAGGCGTTGCCAGCGGCCGTGCGTCCAGACTCTTGTCGATCCGCTTGATCAGCCCGCTCAGCACCTTGCCCGGGCCGCATTCGGCAACGCGGGTGATGCCCCGGCTGGCGAGCGCCTGCACGCAGCCGGTCCATTGCACCGGCAGGTAGAGCTGCTCCACCAACGCCTGGCGGATGGCCGTGTTGCCTTCATGTACGCGCGCGTCCACGTTCTGCACCACCGGAATCTGCGGGGCGTGCCAGGTCAGCCCGGCCATTGCCTCGCCGAGCTGGTTGGCGGCATCGCGCATCAGCGGGGTGTGCGATGGCACGCTCACGGCCAGCTTGACCGCCTTGCGCACGCCGCGTTCGGCCAGCAGTGCCAGCGCGCGATCCACCGCCGCAGCGTGGCCGCCAATCACGATCTGACCGGGCGAATTGAAGTTGGCCGGCACCACGACGTCGCTACCGGACGCCTGCTCACAGACCTCCTGTACCACGGCATCTTCTGCGCCCAGCACCGCAGCCATCGCGCCGACGCCCGCCGGTGCCGCAGCCTGCATGAACTGGCCGCGCAACCGCACCAGATGCGCACCATCGTGCAGCGACAAGGCGTCGGCCGCGACCAGCGCGGTGTATTCGCCCAAGCTGTGTCCCGCCAGCAGCGTCGGGCGCTGCCCGCGCTGGGCAGTCCACAGCCGCCACACCGCCACGCCCGCGGCCAACAAGGCGGGCTGGGTGTATTCGGTGCGATTGAGCATTTCTTCCGGGCCGCCCTGGGACAAGGCCCATAAGTCGACGCCAGCGCCTTCGGAGGCTTCGGCAAACGTGTCGCGAATCTGCGGGTGCAGTTCGGACAATTCGGCCAGCATGCCCAAGGACTGCGAGCCCTGGCCGGGAAACACGAAGGCGAGAGTGGATTCGGTCACGCGTTGCTGCCTACAAAAATCGAGCCGGGATCATACGTGCGAAATCGCCCCGGCGTCTGTACTGCCGCGTATGCAGATGGCCGCGCGGACGTGTCGCCACTTCGCAAAACCGCACACCGGGCGGGGTCGGGCCGTGCGCGCAACGGCAGCAGTCGCGCTGACGCGCCGCTATTCGGGTTCGATGATGAAAGCGCTGCCGGCGAAGGCGGCGCGGCCAGCGCCCGCAACGCCAGCGAGGAAGCTGAAGGGCCGGGCGCACCCGGTGCTGCCAGCTGCGCCTTGCCTACCCCGGCAGCGGAAATGCCGCCGCTTGTCCACGCAGCACCCCGTCCTCATCGACCAGCTGCCAGACCACACCCCCGGCGATCCGGAAGCGTGAACCATCCTTCGCGATCCGCACACCCGCGTAGCCGCTTACGACGCCGTCGCGGGTGACCGCATCGAGCAACCGCTGACGTTCCGCTCGTTCCGGCAATTCTGCCGATAGCCGCGATGGCATGCCGACGAACTCGCCCCAGCTATAGCCGAAAACGCGCTGCGCCGCCTGGTTCGCATAGACAAACCGCGGGTCTGCATCGGTATCGTGCGCAAGCAGGGCGAAAGGCGCATCGCGATATAGCCAATCGGGCTCGATCGGTCGATCTGCGACCAACGGGCGGCCTGCAAACCGCCGGTAGCTACCGGTGAGCAAGGCGACGAAGTCGGGGTCGTGGGCGGGGTGCATGCGCTGAATTTACCTGCCCGCCGGCCTGCCCGACGCCCTGGCCCGCAAACGGGTCGCATCTGGCGAATCAAGCGAATCACGCGACCTAAGACCGGGCGCTGCCCGTCACGGAAATTCAAACGCTCCGAAACCGTACACACGCCCCGGGAGGCAAGATTGCCACCACCGCAAGGTAAAGACGCGCGCCCCCGCCATGCACGAATCCGCTTGAGTGGACGTGCGCACCTATTTGCGCGCAGGACGCAGAAACGTCAGTAGCGCAGCAGCGCCGAGCCCCAGGTGAAGCCGCCACCGAAGGCTTCCAGCAACAGCAACTGCCCACGCTGCACGCGACCGGAGCGGACCGCCTCGTCCAGTGCCAGCGGCACCGACGCAGACGACGTATTGCCATGGCGATCCACGGTAACGACCACCTGCTCCATCGGCAGCTCCAGCCGCTTGGCAGTGGCTTCAATGATGCGCAGGTTGGCCTGATGCGGAATCAGCCAATCCAGGTCGTGCTTGTCGTAGCCATTGGCCGCCAGAGTCTCGTCGACCACCGAGTCCAGCGCCTTGACCGCATACTTGAAGACGTCGTTGCCCTTCATCAGCAACGCGCCGCCGCCATTCTTGCCTTCGCCGAACCCCACCGAGACCCCCACCGGATCCCACAGCAGCTCTTTCTTGCTGCCATCAGCGTGCAAATGGGTGCTGAGGATGCCGGTTTCTTCGTCGGCCTTGAGGATCACCGCGCCGGCGCCATCGCCGAACAGCACGCAGGTGGTGCGATCAGTCCAGTCGACGATGCGGGTCAGGGTTTCTGCGCCAACCACCAGTACGGTCTTGGCGTCACCACTGCGTACGAACTTGTCGGCCACGCTGAGCGCGTAGACAAAACCCGAGCAGGCAGCATTGACGTCCATCGCACCGCAACCGACGTTACCCAGCCGGGCCTGCAACAAGCAGGCGGTCGACGGAAAGATCAGGTCCGGGGTGGTGGTACCGATGACGATCAGATCGATCTCGTCGGCGGTCACACCGGCCGCTTCCATCGCCTTCAGCGAGGCGAAATACGCCAGATCGCTGGTGGTCTGGTCGTCGGCAACGATGTGACGTTCACGGATGCCAGTGCGCGAGAAGATCCATTCATCGCTGGTGTCGACGATCTTCGACATGTCGTCGTTGGTCAACACCTTTTCGGGCAAATAGCTACCCGTGCCCGCGATTCTGGAATAGATCCGCTTGCTCATACTGTTCCCTGTTGCAAGAGCCGCGGTGACCGGCGGCTCCTGAAGAAGCGAGAGTCACCCGGCCGCGTCGAACGCGGCGGGCGCCACGGATCAATCTTCTTGGACGGCCGACGACTTGGTCGCGATCACCTTCTTGCCGCGGTAATAACCGTCAGCGGTGATGTGGTGGCGCAGATGGATCTCGCCGCTGGTCGGGTCGGTCGACAGCTGCTTGGCGGTCAGGGCATCGTGCGAACGACGCTGGCCGCGGCGGGACGGGGTGACACGGGATTTCTGCACAGCCATGGGATTGCTCCAACTTTAGTTCGATAACTTGTCTGTTGAGTCGAACAGCACGCTCTACGCCCGCCTCGACCTGTCTTACCGCCCTTAACAGCGGCGGTTACTGTTTCTTCAACGCTGCCAGCGCCGCGAACGGACTGGCCTTGTCTTGCTCTTCCTGGGTCGGAACCCATTCGGCGTCGATCGCTTCGCTACCCGGCGCCACCGGCACCACTGGCACTGACAGCACCAGTTCGTCCTCGATCATGTCGACTGCCCGCAGCATGCCATCTTCCGGCACCAGCAACGCTTCGTACTCGGCCGGCAATGCAGCTTCGTCGGCCTCGTCACGGATCAAACCAAGACGCTGTCTGATTTGCACCGGATACAGAAAGCGTTGCAGGCTGCGCTGGCAGGCCAGCGGAAGCTCCACATCGATACCGAGTTCGACATAGGCGACCTTGAGCAGAGGGTCTTGATCGAATTGAAGCGAATAGACACATTCGCCGTCGGTATCGACAAGACTTCCCTGCAGACGGGTCATCGCAGAGAGCGGGATGCGGCCGTCGAAGCGCCTGCGCGCTGCGACCATCCGCCAAGCATCCAGCATTTCGGGCACGTTCGCGGACATAAGCCGCAGAATGTTAAAGACCCGCGGCAGCCCTGTCAAATGACTCCATTCACGCGATTGCCGCAGGGGCCGCGGGACGGCAGACTCCCCTGCCCACCCCGGTAGCGCGCCATGATGCCACGCCTGATCCTTGCTTCCACGTCTGTCTATCGGCGCGAGCTGCTCGGGCGCCTGCAGCTCGAGTTCGACACCGTCCGGCCGGAGGTCGATGAGCAGGCACAGCCGGGCGAATCCCCGAGCGCACTGGCCAGCCGCCTGGCTGTGGAAAAAGCCGCCGCGGTGGCAGCCCGCTTCCCGGCCGCCTGGGTGATCGGCTCGGACCAGGTCGCCGACCTGGACGGCCAGGCGTTGGGCAAACCCGGCACGCGCGAGCGTGCCCGGATGCAGCTGACTGCCATGTCCGGCCAAACCGTGCGCTTCCATACCGCCGTCAGCCTGGTCGGCCCGGAACGCCAGCTGCACGCGCTGGACCTGACCGAGGTGCAGCTCCGCGCGCTGACCATCGCCGAGATCGAACGCTACCTGGACGCCGAACCGGCCCTGGATTGCGCCGGCAGCTTCAAATGCGAAGGCCTCGGCATGAGCCTGTTCGACGCGGTCCGCTCGCAAGACCCCACCGCCTTGGTGGGCCTACCGCTGATTGCGCTGGCGCGGTTGTTACGGCAAGCGGAATTTGACCTGCCTTGAGTGATCGACAGCGATGACCCAATAGAAGGCAAGACCTCGTTTGCAATCAGGGCGCCAGAATCGAGTCAACCGCTTGAACCACCAGACGCGAAGGCAAGCCCAAAACCCAGGGGTTACCTCTTACCCTGGGAGCACGAAGACATGAGGGAGCAACGTCTGCATGCGCCAATGCCCGTTCGTTCCCAGCCAGAAGACACTCAGGGTTCCAATCAGTCCGGCGGCGTATGCCGTAGCACCCAGACGCTCAGTTTGAACCAGACGTCGCAGCATCCACACTGCCAGCAACGCCGACGCAACACCCGCCCGAATCTGCAGCCATTGATCTCGATAAAACCATCTGAGCTCGGCAAGACGCAGCAGGCTGGGCAAGACCTCACGATGTCCGTTGTCCCACCGCAAGTACAGTCCGTGGCCAAGGCTGGCTCAGGAGGTTGTTTGCGAATCGCCATGGATCGGCTTAGAGCACCCTGGGCGACAACGACCATTGCCAGCACGCCGACCACTCAATAGAACCACTTGGCACCAACGGTGGCGTCAGCGATCCCCACGTCACGCCGGCAGTGGAGACCCAATTGAGAAGGCGTGTGCCTGCAAAAAATCCAACAACTGGTGCGAGAGCTTGCCCTAAGCCCGGCCTGCTCCCAGCCGGTCGCCGGAGTCGCTGGATAAAGCCCTATATTTGCGCGGCAATTGCTTTTCCTTCATTGCCTTGTCGGCTAGCAGCGGCCGTTTCACGACGGGGAGCCAAGCACATGGCCTGTGGGTGCATTTTAGCGACCGCCAGCGCGACCAACCGTTTTTGGTTCGTCCGTTACCTCTGACAGGTTTGCAAAACTCCTCACCGACAGCTACGTCTTCGGTCCGAGAAGCAGGACGACGTAGAAGATTGCTTGAACAGCGTGGCGACTCTTGCGGACCGCTCTAGTGGGCGCTTGATCGCTGCAACTGGGCATTATCTCTGACAGTGAGGGGTTGCTCCCACCAATCTTCCACGCTGCCGTCTCGGCCGTGCAGGCGCAGTCCCAACCAGTGCGTGCCGGGCGGCAAGGCGTGGGCGTCGAGCGTGGCGGTGAAGCCGACGTTGGGGTGCTGTGGGTCGTTGGAGATTTTCCAATACGGGCGCACGTCCAGCGCACTGCCATATTCGGCGTTCGCCACCGGGCGGCCGTCGAGTAGCAGCTCGACATTCGCCAGCCCGACGCCATCCTTGAAGGCCCAGCCGCGCACCTCAAACGTGCCGGACACCGAGACGTTCGGCAGCGGTGCGTCGATCCAGGCCATCGCCGGGGTCACGCACGGCCCGGGCTGGCGTTTTGCAGGCAGTGCGAACAGCAGGAAGCGCTGATAACCATGGTCGGTAGAGACCACCGTCGGTGGCGGTAGCGGGCCGACCATGTCGCAGATGGCGTGATAGCGCTTCAACAGATCGCGGTAGCGCTGATCGCTGGGCGAGAGCACCAGCAGCCGTGGCCCGGTGCGCGCGCCATCGCTGAGCAGGCCCCACTGCTGCAGCTGCGCGCTGCGCCCGTGCTTATCATTCAAGTCGGCACGCAGCACCTCGATCTTGGCGTCGTGCAACTGGAAGCCGAGCTCGGCGCCCACCTTGAAATTTTCTGCCAGCACGCGCGTGCCTGGCGGCATCTGCGCCAACCGGGATTTGACCGCATGCGCCAGATCGTTCCAGCCGGCGAAGTTGCGCGGGTAGTATTTTTCGCCAGCGGCATGGGCGCGAATCGACGGCACCGACACCGCCAGGTAGTAGCCGTATGCGCCGAGCATGCCGAGCAGCGCAAGCAGCCAGGCGGCACGCCGCAGCGCATGCGGCCACCGCATCAGGATCATCGGCACTGCCACCAGCAGCGCCAGATAGCCGGGCAGCGGCCAATGGAAGCTGATCCGCTCGGCATCGCTGAAGAAGCCCAGCACGAAGATCGCCACGGTCGAAATGCCGCCGAGCAGACCGAAATAGCGCCATTGCGCGCGCGAGCCGCCACCGCTGCGGGTGCCGGCCAGACCCACCTTGACCATCGCCCAGGCCAGTAGCGGCGTCACCGCCACCGTCTGGATCAGCAGGAACCACAGCCCGCCGATCTGGAACCGCCACGGGTGCCGGTCGACCAATTGAAAACGCAACCCGGCATCGTCGTGGTCGGTATTCCAGAACAGCAGCGGCAGCCAGCTCACCGCGCCGACGGTCAGTGCCATCCAGATGCGTGGGTCGCGCATCACCGCACGCCCCTGCGGGATGCACAGCAATGCAATGCAGCCCACCCCGATCACCCCGACAAAGCGGTAGTGGCTGAGTGCGCCGATGGCCAGGCCAATGGCGAGCTCCAGCGCGCTGGTGGCATCGACCTCGCGCAGCAGGCGCGCGCCAGCGTCCATGCACAACACCGCCGCCAATGCCATCGGCACATCCGGCACGGCCAGAATGCCCAGCGTGGCCGACAGCGGCATCAGCAAGGTCAGGCTGCCAGCTTGCCACCCCAGCGTGGAGCCGAACCAGCGCGTGGCGATATGCGCGATCAACCAGGGAATCAGCGCGGAAATGGCCAGAAACGGCAGCCGCAACGCCAACAGATGATGTCCGCCCAGCTCCACGCCCAGCCGCGCCAGCCAGGCGGTCATGCCCGGCAGATCCGAATACGCCGCCGCCAGATGCTGGCCTTCCTGCCAGTAGAAGGCCTCGTCGACGAAGAGCGGCAAGCGTGCGGCGATCAATAGCTTGACGGCTGTCGCCAGTGTCCACAGGATCACGAAGGTGCGATGTGCGCGTTGGTCCCCCTGCATTGCCCTGTGCACTCTTCTTTTCCACCTACGGAATTGTGATGTCGACACCGCTGCGTTCCACGGAAATGCTAACCGATGCGCTGCGCCAATCGCTGCGGCGCGCGCAAGACCAGGTCAATTCGCTGCTGCTGGGCAAGGCGCAGGAAGTGCGGCTGGCGTTCGTGGCCTTGCTGTCCGGAGGACATTTATTGATCGAGGACCTGCCCGGCCTGGGCAAGACCACGCTCGCCCATGCGATGGCCTCCAGCCTGGGGCTGGGCTTCCAGCGCGTGCAGTTCACCTCCGATCTGCTGCCGGCCGATGTGCTGGGCGTATCGGTATACGACGCTGCCTCGCGGCAGTTCCAGTTCCACCCCGGACCGGTGTTCACCAACGTACTGCTGGCCGACGAGATCAACCGGGCTCCGCCGCGTACGCAAAGCTCGCTGCTGGAAGCGATGGCCGAGCAGCAGGTGACGCTGGATGGCGTGACGCATGCCTTGCCGGAGCCGTTTTTCGTGATTGCCACGCAGAACCCGGTCGATCTGTCCGGCACCTTCCCGCTGCCGGATTCGCAGCTGGACCGCTTCCTGCTGCGGCTGAGCCTGGGCTACCCCAGCGCCGATGCCGAGCGTGCGCTGCTGTCGGGCACGGATCGGCGCGAACTGATTGCCCAGGCCGCCCCGCAACTGAGCGACGCCGACGTGGTCGCGCTGCGCGGGGTGGTCAACCAGATCCATACCAGCGATGCGCTGATCGGCTATGTGCAGGCCCTGTTGCTGCGTAGCCGCCAGCATGCCGGGGTGCGCGTAGGCCTGTCGCCACGCGCCGGTATCGCCTTGCTGCGCGCGGCCAAGGCCTATGCACTGCTGCTTGGGCGCGAGCATGTGCTGCCCGAAGACGTGCAGGCGTTGTTTGTGGCCGTGGCCGGGCACCGGCTGGTGCCGGAAGCCGAATCGTCGTCCGGGCCGACACTGGCCAAGGCGTTGCTGCACAGCGTGCCGGTGGACTGACCCAGGTGCGTGCGCACCTGCGCGGCATCGTCCGCCGACTCAGCCTGCTGGTGCGGCCGCGGGGCGCGGAAGGCGTGCCGATCGTGCTGGATCGGCGGCGCATCTACGTGTTGCCGACCCGCTTCGGGCTGTTTGTCAGCGCATTGTTGCTGGCGATGCTGCTGGGCGCACTGAACTACAACAACAACCCGGCGCTGCTGCTGGCGCTGTTGCTGGCCACGGCCGGGATCGCCAGCAGCATCATGGCGCACCTGCAGCTGTCGGCGCTGCGTATCGAAGCGGTATCGGCCGAACCGGTGGTCGCCGGCGAGCCGCTGCGCATGCGGGTGTCGTTGGCGCGTCGCGATACCCGCGCGCGGCGCGGGCTGCGGCTGGATCATCTGGACAGCAGCGGCTTCTGCGCGTTGATCGAGCACGACATGGCCGAGGTCGATCTGCTGGTGCCGACCGAGCGCCGCGGCTGGCAGGATATCGAGCGCATCCGCCTGTCCAGCACCCAGCCGCTGGGCCTGGTGCGCGCCTGGTCGTGGGTCTGGCCGGAAACGCCATTGCTGGCCTACCCCAGGCCCGAACAACAGGGTCCGGCGCTGCCCGATGGGACGGGCTCGCCCAACAAGACGCGCCTGCATGCGCAAGGCGAAGAGCTGCACCAGCTGCGCCCGTATCGCGCTGGCGACGCCCCGCGCACGATTTCCTGGAAACACTCGGCCCGTCGCGACACGCTCCTGGTGCGCGAATACGAACAGCCACTGGGAGTCGACGTCACGCTGGACTGGCGTGCGCTCAATGCGCTGCCGTACGAGCGCCGCATTGCGCGCCTTGCCCGCTGGGTCAACCTGGCCGAGCGCGACGGGCGCCGTTATCGCCTGCTGCTGCCCGGCCAGCCACCGTTAGGTCCCGCGCAAGGACCGTCGCACCACCACCTGTGCCAACGCGCCCTGGCCCTGCTTCCGCATGACTGAGCCCGCCCTCCCGATCAGCCAGGCCAGCCGCGCCTGGGTGCTGGCCACCAGTTGGCTGGCATTGACGCCGCTGCTGTTGCAGTTGCCCGGCCTGCTTGCGGCCACTGTCGCCGTGGCCGCGGTGCTGGTCGGCGTGCTGAGCTGGCGCGGCACCTTGATGGCGCCGGTGCGGCTGTTGTTGGTGATCGCCATGCTGGCGGCGGTGTATTGGCAGATCGGCATGCGCTTTGGCCGCGACACCGGCTGCGCGGTGCTGGCATCGATGCTGGCGATCAAGGCCTCCGAACTGCGTACCTTGCGCGATGCACGCAGCCTGTTGGGTTTTGTGTTGTTCGCACCGTTTGCCGCCTTTCTGCTCGACCAGGGCCCGGCAACGATGAGCCTGGCATTGTTGGCAGTGGTCAGCGCATTGCTGAGCATGCAGCGGCTGGCCGACGAAGAACACCACGCCGCCACGCCGGCCCTGCGCCTGCAATTGCGTGGTATCGGCAAGCTGGTTGCCATCGGCGTGCCGCTGGCGCTGGCCACGTTCTGGTTGCTGCCGCGCCTGAGTGCACCGCTGTGGGGCGTGCCCGAGCGCGCGCGCTCCCGGCCTGGCCTGTCGGACAACATGTCGCCGGGCGAATGGATCGACCTGATGGCCGACGACAGCCCGGCCTTGCGCGTGCAATTCGCCGGCAAGGCGCCGCCACCGCAACAGCGCTACTGGCGCGGCCCGGTGATGTGGGACTTCGACGGCCGCACCTGGCAGCGCGCGCGCTGGACCGGCCGCGGCCAGCCCGCTTCGGTCACCGCAGGTCCGCAAACCTACCGTTATCGCCTAGATTACGAACCGACCGATCGCCGCCAGCTGGTGTCGCTGGATCTGCCTACCCAGGGCGTGCCCAACGCCGAGTTATCTCCGGACTACGAACTGTTCGCGCAACGGCCGTTGAGCGCACTGACCCGCTGGGACCTGCAATCGGCACCGCCAACGCGCTTCGATACCGATCTGCCCGATCAGTTGCGCAAGCGTGCACTTGCCCTGCCGCCCGGTTTCAATCCGCGCACGCTGACGCTGGCACGGCAATGGCGTCGCGAGGCCGGCGACAACGACGATGCGGTGGTGCAGCGCGCGCTGCAGTGGATCACCCGCGAATTCGCCTACACGCTGGACACGCCGCTGCTCGGCCGCAACAGCGTCGACGAGTTCCTGTTCCAGCAGAAGGCCGGTTTCTGCGAACACTTCAGCTCCTCGTTCGTGGTGCTGATGCGCGCGGCCGGCATCCCGGCGCGCGTGGTGACCGGGTACGCCGGCGGCACCTACAACCGGCTGGGCAATTACTGGGTGGTACGCCGCATGGACGCGCACGCCTGGACCGAAGTCTGGCTGGCCGGGCGCGGCTGGGTACGCGTGGACCCCACTGCCGCGGTGGCGCCGGAACGCATCTACGACACGCTCGAAGATCGCCTGCAAGCCGGCAGCGGCAACGACTTCGCCGACCTCGGTACATGGGCCAGCCTGGGCCAGGTCAGCGACTGGCTGCGGCGCGGCTGGAACGAGCTGGTGCTGTCCTTCGACGCCGACCGCCAGCAACGGCTGCTGCAACCCTTCGGCATCGATCGCCTGGACACCTCGCAACTGGCCGCCATCTTCGGCGTGTTCGCGGTGAGCGCGCTGGCGTGGATGGGCTGGCTACTGGCACGTGGCGAACGTGAGCGCGATCCGTTGCTGCGCGCCTGGCACCGACTGAGCCGCCGCTACCGCAAGCTCGGCCTTGCCCGTGAACCGCACGAACCGGCCGGTGTGTGGGCGCAACGTGTCGCCCGCGCACACCCCAATACGCCACTGTTGGCACTCAGCCAACGTTTCGCTGCCGCGCGATACGCTGGCGCTGATTCGGACAGCGCCACTCTCTTGAAAGATTTGCTGCAGCATCGCCCGCGAACCGGAGCTTCCTCATGAGTACCCGTTTTCTTGTTCCTCTTATCGCTGTGCTCGGGCTCGCAGCCTGCGCCACCGCCCCCAAGCCGCTGCAGGGCCAGTTCCCCGCGGTCAGTCCGAGCGATTCCACCGCCAGCGCGCAGGTCGGCACGTCCGTGCGCTGGGGTGGCAAGATCATCAAGACCACGCCTGGCCAGGGCCAGACCTGCTTCGAGCTGATCTCGCGCCCGCTCAATGCCAGCGGTCGTCCCGACCGTAATGCCGTGGATGCCAGCGATGGCCGTTTCCTGGCCTGCCGCTCGGGCTTCTACGATCCGGCGGTGTTCGAGCCGGGCCGTGAAGTGACCTTCATCGGCAAGATCGACGGCTACGAAACCACCAAGATCGGCGAGTACGACTACAAGCTGCCCAAGGTCAATGCCGATGTGGTCTACCTGTGGCCGGTCGTGCGCGACGTGGAAGTCGTGCCGGCTTACCCGTATGGCCCGTGGGGCGATCCGTGGGGTCCGCGCTGGGGCGGCGGTTGGGGCTGGGGCCGCGGCTGGTGGTAATGCGCCGCTAACCTACGTTACTCGCAAAAACGCCGCTCGCAGGGAGCGGCGTTTTTGTCTCTGCGCGACGATCGCCGCCTGACGCGGCTTGCGCGCCACGCGTGATCCAACGACGCATCATGGCGTGCCGAAGCGGCCCAGCGGCGCACCGGCCAGCAGATGCAGATGGATATGGAACACCGTCTGGCCGGCATGCTCGCGGCAATTCATCACGATGCGGTAGCCGTCTTGCGCCAAGCCTTGCGCACGCGCATAGGTCGCCGCCGCGATTGCCAGCTTGCCAACCAGCAGCGCCTGCTCGGGTGGCACATCGTCCAGGGTGGGAAAGGCATGCTGCTTGGGAATGAAGAGCACATGCACCGGCGCCTGCGGCGCGATGTCTTCGAAGCCCAGCACCTCGTCGTCTTCATAAACGATGGTGGCCGGAATTTCGCGACGAATGATTTTGCCGAAGAGGGTGTCAGTCATAGACGGGATTCGGGATTCGGGATTGGCCAAAGCTTACCGCGCGTGCTTCTGACTTTGCTTCTCCGATTCCCTATTCACCATTCGCGATTCCCCGCCCTCAAAGCACCTCACTGCGGGTGCCGAAGGCATGCGACAGGGTGCCCCGGTCCACATACTCCAGCTCGCCACCCAGCGGCATGCCCTGGGCAAGCCGGCTCGGGCGTACTGCGTGCTGGCGCGCCAGTTGCGCCAGGTAATGGGCCGTGGCTTCGCCTTCGACCGTGGCGTTGGTGGCGATGATCATTTCGGTCACTTCGCCGGCAGCCAGCCGTTCGCCGAGCCGATCCAGCCCCAGTTCGCGCGGGCCGATGCCATCCAGCGGCGACAGGCGCCCTTGCAGAATGAAATACAGCCCGCGGTAGCCGGTGGCGTGCTCGATCGCTAGGCGGTCGGCCGGCGACTCCACCACACATAGCTGCTGCCGATCGCGGCGGCTGCTGGCGCAAATGGTGCAGATTTCAGATTCGGTGAAATCGCGGCACTGCACGCAATGCCCGACCTTTTCCACCGCGTTGCCCAAGGCCGCGGCCAGCCGACGCCCGCCCTCACGCTCGCGCTCGAGCACGTGATAGGCCATACGTTGCGCCGATTTCTGGCCTACGCCGGGCAATACCCGAAAGGCCTCGATCAGTTGTTCGAGCAGAGTGGACATTGGGTCGGGAATTGGGAATCGGGATTGGGGAATCGCAACAGCAAAGCCAGCTCGCTCTACGATTCCCGATTCCCTACTCCCGATTCCCCGCCTTTCAGAACGGCAGCTTCATGCCCGGCGGCAACTGCATGCCGGCGGTCGCCGAGCCCATGCGATCCTTGGATTCGGCGTCGATCTTGTTGGAGGCGTCGTTGAAGGCGGCGGCGATCAGATCCTCGGCCATCTCCTGGTCGGAGAGGATGCTTGGGTCGATGCGCACCTTGCGGCACTCCTTGGCGCCGGTCAGCGTCACGCTGACCATGCCACCGCCAGCGGTGCCGGTGACTTCCAGCTTGGCCAGTTCTTCCTGGGCGCGCTGCAGGTTTTCCTGCATCTTTTGCGCCTGCTGCATCAGTTGGGCAATGTTTCCACGCATGGGTCGTCACTCGTCGTAAGGGCGGATGGAATCGGGCACGATCCGCGCGCCTTGCTGCTGAATCAGCAGCTGCACCGTCGGGTCGTTCATGAAGGCTGTTTCGGCCGCGCTCTGGCGCTCGCCTTTCTGGCGGTTGGCACGCTCATGCAAGGTTTCGACATCGGCACTACCGGTTTCGATGACGATGCGCGGCGGATTTCCCAACACCGGTGCCAGCGCCTGCGCAAGGTTGGCGATGGAGCGCTCGGAGTGGAGATATTCGAAGCCCGGCGCCAGCGCCAGCCGCAGCACGCCATCGCGATGGCCGATAAAGGCGGCGTTGGCGGCCAACTGGCGCGACGGGCCATTCAAGCCACTGCGCGTGACCAGTTCCAGCCATTGCTCGGCATCGGCGATGCGGCCGTCATCGAGCAGGGCCGTCGCGTCGGTTGCCGAGTCCGATGCGGGCGCTGCCGTTGTCGGTGGCGCAACCAGCGTTGACTCTTCAAATGATGAGGGATCGACCAGCGCGGTCGGCAAAGACACGACAAGCGAAGCCGGAGCTTCAACCGCAGCGTCAGACGCAATCGCATCGGGCTGCGCGAGCTCGGCGGGTGCAGACGGCGGAGCCATCGCCGCTTCGGGCGCAAGCACGGCCATGGTGTCGTGCGCCGGCGCGGCCTGCGCCCGCACCGGTGCATCGTCCACGGCCCACGGCGGCGTGTCGTCATTACGTGCACTGGCTGCCGACGCGCGGCCGGCCGGAGGAGGCGCTTGGGAGGGAAGCATGACGACAGGAGCCGCAGCCGGAGTCGGGATTGCCTGGGTCGCTGATGCCGGCAAGGACGCCTCCGCTGCGGCAGCAGGCATCGTAGCGGTCACCGCAGCAGGCGCGGCCACTACGGCGGGCGCAGCCGTCACCGGCGCTACCGCTGCCGGCGCAGCAGCCTGACCGCCGGCAGGGGCCGAACGCGCGCTACCGCCTGCGCTGGCGCCGCGCCCGTCATCCGAGCCGCCAGCGGGCACCGCCGCTGCGGGGCGGAAGGCAAGCATGCGCAGCACTGCCATTTCGAAACCGGCGCGTGGACTGGGCGCCAGATACAGGTCGCGCCGCCCGTTGAGCGCCATCTGATACCACAGCTGCACCACTTCCGGTCGCAGCTGCGCCGCAAACGGCGTCGGGTCGATGCCGTCGCCGACAAAGGCCACCGACGGCACCAGCTGCTGCACCTGCACCCGGTGCAACGCCTCGGCCAGGGCCTCCAGCACGCCGCTCCAATCGGGCGAAAATTCGGCCAGCGCGGCCACCACCTGCAACAGGCGCGCGCCATCGCCATCGGCCAGCGACTGCAGCATCGCGCCGACCTGGGTGCGGTCCACCGTGCCGAGCATCGTGCGCACCACATCCTCGCGCAGCGCACCGCCGGCGTAGGCAATCGCCTGATCCAGCAGCGACAGGCCATCGCGCAGCGAGCCGTCGGCCGCCTTGGACAGCTGCACGATCGCCGACGGGTCCGATTCGATCTGCTCGGCGGCCAGGATGCGAGTCATCTGCCCCTGAATCTGGTCTTCGTCCAGGCGCTTGAGGTTGAACTGCAGGCAGCGCGACAGCACCGTCACCGGCAATTTCTGCGGGTCGGTGGTGGCCAGCAGGAACTTCACGTGCTCGGGCGGCTCTTCCAGGGTCTTCAGCAGCGCATTGAACGCCGCCTTGGACAGCATGTGCACTTCGTCGATCAGGTAGACCTTGAACTTGCCGCGCGAGGGCATGTACTGCGCGTTCTCGATCACCTCGCGCACATCGTCCACGCCGGTGTTGGACGCGGCATCGATCTCCAACAGGTCGATGTAGCGCCCGGCGTCGATGTCCAGGCAGGCCGGGCACGTCCCGCACGGATCGGCACTGGTGCCGGTCTCGCAATTGAGCGATTTGGCGAAAATGCGCGCAATGGTGGTCTTGCCCACGCCACGGGTGCCGGTGAACAGGAACGCGTGATGCACGCGCCCACTGTCGAGCGCGTTACTGAGCGCGCGGACCACGTGTTCCTGGCCTACGAGTTCGGCAAAACGCTTCGGGCGCCACTTGCGGGCGAGAACAAGATAAGACATCGGGCAACCGGCTTTGTTTGAGCCGATATTGTGCCACGCCCGGTCTCAACGACTGCGGCTGGAAGATTCAGCTTGTGATACGGGCCGGCGACCGCTAGAATTTGCGGCCCTGTTCGACCACAGTCGTGCAGGCACGGAGAGGTGTCCGAGTGGTTGAAGGAGCACGCCTGGAAAGTGTGTAAGCGTCTAAACCGCGCTTCGGGGGTTCGAATCCCCCTCTCTCCGCCAGAATACGCAAACCCCTGAGAAATCAGGGGTTTTTTGTTAGCGTAAAAACTGGCTGCAGCTGCGCACGTCGGAACACACGACACTTATGCGCATTCCTCATCATCTCGTTCGAGCTCCCTCCGGACTCTGGTCCTACCGCCAACGTGTCCCGGTCGATTTGCAGCCCATCGTGGGTCGCCAGACCTTTAAACGCACCCTGCACACCTACGACATGCGGGAGGCGAGATTGCGCGCGCTGACCCTGGCTGCCCGGTATGCTCAGGTCTTCACTGTGTTGAAGGAACGACGCATGCAAAACCGAGACGACGACTTGGACGCGCTCCTGGCGCGCTTGACCGGCACCCGTCCGCAGGAGCTGACGCTGAATCGGACGCGCTCTCCGGATGGGTCGATTACCGAGCAATGGCAGATCGACACCCCCGAGGACGTCACGCTCTACCAGCAACTTATGGCGCTCACGGCCCCGCAGCCCAGCGCGTTGGGAGAGCTGATTCACCAGCATGTGCCGCCTCTCCCCACGCCGAGGCGGGTAACCAGACCCTCCCTCGAATCAATCACGCTCGGGAAGGCCCGAGACGCCTGGCTGAACAGCCTCAAGGGCAGCACCTTGCCCAAGACCTGGACCATCAAGCGGACCGCTGTCGAACTGCTGACCAGCTTTCTCGGCGATAAGACCAAGCTGCACACGGTCACCCGTTCGGACCTGGCCCGGTGGTATCAAGACATGCGCGACAAAGGCGCCTCCACCCCGACACTGACCAATAAGCAGAGCTATATCGGCGGCAAGGGCGGGTTCTTCGAATGGGCCCAAGCGTCCGGCCACTACCCCCGGGGCGACAACCCCGCCTCCGGGCACGTGAGCTACTCCACCCGGGAAAAGCGCGCTCGGCGCAAGTTCGGATTCAAAGCCTACGACGCCCACCAGGTCCAGGCCTTGTTCGCGCCGGCCGCCTTCGAAGCATTGCCCTTGGCCGCGCGATGGGCCTCCCTCCTCGGGCTGTATACCGGCGCCCGCGCCTCGGAGGTCGGCCAACTGCTGACCGCCGACGTGGTTACGGATGGCGGCCTCCCCTGCATCCAAATTTCGGATGAAGGGGTAATCCCCCCACAGGTTAGCTGACGCCAGAAGTGGAATTTTCTCGTACCCTTTTCCGAGGAGGTTCCATGAAGACATCCCGCTTCACCGACAGCCAGATCATTGCCGTCCTCAAGCAGGCCGAGGCCGGCACGCCCGTGCCGGAGTTGTGCCGGGAACACGGCATCAGCTCGGCGACGTTCTACAAGTGGCGCAGCAAGTTCGGCGGCATGGACGCATCGCTGATGTCCCAGCTCAGGGAGCTGCAGGACGAGAACCGGCGCCTGAAGAAGA
Organism: Xanthomonas phaseoli pv. dieffenbachiae; assembly: GCF_008639345.1. Taxonomy (NCBI): domain Bacteria; kingdom Pseudomonadati; phylum Pseudomonadota; class Gammaproteobacteria; order Lysobacterales; family Lysobacteraceae; genus Xanthomonas; species Xanthomonas phaseoli. Next base: position 1,102,485 of record NZ_CP041380.1, on the reverse strand, counting down.
TGTACGCCGATGCCCAGCTCAGCGCCGACCTGCTGAAGGAGGCGATGGCAAAAAAATGGTGAGGCCATCTCAACGCCGGGAGATGGCCCGATGGGCCGTAGATGGTGGCCACACGAACATCCGGCATGCCTGCCGGACCTTTGCGGTGAGCGAGACCTGCTTTCGCTATCAAGCCAAGGCCAGCGAGGAGAACGCCCGGATTGCCGATTGGCTGGTGCGGTTGACCACAACCTATCGTGATTGGGGGTTCGGCCTGTGCTTTCTGCACCTGCGCAACGTGAAGGGCTTTGGCTGGAATCACAAGCGGGTGTACCGCATCTATCGGGAGCTGGAGTTGAACCTGCGGATCAAGCCGAAGAAGCGGCTGGTGCGCGAGCGGCCAGAGCCGTTGGCGGTGCCGGAGACGATCAACCAGGTCTGGTCGATGGATTTCATGCACGACCAGCTGGCCGACGGCCGCAGCTTCCGGTTGTTCAATGTGCTCGATGACTTCAACCGTGAGGGTCTGGGCATCGAGGTCGACTTATCGCTGCCATCGGCCCGGGTGATCCGCTCGTTGGAACAGATCATTGACTGGCGCGGCAAGCCAAACGCCATTCGCTGCGACAACGGCCCGGAGTACATCAGCGGCGCGCTGCTAGCTTGGGCACAGCAGCGCGGGATTCGGATCGAGCACATCCAGCCAGGCAAGCCGCAGCAGAATGCCTATGTCGAACGTTACAACCGCACCGTCCGCTACGCCTGGCTGGCCACAACGTTGTTCGACACCATCGAGCAGGTTCAGGACAAGGCCACGCGCTGGCTATGGACGTACAACCATGAGCGCCCCAACATGGCGCTCGGCGGTATCACGCCAGCAATGAAATTGGCGATGGCCGCCTAGCTCCACTTTTGGCGAACGCTCAAAGCGGGGGGATTACCCAGCCCTGTCGTGTTGTAATCCGACGTTTGAGTATTGGACTGAAGTGAACAAGACTTCCCAACCTTGGTCGTTAGGATGTCCAACGACTTGGCGATGAGTGCGCCTTCATCTGTGCACCAGCTTGATCCAAACTCTGGGGACGCTGTGCACCCGGGGTTTCCGACCCCGTAGATACCCAGGTTGACCCCATAGGATGGGTTAGAGACCGAGGTGGCCTTGAGAGACGGAACACGGAAATAGGTCCAGACCTCTCCCGCTCCCCGATTCAAAAAACCTCTGGAGTAGGCCTTCAAATACTGACCGATGCCTTGGTAGTCCTTGGAGTTGCGAATGGCATCGGCGGCTTTCTCCATCGTGTCGTAGCAGCCGATGCCCGCCGCGCAGAACGTGGCTTTAGGCGGGGTTTGGGCGTGCGCAGGACTAGCAACTTGCAACGCATAGGCACCAAAAACAACCGGCATCAAGAGCGCCGCGTAACGCCCGCCCTTAGACAGAACTGAGGAAGCAGAGAAACGCGCCACGGCCCGATTTGACACGGCAACACTCCTTGTCAGCTGCACTCGCAGCATCAGTTAGGAATCCATTCCCACCCACCCCACGCTGGCAGCGGTGGTGATCACAACCTGTCCCATAAAGGGGAGCGGCTAGGGCTCAACGATATTGGCGATACGTCGACAAGTAAAGTCTTTTCAATGGGCGAAAATGAAACGGCGCATTGGCCTACACCTGAACCAGGCCGCCCCACCATCTTCGCCCGACCTCCGCAGCCGTCCCAGCCTCCTCGTTCAGCACGGGGACACTGGCAGTTGGCAGGTCAGCGCTTCGCAGGAAGGGGAAGTCCATTTGACGGAACCACTCGCCCGCGTCCAAGCCGCCCGCTTGCGCACGAGCTATAACAAAAAATTCGAAAAGCATCTAAGGCGCTCATATCCCAAAAAAGGCATAGCGTCCATCAAGTTTTTTCGCGCATTCAAATTTGTGAAATACAGCTCAAAGCGAACTCTTGCGAAGTTTCAAATTACTGATTGGATGAGGGCCCCCCCCACAAGTAGGAGCTTTGATGACCACCAACCCCCAACAACTCGAAATCGCCGGCCAGCTGCTCGCCGGGCTGATGAGCCAAACGCTGTCTGACGAGCCGCTCGTGCGACAACGCAACGTCTGCAATGCCTGGGCCTCTGCTGGCGAGCTGATCGTCTATAGCCAGAAGAAGCCGCCAGGCGGGAGCACCGCCGCTCAATCGTTGGACCACGCGCCTCCTCAGCCCTCCCAGTCGGTGCGCACCCGCGAGGCCGTCATCGTGCGCGAGTTCCCGTCGGTGGAGGAATGGCGCGCGGGCCGGAATAAGAAAGACGCGCAGCTGGATCCAGTCCGCAGCAAGAAGCGTCCTACCCTCCACTAATCCGACCGAGAGCCCGCAAACATTGAGCCCCGCACTGCGGGGCTCTTTGGTTTCAGTGGAAGCGCGGCGGCTTGGGAACGTAGGTAGGAGCAGGAGGGGCGGAGATGGCAGGACTTGAACGAGGCTGATCAGGTTCAATCGCCATGTCAAGCTGGAGGGGATAGCGCTGGAGCATGTCCCGGCTCCAAGCCTCCAGATGCGCCGCGCTGGCAGATGCCTCTTTCTTACAAAGGGCTTGTTCCTCCGAGGTCACCCTGGCCCTTGCATCGGCCAGCTCTGCGGCTCGGGCTTCGAGGGTGTTCAACCGACGGCCGCGCCGCTGCTTCCAGTCCCCGTGCGTCCACGAGGTCCCCGGCTCGGGATTGTTCGCCAAAAAGTCGTGCCACGCGTTTTCGGCCATGTGGTGCAGCTTCTCCGCTCGGCGCCCCGCCAAGAGCCGCCGGGCGAACTTCATGGCGGCTGCCTTGAAGCGCCGCAACCGCCGCAGTAGCTCGTTGAGGTCCGGGCGTAGCCGGGCCTCCTCGGCGAAGGCAGTCACGCGCTCCCTGATCCACTGCAACAATGCCAAGGTTGATTGGAGGGTCTGAGCCAAGCGGGGATCCGCTTGAACAGCCACTCCCCATTCGTCATTGGCCTCCTCTGCGAGCTCCGCGACCGAACGTGGCTCGCGCGGCGGCTTGGCCTCCATCAGTCCCAACCCACGGGCAAGGGTCGCCATGCTGCGGGACACCTCGATGCGCCCTGCCCCAGGCCCGAGCGGCAAGGACAGCCCATCAGAAGGTCGGCGAGCCTCGCGCTCGGCCTGGGCCTGGTTGTGGCCGTCGGGCACCGGCATGGCGCGCCCCTCCTGCTCGAACGCAGCAACCAGCTTCTTAAACGTCGTCTCGTTGGTCTCTTCGATGAGCTGGTTGGCTTCGAACCGCTCCGAAGGCTGGCCGCGCCGGGCCAACGCAGTGCCGTTCTTGCCGACGTGCTTGGTGGGCTCGCGGGACAGGATGGCAGCCGCGGCCAGGTCGCCGCGCGCCAAGGCGTCACTTGCCTGTGCTTCCAAACTGCGGTGGTCCACCCGAATCTCAAGCGCCGCCTTTTCGAGATGGGCGTTGGTGGTGGAGGCGATGAGTTCGCGCACCCACTGAACCTCGACACGTCCCGATGGCCCGCCGTCCAGTTCCTTGGTTTTGTCCGTGAGACCGTCTGGTCCCATGCGACGGGTCGTCGCCAGGACATGGACGTGCCAGTTCAAGCCGTCCTTGCTGCCGGGGCTGTGGATGCTGGCCTGCGCCGCGAACCCGTAGCGACTGACCAGCGCACGGGTGACTTCCACGGCCAGGTCGGAGCGCTGGAGGTCGTCAAGCTCGTGGGGCAACGCGAACTCGAACTCACGCGCGACCGTCGAATCTTTGCGACGCTCGGCGGCTTCTGCAGCTGGCCAGAGCTGGGCAGGGACCAGGGCCCAGTCGGGCGCGTCTTCGGGGGCGATGCAGCGGGTTTCGACCACGCCGTCCCGCCGGCGGTAGTCGTGGCGCTGCCCGGTCTTCTCGTCCTCGAGAAGCAGGCCGGCGCGGTAGGCGGCCGCAGCAATGGACGAATGTCCTTTGGCGCGGCTGAATGTTTTTACGTTGGCGTGGTAGATGGCCATGAGGCGGAGACTCCGAAGCAGTGGGGTTGCTTGGTTTATGCCTCGGCTTTGGATTTTCGCAAGCGCCCTCGGCGCTTGGGGTTCAAGGGGCGGAGCCCTTTGCGCACGTGTCACGCAGTGACACCTAGGTGCGCTCTTGCTTCTTTCTTCTAAGCCTTGTTTTTCAGCCTTTTCGATTCTCGGGGCGGACGAAATTTGAGACCAGCCCAACGCTTGACGCAAGCAGTTTTCCTGCTTGACTCATTTCCAAGCGACAGGAGAAACGCATGACCGCAACGAATCACTACCGAGACCAAATCCAACGCGCCACGGAACGCTTAGCTCAGCATCAAGCGCGCGAGCTTTTAGCGCAACAGCGCCAAGCGGTGAAGGCCAAGGAAACGCAGCGCCGCGAAGAAGCCAAGCGACGCGGGCGGGTGGCAGAGCTCGTGTTTCTTGCAGGAGCAGAATCCCTGGAGGACACCGAGTTGGTGGGTGCGCTTTTGGCTCACGTAGGAAATCGGAGCGACGCGGCAATCCGTAACCAAGCGCGCTCCCTCGGCGCGTTGCGAATGGAAATCTCGAACACTGAAGATAGTCACAGCACCCATTGAGCCTGGTCGGCCGTCCTGCCAACCGCGCGCCAAAGGGTTGCAGCCGCACCGATGGTCGGTTACAAAGTATTAGCCAGTGGGGCATCCCCCGGTGTTGTGCCCGCATAGCCTCTAGGCTCCGGGTGCCCGAGGTTCTCATCTAGGAGGCACGGGAATCGAACCTTGATTCCAGGAGCCTTCCATGACCCGCCTTCAATTCCTCCGCACCCTCGCCTTCCATTCCCAACAGGGGCGTTGCTGCTATTGCGAGCAACCAATGTGGCTGACCTGTCCGACAGAGCTTGAGCTATCCCCCCGCACCGCACGTTACTCCCAGTGCACTGCTGAGCACCTATTGGCTCAGCAGGAGGGCGGCAAAGACACGCGAGGAAACATCGCCGCCGCCTGTTGGACCTGCAACCAGCGCCGGCACAGGCGCAAGAAGCTTCTAACTCCCGAAGCGTTCAAAGCCCTGGTGCGCCGGAAGGTTGCAGCAGGCAAATGGTGGCCATCAACGGACAGTGCGACCGCCAAGGGGTCCCATCGAATGAAGCCGGCAGGCAAAGGACCAAAGCAGCCGGCAGCCTTGTCGATGCTCCACTGACCGAACGAGGCCAGCAGGCATCACCGCGCAGCCGATGTATTGCGTAGGTTGATCGCTCTGTATTGCCTCTGGTTGCCGTAACGCGGCCCGTTCTTCTCGAGGGTGGCACAAAGCCGGCCTTCGCCACAGGGGGCGAGGTCCGCACGAGACACGCGATCGATGTAGTCGATGGATGCTCGAAGCTGTGCGAGTTCGGTTCGCTTTTCGTTGATGATGCCCACCGAGTAGGCCACCGCCCCTAGGCCCAACACGCCGGCCACGAGCATCGTGGCGGATGCGATGCCCATGCGCCGCGTGATCCGTGTTTCCAAGGACTGCTGGGCCTGCGCGTAACGCCGAGTGGCTTGCTGCAACGTCTCGTCCGCATGAGCCATCTCTTTGTTGAACCGCCTGGCGGCCGGTTCCAGCGTCTGCGTCAACGCCTGATTGGTCAGCTGCGTCAAGCGCGGCAACGCATTCTCCAGCACTCGATTGACCTTGGCATCGGCGCTGCTGGCCGCGTGTTGGACTACCTGAAGTTGCTCGGCAACCACCTCGCGCAACCGTTGTTCGCGCTGATGCATGGATGCCACCAACGTCGTCAGCACTTTGACCGTCTCTTGCAACGAGGTGTTCGATGCATTCAACGTGGCCATCATTTCCGCCATTGCGGCATCTTGCCTGTCCATGAGGTTTCCTGAGCTCGGCTGGTCACGGAAGCGATTTTGACTAACCGCCGCCTCCTCCTCCGCCACCGCCTCCTCCGCCGTCTCCACCCCCACCGCCGTCCCCTTGGGGACCGCTCTGCATCGGTCCCTTGGCAAACTCCGGCAAGGTCATCACCATCACCGGCCCGCGGCTGGTGTTGATCTCCGCTGAGACATCCATCCCCAGCGCCTGGCGTGTGGCGGCGAGCTCCTGGGCCTCCTGCTGGGCCTGCGCCTCAAGGAACTCGTTGCCTTTTTTGATGAGCGCCTGCGTCGCTGCGCTGTTGGCCACCCGGTCCAGGGCCTGCTCAATCGCCAACTCGTTCTTGCTGTCGAGCGCGTAGAGCACCTCGTCCACGTCCGGGTCGCCGGTGATGGATTTTCGCTGAGTCTGCGACGAATCGTTTGGCGCATCCCCTGCCCCTGGACCGGCGAAGCGCTGAGCTAGAGGTGGAAAGGCATCGGTTTGCTCAGCAGCTTCACTGGGCGAGCGACGCGCTTGCTCGTGTTGCGGGAACCCATCGAGGCTTGCGCCTTGCACGCGTTGCGTATCGTGGTGAGCGAAGGGATAGGGTTCTCCACGCTCGCGATACTCCTTCCATTCCTGATGGAAGCGTTCGTCTTCCCGATCAGCCGCCTCAATCTCCTGTTGCAGTTGACGCAGCGAGCGCATGGTCTCTTCCAGGAACAGTGCGCCACCCGGGTCAGCGGCGCTGCGCTCCTGCGCTGGGGTCGATTGGGCCTGCTGGCTTTCCGCGTCTGCTGGCTCCTTGGGAAAGCGATTCTCTGCGCTACCTCCTAACGATTGCCCGTATGCCTGCGCGAGGTATGCAGGGGATAGCGCTGGCGCGTCATGCTCAGCGAGAAACGCGTCCGAAGGGCGGTTCTGCTCTGACGTCGTTTCTTGCTCAGGATTGGTAGACGCTGCGGATTGCGATGCACTCAACGGCTCTGCTGTCGCAGGCGTTGTTTGAGCTATGACGCGAACCGGCTCTGCCTCCTGCTCACGCGCCGTGTCTTGCTGGCGGACCAACGCTTGCTCCATCTCCACATGCTGCGTTAGCGCTGACGGCTCCGCATCGGCCTGCAGCTCTGGGAAGATAGGCTTCCCGGCTCCGGGCCTTTGGAGGAAGACGCCTGGACGCGGGCGACGGCGCGATTCTCCACCGCCGACATTTCCAGCGAGTGCTCTGCTTCTTGGGCTTGACGCGCCTGCGCGTCACCTGCCTCGGACGTTTGCTTCAGTGAGTCATGTGCGTCAGGAGCAAGGCGTTCGTTCGCCGGTTGATTTTGTGTTGCCAGCCGTGAGCGTGCATCCTCCTGTGACTGAGGGAGCGTTGTTTGCTGAGTCAGCGCGAGCTCTGGTGCGTGCAGCTGAGTGTCTGGTTGCTGCGAGGCTTGCTGACGTTGGTCCTGCGTCGGTTCGAGTGCTTGAGTTTGTTGCTGCTGATCCTGTGCCTGCCGAGCCTGACCTTCCTGGGCCTCAACCTGCCTGGTTTCTTGAGCCTGCCGGTCTTGTTGCTCCCGCTGCTGATTGTCAGCTTGGCGCTCCTGCACCTGGCGCTCTTCTAGCTCACGCTGCTGCTCGGCTTGGCGTTGACCTTCCAACACGGCCTGCGCCTGGACCGCTTGTTCGCTTTGCGACCTGTCTTCGTGCTCAGGCTGTGCCTGCTGGAGGTGCTCGCGCACTTGCGCGACGTGCTGCTCTTGCGCAACACGCTCTTGCTGTTCACGTTCTTGCCGAGCCTGCGCCGCGACAGAGGCTTGCATGCGCGCCTGGATATCCAGCACTTGCTGCGGATTGGACGACTCAGAGGTCGATGTGTCCGCGTCTGCAGTTCCCTCGGTCACGCGCCCAAGGATCGGCGATTCTCGCCGATAGCCTTGCGTCTCACTCAACGCCTGCCGGATGTCTTCGCTGCTGGTGATGGCCACCACACGAGTGACCCCATCGCTGCAGCGTTGGAGGTGCGCGATGGGGCTGTCATACCCATATTGCCCCGACTCATTGCGCTGCAACTGCTGCATGGTCGGCCCGCTGATGCCATTGGCGTCCATGGTCCGCTGCGAGGCCAGAGCCACGGCCTGCTGGGTCTGCGGGTTGACGTTCAAATCGACGCCTGCGGCCCGGTAACGGTGCAGCAGCTCGTTGTGCTCCAGCTGCGCAGCCGTGGGCGCGGGAAGTGCCTCAATAGCCGCCAGGGTTTCCTTAGCGCGCTCCAGCGAGGCCTGGCGCATCTGGTCGGTCAGTTCCAGCTCCACCGCCAGATTGCCACTGGCGACGCCATCTTTGCCGGCCCACTGTCCTGACTCAGTGCGCTGGTAAAGCTGAGCGTCTGACCCCAGCACCGCGCCGGGCTTGGCCTGGGCGGCTTGAACAGCCGCAGGCACTTCGACACCGTAAGCCTGGGCGCGTTGCGCTGCATGGTTTTCCAGGTAGGCGGTGGCGATGGCTTCGCGCCCGGTGGCGATGTTGCTTTCGATGCGGCCCAGGGCTTCTTGGTTGAGTTGCTGTGCCCGTTCCGGGGAGGCGGTCTGGTGCTCGTAGCTGCCTCGGTCGTTGGCACCGGACACGGCGGTTTTGACTTGGCGTTCCCATGCCTGGCTCTCTGGATTGCGCCGCCAGTTCTGGTTGTCCAATCCCACGTGGTCGCTTGCCTGGGCGGGGAGGTTGAACGGGTCCTGGGGTGGCGGTGCTTTGCCCAACGCCAGCTCCACTGCCTTGGCGTTAGCAAGCGCGCCCAGTTCCTGCGATTTCTCATAGCTGGCGACCACGGGCTGCTCGCCCGATGTGCGCCGTCCCTCCTGGGCGAGGTCAATGGCGGCTTCGCGCTGCCAGTTGCGGCCGTTGAACTGCCACTCCACGCCCGCCTTGTCGGTCTGGTGGTAGATGACGCGGTTGTCCAGCAAATCGGCGCCTTTGTCGAACGCCTTGCTCATCAACAGCGCGTCGCCGACCACCAACGCCGCCGGGACGAAGCCGCTGCCGCCCAGAGCCGCCGCGGTGGAGGCACCACCGGCCCACCCGCCGACGTTGCGGGCCAATGCATGGGTAACTTCGGACTGCGCGGCGGTGGCATTGCCTTGTTCCAGCAACTCGGCAGATCGGCGAGCTGTCATCACTGCGTCTGCGCCGGTCGCCAACAAACCGCCCGAACGCACCAAGGTGCTCGCCGACGCATTGCCGAGCAATACTTCCATGGACGCGGCACCCCTTTGCCCACGGGGAACCCGCAGAGCTCCGGCGGCTTCTTCGCCCAGAACCTGCTCGACCTTGAGGATGCTCCGCTCGGAAAAGACCACGCGCCCATCGTGATGGGCATTGGCGATGGCGAGTGACAACCCATGGCGCTGAAGCTCATGTCCCCGCCTCGAATGATGGCGGTGTTGCTGACATCGATCTGGTTGAGCGTGGTGACGATGCGCGACTCGGAATGCGCAACAGCCCCCCAGCCGTGGTCCACCCCCGTGAAGCCCTTCAAGGCTTCAATCTGTTGGGCATGGGTCTGCTGGCAGGTCGGGATATCGCGGAAAAAGTCTTGAACCCTCTGGCTAGTCTGCGCAGGGGTTAAACCAATAGGTGTATTGGTGTTCAAGTCGCCGTTGATTAGGCCTACTTTGACTGTATCGCGTAGTTGCTCGACGCGCTGGACAACGCGGTCCATTGCCGCTGGGTCGCCCTCCAACATGGCTTGTCCATCTCGAGACGCGGAAATATCTTCAAGGCGATCAAGCAGCCCATACTGGTATGCGCTAAGAGGGCCGCCGCTATGTGGCGTGATGCCCATCATTTGAGCAAATGCTGGATTGGCCGGGAGGAACAGTCGGTTTTGCGGTGCGTGGATATCGAACTTCCCCGCCCGCTGAAGCTCATCAAGCAACTCGCTGTTCTTCAGCGTCTGCTGTTCAATATTGTGGTGGTCCTGAAAAAGCGTTCGGTAGTTCGACACGGATCAGGCTCCTTCCTTGCGACCTTGTGGCTAGCCTTATCGGTTGACTACATCGTAGAACCAGAGGCCGTCCGACTGACCTTGCGCGCCTATCCCGGCTGCTTTCACAGCATCCTTGAACACCCGGTCACAAAAGACGCCGCCGTGAAACGGCAGCCTGAACACGTGCGCCGACCCCAGCACGTCGCGTTTGAAGGCCAGCCGCGAGCCCCCTGCCAGGCTGTAATATTTACCATCTTCGTATTCGTCACTCACCTTGATATCGAGGTGAGAGGCATCTTCATCCAGCGCGTCCAACGTGCGGACCACATCGCACAGGTAGACGTTTGGCCCCTTCGAGCCATCGGCCAACCGATAGTCAGTCTCGGCAAACTCGAACGCCGCAGGATCTACCATCTCCATCACTCGACGCAGGCGCTCTGAAACCAGCCAGTAGCCGCTGAATCCCCCTTCCAGGTCTTCGGGAAGCACGCCTTCACCGGGTTGGTAGACAAGGCGAGGGATCTCGCGCAAAGCGGGAAATCCGCCGTCCTTAGGCTTCAGAATTAGCCTTGGCGGAGTGATGAGAGCATCTCGGTTCTCAAAGACAACCCCATGGCCTTTTCCCCCGCGCCGAACGTCCGGCTGCAGGTGGAAGAACTCCCCTTTCTTGGGCTGATTGTTCGTCGTTGTTTCCATGCGTTCTCCGGCCACCTGGGTACGGCTCTTACCTTAGTCGAGCAAAGTCTACAGTCACGATCGCCAACTTGGGCAGACAAGAAAGGCACACGCCCAACATCCCGCTACTCGTTCTAACGCGGCAAGGTGTCTTAGCGCCCGACCGTTCCAGCATGAGCGCTGCAAGACAACGCTCGCCGCGGCAGGTGACGCCCGTAGCCGCGTCTGCCCGGCATGGAGTAGATCCTCTTGCTTTGGCTACAGATGCTGCCCTCGATGCCGCATTCGCGAACACCGGGGCGTGATCACAACAGGTTGGCGTGCCGTCTGGCCACGCTTGCTACGACAATGATCCATGATCATCTGGAAAGGGTCTTGTCAAGGTTAGCTTGGTGCTGACGCGTGTTGGTTTAAAGCGAAGAACGCGGTTGCGTATAATGATACGCGTCGCCCACCTGGAGTCACGCACAGCGCGGCGACAGACCTTTGGACAAGGGGCCAGGAGGGTTCATCCATAGCGGTGCATTTTTGCGTGCTTTCCGGGAATCTAGGCTCTTCGGGGCAGAGATGTTGCCCGACTACCACCGTATGAGTATCGGTATAATCAAAGCATTCCTATATCACATTAGATCTTCGAAATCTTTATCACTGAGCCCGAGAAAATCGCAAACTTCTCGGCGATTGAGAATTTTCGAAAACGCTCTAACCTGTGATTTGACTAGGTAGCGAGATGGCGCGAATGGACTTGCAAAAATTCCAAAGACCAGACGAGCAATGCTACTCCTAGCCAGCTTCCGCTGAGTGCACCATAGCTCATCTCTCTTATCCCGAGGAAAGCCTACCCCTAAGGTGAAATCAACCGTCAAGTCGAGTTCAGCACGCCTTATTTTTTCGAGATCATCCCGCGAAGGAATCGGCGCCTGACCTTCGTAAAGAGATATCGTTTGCAAATCATATTCTTGGGGACTCAGTCGCCGGCCATATTCACGGCGACCTTCTTCCAGGCCCTCGCGGCCTTGACTCTGGTTCATAAATGCTTTCGACAATAGCGGGGTCAGACAAGACAATGCGTTCATCGCGAGAAATGTCAAGCAGAGCCTTGTAGTCCTCTTCAGGTAAAATCGTGGCTAGACTTTCTTGAAATCTTTGTGTCAGCTCATCAAAATTCCTAACAAAATCTAACCAGCTACTCGTCCCTCCTTCGACGAATTCTTGTTCGATTAATTCTCGCGAGCGCTCGAACTCCTCTCTAATTGTCATCATCTGATGGTATTGCATGAGAGTGACACGTCTACGAGTAACATCAGAACGGTAACGAACAAGCAGTTTAAAGCTCTCGATTTGAAAAATGGCAGCCCTCTTAGCCTCAGACCTGTCCCATGACCGACCAATCTCCTGCTGCTCTCCTCCTGCTGCATCTGAGGCATCTACAAGTTCGGGATAGTAAAGCTTATACAGCCCGAGAGTTGCCGCAATGAATTTTTCCTCCGCGGGCGATGGCGACGGTGGCACCACCACACCTTGATATAGACATACATCGGTAATCCCCCCGCTTTGAGCGTTCGCCAAAAGTGGAGCTAGGCGGCCATCGCCAATTTCATTGCTGGCGTGATACCGCCGAGCGCCATGTTGGGGCGCTCATGGTTGTACGTCCATAGCCAGCGCGTGGCCTTGTCCTGAACCTGCTCGATGGTGTCGAACAACGTTGTGGCCAGCCAGGCGTAGCGGACGGTGCGGTTGTAACGTTCGACATAGGCATTCTGCTGCGGCTTGCCTGGCTGGATGTGCTCGATCCGAATCCCGCGCTGCTGTGCCCAAGCTAGCAGCGCGCCGCTGATGTACTCCGGGCCGTTGTCGCAGCGAATGGCGTTTGGCTTGCCGCGCCAGTCAATGATCTGTTCCAACGAGCGGATCACCCGGGCCGATGGCAGCGATAAGTCGACCTCGATGCCCAGACCCTCACGGTTGAAGTCATCGAGCACATTGAACAACCGGAAGCTGCGGCCGTCGGCCAGCTGGTCGTGCATGAAATCCATCGACCAGACCTGGTTGATCGTCTCCGGCACCGCCAACGGCTCTGGCCGCTCGCGCACCAGCCGCTTCTTCGGCTTGATCCGCAGGTTCAACTCCAGCTCCCGATAGATGCGGTACACCCGCTTGTGATTCCAGCCAAAGCCCTTCACGTTGCGCAGGTGCAGAAAGCACAGGCCGAACCCCCAATCACGATAGGTTGTGGTCAACCGCACCAGCCAATCGGCAATCCGGGCGTTCTCCTCGCTGGCCTTGGCTTGATAGCGAAAGCAGGTCTCGCTCACCGCAAAGGTCCGGCAGGCATGCCGGATGTTCGTGTGGCCACCATCTACGGCCCATCGGGCCATCTCCCGGCGTTGAGATGGCCTCACCATTTTTTTGCCATCGCCTCCTTCAGCAGGTCGGCGCTGAGCTGGGCATCGGCGTACATCTTCTTCAGGCGCCGGTTCTCGTCCTGCAGCTCCCTGAGCTGGGACATCAGCGATGCGTCCATGCCGCCGAACTTGCTGCGCCACTTGTAGAACGTCGCCGAGCTGATGCCGTGTTCCCGGCACAACTCCGGCACGGGCGTGCCGGCCTCGGCCTGCTTGAGGACGGCAATGATCTGGCTGTCGGTGAAGCGGGATGTCTTCATGGAACCTCCTCGGAAAAGGGTACGAGAAAATTCCACTTCTGGCGTCAGCTAACCTGTGGGGGGATTACCGGCAGTGCGGTCGCACCGCTTGAGACGCCGCGGCCAACGCAGGGCAGCTAGCCCCCTTCACGTGCCGAGATGGCGCTGCTCAAGCGCCCCGTAGGGTGAGCGACCATTGGGTCCCACGTCCGGCAAGGTCAGATTGCGCTCTTAGCATTCGTCGCGCCATCGGTGTCGCGCCCTATTGGATGCCAGAAAGTTCCGAGGCACACACATCGCTGCTTTGAATATAAATTTGATTAATTCAACCGCGTCGCGGAGGTTGCACTGCTCTGCGACAACTCAATCCACAGAGCCCGAAATGGAACATGCATTCGCCATTGATGACAGGATTTCACATGCCGGCGACATGTCAGCCTCCTCACCGTTACCATTCAAGTGCAACTCCTACAGACACTTCGACGACACATACTCACATGCCAATCAGTCAAACGAACTTTCCAGGAATCTATATTTCCACTCAGACAAGCGCTCGAGAAGAGCCATACAAGAACCAAGTTGAATCAGCGCTTGAGAAGATTGCGGCCGGCAGCTCAGGCAGCGCTCTTCTTCAAGGCTTGAGCGCTATCAGCGCTCGCAAGAATCGAAAAGTGACCATAGCGGAGATCGGCGCTGAAGCGCAGCCCAATACCAGAGCCGTACTTAGCGCGAGCGAAGTTGAAAAATATGATCCAGAGACTTTCGCCGATAACCTAGAGCTCGCCAAGGAACGAGCAAGAAAAGGAAAGGGATGCAATGCCATTATAGAATGGAGCCCGCAGAGTCATATCGAACTGAATTCAAACGGCTCCCCTCTTCGTCTTGGATCGGATCCCGAGGAGTCGTTTGTAGTTCTTGCACACGAGCTTATCCATGCTCAGCATCTATTGGCGGGCACATCGAGAGCCTACAAGGGTGGAGATCGCTACGACGAAACATCCGAAGCCGGAAAGGAGGAACTCAGGGCCGTCGGCGTCGGAAAATACGAATATCGAAAGACCAGGCAACCGAGCGAAAACTCCATCAGGCAGGAACATGGGCTACCTGTCCGCAAAAAATATAAGCCTCACGGCATGTGAGGCCGCATATCGGTTAAGCACTTGATTAGATCGTCACACCATCTCAGAGCCACACATCCTGCCGCTTCACAAGTGCCCGGCATGCCCCGGCTGCTCAGTTGGGGATACTGCCTGGAACATTTTTATCAGGCGGCATTACTCGTCAACGCTACTCCAGTCCCAGCGCCGTCTTCCCGAGCGAAGCGCTGCGCGTGGCTAAGCTAAGCATTGGATGACCATGTGCTACGACTAGAGCACAAGCTCGCTAAGCGCGGCCTAACCGCAACTTGGCATCAACCCTTGTCGTCCGCGTCCGTTAGCCCGTGCCACGACAGGATTTCCTCTGCTCGACGGCCGTCAGGCCCAGCCTCAGACCAGATTTTTGTGGGCGTTGGCCGTCAAGTGTGACCGAGCTCTACATTCCAAAATTACGACTGAATTTAGGTTTGACGATAGGAGGTGGCGGGGGTGAACCTGCCATGGCAGGGGATTAAAAAGGGGTTCTTGACGATTAAGACGATTGTGATGGCTGGCAGCCTAGTGCTCGCAGGATATGTCGGACAAGCCACTGCGAATGACATCCACTTCTGTGATGCCTGCACACAGGCGCAACGAGGAGCGCTTGCAAATCAGCTGACTTCGGGTCTCGGTCAAGCCTACATCGGTGATCGTTCGACCGGCATTCCATACCTCTACACGGTCAATACTGTAAACGGTCCCGTCTCTGTGGCGCCGCCGGGGATTCAAGAGCGACCTGTGGCACAAGCAGATATCGACCAGTTCGCCGTTTATTCGTCTGTATATCGGAGTTACGGAAATATCGGCACTCTCAACGTGAAGATTGACTTAGCTAATGGAACTGTCACACCCAGCTCAGTCAGGAAGATGGCCACGCCTGCAGCAGACCAGTCAGCAGCATTTGCTAGTGCATTTGATGTGCGTCGGGAAGGCGCAACGCGTCAGCAGGTCATACAGTGGCTTGAAGCAAACGACTGGCAAGTGCCCAACACCGGCGAAAATTTCATCTTCTTCATTCAACAGGTTCTGTCCAACGCTTACAAATGGAGGAGCTCGGAGGATTACAGCATCCGCATTGACACAACGTTCAATGATAAAAGCAGGGCGATTTTCGCTTACGACTCTGCTAAGCGAGCCATTGTTTACGTTGAAGCCTACGATTCAGCAGGCAACCTCATTGGGACATCTAGCAGCGAGCCTATCAACGTCGATTACAGTTCTTACGAAAGCCCGGACGCGGCGTCTCGACCTGATTACCAGCGTGGGATAGACTGGCTCACGTCAAGTGGCGCAGCGACCATTTCTGGAGGCACAGTGACTGTAGGCAGCGGAACCGTCCTTGTCGGCGATGTAGTGCAAGTTAAGTAATGAGCACAGTCCATTTCAGGGAGCGCAGGCTTAGCCTGCGCTCCCGCGAAGTAACTCTTCTCCTTGGGACAGTGGCTTGCTCGGCCCTTTTTCTGGTGACTCAAAACCAATTTGGGCTACTTGGCTACGCAGTAGCGCCACTTTTGCTGTTAGCATTCTTCGTGTTGCAAGCAGATTTGGTGTGGCGTGGACACAAAACACCAGGGGCAGCCTTCGCTATCTCCGGCGCGGCTTGGCTGGCGTTCTCAGTCCTAGCCACCTACGTCTTCACTGGTCCCGGACGAACACAGGTTTTCTTGGAAACTTGGCTAAAGGCGCTTGCGGGTGCAGGATTCTTTGCCGCCCTTTTCTTTTTGTCGGTGCTGACCGCTAGAAAGCGATCAGTGAACCTGTATTGGTGTCTGGCCGGAAGCTTAGCGGTAGCAACTGCAGCCGCAGCAGTTCATCTTGATAAATCTGGAAAAATAGAAATCCAATGCGAGCGAGGCACCTGTGCTGCGGGTGCTATTGCCTTTTGGCCTGGCGCATTTCAGGCCTCAAATGGCAAAAGATCGATTTCCGTTGTCCTTCCTCAATCCAATGGCAAGGCACAGTAAGCACTTGTCAGGTCGGCCACCGTCTTCCACTGTTTAAGACACATCGTCACAAGTCAACACTACCAGCCCCCTAGCAGATGCCAGCACGACGCTGCTCAAGCGCCTGCAGGGGAAGCGGTCATTGGGGTCCACGCCCGGCAAGGTCAGATTGCGCTCCTGCCATTCGTCGGACCATCGGTGTCGCGCCCCATCGGATGTCAGAAAGTTCTGAACCAAGCAGATCGCTGCTTTTAATATAAATCAGACTAACAATAACAGGCTAACATTTAACTTAAATTCATTTTCAAAATCGAGAAATAAGGTCATTTAGTTAGCTTATTTACTGCAAACAGTACGCAATTGACTGCGATAAATCGACACAAATTCTCTTGAAACCCTTGGTTTACAAGGCTTCTCGCCGGATAACGAATTGGCGGACCCGGGAAGCACTTCATTGGGAATATCCCAACACCTAAGGACTGCGCCGCCGCCGCAAATTTTTGTATCGACCCCGTTGACGAATTTTCCTCCTGTCATATCCCTACTTCCATCTCCGATGGAAGTGACCCATGACCGCTCTACCCTCCGCTGCACTCAACGATTACATCGCTTCGCCCTTCGGCCTCCTGCACTTGGAAGGCATCCACATCGGACGGTTCCGTATCGACCGCGCCATCATCCGAGGCCGGGAAGCCGCCATCAATCTCCAAGAATACATCCTCGCCGCGCTCGACGAAACCGGACGGAAGAGCGGCACGAAGAACAGCACGCGCTACCCAGCGCAACTGCCCATGGGCAGGTAATCCCCCCGCTTTGAGCGTTCGCCAAAAGTGGAGCTAGGCGGCCATCGCCAATTTCATTGCTGGCGTGATACCGCCGAGCGCCATGTTGGGGCGCTCATGGTTGTACGTCCATAGCCAGCGCGTGGCCTTGTCCTGAACCTGCTCGATGGTGTCGAACAACGTTGTGGCCAGCCAGGCGTAGCGGACGGTGCGGTTGTAACGTTCGACATAGGCATTCTGCTGCGGCTTGCCTGGCTGGATGTGCTCGATCCGAATCCCGCGCTGCTGTGCCCAAGCTAGCAGCGCGCCGCTGATGTACTCCGGGCCGTTGTCGCAGCGAATGGCGTTTGGCTTGCCGCGCCAGTCAATGATCTGTTCCAACGAGCGGATCACCCGGGCCGATGGCAGCGATAAGTCGACCTCGATGCCCAGACCCTCACGGTTGAAGTCATCGAGCACATTGAACAACCGGAAGCTGCGGCCGTCGGCCAGCTGGTCGTGCATGAAATCCATCGACCAGACCTGGTTGATCGTCTCCGGCACCGCCAACGGCTCTGGCCGCTCGCGCACCAGCCGCTTCTTCGGCTTGATCCGCAGGTTCAACTCCAGCTCCCGATAGATGCGGTACACCCGCTTGTGATTCCAGCCAAAGCCCTTCACGTTGCGCAGGTGCAGAAAGCACAGGCCGAACCCCCAATCACGATAGGTTGTGGTCAACCGCACCAGCCAATCGGCAATCCGGGCGTTCTCCTCGCTGGCCTTGGCTTGATAGCGAAAGCAGGTCTCGCTCACCGCAAAGGTCCGGCAGGCATGCCGGATGTTCGTGTGGCCACCATCTACGGCCCATCGGGCCATCTCCCGGCGTTGAGATGGCCTCACCATTTTTTTGCCATCGCCTCCTTCAGCAGGTCGGCGCTGAGCTGGGCATCGGCGTACATCTTCTTCAGGCGCCGGTTCTCGTCCTGCAGCTCCCTGAGCTGGGACATCAGCGATGCGTCCATGCCGCCGAACTTGCTGCGCCACTTGTAGAACGTCGCCGAGCTGATGCCGTGTTCCCGGCACAACTCCGGCACGGGCGTGCCGGCCTCGGCCTGCTTGAGGACGGCAATGATCTGGCTGTCGGTGAAGCGGGATGTCTTCATGGAACCTCCTCGGAAAAGGGTACGAGAAAATTCCACTTCTGGCGTCAGCTAACCTGTGGGGGGATTACCGGCACGCCTTCGCGCCCCTTGGTCAAGGAGATCGAAGATCATCTGGAGGACATGCGTCGCCGCCAGCTCGACCCGAAGACCGTGCAGTCCACCGAGCGCACGTTGAAGCTGCTGCTTCTTACCTGCGGCAACATCTCCGCGTCCCGTGTCGACTACCACCACATCCAAGCGCTCTGGAAGCTCCTACGCTGGGCCCCCAGGAACTTGACGTCGGACCCGCTGTTGAAGGATCTCACCTTCGACGAAGCCATCGCCATGGGGAAAGAGCAGGACGTGCCGCCGCTGGCCCCGGCCACCGAGGAGCGTCATCGCCGGTTCCTCGTCGCTTTCTTCAACCACTTGGTCAACGGACAGGCCATCGTTTCTTCGCCCATGAAAGCCTCCCGGAAGATCAAGCAGGACGACACCATCGATCCAGAGAAGGCCATCCGGCTGTTCGAGGACGAAGACCTGCAGGCCATTTTCGACCCCGAGACATTCATCCCCTGGGCCAAGAAACCCCAGTATTGGTGGGCGCCGATGATCGGCTTGTATACCGGCGCCAGGGTCAACGAGGTCTGCCAGCTGAAGCTGACCGACATCATCGAGGAACGCGGGGTGTGGTGCATCTCTTTCCAGAAGACGTTGGACCAAGACTTGGCCGCGGACCCGAAACGCCGTCGGCGCAGCCGGCAAAGCATGAAGGGCGCGGGGTGCATGCGCATCATCCCTATCGCCAAGCCGCTCTTGGAGGCCGGATTCCTGGAGTTCGTGGAAGACATGAAAGCGATCGGCCACCCTCGGCTGTTCCCCCTGCTCTCCGCCGGCGTGAACCGCACGACAGGGGAAACGAATGCGCGTTACAGCCAGCAGTTCGTGGTGGACTTTGGGCGCTACCTAAAGAGCCTGGGCTTCCCCAAGGGCGTCGGGTTCCATGCTTTCCGCCATACGCTGGCCACTGAGCTCGACGTCAACGACGTGCCGGAGAAGGAGATTGCCTTGGTCACCGGCCACAGCACCGATCCCCGCGACCGGGTCCAGGTCTTGCGCCAGCACTACCTGCACAAGAAACCGCAGGTGACACGAAGCAAGCAAATCAGCGCCTTGGAGCTCTATCAGCCAAACATGGAACTGCCGCGCTACCACCGGGGGCAGTTTGCCAAGTGCTTGGCAGCTTCGAGCAAGTTCTACCCTTGACCTCCAACCAACCCCAAACCAATACATTGCTGCGCAGCTTTCAAGGCTGCGCTATGCGAAGCGGCCTCAGGACCTCATCGACTCTGCTGCGGAGCACTACCCGCCACCACAGCCAAGTCGATTTCAAAGCGCTCATCGAACTGGTCCCATAGTTCGTCGTGGACCGTGTTTCCGGGCCCCCTGATGTGGGGGCCGTGCCACAGCACAGTAAGCACCCCATGGCGCTTCACTGCCTCAATAGCCGGAACAAAGTCACTATCCCCGGCAATTAGAATTGCCTTCTGGATCTGGCGAGTCGCTGCGAGCTCAACCATGTCCACTCCGAGGAGAATATCTACCCGCTTCTGCTGAAACACAAAGTTTGGTGCAGTCCCGCGACGCTCCAACTTACCCTGCCTGACTTGGAAGCGAGGAAGGCGAGACAGCGCGTTGAAGAACTTTTCCTTCCCTGCAAATCGCTGGGCTTCTTCTTCTGTCGGGTGGGATGATTGATACGGCGGGCAGTCGTAGTAATAAGTGCGCAACACGTCAGATCCCTGCAGGACGTGCTGCACAAATTTACTGTAGTCAATCCTTGCCCCATCAAAGTTGTTGCTGAGCAGCTTGGCTACATAGCCACCATCAATGAAAACCGCACAAACGATCCATGTCCACCCCTGAATTGGATACAAAAATGGACGCCGAAGCGCCCATTTTTGCCTTTTTTTTTTACATTAAATCCGGACAGCGTTACCACCGCCGGCGAAGATTAATACCCGCTCATCCACCAGGAACGACGGGGTGCATTACAAGCCTGGAACTATACCAGCAAAAAAAAGGTTTGCAACCGCTTCATCACCATTTTCTGCTCCACTCGGCAAATCTAATGCCGCCTCCCTGCCAAGTCAATCCTTCTCAACATGTGCTTGCGGCTGGGTCAGGTAGCCCTTGATGACACCTAGAAGCCTTTCCTGACGGTCTACAGGCAATCTGGCGACAAGCAGGATGATCTCTGCCAGCACGTCCGAACTTGCATGGAAGTAGGCCGGAGGCACGTCCAGCACCTTGCTTAAAGCCGCCAGCGTCTCGTGGTCGGGCTCCCTCTCCCCCCGCTCGTAGCGGGAGAGTCGTGACGAGGCAGATTTCTCATTCATCCCCAGCAGCGCTCCCAGTTCGACTTGCGACAGGCCTGCCACGCGCCTGGCCGCACGTAGGCGACGACCGAAGACGGAACTTGTGGGCAGAGATGCGGGCATGGAGATCTAACTGATGGCTGACCTCCAAGTCTGCACCGAGTAGCATCCTAGCGCACTTATCTTCCAATATGGCAGATAGAACCACATCTATCTGAGGCCACATGGAACTTTCAGGACAAGGAGTGTTCGCAGCGCTCCTGGCATTGACACTCATCAGGCCTTTCACCACCCACGCCCAGGACGTGCCGGAACAAAAACCCGGCTTCTTCCGTCAGCTCCGAAAGAGCCTGGCCGACTCTGGGAGGCAGCTGGTCGGCATCCAGCCGAACTCGGGCAGCAAAACCAGCGCGCAAGGCACTGGCGCCATCTACGCGCCCCTCAGCGGTGCAGGAAAGCTGCCCGGGCTCTTCAAAGGCGACAACCACCAGCAGGCCCAGCACGGGAAGCTGGAGTGGCCCCGAGTCACGTTGACCTTCACCGAATGGGGCGCCTCGCTGCCCTGCTGGACGGTCGAAGCTCGCATCTGGACCAGTCCGACCGCCTCAAGCGTCGAAACCTTCCGCACCTGCTTCGATGCCGCGGTGACGGAAACGGACGACCTGGGCGAAACCGCTGAGCTCAATACCTCCGCTCTGTGGAAAGGCAGGGATACCCTCAACGGCGTCCGCGTGCCTTCCAGCAAGCCCAACACGGGCGTCCAGCGCTCCAGCGGCCCCAACCCGCCAGCGCAGCCTTTTGTCGTCAACGTGAGCCGGCCCGGCGTGGCTGACCGTGCCGTCGATGTCGCCCTGCGCGTCGCCTGGGTCTCGGGATTCCTCCAGACCTCTGACCTGCACCCGGGACCGTCAGGAATGCTGACGCCTTTCAAAGACACCAGGCTCTGGATCGCGGGCTTTAAGCCCGACGGCAACCGCGACAAGTAAGAGCCCGCTCGCCCTCACTTCCTCCCTTTTTACCCAGCAAAGGAACGACATGAAAAACGCATGGATTGGCTTGGTCGCGTTGACCATGGCCCTGGGCCTGAGTGCCTGCAGCGGCAAGCCGTCGAGCGACAGCGCCAAGCAGGCGCTGGTCGCGCTGCTTCAGCAGAGCGGCGCCGGCCAGGTCACGGACATTCAAAACTTCGAGCTCTCCGGCTGTGTGGAAGCCGAGGGCGCCGACGGCTACCGCTGCGACACGCGCGGCCAAGTGGTCCTGGTGATTGCCGGTCGGCAGGTCCCCGTGCCGGTCAACAAGAACTTGCGCTATG
Organism: Xanthomonas phaseoli pv. dieffenbachiae; assembly: GCF_008639345.1. Classification (NCBI taxonomy): domain Bacteria; kingdom Pseudomonadati; phylum Pseudomonadota; class Gammaproteobacteria; order Lysobacterales; family Lysobacteraceae; genus Xanthomonas; species Xanthomonas phaseoli. Next base: position 1,080,737 of record NZ_CP041380.1, on the reverse strand, counting down.
CCAAAGCCGACGGCACTTGGAGGGCCTACGCCAAATGAGCATGAAGACTGATTCGATGGCAGGAACGTCCGTCGACGCCGTGGGGGCTGGCGGGGACGCCGCGCTCCGCGCTGCTCCCAGGAAGGTCATGACTCCGCACAACCGCTTCTTCTGGTGGTTCTCGCTGAGCCTGCTCTTCCTGGGCCCGTTTGGTTTCATCGTCGGACCGCTAATGGCTCGACGGGGTCTGCGGAAAGCGGAGCGGCTCTATCCGCAGCAGGCTGACGCGGCTCGGCGGCGCGACCAAGGGTTCACCGCTGCACAGTGGTGGGTCATGACCCCGCTGACCGTCATGGGGGCTTTTTGGGTCACCTCGATGCTTAGCGGGCTGCCCATGGTACTGCTCGTGGCATGGATGCAGCTGACGGAATGATCGCCATCTCAAGAACGAACACTTGGCTCCCATATGGCTTCAACAAAAAAGCTCCCTTTCGGGAGCTTTTTTTTTCAATCCATCCCAAGTGGGACATTCGCGTAAACGCGACTTCTCTTCATTTCTTCGGAATTCGTTATCTGCCTAGCACCCTTCTCTCTGTGCACGCTGTAGACAGGCAAACTGGCACCAGCCTTTATTTTTTTGGTCGACTGAAAGCGCCCTAGCACACGTGCTATCAAACCCTGTTTGACCTTCATATCTTTCTCCAGTCCTGAAGGAACTTGCCTAGCGTTTCGCGTGATTTCGAATTCTTCGCCAAGTCAAAGTTCATATAGGAACCTTCACCAGCAATTTTCCAAAAATCCCTTCCGCCAACTAACGATAACACATCAGAAACCTTCAGGCAAGAGGCGAGTCCAGCCGGATAGTAGGGGAAGTGTGCGAACAGCGCTCTTGTGGGGCTCGGGACAATGCAATCGAAGCCGTATTTTGGCCATGCGAAATATCCGCCCCACCTCACGCCAGGGCTCATATCGTCCCATAAAAGGCCGCCCGCAGCCCAGAGCTTCAGCCTAGAGGTGCCGGGAATCTTCAACGCGGCCCCTGCCATGACATGAATCATGTGCCCAGCAAGCCCTTTCAGCGCAGGGTCATCTTTGAAGACAATTAGCTTCAGATAAACACCAATCTTGTCTCTTAGACCATCCAAAAATACGACCACTTCGGCGGGCTCATCGAAATATTTATCGTTTTCCACAAGAAACAAAATACCCGGGGGCACGTCCTCCCCATCAGGAATTTCTTCCTCAGACCACTCCCATTTCACCACGACCCTGATTTTCGATTTTGTCGGCGCTCCGATTAGCCCAATCAACAAATCAGTTTCGATCCCGCAACCGAGCGCATCCACCACTTCTTGGCCCAGTCCTTCAATAACACAAGTGCTGCAATCGAAATGTTCGCTCTGATATTCGACCACGCGATCATTGCTCAACTCTATCCCCTTCCTTTATTTGAAACTGCTGCGCTGCCCTGCGCTACTTGAAGTAGGTGCATAAACCGACTACAGACTACGGACAGCGCGGCCCCTTAGGCAACAGGTTCGATGTCTTGCAGCTGGACTAGCGCCCAAGACACTGCACCCGCTACAATGGCGGACCACAAAGCAGGACACCCTCCTGGTTTGCGTGGCTGTAGGAGAGTCAGGACGTTCGAGTGGGATCAGTACCTCCCCCTCTCTCTCCGCCAGTTTTATGACTCTGCAAGCTGATTGCACGGGTCCAGGGCCACGGCATCGTGGCCCACGTCTTATGGTGGCCCCGTCGGTCCCTCGCGACGCTAGATCGAAAATCCCGCCAGGGCCGGAAGGCAGCAACGGTATCGATTGATGCGGGCGCCGAGGTCAACCGGCGGGGACACCACCCTAACGTTCGACAGACGCCAAGCGAACCAGCTGGAACCTCTGGCTTGCGCACGATTGATCGAGCAGCAAATAGCGATCACCTCGTACAGCGCTGTGCGCCCATACGCAAAGCCGATGCGAAAAGCCGACCCATCATTCGTGCCCGCCGTGGCGACGGCGCATGCATCCCGCAGCGTTAGCGTCTCCCACGGCGCGATGCGGGCGCCGAGGTCAACCGGCGGGGACACCACCCCCAACTTCGAAAGACTCCAGGCGAACTAGCCGGAGCCCTGGCTTTCTCACGATTCATGAGCAACAAGCAGCGGGGATCTTTTGCAGCGCTGCATGCCCATGCATAAGGCCGATCCGTCATTCGTGCCCGCCGTGGCGACGGCGCATGCATCCCGCAGCGTTAGCGTCTCCCACGGCGCGATGCGGGCGCCGAGGTCAACCGGCGGGGACACCACCCCCAACTTCGAAAGACTGCAGGCGAGCTGGCTGGAACCCCTGGCTTGCGCGCGATTGATCCAGCCACAAGCAGCAGGCAGCTCGTGCTGCGCTGCGCCCTATGCAACGCCGGTCGCCTACTCACGCGCGGACGCGCGCCGCATCTGCATCGCTAAGGTTGCGATTCGGGATGCAACCAACCCGCGTCGCCTTCCAGGTAATGCTCGTGCTTCCAGATCGGCACCCGCGCCTTGACCTCATCGATGATGTAGCGACATGCGTCGAATGCGGCGCCACGATGCGCCGCACTGACGCCGACCCACACCGCCATCTCGCCGATACGCAACTCACCCACGCGGTGCACGCAATGCGCGTGCACGATGGCGAATCGCTGCATTGCTTCGTCGACAACACGCTGCCCCTCGGCCTGCGCGAGCGCGGCATAGGCTTCGTAACGCAAGCCGGCCACGCCGCGGCCTTCGTTGTGATTGCGCACCCAGCCTTCGAAACTGGCAAACGCGCCGGCTTGCGGGTGTTCCACCCCGGCACGCAGCTGATCGATCGGCAACGGCACCTCGGAAAGCGCAAAGATCGCGGCGACCTGCTCGTTCACAGTCAACCTCCCGACACCGGCGGAATGAACACCACTTCGCTGCCGTCGCGCAGCGCATCCTCCCAGCGCGCGAATGCGCCATCGACAGCCACACGCAGCTGCGCAGGCGTCCAGCGCAGGCCATGCCGTGCATCGAGTTCTGCATACAGGCCGCGCAGATCCTGCGCGCCGGTGTGCACACGCTCGTCGGCAATGCCTGCAGCCTCGCGCAGGCTGGCGAAGTACAGCACCGTCACCATGACCGTCATTGTTCCGCTCCGATGTCGCGCTTGCCGCCGCGCTTGGACACCAATTTGGTCGGGCCGATGCTCATGCTGTGCGACAACGCCTTGCACATGTCATACACCGTCAACGCCGCCACGCTGGCACCGGTCAGCGCTTCCATCTCCACACCGGTGCGATGCACGCAGCGCACCGTGCAACGGATGTCCAGCAGCTGCTCGCCTGCCCAGTCGATCTCGAAACGACACGCATCGATCGGCAATGGATGGCAGAACGGAATCAATTCGTGCGTGCGCTTGACCGCCATGGTGCCGGCAATCACCGCCGTCTCTACGATGCCGCCCTTGGCACTACGCAAGCCGTTGGCGCGCAATTGTGCGGCCACGGCAGCCGGAAAGCGCACGCGGCTTTCCGCGGTGGCGCTACGGGCGGTAACCGCCTTGTCCGAGACATCCACCATGGTGGGGAGCCCGGCATCGTCCAGATGGGTGAGGCGTGCGGAACGGGATTTTGCAGGCATGGGAAACGACGCGAACGACAGGCCATCAGGATGCGGCATTCTCGGTGAACAAGGTACCTTGATGGAACAGCAGCTGCCATCCAGCAGCATTCCTGCGCCACAACGAGCTGCGCAAGGCCTGCCGCTCAACACCCTGCCGGCGATCCATCGACCGATAGCGCACCTGCGCCAGATCCGGTGCCAACCGCGCGCATTCGAAGTCGTCTGCGCAGTACTCGGCAGCGACACCGGGGACGCGCAAGGCCGCGATTACCTCGCTCCGCGTGTACCGATGGCCCGACGTACCGAACTCGACAAATGCCGGATCGAGCAGCGCTTCCAACACCTGGACATCGGCACGCTGCTGCGGATCGAGCAGACGCAGCTCCAGCGTGCGCAGCAGCACCAGCAGCGCGTCCTCGCTCATCCGCCGATCAAGAACATCTCGACCGGCTTGCCGCGCCGTGGCACCGAGGCGCGCACTTCGCTGTAGCGGTCGCCACGCACGCTCCAGCGCTGGCGCAGATGCGTCGCCAGCGCAGGCGCGCCATTGGCCAGGGCCGGCTTGAGGTCGTGGCCCTGGCTGGCGAACAGGCAGGTATACAGATGCCCGTCGGCCGAGACGCGCGCCCGCTGGCAATCGCCGCAGAACGGCACGCTGACCGAACTGACGAAGCCCACTTCGCCGGCGCCATCCGCGAACGCGTGGCGCTGGGCCACTTCCCCGGTGTAATTGGCGTCCAGCGCCACCAGCGGCCAGCGCGCGTGGATGCGTTCGTGCAATTGCGCTGAGGTCACCACCGCATCCGGGGTCCAGCCATTGCAGCTGCCTACGTCCATGAATTCGATGAAGCGCAGCACGTGCCCGGTGCCGCGGAAGTGCTCCACCAGCGGCAGCACCTGAGCTTCGTTGACGCCACGCTGCACCACGCAATTGATCTTCAGCCGCTGAAAACCGGCGTGCTCGGCGGCGGCGATGCCGGCCAGCACCTGCGCAATCTCGCCGCGATCGCCGCTCATGCGCCTGAACAACGCCGGTTCCAGCGCATCCATGCTGACGGTGATGCGGCGCAACCCGGCCTGCCGCAGCGCGACGGCCTGGCGGGCGAGCAAGGTGCCGTTGGTGGTCAGGGCCAGATCTTCGATGCCCTCGATCGCGGTCAGCCGTGCGATCAGGCTCGGCAGGTCGCGGCGCAGCAGCGGCTCTCCGCCAGTCAGGCGTACCTTGGTCACACCGACCGAGACGAAGGCACGCACCAGGGTTTCCAGCTGATCGAAACTCAACCGCTGCTGTGAATCGAAGCCGTAATCGTCCGGCACGCGATCGGCCGGCATGCAGTACCCGCAGCGGAAATTGCAGGCTTCGATCACCGACAGGCGCAGATCGCGCAACGGGCGGCCGTAGCGGTCCTGCATCGGCGCCATCACGAGATCCGGCTGCAGCAAGGCGCCCATCAGGGCACCGTCGCGGCGGTCGGGTTCGCCAACGCGAGGTATTGACCGGGCACGGCAACGCGGTGGCCACGTGCACGCAGCACATCGCCTTCGGCGTCGCTGGCGTAGTGGTACAGCAGCATGCGGCTCAACAGGTCCTGCGGGTATTCCCGCTCCAAATCGTCCACGCCAGTATGCGACGGGTTGCCGTGAACGCCGCAGTCATGTGCGATGAGCTCGCTGTCGTCCGCATAACGCTTCAGCATTTCCGGAATCGGCCGGGTATCGCCGGTCCAGACCAGCGCGCCTTGCAAACGCAATCCGTAAGCCGTCTCGGGCCAGTGGTGGCGTACCGGGAACACTTCCAGCCGCACGCCGTCGTGCCAGAACGCATCGCCGACCGGCACCAGCTGGAACGCATCCCAGAAGTTCGCCCCGCCCTCGGCCAGCACGTTGGGGTAATCGGCGATGCGCCGCTGCAGCAGCGGCACGACCGGCGCCGGTACGTACAGGCGCGTGCGTCCGCGGCGCTCGGAGAAATAACTGTCGACGAACACCCGTTCCAGGCCGCCGACATGGTCCAGATGCACGTGGGTGATGAAGATTGCCTGTGGCAGCTGGCCATAGTGGGCCTGATAGGCGGTCAGGCCCTCGCTGCCGCAATCGATGGTCAGCCAGGGCGCACCGGCGCGCTCGAGCGTGGCCATCGGCGAGCCAAGCGCCACCGCCGACGCATTGCCGACGCCCTGCACGCGCAAGCCCCAGTCCATCAGTAGCCCCGGCCCCAGGCCAGTTCGTAGGCGCGATGCAGGCGCGCATAGTCCTTGTCGACGTCTTCGCGGCTGCGGTTGCCGCGCAGCTTCAACAGCGAGCGATGCAGCCGCTTGAGGTTGCGCTCGCGCCAGCGCGTGGCCGGAATGCGCAGCACGCCGCGGTCGAAATCGATCAACCAGCCATGCCCGCCGGCGTCGAACAGGATGTTGTGCGCGTTGAGATCGGCGTGATCCAGGCCAGCGCGATGGAAGCGTGCAATCAGCTGGCCGGTCGCCTCCCACGGCGCACCGCGGCCGGCGACCTGGGCGTGGTCGGCCAATGAGCGCACGTTTTCCAGCCGCTCCATCAACAGCGCAGCGCGATAGCCCACGCCTTCGCGCAGATAACAGGCGGCCAACGGACGCGGCACTGGCAACTTGCGTTTGAGCAGTTCGCGCATCAGCCGGAACTCGGCAAAACTGCGCGTACGCCCTGCCCCTTTCCACAGGTAGCGATCGCGGCTCACGCGTGCGGCCATGCCGCCACGCAGGTACTGCCGCAACACGCTATGGCCGAATGGCGCATCCACGAACCACGCGCCGCCACGCCCGCCTGCGTCCACCGGGCGCGCCCTGTCGCCCCACGATTGCGGCGAAAACAGGCTGGCATCGGCTTGCCGCAGCCGTTCGCGGTCGAACAGAATGGCGCCATAACCGCGACCTTCGCGGTACGGCGCCAGCGCTTCGGTGGCATCGAAAGAAACCATCTATCGAGTCTAACAACACCATGGCTGTAACGCCCGCATCGCTGTGTTTGCTGCGCTTGTCCGCCCTGGGCGATGTCACCCATGTGGTGCCACTGGTACGCACGTTGCAGGCGGGGTTTCCTGGAACCCAACTGCATTGGATCATCGACAAGGCCGGGCTGAAATTGCTCGATGGCCTGCCCGGCGTGCAATTTCACGCCTACGACAAACGCAGCGGGGTGGCCGGCATGCGCGCGCTACGCCGGTCGCTGGCGCCGCTGGGCCGCTTCGATGCCTTGCTGCAGATGCAGGTGGCCTTTCGCGCCAATGTGCTGTCGGCCTTCGTGCCGGCGCGGCGACGCATCGGCTACGACCGCAGCCGCTCCAAGGACCTGCACGGCCTGTTCGTCAACGAGCGCATCGCAGATCGACCCGGCATCCATGTGCTCGACGCCATCGGCAGCTTTGCCGAGCCGCTGGGCCTGCGCCAAAACCACGTGCGCTGGGATCTGCCGGTGCCCGAGGACGCACACGCCTGGGCGCAGGCTCAGTGGCAGGACGATGGTCGCCCGGTGCTGATGATCTCACCCTGCTCCAGCCACGCGCGTCGCAACTGGTATCCCGATCGCCATGCCGCGCTGGCCGACCATGCCGCCGCGCAGGGCTGGCGGATCGTGCTGTGCGGCGGCCGCAGCGATCTGGAACGCAGCACCGCCGACGCCATCATCGCCAACGCGCATGCGCCGGTGCTGGACCTGGTTGGCAAGGACACGCTCAAGCAGCTGCCCGCCCTGCTCGCCCGCGCGGATCTGGTGGTCACGCCGGATTCGGGGCCGATGCACATCGCCAATGCGATGGGCACGAAGGTGCTCGGCCTGCATGCCGCCAGCAACCCGCGACGGAGCGGCCCGTATTCGGACGTGCGCTATTGCGTGGACCGCTACGACGACGCCGCGCGCAAATTCCTGCAAAAACCGGCCGACCAGCTGAGCTGGGGAACCAAGATCGAATTCGACGAGGTGATGTCGCTGATCACCGTGGATGACGCGATTGCCGCCTTTGAGCGCTATCGCGCCGACCATCGGCGTTGAAGATCGGCGATCAATCGCCGCCGGACCGCCACACAGTTGGCGCAAAGGCGACGCAGCCAGCCCTTCATCACTGGCCCTGAATCTGCTCGGCGATCAGGCGCCGGGCAAATGGCAGAGGCGCCCGCACCAATGGGCGTGAGATCGAGCGGATACGCTTGCTGCAACAACTCGCACTGTCAGACCACCCCCGCGATCAAACCGTCAACATGCTCAGACGCCGGTAGCGCGATAGTCCTGATAGGACTTTTCTTCCACATACGCAGAACCCAGCGCCAGGTTGATTTCCTTTTTGATGCGCGCGCGCTCGTCGTTTTCGATATACACGCTGCGCGCCAGCTGCACGAAGGCATCGTCGAAGCTCTGCGCTTGCTCCTTGAGGCGGATGTCGTCCTCGATCACCCACAGCCGCTCGTTGACGGCCTTGAGCTCGGCGCGCAGGCGCACGATGTCGTGCCCGGCGGCCGGATGCGCCATCCAGCTGGTTTCCAGCGCAGACAGCTCGTTGCGCACATTGGCCAACTTGGCCGCATCGCGCATGCGCTCGGACTTGATCTGCAGGATCGCGATCTTGTCGAGCAGCTCACCAAAGGACACGGGCACCAGGATCTCGGACATGACAGGCCTCCAACGGGGGATCGGGCGGATTGTAGTCATCGCCGCGGCCGGCGACTGCCATACATAAACAAAAGCCCCCTTGCGGGGCTGATGCGAATCTGGCGACAGAGGGGAGGATTCACTCAGCACTAAGTGCCTTCGCCCTGCGGGCGGCTTCGCCGTGCAGGCAGCTACGCTGCCTGTCGAACCCGGGGCTTCTATCCCCCCCCAATGCCGCCGGCGAAACTCACGCGGCACTGGCACAACTGCTTCACCTCAATCTGGCGGAGAGGGGGATTCACTCGGCACTACGTGCCTTCGCCCTGCGGGCGGCTTCGCCGTGCAGGCAGCTGCGCTGCCTGTCGAACCCGGGGCTTCTCATCCCCCCCAATGCCGCCGGCGAAACTCACGCGGCACTGGCACAACTGCTCGCCTCAATCTGGCGGAGAGGGGGGGATTCGAACCCCCGAGGCGCTATAAACGCCTGCCTGATTTCGAGTCAGGTACATTCAACCGCTCTGCCACCTCTCCAGATGGTCCCCAGTGTCCTGGGGCCGTGCATCATACGGGCACATGGCCCCAGCCACAAGCGGCCCGGGCCGGCGCAGACGGTGCCTGCCCGCATCCAGGCGTGAACCGGTGCTGCGGCGCCCGCGCGTGGCGTGTTGCCGCTAACCGGCCGGCCCGCGATGATGGTGGCGCATCTTCTCCTTGGCGACCCGGCCCCATGCTCGAATTCGGACACCTCACCCATGTCGGCCTGCGCCGTGACCTCAACGAGGACACCTATTACGGCGACAGCGAGCTGGGATTGTGGCTGGTCGCCGACGGCATGGGGGGGCATGCCTGCGGGGAAGTGGCCAGCGCACTGGCGCGCGAAACCATCGTGCGAGAAGTCCGCGCCGGTACCCCGCTGGCCCAGGCGGTACGCATCGCCGACGAAGAGATCATCAAGACTTCGCGCCGCTGCAACGATACCTTGCCGATGGGCACCACCGTGGTCGCCGCGCGCGTGCTGGGCCAGCGTTTCGAAGTGGCCTGGGTCGGCGACAGCCGCGCCTACCTGTGGCGCGATGGCCGGCTGGCGCAGCTGAGCCAGGACCACAGCTACGTCCAGGAGCTCATCGCCCAGGGCACGCTGACCAGCGAGCAGGCACGCGCGCACCCGCATCGCAACGTGGTGACCCAGGCACTCGGCGTAACCGACCCGGCGCATCTGAATGTCGCCATCATGCAAGGCGAACTCAAATCCGGCATGCAGCTGTTGCTGTGCAGCGACGGCCTGACCGAAGAGGTGGACGATGCCGCCATCGCTGCCACGTTGTCGCAGGCCGACTGCAGCGCGCAGGAGTGCGTGGAATGCCTGGTCGCCGCCGCACTGGATGGCGGCGGTTCGGACAACATCACCGCGATCCTGGTGCGCAGTTACTGAGGCACACCTCGCGCTGCTGGAGCATTTCAACAGCCGCTTTGCATCTTGATCCGCGCAGTGCGCGTCGCGAGCGGCTGGGCGAGCTACGCCTGAGAACGTCGCCTGCCACTCGCCTATTGCTTATCGTCGCCTAGCCGGCGACCGCAATCTCCTCGACCGGCGGATCCCACAACGCACGCCCTGCCTTCTTGCGCAGCTGCGCCAGGCGTGCCTCGTGCGCCTGCGATTCGGAAGCGGTCACCGCAACGCGCGGACGCGGCAACAGCAGCGCCGGGTCGAACGCGATCATGCCGCTCGCACTTTCGCTCTGCTGGCCAGCGTCGGCACTGGCAAACCCGATCTCCTCCTGGCCCGAGGTCAGCGCGATATACACATCGGCCAGGATCTGGGCATCGAGCAAGGCGCCGTGCAGCTGGCGATGCGAGTTGTCCACGCCCAGACGCTTGCACAAGGCATCCAGGGAATTGCGCTGCCCCGGATAGCGCTCGCGCGCCATCATCAAGGTATCCACCACCGTGGCGCGCTCGACGATGCGCCCGTAGTGATCGCCCAGCAGTGACAGCTCGTTGTCCAGAAACCCCAGGTCGAACGCGGCGTTGTGGATGATCAGTTCCGCGCCGTCGATATAGGCAAGAAACTCGTCCACCACCTCGCCGAACAGCGGTTTATCGGCCAGAAATTCCAGGGTCAGCCCGGTCACCTCTTGTGCGCCCGGTTCGAAATCGCAGTCGGGCTTCAGGTAACGATGGAAATTGTTGCCGCTCGGACGCCGCTCCAGCAGCTCCACCGCGCCGATTTCGACGACGCGGTTGCCCTTGCGCCACTCCAGGCCGGTGGTTTCGGTATCGAGAATGATCTGACGCATGTGTCCTCTTACGATGTCGCAAGACCATCGCGCTGGGCGATGGCCTGATTGCGGGCGAGCACGTCGACGCGCTCGTTGTCCGGGTCGCCATTGTGGCCTTTCACCCAACGCCAATCGATGCGATGGCGCTGCGTGGCCGCGTGCAGCCGCTCCCACAACTCGCGATTTTTGACCGGATCGCCACCGGCGGTTTTCCAGTTGCGCCGCACCCATCCCGACATCCATTCGGTGATGCCTTGGCGCACGTACTGCGAATCGGTATGCAACACGATCTGGCACGGCTCGGTCAGCGTTTCCAGCGCCATGATCGCCGCCATCAATTCCATGCGGTTGTTCGTCGACACCGCCTCACCGCCGGCCAGCTCCTTCTCGCGGCCGTTGTAACGCAACAAGGCCGCCCAGCCGCCCGGGCCGGGATTGCCGAGGCAGGAGCCATCGGTATGCACTTCAATGGATTTCATCAGGTTCCAGAGTTGAACGTAAACAGGTCAGATCGTGGCCACCGGTTGTGGCCAGCGGGCAGGCAGGGCAATCGGTGTCGGCCCGATCGCTGCGGCAGCGCGCTTTTCAACCTCCAGCAGGTACACCGCGCGCCAGGGTGCCCGACCGGGGTCGGTGGACTCGCCGCTGGGGCGCCAGATCGGCCCCAGGTAGCGCTCCGCCTGCACGCTGTGCAGACCGGCACGCTGCGCCAACAGGCGCCAGCGATCCGGACGCAACGCGACCGGCCCGCGCCGCGCCCAGCGGAAGCGGTAGGGGCTCATCGGATTGAGCGTGAACAGCCATAGACGGCCGCCGGGCATCAGCAAACGCTCGCATTCGGCCAGAAAATCCGCTGCCCCACCAACTACCGCATGCTGCGCCACGATCGCCTGCAGGCTCTCGGTGGGCAGCGGAAATGGCAGCGCGCAGCGTGCGTCGCCAGCAAAGCGGCCGGCACTGCGATGCAGCCGCAAACCGCGCCCTTGCAGCAGCTCGCGCGCCGGCATGTCGGCGGTCGGCGTCAGCCACAACCACGGCTGCGACGGCCGTGTCTGGAGCGCTTCCAACGCCAGACGACGCTCCAGCTGAAGCAGGCCGCGCCCGGCGCCGGTTTCAAACCAGGATGAGACGCCAGCTTGACGGGAGAATGGCGGGGCAGGCATGGTCCCAATTCTATGCGACTGATCGCCCTGCCCGCATTCGACGACAACTACATCTGGGCGCTGATCGCTGCAGATGGCCGCGCCATTATTGTCGACCCCGGTCAGTCCGAGCCGGTCCTGGCGGCCGCGCAGCACCAGGGCCTGGTGCCGAGCGCTGTCCTGCTGACCCACCACCACGGCGACCATATCGGCGGCGTTGCCGAGCTCCAGCAGCGCTGGCCGGACCTGGAGCTGTTCGGCCCGGCCGACGAACGCATCCCGGCGGACGCGCATCGGGTGGGTCACGGCGAGCGCTTGCGCCTGCTGGATGTCGAGTTCCAGGTGCTTGAGGTGCCCGGCCACACCCGCAGCCACATCGCCTTCGTCGCTGACGGTCACCTGTTCAGCGGTGATACCCTGTTCAGCCTAGGCTGTGGGCGGATGTTCGAAGGTACCGCTCCCCAGATGTTCGACTCGTTGCAGCGCCTGGCCTGCCTGCCTGGCGAAACGCTTGTGTGTTGCGGCCACGAATACACGATGGCCAACGCGGCCTTCGCGCTGCACGTCGATCCCACCAACGCTGCCTTGCAGCGCCGTCAACAGGAAGCCCAGGCCATGCGTCATGCAGCCCGTCCTACCCTGCCGATTTCGCTCAAGAGTGAACTGGCCACCAATCCGTTCTTACGCACCGGCCGCCCCGAAATCCGCGCTGCAGTGGCATCGCGCGCACCCGGCGCAATTTCCTCTGAAGTTGATGTTTTCGCCGAACTTCGGCGCTGGAAAGACGAATTTCGCGCATGAGGCGCATGGTTTTGGCAGTGCTGGCCGCCTGTTCGGCCATTGCACCGGCAGCCGCAACGCCCAACGACGCAAGCTCCGCACGCGCAAGTAGCCAGGTCGCGCAAGCCAGCGCGCCCAGCCTCCGCAACGGGCGCGAGATTTTTTCGGCCTTCCTCGACGGCCGCGCCGACCCGGGGTGCGACAGTGCGCATAGCGATGCCCGCTGGGAACAGCATTTTTCGCGCGCCCCGGCCCGCCTGGCAGACGACGCACAGGATGTCCTGCCTCTCTTCGGTTATGTCGTCGACGAGTTGCGCAAGGCCGACATGCCGACCGAATTTGCGCTGATTCCATTCGTTGAAAGCGGCTACCGCCCGGGGGCCCGCAACGGCAGCGGTCCTGCCGGCTTGTGGCAATTCATCGCGACCACCGCGCGCAACCACCAGGTGCCGGTCGGTGCGCAATACGACGGACGCCTGTCGGCGGTGGACTCCACCACTGCGGCGGTGCGCTATCTCAAGACCCTTTACGGCATGTTCGGCGGAGACTGGCGCCTGGCCCTGATGGCCTACAACGCCGGCGAGTACCGCGTGCTGCAAGCAATGCGCAGCGCCGGGATGAACGCGCAAAACGCACGCCCGTCCGAATTGCCGGGCATGTCCAAGGTCACCTACGACTATGTGGAAAAACTGCACGCACTTGCCTGCGTGCTCGATCACGCGCAACAGCAGGGCAACTTGCTGACTTCACTGGATCGCGAGGTACCCGTCCTCACCGAACATGCGTTGCCGGCAGGCACCAGCCTAAATGCCTGGGCTGGACAGCGCGCGATCGAGCCGCAAGTGCTCGCGCGCCTGAATCCCGCCCTCGCTGGCGCACGCGTTGCGCCGCGCGGTGTGCACGTGCTTGCGCCGCTTGCGCCGCCGCAGCCCGGCGCGAATAGCGCCGCGGTCGCATCTGCCCAGGTGGGAACTGGCGCCGCCAGCACTGCGGCACCGACCGCCGTCGCCTCTGCAGCCAGCAAAGCGTCGACCTCGCCGGCACGTACCCACACCGTGCGCAGTGGCGAATCGGCCTGGGCGATCGCACGCCGCTATGGCATCACCGTGACGACCCTGCTCGCCACCAACGGCCTGGACAAAAGCGCCATCCTGAAGCCTGGCATGGTGCTGTCGTTCGACGATTCGCCCTGAGTGACGCGCCGAGGGCCGGCGCACCTTGAACGTCGTCGTGGGCGCAGGCAGGCGGCCAGCAGCATGAGCGCGTCGATCCTGAACTTCGCTCACCAACCCAGCCGCCTTGGTCAGGCCGCTTCGGTCGCGAAAGATGGATGTCGAATGTGACCTGGGGCGCAGACGCACAGCTAGTACCTCCCGGGTGTCGCGCCGGAGAACCGACCTGGCGCTAGGTCTGCAAGCTGAGCTCCGACGAAATCGAAGCCTGCAGACCTCCACGCAATGCGCGCCATGACGTTAGCGATGCTCCCCGTTAGGTCAATCGTGCCTAGCCATTCAACTGACCCGGCCACCGGAGATCATCAGCGGTACACCTCGCATGTCTTTCAGGACCCCTGCCCGCGCGCGCCGTCGCACAATCGAGCGGTAAAGGCGGCGACTGCCACATCGTCAGGCGACTAGCCGACAACCCCGCGATTGGCGTACTGCAAGCGCAACTCCCTTGAGCCATCCGGGCACGCAAACGCTGCCGGCCAATCAATCCGCGCCGCACGGGAGTGTGACTGCGACAGGCGTCAGCCGGCCCGTTCTGCACGGCGAACGCCCAAAGAAAAAGCCCGGTTGCCCGGGCTTTTCTCTACCGATGATTATCCCACCTTAGAGCTGGGCCTCTTCGATCTGAATCTTGTAGCGCTTGCGCATTTCCTTGACATAAGCCTGCGCAGCGTTGTTTCCGTCGATCTGGCTCAACTGCTCGCGCAGCATCGTCTGCTGTTCGGCCGGCATCTGCTTCAGATCGCCCGGCGTCGCCTTGCTGATGACAAAGACAGCAAAGCGCCCGCCATCCAGCTCCACCTTGCCCACCGACGGCTTGCCTTCGGTCGGTCGCGGCGCGCTGAAGATCGCACGGTTCGCAGCCGGGGTCGGGATCGGCGCCGTCCGCGGCAGCCCCGGGATCGGCTGCACCTGCAACTTCTCGCTGTCGGCCAGCGCCTGCAGCGTCTCACCCTTTTGCACGCGTGCCAGCAAGGCGTCGGCAGCAGCCGCGGCGGCTTTCTCGGCACGGTCTGCACGGATTGCCGCGGTCACCTTGTCGCGCACCTTGTCCAACGGCAATGCCTGTTCGGCAGTGTGATTGGTCACACGCAACACCACGCTGTGGTTCGGCGCGATGGTGATGGGATCGCTCACGGTGCCGTCCTGCACCAGCGTTTCGGAAAACGCCGCGCGCAGCACAGCCGGGTTGGCGGCAACACCGCTGGCATCACTGCGCGAGAACGGCCCCAGCGTCTGCACCGGCAGGCCGACCTGCTTGGCCGCCGGCTCCAGTGCGGTGGGGTTTTTGTAAACCTGGTCCACCAACTTGCCACTGACATCGGCAAAGGCCTTGTCTGCGTCAGCCTTGAGCTGCTCGGCAGCGAGTTGGTCGCGCACCTGCTCGAACGACTTGCCCTGGCCGCCCTTGACCTCACGCAGCTGGATCACGTGATAGCCGAATTCGCTCTTGATCGGGCCGACCACCTCGCCAGCCTTCATCGAGAACAGCGCGTCCTCGAACGGCTTGACCATCGTGCCCTTCTCGACCCAGCCCAGGTCGCCGCCGGCATCCTTGGAGCCAGGGTCCTGCGAATTGGCTTTCGCCAGCGCAGCAAAGTCGGCACCCGGCTGCTTGGCCTCGGCAGCGAGCTTGGCAGCCTTCGCTTCGGCAGCCTTCTGCGCGGCGGCATCGGCGCCGGCACTGATCAGGATGTGCGACGCAAGGCGTTGCTCCGGCTCGACGAAGCGTGCCTTCTCGTCTTCATAACGCTTGCGCAGCGTGGCCTCGTCGGCCGCAGTGGCTGGCGGCATCGTGGCGGCGTTGAGTTCCACGTATTCGATCGTCACGGTTTCCGGCTGACGGAAATCCTGCGTATGCCCGTCGTACCATTGCTTGATCTGCGCATCGCTCACCGGCGCGGTGTCTGCGGCCGGTGGCGGCAGCATCGCCAGCTCCACATCGCGCGTCTCGCCCATCAGCTTGAGCAGGCGCTCGAACTCGGACTTGGTCGCAAAGCCGGACTCCGCCACCGCCTGTGGGATCACCGACTGCTGCAGGCTATCGCGCACCAGCGTGTCGAACTGCGCTGGCGTGCGCGGCGGCGTGCCCTGCGCGAGCGCAGCGCGGTACTGGTCGGGACTGAACTTGCCATCGACCTGGAATGCAGGAATGTTGGCAATGTAATCGCGCACGGTCGCATCACCGATGACGATTCCAGCGTCTTCCGCACCCAGTCGCACCACCTGTTCGTCGACCAGTTGGTCGAGCACCTGCAGCTTGTTTTCGCGGGATTCGAAGGTGCGCGGATCGAATTTCTCGCCCTGGCGCTGACGCTCCTGCATGCGCGCCTGCTCAAAGCGCGCGCGGAAATCCTGCGTGCTGATTTCGTGGTGCTGCCACAGCAACGAGACCGGCCACCACGACGGTGCCGATTTCCACCAGGTCGGCGGCGCCTGCACCTTGGCCACGTTGTTGGCGCCAATACCGCCGAGGTAGCTGTTGTCGATGACGAACAGGAATGGAATCATCAGCAACCCGAGGATGGCGGTAGCGATCCAGCCTGACGTCTTGTCGCGAAGTTTCTGCAGCATTGGCAAATCACGGCCTGTGGGCGAGCCGCGCAGTGTAACGCGCTTGGCGCCAAGCACCCAGCCCAATGCCCGTGACGACGGCGTGGCGCATCAGTTGATCCAGGGTGAACAGCGCCCACTCGGGCCACAGACCGAAGCACCGTCAAACGCAGCGGCACGTGCCGCTGCCCGATGCGCAACAGCACGCGACGACGCCACGACCAATGGACCCACACCCGCCAACCGACAGTCAAAAAAAACCCCCGACACAAGGCCGAGGGCTTCGTATAACTGGCGGAGCGGACGGGACTCGAACCCGCGACCTCCGGCGTGACAGGCCAGCATTCTAACCAGCTGAACTACCGCTCCGCTTTAAACTTGGACATCTGCCTCCACTCCATTCGCATCACGAATGTCGTGGAGAAAACGAAGCCCCCAATTGCTCAGGGGCTTTGCGTGTAACTGGCGGAGCGGACGGGACTCGAACCCGCGACCTCCGGCGTGACAGGCCAGCATTCTAACCAGCTGAACTACCGCTCCGCGCTTGAAACATTTGCCTGGTGCTTAATGGTGGGTGCTGAGGGTTTCGAACCCCCGACCCTCTCCGTGTAAGGGAGACGCTCTACCGCTGAGCTAAGCACCCTAGCGAGTCGATTAGTTTACTGCATCCTTCAGGGCTTTACCAGCCTTGAATGCAGGATTCTTCGAAGCAGCGATCTTGATGCTGTCGCCGGTCTTCGGATTGCGGCCGGTGCGCTCGGCGCGCTCACGGACCTGGAAGGTACCGAAGCCAACGAGGGTGACGGCGTCGCCCTTCTTCAGTGCCTTGGTGATTTCGCTCACAACCGCGTCAACAGCACGGCCAGCTTCAGCCTTGGAGATGTCAGCGGCAGCGGCAACGCCATCGATCAATTCGGTTTTATTCATTCTTGAAACTCCCTTTGCGGCAGATGCCGCGGAATCGACAATCGGCGCTCTTGCCCTAAGCGAAGAACCCGACACAAGTGGTATCGCATGACGCATCACATTTTGCCGCGCCCACGAGTCGTGCATTTATACCAGCGCCCCCAACAGCACGCAAGCCAAAACCCAATAACGACGCGGGTTTTGGCTTGTTTTGGCTAGGCTTAGACAGCCCTCGTTAGTGCTTGACGCGGGTACCCGGTGTGCTACGCGACTTGCCGCGCACGGTCACCCGCGAAGCCGCCTTGCGGGCCTTTTCCTTGCCGGCCTTCTTCGGCGCGAGCGGACGTTCCAGTGCCAGGTCCAGCACCTCGTCGATCCACTTCACCGGCACGATCTTCAGATCGCGGGTCACGTTCGGAGGGATGTCGGCCAAGTCCTTGCGGTTCTCGTCCGGGATCAGCACGGTGCGGATGCCACCGCGCAGGGCCGCCAGCAACTTCTCCTTCAAGCCACCGATCGCCGATACCCGTCCGCGCAGGGTGATCTCGCCGGTCATCGCCACATCGGCGCGAATCGGCACCCGCGTCAGCACCGACACCAGCGAGGTCACCATCGCGATACCTGCGCTTGGGCCATCCTTGGGCGTGGCGCCGTCGGGCACATGCACATGCACATCCTGCTTCTGCAGGAAATCCACATCGATGCCGAGCCGCTCGGCGCGCGAACGCACCACCGACAATGCCGCCGATGCCGATTCCTTCATGACATTGCCGAGCTGGCCGGTGAGGATCAGGTTGCCCTTGCCCGGCACCAACGTGGACTCGACCTGCAGCAGTTCGCCGCCGACTTCGGTCCATGCCAGACCCGTGACCAGACCGATCTCGTTTTCTTCTTCGGCACGGCCGAAGTCGAAACGACGCACGCCCAGATACTTGTCGAGATTCTTCGCATTGACGGTGACCAGCGCCTTTGGCTTGCCCTTCTTGGCAACCGCCTTCTTGGCCGCCGGCTGCGGACCTGCGAGCGCAATTTCCTTGACCACCTTGCGGCAGATCTTGGCCACCTCGCGCTCGAGGTTACGCACGCCCGACTCTCGCGTGTAATACCGCACGATGTCCTGGATCGCATCGCTGGCGATCTCGATCTCTTCCGGCTTCAAGCCGTTGGCCTTGATCTGCTTGGGCATCAGATAGCGCGTGGCAATGTTGAGCTTCTCGTCCTCGGTGTACCCGGGGATGCGGATCACTTCCATGCGGTCCAGCAACGGGCCCGGGATATTGAGCGAGTTGGAGGTGGCGACGAACATCACCTCCGACAGGTCCAGATCGACCTCCAGATAATGGTCGTTGAACGAGTTGTTCTGCTCCGGGTCCAGCACCTCCAGCAATGCCGACGACGGGTCGCCACGGAAGTCCATCGACATCTTGTCGATTTCGTCCAGCAGGAACAGCGGATTCTTGCTGCCGACCTTGTTGAGGTTCTGCACCAGGCGGCCCGGCATCGAACCGACATAGGTCCGGCGGTGGCCACGGATTTCGGCCTCGTCGCGAATGCCGCCCAGGCTCATACGCACGAACTTGCGGTTGGTCGCCTTGGCGATCGACTGCCCGAGCGAGGTCTTGCCCACGCCCGGCGGCCCGACCAGGCACAGGATCGGCCCCTTCATCTGCTTCACGCGCGACTGCACGGCCAAGTATTCAAGGATGCGCTCCTTGACCTTGTCCAGGCCGTAGTGATCGGCGTCCAGCGTATCTTCGGCAACCTTGAGGTCCTTGCGCACCTTGGTGCGCTTCTTCCACGGCACGCCCAGCAGCCAGTCCAGGTAGTTGCGCACCACGGCCGCCTCGGCGGACATCGGCGACATCTGCTTGAGCTTGTTGAGCTCGGCCTTGGCCTTGGTCTCGACCGGCTTGGGCATGCCCGACTCGGCGATCTTGCGCGCCAGCTCTTCCAGCTCGCCGGGCGCATCGTCCAGGTCGCCCAGTTCCTTCTGGATCGCCTTCATCTGCTCGTTGAGGTAGTACTCGCGCTGGCTCTTTTCCATCTGCGACTTGACCCGGCCGCGGATGCGCTTTTCCAGCTGCTGCACGTCGATTTCGCCATCCACCAGACCGACCAGCAATTCCAGCCGTTCTCCGGTGTCGGTGATTTCCAGCAGACGCTGCTTGTCGGCCAGACGCACACCGATGTGGGCGGCGATGGTGTCCGCCAGGCGGCCCGGCTCATCGATGCCCGACAAGGTCTGAAGCAGCTCTGGCGGCAGCTTGCGATTGGTCTTGACGTACTGTTCGAACAGCGACATCAGCGACCGCGCAATCGCTTCCACCTCGCGCGGCTCGCGCGCGTCGCTGGCCTCGATTTCGGTGCCCTGCCCCTGCAATGCGCCGTCCTGCTCGACAACCTTGTCCACGGTGACCCGCGACAGACCCTCGACCAGCACCTTGATGGTGCCATCGGGGAGCTTGAGCAACTGCAGCACCTGCGCCAGGGTGCCGACGGTATACAGGTCGCCGGCAGCCGGGTCGTCGGTCTCGGCCGACTTCTGCGCCACCAACAGGATGCGCTTGTCCGCTTCCATGGCTTTTTCCAGCGCGCGCATCGACTTGTCGCGGCCGACGAACAGCGGGATCACCATGTGCGGAAACACCACCACGTCGCGCAGCGGCAACACTGGCAGATCGAGAATTTCTGGTTGGGACTGGGCCATGGGGCACTCCGCAGGAATGGGGGTTTTTGGGGCAGTAAAAAGCCGATGGCCCCGTTATGGGGCCATCGGCGAGGTGTTGCAAGTAGCGTTCGGAAAGCGGTTATCCGCCAGCGAGGCCGAGGCCCGGCGAGGCGGCCAACAGACTCAGTCCCCGGACGCAGCCTTGGCGGGAGCCGGTTGCGCCTGGTAGATCAGATACGGCTCGGACTTGTGCTCGATCACCGACTCGTCCACCACGACCTTGCTGACGTTTTCCTGCGACGGCAGCTCGTACATGGTGTCCAGCAGCACCGATTCGACGATGGTGCGCAGCCCGCGGGCGCCGGTCTTGCGCTTGAGCGCCTTCTTGGCGATCGCCGAAAGGGCATCGGGGCGGAACTCCAGCTCCACGCCTTCCATGTCGAACAACTTCTTGAACTGCTTGGTGATGGCGTTCTTGGGCTCGGTCAGGATCTTGATCAGCGCCGGCTCATCGAGCTCTTCCAGCGTGGCGACCACCGGCAGACGGCCGACGAACTCGGGAATCAGGCCGAACTTGATCAGATCTTCCGGCTCGACTTCGGCCAGGATCTTGCCCACTTCCTGCTTGCGCTCGCTGCTCTTGACCTTGGCACCGAAGCCAATGCCGCCAGCGTCGTTGGAACGCTGCTGAATAACCTTGTCCAGCCCGGCGAATGCACCGCCGCAGATGAACAGGATGTTCTTGGTATCGACCTGCAGGAATTCCTGCTGCGGGTGCTTGCGGCCGCCCTGCGGCGGCACCGAAGCCACCGTGCCTTCGATCAGCTTCAGCAGCGCCTGCTGCACGCCTTCGCCGGACACATCGCGGGTGATCGACGGGTTCTCGCTCTTGCGCGAGATCTTGTCGATTTCGTCGATGTAGACGATGCCCTGCTGCGCCTTCTCGACGTCGTAATCGCACTTCTGCAGCAGCTTCTGGATGATGTTTTCCACGTCCTCGCCGACATAGCCGGCTTCGGTGAGCGTGGTGGCATCGGCGATCGTGAACGGCACATTGAGCAGGCGCGCCAGCGTTTCGGCCAGCAGCGTCTTGCCCGAACCGGTCGGACCGACCAGCAGGATGTTGGATTTCGCCAGCTCGACGTCATCGTTCTTGCTGCGGCTCTCGATACGCTTGTAGTGGTTGTACACCGCCACCGCGAGCGTGCGCTTGGCGCGCAGCTGCCCGATCACGTATTGATCCAGCACCTCGAGAATCTCGCGCGGCTTGGGCAGGCTGGAACGTGCCGACTGCGCCTTCTCTTCGAGTTCCTCGCGGATGATGTCGTTGCACAGCTCAACGCACTCATCGCAGATGAATACGCTGGGACCGGCAATCAGCTTACGGACTTCATGCTGACTCTTACCGCAGAACGAGCAGTAGAGAATCTTGTTGCTGTCGCCGGAACGACCTTGGCGGTCTTCGCTCATGCTTCTGTTACCCAGTTACCCCACCCGATGCACGGGGGTTCGATTTCGAGAATAGCACAGGGTCGGGAGGACATTCGCCCCGCCCGACCCTGCCGGTTTTTCCTGCAATTTCAATAACTTGACGATCAAGACGGCTGGATCGACTCTTCCGGACGACGTTCAAGCACCTGATCCACCAGGCCGTAGGCCTGCGCATCGACCGCGCTCTTGAAGTTGTCGCGTTCGGTGTCGCGCGCGATGGTCTCCAGCGATTGGCCGGTGTGCTTGGCCAGGATCTCGTTCAGGCGCGAACGCAGGGTCAGGATCTCGCGCGCATGGATATCGATATCGGTCGCCTGGCCCTGGAAGCCACCCAGCGGCTGATGGATCATCACGCGCGAATTCGGCAACGCGTAGCGCTTGCCGGCCGCACCCGAGGCCAGCAGCAGCGCGCCCATCGAGGCGGCCTGGCCGACGCAGATGGTGCTGACGTCCGGCTTGATGTACTGCATGGTGTCGTAGATCGCCATGCCGGCAGTGACCACGCCACCGGGCGAATTGATGTAGATGCTGATGTCCTTTTCCGGGTTATCCGCTTCCAGGAACAGCAGCTGGGCCACGATCACGTTGGCCATATGGTCGTCGATCGGACCGACCAGGAAGATCAGACGCTCCTTCAGCAGACGCGAGTAGATGTCGTACGCACGCTCGCCACGGCTGGTCTGCTCGACCACCATGGGCACCAGGTTCAGGGCTTTGGTCACAATGCTCATCAGTCTTCCCGTTGTGGCAGCGGCCTGTGCCGCTGCCGGTGTTCGCCATCCGCCCCCCCAAGCTGCGGGCGCGGTTCTTCTCTTACTGCCGGATCAGACGCGGATGGCGTCCTGGAACGACAGCGACTGCTCGGTGTGCTGGGCGCGCTCGGCGATCCAGTCGATCACCTGCTCTTCCATCACGCGGCTCTGCAGCCCGTTCATCAGTTGGGGGTCGTTGCGATACATCTCAATGACCTGTTCCGGCTCTTCGTAGGTCGAAGCGATCAGACGCAGCGTTTCGCTGACGCGCTTGGATTCCAGGCGCAATTCGTTGCGGCGCGCCACCTCGCCCACCAGCAGACCGACCAGCACGCGCTTGGCGGCGGCATCCATGAATCCCTGGTGCGCATCGGCCGGCACCTGACCCGGATCGCGACCGCTGCGGCGGACCTGCTCGACCTGCTGGGCCAGCATCGAACGGGCTTCGTTCTCGACCAGGCGCGGCGGCATTTCGACATGCGCGTAGGCGGCAATCAGCTGCTCGCCCACTTCGCGGCGCAGACGGTTCATCAGCGCGCCCTTGAGTTCGCGCTCCAGGTTGGTGCGGATATCGGCGCGGAACTGCTCGGCATCGCCGCTCTTCACGCCGAAGCTCTTGATGAACTCCTTGTCCACTGCCGGCAACACCGGCTCGGAGACTTCGACCGCCTTGACGTGCACCTGCACGGTCTTGCCCGCCAGCTGCGGGACGCGCCATTCGGCAGGAAAATCGACGGTCAGGGTCTTTTCTTCACCCTTGGTCAGGCCTTCCAGGCCCTTTTCGATCTGGTCGAACATCACGCCCGAACCCAGCACGCTGCTGCCGGTCTCCACGCCTTCGGCGGGCAGACGCTCGTCGCCAGCCTGCGACCAGGTCTCCAGCGCCACCAGGTCGCCGACCTGCGCACCGCGCTCGACCGGATTCCAGGTGCGGCGCTGCAGGCGCAGGTTCTCGATCATCTGGTCGATGTCGGCATCGGTCACTTCAGCGGTCGCACGCACCACCGACAGCTTGGTCACGTCGATGTCGCCGAAATCCGGTACCACTTCGAAGGTGGCGACGAAGTCGAAATCGGTCTCGCCCTGATCGATACGCGGGTTGCCGGCCAGGCGCAGCGAATGCTCGCGGACGGCCGAATCGAAGGTCTCACGCAGCAGGCCTTCCATCGCCTCGGCACGCACCTGCTGACCGAAGCGCTGCTCGATCACCTTGGTCGGCACCTTGCCGGGACGGAAGCCCTTGATGCGCGTGGTCCGCGCAAGCTCGCGCAGGCGGCCCCCGACGTGCGTCTCCAGGCGCTCCTGCGGCAGGGTGAAGGTCAGGCGGCGTTCCAGATTGCCGGTGGATTCGATCGATGCTTGCATGTTGACTCCTGCCACCGACAGCGCACAGCGTCGGCACGAGATGGAAGATGCGGGTTGACGGATGGCGAGAATGCCGCCGAGCCTTGTAGTTTCGCCGATAACGGCGGCCGCTGCCAGCGGCATGCGCGCAGCGGCGTTACGGACACAAGCGAGCGGTTTGCAGGAAGTGCAGCGGCCGGAACCCACACGGCCGCGCGGCATTGGTGCGAAAGGGGGGACTCGAACCCCCACGCCTTACGGCGTCAGAACCTAAATCTGGTGCGTCTACCAATTCCGCCACTTTCGCAATGCCGTAGATGCCCGGCTATTGTTGCAGGGATGCCGGTAAAGAAAAAGCGCTGCGAGGCCTGGGCGCGTGATGTCCGCAGGGCACGAGCTGCTTCGCGCGGTGACTTGAGGCTCCATGCAATGCAGAGGGCCATCGGCGGCCGGCCCACCCGCCCGACTGAATGCAGACAAAGCCCATTCGCTGCCAGCACGTTGCAGCCGGATTTGAGAAAATTTCGTTAATTTCCGCGTGAAATCAGCACTTGCGATGACAGCCCAATATCGCCAGACCGTGGCACTGTCACGTGATTGCATCGAAGAGATCGACCCGGATGAGCGAATCACGTCGCCCCCCCCTCAACGGGCTGGTCGGACTCGGGGCCAGTTTTGCGGATCAGCGAAGCCAGACGCCTGCGTTGCGGGCCTTGCACGGGGGCGCTGGC
Organism: Xanthomonas phaseoli pv. dieffenbachiae; assembly: GCF_008639345.1. Taxonomy (NCBI): domain Bacteria; kingdom Pseudomonadati; phylum Pseudomonadota; class Gammaproteobacteria; order Lysobacterales; family Lysobacteraceae; genus Xanthomonas; species Xanthomonas phaseoli. The sequence continues at coordinate 1,056,647 of NZ_CP041380.1, read as the reverse complement.
GAGTGACGTGGCTGCTTCCTGCAACTTCTTGTAGATCGCGCAGAGCACGGCGCGCGACGCGCTCAGCACAGCCATGACGTGGCCCCGCAATGGCGCACCGCGAGACTTCTGGCATCGCTGAAGAACTGACCCGGCTCGATCCCTGACGGCGACTGCGGCAAGCGCGCTCCAGCCAGGCGTTCGATGTTGAGCGTTGCCCCAAAGGCGTTGAAAAGCCGCTATCCAACCGGACCAGACATGGGCGGTGCCGGCGCTATCGCCAAGCTGCAACAGCGTGGTCGCGACGCCGAGTTATCGCTGGCCTCGATTCTTTCAAAGCAGCCCCAACGAGCGCACCCTGTTTTTGGTCCTGGAAAAAGAAAAGCACCTAGGCGGCTGCCTAAGTGCTTTTATTTGGTGGGCCGTCAAGGATTCGAACCTTGGACCTATTGATTAAGAGTCAACTGCTCTACCAACTGAGCTAACGGCCCTGAAACTGGTCGCACATTGTATGTGCATTTTTGCTTCGTTGCAACACCCCGTGACACATGGGGTCAAACATTCCTGCAATTTCCCGTCATCAGTGGGGTGGCTGAGGGGACTCGAACCCCCGACATCTGGAATCACAATCCAGTACTCTAACCAGCTGAGCTACAGCCACCACTGAAAACCTGCTTCCTACCGTACCGCCGATGGCGCGCCCGACAGGACTCGAACCTGTAACCGCCGGCTTAGAAGGCCGGTGCTCTATCCGGTTGAGCTACGGGCGCCCGGACCGAACTTCGCATTCCCACGCCGTCGAAAGCTCGGAATGGTCGGGGTAGAGGGATTCGAACCCCCGACATCCTGCTCCCAAAGCAGGCGCGCTACCAGACTGCGCTATACCCCGGCGGGACCTTTCAATCCCGAAGGCTCGAAAGGTCGGCTATTTTGGGAATGATTGGCCTCGCTGTCAATCACCCTGTGTAAGTTGAACGATCAGCTATCCTCGCAACCACGTTCGCCAGTAGGGTGAGCACTATTTTCATGGAGAACACGCATGCGTAGCGGTAACCCTGCCCTTCGGGAATCCACATTTCTCGACTCCGGCTCCGGCTCGATCGTCACCCGCGACGGTCAGGCGATGACCCTCAACGGCACGGTCAACAAGACCGGCGCGTTGTTGCTGATGGCGGTGATCACCGCCGCCTTCGCGTGGTCGCAATCGATCGGCTCCGATGGCATGCCGCTGCCTGTCGCGCGCATCTACATGATCGCCGGCGCGATCGGCGGCCTGGTGTTCGCACTGGCTACCTGCTTCAAGCCGACCTGGGCACCGATTACGGCGCCGCTATATGCATTGATCGAAGGCTTCTTCCTCGGCTCGATCTCGGCAGTGTACGAAGCACGCTTCAACGGCATCGTGTTCCAGGCCATCCTGCTCACCTTCGGCACCCTGTTCGCGCTGCTGTTTGCGTATCGCAGCGGAATGATCAAGGCCACCGAAAACTTCAAGCTGGGCGTGGTCGCAGCCACCGGCGGTATCGCGCTGGTCTATCTGGCGACCATCGTGCTGGGCCTGTTCGGTGTGCGCATCCCTTTCATCCACGACTCGGGCCTGATCGGCATCGGTTTCAGCCTGTTCGTGGTGGTGGTGGCGGCGTTGAACCTGGTGCTGGACTTCGACTTCATCGAGAGCGGCGTCGAGCAAGGCGCGCCCAAGCACATGGAGTGGTACGGCGCATTCGGCCTGATGGTGACGCTGGTGTGGCTGTACATCGAGTTCCTGCGCCTGCTATCGAAGCTGCAGTCGCGCAATTGAGCTGGGATTCGGGATTCGGGAATCGCAACGGCGGCTCCCCTCGCTTGAACGCGTGACACTGGCGTCGAGCGACCGGTTTCCAACAAAAAGAAAGGGCGCCTAGGCGCCCTTTCTTTTTGTGCAAATCTGCCAGGCGCTCAGAGGCGGCTGGCGATGGCCTTGGCGAAGCCCATGGTGTTGCCGGTGCCGCCCAGGTCGGGGGTCAGCGAATCCTTGGCCTCCAGGGTGGCGACGATGGCTTCGCGCAGGCGCTCGGCATTCTGCGGCTGACCGATGTGGTCCAGCATCTGCGCCGCGCCCAGCAGCAGCGCGCACGGGTTTGCCTTGCCCTGCCCTGCGATATCCGGCGCCGAGCCGTGCACGGCTTCGAAGATCGCCGCGTCCAGGCCGATGTTGGCGCCCGGGGCCAGGCCCAGGCCGCCGACCAGGCCGGCGCACAGATCGGAGATGATGTCGCCGAACAGGTTGGTGGTCACGATGATGTCGAACTGCTCCGGACGCATCACCAGCTGCATGCAGGTGTTGTCGACGATCATTTCCTGGAATTCGATCTCCGGGTACTGCGCGGCCACATCGCGTGCCACCTTCAGGAACAGGCCCGAGGTCGACTTGATGATGTTGGCCTTGTGCACGGCGGTGACCTTCTTGCGGCCGGTGCTCTTGGCCAGCTCGAAGGCGTAGCGCACGATGCGCTCGGAGCCCTTGCGGGTGATCCGGGTGCCGGAGAACGCGGTCTCGCCATCCTCTGACACGGTCTGGCCTTCGCTCAGGTACGCGCCTTCGGTGTTCTCGCGCACCGTGATCAGGTCCACGCCGTCGGCGAAGCGCGACTTGGTGTTCGGGAACGACTTGGCCGGACGCACGTTGGCGTACAGGTCGAACTTGCGACGCATGGCGACGTTGATCGAGCTGAAACCCTCGCCGACCGGCGTGGTCAGCGGGCTTTTCAGCGCCACCTTGTTCTTGGTGATCGACGCCAGAGTGGACTCAGGCAGCAGATCGCCGTGCTTTTCCAGCGCAACCAAGCCGGCGTCGGCGTATTCGTAGGTCAGGCCAGCCTGCAGCGCGTCGAGCACGAACAGCGTGGCATCCATGATCTCCGGGCCGATGCCGTCGCCGCGGATGACCGTGATTGTCTGCGTCATAACGTTGGGTTTCCGAACTTGAAGGGGGGAGCGCCAGCCGCAATACCCGGCAGAGCGGCGCAAGGAGGTTTCACGGGCAATTATGCCCGATGCCGGTGAAGGCGCCCAAACCGACCTTGGTCTAAGGGCCACCATCCAACGACTGCGTGGCCAGGAAGCCGGTGCACGGAATCGGCATGGATCCATCCTCCGCGCACTGCGGTTGCTCCATGCCGCCCACACCGCCTGACGACTGCCCGCTATGTTTTCGCAGCCATCAAGAGCCGCTGGCGCCCAAACGCAACGCGCCGCCTGATCGGGCGGCGCGTGTCCTGCTCGCTTTTACTAATCCCGAATCCCCCACTTCCGCCTCAGCACCACACTCAGTCGTGTGCGTGCTGGGCCGGCACTTGTGCACCGCCTTCGAGCTGGTCCAGGAAATCCACCGCGCGGCGAAGATGCGGGATGACAATGGAGCCGCCGACCACCAGGCCGACCGAGAAGGTTTCGAAGAACTCTTCCCGGCTCACGCCGGCTTCCTTGCACTGGGCCACGTGATAGCTGATGCAGTCGTCGCAGCGCAGCACCATCGAGGCGACCAGGCCGAGCAGTTCCTTGGTCTTCACGTCCAGCGCGCCGGCCTGGTAGGTCTGCGTGTCGAGCGCGAAGAACCGGCGCACCACCTGGTTCGGCTCGGCCAGGATGCGCTGGTTCATGCGCTGACGAAATTCGGTGAACTCGCGCAGGCGGTCGGCGCTGCCGTCGTCGGAACCACTCATGCCTGGCCGCCCGCGCTGCCGGCCAGCAGCGGCTCGAGCTTGCCGGCACGATGCATGGCCATCATGTCGTCGTAGCCGCCCACGTGGACGTCGCCGACGAAGATCTGCGGCACGCTGGTGCGCTTGGCCAGGGCAATCATCCTGTCGCGCTCGGCCGGGTCCAGGTCGATCCGCACCTCGGTCCAGGTCTTGCCCTTGCTCTTGAGGAAGTTCTTGGCCGCCACGCAATACGGGCAGATGGCGGAGGAATACAGGGTGATCTGCGGGCCGGAGGCCGCGTCCTGATCGGTATGGTCTTGGCTCACGGGAAACTCCGTGGTTGGTGTGAGGTCTGACACATGGTACCGGGCGACTGGAATTTCCATGTCGTCACCGCAACACTGTGGGTTAACCGATGATTCACGCCTCTGCGCCGGGCTGCCCGCATGCTCCGCGCATCACCTGGGAGTTCCACTTGCGCCTGCTACCGCTCGCCACTGCCCTCACGCTGGCCGTTGCCATGGGTGTGGCACCTGCGCAGGAAAGCCGCCTGCCCGATATCGGTTCGTCGGCCGGCGAGTTGCTGACCCCGGCCCGCCAGACCGAATATGGCCGGATGATGCTGGCCGAGTTGCGCAACTACGACTACGTGCTGGACGACCCGCTGATCACCGACTGGCTGCAGACCATGGGCACCCGGCTGGGCGCCAACAGCGACCAACCGCAGCAGCCGTTTACGTTTTTCATGCTGCGCGACCGCCAGATCAACGCATTCGCCACGCTGGGTGGCTACATCGCCGTCAATGCCGGGCTGGTGTTGACCGCCGAGCGCGAGGACGAAGTGGCGGCGGTGCTGTCGCACGAGATCGCCCACGTCACCCAGCAGCACGTGCTACGTGGAGTGGAGCGCGCGCAGCGCGACCAGATTCCGATCCTGCTCGGCATGCTGGCGGCGGTGGTGGCAGCGCAGCAGGCCGGGGGCAACTCCAAGGGTGACGCCACCATGGCCACCATCACCAGCGCGATGGGGCTGATGCAGCAGCGGCAGATCGACTACACCCGCTCCAACGAGTCCGAAGCCGACCGGCTGGGCATCCGCACGTTGGCGCGCAGCGGCTACGACGTGGACGCGATGGCAGGCTTCTTCGAGCGCATGTCGGTGGCGATGCGTGCCAACGAGGGCGGCTACAGCGCGCCGGATTTCCTGCAGACCCACCCGGTGACCGTCACCCGCATCAGCGAAGCCAAGTCGCGCGCCGAGCAGATGAAGAAGAACACCGTGGTCCTGACGACCTCGGTGCCGGGCGGGACGCGCCAGGAGCGCGTCGACCCGGCCGACCCATCGCTGTCGGAGCCGCTCAGCCGCAATGGCAACGCGCTGCTCCCTTACGCGCTGCGGTTGCCGGTGGATGCGCTCAGCCGCGGCGCCGACCAACAGGGTTTCGATTGGGCCAAGGAGCGCCTGCGCGTACTCAGCGCCGCCACGCCGGATGCGGCCATTCGCGAGTACGAAAACCTGCGCCGCAGCGCCAAACACGGCTTGAGCGATCCGCAGCGCTACGGCCTGGCGCTGGCGCGGCTGCGCAACAGCGGCGGGCGGCCGGGCGAGCCGGTGGCCGAGCTGACCAGCCTGCTCCAGGCGCATCCGGACAATTTGTGGCTGGCGCTGGGCCTGAGCGAGGCGCAGGCGCGCGTGGGTCCGCGAGAAACGGCCAATGCCCGCTTCGATGCGCTGCTCAAGCAATTACCCAACAACCGCGCGGTCGCGCTGACCTATGCCACTGCGCTCAACGAGCAGGCCAGCAAGGAGTCCGGCCAGCGCGCGCGCCAGGTGCTGGAGCCGTTGTTGCACCGGAGCAGCGACGACCCGCTGCTGCAGCAGAGCTACGCGCGTGCCTGCGAGCTGTCCGGCGACCCATTGCGCGCCAGCGAAGCGTATGCGGAGGCTGCGTTCTTGAACGGCCGCGCCGAACAGGCATTAATCCAGCTGGAAGCACTGAAAAAGAAGGATCTCGACTATGTGACACGGGCGCGCGTGGATGCGCGCATTGCCGCGATCACCCCAACCGTGCTGGAGCTGCGTCGCCAGGGTATCCGCGACCCGGATTTGTCCACGCGCTGATCGCCGATGCATCGCCGGCTGTTCACGACGGAAGGTTATCGCGCGGCCGCCCGCCGGTAACGGAACTGCCCAGTCCGCTTCACGCCCCACAGCCGCCGCGCAGGCGCCTTCGGCGATGTCACATTAGAGTCACAAAACCGTAGTCTACTGGCGATCAACCAAAGCCAGACGGTAAGCCCCGCGTGCAGAAACGCATTCTGATCGTCGATGACGAACCCGCGATCCGCGACATGGTGGCGTTCGCGCTGCGCAAAGGCGAGTTCGAGCCCATCCATGCCGGCGACGCCCGCGAGGCGCAGACCGCCATCGCCGACCGTGTGCCGGACCTGATCCTGCTGGACTGGATGTTGCCGGGCACCAGCGGGCTGGACCTGGCAAGGCGCTGGCGCAAGGAGCAGCTCACTCGCGAGATTCCGATCATCATGCTCACCGCGCGCGGCGAAGAAAACGACCGCGTCGGCGGCCTGGAAGCCGGCGTCGACGATTACGTGGTCAAGCCGTTCTCTGCACGCGAGCTGCTGGCGCGCATCCGCGCGGTGATGCGGCGCACCCGTGAAGACGACGAAGACGGCAGCGTGGCGGTAGGCAAGCTGCGCATCGACGGCGCCGCGCACCGGGTGTTCGCCGGCGATGCGCCGGTGCCGATCGGCCCGACCGAATATCGTCTGCTGCACTTTTTCATGACACACCCCGAGCGCGTGTATACGCGCACCCAGCTGCTGGACCATGTCTGGGGTGGCAGCGTGTATGTGGAAGAGCGCACCATCGACGTGCATATCCGCCGCCTGCGCAAGACGCTGGAACCGTTCGGGCTGGAAAACATGGTGCAGACCGTGCGTGGCTCGGGCTATCGTTTTTCCTCGGCGACCTGACGTGCCGCAAAGCCGCCCGGCCGCACACCGGTCGGGCGGCTGCCTACCTGACGCTTCGTGGTAACGCCTTCCATGCCTCAACACATCCGTTCCGCCTGGCTCAAGACGCTGGGCACCCTCGCGCTGTTGTTGGGCGCTGCCGTCGTGGCAGGCGTGCTGATCGGGCATGTGTGGATGGCACTGACGCTCACCGCCCTGGGCGTGCTGGCCTGGCATTACTGGCGGCTGCGCCAGGTGCTGCGCCGGCTCACTGCACGCCAGCGTGCCGAGCCGGCGGCGGGGATCGGCGCCTGGAACGAACTGGACCGGCTGCTGTATCGCAGCCAGGCCGAAATGCGCGCACGCAAGCGCCGCCTGATCGAAATGTTGCGCACCTACCGCGCCGCGGCGCAGGCGCTGCCGGATGCGGTGGTGGTCGTGGATCGCAACAGCCAGCGCGTGCAGTGGTTCAACAAGGCAGCCGGCGGTTTGCTCGGCCTGCACCATCCCGGCGACATGGGCGTGTCGATCGTGGAGCGGCTGCAGCCGTTGCCGCTGGCGCACTGGCTGGCGGCCGGGCGCAACGCCGAGCCGATGCTGGATGCCGCCTCGCCGGCAGACCCGAATCTGCGCCTGAACCTGCGCCTGATCCCCTACTCCGACGACTACTGGCTGCTGGTGGCGCGCGATGTCAGCAAGCTGCTGCGGCTGGAACAGGTGCGCCGCGATTTCGTGGCCAACGTCTCGCATGAACTGCGTACCCCGCTGACGGTGGTGCACGGGTATCTGGACATGCTCGATCCGGAAGACTTTCCCGATTCGGGCCCGATGCTGGCGGAAATGCGCAAGCAATCGCAACGCATGGCGCAGCTGGTCGAAGACCTGCTGACGCTGTCGCGGCTGGAATCGCAGGAAGAACTCGGCGAAGAACACGTGGCGATGGCGCCCATGCTGTCGACCTTGCGCCGCGAGGCCGAGGCGCACAGCCAGGGCCGCCACACCGTGGAGGTGATCGACGAGGCCGGTGTGGACCTGCTCGGCTCCAACAAGGAGCTGCACAGTGCGTTTTCCAATCTGGTCACCAATGCGGTGCGCTACACGCCCGGCGGCGGCACGGTGACGATCCGTTTCGTGCGCGAAGGCGACGGTGCGGCGCTGGCCGTGCGCGACACCGGCTATGGCATCCCCGCCTCGCACCTGCCGCGCATCACCGAACGCTTCTACCGGGTGTCCAGCAGCCGCTCGCGCGAGAGCGGCGGCACCGGGCTGGGACTGTCGATCGTCAAGCACATCCTGGGGCTGCACCAGGCGCGCCTGGATATCGAAAGCGAAGTGGGACGCGGCAGCGAATTCTCGTGTCATTTCGTACCTGCGCGCGTCGTGCAGCGCGAGCAATCGGTGCCACTGTCACGCTCGGCGTGATATGTAGTCAGTGCGCGCCGCAGCGCGCTGCGATGGACGCGTCTGCCACGCGCCGCATTGCCTGCGTTGCGCGACCCAGGCAATTACACAACCCGTCTTGACGATCGATTCCATGGGCCACGCCAAAGAACTGCACGACATCACACCCGGCGACGACGTCGCCACCGATCCGTTGCGTGATCCGGCGCTGTACATCAACCGCGAGCTGTCGCAACTGGACTTCAACTTCCGGGTGCTGGCGCAGGCGCTCGACGAGCAGGTGCCATTGCTGGAACGGCTGCGCTTCCTGTGCATCTCGTGCACCAACCTGGACGAGTTCTTCGAAATCCGCGCAGCTACCGTGCGGCACGCACAGGAGTTCGGGCTGCCGCCGGCGCCGGACGGGCTGAGCCCGACCGCCATCCTCAACGCGGTGCACGATCGCGCCGCCAAATTGGTCGAGCAGCAGTACCACGCGTGGAACGAGGTGCTGCGGCCGGCGATGGAAGACGCAGGCGTTGCCGTGCTCAGCCGTTCGGCATGGACCGCGCGCCAGAAACGTTGGCTGCGTGCGTATTTCCGCAACGAGATCATGCCGGTGCTGTCGCCACTGGGCCTGGACCCTGCGCACCCGTTCCCGAAGATCCTCAACAAGACCTTGAACATCGTGGTGGTGCTGGAAGGCCAGGACGCGTTCGGACGCGCCGGGCATCTGGCCATCGTGCGCGCACCGCGTTCGCTGCCCCGCATCATCCAGCTGCCGGCAAGCCTGTCGCCGGAGGGCACGCAGAGCTTCGTGTTCCTGTCCTCGGTGTTGTCCGAATTCGTCGACGAGCTGTTCCCGGGCATGCAGGTGATGGGCTCGTATCAGTTCCGCGTCACCCGCAATTCCGAACTGGTGGTGGACGAGGAAGAAGTCGAGAACCTGGCGCTGGCCCTGCGCGATGAACTGGTCACGCGCGGCTACCGGCCGGCGGTGCGACTGGAGATCGCGCACGATTGCCCGGCACCGATCCTGCGCACCTTGTTGCAGAATTTCGGCCTGAACGAGAACGCGGTCTACCGCATCGCCGGGCCGGTCAACTTGAGCCGCGTCACGCAGGTCTACGACCTGGTACAGCGCCCCGAACTCAAGTACCCCTCGTTCAATCCGCGCACCTTGCGCGACAGCGAGGGCATCTTCGAGATCGTCAAGAAAGGCGATGTGTTGCTGCATCACCCCTTCGATGCGTTTACCGCGGTGCTGGACGTCATCCGCCAGGCCGCGGTCGACCCGAACGTGCTGGCGATCAAGCAGACGCTGTACCGCACCGGCAAGGATTCGTTGATTGTCGATGCGCTGATTCTGGCCGCGCGCAACGGCAAGGACGTCACCGTGGTGGTGGAGTTGCGTGCGCGCTTCGATGAAGAAGCCAACCTGGGCCTGGCCGACAAACTGCAGGAAGCCGGCGTGCAGGTGGTCTACGGCGTGGTCGGCTTCAAGACCCACGCCAAGATGCTGCTGATCGTGCGCCGCGAGGGCCGCAAGCTCAAACGCTACGTGCACCTGGGCACCGGCAATTACCACAGCGGCACCGCGCGCCTGTATACCGACATCAGCCTGATCACCGCCGATGCCGAAATCGGCAACGACGTGCACATGCTGTTCCAGCAGTTGTCCGGGCTTGCGCCGCGCATGAAGCTGGACCAGTTGCTGCAGTCGCCGTTTACGCTGCATGCCGGCGTGTTGAAGCGGATCGATCGCGAGACACGGCTGGCCCGCAAGGGTCGCCCGGGCCGCATCATCGCCAAGATGAACGCCCTCAACGAACCGCAGGTGGTGCGTGCGTTGTACACGGCGTCGCAGGCCGGGGTGCAGATCGATCTGATCGTGCGCGGGGCCTGCACGCTGCGCCCCGGGGTGCCAGGGGTGTCCGACAACATCCGCGTGCGTTCGATCGTGGGCCGCTTTCTGGAACATAGCCGCGTGTACTGGTTCGGCAACGACGGGGCCGCCGAGTTGTACTGCGCCAGTGCCGACTGGTTGGAACGCAATCTGCTGCGGCGGGTGGAGACCTGCTTCCCGATCCTGGAACCGGACCTGGCCAAACGCGTCTACCGTGAGGTGCTGCAGAACTATCTGGACGACAACGTCAGCGCGTGGGAGCTGGACGCCGAGGGCGTGTACCACAAGCGCACGCCTGCCCCGGGCGAGCCGGCGCATTCGGCGCAGATGACCTTGCTCGAGCGGATCTGAGCGCTCATTGCCGCACGCCAGGTGGCAAGCCGCTTGCGCAGGCATGCGGCATACCCATTACGGCGACTGACCGTCCGCTTCCAGCGCTTGGCAATACCGATCGCGTGCGCGGTCGGCTGGGCGCACGCACGGCCTCTCACGTGGCCAACAGCCCATCGGCTACCATGCGGCCATGCCAATGCCCTCCCCCACGATTCCGCCCCTGCGCGATGGCGATTTTCTTGCCGCCATCGACCTAGGCTCCAACAGTTTCCACATGGTCATTGCGCGCTACCTGATGGGTCAGCTGCGCGTCGTCGATCGCCTGCGCGAGACCGTGCGCATGGCCGATGGCCTGGATGGCAAAGGTGGGCTCTCCAACGAAGCGCGCCAACGCGCACTGGAATGCCTGGCGCGTTTCGGCCAGCGCATTCGCGACGTGCCTTCGCTGCGCGTGCGTGCGCTGGCGACCAACACGGTGCGTCAGCTGCGTTCGCCGCAAGCGTTTTTGATGCCGGCCGAAACCGCGCTGGGCCATGCGATCGAAGTGGTCAGCGGGCGCGAGGAAGCACGCCTGATCTATCTGGGCGTGGCGCATGCGCAACCGCCCAAGCCCGACCAACGCCGGCTGGTGATCGACATCGGAGGCGGCTCGACCGAGTTCATCATCGGCCGCGGGTTTCAGACGCTGGAACGCGAGAGTCTGCAGGCCGGATGCATTGCCAGCACGCGGCGGTTTTTTCCCGGCGGCAAATTGTCCAAGAAGAAATGGAAGGACGCGCTGACCGAGATCGGCGCCGAGTTCCAGCAGTTCGCCGGCCAGTACAAGGCGCTGGGCTGGCATGAGGCGATCGGCTCGTCCGGCACGCACAAGGCCATCGGCGAGATGTGCGCGGCGATGAAGCTGACCAAGGGCGCGATCACCGCGCAGGCGCTGCCGGCGCTGCGCGAGGAGTTGCTCAAGGCCAAGCGTATCGAAGACATCCAGCTACCCGGCCTGGCGGCCGAACGGCGGCCGATCATCGCCGGCGGCATCCTGGTGCTGGAAGCGGCGTTCCAGGCGCTGGGCTTGGAGAAACTGATGGTCAGCAAGGCGGCGATGCGCGAAGGCATCCTGTACGACATGCTTGGCCGTGGCGGGGAAAACGACCCGCGCGACAGTTCGGTGACCTCGCTGATGCAGCGTTACGGCATCGACGAAGTACAGGCGCAGCGCGTGGAAGCGACCGCCTGCCGCCTGTTCGACCAGGTCTGCGAATCCTGGCAACTGGATGGCGACGATGCGCAGGTGCTGCGTCGCGCCGCGCGCCTGCACGAGCTGGGGCTGATCATCGCGCACAGCCAATACCACGTGCACGGTAGCTACATCCTGGAGCATTCGGATATCGCGGGTTTTTCGCGACAGGAACAGCAAGTGCTGGCCTCGCTGGTGCGCACGCACCGCCGCAATGTGCCCAAGACCGCTTTCGATGCATTGCCCGACCGCCTGTTGCTGCCGACCCGGCGCAAGGCCGCGCTGCTGCGACTGGCGGTATTGCTGCACCGCGCACACGAGGCGGATCCGATTCCGACCCTGGAACTCACCGCCGACGACACCCGGCTATCGCTGATCCTGTCGCAAAGCTGGATCGACTCGCGCCCGCTGCTGCGCGCCGATCTGATCGGCGAAGTCGAGAGCATGGCCGGGCTGGGAATTGCGTTCAAACCGTTTGTGACCTGAGGCCTGCGGCCTCAGGCGGGAATCGGGAATCGGGAATAGTCCGCCACGGGGCTCTTAGAAGTTTCTGACTGGTGTTGATGGCGCCGAACCGAAGCAACACGCTGCCTTTGCGATTCCCGATTCCCGATTCTCCATTCCCGTCACAGCTGTCACCGCCACGTCTTATCGGCGCAACATCAATGCCATCGCACTCCCGGAAGCTAGTCAAAACGGGAGAACGGGCATGCGCTACGCGATCGTTACCGAAACCTACCCCCCCGAGGTCAACGGTGTTGCGTTGACCGTGCATGGTCTGGAAACCGGTCTGCGTGCGCGTGGACACCAGGTAGATGTGGTGCGGCCACGCCAGAGCGCCGATACCGCGCCGACCGATGCGCTGCTGGTGCGTGGCGCCTCGTTGCCGCGCTACCCGGGATTGAAATTCGGCCTGCCGGCGACGCAACGCCTCGTCCGTCATTGGCGCAGCACGCAACCGGACGCGATCTATGTGGCCACGGAAGGCCCCCTGGGCTGGTCGGCAATGCGCGCGGCCCGCCGGCTCGGCATTCCGGTCGCCACCGGCTTCCACACCCGCTTCGACGAATACCTGCCCGACTACGGTGCCGCCTGGCTGCAGGGCACCGCGCTGCGCTGGATGCGGCGCTTCCACAACCAGGCCGATGCCACCCTGGTGCCCACGCGCGAGTTGCAGCAGTTCCTGCGCGACGATGGCTTCGAGCGCGTGCAATTGCTGGCGCGCGCGGTGGATAGCCAGCAATTCGATCCGAGCCGTCGCGATGTCGCATTGCGCGCCGATTGGGGCATCGAAGGCGAAGGCTTTGCCGCCATCTATGTGGGGCGTATTGCAAGCGAAAAGAATCTGCCGCTGGCTGTACGCGCCTTTCGCAAACTGCAGCAGATCCGCCCGAAGGCGCGTTTCGTCTGGGTGGGCGATGGCCCGGCGCGCGAGAAGCTTGCGCACGACAATCCGGACTTCATTTTCTGCGGTGTCCAGCGTAGCGATGCATTGGCGCGTCACTTCGCCAGCGGCGATCTGTTCCTATTTCCCAGCCGCAGCGAAACCTTCGGCAATGTGACGCTGGAAGCAATGGCCAGCGGCGTGGCGACGGTCGCTTTCGACTACGGCGCGGCCCGCGAATATCTGCGCAACGGCCATACCGGCGCGGCGGTGGACACCGACGAGGCCTTTATCCAGGCCGCCGTCGCGCTGACCGAAGACGACGCACTGCGCCGGCGCATGGGCACGGCGGCGGCGCAGGCGATGAAGAAATTGCATCCGGACAATGTGGTCTCCGATTTCGAAGCCTTGTTGCTGGGAATCAGTGCTGCACGGGGGCGTTATGTCGTCAACGCGGCTTGAGGTCTTGCGCGGTCACGAAGCGCGCTGGTGCCGACGCGCCAATCTGTGGTGCCGACGCAACCCGGTACGGCGTGTCTTCGCCACCATCAGCCGGCTGGGCGACGGCGTGTTCTGGTACGCCTTGATGGGGTTGCTGGTAGTGCTCGACGGCATGGACGGTGTGCGTGCATCGGCGCACATGGCCGCCACCGGCGTGCTTGCATTGACGTTGTACAAGGCGCTCAAACGCTGGACACGGCGTCCGCGCCCGTATGCGGCGGACGTGCGGATTCGCGCATGGGTGGCGCCGCTGGACGAGTTCAGTTTCCCCTCCGGCCATACCTTGCACGCGGTGTCCTTCAGCATCGTGGCGCTGGCCTACTACCCCTGGCTGGCCCCCTTGCTGGTGCCGTTTTCGGCCGGCGTGGCGCTCTCGCGGGTGGTGCTGGGGCTGCATTATCCCAGCGACGTGCTGGCCGCCACGCTGATCGGCGTGCTGCTGGCGAGCCTGTCGCTATGGGGCTTGCCGGTGGTGCTGGGATGAGCGCTGGGGGTTGCGTGATGGCGGCTCGCTGACAGGTAAGCGTAACGGCAAACGGACAGCGACCAAGACGCTGCCCAGTCAGCAGCAAGACCTCTTCGCTTCATCCTTCTCCCTTCGGGACATTGGCCATCTTTGTGGGGGAGAAGGGGCCGCGCAGGGGCCGATGAGGGTACCGTCGAAGCCTCATGCACTCGCCGTCGATGGGCGTTTCGTAAAAGTCGAAAAGAACCCAGCGCAGCAATTGCGACTTCAGCGCGTGGCTTCGCCCCGTACCCTCACCCCCACCCCTGTTCCGCAGGGAGAGGGGATCTTGCACTGACGCTTCGCGGGGATCTTGCGCTGACGGTACGCGGTGGACTGACGGAAGGGTGCCCACCCGCGCGCATGTGCCACGGCACGTGCGACCCGCAGGATGTCTGACTGGCGATCGCCAGCCTGCGGTGTCGTTGCGAGTTGGCCCACCAATCGCCGCGGAGCTGCAATGCTTCTGCGATTCCCGATTCCCGATTCCCGCCCCGCGCTGCCGCCGTACAATGGCGCAATGACGACCCTGTTCATTTCCGACCTGCATCTGGATCCGGCCCGGCCGGCGATCACCGAGTTGTTCCTGGACTTCCTGCGTACGCAGGTGCCCGGGAGCGACGCGCTCTACATCCTGGGCGATCTGTTCGAAGCCTGGATCGGCGACGACACTCCATCCACCGCCGCCGATGCAGTGGCGGTGGCCCTGCATGCAGTGGCAGATTCGGGCGTGCCGGTGTTCTTCATGGCCGGCAACCGCGACTTCCTGGTGGGCGAAGCCTACGCGCAACGGGCGGGCTTCCGGATCCTGCCCGACCCCACCGTCATCGATCTGTACGGGCACACCACGCTACTGATGCACGGCGACTTGCTGTGCACCGACGACACGGCCTACCAGGCCTTCCGCGCGCAGACGCGCGACCCGGTGTTCCAGGCGCAGTTCCTGGCCCAGCCGCTGGCCGCACGCGTTGCGTTCGCGCAGCAGGCGCGCGCGGCCAGTCAGGCGCGGCATGCAGAACTCAAGCAGGGCGACCAGTCGCGCTTCGAAACCGTCACCGACGTGGCGCCGGCCGAAGTGGAAGCCACCTTCGTGCGTTACGGGCTGGATCGACTGATCCACGGCCATACCCATCGCCCTGCCATCCACACCTTGCAGGCCGGCGGCACCACCTGCACGCGCATCGTGCTGGGCGACTGGTACGAGCAAGGCTCGGTCCTGCGCGTGGATGCCGATGGCGTGTCGCTGGAGCAGTTGGCGCTGTAACACAGCCGATCCACATTGCCGTGCCATGGCAGGCGCGGCGGCGCAGTGCTGCATTCAGGGCATGCAGCATGCGCGAAAGCGCGCCTGAGGCCACAGACGCGCGGCGACGCAACGATGGATCGGCAGCGCTTGCCGATCGAGGCGCGCAGCATCGTCAGGTGTGCCAATCAATGACCGCAACGCATCACTGCGCGCTTCGCGCACGCTCGGCGTAGTCGACGAAATCGGCATTCACCACGTCGTACCACAGCAGCGTGCCATCGGCCTGCACGCGGAACCGGTCGCGTACCGGGCTGGTCTGCGGGTCGCCGGGGCAGCCGTCGCCATGGCGTTCGCGCACCGCAAAATCGAACGTGTCCGGCGCAGGTGCATCGCCGTCCTCGGCCATGATGCTGATGCAGTTATCCGGGTACACCTTGTCGCCCTGCAAGCGGGTTTGGAGCGCCTGCAGCGCGCGAGCTTGCGCGTCTTCGCTGGGAGGCGCCGCCGATGCGCTCACGGCAGGTTTGGGTTGCGTGGCGACAGGGTCGGCCGGTTGCTGCTTGCATCCGGCAACCGTCAGCGCGGCCAGGAACACAAGCGCATGACGCAGGGACGTGGACATGAGGGCTCCGCTCGACAGGACAAGGCCGGCAGTCACCGGCGGTGCGCCTAGTCTGCGCGATCCATGCGCGCGGGTGTAGCTAGAACGCCCGGCACTTGCGGTGCCGGGCCGGGCTTGGATCGGTCGACAACCGCTTAACGGAAGGCGGCGATCGTGGCCTTGGTATTGACCAGTACGCGTTGGTTGTCGGCGGTGCTGGCATTGCCCATGGGCACGCCGTTGTAGCTGATGTTGGGGTTGGACCAGTAGTTCAGGCGCGGGCAACCGCTGGTGCAGTCGTAGGCCATGATGGTGCGCCAGCTGTTGCCGTAGCGGTAGCCGTGGCCATACGCGTACGGCGAGGTGCTCGGGTCGTTGGTGGCGTCGTGGCGTGCGCTTTGCAGATGCCCGATTTCATGGGCGAAGCTGTAGTAGCCGGTGGCGCAATCCCAGTACACCGAAGCAAATGCGCTCGCGGCGTTAGAGCCGATACCCGATGCCAGGCCGCAGTAGCTGCTGTTATCCAGCACGATGACTCCCACATCGGCCGTGTAGGTGTTGCGGCTGGTGTGGATGCTGTCCATGTAGCCGTCGTTGGTCACGCGGAAACGCTGCAGGTCGGTCGTGAAGTTGCCGGTCTCGGTGTAGCTGGTGGTCTCGTAGCGCGCCAGCTGCAAGGTGATGCCCACGTTGCTGTTGATGTAACCCTGGTTGGCTTCGGCCACCGCCAGTTGCACCAGCGATTGCATGTTGCCGCCGTAAGCGGTCACGGCCTTGTTGGTGGCGACCACGAGCACGCGAATGGTAGCCGGGCTACCTGATGAGGCGGCCGCAGCGCTCACGCGTCCATCGCCGGGCATATCGAACTTCGGCAGCAGGCTGTAGTCGGCCGGGTGCTCCTGCGGCATGCGTTGCTCATCCACTTGCACCAGCACGTGGCGGCCATCGGCCAGCGGACGCAAGCGATAGAGCTTGCCGGCGTAGCGAATCGTACCGGTCACGGTGTCGCCGCTGCGCACCAAGATGGCCGAGTTCAGCGGGTCCACGCCCGACAGCGTGCGCGCGCGGGTGCCGGCACGCGGCCCGAGATTGCCGTACCACACGCTGTCGCCGCCCTCCAGGGCATCGACCTTGGCCTGGGTGGCTGTGATGGCCTGACCATCCAGCTGCAGCTCCAGCAATTTTTCCGAGGCGGTCACCGCGCCGGCGTCGAGCTGAACCACTTGCGCGTTGGCAGTGGACGGGGCGCTCAACAGGCGTTGCAGCGAAGGTTCGGCTGCAGCGGTGGCGGTGGCACTGCGGCTCAGCGCAGGGCCGGTTTGATACAACGGTTTGCCGGCAGCGGCGGCCGAGCCGGCCAGGCACATGGCAATCAGACCGACCGTGGTGCACATCGACTTCGACTTCATCGTCTTTCTCTCCTAAGACATGAAAGTTACGGATGTGAAACACCGGGCCCCTGCCCCCGGGACGCCATTAGGGCGCGCGTGCCTGTACCGAATGCAAGTTGTTGCAACGGAAAATTATGTTTCTGTGATGTTTGCCAAGACCTGGATGCGATTCCAGCAGTTCTGGAAGAGGAACCAGCGCACAGTCCCAGTCACAGCGCATGTTTTTAGCGAGCGTGTCGAACGAGCACAGCCGCCTTCGCAGACAACAGGGCGATCCCACGAGATCAAACAGATCGATGCACATGGACCTGATTGCATCGCCACGCGATCGGCTGTGTCGATCCTCGCCTGTGTTGCCGACACCGCACCGCGTCGGCGTCGGCGTCGGTGCAGATGGCGCGCGGCGCCACGTCGTCACGCATGGCACGGCGTGCATCGATGCTCGCCGCATCGGCCATGACGCGAAGAGGCGCTCCAATCTGTGGCGCGTGACGCGGCGTGTGTGGCGTCATTGGAATTCGCGCACGCAGGCGTCAGATCCACGACGCAGGCCAGCAACGCAGGTTCGCGACTCACATGCAGGCCACGCTCAGCCAGCCTGCTCCACCAGGTCGGCCAGCTCGTCCTCGTCGAAGCCGGCAAGCAGGCGCGCCTGCAGATTGAACGGCCCATGCAGATACCCGCCGGCGTATTCGCGCAGCAGCGCCTTGAACCGTGCGCGCGGCTCGACACCGGCCTGCTCGCAATACCAGCGGTACCAACGCGAGCCGGCGGCCACGTGCGCCACTTCTTCGCGCAGGATGGTTTCGAGCACTTCGGCCGTGGCAGCGTCGCCGAGCGAGCGAAGCTTGACGATCATTGCCGGTGTCACGTCCAGGCCGCGCGCTTCGAGCACGCGCGGCACCAGCGCCATGCGCGCCAGACCGTCGTGTGCCGTCTTCTCGCACATTTCCCACAACCCGTTATGCGCGGCGAAATCGCCGTAGTCGTGGTCGTGCGCCTGCAATCGTGCGCGCAGCAACATGAAGTGGCGCGATTCATCGTCGGCCACCGCCACCCAATCGGCGTAGAACGCCGCGGGAAGCCCGCGAAAGCGGTACACCGCATCCCACGCCAGATCGATGGCGTTGAGCTCGATGTGCGCAATGGCGTGAATGAACGCAGCGCGCCCTTCCGGCGTGCCCAGTCCACGGCGCGGCAAGTCGCGCGGATGCACCAGCAGTGGCGCCGGCGGACGGCCTGGCATGCGGATCGGCGCAGGCGCAGGCGCCGCCGGATCGAGCGTCAGGACGCCTTCGCGAAAGGCGGCTGCGTAGTGCTGGGTCAGCGCGACTTTCTGTCGCGGGTCGGCCTGGTCCAGGCACAGGCGCGCGGCGTCGAACAGATCCGCGCTTGCGAACGGATCGCTGCTCATGCCGTTGGCCGGACGAGGCAATGGCGCGCTGCAGAAACCGATTGCGCTTGCACGCGTTCGGCCGCAGGCCACTGCCCGTTGTGCAGGCGCGCACCCTCGAGCGTGTGGATGGCTGCAGCGCTTTGGTCGCCACACCCTGCCGATGCCATCCGCACGCCTACCAGCGCGGCCAGGCGGCCGCCGCGCCTCGGTGACTCAGGCGCGGCGACGCTTCTTGGCATCGTCCGAGCGCAGCTGCTGGATGCGTTCGAAATACCCCGGCTCGATGCCGGTGATGTATTCGCCGTTGAAGCACGAGGAATCGAACTGCTTGATGTCCGGGTTGCCTTCGCGCACCGCCACTTCCAGGTCTTCCAGATCCTGGTAGATCAGCCAGTCGCAGCCCAGGAACTCCTGGATTTCCAGCTCGCTGCGGCCATGCGCAATGAGTTCTTCGGCCGCCGGCATGTCGATGCCGTAGATGTTGGGGTAACGCACCGGCGGCGCGGCCGAGGCCAGGTACACCTTGCGTGCGCCGGCATCGCGTGCCATCTGCACGATCTGCCGGCTGGTGGTGCCGCGCACGATCGAATCGTCCACCAGCAGCACCACGCGGTTGCGGAATTCCAGGTGGATCGGGTTGAGCTTGCGGCGTACCGATTTCTGGCGTTCGCCCTGCCCCGGCATGATGAAGGTACGGCCCACGTAGCGATTCTTGACGAAGCCCTCGCGGTATTTCACGCCGAGCACGTTGGACATCTCCAGCGCCACATCGCGCGAGGTGTCCGGGATCGGAATGATGGTGTCGATGTCATGGTCCGGGCGCAGGCGCAGGATCTTTTCGCCCAGCTTCAGGCCCATGCGCATGCGCGCCTTGTGCACCGAGATGTTGTCGATCATCGAATCGGGACGCGCGAAATACACGTACTCGAAAATGCATGGCGCGTTGTTGGTCGGCGCGGCGCAGACTTCCGAGAACAGCTCGCCGCGCGCGGTGATCACCAGCGCTTCACCCGGGCGCACATCGCGCACGCGCTGGTAGCCGAGGATATCCAGCGCTGCCGATTCGGAGGACACGATGTATTCGGTGCCTTCGGCATGCTCGCGCTTGCCCAGCACCAGCGGGCGGATGCCGTGCGGGTCGCGGAACGCGACCAGGCCCAGGCCCAGCACCACGCTGACCACCGCGTAGCCGCCCTTGCAGCGGCGGTGCACGCCGGCCACCGCACGGATCGCCGCTTCGGGGGTGAGCATGCGCTGCGCGTCCAGCTCGTAGGCGAACACGTTCAACAGCACTTCGCTGTCCGAATCGGTGTTGATGTTGCGGCGGTCGGCTTCGAACACCTGCTGGCGCAACGCCTCGGTGTTGATCAGGTTGCCGTTGTGCGCCAGCGCGATGCCGTAGGGCGAATTGACGTAGAACGGCTGCGCCTCGTCCATGCCTTCCGAGCCTGCGGTCGGGTAGCGGCAATGCGCGATACCGACGCGGCCTTCCAGCACCGCCATCTTCTTTTCGTCGAAGACGTCGCGCACCAGGCCATTGGCCTTCTGCACGCGCAGGCGCGTGCCGTCTGCGGTGGCGATGCCTGCGGCGTCCTGCCCACGATGCTGCAGGACGGTCAGGCCGTCATACAGCTGCCCGGCGACGTTCTGGTTGCCGACAATACCGACGATGCCACACATGGTGCGCGTTCTCCGCTTCGGCTTGCGCCGTTACTGTGAAGGTGGCCGTGCCTGGCCTTGGGATTCGACCCGAGCCGGGTCGCTTTCTCCGCCGCGAACCTGCGCCGGATCGATGTTGGCCGGCATCGCCTGCGTCGGATCGCGTCCGTCGCCAGCCGTCTTGCCGGGTTTGCCAAGCGCACGGGTGATGGTGTCGCTCAGCCCGGAACCGCCAAGTGCCTTGCCCAGATCCGTATTATCGCCTGCCGAAGGCAACTTCCCCAACTCCGTGGGCAAGTTGCCGAGTTCCATTGATGGCATCTCCATCGATGGCATTCGCCAGGCCGGCAGCTGCGCACGCATCCAGCCCGCGCCCGGCTGCAGCATGGGCAGCAGCACCGACTGGCGCCATGCCGGCTCGCGCGGCAGCGGGGTGAAGCCCATCAGCAGTACCAGCACGCTGGCCAGAAACGCACCGCGCACCACGCCCAGGCCGAACCCGAGCATGCGGTCGGTGCCGCCAAGCTTGATCGCATCCACGCCCGCGCGGATCACCATGCCAATCACCGCCACGCTGATTAGCACGCCGACGAACACCATGGCGTAACCGCCGAACGATTCGGTCGCAGACGGATGCTTGCCATCGGCCAGCCAGCGCGCGGCTGCGCCGCCGAACATGAAGGTGGCCCACCCGGCCAGCAGCCACGACAACGTGCCCACCACGATCGCGACAAAGCCACGCAGCAAGCCCAACAGGGCCGACACCAGAATGATGACGCCCAGCACCATGTCGATCATGGGCAACTTCTCCGCGTGGCGCGCGCGCCGTGAGTGCAATTGGGCTCGGTCGTCATTGCCCTCCCCTCCATGGGTGCGAGGCGTTCGAAAATCCAGCAGCTGCAGGCACGCAGTGCAGGCAGTTGGCAGACACGTGACGGTCCACAGGTAGTGCAGTGTACGAGCGGCTGCCACCTGCGCGGCGGCCGCGCTTGCTTGCGGCCGGCATTGCGATTACGGATGCGGACGCACCATGCCGGAGATACCGACCTTGGCTGCCACCTGGGCACGCAACTGTTCGGCATCGCTGCGATTGGCGACCGGGCCGACACGCACACGGTTCAACGCGCCCTTGTCGGTCCGCACCTGTTCGACGAAGGCGCTGAAGCCTGCGGCGCGCACGCGGTCGCGCAAGGCATCGGCGTCTTCGGCACGACCGAACGCACCCAGCTGCACGGCAAACCCGACCGCACTGGCCGCAGGCGCAGCCGGCGCGGTGACCACCGGCTTGGCAGGCTCGGGCTTGGCGGCAAGCTCCGGCTTGGCGGCTGCAGGCGTAGGGGTTGCAGGCTTGGCGACCTCAGACTTGGTCGGCGCGGGCTTGGCCACTTCGGCGGGCTTGGGCGCGGCGACCACCGGTTTGGCGGGCTCCGGCGGCAGGCTTTCGGTCTTGGTCGGTGCGGTGGTGCCGGCGGCAGCGACGCTGCTGCCGGGTTTGGCAGCAGGTGCAGGCACCGGCGCGCTGGCGACGGGCGCCGGCGCAGCGGCGTTGGCATCCAACGTCACCACCTGGGCGTTGACGTCGCTGCGCACCTTCACTGCCTGCAGCCGGGCCGATTCGGCCTGGGCCTGGTCGGCATACGGCCCCACGCGCACGCGCCAGGCCGGGCGGCCGTTGATCTGGGTCTTTTCGCTGAAACCGGGCAACTGCGCCTGCTTGAGCCGTGCAATCACCGCGTCGGCGTCGGCGCTGGTGGCGTATGCACCGAAATTCACAGCGTAGTTGCCGGCAGCCACTTCCGGAGCCGAGGGCGTGCTGGATGGAGCGGCCAGATCGGCGGCGTCGGAGTTGTTCTGCACCGGCGCCGGCGCGCCGGCCATGCCCAGCGCGCCACCGGCCGGTGCATTGCCCGGAGTGACCAGCGGCAATTCGCGGGTTTCGAACTCGCCATTGGCGGGCGCTGCGGGCGCCTCGAGCGGCACATCGGCCACACCGCTCGACGGCGCGGGGCCCTTGACCAGCATCGGCAGGAAGATCACGGCAAGCGCCACCAGAACGATGGCGCCAATCAGTCGCTGTTTCAGAGCAGTATCCACGGAAGAGACGAGAGGCGGCGTGGCGGGGTGCCGCGGCGATTATAAGGCCGGCGCCACCCCGACGACCTCAGCGGGCTGAATGAAGTGCGTCAAGCGCGTCGGCCACGGTGTGAAACGAGCCTAACACCAGCACGCGGTCGCCGGGGCTGGCCGCGTCCAGGACCGCGTGCACTGCGCCGGCAACATCGCGATGACACGGCGCCTGCGCGGCGGCACTGCCTTGCAGCCGGGCCTGCAACGCCTGCGCCGATTGGCCGCGTGCGCCTTCCAGCCCCGCCAGCGCCCAGTGGTCGATCTGCGCAGCGACTGCCTCCACCACGCCCAGCACATCCTTGTCGGCCAATGCGGCGTAGATCGCATAGGTGCTGCCGGCATGCGCCTGCGCACCGAGCGCGGCGGCCAGCGCGCGCGCGGCCTGCGGGTTATGGCCGACGTCCAGCAATATCTGCACGCCATCGACCTCAAGCCGCTGCAGTCGTCCGGCCACGTGCGCGTTGCCGATGCCCTGTGCCCAGGCCGCGCCGGGCACGTCCACCGGCAGTGCCTGCAATGCGGCGATCGCGGCAGCGGCGTTGGCCAGCTGCACCGGCGCGTGCAGTGCCGGCATCGGCAGTTCCAGCGTCACGGCCACATCGCGCCAGCGCCACTGCGGCGCATCGGCTCGCGGGCTCTCGGCGTGCTGTGTGTCGATCGGCTCGAAGAAATAATCGCTACCGGCACGGATTGCATTGGCACCGAGCTGGTAGGCGCGACGCAGCACACTGGACGGCGGGTCGATCTCGCCCAGCACCACCGGCTTCCAGGCGCGGATGATCCCGGCCTTCTCGGTGCCGATGGCCTCGCGGTCTTCGCCCAGCCAGTCGGTGTGGTCGATATCCACGGTGGTGATCACCGCCACATCCGAATCGACGATGTTCACCGCATCCAGGCGCCCGCCCAGGCCGATTTCCAGCACCGCCAACTCCAGCGCGGACTGCTGGAACAACCATAGCGCCGCCAGGGTGCCGAACTCGAAATAGGTCAACGCCGTGTCGCCGCGCGCTGCTTCGACCGCCGCAAACGCCGCGGCCAGCTGCGCGTCGCTGGCCTCTTCGCCATCGATACGCACGCGCTCGTTGTAGCGCAGCAAATGCGGCGAGGTGTAGGCACCCACCTTCCAGCCGGCGGCGCGACCGATCGACTCGATGAAGGCCACGGTCGAGCCCTTGCCATTGGTCCCGCCCACGACGATGACGTGCTTGGCCGGCGCGGCGATCTGCAAGCGCGCGGCCACTTCGCGCACACGCTCCAACCCCATCGCGATGCTGCTGGGATGCTGCTGCTCGATGTAGGCGAGCCAGTCGGAAAGTGTGCTGGGAGTGGGCACGGGGTTACCTGACTTCATGCGTATTGGGGAGCATTATCGCCAATGCAGCGCACAATTTATCAGCAAAGCGATGGCTGAGGCCCGATGAAAAACCGTGCATGCACTTCCACGTGACTGCCGACCACGCCAAGCGCTATCCGAGTTCGAACCCTGGTGTTGCGTGGTTCATTCTCGTAAATCCCTTTAATCCGCACGCCCAGCACAGACCGCTGGCCGGTCAATAACACCTGCACCGGTTGCTCCAGATGGCGCCGATAAGACGACTCATTGATGCAGAGATAGCCTGGCACGGCACCTTCCATCGGCCCACCAGTTAATCGGTATTCGCAAAGCTTGCGATCATATTGGTGATGCGCCTGCATCACGTATGTCGTTTCGTATGACTCGCCCACCACCACGGTGAACAGCCATGGCAGCAGCCTGCATAGCAGCAACAAGCATAATAAGCCCAATAATAACGGTACACCGTATATCGCGAATACCGTCACTAGATCGCACGCCATCACTTGAGCAACCACATCACGCCATCCGTCAGGACGCGCATCACTACCCAATCACTGATGGGTGGCATTGAGATGAAGATTGCGCACTGTAGAGCCAGCAGCTGAGCGTTTCCCCTCGATCACTGCCTGTACATATCCGTCACCCAAATCAGGAACTTCACCAGCCAGCAGACAAAGCCGTTGCGGGGCTCCACGCGGCATGGGGTCCACCGTTACCGCATGCGGGCAGAGCAAACTCCCAGAAGCCGAGCGGATCAAGACATCTTCTGAGTACACATCGCCAAAGACTTCTGTCCATACCCAGGGACCGAGTCTGAGGATCAATGACCATCCCAGCATCGCAATGACGATGCCCAGCAACGACCACCGGAACATGACGCTGCCGGCACCATGTGCTTCGATCTGACGTTGAAGCCGGCCAGTTGCATTGGCCCACAGCAACAAGGAAAAAAACATCGCAGCTGCAACACATGCGACCACAAAGGTCAGATCGATCAATGCATTCGTTGGCGGAAGAAACCTGAAATAGTGGACCTGCAGAAAAAACAAGAATGTCAGAAAGAGGCATACCGGCCACAATCTTTCTTTGAACCGCGACATGTCCATGATGACTCGTCTCCGTCCTGGTAGACCTGCGCTGACGTTGCCAGACGCTATAACGCCCGATGCTTTGCCTCACCAAAGAACGGTGTGTGGTGCGCACAGTCGTTGAGGCGTACCACTTCAAGATGCTCTACGTCATCGCCTTCGAGCAGGTTCAGCGTGGTCGGGGCCTGTCGGAAGCTCCACAGCTTGGACAACGGCAGGCCCAGGATCTTGCACAGGATCACCCGATTGACCGCATCGTGCGCAACCACCAGCAAGGTGCCGTCCGCGCCCAGCCCATCGGCGGCGCGCACCAGGCCGCGCCAGCTGCGATCGAGCACCTGACGCAGCGATTCGCCACCCGGCATCAACACCGTATCGGGCTCTTCGCGCCAGGCGCGCAGACGTGCCGGGTCCTTGTCGTTGATCTCGCTGGCCAGCAGGCCTTCCCATTCGCCGTGTGCAATTTCCTGCAGGTCGGCATCGGTCTGCAGCAGCACTGCGCGCGCAGCGCCCAATGCGGCCTTAGCAGTGGCCTGCGCGCGCGACAACGGCGATGCCACCGCGCGGTCGATCTGCAGCGTGTGCAACCGTTCGCCCAATGCGCGCGCCTGGCCTTCGCCGACTCGCGAAAGCGGAATATCGATCTGGCCCTGGTAACGGCCTTCGGCGTTCCACGGCGTCTCGCCGTGACGAGCAAGCAGGATGCGCATGCGCTGGGAGTTCCTTGGGGGAGGGGCCCGCTCGCCGCAGCGAAACGGGACCGCATGATAACCCCTGCCGCCCCCGCGCCGGCCGCCCGCGTCAGCGCACGCCGAGCTCCTGCAACAGCTGTGGCGCCGGAGCGACCTCGGTCATGATCCAACGCAGATAGCGGCTGTCCACGGCAATCATGCGGGTCATGGCCGGGTCGAAGATCCAGTTGCTGCTCACCGATTCCCAATTTCCGTCGAACGCCAGGCCGACCAGCTTGCCCTGCGCGTCCATCACCGGCGAACCGGAGTTGCCGCCGGTGATGTCCAGGTCCGACAGGAAATTGACTGGCACCGAGCCCAGGCGTTTGTCCTCCAGCCCGGCGTAGCGCCTGGCCTTGACCGCATCCAGCAGGGCCTTGGGCGAATCGAACGGATCGGCGCCGGTCTCCTTGGCGGCCACCCCTTCCAAGGTGGTGAACGGTGTGTAGGCCACTCCGTCTTTCGGGACGTAACCCTTGACGTTGCCGAAGGTGATGCGCAGCGACAGGTTGGCATCCGGGTAGACCGCCTCGCCCCGGCTCTTCTTGTAGTCGGCCAGGGCTTGCAGATACACCGGCCGCGCCTTGAGCTGCTCGCCGGTACGCAGTTTGTCTTCGCGCTCGATCTGCAACAGGGCCGGGGTTACCGCCACGGCGTACTGGATCGCCGGATCGGTGCTGGTTTCAAAGGCGGCCCGGTCGGCGGCAAGCCACGTCAGCCGCGCTTGCGTGCTTCCCAACACCGTGCCATCGAGCTTGCCCACGGCCGCCTGCACGGCCGCCACATCGCGACCGCCCAACCACTGGTCCAGCGCGGCGATGCGCTGGGTGGCCGGCAGCTTCAGATACTGGCTGAGCCAGTACTGTTGCAGCTGACGATCCATGGCCGGCACGTAACGGCGCTCCATCTGCTTCATCGTCGCTTCGATCGACGGCAGGTCGCGGTCCTGGTACCCGGATTCGCGTTGCGCATTGGGCTTGGCACGCTCCAGCGCCAGCCGGTACAGCGTTACTGCGGCGCCCACCGTTCCGGTGGAGTCGAACTGGCGCAGCACGAAGTCGCGCTGTTGCGTGGCCTGGGTCTGCTTGAGCAGCTTGACCAAGGTGTCGTGCGCGGCAAGCGCGTTGCGCCCGCCCGCACCCTGCCCCTTGAGCCAGGCCAGCACCGCCGCTTCGTCGGCCTGCTTGGTGGCCTGCGCATTGATGCGCTTGAAACCTTCCAGTTGCCCATCGAAGTTCTTGGCGGAGTTATTGAGGCTGGCGACGGTGCTGGCGTATTTCACCTGGATGTCGGGATCGTGCTTGCCTGCCTGTTCGATCAGGCCGATCACGTCCTTCAACTGCTGGCCGACCACCGGGTAGGTCCAATTGGCCGTGTTGTCGAATTCGGCGGCCAGCGCGTAGCGATTGGTGCGGCCCGGATAGCCGGCCACCATCACGAAGTCGCCGGCGCCCAGCGGCTGGTCGGCGAATTTCAGGAAGTGCTTGGGCTGGTAGGGCACATTGTCCTTTGCGTAGGCGGCAGGCTTGCCGTCCTTGCCTACATAGGCGCGATAGAACGAGAAATCGCCGGTATGGCGCGGCCACATCCAGTTGTCGATGTCGCCGCCGAACTTGCCCACGCTGCCGGGCGGTGCGTAGACCAGGCGCACATCCTTGATTTCCAGGTTCTTGAACAACCGGTAGGCGTTGCCCCCGGTAAAACTGAAGAACTGGCAGCGGTAACCCGGCTGCGCTTCGCAGGAGGCGATCTGCTGCTTGCTGAAATCCTCCAGGGCCAGCGTGCGCTTGAGCGCGTCCTCGCCTGCAGTGGCCATCGCTGCCTTTGCCGGTGCCGTGACGTCGGTAATGGCATCGAGCACGTAGATACGCGCACTGGGACCGGCGCTGAGCTCGTCGGCTGGGCGTGCGGCGTTGAACCCGTCCTTGATCAGGTTCTTTTGCGCGGTGGAGTTGAGCTGGATCGCGCCATAGGCACAGTGGTGGTTGGTGACGACCAGCCCCTGCGGCGAGACGAAGCTGGCGGTGCAACCACCCAGGGCGACCACCGCGCCCATCGGATCGCCAGTCAGGTCGGCCAGCTGCTGCGGCGAAAGCCGCAAGCCTGCTTGCTGGAGGGGCCCGGCGATCTCGGGCAGTTGTTGTGGAACCCACATCCCCTCGCCCGCCTGTGCAGACGAAACGACAGCCAGCGTGGCCAGCACGGAAACAGCGAACAGGTTTGGACGCATCGACAGCCCCACGGGTTATTTTCGTTACAGTGTAACGCCAACATTCGCTGGCAAACCCATGACCGATGGCAGGGTCGGCGCGTGCTCTCCGCGCGCGCCCGTTTGCCGCGCAGTAGGCGCCAGCGGATTCGCCTGCAGCGTACCGCGGCCGAGCGCCGGCCTAGACGCGACCGAACGCGGGGTCGCTGCGGCTGGGTCTGCCGGTTTCCAGATGCCCGGCCAGCCGGCGGCGGAAGGCGCTGCCCGGTTGCTCCACCACCAGGTCGTACCAGTGATTGCTGGCGGCAAGCGCCAGGCGAATGGTCTCGCGCTGGCCTGCAGCCAGCGGCAAGGTACGCGTACCTGGGTCTGCATAGTCCAGCGCACGCAGTTGCACGGTGCAGGCGTGCTGCCCGGCATTGCCGATTTCCAGCACCAAGGCGTCGCCCTCCTGTCGCGCCTCCACCCATGGCGCTGCCGAGGGCGCAGAGGCACTTGGCACCTGCCCGGCGAACTCGCGCAAGAAGCCATTGGGCCCGTGCACGCGCAACGCGTACGCACCCTTGTGCGTGGCCCCAACCGGCGCATCGTCCAACTGCGTGCCGGGCAGCACGGTGTAATACCAGGGGCCGCCACTGGCCGCGCTGCTGTAGACATTGAACGCCGCCGCTGCCGCGCCGCTGTTGACGAACTGCAACTGCACGGCGGCGCCCTCTTGTACGCGTGCATGCACCTGCAAGGCATACGGCAATGCGCGCGCCGGCCGTTGCCCCGGTTCCTGCCGCGGCATCGTCGCGGCGGCAGGCGCAGACGGTAGCGGCTTGTCGCGCAAGGCAGCGGTACGTGCGCGATAGTCGTCGACCGACGGCAACGCGCTCAACGCCGAATCGTCCGGCTTGCGGAAGTCGAACACGCTGGTGAGATCGCCGCTGACCGCACGCCGCCACGGGCTGATGTTCGGTTCGGCCACGCCGAAGCGGCGTTCCAGCAGACGCAGGACCGAGGTGTGATCGAACACCTGCGAGTTGACCCAGCCACCACGCGTCCACGGCGAGATCACCAGCATCGGCACGCGAATGCCCAGGCCGATCGGCACGCCATCGTAGACCTCGCCACGCGTGTCGACATTGCTGCGCCCCATGCGTGCGTCCAATGCCGGCAACGGCGCGGGCACGTGATCGAAGAAGCCGTCGTTCTCGTCGTAATTGATGATCAGCGCCGTCTTGGCCCACACCTCTGGATTGGCAGTGAGCGCATCGATCAGACGCGCCACCAGCGACTCGCCATAGGCAGGCGGCGCTTCGGGGTGTTCGCAATACGCGGTGGGCGGGATGACCCACGACACCTGCGGCAGGCGATTGGCCTGCACATCGGCAGCGATCGCGGCAACCAGATGCTCGGCCTGGGTGGTGGCGGCGTTGGCCGCGGTGGAACCGGGCACACACGCACGTGCACGCCGGTACCGTTCGTCGTCGGTGCGCAGATCGCGATAGTGCGAAAAATATGCCAGCGAGTTGCAGCCGAAGTTGTCGTATTCCTGATACACGCGCCAGTCCACGCCGGCAGCCTGCAAGCGCTGCGCGTACGTGGTCCATTGCAGTGCTGCGTAGCCGGGCTTGTCGCGCGCCATGTCGGCGGTCCAGTTGCCATCGTCGTCATTGGTCACCGCCTGCGCGCCGACGTTGCCCACGCTCGGGCCGCTGGTACCGGTGAACAGATACATGCGATTGGGGTTGGTCGGCCCGTGCAGCGAGCAGTAATAGCCATCGCAGATGGTGAACGCGTCGGCAAGCGCGTGGTAGTACGGGATGTCGTGACGCTGGAAGTACCCCATCGTCAATTCGCCCTTGCACGGTACCCATGCATCGTATTCGGCCCAGCGTGCCGGGTCCTGCCCGTGACCGGCCTTCCAGGAATGATCCAGACTCTTGATCAACGGCGCGCAGGTATGTTGCGAATCGAACGCGAACGGCAGCAAGCGTCGTCCATCGGACGTGGGTTGACTCCATACCGGATGGCCATCGCGCAGTTGCAGCGCGCGCGGATCGCCAAAGCCACGCACGCCGCGTAGCGCGCCGAAATAATGATCGAACGAGCGGTTTTCCTGCATCAGGATCAACACATGTTCGAGATCGCGCAACGTGCCGGTCCGCGCGTTGGCCGGCAGAGCGAGCGCACGGCCGATCGAAGACGGCAAGGCGCCGGCAGCAGTGAGCGCAGCGACGCGCTTGAGGAAATCGCGACGCGAAGAGGAAGACGTCATGGCGGCAGAACCTGCAAAAAAGTAGTGCTTTTGTCACCGCGCAGCGCGGCTGGACACCACACGTATAGCGGGCGAGCACGACAGTTTTGCGACAGCGACCGTCATCAATGTTTCATGAGCCGTTGACACCCTGCGTCGCGAAACGCCGGCTTTGCACCGTGCGTCCGCCCTCAGCCGTGGCCGAACAGGACTCCCCCATGACTTCCGCTCGTCGCTTTCATGTCACTCCGCTGGCGCTTGCCCTGGCAACGCTGCTTCCCGTCGTTTCGCAGGCCGCCTCGCCGGCTGACCCGGTTGCCGTTGCTCCGGCAGCGGAGGCAGCCACCCCTGTGGCCGACGCCGCCAATGCAACGCAACTGGATGCAATCAACGTGGTGTCACAAGGCAGCACCCGCCAGGTGCAACGCATCAGCCAGCAGGACATCGAGCAGCTGACGCCCGGTAGCAGCGCGTTCAAGGCGGTGGAAAAACTGCCTGGGGTGCAGTTCCAGTCCGCCGATCCATTCGGCACCTACGAATGGTCCACGCAGGTGACCCTGCATGGCTTCGACCAAAGCCGCCTGGGTTACACGCTCGATGGCATTCCACTGGGCAACATGAGCTATGGCGTGACCAATGGCCTGCACATCACGCGCGCCATCATTTCGGAAAACCTCGGTTCGGTAGAGATTGCGCAAGGGGCAGGCGCGCTCGGCACCGCCTCCAACACCAATCTCGGCGGCACCATGCAGTTCTACTCGGCCGACCCACAGACCACACCCGGCGCACGATTGGTGCAGACGGTGGGTAGCGATGCGACGCGCCGCACCTTCGTGCGCGCCGACACCGGCGATCGCGATGGGCTGTCGGCGTATCTGTCGTACGCCAATGCCAGCACCGACAAGTGGAAGGGCTATGGTGATCAGACATCCGAACAGGCCAATCTCAAGACGGTGTACCAGTGGGGCGACGGCAACCGCCTGAGCCTGTTCGTCGATACCTCGCGGCGCAAGGAATACGACTACATGGATCTGTCGTTGACCAGCCAGCGCGTGCTCGGCTGGGACTACGATTACCTGCAACCGGATTGGGCCACCGCCGTGCAGATGGCGCGCGCCTACCAGAACACCGGCGCCATCAGCGGCGTGGCCAACGGCTACCCGCAATCGCTGGCCGGTCTGCCCAGCGACTACAGCTGGCTCGATGCCAGTTATTACGCCGGCGGCGGACTGCGTCGCGACAACCTGGCAGGCCTGTCGGGCACGTTTGTCTTCGGCGGCGCCACACTCGATGCCAGCGGCTATTACCACGGCAATCGTGGCGAAGGCCAATGGGTGACACCGTATGTGCCCACCTCTGCACAGGTTCCGTTGTCGATGCGCACCACCGACTACGGCCTGGATCGCTTCGGCGGCACCACCGCATTGAAATGGTCGTGGGGCAATCATGATCTGGAGGTGGGCGCATGGGCAGAAAACGCGCGCACCACGCAGGGCCGCAACTACTTCGCGCTCGGCAACGAAGGTTACACCTCGCTCTACAACGTGTACGACGCACAGACCCCGTTCCGTCGCGACTTCCTGCAGCGCTACACCACGCAAACCCGCATGTTGTATCTGCAGGACACCGTGCGCCTGCTCGATGATCGCCTGACCCTGAATTACGGCGCAAAAGCGCTCAACACCACGACGCGCGCGCAATCGCTGGTGCCGACCACCGCGCTGGCACAGGGCCGCATTCGCGCCGAAGACAATTTCCTGCCGCAGGTGGGTATCAACTACAAGCTCGACGAACGCCAGGACCTGTACGCGTCCTACAGCAAGAACATCGCGGCGTTCGGCTTCACCCCGTTCGCCACCTCGCAGGCCGCCTTCGACCGTAGCCGCTCCACGCTGGAGCCGGAACAATCGCAGACCGTGCAGGTGGGCTACCGCGTGCAGGACGAGCAGTTCCAGCTCTCGGCCGACGCCTACTTCACCAAGTTCTCCAACCGCCTGCTGACCACCTCGCCGTGCACCGCGGTGCAGACCTGCGCGGCGATCCTGAGCAACGTTGGCGCGGTGCACAGCGCCGGTGCGGATCTGGCGCTGATGTGGCGCCCGACCGAAGGGCTGAGCTGGTTGAACTCGTTGTCGTGGAATCGCTCGCGTTACCAGGACGATTACCTCAACAACGGCGTGGTCGCCACCTCCGGCAAGGACGTGGTGGGCATCCCGGCGTTGATGTTCTCTTCCAGCGCCAGCTACCAGATCGGCAACCTGCGTCTGGATCTGGACGGCAAGTACGTGGACAAGCGCTACATCACCTTCCTCAACGATTCGCAGGTGCCGTCCTACTGGCTGTTCAATGCCGGGGCGCGGTACGACTTCGGGCGTGTCGGCGGGGTGGCGGATGTGGCGCTGGCGCTCAACATCAGCAATCTCACCGACAAGCGCTACTTCGCCAGCACCGGCACCAACGGCTACGTCGCCTCCGATCCGGATGGCTACAACCAGACCATGGTGGTCGGCGCACCGCGGCAGTACTTCATGAGCCTGGATGTGAAGTTCTAAGTAGCGCTGCATCATCTGAAAGCGCCCTCATCCGGCGCTACGCGCCACCTTCTCCCGCGCGCGGGAGAAGGCAGGCCGGCGGCGTCTTGACGCCTCAAGCCGGTCCGCGGCGCCCGTTCACATAGCTTCGCGCTTGCTCGGCTTATCGTGTCTCGCCTCACCTGCTTTCTGTCTTCCTTGCCGTTCTCGGCCTCATCTACTTTTTGCCTTCTCCGCTTTTCCTTTGCCTCCCCCAAGCGGTGGCCGGTCTTGCACAGCGGCCTCCCTCCTTATCGACGTCCCTGCTTCTCACCTTCCCTGCTTGCCGACTTCCTTGTAGCTCCACTTCCCTGTCGCTCGGCTTCCCTGCGCTTCCCCCGCCTGCGGGGGAAGGTGCCCGAAGGGCGGATGGGGGCAACGCCCGGCAACAGACGCATCCTCTCCGCCAACCGCCCCATCACCACCACCACCCGGCCCAGACTGCGCCGGGACCATTGCTCGTGCACCGCCACATGCATCCGCCTGGCCCCCGCCTATAATCGCCGACTTACTTTCACTCAGCAGGTTCCGCCAGATGGCGCAGACGATGAAGGCGCTGGTCAAGCGCGAAGCGAACAAGGGCATCTGGCTGGAGCAGGTGCCGGTGCCGACGCCCGGCCCCAACGAGGTATTGATCAAGCTGGAAAAGACCGCCATTTGCGGCACCGACCTGCACATCTACCTGTGGGACGAGTGGAGCCAACGCACCATCAAGCCGGGCCTGACCATCGGTCATGAATTCGTCGGCCGGGTGGCCGAGCTCGGTTCGGCAGTGACCGGTTATCAGGTCGGCCAGCGCGTGTCGGCCGAAGGCCATATCGTGTGCGGCCATTGCCGCAACTGCCGTGGCGGCCGTCCGCACCTGTGCCCCAACACGGTCGGGATCGGTGTCAACGTCAACGGCGCTTTCGCCGAATACATGGTGATGCCGGCCAGCAACCTGTGGCCGATCCCGGACCAGATTCCGTCCGAGCTTGCCGCGTTCTTCGACCCCTACGGCAATGCTGCGCATTGCGCGCTTGAATTCGACGTCATCGGCGAGGACGTGCTGATCACCGGCGCCGGCCCGATCGGCATCATTGCGGCCGGCATCTGCAAGCACATCGGTGCGCGCAATGTGGTGGTCACCGATGTCAACGATTTTCGCCTCAAGCTGGCGGCCGACATGGGTGCCACGCGCGTGGTCAACGTCGCCAACACCTCGCTGAAAGAGGTGATGAAGGACCTGCACATGGAAGGCTTCGACGTGGGCCTGGAAATGAGCGGCAACCCGCGCGCGTTCAACGACATGCTCGACTGCATGTACCACGGCGGCAAGATCGCCATGCTCGGCATCATGCCGCGTGGGGCCGGTTGCGACTGGGACAAGATCATCTTCAAGGGCCTCACCGTGCAAGGCATCTACGGCCGCAAGATGTACGAGACCTGGTACAAGATGACGCAGCTGGTGCTGTCGGGTTTTCCGCTGCACAAGGTGCTGACCCATCAGCTGCCGATCGACGACTTCCAGAAGGGCTTCGACCTGATGGAAGAAGGCAAGGCCGGCAAGGTCGTGCTGAGCTGGAATTGATCGACTGACACTGCAGATATGCGAAAGGCGCCGCGAGGCGCCTTTCGCGTTTTCTGACCTACACATGCTGACGAATGCGGCGAGCGATTTTTTCAGGAGCTAGCGAAGCATCTCAACAGACGCGGGGTCGGCTAGGGGCTGGATAAACGCCTCGTGGGTCGAGGGCGCGGCGCCTCGCCGCTCACGGGACACGCCGCAAGCACGTCCATGTGGGCTCGATGGCGGCATCCATGCCGCCAACGGTCCCGCAATCGACAAGGACACCGCACCAAATAATTTGCTGTTGGATCCATCGAAGACGAGCACACCGCGGCAGATCGAATACTGGCCACTTTCACGAAGAGCAACACACTGCAGTAGATCATTTGCTGACTGCTTCGTTTGAACTCTACGCACCGGTCATCTCAACTGGTGCTTGCCCGCTACCGTCGCCGGACCCTTGGCGGCACGGATGCCGCCAAGGCGCTGACAAGGATGTACTTGCAGCGTGTCCCGCCATGGTGAGGGGGCAAGCCCCCTGCCGAAGATCCGCAGATCGGCCGCTGCGCACGTGATCGATCCGCAGGCTGCAGTCATTCAAAAAAACAATCCAGCCAAGCCTCGAGTCTTGACCCAGTCTGGATGCAGAGCCGAAAGACTCAGTGTGTCGACGCTTCCCGCATGACGACGATCCTGCGCGTTGTCAGAGCTGCTTCAGTCATCGCCATCACGGCCAGGTGACGGTCGCCGTCGCCACCAGATGGTTCTGCGAATTCTGACGCCCGAAGCCGAATTCGGCGGCTTTGCTGGTGTCGTAATACCCCACGCTCAAACCCAACGGGCCGAAGGTCTTGCCGACGTTGACGCCGAAATCGTTGTAGTCGTGGTCCACCTGACTCAGCGACGAGGTGTAGACGCTGTGCCCTGCGTGCGCGCCGAACGTAAAGTCGTACGGCAACGTCCAATTGGCATCGAAGGCGTAGTAATAGCCATCGGTCTTGCTGCCGTAGAGATCGTCGGTGTAGGCGACCGTCACGCTATAGGTCTTCAAGAATGTGGTCTTGGTGATCAACTCGGCATAGTTGGATGCGCCCGCTCCCAGGTACTGATAGCGGTTGATCATGACGTCGAAGTTCCAGCGGGTGCCCAGGTCGGTGTTGTAGCCGACGAAACCATCCACTTCCCAATCCGGATCGCCAGCGCCGAAATCGACGTTGGATGTCCAGGTCCCCAGGTACAACCCGAATGGCGTCTTGTAGGTCAAACCGGCCTGAAACGCAGGCTCTTCGTTTGTCTGCGAAATACCACGGAACAGGTAATCGCTGGTCACCGCAAAGGTGCCACTGAACGGCGATGTGGACGCATCTTCGTCCTGCGCCTGCGCAAGCGGTGCAACGCCTAGTAGCAGGAACGACAGACAACAAGCGAGCGGGGACGACTTCATGGGCATCTCCTGGAGCGATGAACGGTGGGATGGCGCGAAGCGAGGCTGCAAGGACTTATTAGTCCAACTGTCATTGCAGCGCAACATGAAAGTCGCGTTCGCTTGATCCAGCGCACACACTCAAGAGCCCATGCGCGAATCAGGTGTCGATGTCATCGACCGCGTGCGCCGATTCTTGATGTCCAGGGTTGAAATCGGGCATTGGGGGGATTGGTCACAGCAAAGGCGAAACGCGCCTCGCACATCCCCTTACATGCTCACCGATCTCAGCCGGCGCCTGCTTTCGCAGGAAATATCCCGTACTGCCGTGCTGCCAGGCGCACTTGCTGCCCCGGTTGAAAGCTGCCGGCCGAGGCCGGCAGTTCCACTTCCACCTCGTTGCCCGCCGGTTCCAGCGTTGCGCGCAGCCGCAGGCGTGGGCCGCTGCGCTGCGACCACGCCACCGTCGCCGGCCAGCCTGCCTCGTCGGGCACCAGATCTTCCGGCCGCACATACACCTCCACCGGCCCTGCAGCCAGCGCGGCATTGGCCAGGGGCAGTGCGTGCCCAGCAACCTGGATCTGCCCCTGCGCCAGCACCCCGGGAATACGGTTCACCGCGCCCACGAACGAATACACGAAGGGCGAGGCCGGCTTGTCGTAGATCATCGCCGGCGTGTCGAGTTGCTCGATGCGCCCGCGGTTGAGAATGGCCACGCGGTCGGCCAGTTCCAGTGCTTCTTCCTGGTCATGGGTGACGAAGACCGTGGTCAGGCCGGTACGTTCGTGCAACTCGCGCAGCCAACGGCGCAGGTCGCGGCGCACCTGCGCATCCAGCGCACCGAATGGCTCGTCCAGCAATAGCACGCGCGGTTCGATCGCCAGCGCGCGCGCCAGCGCCACGCGCTGCCGCTGGCCGCCGGAGAGTTGGGTGGGATACCGCTGTTCCAGCCCCTGCAGTTGCACCAGCGCCAACAGCTCTTCCACGCGCGCACGGATGCGCGCTTCGGCCCAACGTTCGTTGCCGCGGCGCACCCGCAAGCCGAATGCGATGTTCTCGAACACGTCCATGTGCTTGAACAGTGCGTAGTGCTGGAACACGAAGCCGACCCGGCGCGATTGCACGCTCATGCGGGTGGCATCTTCGTCACCGAACAGCACCTGGCCGCCATCGGCATGCTCCAGCCCGGCCATGATCCGCAGCAGCGTGGTCTTGCCCGAACCGGAGGGCCCAAGCAAGGCCAGCAACTCGCCCTGGCGCACTTCCAGGTTGATGTCGTCCAGCGCGGTAAAGGTCTCGAACTGCTTGCGCAGGCGGTGAATGCGGATGCCCATGGTCACCTCAGTGGCGGTGGTTGGCGGCCAGCGAATCGCCGTGTCGCCATTCCAGATACGTCTTCAGCGCCAAGGTCAGCAGCGCGGTCAATGCCAGCAGCGACGCGCACGCAAACGCAGCGCTGTAGGCATATTCGTTGTAGAGAATTTCCACATGCAGCGGCAGCGTATTGGTGCGTCCACGGATATGCCCGGACACCACCGACACCGCACCGAACTCGCCCATCGCACGCGCCGCGCACAACAGCACGCCGTACAACAGGCCCCAACGGATATTGGGCAACGTCACCCGCCAGAACATCTGCCAGCCGTTCGCGCCCAGGCTCAATGCCGCCAGTTCCTCGTCGCTGCCTTGCTGCTCCATCAGCGGCATCAATTCGCGCGCAATGAAGGGGAATGTCACGAACGTGGTCGCCAGCACGATGCCCGGTAACGCGAACACGATCCGCGGCAGCTGGATTACAAAATCGCCCAGCGCCGGCAGCTGCACATGCCAGCCTTCGTCGATCAACGGCCAGGCCCAGCCGCTGCGGCCGAAGATCAGCACGAAGATCAGGCCCGCCACTACCGGCGACACCGAAAACGGCAGGTCGATCAGGCTGACCAGCAGACGTTTGCCCCAGAACTGATGCTTGCTGATGGCCCACGCAGCGGCCACGCCGAATACCAGATTCAACGGCAGCACGATTGCGGTCACCAGCAAGGTCAGCTTGATCGCCGACAACGCGTCAGGGTCGACCACCGCGCGCAGGAAGGTTTCCCAACCGCCACGCAATGCCTCGGCGAATACCAGCACCAGCGGCAGCAGTAAGAACGCCAGCAGAAACAGCACGGCCCCCAGGATCATCAGCCATTGCACCCAACGCGGCTCGTTGGTGGCCGAATCGCTGATGCGACGCGCCTGCTGGGTCATGGCATGGGTCGGCAACATGGAAGGCAGCGATGAAACGGCATCGTTCATACGGGCCTCCGTTGATAGCGCAGCAGCCGTGCCTGCAGCGTATTGACTACCAGCAAGATCACGAACGACAGCAACAACATGGCCGCGGCAATGGCTGTGGCGCCGGCGTAGTCGAATTCTTCCAGCCGGATGGTGATCAGCAGCGGCGCGATCTCGGTGGAATTGGGCAGGTTGCCGGCAATGAAGATCACCGAGCCGTACTCCCCCACGCCGCGCGCAAACGCCAGCGCAAAGCCGGTCAGGACTGCCGGCCACAGCCCCGGCAGCACCACCCGCCATACGGTCTGCCAGCGCGAGGCACCCAACGTGGCGGCGGCAGCCTCCATTTCACGATCGCTCTCGGCCAGCACTGGCTGCACCACCCGCACCACGAAAGGCAGGCCCACGAAGACCAACGCCAGCACGATACCCAGCTGCGTATAGGCCACCTTGATCCCGATCGCCTCCAGCCAGCGCCCTACCCACCCGTTGCCGCCATACAGTGCAGTCAGCGCAATGCCGGCCACCGCTGTGGGTAACGCGAACGGCAGATCGATCACCGCATCGAAAAAACGCTTGCCCGGGAACCTGTAGCGCACGAAGACCCACGCCACCCAGGTCCCCATCACTGCGTTGAAGGCGCCGGCCGCAAACGCGGTGCCGAAGCTCACCCGCAGCGCCGATAGCACGCGCGGCTCGCTCCAGACCTTCCACACGCCTTCCCAACCCAACCCGCTGGTCTTGATGAAGATGCCCAGCAGCGGGATCAGCACGATCAGGCCAAGCCAGGTCAGGGTGATTCCCAGACTCAGGCCCAGCCCCGGCATCACGCGTCGGCGCGATGACGGCGCTGGGTGGGGTGCAACCGACATCGACATCGCCTACTTGTTGGCCTGGATCTGGTCGAACACGCCACCGTCGGCGAAGTGCTCCTGCTGCGCCTTCTCCCACGAGCCGAACGCCTGCTGGATGGTCACCAGCTTGATGTCCGGAAACCGCGCCATGTCGGCCGCATCGGCAAATTCGGGATGCCGCGGGCGATAAAAATGCCTGGCTGCCAGCTTCTGCCCTTCGGGCGCATACAGATCGCGCAGGTAGGCTTCGGCCACCTCGCGGGTGCCATGCTTGTCGACGTTCTTGTCCACCAGCGCCACCGACGGCTCGGCCAGGATCGACAGCTTCGGCACCACGATCTCGAACTTGTCCTTGCCCAGTTCCTCGCGCGCCAGCAACGCTTCGTTTTCCCAGGCCAGCAACACATCGCCGATGCCGCGCTGCACGAACGTCGTGGTGGCACCGCGCGCGCCGGTATCCAGCACCGGCACGTTGCGGAACAACGCCTGCATATAGCGCAGGATGCGCTCGCGGTCGCCCTTGAAGATGTGGTCGGCATACGCCCAGGCGGCCAGATAGTTCCAGCGCGCGCCTCCGGAGGTCTTCGGGTTCGGCGTCACCACCGCGACGCCCGAGCGCAGCAAGTCCGGCCAGTCGTGGATGTTCTTCGGGTTGCCCTTGCGCACCAGGAATACGATGGTCGAGGTGTACGGCGCACTGTTGTCGGGCAGGCGCTTTTCCCAATCGGCATCGATCAGCTTGGCCTTCTGCGCGATGGCATCCACGTCGTAGGCCAGCGCCAGGGTCACCACGTCGGCCTCGATGCCGTCGATCACCGCGCGCGCCTGCTTGCCAGAGCCGCCGTGCGAGGTTTCCACGGTGACGGTGTCCTGTGGGTGCTGCTGTTTCCACTGCGCGGCGAAGGCGGCGTTGTAGTCGCGGTAGAACTCGCGGGTGGGGTCGTAGCTCACGTTGAGCAGCCCGATCTCGCGTGTACCAGCCGGCCCGGCCAGGACCAGCAAGGCGCAAAGAAGGGAGGCAAAACGGAAACGGGGGTATGTCACGACGATCTCCTGGCCGGTTGAGCACAGCTGAACAGCAAGCATGCCATGCTGCGCAGCGGCACGCAGGCGGTGAAATGACATCCGCGCCGCCGCTTATGCCGATATTGCATGACGTAGTGGTATGCCACCGTGATCGTTAAAATTGCGCTTCTTTCTGCCACTGCGACCGCCATGACCACCGCTCCCGCCGCGCTGACCGCCCATTACGCCGCCGAACTGGAGGCCATCCAGGCCCAAGGCCTGTTCAAGTCCGAGCGCATCATCACCGGTCCGCAGTCGGCCGAGATCACCCTGGCCGATGGCCGCGGTGTGCTGAACTTCTGCGCCAACAACTATCTGGGCCTGGCCGACCACCCGGACATCATCCAGGCTGCCAAGGACGCGCTGGACAGCCACGGCTTCGGCATGGCCTCGGTGCGCTTCATCTGCGGCACCCAGGACCTGCACAAGCAGCTCGAGCGCACCATCGCCGAGTTCTTCGGCACCGAGGACACCATCCTCTACGCGGCGTGCTTCGATGCCAACGGCGGCTTGTTCGAACCGCTGCTCGGCGAGCACGACGCCATCATTTCCGACGCGCTCAACCATGCCTCCATCATCGACGGCGTGCGCCTGTGCAAGGCCAAGCGCTTCCGCTACGCCAACTGCGACATGGCCGACCTGGAAGCGCAGCTGCAGGCCGCCGACGCCGCCGGCTGCAAGACCAAGCTGATCACCAGCGACGGCGTGTTCTCGATGGACGGCTTCATCGCCCCGCTCGACGAGATCACGGCCCTGGCCCGCAAGTACAACGCGCTGGTGCATATCGACGAATGCCATGCCACCGGCTTCCTGGGCGCCACCGGTCGCGGCTCGGCCGAGGTCAAGGGGGTGATGGACAAGATCGACATCTTCACCGGCACGCTGGGCAAGGCCATGGGCGGCGCATTGGGCGGCTTCACCACCGCAAAGCGTGAAGTGATCGAACTGCTGCGCCAACGTTCGCGCCCGTACTTGTTCTCCAACTCGTTGCCGCCGCACGTGGTGGCCGCCGGCATCAAAGCCTTCGAAATGCTGGACGCCGCCGGCGAGCTGCGCACCCAGCTGGTCGAAAACACCCGGTATTTCCGTGAGCGGATGACCGCCGCCGGTTTCGATGTCAAACCGGGCGTACATCCGATCAGCCCGGTGATGCTGTACGACGCACCGCTGGCGCAAAAGTTCGCCGAGCGCTTGCTGGAAGAAGGCATCTACGCCATCGGCTTTTTCTTCCCGGTGGTTCCGAAAGGCCAGGCACGCATTCGCACCCAGATCAGCGCAGCGCATACACGCGCGCACCTGGATCAAGCGATCGAAGCGTTCATCAAGATCGGGCGCGAACTCAAGGTCGTCGACGCCTGAGCATGCGCACGGTGCTGCGCCAACGGCTGCTGTTGGCGGCGCAGACCGATGCGCAGGCGCAGCTGCGCGACGGCCATTGGGAGACACGCTGCCTGCACTGCCGTCGGCATCTGCAGGTGCGCGCCGACGGCGAACCGCTGGGCCACACCACGTTGGAACACGTGGTGCCGCAGGCCTGGTTCGGTCGTCGCG
Source organism: Xanthomonas phaseoli pv. dieffenbachiae (assembly GCF_008639345.1). NCBI lineage: Bacteria > Pseudomonadati > Pseudomonadota > Gammaproteobacteria > Lysobacterales > Lysobacteraceae > Xanthomonas > Xanthomonas phaseoli. The sequence goes on along the minus strand of NZ_CP041380.1, from coordinate 1,015,460 downwards.
CGGCCGCGTCGCTGTGCGCGCTGGTGGGCGAGGACGCCAACGATGCGCGCAATCTGGCGCTGGCCTGTGCTGGCTGCAATCACGCCAAGGGGCGCCGCCACGATGCCAACGGCGCTGGCAACACGCGTGCGGTTGAGGTGGTGAGCGCCCTGCTCAGCGCGCGTCTGGCACGCTGGCGTGCGCCGCCGGCACCAACGCCCTGACTTCCTCGGCGCTCAGCATCCGCCACGCGCCTTTGCCGAGCGCTCCCATCGCCAGCGCGCCGATCGCCACGCGCACCAGCCGCAGCACGCCGATGTCCACTGCGGCTAACAGCCGGCGGATCTGCCGGTTACGGCCTTCGTCCAGCACGATTTCCAGCCAGGCATTGCGCTCGCCTTCGCGTAGCACGCTGACCTGCTTTGCGCGCAACAGCACGCCGCCGCCCTCAGTGTCCGGATCGACCACACCGGCCTGCAGCTGCGCCAGTTGCGCGGCACTGGGGCGGCAATCGATCTGCACGTGATACGTCTTGTCCGGCCCGGTTGCCGGGTCGGTCACTGTCGCCGCCCATTGCGGGTCGTTGCTGAAAAGCAGCAGGCCCTCGCTGGCCTTGTCCAGGCGCCCCACCGGCGCGATCCACGGCAAGCCCGCGCCATCAAAGCAACGGTAGACCGTGTCCCTGCCCTGCTCGTCGCGCACGGTGGTGACCATGCCGCGCGGTTTGTTGAGCATCAGATAGCAACGCGCCGGTCCCGCAAGCGGCTGCCCGTCGACAGTGATGGACGATTGCTGATCGCCGCGGATCGGGCATTCGGGGTCGCGCACCACACGCGCCGACACGCTGACGCGGCCATCGGCGATCCAGCGCGCCGCCTCGGTGCGCGAACACACGCCGAGCTTGGACAGCACGCGCGCCAGCCCATGGCGTGGCACGGCATTGGCAGATGCGGCAGCGGACGTGCGCACTGGACCGGCCGCTCCCGGGCTACGCTGACGCTGCCGGGACGGTGCCGGCGCAGGTCGCCGGGGCATGCCGTCCCGACCGCAGGCTTACTTGTTTTCGACCGACTTGGCGTCGGCCGCAGGTGCTGCGGGCGCTGCCGCTGCAGGTGCCGCGCCAGCGGCCGGGCGAGCCTTGACCACGCGCACACCGCGGGCCTTCATCCAGGCATCGAATTCTTCTGCCGTCATGCGCTTGCCGTTCTGGCTCATGTCGAAGCGCCACGGGGTGTTGTCGAACGCGGTGGTGGCCTTGTAGGCAGCCGGGTCGTTCGGGTTGACGGTGCCGCCAGGCGGAATGACCTTGGCCAGATCCTGGCAGCCTTCCACGCGCAGGCGCAGCAGCACACGATCCACCGACTGGTCGCTGCTATAGGGCTGTGCCAGCACGCCGGTGGGCATGCCCAGCTGCACGCTGCGGGTGTAGAACTCGGCAGCCGCCGGTGCAACCACGGTGGCGGGCAACGGCAGCGGCTGGGACACCATGCTGCCGGCGCAGTTCGGAGCGGCGTAGGCAGCGGGGATCAGAGCGAGACAGAGCAGTCCTGCCGTAGCGGTACGCAGCATCGGGTTCTTCCAGGTATGAGTGTGGTATTGACGCGGCGAGTGTAGGCAGCGATGAACGCTGTTTCAACAGGAACCGTGCCTGGATGGCAACACAGACAGGATGGGCAGCGCTTGAGCGCGCTTTTCCGGGGCCTGCATAGACAAAACCCGGCGCAAGGCCGGGTTTTGTGTGCAGCAAGCTAGCGGTCCGATTAGTTCTGGACGTTCAGCTCGGTACGACGGTTCTTCGCACGACCTTCCGGATTGTCCGAACCATCCGGGTTGGTGTTCGGAGCAATCGGACGGCTCTCGCCGTAGCCGATCGGGCCGACCAGACGCGACGCATCGACGCCGTTCTTGGTCAGGTAGTCGTACACGGTGGTCGCACGACGCTCGGACAGCTTCTGGTTGTACGCGTCGGTACCCTTCGAGTCGGTGTGACCGGCAACCTCGACCTTCAGGTCGGGGTAGCGCTTCAGGATTTCGGTCGCTTCGCTCAGGATCGACACGGCATCCGGACGCAGGGTCGACTTGTTGAAGTCGAAGTTCACGCCCTTCAGATCGATCGAGACAGGAACCGGGCAACCGTCCGGACCGATGGTCTGGCCAGGCTGCGAGTTCGGGCACTTGTCGTCGCAGTTGTTGACGCCGTCACCATCGTCATCCAGATCGGCGCAGCTCGGAGCAACCGGAGCCGGGGCCGGCGGCGGAGCGGTCGACGGAGCCGGTCCCAGCGGGATCACGACGCCGACCGAAGCCAGCACGTCACCGAACCAGTCTTCGCGCGGAGCGGCAACGCTCTGGTCGTTGAAGTCAGCGCGGTAGGCCAACTCGGCACGCACGGCGACGCGCTTGTCGAAGGTGGTCTGCAGACCGACACCAGCCTTGGCGGCAAAGTTGCCGTCCTTCTGCTGGCCCGGCGAAACCGGGTTCGGGGTCGCGTCGAATTCTTCTTCCGAACGCTGATAGCCCAGACCGAACAGCAGGTAGGGGTTCCAGCCGCGGCCTTCCTGGATGAAGTGGCGACGCAGGTCGAACGAGATGCCGTACTGGCTCCAGTTCAGGTCCTGGTTGGCATCGAAGTTCGGGTTCTGATAGTTCAGCTCACCGTCGATCGACCAGTTCGGGCTCACGAACTTGCCCAGACCCAGGGTGACGAACGGGGCATCATTGGTCAGGCGATCGCTGTCCTGGAAGTTGAAGCCAGCGCTACCGGTCAGGTACCAACGGTCGTCGAACTCCTGCGCGGAAGCAGCCTGGGCAACTGCCAGACCGCCGAGCAACGCGGCAGTGAGAATTTTCTTGTTCATTTATACAGCTCCTTCTTTGGGAGATAAAACCGATAGAGGCGTTGTGCTTGGTAAAGATGCTCGTCACATCCAGAGCCATCGGGGCGCAGATTAAGCCGGCCTCGGTGAAGATCGCGTTAACGGTCATATAACATGTGAAAGCAATCACCAGGTCCCGCAACGCCAAGCAATCCTACGTATACAGCTTCATGAAGGAAATGACCGGGCGCCCAATTCGGGGATCGCACCTGCATGAACCGCAGCCCAATTAAGTCACTTGAATACGCCTTCGGGCTGACCGGTTTTCAGTGTTCCAGACCGCACCGAAAACTACATTGGTGAACACCAAGCCCCGTCCGAGCTGAATTGTGGGGTTGGTGGTTGCGAGCGACTTGCTCCACAACGCACCCTGAACCTCCCGCTCAGGAGCGCTCCAATGAAAGCTGTCGCCCTCACCCGCTATCTTCCGATCGACGATCCCGAATCGCTGATTGACATGGAACTTCCGACACCTGCGGCGCCGTCGGGGTATGACTTATTGGTGCGGGTGGAGGCGATCTCGGTGAACCCGGTCGATACGAAGGTGCGCGCGCCCAAGCCGCAGCCGCTGCAGGCGCCGAAGATCCTGGGTTACGACGCAGCCGGCGTGATCGAGGCGGTCGGCCCGGAGGTTACTGCCTTTGCGGTCGGCGACGAGGTCTACTACGCTGGCGATATCGGGCGGCCGGGCAGCAATGCGCAGTACCAGCTGGTGGACGCCCGCATTGCCGGATGCAAACCGACCTCGCTCAGCTTCGCGCAGGCAGCTGCGCTGCCGCTGACCACCCTGACGGCATGGGAGCTGCTGTTCCAGCGCATGCCCTTTTCGTTCGACGGTGCACGCAATCGCGGCAGGCATCTGCTGATCATCGGCGGCGCTGGTGGCGTGGGCTCCATCGCGATCCAGCTGGCGCGGCATGCCGGATTCACGGTGATTGCCACCGCCTCGCGCCCGGAGAGCATCGAGTGGGTTCGCCAGATGGGCGCGCATCACGTGATCGATCATCACCAGCCGCTGCCGCCGCAACTGCAGGCGCTGGGGCTGGACACGGTGGATGCGGCGCTCAACTTGGCCGATACCGACCGCTACTGGCAGCCACTGGGCGAAGTGCTGGCACCGCAGGGCCACGTGGGCCTGATCGTGGAGCCGCGCGGGGCGTTGTCGATCGGCGACCCCTACAAATCCAAATGCATCGGCATTCATTGGGAGCTGATGTTCACGCGCGCGCGCTACGCGACCGAGGACATGGTCGAGCAGCACCGTATCCTCAACCGGGCGGCCAGCCTGATCGATGCCGGCGAGCTGCGCACCACGCATACCGAGACGCTGTCGCCGATCAATGCGCAGCAGCTGCGCGAGGCGCATCGTCGGCTGGAAAGCGGCAGCACGATCGGCAAGCTGGTGCTGGCCGGCTGGTAAGGCGGCCATCTGGCCAAGGTCGCTGCGATGCATCGATGCTGCGCCTATGCAACCGGGCGCGCCCGTGCGGGCGGCCGCGTAGGCGTGTTGCCGACCGGCCGTTTCCAGCATCCGCGTGGCGGCTGCATACGCCAGGACTTGCCGCCGCGCCGCTTTGCCGGCATCGTGCGCAATCCGTACGCCAGCGTATCCACATCATGTCGCCCGCCACCGGCCCGTCCGCCCTGTCTTTCCCACACCTGTTCACCCCGCTCGATCTGGGCTTCACGCAATTGCGTAATCGCGTCCTGATGGGCTCGATGCATACGGGCCTGGAAGACCGTGCGCGCGACTTCCCCAAGTTGGCAGCGTATTTTGCCGAGCGCGCCGCCGGTGGCGTGGGCCTGATCGTGACTGGTGGCTTTTCGCCCAATGTGGTGGGCTGGCTCAAGCCGTTCGGCGGCAAGTTGTCGTGGCCGTGGGAGGTCCGCCCGCATCGCCAGGTCACCCGCGCAGTCCACGAGCACGGCGCCAAGATCTGCCTGCAACTGCTGCACGCCGGGCGCTATGCGTACCACCCGCTCTCGGTTGCGCCATCCAGGCTGAAGGCACCGATCAACCCGTTCACTCCGCGTGCGTTGTCGGCCGGCGCGGTGGACCGGCAGATCGCCGCCTATGCGCGTGCCGCGCGGCTGGCGCGCGAGGCGGGCTACGACGGCGTCGAGGTCATGGGCTCGGAAGGCTATCTGATCAACGAATTCACCGCCGCGCGCACCAATCGGCGCAGCGACGCCTGGGGCGGCGATGCCAGCAAGCGCATGCGCTTTGCGGTGGAGATCGTGCGGCGCATCCGCGAGGCCTGCGGGCCGGACTTCATCATCATCTACCGGCTGTCGCTGGTGGACCTGGTCGAAGACGGCAACCAGTGGCAGGAAATCCTGGCGCAGGCGCAGGCGATCGAAGCGGCCGGCGCGACCATCATCAATTCCGGGATCGGTTGGCACGAAGCGCGCATTCCCACCATCGCCACCTCGGTGCCGCGCGCCGCGTTTGCCGGGGTCACCGCCAAACTCAAGCCGCATCTGCGCATTCCGGTGGTGGCCACCAACCGCATCAACATGCCGGAGGTGGCCGAGCGCATCCTGGCCGACGGTGCAGCAGACATGGTGTCGCTGGCGCGGCCGCTGCTGGCCGACCCGCAGTGGACCAACAAGGCGCGCGCCGGGCAGGCGCACACCATCAATACGTGCATCGCCTGTAATCAGGCCTGCCTGGATCATGTGTTCGACAACAAGCTGGCCAGCTGCCTGGTCAACCCGCGCGCCGCACACGAGACCGAACTCAACTACACCCCCACTGCCACGCCCAAGCGCATTGCCGTGGTCGGTGCCGGCCCGGCCGGCCTGGCCTGCGCGACAGTGGCAGCCGAACGCGGGCACCGGGTGACCTTGTTCGATGCAAGCGATGCGATCGGCGGGCAATTCAATGTCGCCAGGCGCATTCCGGGCAAGGAGGAGTTCAACGAGACCTTGCGTTATTTCGGCCATCGCATCGAAGCGACCGGCGTGCAGCTGCGTCTGAATACCCTGGTGCAGGCGGACGATCTGAAAGACTTCGACGAAGTCGTGCTGGCAACCGGCATCGAGCCGCGCAAGGTGGACTTTCCCGGTGCCGATCATCCGATGGTGGTGAGCTACCTCGACGTGGTGCTGGGCCGGCACGTGGCCGCCGACAAGGTGGCGATCATCGGTGCCGGCGGAATTGGCTTTGATGTCGGCGAATTTCTGGTGCACACCGGCCAATCGCCGGCGCTGGATCCGCAGCGCTGGATGGCCGAATGGGGCGTAGATCCCAGCTTCGAAGCGCGCGGCGCGTTGACCAAACCGCAACCCGAGCGCGCCGCCCGCCAGGTCTGGCTGTTGCAGCGCAGCCCCGGCAAGCCCGGTGGACGCCTGGGCAAGACCACCGGCTGGATCCACCGCGCGACGCTCAAGGCCAAGGGCGTCAAGATGCTCGGCGGCGTGGAATATCTGGGCGTGGACGATGCCGGCCTGCGCATTCGCGTGGAAGGCAGCGAACAGCTGCTGGATGTCGGCACGGTGGTGGTGTGCGCCGGGCAGGAGCCGCGCCGCGAGCTGCTGGCCACGCTACAAGCCAATGGCCAGCAGCCGCACCTGATCGGCGGCGCGGACGTGGCGGCCGAACTGGATGCCAAGCGTGCGATCAACCAGGCAAGTCGGTTGGCCGCGACCCTGTAAAGAGTTCTCGACGACGGCGTCGCTACGATGCCGTCGTCGTGCTGAGGGCTCGGCTGCACGGCTGACGTGCATGCGGCATTATCGACGCCGACGTGCACGCGGATGTGGCGGTCTGCAACGCCCATCTTTTTCTTGTCGCGCGGCTCGGCGATACGTGCCCGATGCATGGTCGCCTCACGCCCTACCGCCTGCCATCTTGCGTGCCTGCATGACTGCGTATTTCGAAAAGCGCCTGCCTGGTAGATGGGCGGGCACTTCTCGGAACCAGAACGTGGTCAGGTCAGCGCTTGCTGCTTGCGTTGTCGATCTGCAGTTTCCGCTACAGCATCAGCGCGCTTACGGGATGCGATCGCACCACATGCCTTATCGCTTCGACAGAGATTTTCGCAAGGTGCATGCGCGCGTCGATGACAGTGCGTGCTGCACTGGCTGCAGCATTATGCGCATCAGCGCCACCTTCGCTTTGGCGCCAATTCGTCTTTAAAAATTTTGTGTCTGACACTTTTTTGCACTTGAGCATCTCCGCGCTCTTGCTCTTTTGCTCTTTTGCTCTTTTGCTCTTTTGCTCTTTTGCTCTTTTGCTCTTTTGCGCTCTTGCGCTCTTGCGCTCTTGTGCTCTTGTGCTCTTGAACATGCGAGCCCGGAAGCAATCGCAACGCAATAACGCGCACCACTGATGCATCGAATGATCGACGAGCTTTCGAAACATCGCCAGGCATCTTCCGAACATCATGCGACACCGGCAATCGCGACGTAATGGCAGATAGCTTTCGCTGCAATGGCTGGCGTCTACGCTGCTTCTGATGGCGTTACCAGCAGATGCGTCAACTGCGCATCTATACGCATCAAAGATGATGCATAAATCAGCATCGAGCAGCACGACGCTGCAGCTCGGACGCGCAGCACTTCCGCCATCTCTGGCGTCTGCGCAACGCTTGTCTTTCTCGCGCATCCGCGGTCGATGTACGAAACTCAATTACTCAACGCCACCAGCCAGCACGACAACGCGTGACGAGCGCGTGCATGAAAGTTGTGCTTATGCAGCGGGCGCTGTTGCCTACCAGTACGACCATCCAACCGGCGCGTAGTGCCGCAAACGCGCGCGATGCGGCAAGGAACTTACGCAGCACAACAGTCGCTGCAATGATGCGACGCAGATTCGATGTTGCGATGCACGCGACGCTGCTGCGCAGCGCTATGCGTTGCGGGCAATCGTCATCGTCAACCCCTCTCATTCAGCCGCGATTGTGTGATCGACGCCTACCTTGCGCCAACTTTTTGACCCACCGCATTTGGTGGGCGCCTTCGGCAGATGGTCTTTCGCCGAAGCATTTGGCGACCGGTGGCAGGTCGCCTCCCCATGACGCCAAGCCCTCTGCACTGGTGCATCCACATTGGATGCTCTGCGGACCGGCCCATACGGAGCAAGGAGTTCTATGAAACTTGTTTGGATACTCTGGCTGTCGCATGTGTTGCCGCAGCCAGCCGCAGATTCGCTGTGTTTGAGCACGACCGTCTATCTGGAAGCGCGCGACCAGACCTTGCGTGGCCAGCAGGCCGTTGCAGAAGTTGCATTGCGCCGCCTGGATAGCGGTTTGTGGGGCGACTCGATGTGCCAGGTGGTCACTGCACGCAAGCAGTTCGCGCCGACGATCGTCGCGCCAGGCACGCAGTTGAAGAACGACGATGCCTGGAACAAGGCATTGGGCGTGGCACTGGCGGCGCAGCGCAACTGGGCATTGCCGGTTGGCCAACGCAAAGAGATCGTGCCGGGCGCCAGCCACTTTGCCGCAAGCGCAATCGCAAGCCCCAGCTGGCGCAATGCCTATCAGGTGGCCACCATCGGCGACCACACGTTCTATCGCGTGCAATCGCTGCGCCCGCGCAACGCGTCCTGAGCGCGCAGCGTTGCGGCGCCTGCGAGCGTCATAGGTTGCTTAGCTCGCCGATCATCAAGATGCAGTGTCGATGGGTTTGATGCGTTTCAAGCGCCCATCTCGAGACAGTCATGCGTCGCAGCGCGACGAACACGGCGCCCACATGGCAATCAGTCGGTGCGGCCGCACGCCGTATCAGGCACCGCCCCGTCTCGCACAGCCGGTGGGTTGCAAACAAGCTCCTGACCAAGCCGGAGCCGCCACGTGCGCGCGGCCAGCTCGGTGATGCCATTCATCTCGGCACGACACCGGCTCCAGCGACCACAAGGCAACTCAGCGGCGCCCTATTGAAGCCGCAATACCCGCTGCGCGCTCCACACGGCGTCGTCTGCCCGCTAAGCTTGGATCTTCATTCCCGCGGGTACCGTCCATGAAGCTGTATACCAAGCCCGGCGCTTGTTCGCTGGCAGATCACATCGTGTTGCGTTGGTCGGGGCTGCCGTTCGAGCTGAGTGTGGTCGATGCGGCGACGATGAAATCTCCCGAATACTTGCGCCTGAATCCCGCAGGCGCCGTGCCATTGCTGCTGGTCGACGATTGGGCACTGACCCAGAACGCAGCCATCCTCAATTACATCGCCGACATCGCACCGCTCACCGGCCTGGCCGGCGATGGCACCGCGCGCAGCCGTGCCGAAATCAATCGGTGGATCGCCTTCGTCAACGCCGACGTGCACCCCACCTTCAAGCCGATCTTCGGCAGCACCGCGTATCTGCAAGACCCGGCGCTGATTGCACGCAGCCAGGACGATGCGCGCAGCAAATTGCGCACGCTGTACGAGCGCGTCGATGCGCATCTGCAAGGTCGCAACTGGCTTGCCAGCGACAGCCACACCGGTGCCGATGCGTATCTGTTCGTCACCTTGCTGTGGGCGCAGAAAGTCACGGTGAATCTGGATGGATTGAATGCGCTGCAGACGTTCGTGCAACGCATGCTGGCCGATGCCGATGTGCAGGCTGCACTCAAGGCCGAAGGTCTGGCCTGACCGCGCAGGCGTCTGCCACACGACGCGCAACAAAAAACGCCGGGCAATGCCCGGCGTTTTCATGACAGCAGTGACCGAACAACTCAGCCCAGCAGATGCGCCACGCCGCTGCGCTCTTCTTCCAGCTCGGCCAGGGTCTTGTCGATGTACTTCTGGCTGAAGTCGTCGATCGGCAGATCCTTGACGATGGTGTACTTGCCGTTTTCGGTGGTGACGGGGAAGCCGAACATCACGCCTTCCGGAATGCCGTAGGAGCCGTCCGACGGCACGCCCATCGTCACCCACTTACCGTTGGTGCCCAGCACCCAGTCACGGATGTGGTCGATGGCGGCATTGGCGGCGGAGGCGGCCGAGGACAGGCCACGCGCTTCGATGATCGCTGCACCGCGCTTGCCCACGGTCGGAATGAAGGTGGAAGCGTTCCACTCCTGGTCGTTGATCGCATCGCTGATGGAGGCGCCATCGGCGGTGGCGAAACGATAATCCGGGTACATGGTCGGGCTGTGGTTACCCCACACCGCCAGCTTCTCGATGCCGGCGACCGGCTTGCCGAGCTTGGCCGAGAGCTGGCTCAGCGCACGGTTGTGGTCCAGGCGCAGCATGGCGGTGAAATTCTTCGGGTCCAGGTTCGGCGCCGACTTCATGGCGATGTAGGCGTTGGTGTTGGCCGGGTTGCCGACCACCAGCACCTTCACGTCGCGCTTGGCGACCTTGTTCAGGGCCGCGCCCTGTGCGGTAAAGATTTCCGCATTGGCCAGCAGCAGGTCCTTGCGCTCCATGCCAGGGCCGCGCGGACGCGAACCGACCAGCAGGGCGACATCGACGTCCTTGAAGGCCACTTCGGCGTCGTCGGTACCGACCATGCCGGCCAGCAGCGGGAACGCGCAGTCCTCCAGTTCCATCATCACGCCCTTGAGGGCGGCCTGGGCCTTCTCAATCGGCAGTTCAAGCAACTGCAGGATGACCGGCTGGTCCTTGCCCAGCATTTCGCCGGAGGCGATGCGGAACAGCAGGGCATAGCCGATCTGGCCGGCAGCGCCGGTCACAGCAACACGAACAGGTGCTTTCATGGGGAGTTTCCTCTGCTAAAAAACGTTGGCGGGGGTCGCACGCTGGCGGGGCGCAAGGCCTGGCGGCGCGCGTTGACAAGCGAACGGCCGCACATGGCGGCCGTTCGACGGGATGCGATCAGGCGGCGAGGATCTTGTTCCACTCCGCAACGCGGTCGGCCTTGGCGGCCAGCACGGCGTCGGTGTCGCCTTCGATGGTGAGCGTCTTGATGGTGTCGCCCTGGGCAACGCTATCGACCACGTCCAGGCCCTGGGTGACCTTGCCGAACACGGTGTGCTTGCCGTCCAGCCACGGGGTGGCGGTGTGGGTGATGAAGAATTGGCTGCCGTTGGTGTTCGGGCCGGCATTGGCCATGGACAGCACGCCGCGCTCGTGGCCGACGCCATTGTTGGTCTCGTCTTCGAAACGGTAGCCCGGGCCACCGCGGCCGGAACCTTCCGGGCAACCGCCCTGGATCATGAAGTCGGCGATGACGCGGTGGAAGCTCAGGCCATTATAGAAGCCGCGCTTGGCCAGGTTGACGAAGTTGGCAACCGTCAGCGGGGCCTTGTCCGGGTACAGCTCGACGACGATCGGGCCGCGGGAGGTGTCGAAAGTGGCGATCAGGGACATAGAAATCCTTGCAGGTTCTGGGGTGATCAATAGCCCGCTAGGATACACCCGGGTGCGTGGCCGACCGCATGGGTACGACCATCGTTCAACGCTCCCGCCCGCCCGGCGCATGGCCCGTCACGCTGGCTGAATGGGCCATCTGAATCAACTTCGGGCAATCGGCAACGGCAGCGCAACGAAACCGCTATAATGTCGGGCTTACCTCATCTCAAGACTGGCGCCAGACAGGGGCCCTTTCCGCATGTCTATCGAAAAACTCCGCAATATCGCCATCGTCGCGCACGTCGACCACGGCAAGACCACCCTCGTCGACTGCCTGCTGAAGCAGTCGGGCACCCTGTCCGAACGCACGGTGTTGGCTGAACGCGTGATGGACAGCAACGACCAGGAAAAGGAACGTGGCATCACGATCCTGGCCAAGAACACCGCCATCACCTGGCAGGGTAACCGCATCAACATCGTCGACACCCCTGGACACGCCGACTTCGGTGGCGAAGTCGAGCGCGTGCTGTCGATGGTGGACTCGGTGCTGATCCTGGTCGACGCGATGGACGGCCCGATGCCGCAGACCCGCTTCGTGACCCAGAAGGCCTTTGCGATGGGCTTCAAGCCGATCGTGGTGGTCAACAAGATCGACCGTCCCGGCGCACGCCCGGACTGGGTGATCGACCAGGTGTTCGACCTGTTCGACAAGCTCGGCGCCACCGACGAGCAGCTGGATTTCCCGATCGTCTACACCTCCGCACTGAACGGCTACGCCAGCCTGGATTCGGACGTGCGCGAAGGCGACATGACCCCGCTGTACGAAGCGATCATGCAGCACGTCTCGGCCCCGGACGTGGACCCGGACGGCCCGTTCCAGATGCGCATCAGCCAGCTGGACTACAACAATTTCGTCGGCGTGATCGGCATCGGCCGCATCCAGCGCGGCACCCTGAAGAAGAACATGCCGGTCAGCGTGATCGACCGCGAAGGCAAGAAGCGCCAGGGCAAGGTGCTGCAGGTACTGGGCTTCCTGGGCCTGGAGCGTATCGAGCAGGACACCGCCGAGGCCGGCGACATCGTGGCCATCTCCGGCATCCAGGAACTGACCATCTCCGACACCGTATGCGCGCTCGATCATCCCGAAGCGCTGCCGGCGCTGACCGTGGACGAGCCGACCATCTCGATGACCTTCCAGGTCAACAACTCGCCGTTCGCCGGCAACAAGGACTTGTCCGGCGGCAAGTTCCTGACCAGCCGCCAGCTGCGCGACCGCCTGGACCGCGAGAAGGTGCACAACGTGGCGCTGAAGGTCGAGGAAGGCTCGGACGCCGACAAGTTCCTGGTCTCCGGCCGTGGCGAGCTGCACCTGTCGGTGCTGATCGAAAACATGCGTCGTGAAGGCTACGAGCTGGCCGTGTCGCGTCCGGAAGTGATCATCAAGGAAATCGACGGCAAGCTGATGGAGCCGATCGAACAGCTGGTGGTGGACATCGAAGAACAGCACCAGGGCGGCGTGATGGAAAAGCTGGGCACCCGCAAGAGCCAGCTGAAGAACATGGAACCCGACGGCAAGGGCCGCGTGCGCCTGGATTACATGATCCCGGCGCGTGGCCTGATCGGCTTCCAGAACGAATTCCGCACCCTGACCCAGGGCTCGGGCCTGCTGTTCCACGTGTTCGACCACTACGGTCCGAAGGAACAGGGCGCGATCGCCAAGCGCCAGAACGGCGTGATGATTGCCAATGCACCGGGCGCGACCCCGGCCTATGCCCTGGGACCGCTGGAAGAGCGTGGCCGCCTGTTCGCCGCCGAAGGCGACAACGTGTACGAAGGCCAGCTGGTCGGTATCCATTCCAAGGACAACGACCTGACCGTCAACGCGATCAAGACCAAGCCGCTGACCAACATGCGCGCCTCGGGCAAGGACGATGCGATCAAGTTGACCCCGGCGATCAAGTACACGCTGGAACAGGCGCTGGACTTCATCGAGGACGACGAGCTGGTGGAAGTCACCCCGAAGGAAATCCGCCTGCGCAAGAAGTTTCTGACCGAAAGCGACCGCAAGCGCGCCGGCCGTTCGGGCTGAGTTGTTGAGCTGACGCGTGAGTAACAAACCCTATAGCCCGGATCCGCGCGCGCATCCGGGACTGCATGTGATCGCCTTGCTTGAGGCGGTCAAGGGAACGCTTGCGCTGCTGGCGGCGACGGGCCTGGAAATTCTGGGCCCGCTCCCGCTGCAAAACGCGGTCATCACCCTGATCCGCCGCTTCAATCTGGACCCCGACCACGGCGCGCTGCCGTCGTTGCTCAAGACCATCAGCCCCGATGCGGTGCATCTAGCTGCTGCCGCCATGCTGGCCTATGGCCTGCTGCATGTGGTGGAAGCCTGGGGTCTGTGGCGTGCCAAGGCGTGGGCCTCGGTGCTGGGCTGCCTGTCGGCGGCCATCTATCTGCCTTTCGATATCTACGCCATCGTGCGCCATCCTGGCTGGACCGCCTGGGGCGTGCTGGCGATCAACCTGCTGGTGGTCGGCGTGCTGGCACGCGATCTGGTGCGGCGCCGCAGTCGCTGAGTTTGCCGCCCGTTGGCGGGCGCGTCCTTCCGTTGTCACCCCGACGCAGCGCCGTTAGCCTGCAACTTCTCCCCGGGGACGACCTTCCATGCGATTCACTCTTTTGTCCTTCGCGCTGCTTGCCGCGCTGTGCGGCTGTGCGCATGCCGATGATCCGTCGCGTTCTGCGACCGGTGCTGCCAACGCATCCACCGTCCTTTCGTTCGATCTGAGCGAGGCCGACGTCGCCGGCCTGCAGGCGCGCATGGCCAGCGGCCAGAGCAGCAGCCTGCAACTGACGCGCGCGTATCTGCAGCGGATTGCCAGCATCGATGGCGCCGGCCCCAGGCTCAACGCGGTGATCGAACTCAATCCACAGGCCGAAGCCGACGCACGCGCCCTGGACGCCGAACGCAAAGCCGGCCACGTGCGTGGGCCGCTGCACGGCATCCCGGTGCTGCTGAAGGACAATATCGACGCGCTGCCGATGGTCAACAGCGCTGGCTCGCTCGCGCTGGCCGAGTTCCGCCCCGACCGCGATGCGTTTGTGGTGCAGCGCCTGCGCGCCGCCGGTGCGGTGATCCTGGGCAAGACCAACCTCAGCGAATGGGCCAATTTCCGCTCCACCCAATCCAGTTCCGGCTGGAGCGGACGCGGGGGGCTCACGCGCAATCCGTATGCGCTGGATCGTAATCCCTGCGGTTCCAGTGCCGGTACCGGTGCGGCCATCGCGGCCAGCCTGGCCACCGTCGGCATCGGTACCGAAACCGACGGCAGCATCACCTGCCCGGCATCGGTCAACGGCCTGGTCGGGCTCAAGCCGACCGTGGGCCTGGTCAGTCGCGACGGCATCATCCCGATTTCCGCCAGCCAGGACACCGCCGGCCCGATGACGCGCAGCGTCGCCGATGCGGCTGCAGTGCTGCAGTGCTGCAGGCCATCGCCGCACCCGACCCGCAGGACCCGGCCACCGCCAAGGCACCGGCGACCAGCGTCGATTACCTGGCCCACCTGAAACCCGACAGCCTGCGTGGCGCGCGCCTGGGCCTGTTGCGCAACCCGCTGCGCGAGGACCCGGCGATCGCCGCGGCGCTCGACCGCGCCGTGCGCACCCTGCGTGACGCCGGCGCCACCGTGGTCGAGACCGCGCTGGCCACGGATGGCAAGTGGGATGCTGCCGAGCAAACGGTCTTATTGGTCGAATTCAAGGCCGGTTTGAACGCGTATCTGCAGAACCACCGCGCGCCCGTGGCGAGCCTGGGGCAGTTGATTGCGTTCAATCGCACGCAGGCGCAGCGCGAGATGCCGTACTTCGGGCAGGAATTGTTCGAACAGGCGCAGGCAGCGCCCGGTCTGGACGATGCGGGGTACCTGAGTGCGCGCGCCACTGCCAGACGGCTCGCCGGACCGGAAGGCATCGACGCAGCCTTGAAGGCAGATCGCTTGGATGCCTTGATCGTGCCTACCACCGGCGCGGCATGGATCACCACACTCGGCAAGGGCGATACCTTCCCCGGTGCCGGCTATGGTGCCGCGGCGGTGGCCGGCTATCCGAGCCTGAGCGTGCCGATGGGGCAGACCCAGGGCTTGCCACTCGGCCTGTTGTTCATGGGCACGGCCTGGAGCGAGCCGCGCCTGATCGAGCTGGCGTATGCGTACGAACAACGCAGCCATGCGCGCTTTACGCCGGGCTATGCGCCAAGTGCGCCGAGTGCGCGCGATCCAGCCACATCAGCACCCGTGCCCGTCGTGCCGGCACGGGCGTCGATCAAGAAGAATTGATTGGGCGACGCATGACCACGTGCCACGGCTGGCATTGGACGCCGCACTGACGCATGCAAGCGCAGCCAGTACTTGCGCGAACAAATGCAAGCGCCAAGACCGTGCCCTCCGATACCTTCATAAGTACCAACCGTACGTCTTGGACGCCGGTAGCCAGCGCTATACGAGGCCCCAAGCACGACTATCAAACCGTAGCGAGCAGTCGCTGATGCGTACGTAGCGCGCACGGTGCGAAGACACCGGAGGACATGCGGATGCCGAGCACCGGCCGCACCGCTTGGCGACCGTGCAAGCGGTCTTGGCCGCGCTAGATGCTGGCCGCAGGCTCGCCGTCTTCGGCGCCCGGCGAGCGCACGCTCTCCTGTGCAATCGGCTCGGCAGGGCGTGATGGCGTTCTTTCCTGCGTCGCGATTTCGGCGCGCAGCCTCGGCAAGGCATAGGCATGCTCGCGGGTCAGGAAATCGATCATGCGTTCGCGCACCAGGCAGCGCAGATCGAAGGCATCGCCCGAATTGCGTGCGCTGACCAGCAGTCGCACCTGGATGGTGTTGTCGCTGGTGTCGGTAATCTGGGTCACGCACACGCGGCCATCCCATAGCGGTTCGCTGTGGCAAATACGCTCCAGCTCCGCACGTACCGCTGCAATCGGCGTGCGGTAATCCAGCCACAGGAACGCGGTGCCGAGCAGATCGGCACTGCTGCGCGTCCAGTTCTGAAACGGGTTTTCGATCCACCAGGTCAGCGGCACCACCATGCGGCGCTCGTCCCAGATCCGTACCACCACGTACGAGCTGCCGATCTCTTCGATGCGGCCCCACTCGCCCTCCACGATCACCACATCGTCCAGGCGAATGGGCTGGGTCAGTGCAATCTGCAAGCCGGCGATCAGGTTGCCGAACACCGGCTTGGCCGCGATACCGGCCACCAGCCCGATGATGCCGGCCGACGCCAGCAAGGTCTTGCCGATCTGGCGCACCTGCGGGAAGGTCAGCAGCACCACCGAAATGCCGAGCAAGATCACCGTGCCCATCAGCACGCGGCTCAGCACCCGCGCCTGGGTCTGGATGCGCCGTGCGGTGAGGTTGTCCGACACCTCGATCGGGTTGCTGCGCAAGATCGCCGCTTCGCCGGCGGCCACCGCGCGTACCAGCAGCCAGGTGACGCAGCCGACGATTCCCAGGTGCAGCAGATGCTGCACCGCTGCCAGCGCCTTGCCGGCCAACGGGGTCGCTTCGGTGGCAATCCCCAGAAACAGCAACGGCAGGATAAATGCCGCCGGCAGCGTGATCACGCGAATGATGCGCGCGCGGCGGTAGTCGCGGCCCTGCATGCGGCGAAACAGCCACAGCATCAACGACCAGGTAACGATGCCCGCCAGCAGCGAGGCACCGAGCGGAATTGCGTATTCGCGGATGACGTTCCAATCGGCAGTCAAACCGTTCCTCCTGTGGGGGAAAGAGGGATGGCTGCCAGAGCATGCCGCACGCGGCATGAGCATCACGTCATGCGCATACGCCGATCATGCGCGCAGCGGCTGCGAGGCCACCTGTTGCTGCTTGCGCACGATCGCCATCGCAATTTCCAGCGACTGTTCGTAGTTCAGACGCGGATCCACGCTGGAGCGATACGCCCGTTCCAGATCGCGCTCGGTGAGCTCGCGCGCACCGCCGGTGCATTCGGTGACATCTTCGCCGGTGAGTTCCAGATGCACGCCGCCCAGCCGCGTGCCGGCGGCCGCGTGCAGATCGAACGAGGTCTCCACTTCGTTGCGAATATTGTCGAAGCGCCGCGTTTTGTAGCCATTTCCGGTGCTTTCGGTATTGCCATGCATCGCATCGCACACCCATAGCACCCGCCGCCCGTCGCGCTTGACCGCATCCAGCAACGGCGGCAACTTCTCGGCGATCTGCGCCGCGCCCATGCGATGGATGAAGCTCAAACGCCCGGGCTCGTCCTCGGGATTGAGCACATCGATCAGGCGCAAGAGCTGGTCAGGCTGCACCGACGGCCCGACCTTGATCGCAATCGGGTTACGCACGCCACGCAGGTATTCCACGTGCGCGCCATCCAGCGCGGCCGTCCGCATCCCGATCCATGGGTAATGCGTGCTCAGATTGAACCAGCCCCACTGGCGCGGCACCTGACGGGTCAGGCCTTCTTCGTACGGCAGCAACAAGGCCTCGTGCGAGGTGTAGAAATCGATGCGATTGAGGTTGTATACCTCTGCCCCGGACAGCGTTTCCATGAAGCGCACGGCGTCGCCGATCGAGGCCACCATCTTCTGGTAGTCCGCCGCCAGCGGCGAATAGCCCACCCAGTCCAGATTCCAGTATTCGGGGTGATGCAGGTCGGCGAAGCCGCCGTCGATCAACGCGCGCACGAAGTTCATCGTCATTGCCGAGCGCGAATGCGCGGTGATCATGCGACGCGGATCGGGCACGCGCGCGGCCTCGGTAAAGTCCGGCGCGTTGATCACATCGCCGCGATAGCTCGGCAAGGTCACCCCATCGCGCGTTTCGGTGTCGGCCGAGCGCGGCTTGGCGTATTGCCCGGCAAAGCGCCCCACCCGCACCACCGGCAAATGCAGGCCATGCACCAGCACCAGGCTCATTTGCAGCAGCACCTTCAACCGGTTGGAGATGGTGCCCGATTCGCAATCGCTGAAATTTTCAGCGCAATCGCCACCCTGCAGCAGGAAGCGTTTGCCTTCCTGCGCTTCGGCCAACTGGCGCTTGAGCGCAAAGATTTCCCACGAGGTCACCAGCGGCGGCAGCCGCCCCAACTCGTGCATGGCCGCCTGCAGCGCGCGCTCATCCGGGTACACCGGCAGCTGCAATGCAGGTTTGCCGCGCCAGCTGTCCGGTGCCCACGCTGCGGCGGCCGAATCGGTAGCGGAAGTGGCAACAGGAAGATTCATGAAAGGACTCCTAGGCAGCCTGCGATGTTCGCAGAGCCGGAATGCTACGCAAAGCGCCGGGAGGCCAGTGGCACCGAATTGCCGCCAAATCCGTCCAACGCGCTTATCGCGCGCAGGCGCTTGGACCTGAACAGCAAACAACATTGCCTGTCGAGCCATGACTTTCGACCTACGCTAGCGCTCGCCAAAGCGCTCAACGTTACAAGGTAACAATACCTCCCCTCACCCGCCCCGCGAAACCGCCATGACTCCTCGTCTCCTGTCTGCCGCCATTACCGCCGCCCTGCTGGCAGCCCCCATCGGTATGGCGTTTGCTGCCGATGCCGACGCCGAACGCACGACCGATCTGGACACGGTCAATGTGATCGCCAAGCTCGAGGCGGCGCGCAATGCCCTGTCGCCGGACATCGGCAGCAGCCAATTCGCCATCACCGCTGACGACATCGATCGCCTGCCGCTCGGCGCGGCGACCCCACTCAATCAGGTCCTGCTGCAAGCCCCGGGCGTGGTGCAGGATTCCTACGGCGGCATCCACGTGCGCGGCGACCACGCCAACCTGCAGTACCGCATCAACGGCGTGATCATTCCCGAATCCATCTCCGGCTTCGGCCAGAGCCTGGAGCCCCGCATCATCAAGAACCTCAAGCTGCTCGATGGCGCGTTGCCGGCACAGTTCGGCGACCGCACCGCTGCGGTGGTCGACATCACCACCAAGAGCGGTGCCGAACTCGGCAATGGCGGTAGCGTCGGTATCACCGCCGGGTCATTCGGCACCATCAACCCCAACGCCTCGCTGTGGGGCAGCAGCGGGCGTTGGAGCTGGTTCGTCAGCGGCGATTACGACCAGAACAAGAATGGCCTGGAAAACCCGGTCGACAGCCTCAACCCCCTCCATGACAAAACCCATCAGGGCAAGGGCTTCGCCGATCTGACCTACCTGGTCAACGACAACACCCGTCTCAGCCTGCTCGTCGGCTACGCGAACAATCGCTTCCAGATCCCCAACAATCCAGGGCAGACGCCGGCCTTCGATTACCTGGGCACCACCGATTTCGACTCCTCGCGCCTGGACGAGAACCAGCGCGAAAACACCCGCTTCGGCACCCTGGCCCTGCAAGGCACGCTCGGCGACACCAACTATCAGCTCTCCGCCGGCCAGCGTTACAGCAACGTCGCCTTCTCCCCCGACGTTGCCGGCGACCTGATCTTCAACGGCATCGCCTCGCAGGTGGACCGCAGCAACCGCGCCAATACCGTGCAGGCGGATTTCGCGACGCCATGGGGCGGCTCGCACACGCTGCGCTACGGCGTGTATGGCAATTTCGAACACGCCATCGCCAGCAACAATTCGTATGTCTTCCCCGCCAACGACGACGGCAGCCAGAGCAGTAACGTGCCACTGTTCATTCCCGACGGCAGCCGTTTCCATGCCAGCACCTACGCGCTCTACCTGCAGGACGAGTGGAAGATCGGCGAGGACTGGACCGTCAATTACGGGCTGCGCGGCGACAAATACAAGGCCTTCGGCGCGACCGAAGGTCAGCTCAGCCCGCGCCTGGGCGTCATCTGGCGCGCCAGCGACAGCACCACCCTGCACGCCGGATACGCGCGTTACTTCACCCCACCGGCCAGCGAGCTGATCTCCACCAGCGACATCGCGCTCTACGACGGCACCACCAACCAACAGTCGGCCGGTGACGGCCCGACCACGCCACTGAGCGAGCGTAGCGACTACTACGACCTGGGCATCTCGCAAGTGGTCACCGACCATCTGACGCTCGGCCTGGACACCTATTACCGCAAGGCAGACCGGCTCCAGGACGAAGGCCAGTTCGGTGCCGCCTATATCTATTCCACCTTCAATTACCGCTATGGCCGCATCCGCGGCGCCGAATTCAGTGCCGACTACACTAACGGGCCGGTGACGGCGTATTTCAATCTTGCCTACAGCAAAGCCATGGGCAAGCGGGTCATGACCAGCCTGTACAATTTCGATCCGGATGCGCTGGCCTATACCTACGACAATTGGATCCACCTGGATCACGACCAGAAGCTGACCTCTTCCGGCGGCATCAACTACGCCTTCAGCGAAGGCAGCAAGGTCGGCCTCAACTATCTGTTCGGCAGCGGCTTGCGCACCGATACCGACACTGTGCCCAACGGCGCTTCGCTTCCGTCGTACTTCCAGTTGAACGCCAGCGTCGGCCACGACTTCGACGTCAATACGCATCCGCTGCACGTGCAATTGGCCGCAGTCAATGTCCTCAACCGCAGCTACCAGTTGCGCGATGGCGGCGGTATCGGCGTCTTCGCGCCACAGTGGGCGCCGCGCCGCGGCGTCTATGTGAGCCTGCAACAGGACTTCTGATGCGGTGCAAGGCAACGGATGGAACGGTGCATAACCGGCCCATTCGTTGCCGAAGTCCGATGACCGAGCCTAGCGAGCAGCTGGCCACGCTGCCTACCGCCCGCATGCGGGATGCGCATCGTTTGGCAGACGCATGCATCGGCTCATTGATTCGAGCGGTGCCGCGATCCAACGGCGATCCACCAGCGCTGGCCAGCGGAAAGAGCCAGGAATCAGTCACGCCTTCGATGTCCTCATTGGCGCTCGCGGTCGACACGCCGCAGACGCGTACAAAAGCGGCAGCAGCAGCCGTAGCGGTAGCAGTAGCGGCAGCGGCAGCGGCGTCCAGCACCAAGGCCTGGAAGCAGACGCGCCGGCCCAACGCAGCGCAGGCCGGCCACCTTGCGACGAACCAAGGTGCCTGACCTGCAGCGGATCAGGCGCCCCTTCTACCCGCCAATCACGCATCAGCGTCGCCTAGGTGACGCACAGCACCCGTTGACCATCACGATGACCCTGCACGCCTACCAGGCTGCCGCAGGGCACTGCAACGCACCGGAGCCGTTAGTGATGGACCGAGCTACGCCGCGCCTTGAAGCCCGCGTACAGCGCCCACAACGCCAACCCCACGAACCACACCATGCTCCACATCGGCATGCTCAACCCGAGGAAGCGCCAATCGATATTGCCGCAGTCGCCGGTGCCGGTCAGCACGGTGCGGAACACCTCGAAGGGCCCCATCGTCTCGCTCAGAAAGCTCAACGGCGGCCCGCACGAAGACATCATGTCCTTGGGCCGGATCTGCACCCACACATGCCGCGCAGCGATGCCCATGCCCACGCCTGCGGCGATGAAACTCAAGACCCCATAGACCTTGCGCCCGGCGGCGGCACGCGGCCCATGCAGTGCGCCGAGCAGAAAAAACACTGCCAGCGCCGCGAAGGCGATCCGTTGGAAGATGCACAGCGGGCACGGCTCCAGACCCAGATGCAACTGCACATAGATCGCGTAAGCCAGCAATCCTGCGCATGCAAGAAAGCCCAGCAGAAACTGCGCCCGGAAACTCCAACGAAATGGATTCATCGTCACTGCTTGCCTTGGGTCAGGTTGTCGATTATCAGCCATCGCCACGGCCGTGACCACGCATGCTCGAACGCGCGGCCCTTCGGTCGAGGCGCCGGGAGGGATCTGCCGCATGGCGGCGACAAGGCGAGCAAGCGCTGCACGCATTACCCCAGAGGTCAGGATCACCGCATGAAACATCCAATCACGGCGACGCCGGTGCAGCCTCGGGCACCGACACGCATCGACCAAGCCGCAGGCGCGTTTCCGTGCACGCCTGCTTACCCGCATCGCCCCAGCTTGCGCAGCACGCGCCGGCCGACTGATAGAGCCAACAGCGTTCAGCACCCAACCCATTCGACTGGCAATAAAAAAGCCCGGCGCGTGCCGGGCTTTTTCGAGAATCTTTACAGAGGCGATCCGATTACTCGGCCACTTCTTCGGCAACGACCGGACGGTCGACCAGCTCGACATACGCCATCGGCGCATTGTCACCAGCACGGAAGCCGGCCTTCAGGATACGCAGGTAGCCGCCGGGACGGGTCGCATAACGCGGGCCCAATTCGACGAACAGCTTGCCCACCGCTTCCTTGTCGCGCAGGCGAGCGAACGCCAGACGACGATTGGCAACGCCATCGACCTTGCCGATCGTGATCAGCGGCTCGGCGACGCGACGCAGTTCCTTGGCCTTCGGCAAGGTGGTCTTGATCAGCTCGTGCTTGAACAGCGAAGCGGCCATATTGCGGAACATGGCTTCGCGGTGCGCGCTGGTACGGTTGAACTTACGACCGGATTTCTGGTGACGCATGAGTGTGATTTCCTAAGGAATATTGAGACTGCTTCAGTGACGTTGTCGCCATCCTGGCGTTGTTGAATGGACTGCGGTTGGTCCGAGCCGGCCGTCCTTGAACCGGATGTCATCGCAGGCTTTAACCCGTCGATGTAGAAAAACGAACATGGGCGCCCGAAGACGCCCATGCCTTGATGCATTAACCAAGCATGCCGTGCTGGGCGACGCCGGCCGGCGGCCAGTTCTCCAGCTTCATGCCCAGCGCAAGGCCGCGCTGTGCCAGCACTTCCTTGATTTCGGTGAGCGACTTCTTGCCCAGGTTCGGGGTCTTGAGCAGCTCCACTTCGGTCTTCTGGATCAGATCGCCGATGTAATAGATGCTCTCGGCCTTGAGGCAGTTGGCCGAACGCACGGTCAGCTCGAGGTCGTCGATCGGGCGCAGCAGCACCGGATCCACACCGCTGGCAGCCGGCTTGGCCGCACCGCGATCGCGGTGGGTGAAATCGCCGAATACCGACAGCTGATCGCTGAGGATGTCGGCGGCGGTGCGCACGGCTTCCTCGGCATCGATCGTGCCGTTGGTTTCGATATCGATGACCAGCTTGTCGAGGTCGGTACGCTGTTCAACGCGCGCAGCTTCCACGGCGTAGGCAACGCGACGCACCGGCGAGAACGACGCATCCAGCATCAGACGACCGATGGTACGGGTCTCTTCATCCGGACGACGACGTGCAGCAGCCGGCTGGTAGCCGAAACCACGCTCGATCTTCAAGCGCATGTTCAGCGCGGTGTCTTTGGTCAGGTGGCAGATCACATGGTCGCCGTTGATGATCTCGACGTTGTGATCGGTCCTGATGTCTGCCGCAGTGACCGTACCCGGACCCTGCTTGGACAGCGACAGCGTGGCGCTATCGCCACTATGCATGCGAATGGCCACGTCTTTCAGGTTCAGCAGGACGTCGAGCACGTCTTCCTGCAGACCTTCGACCGTGGTGTACTCGTGCAGCACGCCGTCGATCTCGACCTCGGTGATCGCAAAACCGGGGATCGACGACAACAACACACGACGCAGGGCATTGCCCAACGTGTGCCCGTAACCGCGCTCCAAGGGTTCGATCACGACCTTGGCACGGTTGTCGGTAAGACGTTCGATCTGCGGACCACGGGGGCGCAGAACCTGGTTGGCGGTAACCGTCATGTTGCGGGGTCTCCTGCGAACCTCCGGCAGTACCGGAGGTTCTCCAATGTGAATTACTTCGAATACAACTCGACGATCAGCGCTTCGTTGATATCCGAAGGCAGGTCAGCGCGATCCGGAACGGCCTTGAACACGCCGCTGAACTTCTTCGAATCGACTTCAACCCACGACGGCGTCATGTCGTGCTGCTCAGCCACGGTCAGGGCTTCCTGCACGCGGAGCTGCTTCTGTGCCTTTTCCGACAGCGTGATCGCATCGCCGGCCTTGATCTGGTACGAGGCCAGGTTCACCGACTTGCCGTTGACCAGCACGCCACGGTGCGACACCAGCTGGCGCGCAGCCGGACGGGTGACGGCAAAGCCCATGCGATAGCAGACGTTGTCCAGACGGGTTTCCAACAACTGCAGCAGGTTCTCGCCGGTGTTGCCCTTCTTGGTAGAGGCCTTCTTGTAGTAGTTGCGGAACTGACGTTCCAGCAGACCGTAGATACGCTTGACCTTCTGCTTTTCGCGCAGCTGGGTGGCGTAGTCGGAGAGCTTGCCCTTGCGAGCCGCGCCGTGCTGGCCGGGCTTCTGCTCAAGCTTGCACTTGGAGTCCAGCGCACGCGCCGGGCTCTTGAGGGAAAGGTCGGCGCCTTCGCGACGCGCGAGCTTACAGGTAGGACCGATATAACGAGCCATTTCTTATCGCTCCCTTTAGACGCGACGCTTCTTCGGCGGACGGCACCCGTTGTGCGGGATTGGCGTCACGTCGATGATGTTGGTGATCTTGTAGCCCACGTTGTTCAACGAACGCACGGCCGACTCACGGCCCGGACCCGGACCCTTGATACGCACTTCCAGCGACTTCACGCCGTAATCGAGCGCAGCGCGGCCAGCCTTCTCGGCGGCAACCTGGGCAGCGAACGGGGTCGACTTACGCGAACCACGGAAACCGGCGCCGCCGGACGTAGCCCACGACAGTGCATTGCCCTGGCGATCGGTGATGGTGACGATGGTGTTGTTGAACGAAGCGTGGACGTGAGCGACGCCGTCAGTGATGACGCGCTTGATCTTCTTCTTCGTTTTCTTTTCTGCTGGCTTGGCCATGATCTATCCCTTACTTCCTGATCGCCTTGCGCGGACCCTTGCGGGTGCGGGCGTTGGTACGGGTGCGCTGACCACGCAGCGGGAGACCACGGCGATGACGCAGGCCGCGATAGCAGCCCAGGTCCATCAGTCGCTTGATCGCGATACCGATTTCGCGGCGCAGGTCGCCTTCGACGACATACTTGCCGACTTCGGCGCGCAGGCGCTCGATTTCGGGTTCGGACAGATCACGAATCTTCGTGGTCGAGGTAACGCCTGCGGATTTGCAGAGCTTCTTCGAACGGGTACGGCCGATGCCGTAGATGCTTTGCAACCCGACCCAGACGTGCTTCTGGGCTGGCAGGTTGACGCCTGCAATACGCGCCATGACGCGATTCTCCAACTGAGTGATGGCCCGACAGCGCCCAGGCGCCATCCGGCAGGATGGATCAAAAGTGAACTCGGAATTATAGCAAGGCCTCGGATTGCTTTGAAGCCCGTGGAACCAAAGGTTCCATGGACCCGGCGTGGGGAGTGTGCCCTCGCTCCGGCGCCGGACGGTGTTGATCCAGAAAACCGCTCTGAATCGCCTGTGCTACTCCCGCACAAGACCACCCCGTCACACCCGCGCGCGAGACGTCGCGCGAGCCGCCCTTCTGATCGGAAGATCGTGGCCCGGGAACCAGGCCGTCTTCACGCAATGAAGATCTAGTGTACCACTTAACCGCGCGCAAGACCGCCGCGTGACCCACCCTTCAGGTTGGCCTTCTTCAGCAAGCTCTCATACTGGTGCGACATCAAGTGCGCCTGAATCTGCGCAATGAAGTCCATCACCACCACTACCGCGATCAACAGCGAAGTGCCACCGAAGTGGAACGAGGTACCGAGCTGCGTGCGCATGATTTCCGGCAACAGGCAAACGATCACCAGGTACAACGAACCGGCTGCGGTCAGACGCGTCAGCACGCCATCGACATAATCAGCGGTCGCCTTGCCAGGACGGATGCCCGGAATCAGTGCGCCCGACTTCTTGAGGTTGTCCGCGGTTTCCTGCGAGTTGAACACCAGCGCGGTATAGAAGAACGCAAAACCAATAATCAGCGCAGCGAAGACCAGCATGTGCACCGGCTCACCGGGCCCAAGCGCATTGGCAATCTTCTGCAGCCACGACCCCACCCCACCCGAGGCCGCCTGGCCGGACCACATCGACAGCGTCGCCGGGAATGCCAGGATGCTGGACGCGAAGATCGGCGGAATCACGCCGGCCATGTTGAGCTTCAGCGGCAGGAACGAGGTCTGGTTCATGTACGCATTGCGACCGCCCTGGCGGCGCGCGTAGTTGACCGTGATCCGGCGCTGCCCACGCTCGACAAATACGACGAACAGCGTGAACGCCAGGATCGTGATGACGATCAACAACAGCGAAATAAAGCTCAGATTGCCTTCGCGGAACGCTTCAACGGTCTGGATCGCTGCCGACGGAAGGCCTGCGACAATACCGGCGAAGATGATCAACGATACGCCGTTACCGATGCCGCGCTCGGTGACCTGCTCACCGACCCACATCAGGAAGATGGTGCCAGCGGTCAATGCGATCACCGCGGTGAGCACGAAGCCCATGCCCGGCGCATAGACCACCGGAGCGCCGCCCGGGGCGGTCTGGTTCTGCAGTGCCAGCGCGATACTGCCGCCCTGCACCACTGCCAGCAACACCGCACCGATGCGCGAATACTGGGTGATCTTGCGTCGGCCCGATTCGCCTTCCTTCTGCATCGCCTTGAGGGCGGGAAAGATATGCGTGGCCAACTGGATCACGATCGATGCCGAGATGTACGGCATCACGTTCAACGCAAAAATACTGAAACGGTGCAGGGCGCCGCCCGAGAACATGTTGAACATGTCCACGATGCCGCCGCCCTGCGCCTGCATCAACGAAAGCATGGCATCGGGATTCACGCCAGGCACCGGCACGTAGCAACCGATGCGATAGACGATCAATGCCCCGAGGACGAACAGTAGCCGCTGGCGAAGTTCCGTGAACTTGCCGAGCCCGCCACCGAGGTTACCAATGCCAGCCTGCGCCATCTGCCGATTACTCCTCTACGCTGCCGCCGGCAGCTTCGATTGCCGCCTTGGCGCCTGCGGTTGCCGCAACGCCCTTCAGCACGAACTTCTTGCTCAGCTCGCCCTTCAGCACGATCTTCGCCTTCTTGGCGCGGCTCGGGACCAAATTGGCCGCACGCAGCGCTGCGAAATCGACATCACCGGCATCCAGCTTGTCCAGCTGATACGACAGCACTTCTGCGGTATCGCGCGCCATCTTGGAGCGGAAACCGATCTTGGGCAGACGGCGCTGCATCGGGGTCTGGCCGCCTTCGAAGCCGGCCTTGATCTTGCCGCCACCCTTACGAGCGAACGAACCCTTGTGACCGCGACCAGCGGTCTTGCCGAGGCCCGAACCGATACCACGACCGACGCGGGTGCGCTCGGTACGGGCGCCGTCGGCCGGCTTGAGGTCATTAAGACGCAGAGTCATGGGATTACTCCTCAACCTTGACGAGGTAGTGAACCGTATTGATCAGGCCACGCACCTGCGGGCTGTCCTTCAGTTCACGCACATCGTTGAGCTTATTCAGGCCCAACGCACGCACCGACAGGCGGTGACGCGACTGGGTTCCACGCAGGCCACGCACCAGGCGCACCTTCACGGTCTTGTTGGTGTCCTTAGCCATGGTTGAGCTCCTCCACCTTCTTGCCGCGCTTGGCCGCAACGCGTGCCGGCGACTGCACTTCCGACAGACCCTTCAGAGTCGCGCGGACCAGGTTGACCGGATTACGCGAACCAACGGCCTTGGCCAGCACGTTCTTCACGCCAACCGCTTCCAGCACAGCGCGCATGGCGCCGCCCGCGATGACGCCCGTACCTTCCGAAGCCGGCTGCATGTAGACGCGTGCTGCGCCATGGCCCGACTTGACCGCATGCCACAAGGTGCCGTTGTTCAGATCGACAGTGGCCAGGTTCTTGCGCGCCTGTTCCATCGACTTCTGGATGGCGACCGGCACTTCGCGCGCCTTGCCATAGCCGAAACCGACCTTGCCCAGACCATCGCCGACCACGGTCAGCGCGGTGAAGGTGAACTGGCGACCGCCCTTGACGGTCTTGCTGACGCGATTGACCGCGACCAGCTTCTCGATCATGCCATCGTCGACTTTCTCTTCGCGGTTACGGTCGCGATCACGACCCCGCGGTGCACGTTCTTCTGCCATCTTGATTCCTTGATTGATTGAGTATGTACGGCTCGAAGCCGCTTATGGTTGTGAAGTGACGCGGTGTTCCCGATGCCGCTGCAAAAGAACGGGTCGGTCCGGCATCTTCCTGCCGGCGGTATCGCGAAGGTGGTCGATGACCACCTTCGCAGCAGTACTTAGAACTGCAGGCCGCCTTCGCGCGCCGCGTCAGCGAGCGCCTTGATGCGGCCGTGGTAACGGTAGCCCGAGCGGTCGAATGCGACCTTCTCGATACCCGCAGCCTTGGCGCGCTCGGCGATCAGCTTGCCGACCTTGGCAGCCGCATCGCTGTTCTTGCCGTTCTTCAGGCCGTCCTTGACGTCGGCCTGCAGGGTGTTCGCAGCAGCGATCACCTTGGAGCCGTCGGCAGTGAAGACCTGCGCATACAGGTGCTGGCCGGTGCGCAGCACCGATAGACGGGCAACGCCCAGCTCACGGATGTGCGCACGGGTGGACTTGGCGCGACGCAGACGGGCGATGTTCTTGTTGATGCTCATGATATTTATCCTACGAAAGCTGAAGGAAAACAGGCTTGTACATTGAAAAGTCCGGCCATGGATGGCCGGGCTCCTCGCAGAGGGACCTGCCTTACGCCTTCTTGGCTTCCTTGCGAATGATGACTTCACCGGCGTACTTCACACCCTTGCCCTTGTAGGGCTCCGGCGGACGGAAACCGCGGATCTTGGCGGCAACTTCGCCGACGCGCTGCTTGTCGGCGCCCTGGACCACGATTTCGGTCTGGCTCGGGGTCGACAGCGTGATGCCTTCCGGCGCCACGAACACCAGCGGGTGCGAGAAGCCGAGCGCCAGGCTCAGGTCCTTGCCCTGCATGGCAGCACGGTAACCGACGCCCACCAGCTCGAGCTTGCGCTCGAAGCCTTCGGAGACACCCTTGACCATATTGGCCAAAATGGCGCGCACGGTGCCGGTGAGGGCGATCTGCGACGGATCGTTAGCCGACAGCGTGGCAACGTCGCCATCGATGGCGATTTCGACACCAGCCGGCTTCGGCAGGGTCAACGTGCCCTTCGGGCCCTTGACGCTGACCAGCTCAGGCTGGACCTTGAGTTCAACACCCTTCGGGAGGGAAACAGGCTTCTTGGCTACACGGGACATGTTCGATTCCTTCCCTTAGGCCACGAAGCACAGAACTTCACCACCAACGCCGGCTTCGCGAGCCTGCGCATCGGTCATGATGCCCTTCGACGTGGAGATGATGGCGATACCCAGGCCACCGAGGACCTTGGGCAGCTCGGTCTTGCCGCGGTACTGGCGCAGACCCGAGCGCGAAAAACGCTTCAGGGTCTCGATGACCGGGCGGCCTTCGAAATACTTCAGCACGATTTCCAGTTCCGCCTTGTTGTTTTCGGTCTGGGTCACGCGCAGGTCGGTGATGTAACCCTCGTCCTTCAGGACCTGGGCGATCGCAACCTTAATCTTGGACGACGGCAATTTCACCGTCTGCTTACCAACCGCGGCCGCATTCTTGATGCGAACCAGCAGGTCGGCGATGGGATCAGTCATGCTCATGTGAGTACCTTTGAGTGCACCGATATCCGCTTTCGCGAAAATCTTGTGTTTTCCTGGGGACGGGCCAGGACCCTTGACGCCATGCCAGGCCCCTACGGGCAAGACAGAAGCGGAAGTATACGACAAAAGAGCCCGACTTGCGTCGGACTCTCGTGTTGAACAGAACCATCCTGTTCAAATCCGGCCGCGGGCGGCCGGAATGCTGTTACCAGCTTGCCTTACGCAGGCCCGGAACGTCGCCGTTCATCGTGGCCTTGCGCAGCATGTTGCGGCCCAGACCGAACTTGCGGTAGACACCGCGCGGACGACCGGACAATTCGCAACGGTTGCGATGGCGGCTCGGCGACGAATCGCGCGGCAGCTTCTGCAACTTGGTCGACGCATCGATCTTCTCTTCGTAGGACGCGTCCTGACTGGAGAGGATCTTCTTCAGCGCATCACGCTTGCCGGCGAATTTCTTCGCCAGCTTTGCACGCTTGATGTCGCGGTGGATCATGGAGGTCTTTGCCATTTCGGATGTCCTCGACGGTCAGTTACGGAACGGGAACTTGAACGCTGCCAGCAGCGCCTTCGCTTCCGCATCCGTCTTGGCGGTGGTGGTGATGGCGATATCCATACCGCGAATCGCGTCGACGGCGTCGAAGTCGATTTCCGGGAAGATGATCTGTTCTTTCACACCCATGTTGAAGTTGCCACGACCGTCGAAGGAGCGACCGGACACACCACGGAAGTCGCGCACGCGCGGCAACGAGATGTTGATCAGGCGATCCAGGAACTCGTACATCTTGGCGCGACGCAAGGTGGTCTTGCAGCCGATCGGCCAACCGTCACGGATCTTGAAGGATGCGACCGAAACGCGCGACTTGGTGACCACCGGCTTTTGACCGGAGATCTTGGCCATGTCGGCGACCGCATTTTCCAGGATCTTCTTGTTGGTAGCGGCTTCGCCCACGCCCATGTTGAGCGTGACCTTGACCAGCTTCGGCACTTCCATCGGATTGGTGTAGCCGAATTCCTTCATCAGGGCCGGCACCACGTTTTCCTTGTAAAACTTTTCGAGACGAGTGTTCATGATCTCATTCCTCAGGCGTCGAGCGCCTCACCGCTGGAGCGGAACACACGCAGTTTGCGTCCATCCTCCAGCACCTTGAAGCCAACGCGCTCGCCCTTGCCCGTTGCCGGGTTGACGATATTGACGTTGGAGATATGGATCGACGCTTCACGCTCGACCACGCCGCCGGCAACGCCTGCCTGCGGGTTCGGCTTGGTATGGCGCTTGATGACGTTGGCGTTGGAGACGATCACGCGATCGCCGTCCACACGCACCACTTCACCCTGCTTACCCTTGTCCTTGCCGGTGTTGATGACGACCTGGTCGCCCTTCTTGATACGGTTAGCCATGTGTATGTCCTCCGCTCACAGCACTTCGGGAGCGAGCGAGACGATCTTCATGAACTTCTCGGAACGCAGCTCGCGCGTCACCGGCCCGAAGATGCGGGTCCCGATCGGCTCCTGCTTATTGTTCAACAGCACAGCGGCGTTGCCATCGAAGCGGATCAGCGAACCGTCGGGACGGCGCACACCCTTGCGGGTACGCACCACGACGGCGTCGTAGACTTCGCCCTTCTTGACCTTGCCACGCGGAATGGCGTCCTTGACGGTCACCTTGATGATGTCGCCAATGTGTGCGTAACGGCGCTTTGAGCCGCCCAGCACCTTGATGCACATCACTTCCTTGGCACCCGAATTGTCGGCGACATCGAGGTAGCTCTGCATCTGGATCATGATTCAGATCTCCCTTATTCGGCCGAACGGGCGACGATTTCCACCACCCGCCAGTTCTTGGTCTTGGACATCGGAGCAATCTCGGTCACGCGCACGACATCGCCTTCGTTGCAGGCATTGTCGGCGTCGTGTGCGTGCAGCTTGGTCGAGCGCTTGATGTACTTGCCGTACAGCGCATGCTTGACCTGGCGCTCCACCAACACGGTGACCGTCTTGTCCATCTTGTTGCTGACGACACGGCCTTCGACCGTGCGCAGCGTTTGCTTTTCGTTATTGTCGCTCATCGCGGCCGTCCTTACTTGGTGCTGCCGAGCAGGTGCTTGACGCGAGCAATCTCGCGGCGCACCCGGCGGGTTTCGTGGGTCTTCGGCAGCTGGCCGGTGACCTGCTGCATCCGGAGCGAGAACTGCTCCTTACGCAGATCGATCAGGTGGGCCTTCAATTCGTCAGCCGACTTTTCGCGGAGTTGTTTGGTATCCATCAGCGCACCGTCCGGGTCACGAAAGTGGTGGTCACCGAGAGCTTGGCAGCGGCAAGGCGGAACGCCTCACGTGCGATCTCTTCGGGGATTCCCTCGATTTCATAGATCATGCGGCCCGGCTGAATCTGCGCGACCCAGTACTCCACGTTGCCCTTACCGGAGCCCATGCGGACTTCGATCGGCTTCTTGGTGATCGGCTTGTCGGGGAACACACGGATCCACATCTTGCCGCCCTTCTTGACATGGCGGCTGATCGTGCGGCGTGCTGCTTCAATCTGGCGCGCGGTCAGCTGACCATGCGCCGTGGCCTTGAGGCCATACTCGCCGAAGCTGACGGCGTTTCCGCTCCATGCCAGGCCGTCGTTACGGCCCTTGTGCATCTTGCGATATTTGGTTCGCTTGGGTTGCAACATTGCCGTTACCTCGCTTCACGAGCCGGACGCGACGGGCGGTCACCACGGTCGCCGCGATCGTTACGATCGTTGCGCGGGCTGTCGTCCTGCTTTTCCTGGCCAACCTGAGAGAAGTCGAAGACTTCGCCCTTATAGATCCAGACCTTGATGCCGATGATGCCGTATGTCGTGGACGCCTCGGCAAAACCGTAATCAATGTCGGCACGTAGCGTGTGCAGCGGCACGCGGCCTTCGCGGTACCACTCCGAACGGGCGATTTCTGCACCGTTGAGGCGGCCAGCCACGTTGACCTTGATGCCCAAGGCACCCAGGCGCATCGCGTTACCGACCGAGCGCTTCATTGCACGGCGGAACATGATGCGACGCTCAAGCTGCTGCGCGATCGACTCGGCGACCAGCTGCGCATCCAGCTCCGGCTTGCGCACTTCGGTGACGTTGATGTGCGCCGGAACGCCCATCAGCTCACTCACTTCCTTGCGCAGCTTTTCGATGTCCTCGCCACGCTTGCCGATCACCACGCCCGGACGGGCGGTATGAATGGTCACGCGGGCGGTTTTGGCAGGGCGCTCGATCAAGATCTTGCTGACACCTGCCTGCGCGAGCTTCTTGCGCAGCATTTCACGCACTTTCATGTCGGCTGCCAGATAGGCGGCGAACTCGGCCTTGTTTGCGTACCACTTGGAATTCCAGTCCTTGGCGATGCCCAGGCGAATTCCAGTCGGATGAACTTTATGACCCATGGTCTTTTCCTTTCCGCTTACTTGGCGGCGCCCACAACCACAGTGATGTGGCTGGTGCGCTTGAGGATGCGGGTACCGCGGCCTTTCGCCCGCGCCATGAAACGCTTCAGGGAGGGACCTTCATCAACCATGATGGTCTTGACCTTCAGCTCGTCGACATCCGCGCCCTGATTGTTCTCGGCATTGGCGATCGCCGACTCCACCACCTTTTTGATCAGGTGTGCAGCCTTCTTGTCCGAGAACTTCAGCAGATTGACCGCACGTTCGGCGGACAAACCACGCACCTGGTCAGCGACCAGGCGGGCCTTCTGCGGGGAGATGCGCGCGGTGCGCAGGATTGCTTTCGCTTCCATCGTCATCTCTCCTTACCTGCCCGACTTCTTGTCGCCACCGTGACCCTTGAAGGTCCGGGTGACGGCAAATTCGCCGAGCTTGTGGCCGACCATATTCTCGTTGACGAGCACCGGAATGTGGTTCTTGCCGTTATGCACGGCGATGGTGATGCCTACCATTTCAGGCAGGATCATCGAACGGCGCGACCAGGTCTTGATCGGCTTCTTGCTACCCGCAGCGGACTCCACCTTCTTTGCAAGGTGGTGATCGACGAACGGGCCCTTCTTAAGTGAACGTGCCATGGTCGATTAGCCCCTACGATCGCGGACGATGAACTGCTGGGTGCGCTTGTTCTTGCGCGTCTTGTAACCCTTGGTCGGAACACCCCACGGGGTGACCGGATGCGGATTACCCTGACCAGCCTTCGCTTCACCACCACCGTGCGGGTGATCGACCGGGTTCATGGCCGCACCGCGAACGGTCGGGCGAACACCGCGCCAACGCTTGGCGCCGGCCTTGCCCAACTTCTCGAGGTTGTGCTCGTCGTTGCCGACTTCGCCGATGGTGGCGCGGCACTCGACCGGCACCTTGCGCATTTCGCCCGAGCGCAGGCGCAGCGTGGCATAGATGCCTTCGCGAGCGACCAGCTGGACGGCTGCACCGGCAGCACGTGCGATCTGAGCGCCCTTACCCGGCTTCAGCTCGATACCGTGAACCGTCGTACCGACCGGGATGTTACGCAGCGGCAGCGTGTTGCCGGTCTTGATCGGTGCATTGGCACCGGCAATGACCTGGTCGCCAGCCTTCAGGCCCTTCGGGGCGATGATGTAGCGGCGCTCGCCGTCGACATAGCACAGCAGGGCGATATGAGCGGTACGGTTCGGATCGTATTCGATCCGCTCCACACGCGCCGGAATGCCTTCCTTGTTGCGCTTGAAGTCGATGATGCGGTAGTGCTGCTTATGGCCACCACCGACGTGACGCACGGTGATGCGGCCATGGTGGTTACGACCACCGGACTTGCTCTGCGAGTCGAGCAGCGCCGCGTGCGGTGCGCCCTTGTGCAGATCGGGAGTGACCACGCGCACGGCGGAACGACGGCCGGGAGAGGTGGGTTTGAACTTCATCAATGGCATGGGATGGACCTCAGGCCTTGGCCGTTACGTCGATGGACTGACCATCGACCAGGCGGACGTACGCCTTGCGCCAATTGCCACGGTTGCCAGCACGGTTACGGAAGGACTTGCTCTTGCCCTTGACGTTGACCACGTTGACTGCCTTGACCTTGACGTCGAACAACTGCTCAACCGCGGCCTTTACATCGGCCTTGGTGGCGTCGTTCGAAACTTCGAAGACATACTGGTTGGAGATTTCCTGCAGGCGCGCGGTCTTTTCGGAGACTCGCGGAGCACGCAGCACGCTGAAGATTTTTTCGTTGCTGCTTTTTTCGTTGCCGCTCATGCCAGCCACTCCTCGACCTTCTTGACCGCATCGGCGGTGATCACGACCGTATCGGCCCCGACCAGTGCGACCGGATCCAGACCCTGCACGTCACGCACCTGCACATACGGCAGATTGCGGGCGGACAGATACAGGTGCTCGGAGGCTTCTTCGGTGACGATCAGCGGGCGCTTACCCACATCCAGTCCCTTCAGCTTCTCGATCAGACCCTTGGTCTTGGTCGCTTCGAGATCGAACGCGTCGACGATCATCAGACGACCCTGACGGTTCAACTCGGAGAAGATCGCGCAGATGGCCGCGCGGTACATCTTGCGGTTGACCTTCTGCTCGAAGCTACGCGGCTTGGCCGCGAAGGTCACGCCGCCGCCGACGAAGATCGGAGCCGTCAGCGCGCCATGACGCGCACCGCCGCCCTTCTGCTTCTTCGACTTCTTGGTCGTGCCCGCAACTTCCGAACGCGTCTTCTGTGCCTTGGTACCGGCGCGACCGGCATTGCGATAAGCGACGACGACCTGGTGAACCAGATCTTCGCTGAATTCGCGACCGAACACGGCGTCGGAGACCGAGACCTTGTTGTTGCTACCCGTGATAACGAGTTCCATCGTCATCTCTCCTTATGCCTTGCTCGCCGGACGGACGATCACGTCGCCACCAGCTGCGCCAGGCACGGCGCCGCGGATAGCAATCAGACCACGCTCGACGTCGACCTTGACCACTTCCAGGTTCTGCGTGCTTTGCTGCACGGCGCCCATGTGGCCCGACATCTTCTTGCCCGGGAAAACGCGACCCGGCGTCTGGCGCTGACCCAGCGAACCCGGCGCGCGATGCGACAGCGAGTTACCGTGGGTTGCATCGCCCATACGGAAGTTGTAGCGCTTGATGGTGCCCTGGAAACCCTTACCCTTGGTGACGCCCTGGACGTCGACCTTCTGGCCGACCTCGAAGATGTCCGCCTTGATTTCGCCACCGACGGCGAAATCGCCGAGCTGGGCATCTTCAACACGGAATTCCCACAAGCCGCGACCCGCTTCCACCTTCGCCTTGGCGAAGTGACCGGCGGCCGGCTTGTTGACCAGTGCGGCGCGACGCGCGCCAACGGTAATCTGCACGGCGCTGTAGCCGTCGGTTTCGACGGTCTTGATCTGCGCGATGCGGTTCGGAGTTGCTTCGATCAGCGTAACCGGCACCGAGCGGCCGTCTTCAGTGAAGACGCGGCTCATGCCAGCCTTGCGGCCCACGAAGCCCAACGAATATTTCTTCGTCATGGTCGTAGTCCTCAGGTCAACTTGATCTGTACGTCGACGCCAGCCGCGAGTTCGAGCTTCATCAGCGCGTCCACGGTCTTGTCGTTCGGGTCGACGATATCGAGCACACGCTTGTGCGTGCGGGTTTCGTACTGGTCACGCGCATCCTTGTCGGCATGCGGGGATACGAGGATGGTGTAACGTTCGATCTTGGTCGGCAACGGGATCGGGCCACGCACTTGCGCGCCGGTCCGCTTAGCCGTTTCGACGATCTCGCTGGCCGAACGGTCGATCAAACGATGATCGAACGCCTTCAGCCGAATCCGGATCTTTTGTTCCGACATGACGGAAGCTTCCTTCGTTAAAAGAGCGACGGGCAAGGCCTCTGGGATACCTGCCCCGATATTCCTGACGTTGATGAAATCGCCGCGCATCCTGCTGGCGAGGGCATTTCCTCCGCCCAAAAACTGAGGCAGCCCGGTAACCCGGCCTGCCCAGACGGAAAAGTATAATGCGCAACAAGAGCACGGTCAACAACACGTGAGTTGTTGAGTGCTCTATGCAACGCGACCTTCCCGGTCTGGCGAACACGAGCGGCATCCTGCCGTTCTTTTCGCTGTAACTCAGCGCCCTACCCAGGGACACTGAGCCGCGTATTGTAGTGGCTCGCCGCGGCGTCTGCAAGCGCACTGTTCTGCTCCCGAGTGAGCAAGGTCGCGACTCTGGGGACATGAGCCCGTTCCGGACGCCACCTCGTCGTGGCACCAGTCCCGGACTGGCCAGAATTCAGGGCCGGGGCGCAGACACGGCGGCATGGACAACGACTGAACTCCCTGTCGTAGCCGGCGCCCTGTCGTCAACATGGGGGACGCCCTTCGCCAGCCGATGCCGCGAGCGATGTCGCTCTAGCGACGAAAGGGTCGCAAAAGCCAGTCTGCAAGTGTCAGAAAGAAGATCACCACCATCCTGATCTCCAGTGACGACCACCGGGCAGGACCGGCACGGCATTCACAACAGATGATGAGATCGGGTCAGCGTGGAATGGAAAGTTCGCTTTTCCGCAACCAGGCGCTCGATTCACCTAGCGGCGCACGAGTGGGGGCAGCCACATTGCTTCACGGCAATATTGAATCCCAACCGCGTGGCCGCGGTACTGCAGTGATCGTGGCACGCTCTGCACCCAGGACTTTGCCCCATGTGCGTCACCGGTCCGCCGGTGCGGGCAAAGCACACTAAGGTCGCAGCACTGATGCGCACAACGATGGCCCTGCAGACAACACCATAAGCAGCACGCCACGACCCACCCGGTAGCAAGGTGTCGATCACTCAACTAGAACCCGCCCATTACACTGGCAGCGCCAACCATATCGAACTCATCGAAGACGTCCGTATCCGCGCAAGCGACGTGGCATCTGACGGCGCTGATGCTGGACCGTATCGCGATCAACGCTTCCGGGCTCGGCGACATCGAAGGCCCCACCGGCGCTCATCGGGTCGAACTCCATCGCGGGCCAGATAACCGCCAGATGCAAAGGCGAAACGAGGATAAGCGTGTCAAGCAACACGAGTAGCTAGCCTTTCCTTCCCGGCCCGCCTCGCCCTTGAAGGATTTCGCCATCGGAGACCTTTATGACCCAGCACTTTCTCTCGTTTTTCGGCCTGCTGCTCCTCGGACTCGTCGCCCAGCAGTCCCACGCTGCCAACAACGAGGGCAAGGCCTGCTCGCATGCGTTGCACCAGGCGTTTACCACATCCGCCAGCGCGACCACGTTGCCGGCAGCATGCGCGCACATCGGTCCAGTCGCACTTGGAATGCGCAAGCAACAGGTAGTGGCCGCGCTGGGGCAGCCTGACATTACTCGCACCGATGCGGTGGACCCGCACAGACTCAGCCTGCTGTATCTATACCCGCGCGACCTCAAAGCACAGCTGGCGCAGCAGCCGCGTCCAGCTGGCACCCTGGCGCATGGCGAGTTGGTGGTGGGATTCCGCGATGACCGCGTCAGCAACCTGATCGCCTTCGCCGATCCGAAGGCGCCCCTGCCCTTCAAGCTGCTCGGCCATCCGGCCGGCACCCATATCAACCGCATCCTCCAAACGATCGGCGGCAGCCCGCAGTGGAATGCCAGCCGCGACTATGTCCAGTTCCCCGCCATGCCGCTGGGCGTCGACGTGGACCCGGACACCTTGGCCATCGTCGGGTTGAACATCGCAACCACCAAGCAGGAGTTGGACAATTTCCGATTGCCCGGCCTGAATCTGCTCAAAGACCCGACAAACGGCCTGATCAACGGTATTCGCTGACCATTGTCGCCATCTGCGCGCCATGCCGCATTACGTCATGACAGCCGGCTCGTCGATCCATCATCATGCCGCCGGTGCGATCTGCGCGCGCACCGACTCAGCCACCTAGCACAGCGTTATGAGTGGCGCAGGCGCCCTGTTTTCTCTGATCTCTCTCTGCATCGGCAACTGCATTCCCGCGCCAAGCCGGGACTTCGCCAACACGCAGACAAAGAAAAAGGCCGGCTTTCGCCGACCTTTCCTTTCTAGCGACACGGTAGCGGAAGCTGCCGTGCTGCAGGCATTGCTTACTTGATGATCTTGGCAACCACGCCAGCGCCGACGGTACGGCCGCCTTCACGGATGGCGAAGCGCAGACCTTCATCCATCGCGACCGGGTTGATCAGGGTCACGACCATCTTCACGTTGTCGCCCGGCATCACCATCTCAACGCCTTCCGGCAGCTGGCAGGCGCCAGTGATGTCGGTGGTGCGGAAGTAGAACTGCGGACGGTAGCCCTTGAAGAACGGGGTATGACGGCCACCCTCGTCCTTGGACAGCACGTAGACTTCGGCTTCGAACTCGGTGTGCGGCTTGATCGAACCCGGCTTGCACAGCACCTGGCCGCGCTCGACGTCGTCACGCTTGGTGCCGCGCAGCAGCAGACCGGCGTTGTCGCCTGCCTGGCCCTGGTCCAGCAGCTTGCGGAACATTTCCACGCCGGTGACGGTGGTCTTCTGGGTGTCGCGGATACCGACGATTTCGATTTCGTCGCCGACCTTGATGATGCCGCGCTCGATACGACCGGTCACCACGGTGCCGCGACCGGAGATCGAGAACACGTCTTCGACCGGCATCAGAAACGGACGGTCGACGTCGCGGGTCGGCTCCGGAATGAACGAATCCAGCGCCTCGACCAGCTTCAGGATCGCCGGCACGCCGATGTCGCTCTGGTCGCCGTCCAGCGCCAGACGCGCCGAACCGTGGATGATCGGGGTGTCATCGCCCGGGAAGTCGTACTTGCTCAGCAGCTCGCGCACTTCCATTTCGACCAGCTCGAGCAGCTCGGCGTCGTCGACCATGTCGGCCTTGTTCAGGAACACCACGATGTGCGGCACACCGACCTGACGCGAGAGCAGGATGTGCTCGCGGGTCTGCGGCATCGGGCCGTCGGCGGCCGAGCACACCAGGATCGCGCCGTCCATCTGCGCTGCACCGGTGATCATGTTCTTGACGTAGTCGGCGTGGCCGGGGCAGTCAACGTGCGCGTAGTGGCGGGTCGGGGATTCATATTCGACGTGCGCGGTCGAAATCGTGATGCCGCGCGCCTTCTCTTCCGGCGCTGCGTCGATCGCGTCGTACGCCTTGAACTCACCACCGAAACGCTCGGCACCGATCTTAGTCAGCGCAGCGGTCAACGTGGTCTTGCCATGGTCAACATGACCGATGGTGCCGACGTTCACGTGCGGCTTGGTGCGCTCGAATTTAGCTTTTGCCATGACTAACTACCTCTAATTGAAAAATTTGTGAGAAGCGGCTGGGCGAACTCAGCCCTTCTTGGTGACGGCGTCGGCGATGTTGGCCGGTGCCTCTTCGTAGTGGTCGAATTCCATCGAGAACGTCGCACGGCCCTGGCTCATCGAGCGCAGCGAAGTGGCGTAACCGAACATTTCACCCAACGGGATCATCGCGTTGATGATCTTGCCCGACGGGCTGTCGTCCTGACCCTGCAACACGCCACGACGGCGGCTCACGTCGCCCATCACGTCGCCCAGGTAATCCTCCGGGCTGACGATTTCGACCTTCATGATCGGCTCCAGCAACACCGGGCTGGCTTTCGCGAAGCCCTGCTTGAACGCCATCGAAGCAGCCAGCTTGAACGCCATTTCCGAGGAGTCGACGTCATGGTACGAGCCGAACACCAGCTTGACCTTCACGCCCACCACCGGGAAGCCGGCGATCGGACCACTGGTGATCGTCTCGCGCAGGCCCTTTTCGACCGAGGGGATGAATTCCTTCGGGATGATGCCGCCGGTGATGTCGTTGACGAAGAGGAAATCGTCCTTGACGTTCTCGCTCTTGCGCTCTTCCTCGGTCATCGGCGACAGCTCGATCACCACGTGACCGTACTGACCCTTACCACCAGACTGTTTGGCGTGCTTGTAGTCAGACTTGACGTCGGACTTGCGGATGGTTTCGCGGTAGGCCACCTGCGGCTTGCCGACGTTGGCCTCGACATTGAACTCGCGACGCATGCGGTCGACGATGATGTCCAGGTGCAACTCGCCCATGCCCGAGATGATGGTCTGGCCGGATTCTTCGTCGGTCTTGACGCGGAACGAGGGATCTTCCTGCGCCAGACGGCCCAGGGCCATGCCCATCTTTTCCTGGTCCGACTTGGTCTTCGGCTCCACCGCCATCGAGATCACCGGCTCCGGGAACACCATGCGCTCAAGGGTGATGATCTTGTCCTGCGCACACAGCGTGTCACCGGTGGTGACGTCCTTCAGACCCACGGCAGCGGCGATGTCGCCCGCGCGCACTTCCTTGATCTCTTCGCGATTGTTGGAGTGCATCTGCAGGATGCGGCCCACGCGCTCCTTCTTCGACTTGACCGGGTTGTAGACCTGGTCACCGGAGTTCAGCGTGCCCGAATAGACACGGAAGAACGTCAGCGAGCCCACGAACGGGTCGGTCATGATCTTGAACGCCAACGCCGAGAACGGCGCGGTATCGGTGGCAGCGCGGGTATCTTCCTTCTCGTCTTCGTCGATGCCCTGCACCGGCGGACGGTCAGCCGGCGACGGCAGCAAGTGCACGACGCCGTCGAGCATGGCCTGCACGCCCTTATTCTTGAATGCCGAACCGCAGAACACCGGCACGATTTCCACCTTCAAGGTGCGCTCGCGCAGACCCGACAGGATCTCCTGTTCGCTCAGGTCACCCTCGTTGAGGTACTTGTCCATCAGGTCTTCGCTGGCTTCCGCAGCCGCTTCGACCATGAACGAACGTGCCTCGGTCGCGACATCGACCAGGTCGGCCGGAATATCGCGGTATTCGAAGGTGGTGCCCTGGGATGCGGTATCCCAATGGATCGCCTTCATCTTCAGCAGGTCGACCACGCCCTCAAAGCCGTCTTCGGCGCCGATCGGCACCTGCATCGGCACGGCGTACGCACCCAGACGGGCCTTCAGCTGCTCAACGACCTTGTCGAAGTTGGCACCGGTACGGTCCATCTTGTTGACGAAGGCCATGCGCGGCACGGAATACTTGTTGGCCTGGCGCCACACCGTCTCGGACTGCGGCTGCACGCCACCGACGGCGCACAGCACGAACACCGCACCGTCGAGCACGCGCAAGGAACGCTCCACTTCGATGGTGAAGTCGACGTGCCCGGGGGTGTCGATGATGTTGAAGCGGTGCTGCGGCATGGACTTGTCCATACCCGACCAGAACGCGGTGGTCGCAGCGGAGGTGATGGTGATACCACGCTCCTGCTCCTGCTCCATCCAGTCCATCACTGCAGCGCCGTCATGGACTTCGCCGATCTTGTGACTGACACCGGTGTAGAACAGGATGCGTTCGGACGTGGTGGTCTTGCCGGCATCGATGTGGGCCATGATGCCGAAGTTGCGGTAACGCTCGATAGGGGTGGTGCGGGCCACGGGGAGCCTCTCAATTTCTTGGATTTCGGATGGCCGAACGCCGCCTTTCGGCGGCCTTCGGATTGGATGCGACGCAACATGCGTCGCAAACAGCACTCATATGGTGCTGAAGGGCCCCGTTACCAAGGCCCCCGAGGTCACCAGCGGTAATGTGCGAACGCCTTGTTCGCCTCCGCCATACGGTGGGTCTCTTCGCGCTTCTTGATCGCGCCGCCGCGGCTTTCCGAGGCGTCCAACAGTTCTGCAGCCAGCTTACGCGGCATGGTGTTCTCGCCACGCTTGCGCGCGGAATCGATCAACCAGCGCATTGCCAGCGCCATGCGACGGGAGGAACGCACTTCGACGGGCACCTGATAGGTAGCACCACCGACGCGACGCGATTTAACTTCGACGGCCGGGGCCACGTTGTCCAGTGCTTTCTGCACCAGCTCGATGGCATTCGGATTCTTTTCGCCAATGACGTCCATTGCGCCATAGACAATTTTCTCAGCAACCGACTTCTTGCCACTTTGCATCACCATATTGATGAAGCGGGCAATGGTTTCGCTGCCATGCTTTGGATCTGGCAGGACGGTGCGCTGCGGAGTAGAACCTTTACGGGACATTTGAGTATTTCCTTAGCTCTTCGGGCGCTTGGCGCCGTACTTGGAACGGCCTTGACGACGCTTGGCGACGCCGGCGGCGTCCAGCGAACCACGGACGGTGTGATAACGCACACCGGGAAGATCCCTGACGCGGCCACCGCGAATCAGGACCACGGAGTGCTCCTGCAGGTTGTGGCCTTCACCACCGATGTAGCTGATGACCTCTTCCTGGTTGGTCAGTCGCACCTTGGCGACCTTACGCAGGGCCGAGTTCGGCTTCTTCGGGGTAGTGGTATAGACGCGTGTGCAGACGCCACGGCGCTGCGGACACTTGTCCAGTGCCGGAGAGGCACTCTTGTAGGTGGTCGCTTGCCGAGGCTTGCGGACCAGCTGATTGATCGTCGTCATCAGTTGATTCTTCTGATTGATAGGCCGAGACGGCCTGCACGAAAACGAAGGCAGGCCGAGACCGGCCCACCGAGACAGAGAAGTATAGCTGGCAGGACGGAACTCCGTCAACTTCACGAAATCTGAACCTGCTGGCCCATCCCAGGCCGGAAAACGGAGGGCGTCCTGCCCTCCTTTTCGCTTGGCTTACGGCGGTCTTGCGACCGCCGTCGGAGCGCTTACTCCTCGTCCGCGCCAGCGTCGGCCACTGCTGCGACCGGTTCGGCAGCTGCCGGCTTGCCCGACAGCGTTTCCATTTCCGAGTCGGTCAGACCCGAGGCCTTGCGACGTCCGGCGTGATACGCCAGACCCGTACCGGCCGGGATCAGACGACCCACGATCACATTTTCCTTCAGACCGCGCAGGTTGTCGCGGGTGCCGCGGACGGCTGCCTCGGTCAACACGCGGGTGGTCTCCTGGAACGACGCCGCCGAGATGAACGACTCGGTGGCCAGCGATGCCTTGGTGATACCCAGCAACACCGGATCGTACTTGGCCGGCAGTTCGTTGCGCTTGACCAGACGGGCATTTTCCTCGATGACGCGCTGGCGCTCGACCTGCTCGCCGTTGAGGAACTTGCTATTGCCCTGGTCGACGATCTCGACCTTACGCAGCATCTGGCGCGTGATCACCTCGATGTGCTTGTCGTTGATCTTCACACCTTGCAGGCGATACACGTCCTGGATTTCCTTGACCAGGTATGCGGCCAGCGGCTCGACGCCCAGCAGACGCAGGATGTCCTGCGGGCTCGGCTCGCCGTCCACCACGGTCTCGCCCTTGGTCACGTGCTCGCCTTCGAACACGATGATCTGGCGGTACTTGGGAATCAGCTCTTCGTGTTCCGAACCATCGGTGTCCTTGATGATCAGGCGCTGCTTGCCCTTGGTGTCCTTACCGAAGCTGATGATGCCCGAGCGTTCGGCCAGGATCGCCGGATCCTTCGGCTTGCGTGCTTCGAACAAGTCGGCAACGCGCGGCAGACCACCGGTGATGTCGCGGGTCTTGGACGCTTCCTGCGGGATCTTGGCGACCACGTCGCCCACGCCGACGGCAGCGCCGTCCTGCAGGTTGACGATGGAGCGCGGCGGCAGCAGGTACTGGGCCGGCAGATCCGTATTCGGAATCGTCAGGTCGTTACCCTTGGCATCGACGATGCGCACGATCGGGCGCAGTTCCTTGGCCTGTGCACCGCGACGCTTCGGGTCGGTGATTTCACGCGACGCCAGACCGGTCAGCTCGTCGGTCTTCTCGATGACGGTGACGCCGTCGACGAAGTCGATGAAGCGGATGAAGCCGGCCACTTCCGACACGATCGGATGGTTATGCGGATCCCAGTTGGCAACGCTCTGCCCGGCCTTGACCGCATCGCCGTCTTTGGCCGTGATGGTCGCACCGTACGGCAGCTTGTAACGCTCGCGCTCGCGGCCATGGCCATCGAGCACGGACAGTTCGCCAGAACGCGAGACCGCAACCAGCGA
Organism: Xanthomonas phaseoli pv. dieffenbachiae; assembly: GCF_008639345.1. NCBI lineage: Bacteria > Pseudomonadati > Pseudomonadota > Gammaproteobacteria > Lysobacterales > Lysobacteraceae > Xanthomonas > Xanthomonas phaseoli. The sequence continues at coordinate 970,911 of NZ_CP041380.1, read as the reverse complement.
ACCGCTGGCATGCGCCACCGACTTGAGGTTGTTGAACTTCACCGAACCGGTGGTCTTGACGGTGATGTTGTCCACCGCAGCCGCACGCGATGCCGCACCACCGATGTGGAACGTACGCATGGTCAGCTGGGTACCCGGCTCACCGATCGACTGCGCGGCGATGACGCCGACCGCTTCACCGATGTTGACCTGGTGACCACGTGCGAGGTCACGGCCATAGCAGCGTGCGCACACGCCGAACGAAGATTCGCAGCTGATGGTCGAACGCACCTTCACCGACTGCACGCTGGCGTCTTCGAGCTTGGCCACCCAGGCTTCGTCGAGCAGCGTGTTGCGGGTGACGATCGGCTCTTCGTCGTTGCCCGGCAGGTACACGTCCTCGGCCACCACGCGACCCAGCACGCGCTCGCGCAACGGCTCGACCACGTCGCCGCCTTCCACGATCGGGGTCATGATCAACCCTTCGGTGGTGCCGCAATCGATTTCGGTGATCACCACGTCCTGCGCCACGTCGACCAGGCGGCGGGTCAGGTAACCGGAGTTCGCCGTCTTCAGCGCAGTATCGGCCAGACCCTTACGGGCACCGTGGGTGGAGTTGAAGTACTCCTGCACGTTCAGACCTTCGCGGAAGTTCGCCTTGATGGGCGTCTCGATGATCGAGCCGTCCGGACGCGCCATCAGGCCGCGCATACCGGCCAGCTGACGGATCTGCGCCTGGCTACCACGGGCACCGGAGTCGGCCATGATGTACAGCGAGTTCATCGACTTCTGGTCGATGGTCTCGCCCTTGGCGTTCTCGACCTTTTCGGTACCGATGGTGTCCATCATCGCCTTGGCGATGCGCTCGCTGGTACGCGACCAGATGTCCACGACCTTGTTGTAGCGCTCGCCGGCGGTGACCAGACCCGACTGGTACTGCTCCTGGATTTCCAGCACTTCGGCTTCGGCCTCGGTGAGGATGCCCTTCTTCTCGTCGGGGATCAGCATGTCGTCGATACCGATCGACACGCCGGCGCGGGTAGCGTAGGCGTAGCCGGTGTACATCAGCTTGTCGGCGAACACGACGGTGTCCTTCAAGCCCAGCAGACGGTAGCTGGAGTTGATCAGACGCGAGATGTTCTTCTTGGTCATCTCGGTGTTGGCCAGCTGGAACGGCAGGCCTTCGGGCAGGATTTCGCTCAGCAGCGCCCGGCCGACCGTGGTGTCCACGATCGAGGTGCCGCTGCTGCGCTTGCCGCCGGCTTCCACGTCCACCTGGGTGATGCGCACCTTGACCTTGGCGTGCAGTTCGACCACGCGGTTGTCGTAGGCGCGCTTCACTTCGCTGGTGTTGGCGAACACCATGCCTTCGCCCTTCTTGTTCTCCAGGGCGCGGCTCATGTAGTACAGACCCAACACCACGTCCTGCGACGGCACGATGATCGGCTCGCCGTTGGCCGGCGACAGGATGTTGTTGGTGGACATCATCAACGCACGCGCTTCCAGCTGGGCTTCCAGCGAGAGCGGAACGTGGACGGCCATCTGGTCACCGTCGAAGTCGGCGTTGAAGGCGGTACACACCAGCGGATGCAGCTGGATGGCCTTGCCTTCGATCAACACCGGTTCGAACGCCTGGATACCCAGACGGTGCAGGGTCGGCGCTCGGTTCAGCAGCACCGGATGCTCACGAATCACTTCTTCCAGGATGTCCCAGACTTCGGCTTCTTCGCGCTCGACCAGCTTCTTGGCGGCCTTGATGGTGGTGGCCAGGCCACGACGCTGCAGCTTGGCGAACACGAACGGCTTGAACAGCTCCAGCGCCATCTTCTTCGGCAGGCCGCACTGGTGCAGCTTGAGGTACGGACCGACGGTGATGACCGAACGGCCAGAGTAGTCCACGCGCTTGCCGAGCAGGTTCTGACGGAACCGGCCCTGCTTGCCCTTGATCATGTCGGCCAGCGACTTCAGCGGACGCTTGTTGGTGCCGGTGATGGCACGACCGCGACGGCCGTTGTCCAGCAGCGCATCGACCGATTCCTGCAGCATGCGCTTTTCGTTGCGCACGATGATGTCCGGCGCATTGAGCTCCAGCAGGCGACGCAGGCGGTTGTTGCGGTTGATCACGCGTCGGTACAGATCGTTCAGATCCGAGGTCGCGAAGCGGCCGCCATCCAGCGGCACCAGCGGACGCAGGTCTGGCGGCAGCACGGGCAGCACGGTCATGACCATCCATTCCGGACGGTTGCCCGATTCCAGGAAGGCTTCGATCAGCTTGATGCGCTTGGTGAGGCGCTTGAGCTTGGTTTCCGAACCGGTGCTGGCGATTTCTTCGCGCAGGCGGGTCATTTCCGATTGCAGGTCGATCGTGCGCAGCAGCTCATACACCGCCTCGGCGCCCATCGCGGCGTCGAAGTCGTCGTTGTACTCCTGGCGTGCGGTCAGGTACTGCTCTTCGGTCAGCAGCTGGCGGCGCTCGAGCGGGGTCAGGCCCGGCTCGGTGACGACATAGGCTTCGAAGTACAGCACGCGCTCGATGTCACGCAGGGTCATATCCAGCATCAGGCCGATGCGCGAGGGCAGCGACTTGAGGAACCAGATGTGCGCCACCGGCGAGGCCAGGTCGATGTGGCCCATGCGCTCGCGGCGCACCTTGGCCAGGGTCACTTCGGTGCCGCACTTTTCGCAGACCACGCCACGGTGCTTCATGCGCTTGTACTTGCCGCACAGGCACTCGTAGTCCTTGATCGGTCCGAAGATGGCGGCGCAGAACAGGCCGTCACGCTCGGGCTTGAAGGTCCGGTAGTTGATGGTTTCGGGCTTCTTCACTTCGCCGTAGGACCACGAACGGATCAGGTCCGGCGACGCCAACGCGATCTTGATCGCGTCGAAATCCAGCGTCTGGCGCTGCTGATTGAAGAGGTTGAGCAGGTCTTTCATTTGATATCTCCGGGTCGGAGGAATTTCGTATCTGAGATGAAACGCGAACAGCTTCGATCGGGACTGGAATCAGGGACCGTCCCCCGGAAGAACGCACGCGCTGAGCGCTCGCCTCTTCCGGGTTGCCGGCCCCTGACCGGGCCCGGCTCTTACTCTTCCAGTTCCATGTTGATCGCCAGCGAGCGGATTTCCTTCACCAACACGTTGAAGGATTCCGGCATGCCCGCGACCATCTCGTGCTCACCATCGACGATGTTCTTGTACATCTGGTTGCGGCCCTGCACGTCGTCGGACTTCACCGTCAGCATTTCCTGCAGGGTGTAGGCCGCGCCGTAGGCTTCCAGCGCCCAGACTTCCATTTCGCCGAAGCGCTGACCACCGAACTGCGCCTTGCCGCCCAGCGGCTGCTGGGTCACGAGCGAGTACGGGCCAGTCGAGCGTGCATGCATCTTGTCGTCGACCAAGTGGTTCAACTTCAGGTAATGCATGTAGCCGACCGTGGTCTTGCGATCGAACGCTTCGCCAGTGCGACCGTCGTACAGCTGGGTCTGACCGCTCTGCGGCAGGTCGGCCAGTTCCAGCATGCGCTTGATTTCCGCTTCGCTGGCGCCGTCGAACACCGGAGTCGCCATCGGTACGCCGTCGATCAGGTTCTTGCCCAGGTTGAGCAATTCCTCATCGCTGAACTGCGACAGGTCCACGCGCTGTGCATTGATCGCGTTGTCGTGGTTGTAGATGTCGTTGAGGAACTTGCGCAGCTCGCTGACGGCGGCTTGGGCTTCCAGCATGCGCTGGATCTTGCGACCCAGGCCCTTGGCGGCCCAGCCCAGATGCACTTCCAGAATCTGGCCGATGTTCATACGCGACGGCACGCCGAGCGGGTTCAACACGATGTCGACCGACTCGCCGGTGGCCATGTACGGCATGTCTTCCACGGGCACCACGTTGGAGACCACACCCTTGTTGCCGTGGCGGCCTGCCATCTTGTCGCCCGGCTGGATGCGGCGCTTCACCGCCAGGAACACCTTGACCATCTTCAACACGCCCGGTGCGAGGTCGTCGCCCTGGGTGATCTTGCCGCGCTTGTCGGCAAAACGTGCTTCGAATTCCTTCTCGTGCGCCTGGATCTGCTTTTGCGCACGCTCAATGGCGTCGGCAGCGTCTTCGTCCTTCATGCGCAGCTGGAACCAATCGGACTTCTTCAGCCCGTCCAGGTACGCGTCGGTGACGGTGTCGCCCTTCTTCAGGTTGGCGCCGCCATTGGCGACCTTGCCCACGATCTGCGAGCGCAGGCGTGCGTAGATCGCCGCTTCCAGGATGCGGAACTGGTCGTCGAAGTCCTTCTTGACGCGCTTGATTTCAGACTCTTCGATCTGACGCGCACGCTTGTCCTTCTCGATGCCGTCGCGGGTGAAGACCTGCACGTCGATGACGGTGCCGTCCATGCCCGGGGGCACGCGCAGCGAGCTGTCCTTCACGTCGGACGCCTTCTCGCCGAAGATCGCACGCAGCAGCTTTTCTTCCGGGGTCAGCTGGCTTTCGCCCTTCGGCGTGACCTTGCCGACCATGATGTCGCCGGCGCGCACTTCCGCACCGATGTACACCACACCGCTTTCGTCCAGACGGTTCAAGGCCTGCTCGGACACGTTCGGGATGTCGGCGGAAATTTCCTCCGGCCCCAGCTTGGTGTCGCGCGCCACGCAGGTCAGCTCTTCGATGTGGATCGTGGTGTAACGATCCTCTTCGACCACGCGCTCGGAGAGCAGGATGGAGTCTTCGAAGTTGTAGCCGTTCCACGGCATGAAGGCGATCAGCATGTTCTGGCCCAGCGCCAGCTCACCGATGTCGGTGGACGGGCCGTCGGCCAGCACGTCGCCGCGCGCGATCACGTCGCCCACATTCACCAGCGGACGCTGGTTGATGCAGGTGTTCTGGTTGGAGCGGGTGTACTTGATCAGGTTGTAGATATCCACGCCGGCATCGGTGCCGCCGCCGATTTCTGCCTCGTTGACCTTGACCACGATGCGCGCGGCGTCGATCTGCTCGATCACGCCACCACGCAGCGCGTTGACGGTCACGCCGGAGTCGCGCGCCACTGCACGTTCGATACCGGTACCCACCAGCGGCTTCTGCGAACGCAGCGTCGGCACGGCCTGGCGCTGCATATTGGCGCCCATCAGTGCGCGGTTGGCGTCGTCGTGCTCGAGGAACGGCACCAGTGCCGCTGCGACCGATACGGTCTGCATCGGCGAGACGTCCATGAAGTGCACTTCGGACGGCGGCTTCAACAGCGATTCGCCCTGGAACCGGCACGGCACGAACTGCTCGGTGAGCATGTTCTTGGCATCGGTAAGCGCGTTCGCCTGGGCGATCACGTACTCGTTTTCTTCGATCGCCGACAGGTATTCGACGTCGTCGGACACCTTGCCGTCCAGCACCTTACGGTACGGCGTTTCGAGGAAGCCGTACTGGTTGGTGCGGGCGAACACGGCCAGCGAGTTGATCAGGCCGATGTTCGGGCCTTCCGGCGTTTCGATGGTGCAGACGCGGCCGTAATGGGTCGGGTGCACGTCGCGCACTTCGAAGCCGGCGCGCTCGCGGGTCAGACCGCCCGGACCCAGCGCGGAGACGCGACGCTTGTGCGTCACTTCCGACAGCGGGTTGTTCTGGTCCATGAACTGCGACAGCTGCGAGGAGCCGAAGAATTCCTTGATCGCTGCAGCCACCGGCTTGGCATTGATCAGTTCCTGCGGGGTCAGGCCTTCGGACTCGGCCATCGACAGACGCTCCTTGACCGCGCGCTCGACGCGGACCAGGCCCACGCGGAACACGTTCTCGGCCATTTCGCCGACCGAACGCACGCGACGGTTGCCCAGGTGATCGATGTCATCGACCACGCCGCGACCGTTACGGATTTCGGTGAGCACCTTGATCACTTCCAGGATGTCGGAAGTGTCGGCGTGCTCGGCAACCAGACGCTTGGATTCTTCGTCGTTGCGCTCGGCAAAGTACTTCTTGTCGTACAGCACCGACTCGCCCAGCACGTCCTTGCGACCGACGCGACGGTTGAACTTCATGCGGCCGACCGTGGACAGGTCGTAGCGCTCGAAGGTGAAGAACAGGTTGTGGAACAGGTTCTGCGCGGCTTCCTTGGTCGGCGGCTCGCCCGGACGCATCATGCGGTAGATTTCGACCAGCGCTTCCAGCTGCGTCTTGGTCGGATCGATGCGCAAGGTATTGGACAGGTACGGGCCACGATCCAGGTCGTTCACCCACAGGGTGCCGACCGCATCGACGCCCGCCTTGCGGAAGGCAGCCAGCTGGTCTTCGTTGATCTCGTCGTTGGCATTGGCCAGCAGTTCGCCGGTGGAGCCATCGACTACGTCGTGCGACAGGATGCGGCCGACCAGGTAGTCGTCCGGCACGGCCAGCGCGGCAACGCCGGCAGCTTCCAGTTGCTTGACGTGACGCGCAGTGATGCGCTTGCCCGCTTCCACGATGACCTTGTCGCCATCGGCCAGGTCGAAGTTCAGCGTTTCGCCACGCAGACGCTCCGGCACCAGCTCCAGCTGGACGCCCTCGTCCGGGTTGATGTGGAAGGTGTTGATCTCGAAGAACTCGGCCAGCATTTCTTCATTGCTGTAGCCAAGCGCACGCAACAGGATCGACACCGGCAGCTTGCGGCGACGGTCGATACGGGTGAACAGCGCATCCTTCGGGTCGAACTCGAAGTCCAGCCAGGAGCCGCGGTACGGAATGATGCGGGCGCTATAGAGCAGCTTGCCCGAGCTGTGGGTCTTGCCACGGTCGTGGTCGAAGAACACGCCCGGCGAGCGGTGCAGCTGCGAGACGATCACGCGCTCGGTGCCGTTGACGATGAAGGTACCGTTGCCGGTCATCAGCGGAATTTCGCCGAGATAGACCTCCTGCTCCTTCACGTACTTGATCGCCTTGGTCGACGACTCGCGGTCGTAGATCACCAGGCGCACGGTCACGCGCAGCGGCGCGCCATAGCTCATGCCGCGCTGACGGCATTCACGCTCGTCAAACACCGGCTGACCCAACTTGTAACCGACGTACTCCAGCGCAGCGTTGCCGCTGTAGCTGGAAATCGGGAACACCGACTTCAATGCCGCGTGCAGACCGAGGTCCTTGCGCTTGTTCGGCTCCACGTCTTCCTGCAGGAATTCGCGGTAGGAATCCACCTGGATGGCAAGCAGAAACGGCACTTCGAGGATCGAGCGCTGCTTACCGAAGTCCTTGCGGATACGCTTTTTTTCGGTGAACGAATAAGACGTCATGAGATCTTCACCCTAGGCTGCGGGGGCCACGTCGCGGCGGCCCTGAAATAACAAAATTGTCAGTTGGAAGTCGCTGGTATTGCCGGCACCAGCACGCCTTCTCCCGCTACTTCCAACTACCAACTCGGTGAGGCGAGGATTGGGGATGACGGGATTGGGGATTAGCGAAGGCCGCCTTCGAATCCCGAATGCCGAATCTCAAATCCCGGCTTTCCATCAACGGCCAAAGGCCGGGAGCTTTACGCTCCCAGCCTTCAGTGCATCACCATGAAACGCTGGCGATGCAAGGTACTGCTTACTTGATTTCGACAGTCGCGCCAGCTTCGGTCAGTTCCTTCTTGATCTTCTCGGCTTCGTCCTTCGAAGCGCCTTCCTTCAGGACGCCACCGGCTTCGGTCAGGTCCTTAGCTTCCTTCAGACCCAGGCCGGTCACGCCGCGGACAGCCTTAATCGCGGCAACCTTGTTGGTGCCGGCGCTGGTCAGCACCACGGTGAACTCGGTCTGCTCTTCAACCACGGCGGCCGGACCGGCTGCAGCAGCAGCGACCGGGGCAGCGGCGGAGACGCCGAACTTCTCTTCGATGGCCTTGACCAGCTCCATCACTTCCATCAGGGACTTCTCGGCGATGGCGTCGACGATCTGTTCGTTGGTAAGGGACATTGTGATTACCTTTAAATGATTTTCTGGATTGGGGTTCTAGCGAACGCTAGGACATCAAGCTTCGGCAGTCTCGGCAGCCGGCGCGGCAGCTTCTTCGCCACCACCCTGCTTGTCGCCAACGGCCTTGACGGCACGGGCGAACATGGCAGCCGGTTCGGACAGCACGCGGGCCAGCATGGCCAGGGCCTGGTCACGGGTCGGCAGCGAGGCCAACACGTCGACGTGACCAGCCGGGAACAGTTCCCCGCCGATGGACACGACCTTGGCCTGCAGCTTGTCGTTGCTCTTGGCAAATTCCTTGATCAGGCGACCGGCTGCGCCGGGCTCCTCCATCGAAAACGCATACAGCAGAGGACCGACCAGCTTGTCAGCAGCGACAGCGAAATCAGTACCTTCAACGGCACGCGCAGCCAGGGTGTTCTTGACAACTTTCAAGAACACGCCGGTTTCGCGGGCCTGCTTGCGCATCGCGGTCATCTGGGAGACCGTGGTGCCAGCGTATTCGGCGGCGATCAGGGAGTGGGCCTTGGCGGCGATGTCTGCCAGCTCGGCGACTACTTCTTGCTTCTGGGACAGATTGAGAGCCATTGCACTCCTCCGTTAAAGCCGGGATTGGTGATTGGTGATTGGTGATTGGTGATTCGTCGAAGGCCATGAAGCAGCCCCTGCAAATCCCCAATGCCGAATCGCTATCCCCGCTTCAAACTACTCCGCTCGCGGCTCCTGCCGGTTGCGGTCCAGGGCAGCCTCCTTCCTGGAAGCCGGGAACATCGACCGATGTTCCTTTGGTGGCCGCTCTAGACCTGGAGTGGACTCGATCCGGGATGTCCCAGACGCGCGTAAACCAGAAAGCTCCAGAAGGGCGACACCATCTACGCCGGCCGGTTCGACACGAACCAATTAAGCGATCCCGCTGCATCGACGGCGACTCCGTGCCAGTGCGAGCATCCCTGCCCGTCGTCGATCTGCGCTGACCGCACCTGCGGTCTTTGACGGCTACCGCCGGACGTGCCGGCGATCGCCTTCAAAATGTCCGTTACCCCAAAGGAGGGAACGGACTCCCAGCACACGGTGACCCGGGCCGGAAAAACAATGCAGTACTACAGGAATACGTCAGGCGCATGACGCCCGACGTATCGGATTACTTCAGCGACAGGCTCGACTGGTCGACCGTCACGCCCGGACCCATGGTCGAGCTGACCGACACCTTCTGCAGGTAGGTACCCTTGGAGGTGGCCGGCTTGGCCTTGACCAGATCCAGCAACAGCGCCTGCAGGTTCGACTTCAGCGCTTCGTCGTCGAAGCTGGCCTTGCCGATGGTGCAGTGGATGATGCCGGCCTTGTCGGTGCGGTAGCGCACCTGGCCCGACTTGGCATTCTTGACCGCTTCGCCCGGATTGGCCGAGACGGTGCCGACCTTCGGGTTCGGCATCAAGCCGCGCGGACCCAGCAGGGTGCCCAGCTTACCGACGACGCGCATGGCGTCCGGGGTCGCGATGACCACGTCATAGTTCAGATCGCCGGCCTGCATCTTTTCGGCCAGGTCGTCCATGCCCACTGCCTCGGCGCCAGCGGCCAGGGCTTCGTCAGCCTTGGCGCCGGCCGGTGCGAACACTGCAACGCGCACGCTCTTACCGGTACCGGCCGGCAGCACGGTGGAACCGCGCACCTGCTGGTCGGACTTCTTGGCGTCCACGCCCAGGCGCACGGCAACGTCGATCGACTCGACGAACTTGGCCTTGGTGGCGGTCTTCAGGATCTTGATTGCGTCTTCGAAGGCATAGGTCTTGCCCGGAACGACAGCGGCCGTAATGGCCTTAACGCGCTTGCTCTGTGCCATGTCTTAGCCCTCCACCGTCAAACCCATGCTGCGGGCAGAACCCGCAATCGTGCGCACTGCCGCTTCCAGCTCGGCTGCCGTCAAATCGGCTTCCTTGACCTTGGCGATCTCTTCCAGCTGCTTGCGCGTCACCTTGCCCACCTTGTCGGTGTTGGGACGCTTCGAGCCGGAGGCCACGCCTGCAGCCTTCTTGAGCAGCACGCTGGCCGGGGTGCTCTTGGTGACGAACGTGAAGGTACGATCGGAATACGCGGTGATGATCACCGGCGTCGGCAAACCCGGCTCCAGCTTCGACGTCGCGGCGTTGAATGCCTTGCAGAATTCCATGATGTTCAGACCGCGCTGACCCAGGGCAGGGCCGACCGGCGGCGCAGGGTTGGCCTGACCGGCCTTGACCTGCAACTTGATGAAAGCAGTAATCTTCTTAGCCATTTCAATACTCTCCGGGTGCTAGCGCCTGACCTGCAGGCTCCCCATCGGACCGGGATTCACGTGTCCCGGCTTCACGTTGTTGACCACACGCAGATGGCCGCCATGCGGCAGCCATTGGTTCCAGGCGGTTCGCCAGGACAGCGAGCCGCGCACTATAGCAGCATTTGGAGCAAGCGCCTAGCCGGCACCCGCTGGGTCAGCCCTTCTCGACCTGACCGAATTCGAGCTCGACCGGCGTAGAGCGACCGAAGATGAGCACGGCGACACGCAGCCTGCTCTTTTCGTAGTTGACTTCCTCGACAACGCCGTTGAAGTCGTTGAACGGACCCTCGGTGACGCGCACCATCTGGCCCGGCTCGAACAACACCTTCGGACGCGGCTTCTCGACGCCATCCTGCACACGCTGCAGGATCGCATCCGCTTCCTCATCACGAATCGGCAAAGGACGGTCCGCGGTACCGCCGATGAAGCCCATCACCTTCGAAGTCTCCTTCACCAGGTGCCAGCTTTCGTTGTCGATGCGCGGAATACCGGCCTCTTCATGCGTTTCGATCTGCACCAACACGTAGCCCGGGAAGAACTTGCGCTCGGACCGACGCTTCTGGCCGGCGCGCATTTCGATGACCTCTTCGGTCGGCACCAGCACCTCGCCGAAACGGTCTTCCATCTCGGCGCGCGCAATACGGTCGCGCAATGCCTGCGCAACGGATTTTTCGAAGCCTGAATAGGCGTGAACGACATACCAACGCTTCACTGCTTGATTCTCCTCAACGAGCCAGGAACCACTGCGTGAGCTTCTGGATGACAAAGTCGAAGCCGCCCAACAGCAAACTCAGAATGATTACAACCACAATCACGACCCAGGTGGTGCGGATAGCTTCCTGGCGCGTGGGCCAGACCACCTTACGCAACTCGAACCTGGATTCGGACAGGAATTCGCGGGTCTCCCGGCCCTTGCCGGTGCCCAAAAACACAAATGCGCCCGCCACCAATCCAACGATGACAGCCAACGCACGCAACTGCGGCGTCCACGCGCCCAACTGGGTCGCGCGCTCGGGAGCGGAGAACCAGAACCACACAAAAAGCCCCGCAACCACAAGGGCAGCGGAGACAACGTACTTAACGACATCAGCGCTAGAGGACGCGCTCTTGGAAGGCTCGATTTTGCTATTCATCCGGCTCTAGTTACCGATCTGACCCGAATCGCTGGGCCGGAAAGAGGAGTGGCACGCCAGGAGGGACTCGAACCCCCAACCTGCGGTTTTGGAGACCGCTGCTCTGCCAATTGAGCTACTGGCGTATGTACTCGTTTACCGCAAACCCCAAGACAACGAAGGCGGACCGCGGTTCAGCCGGCCCGCCATTCGTTTGAATCCAGCCGCCAACAGGCAGCTGGATACAGGCGCTTACTTGATGATCTTGGCAACCACGCCGGCGCCGACGGTACGGCCGCCTTCACGGATGGCGAAGCGCAGACCTTCGTCCATCGCGACCGGGTTGATCAGGGTCACGACCATCTTCACGTTGTCGCCCGGCATCACCATCTCCACGCCTTCCGGCAGCTGGCAGGCGCCAGTGATGTCGGTGGTGCGGAAGTAGAACTGCGGACGGTAGCCCTTGAAGAACGGGGTATGACGGCCACCCTCGTCCTTGGACAGCACGTAGACTTCGGCTTCGAACTCGGTGTGAGGCTTGATCGAACCCGGCTTGCACAGCACCTGGCCGCGCTCGACGTCGTCACGCTTGGTGCCGCGCAGCAGCAGACCGGCGTTGTCGCCTGCCTGGCCCTGGTCCAGCAGCTTGCGGAACATTTCCACGCCGGTGACGGTGGTCTTCTGGGTGTCGCGGACACCGACGATTTCGATTTCGTCGCCGACCTTGATGATGCCGCGCTCGATACGACCGGTCACCACGGTGCCGCGACCGGAGATCGAGAACACGTCTTCGACCGGCATCAGAAACGGACGGTCGACGTCGCGGGTCGGCTCCGGAATGAACGAATCCAGCGCCTCGACCAGCTTCAGGATCGCCGGCACGCCGATGTCGCTCTGGTCGCCGTCCAGCGCCAGACGCGCCGAACCGTGGATGATCGGGGTGTCATCGCCCGGGAAGTCGTACTTGCTCAGCAGCTCGCGCACTTCCATTTCGACCAGCTCGAGCAGCTCGGCGTCGTCGACCATGTCGGCCTTGTTCAGGAACACCACGATGTGCGGCACACCGACCTGACGCGAGAGCAGGATGTGCTCGCGGGTCTGCGGCATCGGGCCGTCGGCGGCCGAGCACACCAGGATCGCGCCGTCCATCTGCGCTGCACCGGTGATCATGTTCTTGACGTAGTCGGCGTGGCCGGGGCAGTCAACGTGCGCGTAGTGGCGGGTCGGGGATTCATATTCGACGTGCGCGGTCGAAATCGTGATGCCGCGCGCCTTCTCTTCCGGCGCTGCGTCGATCGCGTCGTACGCCTTGAACTCACCACCGAAACGCTCGGCACCGATCTTGGTCAGCGCAGCGGTCAACGTGGTCTTGCCATGGTCAACGTGACCGATGGTGCCGACGTTCACGTGCGGCTTGGTGCGCTCGAATTTAGCTTTTGCCATGGGTGCGTGTCTCGGTAATCGTTTGGAGTTGAAGACGATTGAGCAATGGTGCTCACGAAAGGAATCGAACCTTCGACCTCCTCCTTACCAAGGAGGTGCTCTACCGACTGAGCTACGTGAGCGAGTTTTGCATTATGCCATGCATTTGCGTTCAATGGAGCGGGAGACGGGAATCGAACCCGCACCATCAGCTTGGAAGGCTGAGGTTCTACCGTTGAACTACTCCCGCGCCGGGAACTGCATGCCACAACGTGAAACTGGTGGAGGGAGGTGGATTCGAACCACCGAAGGCGTAAGCCAGCAGATTTACAGTCTGCCCCCGTTGGCCGCTTGGGTATCCCTCCAGCTTTTACTACCGGACCTGTGCGCCGAGAGGCGAATTCGGTTCGGGGTGAAGCAGCCCGTTATTTTGTTGTGGGACGCATGCAGTGTCAACAAAAATTTTGAGCAATTCTTCACTCTTGACCACACGCGGCGTCAGGCGCCGCACACAGCCGATCACACGTTGAAGCGGAAGTGCAGCACATCGCCTTCCTGGACGCGGTATTCCTTGCCTTCCAGACGCAGACGCCCGGCATCGCGGGCGCCGGTTTCGCCGCGGTATTTGATGAAGTCGTCGAAACCGATCGTCTCGGCGCGGATGAAGCCCTTTTCGAAATCGGTATGGATCACGACAGCAGCCTGCGGCGCGGTCGAACCAGCCTTGACCGTCCAGGCGCGCACTTCCTTGACGCCTGCGGTGAAATACGTTTGCAGGCCAAGCAGTGTGTAGGCCGCACGGATGACACGATTCAAACCTGGCTCTTCCAGGCCGAGATCGGCCAGGAAACTATCGCGATCGGCATCGTCCAGCTGCGACAGCTCTTCTTCGATGGCCGCCGAGACCGGCACCACTTCGGCACCTTCGACAGCCGCATGCGCGCGCACCGCATCCAGGTGCGGATTGTTCTCGAAGCCGTCTTCCAGCACGTTGGCGATGTACAGCACCGGCTTGAGCGTCAGCAGGAACAGATCGCGCACCAGCGCCTTTTCTTCATCGTCCAGACCGGCGGCACGACCCGCCTTGCCGTCGGCCAGCGCGGCCTGCAACTTGGCCAGCACCGGCTTGCGCGCCGCCGCATCCTTGTCGCCGCCCTTGGCGCTGCGTTCGGCACGGTTGAGGGCCTTTTCCACGCTATCCAGATCGGCCAGCGCCAGCTCGGTATCGATGGTTTCGATATCGGCGATCGGGTCGACCTTGTTGTTGACATGGATGACGTCGTCGTTCTCGAAGCAACGCACCACGTGGGTGATCGCATCGACTTCGCGGATGTGGGCCAGGAACTTGTTGCCCAGGCCTTCGCCGCTCGCCGCACCGGCCACCAGGCCGGCGATATCGACGAACTCGACCGCAGTGGGAATCAGCTTTTGCGGCTTGACGATGTCAGCCAGCTGATTGAGGCGCGGATCGGGCACCGGCACGATGCCGACGTTCGGCTCGATGGTGCAGAACGGAAAATTGGCCGCAGCGATGCCCGCCTTGGTCAGCGCGTTGAACAGGGTCGACTTGCCGACGTTGGGCAGGCCGACGATGCCGCATTTGATACCCATGGGTCACATCCGGGATTTGGGATTCGGGATTGGAGATTCGTCATGCCACCTGGCCACGAATCCCCAATCCCCAATCACGCATCCCTGCTGGTATGCAGGCGTTTCATCGCCTCGTTGAAATTGCCTTCCATCGCCAGCGGCAGCACGTCGATGGCGGCATCCACCGCAGCGCCGATCGCCGCATCGTCCTCGCGCCCTGCCCGCCCCAGCACCCAGGGCACCACGCGATCCTTGTGACCGGGATGACCGATACCGACGCGCAGACGGTGAAACTTGCCGTGCCCGAGCAGGCGAATGGTGTCGCGCAAGCCGTTTTGCCCGCCGTGACCGCCGTCGAACTTGAGCCGTGCCGTGCCGGGCGCCAGATCCAGTTCGTCATGGGCGACGAGCAGGTGTTCGGGCTCGATCTTCCAGAACCGCAATGCGGCGGTGATCGACTTGCCGCTGAGATTCATGAAGGTGGCCGGCTTGAGCAGCCAGACCGGCTGCCCGGCGATCTCGACCTTGGCGGTCTCGCCGAACAACTTGCTGTCCAATGCCCAGCGGGCGCCACTGCGCTCGATAAGGGCATCGACGAAACGAAACCCGGCGTTATGCCGGGTTTGCGCGTGTTCCGGGCCCGGATTGCCGAGCCCGACGATCAGGCGGAGTGCAGACATGCCAGTGACCGCAGCCGATCCCGCGCGTAGTGCAGGGGATCGGCCGACGGATTACTTGGTCTCGGCGCCTTCGCTGCCTTCTTCGCCGGCAGCGTCGTCTTCTTCGATCCGCACGTGCTTGGCAGCAACCACTGCCACGTCGTGCTCCTTGCCCAGCTTCAGCTCCGGAATTTCAACACCGGCCGGCAGCTTGATTTCGGACAGGTGGATCACGTTGCCCACTTCCAGTGCACCGAGGTCCACTTCGATGAACTCCGGCAGGTCCTTCGGCAGGCAGACCACCTGCACTTCGTTGAGCTCGTGGGTGACGACCACTTCGCTCGACTTGCCGGCCGGCGAGTTGGCTTCGTTGATGAAGTGCAGCGGCACGGCAGCACTGAGCTTCTCGTTGGCGCTGACGCGCTGGAAGTCGATGTGCATGATCAGCTGCTTGAACGGATGGCGCTGCATGTCGCGCAGCAGCACCTGCTGCACGTCGCCATTGAGGTTCAGGTCCAGGATGGACGAGTAGAACCACTCGTTCTGCTGGGCGAGCCAGATCTGCTCGTGGTTGAGCTGGATGCTGACCGGCTCGAGTTCGCCACCGTACACGATGGCCGGAATGACGCCAGCGTGACGCAGGCGGCGGCTCGCACCCTTCCCCTCGTCAGCGCGGCGCTCGACCTTGATTTCATGAGTCTTTGCCATTGGATTTCACTACCTAGTTGGAACACCGCCTCGCGGCGATGAAGCGTCTCACCCGCGACCAGGTGAGACGTGTGGCGGCACCCGGCAATCCGGGCACCGAATGGGCATCAGTCGACGTAGAGCGAGCTGACCGATTCGCCGAAGGCGATACGGCGGATGGTCTCGGCCAGCAGCTCGGCCACGCTCAACTGACGAATCTTGGCGCAGGTGCGCGCCGCTTCGCTCAGCGGAATCGTGTCGGTGACCACCAGCTCGTCGAGCTGCGAATTGTTGATGTTGTCCACCGCCGGACCCGACAGCACCGGGTGGGTGATGTAGGCCACGACCTTGAGCGCGCCGCGCTGCTTCAGCGCTGCGGCAGCGGCGCACAAGGTACCGGCGGTATCGACCAGGTCGTCGACCAGCACGCAGGTCTTGCCCTGCACGTCGCCGATGATGTTCATCACGGTGGCCACGTTGGCGCGCGGACGGCGCTTGTCGATGATGGCCAGATCGGCGTCATCCAGGCGCTTGGCGACGGCGCGTGCGCGCACCACGCCGCCCACGTCCGGCGACACCACGATCAGGTTGTCGGTGCCGTAGGCGCGCCAGATGTCGGCCAGCAGCAGCGGCGAGGCATAGACGTTGTCGACCGGCACATCGAAGAAGCCCTGGATCTGGTCGGCGTGCAGGTCGACCGTCAGCACGCGGTCGGCCTCCATGGCGCAGATCATCTTGGCAGCCACCTTGGCGGTGATCGGCACGCGCGAGGAGCGCATGCGACGGTCCTGGCGCGAATAACCGAAATACGGGATCACCGCGGTCACCGACTGGGCGCTGGCGCGCTTGAGCGCGTCGATCAGCACCAGCAGTTCCATCAGGTTTTCGGCGCTGGGCGCGCAGGTGGGCTGGATGACGAACACTTCCTGCCGACGCACGCTTTCTTCGATTTCCACTTGCACTTCGCCGTCGGAAAAGCGCGTGACCAACGCCTTGCCCATGCGAACGCCCAGTTCCTTGCAGATGCTCTGGGCAAGCGGCTTGTTGGCATTGCCGGAGAACACCAGCAGATTACGTTGGTCTTGCATGAGATCTCTCGGGCGGCGGCGAAGAGCGTGCGGATCGATGGTGGAGCAGGACAAAGCCGAACCAATGCCGGGCTTTCGTTCGATTCCCGCGCAAGGATGCGCGAGGTGTTGCAAAAGGATCTGCAGTGAAACCTGATGCAGGCGGACCTGCCTTTCTCGACAAACTGGCAGGGGCGGTAGGATTCGAACCTACGAATGCCAGGATCAAAACCTGGTGCCTTGGGCCTCTTGGCGACGCCCCTGCATCAAACCTGTGTCGCGTCCAGCGCGTCGAGCAATGGCGAGTGCACTGCACCCTCCACCACCCACGCCCGCAGGCTGCCCGGCAACTGCGCCAGCGCCTGTTCTGCAGCAGCGCGCGTGGCGAACTCGACGAAACAACCACTTCCCGACCCGGTCAAACGCGGTGTACCGACCCTGGAAAGCGCCTGGAACACCGCCTCGACGGCGGGTTCGCGGCGCCGCAGGACCGGCTCGAACGCATTGTCGAGCAGGGAACCGGAAGCGAAGTCCGCTATTTTCGCGGGCGCAGCATCCCGCGTCAATTCCTGTGATCGAAATAACGCCGGGGTCGGCACATGAATGCCAGGGTCGACCAGCAGATATGCCGCTTCCGGCAGGGAAATCGGGGTCAGCTGTTCGCCCACGCCTTCGGCCCAGGCATTGCGGCCGCGCACGAAGACCGGCACGTCTGCGCCCAGCTGCAAGCCCAGCGCGGCCAGCGCATCGGCCGCCAGACCCAGGCCCCACAAGGCGTTGAGCGCGACCAGCACGGTCGCCGCGTCCGAGGAGCCGCCGCCAAAACCGCCGCCGGCCGGGATGCGCTTGTCGACCCGAATCTCCGCGCCCGCCTGGGCGTTGGTTGCCGATTGCAGCAGGCGCGCGGCGCGGACCACCAGGTCATCGTCTTCGGCAACGCCGGGCAAACTCTCGCCCAGGCGGCGGATCTGACCGTCGCGGCGCACACGAAGATGAACGGTGTCCCCCCAGTCCAGCAGCCGGAACACGGTCTGCAGCAGGTGGTAGCCGTCGGCACGGCGCCCGGTGATCTGCAGGAACAGATTCAGCTTGGCCGGCGCGGGCCACGCCAACCAATCGCTTCCCGGCACGTCCATCAGGGCGATACGGTCCATTGGTCGACCAACAGGCGCACCTTTGCTTGGCCGTTGCGGGCTTCGATCCGCTGTGGCAGCTCGGGCTGGCCAACGCCGGCCGGCGCCCAGGCCAGGAAATCGATGGTCCAGCCGTCCTGCTGCACGGTGCGCGGGCGCCCGGCCGCATCCAGATCGACGCGTGCGGCAGCCGCATCGGCGATGCGCAGCGCGCGCACCCAGTCCGGCATCTGGTTGACCGGGATAGTCCAGCCGGTTGCTTCCAGCAGCACCTGCTCGGCATTGGGGCCACTGCGCGGACCGCCGTCCAGTCCTTCCAGCCGGCCGGCGCCGCTGGTGGTGTCGCCGGTGAGCACCCAGCTTTGCCGGGTGACCGGCGCACTGAGTTGCACGCGGTAGCGTGGGCCGTCCTGCTGCCAATCGATGCGGCCGCTGCCGCCGTCGCGGTCCTTGCTGATCGCCACCCGGCCCTGGAAGGACCAGTTGGGATGCACCTGCAACCAGGCCTGGCGAGCGGCTTCAGCCTGGCGCGCACCGTCGGAAACATGATCGACCACGGCCGCCGCACTGCCCTGCCCGCGCGGCACGCTGACGCAGGCCGACAGGCCGACCAGCACCAGCCCGCCCAGGGCCAGCGTTCGAACCATCTTGCTCATAGCCCGAACTTTTCCACGGCGCGCTGCAGCGCACGGTTGTCCGGGTCGAGACGGCGCGCTTCATCGAAGTAGCGACGCGCTTCATCCTGCTTGCCGCTGACCCACAGCACTTCGCCCACGTGGGCCGCGATTTCCGGGTCCTTGACCAGCGCCCAGGCCCGACGCAGCTGCACCAGCGCTTCCTTGGTGCGGCCCATCCGGTACAGCACCCAGCCATAGCTGTCGACAATGGCCGGGTTGTCCGGGTCGGCGGTGCGGGCACGGTCGATCAGCGCCAACGCTTCCTTGTAGCGGGTGGTGCGGTCGGCCAGGGTATAGCCCAACGCGTTCAGGGCCGCGACGTTTTCCGGTTCGGTCACCAGGATCTTGCGCAGATCGGCCTCGGCACGCGGGACATCGTCGCGCCGCTCCCAGGCCAGCCCGCGGGCGTACAGCAACGCGCTGTCGTCCGGGTAGGCGGCCAGGCCACGTTCGAAGGCGTCCAGTTCGCCCGGTGCATCGTCGGCCCGCTGATGCAGTTCGGCTTCGAGCACGTAGGCGTCGCGGCGCGCGTCATCGTCGGCACTGGCGTCGCCCTGCAAGGCGCGGGCTTCGGCAAGCGCTTCGGGCTTGCGGCCCAGTTCGTACAAGGCACTGGCGGCGCGCAGACGCGCCTCGCTGAGCTGCGGACCACCCGGCACGCCGCGATACCACTCCACCGCCTCGTCGTAGCGCTTGAGGAATTCGGCGATCTTGCCCAGCAGCAGACGGCGGTCCGGATCGGGCTTGGTGGCGTTGCTCTTGAGCTCGGCGTACAGCGCCTGCAGCGAGCTGCGGTCTTTTTCCTTGGCCAGCATCGAGGCCCGCAAGCCATAGGTCTGGGTGTCCTGCGGCCCGGTCGAAAGCACGCGTGCCGCAGCTTCGGTCTGGCCCATGGCGTCGTAGGCGAACGCCAGTGCGCCGCGCAGCTCGGAGTCCTTGACCGCCTGCGGTTCGATATTCTTCAGCAGCGCCAGCGCTTCGTCGTTCTTGCCTTCCTGCTGCAACTGGGTGGCGTGCAGCAAGGCCACGCGCGGCTCTTCGGGGAAGCGGCGCACCACCTCGTCGACGATGCGCTTGGCCAGCGCGGGGCGCTCCATGCGCAGCGCGAGCCGACCGAATTCCTGCCAGGCTTCGATCTGATTCGGGATGGCGCCGGCCTTGACCAGGTCTTCGAGCACGTCGGCCGAGGCTTCCGGCTCGCGGCCGCCGTTGGCCAGGGCGATCAGCGCAAAGCGCCAGCCACGCGGGTCGGGCTCCTTGAGCAGGCCGAGCAGGTCGCGGCGCGCGGTGCGCAGGTCGTTGCGGCGCAGGGCCAGCGAGGCCTCGGTGCTGCGCATGGACATCGACGACGGCGCGCGGGCGCGCCACAACGCCAGCGCTTCGATCGCGCGCGGGTCGTCGTTGGCCAACATGGAGATGCGGGCGGCGCGCTCGGCCAGCCCGGCATCGCCGGCTTCGGCCTTGGCGGCGTCCAGGTAGGCGCGCGCGGCATCGTCCAGTTGCCCGGCCTGCAAGGCGAATTCGCCGGCCAGCACCGGCTCCAGCGACGAAGTACCGGCACTGCTTGGGAGCGGAGCGGGCGGTGCTTTCTTGGGTGCTGCGGTGGCACTGGCGGAGACTGCGACCAGCAGAAGAACACACAGGATGCGAATCGGTACAGGCATCGGGGGCAACCGGGCCGTAAAATGGGGCCCTGAATGGCCGCCAGCTTATCGCAAGCAACTGAACAATGACGTTGTGGGTGCTCGGACTGAATCACCAGACCGCACCTGTGGACCTGCGCGAACGCGCGGCGTTCGCAGGTGATGCGCTGCCGCGCGCGCTCGAATCGCTGCGTGCGCTGCCCCAGGTAAGCGAGGCCGCGCTGCTGTCCACCTGCAACCGTACCGAGTTGTATGCGATGGCCGAGGAGGCGCACAGCCTGGTCACCTGGCTGGAAACCCACGCGCCCGGGCTGAGCGGTTATCTGTACCAGCACCAGGAAGCCGAGGCGGTGCGTCACCTGTTCCGCGTCGCCACCGGGCTGGATTCGATGGTATTGGGAGAACCCCAGATCCTCGGCCAGGTGAAGGACGCCTGGGCAGTGGCGCGGGCGCACGGCGCGCTGGGCAGCGGGTTGGACCGGCTGTTCCAACAGACCTTTTCGGTGGCCAAGCGCGCGCGTACCGACACCCGCGTGGGCGCAAATCCGGTGTCGGTCGCATCCACGGCGGTGCGGTTGGCACAAGACTCGTTTGCCCGGCTCAACGAATCGACGGTGTTGCTGATCGGTGCCGGCGAAACCATCGAACTGGCGGCCAAGCATCTGAGCGAAGGCCGCGTGCGCCGCCTGCTGATCGCCAACCGCACCCTCGCCCACGCGCAGACGCTCGCCAGCCAGCACGGCGGCTTCGCCTTGCCGCTGACCGATCTGGAACGCCACCTGGCCGAGGCGGATGTGGTGTTTTCGGCCACCGCTGCACGTGAGCCGCTGGTGACACGCGCACAGGTGGAACAGGCATTGCGCGCACGCAAGCGCAAGCCGATGCTGCTGTTCGACCTGGCAGTGCCGCGCGATATCGAGGCCTCGGTGGGTGAGTTGAGCGACGCCTACCTGTACACGGTGGATGACCTGGAACGCGCGGTCGAAGACAACCGCCGTGGCCGCCGCGAAGCGGCCGACCAGGCCGAAGCCATCATCGACCTGCAAGTGGCGCGCTATGTCGAAACCTTGCAGGCCAACGCGCGCCAGGCACCGCTCAAGCGGCTGCGCGCCTTCGGCGATAGCACCCGCGACGAGCTGCTGGCCAAGGCGCGCCAGCAGTTGCACAACGGCAAACCGGCCGACGAAGTGCTGGAGCAGCTGGCGCATGCGCTGACCAACCGCCTGCTGCATCCGCCCACCGCCGCACTACGCGATGCGGCGCTCAACAACGACCTGGAATTGACCACTGCGGCCGACCGGCTGTTTCCGGAAAAACCGGGTTACCAACATCCCCCCATAGCTACCCCGATCGTGAGGACCGATGACGCCGACCCTGCGCCGTAAGCTCGAAGCGCTGGCCGAGCGCCGCGAAGAACTGCAGCACCTGCTCTCCGACCCCGATGTGGTGGGCAACAACGACACGTTCCGTACGCTTTCGCGCGAACTGTCGCAACTGGAGCCGGTGGCGGTGGCGCTGGAAGAGGAGGCGCGCGCCAAGGCCGACCTGGCCACGGCCGAGGCGCTGCGCAACGACCCGGAGATGCGCGAGCTGGCCGAAGAGGAAATGGCCGCTGCACAGGCGCGCCTGGAACACCTCGATGCACAGCTGGCCGCGCTGCTGGTACCGCGCGACCCACGCGACGACGGCAACCTGTTCCTGGAAGTGCGCGCCGGCACTGGCGGTGACGAGGCAGCGATCTTTGCCGGCGACCTGTTCCGCATGTACGCACGCTACGCAGAGCGCCAGGGCTGGAAGGTGGAAATCGAATCGGACAGCCCCGGCGAGCACGGCGGCTACAAGGAAGTGGTGGCGCGCGTGGTCGGGCGCGGCGCGTATTCGCGCCTGAAATTCGAATCCGGCACCCATCGGGTGCAACGCGTGCCGGCAACCGAATCGCAAGGCCGCATCCACACCTCGGCCGCCACGGTGGCGATCATTCCCGAAGCCGACGACGTGGAAGAGATCACGATCAATCCGGCCGATCTGAAGGTGGACACGTTTCGCTCGTCCGGTGCGGGCGGCCAGCACGTCAACAAGACCGAATCGGCGATCCGCATCACCCACGTGCCCAGCGGGGTGGTGGTGGAATGCCAGACCGAGCGCAGCCAGCATGCCAATCGCGACAAGGCGATGAAGCGGTTGAAGGCGCAGCTGCTGGACACCGAACGCAGCAAGGCGGCAGCGGCCGAAGCGCAGACGCGCAAGTTGCAGGTGGGCAGCGGCGACCGCAGCCAGCGCATCCGCACCTACAGTTTTCCGCAGGGTCGCATCACCGACCATCGCGTCGAAGGGCTGACCTTGTACGACCTGCCCAACATCATCGAAGGCGACCTGGATGCATTGATCGGGCGGCTGCTGCACGAACATCAAGCCGACGAACTGGCACGGTTGAGCGATAGCCCGTGAGTGCGCAAGTGCCGCGCGAGCTGCTGCAGCTGCGCGAGCAAGTGCGACGCCAGCCGGGCGATTTCGTCGCCTGGTTGATGCTGGCCGATGCCGAGCTGGGCATGGGCGTCACCGCTGCCGGCGAAACAGCCGTGCAGCGCGCGCTGGCGTTGCATCCGGGCCATCCGGAAGCGGTGGCGCGGCTGGGACGGGTGCGCTGGGCGCAACAGCGCCATGCCGAAGCGGCCACGCTGCTCCAGCAAGCCTCGGACCTGGTACCGCAGCATCCAGGGATCGCCCTGTGGCTTGGGCACGCGCTCGAAGATGCAGGCCAACCGGAACAGGCCGCGGCCGCCTATACGCGCGCCCATCGGCTATTGCCCGACGAACCCTACATCACCGCGCAATTGCTCAACTGGCGGCGCCGCCTATGCGATTGGCGCGAGCTGGACTCACTGGCTGCACAGGTGCGCACTGCAGTGACGCAAGGCCAGGCGGCCGTGGAGCCTTTCGCGTTCCTGAGCGAGGACGCCAGCGCCGCGGAACAACTGGCGTGCGCACGTACCCGCGCGCAGGTCGTTGCCTCCTCCGTGCGCCCGCTGCCAGCGGCAACGCTGCGCACCCACGGCGCGCTGCAACTCGGATTCGTGTCCAACGGCTTTGGTGCGCACCCGACGGGCTTGCTGACGGTGGCCTTGTTCGAAGCATTGAAGCAACGCCAACCGGACCTGCAGGTGCAGTTGTTTGCAACCACCCCGGACGATGGCAGCGACATTCGCGCACGCCTGGCGCAGGCAACGCGCATGCACGATGTCACTGCGCTGGGGCATCTGGCCACTGCGCACCATATCCGCGACCAGGGCATCGATCTGTTGTTCGATCTGCGTGGCTGGGGCGGTGGCGGACGACCGGAAGTCTTCGCATTGCGGCCGGCACCGGTACAGCTCAACTGGCTGGCGTATCCGGGCACCTCAGGCGCGCCGTGGATGGACTATGTGCTTGGCGATGCCGTTGCGTTGCCGGCGTCGCTGGAGCCGTTCTACAGCGAACAGGTGCTGCGCCTGCCGCGCGCCTTCCAGCCATCGGACACCTCGCGCACGGTGGACGAACCACCATCGCGCGTGCAGTGCGGGCTGCCGGAGCATGCGGTGGTGCTGTGCTGCTTCAACAACAGTTACAAGCTCAATCCACGCAGCATGGCGCGCATGCTGGCGGTGTTGCGCGCGGTGCCCGGCAGCGTGCTGTGGCTGCTGTCCGGCCCGGGCCAGGCCGATGCGCGATTGCGTGCAGCAGCGCAGGCACAAGGCGTGGATGCGCAGCGCTTGGTCTTCATGCCCAAACTGCCGCACCGGCAGTATCTGGCGCGCTATCGACACGCGGATCTGTTTTTGGATACGCACCCGTACAACGCGCACACCACCGCCTCCGATGCGTTATGGGCAGGTTGCCCGGTCTTGACCACGCCTGGGCAGACGTTTGCCGCGCGTGTGGCCGGCAGCCTGAATCATCATCTGGGGCTGGATGACATGAATGTTGCCGATGACGCTGCGTTTGTGGCCAAGGCGATCGAACTGGCGAGCGATGCAGAGGCATTGCGTGGCGTGCATGCTCGGGTGGCGGAACAACGCCTGCGCAGCGGCGTTTTCGATATGGACGGGTTTGCGGATGATCTGGCCGCGCTGCTGCGTGGTATTGCGCGGCGCAGCGGGTGGTTGGGGGTTTAGAGCGCCGCCAGCTGTCGCGAGCAGTCGCTACTCGGGCATCCGGTGCGCCGAAGCTGGAGTGGACGAGCGATGGGCTGCGTCTCCGGGCATCGGCCGTACCATCCGGCGCCCCCGGTCGTTTCGCTGGCCGGCTCCAGGCTCGGTCGTTGGGTGCAGCACCCACGTGTTGCGTGAGATGAGCGGTGGAAGGCGCCGCCAAGCGCTGCGAACAAGCATCGATGCTGTAGTGCCGTCTCCCGTCGGGACATTGCCCTCCTTCATGCGGAGGCGAAGGTAGCGCGTAGCGCCGAATGAGCATGCGGCTCCGGCGGTGGTATCGGTCAACCGTACCCTCACCCCAACCCCTCTTTCGCAGGAAGAGGGGCTAACAGCGACGCGTTAGCCAACACCCTTTAGTCACCCGGTTCATGCAACTTCACACCATAACGCTGTACCCGGCCGTCCACGCTCGCTAGGCTGCACGCATGCCTTCCATTCCCGAATTCATTCCCCTGCGCCTGTGCGTGCTGACCGTGTCCGACAGCCGCACCCTGGCCGATGACCGCTCCGGCGATTACCTGGCCGATGCCCTCACCCACGAAGGCCACGTGCTGCACGAACGTGCACTGTGCCCGGACGACCGTTACCGCATGCGTGCGATCGTGTCGAACTGGATTGCCGATGCGCAGGTCGACGGCATCCTGATCACCGGTGGCACCGGCTTCACGGGGCGCGACAGTACCCCGGAAGCGATCACTCCGTTGCTGGACAAGCTCATGCCTGGCTTCGGGGAGATGTTCCGCGCGATCAGCGTGGAAGAAATCGGCACCTCCTCGCTGCAGTCGCGCGCCTTTGCCGGGCTGGCCAATCACAGCTTCGTGTTCTGCCTGCCCGGCTCCACCTCGGCCTGCCGCACGGCCTGGGAAAAGATCGTGCGTGCGCAGCTGGATGCCCGCACCAAGCCGTGCAATCTGGCGACATTGCGTCCACGCCTGGGGCAATAGCCTGCGCGCTTTCCACTGGTGTTGGAACGCGCATGTCGCACCTGAAACGCAAGGCTTACAAAAAGTTGCTGGCGCCAATGCAGTTGGAGCTGGTGGACATGGCGCGCTGGCTGCGCCACACCAACCAGCGCGCCCTGGTGCTGGTGGAAGGCCGCGACACCGCCGGCAAGGGCGGCGTGATCCAGGCCATCGCCAGCCACCTCAACCCGCGCCAGTGTCGGGTGGTGGCGCTGCCCAAACCCAACGACCGCGAAAGCACGCAGTGGTATTTCCAGCGCTATGTGACGCACCTGCCGGCGGGCGGCGAATTGGTGCTGATGGACCGCAGCTGGTACAACCGCGCCGGCGTCGAGAAGGTGATGGGCTATTGCACCGACGCGCAGTACGACCTGTTCCTGGAGCAGGCGCCACGCTTCGAACAGATGCTGGTCGACGACGGCATCCTGCTGTTCAAGTACTGGCTGTGCGTGGACCAGGCCGAGCAGGAAAAGCGCTTTGCCGAACGCCGCGAAGACCCGCTCAAGGGCTGGAAGCTCTCGCCGGTGGACCTGCAGTCGCGCACCAAATACGACGACTACACCGCCGCACGCGAACGCATGCTGGAGGCCACGCATACGCCCGACGCACCGTGGACGCTGGTGGATTTCAACGACCAGAAACGTGGCCGCCTGAGCCTGATCCGCGATCTACTGGACCGGCTACCGGACACCGCGGTGCCCGATGCGGGGGTGCAGCTGCCGCCGTTGCCCGGCAAGCTGCACAAGGAACGCTATGGCGTGCTGGAACCGATCGACGATTACGCCGCCCAGTCCTGAGAGATTTCGTCGCTGGCCGCGGTGGCACGCGATAGCGGGTGCAGGCCGGCCTGACGTTCGGCCTGCTCGGCCTGCAGCACCAGCTGGCTCAGGCGCTGACTGAACAATTGCATGAAGCCGCGATGCAGCGGACGCATCGCTTCCATGTAGTCCACATCGTCGGCCTGCGCACCGAGCGGGCTGCAGGACGACAGCAGCACTTCGTCCAGGCGCAACGCGCTATCGGGCAGGCGCACCAACGCGGCGCGGCGCAGCCAGTCGCGCATGCCTTCGCGGTATTCGGCGGCCAGGATGTAGGCCACTTCGACCTGGTCCAGGTCCACATCCGGGTTCCATGCCAGCACCTGGATCACCTGCGAACGCTCGTCCAACATGCGTCCTTCGGCGACCAATGCATGCAATTGCTGCAGCAGACGCCATTGCACGCCAGCGGCTTCGCGCTGGGCGGTCGGCATGGCTTCGATGGCTAGCGCCAGACGCCGCGCAAACAATGCCGGCACCTCGGACAGCACGATCGGGCCGGCATCGGCGCCCAACAGGAAGCGTTCGGTGCGCAGCGCGGCGGTGTCGGGCAGGTAGCCGTCCTGCAGTGGGCGCATCACGCCGTGGTCGAGCAGCGACAGCACCACATCCAGCCAGTAGCGGCGCTCCTGCTGCAGGGTGCGGTTGGCGGCGGCGTTGTGCCAGGCCTGACGCACATCGTCCAGGCGCACGATGCAGGACTGCGCATCCAGCCCGTCCCAAGGCGCGCGGGTGGCGTCGTTGGGGTCGAAGGTTTCCGCGCTGAGCATGCCGCCGCCGAAGCGATGCCAGGCTGCACCACGCTGGGCGCCGGCCGGGTCCGGCCTGGCCGCGGCCACCGGAGCTGCAGTGGCCGGGCGCAGGAGTGCAGCGTAGGCATCGGCCCACGAATCGGGCAAGCGCGCCGACAGCGGATAGCTTGCCGCAGGCTGAGCCAGCCCCTGGCGTGCCAGACGCAGGCTCCACACCACCGCGCCGATCACGATGCCGGTAAAGATCCAGGCCAGCAGCCAGCTGGTTGCCGCCTGTCCGGTGGGTAGCACACGGGTTTGCGGGTGCAGAAACAGCAACCAGCCGCTGCCCAGCAGGCCACCGAGATACAGCCACGGCGCCAGCTGCGCCATCTGGCGGTTGCGGCGATGCGCGGGCAGGTCGTGCCCGTCGTTGCGGTCTTGAGATGGAGCGGCCATTACATTCCCCGTGCACGCCTGATCGCGTTGACAGGGTTATCGGCGAGGCAACCCAACTCTGTTGCCCTGCTTCAGTGGCGCGCGCTCACCCAGTTACAAAGTCTTCAGTCGGCGGAACCGGGCAGGCCGTGCGCGTGACCGCCGCGACCGTGGCAGCCGGCGGGCCCTGCCATAGCCAGGCTTCCAAGGCGTCCAGCGCCGCCGCGCTACCGGCGGCGACTACCTCCACGCTGCCGTCGGCCTGGTTGCGGGCATGCCCGATCAGGCCGAGTGCGACTGCACGTTGACGGGTGGACGCGCGGTACCACACGCCCTGCACCACGCCGCTCACCACAAAACGCGCCGCCTGCATCAACCCGCCTTGCCGGTGATGCCGACGGCCGCTTCGATATCGCGTGCGGTCACCGGGCCAAGGAATTGCTTGGCCACCTTGCCGTCCGGGCCGATCAGGTAGGTCATCGGCAGGCCGCGCGGGGTAGCGAAGTCCTGTGGTGGCTGGTACGGGTCGAGGATCGCGATGGGGTACGACACCGGGTGGTCCTTCAAGAACGCCTGCATGTCGGCGCTGGTGATGTCTTCGTAGGCCAGACCCACCACCTCGACGGTGTCGCGCATGGTGTGCAGCGCCGACAGTTCGGGCATTTCCTTCAGGCACGGCGCGCACCAGGTGGCCCAGAAATTCACCACCACCCATTTGCCGCGGTGCGCGGCCAGGTCGTAGGTCTCGCCGGTCACGGTCGGCAGCGAGAGCTTGGGCATCTGGGCGGTCTGCTGCACCACCGAGCTGTTGGGCGGTGCAGCCGGGTCGGCCGGCGTGGCTGGCGTGGTCGGCGCCTGGGGCGTGGCGGCAGGCGCAGCGCCGTTGCCGGCAGCGGGAGTGGCCTCGCTGGCCGGCTTGCAGGCGGTCAGCAACAGCAGTGGCAATAGCAGCGCGCAGGCGCTGCGGACAAGACGCACGGTCATGCAGGATCTCCGGGAAGGTGGGTGTAGAGGTCGCCGACCGGCTGCGCCAGCACGCTGCGCAAGGGTTGGCGCAGCTGTTCCAGCGCGGCGGCGGCGGCCTGGCCGTAGGCATCGTCGCGGCACGGCAACGGGCGGTCTTCGATCGGCACGCGCAGCTGGCAGTGTTCGTAGAGTTCGGCCAGCGGCACCACATCCAGATCGCGCGCCAGCAGCCACTGCCCGCGCTCGTCGCGACGCAGCAGGCGGATGCGCTTGAGCTCGCACAGCAGTTCCTGCATCAGCGTGTCGGTGAGCATCGGCTCCAGCGCCAGGATGCGGTCTTCGTCCAGGCCATCGCCGTGGATGCGCGCCTGGCGGAACCGACCGAGCAGACGCAGCAGGCCATAGATCTCGAAGCCCGGGGGCAGCCGCATGGCCTCGGGCTGGTAGCGGAAGGCGGACATCGACGAGGCCAGCGAGGCGCCCAGCAGCACCGACACCCAGCTCAGGTAGATCCACAACAGCAGGATCGGCAGTGCCGACAGCGCGCCGTAGATGCGTTGGTAGGTCTGGAAATTACCCAGGTAAAAGCCGAACCCCCATTTGACGACTTCCATCAGGATCACCGCCAGCAGCGCGCCCGGCAGCGCATGCCGCAGCCGCACCACGTGCTGCGGCACCACGCGGTAGATCAGCACGATGCAGACGAACTCCACCGCCATCGGCGCCAGCCGCCAGGCGAATTCGGCCAGCCACTGGCCTTCGGTGGTGCGGAACAGCGGCAGTGCGAACACGTAGGCCGCCATCGCCATGGCGGCGGCGGCCAGCATGGTGCCCAGCGTCAGCACCGTCCAATAGATCAGGAAGCGCGTCACCTTGGGGCGCGCGGCGGCGACCCGCCAGATGCTGTTGAAGGTTTGTTCGATGCTGTGCAGGGTGATCAGCAGCGAGGCCACCAGCGCGACCATGCCGGCCACGGTGAACTTGCCCAGGTCTTCCAGCGAGCGATTGAGATAGTTCTGCACCGAACGCGCTGCGCCAGGCACGAAATTGTTGAAGATGAAGTCGGTCAGCGCGTCCTTCCATTCGTTGAAGGCCGGAAACGCCGACAGCACCCCGAACACCACGATCGCCAACGGCACCAGCGCGAACACGGTGGTGTACGCAAGCGAGGCGGCGGCCTGGAACAGCCGGTCGTCCAGGAAGCGGCGCCACAGAAAGCGCCCGAAACTCACCGTCCGCGCGCGGTCGCGCAGACGTTCTTTCCATTGGTGGAGTTTGTTCACACGCGACATCGCGCAAGGGTACCCGATGCGCCGTCATCGCGGCCTTGCCGCAGCTGCGGCGTGCAGCAACAGGCTGGCTTGGCCGATACTGCGGCAACTCACACAGGCGGCAACGACACGATGGCGGAGATTCTGGTGCTGTATTACAGCCGGGGCGGTTCGGTGGCGCGGCTGGCGCGGCAGATCGCACGCGGCATCGGCGAAGTGCCCGGCATGAGCGCGCGGCTGCGCACCGTCCCACCGGTGGCTGCGGTCACCCAGACCAGCGCCCCGCCGGTCCCGGACGAAGGCGCGCCCTATGTAGACCGTGCCGATCTGGCCGAGTGCAGCGGCCTGCTGCTGGGCAGCCCCACCCGCTTCGGCAACATGGCCGCACCGATGAAGCATTTCCTCGACAGCCTGGGCGCCGAATGGGCCAGTGGCACCCTGGCCGGCAAACCGGCGGGCGTGTTTACCTCTACCGCGTCGATGCATGGCGGCCAGGAATCCACCTTGCTGTCGATGCACTTGCCGCTGCTGCATCACGGTTGCCTGATCGTGGGGATTCCGTTTACGGAAGCTGCGCTCAGCCACACCACCAGTGGCGGCACGCCCTATGGTGCCAGCCATGTCTCTGGCGCTGGCGGCGACCCGCAACCGAGCGAGGACGAAGCGCTGCTGGCGCGTGCGCTGGGCCGCCGGGTGGCCGATGTCGCGCGGCGGCTGGCAACTCCGTGAGCGTGCGCGCCACGCATTGGTTGCTGAGCGCCGCGCTGCTGGCGCTGGCAGCGTTGTTTGCGGTGTGGTTTCACGACGACCCGCGCCCACTGGCCGCGCTCATCGTGTTCGTGCTGCCGGCCGCGCTGACCGGGGTGCTGGCCGTACGCAGCGCGCGTGCACGCTTCTGGGCCGGCGTGTTCGCGCTGGGCTGGTTCAGCCATGGCGTCATGGCCGCCTGGAGCCAGCCGCAGGCACGTGTAATGGCATGGCTGGAACTGCTGCTCGCCCTGGCGGTGGTGGGCTTGGTCGGCGGCCCCGGCATGGCGGCGCGCTTTGGCAGGAAACGCCCGCCACGCTGATCGGCGAGTCGAACAAACCGCGTGCGCAGCTGCGCGATGCGGCTGGGCATGCGTCCGGTCGAGGTGGTCAGCCGCGACCACCCCAACGCAGCCATTCAACCAACTGCAATCATCGTCAGGCGGACGCGGCCGGCGATCAGGGCGGCGTGCACACGCCTCCACCCCGGTCCCTGCGCGCGGTCCGCGCCACCTGACGAAGACGTGCGGCGTTTCGGGGGCCGCTGTCAGTTTCCGACCAGCGTGGCCACGCTCTGCGGGTCGACATACAGCGAGGTCTTGCCGTTGACCACGCTGAAGTTACCGCCGAACCCGACATTGAGCGTGCTCGAGGTGCTGTATTTGGCGAACTGCGTGGCAGTGCCGGACGGTAGCGTCAGGTCCAGCCGCTGGTGGCCGGTGCTGGTGTTGACCGCTACCACCACCAGCTTGTTGTCCGGGGTGCGGTAGGCGGTCACCGAGACATCGCTATACGGGTGTTCGGTGGCGCCGATGCGCACCGACCCTGGCCGCACGAAGCGTGCGAACTGCGACATCGCATAGCCGCGCTTGCTCACCGCGCCGTTTTCGCTGATCAACCCGTAGCTGCGCCGGATGTACCACCAGATGTAGGCATTGAAATTGGCCGCCATGCTGGCGTGCAGTTCGCTGGCCACTCCCAATGCCGACGGCCATGCGTTGCCATCGGTGTTGTCGGTGTAATGCTCGGTCATCCACACCTGCTTGCCCTTGCTGCGCGCCAAGGCATAGTCGCGCGGCTTTGCGCCATACAGATGGCCGGCCACGATGGAGGTGGCCTGATTGGCCGTGGCGTTGTTGAGGACCGGGTCGGTGATGGAAAAGTTGAACCCCACCGACTCGCTGACGATGACCTTCAGGCTGCCGAACCTGCTGCCTTGGCTCACGAGGTAGTTGACGAAGTCGCTGCCGCTCCAATCGGCCGATTCGTAATCCGGGTGCCAATCCGGCTCGTTCTGCAGGGAAATCGCATACAGCGGCGCGCCCTTGCCCGACATGTAATTGGCGAAATCCAGCAGGTGCTGGGTATAGGCGCCGTAGTAATTGGTCAGCAGCTTGCCGCCATTGGTCAGGCTGTTGTTGGACTTCATGTAGGCCGGCGGGGTCCAGGGGGTTGCGAACACCAGCCCGCCCAGCGCATGCACGCGCGTTGCCGTCGGCACCTGGGTCGCCCAGCCTGAGCTGGAGGGGTCGATGCGCATGCGCAGGATCGACAACCCGATCTGCCCGGTGCCGCTGCCGTAAGCCAGATCCACCTGCGCGGGTGTCAGGTCGTTGATCCAGCCGGCGCCATTCATACCGCCGAACCCGCGCACCGTCTGGTAGGTCTGCGTAGGCGTGATCGTCACCGTCTGCGCGGCGGCGTGGCCCGCCAGCAGCACGGCCATCACGCAGGTGAGCGCGCGCAACATCGACAAGGACTTGTTCATGAGGCTCTCCGGGAAGGGGAATGCCGAGGGCATGCGTACCGACGGCTCGCCGACTATCGACCGCATACATGTCAAGTCAATTTCCGTCATGCCCCTTTGTTGAGTCCGTGACGTAGCACACGCGCCCAGCGCAGCGCAGGGGTGCGCCGATCACACTGCGTTTTGCGCTGCGGCATGTGGAAGCTGGGCACAGGCACCGCTGAGGAACGCGTTCAGTCTAAGAGTCAGCTGCGCGCTGACGCGACGCAAGCACGACATGGCCAGGGCCCCGCCCGGCCTGCACAACACGCGCTGCACGTGGAACAGGCAGTCACCCTTGGGCGCGTCGGCGTGCGCCTGTGCCACGCCATTTCGATCGGACGCAGCGCCGCCACGCATTCGGCTACCAGGCGCACGTCTCGACCCCGCTGTTTATTCCGATGGCTGCCGTACTGCCAGCCCCCTGGCCGGGCGGTATCATGGCGGCCCGCGCGCGGCCTGCCCGCGTTAGCCCTACAGGATCCGCAGCAATGGAAGACCTCCTGATCGTCACCACCGGTGGCACGATCGACAAGATCTACTTCGACGACAAATCGGACTACCAGATCGGCGACCCGCAGATCGGACAGATTCTGAAAGAACTGGGCGTGACGTTTCGTTTTTCGGTGATTCCGATCATCCGCAAGGATTCGCTGCACATCACCGATGCCGACCGCGAACTGATCCGCGCCACCATCGCCGCCCAGCCCACCCGCCACGTGTTGATCACCCACGGCACCGATTCGATGGTGGAAACCGGCAAGGTGCTGCAGACGATCGCCGACAAGACCATCGTGATGACCGGCGCGTTGAATCCGGCGCGTTTTCGCGGCTCGGATGCCGAATTCAATATCGGTTGCGCCGTCGGTGCAGTGCAATCGCTACCGGCAGGCGTGTATATCGCCATGAACGGCCGCATCTGGAATCCGCAAAAGGTGCGCAAGAACGTGGCCGCCAACCGCTTCGAATCGGTCTGAGTGCATGAGCAAGGCCACCCGCGCCACCAAGGCACTGGACGCGGCCGGCGTGGGTTATGTCCTGCATCCTTACGACTACCAGGCCGATGCCGATGCGAAGGGATTGCAGGCCGCACATGCGTTGGGCCTGCAGCCGCATACCGTGTTGAAGACGCTGATGGCATGGGTCGACGACACGCCGGTGTGCGTGGTGATTCCATGCGATCGCCGGGTGTCATTGAAGAAACTGGCCAGCGCTTGCGGCGGCAAGTCGGCACGCATGATGGAGGTGGCCGATGCCGAACGGCGCACCGGCTACAAGGTCGGCGGCATCAGCCCGCTCGGCCAGCAACGACAGGCGCCGGTGCTGGTCGAAATCACCGCGTTGGATGCACCGGCGCTGTGGATCAACGCCGGCCAACGCGGGCTGCTGCTGGAATTGCCCGGCAACCAGCTGATGCAAGCAATCGCCGCACGCGCCTGCGCGCTCTGCGAGTGAACGCGTAGACGCGATGCGCGCAGGCCGGTTGGCATGCGCGTTACGCGTTTGGGACGCGACGCACGCGATGGCTCTGACAGATCGCCTGCGTGAGGTCGATCTTCCACCGATGTCTTCCGCACTGCATGCACCATTGCCGCACCAGAGCACCATGCCGCGTGTCCGGCACGGCAACGCCACGCCGGAACCACTCAATACGCTGCGGTGACACTGACGCCGGAAAAGCCCAGCGTTGCCTTCAAGCGCACGTAATAGACACCCGCGGCCGGCGCGGCCAGCGTGCAGCTGTCGCCATTGCCCGGCAACACGCTGCGGCAGCTGTATGCGGCGTCGGTCGGCAACGCGCCGGCCCGTACCGACAGGTCGGCATTGCCGCTGCCACCGGCGAGCGTGACCTTGAGCGAACGTGTGCCGGCCGGCACGTTGACCTGGTAATACAGCGAATCGGAAAGCGCTGCGCTCAGCCCGGTGCGTGCCACATTCCTGGCCAAGGTGGTCGATTCGATCACCGCCGCCACCGCGCCATCGGCATTCACCAGCCCGGCCCCGCACCCCTGTGTGCAGGCCACCGGCATGGGCCGCGCGCTGGCTTTCAGCAGGGCCTTCACCGTTGCCGGCGTCAGCGGGTTCAGGGCAACCGACTGCATCAGCGCCACCACGCCAGCCACGTGCGGCGCCGCCATCGAGGTGCCGCTATACACCGCATAGGCCGCATTGCCCGGTGCCGTGGTTCCGGTATTGAGCGTGGACACGATCGATTGCCCGGGCGCGGCGATATCCACGCCCTTGCCGAAGTTGGAGAAGCTGGCCTTGGCGCCGGCCGAGGTGGTGGCCGCCACGGCGATGACGTTGGCGCAATTGGCCGGCACGCTGGTGGAGACGTCCAGATTGCTGTTGCCGGCGGCCACGACCACCGCGCTGCCGCGCGTGACGGCTGCGGCGATGGCGTTGTTCAACGTCGCCGAACAGGTGCCCGCGCCACCCAACGACAGATTGATCACCGTGGCCGGATTCGGGTTGGTCGGCACGCCGCTGACCTTGCCGCCGGACGCCCACACGATCGCATCGGCGATATCGGACATGTAGCCGCCGCAGCGGCCCAGCACCCGCAACGGCAGGATCTTGGCGTTGAACGCGGTACCGACCACGCCCACCGCGTTGTTGCCCACCGCCGCCACGATGCCGGCCACGTGCGTGCCATGCCAGCTGGAATTGGACGCCGACGCACCAGGCCCGCATTCGTTGGCCGCGGCCCAGTCGCCTTGGTCGGCGGCGTTCGCATCGCGCGCAGTGCCATCGCGCGCCGTGGCCGGATCAACGATGAAGTCGTAGCCGGGCAGCACGTTGGCTGCCAGGTCCGGATGATTGGTGATGCCGGTGTCGATCACCGCCACCACGATGCCCTTGCCGGTGGAACGGTCCCAGGCCGGACGGATATTGAGGCTGGCGGCGGTCGCGCCCATCGCCCACTGCTGCGGCACGCCCGGGTCGTTGGGAACCAGCAATGGCCGCATCAGGATGTCCACTTCCACGCGTTTGACCGCCGGGTCGGCGGCCAGGCGCCGCATCAGGCTTTCCGAATCCACGCGGTCCAGCTTGCGGTCAGCCACCAGCAACATCGGCCCGCCACTGAGCCGGCGCGTGGCCGACAGGCCCAGCGCTTTCCCGCGCGCCTGCGGCACGGCACGCGCGATCTCAGCCCATGGCGCAGACAACCCGGTCGCCCGGCTGCTACCGACGCTGTTCTTGTAGCTGACGATGAAGCGCTGATGGGTGCTGCTGGAATTCAGCCCTTGCAGACTGACCTCGCCAGCGGCGGCATGAAACGTGCATGACAACGCACAGACGAATGCAACGCGGCGCAGTGCGCCCACTGAGTGATACGGCATGACCTCATCCCTCCCCAAGGATCTTGCAACCCGGTTGGCAACGCGCTGACGCCACTGCGCTGCGCCGTGCCCGATGCGCGTGCATGCAGAGGTTGCATGCCTCACGTGGGCTGGCTATCGGCGTGCGACCGGGCGCGCTGAAGCGGCCGTGCCACGCTGGCACGCGCTTCATTCAGCCAGCGCTGGCGGCCCTGGCCGGCGGTGCGGCAATTGCCGCTTCCCAAACGCACACTGCCCCGCTCAGAGCGGGGCAGTGCAGGTTTCCAAACCACCGACACGGGTGTCGGAGAAGACCCGACGCATTGCCGGCATCGCGCCGGCAGCGCGGTCGTCGTCGGCGCAGGTTTACGGGGTCTGGCTGACCGCGCCGGCCGCGTTGACGATGCCCGCGCCGCAGCCGCCCGAGCAGGCGCCCGGCAGCGGACGTGCGGTGTTCTTCAGCAGCGTTTCTACCGCCGCAGGGGTCAGCGGACGGCTGGCGACCGACTGCACCAGCGCCACCACGCCGGCCACGTGCGGGGCCGCCATCGAGGTGCCGTTGTAGCTGGCGTAGCTGGCCGAACCCGGCGTGGTGGTGCCGCTGTTCAAGGTCGACAGGATCGCCGAACCCGGCGCGGAGATATCGATGCCGGTGCCATAGTTGGAGAAGCTCGAACGCGCGCCGGTCGAAGTGATCGATGCCACCGAAATCACGTTGGCGCAGCTGGCCGGAGTGAAGTTGGCCACGTTGGCATTGCTGTTGCCGGCCGCCACCACCACGGTGGTGCCGCGCGACACCGCGCTGTTGATCGCGTTCTGGTAACTGCTCGAGCAGCTGCCACTGCCGCCCAGCGACATATTGATCACTTCGGCCGGGTTGGCATTGGCCGGCACGCCGGACACGGTGCCGCCCGAGGCCCACACGATCGCATCGACGATGTCGGAGGTGGCGCCGCCGCAGGCACCCAACGCACGGATCGGCACGATGCGGGCGTTGAATGCGGTGCCGGCCACGCCGGTGCTGTTGTTGGTGACCGCCGCGATGGTGCCGGCGACGTGGGTGCCGTGCCAGCTGGAATTGGCGGCCGGCGAACCGGAGAAGCACTGGTTGGCCGTGGTCCAGTCGCCCTGGTCGGCCGGGTTGCTGTCGCGCCCGTTGTTGTCGCGTGCACGCGTGGCATCGCTGATGAAGTCGTAGCCCGGCAGCACGTTGGCGTTGAGATCCGGATGACTGATGATGCCGGTGTCGATCACGGCCACCACCACGCCGGTACCGGTGGCGGTGTCCCAGGCCGGGCGCACGTTGATGCTGGAGGAAGAGGTGCCGAAGCCCCACTGTTCGGACAGGCGCGTGTCGTTGGGGGTCAGCACCGGGTACATGATCTGGTCGACTTCCACGTAGTCCACGCTGGGGTCGGCGGCGATGCGGCGCATCAGGGTTTCGGCGTCGGCGCGGTCCAGGCCACGGTCGGTCTTGAGCACTTCCGAACCCAACGCCGTGCGGCGCACGTGGTTCAGGCCCAGCGCACGGCCGGCGCGTGCCGGCATTGCACCGGCCACGGAATTGAGCGATGCGCGCATCGAGGTCGGGCTGACCGCCGCACTGGAACCGTCTTTGTATTTGACGATGAAGCGGTCCAGGGTGGGCTGCGAATCCAACCCGGACAGATTGACCTGACCGGCGAACGCCGGCACGGCCAGCAGCGAGGTCAGCGCAGAAACACCCAGGACTACCAGCGCGCGCGTGGGCGCACGACGTTGCGACACATTGGACATCGATCGTTCCTTATTGGAGAGGTGCCGCAGCTGCGGCGGGAGGGCCGGCCCGTTGCCGCACGCTGCGGTTCGGAGCCGGAAACTGCACGGGCGCCAGGCCCGTCGGAGCGACTGACCGGTGTCCATTCCGGCCAAGCGGCAACACGTCGCCTGCGCCTGCCGAAACGGCAGACCTGGGCGAGGTATCGCAGATGGGGTGAAGTCAAGAAGCGCGTTCCCTGGCGGCCATGCCAGGGAACGCGTGCAGCGGTCCAGCGTGTCAGTAGCTGGCGGTCAGGGTCACGCCGGAGAACGTGCTGTACGCCTTGATCCGCACGTAATAAGTCCCCGACGGCGAGGTGATGCTGCAGGTTTCGGCGTTGCCATCGAGATACGGACGGCAGGCATAGACGGTGTCGGTGGGCGCGCTACCGGCCCGCACGTACAGGTCTGCATCGCCGCTGCCGCCGCTGGTGGCCACCGTCAGCGTGCCGCTGCCGGCCGGCACCGTAATGGTGTAGTTCAACTCCGCGCCGGTGGCTGCGCCCAGGCCGGTCACCGGCGTGCCGTTGGTCAAGGTGTTGCCGGTTCCGCCACCACCACCACCGCCACTGCTGCCGGCGATGGCCGCCGTTACTGCCGCATCGGCATCGACGATGCCCGCACCGCAACCGCCCGAACAGGCTCCCGGCAAGGCGCGGGCGGTGTTCTTCAGCAGCGTTTCCATTGCGGCAGGCGTTAACGTGGTGGGCGCCACCGATTGCACCAGGGCCACAACGCCGGCCACGTGCGGCGCCGCCATCGAGGTGCCGTTGTACGAAGCGTAGCTGGCGTTGCCCGGCGTGGTGGTACCGCTGTTGAGCGTGGACAAGATGCCCGACCCTGGCGCGGAAACGTCGATCCCGCTGCCGTAGTTGGAATAGCTGGCCTTGGCACCGGCCGAGGTCGTGGCCGCCACCGCGATCACATTGGCGCAGTTGGCCGGCAACGAACCGGACACGTTGGCGGCACTGTTGCCGGCCGCCACGACCACCGTGGTACCGCGCGAGACTGCGCCGTTGATTGCGCTCTGCATCGTGGACGAACAGGTGCCACCGCCGCCCAGCGACATGTTGATGACTTCGGCGGCGTTGGGATTGGCCGGCACACCGCTCACGGTGCCACCGGAAGCCCAGATGATGGCATCGGCAATGTCCGACAGCGAACCACCGCAACGGCCGAGCACGCGGACCGGCACCACCTTGGCATTGAACGCGGTGCCGGCCACGCCGGTGGTGTTGTTGGTCACCGCCGCCACCGTGCCGGCGACATGGGTCCCGTGCCAGCTGGAATTGGACGTGGTGCACCCACTGGTGGAGTTCCAGTCGCCTTCGTCGGCAGGATTGTTGTCGCGCCCGTTGCCGTCGCGCGCGGCGGTGGCATCGCTGATGAAGTCGTAGCCGGGCAGGATGTTGGCGTCGAGGTCGGGATGGCTGACGATGCCGGTGTCGATCACCGCAACCACGACGTTGGCACCGGTGGATTTGTCCCAGGCCGGGCGGATGTTGAGCCCGGCGTTGGTGGTGCCGAAGGCCCACTGCTCGGACAGGCGGCTGTCGTTGGGGGTCAGCGTGGGGTACAGCATCTGGTCCACTTCCACGCTTTGCACGTTGGGGTCGGCAGCCAGCTGGCGCATCAGGGTTTCGGCTTCGGCGCGATCCAGCGCGCGGTCGGCCTGAACCAGCTCCGGTCCCACTGCCAGGCGACGCACGCTGTTCAGGCCCAACGGCTTGCCGGCCTTGGCCGGCAACGCACGTGCAGCGGTGCGCAACGAGGTCGTCAACACACTGGGGCTGCTCAGGGCGCTACTGCCGTCCTTGTAGGTCACGATGAACTTCTGGTGGGTCTGCGCGGTGGCCAGGCCACCCAGGTAGACATCGCCGGCGAACGCCGGCGTTGCCAGCAGCAGCGAGGTCAGTGCCGAAGCACCCAGGATGCAGAGCGCTCGGTGGCGCGGACGAAACGACGCATTAGACATCGAATTCCCTTCCAGTCAAGAGAACCGCCGAAGCGGTAGTTCCGAAACCGTCGCGATGGCGACTGGCCCAGTGCCCCGGACCGCCCATGTTATCGATCCGTTCAGCGAACCTATCCCAAAGAAACCGAACTGGACAATACGGAGTTGGTAATTTTCGAAATTAAAATGTCATTGTGCGATTTGAATCACATACGACTCATGCTGAATTCGACCGGTTCACGGTCGAAAAATGGTCTTTTTGCTGTTGCGCAAACAAAAAAGCCCCCGTGCTGACACACGGAGGCCGTTGTTTGACGAACTATGTCTGCTTACGACAAACGCACCAACCAACCGTGGCGGTCCGGCACGCGGCCGTACTGGATATCGGTCAGTTCCTGGCGCAGCGACATGGTCACC
Organism: Xanthomonas phaseoli pv. dieffenbachiae; assembly: GCF_008639345.1. Taxonomy (NCBI): domain Bacteria; kingdom Pseudomonadati; phylum Pseudomonadota; class Gammaproteobacteria; order Lysobacterales; family Lysobacteraceae; genus Xanthomonas; species Xanthomonas phaseoli. Next base: position 931,329 of record NZ_CP041380.1, on the reverse strand, counting down.
TCGCCCGCGGGCGCGGACAGATCGCCCACCGCGAACCCCTCGCCCTTCAGCTCGCCGATGGGGGTCACCACCGCCGCGGTACCGCAGGCGAACACCTCGGTGATCTCGCCCGATGCCACGCCCTGCTTCCACTCGTCGATCGCGACCTTGCGCTCGATCACCTGCATGCCACGGTTGCGGGCCAGTTGCAGGATGCTGTCGCGGGTGATGCCTTCCAGGATGCTGCCGGACAGTTCTGGGGTCACCAACGTGCCGTCCTTGTAGACCAGGAACACGTTCATGCCGCCGAGTTCTTCGATGTACTTGCCTTCCACCGGGTCTAGGAACAACACCTGCGAGCAGCCCTGGGCATAGGCCTTCTGCTGCGGCAACAACGACGCGGCGTAGTTGCCGCCACACTTGGCCGCGCCGGTGCCGCCCTTGGCCGCACGTGCGTATTCGGTGGACAACCAGATCGACACCGGCGCCACGCCCTTGGCGAAATACGGGCCGGCCGGGCTGGCGATCACGTAATAGGAGGCCTTGTGCGCCGCACGCACGCCCAGGAAGGCCTCATCGGCAATCATGAACGGGCGGAAATACAGGCTGGTCTCCGGCGCCGACGGCACCCAACCGCTATCCACGGCCACCAGCTGGCGCAGCGATTCGACGAACAGGTCCACCGGCAATTCCGGCAGCGCCAGACGGCGCGCCGACCGCTGCAGGCGCTCGCCGTTGGCTTGCGGACGAAAGGTCCAGATCGAACCGTCGGCGTGCCGGTAGGCCTTGATGCCTTCGAAGATCTCCTGGCCGTAATGCAGCACCGACGCTGCCGGATCCAGCTGCAGCGGGCCGTACGCGCGCACTTGCGCGTCGTGCCAGCCCTGCTCGTTGTTCCAGGAGATGGCGACCATGTGGTCGGTGAAATGCAGCCCGAAGCCGGGTGCGGCCAGGATCACGGACAGTTCGTCGGCGCTGCGCGGCGACGGAGAACGGGTGGAAGCGAAGGACACGGACACCGGGAGATTCCTGTATGGCGGGCGAAAGGACGCAGCGCCACATCGTGGACATGGCGCGTGACGATCAGAGCATGCCGGTCTCGAGACGGGCCGCTTCGGACATCATATGCCGGCCCCACGGCGGGTCGAACACCAGCTCGACGTCGGCCTCGGCGATGGTCGGGATCATTTCGACCTTGCTGCGCACATCGTCGACCAGGATTTCGCCCATCCCGCAACCGGGCGCGGTCAAGGTCATCTTGACGTCGACCCGGCGCTGATCGTCTTCCTCGCGATGGCTGACCACCGCTTCGTAGACCAGGCCCAGATCGACGATATTGAATGGAATCTCCGGGTCGAAACAGGTGCGCAGCTGCTGCCACACCAGCGCTTCCACCTCTTCGTCGCTGGCATTGGCGGGCAATTCCAGCCCCGGCGGGGCCTCCTTGCCGATCGCATCGCCATCCTTGCCGGCAATGCGGAACAGATTGCCTTCGACGAAGACGGTATAGCTGCCACCCAGCGCCTGGGTGATATAGCCGTAACTGCCGGCGGGCAGGGTCACCGAATCGCCCTGCGGCACCATGACGGCATCGCAATCGCGTTCGAACTGGACGGGTTCGCTGCTACGGGAATACATGGGCTGGATATGGGGCCGCGCAGGTCGCGCGCAAGTCGGCCATTCTAGCCGACCGCGACGCCACCGCCGCCGGCCACCGCGCCAGCCGGGAACGACGCTGCATTCCATCAGCCGCACCGTCGTGGTGTGGTGTGCGTCGCAAAGGCCGGCGCGCGCTCTATCATGTGCGCACTGTCAGGAGCTCCAATGCCGCCCACCACCGCGTCCGCCAGAACGGCCCACTGGCTCTGGCCCCCGCTCCTGTTGCTGGGATGCGTCACCGCCCTCATCGCCTGGTTGCTCATCGCCCTGGCCCTGGGCAACCAGGCCGGCTGGATGGCCGTGGTCGCCGCGCTGGAGATCGTCTGGATGTTGCGCCTGGGCACGCTGCCTGCAGGCCGCCTGCGCATCGGCGTGGCCCTGGTGGCGACGGCGCTGATCATCGCGGGCGCCAACTGGGGCATCGCCTCGGCCCAACTGGGCGGACCGCTCGGCCTGGACCCGTGGACCTCGGCACAGAAGATGGGCGCCGGCCTGGCCTGGACCTTGCTGCAACTGGCCAACAACGGCTTCGACCTGCTGTGCTACGCCACCGCGCTGGTGCTGGCGTGGTGGACGGCGCGCTGAATCGGCACGATGACAGGGCCCCTAGCCGATTGCCGGACCGTTGGCGTGTCAGTGGAACGACTGGGCTTGGCCATCTGTACCAAATTGCGCATCGCGACGAGCGCAGGCCGGCTGTTGAGGGAGGGATCGGCACTGGTGGAGGCGCCGGCCAAACGCTGTCGAGCGGGTCGGCGATAGAACGCAACGCAATCCTGACGATTGACCTCAATGTCCGAGGCCACTAGCGTCGCCGCCACGCCAGCGCACAACGGACGCTTCAGGATCGCGCGCACCCTCTAAGCCTTGCTCGCCACTCTTGCTCTGGGCGCATGCGCCCATACGGCGGCCACTCCAGCCCCGGCAACCGTCACGGAGACACTTGCCATGCGTTCCGCCTGGCAAGCCCACCGTGGGGCTTGCTCGGCAGTGCAGACGTTCGTGACTTATCCCTGCCAGGCGGCGTCTTGCTGGACTTGAACGTCTACAACATTCGCTCGGTGACCACCTAGCCCCGCCGCGTTTCCCGCACCTAGCGCCACTGCGACACATCCCAGCGCTTTTCCACCGTGGTGTCGGCATGCCCCAGCACCATCATCGCCCCGGTCAGCACGATGCCGTGGACGAAGTTGGGCCGGACATCAGTGGCGTATGCCGCATCACCGGCACCGGCGAGATGATCACGTGGCCGGCGATGGCCGCCAGCATGAAGATGTACAACGCTACGAATCCGTCGCTCATCGTCGCTGGCTCCACTGACCGGTGCGGCCCGCCGATCGTACCCACGCCACGTCCGTGCGGGCGCCTGTCAACCGAATCCGCGCTCGTTCGTTGACGTCGTATCGTCTCCGCGGAAGCTACGCTGTGCTGGTGGGAACTCCTTTCGATCCGCAAGCTACAACCGCATCGACCGCCACCGCGCCGGTGTCGCTGGATGCCTTTCTGGCCGGCATCGGGCCGCGTGCCTTCCGTTTTGCCGAGGCCGGCTTGCGGCACCGCGAAGATGCGCTGGACGCCGTGCAGGACGCCATGGTGAAGCTGCTGGGCTACCGCGAACGGCCGGCCGACGAATGGACGCCGCTGTTCTGGAGCATCCTGCGCAGCCGCATCATCGACCTGCAGCGGCGACGCAGCTTTCGCCTGAAGTTTTGGGCACCGACCGAGCGCGCCGACGACGAAGGCCCGATCGACTGGGCCGACCCCGGTACCGGGCCGGTCGACGAACAGCAGCATCAACAGGCCTACCAACGGCTGGTCGATGCATTGCGCACGTTGCCGGCGCGCCAGCGCGAAGCCTTCACCCTGCGCGTGCTCGAAGACCTGGACGTGGCCACCACCGCCAAGGCGATGGGCTGCTCCGAAGGCTCGGTCAAAACCCACCTGTCGCGCGCGCGCGACGCGTTGCAAAAACAGTTCGAGGATTTCCTGTGAACCACTCCCACGACACCGCCCGGCTGGATGCGCAGCTGCGCCAGCTGCATGCCACCGCGCTGACCAGCCTGCCGCCGCAGACACTGGCACGCCTGCGCCAGGCCCGCCACGCCTCGGCACCCACGCGCAGCCGACGTGGCTACTGGTTGCTGGCCACCGCATGCTCGGGCTTGCTGGCGATCGGCATCGGCCTGCAGCTGCATCCGAGCCAAAGCGTCTCATCTGGCGCCGCGCCGACCTCGCCGGTTGCCAGTACCAGCGCCACCACCGAGACAGACGACCTGCTGGCCCAGAACCCGGACCTGTATGTCTGGCTCGGCTCCGACACCGCCCTGGCCATGGAATAAGCACGATGACCCACACCACCCGCCTGCTGTTGACCCTGTTGCTGTGCGCCGGGCCATGCGCCTCCACGCTGGCTCAGGACGGCCCGCCCGGACCTCCGCCCCCGGGTCCGCCCATGGACGCGCCTGGCCCACGCGGCCAGGGCCCGCGCGACGAGACGCCCATGCCCGAGTGGGACCAACTGACCAAGCAGCAGCGCCAGGTCATGATCGATGCGCTGCGCGAGCGCTGGAACGACGTGCCCGAAGAACGCCCCAGGATGTACCGGCACGCGCGCCGCTGGCTGGACATGACGCCCGAGCAGCGCAAGCAGGCCAAGGCCGGCATGGACCGCTTCCGCAACATGAGTCCGGAGCAACGCCGCGAGGCCAAGGCCTTGTTCGACCGCATGCGCACGCTCAACCCGCAACAGCGCAACGAACTGCAGCAACGCTGGCAGAAGATGAGCCCGGCCGAACGCAGCGCTTGGTTGCGCGAGCATCCACCGGTCGAGGACTGACGATTACCAGGAGTGCGCAGCGGAGCCGGCGGAAGATTGCGCTTGCTCAAGCGCCGCGCAGGGCTGCAATGCGCGGTGGACATTGATCAGCCGTCGCGCTTGGCAACTTGCAGCATGCCAAGGCCAGCCACTGCAGCGACGCGCAAACTGCGCACCCCGAATACCCATACGCGAGGCCGCAGACGTTTTGTAGCGCACGCAGCGACAGGACGTCGCAGCAAACGGCACGCACGCCAGCACCGGTACTCGCATCGATGGCCTTGCTGCGTCGCTCATTGCAACGACAATGACGAAATGCCTGGCCGCGCCAAACCTCAACCGGCCCGGAACGGCGCTCTTCAGCGCCGGGCCGACGATGGGTCGTGATGCGCAGCGCGCTGCCCTTGCTGGATTGCGTGCACCGAACTTTCTGCGACGCCTAAGCGGCGGTCGCTGCCGGCGCCGAATAGCGCGTCTTGGCCAGCAACTCATCGTCCCGGCCGAGCGTCAACGCACCGTCCGTATCGCCAACACTTTGCACAGCGCATGGTGCCGGCGGCGGTGATGGGCATCGGAAAGAAACGCGGCGCCAGTTGCGCGGCACTCCGTACCGCCTTGTCACTCGCCATGCCTGCCTGCGAGCGCAACACATCCATCGATTGTGCGAGTGCGGTGCGCGGCAGGCGCTCCAGTGGAAACGCAATCAATTGCCGCGTGGCAAATGCCTGGGCGCGCCGGATCTGTGTCCGGCGCCAGCGCATACCGATCACCGCCGTGTGCGGTTTGCAGCGAAGCAATGTGTCGGTAGAGGGCGCCTGCACGCACAGCACCATCTCGGCCTGCGCCATGGCGCCGGCGCAGGCAGGCTGCGCACCGGCCTGCAGGTACGCGGCATCGTGCATGCTGCTGGCCCGGCCGGCCCCGGCTCGATCCACACGGCGGCACCGGGCGCGGCCAGTTTCCTGACCGTTTCCGGCGTCGCGGCCACGCGGCGTGCCAGCGGCCCGTTCTTTCAGCACCAGCACCTGCACAGCCATGCGTTGCTCAGGTCTTGCGCCCAGTCGCGGCGATGCCAGGCAGAGCGCGGTGCGCCTGCCGGTGGTACCGGACGACGCCCGCGCAGCGCGCGCGTTCCAATCGTCTACGCCCCCGGCAGCGACAACTGCGTGTAGGACTGCTCAGTGCACCGTGCTGTTGTTCTGCAACGGATCCAGGCGATCGATCACGCCCTGCATCGCGCTGTCGAAAGCGCCGTCGTTGATGTGCTCGCGCAGGCGGCCCAGGCGTACCATCACCGCCAGTTCTTCCGGCGAAGCGACACAGAAACGCACGCCGCGTCGATTGACGAACAGCAGGCGCTGCGAAATCGGGCTCACCCACGACAGCTTGCCTGCCTGCACCTTGCCGTCCTTGTCGACAAAATCCAGCCACGTGCCGATATCCATTGCGCGGAAACGTTCGGCATCGGCACTGTCGATGCTTTGCGCGACCGCTTCGGCACCCAGCACCACACTGACGCTTTCCGCAGCCGGTGGCGGCAGATTGACCTGCGGCAGTTCCGGCAGGGCTTTTTCCAGTTCTGGGCGCGCTTCGGCGATCGCCTGCAAGGTGTCGTGCAAGGCGGTGATCGCCACCACCACCGCATCCCCGTGCAGGCCCACGCTGGCGAACACGCGATGCAGCGCCGGCTGCCAGACCTGCAGCCATGGCTTGCCGACGATATGACGGCGCGCTTCTGCCAGTTCTTCCAGCACGCCGTCGGCCAGCGCCAGGGCCTCGATAGTGCCGGGACCTTCCTCGCCGTCGCGCAGGATCGCCATGGTCAGGTGATGCAGCCACGGCTGGCGCAGGAAGTCGTCCACCGCCTTGGGCAGGCCCGCGTCTTCGGGCGCACGCTGCTCCAGTTCCAACAGCGCGCGGCTGCGCGCCAGCTCGAGCTTTTCCTGCCCGCGCTGGGTTTCGGTGGCACGACGCTCGGCAATTTCCACCCGGCGCCGGTGCTGCGAAAGGAAGTCGCGGAATTCTTCTTCCAGGGTGAGGAAGATCGCCAGGTTTTCGTTGAATTCGGCCACTAGGCGGTCGACGATCTCTTCCACCTTGCCCATCAGCACGCGCTCGGCAGCGCTGTCGCCGTTGTTGCCTTCGCAGGCCTCAGCCAGCGAGTTGAGCAGGCGCCGCGCGGGATGGGTCTTCTGCACAAACATCTTGCGGTCCAGCAGCGCGACCTTGACGAACGGCACGACCAGGCGGCCGATCATTTCGCGCGAACGATTTTCCAGATCGCGCTCGTCCAGCATCACGTCGAACAGCATGCCGACCAGGTCGATGGCGTCTTCGTCCATCGGGTCGAGTTTTGCGGTAGCCGGGTCCACGCCCAGGCGCGTGGCGCTGGAAAGCACCTCGTTCTTCAAGCGCTGCGCAAGCGATTCGGTGTCGTCGCCGATGGCCGCCTGCAGCGTCGCGCTGGGTGTGGCCTGCAACAGCGACAGCACCGACATCATTTCGCGCTGGCTCAACGGGCGTTGCTGCCCAACCGCGACGGTGGCGGCAGAAGCGGCGGTGTCGCGCACGCTGCGGGTCTGTTGCAGCAACTCGTGCAGCGCCTCGAGCAGCATGCCCTGGCTACCGCCGGGATGGTCGGCCCCACCGTCCATGCCGCCAGCCCCGCCACCGTCGGCATGCCCGCGTTGCGTCGCGGCCTGCATGCGGCCGCGGCTGTGCGCCCAACGGTCGAGAAAACGGTTGGCCCAGGCCGGTGCGTACTGATCACCCTGATCGTCGCCGCCCATCTCGGCATGAGCGCCCTGCGCCTCTGCCTGGCCGCGCTCTTCCGGCGTTTCGCCCCGCGGCTGCATGCGCGGCGGCGCGCGCTTGGCTTGCGAAATTTCCGGCATCACCCCGGCCTTGGCCAGGGTTTCGTCCAGGCGTGCGTACAACTTGCCGATCGGCTCGGCCAGATCGCGTTCGCACAGCTTGATCAGCACCAGTCGCACTTCCGGCGCCAGGTCGCAGGTGGCGAAGGCTTCGTGGATCGCCACGCCCAGATGTTCGGGGCCAATCGGGTTGGTATCGGCCATCAGCTCCAGCCCGCCGGCAATCCAGCCCAGGCGGCGGTCCACCCGCGCCAGCACCTGTTTGAAATCGCGCAACAGCACCGTGGCCAGATTGCGCACTGCCAGCCGCGATTCGAGCACGTGCTCGGGCACCAGACTCAGCGGGCCGGCGCCCATGTCGCCGGCCAGCACCACTTCGGCCGACAACGGCGTGCCGAGCACCAACGCCTGCCAGCCGTCTTCCAGCTGTTGACGGAACTGGCGTGCAACGTCTTCGCGCTTGCGGCGCAATTCGCGCATGCCATCGAGAAACAGCAACTGTGACGCGCCAGCGGATTCGGCACGGTCGAACAGCACATCGTCGAAATGCGCGACTGCAGCAGCAAAAACCTGCGCGAGCGCCGGCACGAACACGTCGTGCGCCTGCTCGAGCAAGCGTTGGTCACGGCCCGGATGTCCCGACGGACTGGGCTGAAAAGTCATGCGCAAAGGCTCCCCGCCTCTGCAGGCGTGAAAATTTCAAAACGAGAAGAAACAGACGCGGCCCCAAATTCCGCCCGTGCATGGTAGGCGGTTCGCGCATCCGTTAAGTGTGACATGTTACTCACTTTACTCGTGACCGCCCAGGGTTTGCGTGCCAAGCGGCCATCCTAGCTCGCAACGTCGCGGTGGAGCTTGCCGGCGGTCATTCTGCGCGTGCGGGTGTTAAGCCTTCAGCTTCGCGGACGCTTCCGGACCATCCGCCAAGCATTGCATCGCGCCATGGAAGATATCGCCATCGCGTTGCAGGCGCAGGCGTTCCAGCAGCATCGGCATCGCCAGCTCCGCCGGTGAGGCGAGGCACCGCCGCCCACGCCGCCGGTCGCCGACCACCAGGCGCCGGAGATCGGGCTGATCCCAGACGGCTTGCCCGCAACAATCCGCGGCCCGCGCGGTGGATGAAATCCAGATGGGTGCGGGTACGGAAGGTGGATCGCGGCAGAGCCACGGCCCCACCGGCCATGCTGCAGCGATCGTTGGGAAGCGGCCGTCTATAATTCGATACCTCGTTGCCCCGACCCGGATCTATGCACGCACCGTATTCGCTCCAGGCGCTGGACGCGCGCCGTTCGGTTCCCTCCAAACAACTCGGCGCGCCCGGGCCGGATGAAGACACCTTGCTGCGCATGCTTACCTCGGCGGTGCGCGTGCCCGACCACGGCAAACTGGTGCCGTTCCGCTTTCTGCGCATCAGCGGTGCCGCGCGCGCTGCGCTGGGTGAGTTCCTCGCCGAGCGCACCCTGGCCGCCGACCCGCTGGCATCGCCGGCCACCCTTGCCAAGGAACGTGGACGCTTCAGCGACGCACCGGTGGTGATCGTGGTGATCGCCTCGCTGCGCCCGGAGCACAAGGTACCCGTGCAGGAGCAACTGCTCACCGCCGGCTGCGTCTGTTTCGCGTTGCTACAGGCTGCCCAGGCGCACGGCTTCGGCGCGCAGTGGTTGAGCGCGTGGATGGCCTACGACCCGGCGGTGACGGGCTACCTGGGCCTGCAAGACAACGAACGCATCGCCGGCTTCATCCATATCGGCACGCCGCGCATGCAGGTGCCCGAACGCGAGCGCCCGGACCCGCGTGCGTTGCTGCGCGACTGGACGCCGTGACCACACCGACCAACCCGCTCGACGCTGCGCCGCTGGCCATCCAGCGCCCGTCCCCGCTGTATCTGGTGGATGCCAGCCTGTACGTGTTCCGTGCCTGGCACTCCATCCCGGACGAATTCCAGGATGCGCAGGGGTGGCCCACCAATGCGGTGCACGGCTTTGCGCGGTTTCTGCTGGACCTGCTCGAACGCGAAGATCCGCAGCACATCACCATCGCCTTTGACGAAGCCCTGGACAGCTGCTTCCGGCATGCGATCTACCCGGCCTACAAAGGCAACCGCACGCCCGCGCCGGATGCGTTGCGACGCCAGTTCGCGCATTGCAAGGCGCTGTGCGCAGCACTCGGGCTGAGCGTGCTGGCCCACCGCGATTACGAGGCCGACGACCTGATCGGCAGCGCGCTGCACAGCGTGCGGGCGCACGGCTTGCGCGGGGTGATCGTGTCGGCCGACAAGGACTTGTCGCAGTTATTGCTCGAGCATGACGAGCAGTGGGACTACGCGCGCAACCAGCGCTGGGGCATGGATGGGGTCAAGGCGCGCCACGGCGTGCATGCGCACCAGATCGCCGACTACCTGGCGTTATGCGGCGATGCCATCGACAACATCCCCGGCGTGACCGGCATCGGCGCCAAATCGGCGGCCGTGCTGCTGGCGCACTTCGGCAGCCTGGATGCGCTGCTGGAGCGCATCGACGAAATTCCCTTCCTGCGCCTGCGCGGCGCGGCGCAAATGGCGGTGCGGCTGCGCGAACAGCGCGAACACGCATTGCTGTGGCGTCAGCTCACCACCATCGCGCTCGACGCGCCGCTGGCGCTCACCGAGGCCGGCTTCACGCGTGCCCACGCCGATGCGGACATGCTCGCCGGGTTGTGCGAAAGCCTGCGCTTCGGCCCGCTCACCCGGCGCCGCCTGTTGGCCGCCAGCACCGGCGCCCCCGCACCGTTTCCTCCCGTCTCCCTGGCACAAGGTCCCCGCCCATGAACCGACCCGACACCCCGCCCACCGTGGCCTACGAAGGCAAGTACCAGCGCATGGTCGTGCGTGGCACCTGGGAGTATTCCGAACGTGTGCATGCCGGCGGCCTGGCGGCGATCATCGTGGCGGTAACGCCGGATGATGCGATGTTGTTCGTCGAACAGTTCCGCGTGCCGCTGCAGGCGCGCACCATCGAAATGCCGGCCGGGCCGGTGGGCGATGTGCATGCCGATGAATCGATCGAGCTGTCGGCCATCCGCGAACTGGAAGAAGAAACCGGCTGGACCGCCAAGCATGCCGAAGTGCTGATGATCGGCCCCACCTCGGCCGGCGCCAGCAGCGAGAAGATCGCCTTCGTGCGTGCCACCGGTCTGCGCAAGGTCGGCGACGGCGGCGGCGATGCCAGCGAGGACATCACCGTGCACGCAATCCCGCGCGCGCAGGTCGGCGCCTGGCTGGTGCAGAAGATGGCCGAGGGCTATCAGATGGACCCCAAGCTGTGGGCCGGCCTGTATCTGGCCGATCATGCATTGGACGGCACCCCGCGTGGCTGACGCAGCCATCGAACCATTGCTCGGCGCCGACGATCCGGCGCCGTTCGCCGTGTACAACGCGCAGGCCGCCTCGCCGTGGCTGTTGATCGCCGACCACGCCGGCCAACGCGTGCCGGCGCGGCTGGCCGACCTGGGGCTGCCGCAGTTCGAGCTGGACCGCCATATCGGCTGGGATATCGGCATTGCGCAGATCACCCAGCGGCTGGCCGAGGCGCTGGATGCGTTCGCCATCGCGCAGACGTATTCGCGCCTGGTGATCGACTGCAACCGCCCGCACGACGCTCCCAGCCTGATGCCGGCAGTCAGCGACGGCACCCTGGTTCCGGGCAACCAGCACCTGACCGACGGCGACCGGCAGCAGCGCATCGCGGCGATCTTCGCGCCGTATCACGCACGCATCGCCGCCGAGCTGGATGCGCGTGCACAGCGCCATCAACCGACCGTCTTGGTGTCGATGCACAGCTTCACCCCGGTCATGGCCGGCAACGCGCGGCCCTGGCATGCCGGCGTGCTCTACCACCGCGACACGCGGCTGGCGCATCGCCTGCTGCAGGCGCTGCGTGCCGAACCCGACCTGGTGGTCGGCGACAACCAGCCGTATGCGGTCAGCGACGCCACCGATTACGCCATTCCGGTGTATGGCGAGGGCCGCGGCCTGCTGCATGTGGAACTGGAAATCCGCCAGGACCTGATTGCCGACACCGCCGGGCAAACGGCGTGGGCGCAACGATTGGCGCGCCTTCTTCCACCGTTGGCCGATGGGTTGCTGCAACGATAACTGTCTTGCGACATGCGACGATGAACAACACATACCAGGCAGGAGCGCACCCGGGCGCGACGGGCGTTACCGATAAAGCACCTCGCGCCCGGGTGCGCTCCTACGAAAAACGAGTCCTTCGCGAGCGACCCCTCCTACAAATCGGGTGACGCGCGCACCGCGCAGGCAATCAACGATCCTCCGCATCGCAACGCGCGCCGCTGCGATCAGGCGAAGCGATCGGTGGCACGCACTAAGGCATCGACGTTTTCCGGCTCGAACGCCGAGTGCCCCGATGCCGGGCTGATCTGCAGCTGTGCTTTCGGCCAGACCTTGTGCAGGTCCCAGGCGCTTTGCAGCGGGCAGACCACATCGTAGCGGCCGTGCACGATCACACCGGGAATGTCGGCAATGCGATGCGCGTCGCGCAGCAACTGGTCTTCGACCTCGAAGAAACCGCCATTGACGAAGTAATGGTTTTCGATGCGCGCGAACGCCAGCGCAAAGTGGGCGTCTTCATGCCCGGTGACGAAGTCCTGATCCACATGCAGGAAGCTGGTGGCGCCTTCCCACACGCTCCAGGCCTTGGCGGCGGCCAGCCGCGTGGCCTCGTCGTCGCTGGTCAGGCGGCGATGGAAGGCAGCGATCAGGTCGCCGCGCTCGTCCTGCGCAATCGCGTTGATGTAGTGCTCCCAGGCATCCGGGAACAGCCGGCTCGCGCCTTGCTGGTAGAACCATTCGAGTTCGAAACGGCGCAGCAGGAAAATGCCGCGCAGCACCAGCTCGGTGACCTGCTGCGGGTGGGTCTGCGCATAGGCCAGCGCCAGCGTGGAGCCCCAGCTGCCACCGAACACCTGCCAGCGATCGATGCCCAGATGCGTGCGCAGCCGTTCGATGTCGGCCACCAGATCCCAGGTGGTGTTGTTCACCAGATCGGCATGCGGCGTGGAACGGCCGGAACCACGCTGATCGAACAACACGATGCGGTACTTGGCCGGGTCGTGGAAGCGCCGCATCTTGTCGTTGCATCCGCCGCCAGGGCCGCCATGCAACATCACCACCCGCTTGCCCTGCGGATTGCCGCACTGCTCGAAATACAGCGTGTGGCGGTCGTCGACCTTCAGGCTGCCCTGCTGGTAGGGCGTGATCTCGGGATAGAGCGTGCGCATGCGTCGGTCCTGCGGGAAACCGCTAGTGTATCGGCTGCTGCGCACGCACACGGGCAACGCCCTGCGATCGAAAAGGCGGATGCGCGGTGAGGGGCAAGGCCCTGAAGAGCACATCAACCTTCAGCGCTCACCGGCAGGCGGGCGCATACGCACGACCGCCCTGCAGAATGCGCGTGCTCCGCGTCGGAACGCGCGGTGGGTCTGCCGAGAATGGCGCTAAGGCAATTGCTCAGCTGGCCTGGCCCGCAGCTGGCGACCAGCGCCCCAAGGTCACGCGATCGCGCTGCTCCAGATCCTGATGCGTGGCCACCGCAGCGAAGCCGCGCGCGGCCAGCAGTTCGGCCACCGCCGCCCCCTGGTCCCAGCCGTGTTCCAGCAGCAACCAGCCGCCGGGCAGCAGGTGCGCAGGCGCATCGGCCACGATCAGGCGGATATCGTCCAGCCCGTCGCTGCCCGAGGCCAGCGCGCTGGCCGGTTCGTAGCGCAGATCGCCCTGCTGCAGGTGCGGGTCGTGCGCGGCGATATACGGCGGGTTGCTGGCGATCAGATCGAAGGCCTCCCCCGCCAGCGGCGCAAACCAGCTCCCGTGCCGGCAATCGACATTGCGCAGGCCATGGCTGTCTGCATTGCGCCGGGCCATCGCCAGCGCCGCGGCGCTGGCATCGGTGGCGATCACCTGCGCCTGCGGACGTTCACTGGCGATAGCCAGCGCGATCGCGCCGCTGCCGGTACCCAGATCGGCGACACGACGGCCTGGCATGGTGTCCAGGCGCTCCAGCGCCAGCTCGACCAGCACTTCGGTGTCGGCGCGCGGGATCAGCGTGGCCGGCGAGACCGCCAGGTTCAGCGTCCAGAACCCGCGCGAGCCGGTCAGATAGGCCACCGGTTCGCCGGCTTCGCGGCGCTGCACCAAGGCGTCGAAGGCCTGCGCGACCGATAGAGGCACCGCATCGCGGCCGTGCATGAACAGCCAGGCGCGATCACGGTCCAAGGCGTGCAGCAGCAGTGCTTCGGCATCGCAGCGCTCAATCCGCCCGGCAGCGCGGCGAAGCAACTGATCGGCGGGAATGGCGGCAAGATCGTCGGACATACGGGCTGTTCACCTACGCGCAACATCGGCTGGCCATTATCGACCATGGCGTGCACTGCGACTGCGCTAGATGCCATCTGACGAGTTGATAGTCACAGGCTATCTATTTAATTCTATCAATCGATTTGAGGAATCTATCGATTCTGCCTACCATGGCGCTTGTTCCATCCCCCGCCCCCTTTCACCGCACGAGGAAACTCAATGTCTCTTATCAACACCCAGGTCCAGCCGTTCAAGGCAAATGCGTACCACAACGGCAACTTCATCGAGGTCACCGAGGCCAGCCTGAAGGGCAAGTGGTCGGTGCTGATCTTCATGCCGGCCGCGTTCACCTTCAACTGCCCGACCGAAGTGGAAGACGCCGCCGACAATTATGCCGCCTTCCAGAAGGCTGGCGCCGAGGTCTACATCGTCACCACCGACACGCATTTCTCGCACAAGGTGTGGCACGAAACCTCCCCGGCCGTGGGCAAGGCGCAGTTCCCGTTGATCGGCGACCCGACCCACAAGCTGACCCGCGCGTTCGGCGTGCACATTGAAGAAGAAGGCCTGGCACTGCGCGGCACCTTCATCATCAATCCGGAAGGCGTGATCAAGACCCTGGAAATCCACGACAACTCCATCGCCCGCGACGTCACCGAGACGCTGCGCAAGCTGACCGCGGCGCAGTTCGTGGCCAACAATCCTGGCCAGGTCTGCCCGGCCAAGTGGAAGGAAGGCGCCAAGACCCTGGCTCCGTCGCTGGACCTGGTCGGCAAGATCTAAGCCGGCTGTCCCCCTCCGACCTGTCGCAAGGTCGGAGCATCTCCGGCCCAATTGGGCCGGGGGTGAACCGGAGCCGGTGCCGGGCTGCCCGCCAGCCGCCGCCAGCACGCATCCCGACCTCGCGCCGGCTGCGGTTCACTCCCTTCCTTCCCGGCGACCTGCCTCAGCGCAGCGACGCCATGCCCTCCCCTTGCCCATTCCCAGGAGTTCTCCATGTTGGATGCCAATCTCAAGACCCAGCTGACCGCCTACCTGGAACGGGTGACGCGGCCGATTCAAATCAACGCCTCGATCGACGACAGTGCCGGCTCGCGCGAAATGCTCGACCTGCTGGAAGAGTTGGTCCTGCTGTCGGACAAGATCAGCCTGGACATCCACCGCGACGACAACCAGCGCAAGCCCTCGTTCGCGTTGACCACGCCGGGCCAGGACATCTCGCTGCGCTTTGCCGGCTTGCCAATGGGCCACGAGTTCACCTCGCTGGTGCTGGCGCTGCTGCAGGTGGGCGGCCACCCGTCCAAGGCCGCTGCCGAGCTGATCGAGCAGGTGCAGCACCTGGAGGGCGACTACCAGTTCGAAACCTATTTCTCGCTGTCGTGCCAGAACTGCCCGGACGTGGTGCAGGCGCTGAACCTGGCGGCCGTGCTCAACCCGCGCATCAAGCACGTGGCCATCGACGGTGCCTGGTTCCAGGACGAAGTGGAAGCCCGCCAGATCATGTCGGTGCCCACCGTGTACTTGAACGGCGAGCTGTTCGACCAGGGCCGCATGACGCTGGAGCAGATCGTCGCCAAGCTCGACACCAACGCCGCCAAGCGCGACGCTGCGAAGATCGCCGCGAAAGAAGCCTTCGACGTGCTGGTGGTGGGCGGTGGCCCGGCCGGCTCGGCAGCAGCGGTGTATGCCGCGCGCAAGGGCATCCGCACCGGGGTGGCGGCCGAACGGTTCGGCGGCCAGGTGCTGGACACCATGTCGATTGAAAACTTCATCTCCGTGCCGGAGACCGAAGGCCCGAAGATGGCCGCCGCGCTGGAGCAGCACGTGCGCCAGTACGACGTGGACATCATGAATCTGCAGCGTGCCGAGCAGCTGATTCCGGCTGGTGCCGACGGCCTGATCGAAATCAAGCTGGCCAATGGCGCCTCGCTCAAGAGCAAGACCGTGATCCTGTCCACCGGTGCGCGCTGGAGGCAGATGAACGTGCCCGGCGAAGACCAGTACAAGAACAAGGGCGTGGCGTATTGCCCGCACTGCGACGGCCCGCTGTTCAAGGGCAAACGCGTGGCGGTGATCGGCGGCGGCAACTCCGGCGTGGAAGCGGCGATCGATCTGGCCGGCATCGTGGCGCATGTCACGCTGGTGGAATTCGACGACAAGCTGCGCGCCGACGAAGTGCTGCAACGCAAGCTGCGCAGCCTGCACAACGTGCGCATCATCACCAGCGCGCAGACCACTGAGGTGCTGGGCGACGGGCAGAAGGTCACCGGTCTGGTCTACAAGGACCGCACCGGCGGCGACATCCAGCACATCGAGCTGGAAGGTGTGTTCGTGCAGATCGGCCTGCTCCCCAACACCGAGTTCCTGCGCGGCACGGTGGCGCTGTCGCCGCGCGGCGAAATCATCGTCGACGACCGCGGCCAGACCGATGTGCCCGGCGTGTTCGCCGCGGGCGACGCCACCACGGTGCCGTACAAGCAGATCGTGATCGCGATGGGCGAAGGTTCCAAGGCCGCGTTGAGCGCATTCGACCACCTGATCCGCACCAGCGCACCGGCCACTGCCGACAGCGTGGCCCAGGCGGCATAAGCGAGCGCCTGCTTGGCGCCCGGCCAGCCCGGGCGCCTAAGCTTGCACACGCGCCAGTCGTTCCCCGTCACCGCAAAGAAGGCTGCTGCATATGAATCTGCGTGACCTGAAATATCTGGTAGCCCTGGCCGACCACAAGCATTTCGGCCGTGCTGCGTCGGCCTGCTTTGTCAGCCAGCCCACGCTGTCCACCCAGATCAAGAAACTCGAAGACGAACTCGGCGTGTCGCTGGTGGAACGTGCACCGCGCAAGGTCATGCTGACCCCGGCCGGCCGCGAAGCCGCCGTGCGCGCGCGCAGCATCGTGGCCGAGGTGGAACAGATGAAGGAAGCCGCACGCCGCAGCCAGGATCCGGAAGCGGGTACGGTGCGCCTGGGCATCTTTCCCACCCTGGCCCCGTATTTGTTGCCGCACGTGGTACCGCGTATCCGCCAGCGTTTTCCGCGTCTGGAACTGCTGCTGATCGAAGAAAAGAGCGATCGGCTGATGCACCAGTTGCGCGAAGGCCGCCTGGATGCCGCACTGCTTGCACTGCCATTGCAGGACGACCAGCTGCATGCCGAATTCCTGTTCGAAGAACCCTTCGTGCTGGCAGTGCCCGAAGGCCACCCGCTGTCGCGCCACGACAGCATGACCCTGGATGACCTGTCCGAGCAGCGACTGTTGCTGCTGGAAGATGGCCACTGCTTGCGCGACCAGGCACTGGATGTCTGCCACCTGGCAGGCGCGCTGGAAAAATCCGAATTTCAGGCCACCAGTCTGGAAACCTTGCGCCAGATGGTCGCGGCGAATGTCGGAGTGACCTTGCTGCCGCTGTTGGCGGTCAAGCCGCCTGTTGCGCGCTCGGAGAACATCCGCCTGATCCGCTTCCGTGAAGACAAGCAGCCTAGCCGCCGCATCGCGATGGCGTGGCGCCGCAGTTCGGCCATGACCGCATTTCTCGAGCAGCTCTCGCAATTGTTCAAGGAATTGCCCGAGAGCCTGTTCACGCTGGATCAGCCGGCGACAGGACCGAAGGCGGTTGCGGCTTAGGGATTCGGGAATCGGGAATCGGGAATCGGGAATCGGGAATCGGAAAAGCGTATCGCGGTTGCGATCGCTTTGGCTGTGGTTGGAGGTTTGGAAATGGGCGGCGCGCGAGCGTCGCTTTGTGTTTGTGCGCAGCCCTCTTGCCCAAGGTTGGCGGCGCATCAATCCGCCGCTGTCTGCTCGACGCGGCTGGCGGCGGCGCGCTGCCCACGCGACCATGCGATGTACGCGCAGCGTCTTGTTCGCTTGCTTGAGACCGATGGCGCGGCGTTTGCGGCATGGGCTGGTAGCAGGCTCGTGTGCAGCGCCCGTCATGCCCTCCCCCTCCAATTGACCCAACCGCAGCGCTTGCTCGCCGCACCAGGCCCGCAGCGACTGCCTGGCGGCCCTGACGGTGTCCTGGCTTCACACCATCCATTGCCATCAGCCGCCGGCGCCCTCATCTTGCCAGTGCCGCTTGCCGTGTTGGCAAGCCGTATTCGTCAGGAGACTGCCATGACTTCGCAACACCACAGCGGCTTGCCGCCATCCATCCTGGTATCCAGCCACGACCTTGCCCGGCTCGAGGCATTGCTCGATTCGCCAACCTTCAACAAGCATCCCGCCGCCACTGCGCTGAGCGACGAACTGGGCCGCGCCCGCGTGTTGCCGCCCGACCAGATTCCCGGCGATGTTGTCACCATGCACTCACGCATCGAATGCGAAGACCAACTGCATGGCGAACGGCATACGCTCACCCTTGTGTATCCGCATGAAGCCGATGTGCAGCACGGCCGCATCTCGGTGCTTGCGCCGGTCGGCAGCGCATTGCTCGGCCTGTCGGTCGGCCAGAGCATCGATTGGCGCACGCCCGACGGACGCGACCTGCGCCTGCGCGTGACTGCCGTGCACGACCAACCCGCAGCTGCGGGCGACTTCCGGCGCGCAGCGCGCTAACGTAGCGCGCTGCGTCCTATCCCCGACCCGTTCCACGATTCGAGAGAACCCGCATGACTGCATCCCCCTCCAAGCTCGCCCAGCTGCGTGAACTGTCCGTTGTCGTTGCCGATACCGGCGACTACGACGCCATCAAGCGCCTGCAGCCGGTCGACTGCACCACCAATCCCACCCTGGTCAAAAAGGCCCTGGATCTGCCGGTCTACGCCGACCTGATCGAACGCGAGCTGGCCTGGGGCCGCGAGCACGGCGGCGACGATCGCACTGCCACCGTCAACGAAGTCGCCGACCGGCTCACCATCGGCGTGGGCGTCAAGCTGGCCGAACTGGTGCCGGGGCGCGTGTCCACCGAAGTCGACGCCGATCTGGCACACGACACCCAGGCCACCATCGCCAAGGCGCGCAAGTTCATTGCGATGTACGCCGAGCGCGGTGTGTCCAAGGACAAGATCCTGATCAAGATCGCCGCGACCTGGGAAGGCATCGAAGCCGCCCGTCAGCTGCAGAAAGAAGGCATCGACTGCAACCTGACGCTGATCTTCAACCGCTCGCAGGCGCTGGCCTGCGCCGAAGCGGGCGTGTTCCTGATCTCTCCGTTCGTGGGCCGCATCCTGGACTACTACGTGGGCAAGGGGCAGACCCCGGCTAGCATCGACGAAGATCCGGGCGTGGTCTTCGTGCGCACCGTCTATAACGAGTTCAAGCAGCGCGGCTCGTCCACCGTGGTCATGGGCGCCTCGTTCCGCTCCACCGCGCAGATCGAAGCGCTGGCAGGTTGCGACCGCCTGACCATTTCGCCGGACCTGCTGGAAAAGCTCGACGCCGAGCACGGCGAGTTGCCGCGCAAGCTCTCCCCGGCCAAGGCCGACAATGCCCCGTTCACCCCGATCGACAGCGACAGCTTCGCTTCGGGCCTGGCCGCCGACCCGATGGCCACCGAGAAGCTGGCCGGCGGCATCGACACGTTCGCCAAGGACTTGCACGCACTGCGCAAGACCATCGCCGACAAGCTCGCTGGCTGATCACGCAGCGCGCCTGTTCTGCTCACAACGCCTGCAGCTGCTTGGCTGCGGGCGTTGTCGTTTTTGACTTGGGTTTAGATGGAGATGTGCGGCCAAGCCGGTCTGCGTGCCGATAACGGACACCGGTGCGGCAGCTCGCGGGCGTCGGCGTGCGCAGCCGGCTTTGCCGGGGATCAACGGCAACCACATATCAGCGCCGCTGCACGACAGGCAGGAGACCGCGCGGCAACGTCACGCCATACCCGCGCCGTGTCACGCCCGGACCGAGTGAGCCCTGCCCTCCACATATCGCTTACATCCGCTGCGCGCGCACTGCCTAGAATCCGGATTCCCTCAACTGGCGTAACGGACAATGGCAAACATTGCAGTGGTGATGGTCGACGGCGTGGCCGATTGGGAAATCGGCGTGGTGCTGCCGGCAGCACGCGAATGGTTCGGCGACCAGGTCGCCATTGCCAGTATCGACGGGCAACCGCTGCAGTCCATCGGCGGGGTGCGCATCACGCCGGAATTCGCCCTTTCCGATCTGGCGCCACTGCAGGCCGATCTGTGGATCCTGCCCGGCAGCGAACGCTGGCAGGCCGGCGAAATCCCCGGTCTGAGCGGCTTGCTGGTCGAGCGCGTGCAGCAGCAGCGCCCGGTCGCGGCGATTTGCGGTGCCACCCTCGCCTTCGCCTATGCCGGCCTGCTCGATGAGCGCGCGCACACCAGCAACGCGCTGGCCTTCCTGCAGGAGCACGTGGTGCCCGCAGGCGCTGCGCACTATCGCCACGAAAAGGTGGTCAGCGCCGACGGCGTCATCACCGCACCCGGCACCAGCCCGGTGAATTTCGCATTGGCATGCATGCGGCAATTGCATCCGGAGCGCACCGACACGCTTGCCCAGTTGCGCGGCATGTTTGCCGGAGAATTCGTTTAATCCACTCGATTCAGGCCGGCATGGTTGATGCGCTGCATCGGCTGACCATCCGATGCAGCAACCGGTCTTTCGCGCGCCCTGGCGACTTGCCTCCAATGCTGGCGCAACGAGCGCCAGGTTGGGTACGCAACCGGTTTTTACGCCTCGCGTGCCGTGGCAGCACGCAACTGCGATTTGCGGCGCAGCTTCACCGCGCCGGTTCGCCTGCGAACACACCGCGCCATCAGCGGCATGCCTGGCGAGAACGCCGCAAAAAAAGATGGCCACGCCGTCTCCGACGCAGCCATTCAAGTTGCCTAGCACGCACTCCCATGCGGTGCCTGATCGTGATAACGCTGCCGGTCACTGTCGGCCATCGGCACGCTGCCACGATCTTTGTGGATGGCAACGTTTCAATCCGGCCCGCCTTTCCGTCAGGCATCCAGCCCGATCGGGCAGCTCACTCCCGTGCCGCCAAGCCCGCAATAACCATTGGGGTGCTTGGCCAGATATTGCTGGTGATCGTCTTCGGCGTAGTAGAACGTGGGCGCCGGGAAACGGATCTCCGTGGTGATTTCGCCGTACCCGGCTGCGGTCAGTTGTTGCTGATACGCATCGCGGCTGGCAAGCGCGGCGTCGTACTGCGCCTGCGTGGTGCAGTAAATCGCCGAGCGATATTGCGTGCCGACATCGTTACCTTGCTGCATGCCCTGGGTGGGGTCGTGGCTTTCCCAGAACGTACGCAGCAATTGCGCGAACGACACCGCTTGTTCGTCGAACACCACCAGAACCGCTTCGGTGTGGCCGGTCTGCCCGGAACACACTTCCGAATAGGTCGCGTTCGGCGTCTGCCCGCCGGCGTAACCCACTGCCGTGGTGTAAACCCCTGGCACGTTCCAGAACTTGCGTTCTGCGCCCCAGAAGCAGCCAAGCCCGAATTGCACTTGGGCCAGACCAGTGAATTCCCCGCGCAACGGATGGCCGTTGACCAGGTGCGTGTTATGCAGCGGCAGCGCTTGCTCGCGCCCAGGCAGGGCTTCGCCCGGGCGTGGCATACGTTGTTTGAAGGCGCCGATTCCCAGCATGGTGCAACTCCGCAATCGTGAGGATTGCCTGCTGGATGGCGCCGGCCAGAGCCACTTTCAAGCCTGCCCGACCGGCGCCTGTCGCCCGCGCCGCATTACTTGGCCTTGGCAACTGTCGCGCGCGTGTCCACTTCCGGCATCGCCGAGCTGTGGTGGTTGATGATCAACCACTTGCCGTCGCGCTTTTCGTAGACGAAGGTGTAGCGGGCCTGCACGTTGCTCTTGTTGCCGGCCTTGTCGGTCAAGGTGAAGGTGTACACGCCGGCATCCACGGCGCTGTCGTCGTCGAGCACGCGCACGGTGCGGTAGTTGACCACGCCCTGCGGCTTCTTGGTCAGGAACATCTCGAAGTAGTTTTCGATCTGCTCGCGCGAGGCGCGCACTTCGTTGGAGACCGTCGGCAGCAACACGCCGTCCGGTGCATAAAGGTCGGCCACCTTGTGCGGGTTGCCGGTGGCCAGCGCCGCGTTCCAGGTGTCGAACAGCGCAGCGACTTCGCGCTCCTCGCCGCCGGCCGGCAGCTTGGCCTTGTCGGTGTAGTGCATCACGCCGCCAGCCAGCGCCGGGGTGGCAGCCACAGCCAGAACCAGAGAGAAGAGGGTGCGACGCATGGGAAGTCTCCGTGTGATTGATGGGGGTGCCTCAGCAGGCAAGGCCAGTATCGAAATCAAGCAGCCCCAACAATTCTGCCGAGTGGCATATACTCAAATATGCTGATCGGCCTAGAGCGAACCTATGGAAACCCCTACCAATGCTGGCGATTGGCGCCTGACCTTGCGCCGCGAGGCCTCCGATAGCGCGCGTTGGCAGGCGCTGTGGGAAGCAGCCGTTGCACTGCGCCAGGCACAGAGCCCCGAGCAGGCCTGCGATGCAGTCCTCGGGCGGGTGCTGTTGTTGCTGGGCCTGGAACACGGCGCGGTATTGGCGCAGCGCGGCCCGCGCGCGCAGGTGTTAGCCAGCCGCGGCCGGGCATTGCCGCCCGGGGCCAGCGCCGCGGGCGATGGCCATGAAGCGGCCTGGTGGATGCCGCCACGCCCGTCCGATATGCGCGAAGCCAGGGTGCCGATCCACGCGCTGGGCACCACGCACGGCATGCTCTGCGTGGCCTGGAGCGACGGCCGCCCGCCTCCCGGCAATGACGACGTGCAGGCGCTGCAGGCGTTCGCGCTGTTGCTGCCGGCGATGGTGGCAGAACCGGCCAAACCAATTGCCACGCGGCGGCGCAAACCGCTGCAGGACGACCGTCTGGCCGCGCTGAGCAAGCGCGAAAAACAGGTGTTGTCGTTGCTCCCGCGCGGACTCACCAACGCGACCCTCGCAGCTGAACTGGGGATTTCTCCCGGCACGGTCAAAGTGCACGTGGAGCGAATCCTGCAGAAACTTGAGGTAAAAGATCGCACCCAGGCCGCGGTGTACGCGGTCCAATCCGGACTTGCGCTATGAATGCATTGGCGGTGCGTTGGAACGATTGGCCGATTACCCGCAAAAGCCTGGCGGTGGTCACCCTGCCGCTGCTGTTGCTGGCCGTTGCGTTGATGGCGATCTACAGCGTGGAACGGCAGAACATCGCCGCCGAAAACGACGTGCGCCAGACCCTGGAAGTGCTCAGCGACCTGTACGAAGCACACGCGCTGTTGGCCGAAACCGCGGCCGGTGTGCGCGGCTATCGGCTGGTGCGGCGCGATGAATTCCTGACCCCGTACCGCGATGCAGAGCCGCGGCTGCAGCGCGTGGCCGACCGTCTTTCGCAACGCATCACCGACCCCAGCCAGGCGCGGCGCTTTGCGCGCATCAAGCCGCTTTTTGCCGAAAAAATGCAGGGTTGGCGCAGATTGCTGGCACCGGATCTGAGCCGCGAAGAAGAGATCCGGCAACTGTGGGATGGCAAATACAAACTCGACATCCTGCGTGCGGAACTGCGCGAATTGCGCAACTACGAAACCGCGCAGTTGCAGGTGCGTACCGCCAAGGCGCAGGGGCTGCGCCAGCGCAACCTCATCATCACCTTGAGCGCGGCGATGCTGGGCGGGCTGGGCGCGGTCTTTGCGGTGGCATGGTTCGCCTCGGCATTGTCCGGGCGCCTGCGCACCCTGGCCGCCAACGCCGACCGGCTGGGCGAAGGCCTGCCGCTGGCACCGCAACCGCGTGCCGGCGACGAGCTGGGCCAGGTCGGGCAGCGTCTGGCGCAAGCCAGCGAACTATTGGCCGCACGCGCAGCCGAAGCGCAGCTGGCGCGGCGCGAGGCCGAAACCGCCAACCGCGCAAAAACCGAATTTCTCTCGCGCAGCAGCCATGAACTGCGGACTCCGCTCAATGCGATCCTGGGCTATGCGCAGGTGCTGGAAATGGATCTGCCCGAGCCGGGTCATCGGCGGCACCTGCAGCACATTCTGGGTGCCGGCAGGCACTTGCTCGGGTTGATCACCGAGCTGCTGGACATCGCGCGTATCGAAGCCGATCAACTTGATCTGAGCCCGGGGCCGGTCTCGGTACGCGCGGCCGTGCACGAAGCCTTGGGACTGATCGCGCCGGATGCCGACAAGCATGGCATTGCACTGCAACCGGCATCCATCGATGGACCGTGGACGGTGCGCGCCGATGCGCAGCGGCTGCGCCAGGTGCTGCTCAACCTGCTGTCGAACGCGGTCAAGTTCAATCGTACTGGCGGCCAGGTGCAGGTGAGCGCGCAGGCCGATGGCGAGCAGGTGCGTATCACGGTTGCCGACCAGGGCGCGGGGCTGACCCCGGCGCAGATCGAACGCCTGTTTACACCGTTCGAGCGTTTGGGCGCCGAGCGCTCTGCGGTGGAAGGCACCGGGCTGGGGTTGGCGCTGAGCAAGCGCTTGATCGAGGCGATGGGTGGGCAGATTGGCGTGGACAGCAGCAGCGATGGCGCGCGGTTCTGGATTTCCCTGCCGCAGGGCGAGCATCAGCAAAGCGAACCTGCGCGGCCGCTGGTGCCGCCGAGCAGTGTCGGCAGCGGCGTGTGCCGGCTGTTGAGCATCGAAGACAACCCATCGAATCAGGCGTTGATCCGCACGCTCACCGAGCGTCGCCCGCAGTGGCAACTGCTCGAAGCGGCCAGCCTGGCGCAGGCGCGTGCGCTATTGCAGCACGGCGCGCCGGATCTGATCCTGCTGGACCTGCACCTGAGCGATGGCAGCGGCGAAGAGCTGTTGCGCGAATTGCAGGCGCAGCCGGCGCTGGCCGCCATCCCGGTGGTGGTGATCAGTGCCGATGCCACGACCGCCACGCTGGCGCGCGTCGGCAATCAAGGCGTGCGCGCCTATCTGACCAAGCCGCTCGATGTGGCGGAATTCTTCACTGTGCTTGACGGATTGCTGGCATGACACGCGACGAAATCCTCGGTTCCCGCATCCTCATTGTCGACGACGAGCCGGCCAATGTGCGGTTGCTCGAAGACCTGCTGCAACGCGAAGGCTTCCAGCAAGTGATCGCCACCACCGATCCGCTCCGGGTCATGGGCCTGGTCTCGGCATTTGCGCCGGACCTGATCCTGCTGGATCTGAAGATGCCCGAGCTGGACGGCTACGCGCTGCTGGAACAGCTGGCGCGGCTATCAGACCCTGGCCAGTTCCTGCCCGTGATCGTGCTCACCGCCGACCCCAGCCGCAGCGCGCGCCACCGCGCACTGGGCCTGGGCGCCAAGGACTTTTTGACCAAGCCGCTGGATACCTTCGAGGTCGCACTGCGGGTCTGGAACGTGGCCGAAACCACCGTGTTGTTCAAGCGCCTGCGCGCATTGGCCGCGCCGGATGCAGCGCCGCCGGGGTGGCGTCAGCAGAGTTGATGGGCGCGCGATCGCGCGATTCCCTCGTAGGAGCGCACCCGCGCGCGACGTATGTTCCCGGCAATGCCCGTCGCGCCCGGGTGCGCTCCTACGCCAGGCATTGCACAGGCGCCCAGCGCGTTCAACGCTACAGCGCCCGCGTGACCTGCCCGCACAAGCCGATCTCTGCCAGCACCGCCTGGGCCTGAGTCAACTGCATATCTGCCACGCAGACCTGCAGCACGCCGAAGGCGGGCAGCTCGCCGGCGCCGCCCAGCAGCGATTCACCGAAGACGAACGCGGTGATGCCGGCATCTTCCAGCGCGTGCTTGGCCAGATGCGCATCGATGAGGTGACTGGCGCGGTAGGCGATTTGCATCTTCAGCCACGCTCCGCACGTTCGCGCGCTGCGCCGTTGCGCCAGTCGCGCAACGCCGGCAACGCATCCAGCGCCGCCAGATAATCGCCGGCCGCTTCAAACAACGGCACGCCGTAGCTGGAAAAACGCAGCGCCACCGGCGCATACATCGCATCGACGATGCCGAACTGCCCACACAGGAACTGCCCGGCATGGCCGTGTTCGGCGCGCAGGCTGGCCCACAGCGCCTGGATGCGCGTGATATCGCGCTCGGCGGCCGCATCCCACTGGGCAGGGCCCGGCGCGCGGGCCAGATTCATCGGCAGCTGGCTGCGCAAGGCCGCAAAGCCCGAATGCATCTCCGCCGCGGCAGCGCGCGCCTGTGCGCGCACGGCAAGGTCGGCCGGCCAGCCGCGCCCGTCCAGCCAGCGCTCGTTGATGTACTCGCAGATCGCCAGCGAATCCCACACATGCAGGGCGTCGTCCCACAGCACCGGCACCTGGCGGGTCGGCGAATACCCGGCAATACGCGCCTGGAATTCGGGCGTCGCCAGTGGCAGCGCGACTTCCTCGAACGGCACCTTGAAGTGACGCAACAGCAGCCACGGCCGCAACGACCAGGAAGACAAGGTCTTGTCGCCGATCACCAGACGGGGCAGTGACATGGGCTCGAGCGCTCCAACGGGGTCGGCGCAGCGTACGCGTCGCGGCCGATGCCCGCCAGCCATGCCGGGCCGCACGGCATGCCCTGTCCTGCAGCACGCGCGCAAGGCCGTGTTTGCGGATCAACAGCGCGAAGAAGCCAAGCGTGAGGCGAGAGCGGCTTTGGCACCGCGGTTGTTGCGCGAAGGGCGCTCCGACCGCGCCTGCTCGCCTGGTCCGTCGGCGCCGCCTGGCGTGCCGGTGGGTTGCAGCGTGAAGGCAGGCGACGCCAGAACCCACGCAACCCCGGCACGGCCTGCAGGGGCGATTGGGCACCAGGCCACACGCAAATCGACGCCCAGACGGCACCCCGCCGCCGCCCGCGCCTACCCCTATCCGGTGCCACCGCCTAAACTTGCGGTTTACCTATTGCTGATGCGCGCATGTCCGAGACCCTAGCCACCGACGCCACCGCCCCGGCGGAGAAGAAAGACTTCATCCGCCAGATCGTCCGCGAGGATCTGGCCAGCGGCAAGCACACGGTCATCCGCACCCGCTTCCCGCCCGAGCCCAACGGCTACCTGCACATCGGCCATGCCAAGGCGATCTGCCTGGATTTCGGACTGGCGGCCGAGTTCGGGGGGCTGTGCAATCTGCGCCTGGACGATACCAACCCGGCCAAGGAAGACCCCGAGTTCGTGGTCGCCATCCAGGACGATGTGCGCTGGCTGGGCTATGAGTGGGCGCAACTGCGCCACGCCTCGGATTATTTCGAGGTGTATTACCTGGCCGCGCAGAAGCTGATTCGCGATGGCCATGCGTTCGTGTGCGACCTGTCCGCAGAACAGGTGCGCGAGTACCGTGGCACGCTGACCGAGCCCGGCCGCAATTCGCCGTTCCGCGAGCGCAGCGTCGAAGAAAACCTGGAGCTGTTCGCGCGCATGCGTGCCGGCGAATTCCCCGACGGCGCGCGCACGCTGCGCGCCAAGATCGACATGGCCAGCGGCAACATCAACCTGCGCGACCCGGCGCTGTACCGCATCAAGCATGTGGAGCACCAGAACACCGGCAATGCGTGGCCGATCTACCCCATGTACGACTTCGCGCATTCGCTCGGCGATGCGGTGGAAGGCATCACCCACTCGCTGTGCACGCTGGAATTCGAAGACCACCGCCCGTTGTACGACTGGTGCGTGGACAAGGTGGACCTGGCCGGTCACCCGGAACTGCTGCAGCCGCTGCTGGACAAGGGCTTGCCGCGCGAAGCGGCCAAGCCGCGGCAGATCGAGTTTTCGCGCCTCAACATCAATTACACGGTGATGAGCAAGCGCAAGCTCACCGCGCTGGTGGAAGAGCAACTGGTGGACGGTTGGGACGACCCGCGCATGTACACGCTGCAGGGCCTGCGCCGCCGCGGCTACACGCCGGCGGCGATGCGGTTGTTCGTCGACCGCGTGGGCATCAGCAAGCAGAACTCGCTGATCGATTTCTCGGTGCTGGAAGGTTGCCTGCGCGAGGATCTGGACGCAGCGGCGCCGCGCCGCATGGCCGTGATCGATCCGCTCAAGCTGGTGCTGACCAACCTGCCGGAAGGCCACGCCGAAACGCTGCAATTTTCCAACCACCCCAAGGACGACAGCTTTGGCACACGCGAGGTGCCGTTCGCGCGCGAGCTGTGGATCGAGCGCGAGGATTTTGCCGAGGTTCCGCCCAAGGGCTGGAAGCGTCTGGTGCCGGGCGGCGAAATCCGCTTGCGCGGCGCAGGCATTGCGCGCGTGGACGAGGTGATCAAGAACGCCGACGGCGAGATCGTCGAACTGCGCGGCTGGCTGGATCCGGAATCGCGACCGGGCATGGAAGGTGCCAACCGCAAGGTCAAGGGCACCATCCACTGGGTCAGCGCCGCGCACGCGGTGGAAGCGGAAATCCGCCTGTACGACCGCCTGTTTTCGGTGGAGAAGCCCGACGACGAATCCGAAGGCAAGACCTACCGCGATTACCTGAACCCCGAATCCAAGCGCAACGTGCGCGGCTACGTGGAGCCGGGTGCAGCGTTGGCAGCGCCCGAGCAGGCGTTCCAGTTCGAACGCACCGGTTACTTCGTTGCCGACCGTCGCGACCATAGTGCGGCCACACCGGTCTTCAATCGCAGCGTGACCTTGCGCGATACCTGGGCCAAGTAAGCGCGCAGGACAGCCAGCGGCGCTCTTGCAAGCAGGGCGTCGCTGCCAGCGAGATCGGTCGGCGGCTGTGCGGCTGCAGAGGCGGCATCTGCGTTATCACGCACCCTCGCCGCCGCAGCGCCGATGCGCAGCAGACTGGCCGCCATGCCGTGGATCTGCAGACCATCACGATCGTGGCGGTCGCGCAGGTGCTGCGACGCCATCCCACTGATTGCGCAACGCCATCGTTCGCACGCGGCGCGGTGCGTGTGACCGACGACATCACAGCGGCTGGAACAGCGCACCGTTGCGGCGTGGCGGGGTTGTATCTGTCTGCAGCGCTCGCCTTGATCAACGCCCTGCCGCACGGCACGCTGCAATACACGCCCTGAGGAACGGCACGATGCGTGAACGCTTGATGGTGGGTGTCGCCTGCGGAATCGGCGCAGGCGCGCTGTGGGGGCTGGTGTTTCTGGCACCGCAACTGCTGGGCGCTTTTACGCCGCTGCAGTTGGCGGTGGCGCGGTATCTCGCGTATGGCGCCGTGGCGGCCTTGCTGCTGGCGCCCCGCGCGCGGCAGACCGCTGCCCGGCTGGGCGCTGCCGAATGGTGGGCGCTGGTGCGCTTGAGCCTGATGGGAAACCTGGTTTATTACGTGCTGCTTGGCAGCGCCGTGCAGTGGGCAGGCGGCGCGGCAACGGCATTGATCATCGGGCTGTTGCCGGTGGTGGTCACCGTGATCGGGACGCGGGCCGCCGGTGCGGTGCAATTGCGACGTCTGGCCGCGCCCTGCGTGCTGTGCGTGATCGGCGTGACATTGGTGGCACTGGATACCGTGCAGGACGACTCCGGCCAGCAGGCAAGCGATCGGCTGACCCGGATCGCCGGCCTGCTGTGTGCGGCGGGTGCGCTGGTGTCGTGGTCGGCCTATTCGATCGCCAATGCGCGCTGGTTGCGGCGGCGCCCGGATCTGTCCGGCGGCGACTGGTCGTTGCTCACCGGCGTGGTCACCGGCGCACTGGCGTTGTTGCTGGCACCGGTGGCCCTGATCGGCAGTGCAACGCATGCACCGCTCGAGTGGGCAAGTTTCTGGGGCGTGTCGCTGTTGTTGGGCATCCTGGCCTCGATCATCGGCAACGCGCTGTGGAACCGTGCCAGTCGCGTGCTACCGCTGACCCTGGTCGGGCAGATGATCGTGTTCGAGACGGTCTTTGCGCTGCTGTACGGCTTCGCCTGGGAAATGCGCCTGCCCACGCCACTGGAGCTGGCCGCCATCGCCTGCCTGCTGGTCGGCGTGCTGTGGTGCGCAGCACTGCATGCGCAAGCGAAATGACGCCGGTACCTGATGCACGCGGCGGCCTAGAGTGCAGGCTGTGTCAGCCAGCGATGCTGCCATGTGCCTCCCGCAACCATGCTTACGCCCACCTGCAAATATCTTGCGCGGCGCGGTGTTTTCGCTGTCGATCGGCCTGGCGGCCTGCTCGCCGCAGCCGCCCATCTCGGACGCGGCGACTCCGGCCGAGGTGTTCTGTACGCTGCTTCCGGGTCGGCTAGATGACGATCTGCCCAGCGATCGCCGCGACGAAAGCATGCAGCAACTGGACCTTGCCACGCGCTGCCACCGGTCACTGCGCAGACGGCGTTGACTTCACCAAGAGCGGCTGACAACACGTATCGAGCAGTCGCCAGGTGGGTGCGGACGGTACGGAGGAACCGGAGTGGACGCGTGGCACGTGCCGATTCGAGCATCGGCCGCGCCCGCATGGGGCTGCACAATGGTTTTGTTAGCTGCTCCAAGACTGCAGGCATGTCCCGGTCACACCCAACGCCATCGCCAGCGTCATCAGCCTCAACGCGCGCATGACCTGGATTGCGGGATCTTGTCGCTGATCCTGCGCGCGCCACATTCCGCGCATCCGGGGCTTACCATGGCCGCTCACCTATCCTGATCGGAGCGGCCGCATGTCCCGTCTTTTGTCCCGGTGTCTGAGCACGCTATTGCTGCTGGCCTGTCTTGGGTCGATTGGCTGCGTGGCCGCACCACCGGCCGATACCGCCACGCCGCCTGCGGCGACCGGCGCGACACGCGGCCCGGCAACCGGCAAGGCGGTCATCGTCACCGCCACCTGCCGCACCGATGCCGATTGCACGGTGAAGAATGTCGGCAACTGTTGCGGTGCGTTTCCGGCCTGCGTCAACGTCAACAGCGCCACCGACCCCAAAGGCGTGCTGGCGCAATGCCAGGCTGGCGGCATGATGAGCGTGTGCGGCTTCCGCGAGATCAGCGCCTGCCAGTGCGTGGCCGGCCAATGTGCCGCAAAGGACGCGCAGGCCGATACACTGCGCCCCGCCACTCCCCCTACAGACATGGTCCACTGATGCTCTACGCGCACGTCCACCTCACCCTGCCCGACTGGATCCACGCGCATGTCGACGACAGCCGCGCCTATCCCAGCGATGAGGACAAGGTGGCCCTGGCGATCGAGCTGTCACGGATGAATGTGCGCGAGCGCAGCGGCGGCCCGTTCGGCGCGGTGGTGTTCGGCCCGGACCACCGCATCATCGCCGCGGCAGTGAACCGCGTGGTGCCGCAGACCACCTCGCTGGCGCATGCCGAAAACATGGCCTACATGCTCGCGCAACAGCGCCTGCAGACGCCACGCTTGAACGATGTGCTGTCGCCGGTGACGCTGGCCACCTCCGCGCAGCCGTGCTGCCAGTGCTACGGCGCCACCGTATGGGCCGGCATCGATCGCCTGCTGATCGGCGCGCGCGCCGACGACGTGATGGCGCTGACGCAATTCGACGAAGGCCCGTTGCCGGCCGACTGGGTGGGCGAACTGACCCGTCGCGGCATCGAGGTGGTGCGCGACGTGCTGCGCGACCAGGCGTGTACCGTGCTGCGCAACTACGGCGAGGGCGGCGGTGACCATTATTGATGTCGCAGGCGCAATGGGCGCCGGGCAGGTGCAGCGATGAGCGGCCTGCTGTGTTATTGCCGGCAGGGTTTCGAACCTGAGCTGGCCGCAGAACTGAGCGCGCGCGCGGCATTCGTCGGCATCGCCGGTTATGCGCGCACCCAGCGCAACGATGGCTATGTGCTGTTCGTCTGCGACGACGCCGCGCAACTTGCAGCAAAACTGCAGTGGCGCGAGTTGATCTTCGCCCGGCAAAAGCTGGTGGTGATTGCCGAGCTGAAGGGCATCGACCCCAAGGACCGGATCACGCCGATCCTGGCCGCGCTGGACGGGCAGCAGCGCTTTGGCGATCTGTGGGTGGAACACCCGGATTCGGACGCGGGCAAGCCGCTGGCGGGCCTGGCGCGCAGCTTCGGCAATGCGCTGCGCCCGGCCCTGCGCAAGGCCGGCTTGCTCACCGACAAGCCGCAACTGCGCCAACCGCGGTTGCACGTCTGTTTTCTCGACGGCGACCACGCCGTACTGGCGATGGCCGACAGCGCCGACAGCGCGCCGTGGCCACTGGGCATTCCACGCCTGAAGTTGCTGCCGGAAGCGCCCTCGCGCTCTGCGCTCAAGCTCGACGAAGCCCTGCTGACGCTGCTCACGCCCGAAGAACGCGACACACGGGTCAAGCCGGGCATGCGCGCAGCCGATCTGGGCGCTGCGCCCGGCGGCTGGACCTGGGTACTGACGCGGCAGCACGTGCACGTGACCAGCGTGGACAACGGCCCGCTGCGCGAGCATGTGCTGGAGACCGGGCTGGTGGAGCATCTGCGTGCCGACGGCTTTCACTGGAAGCCTGCGCAACCGCTGGACTGGATGGTCTGCGACATGGTCGAGCAACCGCGCCGCGTGGCCGAACGCATGGCCACCTGGGTGCGCGAAGGCTGGTGCCGCAACACCATCTTCAACCTCAAGCTGCCGATGAAAAAGCGCTGGGACGAGACCCGTCTATGCCTGGACCTGTTCGAGCAACAGGCAGAAAAGTCATTGATCGTGCGCGCCAAGCAGCTGTATCACGATCGCGAGGAGATCACGGTACTGGCGATGCGGGAGTGAGGCCGGGAATCGGGAATCGGGAATCGGGAATCGGGAATCGGGAATCGTAAAAGCAGTTGGCCGGTTCGGCTGTGTATGCTGTCGTCGATTCCTTCGACCACCGCGCAACGTTCACTGAGCGTTTGAATCATTCCTGCAGCGATGCTCTGAGCGTTTGAAGCGCGCCTGAGGCGTGCAGCGGGAATCCTCGTGATGGTTGTCCCGTGCCTTGTAGTAGAAATTGCTTCCCGACTGGCGCGGCTCGCTTCTGCGAAATTGACGCTTGCTCTTCTCACTGAATCGACATGTCTGCGGCCGCGGGTTGCCGCTGGTGTGCTGCTTGCGGCTGTCGGCCATTGATTGCGGGCGTGACGCACCGCGGCTGATTGGCCGCTTGCTCGCTCCACAGTCGGGATATGTGTTGGCCGCTGTGTGCTGCCATGCCTGGCGGCCCTGGGCCGCTGCTTGCTATTGCGGTGGCCCCGGCGGCACTTGGCCGCCGGAACCGGCTCGTTTACAGCACGATGCGCTTGCTGCCCTCGCGCGCCGAACGGTAGATCGCATCGACGATGCGGATGTCGCGCAGACCTTCTTCGCCCGGTGCACGTAATGGTGCGCCGTTCATAATCGCCAGCGCGTCTTCGTCCATCTGCAGCGCTTGCTGATGCGGCACCTTGGCGTCGAACACGCGGCCATCGCTGGCCCTGCCGGTCACGCCCTGGTAGCTCTGGAAGGGCGACAACTCGTACCAGCCACGCTCGCATTCGGCGCGCAACACATTCATGTTCTTGCCGAAGCTGGTCTTGCACTCGGCGCGCACCGCATTGGGAAACTCCAGGGTGAAGTCCATGTGCTCGTCGACTTCATCGAACAGATCGGGTCGGTCGGTCCAGCGCTTGGCCGTCACTGCCAGCGGCTCGGCGCCGGTTGTATAGCGGGCGGCATTGAGCGGATACACGCCCATGTCGTACATCGCGCCACCACCGAACTGCGAGCGCAACCGCCACGGGCGATCGGCCTTGGCGGTGCCTTGGTAGCCGTTGTACCCGGCCTCGGCACGCACGCGCTGCATCGCGCCGAACGGTTTCTCGCTGGCCATCGCAATCACGCGCCGCGTATTGGGTTCATGCTGCATGCGGTAGCCGATCGTCAGCGCCACCTTGTTGCGTTTGCAGGCAGCGATCATGGCCTCGCATTCACCGGCATGCATCGCCATCGGCTTTTCGCACCATACATGCTTGCCTGCGGCAGCCGCACGCAGGGTCAGTGGTGCATGCAGATGCGTGGGCGTGACGATGTACACCACATCGATGTCGTCGTTGTCGGCAATACGATCGAAGTTCTCGTAGTTGTAGACATTGCGGTCGGCGATGCCGTACTTGGATTGCCACTGCGGAATCTTCGACGGCGTACCGGTGACGATCCCGGCGAGCTTGCAATGCTTGGTCAGTGCCAGGCCGGGCGCGAGCTGTTCGCTGGCATAACTTCCCAACCCGACCAACGCGACATTGAGCGGTTTTCCGGGCTTTTTCTTCGGCACTGCCCACGTCGGTGCAGCGAGCAGGATGCCTGCACCGCCAAAGGCGGCAAGCAAGCGGCGACGTGTGATCGATTCCACGGACATGCAAACCTCCTTCGCGGGTGTGGGCGTACTGCTCGCGCACCTTACTTGATCGGGTGTGATCACCGCCATGGTCGCGCTGCACGTTCTGGCACACTGCTGGCGATCACATCCGGAGCATTGCGCATGACCCTCGCTGCCCATCTTCGCTGTTTGCCGCTGGCACTGCTGTTGTCCAGTTCGCTCGCCATCGCTGCCGACACACCCTTCGTTGCGCGCGATCTGATCGGCGATGGCGCATTCACACACAATGCCGAAGGCCCGGCGACTGGTCCGGATGGCGCGCTGTACGCGGTGAACCTGGGCAAGGACGGCACCATCGCGCGCATCGCGCTGCAGGCAGACGGCAGCGCACGTGCCGAGGTGTTCGTCACCTTGCCCGCGGGAAGCACCGGCAATGGCATCCGCTTTCGCGACGGCACCATGTATGTCGCCGATTACACCGGCCACAAGATCCTGCAGGTGAACATGCAAACGCGCGCGGTGAGTACCTTTGCGGCGTTGCCCGAAGCAGACGGCCCCAACGATCTGGCGCTGGCGCCCGATGGCAGCTTCTACGCCAGCGATCCGAACTGGAAGGACAATGGCGGGCGCTTGTGGCACATCGGCCGCGACGGCGCGGTGCGCTTGCTGGAAGCAGGGATGACCACGCCAAACGGCCTGGATGTCAGCCCCGACGGCAAGCACCTGTATGTCAACGAAAGCATGTCGCGCAAGGTGTGGGTCTACGACCGTGGCAGCGACGGCAGCCTGCGCAACAAACGGCTGCTGATCAGCTTTGCCGATTTCGGCATGGACGGCATGCGCTGCGATGCCGACGGCAATCTGTACATCGCCCGCTACGATGCCGGGCAGATTGCAGTGGTGTCGCCGCAGGGCAAGCTGCTGCGCACGGTTGCATTGAAGGGACGCAAGGCCAGCAACGTGGCCTTCGGCGGTGCCGATGGCAAGCAGGTGTTCGTCACCTTGCAGGATCGTGGCGCAGTTGAAACGTTCAGGTCCGATCGTCGCGGGCGCGAAACCGGACACTGAAACTGGCGTGTGCGTCGCATTGGTTCTCAGGCCGCGCAACAGCGTCCTGGCATGCTGCAGGTCACCTGTGGAGGACTCCCCATGCAACCGATCGAATTGAAGGACGCGGCCGCCTTCGGCAGCCAATTTCTGCGCCTGACCCTGTTGCAGGGGTTTCAGTCGCTGACCAAGCGTGACCTGGAATTGTTGATCTTCGTGCTGCTCGAACGCGATGGCGCCATCTCGCGCAACAGCTCCAACGCGGCGGTCGCATTGCAGTTGCGGGTAACGTCGGCCAAGGTCAAGGCGCTGCGGCGCGATGGCTATGCGCGTTGGCGCTCGCTGGTGCCCGAAGAGGGCGACGCGGCGATGCAGCGGATCGTCGCCAACGTGCTCACCGAAGACAATCTGCGCTCCGGCGCAAAACATGTCAGCGAACGCAGCCGCAAGGAAGGCTTTTTGGCGGTGCGCATCGAACACCCCGACGACGCGCAACAGTTCGAACAAGCCATTTTGGATGTCGGTGCGCTGCCGGTGTACGAACGCAACCGCGAAGTGGTCGCGGTGCGTTTCGACACGCTGCTGAAAATCGCCGAGCGCTGGGGCTACCTGCAACCGGATCCGCAAGCCACCGTGCGCGCTTTGCAGAAACTCACACCCACCGCAGAAGAGGTGTCGGACCTGCTCAAGAAGGACATCGCGCAGGTGCGCTGGGACGACGTGCGCCGGGCACTCAACAGCCTGGGTGCCAAGGCGGTGACGAGCACGGCGGAGGGCGGCCTGAAGGGGTTGCTGAAGATCGTGTTCCCCTTCATCCCCGGCTGAGTGGCGCTCACCAGAGCACTGCGCGATGCGATGCGCAGTGCTCGCCTCACGCTGACTGCGCAGCAGCGCGACAAGGCATGTTCGCCGCTTGTGACACTCCAGCAACGTATCCCGGCCGCCAAGCGCAGCGCCGCCGTCACGCCCAGCGCAACAGGCCGCCAGGCCCTATGATTGTGGGCTGTTCCGCATCAGGGGGATCTGATGACTACCCGCAGTCTTGCCACACTCGTTTCCACGCTGTCGCTCTTGCTCTGCACTGCCGCACAGGCGCAACAGGCGCCCACGACGCCGGCCAGCAGCATGCCGCTGATCGACGTGCCCAGTGCCATCCGCACCCAGCCGCTGTCCAGTGGCGAGGTCACCCATCAAACCGAACTGGAACGCCCGCGCGGGGAATCCAGCGTGATCGTGCGTTCGATCCAGCCCAGCAGCGTGGTCGGCAGCTATCGCATCGATTTCGAAGCCATGGATACCGATGGCGATGGCCGCATCAGCCGTGCGGAGGCGCAGGCCAACCCTGCCCTGGCCGATGAATTCGACGCGCTCGACACCCGTCACAGCGGGTACCTGACCCGCGAACAGCTCGCCGGCTGGCTGATTCGCTGATCGTCGTAACGGCAGGCGCGGCGCTACTACGCAGCCGCGCACTGTGCTTCGCATCATGCTTTCGCCCCCTCTTGCAGCGCCCGCTTCGGTCGGCTAGATTGTATTTGACGGATACAATCTGGACGGATCGATGACCGCTTGCCTCTCACTTGCCGCCGACCTTGGCTACCAGCTGCAACTCGCCGCCCTGGCCTCCAGCCACGCCGCGCGCCAGGAATTGGCCGAACTGCAGCTGACCCCGGCGCGCGTGACCGCGTTGATCCACATCCGCGATCAACCCGGCTGCGACCAGACCGAGCTGGGCAACCGGCTGCTGGTTAATCGCGCCGCCGGCATGAAGATCGCCAATGCGCTGGCCGAGCAAGGCCTGATCGAACGCCTTGCCGGCCGCGACCGTCGCAGCAAGGGCCTGTACCTGACCGACGCGGGCGAGCGCACGCTGCTGGTTGCACAGGGCTGCCTGGCGCGCGCGGGCGAACGCACCTGCACCGGCCTGCAGGCCGGCGAGCAACAAACCCTGCTGCGCCTGCTCTGCAAGTTGAACGCCAGCGCTGCGCTGGAGCGCGCCGCCGTACCAGACACCGCGCTGGCCGAAGCGCTCTGAGCCCATCAACGCATCAGCACTCTCACGACTCGAAGGAGACGCCGCTTGAACGAGCATGACGTGGTATCGGTTCGCATCGAAAACCGCATCGCCTGGGTGAAGTTCGCTCGCCCCGACAAGCGCAACGCGATGAGCCCGGCGCTCAACCGCCGCATGATGGACGTGCTGGACGAGCTGGAGTTCGACGACAACGTCGGCGTGCTGGTGCTCGGCGGCGAAGGCACCGCCTGGTCGGCGGGCATGGACCTGAAGGAATATTTCCGCGAAACCGAAGCGCAGGGCCTGCGTGGCGTG
Organism: Xanthomonas phaseoli pv. dieffenbachiae; assembly: GCF_008639345.1. NCBI lineage: Bacteria > Pseudomonadati > Pseudomonadota > Gammaproteobacteria > Lysobacterales > Lysobacteraceae > Xanthomonas > Xanthomonas phaseoli. The sequence goes on along the minus strand of NZ_CP041380.1, from coordinate 894,180 downwards.
CGGCGCTCGCAGCGCGAATCGTACGGCTGGTTCCGTCGTCTGCGCTGGTACCAGAAGCCGACCATCGCCATGGTCAACGGCTGGTGTTTCGGCGGTGGCTTCGGCCCGCTGTTTGCCTGCGACTTGGCGATTGCCGCCGATGAGGCGCAATTTGGCCTGTCGGAAATCAACTGGGGCATCCTGCCCGGTGGTGGCGTCACCAAGGTCGCGGTGGAACTGCTGTCGATGCGCGATGCGATGTGGATGACGCTGACCGGTGAAATGGTAGATGGCAAGAAGGCTGCCGAATGGCGCCTGGTCAACGAAAGCGTGCCATTGGAACGCCTGGAAGCCCGCACCCGCGAAGTGGCCGAGCTGCTGCTGCGCAAGAACCCGGTCGCACTCAAGTACGCCAAGGATGCGGTACGCCGCGTCGGCACCATGACCTACGACGAGGCCGAAGACTACCTGGTGCGCATGCAGGAAGCGGCCAACTCGTTCGACAACAACGCCCGCAAGGAAGGCATCCGTCAGTTCATCGACGAGAAGAGCTACAAGCCTGGCCTGGGCGAGTACGACCTCAGCAAGCACCGAGCGTAAGCGCGTCCTACGGCGTCCAAGCGGTGCGCGTTGCGCGTGCATCGCTGGCGCTGCCAGTGGTTTTCTGCACCGAGGAGGGAGTATGGAAGCCTTATCCGAAACGCTGCGCGGGATCGCCGCGCGCAGTCCCCTGGGCCTGTTCATCGATGGGCAATGGCGCGCAAGCACCGGCGATCGCACTGTCGATGTGATCGCGCCGCACACCGAACAACCGCTGCTGTGCTACACCGAGCCCTCGCACGCAGATACCGAAGCGGCCATCGCTGCTGCACGCAGCGCGTTCGACCATGGCCCCTGGCCGCAGCTTTCCGCGCAAGAGCGCAGCGTGGTGCTCAAGCGGGTGGCCGATCACTTGCGTGCACGCATGCCGGAGCTGGCCGAAGCATGGACCGGCCAGGTGGGCGCCACCATCGGCTTCAGCAGGCGCGCGTCGCAGCAGGCGCCGGATTTATTCGACTACTACGCCGATCTGATTGCCACCCACGCATTCGTCGAACCGCGCGTGCGCCCCAATGGTGGCCGCGTGCATGTGGTGCAGGAGCCGGTTGGCGTGGTCGCCGCCATCACGCCCTGGAACGCGCCGCTGGTATTGCTGTGCTACAAGGTCGCCGCCGCGCTGGCTGCCGGCTGCACGGTGGTGGCCAAACCCTCGCCGGAAACCCCGATCGATGCCTATATCCTGGCCGAGTGCATCAGCGCCGCCGGCGTGCCCGATGGCGTGTTCAACCTGCTCCCCGCCGGCTGCGAGGTGGGCGAGCAATTGATCCGCCACCCGCACGTGGACAAGGTCAGCTTCACCGGCTCTACCCAGGCCGGCCGCTCGATCGGCATTGCCTGCGCCGAGCGTCTGGCACGGGTTGGCCTGGAGCTGGGCGGCAAATCGGCAGCGATCGTGCTTGAAGATGCCGACCTCGCCAAGGTGCTGCCCAGCCTGGTGCCCTACTCCATGCCGATCGCCGGACAGGTGTGTTTCTCGTTGACCCGCGTCCTGGTGCCGGCGCAGCGCCGCGAAGAAATCCTGCAGGCGTATTGCGCGGCATTGAGCGCCGTGAAACTGGGCGACCCGTTTGCGGCAGACACCGGCATGGGCCCGTTGGCCCTTGGCCGCCAGCTCGAACGTGTGCAGTCCTACATCGCCAAGGGCAAGGCCGAGGGCGCACGCCTGGTCATGGGTGGAGGCCGCCCGGCGCACCTGTCGCGCGGCTTCTTCGTCGAGCCGACGGTGTTTGCCGAGGTGACGCCGGACATGACCATTGCGCGCGAGGAGATCTTCGGACCAGTGGTGAGCTTCATCGACTACCACGACGACGCCGACCTCATCGCCAAGGCCAATGCCAGCGACTACGGCCTGCACGGCACCATCTACAGCGAAGACGCCGAACGCGCCTATCGCATCGCGCGCCGCGTGCGCAGCGGCAGTCATGCAATCAACGGCATGTGGGTCGATATCAGCATGCCATTCGGTGGCTTCAAGCACTCGGGCATCGGCCGCGAAGGCGGAATCGAAGGCCTGCAGGCCTTCCTCGAAACCAAGACCGTCTACCTGAGCTAGCGCACAGCCCAAGCAACGCGCGCCTGCCTGGGTATTGGCATGCACACCAGCAACCGATTGCACACTGCTTGCCTGCCGTGCGCCGGCATGCGTGTGGCGGCACCGGCCGTTCGCGCACCACGTTTTTGCGCGACGTCTCAACCTTTCGCACACAGCACCCGCACCCACACCCAGTCACCTCCCACTCTTCCAGAAGACCGCGCCATGGCCATGCCGACCGACTCGATCGCCTTCCACGCCCGTCTCTCGCCGCAACAGCTTGCCGCACGCGATTTGGTGCAGGGCCTGGAATGGACGTACGCCGAAATGGATGCGTTGGTGGGCCGCCTGGCGGCCTTGCTGCGTCGGCGTGGCTGCGTCGATGGCGAGCGGCTGGCGGTGCTGGCGCGCAATTCGGTTTGGCAGGTGGCCCTGCACTTTGCCTGCGGGCGGGTCGGCGCGATCTATGTCCCGCTCAACTGGCGGTTGAGCGCAAGCGAGCTCGATGCGCTACTGCAACGCGCAGAGCCGCGCGTGCTGCTGGGCGACGATGTCGCTGCCGGTCGCACGGACATGGAAAGCCTGGCAGGTTTTATCGGGAGCGCCGATGCACTGGAGCCTGCCGACACGCCATCGATTCCGCCGGAGCGTGTGAGCCTGATCCTGTTTACCTCCGGCACTTCAGGCCAGCCCAAGGGCGTGATGCTCAGCGAGCAGAACCTGCGGCATGCCGCGCATAACTTCGGCGTCACCACACGCGTGGATGCGCGCAGCAGCTTTCTGTGCGAAGCGCCGATGTTTCACATCATCGGCCTGGTCACCAATGTGCGCTCGGCGCTGGCGGTGGGCGGTTCGATCCAGGTCTCCAATGGCTTCGAGCCCAAACGCTCGTTGGGCTGGCTTGCCGATCCATCGCTGGGAATCACGCATTACGTCGGCGTGCCGCAGATGATGCAGGCATTTCGCCAACAGCCCGGCTTCGATGCGGCAGCGCTGCGCCATCTCACCGCATTGGTCAGCGGTGGCGCGCCGCACGCCAGCGACGATCTGCTTGGCTGGCTGGACGATGGCATCCCGATGGTCTGCGGCTTCGGCATGAGCGAAGCCGGCACGGTGTTCGGCATGTCGGTGGATTGCGATGTGATCCGCAACAAGCTGGGCGCGGCCGGCATCGCGACGCCATCGGTGCGCACGCGCGTGGTCGATGACAACGGCAACGACTGCCCAGCGGGCGTTCCCGGCGAATTGCTCTTGCGCGGCCCCAACCTCAGCCCCGGTTACTGGCGCGATCCGCAGGCAAGCGCCGACGTGCTCGATGGGCAGGGCTGGTTCCGTACCGGCGATATCGTGCAGCGCGATGCCGACGGTTTCTTCTGGGTCGTCGACCGCAAGAAAGACATGTTCATTTCCGGCGGCGAGAACGTGTATCCGGCAGAGATCGAAGCGTTGCTCGCAGACCACCCGGACATCCGCGAGTGCGCGGTGGTCGGCCTGGCCGACCCGCAATGGGGCGAGGTAGGTTATCTGGCGATCGTGCCGGCCGCTGCGGCACCGGACCTGGAGGAGATCCGCAACTATCTGGCCGCACGCCTGGCCAAGTACAAGGTGCCCCCAAGCATCTGCGCGTGGTGGACGCCTTGCCGCGCACGGCAACCGGCAAATTACAAAAAGCGCGCTTGAAGGACACCTTGGCCAGTGACACCTGAGGTGCCGTCGCATGGGCGCGAATGCGCACCGCCAACGGCACGACGGGCAGCCTGGGCTGCCCGTTGCTGTGGCGCGGCGCACGTTCCGATGTATGCAGCCACGCTCAATGGCCCCTGGGCGTCGATGCAACCCAGCATGCATCGCCAAGCGTTGCGCGTTGCGCCAGCCTTATGCGCTCACGCAGACGCATCCAGCAATACATCGTCTTCGCCAACGCGGTCGTCCACCCACACCGCGCCCTGCTCGGCCATGAGGGCCAGCTGGTGCTCCAGCTCGCGCATCAGCAAGCGCACGCCGGGCTTGTGGATTGCGGCGCCATCGCGATAGATCACCCCTCCTGCGCGTGCCTGCGAGGGCTGCTGCAGCTGGAAGGCACGCAACTCGCCACGTGCGATGTCGCCGGCCACCATCATGCTCGGCATCACCGCAATGCTGTCGGTACCGAGCAGGATTTCGCGTGTGAAACTGGCCGAGCTGGAACGCAACTGGTCGCGCGTTGCAAGACCATGCTCGCGCATGACCTGCGCCACGTCGCGTTCCACATGCTGGCTCAGGGTCGGCAGCACCTGCCGGTACGCGACCGCCTCGGCAATGCGTACCGGCCCATTGGTAAATAGCGGGTGGTCGCTGCGCGCCACCAGCGCGATCGGGTCCTGGTACAACACCTTGCGAATCAATGCATCGTAGCGGGCCAGCGGATACAACCGCCCGACCACCAGATCGATCTCGTTACCGGCCAGCTTGGGCAACAGCTCATCGGTGCGGCCATGCAGCAGGCGCACCCGTAGCGTCGGTTCGGTGCGATACAGCGCGGCCAGCACCGCCGGCAGCAAACCGCTGGCCGCCACCGGCAAGGCGCCCACGGTGATCGTGAGCGCATCGTCCTGCAGCAGCCCTTCGAAGGTGTCCTGCGCGCGTCGTAGCTGCCCCAGCACCACATGCGCCGTCTGCACCAGCACCTCGCCCATCGCATTGGGACGAACGCCGCGCGAATGTCGCTCGAACAGCGGCGCACCGACGATCTCTTCGATCTCCTGCAAGGCGCGCGTGAGCGCGGGCTGGGTGACATTCAAGACGCGTGAGGCGCGCAACAGGCTTTTCTGTCGGTCCAGCGCCTCGATGACACGCAGGTGCCGCACCTTGATGCGGTGTTCGAAGAACACGGATGACATGGTCATTGGGGAAGACCTTGGGTTGGGAAGTCGGGTAACGCGACGATGCGGCGCACGGCCACTGCGCCCAGCTCAGCGCGCATGGGGCACACGCCGCGTCTGCATGAAGTCTTCGAACGATTCGCCGCGCATGATTGCGTAGACCTGCAGATTGGTCATGCGCACCACGCGCGCGAATTTTTCGATGACGAAGAAGTTGGCGCCGTATTGCACCAGGCCCAGCCAGTCGCGCGCACGGATCAGCGCCTTCTCCTGCTCGGTGAGTTCGGCTTCCTGCATCAGAACTTCTGCATCCTGCAAGAAACGATCCCGCCACGGCGCGCGGATCATGTGCCAGAAAAAGCGGTTCAGGCGCAGCGCGCGATTGCTGGTACGCAGATCGAACAGGTACGTACCGCCGATCTGCTCCATGCCCTTGGTTTGCGGATTCATCAGCACCTCCTCAGGCCGCAGCGGCAGCGCGCGCGAGCAGATCGGCCGAACGCGGCGCGCCAGCCGCTTCTTCGCCCGGCTCGTACAGCACCACGGTCATCGCGGTGGTGGTCATCAGGTAGTAGTTCTGATGCAGCTTGCGGATCGGCCCATCCAGCGCGCCGCGCATCGCCAGCCACATGATCTGCTCCACGCTCTCCGCACCGCCCAGGCGCACGTAATCGGTGTGGGTGAGATCGGTGAGGGTCTCGGGCGCATGCTGGAACCGGTCCAGAAATTCCATGTCCCATTCGGTGTTGTTGAACCCGGTGCGCTCGCCATGGATCTGGTGCGATAGCCCACCGGTACCCACCACCACCACCCGAAGATCTTCCGGATACGATTCGATCGCGCGGCGCACTGCCTGGCCCAGGCGATAGCAGCGCCGCGCCGTCGGCAGCGGGTACTGCAGCACGTTGATGGCGATCGGCACCACCGTGCCCGGCCAGTCCGGCACATGCGGCCATAGCAGCGGCAGCGGCGCCGCGCAGCCATGGTCGATCGGCTTGTCCTGAAACACCGTCAGGTCGAATTCATCATTGACCAGGCATTCGGCGATATGCGCCTGCAACTGCACGTCGCCGCGGATCGGCGGCAGGTTGCGCAGCCCCGCACCTTCGTCGGCAACCGGAAAGCGCTCGCCCACACCCAGCGCGAAGGTGGGATACAGATCGAAGAAGAACGTCGTGCAGTGGTCGTTGTAGAAGAACACCAGCACGTCGGCCTGCTGCTCGGCCAGCCACGCGGCCACCGGCGTGTAGCCGTCGAACAACGGCTTCCACACCGGGTCCTGCTGCTTGCCCTTGTCGTAGGCCACCCCGATGGTGGGAACGTGCGAGGTTCCGATACCGCCGATGATGCTTGCCATGTTCCGCTCCTGCGACGCGGGCCGGGCCCCGGTCAGGGCAGGCGCGCGTCAGTGGGTGATTGGGGATCTGCAACGCAATGGATCCCAACAAAGGACGACCAACGACTCCGGATTGCCAAAACGGTATCCTTGGGATCCAAATTGCCATCAAGCGATCTCATCCGCAAGGTTTTTATACAAGTGATTGCAAGTTTTCCCTGTCGAAGGAACGTGCGCTGCGGTATGGCGCGAGAGAATGGAGCCAATGGCGAACAACCACCGATTGCAAGCGATTCAGCAGCTACGCGAATTGATCCTGTGCGGCACCTTCGCGCCGGGCGAGCGTGTCACCGAAGCCGCGCTGGCCGAGCGCCTGGCGATTTCGCGCACGCCGATCCGTCAGGCCCTGCCGGCGTTATGTCAGGAAGGCCTGCTGGTGCAGGCAGGCAGCCGTGGTTACGCCGTGCGGCGCTTCAGCCAGCAGGAAAGCCTGGATGCACTGGCGGTGCGCGCAGTGATGGAAGGCATGGCCGCGCGCACCATCGCCGAACGGGGCGCCGCCGCCGAGTTGCTCGCCACCTTGCACGCCTGCCTGGGCGAAGGCGACCGCATCCTGGCCAGCCGCAATCTCTGTGCCGACGACGAGCAGGCGTATGGCGCAATGAATGCCCGTTTCCATCGCGCCATCGTGGAGGCGGCCAACAAGCCGATCCTGACCGAAACCGTGGAACGCTGCACACTGGTGCCGTTCGTCAGCCCGGTCAACGTCGTGTTCGGCCAACGCACTGCTGCGCTCGCCTACGACGACCTGTTTTACGGGCACAGGCAACACGGCGCCATTGTCTCGGCCATCGAACAACGCGATGGCGCACGCGCCGAATTGCTGTTCCGCGAACATGCCAACACGCAACGGCACAGCATGGGACTGTGAGACGAGCGCTTTGCTCGTCGATGCCCTGCGTGCCAAGCATCCCGCTTAAGCGATGAGGCCAGGCCACCAGCGCGAGCTCGTTCGCATGACGCATCGCATCCGCGTCATCCCGCATCGCCGGCACCGCGGCGGCGGCAATGCGGGATGCATGACCGGCGCGCGTTACAGCGAGTGCACGATCATCAGGTTGTAGCTATTGCCTGCCACCGAGTTCTCCACCTCGATGGGCAGGTACACATTGAAGTTGAGAAGGTTCTTTTCGTCGAACCGCCAGGACAACCCGGGGCCAACATAGAACTGCCTGCGCTTGCTGTCGGGGACGCTCTGGTCGTTGGTGCGGTTGTTCTTCAACTGCTGCAGGTAATACCCGTTGATGCCCAGACGCAATTGCTCGGTGACCTTGACCGAGCTGGCGAAGTTCGCCCAGAGCACATCGCCGGCCTGGCCATTGCGAAAACGGAACCCGGGAATCGGCGGCACGCCACCTGCGCGGCTGGTGCGGAAGTTATAGAGATAATTCAGCCGCCCGCTGATTTCCCAAGTGTCGCTGGGTTGCACGGTGAAGGCCCAATGCGGTGCGACCGACCAAAAACCGGTGCTCTGGTTGATGGCGATATCGCGATCGAACTTGCCCACGGGCGCGAAGGCATCGATGGCAAACCGCTGGAAGAAGAACACCCGCCCATCGCGCATCACCGGTGGCATCTGCAGCGCCGGCCCGAACGAGATATCGCCCATGCCCAAGCCATTGCTGCTCAAGCGCACCGGGCTATCGGCAGCGACGGAGGTGTCGTAATTGACCAGCGGCACGATCGCATTGAAGCTCAACGAACCGCCTTTCCAGGTGTAGGGCGTGACATAGATGAGCTGGGTCAATGCGACGCTGACGCCAACCTTGGGGTCGCGGAACGCCGGCGAATTGTTGCCGTTGGCATTTTTGATCGCGTCGAAATCGTAGTAGCGCAGATACTCGATGGCCGTCCATCCAGGCTGCATGGAACCGAAGCCATCCAAGAAACTGGTGCCACCCAGATTGATGCCTTGGGGTGGCGCCGCGGTTTCCGGCACAGCCTGCGCCCACGCTGCCGGCGACGCTGCGGCCAGCAAGGCAGCGATGATCAATGCAGGTTGACGAGGCGACAGCGCACGCGGCAACACCGAACCACAACGAGCAGACGAACGGACGCGTTCCACTAGGCGAATCTCCGATGCAAAGGGAATGGATGACTGCGATGCAACGCGACGGGGAGGGGGAGAACGTGGGACTGGAAGACGGCGGCACGCGGCATGCGCCGTCAGGACAGCGGTGAGTCAAGAAGTTGTCTGCCGCCCGGATGCGCCGACTCAGCTGGCGCCGACCCGCAGCAGCAGTGACCCGAGCCGTTGCTGGAACAACCAGCGTCCCTGCTCGAGCACCAGCACATCCTCGAAGCTGCCCAGCAATGCCGGCGCTTGCGCCGTCCACGGCGGCGCTGCGGAGGTAGCGTCAGCGGTGTAGAGCAGGACGTGGCTGTGCGCATGCGCCAGCGTGTGCGACTGGACGCTGACCAAGGTATTGAGCATCAGGTGGCACGTGGTGCGCGGCGCACGCTCGCGAAACGACTGCAAGATGGCCTCGCGCCCCCGCACGGGCGCATCCGGTGCACTGGGGCGCGCGAACACGCCATCGTCGGTGAACAACGCGGCGAGACCGGCATGATCATGGCGATCGTTGTAGAGCGCGAACCGGCGGATCGCTTGCTCGCAGGCAATGATGATCGAAACGTCTTCGTGCATGCAGCGTTCCTCAAGGCGTGACCAAAGCACTCTCGATATCCGGCGGATTGCGTGTTTGCGCAGCAGTGGCCACCTCGTGCCACGCGTTGGGCGGGTGCGCCATCACGCGGCCTGCAACCAGTCGCGCAGCGCGTCGCTGACGGCAGCGGGTGCTTCCACCGGCGCCATGTGCCCGCAGTGTTCGAAGATCGCCAGCCGCGCCTGCGGAATGTGTCGCGCCATGTCCTGGTGCCGCGCCAACGGGCTCCACGCGTCTTGCCGCCCGACGCCCAGCAACGTCGGGCATGTGATGTGCGCGAGCACCGGCGCCGCATCGGGGCGTTCCAGCAGGGCGTTGATCTGCCCGGCAAAACTTTGCGCGCTTTGCCGCTGCACCATGGCCATCAAGCCATCCATCAATTCGCCATCGGCACGGTGATCGGGGTGCAGCATCGGCGGCAGCCAGCGCTGCGCCAGCGCCTGCATTCCCTGGGCATGCGCAAGTCGCACCAATGCCAGCCGTTCTTCGCGTTCGCGCTCGCGGCGCGGCGCGATGCCCGTATCCAGCAGTGCCAGCCGCAGCACGCGCGCGGGCGCCTGGCGCATGATTTCCAGCGCGACCCGCCCGCCCATCGAATGTCCTGCCAGCGCAAACTGCGGCGGCGCAACGGCCAAGACATGCGCGGCCATCTGCGCAATGCTGTCGAAGCCAGCGAAATCCATCACCTGCACATCGGCCAGATCGCGCAGCGCGGTGCGCTGCGGTTGCCAGATGGCGGCATCGCACAGCAGCCCGCACAACAACAACACTGCCGGCTTGGACGAAGGAGGCGCAGACAAGGTCATGGCGCGACTGTAGCCACGGCAGCCACGCACGTCGTATGGAACCTGCTGCCTTCGCTATAGCATCAAAGGCATATCAAGGCATGACAGCCAGCCGCCGCCGATTTTGGCGGCTGGCGCGCTTGGCTCACGCGCCGCCGGAGGCGCGCTTCCACAGCACATCGACCAACGGCGGCAACTTGCCGGCCAGGCCCAATACCGATCCGCGCAACAAGGTCAGGTGCATGTCGTCGTTGGAAAACACCGTGTTGATCGCATCGAAGCCGTAGGCAGCCACGGTGTTCTCGCTGCGCCGGGTACGTGCCCAGCGTTGCAGGCGATGCGGCGCGGCCCAATCGGCGCGTTTGGCCATCGCCTCGCGCACGCTCTGCCGCAACGCCGCCACATCGCGCAGACCCAGGTTGACGCCCTGCCCGGCCAGCGGATGCACCACATGCGCGGCATCGCCCAAGGTGAGCACGCGGCCGCTGACGTACTGCTGCACCAGCTGCCGTTGTAGCGGGAAGGCGGTGCGTGCCGACACCACGCGTACCTCGCCCAGGCGCGCAGCAAAGGCCTGGGTCAACTCCCGCGAGAAACTGGCATCGTCCAGCGCCAGCACGCGCTCGGCGTCGGCATCGGGCAAGGTCCACACGATCGAACTGCGGCCATCGGCGAACGGCAGGAAGGCCAGCGGCCCGGTGGTCAGGAAACGCTGCCAGGCGGTGGCCTGATGCGGGTGCTCGGTTTCCACGAAGGCAACCACGCCGCGCTGTGCGTAGGCATGCCGGGAAACCGGCAGCCCGGCGAGTTCACGCAGGGTGGATGCTGCACCATCGGCGGCGATGGCCATTGCCGCTTCCAGCCGGCTGCCATCGTCCAGGCGCAGGCGCACGCTGGCGGCGTCCTGCTCCAGCTCGACCACGCGTGCCGGGCAATGCACTTCGATGCCGGCCGCGTGCACGGCGGCCCACAGGCGGTCCACCAGCACGTCGTTTTCGATGATCCAGCCTAATTGCTCGCGTCCCAGGGTGTCGGCGTCGAAGCCCAGCTCGCCACCTCCGCCCGCATCCCAGACCCGCATGCGCCGATAAGGTTGCACGCGCGCGGCACGCACCGCATTCCACACGCCCAGGCTGTCGAGCAACGCGGCATTGTCGGCAGCGAAGGCATAGACACGCAGATCGGGTTGCTCGGCGCGCCAGCGGGCAGGCTCGCGCCCTTCGATCAGGGCAACGCGCAGGCCGGCATCGTTCAATGCCAGCGCGCAGGCGGCGCCGACGACGCCACCGCCGACGATCACCACCTCGTGCATGCTGCGCCGGCTCATGCGCTGCCCCGGCACAGTTGCGGCACATCGCCACGGAAGCCCATGGCGCCGCCCACCAGCATCGATTGCAGCGGGGCCGCCTGCGAGGCCGCAAACAAGCCCAGGCTACGCAACGGCCGCAGCAACGGTGCCGGGTTGCCGGTGAGCCGCGCCAGACCGCTGGAAAGCCCGATGGTGTGCTCGCGATCCACCCGCCGCCGCGCCAGATACTCGGCCAGCAACGCACCGGCACCGGCATCGCTGCGATCGTGCTCGATCAATTCGGCCAGCGTCAGCGCATCGCGCAGCCCCAGGTTGAAGCCCTGCGCGCCGATCGGGTGCAGCGTCTGCGCGGCATTGCCCAGCAGCACCACGCGCTCGGCGATGAGGCTGTCGGCCAGCACCTGCACCAGCGGATAGGCACTGCGTTCGCCGGTGGCGACCATGCGCCCGGCACGCCAGCCGGCTGCACGCTGCAGGCGCGCCAGCCAGCCGGTGTCATCGAGCGCAGCCACGGCTTCGGCCTCGGCGCGCGCCACGCAATGGATCGCACCGTAATGACGGTCGCCGCGTGGCAACAGCGCCGTTGGCCCATGTTCGCCAAAACGCTCCCAGGCCGTGCCATCGGGCGGTCGTGAGGCACGCACGCGCGCCACGAACAGGGTCTGCAGGAAATCGTGGGTATCGGTACCGATATGCAGCAGCTCGCGCACCGCGCTATGGCTGCCGTCGGCGCCGACCACCAGTTTGGCCTGCACCCGTTGCTCGCCCGCATCGGTAGCCAGGCGCACCGCGCGCAGGTCGTCCTGCACCGGTTCTATGCCGATGCACCGTGCGGGCCGGTAACGGCGCAGATGGGTCAGTTCGTCCAGGCGCGTTTGCAAGGCATCGCCGAAGTCGCGTGCCACCACCACCTGGCCGAAGGCGTCGCGGCCATAATCGGCCGCGTCCAGTTGCACGCGGCCGAAGTCCCCGGCGCGGCTGACATGGATGCGCCGGATCGGCCCGGGCGGACTGCGCAGCTTGGCCATCACTCCGAGCGCACCGAGCGCGTTCACGGTGGCCGCGGCGAAACTGAGGTTGCGTTGATCAAACACTGCCGGCGGCGTGCCGGCCGGGGTGGCCTCCACCAGCCCGACATCCAGGCCGAGGCGGTCCAGCGCAATCGCAAGGCTGGAGCCGACCAGGCCGCCGCCAACGATCAGAACGTCATGGGGATGTGTCATCCCCACATGATAAGCCTTCGCCCCCTGCGCGTTGCCGACGCAGGGCGGGACATCTTGCCGCGCCCGCTGCCACCTGCGCCGTGCATGGTTGACGCGCAGCGCAGCGCTTCACGCGCTCCCCAAACACATGCAGCGGCTGGAAAAGCGTGGCGAGCAGTCGCCAGGCGGGCGTGGATGGCGCACCCAGAAACGGCGGTGTAGGCGTGGCGCAGGCCGATTCCGGGCGCCGGCCACGCCCGCTTGGCACTGCACAGTCGTTGTGCAGCTGCCGTTACCCAAGCCGCGGGCAGCACCACTTCCACGCTACACTCCAGGGCCTGCAATCCGGCCCGCCTCGCGCATGACGTCTCGCTCGCACGACACCCTGATTCTGAGTCTGCTCGCCGCGTTGATGGCGGCCACCCGGATCAATCACTTCGCGCCGGTTCCGGACGCGTCCTGGGCGGTGTTCTTCATCGGCGGATTCCATCTGGCTGCACGTACCAAGCTGGCATTTCCGCTGCTGATGCTGCTGGCCGTGGCGGTGGACTGGCTGGTCATCACCGGCCAGGGCCTGAGCTTCTGGCAGCACTACTGCGTGTCGCCGGCGTACTGGTGCCTAATCCCGGCGTATTTCGCGCTGTGGGCCGGCGGCGTGTGGCTGCGCCGGCACTACCACGGCGCACAGTGGAGCGCGCTGGCGCGACTGGTGCCGGCCCTGCTGATTGCCGTGGCGCTGTGCCAGCTGATCGCCCAGGGCAGCTTCTACTGGATCAGCGCCAGCGTGGCCGACCCGACCGTGGCCGGCTGGTTCAAGAATTACACCGACTGGCTGGGGCCCTATCTGCGCAGCGCCGCGCTGTACGTGGCGGCTGCCGCGGTGATCCAGGTGGCTGCCGAGCGTCTGTCCGCACCGCGTCGCCAGCCCTACGCCGGCTAAGCCATGGGCAACCGACTCTCTCGTATCTATACGCGGACCGGCGACGACGGCAGTACCGGCCTGGGCGACGGCAGCCGCACCGGCAAGGATGCGTTGCGCGTCAATGCCTACGGCACCGTGGACGAAGCCAATTCGGCCATCGGCGTGCTGCTGGCCGCCCCCGGCGTGCCGGAGCCGATCGCCGCACTGCTGACCACCGTGCAGCACCAGTTGTTCGATTTGGGCGGCGAGCTGTGCATTCCCGGCCATGCCGCCATCGACGCGGCCGACATCCAGGCGCTGGAGCGCCAGCTGGATGCCTTCAACGACACCCTGCCCGCACTGCAGGAATTCATCTTGCCAGCCGGCGGCGAGGCCGCCGCGCGCTGCCACCTGGCCCGCACCATCGTGCGCCGGGCCGAGCGCGAGACCGTTGCGCTGTCGCGTCAGGAAACGGTACGCAACGAGGCGATCGGCTACCTCAACCGCTTGTCCGACCTGCTGTTCGTGTTGGCGCGCGTACTGGCGCGTACCGATGGTCGGCAGGAAGTCCTGTGGCGGCACGACCGCCGACGCGGTTGAGCATGTGCCCGGGTCGGCACAGAGGCTAGAGTTGCCCCATGTTGGTCTTTACCCATCCCGCCTGCCTCGGTCACGACGCCGGCCCTGAGCACCCGGAAAGCCCCGCCCGCCTGGAAGCGGTGGTCCAGGCCCTGCGCGGCGCATTCCCGGATCTGGACTGGCGCGAAGCGCCGTTGGCCAAGCTGGGCGACCTGTGCCGCGTGCACGAGCGCGAGCAAGTGGATGCAGTGCTGGAAACCGCCTTCGAGGGCTACCGTCAGCTGGACGTGGACACGCGCATGGTGCCGGCCTCGCGCGCGGCGGCCTTGCGCGCGGCCGGTGCCGGCATTGCCGCGGTCGATGCGGTGATGCAGGGCCAGACCCGCACCGCCTTCTGCGCGGTGCGTCCGCCCGGTCACCACGCCACCGCACAGGTATCGATGGGATTTTGCCTGTTCAACAACATCGCCGTGGCCGCCGCCCATGCGCGCGACCGGCATGGGCTGGAGCGCATCACCATCGTGGACTTCGACGTCCATCACGGTAACGGCACCCAGGCGATCTTCGAACGCGACCCCGCCGTGCAATACCTGAGCACCCACCAGTCCGGGCTGTATCCGCATTCGGGCAGCGTGTACGAGCGCGGGGTCGGCAATATCCACAACCTGCTGCTGCCACCGGGCAGCGACGGGCTGCGCTTCCGCAATGTCTGGGAAGACGAGATGCTGCCGCTCATCGATGCCTTCCGCCCGCAGTTGATCCTGATCTCCGCCGGCTTCGATGCGCATCTGCGCGACCCGCTGGCCGACCTGATGCTGGACGACGCCGATTTCGCCTGGCTCACCGGCGCGCTGCGCACCCTGGCCGACCGCCATGCACGCGGCCGCGTGGTCTCGATGCTGGAAGGCGGCTACGACCTGCAGGCGCTGCGCGAAAGCAGCGTGGCGCACGTGGCAGCGCTGCGCTGAACCCCGGCCAGGGCGCCGGTCGCGTCGCCGGGTGCGATGAACCTCGCCCTCCCGGCGCCGGCGCTCTTCATTGCCCCTATGCGGGGTATGCGGCAAGCTAGTCGCCATTTTATTGGTTGAACCCACGCGTGCGCCGAGCTCTCCGCCTGCTGCCCCTGCCTTTGAGCATCGCCATCTGCCTTCCGGCCATGGCTGCCGACAAGCCGTTGAACTGGGGACTGTGCCCGGCCGTAGACCCGCTACCCGGCTTCGACGGCGCCCCCGCCGCCGACCCCAAGGCGGCCGAGATGCGCCAGCAGTTGCCGACCGACATCGAAGGCGACCAGCTCTCCGGCACCAGCACCACCCCGCAATACCAGGGCAATGTCGCGCTGAAGCGCGGCGACCAGTTCCTGGGTGCCGACAACCTGCGCATGGACACCGAAACCGGCAACTACATCGCCGAAGGCAATGTCCGTTACCAGGACACCTCGTTCCGCATGGTGGCCGACCGCGCCGAGGGCAATCAGGATACCGACACCCACAAGGTCACCAACATCCAGTACCAGTTGGTGGAGCGCCGCGGCAATGGCGACGCCGAATCGGTGGACCTGCAGGGCCAGGTCGGGCAGATGCATCGATCCACCTACACCACCTGCGACCCCTCGCAGCCGATCTGGCGCGTGCGCGCGCCGGAGATCGACGTCGACAACGAGGAAGGTTTCGGTACCGCGCGCAACGCGGTGCTGCAGATCGGCAAGGTGCCGGTGCTGTACTTCCCGTGGTTCAAGTTCCCGATCGATGACCGCCGCCAGACCGGCCTGCTGTTTCCGCAATTCGGCCTGTCCGGCCGTAACGGCTTCGATTACCTGCAGCCGATCTATCTGAACCTGGCGCCGAACTACGACGCCACGTTGTTGCCGCGCTACATGAGCAAGCGCGGTTTCATGTTCGGCACCGAATTCCGCTACCTGTACGAGGGCGGTCGCGGTGAAGTCACCGGGAATTACCTGCCCAACGACAAGTTGCGCGACAAGGACCGTGGCAGCGTGTTCTACAGCGGCTACCACAACGTCAACAGCAATTGGCAGGCGCGCAGCAGCATTTCCTGGGTCAGCGACACGCGCTATGTCGAGGACTTCACCAGTCGCCTGAACGGCATCGGCTCGGCTTCCAGCCTGCAGAGCACCGTGGGCATCTACGGCACCGGCGAAACCTGGACCGCAGGCCTGATGGCCGACCGTTGGCAGCTCACCGACTACACGCTGGACGAGCAAGCCCTGCCATATAACCGGCAGCCGCGTGCGTATTTCACCTGGGAAAAGCCGCTGGGCATTTTCGAGGCCGGCATCTATGCCGAGGCGGTGCGCTTCACCCACGACGATTCGTACCAGGTGAATTACATCCCGAACGCCAACGGCAACAATGGCGACGAGTACGTCCGTACCAATATCCGCAACAAGGAATACGGCAGCGGTGCGCGCCTGGACGTCAAGCCGTATATCTCGATGCCGCTGTCGGGCGCAGCGTGGTTCCTGACGCCCACCGTGGCATGGCGCTACACCGCGTACCAGCTGGATTCCACGCTGGCCAATACCAAACCGCTGACTGGCAACCGCTCGCCGTCGCGTAGCCTGCCGATTGCCTCGCTGGACGCCGGCCTGTATTTCGATCGGGAAACCTCGCTGTTCGGCACCAACTATCTCAATACGTTGGAGCCGCGCATGTACTACCTGTACGTGCCATACCGCGACCAAGACGATCTGCCGGTGTTCGACACCCGTCCGTTCACCTTCAGCTACGGGCAGCTGTTCCGCGACACCCGCTACACCGGCGCCGACCGCCAGAACGATGCCAACCAGCTGACCCTGGCGGTGACCTCGCGCTGGCTGCGCCAGGACGATGGTCGCGAAAAGCTCTCGCTGAGTGCGGGCCAAATCCTGTACTTCAGCGATTCGCTGGTCACCATCAACAACAGCAACAACTCGGCAGCCGGCAGCGAACAGACCATCGACCAGGGCAAGTCCGCCTGGGTGGCCGACGCCAACTACATGATCAACGACCGCTGGTCGATGGGCGCCACCTACCAGTGGAACCCCAACTCGCGCAAGGAAGATCTGGCCAGCCTGCGCACGCGCTATCTGCTCAACAACGACGGCATCATCAACCTGGCGTATCGCTACCGTCGCAACCTCACCGACAACAGCGACCAGCTCAAGCAGGCCGATTTCTCCTTCCTGTACCCGATCAACCCCAGCTGGAGCGCGGTCGGTCGGTATTACTACTCGCTGCTGGACCGCAAGCCGCTGGAAATCATCGGGGGCGTGCAATGGGATAGCTGCTGCCTGGCGGTGCGCGGGCTGGTGCGCCGGTTCGTGCGCAACCGCGATGGCGAGATGGACAACTCGATCCAGATTGAGTTCGTGCTGAAGGGCCTGAGCTCGTTCGGGCAGAACACGGACCGCACTTTGCGCCGTGCTATTCTCGGCTATTACCGCGACGACCTCTACCTGGTCCCGCCCAGCAACACCACGACCAATCCGGACGATTACGATCCGAACCTGATTCCATGACCAAGCCTTTCTCTGTTGTTCTTGCCTCGCTGCTGGCCATCACCAGCACGGTTTCGCCGTTGGCCTCGGCACAGCAATCCCAGCCGCTGGATCGCATCGCTGCCATCGTCGACGAAGACGTGGTGCTGCAGAGCGAGCTCGATCGCGCCGTGCGCAACGTCAAGTCGCAGTACGCCGGTCGCGAAAACCAGCTGCCGCCAGACGATGTGCTGCAGCGCCAGGTCCTTGAGCGCCTGGTGCTGGTCAAGCTGCAGGTCAGCCGTGCCGATGGCAACGGCATCCGCGTCAGCGACGAGGAACTCAACCGCGCCATCGCCAGCATCGCCCAGCAGAACGGCACGACGGTGGACGGCTTGCGCCAGAAGCTGGCAGCCGACGGGATGGGCTACGCCGATTTCCGCTCTTCGGTGCGCGACGAGATCATCGTGCAGCGCCTGCGCCAAAGCTTTGCGCAGAGCCGCATCAGCGTGAGCGAAGGCGAAGTGGATACCGCGCTGGCCCAACAGGCCGCCACCGGTAGCCAGTACCACCTGGCGCACATCCTGATCGGCTTGCCGGAAGGCGCAACTGCCGAGCAGATCGCCACCGGCCAGAAGAAGGTCGATGGCGTCAAAGCATTGATCGACAAGGGCGAGCTGGATTTTTCGGCCGCTGCGGTGCGTTATTCCGATAGCCCCAATGCGCTGGAAGGTGGCGATCTGGGCTGGCGCAGCCTGGATGAGATCCCGAACGCATTTGCGCAGCTGATCCGCGACATGCAGCCTGGCCAGGTGGCCGGCCCGCTGCGCGGCCCGAGCGGCTTCCAGCTGCTCAAGCTGGTGGAAATGCGCGACGCCAATGCCGGCGGCGAAAAGAAGATGGTCACCGAGTACCACGCACGCCACATCCTGGTGCGGATCGGCGACAACCAGACCGAGGCGCAGGCCAAGGCAAAGATCGATACGATTCGCGCGCGCATCGTGGGCGGTGCCGATTTCCAGGCGACGGCCAAGGAGTCCTCCGAGGACACCAACAGCCGCGGCCAGGGTGGCGATCTGGGCTGGTTCCCAGCCGACGCATTCGGCCCGGATTTCGGCAAGCAGGTCGAAAGCTTGACCGATGGCGCGGTCTCCGAACCGTTCCGGACCCAGGCGGGCTGGCACATCGTGCAGCGCGTCGGCAGCCGTCAGACCGACGTGAGCGCCGAGAATCAGCGCGCGCAGGTGCGTGAAACCATCGGTCGCCGCAAGCTGGAAGAAGAGTACAACCGCTATCTGCAGGAACTGCGTGGCGAAGCGTATGTGAGCTACCGCACCGGCGACCGTGCCGATGACAATGCCACTGCCGCTCCGGCCAAGTCGGCTGATCCGGCAGCGCCCTCACCGCCGCCGGCAAAGCCGACGCGCTGAGACCGGGTAGCCGGATAGCATGATGGTCCCGTCGCTCGCGCTGGTGCCAGGCGAGCCGGCCGGAATCGGGCCGGAACTCTGCGTCCGGCTCGCGCAGCAGCCGCGCTCGGACGCGCATCTGATTGCCTACGCCGACCCAGATACCCTGCACAGCGCCGCCACGGCGCTGTCGTTGTCTGTGCGGCTGCTCGATCCCGACCAGCCCGCGCGCGCGCCTGGCGACCTGCCGCTGCATCCCGTTCGCCAAGCCGTGGCAACACGCTTCGGCGCACCTGACCCGGCCAATGCCGCAGCGGTGATCGCCGGCCTGCGCAGCGCGGCCGGCGACTGCCTTGCCGGCCGGTTGCAGGGAATCGTCACTGGCCCGGTGCACAAGGCAGTGATCAATGCCGGCGGCATTGCTTACACCGGCACCACCGAACTGCTGGCCGAACAAGCCGGTTGCCCGGTGGTGATGATGTTGGCCAACAGCATCGTGCGCGTCGCGCTGGTGACGACCCATCTGCCGCTGCGTGCGGTGGCCGATGCAATCACCGCCGATGCGCTGCTGCAGTGCCTGCGCATCACCCACGCAGCGATGCAGCGCGACTTCGGCCTGGAGCACCCGCGCATCGCCGTGCTCGGCCTCAACCCGCATGCCGGCGAAGACGGTCACCTGGGCCGCGAGGAACTGGATATCGTCATTCCGCTGCTGGAGCAGCTGCGCGGCGAGGGCATGCAGCTGATCGGCCCGCTGCCGGCGGACACCGCATTCCTGCCGCAGAAACTGCGTGGTTTCGACGCAGTGGTGGCGATGTATCACGACCAGGGCCTGCCGGTACTCAAGTACAGCGGCTTCGAGCAGGCAGTGAACATCACCCTGGGCCTGCCCTACCCGCGCGTTGCGGTGGATCACGGTACTGCGCTGGAACTGGCCGGCCGCGGAATCGCCGACCCCTCCAGCCTGATGGCAGCCACTGCGTTGTGCGCGCGATTGGCGGCGCGCCGCTAACACCCCGTGTGCTTCCGCGCTGCGAGCATGCCGCTGGTGCATGCCGTCTATCCGCCAGGCCCGGCGGATGCGCGACGACGCCGCGTGCAGGCGCGGCCTCCGTTAAACTGCGCAGATGAATTCTTCCTTCAGCGCACCGGCCAAGAAGTCGCTTGGCCAGCACTTTCTTGCCGACCGGTATTACATCGACCGCATCGTGCAGGCGGTAGACCCGCGCGCCGGCCAGCATCTGGTCGAGATCGGCCCGGGCCAGGGTGCCATCACCTTTCCGTTGCTACGCAAGCATGGCGCGTTGACCGTGATCGAATTCGATCGCGACCTGATCGCGCCGTTGACCGAAGCCGCCGCACCGATCGGCGCGCTGAGCATCATTCACCGCGACGTGCTCAGCGTGGATTTCACTGCACTGGCCGATGGCACGCCGATCCGCCTGGTCGGCAACCTGCCCTACAACATCTCCTCGCCGATCCTGTTCCATGCGCTGGACCATGCCGCTGCCGTGGCCGACATGCACTTCATGCTGCAAAAGGAAGTGGTCGACCGCATGGCCGCCGGCCCCGGCAGCAAGGTGTACGGACGACTCAGCGTGATGCTGCAGGCGTATTGCGAGGTGACTGCGCTGTTCGTGGTGCCGCCGGGCGCGTTCCGGCCGCCGCCGAAGGTGGACTCGGCCGTGGTGCGGCTGGTGCCGCGCGACCCGGCCACGGTGCAGATCAACGACCGCCGCCGCTTCGCCGATGTGGTGCGCGCCGGGTTCGGGCAGCGCCGCAAGACCCTGCGCAATGCCTTGTCCACCATCTGCGAACCGGCCCATTTCGAGGCTGCGCAGGTGAGACCGGATGCACGCGCCGAACAACTCGAGGTCGCGGATTTCATCCGGCTGGCCAATGTCGAGCTGGCTTGAGCGCCGCTCCCACACTGTTTTATTTAGACTTTCGCCATGCAAGATGATCCGCGCTACCGGGTCGAGGTCGAGGTATCGCCCCGCTTCCTCGCCCATCAATCCACCCCGGACGAAGGCCGCTACGCCTTTGCCTACAGCATCCGCATCCAGAATGCGGGCGCGGTGCCTGCGCGCCTGATCGCGCGCCATTGGCAGATCACCGATGGCAACGGTCGCACCGAGCAGGTGGATGGCGAAGGCGTGGTCGGCGAACAGCCGTGGCTGCGCCCGGGCGAGGCTTTCCATTACACCTCCGGCGTGCTGCTGGAGACCGAGCAGGGACAGATGCAAGGCCACTACGACATGGTGGCCGACGATGGCACCGAATTTATCGCCCCGATCGCCGCCTTCGTGCTGAGCGTGCCCAGGACGCTGCACTGATGAATGCTGGAGTGAGGGAGCGCACGCAATGAGCGTCTGGGCCATCGGCGACCTGCAAGGGTGCTACGACATCACCCAGCGCTTGCTGGAGAAGATCAATTTCGACCCCGCCCAGGACACGCTGTGGTTCTGCGGCGACCTGGTCAACCGTGGCGGGCAATCGCTGGAAACGTTGCGTCTGGTGCATTCATTGCGCGCGCACAGCGTGGTGGTGCTGGGCAATCACGACCTGTCGCTGCTGGCGATCGGTGCGCGTTCGGAAGAAGAGCAGCGCAAGGTCAATCCGGATCTGCTGCGCATCGTGATGGCCGAAGATCGCGATGCGCTGCTGGACTGGCTACGCATGCAGAAGCTGGCGCACGTAGACCGCGCGCTGGGCTGGATGATGATCCACGCCGGGCTGGCGCCGAAGTGGACCACGCAGATGGCCGAAAAACACGCACGCGAGGTCGAGCAGCAACTGCAGGGCGGCGGCTATCGCAAGCTGCTGCGCAATATGTACGGCGACCAGCCGGGTTGGTCGCCGGGCCTGAGCGGCTACGACCGCAGCCGCGCCATCATCAATCTGTTCACCCGCATGCGCTATTGCACCCCGCGTGGGCGCATCGCCACCGACGACAAGGGCACGCCGGGGACGCAGGCACAGGGCCTGTATCCCTGGTTCGAAGTGCCGGGTCGGGTCGAGCGCGACCTGAAGATCGTCTGCGGGCACTGGTCCGCGCTGGGTCTGACGATCACCCAGGGCGTCCATGCGATCGATACCGGTGCGGTCTGGGGCGGCAAGCTGACGGCGTTGCAGCTGGATAGCGATGAACTACGCGTGGTGCAGGTGCCCGGACGCGAAGTGACCGGGCCGGCACCGGCCGCACGCGCGCCGCGGCGTCCACGTGAGCGACAGGGACGTCAGCGTTCGCGCGGCAATCGCGGCAATGCGGGGAACGCAGTGGCCGGCCCCAAGCCGCCGGTCGATCCGCCACAGGACTGAGCGCGCGAGGCGCCCGTCGCCATCGCGGTGCCGGGCGCGACACGGCATCGCTCAGCGGCGCGCGTAATCCACGAACGCAAACGCATGGGCATGCCGATCATCGGCAGCATGCAACTCGCGCTTCACCGGCGACCACACCGCTGGGTCGATCGGCGGAAAATGCGTGTCGGCACCATCCACTGCGGTGTTCACTTCAGTCGCTGCCAGCAGATCGGCACGCTCCATGGTCAGGCGATACACCTCCCCGCCACCGATCACGCACAGCTCCTGCGCCCCATCCTGCACGGCGCGTTCGATCGCCTGCTCTACCGACGCCACAGCCTGCATGCCGTCGAACGGCACCTGTCCCGAACGGGTCAGCACCAGATTCAATCGCCCCGGCAACGCACGCCCCAGCGATTGCGCCGTCTTGCGCCCCATCAGGATCGGCTTGCCCAGCGTCAGCGCCTTGAAGCGCTTGAGATCGTCCGGCAATTTCCAGGGCAAATCGTTGTCGCGGCCGATGGCGTTGTTGCGGTCGAAGGCGACGATCAGCGAGAGTTTCATTCTTTGCCCTGGCCTTGAATTAAGCGCGCATCGCACATCTCGGCAATCGGCCTCAAGCTCAAACTTCCGCTCTTGACCAGCTCCATCAGGGCTGGCTGAGCTTCCCGCAGCGTATTTTCCATGATCGCACCCACTTCCCGTGCGAGCGCTTGGTTGTTGTAGATCAATTGAGTGGCCACCAAGTCGTTTCCGGAGTCTAGAGCCGCCGTCGCCATGACGCGCTCGCTCGCGGAGAGTGTCGTTTGCATGGCCGCGATGGTGCTCTCTGCGAGCGCCGGATCGTTCATCATCCTTTCGAGTGACGGACGCAACTGCCTATCCAGCATCGAAGACAGCGCAGGCTGCATTTCAGGACAGTTATCTTGCCACTTGGATTTCGCTTGGGCTTCCGTCACCTTGAGCAAGTCGTCTATCGAACCTTGCACCATCTGTTGGTGCAAGGGCGGCTGAAAGACTCGCAAGTAGATTTGACGTGACTGCTCGATTGGAGACATGCCCGCCACTTTCCGGGCTTCCGCCACGGGTGTCAGCAAGCAGAATACAAGTGCGATGCACAGACTCATCTTCTGCATGAGGCGCCTAGTCAGTTATGGGCCAGGCTGAGTCTAGACCGCCAC
The DNA here is from genome assembly GCF_008639345.1 of Xanthomonas phaseoli pv. dieffenbachiae. NCBI lineage: Bacteria > Pseudomonadati > Pseudomonadota > Gammaproteobacteria > Lysobacterales > Lysobacteraceae > Xanthomonas > Xanthomonas phaseoli. The sequence continues at coordinate 871,000 of NZ_CP041380.1, read as the reverse complement.
CGGCGCCTTGATCGCCGGATGCGGGTCGTAGCCTTCGATGGCGATGTCTTCGAAGCGGAACGCGAACAGGTCGGTGACCTCGGGATTCAAACGCAAGATGGGCAGCGCGCGCGGGGTGCGCGTCAGCTGCTCGCGTGCCTGGTCGAAGTGATTGGAATACAGGTGCGCATCGCCCAACGTATGCACGAAATCGCCCACGCCCAGCCCGGTGGACTGCGCCACCATGTGGGTCAGCAGCGCATAGCTGGCGATATTGAACGGCACGCCCAGAAAGATGTCGCCGCTTCGCTGATAGAGCTGGCAACTGAGCTTGCCGTTCACCACATAGAATTGGAACAGGCTGTGGCACGGCATCAACGCCATCTGCGGCAGCTCGCCGACATTCCAGGCGCTGATCACCAGGCGACGCGAATCCGGATTGCGCTTGATTTCATCCACCAGCCACTGCATCTGGTCGATCTCGACGCCGTCCGGGCCAGTCCAGCGCCGCCACTGCTTACCGTACACCGGCCCCAGATCGCCGTTGTCGTCGGCCCACTCGTCCCAGATGCGCACCTGGTGGTCGCTGAGGTAGCCGATATTGGTGTCGCCCTTCAGGAACCAAAGCAACTCATGGATGATCGAGCGCAGGTGCAGCTTCTTGGTGGTCACCAACGGAAAGCCGTCGTTGAGATCGAAGCGCATCTGCCAGCCGAACACGCTGCGCGTGCCGGTGCCGGTGCGGTCGGACTTCTCCGCGCCGTGTTCCAGCACGTGCTGCAACAACTCCAGGTACGGCTTCACTTGGCAGCCTCCACGCCCGCAGGCGCCGGCAGCACCGGCTGCAACACCGGCGCGCGGCGCGACATCGCCAGCAACACCAGGCCAACCGCAATCAATGGCAGGCTCAGAATCTGGCCCATCGTCAGCCAGTTGAAGGCCAGGTAGCCGATCGGTGCATCGGGTACGCGCACGAATTCGACGATGAAACGGAACACGCCATACAGCAATGCAAACAGGCCGGAGACCGCATACCGTGCACGCGGCTTCATCGAGAACGTCCACAACACCACGAACATCACCACGCCTTCCAGCGCAGCTTCGTAAAGCTGCGAGGGGTGGCGGGCGAACTGGTTCAAGGCGCCGGCGGCGTACTGCGCCTGGATCTGCGCGGGCAACCGGTCGGCCAGCTCCGGCGCATGCGGAAAGATCACGCCCCAGCCGGCCTGGGTGAATTTTCCCCACAACTCGCCGCCGACGAAATTGCCGAGCCTCCCGAAACCGAGACCCAGCGGCACCAGCGGGGCGACAAAATCCATCACATCGAAGAAGTGCAGCCGGTGCTTGCGCGCCCACAGCCAGCAAGCGATCAACACGCCGAGCAGGCCACCGTGGAAGCTCATGCCGCCTTCCCAGACCTTGAACAGGATCAGCGGATTGGCCAGGAAGGTCTCGAACGCATAGAACAGCATGTAGCCGATGCGCCCGCCCAACACCACGCCGAGCATGCCGTAGAACAGCAGATCGGAGAAACCATCCATGTCTACCCCGGGCAGACGACCGCGCAGGATGCGCGAACGGCCCAGCGCCCAGGCAGAGAAGAACGCCGCCAGGTACATCAAGCCATACCAGTGCACCTGCACCGGGCCGAGCGAGAAGGCAATGGGGTCGATGGCGTGCAAATAGATCATGCGGACCGCGTATCACATAGAGCGAGGCCGCTATTCTGACACCTCGTACGCGCTCAGCCTAAGATCCGCGGCCGGTCAGGTAGCTCGTCTTCATGCTGCGCGCCGGCGGGGGCCGGGAAATGCTCGGCCAACAGCTCGGTCACCGCCTCGATGCCGGCCAGGACCGCCGCTTCGTGCTGGCCTTCGCGCAGGAACTGCTGCATGCGCCGACACACCTCTGCCCAACACGCTTCCGGCACCCGGCTGCGCAGGCCGCGGTCTGCCACCACCTCGATGGCGTGGTCGGCCAGCAGCAGGTAAATCAGCACCCCGTTGTTGGCTTCGGTATCCCAGGTCCGCAGTTGCGCGAAGGCCTGCTCGGCGCGCTGGCGTGCACTGTGTCCGCGCCACAATGCCTGCAGTGGCAGGTCGGCCTCGACCGCGACCATGATCTGGCCGGTGTGCGAGCGCTCGCTCGCAGTCACCGCCGCCGCAATGGAATCCATGCATGCGGCTGGAAAGATGCGCTGCGCCGAGGGCGCGAAAAGATGCCTGAGCCACCGCATTACCAGCTCCCCGAGGCGCCACCGCCTCCTGATGACCCGCCGCCACCGCCCCAACCACCACCACCGCCGAAGCCGCCACGGCCGCCGCCGCCAAATCCACCGAAGCCGCCACCACCCCAGCCACCGCCACCGACAAAGCGGCCCGGCGAGCCGGAGGCCAAGCCAGCCAGCAGACCGATCACCGCCGCACCTGCGCTGGCGAACAGCAACGACGTCAATAGCAATGCCGCGCCGCCAGCGGCAACGCCGGTCAGCACCGCGCGCAGCGGGCGCGGTAGCGCGCCCAGGATGCCGCGCGCCACCATCGCCACCACGAAGCCGATAAACAGCGCCATGATCCAGCCACCGCCGCCCGTGCCGTTGCCGCCATCGGCGTGCCCGCTGACCGGCGCCGGCAGGGCCTCGCCCTCGATCAGCCCGGCCAGTGTTGCGGTCGCCGCCGTGATGCCGCCCGCGTAATCGCCCTCGCGAAAGCTCGGCGCCAGATACTCCTGGATGATGCGGTTGGCGGTGATGTCCGGAATGGCGCCCTCCAGCCCGTAACTTGGCTGGATGCGCACGCGACGGTCGTCCTTGGCCACCAGCAGCAGCACGCCGTCGTCCACGCCCTGGCGGCCGATCTTCCATTGGTCGAACACGCGCTGGGCGTATTGCTCGATCGCTTCGGGCTGCGTGGTGGGCACGATCAAAATCTGCAGCTGCGCGCCCTTGCGCTGCTGCAAGGCCAGCGCCTGTTGCTCCAGTCGCTGGATCTGCGCCGCATCCAGGGTGCCGGTGACGTCGACCACCGGCGACCGCAGCGGCGGGATGGCAGCCAACTCCTGCGCCAGCAGCGATGCCGGCAGCAGCAGCAACGCCATCATCCACACCACTCGCACACACAATCGCCGCATTGCCGACTCCTAGCTGATGTGCGCTGACCGTCGATCAGCGCTGGGTTTGCGATTCCTTCTCACTGCAGGACATTGCCTCTTGCAGAGAGGGTGCGCCCGAAGCGAGGCCACGGGTGGTCGGAACGACTGCACGCTCTGGCGCCTTCCCTTCACCCCCTCCCCGATGGGCGAGAAGCCAGCGCTCGCCTCTGTCGGTCTGGCCTGCAGATTCGGACCGATGTGCACCTTGGCAGGCGTTGCCGTGGCAGGTGCCCGTGCGTCGTTCGACAGCGCGTACTGCGCTTGCTGGCGACGACTGCACAGGCGCCGGACACGTAGAGCAGCTGATTACTGCGCAGGCCGCGGCACGGGCTGTTGCTGCGGCGCCTGCTGCGTACCGAAATCCACCTGCGGGGCCCGCGAGATCTGCGCTTCGTTTTCCACGCTGAAATTGGGCTTGGGCTGATATCCGAAGATCTTGGCCGTGATCACCTGCGGAAATGAGCGAATGTAGGTGTTGTAGTCCTGCACGGTCTGGATATAGCGGCCACGCGCTACCGTAATCCGGTTCTCGGTGCCTTCCAGCTGCACCTGCAGATCGCGGAACGACTGGTCCGACTTGAGCTGCGGATAGTTTTCGCTGACCACCAACAACCGCGACAGCGCGCTACCCAATTCGCCTTGTGCCTGCTGGAACTGCTTCAACGACGCTTCGTCATCGGCGTTGACCTGGATCTGGCCGACGCGCGCGCGCGCATTGGTCACCTCGGTCAGGACCTGGCGTTCCTGCTGGGCGTAGCCCTGCACCGTTCGCACCAGGTTGGGAATCAGATCGGCACGGCGCTGATACTGATTGAGCACTTCCGACCAACCGGCCTTGACGCCTTCTTCCTTCTGCTGGATCGCGTTATAGCCGCAACCGGACAGCGACGCGGTCAGGATCAGCAACACCAGGGCGCGAATCAGGACAGGCATGCAGGCGATTCCGTTGGAAGAGAGCCCGAGCATGCCACGTGCCAAGTCAAGCCCGCATGCACACCTCCCCGCCCGGTTCGCCCTGCCTGCCGCGCGTCACCACAGCCGCGGCAGCAGGATCAATCCCCAGCACAGCAGCACATTGATCAGTAGCACGAACACCGCCGCCGAACCCATGTCCTTGGCACGCCCGGCCAATATGTGGTGTTCCGGGCCGTAGCGTTCGATCACCGCTTCGATGGCCGAGTTCAGCAGTTCGGCCGCCAACACGATCAAGAGTGGTGCAATCAGTGCAATGCGCTCGAGTCCCGACTGCCCGAGCCACAGACCGAGCGGTACCAGCACGGCTGCCAGACAGACCTCCAGGCGGAACGAGGATTCGTGCAGCCACGCCGCGCGCAATCCCTGCCATGACCAGATCGCCGCCTTGAGCATGCGGCGCGGACCGCGCGGGACGTGCCCCAATTGATCGGCCATGCGTCAGTGCGTCCTGCCGCAGGGGCGAAGAGGGGAACAAGTCGAACGCATGGCATGGTCGCTGCTGGGGAAAGTGCGAATCTTGCACCGTGGCGCCCCGCCCCGCCAGCTGCCGGCAGGTTTGCCCTCAGCTTCCAGCCTGGCGCACCATGGGAGCCCGCTTCACTGTTGAAGGTTCCTGCATGACCATCCATCGCCTGCGCAGCGTGCTGTGCGCCCTCGCCCTTCTGTCCGGCCATGCGTACGCCGACGCCCTGCACACCGCTCCGGCCGTGCCGGCCCAGGTTTCCAATGCCGCTTGGGAACAAGACATGCAACGCTTCGCCGAGAGCGATGCGCGCCAGCCTCCGCCCAAGCACGGCATCGTGTTCGTCGGCAGCTCGTCGATCCGGTTCTGGGAGACATTGGCGCAGGATTTCCCGGGCAAACCGGTGATCAATCGCGGCTTCGGCGGCTCGGAAGTGCGCGACAGCACCTGGTACGCAGACCGCATCGTGATTCCATATGCGCCACGCCAGGTGGTGCTGTATGCCGGCGACAACGACCTCAACAGCGGCCGCACGCCCGAACAGGTGCGCGATGACGTGCTGGCATTCGTTGCACGTGTACGCCGCGACCTGCCCGAGGCACGCATCAGCTATCTGTCGATCAAGCCCAGCCCGTCGCGCGCGCAGTTGCTGCCGGCGGTAATCACGGCCAACCGCCTGATCAAGGACGCGCTCGCCCCGCTGCCGCGGGTGGACTTCGTGGACATCTACACTCCGATGCTCGACGCCAGCGGCAAGCCGCGCGCAGAACTGTTCCGCGCCGACAGGCTGCATATGACGGCCGATGGGTACGCGATCTGGCGCAAGGTCGTGGCACCGGTATTGGAACAACGCTAGAACGCAACCGAGCCGATCCGGCACGCCTGTCGCCGGATCGGCCGGCTGCAGGCGCGAGGTTGGCTGCCGCTCCATGGCAGCGCGTTTTTATCGTGGCGGCAGGCTGCCGGCCCTGTTCTCACACACGACTGCCGTAGGCGTCTGCGATTTCGGCCGCGGCGATGGCGTTTGCGGTGCGCGAGAGATACCGGCGATGCCAAGCATCTGCAACGTCGCTAAACACGCTGCAGGAGTGCACTCGCCGGGCGCTGCACTGCTGGCACCACGTCGAGCGTTCCGGCTACCGAGCGGCCAGTAAAGTGATTGAAGCAGTTAGCCAATCGCACGTGCAGCAGCCGTTCGTCGTCTTCCTGCCATGCTGCCTGGCTATTGGCCGGCAGCAGGGCGTTATCAGCACGCGCCAGGACCCCCGAGTACCGCCTTAGGCGACGATCACCGCCACTGACGTCCCGACCCCGGCTTCGCTCTGCAGTTCGATACGCCAGCCGAAGCGATCGCACAGCCGACGAACGATCGACAGGCCAAGCCCCGTGCCTTGCGGGCGGGTGGGATCGGCGCGGAAGAACGGTTCGAACGCGCGGGCACGCGCCTCTTCGCTCATGCCAATGCCGGTATCGCGGACCACGATACGGTCGTGGGTCACCTCGACCTCGATGCTGCCGGTATCGGTGTACGCGCAGGCGTTACGCAACAGATTGCTGAGCACCACCCGCATGACCCTGGGCGGAGCAAACATCTGCAGGCTGCGGTCGCCGACCATGCGCAACGACACCGGTTTGTCGCCGAGCAGTTCGCGCGCACTTTCCAGTTCTTCGCTGGCAAGCTCGGCCACATCGAAATTTTCGCTTTGCGGGTCGATCTCTGCCTCGCGCGCCAGGATCAGGAACGCATCGATCACCGCTTCCATATCGTGGCCGGCACGCTGGATGCGGCGCAGGCTGCGCTGCGTGCGTGCGGACAATTCGTCGTCGGCCAAGGCCATGTCGCTGGCCACGCGGATCACCGTGAGCGGAGTGCGCAATTCATGGCTGGCATCGCGGGTGAAATTGCGTTCGCGCGCGACATGCTCGCTGACGCGCAGCCCCAGCGCATGCAGCGCGGCGGCCAGCTGGCGTGTTTCGCCCTGCAATTCGGCAGGCAGCCGCTCCGGAGCCAGTTCGTCCACATCCGGGTTGCGCGGATCCCAATGCGACACACGCCGCGCCAGCCAGCTGATGGGCGAGACCAGCCGCTTGGAAACCCGATAGGTGAACCAGGACACGCCATAGATCGCCACCAGCACCACGATTGCCGGCACCACACCGAACCACAAGGTCAGATGCGCCGCACGCGAGCGCGGAAACACCAGATACAGCCGCCCCTCCGGGCGCTGATCGACATACACCAGCGCATCGGCAGCAGCCACTTCGCTGAAACCCGGAGACAGGTGGCGCAGCGCGGCCGGCGCAGCGGCGGGGGCAGCACCGGCAGGCGAAAAATAGCCCTGGATGTTGCGCGTATTCGGTGGCCGGTTGTCCGGCACGCTCTTTTGCATCTGCCAGAAATGCACGGCTTCGTCGGCGAGCACGGTGCGCACCAGGCTGTATTTGATGACGAACGACACCAGATACCCGGCCAGCACGAGCGCCAGGCTCGCCAGCGCGACCTGCAGCAGGAAGGCGAGACGTATTTTTCTCGGGAGCCCGTGTGGCATTGCTGCATCCAGGGAAGAGCGCCGGAGTATAGGCAACGCTTCCGTGAGTCCTTCGTGCAACCAGCCGGCGGCACAGGAGATCGATCGGCGCGCGAGCGCCTGCACCGCAGGCAGCCGGCCGCCAGAACGGCGGCCGGCACATGACATCACGCCATCGGTTGGGCGATGTCGGCGATGCGATAGCCGGCGCTCTGCACGGTGTGCAGCAGCGGACGGTCGAACGGCTTGTCGATGATCTTGCGCAGGTTGTACAGATGGCTGCGCAGGGTGTCCGAATCCGGCAGGCCGTTGCCCCAGATTTCGCGCTCGATTTCCTGGCGGGTGACCACGCGCGGCGATTCGCGCATCAGGATGGTCAACAAGCGCAGGCCGATCGGCGAGAGCTGCAGCTCGGTGCCGGCACGGGTGGCCCGCATGCTCACCGGGTCCAGCACCAGGTCGGCGACCTTGAGCACTTCCGAGCCCACCTGGCGACGCTCGCGGCGGATCAGGGCACGCAGGCGCGCTTCCAGTTCCTGAATTGCGAACGGCTTGGTCAGGTAGTCATCGGCACCAAAGCCCAGGCCGGTGAGCTTGTCGTCCAGCGTGTCGCGGGCGGTCAGCATCAACACCGGGGTGGACTTGCGTGCGTCGTTACGCAGGCGGCGGCACACTTCGATGCCGTCCAGGCGTGGCAGCATGAGATCCAGCACGACCACGTCGTAGCTGTTCTCCGCGGCAAGGCGGTAGCCATCCAGGCCGTCCTGCGCGTAGTCGACCTCGAAGCCACGGCCTTCCAGGTACTCGCCGATCATTTCGGAGATATTGCGGTTGTCTTCGACGACCAGCACGAGGCCGGACGTTTCCTTGGTCTGACGCATGGACTTTCCTCGGTCTTCAGCTTTGTGAAAAATGCCGGATCGACGGTGGAAAGGGCGTGAAGACTGGATAACGTTTTGCGCTGCCCCGTCGTTAGCGGCCGAGCAGCGGGCGCAACGCCGGCCATACCGTCTCCAGCACCTTCGGTTGCGCGGCGGCGGTGGGATGCAGGCCGTCTGCCTGCATCAGGCCAGGCTGCAGCGCGACCTTCTCCAAAAAGAACGGCACCAGCGCGGTCTTGTACTGTTTGGAGAGGTCCGCATAGGTCGCCTTGAGCCGCTCGCGGTAGGCTGGGCCGTAATTGGGCGGCACGTCGATCCCGAGCAACAGCACCTTGGCGCCGGCTTGCTGGCTGAGCTGGATCATCTTTTCCAGGTTGCCCTTGAGCTGGGCCGGGGTCAGCCCGCGCAGCGCGTCGTTGCCGCCGAGCTCGATGACCACCACGCCGGGGCGGTGCTTTTCCAGCAGGCCCGGCAGCCGGGTCAGCGCGCCGGAGGTGGTTTCGCCGCTGATGCTGGCATTGACGACTGCCGGGGGCGTCGCCATGTCACGCTTCAGGCGCTGGTCCAGCAAGGTCACCCAGCCGGACTGCACCGGGATGTTGTGCGCAGCGCTCAGGCTGTCGCCGACGACCAGGATCGGCGCGGTGGCGACCGGACTTTTGGCAGAGGCAATCCCCGGCGCAAGCAGGGAGAGTGTCAGCAGCCACAGGGCCAGTACGCCATATCGCAGTGTTCTTTCACGCATTCGGAGATTCCTCATCGACAGTCTGGCCCCCCGCTCCAGCACCCGCACCGCCATCGACGTTCGCGAGGTCGGCAAGTCCGTCAGTGGCCCGGAGGGAACGCTCCACATCCTCGACAACGTGAGCTTGACGGTCAGTGAAGGCGACAGCATCGCCATCGTTGGCGCGTCCGGTTCCGGCAAGACCACCCTGCTCGGCCTGCTGGCCGGGCTTGACCTGCCCAGCCGCGGCAGCATCGCGCTGGCGGGCCAGGACCTGGGCCAGCTCGACGAAGAAGCGCGCGCTGCGCTACGCGCCCGCGACGTCGGCTTCGTGTTCCAGAGTTTTCACCTGCTGCCGGCGCTGACTGCCGAAGAAAACATCGCATTGCCGCTGGAACTGGCCGGGCGCGAGGATCCGGCGCGGGTGCGCGAGGTGCTGGAGGCCGTGGGCCTGAGCGCACGTGCGCGGCATTATCCGCGCCAGCTGTCCGGTGGCGAGCAGCAACGCGTGGCGCTGGCGCGCGCCTTCGTGGCCCGCCCGCGCATCCTGTTCGCCGACGAGCCCACCGGCAGCCTCGACCAGGCCACCGGTGCGCAGATCAGCGACCTGCTGTTCGCGCTCAACGCCACCAGCGACACCACGCTGGTCCTGGTCACGCATGACATGACGCTGGCGCAGCGCTGTCGCCATATTTACCGCATCGACAGCGGCCGCCTGCACGCACAGACCGGTCCGGCCGCATGAACGTCGTGCGACAAGCCGCGCGCGCGGTGCGCCGCGAATTCCTGGCCGGGGACCTGCTGACCGTGTTCGCCGCGCTGGTGCTGGGCGTGGCGGTGATGACCGCAGTGGGCACCCTGGTCGACCGGGTGACGCTCGCACTGACCTCCAGCGCGGCCGAAGTGCTTGGCGGCGACCTGGGCGTGACCGGGCGGCAGGAAATCCCGGCCGACTTTGCCGAAGAAGCCAAACGGCGCGGCCTGCAGAGCACGCGCATGGTCAGCTTCCCCAGCGTGTTGTTCCATGGCGATGCCAGCCAGATGGCCAATATCCGCGGCGTCGGCGCCGGCTACCCGCTGCGCGGGCAGTTGCTGGTGTCCAGGGACGGCACCGGCACGGAAGGTCGCGCCGCCAGCGCACCGCCGCCGGGCCAGGCCTATGCCGATCCGCGCCTGCTCGAAACACTGGGCCTGCACGTGGGCGAGCAGCTGGAATTCGGTGCCGGCCATCTGACCATCACCGGCGTGTTGCGCGCCGAGCCCGATGCCTCCGGTGAGCTGATGCAGCTCGCGCCGCCGCTGCTGGTCAATCGCGCCGATATCGACGGCGCCGGCCTGCTCGGCCCCGGCAGCCGCGCTTCCTATCGGCTGATGTTCGCCGGCGCACCGGATGCCATCGCCGATCTGCGCGCCTGGTTGAAACCCCGCGCCAGCGAGTACCGCTTGGTCGGTATCGAAGACACCCAACGCGGCATGCGTGCAGCGTTCGATCGCGCCGGCCGTTTCCTGGCCTTGTCGGCATTGCTGGCCGTGCTGTTGTCCGGCGTGGCGACTGCGCTGGCGGCGAACCGGTTCGCGATGCGACGCATCGACACCGTGGCGGTCTTGCGCTGCCTGGGTGCCCGCCAGCGCGACATCCTGGCGATGCTGTCGCTGCAGCTGCTGCTGACGGCGATTCCGGCCTGCCTGGTCGGTATCGGGCTTGGCATGCTCGCGCAGGAAGGCCTGGTGCAGGCGCTGGGCAGCCTGATCCCGAACCGGCTGCCGCTGCCGCAGGCCACCCCTGCCCTGGCCGGTGCAGGCATCGGCCTGGTGCTGTTGCTGGGCTTCGGCCTGCCGCCGCTGCTGCGGCTGCGCAACGTGCCGCCGATGCGCGTGCTCAACCGCAGCTTTGCTGCCGTGCCGCCCAGCTCGTTGCTGGTGTACGGCGCAGCACTGGCCGCCACGCTCGCGCTCACCGTCTATGCCACCGGCAATCTGGTGCTGGCCGGCTGGGTGCTGGGCGGCCTGGCCGCGCTGGCACTGGTGGCGATGTTGCTGGGGCTGGGCCTGCTCGCGTTGCTGCGGCCGATCCAGCACCGCCTGCGCGGTGCCTGGAAACTGGGCCTGGCCTCGCTGACACGGCGCCGCGGCCTGAGCGTGGTGCAACTGGTCGGGCTGTCGCTGTCGTTGTGCGCGCTGTTGCTGCTGGCAGTGGTCGGCCCGGGCCTGCTCGCTCAATGGCGCGACCGCCTGCCGGCAGACACGCCCAACTACTTCCTGATGAACATCCAGCCCGAACAAACCCAGCCGGTGCTGCAGACGCTGCGCGGCCTGGGGGTGAATGATGCGGCCGTGGAGCCGTTTTCCACCGGGCGCCTGGTGGCCATCAACGACAAACCGCCGGTGCGTGGCGACCGCGACCCGGCCGACGATGGCGACGGCGACAACCGCCCGGTGAATTTTTCCTGGCGCCACGCGTTTCCGCCGGCAAATACGCTGCTGCAGGGCAAGTTCTGGGCGGCCGACAGCACCGCGGCGGAAGCCTCGGTGGAAGAAGGCTGGGCACAGCGCTGCCAGCTCAAGCTGGGCGATCGCATCACCCTGCTGCTGGGCGAGCAGCAACGCACGTTCACCGTGACCAGCATCCGCAAGGCCGACTGGGATTCGTTCCGGGTCAACTTCTTCCTGCTGCTCAATCAAGGATCGGTCGGCGATGCGCCGTACAACCTGATTTCGGCCTTCCACCTGCCGCCGGGCAATGCCTCCAAGCTGGCGGCGCTGAGTCGCGACTATCCGAACATTTCGCTGCTGGATATCGATGCCATCCTGGGCCGCGTGCGCGAGGTCATCGACCAGGTGGCACAGGCGGTGCAACTGGTGATGGGCTTCAGCCTGCTGGCCGGCGTGCTGGTGTTGCTGGCCGCGTTGCAGGCCACCGCCGGCGAACGCCGCTACGATAGCGCGGTATTGCGCACCTTGGGCGCACGCCGTGGCCAGTTACGCGGGGCGGTGCTGGTGGAATTCGGCGCGCTCGGCGTGCTGGCGGCGACACTGGCGGTGACCGCTGCGGCCGTGATCGGCGCGGTCGTGGGGAAGCAGGCGTTCGAGATGGCGTTGACGCCCGATTGGCCGCGCCTGCTGCTCGGCGGCGCGTTCGGGTTGGCGTTGAGTCTGTTGGCGGGTTGGTCGGGCACCCGGCGCATCCTGTCCACGCCGCCGGCGCTGGCATTGCGGAGCGAGTAAGTGCGGGTAACACCCGTCGCATGCGGGTAACGGCATGCGGCGGGTGGCTTGGTGGCGGTGCTGCACGCCAGGCAACGGACGCTGTGGCGACCGGCGCGAGAGGCCTCGCGCGTCGGTGAGCGCTGCATATGTCTGCAGCGCATAAGTACCTTGCAAATCGTACGTTCGCAGCGGTGGCACGACTGCCTAGAGTGGTGTGTCCGGCCGCCGGCCCAGGCGGCCTTTCGTTGCCGTCGAGGTGCCACGTCATGGCCAGCATCACTTCCGCAACGCGTGTGCACACGCCGCGCGATGCGTCTTCCCCCGTGCAGACCTCCAGCGTCCGGATCGTGCCATTCGACGCTCCGCTGGGCGCCGAGGTGATCGGTCTGGACCTTGCGCAACCGCTGGATGCGGCCACCTTCGCGCGTATCCACCGTGCGTATCTGGATCACCACGTGCTGGTGTTTCGCGATCAACGCATCACACCGGCGCAGCAGGTGGAATTCAGCCGTCGCTTCGGGCCGCTGCAGATCCACGTGCTGCGCAACTTTCAACTGCGCGGGCACCCGGAAGTGCTGGTGGTGTCCAACATCAAGGAGAACGGCGAGCCGATCGGGCTGGGCGATGCCGGGCATTACTGGCACTCGGATCTGTCCTACAAGGAAACACCGAGCCTGGGATCGCTGCTGCATGCGCAGGAGCTGCCCAGCGAAGGCGGCGACACCCTCTTTGCCAACCAGCACCTGGCATGGCAAACGCTGCCCGAATCGCTCAAACGCACGGTGCAGGACCTGCGTGCCGAACACAGCTATCTGGCCAAGTACGAGGAGTTGCGCGCCCGCAATCCGTGGCGCCCGGCATTGAGCCCGGAGCAGATTGCCGAGGTCACCCCGGTGCAGCACCCGGTGGTGCGCACGCATCCGGAAACCGGCCGCAAGGCGCTGTTCGTCAGCGAGCATTTCACCACTCGCATCGTCGGCTTGTCCGAGGACGAGAGCCGCGCGCTATTGCAGAGGTTGTTCGAACACTCCACGCATGCTGCGCTGGTGTATCGGCATCGCTGGCAGGCGCACGACATGGTGTTCTGGGACAACCGTTCGGTGATGCATCTGGCTGCGGGCACGCCGGATCATCTGCGCCGTCGGCTCAACCGCACCACCATCGAAGGCGATGCGCCGTTCTGAGCCTGCACCTGTTCCCTCCCCTTCTCGACTGGAGCGCCGCATGCGTTTGACTGTCTCTTCCCACGCTCCTGCGCCGCGCCGGCGTTTTTCGCGGCGCATCGCGCTGCTGGTGTTGGCCGCGCTGCCGCTGGTGCACAGCGCGCAGGCGCAGGCCGAAGGCACGCTGCGGATCGCCAAGCAATTCGGCATCGTTTACCTGCTGCTGGACGTGGCGCAGGACCAAAAGTTGATCGAACAGCAGGGCAAGGCCGCCGGTGTGGATATCGACGTGCAGTTCCTGCAGCTCTCCGGCGGGGCGGCAGTCAACGATGCGTTGTTGACCGGTTCGATCGATATCGCCGGTGCCGGTGTCGGGCCGTTGTTCACGATCTGGGACCGCACGCGCGGCCGCCAGAATGTCCGTGGTGTCGCATCGCTGGGCAATTTCCCGTACTACCTGATCAGCAACGCTCCGCGCATCAAGTCCATCGGCGATTTCACGCCAAGGGACCGCATTGCGGTGCCGGCAACGGGTGTCTCGGTGCAGTCGCGGTTTCTGCAGCATGCCTCGCAACAACGCTGGGGCGACAAGGGCACCCATCAGCTCGACGCGCTGCAGGTGGCGTTGCCGCACCCGGATGCCGCCGCGGCGATCATCCGTGGCCGCACCGAAATCACCGCGCATTTCGCCAGCCCGCCGTTTCAGGAGCAGGAACTGGCGCGTAACCCGGCCGCGCATATCGTCACCAGTTCCTACGAGATCGAAGGCGGGCCGTCGTCGGCAACGGTGTTGTATGCCACCGAAAAATTCCGCAAGGACAATCCCAAGACCTACCGCGCGTTTGTCGCGGCCCTGGACCAGGCAGCGAAGTTCGTCACTGCCCATCCGGAGCAGGCGGCAGACATTTTCCTGCGCCGCAATGGCTCGGGCATCGACCGCGCGTTGGTGCTGCAGATCCTCAAGGACCCCAAGGTGCAGTTCACCGTGGCACCGCAGAACACGCTGGGGCTGGGCAAGTTCATGCAGCACAGCGGGGCGATCAAGCAGGCGCCGGGCAAGGTGGGCGATTACTTTTTCGACGACCCGCTGATTGCGGGCGGGAGCTGAGCGATGTCGATGCCCCTGCTGCAGATCGATCAGCTCAGCCTGGAATATGCCTCCGCCCAGCGCGTGGTGCGCGCGACCCATCGCGTGCGCTTCGACGTGCACGAAGCCGACCGCTTCGTGCTGCTGGGGCCTTCAGGCTGCGGTAAATCCACGTTGCTCAAGGCGGTTGCCGGTTTCGTTGCCCCGCGCGAAGGACAGATCCGTCTGGACGGTCATGCGGTCACCGGTCCTGGGCCGGACCGGGTGGTGGTATTCCAGGAATTCGACCAGTTGGCGCCATGGAAAACCGTGCGCGAGAACGTGGTGTTCGGGCTGCGTGCGGCGCGCAAACTCGGTCGCGCCGAAGCGCGCGAGCGGGCAGACGAAAGTCTGGCGCAGGTCGGGCTGGGCGGATTTGCAGATGCCTACCCGCACACCTTGTCTGGCGGCATGAAGCAGCGTGTGGCCATCGCACGCGCCCTGGCGATGCGCCCGCGTGTCCTGCTGATGGACGAACCGTTCGCGGCACTGGATGCGCTGACGCGTTCGCGCATGCAGGAGCAGGTGCTGGAATTGTGGGAACAATTGCGCTTCACGCTACTGTTCGTCACCCATTCCATCGAAGAGGCATTGGTGGTCGGCAACCGCGTGTTGCTGCTGTCGCCGCACCCGGGCCAGGTGCGCGCCGAACTCAACGCGCATGCCTTTGGCCCGCACAGTGCCGGCAGCGTGGCGTTCCAGCAGACCGCGCAACGCATTCATCGGCTGCTGTTCGACCTGCCCGACGAAACGCTGGACGACGACAAGGTGGCACCGTTGCGTCGCCCGTCCCTGCGTCAACGCGAGGCGCTGACATGAGCGACAACACCGCAAGCGCATTGCCGCCGATTCCACCGGTACGGCCCGAGTACGAAGTGGCGCTGACGCCGCTGGACCCTGCCCTGGTTGCCGCGACCACGCCCACGCGTCGGCAGGCACCGCCATGGCTGCGCAAGGCATGGGTGCTGGCGGTCTTGGTCGCGGCATGGGAAATCGCCGCGCGGCTGGTCGGCGACGACCTGATGCTGCCCGGCGCAGTCCAGACCGCGCACGCGTTCTACGACGGGCTGCTGTCGGGCGAACTGCTGCGCCGGGTGGGTGCCTCGTTGCGCGTGCTGGCGCAGGGGTATGCGCTGGGCGTGCTGCTGGCGTTCGTGCTGACCGCACTGGCCGCCTCCACGCGCTGGGGCCGCGATGTACTCGGCACGCTGACCGCCATGTTCAACCCGCTGCCGGCCATTGCGCTGCTGCCGCTGGCCTTGCTGTGGTTCGGGCTGGGCACCGGCAGCCAGGTGTTCGTGCTGGTGCACTCGGTGCTGTGGCCGCTGGCGCTGACCACCTACGCCGGCTTCCAGGCGGTGCCGGACGCGCTGCGCATGGCCGGACGCAACTACGGCCTGCGCGGCCCGCGCTATGTGGCGCAACTGCTGATTCCGGCAGCGCTGCCGGCGATCCTGTCCGGGCTGAAGATCGGTTGGGCGTTCGCCTGGCGCACCCTGATCGCCGCCGAACTGGTGTTCGGCGCCACCTCCGGCCAGGGCGGCCTGGGCTGGTACATCTTCCAGAACCGCAATGAGCTTTACACCGACAAGGTATTCGCCGGGCTGGCGATGGTGATCGTGCTGGGACTGCTGGTGGAGGGCGTGGTGTTCCAGGCGATCGAGCGGCCCACGGTGCGCCGCTGGGGCATGCTGCGCTAGAGCGAGCCCGGCGGCACGGTCGCGTGCGCTTAACGAGCTTGGCTTATGCTTCGGCCCCCGTTCTCTGCCGCTCGCCGCCATGCCCACTGCCCCCTTCACCGCCTACCTGTACCCGGTCCTGCTGCTGATCGCCAGCAACGTGTTCATGACCTTCGCCTGGTACGGGCACCTGAAGTACAAGACCACGCCGCTGATGATCGCCATCCTGGTCAGCTGGGGCATCGCGTTCTTCGAATACTGCCTGCAGGTGCCTGGCAACCGTCTGGGCAGCGCGGTGTATTCGGCGCCGCAACTCAAGGGCATGCAGGAAGTGATCACGCTGCTGGTCTTTGCCGGTTTCTCCACCTTCTACCTGGGGCAGTCGCTGAAGTGGAACCATTGGGCCGCGTTCGGCCTGATCCTGGTGGCCGCGCTTCTGATGTTCAAGGAATAAAGGCAAGCGCCGTCTCGCTCGTAGGAGCGTACCCGGGGTCGACCTCGCAAGAGCCTCCCGCGGCTCGATGGGCCTTACCGGGAATGCCATATCGCGCCCGGGTGCGCTCCTACGGCGTCGGGGTGCCTAGTTCGCCGGTTCGACCCACTGCGCGAACACCGCATCGATTTGCGTGTCCTTGACCCGCTTGCCCTTCTGCACTGACTCGGCCTGCTCGAACATCGGCACGATCATCGCCATGCCGTCCGGCTTGGTTTTCAGATGCAGGCCCGGTGGTGTTTGCAGGAATGCGGCCCAGCGCGCGCGCACCTTGGCCCAATACCCCTGCGTGCCTTTCCAGTACGCGTAGGCCGGGGCGAAGTTCACCTCGGTGGTCTTGCGGTAATCGTTGAAGCCGAACTCGCGTGCGATCGCTTCCTGGGTGCCGTCGGGCTTGCGCAACACCTTGGTGTTGAATTGTTCGTGGGTCCAGCCATTCGGCGTGAGCGTGTGGCGGTTGATCACCGACAGCGCGTTGTAGTCGCTGCGCCGGGTGTACTCGCGCCGCGGCAACGGGCGCCAGCTCGGATCGCTGGTCCAGGTGGGGTGGCCATCGGCGTAGTCCCAGCGGCCGGTGCCGCAATAGCGCGGCGCGTCGCTGACTTCATACACACATTGCGTCCAGGCACCGCGGGTGAGGGCAGGCGCCAGCGCATGCACCGTCCAGGTCTGCTCGGCGGTGAATTCGAAGCGCTGCGGTGCCTCGAAGGTCCAGTCCTGCCGCCAATGCTTGGTCACATGCCCGCTCTTTTCGTCGACCAGCAGATGCTGCAGCACCAGCTTGCGCGGCGAATCCTCCACCACGATGACCACTTCGCTGGCACCGCTGCGCATGGCCGATGCACGCTCGTAGCCAGGCTTGAGCAGCACGGTTTCGTCGAACGCGAAATCCACCGCGTACTCGCCCTGCATCGCCAGGATGCTTTGCCGATCGCGCTGGGCATCGGCGGCGGCAATCAACGGCAACAGGCTCAGCGTGGCGGCGATACAGCGGGGAAACAGTCGGCTCATTGGAACTCTCGGTTGTGACCGTGGGGAGGTCAACGGCGCAAGCGCAGCAGCGACGTCGTCATGTCGGTGGGATCGGAACCGCATGCGTTTGCAGCGGTAGTACGCAGTGCCGCAGCGCGGGCGCAGCAACAGTCGTCCACGAGCACGCGGCCGTCGATACCCTCTTCGCGTGCCAGCCGTGCAGCAACCTCGGCGCCCAGTGCAGAGACAGTGACCAGGCTGGCGGTGATGGGGTGATCGCGGCTGGCCGCAGGCTGCAAGCGTAGTGCGCTCACGCGCCATGCATCACCGCGCATGCGTCCGGCCAGCCGGCGCCATAGCCGTTCGCCGACGCCCAGCGCGTGCGTATCCATTGGCAGTGGCGGCAGTCGCGAGACCAGGCGGTCCCAGCCCAGGAAATCGCTGTCGGGCAACAGGCAGAGCCGCCAGCAGCAGTGTCCTGCCGCATCGAAGAACCAGATACTTTCGTGCACGCCATCGCTGTCCACCCGACGGGACGCGGCTGCAGCGACTGCGTGCTGCCAACCATCCAGTTCGTTGCCCAACGTGGGCCGATACAGGCAAAGCACCGTCCCCAGCGCCGCTAACTGCTGTGGTCGCGGCAGTGCCGCGCGGGTAGCACGTGCATGCAGGGGCAACGGGATTGCGCGGAGGTTGGGCATGGCCGCTACCAGCTCACGGCCAGGCTGACCGAGGCAGTACGCCCGGCGCCGGTGAAGCGGTCCAGCACCGTGCTGCTGGCCAGCGTGCCGTTGGGTAGCGCGTTCCAGTCCACGTAACGGCGATCGGCCAGATTAAACACGCCGACAGTGAGCTTGGCGCCGGGCGCGAATTCCCAATGCCCCATCAGATCCAGCGTGGCGTAGCCGGCCGGTACGTAATAGCTATCCAGCTGCGGGCGCCGTTTGCGGGCCACCAAGGTACCGATCAATTCCGCCCCCCAGGCATCGCTGTCGAAGGCCACGCCGAGCGTGCCGCGCAATGGGTCGACCGAGTTGAGCGGCGTGCTGTCGGTGAGGTTGTCGCCTTCTGCATAGGCAACGGCGCTGTTGAGCGACCAACCCTGCCAACCGGCCAGCGCGCCCAGATCGATCCCCGCGCGTGCTTCTGCGCCCTTGATCACCACATCGTCCACGTTGCGCGATTGGAACAGCGCCAGCCCGTCGGCATTCACACCGGCCGGCGCATACGATTCGATGAAGTTGCGGTAATCGGTGTAGTACACGGCCAGCCCGACATAGCCGACCGCATCGTTGAAACGCAGCCCCAGTTCGCCACCGCGACTGGTTTCCGACTTCAGGTCCGGATTGGCGATGGCGGTGTAGCGCGCCTGCAGATTGGTAAAGCCGATATTGACGTCGTTGTACGGCGGCGCACGGAAGCCATGCGCATAGTTGGCGTACGCCGACCATGCATCGGAGAACCGCCACACCCCGCCGAACTTGGGCGAGAGCTGGGTTTGATCGATGGTCTCGACGGCCACGCCCGGATTGTCTTCGCGAAAGATGGCGTCCACCTGCGGCGACAGGCGGAAATAATCCACGCGCACACCCGGGGTCAGCGACAAGCGCCCATCGAGCAAGCCGATTTCGTCCTGCGCATACAACCCCAGCTTGGTGGTTTCGCTCATCGGGAAATCGCGCACCGGAAACGCGTCCTGACCAACGCGCTCGCTCACCATGCCATTGGCCAGGTTGACCGAATAGCCGTCGCGCTTGGCCCGCGTATCGGTCCAGGTGCCATCCAGGCCATAGGTGATCTGGTGACTGAGTATGTCGGTGTCGATGGCTTTATGCGCGTTGACCAGCAGCCCGTAAACACGCTGATCGAAGGTGTGCTCGTTATGCCGGCGCGTGTTGTTGCCGCGCAGTTCGTTGGTGCGTTGCAGGCTCTCGCTGTCCTGGCGATACAGCTGCCACTGCAGATCGTTGGCCAACACGGAATCCAGCGCATCGACTTCGTGCCGCAGCGAAACCCGCGCACGGGTCTGATGATCGCGCCCTTCCTGCGACAGGATGCGTAGCGACGCCGTCGGACTACGCGTGTCGACGCCGGTCAATGCATCGATGCTGCCGTCGTCTTCGTTGCCTTCGACCGTGAGTTTGAAGCGCTGTTGCGCGCTTGGGGCATACACCAGTTTGGCGAGCACGCTGCGGCCATCGATGCGCTGCGGATTGGCCGCGGTGCGGGTGAAATCGCGGCTGCGGTTATCGCCCTGGTTTTGCGCCTCCTGGCCCTGGCGATGACTCACCGCCACCATGCCGCTCCAGCGTTCGCCACCGAACGCGCCGGTGGCACCGGCGAACAGACCGTTCCAGTCGCCTTCATAGCCGAACTTCAGGCCGACGTAGCTGTGCTTGGCGGCGCTCAGATAGTCCGACGGATCCTTGGTGACGAAGGCGACCACACCGCCCAATGCGTCCGAGCCGTACAACGAACTGGCCGGTCCGCGCACCACTTCCACGCGCTTGAGCGTCTCCAGGTCGACGAAGTTGCGGTTGGCGTTGAGATAGCTGCCGAAGCTGAAGCTGTCCGGCACCGGTACGTTATCCACCAACATCGCCACGCGGTTGCCATCCAGCCCACGGATGCGGATGCCGCTGGCACCGGTGAAGCGGCCGCTGGTGCTGGTGACCGATACGCCCGGCGTGTAGCGGAACAGATCCTTGAGTTCGCGCACCAGTTGGTTGTCGAGCTGTTCGCGATCGATCACATCCACCGTGCTGGGCACATCCACCAGTGCGCGCTGGGTGCGTGTGGCGGTGACCTGTAGCCGTTCGAAGTCGTGCACCTCACGCGCAGCCTCCGCTCCGGCATCGTGTTCGGCAGCACGGGCACACAGGGAAATAGCAGGCAGCGCCAGCGACAGCGCGACCACCAGCGGATGCAGGCGGATCATCAGGAACCTTTACGCGTCCCCGGCAGCGCGCGTTGCGGCATAGGCCGCGCGCGGCAGGGAAGAGGGAGTTGAGTGGCGGGCGGCGGCGGCAGCGCCCGCTGCGATCTTTGCGCACA
The DNA here is from genome assembly GCF_008639345.1 of Xanthomonas phaseoli pv. dieffenbachiae. Classification (NCBI taxonomy): domain Bacteria; kingdom Pseudomonadati; phylum Pseudomonadota; class Gammaproteobacteria; order Lysobacterales; family Lysobacteraceae; genus Xanthomonas; species Xanthomonas phaseoli. The sequence goes on along the minus strand of NZ_CP041380.1, from coordinate 850,606 downwards.
CGCAGCGAGCGAGTGCGGCGAGATGGGATGCGATGGCCATCGAGCGTTGCGCGCGGAGCAGGATCGCGTCATCGGCACTCAAGGCGCACGATGAGCGTTGCGGCAGCGGCTGCGCACAATGGCTGTGCGCAGCCCAGCTCGTGGCTGGAATTACTTGGTCAGGATCAGCTTGTCGTTGCTGGTGTGGCGCAGGCGATAGACGCGATCGCCGTGCTGGATCAGCACTTCACGCCGGCCCTTGAGCAGCGCCTCGCTGCTGATGAGGTCTTCGGCGGGCACGGCACGCGGCGTGGCGCGGTCGCGCAGATTGACCGGTTCGGAGCGAAGCAGCACGGGGTGAGCGGTCATGATCTGGTTCTCCAGTCGGTTGGCCAGACAAATAATAACCATTCTCATTTAATGATCAAGAGCCATTCTCATTTGAGGCACCTGATCTTTAAATCGTTTCCTGATTTTCGATTCATGGCACAAATCAAAACGATGGCGTCGCTGTTCTCAGCTGCGGCGACCGCCACAAGACATCCACCGCAGCACTCGATCAACCCAGGCTCAGCGCGTGCTCGACTCCACCCGCGCCCAGCCGGCGTCATCGACCTGATCCAGGGTGTCCAGGCCACCGAGGTTTTCTTCCAGCTGCGTGACCCGGCTCGCGCCCAGGATCACGCTGGACACATGCCGGTTGCGCAGGCACCAGGCGATGGCCAACTGCGCCGGCGACTGGCCAAGCTCGGCCGCCACCGCACAGAACGCGCGGGCGCGCTCCAGCCGGCGCGCTTCAGGCGCGCCCAGCACTTCGTCCTGCAACCATTGGTTGCCAGGCTGGCCCAGCCGGCTGTCGGCCTCCACGCCCGTGTTGTACTTGCCGGTCAGCAGGCCCGAGGCCAGCGGCGACCAGATCGTGGTGCCCAGCCCGTTCTCGCACAGTGGGGCGTATTCGTGCTCCAGCCGCTCGCGGTGCAGCAGGTTGTATTGCGGCTGTTCCATCGCCGGCGCATGCAGATGTTCGCGTTCGGCAATGGCGATGGCCTCGCGCAACTGCGCGGGGCTCCATTCGGACGTGCCCCAGTACAGCACCTTGCCCTGGCGAATCAGCGCATCCATGGCGCGTACGGTTTCCTGGATCGGGGTTTCCGGATCGGGCCGATGGCAGTAATAGAGATCCAGGTACTCCACGCGCAGGCGCTTGAGCGCGGCGTGACAGGCATCGGTGACATGCTTGCGCGAGAGCCCGCGCTGGGTCGGCCGCGGGCTGTCGACCGCACCGAAGAACACCTTGCTCGACACGCAAAAGCCATCGCGCGGCAAACGCAGATCGGCGATCACATCGCCCATCACTTCCTCGGCGCGACCGCGCGCGTAGACCTCGGCGTTATCGAAGAAGTTGATGCCGTTGTCCCAGGCGGCGGCAATCAGATTGCGCGCTTCGCTGCGCCCGATCTGTTTGCCGAAGGTGACCCAGGCCCCGAACGACAAGGCCGATAGCTGCAGCCCGGTGGAACCCAGACGACGGTAAAGCATGGCGAACTCCCACAACCTCCAGGGCACCTGCCCCGGACCGGAGTGCGCAGTGTAGTCGGGCAGGCACAGCGCGCGGCGTGTACGGCGCGGTGCATCGGCCTCTCCTCGGATCGACTGTCTCTTCGCAGCACCGCCTGCACTGCGCATGCACCGTGATCGGTGCTTGCGTCGGTGTTGGTCTGCCGTTGGTGGTTACCTGCACCGAATGCTTCGGCTTGCATGGGCGTTTCCACACCTACATGCGCGATGCGTCACCATCAATCCACAGGTGACAGGCGCGACGCCTTGCTGCAGCGACTGCTTGCCGATCGACAGGCAAAATCGCCAGCGTGTGGCGTCGCAACCAGGGCGGGGCCATTGGTGGCATGCATGCGCCAGCCAGCCGCATGGACGGATTGACGGCGTGCCCCGACACCGGATGCGGCACCGTGCCTGGATACACCAGCGCATGACGCCGGCGGATATGCGTGCAGCGGTCAGCAGCACTCGCGCACAAACGCCAACAGTCCCAGGCCATCTGCGCCAGAGACACCCCGCCCAATGAAGCGGATACAGCAACGACAGCCGTAGCAGTCGCAGCAGTAGATCGAATCACGCGCTTCAGCCACTGCAGGCTGCGCGGCAGTTCCCCCGAACGCTGACGCATGACGGTGAACACCTCATCCGGGCGCGGCCACGACAGCCACCAGCCGCGCCGCCACGCTGTGAAATGCCGCCACCTCGTCCAAGCGAACTCCCGACTTTGCGCAAGCACGGTCCCACGGCGCGCCAACGCGGGCCTGCCCGAGCCCGCCGCCTCTCGTCTGTGGGCCGACCGAGGCCATCTGAATGCCCCTCGCCTTGCCCCCTGTCACCCCCTGCTCTAGGCTTCCCGTTTTGCCATCAGCAGCCCGGGGATTGGAATGGTCGAAGGTTTGGGAAGGATCGGTTTCGGCCTGTTCGGTCTGGCGGTGCTCATCGGCATCACCTGGCTGTTTTCGAGCAACCGCCGCGCGATCGACTGGAAGCTGGTCGCCACCGGTCTGGCCCTGCAGATTTCGTTCGCCGCACTGGTGTTGCTGGTGCCGGGCGGGCGCGACGTGTTCGACGCGCTGGGCAAGGGCTTCGTCAAGGTGCTGAGTTTTGTCAATGAGGGGTCCACCTTCATTTTCGGCAACCTGATGAACATCGACAGCTACGGCTTCATCTTTGCGTTCCAGGTGCTGCCCACCATCATTTTCTTCTCGGCGCTGATGGGCGTGCTTTACCACCTGGGCGTGATGCAGATGGTGGTGCGTGCGATGGCGTGGGCAATCACCAAGGTGATGCGCGTTTCCGGTGCGGAAACCACCAGCGTGTGCGCCAGCGTCTTCATCGGCCAGACCGAAGCGCCGCTGACGGTGCGCCCGTATATCCCCAAGATGACCCAGTCCGAGCTGCTGACGATGATGATCGGCGGCATGGCGCATATCGCCGGTGGCGTGCTGGCTGCATACGTCGGCATGCTCGGCGGCAGCGATCCGGCGCAGCAGGCGTTTTATGCCAAGCATCTGTTGGCCGCCAGCATCATGGCCGCGCCCGCCACGCTGGTGGTCGCCAAGCTGTTGGTGCCGGAAACCGGCACTCCGCTGACCCGCGGCACGGTGAAGATGGAAGTGGAAAAAACCACCAGCAATGTCATCGATGCGGCTGCGGCCGGTGCCGGCGACGGCCTGCGCCTGGCGCTGAACATCGGCGCGATGCTGCTGGCCTTCATCGCGCTGATCGCGCTGATCAACGCACCGCTGACCTGGCTGGGCGAGGTCACCGGCGCCGCCGCGCTGCTGGGCCGCCCGACCAACCTGTCGACGATCTTCGGCTACGTGCTGGCGCCGATCGCCTGGGTGATCGGCACCCCGTGGGTGGATGCCACCACGGTCGGTTCGTTGATCGGCCAGAAGGTGGTGATCAACGAGTTCGTCGCCTACAGCGAGTTGTCGCGCATCGTCAAGGGCGAAGTGCCGGGCGTGGGCCTGAGCGCCGAGGGCCGCCTGATCGCCACCTACGCGCTGTGCGGCTTCGCCAATTTCAGCTCGATCGCGATCCAGATCGGCGGGATCGGCGGGCTGGCGCCGGAACGTCGTCACGATCTGGCCAAGTTCGGCCTGCGTGCGGTGCTCGGCGGTTCGATCGCCACCTTCATGACCGCTACCATTGCCGGTGTGCTGTCGCATTTCGGTTGAGGCGGTGCGGGTTCATCGGCGTGACGGTCTAATCACTGCACGCCGCGTTTCATCCAGTCATTCAAGTCAGTCATTCAAGGCAAGGTATTTATGAGTTCGGTCGTCGTTGTCGGGTCCTTCAATGTCGATCACGTGTGGCGCTGCGATACCTTGCCGGTGCCGGGCGCGACCATCGCCGGGCGCTACAGCACTGGCCCGGGTGGCAAGGGCTTCAATCAGGCGGTTGCGGCCGCACGTGCTGGCGCCAAGACACATTTCCTGTGCGCACTGGGCGATGACGCCGGTGGTGCGCTGGCGCGCTCGCTGGCCGCGCAGGACGGCTTTGCGCTGATCGCCGAGCCCAGCAACGAACCGACCGGCACCGGCGGCATCTATGTCGACGGGCATGGCCGCAACACCATCGTGATCGGCGCCGGCGCCAACGCCGTGTTGAGCCCGGCCTTCATCGAGAATCAACGCCCGCTGGTCGCTGCGGCAAAGGTGCTGCTGGCGCAGCTGGAATCCCCGGCCGAGACGGTCGAGTCTGCCCTGGCGTTGGCGCACGAATGCGGCGTGCTCACCGTCCTCAATGCCGCACCGGCCAATGCACCGACCTCGATTGGCCTGCTCAAGCTTTCGGATGTGCTGACGCCCAACGAAACCGAATTCGCCGCACTGCTCGGTCGCCATGTCGGCGAGCGCATCAATGCCGACGACGTCGCCGCGCTGGACGGCAATACGCTGCATTCGCTGTGCCGCAAGCTGCTGCCGGGCGGTACCGTGGTGGTGACGCTGGGCGCGGTGGGCGCCTTCATTTCGCACGCCGAAGAACAACTGTGCGGCGATACCCAGGCGCATTACCGCGTGGGTGCGGAAAGCGCGCAGACCATCGACACCACCGGTGCCGGCGACGCGTTCAACGGTGCGCTGGTTGCCTCGCTGGCGCAGGTACCGGCTGCAAGCTTCGCCACCCACGTGCGCTTTGCCACGCGTTATGCGGCGCGCTCCACCGAAGTGGAAGGTGCAGCGGTATCGATGCCGCGGCTACGCGCGGACGAGTGAGACCGCGGCTCATTGCGATTGGCGTGCGCCACAGGCGCATGCCATCGACACCGCACCCACACTGGCGTGCCCTGGCTTTCTGCAAGCATGCGCGCGCATTTCTCGTACCAACGATGACTGCGGCTAGCGGCTAGCGGCCTCTTACCGCGTCGAGTCGCGTCGCACCGCATCGCGCCGAGCGATGTGACACTGCCATGACTGCATGTCTGTTTTCGCCGCGCTGCGCACGCGCTGCTGCCGACCTCACGCCACCAGCTGCGCCATCGCAGCGCCACGTGACCCAGCGCTGTTTTCTGTGTTCGAAAAGCGAAAGCGCATCGCATAAAGCGCGCTGACCGGCTGCACGCGCTAGCGCGTTGTCTGCGCTTGCCTACTATCGCCGCACCACCGGGCGCACCACGACCATTGCCTGCTGTCATGCGAGGACGCTCCTGGCGGCGCGGCTTGCCGAGATGCGGCTGCATCGTCGACTGGCGCACCACCGCGTCACGCAATGCAGTCACGCGTGTGCCTGGCCCTGCCCCCTCCCAAGCTCAACGGAACAACCGATGATCCTGCGTCGATCGCGCTCGCCATTCCTGCTGCCCTGCGTCTTGCTGCCCTGCCTACTCAGTTCCTGCGGCGGCGAGGATGCCGCCGATGTCGGCGCCGCTGCGACCCCATCGCCGGCGGCGACGGTCACCGTGAGTGCCCCGCGCGCCATGCCGCCGGCCACGACGCAGGCGTCCACGGCAACGGCGAGCGCCAGTACCGACCCGGCATTCCGGCGCAGCCTCGCGCCCGACAAGCCGATGTTCGTGATCCATGCCGACACCTGGAACGCCGTCGATCCGCAGAAGATCATCGATCTGATTCCTGCAGACCTGCGCCCCTACACGGTGCTGCTGATCTCGCTCTCGATCAGTCACAACGGCGCCACCAACAATCAGTGCAACTGGAACCAGGTGGAGAACGGCATCGAGACGGCACGCTCGTGGATCAAGACCGCGGCAGCCAACGGCGTCTGGGCGATGGTCCAGCCTTCCAGCGGCGGCTTCAGCCACTTCCCCGACTATCCCAACGGCACCGATCTCGAATCGACGGTGTACGGTGAATTCTTCCGCGACTATCCGAACTTCCTTGGCTTCAACTATGCCGAGCAGTTCTGGGGATTCGATCAACCGTGCTCGGTGTCGGCGGCGCAGCGCTGGGAGCATTGGGCCAACCTGCTCAAGCTGACCAACAAGTACGGCGGCTATCTGGCGGTGAGCTTCACCGGCGGCTTCTGGGGCGCCAACATCAATCCGCTGGCGATGGTCAAGCGTAACGATGCCTTGCGCACCTCGCTCACCAGCTATGCCAAAAACTTCATCATCGAAGAAAAGTTCACGATGAACTATGGCTACCACGACATCGAAAGTGTCAGCCTGGGCATGTTCCTGTCGGGATTCGCGGGCCATTACGGCATCCGTCCGGACAGCAGCGGCTGGTACGCCGCCGATGGCAGCGCCTATCCGATCCCGGCGGGCGCACCGCATCTGATCGAGCACCTGGCGCTGACCGGCGAAACCTACTTCGACGGCCCGGAACTGATCTGGACCGACAGCGTGCAAAGCCTGCCCAACGGCACCACCGCCGATGGCTACAACACCCGTCGTTGGCAGTTCTTCCCGCAGTTCAAGAACATCCACATGGATGTCTACCGCAAGATCCTCGACGGCACCTTGCACATCCTCAATCGCCAGCAGGTGATCGATCGGACCAAGGTGGTGGTGGTCGACGATGTCACCACCGGTAACGACCGTGCCGTGTACGCGACGCCAGAGACGCTGTTCTCCGGTCTCTACCTGATGGATGACGACGGCACCTATCTCAACCAGCACAGCTGGTACAAGAAGAGCGGACGCTACCCCGCCATCCCCACCGTGTGGCAGTTGAACGACGACCTGGCCAAGTCCTTCCCGGTACAGATCAAGCGCAGCGCATACGACAGCCGCTGGCCCTCCATCGCCGCCAAGACCCAGGAATTGAATGCGCTGTTCCCGCAGGAATCCACCGGCGACCTCTACGTCGGGCGCCAGGACAACACCTGGGTCACCTACAACCCCTACAAGACCAACAAGGCCACCAGCGGTGCGTTCAACCTCAAGTACAACAGTTGCGCCGCGCTCAGCATGACGTATGGCCCCTACACCACCGGCGTGGTCAAGGAGTTCGCCAACTCGGTGTCGATCTACCTGACCAATTTCGACTCGGAGACCGGCCCGCTCAAGACCGACACCATCGCCATCAGCGGCGCCAGCAGCACGCCGAGCTATACGTTTACCGATCGCGGCGAGCACCGGGCCAGTAGTGTGACCGCCACACCCAGTAACGGGGTTCTGACTCTGAACGTCGCCCACAACGGGCCGCTGGATATCACCATCCAGTGCTCCGGCGCGGCCACCGGGCGCGCAAGCGCTACGCCGGTGACTGCACTGCAGGCGCCTGCCGCGCCACCCGCCTATACCGGTGTGCGGCAATACGAAGCGGAGAACTTCGACTTCCTGCGCATCGGCAGTCTGGTCCCCAATGGCGTCTCCGGCACGGTGCACAATTTCCAGGGCTTGGGATATGTCGACTTCGGCGGCAACCCTGGCGCACGCCTGCGGACCACCATCAACGTGCCGCAGGCCGGAACCTACACGCTGGCCACGCGCTATTCCGCACCGGGCGCCAGCGTCGCCACCGTGGACCTGTACGTCAACGGCGTGCGTGTCGGCACTCCGGCCTTCGCCCAGACCAGCTCGGCCAGCGACTGGGCCAGCAGTCCGCTGACGGCAACCTTGAATGCCGGCGATAACGTGGTCGAGTACCGCGCCAGCGCCGGCACCCAGGCCAAGCTGTACCTGGATAATTTGGCCGTCTCGCAGTAGGCCATACCTGCGGCAGTGCCTGCCCGGCCGCCGCAGGGTTGGCGGTACGAAGGGCTGTCACCGCTGACGTTACACTAGCGCCATGCAGATCGGCCCCTACTCCATCGCTCCGAAGGTGATCCTCGCGCCCATGGCGGGCGTCACCGACAAGCCGTTCCGGCTGCTGTGCAAGCGGCTGGGCGCGGGCCTGGCGGTGTCGGAAATGACCATTTCCGACCCGCGTTTCTGGGGCACGCGCAAATCGCTGCACCGCATGGACCACGCCGGCGAGCCGGACCCGATCAGCGTGCAGATCGCCGGCACCGAGCCGCAGCAACTGGCCGAGGCAGCGCGCTACAACGTCGACCACGGTGCGCAGTTGATCGACATCAACATGGGTTGCCCGGCCAAGAAGGTCTGCAACGCCTGGGCCGGCTCGGCGTTGATGCGCGATGAAGACCTGGTGGCGCGCATCCTGACCGCGGTGGTACAGGCAGTGAACGTGCCGGTGACGTTGAAGATCCGCACCGGTTGGGATTGCGACCACCGCAACGGCCCGACCATCGCGCGGATCGCGCAGGACTGCGGCATCGCCGCGCTCGCCGTACACGGGCGCACCCGCGACCAGCATTACACCGGCAGCGCCGAGTACGCGACGATTGCGCAGATCAAGGCCGCGCTGCAGATCCCGGTGGTTGCCAATGGCGATATCGACTCGCCGCAGAAAGCCGCCCAGGTGCTGCGCGACACCGGCGCCGATGCGGTGATGATCGGCCGCGCCGCGCAAGGCCGCCCGTGGATCTTCGGCGAAGTGGCGCATTTCTTGGCCACCGGCGAGGTATTGCCGCCACCGTCGCTGGCGTTCGTGCGCGACACCTTGCTCGGCCACCTGGAAGCACTGCACGCGTTTTATGGCCAACCGCAGGGCGTGCGCATCGCACGCAAGCATCTGGGGTGGTATGCCAAGGACCATCCGCAAAGCGCCGACTTCCGGGCGGTGGTCAATCGCGCCGAAACCCCCGATGCGCAGTTGACGCTGACGCGCGATTACTTCGATGCCTTGATCGCCGGCGTACCGCCCGCACTATCGGACGCTGCCTGAGGTTTTCTGTCCTGCTGGAGCCGCACGCATGAGCGCACCGAGCGACACCCCGACCTATCTGCACGGCTTTTCCGCCACCGAACAGGCGCGTCTGCTCAAACAGGCACGCTTGCTGGAAACCACGCTGTTCAATGAGATCGACTACAGCGGCGCGCGGCGCCTGCTGGAAGTGGGCAGCGGCGTCGGCGCACAGACCGAAATCCTGTTGCGCCGTTTTCCCGAGCTGCATGTCACCGGCGTGGATTTGAGCGAAGCGCAACTGGGCGCGGCACGCGCAAACCTCGAGCGGCTGGCATGGTGCCGCGCGCGCTACACCCTGCAACAGGCCGATGCCAGCGACCTGCCGTTCGAAGCGCGCCAGTTCGATGCGGCGTTTCTGTGCTGGGTGCTCGAACACGTGCCCTCGCCTGCGCGCGTACTCAACGAAGTGCGGCGCGTGCTGCTGCCCGGCTCGCCGGTGTATGTGACCGAGGTGATGAATGCCTCGTTCCTGCTGCATCCGTATTCGCCCAACCTGTGGCGCTATTGGATGGCCTTCAACGATTTCCAGCACGACCAGGGCGGCGACCCGTTCGTCGGCGCCAAGCTGGGCAACCTGCTGCTGGCCGGGGGGTTTCGCGATGTGCACACCCAGATCAAGACGCTGCACCTGGACAACCGCGAACCGGGCCGGCGCAAGACCATGATCGGGTTCTGGGAAGAAGTGCTGCTCTCGGCGGCCGACCAATTACTGCAGGCCGGCGCGGTCGAGGCCGCCACCGTGGAGGGCATGCACCGCGAGCTGGCGCAGGTGCACAGCGACCCGGACGCCGTGTTTTTCTATTCGTTCGTGCAGGCGCGCGCCACGGTCTATTGAGTGGCCGATGCGGGCGCGGCGACCGGGGGGCCGATATGTTCCAGGCCGCCGGTCAGCACGGTGCTGCGCGGTTCGTGCCAGATGCGATGCCACATCTGCCCCAGCACCGCGCCGATCTGATCGCGGGCCACCGGCGCACGGTATGCCGCCTGCACCTGCCGCGGCACGATCGGCTGCCAGGTTCCGTTGTCGCGATGGGCCACCACGAAGTTGAAGTTGTAGTCCGGTTCCAGGCCCATGCGCAGGTCGCTGAGCATCAGGTCATCGTCGACCAGGCGCGCACGCATGAAGCCGCGATTGAACCAGGTCAGCCGACGTACCGAATCGAAGCTGGCCACTTCGCCCAAGGCCTGGGTGTTGCTGGAAAACCCACGGAAGTGCATCGGGCCGGTGTCGGCCACCAGCGAACGCTCGCCAATGACATAGCCGTTGGGCGTCATCGCCACCACGCGCCACAGCAAGGTGTTGAGCGGCATCGGGACCGAGAACCGCGGCGCATCGGCCAGGCCCATCGCCGCCAGCGCACGGTCGGCCTGGCGGTCGACCAGTTGCTTGGCAATCAACGACCAACCCAGATACGCGGTGCTCGCCACCAATCCGATCACCAACACGTGTTGCGCAAGCGGGCGCGCACGCGCAAACCAGGCCACCGCACAGGCGAGCAACAGCCACAACGTGTAGGCCGGGTCGATGATGAACATGCTCGACCACATCGTCGGATGCGGCTGCAACGGCCACCACAGCTGGGTGCCGTAGACAGTGAACGCATCCAGCAGCGGATGCGTGATCAAGGCCAGCTGGATCGCCCAGAACCAGCGCGTGGGTGCGCTGGCCACGCGTCCATTGCCGTAGCGGCGGAACAGCCACCAGATCAACCAGCCCACCAGCGGCAGCACGAACAACGAATGGCTGACGCTGCGGTGCACGGTCATCAGGGTGACCGGGTCGTCGGTCAGCGGCAGCAAGGCCAGCGCGTCGAGGTCGGGCAAGGTGCCCAGTGCCGCGCCGGCCAACAAGGCGGCACGCCGCTGTCCGGGCGGCGCGATGGCGGCAGCGATGGCGCCGCCAAGAACGATCTGGGTCAATGAATCCATCGGCCGATGCTAGCAGGCCGCACATGCACGGATCGGGATGGTTGATGCGGCATGCCGCCGGCCGGCACCGCTGCATCGCTGGGCAGCGAATCGTCATGGGCAACGCACAGGCGCAGGCGTCCGGTAGGGGGACCGATCTCGGCTTAACCCCAAAGCGATCCATTCAGGCGCACAATGCAACCGACACACGGGGCGTGTATCATCCGCACCCATCTTTTCATCCGAATTAAGGGATATAAGCCTGATGTCCAGCTACCTGTTCACCTCCGAATCGGTCTCCGAAGGCCATCCGGACAAGATCGCCGACCAGATCTCCGACGCAGTGCTGGACGCCATCCTGGCCCAGGACAAGCGCGCCCGCGTGGCATGCGAGACGATGGTCAAGACCGGCGTTGCGATCGTGGCCGGCGAAGTGACCACCAGTGCCTGGATCGATCTGGAAGCGTTGACCCGCAAGGTGATCCTGGACATCGGCTACAACAGCTCCGACGTCGGCTTCGACGGCGAGACCTGTGGCGTGCTCAACCTGATCGGCAAGCAGTCGCCGGACATCAACCAGGGCGTGGATCGCAAGAACCCCGAGCAGCAGGGTGCCGGCGACCAGGGCCTGATGTTCGGCTATGCCACCAACGAAACCGACAGCTTCATGCCGGCGGCGATCCACCTCTCGCACCGCCTGGTCGAGCAGCAGGCCAAGATCCGCAAGAAGAAGAACTCGGCACTGTCCTGGCTGCGTCCGGACGCCAAGTCGCAGGTCACCCTGCGCTATGAAGATGGCGTGGCGACGGCGATCGATGCGGTGGTGCTGTCGACCCAGCACGACCCGGGCGTGAAGCAGAAGGACCTGATCGAAGCGGTACGCGAGGAAATCCTCAAGCCGGTGCTGCCGGCCAAGTGGCTGCACAAGGGCACCAAGTTCCACATCAACCCGACCGGCAAGTTCGTGATCGGCGGCCCGGTGGGCGACTGCGGCCTGACCGGTCGCAAGATCATCGTCGACACCTACGGCGGCTGGGCCCGTCATGGTGGCGGCGCGTTCTCCGGCAAGGATCCGTCCAAGGTCGACCGTTCGGCTGCCTATGCCGCGCGCTATGTCGCCAAGAACGTGGTGGCCGCGGGTCTGGCCGACCGTTGCGAAGTGCAGGTCTCCTACGCCATCGGCGTGGCCGAGCCGACCTCGATTTCGGTCACCACCTTCGGCACCGGCAAGATCGCTGACGAGCAGATCGAAAAGCTGATCCGCAAGCATTTCGACCTGCGTCCGTTCGGCATCATCCAGATGCTCGACCTGATCCACCCGATGTATCAGCAGACCGCGTCTTACGGCCACTTCGGCCGCAAGCCGAATGACTTCACCTACACCGACGGCACCGGCGCGCAGCACAGCGCGACCTCGTTCTCGTGGGAAAAGACCGACCGCGCCGACGCCCTGCGTGCCGCCGCCAAGCTGAAATAATCGCCCCGCTCCTGCGGGAGCCAGGTAGACGCGTAACGACTGGGCCGCTGATGCGGCCCAGTTGCGTTTTTGGGGTTGTCGGTGGGTTGCCCAACGCCAGGAAGTGGCAGGTTGCGAAGGCTTCGGCTAACGGCGGACCCGCACGCGTACGGGCGTGACGAAATAGAGTCTCTCTCCCCGAGGGGAGAGGGGTTGGGGTGAGGGTACGGGGCGAAGCCACTCACCTGCCCAGTCGCACGAGACTGCGAACGCGCCCTCATCCGCCCCTACGGGGCACCTTCTCCCGCCTTGCGGGAGAAGGAACAACGACACCACCGCCGCTCAAGCCCCTCTCCCCACGGGAGGGGGGTTGGGGTGAGGGTACGGAGCGAAGCCAGTCACCTGCCGAATCGCACGAGACTGCGAACGCGCCCTCATCCGCCCCTACGGGGCACCTCCCGCCTTGCGGGAGAAGGGACAACGATGCCACCGCTGCTCAAGCCCCCTCTCCCCACGGGAGAGGGGTTGGGGTGAGGGTTCGGGCAAAGCCACTCACCTGCCCGATCGCACGTGGCTGCGCACGCGCCCTCATCCGCCCCTACGGGGCACCTTCTCCCGCCTTGCGAGAGAAGGGACAACGACGCCACCCGCTGCTCAAGCCCCTCTCCCCACGGGAGAGGGGTTGGGGTGAGGGTACGGGCGAAGCCACATGCCATGTGGACCACCGCAGAACAGCGGTCGCGAACCTGTCGCTACCGATCGAGCTGTAACTGCTGTTCTAGCGCCATCGCAAAATCCGCCAATGGGCAGGCCATGCGTTGCCCCGGAGCGCACAAGCCCAGCGACAGGTCCTGCTGCAGCGGCGGATGGGCCAGATCCAGCGGTGCCAGCGTGCGCAGTTGATCCAGCGATTGCGCCAGGTAACGGGCGCGCACGAGCTGGCGGCCGTCGCTCTCGCGCCAAAGGCCGAGCACCAATGCGCCGCCCGGTGGCGGGTCGTCGGCGCCGTAGCCGGGCAGATGGAAATGCACATCCAGCAGGCCGCTCAATGCGGCGATGTGGGTGTCGCTGCCGACGAACACCGAGACCTTCGGCGCCTGCGCGTCGCCGAAACGTTGCAAGACCTCGCGCGCCAGCGGTGCGCCCGACCGCGAGGCCATGTAGTGCGGCCGTGCGTAAACATCGAACAGCAATGCATGCAAGCGTGAGACCTGGGCCAGGCGCTCGGGCGTCGCGCGGCCCCAACCGACCTGCGACAGCGGCAGGCCCTCTGCGTATTGCAGCAGCAACACCTCGCCGGTGCCGGAGGTCAGGTCAATTGGTCCACCCAATTTAAGCCCGCGCCCGTTGGCCGACGGCGTCAGCGTGGACGGCATCTGCGCAAACTCGCACGGCGTCCGCGCGCAGCCCAGAATCTGCTGCAGTGCCTGCAGCTCGGCAGCATGGCCTTGCAGCAGGGCGGCAGGGCCACCGGTCTGGTGCTGGATCGATGCGACCGCTGCCGCCGCATCGAACGGCACCGTGCCGGCTTCGATCGGTCGAAACAGCGGATCGTTGCTGCCAGCGTCCCGATGCCCGGCCACGAGGCCGCAGCCGGGTGCAAGCGCGCCAGCCAGCAGTGCGCCGCTCTCGATGGTGCGTTGATCGGTATTGGCCCACACCGACACACTGTCAGGTGCGGGGCAACCGTTGCCCGGCAACAACGCCTGCTGCACCAGCCACTGACGCAGGTACTCGCCACTCAAGCGCACGCCTTGGCGACCATGCGGAGTGAGCAGGCTGGCAGGCGTGGACCACTGCGGCCAGGGCTGGTCGGCATAGTGCGCGGCGGCGGCCTCGCCTTGCAGCGGTGCGCGCACGCCATGCCGGAATATCACCACCACGCGCTCCAGTTGCGCGGCCTGCTTGGATGCCGGCGCTCCGGTGCCCACCTGTTTGCCGGCGATGCCCGTCGGCTGATCGCCACCGTGCGCTGTGGAGCCGCGCGCGGTGGACACGCTCGGGATCGACGTGGTGCAGCCGCCCAACGCCAACGCAGCCGCCAATACCACGCACAGCACACTGCCGGTAGCAACCGGCGTGCCACGGGGCGTGCCGGACCTCGGTGCAATACCGGCGCCCTGCTCGCGTCTGGCCTGCCGCGTAGGTGCCGCGATCCCCATCGCGGCACCTATGCGCACGACAACGCGGGCGGCCCATCGCGGCTCCCCACCGCTGGCCGACAACGCGCGTTGCAATGCCCACTGCTCGCTTCCATCGCAAGCGCATGCACGGTCTGCGCGATGCCGCGCGTCCGTCGTGACCTCTGCATCTTGCTGCGCGCCTGGAAGGTCGTCGCATGCGAATCGTACGCGATCAGAACACATACTTGGCGGTCAACAGGCTGGTCATGCCGGAATCGACGATGTCGGAAATCGCATCGGTGTCATGGCCAACATGCGCCCAATAGCTGTGCTGTTTGGTGAGGTTGGCCACCGACAGATCCACGCGCAGGTGATCGTTTGGCGCAAAGCCCAGATGCAGGTCCACCCGGGTGATCGGCTTGATCCACAGGTTGTCCCAGTTTGCGCCCTGGTTGAGATAGTCGTACACCGACACGTATTCGCCGGAGTAGTGATAGCTCAGGTTCACCGACCACGGCCCCTTTTCGTAGAACAGCTCCGCATTGGCGAGCAGGTTCGGCGCGTTCTGGATACGTTCGTGTGCGAAGCCTTCTTCGCCCAGGTCCACGCGCGTGGTCTGGCGGGTGATATTGGCACCGATGCCGAAGCCGTCCAGCGGTGCGGGCAGGCCCTGGAAGGTTTGCCGCACGGCTGCTTCCATGCCCAGCACGCGGCCGTCGCCGCCGTTTTGCGGACGCACGAAACGCAGATTGCCGCTTTGGCTTTCGCCGGCATTGGCGGCGTTCGAACCGCTTTCGTAGATGTAGTCGGTGAGGCGCTTGTAGTAGCCGGCCAACATGGCGTGGCCGCCGCTGTCGTTCTGCCATTCGCCCGACAGGTCCACGTTGAGCGACTTGATCGGTTTCAGGTCCGGGTTGCCTTCGGTGATGGTGGTCTGGCCATCGCTGGAGATGTCGGTGGAGCGGCCGCCGCCTAGCTGCACGAAGGCCGGACGCGTGTAGCTGGTCCATACCGAGCCGCGATACACCGCGCCATCGCCATCGGGCCGGTAATTGACGAACACGCTGGGCAAGGCGACGTTGTAGCGCGTGTGGTTATTGGCGAATGCGCCGATCTGCTCGGCACTGTTGATGGCGGCCGGCTGCGCCCAGAACGTGTTGGTGATGGCGGTGTGTTCGAAGCGCACGCCCGGCAGGATTTCCCAGTTGCCGGTGCGCAAGGTGGCCATTGCATAGGCAGCGCTCACCGCTTCGGTCGCGCGCATGGTGTTGCAGTTGAGGTTGTTGATGGCCAACTGGCCGCAACTGTCGAAACTGGCGGGGGTGAGCGTGCGTGCGATCAGGTCGTTGAGCGCAGCATTGCTCAGGCGCACGGTGGGAAACGCGTACTGGCCTGGATAGACCGCATCGTAGCGCTGCGCGATCAGGCCGGTATCGCGCAGCAAGGTGCCATCGGTGTATTTGGCATTGGTCCAATCGCGGTCGGTGAAGCTGCGCGAGCTGTCGACATACTTCACGCCAAAGGCAATGCGGCTAAGCAGCCCCGCATCGAAGTCATATGCCACGTCGAACTTGCCGCCGCCCTTGTCCTGGCCGCTGTATTGCTTGGAAATCTGCCCGGTACGCCGCGCATACAGGCTGCCCACGTCCGAGGCCTGCGCCTGCATGGCCGGGGTGAGCAAGGGAATCGGGAAACCGTCGCCGTCGTAGCTGATGAAACGGTTGGCGCCATAGGCGAAGTTGGTCGAACTGTACTGGTCGTTGCGCGCGGAGATTTCCACATGATCCGGGCGGTCGTTATTGCCGGTGCCGTAGAAGATGTTCGGTGCGAACGTCCAATGGCCAAGCTGTTTTTCTGCGCCGAACTGCACGGTGGCAAGGTCGGCCTGCTCGGGGTTGGTTTCGTACCAGTAACGTACTGCAACGCGGTTGATCTGCGGCTGATACACGCCGCTGCTGCCGATCTGGGTGAAGCTGACACTGGCCGGCACGAACTGCGTGTAGCCGGTGTTCTGCTCGGTCTTGGCGAAGGCATAGGTCATGCGTGCATACAGATGCAAGCTGGGATCCACGCGCCAATCGAAGGCCGCGTTGCCGCCGTAGCGGCGTGTGTCGCCCTGCGAGTAACCGATATTGACGCCGGTGCTCTGCAAGACCTCTTGCGGGTCGGCGCCAGCGGCCAGCTTGCCGCTGGCATCGGCACGCGCGAATTTCCATGCGCCATCGTTGCGTGCCGCCGAGGCAGAGGCCACTTCGCTGTTCACGAAATGGCGCTCGTCGTAATACGCACTGACCGACACGCCGAACTGCCCGGCATTGCCGAAACGCGCATGCCAATCGCCAGCTGCGCCACTGCCCAGCCCGGAATCGCCGTAGTCGCGTGCACGGCTTTCCAGGCGTCCACTCAAGGTCACGCTGCCGCCCTGGCGATCGGGTGAATCGAATGCGCTGGGCGTGCGGTAATCGATGGTGCCGCCGATCGCATCGCCGTCCATGTCGGCGGTGGAGGTCTTGTTCAACACGATGGTCTGCAGGCCCGAGGGCGGCAGCAGGCTCAATTGCACGCCGCGGCTGTACGGCATGCCTTGGGCGACGTTGATGCCATTGATCAGGTTGACGTTGTATTCGGCATTGAGGCCGCGTACCGATGAAAACATGCCTTCACCGCGCGCGGCGCCGTCGATGCCGCCGAAATACGACTGCCCGGTATTGATCACGTTGACGCCCGGCATCAGGCCCAGCGCTTCGGCGACATTGTGCACGGCGGTGGTCTTGAGATCGTCGGCCGACAACACGTTGACGGTATTGGTGGCGGCCATCTGCATGTCGGTCGCGTTATAGCGCGTGGCCGCGACGGTGACCTTGTCCAGCGTGGCCATCTCGCCCTGCGCAGGCGTAGTGGCCTGCGTCTCCTGGGCCGCGGCATGGCCGCACAGGGCGCACAACGATAAGCACAGCGCCTGCGACAACCGCGAAGGACGCAACAGCGGACAGCGAACGATCATGATTGGATCCGATGAATGCAGCAGCGCGCCAAGGCTGCGCCGCCGCGAATGTGGGGAAGCGACGCAGCCAGCGAAGGCGGAACTGCATCACACCTGCGAGCAGGCGCCGCGCATGGTGGTGATGCGGTATGTCAGTTTGGTGACCGTGTTTGCGAACATGACAAATGCGCGCGACGCATGCGCAAGTCGGCACAGTCGTTGCCGTATGGAGGCGAAATTTGTCAAAGGTGTGCGCTGCCTGCCTGGCGCGTACACCCACCAACAACAGGGCATGCGTCAGCGATGCGATGCACGGACCGTGGATGCATGGACCCTGGTGGTGGCGCAGACACGCATCTAAAATCATCCGACGATTGCGCACGTGCAAACGGCAGCTGTGGTCGGCGGCCTTCGGCCACCCGCCAGCCTGCGACCGACACGCATCACGGTGGCACGCAAGGCAGCCCGTACCGTGCGGTCAAGCGCCCTCCCGCCGCGCGCCTGCGTCAGGTCCGCAGGAAGATCTCCACCCGTCGATTGAGCTGCCGCCCGCCTGGATTGTCCTGGCCGTTGACGGTATTGGGCGCCACCGGCTGCGATTCGCCATAGCCCTTTGCGTTGGCCGACTGCGCGGCGCTCGGACAGCGCCTGGTTGTAATCATCGCTGCCCTTGGCGTCGGTGTGCCCGCGCACCTGCATGTCCGTTGCCGTGACCTTGCTCAGTGCGGCGCTCAGGGTGTCGAGCACGCGCGCCGCGTCGGGGCGGATGTCGGACTTGTCGAAGTCGAACAGGATGCGGTCGTTCAAGGTGATCAGGTAGCCGCAGGGTGCGCCGGACGGTGCGAACTTTTGCAGCGGCGGGAAGCGGCCTGCCGGCGGCACTTTCGGTAGCGGCGGCATGCGGACTTCGCGCGGCGGCGTACCAACCGTGCCGGTGCCGTCGCCGTGGTTCTGCACCAGGCCATCGGGACCGTTCCAGGTGCCCGAGCCGTCGGCGTTGATGGTGACCAGCCCGCGTGGCCCGTTCCAGGTGCCGCTGCCATCGCCGCGATTGTCGACAAGCCCGCTCTTTTCGCTGTTCCAGGTGCCGGCGCCCTTGCCGTCCAGACTGATCAAGCCGGCCGGGCCGTTGTAGGTGCCGCCACCATCGGACTGCACATCGATGAGCGCCCCACCGGACCCACCGTCGCCGGTCGCATTGATGGTGCCGCTGCCGTCGGCATTGACGTTGACCAACCCGCCCTCGAAGTTGGCGGTGCCACTGCCGTCGGCCTTGAGATCGAACAGGCCGCCCTCGCCATTGCGCACCAGGTTGCCGTTGGCGTCGACGCTGGTGATGCCGGCATCGGTGATCAGGGTACCGCCATCGCCGCAGCGTGCCGGGGCGACGCTGACGCCTTCGATCGGGTCGAGAATGTCCTGCAGCGATGCTTCCAATGCACGTTGCGCGGCAGTGACGCCAACGATCTCGGGCACCACGATGGTGGGGATGGCCGGAAATTCCGGTGCGGCCTGTTCGGCGGCCACCGCAGCTTGGGACGTGCCTGCAGGCTGCAGCGGTGCAGCGGCCGTTGCACTGGCAGCAGTGGTTGCACCCTGTGGAGCTTCGCCACGCCCGCATCCGGCCAACAACACCGGTACCCACAACATCGCCGACAGCTTGCGCATCGCCTCTTCCTTGTTCGAGCCTGTACCAGACCCGCCTGATAGCATGCGCGCGGTCAACATGGCGCTAAGACGCGGGCTTGCAGGCTGCATGCCGGTGCCGCCGGTGGAGCACGCGGAACTGCAGCCGCCCGACCGGCAGCCTAGCGGCCCGGCGCGTTCGCGGCCTGCTGCTCTGCCTGCAACTGCACATGCAGGATGCGACGAATCTCCAGAATGGCCTGCGGCGTTTCCTGCACGCTGTGCCAGGAGGTCACCACCAGTTCCGAGGCCGCGCCGTCCAGATGCGCGCTGCGATACGGCACCAGGCCGTCGTCGGAATCGGCCAGCGGCATCTGCGGTTTCTCGCGCCCGATGATGGTGTGGTACTGCACTTTTGGAGAGATCGGCAGATCCATCGTGGCACGCACGAACGGATCGGTGTCGCGCAGGTTGTCGATGCTGGTGGGTACCAGCGCGCGGCCTTTGCGGCGGGGAGCGCCGCCCGGATCGTCGCGTTCGCTGTTGGCCAGGTCTTGCATCACATCGCCGAAGCGATCCAGCAACGCGCCCGGCAGGCGTATCAATTTACCGACAAACCGCCCCAGCCCGCCCTCGGCCAGTGGCGTACCGCGATGGGGCGCGGCAATGAAGATGGCGCGGTCCACTTGCGGCATCGGCGAAAAGTGCAGCAACGGCCACAATTTGGCGCGGATACGCGCGCCGCGTTCGCCGTCCAGCCGGTAGTTCTGCAGCAGGGAATCCCATAACCGCTCGCCAGAGGACGACACCAGCAGACGCCCGATCACCCCACCCATGCTGTGCCCGACCAACACCATCTCGTGCGAGGCGATCGCGCTGCCGGACGGATCGAAGTGCTGCAGGCTGCGTTCCACCAGCGACTGAATTTCCGCACGGTTGATCGCCATCGGCGCGTTGGTCGGGTAATACACCTGCCAGATCTGGTAGCGCTGGCGCAGCGTTTCATCGCCCATCACTTCATTGGCCACATTGACCCATGCCTCCGGGCTGCTGGCCAGACCGTGCAGCATCAGCAGTACGCGTCGGTCGGGATCGTAGGGCTGCATCAGATACAGGTGCGGACGATCGATACCGCGTGCGCTGCCCAGCATCGACCGCAGCGACTGCTCCGCAAATCCGGATTTGGCCAGCCACAATCCATACGCGGCAGTGAAGTTGCCTGCCAGCGGCACGCGTTGGCCATGCAGCACCACTTCGTTCTGGCGATACGGGTCGTACGGCACCAAGGTAGCGAGGTGGCTGCGTAACACCTCAGCGAGCGTCTGGCCCTCAAAACGCAGCAATATCGTTGCCGGCGCGTACGGCATTTCGCTGAACGTCGGTAACGGGCGATCGGGCGCTGCACCCGCCGCGACGGCCTGCTGCAACGCCAGCCCAGCGGGGTCGCCAACCACTTGCGGGTCCACTTCCGCGACCAGCTCGGCGCCGAATCCATCGCGCCGGTAGGTGCTGCGCAGGCCATTGAAGCGCAGCGCCGAAGCGGCAAAGATCGCACGCGGTGTATTGCCGTCGCCCGGCAGCCGATAGGCGGACAAATCGACGTCGAGCTGCCAGCGCCCGACCGCGGTGGATGCCGGGGTGGCTTGCCCGGCTTGCTGCGCGCGTGCGAACAAGCGCTCCACCACCTGCTGCACGGCGTAATTGTAGTAATCGCGCACCTGCGACTGGCGGTTCTCGAACGCCCGCGCGCTGGGCGCACGCGCGGTGAAAAACAAGTACGCATACGCATGCCGCGCCGCTTCCAGCCAGGCCTCCACCGCGGCATCGCTCATCGTGGCGGGGTTGCGCCCGCTCAGTGCGATGGCCCGCGCGGTCCACAGTTCTGCCTGCGTGGCCAAGCGCCGCTCATCGCCGATACCGGCCTCACTGGTGAGCTGCTGCAGGCACGGTAGCGGCGCAGCGCGGCAGGCCTTGGGCTGCAAGCCGGCAACCTGCAAGGTCTCGCTGCCGGACTGACTCAATTGGCCGGTACTCAGCACATCGCCCCGCGTTTGCGCGATGTAGTCGCCGCTGTTGCGCGACTGCACGGTCACCATGGCGCAGCCGCTCAACCACATAGTTGCCAGCACTCCCGCCAGGAATGCAGCGGCACGAGATCGGGGCATGCGCGGCATCATCGCGGCGTGATCGCTGTTGCGCCTGGCGCCGGTGCCAACGGCATGCCGGCACGGATGCGCGCAGAAAAATCCGTGGCCTTGTCGACGGCGATCGCGCGCGCGGTGAAATGCCCGCGCTGCTTCAAGGTGGCGAAGGGATAACCGGGCATCAGGCCATGGTGGTCGTAGGCATATTCGTCGACATAGCCGGACAGCAGCAGGCGATGATCCAGCGGCAGCGTGGGCTGCAGTTGCCGCACCAGCGCAAACACGATCGTGGTGCAGTTGCTGGTGAGCGTGTTGTAGAACGCCGGCTTGCGATCGAGTTGGTTGGCCAGTTCCACATATCCCATGAACATGCGGCGCAGCCCGGCCTTGGGAATCGCCAGGCGATACAGGTACATGTCTTCGCCACGCACGTTGGTGCGTACGCGCAGGATGTCGCGTTCGTCGGCGGCGACCAGGGTTTCTTCGAAACTACGAAAGAATCCACCCAACGCAGAAAACGATTCGCCACGTTCCTTGCGGATTTCCAGCGAAAACACCACGTGCGAACCGTCGTCGAAGCCGAACGACACCAGCGTGTGCGCGATCGCCGGGCCCATCCAGTACGAGAGCGCAAGATCCGCGCTGACCAGGCGTTTCAGATCGTAGTGGCGCGTCTCCCAATGCGGCTCATAGTCGGTCTCGCTGCGCCAATCGAAGTTGCGCACGTTGTGCAGGGTGACGATGTTGCCGTGCACCTGCGGCTGCAGACGCTGGGCGACATCGTCGGCCCAGTCGCGGTCCTGGCTGGGCTGCATCATCCACCACGACACTGCCAGCACCACGAACGCGGCACTGAAGATGCCCACCAGGGCCTAGTTCTCGCGGCCACGACGCATCCCCCATAACGCTGCCACCGCCATCGCGCACCACGAGGCCACCCATCCGGCGCGTACGAAGGCGTTGCCGGTCAGTGCGTAATAAATCGCCAGTCCGCCCCATGCGGCGGCCAGCACCAGCGCAACGCGCAGGGCCCAGCGCCCGATGCGGGCACGTGTGGCCGGTGTCACCGCGTGCCGCCTGCGGGCACCTGCATGCCCAGCGCGTGCATCAACAGGTCGGCCGAGCGATGCGCAAGCCGTTTGCGTTCTGCCTCGTCGTTGCCGCGCAGGCAGCTGCCCAGCATGTCGATCACCAGCAGCACGTGCTCCTCGTCGACATCGGCCCGGCACAGCCCGGCGTCGCGGGCGCGATGCACGAACGGCAGGAAGATGCCGACCACACGCCGGTCTGCTGCCTCCACCGCGGGGTGCGCGCGTTCGATCGAGCGCCAGAAATCCACCAGCGGCGACGACTGGGCGATGTGCTCGGCGACATCGTGCAGCAGCACCGCCAGGCCATCCGGGCGGTCGGCGAGATCGGCGGCAAGGCGCTCCAACCCATCCAGGCCACGCGCCATCAATGCCGTCAGCAGCGCCAGCCGGTCGGGGAAATTGCGGTACAGCGTGGCGCGCCCCAGACCGGCGCGTTCCACCACCAGCTCCAGCGGGGCATTGACGCCGTGTTCGCTGAACACCTCGTCGGCGGCATCGAGAATCTGCCGGCGGCGCAGCGCGGCGTCGGGGCGGGAAGTCATCATGCCGGCATTATCGGACAGATTTGTCCGTTTACGCCAGAGTCCGCTTGTTCAATACCCGCGCTGTCCGACCAACGGCGTGGTTGCCGTTGGCTTGCGGTGGATCTGTTCCCTACCCGCCCTGCAGCCGGCCATGCGATCAACCGGTGTTCTGGACGCCTTGCGAGACGCCATTGACGCAGGCCACCAGCGCACGCAGCAGCGCTTCGTCTTCGCCGTCGGTTGCCCGCCAGCGTTGCAGCAGGTCCACCTGCAGCACGCTGATCGGGTCGATGTACGGGTTGCGCAGGCGGATCGACAACGCCAGCCGCGGGTCGTGCTGCAACAGCGACTGTTGTTGCAGCAGCGCCTTGACCCAGCCCTTGGTCAGCGCCAGCTCGTCGCGAATCAGCGGGAAAAACCGCGTATGCAGGTCGCCGGACAAGCGCGAGAACAACTCGGCGATATTCAGATCGCCCTTGGACAGCACCATGGCGATGTCGTCCAGAAAGGTGCGGAAGAACGGCCAGTCCTGCGCCATTTCGCGCAAGGTGTCTTCATGCCCGGCATCCACCGCGGCCTGCAGTCCGCTGCCGACGCCATACCACCCCGGAATCACCGCGCGCGCCTGGCTCCACGCGAACACCCACGGAATCGCACGCAGGTTGGACAAGGCCGCGTCCTGGCCCAGCCGCCGCGACGGGCGCGAGCCCAGCGTCATGCGCTCGATCACATCGATCGGCGTGGCCAGGCGGAAGTACTGCATGAAGTCCGGCGCACCGACGAAGGCGCGGTAGGCCACCGTGCTGCGCTCGGCCACCAGATCCATCACCGGGCGCCAGCGCGCCTCGCGCGGCTCGGGCGCACGCGGGCGCAGGCTCGAAAGCAGCACCGCGCCGGTCATCTGCTCCAGCGAGCGCAGCGCCAACGCGCGGATGCCGTACTTGCGGTGGATCACCTCGCCCTGCTCGGTGACGCGCAAGCGGCCATCCACGCTGCCGCGCGGTGCGGCATCCAGCGCGCGGCTGGTCTTGCCGCCGCCGCGCGCGATCGAACCGCCACGGCCGTGGAAGAAGGTCAGCCGCACGCCCAACTCGGCCGCCGCTTCCAGCAGCTCGACCTGCGCACGTTGCAGGCCCCAGCGCGAGGCGGCGATGCCACCATCCTTGCCGCTATCCGAATAGCCCAGCATCACCATCTGGGTATCGCCGCGCGCGGCCAGATGCTGGCGATACACCGGGTCGGCCAGCAGGTCCTGCACGGTGCCGGTACCGCCGCGCAGATCGTCCACGGTTTCGAACAGCGGCACGATATCCAGGGGCACCGCGCCGGCGTCGTCGACCAAGCCGCCACGCCGTGCCAGCGCCAGCACGGTCAGCACGTCGGCGCGGTTATGCGCCATCGAGATGATGTAGCTGCCCAATGCATCGGCGCCATGGCGGGTGCGTGCATCGGCGAGCGCGGCGAATACCGCATCCAGACGCGCGTTGCCTTCATCGTCCACGCGCGGCAGGGGCTCCTGCCCTGCGGCATACGGGCCGAGCACGGCGGCACGCTGGGTGGCGTCCTGCGCATCCCAGTCGGCCTGGCCCAGGGCATCGGCCACCGCGCGCGCATGCACGCTCGATTCCTGGCGCACGTCCAGCCGCGCCAGATGGAACCCGAAGCTGCGCACCCGCCACAGCAGCCGCCGCACCGCGAACCACCCAGCATGTAGGCCCTTGTTGGCCTGCAGGCTGTCCAGGATCAATTGCAGATCCTGTTCGAGCTCCGATGGAGCCGCGTACGCACCTTCGGCATCGTCCACGGTGGCTTGCAGTCGTGCGCGCATCAGGTCGTTGAGCAGGCGGTACGGCATGTCGCCATGGCGCGGGCGCGAACGCGCGGCGGCCTCGGGCAGCAGTGCGCGGTAGCGTTCCAGCTGTGCGGTGAGTTCGGGGCTGACCTGCACCAGCGTGGTCGACTGACTGAGCAGGCTGGCCAGCTGCCACAGTTCTTTTTGATAGCGGTCCAGCACTGCGCGCCGCTGCGCGTCCAGCGTCCCGGCGATGGTGTTGGCATCCACATTGGGATTGCCGTCCATGTCGCCGCCCACCCAGGTGCCGAAACGCAGCAAACGCGGCAATGCCGGCACCCTGCCGTAGGTTTCTTCGATGGCGTGTTCCAGCGTTTCGTACATCACCGGGATGACGCGGTAGAGCACCTGGGTGAGATAGAAGCCCACATGCTCGCGCTCGTCGTCCACGGTGGGGCGCACCGGCGAGGAATCGGCGGTCTGCCACGACGCGGTCAGGGCCATGCGGAAGCGCGCGGCATCGCTGGCGCGTTCGTTGGGCGTGCGCATGCCGTCCAGGTTGTCGACAAGGCTGGCGACCATCAGCTGTTCTTTTTCCAGCAGCGCGCGGCGCACCGCCTCGGTGGGATGCGCGGTGAACACCGGCTCCACATCGATGCGCGGCAACCATTGGCTGAGTTCGTCCAGGGTCACGCCCTGCGCCTTGAGGCGGCGCAATGCGTCGTGCAGGCCATCGGGCTGCGGCGTGTCGGTGCCGCTGCGCTGGTATTCGCGGCGGCGCCGGATGCGGTGCACGCGCTCGGCGATATTGACCACCTGGAAATAGGTACTGAAGGCGCGCACCAGCGCTTCGGCGTCGCGCGGCGCCCGCCCGGTGAGTTGTTCGCTCAGCGTGGAAGGTGGGGCATCGCTTTCGCGCCGCGAGATGGCGGTGGTGCGCACGCGTTCGATTTCATCGAGGAATTCCGCAGAAACCTGCTCGGCAAGCAGATCGCCCACCAGTGCACCGAGCCGACGCACATCGTCGCGCAAGGGAAGATCGGGGGTAGCGAACACAAGACTGCTGCGGTACTCGTTCATCGGAAACGCACACCCTCTTCAAGCGCAAAGTCGTCGAAGACTAACCCAAAAGGATTAGATGATCGCGATGACGGTGACGGTTTCAACACCAACCATCGTGTGCCAATGCGCGTATCCGAGGGCTCTCGTAGGAGCGCACTCTCGCGCGACGGGGGTCTTCCCGGTAATGCCCTCGCGAGCAAGCCCGCTCTACGCGGCGCGGCTTTCCCGGTAACGCCCTCGCGGGCAAGCCGGCTCCTACGGGTGATCGCAGCAATGATCTGGACGGCTCAGCAGATGCTGCCGGGTGCGCCCGGCCGCGATTGCTGTAGGAGCGCACCCGGGCGCGGAGAAGCCTTATCGATCAAGCCGCATCGCGCGCAAGCGCGCTCCTACCGGTGCCAGCGCGCCATCGATCAACGTGTGCGTGAAGCGCTCGCATCCTTCACCGGCTCGCCGACATTGGTCGTCAACCACTGCTCGCTTTCGGCCAGCATCTGCATGATCGATTGCCGCGCGCGGTACGCATGCGATTCGTTGGGCAACATCACCAGGCGCGCAGTGCCGCCCAGGCCCTTGATCGCGGCGAACATGCGTTCGCTCTGGATCGGGAAGGTGCCGGTATTGTTGTCGTCCTGGCCGTGGATCAGCAGCAGCGGGTCCTTGATCTTGTCGGCGTAATTGAACGGCGACATCGCCTGGTACACCGGTTGCGCCTGCCAGTAATTGCGTTCTTCGGCCTGGAAGCCGAACGGGGTGAGCGTGCGGTTGTAGGCGCCGCTACGTGCGATGCCGGCCTTGAACAGGCGCGTGTGCGCAAGCAGGTTGGCAGTCATGAAGCACCGTAGGAATGCCCGCCAATGGCGATGTGCTCGCGGTCGGTCACGCCACGCCGCACCACTTCGTCCACGGCGGCCTGCGCATCGGCGATCAGCTGCGGCACATAGGTGTCGTTGGGTTCGGCATCGCCTTCGCCGACGATCGGCATGCTCGGATTGTTGAGCACCACGTAGCCGATCGCCAGAAACGCCTGCGGCCCCCAGTAGCTGATCGCGTTGAAACGGTACGGCGAGTCGGTGACCTGGCTGGCGGTGTCGGCGCTTTTGAATTCGCCCGGGTAGGCCCACATCAGCAGCGGCCGTGGGCCATCGCGCTTGGGGTCGTAACCGGGCGGCAGCAAGAGCGTGGCGGTGAGGTCCACGCCGTCGGCACGCTTGTAGCGGATCTGCTCTTTCTGCACGCCGCGCAACTGCGGCAGTGGGTGTGCGAAGTGCGTCAACGCACGCGGTGCAGGCGCCGCATCGCCCAGCGACTGCACGACATAGTTGGCCGGTTCCTCCGGCGATTCGCGGCTGAGCAGCAGTTGCGTGGCCTGTGCGTCCAGCAAGGCCAGCGGTGCGGAATAGGTCGGCGCCTGCGAGTGGAACAACCGCGTGGTCTGCTTGCTGCGCAGATCGAATCGATCGACGAAGGGGCGGTCACCCTCCGGCGAAGCACCCTTGCCGAACAGGAACAGGCTGTTGCCATCGCTGCTGGTCTGCAGCAGCGGGCGGCCCTTGCCATCGGCCACCGTCGCCGGCGTGCCCGGGTCCTTGTAGCGGTCCTGCGAGGAGCGGTCCCACAACAGTTCGGGCGCACGTTGCGGTTGATCCGGTGCGACGCGCCATTGCTTGGTGCGGCGGGTCTTCCACCAGCTTTCGCTCACGATCGCCAAGTCGCCGCGGCCCCATAGAATGCCTTCAAAGCGGCTACCCAGCTGTGCCAGCGTCACCGGTGGGCGCGTAAACGGCGCGGCCTGCATCCGCACCGCATCGCGGACCTTGCTCTCACGTGCCGGGTCGCCACCGTCCTGCGCTTCGGCCCACACCAGCGTAGCCGGCGCATCGTGCCGCCAGGCGATGTCGCGCACGCCGGTCGGCACCGCGTCGTTACCGGTCGGCAGGCCTTCCACCAGCGGCAGCTGCGCGATCTGGCGCACCGGTTTGCCCTGCAGGTCCAGCACCTCGATGCGGCGCGCGAAGTTGTCCACCGGCACCAGATACGAGAACGGCCGCTCGCTGCGTTCGCTCAGGATGTAACGGCCATCCGGCGACACCGACAGATTGAGATAGATGCCCGGCGTGCCGATCGGGCGCACCTGCCCGGCCACCGTGACGATGATCGGTTGGCCGGTGGCGTAGTACTCGAACACGCGCGCATCGGCTTCGTTGCGCAACAGGTCCTGATAGGTGGGCAGCGGCGCACCCCGGCAGCCGCACTGGTCTGCTGGGTCGCCGGGCCGGTTGGCGTCGCGTCGCGGGTCGGCGGCGCGCCCTGCCCTGCCACCTGTTGCTGCAACAGCAGGCCACTGCCATCGGGCAACCAACGCAAGTCGTCGTTGACGCTGGTGTTCAAGCCGGCCACCAGCCGCCGCGCCTGGCCGGCGGCCACGTCCACCAGCCACAGCTCGTTGGCGCCGCTGGCGGCATCTTCGCGGCGAAACGCCAGGTAACGTTGGTCGGGCGACCAGCTCAGATCGGCCAGCGACAGCGGGGAGGGCAACCCGGCGATCTGCCGCTCGCTGCCGTCGGCCACCGACAGCAGCCACAGCTTGCTGGCGAACGCAAAGCGGCTGGCCGCAAAGGTCTTCGGATGGATGCGCAGGCCGGCCAGCTTCAGCTCCTGCTGGGCCACCTCGGCGATGTCAGGCAGTGCCGGCATTTGCAGCATCGCGGCCAGATCGCGCCTGGGCGAGAGCTGCAGCAGCGGCGCACGCGGGGCGTCAACCACTGCCTGCAGCGCCTTGGACGGCAGTCGGTAATTGCTGCCTGACGCAGGGCCCGGTTGCACGACTGCCGCGCCGGTTGCTGCCGGGCTAGCCGCCCCGGCCAGCACCGGTGCGCTCAATGCCAGCGCCCCTGCCAACGCCCATGTGTGCTGCCGCCAGCCTTGCGCATGCCGTTTCGCCCGCATTGTCCGTCCCCGCCGATGATCGACTCCGGACCATAGCAGCCGCCTGCCGGCCGCTCCCCTGCCGTTGGTAGGGGGTGGGCCGCAATTCATGCCGCGCGGGGGTGCTGCCGATATAATCGGGCACTCTCGTCGAGGGGCGCTGCGACCGGTAGGGCGGACTGATCCGCTCACTGCACCACAAGGTGCAGGCAATACGGCCAGGCTCGACCAGCAGTTACCGTTCAACGGCGCCCGGCATTGCAGACATTCGTTTGCCTACCGGAGCCATTGCATGAGCGCTGTCACAAAGATCACCCCGCACACCGACTACAAGATTGCCGACATCTCCCTGGCCGATTGGGGCCGCAAGGAGCTGGACATCGCCGAGCACGAAATGCCGGGCCTGATGTCGATCCGCCGCAAGCATGCGCAGACCAAGCCGCTGAAGGATGTGCGCATCACCGGCTCGCTGCACATGACCATCCAGACCGCGGTGCTGATCGAAACGCTCAAGGACATCGGCGCCGATGTGCGCTGGGCCTCGTGCAACATCTTCTCCACCCAGGACCACGCCGCCGCCGCGATCGCCGCGACCGGCACGCCCGTGTTCGCCTGGAAGGGCGAGACGCTGGAAGAGTACTGGGACTGCACCCTGGACGCGCTGACCTTCACCCTGCCCGACGGCACCCTCACCGGCCCCGAGCTGGTGGTGGACGACGGCGGCGACGTCACCCTGCTGATCCACAAGGGCTACGAGCTCGAAAACGGCAGCACCTGGGTGGACGAGCCGGCCTCCTCGCACGAAGAGGGCGTCATCAAGGCGTTGCTCAAGCGCGTGGCCGTCGAGCGCCCGGGCTACTGGGGCCGCGTGGTCAAGGACTGGAAGGGCGTCTCCGAAGAGACCACCACCGGCGTGCACCGCCTGTATCAGATTGCCGAAGCCGGCAAGCTGCTGATCCCGGCCATCAACGTCAACGACTCGGTCACCAAGAGCAAGTTCGACAACCTGTACGGCTGCCGCGAGTCGCTGGCCGATGGCCTCAAGCGCGCGATGGACGTGATGCTGGCCGGCAAGGTCGCCGTGGTCTGCGGCTACGGCGATGTCGGCAAGGGCAGTGCTGCCTCGCTGCGCGCCTATGGCGCCCGCGTGATCGTCACTGAAATCGACCCGATCTGCGCATTGCAGGCCTCGATGGAAGGCTTCGAAGTCAACACCATCGAATCCACCCTGGGCCGTGCCGACATCTATGTCACCACCACCGGCAACAAGGACATCATCACCGTCGAGCACCTGCAGGCGATGAAGGACCAGGCCATCGTCTGCAACATCGGCCACTTCGACAACGAGATCCAGGTCGATGCGCTCAAGGCGCTGAAGGACGTGCAGAAGATCAACATCAAGCCGCAGGTGGACAAGTATGTGTTCCCCAACGGCAACGCGATCTTCCTGCTGGCCGACGGCCGCCTGGTGAACCTGGGCTGCGCCACCGGCCACCCGAGCTTCGTGATGTCCAACTCGTTCGCCAACCAAACCCTGGCCCAGATCGACCTATGGGAAAAGCGCGACAGCTACGAGAAGAAGGTCTACATCCTGCCCAAGCACCTGGATGAAGAAGTCGCGCGCCTGCACTTGGAAAAGATCGGCGTGAAGCTGACCACCCTGACCAAGGACCAGGCCGACTACCTCGGCGTGGACGTGGCTGGCCCGTACAAGCCGGATCATTATCGCTACTGATCCATCGGCGAACCATCGCGATGCAAACAAACGGGCGCCGCAAGGCGCCCGTTTTGTTTGTGATTGGCGGGAACTTCTCCCGGCTGAGATGCTGTCCCACGCCTGCATTACGTTGGCCTGCGCCTCCACCCACGGAGCCCGCGCAAGCACCACTCCAAGAATCCGCCTGCAGGAATAAGCCGCTCTTTACTGCTCACAGTGAAACAGAACCGGTGCCTGGCTCTTTGCGTGTATCCGCCCGCACGTACACCGAGATCTGGATGCGGCTGCGCGCATCGTACGGCTCGCGGCCCCACCCACCCCACCGCGTGTGCAGTCGCAAACCGGCGATCTGCGCCATCAGGTCGAGTTCCGACGGCCACACATAACGCCGACGTTCGGAAAAGATGCGCGTGCCATCCTCGCTCAGAACGACTGCCCGTTGATCGATCCGCTGTTGCACCGGCTCGGGTTGCGAGCACACCAGCATCACGGCAGCGCCCTCGTGCTGCGACTCCGGAATATCCAGTACCTGGGTTATCTTTCCATTGCCGTCGAACACTTCGGCGCCAGGTACCGCGGTCTGGATCACGAGCATGCCGTCGGGTGCAAGGCAACGCGCGGCATTGACGACGCAGCGCACCTGCTCGGCCTGGGTGAGCAGGTAGCCGAACGCGTTCACCGCGTAGATCAGACCAAACGGACCACTCAACGGCATATCGGCAAAATCGGCGCGGACCAGTTGCAGCTGATCGCTGCCAGGTTTGGCACGCAACGCGTCAAGCATTGCGCGCGCATTGTCGATGCCGGTCACCGGCACGCCACATTGGGCCAACGGCAGTGCGATACGCCCGCTGCCGATGCCCAACTCCAGCGATGCACGGCCATCGGCCAGATCCGCCAAAGTCTGCACGCACCGCTGCAGTGCCTGCGTCGGCCAACGATCATGGATGCTGTCGTAAAACGCCGCCATCCGATCGTATTGGGAATAACCGGGCATCCTGCGCGCTCGCATTCGGAACAGTTCGGCGATAGTACGCGGCGATGCAGGCGTGAGCGTTCGCGGCCGAGACAACGACTCGAAATACTACGCATGCCGCGACAGATCTGCGCAATCCGGTTTGACCAATGCAGGGCATATGCAATTTATTGAACCCTGTTCAAACAACACCGTTGTTGAATAATTTCTACACAGATCAGCGTGCTGTTCCCATCGATCGTTTTATAAGGAGATTATGATGAACCGTCTTTTTCATGCCCTGTCGCGCTGGATCCAGGCCATCGGGGGTCGCAAGCTCGGTTACATCTACGGCTACTAACCCCCACGCTGTCACGGGAAGCGAGACCTCCTCCCGTGACAGCGTGGCCTCGCCGCCGGCCCGCTCCGTCCACAACGCGCCGTCCGCTTCGTCGTTTGCCACACCCAAATGCGCATGAATTCAGGTCGCGGGCACGCAATCCCACCCGGCCCGGTTGGGCACTGGGCGTTCGGCAACCGCCGGCAGTTCTCCGAAGATCCCTTGGCATTTCTGCAATCGTGCGTGCGCGCGCATGGCGACGTGGTCAGGGTCGCCCAACGCACATACCTGATCGCCGCGCCGGCCACGATCGCTACGGTGTTGAGCGACGATGGGACGCTTTACGGAAAAACCGATCCTGACCCGATCGCGCGGCGCGCGGCATTCCCCGCCTCGGTCATGAACAGCAGTGGCGTCGTCTGGCGGCAGAGGCGGCAGACACTGCAGCCTGCATTTCGTGCCGCCTTGGTGCGTGATGCCGCAGTGCAGGCATCGACTGCCACGCTGGCGCTTCTAAGCGAACAGGACGAGTGTGTCGCTGCACAGGACATGCGCACACTCATGACCGGATTATGTGCGCAATTGGGCGCCGGCTTTCTCCTTGGAAATCCGGTTCATGCACCGGACCTGCTGCGCATGCTGCCGATGATCGATACGATCCTGCAGCAGACGCGCCATCAATCCCTGGTGCCGATGTGGTGGCCATCGGCGCATCGACAGCGCATGCGCCACGCACGCGACGAGCTCCACCTGGCGCTGGACCAAATTTTGATGCGTGCTCGGCAGCAGCCACCCCACGCAGCATCGGTCCTGTCGCTGCTGTTGGCCGACGCTGCACGGGGTGACAGCCACTGGTGCCGCGACGAAGCTGCGGCGATGCTGATGTCCGCGTTGGAACCGATGGCGGCCGCGCTGACCTGGACCTTGCTGCTACTGGCGCAGCATCCGCACGTGGCGCAGCAGGTTACGCAGGAAGCGGAAGGACTGGACGATGTTGATACCGCAACCGGCACCGGGTTGCTCGACCGCTTGCCGCATGCGCGGGCCTGCGTGAAAGAGGCCATGCGCCTGTATCCGCCGGCCTGGATGACCGCGCGGATTGCGCAACGCGACACCACCCTGGACGGCTTCCACGTTCCAAGCGGCACCCAGCTGCTGATCAGCCCATGGGTGGTGCACCGCGACGAACGTCATTTCCCCGATCCCGAGGCGTTCCTGCCTGCCCGCTGGCTAGACGATACCGCCACGCACTCGCTGGCACGCTACAGCTACTTTCCATTCGGCGGCGGCCCACGCAGCTGCATCGGCAGCATGCTGGCCCTCACCCAGATGACCGCGGTCATCGCCACCGTGTTGCGGTCGCGCAGCCTGCATCTGGCTGCCGATGCTCGCCCCACGCCTTTTCCCGCGCTCGTGTTACGACCATTGGATGTGCGCATCGCACTACGGCCACGACCGGGCATCGCATCTCGCCTAGGCACTGCCGCATGACCGATCTACATATCCGCAAAAAGCTCAGGGAATATCCACATCGATTCTTCGACTCCAGCGTCTGGAACGATCTATCTCTGCGCGAAGGAGATATCGTGATCGCCAGTTACGCCAAGGCCGGCACGACCTGGCTGCAGCAGATCGTGGCGCAACTGATCTTCGGCGGCGAAGCAGAGGTCGATGTTTCGGCGATTTCACCTTGGGTCGACGGCGTTTATCCGGACAAGGCAACCAAGCTCGCGCTGCTGGACGCGCAGAACCATCGACGCTTCATGAAGACGCACTTGCCGGCCGATGCGCTGGTCACCACCACGCTGGCCAAATATCTGTATATCGGCCGCGATGGACGCGACATTGCACTGAGTCTGTATGACCATCAATGCGCGGTGAGCCAGGATGCGCAGGCACGCCTGGACGCTGGCGGTGGCGAACCCGGCAAGCTGCGCGTGCTGCCGCCGCCGCAGCTGACGCGCGATGCCTATGTGGCGCATTGGCTGGAACATGATGGAGCGCCATTCTGGCCGTTATGGGAAGGCGTGCGTTCGTGGTGGGAGCGACGCGAGGATGCGAACGTGCTGCAGCTTCATTACAACGACCTGCTCGACGACCTGCCCGGCCAGGTCCGCCGCATCGCCGCCTTCCTCGACATTCCGGTTCCACCCGGCAAATGGGACACGATCGTGGCGCACTGCCGCTTCGACTACATGCGACAGCATGCAGCGCGGTACGTGCCTCAGGGCGCCGGCCTGTGGCGCGAAGGCGGCAAGGCCTTCTTCAACCAGGGTCGCAGCGGTCGCTGGCGCACTGCCCTGCCGGACGCGCTCAATCACGCATATGTGCAACGCGCACATGCGGAACTCGGCGAAGACGCAGCGCAGTGGCTAGCGCACGGCCAAGCGCGGACGTCGTGAGCCTGCAACTCATCGGCGCCGGCCTGGGCCGCACCGGCACCCTCTCCCTGAAGCTGGCACTCGAGCAGCTCGGCGTGGGCCGCTGCTATCACGCGATGGAATTGGCAGCGAATCTGCGTCGAGACCTGCCGCGCTGGGAGGCGGCGATCGACGGGCACCCGGATTGGGATGCACTGTTCGCCGGCTATGCGGCGACCACCGACTATCCCGGTTGCTGCTTCTGGGACGAATTGTCCGCGCACTTTCCGCGCGCCAAGGTGATCCTGACCATGCGCGACCCCGACGCGTGGTTCGACTCGGTCAGCGCGACGATCTTCTCCGGCGACGGCAGCGTGCCGTCGCTATTTGGCGCCCATGGCCAACGCGTGAGCCGCTTCTTGCGTCGCGACATCCAGGCACACCTCGGTGATCGCGACTTCATGACCGAATACTTCCGTCGCTGGAACCAGAGCGTGATCGCGCGCGTACCGCCGTCTCGCCTGTTGGTGCTCGATGCCGACGCCGACGCGCACTGGGAACGCCTGTGTGCATTTCTCGATCTGCCAGTGCCGGCGCTGCCGTATCCCCGCGTCCATGCTCGGCGCACCGGGAACGCGTCGGTGCGTCAGCTGCCAACGGAGCCGGCCTTGATCGAACACCGCATGCGCAACTACCTGGAAAGGCTCGCCAAAGAGGCCTTCCTGCCGACCGCCCTGTAACCGGCGCGACCCGTTTGGATCACACCAAGCCAATCGCGGCGTCCACTGCGGTAAGCCGCAGGCTGCCGATGCGAATCAGGTCTGCGGCGACTGCACTGCAGCCATACGGCTGGGACGAATCACGCCGGGAGCGCGTGGCGCTCGGCCATTGCAGCGCGACCGAACTGCTTACCCACGCCAATTGGCATTGCGCTCCCAGAACGCAACGCTACGCCGATAGGCATCGCGGTCCAGCGGCGTACCCGAGCCGCCCTCTTCCACGCCCAAGGCATTGCGCAACATGGTGATCGGTGCCATCGGAATTTCGTCCGGCTCTGCGGTGTAGAGGCAACCGACCACGCCCCAGTCTGCCTCGATGGGCGTGCCTTCCTTGGCCAACTGGTCGCGGCTGTAGAGGATGGGCAGCAGATACGCGGCCACCGGTGGCTCGACACCTTCGAACCAACGCACCAGCACGGCCAATTCCTGCGTGCTGCGCGCCTCGTAGCCGGAACGCAGCAGGTGCCGGTTGTCATCGGTGACGGGAACGGTGAGGCAGCGGGTCGAGGTCCAGTTGCGGTGCACATGCAACTGACAAAACGGTGCATAGCCCTCGATCACGCGTAGCGGCGGCTCATCGTTGAGCCGCTGGAGGAACTGCTCCGGCGTGCAGTCCTGGATGGCATTGCGACGCCCATCGCGCGGGAACAAGCGGGTGCGGGCGAACTGGGTCAAGACGATCGACATGAGCGGGCTATGCGGCGACAAAGAGCGCCAGGTTAGCGCGCAGGCGTTCGCACGACTACGTTGATCAGCATCAGCCAACCGCGCGGCGATCGGCCTGGCGCGAGTGCCTGGCCTGGTTTCCGGCGGTCAGCGAACACGCACCCACAGCGTGCAGGTGCGCAGCATGCAGCGTTGTTGCGCCTGCGGTGGCGCTGACCCCGTCCCGCAATCACCCAATGCGGCAGTTCGCCGGCGTTACCAGATCAAATCGTCCGGCACCTTGAACTGGCTGTAGTAGTCGTCATCGCTGTCGGGCGTGGCCGGCGCGCTGTTGCGTCCGTGGTCCAGCACCACGGCATCGGCATCGCGGCTGTACACCTTGTCGGCGGCCGCGCGCGGAATCAGCTCAAAGCCATCGCCGTACCGCACGATCACCAGCGCGCCGCTGGCCAACTGGCTGCGCAGCGTCGTGTTGACAAGCACGCTGCGGATCACGCTGCCGTCGTTGAAGCGGTAGTCGATCTCGCCTTCGCGCTTGACCTTGTTGGTCTCCACGATCTGCCGCACCTGCGCGAGCACCTCCTGTCGGCGCACCTGCACGTTGCGCTCTTCGGCCAGCGCACGATCGCGCTCGGCACGCTCGGCCTGCAGGCGCGCCGCATCGACCTTGTCCGTCGCCGCCGGCTGCACCGCCGCGCCCTTGGCATGGCGCTGCTTGACCTGTTCGCGCGCAACCTTGTCCACCTGGGCCTTTTTCACCAGGCCGGCCTTGAGCAGCTGTTCTTGCAATGGATTGCGCATCGGGAGGCCGGGCAGTGGACTGGCAGCTAGTTTAACGCGGCCAGCGCCGCCTCATCGTCGCGGCCGGGCCGAGCCGTTGGTATCGCCTGTGTCAGGATCGCGGCCGTGCCGCTGCACGTCGCAACCAGCCGCATGCTCGGCCTTATCGCCGCTGGGATGAGCTGTGCCTGCTCGGCGCGATGCGGATGCAGCGTGCAGCAGGAAATCGGCACCTTGGCGTTGCCGGACAAGGCAGCGCGGCGTGCAAAGGTGACGTGCACGGTGCCAATGACAAACAACGCCAAGCAGCTGTTCTATGTCACCAGCGACGGTCTAGCCAGATGCGCCGGCCACGTTGCACGCGCCGCATGTCAACGATGCACTTAGGCTATCGCCAGGTCTTGATTCGATACGGCCGGTGCGGGCGAGATGGCAACGGCTGCGTGGTTCACTGATTTTTGCGACCAATCGCGCCGTTGGCGTCCAACCCCGCGCGCAGTTTGCTGGCCCGCTGCAGTGAATACGTATGCACAACACCCATGCTGCGCCGCGATGCGCGCTTAGCATCACCGCGCGCTGCACGCCGTGCGCGCGCTTTCCGGAACAGGGGCCGGAGGCCTTGATGCGGGCATCGCGCACTGCGCGTCGGCCTGCGCTTACCACTGGAGATCGATCCGATGCGCAACACGCCTGCTCATGCTCCACCTTCACTGCTGCAACGCGGTGCACGTCTCTTGCTGACTGCATTGGTCCTGCTGCTGACCACTGCCAACGCGCAGGCCGATGTCATCCTGCATGCCTTCAACTGGCCGTATGCCACCGTCGAAGCGCGCGCCAAGCAGATTGCCGATGCCGGCTACCGCAAGGTATTGGTGGCCCCCGCGTACCGCTCCGAAGGGAGTGCCTGGTGGGCGCGCTATCAACCCCAGGACATCCGCCTGATCGATAACCCGCTCGGCGACACCGCCGCATTCAAGAAGATGGTCCAGGCGCTGGCCAACAACGGCGTGGAAACCTATGCCGACATCGTGTTCAACCACATGGCCAACGAAGCGGCCACGCGTTCGGACCTCAATTACCCGGGCAGCGCGGTGCTGTCGCAGTACGCTGCAAACCCCGGCCGTTACGATGCGCTGCGTCTGTTCGGCACGCTGCAGTCAAACTTCCTCAGCGCCAGCGATTTCGGCCCGGCGCAATGCATCAGCAACTACAACGACGCCTACCAGGTGCGCAATTACCGCATCTGCGGCGGCGGCAGCGATCCAGGCCTGCCGGACTTGATCGGCAACGACTGGGTGGTGCAGCAGCAGCGCGCCTATCTGCAGGCGCTCAAGAGCATTGGCGTGACCGGCTTCCGGGTGGATGCGGCCAAGCATATGACCTTCGACCATCTCAATCGCGTCTTCGATGCCGGCATCCGCTCGGGTGTGTATGTCTTCGGCGAAGTGATCACCGGCGGCGGCACGGGCAATGGCGATTACGACCAGTTCCTGGCGCCGTATCTGCAATCCACGCCGCATGCGGCCTACGACTTTCCATTGTTCAATGCGGTGCGCAATGCGTTCGCCATTGGCGCCAGCATGCAGCAGCTGGTGGACCCCGCCGCGTCGGGCCAGGCATTGCCGGGCAACCGCGCCGTGACCTTTGCAGTGACCCACGACATTCCCAACAACGCCGGCTTCCGCTACGCGATTCTCGACCCGGTGGATGAAACGCTGGCCTACGCCTACCTGATCGGTCGCAATGGCGGCATGCCGATGATCTATACCGACAACAACGAAAGCGGCGACAACCGCTGGGTCAACGCCTATCTCCGCGACGACCTGCGCCGCATGATCGGCTTTCATAACGGCGTGCAGGGCACCGATATGCAGGTCCTGTCGTCCAGCTCCTGCCACATCCTGTTCCGTCGCGGCAGCCTGGGCATCGTGGGCATCAACAAGTGCGGCAACCCGGTCACCACCACGGTGGGATGAACAACAGCGTGTTGTACTGGAATGCCGATTACGTGGACGCGCTGGGCTCGGGCAACGTGGTGCGCATTTCCAGCAGCTCCTACACCTTCACCCTGCCGGCGCGTGGCGCGCGCATGTGGCGCCGTTGAGCAACCACCACAGTCTGGCGATGACACTCCGTTGCAGTGTTCTCGTCGCTTGAAACGGTGAGCGCGGCGTATCGTGCAACCTCGCACGAGAACGCTGCAATACGATCAAGGCGAAGCCCCCGCCGCAAACCGGCGTACGGGGGCTTCGTTGTCTCTGCGGGCTGGCGCCGATCGACTGCGCCGCCAGCAGGCCATTGGGTGCAGCGCACATGCGCACTGCATCGATGGACCGACGCCATGCGTTGCAGTCGGCGCGTTTGGTGCGGCGCCGCGCACCGCGATGGGCGAACGACGCTGGCAGCGGCGCACGACTGCGTGCCCCGCACCTAACGTCCACAGATAGCATCCGGCCGCAGCACCACCGGCACTGGCCAGCGGTGTTCGCCGTCGGCCAAGTGGACTGACCGACCTACCAGGCGAACGCTGCGGTGACCTGGCGTGCGCCAAGCATGAACGCATCTGCCACGTGCACGAACGGTGCAATATCCACTTCCGATTGGCCCGCGCGCACCAGCTGCATGAAGCGGCCGTACAAGCCGTCGTATTCGCTGGCCGCAGGCAGCGCCTGCGGTTGCCCATCGATGCTCAACTTGGCCCCGCCTTCGCTGAGCACGAGCAGGCCCGCGGTGGTTTCCACTTCGATATCCCAGCGCTGGTGCCCGGTCTGCAGGAAATCGAATTCGGCCGTCACCGGCAGTCCTGCGGTGTCGACGAACGCGAGCCTGGCATACAGCGGCGCCTGGCGGTTTTCCGGGGTATGCAGCTCGGCGTCGCGCAGCGCCAAGCTGCGTGGCAGCAGATGGGTCGCGATGGAGAGCGCATTGATGCCCGGGTCGAACACCCCCATGCCGCCGGGTTCCAGAATCCAGTCCTGGCCTGGATGCCAGTGGCGGATGTCTTCCTTCCAGGTGATGTGCGCGCGTACGAGTTGCTTGTCGGCCAACCAGGCACGGGCAGGCGCGACACCGGCGGCGCAGCGCGAATGCCAGCTGGTGAACAAGGTAAGTTGCGCGCGCTGCGCCACGGCTTGCAGGTCATGAATTTCGGCGAGCGTGGCGGCCGGCGGCTTTTCCAGAAACACATGGCGGCCGGCCATCAACGCGGCCTGCGCCAATACGTGCCGTCCGACCGGTGGCGTGCACAAGGCCACCGCTTCGATCTGCGGCTGGGCGGCAAATGCGTCTTCCAGGGTGTGATAGGCGGGCACACCGTCGACCGTGCCATGCCGGCTCACGGTGGCCACCAGTTGCACATCCTCGCGCGCCGCGATGGTCGGCACGTGCTGGTCGCGGGCGATCTTGCCGATCCCGACAAGGGCAATACGCAATGCGTCTGGATGCTTCATCGAAACCTTCGTGCTGGTAGTAGGTGGCAAGCGGCGCAAGCACCTGCTCACGCGCCCTGCTTGGGCAACGCTGCAGGGGCGCGATGCGGGAAGCCCACGCGACGGCGCAGTGTAAGGTCAGGGCGCGACCCACCGCGAGACATCGCTCCTGCTTGTTTTGCTATACCTGGCGTTTCGTCTTTGCGTACGGGCCGGCCTGCTTGCACCACGCATGGCATGACGCGCTACACGCACACCGGGCACCGCAGCAACGCGCACGACGCCCGACCACCACGCCACAGACACGCGTTGCAACCGGCGATTGACGCAGGCCCGCATGCAGACCAGCATCGCCGCCGGCATGCCGATGTGCCGTCGCCCTTGAAGGCTGCACCGGTGTTGCATCACGTTGCGCTGGGCGTTCGCACGATCGACGCCTCCGCTGATCCACCGCAGCGAGGTCGGCGATTGCGACGCGGCGCTGCGCATGATGGACCAACGCGCAGCGGCGTGCTGACCAACCGGCGCCTTTTACGACGCAACGCTGGGCGCGCTTGGCTATGTTCGGGGTGTGGTCGGATCTGACACCGGGCACGCGCGACCAGGCTGCCGGCTATGGCAGGCCCGGCGGCGAAGACTGCCCGGCCTTGAAGCAGCGTCAGGCCGCACAGTGCGTTCCGGGGGCCGGCGTCCACCTCAAATTTGCGGCCACCGATGCCTCGGCGGCGGACGCCTTCCATCGCGCTGCGCTACAAGCACGGCGGCCACCGCCCTGCGCGCCAGGCTTGCAACCGGAGCATGGCGACGATGACGACGACGCGTTCGTCATCGCCCCCCACGGCACCACATCGCAGCGGTGGCCGACCGTAAGCCGCCCCGCCAAGTGGCAGCAGCGCACGCAAGAGCGCAGTGGCAGAGGTTGGGGTCCTGCACGCGCGGCACGCTCATCCCGCAGTGAAGGTCACGGCGCTGCCTGCGTCAGGAAACGGTCGAAGTCGCCGATGTTCATGCTGCCCCAGCCCGACGCGAAGTCCCAGCCGTAGCTCGCGTTGTATCCATCGCGATACAGGCCGTTGCTGCCGACCACGACGTCATGGGCGCGCTGTGCATCGTGACGCTGGCTCGCGTACTGATAGATCTGCGGCGCGACAAAGCCCAGATTGGGATGCGACTGCAACAGCCGGGCGATATAGCCGGCGAAGGTCGGGGTGGCGGCACTGGTGCCCCACACATACCAGGCAGCCTCGTTGCCTTGTGCATCGGTGCCGCGGATCTGCGCACTGCTGTAGAACGAGCCATTGAAGCTGACATCGGGCACTGCGCGGTAGCCGGAGGCCGTCTGCCCCGGCAGCAGGGTGCGCTGCCACTGCGGCGCATAGGCGATCTTGCTGACGCCGCCCTGGCTGAGTTGGCGGCCGACACCGGCATTCCAGACGCGCTCGGAGGCATAGCGTCCGGGGTTGCCGCCCTGGGTCAGCAACTCGGTGGCGCCCACCGCAATCGCGTAGCGGTGCGACGCCGGCCAACCGACCTGGCGCAGGTCCGGGCGCCCGGCCAGCGAGTCGTAATACGGCGCATTGGCGCGTGCGCTCAGCGGCAGGTAGACGCCGTCGTCGCCGCTGCAGATCACGACGTTCTGTCCCTGGCGCACCGCCTTGGTCAGGCTGGCGTCCATGGCCTGGAAGACCGCGTCGTTGACCTGGAGTTCCTGCCCATAGATCGACATGCTGACTACGCGGGCCAGGTTGTCGTCGGCCGCGCGCGCCATGCCGTCGATGATGCTGTTCCAGGAAAAATCCGGGATGTTGTAGATGATCAGGCGCTTCAACCCGCCGGCGCTGCCGACCAGCAACTGGGTATCCATGTCCCACTCGACTTCCGAATCCTTGCTGGCAGCATTGGACTGATACCCCGGTGCGCCGGGGTCGCCCACCGTCACCACCGTGACCGGGGTATGCAGACCGTGCAGCGCCTGGAAGCTCTGCAGCCGCGCGAGGGTATTTTCCAGATTGCCGGCGGCAATGACCGCACCGACGATATCGCTGGCCGGTGCCAGCGTATCGGCGCCATAGGCGCTATTGAGCTCTTCGATACTGTGGCGCACGACTTCCGCGCCGCCGCTGCTGGCGGCCGTCACGGCGTTACTGTTCGACAACGATGCGCGCGCAGCGCTCAGCGGCGCCCCATGCGGCGTGACCTTGGCCCCGGCGGTACCGTCCAGGCCGACCACACCTTGCACCACGGCCTGCAAGCCGGCCGGCACTGCGACCGCGCCCTGCGCGGCGGCAACGCCGACGCGGCCATCGGCACTCACCGCACGCAGCGGGGCGCCAAGGGCGGCCTGCAACGCCGCCGCTGTCGCGCGCACTTGCAGCAGGCGGCCATCGGTGGCCGGGCGTACATCGGTGATGCCATACCGGCTCAGATAGGCCTTGACCTGTGCGATATCGCGGGTGGAAGCAACCGATGCACGAGCGAGTTGGCCGCGCAACAGCGGATCGCCGCCATCGCGGGTCAACCACTGCTCCACCGCCGCCTGTTGCTGACGCATGGACACCTGCGGCTTGAGCACCAATCCCACCTGCAGGATGCGTTGCGGCGCCAGCACGCCACCGACGGCGCCTTGCGCAGGTGCCGGTTCGGCTGCCTGCGCGATACCGGTCATACCCAGCGCGACGGCGCAGGCCAGGACAGCCTGAGCGAAAGAGCGCGTCATCATTCGTTTGCCGCCATTGATCGTGAGTGAATAGGCCGCGGGTTCTCACGAGGCGGCAGTGCTTTCAGACGCAGCAGTGCGAACTATGTGTGCGTGAAACGATGCAACCGCCAACCGACACGCGAACCTCGTGCCGAGATACCTGCACGATTGCGCAGTGGCGTGGCCGGCGCTTGTCGATCGCCGGGCGCACGGCGCCTGCAGCCGCAGGCGCCGATCTGGTGGATGCCAGCGGCAACGCTCTACATCTCCAGCACGACCTTGCCCAGGTGACTGCCCTGCTCCAGGTAACGATGCGCCGCGGCCGCTTCGCTCAGCGCAAAGCGCTTGTCGAGCAGTACGCGCAGCTTGCCCTGCTCGATCCAGGGCCACACCACGCGCTCCACTTCCGCGGCCAACCGGGCTTTTTCGTCTGCACTGCGTGGGCGTAGCGTCGAGCCGGTGATGACCGCCTGCTTGCGCATCAGCACCGGAATCGGCACCTCGATGGTGGCGCCGGCCTGCGAGGCGATATAGACGATGCGCCCGTGTGGGTTGAGCGCTTCCAGGGTGTCGGCGAAGACCGCGGCGCCCACCATGTCCAGCGCAACATCCACACCGCCGTGCGCCTTGGCCACTTCGACAAACGAGGCAGTGGTGGAATCGATCGCCACATCGGCCCCCAACTCGCGCGCCTGTGCCGCCTTGCTGGCCGAGCGCGCGGTAGCCAGCACGTGCGCGCCCGCCGCCTTGGCCATCTGGATCGCCGTGACGCCGATGCCCGAGGTTGCGCCATGCAGCAGCAACCATTGGCCTGCCGCGAGCCGGCCGTGTTCGAACAGATTGGCATAGGCAGTGAAGATGGTTTCCGGTAACGCGGCGGCGTGCACCAGATCCATGCCGGCGGGAATGGGCAGGACGTGACGCGCATCGACGGCGGCGTATTGCGCGTAGCCACCGCCACCCAGCAGCGCGCATACGCGGTCGCCCGCCTTCCAGCGACCAGCCGGCTCCACGATTTCGCCGGCGATTTCCAGCCCCAGCGTTTCCGGCGCGCCAGGCGGCGGCGGGTAGTGCCCGGCGCGTTGCAGCAGATCGGGGCGATTGATGCCGGCGGCATGCACGCGGATCAGCACCTGGCCCGGCGCAGGGCGTGGGCGCGGTTGCTCGGTGGCGTACAGCGCGTCGGCGTCGCCCTTGCCATCGCGGATGGCGATGGCGGTCATCGTGGTATCGCTCATGAAGGCGCTCCATGGAAAGTGCGTCCAGTGTAGGCGTGCAGGCGTCAACGCCTGGCGCAGATGCCTCCCATGTGTACGTGCAGGTGTCGCCGCAGCAGCAGCGAGCGCGCGATGGTGGGTGTTCGACAACGTCGTGATACTGCGTGGCATTCGAAGGAGAGCGTGCGTATCGGACAAGCGCTCATCGTCGACAGCATCGCAGGGATGCATGCGCAATCGGGCGGCTGCAGCGATGCCATACACCCGCACTGCAGATGCCATCCGTCTTGCGTCCGTCGAATCGACAGCCGCCCACAACATATCGCATGCAGTGGTTGGCCGGGTTTCCAGAATACGCCTGAGACGAGGGAACAACCGTGCTGCAACATCGCTCAGCAACATGGCGCCTCCACCCTGGATTGCGTGGCCAACACAAACGCACGGTCGTCGACGCAGCGCCAATGCGATCAGATCCCACGCCAGGATTTGGTGCCAAGCCCACCGCCGCTTCCTGCATGTCGCATGCAGCCCGGCGCCGCGACACGCTTGCGCTCACCGAATACGCCGCAGGTTCAAGCACGCAAAGCGGCGCGCGATTGCATCAGCAACCGCGGCCCCAGAACCGAAGGCGATTTCCCGCAAGCAACCCCAACCAGGCAGATGCTGCGCGGCTGCCCGCACCACGGTGTCCCGGCCTATGCTGGTGCCTTGCCAACCACCAGGAGTCGCCATGCAACTTCCATGGAATGCGCATCTCATCGCCGTCTGCGCGCTCGCACTGTCCGCAAGCACGCAGGTAAGCGCGGCGCAGGTGCGCATTGCGCAGGAAGCAGACGGCTACCGCTTGTTGGTGGATGGCGCTCCCTTCGTGATCAAGGGTGCCGGGCTGGGCAATGGCAGCATGGAAACGCTGGCCGCACGCGGCGGCAATGCGTTGCGCACCTGGCGCGTGGATCCGGACCCGCAGCGCCAGCGCGCCCTGCTCGATCGCGCACAACGCAACGGCCTGAAGGTGGCGGTCGGCATCGAAATCGGCAACCAGCGACACGGCTTCGATTACGACGATGCAGCGGCAGTGCAGCAGCAACTGCAGCGCGTGCTTGCGCAGGTACGGCAATCGGCGATGCATCCGGCGGTGCTGATGTGGGTGGTCGGCAACGAACTCAATCTGGATTACACCAATCCCAAGGTCTGGAATGCGGTCGGCGAGATCGCCGAGGCGATCCATGCCCTCGACCCGGATCATCCGGTCACCACCACCCTGGCCGGTTTCGACAAGCAACTCATCGACCAACTCAGGACGCGCGCGCCGGCACTGGACCTGATCGCCGTGCAGCTTTACGGCGAAATCGCAGCGCTGCCGCAGAAGCTGCACGAGAGCGGTTGGCGCGGCGCTTACGTAGTCACCGAGTGGGGCCCCACCGGACATTGGGAATCGCCGACCACCACCTGGGGCGCACCGATCGAAGACGACAGCACGCGCAAGGCACTCTTGCTGGAACAACGCTACCGCAGCTACATCGCCAGCGACGCACGGCAGGGGCTGGGCTCGTTCGT
Source organism: Xanthomonas phaseoli pv. dieffenbachiae (assembly GCF_008639345.1). Lineage (NCBI taxonomy): Bacteria > Pseudomonadati > Pseudomonadota > Gammaproteobacteria > Lysobacterales > Lysobacteraceae > Xanthomonas > Xanthomonas phaseoli. The sequence goes on along the minus strand of NZ_CP041380.1, from coordinate 805,716 downwards.
GTTCCTGTGGGGCGACAAGCAGGAGCGCACGCCCACCTGGTATGGCCTGTTCCTGTCATCGGGCGAGGCCACGCCCAGCGTGGACACGCTGCAGTGGCTGTGGACCGGCCAGTGGCCGGCCACGCGGGCGCCAGCGGTATCGTCGCTCACGCTGGCTGGCCAACGCGCCATCGACAGCGTGAGCCTTCGCCCGGGCCAGGCCGTGACCGCACGCATTGTTGCCAGCGGCGCATCCGCACTGCACTACGACTGGCATGTGCGCAGCGAAAGCACCGCACGCAGCATCGGTGGCGACCCCGAGACGTTGCCACCGCTGGTCGCTGCCGCCATTGCGCCGCCCCCTGTGGCCGGTGGTCGCAACCGCGCACATGGGACAGGCGAGGAGGTGCGCCTGATCGCACCGCCGCCGGGCAATTACCGCTTGTTCGTGGAAGCGCGCGATGACGCCGGTCGCGCCGGCTATGCCAACCTGCCATTCCGCGTGCTGCCGCCCTCGCCCGCCCCACGACAAGGCGCATCGGAATCGTTGCAGCCAGATATGCATTCATCGCGATGAAGCGATATTATGCCCGGACGATCCGCCGGAACCGCCGCGATGACGCATCTCAGTTTCGAGTTCTACCCACCAAAGACCGATGATCAGCGCGCGCAACTGGACCGCACAGCAGCCAGGTTGAAGGGCTACGCGCCGGAGTACGTGTCGTGCACCTTCGGCGCCGGCGGCTCCACGCTCAGCTATACCTCCGAGACGGTGCGCCACCTCAAGCAGAAACATGGCTTCGAAGCGGCGCCGCATCTGTCCTGCGTCGGCGGTAGCCGGCAGGAAATCCGCGAGCTGCTCAAGCTGTATCGGGCCATCGGTTGCACCCGCATCGTCGCGCTGCGTGGCGACTTGCCGTCGGGCATGGGCCATCCGGGCGACCTGCGTTACGCCTCGGACCTGATCGCCTTCATCCGCGCCGAGCACGGCGACGCGTTCCGGATCGAGGTCGGCGCCTATCCGGAAACCCATCCGCAGGCGGCCGACGCGCTCAGCGACCTGCGCTATTTCAAGGCCAAGGTCGATGCCGGCGCCGATGCGGCCATTACCCAGTATTTCTACAACGCCGATGCCTACTTTCATTTCCGCGACGCAGTGCAGCGGATGGGCGTGGAGATACCGATCGTTCCCGGCATCATGCCGATCTCCAATTTCTCGCAGCTGCGGCGGTTTTCCGAGCAGTGCGGCGCAGAGATCCCGCGCTGGATCGGCAAGAAGATGCAGTCCTACGGCGACGACGCCGACGCGGTGCGTGCCTTCGGCGCAGAGGTCGTGGCGGCCTTGTGCGAGCGCCTGATCGCAGGCGGCGCGCCGGCATTGCATTTCTACACCCTCAATCTGGCCAAGCCGACCACGCAGGTGTTGCAGCTGCTCGGACGCTGAGCACCTGCTTCGCATTCCAGTCCTCGCCCTCGCACACCCGCGCGCATGCATATCGCCAGCTCACACGCGCCCGGCTACGCTGCGTCGATGCATCGCCTTCTGCCCCTGTTGTTCTTGCTCTGCGCCTATCCCGCCGCGCGCGTGCAGGCGCAGGAAATCCATCGCTGCGTCGCGCCGGATGGGCAAACCCTGTTCACCGACCGGCGTTGCGAAGACGTCGGCGCGGCCAGCCGCACACCGCCTGCCATCCGCCCGCAAGGCAATACCGGCCTGTATCGCTATGGCTGCCCGCGGCGGCTGAGCGAACTGGTGTCGTTGTTGCAATTGGCAGTGGACAGCCGCGACGTCAACCGCCTGTCCAGCCTGTATCTGTGGAGCGGTCAATCCGATGCCGCCGCCAATCAGGTGCTGAGCCGCCTGGAAGCCATCGTGCAGCGCCCGTTGCTGGACATCGTGCCGATGTATCCGCAAAGCGACACCCCGAGCTGGGACGCGGACACCACCACGCCCACACCGTCGCTGGATGGCAGTGCCATCGATGCGCCGCTCCCCACCCCGCCCAGCCGCCCGCGCCCCTGGGGACTGCGGCTGGAACAGAACCTTGCCAGCGGCACGCCGGCGCGCAGCGTGCTGCGGCTGCGCAGGCAATACAACTGCTTCTGGGTGACGTTCTAGCAACGTCTGCGTGGCATCCGGCTGCGCAGGATCACCGCAGGACCGCTGCACGCCGTGACAGCTAGCGAGGGCGTTGCGCTGGCGGTTCGGCCGTCGGACGCTGCGGTGCGCTCATTGCGGCCACAGCGAGCGAATCGCCGCGATGCCCTGCGCGCCGTGCGAGCGCGCCTCGCGCAGATCCTCGATCTGCATGCCGCCGAGCGCGTAGATCGGCAGCGAGACCTGTTCGCGCAAGGTTTCGAAACCGTCCCAGCCGATGGGTGTGGTGCCCGGATGCGAAGCGGTCGCCTGCACCGGGCCCAATACCGCGAAGTCGCAGCCGAGCCGTTGGGCGTGACGCAGGTCGTCCAGGCCATGGCACGACGCAGCCACCAGCTGTTCTGCCGGCAACGGGCGTTCCTGCAAACCGGCCAATTGCTCCGATCCCAGATGCACGCCGAGACCCAGGTCCGCAGCCAGCGCAATATCGCGATTGAGCAGCAGTTGCGCACGCGTGCGGCCACGTAAGCGCATCACCTGCTGCAACAGCGCCTGCCAACGCGCAGGCGCAAGCTGCCGCGCACGCAGCTGGATCCGGGTGATCCCGTCCTGCAATGCGAGCTCCAGGCTCTCCAGCCAGCGCGCCTCGTCCTCCGGCTCGGGCGTGATCAGGTAACGGTCCGGCTGCCGTAGCACGCCCACCACCGGCACATCGGCCGGCGGCATCGAATAGCGGACCAGCTTGTCGGCCGCCACCCAGGTCATGGCCTGGCCTTCGCGGCCGCGCGGGCTGCCTTTCCAGCTAGTGATATGACGCACTTCCAGGCGCAGCCGCTTGTCCGGATAAAGCTGCGGTACCTCCATCACCCAGTCGCCCACCTGCGCCTCGATGCCGAGCTCTTCGTTGAGCTCGCGCACCAACGCTTGTTCGGAGGTCTCGCCAGGCTCGCGCTTGCCACCCGGAAATTCCCACAGGCCAGGCATGTCGCGGGTTTCGGTACGGCGGGTCAGCAGGATGCGCCCGCGGGGGTCGGTGATCACGCCGGCAACGACGTGAATGGATCGAAGAGAATCAGGCATGGCTGCAAGAGTGCCGCGAGTGAGCGGTACAGCGCAATGAGGCAGGGATGCGGGATGGGCTAACGCAGGCGTTGCATAGGCATTGCCGGTCCCGAATCCCCAACCTCCGCCTCAACGGCAAACCAACCCCGCCCTTCCCTGCGTAACCTCGTGGCTTGCAAAAGTATCGCGATAGTTCCGAAAGCAAAGCCCCCCTTGGTAAGGGGGGCGCGCCGAAGGCGCCGGGGATCGGAAGCAAGGACCGTGCGCCAGGCGTCCGCTACGCGGGCGCCTGGTGAGCAGCCCGCGCCGCGGGCTGCTCCACGGTCAGCTCAGCATCAGCTGAGCTGACCGTGGCAATGCTTGTACTTCTTGCCGCTACCACAAGGGCATGGGTCGTTGCGGCCCACCTTGGGTTCGTCGCGGGTGACCTGCGACACCGGCACAGGCGCGTTGCCGCCCTGCATCTGCTCCACTTCCTCGTCGGCACCGTAGCCGCCCGCCTCCTGGTGCTGGAATTGCGAGGCCATCAAGCGCGCCTGCGCCTGGAGACGTTCCTGCTCTTCCAGTTCGGCCACTTCTTCTTCGCTGCGGATGCGCACGCGCGCCAGCAGGTTGATCACCTCGCGCTTGACGTTCTCCAGCATCTCGGAGAACAGCTCGAAGGCTTCCTTCTTGTATTCCTGCTTGGGCTGCTTCTGCGCGTAACCGCGCAGGTAGATGCCCTGGCGCAGGTAATCCATCTTGGCCAGATGCTCCTTCCAGCCCTGGTCGAGCACGGTCAGCATCACGTGCTTTTCCAGCGCGCGCATGGTGTCCGCGCCAATGGCCGCTTCCTTCTCGGCGAAATGCGCATCCACCGCTGTCTGCACCTTGGCGGCGATCTGCTCGGCATCGATTTCTTCCTGCGCGCGCACCATGTCCGTCAGCGACAAGGTCATGCCCAGCTCCGACTCCAGCGTGGCTTCCAGACCCTTCAGGTCCCACTGTTCGTCGACCGAATTGGGCGGCACGAAGCGTGCGACCAGATCGTAGATCACATCGCCGCGAATCCCGTCGACATTGTCCTTGACCGACTCGGCGTCCAGCAATTCGTCGCGCTGGGCGTAGATCACCTTGCGCTGATCGTTGTTGACGTCGTCGAAATCCAGCAGGTTCTTGCGGATGTCGAAGTTATGCGCTTCCACCTTGCGCTGCGCCTTTTCGATCTGACGGCTGACCAGGCGATCTTCGATGACGTCGTCTTCCTTCATGCCCATCATGCGCATCGCCTTCTGGACCCAGTCCGAGGCGAAGATGCGCATCAGATTGTCTTCCAGCGACAGATAGAAGCGCGACGAACCCGGGTCGCCCTGACGACCGGCACGGCCGCGCAGCTGGTTGTCGATACGCCGCGATTCGTGGCGCTCGGTACCGATGATGTGCAGGCCGCCGGCCGCCTTGACCGCGTCATGACGACGCTGCCACTCGGTCTTGATCTTGAAACGCGCGTCTTCGCTGGCATCTTCGCCGAGGGCGTGATACTCCGATTCCAACGAGCCGCCCAGCACGATATCGGTACCGCGACCGGCCATGTTGGTGGCGATGGTCACCGCACCCGGCTGGCCCGCGTTGGCCACGATGGTGGCTTCGCGCTCGTGCTGCTTGGCATTGAGCACCTCGTGCTTCACCCCGGCCTTGCGCAGATGCTCGGACAGCATCTCCGAGGTCTCGATCGAGGTGGTACCCACCAGCACCGGCTGGCCGCGCTTGGCGCAATCTTCGATGTCGGCCAGCACCGCGTTGAACTTGCCCTTGCGGTTGAGGAACACCTGGTCCGGATGATCCTTGCGCACGGTCGGGCGGTTGGTCGGAATCACCACCACTTCCAGGCCGTAGATGCTCTGGAATTCGTAGGCTTCGGTATCGGCCGTACCGGTCATGCCGGACAGCTTCTTGTACATGCGGAACAGGTTCTGGAAGGTGATGCTGGCCAGGGTCTGGTTCTCGCGCTGGACCGGCACGCCTTCCTTCGCTTCGACCGCCTGGTGCAGGCCGTCGGACCAGCGACGCCCGGACAGCGTGCGGCCAGTGAATTCGTCCACGATCACCACTTCGCCATCGCGCACGATGTAATCCACATCGCGCTGATAGATGGCATGCGCGCGCAGCGCCGCATTGAGGTGGTGCACCACGCTCAGGTTCTGCGCGGCATACAGGCCGTCTTCGGCATTTTCCAGGATGCCGGCCTGCAACAGCAGCTCTTCGGCGTGGCCCATGCCCGCCTCGGACAGGTGCACCTGCTTGCCCTTTTCGTCGATCCAGAAATCGCCTTCGCCTTCTTCGCTTTCCTGCCTGGTCAGCTGCGGCACGATGCGATTGACGCGGATGTACAGCTCCGGCGATTCGTCGGCCGGGCCGGAGATGATCAGCGGGGTGCGCGCTTCGTCGATCAGGATCGAGTCGACTTCGTCGACGATCGCGTAATGCAGGTTGCGCTGGTAACGGTCGGCGCGCGACAGCGCCATGTTGTCGCGCAGGTAATCGAAGCCGAATTCGTTGTTGGTGCCGTAGGTGATGTCGGCGCCGTAGGCTTCGCGCTTGTCGCTGTGCGGCATGCCCGGATACACCACGCCCACGCTCAGGCCCAGCCAGTTGTACAGCTTGCCCATCTGCGCGGCGTCGCGGCGCGCCAGGTAGTCGTTGACCGTAACCACATGCACGCCCTCGCCCTGCAGCGCGTTGAGGTACACCGGCAGCGTGGCCACCAGGGTCTTGCCTTCGCCGGTGCGCATCTCGGCGATCTTGCCCAGGTGCAACACCATGCCGCCGATCAGCTGCACATCGTAATGGCGCATGCCCAGCACGCGGCGGCTGGCCTCGCGGCATACCGCGAACGCTTCGGGAAGAATCTTGTCCAGGGACTCGCCGCCGGCAAGCCGCTGCTTGAACTCCGGGGTCTTGGCTTGCAGCTCGGCGTCGGAGAGCTTCTCGATCGTCGGCTCCAGCGCATTGATCTGGGTGACGAGGCGGTTGAGCTGGCGCAGCTGGCGTTCGTTACGACTGCCAAAGACACGGGTAAGCAGACTGTTGATCATTGAAGAAACCGGTTGAAAAGGAACGGTTTGACCGACGCCGGTCCCCACAGACCCGACCGCCGTAAACGAAACAGGGCGCACTGCGCCCTGTCGATGGCAACACCCTATTGTAGCTTGGGGCGGGCCTTCACGAATCAAGCGCGGCCCGCGCCCTGGTCAACCGCGCCCCTGACGTCCCACCGGCGTGGCTTCACCCAGGAACTTGCGCGGATTGACCACGCGCCCGTCCGCCCAGACCTCGAAATGCACGTGTGCACCGGTGGAGCGGCCGCTGGAACCGGCACGCGCGACCTGCTGGCCGGCGCGCACCAGATCGCCCACCTTCACCACCAGGCGCGAATTGTGCGCGTAGCGAGTCACATAGCCATTGCCGTGATCCACTTCGACCACGTTGCCGTAACCGCCGCGTACGCCAGCGTAGCTGACCACGCCATCGGCCACCGACAGCACCGGGTCGCCCACGTTGGCATGGAAGTCCACGCCCTTGTGGAAGGCCGAACCACCGTCGAACGGATCGGCACGACCGCCGAAACCGGAGGTGATGTAGGTGTTGCGGATCGGCATCCGCGAGGGCACCGAATTCTGCTCCAGCTGATGATCGAACATCAGCGAGGCCAGCACGTTCAATTGCTGGCCGGAGGCGGAGAACTGCTGCTCCACCTGCCCTAGCGTCTGCTTGAGGTCCTTCACCGGCATGTCGCTGACCGGCTCATCGCCGCCACCGACGCCGACCGGCTCGTCGAAGTCGAACTCGCCGTCCTTCAACTTGCCCATTTCGGTCAGGCGCTCGCCCAACGCGTTGAGGCGGGTGGCCTGCGCCTGCAGCTCGCCCAGGCGCGCGGCCAGTGCATTGACCTGCGCCTGCGAGGCGCGCTGCGCCTGGGCCAGCTCGGCCTGCTGCTGCGCGACCTTGGCCTGCAACGCCGAATTGGTCACCATGCCGGTCGCGGTGCTGGCACCGACGCCGATCAGCATGCCCAGGCCCAATACCGCACCAAGCACCACCATCGGCCGATCTGCTGCAAAGTCCTGGAACTGTCGGGCCACACGCTGGGCCCGGGTCTGCCGAGATTTGATTACAACTTTGTTCAACGCCATATGAGTGTCATGTCCAAGCCCAAGTCCAACGCACGCAACCCTTCCAATCCACAACCGGCCATCGAGGCCGCGCTGGGGGAAAAGGCTGGCGACCCCTTGCGCCGAGCCTTGTGGCTCGATGCGCTGGACCGGCAGTTGCGCCCCCTGTTACCACCTCATCTGGCGACCCGTTGCCGGTTGGCCAATGTCCGAGGCGAACAGCTTGTTTTTCTGGTGGATTCGCCGGTCTGGCATGCCAAGGTGCGGCTTGCCGAGCCCCAAATCCTGGATGCCGCCCGATCCGTCGGACTGAAGGCCACCGCGGTGACCGTCAAGAACGCAACCGTGCCGCTGCATTCCCCAACGCAGCAGAACCGCGACCGTCCTAACCCTGTATCCGAGGCGACGCACAAAGGCTTGCGCGACGCGTTGGCTTCCCTGCAGGACGTGTTACCGACCAAACGGTGAAGCCTTGCCGCCCATCCGAGGCGGCCGCCAGTGCGTGAACGAGTTGCGAAGACCACGCACGACCCGACGCATCCTAGCGGGCATGTGGCCCGCAGGAGTTAGGGAAGTCTTAAATAAGTGTTAAGAATGGGCCGGAAATCCGACCGGGTTCACACTTCGAACGCCAACCAGGGCATTCCCCGACATCAGGCGTAGACGGGGCTTGCGTAGGTGACCGGCGGTTGCTCGGTGCCTTCCGGGAAGCTGACCCATTCCCAGGCGGCCTGGTCGGCCAGGAGCGCACGCACCAGTTTGTTGTTGAGGGCGTGGCCGGATTTGAAGCCTTCGTAGGCGCCGAGGATGGCGCCGCCGGCCAGATACAGGTCGCCGATGGCGTCCAGGATCTTGTGCCGCACGAATTCATTGGTGTAGCGCAGGCCGTCTTCGTTGAGCACGCGGAACTCATCGAGCACGATGGCGTTGTCCATCGAACCGCCCAGGCCCAGATTGCGCTCGCGCATATATTCCAGGTCGCGCATGAAACCGAAGGTGCGGGCGCGCGAGATTTCCTTGACGTACGCCGAAGTAGAGAAATCGATCTCCTGGCGCGACTGCTTGGCCGGAATCATCGGGTGATTGAATTCGATGGTGAAACCCAGCTTGTAGCCTTCGTACGGCTCGAAGCGCGCCACCTTGTCGCCGTCGCGCACTTCCACCGTCTGCTTGATCCGGATGAAGCGCTTGGGCTTGCTCTGCTCGACGATGCCTGCCGACTGCAGCAGGAACACGAACGGACCGGACGAGCCATCCATGATCGGCAACTCGGCCGAGGACAGTTCGACGATGACGTTGTCCACACCCAGGCCCGCCAGTGCGGACATCAGGTGTTCGACGGTCTGGATCTTGGCGCCGTTGCAGGTCAGCCCGGTGCACAGCGTGGTTTCGGTGACCAGCTCGGCATCTGCAGGCACTTCGACGACCGGTTCCAGGTCCACCCGTCGGAACACCACGCCATGATCGACCGGAGCCGGCCGTAACGTCATGTACACCTTGTCGCCGCTGTGCAGGCCGACGCCGGTGGCGCGAATGGTGTTCTTGAGAGTGCGTTGCTGGGTCATATGCGAAGTCTGGATGAACAATGCAGACAGACGCTGAACCGACTGTCTAATCCGTTGAGATTATCCGAATTTTAACAAGTGGCGCGTGACGGCAACCGTAATCAGTCAGTCACGCGATAACAAAAGCTGCCGGATCGGCACCGATCCGGCAGGAAAGACATGACATGGCAATGCAACCCGAAGCGGACTCCGGGCGGGACGGGCTGCGTCACCGTAGCGACGCAGCCGACGATCCTCAGTCGGCCTGGCGGCGCAGGAACGCCGGGATATCCAGGTAATCGTTGGGCAGGTCTGCCGCCGGCGTCGAGGCGCCGCCGCTGTTGTGGCTGCCGCCGCCGACCGAGTCGCTGCTGGGACGACGCAGGCCCAGGCCCATGCTGCCGCCGACCGCCTTGGACACCGCGTCGCCGCTGGTGGTGTCGAAATCGCCGAACTCCGGCTGGCCGGTGGTGGCATTGCGCACCAGCTTGATCGGCGCGCGCTGGTCCGGACGCTGGGTCTGACGGGCAACCGCACGGTTCAGGCCGGTGGCCACCACGGTCACGCGCACTTCGTCCTGCATGTCCGGGTCCAGCACGGTGCCGACGACCACGGTGGCGTCTTCCGAGGCGAACGCTTCGATGGTGCGGCCGATCTCGTCGAACTCGGACATGGTGAAGTCCGGGCCGGCGGTGATGTTGACCAGGATGCCGTTGGCACCGGCCAGGTTCACATCGTCCAGCAGCGGGTTCTGGATGGCGGCTTCGGCAGCGGCCTGCGCGCGATCGTCGCCGCGTGCCGAACCGGTGCCCATCATGGCCAGGCCCATTTCCGACATCACGGTGCGCACGTCGGCGAAGTCGACGTTGATCAGGCCCGGGCGCACGATCAGGTCGGCGATGCCCTGCACGGCGCCCTGCAGCACATCGTTGGCAGCGCGGAACGCCTGGATCATGGTGGCGTTGCGGCCCAGCACGGTGATCAGCTTTTCGTTGGGGATGGTGATCAGCGAGTCGCAATGCTGGCTCAGTTCCTCGATGCCCTTCAGCGCCACCTGCATGCGGCGGCGGCCTTCGAACGGGAACGGCTTGGTGACCACGGCCACGGTCAGGATGCCCATTTCCTTGGCCAGCTGCGCGACGACCGGTGCGGCACCGGTACCGGTACCGCCGCCCATGCCGGCGGTGATGAACACCATGTCCGCACCCTGCAGTGCGTCCATGATGCGCTCGCGATCTTCCAGCGCGGCCTGACGGCCGACTTCCGGATTGGCGCCTGCGCCCAGGCCCTTGGTGACGTTGGTGCCTAGCTGCAGCTGCAGCTTGGCGCCGCAGTTCTTGATCGCCTGCGAGTCGGTGTTGGCGGTGATGAATTCCACACCATCGACATTGGTGTTGACCATGTGCGCAACCGCGTTACCGCCGCCGCCGCCCACGCCCACGACCTTGATGACCGCGTTGGGAGCCATTTTTTCAATCAGTTCGAAATGTGCCATGTCAGTGTCCTCTTTAGATGCCGTGAATGGGGAATCGGGAATGGGGAATCGGATTGCTCCGTTCGCCAGCCCAACACCCGCATGTCGGCGAATGTTGTTGTTTGAATGCCGGGAATGGGGAGTTGGGAATGGGGAATCGCAACAGCGAAACACCTTCGCTCCAACCACTGTTTCCTCGGCGGAACCACAAAAAAACTACGCCCTGCCCACTCTTACCGCTCTCCACTCAATCCTGCTGCACCCGCTTTGCTTTGCTTTAACCGATTCCCGATTCCCGATTCCCGATTCAAAATTCACCGCGATACCAATTCTTCAATTTCTTGAACAAGCTGCCTGCGCGCCCGGTCGGGATCGACGGGCGGCGTGGATGTTCGATCTGGCTGCCCATCAGCAGCAGGCCCACGCCGGAGGCGTGTACCGGGTTGCCGACGACTTCGCCCAGGCCGGTGACGTGCTGCGGAATGCCCACGCGCACCGGCATCTGCAGCATTTCTTCGGCCAGTTCCACCACGCCTTCCATCTTCGAGGCGCCGCCGGTGAGCACCATGCCGGCGCGCACCATTTCTTCGAAGCCGGAACGACGCAGTTCGGCCTGCACCATCTCGAAGATTTCCTCGTAACGGCCCTGCACCGCCTGCGCGAGTGCATGGCGCGGCATGCGGCGCGGCGGGCGGTCGCCCACCGATGGCACCTGGATGCTTTCTTCGGCGGTGGCCAGCTGTGCCAGCGCGCAGGCGTAGCGGACCTTGATCTGCTCGGCTTCCGGCGTGGGCGTGCGCAGCATGTGCGCGATGTCGTTGGTGACGTGGTCGCCGGCGATCGGCAACGACGCGGTGTGGCAGATCGCGCCTTGCACGTACACCGCCAGATCGGTAGTGCCGGCGCCGATATCCACCAGCACCACGCCCAGCTCGCGTTCGTCGGCGGTCAACACGGCCACCGAGGAGGCCAGCGAGGACAGCACCAGGTCGTCGACCTGCAGGCCGCACTTCTGCACGCACTTGGTGATGTTGGCGGCGGCCGACTGCGCGCACACCACCAGGTGCGCATGCACCTCCAGGCGCACGCCGGTCATGCCGACCGGGTTGCGGATGCCTTCCTGCGAATCGTCCAGCACGTATTCGCGCGGAATCGCGTGCAGGATGCGCTGGTCGGCCGGAATGGCCACCGCCTTGGCGGCATCGAGCACGCGTTCCAGATCGCTCCAGGTCACTTCGCCATCGCGGATCGGCACGATGCCGGGCGAGTTCTTGCACTGCACGTGGTTGCCGGAAATGGACGCGTAGACCGAGCGGATTTCGCAGCCGGCCATCAGCTCGGCCTCTTCCACCGCACGCTGGATCGACTGCACGGTGGATTCGATATCCACCACCACGCCGCGCTTGAGACCGCGCGATTCATGCGAACCGATGCCGATCACTTCGATCGGATTGCCGGGCGAGTATTCGCCGACCAGCGCAACGACCTTGGAGGTGCCGATGTCCAGTCCAACGATGAGGGATTTGTCGCCTTTGCGGTTCATGTCTTAAAGCCGGGAATAGCGAATGGGGAATGGGGAATGGTCAACAGCGGTGCACGAATGCGGGGAGAATTGAGAACAAGTGCGTGAGTCGTAGCGGGCGATGCCTGCTTGGGCTTCTTCTCCATTCCCGATTCCCCATTCTCCATTCGCCTCTCAACGGTAAATCCGTTGGTATAGCGCAGGTCGGCGCGGGCGATGGGGCGCTGTGGATCGGACAGCTGCGGCAGCACGCGGGCGAAGCGCTGCAAGCGTGCGCGTGCATCGTCGCGGCCGACCACGATCTGCACGCCATTGCTCAGCCCCAGCGACCAGCTGCCGCGCGCGTCCATTTCAAGACGCTCCACATCCAGCCCGGTCGGTGCGAACAGCGCGCGCGACTCGTTGTACAGCGCCACCACGTCCTGGGTCTTGCTGTCCGGCCCACCGAGTTGCGGCAACTTGAAATCCTTCAACAGCGGCGGGGTGCGAAACAGCCGGCCCTGCTCGGACAGCATGCGGTCGGTGCCCCAGCGCGCGAACGGCTTGTGCTCGGTCACGTGCACTTCCAGCACGTCCGGCCAACGCTTGCGCACCTGCGCACTTTCCACCCACGGCAAACGCGCGATGGCGTCCTGCGCCTGCTGCAACTTCACCGCAAAAAAGCCCGCACGCGCATACGGCAACACCACCGCACGCAACTCCTCTGCCGGCACCCGCTTGAAGTCGCCGGACACCCGCAACTTGGCCAGCGGCCAGCGCTCGGCGCCGACCCAGCCATTGAGCACGGCCACCACCGGCAGCGCGACCAACGCCAGCGCGAGCAACCAGGCCAGGATGCGCAGGGTGGCATTCATGCGCGCGCTCCGCGCGCGGGAATGGGGAATAGGGAATAGGGAATCGTCAACAGCGGCGTACGGCCGGCTGCCGCTGTTGCGATTCCCGATTCCCGACTCCCGATTCCCTGCTTCACAGCGTCTGCTCCAGCACGCGCCAGACCAGCGTTTCGAAATCGATGCCGAGCTGGCGGGCGGCCTTGGGCACCAGCGAGTGGCTGGTCATGCCGGGCGCGGTGTTGACCTCGAGCAGGTACAGCTGGCCGCTGCGGCCATCGCGCATCACGTCCACGCGGCCCCAGCCGCGACAGCCGGCAGCACGGAAGGCGTCCAGCGCGAGCTGGCGGATCTGTGCTTCGGCTTCGCCTTCCAGCCCCGGGCACAGATACTGCGTGTCCTCGGCGATGTACTTGGCTTTGTAGTCGTACCACTGCCCCTTGGGCACGATGCGGATCGACGGCAAGGCGGTGTCGCCGAGCACGGCTACGGTGAGTTCGTCGCCCTCGATCAATTGTTCCATCAACAGCGCGCCGTCGTAGCGCGCTGCCAGGGTCACTGCTTCTTCGAGCTGCGCCTGGTCGAACACGCGGCTGACGCCGACGCTGGACCCTTCATTGGCCGGCTTGACGATCACCGGCAAGCCGATGTGTTGAGCAGCAGCGTGAATGTCCTCAGCGCTCGCGCCAGCAGCCAGCCGCGCATAGCGCGGCGTCGACAGGCCCAACGACAGCCACACCTGCTTGGTGCGTATCTTGTCCATGCTCAGCGCCGAACCCAGCACGTCCGAGCCGGTGTACGGCACGCCGAAGGCGTCCATCAGGCCCTGCACGATGCCGTCTTCGCCGCCGCCGTTATGCCCGTGCAGCACATTGAACACGCGATCGAACTGCTGTGCGACCAGGGCCTTGGCCAACGCCGGAATGCCGTCGACCGGCTGTGCATCGACGCCGCGTGCGCGCAGCGCTTCCAGCACATTGCTGCCGGAATTCAACGACACCTCGCGCTCGGACGAAGTGCCGCCGAGCAACACGGCGACGCGACCGAAGACTGCCGGATCGCTGGTGCGGGCGTTGCCGATCACCGCGCTCATGCCTGCTCTCCGACAAACCCGTTGTTGATGATGTGCTGGGCCACGTAACCGATATCGCCGGCGCCCATCATCAACAGCAAGTCACCATCTTGCAGGACGTCCGGCAACACTTCGGCAAGGCCGGCGATCTGGCCGACCACCACCGGTTCGCTGCGGCCGCGCGCCCGGATGGCGCGTGCCAGTGCACGCGAATCGGCACCGGGGATCGGCGCTTCGCCGGCCGGGTAGACCTCGCTCAACACCAGCGCATCGACCGTGCTAAGCACTGCGGCAAAGGCGTCGAACTGATCGCGGGTGCGACTATAGCGGTGCGGCTGGAAGGCGACCACCAGACGCTTGTCCGGCCAGCCGCCACGCGCGGCGGCGAACACGGCTTCGAGCTCGCGCGGGTGATGGCCGTAATCGTCGACCACGCGCACACGTGCACCGCTGCTGGTGGTCACTTCGCCCAGATCGTTGAAACGACGGCCGATGCCGGCGAAGTTTTCCAGCGCGCGCGCAATGGTTTCCGGCGCCACGCCGAGCTGCCAGCCGATTGCAGCCGCCGCCAGCGCGTTGAGCACATTGTGCCGACCCGGCAACGCAAGCGTCACCGGCGTGGTGGTGCCTTCGGGCAGGCGCAGCGTGAAGCGCATGCGCGGGCCGTCCTGCACGACATCTTCGGCGCGCACGTCGGCGGTTTCGCTCATGCCGTAGCTCATCACGTGGCGCGGCGTCTTGCCGGCCAGTGCAGCCACTTCCGGGTCGTCGATGCACAGCAACGCCAAGCCGTAGAACGGCAGACGCTGCAGGAATTCGGCGAATGCGGCCTGCACGCGGGCGAAATCGTTGCCGTAGTTTTCCAGGTGATCCGCATCGATGTTGGTGATCACCGCCATCAACGGATTCAGGCGCAGGAAGCTGCCATCGCTTTCGTCAGCTTCGGCGACCAGCCACTGGCCGCCACCGAGCTTTGCGTTGGCACCGGCGGCCAGCAGCTGCCCGCCGATGACGAAGGTCGGGTCCAACCCGCCTTCGCTCAACACCGCAGCCGCCAGGCTGGTGGTGGTGGTCTTGCCATGCGTGCCAGCCACCGCAATGCCGCGACGGAAACGCATCAGCTCGGCCAGCATCGCCGCACGCGGCATGATCGGAATGCGCTGGCTGCGCGCTTCCATCAGCTCGGGGTTGTCTTCGCGAATCGCGCTGGACACCACCACGCAATCGGTGCCCAGCACATTGGCCGCCGAATGGCCGCGCATCACGCGCGCACCCAGCTTGGCCAGCCGGCGCGTGGCCACGTTGTCGGCGTTGTCCGAGCCGGACACTTCATAGCCCAGCGTCAGCATCACCTCGGCAATACCGCTCATGCCGGTGCCGCCGATGCCGACGAAATGCACGCGCGGGAACGCCCGCACCAGATCGCCACTGTCTTGCAGACGGCGGATCACGCTGCACCTCCTGCGGTGGCGCAAATCGGGAATCGGGAATCGGGAATCGTATGGAGCTGAGCGCCAGCGGCGACGGATGCTTGGTCGGTGCGCTTGTCTGCGTGCATCAAGATGTGTTCCTGCGTTTGTTCTGAGCTCTGCCCATTCCCCATTCCCGATTCACCACTCCCGGCTTCTTGCAGAATGATGTCGGCGATGCGCTCGGCGGCGTCCGGCTTGGCCAGGGTGCGGGCGGCGATGGCCATCGACAGGCGCCGGGCCGGGTCGGCGAGCAGGGTCTGCAGCACCTGCTGCAAGTGCACTGCCAGGCGCTCGTCCTGCTTGAGCAGCACGGCGGCGTTGGCGCCGACCAGGTATTCGGCATTGCGGGTTTGATGGTCGTCGACGGCGGCGGCAAACGGCACCAGCACGCTGCCGACACCGGCGGCGCACAGTTCGGCCAGGGTGGATGCGCCGGCGCGGCACACCACCAGATCTGCCCAGGCATAGGCAGCGGCCATGTCGGCGATGAAGGGTTCGACGCTGGCGTTGACGCCTGCCTGTGCATAAGCCGCTTCGGCTTCGGCGCGCAGCTTTTCGCCGCACTGATGGCGCACCTCGACATCCGGGCGACCCAGTGCGGCCAACGCTGCGGGCACCGCCTGATTCAACACGCGCGCGCCCTGGCTACCACCCAGCACCAGCACGCGTACCGGGCCGGTGCGACCGACCAAACGATCGGCCGGCGCAGGCAACGCAGCGATTTCGGCGCGTACCGGGTTGCCCACCGCTTCTTCGCCAGCGAAGCTGCCCGGGAAACCGGTCAGCACGCGGCGCGCGAAACGCGACAACACCTTGTTGGTCATGCCCGGGGCGCGATTCTGTTCGTGCACCAGCAATGGCGCACCGAGCAGGCGCGCGGCCAGGCCGCCCGGGCCGGCTGCAAAGCCGCCAAAGCTGATCACCGCACGCGGCTGGCGCTTGCGCAGCACCAAGCCGGCGGCGCGCACCGCGCGCATCACCCGCACCGGCGCACCGAGCAGCTTCACCACGCCCTTGCCGCGCAAGCCGCTGATGGCCAGCGTATCGATGGGAATCTCGTGCTGCGGCACCAGGCGGGTTTCCATCGCGCCATCGGCGCCCAGCCAGGTCACCGGCACACCGCGTGCGCGCAGCACCTTGGCCACGGCCAGGCCCGGGAAGATGTGCCCGCCGGTGCCGCCAGCCAGGATCATGACCGGCCGCAGCACCACAGACGACTGTGCGGACGTTTGCGCGACACTCGCAGAAACGCTCACGCAATCCTCCCGAACGTCGGTTCCACACGCGGTTGCATGCGGCTGGTGCCGCGCAGGATGGCCGACGCCGGTGCGACATAGGCGGCGGCAACCGGTGCGGCAACCGGTGCGGGTGCAGCGGCCGTATCGCGCTGCGGCGTGCGCGCCGGCGCGTACGCCGGCGGCACCGAATCGACCACCGGCTCGGCCGGCTCGGCGGGCGAGCTGGCCGCGCTCTGCGGAGACAACTTGCTGCGCAGGCGCTCGGCGCGATCGGCCTCGTAGGACACCCGCAGCAGCACACCCATTGCAAGACAGGTCATCAGCACCGACGAACCGCCCGACGAAATCAGCGGCAGGGTCAGCCCCTTGGTCGGCAGGATGCCCAGGTTGACGCCGATCGACACGAAGCTCTGCATCGCGATCCACAGGCCGATGCCGAAGGCGATGTAACCGGAGAAATGCCGCTTCATTTCCACGCAGCGCATGCCCAGCCAGAAGGCGCGACCGACCAGCAGCGCGTAGAGCCCGATCACCCCGCACACCCCCACAAAGCCCAGTTCCTCGGCAATCACCGAGAAGATGAAGTCGGTATGCGATTCGGGCAGGTAGTTGAGCTTCTGTACCGACGCGCCCAGGCCCACGCCGGTCCACTGGCCGCGGCCGATGGCCATCAGCGCATTGGACAGCTGGTAACCGGAGCCCAGCTGATCCACCCACGGGTCCATGAAAGAGGTCACGCGCCGCATGCGGTACGGCTCGAAGATCACCAATGCCACCAGGGCCGGCAGCAGCAGCAGGATCGGCAGGATGATGCGCCCGATCGGCGCACCGCCCAGCACCAGCATGCAGGCGGTCACGCTCAACAGCAGCATCGAGGAGCCGAAGTCCGGTTGCAGCAGCAACAGGCCGACCAAGAAGCCGACCACGAACACCGGCTTGAGCATTGCCTGCCAGGTCGCGTTGACCTCGTCGCGGAACCGCACCAGATAGCTCGCAAGCCAGATGATGTAGAACACCTTCACCGATTCGACCACCTGGAACCGCGACACGCCCAGGTTGATCCAGCGCTTGGCGCCATTGACGGTGCTGCCCAGGCCAGGCACGAACACCACCACGAGCAGCACAAAGCAGGCCAGCAACAGCATCTGGTTGTGCTGTTCGATGGTCTTGAGCTCGGTGCGCATCGCCCAGAACGCCAGTGCGATGCCGCCGCCCAAAAACAGCAGGTGGCGGGTCAGGTAATAGAACGGGCTGGCTTCCAGCTCGATCGAGCTGGACGCCACCATCACCACGCCCAGCGACGCGAGCGTGACGGCGGCCCCGAGCAGCCACGGGTCGTAGCGGCCGCCGATGGCGTCCAGTCGTGTGGCCTGGCGGGACATGTCGTTCATCAGCGCACCTTCAGCGTGGCAAGGCCGATCAGCACCAGCACCACCGAAATGATCCAGAAGCGCACGATCACCCGCGGCTCCGGCCAACCCTTGAGCTCGAAATGGTGGTGGATCGGCGCCATGCGGAACACGCGCTTGCCGGTCAGCTTGAAGCTGGCCACCTGGATCATCACCGACAGCGTTTCGATCACGAACACCCCGCCCATGATCACCAGCACCATCTCCTGACGCACGATCACCGCGATGGTGCCGAGCACTGCGCCCAGCGACAGCGCGCCGATGTCGCCCATGAACACCATCGCCGGGTAGGTGTTGAACCACAGAAAGCCCAGGCCTGCGCCGGCGATCGCCGAGCAGATGATGATCAGCTCGCCGGCACCGGGAATCAGCGGAATTTTCAGGTATTCGGCAAACACCACGTTGCCGGAGGCATACGCGAACACGCCCAGCGCGCAGGCCACCAGCACGGTCGGCATGATGGCCAGGCCATCCAGGCCATCGGTGAGGTTCACCGCATTGGAGAAGCCCACGATCCAGAAGTAGGCGATCACCACGAAGCTCACGCCGGCCAGCGGCAGCGCGATCGACTTGAACATGGGGATGTAGAACGTGATCGCCGCCGGCACATCGGCGGTGTAGTACAGGAACAAGCCGGCGGCCAGACCGAAGATCGATTGCAGCAGATACTTCCAGCGCGACTTCAATCCATTGGGATCGCGTTTGACGATCTTGATCCAGTCGTCGTACCAGCCGATCGCGCCGAAGCAGATCATCACCGCCAGCACCAACCACACGTAGCGGTTGCGCAGATCACCCCACAACAGCACCGACAAGGTGACGGTGAGCAGGATCAGCGAACCGCCCATGGTCGGCGTGCCGGCCTTGGAAAAATGCGTTTGCGGGCCATCCTGGCGAATCGGCTGGCCGCCCTTGAACTGGGCCAGCTTGCGGATCACCGCAGGCCCCATCCATAACGACAGGAACAGCGCCGTCAGCGCCGCCAGGATGCCGCGGAAGGTCAGATAGTTGAACAGCCCGAACAGGCTCTCCAGTTGCTGCAGCCAACGGGCCAGCTCAAGCAGCATGGGAGGCATCCTCCGCCGGTGCGAGCAACGCGGTGACGATACGGTCCATCGCGCTGCCGCGCGAACCCTTCACCAGGATCGTGATGGAGGCGACGCCCGGAAGCGCGTTGGTGGATGGCGATTGCTGTTGGTGAATCACTGCATGTTCCTGCGTATTTCCTGATCCGTGCTGCGGCACTTGCTGTTGCTGGCTGGCGGCATCGACCAGATCTGCCTGCAAGGCGTCGATCAACTCGGCGTGCGTGGCGAACACGCGGGCGCCTTCGCCGAATGCCTGCGCTGCGGCAGCGCTGAGCTCGCCCAGCGCATACAACCGCTGCAGCTTGGCCGCGCGCGCCCGACGCCCCGCGGCGGCGTGTAGTGCGACGCCTTCGGCGCCGAGTTCGCGCATGTCGCCCAGCACCAGCCAGCCTTCGCCCGGTGCGGCGGCCAAGGCATCGATGGCCGCATCCAGCGAGCCCGGGTTGGCGTTGTAGCTGTCGTCGATCAGTACCACGCCGTTGGGCAAGGTCTGGGCGATCTGCCGGCCGGCCACCGCGCGTGCCTGTGCCAGACCGGCCGCGATCACCGGCAAGGCGATGCCGGCACCGAGTACAAGGCCGGTAGCCGCCAGTGCGTTGAGCACGTTGTGGCGGCCCGGCAACGGCAGCGCAATCTGCGCCTCGCCCTGCGGCGTCACCAGGGTGAACTGCGCGCCGCCGGTGTGCAGACGCAGTTGACGCGCGGTGATCTCGGCACTGGCCTGCAAGCCATAGCGCAAGATGCGACGTCCGCGCACCGGCTGGGCCTGCAACTGCTGTTCGAACCACATACCGAACGCGTCGTCGGCGTTGATCACCGCCACACCCTCGGCAGGCAATGCGGCGTAGATGGCGCCTTTGGTCTGTGCGACGCCGAGCAGGCTGCCCAGACGTTCCAGATGCGCCGGTGCGATGTTGTTGACCAGTGCGACATGCGGTCGTGCAATCTCGGTGAGATAGGCGATATCGCCCGGCTTGCCGGCGCCCATTTCGTAGATCGCAACGTCCGCATCGTCGGGCGCGGCGATCACCGCCAGCGGCAAACCGATCTCGTTGTTGCGGTTGCCCGGCGTGGCGTACACGGTGATGCCATCCACGCGCCCGGCTTCGGTCAGGATCGACAACAGCAGCGCCTTGACGCTGGTCTTGCCGTTGGAGCCAGTCAGCGCAAGCACGCGCGTGGCGCGGTCGCGCTGCATGCCGGCGGCGATGCGCGCCAATGCCAGCTCGGTGTTGTCCACCACCACCTGCGGCACGCTCAACGCCGGCAGCAGGCGATCGACCAGCAAACCGCTTGCACCGCGCGCCACCGCCTCGGCGGCGAACTCGTGCCCATCGAAGCGTTCGCCGCGCAGCGCTACATACAGGCTGCCGTCGGCGAGCGCGCGGGTGTCGTTGCCGACCGCATCGATCATGGCGTCGTCGCCGTGCAACTCGCCGCCGGCCCAGTGGGCAATCAACGACAGGGGCGTGAGCTTCATGGGCGCACCCCCAAGACGGTCCGCGGCAGCAGCGCCTGGGCTGCCACGATGGCGTCGTCGAAGGCATGCCGCACGCCGGCAACTTCCTGATATGGCTCATGGCCCTTGCCGGCGATCAATACGATGTCCGATGGGCTGGCCATGCCGATGGCCTGATGGATCGCAGCGGCGCGGTCGCGCTGCACGATGGCCGCATCCGGTCGCGCGAAGCCACGCAGGATATCGGCCACGATCGCATCGCCGTCTTCGCCACGCGGGTTGTCGTCGGTCACGATCGCCACGTCGGCCTTGAGCTCGGCAATCGCCGCCATCTGCGGGCGCTTGCCGGTGTCGCGTTCGCCACCGCAGCCGAACACGCAGATCAGGCGGTCCTGCGCATGCGAACGCAGGCTGCTCAATGCCTGTTCCAGCGCATCGGGCGTGTGTGCGTAATCGACCACCACCAACGGTGCGCCATATGCGCCGCCAAGGCGGTTCATGCGGCCATGGATAGGCTGCAACTGGCCGAGCACGCTGGCGATCTGCGCAGGCGCAAACTCCATCGCCCACAACGCGCCGGCCACGGCGAGCAGGTTGTCCACGTTGAAACGGCCCAGCAGCGGCGAATGCACCGGATGCACCTGGCCCTGGACATTCAACGCAAAGTTGATGCCGTTGTGGTCCAGCTGCAGTGCTTGCGCGCTCACGCTGGCATCAGAATGCGCGTGCGAGCTCACACCGATCGCGCGCAGCGCGGGATCGAGCGCAGCGAACAGCGTGTGGCCGAACGTATCGTCCAGGTTCACCACGGCGGCTTTCAAGCCAGCGCGGGTGAACAGCTTGGCCTTCGCCGCGCCGTACTGCGCCATGTCGCCGTGGTAATCGAGATGGTCGCGGGTGAGGTTGGTGAACACTGCCACGTCGAAGTGCACCGCATCCACACGGCCCTGATCAAGCGCGTGCGAGCTGACTTCCATTGCCACCGCCTGCGCACCTTCATCGCGCAATTGCGCCAGCAAGGCATGCGTGGGCAGCACCAGCGGCGTGGTGAAGCCGGTCGGCACGGCCGCGCCATACAGACCGACGCCCAGCGTACCGAGCGTGCCGGTGGGCGTACCGAGTAGCGTCAATGCCTGCGCCAGCAGCTGCACGGTGGAGGTCTTGCCGTTGGTACCGGTGACGCCAACCATGCGCATCGCCTGCGACGGCCGACCATGAAATTGATCGGCCATCACGCCAAGGCGCGCGCGCAAACCGGGCACGGCAATCGCATCGGCCGGCACCGGCAGACCGTCGGGCGCCGGCGGCTCGAACAACACTGCCGCCGCGCCATTGGCGCGCGCCTGTTCGACAAAGCCCAGACCATGCGCACCGAAGCCGGCGATCGCCACGAACGCGTCGCCCGGACGCACGGCACGGCTATCCATCACCAACCCGGACACCTGCACGTCGTGCGTCAACGCCACGTCCGGCAATAACTGCGAAAGCGCCATGCAGCGGCTCACTGGCGGCTCTCCTGCAATGGCGCGGGCTGCGCTGGCGCGGCAGCCGGCGCAGGCGTCAGTGCGGTCGGAATGCCGGCAGAGACTTCATCCACCGGGTCCGGCACCAGCGCCGGATCCGGTTCGGCCGCTTGCGGCTTGGCCACCGGCTGGCCGGTCTTGCCGGCAGCCTGTGCAGCCAGCCACGACTGGATATCGTCCGGCGGCACGTCCATCAGGCGCAGCGCGCCTTCCATCACGCGATGGAACACCGGCGCCGACACCAGACCGCCGTAATACACCTTGCCTTGCGGATCGTTGATCACGATGACGGTGGCAAAGCGCGGGCGCGTGGCCGGCACCAGGCCCGCGAACAGGGCGTTGTAGTGCCCACGCTCGTAGCCGTTGGCGCCATTCTTGCGCGCCGTGCCGGTCTTGCCGGCCACGTGGTATCCCAGAATTGCCGCACCCTTGGCGCCGCCCTGGGTGACTACGGTCTCCATCATGTCGATGACCTGGCGCGCCACTTCCGGCGTGATCACCTGACGGGTTTCGTTGTGCTGGCCACGCACGAAGGTCGGCGGAGTGAGTTTGCCACCGTTGCCCAGCGTGGCGTACGCCTGCGCAATCTGCAGCGGCGTCACCGACAGGCCGTAACCGTAGGACATCGTGGTCTTGGACGGGCCGCTCCAGCGCGACGGCTGCAGTACCACGC
The DNA here is from genome assembly GCF_008639345.1 of Xanthomonas phaseoli pv. dieffenbachiae. Taxonomy (NCBI): domain Bacteria; kingdom Pseudomonadati; phylum Pseudomonadota; class Gammaproteobacteria; order Lysobacterales; family Lysobacteraceae; genus Xanthomonas; species Xanthomonas phaseoli. The sequence continues at coordinate 783,122 of NZ_CP041380.1, read as the reverse complement.
CGGCCGATTCGCCGGGAAACCCGCTATGCGGCGCACTGCCGTAACCGAAGTTGCGGATCGACTGATAGAAGGTCTGGTCCGGCACCTTGGCCGCGATCTTGGCCGCGCCGATGTTCGAGCTGCGGGTGATCACGCCGGTGACGTTGAGCACGCCGTTGTTGCGCGGCACGTCGCGGATGGTGAAGCGCCCCACCGACATGTAGCCGGGGTTGGTGTCGATGACGGTGTCCTTGGTCACCACGCCGGCGGTCAGCGCGGTGGCCACGGTCAGCGGCTTCATCGTCGAACCCGGCTCGACCAGGTCGGTGACCGCCCGGTTGCGGCGCGCCGACGGATTGATGCCGGTCACCGAATTGGGGTTGTAGGTCGGCAGGTTGACCATCGCCAGCACTTCGCCGGTGGCCACGTCCATCACCACCATCGAACCGCCGGCCGCGCTGTTTTCGACCAAGGCGTTACGCAGTTCCTTGTAGGCCAGGAACTGGATGCGGCGGTCGATGCTCAGCGTCAGGTCCTTGCCTGGCTGCGCCGGACGCACCAGGTCCACGCTTTCCACGATGGCGCCGCGCGCATCGCGCACCACCTTCTTGGAGCCGGGCTTGCCGCGCAGCCATTCGTCGAACGCCAGCTCCAGACCTTCCTGGCCGCGGTCGTCGATATTGGTGAAGCCCAGCACGTGGGCCATCGCCTCGCCTTGCGGATAGAAGCGGCGGAACTCGCGCTGCGAGAACACGCCAGGAATCTTCAGATCGACGATCGCATGCGCCTTGTCCGGATTGATCCGGCGCTGCAGGTACATGAATTCCTTGCCGGCTTTCTGTGCCAGCTTGGCGTTCAACTCGTCCAGCGGCTGCCCGAGCGCTTTTGCCAGCTCGGGAATGCGGTCGGGGTTGCGCAGCAGTTCCTGCGGATTGACCCAGATCGATTCCACCGGCGTGGACACCGCCAGCGGCTCGCCGTTGCGGTCGGTGATCATGCCGCGCGAGGTGGCGATGGGCAGTTCGCGCAGGTAACGCGCTTCGCCCTGACGCTGGTAAAAATCGCGATTGACCAGCTGCACGTAGGCCGCGCGCCCGATCAGCGTCACCGAGCACAGGCCCAGCGCGATGCCGACCAGGGTCAGGCGACCACGGAGATTGAAATTGCTACGGGGGCGGTTGCGACCGGCCTTCATGGCGCACCTCCGTGTGCGCCACCCTGCGGGCGGCTTCGCCGTGCAAAACGGCTGTCCTGCCGTTTTGTCACAGACGCACCTGCATGTGCGCCACGCTGCGGGCGGCTTCGCCGTGCAAAGCGGCTGTCCTGCCGTTTTGTCACAGACGCACCTGCATGTGCGCCGTCCTGGCGGCGACTGCGCCGTGCGAAACGGCTGCTCTGCCGACCGGTCATGGGCGCACCACCACGATGTCGTTGGTCTCCGGGAACTTCATCCCGATGCGCGCGCGCGCGACCTGATCGACCCGGTTGCTTTCCGCCCACGTGGCCTGCTCCAGCTGCAGCCGGCCGAATTCGATATTCAGTTCGTCGCGCGTGTGTTCGAGCTTGGACAACTGCACGAACAGCTTGCGATGCATGTGGCGCATGTACACCACCCCGATCGCCGAGGCGATGCTGCAAGCAAGCAGCACGACGAGCAGCAAGCGGCTCATGCGGCGTCTCCTCGAGACGCCGGGATTGGGGATTGGGGATTGGGGATTCGCTCAGGGCGCTCCTCCAATCCCGAATCCCGACTGCCGAATCCCAGCTTCTCGGCCACCCGCAACACCGCGCTGCGGGCGCGGGGGTTGACGTTCAACTCGGCATCGTCGGCCTTGATCGCGCCGCTGATCAGCTGCAACGTGGGGACGAACGGCTGCGCTTCGGGCAGGCGGCGGTTGCTCGGCGGGGCCTTGGCGTAGCGGGCCATGAATTGCTTGACGATGCGATCTTCCAGCGAATGGAAGCTGATCACCGCCAGCCGGCCGCCCGGCTTGAGCGCGTCCAACGCAGCGTCCAGCCCGGCTTCCAGATCGGCCAGCTCGCGATTGATGTGGATGCGGATGGCCTGGAAGCTGCGCGTGGCCGGATGCGTCTTGCTGTCGCCGCGCGGCATCACCGATGCGATCAGCTCGGCCAGTTGTGCGGTGCGCAGCAGCGGCTGTTCGGCGCGACGCGCCACGATGGCGCGCGCGATGCGGCGGCTCTGGCGTTCTTCGCCATAGGTCCACAGCACATCGGCGATCTCGCGCTCGCCGGCCTGCGCCAGCCACTGCGCCGCGCTCTGGCCGCCGTCCGGGTCCATGCGCATGTCCAGCGGGCCGTCCTTGCCGAAACTGAAACCACGCCCGGCCACGTCCAGCTGCGGCGAAGACACGCCCAGGTCCAGCAGGATGCCGTCGACGGTGGCCGCGGCGACCACCTGGCCGAGCGTGGCGAAACTGCCGCGATGGATGGACACGCGCGCATCGCCGCCGAAGCTGTGTTCGGCCACTGCGATCGCTTCGGGGTCCTTGTCCATCACCAGCAGTCGACCTCCCGGTCCAAGGTGTTCCAGCACGCCGCGTGCGTGCCCGCCACGCCCGAACGTGCCATCCAGATACGTTCCGTTTTCGGTCACCTGCAGGCCATCCAGGACCTGCGTGTACAGCACCGGCACATGGGCCGCCGGCGGCTGCGACACCGGGTGACCGGGCTGCGCTTCACCGCGCATCCGGGCACCCCGGCTCACAACCTGAGATCGAGCAATTCATCGCCCAGATCCCCGTCAGACAATGTCTGCTGAATCAGTGCGCGATGTGCCTGCTCGCTCCAGAGTTCGAACTTGTCGCCCATGCCCAGCAGCACGGCCTTTTTCTCGATGCCCACCGCATTGCGATGGCTGGCCGGGATGCTCAGACGGCCGTTGGCGTCCAACTCGAGCACCGCCGAAGAACCCACCAGTTTCTGCTGCAGCGTGCGGACCACGCGCTGGGTGTTGGGCTTGGACATCACGTCGTCGCGCACCCGCTCCCACTCCTTTTCCGCGTAGAGCCACAGGCATCCGGCTTCGAACGGGTTGTAGGTGAGGACAAGACGATTGCCGCTGACACGCGCAACGAGGTCGCGGTATGCGGTTGGCACCGCCATACGCCCCTTGTCGTCCACCGTGATGGCAGTCTCGCCCTGAAACACCGAATGCAACCTCGAATACCCGCTGGGGGATCATTGAACCACGAAAAACCACAAAACACCTGGTTTTCCCTCCGTTGCCCACCTTAGCAGTGCGTCAAAGGTTGTCAACAGTTTTCAAGGCCGCAAATCGCCAGTTGCATCAATGAGTTGCGGCACTCTTTAGAGACTTGTTCAAAGGTTATCCACAAGTTGCTGTTTCGTCTCATATTTTGAGATTGAACGGAAATTCAGGGCGGTGAAGGCCATGTAAACCCGACTGCCGTCTCACTTCACATTGCGCCAGCGGCGTATCTCAACTGCGCAAACAAGGTGACAATCGGTGGCATGTGCCTGGTCGCCCTTGCCTGGAAAGTCCACCCGCGCTGGCGTTTACTGCTGGCGGGCAACCGCGACGAATTCCACGCACGTCCCACTGCGGCACTGGCGCGCTGGGCGGCGCCGGCCGACAACGTGCTGGCCGGTCGCGACCTGCGCTCCGGTGGCAGTTGGGTTGGCCTGGGTCGGGATGGACGCGCGGCGGTGGTCACCAACGTGCGTGACCCGCTCGCCACGGCCTCGGGGCGCTCGCGCGGGCATCTGATCGGCGACTATCTGTCCGGCAGCCTGAGCGCCACTGCCTACGCCGACGCACTGGCCGGCGCCGCCCACCAGTTCCCACCTTTCAACCTGTTGCTGTGCGACGCCGACCGTTGCGAGCACCTGAGCAACCACCCGCCACTGGCGCGGCAGCTGGCTGCGGGCATCCATGGCATGTCCAACGGGCCGCTGGATGCGCCGTGGCCCAAGACCGCTGCGCTGACCAAGGTGCTGCACCGCTGGTGCGCCGACGGCGATGAAGACCTGCAGCCGTTGTGGACCGCCCTGGGCAATCCGGCCATCGCCGCCGACGCTGCGCTACCGCAGACCGGCGTGGACCTGCCCACCGAACGCCTGCTCTCGGCCGCCTTCATCGGCGGCCCCAGCTACGGGCCCCGCGCCAGCAGCATCGTTGCGGTGGACCATGACGGCCACGGCTTCATCCACGAACGACGCTTCGGGCCGAATGGGAGTTTGCAGGGCGAGACACGCCTGGAGATCCCTGGCCCGCGTTGACAAGCCACAAGCATGCGCATGGCCGAGAAGTGGACGCACGCACCGTTATCACGAGGCTTCTGCGCAGAAGAAGCCGTTGCATCCGACCAGCAAGACCGACCTGGCGGCGCATGCCCGCGCAATGACCGGCAAGCTCTCGGCAAGTGTGGAAGATCCTTGACCGAGTAAGTCACCAAGGAACGCGACAGCCTCAGCGCGAGCGCGCGTGCGCTGCAACGCGCGGCAAGCGAATGGAAGGCCTTCACCGAGGTGCACAACTCCTTCGCCGACGGGTTTCCACGCGGTGACCGTCCAGTTCGATGTTCACGCCAATGCCCGCCGACCATCGAAAGACCAGGGCCAGATCAACATCGACGCCCTCGACGCGCTGCTCACCGCTCGTTCGGCTAGTGCCGTATGCGGCTGCAGGCGTTGCCAATTGCATGCCCCCATTCGCTTGCATGCCCCCATCCGCCCTTCGGGCACCTTCCCCCGCACGCGGTGGAAGGGAGTCGGTCGCGTCGCGAGAGCCTCGACCAACGGCCTAAGCCTCGACCAACTGCCTACCTGCAAGTCCCCTTGCGTCAAAGGGGCGCGGCGACAGCCGCGGGGATGTGGAATGCCCGGAGCGGGACTCGCGTTTTGTATCGCCTGCGGCGGTACGAAACGTGGGCGCCTTAGCTTTGGGCGATGCCCAAAGCAAGGCGGCGGAGCCGGCCGGTAAGCCGGGTTCTGTCGTGGACAGTCATTCGTCTAGGCGCTACGTCACCGCAGCGCTCAAGCAACCTACCCGGATCCAGCGCGGGCCACGCCAATGGATCCCTATTTGGTCTTGCTCCAGGTGGGGTTTGCCGTGCCGGTCCGTTACCGGACTCGCGGTGCGCTCTTACCGCACCATTTCACCCTTACCGGCTCCCCGAAGGGAACGTAGGCGGTATCTTTCTGTTGCACTGTCCGTCGGCTTGCGCCGCCCAGGCGTTACCTGGCACCTTGCCCTATGGAGCCCGGACTTTCCTCGGCACTCTTGCGAGTGACGCGACTGTCTGGCCGACTCCGCCGGGGCGCATTCTACGCTATCGCTGCGGTGCGAAACGGCACGGCGACTTCAAGCTGGCCATTGCCTTGTAGGAGCGCACCCGGGCGCGAGAGCAGTGCCGACCAACCACCGTCGTCTCCAGGCATGCCCTGCGACGACCGCATTAGCCGCCATACAACGCCTTCCGGGGCGCGCCGGTCAGCTCGGCGGCCAGCTTGGCGGCGGTGGATGGGGGCAGGTGCTCGGCGAGCTTGGCGTAGACGCGGCGGCCTTCGGCGAGCTGGCCTTCGGCGGCGTCGGCGGCGCCCTGCACCATCACCACGAATTCGCCCTTGCGCTGGTTGTCGTCGGCTTGGACCTGGGCCTGCAGCTGCGCCAGGCTGCCGTCGAGCACGGTTTCGAAGAGTTTGGTCAATTCGCGGGCGATCACTGCCGGGCGCTCGTCGCCGAAGGCAAAGCGCAGGTCGGCCAACGATTCGACGATGCGGTGCGCCGATTCGTAGAACACCAGGGTGCGGGTCTCCCCTGCCAACCGCGCCAGGCGCTCGCGACGGGCGGCACTCTTGGCCGGCAGAAAGCCTTCGAAGCCGAAGCGGTCGCTGGGCAGGCCAGCCACGCTGAGCGCAGCGATTGCCGCGCAGGCGCCCGGGACCGGGCTGACCTTGATGCCGGCGGCGCGCGCGGCGCGCACCAGTTTGAACCCCGGGTCGCTGACCAGCGGGGTGCCGGCGTCGCTGACGATGGCCAGCGACTCGCCTTCGCGCAGGCGCGCCACGATGCGTTCGGACATGGCCTCTTCGTTGTGGTCGTGCAGCGCCAGCAGCGGGCGGTCGATGCCGAAATGGCCGAGCAACTGGCGGGTATGGCGGGTGTCTTCGGCGCAGATCGCGGCCACGCCACGCAACACCTCCTGCGCGCGCGGCGACAGGTCGGCCAGGTTGCCGATCGGCGTGGCGACCACGTGCAGGGTTCCAGGGGACGTCATCAGCGGTTTTCCGGGGGCAAAGGGTAGAATCGTAGCGTTTTTAACGGTCCGCCCCGGCGGCCCCTGTCCAATGGATCTGAAATGAACAAGCGTGTTGCAAGGATCTCTGCTCTTTCGCTGATGGTGATGCTGGCCGCCGGTTGCGCCACCAGCAGCGTCACGCCGACCGCCTCGCCGACGCAGAGCGCAGCGCTGGCACTGCTGGATCAGGGCAAACCGCGCGACGCCGCGCAGCAGCTGGAAGCCGAAGCTGCCAGTGCCAGCGGCGCGCAACGCAGCCGGCTGCTGGCTGCCGCGGCGTTCGGCTGGCACGACGCTGGCGACGAAGCGCGCGCCCGCACGCTGCTGGCGCAGGTCAACGCGCGCCACCTGAGCGGCGAGGAGCGGGCCCGCTTCGGGCTGCTCACCGGCGAGCTGGCGGTGCTCGACAAGCAGGGCGCACAGGCATTGCAGGCCCTGGGCGACAGCCCGCAGGGGCTGACCCAGCCGCTGCAGACGCGCTGGCTGGTGGCCCGCGCTGCGGCGCTGGAAGCCACCGGCGACCTGTTCGGTGCCGCCGCCGACCGCGCGCGCGCCGATGCCAGCCTGACCGGCACCGCGCGCAGCGACAACCAGCGCGCCATCGTGCGCCTGCTTGCCGCGCTCGACGACGCCACCCTCAAGGGCCGCACCGCTGCGTTGCCGGCCGGCGACCCGTTGTACAACTTTGCCGGGCGCGCGTTGATCAGCCGCGGCCTGGCATTGCCGCGCGCCTTCGAGCGCGATGCGCAGTGGGGCTTCGACACCAGCAAGCGCCCACCCGCCGAGCGCGATGGCTACCGCCCACCGGTCAAGCTGGGCGTGCTGCTGCCGATCACCGGCAACCTGGCCACCGCCGCCGCGCCGGTACGCGATGGCCTGCTGGCCGGCTACTACGCGGAAACCCGCCGCCGCCCGGAGGTGCAGTTCTTCGACACCGCCGGCACCGCCGCCGGTGCCAATGCCGCCTACGACAAGGCGGTGAGCGCCGGGGTGGATTACGTGGTCGGCCCGCTGGGGCGCGACGAAGTCAGCGCGTTGTTCGCGCGCGGCCAGCTGGCGGTGCCGGTGCTGGCACTGAACCGTCCCAGCGACAACAAGGCCCCGCCCACCGGCAGCGCAGGCTTCTCGCTGGCGCCGGAAGACGACGGCATCATGGCCGCCGAATACCTGCTCTCGCGCGAACGCCGCAACGTGCTGATCGTCGGCACCAGCGACGACAACGGCAAGCGCACCATCAAGGCCTTCCGCGACCGTTTCAGCGAACGCGGCGGCACGGTGGCCGGCAGCATCAGCGTGGCCGACGCGCCGGGCGACATCGGCGCGCAGCTGCGCAATTACGGCACCGCCGACGCGGTGTTCCTGGCGGTGCGCGGCAACACCGCGCGTGCTTTGGCGCCGCAGCTGGCGCTGGCCGGATTCGCCGGCAAGTCGCGCGTGGGCACCTCGCAATTGGTGGCCGGCACCGGCAAGGTCGAAGACGATCTGGCGCTGGATGGCATCGTCTATCCGAGCGAAACCTGGACCGCCCTGGGCGTGTCCGGCCTGCCGGCGGTCAGCCAGGTGGCCAGCACCCTGCCCAGCGCACGCGGCCCGGCCGCCCGCCTGTTCGCGTTCGGCTACGACGCCTGGAAGATCACGGCGTACCTGGAGAAACTCGCCACCGGCACCGATGGCGGCCTGCGCGGCGCCACCGGCACCCTGCACCTGGATGGCTTCGGCAACGTGCTGCGTACGCCGGCCTGGTCCACCTTCAGCGGTGGCCGCCCAACGCCGATCGCCGACGGCCGCTGAGCCATGCCGGTGGGGCGTCAGCAGCGTGGTGCGGCGGTTGAGGCGGCCGCACGCGCGTTGCTGGAGCAGGCCGGGCTACGGCTGGTGGTCGGCAACGCCAACTACCGCGGCGGCGAACTGGATCTGGTGATGCACGATGGGCCATCGCTGGTGTTTGTGGAAGTGCGCTACCGGCGCGACGACCGCTTCGGCGGCGGTGCGGCATCGGTGGACTGGCGCAAGCGTCGCAAGCTGGTGTTGGCCGCGCAGTTGTTTCTTGGCGCTCACCCGGCCCTGGCGGCGCTGCCGTGCCGCTTCGATGTGGTCGATGCCAGCGGCGAACCGCCGGTATTGCACTGGATCCGCGACGCGTTCCGCGCCGACGATTGCTGACCGCCACCGACGCTCACGCCAACGTTTCTTATGCCAACCATCATGACCCATGCTGCCGTGCCATTGGCGCTGTGGTGCGCCAGCGAACGCGGCCGCATCTCGCCGCACCTGATCGCGGCCGGCGTGGCGGCGGCGATGCTGCCCGATGCCGATGTGCTGGCGTTCGCGCTGCACATTCCCTACGCCGATGCATTCGGCCATCGCGGCGCCAGCCACTCGCTGCTGTTTGCCGCCGTGATGGCGTTGCTCGGCGTTGCATTACATCGCCTGTTGCGAGCGGACGCCGTGCAGGCATCCGTGTTTTTGTTCGTCTGCACCGCATCGCACCCGCTGCTGGATGCGATGACCTCCGGCGGCCTGGGCGTGGCGCTGGGTTGGCCGTGGAGCCAGACGCGCTGGTTCGCACCATGGCGGCCGATTCGGGTGTCGCCATTTGCGGGCGGCTTCTTCAATGCGCGCGGCATGGACACGCTGCTCTCCGAGCTGCGCTGGGTCTGGTTGCCGCTCACCGTCGCCGTGCTGGGGTGGAAATGCATCCAGCGCGCGGCTCCACAGGATCGCATGTCATGACCGATGTACTTCCTACCGCACTTGCCGAGTCGTTGGCCGCGCGCCTGGGGCCCGATGGCTGGTTGACCGGCGAGGATTCGCGCCGCCGCTACGGCGAAGACGATTCGCGCCGCTGGGCATTGCCTGCTGCCGTCGCCTTGCCGCACGACACCGATGAGGTGGTGGCGATCGTGCAGGCCTGTCGTGCGCACGGCGTGCCGATCGTGGCGCGCGGCGCCGGCACCGGCACCACCGGCGCGGCAGTGCCGTGTTCCGGCGGCGTGGTGGTGTCGATGGCGCGCATGAACCAGATTGTGGCCCTGCGTCCGCAAGACCGCTGCGCGGTGGTGCAACCGGGCTTGCTCAATGGCGACCTGCAACAGGCGCTGCAGCCGCACGGATTGTTCTGGCCGCCGGACCCGTCCAGCGCGGAGATCTGCAGCGTCGGCGGCAATCTATCCACCAACGCCGGCGGCCCGCGCGCGGTGAAATACGGCGCCACCCGCGACAACGTGCTCGGCCTGGTGGCAGTGACCGGAACCGGCGAGGTGATCCGCTGCGGCGGCGCGTACACCAAGAATTCCACCGGTTACGACCTCACGCATCTATTGGTCGGCAGCGAGGGCACCCTGGCGATCATCGTCGAGGCGACCTTGAAGCTGACCCCGCGCGCAGTTGCGCAAGCCGGCTTGCGCGCGCTGTATCGCGATGCGTCCAGCGCCGCAGCCGCAGTGTCGCGGCTCATGGCGCAACCGACCACGCCCACCATGCTGGAATTCATGGATGCCAGCGCGATTGCGCTGCTACGCCGCAATGGCAGCGATGTGCCCGACGCCGGCGCCATGCTGTTGATCGAAGCCGACGGCGATCACGACACCCTGCCCTACGCGCTGCAAGCCCTGCATGACGCAGCCGATGGCGAGGGTGTGTTGAGCCTGGACGTGGCCGCCGATGGCAGTGCGCGCGACAAGCTGTGGGCCGCGCGCCGCGCCTTGTCGCCTGCCCTGCGCACCATTAAGCCAGGCAAGATCAACGAAGACGTGGTGGTGCCGGTGTCGCGCATCCCCGAACTGGTCGCCGGCGTGGAAGCGCTTGCCGCCGAAGTCGCACTGCCTATCGTCGCCTTCGGCCATGCCGGCAACGGCAACCTGCATGTCAACATCATGTACGACCCGGCCGATGCCAGCGAAGACGCCCGCGCGCATGCTGCATTGCCACGGCTGTTCGCATTAGTGCTATCGCTGGAAGGCACGCTTTCCGGCGAACACGGCATCGGCGTGGCCAAGCGCGATTTCATGAGCCAGGCCTTCAGCGCAGCGACACTGGCCGCCATGCGCGCGATCAAGACCGCGCTGGACCCGGATGGGATCTTGAATCCGGGCAAGGTGTTGCCGCCCGTTTAGCGATGCGCAGGATTCACCGCATCCCCCCGATAAACCGCAACCCCACGCCCGGTTCGGTGACAATGTAGTGAGGGTCGGCCGCATCGTCCTGCAGTTTCTGGCGCAATTTGCCGACCAGGATGCGCAGGTAGTGGGTGTCTTCTTCGTGGGTGGGGCCCCACACTTCGCGCAACAACTGCGGTTGGGTGACCACGCGGCCGGCGTGTTTCAGCAGCAGTGCGAGCAAGGCGTATTCCTTGCGGCTCAGCGGCACGGGCTCGCCGTCGAGGGTGACCTCGCGCAGGCCCAGATGGATATGCAGCCGGCCATCGTCGAACACGCTTTCTTCCACCGTGCTGCCGGCGCCGGCCTGGCGCAGCAGCGCGCGGATGCGGGCCATCAGTTCCTGCACGCCGAAGGGTTTGGTGACGTAGTCGTTGGCACCGGCATCGAGCGCGGCGACCTTTTCGGTTTCGCCGGCGCGCACGGTCAGCATGATCACCGGCACGTTGGACCACTGGCGGATCTCGCGCAGCACTTCATGCCCATCGCGATCGGGCAGGCCGATGTCCAGCACCACCAGTTCGGCGCCCTGCCCGGCCAGCAAGGCCAGGCCTTCTTCGCCGGTACCGGCCTGCAGCACGCGGTAGCCCTGCGCACGCAGGCTGATATCGAGGAAACGACGGATCTGCGGCTCGTCGTCGACGATCAGCACGCGGGCGGGCGGGATGGCGGTGAGGTCAGTCGGCATCGGGGCGAGGTGGCGCGGCGGGAACGAGCAACGGCAGCGTAATGCGGATCGTGGTGCCGTGACCATGCGCGCCTGCCAATGCCTCCACGCTGCCCCCGTGTGCGCCGATCATGCCCTGGCAGATGGCAAGACCCAAGCCGGTGCCGTTGCGCCCGCGGTCGCCGCGCTCCACGCTGTAGAACATGTCGAAGATCCGCGCACGCTCGTCTTCGGGTATGCCCGGCCCCTGGTCGCCGATGTCGATCTGCAATGCGCCGGCGCGCAGCTGTGCGTGCACGGTCACCGGCACGCCGGCTGGCGAGAATTTCGCCGCATTTTCCAGCACGTTGAAGATGGCCTGTTCCACCAGAGCCGGGTGCACCCAGATTGCCGGCAGGTCGGCGGCCAGGTGCAGTTGCAGGCGCACCTCCGGCTGGTAGCGCTGCAGGCGGCGGGTGGCCGAGCCGATCAATTCGTCGACGCCGATCCAGTCGCGATTCAAGGTCAGGCCGGTGTGGCCGAGCCGGGTCATGTCCAGCAGGTTCTGGATGTAGCGATCCAGCCGCTCGCCTTCGAGCTGGATGGTGTCGAGCAGGCTGTGGCGGTCGTGCGCGTCCATCGCATCGCCGTAGCTAGCCAGGCTGCTGGCCGAGCCGATCATCGAGGCCAGCGGCGAACGTAGATCGTGCGAAACCGACGAGAGCAGGGCCGAACGCAGGCGCTCGGTTTCGCCACTGACGCGCGCACCCTCCAGATCGGCGACCAGGCGCGTGCGCAACGCGGCCTGGCCGATGTCTTCCACCATCGCCTCGGCCAGGCGGCGTTGTTCCAGGCCGGGCCGTTGCAGGGCCTGCCGAAAGCGCAGCGCGGCCACCCCCAGGGTGCCGCGCTCGTGGCGCACCGGCAGGCACCACCACTGTGCCCCGGCCAGGGTGTCGGTGAAGCGTCCGGCGGGCTGGCCGTGGCGCTGGGCCCAGTCGGCGGCGCTGCGATCGAGCGCACCGAGGCTGGTGGGCGCGTCGCTTTCGCGCTGCTCCAGGCGCAGCCAGACGTCGGCATCCAGCGCAGTGGTCAGCGCGCGACGGCCGGCTTCCAGCACCTGCCCCAGATCGGCGGCGGTGCTGAGCTGGCGGCCCAGCGCCTGCAACGCGTTGGCGTGCGCATTGGCCGCGCGCAAGGCCAGTACCTGGCTGCGCAGGCGCGAGGCCAGCCGGCCGGCGACCAGCGCGGCGATCAGGAACAGGCAGACCGTCACCACGCCCTGGCGCGCGCTGATCTGCAAGGTGAAACGCGGTTCGATGAAGAAGAAGTTGTAGGCGACAAAACTCAGCAATGCGGCAACCACCGCAGCGGCCATGCGGGTGCGCGAGGCCACCAGCACCACCGCGACGATGAACACCATCGACAGGTCGTCGATGTCGGTCCAGCGTTGCAGCAACCACGCCACCCCCACCGCGCCCGCTGCGGCGATCGCAGCGAACGCCATGTCGTAACGCTGCAGCCATTGGCGCGGATTGCGCCAGCGTTTGCGCGCACGTGCGCGCGCATCGGCGGAGCTGACGATGACCAATTCGTAATGCGCGCCACGTTGCAGCAATTGCTGGGTCAGCGTGCGGTTGAACATGCGCGCCAGCGGGCGCTCGCGGGTGCGCCCCAGCACCAGGGTGGAGATGCCGTTTTGCGAAGCGAAATCCAGCAAGGCGTCGGCCACGTTGGCGCCGTGCAGCAGCGCGGTGTCGCCACCGAGACGATGGGCGAGCGCGAATGCGCGATCGATTTCCAGCTGCCAGGCCGCATCGGCCACGGTGCGGGTCTGTACGGTGACCACCGTCCACGGTGCATCGCGCCGCTCCGACAGGCGCCGCGCTACGCGCACCAGATAATCCGAGCTGCCACGGCCATCGATGGCCACCACCACGCGGCGTCGCAACGCGGCGGTGCCAGGCAGGCCGCGCGCGGCCTGGGTATCGCGCAGATCGCTGTCGACGCGGTCGGCGGCGGTCTGCATCGCCAGCTCGCGCAACGCGGTGAGGTTGGAAGGCGAGAAAAATGCCTGCAATGCCTGCGTGGCCTGCTCGGGCAGATACACCTTGCCCTGCTGCAGGCGTTCGATCAGCTCACGTGGCGGCAGGTCCACCAGCACGATGTCGCGCAGGCGGTCGAACACGGCATCGGGCACGGTCTCGGACACGCGCACGCCGGTGATGCGCAGCACGATGTCGTTGAGGCTTTCCAGGTGCTGGATGTTGACCGTGGTGTAGACGTCAATGCCGGCATCGAGCAGCTCCACGATGTCTTGCCAGCGCCGTTCGTGGCGGCTGCCCGGCACGTTGCGGTGCGCCAGCTCGTCGATCAGGGCCAGCCGCGGCTTGCGCGCCAGCAAGGCATCCAGATCCAGTTCCTCCAGCATGCGGCCCTGGTAGCTGACCCGGGCCCGCGGCAGCAGCGGCAAGCCTTCCAGCAGCGCCGCGGTTTCGCTGCGCCCGTGCGTTTCCACCACGCCGGCGACCACATCCATGCCCTGGCGCAGGCGCTCGCGCGCCCGCGACAACATGGCGTAGGTCTTGCCGACCCCGGGCGCGGCGCCCAGGAACACCGTCAGCCGCCCGCCGTGTTCGCGCTGTAATTCGCCGATCAGGGCGTCGGCTTGCTGGGTGCGGGCGTCGTTCATCGAGAATCGGGAATCGGGAATCGGGAATCGCAGAGCGTACAGCTGCGTGATGTTCCTAGTGCGCTTGCTTCACACCATTCGCCATTCCCGGCTCCCCATTCCCAGCTCGATCAAGCGCCAGATTCAACGCCAACACATTCACCCGCTGCTGCCCAAGCAGTCCGAACTGTGGCGCTTCGGTCGCCGCTTGCACGAGCGCAGCAACGCGTTGCTCCGGCCAGCCGCGTGTGGCGGCCACGCGGCGGATCTGCACCTGTGCGCCGGCCGGGCTCAGGTGCGGGTCCAGGCCGCTGCCGGATTGCGTCAGCAGCTCGCCCGGTACGGCCTCTGGCGCGATACCGTCGCGTGTGGCCACTTGCGCACGCGTGGTCGCGATACGGGCCAGCAAATCAGGATTGGAGCGGGCCTGGTTGCTGCCGGCCGCGGCGGTGAGGTCGTACTTGGCCGCCGACGGCCGCGGCTGGAAATAGCGCGCATCGGTAAACGGCTGGGCCACCAGCGCCGAACCAACCACGCGCGCATCGATGCGCACCAGCGAGCCGGTGGCCTGCTCGGAGAACAGCGCCCCGGTGATGCCGGTGGCGATCAGCGAATAGGCCAGACCCAACCCGAACAAGGTGAACACCGCGAGCATCAGCGAACCGCGCAGGACACCGTCGTCGCGTAACGGCAAGGAAGAAGACATGGACATGTTCCCGGAAGTAGAAAGGTGCTTCACACGCAACTCAGACGCCGAAGACGGCGACCAGCGCCAGATCGATCACTTTGATCGCAGCGAACGGCAGCAACACGCCACCCACGCCGTAGATCAGCATGTTCCGGCGCAGCAGCGCGGTAGCGCTGGAAGGACGAAAACGCACGCCGCGCAATGCCAGCGGAATCAATGCCGGAATGATCAACGCATTGAAGATCAGCGCCGCCAGCACCGCATGGCGCGGGCTGGAGAGCTGCATCACGTTGAGCGCGGCCATCGACGGGATGGCGGCGGCAAATAGCGCCGGCAGGATCGCGAAGTACTTGGAAACGTCGTTGGCCAGCGAGAAGGTGGTCAACGCGCCACGCGTGATCAGCTGCTGCTTGCCCACTTCCACCACCGCCAGCAGCTTGGCCGGATCCGAATCCAGATCCACCATGTTGCCGGCTTCCTTGGCAGCCTGCGTGCCGGAGTTCATCGCCAGGCCCACGTCGGCCTGCGCGAGCGCCGGGGCGTCGTTGGTGCCGTCGCCGACCATCGCCACCAACCGTCCGCCTGTCTGTTCGGCACGGATGCGTGCCAGCTTGTCTTCCGGGCGGGCCTGGGCGATGTAGTCGTCCACGCCGGCTTCGGCGGCGATTGCGGCAGCAGTGAGCGGGTTGTCGCCGGTGATCATCACCGTCTTGATGCCCATCGCACGCAACTGCGCGAACTTTTCCTTGATGCCCTGCTTGACCACGTCGCTCAACTCGACCACACCGAGCACATGCCGGCCCTCGGCCACCAGCAACGGTGTGGCACCGCCACGTGCGACTTCCTCGATACGGCCCTGCAGTTCCGGCGAGACCGTCGCGCCCTGCGCCTGCACATACGCCACGATCGCATCGCCGGCGCCCTTGCGGATGCTGCGCCCGCCGATATCGACACCGGACATGCGCGTCTGCGCGGTGAACGCGATGAAATGCCCACCCTCGGCTTCCACTGCGACCGCACCTTGCTGACGCGCCAGCTTGACGATGGACTTGCCTTCCGGCGTCGGATCGGCCAGCGAGGCGAGCATGGCCGCATCGCGCAGTTGCGTGCGGTCCACGCCGGCCAGCGGATGGAACGCGGTGGCCTGGCGGTCGCCGTAGGTAATGGTGCCGGTCTTGTCGAGCAGCAGCACATCCACGTCGCCGGCCACTTCCACCGCCTTGCCGGATTTGGCCAATACATTGGCCGACAGCGCGCGGTTCATACCGGCGATACCGATCGCCGGCAACAGCCCGCCGATGGTGGTCGGGATCAGGCACACCAGCAGCGCGATCAGCAGCAGCGGATCCAGCGTGACGCCGACAAAGCCCGCAATCGCCGGCAACGATGCCACCACGATCAAGAACGTCAGCGTCATCGCGGCCAGCAACAAGGTCAGCGCGATTTCGTTCGGCGTCTTTTGCCGGTTGGCGCCTTCCACCAAGGCAATCATGCGATCGAGAAAGCTGTGCCCGGGCTCGGCGGTGACCTTGAACACGATCTCGTCGGAGAGCACGCGGGTACCACCGATCACGCCGCTGCGATCGGTGCCGGCCTCGCGCAATACCGGCGCCGATTCGCCGGTCACCGCCGCTTCGTTGATGGTGGCAACACCGCGCACGATCTCGCCATCGGCGGGCACGAATTCGCCTTCGGACACCATGACGTAATCGCCCGGACGCAACTCCGCTGCCGGCACGCGCGTTTCGCGGCCACCAAGAGCGGTTTCCACCCTGCGTGCCACCAGGTCCTTGCGCGCACGCCGTAGCGACGCGGCCTGGCCGCGGCCACGCGCTTCGGCGATGGCTTCGGCAAAATTACCGAACAGCACGGTGACGAACAGAATCGTCGTCACCGCCCAGCCGAAGCCGGCATGCGAATGCCCGCTGGCGGTGATCACCGCCGCCAGCACCGTGCCACCCATCACCACCGCCATCACCGGGCTGCGCAGCAGATGCCGCGGCGCCAACTTGGCAAAAGCCGCACGCATCGCCGCAACCAGCACGGCGGCATCGAACAACGCTGCGTCACCGCGCGCGCGTTTTTCAGTCGTATCGATCGTAGACATTGCTCAAAACTCTCAGGACGCCGCCAGGGCGAGGTGTTCAGCGATAGGACCCAGCACCAGTGCCGGCATGAACTGCAGCACGGTCAGCACGATCACGATTGCCATCAGGGTCAGCGCAAAGGTGGGTGTTTCGACCTGCAGGCTGCCGGCCGACTCCGGCGCACGCCGCTTGACTGCCATGCGTGCGGCCACCATCAACGGCAGGATCAATGCCGGATACCGGCCCAGCGCCAGCACCACCGAACAGCTCAGATTCCACCAGTACGTGGCATCGCCCAGACCTTCGAAACCCGAGCCGTTGTTGGCGAATGCAGAGGTGTACTCGTAGAACACCTGGCTGATGCCATGGAAGCCGGGGTTGGAATTGGCAGTCAATGCCGGCATTGCCAGCGCCACTGCGGTAAAGCCCAACACCACCAGCGGCTGCAGCAGGATCAACAGCGCCAGCAACTGCACTTCGCGCGATTCGATCTTGCGGCCGAACAACTCCGGCGTGCGTCCGGTCATCAAACCGGCCAGGAACACGCTCAGCAACAGATACACCACGAACTGCTGCAGACCACAGCCGATGCCGCCCCAGATGGCGTTGATCAGCATGTCGACCAGCGTGACCAGGCCACTCAACGGCGCCAACGAATCATGCATCGCATTGACCGAACCATTGGAGGTCTGCGTGGTCAACGCCGCCCACAATGCAGAGGCATCGGCACCGATGCGCACTTCCTTGCCTTCCATCAGCGCCGGCGAGTTCGCGCTGGCCGAATGCGCTTCGGACCACAGCAACAATGCGGTGGACGCGGCCGACATCGTCAACATCGTGCCGAACACCAACGCCGTCAGCCGCTTGCGCCCGGTCAGATAGCCGACCATGAACACCACGCTCATCGGCAGCAGGACCAACGCGAGCGTTTCGAGCAGATTGCTCAACGGCGTGGGGTTTTCCAGCGCCACCGAACTATTGGGGCCATACCAGCCACCGCCATTGGTGCCGAGCTGTTTCACCGCCACCATCGCTGCAACCGGACCCACCGCAATGGTCTGCTTGGGCATGCCCGCGCTGCTATCCAACGGCGTCGCGGTCGCCGCGCCCTGCAATGTCGACGGCACGCCCTGCCAGCCAAGCAGCACGGTCCACAGCAGGCACAGCGGCAACAACACGCGCACGCTGGAGCGAATCACGTCGGCCCAGTAATTGCCGACGTCTGCTTCAGGCAGGGCTTCCAATCCCGACCCGCCGTGCTGGCGCCCCGGACGCGACGGTTCCGGCTCCGCAATCTCCGCCACGGCCGCCGTGTCCGAATTCGGTGCAACAACCGACGCCTGTTTGGCTGCACGTCCACCGAACAACGCCCGCAGCGTCGCCACCGCCAACGCCAAGCCCATCATCGGCGTCACCACCTGCAGGCCGACGATGCCGGTCATCTGCGCCAGATACGACAACTGCGCCTGGCCAGAATAGTGCTGCTGGTTGGTATTGGTGAGAAACGACACCATGGTGTGCAGCGCGGTGTCCCAGCGCATGTTGGGGATGGCGTCCGGGTTGAACGGCAGCCACGCCTGGGTCATGAACACCACCCAGGTCAGCAGACCGACGACCAGGTTGCTGAGCAGAAATGCCATGCTGTACCCGCGCCACGACATGCCCTGCTGCGGGCGCGTGCCAAGCAAGGCGTACAACGGCCGTTCGATCCAGCCGAACAGCATGTCGCCGCGCATCGGTGCACCGCGCATCACGGCAGCCAGATAACGGCCCAGAGGCCACGCCAGCACGATGGCCAGCGCGTACACAAGAAAAGTTTCAGTCATTGGAGCGCACTCGGATCAGAAGTCTTCGGGCCGCAGCACCACGTACAGCAGGTACGCAGCAGCAACGAGTACGGCCACGCCGCACAACAGGGACAACCAGCCAGGCATGTCGGTCACTCCCCTATCTGCGCGCACGGCGGCGCGATAAGTGCGATGTGCAACGGCGTCGGCCGCGTGTGCGTGCCAACATGGCAAAGCGCTGCCGCACCGTGCGCGCAGCGCCGATGGAGCAGACAGGTCAAGGGATGCATCGGAATCGTCCACGGCGGAACCGCTCCGCCAACCTGCGCAGTCTCTGCCTGGGCCGCGTAAAGTCGCTATGGACCTGAATTGGCCATCGCGTAAATTCCGCATAAATCACCCGTAGCGGCTGATCTCGGGGGTCTTGGCCGCAGGCCAAGGCCCGCGAAGATCAGGTAGCGGTAAACGAGAAGCGTCACGAGCGGTGCGCCCCCCCTGTACCTTCTGCGTTAGGGCTGAACCACTTTGGCTGGCCATCAGCGTCTCTCTGTCGCGGGCGATGGGTCTTTGGCGACGGGCTTCGCGTGAATTGACTGAACCTCAGAAGATCGAGCCTGCAGCAGCCAACCGAACGCAGGTCGTGTACATGACCGTTGCCTCGCTGTTCCGAATCGCCTCCCAGCTCATCGATGCACGCGAGTGCCGGGCAATCGTGGTGAAGAAATGCATTGCAGGCCCGCAATGCCCTCGTGCATCGCTCTCACGTAGAGAGCGATCAACTGGACGGACCACTGCAAGCGCACCGTTGCCGGGGCTTGCGCGGCATGGATGCCGCGCCCTAAAGCTGCCAGGATCTAGCTGCAGCGTCTGCGTGGATGCTGGCAAGGACCTGCGGCAAAAGCGCAGCGCTGCAGCTGTCAGGTCCCGGCGCGCGTTACCGCAGCGGCAGGTTCAATACCGATGGCGCTGCAGCTGGCGAGGTGAATGTCAGCGTACCGCCGCCGTCGCTGGCATCGGTATAGCGCGCATCGCGTGTGTCGATCACCAAGACCAGCCGCTGCCCTGCCGGAATCTCGGTTGCCGCCGCCTGCAATGGCCAGTCCAGGGTGACTGCGCGGCCCGGCGTGGCATTGCGCAACGAGTACGGTGCATGCGTGATCAGTTGCGCAACGCCCAAGCCATCCATGCGGTACAGATACGCGAACAGACTTACCTTCGATTGACTGGGCACCACGGTCACACGTAGCGACGGGCTACCGGCCAGGCGCCGGGTGCTGTTCGATGGCGAGCCCACCCACACCGCGGCACCGGCGCGGTTGACCCGCGGAATGGAGGTGCTCACCGGCAGGCCGATGCCTTGCAGCAAACCGCTGACCAGCACCACCCCGGAATCGGCCACGGTCGGCACGTCGGTGGCGATGCGCGATTGCCAGCCGCTGGACGTCCCGCCGGTCAATCCACCGGTGGGGCTCAGCAAGCCGGTTGGTGCGGACAGACCCAGCTGTGTCGTGGCCTGTTGCACCGATGCCCAGTCCGGATAGTCCAGCCATTGCCCGGCACGTGGCGACAGCCGCACCGGTGCTTCTGCGTCCACGCCGTTGCGAAGCTGCTTGAGGTGGCGATCGAACCAGCGCGTGGTCGCTGTATAGATCTCATTTGGCAATCCCAATGCGCCGGGCAGCTCTGCGGTGGCGTGATCGCCCTGGCTGAGCAGCAGTTGTTTGGGGCCACGCAACTGGTTGAAGAAGGCGATGGTCTGGTTCGGCGGAAACAATCCGTCGTTGAAGGCATTTCCCAGCAAAACCGCGGTACCGCGCGCGTTGAGCGCTGCCACATCGGTCGCAGGGCTGCGCGAGGCGGCCTGCGGCAGGAAGCCCTGCACCGCGCCGTCGTAATCGCCTTGCGCCACGCGTGCGCCGATCTGCGCCAGATCCGGGCCGGGCCGGCCGGTCAGTGCGCCTGCACCCACCAGCAGCCCGACGCCCTGCTGGCTGACCGTACGATTGGAATACAGCGACGCTTCCAGATCGGCCCAGCCGCTGAGCGCAGCCACGGCCTTGATCCGCGGGTCGCGCTCGGCCGCCAGCAGGCTGATGCCTGCCCCGTACGAAATGCCCGACGCGCCGATCGCATTCGGGTTGGCCGGCGTATGCGCCAACGCCCAGTCGATCACCGCGCTGACGTCTTCCACCGTGTCCGGCCCGGCGATATCGATCTGCCCAGCCGAATCCCAGAACCCGCGCGAGGTATAGCTGACCACCACATAGCCATCGCTGGCCAGTTGGGTGGCGCGGCCCAGATATTCCAGATTGGGCAACGACCAGCTGGCGGGCATCACGATCAGCGGAAACGGCCCGGCGCCCTGCCCTTGCGGCACCAGCACCAAGGCCCCCATTTGGGCCCCGTTCCAGCCGGGGATGCGTTCATAGGTCTTGCTGAAGGCGCCCGCCACGGCCGACGCCGATGCCAACAGCAACGCCAGTGCGACGATGCTCCCGATCCAACGCTTGCTCATGCTGCTTCTCCCAGGCAAAGCCGAGCCGGGATGGCCCAGCGGCAACTGCGATGCATCCGTGGTTCGGGGGAGAACGTGGCGAACGTACCAGACGGTACGGTATGGCTCAAGGGCCGGGATTCGGGATTCGGGATTCGGGATTCGGGATTCGGGATTCGGGATTCGGGATTCGGGATTCGGGATTCGGGATTCGGGATTCGGGAAGCGAGAGGCGGCATCGCGCCTAGCTCGGCCGACATGGACTCATCGTGCAGGACTGGCAGGATCACGCGGGCTCGCTGCCTTCTCCCGCCTGCGGGAGAAGGTGCCCGGAGGGCGGATGAGGGCGCTGGCAGCACCCGTTGTTCCCGATGCGCTCCACCCAACTTCGCAGAAGGCGCCACCGCAGCAATCCAATACGGCACCCAGCGATCAACGCAGCGCCATCGTCTCAGCGCAGCGCACCGACACCGCCCGTCTCCACTGCACACGCTCCAACCCCACGCATCAGCCAACGAAATGCTGATAGCCGCGCTGCGGTGGGTGCCAGGGGCTGCCCTCGGCGTCGTGCACCACCACACCGGGCGCGGCGACAATCTGGCCGATGCGCGTTGCAGCCACCTTTGCAAATTCCATTGCCTGCGCCACCGCATCGCGATGCTGCGGCGCGGCGGTGAAACACAGCTCGTAATCGTCGCCACCGCCGAGTTGCCAGCCCAGGCACTGCTCCACGTCAATTCCGGCCCTGCGCGGCATTGCCGGCAAGGCCGCAAGCAACAGACGCGCACCCACGCCGCTGCGCTCGCACAGGTGCCCTAGATCGGCCAGCAGCCCGTCGGAAATGTCCACGCACGCATGCGCAAGCCCGCGCAGGCGCAGCCCCGCCTGTACACGGGGCTGCGGACGCAGCAGGCGGCCACGCCAGCGCTCGTGCAACGGGTCGGTAGCCGCGCAGGTCACATCCAGCTGGCCGGCCTGCCACAACGCCAACGCGGCGGCGGCTTCACCCGGCGCGCCGGTCACCCACACATCATCGCCAACGCGCGCGCCGTCGCGCCGCAATGCTGCGCCCGGCGGCAAGCTGCCGATCGCCGTCACCGCGCACGAGAGCGGCCCACGCGTGGTGTCGCCACCGACCAGCACAATGTCGTGCGCATCGGCCAGCGCGAAGAAGCCATCGGCAAACCCATCCACCCATGCCGCATCGTCGTGCGGCAACGACAGCGACAAGGTGCACCAACGCGGTTGCGCGCCCATCGCCGCCAGATCGGAGAGATTGACAGCCAGCGTCTTCCAGCCCAGGTCGTCAGCACGCGTCTCGTGCGGAAAATGCACGCCTGCATTGAGCGTATCGGCGGTGATCGCCAACTGCTCGCCGGCTGGCGGCTGCAGCAACGCCGCATCGTCGCCAATGCCCAACGGCACATCGGCACGCGCCGCAATGCGCGCACGCAGACGGGCAATTAGATCGAATTCGGGCATTTGAAGGGCTGGGATTGGGAATTGGGCATTCGGGATTCGTAGCAGCGGGCTTTGCAAGATGCGGCAAGATGGCGGATTAGCTGCACCATCGAACGATATGCAGCGCGGGCATGGCCGCTCACCCCAACGGTCGAACCGCTCAAATGCGCACGGTTGCACCGCGCATCGGCAGGACCGTCAATCTCTGCAAATCCCGAATCACGAATGCCCAATCTCGGCGCTTCAGGCGCCCGACTCCACCTTGCGCCACTCCACCGCCGCGCGGTCCAGTACCCCGTTGACGTAGGTGTGGCCGTGCTCGGAGCCGAAGCGCTTGGCGGTTTCGATCGCTTCGTTGATCACCACGCGGTACGGCACATCCTGGCGGTACAGCAACTCGTAGGCGGCCAGACGCAGCACGGCGCGTTCGATCGCATCGACCTCTTCCACGCTGCGATCCAGATACGGCGTCAGCGCGGTATCCAGCTCGGCGCGGTTGCTCAGCACGCCTTCCACCAGGTTCTCGAAGTACGCCAGATCGGCCACTTCGTGCGCCTGCTCGTGCGCGAACTGGGCGATCACCTGCTTGGCGAAACCGCCGGAGATCTGCCAGGCATAGACCGCCTGCAAGGCGCGCCGACGTGCGCGCGACCGCAGCACCGGGTCGATGCCGTCGCGACGGCCGTGGCGCGAATGTCCACCGGGCTTGCTCATGGCAACAACTCCATCAAATTCACCAGTTCCAGCGCTGCAAGCGCGCACTCCTCGCCTTTATTGCCGTGGCTGCCGCCGGCACGGGCTTCGGCATCTTCCACGCGTTCGACCGCCAGCACGCCGTTGAGCACCGGCACGCCGGTCTGCAGCTGCACGCTCATCAGGCCTTCGGCGCACAGGTCGGCCACGTGCTCGTAATGGCGGGTATCGCCACGAATCACGCAGCCCAGCGCGATGATCGCGCCGTGCTGGCCGGACTGCGCCACGCGATTGGCCGCGATAGGGATCTCCCAGGCACCCGGCACGCGGATCACGTCGATGGCATCTTCGCCGATGCCGTTGCCGGCCAGGCTCTGGCGCGCGCCGGCAACCAGCACGTCGGTGATACGGGCATTCCAGCGGCTGGCGATGATCGCAAAGCGCGCGGTGGTGGGGCGAAGATCGCCTTCGTAGTGGGTCATGCGGGTCGGCAACTCGAGGGGGCGGGAAGTTTAACAGCTGCCGGGCCCAGGCCTGGCCGACGCGTGTGGGCCGGGCCGGACAAAGCAGACCCGGCCATGCGCTTCGACAATACAGGGCACGGCGATCGACGAAGGTATCGATGGCATCGCCCAGCGCCCCCAGGCGTTTGCGCCTGCAACCGGCCGGGGCAGCCTACGGCTGGAATCGGCAGCCGACACCAGGCCACTTCAGCGCCGGCACGCGCGGCGCTTGCTGACAGCCGCGCACCGCCGGCTACCCGATGGTCGAGACCACCGGGACCGGCCGTTAACTGCGGCAACGGCTCGCAGCCATGTCAGGGAACGGCGGACGGCGGCACCGAGCGCACGCCTTCACCGGCATGGCATTCCAGATACTCGACCACCTCCAGCCCGAACCCGGCCAGCCCCACCTGGCGCCGAGGGGTGCCCAGCACGCGCAACTTGCCCAGGCCGAGGTCGGCCAGGATCTGCGCACCGGCGCCGTTGCGCCGCCACTGACTCACGTCCTTGGCATTGGCGGCGGCTTCGGGCTGCTGGCGCAGCCGTGCCAGCAGCGATTCGCTGTCGCGTGGCGCCGACAGCACCACCATCACGCCCTGCCCTTCGGCGGCGATCGCGCGCAAGGCGTCGGTGGCTGCCACGCCAAAGTCATCGCGCTGCCAATGCAGCAGGTCGGCCAACGGGTTTTCCACCTGCACGCGTACCAGCGTCGGCGTGTGTGGATCGGCGCGACCGCGCACCAGCGCAAAGTGCAGGTCATGCGCGATGCGGTCGCGGTAGGTCACCAGCTTGAACGGGCCGAACTCGGTGGTGATCTGCCGCTCGTCCACGCGCTCGACGGTGTGCTCATTGGCAAGCCGGTAGGCGATCAGGTCGGCGATCGAGCCCATTTTCAGCCCATGCTCGCGCGCGAACACTTCCAGCTGCGGGCGACGCGCCATGCTGCCGTCCGGGTTGAGCACTTCCACCAGCACACCGGCCGGTTCCAGCCCGGCCAGCATCGGCAAGTCGCTGGCCGCTTCGGTGTGGCCGGCACGGGTCAGCACGCCACCGGGCTGGGAGATCAACGGGAAGATATGCCCGGGCTGGCTCAGATCCTGCGGCCGGGCATCCGGGCGTACGGCGGTACGCACGGTGTGCGCGCGGTCGTAGGCGGAAATGCCGGTGGTGACGCCTTCGGCCGCTTCGATGCTGACGGTGAAGTTGGTCTGGAACTGCGCGGTGTTGTTGCGCACCATCGGCGCCA
Organism: Xanthomonas phaseoli pv. dieffenbachiae; assembly: GCF_008639345.1. Lineage (NCBI taxonomy): Bacteria > Pseudomonadati > Pseudomonadota > Gammaproteobacteria > Lysobacterales > Lysobacteraceae > Xanthomonas > Xanthomonas phaseoli. The sequence continues at coordinate 758,426 of NZ_CP041380.1, read as the reverse complement.
GACCCAGCTGCGCGCAGCGCTCGCGGGTCAGCGACAGGCACACCAGCCCGCGCGCGTGGGTGACCATGAAGTTGATGTCCGACGGCTTCACCAACTCGGCGGCCATGATCAGATCGCCTTCGTTTTCGCGGTCTTCGTCATCGACGATGACCACCATGCGTCCGGCGCGCAGTTCTTCGATCAGTTCCGGAACGGGTGCGAAATTCATGCCGCCCCCCGCGTGCCGAGCAGGCGCTCCACATAGCGCGCCACCAGATCGATTTCCAGGTTCACCGCCGCACCGACCGCAGTCTGCGCAAACGCGGTGTGGGCCACGGTATGCGGAATCAGCGCGACCTCGAAGCCGTCTTCGTCTACGTCATTGACGGTGAGGCTCACGCCGTCCACGCAGATCGAGCCCTTCTTGGCCACATAGCGCAACACCGACGCCGGCGCGGCAAACCGCCAGCGCTGCGCACGCGCATCGTCATGGACCGACTGCACCTGGCCCAGGCCATCCACATGTCCGCTGACCAGGTGTCCGCCAAGCCGGTCGGTGGGCCGCATCGCGCGCTCCAGATTGAGCAGTGCGCCCTCTGGCAACGCGCCCAGGGTGGTCAGCGACAGCGTCTCGGTCGAGGCATCGGCCTGAAAACTGGCCGCGTCAAACGCAATCACGGTCAGGCACACGCCATTGACGGCGATGCTTTCGCCCAACTGGACCGCTTCGAACGGCAGCGTGCCGGTGGCGAAGGTGAAACGCACATCGCCGCCCTGCGGCTGTCGCGCGGCCAGTTGGCCGACGCCTTCGATGATGCCGGTGAACATCAGCGTGCCCCCGCTTGCAGCAGCAAGGCTGCCGTGATGGAGCGCTGGAAGGCCGCGGCGCAGCGCGGCAGGTGCTGCATGGACATTAGTCGTTTCTCGTAGGAGTTGAGCGAAAAACGCCGCAAGGCAAAGCAAACAGGCGCGCGCACAGCCGCAAGGCTGAGCGTTGGCCGTCTTCTTTCATCCGGACTATACCGTCGGCTCCGGCATCGGACCGGATCTGCTGACCTTGCACATCAGGGTCTCGCGTTGGTTCGCTCAACCCTGGAGTGCAAGCGCTCGCGGGCTCGCGTGCTTGCGCACGCCTACCGCCGGTGGGGAATCGCACCCCGCCCTGAAGACGTTCGTGAGTACCGGCGAACCGGCGCGCAGAGTTTAACAGGGCACATCGGCGCGATTGCCGAGTGGGAGCCAAGGCTGGCAGGACACTGCGTCATGTCGGGAAATCCCCCATAGCCAGGATTGTGAAGGATCTGTTAATTTACGCGCCGCGACGGGAGACGTCGTTCTTTTCCACCTCGCAACGGGGTGGAGACACGGACATCAATTCGGAGAGAGACATCCAATGCGTAACACCCTGATTCTGGCTGCCCTGCTGGCTGCCGCACCGTTTGCCGCATCTGCGGAAGGAATGAGCTACACCTATGTGGAAGCCGGCTATGCCAATCTGAAGAGCGATGGCGTGGACGCAATGTCCGGCGCCTATGCGCGGGGCTCGTTCGCGATTGCTCCGCAGGTCTTCGTCTTCGGCAGCTACAGCCGCGTCTCTGACACCCAGCGCTTCGATTTTGGCTTTCCTGGTGATGAAGACGAATTACGGCTCAAGTACACGATCACTCAGCCGGAAATCGGCATCGGTTACCACATGGAGTTCACCGAAAAGCTAGATTTCGTGGCTGACGCTGCTTACCAGCAGTTGGAAGTGAAAGCGAAAGTCTCCAGCAGCACGTCGAGCGACTCCGACAAGGCCAACGTGGATGTGGCCCGCATCACTGCAGGTGTCCGTGGGAAACCTTCGCCGCGCACCGAAGCCTGGCTGAAGGCCGGCTATTTTCATTTTAACGGCGGTGGCCAGAACGAGGGCAAAGCCGCTGGTATCGCGGGGCTGCAGGTCAACCTGACGCCGATGTGGGGCATCGTCGGCGAGATGCAGTTCTACGATAGCAACCGTCAAGGCACCATCGGCGTCCGCGCCAGCTTCTGATCGCGGCATCGTGCGGTATCCAGAAGGCCCCGCATGCGGGGCCTTCTGCGTTATGGGCATGGATGGCTGTCAGGCCAGACCCAGACGCTCCCCCCGCCCACTGACTTTAACGTGCAACGCGCGCTTGGGACGCGGCAGACCACTCGCGCGATACGCTTGCCAGACTGCGGCGTCGCCTCCCAGCAGACCGCGCGCAGATGCCCGCCCTCTTACAAGGCGGCAGAGGAGAGCGGCACATAGCGCAACCGCAGGTCCTGCTGCAGCTGCCGCGCCTCCACCAACTGCAGCGGATAGCGCTGCGCCATCGTCTCGATGCCGAGCCCGGCCAACAAGGGCCTGGCGGTGTCGCCCAGCAGGACCGGCGCAAGGTACACCAGCAGCTCGTCGATCAATCCTGTTTGCACTAGCGCACCACTCAGGGTCGCCCCGGCTTCCACGTGCAGCTCGTTGATGCCGCGCTCGGCCAGCAGCTGCAACACTGTCGGCAGCGCAAAGCGTCCGTCCTGCAGCGGCAGGCCGAGAAACTCCGCATCGTCGTGCGGTGGCGGCGTCAGCGACTCGTCATGCAGGTACAGCGTCGCTGCGTCCCCCGTACGGATATTGCCGCACGCCAACGTCCGCAGCCCAGCATCGAGCACCACCCGCAGCGGCGGCTGCACGGGGGTGTCGTCGCCCAGCCGCACCGTCATCGACGGATCGTCGGCCAACACCGTGCCAGCACCGGTGAGGATTGCCCCGGCACGCGCACGCCAGCGCTGTACGTCTGCACGTGCGTCGGCACCGGTAATCCATTTGGATTGGCCGCTGGCCAGCGCCGTACGTCCATCCAGGCTGGCGCCGAGTTTGACCCGCAACCACGGCCGCCCACGCTCCACCCGCGACAGGAAGCCCTGATTGAGCGTGCGCGCCTGCGCTTCCATCACGCCGCTCAGCACGTCGATCCCGGCCTCGCGCAGCAGCGCAAACCCACCGCCATTGACCTGCGGAAACGGGTCGGCCATTGCCGCAACCACCCGCGCAACGCCGGCCTCGATCAATGCCAGCGCGCATGGCGGGGTACGCCCATAGTGCGCGCATGGCTCCAGCGTCACATACGCGGTGGCACCGCGCGCCAACTCACCGGCTGCACGCAGCGCGAAGACTTCGGCATGCGGGCCGCCAGCACGTTGATGAAAGCCCTCGCCCACGCAGACGCCATCGCGCACGATCACGCAGCCCACCATCGGATTGGGCCGGGTGGTGTAGGCGCCGCGTTCGGCCAGGCGCAAGGCATGCGCCATCCAGCGATGATCATCGGCACTGGCCGTCGTTGTGGCCTCACGCATTGCATGGCACTCCCGGCACGATGCGCATCACCACGATCTGCATCGGGCCCAGCAGGAACTCGGTATGTGTCTGCCATCCCAGGCGCTGGTAGAACGGCACCAATCCCGGCTGGCAATACAGGTAGAGCAGCGGCACGCCCAACTGCGCGGCGGCCTGCACACAGTGCGCCACCAACGCCTCGCCAATGCCCTGCCCGCGCGCCTGCGGCTGCACATACAACGACGCCAACCACGGCGACCATTGCCGAATGCGTGCGTCGTCATTTTCGAGCAGGCTCACCGAACCCAGCCACTGTGTTTGATCCAGCGCCACCCAGGTGGTCGGAATGACGCCATCGCGCGCATGGCTGCGCAATTCGCGCAGCGCCTCATCGATATTCCATTCCGGCAACAGCGCGCCGAAGGCCTGTAGATGCGCTTGCGCAATCGCAGGCAGGTACTGCGGCGTTTGCGCAACGCAGGCAATGCGCATCGCGCTCATCGCTTGCCGGGTTTGCCGGCACGTTCCAATGCCGCTTCCAGCAGCGGCAGTTGCTCGCTGCCGACCGGCAGCTCGCGTTCGAGCTTTTCGATTTCCTCGCGGAAATCGGCCACGTCCTGAAAACTGCGATACACCGAAGCAAAGCGCACATAGCCGACATGATCGAGCTTGCGCAGCTCCACCATCACGTATTCGCCTACCCGCAGCGAACCCACTTCGCGCTCGCCGGACATGCGCAGCTGGTGCACCACCGCACGCACCGCCGCCTCGATCTGCTCTTCGGCCACCGGCCGCTTTTGCAGCGCGCGGTCGAAGCTGGTGCGCAGCTTGCGTGCATCGAACGCCTCGCGTCCACCATCGCTCTTGACCACGGTGGGCAGCTTCAGTTCGATCGTTTCCAGCGTACTGAACCGCTCGCCGCACGCCTCGCACTCGCGGCGCCGACGGATCGTCGTACCGTCTTCGGACACCCGCGAATCGATCACGCGGGTATCGTTGTGCTGGCAGAAGGGGCAATGCATTAGGTGGCCGGGATTTGGGATTGGGGATTGGGGATTGGCAACAGCACAAGCAATAACGCGCGGTTAGCGCATTCAGAATCCCGAATCACCAATCCCGGCATTTCAGCCATACACCGGATAGCGCTTGCACTGCGCGGTCACGGCATCGCGCACCTTCGCCAGCACGGCTTCGTCGGTTGGCGCGTCGAGCACGTCGGCGATCCAGTTAGCCAGGTCGATACTGTCCTGTTCCTGATAACCGCGCGTGGTGATCGCCGGAGTGCCCAGGCGCAGACCGGAAGTGACGAACGGCGAGCGCGGGTCGTTGGGGACCGAATTCTTGTTGACGGTGATGTGCGCCTTGCCGAGCGCAGCTTCGGCGTCCTTGCCGGAGACATCGCGACCGATCATGTCCACCAGCATCAGGTGGTTCTCGGTGCCGCCGGAGACGATCTTGTAGCCGCGCGCAATGAGCGTATTGGCCATCGCCTGGGCGTTCTTGACCACTTGTTGCTGATAGGTCTTGAACGCCGGCTCCAGCGCCTCCTTGAACGCCACCGCCTTGGCCGCGATGACGTGCATCAGCGGGCCGCCCTGGATGCCGGGGAACACGATCGACTGCAGCTTTTTCTGCAGCTCTTCGCTGGCGCCCTCGGCGACGATGATGCCGCCACGCGGGCCACGCAGTGTCTTGTGCGTGGTCGAGGTGACCACGTGCGCATGTTCCATCGGGCTGGGGTACACCCCGGCGGCGACCAGCCCGGCAATGTGGGCCATGTCCACGAACAAATAGGCACCGACGCTGTCGGCGATGGCGCGGAAGCGGGCCCAGTCGATCTTCTGCGAATACGCAGAGAAACCGGCCACCACCATCTTGGGCTTGTGTTCCGTCGCCAGGCGCTGGACCTCGTCGTAGTCGATCAGGCCCTGCTCGTTGACGCCGTACTGCACCGCGTTGAACAGCTTGCCGGAGACGTTGACCTTGGCGCCGTGGGTCAGGTGACCGCCATGCGCCAGGCTCATGCCCAGGATGGTGTCGCCCGGCTGCAGCAGTGCCAGATACACTGCCTGGTTGGCCTGGGACCCGCTGTGCGGCTGGACGTTCGCATAATCGGCGCCGAACACCTGCTTGATGCGGTCGATCGCCAGTTGTTCGGCAATGTCGACGAACTCGCAGCCACCGTAGTAGCGCTTGCCCGGATAGCCTTCGGCGTACTTGTTGGTCAGCTGGCTGCCCTGCGCTTCCATCACCAGCGGGCTGCAATAGTTTTCGCTGGCGATCAGCTCGACATGATCCTCCTGGCGGCCGGCTTCAGCAGCGATGGCCTTGGCCAGTTCGGGGTCGTAGGTTTCCAGTCGGACATCGCGCGAGAACATTCCAAGCTCCGGGGCAGCTATTGCCAATAGGGTTGCCGATTGTAAGCCCCTGCCGCACGGGTGACCAATCGCGCAGCCAGCGCCGCCTGTGCGCCCGCCCTGAGTTCATGACAAAGGCGCACCCGAAGGTGCGCCCTTGTGTGATGACTGAACCGATTGCCGGCCGCGGCCGGGAAGGACCCGGCGGCCGCGCCGGGTTAGTTGTTGAGCACCAGGTCGGCAATGATGCCGGTAGCGATGGCCACCAGCAGCAGATTGCCGCGGTCGTCGCGCTGCCAGCGGTAGCCGTACGGCGGGCGGCGCAGGTCATAGCGGTCGTAATCGTTCACCACATAGACCGGGCCGTGGTAGCGCTGGCCACGGGCCCAATACGGACGCGGCGGCGGGCCGGCGCGGTAGTACGCCGGACGATCGTAGACGTAGACGCGATTGCGGTCGTAGCGGCGGTCCTGGTAGCGGGCATCGCGGTAGCCCTCGCGATAGCCATTGCTGTAGTAGCGACGGTCCTGGCGCCACTCGCGACGGTCGTCACGGCGGTCATCGCGCCAGTCTCGTCGATCATGGACATGGTGACGGTCAGGGCCGCGGCGATCGTGGTCGCGGTCCCAATCTCCGGCGAACGCAGCAGGTGCGAAGGCACCCAGCGCCAGGATGGAGGAAAGCACAACGGTAACGATGCGTTTGCGGTTCATGACAGTTCCTGTTCGCGGTGTCGTAATTTCATTAAGAGGCGGACCGCCTTAACGCATTCTTGCTGGAATCGATTACGAAAAAGCCTATTCAGGTCGCAAGCAAGGTGCCGTTTAGCTGCAGGGGTGCTGCCGCGACCCAAGCCACTTGCCCGTATAATTGGCGCAACCCCTTTTCCGCTGCCTCCGGCCTCGGCCGGCGGGCTGCCTGCGTCCACGGAGCCCCCATGTCGCAATACATCTACACCATGAACCGCGTCAGCAAGGTGGTCCCGCCCAAGCGGCAGATCATCAAGGACATCTCGCTGAGCTTTTTCCCGGGCGCCAAGATCGGCCTGCTGGGCCTGAACGGCGCGGGCAAGTCCACGGTACTGAAGATCATGGCCGGGGTGGACACCGATTTCGAAGGCGAGGCGCGCCCACAACCGGGCATCAAGGTCGGCTACCTGGCGCAGGAACCGCAGCTCAACCCCGAGCACACCGTGCGTGAGGCGGTGGAAGAAGGCGTGGGCGATGTGCTGCAGGCCCAGGCCGCGCTGGATGCGGTGTATCTGGCCTATGCCGAAGAAGGCGCTGACTTCGATGCGCTGGCCAAGGAACAGGAACGCCTGGAAGCGATCCTGGCCGCCGGCGATGCGCATACGCTGGAAAACCAACTGGACGTAGCCGCCGATGCGCTGCGCCTGCCGCCGTGGGACGCCATCGTGGGCAAGCTCTCCGGTGGTGAAAAGCGCCGCGTGGCGCTGTGCCGCCTGCTGCTGCAGAAGCCGGACATGCTGCTGCTCGACGAACCCACCAACCACCTGGACGCCGAGTCGGTGGAATGGCTGGAGCAGTTCCTGGCGCGCTACACCGGCACCGTGGTGGCGGTGACCCACGATCGCTACTTCCTGGACAACGCCGCCGAGTGGATCCTGGAACTGGACCGCGGCCGCGGCATTCCGTGGAAGGGCAACTACACCGACTGGCTGACCCAGAAGGACGAGCGCCTCAAGCAGGAAGACAACCAGGAAAAGTCTCGCCAGAAAGCGATCCAGAAGGAACTGGAATGGTCGCGGCAGAACGCCAAGGGCGGCCGCACCAAGGGCAAGGCGCGTCTGGCCCGCCTGGAAGAGCTGCAGTCGGTCGATTACCAGAAGCGCAACGAAACCAACGAGATCTTCATCCCGCCGGGCGAGCGCCTGGGCAATGCGGTGATGGAGTTCAAGAACGTGTCCAAGAAGTTCGGCGACCGCCTGTTGATCGACAACCTGTCGATGATCGTGCCGCCGGGCGCCATCGTCGGCATCATCGGCCCCAACGGTGCCGGTAAGTCGACCCTGTTCAAGATGATTACCGGCCAGGAGAAGCCGGACTCCGGCGAGATCGTGGTCGGACCGACCGTGCAGCTGTCCTACGTGGACCAGAGCCGCGACGCGCTGGAAGGCAACCACAACGTGTTCCAGGAAATCGCTGGCGGCCTGGACATCCTCAACATCAACGGCATCGAAATCCAGTCGCGCGCCTATATCGGCCGCTTCAACTTCAAGGGCCAGGACCAGCAGAAGATGGTCGGTTCGCTGTCCGGTGGCGAGCGCGGTCGCCTGCACATGGCCAAGACCCTGCTGCAGGGCGGCAACGTGCTGCTGCTGGACGAACCGTCCAACGACCTGGACATCGAAACCCTGCGTGCGCTGGAAGATGCGTTGCTGGAGTTCCCCGGCAACACCTTCGTGATTTCGCATGACCGCTGGTTCCTGGACCGTATCGCCACGCACATCCTGGCCTTCGAAGGCGACTCGCACGTGGAGTTCTTCCAGGGCAACTATCGCGAGTACGAGGAAGACAAGCGCCGCCGAATGGGCGACGACGCCGGCCCGAAGCGTTTGCGCTTCAAGGCGTTGAAGTAAGTCGCCGTCGGAGTAGAAGAAAGGGCGCCGAAAGGCGCCTTTTTTTGGGGCGAAGTAAACGGACAGATGCCTGGCTGTCGGCTGCTACCGCCGTCCGCCCGCGCCTGTGCACTCGCCCGCCCGTCGACGGCATGCTCACTTAAGCTGCACTACCGTGCCGGCGTCCTCCATCTGAGCCTTGCATATGCCTGTCAGCTATTCGATTAGCTTGCCCGATCCCAAGCTCGCCCGTGGCAGCGCGCCCTCGGTGAGCTTCACTGCCAATGGCGCCGAGGCCTTTGCCGAGCAATTGCAGGCGGCGCTACGCGATCCGGCGTGGTTCGACCGTTGGCGCCAGCTACAGACCGATCCTGACGAGGTGGATCCCAGCCTGGGCATCACCGACCCGGCCGCCACGGTCACCGGCAAGCAGCACGACCTGCGCATCGATCTGGTCGCAACGACAAGTATTCCCGGCGACCTGTTCAAACAGCGCATGCAGGCCCTGGCTGGCTCGCACTGGGAACTGCGCGACGTTCGTTGAACGGCCATGCGCAATGTGTCGGCGGCGCGGGCATTGCACGACGCCGCCGATAGCAGAGCGGGTGCGGCAGGCCACTCCGCCGCAACCAAAGCCATGCACTGCATCGGCGCAGCGCCCGCCCCTCATCCACCGGATGGCATCTCCAACGGCGTACACCAACAGCGGCACTCAACCACGCAAGGCTGCAGCATGATGCGCAATGTGCTCGCCAATAAAGCTTGCGATGAAGTAGTAGCTGTGGTCGTAGCCGGGTTGCAGCCGCACCGTCACCGGGTAGCCGGCGGATCTTGCCGCATCTTCGAACAATGCGGTTTTCAGCTGGTTTTGCAGAAATTCGTCGGCGTCGCCCTGGTCGATGAGCAGGGGCAGACGCTCCTGGGCGCCAGCGATCAATGCGGTGGCATCGTAGGCTTTCCAGGTCGCACGGTCGTTGCCCAGATACTGGCCAAACGCCTTCTCGCCCCACGGCACCTGGCTGGGTGCCACGATTGGCGAAAACGCCGACACGCTGCGATAACGGCCCGGATTCTTCAGTGCGATGGTCAACGCGCCATGCCCACCCATCGAATGGCCACTGATCGCACGCGCACCGGTGGTGGCGAAGGTCGCTTCAATCAACGCCGGTAATTCGTTCACCACGTAGTCGTACATGCGGTAGTGCGCCGCCCATGGCGCTTGCGTGGCATCGACGTAGAAGCCGGCGCCCTTGCCGATGTCGTAACCGTCCGCATCCGCCACATCCTCGCCCCGTGGGCTGGTGTCGGGCACGACCAGGATCACGCCATGCTCGGCCGCATAGAGCTGCGCGCCGGCCTTGCTGATGAAATTCTGTTCGGTACAGGTCAAACCGCTCAGCCAGTACAGCACCGGCAACGGGCCGTCGGCGGCTTGCGGCGGCAGGTAGACGCCCACCTGCATGCCGCAGTTCAAGGTGTGCGACTGATGCCGATAGACATCCTGCCAGCCGCCGAAGCAGGCGCAGTGTTCGATACGTTCCATGAGATTCCTTACGAAGAGAAAACCCTGCAGCCGGATCGCCGGCTGCAGGGTTGGACCATCAGTGCAACAGACCCTTTTGGCGTGCCACATGCGCCGACAGGGCATCCATCAACGCCGGAGAGAGGCAGTCGTAGGGCGGCAACCCCAGTTCGGTCAGGCGCGTGCGTACGCCATCCATCTGCTCCGGCGGCGTACCGGTTTCGATGATCGACGAAACGAACGCGGCAAAGCCCGGTGCCGACCACCCCTGTTGTTTCGACAACTCGGTGTGCACAAAATCCAGACCGTAAAACGCGTGATCCTTGTTTTCGATCCGCCCATACAGATGCACGCCGCAACCGGTGCACGCATGGCGCTGGATCGTGGCGCTTTCGTCGACGATCTTCAGCTTTTCCTGGTGCGCGGTGACCTTGACGTTGTCGCGCGGAACCACCGCCACCACCGAGAACTTCGCGCCCTCGGGTTTCCAGCATTTACTGCAACCGCACGCATGGTTGTGCGCGGTCTGCGCAGACACCTCGACGGTCACCTTGTCGCTGGCGCAGTGGCATTCAAGCGTGCCGCCTCGAAAATTTTCTGCACCACTTCGCGCAACACCATTATCTACCGAAGGATGAATCGACACGTTAGTCATTACGCTCCTCCCGGAGTGTCGGGTACCACGTGCGCGGAAGCGGCCGCGCGCCGCTCCTGGCCGTCTGGTCAGAAATGGATCACGGTGCGGATCGACTTGCCCTCGTGCATCAGGTGGAAGGCCTCGTTGATCTCTTCCAACGGCATGGTGTGGGTGATGAATGGGTCCAGGTCGATCTCGCCCTTCATCGACTGCTCCACCATGCCCGGCAATTGCGTACGTCCCTTGACGCCACCGAAGGCGCTGCCACGCCACACGCGGCCAGTCACCAGTTGGAAAGGACGCGTGCTGATTTCCTGGCCGGCGCCCGCCACGCCGATGATGACGCTCTCGCCCCAGCCCTTGTGGCAGCACTCCAGCGCCGAACGCATCACGTTGACGTTGCCGATGCATTCGAAGCTGAAATCCACGCCGCCATCGGTCAACTCGACGATGACCTCCTGAATCGGCCTGTCGTAGTCCTTCGGGTTGATGCAATCGGTTGCGCCCATGCTGCGCGCCAGATCGAACTTGCCCGGATTGGTGTCGATGGCCAGGATGCGCCCGGCCTTGGCCTGTACCGCGCCCTGGATCACCGCAAGACCGATACCGCCCAGACCGAAGACGGCAACACTCTCGCCTGGCTTGACCTTGGCGGTGTTGTGCACCGCGCCGATACCGGTGGTAACGCCGCAGCCGAGCAGGCAGACCTTCTCCAGCGGCGCCTCCGGATTGACCACCGCCAGCGAAATTTCCGGCACCACGGTGTATTCGCTGAAGGTGCTGCAGCCCATGTAGTGATAAATCGGCTCGCCGTTGTAGGAGAAGCGCGTGGTGCCGTCCGGCATCAGGCCCTTGCCCTGGGTGGCGCGCACGGCCTGGCACAGGTTGGTCTTGCCGGACAGGCAGAATTTGCACTTGCGGCACTCGGCCGTGTACAGCGGGATCACGTGATCGCCGACCTTGACGCTGGTCACGCCCTCGCCGACCGCCTCGACGATGCCGCCGCCTTCATGCCCGAGTACCGACGGGAAGATGCCTTCCGGGTCGTCGCCGGACAGCGTGAATGCATCGGTGTGGCACACGCCGGTGTGGGTGATGCGGACCAGCACTTCACCCGCTTTCGGCGGCGCGACGTCGATTTCGACGATTTCCAGCGGCTTGCCGGGTCCGAATGCGACTGCTGCACGGGATTTCATGGGATGAGGCTCCTGACGATGAGGTTCGAGGACGGGGGCGCGACACGCGCCGACCCGGTGGGAGTTTTATTTCAGGTAGGACCGGACCAGGCCGAGCAGGTCCTGCACCCGCTCGGCGCGTTGCGCATCGGATGCGGCGGCGTGCCCGAAATCTTCACGGATATGCGCTTCAAGCACCTGCGACATCAGCCCGTTCACGGCGCCCCGGATGGCGGCGATCTGCTGCAACACCGGAGCGCAGTCTGCGCCGGCCTGCAGCGCCCGCTCCAACGCGTCGCACTGCCCGCGCAAACGGCGCACACGTGCTAGCGCTCGCTTTTTCTCGTGCGGCGAATGCGGCATGGCAGCTCCAGCAAAATACTGGGGGGCAGTATATGGATTGTTTCGAAAAAAGCTATGGCCGGCGGCATGCCGATCGTCGTCTTGTCGAGCGCGATCACCGCCACGCGTTGGCATATGGCGCGATGCCCCGAATGCCGCTGGCGTCACGGGAATCAAGAGCCCACCTGTTGGCCGCAATGCAGCATGCACATTGCGCAGACGTGGCGACACACCTCGCACGCCGCTGACGCGCGAGGCACCCAGCGCAAGGATGGTTGCGGGCCATGGCCGCAGCGCCGGCCCCTTCGATCATCCCGACCGGTGCCGACCGCTGGGGTGGCGTCCCCGCATCAGCGCCAGGGCTGGAACGGCGGCGGCGGCGGCGGCGGCGCAAATCCTGCGGCATCCAGGCATTCGGCCAGCAGGTCAGGCGGCAGGTCCGGCGAAGGCCCCTGCGGAAATGGCGTTGCAATGCCTTCGGCGGTAGCGCATGCCTGCAGCGCTGCGTCGAATTCGGCATCGTCTGGCGGCAGGCCAGGCGGTTCATCTGCGGCATCCGGCGCGTCGAATGCGTCGCTATCGAAGGGTGGCGGCGGTGGCGGTGCTATTCCCCTATGCACCAGGCAGCCGTCGCCACTGCCCCGATCTTGCCGCTCCGGCGCAGCGCGGCGCGCCACGCCGGCAAGCGGCGGCATTGGGACCACATCGTGTTCCGGCGCACAAGGCGGTGACGCCTCGATGGTTCCTGCACCCGGCGGTGGCGGTGGCGGTGGCGGCGCGCGATGCGCGTAGGGCGAAGGCGCATGAGGCGGGGCACCGCACAGGCTCGCACAACCTGCCAGGTTGAGCGCGGCGAGTATTGCAGTGGTAACGACAACGCGTGGTGCTGCGTGGACCATCGTGATCTCCCTGGCTGGATGGCACATCTGCGTATGGCATGCAGACGGCGGGCGGGGGCTGGGCCGCGCTCGTCCGGGAAGAGTTGCAGCTGACTGTGCTGCGCATTTGCCACCGCGCGCCGCGCGCCGGCGTGGATTGGCGCTTGCCGGCATGTGCGGCGTCGACGCAAGGCGCGTGCAACACCTGCTTCGGCTTACGCGCTGCAAGATGCCGCTGGTGCGACAGTGGCGACGCAGGTGCTGCCGCTGTCAGTTTTCGACGGCGGCCGGCGCCGCAGCGACCGCAGCGACCGCAGCGTCCACTGCATGCTCCGGTAGCGAGGCCAGTACCGCAGCGCGAAAGCGCGCGGCAAATGCCGCATCGTTGGCCTGGTAGAACGCGCGCGCATTGGCCGACAACTGGTCCAGTTGCGCCTGCGGCAATGCCAGGGCGGTTTGCACTGCCTGCGCGATGCCTGCCGCGTCCACGTAGTAATACGATGCCAGACGACGCTGACGCACCTCGGCCACCGGAATCAGCACCCCGTGTTCGGGCCTGATCAATTCGTTCATCGGCTCGCCGTCGGTCGCCAACGTCACCGCGCCCACGCTTAGCGCTTCCATCAGGTAATGCCCGAACCCTTCGGCCTCGGAGGGGCATATATGGAACAGATGCGCGTTCTGCATGCGGCGCAGTTCGGCATCGTCCAGATACCCCACACGGTGGTCGATATTCGGGGCCACGACCGGCTTGCCGGCAGTGCGCGGGTTCTGCACCACCGTCAGCAGCGGCCACTCCGGATGCTGCTGCCAGGTATCCAGCAAGACGCGCGTGCCCTTGGCAGTACTGCGCCCGGCCAGGTGGAAGAAAGCGCGCCGACGAAACACGCGTGGGTCGTACCGATCCGGGCTGGTAAAGCCGATGAAGCGTGTGGCGCACCCAAGGCTGCGGAAGATTCGCTCGGCATGGTGGGTCTTGCACAGCACCGCATCGAAGCGCGGCAGCAATGGCAGCCATTTGGGCAGCAGCCATTCCGGGTTGGGCACCAGCAGGTTGATCTGCCCCAGCGGCAGGCAGCGCTTGTACACGCGCTCGGAAAAGATCTGCAGCGGCACCCGCCCGAACAGCGTACGGCTGGCCCACAGGCGTGCCTCGCGCCCGGTGTCATGCAGGCGCTGACTGGTGAATCCCACTTCCTGCACCGGCACGCCGCCGGCGCGCAGCGTGTCGGCCATCAGCACCATGTCGCGGGTCAGCCCCACGCCGTTGTCGCGGCTGATCACCCGCATCATTGGAAATGCCTTGTCATGCCCGCACGCGCCAGTACAACGGCATAGTGTCGATGCCGTGGCTTCCTGCGCGATGTCCTGGTCTGTCATGGTGCGTTACACGTGTGCCAATGGTTGACAAATTCGATCATTATGATGCGTGCTCCAGCCCTGCAATTGCGAGCACCATGTATCCGGCAGCCACCACCTCGCGCGGGCCAAGCTCCGCGCCACAGACGATGATCCCTATGGACCTGCAACAACCCTGCGTTCTCGTGGTCGACGACGACCCGGACCTGCGCAAGCTGATCGGCGAATTTCTGAGCGCTCACGGCTACCAGGTGGATATGGCCGAAAACGTAGCGGAGATGCGCTCTGTCATGGCGCAGCGCCGCCCGGACCTCATCGTACTCGACGTGATGATGCCGGGAGAAGATGGGCTGAGTGCAGCGCGCGCCCTGGCCAGCGAGCGCGGTTCACCTGCGGTCATCATGCTCAGTGCGCTGGGTAACGACACCGACCGCATCATCGGCCTGGAAGTGGGTGCCGACGATTACCTGGCCAAACCCTGCAATCCGCGCGAACTGCTGGCCCGGGTGCGGGCCCTGCTGCGGCGCAGCCAGGCCAGCAACGAACAGGCCGACCAGCGCGGAAACGTCTACGAATTCGCCGGCTGGCGGCTGGACGTGGTGCGCCGCGACCTGCGCGACCCCACCGGCATCTTCATCAATCTGTCCGACGGCGAGTTCGCGCTGCTGCGCACCTTCGTCGAACACCCGCAGCGCGTGCTCAGCCGCGACCAGCTGCTGGACTACGCCCGCGGCCGCGACACCGACGTCTACGACCGCGCCATCGACAGCCAGATCAGCCGCCTGCGCCGCAAAATCAATGAGCGCGTCCATACCGAGTTGATTCGCACCGTACGCAACGAGGGCTACATGCTGCTGCCGAGCGTCTCGCGCCTGTGAGCAAACCGGCACGGCGCGGGCTGTCGATCTTTGCGCGGACCTTTGTGTTGCTGGCGGTGGCCTTGCTCACCGCCCAGGCGGTGGGCATCGCCCTGCTGGTGATGCGGACCCCCGTCTACGAGCCTCCGGTCCATCCGCCGGAGGTGGTGGCGCTGCTCTCCACCCGCATGCCGGCCGGGACCCAGACCCTGAAAGTGCACGAATCGGCACAAGCCCCGGTGCCGCCGACAGGCCAGGTGCGCGACCCCTTCGCCGAAATGCTGCTTGCGCACTGGCTGGACGTGCCCGAACGCCAGGTGCGGTTCTACCGCAACGCCAACGATCGTGAAGGCCCGCAGCCCGGCATGCTGCCGCCGCAGCGGTGGTCCAACCGGGACCACGCGGGCGACGGCGCTGACGGGGCGCACGAACGCCCTGGCGCGCAACCTCTACCGCCGTTTCCGGACGACTGGCCGCGCGACGGCCACCCCGCTGCGCTGCCCGGCAACGGGCTGCGCCCGGACGAGCTGCCCGGCGCCTGGGAAAGCGAGCGCCTGACCCCCGGCGTACCGCTGCTGGACGGCTTCACCGCCGCCCTGCAACAACCCGATGGCCGATGGCGCACGGTGGAATCGCCGCGTCGACGCCTCTCGGGCGAGTTCAAGACCCATGTCGTGCTGCTGTTCCTGGCCGGCCTGCTGGCCAACGTACCGCTGGCATGGTGGTTTTCGCGCGCACTGTCGGCACCGATCAAGCGCTTTGCCGAAGCTGCCGACCGCCTGGGCCGTAATCCCGATGCCGCCGCCCTGCAACGCAGCGGCCCGCCGGAAATCGTGCGCGCAGCCGATTCGTTCAACGCGATGCAGGCACGCCTGAACCGCCTGATCAACGAACGCACGCACATGGTCGCAGCGATCGCGCACGACCTGCGCACGCCGCTGGCGCGGCTGTCGTTTCGTCTGGATGGCCTGCAGCCACCGCTGCGCGACAAGGCGCTGGCCGATATCAACGAAATGAAGGCGATGATTTCCGCAGCGCTGGACTTCATCCAGAACGATCGCCATCGCGGCGAGCGCGCGCCGCTGGATCTGCGCTTGCTGGTGGAGAGCGTGGTGGACAATGCCACCGATATCGGTGCCGACGCCGAGCTGCTGCCGGGCCCGGAAATCACCCTGGACGGCGACCCGCTGGCGTTGCGCCGTGCCGTGATGAATTTGCTCGAAAACGCGTTGAAATACGGCAAGCGCGCCCGTCTGCAGTTGCAGCGCGATGGCGAGGACGGCGTGCTGTGGATCGACGACGACGGCCCCGGCATCGACCCTACCCAGCGCGAACAATTGTTGCTGCCGTTCGTGCGTGGCGAGTCTTCGCGCAATCGCGATACCGGCGGCATCGGGCTGGGCTTGTCGGTGGCGCACAGCATCGTGCTGGCGCACGGCGGCGACCTGCGCCTGGACAATCGACCGCGTGGCGGATTGCGGGTGACCGTACGACTGCCCTGCATGCCCGAACGGCGCTGACGCGAGATCGAGTGCGGCCAGTCGGCGGCGCGAGCGGCAGTTGCGCTTAACCGAGCCCACGAACGCCGTTCCGGCGCCAATGGCCTTGCGCGTCTGGCTACATCGGCCGACGCGACGACTCCTGCACTGGCACTGGCACGCACCTGCTGACGGCCAACGACTGCCAGCGCCAACGCGCGCTGGCGATCGGCCAACGTGCCCTCAGTAAGCGAACTCGCGGAACACCCGGTCGATATCGCCGTTCCATGCGCCGTGATACAGCGCCAGCTTGCGCTCGGCAGCGGTGACGCCGCTTTCGGCGATCTCGGCGATGACATCCAGAAAACCGGTTTCGTCCTGCCCGTCGCGATTCAGGCGTGCGCGGCGACGCAGGCCTTCGCGCGCGATGTTGACCGCCTCCACGGCCAGATCGCGCGCGGTGCCATTGCGGAATGGCAGGCCCAACGCGTCCTTGGGCACGCCGTCGCGCAGCGCGTGCCGCTCGGTCGGGCTGAAATCCTTGACCAGGTCCCAAGCCGCATCCAGCGCGGTCTGGTCGTACAGCAGACCGACCCAGAACGCCGACAACGCGCACAACCGATCCCACGGGCCGGCATCGGCGCCGCGCATTTCCAGATACTTCTTCAATCGCACTTCCGGAAACGCGGTTGTCATGTGGCCGGACCAATCGCGCAATGTCGGCAACGCGCCCGGCAGCGCGGGCAGCTTGCCCTGCATGAAAGCGCGGAAGCTCTGCCCGCTGGCGTCGTGATACACGCCATCGCGGTAGGAAAAATACATCGGCACATCGAGCAGGTAGTCGACGTAGCGCTCGTAGCCGAACCCGTCTTCGAACACGAAATCCAGCATGCCGGTGCGATCGGCGTCGGTGTCGGTCCAGATATGCGAGCGGTAGCTCAGGTAGCCGTTCGGCTTGCCTTCGGTGAACGGCGAATCGGCAAACAACGCGGTGGCGATCGGCTGCAGCGCCAGCGAGACGCGGAACTTCTTCACCATGTCCGCTTCGGTGGCGTAATCCAGGTTGACCTGCACCGTGCAGGTGCGCGTCATCATGTCCAGGCCGAGCGCGCCGACCTTGGGCATGTAGTTCTTCATGATCTGGTAGCGGCCCTTGGGCATCCACGGCATCTGGTCGCGACGCCACTTGGGCTGGAAGCCCATGCCCAGGAAGCCGAGCTGCAACTCGCCGGCCACCTGCGCCACCTCGTCTAGATGGGTGCCGGTTTCCACGCAGGTGTGATGCAGGGTTTCCACTGCCGCGCCGGAGAGCTCCAGTTGCCCGGCCGGCTCCAGCGTCACCGATGCGCCGTCGCGCAGCAGTGCAATGGTGCGGCCGTTTTCCTGCACCGGCTCCCAGCCGAAACGGGTCAGCCCGGTCAGCAAGGCCTCGATGCCGCGTGCGCCTTCGAAGCTGGGCGCACGCAGGTCATCCAACTGGAAGCCGAACTTTTCGTGCTCGGTGCCGATCCGCCAGTCCGCACTCGGCTTCTCGCCGGAGGCCAGCACCTGGACCAGCTCCGCGCGTTCGGTGATCGGCGTTTCGGCAACGTGGCTAGGACTCGACAAGGTGTGATGCTCGCGCAAAAGGGGGAATGATCTGGGGATGGCGTGGCGCCGTCGCAAGGCCGGCACTATAGCCTGAGCGGCGTACCGCCCATATCGCCATCGGTGGTGGTGCAGCATTCCACACCTCACCACGCGGACGCCGGCGAGAACAAGACGCAACCACGCTTGCTCCGCCTTGCCCGGTTAAGTTGGCGCCGTGTCCACCTGGAGCACGCACAATGCGACCTATCCATCACGAACGCCATCGCAGCGACAACGCTGGCTGGCTGCGTGCCGCCGTGCTTGGCGCCAATGACGGCATCCTCTCGGTGGCCGGCTTGCTGGTCGGCGTGGCCAGCAGCGGTGCGGCCGCAGCGGACGTGCTTGCCACCGGCATCGCCGGCTTGGTCGCCGGCGCGATGTCGATGGCTGCCGGCGAATATGTGTCGGTGCAATCGCAGGCGGACACCGAGCGTGCCGACCTGGCGCTGGAACGGCGCGAACTCCGCGATCACCCGCAGAGCGAATTGGAAGAGCTCGCTGCGATCTACTGCCAGCGCGGGCTGGATGCTGCGCTGGCACGCCAGGTCGCCGAACAATTGACCGCCAGGGATGCACTGGGAGCACATGCACGCGACGAACTCGGCATCACCGAGAGCCTGCGCGCGCGACCGCTGCAGGCCGCGCTGGCGTCGGCCGCGGCATTCTGCTGCGGCGCGGCACTTCCGCTGCTGGCCGCGCTGCTGGCGCCGACCGCTCGCACGGCACCGGTGACCAGCCTGACCGCGTTGCTCGGTTTGGCCTTGACCGGCGCGGTAGCGGCGCGGACTGGCGGCGCCTCTGGCCTGCGCGGCGCCATCCGGGTGCTGTTCTGGGGCGCAGCGGCAATGGCCACCACCGCCGTGATCGGACACCTGTTCAACGTCCACGTCTAAGCAGCCGCGACCGTCTCACGAATCGGTTGTGTTGCTGCCTATGCGGCGACGCACTGCCTCTGGGCGATCAGCGCAATCTTGCCGTGCCCGCTCAGTGCTCGGCCGGCGGCTCGACTGTCAAACCCAGCCAAGCACCGACAATCCCGCGCAATTCGTCCACACCCTGGCGCGACTCGCCCGAGTAGGTCTGCACGGTCACGCTGTCGCCAAAGCGCGAGGTCACTTCCTTCTTGACCTTCTGCAGGGCCTGCATCTGCTGGCCACGGCCCAGCTTGTCGGCCTTGGTCAGCAAACCATGCGCGGGCAGGCCGCGTTCGGCGGCGTAACCGAGCATCTGCAGGTCGTAGTCTTTCAGCGGGTGGCGGATATCCATCACCACCACCAGCCCGCGCAAGGCTTGGCGGGTGCGGAAATAGCGGTCGATGAAGGCCTGCCAGTGCGCCTGCAGGTCCTGCGGCACCTTGGCGTAGCCGTACCCGGGCAGGTCCACCAGATACCGCTCGGGCTGGATCTGGAAGAACACCAGCTGCTGGGTGCGGCCGGGGGTCTTGGACACGCGCGCCAGCGCGTTCTGGCGGGTCAGCGCATTGAGCGCGCTGGATTTTCCGGCATTGGAGCGGCCGGCAAAGGCCACCTCGTAGCCGTCGTCGTCGGGCAATTGCCGGGCGTTGTGGGCGGACAGGTGGTAGCGGGCTTGTTCGATAAGGAGCGACATCCCCTTAGGATCGCACGTTCGAGCCTGGCAGTTTTGCTGCACTGTTCGTTGACCCTGGCGCAAAGGCGTGTCGATAATCGAAGCACGCCTGCCACTGCCAGTACCCAACGCGCGCGGGCCGGGTCCATACGGAGCTTTAGCTGATGCGCCATGCTCGTGTGCTAGTCCTCGCCGCCCTCGCCGTACCGGTCATTGCGGCCGTGGCGTTTGCGCAATCGGCAGTCACGCCGATCCCCGATCCGCCGCCGGTGCGCGTTGCGCCGCTGGAGGTGGATCTGGCCAAGACCACCTGGGGAGATGCCAAGGCCGGCCAGACCAAGGCCGCTGCCTGCGCAGCCTGCCATGGACCGGACGGCAATCCGGCAGTGGCGATGTACCCACGCATTGCCGGGCAAACCGAGCGCTACGTGGCGCATCAGGTGGCGCTGATTGCCAGCGGCGAGCGTAATACCGGGATGTCGGCGGTGATGGTGCCCTTCGTCAAGGACCTCACCGCGCAGGATATGCGCGATCTGGGCGCCTATTTCGCCACCCAGAAGGCCTCCGCCGGTGTCGCCGACGACGCGGCGATCGCCGAGGGCCCGTACCAGGGCATGAAGTTCTACGAGGTCGGCGAAAAGCTCTACCGCGGTGGCGACATCGCGCGCGGCGTGCCGGCCTGCATGGCCTGCCATGGGCCATCGGGCGGCGGCAATCCGGGCCCGGCCTATCCGCGCCTGGGCGGACAGCACGCCGAGTACGTGGCGCGGCGCCTGAAGGAATACCAGGCCGGCGCCACCCAGGAGCGCAATCCGGCGCTGTTCAATATCATGGCGCAGGTGGCGCATCCGCTGACCGAGCAGGAGATCCAGGCGTTGGCCAGCTATCTGCAAGGCCTGCATGATCGTGCCGACGACGCGGCAGCGACGCAGCCGCCTGCAGGAGCGCCTGCACGTTCGTGAGCTGATCCCTGCCGTCGCCACACACCGCTTCACGACGCCGGTCCCGCGACCGGCGTCGTCGTTTACCGCTCTCCCCCTCGCCCCCACGGAGCCCGCATGAAATTGCTTTCCCGTCTGACCTTGCTGTTGATGTTCCTGTTGCCGCTGGTGGCCTGCGCCGCCGACAAGAAGGCCGTGCCGGTCGAAGGCGAGGACTACACCCTGATCGACGGCGGCCAGCCGTACGCCCCGCTGGCCGGCAAGGTCGAAGTAACCGAAGTCTTCGGCTATACCTGCCCGCACTGCGCGCATTTCGAACCGGTGCTGGAAGCCTGGGTGGCCAAGCAGCCGGCGTACGTACGCTTCACCCCGGTACCGGCGGCCTTTGGTGGCTTCTGGGACGCGTTCGCGCGCGCCTACTTCGCCGCCGATATCCTGGGCGTGGCCAAGCGCAGCCACCGCGCCATGTTCGAGGCGATCCATGAAAAGCAGACCGTGCCCACCCAGAACGTGGCGCCCGAAGAACTGGCCGCGTTCTACGCCACTTATGGAATCCCGCAGCAGCGCTTCATCGAGACCTACAAGAGCGAGGCGGTGGATGCCAAGCTCAAGGCCGCGCGCGAGTTCGCGCTGCGCAGCAAGATCCCCGGCACCCCGGCCATCATCGTCAATGGCCGTTACCTGATCGGCGCACGCAATTACCCGGACATGCTGCGGATTGCCGACTATTTGATCGCCCGCGAACACGCCGCGCCAGCCAAGCGCTGAACCGCATAACCGCCAGCGACGGCCACGCGTGGCATCATGCGCCCCGCGGCCGTCCGGCCCTTTTCTCGCCCCACGCTGGAGATCCAATCCGATGAAGACCCGCTTCGCCCTGACGCTGATGGCGCTGTTGCCGATCCTGGTCGCCTGCAAGGCGCAGGACGGTTCGTCCGACACCGCACCTGCCGCCACCACCCCAGCTGCCGAACCGGCGTCCGCGCCTGCTGCCGCTACCCCGGCCACCGATCCGGCCGCTCCGCCTGCAGTGGGCGAAAGCGCCACCACGCCGCCGCCTGCCGCGCCCAGCGCTGCCCCGCGCGCACCGAATGGCCCCGAGCCGGTCGCCGGCACCGATTATCTGGACATCGACGGTGGCCAGCCCTATCAGCAGGCCGCCGGCAAGATCGAAGTGGCCGAAGTCTTCGGCTACGTCTGCCCTGCCTGCAACGCGTTCCAGCCGCTGATCGGGCCGTGGAAGGCCGGCCTGCCGTCGGACGTGCATTTCGTCTATGTGCCGGCCATGTTCGGTGGCCCGTGGGACGACTACGGCCGCGCCTTCTATGCCGCCGAAACCCTGGGCGTGCAGGAAAAGACCCACGAAGCGCTGTACAAGGCCATCCACGTCGACCAGACCCTCAAGGGCGAGCGCGGCAAGGATTCGGTACAGGACATCGCCGCGTTCTATGCCAAGTACGGCGTGGACCAGAAGACCTTCATCGACACCATGAGCAGCTTCGGCGTCTCGGCCAAGACCAACCGCGCCAAGCAGTTCGCCACCCGCAGCAAGATCACCGGCACCCCGTCGCTGATCATCAACGGCAAGTACCTGGTCAAGGGCCAGAGCTTCCCGGACATGCTGCGCATTGCCGATCACCTGATCGCGCGCGAACGCGCCACGCTGGCCAAGTGAGGCGCGCGAACGCAACGTCGTGAACGCTTCGGACTCGCGCATCCTGCGGGTGCTGACCGCCAATATCCAGGCCGGCTCCAGCACTCGCCGTTACAGCGACTATGTGACGCGCAGCTGGTCGCACGCGTTGCCGCTGGGCAGCAAGCGCACCAGCCTGGACAGCATCGCCAAGCTGGTGGGCGAACGCGACATCGTCGGCCTGCAGGAGGCCGATCCGGGTAGCCTGCGCTCGGGTTTCACCAACCAGACCCACTATCTGGCCGAGCGCGCCGGTTTCGATTACTGGAGCCACCAACCCAACCGCCGCATGGGTGGGGTGGCCTCCAGCGCCAACGGTTTGTTGAGCAAGCTCGAACCGGTGGAAGTGCAGGACCATGCCCTGCCCGGCCGCATCGGCGGGCGCGGCATCCTGCTGGCGAAGTTCGGCGAAGGCCGCGATGGCCTGGCCGTGGCGGTGGCGCACCTGTCGCTGGGCGCCAATTCGCGCATGGCGCAGTTGGCCTTCATCGCCGAACTATTGTCCGACCATCCCAACGCGATGTTGATGGGCGATTTCAATTGCATGGCCGATCGACCGGAGATGCAATCGCTCTATCGCCATACCCGTCTGCAACCGCCCAGTTGCGAGGTGCATACCTTTCCCAGCTGGCGTCCGGACCGGGCGATCGACCACATCCTGGTCAGCGACAGCCTGGTGATCGAACATACCGAAGCGATTCCGGCCGCGTTTTCAGATCACTTGGCGGTGGGCATGGATATCCGCGTGCCAAGGCAATTGCTGCGTTAAGCAACCGGAAAAGTGACAACGGGTTCGCATTGGCGAACTCGACCGCTGACCCCCCCTCGACACCGCCTGTGCGATAACGCAGGCGGTTTTTCGTTGGGAGCACAGCACGTGATACGCAGCGTATGAGTGCGTCGCCATGAGTGCGACAGCGCCGCAGACCTTGCCGGTACGTACCCTGCGCCCGGTGTTCGTGCTGGCTGCCACTGTCGTATGCACGTTTGCCTTGCTGGTGTCGTTGTTTCCGCTGGAATCCGGGCGTGTGCTGCTGGATGCGCAGACCTGGGCGTCGCGCAATGTCGGCTGGTACTACCTGCTGGCGATGACGCTGTATCTGGTTTTCGTTTTAGCCACGGCCCTGTCTAGCTACGGCAACATCAAGCTGGGCGCCGATCACGACGAGCCGGAATTCAGTTATCTCTCCTGGGCCGGCATGCTGTTCGCCGCTGGCATCAGCATCACGCTGTTCTTCTTCTGCGTCTCCGAGCCGCTCACGCATTATCTGCAACCACCCCAGGGTGGTACCGGCAGCGGCGAGGCGTCCGCACGCCAGGCGATGCAGGTGCTGTTCCTGCATTGGGGCCTGCATGGTTGGGGGGTGTTCGCACTGGCCGCCATGGCCCTGGCGTATTTCGCCTTCCGCCACAACCTGCCGCTGGCATTGCGCTCGGCGTTGTATCCGCTGATCGGCAAGCGCATCAACGGGCCGATCGGTTACACCGTGGATGCGCTGGGCATCGTGGCCACGGTGTTCGGCATCGGTGCGGACATGGGTTTTGGCGTGCTGCATCTCAACGCCGGGCTGAGCACCTTGTTCGATATGCCGCATACGCACTGGGTGCAGGTCGCGTTGATCGTGGCGATGATGGGCGCGGCCATCGTGGTGGCGGTCTCCGGCGTCGAAAAAGGCGTGCGCTGGATGTCGGACATCAACATGCTGCTGGCCATTGCGCTGTTGTTGTTCATGCTGTTCGCCGGCCCGACGCAGTACCTGCTCAATGCGCTGATGCAAAACCTGGGCGACTACCTGGGCAGCGTGGTCAACAAGAGTTTCGACGTGTACGCCTATGGTGGCCGTGCCGATTGGCTGGGCAACTGGACAGTGTTCTATTGGGCCTGGTGGATCGGCTGGGCACCCTTCGTCGGCCTGTTCATCGCGCGCATCTCGCGCGGCCGCACCATTCGCGAATTCGTGCTGGGAGTGTTGCTGATCCCGCTCGGGTTCACGCTGGCGTGGCTGTCGATCTTCGGCAACAGCGCGCTGGATCAGCTGCTGCATCACGGCCAGGCTGCCTGGGCGCAGCAGGCCATCGATGCGCCGCAGACAGTGTTGTATGCGTTGCTGCAGAGTTACCCCTGGAGCCGCACGGTGATCACGGTGACGGTGACGATCAGCTTCGTGTTCTTCGTGACCTCCGCCGATTCCGGCACGGTGGTGTTGTCCACGCTCTCCTCTCACGGCGGCGAACCGCACGACGATGGCCCGCGCTGGCTGCGCGTGTTCTGGGGCGTGCTCACTGCCGTGGTCACGGCAGGCTTGCTGCTGGCCGGCAGCATGGACGCACTGAAATCGGCGGTGGTGCTGGCGTCGCTGCCATTTTCCGCAGTGCTGCTGCTGATGGCCTGGGGCCTGTCGCGCGCACTTGGCGAAGAATCGCAGCGCAAACGCGCGCAGCTTTACAGCCCCAGCCCGTTGATCGGGCAATCGCGTCACCACGGCGGCTGGCGTCAGCGGCTGGGCCAGGCGATGCACTTCCCGGCGCGCGATGAGGTGTATCGCTTCATGCATGACCAGGTGCGCCCGGCCATCGAAGCGGTCACCGCACAGCTGCAGGAGGAAGGCTGGAAGGTCAGCAGCCGCATCGACGACGGCGACATGGAAATCAGCGTCGATCACGGCGAACAGCAGGGTTTCCGCTATCAAATCGTGATGCGCGGCTATCTCACTCCGTCGTTTGCCGCGCAGCGCTTCCGCAACCAGCGCTACTACCGCGCCGAGGTCTACCTGTACGAAGGCAGCCAGGACTACGACCTGGTGGGCTACAGCCGCGAACAGATCATCAACGACATCATCGATCAATACGAACGTCACCTGCAGTTTCTGCACCTCACCCGCTGAAGGTGCCTCGCTGCGGCGACCGTCCCACAGGAGGTTTGTCATGCCACGTTTCCCCGACCAGTTGCTGTATATCGGCGGCCGTTATGTTCCCGCCCGCGGCGGCCACACGTTCGAAGTGGTCAACCCCGCCACCGGCGAGGTGCTGGCCAACGTGCACAACGCCGGTGCCGACGACCTGGATGCGGCCGTCGATAGCGCGCAGGCAGGCCAGCAACACTGGGCCGCCCTGACGATGGTGGAGCGATCACGTATTTTGCTGCGTGCGGTGGCGTTGCTGCGCGAGCGCAACGACGCGTTGGCCGAGCTGGAAACGCTCAACACCGGCAAGCCGCTGAGCGAAACGCGTAGCGTGGACGTGTTCACCGGCGCCGACGTGCTGGAGTATTACGCCGGCGTTGCGCAGGCGCTGCAGGGCGCGCAGGTGCCCTTGCGCGAGGGCAGCTTCTTCTACACGCGCCACGAACCGCTGGGCGTTGTGGGTGCGATCGGCGCATGGAATTACCCCATCCAGATCGCGTTGTGGAAAGCCGCCCCCGCCCTGGCCGCCGGTAACGCGATGATCTTCAAACCCAGCGAAGTCACCCCGCTCACCGCGCTTAAACTGGCCGAAATCTTCACCGAGGCCGGCCTGCCCGATGGCGTGTTCAACGTGTTGCCCGGCTATGGTGCCAGCGTGGGCACGGCGCTCACCGAGCATCCGCAGATCGAAAAGATCAGCTTCACCGGCGGCACCGCCACCGGCCGCAAGGTGATGGCCAGCGCATCGAGTTCGTCGCTGAAGGAGGTGACCATGGAGCTGGGCGGCAAGTCGCCGCTGATCGTCTGCGCCGATGCCGACCTGGACCTGGCGGCCGACATCGCCATGATGGCCAACTTCTACAGCTCCGGGCAGGTGTGCACCAACGGCACGCGCGTGTTCGTGCCGCGCGCCTTGCGTCACGCATTCGAAGCGCGCCTGCTGGCCCGCGTGCAACGGATCCATATCGGCGACCCGCTCGATGAGCGCACCACCTTCGGTCCGCTGGTCAGCGCCGCGCATATGCAGCGCGTGCTGGAGCATATCGAACAGGGCAAGGCCGAAGGCGCGCGTCTGCTGTGCGGCGGCGAGCGCCTGCAAGACGGCGCCTTGGCGCAGGGCTATTACGTGGCGCCGACCATCTTCAGCGACTGCACCGATGTGATGACCATCGTACGCGAGGAAATCTTCGGGCCGGTTTTAAGCCTGCTCACCTACGACGATGAAGACGAAGCGGTGACGCGCGCCAACGCCACCACGTATGGCCTGGCGGCAGGCGTGGTCACGCCGGACCTGGCGCGTGCACATCGTCTGATCCATCGCCTGGAAGCGGGCATCTGCTGGGTCAACACCTGGGGCGAGTCGCCGGCACCGATGCCGGTGGGTGGCTACAAGCAGTCGGGCGTGGGTCGCGAAAACGGCCTGGCGACCCTGCAGGCCTACACGCGCACCAAATCGGTCCAGATCGAACTGGAACGCTACGCGTCGGTGTTCTGACGGCGGGGAGCCAGCGCAGGCAAGCGCGGTCGCACCAACGCGCCGCGATCGCTCCCCGGGAGCCTACCTGCGTCAGTCCCATACGCCTTGATCGCCACCGCACCGCTACCGCATCAGGAGAACACCATGCAACGCGAATACGACTACATCATCATCGGTGCCGGCTCGGCAGGCAACGTGCTGGCGGCACGCCTGACCGAAGATCCCGGTGTGACCGTGCTGCTGCTCGAAGCCGGCGGGCCGGATTACCGCCTGGATTTCCGGACGCAGATGCCGGCCGCATTGGCGTTTCCGTTGCAGGGGCGTCGCTACAACTGGGCCTACGAAACCGAGCCGGAACCCTACATGGACAACCGGCGCATGGAATGCGGCCGCGGCAAGGGCCTGGGCGGTTCGTCGCTGATCAATGGCATGTGCTACATCCGCGGCAATGCGCTGGACTTCGATCATTGGGCCAAGCGTCCCGGCCTGGAGGACTGGAGCTACCGCGACGTCCTGCCGTACTTCCGCAAGGCAGAGACGCGCGACATCGGCGCCAACGACTATCACGGCGGCGACGGCCCGGTGAGCGTGGCAACGCCGAAGAACGACAACAACGTGTTGTTCCATGCCATGGTCGAGGCAGGGGTACAGGCAGGCTACCCGCGGACCGACGATCTCAATGGTTACCAGCAGGAAGGCTTCGGACCGATGGACCGCACGGTGACACCACGCGGGCGCCGTGCCAGCACCGCGCGCGGCTACCTGGACATGGCCAAGCCGCGCGATGGCCTGCATATCGTCACCCACGCCACCACCGACCGCATTTTGTTCGCAGGCAAGCGTGCCATCGGCGTGCATTACCTGGTGGGCAACAGCAGCGAGGGAATCGATGCGCATGCACGCCGCGAAGTGCTGGTGTGCGCCGGTGCGATCGCCTCGCCGCAGCTGCTGCAACGCTCCGGCGTGGGCGCGCCCGATCTGCTGCGCGCGCTCGATGTGCAGCTGGTGCACGACCTGCCCGGTGTCGGCCAGAACCTGCAGGATCATCTGGAGGTGTATATCCAGTATGCGTGCACCAAACCGGTCTCGCTGTATCCGGCACTGCAATGGTGGAACCAGCCGGCGATCGGCGCGGAATGGTTGTTCGCTGGCACCGGCACCGGCGCCAGCAATCAGTTCGAAGCCGGCGGCTTCATCCGCACGCGCGAGGAATTCGACTGGCCCAACATCCAGTACCACTTCCTGCCGGTGGCCATCAATTACAACGGCAGCAATGCCGTCAAGGAGCACGGCTTCCAAGCGCACGTCGGCTCGATGCGCACCCCCAGCCGCGGGCGTGTGCACGCCAAATCGCGCGACCCGCGCCAGCATCCTTCGATCCTGTTCAACTACCAATCCACCGACCAGGACTGGCAGGAATTCCGCGATGCGATCCGCATCACCCGCGAGATCATCGCGCAGCCGGCGCTAGACCCCTACCGCGGCCGCGAGATCAGCCCCAGCGCGGACTGCAAGACCGATGCGGAGCTGGACGCATTCGTCCGCTCCCGCGCAGAAACCGCCTATCACCCCTCCTGCTCGTGCGCGATGGGCACCGACGACATGGCGGTTGTCGACGGCCAGGGCCGCGTGCACGGCATGGAGGGCCTGCGCGTGATCGACGCCTCGATCATGCCGCGCATCATCACCGGCAACCTCAACGCCACCACCATCATGATTGCCGAGAAAATCGCCGACCGCATGCGCGGCCGCACCCCATTGGCGCGCAGTACCGCCGATTACTACATTGCCGGCGATACCCCTGTGCGCGGGTGACTCTTGCCTCGGTCGCGCGTGCGGTGTCCTCCCGCCTTTGGCCTCCATCGCGAACCCGTCCGTAGGCCCATTGGCCGCGTCCACGCCGCCAAAGGGCCGGCAAGCAGCCGGGACACCGCACAGACAGGCGCATGATTGCTCGGGCATCATGCGCCGATGAAGATCTATCTTGTTGGCGGCGCAGTCCGCGATGCATTGCTTGACCAGCCGGCTGGCGACCGCGACTGGGTGGTGGTCGGTGCCGATCAGGCGCAGATGGAAGCGCAGGGGTTCAAGCCGGTCGGCAAGGATTTCCCGGTGTTTCTGCACCCGCGCAGTGGCGAGGAATACGCATTGGCGCGCACCGAGCGCAAGTCCGGCCGCGGATATCGCGGCTTCGTGGTGGACGCCGACCCATCGGTGACATTGGAAGAAGACCTGCTACGCCGCGACTTCACCATCAACGCGATCGCGCGCGATGAGGAAACGGGTGAATTGTTCGATCCGTACAACGGTGCGCGTGATCTGCAGGCGCGCGTCTTGCGGCATGTCGGTCCGGCGTTCATCGAAGATCCTGTGCGCGTATTGCGTGCCGCGCGCTTCATGGCGCGGCTGGCACCGCTGGGCTTCACTGTCGCTGCTGAAACTGCGGCATTGATGCGGGACATGGCCGCCAGCGGCGAACTCGATAGCCTGGTACCGGAGCGCGTGTGGCAGGAGCTGCGGCGCGCCTTGGGCTGCGCGCAGCCCTCGGCGTTCCTGCGCACGCTGCACGACACCGATGCGCTGCGGGTCATCCTGCCGGAAGTCGATGCGCTGTACGGCGTGCCGCAGCGCGCCGAATTCCATCCAGAGGTCGACACCGGCATTCACCAGGAAATGGTCAGCGACATGGCCGCGCGTCTCGCGCCCGGCGACGCGCTGGTGGGCTTTGCTGCACTGACCCACGATCTGGGCAAGGCACTCACACCACGCCAGGAATGGCCGCGCCACGTCATGCACGAACAACGCGGCGTGGCGCCATTGCAAGCGCTGTGCGAACGCCTCAAGGTGCCGCAGGAGTATCGCCAGCTCGCCGTCACCGCCTGCCGCGAGCACTTGAACGTGCATCGCCTGGCCGAGCTGCGCGACCGTACCCTGCACGAACTGCTGCTGCGCTGCGATGCGTTTCGCCGGCCGGAACGTATCGCGCAGCTGGCACTGGTCTGCGAAGCCGACAAGCGTGGCCGTCTGGGTAGCGAAGAGGCCGCGTACCCACAAGGCGAAGAACTCAAGCGACTGCACGCCGCGGCCTTGGCAATCAACGCGCGCGACCTGGCAGCCGAGGGCCTGCAAGGCCCGCAGATCGGTGAAGCATTGGCAAAGGCACGCATTGCGGCGATTGCGGCGGCACGAAAAATCGGTGCATGATTGCATGTCGCGCACCTGTTTTCACGTGCAACGCGATGTGGGGACGCGAGCAAGGACGGAATTGCAGCAACCCGGTGCACCGAAAAGCCTGCCCATTCGACGTCAGTAATTCACCGGAAATCCGATTTCCGCCGTTGGATAAAGGCGGCTGCCCACGAGCAGCCGCCGCGGCCGGGCATCACAGCTTGAAGTTCAGGCTCAGCATGAAAGAGCGACCGTTCTTGTAGATGTAGTACGGCTGGTTCTTGTTGCCGATGTAGCTGAAGTAGGTTTCATCCAGCAGGTTGGTGGCCTCCAGCGCCACGCGCAGCCGCTCGGTGGCCTGGTAGCCCAATGACGCATCTACCTGCGTAAACGCGTCGGTCATCTGCTGCCCGTTGAGCCGGCCAATCTGGGTGAAGTATTCCGAGCGCCACCCCAGATTCACCCGTGCGCTCCACTTGCCCTGCTCGTAGTACGGGCTGATGTTGTAGGCGTTGCGGGAGTTGTAAGGCAGGCTGTAGTCGCCGTCGGTGTTGGAATCGGAATAGGTGTAGTTGGCCACCACGCCGAAGCCATTGCCGAAATTGTGCTGCAGATTGAGCGCCACACCGCGCACCTTGGCATCGCCGGCATTGGTCGGCACCGAGGTCTGGTAGGTACTCGATCCACCGGTGGCGTTATTGAAAAACACACGGTCCTGCACGGTGGTCAGGATGTAGTTGGAGATATCGCGCGAGAAGAATTCGCCACTGAGCAAGCTGCTGTCGGAGAAATACCACTCCAGCGAGGCGCCCAGGTTGGTCGACTCGTATGGGCTCAGTCCCGGATTGCCGGTCGACGCCGTCAGCGTGGTGTCGTCGGTGGCCACGTACGGCGTCATGTTGGTGTAGCGCGGCCGCGCGATGACCTTGGAGGCGGCAAACCGCAGCATCAGGTCGTCGCGCAGGTCGTAGGCAATGTTGAACGAAGGCAGCCATTTACCGTAGCTGCTGAGAAAGTTGACCGGCGTGTAGCCGCCGCCCGGTGCATAGCTGTAGCCATCTGTCGAATCGCGCGAATGCACGTAACGCACGCCGATGTTGCCGCGGTACCGCTCGCCGGAAAAATTGCCTTGCAAAAACCATGCACGGTTCTGCTCTTGGATGCTGTAGTTGCCGGCATAGCTGATCGGCAGCCCATCGTCGCCTTCCAGTCCGCTGATATACCGGCTGATCGCACCACTGTTGATGGTCGACCAGCGTTGCATGTCGGCGCTGGTCGACAGCCCGTCCAGATAGCCCGACGGCGTGGTGCCCGGCGAGAATGCCGCCAGCGTGCTGCCATCGTTCGGGGTCCAGGTACGGCTATAGGACGATTGCCCGGTGGCGTGATTGGTGAGCTTGATGCCGGTGAGGATCTGCGTAAACGGCCCCCACTCCACCGCATGATCGAAATCCAGCTGCAGATAGCGCTCCTTGTCGTACTGCGGGCTGTGACTGGCCGATGCGTTGTTGAGCTGCATCGCTGCCGCATTGGTGGGATCGGTGCCGTAGTCCATCGCGGTACGGCGCCCATCGATGGCGTAGCTGTAGCCAGCCAGATTGCGGAACTGGATGCCGTAGATACGCTCGGCGCCGCCTTGCGAACTGGTGTAGCCCACCTGGCTGGAGGCGTTCCAGCCATCGCCATGCCAGTCGGTGCGCAAGTGGATGCTGCCGGTGCTGACCTGGCTATTGCGCAGATAGCCGTCGAGATAGGTGTTGGACTGATCGCCGAACGTACCCGAAGTGGCGATACCGTTTTCGAAGCCCAGTGCCTGCGCATCGCCCGGCGTCGAACCCCAATAGCCGTAGCGGCTCTGGTTGTAGTTGTCGAAGCTTTCCTTGACATACAAACCGGTCAGATTGAGCTCGAAATCGCTATCTGGCTTCCACTGCAGCGCTGCGCTGACACCGTCGCGCTTGCGCGTCTGCTGGAACAACGCCGTGTTGATCGAGGTCGGAAACACGCCGGTGTTGCTGCCGACCACACCTGGTGGAAACCCGGCGCCCTGCACATTGTCATAGCCGAAAATTTCGACGCCGTCGCGGCGCAGGACACGCTGCGAATGCATCACCGAGGTGAGCACGCCCAGCGTTTCGTCCTGGTTCTTCCAGCTGTACAGCGCCGAGGCGTTCGGCTTGCCTTCGTCGGAACGATCGTTGTAGCCGTAACTGACGGTCCCGGTGAGCGTATTGCGATCCAGGTCGAGCGGCTTGCGCGTATGCACGATTACGGTTCCACCGATGGAGCCCTCGTCGATGCGCGCTTCGGGCGTCTTATAGACCTCCATCAAGCCGACCACCTCCGGCGCCAGCGTGCTGTAGTTGAACGAGCGACTGTCCGGATCGTTGGGATCGCCGCCCCAACTGGTCGATGCGATGGTCTGGCCATTGAGCAGCACGCGATTGAGCGCCGGGTCGGTTCCCAGGATGCTGACTTTCTCACCCTCGCCGAACTGCCTGTCCACCGTGATACCGGACAACCGCGACAGCGATTCGGCAACATTGGTATCTGGAAACTTGCCGATGTCTTCGGCGCTGATCGCATCGACGATCGCGTCGGCGTTGCGCTTGACGTTGAGCGCCTTGCCCAGGCTGGCCTGATAACCCACCACCTTGATTTCGTCCAGGGTGGAGACCGAGGGACTGGTTTGTGATGGTGTCTGTTGTTGCGCGGGTGCGGGCTGCTCCTGCGCAACTGCGGGAAGGCTTGCGACGCAGGCCAGGCTGGCGCCACCAATGAGCAGGCGCCCGACAGCAGCGCTCAATGGTGAGCGGCGCAATAGGTTGTTGGACGCAGATAACGGAACGCAAGGGGACAACACGAACATACGGGAAAACAGCATTGCGTGGACCTCATCACTGATGTCGGATGGCAACCGCTTGGTTGCACAACGGCGCGCGACGCGCGTGCCTAGCCCGTGATCCGTCCCCTGTGCCGGATACGAGCAGCCGCCCGCATTGCATGACGACATGCGGGTAAACGCCGGACCGCTGGAACAACGGCCGGTTGTCGTCTTCTCAGACGTGGAGTAGGTATGTCTTTGCTGAGAACGTTACCAGCGAAGGTGCCTTCCGTGGGTGGCAGTGTCAACCCGCTGCTGCATACCTCTATTTTTATGCACTAAACGCCGCCTTCCCTGCAGATGTCGGGATGATGGCGTGATCGCTGTCTCACTGTCGTTGGCGTCGATGCAGACCACTGCGCCCTAGGCCCTGCTCGCACAAGGCGGCGCACCCGAATGTTGCGGCGCAAAGTATCTGCGCACGCGGCGTGTCTTGCGCATGCGAGCATCGATGATGCGCATGGAACTCGCGGAGGTTTAAGCGCTGCGCTGTCGTCCGATAGACGATCGCCAGCTGCAGGCGTGTCGGGCCAGACAACAGCCTCTCCACCGCAGGACTGGTTTCATCGTTGCCTCAGGGCGTGCACGGCGCCAGCGTCCGGCATAGTTCCGGCTGCCTGCAACAACACCTGCACATCAGGTGCTGGCGGCAACGAGCGCGTTGGTCGGGTACGCAAGGCCAAGCATGCGACATGCGCAGATTCAATGCAGGGCCCGCTGCACGCCCTGCATTTCAAAGTTCAAACACAACCCACGCACCGCATCACACAATGCGGTGCGCACGATGCATAGATCGGCCAAATCGTGTTGTCCGTGGCGCTTAATCGCGCTGCCCGGCCACCCACGTGCCCAACACCTGCACATCGTCATCCACCAGTACCAGATCGGCCTGGTAGCCGGGTGCGATGCGTCCCAGGCGTTCGCCCAGGCCAATGCATTGCGCAGGATAGGTGGAGGCCATGCGCGCGGCTTCGGCCAGGTCCACGCCCAGCCAGCGCACGCTGTTGCGCACGGCAGTGGCCATGTCCAATGCAGAGCCGGCCAGTGCACCGTCGGCATTGCGCACCACGCCATCCACGGCGGTGATGGTTTCGCCATAGAGGTCGAAACTGGCGCTGTCGCTGCCGACCATCGGCATGGCGTCGGTCACCAGCAGCAGCTTGCCACGCGGTTTGGCCGCCAACGCCACACGCAGGCTGGCCGGATGCACGTGCACGCCGTCGACGATGACGCCGCACCACACATTGGGGTCTTCCAGCGCAGCGCCCACGGCATTGGGTTCGCGCCCGGCCAGTTGCGACATCGCGTTGTACACGTGCGTGAAGCCGCTGACGCCGGCGGCAATGCCATCGCGGGCCTGCTCGTAGGTGGCCGCAGTGTGGCCGGCAAACACGATTGCGCCGCCAGACACGAACGCGCGGATGTCCTCCACCGGCACGCGCTCGGGGGCGAGCGTGATCAGGGTGACGCCGTTGTCCAATGAGGTATCGACAGCAATCTCGTGCGCGTCCGGCACCCGGAACTTGTCTGCGTCGTGCGTGCCCTTGCGCGCAGGACTCAGGTACGGGCCCTCCAGATGGATGCCAAGCACGCCGGGCACGCCTTGTGCGATGGCCTGGCGCGTGGCATCGATCGCTTCGGCCATCACCTGCGCGGTGTCGCTGATCAAGGTCGGCAGCATGCCGGTGGTGCCGAAACGACGATGCGCGGCCGCAATGGTGGCCAGCGCCTGCGGGTCGCGTGCGTTGTTGAACAACACGCCGCCACCGCCGTTGACCTGGATATCGATGAAACCCGGCAGCAAGGTGGCGCCGCCCAGATCCACGCGCGTGTGCGCCTGCGCAACACGCGCATCGTCGGCCGGCACGATCGCCTGGATCTGCGTGCCAGCCAGTACCACGACCAGGCCATCCTGCAATCCGTTGTCGGTGAGCACGCGTGCATTGCACAGTGCCTGAGTCGCGAGAGCATGCATGATCAGACGGTTTCCGTGACCTTGTTCAGATGCGGCGGAAGATCGGGATTGTTGCCGCGCTGCAGCGCCAGTGCATTGATCGCGCGATAGAAGCTCTGCACGGTCAGCAGCGGCGCGCAGGCCGGGTGCGCGGCGTCTGCCAGCGGTAAATCGCCACCGGGCGCAGCCAGCCACACCTGCGCGCCACGCGCACGGAATTCTTCGGCCAGTGCGCGGGTACCGGCGCCGGTTTCGTCGGGCTGTGCGAACACCAGCACCGGGAAGCCCGGCCCCACCAGGGCCATCGGCCCGTGCTTGACCTCGGCCGAGCTGTAGGCTTCGGCGTGCAGGCCGCAGGTTTCCTTGAACTTCAAAGCTGCTTCCTGCGCTGCGCCCAGGCCCAGCCCGCGGCCGAGCACGAACAGGTTGTGCGCAGGCACCAGGCCAGCAGTGAGCGCCGACCAATCGGCCTGCCACGCGCTGCGCAACTGCTGCGGCAAGGCATCGAGCGCGGCCAGCAAGGCCGGGTCGTTTTTCCACACAGCGCCCAGATGCAGCACCGCGGCCAGCGAGGCGAGATAACTCTTGGTGGCGGCCACGCTTGTTTCCGGGCCTGCGCCCAGCGGAATCACCACCTCGGCCAGTTGCGCCAGCGGCGAATCTTCCACGTTGACCAGGGCGACCACGCGCGCGCCGGCAGCCTTGGCGGCTTCGGCATTGCGCAGCAGATCCGGGCTCTTGCCCGATTGCGAAATCACGATATACAGCGCGCCACGCAGCTGCAGCGGCGCCGCGTAGACCGAGCCCACCGATGGCGACGCAGATGCGGTGACGATGCCGAGCTGGGTTTCGAACAGGTACTTGGCATAGGTGGCCGCATGATCGGAGCTACCGCGCGCGCAGGTCACCACGAACGGCGGCGGGGTCTGGCGCAGCGACTGCGCAAGCGCGGCGATGGTGTCGGCATTACGCGCGAACTGTGCAGCCACCACATCGGCGGTCTGCGCCGCTTCGCGGAACATCAAGGTCTCGGTTTCGGAGGGAAGGCTCATCGTGGCTCAGGCAGATTCAGGAGGAAGGGGTTTGCCGGTGGACGCAGGCGCCGGCGCGGTGGAGCCGCGCACCACCAATTGCGGCACGAAGCCGCGGCTCTGCAATTGCGCCGGTTGGTCGTCGTAGGCGTCGCTGCGCAGCTGGCTGATCAACAAGCGTGCGGCATGCCGCGCGATGTCGTCGGTGGCCTGCTTGGCGGTGGTCAATGCCGGCCACGACTGGCGCGAGAACGGGCTGTCTTCGAACCCGGCGATCGACAATTGATATGGCACGTTCATGCCGGTGGACTTGGCTGCGGCCAGCACGCCTGCCGCGATTTCGTCATTGCTGCCGAAGATGGCGGTGGGCGGCTCGCGCAACGACAACAGCCGGCGTGCGCCACGGAAGCCATCGTCGAAGGTGTAGTCGCCGGGAATCACCAGGTGCTTGTCCAGGCTGATGCCGTAATCCTTCAACGCCGCTTCATAGCCGGCGTAACGCTCGCCGCTGGAGCGATGTTGCGGGCCGCCCCACAGGAAGCCGATGCGTTGATGGCCGAGCTGGATCAGGTGCTCGGTGATTTCATAGGCGGCGTCGCGGTCGTCGATATACACGCACGGGCCGTCGCCGGGGTCGTCGGTGGAGGCGATGATGCGCACGCTCTTGATGCCGCGCGCGGCCAGGCCGGCCAGCAACTCCGGCCGTTCGGACATCGGCGCGGTCAATACCACGCCGGCCAGGCGCGAGCGCTGCACCCATTCGGCCAGTTCTTCGGCCAGCAACGGCGAGGTGGAATCGCAGGGATGGATCTGCAGGCCGAAGCCGGTTTCCCGGCACGCCGCCAGCACGCCGTTCTGGATGCCGATGATGTGGTACGGGTTGGGATTGTCGTATACCAGGCCGATCACGAACGGCGTGCCGCTACGCAGGTTGCGCGCGGACGGGTCGGGTTCGTAGTCGAGATCGGCGATGGCGCGCAGCACGCGTGCGCGCGTGGCCTGCATCACCGACGGCTCGTTGTTGATCACCCGCGACACGGTCTTCAACGAGACCTTGGCGCGTTCGGCGACATCTTTGATGGTGGGCCTGCGCATGGATGTACCTTGTCCGTCGGAACGCATCATGCCGCCGCGATCACTTGGCCTGGGCCGGCAGGCCCACGCGATGACCGCGCAGCGAATAGAACAGGATGTACAGATAGCACGGCACCATCAGCGCAGCGAACACGACCTGGAAGTCGTAATGCTGCTTGAGGATGGCGAACAGCTGCGGAATGATCGCGCCGCCGGCAATGCCCATCACCAACAGGGCCGAGCCGATTTCGGTGAAGCGCCCCAGTCCGCGAATGGCCAGCGGAAAGATCGCCGGCCACATCATCGCGTTGGCAAAGCCGAGCGCGGCCACGAAGCCCACCGACACATAATTTTCGGTGAACAAGGCACCCAGCGAGAACAGCACACCCAGCACCGCCGAGACGCTCAGATAACGGGCCTGCGAGATCACGCGCGGAATCAGTACCAGGCCGGCGATATAGCCCAGCAACATCGCGCCCAATGTGTAGGAGGTGAAGATCTTGGTGCTGTCCAACGGGAGACTGAAACCGTGCCCGTAGGTACCGATGGCATCGCCGGCCATCACTTCCACGCCCACGTAGACGAACAGGCAAAGCACGCCCAGACACAGGTGCGGGAACTGGAAGATGCTGGATTTCTCCACGCCACCGCTCGCGCCCGGCGTGGCATTGGCTTCGGAGGGCTTGAGCTCGGGCAGCGGCGAGAACAGCACGCCGATGGCCAGCAGCAACAGCACACCGGACATCACCAGATACGGCGCGTGAATCTTGGCGGCGAAGGCGGTGAGCAAGCTTTCCTTGGTTGCCGCATCGGCGCTGGCCACCTGCGCGGACAGGTCACCAATGCCGTGCAGCACCAGCGAGCCGATCAGGATCGGCGCCAGGATGCCGGCAATCTTGTTGCAGATGCCCATCAAGGCAATACGGCGCGCGGCGCTTTCGATCGGCCCGAGAATGCTGATGTACGGGTTGATCGCCGTCTGCAGCAGGGCCAGGCCGCTGCCGATGACAAACAGGCCGCCCAGCGCGCCCGGATACCAGCGCTGCGTGGCGAACTGGCCGAAGCCTGCTGCGCCCACAGCCATCACCACCAGGCTCAGCGCCAGGCCTTTCTTCATGCCGGTGCGTTTGA
Organism: Xanthomonas phaseoli pv. dieffenbachiae; assembly: GCF_008639345.1. Lineage (NCBI taxonomy): Bacteria > Pseudomonadati > Pseudomonadota > Gammaproteobacteria > Lysobacterales > Lysobacteraceae > Xanthomonas > Xanthomonas phaseoli. The sequence goes on along the minus strand of NZ_CP041380.1, from coordinate 720,455 downwards.
GAATCCACGACGAGGGCAAGGCCAGAAAGAAGTACGACAGGTAGAACACCATCAGCACCAGGAACGCGTTGACCTCGTTGAGATCGAACGCCAGGCGCACGAAGGTGATCAGCGGCCCGTTAATCCAGGTGAAAAAGCCGATGATGAAGAACAGCACGCCGACGATGGCGATCGAGACAACGGGATTTGCGGGCCTGGCGGTAGTCATGGATCGGCTGGCTCTGAGGTTGTCGTAAGGAATGCCGTTGGCATCAGCGGCGCAGTTCGGCGACGAAATCGTAGAAATCGTTGTGGCAATAGGTGTCGGTCAATTCGATCGCACTGCCATCGCGGGCATAGCCCACGCGCACCACATGCAAAATCGCCTCGCCGGTCTTCATGCGCAGGTGTTCGGCCAACCGTGCGGGCAGATTGATGGCGCGGAAGTACTGCAGTGCGCGCACCACCGGCGTGCCCTGCGCATCGAGATAGCTGTAGAGCGAATCGCCGATCTGCTGCGGGTCGGCGACGATGCGTTTCGGCAGCACCGCGTGCTCGTAGGCCATGACGCGGTCGTCGGCGCTGCGCAGACGCGTCAGCGAGGCCACCGCCGCATCCGGCGACAAGCCCAGCCGCAAGATCTCTTCACCATGCGCCGGGCGCAGCCGCCGCTCCAGCCAGCGCGTGCCGGGTTCATAGCCCTTGATGCGCAGCGTCTCGCTGAAACTGGTCAGGCCGCTGAGCTGATGCTGGATCTGGGTGGTGACGAAGGTGCCGGCGCCCTGCCGGCGCGAGACCAAGCCTTGTTCGACCAGCACATCCACCGCCTGGCGCAGGGTCACCCGCGAGATCTGCAGCCGTTCGCACAGCTGGCGCTCGGCCGGCAGCGCCTCGCCGGCCTTCCACTGCCCGCCGCGAATGGCATCGCTGAGCTTGGCGGCCAGTTGCAGGTACAGCGGCGTCGGCGCGGAAGCCTCCAGCGCCAGCGCGTCCATCCTGGGGTCGTCGTCCGTCCTGGCATTGGTTCTGGGTCTGGCCACTGCCTGTCCTCCGGACCGACTTGGATTTGTTAGGTCCAATATAGTACCAATTCGTCCCGCGTGCATCAGGCCCCGGGCGCCCCCCGAATGCACCCGATCGGGCGAGGCATAGGGCTGCGGCGGATCGGCTGCACTCCCCTGGCCGGCGCCGTGCAGGCCCGCCAGAGCTGATGCGCAGGTTGCGTGGGCGCTGACGAATGCCGCGATCACTCGACACCGCGCCATGGCGAAACGTTTTCCGGCGGATGCCCCGGCGTGCTGCTTGGATCGGCCGCGATGGATGCGCCAGCGGCGCCGCATGCACGCGCATGGTGCAGGGAAACCGGCGCTACGGCGCGCAGCCAGCGATGGCGCTAATTGCGCAATTGACCGTGGTCGTTGCGCACCAACCCGCGCTCCGGTGTGGCAGCGAAGCCCAGCAACTGCAGGCCGACGCCCAACACCGCGTCCTGCGCCGGATCGACGCGCGACTGCAGCTGCCAGCGTCCGTCGGGCCAGAGTTGCAGCTGTGCTTCGGCCTGCACGCCGGCGGGCAGTGCGGTATCGGGCACCAAAGTCAGCACGGCGATGTGGTCCACACACGCCGGCTGCCCGGACAAGCGCAGCGGCGACAGACCGGGCAGCTCGCCCGCGCCGCTAGCCAGCACTTGCAGACTGACCCGCCCGTGCGCCCGCACACAGCCGGTGGCATCGAATAGCAGATCCATCTGCTGCAACTGCAACGCCAGATCGATCAGCGCCACGCCACCCGGCTGACGCACCAGCAGTTGGCCCTGTGCATTGCGCATGCCGCGTTGCGCGCCATCCACCAACAGCAGTTGCAACTGTGTGGACTGCAATTGCACCTGACGTTCGCCACGCACCAGCGGCCAGACCCGCGGCCGCACCGCCACATCGCCGAACGCGACGCCTTGCCATTGCACCTGCCGCAACGTGCCGGCCCAGATCGGGCCCTCCACGTCCAGCACCGAAAACGGCAGCCCCTCGCGTGGCAGCACCAGGCGCAACGGGACAAACGCCAGCAGCGCGACACCCGCCATCGACAGCAAGAGCAAGGCCCAACGCATGCGAGTCACGGTCCCGATTCCGCAAACCCGCAGCGTACGCGGAGTTGGCCCTGCTCGCGTGCCACGCGCAGGTGGGTCGGCGCCAGGCCGTGCGCCTGTCGCAATCGCTCAAGCCAGCCGAACAGCGTGGCGGCGCTGACGGCATCGATCTGCACCTCCACCCCGCCCGCGGCACTGCGCTGTTGGGAGGTGATGTCGACGCCGGCATCGCGTGCGCTGCTTGCGATGATCTCGGCCAAGGCCGCTGGGCCCGGTGCGGCAGCGCGTCCGGTCGATGCTGCCTGCGCAGATGCATCGAGCACCAGCTGCGCAGCGTCGGCATAGCGCGCCCAAGCCCGGTCATGCCAGTGGCGCAATGGCATGTAGAGCGCGTACCAACCCACGAAGGCCGCCAATGCCGCGCACATCACGCCCAGCATGCGCCGCTCTCGCGGCGCCCGCGCCTGCCACCAGTGCGTGCCGCGTTGCACAGCTGCCTTCATCGCAACGGCTCCAACGCAAACGGTGTCCGCATGCGACCGTCTTCGACCTGGCTGCTGCCCGGATCCAACTGCCAGCCGGCATCCGCAAGCCGCGCCGAGAGCTGTTGCAGGCTGGCGTCATCGGTGTGCAGCAAGGTGGCACGCAACGGCTGTGCGGCGTTGTAGTCCAGCTGATCCAGTTCTGCCGCTGGAAGGGCATCGACTGCGGCGAACAAGGTGCTCAGTTGCACCGCCAGGCGATCGGTCGCCGTGCGGGCCTGCCGACGCGCCTGCAATGCGGCGGGCACCGCCGCTGCATCGCGCACACCCAACTGCGTGGCGGCGCGCGTTTGCAGTACACGCGCACCGATCTCGTAGCGCAATGTCTGCGCCAGCAAAAGCAGTGCCGGCGAGAGCAGCACCAGTGCGGCCAACACCGCCAGACGGCGCGGAGCGCGCTTTTGCTCAGCAGCGGCCTTGTTCGCGAACCGGTGCTGCAGAAGATTGATCGGCACGTGGGCAGCGTTGCGCGCAAAGCAGGCAATGGACTGCGTCGGATCGGGCACCGGCAGCACGGCCGGCACACCATCGCCCAGCAGCAGACGCGCCGCCTCTGGCTCCAGGCTGCAGGCCAGCTGTACGCCGCGGATCAGCCAACGGCCATCCCAGTGCATCAGCGCGACCGTTGCATCGGCACCGGGCTCCAGCAGCAGGCAATCCGGCACCACCGCATCGGGAACACAGCCCAATTGCGTTGCGCGCGCCAGCCAGTGTTGCATCACCACGCTGTCCACTGCGGCAACCAGGCGCGTGCCATCAGCCTCCGCGCCAGCGGCAATCACCACATGCAAGGCCTGCGCGTCGACAGCCAGATGCTCGGCCAAATGCAGGCGCGCAGCAGCCCGTGATTGCGCCATGCTACGGCCAGGCAAACTCAACCAGCGCAGGTGCACATCCACACCCGGTACCACCAGGAGGGTACGCGCGGATGGCTCAGGCGGCGTCGTGGCCCGCTTCACCGATTGCACCTGCCCCTGCGCATCCACACGTACCGCAGTGGATTGAGCACCAGCATCGGTTGGCAGCAACAACAAGGTGGTGGTCATTGATCAGAACTCCATTGGCGCGCGACCAGCCGGACCCGGCCGGCCGTTTCCTGTTGCAGCAATGCTTCCAGCATGACCTGCGCGCCGGCATGGTCGACCTGGCTGTAGAGGGAGAAGTAGCGGGTGCGCAGTTCGAGCTGTTCCAGCACCGTATTGGACAGCCCGGCCTGCATCAGTGCCGGCTGGCTGAGAAACATCCTGATGTCGCGCCATCCTCCGGCCGGCCGCGCAGCAATGATGCGCCGCGCGGCCGGCAGCTCCAGCGCTCCTTCGGTCAACGCCACCAGCACCGGCGCATCGTCCAGGCGCAGCGTGTTGATATTGATCGGCGACAAGCGGCCCTCCGGCAATGCGCAGACATACGGCTGCAGTTGTGCGATCAGTTGCGGCGTATAGCCGTCGATGGCGCGCAGTTCGCTGACGCCCGCGAGCAAGGTGGCACCGGTACGCCGTGGCGCGGCGGCCTGCAGGTAACGGTCGTCTTCGGCGCCGTGCGCGCCCGGCTGTGTGTCGGAGTCGATCCAGTCAACCAATGCGTCGGTCAGCGCATGCGCCTGTTGCGGGGCGATGCCCAACACCTCGAGCAATGCACGATATTGGCGTACACCCTCGTCGCTACGCTGCCATTGTTCGGGTGCACCAACCACCACGCTGTTGAGATTGAAGCAACCGCCGCGATCGCGCAGGCGCACGCTCACCGCGCCGTCGTCCAACGGAAAGCGGATCGGCTGGTCGTTCCAGCCGCCGTCCAGCGTCGTGCGCAGCGGATCCCGTTTGGACAGTGCCTGCAAGCGTTGCCGCGCAACGGCCTCGCTGCCCAGCGCGTACCACTGCGCTTGCGTCATCGCCTGGCCATTGCCGCTGCGGCGCAGACCAAAGCGCAGGTCTTCCAGCACGGTCGCCATCAGCAAGGTCATCACGGCGACCAGCAGCAATACTGTGAGCAAGGCCACGCCGCGTTGCCTGGCAGGTGCGTGCAGTGCCATCACGTGCGCCCTTCCGGCAACAGGAACAGTTGGCGCACGCGCCCCCAGTGCTCCAGGTCCAGCTCCAGCGCGATTGCATCCGGCAACGCTTCAAGCCCGCCGCTCCAGCCATCGCTCCATTGCGCCCGGTAATGGAATGCCACCGCCGCCGAACGCACGCCGCGCAACAGCACCTGCGGCGTGCCAGTTGCCGCGCCGTCGAGCGCAGGGCGTGCGCTGCGCTCCAGCCGCCCCTCCACGACCCGGTATTCCACGTATTGCAGCGACGCACGCGGCGCCTGGTCCGGATTGCTCCAGCCACGTCGCACAAACCCGAACAACGGCCCGTACGTTCCAGGCGCACTGGCGACAAATGCACTGCGTGCGGCGCTGCCCTCGCTGTTGCGCGTGCGGCGCACGGCAGCCTGCTGCAGGTCGCTGCGCAGCAGGCCATGGGCCAATTGCAAGTCGCGAATCTGCTGCAGCCGCGCACGCACGGCATCGCGCTGGTCGATGCTCTGCCGCATCACCATCACCGCGGCTGCGGCCACCAGTGCGAACACCGCCAGCGCCACCAGCAATTCGATCAAAGTGAAGCCGCGCGTGCGCTGTTTGCGGATCATTCGGCGCTCCGCAGGATAGTCAGACTCGCAACTTCCTGCGCCTGGCCTGCGGCGCGCACGCGCACCTGGATTTGCAACAAGCCCGCAGCGCCAGCCGGCGTCGACTGGCGTTGCCATTCCCAGCTGCGCCCGCCGAGCACCACCTGCCCGTGCGCAGGCGCGCCAATCGCGGCAGCCGGCGCCAGCGTCGCCTCGATCGCCTGATTCTCGGCCACCACCGCGGCCAACGCACGCTCCTCCAGCACCACGGCGGTGCGGGTACTCTCGCCGGAAAGGTTCAACAGGCCAACCGCCGCCATGGCGAAGATCGCCAGCGCGACGATCAGTTCGAGCAGCGAGAATCCACCTGATGCGCGTGCGTCAGCGAGATGGCGCATCAACCTGCACCACGCCTGCGGCATCGATCACGACCTGTACCTGTTGGCGGCCGTCGCCCAACGCGATGCGCTGCGGTGTGGCCGCACCGGTGGGGTCGAAGCGCACACTCACGCGTCTGCTGTCGGCGGGCAGCTGCGCCTGGATGCCCTGCGGCCAACGCATCGCGGCAAATGGCGCTTGATCCAAGGCAATCCACTGCTGCTGCGCCTGGCGACGGAAACCATAACCGCCGGCATCGATGCCGACCTCCACCATGCGCAAACTCAGGATCGCTTCGTCGCGTGCATGTATCAGTGCGCTGGCCAGCGTGTCGGCATGATCGTGCAGATCGCGCCGCGTATCCGGCAAGGTCATCACCACCAAGGTGCTGGCCAGCGCGGCAATGACCAGCACGGCAAGCATCTCCAGCAAGGTGAAGCCACGCGCGCAGCGGTTTGCCACGCGCATCTGCAGGCGCGGGGAACACTGCCCTGGAGGGCCCAGCATTGCGGACACGGCCGGCACTCAGCGCCAGTTGCCGATATCGGCATTGTCGGCGTCGCCACCTTCGGCACCGTCTGCGCCAAACGAGTAAACGTCGAAGCCGCCCTGGCGGCCCGGGCGCCGGTACTGGTATGCATGCCCCCATGGGTCTTCCGGCAGCCGGCGGATATAGCCGCCCTGCCGGTAGCGTTCCGGCCGCGTCAATCCGCTCGGCGGGTTGAGCAAGGCTTGCAGCCCTTGTTCGGTGCTTGGGTAGCTGAGGTTGTCCAGGCGATAGGTTTCCAGCGCCTGCTCCAGTACCGCGACGTCGGCGCGGGCTTTTTCCACCATCGCGCGATCCTGGCTGGGCATCACATTGATCATCACCACGGTGGCGAGCAGGCCGATGATCACGATGACCACCATCAGTTCGACCAGGGTGAAGCCACGCGTGCGACGACGTGCCGTCAGCGAGCGAACGCGTGCACGAGGGTGGATGTACTGCATGACGATCTCCAAGATGAGAGGCCGCGCTCAGCCAAGCGCGAGGGTATTGAATTGCAGGATGGGAAGAAGGATCGACAACACGATCACCGCCACCACGCCGCCGAGCAGCACGATGATGGCCGGCTCCAACAGGCTCATCGCGGCGGCGGTAAAGGCCTCGAATTCGCGTTCCAGGTAATCGGCGGCACGCTCCAGCATCGGCGCCAGGCGTCCGCTATTCTCGCCGCTGGAGGCCATGTACAGCAGCGTTGGCGGAAACACCCCCGCACGCTTCATGGCCGCGGCCAGGCTGCCGCCTTCGCGGATCGCGGTGACCATGCTATCGGTGGCCAGGCGTAGTGCGCGGTTGTCCACGGTGCGTGCGGCAATCATCAGCCCCTCCATCAACGGCAAGCCGCTGTTGACCATGATCGCCAGGGTGCGCGCCATGCGCGCGGCGTGCAGATCGCGAATCAGCCGGCCCAGCAGCGGCGCACGCAAGAGCGCCCGGTCCGCGGCCAGGCGCAGCGCAGGGCGCTGGAGCAGCCGTGCCGTTGCAACCAGCGCCACCACCAGTGCAACCAGCAACGGGATGCCTGCGTGCAGCAGAAACTGCGACACGCCGATGACCGCGCGCGTCAGCCACGGCAACGCGCGGCCCATCGAATCGAACTGGTCCACCACCTTGGGCACCACGAAGGTCATCAGTACGATCACCACCGCACCGGCCGTCACTGCCAGCGCCGCCGGATACACCAATGCAGACTGTAATTTGCTGCGCACTTGCGCCTGGCGTTCGAGCAGATCGGCCAGTCGTTCCAGCACCTGCGGCAACGCACCCGCGCTTTCGCCGGCGGCCACCATCGCGCGATACAACGCAGGGAACGCCTTGCCCTGGCGTGCCATCGCATCGGACAGTCGAAACCCTTCGACCACCAATGCATGCGTCCGGCTGGTGACCCGACGCACGCCGCGGCGTTCGGATTGGGTGCCGATGGTGCGCAAGGCCTCTTCCAGCGGTGCGGTCTCCACCAGCGTGGCGAGCTGGCGGGTGAACAGCACCAGATCCTTGCCGCTGAAGCGCGCTGCGCGCCCAGACGTGCTGGCGGTCGCGGCCGCAGCCTCCACACGCACCGGCACCCATTGCCGTTGTTCCAGCTGCGCACGTGCGCCGTGCACGCTGTCGGCACTGATGACGCCGTGCCGGTTGCGCCCGTGCAGATCGAGCACGGTGTAATCAAACTGCGGCATACGCGTCTTCCTGTTGGCGGGTGACGCGCAGCGCTTCTTCCAGCGTGGTCAGGCCCTGCAGCACCGCCGCGCGTGCCGCATCGGCCAGCCGCGGTGCGCGCGCGAAGGCCACCGCAGCCAATGCATCTTCGTCGGCGTTGCCGCCGATCAGGCGGCGCATCGCATCGTCCACGGCAATGGCTTCGTAGATGCCCACGCGCCCGACATATCCGCTGTGGTGGCAGGCGTTGCAGCCCACCGCTGTGTAGATCGCCGCATCGGCCGGCGCTTCCAACAGGTGGGCCGTTCCGGCGTCGATCGGCCGTGCACTGCGACATTGCGTGCACAAGCGCCGCACCAGCCGCTGCGCCAGAATCAGTCGCAGACTGGAAGCCAGCAAGAACGGCTCGATTCCCATATCGCGCAACCGCGTGACTGCGCCCACCGCATCGTTGGTGTGCACGGTGGAAAGCACCAGATGGCCGGTGAGGCTGGCCTGTACCGCAATCTGCGCGGTCTCGGTGTCGCGGATCTCGCCGATCATCACCACGTCCGGGTCCTGGCGCAGGATCGCGCGCAGGCCGGCGGCGAAGGTCATGCCGACACGTGCGTTGACCTGGGTCTGGCCGACACCGTCGATGGCGTATTCCACCGGGTCTTCCACGGTGAGGATATTGCGCGAGCCATCGTTGAGTAGGCTCAGCGCCGCGTACAAGGTCGTGGTCTTGCCAGAGCCGGTGGGGCCGGTGACCAGCACGATGCCATTGGGCACCTGCAATGCACGCTGCACGGTGTGCATCGCCGCAGCTGGCATGCCCAGCTGCGCCAGCGACAGCGTGCCCTGCTCCTTATCCAGGATACGCAGCACCACCCGTTCGCTGCCGCGCGTGGGCAACGTGGACACCCGCACGTCCAGTGCCTTGGCCCCCATCACCAGCGACACGCGCCCATCCTGCGGGATGCGCTTTTCGGCAATATCCAGCCGCGCCATCACCTTGACGCGCGACACCAGCAGCGGTGCGATGCGTCCGGGCAGCGTGGCCGCCTCGCGCATCACGCCATCCACGCGCAGGCGCACGCGCAAGCGCGATTCGTAGGATTCCAGATGCACGTCGGATGCACCCAGCCGTGCGGCCTCGGCGATGATGCCGTTGATCAGGCGGATGATCGGCGCATCGTCCTGGCTGTCGAGCAGATCGGCGGTGGGGATGTCGTCGATCAACGAATCCAGGCTGCCATGCAGATCCAGCGCTTCCACCTGCACGCCTTGCTCCAGCCCGGCATCGGCGTAGATCTCCGACACATGCCGGTCGAACACCGACGGCGCCAGCGTGCGCACCTGCAACGGCATGCCCAACGCGCGGCGCAACTCGATCAGGGCCTGCACATCGCCACCTTCGCGCAAACCGATTTGCGCGGTGGTGTCGCTGCCAAGCAACACTACGCCGTGACGCTTGGCGAAGGCATAGGAAATGCTGGCACGGGCGGCACTCATGGCATCAACGCTGCACGGGACGCGCGCCGGGCGCAGGTGGCGTTGCAGTTGCCGGGACACCTGACGACGGACCGGCCGGCAGCTGCGGCGGCTGCGCACGCAGGTAGTCGCGTACCAGGGCATCCAGCGCCGCTTCCGGATCGCCATCGGCCAGCTGACGCTCGCGCAGGTAGTTGTAGCGCGGCGCGGTCATGCGCTGGGCATCGGCTGCATCGCGAATGATGGTGGGGCGAATGAACACCATTAAATTGGTTTTGTCGCGGTTGCGCGACCTGTGCCGGAACAACGCGCCCAGGCCGGGCACATCGCCAAGTAACGGCACCTTTTCCACGGTCTGGCGGTCGTTCTGGTCGAGCAGGCCGCCAAGCGCGACGATGGCGCCGTTTTCCACCACCACGCGTGTTTCGATCTGGCGCTTGTTGAACACCAGCTCCGACGACTGCGCGCTGACCGGCCCGGCAATCGCCGAGACTTCCTGCTTGATCGCCAGCGTGATGCCGCCGGCGGTGTTGATCTGCGGGCGCACTTCCAGCTCCACGCCCACATCTTGGCGCTGGATGGTGCGGAATGGGTTGTCGTTGGCCGCGCCGAGCACTTCGCCGGTGGTGATCGGCACCTCCTGGCCTACCAGGATGCGCGCCTGCTCGTTGTCCAGCGTCATGATCGAGGGCGTGGACAACAGGTTGGAGCCTGTGTCGCTCTTGACCGCATCGATGATCATGCCGAACACCGCATCGTCGCTTTGCCCGGCCAGGCCGATCAAGCCGCCACTCAAGCCCAGCAACGATTGCGCAGCCACGTTGCGCGCCTGTTCCAGCACCGAATCGTCGTCGGCATTGCCGCTGCGCGTGCCAGCTGCCGCCGCTGCCAGCGGCACGATGCCTGGCGCCGCGCCGCTGTATTGCGTGGCGAGCAAGGGCACCGTGCCATTGCGGCCAGCCAGCAGCAGCTGCACGCCCAGGCGCTTGGCGGCGGTGTCTGAAATCTCCACCACGATCGCTTCGACCAATACCTGCTCGCGATGCACATCCAGCTGCCGGATCACATCCATCAAGGCGCGCTGGGTTTCCGGATCGGCATTGATGATCAACGCATTGGAGCCTGGGTAGCGCACGATCACCGGGCGCTTGCCTGCCGCCGGCGCGATCACCTGCGTCTGCGCCGCGCCGCTCGCGGCTGCCACATCCACTGCATTGGTACGTGTGTCTTGCCCGGCCTGCGCCCCGTTGCCTGGCGCCTGCCCGACCAGCTGCTGCAGCACCGGCAACAATTGCTCCGCGCTGGCGTGCTGCAGGCGCACCACGCTGACGTCGCCGCGGCGCTCGGCGCGCCCGTCCAGATCGACTGCGGTGCGCACCACGCGCTGCACCAGTGCGGGGTCGCCACGCACGATCAAGGAATTGCTGCTTTCCACCGGCAACACCGACAACACATTGCTGCGCTCGCCGCCTTGCCCAAACAGCGAGGTCAAGGTGCGCGCCAGTTCCTGCGCCGAGCTATTGCGCAGCGTCACCGTATCGATGGCCGCACGGTCGGTGTCGATCTGCGCCACCAGCGTGCGGATGCGTCGCAGATTATCGGCGTAGTCGGCAATCAACAGGCTGTTACCTTGCGGCATCGCCATGATCACGCCACCGCGCCCGATCAGCGGCTTGAGGATTTCTGCCGCGCTGCGTGCGTCCACGCGCTGCAGGGTGAAGACCTGCGTGGCAAATCCCAGGTTGCCGTTGGCCGCGCTACCCGGCTGCTGCGCGGCGGTGTCGTCGGGAATGATGCGGTAGGTCGATGGCCCGCTGGATACCGCAATCAATCCATTGGCACGCAACACGGCCAGCAGCATGCCCAGCAGATCGGCTTCGGACATCGCCTGCGCGCGCGCCACGTTGACCGAGCCCTGCACACGCGTGTCCACGATGAAGGTAATGCCAGTGGCGCGCGAGACGTCCTGGATGAAAGCGCGCAGGTCCACGTCCTGCAGTCGCACTGCCGGCGCATCGGCAGCATGCAGTGCGGTCATCGGCACCGCGGGTAGCGCGAACAACAACGCGGCCGAGAGCAGCCAGAGCGGGCGAACAGCAGTCATTGCGGGCGCTTCAAGGTCATGGTGTGGGTCTGGCCGTCGCGGCGGTAGGTCAGCGTGGCGCTCTGGCCATCGCGCAATTCGTCCTGCAACTCGCGCAGATGTTCTGCATCGAGCGTGCGGCCATTGATCTGGGTGAGCACATCGCCCGGCGCCAAGCCGGCCTGACGCAGCAGCGCGCCATCGCCGCGCGGCATGATGGTGAAACCGCCGCCATCGGCGCTGGCGCGCAGGCCGGCACTGGCGAGCAACTGCTGCGGGTCGACGGCGGTGGCTGCGCTCGTGCCTGCTGCCGCGCTGACATTCGATTGCACTGTTGCAGCGACGGCGGCCGATGCGGTGGCCCCCGTTGCTGCAGGAGGGAGCGCTGCTGCCGCAGCACCGGATTCACCCAATGCAATGCGACGGACACTGCCGCCCGCGCGCAGCAGCACATGATCGGCCGCGATCGCCTGCACCACCACGCCGGTCGCAACCGTGTCGCCTACGCGATAGACGCCTTGCCGGCCATCGCTACCGCTGAGATAGGCGGCCGCCTGGGCGCCGCCAGCACGCACGCCGTGCAGCACGATGCCATCGCTGTGGGCGTCGGATGCGCTGCGATAGAACACATCGCGATGCAATGCCGACACGTCAGGACGCGTGACCGAAGCGCGCTGCGCAGTGCCCAACGGCCCGATCGGCGTGAGCACCAGCCACAACAGGCGCACACCTTGCAGCACCAGCAATGCAACCACGCCGCACGCCACCGCCGTGCGAGCGCCCGGCGCCAGCAACAAGGAATTCAACGAGGGCCAGGCGCGCTGCAAAGCGGACATCCGTCTCAGGATTTCGATTGGATGACAGAATGCGGCGACAATGTGTCAGTTCGAAGAAACCGATGACACAAACCGACACACGGCGCCACATGAAAAATGCAAAACGCCCGCCATGCGATGCACAGCGGGCGTTTGCGACACGGGCAACCGCACCTCAAATCAGAAGCGCGCTGTCACACTGATGTCATAGCTGATGCCAGGCTGGTAGGTGTAAAGGTCCACCCGGTTGCTCCCCACCTCCTGGTACTCCTGGTACTTGGTCTTGAGCAGGTTGCGCGCGGCAAAATTCACCGACACCGTATCGCCCGACCACGCCAGCCCCTTCTTGATCACCAGATCCAGCGAGGTGCCCGGTTTGTCGATGTAGTCCGGCTGCCCGGGGCGACCACGCGCGGACACCCGCTCGCCCACGTAGTTGGCGATCAATGTCGCCTGGCTGTGCGTGCTCTCGCTTTCCACGCCGATCTGCAGGTTGGCGATGTCATCGGACTGGCCTTGCAATGCCGAGCCATCGCGAATGAACAAGGTTGCCTGCACCGGTGCACTGAAGCCGAACGGCTGCACCGTATCGCCATCGCTGGCACTGACCTTGGACTTGGTGCGCGTGTAGTTGCCGGACACGAACATGCGCTTGTCGCCCCACCAGTCGGCAGTGATCGGCAACTGCAGATACTTCTTGGCCTCCAGCTCCACGCCGTACAGGGTGGCCTTGGGCGCATTGATGAAGCTCTGCACGATGCCACCGCCAGGGGCGTCGTTGACGATGGCTTCGATCGGCTTGTCGATGTTCTTATAGAACGCGCCGACGGTGACGTACTGGCCCGGTTCGAAGAACCATTCGTAGCGCGCATCCAGGTTGACCAGCTCGCTATCGACCAAGAACGGGTTGCCGAAGAACTGGCGGTCGATGTCCGGGTCCAGATACTGCTGTGGCGCCATTTCGCGAAATTGCGGGCGTGCGATGGTCTTGGAAGCGCCAAAGCGCAGCTGCTGGTTCTCGGCAAAATTCCAGGTGAGCGTGGCCGACGGCAGCGCATAGCTGTTCTGCAACGGTGCCACGCCGTCCTGGCGCGTGCCGCTGAAGATGTCGTACGGATGCACCGCCTGGGTGGCGTCTTCATAACGCACGCCCGCCGTGGCGCGCAGTGTCGGCACGATCTCGCCCTCCGCCTGCAGATACGCCGCCTTGACCTTCAAGGTCGCCTCGTAGGCGGCCGCACCGAAACTGCCGGTGGTTTCGCGCAGGCGCAGCAGATCGTTGCTGAGGTTGTAATCGGAGAACAGATAATCCACGCGCTGATATTGGTTCAGGAACGGCAGCGGGCCGTCCAGCGCCAGGAAGCGGAATTCGCGGCTCCACGCGCTGCGGTCGTTGTCCAGATAGGCCAGGCCGCCCTTGACGGTGAGGTCGTGCTCCATCGGCAAGCGCCAGGTGACATCCACGCCGCCGCTGGCCACCTTGTCGTCGACCTTGCTGAAGCGGGTGTAGTTCTGCACCCGTGAGGCATCGTGCGCCCAGTAACCATCCAGCCGCTCGTAGCGAATGCCGGTTTCGTAAGGCACATCGCGGCTGGCGTTGGCCACTGCAGCCCGCCATTCGATCTTCAGATCATCGTATTGGCCGAACGCGTGCGTGCCGCGCAGCTGGTTGTTGATCAACTGCCGCGCGTACCACTCGGTGTTGTCGTCGCGCACGTCAAAACCTGCCAGCTCGTCGCGACCGGCGCGGCTGCGCGCCACCTTCAAGGTGTCGTGCACGTACAACGTGGTCCAGCCGATGGCATGCCGGCCGTATTCCCACCCCAGCCCCAGCATGCCGTTGCTGCGCACATTATTGCGGGTGGTGGCGAAGTCGTAATTGGAATTGAACTCGACGCTGTCGCCGACAAAGATACCGTCCTGCTGCTTGCCGGTGCGCGTGCGCCACTCGTTGTCGTAGCTCGCCACCGCGATAACACCAAGTTTCGCCTCGCCCACGTCCATGCTGTAACCGGCGCTGCCGCCGACATTGACGTCCGGAGCGATGCTGTCCTTTTCCTGCAGCACATACAGGTTGGCATCGTTCAAACTGCGCCCGATGCGGCGGATGTCTTCGCGCGAAAAGCTGCCCAGATCGACCCGGCGGCCGGTCCTGATCGCATCGCGCAAGGCAGCAGGCTGCTTGCGCGTACCATCATCAAAACCCCACTCGTCATCGTCGGAGCCGTAATATGTCAGGCCTTTTTCGCCGGTGCTGACGCTGTTGGCGCCGCCACCCACGGTCAACGACAGGAATGGCTTGTCGGGGATTTCCATCGATTGCAGGTCGATCACGCCGCCGCCGAATTCGCCCGGATAATCGGCCGAATAGGTCTTTTGCACGGTCACGCTGGCCAGCACGTCGCTGGGGAACAGGTCCAGCGGCACCACGCGCTGCATCGGCTCGGGGCTGGGCAGCGGCGAACCGTTGAACAACGCCGACGAATAGCGCTCGCCCAGGCCGCGCACATACACATACTTGCCGCGCGACAAGCTCAGCCCGGTGACACGCGTCAGCGCCACCGCGGCGCTGCTGTCGCCGGTGCGCTCCATGTCTTCGCGCGTCACGAACGAGGCCACTTCGGAGGTTTGCAGCATCGGCTCGGGAATGTATTCGCCACGCACCACGACCTGGTCGAGTTGCTTGGGCACACTGGTACTGGCCGCGCTGGACGTACTGCTGCCGGCGTCGGCATCGCTGGTGGTCGACTGCGCCATGGCGGCGCCGGACATCAGCAGGGTGGAAATGGAAAGAGACAGGCCCGTCCGCGAAAGACGGGCGACAGCGGAGGTTCGCATCGTGGGAGCCCTGGCAACAGAAAGATGAAGCTGGACGCATCGCACGGCGACCGATGGCCGCCGCGCGATGCCATGCCTCAGCAGGGACGATCGGCGGTCAGGCCGCAGGTCCAGCCCTGCCACCACGTGTCGTTGGCATCGCGCACGCCACCGATGTAGTTCACCTGCTGGAAGAAGCTGCTCACCCCGTTCAAGCCCTGAAACGCCGGTACTGCGGATTCATTGACGCCATTGACGAAGGTGTTCTGCAATGTGGACACGCCATTGGCGACATTGTTGGTGCCGGCCGCAAACTGGCTGGCCGCACGCGCGTCGCTGCCGAAGGCGGTCGGGCAAGCGAAGAACACCGAGTTGAAGGTACCGAGCGTGTCCGTATCGGCCAGGTTGAAGCACACCAGGCCATCACCGGTGCCGCCGGCTGGGCGGGTCACCACCGAGTTGTAGAACGCGGCCTGCGTGCCCTGGTTGAGCATGATCGCCGCACCGGCGCGCGCATTGCCCACGTAGGTGAAATTGGCCACCTTGGGGCGCGAATACGGCTGGCGACGCAAGCTGCTCCACTCGTTCATGCGGTCGCCGCCACCGGCGCGCTGCACCACGATGCCGAACTGCAGTGCACCGCTCCAACCAGCATCGGTATCCAGCGAATCGTCGTCGGCACCGGTGATGACCAGATGGCTACCGTTGACCGTACCGCCGAACCATTCGATGCCATCGTCGGAGCTGTTGTGGATCTGCACATAATCCAGCTTGGTGCCGCTGCCCACGCCCGCCAGCGTGATGCCTTGCAATTCGTTATTCGGCGAAATTTCGAAGCCCGAATACATCACGCGCAGGTAGCGCATCGAACCGCTGTTGTCGGTGGCGTTGTTGCCGCCATAGAACGCGTTGGTCCCCTCGACCTGCGCCTGACATTCCGGCGTACCGGACACCGTGGTGCCCGGGCAGTTGTTGATCGCCGCACGCCCCAGCACCACGATGCCGCCCCACAGGCCGATGGTGTTGGCACTGACCGTGCTCTCCAGCGCCTGACGCGCGGTGAACACGATCGGCGCAGTCGCGCTGCCTTCGGCAAAGATCTGCGAACCGCGATTGACCACGATGTAGTCGCTACCGGCCGAGCCGAACAGGGTCACGCCCGGCTCGATGGTCAAAACACCCTGCGTGCTACCGGCTGCCGGTGCGGTGGCGTTGCCACCGCGGTCGGTACCTACATTGACGCGGCCGCTGATCGAGTAGACGGTGCCCGCGCGCGCCGGCACCACCAGGTTGCCATTGATGGTTTCCGGCAACTGGCAGGCGCGTAGCGTGTTGTTGGCGATGGTGCCGACGTTGGAAAAACCGCTCGGGCAATCGGCGGCCGGGCCGCTCGGCGCAGGTGCCGGCGTTGGTGCAGGCGTGGGCGCCGGCGTCGGCGCGGGGGCCGGTGCCGGCGGGAATGCGCCTTCACCTGGCGAGGCGACACGGTCGGCTCCGCCACCACAGGCCGACAGCGCCAGTGCGGTACCAAACGTCATGAGAAGTGTCTTGCTGCTGTTGCGAACGGCCATGCGGCTGATCTCCAGGTCAAAGGGTCCGGTATGAAGAGGAGTCGTCAAGAATTGGTGGCGTTCCGCGCACTGCAGTGGCGAGCACGTTCAAGATCCCCGTCACTTTTATAGTGGGCATCTGTTTCATTTGTCTTACCGCGACACAATTGACATACGAGTGCCACACGACGACATGCACTGTAGAGCCATGACACACACAGATATCCCCAATCCGCTGGCCGACTGGATCGTGGCGCAAGCCATGGCCGGGCATTCGCCCGAGCAAGCGCTACAGCCGCTGCTTGATCAGGGCTGGAACGAGCAGGACGCCATCGATGCGGTCGAGGCACTGGTCCGTGCGCACATCCAGCAACACGCGCAAGCAAACGGCTTGCCGATGCCGGTGCGCGTGCCCGCGTTGCAACAGGACACCGATGCGTCGCTGCTTGCGTTGGGCGACCGCGATGTGCGCGTGCTGGTCAGCCTGTTGCTGCCACGCGTGGTGGTACTCGGCGGTTTTCTTTCCGACGAGGAATGCGATGCATTGATCGCCTTGGCCCAGCCGCGCCTGGCGCGCTCGCGCACCGTGGACGATGCAAGCGGAGAGCACGTGGTGCATGCAGCACGCACCAGCGACAGCATGTGTCTGCGCGTTGGCCAGGATGCGCTGTGCCAACGTATCGAAACGCGCATCGCGCGCCTGCTCGACTGGCCAGTCGATCACGGCGAAGGGTTGCAAGTGCTGCGCTACGCCACCGGTGCGGAATACAGGCCGCATTACGATTACTTCGACCCGGACGCAGCGGGCACCCCGGTATTGCTGCAGGCCGGCGGGCAACGCGTCGCCTCGCTGGTGATGTACCTCAACACGCCAGAACGCGGCGGCGCGACGCGCTTTCCCGATGCGCATCTGGATGTCGCTGCAGTCAAGGGCAACGCAGTGTTTTTCAGCTACGACCGCCCGCACCCGATGACACGCAGCCTGCACGCCGGTGCGCCGGTATTGGCCGGCGACAAGTGGGTGGCCACCAAGTGGCTGCGCGAACGCGCAGTGCGCATGCCCGCATAAGCACGGCAACAACGCGCCGGCGGGATCGGTCACGTCGGCCGCCAGCGCGGAACGGCACCGCACCTGCATCGCCTGCAGTGCGGTGGCTATTGGCGGTTCCCCACGCTGCGCATCGCCAATACGCAAACCGCGCACCACGCGTTGCAACACGATTCTTTGCTGACCGTCGCCAAAGACGGCAGCAGCACACCACGAATTGAATTTGCCATAAAATGTTATAACATGTCATTCCTGACACATGTTTCCATTGGCCCCCAGGTGTTGCCCGCTTCATGAAGATCCATCCCCTCGTGGCGACTGTCGCCGCTCTGCTGTTTGCTGCCGACGCACGCGCGCAGTCCTCCGATTCGGCACTGACGCTCGGCAAGGTCGACGTCCATCAGCATCACGAAGGCCAGCTCAGTGCGCATCAGGTGCTGACGTCGGTGGATGTGCTGGGCGCCGACCAGATCGAGGACAAGAACGTGTCCTACAGCTGGGAATTGCTGGGGCAGATGCCAGGCATGCAGTTGACCGAAACCCGCCAGGGCGCCGAATCGGGCAAGGTCAGCTTCCGCGCCTTCAACGGCGAGGGCTATCTCAATGCGATCAAGACCCTGATCGACGGCATTCCCAGCAACGTCAACAGCGGCAACCAGCGCTTCATCGACATGCTGTTTCCGCTTGAAATCAGCTACATCGAGGTGGTGCGTGGCACCAACGATCCGCGCTATGGGCTGCACAACATCGGCGGCAACATCAACTTCGGCACCCGCCAGGGCGGCAGCTACACCGATGCCCGCGTGGCCTACGGCAGTTACGCCAGCCGCGATGCGCAGATCGCGGTCGGGCGCGAACGCGACGGATTCGCGCAGAACTACTTCATCGGCGCGCAGGCATCGGATGGCTATCGCGCGCACGATCGTTCCAGCAAGTATGTGCTGGGCGGCAAATAGTTCTACGGCACTCTCGACGACGGCATGCGCATCGGTCTGACGGCACGCACGTACCGCAACCAGGCCGACGAGCCGGGCTTCATGACCGCAGCAGAGCTGCAGGCGGATCGGCGCAGCTCGGACCGCCGCAACCGCAACGATGGCGACGACCGCGACATGCAGCAGCTCGGCATGCATCTGGACCTGAAACTGACCGACGCCCTGTTCCTGGGCAGCAAGCTTTACTACAACCGCTACGAGGACGACCGCCGGGTGACCTTCAGCGACCTGCCCATCGGCAATGCGCCGCGCCAGCGTCGGCGTTGGAACGAAACGCAGGTCGGCATGCTCAACACCCTGACCTTGCGCGCCAACGACCTGCTGACCTTGGAAGGCGGCATCAACTACGAACATCAAGACAATGCGTACCGGCGCGAGCGCTTCAACTATGCCGAGCCCACCGACTTTGCCGCAGCGCCAGCGCGCATCCAGAACGCGGACCGCTATACGTTCGACAACTGGGGCGCCTACGTACAGGCCATCTATCAGCCGGTCGAGGCCCTGAAGCTGGTGCCGGCCTATCGCGTGGACCGCTTCGACGGCGACACCCAGCTGCCGGATGCGGTGCGCGCACCGCTGCAGCGTTACGGCAGCATCGGGCAGCCCAAGCTCAGCGTGATCTACGCCCTGACGCCCAGCACCAACGTGTACGCCAACTGGGGCCGTACCTTCCAGGTGTTGACCGGCTCCACCGCCCCGGCCTATCTCACCCCAGGGCAAGCCGGCATCCGCCCTTCCACCAACACCGGCGTCGAGCTGGGCATGAAATTCAGCCCATTTGCAGGCAGCCAGGCGCGCGTCGCCGTCTGGCAACAGGATGCGGAAAACGAAGTCTCGAACATGCCGGCCACCGGCACTACCGTGACCTTGGGCAAGACGCGTCGCCGCGGCGTGGATGCGCAGATCAGCGCACAGCTGGGCGATCGATGGACGCTCTGGGCGTCGCATGCCTACCAGGAAGCCAAGATCACGCGCGACGACCGTGCCGCCGCATTGTCGCTGCAAGGCAACGAAGTCATCGCCACGCCCCGCTACATCAGCAACATCGGCGTGAACTACCGCCCGACCGAGGCGTTGCAACTGGGCCTGCAGGGGCGCGCCCAGGGCGACTACTACCTCGAGGAACGCAACGTGGCAGGCAAGTACGGCGGCTTTGCGACGCTCGACCTCACCGCGCGCTACACGATCAACCCGAACTGGAGCGTGGACATGCAGGTCCGCAATGCCACCGGTCGCGCGTATGCCTACGTGTGGTACGACAGCTTCTTCTGGGCACAGGCGCAGCCCATGTTCTCGCCGGCCGCCGGACGGCAGCTGTATCTCGGGCTGAGGATGAAGCTGTAACGGCCGCGGTCGCTGTGGCGACGTGCCAGCCGCTGGTCCGCAACGCAGCGTAACGACTGCACAACCTGCATCGCACAGCGGCAGCGGATGCCCCGCCGCGGCCGCGGCACGCTGCCGTGGAGCAAGCGGTCGTGCAACGCGACGCGTTAGATCGCTGCGGCAACACGCGGCCGCAACCAGGACCGCGCTGCCGCCCGGCTCCGTTTACGGCAGCGGGCAGGCACCTGGCCTGCCGCAGCTTCGTTCAAGCAGCGTCACCGCCGTCCAAACAGGCGCTGATCGATCCGCACCATCACAAACCGCAACGGCGTCCATGCCAGACATAGCCCGGCGAGAATGCCCAGCGTATCGGCCAATGCATCGTACGGGTCGGCGCTGCGATTGGTGGTCAGCGCGCCTTGCGCGATTTCGATGCCGATGCCCAGCAGCACCAATCCGAACGCAGCCAACGCCAGTGCGCGCCGGGTGGCAAACAACTGCACCGCTCCCCAACACAACAGCGCGAAGGTCAGGAAATGCTCGGCCTTGTCGCTGTTGGACGGCAACTCCGGAAACTCCGGCGGCGGCCCCAGGCACACGGCAATGACCACAACGATCGCCGCGACCCACAAGCCCACCCACAAGCGCGGCCGATGAAACGGCCGGAGTGCCGAACTCACAACCGCCATGTGAGATCGCCGGACAGGAATGCCGGGGCGAAATCGACATCGCGCGAGAAGCCCATCACCTGGAAGCGCTCGCCCATCTCGCTGGGTAGGGTCAGCCGCTTGATCTGTTCGCGCAGACGCATGCGCCCCACTTCATCGGTGCGCGTATCGGCCTGCGCTAACAAGGCGTCCAGCCCATTGCCGAGCAGGAAGCTTGCTTGCGTGCAATACCCGGCCAACTCGAAACCTGCGCCGGTGCCTGCCTCGGCCAACGCGGTGAAGTCCACCGATGCGGTCAGATCCTGCAGGCCTGGCCAGCGGTAGAGATCTTCATGCATGCGGTGCCGGTAAAACGCACGCAAGGTGCCGTCCTCGCGCTGCGCACGATAGAACTCGCCGCGCGGATAACCGTAGTCGACGAACAACATCGCGCCACGCTTCAAACCGCCGGCGACCGCCTGGACCCAGTACGGCAATTGCGGCAGCAGCTCGGAGCGATAGCCATCGGCGAACGGCTGCTCCAGATAGCGCTCCAGGTGACGCACGGCTGCGCTCAGCAACGCATCGGCCGGTTGCTCGCCACGTGCGAAGTGCTGCTGGGCATCCAGCACCACGGTTTCTTCATACACCTGCCCATCGCGCAGTGCGAAGCGCGGCGTGGGCAAGGCGTCGATGACTTCGTTGGCAAACAGCACGCCATCCCAATCGTCCGGGAATGGCGCATCCAGCCATTCCACCAGATCGAACACCGGCGGGATCAGGCTGCGTCTCAGTCGCTCGCGCTGACGTTCGCGCAGGTCGGCGCTGGGCTCCAGGATCGCGTAGCGCTCGGGCAACGCGTCCAGTTCCAGCAGCCGCTTGAGCGTGACTTCGGCAAACGCACCGCTGCCGCCGCCCACTTCCAGCACCCGCGCCTGCGGCCCGAGCTGCTGCAATACCGGCGCCAACGCGCCGGAGACGGTGGCCGCAAACAACGGCCCCAATTCCGGAGCGGTGACGAAATCGCCGGCCTCGCCGAACTTGCTGGCGCCGGCGCTGTAATAGCCCAGGCCCGGCGCATACAGCGCCAGCTCCATGAAGCGCGAGAACGGAATCGCACCACCGGCGGCCTGGATTTCGGCGCGTACGTGCGCAGCCAACCGGTCGCTATGGGCCAGCGCGTCCGGATCGGGTGTGGGAAGGTCGGCGTGCATGCGGGCACCGGTTGCGGGGACAATGCACAGGATAGCCGAGCCCTCCGCAACGCCGAGCGAGTACGCCATGACAGACAGTTCCAAGGTGGTGTTGATCACCGGCGCAGCCCGCCGCATCGGCGCGCAGATCGCCACCACGCTGCATGCTGCCGGCTACCGCGTTGCGCTGCATGCACACCGCTCCGCCGACGCGTTGGACGCACGCGTGGCCGAACTGTGCGCCCAGCGTGCCGGCAGCGCACACGCCTTGCACGCCGATCTGCGCTTGCCCGACGCACCTGCGCAATTGGTGGCCGACTGCCTTGCCGCCTTCGGTCGCCTGGATGGCGTGGTCAACAACGCCTCGGCGTTCTACCCCACCCCCGTGGGCGCGGCCACGGCAGCGCAGTGGGACGAATTGTTTGCGGTCAATGCACGCGCGCCGTTCTTCATCGCGCAAGCCGCCGCCGCGCAGTTGCGCCAGCGGCGCGGGGCCATCGTCAACCTCACCGATCTGCACGCGCAGCAACCGATGCGCAACCACCCGCTCTACGGCGCGTCCAAGAGCGCGCTGGAAATGCTGACCCGGTCGCTGGCGCTGGAACTGGCGCCACAGGTGCGCGTCAACGCGGTCGCGCCTGGCGCCATCCTGTGGCCGGAAGAAGGCAAATCCGCCGACGCCAAGCAGGCGCTGCTCGCGCGGACGCCGCTGGCGCGCATCGGTACGCCGGAGGAAATTGCCGAAGCGGTGCGCTGGCTGCTGGACGACGCCAGCTTCGTCACCGGCCATACCCTGCATGTGGATGGTGGCCGCCAGCTCAGTTGAACGCCGCTTCGGTGGCCTGCGCGCTTGCGCTGCGCAGGGACGCTCTCTGTGTCATGCACGTGAGCTCGGCTGCGACCTCGCCAGCGTGCGTCACTGCCAGACAGTGACGCCCATCATCGCGCGACCTGCGCGCCTGCCCGGCCGCGCTCAACCGCGCCGCCAGCACAGCGCTATTGCGTGACGCTCAACTGCGGCGCAGCCGCATCCAGCTCCACCGTGGCAAACGCGCTGCCGTGCTGCGGATGCGCCTGCCACAGGGCTGCCAGCGTCTGCCCGCTCAGCGGGTCGATGAAGTCCGGCGCGATGTCGGCCAGCGGCTTGAGCACGAATGCGTGTTTGAGTTCGGGCCGCGGGATGCGCAGATGCCCGGGGCCTTCGACGATACGGTCGCCGAAGAACACCACATCCAGATCCAGGGTGCGGTCGCTGAAACGCGGGCCGCTGCGATCGCGTCCATGCGCATCTTCCAGTGCATGCAGCCAGCGATCCAGCGCGTCCAGATCCAGATCGGTCTGCAGTACCACCGCGTTGTTGACGAAGTCCGGCCCATCGAAGCCCACTGCGGGCGTGCGGTACGCGGGCGACACGACGATCTGGCCGAAGCGCGCGCGCAGGGCGGCGACAGCCAAGCGCAGGTAGTGGGTCGGCTGGACGTTGCTGCCGAGGCTGAGAAGCACGGTGGTCATACGTTATTCGCGCACGCGGCCGGCGTGGACGTCAACTGTTGCAATCGTGTCGCACCCATCGATGCGCGCCATGGGTGCGCGCGACGTGGTGTCAGGCCACTTCCAGCGCATGCGAAACGGCGCGGAACACCCGGCGCATTTCCAGCGGCTTGCGCAGCACATGCACTGGAAGATCCGCCGGAAAATGCGCACGCTGCAACGGCGCGCCGACATCTTCCAGCACGATCGCCGGCCCCTGGTAGCCCAGCTCCTGCATGCTCAGCAGCACGCTCACTGCCGAAAGCAGGATGATGTCGCTGTCGATGATCACCAGATCCGGCATCGCATGCTGCTGCACCAGTTGCAGTGCCGCGGCGCCATCGCTGGCCAGCTGCGGCTGATAGCCCTGGCTGGAGAGCGCATTGCCCAGCAGCGACAGGCGCGTTGCCTCGCCATCCACCAGCAAAATGCGCTGCCCGTGGCCAAGCGGGAGCGGCAGTTCGGCTTCGGTCACCGCCGCCGACACCGCACGCATCGGCACGATCATGTCAAAGCGCGTGCCTTCGCCCAGCCGGCTATCGACCACGATGCTGCCGCCATAGCTTTCGATGATGCGCTTGCACGAAATCAGTCCCAACCCAGTGCCATCGGCCTTGGTGGTGAAGAAAGGACTGAACAGGCGCGCGCGGGTTTCGTCGCTCATGCCCACGCCGGTGTCGGACACGCTCATGCGCACGCGCGAGGCATCGTAGCGATCGGCTGCCAGGATCAGTCTGCCGCCCTCGGGCATCGCCTGGATCGCGTTCAAGCCCAAGTTGAGCAGGCATTGCTGCAGTTCGGTGTAGTTGGCCTCAATGGTCAGGTCCGCAGCGATGTTGTCCATCTGCAGACGCACGCCGTCGGGCAGGCTGCTCTTGAGCAGCATCTGCACGGCCTGGAACAGATTGGAGAGGGATACCTGCTCGCGCGGCTTGTTGGAACCGCGCACGAAAGAAAGCATCGACTCGGCCATCTCATGCCCGCGCCGGCCGCATTCGGCCACCACGTTGGCCAGCTGACGCAGCTGCGGGTCGTCGGTGCGCCCGGCCAGCAGGTCGGGCACGATCAACAACGGTTGCAGGATATTGCGCAGGTCGTGGCTCAAACCGGCCGCCAGCATCGCCAGGCTTTCCAGACGCTGCGCGCGCATCAGCTCGCTTTCCACGCGCTGGCGCTCCAGATCGGCGCGCGCCTCGCGGATCGCGCGGATCACCGCGCTCGGCAAGCGCGTCGGATTGTGCTTGATGATGTAGTCGTTGGCGCCATCCTGCAGCGCCTTGACCGCGGTCTCCTCGCCCATGGTGCCGGAGACGAAGATGAAGGGCGTGGCACCGTTCTGGCGCACCAGGCGCAGCGCCTGGTGGCCGGAAAAGCCCGGCATGCTCAGGTCCGACAGCACGATGTCCGGCTGGAATTCATCCAGCGCGGCGCGCAGCGACGGCTCGCTGTCCACGCGCTCGAATGCCGCATCCAGCCCGGCCTCGAGCAACTGATCGGACAACAGCTCGGCGTCTTCCGGTGAATCTTCCACCAGAAGGATCTTCAGCTGCTCCAGGTTGCCCCCCTCATGCGGCATGGTTCAGTCCAGCTCCGGTGCCTGGTTGATGACCGCCCAGAAGGTGCCGAGCGTCTTGACCGCATTGAAGAACTGGTCAACGTCCACCGGCTTGACCACATAGGCATTCACGCCCAGGTCCCAGCTGCGGGCCAGATCGCTTTCTTCGCGCGAGGACGACAGGATCACCACCGGCAGGCGCTTGAGCGTTTCGTCGCTGCGCACTTGCTTGAGCACTTCCAGCCCGTCCAGGCGCGGCATCTTGATGTCCAGCAGCAGCACGGCCGGCAGGCCTTCCTCGCGGTCGGCGAACACGCCACGGCGCAGCAGGTAGTCCATGGCTTCCACGCCGTCTTCGACGTGCACGATGGGATTGGCAAGGCGGGCTTCGCGCAAGGCGTCGACCGCCATCTCCGCATCGGCCGGGCTGTCTTCTGCCAGAAGAATGGTACGGATGGCGGTCATGCAATGAACTCTTGGTTGGGCGCTTCAAGCGCAGGAGGTAACACGAAATAAAACGTGGCGCCCTCGTCGACGGCGCCTTCAGCCCACACCCGGCCGCCGTGACGCGTCAACACGCGCCGCACGCTGGCCAGGCCGATGCCGGTACCAGCGTATTCGCTGGCCTTGTGCAAACGTTGGAACACACCGAACAATTTTCCGCTGTATTCCATGTCGAAACCGGCGCCGTTGTCGCGCACGCTGAACTGGTGGCCGCCGTCGGACATCGGCGTATAGCTGACCTCGATTTTGGCCACCTCGCGCTTGGCGCTGTACTTGACCGCATTTCCGAGCAGGTTCATCCACAGCTGGCGCATCATGTTTTCGTCGGCAACCAACACCGGCAGCGGTGCGATATGCCATTCCACCCGGTGCCCAGTGTTCTCGCTCTGCACGTTGGAATCCAGGATCGCACGCGTTTCGGCCACCAGCGACTGCATGTCCACCGCCTGCAGGCGCAGCGCACCGCGGCCCAGGCGCGAATACACCAGCAGATCGTCGATCAGCGAGGCCATGCGCCGCGCCGAGCTGCTGATCACTTCCATGTAATGGCGCGACTTCTCGTCGGCCGCATCGCCCAGGTGGCGCGCCAGCTTGTCGGAGAATCCGGCCACGTGCCGCAGCGGTGCGCGTAGATCGTGCGAGACCGAGTAACTGAAGGCTTCCAGCTCGCGGTTGACTTCCGAGACCTGCTCCACCTTGCCTTCCATCTGCCGGTTGAGCTCCTGGATACGCAACTGCGCGGCCTTCTGCAGGCTGATGTCGCTCACCGTCATCAGCACCACGTCTTCGTCGGTGCTGTCGGGCAACGGCATGCGGCGTGCATTGATCAACATGGTGCGTAGCACGCCGTCGGCGGCGCGCTGCTCATGTTCGAAGTCCCACAACTCGCGTCCACGCAACAACACGTCCGCCAGCCGTTGATGGATCTGTGCATCGCGCCAGACGCCCTCGCCCACCTCTTCCAGTGGCATCAATTCGTTGCCGCGCTCTTCCAGGCCATACAGGTCGGCAAAGGCCGGGTTATGCAACACGATGCGCTGGCTGGCATCCAGCAACACGATCGGCTCGCGCACGGTTTGCAGCACCGAGCTGGCGCGCCCGTTGGCGCGCAGGTATTCCTGCTCGGCCGCCAGGCGGCGGCGGATCTGCCGCTGCAGCAGCCAGGTCACCGTGCCCAGCAGCAGCAACTGCACCCCCAGCGCCGCCCAGCTCAGCACTGCGTAATGCAAGCGCTCGGTCTCGGCGCGCGCATTGCGCAGCGCCAGCAACCGGCCTTCGGCGCTTTGCAGGTCGTCGATCAGCACACGGATCGGGTTGTTCAGCGTCATGTCGTCGATCAGCGCGCGTATCTGCTCCGGCGCGGTGGTCACCGCAATACGCTCGGCCAACAACAGGCGCCGTTCGATGGTGCTCTGGATACGCCCGATGCGTACCAGCTGCGCGGGGTTGTCCTTGGTCAGTTCGATCAGTCGCTGCACGGCGGCCAGCGCTTCGCGTCGGCCGCGGCGCATGCGCTCGTTCAGCGCCTCGCGCTCCACGCCGTGCGAGCGCATCAGCGCCGCCGATTCGGTATCGCGCATCGCCGCCTCCAGGCGCTGTGCGGTCTCCTGCACTTGCTGGCTATGCGACACCCACGACGCAGCCTGGTTCGCGTTGCGGGCCATTTGCTGCAGCAACAATGAGGGCACCACCACAATCAGGAATACGGCAACCGCCAACAAAGGCAGGCGCCAGCGATCCCATTTGTCTGCTTGGACCGTTGTTTGCATTGCTGGACCGAATTCCGCTCACTGCAGGGCCAAGGACTGATCGGCATTGTCTCCGATCACGCAGCTTGCCAGATTAATGATTCAGAGAAATCATGCCGAACTACGACATAGCTGAATAGGCATAGCATACGTGCAGTATGCGTGAAAACCGCGCGAGTGCGTCGCCGGCCATCGGCTCAGCTGACACCTCTTCAAGACAAAAAAAAAGGGCGCACTCCGTGGAGTGCGCCCGGTGCTCGGGTCGCCGCCTCGCCTCGGCGACCCGGCATTCGCAGCAGCTGCGCTTACTTCTTCGCAGCGGTGACCTTCAGGCCGGTCGACTTGACGCTCTTGACGCCCTCGATGCCCTTGGCAACGGCAACGGCCTTGTCATGCTCGGCCTGGGTGGCAACCGCGCCGGTCAGGGTCACGATGCCGTTCTTGGTCTCGACCTTCACGTCGGTACCCGAGACATTGTCGGTGGCCAGCAGATCGGCCTTGACCTTGGTGGTGATCCAGGTGTCGGTGACCGGCTTCTTGGACTCGTTCATGCCGGCAGCGTGGTCCTTGTGGTCGGCATGTTCCTGCGGTGCCGCAAATGCCTGCGACGCGCCGAGGGTCAGACCGAGCGACAGCGACAGAGCCAGCAGCTTGCGTGCATGCGTCATGTTCTTCATACCAAGCACCTCCTGTTGAATGTGGGCGCAGCTTGCGGTGGCGCTCGTCGAGCAGACGTGACCGTTGCATGCAGAGGTTGTGAACCCTGCGCACACGGGCAGGTGCAATACCATGCGTGCTCCCTCCGTCGTTGCGATGAACCGTTTTTTCAATGCCTAAACAGTTCAATCTGGCCGTCGTCGGCTATGGCTATGTCGGCCGCACCTTTCATGCACCGCTGATCGCAAGCACCCCCGGCCTGCAGTTGCACAGTGTGGTGTCGTCCAAGCCGCAACAGCCGCAGTCCGATTTTCCCGGCGTCACCGTGGTGGCCGACCTCGACAGTGCGCTGGCCGATCCCGCACTGGATGCCGTGGTGCTGGCCACCCCGAACCACACCCATGCCCCCTTCGCGCTGAAGGCCCTGGCCGCCGGCAAGCATGTGCTGGTGGACAAGCCGTTTGCATTGGATGCGACGCAGGCGCAGCAGATGGTCGCTGCCGCCGATGCGGCGGGATGCATCATCAGCGTGTTCCAGAATCGCCGCTGGGATGCGGACTTTCTCACCGTGCGCCGGCTGATCGAAGAAGGCCAGCTGGGCGAGGCGGTGGAATTTCATTCGCACTTCGACCGCTATCGCCCGCAGGTGCGCGACCGTTGGCGCGAGAGCGATGGCCCCGGTGCCGGACTGTGGTATGACCTGGGCCCGCATCTGCTCGATCAGGCGATGCAGTTGTTCGGTATGCCGCAGGGCATTGGCGCGGATCTGCAACGTCAGCGCGAGCAGGCGCGCAGCGTGGATTATTTCCACGTCACCCTGCACTACCCTCGGCTGCGCGTGATTCTGCACGCAGGGTCGCTGGTGGCCGATGGCAGCCTGCGCTTCGCCGTGCATGGCACGCGCGGCAGTTACCTCAAGCACGGCCTGGATACGCAGGAAGACCAGCTGCGCGCCGGCCGTCGCCCCGGCACGGTCGGCTGGGGCGTGGACCCGCTGCCGGGCACGCTCACCCGCGTCGATGACGAAGGCCGCATCCACACCCATCAGCCCGACAACCTGCCTGGCGACTATCGGCAGTGCTACGCCGCCTTCCGCGACGCGCTGGCAGGCACCGGAGCGGCACCGGTCAGCGGCACCGATGCGGTGCAACTGATGCAGTTGGTGGACCTTGCGCAACGCAGCGCTGCGGACGGCCGAGTGCAGTGGGTGGATGCCGCGCGCGGTTAATAACGCTGAGGCGGTTGCCCACTTCCAACGGTGCGCGCCGCACTCCAGGCGCGCACCGTCATTGCATCCAAGTCCTTACGCGTCCTTGCTACCGATCGTCGGCGCTGCCGAGGTCGTGGTCATCACCGCGTGGCCGCCGAACTGGTTGCGCATCGCCGCCAGCAGTTTGTCGGTAAACGAATCCTTGTCGCGCGAGCGCAGCCGCTCCATCAGCGACAACGTGATGACCGGTGTAGAGACTTCCAGATCGATCGCTTCGGCAACCGTCCAGCGGCCTTCGCCCGAATCGGCCACGAAGGGCGCAATGCCGGCCATGGTCGGGTTATGCGTCAATGCATCGGCCGTCAGATCCAGCAACCACGAACGCACCACGCTGCCATCGCGCCAGATTTCGGCAACCTGGTGCAGATCCAGCGCAAAATCGGCTTTGTGCTGCATCAGCGCGAAGCCTTCCGCGTAGGCCTGCATCATTCCGTATTCGATGCCGTTGTGGACCATCTTGGTGAAGTGGCCGGCACCGCTCGGGCCAACGCGTCCCCAGCCCTTGTCCGGCGCCGGCGCGAGCGTTGCCAGGATCGGGTGCAACGCCGTCACCGCCGCTTCGTCGCCACCCACCATCAAGCTATAGCCTTCCTGCAGGCCCCAGATGCCACCGCTGGTGCCGCAATCGACAAACGCAATGCCACTGGCGTGCAGCAATGCTGCGCGCCGCTGCGAATCCTTGTAGTACGAATTGCCGCCATCGATGACGATGTCGCCGGCCTGCAGCAAGGGCAGCAGCTGCGCCAGCGTGTCATCGACGATCTTGCCGGCCGGGACCATCAACCACACCACGCGCGGGCTCGGCAGTGCCGACACCAGCGCTGCCAGCGCATCGGCGGTGACGATGCCCTTGGCTTGCGCGCTGGTGCGCGCGTTCGCGCCTGGATCGTAGCCATGCACGCGATGCCCGCCATTGACCAAACGCTCGGCCATGTTGGCGCCCATGCGGCCCAGTCCCACCATACCCAGTTCCATAATCGCTCCTCATGATCTGATCAGTGCAGGGTGCCACGCTCGGCGTACGCTGGCGTGGCGGAATTCTCAATGGATTGTTCCGCGACGGTGGCGGCGCTGCACTGCTGCAGCTGCCAGTCGATCCACCGCCAATACAAGGTGCTGCGCAGATTGTGCAACGTCAGGTCGATGGCATACGGGGTGCGCGGGTTACGGTCGAGCAGGCGTGCCACGTGGTAGCCGATCGGCTTGGTGCCCTTGGGGTGCACATAGACCAAAAAGCCTTGGTAGAACGGGTCATCCAGCAGCGTCTGCAGCTGCTGCAGCTGGGTCTGCTGCTGTGGGTCGAGCGTGGCCCGCAACGCTGCGTCGCGCTCGTAAAGCAGGCGCTCGAAGCGGCGCTTGCCAGGCCCACGCAAATGCTTGGCCAATTCCCAGATCTGCCGGTTGCGCGCATCGTAGTACGCAAAGCCACCGTGCCGCGCCAGCGCCTGCGCGGCTGCATCGCTGACATCCACCACCACGAAATTCTCGGCCTGATTGTGGATGTCATCCAGGTAAGACGTGTCGAACACATGCGCGATGAAGCCTGGTGCGCCCACGAACGCCTGCCGCCCGAGTTGTGAGGTCTTCACTGCCTTGCCGTCGGCGAAGAATTCCCCGGCATGCGCACCGAGCAGGATGCTGTCGGTGTCGTGCAAGGTCAGGAATGTGCCGATCGACAATTCGCCTGGCGTGAACGCCTTATCGAACCCGGCATCGCCGAACAACTCGCGCTGGGTGGCCAGCTGAGCCACCTGTCGGCCGACGCCACATTCGGAGCGCACCTGGCCGCGGTAGAACGCATCCAGCGCCTGCGCATTGCTGCCGCGCGGCTGATACCCGCGACCGAAACTGCGAAAACCGCTCCAGCCCTGCGCGGCTGCGCCACGCCAGCCGAATCCGACCCAGCCCAGCTGCACCGCCGAGAAGCGGTAGCGCGGGTTGTTCTGCAATTGCGTGACCGCACGGCGGGTGGCAGCACCGAGTTCGAACGCATAGGCGCAGTGCGTGGCTGCATCGTCCAGCACGGCGGTCAGCGCTGCGCGGCGCTGTTGAGTGCCCCAATCGGCGGGAAGCGTCAGCTGCAGATCCCCGGCGGCCTGCGCCTGCGCAAGCGTGCCGCGCGTACACGGTTCACCACGCGTGAGTACCGGTTCGCGCACCGCGGCGCGGTGGATGGTCCAGCCCAGCCGTCGCAGCAATGCTTCCACGCAATCTGCGCTGGCAGCATCTGCGGTCTGGCTTGGCGCAGCATGGGCGACCTGCAGCAGCTGAGCCGCCAGCAAGCCGCCTGCACACGCCAGCGCGGCAAGCCGGCGCAGGCGCAGGCGCAGGCGCGCATACCGTAGCGGCATCGACGCCGTTGGTGAGCGCAATGAACAACTGCGATGCGCGTGGACAACACTCATCGATGACATACGCAATGAATCGTCGGCACAACGCCATTCTCAAACGTAGAAAGCCCCGGCGTGGCCGGGGCTTGCAGGATTAACTCAGGCCCATCGCATCACCTGCTCAGCGACGTTCGCAGACGCGCTCGACCTGGCGATTGCCGTTGGCCTGCTGACGGTTGCCCTGGATGGTGCGGCCCGCCGCGCCACCGGCCACTGCGCCTGCCACGGTCGCCAGCTTCTTGCCGTTACCGCCACCAACCTGGTTGCCGAGCAGGCCACCGATTGCAGCGCCGGCCAGCGTACCGCCGATGCGGTTCGGATCGGTCGAGTTCTTCTGCACTTCGACGTTGCGGCAGCGCACGCGGGTGCCGTCGTTAAACCTGCGACCTTCGTCCGCTTCCGTATAGCGCTGCTGATGCGCGTAGTTTTGCGCCTGTGCGAACGTGCTCGTCGCCATCAGGCCGGTCAGGGACATACCCAGCAGGGAGGTGCGCATTTTCATCGTTGTTCTCCACGTTTCTCGCCCGCTCGGCGAGGCATGGGCGCACTCTGGCCGCTGGGTCGAGAACACAACGTGAAGCGCGCCGCCCGCCATTCAGGCTTTGGAGCGGAGCGTGAACCGCTCCGTCACGGCTGCGTGGCGGGCTCGGTTTGCGGCACCTTCGCCGGTGCCGGTGGGGGGTCCTGCGCTTCCACGGGCAATGGCGCAACCGGAGGCTGTGCAACCGTGGTGGGAGCCGCGGCAGGGGCTGCGGGCGTCGCGGCAGGCGTGGTAGTCGCGGCTGGAACCGCAGCGGCCGGCGCTGGTGCCGCCGCTGGCGCAGGTGCGGGCGCAGGCGCTGCACTCACTGCGGCAGGTACCGCTTCGGTGACCTTGGGAAGATACGAATTCAGGCGTTCGAAAAAGCGCTTGTAGAAGGCCGCATCCTGCACAGTGGTACTGGACACACGCACCAGCGAATCGCCGCTGCTGCCGACCGGCAACGATAACGAGCCCAGCACGCCGACGCCCACGCTGGCCGAGGTGGAACTCTTCTTCAGCGCGTAACGGTCCTGCAACGCACTGACGAACACCTGCGCCTTGCCGCCGTCCTGGCTGGCGCAGGAAATGCGCAGGTTGAGTTGTTCGCTCTGGTCGGCTTCCTTGAGCTGGAAGTTCTTGCTGCCCTCCACCGCTGCGGCATCGGCGCGCGTGACGGCGTAGCCCTGACTCAACAGCACTCGCCGGGCCGCCTCGCAGGCTTGCGGCGAACTGGCCGCCACGCTGCGCGAATAGGTGTCGTCGGAATTGAACGACTCGCGCATCAGCATCGTGTCGCCCTTGCTGCCGCCGCAGCCGGCCAGGGTTGCCAATGCGCCGAGCAGTGCGCCGCGCGCGATCAGGGAAGAACAAGACATAGGGAGATTCCGGCATCCAAAACCGGCACAGAGCATAGCGGCAACCCATGTGCGCGCGGCGTCGGCTTGCCCGATCAGGGCAACGGCGGTTCATCCACTGGCAATTGCAGGTCTACCTGCAGACGGCGGCCATCGGCACCGATGCGCTCGGCGCGCAGGTAGTGGTGGGCGCGCACCACCGCCAGTGCCACGGGCGCACGGCACGGTTCGCCCCACAGGCTCAACGCGAAGCCCTGCTGCTGCAGCCAGAGCGTGAGGCGGTCCCACAGCGCTTGTTCGCCACGCAGCATCAGGTCCAGATCGGCCGGGCCTTGGGGCACCGGGGTCGGCGACGCCAGCCAGCGCGCGTAGCTGCCATGCACCACCACCGGCAGGCCTTGTGCCTGCACCGCCTGCAACAACTGCGCGGCCTGCTGCAGATCCAGCCGGGCACGACAATGCTGAAAGATCAGCGCGTATTCGTGGCTGCGATTGCTCTGTGTCTCGGCATGCCCCAGCGCTGCGCCCGCACGCCGATAGCACAGCACCCGCTCCTCGCGCAGGTTGAACAGACTGGCCAGGATGCGGCCAAGATCCGCGCGCATGCCGGTCAGGTAGCTGGCGTAATCGCTGCTCGCATAAAGCTGCCCAGGCAGCACGTCGCCATGCCAGTGGCAGCCGAAATACGGCACGTTGGTCAGACACAGGTCGATCGGGGCCGCCGGGGCGATATCGGCCAGGCTGCCGACCACCACCGGGGCTTCCACCGCATGCCGCGCCAGACGCGTGCGTGCCAACTGCGCGCGTGCCGGATCGATTTCCATGCCATGCGCGTTGCGGCCTTCCAGCGCGGCCGCCAGCAAGGTGCTGCCAAAGCCGCAGAACGGGTCGAATACCTGCTCGCCCGGCCGGCTGAAATGGCGCACAAACGGGCGCATCTGATTGACCCAGCCACAATCGCGCGCGCCGAGCGGGTCGGCCGCGCGCAGATCGTCGGGCAGTGCCCAGGCGGCCTCGTCCGGGGCCGGCGTCCACCAGCTGCGCCGATCGAACTCATCCATTAGTGGGTTCCCACAACACATCGGCATCCGGGTCCCAACCCGCACACAGACGGCCGTTGGCGAAGAACACCAGCTTGTACAGATCGCCGGTCGCGTGGCGCGCATGCATCGCGGCGTAGTCGGCGCTTTCGAACACCATCTGCAAGCCCGCCTGATCGCGCAGCCGCACATTCCAGAAGTAATAGCCTTCGGTGAGGCCATCGGGTTGCCAGCGCGACCACCAGGGCTGCTGCATGCACTGGTCCAGCAACGTGTCTACGCCGATGCGGTGTTCGCCGATGTAGCGCAGCGTGCCGTTGCTGCGATAGGCATCGTCCAACCGCGACAATTCCCGAAAGATCACCTGGCTGGCGCCGCAGCTGCGTGCCCACGCGATGTACTGCGCAATGGCGTCTGCATTGTCCACGCCACCGCGCTGCACGATGCAGACCAGTCGCAGCGGCAGCCGTGCTGCCAGCCGCCGTGCCGTTTGTACGAAGGTCGCCACATCGGCGATCGGCTCGTCGGGGCGGAAACGCATGATCGCGTCGTTGCGCTCCTGCAACGGATGGTGACGCGACAACTCGACCCACGACAGCCCGAACTCAACCAGCGCTTCGATCAAGCGCGCACCGTGCGCACGCGCCAGCCCGGCGCCATTGCTGTACAGCACGCGCTGCTCGACGCGCGGGCCGTTGGGCGTGGTTGCCAGGGTCTGCAGCAAGGTCTGCAACCATGCCGCATCGTCGGTCATTTCCAGACCCGACAACGAATACGACAGCGGCACCTCGCGCAGCAGCTGCAAGACAGCGCTCAACTGCTGGAAATAGTCAGGCCCAGGTCGCAACGTCGCTGCCGCGCGACCGCCACCGTGCTGCCGCAGATTTTCCGAACAGAACCCGCAGCGCGCCGAACAGGGCCGTACTGAGGCATAGGGGGTGAAGGTGATCGGCAACGCCGCGCGATAGGTGCGCGCGCCGATACGCAGCGCATGCCAGCGACTGGCCTCGTCCTGCAGCGGCACGCGCCGCTGCAGGTTGGGTGCTGCGGCGCGCAGACGCGTCAGCAGCGCCGAAGCAGGCAACAAGGAGATGTCGTCGATGGAAGCGTGCATGGCCAACCCTGCGCGCCGCGCGTCAGCGACGTGCCGCGTTGGCACGCGCGCGAACCTGCTCCAACGTCCACTCCTGTTGCGGCACACCGTTTTCCCACACCGTGACCAGCGCGTCTTCGCTGTCGGGGTAGGTGTGCACCTCATCGAGCAAAGCACTGCGGTAGCTGCCATCGTTGCGGTTGCGCAGCAAGGTCAGGCGGCCACGCTTGCTCTGCTTGCCCTGGTCGGTGATCGGGTCCTTGTAGACATCGACCCACTGCCCGTCCACACGCACCGCCGAGCACTTCAACGCAAACTTTTGCGTGTCGCGGTCCACCTTCTGCAGCAACGCACCGCCCATCCCGAAGGCGACATTGTCGGCGGCATAGCCGGCGGCGGTGATGCGCTCCAGAATCGCGCGCAGCGAGGTGGGGTTGATGCCATCGCCCTGGATCACCCGTACGTGGTTGAGCACCTTGTAGCCCTTGCCATTGACCTGATGCCCGAACGCTTCGTCCAGCAACCGCAGGCACTGCTCGACCACGTCCACCGGGTCGCCCGAGTCCGGGCGAATCACCACCGTTGCGCCGGAGGCGATCACTTCCTCGCGCAAGGTGGTGCCCCAATGCTCGGCAATGGCGCGGTAGATGTCGTAGCTGTCAGACACCACCGCTACGATCGAACCCGGGTGCGCGAACTGCTTCAGCATGTTGCGATACGCATCCACCTCACGCTCGCGGCCCCAGCTGGTGATGGTGCTGTGTTCGGCGGCGGGAATCGAATACCCGGCCACCGGCGTGTGGTAATGCGCACGCGCCAGCAGCAATGCCGACAAGGTGTCGGTGCCGAGAAAGTTCACCAGATGCGCGGCACCGCCCAATGCGGCCGAGCCAAGACTGGACACGCCGCGCGCGCCAAAATCATGCAGTTTGAAAGGCAGCTGCCCTTCCGGATCGTCGCTGGTACGCTCCAGGAAGTCGCGCACGGTCTGCTTGACCTGCCAGCTCACCGTGGCCACCGTCACCGGGTACCACACGCGCAGCAACAGGGTTTCCAGATACGACGGTACCCAGAACGCCTTGGCGTCGGTGGACTCGATGGTCATCAGCACGTTGTGCGTTGGCACCACCGCGCCCTCGGGCACCGCGCGGATGCGGATCGGCAACTGCCCGCCAAGCCGGTCGACGATATCGCGCCAGCCGGCTTCGTTGAACGGCTCGCCATGCGCCGCCAGCAAGTCTTTCGCATCGTCGATGTCGGCGTGCGTCACCGGGCGGTTGATCGCTTCCTTCAGGATCGACTGCAGGCCGAAGAACACGGTCTGCTCGTAAAGCCCACCGCGCGATTCGACATAGAAGAACGACGCATCGGTGCCGGGCGGATATTGCAGCCAGTGACTGGCCTTGTAGCTATCGGTATTGAGCAGCAGGTTATCGAGGTAATGCATGACGGAAGCTCCTTCGCGTCGAATGAACCGGCGGTCTGTCCGCCGGCGGGAGGTCATGGTTCAAGCGGTCACGGCATGTGCGGCCCGTTGGCATCGCGGCAGCAGGTCGTCGTTTGCGCGTTAGCCACGGCCCAGGAAGAATTCAAGAATATGCAGGTGGTCTTCGTACAGGCGCGGGCCCATCGCCATCACTTCGGCGATCGGAATCCAGCGCGCCTTGTCGGCATCGTCGCCACCGCGCACCGCAGGCAATTCACCGGCCGGAAACTCGAAATGGAATGCATGGGTAATGGTGCGTCCGCGCTGACTGCGCTTGGGATGATCGAACACCTGCTTGCCACGCAACGAGCCCTTGAGCACCGGCACCGGCAGCTTGAGCCGGGTTTCCTCGCGCAACTCGCGCAGGCAGCAATCCAGCAGCCCTTCCTCCTGGCCGACGAAACCGCCGGGCAGGGCCCACAACCCCTTGCCCGGTTCGGCGCGACGGCGCACCAGCAGCACGTGCCCCGAATGCACCACCACCGCATCGGTCGTGACGAATGTCGGCGGATATGGCGCGTCTTTCCACGCAGCGCGGTATTGCTCGATGAAGCGGTATTCGGCCACCAGCTGCGCGTAGCTGGGCGAGTTGCGCCGGAATGCTTCCAGCATGTCGTAGACGGGCGCCGGCACATTGCCGCGCAGCATCAACAGGCCGCCGTGGAAGCCGATATCGCCGGCTTCGAACAGATAGCGGCGCAATTCGGTGGCCGACAGCGTTGCGGTATGTTGCACGTCTTCTAGCGGCCACTGCGGAAACTCACGCAGGTAGTAGCTGCTGGCATCCTTGTCCATGCCGATCAGGCCGATGTTCGCATCCAGCGTGCCGCCATCGGCGTGCACCGCTTCGGCAACCTGTCGCTGCACTTCGGCAATCCACAGGCTTTCGTTGTACAGATGATCGCGTAGCGGGCGCACGATCAGCCGCGCCGTTTCGTCCGGCAACGCAGATTCGATCATCACCGCACGTTCGGCGACGGTCCAAGGATTGCGAATGGTGCGGGGCGTGTCGGCCGAGCCGATCAGCACGATGAGCTTTTTCGCCTTGCCCAGCGCGTGGCGGGCGACGGCAGCGTGGCCGTTATGAAAGGGCTCGAAACGCCCGATAAACACGAGATAGTCGTACGGTGTTGCCATGAGAATCCCTCACGGTTGAGTGGTGAGCCGACGGTCTATCCGCCGGCCTGGTGCAAATGCTACGCCGATGCACGATGGCGTCAAGCGGCCGATCGTCTACGCATCAGTGGCCGGCGCCGTGACGCAGCGGTCATCATCTCTGGCTAGACTCGGCGCTCTTGCTTCCTCAAGGAATTTCCCTGCATGCCACGCTCCATCGCGCAGGTGCTGCGCCGCCTTCTCGCCCTCGCTGCACTGTTGTGTCTCGCCTTACCCGCGCTGGCCGTCACGCCGGCTGCGCCACTGCGGGTCATGTCGTTCAACGTGCGCGTGCCGGCCGATACCGATGGCGACAAACGCTGGCAAGTGCGTCGCGCGGCCATGGTCGCGTTGATCAAACAGACGCATCCGGACGTGTTTGGCACGCAGGAACTGGTGAGCGAACAGGCGGCCTTCCTGGCCGAACAGTTGCCCGACTACCGCTGGTTCGGCCAGGGCCGGCGCGGCGATGACAGCGACGAGCACATGGGCGTGTTCTACGACGCGCGTATATTGAAGGTGGTGGAGTCGGGCAACTTCTGGCTGTCGGACACGCCCGAACGCCCCGGCAGCATCACCTGGGGCAATGTACTGCCACGCATGGCCACCTGGGCGCTGTTCGAGCGCATCAGCGACAAACGCCGCTTTTATCTGTTCAACACGCACTTTCCGTATCGCGATGAGGACGAGCCCGCCCGCGAGCGCAGCGCGCGCCTGATCCTGTCGCGCATCGCGCAGTTGCCTGCCGCTATCCCGGTGGTGCTGACCGGCGACTTCAACAGCGATCCGGACAAGATCACCTACCCCACGCTCACCGCAGTGCTTCGCGATGCGCGTGCACAGGCCAGCAAGCGCAGCGGGCCGGAAAACACCTTCCAGGATTTCACCACGCACCCGACCCGGCGCATCGACTGGATCCTGTATCGCGGATTGCGTCCTTCCCGCTTCGCGACCCTGGACGATCGTCCCGGCGGCATCCTGCCGTCAGACCATTATCCGGTGATGGCCGAGTTCGACTGGCCACGCTGAGGACAAGCGCGTGCAAGAGCAGTAGCGGCAGCGGGCGCGCACGCCGGCCGTGACAAAGCCACCCGATGCATGCAGCACCGCAGTGATCAAGCCGGATGAATGCCGGCGTTCGCGGCGCTGGCCTGCAGCCATTCCAGCAAGGCCTGCAGGGTGGCCGAAGGGCGGTCGCGCCAGATGATGGAGAGCTCGCGCCGCGCCCAGGCTTCCTCCAGCGGCACCGCCGCCAGCTGCTGCCTGACACTGGAGCAGGACAGCGCCGCGTGCGGCACGATGGCCACGCCCACGCCGCGTGCCAGCATGCGGCACAGCGTTTCGATACCCGGCACGCGCGCGCGGATGCGCAGCTGCACGCCGGCACGGGCCAGATGCGTCCGCAGATGGCGCTGCAAGGCGTTGTCGGCCGATAACGCCAGCAACTGCATCGGCGCGATATCGGCCAGGCGCAGGCTGCCTGCGCCGGCAAGCCGATGGCTGGCGGCCACCGCGACCATCAGGCGATCCTGCCGAAACGGACGCCGCTGCAGGCCGGTGAAGTCGGCATGCCCTGCCACCACGGCCAGGTCCGCACGTTCATCGCGCACCGCATCGGCAGCCTCCTCGCTGCCCCATTCGGCCAGGGTCAGGTCCACCCGTGGGTGGGCCAGCAAGAAATCCGCAACGCACTCGGGCAGCCATTCGGACAGTGCGGCGGTGTTCGCGGCCAATCGCAGGGTGACCTGTCCACCAAGTCCGTAATCGCCAAGCTCGCTGCGCATGGCCTGTTCCTGCCGTGCCAGCACCCGCGCATGCCGCAGCAGGACCTGGCCGGCGGCGGTCAGCGTCACGCCTCGGCGGCCGCGCTCGAACAGGGCCGCGCCGACCTGCAGCTCCAGCGCGCGAACACGCGCACTGGTGGCCGCCAGCGATAGCGCCGCCCGGTCGGCGCCGGCGGTGATGCTGCCGGTGTCTGCCACCGCAACAAAGATCCGCAAGTCGATGAATTCCACCTGCATCTGCATCTCCAGCCTTCGGCGTGGCCGAAGTCTGCCTCAAACAAAGACAGCTTGCCGGACACCGCTACCGCATCGATCCTGCGCCCCATGAAAGAAGACGTTTCGCAATTGATTATGGTTGCCGCGGTATTCCTGCTGGCCGGCGCGGTCAAAGGCGTGGCCGGCATGGGGCTGC
Source organism: Xanthomonas phaseoli pv. dieffenbachiae (assembly GCF_008639345.1). NCBI lineage: Bacteria > Pseudomonadati > Pseudomonadota > Gammaproteobacteria > Lysobacterales > Lysobacteraceae > Xanthomonas > Xanthomonas phaseoli. The sequence goes on along the minus strand of NZ_CP041380.1, from coordinate 680,712 downwards.
CCACCGTGGCGATGGGTTTGCTGGGGCTGTGGCTGCCGCCCAGCCAGGCCGCCGCGCTGTTGGTGCTGCCTTCGTTGGTGACGAATCTGCAGCAGGCCTGGGGGCCCGCTGCGACCGTGCTGTTGCGGCGCCTGTGGCCGGTGCTGGCCATGGTGGTGGCGGGCACGTGGTTGAGCGCCGGGTTGATGATTGGCGGTCATCCGCGCTACCTGCGCGGCGCGCTTGGGGTCCTGTTGGTTGCCTACGCCCTGCTGGGGCTTGCCCGCCGGCAGTGGACCCTGCCGCCACGTCACGAGCGCTGGGGCAGCCCGCTGATCGGCCTGGTCGGTGGCCTGCTCAATGGCGCCACCGGCGTGCTGGTTCTCCCGGTGGTGCCATACCTTTCTGCACTGGGTTTGCCACGCGAGGTATTGATCCGCGCACTGGCCGCATGCTTCGGTACGGCAACGCTTGCGCTGGCGACGGCGCTGGTCTGGCACGGCGGCGTACCGCTTTCGGCTGGCCTGCCGTCGCTGCTGGCGCTACTGCCCACCGCACTGGGGGTGTGGGCCGGCACGAAGCTGCGACGCCGCATCTCTGCCGAAGCATTCCGTCGGATATTTTTCGGCACCTTGCTGCTGCTCGGCCTGCAGGCCTGCTGGCAGGCGATCGCCTGAGACACTGCCAGCGGCGACGGTGCTGCCTAAATGAAAACGCCACCGGCAAGCGGTGGCGCTCATGCAGTGAATCGGCAGCCTGGCTCAGTCTGCCCAACGTCCCGGTGCGGTCGACTTCGGCAGCACCTGGGCCGACAACGGCTTGTCCTGCGAGAGCAAGCCCAGCGCATCGGCCAGGATCGCCGCCGACTCATGCAGCAGCGGATCCGGACGCTTTTCGGCGGCCTTTTCGCGTGCGGTGTCCTTGACGATGTCGCGCTCGTTGCCGGTCAGGCCGTCGTCGCTGTCTTCGGCAAGCGGATCCAGCGGCAGGCCGAGTTGCTTGCGAATCTGCTGGCGGTCCTTGCGCTGCTGATCCTGCTTCTGTCGCTCGGCAACGCGCTCGGCCTCATTCAACGAAATGTACTTCTTGGCTTTTTCATCGCGGAACTGCTTGACGTCTTCTTCCCACCACTGGAATTCCTTGTCGGTGGCGATGCGCGCAGTGTGCAGGGACTGCAACTTGGGCAGCAACGGTGCGAAATTGCCGTACTGGGTATGCGGCGCAGCGGCGATGCGCGTCCACGGCAATGCATTGTCGTAGGTACTCTCACCGAACTCGGTGGCATCCACGCTGGCCGGGAAGGCGATATCCGGCACCACACCCTTGTGCTGGGTGCTGGAGCCGCTGACGCGGAAGAACTGCGCGATTGTCAGCTTGACCTGCCCATACCGCTGCCCTTCGGCAGCCGGCCAGCGATCCAGGTCGACGATGTTCTGCACGGTGCCCTTGCCGAAGCTGGTTTCGCCGATCACCAGCCCACGCCCGTAATCCTGGATCGCACCGGCAAAGATTTCCGATGCCGACGCCGAGCCGCGGTTGATCAAGACGGCCAGCGGGCCGTCCCAGGCAACCTTGGGGTCGCTGTCGCCATTGACGGTGACGCGGCCGCCGGATTCGCGTACCTGCACCACCGGGCCCTGCTCGATGAACAAGCCGGTCAGTTCGATCGCCTCGTCGAGCGAACCACCGCCGTTATTGCGTAGATCAAGCACGACGCCATCGACCTTGTCGGTCTTGAAGCCGGCCAGCAGCTTGGCAACGTCGCGCGTGGCCGAGGCATAGTCGGTTGCATTGCGGCGACGGCCCTCGAAATCCTGGTAGAAGCCCGGCAACTTGATGATGCCGATGCGGCGCTGCGGTTCGCTGCCGGTCGCCGGCAAGGTGATGGTTTCGCCCTTGGCAGCCTGTTCGGCCAGACGCACCTTCTGACGGGTCAGGGTCACCGTGCGGTGCTTGCCATCGATGCCCGACTCGGCCGGGATGTACTCCAGGCGCACCTGGGTGTCCTTGCTGCCACGAATCTTGGCCACCACGTCATCGATGCGCCAGCCGATCACATCTTCGATCGCGCCATTCTTGGCCTGCCCAACGCCGACGATGCGATCACCCGGCTTGAGCGTGCCATCGACCGCCGCTGGACCGCCCGGGATCACCTCGCGGATCACCACCATGTCGTCCTGCTTCTGCAGCTGTGCGCCAATGCCTTCCAGCGACAGCGACATCTGCTGGTTGAACGTTTCGGCAGTGCGCGGGGTGAAGTAGTCGGTGTGCGGGTCGACGGCATTGGTATAGGCATTGACGAAGAACTGGAACACGTCTTCGCCCTTGAGCTGCTTGACCGAATCGGCCAGTGCCACATACCGCTTGTCCAGCGTCTTGCGGATGTCGTCGGGCTTCTTGCCGGCCAGCTTCAGGCGCAGCCAATCGTTCATCACCGACTGGCGCCACAGCACGTCCAACTGCTTGTCGTCTGCAGCCCACGGCACGTCCTTGCGGTCGTATTCGAACTTGTCGTTCCCGCTGAAATCGAAGTCCTGCTTGAGCAGGTCGCGCGCGTACTTGACGCGTTGATCGACACGCTTCTTGTAGACCGAGAACACCTGGAACGCAGGCTCAAGGTTGCCGCCGCGCAACGCGTCGCCCACACCGGCCTGGAGCGGCGCGAAGCTGTCGATATCGGCCTGGGTGAAGAACTGTTTGCCGCCATCCAGCGTTTCCAGGTAGCGCTTGAACACGTCCTTGGACATCGCCTCGTCCAACGTGCGCGGCCGGTAGGCATAGCGGCTGTCGGAGAGCAGGCCGTAGACAAGTTTGGTGGCCGTCGCCTGGTCGGGCGTGGCAGCGGCGGGCAGCGCGGTATCGGCGCGTGCGAGCAAGGCCATCGGAGTGGTCAACACCAGCGCCAGCAGGCCGGCCTTCATGCACGAAGAAACGTTGTAGGTCATCGAATGGCTCTCGGCACGAGGCCGACGAAAGAAGGGCGGTGAACGGATCAGACAGCATGACAGTGCCGAAAGTTGCTGGCGTTGTCATCCGCTGGCTGAATCAGCCTAGCGCCGGGCCCGTAGCAGATTGTGAACGAGACCGTACCTTGCGGCTGCGCGCCGCATGGGCCAGCGACGACACAGCCCCGCGCGATGCACGGGGCTGTCGTTGCTGGGCATTGCGATGTGGTCGGCGGTAGCACGTCGCGACTGACCGGTCAGTGGTCTACTGGCAACATGCGGGACCGGCCTGCATCGAACACACCCGCGACGCGGGGCGGGTTCCAGCATCGATCGCGCACCCGGCGCGGCAGCCGCCGATCGCCTGTTGCCGACTCAGGCGGCGACGCCGGCGCCTGCAGCCTGCCGATCGGCGTGATACGAGGAACGCACCATCGGGCCGGAGGCGACATGACTGAAGCCCAGCGCGTTGCCGTAGTCTTCCAGCGCCTTGTATTCCTCAGGCGTCCAGTAACGCATCACCGGATGATGGTGTGGCGTCGGCTGCAGATACTGGCCGATGGTGATCATGTCCACGTCGTGTGCGCGCAGGTCGCGTAGCGTGGCCTGCACCTGCTCCATCGTCTCGCCCAGGCCCAGCATGATGCCGGACTTGGTGGCGATGGATGGATGCTGCGCCTTGAAGCGCTGCAACAGCGTCAGCGACCACTGGTAGTCCGCACCGGGGCGCACGTTCGGATACAGGTCCGGCACGGTTTCGATATTGTGATTGAACACGTCCGGCGGGCTCAGCGCCAGGATCTCCAGCGCGCGGTCCATGCGGCCCTTGCCGCGGAAATCCGGGGTCAGGATTTCGATACGCGTGTTGGGCGAACTGGCCCGGATCGCCGAAATGCAGTCGACGAAATGCTGCGCGCCGCCATCGCGTAGATCGTCGCGGTCCACGCTGGTCACGACCACGTACTTCAGCCCCATGTCGGCGACGGTGGCGGCCAGACTGGCCGGCTCGCTCGCGTCGGGCGGCTTGGGCCGGCCGTGTGCCACGTCGCAGAACGAGCAGCGCCGCGTGCACACCTCGCCCAGGATCATGAAGGTCGCGGTGCCGTGGCTGAAGCATTCGTGGATGTTGGGGCAGCTGGCTTCTTCGCACACCGTGACCAGGCGGTTTTCGCGCAGCTTGGCCTTGAGGTTCTGTACCGCATTGCCGGAGGGAATCCGCACCCGGATCCACGACGGCTTGCGCAGCACCGGCGCATCGACGAACTGCACCGGCGAGCGGTTGATCTTGTCGCCACCGATCTGCTTGACGCCGGTCTGCAGCGGCGCAGGCGCGGCGGTGTCGCCGGAGACGACCTGCAAGGGGATGGAACGGGCGATAGGCTGGGTCATGACGATACGGGGCGCTCAGGCCGGAAGCGAAAGGTCGGGCAATGCGGAAACGGGCTGCAGCACGAGGCCGAACTGGCGCGCCAGCTGGTCGAGCAGCACCGCCTTGACGGCGTCCATCCCGGAGGGGCCGCCCAAGTCTAGCACCGAGGTCACCTGCAGGCCCTGGTAGCCACAGGGGTTGATGCGATGGAACGGTTCCAGGTCCATGTCCACGTTGAACGACAACCCGTGGAAGGTGCAGCCACGCCGCACGCGGATCCCGAGCGCGGCGATCTTGGCCCCGCCCACATACACCCCGGGGGCACCGTCGCGGCGCTCGGCCACGATGTTCCACTCATCCAGCGTATCGATCAGCGCCTGCTCGATCTTGCAGACGTAATCGCGCACGCCGATCTTCAGCCGGCGCAGGTCCAGCAACGGGTAAACGACCAACTGGCCGGGACCGTGATACGTGACCTGCCCGCCGCGATCGACCTGCAGCACCGGAATCTCGCCCGGGGCCAGCACATGCTCGGGCTTGCCGGCCTGGCCCAACGTAAACACCGGCGCATGCTCGACCACCCAGACCTCATCGGCCGTGTGCTCATCACGCGCATCGGTGAAACGCTGCATTGCACGCCACACGGGCGCGTAGTCTTGCTGGCCGAGGTCGCGCATTTGCGCAGGCAGCCCAGCCATGGAGCTGCTCACAGGCTCGGCCGCTACAGCGTCCACTTCACTTCCGGATGATCGCGTAGCGCCTGATGTGCGGCCTCGAACTGCTCGCGGCTTTCGGCACGGAAGCCAATCTTGACCGAAACATATTTTCCGCTGGAAGAATGCTTCCAGCTCACGCTTTCTTGCAGCAGTTCCACGCCGGTGGCGGCAAGCAGACGCGGAAGCTCGGTTTCCAGCCCACGCTCGGCCGTGCCCATGGCGCTGAGCTCGAAGGTGCCGGGAAACTGAAAGCCGTGGTCGGGGTTGTCGGTGCTGATATCCATCGCACCATTATCGGGCCGGCGATGGGCAAACCCAAGCCCACCTTGTGCCGAATGCGACAGCGGGACCGCGCGGGCCCCGCTGCGTTACGCCAGTGCGATCAAGCGTGGCGCCAATTGCATCAGCGGCTTACTTGGACAGTTCCAACATGGCCGAGGAGACCCACCCACGGTTGCCCATCTCGTCCTCGACTTCCCACATGACGCCTTCCTTGGTCCCGGTTGGGTACAGCATCATGCCCGGCTCTAGCGTGCGCACGGCCGCACCGGTGCCCTTGGCATTGGCCAGCAGGCGCCCTGCACGAGTGACCGTAACCGCCTGCTGCGTGTTCGACGCCGCCGCATTGCCGGACAGCCCGCCGAGCTGGCTGACGATGTCGGTGTAGGCCTGCAGATATGCCAGCGTGATCACCTGGCCGATCTCGGTATTGGCGTAACCGCCCGCACCGGCCGCGCCGTAGTCGCCGCCACTGAAGACGTTGCCACGCGCGCCCCAGCCCAAATCGGTCTTCTTGGCGTTGCCTTCCGCCATGGCGACCTGTTCGGAGGAACGCACATCGGTGATGGTCAGCACCACGTCAGCGGTCTTCTTGCTGAGGTTCAGGCCACCGACCAGGTTGCCGGCATTGCCGCCCACCAGACCACCCAGCATGCCGGCAATGGCGCTGCCGCCGGCATTGTGGTTCTGCGAAATGAGGTCCGGCGTCATCACATAATCGGCCGCGCGGATCTGTCCCTTGCCCATGTTGGACCGGGCGCGCAGATCGCCATTGGCTGCCATATCGCGCTCGCGCTGCGAGGCCGCCATGCCGGCGCCGCGATCCACCAGGGTGAAGCAGCGCGACTTGTTGACGAACACCTTGATCAACTTGGAAGGCGCCGGCAGCTGCTGGCCAGACCACCAGTTGACCGCATCTTCCGGCTCGATAACCGACAGGCTGCCCAACGACTTGGTGCAGGTCGGGATCTGCGCCACGCCCTCCTTGCGCTGATCTTGCGCGGAGCCCTTGAAGGCGTCCTTGAACCCGGCCGACGCCGGCGCGCTCACGCTGGCCAATGCAATGCCCAGCACGCTGGACAGCACCGCTGCGCCCACAGAAATCGTCTTGCTCATGTTAGTCCCCTAAACACCTGCGCTGCCGTTGGCAAACGCGATCCGTTGGTAATGAATTGGCCTGCGAAGGCCGCCGTTCCTTGGGGCTGGTTCCCCCGCGGCGGATCATATGCTATCGGCGCCAGCTTTTCATGGCGGCAGCGCTTGTCTACTGCGTAGGGCTGTCACTGCCACACAGACACCGCGCACGGATGTGTTCGGCATCTGCTACAGCTCGCTTTCCTCGTGGCAGATGACGTGCGCGTTCACACGGCGCAACAGAAGACGCAGGCATTTTTCCGATTCCAGCTCACCTCCCCAGGCCTTCCATGCTCCGACCGCGCGCGTTGTCTGCTGCCTTGCTGCTTTCTCTTTCCGGGCTGTCGTTGCCGGCCCTGGCGGCGGATCAGTGCGATTCCAGCCGTCTTGGGCGCACGCCGCCTGCGGTGAACTTCCGTGTCGATAACGACTTGTTCGGCGGTGAAGATCAGGACCAGGGATATTCCAACGGTGCGGTGCTGACGCTGGTGTCGCCGAACCTGGTCGATTACACCGACGACCCATGCCTGCCGCGGACTGCGCGGTGGGTCAACAGCTATCTGGAGCGGCTGCACCCGGGCGAGTTCGACCAGCAGAACATGGTGTTCTCGATCGGCCAGGCGATCTTCACTCCGACCGATTACACCCGCCGCGACGTCATCCCGGACGACCGCCCGTATGCCGGCATCCTGCTGGCGAGCTTCGGCTACAACGCGCGTAACGATGCACATCTGCGCACCACGCAGCTGCAGGTCGGCGTCGTCGGCCCGTGGGCGCTTGCGAAGGAAGCGCAGGATGCGATCCACGATGCGCTCGGCGACGAGAAATTCCAGGGCTGGGACAACCAGCTGCACAACGAGCCGCTGATCAACCTGGTGCATGAGCGCATGCATCGCTGGCCGGCCGATGCCAGCGGCAATGCCGGTGGCTTTGGCTGGGATTTCATTTCGCATTGGGGTGGTGCGGTCGGCAACATGGCCACGCACTTGAATGCCGGCGGCGAGGCCCGCTTTGGCTGGAAGCTGCCGGACGACTTCGGCAGCACCCCGACCCGCCCCGCGGGCGAAAACACCGCCCCCAGCCGGCTCGGGCGCGCCAGCGGTTGGTCCGGCCACCTGTTCGTCACCACCGATGCGCGCTGGGTGATCCGCGACATCACGCTGGACGGCAACACCTTCCGCAACAGCCACAGCGTGGACAAGCGCCCGTTCGTCGGCGATGTGGGCTACGGCCTGGCGGTGATGTACGGCCGCTGGAAATTCGCCCTCGCCCGCTACCACCGCACCCGCGAATTCGACACCCAGCGCGAAACGCCGGTGTATGGCAGTTTTACGATCAGTCGGATGCTTTGAGGGGTGGGATTGGGGAGTCGGGATTGGGGATTCGTGGGAGCGGACTGCTGGCGATCCGATGCTGCTCTGGCGGTTACCAATCCCGAATGCCCAATCCCCAATTCCCGCAAGGAAAAAGCCGGCTTTCGCCGGCTTTTTCGTTGGATCACTCCGATTCCCACCACATCCAGAACGCGTCCCAGAGGCGCTTGAAGAATCCGCCCTCTTCGACGGCGTTGATGGCGACCAGCGGGGCCTGCGCGATGACTTTGCCGTCCAGGCTGACCTTCACGGTGCCGACCTGTTGGCCCTGCTTGATCGGTGCCTGCAGGTTCTTGGGCACTTCCATGCTGGGCTTGAGATCGTTGTAGCGGCCGCGCTGCAGGCTGACCAGCAGCGGCTGTGCCACGCCGAGCTGCACTTCGTCCTGCTGGCCCTTCCAGACCTTCTGCTTGGTGACGACCTTGCCGGGCGCGTACAGGCTGTGGGTTTCGAAGAAGCGGAAGCCCCAGTTGAGCAGCGCCAGGCTATCGGTGGCGCGCTGTTCTTCGGAGCTGTCGCCCATGACCACGGCGATCAGGCGCTGATCGCCGCGCTTGGCCGAGCTCAGCAGGCAGTAGCCGGCTTCGGAGGTGTGACCGGTCTTGATGCCGTCCACCGCCGGATCGCGCCACAGCAGCCGGTTACGGTTGCTCTGCTTGATGCTGCCGACCTGGAATTCCTTGATCTTGTTATAGGCGTAGGTCTCCGGGTAATCGCGCACCATCGCGCGGCCCAGCAGGGCCAGGTCGTAGGCGGTGGAGTGATGCCCTTCGGCGCTCAGTCCGTGCGCGTTGACGAAGTACGAATCCTTCATGCCGATCTTGGCGGCGTAGCTGTTCATCAGCGAGGCGAAGGCTTCTTCGCTGCCGGCCACGTGCTCGGCCAGCGCGATGGCGGCATCGTTGCCGGACTGGATCGCCATGCCCTTTTCCATGTCTTCCAGGCGCGCGGTCTGGTTGACCGGGAAGCCGCTGTAGCTGCCGTCGGTGCCGGCGCCGCCTTCGCGCCAGGCGCGTTCGCTCATCATGACCTGATCGTCGCGCTTGACCTTGCCGTTCTTGATCTCGGCGGCGACCACGTAGGAGGTCATCACCTTGGTGATGCTGGCCGGCGCCAGTTGCTGGTGGATGTTTTCACCGGCCAGCACCTGCCCGGTGGCGTAGTCCATCAGGATCCAGGACTTGGACACGGCCGGGGCGGGCGCCGGCGGCACCGGCAAGGCGGCCGGGGCGGCAGCCACGGCAGGAGTCGGCTGCGGCGCAGGTGTCTGGGCGCAGACCAGGCCGAAGGCGAACGTGGCCACGGCAGCGGCGGCGAAGCGGAATTTCATTGAAGAACGACTCCTGACGGGCCCGAAAGCTGGGCAATGCGAAATTGTAAGGCGCCACGGCGATCAGGGCGACGCGTTGCAAGATGCGAGCGCTTGCACAGTTCAGCGATGGCGCCATGCGCGTGGCGCCTGCGGCGCGCTGCCGGAGGCGCCACGCACAGCTTCGGCGTCGCTTGGAGCGACCTTGGAACAGGCGACTGTGGCGCTGAGCGGTTTGCTGGATGCAACAGCGATGGGTCTCGAAATGCACGAGGGGCGTACCAATTCCGGCCGTGCCCGCGCCCGCACTGTGGAGAGGCAATGTCTGCCAACCAATCTGGCGCGTCCCAGCTGTTCCATGACGGCCGGCGCAGCAAGCGCGAGCGCCTGCTGCGTCGTGGCTGATGGGCCAACGCAGTCACCGGCGCGCTGGCGTTCAAGCAAGGTGACCTAGCTGGCGCGCCAGTGACGCATGCGCTCGCGCGCGTCATTGGCTGACGCAGTCACCGACTCGCCCGGCGCTAATTGGCCACGATCTGCGGGCGACCGAAGCCAAGACCGGCGATGCGCTGGGCAATCTCCGAGGCATTTGCGTGGTCGCGTGCATTCACGCGTAGCCGCCACAGCGTGCGCCCGCCACTGACGATGTCGCTGACGCTGGCGCCGGCAATCCCCGCCGAGGCCAGTTGCGACAGTGCGCGATTGGCGTTTTCGCGGCTGGCGAAACTGGCGACCTGCAGCAGGATGTCGCCGAGCGCAGCTTCGGCCGCGCTGGGTGCCTTGGCGGGCGCTGGCTCGGCCTTGAGCGGGCGCGAGGCAGTGGTTTCGGAAGGCTTGACCGCCGCAACCGCCACGGGCGGCGCCGCGGCGGGTACGACGGCAGACGCTGACGCGGCCGGGCGCGGGGCCGTAGCAGCCGGCTTGCCTGTTGCCACGCGCACGCCCTGCGCCTTCATCCAGGCATCGAAGTTGTCGGCATTGCCAGGCTGGCGCGAATCGGCGACGCGATAGCGCCAACGCTCGCCGGCCGCAATGACCGGCGCACCGGCAGTGGATGCAGCGGCAGGTGTGGCAATCGCAGTGCCGGCAGCGGTCGCGGCGGCACGCGGCGGCACGGTGCGGGTAGGCAGACGCTGCACCAGGCCATCGATCTGACTGGCGGCGGCGGCCGGCCGCGCCGTGGCAACGGCGGTATTCACCGCTGCCTGGCCACTGCGGCGCTTGGCGAGCAGGTTGCCGTTGTCGGCTTCGGTCAGGCCGCGGACTTCGACATTGCCGGTGCCCTTGCCGGTGATGCCCAACTTCACCGCAGCAGCGTAGCTCAGATCGATCACACGGCCGTCGTGGAATGGGCCGCGGTCGTTGACGCGTACCACCACCGACTGGCCGGTGTCGGTGTTGGTGACTAGCGCAAAGCTGGGCAGCGGCAAGGTCTTGTGCGCGGCGGTGAAGGCGTACATGTCGTAGACCTCCTTGTTGGAGGTCAGCCGGCCATGGAACTTGTTGCCGTAGTATGAGGCGGTGCCGCGTTCGACATAGTCGCCGGGGTTGTCCATCACCACGTAGCGCTTGCCCAGCACTTCGTAAGGCGAACGATTGCCCACCGCCGAGCGCGGCTCGTTGGTGACCAGAGGCTCGGGGATGCAGGCCACATTGGGCACATGATCGGGCGTGGAGTCTTTCACGCCTGGCTTGTACAAGCCGCCAGCGGTGTAGTCGCCACGCGTGGACGGGTCTTCCTTGGCGGGCGCATACGGCGAGGTGGACGGGCAGCCGGTGGCGACATACGCCGGACCCTTGCCTTCGACCTTCACACCCTTGATCGCGCCGCTGCCGGTGCCGCCGGCAGTCTTCTTCGGTGCACTGCTACAGGCCGCCAGGCCGAGCATCAGCGCCATCGAGATCAGCCACTTGGGGCCTGCAATGCTGTTCATGCCGGGGGTAACTCCTTGCCGGCGATGGCCTCGGACAGCTGGAACACGGCCATCGCATACATCTTGGAAATGTTGTACCGGGTGATCGCGTAGAAGTTCTGGAAGCCCAGCCAGTACTGCTTGCCGTTGGCGTCATCCAGGCTGATCGGAGTGGCGGTGCTGCCGGCCACCACCGGTGCGCTCGGGTGATAGCCGCGTGCCGACAGGTCGGACAGCGTGTACACCGGCGACCAGTCGGCCGGGTTGAATTCTTCGTGCCCGGCGGCCAGCGTGGCCGGGACCGCGACCTGCCCGCCGCGCACCCAGCCGCCCTTCTTGACGAAGTAGTTGGCGATCGAGGCGAACACGTCGTTGTAGTCGGTGAACAGATTGCGCTTGGCGTCGGCATCGCCATCCACGCCGAACTGGCGATAGCTGGACGGCATGAACTGGCCCATGCCCATCGCACCGGCATAGCTGCCGATCAGGGTGGTGACGTCGAGTTGCTCTTCCTTGCCGAGCGCGAACAGCTGGCCGAGCTCATCGCGGAAAAACAGTTCGCGGCGCACTTCGCGTTCGAGCTTGGCCGGGTCGCCGCTGCGCGGATAGCGGAACGCCAGCGTGTACAGCGCGTCCAGCACGCGGTATTTGCCGGCGTTGCTGCCGTAGCTGGTTTCCACGCCGATGATGGCCACGATCACCTGCGCCGGCACGCCGGTGGCAGCCTCCACCTTGCTCAGCTCGGCGCGGTGTTCGGCCAGGAACTTGCGGCCGCCATCAATGCGCGCCTGGGTGATGAACATCGGCCGGTACTCGTTCCACGGCTTGACCCGTTCTGCCGGGCGCGACATCGCCGTGACAATGGCGTCCTTGAACTGCGCCTGCGCCAGGGTCGCTTCGATCTGCGCGGCATCGATGCCGTACCTGGCCGAGGTGTCGCGCACGAAGTTGGCGCGGGCGATCTCGAACGGCACCGGGGCCAGGTCCACTGGCGGAAGCGCGGGCGCCTCGGCGGCAGCGCTGGCCGGCGTGGCTGACGCGACTGGCGCAATCGGCGGCTTGGCCGGCGGCGCGCTGGCAGCCGGTGGCGGGGGCGGAGGGCTGGGCTGGGTCGCGCAGGCGACAAGGCCGAGGGTGAGCAGGCAGGTCAGGGTGCGTCGAATCATCGGCCGAGGGTAACAGACATCAGATGAACTTCTGGCAATAAGGCCATGAAACGCAAAGACTTTGGATCAAGTCAAGGGGTGTTGCAGCAAATTCGGGATTCGGGATTCGGGATTCGGGATTCGGGATTCGGGAATGGGGAATGGGGAATGGGGAATGGGGAATGGGAAGTGGGGAGTGGGATGAGTCGAGGATAGAAACGGAGTTTTACGTTTACGGTTGAGGCTGCACCCAGCGTCAGACTTGGGAAGTTGCTGTGGGCCATGGCCAAGACCGGGTCGTATGGTTTGGCTTAGGCCGATGCCGGGCCGTGCGATTGGCTCTGGCTGGATGATGGGCAGAACCTGGAACGGCAACTCGTCAGCGCGGTCGTCGCCTGCGCTCGTCTAGTTCAGGCAGCGACGGCTCGTCTCACGCACGCTAATCGTGCAGCTGCAGGGCAGCTGCGCATGCGGGGTGGATTGGCGGAAGACGCGTTCGCAACTGCGCCACCTCGGCGGGTGCAGCGCTGCGCGGTAGCCGCCGGTCGGACGCGGCCGTTGGAGGGCCGCGCCGGGTGTCTCACAGTGCCGGGAAGCGGGGAGCGCCCGAGCAGGTGGGGATCGCGCCACTGACCTGTACCGGGCCGGTGGTGACTCCGGTGCCGGTCGGTGTCAGCGCGCTGTTGCTGAGCCCGATCTGCGCATTGCTGGCGGTCACCGTCACCGAGGTGCTTCCGATGGCCACATTGGCCAGCACCAGATCCAGCGGTGTCTGCGCATCGTAGCCGCGCAGGATCCATCCCTTGCCGCCGGCATCGTTGGCGCTGCGCAATCCATCCACGACGATGGCGCTGAAGGTCGGCGTGGTACCGCTGCTGCCGCTGGCATAGAACGGGTTGATCACCACCGGGCTGGTCACCCCGTACAGGCAGGTGTTGCGATAAGTCACCTGGCTGACCGGCCCGCCCTTGACGATGCTGGTCTTGATGCGCAGGCCATTGTTGTCGGTGCTGCGGTTACCTGCATCGTCGGTGGACACCAGCGCATTGTTGTCCACCAGCACGTTGCTGACGCCGGACATCACTTCGCTGCCGATCGAGATGCCATGCGTGCCATAGCAGCGGCTGTTGCGCACGGTGATGTTGGCCGACCTGGAGGCAATGGTCTTGATCGCCACGCAGTCGTCGCCGCCCATCACGTCGCTGTCGTGGATGGTGGCGTTGACCACGCTGTCCAGATCCAGGCCGTCGGTATTGGGGCTGCTGGCGGGCGATTTGACCCGCACGCCCCAGACGGTGAGGCCATTGACGATATGCGAGAAGAAATGGAAGTACGCCGCATTGATCAGGTTGACGTCGTAGAGCGTGAACTCGCTGGAATTCTGCACCTTGATCAGGTCCGGGCTGTTCTGCACTTGGTTGGCCTTTTTGGCGTTTTCGCCGAACTCCCACCAGGTGGTGCTCTTGCCCAGCATGGTCTGATCGCCGCGCCCATCGATGGTGCCCTGCCGCCCGCCGGTGCGGATGCCCATCACGCCTGCATTGCTGCCCTTGACGCTGATCAACGGCAGGCAAGCCCCGCTCTTGGAACCGGCAGTGCCGCAACCGCTACCGTAGTCGGCCGGGTTGCGCGAGCCGTATAAGGTGACGCCCTGGTCGATGACCAGGGTGACGTTGGCCGGGATGGACAACGGCCCGGTCAGAAACGCGTTGCCTCTGCCGCTGGTCAACAGCACGCTTCCGTTCTTGCAGGCGTTGAGCGCGGCCTGGATGGCCTTGGTATCAGGGGGCGCGCTTTCCAGCGCGGCGTCGAATTGCCGCCCGGCCGGCGTCTGGCTGGCCTTCAAGGACGGCTGGCAAGTGGCGGGAATCGCCGGTTGCGCGACCGCGCGCGTATCGCCGGTAGCAAACGTAACGGCGCCGGCTTGCGCACAGAGCGATAAACAGACACCGCCGATGGCGGCGGTTAGCAGTTTCATGGAAGAGATCACCCGAAAAAGGAATGGCACGCGCTTGTTCAGGCGACTCGGTGCAGCCGCCAACGCTGCAATGGAGTGGCTGACTCTACGGAGCACTGTCCGTGCATGCAGAGCGCACGCGAACCCGGCGCCACACGAACGAAGCAAGCCTACGCCGGTGTATCGGCGTTGCAAGGAGCTACAACGCTCGACGATTTGTTCAGATTGGATCGCTTGCGCTTGGCTCCCCAAATAAGCGCTGCCAATCAGTTCCAGTTGCCGTCTCCGCACCTACCGCCTTATGCGTTGACCCACGCAATCGGCACGCCTCAGTAACCATGCACCGGGCGATGCGACTTCACCGCCATCACCAGCCCCAGACCGGCCAGCAACGACACCGCCGAGGTGCCGCCGTAGCTCATCAGCGGCATCGGCACGCCCACCACCGGTAGCAGGCCGGAAATCATGCCGCCGTTGACCAGCACGTAGACGAAGAACGCCAGGCCGGTGGCGCCGGCAACCAGGCGCGAATAAGTGTCGCGCGCCTGCGAGGCGATCCACAGGCAGCGGCCGATGACGATCAGGTACAAGGTCAGCACGGTGGCGACGCCGATCCAGCCGAATTCTTCGCTGAGCACCGAGAACGCAAAGTCGGTGGTCTGTTCGGGAATGAAGTTCAGGTGCGATTGCGAGCCCAGGCCCCAGCCCTTGCCGTTCAACCCGCCCGAGCCAATCGCGATCTTGGACTGGATGATGTTCCAGCCCGCGCCAAGCGCGTCGTTCTCGGGGTTGAGGAACATCATGATGCGGTCCTTCTGGTACGGCCGCAGCAGCCAGAACCACGCCACCGGCGCAGCCGCAGACACACCGCCCACACCCACGGCCACCCACCACCACGGCAGGCCGGCCAGCAGCAGCACGAACACGCCGCTGGCAGCAATCAACACACCGGTGCCGAAGTCCGGCTGCAGCATGATCAACGCGGTGGGTACGCCGATAATCACGCCGGTCACCAGCACGGTGGAAATGCGCGGCGGCAGCGGCATGCGGTGCAGATACCAGGCCGCCATCATCGGCAAGCTGATCTTGAGCAGCTCGGCCGGCTGCAGGTAGAACACTTTCAGGTCCAGCCACTGCCGGCCGTACTTACCGGTGCCCAGCGCGAAGACCGCCAGCAGCGGCAGCATCGACAAGCCGTACACCCACGGCGTCCAGGCGCGCAGGCGCAGCACCGACATGCGCGAAATACCCCACATCGCCGCCGCCCCGATGATGAAGCGGATGCCCTGCGCCAGCATCAGATGCTCGCCATTGGCAGTGCCGCCGGCGCTCTTGAGCACCGACAGGCCGATGGCCATCAGCCCCCCCAGCGCCAGGCACAGCACCCAGTCCAGGCTGCGCGTAAAGCGCGCGGCCATGTCCACCAACCAGCGCAGGATGTCGCTCAATGGTCGGTCTCCTGCACCGCGTCCGGCACATCCGGCACGACCGGTTGCGCGGGGGTGTTGGGGTCCAGCGCAACGGCGCTGTGGCCGATCACCACCGGCAGTTCGTCCAGCGTGGCAGCGGCCGCGTCGCCGGCTGCGCGCGCGTCGGTGACGCCGGCTTCGAACTGGTTGACACCTACGGCGGTCATGCCGAGCTCGCTGTCCAGCGGCTCCAGACCGGCGGGCATCTTGCCCAGCAGCCAGGCATCGAAGATCTTGCGTGCGATCGGCGCTGCCGAGCTGGTGCCGAAACCGCCGCCTTCCACCGCCACCGCCACCGCGATGACTGGATTGTCGGCCGGCGCGAAACCGACGAACAGGCCGCGGTGACGCAGGTGCAACGGCAGGCTGCGCGGGTCCACCGCCGCCACGCCCTTGCGGCTGACCACCTGCGCGGTGCCGGTCTTGCCGGCCATCTGGTACGGCGCACCCGGGGTGATCGCATAGCCGGTACCGCCGGGCCGCATGGTGTCCATCATGCCCTCGCGTACCACCTGCAGATGCGCCGGGCTCTGGCTGATCGGCTTGCCGGGCGGCTGGATCATCGGCTCCCAGGGATGATCGAAACCGGTACGCTCTTCCAGCACCAGGTGCGGGCGCAGCAGCAAACCGCTGGCGATCGCCGAGACGCCGCGCACCAGCTGCAGCGGCGTGACCTTCCAGTCGCCCTGGCCGATGGCGATGTTGACGGTGTCGCCCGGATACCAGCGCTCCTTGCGCGTCTTGTACTTGTAGGCCGGCGACGGCAGGATGCCGCCGATTTCTCCCAGCAGGTCCACCCCGGTGGGCTGGCCGAAGCCGTATTCGCCCATGTAGTGGTCGAAGCGCTCGATGCCCATGTCCACCGCCAGGCGGTAGTAATAGGTGTTGACCGATTGGGCGATCGACTTGCGCAGGTCGGTCCAGCCGTGGCCGCCGCGGTGCGAGTCGCCCCAGCCGCGGCTGACGCCGGGAAGATAGAACATGCCGGTAGACAGCACCCGGTCTTCCGGCCGGCGCAGGCCGCTATCCAGGCCGGCCAACGCGATCAGCGGCTTGAGCGTGGACCCTGGCGCCACCCCGCCGAGCACCAGCCGGTTGAACTGCGGCCGCGACGGGTTGTCGTTGAGCATCTTGAAATCGGTATGCGAGATGCCGTTGACGAACAGGTTGGGGTCGTAGCTGGGCAGGCTGACCATGCCCAGGATCTCGCCGGTGCGCGGGTCCATCGCGATCGCCGCCCCTTCGTGCTCGCCAAAGGCGGCCACCATCGCGCGCTGCAGGTCGGCGTCTACCGACAGCCGCAGATCCGCACCGGACTGCGGCGCGACCCGGCCGACGGTGCGGATGGCACGGCCCTGGACATTGGTTTCGACCTGCTCGTAACCGACTTGCCCGCGCAGATCCTGCTCGTAGTAGCGCTCCAGTCCGGATTTGCCCATGTGGGTGAGCGCAGCATTGCCCTCGCCCAGCACCGCCAGGTCTTTTTCGTCGATGCGGCCCACATAGCCGATGATGTGCGCGAACAACGGCCCGTAGGGATAACGCCGGGTCAGGTACGGCTCCAGCTCCACGCCGGGAAAGCGCCAGCGCTCCACCGCGAACCGTGCCATTTCTTCATCGCTCATGCGCAGCTTGAGCGTCACCGGCAGGAAGCTGCGGCGCGCGCGGCGCTCGCGGTTGAAGCGCTCCAGATCCTCCGGCGCGATCGGGATCACCTTGCCCAGCGCGTCCAGCATGGCGTTCATGTCGGCGACCTTGTCGGGGGTCACGTCCAGACGAAACGCCGGCACGTTTTCGGCCAGCAGCCGGCCGGTGCGGTCGTAGATCATGCCGCGCCCGGGCACCACCGGTTTGGGCTTGATGCGGTTGGCCTCCGAGCGCGTGGCGTAGACCTCGTGGTCGAGCACCTGCAATTTGAAATACCAGCCGCCCAGGCCCACCAGGCAGATCACCACCATCGCAAAGCCCAGCACCGCGCGGCGGCGGAACTGTTCGGCCTCCGCATGCGGATTCTTGGGATGACGGCGCCCGTGCATGGCTTACTTTTTGCCCCGCTTGCCCAGCCGCACCGCATCCAGCACCACGAACAACGGCGGCCACAGCGCCATGCCCAGCAGCGGCGCCCACCAGTAGCTCCAGGGCAGGGTCGGCTCGCCTACGGCCAGGTGCACCGCCGAAGACACGATGCGGTCGTTGAGCAATAGCCCACCAATGGCCAGCGCCTGCTGCGAGACCGGGAAAAAACGCATGCGCGCGCGGAAGCGCTGCAGGATGAAGGTCATGATCACCAGCCGCAGCGCCTGTTCGCCGAGCAGCCCGCCATACAGCAGGTCGGCCAGCACGCCGGCCACGAAGGCCAGGCCCAGCCCGACCCGGTCCGGCTCCTCGATCACCCAGTACGCCAGCACCAACGCCAGCCAGTAAGGCCGCAGCGGCTGCACCACCATCGGCAACGGCAGCAGGCCCAGGACCAGCGCAATGAAGATGCTCGCTGGCAGGATCCAGGTGTTGCGCATGCGGGTCATTGGTCCGTCTCCTGCGGAGCCGGACGGGAATCGGGAATCGGGAGTCGGGAATCGGCAGGAGCGGTGCTCCGCGACGGTGAGGCGTTGCGGTTACCTGTTCCCGATTGTTCATTTACCGCCGCCCGCGAGCCCTGCGTTGACGCCGGGCGGGAATCGGAAGTCTGGGGTCGGGAATCGTTAGAGGCAGCGCCACGCGTCGGTGCGGTAGTTGGCGCCCGACCCGCTGGCGCTGGCGCGCTGCTGCCGTTCCTAGTTCCCGAGTCGCCGGTCCCTACCCCTGCTGGCTGCGCGCCTGAGGCGCCGGACGCGGCAGGTGCCGGCGTCGGTTGCGAGCGGGGTGCGGTCCCGATGCCCGCTGTCGTACGGGCCGGATCGACCACTGCGTTGGAGCCATCGGCCGCCGGAGTGCGCGGTGTCGCGGTCACCGGCGCATTCACTGACGCAGCGGCGTTGCCGTTGCCGTTGCCATTCCCCATTCCCGATTCCCCATTCTCGGCCCCGGGCACGACGCGCAACGGCTTTCCGGCACGCAGCAGCAACACATCGCGGCCACGATCGAGCTTGGCGGCCGGGGTCAGTTCGCCGACCAGGAAGGCGTGGGTATCGTCGGGATGCAATTCGGAGACCTTGCCGACCGGGAAGCCGGCCGGGAAGCGGCCACCCAGGCCCGAGGTGACGATTTCATCGCCCACCTGCACGCCGGCACTGAGCGGGATGTCGCGCAGTTCCAGGCGGTCGCCGCGCCCGTAGACGATCAGCCGCACGCCATTGCGCGCCACGCTGACCGGCACCGCGTGGTCGGGGTCGGTGAGCAGCAACACGGTGGAATGCAGCGGAGTGACTTCGATCACCTGCCCCATCAGGCCGCCAGCGTCGATCACCGCCTGGCCCAGCACCACCCCTTCGCGGCTGCCGGCGTCCAGCAGCAGGCGTTGGCGCGTCGGATCCAGATCGATGTTCAGGATTGGCGCCAGTTGCACATCCAGGCCGCGGCGCTCGGCCACGTTGAGCAGTTCGCGCAGTTGCGCGTTGTCCAGGGCCGCAGTCTGCAACCGGGTCAGGCGCGCATTGGCGACCAACAGCTGATTGCGCAGATCCCGGGTCTCTTCCACCAGTTGCGCATGCGTTGCGGCGTTGTCGCGCACCTGCGAGCCGATGCGTCCCGGCAGCCCGGCCACCGCCCAGATCGGCTGGATCAACAGATTGGCCTGCATGCGGACCTGGCTCAGCCAACCACCGCGGCTATCGAGCGCGATCAGCACCACCGCCAGCACCAGATAGACCAGCAGCCGCAGCGTGGAGGTGACTTCGCCCGGACGGGAGGCGACGGGAGGACCGGCGTAGGAGGGCACTGTCAGGGCCGGGAATGGGGAATCGAGAATGGGGAATCGAGAATGGGGAATCGAGAATGGGGAATCGAGAATGGGGAATCGAGAATGGGGAATCGGGAAGCAGTCGGCTGTCCCCGAGACGATTGAGGCGAAAACTCACAGGGGCGGGATCGCGTCGCAACCGCTCAGGGCCGTAGGCGGGGAATGCCTTCATGATTCCCCATTCCCGATTCCCCATTCCCAGCTCCATTACTCCGGCGCGAAGAACTCATTGCCATGCATGTCCACCAACTCCAGCGCACGGCCGCCGCCGCGGGCCACGCAGGTGAGCGGGTCGTCGGCCACCTGCACGTGCAGGCCGGTTTCTTCGGAGATCAGGCGGTCCAGGTCGCGCAGCAGCGCGCCGCCACCGGTGAGCACGATGCCGCGCTCGGCGACGTCGGCGCACAGTTCCGGCGGGGTCTGCTCCAGCGCCAGCTTCACTGCCGAGACGATGCCCGACAACGGCTCGTGCAGCGCTTCGAGCACTTCGTTGGAGTTGATCTTGATCATCTTCGGCACGCCCTCGGCGAGGTTACGGCCGGAGATTTCCATCTCCTGCACCTCGTCCTGCGGGTAGGCGCAGCCGATCTGCAGCTTGATGCGCTCGGCCGTGGCTTCACCGATCAGCATGCCGTGGTTACGCCGCACGTAGTTGGTGATCGACTCGTCGAAACGGTCGCCACCCACACGCACCGACTGCGAATACACGATGCCGTTGAGCGAGATCACCGCCACTTCGGTGGTGCCGCCGCCGATGTCGATGACCATCGAACCGCGCGCCTCGGTCACCGGCATGCCGGCGCCGATCGCTGCCGCCATCGGCTCTTCGATCAGGTAGACATCGCGCGCACCGGCCTCTTCCGCGGATTCCTTGATGGCGCGGCGCTCGACCTGCGTGGAGCCAGCCGGCACGCACACCAGCACGCGCGGGCTGGGGCGCAGGAAGCGCGATTTATGCACCTTCTTGATGAAGTGCTTCAGCATCGCCTCGGTGTAGGTGAAGTCGGCGATGACGCCGTCCTTCATCGGACGGATGGTGGTGATGTGGCCGGGGGTACGGCCGAGCATCTGCTTGGCCTCCGCACCGACTGCAGCGACCGAGCGGGTGCCGCCGATTGCACGATCCTGACGCACCGCAACCACCGACGGCTCGTTCAGCACGATGCCCTGTCCGCGCACGTAGATCAGCGTATTGGCCGTGCCCAGATCGATGGACAGGTCGTTGGAGAACATGCCGCGGAGTTTCTTGAACATCGAGGGAGTCGTTCCTGGGTAAGTCGCGTGCCCGCCGCCAGACTGGCGAAATTTTGGGCAGAAAACGAAGTCGGCTAGCCTAGCAATCCCCCCCGGGGTGAGCAAGGAAAAATCGGCGATTTCGCCCCCGTTTTCATGTGGCGGTCACGCCGGCCATGGCATGCGGTTCTGGCCCTGATCGGCCGCAGCCGTTACCCTTTGCGCCGCGGCGCACGCGCCGTCCCGCTGCCATGCCCGGCAATTGGCGGGTTTTCCCAACGCAAAGGCCCGACTCGATGTCCGCACTGATCTGTGGTTCCCTCGCCTACGACACCATCATGGTGTTTCCGGACCAGTTCAAGAACCACATCCTGCCGGACAAGGTGCACATCCTGAATGTGTCGTTCCTGGTGCCGCGCATGCGCCGCGAGTTCGGCGGCTGCGCCGGCAACATCGCCTACAACCTGCATCTGCTCGGTGGCGCGCCGATCCCGATGGGCACGGTCGGCCAGGATTTCGGCCCGTACCGCGAACACTTCGAAACGCTGGGCATCGACCTGTCGCGGGTGAAGATCATCGAGGACCTGTTCACCCCGCAGGCGTTCATTACCACCGACCACGACAACAACCAGATCACCGCCTTCCATCCGGGCGCGATGATGCGCAGCTACGAAAACCACGTGAAGGATGTGCCGGGCGTGAGCCTGGGCCTGGTCGGCCCGGACGGGCGCGAAGGCATGATCCAGAACGCGGAAGAGTTCGCTGCCGGCGGCATTCCTTTCATTTTCGACCCCGGCCAGGCAATGCCCTTGTTCAACGGCCCGGAGCTGCGCCAGTTCATCGAACAGGCGCAGTACGTGGTGGTCAACGACTACGAGTCGAACCTGTTGCAGAGCGCACCGGCTGGGACGAAAAAGACATCGTCTCGCGCGTGCAGGCCTACATCACCACGCAGGGCCCGAAGGGCGCGCTGGTGCATACGCCGGAAAAAACCTACGACATTCCGCCGGCGCACGAGCGCCGCGTGGTGGATCCGACCGGCTGCGGCGATGCATTCCGCGCCGGGCTGATCTACGGCATCCAGGGCGGCTACGACTGGCTGACCATCGGCCGCATGGGCAACCTGATGGGGGCGCTGAAAGTGGAACACCCGGGCACCCAGAACCAGCGCTTCGACTTCGCCGAGTTCAACGACCAGTTCAAGCAGCAGTTCGGCTACGCGTTGTAACGCCGACCGGGCGCCCTGCTTCGCTTGCCGAGGCGCTGACGAGGGAATAGGCTCGTCGGGTTCGCGTCAATGGAGGATGCCATGGGAAATGTGTGTGTTCCGTCCAGCGGAAACCTGACCCAGGCGAACAACGCTGTCCGCCTTTGCCTGGCGCTGTGCATCGCCACCTTGTGCGGATGCGGCAACGCCGGGCAGCCATCTTCCCCCGCTGCTTCAATCCCCACCGAGATCGGGCACGCTGGCGCCATCCCTTCGCCCGCTGCGCCCGCGAACACCACGACTGCGCCACAGCTGCCTTCGCCAGGCCACTACGCCACAGAGCGCGGCTGGGGGCAGCTCACGATAGTGCCCGAGGCGCAAGATACCGCCAGCTTCTCGCTGGAAACGCTCAACGCCGATGCCAGTTGCAGCTTCAATGGCAAGTTGCGCGACACCCAGGCGGCGGTATACGACGGCGATCGTCCGGGCGCCTGCGCCCTGGAGATCGCCAAGGCTGGGGCAGGCGCCGCGATCCGCGCCGCGAGCGGCAGCGAAAACGCGTGTCGGGAGTATTGCGGCGGCAATGGCAGCTTCGAAGGCGATTACCTGCCGCTGGCGGCGACTTGCGAACCGACAGCCATGCAGCGCACGCGCAAAGCGTTCCAGTCGCTCTACGATCAAAAGGACTATGTGAAAGCAGAGACGACACTGGCGCCGCTTTACCGTAGTTGCCTGGCCACTTCCAGCTTCAGCGACGAAGGGGCGATTCGCAACGATTACGCCATCACCCAGCACAGGCTAGGCGACGATGCCCGGTGCCTGGAGGCACTGGCGCCCTACCGCGACGACGCCAGACGCAGCGATGAGGCCATCACCGACGGCATGAGCCCCGCGATCATCGACGATTACCTGGGGGTGATCCACGCTGCGCGCACCAACCTCAAACTCTGCGGCGACGGCGCGGCGGGCTAGCGCGGATCGCCATCGAAGGGTGCACAACGTTAAGGAGAACGGACATGGCAGACCCAAGTAACGGCACGACCACGACCAAGCCGCAATTAAGCGATACCGAACTGAAGACGCTGGCGTATTTCGCGATCGGCGTGTCGTCCGAGGGCAGCATCGGCCCCAAGAACGTGGCCTACCACCTGTCCTTCGCCGGCACCACCGCCAACGGCAAGATGACGCCGGTAGGGAACAGCGGCTTCACCATCGGCACGCTGCAGACCGACTTCGGCGCACACCCGGAGGTGGCCGCCGACCTGGTGTCCGCCTATCAGACCTGGGCCGCAAAGCAGACGCCGAGCCTGACGCTGTCGGAAAGCGAAAAGGCCCAGACCACCACCGACCTGCAACGCGACGGCAAGGCCATCAAGGCGGACAACAATCGCGCGCTGGACGAAACGGTGCGCGGCAACCTCGACAAGTTCCTGGCGTCCGATGACGGGGTGAGCTTCGTGCACGCTCATGACCGAACGCAGGTCGAGCGCCTGATGCGTCCAGGTGACGGCAACAAGGACCCGGGCGGCGCGCTGCACCAGCTGCAACAGACCGATCTCTACAAGAATGCCAGCCTCGACGACCAAGCCAAGTTCGCGACCGTGGTCATGAAGTTGGAGAACCAGGCGGGCAAGGGCCAGTACCCGAAGATCATCAATGGGATCAAGGACGGCAGCCTGACCAGCGTGGACGAGGTGGTCAGCAAGGTCGATGCGATGCTGCCGAACAAGGTCAAGGACGGCAAGGACATTCCCGACTACATCGAGACCGGGGTCCATCATGCGCTCGCCGGCACCGAGGTCTTCAACAAGCTGCGTGCAGCACAGCCAGGCAACCCGCTGCACGACGCATTCAATGCGGTTGCTGCCGATCCGCTGCGCAGCCCGATCGACTTGAAGAACGACACCGCGCATCCCGATGCGCGTCACCAGTACGACGCGATCAAGACCTTGTTCCTGCAAAACGGACAGGCGCAGAGGCTGATCGTTGCGCTAGATCAGGACACGTCCTTCGGCTACAACGTCAAGAACAAGAGCGGCAAGGTGTCTGCACAGTCGTCCAGCCTGTTCGGCGCGGACAACGAGTTCGCGGTCTTCGACGGCAACGGCCATGGCACGGCCTTCGTCGGCGGCAAGTGGAGCGCGGTGGAACGTGGCGACGTCAAGCGCGTCGGCAATGCCGATCAAAGCGTCGACTTGAAGGTGAGCAAGAACGGCACGACCGACACGTTGCTGCATGTGCCAACACCGGCGCAACTGCGCGAGCGGCGTGACGCGCAGGAAACACCGGTTCCTGCAAGCCCGGCGCCACAGCGTTTGGCACCAGCGAACCCCAACGATCCCGATCACCAGAACCACACCCTGCTCAACCAGATCCGCGATGGCGTCGGCAAGATCGACAAAGACATCGGCAAACCCTACGACGAGGCCAGCGAGCGATTGAGTCGAGCGGCCCTGGCCGCCTGCCGGGACAACCGCGGGCTGTCTGCGCACAACGACTTCCCGCTTGCGTCCAACGCGCTGGATCGCGCGGACGAGGTGACGTTGAGCAGCAAGGGTTACCTGGTCGTTGTGCAGGGCGACCCGCGCGATCCAGCGCACAAGCGCGCCGCGGTGAACGTTGAGCAGGCGCTCAACACTCCGGTGGAGCAATCGGACCAGAAGCTGCAGGCGGCAAACCTGGCGATCGGCAAGGAGCTGCAACAAGCCAGGCAAGCCGAGCTGGAACGCGGCATGGACGTGCCCAACCGCGGTGGTCCAGCAATGGCGTAGGACGGCAGGCGCATGCCGCAGCCGTGCTAAGCGGCGGTATTCGTCGCGCCACCTCGCTGCCGATCCGATTCAACGCATCTGCAATCCCGGCGTTTGCTGCACCGCGGTTTGAGCCGCGCCCCGGTTTATGCGTCACTGCCGCTCTGGCCCCGGGTAGGGACCGAGGAAGCGCCACGTGTCGGAAGTGACTGTCGCCAACCTCCTGCAGGCCACGGCCGGGCCCACGTCCGCTGCCGAGGCCGAGTCCGCGTTGCTGGCGCGGATGCGCCGCTTCCGCCAGATCGAACCGCTGCCGCCGGCGCTGGCGCGCTCGTGGCAGCGCTGCCTGGACGAGTATGGGCTGAGTCCGGATGCTACCCCGTTGCCGATGGTCCACGACGGCAGCGGCCTGCGCGAGCGCCAGCAGCGGCTGGAAGAAGTGCTGCGCATCGCCAAGGTGGAGATGGAGAACCTCTACGAGCAGATCGCTGGCGGCGGCTACGCCGTGGTGTTCGCCGACGCCGAGGCGACCTTGCTGCACAGCGTGCAGGACCCGGCACTGTTGCGCGAATTCCGCCAGACCGGGTTGTTCTGCGGCGCCAGCTGGGCCGAGCGCTACCAGGGCACCAACGGGATCGGCACCTGCGCGGTAGAGCGCAGCGCGCTCGGCGTGCACCGCGGCGAGCATTACCTGGCACGGCACCTGCCGCTGTCGTGCAGCGGTGCGCCAATCCTCGACCCGCACGGGCAATTGCTGGCGGTGCTGGATGCGTCCACGCCGGACGCGCGCGACACCAAGCTGGTACAGCGCCACACCAGCGCGTTGGTGCGCATGTCGGCGGCACAGATCGCGCGTTCGTATTTCCTGGAGCAGTACCGGCATGCGTGGATCCTGCGCTTCCACAGCCGCCCGGAGTTCGCCGGCCTGCTGCACGAGGCGCTGATGGCGATCGACAACGACGGCTGCGTGCTGGCCGTCAACGAAGCAGCGCTGGAACAGCTCGGCAAGGGCGATCGCAGCCTGCTGGTCGGGCGCGACATCTCGCAGGTGATGCAGCTGGATTTCGACACCGTGGAGCAGCGTGCGCGCAATGCTGCCAGCACGCTCTGGTCGATCCGCTGTGCCTGCCACGGACGCCGCTTCTTCGCCCTGGCGCAGCCGCCGCGCCGCAACGTGGTTGCTGGCGGCGCGCACGCCACTCCCGCCGGCGAGGGCGAGGCGACTTACGCACGCGAACACGTCGGCTCCGATCCGCGCATGCGCCACAACCTGGACAACGCGCTGAAGCTGGTCGCGCATCGCGTGTCGATCCTGCTGTGCGGCGCCACCGGCACCGGCAAGGAGGAGTTCGCCAAGGCGGTTCACCGCGGCTCGCCCTGGGCGGCGCGGCCGTTCGTGGCGGTGAACTGTGCGGCGATCCCCGAGGCGCTGATCGAGAGCGAACTGTTCGGCTACGCGCGCGGCGCGTTCACCGATGCTGCGCGCGAAGGCCGCCACGGCAAGCTGCTGCAGGCCAGCGGCGGCACCTTATTCCTGGACGAGATCGGCGACATGCCGCTGCCGCTGCAGACGCGACTGCTGCGCGTGCTCGAAGAACAGAGCGTGACCCCGCTGGGCAGCGACCGGGCGATGCCGCTGGAACTGCACGTGATCAGCGCCAGCCACCGCGACCTGGCGCAGATGGTGGCCGCCGGCGAATTCCGCGAGGACCTGTACTACCGCCTCAACGGTGTGGTGCTGCACCTGCCGCCGCTACGCGAACGCAGCGACAAGGCCGAGCTGATCCGCACCCTGCTGCGCGAGGAAAACAGCGAGCGCAGCGTGCGCATCAGCGAAGATGCGCTGCACAAGCTGCTCAGCTACGCCTGGCCGGGTAACCTGCGCCAATTGCGCAATGTGCTGCGCACGGCGGCCGTGCTGTGCAGTGACGAGGTGATTCGCCTGCCGAATCTTCCACAGGAGATCGTCGACGCGGGCAGCGCACCTTGCCTGGTCGATGCGCGTGCGGTCGCGGCCGACGATATGCCCGGCCGCGTTGCATTGGATCAGGCCGAGCGGCTGGTGCTGCAGCAACAACTCGAACGCCACCGCTGGAATGTCAGCCGCACCGCCGACGCCCTGGGCATCAGCCGTAACACCCTGTATCGCAAGTTGCGCAAGCACGGGCTGGAGACCGGGTGAATCGGGAATGGGGAATGGGGAATGGGGAATCGTAGAGCGTCAGCGCACTGCTTTTATCCATTCCCGATTCCCGATTCCCCATTCCCGATTTCCCGCTTCAAAGCGCCCAGCGCAGGCCGATGAGGTACTGCCGGGGCACCCCCGGTGCGAGAAACCGGGCCGGACCGGTTTCCACTGGCGCATCCTGCGGGCGTGCGAGTTCGCCGTCGGGGAACACGTCTTCGGCCACCGCGGCATAGGTGGCGTAATGGCGGTCGAAGAGGTTGTCGATCCGGGCGAACAGCGACACCCGTGCGTTGATGGTCCAGCGCGCCTGCAGGTCGACCAGGGCATAGCCGGCGGTGCCGATGTCGAGACGCTCGGGCGCGGCCTCGCCTTCTTCGGCATTGTCGACCTGGCCATCTTCGTTGCCGCTGGCCACCCGCCCGGAGACCGCACGCACGCCCACGCCCAGCGTCAGCGCATCGCGTTGCCACTCCATGCCGAGCTTGAGGTTGTGCCGCGGTAGCGCGGCGATCCGCAGTCCCGGCCGCAGCGCGATCACACGCTCGCCGGACAGCAATTGGCCATCGCTGCGGTAAGTGGCATCCAGGTAGCTGTAGCCGGCCGACCACTGCCAATCCCCGCTGCGCAGATGCAGCGCCGCATCCACGCCCTGATAACGCGTGCGGCCGACATTGTCGAAGTAACCCAACTGCGTGTCCGGTGCGCGCAAGAACAGAATGTCGTCGCGATTGTCGGCGCGGTAGACCGATAGCGTGGCATTGCGATCGGCCGATGGCGTCCAGCGCACGCCCAGTTCGTAGGTGCGCGAGATGATCTGCTCCAGGCGTGGGTCGGCCTGCAGACCGGTCGGCAACCGACACGGCTGGGTGGGATCGGCGCAGCCCAATTCGATGGCGGTGGGCGCACGGCTGTTCTGCGCGACCGAGCCGTAGAGCGTCACCGCCGACGCGAGCCGATGGGTCAGACCCAGCGACGGGTTGGCTTTGGCATAAACGAAACGCTCGCGTGGGCGGTCGCCGTCGTCGGCGGTGGAAAGAATGTTGTCCACCACCACATGATTCCAGCGCACTGCGGCGGTGAGATGAGTGGCATCGTCCAGCGCCCAGGTGTCGGCGAGGAACACGCCCAATGTCTGCGTACTGCCGCGCACGCCGGAAAAGAACGCACGGTCGGTCGCGGGATCTGCAACGACCGAGCGGTCGGGCTGCACCCAGCCATCGCGGGCGAATTGCCGATAACGCACATGGCCACGATCGAAGGTGACGCCAGCGGTGAGCGCATGCGCGCCCCATTGCCTGCTCAGATTGAGCGCAACGCCTTGTGCTTGCTGACGCATCTGGGTGGTGTTGAGCGCGCCGGTGTGCAGCGTCTCGGCATCGGTGCGAGAAACATCGCAATCGGCATCCAGTGCGCTGCCATCGGCCGCGTAACCGGAGGCGCACTCTTCGACGAATTCCTCGTAGTCCTGGCCGATATCGCCATTGACGGTGTCGCGGCGCCCGGCGCGCGAGTAAGCGAGGGCGTGCACTGCGGTGTCTTCGTCGAAACGATGATCCAGCTGCGCGGTCAATAACGTGTTGCGATTGCGAGTGAGATCCGGCGAGGTGTACACCGAACGCCGATCGGCGCGGTACAGGCCCTGCTCCGGACCTTCGTCGGTGTAGCGTGTATCCGGCAGCAGACCATTGCCGATCAAACGGCTGCGCCCGTGCAGCAACGACAGGCTCCAATCGGTTTGCTCGCCTTGCTTACCGACCTTGCCGAACACGCTGCCAAGCCGGCCTTCGGAGGCCGCCCGCCAGCCGTTTTCATCGAAGCCGGTCACCGCAACAAAGCCGTGCCAGCCGGTGGCGCTGGCGACGCCGTAACTGGCATCCAGCCGCTTGCGCGCGCCGCTGCCGATGCTCGCTTCCCCCTGTAATCCGGGCGCGGCCAGCCCGGACGCGGTAGACAGCACCACCGCCCCGCCCAGCGTGTTCGGCCCGAACAACGGGTTGGAGCCGGGCATCAGCGTCACGGTGCTGATCGCCGCTTCGGGCAGCATGTCCCAGCTGACGATATCGGCGAACGGTTCGTTCAAGCGCACGCCATCCAGATACACCGACACCCCTTGCGAAGCACCCGGCAGCGCCGAGGCACGAAAGCCATGAAAGGTGAGATCGTTCTGGAACGCGCTGCCCTGCACGTCGTTGCCGTCCACGCCGACGAAGCGGCGCTGCAGCAGATCGCTCAGGTTGTTGCTGCGTCCACGCGACAGTGCGGCGTTGCTTGCCGACTGCACCATGTACGGCAGTTGCGCCGCATCGATGGTGGTGCCGGGGATCGGCGTGGCGGTCACCTCGATACGGTCCAACCAGGTGACTTGCGGTGCATCCGCTGCAACGGCCAGGGCGCTGCGTGCAAGCAAGGCCACCGTACATGCGCCTGCCAGTACATGCCGGTGCGACGTCGCTATCCTGCCTCTGCCTGCTGCCATGTGCGTCTCCTTCAATACACCACGATGGATTTGATGCCGCGTGCCGCACGCAGGTCCGCCAACGCCTGGTTGATGTCGTCCAGCGCCAGCGTGCGCGTGATCAACGGCGCCAGTTGGATGTCGCCGTGCAGATAGCGTTCGACATAACCGGGCAACTCGCTGCGGCCCTTGACGCCACCAAAGGCGCTGCCGCGCCACACCCGCCCGGTGACCAGTTGGAGCGGGCGCGTGCTGATTTCCTGCGTGTCGTCGGCCACGCCCAGAATGACGCTCTCGCCCCAGCCCTTGTGGCAGCACTCCAACGCCGCCCGCATCGCACCGACATCGCCGACGCACTCGAAACTGTGGTCGGCGCCGCCATCGGTCAGGTCCACGATCACCTGCTGGATCGGCGCACCGTAGTCGCGCGGATCCAGGCAATCGGTGGCGCCCAGCGTGCGTGCCAGCGCGAATTTCGAAGGGTCGATATCCACCGCGATGATGCGGCCGGCCTGCGCCAGCAGTGCACCCTGTATCACCGACAATCCGATGCCGCCCAGCCCGAACACCGCCACGCAATCGCCCGGCCGCACATGCGTGCTGTTGAGCACCGCACCCACGCCGGTGGTGACCGTGCAGCCGAGCAGGCAGGCCTGCTCCAACGGCGCATCCGGATGGATGCGTGCGACTGCAATCTCCGGCAACACTGTGTGTTCGGAAAACGTGCTGGTGCCCATGTGATGCAGGATCGGCCGTCCGCGCAACGAGAACCGGCTGCTGCCGTCGGGCATCAGCCCACGTTCCTGGCTGCTGCGAATCGCCTGGCACAGATTGGTACGGCCGGACCGGCAGAACTTGCACACGCCGCATTCGGGCATGTACAGCGGAATCACGTGATCGCCGGGCCGCACGCCGGTCACGCCGATCCCGACGTCTTCGACAACGCCGGCGCCCTCCTGCCCCAGGATCGCCGGAAAGCTGCCGGCAGGGCCATGCGCCAACGCATGCGCGTCGCCATGGCAAATGCCGGTGGCGACCAGACGCACCAGCACCTCGCCGGGACGCGGCGGCTGCAGGTCCACCTCTTCGATGGTCAACGGCTGGTGCGGACCCCAGGCCACCGCAGCGCGTGTCTTCATCCGGCCTCCCTGACGCGCGTCGGCCTGCCGGCCGCTCAGCGCGCGATGATCACGCCCCACGGCAGCTCGCCGACGGGGATCTGTTTGAGTTCGCGCAAGCTGGCGGTGTCGATCACGCTCACGCTGTTGGAACGCCCGTTGGCGACGTAGAGCTTGTCGCCGGCCGGGGTCAGCGCCGGATTCCACGGGCGCTGACCAACCGGAATCTCGGCCAGGCTGCATGCGGTATTGAGATCGATCACGCTGACCGTGCCGGCGCCGCCATTGGAGGCATACAGCCGCGTGCCGTCGGCCGACAGCGCGACGCCGGCGGTGCGCACGCCGGCCGGCAGACTGGCGCGACGTCGACGTGTCTGCAGGTCGATCACGTCCACCACGTTGGCGGTTTCCTGGGCGATGTACACGCTGCGCCCGTCGGGTGCGAACGCCATGCCGCGCGGATGGCCGCTGGTGGCCACCACGCCGCGTGATCGATGCGTGGCCAGCTCAATCAGGTCCATGTCGTTGGAACCTTCATTGCTGGTGAGCAACCACTTGCCATCCGGGGTGTAGGCACAATGCTCCGGCGCCTGCCCGCGCGTGGCGATCACCTGCTGCACGATGAAGTGCGCCGCATCAATCAGCGTCACCTGATTCTGGCCTTCCACGCAGACCGCGAACTGCCTACCGTCCGGCGACAACGCGATGCCTTCGGCGTTCTCGCCGATGTCCACGCTGCGCAACACCGCATCTTTTGCGACATCCAGTTCGACCAACCGGTGATGCTCGGCATCGATCAGGTACAGATGCCCCTGCGGGCCGGGCAATAGCTGCTGCAAGCGCTTGCCGAGCTGGCCCTGCGCGCTGAGCGTACGCACCACGGTATCGGTGTGCGTATCGATCACCGAGACGGTGCCGCTGCGTTGATTGGGCACATACGCAAACACCGGCGGCGTTGCCGGCGCCGGTGTCGCGTTGCCCGTCGTCGCGGGTGCGGCGGTGGAGGCCGGCATGGCAGCGTCGCGCTGGCAGCCGGCCAACAACAGCATGCCCAGCAGCGCTGCTGCCAACCCGCGCGGCCAGGGAGCGCACACTGGCCTCATTGCGCCTTGCCCGCGGTCTTGTTGATCGAGTGGATGAAGGCCAGCAATTTTTCGGTATCGCCGGGCTTGAGCACCGGTGCGAACGGCGGCATCTGCCCGACGACTTTTTCGTGCCCGACGCGGGTCTTGCCGTGGGTGATCATGGCCGCGGTGCCTTCATTGATCAGCGTACGCAGGGTGTCGTCGTCGCTGCCGTACACCCAGATGTCGTTGGTCAACGGCGGGCACATGCCACCGCCGCCGGTCCCGCCGTGACAGGCATTGCAGCCGGCCGAGAAATAGATCTTCTTGCCTTCGGCGACCAGTTCGGGCGTGACCTTGACCTCGGGCCCCTTGGGAATCGGCACGATCGTGGCGGGCGGCGTGGCCGGCGTGGCCGGATCCGGCGCAGGTCCGGCTGCAAGGTTTGGCATCGCAGCAGCGGGTGAGGACGCAGGCGCTGCGCTGCCGGCCACTGGCGCAGGCGCTGGTGCGCTGGCGGCCGGCGGTGGCGGTGGCGGCGCAGCGGCGGCCGGTGCCGGCGGTGCGTCCTTGCCGCATCCCGCCAGCACCACGCTGAGCATCAAAGCGCACAGCGGTGCGCGGGCGGAACGATCGAGATAACGTTGGATGGACGTGCGCATGAACGAACCTTTTTGATCGGAGGGAACGCCGCGCATCCGGGTGCACGCGACGGGTGACGCAATCATTTGGGCGCCGGGCCTCGGCGAGTCGCCTGGCCAGTGCGGTGTCGCCACGTGCCTGCGCCAGGTCCGCAGCGGTCTTGCCTTCGCGGTTGCGTGCAGACGGGTCGGCACCTGCGGCCAGCAGGCGCTTGGCAACTGCTTCGCGCCCGGCCGCGGCAGCCAGCATCAGCGCCGTGACGCCGGCTTGATTGGCGTGGTTGACCTCGGCGCCACGCGCCAGCACGGCCTCCAGAATGGCCGGGTCGTCACGTGCCACCGCAAACATCACCGGCGTGAATCCGGTGGGATTGGCGCGCCGCACATTGGCGCCCTTGTCCAGCAGCGCCTGCACCACGCCCACGTCGGCATAGGACACCGCAAGCTCCAGCGCGCTCCAGCCGTCGCTGGATACGGTGTCCACCGGCGCGCGCTTGGCCAGCAACCTGCCGACACTGCCGGCATCGTTGGCCCAGGCAGCTTTCATCAGCGCGGTCCAGCCGCTGGCGTCGCGCGCCTCCAGGCGTGCGCCGGCATCCAGCAGCAGGCCGACCAGATCCGGCTCCTGGTTGCGGATAGCCTGGTGCAACGGCGGTTCCCCGAGTAGGTTCGCGTGATTGGCATCGGCGCCATGGCGCAGCAGCCATGCCGCACGCACCGCGTCACCCGCATCCAGTGCATGCGAAAGTTCCTGGTTCGGGTCTGCACCCTCGGCGATGCGCAATTGCAGCTGCGCCAACTCTTGCGACGAGGCCGCCGGGCTGGGGGCAGTGGATGCCGGTGCCGGTGTGACATACGGCCCGTGCGATGCCAGATCGCCGGCCACCACGCAGTCGCTGCAGCGCACCAGCGGCACGTGATACCTGCGCAGAATCTCGTCGATCTTTGCCGCGCTCTGCTGCAGCGCCGTGTTCAACGCATCGCGCAGGTCTGCGTTCTTGCGCGACACCGCCCAGGCCATCGAATACTCCAGCACCGCATCGTCGATGGTGTTCAAGGGCACCATTCCCAGACTGTTGCGCTGTGCGTAATACCCGGCCACAGGGCCCCAGGATTCGGCCGCATCCAGCTGGTTGGCAGCGACCCGTTCGACCAGCTTGCCGGGGTGTTCTTCCGGCGCGGTGGCCGAATCGTAGAACAGGTATTGCACCTCACCGCTGATGCCATGCTCGTACAGCGCCTGACGCGCAGGCGAGCTCTGGAACACGCCCAGTCGCAGCTTTTTCAACGCCTGGTCGTCCAGCGACGCTGGCCGCACATTCAGGCCTTTGCGTGTGACCAATACATAGGTAGAGCGATAGAGCGGACGTGTGGTCAGCCCTTGCTCGAAATCGCTGTTGAGGTCCATCAGCACCTCGCAACGGCCCGCGTTGATCGTGCTGCGTGCCAGCCCGCGCTGGTAATAGGTGCGCCACTCGTATTCCAGGCGCCGGCCCATGGCATCGGCCACGACCTGCGCAATCTTGTTCTGGAAGCCCTCGCCGGCCTTGTTGGACAACGGCATGTTGCCCGGGTCTGCGCAGACGCGCAGCACATGCGGGTCCGGTGCTGGCGGCGGCGCAGAGGCCGCGGCCGGCGCTGTTGCCGGCGAGGTGGTTGGTGCCGGCGCCGCAGCGGGCACCGCATCCGAATGAGAAGCGCGAGCCGTCGGTGAAGACGGCTCGCGTGTGCAGCCTGCGGCGACGAGTCCGAGGCTGCACAGCACCAGCACCTGCTGCAGGTGCCGGGTGATGCCGCGCACGCCGGCAGCAAGCGGCCGAGGTGCGCGTCCAACGCCTTGCATGCAGGTCATCGTGCCGTCTTCGCTGCTGCATTGGCGGTACCGCCGCCTGCGGCCGCAGTGGCAGTGGCAGTGGCGGTCACGGTCTTGCCGGCGCCATCGATGCGGAAGCTGTGGACCATGCCGCCGAGCGGAATCTTGTCGAAGCCCGCACCGAACGCCAGCCCCGCCGCACCCAGCGCGCCATACGGATCGGACGGATCCAGGCCCGCCGTGACCGGCAAGCCGATCCACCCGCCGATACCGGAGAACACCGCCACGTACTGATGACCGTTGGCCTTGTAGGCGATGGGATTACCGATGACGCCGGACGGCAACTTGGTCTCCCACAGCTTCTTGCCGGTGTCCTTGTCCACGGCGCGGAACCAGCCGTCCAGCGTGCCGTAGAACACCAACCAGCCGTCGGTGACCAGGGTGCCGCTCCACACCGGGTACTTCTCCTTGATCTCCCACTTGGACTTGCCTTCCACCACGTCGAACGCCTTGACGATGCCCAGCGCCCCCGGCTCGTTCGGCTTCATCATCACGTTGGCGAACACGTACGGCAGACCCATCATGGTGTTGCCGCGCTCCTGCGGTTCCAGCTCCATGTGCCAGTTATTGGTGCCGCAGAAGAACACCGCCGCATTGGCCGGATCCACCGAACACGGCTGCTGGTCCTTGCCGCCCATCGCCGAGGGGAAGGCCTGCACTTTCTTGCCGCGTTCCAGCGGCGAATGCGCGGCCACCTTGACCGGGCGACCGGTCTTCATGTCGATGCGTTCGGCCCAGTTGGCCGGCACGAACTTGTGCGCGCGCAGCAGCGTGCCATCGCGCCGATCGAGCACGTAGGCAAAGCCGTTACGGTCGAACTGCACCACCGAGGGAACCTGCTTGCCGTCGATGCTCAGGTCCACCAGGATCGGCTCGTTGATGCCGTCGTAATCCCACTGGTCGAACGGAGTCTTCTGGTAGCCCCACACCGCCTCGCCGGTATCGATCTTGCGGGCGAACAAGGTCATCGACCATTTGTTGTCATGCTCGCCGTTGTTGCATTCCTCCTGCGAGGTCTTGCCGCAACGGTACGACGGGCTCCACAGGCCCGGATTGCCGGTGCCGTAGTACACCAGCTTCAACTTCGGGTCGTAGCTGTACCAGCCCCACGCTGCACCGCCGCCGCGCTTCCACTCTTCGTTGGGAAAGGTCTTGACGCCCAGATCGCCGAGCTGGCCATGCTGCGGATTGGCCTTGTTGAAATCCGGGCCCAGGCAGATCGCCTTGTCGGTACCGGCCGCATCGCAGGACCATGCCTGCTTGCCATCGGCAAGGTTATAGGCGGCCACGCGACCGAGCACGCCGAACTCGTTGCCGCTGATGCCGGCAACCACCTTGCCGTCGGCGATGATCGGCGCCATGGTGATGGTTTCGCCCTTGTCCGGATGCGCGAGTTTTTGCTTCCACACTTCCTTGCCGGTCTTGGCATCGAGTGCAATCACATCGCCGCTGAGGCTGCCGAACACCAGCTTGCCGTCGGCATACGAGGCGCCGCGATTGACCGTATCGCAGCACGCCACCGCCACCGACCGCTCGTCCTGTTGCGGAGTGTATTTCCACAACACCTTGCCGCCGTCGTCCTGCGCGGCCAGATCGATGGCGAACACGTTGTTGGGATACGCACTGACCATGTACATGATGCTGCCGATCACCAGCGGCTGGCCTTCGTGGCCGCGCGTGGCGTCGGTTTTCATCTCCCACGACATCTTCAGGTTCTTGACGTTGTCGCGATTGATCTCGGCCAGCGGGCTATGCCGGGTGAGTGCGAAGTCGCGTCCCACGCCGCCCCAGTTGTCCGCATTGCTGGCAGTGGCGGTGAACTCGCTATCGGTGTCGACCGTGGCGGCAGGTGCAGCGGCGGGCGCGGTGGCAGGTGCTGCAGCAGTTACCGGCGCTGCAGTTTCGGTCGGCGTTTCTTTCTTGCAGCCAGACAAAACGGCGCTCAGCGCAAGCATGAGCAGCGCAGCGCTGGGTACGCTGCGACAGGAAGATTGGTGCATGTGCGTCTACCCCTCTCGTTTGAACAACCAGTCGGTTGAAACATCCCGCAACGCAGCCACTTTCACCGCCGTTACGATGCGGACGCAGGAAACGTCGGGAGAGACGTGAGCAAACGGCATGCCAGCCAACTGGTGCGCCGCACCACGTCGAGTCAGCAAGGGTTGGGAGTAATGACGGCGAGCTGAGCACTTCGCGTTGTCACGGTTTTGGCACAGTTTGCGCCGAACGTGCTGTGACACAGGTGGTGCAGGCGGTCGAGAATGTCGTCTCGGTAACCTCGAGCATGTCACCAGCTCGAATCGTGGCACCACTGATGCAGGGCAGTGCGCGATGCAGGCCACATCGCGCGGTGTGGCCACGCATGTCTTCTTTCGCCAGAAGATGGGTAACCGAAAGGCGGATGCGGATACGACGAGCACCCTTTAAAGACGCGTCATGGTGTCGGCAGCGATTCAACCGTTCCCATGCCCGCTGTGTGCGCATTACCCGCGTTGCACAGGCGCAACGCGCTCCTAGCTCCTAGCTATCCAATTGCGCGAGCAACTGCGTGCAGTCGCGCAGGCGCCAGTCGGCGAAACCGGGCCAGGGGTCGCCGGGTGTATTGACCAGCACAGTGCACGCACCGACGGCACGGCCGCAGGCCAGGTCATTGTGGTGATCGCCGACCATGACCAGCGCGCTGCCCTGCACCGACCAGCGCCGCGCGAAATAGTGCAGCCCGTCGGGCGCAGGTTTCGGGGCAGCCTCGTCGCGCCCGACGATGTCGTCCCAGGCGAACGCATCGTCCAGACCGATCGCCTGCAACGTGATCGTTGCCAGCTCGCGTGCGTTGCGGGTGAGCATGCCAAGCCGGCAACCGGCCGCATGCAGCGCGTGCACCAATGCCACTGCGCCCGGCGCGGCGCGTGCGCCTTGGGCGAGCGCGCGCTCGTGTTCGAGCAACCAGGCATGCTTGGCCGCTGCTTCGTCGGCCGGCAGCGCGGCCAGGTGGTGCAGGATGTCCGCCTCTGGCGGGATGTCCAGCACGCGACGGATCAAGGCGAAATCGTGCGCAGCCTCGGTCAGCGTGCCGTCCATGTCGAAGACCCAATGGCGGTAGTCGGACAACGTGGGAGCGCGCGTGGTGAGTGTCATGCTGTCCATCCGTGCAAAGACATGAAAGTGATCGATGCGATGCAGCGGGCGGCGGCGCGGCCAACCTGCAGTGCGCAATCGGCAACCTCGCCCAACGCGCTCGACAACGCGTCTGTATGCACCGCCAAGCCGGTGCGTGTAGCGCGCGGTCGGCATGTGCTTGCGCGGACACTCCAACGCGCGCTCGCCCTTGCCACCGAACGAATGCGCACCAGCTTCGCTGACCGCGCCGAACGCGCAGTGCCGATACGCTGCAGCGCCATCACATCGGGGTACTGCACAGTCGATCAAACCCGGTCATGTTGCACCGGTTCGCACACACGTTCGGTGGACGCCAGGATGTCACCGCGAGCCGACCTACTTCCACCCGGGCATCTGCGTGGTGTCCAGGCCGCCGACCTCGAACTCTGCGGTGCGCGTACCGCCGGCCTTGACCGGGAAGGTGATGCTGATGCGCTTGGCGTTGCGCACGAGCTTCCACAACGCTTTGTCATCGTCGATGAACATGGCGATGGCTTCGTCGGTATCCGGGCGGTGCGCCGCCATGGCACGCGGTGCTCCGCCATCGGCGGCCACCTGCACCTTGCAGCCACCGTAGCAATTGAAATCGCCGGCCTTGAGCACGAGGTAGCTGTGGCGCTTCCACTGCGGATGATCGCGAAACACCAGGCTGACCGGCTTGGGCCCGCTGCCGTCCACATCCACGCGCTCCTTGGCATCGATCATCGCCGAGCGCTGCGTGCCGCCCTTGGCCGGCACCTGCGAGTATTGCCACAACGCCTGCATGCGGCGCAGCTCGCGCGCCTGCTCGCCCTTGGCCTTGATATCGGCATAGCCGGGTTCGATGCGCGTGGCAGCCGCAGTGCCGGCGTAGCCTTCGATCAAGGCCGCACCGTGCGCACGTGCCATGTCCCAGTTCTGTGCCTTGACCGCTTCGTCGTATTGCTTGGCGAGCGCATCGGCCTGGGTTTCCTTGGCCTGCGCCTGCGCGGTGGCCTGCGCCTGACGTTGCGCCTCGCGGTCGGTGCAGGCACTCAAGGCGGCGACGCACAAGGCCGCGCTCAGCAGATACTTCATCGTCGACTCCGAAAGGCGTGGGACACCACCGCAACGATAGCAGCCCGGCGTTGCAGGCTGCATGCACGACGGCCGACGTTCGCGCCGGGTCCTCGGACAACACACCGGGAGCACAAGGCTCCCGGTGTGTTGCACGTACTGCCGAACTGACGACGCTGCGTTGCGCGACGAACTACTGCTGCGTCGGCGCCGGTTTTTCTGCAGGTGCGGTTGCGGGTGCAGGAGCCGCAGCAGGCATCGCCGCCTTCGCCTTGGCGATCATCTCGGCCACCGATGCGGTGGTGATCGGGTGGTAGCTGGGCTTGGCCTTTTCGAAAGCCTGTTCGGCGAACGCGATGCCGTCGGGCGTCTTCAACAGTTCTGCGTAGATCGGCAGCACCAGCTTGCGACGGCCGACGCGCTCGATGAACTCGCCCGCGGCAGCGCGCGCGTCGGTGTAGCCGCTGCGAATGGCCAGCGGATACCAGCGCATCGCGATCTCGCCATTCGGCGTGCCGGTGAAGTGGTACGCATCGTCCAGCTGCTTGAGCTGCTCGGGCTTGAGCGTGGCGCCCATGCCGCTGAGGAAGTGCACCCATTCCTGGGTGCCCCACTCGCCGGTGACCTGCTTGTTCGGCAAGGTGCCGCTGCCGCTCCAGGCAATGCGTGCGGTATCCACGATCGAGAAGCTGCGCGAGCGTGCCTTGGCGGCGAAGGCCGGAATGCCCGGCTGCTTCAGCCATGCATCCACCTCGGCTGCGCTCACCGTGTTGGGATGCTTGTCCAGCAGATTTTTCTTGAGGTAATCGACGAACTGGTCGGTGGTGGCGCTCTGGAAGGCGTGATCGTCGAACCAGCCGCGCAGGAACGGGTCGAAGGCCTCGCGGCCGAAGCGCTGCTCCAGGAACTGCAGGAACCACGCGCCCTTGACGTAGGCGACCTGGCTCAATGCTTCGTCAGGGTCGCGCTGGGCCAGCGGCGGCAACTCCAGTACCTGGTCGGCCGGCGGCATGTCTTTGACTTCGGCCAGCAGATCGCCCTGGTCGATCTCGCGCTCCATCTCGGCCATCTCGTTGCCGTACAGCGCTTCGGTGATGCGGCCCTGCACGTAGGTGGTGAACCCTTCGTTGAGCCAGATGTCCTTCCAGCTGGCATTGGTCACCAGGTTGCCGGACCAGCTATGCGCCAGTTCGTGCGCGACCAACGACACCAACGACTTGTCGCCGACGATCACGGTGGGCGTGGCGAAGGTCAGGCGCGGATTTTCCATGCCACCGAACGGGAACGACGGCGGCAGCACCAGCATGTCGTAACGGCCCCAGCGATACGGGCCATAGAGTTTTTCGGCGGCACCGATCATCTTTTCGGTGTCTTCGAATTCCTTGGCGGCCTTGTCGGCCATGGCTGGCTCGGCCCACACGCCCGAGCGCGCGGAAATCGGCTTGAACACCACATCGCCGGCGGCAATGGCCAGCAGGTAGGACGGAATCGGCTCGGGCATCTTGAAGCTGTAATCGCCGTCGCGTGCCGCCTTGGGGTCGTTGTCGGCGCTCATCAGCACCATTACGTCCGGGCGCGAGGTGACATGCGCGCTATAGGTGAAGCGCACGCTCGGGGTGTCCTGCAACGGCACCCAGCTGCGCGCATGAATCGCCTGCGACTGGCTGAACATGAAAGGCAGTTGTTTGCCTTCGGTCATCGACGGCTCCAGCCACTGCAGGCCCGAGGCGGTCGGCGCGGTGTGATAGGTGATCACCACCTTGCCCGGCTGATTCGGCGTTTCGATGGTGAGTTTGCTGCCGAAGGTCTTGTCGGCCGGCGCCAGGGCGAACTGCAGCGGCGACAGGCCGCCCTTGCCATCGTCGGCCTGCACCTGGGCGATGCTCAGCTCGCGCGTGTCCAGCACCAGTTGCTTGGCGGCCTTGTCCTTCCACTCCAGCGTGTAGGTGGCGGTGCCGCCAATCTGCTTGGCATCGAAATCCAGCTTCAGGTCCAGCGCCAGGTCCTTGATGACCACCATCTGCGGCTGGGCGTAGGAACTTTCGTCGTGGTTGCGGGCGTCTGCTTTCACGGGAGCCTTGGCAGTGGCGGCCGGCGCGGTGGGGGATGCCGACGGCGTGGAGTCATTGGAACAACCGGCCAGCGCGATGGACACGGCCAGGGACAGCGACAGGAACGGGAAGCGCATCGACGGCACCGCAGCAAGGAGAATTGGGCATTTTAGCGCCCCGTGCCGCAGCCTGCCCGTGCCATCGGTGGCCATGCGCGCGACGGCCTGCCACGCGCTGCCGCAATCGGCTTGCCCAGGTCAGGTCACCGGATGGCCGCGCGGGGCGTCGTGCCCGTCGCGCACCAGACGCCGGCCACCGGAGAACTTGGCGCGGTACATCGCCGCATCGGCGCGGCGATACAGTTCGGTGGCATCCAGCCCCTGTTCGCACACCGCACTGCCGGCGCTCACATGCAGCGGCGCGTCGTCGGCATCCTCGCGTTCGAGCATCGAGAGCCATTGGTTGAGCTTGAGCGTGGCTTCGTCTTCGCTGGCATGGATGCCGATCAGGAATTCGTCGCCGCCCCAGCGCCCGACCCAGTCCTGCGCGCCCAACCAGCCGTAGGCCGAGTTCACCAGGCGCACCAGCACGCGGTCGCCAGCCAGGTGGCCGAAACGGTCGTTGATCTGCTTGAGGTTGTCCATGTCCAGCACGAACAGCACGAACGGCCAGCCTTCGCGCTGGGAGGCGATCACCGAATCGCGCATCGCCTGTTCGCAGCCGCGCCGGTTCAGCGCTTCGGTCAACGGGTCGAACAAGGCGTGTTTCTTGAGATCGCGCATGCCGGAATCGATACCGCGCAGGCTGCGGTTGATGCCGCGCAACAGCCGGCCCAATTCATCGTCACCCTGTTCCGGAAGCGTGGGCAGGCGTTGATCGGCGTAATACGAATCCAGCGCATCGGCGGCGATGCGCAGCGGTGCCAGCAGCCGATACAGCGCGACCAAGGTCAATGCCGTGCCAGCCAGCGTGGCCAGCAATGCCACGATGACCACCGACCACAGCGGGCGCCCGTCCAGTTCGCTCTGCGATGCCAACCAGGCGATCAACAGCAGCAACGGCAGATGGATGCCCAGGAAGGTCACCGCCAGCAGTTTGGCGCTGAAGGAGCGGGGAAACACGCGCGAGAGCCCGGCGTACAAGCGCATCCAACACTCCGGCAAAAGAGCGTTTAGTGTCGCCGAGAGCGTGTGGAGCCAACGCGACGGAGTTCTCAGAACTTCGCTGGCCTACACATGTGAGACACCGCTTCCCCGCAACAAGCGATCCCGTGCACGCGGGGGGCGAGCGCCAGCGCACGCTCTGCGCGCCGACGCCCATCAGGCTGAAACGACCTGCCTAGATCTTGTAGCCGGAGTGGATGGCGACGATGCCGCCGGTCAGGTTCTTGAAATGGCAACGCGCAAACCCGGCCTCGCCCATCATGCCCTTGAGCGATTCCTGCGGCGGATGCTTGCGGATGCTTTCGGCCAGGTACTGATAGCTATCGGCATCGCGCGCGAACAGCTGGCCCAGCCTGGGCAGGATCTTGAACGAGTGGAAGTCGTAGATCGGCTTGAACCACTCGGCGGTGACTTCGGAAAATTCCAGCACGCGCGCCTGGCCGCCGACCTTGAGTACGCGGTACATCTCGCGCAAGGCGGCGTCCTTGTCGGTGACGTTGCGCAGGCCGAAGGAAATGGTCACCAGATCGAAACTCTGGTCCGGGAACGGCAGTGCTTCGGCGTTGCATTGCACGTAGTCGAAACCGGACACCAGCCCGCGGTTGGTCAGCCGGTCGCGGCCCACCGACAGCATGCCGGCATTGATGTCGCCCAGCACCACCGCGCCTTCGTTGCCCACGCGCTCCTTGAGCAGCACGGCGATGTCGCCGGTGCCGCCGGCCAGGTCCAGCACGCGGTCGCCTGGCTTCACCTGCGCGGTCGCCACGAAGTAGCGTTTCCAGGCGCGGTGCACGCCCAGGCTCATCAGATCGTTCATCAGGTCGTAGTTACGCGCGACCGAGGTGAACACTTCGCCGACCAGCTTCTGCTTGTCCTTGGCAGCGACATCGCGAAAGCCGAAATGGGTGGTACCGGAGGTATAGGGGGATTCGCTCATGGGCGGATTATCGCACTGCTGACGCCACCATGACCGCAACCGGACCACAATCGCGTTTTCATCTGCGACCGGCCCTGCGAGCATTCAGTGCGCGACAAGTACGTCCAGCGCGACTGGCAGCCCCACGAGCGGCCCACCCTGCCGGGGTCGGCCTCCACCCCCCTGCACCCTATCCGGCGGCGTATCCAGTATGGGCTGGTGGGTGTGGTGGTGGCGCTTACCGGAGGGCTGAGCAATGCCCTGGTCACTGCCAACCTGACCTATCTGCAAGGCACCTTGGGCGCCTACGCCACCGAAATGGCGTGGCTGCCGGCGGCCTATGTGATGACCAACATGTCGGCCAACCTGCTGCTGGTGAAGTTCCGCCAGCAGTTCGGGCTGCGCCGGTTCACCGAAATCTTCCTGGCGCTGTACGCGCTCATCGCCTTCGCGCATCTGTTCGTGCACAGCCTGAGCTCGGCGATCACCGTGCGCGCCGCGCATGGCTTGGTGGGCGCCGCGCTCAGCTCGCTGGGCCTGTATTACGTGATCCAGGCATTTCCACCGAAATATCGGCTCAAGGCCGTGGTGCTGGGCCTGGGCATGACCCAGCTGGCGTTACCGCTGGCGCGGGTGTTTTCCACCGACCTGCTGGAATTTGGCGAGTGGCAAGGCCTGTACCTGTTCGAGTGCGGGTTGGCGGTGTTTGCGCTGGCCTGCGTGCTGGCGCTCAAGTTACCGCCGAGCGACCGGTATCGCGTGTTCGAGCCGCTGGATTTCCTCACCTTCAGCCTGTTCGCCGCCGGCGCCGCCGGCCTGGCCGCGGTGCTGTCGCTCGGGCGCCTGCTGTGGTGGACCAGTACCCCGTGGCTGGGCGTGGTGCTGGCCGCGTCCATCGTGCTGCTGTGCACGGCGGCCTGGATCGAACACAACCGCCGCAATCCGATGATCAACACGCGCTGGCTGGCCAGTGCGGACATGCTGCGGCTGGGGCTGGCGATCCTGTTAATCCGGCTGGTGCTGTCCGAACAAAGCACCGGCGCCATCGGCTTCTTCCAGACGCTGGGCCTGGCCAACACGCAACTGCAGACCCTGTTTGCGCTGATGCTGCTGGGCGCGGTGGTAGGCGTGGCGGCCAGCGCGTGGCTGATCAACCCGGCGCGGGTTGCCGAACATCTGATCATCGCCGTGGCCGCCATTTGCGTGGGCTGCTTCATGGATGCCGATGCCACCAGCCTCACCCGCCCCGAACAGATGTATGCGAGCCAATTCCTGCTCGCCTTCGGCAGCACGTTCTTCATCGGTCCGGCGATGGTGGCCGGCATCGGCCGGGGGATCGCGCAGCCGCGCAACCTGATCAGTTTCATCGTGCTGTTCGGCATGGCGCAGAACATGGGCGGCCTGCTCCGCAGCGCCCTGCTCGGCACCGTGCAGGTGGTGCGCGAGAAATACCATTCCAGCCAGTTGGTGGACCATCTGGTGCTGACCGACCCGCAGGTCGCCGCGCGCGTGCAGGCCTACGCAAGCCTGTATGGCCGCAGCATCGGCGACCCGGCGCTGCGTCAGGCCCAGGGCGTGCGCACGTGCTGGCGTACAACGACGTATTCCTGTTGATCGGCTGCATCGCCATCGCCACCGGCGTGTGGATCCTATCCGTGCTGGTGTGGCGCCGCTATCTGCGCCCATCGGTATCGCCCCCTCCTCCTACTCCCACTGCGCGTACATGAATACACCAGCAGATTCCTCCCTGCCTGCCGACCCGCAACGTCGTCGGCGTCGCCGTCTTGCCGGGGTCGTCGGCTTCGGCGGGCTTGCCCTGATCGGCGTGGCGCTGGTGCTCTATGCCTGGCGCCTGCCGCCGTTCGTCAGTGCGATCGAACGCACCGAAAATGCGATGGTGCATGGGCAGATCACCGTGATTGCGCCGCAGGTGAGCGGCTATGTCACGC
Source organism: Xanthomonas phaseoli pv. dieffenbachiae (assembly GCF_008639345.1). Classification (NCBI taxonomy): domain Bacteria; kingdom Pseudomonadati; phylum Pseudomonadota; class Gammaproteobacteria; order Lysobacterales; family Lysobacteraceae; genus Xanthomonas; species Xanthomonas phaseoli. The sequence continues at coordinate 636,427 of NZ_CP041380.1, read as the reverse complement.
AGGTACCGGTGCAGGACTTTGCGCACGTCAAACGCGGCCAGTTGCTGGCACGCATCGACGACCGCATCTATGCGCAGCAACTCGAACAAGCCAAGGCGCAGGTGCAGACCGCGCAGGCCAATCTCGCCAACTGGGATCAACAACGCCATAGCGCCGAAGCGACGATCGCCGAGCAACGCGCCGCGCTGAGCAGCAACCAGGCACAACGCGAGCGCACCCATTCGGCCTATGCGCGGACGCAGCAGCTGGCCAGCCAGCAACTGGTCTCCGAGCAGGACCGCGACACCGCATTTGCCGCGCGTGCGCAAGCCGATGCCGGCGTGGCGCAGGCACGTGCCGCCGTGCAGGCCGCCGAAGAAAACGCCCGCAGCGTCACTGTCAACCGCGCCGCGTTGGAAGCGGCGGTTGCCAATGCACAGGCCGCCGTGCAGCTGGCCCAGATCAACCTGGACAACACGCGCATCCTGGCCCCGCGCGATGGCCAGCTCGGTCAGCTTGGCGTGCGCCAGGGCGCCTACGTCACCAACGGTACGCAGCTGATGTCGCTGGTGCCGGACACGCTATGGATCGTGGCCAATTTCAAGGAAACCCAGATGGCCAGGATCCGGATCGGCCAGCGCGCCAGCTTCACCGTGGACGCGCTGGACAATGCGCGTCTGCATGGCCGCGTGCAGGAGATTTCGCCGGCCGCCGGCTCCGAATTCAGCGTACTGCCAGCCGACAACGCGACCGGCAACTTCGTCAAGATTGCCCAGCGCATTCCGCTGCGCATCAGCGTCGATGCGGACCAGCCGTTGGCGCCGCGGCTGCGGCCAGGCATGTCGGTGGTGGTGGCCGTCGATACCGACAGCGCAGTCGACTAGGCATCAACCTCTATCCGAGCGTGGGCAATACCGCCAGCGAGACGTCGGCCAGCACGCCCACACGTGCACGACTCGGCAGCTCAAGCGCGGCACAGCCGCTATGATGCAACGATGCCCACCATGCCCCTTCCTCCCCTGCACTGGCAGCACCTGCGGTTTGCGCAACTGAGCACCACGCAGCTGTATGCGCTACTGCGGCTGCGCACGGATGTGTTTGTGGTGGAGCAGCAATGCGCCTATCCGGAACTGGATGGCAAAGATACCGATCCGGCCGTGCTGCATGTGCTGGGCACCGCCAATGACGCCGCGTTGGCGGCCTACCTGCGCGTGCTACCGCCAGGCTTGAGTTATTCCGAACCGAGCATCGGCCGGGTGGTCGTTGCCGCAGGATTTCGTGGCACTGGACTTGCGCATGCGCTGTTGCGCGAAGGCATCCGGTTGGTGCACACGCAGTGGCCGGGTCACGCGATCCAGATCGGCGCGCAGGCGCACCTGCAATCGTTCTACGCGGCGCACGGGTTTGCACCTGCATCCGCGCAGTACCTGGAAGATGGCATTCCCCATCTCGACATGCTGCGCCCTGCCGGCGCGGCCCCTCAGGAGTTCGCATGATCACCACCCCCGACTACCGCGCATTGCTGGACACCGCCATTGCCGAGGCCCGCCAGGGCCTGGCCGAAGGCGGCATCCCGATCGGCGCGGCGCTGTATCACAACGACGGGCGCCTGCTTGGCTGCGGCCATAACCGCCGCGTGCAGGAAAACGACCCCTCGGTCCACGGCGAGACCGACGCGTTTCGCAAGGCCGGCCGCCAGCGCCGCTACAAGGACACCATCATGGTCACCACGCTGGCGCCATGCTGGTACTGCAGCGGGCTGGTGCGCCAGTTCAACATCGGCACGGTGGTGGTCGGCGAATCGGTCACCTTCCAGGGCGGCATCGCGTGGTTGCGCGAGCACGGCGTCAACGTGATCGATCTGCAGAGCCAGGAATGCATCGATCTGCTCGGTGGCTATATCTCCGCCAACCCGCAGGTATGGAACGAAGATATCGGCGAGGATTGAGCGGTTTGCCGGATTTTGCAGGTTGGCTATGCTGGGATTGCGCAGGTTGGCTGTGCAGTGCAAACGGCTGCCTAGGTAACGGTCCATCGCAGAGCCGATGATCTGAGCCTTCGTTGCAGGGAGTGATCTGCAACCTGGCTGCAGGGCCCTTGCCCGCCCACCATTGCAGGGCACACTGCAAGGACGTCCCTGTCAGCTCTCACGCCGCACCCATGCCGCGTAAGGCCCCGCGACGATGGGCGGGCAATGACCAGTCGAGATGGTCGGCGTGCATGGGAAGAGCAGTGCTGGATGCGCCTTGTTCGATCATTGCAGCATCGGCGACAGGTCTGATGCGCACCGCACGACAGACAGCTTTTTGGATGAGCGCCGACCAACGGTGTGGTGCGGTGTCTTTGCCACTTGCGGGACCATGTGGAGGCATGATGCCGCCATCGAGCCTCCAGGGCCGGAGTGACGGCGTGGCCTGCACGCGGCGAGGGCGCCGCGCCCGCGACCGACCCGGCGTTGACTGCAGCTGACAGGATGCGGCTAGCTTGCATCGTCCTGTGATGCGTACGTGCCATGTTTGCAATGCATGGATGCGACATGCCACCTATGCATTGCATTCGACATCTGCGCGCAGGTGCGCTGCGCTCAGAGGATGTAGCGGCTCAGGTCCGGGTCCTGCACCAGCTCGCCCAGCTGGGCATCCACATAGGCCGCATCCACGGTGACGCTCTGGCCGTCGCGATCCGGCGCCTCGTAGCTCAGCACATCGAGCAGCCGCTCCAGCACCGTGTGCAGCCGGCGCGCGCCGATGTTTTCCTGCCGCTCGTTGACCTGCGCGGCGATCTCGGCCAGGCGCTCCACCGCATCGGCGCCAAAGCTCAGGTGCACGCCCTCGGTCTGCAGCAGGGCTTCGTACTGTTTGATCAACGCCGCCTTGGGCTCGGTGAGGATGCGCACGAAATCGGCCTTGGTCAGCGCGGTCAATTCCACCCGGATCGGGAAACGGCCCTGCAGTTCCGGAATCAGATCGCTGGGCTTGGCCAGGTGAAACGCGCCTGATGCAATGAACAGGATATGGTCGGTCTTGACCGTGCCGTACTTGGTGGACACGTTGGAGCCTTCCACCAGCGGCAACAGATCGCGCTGCACGCCTTCGCGACTGACATCGCCGCCGCTAGAGCCGGCTTCGCCGCGCTTGGCCACCTTGTCGATTTCATCGATGAACACGATGCCATGCTGCTCACAGGCTTCGATGGCTGCGGTGCGCACATCGTCTTCGTTGACCAGCTTGCCGGCTTCCTCTTCGATCAACAGCGGGCGCGCTGCCTTGATGGTGAGCTTGCGCTTTTGCGACTTGCCGCCACCGATGTTGGCGAACATCTGCCGCAGCTGCTGCCCCATTTCCTCCATGCCCGGCGGGGTCATGATGTCCATGCTGGCATTGACGGCCACTTCCAGCTCGATCTCGCGCTCGTCCAGCTCGCCGTTGCGCAACATGCGACGGAACTTGATGCGGGTTTCGTTATCCTGCGACGAGGGCTCGTTGCGCGCCGCTTCCGGATCGAACCCAATCCCGGCCGCGCGGCGCGGCAGCAATGCATCCAGGATGCGATCTTCGGCACGCTCTTCGGCCTGGTTGCGCACGCGCACCTTGGCCTGCTCGCGATACAGCTTGACCGAGGTATCGGCCAGGTCGCGGATGATCTGCTCCACATCCTTGCCCACATAGCCCACTTCGGTGAAGCGTGTGGCTTCGACCTTGACGAACGGCGCATTGGCCAGCGTCGCCAGGCGCCGCGCGATCTCGGTCTTGCCCACGCCGGTGGGGCCGATCATCAGGATGTTCTTGGGCATCACTTCGTTGCGCAGCTCTTCCGGCAACTGCATGCGGCGCCAGCGGTTACGCAGCGCGATGGCAACCGCGCGCTTGGCGTCGTGCTGGCCAACGATATGACGGTCGAGCTCCTGCACGATTTCGCGCGGAGTCATGGTTGAAGTCTCGGGATTTGGCATTGGGGAATCGAGAATTGAGAAAGGGGAATTGCAAGGGCAAGATCAAGAGCCTGGGTCGACGACATGGGGACCAAACCGCTGTTGCGATTCCCGATTCCCCACTCCCGATTCACAGCTCTTCGACCACCACGTTGCGATTGGTATAGATGCAGATATCGCCAGCGATATTGATCGCTTCGGTGGCGATGGTCTTGGCATCCAGCTCGGTGTGCGCCAGCAGTGCGCGCGCGGCCGACAAGGCGTACGAGCCGCCGGAGCCGATCGCGATGATGCCGTCTTCCGGTTCGATCACATCGCCGGTACCGCTGATGATCAGCGAGGTTTCCTTGTCGGCGACCGCGAGCAGCGCTTCAAGCTTGCCCAGGCGGCGCTCGGTGCGCCAATCCTTGGCCAGTTCCACTGCCGCGCGCGTCAGCTGGCCGTGCTTGTCGAGCTTGGCTTCGAACAATTCGAACAAGGTGAACGCATCGGCCGCCGCACCGGCGAAACCGGCCAGCACCTGACTCTCGCGCCCGAGCCGACGCACCTTGCGCGCATTGCCCTTCATGACCGTATGGCCAAGAGTGACCTGGCCATCGCCCGCGACGGCGACATGCCCACCCCGTCGAACCGAGATGATGGTGGTGGCGTGAACGATGTTGGGGTTCTGGCTAGGGTCCATGGATCCTCCGGGGGTTTCCAAGGAGGTGGGGACGCCCCTGCCGGGTTCAAGCACGCTGCGACCAGCCGCCGCAGGCAGGTGCGGCGGCGCTCACTTGCGAGACAGCCACACGGTTGCGCGCGACCATGCAGGTCCACCTGCCGCAACGCATTACGGGGATCGCATCAGCCCTAACGTCACCGTCCGCAAACCATGCGCAACGCGCAAGCCGCGCTTGCGCACGTACCCTCACCCCAACCCCTCTCCCGGCGGGAGAGGGACGATCAGCGCGGTCGGAAGTGGCCGATGCACTGGATGCGTGCAGTAGCTTGCTGCGTCTGTGGCGCTACCTGATGCACCGCACCGCGATGCTTCCTGCTTCCTGCGTGCCGGCTTGATTGCCTAGCACTCACTCTGCAGCCTTCTTGCGCCTGGCACGCGGATGCGCAGCATCGTAGACCTTGGCCAAGTGCTGGAAATCCAGATGCGTGTAGATCTGGGTGGTGGCGATATCCGAATGGCCCAGCAATTCCTGCACGCCGCGCAGATCGCCGGACGATTCCAGGATATGGCTGGCAAAACTATGGCGCAGCATATGCGGATGCACGTCCTTGAACATGCCCTGGCGCACGGCCAGTTGCTTGATGCGGATCTGCACTGCACGTTGCGAAATCGCACCGCCGGCGCGGCCAGGGAAGACGTGGCTGTCGGCACTTGCACCACTGTCGCGCCGCCATTCGCGCAAGGCGGCGATTGCGTGCGAACCCACCGGCACCAGGCGCTGCTTGCTGCCTTTGCCGAGCACCATCACCAGGCCGCTGTCCAGGTCCAGGTCGCGCCAGCGTAATGCGCATAACTCGCTCAGGCGCAGCCCGGACGAATAGAACACTTCCAGCAGCGCGCGATCGCGCAGGCCTAGTGGCGCATCGGTTGGCACTTCCACCAGACGCACGGCTTCGTCGGCATCCAGCACTTGCGGCAACTTGCGCGGGGCTTTGGGCGCACGCAGCGCCGCCGCCGGGCTGGCCGAAATGCGGCCATGCTTGAGCAACCAGGCGTAATAACTGCGGCATGCCGACAGACGGCGCTGCAGGCTCTTTGCCGACAGCCCGCGTCGATGCTCTGCCGCAACGAATTGCCGCAAATGCGCACTATCGAACTGTGCAGGATCGCCAGGCACTGCAGCGTCCTGCGCGCCATCTGCGGTCGTCTGCTCAGCTGCCCAGGCAACCAGGGCAGCAAGATCGCGCCGATACGCATCCAGTGTGTGCGCCGATACTTGCCGCTCGACCTGCAGGTGCGTCAGGAACTCGTCGATCGATGACATGTCAGCGTTCCCGATGACGCGGCGTGATTGCCGTCATCTGCTTGCGCAGACAAGTGTGCAGCCAGCATGCGGACTGCGCGCCCTGCGGTTGCAGACAGCACAGACAACCAACTGCCAGCACTTCACCCTCCCCGCCGCGGAAGCAGCGCCGCCACCAGCGGCCCCATGTCGCCAACGTCGGTACGCGCAGCCATGGGCCTCACGCGTCGAAGCGTTGCAGTGCCACGCTCAGCGATTCGCCCATCATGCGCAGGAACAGCGTGCCCATGCCGGGATAGAACCGGTTGGCATCGCTGCTGCCCACCGCGATCAGGCCGATGCCCGGCAGCGGCAGCAACGCGGTGGATTGCACCTGCCCTGCCTGTGCGCCGTAAAGCAGCGCGTGCTTTTCCGCTTGCAGGCGGCCACAAATGGGCTCGCCATCGTGAAGGCAATCGCGGAACGGGGCCAGGCGTGCATCGTCGATTGCAATGATCTGCAGCCAGTCCGCGTCCAGCGCATCGACAGGCGTGAGCAACACCAGCCGCACCAGTTCGCCGTTGAAATCTTCGGCCAGCGAGGCCGCCATCGCCTTGAGCGTGTCGGCCGCGCTGGTCTGGCGCATCAACGCAAGCGTGAGTTGATGCGTGCGCACCGCCAGCCGCTCGTTTTCCTGCGCATTGCTGCCGAGTTCGTGCAGGCGGCGCGACAGTTCGCGGTTCTTGTCGCGTAGCACTTCCAGCTGGTAGGTGGCCAACGAAGCAGTGGGGCCGTCGTCGCGCGGCACCAGCAAGCTCACCGCCAGATCCGGGAACTGCTTGAGGAAGGTCGGGTGACGTCGCAGCCACGTGGCCACGTCGTGCGCGCCGAATTTGTCCGTGTTCTCGCTCATCGGTTCCACTCTCCATCGAAGACGAACACAGCCGGGCCGGACATCACCACCTGCTCCTGCTCGCCGGGCCAACGAATGCGTAAATCGCCACCGGGCAAGGACACCTGCACATCGCGCTCGACACGGCCGCGCTGCATCAACACCACCGCGGCCGCACAGGCGCCACTCCCACAAGCCAGCGTTTCGCCCACCCCGCGCTCGAACACGCGCAGGCGCACATGCGCAGGGTCGACCACCTGCACGAAGCCCACATTGACCGAATCGGGAAACGCCGCGTTCTGCTGCAGCAGCGCGCCCACCCGTTCCACCGGCGCTGCATCGACGCGACCGACTTCGACCACCGCGTGCGGGTTGCCCATCGACACCGCGCCAAAGCGCACGGTCTCGCCGTGCACCGGCAGCGCATATTCGTCGCGCGCATGCGCAAAGCCGGCCAGCGGAATCTGGGTGGGCTCGAATTGCGGGATACCCATCGCCACCGCGGAGCGGTCGCCGTCGAGGCGCTCGACCGCGTGCGCGGTCACTGGGCTGTCGATGATGAAGCGCTCGCCCTGGGCAGTGCCGTCGCGCACCAGCCAGGCGGCGACACAACGCGCGCCATTGCCGCATTGGCGCGCGGCCGAGCCGTCCGAATTCCAGATGCCGTAGGCTGCCACGGCACCTTCGCTGCGCGGCGCTTCGATGGTCAGGATTTGATCGCAGCCCACCCCGAAGTGGCGGTCGGCCAGCTGCGATGCCAGTGCGGCATCCGGTGGCGGCGTACCGTCGCGCAGGTCCAGCACCACGAAGTCGTTGCCGGCGCCATGCATTTTGGTGAAACGCAGACGCCCGCTGCGACCGTCAGCGCTCATTGCCGCTGCTAGCGGGCTGGTCGGTGGTGGAAGCGGGCTTGGTGTCGCCATCCACCGGCGCAGGCGTGGATTGGTCCAGCGGTTGCGACGCATCCGCCGGCTGCGGCTGCGGCACCGGCTGGGCTTCCACCGGCACCGGCTTTTGCGGCATCACCAGCGGGCCCTTGTTGCCGCAGGCGGCAAGCAGGACAAAGGTCGCACCAACCAGTGCGAGGCGAACAGACGGTCGGGACATGATGCTCATGGGCCGAAGTATAGCCAGAACACCGTTATGGCCGTGCGCTCGCTGGCGCGCTGCGTTCAGTGCGCGCCCGGCAGCGGGCGCGGCGGTGGCTCGGGGCGCAACCACAGCCAGATCGCCACCACGGCCATGCTGCCGATCGACAGGCACTTGACCCAGAACACCGGCACGCACCACAGCATGATCGCGGCGCAGACCGTCATGGTCAGCGTCGCCATCCACTTGGCCTTGCGGCTGACTGCACGATAGGTCTGCCATTCCACGATCGCCGGGCCGAAGCGCGGATGCGACAGCAGCCAGTTGTGCAGGCGCTCGGAGCCATGCGAGGCCGCCCAGGCAGAGATCAGAATAAAGACCGTCGTCGGCAGCCCCGGGACGAAGATCCCGACGATGCCGGTGGCCAGGCTGGCGTAGGCCAGCAACCACCAGGCCCAGCGGAATCGAGTCGGTCGCGTCATGCGCAAATGATACGGCCAGCGCTGCGGTTTGGTGAGTCGGCCCTGCAGCGATGCCGGCCCACGCCGTCCGCTCCAACCAATCCCGCATCCCGACTCCCCAATCCCGGTCTTCTAGCTACTTCACGCCCAACTGGTCCAGCACGAACGCATACGATTCGGCCAGCTCGCGGTAGCGGCGGAAGCGACCGGATTTGCCGCCATGCCCGGCTTCCATATTGATGCGGAACACGATCGGCTGGGTGCCGGTGTTGTCGTCGCGCAGCTTGGCCACCCACTTGGCCGGCTCCCAGTACTGCACCTGCGAATCCCACAGGCCGGTGCCCACGAACAGCGCCGGGTACGCCTGCTTGCGCACATTGTCGTAAGGCGAATACGACAGCATGTAGTCGTAGTAATCCTTGGTTTCCGGGTTGCCCCACTCGTCGTATTCGTTGGTGGTCAGCGGAATGCTGGCGTCGAGCATGGTGGTGACCACATCGACAAACGGCACCTGCGCGACCATCACCCGATAGTCCTGCGGCGCCATATTGGCCACCGCGCCCATCAGCAGGCCGCCCGCGCTGCCGCCGGATGCGGCAACCCGGTCCTTGGCAGCGTAGCCCTGCGCGACCAGGCCACGGGTCACATCGATGAAGTCGTTGAAGGTGTTCTTCTTGTGCAGCAGCTTGCCGTCGTCGTACCACTGCCGACCCATTTCCTGGCCGCCGCGGATGTGCGCGATGGCGTATACCACGCCGCGATCCAGCAAGCTGATCGCCGGCAAATTGAATGCCGGGTCCATCGACATGCCGTAACTGCCATACGCGTACTGAAACAGCGCTGCGCTGCTGTCCTTCTTGAAGCCTTTTTTGTACACCAGCGACACCGGCACCTTGACCCCATCGCGCGCCGTCACCCACACGCGCTCGGTCACGTACTTGCTGGCGTCGTAGCCGAGCACCGGTTGCTGCTTGAGCAACCTGCGCTCGCCGGTCTGCGTATTGAGCTCGTAGGTGGTCGCCGGCGTGGTCAGCGAGGTGTAGCTGTAACGCAGCCAGGGGGTGTCTGGCTCGGAGTTGACCGAAAGCCCCATCGAATAGGCCGGTTCATCGGCCTTGACGTACTCATGGCTGCCCTCGCGCTTGAGCAAGCGCACACGCTCCAGTCCGCCGGAACGCTCTTCGATGGCGGTGAAGCCGTCGAACAACGCGAAGTTTTCGATGTAGACATTGTCCTCGTGCGCTACCCAATCGGTCCACTGCGTGCGTGTGCTCGCATCGGTGGGCGCAGTGACCAGCTTGAAGTTCTTGGCGCCGTCGGCATTGGTGCGAATCACCCAGCGGCCATCGAAATGATCTGCGTGGTACTCCACGTCGCGCTCGCGTTTAGCCAGCACCTTGAAGCTGTCCGGCTTGGCGGCCAGCGCATAGCGGGTTTCCGAAGAGACCGTGCTTTCGACCTCGATGGTGATGTACTTGTCGTCGCGGGTGCGGCCGATGCCCATGTAGAAGCTGTCGTCCTTCTCTTCGTACACCAGCACATCGTCCTTGGACGGCGTGCCGAGCACATGCTTTTTCACGCGCACGGTGAGCAGCGTTTCCGGATCGTTTTCGACATAGAACAGCGTCTTGTTGTCGTCGGCCCATACCACATTGGCCGAGACGCCTTCCACGGTGTCCGGATAGAGTTCGCCAGTCTCCAGGTTCTTGAAGCGGATGGTGTATTGCCGGCGGCCAACGGCATCGTCGGCCCAGGCGAGGATGCGATTGTCCTGGCTCACCGTAGCATCGCCCACGCTGAAGTAGCCCTTGCCCTGCGCCATCTTGTTGACATCGAGCAGGATTTCTTCCGGCGCCTCCATGCTGCCCTTGCGGCGCGCCTGGATCGGATAATCCTTGCCGGTTTCGAACCGCGTGTAATACCAATAGCCGCGCTCGCGGTACGGCACGCTGGCATCGTCCTGCTTGATGCGCCCGACGATCTCGGCATACAGCGCTTCTTCCAATGGTTTCAGCGGCGCCATCACCTTGTCGGTGTAGGCATTCTCGGCGTTGAGATACGCCAGCATCGCCTTGTCTTCGCGCTTGTCGTCGCGCAACCAGTAATAGTCGTCGTTGCGGGTCGCACCGAACGGCGCCTTGACCACATGCGGGCGTTTGGCGACCTCTGGCGGCGACGGAAGGGCGGCGAAGGCAGGGGATGTGGTCATCAGGCTGGCGATCAGAAGAGTGAGGACGGGCTTCATCAGATTGGGGTCCGTTGGATGAACGCAATGCCATCCCAGCGCCCGAGTGTGGAAGAGCCCGTCGCCGAGCGTCATGTGTCCTAGGTCATGCTGGTCTATCATCGAACCAATGGATTGCTCACTTCCGTACGCAGGCGGCTATAGCCGCCGCAGCCAGGACATCGCCCCGTTTCATGTCATGTCGCTGCTGGCACGCGCCAACGCGCTCGAACAGGCCGGCCACGACGTGATCCACCTGGAAATCGGCGAGCCCGATTTCACCACTGCCGCGCCGATCGTCGCTGCCGGCCAGGCGGCGTTGGCAGCCGGCCACACCCGCTACACCGCCGCACGCGGGCTGCCGGCGCTGCGCGAGGCGATTGCCGGCTTCTATGCGCAGCGTTATGGCTGCCGCGTCGACCCTGAGCGCATCCTGGTCACGCCCGGCGGTTCGGGCGCGTTGCTGCTGGCCAGCAGCCTGTTGGTAGACCCAGGCAAGCACTGGCTGCTTGCCGACCCGGGCTACCCCTGCAACCGCCACTTTCTGCGTCTGGTCGAAGGCGCCGCGCAATTGGTTCCGGTCGGCCCGGACAGCGATTATCAATTGACTCCTGCGCTGGTGGAGCGCGCCTGGAATGCCGACAGCGTGGGCGCCCTGGTGGCCTCGCCGGCAAACCCCACCGGCAGCGTGCTGTCGCGCACGCAACTGGCTGCGCTTTCGCAGACGTTGCATGCGCGCGGTGGCCATCTGGTGGTGGACGAGATCTATCACGGCCTGACCTACGGCCTGGACGCCCACAGCGTGCTGGAGGTGGACGACAGCGCCTTCGTCTTGAACAGTTTTTCCAAGTACTTCGGCATGACCGGCTGGCGGCTGGGCTGGCTGATCGCACCGCCCGACGCGGTGCCGGAACTGGAAAAGCTCGCGCAGAATCTGTACATCAGCGCCTCGACGATTGCCCAGCACGCCGCACTGGCCTGCTTTACGCCCGAGAGCATCGCCATCTTCGAAGCGCGCCGCGTCGAATTCCAGCAGCGTCGCGATTACCTGCTACCAGCCTTGCGGGCGCTGGGATTCGACATTGCCGTCGAACCGCAAGGCGCGTTCTACCTCTACGCCGACATCAGCCGGTTTTCTGAAGATGCGCAGGCGTTTTGCGCGCATTTTCTGGAAAGCGAGCATGTTGCGTTTACGCCAGGGATCGATTTCGGCCACTACCGCGCCAACCAGCATGTACGCATTGCCTACACCCAAAGCCTGCCGCGGTTGGAACAGGCGGTGGAACGGATTGCGCGTGGGTTGACGCGGCTGTAGGTCGTCATCGCGTCTGCGCAACTTACCCCTGGCAGGGTCCTGACCGGAGCACCGCATCGTTTGCCTGAAAGACCGCGCGCAAAGTCGTCTAAGTGCGCCAGTCGGGGCGCTGCAATCGTTCGACGCGATAGAACCGGTCGATAGCGCTTGTCGTGCGCAATGCGATTGTCGACAAGGCCACAGCCTCGATCAACCTCGACAGTTCTGTTTGTTTACGACGTTCAACGATCGCAATATGGCGCAGCATTGCCCAGGTGACCTGATTCTTGCCGCCTTCCAGCGCACCGTAACGGTAAGACTCGCACCAGCTTCGCCTCAGATAGCGCAGCACGCTGACGATGGTTGGAACATCCAACACGATAACGCCGGTGGCACGCGCCAGACGCTGCGCAAGACAGCCGAGATAGTTGCCGTCCATCACCCACCGCTCCTTGGCGATTGCGGTGCAGTGGAGTGCCATGAAGTCCTGCCTGGGCCGAGGTGTCCAGGCGGTATTGGGCAGGTGATGCAACTGATCCAGATGCACCGGCACGCAATCACGCGCCTACGCGATCGCCTGCGCCATCGTGGATTTGCCGCTATTGGAAGGCCCGAGAATGCAGATCCGTGGACCGAGATCATCCAGTTGCATTGCGCCGCTCCAGACACTGCCAATGCCACTCATCGCAAACGCTCCGGCCCGCTGTGCAATGCCAGCGGGCCGGTATCGATCAACGCAGTGCACCCGTTACTGATGACTCAGTCGGCCAAGCGCTCCCACAGGAAGCTGTAGGCCAGCGCGGCCATATGCGCGGCCTGCGCGTTATTGGCCGCACCACCATGGCCGCCTTCGATGTTCTCGTAGTAGGTCACGTCCTTGCCGGCCTCGATCATCTTGGCGGCCATCTTGCGCGCGTGGCCGGGATGCACGCGGTCGTCGCGCGTGGAGGTCAGGAAGATCACCGGTGGGTAGGTCTTCTTCGGGTCGAACAGGTGGTACGGCGAGAAGGTCTGGATGAAGGTCCAGTCGTCGGTGTCCGGGTCGCCGTACTCGGCCATCCACGAGGCGCCGGCCAGCAGGTGGCTGTAGCGCTTCATGTCCAGCAGCGGCACCTGCACGACCACCGCGCCGAACAGTTCCGGATACTGGGTGAGCATGTTGCCGGTCATCAGGCCGCCATTGCTGCCGCCCTGCACGCCCAGATGCTTGGTCGAGGTGATCTTGCGCGCCACCAGATCCTTGGCCACCGCGGCCATGTCTTCATACGCCTTGTGGCGGTTCTGCTTGAGCGCGGCCTGGTGCCAGCGCGGGCCGTATTCGCCACCGCCGCGGATATTGGCCACCACGTAGACGCCGCCCTTCTCAAGCCACGCGCGTCCCAGGCCACCGGAGTAATTGGGCGTCATCGAAATCTCGAAACCGCCGTAGCCGTACAGCAGGGTCGGCGCGCTGCCATCGAGCTTCAAGGCCTTCGGGCGTACCAGGAAATACGGCACGCGGGTGCCGTCCTTGCTGGTGGCGAAGTGCTGCTCGATGGTGTCCTTGCCGGCATCGAAGAACGCCGGCATGGTCTTGAGCGGCTGCGGCGCAGCGCCCACCTCCACCCACGACAAGGTGGTGGGGGTCAGGTAATCGGTGACGGTGAGCCACAGCGCGTCACTGTCGTCGCTGTCCACCGCACCGACATCCACCGTGCCGAAGCTCGGCGCACCGACGAATGCGCTCTTTTTCCAGCCATCGCGCGAAGGCGTGATCACGCTCAGACGGTTCTTGACGTCGTCGAGCACGTTCAACACCAGATGCGACTTGGTCCACGCCATGCCGGCCAGCGAGGTGGTGTCGGTGGGCTCGAACAACACATCGAAGTTGCGCTTGCCGGCCATGAAATCGTCAAAACGCGTGGCCAGCAAGGTGCCGGGCTTGTAGGTCTTGCCGCCTACCGTCCACGGTTCGCGCAGCTCCAGCGTCAGCCACTGGCGCTTGACCGACTTGCTGGCCGAATTGGGCACGTCCACCTTGACCAGCGTGCCGTCGGCGCCCTTGAGATACAGCTCGTCGTTGTAGAAGGCCAGCGTGCGGCTGACGAAATCGCGCTCGAAGCCGGGGGTGTCGTCATGCATGGCCGCGATGTACATATCGGTCGGCTTGCCTTCGTACACCACGCTCGCGGCAGTCAGTGGCGTGCCGCGCTTCCATTGCTTGGCAATACGCGGGTAGCCGGAGCTGGTCATGCTGCCGGCGCCGAAATCGGTGAACACGTAGACGGTGTCCCGGTCGATCCAGCCCAGCCCGCCCTTGGACTCGGGGCGGAAAAAGCCGTCCTTGACCCATTGCTTGCTGACCAGATCGAACTCGCGCGTGACATCGGCATCGGCACCGCCGCGCGACAATGCGATCAGGCAGCGCTGGTAGTCCGGGCGCAGGCAGTCGGCACCGTGCCACACCCAGTTTTCGCCTTCGGCCTTGTTGAGCGCATCCAGGTCCAGCACCGTTTCCCACTTGGGCGAAGCCTTGCGGTACTCGTCCAGCGTGGTGCGCCGCCACAGGCCGCGCTCGTGCTGCTTGTCCTTCCAGAAGTTGTAGTAGAACGCGCCGATCTTCTGCACGCCGGGAATCTTGGCGTCCGAATCCAGCACCTCGCGGATGCTGGTTTCCATCTGCTTGAACGCCGGCGTGCTGGCCAGGCGCGCCTCGGTCTTGGCATTCTGGGTCTTGACCCAGTCCAGCGGCTTGGCGCCGGTGACATCTTCCAGCCAGGCGTAGGGATCGTTGGACACGGGGGGTTCCTCTGCAGAGACAGCGCCAGCGGTGATCAGGCCGGCAACCAGGCAGATCGAGGCGAACTTGGACATGAATGTTTCCGGAAACACGAATGCCCGGAACGTAGCACAGCGCCCCACCGGCCAACCCTGCCGAAGGTCAGGCTGCGCGCGCCTGTGTCGCCGTACGCGAAGCACTGCGCCGGCGCTGGGCCTGCGGGCCACGCCGCCGGGGCGCAACACGGCGCGCGCCACGCGCTGCCAAAGACGGCAGGGCAAACCGGTGCAGGCTCCACCATGCCAGCATCGGCATGCCGACCAGCCACAGCGGCAACCAGCCGATCCACTCGCTGCTGCCGCGCGCGGCCGGCCAGACCAGCACCAGCCCGGCCAGGGCGAGCTGCCGCACCGGGCGCAGCACACGCGGGTCGGGACGTTCGGAACGGGAAGCAGGGCGATGCGACATGGCGGCACTCCGTGGCAGGAAGGATCACAACAGGCGCGCAGGATTGCCGCAGCCCATCTCACAGGCTGCGACCTTGACGCGGGCATCTGCGGGGCGCGGTTCGGGCGCCTGCCCAAGCGCGTCACGGGCCTCCACGCGTGCTGCTGCCCCCTGCGACGTCGGCGCCCGGCAACCCGCACGCGGCACAGGGCCGAGGCAACGTGGCGGAGCCAGCCGGCCGCGGCGCCAGCGCCTGATCCAGACCCGCAAGCCGGCCCCGGCCGCCCGGCGTCTGCCGCAGATTCCCCGGCCGCCGATGCCAGGCCCGACCGTTGACGCGAACTTGCCCCCTGCATGCGGTAGTGTGCTGCTCCGATTGCCTCTTTGTGATGTTGCGATGCGCCTGACCGTTACGATCGCCCTCGCTTTTCTGCTCGTCCTCGGCCTGCCCGTGGCGCATGCCAAGGACACGCCCGCCACGGAGCCGGCAATCGATTTGTCCAAGATCATGGGCACCTGGTACGTGATTGCGCGCATGCCCAACGCGGTCGAGCGTGGCCACGTCACCAGCCGCGACGAATACACCCTGGTCGAAGACGGCAAGGTGGCGGTGCGCTATCTGTACCGCGACGGGTTCGGCGAGCCGGAAAAGGAAGTCAATGCGCGCGCCTCGGTGGATGCCGACAGCGGCAACCGCGACTGGCGGGTGTGGTTCTACAAGGTCATCCCGGCCAAGCAGCGCATTCTGGAAATCGCCCCCGACGGCTCATGGATGCTGATCTCCTACCCCGGCCGCGACCTGGCCTGGATCTTCTCGCGCAAGCCGGACATGAGCCGCGACCAGTACCGCATGCTGGTCAACAAGATGCGCGACGACTATTCCATCTATACCGACAAACTCAAGCGGGTGCCGCAGCTGCGCGAGCAGGTGGACCGCCTGGGCTTCGAAGTGCCGAACAAGCGTTAGCGCGATCGAACGTCATCCCCCGGGAGGTATGGCATGAAGGTCCAGTACTTGGAGATCGTGACACACGACCTGGAGGCGGTCTGCGCCGCCTATGCGGTGCAGGGCGCGCAATTCGGCGAGCCGGTGCCCGAACTGGGCAACGCCCGCACCGCAAACCTGGCGGGCGGCGGCATCGTCGGTGTTCGCGCACCTTTGCGCGAGTCGGAACGGCCTGTTGTTCGCCCATACTGGCGCGTCGAAGACATCGAGTCGGCGGTTTCGGCCATCGTGGAGGCAGGCGGCACGGTCGCAGTCCCACCGATGGAACTTCCCGGCCGGGGTCGATGTGCCATCTACCTGCTCGGTGGAAACGATCACGGCCTATGGCAGCTCTAGCGCCTGTGATCGTGTCTGTCGCGCGGCCTGACAATGCGTCCAGGCCGACGCCGCTTCGCGGCTAACGCAGGTGCCAGGGGCCCCATGCCGGAACAGGCGACCGCTGGCAGCAGAGGCCTAGTCGTTCGAGTCGGCACGCGTGTCCAAGTCCTGCATCTCCACCATTCCACTGTCTGCCACCTGCCGCAGCTGGAACGAGATCGACTTTTCTCGATGGTCGGCGACACATTCGAGGTTTACGAGGTGGATCGGTGGGGACAGGCCTGGCTAGAGAAGCAGTGGCATCAGGGTGAGGATCTGGTTGACTCCCACTCCTTGGGCTTGGAGCCGCAGCAGATGCTCGCGGTGCAGGATGGGGCCTGACGCGTGATAAGGACGAACCCGCTTCGCAACTTGGCTTGATTCAGGCCTTGGGCCTGGCCGACCGCATCTGCGCCGACCAGGCCCGATGCGTCTTCCAGACGCGTGCACGTGCCTGCCGCGACCGCGGCCCTGCTCACTGCGTCATCTGTCTGCCAGGCTCAGTCGTAATTGCTCAGCGCCAGCGACAACAACGCCTTGGCCTGCTCGCGCAGCGACATGGGCTCGACAATCTCTGCGTCCGAGCCGTAGTGCAGCACGTCCATCAGCAGTTCGCGCGAGTTGCTGTAGGGCAACTTGAGCTCGTAGCGGCCATCGGGCAGAAAGCGGCCCTGCTGCTTGGAATGCCAATGTTCGTCGGCGACCCAGCGCGCGGCCTTGGAACTGAACACGATGGTCGCCCACCCCTTGGGCGCCCCGGAAAAAATGCCGTAGCTGGCGGCAAGCTGCTCGTCCAGTTCGCTGTCGGGCACATCGCGCGGCGCCGCATCGAGCAGACGCGCGTGGTTGATGCGGTCCACCGCAAAGCTGCGTACGCCGTCGCGCCCGTGATCCCACGCGTCCAGATACCAGTTGTCGCGGTAATGGGTAATGCGTTGCGGCGACACCGTCCGCTTGGTCGATTCGTCGGTGGAACGCGCACGGTAGTCGAAGCTCAGCTGCTTGCGCTCCAGCACGCCGGAGGCCACGGTGCGGAAGCTGGCTTCGTCCAGCTTGCGGCCGCGGTGTGGAATGACCCGCACCCGATCCACCGGCCATTGCGAGACGCCGGCCTGCGCAGCCAGCAGTCCTTCGATGCGCTGCTGCAGCGGTGCCAGCATCGAAGACAACACTCCGCCGCCAGTGCGCGCGAGCAGCTGTTGCGAGGCCAGCAGCGCGTGCAGTTCTTCCGAACTCAGCCACAGGCCGGGCAATTCGAAGCGGTCGCTTTCGCCGGAAAGATAGCGAAAGCCCGATTCGCCGTCGCCTTCCACCGGTGCCATCAGCGCGTCGCGCAGAAACGCCAGATCGCGATAGACAGTGGCACGGGAACAGCTCAGCTCATCCTGCAGCCGCGCCACCGTGACAGGGTAGCGTGCCGATTTGAGCAAGCGATGCAGGGAGTTGATGCGTTCGTAGCGGTCCATGGGCCGATTATGTCCGAGTCTTTGCGCGGTGGGGTGAGCATCGCGCTGCGACGGTAGACCGACAGCGGCAAGCGTCTGGGGATGTGCGACCCAGCGTCTGTTGGGTCGGTCGCAACTTCACAGCGTGCCGGCGCGGCGCGAGTGTTCACCAGGCCCTTGGTTGGAAGGCACTGCCGGCAGCACCTGCACGCGGCGCAGTCGGGTCGCTCGGGCTCCTGCCCCGCAGCGGGCCGCAAGCCCCGATGACATCGCCAGGCCGTCTGCCATGCGCACGCGCGCCCAGGCAGGTGGCTGCGGCTTACGCCAGGCACAGCGCAGAGCCACCCTTTATTTCGCTACAACGCGACCTCGCAGGTCACCGATCACTCCAATCGCTTGGGCCACATCGCCGACCGTCCTCGGATCGGCGTCGCGGTGGCGCCATCGCAGGAGCGGAACCGGCCCAGGCCGCTTGCGGCGTCCCAACCGGCAATGAAGCGGATATTCACTTGGCGATTACGTCACCGCACAGTCCGTTATCATGAAATCGCTTCCACCCCCTCTCCCGCCTTGCAAAGCGAGCTGCCCATGTCCCGCCGTGTCCCGTTGTCTGCCCTGTTGCCGCTGATGTTGATCACGCCCTCCGTCTGGGCCCAGGCAGTCGCACCGGCGCCGACAGACCCGGCCGCCGTGGTGCTGCCGTCGCCGTGGAGCGGCAGCAGCGGCGAGCTCGGCTACGCAGCGGCGCATGGCAACAGCACCACCGACAGCCTCAACGGCCGCGTACGCCTGCGCTACACCGACGGCGACTGGATCCATAGCCTGGATGCCACCGCGTTGCGCTCGAGCTCGGAGTACACCAACACCAACGACGACGGCAGCACCACGCGCGAGCGCCAGACCACCGCCGAGCGTTACACCGGCAGCGTCGGCAGCGCCCTGCAGCTGGGCGAACACCGTCAGCTCACTGCCACCGGCCGCTACGAACACGACGACTTCGCCACCTACGACCGCCTGGCCACCTTCGGTATCGGCTATGGCACGCGCCTGATCGACGCCGACCGCTTCTATCTGGATGCGCAGGTGGGCCCGGGTGTGCGCCGCGCGCACAACAGCGACGAAGACCGTAACGAAACCGGCCTGATCGGCCGCGGCCTGTTCGACCTGAAGTATACCGTCACCGACAATACCGATCTGATCAACACGCTGTTGGTGGAATCGGGCGAGTACAACACCTATGCGCAAAACGATTTCGGCGTGCAGGTCAGCATGAACTCGCACTTTGCGTTGAAGGCGGCGTGGCAGATGCGTCACAACAGCGACGTCAGCGACGGCGACAAGAAGACCGACACGCTGACCACGGTCAATCTGGTCTACACGTTCAAGTAAGCCGTGCCAGCGGCGTTGCCGCACCAACGCACTGCGCCGGTGACTGACGACGTACCGCGCACTTGCACGGGCGGCGCCGGCCGCGAGGGGCTTTCCCGATAAAGCCGCTCGCGGCCAGGTCCGCTCCTACGAACAGCGTAATCTTTGCAAGGCAGGCCCGCGACGTGGCGGTCAATCGGGCCATACGTTCGACAACCCAACCGCGCCCTGTAGGAGCGGCGCCCGCCGGATAGATCTACCCGGGCCGGCGGTCGATCGGTCAGAGGCTCGAATCCGCAACCGCAGCTTGTAGGAGCGGACCTGGCCGCGAAGGGCTTTCCCGATAACGCCTCTTGCGGCCAGGTCCGCTCCTACGAGGCAGGTGCCTGTTTCCAGACCCGGATTACAGCTCGGCCAGCAGCTGCGCGGCGCCCTTGTCGAACAGGCCTTGCGCAACGCGGCGGCCGAGGTCTTCGGTCGCTTCGGCGCTGCCGTGCGCCTCGGCGTGGATCAGGCGGCCGTCGCTGGCGCTGCCGACCATGCCCTGCAGGAACAAACCCTGCCCTTCCCAGCGCGCGAAGGCGGCCACCGGCACATGGCAGCTGCCGTGCAGGGCGCGATTCATGGCCCGCTCGGCTTCCACGCAGGCACGCGTGCGGCCGGCATCCAGCACCGACAGCAGGCGGTGGATGCGTGCGTCATCGCCACGGCATTCCACCGCCACCGCGCCTTGCGCAGGCGCCGGCAACCATTCCGGCGCGTCCAGCCGCGCGCTGATGCGCGCTTCCAACCCCAGCCGCTGCAGGCCGGCGCAGGCCAGCACGATGGCGTCGTAGCCGCCGTTGTCGAGCTTGGCCAGCCGCGTGTTGACGTTGCCGCGCAGGTCGATCAATTCCAGGTCCGGGCGCGCGGCACGCAACTGCGCCTGGCGACGCAACGAGGAGGTGCCCACGCGCGCGCCCAGCGGCAGCGCCTGCAGGCTGGCATAGAGATTGGACACCAGCGCATCGGCCGGGTCGCCACGCTCCAGGATGGCCGGCAGCACGAACGGGGCATCCAGTTCCATCGGCACGTCCTTGAGCGAATGCACGGCGCAATCGGCTTCGCCGCGCAACATCGCCAACTCCAGCTCCTTCAGGAACAGGCCCTTGCCGCCGATCGCCGCGAGCGAACGGTCCAGCACTTCGTCGCCGCGGGTGCTCATCGGCACCAGCACCACCTCCAGGCCGGGATGGTGCTGACGCAGCGCGGCGGCGACGTGTTCGCTCTGCCAGAGGGCAAGCGGGCTTTTGCGGGTGGCGATACGGAGCGTGGTCATGCCGGCATTATCGCGGAGCCGGCACCGAACTCACAGTTGACGTAATTGATCGCGCAGGTTGGCCACGCAGCGACGACTCACTTCCAGGGTCTGCGGCACGTTGCGCAGCACCGCATGGACCTGGCCATCGCCGCTGCGGCGCAGTTCCACCAGTTCATCGCGGGCCACCAGGCAATTGCGATGGATGCGCACCAGGCGGTCGGCGAATTCGTCTTCGAGCGATTTCAGCGACTCTTCGATCAAGTCCTCGCCGCGCGTGTGATGGACGATGACGTACTTCTCTTCGGCCTGCAGGTAGCGAATGTCGCCGATGGCGATCAGCCGCAGGCTTCCGCGCAGGCGCGCGCACAGATGGGTGCGCAGCGGCCTGGGCGCGGTGCCGGGCACGCGGCCGGCCAGGAAGGTGGCGACTTTTTCCAGTGCAGATGCCAGGCGTTCCGGTCGCACCGGTTTCATCAGGTAATCCAGCGCGGCCGCGTCGAAGGCCGACAAGGCATGCTGGTCGTAGGCGGTGCAGAACACCACCGCCGGGGGCGGCTGGCGTTGCCGCAGCAGCCGCGCAGTTTCCAGGCCGTCGACGCCGGGCATGGCGATATCCAGCAGCACCAGATCCGGGCGCAGGTGTTCGCACTGCTGCAGCACTTGCTGGCCGTTTTCGGCCTCGCCGATCACCTCGACCTGCGGATGCTCGCCCAGCAGCATGCGCAGGCGCTCGCGCGCCAGTGGCTCGTCATCGGCGATCAGCACCCGCACTTGCGTGGCCGTCATGGACTCCCCCTCGCTGCAGTGACTTTCCCCTCACGGCAGCGGCAATGTGATCTCGCAGGCATAGTAGCCTTCAGCCCAGCTGGCCGCCATCCGTGCCCCGGCGCCGAACTGGAACGCCAACCGGTGCGAGATGCTGGCCTGGGCATGCCCGGCGCCTGCCAGCAGCGGCAATTGGGTGCCGGGCTGCGGCGCGGGGTTGACGATGCGGATCTGCAGCTGGTTGCCGCGCTGACGCAGCGACAGGTACAGCGTACCGCCTTCGGGCATGCGCGAAACGCCATGCAGTACCGCATTTTCGACCAGCGGCTGCAGCACCAGCCGCGGCATCGGCAATTCCCACGGCAACGGTTCCTGGCGGTGCCAGCGCACTTGCAGGCGCTCGCCCAGGCGCAGCGATTCGATCGCCAGATAGCGTTCGGCCAGTTCGCATTCGGCACGCAAGGTGGACACGCCCTCGCCGGCGCCCAGGGCGGCGCGGAACAGATCCGACAGGTCCAGCACTGCCTGCTCGGCCACCACCGGATCGCGCCGCAGCAGGCTGGCGATGAGGTTCATGCTGTTGAACAGGAAATGCGGGCGGATGCGCGCCTGCAGGGCATCGGCCTCGGCGCGCGCATTGGCCTGCACCTGCGCTTCCCAGCGGTCGCTGACATAGAAGTAGCGCAGCGCCAGCGCAGTGATCAGCACCACCGTGGCCGCACTGCCGAGCGTGAACCGCCAGAAGCCGACCCGCGTGCCCAGCGGTACCTGCCCGAGCGCCGCATACAGGCCATGCACGATGCCAGCACCGAGCATCGCCACCACGGCAGCGATCAGCAAGGCGCTCAGACCGCCCAGCCGTGGCGGCAATCGCGACAAGGTGGGGCGCAACACGCACAGCAGCACGGTGACCGCCAACGCCAGCCACAGCGCCAGGCCGCTGGCGGAGAGGAACCGCGACAACGTGATGCTGCGCGCGGCGCCGGCATCGGGGACCAAGGTCACCACCAGCACCACCAGCTCGGCCAGGCCCAGCATCGCGCCCAAACGCGGCAGCCGGCACAGGTCCGGCATCCAGGCGATCTGCGGTGCGCGCTGGGCCATGGGCTCAGGCAGCGGTGAAGCGTGCCTGCAGCCAGTCGCGCAAGGCCTCGATCTCTTCCAGGCAGACCTGGTGGCCCATCGGGTAGGTGTGCCAATCCAGTGCGAAGCCCAGCGTGCGCAAGGTCTGCATGCTGGCCTGGCCGGCCGCGAACGGCACCACCGGGTCGGCCGTGCCATGGGCCATGAACAGCGGTTGGCGCAGGGCAGCCGGCTGCAACTGGCTGGCGGCCGCGGCCGGATCCGGTAGATAGGTGGACATGGCGATCAGCCCGGCCAGCGGCACGCTGCGCTGCAGGCCAACGGCCAGGGTCACCGCGCCACCTTGCGAGAAGCCGGCCAGCAGGATGCGCTCCGGCGCGATGCCGCGACCCTGCTCATGGGCGATCAAGGCTTCGACCTGGGCTACCGATTCGGCGATGCCGGCCTTGTCGGCGCGCTGGGCGAAATCCATGCCGACGATGTCGTACCAGCCGCGCATGCGCATGCCGTTATTGATGGTGATCGGGCGGATCGGCGCATGCGGGAATACGAAGCGCAGCGCAGGCCACTGCGGGCGTACCAGCTCGGGCACCATCGGGGCGAAATCGCTGCCATCGGCGCCCAGGCCATGCAGCCACAGCACGCTCCATTGCGGGTTCGGTCCGGTCTCGCGTTCGATCACTTCCAGCATCATCCAGCTCCGCTTGCGGGCTGGGCATTATGCCTTGCGCGAGGGATGGGCCAGATCAGCTGGCGCCAGAGGCTCGAGGCCCGCCGATCGCCACCGGCCTGCCGCATGCGATGCCGCCACAGCGCCGGCCACCAGGCCAGCGCCGATGCACCCTCAGATCAGCGACGGTTCCAGCGCGGCGGCGCGCCGCAATTCGGAGGCAC
The DNA here is from genome assembly GCF_008639345.1 of Xanthomonas phaseoli pv. dieffenbachiae. Taxonomy (NCBI): domain Bacteria; kingdom Pseudomonadati; phylum Pseudomonadota; class Gammaproteobacteria; order Lysobacterales; family Lysobacteraceae; genus Xanthomonas; species Xanthomonas phaseoli. The sequence goes on along the minus strand of NZ_CP041380.1, from coordinate 613,188 downwards.
GCACCAGCACCTTGGGCGGGTCGAGCTCTTCGGGAATGCAGAAGATGCCGGCGCGGCGTAGCGCCATGCCGGTGCGACGCAGCGAGGTCAGCGCCACCACCGGGATCGACAACGCCATGCCGACGATCACCGGCCCCATCCAGGCGGCCAGCGCCGGCGAGACCGCGTAGGCCACCGCACCCATGAACAGGCCGAACACGGTCAGGCCGCCATAGCTGCGAAACAGCGCCGGCCACGACAGCTTGCCGTCGTCGCGCACCTGCGCATCCCAGCCCGAATCCTTGCCCGCCAGCACCTCGAACACACCGCGCGACTGCAGGTACATCACCACCGGCGCCATCAGGGCGGCCAGCACGGTCTCCAGCAGGATGCTTACTGCCGCGCGGAAAGCACCGCCGCAGGCGCGCAATTCGCGTGGGTTGAGCAGCAGCGCGATGTAGCCGAGCAGCTTGGGCGCCAGCAGCACGAACATGGTGCAGATGAAGATCCAGATCGCATTGCCCTGGCTGCTGCCGTGCCAGTAACGGGCGGGCGAGAACGGCAGGTCGCCGGCCAGGTCGATACCGCCGCCGGCCAGCGGAATGCCGATGCCGATCAGCATCAACAGGCCCCACATCGGTGCGGTGAAGTAATGCCCAATGCCGATCAGCATGTGCATGCGGCTGATCCAGTGCAGGCCCTTGGCGCTCACCACCTTGGCGTGCTGCAGGTTGCCCTGGCACCAGCGGCGGTCGCGGATCAGCAGGTCGGTCAGCGTGGGCGGGCCTTCTTCGTAGCTGCCCTGCAGGTACGGCACCATGTGCATGGCCCAACCGCCGCGCCGCATCAGCGCCGCTTCCACGAAGTCGTGGCTGAGCACATGCCCGCCGAACGGTTTGCGCCCGCGCAGCGAGGGCAGGCCGGCGTGATCGGCAAAGGCCTGGGTGCGGATGATGGCGTTGTGGCCCCAGTAGTTGCTTTCTGCGCCGTGCCACCAGGCCACGCCGAAGGCGATGATCGGCCCGTACACGCGCCCGCCGAACTGCTGCATGCGGGCGAACAGGGTCTGCCCGTTGACCACTGCCGGCAGGGTCTGGATCAGGCCCACGTCCGGGTTGTTTTCCATGCCGGCGACCAGCCGCACGATGGTGTCGCCGGTCATCACGCTGTCGGCGTCCAGGATCAGCATCTGCGGGTAGCTGCCGCCGAAGCGACGCACCCAGTCGGCCACGTTGCCGGCCTTGCGCGCGGCGTTGTCGGCACGGCGGCGGTAGAAAATGCGGCCGTGCCCGCCGACGCGATCGCACAACGCGTTGTAGACCAGCTCTTCGGCGCGGCCGATGTGCTCGCGGGTGGTGTCGCTGAGCACGAAGAAATCGAAATGCTCCAGCTGGCCGGTCTCGGCCACCGATTCGTAGATGGCCTGCAGGCCGGCCAGCAGGCGGCGCGGGTCTTCGTTGTAGGTGGGCATCAGCAACGCGGTGCGCGAGCGCAGCGTAGGCAGGGGCTGCTCCGGGTCGATGCCGAGCTTGCGGCCGGCGCGCGCCACCACGGTGACGAAGCCAGCCACGGCGCTGGCGAAGGACATGGCGATCCAGGCGAACAGCAACACGAACAGGCCGAGCAGGCAGCCTTCCAGCACGCTGATGCCGTCGGGCCACAGCACGCTGAGCATCACCCACACGGCGATGGCGGTGGTGGCGAAGGTGCCGCCGATCAAATAGAAGCGGCGCACGCCGATGCCGGGCGGCGACGTGCGCTGGTGGCGCACCTGCAGGCTACCTTCGCGCAGGTTCTGTTCGGGCATCGCCAACGGTGCTTCCGGCGGCAGCGTGGGCGTGCCGGCATCGAGGGCGGAAATGGAGGGCATTGCAGTCGTTGTCGGGGAAGGAGTCACGGTGCCGTCCATCAGGGCTGCCCGTCGCGCGAGGACGACAGGGCGGGCTGACACGGGAGGTCCATCCCCGCCATGCAGTGCGATGTTGCCTGGCACGCGGCCGAGCGGGCGAGCCCGACGGTGTACGACCAAGACGCTCTGAAACCACTCCGATGCACAAGTTCTCCTGGCTGCAATCTCACCTCGCAGCTCATCCTAAAGAATCGACCGTTAAAGGAACGAACGCCGCGTACGGTCTTCGCCCTCCCCCCATGAGGACCGCGCGGCAGACTACGCCGCACCGACCGAACGCAACCCCAACAGATTGCAGCCTAGCGCAGACGCTGTCACGGGCCGCTGGCCGGGCCATCCTGCAGGAGAGCTGCAATTGGTGTGCCATGGCGTGCAATCGGTTGCAGCGGCGGGGCATTGGCGTTGCGTCGTGCCGATGCGGTCAGCCGGTTGGGCAAGCGATCGGTTGGTCGCTGTGAATCGCTGAAGGCACCCTGGAATTCCAGACGTTGCGGTGGTCGGAGGTTCTCAAGGCCTGCGGCAACGGCGTGATTGGTCGAGCGTGCGGCGTCCTCGCTGCTCCAGGCAGTTGATCGATGGCCAGGAAAACGGCGCACCGCACGTGGCTTTTGTTTGCTGATGCAACCGCTTGATCGAGGCATCAATGAACGTCGTTGCAGGACTTGGGCTGGAGCGAGCGGGCGATACGTTGAAAACCCGACATGGAGCGCTTGCCCTTAGCGTACGCACCGACGACACGACTGGCCCTTGCCCGCCCACCGGCGCGGGACCCTTGGCGGCATGGACGCCGCCAAGGGGCTTACTAGGACGTAATTGCAATGTGTCCTGCGATCAATGCGTCCTGCGATGGTGGAAAGGCAAGGGCCCCGCAGCAACGCGCAGACTCGCCTGGTGACAACTTCACTCTTCGTCAACTAGCCACCTGAAGATGCCGAGCGTGTGTGCGGGCGCTCGGCGATCTTCAAGCCTGCATGTCGCGTGCGCAGTGCCCTCGCCGCGCGCGGACACGCGGTAAATCCAATCCTGAGGCGCGATGGCGACATGCATGCCGTAAGTGGCGAAGACATCGCACAGCACGTTCGCCGGTTGGTGTGACTGACAACCAGAAGCACGCGCCACGTGGCAGGCGAGGCTTTTTCAAAAGCGGCATGTCGCGATGGCACACGCCGCATTGCGACAGGGCAGCCGTCCTGGTCCTGGCGCAATGGCGGTGTGCGCCGGTCTTACTTGCGTGCCGCCGCGCTGGCATCGCGGGTGGCGCGGAACTCCGAATCCTGGCTCCAGTTCGGCCACTGGCGCGAGTCGGCCAGCTGCTGGCCCAGTGCATACAGCACGCCCAGATCGCGGGCGGCGCCGGCGAAGGTCCAATCCGGCTTCCATTCGTCGCCTTGCTGGTGATAACGCTTGGCGGTGTAGTCGTCGGCGGCCGCCTTTCCTGCCGCCACGCCGCCCACTTCCCAATCCTGGCCGGCTGCATACGACAGCGCCGGTACGCCGCGCTTGGCGAAGGAGAAGTGATCGGAACGGAAGAAATACCCGGCCTGCGGCTTGGGATCGGGCGTGTAACGCAGCTTGGATTGCGCGGCCACGCTCTTGAGTTGATCGAGCAGTTCGAGTTTCGCCGTGCCGTAGATGCCGAAGTCGCGCGAGGGCACGAACGGATTCATGCCGTCCATGTTGATCACCGCCACCGTGGTATCCAGCGGGTACAGCGGCTTGGAGGCGTAGAACTCCGAGCCCAGCAGGCCCTTTTCTTCAGCGGTGACGGCCAGGAACACCACCGAGCGCTCAGGCGTTGGTCCCTTGGCGAAACCACGCGCCAGCTCCAGCAGCGCGGCGGTGCCGCTGGCATTGTCCAATGCACCATTGAAGATGGTGTCGCCGCGTGCATCCGGCTTGCCCACGCCAATATGATCCCAGTGCGCGCTGTAGATCAGCGTCTCGTTCGGGTGTTTACTGCCTTCCAGCCGCGCCACCACGTTGTGCGAGGTGATCACGTCGGATTTGACCTGGTAGCTGGCGCTCAAACGTTGGTCCTTGAGCTCGACCGGCTTGAAATCGCGCGTCTGCGCCTGCTTCTTCAAGGTCTCGAAATCCAGGCCTGCGTGCTTGAACAGCTCGGCGGCCAGATCGCGCTGGATCCAGCCTTCCAGCGTGGGATGCGCGCTGCGCGGGTTGTCGCGCACCACGTCGAACATGGTGTTGGTGTTGGAGCTGGCCACCGTGTCCCAGCCGTAGGAGGCAGGCGCGGTTTCGTGCACCACCAGCACGCCGAGTGCGCCCTGGCGTGCGCCTTCTTCGTATTTGTAGGTCCAGCGGCCGTAGTAGGTCATGCCGGTGCCGTCGAAGTCGCCCTTGCCGGTTTCAAAGTCCGGGTCGTTGATCAGCACCACCGCGATCTTGCCCTTCAGGTCCACACCCTTGAAATCGTCCCAGTTGCGCTCGGGTGCCTTGACGCCGTAGCCGACGAACACCAGCGGCGCGTTGGCGATCTCCACCTTGGATGAGCCATCCAGCGCGGCACGGATGGCGATTTGCTTGCCTTGGGTCAGCGCTTGCGGCTTGCCGGCGTTCTGCACGGCAATGGTCGGCGTGCCGACGATATCGGCGCGCCGCAACGGCACCGCCTGGGTCCAGGCGCGCTTGCCATTGGCCAGATCGCCGCCCGGCAGCAGACCGGCTTCGGCGAACTGCTTGCTCAGGTAGGCAATGGTCTTTTCTTCACCGGCGGTGGCCGGGCCGCGGCCTTCATAGGCGTCGGAGGCCAGTTCCTTGACGTCGCGCGAGATGCGCGCGCCATCGAAACTTGGCGTGGCCGCCATCAGCGCGGTCGAGACCGCCATCGCCAGAAGTCCTACGGCAACTCGCTTCATTGCACACCCCAGATCTTGGATAGCCCTGGAGTGTAGCCAGCATCGCGTGCAAGCCGATAGCCGCAGCTGCGCCGATGCCTGCGATGCGAGTGCGACAAGTGCTGCAGAAGCGCCGTGTCTGCATCCACGGCAAACAGCTCTGGCCTGCTTCAGCGCCGCGCCGGCGCCTAGAACAGATCGATGCTGCCCACCGGTTGCGCAACCTGCTGCAAGTGCCCGCCGGCAATCAGCTCGGCATAGACCGCCGCGCGATTGCGGCCGTTCTGCTTGGCCCAGTACAGCGCCTTGTCGGCTTCGTCCAGCATTTCGCTGATCAGCCGGCCGTGGGTCAGTGCGACGATGCCGGTGCTGAGCGTGACCTGCCCCACTTGCGGGAACAGGTGCTCGGCCACGGCCAGGCGGAATCGCTCGAAAAGATGCACGGCCGTGTCGCGGTCCACGCCGCGCAACACGATCACGAACTCTTCGCCGCCGAAGCGGAACAGCAGGTCGTCCTGGCGAAACGCACGCTGCATCAGCTGCGCGACCAGCAGCAACACCTCGTCGCCATACAGATGCCCGAAGGTGTCGTTGACGCGCTTGAAGTGATCGATGTCCACGATGCCCAGCCACACGCCCTGCTCTGCGGCGGAGTCGGCACCCCCGGCAAACAGCCGCAAGATCAGCTCGTCGAACGTCTTGCGGTTGCGCAGGCCGGTCAGCGCGTCGCGCTGGGCGTCGTCGAGCAGGCTGCGGTAGTTCTGGAAGAAGCGCGCAAAGCCCTGCAGCATCGCTTGCTCGGCCACGCCGGGAATACGCGTCCCGCCCACTCGCAGGCAGGTCCGGATGCCGCGCGCCTCCATCATCGGGTAGACCAGCAAGGCGCGGCCGTCTTCGTGCAGTTGCACCACATCGCCCGGCCCATGCACCTGGGCCAGCTGGATGCGCGTGCGCGCATCGTGGATCTCGGCCACCGTCAGCGCCAGCCGGCCGTCGTCGCGCAGGCGCGTTTCGGCGATGCTGTTGCTGTCCGGGGCGATGCGCAGCAGCGAAAGTTCTTCGGCCGCGCAGACCTCGCGCACGGTGCGCAACAGGCTCAGATCGAGCAGGTCCGCATCGCGGATGGCGGTCAGGTCCACCATCCGTTCCAGCAACGGCGTGTTGGTCATGGCTGCGCCCTCCGGCGGGCGGACACGAACCCGCAGTGCCGGGCTTGGCACGCAGGCACATATCTCGGGTTGAAACCCACTGGCATCACAGCGACGACCGGCAATGAGGATGCCGAATCATCGGCGTCGCCCGCCGGAACTTGAATTGGTTCGCCACCGCGCTCAGCGCACGCACAGCCCGGCATGACGCCCCGCATGCGTGCCAGGCGCATTCCGCCGCCTAGGGCAGCGACGATTCCAGCGCGTCTTCGCCCAGGGCATGCCGCTGCATCAGGCGTCGGCTGCCGGCATTCAAGCCTTTCACCTGCACCTCCAGACCATGATGGCGCAAACGCTGCACCACCTTGTCCAGTGCCGCCACCGCGGTGATGTCCCAGAAGTGCGCGCGGCCGACATCGATCACCACTGCGCGGCCGGGCACCTCGCGTGCGTCGAAGGCGTCGATGAACACATCGGCCGAGGCAAAGAACACCTGCCCGCGCACGCTGTAGGTGCGCACCCCGTCCGCGCCATCGACATGCGCGATCTGCAGCAGCCCGGCCACCTTGAAGGTGAAGAACACCCCGCTCAGCAGCACGCCAACCGCCACACCTGCCGCTAGGTTGTGCGTAAACAACGTGACCGCCACGGTGGCCAGCATCACCACGCTGGAGGTGCGCGGGTGGGTCACCACGGTGCGCAGCGAGCGCCAGTCGAAGGTCTCCGCCGACACCATCACCATGATCGCCACCAACGCCACCACCGGCACCTGCGACACCCACGGCTTGAGCAGCACCATCAGCACCAGCAGGAACACGCCGGCGAACAACGTGGACAGCCGGCCACGGCCGCCGTATTTCACGTTGCCCACGGTTTGCCCGATCATGCCGCAGCCGGCAATGCCGCCGAACAGGCTGGCCGCTGCATTGGCGATGCCCAGCCCGGTGCATTCGCGGTTCTTGTTGCTGGGCGTATCGGTGAGTTCATCGACCACGCGCGCGGTCATCATCGACTCGAGCAGGCCCACCATGGCAATGGCCAGCGCCGGCAGCGCGATGATGCGCAGCGTCTCCAGCGTCAACGGCACCGCCGGCCATTGCAGGAACGGTAGCGCGTTGGGCAGCTTGCCCAGATCGGCCACCGTCTTGAGCGGCAGATGCAGCGCAGTGCCGGCCACGCTGAGCAGCAGGATGCACAGCAGGGGCGATGGAATTGCCGACAGCCCCGGCAGACGCAGACGCGGCAGGCCGTAGATGATGGCAAGACCTGCGCCCAGCATGACCCAGGTGGTCAGGTTGGCGCCGAGCAGATGCGGCATTTGCGCCGCGAAGATGAGCACGGCCAGCGCGTTGACGAAACCGGTGCGCACCGAACTGCTGACAAACCGCATCAGCACGCCCAGCCGCAACAACCCGAACAGGATCTGCACCAGGCCAGCGAGCAAGCCGGCGGCCAGCAGATATGGCAGCCCGTGCGCGGCCACCAGCGGTGCAGCCACCAGCGCCACCGAGCCGGCCGCAGCAGAAATCATTGCCGGCCGCCCCCCGCAAAACGCAATCACGATGCCGATCACGAAGGATGCGAACAGGCCCACCTGCGGATCCACCCCGGCGACGAAGGCGAACGCAATCACTTCGGGAATCAGCGCAAATGTGGCGACCGCACCGGCCATGAGTTCGCGCGCGGGGGAGGCGCGCCATTGCGCCATTTCGGCACGCAACAAAGACATTGAGAGACACTCCGGGGGACAAAGAGGACAGCCTGCAGACAGCACGCAGCATCGATAGTGTGCGGGAAAGCGACCTCGCCCGCAGCTTGCGTGTGATCGGTCCGCCGCTGCGCTCTTCTGTGGCAGCGGTCACGCCACACGACGCAGCCGAAGACCAAGATGCCCCCTCACCGCGCCCGGCCGTCGGGCTCGGTCATCCAGGGAGACCACCATGTCCATCTTCAGGGCTGCAAGTACGCTCGCATTGGCCACGATGTTAGCGCTCACCGCCGCACCGGCTTTCAGCTATTCGGTCAGCAACAACAAGATCGTCGACGACAACGGCAACGTGGTTCAGCTCAAGGGCGTCAACGTGTTCGGCTTCGAGACCGGCAACCATGTCATGCACGGCCTGTGGGCACGCAACTGGAAGGAGATGATCAACCAGATGCAGGGCCTGGGCTTCAACGCGGTGCGCTTGCCGTTTTGCCCGGCCACGCTGCGTAGCGGCCAGATGCCCAGCAGCATCGATTACAGCCGCAACGCCGATCTGCAGGGTCTGACCTCGCTGCAGATCCTCGACAAGGTGATCAACGAATTCAACGCACGCGGCATGTATGTGCTGCTGGATCACCACACGCCCGATTGCGCGGCGATTTCCGAGCTGTGGTACACCAGCGCGTATTCCGAAGCGCAATGGCTGGACGACCTGCGCTTTGTCGCCAACCGCTACAAGAACGTGCCGAGCGTGATCGGCGTGGATCTGAAGAACGAGCCGCACGGCGCCGCCACCTGGGGCACCGGCAACGCCGCCACCGACTGGAACAAGGCCGCCGAGCGCGGTTCTGCCGCTGTGCTTGCGGTGGCGCCGAAGTGGATCATCGCGGTGGAAGGCATCACCGACAACCCGGTGTGTTCGACCAATGGCGGCATCTTCTGGGGTGGCAGCCTGCAGCCGCTGGCCTGCACCCCATTGAACATTCCGGCCAACCGCCTGTTGCTGGCACCGCATGTGTACGGCCCGGACGTGTTCGTGCAGTCGTACTTCAACGACAGCAACTTCCCCAACAACATGCCCGCGATCTGGGACCGCCATTTCGGCCAGTTTGCCGGTAATCACGCGCTGCTGCTGGGCGAATTCGGCGGCAAGTACGGCGAAGGCGATGCGCGCGACAAGGTCTGGCAGGACGCGCTGGTGAAGTACCTGCGCAGCAAGGGCATCAACGAAGGCTTCTATTGGTCGTGGAACCCCAATAGCGGCGATACCGGCGGCATCCTGCGCGACGACTGGATCAGCGTGCGCGAAGACAAGATGACCTTGTTGCGGACGTTGTGGGGAACGGCCAGCAACAGCACACCGACGCCCACGCCGACCCCCACTCCCACTCCCACTCCCACTCCCACTCCCACTCCCACACCAACGCCGACGCCGACGCCAAGCGCGGGCTTCAGTACCAAGGTGATCCGGGACAGCACCTGGAACGGTGGCTACTGCAACCGCGTGCAGGTCACCAATACCGGCACCGTCAGCGGCAACTGGTCGATCTCGCTGACAGTGACCGGCACCGTCAACAACGCCTGGAACGTCACCTGGTCACAGAGCGGCACCACCCTCCAGGCCAGCGGCGTGGACTTCAACCGCACGCTGGCGCCCGGTGCAACGGCCGAGTTCGGCTTCTGCGCTGCAGGTTGATGCAAGGCGGCGGGCACGCAGTGCGTGTCCGCCGCCGCATCGGCGGACCGTTGCGAACGCCTGCGTCGCAGCGCGCGGGCCAGAGAAACGCTATCGATAACGTCTTGTCGCGGCCGGTGCGCTCCGACATTGCATTGGCACGTTGTTGCATCGCCTGAGCGGACGCTGCCGCAGTTAGCATTCAACCTGCATGTGAATCAGCCGCTATCCATGATGTAGCGCCGTGCGCGCGTTCTGGATGTCGTTGTCATGCCTGTCGTTTCCCTCCTGCGTCGTTCTGTTGCCAATCTCCCGCTCACCCGAAAGTTCGTCCTGTTGTGCACGCTATTGACAGTGGGCGTGATCCTGCTGGCGATGGCCGCCGCGCGTCTGCAATATCTGGATCTGGTGGAGGCGCGCAAGCTCAGCGTCAAGACCGAAGTGGAGATGGGCCTGACGGTGATGCAGCACTATGCCGACAAGGTCAAAGCCGGCGAGCTGAGCCTTGAGCAGGCCAAGGAAGCCGCACGCACCACGCTGGCCGACATGCGCACCAACGACGGGGTGGATTACTTCTTCATCGTCGACCCGCAGATGCGCATCCTGATGCATCCCAAGCGCCCGGTCGGCACCGACATGACCGACTACAAGAGCGATGCCGGTCAATACGTGTATCGCGACATCAAGACCGCCATCGATAGCGGCGACGGCTTCAGCTATTACGATGCGCCCAAGCCGGGCAAGAAGGAACAGCTGCCGAAGATCAGCTATGCCAAGACCTTTCCGGCCTGGAACTGGGTGCTGGTGATGGGCGTCTATGCCGAAGATATTCAGGTGCAGGCCTGGGGTTTCACGCGCACCCTGACCTTGATCGGTGGCGCCCTGGTGGCGCTGGTGATCGGCCTGTGCTGGCTGATCGCCTCGGCCATGGCTGCGCCGCTGCGCGCCGCCTCGCGCACTGCCGAAGCCATCGCCTCGGGCCGCTTCGACAACGACATCCGCGTGGAATCGCGCGATGAAACCGGCCAGCTGATGCACAGCATGCAGCAGATGCAGACCCAGCTGCAGCGTTTCAACGGCGAGATGCAGACCATGATCCGGCTGCAGCAGGGCGAGAACATCGCGCACCGCATTCCGGAAGATTTTCCCGGCGACTACGGCACGCTGGCGCACGGCGTCAACACGGTGGTGTTCGAACACCTGGACGCCATCAACGAAGCGATGGACGTGATGAGCGACTACGGCCGTGGCGATCTGCGCCGCGACATGCGTCGCCTGCCCGGCCAGCGCGCTGCCCTGCATCAGGCGCTGGACTGGAAGAAACCGCCGCCTCGATGGAAGAACTGACGTCCACCGTGCGCCAGAATGCCGACAACGCGCGCCAGGCCAATCAGCTGGTCAAGCGCACCGGCGACGTCGCCGAAAGCGGCGGGCGCGTGGTACAGGACGTGGTCATCACCATGCAGGCGATCACCCAGGCCTCGGCGCGCATTTCCGACATCATCGGAGTGATCGACGGCATCGCGTTCCAGACCAACATCCTGGCACTGAACGCAGCGGTGGAAGCTGCACGTGCCGGCGAACAGGGCCGCGGCTTTGCGGTGGTGGCGACGGAAGTGCGTGCACTGGCGCAGCGTTCGGCCGGTGCAGCCAAGGAAATCAAACAGTTGATTTCCGACTCGGTGGAAAAGGTGGAACAGGGCTCGGGCCTGGTGCAACAGGCCGGCAGCACCATGACCGAGGTGGTCAGCTCGGTGAAGCGCGTGACCGACATCATGGCCGAGATCACCGCCGCCAGCACCGAACAGAGCGCCGGTATCGAGCAGGTCAGCACCACCGTGATGCAGCTGGATGAAATGACCCAACAGAACGCAGCACTGGTGGAAGAAGCCACGGCAGCCGCACGCAGCCTGGAAGACCAGGCCGCGGACCTGGCACGCGCGGTGGCGGTGTTCCGACTGACATCCGATGCCGGCCAGCCTCAGGCAAGCAGCGCAGCGAACGTGCTTGCCGCGACGAAGCCGGTGGCCAGCCAGCAAGCTGCGCACGACCACAGGCTGCGGGCGTGAGCGATATCGCCTGCCATGCACACGAGCGCTCGCTCCTGTGCGGCAGGCGATGTCGGTGGCATCTGCAGCGATGATGGAGATTGAAGTTTCCGGATCGGGACACGCCACCGCCATCTGCCATGCGTCCGCGCCTGGGTCCGCCGCAATCGCGGGCCGAACCCGCCATCGCCAGCCTGCGCGACGCGTGGGTGTATTGCTGTAAAGCGACTGAACCGTGTACCTGAGCACCAACAGCGGCGTACGACGTGCCATGGTCGGTTTCGGCGCGCTCTCTCGCGCATTCTCCAGGCAGGGACGCGTATCGGTGCCTTTTTGCAATGCGGACACGGCGTTTTCCGGGCGAGACTGTGCCGCGCGATCGCCCAGTGGCGTGGGCAATCTGTGTGCTCTGCGTCGTCCAACTGCCTGACGACTGCCCGCAACCTTTGGTTACCACGCTGATCCTACGCCCGCTGTCACGCAATCAGGCACTGGCTGTGTGCTGTGCGGCTTGCGGCTTGCGGCTTGCGATGTGCGATGTGCGATTGCACCTAACAGCAGCAGTAAGCAGCCTCCGCCAGTGCGCATGCGCTGTCCTGCACCCTCAGCCCAACCACGCCTAAGAGCGAGGCGCTTGCCCCTCTGGCTGCCGCGCGCGCTTGGCTGCATACATCGCCTCGTCGGCGGCATGCATCAAGCTGGACGCCTCGGCCTGTGCGCCGTGTTGCCAGGCCACACCGATGCTGGGCTGGATCGGCAGATGCTCATCGCCGAACGTGGCGCCTTGCGCGGCAAGCGTGCGGATACGCTCTGCCACCGCAGCACATTCGGCCTGCGCATCTTCCAACCCGTCCAGCAACACGACGAATTCATCGCCGGCCAGACGCGCCACCAGATAGCGCTCGCCCGCCGCGCGTTGCAGGCAGCTGCCGAACGCCACCAGCACCGCGTCGCCGGCACGGTGACCGTAGACATCGTTGATGCGCTTGAAGCCGTCCAGATCCAGGAACATCACCGCCACCGCGCGTTGCTGCTGTTGCGCCTGCGCAACCGCCACCTGCAACGCTTCGGACCATGCGTGCCGGTTCGGCAGGCCGGTCAAGGCATCGCGGGTGGCGCGCTCGTGCATCAGGCGGTGCAGGGTCTTGTGCGCAGTGACATCGTGCGCCATCAGGAAAAAGCCCTGCGTGGGCGTGGCAGTCTGCGTTTCGGGCACCAGGGTGACTTCCACGTCGCGCGGCGTGCTGCCGCCGCCCAGGAGATGTTCGAAACTTGCGCGCTGCCCGGCCACCGCCTGTGCCAGCGCAGCGCGCGCTGCAGTGCTGAGGTCTTCGCCCAGTACCTGGGTAATGTGGCGACCGACCAGGCTGGCAGGCTCCACGCCCAGCCAGTGGCGATGCGCTTCATTGGCGAACAGGTAGCGCTGCTCGGCATCGAACTGGGCAACCAGGGTGGGCGTGGCGTCGCTGATGGCCCGCAGCCGCGCTTCGCTTTCGGCCAGGCGTTCGGCGGCGACATGGCGCTCGGTCACGTCCTGGATCTGCGAAACAAAATGCACCGGCGCACCGCTGCTATCGCGCACCAGCGACACCGACAGCTGCGCCCAGATCACCGCGCCCTGCTGGCTGATGTAACGCTTGGCCAGGCTGTAGCTGTCGCGTTTGCCGTCGATCAGGTCCTGGACCAATTGCAGGTCCATCTCCAGATCGTCGGGATGTGTAATCTGCTGGAAGGTGGTGCGCAGCAATTGCTCGCGCGCATAGCCCAGGATGCCGCACAGCGCCGGATTGACGTCACGCCACTCACCTTCCAGCGACACGATGGCCATGCCTTGGGGCGCGGTTTCGAATGCACCGGTGAAACGTTCGGCGGCCAGCTGCGCGGCCGCTTGCGCCTGCAATTCGGCAGTGACATCGATGGCCATTGCCAGATACCCGGCCAGACCCTGCTGCGCATCGTGGATCACGTTGAAGCACAGGCGCACGCGACGCAGATCGCCGTCCTTGCGTACCAGCGTCCAGAGTTCTTCGGCCAGCACATTGCCAGCCGCCGCGGCAGCCAGCTTCAGATACGAGGGGGGCGACAACGCCAGCGTCGCCATGTGCCGCTCCAGTTCGGCCGGCAGGTGGAACTGCGCCGGGCAGGTGCCCAGCACCTCGTCGGCACGGTAACCGAGCAGGCGCTCGGCGCCGGGATTGAAGAGTTTCAGACGGCCCTGCGGGTCGAATGCCATGATGGCCACGTCCTGCGAGGCGTCCACCAGTGCCTGCAGGCGCGCGCGTTCGCCGGCCAGTGCGGCCGAAGCGTCCTTGAGCTGGGTGATGTCGTGCATCACGCACACCGCGCCCAATGCCGTGCCCTTGTCGCCGATGACCGGATCCGCATTGCAGAGCACGCTGCGCGGCGGCTGGTTGGTGGCGCGAATCAGCAGTTCGGCATTGCGTACGTGTTCGCCACGCCAGGCGCGTAGCAGCGGGATTTCCTCGGTGGGCAGCAGGCTGTTGCCATCGGCGGTGTACAGATCGAAGTGCAGCGCCCATTGCGCCGGTGGCAGCACGCGCGGGTCGGTGCCATGCCATTGCCGGGCGGCGTGATTGAACTCGCGCAGCAAGCCGTCGGTGCCGCAGGCCACCACGCCGTCGGGCATGGCTTCCAGCAACATGCTCAAGGTCTGCCGCTGCGCCTGCGCGTCCAGCCGGTCGCGGCGTGCTTCCAACTGGTTGACGGCCTGGCGTGCCAGGCGGATCAGGGCCTGCTTCTGGCTGTCGTCGAGCACGCGCGGCTGGGTGCTGAGCGTGCACAAGGTGCCGTAGGCGTAGCCTTCGCGCCCGATCAACGGTACCCCGGCATACGAGCGCACGCCGGGGGCAGCAATCACCAACGGGTTGTTGACGAAGCGCGGGTCGGCTTCGGCATCGGGCACTTCCATCAACTCGGTGCCCATGATCGCGTGGGCGCAAAACGAGGCGCTGCGTGGTGTGCCTTCCAGATCGGTGCCGCAACGCGCCTTGAACCACTGGCGATCGGCGTCCAGCAGCGACACCAGCGCCATCGTGGCGCCGGTGACGTGCGTCGCCAGCCAGGCGATATCGTCGAATTCGGCCTCGGACTCGGTGTCCAGCACGCGCAGCCGGCGCACCGCGTCCACGCGCAAGGCGTCGTCGACGGGAATCGGCACGGGCGGCAACAGGTCGGTCATGGGGTGATCGGCAGGCGGCGTCTGGTCAAGATAGGTCGACCCAGGTAACGGCGAGGCGACGGGCAACTTGAGGCTGGCGCTTGCGTTCGCCTGGCCGTCGCGCCGTGGCAATGCGCTGGCGAGCCCCGCGCTGGCGCCTGCCCGGCACTGAACGCGGCCAGACGCCAGGCCAGTTCCCTGCCCATCCGCATTTGCGGCGCCGGCAAGCAGCCACTACCCTCGGCCGATTGCCCTGTCCTGGAGTGTCACATGCTGCGTCCGCTGTCCCTGTTGATCGCCGGTGTGCTTGGCGTCGCTGCCGGTTCCGTTGCCCCCGCCGTCGCGGCCGCCCCGGCCAGCCTGTCCAAGAGCGCGGCCAGCAGCGCCATTCCCGACATCGCCTATACCCGCTTCACCCTGCCCAACGGCCTGACCGTGGTGGTGCACGAAGACCACAAGGCGCCGGTGGTGGCGGTGAGCATCTGGTACCACATCGGCTCCGGCGACGAGCCGGCCGGCAAGACCGGCTTTGCGCACCTGTTCGAGCACCTGATGTTCTCCGGCTCGGAGAACAACAAGGGCAGCTTCTTCGCGCCGCTGGAAAAGGTCGGCACCACCGACATGAACGGCACCACCTGGTTCGACCGCACCAACTATTTCGAGACCGTGCCGACCACCGCGCTGGATACCGCGCTGTGGCTGGAATCGGACCGCATGGGCCACCTGCTCGGCGCGATCGGCCAGCAGGAACTCGATACCCAGCGCGGCGTGGTGCAGAACGAAAAGCGCCAGGGCGAGAACCGCCCGTATGGCCGCGTGGACCAGAACATCCTGTCCAACCTGTTCCCGGCCAACCACCCCTACCAGCACGACACCATCGGCTCGATGGAAGATCTGGACGCGGCCTCGCTGGCGGACGTCAAACAGTGGTTCAACGACAATTACGGCGCCGCCAACACCACCCTGGTGCTGGCCGGCGACATCACCGTGGCGCAGGCGCGCGCCAAGGCCTTGCAGTACTTCGGCGATATCCCGTCCGGCAAGCCGGTGGCACGCCAGCAGCCGTGGGTGACCCCGCTGGCAACACAAAAGCGCGGCGTGCAGCACGACCATGTCTCGCAGCCGCGCATCTACCGCACCTGGGTTGCACCGCAGCTGGGCACCGACGACCTCATCCAGCTGGATCTGGCCACCACCGTGCTCGGCGGCGGCAAGACCTCGCGGCTGTACCAGCGCCTGGTCTACCAGGACAACCTGGTGGACGACGTCTCCGCCTCGGTGCAGCCGTTCGCGCTGTCCAGCCAGATGCAGATCCAGGCCGACGTGAAGGACGGCGTGGACCCGGCCAAGGTCGAGGCGATCATCGACGAAGAACTCAAGAAGTTCATCGCCCAGGGCCCCACCGCCGACGAACTGCAGCGCGCGCAGGTGGCCTACCGCGCCGGCTTCGTGCGCGGGCTGGAAAAGGTCGGCGGCTTCACCGGCAAGGCGGTGATCCTGGCCGAGGGCCAGGTCTATCGCGGCGACCCGGGCGCCTACAAGAAGGATCTGCAGCGTGCCCAGGCCGCCACCGCCGACAGCGTCAAGCGGGCCTCGGCCACATGGTTCGGCAAGGGCGATTACCTGCTCACCGTGCTGCCGGCCGGCAAGGACTTCGACCCGGCCGCCGAAGACAAGGCGGTGGTGGCACGTGGCGAAGAACCCGGCAAGCCGGCGCCCAAGCTGCCGGCCGCGGGCGCGTTCAAGGTCACCGCCTCCACGCTGGACCGCAGCAAGGGCGTGCCGCAGACCGATCGATTCCCGGACCTGAGCTTTCCGACGCTGCAGCGCGGCAAGTTGAAGAACGGCATCGAGGTGATCCTGGCCGAGCGCCACACCATCCCGGTCACCCAGGTGGAGTTGCTGTTCGACGCCGGCTACGCCGCCGACCAGGGCCACAAGCTCGGCACCGCCAGCTTCAGTGCCGCGCTGATGAACGAAAGCACCACCGCGCTGGACTCGGTGGAAGTGGCGCAGCGCCGCCAGCGCCTGGGTGCGATCACGGCGGTCGGCTGCGATCTGGACAGCTGCAGCGCCTCGCTGGACGCGCTCAACGACCAGCTGCAGCCCTCGCTGCAGTTGTTCTCCGATATCGTGCGCAATCCAGCCTTCAAGGCTGCCGACATCGAACGCGTCCGCGGCCAGTGGCTGTCCGGCATCGCGCAGGAAAAGACCCAGCCCAACAGCCTGGCGCTGCGGGCGCTGCCGCCGTTGCTGTTCGGCAACCAGCACCCGTACGGCATCCCGCTCACCGGTAGCGGGACCGAGGCGGCGATCAAGAGCCTCAACGCGCAGGATCTGCAGAATTTCCACAGCCAGTGGCTACGTCCGGACAACCTGCGCATCCTGGTGGCCGGCGACACCACGCTGGCGCAGATCATTCCCCAGCTCGATGCCACCTTCGGCGACTGGAAGGTCCCGACCACGGCGTTGCCGAAGAAGAACCTGGCCAACGTCGCCGCCCAGCCCAAGCCGCGCGTGTACCTGATCAACCGCCCGGATGCGCCGCAATCGGTGATCCTGGCCGGCTTGCTGGCTCCGTCCACCAAGGCGCCGGACAACCTGGCCATTGGTGTGGCCAACGGCGCCTTCGGCGGCACCTTCACCTCGCGCCTGAACATGAACCTGCGCGAAAACAAGCGCTGGGCCTACGGCGCCGGCACCCGCATGATGGATGCGCAGGGCCAGCGGCCCTACCTGTTCTCGGCACCGGTGCAGACCGACAAGACCGCCGAATCGGCCAACGAGATCTTCAAGGAAGCCACCGCCATCATCGGCGACAAGCCGCTGACCACCGACGAGATCGAGAAGATCAAGAACCAGCGCATCCGCGCCCTGCCCGGCAGCTTCGAAACCACCGGCGCGGTGCTCGGGGCGATCGAGGGCATCGTGCAGTTCGACCGCCCCGACGACTACGTGCAGACGCTCAAGCCGCGCCTGGAAGCGATCGACCAGCCGGCCGCGCAGAAGGCCATCAAGGAAATCATCAAGCCGGAGGCGATGACCTGGGTGATCGTCGGCGACCTGAAGAAGATCGAAGCTCCCGTGCGTGCGCTCAAGCTGGGTGACGTGCAGGTGCTGGACGTGGACGGCAAGCCGGTCAAGCGCTGATCGCACCTGCCACACCGGCTGCGCTGCTGCACGCAGCGTGGCCGGTGCGGGCAGGGGTCATGTTTGATGCAGCGTGTGGTGGTTCGGCGCGTCAGTCGCTGCCCGAATGCTCGTCGCCACCGCAGTATTCCCCCGCGTGGCTGCGTTGCTACAGCAGCAACGCACATGCACCTGCTGCCCTGTGATCGCTGCCTGCAGGCGTGCTCGACAGCAGCAAGGACACAGCAGGGCGTGCTTCGTGCGCGTCGTGTTGAAACAGCGATGACCCTGGCGCGCAACTGCCGGGTGGACACCGCCGGCACCATGCAATGTGTGGTGCAGATGGTCCAGGCGCATTCGCCAGCGTGCGTTACACGCAGCGCATGTCCAACACCTCGCCTGTCGTTCGCCATCGTGGCCCTGCCCGATCCCCTGCCTGATCGCCTCGCAAACACGACCCATGCGGTCGCTGCCAGCACGCGGCGCTGGCGTCTCACCTCGCGCTGTCCGCAGGGCGGCATCCACGCCGCATTACCGGCGCTGCCGGTATGCTTGCCGCTTTCGCGTTCGCGCTTGCCTGGCTTATTCGATGAAAGACATGCCCGTAGCTGACGAAGCCTCTCGCCAACAGGTCCTGGATGGCTATCGCATCGTCGACAGCCTGCCGGAGGACACTTATCAAGACGTCGTGCAGGTTGCCGCGTCCCTGTGCGACACACCCATCGCGCTGATGTCGCTGGTGGACCGCGACCGCCAATGGTTCAAGGCGCAGCTGGGTCTGGGCCTGCAGCAGACCGAACGGAGCCAGGCAGTGTGCGACCACGCCATCCGCAGCCCCGAGCAACTGATGGTAGTGCCGGACCTGCGCAAGGACACGCGATTTGCCGATATTTCGGTGGTCACCGGCGACACCGGCGCGCGGTTCTATGCCGGCATGCCGCTGGTCACCTCCGACGGCGTGGCACTGGGCACGGTCTGCGTGCTCGACACCGAGCCACGCACGCTCACCGAGCTGCAGCGCACCGGCCTGCAGGCGCTTGCACGGGTGGCCATGCGGCTGCTCGACGAGCGCAAGCGCGAGCTGCAACTCGAACGCGACGCCATCCTGCAGCCGGTCGCCCCGGTCGCCATCCAGGCCGTCGCCGACACCGGCTATCACCTGGTGATTCTGGAAGTACAGGAATTGGCCGCACTGGCCGAACGCCAGAGCGAACGTTTGCTCGGGCGCAACCTGCAGCAGCTCGACCAGGCCCTTGCAGCACTGGTGCAGGGGCCAGGCAACAGCATCGACCGTGTCACCGACAGTGCGGAATTCATCGCCGTGCTGCGCGGCCCCGACGCCGAGCGCACCTTGCAAAGCCTGCGCGAGATCGCCCAGCAACAACATGCGTTGGGCCTGACCGTCTTGTTGGGCCAGGCACAATCCACACGCCCGGACGAGCCGATCGGCCAGGTATTTCTGCGCGCCGAAGTCGCGCTGAGCGCAGAGAAGGACCGTTACCGGCAGAGCCTGGCCTGAGGCCTGCGAATCGATCTGCTGCTTCGCAGACGTACCCTCACCCGAATCCCTCTCCGCTAGAAGAGGGGTCTTGAAGCGAAGCGCCCGCGGTCAGCTGTTCCGCGGTGGATTCATCCTCGCCGCTTGGTTTGAACTGCAAGGCAAGGCGGAAGCGATGTAAGCCCCCTTCCCGGCGGGGCGTAAACGCATCGCTTGCAGGCCACTGGCGTGCGCGTGCCTTGGAGCGCCCGCGCTGCAGGCGCGGGCCGGGGCGTGGAACGGGGGTTGGGGTAAGGGTACGGCGGTACCGAGTCGCCGAATCTCGCGATGACACTGCCGCATCCCCAGCTGCGTCTGCACCACAGCACAAATGCACCCTTCACCCCAGCGCGCACTGCTTCAACTGGCGATCGGCGTACCACAGCGCGCGGCGGGCCAGGTCGTAGGCGCTGTCGGCCTGACGCGGCAGCATCTGTGCGGCCATCACCGGATCGGCGCCGTTGTTCAAGGCGTGCTCGGCACGTTCCAGATCCGACAGGTGCGTGCGTACCGGCGACAACAGCGATGTGCGCCTGGAGGCGTCGCAACGCGCACTGCGCTGTTCCAGCGCCGCCAGTGCCTCGCGGATGCGACGGCTGGCTTCCCCCTTGAGGTCGGGCAGCGTTTCATGCGCAATCGGCGCTGACTTATAGGCATCGCCCGTCGCCTCGCTGCCCATCTCGCCCTGATTGCCGGCGAGCGCGGGATTGAAGCGCACGTCCGGCGGCGGACGCGCCTTGGCGACCTGGGTCTGCGGCCCGTTGAGCATGTCGTTGAACTTCTTCATGCCGCGATTCATTTCCTGCACCGCCACATCGCCCAAGGTGCCATCGCTCTTCCAGTCCTTGGCGAAGCGGGTTTCCTGGTACTGCACCGGGTTGACCCGCTCCATGATCTTGCGCGCCTTGGCCTGCGCGCGTTCGTCGGCCATCCCCGGTGGCACCGCGCTGCCGGTCTGCGCCATCGGGTCCACCTGCGCCATGCGCAGGCGCCCGTCGCGGGTATACAGCTGGGCCGACATCGAATCGCTGACAGGCGCAGTGGCGGCGGCTGACTGCCGCGGCGGTGGCGGCGTGTGCGTGACCGGCGGCGCCGCACGCGCGGCCGAGGCAACCCGCGGCTTGCGCTCGGGCTCCTGCGGCGGTTGCTGCGGTGTCGGCGGCGTCTGTTGTGGCCGCGGCACGAAATACACCTGCAACGTGTCGTCGTGTTGCGGGGTTTCGCGTGGCGGCGGCATGTACAGCAACAGGCAGGCAAGAAAGAACAGGATGGCGCCCGTGCATGCGACAGCGGCGACATGCGGGACAAGCGCTTCCTTCCTGCGGGTAATCACAATGCGGGAGACCGATGAGATGAGAGTGCCGACGCCGCACACAGCGAACCCTGGTGTGCGACGCGCAAATCTAGCGGGCGGCGCGACGGCGCGCGTTTGTAATTCGTTGTTTGGCTGGGAAGGGCCAGCCGCCATTCACATTGCGCCGCAGGTGGGCGCGAGCGAATTGCCAGTGCGCCACGGGCCGAATAGAGGGCGCGCCGGTGAGCGGATTCGACAACAGCCTCCGAGAACATGGCGGGCAACTCGTTTGGCCATGCGATGGGCAGGCCAAGCGCCAGCACCGCGAAAACGGCCTACCCCGCGCGAGATCCGACACCGCCATGCACATCCTCGAACGCTGATGCACCTTCACGCCAGCACGCTCACCGACGACGCATCGCCATCCGATCACTGGCAGGCCAACGACAGGCGCACATAGCTCGGCGCGCACGGACTGCTGCTTGGTGACCGCAATCCATCAGACCGCAATCCATCAGCAGGCACTCGCCGATCCGACCAGCACTTTCCTGGCCACGGCACGGCGCCCATCAGGCCTGGTCGGCGCGGTACAGGCGCTGGCAGACCTCGCAGAAAAACGCGCGACGTCCGGCCTTGCCCAGGTGCTTGCGGTACTGCAGCGGTGCGCCGTCGCGCGGGCAACTGGTCTTGGTGTGCACCTGATAATGCTTCTTCAGCACGAAGGCTTTTTTCCAGGTGTAGAAGTCGAAACTGTAGTCGCGTGCCTGGGTGACCAGTTCGCCGAGCTTGCGCGCCGGCAACGCGCCCACGGTGCTTTCCGGATGCACGCGGATGCGATGCAGCACTTCGTTCTTGATGATGTTGCCCACGCCGGCAAAGATGGTCTGGTCGAGCAGTGCATCGGCCACCAGCAATGCCGGGGCGGCGCGTAATTTGCGGCGCGCCTGCGCGGGGTCCCAGAGCGGGTTCATCACGTCCGCCGTCCAGTCGTAGATCTCGTCCAGCGGACGCTCGATGAACTGCACCGAGCACGCATAAAAGTTCAGCCGCTGGCCTTTGGAAAATTCCAGGCACAAGCGCGGCACCGCGTTGGGCTTGTCTTCGTTGATGCGGTAGCTGCCGAACAGCAGGAAATGGATGCGCACGCTGAAATGCGCAAATTCGATCAAAAAGTGCTTGCCCCAGCTGCGCAGTGCCAGCACGTTTTGCTGGTCCAGCCGCGCGATGTCCTGCTTGCTGTTGCCGGACACGCGCACGATCTTGCGACCGACAAACGCTTGGGTGTCTTCGCGCAGGATGACAAGTGAGGGACCTTCTGGCATGCGCCCAGTATCGAAGCGCTGCGTGAGTCGCCCGTGAGTGCGATGCACACGGCATCCTGACGCACGCGCATGCATAGAGTGCTGCCACTCTCGGCTTGCCTGCCATGCCAGCTCGTCCATCCGCTGCCATTGCACGTGTGCGTTGTGGTTGCGCAGGCTGGTCGATTCCTGCCGCCGACCGCGCACAGTTCGACCAAGGCGCCAGCGTATTGCAGCGCTACGCCACGCGTTTTGACGCGGTGGAAATCAACTCTTCGTTCTATCGCCTGCACCGCGCCAGCACCTATGCGCGATGGGCCGACAGCGTCCCGGAGGATTTTCGTTTTTCGGTCAAGCTGCCGCGCAGCATCAGCCACGACGCGCGCCTGCACGGCACCGGGCCGCTGCTGGATGCCTTCCTGGCGCAGGCCGGCGCGCTGGGAACACGACTGGGCTGCCTGCTGCTGCAACTGCCGCCCAGCGCCGCCTTCGATGCCGCGGTGGCCGCGCGGTTTTTCGCGATGCTGCGCCGGCGCTGGGACGGCGGCGTGGTCTGCGAACCGCGCCACTCCAGCTGGTTCGCCGCACCTGCGCAGGCGCTGCTGGCGCGCCATCGCATTGCACACTGCGCCGCCGACCCGGCGCCAGTGCCCGCAGCCTCGCTGCCGAGCCCGACTGCTGCACCGCTGTATTGGCGCTGGCATGGCGCCCCGCGCATCTACTACAGCAGCTACCCGCACACCGCACTGCAGGCGCTGGCCGCGGCGGTGCGCGCCAGCCATCCGGGCAGTACGCAGCCACCGCCCGAACGCTGGGTGATCTTCGACAACACCGCAGCCGGGTGCGCCACCTCCAATGCGCTGGAATTGCAGCGCCTGCTCAAGAAGGAGCGCTAACGCAAACGCGGGCAGGTGGCGGTCTTCCGGCACGCCAGTGGCGCGCATCTTGCAACGGCCAGGCTGCAGGGACGCCGGCGCACCACCATTCAAGCTGCCTGAGTGCCGCGCCGATATGCCTGGATCGACGCACGTTGCGGCACCACGCCGATCAGCTTGCTGAATTCAGTCGTCCCGGTGCGAAGCCTGTCGGCGTGCCGGCACCTCGCTCGGTCCCGCCCGCCACATCGGTCGTTTACCATGCCCTACGCCACTGCCCGTTCTGGAGATGTCATGAGTTCTGCCGCGCCCCCGTGCTGCACGTCGCTGCTTGGCCTGTCGCTGAGCATGTTTGTTGCGCCGGGCACGCTGACCGCCGCGCCGCTGGAGCCTCCGGTCGTCAATGCGCCGGCGCCCACGCCGCCCACGCCCGACCTGGCCTACCCGAAACTGTTCCAGGCCGTGCAGCGCGGTGAGCTGTTCGATGACCAGAAGCACTTTGTCGACTTCCTGCCGCTGCGCGACCCGGCGCTGATCAACGCCGACTATCTGGCGCAGCACGATCACCCCGGCTTCGACCTGCGCAAGTTCGTGGATGCCAATTTCGAAGAATCGCCGCCAGTGCAGACCGATGCGATCCGCCAGGACACCGCGCTGCGCGAGCACATCGACCTGCTGTGGCCCAAGCTGGTGCGCAGCCAGAACCGCGTGCCGCCGCACAGCAGCCTGCTGGCGCTGCCGCACCCGTACGTGGTGCCGGGCGGACGCTTCCGCGAGGTGTATTACTGGGATTCCTACTTCACCATGCTGGGCCTGGTGAAGAGCGGCGAAACCACGCTCAGCCGCCAGATGCTGGACAACTTCGCCTACCTGATCGACACCTACGGGCATATTCCCAACGGCAACCGCACCTACTACCTCAGCCGCTCGCAGCCGCCGTTCTTCTCCTACATGGTGGAGCTGCAGGCCGGCGTGGAAGGCGAGGCGGTGTATCAGCGCTACCTGCCGCAGTTGCAAAAGGAATACGCCTACTGGATGCAGGGCAGCGATGACCTGCAGCCCGGCCAGGCCGCGCGCCACGTGGTGCGCCTGGAAGATGGCAGCGTGCTCAACCGCTATTGGGACGAGCGCGACACCCCGCGCCCGGAAGCCTGGCTGCACGACACCCGCACGGCTGCCGAGGTGAAAGACCGCCCGGCCGCCGAGGTCTACCGCGACCTGCGTGCCGGCGCAGAGAGCGGCTGGGACTACACCAGCCGCTGGCTGGCCGACGGCCAGAACCTGCGCACCATCCGCACCACTGCCATCCTCCCGATCGACCTCAACAGCCTGCTCTACCATCTGGAGCGCACCCTGGCCCAGGCCTGTGCGCAACCGGGCGCAGACTGCACGCGCGACTACGCCGCACTCGCACAGCAGCGCAAGCAGGCCATCGACGCGCATCTGTGGAATGCCGCCGGCTACTACGCCGACTACGACTGGCAGACGCGCACGCTGAGCAACCAGGTCACCGCCGCCGCGCTGTACCCGCTGTTCGCCGGCCTGGCCTCGGACGATCATGCCAAGCGCACCGCCAGCACCGTGCGCAAGACACTGCTGCGCCCGGGAGGCCTGGCCACCACCGCGGTGAAGACCGGCCAGCAATGGGACGAACCCAACGGCTGGGCACCGCTGCAATGGGTGGCCGTGGACGGCCTGCGCCGCTACGGCGAAGACGCGCTGGCACGCACCATCGGCGAGCGTTTCCTCGCCCAGGTGCAGGCGTTGTTCGCACGCGAGCACAAGCTGGTCGAAAAGTACGGCCTGGAAACCGATGCGGCCGGCGGCGGCGGCGGCGAATACGCCTTGCAGGACGGCTTCGGCTGGACCAACGGCGTCACCTTGATGCTGCTGAACCTGTATCCCGGCAAGGATGCCAACGCCGCCCCTGCCAAGCGTGTGCGCAAGCCCGAGGCCGCCGCGCGCTGAGGACGGGGCCGCTGCTGCGCAGTGCGTGGCAGCGGCGGGGTCGGATCATTGGCGTCGGGTGTCGGACGTGGGGCGTCGGACGGCGCACGTCTTCGATGCGCAGCACCGCCGTCGCGGCGATATGACGCGTTCTGCCTTTGCTGGCGACACGTCGCGAGCAGGCGCGCAATGAGGCATTGCCCGCACGAGCCGTGGCAGACGGGCCACCATGGCGATCCTGCGCACTGGCGACGCGTTCTGCTGGTGTACGCCGCGTGGAGCGCAGCGCTTCGATCCGCGCCTGGTGCGCCCGCATGCGTCGAGCGCGTTTGCCGATCGCCAGATTGCCGCTGTCATCGCGTGTGCTGATACGCAGCACCTAGAGCAGCTAACCAAACGACTGCGCACCCGCCAGGCGGGCGCGGCCGGTGCTCGGAATCGGCATGTAGCACTCGTACACTCCGGATCCTGTGCGCCGTCCACACCCACCTGACAACTGCTCGCGACGTTTTGTTAGCCGCTCTTAAGGCTCGCGGTGCCAGCCCGCGACTGCACCGCAGACGGCCGCGTATCATGCGCACTCTTTCACTCCAGGACGGACCCATGGCCGTACGCACGCTCAATGAATTTCTCGCCCATTCCAAGGAAAAGGACGTCAGCCCCGATCCGTTCGAACTGGAAAACCCGCATCTGCTGGAAGTGCGCCTGAACGGCATGGTGTGGTCCAAGGCCGGCGCCATGGTGGCGCGCACCGGCAACGTCAAGTTCACCCGCGAGGGATTGCTGGAACAGGGCCTGGGCAATCTGCTGAAAAAAGCCGTCAGCGGCGAAGGCATGCAGTTGATGAAGGCCGAAGGCCAGGGCCGCGTGTATCTGGCCGATGTCGGCAAGATGGTCACGCTGCTGCGCTTGAACGGCGAGGCGATCTTCGTCAACGGCAACGATGTGCTGGCGTTCGAATCGGGCGTCGAACACAAGATCACCATGATGCGCAAAGTGGCCGGAATGCTCTCGGGCGGGCTGTTCAACGTGCGCCTGAGTGGCCACGGCATCGTGGCGATCACCTCGCACTACGAGCCGCTGACCTTGCCGGTCACCGCCGCCAGCGGCCCGGTGTTCACCGACCCCAATGCCACCGTCGCCTGGTCCGGCACGCTGACGCCGGAGCTGGTCACCGACGTCTCGATCGGCACGCTATTCGGCTGCGGCTCGGGCGAAAGCCTGCAGATGCGTTTTGCCGGCGAAGGCTGGGTGGTGGTGCAGCCTTACGAAGAAGCCAGCTTCCAGCAGTCCAAGGGCTGATGGCTGCGATTGGGGATTGGGAATTGGCGCAGCTGATTACGCTGATACCTGGTACCCGTCGACGCGCTGTGCGACCGCACGATACCCCTCAAACCAAACGATCAGCATCGCTTCCACCGCATGGCGGGGGAAGGTGCCCGAAGGGCGGATGGGGGCCGCTTTCGACACAGTACCAACACAGCCGTGCGATGCCCCCTCATCCAGCGCCACACGCGCAACGCGTATGAGCACATCACCCTATTGAAGCGAGCAAGACTGTCGAAGACATGCGAAACACCAGGTGACGCGCGGTATATGCACAAAGCAGCCTCAACGCCTCACAGGCCGCTTCCCGAGCCCTGGCCACTTGTAACCACGCACCTATCGCTCACACCCAATCACCCCATCGCACCGGCATAAAGCGCATCACACCCAACCACGCTTGCGAAACCACGCCAGCGGTACCACCACGCTCAGCGCGATGATGCCCAGCGCCCAGAAGTAGTGGTCGTGCCCCTTGAGTTCGGGCATGTAGGAGAAGTTCATGCCCCAGATGCCAACCAGCACGGTGGGCGGGATGCCGACGACCGACGCCACCGCCATCACCTTCATCACGTTGTTCTGGTCCATGTTGATCATGCCCAGCACGCTGTCGAGCAGGAACTCGATGCGATCGTCCATGTGCTGCTGGAATTCGCTCAAGGTGGTCAGGTCCTTGTGCAGCAGGGTGATGCGTTTGGCTGCATCGGCCCCGAACCAGTCCGGGGCGGCGCCATCCAGATAGGTGACCAGGCGCAGCATGCCTTGCCCGGCGTTGTGCAGGCCGCCAAGCTGTCGGCCCATGTCGCCGACCTGGTGCAACATGCGCTCCAGGTCCTTGGTCTTGTGCGGGCTGTCGAACACTTGTCGCGTGGTTTCGGTGACTGCCGCTTCCAGTCCCTCGAGCCGGTCCGCCAGACGCCCGACCAGCTGGTCGAACATGCGTAGCAGCAAGTCGTCCGAGCTGTGGCAGGGTTCGTGTTCCAGCCGCGTCGTCAGCGCCTCCAACGAGCCGATGCGCTGCTCGCGCAAGGTCACCAGCATGGTGGGCGACAGCGCGAATCCCAACGGCGCGGTGGGGCCGTCCTCGTCCTGGAAACGCGGCACATTGAGAAACAACACATCGCCCTGGCGACGCACCCGGCTACTGAATTCGATCTCGCCAATCGCCGCACGATCGGGCAAGGCAAACCCCACTTTCTCGGCGGCTTGCGCCAGCTCTTGCGGGCTTGGCTGGCACAGGTCGACCCAGCAACCTGGGGTGTGCCGGGTTCCGGCAATCGGGTGGATCGTGATCATGCATCGACGGTGGGATGAAAGAGCCCAAGCATCCTCCGCGTCCACCATGGCGTCAACGCCGACACGTGCCCGTCGGCGATGGCCGCGACGGACGATGGCCGTACCTGGTCACGCAATCGCCGTGCGGTTCCTGCAAGGCAGCGACAGCTTTCGCCAAATCGCACATCGATTCTGCTGTGAGCGGTCTGCACGTTCTGGCTGCCTTACATTTTCCGCTCACGCATCCCAGGAGTACGCGCATGAAAATCTCCGGCTCGGCGTCTGGCGGCCTACACGAGCCTATTGGCCATGGTGATCTGCCACCTGCTCCATCGCTGTGCGACGACATCCAACTCCGCGGCCACACCCAGCTCCACGGGCTGCCTCCCCTGCGCCGGAGCGCATCAGCCAAGGCGCGATCGCCGGCGTTCGTCGCAGACAACCGCCATCTCGATGCGCTGTTCGGCAGCACCCAGCCCGCGCGCGGAAAGCAACTGGAAGGAGGTGTCCACCGGACGCCGATCCAGTCTCAGGAAATAGACACGCCCACTGCCAGCTTGAAAGGAGGTAGCCAGCCAACGCCGAGCCAGTCCCAGGTAGAAGAAGCGCCCGCTGGCGGCTTGGAAGAAGATGTCCAGCCGACGCCGAGCCAGTCTCAGGAAATAGAAACGCCAGCTGGCGGCCAAGCGCACGTCAAGATCAATCCAACACGCCTGTTCGTCTCCACTGCTCCGGCACTGGAGATGCCGCATCGTCTCGATCCAGCCAAGCTGTCCAACGATCTCGGGCTGAGCGAGGACGACATCGATCGCATCAGGAACACCCCCACGTTCCACGAACAGAATGAAACCGGCGCTCCTTCCAGTACGCCACTGGCTCAGCGGCTGCGCCTGGACGATCTGCGCAACAAGAAGGTGGAGTACAAGTGGAACATCGCCGGTAATGGCAGCCTGGTCATCGGCGAAGGGCATCCTGGCGTGGTCCTGGACGAGCCGATGACAAGCAAGCAGGCGCGAAAGAAGAAACAGCCATACGCGCAAGGCCATGTCACCCTCGTGGGCGGCCAACCATGGGACAAGACTCCCTGGCAGGAAAATCGCATGCTGCCCGAAGCGCGCCTCGGCGGTACCTTGTACTACAACCCGGACGGCGAGCTGTGCATCGACAACGATTCGGGGCGATTCAGCGAATATGCCGACCGAACATCACAGCATCTCGAAAACGTCGCCAAGCTCTTTCAATACTACGGTCTACCGGTCACGCCGCAATGGAAAGCAAAGAAACAGATCCCGTTGCAGCGTCTGCCCGCCGGCGCGGCTGTAATGCCGCCGCGCCCGGCAGAGGAAGGCGAAGCGGCGCATTCTGACCCGAACGGCGACTGATCCGGCGTACACGCGCATCGACATGACCGCTCGCAGCGTGCGGTCACTGCCGCACGCTGCACACGATGCGTGCCGCACCCATCGCTCAGCGCTGCCGGTTCCCACGGCGTTTGACCGCATAGCCAATGGCCAGGAGCAGGAACCAGACCGGGCTGGCCAGCAATGCCTGACGCGTGTCGTCCTGCAGGGTCAGCAGCACGATGACGAAGGCGAAGAAAGCCAGGCACACGTAGCACATCAGCACGCCGCCGGGCATCTTGAACGCCGAGGCGGCGTGCTGCTCCGGGCGCTTGCGGCGGTAGGCGATGTAGGCGCACAGGATCAGCGACCACACGAACATGAAAAGCACCGCCGAAAGCGTGGTGACCAGCGTAAACGCGGTGACCAGGTTGGGAATCAGATACACCAGCATCGCGCCCAGCAGCAGGCACAGACAGGAAAACAGCAGGCCGCGCGCCGGCACTGCCGCACGCGAGAGCTTGGCAAAGCCCTTGGGCGCATGCTGTTCTTCGGCCAGGCCGTAGAGCATGCGGCTGGTGGAAAAAATGCCGCTATTGGCCGACGAGGTGGCCGAGGTCAGCACCACGAAGTTGATCAGGCTGGCCGCCGCCGGCACGCCGGCCAGCACGAACAACTCCACGAACGGGCTCTTGTCGGCCACCACCTGCCGCCACGGCGTCACCGCCATGATGGCGATCAGCGCAAGCACATAGAAAATCAAGATGCGCACCGGAATCGAATTGATCGCCTTGGGCAGATTACGGCGCGGGTCGGCGGTTTCTGCAGCCGTGGTGCCGACCAGCTCGATGCCGACGAAAGCGAACACCGCGATCTGAAAGCCGGCAAAGAACCCGCCAATGCCCATCGGGAACATGCCACCGTCGTTCCACAGATTCGACAGCGAGGCCACGTTGCCCGAGGGCGAGCGGAAGCCCCAGGCCACCAGCCCGGCGCCAGTGACGATCAACGCGGCAATGGCGATGATCTTGATCAGCGCAAACCAGAATTCCATCTCGCCGAACAATTTCACCGTGACCAGATTCAGGCTCAGCAGCAACAACACGCACAAGATCGCCGGAATCCACGGCGCCAATCCCGGAAACCAGAACTGCGCATAGGCCGCAATCGCGATGACATCGGCAATGGCGGTGATGATCCAGCAAAACCAGTACGTCCACCCGCAGAAAAACCCGGCCCATGGCCCGAGCAGGTCGGTGGAAAAATCGATAAACGACTTGTATTCCAGGTTGGAAAGCAGCAGTTCGCCCATCGCGCGCATCACGAAGAACAGCATCGCGCCAATGATGAGATAGACGAACAGGATCGACGGCCCGGCCAGACTGATCGTCTTGCCAGAGCCCATGAACAGGCCGGTACCGATCGCCCCGCCGATGGCGATCAACTGCAGGTGGCGATTGGACAGGCTGCGTTGCAGATGATCGGGCGCGGACGGGTCAGACATGGGCACGGCACCGGAGGAGTGGGCAAGCTGGTCAACATACGAGATCACGCCCATGCGTGCCAGTGGGCGCCTGATGCGAGGCTGCGGTGGGCACGTCCTCTGCAACGACCTGGGCAAGACCCGCGTCGCAGACCTGCACCGCCCCAAGACCGCAACCAGCGTCCAGGCCGTACCGCACTCCCGGCGGCGGCAATTCGCACTGCATGCAGCTCAGTCTGCCGGTACCTGCTCACGCCTGCCATCTCGACCGTAGCGACCTCGCATCGAACCGTCCCGAGTTCTTCTGACACCGGCATCTAGGTCAGACGCGCTGGTTCACGTTCACCGCCAGGCACCGGCCATCTGAAGCTGTGGCGCAATGCCCTGGAACCACGACCCCAGCCGAGACTGACATCCAACATAATGCATCAAAATATACTTTTACACCCTTCTCCTAAAATAAAAAACAAACCATTTTTGTCAGAATTAAATAACTTTCGAGATTATCTTTGTAAATATAATTTCCGAATCATCGGTATCCGTCTTCGTTTTCTTCTCCACATAATCGGCATCTGCAATAACGCCACACCTTTCTCGGATGGTGAGCGTAGTCGTCCACAGTTCCAGCATCTGCTTTTATGGTAGCGCTCGCTTTCTAGAGCACGCGCACGGATTCGTGCCATCAATGCTGGCCTTCTACGTTCTCAGTCTCGCCAGAAAGCTTCCCATGCATCTTCAGCCACACCCCGCCTGCAAGGCCTGCTGCCATTGTCGATCGATGCGCCGACCATGCCGTTCGATGGTCGTGGCAGGCAGGTAGACGAAACCGGTCATGAGCCGCAACGACGCGGCACACAATCGCACAGTGCGCGTGGGGGTAAGCCCCGCTGCAGCTGCGCTCAAACGGGCAACGGAATCGACGCATTGCGCCGACCGATGCGCGAATACGGCGAGCCGCTTGAATGCGACACGCCGCACCATCTTCTGCGCCGATCGCCCCGGCGCAGGACCACCGATGCACACGCGCATCTGGGGCGCGTTCGGTTGCGCACGTGCATCACTCACCCCGAGCGGACATCAATCGAGAGAAGCCACCAGTCATAGCGAATCACGCGACATCTTGATATCTCGCTATTACACACCGTTTCACCACTTCCCATCCCAAGGCAAAATTCAATGTCATCTTTGACAAACCTCCGACCCTGCGTCACGTCCAAGCTCGCCGTTTCGTTGCTGACCGGCGCGCTGCTCATTCCCGTTGCGGCATCCGCCCAGAGCCATGTCGACAACCCGTTCGTCGGCGCGAGCGGGTATGTCAATCCCGATTATTCGAAGGAAGTCAACTCGTCGATCGTCAAGGTCAAGGATGTGCAACTGAAAGCCAAGATGCAGGTCGTCAAGTCCTATCCGACCTCCGTCTGGCTGGATTCGATCAACGCGATCTATGGCGGCTCGCGCAACGCCGGCCGCCTAAGTCTGCAAGGCCACTTGGATGCGGCATTGGCGCAGAAAAAGGCCAACACGCCGATCACGGTCGGCTTTGTCATTTACGACATGCCGGGGCGCGACTGCCATGCGCTGGCCTCCAACGGCGAGCTGCCACTGACGCAAGCCGGCTTGCAGCGCTACAAGACCGAATACATCGACGTCATCGCATCGACGCTGGCCAATCCGAAATACAAGGATCTTCGGATCGTCAACATCATCGAGCCGGACAGCCTTCCGAATCTTGTCACCAATCAAAGCACGCCCGCCTGCGGCCAGGCGGCATCCAGCGGCATTTACGAGGCCGCCATCAAGTACGCGCTCGACAAGCTCCATGCCATTCCCAATGTTTACAATTACCTCGATATCGCCCATTCCGGCTGGCTGGGGTGGGACAATAACCGTAGCCCTGCGATTTCGCTGTACACACGGGTCGTGCAGGGAACGGCAGCCGGTCTGGCCAGTGCGGATGGCTTCATCACCAACACCGCCAATTACACGCCGCTTCATGAGCCGAACCTGCCCAATCCGGACCTGACGATCGGTGGCCAGCCCATTCGCTCGTCCAACTTCTATCAATGGAACAGTTTCTTCGACGAATCGACCTATGCGGAAGCGCTCTACAACGGCTTCGTCGGCGCGGGTTGGCCCAGCAAGATCGGCTTTCTGATCGACACCGGTCGCAACGGCTGGGGCGGCAGCGCGCGCCCTGCATCTGCCAGCGGCAATGACATCAACACCTACGTGGACTCCGGACGCGTGGACCGTCGTCTCCATCGCGGCAACTGGTGCAATCAGAGCGGTGCGGGGATCGGCATGCCGCCGACCGCGGCACCCGGCGGGCATATCCATGCCTATGTGTGGGGCAAGGGAGCGGGCGAATCCGACGGCTCCAGCAAGTACATCCCCAACAACCAGGGCAAGGGCTTCGACAGATACTGCGACCCGACCTATACGACGCCGGACGGCACGTTGACGGGCGCCTTGCCGAACGCGCCGATCGCCGGTAACTGGTTCCACACGCAGTTCGTCCAGTTGGTCGCCAACGCGTATCCCGCTATCGGCACCTCGACCAAGGTGGCGCTGCAGTCGGCTTCGACCGACGCGGTGCCCGCCAGTTTGCCGACGGCAACGAAGGGGCTGACCGCCAATGCAGCGGACGGCAAGGTCAGGCTCAGCTGGTCGCCCGTTGCCGGTGCCACGGGTTACACGGTGCAACGTGTTGCCGGCGCAGCCGCTGCTCCCATCACCGTCGCATCGGGCCTGACCTCGCCCTCATATGTGGACCAGGCGCTCACCAACGGTACCACGTACTACTACAAGGTAACGGCCAACGGCCCATCGGGTGCAGGCGCGAGCTCGGTCACCGTGAGCGCGACGCCGCATCGGTGATGCGATAACTGCGTTGCCACAGAGCGGTAGAGGCTAGTGTGCTCTACCGCTCCTCGGCTGCGGGAGGAGCGCTGCAACAACGATGCGGCGCCTAGCGGCCGCCAGTTCAATCGCTGTCGTGCTGCTCTACCTCTGTCTGGAACGCGGCATGCGCTTCGAATGAGATGACATCGGAGCAGATGCCGTCGGCGGCGGAACGGGCGCTGCATGGCACAGGCTCGGTAGCGCCACGGCAAGCGGCGCAGCGCCCACTCCGTGCTTCTGCCGGCCAACCCGGCGGGAAGTGGCCTGTGGCACGCCGGGACTGCATCGCGCGCGTTGCCGGGGCGCTGTGCCCTTTTGTCTCCAACCGCACAGGCCGCTTCGTAGGCATCTCAACGTACATGACACACTCTAGGAAACGTCCATGCTGTCACACATCCATTTCTTGATCGCGCTCGCAACGCTCGTCCCGCTCACCGCGCCGGCGATGCAGGTCAGTACGCAAGCTCCCCTTGTCGATGCAACGGGTCAGACGCTGCACATTCGCGGGGTCACCTGGCCCGGCTTCGATCGCGCCGGGTTGGCGGCCGTCGGCATGCGCAACAACACACTGGCGCAACTGCTGGATCGGATGCAGGCGTCAGACATTAATGCCGTGCGGGTGCCGGTCTGCGCCGCTGTTCTGCAACGCGCCCCTGTGGCAGCTGCAGAAGTTGCCGGCGATTCCACGCTGCGCGGATTAGATTCCTTGCAACTGCTCGACACAGTGGTGCATGCCGCAACCCAGCGCGGGATGCAGGTGATGTTCGCGTTTGCAGATGGAAGTTGCGATGACCGCGCACCGCTCCTGGGCGCACAGCGGCAGGCATGGACGCGCGGCCTGGTCACGCTGGCACGCCGCTATGGCGGCAACGCCAATGTCCTGGGTATCGACCTTGGCAGCAGCGGCTACCGCAATGCCAGCTGGACAGGAAACGCGGCGGATCAGGATTGGAACCGGGTAGCGTCGCGCGCAGCTGCAACGGTGCTGGCGCAGGCACCGCGTTGGTTCGTGGGTGTGGAAGGTGTGGGCAGCAATGCGGTGTGCAGTGACCCGGGGCGCAAAGCGCCTGGCAGCAATCTTCAGCCGTTCGCGTGCGTGCCGCTGGACATCGCTCGCCGACACCTGGTGTTGATGCCGAAGTTGGCGGGCCCGGACCGCGATACGACCGGTGCCTTCGCCGCACCCGGATTTGCGCAGGCACTGCCCGCCATGTGGCAACGCGACTTCGGCCAATTCGCACTCGACCATGCAGTGGTACCCGTCAGCCTCGGCGGTGGACTGGGCGATGGCGACCCGCGCGACCCAGCATGGCAAACCGCATTGAGCGGTTATTTGGCAAACGCTGGAATGCGCAGCGCATTTCTCGGCAGTTGGGAAACTGGCAATGCCAACAACGGCGGCCTGTTGGCGCCGGATGGCAGCCCCCGCGCAGACAAACTGCTGATCTTGCGTCATGCCTGGGGCATGTTGCCCGTCATGCCCGCCATTGCCACAGCAACTGGCGACAGCACGAAGAATGCGAGCGGGAAGAAGTCGTGGAATAGTACTTTCAGCGGCACTGCCACCATGACCGGCTCCGGCTACTCTGGCGGCGCGCTCCTGCTGGACCCCATTCCGAGCGATGCCTTCATCACCGCGCTCAACTCCACGCAGCTGAACTTCGGCGGGATCAAGGCCGCGCTGGCTGGCGCCTATCTGGAAGTGACCGGCCCCAGGGGAAAGACCATCGTCTATGTCACCGACCTGTATCCGGGGGGCGCCTCTGGCGGCCTGGATCTGTCGCCCAATGCCTTCGCGGCGATCGGCAACACGGCAGACGGGCGCATTCCGATCAGCTGGAAGGTCGTCCGCGCGCCGATTACCGGCAACGTGCAGTACCGCATCAAAGAAGGCAGTTCACGCTACTGGGCCGCGATCCAGGTGCGACACCACACCTATCCGGTGGTCAAGTTCGAAGTCAAACAAGGCAGCACCTGGACCAGTCTGCCGAAGACCGATTACAACCATTTCGTAGGCACAAACCTCGGCAACAAGCCGCTGTCCATCCGCATCACCGATATCCGCGGGAAGGTCATCGCGGACAAGATTCCCGCGCTGACGGAATACAGTAGCTCCGAGCCGTATTTCGAGCCCGGCAACGTACAATTTCCCTGAGGTACGCCGCCGACCCGAGAACGGCCGGTACGCTGGCGCGCTGCGGCCACATTGGCAAAACGTCTATCGCGGCGACTGCATCGAAACAAGGCCGGCGACGATGCCCGCCTCATCGAGCGCTGGCGCGTTCGGCGTGCGGCACCGGGTTCTGGTCAGCGATGGATCCGGATGCAGGATTGGATCGCAACTGCCTCGCTGTCTGGACCCCTGACGGACCGAGGCTTTTTTGAATCCCGCCCCACTGCCAGCCAACCGGCCGGTACTGCGCAGCACTCACACGATCTTCGTCCGCCGCCACCAACGCGACACCTGTTCCTCGCGCACCAGGGTGAACAAACCGGCGCCCAGGATCAGCGCGATGCCCACGGCCATCGGCCAGTCCAGATGATCATGAAACAGCAGGTAGCCAAAGGCGATGGCCCATAGCATCTGGCTGTATTGGGTTGGTGCGACCACGCTGACCGGGGCCATGCGCGTGGCGTACATCATGCAGATGGCCGCCAGCCCGGCGAGCAAGCCGTAGCCGGCCAACAAGCCCCACTGCGACAGCGTGGGCCAGACGAAGCTCGGCAACATCATGATCCCGCCCATCACCAACGGGCCGATCACCCCAGCGCCATACAAGGTCAATCGCTTTTCACTATGGCCGGCCATGCGCAAGGCGATCACCGAGATGGCGCCGACCAGGCCGCACACGATTGCCGCCACATGCCCGTGGGTGAGATGGCGAAATCCCGGGCGCAGCACGATCAACACGCCGATGAACCCGACGATCACCGCCGACCAGCGCCGCCAATGCACTTCTTCCTTGAGGAAGATCACCGACAGCACGGTGACGAAGATCGGCATCAGGAAGATCAGCGCGAATGCTTCGGCCATTGGCAAGGTGGTGAAGGCGATCACCGAGGTGAGATTGCCGATGGCGCCGGTGAGCGCACGCAGCAACCACAGTGCCGGCTGCTTGGCCATCACCAGCTCGCGCAGCTGGTCGTTTGGCTTTTTCAGGAACGGCACCGCCAGCAGCATCAGCAGCGCGCCGAGAAACAGCACTTCATAGACCGGCAGCGTGCCTTCGAGCAGCTTCACGAACGCATCGCTGATCGAATAAGCCGCATAACAGGCGAACCCCAACAACACACCCTTCAGCATGACCCACGCTCCTCGGTTGACGCCGATCCGACGAGGTGTCGATACGGACTGCCTGCAGTATGCGATGCGGCGTGTGTCAGCGAAACGGCGCAGGCAGTCGACCTCGGTGGCAGACGCATGCGGTGGGCGCCCCGGCGGCAGATGCCTGGCCGCAACAGGTCGGTTACGATGCCGCTCCCTTCCTTGCAGCGCTGCGGCATGTTCCGCACGCCGCACACAGAGCTGTCAGCCGTGCCCCACTACTCCGGCCCCTTACTCGTTCTCGCCGATGCCCAAGCGCTGCTTGCCGCGCGCGGCAGTGGTCTGGCTTACTGGACCGGCTCGCTCGACCTGGGCCGCAGCACCGACACCGCCCAGCTCGATGCACAGACCTGGCAATGGCGCGGCCGCGGTTATCCCTATCCGGGCAAGCTCAAGGAGCGCACGCTGTACTTCTGGGATGGCGAGGATTTCGCGCCGATCTCGCGCTACAGCGGCGCATTGATCAAGCTGGTGCCGACCGAATGGGGCGCGCCCACGTTCGAGATCGATGGCATCAAGATGCTGCCCTCGGCGCAGCTGTCGCCGTTCGAGGATGCGCGGCGCAAGGTGGCGCTGGTGGACCCGCGCGGCAAGAGCGTGCTGGACACCTGCGGCGGGCTGGGCTACTTCGCCGCCTGCTGCCTGGAGGCCGGGGTCGCGCAGCTGCGCTCGTTCGAAAAGAATGCCGACGTGCTGTGGCTGCGCACGCTCAACCCGTGGTCGCCGGATCCGGAGGGCGCTGCTGCCGGCGGGCGCCTGCAGCTGACCCATGCCGATATTGCGCAGCACATCGTCACGCTGGCCGACGATTCGGTCGATGCCATCCTGCATGACCCGCCCCGCTTCGGCATTGCTGGCGAGCTGTATTCGCAGGTCTTCTATGATCAGCTGGCACGCGTGCTGCGCCGAGGCGGGCGGCTGTTTCACTACACCGGCGCGCCCAACAAGCTCACCAGTGGGCGCGATGTGCCCAACGAAGTGAGCAAGCGTCTGGCCAAGGCCGGCTTCACCACGCAACTTGCCCTGGATGGCGTGCTGGCGAACTTGCCGGCACGGCGCTGAATGGTGCCTCCGTGCCATTGACGCTGGCGACACGCTCCGTGCGATCACCGAGCGGCAGATGCAAGGCAGCGTGCACTCACAGCACGCATGCGCACTGCATGATCACGCGAAGCGTGCGCGAGGCCAGCATGACGGGTGCCGCGGCAGTTGCAGCGTGCCGCCGAAGGGATCTGCGATACTGCCGCGCCCTCGACATGGATGTTGCATGCGCGCCCACGTGATCATTGCCCTGCTGGTTTCGCTCTTGCTGGTCACTGCGGCACCAGCACACGCGCAGACGGCATCGGTAACGGCAAGCGCACCATCGCAGCCGATGTCGGAAGTGACCACGCGCTATCCGGTGACTACCGCAACGGTGGGCGGGCGTGTGATCCACCTGGGCGAACACCAGGGCAAGTGCGCGGTAGTGCGCGATGACGAGGTCGTTGTGCTGGGCATCGGCGCACCTTGCTACTTCAGCACCGATCGTCGGCATGCCGCGCAGGTCCATCGCTTCCATGGCAGCGACGTCGTGCTGGTACAGCATGCGCATCCGACGTCGCGACCGGACTGGGACGTGGCCGTCTACGGGCCCATCTGCGCCTTCGAAGCGCAAGCGGTACGCGAGATCGGCGGCGTGCTGGAACCCGGCGGTGTCGCCGGCTCCTGGCATTGCGACCCGACCGCAGGGGCCGACCAGAAGCAGTTCGTCTATAGCTACGACACCTGGCCCAGGCACGCTGCGCGGCGACCTGCGCGCAAGCAACAAGCGCATTGATCGTTGTGCGGGCGCCGTGGGAGCGGCACGAATCTGGCCTGTGTTGGTCAGCGCGCGTTCGCAATACGCCTTTCGCGCTGCACACCAGCGATTGCACGTTGCATGCGATTGCCTGGCACCGCCGCCTCAACTGCTGCGTATCGAATGGATAGGCGTCGCATGATCGGCGGCAAGGCACACGCCGGGCCATGAAGCACGAAAACTGCAATCGCCACCAACCGTGCCATCACCGCAAGTGACGGCGCGCCCTCCAACCCGCATATGCAAACCCGCCGACGATCACCAACGGCACGCAGCTCAGCAGCGCATCCCAGCCCACAGCAATCCAGAAGCGATGCGGGTCGCTGTCCACCAGGAAGATCCGTGCCGGCCGGCCACGTATCACGTTGACATAGCGTCCTTCGAAGACTGCCTCACCCAATAGCCAAAAACGTCCGCAACATGCGATCACCGCGATACCGACCACGCCGCGCACTAGCCAGTCGGTCAGGCGTGAACTCTTGCGTTCAGAGGCCGGCAGCGATGATCGACGAAGTTTTTTCAAGCATGAAGTTGGATCGACATGGCAGTGAAGTTTACGCCGCGCAACGTCAGACCGGCCAACTTCTGCGCGGTCGTCAGATGGGCGTCGCGGTCGTCGCCACCGGCTGTATCTCTCTCGCACTCTGGTGTTCGCCGGGTACAAGATTCCAATGCAGAACCTGCGTCGGTTAACGATGCGGCGCCGGGTAGCATCCCGCAGACCAAGCGGCGTGCGGGGCGATCACCACGCACGCAGCGGTCAGCTACCCAGGCCGAAGATCAAGCTGCGATGCGTTGCGACGCCAGCTATCGCGCCGCTGGCTGCCGCCAACACCACCGATGCGGCCGGGTTTGCGATATCGCCACAGGCAAATATGCCCGGCACTGTCGTCGCCTGCATTGCGTCCACGGCCACAAGGCGACCGAATGGCCCATCGCTGGTGGCACATCCAAGCTGCGTCACTAACGGACTGATCTGGGTCTGGGTGGTGATGAATACCCCGTCCAATGCGAACCTCTGGCCGTCGTGCAGCACCAGCTCCAGCGTGTCGCCCTCGCCTTGCAGCGCCGCCACTGCGCCAGCCACCACACGCACCGCGCGTGCCTCCAGCTGGGCCCGCTGGGCTTCATCGGGCACCAGCGCGTCGTTCAAGAACAGCCAGGTGGCGCCCCAATCCGGCAGCATGGCGGCTTGATGCGCGGCAAGCGCGGAGGTCGCGATCACACCGATGCGCCCCTGCTGCAGTTCGTAGCCATGGCAATACGGACACACGAACACCTGCCTGCCCCAACGTTCGGCCAGACCGGCCAGCGCAGGGAGGCGATCGACCACCCCCATGGCCAGAATCAGCCGCCGGGCCGCATGCACGCTGCCGTCGGCAAAGACGACCTCGAACCCATCTGCCTGCCCGCGGACCTGGACCACCTCGCCGTCGGCCCACTGCACGCTGGCATACGACAGCACCTGCGCGCGCGCCTCATCGGCAATGCGCGCGGGCGATGCGCCATCGCGGCCCAACAAGCCATGCGAGGTGTCGGCAAAACGATTGCGCCGCCGGCCGCTGTCCACCAGCAAGACGCGGCGTCGCGCCCGCGCCAACTGCAGGGCGGCAGATAGCCCTGCATAACTGCCGCCAATGATGATCACCTCGTACTGCATGGTCGCTCCCGGGTATCGATGTCGAATAATGTATCTTTCGATGTTACATTAATTGACAGCTGAGACACCACGGGCATCGTGCTGCGTCTCGAGTGACGCGATTCAGCGCTGCCGCGTGCGCTTGCCCGTCGCGTTGCCGCCAGATGGGGCCCTCGCGCTACACAAGGCATCGAACTCGCTCGCCAGTGCGGCAAGCGTCACCGTGCCCAGGCGCTGCAACAGCAGCGCTTCGGCGTGGGCCAGCGCATCGGCGATTGCCGCGTTGACCACTCGCTCCACCCCACATTGCGGATTCGGGTGATCGGCACCGATCGCGAACAGATGCGGGCCGCCAACCGCGCGATGCACATCCAGCAGCGTCACCTGCGCCAGATCGCAGCCGATCTGCCAACCGCCGTTGTGGCCGCGACTGGATTGCACATAGCCGGCACTGCGCAGCCCGGCCATGGTCCGGCGCACCACCACCGCATTGGTCGACAGCATGCTGGCGATCTGCTCGGAGGTCATCGGCTGCGGGCTTCTGGCCATGTGGAGCAGCACGTGCAACATGCGGGAAAGGCGGCTATCGGTGCGCATGCGGTCCTGGGTTCGTTCGATCGGTTCACGGCAACCGGTGGTCGCCATCGGCCGGCAGATTGTGCCGCAGCATCGCCTCGGTGTCCCAGCGCAGGTGCATGCACCAGGATCAGCACACCGCCCATTGATCGCGCCCAGCGGTCTTGGCGGCGTACAGCGCAAGATCGGCCTGGCTCAACAACGCATCCAGCCCGGTGTCGGCGACGATGCGCACCGCGCCCATGCAAAAGCGCACCGGTTGGTCGGGCGGCAGGCCGGCGATATCGATCGCTGCCACCGCACTGCGCAGGCGCGTAAAGACCGTGGAAATCTCCTCTTCGCCACAGCCCGGCAACACCAGCAGGAATTCTTCGCCGCCCAGGCGGCCCAGGCGGTCTTGCCCACGCAGGGCCAGCCGCGATGCATTGGCCAGCGCCTTGAGCACCGCATCGCCGGTGGCGTGCCCGTACACGTCGTTGATCTGCTTGAAGTGATCCAGATCGATCAATGCCAGCATGCCTGGCGTGTGCGAGCGCAAGGCCTGCTCGATCTGCTGCTGCGCCTCGGTGCGAATGGCGCGCCGGTTGGGCAGGCCGGTGAGTTCATCGCGCATCGCCAGCCGCGATAACTGGCGCCGGTGCCGTGCGCCGAAGGCCAGCACCACCAGTGCCCCGAGCAGCAACAGGCAGGCTGCGCACAACGCGATCCACAGCGTCCGCTGGCCGGCTTCGCGCGCCTGCAGTGCCAGCTGCGCGGTCTCGCTGCGGCGGCGCAGCTCGGCCGTTTCGGCGCCGCGGCGTGCATCTTCGTAGCGCGCCTGCAAGCGCAACATCACCGTATCGCGCTGGCGGTCCAGGCTCTGCGCGCGCAGCGCATTGGCGCGTTGCAGTTCCTGGTAGGCCTCGGCATGGCGGCCTTGGAATGCAAGTGCCTGGGCGATGGCGTCGACCAATTGCGCGCGACGGTTCAAGGTCAGATTGGGATCGTCTGCGGCCTTGGCAGCGACGATTTCCGCGTCCAGGCCCTGCGCCTTCAACGCGATCAAGGCCTGCAGCAAGACGGCGTGACATGCCGCAACACGCCCGATATTGCCTTGTTGCTGCATCAGCGGCAGGGCTTCGCGGGCCATCGTCAATGCAGAAGCGGCATCGCCGGTTTCGATCAGGGCCTCGCTGGCACTGGTCAGCGCTGCAGCCACGCCCGCCTGGTCGCGCAGTTCGCGGCTGAGCGCCAATGCGCGCCTGAAATGCAGCAGCGCCGCTTCCGGTTGCCGTGTTGCCAAGGCAGTGCCGAACTCGTGTTCGACCAGACTGCGCTGAAAGCGCGCCGGCTGGTCGTGCAGGCGTGCCAGCGCACGCTGCAGGTAGTCTTCGGTTTCGTTGTCTTCGGCGGCGCGACCACCGACGCGGCTGGCCAATGCTCCCAGTTGCGTCAACGCATCCAGCTCCAGCCCCAGCAGGTTTTCGCGCGCGGCACATTGATAGCTGGCCTGCGCCGCGCTCCAGGATTCATCGCTGCTGCCGGAGGCGAGCATGCTCCACATGTCGACCGCCTCCACTTCGCACAGCAGATCGTTGC
Source organism: Xanthomonas phaseoli pv. dieffenbachiae (assembly GCF_008639345.1). Lineage (NCBI taxonomy): Bacteria > Pseudomonadati > Pseudomonadota > Gammaproteobacteria > Lysobacterales > Lysobacteraceae > Xanthomonas > Xanthomonas phaseoli. Next base: position 571,331 of record NZ_CP041380.1, on the reverse strand, counting down.
GGCCCAGCGCGCTGGCCCGTTGGCGCAGCGCTTCCAGCCGCGCCACCATGACGCGATTGGGGTTTTCGCGCACATCGCTGAGCGCCTGCACGATATCCAGCCACAGCCGTGCCTGCGGGGTGTTGCCGTGCAGCTGGTCGAGCTTTCCGCGCGCCTGCGTCAGCACCGCCTGGCGGCGTTCGCTGTCTTCCAGTGAAATAAGCACGCGTGCCTGCGCCAGCAAGGCCCAGAACTCGGCATCCACGTCGTGGTCGCGGCTTGCCCGCTGCAGTGCGCCTTGTGCGATCTGCAACGCCATCACCGGGTCGTCGATGGTCGCCGCTTCGATCGTCTTCCACGGCTGCGGCTGCGCCGACACCATGCCACTGCCCAGCAGCAAGGCGAACGCGGCGAGCCCATGCCGCCACCGGACCACGAACATGCTCATCGCGTCATCACGTCGACGACGGGCCGTAACGTGCGCACGCCAGGCCGATGCCATCTGCGCAGACGTGGCGGCTTGCTGGTTGCTGCGGCATTTCAAGCACTCCCACGGTTGGATGGCGATGGAATCCAGCGAAATTTCAGGCCAAACGCCCGTCTTCCGATGTGATGCGAGCGTCATGATGACCAACGCACACGGCCGCCAACGCGATCAAGGCCCAAGCGCTCGCGTTCGTTATCGGCCCAGGCGGGCCACTCTTGAATTCGGATGACGATAGAGCGCAGCCCATCGCACCGGCGCGCAGAAGGCAACCAGACCCGCTTGATCGCTTTGCTTGGTCCATGCGCCCGACGCACCACGACAGCAACCCAACCCATCTGTCCCGATCGCCGTGGTTTCGGTATGCCAGGACATGGCAGCCTTGCGCGCCAGCGGGGTGAAGCTCCCACGGGGTGGCCGCGTAAACTGCCGCACGGCAGCTGCCGCCCCTCGATTTTCCGGAGACGCCGTGATCTCACCCCTGCCCCGCCTGCTCACGCTGCTCGCCATCGCCTTGCTGTCGGCCTGCGCCACACAGGCCCCGCGTGCCCCGCAGCGCTCGCCCGATGCGGTCAAGGCCGATATCGCGCGGCGCCTGCCGGCAACCTTGCCCGACCGCGCCGGCTGGGCCAGCGATGTGTATGTGGCGCTGTCCTCGCAGGCCTTGGACACCAGCGCCGAACACATCTGCGCAGTGCTGGCGGTGACCGAGCAGGAATCGAGCTACCAGGCCAACCCGATCGTGCCCAACCTGGGCAAGATCTCGCGTGCCGAGATCGACCGCCGCGCCAGTGCGCATCACATTCCCGGCTTCATGGTCGATGCCGCCTTGCGTCTGAATTCCCCGGATGGGCGCAGCTATGCCACGCGCATCGCTGCTGCGCGCACCGAGCAGGAACTGAGCCGCATCTTCGAAGACTTCACCGGCAGCGTGCCGCTGGGCGCGCGCCTGTTCGACGGATTCAACCCGGTGCATACCGCCGGGCCGATGCAGGTGAGCATCGCCTTCGCCGAGCAGCATGCGCAACGCTACCCCTACCCGCCTGGCGACTCGATCCGCCACGACGTCTTCAGCCGCCGTGGCGGGCTGTGGTTCGGTACGCAGCATCTGCTGGGTTATCCGGCCAACTACGACGCGCTGCTGTATCGCTTCGCCGATTTCAACGCCGGCTGGTACGCCAGCCGCAATGCCGCCTTCCAGGCCGCGCTGAGCACCGCCAGCGGCATCGCGCTAGCCCTGGACGGCGACCTGCTTACGCCGGGCGCCAGCCTGGACGCGCCCGGCAGCACCGAGCGTGCCGCACGCAGCCTGGGCAACCAGTTGGCGATGAGCGACCGCCAGCTCCGCCGCGCACTGGAGGACGGCAACAGCGCAGATTTCGCCGACTCCGACCTGTATCGCCAGGTGTTCGCGTTGGCAGAGCGCAGCGCCGGCAAGCCGCTGCCGCGTGCCGTGTTGCCCGGCATCACCCTGGAAAGCCCCAAGATCACCCGCACGCTCACCACCGCCTGGTTTGCACAGCGGGTGAACGAGCGCTGGAAGCGCTGCATGAGCAAGTAGGCGCGCGGGCTGCCGCGCCGCCGGCGCTGCGCTCTGTCGCCTCATTCGCCGCTCAGGCGACTGGTCAACACATCGCCGACCACCGGGCCATGGTCCAGCTTGCCATCGCTGCCGCGTTGATACCTGATGCCGGCACGACACGCGGCAGGGTCCATCTCCCATACCCATCCATACAGGGCGCGCCCTGTCGCTGGTGGGGAGCGTAGCGGCATGTTCATGCGCAGGCCATCGTCCTGGCCGCGGTCCAGCGTGCACATGACGGTGCCGGCGCCGTCGTCTTCGGCGTCCGGGTCGATTTCGTCCACATGGGTGATGGTGGCGATGATCGGCTCGGCATTCACCTGTTGCTGCAACACGTTTGGAAGATCGGCAAGCGGTGGCGCGGCGCGCCCGCCGGATGGCTCCTGGACGAACGCATCGGTCAGCTTCACCTTGCGGAAGTAGTACTCGCTGCGTCCGAGTGTTTTCGAGCCATCCATGGCCGTGGCCATGTCTGCCAGTTCGTCGCTGCGCAGCAGGAACATGTCGGTACCCGAGCGCATCACCAGCAGTTGCGCATCGTTGGCATCGCTACCGCTCGAATCGCGGCGCAGGCGGATGTCCAGCGTGATGTATTGATCGCCCATCTCGGTGTGCGTCACCTCGAAGCGCCCCGAATACGCACGCACATCGCAGCGTGCAAGACTGCGATGGTCGATCTTCCAAAACAGCAGGCGATACTGCCCGTCGGGCTCCAGCGCCAGCATGCGATGCCAATCGATATACGAGGACAGATACAGGCCGTGCAGGTCGTCGCTCGCCCGTGGTTGCGGGAAGATGCCCTCGAACACGGAGCGCTGCTCTGCGGGCAATGCATCGGCATTGGTGGTGGGCACATCGGCCACCGGTGCCGGGCGGTCGACAGCGTCGCGCAGCCGGGTGTGCAGCGCCAACGCATCGACCTTGGTGACCCGCAGCATCTGCATCGAGAACAGCAACTGATCGATCTCATAGACCTCGCCCGCAGCGAGCGGGCCGCACTCCTTGCGCGCGGCGGCAAGCAGGGCCGATGGGATCAGGGAATCGCAAAATGCCGCATCGCAGAGGGACTTGTTGAAGAAGTCCTCCAGGTTCCAGCTCAGATCGCCGGTGGCCTTGGAGACCGGATCCACATAGACCACGTCTTCGTCGGTGGCGGTGAGCTTGCGGTAGTACAGCAGTGCGCCGAAGGGAGTGAGCGCGATCGGAATACGCTGCACCGCGTCAGGTGGCGAGACGATCCAGCGATCCAGCACCGGCTGCCAGTGCCGCGGGTCGATCAGCGCCAATTGCATGCGTCCATAGTGCCCCAGCCCTTTTTTGCGCCATAGCTCAAGCAGGCTGGCAGGCAGCACCGGCGCATATGCGGCAATCAGATCCGTTGCGGCAGGCTGCGTCTTGCCTGGCGGATGCGCCTTGAGGAAGCGGGACAGTGCCAAGCGGCGAAACCAGGACATCGGGCGGCCTCCAGTCGACGTTGCGTGGATTCGACACCCCGCAGCGGGCCGCATGGCCTTGCAGGGACATGCGAGAAGCGTAGTGCATCGCGCACGGGTCGCGTCGCCGCGTAGTCGGTGGCTGACCGAGTCGCGACGCACGTGCCGTGGGTGTCTTCGCCCAGGACGGGGGCCGGGCTGGCCCCACGCAGTGCCGGGCCTGGGCGACCCACTGGGCAACCGCTCGATTGCCGGCCTGCTTTCTGGGCCGCGCGGTGTCCTCCCCCTAGCCGGGTGTGGCCCGCGACGGACGCCCCCACGCAGGCACGACTTCTGGCAGAGGCACCCGGCCCACGTGGCCGGTAGCATCGCACGGTCGCGCCGACCGCATTGCGCGCTCCTTTCGTCCCGGAGAGTCTTCATGCCCACCACCCCGCTGCCGCCGCGGCACCTGTTCGTCGCCATCGCCCTGGCCGCCCTGCCGGCACTTGCCAGCGCGCAAGCCCCTGCCGTCACCGAGGCCGACTACGCGCGCGCCGAACGGCTGATCAGCTACGCCGCACAGCCGCTGGTCGACCATGCCCTCACCCGCATCGACTGGCTGGACGCCACGCACGTGGTGTATGTCGATCACGATGCCAAGGGCAACCGGCTGCTGCAGCTGGACACCAGCACCGGCAAGACCGCACCGCTCTTCAAACAGGCGGCGCTGGTCGCTTCGCTCAACACGCTGTTGAAGACCGGCGACAAGCCGCTCAAGGCCGACACCTTCGCACCGGTGGTCAAGCGCACCGCCGATGGTCGCTACCGCCTCACCGTGCGCGACACCGCCGTGGTCTGCGATGCGCGTGCGCGTTGCAGCAAGCTGTACGCCAAGGACAAAGCGGAACCGGGCGTGCTGTCGCCGGACAAGCGCAGCGAAGCCTTCATCCGCGACTGGAACCTGTGGGTGCGCGATCTTGCCAGTGGCCAGGAAACCCAGCTCACCCACGATGGCGTGGAGAACTTCGGTTACGCCACCGATAACGCCGGCTGGCAGCACACCGACAATGCCATCGTGGCGTGGTCGCCGGACTCCCGCAAGATCGCCACCTTCCAGCAGGACCAGCGCAAGACCGGCGACATGTACCTGGTCAGCACCAAGCTTGGCCATCCGGAGCTGCAGGCCTGGAAATATCCGCTGGCCGGCGACAAGGACGTGACCATGATCGAGCGCGTCATCATCGACGTGCCCACCCGCAGCGTGCTGCGCCTGAAAACACCGTCGGACCAACATCGCTCCACGCTGTGCGACGATGTGAGTTGCTCGCCCGGCTTGTGGGACGACGTGAAGTGGGCACCGGACAGCAAGACGCTGGCGTTCGCCTCCACCTCGCGCTTCCACAAGCAGACCTGGTTGCGCATTGCCTATGCCGGCACGGGCGCGGTGCGCACAGCCTTCGACGAAACCGTCAAGACCTATTACGAAAGCGGCCAAGTCGCCGCCAACTGGGCGTACCTGCCGGCCAGCAACGAGGCCGTGTGGTTCTCCGAACGCAGCGATTGGGGCCAGCTGTATCTCTACGATCTGGCCACCGGCAAGCCCAAGCGCGCCATCACCACCGGCGAAGGCAACGTCACCGAATTGTTGCGCGTGGACCCGGTCACGCGTACCGCATGGTTTGTCGGCGTCGGCCGCAGCGCAGGCGTGGACCCGTACTACCAGCAGCTGTGGAAAGTCAGCCTGGATGGCGGCGAGCCGGTGTTGCTCACGCCCGAACCGGCCAATCACAGCATCGCGCTGTCGCCCGATGGCGCACGCTTTGTCGACACCTATTCCACCTCGGTCACGCCGCCGGTCACGTTGCTGCGCGACGCCGGCGACGGCCGCACTGTGAGCGCGATGGCCACCGCCGATATCACGCGCCTCAAGGCGGCCGGCTGGGTACCGCCGGAACCGATCACGGTAAAGGCACGCGACGGCAAGACCACGCTGTACGGATTGATGTTCAAGCCCAGCAACTTCGACCCCACGCGCACGTATCCGGTCATCGACTACGTCTACCCGGGCCCGCAAACCGGCTCGGTGCGCGGGCGCAGCTTCCTGGCCGGCCACGGCGACAACCAGTCGCTGGCCGAACTGGGCTTCATCGTGGTCGCCATCGATGGCATGGGCACGCCGTGGCGCTCCAAGACCTTCCACGACACCTGGTACGCCGACATGGGCGACAACACCTTGCCCGACCAGGTCGCCGGCTTGAAGGAGCTGGGTCGGCGCTATCCCTGGATCGATCTGGATCGCGTCGGCATCTGGGGCCATTCCGGCGGCGGCAACGCCTCGACCGGCGCGATGCTGCGCTATCCGGATTTCTTCAAGGTCGCCTGGTCGGAAAGCGGCAACCACGACAATCGCGGCTACGAAGACGATTGGGCCGAGAAGTATCACGGCGAGCACATCGTCAACAAGGATGGCACTTCCAACTACGACGATCAGGCCAACGCCAACCACGCCAGCAAACTCAAGGGCCGGCTGATGCTGGTGCACGGTACCCTGGACGACAACGTGCCGCCGTACCTCACCTTGCTGGTGGCCGATGCCTTGATCAAGGCCAACAAGGACTTCGACATGCTGATGCTGCCCAACGCCAAGCACGGCTACGGCGATCTCACCCCGTACGTCACCCGCCGTCGCTGGGATTACTTCGTGCAGTACCTGCTCGGTGCGACCCCGCCGGCGCAGTACCAGATGAAGCCGATGCCGGCCAATTGAGCGGCGTGCAGGGTGCGGCGGCCGATGCTGCGCCATGTCCGTGGCTAATGCGTCACCGCGCCAAGTTGCCGGACCACACGTGTCATCCGGGCAGACCCGGATGACACGGCGGCCACAGGCTTGGCCGTGCTGCCACTCGCTTGTCTACTCAAAAACGCCAGCACGCGCGTGGGTTCCCCGCGTCGATGCGGCTCGGTGTAGAACCCGTGGCCCTTCTTGGGGAAGTACAGAGATTCCGCCGGCACGCCGGCACCCTTGAGTGCCCGCCCCACCCATTTGGTGTGTTCGATCGGCGTGCTCCTCCTTGCCACCGGCCGCAAGAAACACCGGCAGCTTGATCCGCTTGGCCAGCGTCACCGGCCAACGTGCTGGAAGGATGCTGTGCGCGCCGAGCGCGCAATGGATCAGTGCGCAGGTTGTCGCTGGCCCAGCAAGCCAATACGCCGGAACCACATCTCCAGCGGCACCGGTCACCAGCGGTGGCAACGCCGCCAGCAGACTCAACACCCATGCCCACCACGGCCAGCGCAACCGCAAGGCGGCAATCAGACTGACCGCGACATAGAACAGGAACGCCGCGCCATGCAGGCGCCCCAACACCCAGACCACAAGCTCGGTGCTGTGCAGCCAGTACTTCAGAAACATGCCGACTAAGAGCAGCTACCAAAGCTACTGCGCAGCCGCCAGGCGGGCGCGGCCGGTGCTCGGAATCGGCATGTACCACTCGTACACTGCGGTTCCTGCGCGCCGTCCGCGCCCACCTGACGGCTGCTCGCTACGTTTTGTTAGCAGCTCTAATAATCCGGCCCAGGTCAGCCCTTCGAAAAATGCAGCCAACGCAAACAGCCGGCCGATCGGCGACAACGCAGAAGACACACGCATACAACACTCCAGACGGACAGGGTTGCCGCGACGCGATGGCGACGGCGACGCCCGCTGGCATGGCCAGTCTACAGCCCGCATCAGCAAAACCCAGGCCCAAGGACTGGCAAGCACCTGCATGTCGGTGCTCGATGTGGGTGACGACAAGCGGACCACGCGTCGGTTGGCGCCCCAAGCCCACATGCAAGCGATAATGTCGGCCCCTTTGTCATGAAGCCTCGCATCATGCGCATCGCACCGCTGTTGTTACTGCTCATCGCCCTACTGCCCGCCACGGCGCTGGCTCTGAAGGTGCACGATGGCGATCTGCTGTTCGTCACCGCGGCGCGCACCGGCCTCAGTGGCGCCATCGACGATGCAACTGGCGTACAGGGCCAACCCAGTTTCGACCATGTCGCGCTGGTGGCGTATGCAGGCGATGCGGCAGTGGTCCTGCACGCCGACGAGCACGGCTCGCGCGAGCAACCACTGCAGGCATTCATCGACGAGGCCACCGCCAAGCAGCGGCAGATCGTCGTGTACCGGCTGGGCCGCGCGCATCGCCCTGCGATTCCCGATGCCATCGCCCAGGCACGGCGCATGCTCGGCAAGCCGTATAACGATACTTACGTGCAGAACGACAACAGCTATTACTGCTCGGATTTCATCGAGCGCGCCTTCCGCGCGCATCACGTGTTTGCCCTGCAACCGATGAACTTCAAGAACCTGCAGACCGGCAAGATCTCACCGTACTGGATCGATTTCTACCGCAGCAAGGGCATGCCCGTGCCACAAGACATGCCAGGCACCAACCCGAACGACATCGCCAAGACACCTGCGTTAAGTGCGATCGGGCGGCTGAACTGAAGGCTCTGTGCCGATCTTGTTGCTCGGTGCGGATCACCTCGCCTGTTGAGCAGCCCGAACATGTTTCCGGCGACATCCTGGGCAGCCCGTCGGATTGGCATGGCGAACATGCCATCGCGGCGCAGGAAAAACCTTTGCCGCCGCGCATGGCGATTTGCCGGCCCCGGTGTGCATGCACATCGGCGAGTACGAACAAGCACGCTATCGCCAGACGAAGACAGCGTCATCGACACCAGAACATGGCGCATGCGTTGCGGGCGCGTGGCGATCCGTCGTTGCATCTCACGCTTGAGATTTCCACGATGAGGATCACCGGAACATCGGGCCACTTGGCATCACCCACGGCTTGAAGGTGCTACTCGGGCGCAAGGCGGCCGACCTGGGCGGGCGCTGACGCAAGGCGTACCGCCTGGAGATTGAAGCGCCAAGGCGATGGCATGCAGCTCAGAGGTGAGCCACCAACACCACACGTTGCTGCGGCAGCGTGTTGCCCGCGGCAGCCACCGGCATGCGAGCACAACCGATGCGCGGCGTGCACAACATCTTGCCAACTCCCACACACGCCCCGCCCTAGTCTGCGCAGATCGACAACAGCGTGCCACGCGCAGGCATCTCGCCTGCGATGGTCGAGCACATGCAGAGGTGCACATGGCTTTGATCCACTCCATCCTGATGAGCGCCGTTGCCGGCATGCGCTCGATGACGCCGCTGGCCGCCGTCGCCAATGCTGCACGCACCGGCAAGCTGCCTGCCGACAATGGCGCGCCCGCCTTGCTCGCCAATCCACTGGCGTCGGCCGGCATGCTGGCATTGGCTGGCGGCGAGCTGGCCGGCGACAAGATGAAGACCGCTCCCGACCGCATCGTGCTGCCTGGCATGATCGCCCGCATTGCCACCGGTGTGATCGTCGGCACGGCATTGGCGCCGCGCCAACAACGTGGCATCGCTGCGCTACTTGGCGCGACGACCGCGGTTGCCGCCGCTTATCTCACCTTCAATGCGCGGATGCACGCGATCGAGCGCTATGGCCAAACCAGCACCGGCGTCGTCGAAGACGCGATCACGGTGGGTGCGGCGACGCTGATCATGCGCGATGCGGCCAAGCGATAACGCATCTCCATTGGCTCACGCGCGGTGCCTAACGGCCTGCCACTGGTTGCGCAGGCCATGGCCGCACAGCGCTTGGGCGCCATCTTGAGCGCGCGGGTCACCAACCAGCCAGCGATGCCTGCGACAAACTGCGCCACACGCCACGTTCACGCCGGGCGATAGATCGCACACAGCTTGTTTCCATCGGGGTCGCGCACGTAGGCCAACCACGTCGGACCCATGCTGCTCTCACGCAGACCGGGCGGTTTTTCGATGGAGATGCCGCCGGCAGCGACCGCGCTGTCGTGGAAGTGCTGCACTTGTTCCGGCGAGTCGCACTTGAAGCCAACCGTTGCACCGTTGCCCGGGCTGGCGGGTTCGTCGTTGATCGGCTCGCTCACACAAAAGGTGCTGCCCGCATGCCGGTAGAACAGGCGCGTATGCCCACTCGCTGCCTGATTGACGAACGGCGCAGGCGCACCGAAGACGCCTCCCAGCAATGCATCGTAGAACGCTCGCGCACGCGCGATATCGTTCGTTCCTACCACGACATGATTGAGCATGACGTCGCCCTATTGATTGCGTGGGTGCGCAGCATACGCCACTGCACCGGCCGCGCCATGTCGACCATGCGCATCAGCCACCACGCCCATGAGGCGCATCCAGATCCAGTCGCGGCCCCCTCGGGACGATACCGGTGGGGTTGATGGTGTCGTGGCTCTGGTAGTAATGACCCTTGATGTGCTGGAAGTTCACGGTGTCGGCATTGCCCGGCATCTGGTAGAGCTCGCGCAAGAATCCAGACAGCTGCGGGTAGTCGGCAATGCGCCGCAGATTGCATTTGAAGTGCCCGACGTACACCGCGTCGAACCGCACCAGCGTGGTGAACAGGCGCCAATCGGCTTCGGTGAGCCGGTCGCCGCAAAGATAGCGTTGTGTGCGCAAACGCGCCTCCAGCCAGTCCAGGCTTTCGAACAACGGCACCACCGCCTCTTCATAGGCCGCCTGGGTGGTCGCAAAGCCCGCCTTGTAGACGCCATTATTGACGGTGTCATAGACACGCGCGTTCACCGCATCGATCTGCGCGCGCAGCGGCTGCGGGTAAAAATCGCCCTCTGCGGCGCCAATCTGGTCGAAGGCGCTGTTGAACATGCGGATGATGTCGGCCGACTCGTTGCTGACCACGGTCTTGCGTTCGCGGTCCCACAATACCGGCACCGTGACCCGGCCCGAGTAATGCGGGTCGGCCTTGAGGTACACCTCGTACAGATACCGCGCGTGATGCTCCGTGTCGCCGACGACGCCCGGCCCATCGGCGAAGGTCCAGCCGTTCTCGCGCATCAGCCAGTGCACGATGGACACATCGATCATCGACTCCAGCCCTTTCAGGCGCCGGAAGATCAGCGTGCGATGCGCCCACGGGCAGGCAAGCGACACATACAGGTGGTAACGCCCCGGAGCGGCCTGGAACCCGCCCTGGCCATGCGGACCGGCGCTGCCATCGCGCGTGACCCAATTGCGAAACTGCGACTGCGAGCGCTCGAACCGGCCCTCGCTCTTGCTGGTGTCGTACCACCTGTCTTGCCATTGTCCATCGACCAACAGACCCATCGTGTTTTCTCCCGCCGCGACACGCGCAGGTGACCGTAGCCCACCGATGTTGCAGGCTGCGTGAGCAGCGATGGGGTGCGAGCATGGCAGGCGATCACCGTGCAAGAGTGCAGGCAGACATCACCCTGCGCTTGCGCCTGGGGCAGGCAAACGACGCACCTATCTTGCAATCACCGCAGTTCCCGACGGCACCATGTAGCACGCTTGCGCTTTCTTGCAGGCCTCGACATTGAGCTCGGCGATCTGGCTGGCCAGGTATTGCTCCGGCGTCAGCCCCATGCGGTTGCGATACGCGTTATCTGCGTCGGCCTTGGCTTCTTGCTCCTGCTCTCGCTGCCGCTCTGCGGTGGTCGCTTCCACCAGGGTCTTGACCCGCTGCTGCTGCGCGGCAGTGAGATTCATCTGTTGCAACACATCCGGATTCGGGCGTGCGCGGCCCAGGGTGATGTTCTGGATCTGGATCGGCAGGCCTTGCTCCTTGACCAAGGCGCTGACATTTTGCGTCACCGAATCGTCGATCTTCCTGGCGGTGTCGGGGTCGCTCATCATCTTGGTCATGTCGTAGCGCTTGACCTGGTCGCGCACGATGGACGCGTACTGGCTGGCAACATTGTTCTTGAACCAATCCTGCCCGAACCTGGACAACAACAGCGCCGGCGCAGTAATCCTGTATTGGATCTGGGTGGAAAAGTCCAACAGGATGTTGTCGCTGGAGGAAAAATCGTCGAACGCCACCTGCACGGTCTGCGGCGTCACGTCCACATAGGTGGCCGACGTGGTCAGCCACGTGTAAGTGCGCCCTGGGTCGCGCACATCGTCCAGGCGGATGCCGCCCTTGCCGAAAAGCATGGGCTTATCCACCAACACGGCCTGCTGCCCCGGATCGGGCGACACAACGGTGCACGCACACAGCAAGCCGGCCAGCGCGATGGCCAGCATGGAAGTCTTCATCGATGTCCCCTTGAAAGCCCGGGCGGCAATCCGCGCCGGTGTGGCGGGAGATTACCCAAACATTCGGCCAGTCGCATCCTCCGCGCAGCTTGAGGGACGTTCACCGACAGCCCGTCGCTCAAGCAGCGCCCAAGAGCGCCAGCCAAGCGCGCGCCAGCAGCCTGGCTGACCCGCTCAGCCGCCCGGATTGGCGCCAAGCGCCCACAATCGGCGAAAATGCCCGCCTGCCGACGTCCCGGCCAGCGGCCATGCGCAGCGGCGCCCTGCCCGCCCGCTCCTGTCATCGTCTTCGCCTGCTGGCTGCCGCCATCCTGTCTCCGCTGCCAGCCGCCCATTCCGGATCTGCCTTGAACACCAACGTCCCACCCGTGCCCAACGACGAGCTGCCCCTGACCGACCGCCTGCGCGCGGCCCTGGACGTGCTGGAGGCCATCGACGCCGACCGCAGCGTGCTGGATACCCTGCCCGAAGCCGACCGCGTGCGGCTGCATCAAGTGGTGGCCAAGGTCTATCACCCCGAGCCGAAGGCGCGGCGTCAGTTGCTCAAGCAGCGCGAGCGCGAGCGCCACCAGGAAAAGGTGCGCAAGGCCGAAGCGCTGCTGGAACAACGCGGTATCCGCGCGCTACGACGCAAGCCGGTGTTCAGCACGCCGAACTATTTCCCGCCGCATGCCGCCGGCCTGCACGATGCCCACAACGGCGAAAACGCTACTGCCGCGCCGGAGCCCACGCATTCGCCCGAGCTGCGCCATTGCTACGTGTGCAAGCAGAAGTTCACCGAGCTGCATCACTTCTACGACCAGATGTGCCGCACCTGTGCGGAGCTGAATTTCTTCAAGCGCACCGAAACCGCCGACCTGCGCGGGCGCGTCGCCTTGCTGACCGGCGGGCGCGTCAAGATCGGGTACCAGGCGGGTTTGAAGCTGCTGCGTGCCGGTGCCGAGTTGATCGTCACCACGCGCTTTCCGCGCGATTCGGCCGCGCGCTATGCGCAGGAGCCGGACTTCGCGCAGTGGGGTCATCGCCTGCAGGTATTCGGGTTGGACCTGCGCCATACCCCCAGCGTGGAAGCGTTCTGCAATGAACTGCTGGCCACACGCGAACGGCTGGACTTCATCATCAACAACGCCTGCCAGACCGTGCGTCGCCCGCCGCAGTTCTACGCCCACATGATGGCCGGCGAAACCGCCGCATTGCACGAATTGCCGGAGACCGTGCGCAATCTTGTCGGCCAGTACGAAGGCCTGCGCACTCCTGAGTTGCTCCGCGATGCCTCGGCCACCGCGTTGCCCGCGGTGCATGGCCGTGGGCTCGACAGCGCCGACGGCCTCACCCGTGCCGCCGAACTCTCGCAGATCGCGTTGCTGGACGACGAGCTGGTAGGCCAACAGCATCTGTTTCCTGATGGGCGCCTGGATCAGGACCTGCAGCAGGTCGATCTGCGCGGCCGCAATTCCTGGCGGCTGCTGATGGCCGAAGTGCCGTCGGTGGAGCTGTTGGAAACGCAGCTGGTCAACGCCATCGCGCCCTTCATCATCAATGCGCGGCTCAAGCCGCTGATGCTGCGCACGCCCGAACGCGACAAGCACATCGTCAACGTCTCGGCGATGGAAGGCCAGTTCTACCGCAATTTCAAGACCACGCGCCACCCGCACACCAACATGGCCAAGGCCGCGCTGAACATGATGACGCGCACCTCGGCAGCCGACTACCAGAACGACGGCATCCATATGAACAGTGTGGACACCGGCTGGGTCACCGACGAAGACCCCGCGGAAATCGCCGCGCTCAAAGTCCAGCAGGAACGCTTTCATCCACCGCTGGATATCGTCGACGGCGCCGCGCGCATCGTCGACCCGATCATCCACGGCTTCAACACCGGCGAACATGTGTGGGGCCAGTTCTTGAAGGATTACGCACCAACCGATTGGTGATTTGCACCCGGATCCAACCAATACTGCGTCAATGCGATGCGGCGCCGATTACACCTGCGTATCGGCTGCGGCATGCATCGGCTGCAGCCTATCGCCGATCCGCATCCTTGATGGCTTGCGCGCGCGCAAGCGTGTTGGTCAACGCAAGAACCTCCGGTAATTCGTGCCGAAAGGCATCTACGTGCCCGGTTCGCACCACACCTTCCACGTTTGACTGGTCGAAGATCGGGCGGCCTTCCATGTAGAAGCCATCGCGGCCCTGCACGACGAAGTGGAAGCACGATTGCCACCGTGGATCGGGACGGCCCGACAGCTCCACACTGACGTTGCTAGTCGCGCGCCCGCTATCGCCCGAGGTGACGGTCACGGTGCGCGCCGTGATCTGGTTCGCGATATTCATGCAGGCAATGATCGGCGGTCGGCCGTCGCCGCGCTGTGATCCAAGCGCCCGCGGGTGCGTTCACCAGCACGCAACCAGGCGCCCTTCACGCCATCACGACACACCACTGAAGCCGCCAATGCAGCAGCTTAAACCGATGACGGTGGTCGGCAGCATGCGCCCGACCAGCGATGGAGTACACGGGCGCCAGAGACGGACTTACATGCACTCGCGAAACGCTTCGGGCCGGCGAAGTCGTTTATCGATTGTCGGGAGCCGCTACGATATTGCCCAGTGTCGCTGACCCGCCAAGGACGTTGCCCATGTCGCAGCATGCGATCGAGGATGTGATCGAACGCGCCATCCACCTGGTCGATCGTAATGCACAGGACGCCGCGCAGCAGTCCGCGCTCATCCACGCCTTGCTTCACCTGCAGGCGCGCTACGACACCGGCCTGACCTGGTTGCGCATGCACGAGGTGTTGCTGCGCCACGGCGTGCTGGTGCGCACGCCGGTGGAGGCCATCGACGATGCAGCGCTGCGCGCCCAAGCGAGGGCTGCCAAGACATCGTGCTGGTTGGGGAGCGATCGTGGCACGGGCTATCTGCACCTGGAAAAAGACGCACCTGCGCTCTACCAGCAGACGGCAACCGGCCACGCCATGCCGGTCTCCGCCTTGTTCCGTGACGTGCTGACGCTTGCCGATCAGGCCGACGATGGCGAGTTGTTCACCGACCTCTATGGCCTGCTGGTCAACGGCTGGCTCGACGCCACATTCACCGCCGGGGACGGCCTGTCGCCGTCGCTGGACGGCTTGGTGGCCTGCGACGACCTGCAGGCGATCCGGGGCCTTGCCGCGCGGCGTGGACTCAAGCGCCGGCGTGGCGTGCCGGAGGATCTCGCACTGCCTCGCCCAAGCGACAGCCAGGCGCCTGGCGAGATCGAGCAAGACGCCGGCTTGCGCTTCTTCCTGCAGCCCAAGCGCACGCCCACCGCCTTGCTGGCCGCACGCGAAAAGACCCGCCGCCAGCTGGCACGCGTGCATGAACTGATCCCGATGCTGGTGGAGCAGCGTTTGAGCGCCGCGCTGCAGCAGGCAGGTTGGCTGGCAGTCGCCGAGCAACCCCAATGCCAATGGTGCTGGACCCGCGACCGCGACGGCAGCCGCCAGTGTCTGTGGGCCACCCACGACGCGACGTACGGTGAGTTGATCGTCCAGGCAGGCCTGCAGCACGCACGGCTGCTGGACTGGCAACAACGTACGGCCACCACACAGCTGCACGATCTGCATGTGTACGATCGCGCCGCACCGCTGCTTGGCAACCACACGCTCAACCCCGGGGACGTCGGCAACCAAGGCGGCTGGAGACTGGACCCCACTCACAGCGATGCGCAGCTGAGCAATGCCCTCGACCGCCTGGCCGCCGCCCTTCCCACCCTGGATGCGCGCTACTTCGATGCGATCGCGCAGCAGTTGTCCGGGCCGTTTTTCGATCACGACCTGGATATGGTCATGCGCATGATGGAGGAAGGCGACAGCACCGGCGCAATCGCCCAGGATGTGCTGCTTGCCAGTCCCGACAGCACATTATTGGCGTTCGTGTTCCACCATCTGGAACATGGGGACGCCGCCGCTGTAGCAGCGGTGGTCGAGCGCCTGCGCGCACGCAATGACGCGCGCACACGTCTAAATGCCTGGCATCGCGGGCATCTAATCCCATTCCTTCAGCAATGGGATCAGGGGCAGCGCGATATGCCGATGCCGCCAGTGCAGCACGTCCTGCTGCTCAATCACCTGCGCGCACGCGAATCCGTTTGAGCGCGGTCGCCGCCATGCTGGGGCTTGGCACCGTTCCTTTCAAGATAGCCGAACATCTCCGCGGCCCGAACACATCCAGCAGCTGGAAGCCTTCGAACACCAGCATGCATAGCGTCAGTTGCGCTGCATCGAAGGCCACCTTGGCGCGCCGTGCGCTTGCAGGACGCGCATCGTTGCCCGTTGCGCCAGCGCAGATCATGGCCGCACTACCCAGCAGTGCGGTGCGTAGCACCAAACGGCGCGAATGGCTGGCATGGGCCTGTTTCGGTTCGTTAGACATGGCAGTTCCTCTGTGGGGGGCCAAGCGTGCGTTGGCGTCGCATGGATGAGGCCGCACTGCACCGCAAGCGTTGCGATGATGCGCGGGCCACTGTCTGCACCGCCGCGCAGTGCGCGGTGAGGCCGCCTCGCATCGGCGTTGCGGCCGCCGAGCATGCGCCACGCGCACACGTTGACGCGCGCACGACCTACTTCAACGGTTGCTTCTCCAATCAGCGCCGCAGGACAGGCAAACAAGGCTCCGGATCATCACCACAACCGGCCGCTTGCTGCGCTATGTCTCGCTCGGCCTCGTCAAGCGCTTGGGGGCCGCCCCGAACATGCGCTTGAACGCATGGCCGAACGCGCTCGGCGACTGGTAGCCGACGCGCTCGGCAACGCGGGCGATATCCAGAGCGGTTTCAGCAAGCAGCCTGTGCGCCAACAGCATGCGCCACTGCGTCAGGTAGTGGAGCGGCGCCTGCCCGACCTTCTGCGAAAAGCGCGACGAAAACGCCGAGCGCGACATGCCCACGCGCAAGGCCAGTCCGGCCACTGTCCACGCGTGAGCGACATCGCCGTGCATCAGCGCGAGTGCGGCACCGATGTGGCGATCGCCAAGTGCGCCAATCCAGCTTGTGTGCGCCTGTCTATGCGCGTGCATGTAGGCGCGAATGGCTTCCACCACCAGCACTTCGGAAAGACACGACGCGACCCGAGCGCTACCCATCCGATGCCGGCCCATTTCCGCATCGAGCAGATCCAGTGCCGTGCGCACGGCCAAGGCGGATGGCGAGACACTCTGGATCTTCATGAGTCGCGGCAGCGCATCGATCAGAAAGCCACTGTTCTCGCCGCTGAAGAGAATGCCCGCACCAAGCAGCACGGTGTCGTCGCCATCGCCCAGGCGCAGGCTCTGCTGTCCGGCATAACGCGAGACGCCATCGACAGGCGCGCGTTGCGGATCGCTCGCGACAACGTAGGGCGTATTACCGATCAGCAGCACATCGCCTTCGACAACGCGCGTGGGCGCCCGCCGTGGAAGACGGATCCAACATTCTCCGCGTACCACCGCGACCAGCTTGAGCCGATGCTTTTCCGGAAACGACAGCGCCCAATCGCCACGCGCTTCCAGGCGGTTGAGTCCGGCGCTCCTGGCGCCCAACGCAGCCAGAACCTGCGAGAGCGGGTCATCCTTGGACGATTGCGACGAAATCATGGCTGCCAAAGCATAATGCATCCAAGCCGCAGCGCTACCGTAGGTGGCATATCCACACCATGGAGCACGCAATGACGATCGAAAACAAGGTCGTGGTCATCACCGGCGCCGGTAGCGGCATGGGCCGGGCCACGGCACTTCACCTGGCCGCACTCGGCGCCAAGGTGGTCCTTGGAGCACGCCGCGAGGCGCGCATTGCCGAGGTCGCCAGGCAAATCACCCTATCCGGCGGACAGGCGGTCTACCGGCCAACCGACGTCACTGTGCACGAGGAAGTCCTGGCCTTGGCGGACCTGGCCTGCTCGCAGTTCGGGCGGCTCGACGTCATGGTCAACAATGCCGGCATCAGCCCACTGTCTCGATTCGATGCCCTGCAAGTGGAAGCATGGAACGCGATGATCGATGTCAATCTGCGCGGCGTACTCCACGGCATTGCTGCCGCGCTGCCGATCTTTGGACGCCAGCAAAGCGGCCATGTCATCAACGTGGTCTCGACAGCAGGGTTACGCATCGTGCCGACGATGGGCGTCTATGCGGCGACCAAGAACGCGGTCAGAACCATCAGCGAGGCCCTGCTGCGCCAGGAATCCGGGCCGCACATCCGCGTCACCGAGATCTCGCCCGGCATGGTGCAATCGGAGTTGCTGGACACCGTGAGCGACCCGGCGCTGCGTCAAACCCTGCAGGCGCAGTCTGAGGCGAGCGGCATGCCCGCAGAAGCCATCGCGCGCGCCATCGCCTATGCGATCGATCAGCCAGCTGATGTCGAGATCGGCAGCCTGGTCATCCGCCCAACGGCGCAAACCTAGTGGGCATTACTGCACTCCGGCACTGGCATGGACGTTGTTCTTGCAACGTTTGCGGCTTGAAGATCCAACCGTGCAGCATCCTGTGCTGAGCGTGCTCAAAAGCCGCTCTCCGCGTCTGTACATGTCTCGGCTGAAATCTGCTGCACCTCGCTATCAGGCTGCAGGGCAACAGTTCGTTTTTCACCCGCACCAAACCTCTGATAACGGACCAGAGCCCCGCTTTCCAGCACGAAGTAGTCTTCATCCCCCGAAAACGTTGGGCACGCCTGGTAGCCCGCGTACCTGCCTTGCACAGCGCGCCGCTCGCGGAGGCGTGGAAGCCCCACGCCAGGCAGACATATAAACCTCACACCATGCGGTGTTGAGGTGCGATCGATTGCTCGCGCTGCTGCTCCTGCTGCTGGGATTGCTGTTGACGCTGCGTTTCTCCAAGCGACTGCAATTGTGCCAAGGATTGCTCAACCGGCTGTGCAATCGCGTCGCTTGTTTCATATGCGCCATCTTGTGAGCGGGGTCGCTCAACGCGCCTTCCACCACGAAGACGTTTTCGCCCTGTCGCACGGATTTTGTGTTCTCGCTCAGTACGACGTGATCGATCCGCGATAGCCCGTTTTCCTTCGCCAGATACGCGCTGCTTGCTGCAAGGCGGGCGCTGTTATCGTCGTACTCTCGACCGAGCCCTTGCTCAAGGCGGCGAACGGCTTCTTCTGCCTGGCGATGAAGCGGATCTTGCGTGGGCGCGGAACCATGGATATTTCGATAGGTCGGCGCTGCATCGTGATCGTCCCTATTGAGCTCCGGTGGAAATATACGCGGAGCGATTTGCTGCAACGTCGCGGAATCGATATCTCCCGTCGGAGAGAGGCCACGGGCCTGCTGGTAGCTGATGACAGCCGGCTGCATCGACAGACGGTACACACCATCCTCCTGAAGCAGCTGGTTATCTGCGCCCCGGAATCCCTCTGCATTCAATGTGCGCTGCACCTGCCGCACGATGTCAGACGATTCGCCAATGCGGATGGTGCCGTCGTCCACAATTGGCCTCGGCTCGATGCCACCAATCCGTGTCTGGGCATCAACCGATAGACGCCCGCTCGCGAGGTCTTCCATGTAGTTTTCGGATTGCTGGTAGTAACGTGTATCCATCTCCATATGCACATGCTTGCCGGCGTTAGGCAGCCCCTTGTTGCTCTGCGTACCGAGCGACTGACCGTATTCCACGCTGTCTCCTACCGAAACGCCAACTGGATCCAGATGTAAGATGCGCGCGATCAATTCGCCGCCTTTGCGATCGTAGATATCTACTGCACCAAACCGGTCGGCATCAACACGGGCTATATAGCCTGCAACGGGCGAAGGCACATCAACGGCGCGGACGTTAGCGCCACCTGGCGGGATCCGGCTATCTTCAAGCATAAAATCTTTGGTCAATAGCACCTGATCCGCGCCCAGAGCGCTGGAAGGTCCGCCGTCAGTTCTACGCGTCTCCAGCTCCTGAATTTCCCCGCCAATCACACCGTAAGACCGGGTACGCGGGTTTTCGACATTGACAGGAATGCCGTCCACCACCTGAGCATGCGCATTTGCTCCGGGATGATGAGTGACCAAACCCTCGAAATCTTCGACACGCTGATTGCCAAGCCTGGGGCTATGAAACTGCTGCAGCCTGTACGGCGCAGCTTGAACGACATTCCCGTCTTCATCTGCCATGACGTCTC
This sequence comes from Xanthomonas phaseoli pv. dieffenbachiae, assembly GCF_008639345.1. Lineage (NCBI taxonomy): Bacteria > Pseudomonadati > Pseudomonadota > Gammaproteobacteria > Lysobacterales > Lysobacteraceae > Xanthomonas > Xanthomonas phaseoli. The sequence goes on along the minus strand of NZ_CP041380.1, from coordinate 551,588 downwards.
TCCTTGATCATGTAAAACCTTGTTCAATTATTTACACCGACGATACTGCTTGACTGATTCACCGTCGGAAATCACTAGATGATCGCCCTTCAAAATGTACAAGTCATCAGTTCTTATATCTGGCGCAATGTCCGACTTGGCGGAAACAACCCAGGCGTGCGGGCCGGTGGAAACAAGCTTGATTGCTACCGGAACCTCCTCGTGCTCGTATCCACGCAGCCGGGTCTTCTCGATGCGTATGGGCGAATCAGAATCAGGATTCAAGGGTAGCTTGCAGGATTGTGGCCCCAGATCCCACATCCCCTGGAGTTCTGTGGGATATGCAATGGAGTGCCGCACCTTGGTGGCCGACACCGCACTGCAGCTAGGCAATAGAAGAGAAACTGAAAGGAACGCAGTCAACATCCGCATACTTACCTCTACTCGGTGGTCATGGTCGGCGCGCAAGCCTGATAGAGGGCGCGTGACCACTATACCTAAGCCACTAATCGAGCAGATACATTATTACGCAGCACGCATCTTATGCCCCGTGGACGAATTGCCTCGCATGCCGCGTAGGCAACATCTAGCGCCGCGCCCTGCGCGGCTGCAGCGGCACCTCCACCGGCGCTAACACCTCCATCAACAACTGCCCTTCGCTGGCGGTGATGCGCAGCTTGGTGCCGATGGCAAAGCCCAGTTGTTCCAACCATAGGCCGCTGAGGCGGACGTGGGGCACGTGCTGGTCGCCGGCGTGGTCGTGGGCGCCGGGGTAATGGGTGTAGCTGACGGTGCATTGGCGCGGGCGGCGGGCGCGGCGGGGGTCGCGTAGCGTGCCGGGGCCTTGCGGGGAGGCGTCCGGGTCGGGCGGCAGCATCGGTCGCAGCTTGGTGCGGTCGGGTTCCACCACAACCCACTGCACCCGCTTTGGCTGCGCGGGGCGCGTACGCGTGGGGGTGGGCCGTGCGCTGGCAGATACCGTGGGTGGGCGGCGACGTGTCATGGCGCCTCCGCGTAGTCGCTGGTGGATGCGGCGACGCGCTGCTGCAGCGCCACGGCCCTGCGTGCGACCCGGCGGCGTAAGGTGTGCGGCAACACATCGAGTTGGCGACTCAGCGGATGCGCGGGATCATCACTCGCCTGCTCAAAAGCTGCGCCTGCGGCCAGCCGGCGCAGCACTTCGGCGATATCCCAACGCAAGTGGTGAGCGGATGCTGGCAATAAATCAAACGGCACAGATGCCGGCAGGGATGGTGCGGTAGACATGGCAACGCGTTCCTGGAACAACCCAAGAACCGCCGCCAACGGCGACGGGATGCCGGGAGGTTCGAAAACGGAGAGAGCCGGCCGGCGTATTCCCCTTGCGGGTGCTGTATTAGCCGCCCTCCCGACGCAGGCATTGCATCGGCTTGTCCCTGCGCGATGCAGGCACAAAAAACCCACCGGTTTGACGGAGGTGGGTACCGCTATGTACGGAGTTTCGACGCTCCTTGTTGGGGAGCTTGCATCTGGCAAAGAAAGCTTGTCAACCACTAAAACAAGCGGCCAAGAAAGAAGCTTTGAACTGGCTCCACATCTTCGAGCATCAACTTGCTAACCTGGTGCACAGCGAGGATGACTATGACCCATGCCGTTTTCACTGCGTCCGAGAGTTCTGCATATGACGACAGGATTGAGGAGCGCTATCACTTCCCTTCAACCTACCTTCGCGCGGTCAACGCAGCGCTTGGCGATCTGATTATTTACTACGAACCGAGACGGACCTCTGGCCCTCACAGCGCCACTAGACGCAGCGCGTATTTTGCTTGCGCACGGTTGCTCTCAGTCGATCCAGACCCGATGCACCAAGATTACTTCTATGCTCGGCTGGGGGAGTTCATAGAATTTGATCGTGCAGTTCCATTCTCTCAGAACGGCCACTACTACGAAGCGATGCTGAAGAAGGAAGATGGGTCAACAAACAAGGGGGCATTCGGAAGGTCCGTACGCGGCATCAGCCCCGAAGAGTTCGATGCAATTGTCAGGCTAGGCATGTCCGCCCCGATCGAATCGTGGGAGCGTCAGGACTCTGCTATCGACTCCATAGGGCACCGGATCAGTGAGCACGAAGCCCCTCTCTATGCAGAGAGAAGCGTTGTGCAACGACTGACAAACAGGACATTCCGAGATGTGGCCTTTCGCAGACATGTCAGGATTGCCTACGAGAACACTTGCTCGGTCACTGGCCTGAGGCTAATCAACGGAGGCGGCAGGCCAGAAGTGCAGGCTGCACATATTCGCCCTGTGGAAGCGAATGGCCCGGACACGGTGCGTAACGGCATCGCGCTCACAGGAACTGCCCACTGGCTCTTCGACCGTGGCTTGATTTCCATCTCTCCAACCTACGACATTCTCGTATCGCCACAAGGAGTGCCTGATGAACTCGACAGGCTGATCGTTAGGGATCGTCGCCTCATCCTCCCTAAGGATTTAGAACTGCGGCCACACCAAGCTTACCTGGAGTGGCACAGGCAAAATCGCTTCAAAATCTAGGGGTCTACGATAAACCGTATTCCCTGCAGCCGAAGGAAATCGATAGATATTGGCCGAAATTTCTAGCCCCCAATTTCCAACCACTCTGCAGCTCGACCAGCATCTTTCAGCTGATCGCCGTTGGTCAAACAGGTAATTGCGCCGATGGCAGCCAATGCAACGTAGACCCAAGCTACGACTGCGAACTGCTGAGCCAATTTTCCAGTAACAATCCAGTAGGCCAGAAAAAGTCCTGGGCAGCCCAGCAAGAAATACCCCACACTTAGCATCAGCACCTTGCGCTTTCGAGTGATCGCACTGATGTTCTTTGGATTACGCCAATGTACCTGCGATGTCGCCACGTCGAACGTAAAAAGGCTCCATCCGTCCGAGACGTCAAGTAGTGCTCTACCAGGATTCTGACTAACCATCAGCTTACGAATCAAAATTGTAGGCAGATATTTCCCAAACAGATGACGAACACTTACACATAGCCATAGGTCGCTGCGCCCTTCTATATCCTTGAACGCATCGAGAAAATCTTTTCGGTCTGCGCTCCGCGATCGGTGAAGACTGAACCCACCCTTCACTAGGATGCTTCCTAGCACAATTATTATAATCGGAACGGCTAACGATAGACCACCAGCCTGTATTAATTGCTTGATTACTGCATCCATTTCCTCAAAATCCCTATCAAGGATCCAGCTGTATCCCCCATCACGAAGAAGCCCGTCAGCACTTTACGCTAAACAGTCATCTGGGCGCTCCCAACAAGAAATCCCGTCACACATTCTAAAAACCCCTACTTGGCAGGCGGACGCTTAATTCTCTCGTATATATCCATTGATTCAACATCAATAAGATCCAGATTTTTCACCTTAAAACCTACGTAGAGACCACTCTCATCCTTCCCCTTTGTTACCAACGGAACACCGTACACAAAGACTACACAAGGTTCACCGCTTGACGCGAATCGCATCAGACGCTTTGCGTGTAACTTTTTCATCTCTGAAGCCTGTAAATCACCCCTCCAAACCATTAGCGAAGGACGAACCTTTCGTGGCAATTTAGTCCCAGGCAGAACGGACTCAATTGCGTCACGAAATTTAATTCTAAACCCCTTTTCTTCTTCCGCGATAGAAGCGGTCCCCCAATAAACGCGGTCCTTTCCACTAAGCTGGGGACGCTTAGAAAAAATACACTCGAACATCTCCTCGTAGGTGATAGCTTGATTAGCGCCGGCCCGGATCGTCTGGTCTGCGTCTACTCCGGCGGTCCTTGCTTTAGTCCATCGTGAGACAAGCGCTGCCACTGAGTAGAAATCTGTACGTCTACTGCGAAGTCCACCACTTCCGCCCCCAACACCATGACCTCGTAGTCCGCCGGTTCCACCAGAAATTGCAGTTTTGGCTTTAAAGTGATCTGCAGGACGACTCATGAGAAATCGGTCCGGTGCCGGCGAACCCGCGTCCGCTTTTCGTCCCTTCCCAACTCCCGACCCCACAATTTTTTCGACATCCCCCTCAAATGGGCAGCCAGCTGTGTGAGTATCGTAGCCACGCTGGACACGATAGTGCGGCTGTTGTTTGAGTTCCAGCTCAGGCGTGTCTAAATTCGCGCAGGTGTAGCGTGCTGGACAGGCCTCGCCTGGGCAGCAAAATGCTCGCTTATCAGTGATGATATCCCCCCAATAGAGCTCGTAAGCACGTTCCGCGTTGATGATGTCATTTTCTTCGCTGCAAGCTAATTCCGTTCTCATCTAATTCTCTTCGCGCGTATCGCATGCGATAGCGGCATATGGCCTCCTAACTTAAGCATAAAAATAGCATTTAATTTAAATACATGATCAAAATCTCATTTTAGCGAGCCAAAGAGTAATCAACGTGCCAGACACGGCTGGGCGCTAGCGGAGTCAGGTTCACTTTTCAAGCAAATTTCAGGCGACTGACTCAAATATTTGGATGGCCTCCCGCTATCATCACCATCAGCTGGCTGCACGCGTTGTGATATGTCCAGACTCACACGCATCGACCTTACCGGCATCCCGCAGCACATCGTGCAGCGTGGGAACAACCGCTTGCCGTGCTTTCTGGATGATGGCGACCGATTGCGCTACCTGCACCTGCTGCATGAGGCCCTGCGCGCCACAGGCTGTCAGCTGCATGCTTATGTATTGATGGAAAACCATGTGCACTTGCTAATCACCCCAACTGCAGCGGGACGGATCGGGCAACTGATGCAAAGGCTTGGGCGTAACTACGTCGCGCTGTTCAATGGCCGCCACGAGCGCGCCGGTACGCTATGGGAGGGACGCTACAAAGCCTGCCTCGTGGACAGTACTGACTACGCGCTTCGCTGCTATCGCTACATCGAGCTCAACCCAGTGCGCGCTCGCCTGACCGACGATCCTGCGTCGTATCTTTGGTCCAGCTGTCCGGCCAATCTAGGCCAGCGCGAGCACTCCGCGCTGACGTCACATCCCTGCTGGCTTGCGCTTGGCAACGACGCGACGGAGCGATCCAACGCCTACCGCGCTCTGCTCGATGAAGCCCTGCCCGACGAACTGCTCGCCAGCATCCGCCTTCATCTGCAGCAGCAGCGAGCACTGGGCCATGACGCCTTCCGTACGATGGTCGAAGCCAAGACCCGCCGCTTAGCGGGCACAAGGCCCGCGCATCGGCCACGCAAGCCGAGCGCCGTCGATTGATAAGTAAACCTGACCCCGTTACTCGGGGAGCAGGCCTGCGCACTACCCGTTAGGAGCAACGCGCCCTCTATCAGATCAGCTGAGGGTTTGACCCTGATTTCGTGACACCTCGCGCTGCTGTGTCATCGCTTGCTCCTGAGCGATGGCCTGGTTTGCCACCATCAGCTTGGCATCTGACTGCTCGACTGGAGTCTGCATTGCCTGCTGCACAGGAACATGCGCACGCAGGTGCGCGGGATCGTTCAATTCTCCTTGAACGGCGATTAGGCGTTCAGGCCCGGCAACCACGTGATCCACTCTTGTCAGTGCATTGCCGGAGAGCGACGCATTGGAAGCATTCGGATACTGGTCTCCGTTGTCCTTGGGTAATCCCCCCGCTTTGAGCGTTCGCCAAAAGTGGAGCTAGGCGGCCATCGCCAATTTCATTGCTGGCGTGATACCGCCGAGCGCCATGTTGGGGCGCTCATGGTTGTACGTCCATAGCCAGCGCGTGGCCTTGTCCTGAACCTGCTCGATGGTGTCGAACAACGTTGTGGCCAGCCAGGCGTAGCGGACGGTGCGGTTGTAACGTTCGACATAGGCATTCTGCTGCGGCTTGCCTGGCTGGATGTGCTCGATCCGAATCCCGCGCTGCTGTGCCCAAGCTAGCAGCGCGCCGCTGATGTACTCCGGGCCGTTGTCGCAGCGAATGGCGTTTGGCTTGCCGCGCCAGTCAATGATCTGTTCCAACGAGCGGATCACCCGGGCCGATGGCAGCGATAAGTCGACCTCGATGCCCAGACCCTCACGGTTGAAGTCATCGAGCACATTGAACAACCGGAAGCTGCGGCCGTCGGCCAGCTGGTCGTGCATGAAATCCATCGACCAGACCTGGTTGATCGTCTCCGGCACCGCCAACGGCTCTGGCCGCTCGCGCACCAGCCGCTTCTTCGGCTTGATCCGCAGGTTCAACTCCAGCTCCCGATAGATGCGGTACACCCGCTTGTGATTCCAGCCAAAGCCCTTCACGTTGCGCAGGTGCAGAAAGCACAGGCCGAACCCCCAATCACGATAGGTTGTGGTCAACCGCACCAGCCAATCGGCAATCCGGGCGTTCTCCTCGCTGGCCTTGGCTTGATAGCGAAAGCAGGTCTCGCTCACCGCAAAGGTCCGGCAGGCATGCCGGATGTTCGTGTGGCCACCATCTACGGCCCATCGGGCCATCTCCCGGCGTTGAGATGGCCTCACCATTTTTTTGCCATCGCCTCCTTCAGCAGGTCGGCGCTGAGCTGGGCATCGGCGTACATCTTCTTCAGGCGCCGGTTCTCGTCCTGCAGCTCCCTGAGCTGGGACATCAGCGATGCGTCCATGCCGCCGAACTTGCTGCGCCACTTGTAGAACGTCGCCGAGCTGATGCCGTGTTCCCGGCACAACTCCGGCACGGGCGTGCCGGCCTCGGCCTGCTTGAGGACGGCAATGATCTGGCTGTCGGTGAAGCGGGATGTCTTCATGGAACCTCCTCGGAAAAGGGTACGAGAAAATTCCACTTCTGGCGTCAGCTAACCTGTGGGGGGATTACCGCGAATTTAGTAATTGCAGCAGCTTGTCTCCATGAAGAGAAGTGGCGGTTCTCCTATGGTCGCAAGCTCACGCCCGCCCGTATCGCCGAATTTGTTCTGCCAAACGATCGTGAGTTGGAGGAGTGGGTGGCAGAGCAGATCACGCAGACAAAGCGTGTAGTCAAGGCTGCATTGGAGGGCTATGACCCGGCGATTAGAGATGCTTTCTATATATAGTTCAATACGGTATGAAGTGGGGTAAAGTGCATTTTGCTTACAAAAGAGCGGGGCTGAGTGCATTTTCCTCTGCTGTTATTCTGTCTTCACAGTTCAGTCGATTGTGAAGGGGAAATAAGGGCGGAGTACAGTTATTGTTTCTGATGCCTTGAAAACAGGAAGTCACAGCGCAATTTCCTCTACTAGTGTCCAGCCCTCACGGGTCAGTCATTATCGGAGAAGGCACTTTGCTCATTCTCGAAAACTGCGCTGGTCCGAGCTGAAGCATGCATATGGCTTAGCCGGCGGCATCCCGCGTTGCTGGGGCATCTACAGACGGTGCCCTCATCCGTGGATGGATCGGAGCCGTGGTTCACTTTGTGGAGCGCGCTTGCGCATCAGGGCGACGTTTATTCGACTTCCTTCGTGGCCGTGCCGCATGTCGTCCATGCATTGGCACGGGCACCTGACAAGGCGGATCACTGGTACTTCCAGTTCCCTGCCTTGGGGGAGATCTGCCGCGCGAAGAGCCAGGCCGAGATTCCCGAGGATCTTCGGGCGGCCTACGTGAATTCCTTGGCTGAACTTTCATCCTTGGTCGTGACTGCTTCCTCTCGTGCCTGGGACCCGAAGTTTCTTGCTTGTGCTCTAGCCGCCGTCGCCGCTGCGAAGGGGCAACCCGCGGTCGCAGAGGCCGTCTTTGAACTCACGCCCGACGTCGCCGAGGAGTTCATGGAGTGGTTCTTTACGCGTTGAGGCGTGCTCAACCACTCGCAGCATTGTCCTGCCGGTTCGCCTCAGCAAGCAGTTGCTCGTACGTCTGCACACGAACGCGCAATCGGATCAGGTGCCAGGAAAGCGCGTAAGCGAACAGCAGCAGGAACGCGAGAAGGCTCTGCATGATCGTGATCTTGCTCAGGACGCTCCAGTCACCCCAATGCCAGTCCTTGAACTGCAGATAGAGGGCGAGCAGCACCGGCATGATCCCGAGCTTCTCCATTCCGCCGGTGAACAGGCCCAGGCGTTCATGCATGTTCGTCCGACGGTCACGCATGAAGGTCTCGCGTTGACGGCGCTGCTCAAGCGGAAACGCGCGTAGTGCGGTGACGATGTCTTGGTACTGGAAAAACTCCTGCTCCATCTGCTCCGCATGTGTGGCGTAGGGTTGTCTAACGCTAGGCAGCTCACGCTTGAGCTGCAAAATCGCGTCGACTGCAAAGCCAATGAGCTCGATGGTGAGCCCAGTTGCCGCGCAGACGAGCGCTGCCTTGCCATCCAGCACAGTGCCGAACAACATGCCAAACCCTGCGCCTAAGAAGCCAACGATGAAACTCCGCCGTTCCAATGGGCCAGCTCGGTTCTGCTCGGTCACTTGCGAGTAGTGGCTCATCACCGCGGCGAGCCAAGGAAAGCTGAGCGCGTTGGCTGCCGCACTTTCTTCGGAATGTCTAGCAGGCGCTGCGGGCACTTCCTCCATTGCGTTCGCCATGTCTCTACCTTCGAGCGTCCAGCTGAGGCTGTCTGCAGCAAGTATTCCGTAGCCACTGACATCGCGCCAGAGTAATCCGATTGCCCAATGCATGGTCTACAAATCGCTATTGACACGCCATGGAGTGCAGTAGCACTCTCCACTTCAAGGAGCGTCGAAACTCCCCACACAGCGGTACCCACCTCCGACAAACCGGTGGGTTTTTTGTGCCCGAAGCTCGGGCGCAAGCCGACGCGATGCCTGCGTCGGGAGGGCGGCTAATACAACACCCCTCGGGGAAATACGCCCGCCGGCTGTGTGCGGTTTCGAACCTCCCGACTTCCCGTCCGCCATGCGTGGCGGACGGACCCCTTCATGGAACGAGGAGGCAACGATGGCGCACGACCGTTTGGACGACGACGACATGCCCGGCTATTTCCTGCCGGAGGACAGCCAGTTCCGGCTGGCGAAGCTACGCGATCACGTGCGCTTCCTGGTCCGGCTGGCGCAGCCACGCACGCAGGCCGAGGAGCGCGCCGCCGAACCCCAGGTGCGCATGGGCGAACTGGCGCTCTGTCTGGAACTGTTGGCCGAGCAAGCGGACCTTGTACTGGGTGCGCTGTCCTATCCCGCCCAGCGGACCGTCACGACGCGCGGCGCCTGGCCCAATGCCGCTGTCCAGGCAGCGCCGGACGCAGGCAGCGGCACGTTCCGTGTGACGCAGCAGCAGATCGAGAGGCTCACTCAGCTGGCCGAGACCGTCTCGGCCAGTGCCCGGATGGTGGCGGCCGGCGATGCGTCCGAGCGCGCCGGCCAGACCCTGCCGGAAGTGGGCATCACGCTCTGCGCCGCAGCGAACGACGTGCGTGAACTGCTGCTGCAGATCGCACACCAGCCGCTGCGCGAACCACCGTCGAATCGCGTCCGCGAAGAGCGGGCGGTCTATGCGCTGGAATCCGAGGCGCCGCCTGCGGGAGGCGGGTGGCTACATTGATCCTGGCTTGGTTGGCTTGAAGCAAGAACGCATAGCAAATGGAGGGGCGCTGGGGACTTGTGGAACGCACAGGAGCTAGTTGCTATCTTTTGCGCATACGAGCCGCAGACCATGTCCAAGGAGTGACCGATGGCTGAGCAAAAGCGATCCGACCGGCGTTTTTCGGTGGGCGCGCTAGTTGTAGCAATGGGGTTGATCACCTCCTGTGCCAGCTCCGCTTCCGCGAGCAAGGCCCCTTCCTTTTCCGGGGAGTGGGCGTATGCCAAGAAATGCGACTTGGGCCACTATCTGAGTCTGCATCTCCAGCAGAGTGGTGATCGCGTGACAGGTGACTGGAGCGAAGGCACCAACGTCCGCGGTAGTGACGGAAAACTGCAGGGTCAGATACGTGATGGCATCTTGTACGCTCGCTACTGCAGTGATGATGGAGAAGGGGGCTATTCCGTATGCCCTGCCTTCTCAGGGCCGGATGACCAGTTCCGATTTGAAAATGGAGTGCTGGTTCGCTATCAGAAGTACGGGTCGGACTACCGGCGCAGCGTCGCCCTTCACCCGGATGTTGCAGGAAAGGACGTGCCGTTTGATCGGCAATGCACAGACTCGGAGGATAGCCAATGAGCACTCTCACCGATCAGGAGTTGCGTGCCACGCTGTATTTCGCAGTAGGCGTCACTTCCGAGAGCCGATACGCCGCGTATCGGCTGGAGGTTGCAGGTGACAATCCGCGAACGCCAGCGCTTGAACCGGCAGACAACAGCGGATACACCATCGGCACCATCCAGACGGATCTCGGGCAGCACTATCAGCCGAGTATCCCCAATGGCGAGAACGTCCCAAGGGATTTGATCAACGCGTATCAGGGGTGGGCAAGAGCGCATCAGCCACAGTCGGTGTTGACTGAGGAACAAGCGGATAGAGCGGTTGCGGATCTTGGGCGCGACGGCCGGGCGATCCGAGGTGACGCGGGGCGCCCCGTAGACGCGGACGTCAAGTCCCGATTGGACACGTTTCTGGCATCTGATGCGGGTATCAGCTGGGTGCACGAACGCGACGTTGCCCAGATCGACAAGCTGATGGATCGAGCTATCGGGCCTCTGCAAAGAAGCGATCTGTACCAGCATGCCTCACTGGACGATCAGGTGAAGCTGACCGCCATGGTCGGTAAGGCGTACAACCAGAACGAAGTACGCACAGCATCGATGATCCGTAACCTTGAAGGCAACCAATACCATTCCGTGGCCGACGTAAGTGCCGCCATCGACGGACTCAGCCCAAATCGCTCGGGCCGGGGCGATTACTTCGAAATGGGGCGTGATGACGCACTACGAGGGGCCGCGGTAGTTAATGCCTTGCGCAACGCGAATCGAGAAAGCCCTCTCTCGACTGCGTGGGCAAGTGTCCTGGCAGATCCGCTCGTCAATCCAACCGCCCTTAATGCAGATAGGGCGCATCAGAACTTGCCGCACGAGTACCCCGTCATCAAGAACTTGTTCATTCATGACGATCGCGCAGGGCAGTTCATCGGTGCCTTGGATAGAGGTGGAGCGCATCAGTACGGCCCCACGGACCGCGCGCATCCGGAGCGCTTCAATGGGCCGGGCTTCTATGCCGCGGGCAATGATCTGGTCAATTGGAACAAGCATGGACAGGGCCATGCGTTCTTGAACGGTGAGTGGAGTTCTGTCGCGCGCGAGAATCTGACGCGCGCCCGAAACCAAGATGGCACCACCGATCTCAATATGCAGCAGGGAGGCCAGACGCAACGGCTGCTGCATGTAGACCCTCATGCACCAGAACTTCGGCCAGCTCCGCAAGATCACGGTGGCCGGACCGGCCCCGATAATCCTGCGCACCCTGATCACGCAATGCTCCTGCAAATCAGAGAAGGCGTGCAGCGGCTCGGAAGCCAGGCTGGTGTGGCATTCGATGAGAACAGTGAGCGCGTGTGCAGGAGCCTTCTCGCCGCCTGCAAGGGTAATCCCCCCACAGGTTAGCTGACGCCAGAAGTGGAATTTTCTCGTACCCTTTTCCGAGGAGGTTCCATGAAGACATCCCGCTTCACCGACAGCCAGATCATTGCCGTCCTCAAGCAGGCCGAGGCCGGCACGCCCGTGCCGGAGTTGTGCCGGGAACACGGCATCAGCTCGGCGACGTTCTACAAGTGGCGCAGCAAGTTCGGCGGCATGGACGCATCGCTGATGTCCCAGCTCAGGGAGCTGCAGGACGAGAACCGGCGCCTGAAGAAGATGTACGCCGATGCCCAGCTCAGCGCCGACCTGCTGAAGGAGGCGATGGCAAAAAAATGGTGAGGCCATCTCAACGCCGGGAGATGGCCCGATGGGCCGTAGATGGTGGCCACACGAACATCCGGCATGCCTGCCGGACCTTTGCGGTGAGCGAGACCTGCTTTCGCTATCAAGCCAAGGCCAGCGAGGAGAACGCCCGGATTGCCGATTGGCTGGTGCGGTTGACCACAACCTATCGTGATTGGGGGTTCGGCCTGTGCTTTCTGCACCTGCGCAACGTGAAGGGCTTTGGCTGGAATCACAAGCGGGTGTACCGCATCTATCGGGAGCTGGAGTTGAACCTGCGGATCAAGCCGAAGAAGCGGCTGGTGCGCGAGCGGCCAGAGCCGTTGGCGGTGCCGGAGACGATCAACCAGGTCTGGTCGATGGATTTCATGCACGACCAGCTGGCCGACGGCCGCAGCTTCCGGTTGTTCAATGTGCTCGATGACTTCAACCGTGAGGGTCTGGGCATCGAGGTCGACTTATCGCTGCCATCGGCCCGGGTGATCCGCTCGTTGGAACAGATCATTGACTGGCGCGGCAAGCCAAACGCCATTCGCTGCGACAACGGCCCGGAGTACATCAGCGGCGCGCTGCTAGCTTGGGCACAGCAGCGCGGGATTCGGATCGAGCACATCCAGCCAGGCAAGCCGCAGCAGAATGCCTATGTCGAACGTTACAACCGCACCGTCCGCTACGCCTGGCTGGCCACAACGTTGTTCGACACCATCGAGCAGGTTCAGGACAAGGCCACGCGCTGGCTATGGACGTACAACCATGAGCGCCCCAACATGGCGCTCGGCGGTATCACGCCAGCAATGAAATTGGCGATGGCCGCCTAGCTCCACTTTTGGCGAACGCTCAAAGCGGGGGGATTACCATACTCCATCCTTGCGCGGCAAGCAATTCATGAAGAAGAAGTTCACTGCGACGCTCAGATGTACCCTTGGACTTGCTCATGTCTAACCTCAACATCCTAGATGCACAGTTGCTAGCTGCGCGAAACTTAAAGAATAGCTGCTGGCGTCCCTAGTGGCACGCTCTTGCAAACAAGCAAAGAACAGACGTACACACGTGTTGTCGCACCAGCTGCGATCGCTGCGAAATTATTTTTACGCTAGCTGAAGCGTACGAAGGGACGGATTCCTGGCTACCCCAAAATTGAAGGAAAGAAGCCGCCCTAGGGGCGGCTTGTTGGATATCCTAGGTTGGGGATACTAGCGAGCCAGTCTCCTTGATCGACTCAAAGCCTGAACCCATCACGTCAAACGGAGAAGGCTGTTACTCAAACCCCAACCGGATTAGCCTTCTCAGGATCAATCTTGTACTGCTTGATCGCCCGAGCCACATCCTTGCCGGTCATCTTCCCATCCTTCGCCAACGCCGCGATGGCGGCATGCACGATGTAGTACCGATCGACCTCGAAGAACCGACGCAGGTTTGCACGCGTATCCGAGCGACCAAACCCGTCGGTGCCCAGCACGGTGTAGTGCATCGGCACGAAGGCGCGGATCTGGTCGGCGAAGGCGCGCACGTAGTCGGTTGCGGCGATTGCCGGGCCCTGGCGGCCTTCCAGCAGCTGGGTGACGTAGGGCTTGCGCTGTTCGGCTTCCGGGTGCAGGCGGTTCCAGCGTTCCACGGCGTAGCCGTCGCGGCGGACTTCGTTGAGGCTGGGGCAGGACCAGATGTCGGCGGTGACGCCGAAGTCCTTGTCCAGCAGCTCGGCCGCGGCAATGGCTTCGCGCAGGATGGTGCCGCTGCCCAGCAGCTGCACGCGCAGCTCGCCCTTCTTGGGCTTGCCGGCGTCCTTGAGCAGGTACATGCCCTTGATGATGTCCTCGGCTGCGCCGTCCGGCATGCCGGGGTGGGCGTAGTTCTCGTTCATCAGGGTGATGTAGTAGTACTCGTCGATCTGGTCTTCCATCATCGCCTTCATGCCGTGCTGCATGATGACGGTGACTTCGAAGCCGAAGGTCGGGTCGTAGCTACGCACATTCGGGATGGAGCCGGCGATGACCTGGCTGAAGCCGTCTTCGTGTTGCAGGCCTTCGCCATTGAGCGTGGTGCGGCCGGCGGTGCCGCCGAGCAGGAAGCCACGCGTGCGCATGTCCGCTGCCTGCCAAGCGATGTCGCCCACGCGCTGGAAGCCGAACATGGAGTAGTAGATGTAGAACGGCAGCATCGGCACGTCGGACACCGAGTAGCTGGTGCCGGCGGCCATCCACGAGGCGATGGCGCCCGGCTCGCTGATGCCCTGCTGCAGCACCTGGCCGGTCTGGTCTTCGCGGTAGTACATCAGCTGGTCGGCATCGACCGGCTTGTACTTCTGGCCGAACGGGGCATAGATGCCGATCTGGCGGAACATGCCTTCCATGCCGAAGGTGCGCGCTTCATCGGCCACGATCGGCACGATGCGCGGACCCAGTTCCTTGTCGCGCAGGGCGATGTTGAGGCTCTGCACGAACGACATGGTGGTGGAATAGCTGCGCTCGCCGCTGTCCTTGAGCAGGCGCTCGAACTTGTCGAGCGTGGGCGCCACGAACGACTTGCTGGCCTTGGGACGGCGCGAGGGCAGGAAACCGCCGAGCGCGCTGCGGCGTTCTTTCAGGTACTGCACTTCCGGGGAATCGTCGCCGGGGTGGTAGAACGGCACCTGGCCGTCTTCCAGCTGGGCGTCGGAGACCGGGATGTTGAAGCGGTCGCGGAAGTGCTTGACCGCCGCATCGTCCAGTTTCTTGGTCTGGTGCGTCGGGTTGAGCGCTTCACCGGCCGAGCCCATGCCGTAGCCCTTGACCGTCTTGGCCAGGATCACGGTGGGCATGCCGGTGGTGTTCACGGCCTGGTGATAGGCGGCATACACCTTGTGCGGGTCGTGGCCGCCACGGTTCAGGCGCCAGATGTCGTCGTCGGACAGGCCGGCGACCATGGCCGCGGTTTCCGGGTACTTGCCGAAGAAATTGGCGCGGGTATAGGCGCCGCCGAAGGCCTTGCAGTTCTGGTATTCGCCGTCGACGGTTTCCATCATCAGCTTGCGCAGCACACCGTCGGTGTCCTTGGCCAGCAGGGCGTCCCAGTAGCCGCCCCAGAGCAGCTTGATGACGTTCCAGCCGCCGCCACGGAACACGCCTTCCAGTTCCTGGATGATCTTGCCGTTGCCGCGCACCGGGCCGTCCAGGCGCTGCAGGTTGCAGTTGACCACAAAGATCAGGTTGTCCAAGCCTTCGCGGCCGGCCAGCGCGATGGCGCCGAGGGTTTCTGGCTCATCAGACTCGCCGTCGCCGATGAAGCACCACACCTTGCGGTCGGACTTCTCGATGAGGCCGCGGTTTTCCAGGTAGCGCATGAACTGCGCCTGGTAGATGGCGGCCAGCGGGCCCAGACCCATCGACACGGTGGGGGTCTGCCAGAACTCGGGCATCAGCCACGGGTGCGGGTAGGAGGAGATGCCCTGGCCGTCCACTTCCATGCGGAAGTTGTCCAGCTGGGACTGGCTGATGCGGCCTTCCAGGAAGGCGCGGGCGTAGATGCCCGGGGCGCTATGGCCCTGGATGAACAGCAGATCGCCCGGATGGCTATCCGAAGGCGCGCGCCAGAAGTGGTTGAAGCCCACGTCATACAGCGTGGCGCTGGAAGCGAACGAGGCGATGTGGCCGCCCAGGTCGCCGGGCTTGCGGTTGGCGCGCACGACGGTGGCCATGGCGTTCCAGCGGATGATCGAGCGGATCTTCCACTCCAGCGCGGAATCGCCGGGATTCTTGGCCTCGTTGGCCGGTGCGATGGTGTTGACGTACTCGGTGGTGGGCGAGAACGGCAGGTAAGCGCCGGCGCGGCGGGTCTGTTCGACCATGCCTTCCAGCAGCTGATGGGCGCGCTCCGGGCCTTCAACGTCAATGACGGCCTTGATCGATTCGAGCCACTCCTGGGTCTCGAGCGGGTTCGGATCGTTGTGCAGCACTTCGTTCAACCAGTTCATTAGCGCTCCCGGGGGGACACACCCCGCGGGTGTGTCGACATCGTGAATTCGTGAACCCCCAAGTGTACCGCACGCACCTGTTGCCATTCCTCGCTACGGGTGCGTATGGAATGGGACGCTGTCGTGCGCCGAGCGGGGCATCGGCGCCAGCGGGAACGACGCTGCGGCGCAGCGGGTGCGGCCGGTGTACGACCAAAGGATGAGGGCCTACGCCGGCGATGAACGGCCGCTGCCGTGCCAGGTGGGCCGATGTGCATGGCCCCCATAGGAGCGCACCTGGGCGCGAGGGGCTTTCTCGGTAACGCCTGTCGCGCCCGGGTGCGCTCCTACGCAATGGCGGGTCTTTGGGTGCGGCTGGGTGCCGTCGCCAGAACATCCCAGCGGCGGGCCGCCGCCGATGTAGGAGCGGACCTGGCCGCGAGGGGCTTTATCGGTGAAGCCTGTCGCGCCCGGGTGCGCTCCTACGGGATGGCGTGGCCTTTGGGTTCGTGCCAGGACATCTCCTGCGGTGGGCGCCGCCCCTTAGCAGCGTGCTTTCAGAACGCTTGCAGCGCTTCGGTCAGTTGGCCGTTGTTGTTGACCGCGCCCATGGTGTACCCCTGCCAGCCCGGGTAGGCGTTGGGCTCCCAATAGAACACGCCCAGGACGCGCGCGCCGATGCTGCTGCTGCGGCTGAGCAGGTTGCTGAGCATGGCGCGGGTGGTGGCCGCCTACTGCCAATCCATGCCGACCTCGGAAATCACCACATCGCTGCCGTAGCGCGCAATCATGTCGCGCATGTTGGTGTCCAGACGGTTGTTGTAATCCTGCCAGCTGCCAACCGGCGGGTAATGCGACATGCCGATGACATCCCACTTGCCGCCGGCCGAGCGCAGGTTGTCGAAGAACCAGCGGAAGTTGGCGTTGTCGTAGCCGTTGGCCAGATGCACGACGACCTTGGCGTTGGGATACACCGCCTTGGTGGCGTTGTAGCCGCTGTTGATGAACTGGCCCAGGGTGGCGAAGTTGGGCGTCTTGCCCTCGTTCCACAACATGCCGCTGTTGATCTCGTTGCCCACCTGCACCCAGGTGACGGTGATGCCGTTGTCCTTGAGGTATTTGAGGATGCCCTGGGTGTGGCTGTACACATCGGTGTTGAGCTGGGCAACGGAGTGGCCGGCCCATGCCGCCGGTTTGGTCTGCTTGCCCGGGTCGGCCCAGCTGTCGCTGTAGTGGAAGTCGATCATGATGCGCATGCCTTGCGCGGCGGCGCGCTTGGCCTTGTCCAGGGTGTCGCGGCCATCGTTCCAGCCGCCGGACGGGTTGACCCACACGCGCAGGCGAATGGCGTTGCCGCCGACATCCTTGAACAGCTTGATGAAGTCGGTGGTGTTGCCGGCTGCATCGCGAAAGACCTGCGGCGGATTGTTGGCTGCCTGTTGGTTGAGCCAGCTGACGTCCGCGCCCTTGGCGATGCCTTGCGCGCCGACGCCGGTGCTGCACAGACACAGCAGCAGGATGAGCCATACACGGTGGTAGTGCCTGCACGAAATGGTCATGGAACGCTACCTTGATCGATGGATGTCGCGCCGGGTGGCGCCTTGCGTGATCCCCTGCCTTGCCTCGTGTGCGTGCGCGGGGTGGCCAGTGCCTGGCCGCGCATCGCTGCAAATCCGCGGCGATTCAAGCACGGCCGCACAGCCCGGTTGAGACCGCTATAGGTGGGAGGAGTTGTGGCATAGCTCGATGCAGGAAAACCTTGCGTTCGCACATGTCGTGCGGGCCAGTTGTTGTGCAGATGCAGCAGCAGCGATGCGCGTGACTGCGCGAACGTACGCAAAAACGCCGGGCAGGCCCGGCGTCTTGATGCAAGGTTCGATGGTGGCGATGTGCCGTCCGGGTGGCTTGGGGCACGGCCGCGGCGTGATGTGTCACTTCACACCCAAACGCGGCAGCGCCACGCCTCCCCACTCAGCCCATGGCGCGTGCGCCCTGCTGCTGTTGCTGAGTCTGCGCCTGTTGCTGTTCCAATGCCACCGACTGACGCGCCGCGTTTTCGGCAACGCGTTGGCTGCTTTGTTCCAGCGGCGTATTCATTGCCGTCATCGTGTCCACGCTCACGCGCAGCTGTGCCGGGTCGTCGACGCGGCCCTGCACGGCGAAGGTGCGTGCGGCATCCGGGCTCATCATCACCGCATCGATGCGCTGGCCACCGGCGGCGTGCATTTCCGATGCGAGCGAACCGGATAACTGCGCGCTGTGCTGGTCGGGCGTGCGCCCGGCACGTGCGTCCTGCGCATGCACGCCGCGCTGGGCATCCTGGAACAGGCCATTGCCCACGTGTCCCGGTTGATCGATCCGCAAGGAGGTGTGGCCGTTGCCGTGCTCGCGTGCGTCGCGTTTGGCCGGCTCGCCCGGCGCGAGCGGGCCGCGGATGGCGTCGATGGCGTCTTGGCCGAAGGCCCCGCGCACTACGCGTGAGAATGGTGGTACCGGTGCGCAGCCCATCGATATCGCTGCGGTACTCGTCGATCATGCGTTTGTTCTGCCCGGCGAGCGGACGCGCGTTGGGATCCCTGAGCGCAGAGTGTTCGCCCAGAAAGTTGCCCAGCTTGTGCGCCCCGAGCGAGCCGCCGGCAGCCACCAGCGGGTAATCCGGAATCAGAAAGTTCGCCTTGCTATTGCTGTAGCCGGCACCACTCAAGGTGGCAATCTCATCGGGCTTGGCGTACATGCGTACCTGCCCGAAGTGCGGCGATGCCGCGCTGACCGGGTCCGATGCCATGACATGATTGATCACGCTATCGCCACCTTCCGGAATGCGATAACTCAGACTTGCCGCGCCATACGCGTTGAAGGTTTCGCCCTTGAGGTCGTAGTGGTGCGCAGACACCTGCGCAAGCGCGCCACCGAGCGAATGGCCGGTGACGGTGACTTCCGGTTGATGGCCGGTTCGCTTGCCGACATCCTTGGCGATGTCCATCGCATTCTTGGTCAGCGCAAGCGCATCTGCAGCCTGTGGATTGGTCCGCGAGGTGACCATGGTGGCATCGGTGAGCACGTCATTGACCGCGCCCTCGGTGCCTCGATGCGCAACCACGATTTCGCCACTGCTTTCGCGGCGGTAAACCGTGCCCTGGTAGCCATTGGATTGATTGTTGACATGATCGAGAACGGCATAACGCTCTCCCTCGATCGTGACGACTTCTTCGTGCCCCGGTGCACGCCGACCAACGGCGCGATCCTTGTAGGCATCCTCGGATAAACCGGCGTATTGCGGTGACGGGATACTCATGGCGCAACTTCCTTTGCAGCCAGCGTGATGGTGAAGAGATTATCGCGGATGTCAGGCTTGAACTGCTCCGGGCCGAGCTCGCCGGTATCCGGGAAACTCTTGGATTCCGAGCGCGGATAGCCGTCTTTCCAGTAGTACTTGGTGAGCGCCTGCTGCGCGGTCACCGTCTTGGCTTCGATAAACGACAAGAACCGCGTCTCTTCTTCGGCACCGGTGGCCTTGAGCAGCACGCTGGCGCCGCTGAATTCCCAATGGCAGACACCGCGACCGTAATAGTCTTCGTCCTGCATCAGATCCAGATACACCGTACCGCGGTATTCGGTGTCTGAAATCTTCTTGAGCGCCACATTTTCCTGACTGGTGATGCGGCCGGCAGTACCGGTTTCGGGCTGGATCTTGCCGCACTCCTGCTCGTTGCTGACATCGTATTGCGCCGCAGCCTCCACCAGGCCGAAGGCGCCAGGCGCCTTGTCCAGGGTGAGCGTCAGCGCGTAGGCCTGACGCGGGCTCGGATTCAACTTGGCAAGACCGCGGCCGCCGGCCTGGACGTCGGCTGCTGCAGTGGCCTCGGTGGCGGGGGAGTGGGTCTGGGTCATGCTGGTCTCCGGGGGGTGACAGGCCGTAAGCAAAAGGGCCAGCAGGCTTGGGGTCAACATCTGGCGCAAGGCCGGCCTCCGTGGCAGTGGGGCAGCCAATCTAGTCCGCTCGCATTCGGCCGGTCAATCGAGACCAGGTGAGGATGAGGCTGCCAGAAGAGTTGTGCGTGGCAGCAAAGCTGCCATCATCCAGCGCAGCTGCTGCCACCAAGAGTGCGCCATGCGCAACCGCCCGCGATCACTGCCGCAACACACATCGGTCGCCGCACGCATGCCCTGGCGCCGCAGCTTGCGCATGCGTGTGCTGCTGGCTGCCACCGCCGTGCTGGTGGCCTTGCTGGCAGTGCTGGGCACGGTGTTCTACCTGGGCGCGCGCGCCGAGCCGGTGGAGGCGGCGCGCACCGAGGTGGATGGTTTGACCGAACAGACTGCGCGCAGCCTGGCGGCCTTGCTCGATTCGGTGCAGGTGAGCGGGCGCACGCTGGCCGCCAGCAGTAGCGGCGTGGGGCTGCAACCGTTCAATCTGCGTGCGTTGCTGCTGGCCACGCTGACCGGCGACCCGGATATCGGAGCGGCGCGGCTGATCATTGCGCCACGCACGCAGAAGGCCCAAGACAGCGGGTTTGTGTGTTACGTGCACCGCAGCGGCACCCACGTCTTGGAAAAATCCGCGCTGGAACTGGGTTACGACTATCGCGCAATGCCCTGGTATCTGCGCACCCAGCGCGAGGGCCGCGCATGGTGGTCCGAGCCCTACCTGGATGCCAACGGCGGCGGCCTGCACACCAGCTACAACCTGCCGCTGCGCCGGCCTGGCGATGCACCGGATACCGCGCCGGTCGGCATGGTGAGCGTGGATCTGCCGCTGCAGCATCTGCGCGAGATCATCGACCAGCTGCCGCGCGATATCGGCATCCAGACGATGCTTCTGTCGCCGGAAGGCCTGCTGGTCTTCAGCCCTGATCCGGCACTCAATCTGCGCCATTCGCTCACGGCCTACGTGGCCCGTTCGCGCCCGGATCTGCGGCCATTGCAGCGCGCCGTGGCGGCCGGCCAGCCGATTTCGTTTTCGCATACCGCGCCCGACGGCGAGCGCTTTCTGACCCATAGCGCGGCGGTGGGGCGCAGCGGCTGGACCTTCGTGTTGTCGGCGTCCGAAGGCTATGTGCTGGCCGGCCTGAACTGGCTGGCGGCGTGGGTGGCGCTGGGCGCGCTGGTGTGGTGGTGGTTGATGCGGCGGATCACGCGCAAGTTGACGCGGCCGATCGAAGAACTGACAGACACCGCCGAGCACTTCCGGCGCGGCGAATTCGAGTACCCGTTGCAGCACATCGAGCGCGACGACGAGGTCGGCGTGATGGCACGCGCCTTCGACAGCGCGCGCGATGCGATCCGCCACCACATCGCCGAGATTGGCGAGATGACCGCCGCGCGCGAACGCATGCACAGCGAGCTGCAGATTGCGCGCGAGATCCAGCAGGCGATGCTGCCTTCCGGGCGCACCTTCGACCGCGCCAGTTCGCATCTGGAAACCTGCGCATGGCTGGAACCGGCCAAGGCGGTGGGCGGCGATTTCTACCACTTCGTGGAAACCGAACCGGGCTTGCTGTGGTTCGTGGTGGGCGATGTCTCCGACAAGGGCGTGCCGGCGGCCTTGTTCATGGCGCGCGCGGTGAGCGTGCTGGAGATTGCTGCGCGCCGGTACACGCGCCCGGACGCGATCTTGATTGCCGCCTCCACGCGGTTGGCCGAGAACAACGAGACCTGCATGTTCGCCACCGTGCTATGCGGCCTGATCAACGTGGTGAGCGGCGACTACTGGCTGGCCAGCGCCGGGCACGAGCCGCCGTTGTTGATCGATATCGATGGCAAGGCGCGCCCGTTGCCGCTGGAAACCGGTGCGCCGCTGGGAATCGAGCCGCAGGAGTCCTACCCGGTGCTGCAGGGCCGCATGAGCGCCGGGCAGACCTTGCTGGGCTACACCGATGGCGTGACCGAGGCGATGGACGAGCGCGGCGCCAGCTACGGCTTGGAGCGGTTGCTGGCCGCACTGCACCCGCGCCGCAGCGCGGCGGCGCAGTGCAAGGCGGTGATCGCCAATATCGCCCGGTTCACCGGCAGCGCCGATCCATACGACGACATCACGCTGCTGGCGATCTGGCTGCGCCAGGAGCATGCTGGGCGGGTCGCACACGCTGGCCGGGACGCGCCCGGAAAGGCAACGACTGCATGAAGCTCGATTTGGCCATCGCGCCATCGCTGGCCCAACTGGCCGGCGCCAACGATGCGCTGGAACAGTCGCTCACGCTCGAGGGCCTGCACGCCGAGCGCATCGGCCAGGTGCGATTGATCGTGGAAGAGCTCGGCTGCAATGCGCTGACCCACGGCCAGTGCGCCGCACAGCCGCTGCGCTTGCAGCTGCAGCTGGACGCGCAGGCGCTGGTGTTGGAAATGCACGATGCCGGCAGCGCCTTCGACCCTTGCGCTGCGCCCATGCCCGAGGTGAGCGACGAGCTCGACGACCGCACCATCGGCGGGCTGGGGTTGTTTTTGGTCCATCAGTTCGCCGATCACATCGACTACCGCCGCGATGGTGCATATAACGTCGTGCGCGTCACCCTGCTGCACCCGTACGCCCCTGTCCCCGAGGCCCTGTCATGACCACCCTTGCCATCCAGATCGACCCGCCGCAAGACACCCGTCAACGCGTCATTCTGACCAGGCGGCTGGACACCCATACCTACCAGGACCTGGACGCGGCGCTGTCGCCGTTGCTGGGCACCCGCATCACCACGCTGGTGCTGGACCTGAGCGCACTGGAATACATTTCCAGCGCCGGCATCCGCTGCATCTTCAAGGCGCGCAAGGCGCTGGCCACGCGCCAGGGCAAGGTGCTGGTGAGCAACCCGCAACCGCAGATCCGCAAGGTCTTCGACATGGTCAAGGCGGTGCCGTTGAGCGACGTGTTCGCCTCCACCGAAGAGCTGGACGCGTACCTGGCCGCGATGCAGCGCAAGGTGATCGAACAAAGCGCGCAGAGCGATACGCCGATCGTGCCGCACTTCGCCGAAGCCTGAGCGCAGCTGTACTCGCGCCAGCGCTCACCGCCGTGTGGGCGCGGCAAGGCGCGGTGCGGCTTGTACCGCGCGCCGCACGGTGGCTGCAGGCCTTCCTTCGGAGCGGACGCCTGCGCGCCGCGTTGCCAGCGCCGCCGACGTCGCCTGCGCGCACATGTGGGGACCTGTGTGCGCGGGTGCCGGCACCACCTTGGTTAGGCTATGACGCCCTGCCCCACGCGTTGCCATGCCTGCACTGATCATTTTCGATTTCGACGGCACGCTTACCGATTCGTTTGGTTTTTTCCTGAGCACGCAGCGGCTGCTGGCCGAGCGACATGGCTTTCGCGCGGCACAAGCGCACGAGGTCGACGATGCCCGTCGACTCAGCACGCGCGAACTGCTCAAGGCATCGGGCCTGAGCGCCTGGCGCGTGCCATGGGTGGCAGCCGACTTCATCCGGCTCATGCGTGCCGCACCGCCGGTGGCGTTGTTTCCCGGCATTGCCCACACCGTGAGCGCGCTGCATGCCGGGGGCGCCCGGCTGGCCGTGGTGTCGTCCAACTCCGTGGAGAACGTGCAACGCGCGCTCGGCGCAGAGCTGAGCGCCAGGTTTGCCGTCATCGAGGGCGGCGCGCATCTGCTGGGCAAGCAACGCGCCTTGCGTCGTGTGCTGCATGCCACCGGGCACCCTGCGTCGCAAGCGGTCTACGTGGGCGACCAGGTCGCCGACTGGGAAGCCGCACAGGTCGTGGGCCTGCCGTTCGCCGCAGTGGCTTGGGGCTACGCGCATCCGGACGTGTTCGCCGGATTGGCCGGAACGCAGCTGATCGCGCGGGTGGAAGACCTGCTTGCGCTGGGGACGCGCTAGCACCAGGCGCGCCCTCGTCCGCCCTTCGGGCACCTTTTCCCACCGGTGGGAGAAGGACGTGACGACAGCTTGCGGCCGGCCGCTGGCCCGAGGTGTGCCAACGACGTGGTCCGCCCGTAGCGAGGGCTGCGCATCTGTCGGGCAGACGGCGTGGTTTCGCCGCGTGTTGCGCGCCACCGCAGATACCCCGGCACAGGCAATGCATGTGAGATCGGGTCGCCGATTGGGACGCGACCCATATGCCTGGCCTGCGCTTGGCTTGCTTGCTGTCGCTGTTGCATGCGCATTTGGCTGTATCCAAGTCGCGTTGAAGCGAGCCGAGTACCGTCGTCATGCATGGCCGAGGAGGCACCCTCCTCTGAGCGAAGCGAGTTTGGGCGCCGTGCTGCAGCTAACGCCGACCCGACCCGCAGACACCGGCCGACGCATCCACGTTGTATAGAGTCCGGTCTCCTCCGCGACACGACGATCCGCGACTGCCCATGACCGCACCGCCACCCTACCTGGTCACCCCCAAGCTGCAACGCGCCACCGACGCCGATGTGCAGATGCTTGCCGACTGGCTGGGCCATCCCCTGCCGACCGGCTACGCCGAATACGTGACCCGTTGGGGGGCCGGCACCTACGACAATCGCGTGATTGTGCGCCTGCCCGCCGAGATCATCGCCGAGACGCCGGCCGAACAGGCATTCGTGCGGGAATACTTCGATGAGTTCTGGGGCGAGGACCACACCTTGAGCCGCGACGAAGCGGCCCAGGGCGTGGCATTCGCGTACTCGCTCGACGGCGACAAGATCTTCTACAGCCACGCACGCCGCGCACTGTTCGTGCTGCCGCGCCAGGACGAACGCGTGTACTGGATGCCGCAGGGTTTGGCCGACCCGCTGGACTGGGGCGCTGCCGGCCCCGCCCTGCGCTCGGCCTTCGTCAGCTTCGATTCCGGCATCGATCGCGCCACTGTCGAATTGTTCACCGTGCAGGCGCTGATCGTGGATGCCGTCGCCGATGCCATCCTGCGATTCACACCGGCTGCCCATCGCATGGATGCGCCGTGGGGTGCCCTGCTCTATCTGCCCGACGTGTATGGCCGCGCGCAGCTCACCCAGGCGCACGGCGACCTGCGCGTTGGCGTACGGCTCGACTACGACACACAACACTTGCCGCCGGTTGCCTCCATCGTCGCGGCCCTGGAAGCACTGGGCATGTTCGTGACGCAACGCACCGCGTGACGCATGTCTGGTGCTGACCGTGAAACTCTCAGGTGTTCGCCCGCCAGGCGAACACCTGTTCGACATCAAGCATCACGCGCATGCCACTCTCCGCGCGCGCCTCGCTCAGGCGTGGCTCCCTTGATCGGCCGTGTCAGTCCCCAGCTGCCGCACGTGATTCAGAGTGCAGCACTCCGCCCCGTTCAAGCAGACGACTACACTCCGCCCGAGCGCGGCAACGGCGCCGGTACATTCAACATGCCGCCTGACGCAACATACGCGGCCAAGGCCTGCCCCTGGCTCAGCAAATGCCCGTGCATGGTGCGCTCGGCGCCTTCGGCATCGCCACGTCGCACGCAGTCCATCAATTGGCGATGTTCGGCCAGCGATTGGGCCATGCGCCCGGGCGTGAGCAACTGACGGCCGCGGTGCATCTTCAAGATGCGGTGCAGATCGTGCGTCACACGGATCAACCACGGATTGCCGGCGTACTGCTGCACGGTTTCGTGGATCAGGTAATTGTTGCGGTAGCACTCGGCCACATCGCCGGCCGCCGATGCGGCTTCCATCGCCGCATGCAGCTCTTCCAGGCGCTGCACGCCGGCCGCGTCGATGCGCTTGACCGCATCGTGCGCGCAGCGGCCTTCCAGCATCGCCATCACCGGGAACAACTGGTTGAGGTCTTCCAGCGTCAGCCGGGTGACCCGGCTGCCGCGGCCGGCATCCAGTTGCACCAGGCCTTCGGCAGCGAGCAGCTTGAGACTTTCGCGCAGCGGCGTGCGGCTGATGCCGAGTTCCTCGGCCAGGGCCGGCTCGTCGATCCACTCGCCAGGCGGCAGCGCGTAATCGTAGATCTTCTGACGCAGGCGCTCGGCCACTTCCTCGTACAGCGGCACGCGCTTTTTGGAGGCGCGCGAATCAGGAGCGAGGGTCATGGTGGGCAGGCTGTCGGCATCGGGGCGGGGCGCCCATTCTACGTGGGCGCCCCGCTGCGCTGTGGCGTGTGGCCCGCATCACAGCCAGCCCGGCACCACGAAGACCAGCCACGCTGCCAGCGGCCCCAGCAACACCACCAGGCCGCTGTAGATCAGGAAGCGGCGGAACAGGCCGTCGCGTTCTTCCTTGGCGGCCGAGGCCACCACCAGCGCGCCGTTGGTAGAAAACGGGCTGACATCGACGATGGTGGAGGACACTGCCAGCGCGCAGATCACCCCGGCCGCACCCAACTGGCCCTGCATCAGGAATGGCACCGCCAACGGAATAGTGGCCCCCAGCACCGCTGCCGAGGAGGCGAATGCCGAGACGATACCGCCGACGTAGCAGACCAGCAGCGCGCCCAGCAGCGGCATGCCGATGTGCGAGACACCGGTGCCGATGTAGTCCACCGCACCGGATTTTTCCAGCACGGCGATATAGGTCACCACGCCACTGATCAGCAGCACGGTAGACCAGCTGATGCCGTCTACCGCGCCTTTCTGTGCGTTGGGCGAAATCAGCGCCAGTGCCACCGCGACCGTGATTGAGACCAGGCCGACGTTGAGGTTGTAGATCAACGCAGCAACGCCCAGGCCCAGCAGCCCGATCAAGGTGATCACGCGGTCGCGGGTGATCGACACCGCCTCCAATGCCAGCGGGTCGGTGGACAGGGTGCCGCCGCCCGGCGCCACCAGTGCACCGTGCCCTTCGATCGCAAAGCCGCGGTGCGACGCCTGGTCGCCGCCAACCGCAACGTACTGCGCATCGGCCAGCGACAGCTCCTGCTGACGCATCAACTTCAGTCCACCGAAGGCGCAGAAGCAGATGATCGCCATCATCAGGTTGAAGCCCAGGCTGGTGAGGAACACCGCCATCTCGCTGACGTCCAACCCGGCTTTTTCGACCACCTTGTTGGTGATGCCGCCATACACGCTGATCGGCGAAAAACCGCCGCCCTGTGCACCGTGGATCACCAGCAGGCCCATCATCAACGGATTGATGCGGTACTGCTTGGCAAAGCGCAGCGCCACCGGCCCGATGATGGCCACCGCTGCCGGCCCCAGCGCACCGAAGGCAGTCAGCAGCCCGGTAATGACGAACATCACCCACGGGATGGCGACGATGCGCCCCCGCACCGCACGCACCGCCCAATGCACCAGCAAATCGATGGTGCCGTTCTTCTGCGCGATGGCGAACAGATAGGTAATGCCGACCAGGGTCAGGAACAGGTCGCCAGGAAAGCCGGCCAGCACCTCCTTGCCCTCCAGCCCCACCCACACGCCGCCAATGATGAAGGCCAGCGCGAACGCCACCGCCCCCATATTGATGGGCAATGCAGTGGCGACGATGAACATGATCACCAAGCCAAGAATCGTTGCAATTTGCGGGGTCATGCGCCCTCCCAGACACCTGATACGCGTACAGCACGGATGGCCGCCCGCCACCCTGGGGTCACACCGTGTGCAGCACCTGCCTGATCGTCATGCCGCGCGCTCGCACGCAGCCGTGACCCATTCGACAACACCGTGGGTGCTGTGGAATTCGTCCACCGAGCGCGCTTCGCACGCCGGCAGTACCTCGCGCGCCATCCGCGCCAATGCGCTGCCAGGGCCGAGTTCGAGAAACACGCGTGCGCCGCGTTCGGCGGCTTGCACCAGCACGTCGTACCAGCGCACGGTCTGTGCGATCTGCCTGGAAAGCGTGTCGACCACCAGGGCGTGCGTGCCGACCGCACGTGCATCGATGCCTGCCAACACGCGCAGTTTGGGGGCGAGAAGGTCTGCGCTTTCCAGCTCGATGGCAAAGCCTTCGGCGGCCGCGCTCAACCACGGCGTGTGCGCCGGCACGCTCACCGGCAGCAAGGTGACGTGCGCACCTTGTGCGCTGGCCGCCTCGCCAAGCGCCCGCAATGCAACGTGCGGGCCGCCGAGCACGGCGTGATCGTCGCCGTTGATGATGGCGAGCGCTGCGCCGTGCGTCTGGCACAGCGTTTCCAGGGCGCGCAAGGGCACACCGATCACCGCCATCAGCCCTGCCTGCTGCGGGCTGGCCGCATCCATCAGCCGGGCGCGCGTCGCTGCCAGCTGCAGGCAGGTGTCGGTGGACATGCTGCCGGCCACCGCATGTGCAGCAAGCTCGCCAACGCTATAACCGAGCACCAGCAGCGGCGTGGGAAGCTGCGTGCGCAGTGCCTGCCAATGCGCCAGCGTGCCGGCGCAGACCAGCGGTTGTGCGATGGCATTGGCGTAGCGGCCCGGATCTGCGGCCACTGTATGTGGTGCGACGCCCAGCACACGCTGTGCGCTGGCAATGACGGCGGCTGCCGCAGGCGCATCGCCCAGTCGCGCGAACATCTCGGCGTGTTGGCCACCTTGGCCAGGGCAGAGCACGGCCAGGCTCATGCGCTGGCCTGACCAAGTTCGCAGGAATGGCCTGCGCGCACGCTGGCGTGTTCCGTCGTGCGAGCAATGTGCCGGGAAACCTGGATGCGGCGATGGACTGGCGGGCACCATGCGAGGTTTGTTGCGACCGCAGCCGGGCCAGCAGTCGTTGTGGCTGCAAGCAAGACGCTGCGGCAATGCATCTGCGCATGCACCACATGTTCTGCAGCCAGCGAGCGAGGACGGCTCATGCCAGCTCCTGCCGATGCAGGAACCATGCACAGGCCAGCAGATCCGCGCTGCCGCCAGGGCTCAGGCGACGGGCGACAAACTGCTGGCCGATGGCATGCAGCTGTGCGCGCCATTGCGGATGCGCAATGCCGCCGTCGGCAAGGAAGGCATTCGCCTGCGCCTTGGCAAATGCCAGGCCTTCCGCCCCGCCACGGTGCAAAAGATTGAGATCGTCCACCTGGGCGATGAGCTGCATCAAGGTCTGCGCCAGCGCTGCCTCACGCGTGGCACCAGCGGCAAGCGCAGTCCGCAATGCAGGCAGGGCGATCTCACGCAGCACTGGATAGCCTGCCGCGGCTTGTTCGCGCACGCCACCGATGCGGTACTGCGCACGCACGCGCTGGCCATGGCTTTGCGGGTTCAATGGTGCAGCCTGCAGTGCATCGCGCCAGGCGCGTACGCCGTCGCAGACGTGTTCTGCAGTGGGCCGCCGCCCCTGCGCAACCCACAGGCGCGCCGCCTGCGCAGTGAGCAGCCCCAGGCTGAAAATCGCACCGCGATGCGTATTGATGCCACAGGTCGCGCGCAACATCGCCGACTCGGCCCCGATGCCCAGCGCGCGGAGCCGCTCGAATGGCGCATGGTCGATGCCGGCCTGGGCAATGGCGACAAAATAGCCACGCAAGGCGAACAGGCTGCGCATGAAGGTGGCGGCATCCATGTCGGTGTGGCTGCCGCTGTCGAACGGCGTTACCAAACCCGGCTTAGGCGCGCAGGCCAGTTCTGCATGCAGGGCGCCCACTGCCAGACGACCGAGCCGGTAGGCAGCATCGCGTGGCGGTGCAGGCGCACTGGCAATCCAGGTTTGTTGCAGCTGTGCGTTCATGCCGCACTCCGGACCGGAAACAGCGCAGCACGCGGCAATAGCCGGCAATCCTGGCTGGATTTCACCAACACCTGTTGCGCGTTGCCGGCGTACTCGCGCCAGTTCACCGCGTGGTCACCGGGCAACAGCAGTTCACCATCCGCACGCAGTCCGTTGTGCTGCTCCCAGCGCTGCAGCAGCGTGACTGCCGCGTGCGCGTGCTCGGGAGTGTGGATGGGCCACAGCAGGTCCAGATCCGATTGCGCGTGCACATAGGTCAGGCCGGTCAGGGCTTGCCAGGCGAAGCTGCCGAACACACCCGGGTGCAATGCGTGTGCCTGCGCGTGCGCAAGCAGGGCCTGCAGTGCCGGCTGCAGCGCGACCGGCGCATGTGGCATCACCGCATCCAGTGCCAGGGGCGCGGTGCAGCGTGCGATCTCGGTCGCGTGTGCGTGCAGGGCCAAGCGCTGCTTGCCTTCGCTGGGCGACAGCGGCACGCCAAGCCGAACGGTGCCGGGTGCCTGACTGCCATCGCCACGCGCCACCACCGCGGGCAGGCCGGCCGCGAACCACTGCTGCAACCGTGGCTGCGCGCCAGGCGTGACGGCCTGCCACTGCGCATCCTCGCGCAACCACACCAGGGCGTGGCGGCCAGCCATGCTCAGGCCTCGCCCGCTGCCACGGCGGCAGCGACATCGCGCGCCAGGGTGCGGCCCCCACGTTGCGCGCCGAGCGCGCGGCGTTGGTCGCCATCGGTGGGCGCGGCCAATGCATCGAGCAGTGCCTGCGCCAGGTCGCCCTCCCACAGCGATTCCACCGCGCCCATGCGTACGTAGTTTTCCACGCCCGGCGCAAACACCGGCGAGCTCTTGCTCAATGCCTGCAAGGTGTCGACCGATTGCTTGGTCACGCGCGCCATCGCGCGCAGATCCATGACCCGGATCTGTGCATCGGGCAGTGCATGGATATGGTCGGCCATCAGCCCGAACGACAGGAATCCACCGCTGACCGATTCGCCATAGACCAGCGTGATCAGCCGCGCGCCGCGCCTGCGTGCCAACTCCAGTACGCGTGCCAGGTGGGCGAAATAGCCGTTGATGCTGAGGAGTTCATCGCGCCGTGCCAGCCGCTGCCCGGCGGTGTCGGCCAGCATCACGATCGGGCGCTGCGGGTAGGCGCGCGTGCTTGCCAAGACGGTGGCCGCCAAGGCCAAGGCGTGGTCGACACCCACTTCGAGCTTGTTGGCGGTGCCGATCACGGTGACCTCGCCAGCGGCAGTGGTTGCGCTGCCGGTCAGCACATCGTCGTTACGCGCGATGGCGTGACCGAGCGGAAACAGCTGGTCGAGCAAGCGGCTCAGTTCCATGGGAGGCTCCGGTCTGCGGTTGCGGCAAGGAAGGCCTCGGTGTCCAGCAGCGGCAGGCGCTGCGCATCGACGATGCCCTGGCGCTTCCAGATTTCCAGCCCGTCGCGGCAATCGCCGTATGCATCGATGCGCGCTGCCAGCTGCTGCTGCGCATGCTCCAACGCCTGCAATGCGGCCTCGCCGGTCGCCTCGGTGAGTGCATCGAGCGTGGCCAACGCTGCATCGGCGAATGCATCGATGCGATCGGCCACCAACGTGTGGGCTTCGCCAATCAGGTAGCGGTGTTTGCCGCCGGTGACGCGCCACACCAGGGCACGGTCGCGCGCGTCGAACTCCTCCACCCCACGCACGGTTTCGATCACGTCCGGGCCGGACAACGACAAGCGGCCTTCTTCAGACATGATCACTGCGCTGCAGCAGCGCGCCACGATGCCCATGCCGCCGAATGCACCGTTGCCGCTGCCGATCAAGGCCAGCACCGGCACACCGGCGGCACGCGCACCCATGGTGGCACGCATGATTTCGGAGATGGCGATGAGCCCGGCGTTGGCTTCATGCAGACGCACGCCGCCGGTGTCCAACAGCAACAGCACCGCTGCCGGCTGCGTGGTTGCGGCGCGCTCCAGCAGGCCAGTGAGCTTGGCGCCATGCACTTCGCCCACGCCGCCGCCCATGAAGGCGCCTTGCTGCGCCGCGATCAACACATTGCGCCCGCGCAATGTGCCTTCGCCCACCACGATGCCGTCATCGAAGGCGCCGGGTGTTTCCAGTTGTGCCAGGTGCGGGCTGATCAAGCGACGCCGCGGGCCAACGAATTCGCGAAAGCTGCCGGCATCCAGCACGCCATCGATGCGCTCGCGCGCATCGGCCTCGTAATAGCTGCGCTCGGCCATGGGAATGGTGGTGCTCATACATATCTCCCGACAACACACGTAGGAGCGCACCTGGGCGCAACTGAAGCGTTACCGGGAAAGCCCTTCGCGCCCTGGTGCGCTCCTACGGGATTGCTGCGGTCGGCACTATCGACAATGGTGCTCCCGACGACGCGCGTAGGAGCGCACCTGGGCGCGACCGGGGCATGACTGGGAATGCCCTTCGCGCCCTGGTGCGCTCCTACGGAATAGCTGCGGCGGCTCATGCAACCTCTCCCTGCAGCACATCCAGCGCTTGTTCCAGGCGCAGGCTCACCACCGCCGGCGTGGCGCCGACATCGTTGATGCTGATGCGCACATCGCGCAGTGGATGACGTGCGGCGAAATCGTCCAGCACTGCCTGCCAGATCGCGCCAAAGCCACGTGCGGCGGTGAGGATCTCGATTTCCATGGCACCGTCGAGCGGCACGCGCTCGACCAGGACTTCCAGATTGCCGGAGGCCACGACACCGACCAACGCGTGTTCCAGCCCGGCGCGTGCACCGCGCTGGCCATCAAAGCGATATCGCAGGGTTTCCATGCTGTGCCCTTACCAATTACGAAAACGTTTCGGCGGGTCGTACAAGCCGCCGGACCAGCGCACCAGGTCCTTGACCGTGCGCGCTGCCAACAAATCGCGCGTGGCATCGCGCGGGCGAATGCCCAAATCGTCCGGCCACCTGATGACGCCGCGGTCGCGCAGGTTCTCGACCATGCGCTTGTCGCGCCCCAGGCCCACTGCGGTATAGCCGGACACGCCACGGATGGCCTGTTCGCGTTCCTCCGGCGTGCGGCACAACAACAGGTTGGCGATGCCCTCTTCGGTGAGTACATGGCTGACATCGTCGCCGTAGATCATCACCGGCGGCAGCGGCATGTTGGCGCGCTCTGCCAATTCCCAGGCGTCGAGTTTGTCCACGAATGCCGGCGCCATGTGTTCGCGGAAGGTCTCCACCATCTGCACCACCAGCTTGCGCCCACGCGGCATCTCGCCCGGCATTGCCGCTTCGCGCCCGGCCTTGAGCCAGGCGGCGCTGGCATGCCGGCGACCGCGCGCATCCGAACCCATGTTGGGCGCGCCGCCGAAACCGGCAATGCGGTCGCGCGTGGCGGTGGAACTGTTGCCCTGCAGATCGATCTGCAACGTGGAGCCGATGAACATGTCGCAGGCATACAACCCGGCGGTCTGCGACAGCGCGCGGTTGGAGCGCATGCTGCCATCGGCGCCGGTAAAGAAGACGTCCGGGCGTGCGGCGATGTAGTTCTCCATGCCCAGCTCGGAACCGAACGAGTGCACCGACTGCACGAAACCCGATTCGATCGCGGGGATCAGCGCCGGATGCGGATTGAGCGCCCAATGCCGGCAGATCTTGCCCTTCAACCCCAGCGATTCGGCATAGGTCGGCAATAGCAGTTCGATGGCGGCAGTATCGAAACCGATGCCGTGATTGAGCCGGTCCACGCCGTATTCGGCATAGATGCCCTTGATGGCCATCATCGCCATCAACACCTGGATCTCGGAGATCTGCGCCGGGTCGCGGGTGAACAGCGGTTCGATGTAATTGGGCTTGGGCGCCTGGGTCACGAAATCCACCCAATCGGCGGGAATATCCACGCGCGGCAAGGTGTCGAGGATTTCGTTGACCTGCGCGATCACGATACCGCCCTTGAACGCGGTGGCTTCCACGATCACCGGCGTGTCTTCGGTGTTGGGGCCGGTATAGAGATTGCCATGGCGATCGGCCGCCTGCGCGGTGACCAGTGCGATGCGCGGGGTCAGGTCGATGAAGTAGCGGCCGAACAACTCCAGATAGGTGTGGATGGCACCGATTTCGATACGACCTTCACTGACCAGCCCGGCCAGGCGCGCTGCCTGCGGGCCGGAAAACGAAAAATCCAGGCGCTTGGCGATGCCGCGTTCGAAGACGTCCAGATGCGCGGCCAGCGATAGCACCGATTGCACCATGT
This sequence comes from Xanthomonas phaseoli pv. dieffenbachiae, assembly GCF_008639345.1. Lineage (NCBI taxonomy): Bacteria > Pseudomonadati > Pseudomonadota > Gammaproteobacteria > Lysobacterales > Lysobacteraceae > Xanthomonas > Xanthomonas phaseoli. Next base: position 518,212 of record NZ_CP041380.1, on the reverse strand, counting down.
GCAGGTCATGCACGCGGGCCGGATCCACCTCGGTGAGGCAACGTGCCAGGAAATCGGCCTGCTTCTGGTTGTTGCCTTCCAGGCACACGCGGTCGCCGGGCTCGATCACCGCTTCCAGCAGCGCCACGACATCGTCGGCAGCCACCACGCGGCCCTGCGGCGCCAGCGCGGCGGCCCGCTGCAAGCGCTGACGCCGGCTTTCGGCCTGGGTGTCCCACTGTCGACTCATGCCTCTGCCTCGCCGGGGGCAAGCCCGTAATGTCAAAGTAATTACATCGTAATTATGGATTTCATGCGTGTCTAGACGCGTTGCAGCATCCGGGTCTCGCCTGAGAGGCGATTAGCCATCCAAGAGTCGGGCGCTTGTGCATCAGCGCACTTCGATATATCGTTTCTCCATGCTTCGATATATCGAATGAAAAAGCTCCCTCCCTTCAGTCCATCGGCCGATCTCGATGCTGCGCCTGCCCGTGGTCGCAGTGACGGCGCGCGCGTGCGTCCGCTTGAGCACGGCGATCTGCGCCTGCTGCTGCTGGCGCTGATTGCCGATCGCCCGTGCCATGGCTATGAGCTGATGCGGCAGATCGCCGCCCTCTTCAAGGGGCTATACACACCCAGCGCCGGGGCGATTTATCCGGCGCTGGCGCAGCTGGAAGCGGCCGGCTGGGTGCACACCGATCTGGATGCCGGCCGCAAGCGCTATCAGGTCACTGACGCTGGCGGCGACTACGTTGCACAGCAACGCGATGCGCTCGATGCCGCCTTGGCCCGTACCCATCGGCGCGCGCGCGAGTTGATCAAGTCGCAAACGCCGGCCCCGATTCGCGAGGCGATTCATCGCATCAAACATGGTTTGTTCGCGCGCCACGGGCAATGGAACGCGGTAGAGACCGCGCGGATTGCTGCATTACTCAACGCCGCCGCCGACGGCATGGAGCGCGACGACGACTGAGCCGGTGTCGTGGGGTGACGTTTGGGGCCGGCCTGACAGCGATCTGCCAGCCGCGTAGGTCGATCCAACGACGGCATTGCCCAGATGCGAAGTGAGGCAATGCCACTGCACGCAGCTTCGCATTTCCCCTCATCTGCTCCTACGGGGCACGGCTCGCGCAGGGAGAGGGCACCCCCCCTGCGCTGGGTGCCAGCGCATCACCGTGGCAGGTCGCCACTCACCACCTCATTGACTGATCACGCAGTGATTTCCTAACGCTCCATCCCTCTCCCGCACCGCCGCGCATCCCTGCGGCCCTCCAGGAATTGCACCCCATGGCTGCACACACCAACACCCAACTGCGTCGCGACCCACGCCTGCGCTCCGTGCAGGTGCTGCGTTGCGAAGCGATCACCCCGCACATGCGCCGCATCGTGTTCGGCGGCGGCGAACTGGCCGGTTTCCAGAGCGAGGCGCCAGACGATCACGTCAAACTGTTCTTTCCCAATGCCGACGGCGCCTTCGTGCTGCCGACCATGACGCCGGAAGGCCCGCGCTACGAGGAAGGCGCGCTGCCTTCGCCGGCGCGCGACTACACGCCACGCGCTTTCGATCCGCAGAGCGGCGAATTGAGCATCGACTTCGTGTTGCACGGCGAGGGCGTGGCCTCCAGTTGGGCCGCGCGCGCACAGCCCGGCGACCCACTGAAAATCGGCGGCCCGCGCGGCTCGTTCCTGGTTGCCGACGACTATGACCACTACGTATTGATCGGCGACGAAACCGCGCTGCCGGCGATTGGCCGCTGGCTCGAAGCGATGCCCGCCGACATGCACGCACAGGTGTTCATCGAGATCGCCGATGCCGCCGAGCGGCAGGAACTGCTCAGCGCGGCAGAGGTGCAGGTGAACTGGCTGGAGCGCAATGGCTTCGATGCCGCCAGCAGCACCCTGCTGGAAGACAGCCTGCGCGACTACGAGCCAGAAGACGGCGATACGTTCTACTGGATCGGCGCCGAATCGATGCGCGCGCGCGCCATGCGCAAATTTCTGGAAGAGCACTTGGGCGTGGACAAGGAATGGGTACGCGCCAAAGGCTACTGGAAGGCGCGCGGCGAACACGGCGAGGAGTGAATGCCCTGCGTGCACGCAGCGTGCGTTGGCCCTCAACACGTCGCCAAGCCGCTTCTCCCGCACTTGCCGTGCATGACATGCGCTACGGTTGCGCCGGCCAGGAGCGCAGCTGAGGCAAGTCCGCTTGCAACTGGGCCGGATCGATGCGCGTGCGCAGCCAGGCCAGCGCGACCGGCAACGGACACAGGGCCTGGCCATGACAACCGGGCAGCACCAGGGTGGACGAGGCCAGCGCATCACCATCGAAGCGGCCGCTGCGCAACGCCGCCAAGCTGGGCATCAAGGTCCGCACGCGCAGCAACGGCGCGCCGTCGCGTTCGAGTACGTCCAGCACCAACGCGCCACCGGGCGGATAGTCGTCGGGACGATCGCTGCGATGCCAGTCCACACCGAGCAGGCCGCCGAGCGTGGCCAGGTTGGTGTCGTGGCCGACCAGCACCAGCAGCCGCGTGGATGGCGGCGCCAGCGCCGCCACCGACGGCGCTTGCCCAACGGCTGCCTGCACGGTGGCCAGCAGATGCGCGAGCAGGTTGGACGCCGCCGCGCGGGCGGCCGGCAACGGGCGCTTGCTTTGAGCGAACGAGGCGTTGTGCAAGGTAATCAACTGCCCCACTGCGGCGCGATCCACCCGGCCCCAGCCCAGCTGCGCCGCATCGAAACCTTCGACGTCCTCCAGCATCAGGTTCTCGGCCAGTCCACCGGCCAGCTTGAGGGTGCTGGCTGCGGCCGGCGAGCCGTCGCGCGTGGCCGGATCGTAGAGCAGGCTCTCCGGCGGCGGCACGACACAGCGCCCGTGCTGGCAGCCGCTCAACACCGCCTGCAGTTGCGCCAACTGCGCACGGGTGTCGGCCTCCAGCCGCACCGGCGGTGCGGGCGCCTTGCCGCCATCGAACAATGCATTGCGCTCGCCCTCCGGCAGGGCCTGGTAGTGCACTGCGCAGCCAGGCGCCATGCCCTGCAGCAGCGCTTGCGCGCTGGCGTGGTTGCGGGCGGTACTGTCGGCGATGGTGACGATCTGTTCGGTGCCCGCGCAGCCACGGGCCGGCAGCGCGAGCGGCGGCGCCAGCAGCGCGCGATAACGTGCGCCCAACGCCTGCATGCCGGCCCGTCCGTGCGGCGTCAGCTGGCCCTCGGCCACCGGCCAGTGCGGCCATGGCTGCGCGCTGTAGCGATCCAGCTCGCTGCCGGGCTGGGTCGGTGCACGGATGCCATGCCGCACCAGCACGATGCTCAGGCGCAGGTGCGCGGTTGCGGCGGCGGTCTCTTTTGCCACAACCGGTTTCGCCATCGGCAGGCAGAGCGCCAGACCCAGCAGTGCGTGCCACATCGTCGTGGCAAAAGAGCGATTACGCATGGCTTGCCTCAGAAGGTCGCCGACAACGCGAGCACGACCCCGCGTCCAGACCGACCGACAGACCGCTGAGCATGGACGGCACGCACACCGACGGTGCGCGTGCCGCCAGGCCGGACACCGCGGCGACGCAAAGGCTGCGCTTGCAAAAACAGAAGCAGCGATCTACCAAGCGCACGACAGACATCACCGGTCCAGAAAAATGCGCCCAGCCTGCGTGGACCGGATGACGCGTGGATGACAACCGCCAACTCCGTTGCCGTGCGTTGCGCCCGGCAGTGGATGAGCGGCGATGGCGAAGGCGCGATCTGCGGACAGCGACGCTGCAGCAAGTTTGCCCAACGCGGCGACCACCTGTTTGCCGATGCCAGAGTCCATGCGGCCCACGCTGCCGGTTATGCCGTACGCGGCGGCGCTTCCCAAGACACGCCCCGACACGCAGGCTGCCCCAACATGTCGTGCCCACACCCGACGGGTCGCACGTGGTCGTCCCCCTCAACGACAAAGGCCCGCCGAAGCGGGCCTTTGCCTGGACAGCAGCCAGACCGCTTACTTGGCTGCGGCATCCTTCGCCGCAGCATCGCCGGCCTTGGCCTGCAGGGCTTCGGTGGTGATGCGGATCTTCACTTCGTCGCTGACGTTCGGGGCGTACTGGCCCAGGCCGAAATCGCTGCGCTTGATGGTGGTGGTGGCGTCGAAACCGGCGGCCGGCACCTTCTTCATCGGGTGCTCGCCGGCACCGTTGAGGGTGACGTCCAGCACGACCGGCTTGGTCTGACCCTTGATGGTCAGGTCGCCGGTGACGGTCAGCTTGTTGGTGCCGGCAGCTTCCACCTTGGTGCTCTTGAAGGTGGCGGTCGGGAACTTGGCCGCGTCGAAGAAGTCACCGCTCTTGAGGTGTTCGTCGAACTTGGCGGTGAAGCTGTTCAAGCCGGACAGCGGCAGGGTGACCTGCACGGTGGACTTGGTCACGTCGGCCGCGTCGTACACCAGGGTGCCGTCGACATTGCCGAAGTGCGCGCTCGGGTTGGAGAAACCGAAGTGGCTCCACTGCGCCAGCACGTCGGTGTGCGACGGGTCCAGGGTGTAGGTGCCCGACGCCACTTCCACGGCCGGGGCGGTCGAGGCGGCCGCCGCCGGTGCCGGCGCCGGCGCAGCAGCGGCGTCGGCCGGTGCGGTGGCAGCGGCCGGGGTTTCGGCGGCCGGAGCGGCAGCGTTGTCGGCCGGCTTGGAGCAGGCGGCAATGGCCAGGGTCAGGGCGAGCGGCAGCAACAGCTTATGGGTGGTCTTCATTGGAACTCCATGGGATGAGAGACGCGTCGGATCAACGCGGGTGGGACAGATGCAGACGAACGAGGACTGCAGGAAACGCAAGACACCATGTACGTCGACACGGCGAGCTAGATCAAGCGATCGGCCGGCAAACGGCCAACTGCGTCGCTTGAACGTAGCAGGCACACGCGGTAGCCGGGCCGGCACGCGCCGCCCACGGCGCTGCGCCGCAGCCGGCACGCATGTATCGCCTTACTCGAAACGCGCCGCTTCGTCGAAGCTCAGGCGTGGCGAACGCGGGAACAGCCCGGCCGGGTCGCCGTAGCCAAGATTGACCAGGAAGTTGGACTTGATCGGCGTACCGGCGAAGAACGCCGCATCCACCTTGGCGTTGTCGAAGCCGGACATCGGGCCGGCATCCAGCCCCAGCGCACGCGCGGCCAGAATCAGGTAGGCGCCCTGCAGCGAGCCATTGCGGAACGCCGATTCGGTGCGGCCCGCGCGCGGACCCTCGAACCAGCTCTTGGCGTCGGCATGCGGGAACAGGTACGGCAGCTTCTCGTGGAAGTCTTCGTCGTGCGCCACGATCACCGTCACCGGCGCAGCCAGCGTCTTGGCGGCATTGCCCTCCGACAGCGCCGGCTTGAGCTTGGCCTTGCCCTCGGCGCTGGTCACGAATACAAAGCGCGCCGGACAGCTATTGGCCGCGGTGGGGCCCCACTTCACCAGCTCATACAGCTCACGCAGCACCTCGTGGCTGACCGGCGTGTCGGCAAACGCATTTTGCGTGCGGGCGGTGCGGAACAGCTGATCCAGTGCGGCGGCGTTGAGCGAGTCGGACATGAGCACTCCAGGGGAAGGGGTGGTGCGACGGTAGGCTGCGGCGTCGGCGCCAGTGTGAAGACCCGCAGTGTAGAGTGGCGCGATTGCCGCCACACGCGTTCAATCTGAAACAAATTTATGTCGGATCTGAAACGATGGGGCTGACCTGGGCACTGAGCGACGGCCGTGCCGGCAATGCGCGCCAGGCCGAGGCGCTGGCGCGTGCACTGCAGCCCGATGCCTGTCAGCCACTGCACCTGCAGACCAACGCGCCGTGGCGTTGGGCGGCGCCGCGGCGGCTCCCCGGCGCACGGCAGGCCTTCGGCGCGGAATTTGCCCGGCAACTGCAGCAGCCCCCGGCGCTGGCCATCGGCTGCGGCCGGCAGGCGGCGCTGGCCACCCGGTTGCTGCGTGCCCAGGGCAGCCGCAGCGTGCAGATCCTGGATCCGCGGTTGGACCCGCGGCACTGGGACCTGCTGGTCGTGCCCGAGCACGATGCACTGCGCGGCAGCAACGTACTCACCCTGCTCGGCAGCCTGCACCCGGTGGACGATGCGTGGCTGGCGGCCGGCCGGGCCGCGTTTCCCGCAATCGGCGACTTGCCGGGTCCGCGGCTGGCCCTGCTGGTCGGTGGGCCTACCGACCAGGTGCCGTGGACGCTACAGGCGCTGGCGGCCCTGTGCACGTCGTTGCGTGCCCAACTGCGCGCGCTGGGCGGCAGCCTGCTGGTGACCACCTCGCGCCGCACGCCGGGCGATGCAATCGCAACGCTGCGCGCGGCCTGCGCCGGCCTGCCGCATCTGCTGTGGTGCGACGAACGCGATGGGCCCAACCCATACGCCGGCCTGCTCGGCTGGGCCGATGCCATCGTGGCCAGCGCCGATTCGGTCAACCTGCTCTCCGAAGCCTGCGCCACCCGTGTGCCGGTCGCTGCCGCGTTTGCCGAGCAGGCACGTGGGCGCGTTGACACCTATTTGCGAGCGTTGCGGCAACGCCAGCGCTTGCACTTCGTTGATGAAGTTCTCGCCAGCGCTGTCGATATCGTTCCTGTGCGCGAAACCGAGCGCATCGCCATGCAGGTACGCGCGCGCCTGCTGCCATAACCCAACGCCCACCACCGGGCCACCGAGACAAGGACGATGTGCATGACAGGGACGATCAAAGCGCGATGGATTCGACAAACCCGGCGCAAGGCAATTGCGCTGCTGGTACTCGCCACATTACCGCTGTCCGCCACCGCAACAACACCGCGTTGCGTGCCGCGTTATCCCACACCGCAAGCCACTGCCGCGATGTTCGACATGGCCACCTCCACCGCGCAGGCGCTGGATGCGTTGCCCGATGCCAAGGTGGTGCTGCTGGCGCGCGGCGGCCAGGATCTAAGCCGCTACGGTCTGAAGCACAGCCACCTGGCATTTGCCGTGCGCGACGATGATGGCATCTGGCGCGTGCGGCACCTGCTCAATCGCTGCAAGAGCGATGCCTCGCAGCTCTATGTCGAAGGCCTGAGCAATTTCGTCGGCGAAAGCGCGGTCAGCCACGATCTGCGTGTCGGCGTCCTGACACCCGCGATCCAACAGCGCCTGCGGGCATTGTTGAGTGACTCAGGCGAGCTCGCGCATCGCCTGCATGAAACGCGCTACAGCATGGTCGCCTATCCCTTCTCCACCGACTACCAGAATTCCAACCAGTGGGTGCTGGAAGTGCTGGCAGCGGCGCTGGCAGCCGATGCGCAACCACCGACGGTCATCGGCGATCGCCGCGCATCGCAGGCCTGGCTGCAAGCGGCGCGGTATCACCCCAGCATCCTGCATCTGGATTTGAAGCAGCGCGTGGGCGCACGTTTTGTCGCCGCCAATGCCACCACCACCGATCATCCTGTCGGCGAGCGCGTTTCCGGCAACTACTCGGTGGTCACCGTCGAATCGGTGTTCGATTTCCTGCATCAACGCGACGCCCTTGCACAGGAGCTGTCGATCCCACACGCCACCGCCACGCCTGGAGCCACGCCATGACGCGCCTGCTGTCCGCCCCGTTTGCCGCTGCCCTGTCGCTCGCCACCCTACTGCCAACCTGCGTGCAGGCCGGGGAGATGAGCCCGGCCGATAAATCCGGGTTCTATGCCATGTTGACCGTCTCTGTCCCAGTGGTGGTGGCGAGCGCTATCGTCGTGTCTCCGTTCATTGCGTCCGTCAACGCCTACGCAGACAGACGCGATGACCGCCGTCAACCGCGCGCGGGCACGCTGCCGCCGATGCGGGTCGACGCGGTGCAAACCTTGCCCGCGGGCGAACGCGAGGTCAGGCTGCAGGATCCGCAACAGCCTGAGGCGACCGTGATGCTGCGCTGGCCCGCGCGCCAGGACGACCCGGCAGCCGGGTTTCGGGTTGGCGACATGGTGTCGTTCCAGCCCAGCCCGGCCGGCAGTGGCTGGACCGTACATGCACCGCAAGGCGAGGCCCTGGCGTTCCTGCCCACCGGCGACGCGGCGGCCTACAACAGCAGCCGCAGCTGGTGAGTTCAACGCGCTGAGCAACAGCGCTGCCTGCACGGCGATCACGCGTAGGCGGGCGCGCTGCCGGGCAACCGCCGACCCGCAGCGGCCACCGTCGTGGACCAGGGGGCTGTCTATTCGGGTCGCGATGCGTGCGTGTTGCCTTCCTGCGGGCGGCGGTGACCTTGCATCGCCCCTCGCTCGCGCACCCAACCCTCGAAGCGGAGCAAGAGCGCACAGCACTAACGCGCACTGTGCGCTCTACCGCCCCTCTCCGCACCGACAAGGCCCCGCCGGCGCGGCGACACTATCCGTTACGGATTGCTGGGAGAACGCGGAATGCCGGCAGGCGCCGCGTCCAGCGCGCCGATCATCAGCCGCACGATCGGGGTTCCCAAGCCGGTGGTGTAGTTGTACTTGCCGGCGATCGGCACATCGTTGCCGACCACCCCGTTATTGCCGGGGATGCCGCGGTGGTAGGCCTGCGGGCCGTTGGCGGCCAGGCGATACAGGTAATCGTTGAGATTGCCCTGCCGGCCCTGCTTCTGCACCAGTAACGCAGCCACGCTGGCGAACTCCGGCGCCGCCACGCTGGTGCCGATCAACTTGGTGAGTGCACCTGCCACGTAGATGGACACCGAGCTGGTGCCCTGCTGACAGGGATGCACGGCGATTCCCGGGCAACCGCCGACCAGCATGCCGACATCGGGCAATGCGCGCATCGATGTGCGTGTGCCGCCCAGCGCGCGCAGCTGATACGCCGGACGCTGGAACAGCGTGCTGACGCCACCACCGGCGCCCCAGTAGCCGCCGCTGAGCAGCGCGCCCACGCCATACGGGTCCTCGGCCTGCAACGGGTCGGCAAACGCGCTTTCGCTGAGGTAGCTCGAATCCAGGCTGCCCTTCGTGTAGGCAGTGAGCAGGTTGCCGCCACCGACCGCGGTCACATACGCATCGGCGGCGGGCCAATGCACGCTGGGGACGTACCGGCCGTTCTTGCCTTCCACCAGGTATTGGGTGTCCGGGCAATCCAGGCCGGCATTGTCGCCACTGGGGGCGACGAAGCTGATGCCCTGCGCGTTGCCTTGCTTGAAGACCGAATCGAACACGCCAAGGATGGAGGTGGCGTCCTTGCCGTTATAGGCCGCGGTGAAGACCTGTTCGCAGAACCCGAACGAGGAACTGACCACGTCGGCCTCATTGTCCTGCACGATCTGTCGGTAACCGGCCAGGATGGAATCGATGGACAGATCGGGGATCACGTACAGCAGCACGTGCGCGCCCGGCGCGCCGCCAAGCGCCATGTCCACATCGAGCGTTGCCTCGCGCGCCGCAGCGCGGTTGCCATCCTGCACCCCGGGCTTGGCACCGGCCACATAGCGGCGTGCATACAGGGTCGGATTGGCGTGGTTGCCGGCATAGCGGCTGAAGCGCTCGTGGTCGAACATCGCGGCGATGTCGGTGTCTAGCACGTCGCTGCCGATCAACACGGCGATCGTGCTGCCGCTCCCGTCGAGCCGCTGTTGCTTGCCTGGCGCACCGATCATCGTCTGGTAGGACGGATAGCCGTAGGCCTGCTTGAGATCGTTGTACCAATAGCTGGTGGTGCCATCGCCAGTGCGGTTGGCGGGGTCGGCGGCCAGCATGCGCGAGTCCATGCGTGCCGCCGGCAGCCCACGGCTCAGGCCGGTGACGGTGACACCGTTGGCACGCAGCGCGGCCGGCAGCTGCAGCGGAGCGGCAGCCGCCAGGCGTACCTGCTGGCCGGCGTTCAGATCAGCCACCAACGGCGCGGCAAACAACCGCTCCACGCTGTCGGCATTCGCGCTGACATGCAGGGTTGGCCCCTGCTGTACCACGGTCATGTGTGCGGCCTGCAGGGCGGCGCGCACCTGCGCGAGCTGCGCAGGCGCCGGACCAAAACGCCGCTGGAATTCGGCCGCCGACAGCCACTTGTGGTACTGCGGCGACAGCGGGTCCTGGATGTCGGCCAGCAGCGCATTCAGCGCTACCTGGTCGCGTGATGGCAGATGCACATCGAAGGACACGGGCGCTGCGCGCAAGCTGGCCGTCATCGCGTCAAGCCGGGCATCGGGGACGGTTGTGGCAGCGCTGGCGCTGCCGAAGGCCAAGAGCGAAGCGGACAACACGGCCGCCAGCAGCGGCCGACAGCGGATGCGAGTAAGCATGGATCTCTCCGGGGGGCACAGCAGTGAGCGAGGCCGAATGGCATCGCAGGGGCGCGCACGACCGCTCGCGACCAACGGCGCGATCATGTCGACACGAAAACGGAAAGCAGATGCCGGCTGCGATCGATGGCCGCGGCGGCCGCGGGACGCACATCTAACCGCTGCAACAGACGACAGCAAGACCCAACGCTGCCAGTGCATCATCGCGACACTGCACATTCGGCGGCTATCTCCATCGGCATCGGCAGGTCGCGTGGCTTACAAGGACTGCCATCGATCAGACGGCGGGTCGGGAGCCGGGACGATACGTGCGATGTCTACTGCTGAAATGCCAGCGGGCGAGATTGTGTCGCCACCAGCGAGGTGCGCGTGTCTGCGGCTGCAGGTGCCGCTGCAAGCCAGCTGGCCGTCTCACGCTGCACGCCGTTGCCGCGAGCACCTGCGAGCGCCCATTGCGCGCACATGCAGCCGCTCACGGCCCCACTTCCTACGCCGAGACTGCGGCTCGCCTTGCGATCACCGCGTGCTGCCGATGCCGCCAGTCGGGCGTCAGGTGCACGCGTGACCGATGACGCCCCGATGCCGGGGCGCAGGCTTGCCCCCGCTCTGCACATCGCCTGCCGACACTGCCGCCGAGCGTATGCGCCGCCACGAATGCAGGCGCACGCGCCATTCGACTGCAGCCGCGGCGCGCACGCGCCCCGTCGTCGTCGTCGTCGTCGTCGTCGCCGACGATACAGGCACGCTCTGGCGCCAGGCGCCGGCGCAATACGGGAAAGGGTCTTTGCGCACCGAGGCCATGGCCGGCGAGCGCAGCGCTGCGCTGGTTCATCCCTGCCGTCGCAGCGATAATTGCGCGCCCCATCAACACCGTGTCGCCATGCGTCGTGCCTCGCCACCTGCATTTGCCCCGCTCACCACCCGTGCATTGCTCTGGGCGGTGTTGGCAATGGGCGCGGTGGTGCTGCTGTCCAACATCCTGGTGCAATACCCGATCAACGACTGGCTGACCTGGGGCGCGTTCTCCTATCCGCTGGCGTTCCTGGTCAGCAACCTGATCAACCGCCGCTTCGGTCCACGCGCTGCACGCCACGTTGCCTGGTGCGGGTTCGCGCTGGCGGTGCTGCTGTCGATCTGGCTGGCGACGCCGCGCATTGCAGTGGCCTCGTGCAGCGCTTTCATCGCGGCGCAATTGCTGGACATCAGCGTGTTCGACCGCCTGCGCGACGGCAGCTGGTGGCGCGCACCGATCGTGGCCACCACCTGCAGCGCCACCCTGGATACCACCCTCTTCTGGAGCATTGCGTTTGCCGGCGCGAGCCTGCCATGGATCAGCTGGGCCGCAGGCGATCTGGCGGTAAAACTGGGCATGGGCGTGTTCCTGCTCGGCCCGTTTCGCGCCCTGCTGTGGCGGAGTGCGCCGCGTCGGTAGAACGCATGGCGCTCCTGGGTGCAGGGCATCCCGCCAGGCCAGCAAGGCACCGTTGCTGCCATTTGCTGCAGGCACATCGAAAGCGGCGTCCTCGCCACTGCACCTACAGCGCTGTTTCATCCTTGCCCAGCGGAAACGTCAGGCCCTGCCCGCGTGCTGCGTTGAAGATGATGCCGCGCGCCTGCTGGATGGCCGGTGTCGGTGCGAGCAGGCGTGGGCGTCGGTCCAGCGTGCAGCTCAGGCCGGCATCGACCAGCGTTGCGTGCGCCTGATGCAGTGGTGCGGCGCGCTCGTCCGGGAGCCAGTGGGTGCGCGCCAGTGCGTCGATCAACGCGGGCGTATCGCAGGCGTCCAACAGCTGCGGTTGCTGCGCTGCCAGCCCGAGCACGCCGGCCTGCAGCACGAATTCCAGATCCACCAGGCCGCCAGCGCCTTGCTTGAGATCCAGCCGGCCGGCATCGCTGCGATCCAGTTCGGCGCGCATGCGCGCACGCATCTTGCGCACGTCCTCGTGCAGCTGCGCGGTGTCGCGCACCCGCATCAGCGTCTGGCGACGCACCTGTGCGAACGCATCGCACAGCGCCGCGTCGCCGGCCACCGCGCGTGCACGCACCAGCGCCTGATGCTCCCAGGTCCAGGCGCGGTCGCGCTGGTATTCGCGGTAACTGGCCAGCGAGGACACCAGGGCGCCCTTGCCGCCATCCGGGCGCAGTCGCACATCGATGTCGTACAGCCGGCCGGCGCCGGTCTCGGCAGCCAGCAATGCCATCACTTTCTGCGCAAGCCGCGCAAACCAGCGCCCGGCTTCCAGCGGGCGCTTGCCGTCGGAGGCCTCCACCGCGGGCGGATGGTCGTACAGAAACACCAGATCCAGATCCGATCCGAACCCCAGCTCCAGCCCGCCCAGGCTGCCGTAGCCGACGATGGCAAAGCTGCCGCCAGGCACGTGTCCGTGCGCGGCCGCCATGTCGCTGCGCGCCAGCTGCAGCACGGTCTGCACGACCGCTTCGGCAAGCCAGGCCAGTTGTCGGGTGCTCTCCACCGCCTGCTGGCGCCCATCCAGCGTGGCCAGCGCAATGCGGAAGCTCAGTGCGAGCCGACGCTCGTTGAGCTCGCGCAGCGCCGCTTCGGTGTCGTCGATGTGCAAGGTCTCGGCGCAGGCCGCGTGCAACGCTGCGCGATCCGGCAGCGGGCCGCTGATGCGGGTGTCGAGCAATTCGTCCAGCAGCAACGGATACGCCGCCAGCCGCTCGGCCAGCAGCGCACTGCGCGAGAGCACATCGACCAGGCGTGCCAGCGCGCTGGGTTGCTCGTCGAGCAAGGCCAGGTAGCTGGTGCGGCGCAAGGTGGACTGCAACAGGCCGAGCATGCGGCGCACCGCCGCATCCGGCTGGCTGGCGCGGGTGGCCGCGTGCAGCAGTGCCGGCATCACCCGATCCAGCCGCGCACGCGCGCTATCGGACAACGCGCGCACGCCGGAGGACTGCGCAAAATCGGCCAGCGCCTGGTGCGCGCCATCGGGATCGTGCAAGCCAATCCCCGCCAACGGCGCCGCATCGCCTTCCGGCAGCGCGCGCCAGTAATCGGCCAGCGTATCTGGTGCGGTGGCACGCACACGCGGAGCCAGCAGCTCGGCGAATTCCGCGGCCACGCGTGTGCGCTGCGGTGCCAGCGCGTCCAGCAATGCCGACCAATCCGCATACCCAAGGCCCAACGCAATGCGCTCGCGATCCAGCGGCGCCTGCGGCAATGCGTGGGTCTGCGCATCGCGCAACATCTGCAGGCGATTTTCCAGCCGGCGTAGAAACCGATACGCCGTCGACAGCGCCTGGCCGTTCTCCTGGTCGATCTGGCCTGCGGCCACCAGCGCCTGCAATGCGGACAGCAGCCGGCGTTCGCGCAGGCTCGGCTCGCGTCCACCCCGAATCAGCTGCAGCGATTGCGCCAGAAACTCGATTTCGCGAATCCCGCCGGGCCCGCGCTTGATGTCGTCCAGACGATCGTGCCGCGCCACTTCGGCGGTGATGGCTGCCTTCATTTCGCGCAAGCCATCCAGTGCGGTGAAGTCCAGATACCGCCGGAAGACGAAGGGGCGCAGCGTTTCCAGCCAGGCTTCGCCGGCGTCGACATCGCCCGCCACCGCGCGCGCCTTCAGCCAGGCATAGCGCTCCCAATCGCGCCCTTCGCGCTGGAAATACTGGTCCATGCCGGCGAACGACAACGCTACGCGGCCGGCGGTGCCGAACGGACGCAGGCGCAGATCCACGCGATGGCTGAAGCCGTCGGCGGTGGTTTCGTCCAGCAACCTGGCCAGTTGCTGGCCCAGGCGTGCGAAATATTCTTCCGCTGCCAATGCGCGCGCGCCATCGGATTGGCCGCCTTGCGGATAGGCGTACACCAGATCCACGTCCGAGGAAAAATTCAGCTCGCCGCCGCCCAGCTTGCCCAGCCCGAACACCACCAGGCGTTGCACGCTGCCGTCTGCAGCAACGACCTTGCCGTGGCGGGTGTGGAATTGCTGCTCCAGCGCGTGCAGGCCGCATTGCAGGCAGTGTTCGGCCAGCTGGGTGGCGCCGGCCAGGGTCGCCTCCACGCTGTCCAGACCGAGCACATCGCGCCACACCAGGCGCGTGGACTCGGCGCTGCGATAGCGTCGCAATTGTGCAGGCCACAGCTGTGGCTGGGCCGGATCGAGCTGCGGTAAGGGCAGTGGCGGCGGATCGGGTTGCGCCAGGTGCTGCAGCAATGCCGGTTGCCGCGCCAAGGTATCCAGCGCGAATTCGCTCGCCAGTGCGACCTGCGCAAGCTGCCGATCGAACGCGCCGCCCGGCCATGCCTGCCCGGCAGGCAATGCTTGACGGACACGGGCCACGGCCCGCTCGATCAGGGCGGTAAGCGCAGCAGACATGGAAACGGTAGGCATCGGCATGACCGGATTTTGGCATCCCCGCCATGCAGTGAGTACACGCATGCGCGACATCCGCACCGCGACTGCAACGCGGCGTGCAGCATTTCGCCGCTTTGAACATCTCGCTTACGCAGCCCTGACGATCTCCATGCTGCACTGCCGCTTTCGCACGAGGTCATGCCATGTCGCCCACCACCTTGCCCGCCCACCTGCTGCCCTCGCAGATTCCGCTCCAGACCGATGGCAACGATCCTGCATTGCCGCCCAGCCTGCCCTTCCTGCATCTATGGACCGGGCCGGATGGCAACAGCTGCCTCAACGCCTCGCAGCTGCCCGGCTTCGGTCGCAAGAGCGTGGGGGGCGGTGCGGCGCCACAGTGGTTGCGACCGTTTCCCGGCGAGGTGCTCGGCATCCAGTTCGCGGTGCTGCCCGTGGGCTGGGTTGGCGACTGGCATGAGAGCCCGCACCCGCAGTGGGTGATTCCGTTGCGCGGCCGCTGGTTCATCGAAACCGGCGACGGCACACGCGTGGAGATGGGCCCTGGCGACATCCATTTCGGCCAGGACCAGGGCACCAGCGATCAGCGCGGCCATCGCTCCGGCCAACTTGGCGATGAACCTTGCCTGCAGATGATGGTGCAGTTTGCGCAATCGCCAGGCGCGGCCACCGCGCATCCATTCGGCCATCCAGCGCCGCGCTGATGGACCGCCGCTGCCGCCTGCGTGCACCCGGCGCCGCCCGGCCGGCCGACTGCCCGCCCCCCACCACGCACCACGCCGCCCTAGCGGCGCGGCTGGGCAACGCGCGCCTGCTGACCCTCTACGACCAGGCCACCTGGAGCGAGGGGCCGGCCTGGTGGGAAGCACAGCGCACGCTGGTGTGGAGCGATGTGGTGGGCCGCCGCGTGCTTGGCTGGCGCGAGGACGGCGCGGTGGACGTGCTGCTGGATGCCACCGCATTCACCAACGGCAACGCGGTGGATGCGCAACAGCGCCTGGTGCATTGCGAACACGGGCGCCGCGCGATCACCCGTAGCGATGTCGATGGGCGCGCGCATCTGCTGGTCGGGCGGTTCGAGGGTAAGCAGCTCAATTCGCCGAACGATCTGATCGTGGCGCACGACGGCGCGATCTGGTTCACCGACCCGCCATTCGGGCTGCTCAAGCCCAGCCAGGGCTGCCCAGGCCCGCAGGAGCTGGACCATCACGGTGTCTACCGGCTGCCGCCCGATGGCGGTGCCCTGCAGTGCATGGTCAGCCTGGATCACCCCAACGGGCTGGCGTTCTCCCCGGACGAACGCGTGCTGTACGTCTCGCAGACGCCTGAAGGTGGCCCGACCTCGCCGGAGATCACCGCCTTCGACTGGCGCGATGGCGCATTGCACAACCGGCGCCGCTTCGCGGTGGTGCCGGATGGCCTACCGGATGGCTTTTGCGTGGATCGCCAGGGTTGGCTCTGGAGCAGCTCCGGCGCGGGCGTGTGCGTCTTCGACACCGATGGCCACTGCCTCGGCTTGGTACCGACGCCGCAGACAGCGTCCAACTGCACCTTCGACCTGGAGCAAAAACGATTGTTCATCACCGGCGGCAGCACGCTGTGGTTGCTGGAGTTGCAGCACTAAGCACGGTTGACGAAAACCGCCAGGCGGACGCGGCCATTGCCCGCGATGGCAGGAATCACACTTACAAACCGTTCCGAGCCCGCCGTGCACATCGAGCAGCACGATGGCTCGCCAGGTATCGAGGGCAGCTCCAAGCCATGCAAGCCTGCTCGCCGCGATGCAGACCGGCGGCAGCCACGGCATGCGGGCGGCCTTCATTTGCAGCGGATCTTGCGCCGGTTGGCGTTTGACCCGGCAACCTGCAGGCATAAAAAAGCCCGCTTGCAGCGAACTGCCAGCGGGCTTTGCTCCCTCCCCCACGTCGGGATGCAGGATCATAGTGCGCGCCCCGAATCGGACTTGCACGCTGCACTGCAAAACAACACCAGGCAGTACAGAACTGGTGTTTTTCTTCACGCCAGCGCGCGAGATGCGGGCTTCAGCGCAACAGGTCGGGCTGCGCGCGATACCACTCTGGCGCGCCGCGCAGATGCCATTCGGGTGTGTCGCCGCGCAAGCCAACTGCCGCGCTCAGCAACCCCCAGCGGGCCAGCAGACTGCCGCTCCGTTGAGTGCCCTGCAGGCGCAGGCGCGCATCGACCTGAAAGCGTTCGTTACGTGCCTGCAACCGATCGACGATGACCGTCTCGCCTTGCCAGTGCGCGCGTGCGGTCAGCTGCGCCTGGCCAGCATCCACCAGCCGCAGCATCCAGTTCGGAATCGAGCGGTCGCGCGCGTACAACGCCACCAGAAATGCCAGATCGCGCACCTGGATGCGTACACGCCCATCCACGCCCACCGGTTGTCGCCATTGCATGCGCGCATCGTCCAGCACGATACGCGCCCACCAGCCATCGCGATTTTGTCCATCCGGGCCGGTGAATCCGACATTGCGCAGCTGGATGCTGCTGGCATCGAGACTGAACTGTTCGGCGCGTAGATCGCCGCGCTGCAGGCGCAGATCCGCATCCACATCGCCGCGCAACGCCAGGCCGGCAAACTGCAGCCGCGCTGCACGCGCCGCGATGCGCACACCGCCCTTGCCGATGCGCCCACCCGGCTCGATCTGCAGATCGCCGCTGAGCACGCCGCTGCCGCCGTCGAAGCGTAGTTGCTGTTGCGGCAGATAGCGGTTGTAGGCGCGCAGATCCGGCACGCGGGCATTGGCGAACACCAGATGCGCGCGGGTGGCATCGCGCAGGCTGCTCAGGTTGTGCGCGTCGGCGCGTGTGCGCAGATCCAGGCGCAAATCGCGGCCTTGCACGAACGGCCGCGTGGGTGCATCGGTCTGCGCGATCGAAAACTGCTGCATCTGCAGTGCAAGCGCCGGCAGCAACTGCCCACTGGCATCGGCGTCCACGCGCAGATCAGCACTGGCCTGTCCGGTGATCGCATGCCCCATCACGCCCACCTGGGCTTGTACGTGCGGCACCTGCAGGCGGCTGCCGGCAGCAAGCTGGCCGCGATCGATCCGCAGATCCGCATCGACCAGGCCCTCGCCCTCCAGGGTCAGCCAATCCACATCCGGAAACAGCGCAGCAATCCAGCTCAACGAAGACAGCTGCCAATGCAGCCGTGCATGCCCGGACGTGCGCGGCAACAGGCTGCGCATGGAGTGCACGGGCAGTTGCCTGCCTTGCACGCGTATGTCGGCGTCCAGCGTCAGCCCGGCATCGGCCGGCTCGGGCATGCTGACCTTGAGCCGCAGGTTCTGATCGACCTGCAACTGCGCCGTCAGTTCGCCCAGCAATGCGGCCGGCACGCGCGTGCTGTCGTGCAACGGCGCGCGCCATTGCAGTTGGCTTCCAGGCTGCAAGGCGCCGCGTATCCAGCGCAGCTCGCCATCTGCACGCCCCTTGCCGGCACGCGTCGCCAGCGTGTGCCGGCCCTGCGCATGACGGGTGATATCCAGCGCTGCGGTGTCGCCATGCACGGCGATCAGCGCATCGGTGAGTTGCAGCACCGCGCTTGCCCCTGCCTGATCCGGTGCGTGCCGCGCGATGCTGGCTTCGATACGCAGCTGTCCATTGCGCATCACTTCATCCTGCCCCCACCGCACACGCGCCGATTCGAATACTGCACGCGAGGGGAACAGTTCCATCGGCCCGCCACGCAGTTGTTTGAACAGGCCCAGTTGCAGTTGGCCCTGCCCTTCGATGTGCAGCTGACGCAGCGACACGGCCTGCACCTGCTCGGCAACGATGCGGTCGAACTGCAGGGTCCAGGCGGTTGATGACCTGGGTGTCCTGGCTTGAGCATCGGCGCGCTTGGCTGACTCCGGCGTCCTGTTGGTGGGCGTTGCGGACGTTGCGTTCGTCGTAGCCGTGATGCGCAGACTCTGCGCGGGCGGTGGCGTCGCCGTGTGTTCGACATTGGGCGTTGCGGTTGACGTCCCCGCGTTTGCCGACGCTGCCGGCGTCTCAGCGATACCCTTCGCCGCCGCAACAGCAGCACGCGGCGCTTGCATCGCCGCAGGCGCTCGCATCGCCACCGTCCCGGGCGTTGCGAGCGCAGCCTGCAGACCGCCACGCACACCGCGCGCGTGCAACTCCGGCACCAGCAGTTGGCGGTGCAGCAATGGCAACAGCCGGATCTGCCCACTCATCCGCTGCGCACCGACACTCCAGTTCGTGCGCTCCGAATGGCCTTGCAGATCGACATCCCACAGCACCACACGCCCGGGCCACCAGGTCAGCGCCGGGCCCCATTGCATCGTGAACTTGTCGGGCGAGCGATTCAGCGCAGCCGGGCCGAGCGGTGTGTTGAGCAACAGATTGCCCAGCAGCAAATAGCTTACGTACAGCGCAATCAGGGCCGATAGCGGCCATCGCAGTAGGCGTGGCGAGGCGCGCCAGCGGGCGCGAACAGGCATCGTCATGACGGCGGGCTCCTGAAAACCGCGCACGCGGCTGGGCACAGTGTGCCAAGCCAGCCGTGAGCAGGGCGCAGCACGATCACGCCAGCGGCCGCATCACTTGGTTTTGTAGACCGCCGGCAGCAGTCCGGGCTGCGCGTCATACCACTCACGCGCGCCGGCCAGATGCCACTGCCGCTGCTTGCCATCGAGTTCGATGCCGGCACCCAGCACACCCCAGCGCAGATACAGATCGCCGCGCCGCTGCGCATCGTTCAAGGCCAGCCGCGCACGCAGCGACAAGCGCGCGTTTTCCGCGTGCAGGTCGTCGATCAGCACCTGCTGCTTGCGCCAACGCAGCCGACCGGTGGCATCCAGTTCGCCCGAATCCAGCAAGCCCAGCACCCAGCGCGGATAGTCGGCGCGCTGGGCGAACACCGAGAGCAGTGGTGCGATATCGCGCATGCGAAGGGCTGCGTCGGCATCCACCTGGAACGGTGCCTCGGCCTGGATGGTGCCGGCCCCCACTTGCAACTCGCCCCACCAGTCGGCGTCTTTGCCGTCCTCGCCCACGCGCATGTTGCGCAGGCGCACGCGCGTGCCGCTGAGGTCGAAGAACTTGTTCTTGAAGTCGGCGCGCTGCAGCGTGGCCTGCAACTCGGCATCGCCGCGCATCTGCACCCCAGCCAACGCCAGATGCGCGCCCTGCCCACGCAGGTTCGCATGGCCGGTACCGACATCGCCGGAGGCATTGAGCGCCACATCGCCGGTCAGGCTGCCGCTACCGCCGAGCAGGCGCACGGTATTGCCTGGCAGGTAGCGGTTGTAGGCGGTGAGATCGGGCACACGCGCATCGCTGAAACGCAGCTGCGCCTTGAGCGTGTCGCTCAGGCGCGCCAGCTCGGCATCGCCATGCATGGCCAGTTGCAGGTTGCGGCCGTCCAGCAGGAGCTGTTTGGGCGCATCGCGCGGTGCCGCCTTGAAGGTGGGAATGCTTACATCCAGATGCGCCTGCGGGGTGGCGGCATCGTCGATGCGCCCGTGCGCCTTGGCCACGCCGGCCAGGCGCGTGTCCAACACCTGCGCCACCGCCTCCACGCGCGGAATATCCAGCGTGCTGCCGGCACTCAGCCGGCCCTGTGCAAGGCGCAGGTCCGCTTCGACCAGACCGCCGCCTTCCAGCTGGAACCACGGCTTGCGCACGAACAGCTCGGCGATCCAGTTCAAGGATTCGAACTTCCAGCGCCCACGCACCTGCCCCGACAAGCGCGGCAACAGCTGCGCCGGCTGTTCGAACGGAACGCTGCGCCCGGCGATGCGCAGATCGGCGTGCAGCTCGCTGCCGGTCTTCTCATCGCGCGGCAGCCGCGCCTGCACGCGGATGTCCTGGGCCACATCCAGTTGCAGTGCGAGCATGCCGCGGTCGGTGGCGCCGACGCCCGCAAGCAATGGCAGCCGCCACACCGCGCGGCTGCCCGGCTGCAGCGCGCCGCTGGCCAGGCGGACATCGGCCTCCACGCGCGCGGCCGATGGCCCGCTGCCGATGTCCACATGCGGCGCGCCGGTATCGATCTTCAGCGCCACGGAGTTGGCCTTCAGCTGTAGCCGGGCGTTGGTGATGCCGAGCTTGCGCAGGCCCGGTGCCTGGTCGCGGTAATGGCGCGGAAACTGGAACTGCGCATCCAGCTGCGCGCCGTTGAATACCTGCACCCCGTCGTAGCTGACCACCGCATCGGTAAAGCCCGCTTCGGAAGGAAACAATTCCGACGGCCCGCCCTTGAGCTGCTTCAGAAAACCGACCTTGCCGTGGCCTTGCCCGGCGATCAGCAATTTGCCCAGGCGGGCGCTGCGAATGCTGTTGCTGGTGATTGCATCGAAGCGCAACGTCCAGCCCTGGTGACCCCGCGGCGGTGGCGGAATGGGCGTGTCGGAGGTTTCCACTTCTGCGCTCACGCCGGTGGCATGCAGCCACGGCAGGCGCACTTCGCGCCGAAACAAGGCCAGCAAGGAGATACGCGCATGCGCGCGGTCGGCGTGGAAGACGTACACGGTACGGTTGGCCTGCCCGCGCATGCGCACGTTCCAGGCGATCACCTCGCCCGGGAACAGGGTCAGTGCCGGGCCGGTCTGCATGGTGAACTTGTGCGGCTGCCGATTGGTGCTGGCGTCGAACAACGGGGTATTGAGATAGAGGTTGCCGGCCAGCAGATACAGCGCGTACAGCGCCAACACCACGCCCACTGCACGACGCCACGGCCGTGGCCAGCGCTGAAAGCGGTCGCGAAGTGAGGGCATGGGGCGCAGGCAGGAAGGAGTCTTCCGCCACTATCCCGGTTGCGCTGACCGCGAGGCGTGAACAAGGCTGGTGCCGTTGTGGGACTCGGGACTCGGGACTCGGGACTCGGGACTCGGGATTCGGGATTCGGGATTCGGGATTCGGGAATTGGGAATTGGGACTTGGGAATTGGGAATCGGCGGCGAGCTGGGAGATTGGCGCACGGCCAGTGACCGGTGCCGCACCGGCGATTCGCCGAACCGCTGCCATCGCGCCCTCCTGGTGTTTAACGCTTCTCGAACTTCATTGCTGCGCACGACATGCAGCGACATCGCAGGGTCACGTGCCAGGTGGATAACAGTCCTGCCCGCTCGCTTCATGTGACAGGAAGGCTCTCTCCCCCTGCTGCCACTGCGCGAAACGGGCCATCACTGGGTGGTGTCCAACCCGTCGGGCCGGCTCCCTGCGCCGGCCCGACGTTCTTGGCTTGCAGCGGCCAGCCAGACGCCTGCGCCCACGACCAAGCCGATCGATGCAGCTAGTGGTCGTCGCTGATCGTCGCCGCCGATGGCACCGCGGGGCGCCACGTCCAACGCGACGCGCGTGCATAGTTGCGGCGCGCCAGCGCAGCCTTGTCTCCTCGGCGAGCAGTGGCCGAGCGTCCAGCGCACCCACTTGATTGCCTGCGCCGTTGCCGACATTTGGTGCATCTACGCAGGTGCCAGCCACCAGACCTTTCCCATCTGGACACCAGGCCCGGATCGGTTTCATAGACGCCATCAACGCGATTGGCGCTACGGTCATTCAGGGAGAAGGTCACGCGTAGCGGCAAATGAGGGGACGCGCGAGGCCCCGCGCTCACCGCAGACCAGCCAACGCGCTGCCTCGCAATCATTCCGCGTTGGCGATGCCCCATGCAGCATCAGCAAGTGCCTGCCGATGCTGCTGCGCCTCAGCTCACGCAGCCTCGGCAATCCGGCGCGTGCGCCGTGCGCGCACTGCGCTCGCCAGGCGTTCCAGCACCTGCACCGAACTGTCCCAGCCGATGCAGCCGTCGGTAATGCTCTGGCCGTAGGTCAGCTCGCACCCCGGCAACAGGTCCTGACGCCCAGCGACCAGGTGGCTTTCCACCATCACGCCGACGATGCGCGTTTCGCCGCTTTCCAGCTGATTGGCGATGTCCTCGACGACCTTGGGCTGGTTCTCGGGATTCTTGCTGCTGTTGGCGTGGCTGGCATCGATCATCAGGCGCGCAGGCAGTCCGGATGCATTGAGCACCTGGCTGGCCGCTTCCACATTGGCCGCATCGTAGTTGGGCTGTTTGCCGCCGCGCAGGATCACATGGCAATCCGGGTTGCCCGCCGTCGCTGCCACGGCGGTGTGGCCGTCCTTGGTCACGGCCAGGAAATGATGCGGATGCGAGGCCGCACCCACCGCGTCCACCGCAATCTTGACGTCGCCGCCAGTGCCGTTCTTGAAGCCCACCGGGCATGACAGCCCGGATGCCATTTCGCGATGCACCTGGCTCTCGGTGGTGCGTGCGCCGATCGCGCCCCAGGCCACCAGGTCGGCGATGTATTGCGGCGAAATGATGTCGAGAAATTCCACGCCGGCCGGCAGGCCGAGATTGTTGATATCGCGCAGCAGGCCACGCGCCACGCGCAGACCCTTGTTGATCTGGAAGCTGCCGTCCAGGTCCGGATCGTTGATCAGGCCCTTCCAGCCGATGGTGGTGCGCGGCTTTTCGAAGTACACCCGCATCACGATCTCCAGCGCGTCGCCGAACTGATCGCGCAACGGGCGCAGGCGCTGTGCGTACTCCATCGCCGCGACCGGGTCGTGGATCGAGCAGGGGCCGATCACCACGGCCAGGCGATCGTCGCGCCCGTGCAGGATGTCGTGCAGCGCGGCGCGCGCGTTGGTCACGGTTTCGGAGGCGCGCTCATCGCAGGGCAGCAGCGACAGCAGCTGCTCAGGCGGTGCGAGGGCTTCGATCTTGCGGATACGCAGGTCATCGGTTACGGGCGGCATCACAGTGTCTCGGTGGGCGGTGTTGCATCAGGGAGCCAGGCGTTGCGGCAACAAAAAAGCCGCCAGGTGTGCGCTGGCGGCTTTTCGGGAATGCTGCTGAAGTTTCCTTCAGGGTGAGCGCAATCCTTCCGCCAGCGGCATCGGAAAACCGTAGTACCAAAAATAAAACTGGCTGCGGGGTGCGTTCATGGGATGCATTGATACCACGCGTTTTTGCGCATTGCCACTGTTTCATCGGCAACGGACCATGTGTCTCGATGCAGTGGTTGGGTGGCGCAGCGCGTCGTCAGAGACATGGCAGCAACAGTTGATCAGGGCAACAGAACGCAATCCGATCGCTGTTGAGCTGCCGATGGCCTTACATGCAGCGGCAGTGTGGCGGGATGTGCTGCACGCCACTGGGGCGGTGCGATCAAGGCGCTGGCGTGGAGGTTGACCCGCCTTGACAGCGCGCGCACCAAACGCAAGGTGCGCCCTTACCCCGGCGCACCTTGCGGCGTTTCAGGCCTGCTCTTCGTGGCAAGCGGAGACGGATACCGTGTCCAGCAGCCGTGACATGAACGATGTCGCACTGCCGACGTGTCAGTCCCCAAGCGTGGCTGGCGCCGTCCGGCTCTGCGCCAGGTACGCTCCGGGCATTTTTCCAGCCCATGAACGCAGGCAAGCTTGCGCCGAACCGCATCGCGACTTGCCTGACATCGCGCCATGGCTAGTTTTCCCCTGCATATGAGTGCGTCACCGTGACACACCACTGCACGCCACGGCGATGAGGCCATGGCGTGCAGTGGGGCACACGTCACTCAGAACGTAAACACGTATTCGGCGGCCACTTCGCGGCCGATCGGGTTGAACAGCGTGGTGTTGTAGAAGCCGTAGCCGTAGAAGCGTTCCTTGTGGTCGTAGCCCACTTCGTTGAAGACGTTGTTGACGTAGAAATTGACCTTGGCGTGGTCGGTGATCTTGTAGCCGGTGCTCAGGTTCCAGTAGATCGCCGGGCCCACGCGGCCGAAGTAGCGCTTGCTGGTTTCGCCCAGGTGCACGTTGCCGGTATCGGTCACCAGGCACGCATCGGAGGCGCTGGGTTGATAGCCGTCGTCGAAGCGTTCGCAAGTGCCCCAGTTGACGGCACGCACGGAACCGATCCTGCGGAAGTACACGGTCCAGTCCCAGGCGCCGCCGTTGTCCCAATGCACGCTGCCACGCACGCGGCTGCGCACGCGTTCGTCGCGGCGGTTTTCGTCGCTGTCGGTGCGGTAGATCTGCTCGCGGTAGGCGATCAGATTGTTGTAGTCCAGCGACAGCTGGAAGTTGCCCCAGCCGGCGGTGGCAAGGCGATATTTCAGCGATGCATCGATGCCGGAGGTTTCCATCTGCGCCAGGTTGATCGGGCCGCGCTCGATGCTGGCGATGGTGCCGTCGGCATTGCGCATCACGCGCTAGGTGATGGTGTCGCAATAGCCCGCGCCGCCGGGATTGTTCCAGGTGCCGCCGCTAATGGTGGTGCCGGTACGGCAACCGGCTTCGGCCGACAGGATTTCGTCGCGGTCCAGGTCCTTGATCATTTCCTCCAGCTGGATGAGGTAGTAATCCACGCTCAACGACAGCCCTTGCGCGATGTCCCACACCACGCCGCCGGTGAACGAGCGGCCGGTTTCCGAGCGCAGGTCCGGAGTGCCACGGCGGTTCACGTCCACGGTGTAGAAGATGTTGTTGTTCTCGTCGTTGCAGCCGCCGGTCAGGTACGCGCCCGAGGAAATGCAGCGGTACTGGTCGATCACCGTCTGATTGGTGGAGCTGGGTTCGCCCAGCACGTAATGCATGTCCGGCGCGCGAAAGCTGGTGGCCACGGTGCTGCGCACCAGCAGGCTTTCCACCGGCCGCCATTCCAGACCCGCGCTCCAGGTGGTGTCGCTCTGCGTGCCCACATCGGTGGGGATGGCGGCCGAAGAACGGTAATTGCCGTAGCGGTCGTAACGGCCGGCCACATTCGCGCTCAACGTGGAGAGCAACGGAATCTGGAATTCCAGACCGGCCGAACTGCGCATGCGTTCGCCACCGCCGCTGTCCACCACGTCCACCGGGTAGCATTCGTTGGCACAGGGGTCGGGAGAGAGTTGATAGCCCTGCTTTGCCACTTCGGCCACGGTGGCGAAACGGATCGGCCCGGCCCAGCCCTGCACCACATCGCCGCTTACGCTGAAACTGGCTTGATTCACCCACGAATAGGCCGAATTATGCGATTTGGCGACCAGCGTGTCGTACTGGTCAGACGACAACGGGGTGTATAGGCGTGCTTGGTTGATCGCATAGATCGGCGTGCCATCGGCGGCAGTGCCGAGGGAGCTGCCGAGGAAGTAGTCGGTGGCGCGCGCGGTGTCCACGGTGCGGATGTATTCGTCGACGGTGTAGCGCGAGCGGCCTACGCTGAACTCCCAATCGAAACGGTCGGCCCACACGCCGCGCAAGCCGGCGCTCAGATCCCAGGACTGCTCCTTGTTGTAATTGGCAAGCCGGTCCCAGCCGCCGGCTTCGCGCCGGGTGAGCTGGCGGATCAGGTTCAACGAACGCCCGGTGGCCGCGTCCTGGAACGGGCCCAGGTAGGCGTACGGCGGGTCGTAGGTCCAACGGCCGATGCTGCGGTTGGCGGAGAACGTGGCCCAGGCTTCGGTGTGTTCGCCGAACTTCCAGGTGCCGTAGAGATATGCCGAATAATCCTCGCTGCCGGTGACCAGTCCCCAGTCGCCGTAATCGCGTGCCACCCCGCAGTAATCGCCGGCGTTGGTGAGCGCGCCGGTGTTCTGGTTGTAGCTCAGCCGCTGCGCGTCGATGAACTCGCCCCCGAAGCGCGCGCAGGTGCCGGCCGGCGGTGCCAGGCGCTCGTTGGTATTGGCATCGATCAGGCTCAAACCGGTAAACGGATTGAAACCGTACAGGCGGTTCTGGCCGGTCCAGTTGGAGTAGGACATGTCGTCCGAATCATCCATCTGTGGGCGATCGCGTCCGCTCAACGGGTCGCGCCGGGTGGCCTGCAGCGCGTAGGTCAGGCTCCAGTTCTCGCCGGTGCGCCCGCCGGCCCAGGACACATCGAAACTGTCGCGCCCACCTTCGGTGGCGGTGCCGCCACGCAGGCGCACCTGGTCGCCCTGATAGTCGCGCTTGAGGATCACGTTGATCACGCCGGCCACGGCGTCCGAGCCGTAAATCGCCGACGCACCGCCAGTGAGGATGTCGATGCGCTCCACTGCGGCGGAAGGAATATTGCTGTAGTTGGAGAAGTTGCTCTCGCCGCCGTAGGGCAGCGGGTAATCGGCCACGCGATGCCCGTTGACCAGCAGCAGCGTCCGCCCCGGCCCGAGGTCGCGCAGATTGATCGGCGAGGCGTTGGGCGTATGCGAGCCCCACTGCGTATCGGCTTCCACCGAGCCCTGCTGATTCATGCTGTTGAGCACGTCGTAGACGGTGGCAAAGCCTTCCTGCTGGATCTGCTGCGCACTGATGGTGACCACCGGTTGCGCACCTTCGACCTGCGCGCGCTTGATGCGCGAACCGGTGACGCTGACCGCATCCAGCGTGGAGGTGGCGCGCGTGGCATCGGGTTCGGTTTGCTGGGCCATGAGCGGCGGCGCGCACGCAGCAGTCACGGCAAGGGAGACGGAAATCGACAAGGCAAGGCGATGACTGCGGCAGTTCATAAGATCCCCGGGAGAGGCCGGACGCGGCCGGCGTGGCAGTGCACTGCAACGACGCCTGCCAGCGATGCGTGCACCGCTGCCCCTTGTCCGATGGCCCCCCGACCGCTCGGCGCAAACGCCTGCCCAGCGACGCTAAGGCTGTGATGACATCGGTGTCAACAGGTGGTGACAGAGTGTGACGGCGAACGACGATGCGGCGGGCTGGGGGTGCCTCCACCACGATTTCTGCGTACCCAGCGCACTCGACCCTGCGCAGATTCAACAGGTCATGCGATCACAAGTTGCCACCGTCCTGCCTGGTTGGTTCTTCCTGCAACGCAGGAGTTCGCATCGCGTTATGCCGGCCGGGCAGGCTTGTTCGAATGATGCATGTGCGCCAGCCAGTACCCGCTGGCCGCTCCCTCCCATCAAGGAAACCCACCATGGAGATCAAGAAACAGCAAAGCGCAGGCCCCTCTTCCCTGGCGCCATTGCACGACACCCTTACCGACGACGCTCCGGTCGCCGACGCCACGTCGCCGACGCAAACGCCGCTCCACCCCAGCTTGTCGGCGCTCACTCCGCGCAGCCGTTCGCGCGCGTCCGCCGCCGACTCCGAGCACGGCGCTTCGCCGGTGCCCTCGCACGACGCTGAACCGCCAGCCCATTCACCCGAACGCGCCGCCGGCCCGTCCACCGCCCCCTCGCTTGCCGCCCGCGCAAACGCTGCATTGGCAAGCGGCGTGCAGCAGGCTTACGCTGCGGTATCGAAGGGGGCGTCCGATCTCTGGTCGCTGGCGGATCTGCGCACAATGCTGCAGATCCATGCGGACGATCCTGCATTCCTGCAGATGGTGCGTCACACCGACCCGGAACAGCAGGCGCCGCACAGTCTGGCCGCGTGCCGCCAGCAGATCACCCAGCTGCGCGATGTCATCGAAGCGGCAACCGGTCTGGAAGCACGCTTCCGCCAGCAATTGCTCGGCGACATCAAGGCCGTGGAAGACGCGCTGCAGCCGCTGGAGCACGGCACACCTGCGGCCGGGCGGGCGCTGAAGTCGCTGGCCAACCTGGTCAATCTGTGGCCCCTGGTCGTCCCCAGTCCGTTTCTGGGCAACCAGGCCAAGACCTTCGCCTATTCCATCGCCGCGGCAACCAAGGGCGTGATGACGCTTTCGGCCTCTGCGCTGCGTCCCACCGCCGACGGACTTCCGTTCCCGCTGATGGGCGGGCAGCTGGGGCGAGACGCCAACGAAATGCATTTCTACGCCATCTTGCTCAACGGACTGTTCCTCACCACCGAACTGCCCAAGAAATTCGGCAACCCGTCCATGCGGCACCAGGCCGAAGCAGTGGAAAACAACCCGGGATTTGCCGCGGCCGCATCGACCGCGTGCGCGGCGATGGTGCTCACGCCCTTCCTCTGGAACAGCCTCAACGTGCTCGGCAATCGACTGCAACACAAGGTGTCGCACCTGGGCGCCAGCATTGCAGAAAGCGCCGGTTTTCAAAGCCAGGCGCAGCGGTTGCGTGCACGCCTGACGCCCGGCCAGATCAGCGCGCAACTGCGCACGCAACTCAACGAGATCTGCGCCGCTCTGGAGAACGGCCGAGAAGCGTTTCAACAGGCACGTCGCGCGTTCACCGACCCGAGCCAAGGGCACGAGCTCACCCGTACGCTCAATGCCCAGTGCACGCACCTGCTGGAGACGCTGGACCAATGCAGCAAGCGACTGAGCACTGCGCTACAAGTGGACCAGAACCAGAATCAGGACCAGCCAGCCACCATCCCGCGCCAGGTCACCAACCACGACATTGCCCCCAAGCTGGCACTGGCGACGCTGGCGGCCGGAGTGACCGGGCTAACGGTCTACCTGATCCAACCGGATCGGATCGGCACGGTCGACCTGGTTGCCGACTCCATCCTTGTCACGACCGTGATGATGCAGTCGGCGCTCAACGCACATGCGACCCGCCAGGACGCAATGGAGCGCTTCAAGGCCATGTGCTCCGGCAGCTTGGTGATGGCGCTGGCCCTGGGCGTGGAGAAACTGTCCAAGACCTTGGCAGACAAGAGCCTGATCGAATCCTCGTCGGCATCGCCCTACTACGCCGGCGCGATCATGTCGCTGATGTCGATGACCATGCCGGGCCCGATGGCGCGTGGCGCAGAGCTGGCGATGAACTGGGGCGGCGCGCAGGTCATGCGGGTGTTCAGAGGGCCCGACGGCACCACGCTCGCAACCCGTATGCCGTCCTCGCCCGAGGAGCTCATCCAGCACGTGCAGGACACCGCCAGATATGTGCAAAGCCTGTCGCCGGACCAGGCGC
Source organism: Xanthomonas phaseoli pv. dieffenbachiae (assembly GCF_008639345.1). Taxonomy (NCBI): domain Bacteria; kingdom Pseudomonadati; phylum Pseudomonadota; class Gammaproteobacteria; order Lysobacterales; family Lysobacteraceae; genus Xanthomonas; species Xanthomonas phaseoli. The sequence continues at coordinate 488,921 of NZ_CP041380.1, read as the reverse complement.
AGGAGTACGCGCAGACCGTTGCCGATAGCGCCCTGCAGGGGATCGAGGACGCCGGCGCGCAGGCGCAGACCAGGCCCAGCAGCAGCGTCACGATCACCGAGATCGACGACATCGCCGATATCGAAGAGACGAACGACGACGCTGCGTTGGCCGCAGCCAGCGCCTCACCTGAGCAACGCTCGCCTGCGCACGCGCATCGGTCGCCGGATCAGGCCGCAACCAGCACAGCGCCTTCGTCCTGACGGGACGAGCGCCGGTCATCGGCAACTGCCGCGTGCATGCGCAAGCGTGAGTGACGCGCATAAAAAACCCCGCCGTTTGGCGGGGTTTTTTTAACGCAACAGCCGAAGTGGCGTGGATTAGAAATCCATGCCGCCCATGCCGCCCATGCCACCGCCGGCCGGCATCGCCGGCTCGTCCTTCTTCGGTGCATCGGCCACCATGGCTTCGGTGGTGATCATCAGGCCGGCGATCGAGGCGGCGTTCTGCAGTGCCGAACGGGTCACCTTGGTCGGGTCCAGGATGCCGAACTGCACCATGTCGCCGAACTCGCCGTTGGCGGCGTTGTAGCCGTAGTTGCCGCTGCCTTCCTTGACCTTGTTGAGGATCACGGACGGCTCTTCGCCGGCATTGGCCACGATCTCACGCAGCGGGGCTTCCATCGCGCGCAGGGCGATCTGGATACCGTGGGTCTGGTCTTCGTTGGCACCCTTCAGCTCGCCCACGGCCACCAGCGCACGCACCAGGGCCACGCCGCCGCCCGGGACCACGCCTTCTTCGACGGCTGCACGGGTGGCGTGCAGGGCGTCTTCGACGCGTGCCTTCTTTTCCTTCATTTCGATTTCGGTCGAGGCGCCGACCTTGATCACTGCAACGCCGCCGGCCAGCTTGGCCACGCGTTCCTGCAGCTTCTCACGGTCGTAATCGGAGGAGGTGTCTTCGATCTGGGTCTTGATCTGGCCCACGCGCGATTCGATCGCGGCAGTGTCGCCGGCGCCATCGATAATCGTGGTGTTTTCCTTGGAGACCTGCACCTTCTTGGCGCGGCCCAGGTCCTTGATGGTCGCCTTCTCAAGCGCCAGACCCACTTCTTCGGAGATCACGGTACCGCCGGTCAGCACGGCCATGTCTTCCAGCATCGCCTTGCGACGGTCGCCGAAGCCCGGTGCCTTGACGGCCACGACCTTGACGATGCCGCGGATGGTGTTGACCACCAGGGTCGCCAGCGCTTCGCCTTCGACTTCTTCGGCCACGATCAGCAGCGGCTTGCCGGCCTTGGCCACGCCTTCCAGCACGGGCAGCAGGTCACGCACGTTGGAGATCTTCTTGTCGTGCAGCAGGATGAACGGGTCGTCCAGGTCGGCCGACTGGCTCTGCTGGTTGTTGATGAAGTACGGGGAGAGGTAGCCGCGGTCGAACTGCATGCCCTCGACCACGTCCAGCTCGTTTTCCAGGCCCGAGCCTTCTTCAACGGTGATCACGCCTTCCTTGCCGACCTTCTGCATCGCTTCGGCAATGATGTTGCCGATCGACTCGTCCGAGTTGGCCGAGATGGTGCCGACCTGGGCGATCGCCTTGTCGTCGGTGGTGGGCTTGGAGATGTTCTTCAGCTCGACAACCGCAGCCTTGACGGCCTGGTCGATACCGCGCTTGAGGTCCATCGGGTTCATGCCGGCGGCCACGGCCTTGGCGCCTTCGCGGATCAGGGCCTGGGCCAGCACCGTGGCGGTGGTGGTGCCGTCGCCGGCGTTGTCGTTGGTCTTGGAAGCGACTTCCTTGACCATCTGCGCGCCCATGTTCTCGAACTTGTCAGCCAGTTCGATTTCCTTGGCGACGGAGACGCCGTCCTTGGTGATGGTCGGGGCGCCGAAGCTCTTCTCGAGCACGACGTTGCGGCCCTTCGGGCCCAGGGTGGCCTTCACGGCATTGGCAAGCACGTTGACGCCACGGACCATGCGGGTACGTGCGTCTTCACCGAAACGAATGTCTTTAGCAGCCATTGGTTGTTACTCCGGAAATTGGGAATGGGGAATGGGGAATCGGTCAATCAAGGGCGGATATCGGGGCTGGGCGGGATGGCGAGGGCGCTGGCCGCTCTACCGATTCCCAATTCCCTACTCCCGATTCCCGGCGCATAGCGCCTGATCAGCTGATGACGGCAAGGATGTCGTCTTCGCGCAGCACCTTGTACTCGACGCCTTCGGACTTGTAGCTGCTGCCGGCGTACTGGCCGTAGATGACCTTGTCGCCAACCTTGACCACCGGCGCGCGCAGGCTGCCGTTGTCCAGCGGCTTGCCGGCGCCGATCGCGACGACTTCACCCTTGGTGGACTTTTCCTTGGCGGAGTCCGGAATCACGATGCCGCCGGCGGAAACTTCGTCGGCTTCGATCGGCTTGACTACAACGCGGTCGTGAAGCGGCTTGATGCTCATAGAGAAGACCTCTTAAGTGTTTGATTGGCCTGGAAATTATCGGCGATGTTAGCACTCGCACATGACGACTGCCAGCACAGCGTGCGGAAAAAACCCGACAGAGCGGGTGCGGGCCAGAGATTGTGCTGCGTGGGCGGCTTTCAAGGCCTGGCGGCAAAAATTTTTCGACAGCGGCGGTCTCGGCCAGAGGCCACTGCGAGTGCGGCGCGGGCCCAGGGACAATGCACGGCCATGCCTGTTGACCGCGATTGACGCGCTGCCGATGGCCCAGAGCCGGAAGGCATGCCGGGGCGGCGGCGCTGAATGCCTTGCTGCCACCGCAGGCCCGCGCGTTTCCGCCACGCTCTAGAAATGGAACCAGGTTCCATCGCTTGTCATGCGCGCGCCTTACAGTCGGGAACGCATTCCCCGATCACAAGGAGCTGTCGATGAGGTTGCCGTCCCGTTTCGTGTCCCTGCGTTGCACCCTTCCGCTGGCCTGCGCGTTTGCGCTCGGCGCCACCTCCGCCAATGCCGCGGTCTTCATCAACGAACTGCACTACGACGACGCGGGCGCCTCCGGCGACAGCGGCGAAGGCGTGGAAGTGGTGGCCACCGCCGGCGAATCGCTGAGCGGCTATCGCATTTACCTGTACAACGGCGCCGCCCCCGGTGCGGCAGTGGTGTATGCCAACACGGCGGTGCCGGCAGGCACGGTGGTGAGCTGCGGCAGCCAGGTGCGTATCGCCACGGTGAGCTACGCCAGCAACGGCGTGCAGAACGGCCCCAACGATGGCGTGGCGCTGGTCGACCCCAACGGGCAGTTGGTGCAATTCCTCAGTTACGAAGGCGCCATCACCGGCAGCGGCGGTCCGGCGGCCGGCGTGACCAGCCAGAACCTGCCGGTGAGCGAGAGCAACAGCACCGCGGTCGGCAGTTCGCTGCAACTGACCGGCACCGGCAGCAGCGCGGCCAACTTCAGCTGGGCCGGCTCGGCGGCGCAGACCTTCGGCGCCTGCAACCGCGGCCAGACCTTCGCCGGCAGCGACGGCGGTGGCAGCACCGGTGCGCCCACCATCAGCAGCACCACACCGACGCAAGGCGCCACCGGCTTCCCGGCCGCCGGCGATCTGGCCGTGGGCTTCAGCGAAGCGGTGACGCTGGGCAGCGGCGCGTTTGCGCTGAGCTGCGCCAGCTCCGGCAACGTGGCACTGACATACCCGACCAGCGGCACCCGCTTCACGCTGTCCACCAACACTGCCCTGGTCGGCGGCGAGCGCTGCGCGTTGGCCATCACCGCCAGCGCCATCCGCGATGCCAGCGGCCTGAGCCCGGCCGCCAACCAGTCCATCGCCTTCACCGTGGCCACCGCCAGCGGCGGCGCCACCGGCTACTACTCGCGGGTGAACACCACCAGCCCCAGCCAGCTGCGCTGCTCGCTCAACACCACCATTCGCGGCCACACCGTTTACCCGTACAGCGGCAGCGGCACCAGCACCTGGACCATCCTGGAAATGGCCGACGAGGATCCCAACAACAGCGGCCGCATCCTGGACGCCTACCGCAACCGCAGCTACGCCAAGGTCAGCGACCGGGCCGGCACCGGCAGCGGACTCACCTACAACCGCGAGCACACCTGGCCCAACTCGCTGGGCTTCGGCAGCGCCACCGGCGACCGCGGCCTGCCGTACGCGCCCTACACCGACACACACATGCTGTACCTGACCGACACCAGCTTCAACGCAGACCGTGGCAACAAGCCCTATGCCACCTGCACCAGCAGCTGCGGCGAGCGGGTGACCGAAGTCAACGACGGCAGTGGCGGCGGCAGCGGGCGTTACCCGGGCAATTCCAACTGGGTCCGCACGCCGGACGGCAACAGCGGCACCTTCGAGGTGTGGGGCCGGCGCAAGGGCGATATGGCGCGCGCGGTGATGTACATGGCGATCCGCTACGAAGGCGGCACCGATGCGGCCAGCGGCCAGTCCGAGCCGGACCTGGAGCTCACCGACGACCGCAGCAAGATCGTGCAGACTTCGTCCTCGCCCGCCTACATGGGCCTGCTGTCCACGTTGCTGGCCTGGCACCAGGCCGATCCGCCGGACGATGCCGAGCGCGCCCGCAACGAGGTGATCTTCAGCTTCCAGGGCAACCGCAACCCGTTCGTGGATCACCCCGAATGGGCCACTGCCAGCCTGTTCAACTCGGCCAAGCCGGCCAGTTGCCAGTTGGCCAACTGAGACCGGCTCACCTATGGCGCGCGCACCGCCAGGCGGGAGTGGACGGCGCGCTCGGAGCCGCACTGTACGCGTGGCACCTGCCCGATTCCGGGCCCCCGCGCGCACCCGCCTGGCGGTGCGCGCAACCGGGTTGCCAATTGGTCTGGACTACCCCGGCGGGGCGAGAGAGGCGCAGGCCGGGGCGGTCGCGTGAGTCGGCTTGTCCACCAACCCGTGATCCCGGGGGCCAATGCAGACGGCGCGTGTCGCCGGCAGGCACCACGCCCTTGATCCACCCCCATCGACCGAACCCAGGTAGCGCCCTGCCATGCACGGCAGGGCGCGAGTGAATCGCACACCCCCAACGCGCAGCGCGCCGACCGTGAGTTCGCTTGAGCCCGCCCCCCCCCCGCCCGGGCCCACGAAGTTAACGTCTTGTTCCGGAATCGGCGGTCGATCCCCCGCAAACAGGGGATTACACTGCCAGGTCCAATGAGCGCACCTTCCCTCCATTTGCTATTGAGCACCTGCCCGGATGCCGATAGCGCCGAGCGCATCGCGCAGGCCTTGCTCGAGGAACGGCTGGCCGCCTGCGTCACCGTCCTGCCCGGCGTGCAATCGCTGTACCGCTGGAAAGGCGCGATCGAGCGCAGCACCGAGGTGCAGTTGCTGATCAAGACCTGGGACGACTGCCTGCCCGACGCCATCGCGCGGCTGCAGGCCTTGCATCCGTATGAACTGCCGGAGGCGGTCGCTGTCCAAGCCAGCGCCGGGCTGCCGGCGTATCTCGATTGGGTCCGGGCCGAAACCCGCAAGGAATTCCGACGTCCATGAAGTCTCTGTCCCGCTGGATCGCCCGCTGTGCGCTCCTGGCCGCCCCCTTGCTCGCCGCGCCGCTGGCGGTACTGGCGCCCACCCCCGCGCAGGCCGCCGTGACCGAAGCCGACCTGCTGCCAGTGGACCAGGCCTTCGCGCTGAGCGCCACTGCCGACAGCCGCGACCGCATTGCGCTGAATTGGAAGATCGCACCGGGCTACTACCTGTATCGCCATCGCATCAGCGTCAAGTCCGGAAAGGGGTTTGCCGCGGGCGAACTGGCGCTGCCAGAAGGCGAGAGCAAGCACGACGAGTTCTTCGGCCAGGTGCAGACCTACCGCAAGCAACTGCAGGCCACCCTGACCGGCAAGGCCGACCCGGCGGTGCAGACCGCCGTCCTGCAGGTGCAGTACCAGGGCTGCGCCGATGCCGGCGTGTGCTATCCGCCGCAGCGGCGCGAAATCCGCGTCGACCTGCCCGCGGCCGACACCACCGGGGCGCAGGCCACCGCTGCGCCACGCGAAAACCTGGGCGCGCTGGTGCCACGCAGCGCCACCGGCCCGCGCCTGTTCGGCGCCCCCGGCCAGACCGCCGGCATGGACGCGTTGCCGCTGCCGGCCGAGCAGGCGTTCAACTTCGAAGCCATCGTCGGCGACGGCAACAGCCTGCTGCTGCGCTTCACCCCGGCGCCGGGCTATTACATCTACCGCGACCGCACCTCGCTGGCATTGGAAGGGGCCGGCGGCGTGCGCCCCGGGCTGCCGCGCTGGCCGCAAGGCAAGGCCCATCGCGACGAACACTTCGGCGATGTGGTGGTGTATTTCGACCAGGCCGAAGTGACCTTGCCGCTGCTGCGCGACCACCCCGATCCGGCCCACGTGACCCTGGTGGCCACCTTCCAGGGCTGCCAGACCGACGGCATCTGCTATCCGCCGATGACCCGCCGCGTCGCCCTCGATGTACCGGCCGGCACCGTGTCGCCGCAGAACCAGGCGCAGGCTGCGCCATTGATGATTTCGCCACTGGCCGCCGGCCAGGCACCGGTCGAGCCCGGGCCGGCTGCCAGCACTGCCGGCCCGGTCGCCGATGCCTCGGCCGGCAATCCGGAGCGCACGCCACCGCCGCATACCGACAAGGGCCTGCTGGGCATGCTGGTGCTGGCCCTGCTGGGCGGGTTGGTGCTGAACCTGATGCCCTGCGTGCTGCCGATCCTGTCGCTGAAGGTGCTGGGCCTGGCGCACAGCGGCGAAAGCCGCAGCCATGCGCGTCGCCATGCCATCTGGTACTCGCTGGGCGTACTGGTGTCCTTCGCCGCCGTCGGCGGGCTGGTGATCGGCTTGCGCGCCGCCGGGCAGGCCGCCGGCTGGGGCTTCCAGCTGCAGCAGCCGTGGTTCGTCGCGGCGCTGGCGTATCTGATGTTCGCGGTGGGGCTGAGCCTGTCGGGCGTGTTCACCTTGGGCACCAACCTGGGCGGCATCGGCCAGTCGCTGGCCGCGCGCAACGGGCCGCTGGGCGACTTCTTCACCGGCGTGCTGGCCTGCGTGGTCGCCAGCCCCTGCATCGCGCCGTTCATGGGCACGGCACTGGCCTACGCCTTCACCGCGCCCGCGCTGCTGGCGATGCTGGTGTTTCTGGTGCTGGGCCTGGGCCTGGCGCTGCCGTTCCTGCTGATCGGCTTCGTTCCTTCGCTGGCGCGGCGCCTGCCCACCCCCGGGGCGTGGATGGAAACGCTCAAGCAGGTGCTGGCGTTCCCCATGTATCTCACCGCGATCTGGCTGCTGTGGGTCTTGGGCAAGCAGCGCGGCGTGGATGCGCTGGCCTTGATGCTGGTCGGCGCCACCCTGCTGGCCCTGGGCTTGTGGTGCTTGGAGCGCAGCCGCTGGAAGAGCCACCGCCTGGGCATGGGCCTGGCCACGGCGATGCTGGTGCTGGCACTGGTGCCGGTGGTCGCGGTCACGCGCCTGAGCCTGCCGGCAGCCACCGCGGCAGATGGCGTGGTGGCGTTCTCGCCGCAGTTGCTGGACCGCCTGCGTGCCGACAACCGCGTGGTCTTCGTCAACATGACCGCCGACTGGTGCGTAACCTGCAAGGCCAACGAAAAGAACGTGCTGAGCAGCGCCGAATTCCGCGACGCGTTGCGCCGCGTCGACGCGGTCTACATGAAGGGCGACTGGACCAATGTCGATCCCGCCATCAGCACCTTCCTGGACCAGCATCAGGCCGTCGGCGTGCCGCTATACGTGGTCTACGGCCCCGGCGCCCCGCCGGCGATCCTGCCGACCGTGCTGACCGGCGCGATTACCGAAGATGCCTTGCTGCGCGCAGCGCGGTGAGGCGCGTCTTCGCTGCCACTGGCGACCTCGGCGGCAGCCTGTTGGCGGGCTAGCTCGAAGATTTTGCGCACCATGTAGACCGGCGCCTGCGCCATCAGGCGTATTGCGACACGTCCAAGCGCGAGGTCGGCCCCTGTTGGCCGGTGCCTGCGCGTCCGGCGCTCCGCAGATCTGACTGGCCGTGCCCGCATGGGGCAGGCGCGGCGCCAGGCTGCGCGCGGCGTCGCCTGTTCGGTGTTCCTGACACCTCCAGAACCCGGATGCATGCGATGCATCGCGGGCAACAGCGGCCGCGGCCTGCACGGCGGGCAGTTGCATGAGGCGAGGCAGCGGACGGGATCGATCGCGCCGATCGCCCTCCCCTGGCACGCCGGCCCCGCTCGGCCAGGTGCCGCGTTGCTGGCGCCTGGATCTGCGCGCAGATCGCAGCCTGCCGCAGCGTCGCCTCCTGCGCCGTTGCCACGAACAAACCGGGCACTCACCGAATTGCTGCCACCGGCACAACATTCTGACGCCCGACAGGAGAGGATGCCGACAACAACCGTTGCCGCTGGACGGCCGGGACGGCGCCGCATCGCACCAGGCGCAGACGCTGCTCCGCATGCGCAGGGCCGGCTGCCGGTTCCGCTCGCAGCGGCCTGTGGCTATTCAGGCCCGGCAGCATGACCTCCGGCGCAGGATTGCCCGCCACCATTAGCGCCCCAGCCAAACCATTCGAATTTTAAAACAATCGTTTTAAACAGACCTAAGTTCGTCGAACTGGACAGCATCGGCGACATCGCGCAGACTTCCGGCCTTTCCGCTCTTCCGGATCCCATGGCCCATCTGCTGCTGTTGCATGGCCCCAACCTCAACCTGCTCGGCACCCGCGAGCCGGAGGTTTACGGGCGTACCACGCTGGCGCAGATCGACGCGGCCCTGGTGGATCGCGCGCAAGCGGCCGGGCACGTGCTGCACTGCCTGCAGTCCAATGCCGAGCACGTGCTGGTGGAGCGCATCCACGCCGCGCGCGAGGACGGCACCGCCTACATCCTGATCAACCCGGCCGCCTTCACCCATACCTCGGTAGCGCTGCGCGATGCGCTGCTGGGCGTAGGGCTGCCGTTCGTGGAAATTCATCTGTCCAACCCGCACGCGCGCGAGCCGTTCCGGCACCACAGCTATCTCAGCGACAAGGCCGACGGGGTGATCTGCGGCTTCGGCGCAGACAGCTACCGGCTGGCGCTGGAAGCGGTGATCGCGCGCCTGGAGCGCGACGCATGACCCCTGCCACATCGACCTCGGCCAACGCGCCGGCGTCCTGATCCCATTCCGCCGGCAGCCGCCGGCACTCCCCACCGTTTCACTTCCAGAGGCCCTTATGGATCTCCGCAAAATCAAGAAACTGATCGACCTGCTCGAAGAATCCAATCTCGCCGAAATCGAGATCAAGGAGGGCGAAGAGAGCGTGCGCCTGGCGCGCGTGCCCAAGGGCACCCAGGTGATGAGCGCCCCGGTGCAGCACTACGCACCCGCGCCGGCCGTGCAGGCGCAGGCACCGGCGGCGGCCAGCATGCCGATGCATTCGCCCACCGAAGCCTCCACCGGCGGCGCCAAGCACGCCGCCGCACTGCCGGACGGCCACGTGCTGCGCGCCCCGATGGTCGGCACCTTCTACACCTCGCCCTCCCCGGACAAGCCGGCGTTCGTCACCGTCGGCCAGCAGGTCAAGGTGGGCGATACCCTTGCGATCATCGAGGCAATGAAGATGTTCAACCCGATCGAAGCCGACGCCTCCGGCACCATCGTCGCCATCCTCGGCGAAACCGGCCAGCCGGTGGAATTCGATCAGCCGTTGTTTGTGATTGGTTGAGAGCCGGGAATCGGGAGTGGAGAATCGGGAATCGGCAAAGCGGCCTCATGAACGTCTGGAGGCGTGGTGCGATTCCATGGAGCTGGTGGAAATGATCTATCGGTTTACCGAGGTCTTTCCCGAGCACGAACGCTACGGCCTGATGGCGCAATTGCGCCGTGCGGCCGTCAGCATCCCGTCGAATATCGCCGAAGGTGCAGCGCGGCGCTTCACTCCCGATTACGCGCGGTTTCTCTCGATTGCGCGCGGCTCGCTCTCCGAGCTGGATACACAGGTCCAGATCGCGGTAAGACTGGGCTATAGCAACACCGAAGACGAGGACATTGTCAGCCAGCAGGTCGACCAGGTCTTCGCCAAGCTCACTGCATTGATGAATGCCTTACGCAGACGCGGAGCCGCGCCATGAAGCCCGCATCTCCCCATTCCCCATTCTCGACTCCCTATTCCCATGCTCGATAAAGTCGTCATCGCCAACCGAGGTGAAATCGCGCTGCGCATCCTGCGCGCGTGCCACACGCTCGGCATCCGCACGGTCGCGGTGCATTCCACGGTCGACCGCAACCTCAAGCACGTGGCCATGGCCGACGAGTCGGTGTGTATCGGCCCGGCCGCCTCCAGCGACAGCTACCTCAACATCCCGGCGTTGATCGCCGCGGCCGAGGTGACCGATGCGCAGGCCATCCACCCCGGCTACGGCTTCCTGTCGGAAAACGCCGATTTCGCCGAGCGCGTGGAGCAATCCGGCTTCATCTTCATCGGCCCCAAGGCCGACACCATTCGCCTGATGGGCGACAAGGTCGAAGCGATCCGCGCCATGAAGGCTGCCGGCGTACCCTGCGTGCCCGGCTCGGGCGGCCCGCTGGGCGATGACATCGTCGCCAACACCAAGGTGGCGCGCGAAATCGGCTACCCGGTGATCATCAAGGCGGCCGGCGGTGGCGGCGGACGCGGCATGCGCGTGGTGCATTCGGAGGCGGCGCTGAAGGCGGCGATCGAAACCACCAAGTCCGAAGCCAAGGCCGCTTTCAGCAACGATCAGGTCTACATGGAGAAGTTCCTGGAAAATCCGCGCCACGTGGAAATCCAGGTGCTCGCCGACGGCCAGGGCGGGGCGATCCACCTGGGCGAACGCGATTGCTCGATGCAGCGCCGCCACCAGAAGGTGGTGGAAGAAGCGCCGGCACCGGGCATCACCGAAGAACTGCGCAACGAGATCGGCAAGGTCTGCGTGGACGCCTGCATCCGCATCGGCTACCGCGGCGCGGGCACCTTCGAATTCCTGTTCGAGAACGGGCGGTTCTACTTCATCGAAATGAACACGCGTATCCAGGTGGAGCATCCGGTCACCGAGCGCATCACCGGCATCGACCTGGTGTGCGAGCAGCTGCGCATCGCCGCCGGCCACAAGCTGAGCATCAAGCAGAGCGACATCGTGCTGCGCGGGCATGCGATCGAATGCCGCATCAATGCCGAAGACCCGGAGACCTTCATGCCCAACCCGGGCCTGATCACCGCCTTCCATCCGCCGGGCGGTCCGGGCGTGCGGGTGGATACCCACATCTACAGCGGCTACAAGGTGCCGCCGAACTACGATTCGATGATCGGCAAGCTGATCGTGCATGGGCCCGATCGCGAAACCGCGATCGCACGCATGCGCGTGGCGCTGAGCGAGATGGTGGTGGACGGCATCAAGACCAACATCCCGCTGCAGCAGCGCATCATGCGCGACAAGGGCTTCCAGGCCGGCGGGCAGAATATCCACTACCTGGAAAAGCGCCTGGCCGAGCGCAAGAACAAGTCGATCGCGTTGACCTGATCGCGCCTGCCGCTGCAGCGATGAAGCAAAAAAGCCCGGGAAACCGGGCTTTTTTGTTGTTCCCCGGTGCATCGCGCCGACACTGCGTCGCGCCGCCAGCCCCTTCGCCAGCCGGCCCATGCGTAGGAGCGCACCCATGCGCGACCGGGCTTACCGATAAAGCCCGGTCGCGCCCGGTGCGCTCCTATAAAGCCCGTGGGTTCGACGCCCGGATGGCGCAAGCCAGCGCCGGATCCGATCTGCAGACCCTCGGTCGTCTGCGCACGTGAGAATGACGAAAGCTGCGGCCGCAGCTAGCCGCCGTCGCCGCCTGCGCTACCGCAGACGCAGCGGCTGCGGCCGTGTCGATCTGCAGCGCGCCGCACCGTTCACCGCCGCGGCGCAGGCGCCTGCTGGCTGCCGGGCACCGGCACGATGCCGCTGGCCGATGACGGGTCGACCACGGTCATGGTTTCGGTGGAACCGTCCGGCCACACCACCTGGAACGTGGAGCCAGCGGGCAAGGTGGAAAACGGCATGGCACTGCTGGCGCGGTACACCGCAGCGACCTGGCTTGCGCCATGCCGTCGCTGCTGTTCGTCGGCGGTGACGCTGGTGGATTTGACCGACAGCGGCTGGTACCGGTGATCGGCGGTATCGATCATCACGATGCTCACTGCCGCCGCCGAATACGCCACGAACAACGCCACCCATAACCAGAACTTGGCGCCATGCGCCAACCGACGGTAATTCATGACTGCGCTCCCGGATCGGAGACCAATGTATCGACCATCTCATCCACCCTGTCTGCTCCCTGCCGCGGCACCGCGGCATCGAATACGAACGACACGAAATCCTGTGCGCTGTCGCGCGAGCAGATGCCCGCGTTGGCGCAATAACTGGTGACCAAGGTGCTGCCGGCGCTGCAATCGAGCCCCAGCCGGCATGCAGCCACTTGCCAGGCCAGCTCGGCGAACTGATCGCCGGCCACATAGCCTTGCAGGCTGTCATCGCCGCTGGCCCGCGCGCCCATCGCCGGGGCCAGGGCCAGATAGGCCTCGGGATCGCGCGAGGCCAGCACGCGTTGCACCAGCGCGCGCTTGTAGCCGGGCGATGCCTGCAACGGTTCGCCCAACGCCAGCAGGGCGGCCTCGGCAGCCAGGCTGCCGGCGCGCGCCGCAGCCAGGCGTTGCTGCGCAACCATGCGCGGACCCAGCCCGTCGGCGGGGGCAAAGCCGGCGCAACGCTGCGCCAGGCGCTCGCGTGCGGCATGCATCGCTGCCACTCCCGGCGTGTGTTGCGCGGCGATCCATGCGCTGTCGGCGGCATAGCCGGACGGGCTGGCCGCATAGGGCGCGCAGTAATCGTAGACACGGCTCAAGCGCCACCCGGCCTGTGCATCGCCGGCACGCACCTGCTGCTGCAATTGCTGCGCGTAGCGATACAGATCCGGTTGCGCTTCCACCGCATCGCGATGCGGCAACTGCAACGCGGCGCTGTGCTCGGTCGCTGCGTGCGGCTGCGGTGTGGCAGCGCCAACCGGCGCCACCTGTGCAGCAACCGGCACCATGCGGTCGACATCACGCTCGGCAGGTTGCGCGCGCACATGCCACCACGCGGCCGCCGCAAGCGCAGCGGGAGCAAGCAGCAGCCAGAGATGGCGGGCACGAGCGAGCGGCATGGATGACGGCGACCCTGCTGCGGAACCACCCGCAGCGACGGCGCGGAGTCTAGCACCCACCCACGCGCACAGCCGCCGCCAAGCAGACGCTGCCAGTGGAGGTGTCGAGAATGGGGCGACATGCGTAACGGCCTGCGCGGACTGCACGTGAGTGGCGCGCTGCATGCGTTCGGTTGCGCTGTGCTGTGTGCTGTGTGCTGCGCTGTGCTGTGCTGTGCTGTTTGCTTGTGCTGTGTTGCGTGTTGGTGCTGATGTTGCTCGGCTGCTTGCCGGCTTGCTGCTGCGTTGATCGGTTGCAAATTCCGAATGCGAGATCGATCTCGCAGGTTGCGCATCCGACAGCAGCGCATCTTGAAGAGAGCCGCCTCTGACCGAGCCTGCCAGTTGGCAACGTCGCCTCGCCGATGCGGCGGTGCCCAGTTGCAGCGCTGTCGTGTCATGGTGGACGCATCGCCGCACACGCATCGCGCTGCACGGCAGGACGGAACACGGCAGCACACAAGGCAGCTGCCTGCGCACGCGACTGCACATTTGCGCAAGGAAGCAACGTCTCGTCCCGGTTGCTCGACGCGGCCGTCGACAAGCCCGTGCTCGATCGCTCGGCAGCATCATCGGTTCAGCGTCAAGTGCGGCGGCATCGGCCTACCGCCCTCCGCACGCAGGGCACCACATCCAACCGCAGATACGCGTCCATGCAGCGCCACACCAAGCGATTGTCCATTCGCCAGCAGCACGCCGTCCGCTTGGCAGCGGACGCATCTTGATCGGCAAGGCCATATTTCACCGCCTGCATGGGGAAGACACACCGCCCAGGTCGACGGCGCCTGCGTCATGCCGTCGCCTGCGGTGCGGCAGGCACGCCGGCACGAATGGTCTAGGATGCGTGCTTTCGAATTGCCCAACGCCACGATGCCGTTTCTTGAACTGACGCTTTCCTGTTCCGAGGTCACCCTTCCCCGTTTCCAGAACGCATTGGACGATGTGGGCGCACTGGCCGTGACCATGCTCGACGCCGATGCCGATACCAGCAACGAGCGCGCCATTCTCGAACCCGGTGTGGGCGAAATGCCGCTGTGGGACCGGCTGACGATGACCGCGCTGTTCGATGGCGACAGCGACGCGCTGGTGGTGCTGGCAGCGCTGGAAGCCTTCGATCCTGGCCTGGACTGGAGCCAGGTGGCGTTTCGCATGGTCGAAGACAGCGACTGGGAACGCGCCTGGATGGACCTGTTCAAGCCGATGCAGTTTGGCGAACGCACCTTTATCGTGCCGTGGAATCACGCGCTGCCCGAAGCCGCGGACGGCCCGCATGCCGCCGTGGTGCGGCTGGACCCGGGCCTGGCGTTCGGCTCGGGCACCCATCAAACCACCGCGCTGTGCCTGCGCTGGCTGGACAGCCTGGCCGGCAGCGGCGAGCTGCAGGGCCGCAGCGTGCTCGATTTCGGGTGCGGCTCGGGCATCCTGGCGGTCGCCGCGCTGAAGCTGGGCGCCAGCGGCGCGGTCGGCGTGGACAACGACCCGCAGGCGCTGCTGGCGACCGCCGACAATGCACAACGCAACGGCGTGGACGCGCAGCTGACGGTCTACATGCCGCAAGACGAACCGGTGCAGACCTACCAGGTGGTGGTGGCCAACATCCTGGCCTCGGCCCTGGACGCCCTGGCCGACACCCTGGCCGCGCGCGTGGCGCCGGGCGGACGGATCGCGCTGTCGGGCATCCTGCACGGCCAGGAAGACGACTTGCTGAAACGCTACGCCCCCTGGTTCGAACAGTTGCGCTGCGAACGCGACGAAGACTGGATGCGGATCGACGGCGTGCGCCGCGGCTGATCCGGCTGATCCGGCTGATCGTCCACGCCGGCTAGCGCTGTGGCCGGCCGGCGCGAATCTGCGCGGTGGTCACTGCATCGGCCACGCTGATCGCCCGCAACCGGGTCACCGGTTGCCAGCCGTTGCGGTGCAGCGCCGCCGTGCGCCACGGCCCGGCCTGCCGGGCCACCCAGACCCGCAGCAGCACCTCGGCCGCCAGCAACGCCGTCCAGGCCACGGGCGACCACGCCTGCACACCTGCAAGCGCCACAGCGCCGGCCCCCACAAACATCAGCGCGCTCACCGCCAGCAGCGGCCAGTGCCGCTGGCGTAGCGCCCAGACGCGCGGTGCCAGCGCTGCTGACCAGTGCGGACCATCGGCCACGGCAGTCCACTCGGCGCCACGCCGCCAGATCGCATACCGGGCCGCACCACGAAAACGCCTGACTGCAGGGTCCACCGGCGAATGGGCCGGCCACGGCGCGTCTGCGGGCGCGGCGGACGGGGGCGAACGGTGCCACTGGGGATCGGATTTCCGACCGGCGGGCTCGACCATGAACATCCTCCTTGAGTTCGCTGTGATGGGACCATCATGGATCGACAGACAGTATCGCAAACATATGGATATATGAAAGTCATACGAACTATCTCCGGGCGCTGCTAGGGCTATATCTCCGGCCCCTGCCTGCCCTCCAACGGTGCCGTGTGAGCAAGCTGTACGAACGAGTACGCGAAGCCCGCAGCCTCACCAAGCTGACCCAGGAAGCCCTGGCCGGCGAGCTGGGTGTCACCCGCAGCGCGGTGGCGCAATGGGAGATGGCCGAAGGCACCGCACCGTCGGTGGAAAACCTGATCGGCCTGGCCAGGCGCAGCGGCATGGCGTTCGAATACCTGGCCACCGGCCGCGGCGACCGCGTGTTTGGCCCGCCGGTGTCGGCCATCGCTGAAGAACCGGCGCAGTACCGCCGCCTGGATGACCAGCAACGCGTGCTGCTGACGCGTTTCGACACCCTGACGCCGCGCCAGCGCGCCGGCCTGTTGGATCTGTTGCTGGCCGAAGGCAAGACGCGGCGCAGGCGGTGAATCGGGAATCGGGAATCGGGAATCGGGAATTGGGAATTGGGAATTGGGAATCGGGAATCGGGAATCGGGAATCGGCGAGCTGACGTGATCGGCGCCGAAATTCCAAGGCCGTGTTTCCGCTAGCTGTCGTCTCCTGATCCTGGATGCGCCTGGCCGTATTGGTCGGCTTGCGTAGATGTGGAGGCGGCCGTTATCGGAGAAGGCATGCGCTGCGCGCCTTGCGTCGACATCGGCGCAGACGGGGCCATGACCGTGTGGGCCGGAGACGAACACCTGCAGGCATGCGCGCTGCGGCTCGATCGCATCGCCATCGGCACAGGTTCGCCGGTGGACGTGCGCGTGGTTGAATAGGGGTCTTCCCGCTGCACGCCTGCCGATGTCCGAGACTCCGCCACCGCGCCGCCCCCTGGCCACGTTCCTGCGTGCGACGCCGGCTGCTCCGCCGCTGGTTCCGACCCCGGTGGTTCCGCCTGGGGAGCCGTGGGAGCAGGCCGCACCGGCCGCGGGCCCCGCGTTGCCGCCGGCAACACCGCCGCAGGTGGACGCGCTACCGGCGCCGCACGTGCCATCGCCTGCTGCAGCGGTGGCGCCATCGCCGCAGCGCGCAGCGGCTGCGCCCGGGCACGCTGGTCTCCAGGCGCCGGTGTCCGGCCAGCCGCAACTGCCCGCGCCCGGCAGCGCGATGCCGTCCGCTTCGGCGACCGCGCCCGCAACCGGACACGTCCCTGATGGGATGCTCGATCCATCTCGCCCGGTGTCGGCCGCCAGCGATGGCCAAGCGGGCGACGACGGGCTGGCCGCGGCCGGTGCTGACGCGCTCCAGGACCACACCGCGCGGACTGCACCTGCCCCGTTGCATTCCGCGCAGCAACGCGCGCTCCGTGCGTCAGCGCCTGCAGACCTGTCGTCTCGGGATGCAGCGGGTACGCCGAGCCCGCTGGCAGGCGAGGCTCCAGTCGCAACGCCAGCAGCGCCGGCGGGATCGACAGCGGCTGTGGCGACAGCGGCGGCCGCGACACAAGCCGACACCAGCGCCAGCGAGCAGACGGCGAACACACCCGAAGGCAGGCTGCAGCCGGGCCAGCCCTCCAGCCATCCCGACCCGGCAACCACCGAACTCGGCACGGGCAGCGCATCGGCAGGCGAGGACGCGCCGTCCGATGCCGGCGTCGCGCCGCCCCGCACCACCGCTGCGCAATTGCAGCCCTTGCCCACTCCCGCCTTGGCCGCGCCCGCCTTTGCGCGGCGTGGCATCGCCCGGCCGCGGCTGCGCGCCAGCGGGCGCCAGTGGGCGCTGCTGGTCGGGCTGGTCGGCGTGCTCGGAGTGCAGATCGTCATCGCCGACCGCGCGCACCTGGCCGCCAACGCCCGCTGGCGGCCGCTGGTCGGCACGGCCTGCACGCTGGCGCGCTGCAGCCTGCCGGCCTGGCGCGAGCCGGAGGCGCTGACCCTGCTCAACCGCGACGTGCGCCCGCTGCCTGGTATGGCCGGGGTGTTGCAGATCCAGGCCAGCTTCCGCAACGACGCGCGCTGGGCACAGGCCTGGCCGTGGCTGCAGCTGTCGCTGTCCGATGCCGACGGCCGGGTGATCGGCACCCGCATCCTGTCGCCGCAGGAGTATCTGGGACCATCGCCGCCTGTGCAGGACACGCTGGCGCCAGGTCAGGCAGTGCAGGTCGCGTTTCGGGTGCGCGAGCCGGCCGCGAGCACTGCCGCCTTCAGTTTCGACTTCCGGTGAACGGGCGCGACCGCCACATGGGCGTGGCGAGCGATCAGGTCACGCGCTAGACTCACTCCCCCTCGCCGGCCACGCGTCCCGGCTTCGTGACACTGGGAACCTCCTTTGAACGCAGCCCCCTCTCGTCCTGACACCAGTCGTGGCGCCCCGAAGTCGCCCCTGCGCGAACACGTGGCCCAGTCCGTTCGCCGTTATCTGCGCGACCTGGACGGCAGCGACGCGGACGATGTTTACGAAATCGTGCTGCGCGAGATGGAGATCCCGTTGTTCGTGGAAGTGCTCAACCATTGCGAAGGCAACCAGAGCCGCGCTGCGGCGCTGCTGGGCATTCACCGGGCGACCTTGCGCAAGAAGCTCAAGGAGTACGGGCTGACGTAGGCCCGGGATTCGGGATTCGGGATTCGGGATTCGGGATTCGGGATTCGGGATTCGGGAATCGGGAATCGGGAATCGGGAATCGGGAATCGGGAATCGTAAAAGCGTGCTTCTGCCAGACGGTGCGGGCACGGGTTCCCGGTCACGGCGTGGTTTCGTGCGGGTCAGCCTTCCGGTTGGCCAGACGCGGCGGCCGACCGACGCGCTGCGCAGATCCGATGCTGCAGGTGCCAACGGCACGCGATGCACATGTTGCGATCTTCTGACGAGCAATGTTGCAGGCGATCACGCCCAGCCATAGCGAATCAGGTGGAAAAACACCGGCGCGGCGAAGCAGACCGAATCCAGGCGATCCAGCACGCCGCCGTGACCTTCGATCATGTGGCCCCAATCCTTGATGCCGCGATCGCGCTTGATCGCCGACATCACCAACCCGCCGAAAAATCCCATCAGGTTGGCCACCAACGCCAGGCCGAAGGCATGCCACGGCGCGAACGGGGTGATCCACCACAGCGCCATGCCGAGCAGGCTGGCCGACAACACGCCGCCGATGAATCCTTCCACCGTTTTGGACGGCGACAATTTCGGCGCGATCAAGTGGCGCCCGGCCAGTTTGCCCCACACGTACTGCAGCACGTCCGAGGACTGCACCACGATCACCAGGAAGGCGATCAGCAGCAGATTGCGCCCGGCATAACCGGGAATGTCCAGGTTCAACAGCGCCGGCACATGCGAAATGCAGAACACGCAGATCATCAGGCCCCACTGCACTTTGGCGGTGCGTTCCAGATAACGCGTGGTGTCGCCGCCGATGGTGGCCAGGATGGGTAACACCAAAAACGCGTAGACCGGAATCAGCAAGGTGTACATGCCGTACCAGCCGGTCCACACCAGGCCGTATTGCCACGGCAGCACGATGTAGAACGCGGCCAGTAATGCGTAGTAGTCGCCACGCCGGGTCGGGGTCAAGGTGATGAACTCGCGCAGCGCAAACAACGACACCAGCGCGAACAAGCCGATCACGCCGGCGCGACCAAACACGAACGCAAGGCCGACCACCGCGGCCATCACCCACCACGCACGGATGCGGGCGACCAGGTTATCCAGCACGGCGCTGGGGCGTTCGCGTGCGCGCCAGCGCAGGGTTTCGGAAATCAGCGTGGCGATTGCCAGCACCAGCGCGATACCGCTGAACAGCCACACCGTCTGCTGATGCATCGAAGACTGCTGCAACTGCCCGCTATACACATACAGGCTCATGCGCGGGTCTCCAATTGATCCGGCGACAACGCCAGCAACGCCGCACGTGCACGCGCCAGAAACGCATCCTTGGTTTCGTCCGCATCCAGGCGCAACGGCGCACCAAAGGTGGTGGTACACAGCAGCGGCAACGGCAACCACTTGCCCTTGGGCATCACGCGCTTGAGGTTATCGATCCACACCGGCACGAACTCCAGTTCCGGGCGTTGCCGTGCCAGGTGATACAGCCCGCTCTTGAACGGCAGCACCCCCTCATCCGGGTTGCGCGTGCCTTCGGGAAACAGGATCAACGAATCGCCGGCATCCACCGCATCGCACAGGCATGCGATCGGGTCGCGCGTGCGTTGCGCCGGGTCGCGTTCGATCAACACGCCGTTGAAGACCGCATGGATCAGATAGCGCCGCAGTGCGGTGCGCTGCCAGTAGTCGGCCGCCGCCACCGGGCGCACTTCGCGGCGCAGGCTGGCCGGCAGCGATGACCAGATCAGCACGAAATCGCCGTGGCTTGCGTGGTTGCCGTAATACACGCGGCGTTCGTTGGAGGGCGCGCAACCGCGCCACAACGCACGCGCGCCGGTCAGGGTACGAATGGCGCCGCTGCAGCCGCGCGCGATCAAACGGGCAATCATCTCTGCTCCAGGGTGCGCACGATCGTGCGCAGTCGTACCGCTACCGTCAGCAAGGCACCGACGATCAACACCGCCAGCGCTCCGATCAGCAACCAGGCCGCAAGACGCGGCTGGCCCATCCATTGCAGCAGCAAGGCCAGCGCGCCTGCCAGCGACAACCACTGCATGCGTTGCACGCGGCTCATCGGCCCCTGCCGCGGCTCTGGCGTGCCGCAGGCCAGGCCCAGCATGCGCACATACGCGGTGGCCACGCAGCACAGCGCCGCCGCCCACCCCAGGTGCGCAGCCCACGGCAGGCCAGACTGCAGTCCGTAGCCCAGGCCCACGCAGACCAGCACATCGGACAACCGATCGGGCGCGTCGTTGTAGACCTCACCGGCGCGCGAGACCATGCGCGCCTGGCGTGCCAGCACACCATCCATGCGGTTGCACCACAGCCGGCCCTGCAGCCCGAGCACCGCCAGCAGCAGTGGCATGGCTCCTTCGCGCGCAGGCGCGCTCAAGCCGATGTAGAACATCAGCCCGGCCAGCGCCGCACATGCGATGCCCACCCACGACACGCCATTGGGCGTGGCGCCACGCCCGCGCAGCACGCGCGCCCAGTGCAGCCGCCGGTGTTGCATCAGTCGCCTCCTCCGCCGCAGCCGCCACAGCCGCCGCCATCGCTGCTACCGCCATCGCCGCCACTGTCGCCACCGCCCCCGCCGCAGCTGCTGCCACTGCCACCGGCGTGACCGTGCGGCGCACGCAAGCTGTGGTAGTCGGCCCACGGGGTTCCGATCAGTGCCGCAGTGCCGTACAGCGCCACCACCTCGCCTGGATCGCCGCCGGTGCGCGCGGCATCGCGTCGCCGCGTCTGACGCAATGTCGCAAGGCGGGCTTCGCCGCCGAGCGTGCGCCGCACGCGCACCAGCGCAAAGCCCAGGACCAGCAAGGTGGTCAGCACCATCAGACACAGCAGATAGCCCACCGGATGGTTGCCCTGCACGCCGATGACCAGCTTGCACACGCCAAGCAGCCATACCAGCGCCACCGGCACGGTACATGCCAGACGCACCACGCGTGCCCACGCCTGGCTCAGCCACAGGCCCTTGTCGATCAAGCGCTGCTCCAGCGGTGCGGCCAGCGCACGCAACGCGCGCAAGGCCCCCACCGGGTCTTCGGTGGTGCGCACCGCT
The DNA here is from genome assembly GCF_008639345.1 of Xanthomonas phaseoli pv. dieffenbachiae. Lineage (NCBI taxonomy): Bacteria > Pseudomonadati > Pseudomonadota > Gammaproteobacteria > Lysobacterales > Lysobacteraceae > Xanthomonas > Xanthomonas phaseoli. The sequence continues at coordinate 467,741 of NZ_CP041380.1, read as the reverse complement.
TCCAGTGCCGGCTGCAGCGCAGGCGGCACTGCGATCTGCCGGTGGCAGCGTACCCAGTAACGCGCCGGTTCGGTGGCATCGCGCTCCAGATACACCGCATTGCGCACCAGTAACTCGGTGAACCACAGGTCGGCCACGCGATCGGCACCGCCGCCCAGATATGCAAGCTCGCTGGCATCCACTGCTGCCGCGGTGCGACCGCGGCGCAGCACCCGTCGCAACCATGCCGCCATCGACCAGGCCAGACCGATCAGCGCGATGAACAGCGGCAGGAAATACACGCCGCGCCAGTGCAGCGGCGACAGCGCCCCGCCATTGGCCGAGCGACAGGCCATGCCCACTGCCACCGCGATGATTGCCCACGCGACGACGGCATACGGCACACCGCACTGTGGCCCAGCGAATTGCGGCGCTCCACGCAAGGCCTGCAAGGTCTGTTCGGCAGCGTCCTCGTGCGGCGGATGCAACGTCGATTGCTGAGGTCGCGCCGCAGGCCACCATTGCGCCGGCGGCTCGCCAAACTGCGTGCGGTAACGCTCTAGCGTCTGGCGGTACTGCGCCTGGAACCGCGCGTCCTCACCGGCATCGCCGCGTCCGGGTTGATGATGCAACGTGGTCTGCAGCACGTGCGGGCAGAACTGCTGCCAGTACTCGCGGGTGTCGGTCAGATGCGTGTGCCAGACCTGGTCGACCAACGGGCTGGGGGTGACGTCGTGGGAGTCGGTGCAGGCAAGAAAACAGAACCGTCGGTACTCCTCCACCAAGGCCTGCGCTTGCGCGGTGGTGCACTGTGCCTGCTTGGCCACGCGCCGAACAAAGGCGGCAAACGCTGCTTCGTCCTGGCCAAAACGATAGCCCTGCAGCCGTTGCCACAGCGCCCGCTGCGCGGGTGTGGCGTGGCGCGGTTCGCGCTGGGCGGAATCGGGTGCGTTGTTCATCTGAACATCCTGAGGGCGAGCGCCGCAGCCACCAACAGCAGTTGCACCACCACGCTTGCCAACTGCCAACGCAGCAGGCGGCGCATGCCGGTCCAGCGCGATGCCCAGTCGCGGGTGGGTGCACGCTTCGCCACCAGGCCAATGGCATGCATGGCCGCATCGAGCTGGTGCGCGGCGTCTTGCTCGGTGCCGCCGCAGCGTTCGAGATGCGCGATGGAGGCCGCCAGCAGGTCGGCATCCAGGCCCACGCGAAACGCCCAATAGCGCTGCACCACACCGGCCAGCACGCTGATGGCATAGCTCAACTCAACCAAGGGCGGCGCCTGCGCAACACCGAGCAAGCCGATGGCCGCCGCCAGCAGCAGCAGTGAAAAGCGGTCCAGTGCTGCACCCTGGCGCAGCACTGCGCGCATGGTCGCCAAGGTCAGCGGGGAGGGATTCATTGCACTCTCCGTTCGGGGATGTTGTCGCCGTCATGAACATCGCATGCCACCACGATAGCCGCGCGATGCGCATGCCCGAGCACGATCGACGGCTGCACGGTGCGTAGCTGTGCGATGGCCGCAGCCGCGTCCTGGGCGCGACCGCTGCGCACCAGCCAGGTGGCCACACTGGCAGCACTGCGCGAATAGCCCAATGCACAACACACCAGCACCGGCCCGATCGCCTGCGCCTGCGCGATCGCCTGCGCGGCCTCGCGCAACTGCGCCGGCGACGGTGCGACCAGATCGAGCATCGGCACCACACGATCCTGCGCCTGCGCGGCGTACAACGAGAGCTCTGCACACACGTCCACCACCGCGGCACGTTTGTCGCGCTGGCCGGGCAACGGAATCCGCCCCAGCCACACGCCATCGCAGACCGCGCGCGGCGACGGCGCACGCCGCGTCCACAGTCGCGAGTTGCACCAGGCCGCCAACAGGTATGGTGCATACAACCAGCGCGCGGCAAGACTCAGGCGCCCATCGCTGCGCTTCTGGAATCCGCCCGGGCCAAGCAGAGCGTAATTCAACGCAACCAGCAGCAAGGCCAGGGTGATCCACAGCAACCACAGGGCTGCACCGCCGCTCCACAGCGCCAGCGCAGCGCTGACCAACGCGCCGGCCAGATACATCACGGCCAGGCGCCAGCGACGCAGGTCGCGTGCACACCGTGCCTGCGCAAACGGTGCGGCGATCCGCTCCGGCCATAGCCACACGCAGAGCCAGCCCACCGCGAGCCCGGTGGGAATATCGAGAAAGTGATGCTGGTAGGTGGTCAGCACCGACACCCCGATCAGTGCGAACCAGCCATGCAGCAGCCAGCGCCACACCCCGCAAAGATGCTGCGCATAGCGCACCCACAGCACCACCAACAGCACGATGTGCAGCGATGGCGCCTGATTGAATGGTTTGTCGAAGCCCAGCAGCACCGCGAACAGCCAACCGAACACGCCCTCGGTCTGAGGCCGTACGAAGCTGTAGCGCAACGGCCACAACAAGAAACACGCCACGCAGATCAGCTGGGCACTGAGCAGGCGTCGTGCATGCGTGTCCAGCTCGCGACGCGTGCGACAGACAAAAAACGAGACCGCGTAGAACACATCGATCGACCAGTACGGCACGATGGTCCACGGCCAGAACGGCACGCCGTGTTCCCAGCCGAACACCACCGATGGCACCTGCGCCGCCCGCCCGGCCAGCGTGTTGGCCAGGCCGTAGCTGAGGAAGAAGAACGGCCCCAGCAACGCCAGCCACAGCGCGGCACGGCCGAATGGGCGCGCAACTTGGCTCATGCGTCGATTCGCTGCGCCATCGACACGGTGAAGATGCCGAATGCATCGATGCGTTGCGCCACCTTGCGAAAGCCCGCCGCTTCCACCAGGCCATCCATCTCCTGCTGGCTGCGCCGGCGCATCACCCAGGCCACGCCATCGCGGTGACTGGTCAGTGCGCGCGCAATGAATTCCAGCTGCGGATGCCAGGGCTGACCGGTGTAGAGCAGATAACCGCCCGGCTGCACCGCCGCGGCCAGGCCAGCCAGCGAGCGCGCGACCTGGTCGTTGTCGGCAAACAGCTCGTACAGGCCCGATACCACCGCCAGCGTCGGCGCCGGTTGCACTGCTGCCAGCGCTGCCGGGTCGAACGCATCGCCCTGCTCGAAACGCGCGATGTTGCCAGCGCCCAGCGTCTGGATCAACGCAGTGCCCTGGGTCACGTTGAGCGGGCTGAAGTCGCGCAGCACGATCGCATCGGCACGCTGTACGCCGCTGCCCAGCGCCTGCAGCACATAGCGGCCATGCCCGGCGGCGATGTCCAGCACGCGTACCGGCTTGCCGGCGCCACGCAAGCGCGCCGCTGCATCGCGCAGCAATTCGCCCAGATGGCTGCCGCGGATGCGGATGCCGCGCCAACCGATCGCGTTGAGATACGTGCGGTCGATCATGCGGCCCAGCGGCCCGCGACCACGTGCCTGATTGCGATAGATGTAATCCAGCGTGCTGCCGGAATCGAAACCGGTCTGCAACCCAAGCGCGATGCCTCGGAGAGCTTGCCGCCCAGGCGCAGGCCGGCACGCACGCCACGCCAGCGCAGGTCCTGCAGGCTATTGCGCTGCGGTGGCCAGGCCAGCCGTTCGGCCTCTTCGAAACTGGGCCCGGCACGGTGCGCATCGCGCAGCGCGGCACGTACCGGCGGTTGCGCAAAACGCGCTTGGACGAACTGGCGGATATGCGCGACGGCCATCGCGCGATCGCGTTCGCCCAGGGTGTCGTGGAAGAACCCCGGCAACCAGTGACGCTGCTTGATCGGCGCGCGCAGGTTTTCGTAGAAGCGGTCCTGCGGGCCGCGATGCACCACAAAATCCGAACCGGAGACCAGCAACTGGGTCGGCACGGTAATGGCCTGCGCATCGTCCACCACGCGATCGGCGGCCGCGTACAGGCCGAGCAAGACGCGCACCGAAATCGGACGGGTGATCAACGGATCGGTGCGATAGCTTTCCACGCGCTGCGTATCGTGGGTGAGCCATTGCGGCTTGACGTAGCTGTTGACGAAAAAGTTACCGCGCAACGCATGCAGCAACGCCAGCCCGGCGCGTGCAAACGGTACATACAACTTCACCTTGAACGCCGGCGATGCCAGCACCAGCGCGCGCAGCGGCGGGGCGTAATCGTGCACCCAGGTGGCGGCCACCACCGCGCCCACGCTTTGCGCAATCACCACGATGTCCTGCACCGCGATGCCGTGGGTGGCGCGAAGATGCGCGATGAAGCTGTCCAGATCGCGCACCAGCGCTTCGAAGCCCGGCGCATCGCCACGCACCCCGGGCGAGCGGCCGTTGCCGCGTGCGTCCCAGGCGAAGAACTGCGCGTCGGGCATGTCGAGTTCTTCGGCCAGATGCATCACACGGCCAGAGTGCTCATGGCCGCGATGCAGCAGCACCACCGCCTTCGGCGTGCCGGTCGCAGCGGCATCGTGCAACGGCCAATGCCGGTAGAACAGTGGCACACCATCGAAACTGACGAACTCGCGCTCTAGCACTGTGCGCATCGAAGCATCCTGAAAGATCGAAAGGTTGAATCGCAGGGATCACCACAGAGCAGCGCGGCCAGCGGCATTGCTGCAGGACTGGATCGCTAGGTGCCTGCGGGCGCCTGCGCCAGCCCGGCGCGCACCCGCCGCCACACCGTGGCCGTGCAGGCCAGACTCAAGGCGATGGCGACCCAGGTGACGCCGCGCGCACCGAGCAAGCCACAGGCCAGGCCAACGCCCAGCACGCCGATCACGAAGGCGCGGTCGCTCTTGCCCATCGGACCGTCGTAGCGGCGGCTGGCGCCGACCATCAGGCCGAGCACGCCGGCGTATTCGGTCAGCGCGGCCAGCAGCGCGAAGATCCACAGCCAGGCTGCGCTCACACCGGGCACGCCAAGCAGGCTCAAGTACAACGCCGCATCGGCCACCACATCGCAGAGCTCGTTGAGGTAGGCGCCCAGCCGCGACTGCTGGCCGAACTCGCGCGCCAGCATGCCGTCCACCGCATTGAGCGCCATGCGCACCAGCATCCACACCGGCAGCAACAGATACAGCACCGGCCAGCTGGGGCCGCCGCGCAACACCACTGCCGCCACCATCAGCGACACCGCCGCAGCGATCAGCGTGACCTGATTGGCGGTGATGCCACCGCGATACAGCGCGCCCACCATCGGCCGCAGCAGCGCCTGGAAGCGTCCTTTCAGTGCATAGATCGAAGCCATACGGGGTGTTGAGTCCATTCGAGCGCTGGCGCAGCCTACAATATCGGCTGCTCCGCAACGACATCCCCCACCGATGGCCTCTGATTTCCTGCCCGTGCGCCGGGCCCTGCTCTCCGTTTCCGACAAGACCGGCCTGATCGATCTGGCCCGCGCGCTGGTGGCGCGCAACGTCGAGCTGCTGTCCACCGGCGGCACCGCCAAGGCGATCCGCGAAGCCGGCCTGCCGGTGAAAGACGTTGCCGAGCTGACCGGTTTCCCGGAAATGATGGATGGCCGCGTCAAGACCCTGCACCCGCTGGTGCACGGCGGCCTGCTCGGACGCGCCGGTGTCGACGAAGCGGTGATGGCCGAGCACGGCATCGTGCCGATCGACCTGCTGGTGCTGAACCTGTATCCATTCGAGTCGGTCACGGTCAAGGCCGATTGCACCCTGGCCGATGCGGTGGAAAACATCGACATCGGCGGCCCGGCGATGTTGCGCAGCGCGGCCAAGAATTTCGCGCGCGTGGCCGTGGCCACCGATCCGGCGCAGTACGCCGACCTGCTGGCCGAGTTGGAGGCAAACGACGGGCGGCTGTCAGCGGCCAAGCGCTTTGCGCTGTCGGTGGCCGCGTTCAACCGCGTGGCGCAGTACGACGCGGCGATCAGCAACTATCTCTCGGCCGTGGCCGACAGCGCCGAGGCAGTGCCCACGCGCAGCCCGTTCCCGGCGCAGATCAATTCCAACTTCGTCAAGGTGATGGACCTGCGCTACGGCGAAAACCCGCACCAGTCCGGCGCGTTCTACCGCGACCTGTACCCGGTGCCGGGCACGCTGGCCACCTTCCAGCAGTTGCAGGGCAAGGAACTCAGCTACAACAACCTGGCCGATGCCGATGCGGCGTGGGAATGCGTGCGCCAGTTCGATGCGCCGGCCTGCGTGATCGTCAAGCACGCCAACCCGTGCGGCGTGGCAGTAGGCGCGGGCTGCGGCGATGCCTACGAGTTGGCCTACGCCACCGACCCCACCAGCGCGTTCGGCGGCATCCTGGCGTTCAACAAGACCCTGGACGCAGCGACGGCAAAGGCCATTCTGGACCGCCAGTTCGTCGAAGTGCTGATCGCACCCGACTACGAAGCCGGTGCGCTGGACTACGCCACCAAGAAGGCCAACGTGCGCGTGCTCAAGATTCCGCACGGCAATGGCCTCAACAACTACGACACCAAGCGGATCGGCTCGGGCCTGTTGATGCAGTCGGCCGACAACCGCGGCATGTCGCTGGGCGAGTTGAGCGTGGTCACCCAGCGTGCGCCCAACGAGGCAGAACTGGGCGATCTGCTGTTTGCCTGGCGCGTGGCCAAGTACGTCAAATCCAACGCGATCGTGTATGCCAAGGACAGCCGCACCATTGGCGTGGGCGCCGGGCAGATGAGCCGCGTGGTCAGCGCCAAGATCGCCGCACTCAAGGCCGAGGAAGCCAAGCTCACCGTGGCCGGCTCGGTGATGGCATCGGATGCGTTCTTCCCGTTCCGCGACGGCATCGATGCTGCGGCTGCGGCCGGCATCAAGGCGGTGATCCAGCCCGGCGGTTCGATGCGCGATGGCGAGGTGATCGCCGCCGCCGACGAACACGGCATCGCGATGGTGTTTACCGGCGTGCGCCATTTCCGGCATTGATTGGTTTCGCTCAGAGCTATTAAGAAAGGAAAAGGATTCGTTCAATGCCAGCCTCTTCAACTTCAGCACTCTATGAAATCCTCGTCAAGATAACGGGCCATCGATCGGGAGTAGACTTCTACACAGGCTGGAAGCAGATATTTCCTAGCGCTGACAACAATGACGTACTGCGCCAGATAGGCCTCATCTACCAGCTTACTGATAGCGCAAAGCAAGAAATTGAGTCGATTTCCTCAAAAGTAAGCGCGCGCTCGACTAATCATTGGCGAACACAGATTTTAGCTGCGCTGACGAATCCTGGCACACACTGGGAGGGATTCCGAAAAGCCTTTGACGATCACACGTTGAGCTACCTAGAGCTCCAGGCAACGCTTATTGAGGGCAAGCTAAGTGACTCACCGATTTCGACCGAAATTCTCACTGAAGCTGTAGACAACTTGAGAGAGGCAATCCGGCTACTTGTAGAGTCCGACATTCCTCGCGAACAGAAAATCCAACTGGTAAGGCAATTGCGCGAATTGGTCGCAGCCATAGAGGACTATGAATTTGTCGGAAACCCTGGAGTTTTTAGTAAATTCAAAGCAACCACATTTGATCTTGCCGCAGTAAAAACAATCGAAAAAAATTTCCCAAAAATTGATGAACTTGAGAAGGGGCTGTCAATCCTTGCGAATGCGATTGCCATCTCTTCAAGCTTGAAGGGCTTAGCAAAACCAGCATTGAAACTGTTAGGAATTGAGGCATGAAAATCCTCGTCATCGGCTCCGGCGGCCGTGAACACGCCCTGGCCTGGAAGATCGCGCAGTCCGCGCACGTGAGCGAGGTGCTGGTGGCACCGGGCAACGCCGGCACCGCCACCGAAGCCAAATGCCGCAATGTCGCGATCAAGGTCGACGACCTAGACGGGCTGCTCGCCCTGACGCAGCGCGAAGCCGTCGCGCTCACCGTGGTCGGCCCGGAAGTGCCGCTGGTGCTGGGCGTGGTCGACCGCTTCCATGCCGCCGGCCTGCGCATCTTCGGGCCCACCGCCAAGGCCGCGCAGCTGGAAGGCAGCAAGGCCTTCGCCAAGGATTTCCTGGCCCGCCATGGCATCCCCACCGCGTATTACGCCGTGCACACCGACGTGGACGCCGCGCTGGCGTATGTGCGCGAGAAAGGCGCGCCGATCGTGGTCAAGGCCGATGGCCTGGCTGCCGGCAAGGGCGTGATTGTGGCGATGACCTTGGCCGAGGCCGAAGAGGCGGTGCGCGACATGCTCTCGGGCAATGCGTTCGGCGATGCCGGCGCACGCGTGGTCATCGAGGAATTCCTCGATGGCGAAGAAGCCAGCTTCATCTCGATGGTCGATGGCAAACATGCCCTGCCGATGGCGACCAGCCAGGACCACAAACGCGTCGGCGACGGCGACACCGGCCCCAATACCGGCGGCATGGGCGCCTACTCGCCGGCGCCGGTGGTCACGCCCGAGGTGCATGCGCGGGTGATGCGCGAGGTGGTCGAGCCGACCGTGCAGGGCATGATCGCCGACGGCGTGCCGTTCACCGGCTTTCTGTATGCCGGGCTGATGATCGATGCGCACGGCGCGCCGAAGGTGATCGAATTCAACGTGCGCTTCGGCGACCCGGAAACCCAGCCGGTGATGCTGCGCCTGCGGTCGGATCTGGTCGATCTGCTCGACGCGGCCATCGACGGCAAGCTCGATGGCGCGCACGCGCAGTGGGACCCGCGCCCGTCGCTGGGCGTGGTCATCGCTGCCAAGCCTTACCCGGACACCCCGGTCACCGGGGAGGTCATCACCGGGCTGGACGCGGTGCCGGCCAGCGCCAAGGTTTTCCACGCCGGCACTGCGCTGAATGCCGCCGGCGAGGTGATCAGCGCCGGTGGCCGCGTGCTGTGCGTTGCGGCGCTGGGCGACAGCGTGCGGGACGCCCAGCGCAACGCCTATGCCGGCCTCGAGCCGATCCACTGGCCCAACGCCTTCCAGCGCAGCGACATCGGCTGGCGGGCCATCGCCCGCGAGCGGCAGGCGCAGGGCTGAACCGCGTCCTTTCCCGCCGGCGGGGGAAGCTGCCTGAAGGGCGGAGGGGGCAAGCTCGAACACCCCTTGGTATCGGCCGAACAGCGCAACAGCTTGCTGGTACTCACCGACAAGGCGCTGTTCAAGCGCGCAGCCACAGGTTGCAAGGTCGCCAAGCGCGAACGACGGCCGTGCAGCTGGGCGGACGCGCAGTTCGCATGGCTGCGCGCAGCGCCTGCAGCGGGGGTTGCGGCGCAATCGTGCACTCCGCTCCAGTCCGCACAGCTGCCGGCTACTGACAAAGAACTAGCCGTCGTCCACACCGCCGGCGCGTAGCTGCGGCAATAATGCCCGGGCTCCCCGCCTTGTAGAGACCGTGGCCACTCCCTCCTTCGAAACCCGCTTAAGCCGTTTGTGGGCTCATGAAAAGGCCAGCTATGGCCTGCGTGTGTTCATCGCGTTGGCGGTGGCGATGGGCGTGTGCTGGCACTGGCAACAGCTCACTGCGGTGCCGGCGCTGTTTCTGGGCGCCATTGCCAGCGCCATTGCCGAGACCGACGACAACTGGCTGGGCCGCATCAAATCGGTGCTGCTCTCGCTGCTGTGTTTCGCCGCCGCAGCCGCCGCCGTGGTGGTGCTGTTTCCGTACCCATTACCGTTCGTGCTGGGCATGGCGTTGGCCACGTTCTCGCTGACCCTGCTCGGTGCGCTGGGCGAGCGCTATGCCTCGATCGCGCAGGCCACGGTGGCCTTGTCGATCTACGCCATGATCGGCATGGACCAGCATGGCAGCCACGATCCGCTGATCGCCTGGCACGGCGCGGCGCTGCTGCTGATCGGTGCCACCTGGTACGGCGTGCTGTCGATCCTGTGGACCATCTTGTTCGCCAATCGCCCAGTGCGCGAGCGGCTGTCGCGGCTGTTTTTCGAGTTGGGCCGCTACCTCAAGCTCAAGGCCGATCTGTTCGAACCGGTGCGCCAGAGCGACCTGCATGCACGCCGGCTGGCGCTGGCCGAGCAGAACGCCAAGGTGGTTGGCGCGCTCAATGCGGCCAAGACCGCCATCATGAGCCGCTTCGGCCGCTCGGGGCGGCCGGGCGTGCAATCGGGCCTGTATTTCCGCCTGTATTACATGGCCCAGGACTTCCATGAGCGCGCCAGCTCCTCGCACTATCCCTACGAGGCGCTGACCGACGCGTTCTTCCACAGCGACGTGCTGTATCGCTGCCAGCGCCTGCTCGCCCTGCAAGGCAAAGCGTGCGCGGCGTTGGGCGAGGCGATTCGCCTGCGCCATCCGTTCGATTACGGCGACAGCAGCCGCCTGGCCACCGAAGACCTGCGCCAATCGCTGGACTATCTGCACGCGCGCGCCGACCCCGCACTGGCCCGCCTGCTCGGCGCGCTGGAACTGCTGGTGACCAACCTGCAGAGCATCGAACGCAGGTTGTCGGAAGCGGCGCAATCCGATTCCACCAGCGACAACCTCGACACCCGGCTGCGCGACTCCTCGCCGCATACCTTGCGCGAAATGGGTGCGCGGCTGGTGCAGCAACTCACACCCGGCTCGGTGCTGTTCCGCCACGGCCTGCGCATGGCCATCGCGCTGCTGGTGGGCTACGCCATCATGCAATCCATCCATGCCGACAACGGCTACTGGATCCTGCTCACCACCGCATTCGTCTGCCGGCCCAACTACGGCGCCACGCGCTTGCGGCTGGTGCAGCGCATTGCCGGCACCTTGATCGGCCTGGTCGCCACCTGGGCGCTGATGCAGCTGTTCCCCGGCACCGAAGTGCAACTGTTGCTGGCGCTGGCCGGCGCGCTGGTGTTCTTCATCACCCGCACCGATCGCTACATGCTGGCCACCGCCGGCATCACGGTGATGGCGCTGTTCTGCTTCAACCTGCTGGGCGATGGCTTCGTGCTGATCTGGCCGCGCCTGATCGACACCCTGATTGGTTGCGCGATTGCCGCGGCCGCCTCGTTCCTGATCCTGCCGGACTGGCAGGGCCGCCGGCTGAACCAGGTGATGGCCACGGTGCTGGCCAGCTGCGCGCGATATCTGGCCCAGGTGCTGGAGCAGTACGCCAGCGGCAAGCGCGACGACCTGCCCTACCGCATTGCGCGCCGCGACATGCACAACGCCGATGCCGCGTTGTCGGTGGCGTTATCCAACATGCTGCGCGAACCCGGCCGCTATCGGCGCAATCTGGATGCGGGCTTTCGCTTCCTGGCGCTGTCCAACACCTTGCTCGGCTATCTGTCGGCACTGGGCGCGCACCGCGCCGCGCTGGAGGGCGAACACGATGCCACCATCGCGCACGCCGGCGAGTATCTGCAGCGCGCACTGAGCGAGATCGCCAGCGCCCTTGGCCAACGGCAACCGCTGCCGGCGCATGACGAAAGCGAAGAACTGGCCACCGCCGAGGCGCTGGAACATCACCACGTGCAGTTACCGCCCAAGCAACGCCTGGTGCGCGACCAGCTGGCATCGACGCCGCGCCTGCTGCCCAAGTTGCGCGCTGCCGCGCTGGCAGTGACAACGGCACCGGCAGAGCGCGCGCCGCGTCTGGCGACTGCCAAGGCCTAAGGCGTGTCATGTCCCTTGAGACGAGTGCGAAGCGTGTCGTGGCGCGTCGAGACAAGGCGTGCGCTGCGGCCCAGGCTTGCCATGCAACGCGGTATCGGCGCGCCACAGGGCGTTTCTCGGGGGTTGGCCGTCAGCGGCACGGGTGGACGCCGCGCCGCCCATGCAGCCTCGATACGGTAGGCGATGTGGAACATGGTGATGCCGCGCAATCGCCGGCTTCGTGCGTTCGCTGCGTTGTCGCCAGCGGTTGCGCTCACTTCCATTGCTTGCGCGCCACGCTCAGCCCCACCCAACCCAATGCCGCTGCAGCCAGGACCGCGCCGCCGATCACCACCCCCATCCACCCGGCCTGCGCATACGCCGCCGTGCCCAACGTCGACCCCACCGCACCCCCGATGAAATAGCAGGTGATGTAGGCCGAGGTGATGCGATTGCGCGCCGCCGGGTTGCGCTGGTAGATCACGCTCTGGTTGGCGATATGCACGCCCTGCACTGCGATATCCAGCAGCAGCACGCCGACGATCAGCAACGCGATCGACTGCGGCGCAAACGCCAGCAAGCCCCACGACAGCAGCAACATCGCCAGCCCGCCCCAGCTCACGCGGTCACCATGGCCGCGATCGGACCAATGCCCGGAGCGATTGGCCGCCAGTGCACCGGCCGCACCGATCAGGCCGAACAAGCCAATCACCGCAGTGCCGTAGCCATAGCTCGGCCCGGACAACAAAAACGCCAGCGTGGTCCAGAACATGCTGAAGCCGGCAAAGATCAGCCCGCCCAGCACCGCGCGCGAACGCAGCACCGCATCGTCGCGCAGCAGCGTCAGCACCGAGCCCACCAACTGCGGATACGCCAGTTGCGCATTGCCGGGATGGCGCGGCAGCCCGCGCCACAACAGCCCGGCGGTGAGCAACAACGCAACCGAGGCGATCCAGTACACCGTGTGCCAGCCGCCAACGCCGGCCAGCACGCCGGCGGCGGTGCGCGCCAGCAGGATCCCCAGCAGCAACCCGCTCATCACCGTCCCGATCACCCGGCCACGCTCGTGAGGCGCCGCCAGCGTGGCGGCAAACGGCACCAGGATCTGCGCCGCCACCGAGCTGGCGCCGGTCACGATGGTACCCACCAACAACATCGCAAAGCTGTGCGAACTGGCGCTCACCAACAGCCCAAGCGCGCTCAGGACGAACAGGCCCACGATCAGGCCGCGTCGCTCCAGCCGGTCGCCCAGTGGCACCAGCAACAGCAGCCCCGCCGCGTAGGCCAGCTGCGCCGCCGTGACCACCGCACCGGCACTGCGCACCTGGATGCCGAACGCCTGCGCCAGCGTTTCCAGCAGCGGCTGGGCGTAGTAATTGCTCGCCACCGCCAACCCGGTGGCGGCCGCCATCAGCAGCACCAGGCGGCGGGGCAAGGGCGGGTGGGAGGTAGGCTCGGTCTGCATGGCGGCTGCCTGGTCAAGGAATGCGCACAGTGTGGGCAGCCGGCAGGCATCTTTCCAATGTATTGTTTTCACCGTTGCCATCGTGTTTCGAGATTGCATGCTGACCTTGCGCCAATTGGAATTTGCCGTAGCCGTCGCCGAAGAAGGCGGCTTCACCGCTGCTGCGCGCCGCTGCAACACCGTGCAATCGGCGCTCAGTCACCAGGTCGCCAAGATCGAAGAGACCTTCGGCGCACGCCTGTTCGAACGCGGCACCCGCCAGGTGCGGCCCACTACCGCCGGCGAGGTGTTCCTGCACAACGCCCGCCAGACCCTGCGCGCTGCCGAGCGCCTGCACGAGGAAATGGCGCAGGCCCTGGGCACCGTGCGTGGGCGGCTGGCGTTGGGGCAGATTTCCTCGCTCACCACCGTGCAACTGCCAGCGTTGCTGCATCAGTTCCGCAGCGCGCATGCGCGGGTGGACGTGCATCTGCGCACCGCCATGAGCGAGGCCTTGCTGCACGATCTGGGCGAAGGCCGGCTAGATGTCGCCCTGGTCGGTGTCGGCCCGCAGCTTGCGGTGCCGGCGCAGCGCCTGCTGCTGCATGAAGAGGCGCTAGCCTTGATCGTGGCGCCCGGCCACCGCTTTGCCGCGCGCAAGCGGGTGGCGCTGGCCGAGCTGGATGACGAACCGATGGCCGGGCTGGTTCCCGGTGCCGGCGTGCGCGGCATCATCGATGCTGCGTTTGCGCAGGGGGGCCTGCGGCAACGCCAGCAGTACGAAGTCACCCATGCCGATCTGGTGCGCGAACTGGTCGCTGCCAACCTCGGCGTGGGCATCGTCCCGCAGACCATGGCCGAGGCCATGCGCGGCGTGTTCACGGTGGCCTTGAAGGAGCGCTACCGCTTTCTGACCTACGCAGTGTGGCGGCCCGACCCCAGCCCGGCCGCACGCGCCTTCGTGGCCTTGCTGCGCGCCCAGCTCGCGCAACGCAGGCCACCAGCACGTAGAAGCCGCTGAGCGCAGCCGCCATCCACCAGCACGCCATGGAAGCCTGCTAGGCTGCGCGCGTTCGCAAAGGAAACTGCATGTCCGGTCACAGTCAGTTCGCCCTGCTCAGGCAGCGCCGCTTCTTGCCGTTCTTCGCTGTCCAGGCGCTGGGCGCGTTCAACGACAACGTCTATCGGCAGGCCATCATCGGCCTGCTGTTCTATCTCGGCATCGATGCCGCCCAGCGCACGCTGTATACGAACCTGGCGCCGGCCTTGTTCATCCTGCCGTACTTCCTGTTCTCCGCGCTGGCCGGGCAGATCGCCGAGAAGCTGGAAAAGCAGAAGCTCATCGTGATCACCACCACGATGGAGATCGCCATCATGTCGCTGGCTGCGGTGGGCTTCATCACCGAGAACATGGTGATCCTGCTGGTTGCGCTGTTCTGCACCGGCCTGCAGTCCACGCTGTTCGGGCCAGTGAAATATTCGATCCTGCCCTCGGTGCTGAAGCCGGAAGAACTCACCGGCGGCAATGGCCTGGTCGAAATGGGGACCTCGATTTCGATCCTGTGCGGTATGATCTTCGGCGGGCTGATCTTCCAGATCGCCGGCAGTCATGGGCCGGAGGCTGCGGCCACTGCGGTGATTGCGATTGCGGTGACCGGCAACCTGGTGGCGCGGCTGGTACCGCGCGTGGATGCCGGCGCGCCCGAGTTGAAGATCAACTGGAACCCCATTCCCGAATCGCGCGCCATCATGCGCCTGACCCGGCGCACGCTGGCGGTGCGCAACTCGGTGCTGGGCGTGTCGTGGTTCTGGTTCATCGGCACCGTGCTGACCGCGCAGCTGCCCACCTATGCGCAGCTCAACCTGGGCGGCCAGCAGGACCTTTACGTATTCGCGCTGGCGCTGTTTTCGATCGGCACCGGTGTGGGCTCGCTGCTGTGCGAACGGCTGTCCGGCCGCACCGTGGAAATCGGCCTGGTGCCGCTGGGCGCGTTCGGCATCAGCGCCTTCCTGCTGGACCTGTACTTCGCCCGGCCTGGCGCGGCGCCGGTCGCCGGCCTGTCGATCGGCCAGTTCGTGCAGCAGCCCGGCAGCGTGCGGCTGATCATCGACCTGGTCGGCATCGGCCTGTTCACCGGCCTGTTCGTGGTGCCGTTGTTTGCGCTGATCCAGAGCCGCACACCCAAGGCCGAGCTGTCGCGCGTGATCGCCGGGCTCAATATCCAGAACTCGTTGTTCATCGTGGCCGCGGCGGTGATCGGCATCGCGCTGCAGTTGCCGCAGGTGGTGCTGTTCGGGGTGCGGATTCCGCTGCCGGGCCTGAGCATTCCGCAGGTGTTCCTGGCACTGGCGATCGCCAACACGCTGGTAGCGTTGTGGATCTTCACCCTGGTGCCCGAGTTCCTGATGCGCTTTCTCAGCTGGGTGCTGGTGAGCGTGTTGTACCGCCTGCGCGCGCGCGACATCGACGCGCACGTGCCCGACGAGGGCGCCGCCCTGCTGGTATGCAACCACGTCAGCTACATGGACGCGCTGATCCTCTCAGCGGTGATTCCGCGCCCGGTGCGCTTTGTCATGTACTACAAGATCTTCCGCATCCCGGTGATGCGCTGGATCTTCCGCACCGCCAAGGCCATTCCGATCGCCGGCGCGCGCGAAGACCCAGCCTTGATGCAGCAGGCCTTCGATCGCATTGATGCCGCATTGGCCGATGGCGAGCTGGTGTGCATCTTCCCCGAGGGCGCATTGACCAAGGATGGCGAAATTGCACCCTTCAAGTCCGGCGTGGAAAAGATTCTGCAGCGCCGCAACGTGCCGCTCATTCCGATGGCGCTGCGCGGCATGTGGTCGAGCATGTGGAGCCGGCGCGACACGCGCCTGGGCCGCATGCGGGTGCCGCGGCGGATGCGCGCGCGGATCGAAGTGGTGGCAGGGGCAGCGGTTGCCGGCGATCAGGCCAGTGCCGCGCTGCTCGAACAACAGGTGCGCGCGCTGCGGCAGGATCAGCCCTGAGCCCAGCGGGTGCAGGCTTTGCGTCCATGGCGCGCCGCGAGTAGCCTGTGCGCCATTGCACGCTTTGCCGTCGCTGCCGCCAAGCGGACGCGGCCGGCCGTACCGGGGGACGTCATTGTGCTCAACATCATCGCGCCTGAGGCGTCTGCCGTGACCGGCGGGCGTCGCGCATTCCAGCGGCTGGCTGTGCCGGCAGCGATGGGCAGGCCACTGCGTGCGTCCGCTGCTCAGTGGTGGAGCGCCAGTTCGCTGGCGCGAGCAAAGATCCGGCGTCGCGTAGCGCGACTGGCCGCTGCCGCGACCGACACGCGGGCCCCGGCTCACACGCGCGCCACCCCTTGCACGCAGGCCATCCGGCCATCGTCAGCGCACACCGGGCGCATCACCGCCGCGCATGGCGCCCGATAATCCAACCCCACTCACCATCAGTTCGCTGTTGTTTACCACCCAAGGAGCTTCACCATGAGTGCCATGCCACCGCCGATCCATCCCTCGTCCAGCGCCGCCCCCGGCCCGGTGCCCAATCACCTGATCTGGGCGATCGTTTCCACCGTGCTGGGCTTTTGCCTGTGCTGCCCGGCCCTGATCTCCGGCATCGTGGCGATCGTGTTTTCCAGCAAGGTCAACGGCCTGCTCAACCAGGGCGACATCGACGGCGCACGTCGCGCCTCCAACACCGCCAAGACCTGGTGCATCGTGACCAGCGTGCTGGCCGCGATCGGCCTGCTGATCAACATCGGCATGGTGGCCACCGGCGGCATGCAGGGCTACATGGACTATATGCAGCAGTTGCAGCACATGCAGTAATGGAACTGCGTCCACGCCACTGGCTTGGACTGGGGGCGGCCACCAGCGTGGCCGCCCTTGGCGTGTCGTTGCTGTATCGCTTCGATCCGAATGCGGGCAACAGCCCGTTCCCGCCCTGCGTGTTCCGTGCCGTGACCGGCTGCTATTGCCCCGGCTGCGGCATGACGCGCGCGCTGTATGCGCTGGTGCATTTCGACCTGCCCGGCGCCTTCGCGATGAACCCGGCAGCGGTGCTGGGCCTGTTCACCCTGCCCGGCCTGATCGCCTGGAAAGCCGGCTGGCGCGCGCGCTGGTTCGCCCCGGTGGTGGCCGTGATGTCCGCACCGAAATTTTGGCTATGGGCCTTGCCGGCGTACTGGATCGCAAGGAACCTGCCGTGGTACCCGTTTACGCTGCTGGCGCCGGGTTAGGCCGGAAAGGACAACACAGTGACGCTGGAAGAAGAAGCTGACCGCGCTACCGCGCTGCTCGCCGGAAAGATCGTTCAAACGATCTGGCGTCACCGATCCGGGGAGCTCGTTATCCAGTTTACCGATGGAAGTCGGATCTTCGCTGATGTCAGAGAAGGTGCGCTTGAGCTTTCCATTACTGGTTGCAGTAACGACTAAGAGACCGCCTCTGATCAGATCGTTGCTCCAACAACTGCGCAGATTGAACGCGATATTCGAATCGCGTTGATGCAGGCCCGATAGGGAACAGCTGCGTGATCAGTTGGTGCTTCACAAGTCGCTGCGCGCAGTCTTCTGCAGTGCTCACAACTGGCAATGCGTGCACCGCTTATCGCACCCACCCGGCAATCACCAACAACGCCAGCACCACCAACCACAGTAGCAGCACGCGCCAGACCAGGCTCATCGCATCGCGCACTTCCGGCAGGCGGCGCCACACCGGCACCAGGCCCGAATCGGTGTAGTCGTGCGCTTCCTCGCGCAGCTCGGCGCTGACGCTGGCACGCGCCACCGCGCCCAGAAAATGCGGTTCCAACGACCAGCGATTGCCGTGCGCCTCGCGCCAGGCGCGGAACACGGTGTCGAAGTTACCCACCAGCGCCATCGACATCGTCATCAACTGCGCCACCGGCCATTCCAGCACCGCCAGCAGCCAACGTGCGCCGGCCAGATTGCGGGGCGGCAGCAACACGGCCAGCGGGCTTTCCACCGCCAGGGCCGTGAGCCGATACAGCACCGCGCCGAACGGCCCCAGCAGCAAAAACCACCACAGCACCGCGAACCAGCGCCGCAGGCCATTGACCACCACCGCTTCCACCAGCGATGGCGCGTCTTCGTGCACGCTGCCGCCGGCGGCCTGCAGGTGCGAGATCGCTTCGCGCCGCGTGTGCGGCTCGTCGGCGTCGATGACCGCTTCCACATCGCGATCCAGATCGCGCGGGCCCCAGGTCCAGGCCAGCACCGCCACGCCGAACAGCAGGTCCAGAAAGCCGTGCCAGACATCGTCCAGCAGCCATTGCACCAGCAACACCAACAGCGCCGGTAGCACGGCCAGCAGCACGCCATAGCGCCCTTGCCACGCACCGCGCCCGGCCGCGTAACTGTCCAGCCGGCGCAGCCATTGGCCGAACCAGGCGAAATTGCGCAGCTTGGCCACCTGCGCCGGCACCAGATGGCCCAGCGTGAGTGCGACGACGACGGCAACCAGGGTGGTGAACATGGGCAGGCCTCCTCAGCCGAGTCTAGCCGAGCGGACGCGAGCGCCGCTGCAACACCGCAACAGCCGGCCAGGCTCAGCCATGCGCACGATGCCACTGCTCGATCAATGCCCGCGCAATGGAGATCCGCGGCGGCAACCCGATGTCGCCCTCGCCGGCCAGCGCGGCGCTGACCTGCGCATGGCTCACCCAGCGCGCGTCTTCCAGTTCACCGGTGACCTGCGGCACCTCGGTCGCCGCGGCGCGCGCGGTGAAGCCCAGCATCAGCGCGCCCGGGAACGGCCACGGCTGCGCGCCCAGGTAGCGGCAGTCCTGCACATGCACGCGGGTTTCCTCGAATACTTCGCGCACCACAGTCTGCTCCAGCGACTCGACCGGTTCGACGAACCCGGCAATCACTGAATAACGTCCTGGCGCCCAACTGGCCTGACGCCCGAGCAGCAAGCGCGCGCCATCGCTGACCGCCACGATGATGGCCGGGTCCACGCGTGGGTAATGCTCGGTCTGGCATTGCGTGCAGTGCGCAATGAAGCCGGCGCGCCGGAATGCGATCGCACCGCCGCAGACGCCGCAAAAGCGCGTACGCGACTGCCAGTGCAACATCGCGCGCGCATAGGCGAAGGCGGTGGCGATCTCGGCAGGCCAGTCGGCAGCGGCCTGGCGCAGATCGATGCGCTGCGGCGCCTGCACCGGCACGCTGTCGGCCGGCACACAAAACCAGCCCGTCGCATCGCGCAGACCCAGGAAGATCGCGGCCTCCGGCCCGTCGCCCAGTTCGGCGCCATCCAGCAGCAGCGGCTGGCCATCGGCATCGGCCAGCGCCGCGCCCTTGGCGTCGATCAACAGCACACGGCCTTGTGGCCACAGACGCGCCAGGGCGTCGGGATCGTCACGCAACACATCGCCGCGATCGAGCGGCGCGTGGGTGAAGGCAAAACCGGAAGATGAAAAAAGAGACTCTGACATCGGCGCAAGCCTGACGATAATCGGCAGCGCCTGCAACCGTCGCACGCACTCTACCGAGCGCGCCTGCGGTGCGTGTTCAGACGCGGACGCCGCCCGCGCTGGCCGCCGGTATGGATGTGGTTCACGGCAGCTCGCGCGGCCCCATCACCGGACCGCGCGCAGGTGCGGCCATGTCAGCACACGCACCTTCGCCAATGATCACGGCAATGCATTGCAGCGGTGGCAGGGAAGAACCATGCAGGTGCGGGCCTGGGATACGCCCGCACCTGCAAACCCCTTGCAGGGTCAAGCAACGACCGAGGCGTCAGCGCTGCTTGTCCAAGCAAGGTACCGCGCGCGGGCGCGGCCTGCGCGCCGGGCGCAAACACTGCGCTGGCAATGCCCAACAGGGCCGCCAGGCCAAACACCGATCGGGAGTTGGTCTGCAACATGAAGTGATGCTCTCTGGGGAAAGGACGGAACAGACGCGCAGCAATCACTCGGCACTCGATCGGTACCGGTGCCCGATCGAGGTGCGGAAGGAGCGGGAGAGGTCACTGCGCAACGGCTTGGAATCGACGCAACGCATGGCATGCGCATCAGCACGGTGTCGCACACGCCTGCGGTGGATCAGCGTGGACAAGCGGCAATGCCTGGAGAAAACGCGCATATCGTGGCGCCAGCGGTAAGCACGCACGCAGTATGGTCATCTGGATCTATGCACCATCACTCACGCACGAAGCCGACGCGCGCGCTGCGAAACCTGCAGCGCTGAAAATGTCGTAGCGCGTTAGGCGCGCGTGCAGGCGCAACCCAAGCAATCATGTGCGTGCCTCGCGATCGATAGCCAGCGACTCGCTGCAGCGCTGTCGTCGTACTGAAGCACCCTACGGCGCCGCGCGTGGCGCAGGCGCCTTGAAGGACGCACGTGGCTCGCAACTACGCGGCCGGTTCGCCGTTTTACGCGTCTCTATAAGGCGCACAGCGCTGCCATCGTCCTGAAGGATTGCCGCAGTCATTGCTCAACGTGAAGGCGCTCACACGCATGCCAGACCAGCGGCCGCCCTTCGCGCGCTACGCAGCTCGCATTGGCCGCATTCTGGTGATGGCGGCCGGCAGTTGCCCGACGCGCTGCAGCCGCGCAGCAAGCGATGCACCGCCCTCATCACAGCGCACACCGCGGACAAACAAGCCAACCCGGCCAGTCCCGCCATCTGCGCCGCGCCCACCGCATCGCCAGCGGGTCAACATCTAGCGCACAGCGCGCAACGCTGCCGCGATCGATCGCACGTTCGGCAATCAGCCTGTCAACAATACAGATGCACCACAGGAACACGCGCTAGGCGCCAGCAATGCGCGTTTACCCAGATGCGTCGAACAATCCGCATCTATCCCGATGCAATCAGACGCTGAAGCTGCTCCCGCAGCCGCAGGTGGTCTTCGCATTGGGATTGCGGATCACGAACTGCGCGCCGGTGAGGCTCTCGGTGTAATCCACCTCGGCACCCATCAGGTATTGCAGGCTCAGCGGATCCACCAGCAGCGTCACGCCATCGGTGGCCACGGCCAGGTCGTCCTCGGCGCGGTTCTCGTCGAACTCGAAGCCGTACTGGAAACCGGAACACCCTCCGCCTTGGATGTACACGCGCAATGCCAGGTCGGCGTTGCCTTCTTCCTGGATCAGCTCGCGCACCTTGGCGGCAGCGGCCACGGAAAAGTTCAGTGGCCGGCCGATGGACTGGTAGTCCGGCGCCGGGGCGGCAGTGGGAAGCGAAACGAGCGTACTCATGGCGCCAGCATGGGGGCCAGACGGCCCCACTTCAAGCCAGGCCGCCGCATCGGCTGCCACGGCATTCACCGCGCATGCGTCACTCAGGCGTCGGCGGTTTCGGCCTGCAATGCCGTGACCGGCTCGGCACGGCTGGCTTCCGGCGCTGGCAGCGCCGCGGTTGCGCCGGCCGTAGCGGCATGGATCAGTCGCCCGGTGAGCTGTGCGCCGGCGCTCATTTCCACCACCTGGTAATGCACATTGCCCTGCACGCGCGCATTGGCGGCCAGTTCGACCCGCTCGGCCGCATGCACATCGCCGATCAGCTGGCCGTTGATGATCACCACCGGCGCACGCACTTCGCCCTCGATGCTGCCCTGCTCGGCCACCGTCAGGGTCGCGCTGGCGCCGTCTTCGGCAATCACCTTGCCCAGGATGCGGCCTTCCACATACAGCCCGCCGCTGAACATCAGGTCGCCGCGGATGACCACCTGCGGCCCGATCAAGGTATCGACCACGGTCTGCGCACCACGGTTGGACTTGTTTCCGAACATGAGCTACTCCCCCGCGCCGTTGCCGGCGACTTTCCAATCGAATGTCTGACTGACCGGCGCCCCATCGCCGCTCAGGGAGATTTTGACACGTTGCGGGGTGAAATCCTTCGGCAGGATCACGCTACCGTCCAGCTGCTGGAAATAGCGGAACGAGTACGGCTGCCCGGCAGCATCGGGCTTCTGGTGCAACTCGTTCCAGCTCACCGTCACCAGCTTGCCGGCGCGCACGCCTTCCACCGCAAAGCGCAGCTGGCCCTGGCTGATTGCGCCACGGTTGAGGTTCTGGGTCAGCACCACGCTGTAATTCCAGGTGCCGCCGGCTTCGGCGGTGAATTGCACCGAGTGCGCGTTGAGCCCCTTGCGCTGTGCGGTGGAGCCCACCAGCCGCTCGTAGAACGCCACGTCGGCGCGCAGCGCGGCGATCTGCTCGTCGCGCTCGGCCAGAGAGGCCTGCACTTCGGTATTGGCCGCGCGGCTGATCTTGTCCGACATCGCCAGATTGACCTGGCGCTGCTGCAACTGCTCGATCTGCCGACGTTGCTGGGCCTGGCTGCGTCGCGCCTGCTGCAGCGCTGCCTCGGCCTCCACCAGCCGCGGGGCGGCCGTGCGGGTGGCCATCCACCACACCCCACCCAGCGACGCCAGCCACACGATGGCGACCACCAGCCACCACCAGCGGCCACTAGAACGGCCACCGCCGGAGGCACGTTGGACGATCTGTACGCGTGCGGCTGGTCTCATGGGCATCGGGTCCGGACGGGCCGGCGCAATCATGGGCGGCGTAGTGTGCCAGAGCCCCGACAATCGTCGCGCTGGCGCTGGACCGGCGGTTATCCCAAAGTTCTGCGATAGTTCTGCAATTGTTTGCAGGGAACCGCGCCATGAGCCAAGCGCATCTGTTCGTGATCGGCATCCTGCTGGCCTGGCTGGCCGGCATCCGGGTCTATCTCACCGTGTTCGGCGTCGGCCTGGCCGGCCTGCTGGGCTGGATCGACTTGCCGCCGGCGCTGCATCCGGCGCAGTCGTGGTGGGTGCTGGGTACTTCCGGCGCGCTGGCGGTGGCCGAATTCTTCGCCGACAAGATTCCGGGCGTGGACTCGGGCTGGGACCTGCTGCAGACGCTGGCGCGCGTGCCGGCCGGTGCCTTCCTGGCCGCGGCAACGCTCTCGCCCGACGGCGACCTGGGCGCAGGCGCGTTGGCGGCCGGTGCAGGCGTGGCGCTCACCAGCCACACGCTCAAGGCCGGCACCCGCGCACTGCTCAACACCTCGCCCGAACCGGCCAGCAACTGGGTCGCCTCCCTGGCCGAAGACACCATCGCCACCACGGCCTTGGCACTGGCACTGGCGCACCCCTGGCTGGCACTGGGTCTTGCGGTGGGCTCCAGCCTGCTGGCGGGGCTGGTGGTGTGGTGGGTCTGGCGATTGCTGTGGCGCGGCATGCGTCGGCTGGTTGCGCCGATGCGCCCCGCCGCCACGCCAACTGCACGCAGCTCCCCGCTACCGTGAAGTTCATCGCATAATCACAGCGACTGTAGGGAGTATCGATGGCCGCCCGAGATCCGGTTTCTTCCACCACGCGTGACGACACCGCCACGCGTAATCGTCCACTTCGCGCCGAGACCCCGCCGGCCGACCACTGGCGTCGCTGGGCCGATGAGGTTGCGTCGCCGGCCGACACCGCCGTGCCGGTGAGCGCGGCGATCATTCCTGCGCCTGCCACGGCAGCGGCGGCCCACCCGGCCGCGGCCGTGGCGGCGCCGCGCGCGGTGGCGGCCAGCGGCAGCGCACGGGTTGCCGCAGCACCGGCGCCCACGGCGTCACCCACATCGGCAGCGCCCACCGCGGCGCACGACGGCGAGGACACTGTCGCCGCCGATGCGCCCTACCGCGTCCTCATCGTCGAGGACGACCGCTCGCAGGCCTTGTTTGCGCAGAGCGTGCTGCACGGCGCCGGCATGCATGCGCAGGTCGAAATGACCGCCGCCAGCGTGCCGCAGGCGATCCAGGACTATCACCCGGATCTGATCCTGATGGATCTGCACATGCCCGAGCTGGACGGCATCCGCCTGACCACGCTGATCCGCCAGCAGCCCGGTCAGCAGTTGCTGCCGATCGTGTTCCTGACCGGCGACCCGGACCCGGAGCGCCAGTTCGAAGTGCTCGACAGCGGCGCCGACGACTTCCTCACCAAGCCGATCCGCCCGCGCCATCTGATCGCTGCGGTGTCCAACCGCATCCGCCGCGCACGCCAGCAGGCGCTGCAGCAAGTCGGCGAACAGGTCAGCGTGCGCAGCAATCCGGAAACCGGCCTGCCCACCCGCGGCCACGTGATGGACCTGCTCGCCGACGCGCTGGAGCGCAAGCAGTCCGGCGGCCTGTTCTTCATCGAGATCGCCAGTGCGCTCGGTCTGCGCGAGCGCTACGGCTATGCCGCCTACGAGCGCCTGATGACCCAGGCCGGGCACCGCCTGGCCAGCGCCGCCCAGCCCTATCCGCTGGCGCGCCTGAACGACAACAGCTTCCTGCTGCTGGCCGTCGAGATGCCCGAAGCCAGCCTGGAACAGCAGGCACTGGAGATCCGCCAGCGGCTGTCGGCCAACGCCTTCCCGGTGCGCGAAGAAGAATCCGTGCATGTGCGCTGCGCTATCGGCGTGGCACCGCTGGGCCTGGGCTTCGACGACACCGGCAGCGCGCTGGAAGCGGTCGAACGCACCGCGCTGCAGGCACGCCTGCGCAGCGACGGCGTGCAGACCTACCTGGCGCCCAGCCAGGCCGAACAGCAGGAACAACTGCGGCTGGTCGAAGGACAGCTGGAACTGGCCTATCAACCGATCGTGGCCGTGGCCGGCGGCGACACCGCGCAGTACCAGGTGCTGCTGCGGCTGCGCCAGGCCGATGGCACCCTGCTCTCGGCAGGCCAGGTCATTCCTGCCGCAGAAGCCGCCGGTCGCATCGCCGATCTGGACCAGCAGGTCATGGACCATGCGCTGGGCCTGCTGCACCTGTACCAGCACGCCAGCCCGCCGCTGCGCCTGTTCGTGTCGCAATCGCCGCGCACGCTGGCGCGCGACGCATTCGCCGACTGGCTGCTCAAGGCACTGGCCGAACGTGGCGTGGCCGGCCAGTCGCTGATCGTGGATCTGCGCCT
The DNA here is from genome assembly GCF_008639345.1 of Xanthomonas phaseoli pv. dieffenbachiae. Lineage (NCBI taxonomy): Bacteria > Pseudomonadati > Pseudomonadota > Gammaproteobacteria > Lysobacterales > Lysobacteraceae > Xanthomonas > Xanthomonas phaseoli. The sequence goes on along the minus strand of NZ_CP041380.1, from coordinate 442,980 downwards.
GGACGATGCCTTGATCCACGCCGTCACCGTAGAGCAGTTCTGCGCCAAGTTGATGCCGGCCGGCGTGCAGTTCTGCCTCAGCCAGTTCGAGCCCGGCGACGAAGCCAATGCACTGTTGGCCCAGTTGCCGCTGAGCTTCGTGCGCATGGCCAACCGTTTCGCCGATGCGCACGGCAATGCGGCGGTACGCGACGAACTGCGCGGCGTCATCGACATCGCCCACCAGCGCGGCCTGCAGATCATCGGCCAACGCATCGAAGATCCGCAGGCAGCGGCCGCGATGTGGATGAGCGGCGTGGACTTCATCCAGGGCAACCTGGTGCAGACCGTCGGCAAGGAACTGGACTTCGACTTCACGAGCGCGGTGCTCTGAGTGAGAGAGCGGGCAGCAGGTCTCCGCGCCTGGAGCATCTTGGCAGTGCTGGCCGCGCTGGCGGCCGCCCTCGGCGCAGGTCTGCAGTGGTCGTCGCTGCAAGGCCCCTGGCGCGCGGTCAGCGCGGTCTCGGCAGTGCTGGCGGTGGTCTGCGGGCTGTGCGCCGCGCTTGCCGCCCACCGGGCCGCACAGGCGCAGCGTGCCTTGGCACAGCGCCTGGAAGAGGCCGACCTGGCCCGCGAACGCCTGCAGCAGGAACTGCGGCGTCACGGCGAACTCGAACAGGAACTGTTGCGCGCCAAACAGGCCGCCGAGGCAGCCACCCTGGCCAAGGGCGAATTCCTGGCCACCATGAGCCACGAGATCCGCACCCCGCTCAACGGCATCATTCCGATGCTGGAGCTGATCTCCAGCGGCCAGCTCAGCCTTGATCAGCGCGACATGCTGCAGACCGCCACCGGCAGCTCGCTGCAGCTGCTGCGCATCGTCGACGACATCCTCGATTACTCCAAGCTCGAGGCCAACAAGCTCGAACTGGAAATCACCACCTTCAACCTGCGCGAGCTGCTCGACGGCGTCATCCAGTTGCTCCAGCGCACCGCCGAAGGCCGCCAGCTGCGCCTGAGCCTGGATATCGAACCGTCGGTGCGGCTGCTGGTGCGCGGCGACCCGATCCGCCTGCGCCAGGTGCTGGGCAATCTGATCGGCAACGCCATCAAGTTCACCGAACGCGGCAGCGTCGATATCCAGCTGCGCCGCCTGGGCGAAACGCGCGCCCAGCATCTGCTGCGCTTCCAGGTGCGCGACACCGGGATCGGCATCGCCCCGGACCAGCAGGCACGCCTGTTCCGCTCCTTTGCACAAGCCGATGCCTCCACCACGCGGCTGTACGGCGGCACCGGCTTGGGCCTGGCGATCTGCAAACGCATCATCGACCTGATGGGCGGTCGCATCGGGGTGGAATCCGAACCCGGGCGCGGCTCCACCTTCTGGTTCGAAATCCCGCTGCTCAAGGTCATCGGCGACCTCCAGCAAGCCAGCGGCGCCGACGCCGCACGCGTGATGGTGATCAGCTCCGACGCGCGCCTGTCGCAACGCCTCAAGCGCCTGCTCGACAGCTGGGGGGTGTCGCACGTGCTCATGGAAACCACCCAGGAAGCGCTGGAACGCGTGCGCCGGCACAGCGACAGCGAAGGCTTCCGCTGCGTCATCGCCGACCACGACACGTTGCGCTACAGCGCGCGCGCGGTGCACCGCGCGCTCGCCCGCCCGGAAAACGCCAACAGCGCGCGGCTGATCTGGCTGTACGGCGAAGAACCGGTACCGGCCGAACTGCAGGATCATGCCACCCTGGTGCCGCGCCAGAGCCCGGACGAAACCCTGCGCGCCCTGGTGCTGCCGCCCGAACCCAAGCCCGCCCACGTCACCACGCTGGCGGCGGCGATGATCCCCGAGCCATTGCCGCCACCGATGGCCAATGCGCGCGAGGTGCGCATCCTGCTGGTCGAAGACAACCCGGTGAATCTGCTGGTCGCGCAGAAGCTGCTGGCCGTACTTGGCTTCGAGGCCGACACCGCCACCGATGGCGAAGCCGCACTGGCCAGCATGGAATCCACCCGCTACGACATGGTGTTCATGGATTGCCAGATGCCGGTGCTGGATGGCTACGCCGCCACTCGGCGCTGGCGGGCCATGGAAACCGAAAGCGGCGGCCGCCCGATCCCGATCGTGGCCATGACCGCCAACGCCATGGCCGGCGACCGCGAACGCTGCCTGGCCGCCGGCATGGACGACTATCTTTCCAAGCCGGTCGCACGCGAACAGCTCGACGCCTGTCTGCAGCGCTGGCTGCCGCGCCAGGCGCTGCTGCCCGGCCCAAGCAGCGCCGGCCAGGCAACCCACGATCCCGAAAGCGCCAGCGCCGCTGCGCAGGCACGCGCACTGCCGATCCTGGACAACAGCGTGATCGACGAGCTGTACGAAGTGGCCGGCGCGGACACCATCACCATCCTGCAGCTGTTCCTGGAAGACGCACCGCTGATCATCGAACAACTGGAAGCGGCCGCCGCCAACCGCGACAGCATGCAGCTGCGCGACCTCGCCCACACCCTCAAGTCTTCCAGCGCCAACGTCGGTGCGCAGGCGGTGTCCAACGCGGCCCGGCGCATCGAATTGGCCGCCCGCACCGGCACCATCGAACGCCCCTCGGTGATGGTCGCCCTGGTCATCGCCGAATACGCCCGCGCCCGCCTGGCGCTGCTAGGCCAGGTCGCCCGCCTGCAAGCCACCGCCAGCACCGCAAATCCGTAATCGCAATCAGCGCTGTCGAAGCATCAGAAGAAACCCGGCGCCGTCACCTGCTTCGAACTGCTTAGGGATGTAATCCGGACCGCGCACACGCTTGGGTAGAGCCGCCCTGACCACGAACGCCATGCGGCCACGGTTGCCCTGACAGCTCGGTGAGCGGATCCGGGATCATCGCTACATCTGGCGGCGCGTCGTCGTCCTGCCAGGCTGCTGGCGCGCCTGCAGGCCGCCACCCACAAGAGCGGCGAATCATCGAGCAAGCATCACCAGGAATGGGAACGTCGCCGAGAGCAAGCGTCACCAAGCAAGCGCCGACAGCGCTATGCCGACCATCTGGCCTCTGTGCACCGAGCATCTGCAGTCGTTAACGCGACGCTCAAATCGCCCTGGTGCTCAACGCCTCTCACACGCAAGGACGCTCAAGCCTCTCCATTCCCGGAAGAGCACCAAAGCCCCTCTCCTGCGGGAGAGGGGTTGGGGTGAGGGTACGGGCAAAGCGGCGCGCGCTCACCCAGCCACAGAAGATGCTCAAATCGCCCTGATGCTCAACGCCTTCTCACACGCAAGGACGCTCAAGCCTCTCCATTCCCGGAAGGGCACCAGCGCCCCTCTCCTGCGGGAGAGGGGTTAGGGTGAGGGTACGGGCAAAGCCGCGCGCGCTCACCCGGCCACAGAAGATGCTCAAATCGCCCTGATACTCAACGCCTTCTCACACGCAAGGATGCTCAAGCCTCTCCATTCCCGGAAGGGCACCAGCGCCCCTCTCCTGCGTGAGAGGGGTTGGGGTGAGGGTACGGACGAAGCCGCGCGCTCACCCGGCAACAGAATCTGTAGAAGCACACCATCAGCGAACAATCGCTGAGAACACCGACCGGCAGCAGCACCGCGTACCCGCTAGTCAGGGCCAGACAAGACAACCCCGACCAGAGGCGCGTTTAGTCGTCCAGCTTGGTCAGCAGGTAATTCGGCTCGCCGATGCGCGCCACCAGGTCCAGCTGGGTTTCCAGCCAGTCGATGTGCTCTTCTTCGGACTCCAGGATGTCCACCAGCAACTGGCGGCTCACGTAGTCCTTGACGGTCTCCGCATACGCCACCGCCTCGCGCAGCACGACAACCGCCTCGCGCTCAAGGGCCAGATCGCAGCGGAACATCTCGGTGGGGTTCTCGCCGATGCGCAGCTTGCCCAAGGCCTGGAAATTGGGAAGACCTTCGAGAAACAGAATGCGATCGGACAGCTTGTCCGCATGCTTCATCTCGTCGATGGATTCCTTGTACTCATGCTCGGCCAGTTCTTTCAGGCCCCAGTTCTTCAGCATCTTGGCGTGCAGGAAGTACTGGTTGATCGCAGTGAGTTCGTTGTAGAGCACCTTGTTGAGGTACTCGATGACCTTGGTATCGCCCTTCATGCGATGTCTCCGAGACAGTGAGCCGGCCGCACTTTAGCGCGTTGGCGCAGGGCATGAAGGAACGCGAATCGTGATCAGTTGCGGGACGCGCCGCGCGCTGCAAGGAGATGCCAGGCGCCTGGCCGCTGCCAGCTGCCAGCTGCCAGCTGCCACGACAGATCAGGCGGGGCAACCGACTGCATTCGTGTGCCGTCCGTCTACGGGCGACCACTTCGCTGCAGCTGGCACCAGATGCAGAATGCTACTGGCATCGGCGGTGCCGGCCGGCAGATACACCTGGCATCAGGTACCGCGTGGACATCGCGGACCAGCCATCGTCGGGACCTCGGTCCCGAGTTCCTGCCTCAGGCAGCGCTAGCCAGCCCCAAGAGCGGCAACGGCAATGCGCGCGTGGCATGTGCCTGGTTCAACAGATCGCTCGCCATCTCCAGGCACGAGCCGCAATTGGAACCACAGCCGGTGCGCATGGTCAGTTCGGCAAGGCTCGCGCAGCCATTCTCGGCCGCTTCGCGGATCTGGTGGTCGGTGACCCCATTACAGATGCAGACGTACACAGTATCGGTCGGACGTTGACGATCCGGAAAGGACCGGAGCTGATTGCACCGCAAACGAGAATAGGTGTCAATTCCATCCGTTAATCATTATTAATCCGCAACGCGCGAGCCCCGTTGCGCTTGCGTGGCCGCTTGCGTGGGCTGTCGTGCCCCGCCGCGCTGCTGCCTGGCAACCACGCCTCCAGCGCACGCTCGGGCATCGCACCCACTGCTGCCGAGCCGGCCAGGCTCTGCGCAAGCGGCGCCAGATGACGCAGCGCGCGCGCATAGACACCGCGCTTGAACATCACCACGTGCTCGACCGGATACCAGAAATCCACCCAGCGCCAATGGTCGAACTCCGGAGTGTCGGTATGGTCGAGCTTCAGATGCGATTCGTCGCCGGTGAACTGCAGCAGGAACCAGACCTGCTTCTGTCCGATACACACCTGCCGCTCATTGCGGCGCACTGCCCGGCTGGGCAGCCGATAGCGTAGCCAGCCAGGCGTGGCGCCGAGCAATTCCACATGCTCGGGCAACAACCCGGTTTCTTCGCGCAGCTCGCGGTACATGGCTTCAACGGGCGTCTCATCGGTGTTCATGCCACCCTGCGGGAACTGCCAGCCGTCCCTGCGCACACGTCGTGCCCAGAACACCTGACCGTCCTGCCGCATCAGCACAATGCCGACGTTTGGCCGGAAACCGTCCGGATCGATCACGATGCGGACTCCTGAAAATCTACTGCCACCGACTCTGCCACGGCGACGCCCGGCTCACAAGCTGAAAACGAAATGCTTGACAACAGCACGGCGCATCGTGAGAATTGCCGGCTCCCTAGGCTATGTAGCTCAGCCGGTTAGAGCACAGCACTCATAATGCTGGGGTCGGTGGTTCGAGTCCACCCATAGCCACCAAGGTATTCACGCCCTCACCGGCATGCAATAATCTTGGACCAACACGTTTTATTGCCCCGTCGCCAAGCGGTAAGGCACCTGACTCTGACTCAGGCATTCGGTGGTTCGAATCCATCCGGGGCAGCCAAACACAAAAGGTCCGATCGAAAGATCGGGCCTTTTTTGTTGCCCCGTGCCGGTGGCGGCACATCACGCACGGCGCGCATGCGCATTGCGCTCAGTTTCCAGAGCGATCTTGGCCACGCGCTCGTACAGAGCGGACACCCGGATCCCAAACGACAAAAGCCCGGCATGGCCGGGCTTTTGAAGCAGGCATCCCGGCGAACCGGGATGCGCCAGACGCGATGGATCAGCGCTTGGAGAACTGGGTGGCGCGACGGGCCTTGTGCAGGCCGACCTTCTTACGCTCGACTTCGCGAGCGTCGCGGGTCATGAAGCCAGCCTTGCGCAGCTCGGACTTCAGGGTTTCGTCGTACTCGACCAGCGCACGGGCGATGCCCAGACGGATCGCACCGGCCTGGCCGGTGGTGCCGCCGCCCGAAGCGGTGACCATGATGTCGAAGCTTTCGGTGTTCTTGGTCAGTTCCAGCGGCTGGCGCACGATCATGCGCGCAGTCTCACGACCAAAGAATTCGTCCAGCGGACGGTCGTTGACGGTGATGTTGCCGGTGCCCTTGCGCAGGAACACGCGAGCGGTGGAGGACTTGCGGCGGCCAGTGCCGTAGTTTTGCGTGATAGCCATGATTAGATATCCAGAACTTGCGGCTGCTGGGCGGCGTGCGGATGCTCGGCACCCGAATAGACCTTGAGCTTGCGGTACATGGTGCGACCCAGTGGGCCCTTCGGCAGCATGCCCTTGACGGCGATTTCGATCACGCGCTCCGGGTGGCGCTGCAGCGCCTGCTCCAGGCTCTCGGTCTTCAAGTTACCGATGTAGCCGGTGAAGCGGTGATACTTCTTGTCTTTCAGCTTGTTGCCCGTGACGACGATCTTCTCGGCGTTGATCACCACGAGGTAATCGCCAGTATCGACGTGAGGGGTATAAACCGGCTTGTGCTTGCCGCGCAGGCGGCGGGCCAGTTCGGTGGACAGACGGCCGAGCGTCTTGCCGGCGGCGTCAACGAGATACCAGTCGCGCTGGACGGTCTCGGACTTGGCGGTGAACGTAGTCATGAGAAAACTCTTGAGTGGTCGGGCGGATTGCAGCGGCCGATGACCACTGGAACTTTGCCACGCGTTGTGAAGGCGAAACAGAAGAGGCGGGATTGTACGGGACGTTCGTCGGCGGCGCAAGTTGCAGCAACGACTGCACCATGGCGGTTGGCAGCACGGCGGAGCGGGGCCAGAATCGCCATATGACCCAGATCTCCCCCACCCGCCTGCATAGTCCGCTCGACCGGCTGCTGGTCGAAGCCCAGCGCGCGCTGGATACCGTCTTCGGCAATCCGCCGGCCGAGCGCCCCAATCCTGCTGCCGACACACCCGACGTCGTTCTGGACCCGGAGCAGCGCCGCCACGCGGCCGGCCTGATGCGCATCAACCATGTCGGCGAGGTGTGCGCGCAAGGCCTGTATTTTGGCCAGGCGGCCGTCGCCCGCGACGTGCATACCCAGCATCACCTGCTGGAAGCTGCACAGGAAGAGACGGACCACCTGGCCTGGTGCGCCGACCGCCTGCACGAGCTGGACAGCCGCCCCAGCCTGTTCAACCCCGTGTGGTACGCCGGCAGCTACGCGCTCGGCGCGCTGGCCGGGCTGCGCGGCGACGACTGGAGCTTGGGGTTCGTGGTCGAGACCGAACGCCAGGTCGAAGCGCACCTGGACGAGCACCTGGAAACCCTGCCCCAGAGCGACCAGCGCAGCCGGGCCATCCTGCGCGTGATGAAGATCGACGAGGCCCGCCATGCAGACCAGGCCGAGCAGGCCGGCGCCCGCCCGCTCCCCGCTCCGATCCCCAGCGCGATGGCCCTGGCCTCCAAGCTGATGAAGACGGTTGCCTACCGCCTCTAGTCGGGAATTGGAAATTGGCGCTGGGAACCGGCGACCGGCGACCGGAATCTAACCGCACCCCGTGCGCCCGACACAGCGAGCCATTCCTCCCCAGCACGACATCTGGAGGGCCCCTTTGTCGAGGGCGCGCTCCGGAGGCGTGGGTTAGAAGCAGACCTTGAGTCGGGGCACAAGGCTTGCGCAGCGAACGCCGGGGCTGTGCCCGCATTGCGGATGCAGGCACGGCCGAGCGCGTGGGGATAGGCAGACTCCGAGTCGGAGTCCGGGGTTTGCGCCGCAAACGCTGGGGGACTGACTACCCGACCAGCTTCAGCCCGATCACGCCAGCCACGATCAGACCGATGCACGCCAAGCGCGACCAAGAGGCGCTATCGCCGAAGAGCGCGATACCGGCAATGGTCACGCCCAGGGCGCCGATGCCGGTCCAGATCGCATAGCCGGTGCCAACCGGAATGGTCTTCAGCGCCTGCGTCAGAAACCACAGGCTGGTGCCAGCAAGGCCGATGGTCAGCACGGTCGGCCACAGGCGAGTGAAGCCGTCGCTGTATTTCAGTCCCATGGCAAAGCCGATCTCGAACAGGCCGGCCAGCAACAGATGGATCCAGGGCATTGCAGTACTCCTCACAGAAAAAAACAGACAAAAAAAAAGCGGCCCAGTGTTTGCACACTGGGCCGCCGTCGGCTGTGGAACGCGAGGTCGTCGCGTGGCGGGCCGTCCCGCCTTGTGGCGTTTGCGCACTTGCAAGCAAGCACGCAACAGGAGGCTCCTGCGCTTATTCGCTCAGGTTGCGTCCGTGAAACAGTTCTTCGATTTCGCGCTTGAGCAGGGTTTCGATCTTCATGCGCTCCTTGAACGAGAGGTTCTTGGCGCGCTCTTCGAACAGGTACTGATCCAGGTCGAAGTCCTTCAGGTGCATCTTCGTGTGGAAGATATTTTCCTGGTAGACGTTGACGTCGAACATCTCGTAGCGCGACTTCACGTTCTTGGCGAGAAATTGCTGGATCGAGTTGATCTTGTGATCGATGTAATGCTTCTTGCCCTTCACATCGCGCGTGAAGCCGCGCACGCGGTAATCCATGATCACGATGTCTGATTCCAGACTCTCGATCAGGTAGTTGAGCGCCTTCAACGGCGAAATCACGCCGCAGGTCGCGACGTCGATGTCGGCGCGGAACGTGGCGATGCCTTCCTGCGGATGCGTTTCCGGATATGTATGGACAGTGATATGACTCTTATCCATATGAGCAACCACGGCATCGGAGATCAACTCCTTGCCGGCCTGCTTCTTGTCGATCACCGGTTCTTCGGAGATCAGGATCGTCACCGATGCGCCCTGCGGATCGTAGTCCTGACGTGCGATATTGAGGATGTTGGCGCCGATGATCTCGGCCACATCGGTCAGGATCTGCGTCAGACGATCGGCGTCGTATTGCTCATCGATATACTCGATGTAGCGCTGACGCTCCTCTTCGGTACGCGCATAACAGACGTCGTAGATGTTGAAGCTCAACGCCTTGGTGAGGTTGTTGAACCCCTGTAGCCTCAGACGAGGCAACGGCTTGACCACGTCGGTCTGTCCTTATGGAAAGCGGGAAAGGAGTCAATTATGAGCCAAAGATCCCAGCAACGAAATGCCGATGTTAAGAGTGGTTTACCTTGCATGACTCATGCCGTTAAGCTTCAGGAATCACACGCGGAACTACCATGAGCCCAGGAAATACGACGGTTGTCACTACGACGGTACGTAACGCTACCCCTTCCCTGGCGCTGGACGCGGGCACCATCGAGCGTTTCCTGGCGCACAGCCACCGAAGGCGCTATCCGACCCGGACCGATGTGTTCCGGCCAGGAGACCCGGCCGGCACCCTCTACTACGTGATCAGCGGCTCGGTGAGCATCATCGCCGAGGAAGATGACGACCGTGAGTTGGTGCTGGGCTACTTCGGCAGCGGGGAATTCGTCGGTGAGATGGGGTTATTCATCGAATCCGATACCCGTGAGGTGATCCTGCGCACCCGCACCCAGTGCGAGCTTGCCGAGATCAGCTACGAGCGGCTGCAGCAGCTGTTCCAGACCAGCCTGTCGCCGGATGCGCCGAAGATCCTGTATGCGATCGGTGTTCAGCTTTCAAAACGACTGCTCGATACCACAAGGAAAGCCAGCCGCCTGGCCTTCCTCGACGTGACCGACCGCATCGTGCGCACGCTGCATGACCTGGCCAAAGAGCCTGAAGCGATGAGCCACCCGCAGGGCACCCAGCTGCGTGTCTCACGCCAGGAGCTGGCACGCCTGGTCGGGTGCTCGCGCGAAATGGCCGGTCGCGTGCTCAAGAAGTTGCAGGCCGACGGCCTGCTGCACGCCCGCGGCAAGACCGTCGTGCTGTACGGCACCCGCTGATGGCGCTGTGCAGCCAGTGCCATGTGCACTGGCTGCATGCCGGTTTTGGCTCCGTTTGAAGCGATCGCGACGGTGCCGACATCGGCACTTTCACGCCCCTGCAGTGACACTTCTGCGCGATACCTCTTATAAGAGCGTCTTCGAGCCGTCGAACCGCACGATCTGCATCGCGACTGCGTCACGATCCTGAAATTGGTTGCGCTACAGGTCGCATCGGTTTGCCTTCGCACATCGATGCCCAGATTCGAAATCGCAAGCTGGACTGCGCAATGGTTTCGCTCCGCGCGAAACGACCTGTCTGCCCGGATGGTGCGCTCGCCTACAGCGCCTTGCCGCCGCGGTCGCGGCAACCCCAGTTGAGGATGGGCGTGCCTGTCGGCAGTACCTGGCGGAACAGCGCTTCGCGATTGGCCTTGGGATTGACCACCACCGGTGCGCGCGCGGCCTTCAAGAGCGGCAGATCTGCGGTGCTGTCCGAGTAGGCGATGGCGATATCGGCGTAGCCGCGCTCGCGCAGCATGCGCATCTTTTCTTCGTTATGGCAGTGACGTCGCGCGGTGACTGCGCCCAGGCGCGGGCCGACCAGGCTGCCGATCACCGGCACGTCCTGATGGGCTACGAAACCGAGAATGGCGCGCGCCAACTCCGGTGGTGCGCCGGTGGCGACCACCACACGGTCGCCGGCAGCGCGGTGCTGGGTGAAGACCTTCAAGGCATGCGGGAGCAGGCGCTGGCGGATCTGCGCTTCATGCTTGAGCACGTATGCGTCGATGAAACGGTTGAACTCGCGTGCGCGGTGCAGGCCGAACGTGGCGATCCACACATAGCCGGACACGCCGCGCCGCCGGGTTGGCAGCATCGCCACCATCGGGCCGAGAATAGGCGAGGCTAACAGCGCAACCAGCAAGCGCAACGGGTTGCGCTTGATCAGCCAGGCAAACAGATGACTGCCGGAATCGCCGTCGTACAAGGTGTGGTCGAAGTCGAACACCACCAGCGGTGCGTCTTCGCGCGGTACGGGATACGACTCAGTCATGCGCAAAGAATAGCTGACGCAGCGACTCGCCGGGTTCGGCCGCGCGCATGAAGGTCTCGCCGACCAGAAACGCGTTCACATCGTGACTGCGCATCAGGTGCACATCGGCCTGGGTGACGATGCCGCTCTCGGTGACCAGCACGCGATCGCGCGGCACCGCGGCACGCATGTCCAACGTGGTCTGCAGCGTCACTTCGAAGGTGCGCAGGTTGCGGTTGTTGATGCCGATCAATGGCACCGGCACCTGCACCGCACGCTCGAGCTCGTCGATATCGTGCACTTCCACCAGCACGTCCAGGCCCAGCTGCATGGCCAGGCCCGATAGATCGGCCAGTTGGGCGTCTTCCAGCGCGGAGACGATCAGCAGGATGCAGTCGGCGCCGAGCACGCGGGCTTCGTAGACCTGATACGGGTCGACGGTGAAATCCTTGCGCAGCACCGGCAGCGTGCAGGCATCGCGCGCCTGGCGCAGATAGGCATCCGATCCCTGGAAAAAATCCACATCGGTGAGCACCGACAGGCAGGTGGCGCCACCGAATTCGTAGCTGACCGCGATATCGGCCGGCTGGAAATCCGGCCGGATGACACCCTTGGACGGGCTGGCCTTCTTCACTTCGGCAATGACGGCCGGGTCGCCGGCGGCGATGCTGGCCTGCATGGCAGCTGCAAATCCGCGCGTGAGCGGCAGGTCGGCGCTGCGCGCGATCAGCTCGGCCAGCGGCACGCGCGCACTGCGCTCGGCGACTTCGTCGGCCTTGCGGGCAAGAATGGTGTTGAGGATGTCGCTCATCGTATCGGGTCCTGGCGGGCGGGCATTATCGGTCAAGACGGCCGCACCGGCGTGCGGCTGCGCGCCAGCACGCAGCATGCCAGCGCGACTGTGAGGATGCTGGCGGGTGATGGCCGTTGCGTGGCGGTTGCCGGCATGGCTCAGGATTGCACGGCGAGCTGGCGGGTGTAGGCGACATAGGCGTCCACCCGCGCGCGCGCGGAGCCGTCGGCGATGACCGCGCGTGCGCGCAGCACGCCGTCGGCAATACTGTGGGCAACGCCGGCCACGTACAACGCAGCACCGGCGTTGAGCGCCACGATATCCAGCGCGGGGCCGGGCACGTTGTCCAAGACCTGCAGCAGCATCGCGCGCGATTGCGCAGCGTCGGCCACCTTGAGGTTACGGCTGGCCGACATGGCAATGCCGAAATCTTCCGGGTGCACTTCGTATTCGCGCACCTGGCCATCGCGTAATTCGCCAACCAGCGTGCCGGCGCCCAGCGAGAGCTCGTCCATGCCGTCACGCCCCCACACCACCAATGCGCGTTCGGCGCCGAGCTCGTGCAAGACGCGCGCCTGGATACCGACAAGGTCGGGGTGGAACACGCCCATCAGGATGTTCGGCGAGCCGGCCGGATTGGTCAGCGGCCCGAGGATGTTGAAGATAGTGCGCACGCCCATTTCGCGCCGCACCGGCGCCACCACCTTCATGGCCGGGTGATGCACTGGCGCATACATGAAGCCGATGCCGGTATGCGCCAATGCGCTGGCAACCTGCTCGGGCTGCAGCTCGATCACCGCACCCAATGCTTCCAGTGCGTCGGCACTGCCGGATTTGGACGAGACGCTGCGATTGCCATGCTTGGCGACCTTGGCACCGCCGGCAGCGGCGACGAACATGGCGCAGGTGGAGATGTTGAAGGTATGCGAACCGTCGCCGCCGGTACCGACAATGTCGACCATGTGCCTGCGATCACTCACCTCCACGCGGCGCGAGAACTCGCGCATCACCGTGGCCGCACCGGCGATTTCGCCGATGGTCTCCTTCTTGACCCGCAACCCGGTGAGGATGGCCGCGACCATCATGTCGGAGACCTCGCCGCGCATGATCTGCCGCATCAACTCGACCATTTCGTCGTGGAAGATTTCGCGGTGTTCGATGGTGCGTTGCAGGGCTTCTTGCGGCGTGATGGGCATGGAAACAACCGTGGCAGAACGTGATGGATGGAGACGCAGGCGGCTTGCGACGCGCGCGATCAGTGCAGGAAAGCGCAAGCGCCAGGCGACGCGCCTGCCGTTGCAGCGGCGACGATCATTGGCCTGGACGTGTCATGCGAAAACGCGCCTGCGGCTGCACTTCGTAGTAATCGGCCGGCCCGCCTGCGCGCAGAATCGTCTGCACTGCACCCGGGTCATAGATGCCCTCGTGCAGCGCCGACCTGGCCAGGTGCACGCCGACCACTTCGCCCAGCACCAACCAGGTCTGGATGGCGTGACCGGCAGCGGTTTGCAGCGGCAGCAGCTGGCTGAGCCGGCATTCGAAACTGACTGGACTGGCAGCGACCCGTGGTGCAGCGATCAGGCGCGATGGCGCCACCTGCAGGCCTGCCAGATCGAATTCATCGACCTCCGCAGGCACCATCGCCGCGCTGGCGTTCATTGCTTCTGCCAACGGCCGGGTAGCCAGATTCCAGGTGAATTCGCCGGTGGCTTCGATATTACGCAGGCTGTCCTTGCGACCGATGCTGGCAAAGCCGACGATCGGCGGAACGTAGTTGAACGCATTGAAAAAGCTGTACGGCGCCAGATTGGCAATGCCCTCGGCGCTGCGCGAGCCGATCCAGCCGATGGGACGCGGGCCGACAATGGCGTTGAACGGATCGTGCGGCAGCCCGTGACCCTGCGTCGGCTCGTAGAAATGGATGCTGTCGTCGGGTGTGCTCATCGTGATCCGGATGCTGTGGAAGGTGGCGCGGTGTTCAAACACGGTGCGCGGCACGGCGCGCGTCGGGCGACATTGCGATTTCGCATGTCGTTGCACCGATGCCGCAGTGCGCTACGTCACGGTGGCAAAGACGCATCGCAATCAACGCTGCAAAAAGTTTTTCAGCAAGGCATGTCCGTGCTGGGTCAGGATCGATTCGGGATGGAACTGCACGCCTTCGACCGGAAACTGGCGATGGCGCAGGCCCATGATCTCTTCCATCGAACCATCCGGATTTTCGGTCCAGGCGGTGACTTCCAGTGCGTCCGGCAAGGTGGTCTTGTCCACAACAAGCGAGTGATAGCGCGTGGCCTCGTAGCTGTCCGGCAGTCCGGCAAACACGCCCTTGCCTTCATGGCGAATCGGCGAAGTCTTGCCGTGCATGATGTTGCCGGCACGGATCACATCGCCACCGTAGACCTGGCCGATGCTTTGATGGCCCAGGCACACGCCCAGGATTGGTGTGGTCTGACCCAGCTGCTCGATCAATTGCAGCGAAATCCCGGCCTCGTTGGGCGTGCAGGGACCGGGCGAGATGACGATGCGCTCGGGCTTGAGCGCGGCGACCTGGTCGACGCTCATGGCGTCGTTGCGCACCACCGTGACCTCGGCGCCCAGCGCCTGCAGGTACTGCACGAGGTTGTAGGTAAAGCTGTCGTAGTTGTCGAGCATCAGCAGCATGGCATAAGGACTCATTGCGCGATCAGGAAGACCGCATAGATGTTTTCGGTAAGGGTGATGCTGCTGGCTTCGAGTGACTCGACCACTGCACTTCGATCAGCAACAGGCGCTGGCGGCGCCGGCGATCCGGAGACATTGACGACCTGCATCGGCCAACTGCCTGCCTGAATGCCGTAGGCGAAGTTCGGAGCGACCTCGGAAATCGTGTAAAGCCCCTGAATCCTGACGTCATACGCCTTGGCAAGTTCGGCGGCCGATTTGCGCGATTGGTCAGCGGCGTCGCGCTTGAGTTGCGCACGTATCTCGGCCTCCTTGCTGTAGGACGTCTTGATACCCGATAGCTGAATCTCGCTGCTCGTTTTCATTTCACCGAGAAACTGCCGTGCATCTTCCAGCGACTGGAATGCCGCACCGATTCCACGCTTGACTTCAGTGCCTTCAAACTTTTGCCTGCCATCCGGCACATAGGAATAGAACGGTTGTATCTGCAGCGACGAAGCTTCGATACTGTCCTTGAGGGCATGATGCGTCTTCAAGGCGGCGAGGATCTGTTCGGCAGCCGTCTGGATGCGCCTGCGTGCAAGTTCTGGCTGCATGTCCACTGCGCGAAAGTTGATCGTTACGAAAAAGCGGTCGGGCATGACCGTTCTTTCCGCCTGCCCCTTCACCAGCAAATGCGGCTGCGATGGCAGACTGTTGACCTGCGCCACAGCAAGCAGCGGCAATGCGCATAACGCCACCAGCATCCAACGCGTCAGTTGCTTCATGTGTCCTCTCCTTGGGTGAATGGCGTGCATGCTCAGTACACGCTGCGATGCAGTGTTGCGAAATCCGCACACAGGCGATCCACCGCCTCGGGCGTGGTCGCCCACGAGGTCACGAAGCGGATCACCTGACTGCCATCGGTGCGCACTTCCCAGCGCTCGAAGTCGTAGCGTTGTGCCAGCTGCGTAGCGTGTTGCGCGCTGACGGCGATGAACTGTTGATTGGTCGGCGAATCGCTGGTGAACTGCGCGCCAGCGGCCAGCAGTCCCGCGCGCAGGTGTTGCGCCATGGCGTTGGCGTGCGCGGCCAGTTCGAAGAACAGGCCGTCTTCGAATAACGCTGCGAATTGCGAACCGAGCACCATACCCTTGGCCAGCAATGCGCCACGCTGTTTGATCAGGTAACGCAGATCGGCCTGCAATGCGGGATTGACGATGATCAGCGCTTCGCCGAGCAGCGCGCCGTTCTTGGTGCCACCGATGTAGAACGCATCGGCGAGCGCGGCAATGGTGGGCAGATCCAGATCGTTGCCATCGGCGGTCAGCGCCGCCCCCAGGCGCGCGCCATCCAGGTACAGCAGCAGATCGTTTGCGCGGCAGAAGCCAGACAATTCTTCGAGTTCGGCGCGAGTATAGATCGTGCCGCTTTCGGTGCTGTTGGAAATGTAGACCAGGTGCGGCTGCACCATGTGTTCGTTGCTGTGCACCGCAAGCACCGGCGCGATCAATGCAGGCGTCAGCTTGTCGTGCAGCGCCGGCACGGTGAGCACCTTGTGCCCGGTCGCTTCGATGGCGCCGGTTTCGTGCGTGGCGATATGCGCCGCGTCCACGGCGATGACTGCCTGATGCGGGCGCAGGAACGCGCTGATCGCAATCAGATTGGTCTGCGTGCCGCCGACCAGCAGATGCACGTCGGCCTGCGGCTGCGCGACTGCATTGCGGATCAACGCAACCGCACGCGCGGTGTGCCGATCGGTGCCGTAGCCGGCGTGCTGCTCGGCGCTGGCCTGCGCCAAGGCCTGCAGCAGACGCGGATGCGCGCCTTCGCTGTAGTCGTTGCGAAAGCTGATGCGGGTCGCGCTACCCTGCCCGTCCATCACAGGCCCTTGGCCGCCTGGGCCACCGCGCGAAACAGCGCGCGCCCCTTGTTCATGGTTTCCTGCCATTCCAGGTCGGGATCGGAGTCGTAGACCACGCCGCCGCCGGCCTGCACATACAGATAGCCGTCCTGGATGACGGCCGTGCGGATGGCGATGGCGGTATCCGCATCGCCATGCCAGCCGATGTAGCCGACCGCACCGGAATACACATTGCGTTTGACCGGCTCCAGTTCGCGGATGATTTCCAGCGCGCGGATCTTCGGCGCGCCGCTGACGGTGCCGGCCGGGAAGGTGGCGCGCAGCACGTCGCTGTAATTCAGGCCGGCCTTCAAGGTGCCGGTCACTTCGCTGACGATGTGCATGACATGGCTATAGCGTTCGATCACGAACTGCTCGCCCACCTTGACCGTGCCCGGTTCGGCCACGCGCCCGACATCGTTGCGGCCCAGATCGATCAGCATCACGTGCTCGGCGCGCTCCTTCGGATCGGCCAGCAATTCTTCTTCCAGCGCCTTGTCCAGTTCGGGCGTTGCGCCGCGTGGGCGGGTGCCGGCAATCGGGCGCACAGTGACCACGCCATCGCGCAGGCGCGCCAGAATTTCCGGCGACGAACCCACCACCTGGGTACCGCCGACATCGAGAAAATACATGTACGGCGACGGGTTCAACGCACGCAGCGCGCGATACACATCCACCGGGCGCGCGCGGAACGGCACGCGCAGGCGCTGCGACGGCACCACCTGGAAGATATCGCCGGCGCGCACGTATTCCTGCGCCTTGCGCACCACGGCGTGGTACTGCTCGCGGGTGAACGAGGAATGGAAGTCCGCTTCGTCGATGGCGTCGGAAATCTGCGCCTGCGGATACCCGGCGCCGCCCTGGCGCAGGCGATGCGCCAGCTCGTCCAGGCGCCGGTTGGCGCGCACATAGGCCTGCGGCTGGCGCGGGTCGGCATGCACGATCAGGTACAGACGGCCCTTGAGATTGTCGAACACCGCCAGCTCTTCGGAGAGCATCAGCAGGATGTCGGGCGTGCCGAGTTCGTCGGGCTTGTCGCCGCTGCCCAGGCGCGGCTCGATGTACTGGATGCATTCGAAACCGAACCAGCCGACCAGCCCGCCGGTGAAACCGGGCAGCCCATCCAGCTGTGGCACCGAATGTTCGGCGCGCAGCGCATCGACTTCGGCCAGCGGATCGGCGACCTGCCGGGTGTCGACGACTTCACCGTGTTCGCTGACCTCCAGCGTGTGGCCCCGAAAGCTGTACACGCGCCGCGCCGGCAGGCCGATGATGGAGTAGCGCCCGAAGCGCTCCCCGCCTTCGACCGATTCGAACAGATAGGTGTAGGCGCCGTCGGCGAGCTTCAGATAGACCGACAGCGGCGTGTCCAGGTCGGACAGCACTTCGCGGACAACGGGGATACGGGTGTGACCTTCAGCGGCCTGGCGCTGGAACTGCTCTGCAGTGATCAAGACGACTTTCCTTCCGGGACTCTGTGGCGGGGCGGACGACGGCAACGGGCCACCATCGCCACCAGCGGCGAGCGGAAGAGAAGGAGCGTGGAGTCGTCAGGCGGGACACGCGAGTACTGTAGCGCAAGTGTCGGCCGAGGGCAGCAGGCCGCGGCCAACGCGCTTCGGAATGCGAAGCACGGAAGGGGGTTGGCGGACGTAGCCTTGCGCACCGGCTGATATCTGGCACGAATAACCTGCGGTTGGCGACAGGCGTCGGGTGTTGCGCGCTGCACGGGTTGATTTCCCGTGCGGCCTGGGTCGTGGCAGCGGCACCAGTGTCGGCGCAGGGACCCTCACCCCAACCCCTCTCCCGGCGGGAGAGGGGCTTAGGGCCGCGTGCTTGTCATTGCTCCGTTTCTGCCGCCCTACTTCGTCTGAGCTGCAGCCAACCCGTTGCGCCAATCGTCGCTCCGTTTCAGCCGCAGCGCTGCTCCGCTTTAGCCGGAGCGTTGCGCCGATCGTTGCTCCGCTGAGCCGCAGCGCCCCCTTTAGCCGTCGTTGAGCCGGCGCCGCTTGGGTTGGCATGCGATTGTCCGGGTCTACCGGACTCGTTCATGGTGGAGGCATGGCACTGCATGGGCTCGCGCGCATGCATCAACCGGACGACCGCACATCAGCGCGGGCCGATCACGCTCTTCCGATTCCCGATTCCCGATTCCCGATTCCCGATTGCCCATTCCCGACTCCCGACTCCCGACTCCCGATTCCCCGCACTCACCCACCGACCAACGGACAGTCGGCAGGCAAATGCATCCGCAGCCGCGCCGGGACGCATTCGATGCGGAAGTGCCGCGAGGTTTCCGGTTCGCCGTCCAGGTTCAAGGTCAGCGGTTGCTGGGACACGATTTCCAGCCACGGCACGCGGGCGCGCACGGCCACGCGTTCGAGCGCGGCCTGTTTGCCGCCGGTGACCAGGGTGCCCAGGGTGGCAGCCACCTCGCCGTCGAGGTCCGGGACGATGGTGACATCGAGCAGGCCGTCGTCGATCAGCGCCTCCGGGCACAGCGCCTGGCCGCCACCGGCCTGGCGCCCGTTCCCCAGCCCGAGTGCGATGAATTCGCCTTCCCAGCTGAACTCCGGGCCGCTGAAGCGGGCGCTGATCGGGTCGATGCGGCCCAGCCGCGACATGCCGGTGATGAGATAGGCCAGACCACCGAGCATTTTCTTCAGGCCTTCGTCGGTTTCCACCGTGACCTGGGTACCGAAGCCGCCGCTGGCCACATTGGCGCACCAGTGCGGGCCATGGTCGGCGTCGATCCGCAGCAGGTCGACCGGCTGCGCGACGCGCTCGGCGATCAGGTTCAACGCTTCCAGCGGGACGATCGGGACGTTGGCGGCGGTGGCAAAATCGTTGGCAGTGCCCAGCGGCACCAAGCCCAGCGACGGCAGCGTGGCCGCATCGCCTTCGTGGTGCGCCAGCGCGGCGGCCACTTCGCTCAGGGTGCCGTCGCCACCAGCGGCCACCACCGTGTGCACGCCATCGGCCACCGCCTCGCCCACGTAGCGCTCGGCATCGCCGTCTTCCCAGGTGACCCGCACATCGAGCTGGATGCCGCGCTCGCGCAGCGTTCCCACTGCCTCACGCAGGTCCAGATTATCGGTGGACTTGCCGTTGAGGATCAGACGCCAGTGGGACGGGGCCATGCGCGCTGCCGATGCCGTGAGGGGAATGTCCGCAGGCTAGCAGCGGGCCAATGGGCAGATCGTGAATGGGCGCCGCCGGCACACTGTCATTGCGGTGTCATCGATAACCAGGAGAGTAGAAGGCCATAGCAGGGACGACGGGCGGAGGCAGGATCAGCCTCCAGTTTTCTTGAAGGCCGCTTCCTCGGGAGCGGCCTTCCTTTTACGGGATGCTGACCTCCCGACGCAGCCGGCTCAGCCGCTCGCCGTCGAGCCGGTACACGGTCCAGCCCTCCATCGGGTGCGCACCGACTGCCTTGTAGAAGTCGATGGCCGGCTGGTTCCAGTCCAGCACCGACCATTCGAACCGCCCGCAGCCACGCTGCACGGCCAGCTGCGCCAAGTGCCGCAACAGCGCAAGCCCCGCGCCGTTGCCGCGCGCTTCCGGCCGCACGAACAGGTCTTCCAGATACAAGCCGTTACGGCCCAGCCAAGTGGAGTAGTTGAAGAAATACACCGCAAATCCAAGCGCTTGGCCGTCGCGCTCGCAGATCAACGCATGCGCGGTGGCCCCTTCGCCGAACAGACTGGCGCGCAACTCCTGCTGGCTGGCCTTGACCGCGTCCGGCTCGCGCTCGTACACCGCCAGCGCGGTGATGAGTTCATGCAGCAGCGGCACATCCGCAGGCGTGGCGCTGCGGATCTGCGGCGCAGGCCGGCTCATCGCACCGCATCCACCGCCGCGCGCATCTGCGCAATCACCTTCGCATAGTCGGGCGCATTGAAAATGGCCGAGCCGGCGACGAAGGTGTCGGCGCCGGCGGCGGCAATCGCACCGATGTTGTCGGCCTTGACCCCGCCATCGATCTCCAGCCGGATCGGCTTGCCCGTCGCGTCGATCTTGCGGCGGATCGCGCGCAGCTTGTCCAGCGCAGACGGGATGAAAGCCTGCCCGCCGAAGCCCGGGTTGACCGACATCACCAAGACCAAGTCCAGCTCGGGCAGCACCCAATCCAGGATGTCCACCGGCGTGGCCGGGTTGAGCACCAGCCCGGCCTGGCAGCCATGCGACTTGATCAGCTGGATCGTGCGGTGCACGTGGCGGCTGGCTTCGGGGTGGAAGCTGATGGTGGTGGCACCGGCGTCGGCGAAATCCGGCACGATGCGGTCCACCGGCTCGACCATCAGATGTACGTCGATCGGCGCAGTGATGCCGTGCTTGCGCAGCGCCTGGCACACCATCGGGCCGATGGTGAGGTTGGGCACATAGTGGTTGTCCATCACGTCGAAGTGCACCCAATCGGCACCAGCCTTGAGCACGTTATTCACTTCCTCGCCCAGACGGGCGAAATCGGCGGACAGGATGGACGGGGCGATCGCCGTCGGTTGCATGGGCAGCTCGGAAAAAAATGCAGGAGCGCCATTGTCGCAACCGTGGCCCGGCGAGGAAAGCCGAACGCCGCTGGGCGCTTGGGGCGCACGCCGCGGGCAGGCCGCCGCTACCACCGCAGGCTAGGGCCGGCAGCTCGCAGTCATTGCGCGATCGCGCACCTGCCGCGGCGCCGGCGGCTCTACCGCTGTGCAATGCCGCCCCCAACGTCAGCCCACGTGCATCCGGAGCGAACGCGAGCGCGTACGTACCTGACCGGCGCGCCGCGCCAGATGCAAGGAGATCGCATGAAACCCACCCCGCTCGCTTCCGCCACTCTGGCCCTTCTCGTCCTGGCGCCCTCGGCCTGGGCGCAATCCGGCCCCGCTGACTGGTCCGGTTTTTCCATCGGTGCCAACGTCGGTGGTGCCGATCCGGCCGGCGTCTCCGGTGGCCGCTTCGGCTTCGATACCAATCTGGATGGCCGCGACGGCGACCAGGTCAGCACCGCGACCGGTGCCGATGCGTTTTCGCCCGGTTTCTGCGGTGGCGCAGCGGCGGGGCGCACCCCGGCCAGCGGCTGCAGCAAGGACAAGGGCGGTGCCGAATACGGCGCACGGCTGGGCTACGACTGGCAGGCCGGCAACTGGGTCTATGGCGTGCTCGCCGAATACACCCGCAACGATGTCCGCGACAGCGTCAGCGCCTTCAGCACGACGCCCGCGTTTTACACCTTCACCCGCCAGCTCAACCGCACCGCGGCGTTGCGCGGCCGCATCGGCTACGCCTTCGGCACCCAGGGCGATTACCTGGCCTACATCACCGCCGGTGTGGCGCGTGGCGAATTCGACCACCGCTTTGCCAGCAGCAATACCGCCAACAGCTTCACCGGCAGTGGCGGCGACAGTGCCGATGGCTACCAGGCCGGCATCGGCCTGCAGCGGCGCTTGAGCGACAAGGTCTCGGTCGGCGTGGAATACCTGTTCACCCGCCTGCAGGACGACGACACCCGCGTGCGCGTCGGGCCCGGCTCCGCACCACCCACCAACCCCTTCCTGCGCGTCAATCCGGCCGGTACCGATCTGCGCCGTACCGATACCGATCTTTCGACCAATGCGCTACGCCTGACCGTGACCTACAGGTTCTGAGAGCCGGGTGCGTGCGTGCCCGCGGCGCCTGATCGTGACGATCAGGCGTTTTATTGGGTGAGGCCTTTCCGGGGGAACAACACGCTGCGCTGACGCCCGGCACTGCTGGACGCAGCAGATGTCGGTGCGCCCCTTCGCTCAGCGCCTGCGCAGCCGCTGAATCCGGTCGTAGGCGGCGTTGATCTGGCTGGCCTTCTTCTCGGCCTGGCGGAGGGCTTCCGGGTCGGCGTTGGCGACCTTGTCCGGGTGGTAGCGCGACATCAGCCGGCGATAGGCCAGGTCGATCTCGGCGGTGGTGGCATCCGGCTCCAGGCCCAGCGCTTCGTACGGATTTTCCGCGCGCCGTTTGAACCAGCCGGCGTCGACCGCGTGGCCGATCGCCAGCCCGATCATCAGCCCCACTACCGGCGCCCCGCGAAACAGCAAGGCGCCGGCCAATGCGCCGAGCAGTTTTCCGTACCAGGACATGGGGCGATCGGGGGCGGGAGGCGGGCTGGCGATCTTACCCGAACGCCCGCCCGGCCTGGCTGACGGCGCCTGCACAGGCCCTACCGCGCGGGCTCCAATAAATTCTGCGGGCGGCGGCGAAGCGCCGTACACTACGCGGCCCGCTGCCTACCCGCGGGCCCGCCGGGTCCCGGGGACAGCGTCATAGCGACGTCCTTAGGAGTGCCTGTGTCGACCACGCTGTTGCAATCCGATCTGCCCGGCCTGCCGTTGCGTCACCGTGGCAAGGTCCGCGATGTCTTCGATATTCCCCGCGACCGCCTGCCCGCCGATGCGCCCCCCGGCGACTATCTGTTGATGGTGGCCACCGATCGCCTGTCTGCGTTCGACGTGGTGCTGCCCGACCCGATTCCCGGCAAGGGCGAGATGCTATGCCAGGTATCCAACTTCTGGTTCCACAAGACCGAGCACCTGATGCCCAACCACCTGGTGGACATCCGCATGGAGCAGGTATTGCCCGAGGGTGTCGACCGGGCCTTGTACGCCAAGCGCGCCGTGGTCACGCGCAAGCTCAAGCCGGTGCCGGTGGAAGCCATCGCCCGCGGCTATGTGATCGGCAGCGGCTGGAAGGATTACCAGCGTACCGGCAAGATCAGCGGTATCGAATTGCCCGACGGCCTGCGTCAGGCCGAGAAACTGCCCGAGCCGATTTTCACGCCTTCGACCAAGGCAGCGGTTGGCGACCACGACGAAAACATCGACTTCGATGCAATGGTCAAGACGGTCGGTGCCGAGCTG
Organism: Xanthomonas phaseoli pv. dieffenbachiae; assembly: GCF_008639345.1. Classification (NCBI taxonomy): domain Bacteria; kingdom Pseudomonadati; phylum Pseudomonadota; class Gammaproteobacteria; order Lysobacterales; family Lysobacteraceae; genus Xanthomonas; species Xanthomonas phaseoli. The sequence continues at coordinate 419,805 of NZ_CP041380.1, read as the reverse complement.
GCCGAACGGGTGCGCGACGCCACCTTGCGCATCTACCGTTTTGCCGCCGATTTTGCTGCCGAACGCGGCATCCTGCTGGCCGATACCAAGTTCGAATTCGGCACCGATGCCGATGGCCGTCTGTACATCATGGACGAGATGCTGACCCCGGATTCCTCCCGTTATTGGCCGGCCGACCAATACGAGCCGGGCACCAGCCCGCCGAGCTACGACAAGCAGTTCGTGCGCGATTATCTGGAAACCCTGGACTGGGGCAAGACCGCGCCCGGCCCGCGCCTGCCGGCCGACGTCATCGATCGCACGCGTGCGAAATATGCCGAAGCGCTGCAGCGGCTGGCGGACATTTCGGTGGATTGATGGCCTGCCCCCGATTGAAGGGGGCGAGTCGGCGCAGTACGCAGACGCCGTCATGACTGAAGCGCTGAAATAATCGGCGTGTTCCGAGCCCATCGCCTGCCCACCAAGGCCAAGCTGGCGGGTGCGTGAAACTTCATGACGGGCACTGCACACAATCGCATCTAATTCATTCCACCATACTCGCCACGATGGTGTGCGCTCTTGCCCAACGAGGTCGCAATGGCTCGGTCAAGTCACTTCTTTCGCACGTTGCCTGCCTTCCGCAATGCGGCACTGTCCAGTTTGTTGCTCGCGCTAAGCGCCTGCACGGCCGGCCAATCTGCAAGCTCGTCCGCTCCAGCAGCAGCGCCGGTAGCATCTGTGAAAAACAACACAGCTGCGGTCTCGCAGGTCACCGACAGACTTGGCGCATTGATACAGGCCGCTGGCGTCAGCTGCACGGATGCGAAGGCTGCAAAGGGATGCACAGCAGGCAATGTCGATCGTGGTGATTTTTATGACGTGGAGTTTTCGCCCGATTGCGGCAATGAGGGATTTTTCGCCGGAGTCGCCCAGGTGAACGGAGTAGATCTATTGAACGTGGTGCCCACCACCGGCAGCAGCGCAACGGCTACGGCAAACCTGACCCAAGGTCAGCTCGTCTGCGTCCAGGCGATCGGCCGCGCCGGACAGAACCCGCGTTATTACTACGTCACCGCAATTCGAGCGGACACCATTGCAAAGTGCAAGAACAACGCATTGTGCAAAACCTATGGCGACAGGCCGATCAAGCAGATCAAGCCTGAAAGTGGTGAGGGCTGACACGCGGCTGCACCAGGACAATCCGTTGGCAATTGCGCGCAAGGCTGGGTGAGTGCGGATGCACTGGATGTATTTTCGAGCGGAATTTAGTTGTTCGCGCCAACGGGTGATTTCAAGGTAATCCATCCATCACTGACGACTTTGCGATGGATCGAGATGCGGTACCTGGCCTGTGTTGATGACCATCATCGGTCTTGGATTCGTTTGAGCACCGGCCACTGTCACGCCGGTCATTCTCCCGGGGTGCGGGCCTGCCGCGTGCCGGCCGGCCCGCTGCACGCTCGCCCCGCAAGCCTTCACGCATTTGCACGCAATGCGCGGATACCATTCCGCCCGCTCGCACATCGCCCGATACGATCAGGAGGATCCGTTGGCCCTTTTACGAACGTCCCTGCATGCCATCGCACTAAGCCTGGCGCTGGTTGCCTGCAAACCGCAAGCAGAGCCAGCAGGCGCGGCAATGCCCGCGGCGACAGCAGAGGCAGCGAGTGCCGCGCCTGCCGCCTCAACGCCTGCTACAGCGGCGGCCACGCCCGCTCAGCCGACAGCCTGCCCCACGACCGACTTTTCTGCATTTCTAAAAAGCTTCAGTGCAGACATCGCGGCCCAGGAGAAAGCCACGGCCGACCCGCTGACCATGATCCGGATCGATCCGGATGCGCAGCCGGAACCGGCGCCAATCACTCGCCAGGTTGCGCTGGCCGACGTCCAATGGCCGGTGATCCCGAATCTGGACGTGGCCCGCTCCGCGGGACGCGAGGTGGTGGTGTCCGAGGATGCAGGCGGTCGTCAGGTACTGGTCCGCACACCTGACAGCGGCGATCAACAGGTCTACCACTTCGCCCAGCGCCCATGCTGGACCCTGGTCAAGGTCGACGACCAGTCGCTGTAACGGCGCAGGCAACACCGCGCCATGCACCCCCCCCACATCAGGAGACGGCCGTGCCCCGCTTCAGACTGCTCATCCCCGTGCTGGCAGTAGCGCTTGCCGCGTGTAACGGTCCGCAGGCCGCCGATGCGCCTGGCACGCCGGCCAGTGCACCGACGGCCGCGACTCAATCACCCGCCGCGGCCGCGTCACCCCCTGCCACATCGACACAAGGGACTGTACCCATGGCAACGATAGACTCCTTCGTTCCAGCAGGATCGAAGGCGCTGGATACCCAACGCGGCGATCTGACTGGCGCCGGACATTCGGACGCACTTGTGGTGATTTCTCCGCCGGCAACCGGTAATGAAAAGCTCGGCGAAGGGCAGCCACGTCGCGTCCTGCTGCTGACCCAGAACGCCGATGGCCGCCTGCAAAAGGCCGCTGAAAATGATCGCATCGTGCCCTGTGCCCGCTGCGGCGGTCTGGCAGGCGACCCGTATGCGTTTTCGCGCGTCCAGCCCGGGCAATTCACCATCTCCATTTCAGGCGGGTCGCGCGAACGCTGGGCCGACGACTTCACGTTCAAGTATTCGGCAGACAAGCAAACCTGGTTGCTGGACAAGGTTGTGCGCGATCTTTCCGATACCGAGACCGAACAACACAACACCCTGGAATTAACCGACAAGGATTTTGGAACGGTGACGTTCCAGGACTTCGACCCCGCCACGCTCAAGAAAGTCGCCGCGCTGGATGAGGCTGGAGCCCATAAGCAAAATTAAAAGGAAGTAATGGCTTACACGGACAAGGATGGGTCCGTTTTTGATGTTGCTGAGAAATGAGGAGTTACACCATGGCAACCGATCGCGAGACAGGGCTGCTGCAGGCAGCCTATGCAGCGGGAATCACCCGGCCAACCGAATTGGCCAATTTCATGGCCCAGGTAGGCCACGAATCGGGCGGACTCAACCGCCTGGAAGAAGGGTTCCGCTACACCCGCGGCCCCTCGCAAGTGAGTTCGAAAGTGCGTTCTGCACTGCGCGAAGGACCGGAGGCGCTGGAAGAAGCGCGCCTGGAGGCATTGCGCGGCCAGCCGGAGAAACTTGCCGAGTTGATGTATGGCGGGCGCATGGGCAACAACGAGCCCGGCGATGGTTATCTTTACCGTGGTCGCGGCTACATCCAGCTCACCGGCAAGGATCAGTATCGCGAGGCCGGCGAAGCGTTGAAACTCGACCTGGTCGCGCACCCCGAACTGGCCGCGCAACCGGAAAATGCGTCGAGGATCGCAACCTGGTACTGGCAGCACAATGTGCCGCAAGCGGCCAGGCAAGATGCGCATGCAGCAGGCGTTGCGATCAGGTGTCGACCCGCCGAATGGACTGGCTGATCGCGAAAGCCGCTTCGCGCGCTGGCAGCGCGACCTCACGCCCGATGTGATGCACAAGCTCGAACACGGTCAGCTCGGACAGACTGTTGCGCCTGCGCAGCATGCGACACCGGCGCAAACACCGCATGCCGGTTCGAACGCGCAGTCGTTCCAGGCCACCATGGAGCGCATGCTTCCGCCGCAGAGCGGCACCGCGCCGCATGTCACCGGGCATTACGGCGAGCACCGCAGCGCGCGCGACCACGGCGGCACCGACTTCAATTATCAGGGCGGTCAGGCAGGACGCAATCTGCAGCATCCAACCGTGCATTCGCCGATCGCCGGGACGGTGACCTTTGCAGGCGGAAGCCACGGCACCGTCAAGATTCGCGATGCACAAGGCAACTCGCACGAGATCCTGCATCTGGATGGCGTCAAGGTCAAAGAAGGTCAGACGCTGTCGGCAGGCGATGCCATCGGCACGATGGGGGGACGTGGACCCAATGGCGCAAGCCAATATGCCCAGCATGTGCATTACCAATTGCGCGATGCCAACGGAAAACTGACCAGCCCCGAGACCTTCTGGAATCAGGGTCGCCAACACGATGCAGGTGCGCACAACACCCATGCAGCACCGGCAAGCGGCACAGGTGCCTTGCGGCATGGCGACAACAGTCAGGATGTGGGAAAGCTGCAGCAGGACCTCAACCGCCTGGGCGTGCGCGATGCGCAGGGCAACCGGCTGGCCGAGGATGGGCGTTTCGGCGACAACACGCGCGAGGCGGTGATGGCGTTTCAGAAGCAGCATGGGCTGCAGCAGGACGGTGTTGTTGGCCGCGACACGCGGGCAGCGTTGTCTGCGCAACCGGTGCAGACCCGCGAGGCGCAGGTTGCTGCGCCGAAGGGGCCTTCGCTCAACGATGCATCGCATCCCGACCACGCGCTGCATAACGCAATCCGCAGCAAGCTGCCCAGCATGATCTCCAACGAGACCGCGGCACATGTCACGCTGCAGGCCAAGCAGAATGGGATCGACAGCGCCGACAAGCTGCAGAACGTGACGGTGCAGGACGGCAAGGCGTTCGTCGTGGGCACCACGCCGGGCTTCCGGGCGGCGGTGGACCTGAACCAACCTGCCCAGCCACTTGAGCAAACCAGCGCGCAGTTGCTGGCTGGTCAGTCGCAGCAGCAACAGGCCCAGCAAGAACAGCAAAAGGTTGCGATGGGAGTTCGCTGATCTTTCAGCGATAGATCAAGAAAACGCCGGCCAGGATATTGGCCGGCGTTTTTGTTTGCGCATGCGCCGCGGAAGTGATGACATCGCGCAAACTGACCATCGTTCGACGGCCAGCGCGTGGCGATGGGATACCGCAGCGCCCCTGCGTCGGCGCAACGATGCGGCGCAACCCGGCCTGAAATCACTGCGTTGCGCGCATGCATGGCCGCAGCGGCCAATGACACCATGCATCCGCTGCACCTCTGCGATGTACGCCACAGCGGAAAGTGGCCGGGCGCACAGAACGCAATACATCCGTAATTTTTACTACTGTCCAGTTCGTGACTGTGCAAGCGTAGCTGCCGGCACCCAAGGTGCCATCGGCGACCGGCCGTCGGGGGGCTGCCGGTCTTTGCATTGCACGTTTTCTGGAGAGAGTCGTCATGCAATTCCATGTCCTGGGCGCGGCAATCTGCTGCGCGCTCACGTTTTCTGCTGCCGCAACCGCTGCGGATCTGTCGGCCAATGCCGCCGTTTCGCGCGCGCAATCGTTATTGGGGAACAACGCGTCGGCATTGGCCAATCGCGCGCCGGCCGACGCCTTCATCGCACGCGACAGCATCGTCGATGCCGACGGCACCGAGCATGTGCGCTTCGATCGTACCTATCAGGGACTGCCCGTGATCGGTGGCGACGTGGTCGTGCACTCGCGCCGTGGGGTGATGCGTGAATTGAGCCAGACAATGGACACCACGGTGCGTCCGAGCCTGGTGCCGGGTATCGATGCGGCAACCGCATTGCGTGTGGCCGGATCGCAATTCGATGTGGCGCAGGATGCTGCGCCACGTGCAAGTCTGGCGCTGTATGCACGCCAAGGCGCGCCGCGCCTGGTGTACGAGGTGATCTACAGCGGTGTCAAACCCGACCAGACACCGACCGAGATGCATTACATCGTCGATGCGGTGAACCAGCGCATCCTCGAATCCTGGGATACGGTGCATACCGCGTGTAGCGGCGGCACCAGCACCGCTGGTACAGGACGTTCGTTGTATGCAGGCAGCGTGACGGTGAACACGACGCGCTGCAGCAGCACCAGCTACGAGATGACCGATCTCAGTCGCGGCAGCGGTGCGACCTACAACATGCGCAACAGCACCTCCGGCAATGGCACGCTGGTCACCGATGCCGACAATGCCTGGGGTAGCGGCACCACCGGCGATACGGTCACCGCAGCGGTCGATGCGCATTACGGCGTGGCGTTGACCTGGGACTATTACCGCACTATGCATTCGCGCACAGGCATCGCAAACGACGGCGCCGGTGCACGGAGCCGGGTGCATTACGGTAGCCGCTACAACAACGCCTTCTGGCAGGACAGTTGTTTCTGCATGACCTTCGGCGATGGCGACGGCAGCACGTTCACGCCGCTGGTGTCGGTGGATGTGGCCGGCCATGAGATGACCCATGGCGTGACCAGCCGGACCGCCGCGCTGACCTACTCGGGCGAATCGGGCGGGCTGAATGAAGCCACGTCCGACATCATGGGCACCATGGTGGAGTACTCCGCTGCCAACAGTGCCGAGCCGGGCAATTATCTGATTGGCGAGAAGATCATCCCCAACAACAGCACCGGCACACTGGCGTTGCGTTATATGTTCAAGCCTAGCCTGGATGGCAAATCGCCCGATTGCTACAGCAGCAGCCTGGGCTCGCTCAATGTGCACTACAGCTCGGGCGTGGCCAATCATTTCTACTATCTGCTGGCCGAAGGGGCGGTGGTGCCGAGCGGATTCGGTTCCGGCACCAGCTACAACCTGACCCCGACCAGTCTGGTCTGCAGCGGCTCCACGGCGCTCACCGCGATCGGCCGTGCCGCGGCCAGCCGCATCTGGTATCGCGCACTGACGGTCTACATGACCTCGTCCACCAACTACGCGGCGGCCCGTCGGGCCACGCTGAGCGCGGCCACCGATCTGTACGGCAGCACGTCCACGCAATACCGCGCGGTAGCGGCGGCGTGGAGCGCAGTTTCGGTGAACTGACGGTGCACCCTCGTCGCGCCGCCAAGGCGTGACGGGGGATACATCTGCCATGGCGCCATCCGCGCGCGTATGCTTGGGTCATTCCTGGGAGGGAACATGAGCCAAAGCACCACGACCGCGCGACCGATCGAGCGCTATTTCGCCAGCTATTCAGACGACCATCAAAACGCGACCAATCAGCAGATCCACGTGCTGGCGGTGCCTGCGATCCTGTGGTCGGTGGTGGCGCTGTTGTGGTGCATCCCGGTCGGCGGCAGCTGGTTCAGCAGCGGCGTGTGGGCCGCGCTGTCGATGTTTGCGGCGTGGTCGTACTACAACCGGCTGTCGAGCCCGCTGGGGTTGGGCATGCTGGGGATCTTTTTCTTCTTCGGCTGTCTGTGCCGGTTGATCGAAGGCCGCATCGGGCTTGCCGGTCTGTTGACCACCGGGCTGACGGTGTTCGTGCTGGCCTGGATTGCCCAATTCGTCGGCCACAAGATCGAAGGCCGCAAACCGAGCTTCCTGACCGATCTCACCTATCTGCTGATCGGGCCGATCTGGGTGCTGGCCAAGGCGTATCGCCAGCTGGGCTGGCGCTACTAGAGCGTATTACGCATCTTCAGATGATGTACGTTGGCCGCCAGCGGTGCGGTGCGGGTGTTGCATGCCGCCGGCTTGGCTGGCGCCACGGCAAGCCGCGCGGCGCGCGCTCCGTGCCACTGACGGCCAATCCTCCGGGAAGCGCCCTATGGCGTGCGGATACCGCGTTGCGCGACTTACCCAGGCAGCCGGCCTGGGAGTTCGCACACGCCGTGTCTCGACGCGGCACAGGACGCTTCGTACTCACCTCAGCGAGTGCGGCATGGCGATGGGCAGCCCAGTGAGGCCGATGGCGGGGTGAAGCCGATCACGGGCGATGCGCGCTGGCGGCGTTGACGCGGACGTCAGTCAACGGTTTGTTAAGCTCTCGGGCCTGCTCGCGAATCTTGTGTTCCCTGCATGCCTTTCTCGCTGGAAATTCTGCTGGCGCTGCCATTTGTCATGGCCGCCGCCGCTGCGCTGCTCTGGCGCGCATCCCGTTCGATCACTGCGTGGTTGGCTGCGGCCGCGCCGTTGGCCGGGCTGCTGGTGCTGGCGTTGGCGACGCCAGCGGTGCTGCGCGGCAAAGTGATTGCCAGCCAACACGCGTGGCTGCCGCAGATTGGCCTGATGTTCTCGCTGCGGCTCGATGGCCTGGCCTGGATGTTCGCCCTGCTGGTGCTGGGCATCGGCGCGCTGGTGGTGCTTTACGCGCATTACTACTTGAGCGCACGCGATAGCGCGTCGCGTTTTTTTGCCTATCTCTTGCTGTTCATGGGCGCGATGCTCGGCATGGTGCTGTCGGGCAATTTGCTGTTGTTGATGGTGTTCTGGGAACTCACCAGTATCAGCTCGTTCTTGTTGATCGGCTTCTGGTCGCACCGCAAGGACGCGCGCGAAGGCGCACGCATGGCCTTCGTACTGACTGCCGGCGGCGGCCTGGCGTTGTTGGGCGGCGTGTTGATGATCGGCCGCATCGTCGGCAGTTTTCAGCTCGATGCCGTCCTGGCCGCCGGCGATGTGATCCGCGCCAGCCCGCTGTATCCGTACGCGCTGGGCCTGGTGTTGCTGGGCATCTTCACCAAGAGCGCGCAGTTCCCGTTCCACTTCTGGTTGCCGCACGCAATGGCGGCGCCTACGCCGGTGTCGGCGTATCTGCATTCGGCCACGATGGTGAAGGCCGGCGTGTTTTTGCTGGCGCGCTTGCATCCGGCGCTGGCCGGTACCGATCTGTTTTTCTACACGGTGACCGGCATCGGCGCGATCACGGTGTTGTTGGGCGCCTGGCATGCCATCTTTCAGCACGATCTCAAAGGCGTACTGGCGTACTCGACCATTTCGCATCTGGGCCTGATCACGATGCTGTTCGGCCTGTCCACGCCGATGGCTGTGGTGGCCGGCGTGTTTCACCTCATCAACCATGCGGTCTTCAAAGCGTCGTTGTTCATGGCCGCCGGCATCATCGACCATGAGACCGGCACGCGCGACATGCGCAAGCTGGGCAATCTGCGCCGGTTGATGCCGGTGACCAGCGCGCTGGCCATCACCGCCTCGCTGGCCATGGCCGGCATTCCGCTGCTCAACGGCTTCTTGTCGAAGGAAATGTTCTTCGCCGTTGCGCTGGATACCGAAGCGCCGCAACTGATGCGCATCCTGGCCAGCACCGCTGCGCTGCTGGCCGGCTTGCTGGGCGTGGCGTACAGCCTGCGCTTCGTGCACGACACGTTCTTCGGCGAAGGCCCGCGCGCGCTGGACACCACGCCGCACGAGCCGCCGCGCTGGATGCGGATTCCGGTCGACGTGCTGGTACTGACCTGCGTGGCGGTGGGCATCGTGCCGGCGTGGACAGTGGCGCCCGTACTGCGCGCCGGTGCCACCGCGATCTTGGGCGACCGGCTGCCCGACTACAGCCTGGCGCTGTGGCATGGCGTCAATTTGCCGCTGGCGATGAGCGTTGCCGGCATCGTCGGCGGTGCATTGTTGTACATCGCGTTGCGCCGCACGCTGGATCTTTACGCGATCCAGAACCGTTCGCCGGGCAAGGCGCTGTTCCAATGGAACCTGCGCGCCTTGTTCGCTGCCACCGCACGCATGACCGACGCAGTCACCAACGGCAACCTGCAGCGCATGTTGATGCTGCTGGTACTGAGCGCCGTCGTGGTGGCGCTGGTGCCGTTCCTGCAAGGCGGTGCATTGCCGCAATGGCCCGCCCCCATGCCAATGCCGGCGCTGGGATGGATGGTGTGGCTGTTGATGATCGCGTGCGCCCTGGGCAGCCTTTTCCTGTACCAGCAGCGCCTGCTGGCGGTACTGGTGCTTGGCGGCACCGGGCTGGCGGTCAGCCTGACGTTCGTGTTCCTGTCGGCGCCGGATCTGGCACTGACGCAGTTGCTGGTGGAAATGGTCACGCTGGTGCTGATGCTGCTGGCGATGAACTATCTGCCCGAGCGCTCGTTGCCCGAACGTGCGCGGCTGCGCAAGCTGCGCGATGCCGCACTTGCCATTGCCGGCGGTGCGGGTCTGGCGGCGTTGGCGTATACCCTGATGACCCAACCCAGCCATTCGGTCGCCGGCGAACTGCTGCAGCGCGCCTTGCCCGAAGCGTATGGGCGCAATGTGGTCAATGTGATCCTGGTGGATTTCCGCGGCTTCGATACCTTTGGCGAGATCACCGTCTTCGCCATCGCCGGGCTGGTGGTGCACGCCCTGCTGCGCCGCACGCGCATGGCACCGGAGCGCACCATGCCGGGGCCGCCGATCAAGTTGCCGGTGCCGGCCGATCTGGCGCAGATCATGTTCCCGCTGACACTGACGGTGTCGCTGTTTTTGTTCCTGCGCGGGCACAACGCGCCGGGCGGTGGCTTCATTGCCGGGCTGGTGCTGGCGGTGCCATTGCTGATGCAGTACGTGATTCAGGGGACGGCCTCGGTCGAGTCGCGCTTTGGTTTCGACTACATCCGCCTGATCGGCATCGGCTTGTTGTGCGCGCTGGTCAGCGGTGCCGGCTCGCTGGTGTTCGGGCTGCCGTTCCTGAGCAGCGGGCACCTGGAAATTCCGCTGCCGCTATTGGGCGAACTGGAACTGGCCAGTGCGCTGGGCTTCGATACCGGCGTGTACCTGGTGGTGTTCGGTGCGGCGATGTTGATGCTGTCGATGATGGGCACGATCAAACCCTCGCGTACGCGCAGTTCGCAGCGCGGCGAGATCGACCCCACCCAACGTTCGACACGCACCGCGGAGCAGCATTGATGGAATTGGCAGTGGCAAGCGCAATCGGCGTCCTCACCGCATTGGCGATCTATCTGCTGCTGCGTGCGCGCAGCTTCGATGTGATCCTGGGCATGACCTTCCTGTCGTATGCGACCAATCTGCTGATCTTTGCCGGTGGGCGCTTGCGCAGCGGCCAGGCGCCGGTGTTGCGCGACGGCGTGCCGGCCGAGCTGATGCACCACACCGACCCACTCCCGCAGGCCTTGGTGCTGACCGCCATCGTGATTGCGTTTGCGATGACCGCGGTGAGCCTGGTGCTGGCGATCCGCAGCCGTAGCGACAATGGCAGCGACCATGTGGATGCGCACGAAGATGCCGCCACCGGCACGGATACGCGGCAGGCCCGGCGATGAACCATCTGCTGATCCTGCCCATCCTGATCCCGATGCTGGGCGCGTCGGCATCGTTATTCGTCGAACACCGCCGCTATGGGCCGCGCGTGCAGCGCAGCGTGGCGTGGGTCAGCATCGCCCTGTTGGCCGCGGCGGTCATCGCCCTGTTCGCACGCGCTGCCAACGGCCAGATCCTGGTCTATCTGCTCGGCGACTGGCCGGCGCGCATCGGCATCGTGCTGATGGGCGATCGCTTGTCGGCGTGGATGCTGCTGACGACCTTGATCCTGGGCTCGGCGTGCCTGCTGCATGCCTGCGCAGGCTGGGACCGGCGCGCACCGCATTTCCATGCATTGTTCCAGTTCCAGTTGATGGGCTTGAACGGTGCGTTCCTGACCGGCGACATCTTCAACCTGTTCGTGTTCTTCGAGGTGATGCTCATCGCCTCCTACGGCCTGCTGCTCAGCGGCGGGCGCGGATTGCAGATGCGGGTGGGCCTGCATTACGTGGTGTTCAACGTGTGCGCATCGACGTTGTTCCTGATTGCGCTGGGCCTGCTGTTCGGTGTGTTCGGCACGCTCAACATGGCCGAGCTGTCGCAGCGCATTGCCGATCTGCCGGCGCAGGATGTGCCGCTGGCCAAGGCCACGCTCGGCCTGTTGCTGCTGGTGTTCTGCAGCAAGGCCGCGCTGTTGCCGCTGTATCTGTGGCTGCCGGAAACCTATTCGCGAGCGCCGGCGGCGGTGGCCGCATTGTTCGCCATCATGACCAAGGTGGGGCTGTACGCAGTGCTGCGGGTATCGTCGTTGTGGTTCGGCGCCGGCGCACTGCAAGGCTTCGGTCGCCATGCGCTGTTGTGGCTGGGCATCGCGACGCTGCTGATGGCCGCGTTCGGGGTGATGGCCGCATCACGGCTGCGGGTGATGGTGTCGTACCTGGTGGTGTTTTCGGCAGCGACCTTGTTCATCGCGTTTTCGCTGGACGATGCCGGCGCGCTGGGCGCGGGGCTGTATTACCTGCCGCACAGCAGCTTTGTGGCCGCTGCGTTGTTCATGATTTCCGACCTGATCCGCCGCCGCCGCGGCAGTGCCAGCGACCGCAAGGAAGTGGTGGCGCCGCTGCCCGGGCGAGCCATTCCGGGCACGATGTTCATGATTGCCGCGGTCGCGGTGGCCGGGTTGCCGCCGCTGTCCGGATTTCTGGCCAAGGCCGCATTGCTGCAACACGTGCCTGAGGGGCTGGTGGGACCGGTGTGGACTGCGGTGCTGGGCAGTAGCCTGCTGATCGTGATCGGCCTCACCCGCGCCGGCGTGCGGTTGTTCTGGCGGGTGCCGGCCGCGGCGGAAACTGCGCCGGAACTGCAGCCGCCGCGACGTGGCCGCATGCGTCCGGTGGAGACCGCCGCCACGGTGCTGTTACTCGGCGGGTTGGTTGCGATGACCGGCGCCGCAGGTCCCCTGATGCATTACACCGACGCGGCCGCCGCGCAGTTGCGCGATCCCGGCGCGTATGTGGACCAGGTACGCGCCACCACGCCGCAACGGAGGCAGCCATGAATACACCTCTGCCACTGCGTCGCCGCCTGTTCCCCTCGCCGCCCTTGAGCGTGACGGTCTTCGTGTTCTGGCTGCTGCTCAGCGATAGCTTCGGCCCGCAGCAATGGGTTTTGGGCATGCTGCTAGGCGTGGTGGTACCGATCTTTGCAGCGCGGCTGGACCGCGAGTTCGCACAGATCGGCTCGCTGCGCTCGGTGCCGCGCATGCTGCTGGTCGCCGCGGGTGACATCGTGCGCTCCAACATCAAGGTCGCAGCGCAGGTGCTCGGGCCGGAAGCGCGCATCCATCCCGGTTTCATCTGGGTGCCGCTGGATATCGCCAACATTCACGGCATCGCCGCGTTGACCAGCATGATTACGCTGACGCCGGGGACCGTCTCGGCCGCGCTATCGGACGACCGCAAATATCTGCTGGTGCATGTGCTGCATCTGGACGATCCGGAGGCCTTGATCGCCGAGATCAAGACCCGCTACGAAAAGCCCCTGATGGAGATCTTTCCATGACCGGCCACATGTTCATCGAATCGACCATCGTGATCTGCATGCATGCGGTGGGCCTGGCCATCCTGATGGCCTTGTGGCGGCTGCTGCGCGGGCCGACCGTGCCAGACCGCATCCTGGCGCTGGATACGCTCTCGGTCACCGCCATCGCCGAACTGATGCTGCTGGGCATGTACCTGGATTCGCCGATCTATTTCGAGGCGGCCTTGGTCATTGCAATGCTCGGCTTCGGCAGCACCGTGGTGCTGAGCAAGTACGTGTTGCGGCGGAGCATCGTCGAATGATCGCGCTGACCGAATACCTGCTCAGCGCCTTGTTGTTGGCGGGCACGTTCTTCATCCTGATCGGCGCCTTCGGCCTGGTGAAGCTGTCGGATTTTTTCAAGCGCCTGCATGCACCGACCAAGGCCAGCACACTGGGCGTGGGCTGCGTGCTGCTGGCCTCGGTGGGCTACCACCTGTTTCTGGGTGTGGATCCGCAACCGCGCGAATTGCTGATCACCGTGTTTCTGTTCATCACCGCACCGATCAGCGCGCACTTGATGGCCAAGGCAGCGCTGTCGTTGATGATGGAAAACCGCCCGGAAGTGCCCAACCACGGCGATGCGCAGCAGGAGGGGTTGCCGCAGGTCAAAGGCGACGTTGGCGAGAACGAAGAAAGCGAGAAGCAGCATCCGGGGCCTGCGTCTGAGGGTGACTGAGGCGTTGTTGCTCGGCGTGGATCGTTTCCCGGGAAGGTCCGGTTGCTGATCAAGACCTTCTCAACGGCACGACCGACTGGCGCGGCAATCAGCACATGGGGCATCGATTCACGCGCGCTCGCTGCGTGCGTTCGCCAACCGCACATGGGCATGCACCTGCAGTGTTGCGCAGCTCAACAATCACGGGCAGCGCTGTACCGCCGTTGCACAGAGCACTGCTGCGACCGCACGCCATCGCTCACCGGTCGCGACGCTTGGGCCGATCAGGGTGATGCCCATGTTGGTCGACGTTGCCGCAGCGTGACGCACGCGCCATTGCGCAGCTGATCTAGATGGCGGCGAGCTGTCGTATCGCAGCAGCAATTGCACGCCCTCCCCTAGCGCAGGATGCAAATGCCTGCGCAAGACGCCACCACCATCGCACGTTGCGTTTCAGCCGCAGCCTTCGACGTAATCCACCTGCGGCGGCTTGCCCACGCGCCAGCTGGTGACGTTGCCGTCTGCATCGGTCTCGAACACCAGCGCGGTCTGCGTGTCAGCGTCGGGCAGACGCAGCGTCAGCGCGCCTGAAATGTACTTATGCGGCTGCTCGGTCAGGCCGTTGGGGTACAACGCGCGCAGCTGCGCCAACGTCATGCCCACCTTGCCGCCGCCCGGCGCCGTCTCCTTCGGTTCACCGGTCTGCACGCGCACCAATTGCCCGCCTTCGAACATGAAACCGAAGCGACGCGCATCGCTGGCCCACCGTGGGCGCAGCAGGTAACAGCCATCATCGGTTGCCGCTTCGCCCTGCAAATCGCCACCCCAGGCAGCCCGCGCCTGGCTGGCATCCATCCCGAAGCGCAAGTCGCCGTAACCGTCCATGCGCGCAAGCGCAGCGGGGTCCGGCTGGGTGTGCGATGGAAATGTGCCTGTTGGCGCTGTGGCCGGTGGCACAGTGACCGCCGGTTGGTCGTCAGCGGCCGCAACCGGTGCGTGGTCGGCGCTGGCGGACGCGGCCGGTGCGGGCGATTGATCGGCGCGGTTGCAGCCGGCCAGTACGAGCAATGCGCTCATCAGTGCCAATGATCTGGATGTCATGCGTGCGTTCCCTGGAGGTGCGCTCCAGCGTACACAGCCGCCATCGCGAGCATGTGGAGAGCGTGGCGACACACCGTCGCCGCCATGTCATCGGCGCTTCATTGGCGGGCGTCACGCTATTGGCTCCGCAGGACCGTCGCCATGATCCCACGCAAGACCGAGCTCGCCCTAACCACGCTGCAATCGCACCGCAGCCCGTTGACGCTGCTGCAAAGGCGCGCGTTGATCCTGGCCGACGGCCAGCGCGACCTGGCGACGCTCGCCATGCTGCTGGGCAGCGACGGTACCGGCTTGCTGCAAAGCCTGTGCGCGATGGGGTATCTGGATCTTGGTAGCGCTGCAGGCGGTGTTGCGGGTCAAACGCGCACGGCAGCCACTGCCGCGCTGCCCGACGCGGACCACGCACCTGCGGCCCTATCCGACGCTGGGCCCAGCGAAGAAGAACTGCAGCGCCTGCGTCGCCGTGCAGCGACCAATGCTCGCCTGTACCTGCTCGATATCCTGCAGTTGCAACGCAATGACCTCGCCGTTGCGCTGCATCGGCAACTGCACGCCGCGCGCGACGACGATCAGATCCGCACGACCATCGCCGAGGCGTTGCACGCGCTGCCGCAGATCACGTCGGCAAGTTATGCCGAACGCGTCCGCGCACGGATCGGCGAGCTGCTGCCGGAGACATTGCAAGCCGCGTGACCTGGCAGTCCTGTCCAGCGCGCGCCAACTGGCGCTTGCCGAATCGCAACACGCAGCGAGGGCTAGCGCTGATCGCCGCATCACCGCATTACCGCATTACCGCATTACCGCATTACCGCAACGACAGCAGCCTGCGCACCGGCAACGCCAATGGCAATCACAGCGCCGACGCGCAGACAGCGCAGCTGCAGCACCGTAGCTGCGGCCTGGCATGAGCGCAGCTGATAAGCCTGCTGCTCGGCCAGGCGGAGGCGGCTGGTACTCGGTCAGGCCGCTAGCCGCCGTCCACTCCAGGCACTTCGCGCCTGCGCAACGTCCGCACCACCTGCCACTGCTTGCGGGGTATTGAGCGCGCTAGGTTGCGTCTTCCTGCGTCGGCGGTTGAAACGCGGCGCGCAGTCCGGACCAGCACTGCTGGTAATCGGCTTGCCGATGCGCGGCGTCAAGCGCCTGCTGCGTTGGGCGCAACACCGCACGCGTCTCGAACATGAAGGCCATGGTGTCGGCAATCACGTCGGGGCGCGACAGATCCGCCTGCGAGGCCTTGTCGAAAGTGGCCGCATCCGGGCCGTGCCCGCTCATGCAGTTGTGCAGCGACGCACCGCCGGGCGCGAAACCCTCGGCCTTGGCATCGTAGACGCCGTGCACCAGGCCCATGAATTCGCTGGCCACGTTGCGATGGAACCAGGGCGGGCGGAAGGTGTGCTGCGCCACCAGCCAGCGCGGCGGGAAGATCGCAAAATCCATATTGGCGGTACCGTGCGTGTCGCTGGGCGAGGTCAGCACGGTGAAGATGCTGGGATCGGGATGGTCGAAGCTGATCGAGCCGATGGTGTTGAAGCGGCGCAGATCGTAGCGATACGGCGCGTAATTGCCGTGCCAGGCCACCACATCCAGCGGCGAGTGATCGATATCCGCCCGCCACAGATAGCCTTGGAACTTGGCCACCAGCTCGAACGCGCCGTCGCACTGCTCGAACGCCGCACACGGGGTCTCGAAATCGCGCGGATTGGCAAGGCCATTGGCTCCAATCGGCCCCAGATCCGGTAGCCGCAGCAGGCCGCCGAAGTTTTCGCAGACATAGCCACGCGCTTGGCTATCGAGCAGTTCCACCCGGAAACGCACACCGCGCGGTATCACGCCGATCTGTTGCGGCTCCAGTTCGAGCACGCCCAGTTCGGTGCAGACCCGCAACCGGCCGAGCTGAGGCACCAGCAGCAGCTCGCCGTCGGCGTTGTAGAAGAACCGCCCGTGCATGGACGCGTTTGCCGCGTACAGATGCACGGCCACGCCGGTCATCGCCTCCGGGCTGCCGTTGCCGGCCATGGTGTACAGGCCATCGACGAAATCGGTGGGCGTGGCCGGCAACGGCAGTGGACTCCAGCGCATCTGGTCCGGCGGCACCGGGCCGCTGCCGAAGTCGTTGTGGAGCTGGGACTGTTCGATCGGCGAGAAACGGCCATGCACGGCCGCTGGACGAATGCGATACAGCCAGCTGCGCCGGTTCTCGCCGCGTGGCGCGGTGAAGGCGGTGCCGGACAACTGCTCGGCGTACAAGCCATGCGCCACGCGCTGCGGTGAGTTCTGCCCGACCGGCAGGCTGCCGGCCACCGCTTCGGTTGCGAACTCGTTGCCGAAGCCGGTCATGTAGGAAGTCTGGTCATGCATGGGCGTAGGCTCTTCGGTTGTGGCACCACCGTTGCAGGGAGGTGCGATATTAGAGAAGCGCAATGCTCAAGCCCCTCTCCCTCCGCGAGAGGGGCTGGGGTGGGGGTACGGCGGCGCGACTATCGTGGAGATCGCCTCAACCACAGCATCCAGCGAAAGCAACACATCGTTGTTCCAGAAGCGCAGCACCGCCCAGCCCTTCGATTGCAGCCACCGCGTTCTTGTCTGATCGCCGACTGCATGATGCTGCGATCCGTCCAGCTCGACAATCAACTTGGCTTCAATGCAACAAAAATCTGCGATGTACGGCGGAATCGGATGCTGCCTTCGGAACTTGAAGCCTTGGAGCTGAATCCCACGCAGACCGCGCCATAGTGCACGCTCTGCGTCGGTCATATCGCGACGCAATGCGCGTGCGTGGGCGAGTGCAATCGTGGGTAACGGCGGTTTGATTTTCATCGCTCCACCGTACCCTCACCCCAACCCCTCTCACGTCGGGGAGAGGGGCTTCGATCACATGCGGCTTTACTGCGTTGATCAGTCAGATTGCCCTGGGATATGGCCGGAAAGGTCACGTCTTGCATCACCACGCCGGAACATGACTGGCCCTCGATGCACTTCACGCTTCGTACCATCTAACCGGCCCTCATGCACCTACGATTCGCATCACCTCGGCTAACGCGACTGGCGGCCAGACTGCAGCCCCCGAGGTCAATCGCGACTCACCAACCCTGGCCCTCAAACCACATCACGCTTTGGCATCAACGATGCAACCTGGCGTTAACAACCAAGCCGCAGCGCCTGACACCAATCCCGAATAGCGAATCCCCAATCCCCGCCCTCAAAGCACCCCACGCTTCATCTGGTCGCGCTCGATGCTCTCGAACAGCGCCTGGAAATTGCCTTCGCCGAAGCCTTCATTGCCCTTGCGCTGGATGATCTCGAAAAAGATCGGGCCGATGCAGTTGGTGGTGAAGATCTGCAGCAGCTTGCGCTGCTTGGTGTCGGGGTCGGCATCGATCAGGATCTTGTTGCGGCGCAGGCGTTCGACGTCTTCGCCATGCGCGGGGATGCGCAGGTCCACCACATCGAAATACGTATCCGGCGTATCCAGGAAACTCACGCCGGCGGCGCGCATCTTTTCCACGCTGGTGTAGATGTCGTCGGTAAAGCAGGCGATGTGCTGGATGCCTTCGCCCTGATACGCGTCCAGATACTCGTTGATCTGGCTCTTGGGGTCGGACGATTCGTTGAGCGGGATGCGCACGATGCCGTCCGGCGCGGTCATCGCCTTGGACACCAGCCCGGTCTTGGCGCCCTTGATGTCGAAGTAGCGGATCTCGCGGAAGTTGAACAGGCGCTCGTAATAGTCCGACCAGCGCTGCATGTTGCCGAAATATAGGTTGTGGGTCAGGTGGTCGATGAAGGTCAGTCCGAAGCCGGCCGGGTGCTGGTCGGCGCCTTCGATCGGTTCGAACTCGGCGTCATAGATGCTGCCGGCCTCGCCATAACGGTCCACCAGGTACAGCATGCAATCGCCGATCCCCTTGACCACCGGCGCCGGCACCGCGCGGGTGTCGGGCTTGTTCTGTACCGCTTCACCGCCGTTGCCCAGCACGGTCTGCAGCACGGTCTCGGCCGGGGTACGGAAACGGATGGCAAAGCCGCAGGCGCAGGGGCCATGCGCGGCGGCGAAATCGGCGGCGAACGAATCGGGATCTTCGTTGAGCAGGAAGTTGACCCCGCCCTGGCGATAGACGGTAATGGGGCGGCTGCGGTGACGCAGCACCGCGCTGAAGCCCATCTTGCGGAAATAATCGTGCAGCTGCTCCCCCTGGCCGGCCGGTGCGGCGAACTCGACGAATTCGAAGCCGTCGATGCCCATCGGATTGTCGAAGGTGGTGACCTGCATGCCCGGATCGGGGCGGGTTGCGGTGGTGTTCGGTTGTGCGCTCATCTTCGTTTTCTCCACGCTTGGGGGGCCGCAGGGCTATGCGGAGTAGCAGAAGACCCGCGAGAATGCGCAGGCCACCCTCGGTTTGTAGTTGCAAATGAAACCAAAATCAAGACACAGTGCAACATGAGCGATCTCGACAGCCCCCACCCGCCGCACTATCCCGTGCTGCTCAACCTCGAGCAGTTCCTGCCGTATCGCCTGAGCGTGCTGTCCAACCGTATCAGCAGCAACATTGCCAAGGTATACGGCGATCGTTACGGCATGGCGATTCCCGAGTGGCGGGTGATCACGATCCTGGCGCTGTATCCGGGTTCGTCGGCCAGCGAGGTCTCCGATCGCACGGCGATGGACAAGGTCGCAGTGAGCCGCGCCGTGGCGCGCCTGCTGGAGCGGGGCTTCATCCGCCGCGAGACCCACGGCGATGATCGCCGCCGCTCGATGCTGGCGTTGTCGCCGGCCGGGCGACAGGTCTACGAGACCGTTGCGCCGCTGGTCAACGAGATGGAACAACGGCTGATGTCGGTGTTCAGCGCCGAAGAACAGCAAGTGCTGGAAAAGCTGATCGACCGGCTGGCCAAGGACGGTCTTCCGCGCATGGCCAGCAAGGACTGAGCAGCGCCACGCTGGGAGCGAATGCGCGGTGCCTTGGCGCTGCGCAGGATCTGCTCCAGTTGCCATGGATGCTGGTGCACAGCGCCGGCGCAGCACTGGCATCGATGGCCGTGCCGCGGCGCTGTCGGCGGGATTTCGATCGGTAGTAAGCGCGCGATGGGCAGCGGCGCTGGGGTGGCTCGCACAGCGCGCATCGCCGCGGAGCCTCACATGCCGGCGTGCGCCACTTCGACAGCAAGACATCATCACGGTGCGCCAGTCTGCGCGCGTCGAAGCAACCGGCCGCGTTCGCGCAAGGGCGATCGCCATCGACACGATGCAAAACAAAAACCCCCGCAGCAGTGCGGGGGTTCTTGTTTGACGCGTCCGCGCAGAATCAGGCCTGCGGTGGCGCCCACTGCTTGAGGAAGTCGAACAGCTTCTTGCGGTCGAAGCCCTCGCCCTTGCGCAACTCCGGGCCGGACTGTGTGGTCAGTAGCTTGCCGTCGCTGTCCAGCACCAGCAGCGACGGGGCATCGTTGAGCTGGGCGAACGCCGACAGGAAGGCGGCGTTCTCGTTGGCTGCATCGCGATTGACCTTGACCACCACAAAGTGCGCGTCGCGGAAGCTGCGCAGCTCCGCATCGCCGCCCATCAACTCGTCCAGCGCCTTGCAGGGCTCGCAGGCGGCATTGCCGACATTGAGCACGATGCGCTTGCCGCCGCGCTTGGCCTCGACCTTGGCCGTCTCCAGATCGGCCGCCGGATCGCGCGAGGGGTCGTATTGCGCATTGAGCGCAGCGGCCGCGGCGATGTCGGCCGCGGTCGGCGTGTTGCCCGAGGACACCGGCTGGCTGGGATCGGCGCTGGGCGGCTTCTGCATCGACGTATCCAACGGCTTTGGCGCCTCCTGCGGGCTGCTGGTCTGCCCGCAGGCGCTCAACAGACCGCTCAGCAGCAGGCCACAGACAAGGGGTTTGATCGGCATCGCTGTTCTCCTCACTTCACACCATGCATCAATTTATTGATCAGCGGCGCGATCAGGAACAGCAACGCGCCGGCGCCCACCAGCGCCCAGAACCCGAACGTATACCCACCCAGCGCCGAGGACACGCTCATGCCTTCGTTTCCGCTGACATGGCCGGCGAAAATGCCCGACAGGTTGTTGCCGATGCCGGTGGACAAGAACCAGCCACCCATGCCGAAACCGACCAGGCGTACCGGGGCCAGCTTGGTCACCATCGACAGACCGATCGGCGACAGGCACAGCTCGCCGACCGACTGGATGACGTAGACCATGAACAAGGTCCAGAACGGGATCTTGCCGGCGTCGTTGACCAGGCTGGACAGCGCAAACATCAGCAGCAGGAAGGCCAGGCCGTTGAACAGCAGGCCCAGGCCGAACTTGCGTGGAATCGACGGATTGAAGCGGCCGGACTTGACCCAGATCCACGCAATGACCGGTGCCAGCGCAATGATGGCGATGGAGTTCACCGACTGGAACCACGCGGTGGGGAAGGTCCAGCTGCCGAAGTTGCGGTTGACGATGTTGTCGGCCAGGAACGTGAACGAGCTGCCGGCCTGTTCGAAGAACATCCAGAACAGCACGTTGAAGGCGAAGATGATCAGCATCGCGATCACCTTATCGCGCTGTACCTTGCCTTCGCGGATGCCCTCCACCAGCAGCATCACCGACAGGCCGATGAACAGCACGGTCAGCACGATCTGCAACACATCCGCGCCGACCGCGAGCAGGAAGTACACGCCCGGAATCGCCAGCAGGCAGCCCACCAGCACCATCAGCAAGCGGCCCATGCCCTGCGCGTTCGGCGCCGGCGCGCCGATGCCCTTGAGCTGGACGCGGCCGAACCAGAACCACACCAGGCTGATCAGCATGCCCACGCCAGAGGCCATGAACACCATCTTGTAGGACGGCATGGCTTGGGTGCCGAACACCTTTTCGGCCAGCAACTGGGTCAACACCGGCGAGATCATCGCGCCCAGGTTGATGCCCATGTAGAAGATGGTGAAGCCGCTGTCGCGGCGCGGATCGGCCACCGAATACAGCTTGCCGACCATGGTGGAAATGTTCGGTTTGAACAAGCCGTTGCCGACCACCACGGTGGCCAGGCCGATCTCGAACATGGTGTGGTCGGGAATGGCGATCAGGAACAGGCCGGTCGCCATGACGGCCGCCCCGACCAGGATCGAGCGCTGGTAACCGAGCACGCGGTCGGCCACGTAGCCGCCGAAGATCGCCGCCGCATACACCAGCGCCAGGTAGGCGCCATAGGTCCGCCCCGCCGGCGCCTGGCCGGTGGCATCGCCATTGAAGAACTGCGCCACGATGTACAACACCAGCGCCCAGCGAATGCCGTAGAACGCGAAGCGCTCCCAGAATTCGGTCATGAACAGTAGCCACAACGGCCGGGGGTGGCCGAGCAACGTGGGGAACTCGGGAGGCGCCGGCGGCTGCGGCGGTTTGGAGGCGGATGTCGGCGCGGTCGCGTCAACGCTCATAGAGGTCCCTTGCGTATTCAGTGATGGCTGGGTGCACCGAGGCGAGCCCGGGCGACGCGCGAGGATCACTTAGACGTCATGTACGCGTCAAATTCGCCGGAGTCAGCGGCCTGATGACCGTGGGTGGCGTAAGCGGGATTTGGCGGGTGCGATGGGTCTGCCGTCAGCGGGGCGGAGACCTTTTCCAGGCCCCAGGATGGTACGGGGCGTCTGCGTCGGCAGTGCCCACCGCCCTTACCTCCTGCGTCGCCGCACCGTCCCCCTTGTCCCGCCGGTAGAAGGTGGCGGCCATGCCCGCCATCCCTTCTCCCACTGGGAGAAGGTGCCCGAAGGGCGGATGAGGGTGCGGTATCCCTGGCTGGTGCCGATTGCGGGACCAGCCTCGGCGCTGGCTGGTCCAAAGAGGATGAAGCCCGTACCCTCACCCCAACCCCTCTCCCGAAAGGAGAGGGGCTTTGAGAGCATGGCGGCCGTGCCCGCATTCCCTTTTCCCGCCGGGAGAAGGTGCCCGAAGGGCGGATGAGGGTGCGGTATCACTGGCTGGTGCCGATTGCGGGACCAGCCTCGGTGCTGGCTGAGCCATAAGGCTGAAGCGCACCCTCACCCCAACCCCTCTCCCGAAAGGAGAGGGGCTTTGAGAATATGCCCGCCTTCCCTTCTCCCACCGGGAGAAGGTGCCCGTAGGGCGGATGAGGGTGCGGTTTCACTGGGTAGCGCAGATTGCGGGACCAGCCCCGGCGCTGGCTGATCCAAGAGGATGAAGCCCGTACCCTCACCCCAACCCCTCTCCCGAAAGGAGAGGGGCTTTGAGAACATGGCGGCCATGCTCGCCATCCCTTCTCCCACCGGGAGAAGGTGCCCGAAGGGCGGCTGAGGGTGCGGTGTCACTGGCTGGTGCCGATTGCGGGACCAGCCTCGGCACTGGCTGATCCAAGGCTGATCCAAGAGGATGAAGCCCGTACCCTCACCCCACCCCCTGCTCCGCGCCCCGGCACGCGCTGGCGGCGCGGGCGCGCCAATCCACGCGCGCCCGTGCGCGCCAGCAATGCCTTATCGCTCCGCCGGGAGAGGGGCTCCAGCGCACTCCACCTTACCGCTGCGCAGCGTTCGCCTCGCCGAGCCGCTTGCCCTGCTCAGCTGCTCGCGCTGCTCGGTTCGACCCCTCATCAGACGTGTTCGCTCCCGCTCGGCTGGGCGCCCTGCTCAATCGTTCCGAGCGTCCGCACTGCCTTGCGGTGGGCGGCTATCCACGCCCACCGAGGTGCGCACGTCGAACAGTTCCGGGAAAAACGTCAGTGCCAGCGCCTGCTGCAAGAATCCCACGCCGCTGGAGCCGCCGGTGCCGCGCTTGAAGCCGATCACCCGCATCACCGTGCGCATGTGGCGGAAGCGCCACAGCTGGAACTGGGTTTCCACATCCACCAGGTCCTCGCACAGCGAGTACTCGCGCCAGTAGCGGTCGGTGTTTTCGTAAATGCGCTCGAAGACCGGCCGCAGGCTGTCGTCGGCCACATGTGCGGCGGTCCAGTCGCGGGCCTGGTAGTGCTGCGGAATCGCGTGACCGAAGCGCGCCAGATAGCGCAGGAACTCCTCGTACAGGCTGGGTGCTTCCAGCGCCTCGCGCAGCCGCGCCTGACCGTGCGGGTCGTAGGCGAACACCTGCAGCATCTGCGGATTCTTGTTGCCAAGCAGAAACTCGATGTAGCGGTATTGCAGCGACTGGAAGCCCGAGGAGGGCCCCAGCACATCGCGAAACCCCATGTATTCGCTCGGGGTGAGCGTTTCAAGCACCGACCACTGCTCGGTCAATTGCCGCAGTACCTGCTTGCTGCGCGCCAGCACCTTGCGGCACTGCCAGACTTCGTCGCGCTGCAGATGCACGATGGCCGCGCGCAACTCGTGCGCCAGCAGCTTCAGCCACAGCTCGGAGGTCTGGTGCTGGATGATGAAGAGCATTTCATCGTGATGCGCCGGCTCGGACAGCGGCTGCTGCGCAGACAGCAATTGGTCCAGCCGCAGATAGCCGCCGTAGGTCAGCCGCCCCTCCAGGTCGGTGTGGATGCCAGGTTCCAGGTCACGCAGGTTCTTGTCGACGGGCATGGCATCGCGCTGAAGATCGGGCCACGCAGGGTAGCGCAGCGGCGGCGGGGATTCGGGATTCGGGATTCGGGATTCGGGATTCGGGATTCGGGATTCGGGATTCGGGATTCGGGATTGGCGGATGGCGGATGGCGGATGGCGGATGGCGGATTGCAGATTGCAGATGACGAAGCGTATTGGGCCACGGCCATCGCCGGCCCTGGCTGGCTGCTTGCAGCCCCGGCGGGATTGCTTGAGGGGATCTGGGCCAGCGAGATACCTGCGCAGGTGCCTCGTAGAAAATCCGTATGCACGATTGGCACGCGCAGGCCTCAGCGTCGAGCCCGCTTCGTTCACCTCTGAACCACTCAGCAGGCGCGCGGTGGGGTCTCAGCCACTGCGCCGCTGTCACCGTATCGTCAACCTAGGTCTGCAAATTCATGCAGAATCGAACGGCGCTGCCGGCCAGGGACGTGGCCGGACCAGGGGAGCGTTTCACGTCTCAAGGATCAGGGGACTCTCATCTCATGCATGTGTTGCAGCGTCGTGCAGCCGTATTCTTGTGTGCGCTGGCCGTGGCCGGTCACGCCAATGCCCAGGTCGTCATCAGCCAGGTCTACGGCGGTGGCGGCAATAGCGGCGCCACCCTCCGCAGCGATTTCATCGAGCTGCACAACATCGGCAGTGCCCCGGTCAGCCTGGATGGCTGGTCGGTGCAGTACGCCTCCGCCGCCGGCAGCAGCTGGCGGGTCACCCCGCTGGCGGGCACTGTCGCGGCCGGCGGCTATTACCTGATCAAGCAGGCCGACGGCAGCGGCGGCAGCGTGGCGCTGCCCGCACCCGACGCCACCGGCACGCTGGCCATGAGCGGCACCGCCGGCAAGGTGGCGCTGAGTACCACGGCGGGCGCGCTGAGCGGTACCTGCCCTACCGGCAATGCCGACCTGGTCGGCTATGGCAGCACGGCCAGCTGCGCCGAAGGCAACGCACCCACGCCGGCCCCCAGCAATACGCTGGCGGTCCTGCGCGGCAACGACGGCTGCGCCGACACCGACAACAACGCAGCCGATTTCGCTACCGGCGCGCCGGCCCCGCGCAATGCCGCCAGCCCCGCGCGCCTGTGCAGCGGCGGCGGCCAGCCGATTGCCACCATGGCCGATGTCAGCCAGGCCGAAGGCAATACCGGCACCCGCAGCTTGGTGTTCACGCTAAGCCTGAGCCAGCCGGCCGGTGCGGCTGGGGTGAGCTTCACCGCCGCCACCGTCGATGGCACCGCCACCGCCGGCAGCGACTATGTCGCCCTGCCCGCCACCAGCCTGCGCATCGCCGCCGGCGAACGCAGCACCACCATTGCCGTCGATGTGCTGGGCGACACCGCGCCAGAGCCGGATGAAAGCTTCCGCTTGCAGATCAGCGGCCTCACCGGTGCGCTGCCGGCAACGCTGAGTGCCACCGGCATCATCCTCAACGACGACTTCAGCCTGCTGCCGATCCACGCCATCCAGGGCAAGGGTGCGCGCTCGCCGCTGGAGGGCCAGGTGGTGGCCACCTCGGGCATCGTGACGGCACGCCGCAGCGCCGGGTTCTTTTTGCAGGCGCCGGATATTGAGGCCGACGCCGACCCGTCCACCTCCGAAGGCGTGTACGTCTACACCGGCAGCGCACCGCCGGAAGCGGCCGCCATCGGCAACCGCGTGCGCGTGCAAGGCACGGTGATCGAATACGTACCCACCGCCGACCCCACCCAGCCACCGCTGACCGAGATCGGCGGCAGCGTCACCGTACTGGCCGATTCCACCGGCAACCCGTTGCCGTCGCCGATAATCCTGCGCCCCGACCTTCCCAACCGCAACGGCGCTTATGACCAGCTCGAAGCACTGGAAGGCATGCGCGTGGCCGCCGCCAGCCTCACCGTCAATACCCCCACCGGCGGCAGCGTCAACGAGACCAATGCCACGGCGACCAGCAATGGCGTGTTCCATGCCGTGGTCACCGGCGTGCCGCGCGCCTTCCGCGAGCCGGGCGTGCAGTTGCCCGACCCGCTGCCGGCCGGTTCGCCAGCCGGGGTGCCGCGCTGGAATACCAACCCGGAAGTGATCGCGGTCGGCAGTGCCGGCGTCGGCGCCGAGCGCCTGGATCTGGCCTCCGGCTGCATGGTGTTCAACGTGGTCGGCCCGCTGGATTACAGCTTCCGCCGCTACACGCTATACCCGGAACGTACCCCGCAGGTGGTCTGTAACGATGCGGATAAACCGCGTCCGGCACCGATGCCGCAGGCTGACGACGTGGCCGTGGCCACCTACAACATGGAGCGCTTCTTCGACGACCAGAACGACCCGGCGATCGGCGAACCGGTGCTCACGCCGGCCGCCTTTCAGGCCCGCCTAAACAAGGCCTCGCTGGCGATCCGCCGTTATCTGCATCTGCCCGATATCCTGGGCACGGTGGAAGTGGAAAGCCTGAGCGTATTGCAGGCGTTGGCGGCGCGCATCAATGCCGACGCAGTGGCCGGCGGGCAGTCCAATCCGCAATACGTGGCCTACCTGCAGGAAGGCAACGACGTGGGCGGCATCGACGTCGGTTTTCTGGTAAAGACCGCCTGGGTCGCCGGCGGCGTGCCGCGGGTGGAAGTGCTCTCCATCGCCCAGGAAGGCAAGACCGCCACCTGGACCGAGCCGGGCGGCGGCGTGAGCCTGCTCAACGACCGCCCACCGCTGGTGCTCACCGCCAACGTGCATCAGGCCGATGGCCGCACGCTGCCGCTGACCGCCATCGTGGTGCACCAGCGTTCGCTCAACGGCGCCGAGACCGACGATGCGGCCGGCATGCGCATCCGCGCCAAGCGCCAGGCGCAGGCCGAGTATCTGGCGCGCCTGCTGCAGACGCGTCAGCAAGTGAACCCTGACGAAAAAGTACTGGTGATGGGCGACTTCAACGCCTTCGAATTCAACGACGGCTATGTGGATGCGATGGGCACGGTCACCGGCAAACCGGCGCCGGATGCGCAGACCGTGGTGGGCGGCGATGGTGCCGATCTGGTCAACCCGGACTACACCGACCTGACCTGGTTCAACACGCCCGACCAGAGCTATTCGTACGCCTTCGACGGCAACGTGCAGTCGCTGGATCACATCCTGGCCAACGAGGCGCTGATGCGTTCGCCGCAGATCGCCTCGCTGGTGGTAGGCCATGCGCGCATCAATGCCGACTTCCCCGGCACCGCGCGCAACGATGCCAATACACCGACGCGACTGTCCGATCACGATCCCACCGTGGTGTTGTTGCGCATGACCAAACAGGTCAACGCGGACCTGGGCGTGGCGGTCACGGCGGCACGCGCGCAGGTCACTGAAGGCGAGCGCATCGACTACACGGTGGATGTGGAAAACCGCGGGCCGGATCGGGCACCGTTCACGGCCCTGGCGCTGGTGTTCGACCTGCCGGTGCGGGCACGTATCACGGCTCCGACGGGTTGGATTTGCCAGAACCAGACCAATGCCACGCAGACCACGTTCACCTGCAATCTGCCCGCATTGAACCCTGGCGTCATGCAGAGCTTTGCGGTGCAACTCGATACTGGCTCGGAACTGGCAGGCCGCACCTTGATGCTGGCCGGGTCGGTCGCCTCGCAATCGCCCGATCCGCAATCGGACAACAACACCGACACTGCGGCCGTCGCGGTGCAGGCACGACCGCAACCCCGCAGCGACCTGGCGGTACGTTTCGACGGCCCTGCCAGCCTGCCGACCACCGCCTTCAACGCCACCTATCGTGTGCTGGTGAGCAACGTCGGTGCCGCACCGGCGCAAGGCCCCAGCCTGGTGATCGAAGGCAATACGGTGTCGGCGTTGTCGCAGTTGGTACCGCCGCAGGGATGGCGTTGCGACAAGCAGGTGCAGTCGCTGCGCAGCGCCCGCTTTGTGTGCGGCACGGCGGCGGTGGTATTGCCCGGCGTCCAGGCAGCCTTCCAATTGACGGTCGCGGCCAAACCCGTCCCGGCCGAAGGCGCGGTGCGGGTGCAAGCCACGGCTACGTCCAGCTCGCCCGATGCCAATCCAGCCGACAACACTGCGCTGATCGTCACCCCGATCGGCGGAGGTGATGGGCGCCGCTGATCGCAGTGCAACACGTCGCAGTTTTCTACTGCGACAAAGGGCGCGGCCTGGTCCGCGCCCTTTTTTTTGTGCAAGCCAGCATGATGGTCTGCTGCGGTGCAGGACAGCGTTTTGCTTCGCCGTCCTTAACATGGCAACTCATATCATTTGAAACTTCTTGATGAAGGTGTCGCCGCAATGAGCGTAGCCGCGCAGTTCCAGATCGACTATCTGCAATACATGGACGCGGACGGCCAATGGGTCCGCGACGACCTTCCGGCCGACGCCGCCAACCCGCAACAGCTACTCGCCCTGTTCAAGCGCATGTTGTTCGTGCGCACCTTCGACACCAAGTCGGTGGCCTTGCAGCGCACCGGCAAGCTGGGCACCTATGCGGCCTGCATCGGCCACGAGGCCACGCATGTGGGCATCGGCGCTTCGATGCGCAGCGGCGATGTGTTCGCACCCAGCTATCGCGAATACGGCACCATGTTCGAACGCGGTGTGCGCCCGCGCGATGTGCTGCTGTACTGGGGCGGCGACGAGCGCGGCAGCGACTATCCGCGCGATGCCGATGCGGCGATCGACTTCCCGATCTGCGTGCCCATTTCCACCCAGTGCCTGCACGCCGCCGGCTCGGCGCTGTCGTTCAAACTGCAGGGCAAAGCGCAAGTAGCCGTGGCCTGCTGCGGCGACGGCGGCAGCTCCAAGACCGACTTCTATGCCGCGCTCAATTCGGCCGGCGCCTACAAGCTGCCGCTGATCCTGTGCGTGATCAACAACGGCTGGGCGATCTCGGTGCCGCGCTCGGCGCAGACCGGCGCGCAGACGCTTGCGCAGAAGGGCCTGGCCGGCGGCCTGCATTGCCTGCAGGTGGACGGCAACGACCTGGTGGCCGTGCTCGAAGCCATGCGTCAGGCACGCGTGCGCGCACTGGCCGGCGATGGCGGCACGGTGATCGAGTTTTTGACCTATCGCCTGTCCGACCACACCACCGCCGACGACGCGCGGCGTTATCGCGGCGAAGAAGAGGTCAAGCAGGGCTGGGCGCGCGAACCGCTGCTGCGTCTGCGCCGCTATCTCACCGCGCAGGGTCTGTGGGACGACGCCCAGGAAGACGCCTGGAAGGCCGAATGCAGCGCGCGCGTGGACGAAGAGGTCAACGCCTATCTCAACACGCCGGTGCAGCCGGTCGAAGCGATGTTCGATTACCTCTACGGCGACCCGCCGGCCGAGTTGCTGGCACAGCGCGCCGAGGTGATGGCGCTGGAGTCGCGCCATGGATGAGCTCACCCATGTGCCTGCCGACACCTCCCAGCACGCCAGTGCCCCTTACAACGCTGCGGCAACGCGCGGAGAGATCGCCATGAGTTCGCCCATTACCCTGATCGAAGCCATCACCCAGGCCTTGGCCTGGGAGCTGGAGCACGACCCCGCGGTACTGGTGCTGGGCGAGGACGTCGGCGTCAACGGCGGTGTGTTCCGCGCCACCGCCGGCCTGCAGCAACGCTTCGGCAGCGACCGCGTGCTGGATACGCCGCTGGACGAAACCACCATTGCCGGCCTGAGCGTCGGGCTGGCTGCGCAAGGCATGAAGCCGGTGGCCGAAGCGCAGTTCGACGGCTTCGTGTATCCCATGGTCGACCATCTGATCTGCCACGCCGCACGCCTGCGCAACCGCACCCGTGGCCGCCTGCATTGCCCGATGGTGCTGCGCGTGCCGTGGGGCGGCGGCATCCGCGCGCCGGAACATCACAGCGAAGCCAACGAAGCCATCTTCACCAACGTGCCGGGCCTGCGCGTGGTGTTGCCGTCCTCGCCGCAGCGCGCCTACGGCCTGCTGCTGGCCGCGATCCGCGACCCGGATCCGGTGATCTACATGGAGCCCAAGCGCATCTACCGCCAGTACAAGGAAGTGGTGGCCAACGATGGGCAAGCGCTGCCGCTGGATGTGTGCTTCGTGTTGCGCGACGGTACCGATGTGACCCTGGTCACCTGGGGCGCGCAAGTGAAAGAGGCGCTGGAAGCGGCCGACAAACTCGCTGGCGAAGGCATCAGCGGCGAAGTCATCGACGTGGCCACGTTGCGCCCGCTGGACTTCGAGACCATCGCCGAATCGGTGGCCAAGACCGGCCGCTGCGTGATCGTGCAGGAAGCCCCGCGCACCGCCGGTTTCGGTGCGGAAATTGCCGCGCGCCTGGCCGAACAGTCGATGTACGACCTGGTGGCGCCGGTCGAGCGCGTGACCGGTTACGACACGCATATCCCGCTATTCCGGCTGGAAATGAAGTTCCTGCCGAGCGTGGAGCGCATCGTCACCGCGGCACGTCGCGCGGTGGCTGCCG
Organism: Xanthomonas phaseoli pv. dieffenbachiae; assembly: GCF_008639345.1. Taxonomy (NCBI): domain Bacteria; kingdom Pseudomonadati; phylum Pseudomonadota; class Gammaproteobacteria; order Lysobacterales; family Lysobacteraceae; genus Xanthomonas; species Xanthomonas phaseoli. The sequence goes on along the minus strand of NZ_CP041380.1, from coordinate 389,209 downwards.
GCTGACATGCGCGCCCGTCTGCTTTGCGACCATCGCGCTGCCTACGCCAACCCGGTCCGCTTCCAGGCAGGCCAGCAGGTCGGCGTGGGAGTACGCGACGAAGAATGGCCGGCGTTTGCCTGGGTCACCACCGATAGCGGCCGCGCCGGTTGGGCGCCGCTGGCCTGGTTGCGCCCGTTGGGGGACGGCCGGGCCGAAGCCCTGCGCGATTACGACGCACGCGAACTCGATGCCCAGACCGGCGAGGACGTGTTGCTGCATCACGAACACGGTGGCTGGTGGTGGTCCGAGCGTGCCGACGGCACGCAGGGCTGGCTGCCGGCCGCCGACCTTGAACTCCTCGACGACACCACGCCGCAGCTGCCTGCCGCGCAAGAGAACCTGCCATGAGCGACAACAAGAATTTCCACCTGCCCGACCTGGGCGAAGGCCTGCCCGACGCCACCATCGTTGAATGGTTCGTCAAGGAGGGCGACAGCGTGCGCCTGGACGACCCGCTGGTGTCGATGGAAACCGCCAAGGCGGTGGTCGAAGTGCCCTCGCCGTTTTCCGGCACCGTGGTCAAGCTCGCCGGCGCCGCCGGCGATGTGATCGTGACCGGCTCGGTGCTGGCGCAGTTCGCGCTCGATGCCTCGCAGCCGCAACGCGCCGACGGGCAAGACACCGGCCATTCGCACGGGCCGGCGCCGACGCACTCACCCACACCGAGCACCGGCGACAGCGCGGCCGGCCCCACGGCGCGCGTGGTGGCCTCCGACAACGGCGGCGAGATTGCCGATGCCGGTGAGACGGGCAGCGGCGATCGCGACGATGCCGGCACCGTGGTCGGTGCGATGCAAAGCTCCAATGCGGTACAGACTGAACAGGCCATCGTTGTCGGCGGCGTGCGCGCCATGCCGGTGGTGCGGGCGCTCGCACGCAAGCTGCGCGTGGACCTGGCACAGGTGCAAGCCACCGGGCCGGACGGCACGGTAACGATGGCCGATGTGCAGCAGGCCGCAGCGGCCGGGACCGCGCAACTCTCGGCCGCGCGGCCCTCACCCGGCGCGCAAGGCGCGCCGACCTCTCCCGCAAGCGGGAGAGGTGGCCTGCTCGGCGACAGTGGGAGAGGTGGTCCGCTCGGTGAAGGTGGCAGAGCCGCTGACATGGCTGCCGACGGCAGGAATCGACCGGCAACGGCGACCCTTCTCCCGCCTGCGGGAGAAGGTGCCCGCAGGGCGGATGAGGGCAGCTCGGCGCGTTCCACACTCTCTGCCAGCGGCAAGCCGATGCGCACCCAATCGCCCGGCACCAGCGTCAAGGGCCAGCCCGAGCAACTCAGGGGCGTGCGCCGCAGCATGGCACGCGTGATGGCCGATGCACACACCAAGGTGGTGCCGACCACGCTCAACGACGACGCCGACCTGCATGCCTGGCAGCCCGGCAACGATGTCACCGTGCGTCTGGTGCGCGGCATCGTGCGCGCCTGCCAGGCAGTGCCCGCACTCAACGCCTGGTTCGACGGCGACGCCCTCAGCCGTACCCTGCACCACCAGGTCGATATCGGCATTGCCGTGGATACCGAAGAAGGCCTGTTCGTGCCGGCGCTGCGCAACGCCGACATGCTGGATGCGCACGGCATTCGCGAAGGCGTCAACCGGCTGCGCCAGCAGGTGGAAAGCCGCAGCATCGCCGCGTCCGAACTGAGCGGCTACACCATCTCGCTGTCCAACTTCGGCATGTTCGCCGGTCGCTACGCCACGCCGGTGGTCGTGCCGCCCTGCGTGGCGATCGTGGCCGCCGGCCGTGCGCGCTACCAGCTCACCCCGGTGATGGGCGGCGTGGAAACGCACAAGGTGATGCCACTGTCGCTAACCTTCGATCACCGCGCCGCCACCGGCGGTGAAGCGGCGCGCTTCCTGCGCGCCTTGCTGGACGATCTGGCGTTGGCCAACTGAGCAGCTCGCACACCCCCTCGCTCACCGCCAGGTGAGCGCAGCCGGCTCTGCTCTTCTGCGGCATCTATGCTGCAAAAGATCCATTGCCGATTGGCGTGCAAGGGCCAGTGGAGGTGTCGGTGCGCAGGGTTGTGAGCGCTGCGCAGTGGGCGGGCGTCCCATGCAATGCGCTTGCCCAGCGCATGCGAGTCGTCTTCGATCGACGGCGCTGGGCTACCAGACATGGCTGCTGTCGCCATCGTCTCATCACGGACCATCGAGGCATTACCCGACAGCAGCCTGGCGTGCGGCACCACCGGCCATTGCGGCACGAATGCCTGGATAATGGGCGCATGCCCTTTTCCGATCTCTCGCTGTCGCCGCAGCTACAGCCGTTCTTTGCTACCGCGCTGGCCAAGGCCGGCGTGCGCACGCCCACGCCGATCCAGCAGCAGGCGATTCCGCCGATGCTGGCCGGGCGCGACCTGATTGCGATGGCGCAGACCGGCTCGGGCAAGACCCTGGCCTATGCGCTGCCATTGCTGCATCAACGCTGCCTGGCACCCGAGAGTGCCCCACGCGTGCTGGGTGCGCTGGTATTGGTGCCTACGCGTGAACTCGCCGCGCAGGTGGACGACACGCTGCGCCAGCTGGCCGCGCATCTTCCGCGTCGCCTGAAGACGGTGGTGGCCACTGGCGGCAGTTCGATCAATCCGCAGTTGCTGGCCTTGCGTGGCGGCGCCGACATTGTGGTGGCCACGCCCGGCCGCTTGCTGGATCTGGTCGAGCACAACGCGCTGCGCCTCTCGCAGGTAAGCACGCTGGTGCTGGACGAAGCCGATCGCCTGCTCGAGCTGGGCTTTGGCGCCGAGCTCGATCGCATCCTGGCCTTGCTGCCGGCGCAGCGGCAAAGCGTGCTGGTCTCGGCCACCTTTCCAGCCGCCATCGCGTCGCTGGCCAAGCGTCGGCTGCGCGATCCGTTGCGCATCACCATCGATGCCATGCCCGAACACGCACCGGCGATCGCGCAACGCGCCATCGCAGTGGATGCCGGCCAGCGTACCCAGCTGCTGCGTCACCTGCTGTTGGAACACGCGTGGCCGCAACTGCTGGTGTTCGTCGCCAGCCGCCACAGCGCCGACAAGGTGGCAGAGAAACTGAGCAAGACCGGCATCGCCGCCTTGCCGCTGCACGGCGAATTGAGCCAGGGCCGTCGCGAACGCACGCTGCGCGCCTTCAAACAGGCCGAGGTACAGGTGCTGGTGGCAACCGACCTGGCCGGGCGCGGCATCGACGTCGACGCCCTGCCGGCGGTGCTCAATTACGATCTGCCCCGCTCCACTGTCGACTACACCCACCGCATCGGCCGCACCGCACGCGCCGGTGCCAGCGGCGTGGCGATCAGCTTGGTCACCGCAGATAGCGCCCAACAGTGGCGGTTGATCGAAAAACGCCAGGGCCTGCGCGTGCCGACCAGTGTGGTCGAAGGTTTCGAGCCGACCCCGGTCCAGGCGCCTGCCTCCGACCATGCGCTCGGCGCAGCGGTGCGTGCAGCGGATGACAACGGCGGCATCAAGGGCAAGCGGCCGAGCAAGAAGGACAAATTACGCGCCGCGGCGCAGGCGCAGGCTGACAAGCCGGGCTGAAGTAGCGGACGCACCGTCGCGGGCAGTCGTGGCACCGGCGCGTGATGACGGTGCCCACACCGTCGCACTGCGGCGCGGACTGACCAGCAACCGCCGGGCCTGGCAGCCGAATGCGCACAACATGCGTGAGGCGCAACCGCCCAACGAAACGCAACGCGCAGGCGCAACGGCAGTCAGTTAGCCACGGCCCGCGCGAACCGCTGCGTCCGAGCGGTAAGTGCCCGCTATCGCGCACCAGCAGGTTTGGCCGGGGGTCGCGTCATCGGCGCACCGCTCAGGAACGCTCGCCAACCGCAGGGCACCGCAGGCCTCCTGTAGCCCGCCAGTTGCCATCGGCGATGCCCGGCGCCTCACCCGTCCAATGCGATGCGGTCAGAAATTGCGCCAGGAACCTTCGTCCCGCAGCGGTGCACCGCCGACGGGACGAGGGCGAAACCTCAATCCTGCTCGAAATCCAGCTCGCCATCGCCGAGCGCATGATCGCTCTGCGCGCGTGGCGTGCGCTTGCCCGGCTTGCGCAGGATTTCGACGAAGAACTGCTCGCCACCGTCGGCAACGAGTGCGTTGATCGAGCGGATCAGCTCGGCCGGCGGCAGCGCCACGGCACTGGCTTCATCCACACCGAAGCGCATGTCGAAGTCCCAGTAGTCCGCGCCGGCCGGCAGCTCCTTGCGGCGCTCGCGGCGGATGTACTTGCGGATATCGTGCTTGCTGGATTCCAGCAGACGATCGCGGTTCTTGCCTTCGAGGTTGAGCTGGTAGGTCTTGCGCATGGCGACATCGGTGGTGGGGAACTGGCCGCCTATTGTGAGGCCAAGCCGGCATCCTCGGTGAATCCAGCATCACCTGGCGCCGCAGAATCGCCATATGGCGACATGCGCGCCTGGACGATGCAATCACGCGGTACGGCCCAATCCTCGCGTTTTCGGCCGCACCGACGCCCTGACGCATCTCATCGCAGCCCGAGCTGCTTGCGCAGGCTGCGGTCCACCGCGCTGGCGGGCAGGAACCGGCGCAGCTTGCTCAGCAGCGATGCCTGCCCGGCGGGTGTGCGGCGCATGCGCCACCTGCCCAGCGCCGCCTCCACCACCGTGGCGGCCACGCAATGCGGTCCCGGCGCGGTGTCGATGCTGTGCGTGACTGCCCGCGCCACCACGCCGCGCTCGCGGTCGTAGTCGGCGATGGTGGCCTGCACCACCGGCGAATTGCTGCCCAGGCTGGTTTTCGTATACGCAGGCTCCACCAGCGTCACGCTAATGCCGAATTGGCGCAGCTCGTGATCCAGCGTTTCCGACAGCCCTTCCACCGCATGCTTGGAAGCGGCATACACACCCATGTACGGCGCCGGCAGGAACCCCAGCACCGAGCTGACATTGACGATGCGGCCCTGGCCGCGTGCGCGCATGTGCGGCAGCACGGCCTGCACGGTGCGCAGGATGCCGAGTACGTTGATGTCGAACAATGCGGCCGCTTCATCGACGCTGGTTTCTTCAATGGCACCGACAAGATTGGTGCCTGCGTTGTTGACCAGCACATCGATGCGGCCCGCGCGGGCGATGATGCCATCGACCGCACGCTGCACCGACGCGGCATCGCGGATATCCATTTCCACCAGCTCCACGGCCGTCAACGGCGTGGCACCGGCCAGGTGACGCACACTGCCGTAAACGATGCAGCCGGTTCGGGCGAAGTGTTCTGCGGCGGCACGGCCAATGCCGGACGACACGCCAGTGATCAGCACAACGGTCTGCTGTTGCATTGCGGTTCCTTCGATCAAGAGAAAGACATCGGCGATACGCGTGCTGCCTGCAGCGCGTGCGCCTGGAAGGCGGTGGCGATGGAGGGCGACATCGCGCTGCGACGGCAGCGTGGCCACCGTCGCAGAGGGGCGTCATGCACGCCGGGCAATTTCCGGTGCGTTATTCCCGCTACCGGGATCGGGCCGGATCTTGAACCAGATCGAATACATCGCCGGCAGGAACACCAGGGTCAACACGGTGCCGGCCAACGTGCCGCCGATCAGGGTGTAGGCCAGGGTGCCCCAGAACACCGAATGGGTAAGCGGGATGAACGCCAGGATCGCTGCCAGTGCCGTCAAAATCACCGGACGCGTACGCTGCACGGTGGCTTCCACCAATGCATGGAACGGATCCAATCCTTCGGCTTCGTTGTGATGGATCTGACCGATCAGGATCAGCGTGTTGCGCATCAGGATGCCCGACAGCGCGATCAACCCCACCAGCGCATTGATGCCGAACGGCTGCTGGAACAGGATCAAGGTCGGCACCACGCCGATCAGGCCGAGCGGGCTGGTGAGAAACACCATCACCATCGCCGAGATCGAACGCACCTGCAGGATGATGATGAGCAACGTGGCCGCCAGCATGATCGGGAACAACGGCAGCATCGCGGTGGTCGCCTTGCCGGATTCCTCGATGGAGCCCGCCTCCCTGATCTGATATCCACCGGGCAGTTTGTCGATGATCGGCTGCAGTTGCCGGGTGATCGCCGCCGAGACATCCGGCGGCTGCAGCTGGTCGTCGACATCGCCGCCCACGGTGATCGTCGGCACCCGATCGCGGCGCCGCATGACCGGTTCTTCCATGCGCACATCCACCTTGCCCACCTGCGACAGCGGGACGCGTTGGCCGTTGCCGCCGGCCAGCGTGAAGTCGGCGATGCGGGCCGGATCCAGGCGGGTATCGCCGGCCGAACGCGCCACCACCTGCACGCTGCGGATATCCTCGCGCACCAGCGTGATCGGCACGCCGGTCAGCAGGAACTGCAACTGCTGGGCAACCGCGGTCGAGGTCAGCCCCACTGCCTGCAAGCGGTCCTGGTCCAGGCTGAAATGCAGGGTCGGTGTGCGCACGCCCCAGTCGGTATTGACGGTGCGCAGCATCGGGCTGTCCTGCATCACCTGCATGACCTGCGCAGCGATGCCGCGCAGCACCGTCGGGTCGGGACCGCTCACCCGGTAGGCCACCGGAAACTTCGAATACGGGCCGAAGGTCAATTGCGTCACGCGCACGCGCGCTTCAGATGCCAGGCCTTGCGCGATCGCTTCACGCAAGCGCAGCTTCAGTGCATCGCGCTCGTGCTGGTCGTCGGTACGCACCACGATCTTGGCGAACGAGGGGTCCGGCAGTTCCGGGCCCATCGCCAGGAAGAAGCGCGGCGCACCCTGACCGATGTAGGCGGTCACGATCTTCGCTTCCTTCTGCTTGGACAGCCAGGCTTCCACCTTGGCGGCCGCCGCGCTGGTCTGGTTGATCGAGGTGCCGTACGGCAGCTGCACTTCGACCAGCACTTCGGGGCGGTCGGAGATCGGGAAGAACTGCTTCTTGACGATGCCCATGCCCACGACAGCCAGCACGAATAGTCCCACCACCGAACCGGCCACCAGCCACTTGCTGGCAATCACGCGACCCAGCGCATCGCGGAAGCGGTTGTAGCGCGGCGTGTCGTACATCGCCGCGTGGCCGCCTTCGACCTTTTTCAAGTCAGGCAGCATCTTGACACCCAGATAGGGCGTGAACACCACCGCCACCACCCACGACACGATCAACGCGATACCCACGATCCAGAACATGTTGCTGGTGTATTCGCCGGCCGTGGAGGCGGCAAATCCGTTGGGCATGAAGCCCACCGCGGTGACCAGGGTGCCGGACAACATCGGCGCAGCGGTGTGGCTCCACGCGTACGCCGAGGCGGCAACGCGGCTATAGCCTTCTTCCATTTTCACCACCATCATCTCGATGGCGATGATGGCGTCGTCCACCAGCAAGCCCAGCGCCAGGATCAGCGAGCCCAGCGTGATGCGGTCGAAATTCTTGCCGGTGGCCAGCATCACCACGAACACCGCCGCCAGCGTCAGCGGCACGGCTGCCGCCACCACGATGCCCACCCGCCAGCCCATGCTGACGAAGCACACCAGCATCACCACCAACAGCGCGACGAAGAACTTGGTCATGAACTCGCCGACCGACGCGTCGATGTTGACCGCCTGGTCGGTGACCTTGCTCAGGCGCATGCCCAGCGGCAGTTCGGCATTGATTGCGCCGACTTCGGCGTCGAGCGATTTGCCCAGATCCAGGCCGTTCCAGCCATCGCGCATGATGATGCCCAGCAACAACGCCGGTTCGCCGCCGCTGCGGATCATGAAGGTGGACGGATCTTCGTAGCCGCGTTCGACGGTGGCGATATCGGACAATTTCAGCGTGCGGCCCTGCACCACCAACGGGGTGTCGCGGATCTTCTGCAGGCTGTCGAGCGCGCCATCCAGGCGAATGAACACCTGTGGCCCGCGCGTTTCCACCGAGCCGGCCGCATTCAACGCGTTTTGCGCGTTGAGGGCGGCAAACACGTCCTGCGGGCTGACGCCCAGCGTGGCCAGACGCTCGTGCGAGAACTCGACAAAGATGCGCTCGGGCTGCTCGCCGATGATGTTGACCTTCTTGACGCCTGGCACGTGCAGGATGCGCTGGCGCAGGGTCTCGGCATCGCGTGCCAGCAAGCGCTGCGGCTCGCCCTTGGCCTTGAGCGCGAACAGCGCGAAGGTGACGTCGGCATATTCGTCGTTGATCAGCGGCCCGATCACGCCTGCCGGCAGGTTGGCCACTTCATCGCCAGCCTTCTTGCGCGCTTGGTAGAACTGCTCCTGCACCTCACCAGGCGGGGTGCTGTCCATCAAGGTCAGCGTCGTGAACGCAAGACCCGGGCGCGTGTAGGTTTCGGTACGGTCGTACCAGCGCAGCTCCTGCATGCGCTTTTCGAGTTTCTCGGCCACCTGGTCCTGAATTTCCTGCGGCGTGGCGCCCGGCCAGGCGGTCACGATCGTCATCACCTTGATGGTGAATGCCGGATCTTCGGCGCGACCGAGCTTGAGAAACGCGACCAGGCCGGCCAGCGAAATCAGGAAGATCAGAAACAGCGTGATGGAGCGCTCGCGCACGGCAAGCGCCGACAGATTGAATCGGCCCTCGCTCACGGTTGCGCTCCTGTCGCCTTGACGGTGCTGCCAGCACTGGCCGTGCTGCGACCGGCCGCGCTTTCGCCGGCAATGCGGACCTGCTCGCCTTCGCGCAACAGATGCGCCCCCAACGCCACGATGCGCTCGCCGCGTGCCAGCTTGCCGGTAACGTTGGCGTGGTCATCGTCCAGGCCCAGCACCGTGACCGGCCGCCAGCTCACCTTGGTCGGGTTGCCGGCAATCACCCACACGCCCGGCCCCTTGCCGGCGTCGAACAGCGCGGCCAGCGGTACCTGCAGGCCGGCCTGGTTCGCCGAGGCGGTGCCGCCGGGTACGCGCACGCTGACCGTGGTGCCGAGCGGCGCCTGCGCCAGCGCGCTGTCCAGCACGTAGCGTGCCTCGAAGGTGCGCGTGAGCCGGTCGGCACTCTCGGACAGCTGGCGCAAGGTGGCCGGCACGCTGACGGCGGCGTTGCCGAACAGCGTGGCCTGGGCCACCGAGCCGACCTGCGGGCGCAGGGTTTCCGGCAGCTGGATCACCGCCTCGCGCGGGCCGGCGTGCGCCAGCCGCACCACCGTCTGCCCGGCCGCGACCACCTGGCCCGGCTCGACCAGCGTGTCCATCACCACCCCGTCGGCATCGGCCAGCAGGTCGGTGTAGCGGTTGGCGTTGCGCGCCACGTCGGCCTGGGCCTGGGCGGCGCTCAGCTGCGCCTTGGCCGCATCGGCGGCGGCCTTGATCTGGTCGTAGGCCGAGGCCGAGATGGCGCCGGTGCCGCGCAGGTCGCGGTAGCGGGCCTCATCTTCGGCGGTCTGCTGCGCGCGGGCGCGCGCGGCGGCCACCGCGTCCTGCTGCGCACGGGCAGCCAGCTGCAGATCCACCGGGTCGATGCGCATCAGCGCTTGCCCGCGCTTGACGCGCTGCCCGGCATCGACCAGCCGCTCGGACACCTTGCCGGCCACACGGAAGCCCAGATCGCTCTGGACCCGCGCCGCGACCGTGCCGGAGAAGCTGCGCGCCGCACTGCTGGCGTCGCCCACCGTGGCCGCCCGTACCAGCGGTGCGGCGGTGCGTGGATCGGTCTGCGCCTTGCCACCGCAGGCGCTCAGCGCCAGCGGCAGGACACAAAGGAGGGTAGAGGCGACAAGGCGGCGGCGACGCATGGCAATCCCGGAGCGATCGGATGAAGGCTCGCATCCTGAGACTTGTGACTAAATCAGTCAATAGTCAAAAACGGTTTTTATGGCGACAGGCTCCGCAATACCAGGCTGGACAACAGCAGCGGCACGTCGCCGGCATGATCCAGGCTGTGCTGCAGCAGCACCGGGTTGATGTAAGGACGCATCACCAGATAGGTGGCCTGGGTCAGTTCGTCCAGCGGCGTCTTGCGCTCGAAATCACCGTTCTGGCGCCCTTGCACCAGGATCTCCTGCAGCAGTGCCTGGATGTGGCCCTCGTACGCGATGACTGGCGGCCAGCGCTCGGTCGCGGCCGAGGTGGCGATCTCGTACAACTTGCGCTCGCGCGAGTACAGCCGCAGGCTCGCCTCGATAATGGTCTTGAAAAGGCTACGCAATTTCTCTGGCGGCGACGCCGCAGCAGACACCGCGGCCAGTACTTCGGCCTCGATCTCCCCCAGGCAGTGCGAGCAGATCATCTCGCCGATGGCCTGCTTGGACTCGAAGAACTTGTAGATGTAGGCCTTGGAAAAACCGATCTCCCTTGCCAGGTCGGACACGGCCGTCTTTTCGTAGCCATAGCGGCTGAAATGCTCGGTGGCGGCCACGACGATCTGGTCGCGGACATCATGGTCGGCCGGGCCGCGGCCCGACACGGGATAGTTGGATGCTTTGCTCATCGCGACAGCTTAGCGCCGTCGTGTGCGACTTACAAAAGTGACTATTTCGTACTATAGTCACTCACCATCCGTCACTCGGCCCCGCCATGTCGTCACTCCGCACCCTCGCAGCGCTCGTTGCCGCCAGCCTCGTCACAGGCTGCGCGGTTGGTCCCGACTACGCCCGGCCGGAAGCGCCACTGCCGGACCGCTATATCGGCCAGGCAGACATCACACAGCGCCAGGCCGCAGTGCCCACCAACCTGCCGACCTGGTGGGACGGCTTCAACGATCCGGACCTGAGCCGCTACGTCAACGCGGCGCTGGCGCAAAACCTGGACCTGGCCCAAGCCGGGGCGCGCGTTGCCCAGGCGCGCGCCGGGCTGAGTGCCGCCACCGCCGCGCTGCTGCCGGCCGGCAACATCAGCGGCAGCGCCACGCGCGCCTACCAGTCGCTGGAAACACCGCTGGGCCAGGTGCTCGACAGCACCCCCAGCTTCGATCGCTACGCCAGCATCTACGAAGCCAACCTGGGTGCCAGCTGGGAGCTGGACCTGTTCGGGGGGCTGCGCCGCGGCCGCCAGGCGGCCTTGGCCGACTACCAGGCCACCGAAGCAGGTGCTGCCGCCACCCGTCTGGCAGTTGCCGCGCAGACCGCCGATATCTACATCAGCGTCCGCGGCTTGCAGGCGCGACTGGACGTGGCCCGGCGCCAGGTGACCACCCAGCAGGGCCTGCTCTCGATGGTGACGCTGCTGCACGGCAAGGGCCTGGCCGCCGAACTGCAACTGCAGCAGGCCCAGGGCGCGCTCGCGCAGGCGCAAGCCGGCGTGCCGCCTCTGGAAGCAGGCCTGGCTGCGGCAATGAACGCGCTGGACGTGATGCTTGGCGTGCCGCCCGGCACGCACCGCACCGAGCTGTCGGCGACCAGACCCATTCCGCCGGCCCCGCAGATCGCCGACAGCGGTACCCCCGGCGACTTGTTACGGCGCCGGCCCGACCTGATCGTGGCCGAGCGCCGGCTGGCCGCCTCCAACGCGCGCATCGGCGTGGCGATGGCCGAGTACTACCCCAAATTTTCGCTCAGCGGCCTGCTTGGCAGCGCCACGGCCATCTCCGGTGCGAACCTGTTTACCAGCGACGCCGCGCAATCGACCGGCGTGCTCGGCCTGCGCTGGCGGCTGTTCGACTTCGGCCGCATCAATGCGCAGATCGCGCAGGCCAAGGGCCAGCAAGCCGAACAACTGGCGGCCTACCGCCTGGCGGTGCTGCGCGCAACCGAAGACGTCGAAAATGCGTTCACCGCACTGATCAAACGCGAGCAGCAAGCAGCGGTGCTGACGCAGGGCGTGGATGCACTCGGCAAGGCGCGCAGCGCCTCTGCGCTGGCCTACGAAAAAGGGACCGTCAGCCTGATCGAAGTGCTCAATGCCGATGACAGCCTGCTACGCGCCTCCGACGCGCAGGCGCAGGCGCGCACCGAGGCTGCGCGCAGTGCGGTTGCGACCTTCAAGGCGCTGGGCGGCGGTTGGCAGGTCGGCCGTGCGGGTGAGGGTGAAGGTCCAATTGCTGTCGCCGTGGACAGCAACCGGCGCCACGACGACACGACAGCACCCGAGTGAATGACGCGCCACGCCGACGTTGATGGCGTCTGCGCAGGTCGCACCCACTGCTGCCGATGTTGCGGGGTGCACGCAACCGCAAGCGCTGGCCAACCGCCTCAGCGGATGGCTTGCCAGCCGTGCTCAATCGGCATGGAAGCGCACACCTGCATTGATCTTGCACTGATATGCCAACACCGGCCCGCGTTGCTGCAGTCCCGGCAAGTCGTACATGTAGGTGGTGAAGCGCAGCGTGTCATCCGGGCGCAATTGGTAGCGCATGAATTGCTGGATCGGCTTGCCGTCGTTGGCCACGGTGAAATGCGCATCGGAAAAGGCCAGGGTGCCGTCTGCGGTGATGCGATAGGCATCGATGTGGCGGCCGCCGCGGGTCTGGGTGGCCGGCGTGCCTTCTTCGGGCGTGCACCGTGCAAGGTCGGTGCTCACACTGACGTCGTAGCCGGCGTCCAGGGCAGCGACAACTTCGGCACGGTTATTCAGCGATTCGGTGGCCAGCGCAGGCAATGCACACGCGCACAGCGTGGCGAACAGCGCGGCAGGAACAAGACGTGGCATGGTGGACTCCAGGCAGAGAGGGATGCGATGGCTCGGGCGTGCATGCGCCCAGGACCGCCAACATGCCCCAGTTCGGCCTACGTGCGCGCGCGACACTACGCATCGCGCGGCATGAGTGCGCTTGCCGGCGGACGCCGCGCACAGATCCAGATGTCGGCCATCACGGCGCACGCGCAGGCGGCGCGATACGCGGTCGAGATCGTCAAGGATCTCGTCAATTGCCACACCTACAAACGCGCATTGACCTCGCGCGGCACGTGCTCGGGCGTGGGCTGTAATGCTGGCGTTGCGCCCAGCAACAAGCGGTCGGCCAATGCGCGCGTGGCCACGCGCAGCTCGGGCACGGCGGTGATTTCCCAGTAACGCCCCCGCAAAAGTGGCCCGACGCAATACAGTCCCGGCACGATCTGACCGGCGCTATCGCGCACACGCAGTTGCGCATCGGTGTCCACGCCCAGGCCCAAGGGATCGGCACGCAACAGACCGGCTTCGCGCATGCCGGCGATCAAGGGATCGCTGGTGCGATCGATGTCGGTATCCAGTCCGGTGGCGCGAATCACTGCATCGTAATGACCGGTCTGCGCGTCGGCAGCACCACGCGGGCGGATCACCGCCTCCACGCCATCTGGCACCCAGCGCGCCCGCAGCAAGCGCGCAGAGACGATCTGCAACTGGCCCGATGCCTGCAGTTGCGCCAGCTGTTCGGCCGCACCGGGCGCCACGCGATGGCGCGCCACTTCCCAGTACGGGCGCAGATGGCGCAAAAAGCGTGCACGCTGGGGAAGTTCCAGGCGCTGCCACAGCGGCTGCAAATGCGGGCGCAGCGCATCCACCACGCGACGCCAATCGTCGACCACCGCACTGAGCTGACGCACCCCGCGCAGCAGGCCGCGCAGGTCGGCGTCCTTGAGCGCACGCTGCAGATGCGGCGGCAATTCCAATGCAGCGCCGGGCTGGCGCAGATGCGCCTGCGGTGCCAGCCCGCGCCGCGAAATCGCCAGCAGGCGGCCGCGATGACCGCGCGTGTGCAAGGTCAGCGCCACGTCCACCATGGTCAACCCGGTACCGACGATCAACACATCGTCGTCTGGCGACAACCGCGCCAACGCATCGCCCTGCCACGGCCACCCGATGTAACGTGGATGCACGCTCAAGCGCGGGCCGATACCCGCCAGCGCCTGCGGTTGCAGTGCGCCCACCGCCAGCACCACGCGATCGCTCTGGAAGGCATCGCCATTGGCCAGAAACACACGAAACCCCTTGCGCACGCGCTCCACCGCCACCGCTTCCTGCGATAACCGCATGACCGACGCCTGCGCACTGCTCACTGCTGCATCCAGTTCGCTGCGCAGATAGTCGCCGTACGCCAGCCGCGGCAGGAATTCCAGCCGGCCGCTCTCGCCCAGGTGCAAGGTATCGGCAAAAGCGCCGGGCGCCTGTGCGTCGATACCCAGGTCCTTGGCACGCACGTTGAGCAGATGCTCTGGCCGCGCTGCGCCGTAGGCGATCCCGCTGCCGAAGGTGTCGGCCACGCCGACCAGGGTGATACGCACCTGCGCATCGGCCGTCTGCGCCAGCGCACGGACCAGCGCGGTGCCGCAGAAGCCGGCGCCGATCACGGTGATATGGGTTTCCATGTGCAAATCCCGCTGAATGACTCGCACGTTTTGCCCGCAGCGCGCCGCCGATGTGTAAACGTTTGGTTAGCGCCGAGCAAGCAAAAACGCATGAGCTGATCGCCGGCAGTGATGAGGCACGCGGGGCATGCAACGCCGATCGCACATGGCAGCGACATGACAGCGGTCGCCACCGTTCGCGGTGATGATGCGCGCGTTTGCGCATGCCTGTTTTCTGCAGCGCTGCGCAATGCGGTGCGTGACCAATCGAGGTGGATCTGCCGCAAGCCACCAACCAACCGCGCGTACCACTCGAGCCGCCTGCACCGGTCGCATTGCGGCTGGATGCCGACGGACAGCTGTTCTGGAACGCCAGCCCGGTGACGTTGCTCTGGTCGAGCCAGACCTACAGGTGCGGGGCGTACACAACTATTTTATGGAAGGTGCCGACGTCAGCGATATACGCAGCGGCGGTGCATTACCTGGCTGTCTGATAATGCTGGTTTCCAATGGAGCGCCCGCCATGCCGACCCCCGCAATACGCCCGCAACGTGTCCTGATCGCCGGCGGCAGCCGTGGCATTGGCCTGGCGATCGCAGAAGGCTTCGTGCGTGGTGGCGCACATGTTTCGATTTGCGCGCGCAACGCCGCCGGTCTTGCTCAGGCTGCAGACGCACTGGCAGCGCATGGCACCCCGGTGCACACGCTGGCCTGCGACCTGGCAGACGCCGCCCAGATCGATGCCTATGTACAGGCCGCCGCGCAGGCATTGGGTGGCCTGGACGTGGTGATCAACAACGCCTCCGGCTTCGGACATGGCAACGACGATGCAAGCTGGCAGGCCGGCCTGGATGTCGACCTGATGGCCGCGGTGCGCTGCAACCGCGCCGCGCCTCGCGCGAGCCGGCCTGTTTCATCGTGCTTCCCAACGCACAGATGGCCGCTTCCATGCGCGGTGCCGTCCAGTGCTCGAGCCGTTCGAAGTCGATCACCTGGTTGCGCAGCTTGGGATGGATCTGCGCCAGCGGCCGCCGCGTGATCGCGACCACGCCGGTGCAACGCGTATCGCCCAGCAATTGCTGCAGCACGTGCTTGCCGACCAGGCCGGTCGCCCCTGCCAACAAGACATCCATCAGGCCACCCTCGCCATCAGCGCGCGCCTTCGGAGACGATCCGCGCACTGCTGACGATGCGATCGCGCTCCACCGCCAGCAGCGTCAGCGAATGCGCCGGGGCCTTCCATTCGCTGCCACCGGCCACCACGCGCCCACCGTGGCGTGCGGTGTCCACCAGCACGCGCCAATGTTCGTCGTGCATGGCCGGCAGCGTGAACGACACAGCGGTGGAGGCGGCATTGATCAGCATCAGCAAGGTCACGTTGGCGGCAATCTCGCGCAGGCCTGTGGTCGGCGAGCGGCCATCCAGGCGCAGCATCAGCGCGCGCGCTTCCGGGTCGTGCCAGCCGGCTTCATCCATCTCGGTGCCATTGGGCGCCAGCCAGGTCAGATCCTTCAGGCCCAGCGCTTCGTCGAACTTGCCGTCGAAGAAACGCGCGCGATGCAGCAACGGGTAGCGCTGCCGGATGCGGATCAATCGGCGCACGAATGCGGCCTGGTCGGCGGCTGCGGCCTTGGTGGCGGCAGTCCAGTCGATCCAGGTCAACTCGTTGTCCTGGCAATACGCATTGTTGTTGCCGTTCTGGCTATGGCCGAACTCATCTCCGGCCAGCAACATCGGCGTGCCCTGCGACAACAGCAAGGTGGCGAGCAGGTTGCGCATCTGCTGGCGACGCAGCTGCTTGATGGCCGGATCGTTGGTCTCGCCTTCCACGCCATAGTTGGAGGAGATGTTGTGGTCGCTGCCGTCCCGGCCGTCTTCGCCGTTGGCGAGGTTGTGCTTGCCTTCGTAGCTGACCAGATCGCGCAGGGTAAAGCCGTCGTGCGCCGTGACGAAATTGACCGAAGCGGTGGGGCGGCGGCCGCTGTGATTGAACAGGTCCGCAGAGCCGGTGAGGCGCGTGGCCAACTCGGCCAGCTGGCCGCCGTCGCCGCGCCAGAACGCGCGCACGTTGTCGCGGAACTTGTCGTTCCATTCCACCCAACCGGGCGGGAAGTTACCCACCTGATAGCCACCGGGTCCGATATCCCACGGCTCGGCGATCAGCTTGGTCTGGCTGAGCACCGGGTCCTGGCGCACCGCATCCAGGAAACTGCCGGATGGATCGAAGCCATAGCGTTCGCGGCCCAGGATGCTGGCCAGATCGAAACGGAAGCCGTCCACGTGCATTTCCTGCACCCAGTAACGCAGCGAATCCATCACCATGCGCAGCGCGCCGACGTTGGTGAGGTCGAAGGTGTTACCGGTGCCGGTGTCGTTGATGTAGAAGCGACGATCGTCGGCCAGGCGATAATAACTGGCGTTGTCGATGCCCTTGAACGAGAGCGTGGGCCCGAGCTCGTTGCCTTCGGCGGTGTGGTTGTAGACCACGTCCAGCAGCACTTCCAGGCCGGCGTGATGCAGGCGCGCCACCATCTGCTTGAACTCGGCCACGGTGCGCGTGGACATGTAGCGCGCCTGCGGCGCAAAAAAGCCCAGCGTGTTGTAGCCCCAGTAATTGCGCAGGCCTTTTTCCAGCAGGTATTGATCGTCGACGAACGCATGCACGGGGAGCAATTCCACGGCGGTGACGCCGAGCGAGCTGATGTGGTCGATCAATTCGTCGGTCTTCAGCGCCGAAAAGGTGCCGCGCTCTTCCGGCGGCACCGCCGGGTGCAGCATGCTCAGCCCGCGCACGTGCGCTTCATAGATCACCGTACGGTTCCACGGCGTCTGCGGCGGGCGGTCCTGGCCCCAGGTGAAGGCCGGGTCGATCACGGCGGACTTGGGCATGAACGCGGCGCTGTCGCGGCGGTCGAAGCTCAGGTCCTTGTCGCGATGACCGATGGTGTAGCCGAACAGGTGCGGCGCCCATTTGAGTTCGCCAACGATCTGCTTGGCATACGGGTCCAGCAGCAACTTGTTGTGGTTGAAGCGGTGCCCGGCATCGGGCGCATATGGCCCATGCACGCGGTAGCCGTACAACTGGCCGGGCCGTGCGTCGGGCAGATAACCGTGCCAGACCTCGTCGGTGTATTCCGGGAGCGCAATGCGCTCCTGTTCGCGGCCACGATCGTCGAACAGGCACAGCTCCACCCGGGTGGCGTTGCGCGAATACAGCGCGAAGTTGACGCCCAACCCATCCCAGGTGGCGCCGAGCGGGTTGGGACGGCCTTCGCGAATGCGCGAGCGCTGGGTGAACTTGCGAGTGGCCATCGGTGACTCCTTAGAACGGTGAACGCAAACGGTGCGCGATTTTGCACTGGCGGAGCGATCCGTCGCACATGGGCCGGCCCGCAGCAGGCCGACCCATGCACGCTGCCAGACACGCCGTTACTGGCGTGCAGCGATCGGTGTGGCCGCGTATTCGGCGGCCTGTTCGGCGGCGCGCTCTTCGGCCTCCACCAGCCGCTCGGCCATGGCCCAATGGCGGTCCGCGTGCCCGTCCGGGCGGCCCTCCGCCTCCCAAATTTCCCGTGCCAACTGGGCAAGCCGCGCCTGCCGTTCCATGTCATTCATTGCGTACGTTTCTCTCGGGGGTCAATTGTCTTGGGACAGCAACACTGCCACCGGCGCACGTGCAAACAGCGTGGATAGCGCCACACGGCCGCGCTGCGGCTGCAGCGTGCTGCCGTCGAGCACATTACGGTATGTGCCCTCGCCCAATGCCAACGACGCCTGACCCCAGGCGGCAGGCGCCACCAGCAACGGCAGATCGCCCTCGCCCTCAACCCCGGCGCCCAGCCGCGTAACGGCCACCACCAGCGACTGACCGCGGTATTGGCGACGGAATGCCAGCACCTGCGCATCGCCGCTGACCGCCACATTCAGCGGCTGATAGTCGCCCTTCGCAAACAGCGCTGGAAATTCGCCGCGCAACTGCAGCAACAGCGCCGTCAGGCGTGCCTTGACCGCGCCATCGCGCCAGCTGCGCAGCAACCCGGTGAAGTCGCGCGCCTGCTGCAGCCACTGCTGGCGCTGGGCGTAATCCACCGGACGGCGGTTGTCCGGATCCACCAGCGACAGATCCCAGCCTTCGGTACCCTGGTACAGGTCGGGCACGCCGGGCACGGTCAGGCGCAAGGTGGTTTGCACCAGGCTGTTGCGCGCGCCCGCGGCAGCGATGTGGTTGCTGGCGCGCAGCAGCGCGCGCCGCAACGGCAGCCCGGCGCGGCTGCACAGCACCTGCTCCACGGTGGCCTGCACGGCTTGCTCATAGGCCGGCGAGCCGTCGGTCCAGCTGGTGTGCAGCTTGGCTTCGCGCACCGCCTTGAGCAGCCACTGCGCGATGCGCTCGGCGTAGCCGGCAAGTGGCTCGGTCTGGTCGGCGCCCAGGCCGATCGGCCACGCCGCCACCAGGGTTTGCCATAGCATCTGCTGGTCGCCGCCAGCCAGGGCCGGCGATTGGAGCGCGTCGGCCAGCGCATCGAACTGGGCGCTCTGCTCGATCCACCAGCGCGGTTGCTCGGACAACACCGCCAACCGCATGCGCAGGTCTTCGCCACGCTTGTGGTCGTGGGTGGCGGTGGCCAGCAACGCGCGTGGGTAGTGCTTGGCACGCTCGAGATTCTGCGCGTGGAACTCGGCCGCGTCGTTGGCGAAATGGGTGGGATGGCTGCCGACCTCGTTGCGCGACAGCAGCACGCCATGCCGGTAGAACGCGGTGTCTTCCACCGACTTGGCATTGAGCGGTGCGGACAGCTGCTCCACGCGACGACGCAGGATGCGCCGCAAGGCGATCTGCGCCCGGACTGCGCCGGCATCGTCGAGCAACCAGCGCTCGATCGCATCCACGGCCGCCACGATCGATTCCGGCATCCCCTCGCGCGCCTTTGCCGCGGTGGCGCGCAAACGCTCCGCTTCGCTGCCGGTGATGCCCTTGGCGCCGGCATAGGTGCGATACACCGGGAACCAGCGCAGCAGCACGCACAAGCCGCGCGCCAGCATCTGCGGGCTGAACTCGCGCGTGGGCGGATCCAGCCGCGCCAACGCCGACAAGGCACCCACGGCGCGATTGAATTCGCTCTGCAGCGGGCCACGCAGGATCTCGTCGCGGGCGGTGCGTTCTTCCTGCGCAAAATCGCCACTGCGTCCGCTCAGCTTCTGCCAGGCACGCGCCAATGGCTTGAAGCCGGCCGCGTCGTGCAGCAGCCCGCCCACCTGGTCCATGAAGTCGTAACCGGTGGTACCATCGCACGGCCAATCGGCGGGCAGGTACTCGCCCGGTGCGAGGATCTTTTCCAGGTACAGGCCCAGCGTGCCGGGCTTGAGCCCACGCGTGCGGCCGGCCGCATCCAGCCGGCTGCGCAGCTTGCGCACATAGCCGGTGGGGTCGGTCAGCCCGTCCACGTGGTCGATGCGCAAGCCGTCCAGATGGCCTTCGGCCACCAGCCGCAGCGGCAACGCGTGCACCGCGTCGAACACCGCCGGCAATTCCACCCGCAAGGCCACCAGCGAGGTGATATCGAAGAAGCGGCGGTAGTTGAGCATGTCGTTGCCCACGCGCCACCAGTTCAGGCGATACGGTTGGCGTTCGATCAACTTGTGCAGGCGGCCATCGCCACGCTTGGCGCCGTCGTTGTAGTCGCGCAGCCACTGCGCACGTGCGCCCTTTTCGGGGATGTCCAGCGTCTGCGGACGAATCGGATAACGCTGGTCGTAATGCGCCAAGGCGGCGCTGCCGTCGTCTTCGATCACCAGCGTGATCAGGCCTTCGGCCAGCGCTGTCGCATACGGGCGATCCAGCACCGCCAGCCACAGCTTGCCGTCGCGCCCGGGCGCGCGCCAATCGATGTCGAACCAGTCGGCGTGCTTGGCGCTGCGGCCGTTGCGCAGCACATCCCACCACCACGCGTTCTGCGCATGCGTGGCCATGTGGTTGGGCACGATGTCGGCGATCAGACCCATGCCGTGTTCGCGCGCGGCCTGCGAGAGCGCCACCAAGGCCTCTTCGCCGCCGAGTTCGGGATTGACCACGGTCGGGTCGATATTGTCGTAGCCGTGCGTGGAGCCCGGCACGGCCGTGCCGATCGGCGACAGGTACAGGTGACTGATGCCCAGGCCTGCGTAGTACGGCACCTGCGCGATCGCATCGTGCAGGGTGAAGCCGGCATGCAGCTGCAGGCGGGCGGTGGCGCGAAGATCGATCATGGATGCGGTTCCGAAACGGCCGCGACGCGACGCGCCTCGGCAAAGCCGTGCAGCGCCGAATTCAGGCGCGCATGCGGCAAGGGATCGGGCAGGCGTCGACGCCAGTTGGGATGCACTTCGACGGTGCCCGGCAGGTTGGGTTGTTCGTCCAGGGCCAGCGCGTCTTCCACCGGCAACAAGGCCAGCGGCGAGACACTGGTGGCGGTGAAGCGCAATGCGCCCAGTAGCGGGTCGCGCGCACTGCTCAGGCCGGCAAGTTCGACAGCGGCATCCAGCCGTGCCACATCCTTGTTGCGCGCGGCGGCATCATCGCTGGCCTGCGCGGGCTGGATCAATTCCAGTTTGCGCCGCCATTCGATATCGCGGCCGGCGCGCCAGCCGGTGAGCGTGGGCAGGTCGTGCGTGGTGGTGGTGGCGATCGCGTCCGGCCGCCACAGCGCCGGCGAAACGAATGCGCCATCGTCGTTGCGGGTGAACATCAACACATCGATGCCCATCACTCCACGCCGCGAAAGTTCTTCGCGGATACCTGGCGGAACCACGCCCAGATCCTCGCCGATGACGATCGCCCGGTGCCGCCACGATTCCAGCGCCAGCAGGTTGAGCAGATCGTGCAACGGGTAGGTCAGATACGCACCTTCATTGGAGCTGGCGCCATCGGGGACCACCCATAGCCGCATCAGGCCCAGGATGTGATCGATGCGGATGCCGCCGCGGTCGCGCAGCACTGCGCGCAGCAGCGCGATGTACGGCGCGTAGCCGCTGCGCCGCAGCGCGGTGGGCGAATACGCACCGATGCCCCAATGCTGACCATCGGCATTGAAGGCATCCGGCGGCGCGCCCAGTACCAGGCCGCGCAATACGGTGTCGGCGGCGGCGGCGGCTTCGGCGCCGTTGGGGTCGAAGCCCACCGCCAGGTCGGCAATCAAGCCGATCTTCATCCCGCGCTCGTGCGCCTCGCGTTGCGCATCGGACCAGCTGCGCGCTGCCAGCCATTGCGTGAACACATGCAGCTGCGGATCGTTGTCGCCGAAATCCTGCGCGGCAAAGCGTGCAAAGCCCTCCAGCGCTGCGCCGCCGGCGTTGCGGAAGGCGACCAGATCGGCATGATCGGGGGACACGCGCGTATACAACTGGCGCAGCAATTCCCACTTGGCGTGCGCCGAGGCCTGCCAATCGATCAGTGCAGCGTTGTGCAAGCCATCGAAACATTCGCGCAGGCCGGGCACCGCGCTGATTGCATCCAGCGCCAGTTCGCCCAGGATGCGCACCGGCGCGGCGTGCAAGGGATCGAGAAAGCGCCGGTCGCTGGGCGAATACGGGCTGTAACCGCCGCTCACCGGGCGCGCGGCGTGCACCGGACTCAATGCCAGGGCGTCGGCGCCGGCCAGGGCCGCGTGCCGCAACCATTCCACCGTGCCGGCGGCATCGCCGATACCGCCGTCATCCAGGCTGCGTGCCGAATACACCTGCAGTGCCATGCCCCACGCACGCGGCGATGGTTGGCCGCAGGCATCGGCCACGCTGAAGCAACGTGGCGGCGCCACGGCCACCTGCTGGGTGAGCGCGCCGATCTGCAGCGTCCAGTAACCGAACTGCTGCGGTGCGCACAGGCGCCCTTGCGCATCGGCGCGTGCGTCTTCGCTGGCGCCGCTGTCGTCGCTCCAGCGGCCACTGGCGTGTGCCGCCACGCGCAACGGCAGCGGCTGGCCCACCTGCACCGTCAACAGCGGCGCCGGTTCACTGGCCTGCGCCTGGCAGCGGCGCAGGCTGTCGGCGCGTTGCGCCGCGGTGGCGGCCGGCAATTCCAATGCGGTGAGCACCGCATGCACCGATTGCTCGGAGACCTGCCGCGGCTGGTCGCTGGCATCCACCCAATCCACCATCACCCCAGCCGCGGCGGCCAGGGTGCCCAGGTCGTCCCCGCCCGCATCGCGCGCACTCATGCCTGCGCCTCGTGCCAGGCGATGAAGCCGTCGACCGGTAATTGCTGCGCATCGGCAGCGACGTTTTCGACATGCGCCACGCGTCCGCGCAGCGGCGGCAACGGCACCGGCTGGGTGCCGACATTGAAGGCGATATGCCACAGCCCGCCCGGCAGCTCCCAGGTGGCGGTCACCGCGCCATCGGCAAGCACGCTGGCACGCACGGCGTGCGCCTGCGCCAGGCCCGGCACCAGCCACTGACGCCGCACGTCCAGCAGCGCTGTAAACCAGCTTGCCCACTGCGCGCCTTCGCCATGCGCGGCATCGGCGATCGGCGCACGCGATGCCGCGAACGTGGCATGGCTGTTCGGATCGGGAATGGTGGCGCGCTGGGCTTCATCGGCAAACGCGGCGAAGTGGGCGAACTCCTTGCGGCGGCCTTCGCGCACCGCCTCGTCCAACGGCGGGCCGAAGTCGGTGAAGAATAGGAACGGTTGCCTGGCGCCCCACGGTTCGCCCATGAAAAACAGCGGAATCATCGGCGTCAATGCGGTCAGCGCCAACGCCGCGCGCAGGCGCTGCGGCGACACCAGCACGCTCAGCCGCTCGCCACGCGCGCGGTTGCCGATCTGGTCGTGATTCTGCGCAAACACCACAAATTTATGCGGCGGCAGCGCACCGCTGGGCTCGCCGCGCACATGTCCGCGCGGATCCGGCTCGCCCTGGTAGGCGAACCCTTCGCCCAGCACGCGCGCCAGGTGCTCGGTCGGCTTGTCGGCGAACGCCGCGTAATAGCCTTCCTCTTCGCCGGTGAGCAGCACATGCAGTGCGTTATGGAAGTCGTCGTCCCACTGCGCGGTATAGCCGCGCTGCAGTTGCGAGGCCTGGTTGGCCTCGTTTTCCAGCACCAGGTGCACATGCCGCCCGGCCGGCAGGCTGGCCTCGATTGTCTCGCGCAAGGTATCCAGGAACGCATTGGGCGATATCGCATGCACCGCATCCAGGCGCAGGCCGTCGAACCCGTATTCGTGCAGCCACATCAGCGCGTTATCGAGGAAATAGCGCTGCACCGGTGGCTTGCGGAAATCGATCGCCGCGCCCCACGGGGTGGGCTTGTCCTCGTTGAAGAACGGCGCGGCATAGCTGTGCAGGTAATTGCCGTCCGGGCCGAAGTGGTTGTAGACCACATCCAGCAACACCATCAGGCCATGCCCGTGCGCGGCATCGATCAGCGCCTTCAGTTCGTCGGGGGTGCCATAGGCTTCCACCGGTGCATACGGCAACACGCCGTCGTAGCCCCAGTTGTGCGCGCCGGGAAACGCGCTCAACGGCATCAGTTCGATGGCGGTGATGCCCATTGCCGCAAGCTGCGGCAGTTGCGCCTGCACACCGGCATAGCCGCCGCAGGTGCCGACATGCAATTCGTAGATCACTGCCTCGTCCCACGGCCGCCCCTGCCACTGGGTGTGTTGCCAGGTATAGCCGTCGGTTGGCTGTACCGCGCTGGGGCCGTGCACGCCTTCGGGCTGCCAGCGCGAGGCCGGGTCCGGGACCGGCTCGCCGCCATCGACGCTGTAGCGGTAACGCGCATCGGCAGCGCAGCCGATGAGGGCGCTGAAAAAGCCGTCCTGTCCGGCCTGCAGCGCGCTGCGCACGCCGTTGTCGAAGACCACGTCCACGTTCTTGGCTGTCGGAGCCCAGAGCGCAAAGCGCACCTGTCCCTCACCCGCCGGCCAGGCGCCCCAGGCCGGTGTGATTGCATTGCGCTGGTTCATCGTTATTTCTCCGCTTGCAGATAGATCGTGGCCAGCGGCGGTAGGGTCAGGCGCAGACGTTGCGCATGCCCATGCATGCCCACCGGCTCGGTCGCCAGGCGACCGCTGTTGCCGAGGTTGCTGCCACCGTAATGGGCACTGTCGGTGTTGAGGATTTCGCGCCAGAGGCCGGCACGCGGCACCCCCACGTGATAGTCGTGATGCGGTTGCGGGGTGAGGTTGCTCACTGCCAGCAACGGTGCGCCGCCGGCAGGATCGTGGCGGACGAACGCCAGCACGCTGTTGCGCGCATCGTCGGCCACGCTCCAGTCGAAGCCGTCGGCGCGATGGCTGCTGCGATACAGCGCCGGCGTGCGGCGCAACGCGGCGTTGAGATCGCCTACCAGGTGCTGCATGCCACGATGGCGCGCGCCGTCCAGCAGGTGCCAATCCAGGGACTGGTCGTGATTCCAGTCGGCCCACTGGCCGAACTCGGCGCCCATGAACAGCAGCTTGTCGCCCGGGTGCGCCCACATCAGCGCCAGGTAGGCGCGCAGGTTGGCGAAGCGGCGCCAGTCATCGCCCGGCATCTGCCCGAGCAGGCCACCGGTGCCGTGCACCACTTCATCGTGCGAGAGCGGCAACACGAAGCGTTCGTCGAAGGCGTACACCAGCCCGAAGGTGAGCTGGCTATGGTGCTGCGCACGTTCGGCCGGATCGCGCTGCATGTAGCCCAGCGTGTCGTGCATCCAGCCCATGTTCCATTTGTGCGTGAAGCCCAGGCCGCCATCGCTGATCGCAGCAGTCACGCCCGGCCAGGCGGTGGATTCTTCGGCAATGGTGAGCACGCCGGGGAACTGCGTGGCGATTTCGCGGTTGAGCTGGCGCAGGAACGCCACCGCCTCCAGGTTCTCGCGGCCGCCCTGCGCGTTGGGCACCCACTCGCCTTCGGCACGGCCGTAGTCGCGATACAGCATCGAGGCCACCGCATCCACGCGCAGGCCGTCGAGGTGGTAGTGGTCGATCCACTCCAGCGCGCTGCCGAGCAGGTAAGCGGTCACTTCCGGCCGGCCGTAGTTGTAGATCAGCGTATTCCAGTCGCGATGCATGCCTTCGCGCGGGTCGGCATGCTCGTACAGTGCGGCGCCGTCAAACTGCGCCAGCCCGTGTGCGTCATCGGGGAAGTGCGCGCTGACCCAATCCAGGATCACGCCGATCCCGGCGCGGTGGCAGGCATCGACGAACTGCGCAAAGCCGTCCGGGCTGCCATGGCGCGCGGTGGGCGCATACAGGCCCAGCGGCTGATAGCCCCAGGACCCGCCGAACGGGTGTTCGGTGATCGGCAGCAATTCGATATGGGTGAAGCCGAGCTGCTGCACGTAAGGAATCAGCTGCTCGGCCAGGGTCGGCCAGTCCAGCGGCTGGTTGTGCCCGTCGCGGCGCCAGGAGGCGGCATGCACCTCGTAGATCGACAGCGGCGCGGGCACCGCGCCGGGGTCTCGGCTGGCCATCCAGGCCGCATCGGTCCAGGCGAATGTGGTGGCGCTGGGCACCACCGAGGCGGTTGCCGGTGGCAATTCGGTCTGCCGCGCCACCGGGTCGGCCTTGAGCAGCACCCGCCCATCGGCTGCGGTGACGGCATATTTGTAGCGGGCGCCGGCGTCCACGCGCGGCAGGAAGAGTTCCCAAAAGCCACCGATGCGATGCCGCATCGGATGCCGTCGCGTGTCCCAGCCGTTGAAGTCGCCGACCACCGCCACGCGTTGGGCATGCGGTGCCCACACCGCAAAGCGCACGCCCGGCACCTCGCCACAGTGAACATGCTGCGCGCCCAGCGCACGGCGCAAGGCCTGGCCATCGCCGGCAGCGATCTGCAGCAACAGCGATTCATCCAGCGTGGCCGCAAACGCGTACGGGTCTTCGACTTCCTGCACCCTGTCTGGCCACACGATGCGCAGCCGGTAGGGCCCATCGACCGCCAGGATGCCTTCGAAGACGCCATCGATGGCGCTGGCCTGCATGCGCGCAAGCAGCTTGCCGCGCGGGTCGATCAAGCCCATCGCCTCGGCGCCCGGGGCCAGCACGCGCACCTGACGGCGTCCATCGGCGAGCGGCTTCGGTCCAAGCACTGCAAAGGCATCGGCCGGCAGGCCGTCGGCCAGGGCTTGCAGGGTCTGCGACATTTCCGAGATCCCTTCCGTGGTCACGCCGTCTGCTTCCGTGCGCTGCTCCTGCCCGCCCTGCCGTTCGCTCATGACACCGTCGCGAGCGCGGGCGCGTTTGCCGCGGTGTGTTCGTAGAGCGACAGGTATTTCTTGCCTGCCACGTCCCAACCACTGGGACGCAGCATGGCTGCGCGCCGCATCGCAGACAGCAGGCTGGGCAGGCGGAAGGTGCGGAAGGCGCGCTCCAGGCAGCGGCGCAGGGCTTCGACGCTGGCATGCTGGAACAGGAAACCGGTCACGCCATCGTCCACGGTGTCGATCAGCCCGCCAGTCGCGTGCGCGATCGGCAGGCAGCCGAAACGCTGCGCATACATCTGGCTCAGGCCGCAGGGCTCGAAGCGCGAGGGCATCAGCAGGAAGTCGGCACCGGCGAACATGCGCCGGGCCAGGCCTTCCTCGAAGCCGATGAAGGCGCCTACCTGGCCGGGGTAGCGCCGGGTCAGCTCGGCCACCTGGCGTTCGATCTCCGGCTCGCCGCCGCCGATCACCGCGATCTGGCCGCCAGCGGCCACGATCTGCGGGGCCACCTCGCAAATCAGATCAAGGCCTTTCTGGTGCACCAACCGCGACACCACCGCAAACAGCGGGCCGGTACTTTCGCGCAGCCCGAACGCCTTGCGCACCTGCGCCGCGTTGTCCTGCCGGCCCTGCCATTGGTTCACGCTGAAGTGCGAATCCAGGTATTCGTCGGTGCGCGGGTCCCAGCTGGCGTCGATGCCGTTGACGATGCCGGTGAGCGCGCCCTTGGTGGCGCGACCGGCCAATAGCCGGTCCAGGCCGCAGCCCTGGGCCGGGCCGGTGATCTGCTTGGCGTAGCTGACGCTGACCGTGTTGACGTGGTCGGCATTGACGATGCCGCCGCGCAGGAACGACATCTGCCCGTAGAACTCCAGCTCGGCCACCCGCTCGGCGGGGATGCCCAGCGCGGCGGCCATCGAATAAGGCACCAGACCCTGGTAGGCCAGGTTATGGATGGTCAGCAAACACGGGGTAGTGCCGCCGGACCAACGCACATAGCCGGCCGCCAGCGCGCATGGCCAGTCGTTCAGATGCAGCAGGCGCGGCTTCCAACCCAAGCCGGCGTGGCCGGCGGCGATCTGCGCGGCGGCATGCGACAAGGTGGCAAAGCGGATCGCGTTGTCTTCGAACTCCGAACCGCTGGTGCTCACATAGGGCGAGCCGTCGCGTTCGAACAGTTCCTTGGACAGCAGGATGTAGATCGGCAGCCCGTCCGATTGCACGATGCGGCCGATGTCGCAGGCCGGCAGCGCGGCATGCGCCAACACGCGGCCCACGATCTCCACCTTGCCTGCGCGCTCGAGCACGGCACGGTAGCCGGGGATCAGCACGCGGACGTCGTAGCGATGGCGCAGCGCGCGCGGCAGCGCGGCCGCCACGTCGCCCAACCCGCCGGCCTTGATGAAGTCGGCCATTTCCGACACCACGAACAAGGCGCCGCGCGTATCTGCCAACGAAACCGGCAAGCGCTCGTGGTGACGAATGAAGCGGCCACGCGCATCGCGCGGGCGCCCACTCTTCTTCAGAGTCGGGAGCAGCGTACTGCGCTCTACGCGTGCGGTAGTGGCGTGAAGCGGCATCATGGCAACCATCTAAACGTCCGTCGTAATGTGGGTGGAGACGGAAAAACGGCGAAGCGAAAACCGCCGTCTGCCGATTCAGCCAGACGACTTGCTACGAGTGAGGAGCGTGGGCAACGCGCGGACTCCACGTCGCCCTTGCAGAGGAATCTACACCCCGACCAAATAAAATATGCGTGAACACGTGCTGACTTTTCTGCGACAGCCCACATTCCTTTACGCACAGTTGCGCATGCCGCAAGGCATAAGCGCCACATTGCAGTGCAATGACATCCCCGTATCGGTGCGTGTGCCGTGACATGCACCGAATACGGGAACGTTCGGCCGCGCTCGCCCTCATCTGGGTAACCGGTTCATCGACGCCTCACTTCGTTGATCGCGACCGCGCTTCGCGTTTGGCCTGCAGGCCGTCGGTGCGCGCTACGGCCCGGCTTGCTCAAGCGCCCCCGCTGCGCGCCGATATCGAGCGTTAGCACAAGACATTCCGAGACCCTGGCGCATGGCAGACCAGCCCGAACACCCAAGCCGCCCCCGTGGCGGGCTGCGCCGCCTGTTGCCCTGGGGCGGCACGGACACCGCACGCCCTGCCGCTGCCCTGCCGACGGTGATCAAGGGAGAGCGCAGCGGTCCTGGCATGGCCGCGCACCAGCTGGTGCCCGCCAAGGCCAAGTCCGGCGCACACGATCCGGCCGCTGCCACTGCATTGCTGATACGGCTGTTTTCGCATGCCGCGCATCCGGAGGCGCTGCTGCTCGCGTTCGCCGAAGGCATCGCCAGCCTGCATGGCGAGCTCGGCGACATGGGCGTGCGCCTGAGCGCGGCCTATGCGGCCGGCGACTGGCCCGGCTATGGCCGTGCCTTGCGCCAGCTCATCGACAAATACATCCGCACCATCGACATCGGCGATTCGCTGGCCGAAGGCCGCACGGAGGCCGAGCAGCTGCGCGACCTGCTGCGCCACGCGCTGGGCAATGCGCTGGCCACGCTGTTGCAACGCAGCCCGGAGCTGGCCGAAGAGGCGCAAACGCTGGCCTCGGCGCTGCGCCACTGGCGCCCCGGACACGAGCTGATCACGCTGGAACAACGCCTGCGCGAACTCAGCCACCAGATCGGCCTGCGCGCCGAAGATGCCAGCGAACAACAGAACCTCTTGTTGGGCTTGTTCGACCTATTGCTGGAGAACGTCGGCGAACTCCTCGACGATCGCAGCTGGTTGCAGGGCCAGATCTCGGTGGTGCGGCAACTGATTTCCGGCCCGCTGGACGTCGGTTCCATCGAACAGGCACGTGGCACCCTGCGCGAGGTGACCTACAAGCAGGGCCTGCTCAAGCAGGGCATCGCCGAATCCAAGACCGCCATGCGCGAAATGATGGTGTCCTTCGTCGACCGGCTGGACGGCATGGCCACCAGCACGGGCGAATACCACGACCGCGTGGCCGGGTATTCGCAGGCGATCGGCGAGGCGCGCGGCATTCCCGACCTCAACCGGCTGCTGCAGGATCTGCTGCAGGACACCGCCGGCGTGCAGGCGCAGGCCCTGGCGGCGCGCGACGAACTGCTCGCGGCGCGCCGGCAGGTGGAAGATTCCGAACAGCGCATCGCATCCCTCGAACAGGAGCTCAAGGACGTCGCCGGCCTGGTGCGCGAAGACCAGCTGACCGGCGCGCTCAACCGGCGCGGCTTCGAAGAACTGTTCCAGCGCGAGGCCGTGCGCACCCAGCGCAGTGGCCAGCCCTTGTGCGTGGCGATGCTGGACCTGGACGACTTCCGCCGCCTCAACGAGACCCACGGCCATGCCGGCGGCGACGCGGCGCTGCGCCACACCGTGGAGGTGGCCAAGGCGGTGTTGCGCACCACCGACGCCATCGCCCGCTTCGGCGGCGAGGAATTCGTCCTGCTGCTGCCGGACTCGACCATTTTCGAAGCCAGCGCGGCAGTGATCCGCCTGCAACGCGCCCTGTCGCAGCGCTCGCTGCTGCATGACGACGTGCGCGTGTTTATCAGCTTCAGCGCCGGCGTGGCGCTACGCGGAACCGACGAGACCCAGGACGAGGTCATCCGCCGCGCCGACCGCGCCATGTACGACGCCAAGGCGGCCGGCAAGAACCGGGTGATCAACGCGGATTAGCGGCGACCGGCCGCGAACGCCCGGCGTGCCCGAGCGGTCGCCGCGCAGTGATTCCCGTGCAGGCTTGTCTGGCGGCGCGCATGCATCAATGCGCGGGCTTGGTCCCGCGCAGCTTCTGAAACAGCATCACCGCGCCCAGCACGACGGCACCGGCGACCACGCCAACCAGCATGTTGCCCAGCGCTTCGACCAGCCAGCCCATGCCGCCGGCCGACTTGGCCAGATCCACTACCAGATGATGCAGCGCCGGGATGTTGTGCACCAGGATGCCGCCGCCGACCAGGAACATCGCCAGCGTGCCGGCCACCGACAGGAACTTCATCAACCACGGTGCCGCCACCAGGATGCCGCGACCCAGGGCCGCCAGCGCGGCGCCCTTCTTGGTCAGGTACAGGCCCAGGTCGTCCAGCTTCACGATCGCGGCGACCACGCCGTAGACGCCGATGGTCATCGCCAGCGCAATGGCCACCAGCACCGCCACCTGCTGCCCGAAGGACACCTCCGAGACCACGCCCAGCGAGAGCACGATGATCTCGGCCGAGAGGATGAAATCGGTGCGGATCGCGCCCTTCACCTTGTCCTTTTCCAACGCCACCACGTCCACGTTCTGGTCGGCCAGCGCGCGGGTGCGTTCGGCATGCCGCTGCGCTTCTTCTTCGTCGTTGTGCAGGAACTTGTGCGCCAGCTTTTCCACGCCCTCAAAGCACAGGTAGGCGCCACCGATCATCATCAGCGGCATCACCAACGGGACGTTGTAGCCGCGCCCGCGCAGCCAGGCTTCCAGCGCGCTGATCGCCAAGGCCGCCGGCACCAGGATC
Organism: Xanthomonas phaseoli pv. dieffenbachiae; assembly: GCF_008639345.1. Classification (NCBI taxonomy): domain Bacteria; kingdom Pseudomonadati; phylum Pseudomonadota; class Gammaproteobacteria; order Lysobacterales; family Lysobacteraceae; genus Xanthomonas; species Xanthomonas phaseoli. The sequence continues at coordinate 358,351 of NZ_CP041380.1, read as the reverse complement.
ATCTTGTTGACCAGCGAGCCCTTGGCCACCGCCCACACCACCGGCAGTTCGCGGTCGGCAGTGACGCCGGTGACCTGCTGCGCGTTGAGCGCCAGATCGTCGCCCAGCACGCCTGCGGTCTTCTTGGCCGCAACCTTGGTCAGGATGGAAACGTCGTCCAGCAGCGTGGCGATGTCGTCGAGCAGGGTGAACAGGCTGGCACCGGCCATGCGCAAGGTCCTTCTAGGGTGGTCGCGAATTCTCGCCGATCCCGCACCCGCGTGGGGTGATGAGCCGCCATTGCGCGGTCGTTGCATGCTGTTGGCGGGGCGATGCAAGCACCGCTATGCCTGCGCTTGCGGCCGTTCGTGCCTGCCCCGGGCAGGCTTGCCTGCGGTGTGCGGGCGGGCGCGGATTCACCACGCGACGACCCGTCGCTGGCCACACTCGCCGCCTGCATGACGCCCCGGAGATGGCCTTGAGTCACAACGACCCGCACCGCGCCCCGGCTGCAAGCCCGGCCGATCATGCCGTGATTGGCGGCATGAGCCGGCGCACGCAGATCCTGCGCTTGCTGTTGCGCTATCGCGGCTCGGGCGTGTTCGCTGGCATGAACCTGGATCCGGCGGCCATCAACGAATACGAAGTGCCCGCAGAAGGCACCCCGGACCAGTTCGTCTCCGACTTGGAATCGCTAGGCCCCACCTTCGTCAAGCTGGGCCAGATGCTGTCCACGCGCCCGGACATCGTGCCGCCGGAGTTCGCCACCGCGCTGGAGCGCATGCAGGAGAACACCAGCTCGGTGCCGGTGGAGCGCATCCGCCAGATCATCGAGGAAGAACTCGGCGTGTCGGTCAACAAGGCCTTCTCGCACTTCGACCCGGTCCCGTTGGGCTGCGCCTCGCTGGCGCAGGTCCACCGCGCTGCGCTGCGCGACGGCACGCCGGTAGCGATCAAGGTGCAGAAGCCCGAAGTGGCCGCGCAGGTCCGTTCGGACCTGGACGTGCTCAAGAGCTTCGCCACCGCCGCCGACCGCCTCACTGGTATCGGGCGGCGGGTGCGCTTTGCCGACTGGCTGGGCGAATTCGGCAAGACCCTGCGCGCCGAGCTCAACTACGAGGACGAAGCCGAAACCTTGGCGCGCTTCGGCAAGCACCTCAAGCCGTTCCCCTTGCTGTGGGTGCCGCAACCGGTGTGGGACCTGAGCAGCCGCAAGGTGTTGACCATGCAGCTGGCCGAAGGCGTGCGCGTGGACAAGATCTCCGGCCTGCGTCGCACCGAACAGCCGATGGACGAGCTGGCCGCGGAACTGGTCAAAGGGTATCTGGACCAGATGTTCGTGCATGGCGAAATCCATGCCGACCCGCATCCGGGCAATCTGCGCGTGCTGCAAGACGGGCGCCTGGCCATCTTCGACCTGGGCATGGTGGCGCATGTGCCGCCGCGGCTGCGCGAGCGCCTGCTCAAGCTGCTGTTTGCCGCGGTCGATGGGCGCGGCGAGGAAGTGGCCGAAGAGACTATTGCGCTGAGCACGCGGCTGGAGGATTACGACGAAGAGCGCTACCAGCGCGAAACCGGGCAGATGATCGCGCGCTATGCAGCGCACGATGCCACCTCCGAAGGCCGGGTGGTGCTGGATCTGGTGCGCATCGCCACCTCGACCGGCCTGCGGACGCCGCCGGAGTTGAGCCTGCTCGGCAAGACCTTGCTGAATCTGGAAGGCGTGTGCCGCGCGTTGTCGCCCACGCTGGACACGCGCCGCATCGTCGAGCGCCATCTGCAGCACGTGATGCGCGCGCGTCTGAAGAAGTCCCTGTCCGCCGCCAACCTCGCCAGCGAGGCGATGGAACTGCAGCATCTGGTGCGCGAAGGACCGCGCCGCATGTCCGAGATCCTGTCGCTGGCTGCGGAAAACCGCCTGCAGATGCGCGTCACCGGGCTGGAAGAATCGCATCTGATAGAAAGCCTGCAGAAGATCGCCAACCGCGTGGCGGCGGGCATCGTCACCGCCGCGCTGATCATGGCGTCGGCGCAGATGATGCGCATCGAAACCGGTTTGAAGCTGTGGGGCTACCCGGCCATTGCCATGGTGCTGTTCCTGCTCGGGGTCGTGCTGGGGCTGGGCATCGTGGTCAGTGCGCTGCTGTTCGACCGCCGCGTACGTGCGCGCGAAGAGCGCGGGCACCGCTAGCGCTGCGCTCGATCATCTCGCAAGCATCCTGCTGCATGCCAGTCCTGAGTCGTGCTGCACGGCTGCCGTTACTCGTGCTGCATAACCTGCAAGGATGGAGCGCATTGCCGGCCTGACCTGCCTGAAACGGGTGATACCCGGGTGAACCACACGTCTCGGCAGCCACCTGCAACAAGCCCTCTCCCGCGGGAGACGGGTTGGGGTGAGGGTCCAGGGCAGTGCCATGCACTCACGTTGCGCCGAAGCACCAAGCGTCCTCGCACCATCGCCGGCCATACGACCAGCAGCCAGGTGCAGGCGGGCTCTTACGGTGATGCAGACCACGCCAGCGCCTGCACCATCGCCCTTTCACGCAGCGTGCGTGCGTTCGGAATGCCCAGCAATAATGCGATGCACACAGCGAATGCACGTCCTACGTGAGCGCATCAGCCAAGGAAGCGGCTGGCCCATCTCGGCTTCAACAAACATTTCAGTCAGCTTGCGCGCGGCATAGTCGGTCATCCGGGTGTCACATTGCAGGTGGCGCACAGGACATGGCGAGCAAAGCGTGAGGTACGCGCTCGCGTCATTCCCCCACGGACGCTGCGCATGCATTGGATGTTGTTGGTTTCGTTGTTGCTCTTGCTGTGGCTGTTGGTCGCCTCGCCGCGTCTGGCGTGGCTCAAGGCTGGCCTGCTGTCGCTCTTTCTGCTGCTGCTCAGCGCCTGGGGATTGGTCGACCGGCTCAGTGGCGACGGTATCAATGCAGCCACGCTGTATCACCTGCGCGCCGACATGGACGGCGCTGGCGTCAGCGACTTTTCCGGCTATATCGCGGTGTTCGTTGGCATGCTGTTGCTCTCGCTGAGCCCGCTGTTGTTGGTGCGGGTACGACGCTTCCAGCGTCCGCGTGGTGGCGGCGCCGTGTTCGCGGGCTTCGTGGGCATGTTGTTGGTCGGCATCGCCGCAAGCCCGCTGTATCGCGATGGCAAGCGCCTGTATTACCAGCTGCGCCCGGTCGATTACGCCACCGTGGTGCCGGAATACCAGGTGCCGCAGCAACCGCTACACAAGCGCAAGAACATCGTCTGGATCTATGGCGAAAGCCTGGAGCGCACCTACTTCGACGAACAGGTGTTTCCGGGCCTGATGCCCAATCTGCGTGCGCTTGCGACCGAAGCGGTGGACGTGCGCAATCTCGCCTCCACCGAAGGCAGCGGTTGGACCATCGCCGGCATGGTCGCCTCGATGTGCGGCGTGCCGCTCACCACCGCGCCGGGCGATGAAAACAGCATGGACCGCATGGGTATGTTCCTGCCCGAAGCGCGCTGCCTGGGCGATTACCTCAAGGATCAGGGCTACCGTAATCATTACGTGGGCGGCGCCGATGCCAGCTTCGCCGGCAAGGGCCGTTTCCTGTCCAGCCATGGCTTCGACGTGTTGCATGACGTGCACTATTTCCACGACCGGGGGGGCGCGCCCAAGCATTTTTCCGCATGGGGCGTACATGACGATGTCCTGCTGGACGATGCCTGGGAAACTTTCCAGACGCTGTCGCGTGCCGGCCAACCCTTCATGCTGACCACGCTGACCATGGACACCCACCATCCGGCCGGCCACCTGCCACTGGCGTGCAAGGGCCAGCAATACGACAGCGCACTGGGCGATATCGGCTTGCTGCATGCGATCAAATGCAGCGACCGCTTGATCGGCGAACTGGTCGCGCGCATCCGCAACAGCCGGTATGGCAACAACACCCTCATCGTCATCGCCTCCGATCATCTGGCCATGCCCAACGACCTGAGCGAGGTGCTGGCCAAGCAGAAGCGCGAGAACCTGCTGCTGTTCCTGGGCGGCGGTATCGCGCCGCAACAGATCGTCACGCTCGCCGGCAGCACGCTCGATTCGGGCGCAACGCTGCTGCAGTTGCTGGAACCGGGCATGCGCACGCTGGGCTTCGGCCGCTCGTTGCTGGCCAGCGATGCTCCGCCCAGTGCCAGCGTGGCCGCCAGCCGCGACAGCGGCAAGGACTATCCACGCTATCTGGCCTACGCGCGCACGCTGTGGACCGGACGCAGTACGCGCATGCTGCGCATCAATGGCAATGGCGATGTGGTGGCTGGCGTGCAACAGGTACGCCCACCGGTGCTGCTGGAATACGACAAGGACACCAACCTGAAAACCGTGTACCTGGAAAACACCTCGCGTCAGTTCGACCGCACGCATTCCAAGGGCACGCTGGCCTATGTGGACCGCTGCACTGCGTTCGAGGACGGCTCGGCCGATGGCGACTGGTGCGCACTGGTGGTGGACCGCCACCAGAGCATGAAGCTGTATCGCGACCCGGATCTCACCCGCGGCATCGCCGTCGACGCGCCGCTGGAAGCCACCCAGCAGGGCCCGCGTCCGCGCGTACGTCAGCCCATCATGCTCACCCAGGCAGCGCGCAAGACCGCTGCCGGCCGCTACATGCTCGAGCTCTACGCCAAGCGCCGGCCCACGCGCGCGTTCTGGGTGGAAGCGGTGTCCTCCGAACGCAAGGTCGTGCTGGCCCAGCAATGGGTCGTGCCCGACGCCGCCGGGCGCATCCGCATGCCGGTGGGCCTGGAACATGCGGTGGACGACCTGGAGATCCGTGCCTGGCTGGATTACACCGAAGACGTCAGCGTGGACGACCTGGCCCTGGTCAAGGACATCCCGGTGGCAGACCGCTCCTGATGTGCCCGCCTACGTCCATCGAGAGTCGGGCCTGGTTGCGCAATGGGCACACCGATCGCCTCGCCGCTGCGCGGCCCTCGCCGACCTCGCCGGCTCAGTCATCCGATGCAGGCGCGCCGTCTCCCGCATCGCGCGCCACGGCGGCACCCGCACGACTGAAGCGGATCTCCTGTGGCGACTGCAACGCAATGCCCACCGTCGCCATGCGCTGCAGCAGCGCGAAGAACAACTGGCTGCGCACGCCATACGAATCGCGCGGGCTGCTCACGTAGGCGAACGAATTGAAGTTGACGTGACCGCCGGCCAGCGAATCGATGAACACCGACGGCGCCGGTTCGGCCAACACCTTCTCGTGTTCGGCGAACAAGGCCAGCAACATGTCGCGCACCTTGGCCACGTCGGTTTCCAGCGGCACCGAGAACTGCAACTGCACTCGGCCCATCGGATTGGACAGCGTCATGTTGCGCACGCTCTTGGTGATCAGCTCCGAGTTGGGCACGATCAACGTGGAGCGGTCGCCCACCTGGATTTCGGTGGCTCGCACGCTGATCTTTCGCACGTCGCCTTCCTGATCGCCGATACGCACCCAGTCGCCGATCTTCACCGGCCGCTCGGCCAGCAAGATCAGCCCCGACACGAAGTTCTGCGTAATCGCCTGCAGACCAAAACCGATACCCACCGACAGTGCGCTCAACACCAGCGCCAATCGCTTCAAATCCAGACCCAGCGCCGTGAGCCCCCACACCACCACGATCAACCAGCCCAGATAACGCGCCACCGTGCTGATCGAATTTCGCGCTCCCGCATCCAGTTCGGTCTTGGGCAGATAGGTGTTGAGCAGCCACTTCTGCACGACATGGACCAAGCCCATGCCCAGCAGGAACACGCACAGCGCCCTGGCCACGTCGCCGGGCGTGATGACAAGTTCCTTACCAATTGCAATGCCGTGCGAAACGTTTTCCAACCAGCCGGTCACTGCGGCGAGGTTGGCGCCGTAGGGCGTCACCAATGCGGCAATGCCCAGCAACACCAGCAGCACGCGTACTGCCGCAGAGATCAGTAAGCCCACCTGCACCAACCGCCCGCTGCCAACATTCAGTGCATGCGACAGCGCACGGCTGAAACGGCTCTCCGGCTTGAACACCCAGGTCGTCAGGTCGTCGGCAAACATCACCAGTAGCGCGAGCACGCTGCATACCAGGGTGATCCAGATGATCTGCTGCTCGACGAACAGTGCCAGATTGATGTAGCCGAACAAGGCAGCCACCAACGCGAAGATCACCGCCAGATGGCCCAGCAGACGGATCAGCACGATGTAACCGCCGCCACGCGACACCACCGGTGGCGGTGCGCTGCTGTCCGCATCGGCCACACCCACGTTTGCGGCATGCGCGCGCAACGAAAGGGTCAGGCCAGCCAGTGCCGATAGGATCAACCCCGCATACAACAGCGCCGCAACCGCATCGGTAGCGATGGTCAATGCGCCGCTGCTGCGCGCCACGTCGTTGATTCTGATCGCCATACCGCTGAACCAGCTCACCGCGGCCGTGGCAAGACAATGCACGCGCAAACGATCGACAGTGGCATCGTCCAACGGGAACAGACGCCAGGTGGGCTGGTGCTTCATCAACAGGCTGGCGCTGAGCGAACCGACGAAGGCCGCCACGCAACTGATCACCACAAATGCACTCAGCAGTTGCTCCAGATCGGTCGGCAGCTCACTCAGTGCGCGGATGCTCTCGGCCAGCGCCCATGCCGCCATGCCCAGCGTCAGGGTGCCCACCAACAAAAACCACAGTGCAAGGCCGGAGCGCCGCAAGCGGCCACCGGGCGCACGCGAGGCTGCATACCGCCGCCCCAGATGACGCAGGAAGATGCGCAACGGAAATGCCAGCATCAATGCCGCCAGCGTCCCGATCACCAGACCGGCAATACCGTTGGTCGCCATGCCGGTGCGCACCGCCTGTACGGCCTTGTCGGACAGCGCTTGCAGGCGCGTGCGATCGTCGGGCCATTCCTGCGCGATCTCATTCCACAGCGCAGGCGACAGGGGCGAGGCAGCGCGCGCGGAGAGCTTCTCGCTGAAGCGCTGGGCGCGCTCGCCTTCGAGCCGGTCGGCGAGATCCTTGGCATCCAGTGCCAGCAAGTTCGCCCGCTTGAGCTCGGCATCCAGGCCGTTGCGCTCGCGCGTGAGCGCGCGGCGTTGGTCGCGTAGATCTGGTGGGTCGGTCTTCTGCTCTTCGCCAAGCCCGGCCAGCCGGACAGACAGCTCCTTCAACGGAGGCTCCAGCGCGCGCGCCAGGTCCTGGGCCTGGCGCTGCGCGCCGGTGACATCGTCGGCCAGCTTGCGCAACTGGTCGGTGTCGGATTTTTCCATCCCCGCTTCGGCCTGGGTCAGCACCTTTTGCATGCTGTCCAGTTGAGTCTGCGCGGTCTCCAGCACCGTGTCCTCGTCCTGGGCCACAGCCGTGCCACTACAGACCATCCACAGCGCGGCAAGCAACAACAGACGCCGCAATAGGCCCTGGCGGGCACCATAGGTAAATCGGAATTCGGACACAGGCAGGCATCGAACAGGCGCGGGCACCCGCGGGTGCCGGCATCTTAAGGCACCGCCCTTGATCGAGCCGATCGCCGGCGCCATTGATTCAGCCGCGGCAGGTCTGCGTCTGCCGCCCGACTGGACGATCTCGCTGCACCGCTGCGATGACGGAGAGGGACCCTGCTAGGGCATGAATGGGCATCCCGCACTGTCACTTTGCGACAACACGCCGCTGACGCAGAATCGAGTCACAGCTGCGGCAGACGCAGCGGATGACCGCGAAGGAGATCCTCTATGCAGATTCAGATCCAGACCGACAAGCACGTGCCGCACGATCCGTCCGTTGTGGCGCATGTCGAAAAGACCTGCACCGCCCAGCTGGCGCATTTCGCCAACGACATCACCCGTGTGGAAGTGCATTTGCGTGATGAGAACGGCCAGCGCGGCGGCGCGGCGGATCGAACCTGCAGCATCGAGGCGCACGTCGCCGGCCTGCCGCCGATCGCGGCCACCAACAGCGCCGAAACGACGGCCTCTGCCGTGACCGGAGCTGCGCGCAAGCTGCGCACTGCCATCGAACATGCACGCGGCAAGCAGCACTCCAAGGCCACCGCCGCGCCGCCGGACATGCTCTGATCTGGAGGTTGGCTTATTACCTGAGCTGCTGCCAACCGTTGCAGCATTGGCATCGCGGCACGCCACCTAGCGATGCGCGAAGCGCTCCTCAAAACGCTGTAACCCTTGAACGCCATTCGGCCCGTCGCACTCACCCTGCGGCGGGCCGACTGCTTTGAATCTACTGATGCTTGCGAAACGTCAGACCTTCGGATGCCGGTCAACTCAAGGTGCGTCAACCGCATTTGCAACCTTCCAAAAATAGCCAACTGCTGCCCCTTTATTCCGTGATCTCAGCAAGGCATCGCTCGACAGCAGCCTAGCCACGGACTGACGCATTTACTCGATTCACCGCACTCAATCAGGCTCGACCCGGTCCGCAGGATTAGGCAGGAGGTACCTTGCTTGCGAGTAAGGATATGGGCAGCAAGCAGATAGATCGCAGCGGTGGTAGGAAAACGCGGCCAAGGCAGCTGCCTGGCACCTTGGTGCGGTTGCACCTTGTTGGCTTCGCGGACTTGGTGCTCGGAGATGCTGTCGCCTGCTCTACGGCCACACCACGCGCCCTGGGCGATCGCTCACGCAATCTACCCCCACCGTTGCGGCATCGCTCCGTACGTGCACCAATGTCTACTACAACCCATGTCACAGCGCTGCCGGTACGCGCGCACCCGTCTTTGCCCGCGCAAAGACCGCCGCAGCAGAAAACATAATTGACCCGCACGTACGAATTGATTGTTCGGATCTGGAATGATCGCTTCGCCAAGCACGCGTCGAGATTCCGTGGATTTATGCGAATTTTAAGTTCGCCGGAAACGATGACACATACCGCGCAGGGTTGCCGTGGATAGCAGGAACGCCTTGGCGCTGCGAGTGCGAGCGAAGAAGTCACGCTCCAGTTGCACGGGCAGCTGAGCGCAGCATATGCACCATGCCGGGTCGGCGTGCCACACATCACGCTTGATTCTCCGGTCGACGCGTCCGACTGCCAAGGGCGATCCCGACGCTGCAATCACGACGCTCGCCACCACGCCCGTCTTGCTGCGGGACCCATCGTCCGGCGCCATCGATCAATCACCCTGCACGCCTGGACGAAGCGTGCCGATACCCCATCAATGCGAGGACATGCCGTGATGAAGATCCCTTCAGCCAGTACCTCCCAGCAATCGCAAGCGACAAGTGGCGACGTCGTGATCGAGATGCCGGCACAACGAGGCAGCGATACATCGACGCACGAGATCGGGTCTCCTCTCTCCGGCCTGCCGTCCAGACCTTCGGCACGACGCAATAGCACGGGAAGCGACAGCGGGTATGAAACCGCCAGCGACGCAGACCTACCGTCCCAAGGCAGTCCGCAGCTGCATGCTTCGCTGCGTAGGGAACAGAGCGGTAGCGAGCGATTCTATGACGCTGAAGACTCTTTCGAACCATCAGCCCCGCCGTCGCTTGGCACCGAATACGCTGCACAACACGGTTCCCAAGCGCAGGCATCCACCTCGGCGACGGCCGCTGCGCGCTTGGGCACGCTGGCTGCGTCAGTCGGGGCAGGTGCAACACATGGAGTCACGACCCTCCTTGGACCCACCGCGACAGCGGTCGCCGCTGCGGCGCGCGGTGTCCTGCCGATCAGCTTCGACAAACAATACCTGGGCGCTGCGCTGGGACATCTCGTGCACCAGACCACCTCCGTGGGCCCGACCACGTTCGTGCGCGAGTTGATCGGCAAAGCGCTGTTTGCCGCGTTTCGCCAGCTCCCACCCGAAGCGGTCGTCGCCATGCAGGCAGTGTCGGGCACGCTGCATCTGGCGCTGCATACGCTGCGGCGCAACCGCGAGAACCGCAATCCCGACGCCGCTGCCCGAGGCTTCCACAACCTGAATCTTGAACAATGGGAAGCGCTGTCCGAGGACGAGCGCCATCACAAGAGAGTAGAACAGCAGCACTATTCGGATCTGGTGACCCGGCTCGCGCTGGCCGGCATCTTGAGCAATATCGCCATCGGCGCTGCGGGCAAGGCTTCTGGCCGACCTGAGATGGCGGCCAGACTGCTGGCCAGTGAGCTCAAGGTCGCCCCTTATGCGGCGGCCCGTGACGCCATCCAGGCGACATTCCGCATGGTGGGAATGCGGGCACCAACCAACGGTGGCGTCAGCGATCCCCACGTCACCAGTGCAGGCAGGTTTTACGGCATGGCCAACGTCCTGACCAACCTGGCATCCAATGAGCTGGAGGCACCAGACTTTGCATCGGCCAGGCAGCGCTGGGCAGGACTGATGTCGCCCTTCAACATGGGAGAGGCGACCAGGGTCGTCTTTCAGCAAGCGGCGGTGAACGCGGCCTTGAATGTCGGTCTGGAGACAGCCGACTGGCTCAATGTCACCCAACACGAAGCAGACGAAGCCGGGACGCAGCAGATCTGGGAACCAAGCTGGAAGGCCAAGCGCGAAGACTATGAGCGGGTCATGGATCATTCTGTGGCGCGCACGGCCGCCATCAATTCCAACATCGCATTTGGTACAGCAGTCAACATGATTGGCCACTGGCTCGGTTTGTCGCCGGCACGCAGCGCATTGCTCTCCAATACGTTGGCGGGCATGGCCGCCGGCATGCAGTACAAGGTCATTGCCGGCACCTGGCAGGCTGCAGCGGCAGTTCGCGAAGCCGAGGCCGCTCGCATGCGAACTGAGTGAGCGCGACCGTGCGTCGCGCCGGCTATCGCGCAGCCATCGGCGAGTGCAAGCACATGGTGGTCGCACACGCACTGACGGCTTACCCGCAGTGCGTGTGCGACAGCTGTTGGCGGCTCCATGCGCAGCCTCCAGCAAGTGCTAAAAACCGACCGGCAGCGGCGTACAGCGGGAATCGATCGAGAGCTAGGCTGCGCATGCCAATTCTCAGCTCAGGTCTCGGCTAGCTGGTCTTTGCACAGCGGGTATCCAGCCGCGCTACGCACATTGTCGACACATGATGACGGATGCTGCTATGGCGATGATCATTTCAGTCACCGTATGCGCAGTAACTAAAACATACGCGCTATTGTCCGCAGATAATTCCGTCGCGGCGCTCCGCCGCTTTGTACAGTCCTACGCCATCCCACCAGGGAATTCCTGCGCAAATCCGGCTACACCTACGCCCTCCTGCAGTGGCGCACGCGCTATTCATCAATCACGCCGCGACTTAGCAGAATCGAATGGATGGCATGCGCATACTTATCGCGCTCACCTGGGGTTTCGGAATGGTAGGCCCCTACCGCGGCCCAGGTGTTTCCGTACTTGTTGGTCATTTCGCGCAAGCGCCATGCCGCGACATACACACTGATGCACGGATGCATCAACGCATCCCTGGAGATTCCATAGCTGGATAATCGCCGCAGGTGGATGGAGTTGATCTGCATCTTTCCATAATCCACCGTGCCGTTGTTGTTGCGATGGATCGCGTCGGCACGACCGCGCGATTCCTGCCAGGCAATGGCACGCAGCACCCAAGGGTTCACGTGCTGATATCCGGCAGCCTCTTCAAAGCAATCCGCGCGTGCGAACGGCGATGCGCACGCCAATACCGCTGCAAATAGAACGCGCTGTGGCCCGGCGCCTGCTCGACGACCACATCCGGACCTTCTCGCGCGCATGTGTCGCTTTGGTAAAGGCCCGGACGCGGACTCAAACTGGAAATTGGATACTTTATCGACATGCCGGTAGACGATCGTTGAACCGATCATTTGTCGTTACCTCGATTTCGGTTGAATACAGGTCTCCAGGTGAGTAGAGCGCCGGCATACAACGACCCACGGCGCTCGACGGCGGCAACATAACGCCACCTGTACATGATTTACTCGAAACCGACGAAACACTTAACATGCAAGCGAAAAAACGCCAACTGACGACGACTTCTGGATTTGCGCTCGCTGCGAAATCATTTTGTCGTTTATTTCCTTCGCACGCACAAGCGCAATTTCGCAAACTCTCTGGCGACGATCGATTGCCGCTTCTACTGTTCCGTCGGGGCGTAAAACACGCCCGGCAACGGCCGTTGCGCAAGCATGGCCGTTGAGCGAAACCAAACCCCAGTTAATCAGAGAGGAATCGTCATGGTTAATTCTTTGAACACAGCGGCGCAGACCGGCTTCAACTCGTCCTTCTTCCAGGTTGGCTCGAACCAGGGCCCGCAATCTTATTGGAGCCGGGGCAACCAAACCAATCAGTGCAACCAGGGCATCTCGGAAAAGCAGCTCGACCAGTTGCTGACACAGCTCATTATTGCCCTGCTGCAGCAGAGCAATAATGCCCAGCAAGCTGGGCAGTCCAATGGCTCCCCGTCGCAGTACACGCAGATGCTGATGAATATCGTCGGAGACATTCTGCAGGCACAGAATGGTGGTGGCTTCGGCGGCGGGGCCGGCGGTGACTTTGGTGGCGGCCTCGGCGTCAGCCTTGCGAGCGACACCGGATCGATGCAGTAACGAACTGTTGGTCGCCCCTACCGGCCACGACCTGCAGGCTGCCGCCTCATGCGTCAGCCTGCAGGCACCACTCTTGCTGTAACCGCGAGCCTTCGCCACCCACATCGGCACGCGCTTGTCTCTTTTGCGCCGCAAGTGCCTGACATACGGCCATCGGCATGCGAGCAGGGCCGTTCCGGCTTCAACGCGGCACGCGATCACCAGATTCTTGTTCCAGACACGCCTTCTCCAGTGGGCTTTCGCTGCTGGCGTGACGTTGGTTGAACGTTCAATCGCACGCCATCGTCGCTCGACTAGAGCCTCCATACCTTCGCACCGGCCATGCACACTGCTGCCGGCCCAGGCATGTCGCTGCAATCGGGCGCAATCGCTGCCAGTCAAGAGCGTAGACGCCGCTCTGCCCTCGTGCCGTCTAGCGCAGATGCCGAGCTGACTGGCAGGATCTTGTCTTGCGCAGGCGAGAAGCCTGCCAGGTGATCGCCCAGGCAGGCTTGGGCATCGCATCAGAACCAACATGTGCGAGTGACACATGCTGATTCCAGGCAACACCGATGCCCATCCAGGTGGCGGTCTCAGGCGCCCTGGGTCGATACCCATCCGCACCAATCACTTGGCCCGCCTGATGATCCCTCAAACAATTCCTGCAGGATTCGGCCGATGGCATGCGCCCAATGTCAGGCCATCACAGCGAACCTCTGATCGCCCACCGATGGTTGTTCGCGAACCATCAGGGCGACACCACGTGCGGGGTCAGCAGAAACAGCCGTTGCATGCGGGACCCGCTTTTTTGCCGGTGTTTGAACAGGTTACCGAGCAACGGAATCTTCGACAGACCCGGCACCGCATTCAGATCGGTCTCGTCGGCATCGTAGGCGTAGCCTGCAATCAGCAGGCTTTGGCCTTCATTGACGAAAGCCTGGGTCGTGATCTCGCTGGAGGTAATGACCGGAATGCCGTCCACGGTGTTGGATCCAAGCTGGCCATCCTCGATACGCACATCCAGACGCATCTGACCGTTCGGCGAGCCTGGCACCACGCTGGGCAATACCCGCAACGACACCCCGGCGGAGAGGTTGTAGAGATCTGCCGATGCGTATCCGCTGACCCGGACGAATGCCTGTTGCTTGTGGTCCATGACCGCCTCGACGTTGTCCAGCGTCGCCACCTGGGGCGAAGACACGATCTTGGCCTTGTTGGTCGTCTCCAACGCCGACACGCGCGTCATCAGGTAGCGTCCGGCGTCTCCCAGCACGGCCGTCAAAGTGCCCCCAGCCGGGGTGGTCGCGCCATCGGTGGCAGCGCCGCTCAATGCGCCGTTGAAGCCCAACTGGCTGCCACTGCCGTTGCCGGTCTGTATGTCCGTGTGCTGGCTGTGGAAGCGCCAGTCGACACCGAGATCCTGCATGGCGCCATCGCGGATCTCGATGATGGTGGCATCGATCTGCAGCAACTTGGGCCGATTGTCCAACTGTTGGATCAGGGTGCCATAGCTCTGCATCCGCTCGGGTCGATCGCGGATCAGGATGGCATTGGTACGCGGGTCGGCTTCGATCACCGGCGCATCGGAGGCCAGCTCTGCTCCACCACCGACGTCGATGGGAGTGGATTCATCGCGCCGTCCCTTACTGAGTTCCGGCCAGACGCTGGCGGGCGACCCCGCAGCCGCAGCAGCTCCGCTACCGGGTAGCGGCGGGCTGACCGGCACGCGATCGGACGACGAGGCGCCGCCGAACCAGGACGAAGGCAGCCCGAGGATGCCGCTGGCTCCGCCGCCTTGACCCTGTGCCGCATTGCCGAATGTGTTGGAGGACCCACCGCCGATCGGCTGTACCCGGCCAAAGTTGGCGCTAGGCCCCGCTATCGCCGCGACCGGCGCGCCGCGTGCGCCGTACATGCTGCGCAACAGGCTGGCCATGCCTGGAATCTGCACATCCTGACCGCCGATGCGCGTCGTGTGGTCGGCCGCTTGCGCGTAATGCAGCTGAAACACCTGCACTTCGGTGGCATCGCGCTGACGCGCGCCCTGCTCGACCTGCTTGGCAATGGCCGAAACGGTATCCACATACCCTGGCGGTCCGGAGACCACCGCCACATGCGCGGCCTCGTCGTAACGCACCGGAAAGCGCGGATCGTCCAGGCGCATGCGCGCAAGTGCGTCGCGCAGCGACTTCGTCGATGCAGTCCCCAGGCTCAAGGTCGCGCTCTTGGATTCGTTCGCACCCCAGATCCTGAGCACGGCGCCGTCGTAGTACCAGACAAAGCCGTAGGTGGCCGCCAGGTCGTCGAGGAATTTCTGTGGAGATGTTTCAAATTTCCCGCTCAGCGTGCCGGTCACCTCCGGCGAGATCCAGGTGGCGATGGACTGGCTGGCGGATAAATCGCGCAGCACCTCCTTGAGATCCTTGTTGTCGGCGACGTATTTGAACGTGCGCGAATGCCACGGGACCTGGGCGGCGTCGGCATGTGGCGACAGCAGCGGCAGCAGGCTGAGCATCAGGACGGCGGCCATTGGAGCACGTCGGCGGTGGGCGGTGGTACAGGCAGGAGCCATGGCGTTCCCTCTGCTAGGCAAGTGAAAAAGTCGGTAACGACCAGTGTAGGAAGTGCAAAGCCGGGAATGTCTCAATAAAGATCAGTGCCTCGCGCCTCCCTTACCACCGACGTTGGCGGCATCGTGCAATTGCTGCTGGAAATGCAGGAACCCAAGTGCTTCGCCAAATTGCGCGACGAAGACGCTGGTCAGCAAGGCGAGCAGCAATAACGCTAGCACCCCGCGGATTGGCTGACTCAGGTTCGACGGTTCGAGTTTGTCGGCCGCTCGCGCCACCAGGCCGATCGCAAGATCCACCAGCACAAGCACCAGCATCACCGGTGCGGACAGCTTGACGACGGCGGTCATCATGCTGTCCGATTGCTGGATCACGAACGATTCGGCAACCGACCCCATGTTCGGCCCAAGCTGGGTCAGCGGCCACCAGCGAAACGATTCGAATAACGCTCCCAGCAATAGCAACATGCCGCCCAATGCGTAGAACGACACGATGGCCAGTTGCAGCAGCACCGTAGACACCGGCGTGCTTTGCTGGCCGCTGAGCGGATTGGTCATCTGCACATTGTTGTAGCCGGCAAGGTCGTCGATCAGCAGGCCAACGCTCTCGGCGATCCAGAACACCGTCGATGCTGCGAACCCGATCAGCAGACCGATGAAGGCCTCCTTGAACACCACCCCGACCAGGCCGACCGTCTGGATCTTCGCCAGCGCATCGGCCGGTTGCCCATAGGCGATGAACGAGCTCAGGACGTAGATCACGCCGTTGCGTGCAATCCCGGGAAGACTGTCCTGCGCCGTTGCCGGTAGCACGATGAACATCACGAACACACGCACCCCGCACAGTGCCAGCAGGGCCAATAGCGACACGCCCTGCGAGGAAATGGCCAGCAAGGCATCGGTGGCGTCGTTCATCGCGCGCCCCTCTGCGTGGCGCGGTGCGAACGCAGCGCGACCAGTGCCTCGACTGCGTCTTCCTCTTCTGCTGCGTCGCGTTGCGCCTGTCGGGCGCGGCGCGCACTGGCGGCTTTGTCTGCGTATACCTGCGCCTGTGCCTGCAGCTTGCTCAGTGCCTGCTGCACGGACGCCAGTTCGTCGCGCGCGCTCTGCAACGACTGATCCGCCGCTGCCTGCGCCTGCTCCGCAGCGCGACAGGCCTCGACCAGCACGGTGCGAAAGCGTTCATGCTGGAGGATCGTATCAACGTCGATCGACGCCCCCACACCTGCCTTGTCCATCAGTGCGGCATCGCAATCGGCCAAGCGTGTGGTGCAAGCCTCTGCTTCCTGTCTGCACCTGGCAAGTTCGCGGTCGCAGTGTTCCAACGCACGCCTGCACTCGCTCAGGCGTTCCTGCATGCGCTCGCTGCGGCGCACCTTGAGCTGATGCAGCACCGACCAGGTGTGGGCAGGCTCACGCATCGTCGGTCACGCTGGCCAGCTGTTCCAGCGTACTTTCGTACGCACTGAGCTGGTCGGTCGGTTGGCTGAGAAAGTCGCGGATCGCATCGATCCTATCGATCGCCTCGTCGGCAACGGCGTCGCTCCCCTCGCGGTATTCGCCCACCTGCACCAGCGTTTCCACTTCGTTGTACTTGGCGAGCAGGCGCCGCAACCGGCCGGCGGCCTGGGAGTGGTCTGATGGGACGATCTGGCTCATCACCCGGCTCAGGCTGGCCAACACGTCGATCGCCGGATACTGGTTCTTGGCCGCGATCTCGCGAGAGAGGATCAGGTGCCCATCGAGGATGCCGCGCACTTCCTCGGCGATCGGATCGCTGCCGGTCTCGTCCTCGGCCAGCACGGTGTAGAACGCGGTGATCGAGCCGCTCTCGCCCATGCCCGCACGTTCGAGCAGGCGCGGCAACTCGGCGAACACCGATGGCGGAAAGCCCCGGCGTGTGGGCGGCTCGCCGGCGGCCAGACCGATCTCGCGTTGCGCACGGGCAAAGCGCGTCAGCGAGTCCATCATCAGCAGGACGCGCAGGCCACGATCCCGGAAATACTCGGCGATGGCGGTGCCGACATAGGCGGCCTTGGCGCGCTCGATCGACGAACGATCCGAGGTTGCACAGACCACCACGCTGCGTGCCAGTCCATCTTCGCCAAGAATCAGCTCGATGAACTCGCGCACCTCGCGCCCACGCTCGCCGATCAGCACGATCACGTTGACATCGCACTGCGTGCCGCGCGCGAACATTCCCATCAAGGTGCTCTTGCCGACGCCGGCTGCGGCGAAGATGCCCATGCGCTGGCCCTCGCCCAGCGTCATCAGGCCATCCACGATCCGCACGCCGGTCGGCATGGGGTGTTCAATCAGCCGCCGACGCATCGGGTCCGGTGCCTGCGCCTGGATCGGTACCCAGGTGTCGCAGGCGATGGCTCCTTGCCCGTCCGACGGCTCGCCCAGGCCGTCGAGCACGCGCCCCAGCAAGGCCGGTCCGACCGGCACCGCCAACGGGCGGCCCAATCCGATCACGCGCGTCTCGCGCGATAGCCCGATCAGCTCGCCGAACGGCGCCAGCAACGCCAGATCGCGACTGAAGCCCACCACCTCGGCCCGCTGCAACACGCTGCCATCGCGCTGGCGCAACTCGCACACCTCGCCCAGGCTGACCTGCACGCCGGCCACCTTGAGCATGGTGCCGACGACTTCGACCACCTTGCCATAGCGACGACCGAACGCGAGCGTGGCCAACTCGCGCTCGAGCGTTGTCTCCAGCAGGGGCGTCTCAGCCAGCATCCGCAAGCTCCTCCGGTGCAGCCAATACACGACGAATGACGCGCCGCAGACTGCGCAGCTGATCGCGCAGATCGGTCTCGAACACGCCCGTGTCCCATTCGCACACGCAGGCGCCCACGGCCAGGTCGGCATCGCCGCACAGCTCTATTTGCAGGGTCCAGCCCGCCTCGGTGGCGGCCGCGTCGAAGGCGCGCCGCGCAGCGTCCACCGCGTCGGGGTGCACGCTGACGCGCAGGGCCTTGGCCTCGTCCAGGGCACCTTCCAGGGCCTGCGCCGCCCGCGCATACAGCGCCGCAGGATCGTGTCCGAGGATGATGTGCTCGCAGGTGCGCGCCACAATCTCTGCCAGGCGCTCACGTGCCCGCTGCGCGGCCGTTTCGGCGGCAAAGGCATGGCGCAGGCCAGATTCGTTCCACTCATCAAGCTGGCGTCGCAGACCGGCTGCATACCCCAGGCGTGCGCTGCGCTCGGCCTTCTGGCGCGCATCCTCAAGGATCGTTTCGGCCTGCTGCTTGGCCTCGTCGATCAGCGTCTGTGCCCGTGTCTGCGCCTGGCTCAGGGCCTGCTCGCAGCGTGCGTGCACCTCGGCAGTGGCAGCATCCAGCGTCAACACCGAGGCCAGCGCCTCGCGCAGAATGACATCGCACTCCAAGCCGATCGCATCGGGCGTTGACCTCAACCACAGACGCATGACGCCTCCGGCATCAGGGTGGGAAGCGCGCTCAGGAAGGCATCGCTCGCCCCGTCTGCTGCGACGGTGGCCACCTGCGCGGCGTCCAGCGGCAAGGACAACGCCAGCAGCTTGGCAACAACCGGATTGGACCAGACGCCATCGGCCTGCATCCGACGCCAACCGTCGCCGACCCACGCTGCCTGGTCGGCATCGCGTGGCAACAAGGGCACGGGTAGGCCGGCGGACGCGTTCTGGCGCACATGCTCAAGCACGGCCGGCCCCACACACTGTTCGAGCCAGTCCAGACGTTCGCGCTCGATACAACGACGCACGGCCAATCCGCGCGAAAACAGTGCCCGCGCGATCAGGACCTGGGCCAACTGCGCGGGCGTCAGTAGGGCGAGTTGGTTCGCCTGCAGGCCGAGTGCAGACAGCGATACTCCCGACCACCCCGACCACGCCTGGATTACCCGCTTACGGCAGTACACGGGCGCCACTGCCCAGCCCGACGCTGCCACCGGGCCAAGCCAATGCGCCACCCGTGCGGGGTCCAGCGATTCGGCCAGATGCGCCAACGCGTCCGTCCAACGCTGAACACATCGTGCTGCAGTGTCGATCCGCGTGTTGTCCATCCCGTGCTTACCCGGCTTTGCCTTTCGTCAACTCGCGCAGGCGTTGCCAGCCGCCCCAACGGCCCGCCTGCGGGTTTGGCCAGCGATACAGCGCCGCCGCAACCGCCAGACCCAACGCCAACGCACATCCGGCCAACCACGGCCACGGTGAAGATTTCGGCGGTGCCGATACGGTGAACTGCGCATCGCTCTCCGCTCCACCCGGCACCAGCGTCACACTGACGTTTTCGTAGGTGAGTCCTTCCACGCTGTGCATGACCATTGTCTTGATGTTGGGCACCAGGCTGGTCAAGTCGCTACCGACACGGAACTTGATGAACACCGCAGCGCTGGACGGTTTGACCGAGGTCGAAAGCGGGTCGTTGTTGGGCAGCACGATTTCCACATCGGCCGAGATCACCCCATCGATATTCGACAAGGTCTGCGATAGCTGCTGCGACACGCCGTAGATGAAACGCACGCGTTCTTCGGTGGGTGTGGAGATCAGCCCGTCCTTCTTGAACATCTCCCCGAGATTGGCATGCCGCTCATGCGGCAAGCCGTGCGCGCGCAGCACCTCCAGCGAATAGGACACCTGATCGTGCGGTGCGTTCACCGCCCAGGTCTTGCCATCGTCCGGAGTGACCTTGGACGCGTCTACGCCGGCATGCAGCAGCACCTCCAGCATGTCGTTCGCATCATTTTCGGTGAGCCCGGAATACAGCTGCTGACTGCACGCAGACAGCAGCAGCGCCACCAGCAGCACCACCAGGCATCTCAGCGCGCGCATGCTATTGGTTCTTGACCAGTGTCTGCACGGCGTTCTTTCCCGACTGCGCCACGCCGACGCTGACATTGAGGTTGAAGCCGACCATGGTCAGCTCGTGCATCAACTTGATCTGCTGCGCTGCCATTTCCTGCAGCCCCATGGTCGGTGCCTGCATGCTGAAGGCATCGATATGCTCGGCGATGGTGCGCACGCCATCGTTCTGCACATCGACCACCCGGCTCATCATGCTCGGGTTGCCCACCCGCTGCATGGCGGGCGGCAACGGGCTGGAGGACTGCATCAGCGCTTGAAAGCGATTCACCAGCGCCTGGTTGGGGGCTGCCACCGGCGACAGCGCCTGGGTGGCGGCAGCACTGGCGCCGGCAATCGCTTGGACAGGAGGAATGAGCGTCATCGCATACTCCTATGGGGTCGGGACTGGCGTCACTCAGGCACGCAGGTATTGCGAATTTGGAACTTCCATCGGTGCTGAAGATTCAGCCGGCGCTTCCGCCGGCGCGGCCGTTGGGGTTTTTCGTCCGGACAGCGCCTTGACCAGGGCCACGGCGTCGGCATCGGCGTCTTCTTCGATCAGCCCGTCTGCAATGCCATGCCACGACTGGTCGCCCATCGCGAACAGGCAGCAGGCGTACAAAGCCTTGCACAGCGGCTTGGAGCCGGCGTCGCCCTCCAGCTCGCGCAGCAGGCGCGCGCCTTCCACGTAATTGCCGCGCTTGATCGAAATCCATGCATCGAACGTGTCGAGCGCTTTCAGGTCTGGCCGCAGTACCCGGACTGCGGACAGGACCGCGGCAGCGTCCTGAATCTTGTCATTGGTGAGTCCAACCGTGATCAGTTCGATGAGCCCACTCACGACCGACCCGGGACATTGAATCTTCTCCACACTGCACCTCGTTTTAATGGAATGCGGACCGTACACGTGGGGAAAGCTACGCGCGCCACGGCGGCCAGATGCTTTCGGAAGCGAATATCGGAATTCGCTGGCGAACAAATCATTCCGGCTTCGCCAGGCTATCCACACATTCGCCTGGCACGCGGATCGCTCGACCACAGCTGCCCACAATCGGGGGCGCAGCGATCGCGGAAGGAGCGGGCAATGTCGGAAGAAAAAACCGAGAAGCCGACCGAGAAGAAACTGCGGGATGCGCGCAAGGACGGGGAAGTGCCGGTCAGCCCGGACGTCACTGCAGCCGCAGTGCTCTTCGGCGCGTTATTGGTGATGAAATCGGCCGGCGATTACTTCGCTGATCACGTGCGCGCATTGATGACGATCGGCTTCGATTTCCCGGAGAATACACGCGATGCAGCCGCAATAAACCGCGCACTCGGCCATCTCGGCATCCAGGGATTGCTGTTGATGCTGCCATTCTTGGCTGCATGCCTGATAGCTGGCGTGGCAGGCGGTGCGTTCCAGACCGGCCTGAATGCCTCGCTCAAGCCGGTGGCGCCCAAGTTCGATTCCCTCAATCCCGCTGCCGGGGTCAAGAAACTCTTTTCGTTGCGAAGTCTCATCAACTTACTGAAGTTGATTATCAAGGCCATCTTGATTGGCGTGGTGCTGTGGGTCGGTATCCGCGCCCTCATGCCGATGATCATCGGGCTTGCCTACGAAACACCGCTCGACATTGCCCAGATTGCCTGGCACACCCTGGGCATGCTCTTCGCACTGGGCGTGCTGCTGTTCGTACTGGTGGGCGCAGCAGACTGGAGCGTGCAGCACTGGCTGTTCATCCGCGACAAGCGAATGAGCAAGGACGAGCAGAAGCGCGAATTCAAGGAAAGCGAAGGCGACCCCGAAATCAAGGGCAAGCGTAAGGAATTTGCCAAGGAACTGGTCTTCGGCGACCCACGCGAACGCGTGGCCAAGGCCAAGGTGATGGTGGTCAACCCGACCCATTACGCAGTGGCATTGGCCTACGAGCCCGATGACTTCGGCCTACCGCAGGTCGTTGCCAAGGGCGTGGACGATGGTGCGCTGGAACTGCGTGCCCTTGCGCATAACCAGGGCATCCCGATCGTCGCCAATCCGCCACTTGCCCGTGCGCTGTACCAGGTCGAATTGGGCGATGCAATCCCCGAGCCCTTGTTCGAAACGGTTGCGGTGGTGTTGCGCTGGGTCGATGAGCTCGGTCGCGACCACGACGACGGCGATGGAGCCCTGCCATGCTAGGAGACCGCGTTCGCGCGACGAGATATTTCGCTTATAGCGGCGAAGTGGCCATCGCCGCCCTGGTGGTGGCGGTCATCGGGCTGATGATCCTGCCGCTGCCAACGCCCATGATCGATACGCTGCTGGGCATCAACATCACCCTGAGCGTGGTGCTGCTGATGGTCACGATGTATGTGCCCGACTCGATCTCGCTCTCGTCGTTTCCTTCCCTGCTGCTGTTCACCACGCTCCTGCGGTTGTCGCTGAATATCGCCTCGACGAAGTCGATCCTGCTGCATGCCGAGGCGGGCCATATCATCGAGAGCTTCGGCGAGTTGGTGGTCGGCGGCAATCTGGTGGTGGGCCTGGTGGTTTTCTTGATCATCACCACGGTGCAGTTCATCGTGATCGCAAAGGGCTCCGAACGCGTTGCCGAAGTCGGTGCGCGCTTCACCTTGGACGCAATGCCCGGCAAGCAGATGAGTATCGATGCCGACCTGCGTGGCGGCAACTTGACCGCAGATGAGGCACGCCGCAAACGCGCGCGGCTGGCCATGGAAAGCCAACTGCACGGCGGCATGGACGGCGCCATGAAATTCGTCAAGGGTGATGCGATCGCCGGCCTGGTCATTACCATGGTCAACATCCTGGCCGGCATCGTGGTCGGCGTGACGTACCACGGCATGACGGCCGGCGACGCCGCTAACCGCTTTGCGATTCTGTCGGTGGGCGATGCCATGGTGTCGCAGATCGCCTCACTGCTGATATCGGTGGCTGCCGGTGTCATGATCACCCGCGTGGCCAACGAGAACGAGACCAGGCTCAGCTCGCTCGGGCTCGATATCGGCCGCCAGCTCACCAGCAACGCGCGTGCCCTGATGGCAGCGAGCGTGCTGCTGGCCTGCTTCGCGTTCGTCCCTGGCTTTCCGGCCGCGCTGTTCCTGTTGCTGGCAGCGGCCGTCGGCGCCGGCGGTTATACGATCTGGCGCAAGCAACGCGACATCAGCGGTACCGATCAGCGCAAGTTGCCGTCGACGAGCCGGAAAGGTGCCAAAGGCGAGGCGCCGCATATTCGCAAGAACGCCCCCGATTTCGCCTCGCCTTTGTCGATGCGGCTGTCGCCGCAGCTGGCCGCTCAGCTCGACCCTGCGCGGCTGGACCAGGCGATCGAAAGCGAGCGCCGCCAATTGGTCGAGTTGCTGGGTTTGCCGTTTCCCGGGATCGCGATCTGGCAGAGCGAGTCCCTGCACGACATGCAATACGAGGTGTTGATTCACGATGTCCCCGAGACACGCGCCGAATTGGAGAACACCGATGACATGCAGGCAGCATTGGCGCAGCAGGCCATCGCACCCCTGCATGCACGCGCGCACTTGTTCGTCGGTATCCAGGAAACCCAGTGGATGCTGGAACAGGTGGCCGTGGACTACCCCGGGCTGGTTGCGGAGGTGAACAAAGCAGTGCCCGCCCAGCGCATAGCCGATGTGTTGCGACGCCTACTGGAAGAACGGATTCCGGTGCGCAATATCAAGAGCATCCTGGAAAGTCTGGTGGTATGGGGTCCGAAGGAAAAGGATCTTCTGATGTTGACCGAGTATGTGCGCTGCGATCTGGGCCGTTATCTTGCGCACACCGCAACCGCAGGCACTGGGCAGCTACCTGCAGTGATGCTCGACCATGCGGTGGAACAACTGATCAGGCAATCGATTCGCGCGACCGCGGCCGGAAATTTCCTGGCACTTCCGCCCGAGCAGGCGAACCAGCTTGTCGAACAGGTCGAACGCATCGTCGGCGATCAGGCGCAGCATCCGCTGGCGGTGGTAGCGTCGATGGACGTACGCCGCTATGTGCGCCGCATGATCGAAGCACGGTTGACGTGGCTGCAGGTCTACTCGTTCCAGGAGTTGGGCTCGGAGGTGCAACTGCAACCGATCGGCAGAGTGGTGGTGTGATGCGCAAGCCGCCGCTCCGCCCTGTGCGCATCCTGCCGGTCAGCGGCGCACTGCAGCGGCCGGCGGCTGCAGCCACGCCGGCTCGGTCGGCGCAGCGCTCCAGCTTCCTGCAACTGCGTCAGCGCCTGCGCAGCGCCCAGCTCGCGCTTCCCTGCATGGTGTTGCCACCGCAGTGCGACGAAGATCGACCGGAACCTGACGCCGAGGAGAGCTTCACCGAGGCGCATGACGGCGCGCCCATACAAACGGACACGCCATCAAGTATCGAAGGGCCGAAACACCTGGCGCCGCCCCAAGGCAACGACGATGGCACGGTAGGGCGACAGATCGCGACCGAGTGGATACGCACCCAACGCGCCCAGATGGCAATCGACCACATCGCGCTGCGCGTGGCCGAGTTCTGCAACGCCACGCCAGTGCGCAGCGCAGGCAGCTGGGAAGCCTGGCTGGATATCGATCAAGAGGTCGTCGCACAGACCACGTTGTTTTTGCGGCTTTCGCCGGACCAGCTATCGCTTCGCTTCAATACCCGTTCGCCTGACGCGCGCGAGGTACTTTGGTGCGGAAGGCAGCGTCTGGAGGCTGCGCTGACGTCCACGCTGAGCAGCACGCTCCAGATCAGCATCGAGGTTGTCTAACGCGGCACTGGCGACAGAAAGCCATTTGGAGGAACTCCATCTTGCTAACCGAGCAGAGCCAGGCTCCACCGGCACGTGCACTCTCCCAGGCGTTGACGCGCGTTGCGGCCGAGCGCACACAGCTGGGCAGGGTGTTCGGCGACCCACGCGCGGCACGCCACTGCGGCTTCGTCACGCATTGCCGTCGCATCTCACCCAATGATGCGGCCCGCCTGCGACTGCAGTTGGACACCGGCCAGATGGATATGCGGATTGCCGCGCGCGACGGCCTGGCGCCGCTATTGAACGAGGACGACGACGCCCTCCGCGTTTCGCTCGCAGGAATGTTGCTGGCCGATCGCCTGGGCGCGCTTGCGCCGCTCGGCCTGGGCGCTGCCGAGGTGATCGGCTTCGAGCGCGATGCAGCGCCGGACCACTGCCACGGCATCGGCATCACACTGGGCGATCTGGACGCGATTGCGCTGACGGCAAGCGCGTCGCTGCTGGCCACGCTGCAGGCTGCAGTCGACGGACTTGCCGGGCCTACGCAGCTGCCAGCCTGGCTGGCTGCACTGCGCGTCAACACGCGCCTGCGCATCGGCGGGCGCACCGCATCGGCGGCATTGCTGCAGTCGCTGCGGCCTGGCGATGTCTTGCTGCATTGCACCGCCTCGGCGGCGGTCACCAGCGGCGAGCTGCTCTGGGGTATCGCCGGAGGCGCGGTATTGCGCGCTCCGGTGCGCTTGAACCTGCAACAGATGATTCTGGAGGCCACCCCCACCATGCAGCACGATACGTTTGAGCCCGACGTCGCACCGTCCACCAGCAATGTGGCGGAACTGGAACTGCCGGTGCAACTGGAAGTGGATCAACTTGCGCTGTCTCTATCGACCTTGTCGGGTTTGCAGCCAGGGCAGATCCTGGAGTTGTCGGTGCCCGTCGATCAAGCCGACATCCGCCTGGTGGTTTACGGCCAGACCATCGGCACCGGCAGGCTACTGGCAGTGGGCGAACATCTGGGTGTGCAGATCCTCAGCATGTCGGAGAGCACGCATGCAGATGCCTGACGTTGGCTCGCTGCTGCTGGTGGTCATCATGCTGGGCTTACTGCCTTTCGCAGCGATGGTGGTCACCTCCTACACCAAGATCGTGGTCGTGCTCGGCCTGCTGCGCAATGCGATCGGTGTACAGCAGGTGCCGCCGAACATGGTCCTCAATGGCGTTGCATTGCTGGTGTCGTGCTTTGTGATGGCGCCGGTGGGCATGGAAGCGTTCAAGGCCGCACAGAACTACGGCGCCGGATCGGACAACAGCCGCGTGGTGGTGCTGCTCGACGCCTGCCGGGAGCCGTTCCGGCAATTCCTGCTCAAGCACACACGCGAGCGCGAAAAGGCCTTTTTCATGCGTTCCGCACAGCAGATCTGGCCCAAGGACAAGGCTGCCACGCTCAAGTCGGACGACCTGCTCGTCCTGGCACCGGCTTTCACGCTCAGCGAATTGACCGAAGCCTTCCGCATCGGGTTTCTGTTGTATCTGGTGTTCATCGTCATCGACCTGGTGGTGGCCAACGCGCTGATGGCGATGGGCCTTTCGCAGGTCACCCCGACCAACGTGGCGATCCCGTTCAAGCTGCTGCTGTTCGTCGCCATGGACGGCTGGTCGATGCTGATTCATGGCCTGGTTCTGAGCTATCGGTGACGCCATGGACCACGACGATCTAGTGCGATTTACCTCCGAAGCCTTGCTGCTCTGCCTCAAGGTGTCCTTGCCGGTGGTCGGTGTCGCTGCGCTGGCCGGGCTGCTGATCGCCTTCGTCCAGGCGGTGATGTCGCTGCAGGACGCATCGATCTCGTTCGCGCTCAAGCTGGTGGTGGTGGTGGCTGCCATTGCCGTCACAGCACCGTGGGGTGCCTCGGCCATCATGCAGTTCGGCCAGGCCTTGATGCAGGCGGCATTCCCATGATCCGTCGCATTTCGCCCGGCACCTTGGGGCCCTCGGTTTCCATCGAGCATGGCGGCTCGCATCACCATGGCGATCATCATGCCGATGCGGCAGGCACCAGCGCGGGGTCGCCTACCGACATTGCGGCACGAGCACCGCGCCTGCGCCCAGCTCCACCGCGCAGGCGACGACGCGGGATCCGGTCGCTGGACGGCCAGGAGGATGAATTCGAAGCCACCGAGCAGGAAGAGATCGAAGCCAAACGCGAGTGCGTACTGCGCGGACGGGTGAGCGTGGCCGTCGTTGCGGCCCAGGGGCGTGAGCAGGGCCAGGGCGATCAGCATGGCGGTGGCCGCAACGCGCATGCCGACGATCCGCAGACAGGACCGTGGCAGGCTGCCGCACCGGCAGATTTGAGCGACGGCGTGCGTGCACGCATCGACGGAATTCTCGATCGCTATGTGATGACGCGCGACGCCGATCCGATGGTCAGGCGACACGCGCTTGCCGCTGCGCTTGTCGAGTTACGCGCCATCGGCGTTTCATACCCTGCCCTCGCCTCGTTGACCACGACGGTCTGGAGGTTGATGCGGGAGCATTTTCGCTCGACCGGCAGGGCCACCACGGCCGAAAATCTACAGGCGTTGCGGAAGCGCTTGATGGAGCTGATGCCGTCGGAGCTGGAACCGGTGCCAGCACTCCGCAATTTTCACCTTTTGCTCCCGTTGATACTGCTGAATGCGGAAAAGCCGCGCAGGCAGACCGATCGTACACATGCCATCACACGTCTGAACACACTGCTGATTGAGCAACCACACCAGGTGGCTCAGGAGGTTCGCCCATGACCATGCAGCTTCGCGTACTGACAGGAACCCACGCAGGCGCACGATTAGATTTGGCACAAGGTCGTTACAGCCTGGGGAGCGATCCCCAAACCGATATCCGAATAGACGATTGGCCTGGTTGCTCACTCATTCTCGAGGTAGACCATGACGGTCAAATCCGTTACAGCAGCGACACGCTGCCAGAAACGTCTTTTGTTGCGTTTCAGCCGGTTCGCTTCGGCCCCCTGGTGCTGTGTGTTGGCGAGGCTGCTGCCGATTGGCCCGACGATGTGGCGCTGCTGGAGCGGCTGCTTTCCCCAGCCCCCACGCCAGCGCCGCCCGCGTCCAGGCGCAAAGTCCTGCGCGCAGCGGTGGGTGCCATGCTAGCGCTTTCTGCCGCAGCGTTGATCCCCTCGTTGCAATCGGCATTTCTTTCCGATGCCGCCACCCCGCAGCGCCCAGAAAATGCCGTCAACCAGGCCAACGCCTTGTTGAAACAACTCGGTTTTCGCGAGGCGCACGCCCAACGCGTCGGCACGCGCGTGCTGATCGAAGGCCTTGTCCCCAGCAGCGCCGATGCTGCGCGCTTGCGTGCGCAGGTGCATCGCTATCATCCAGGCGTTGCCGTCAACGTGGCCGCGGTGGACGAGGTCGTGGCGACGCTGCGCGATACCCTGGCTGACCCCGCTCTCAGCGTACGTTACCAGGGCAATGGCGTTTTCTCGGTGTCCGGCAGCAGCGACTACGCAGAACGCGCAAGCCGCCGCATTGCCGATGTCCGCAGCGACCTGGGCCCTGAGGTCCGTGCGCTGCACGTGGAGATCAGCCAGCAAGACCCGTCCATCAAACCGCCGGACAATTACGACGCGGCATTGCTCGCCGACGGCCTGCATTATGTCGAAACGCCGGACGGTACCAAGCACATGACATCCCTGCCGCAGCAGGCGGCGCAATGAGAGGCCACTATGTTCGATGCCATGACCGAGACGGTCACCCAGGATATGAGCAAGATTTTGCAGACCAAGGCGGCGGATCCGTCTGGCGAGCGGCTGCGCAACCTCGAGGCAGCGCTCGATGCCACCGCGCAACAGATTCGCATGCACTGGTCCGCGGCGAGCGACCAGACCTCACGCAACGACTTCAATGTCTTGCATGACGGTATGACCGCGGCGCGGAACATCGTCGCGCACATCGCCGGCCTGTCGTAAGTAAATCGATTTCTTGGTCACTTCGACCAAGCACAACGCGCCAGCAGGCGCATCACTACATGCAATATGAAGGAGGCTTGGTATGGAACTATTTCCGCAAATAAGTTCAATCAGATCGCGTTTTGTCCAGGGCATGGATGGCTACACCGGGGGTGTGTCCGGTGGAATCTCTGGTGCTAGTGCACTGTCTGGCTCGAACGGTCAGATGAGTTCGTTGATCAGCGACCTGACCGCTTCTGACGAGGCACAGAAATCGCTGAACAACAAGATCACCATGCTCAAGAACGATCTGGACTTCAACGTGGCGTTGAATAAGTTCATCGGCAAGGCCGGCGACAACGCCAAGCAGCTCGTTGGCCAGTAATCGACATTGGCATGCGCAGGACTTGTAGGGGGTCCTGCGCATGTACCACCGCCGATGAGCAGCGCACGATTCGAAACCATCGTTCGACAGATGTGCGAGGCACTGGACCTACCGGATGTGCAGTCTGTGCTCAGCAGGCGTGTGCTCTGGGTAGAAGGGTTTGAAGTCTACCTCCACGAGCCGACGCCACAGCCCGACGATGAAGTGCAAGAGCAGGCGCTGTATCTGCGCATCTCCTACGGGCTGCCCCCTGCCGGACGGACATTGACGGTTTACCGGCTGTTATTGGAAGCCAATCTGTCCGTGTACGCGCAAGACCAGGCACAGCTTGGACTGAATGATGCCGGCGTCATCGTCCTGATCGTGCGCGTGCCGCTGGACGATGATGTGGATGGATCATGGATATGCGACCTGCTTGCCCACTACGCCGAGCATGGTCGTTACTGGAACAATAATATCTTCGTTGCGCACGACGAAATGTTCGAAGGAATCGCGACGGGGAACTATCTGTGGTTACGCGCCTGACCAAGGCTGGCAAGCATCTTGCCGCCTGGGCCAATCATGGCAACAGCGACGCTGGTCAGCCATGGCACCACGACCAGGCTTTCCAGCCAATTCCACCAGCCTTGCGTGTTGTCTGGACGATGTCACCAATGGCTCGCACTGAATGCAGCTCGATTGAGCATGTCGGGTGTGACGCGCCTGGATCTTTCCCTGCAGATACCCTGCAGGCAACCGTCGCACACCTGCCCCGCAAGATCGCAGCTGCGTGATCGATATGCCCTGCCGCGCACTTCTGCTACGGCGGCGGGTACCCCCATGCGTTTGACGCTGCAGAGACACACGACGACTTTCTGACGAGTTCCCTTCCAGTGCGAGTTGCGCAATGGCATCGATGCGGGCCGCGTTGCCCAGTCCGCCAACCAGCGTCACAGCAAGATCATTGCACGGCGGCAGGCACTGCCACTACGACCAGGTTGCGCAGTGGCATCGCTCTATCTCTGCTGGTGGGTGCTCATCTTCCGGCCGCCACCACCACGCCACAGACGCGACGGCAACTACGTCTGTGGCGGCGGTGTGCAAGACGCACCAGGATCAACGCGATGGCTGAGCGCTCATGCTCGCCCGGTGTCCCACCGACGCGGTTGCTCGCGTTCATGCAACGCACGCTTGAGCGTTTTCAGTTGATCATCCAGCGCCTGCGTCACGTTGTAGCGTGGCGTTGCGCTAAACGTGTCCCTCCAAACATCACGCAGCGCGGTGCGTACGGCATCGATGGTCGCAATCGAGGGAGACTGCGCGCCGATCTCCGTGCGCAATGTCTCCAGGGCCGTCCGCAATGCCTGGCCAAGCGTCCCAGGCCCAGGTGCAGCGCCCACCCCCTCCTCCATGGCACGCGTTTGGGCAGATGTGGGCCCGGAAAGCGCGGCGATCGTCTGGTCGATGGGCTCTGCCAGGGCCTCAAGCGTCTGTGCGATGGTGCGTTCACGCTCGGCTGCCCGGGTGGCACGCGCGTTATCCAGTCGCGCTGCCGGGGAGCTGTTGGTACCGTTCCTGGCCTTGAGCGCATTCCAGAACGTATCGTTGAATAGGGTTTGGACGGTCTGCTGCAAGACAACAGGCACGGAATTGACTGGTTCGCCAGCAACACGGATATGGCTCCCTCCACGCAACGGTGCGACGATCATGCGCGAGGCCCCAAGCGAGCCGAAGCTGGCCATGATATTGCTGAGCATGTGGCGGGCAAAGACGTCACGTACCGTATCGACGACCGCATTGGCGCTGTTGAAACCTTGCTTTGCCAACGCAAAGGCTTCCATTCCGCTTTCCAGCAGATAACGCAGCGGGAAATGGACAGCGTCGGACCATTGTGCGGGCCGACGTGTTTTGTCGGGCAGAGCCAGCGAAAACAGGTTCAAGCGTTGCTTTCCGCCAAGCAGATCCGGCACGTTCATCTGGCCGGTGTGCGCCAAGGCCTTGCTCGTCTCCAGCATTGCTTTTTGCACGATGCCAGCTCCGCCGATGGCGAGCGCGCTCAAGCCCAACTGGCCGACCGGCGTCAGCAAGCCCGGGCACTGCCGGTCCGACGCGCGGCATTGAACCCTGCATTGATTACTGGCTTGAGCAACAAGGTATCAACCGACTTGTCATCCAGGGTCGATTGGCGATTGGCGATCGCCTGGCGGCGGTCGTGGGCCTGGGCCTTGAGCTCGGCCACCGTGTGCGCCGTGTTCTCGCCCGGACGCGCGAATCGCTTGCCTTCCGCGGTCACTTCCAGAACGACCGGCGGCGGATCGGGCACCAGGACCTTCGGGTCGATGGCCTTGAAGCGCGGCAAGTTGCCGGCGCGCGCGCGCCGGTCCATTGCGGGAAGCAGCAGCGTATCGCTGGTATAGGACGCCATTCCCGCCGCCGCACCAGCAAGAACCGCCGTACTCAGTTGCTCGGCGTCAGGCGGGCGTGCGCCGGCGTAGGCCGCGCCCGTGGCCAGACCGACCGGGTTGCGCATCGCGCCAGTGATGAAGGCCCTGAGACATTCGTAGGCGATCGGCAGCGTTGCCGTTGCGCCTGCCGACTTCATATCGCCAATGATCTGGTACCCGGCATCCGGCCCGAAGGCCGTAACGCGTTCCTGCACGCGTGCGTCCGCCCATTCCAGGTAACTTGCCTGCAATGCACGTTGCTCCTGTGAGGGCGCAGCAAATGGCAGATCTTCCAGCGCGGCGCGTAGCTGCGCTTTCGCCTCGGCGACGGCTGCAGCACTGCGCGCCTCATAGGTGGCCGCAGCGACCGCCCCATGCTGTGGTTCCAACTCCGCGTGCGGGGCTGCGGTCTGCGCGCTGTAGAACGTTGTATCCGAAGACTGCGACGACTCGGACCGATGCGACCGACCGAGTGCGTCCGCCTCTTCGTCTGCATGGGTGGTCGTCTGACGTGAGGACGCGCGGCGACCGCGCAACGCCGCGCCGGAAGAGGACAAGCCGGCAAGCGGCCCAGAGAGTGCGCGCTCTTCTGGACCGGCAGCGCGCTCTTCGGCCTGCGTTGGTGGTGCCGGAACAAGACCCGACGTTGCACGGCTACTGGAGGCGGTCCCGATATGGCTGGGGAGCCTCATGATGCCACCTCGGCCTTCGTATCGACCTGGATCGCCAGCGCGTCGAGCACGACACGTGCGACCACCTGCCCAAGTTCCAGTGCAGCGGCCACCTCTTCAGGGCTGCGCACGCGCAACAGCGGGCACACGCATAGCAGGCCGAGGTCCGAGAGCGTGAGCCGCCATCCGTACTCGGTCAGCAGCTGCTCCTGCAGCGAGAGCAGGGTCACCACCTCGTCGCCACCGAATTCACGTGCCGCCAGGGGCAAGATCACTTACGGAAAGGCCATCAATTCGTCTTGCTCTCCCTGCGTATGCACACGGCACAGCATGCCGGCTGGCCCCAGAATGGTTTCGCCTTCGCCGAGCCGCTGCGCAAGCTCTCCCGGCAAGCCGAGACATGCGCTCAGGCCGATAAAGAAAGCGGTATTCGCTGATTTTCGATTGTGCGATTCCAACGTCATCAGAGGTACTCCGTGAGGACATATTCGATGTAGGACTCATGCACCAACATGTCGTGCCAATGCACCAATTGTGTGCGGCAAGATTGTCTTGCGCCGTGCTTCGCACCCGAGCGAAGCACGGCGAACCACCTGCGCTGCACACGAAGCTGGGGCACGGCTAATCGGCTAACCAAAACCTGCGCCACACTTTCGGAGCGGACACAAGCGAAGCGGAGGCGACTTCGATCCGGCGAGTCATCCGGCGCGCCAGCTTTACCTACAGGCGATGCAGAAAGGCCTCGCAACCTGGCGACTTATATGCGCACGGCGCATGACATCGGTATTAATTCGCTGCGCACATCATCGAATTCGATTCCAGCGATCTCCATTACGATCATGCGTGTATTTCCACCCGGAGCAGCCGGATATTCCGAACAAGGCGTATGACACCAATTCTTGCCACGCATTGGTGTGCGACGTCACGACACGCTGTGTGAGCAGTGTCTGGCAGCGCCTGGTGTTTGCCGCTGGATCCAGGTCTCGGCGCCAAAGCTTGTCCCGCACACAGCCAATAGCCACGGCGCTCACGGTCCGAGCATGCGGTGTACGGCATCGGCAACGTGACGCCGAACGCGGATGATTTGAGCAGATCGCCACCGGCGGGACGTGCGGGCGCACACGCGCGCGGGTGTCGATCGAAGCACGCGACGCTATCGGCATCGCACACGCAACGCCGTATTAACTCGATCGTCATGTTTTTCGCAGGCCACAACGGGGGCACGCGTCTACCGGTCCGCTGCGCGCGACCGAGCAGTTCCTGAATAGGACATCGACACATCGGTCTTTGCGCTTTTTTCGCCAAAATAGTTCGTCGATCAAGATGCACAGTGTGCACATTGGCACCATACGACTACACCGCATGGGCGCGCCCGTGCGGCCGTATAAGACAATGCTTATACGCAGGTACTCTGCCAATTCCGCTATTGCGAGGCTGCCTATATGTCGCTCAATACGTTTTCTACCGGGAGTAACCCCAGCCAACTGCTGGGCACTCCTCTCAACGAGTCGGATCCGTCGGAGCTATTCGGGTCGGATGCGTCCACGGACGACTCCGATCTGCCATCGACGATGGATGACATCTTCCTGATGGTCTACCAGCTGCTGGCAGCCCTCCAGGCCAACACGCCAACGAGTGCCTCCACGACTGCGCCGGGCGATACGCCGGCAAATACGCCAAGCGACGCTACCAGCACCTCCTCCTCGGCATCGGACGATCAAGCCAACCAGCCGATCGAGAAACGCACCTCGTGGCCATCGTTGGGCTACGACTTCGATCCCAAGGACATCAAGGGCAAGGATGCGCCGCCGGCGCTGGAAGGCTCGACGGTCACCTGGAACGGTGGCACGCTCACTCCATCGGAGCTACAGATCGTTTCGACCTTGAATGCCCACAAGGATCAGATGCCGCTCGAGTACAAGAATCTCGACGACAAGATCAACGACCCTTCCACGCCCGCCGACCTGAAGGCCGCATTGCAGGGACTGAAGCAGGACCCGCGCCTGTTCTTTGCGATCGGTTCGCAGGGAGACGGCAAGTGCGGCGGCAAGATCAAGGCGCAGGATCTTTGGGATTTCTCCGATTCGCATCCGCAGGTCAAGGAGCTCGGCGGCAAGAACGATGAGTTCAACCCCAAGAACATCAAGGGTTCCAACCCGCCACCAGCTGCGGAGGGCTCGACGGTCACCTGGAACGACGGCCAGCTCAATCAATCCGAATTGGAAATTGTTTCGGTCCTGGATCGGCACAAGGACCAGGTCGACTCGTTGTCCTTCGATCAGCTGGACGCAAAGATCAACGACCCGTCGACGCAATCTGACTTGAAGGAAGCGCTTAAAGGATTGCAGAAGGATCCGCGGCTGTTCTTTGCCATCGGCTCGCAGAAGGACGGCAAGTGCGGCGGCAAGATCAAGGCGAAGGACCTGACGGACTTTTCCTCCCATCACCCGCAAATTGCCGAATACAACGACAAGAAGGCCAAGGATTACACGCAGAACTACATCGCATCCGATAGCCCCGACAAAACCAAGGCGTCGGTCATGACCAAAAGCGATGCCTTGCGCGAGCTGTATCGCTATTCCGACTATCTGCCCGACAACCTGAGCGAGGACGAATTCGCCAAGATCGTCGATGGCGACAGCAAGACCGGCAAGTGCCCGCCCCAGGTGATCGCGGCTGCCCAATATTTTCGCGATCACCCCGACGAGTGGAAGGAGTTTGCAGGAGATTCCGGCTCGATGAGTACGCCGGACTTCCTGCAGAAATCCAGCTCCGAGATTCACCTGACGGCGGACGAGCAGAAGACGCTGGATACCATCAACAGTCATCAAGACGCGTTCTACGGCGACGGTAAGGAGGTCACGCGCGACAAACTCGACGCGATCTCCAAGGACGACAAAGCCGACCCCGCAGTGAAGCAGGCCGCCACGCAGTTGTTGAACGATCCGTTGCTGTTCGGCTTGTTGAACAACTCGATCACCGGCTACAAGAAGCCCCATCACTTCTTCGGCGGCGGCCATGTCGTCGATTCGGGCAAGATCAGCCAGAACGATTTCCGGCAGTTCTATGACCACATGAGTGCAGCCAACAAGACCGTGGATACGCCGGCCACGCACGAGGCCAGCTCGCCCGATCAGCAAAAGGCCGTCGCAGACATGCTGGTGGGCAAGGACGATCCGCCGGCGATCAAGAAGCCCAAAAAGGACGTTGGCACGTTCCAACACGGCCTGCATGAGTTCCTCAAGTGGGACAGCAAGATCCTGGACTGGATGTCCGTGGGGCTCAGCGCATTGAACGGGATCCCCATCATCGGCGAAATTGCCGATGCGGCGTCGATTGCATTGGAGAGCGAGGCGCAGGCGGCGCAGGTGGTCGACACCGCGATTCAAGGTGGCGACATGTCGCTGGCGTTGAAGCTGGCCGGCATCAATATGGCCGGGGCAGTCGTCGGAGCAGTCGGCGGACCCACGGCCAGAATCGGGGCCAAGGCGATTGCCAAGGGGGTCGCCGAGGCCGCGACCAAGGAAGCAGGCAAGAGCGCGGCCAAGGCAACTGCAAAGGGAACGGCCAGCGGCGTCGCCAAGGGCACCGGTAAAACGGCGACACAGCGTCCGACTGCCGGGGAGTTCTTAAAAGGCTATGCCGCCGGCACCAGCATCAGTAAACCGGTGGAAATTCTCAAGACGCCCGTATTGGCGGGCCTGCATTACGAAGAATACAAGTTGGACCAGCAGCAAAACGGACAAATCCACCAAAATCTGGAGAAGTCGGGCGGCGTTCCGGTGGGCAAGCAAATTATTCCCACGAACATTGCCAACAACTTCGAGGGAGACATGCGCCAGAATCTGAGGAACATCAGAATACGTCGTCGATAACCTGTACAGGGCGATAATCCATTCAACGTCTTGCAGCCGGCGTTGGCGCTCGAGAGGGCAGGTCTTGAGGCAAGGCCGATCGATCCGCCACGACGTGCTGCAGGGCGCGCTGCGATGATGCGTTTGCCTATCGCCTAGCGGCTTCGCAGCGCGTGCCTCTAAGCGCCTGCATGCACGTTAAGCCGCCGCTGTGGCGGTGACGTGCCTTCCGGCGAACAGGCGAGGGGATGCCGGGCGCTCTCCCCGGATCATCTACGTCCTTGCAAGGAAGACGATCGACGCGCGTGAATACTGCATCGCAAGAGATGCGCCGCACCACCTCCTCGATCGCCTGTCGCCACCGCGTGTATCACGTCGAAGACCGATGCGATCGAACGCCGGACCATGCCCCGCTGTCGGTGAGCAGGTATGCAGCACAGGGACGCGCTTGCAAGAAAGCGCCCGATTCGTCAGGCGATGCAATCGCTTCGCTTTGGTGCAGCGATTGCAATTGCATCGCCGTAGCCTGGCTTCGGGAACGCTGCACTCAGCCGACTACGCAGGAGATACCTCCATGTTCAATGTCAATCGCCTACTACGCTCTCGCCCGCGAACGGATACCGCCGATCAAGCGCCTGCTGAAGACAGGCCTTCACGGCAATCTTCGCAACCGGAGGGCTTGCTAAGCCCTCTGCTCGCGCGGCCGCGACGGCGCGAAAGCACGTCAGCGGCAGACACGTCGACGCCAAGAAATGCCGCGCAAGGGCGCCTTTTCCGATCGCCGTTGCATCCGTCGAGTCAGCCGGCGGCACTCGCGGGCGCCTCTTCTGCACCACCGGGCAGTATCGAGCGCGACATCGACGAATGGCTGGCGCAAAGCCTACCGATGGCAGAGCGGGTCCGGACGGGCTACAACCTGCACGACGGGCAGAGGGATACGTCGCGGGAGGTGCTGCAAAGCGTGGCAGACGAAATCCGCCGTGCAGCGACCCGCCGCAGCACCGAACTAGTTCTCGACTACGGCCTCCCTGCCACGACGCTCCCCGATGCGATCGGCCGGCTCGACGCCCTACAGAAATTGACGCTGGTGCATACCGGGCTTCAGTCGCTGCCAGACAACCTGGGACAGCTGCGCCAGCTCCGCCATCTGCAGGTCGTTGGCGCGCACGGTCTGAAAAAGTTGCCACCCTCGTTGACGCGCCTGTCCAATCTAGAAACCCTTCAATTGGCGTTGGCTCCGTTGGACGAGTTGCCCGCAGACCTGGGGCGCATGCAAGGTCTGCGCAGCCTCACGCTGGCAGGCGGGCACTATGCGCGCCTGCCAGCCAGCATCGTTGAACTGAGCCACTTGACCGAGTTGCGTATGCCGCACTCTTCGCATTTTCACGAGTTGCCTGAGAACATCGGCCTCATGCGGGGGCTCAGGTCACTGGAGGTGGCATCGAATTCCAAGCTTGAGCGGCTTCCTGGCAGCCTCACCCAGCTGCATAGGCTGGAAAAACTCAATCTGTCGTCCAACCGCCGCCTGGCGCACTTGCCTGAGGACATCGGTCAACTGCGCGGCTTGACGGAACTGTCGCTGAAAGGTTGCGCCGCGCTCCGGCAGCTGCCCGACAGCGTGGCGGATCTGGCCCAATTGCAACTGCTGGACCTGCGCGACACGGGCCTGCAGACCCTTCCACAGTCGCTGGCCCGACTGCCCGCTCAATGCGATATCAAGGTGCCGGATCATCTGGCAGACCAATTGCTGCAGATCCGCGACCCGGAGCGCGCGCAGCGCCAGGCACAGCGCGCGGCACAGCGGCTGGCCGAGCGGAGACAACGCGCGCCCGTGCCGGCGGCGCAGCAGGCCGGGTCGTCATGGAACCGCGTCCCCGAGTTCACGCGCGTGTTGCGCAGTGTCGATGCCGACCTGGGCGAGCGTTTTGACAAGTGGGCGCAGGGCCTGGCGCAAAATGCCAGGATCTTCGGCGCAGCCATTACATCGGCCGACATGCCCCTGCTGGACCAGGTGGTGGCCGAGGCCATTCGATCACCCGAATTCCGCAGCAGCTTCGGCCAATTCTTGAGCGACCACACCCCCAAGAGACTGAACCTGGACGGCATGACGCAGGTGGGTGGTTCCGGGCCGGCCGTGCGAGGAGACGTCAAGACCGCGTTTGCGGAGATGCTCAAGCATAAGCTCATGCACATGCAGGACCCCGAGACGGCGCTGGGCCTGCTGCAGGAAGCGCTGCAAAATCCCGACCTGGGGCTGTCCAGGGAGAGGCTGCTGCGCAGCAGGAATGAACTCAACGGGCGTGTGGAAATGTGGCCGCCACTGAAGGCCTACATCTCCATGCACGATGTGGAGGGAAAAGCGGCGCAGGATGCGGCGATCACGTGGGCGATGGCTCAGCTTGACGAAGCGCATGAGGGTGTCATCGGGGAAGCGGAGGCCAAGCAGGAGTCCGAGCAGGCGCAGGCCAACGCGAACCGCTTCATCGAGCGGCGGGCGCGTGTACTGCTCGGGGAATGGGGCATCCGTTAGGCCCTGGCGTCCGGCGAGGCCACTCCCGCAGTTGAGAATGGATAGGCATGCTGATGATGTTGATCGCAGAACGCGGCGGGTGTTTGCCCGCCGCGTCCATGCAGTGGTTATTGGCTGCCGGCAACCAGCCACACGGCGGCGGTCTGTTTGTTCGCTTCGCTCAAACTGCGGAACCCGTGCATCTCTAGGACGCCGCGTTGGTCGCTGTCGTTGAAGCGTTCCATGAAGCCGCTTGACTGCATGGGACATCCCTCTTCTGCGTGGCTGCGTTGAGGGCGGATGCGCCCATCTATGCCCGATCAGCCTGGATGCCAATGGATCCGAGTGGACCGTTCGCTGTACAGGCAACAAAAAACCCCCGATCTCTCGAGGGTTTTTTTTTAAATCCCAGCACAAGCTCTGGAACTGAACTGGTGCGCCCGGAGGGATTCGAACCCCCGACCAATGGCTTCGGAAGCCACTACTCTATCCGGCTGAGCTACGAGCGCCTGGCCGCGCATTATGCCAGAACAGCCGGCGTGCGCGTGATGGGGCCGGGCGCCGCGGGTCTTGGCGAGCCGCGGCGTCGCTCCAGACGTGATGACGCCGGCGTCTCGGCCCGGGCGGTCGCTGTGCGACACCGGGTGCCCAGGTTCAAGCGCGCAGGGCCACGCGTACAGCCGTGTGGCCATCTCAAGCGGCCGTTGCCAGACGCAAGCCTGCTCAGCGTCCCCACCTGACAGTCAGCTTGAGCACGCGCCTGAGCGCGCTCACTGCCAAGCTTGCGTGGCAACCACACCGCCTGCCGCAGCCCGCCCGCATCAACGCCCGGCCCCCGGCCGCTCGCAGCATTGCTTGCTGCGGCCAGCCGCACCCCATGAACAGCCGGCCATCGCGCAGGCAGGGCATTGCCAGGATTGCCGCCCGCACAGCGCCCACCCCGCGTCCACATGACCACGGCCGAGCCGCGCTGCTACCCTTTGCCGCATGAGCAAGCATGGTGTCGAACAATTGCCCACAGCGCGCGCGCTGACGTGGCCGCAGCGATTGGGCCAGTACTGGAAGCTGGTCCGTGGCGACCGTCCGATCGGGAGCCTGTTGTTGCTCTGGCCCACCTGGTGGGCGTTGTGGCTGGCGGCCGATGGCCTGCCGCCGTTGTGGACGCTGTTCGTGTTCACCGCCGGGGTGTGGCTGACCCGTTCGGCCGGCTGCGTGATCAACGATTACGCCGACCGCTGGCTGGATCCGCACGTGGAGCGCACCAAATCGCGCCCGCTGGCCACCGGCGCGGTCTCCGGGCGCGAGGCGCTCTGGGTGTTCGTGGTGCTGATGCTGGTGGCCTTCGCACTGGTGCTCACGCTCAACTGGCTCACCGTGGCGCTGAGCGTGCCCGGCGTCTTCCTGGCCGCCAGCTACCCCTATCTCAAGCGCCATACCCACCTGCCGCAGGTCTATCTGGGCATGGCGTTCGGCTGGGGCATCCCGATGGCCTTCGCCGCCGTGCAAGGCAGCGTGCCGTTGCTGGGCTGGCTGCTATATGCCGCCAACATCCTGTGGGCCACCGCCTACGACACCTGGTACGCCATGGTCGACCGCGACGACGACATCCGCATGGGCAGCAAATCCACCGCCATCCTGTTCGGTAGATTCGATCTGATCGCGCAAGGCATCTTGTATGCGCTGATGGCCGCGACGCTGGGATTGGTCGGCCTGCGCGCCGATCTCGGTGTGGCGTACTGGGCCGGTCTGGCCGTTGCGGCGCTGCTGGTCGCCTACGAATTCCGTATCGCCCGCCACCGCGAGCGCGGCCCCTGCTTCCACGCCTTCCTGCACAACAACTGGGTTGGCCTGGCGATCTTCGTCGGCATCGCAGTGGCGGTGGCGGGGCGGTAGCTTGGGGATTGGGGATTGGGGATTGGGGATTGGGGATTGGGGATTGGGGATTGGGGATTGGGGATTGGGGATTGGGGATCGCGGATCGCGGATCGGGGATCGGGGATCGGGGATCGGGGATCGGGGATCGGGGATCGGGGATCCGTCGATTACAGACCAGATGTTGGGATTACGGGTGAGGGTTCGAAGCGTGCGGGCATCTTTGACCGCTCGACTCCTCGTCTAGCCCTGCGCCGTCCACCCACCGAAGCCGCATCGCCTTCCACCGCGCTGTCCTGTCAGCCAGCGAGCCCCTCTCCTGCGGGAGAGGGGTTGGGGTGAGGGTACGGGCGAAGCCGCGCGCACCCGGTGCCGGCAGGCCAGGTCAAGGCACCCGCGCGCAGACCCAGGCATCCACCCGTTGAACACCCGCCTTGCGCAAGGCCTTCGCCGCGGCGTGGAGTGTCGCGCCGGTCGTCATCACGTCGTCCACCAAGGCCACATGCGCCGGCAAGGCGCCGCGGGCCTCGAACGCATCGCGCAGATTGCGCTGCCGCTCGACCGCATCCAGTTCGGATTGCGGTGCGGTCGCGCGAACGCGTCGCAGCAATGGCAGGCACGGCAGCTGCAGCGCGCGGCCCAGCGGTCGGGCCAGCTCCAGCGCCTGGTCGTAACCGCGCTGGCGCAGGCGCTGCCGGTGCAGGCTTACCGGCACCAACGCCTGCGGGCGCGGCAGCCCCACGCAGCGCCGAGCCATCAGTTCGCTGAGCAGGCGGCCTGCCGCCAGGTCCTGATGGAACTTGAACCGCCGCAGCAGCCCATCCACCGGCCAGCGATAGGTAAAACAGGCATGCACCCGCTGCAGCGGTGGTGGGTGCTGCAGGCACTGCCCGCACAGCGCCACCGCGTCGGAAGCGAACAGTTGGGTGGCGCAGCACAGGCAGGCGTGGCCGTGGTCGGGCAAGGCGGCGCGGCATGCGGGGCAGAGATCGCCGTCGGGCGTGCCGGCCTCGGCGCAGACCAGACACAGGCTCGGCAGCAACAGCCGCAGCACCCGCTGCGGCCATCTGTAAACCGATCGGACCTGATTGAAGTTGACAGCCTCTTCCATGCTCACCAGACTGCCTGGCTTCCAAGCCGCTGACTGTCAGGAAACTCCGATGTCTGTTGTCCTCCGCCATGACTGGGATCGCAAAGAGCTGCAGGCGTTGTTCGATCTGCCGTTTCCGGAGCTGCTGCATCGCGCGGCCAGCTTGCATCGCGCGCACTTCGACCCGGCGCAAGTGCAGGTGTCCACCTTGCTCTCGGTCAAGACCGGCGGTTGCCCGGAAGACTGCGCGTATTGCCCGCAGGCGCAGCGCTACGACACCGGCGTGAGCGCGCAGAAGCTCATGGAGACCGAAGAGGTCGTCGCCAAGGCGCGCCAGGCCAAGGCCGCCGGCGCCTCGCGCTTCTGCATGGGCGCCGCCTGGCGCTCGCCCAAGGAGCGCGACATCCCCAAGGTGGCCGCCATGATCCGCGAGGTGAAGGCCATGGGCCTGGAAACCTGCGCCACGCTCGGCATGCTCGACGCCGGCCAGGCGCGTGCGCTCAAGGATGCCGGACTTGACTACTACAACCACAATCTGGACACCGCGCCGGATTACTACGACTCGATCATCCATACCCGCCAGTACCAGGACCGTCTGAACACGCTGGAGCATGTGCGCGATGTCGGCCTGAAGACCTGCTGCGGCGGCATCGTCGGCATGGGCGAAACCCGCGAACACCGCATCGGCCTGCTGCTGGCGCTGGCCACGCTGCCGGCGCATCCGGATTCGGTGCCGATCAACCAGCTGGTGCAGGTCCCCGGTACGCCACTGCATGGCACCCAGCAACTGGATCCGTTCGAGTTCGTGCGCATGATCGCCGTGGCCCGTATCGCCATGCCGAAATCGATGGTGCGCCTGTCTGCCGGCCGCGAGGCGATGAGCGACGAACTGCAGGCGCTGTGCTTCCTGGCCGGTGCCAATTCGATTTTCTACGGCGAAAAACTGCTCACCACCGGCAACCCGGACACCGAGCGCGACCAGGCCCTGTTCCAGCGCCTGGGCCTGCGTCCGATGCAGATCACCGTCGATGCGGCCGAGCACGATCACCCCGGCACCGTCCATGCGGAGATCACCCGCAGCGCGGCCTGCGAGCACGCCGCCTGACCCGGTGCCGGGCACCGGTCGTCGGTGGCGGCTGGGCGCCCCGAGCCCGGCACGCTACGCTAGCCGGCCTTCCCTGCCGTTGAACGCCCCCATGGCTCGCCCCGATCTGCACGAACGGATTTCGTCGCTGCGTAAATTGCGTGTGGCCCAGGAACGGGTGCGGGTGCGGCGACAGGTGGGCAGGCGCGATGGCGTGCGGCTGGAGATCGATGGCCGTTGGCTGACCGGTTTCTGTTCCAACGACTACCTGGGCCTGTCGCAACAGTTCGAAGTGGTCGCCGCGCTGCAGGATGCCGCTGCCCGCGATGGTGCCGGCGCCACCGCCTCGCATCTGATCTGCGGCCACCACACCGCGCACGAAACGCTCGAACGCGAAATCGCCGACTGGCTGGGCTATCCGTCGGCGTTGCTGTTCGGCAGCGGCTTCATCGCCAATCTGGCCGTGCAACAGGCATTGCTCAGCGAAGAAGACGACGTCTGCGTGCAGGACCGGCTCAATCACGCCAGCCTGCTCGATGCCACGCGGCTGGCCGGCTGCCGGCTGCGGCGCTATCCGCACCTGGACGTGGAAGGCGCGATGCGCCAGCTCAAGGGCGCGCCCGAGGGCGCAGCGATGCTGGCCACCGACGGCGTTTTCAGCATGGATGGCGATGTCGCGCCGCTGCGCGCCTTGAGCCTGGTG
This sequence comes from Xanthomonas phaseoli pv. dieffenbachiae, assembly GCF_008639345.1. Taxonomy (NCBI): domain Bacteria; kingdom Pseudomonadati; phylum Pseudomonadota; class Gammaproteobacteria; order Lysobacterales; family Lysobacteraceae; genus Xanthomonas; species Xanthomonas phaseoli. The sequence goes on along the minus strand of NZ_CP041380.1, from coordinate 315,242 downwards.
GCACGCATGCAGCAAGCGCTGTTCTATGTGGACGACGCGCACGGTGTGGGCGTGCTCGGCCCGCAAGGGCGTGGTTGCGTGGCCGATGCCGGCTTGGGCGTGGCCGAAGTGCCGTTGCAGTTGGTCACGCTGGGCAAGGCGCTCGGTGGCTACGGCGCGGTGGTGGTGGGCGAAGAAGCGCTGGTGCGCCATCTGGCCGAAACCGCGCGTCCCTACATCTACACCACTGCGTTGCCGCCGGCGCAGGTCGCGGCCACCCTGGCGGCGGTGCGCCTGGCGCGTCGCGACGATTGGCGGCGTACGCGCCTGGTCGAATTGATCGGTGCGTTCCGCGATGGCGCGCGCAAGCACGGCTTCGAACTGATGGCCTCCGACACGCCGATCCAGCCGCTGCTATGCGGCGAGGAAGCAACCGTGATGGCGATGTCGGCTGCACTGGAACAGGCAGGTTTCATGGTGGGCGCCATTCGTCCGCCCACCGTGCCCGAAGGCAAGGCGCGCTTGCGCATCACCTTGTCTGCGTTGCATACGCCACAGCAGGTGCAGACATTGATCGAGGCCATCGTGCAGGCGCGCGATGTGGTCAGTCGGCAGCCGCTGCGTGCCTCTGCCTGAGGCACGTGGCAGTGCGTGGCTGGCCTGTACGCAGACACGCGTGGGCCACTCAACCACTGCAGCGATTGCACGAGACAGCTGCATGGCAGGCGACAACGGCGCGCTGAGCGTGCATTGCGGGATGGATTTCCTGCAGTGGGCCAGCCGCGCAACCGGTGCGCGCCGGCATCCAGTCGCAACCGGGTACTGACATGTCACTCGCGATGACTGGCCCAGACACGGTGGCGCAACGGCGCGTGTGGGAAGCCTTGTCGCGGCTGTATCTGGACAACGACAGTTGCGACCAAGACGGCGTTGCGCGCGTCCTGGCTGCCTCGCCCTTCACCCTGGAACAGTTGCGCACGATGTTGTTGCATGAGGTGCATCCGGTACTGATCGGCAATCTGCGCAGCATGGCTGGCGTCTGGGATGGTTTCGATCCCGATTGGCTGGCTGCGGCGATCCAGGCGCGGCGCGCACGGCGCTGGCATTGGCCGGCGCGCTGGCACCGCTGCGGTCATGCGCGTGCGCAATGGGCGTTGCTGGCTCCAAAGATCGCCGCACTGCGTGCAGCCGCCACGCATTGACGTCTGGGCGCTGCACCCAACATCGGATCTGCATGCCCCCCATCACCAGCGCGCAGTTCCACGATGCATGCCGGCACGCCACAATCGGCGACAATGCGCGCATGCATATCGATGTCATCGGCCACGGGCCTGCGCTGGTTCTCCTGCACGGTTGGGCACTGCACGGCGGCGTGTTCGCACCGCTGGTAGAGCGCCTGTCACCGCAGTATCAACTGCATCTGGTCGACCTGCCCGGGCACGGCTTCAGTCGCGACGACAGCACGCCGTTGGCATTGCCTTATGTGGTTGCAGAAATTGCGGCCGCCACGCCGCCGGCGGTCTGGCTCGGCTGGTCGCTGGGCGGGCTGTTTGCGTTGCATGCGGCCGCCACCCTGCCGCAGGTGCGCGGGCTGGCGATGATTGCCGCCACCCCGCGTTTCGTGCGTAGCAACGATTGGCCAAGTGCCGTCCAGCGCGAGGTGTTCGTGCAATTCGGTGTCGAATTGTCGCGCGACTATCGCGGCACGCTGGAGCGTTTCCTGGCGCTGGACACGCTCGGCTCGGCGCACGCACGTAGCGAACTGCGCAGCCTGCGCGAGACGCTCACCGCGCGCGGTGAACCGGCACCGGAGGCGTTGCAGCAAGGCCTCACCCTGCTCGAACGCACCGATCTGCGCCGCGCCCTGCCGCAACTCGCACGCCCCAGCCTGTGGATCGCCGGGCAACGCGATCGCCTGGTGCCTGCCGCCGGCATGCATGCCGCCGCCGCGCTCAGCCCGCACGCGCAGGCGCTCACCATTGCCGGCGGTGGTCACGCGCCGTTTCTGGGTCATGCAGATCAGGTCAGCGAGGCGCTGCAACGCTTCGTTGCGTCCGTGCCATGAGCCGATCGTCGATCATGCGACATCGCTGATCGAGGACATCTCGCATGGATCTGGGAATCGCTGGCCGCTGGGCGCTGGTCTGCGCCGCAAGCAAGGGGCTGGGTTTGGGCTGCGCACGTGCATTGGCCGGCGAAAGCGTCAATGTGGTGATCGCCGCGCGCGGCCGTGAGGCACTGGAGCACGCCGCCGATGCCTTGCGCGCACTGCCCGGCGCCGGCCAGGTGCGCAGCGTGGTGGCCGACATCGCCACGCCGGAAGGACGCAGCGCGGCACTTGCGGCCTGTCCGCAGGTCGACATCCTGATCAACAACGCCGGCGGCCCGCCGCCTGGCGATTTCCGCCAGTGGGAACGCGAAGATTGGCTACGCGCGCTGGACGCCAACATGCTCGCCCCGATCGAACTGATCCGCGCCACCGTCGATGGCATGCGCGCACGCCGCTTCGGCCGCATCGTCAACATCACCTCCAGCGCGGTGAAGGCGCCGATCGACATCCTAGGCCTGTCCAATGGCGCGCGCGCCGGCCTGACCGGCTTCGTCGCCGGGCTCGCGCGCAGTACCGTGGCCGACAACGTCACCATCAACAACCTGTTGCCCGGGCAGTTCGCCACCGACCGCCTGCGCGGCAACTTCGCCGCCCTCGCGCAGCAACAGGGCAGCACCGTCGACGAGGTCGCCGAACGCAAGCGTGCGGGCATTCCGGCGGCGCGTTTTGGCGAGCCGGACGAGTTCGGCGCGGCCTGCGCCTTTCTGTGCAGTGCGCAGGCCGGCTACATCACCGGACAGAATCTGTTGATCGATGGCGGCAGTTATCCCGGCACGTTCTAGCGCGGCGCCTTGCAGGCCCGATCGATTCCCTCCGCCCCTGCCAGGGGCGACAATAGCCTTGCCATGACCAGTACTTTCGACCCCCGCCACGTCCGGCGCGCGTTTGCGCGTGCCGCCAGCACTTATACCGCCGCCGCCGCACTTCAACGCGAAGCGGAAACCCGCCTGTTCGAATCGCTCGACTACCTGGGCGAGCAGGTGCCCAAGGTGGTGCTGGATGTCGGCGCCGGCCCCGGCCATGCCAGCGCTGCAATCAAGAAGCGCTGGCCAAAGGCACAGGTGATCGCGCTGGATCAGGCCATGCCGATGCTGCGCCAGGCGCGCAAGGGCGCGGGCTGGTGGAAGCCGTTCACGCAGGTGTGCGCCGATGCGCGCGCGCTGCCGGTCGCCGACGGCAGCGTGGATGTGATCTTCAGCAATCTGTGCCTGCAGTGGGTGGAAGACCTGCCGGCCGTGTTCGCCGGTTTCCGCCGCGCGCTGCGCCCGGGTGGGCTGCTGCTGTGCTCCACCTTCGGCCCGGAAACGTTGATCGAATTGCGCGAGGCCTTTGCGCAGACCGACCCGGCCCCGCACGTCAGCCGTTTTCCGCCGATCGCCCAATTCGGCGACGCCTTGCTGATGTCCGGATTCCGCGACCCGGTGCTGGACCGCGACTTGTTCACCCTGACCTACAACGACCTGCCCGCGCTGATGCGCGAACTGCGTGCGATGGGGGCAACCAATGCACTCAGCAACCGCCGCGCCACCTTGACCGGACGCGGTCGCTTCGCGGCCGCCAGCGCTGCCTACGAACCGCTGCGGCGGCCGGACGGCACCCTGCCCAGCTCCTGGGAAGTGATCTACGCCCATGCCTGGGCGCCGGCACCGGGCGCGCCCATCCGCGAACATGGGCATGACGTCGCCAGCGTCCCGGTCAGCGCCATCCCGATCCGCCGCCGCATCGACTGAGCGGCGGTACAGAACGCCGGCCATCGCGCATCCACTGCCAGTGAGACACAGAGTCTTGCGCCCATGCCAATGCTCGGCCGTCAGGCTCGGCGGTGACACTTGCTAGAATTCTGAAGTGACCGGCCGCACTTCCTTGGTTGCGGCTCATCTGTTCGATGGTGGCTACCGACACCGCGCAGCAATGCGCGTGCACGTGTTGGAAGCCGCTCTTACGTTTGCGGCTCCCCGCCCCCAATCGGCCTCCCCCATGTTGAAGTGGCTCCTCATCGCGCTGTTCATCGCATCGGCGCTCTACATCCATTACCGCGGTCGCGTGCGGCACCGGCTCAGCCGGCAGTTGCTGGACCATTCCACCTTCATGGCCCCGATCAACACATTGATGTACCTGTGTTCGCGCGTGCCGACCACGCCGTTCATCGATCCGGGCAAGGAATTTCCCGAGCTGGCGCCGCTGCGCGCGAGCTGGCCACTGATCCGCGACGAAGCGGTGGCGTTGCAGCAGATGCAGAAGATCCGCGCTGCCGAAGGCTATACCGACATCGGCTTCAATTCGTTCTTCCGGCGTGGCTGGAAGCGCTTCTATCTGAAGTGGTACGGCACCGCGCACCCGTCGGCATCCGAGTTGTGCCCGCAGACCACCGCCTTGCTGAAGTCCATTCCCACCGTGAAGGCCGCGATGTTCGCCGAGCTGCCGCCCGGCAGCGAACTGCGCCCGCACCGCGACCCGTTCGCCGGCTCCATGCGCCTGCACCTGGGCCTGGCCACACCGAACGACGACCGTTGCTTCATCGACGTCGACGGCCAGCGCCACAGCTGGCGCGATGGCGAGTGGACCATGTTCGACGAGACCTATATCCACTACGCGCGCAACGACACCGACCAGGACCGCATCATCCTGTTCTGCGATATCGAACGCCCGATGCGCTGGCGCTGGGCAGCGGCGGTGAACCGCTTCGTCGGCCGCAGCCTGCTCTCGGCCGGCGCCTCGCCCAACCAGGAAGGCGACAAGACCGGCGGCATCAACCGCGTGTTCCGCTATTTCTACGCCGCACGCCTCAAGGCCAAGGCGCTGAAGGAACGCAACAACCCGCTGTACCAGGTACTCAAGTGGGGCATCTTCATCCTGGTGGTGATCGGGATCGTGTTGCTGTAATCCCCGCCCACCACGTGGGAGTGCACCTGGGCGCGACCGGCATCGCCGGTAACGCCTCATTGGGCGCAAGCGCGCTCCTACATCGGCGTAGCTCCGGCCGCGATACCGCACTAATCACGCAGGAGCGCACCCGGGCGCGACCAGGCATTGCCGGTAACGCCTCATTGCGCCCAGGTGCGCTTCTACGCAGCGCTGGTCGATACGCTCAGCGCGATACCTGCGCAATCCATTCCTGCAGGTTGTAGTAGTTGGTCACGCGGGTGATCTTGTCGCCGCGCACCTCGAAGAACGCACCGCCCACCAGCACATAGGGCTGCCCGGTGGCCTCCGGCAGGCCTTCGTCGGTGGTGTGATACACGCCATGCACCACGTACTCGGCACCGACCCGGGTGCCGTCGTCGCTGGCGATGACGACCACGTCGCGCAATTGCTCGCGGTAACTGTCGTTCATGCGCTGCAGGAACGCGGCAAATTCGTTGCGGCCGATTTCGCGCGGACCTTGATTGAGGTCGTGGGCGACGTCCTCGGCCAGAAACGCCAACATGCCGTCCCAGTCGCCACGGTTGAATGCCGCGTAGTAGGCCTGGACCAGGCCAATGGCGTGTTGCCGATGGGTCTCGCTCATGCTCGAACCTGCCCGCTGGGAAAGCCGCATCATAGGCCTGCGGTCACGGCCCTTGCACCACCAGATCGCGGTGGAAGTAATACACCTCCTGCAACAGGAAGCGCCAGCTGGTGTGGAAGCTGCGAAAGCGCGTGCTGGGCGTGGACGAGGCCAGCGCGTCCACGCCCAGCTCCTGGCTCAATCGCAGTGCGCGCGCCATGTGCAGCGGGTCGCTGACGATGATCGCCCGATGCATGCCGTGCCGCTCCATCAACGTGCGCGCCTGTTCCAGGTTCTGCCGGGTCGTGCGCGATGCGGTTTCGATCACGATCGCTTCCGGCGGAATGCCGTGGCGCAGCGCATAGCGCCGGGCCACCTGCGATTCGGCAAAGCGCGCACCGTTGCCGAAACCGCCGGTGAACAGCAGCCGCGGCGCGTAACCCTGCCCGTACAGATCCAGCGCATGCCGGATGCGTTCTTCGAACACGGGCGAAGGGCGCGCATCGTAGGCCGCCGCGCCCAGCACGATGATGACATCGGCCGGCGCGGCCTGATCGCGGTCGCCGACCCATACGATCCAGCCGGCCACCGCCACCAGCCAGATCAGCGCCAGCATGCACAACCGCCAGCCCCAGCCCCACAGGCCGAGCCCGCGCGAGCGCCTGCTCACGCCGCGGCCCAAGGCAAGGCGTCCAGATCGACATTGCCGCCGGACAGGATCAGCCCCACCCGCCGCCCGGCGAACCGCGCCGGCTCGGCCAGCACCGCCGCCAGGGTGATCGCCGACGATGGTTCAATCACCTGCTTGAGCACCTGCCAGACCAGCCGCATCGCCTGCACCACCGCGGCATCGTCGACCGTGATCACCTGTGCACCGGCGTGCTGCAGCAGCGTGAAATTGGGCGCGCCCAAGCTACCGCGCAGACCGTCGCACACAGTGTCCGGCACGAAATCGACCAGCCGCTGACCGGCCGCCAGGGAGCGCGCGGTATCGGCCGCACCGGCCGGCTCGGCCAGCACCAGCGCGCAGCCCGGCGTGCAGCGCAGCGCCAGCGCGGCCCCGGCCGCCAGCCCGCCACCGCCGACCGGCGCCACCAGCACGTCCAACCCGCCGCTTTGATGCAGCAGTTCCAGCGTGGCGGTGCCCTGCCCGGCGATCACTGCGCGATCTGTATATGGGTGCACCAGCGTGGCGCCGCTGCCGGCCTGCACCTCGGCGCACATCTGTTCCCGCGCCGCGATGGTCGGCGCGCAACGCCACAACGTGGCGCCGTTCCGGGAGATATTGGCCAGCTTGGCCGCTACCGCGCCCTCGGGCACCACCACATGGCAGCCGATGCCGCGCGTACGTGCGGCAAGCGCCAGCGCCGCGCCGTGGTTACCGGATGAATGCGTGACCACGCCATGCGAAGCCAGCTCATCCGGCAGCGACCACACGGCATTGCAGGCACCGCGGAATTTGAATGCGCCACTGCGCTGCAAATGCTCGGCCTTGAAGAACAACTGCGCACCGCTGAGCGCATCCAGGCCGTGCGATGTCAGCAACGGTGTCGGCGCGCAGTGCGGCGCAATCCGCGCGGCAGCCTGCAGGACGTCGGAATGGGCAAGGGGGACCGTCTCGATCATGCCCGCAAGATTAACGTATCGCCTCCTCTTCACGGGTCGCACGCAGTGCCGCCGCGCATGCTGGATCGATGACGAAGCATCGCAATGCCACACAATTAAGGACCGATTCAATGCATCGGTTCGACAGTGGCACCATGGTTGCAGGAGGGCACCATTCATGAAATTCCGTCTGATCTTCGCCGCCGGGCTGTTGACCCTGAGCGGCTGCGCAACCTACGACTACACCGGCGGTGGGTCGGGCGGCTATTACCGTGGTGCGCCTGCCGTGCAGTATCGCTATCCGCCCGGCTACTCCCCGTACTTCTACGGCAACCCGTATGGTTTGCCATATGGCTATGGCGCCGGGTCGATCGGCCTGTACGACTACCCGGTGTACCCGGTCTATCGTGGTGGTGGCGGCTACTACTACCGGCAGTACGATCGCCGTCCGCAGTACCGTCCGCCGCGCCCGAACGGCTCGTTCAACAACGGGCAGCGCCCCGGCGGCTCGCGGCCGCAGCAACCCAATCGCCCGCCGGCGACCGGCGCTCCGCCGTCGCGGCCGCCACCGCGGATCGGCGCTCCGCCGCGTGTCATTCGCGAGATCCAACGGCAAACCGCTCCGCGAAACACACGCGAACAGATTCCGTAAGACGCTGACTGCGACCTGGCCCACATTTGGCGATATTGGGGGCTTGCGTTCAGCTGACGATTGGCCGCAAGCTAGGTGCTCTGTGTGACCCGCCACGTCATTTTTTGACCGCGCCAGCCCCACTGAACGACTTATGTCGATGTCCGACAGGGAAATCTGGATCCCCCCTGTTCCGGCCCTGTCGGATATCGGCGCCTACAAAAGCAGAAAGCCCCGGCATGCCGGGGCTTTCTGTTTTTTGTTTCGATGTTGCCTGGCGGGCGCTGCAGCGGAGGGCTCGCCGACTGGCAGGAATCGGAAAAAATAAGGGTCGGCAGTCCCCCGACTACCGACCCTTACGCTACCCCATCGCACGCGCGGCTGGCCCCTGTTCCAATTCCAGCCTTTGCGCCCATGTCGCAATGCCGCGACGGGTGCAGTAGGGATATCCGCACGAAACATGCCAACTTGAGGGTCACTTGCGCATAATGTGATTTACGTCACATTTTTAGCGGACAAGTGACCTGACCCGCCCTTCAGCCGATACTTCCGCAGCCGTTTTTCCTTTTCCGCTCCTGGTCCACGCCCATGTCCGACTCCTTCTATCGCTACGACGTCATCGTGATCGGAGGCGGTCATGCCGGCACCGAGGCCGCCCTGGCGTCTGCACGCGCAGGGGCGCGCACCTTGCTGCTCACCCACAACATCGAGACGGTGGGGGCGATGAGCTGTAACCCGGCCATCGGCGGGATCGGCAAGGGCCACCTGGTCAAGGAGATCGACGCACTCGGCGGGGCGATGGCACGCGCAGCGGATCTGGCCGGCATCCAGTGGCGCACGCTCAACGCCTCCAAGGGGCCGGCAGTGCGTGCCACGCGCTGCCAGGCCGACCGCAACCTGTATCGCACTGCGATCCGCTGCATCGTCGAGGCCCAGCCCAACCTGACCGTCTTCCAGGCGGCCGTGGACGATCTGATCATTCATCACGGCGCCAGCGAAGCCGACAGCGTGCGTGGGGTCATCACCCAGACCGGGCTGCGTTTCCAAGCGCCGTCGGTGGTGCTGACCGCCGGCACCTTCCTGGCCGGCAAGATCCATGTGGGCGAAACCCAGTACGCGGCCGGGCGCATGGGCGATCCGCCGGCCACCACGCTGGCCGCGCGCCTGCGCGAGCGCCCGTTCGCGATCGACCGGCTCAAGACCGGCACCCCGCCGCGGATCGACGGGCGCACGCTCGATTACGGCGTGATGGCCGAGCAGCCCGGCGACGACCCATTGCCGGTGATGTCGTTCATGGGCCAGGTCAGCGACCATCCGCGCCAGGTCAGCTGCTGGATCACCCAGACCACCGAGCAAACCCACGAGATCATTCGCAACGCGCTGCATCGCTCGCCGCTGTATTCGGGGCAGATCGAAGGCATCGGCCCGCGCTACTGCCCGTCGATCGAAGACAAGGTGGTGCGTTTTGCCGAGAAGACCAGCCACCAGATCTTCGTCGAACCCGAAGGCCTGGAGGTGGCCGAGATCTATCCCAACGGCATTTCCACCTCGCTGCCGTTCGATGTGCAGCTGGCGCTGGTGCGCTCGATCCACGGCTTTGCGAACGCGCACATCACCCGCCCCGGCTACGCCATCGAGTACGACTTCTTCGACCCGCGCGGGCTCAAGGCCTCGCTGGAAACCAAGGCAGTGGGCGGGCTGTTCTTCGCCGGGCAGATCAACGGCACCACCGGTTACGAAGAGGCCGCCGCCCAGGGTCTGCTGGCCGGGCTCAACGCAGCGCGCCAGGTGCAGGGGCTGCCGGCGTGGTCGCCGCGCCGCGACGAGGCCTACCTGGGCGTGCTGGTCGACGATCTCATTACCCACGGCACCACCGAGCCGTACCGCATGTTCACCAGTCGCGCCGAATACCGGTTGCAGCTGCGCGAGGACAATGCCGATGCGCGCCTGACCGGCGTCGGGCGTGCGATGGGCCTGGTGGACGACGCGCGTTGGGCGCGCTTTGCGGCCAAGCAGGAGGCGGTGCAACGCGAAACGACGCGGTTGTCTGCACTGTGGGCCACACCGGGCAATGCGCTGGGCCGCGAGGTGGCCGACGCCCTGGGCGTGACGGTCAGCCGCGAAACCAACGTGCTGGATCTGATCAAGCGCCCGGAACTCACCTACGCCACCTTGATGCGGGTGCCGACCCTGGGGCCCGGCGTGGCCGATACGCAGGTGGCCGAGCAGGTGGAAATCAGCGTCAAGTACGCCGGCTACCTGGATCGCCAGCGCGACGATATCGCGCGTCAGCAACGTCACGAAACCACGCCGATCCCGGACGGTTTCGATTACGCCAGCGTCCGCGGGCTGTCGATCGAAGTGCAGCAAAAGCTCGAACGCGTGCGCCCGCAACACATCGGCCAGGCCCAGCGTATTCCTGGCATGACGCCGGCGGCGATCTCGCTGCTGCTGGTGCATCTGGAGCGCGCGCGCCGCAGCCAGGTGGCGTGATCGACGCGACGATCGCTGCCCGTCGTCAGCGATCGTCGGGGCATCCATTCCGTAAAGGCAGCGGTGACCGCGCCAGTCATCGCGAAGCGATGGCGTGTCCCGATGCGCGAACATGCGGACGAGCAAAGGCGCCCTGAGCCGACCGAACGGTTGAAGCGGGCTCAAGCGTTATTGCTATGATTTGCCAACGACTACACATTTCGACACATGAACGCATCTCGCACGTTGTTGCCGGCACTCTTCCGCAGCGTCTGCGCCCTGCTGCTGTTGACAGCGGCATGCAGTTGGCCGGCGCATGCCAAGACCGAAGAAGACGGGCGTTACTGGCTGAGCGTCTATGCGCAAGGCAAGCTGCCGGTCGAAAACCTGTACTGGAGCATGGATGTGCATCCGCGCTGGCGCGAAGAAGGCGAGCAGTTCGATCAATTGATCCTGCGCCCGGCGGTGTTCTACCGGCTCAACCCCAAGGCCAGCGTCTGGATGGGGTACGACACCATCATCAGCCATCCGGCCGGGCAGCCATCCAACCGCGAAAATCGCTGGTGGGGGCAATTTCAATATCAATTCGATCCGATTGCCGAGATCACCATTACCAGCCGCACGCGCCTGGAACAGCGTCACCGCGAAGGCTTCAGCGATGAAGGGTATCGCGTGCGGCAAATGATCCGCGCGGTGCGCCCCAGCGGCTTCAGTCCGCAATTGTCGTGGGTGGCGTTCGACGAAGTGTTCGTCAATCTGGATCAGACGCGATGGGGCGCGCAGCGCGGACTCGATCAGAATCGGGTGTTTGTCGGCATCAACTGGAAATTCAATGCCATTGCCAACGCCGACGTCGGTTACCTGCATCAGTTCGTCAACACGCGTGCGGTGGATCGGGAAAACCACGTCTTGATGACCACGTTCCGCTTCAATTTCTGAGCGCCGCGTGCGCGGGCCGGTTGCAGGGCGAGGTTGAAAGCGGTGCGTTCAATCGACACCGGGCTGCGATGCGCTAGCCGATTCGATGTTAACTGCGAACTGCCGACGAGCAACCGATGCCGACTGCGACACTCCGCGTGGTGCGCAGCGCCCATCGGCGCCGGCATGCAGGCCGGCGCATGCCTGCATCCAGGTGTTCTTTTTGCGAGGCGGGCGAGCACGCCGTGACACCCGCACCGCCGCTGCAGTGACACCGCCGGAGTTGCGGCAGCGCGTGCGCCTCGGCACGGCACGGCTGCCACAGGTTGTCAGGCTGCCCTGCGTTCGATCGCGGGCAGCAGGCGCTGGCGCAGCGTCAACGCCGCCAGGTCCAGCGTTTCACCGGCAGCACGCAAGACGCTGCCCATGTTGATGAAGCCGTGGATCATGCCCGGGAAACTGTGCAGGGTGACTTCCACTCGCGCCGCACGCAGGCGCTCGGCATAGGCGCGGCCTTCGTCGTAAAGCATGTCGCGGTCGCAGACCACGACCAGCGCAGGCGCGACGCCTGCGACATCCGGCGCCAGCATCGGCGAGACACGCCAGTCGTTGGCCACCGCCATATCGGGCAGCAGATGGCGGTTGAAGAATTCCACCGCTGCCGCAGTCAACGGTGGCAAGCCGGCGTTGAGCGAGCGCGATGGATACAAGCCGCTGTCCTGGCGCGCGTCGGTCAGCGGATAGACCAGCAGTTGGCAACGCAAGGCGATGCCGGCATCGCGCGCGGCCAGTGCGGCAACCGCGGCCATGGCGCCGCCGATGCTGTCGCCGCAGATCGCAAGGCGCTGCACATCGGCGCCGACCGTGTCCGGGTGCGCAACCAGCCAATGCAATGTGGCGATGACATCTTCCACGCCGGCCGGCGCCGGGTGCTCGGGGGCGAGGCGGTAATGGATCGCCAGCACCTGACAGCCGGCACGCGCCGCCAGGTGCCGGCACACATCGTCATGCGACTCGAGATCGCCGACCAGACCGCCGCCGCCGTGCACGAACAGGCAGGTCGGGGCCGGGCCGGCCGCGAGCCCGGTGGGGCGATACAAGCGCAACGGCACCGCACCGGTAGCGGCATCGGCCTGCAGATCGCGTACCTCGGCCATTTCGATGCGGGGGAAGCCGAACTGCGCGCCCACCGCGCGCATCATCGCGCGCGCGCCTTCGATCGGCAGGGTTTCCATGGGCGGCTGCGCCGCCTCTTGAAGCTGGGCGAACAGGCGCACGACATCAGGATCAAACGACATGACGAACTCTCCGATAGGCGATGGTCGAGCTTGCCAGATTGTTATGAACCATCACTATTCGAATCGTTAACTAGTGCTGACGGAAAGGCCGGTGGGCCGGGCACAAGTGCAAAAAGTCCGGAATTGCTGGGAAAAGTGACCACCCACGCGTAGATCGGCCGCTCGACGACAGTGCCGGTACCGCAGCGCGCGCGTTGAATTTGCTGCATTGCATCGCGACCGATGCGCTGCTGTTGCGGACCTAGCGGCCGGCGCAGCGGCCAGTGGCGCTGCCTAGTCGTTGTCTTCGGCAGCCGCTTCGCGGCCTTGCTGGCGAATGAGGTTTTCCTGGCGCGCATCTTCGATCGAGGCACGGACGGCGCGTACATCGGCGCGACGGGTATCGAACTTGAAGCGCCCGGTAAGCACGCTGTCCGGACGCAGTTCGCCCTTTTCGAACAGCGCCCACATCTCTTCGCCGTAATGGGTGTCCAGCAGCTCGGGCGCGAAACGGCCCAGGCAGTCGCGCAGGTTGTGCACGTCGCGCAGCAGCATGTCGCGCGCGGCATTGTTGCCGGCGGCGCTGACCACCTGCGGAAAGTCGATCACCACCGGGCCATCGGGCGAAACCAGCACGTTGTATTCGGACAGATCGCCGTGCACCAGTCCCAGCGACAGCATCTTGACCACATCGCCGATCAGGCTGGTGTGGAAGGCGCGCGCCTGCTCGGGTTCCAGGTCCACCTCGCCCAGCCGCGGTGCGCTGTGACCGGCGTCATCGGTGACCAGGTCCATCAGCAATACCCCGTGGAAATAGCCGCGCGGTTTGGGCACATGCACGCCGGCATCCACCAATTGGTAGAGCGCGTCGGCTTCGGTGTTCTTCCAGGCGGTTTCAGCTTCCTTGCGGCCGAACTTGGTGGCCTTGCCCATCGCACGCGCCTGCCGGCTGCCACGCACTTTACGGCCTTCCTGGTACTGCACGCGCGCCTGGAAACTGCGTTGCGCCATGTCCTTGTAGACCTTGGCGCACAGGATCTCGGCGCCTGCGCTCACCACGTAGACAGAGGCTTCCTTGCCGCTCTTGAGTGGTCGCAACACTTCGTCGATGACGCCGTCGTCGATCAGCGGCTGCAGGCCGTTGGGGGTTTTCATGGACTAAGCGCACCGATCCGTCACAAACCAGCGACGATTATGCGGCAAGCAGGGTGAAGCGCTTACATGCCCACGCGCAGAGTGTGAGCCGGGGCATGCCATGGCGCGAGCGCTTACCATGCACGGACCTGTCCGCTACCGCACTCCTAATGCCCGAGCCCGCCTCCAGCCGCCGCAAACGTCCCGCCGCCGTGGTTGCGGCCGGCAGCGAGCGTGGCCTGCCGCATGAATTGATGCAGCAGATCGCCGCCGCCCAGGGCGATCCGGACTTCATGACCTCGCTAGGCCGCGGGCTGGTGGTGCTGAGCGTGTTCGCGCAGCACGCGCGCGAAGTGACGATGTCGCAGATCAGCCTGGAAACCGGCATCTCGCGCGCGGCGGTCCGGCGCGTGCTGCATACGCTGGCCAAGCTGGGCTATGTGGGCGAGCAAGGGCGTGGCTACGTGTTGCTGCCGCGCGTGCTGGGGATCGGCGGCGCGTACGCGGCGGCGTCATCGATGACCGCGGCCGCGCAGCCGGTCCTGGACGGGCTGCGCGACCAGTTGCACGAATCGTGTTCGCTGGGCGTGCTGGATGGCGACGACCTGCTGTACGTGGCGCGGTCGGAAACGGTGCGCATCATGTCGATCGGGCTCCGGCCGGGCACCCGCCTGCCGGCTTATTGCACCTCGATGGGGCGGGTATTGCTGGCCGCGCTGCCCGGCGACACCTTGCAGGCGTATCTGGAACGTACCACCTTGCGTCCGCGGACCGACCGCACGGTGACCCAGGCCTCGGCGCTGCTGGAGGTGCTGGCGCGCACGCGCCGCGAAGGCATGTGCCTGACCGATCAGGAACTGGAAATCGGCCTGCGCTCGATCGCCGTGCCGGTGCGCAACCTGCGCGGCGAAGTGATCGCCGCGCTCAACATCGGCGCCCAGGCCGGGCGGGTGAGCCTGCAGACGATGCAAACGCAGTTGCTGGAACCGCTGAAGCGGGCAGCGCAACGGCTGGGAACCTTGTTGAGCTAGAGCCTGACAAGGCGGTGCCGGCGCAGCATGCAACCTGGCGCTTGCGTTGCGTTGCGCTGGCGGTGCAGCGATCGATCGCACAGGTCAAGCACTTGCAAGCGCGCATCTGGCGTGGGACGACGCTTAGGCAGGCGACGGGTTGCAACGCGCGTGCACGCCAGGTGCGAATTGACTGCCACCCGGTGCTGCGGGCCTACCGGCTCGGAGCGGCGATGAAGCGTCGCAATCCGTCACTGGCGCGGGATGTGTGCAGGCGCCGGAGTTGCGACTGGCAGGCGCCAGGTCGAACATGCGCCGCGCCCGCCTCGCGGCTGCGCAGTCATCCGTCCGCTGCGCTTAGCGCGGCCGGCGCAAAAAGCGCACCACCGCGTCCACCCAGGCTGCGTGGCTGTCTTCGACCTGGGCCACGTGGTCGGCGTGCGGCAAGGTCACCCAGCTGCGATCTTCGCTGCGCAGACGTGCGTAGAGATGAGCATTGTCTGCCTGGGTGGCGATCGGGTCGTCGACGCCGCGCAACAGCAAGACCGGGAGCGTTGCGACCTGCTCGGGATGGAAGGCGAACTGCTCCATCGCGCGCCAGTCGGTGCGCACCGGGTCCGCTGCCAACGCCTGGGCGACGTAAGCCGCACGCACGGCCGGTGGTGCCGCATGGGCGGTGATGAAGTCCTCACCGGCCGCAGCGGCCGTGGTGGGTGCGCGCACGGGCCGAGCTGCCGGAACTTCCGGCGCGGGCGGTGCATCCACATCGTCCGGGAAGCCGAACAACACCAGTGCAGACATCGCCTGCGGTTGTTGCTGGGCAAGCAGCAACGCCACTCGCGCGCCGTTGGAATAGCCCAGCAGTGCGGGCGGCGGCACATCGGGATGGGTCTGCGCGACCCAGGCCAGCACGCTGCGGACATCGGCCACTGCACGGGCGGGCGTATTCCAGCCCGTGCGGTCGCGTGGGCTGCCGCCGTAGCCGCGCAGATCCACCGCGTACGCAGCAAACCCGGCTTGCGCGAGCGCCGCAAGGACAGAGCGCGCGTCACGCGGTTCGCCAGGCACCTGCAAATCGAAGTTGGGCAATGCACTCCAGGTGCGGCCGTGCACCAGCACGATCGCACCACGCGGCTGCGCGGGCACGCGCGACCACACGGCCAGCGTCTGGCCATCGTCGGTCCGCACCTGCGACACCACGGTGCCGGGCCCGGGTTGCGGTTGTGCGTGCAGCGCCACCGTGACCAAGGACGACAACAGCAGGCAGACCAGGCGACGCAGCATGCGATGTCTCCGGTTACAGTGGATTGAGCGTGGCCAACACATGCGTGCGCGCAGTCGGCAAGCGACTGTGGATGGCGCGCCAGGCACCACGGTGGACGGGTGGTCCACGCCGCACCGAGTACCGAGCACGCGCGCCGGACGCTGAGCGCCATCGTTTTGTCCACCGCACTGAAACGACCTTACCGAGGTTGCGCCGTCGATGCTACGCCGGTCTCGGCGGCTTGCTCTTCCAGGATCGGCCTGGCCAGCGCGAACGCGTGGTTGGCGGCCGGCACGCCGCAGTAGATCGCCGCCTGCAGCAGCACTTCCTTGATCTGCGCAGGCGTCACGCCGTTGTTGCGCGCCGCACGCACGTGCAGCTTGAATTCTTCATCGTGGCCTAGCGCGATCATCATCGACAGGGTGATCAGCGAACGGGTGTGGGCCGGCAGGCCGTCGCGGGTCCAGATGCTGCCCCAGGCGTAGCGGGTGATCAGGTCCTGAAACTCTTCGGTGAAGTCGCTACGCGCGGCCAGCGCGCGGTCGACATGTGCATCGCCAAGGACGCGCCGGCGCTGGCGCATGCCGGCTTGATAACGTTCGTCTTCGTGCATGGAAGGTCCTTGCAAGGTGGGAAAGCTCACTGGCCCTGAAGAAAGCCGAGCACCGCCTGATTGAACGCGGCCGGCGATTCCAGGTTGCAGATGTGGCGGCCGGGCACCTGGGCGTAATGACCGTCCGGCGCGGCATAGGCGATCTCGCGCAGGTCAGGCGGTGGGCACACCGGGTCGTCGTCGCCGGCCAGCGCCAGCAGCGGCAGGTTCAACCCATCCAGCGCGCCACGGAAATCGGCATCGGCCACCGCCTGGCAGCAGGCGATGTACCCGGCCGGCGAAGTGGAGACGAAGGCAGCGGCGATCATGTCCAGGCGCTGCGCGTGGCTGACGGCAAATTCCGGGGTAAACCAGCGTTGCAGCGTGGCATCGATCAGCGTCGGAAGGCCCTCGCTGCGCACCTGTTCGATGCGGGTTTCCCAGGTGGCGGCATTGCCGATCTTCTGGGCGGTGGCGCATACCACCAGCCGGCGCAAGCGCTGCGGTGCATGCAGGCCCAGCCACTGGCCGGTGAGCCCGCCGATCGACAGGCCGCAGAAATCGCTTTGTGCGATCTCCAGCGCGTCCCACAGTGCCAGCACGTCCCGACCCAGGTCGGCCACGCCATACGGGCCGGGCGGCGTCTCCGAATACCCGTGGCCACGGCGGTCGTAGCGCAGGATGCGGTAGTGCGGGGCGAAGGCTTCGATCTGCACGTCCCACATGTGCAGATCGGTGCCCAGCGAATTGCAGAAGGTCAGCCAGGGGCGTCCTTCGGTGCCGTCCAGGCGGTAATGCAGGCGATGCGTGGGCAACTGGAGATAAGCCATCGAGGCACCGTCAACAGGAAGAAGATCCAGCCAGCACGCGGTCGATCCACACCGAGGACATGCCGCGCCAACTTGCGCTATCGAACACTGCCTGCAGTTGCGCGTGCGTGAGCACCGCGCTCACCTGCGCGTGCTCGCCAAGCACCTCGCGCAGATGCCGTTGCTGTGCCTGCGCGCGCAGCGCTGCCTGTTCCACCAGGGCGTGCGCCTGCGGCTTGCCTAGGTGTGGCGCGAGCGCGAACACCGCCGCCTCGGCGTAGAGCAGCCCGCCGTGGCTGTCCAAATGCGCCTGCATGCGCGTGCGATCCAGTTCCAGGCCGGACAGGCACAGCTGCATCTGCGCCAGGCTGCCGGCGGTGAGGCAGACGATCTGCGGCAAGGTGTCCCATTCGGCATGCCATTGGCCGGCCGCGCGCTCGTGCGGCTGTGCCATGGCGCTGAACAAGGTGGCGACCAGGCCCGGTACGCGGGTGGCCGCAGCCACCGCTGCCACGCTGGAGACCGGATTGCGCTTGTGCGGCATCGCCGACGAGCCGCCCTTGCCGGTGGCGGCCGGCTCGAACGCTTCGCCCACCTCCGATTGCATCAGCAACACCACGTCGCCGCCGATCTTGCCCAACGTGCCAGCCAGCAGGCCGAAGGCGCAGCCGACCTCGACGATGCGGTCGCGCGCGGTATGCCAGGGCAGCGCAGGCAGCGGCAACGCCAGCGTGCTCGCCAAGGCCTGCGCCACTTCCAGGCCACGGCCCTGCAACGAGGCCAGGGTGCCGGCCGCGCCGCCGAACTGCAGCACCAGGGCATCGCGCCGCAAGCCGTGCAGGCGCTGCTGCGCACGCTGCAGGGCGTCCAGCCAACCGGCGACCTTGAGCCCGAAGGTGACCGGCACGGCCTGTTGCAGCAGGGTGCGTCCGGGCAGGCCGGTGTTGCGCTCGCTTTCGGCCAGCACCGCCAGATCGGCGCACAGGGCGTGCAGACGCGGCAGCAACAGATCGAGCGCAGCGCGCAGCTGCAGCACCGTGCCGGTATCGATGACGTCCTGGCTGGTCGCGCCCCAGTGCACCCAGCGCGCAGCGGAGTTGTCGTGCGCGGCCACCTGCGCGGTCAGCGCCTTGACCAGCGGAATGGCGGGGTTGCCGGCCAGCGCCGTGGCCTGCGCCAACGCGGCCAGGTCGTAGTGCTGCACATCGCAGGCAGCGGCAATGGCCTGCGCGGCCTCGGCGGGAATCACCCCGCACTGCGCCTGGGCGCACGCCAGTGCGGACTCGAACTGCAGCATCGCCTGCACGCGCGCGGCATCGTCGAACAAGGCCTCGCACGCAGGCGCGCCGAACAAGGATCCCAACAACGAAGATGTCGCGCTCATGCATTGCATCTCTAGGCGTGCCGGCAGCATCGCACCGATGTCCCAGGGTGCCAACTAGACCAAAGGGCAATGCATGCGGCGCGCCTGCCACTGCCGGGGTGATGTGGATGAGGCCATGCGTACTTGCGGTGCGTGCACGCGCGTTTGCCACGCGGACCGCCGCCCCTGAGGCGTGTGCGTGCGCCGTCATGGCGCATTGCGTGCCGCCGGAGAGACCTGGGCGGTTTTGTGGCGGCGGGCGCTTGTGCACTCGCGCGCGTAGCGCTGTTGGCGCTGTTGGCGCTGTTGGCGCTGTTGGCGCTGTTGGCGCTGTTGGCGCTGTTGGCGCGGCAGCGTGCCGGCAGGATGCAGCGCGGTCCCCGCACACAGACGGCGTTTCAAGATCGGCATGCGGATCAATAGCGGAAGAACACCGTTTCCGCTTCACCCTGCATGTGGATGTCCCAGGTGTAGGCACCACCTGGAAGCGGCTGGGCCAGCAAGGTGGCGCGCCGCTCAGCCGGCACCAGCGCCAGGATCGGGTCGCTGCCCAGCTGCGGGTCGTCGGCGAAATACAGCCGCGTCGACGCCGCGCGCAGCAGGCCGCGCATGAACACCAGCACCGTCAGATGCGCTGCCTGCTGCTTGCCGTCCGGGCCCGCCACCCTGCCCGGCTTGATGGTGCTGAAGGAAAAACGCCCGTGCGCGTCGGTCGGCACGCGGCCCCAGCCGTCGAAGCTGGGGTCGTGCGCCTGGCAGCGAGGGTCGGCCGCATGCGCATAGATGCCGGCAGCATCGGCTTGCCACACTTCCAGCACCGCATCGGCCACGGGCGCGCCGGCACCATCGAAGATGCAACCGCTGATCTGCACATGCGCGCCCGCTGCCTGCGCAGGTGCGATCTGTTGGCGATACAGCGGCTCCAAGCCAAGCCGGTAATATGGGCCGACGGTCTGCGACGGCGTTGCATGCAGGCTCATCGTGTCACTCCCAGACCGTTTGCTTGCGACCGCGCAAGACGATGTCGAAGCGGTAGGCCAATGCGTATTCGCTGACCGCATTTTCCCAGTCGAAACTGGACACCATGCGTTCACGCGCCAACGCATCGTCGACGCAGTTGTAGATGGGGTCGTGCGCCAGTAGCGGGTCGCCGGGGAAATACATCTGAGTGACCAGCCGCTGCCCGATGCCATCGCCGTGCAACGAAAAATGGATGTGCGCCGGCCGCCAGGCGTTGTAGTGATTGCGCCACGGATACGCGCCCGGCTTGATGGTCTTGAAACTGTAGCGGCCGTGCGCATCGGTCAGCACCTGGCCGGTGCCGCGGAAGTTGGGGTCCAGCGGTGCGTCGTGCTGGTCGCCAGCGTGCTGGTAGCGGCCTGCCGCATTGCATTGCCACACTTCAACGATGCTGTTGCGGACCGGCCTGCCGTTTTCGTCGAGCACGCGGCCGGAGACGATGATGCGCTCGCCCAGCGGCGCGCCACTGAAACCGGCAGTGAGATCGGCCGCGTGCGCGCCCAGCGTAAGCCGGTCCAGGCGCGGGCCAGTGACTTCCGACAGCGTGACCGGCAGGTCGATCGGCGCACGCGTGGGCCCGCGCAGGGTGGTGGAAGCGTATGCCGGATGCAGGTAGGCCGGCTGCGTACCGGGCCGGCTGCGGCGATAACCGAGCAGCGGTTCGGCGGCGATGGCAGGTTGCTCAGCGGTGGGATCGCGCATCTTGAATCTCCGTCGGCAGCAAGACGACTCGAACGACATGGGTGCGAGGGAAGGACGAGGGAGGTTGCAACGGCCGGTTCACAGGCGCTCGATCGCCAACGCCACGCCCTGCCCCACGCCGATGCACATGCTGGCCAGCCCGAACCGCCCGTTGCCCGCCTCCAGCTGCCGCAGCAAGGTCAGCGCCAGCCGCGCGCCGCTCATGCCGAGCGGATGCCCAAGCGCAATGGCGCCACCGTTGGCATTGACGTGTGCGGCATCGTCGGCCAGGCCCAATGCACGCGTGCAGGCCAGCGCCTGCGCGGCGAAGGCTTCATTGAGTTCGATCGCATCGAACTGCGCGATGCGCAGGTTCAAGCGCGCCAGCAGACGCTCG
This sequence comes from Xanthomonas phaseoli pv. dieffenbachiae, assembly GCF_008639345.1. Classification (NCBI taxonomy): domain Bacteria; kingdom Pseudomonadati; phylum Pseudomonadota; class Gammaproteobacteria; order Lysobacterales; family Lysobacteraceae; genus Xanthomonas; species Xanthomonas phaseoli. The sequence continues at coordinate 294,493 of NZ_CP041380.1, read as the reverse complement.
GTGGCCGGCACCGGGCCGATGCCCATGTACGCCGGCTCCACGCCCGCCGAGGCGAACCCCAGCACACGCGCACGCGGCGTCAGCCGATGCGTCTGCACGGCCTGCGCCGAGGCCAGCAGCAAGGCAGCGGCGCCATCGTTGAGACCGGAGGCATTGCCGGCCGTCACGGTACCGGGCTGGCGGAACACCGGTTTGAGCTTGGCCAACATCTCGGCGGTGGTGTTGGGACGCGGCGCTTCATCGTGTTCGACGGTGGAGGCATCGCCGCCCTTGCGCGCGGCCACGGCCACCGGGGTGATTTCGCCATCGAAAAAACCGGCCGCCTGCGCCGCCGCTGCGCGCTGCTGGCTGCGCAGGGCAAACGCATCCTGGTCTTGGCGCGCGATGGCATACCGCTGTGCCACGTTCTCTGCCGTTTCACCCATCAATTCGATGCCATAGACGGCTTGCAGGCGCGGATTGATGAAGCGCCAGCCCATGGTGGTGTCTTCCAGCTGCTGGGTGCGGGCGAAGGCGCTGTCGGCCTTGCCCATCACCCAGGGCGCGCGCGACATCGATTCGACACCGCCGGCAATGGCAAGATCCAGTTCGCCGGCACGCATGCCGCGCGCCACCGTGCCGATCGCGTCCAAGCCCGAGCCGCACAGGCGATTGAGCGTGCTGCCCGGCACCGAAGACGGCACGCCGGCCAGCAACAGACTCATCCGCGCGACATTGCGATTGTCTTCGCCGGCCTGGTTGGCGCAGCCCAGGTACACATCGTCGATTGCGGCCGGCTCCAGCTGCGGCTGCCGCGCCAGCAATGCGGCGATCGGCACTGCGCCCAGGTCGTCGGCACGCACGCTGGACAAGGCGCCACCGTAACGGCCGATCGGCGTGCGGATGCCATCGATCAGATACACCTCGCTCATGCCTGGGCTCCCGCTGCCTGCGCGCCATGTGCCGCATCGGTGCGTGCCTGCAGCGCGCGCAGGGCGTCCAGCTCGGCACCGCTGGGCGGCGTGGTGTGTGCAAGGTCGGCGGCGAACCGGATCGGCCACCCGGTCGCCGCGCTGACCTGCTGGCGCGTGGTGCCGGGATGCAACGAGGTCACGGTGAGTTCGCGGGTCACAGGGTCGGGCTCCATCACGCACAGGTCGGTGACGACCACGGTCGGGCCGGCGCCGGGCAGGCCGGCACGCGCGCGCGCATCGCCCCCGTCCAGATGCCCGACCGTGGTGATGAAGTCCAAGCGTGAAACGAAGCTGCGTGTGGATTGGCGCATGATGATGAACACCTGCTTGGCGCTGGCCGCGATTTCCGGCGCGCCACCGGCGCCGGGAAGCCGCGTCTTCGGTGCGTCATAGGAGCCAATCACGGTGGTGTTGAGGTTGGCGTAGCGATCGATCTGCGCCGCGCCCAGAAAGCCCACGTCCACGCGCCCGCCCTGCAACCAGTAGCGGAAGATCTCTGGCGTGGAGACCACGGTGTCGGCGGTTTCGGCCAGCTCGCCATCGCCGATCGAGAGCGGCAAAACCTGCGGGCGCGCACCGATCGGGCCGGATTCGTAGATCAAGGTGACGTCGGGCGCATGCGTAAGCCGCGCCAGATTGGCGGCAGTGGACGGCAAGCCGATGCCGACAAAACACACCGCGCCATCGGGCAGGCGACGCGCAGCGGCCACCGTCATCATTTCGTTGGTGCTGTAGGCGCTCATGCGGCCACCTGCTGCTGCGACCGTGCATACACGCGCTGAAAACCGGCGAAGTCGTCGGTGTCGAGAATATGCGCCTGGATCCAGGCCTGGAACGTCGCACGGTCGCGCGCGATCGCATCCCAGGCCAGATAGAACCGGTTGTCGCGCGCGTAATAGCCATGCGCATACGAGGGCGCGGCGCCACCGGGCACCACGCAGACCGCATCGACCACCCAACGCGGCAGGATGCAGGCATTGGGTGGCGCATCGAGGCTGTCGACGATCTCTTCCACCGTCACGATCACCTTGCGCGCTGCCAGCGCGGCCTCTTTCTGCACACCCAGAATGCCCCACAGCAGCACGTTGCCGCGGCGATCGGCCTGCTGGGCGTGGATCACCGTGACATCGGGATTGACGGCCGGCGAGGTGGCCAGTGTCTGGCCGGTATACGGGCACTGCAGGAACCTGATGCTGTCGTTGACGCGCGGCAGATCCGAACCGACATACCCGCGCAACACTGCAAACGGCAGCCCCGACGCACCGGCCACATAGGCATTGGCCATATCGGCGTGACTGTGTTCGCGAATCTGCAGCGGCTGCGGCCAGGCGTGTTCCACTGCATCGCGCAACCGGTGCAACGAGCCGACGCCGGGATTGCCGCCCCAGGAAAACCGCAGCGCTGTCGCGCAGCCGGCGCCGATCAACTGGTCGTAGATCAGGTCCGGCGTCATGCGCACCAGACGCAGCGCGCGCTTGCGCTGGCGAATGACTTCGTGCCCGGCCGCTTGCGGAATCAGATGGGTGAAGCCTTCCATCGCCACGCAGTCGCCATCGGCGATCAGCTGCGACACCGCGTCGGCGAGAGCGACGATTTCGGCCATTGCGTTCCCTTCAGCACAGCGAGCGTGGGGTCACGGTAGGCGCAGCCGACGGGACGGTCAATCCGATAATCGGTGACTCGAATCGATATTCGCACAATTTCGCCAGACCAGTGGCGCGCCCACATTGTCTCCGGTGTATACATAACTTCGCTCGCAAGCGGACGCCAGCGTTGCGATGCGCGCTAACTAGCTGCAGGCCGGCGCAAGCCGCGTCGCATCCAGGTTGCCTACATACCCAGGAGTCACGGTCATGTCGCAGTCCAAGCCGCTGTTTCCCCTCAACGCGTGGTATGCCGTTGCCTGGGACCATGAGATCAAGCACGTGCTCAGCCCGCGCAAGCTCTGCAACCTGGACGTAGTGGTCTACCGCACCACCGCCGGCACAGTCGTTGCGCTCGAAGACGCGTGCTGGCATCGGCTGGTGCCGTTGTCGATGGGCAAGCTGCGCGGCGACGATGTGGTGTGCGGCTATCACGGGCTGGTCTACAACACGCAGGGGCGCTGCGTGCACATGCCCTCGCAGGACACCATCAATCCCTCGGCCTGCGTGCGCAGCTTCCCGGTGGCCGAAAAACACCGCTACGTCTGGATCTGGCCGGGCGACCCGGCCAAGGCCGATACGCGCCTGATCCCCGACCTGCACTGGTCGCACGATCCGGCGTGGGCCGGCGATGGCCGTACCATCCACGCCAAATGCGACTATCGGCTAGTGCTGGACAACCTGATGGACCTGACCCACGAGACCTTCGTGCACGGCTCCAGCATCGGCCAGGACGAAGTGGCCGAAGCGCCATTCGATGTGGTGCATGGCGATCGCAGCGTCATCGTGTCGCGCTGGATGCGCAATATCGACCCGCCGCCGTTCTGGGCCAGCCAGATCGCCCGCCACCTGGACTACCGCGGCAAGGTCGATCGCTGGCAGATCATCCGTTTCGAGGCGCCCTCCACCATCGCCATCGATGTGGGGGTGGCCATCGCCGGCACCGGTGCGCCCGAGGGCGATCGCAGCCAGGGCGTCAACGGCTACGTGCTCAACACCATCACTCCCGAAACCGACACCACCTGCCATTACTTCTGGGCGTTCATGCGCAACTACGCGCTGCACGACCAGTCGCTGACCACGCTCACCCGCGAGGGCGTGACAGGCGTCTTCGGCGAAGACGAAGCAGTGCTGGAAGCGCAGCAACGCGCCATCGATGCGCACCCGGATCACACCTTCTACAACCTCAACGTCGATGCCGGCGGCATGTGGGCGCGACGCGTGATCGACCGCCTGATCGCGCAGGAACAACGCGCGCAGGATCTGTCGTTGCGCATGGTGGGCTGAGCACGTCGCATGCGGACCGCCCTGTCATCGATCACAGCGACGCATTGCAGCCCCGTCGCAGCCGGCGCCGGCCCACAGACCTCATTGCCTGGAGCCCTTCATGCGTAAAGACACCCAGTGGCATCGCGCCCGCGTGGTCAGTATTGCCGACGCCTGCCCGGGCGTGCGCGAAATCGTGCTCGATCCCGGTACCGCCGCGCGCAGCTTCGAGGTGGGCAGCCACGTGGATTTCCGTTTGCAGTTGCATGGCCGCGACGATGTGCGCTCGTATTCGTTGGTGGGCGAACCGCGTGCCGATGGGTACTACCAGATTGCAGTACGACAAATGCCCGACAGCCGCGGCGGCTCGCTGCAGATGTGGACGCTTGCGCCGGGCGACGTGGTGGAGATGTCCCCGCCCAGCAACAATTTCGCGCTGGACGAAAGCGGCGAGGAAATCCTGCTGATCGCCGGCGGTATCGGCATCACCCCGATCATCGGCATGGCGCAGCGGCTGGCGCGCCGGCATCGCGCGTTTCGTCTGCTGTACGCCGGCCGCTCGCGCAGCGCAATGGCGTATGTCGGCACGCTGGAAGCACTGCTGGGCGAACGTTTGCAGTTGCAATGCGACGACAGCGCCGGCCCGCCGGATCTGGCTGCCGAACTGGCGCGCCTGTCGCCCAATGCCGAGGTGTATGTGTGCGGCCCGCTGGGCATGCTCGAAGCGGTGCGCCAGCACTGGCACGCCGCCGGACGGCCACGTGCGCGCCTGCACTTCGAAACCTTCGGCAATAGCGGGCGGGTGCCGGCGCAGGCGTTCGTGGTGAAGTTGCCGGAGCTGGGCCTGGAAGTGCCGGTGGCTGAAAACGAATCGATGCTGGACGCATTGGCCGATGCCGGGGTGGAGCTGATCGCCGAGTGCCGCCGTGGCGAATGCGGTTTGTGTGCAGTGGACGTGCTGGACAGTTCCGCCGATATCGATCACCGCGACGTGTTCTTCAGCGACGAGCAGCGCCGGGAGAATCGCAAGCTGTGTGCCTGCGTGTCGCGTGCGGTAGGCGGCAGCATCAGCATCGACACCGGCTATCGCAGCGCGCTGGGCTGAATCCGGCCGTCCAGCCGTTTGGCGGCCAGCCACTCCTGCGTGTTCACATCTCGCCGGGGTGCAGCGGCAGGCGCACATCGCTGCGCGTATCGTCTGGCGGCTGCGGTTGATACTGGGCTTCAGCAAGGAACGCGTTTGCGGCGCCCGCGTTGCATCGGCCAACCCACTGCCGTGTCCACGCATGCTGGCAACTTCTCGTTGGCGCTTCAGCAGCACACATCGAGGGCGATGATTCTTACCGAGCCCTGGCCGAGCCTGCTGGGCAATCGGATGCGTCCAGGAACGCGAAGCCTGGGCGCAGCGCATCCGGCAATCGTCAAGCGTGCACCGCTTCAGGCCGATGTTCGCCCGCAAGCCCATATCGCGCGCTGCGTGCACGCGGCCGTGTTTGCATCCTCACGCGTATGCGCGATCATCTGCGCATGGAGTCGACTCACTACAGGACTGTCCCGGCGCCGGCATTGAACCCGCGCCAGGAGCAATTGGTGGCGCTGGTGCGGCAGCAGGGCTTTGCCGAGGTCGAAGGTTTGGCCACGCGCTTCGAGGTAACGCCGCAGACCATCCGGCGCGATCTGACCCTGCTCTGCGATGCCGGCGTGCTGCGCCGCTATCACGGCGGCGTCAGCATGCCCTCCAGCGTGGAGAATCTGGCCTACACCGCACGCAAGGCGCTGCAGGCCCGCGAAAAACAGCACATCGCCGCACGTGTTGCGCGCTTCATTCCCGACGATGCCTCGCTGTTCATCAACCTGGGGACCACCAACGAAGAAGTCGCACGCGCGTTGCTGCAGCACCGCGGACTCCGGGTGATCACCAACAATCTCAACGTAGCGGTGATGCTCAGCGCCAACCCCAGCTTCGAGGTGATCGTGGCCGGCGGTGTGGTGCGCGGGCGCGACCAAGGCGTGACCGGCGAGGCGACGGTGGAGCTGATCCGCCAGTTCAAAGTGGATTTCGGGGTGATCGGCATTTCCGGCATCGATCTGGACGGCACCCTGCTGGATTTCGATTACCAGGAAGTGCGGGTGGCGCAGGCCATCATCGAGCACTCGCGGCACGTGCTGCTGGCCGCCGACCACAGCAAATTCGGCCGCAACGCCATGGTGCGGCTGGGCGCACTTGCACAGGTGCACGACTGGTTCACCGACCGGCCGCCGCCGCAGGAGCTGGCGAGTGTGCTGGCCGAGGCCGGCACCCGGGTGCACCTGGCGGACGCGAACGCAACCGACTGAGGCGGATGTTCGTTTTTGATCGTTTTTATGCGATGGCCGCCAAGAACCACCGAGTTCGCCAATAAGCCGCATTTAATCTCCGTTTCCACAGCCGATTTGCGTGCCTGTCCCTGGTCGCGTTGGCGCCAACCGTCTTCACGCCGCCGCAAGGTTCGATGTTCGAATATGTTCGAACATGACAACTTGGGTTCGCTCGTCAGCGCACCCGGACGGAGGCACCGATGGGCGAGATGTACGATCTTCTGGTAATCGGCGGCGGCATCAACGGGGTCGGCATTGCCCGTGACGCGGCCGGGCGCGGTTTGTCGGTGTGCCTGTGCGAGCAGGACGACCTGGCCGCGCACACCAGCAGCGCCAGTACCAAGCTCATTCACGGCGGCCTGCGCTATCTTGAGCAGTACGAATTCGCGCTGGTCGGCAAGGCACTGGCCGAGCGCGAAGTGTTGCTGCGGCTGGCCCCGCACATCATCTGGCCGTTGCGCTTCCTGCTGCCCCATCAACCGCACCTGCGTCCGGCCTGGATGATTCGCGCCGGACTGTTCCTGTACGACCATCTGGGCGGCAGCAAGCGCAGCCTGCCGCGCTCGCGCCGGCTATCGCTGCGGACGCACCCGGTCGGTGCGCCGCTGCAGGAGTCGCTGCGCACCGGCTTCGTGTATTCGGACGCCTGGGTACAGGACGCGCGGCTGGTGGTGCTCAACGCGATGGACGCCGCCAGGCGCGGTGCCAAGATCCACACCCGCACGCGTTGCGTCGGTGCCTGGCGCGATGCGGGCTTCTGGTATGCCGAGCTCGAAGACCGCCAGGGCCGCCGCCGCACGGTGCAGGCGCGCGCGCTCGCCAATGCGGCCGGCCCCTGGGCAGTGTCGTTCCTGGACACCGTGGCCGCGGTGCCGCACGAACACGCACTGCGGCTGGTCAAGGGTAGCCATATCGTGGTGCCCAAGCTGTTCGATCACGACCATGCATACATCTTCCAGCAACCGGACCGGCGCATCGTGTTCGCCATCCCCTACGAGCACGACTTCACCTTGATCGGCACCACCGACGTGGACTACGAGGCCGACCCCGCCGCGCCGAAGATCGATGCGGCCGAAGTGCAGTATCTGTGCGATGCGGTGAACCTGTATTTCCAGCAGCAGATCTCCCCCGCCGATGTGGTGTGGAACTACAGCGGCGTGCGCCCGTTGCTGGACGACGCCGAAGACAACGCAGCCGAAGTGACCCGCGATTACCAGCTGGAAGTGGTCACCGAGGGTGCGCCGTTGCTCAACGTGTTCGGCGGCAAGCTCACCACTTATCGCAAGCTGGCCGAAGAGGCGGTGGACCGGCTGACCCACGCGCTGGGCGCACGCAAGCCGGCGTGGACCGCGCGTGGCGAAGCATTACCGGGCGGCGAGCAGCGCGATATCGCCAGCTTGCTGGAACGCGTCGGCCGCGCGCGCCCGTGGCTACCGGCAGCGACCGCGCAGCGGCTGGTGCGCAACTACGGCACCTGCGCCGAACAACTGCTCGGCGATGCGCAAAGCCTGGCCGATCTGGGCACGCACTTCGGCGCGGACCTGTATCAGGCCGAGGTGGATTACCTGCGTGAACACGAATGGGCGGTGGCTGCCGACGATATTCTGTGGCGGCGCAGCAAGCTCGGCCTGCGGATCGATGCGGCCGCGCGGCAGCGCCTGGAAGACTATCTGCAGACGCAACCGATCCGGCAACGCGACGTCGCTTCTGCTTGAACACACCGCGTTGTCGGCGAGGACGGGTCGTCCGGCAACGTATTACGGCGCTTCAGCCAGCATCACCCAAGTCACGTGGAGGGCACCCCAGATGAGCATCACCGACCACCGCTGCGCGCAAGCAAGCGTGCTGCACGCTGTTATCTGCATCATCGACCTTGCGGGCATGCGCGCATGAGCCGGCAACTCGTGGGTGAGTTGATCTCCGAAGCGGTCGCCATGTTCATCATCATCGCGCTCGGCGATTCGGTGGCGGCGATGTACATCCTGTACGACCCCAGCCCCTATCAAAACGCCTATTGGGGCGTGTGTATCGCCTGGGGCCTGGCGGTGACGCTGGCGATCTACGTGACCGGCTCGGTGTCCGGCACGCACGCCAATCCGGCGGTCACGCTGGCACTGGCGCTGTTCCGCGGCTTTTCCTGGAAGAAGGTGGTGCCCTACTGGGTCGCTCAGGTCGTCGGCGCATTCCTGGGCGCGGCCATCGTCTATCAGTTGTACGGGCCGGTGATCGATCACTTCAACCAAGTGCAGCAGCTCACCCGCGAAGCCGGCGGCGCGGCCGGGGTGTTCTTCACCGCACCGGGTTTGGCGGTCACGCCGATGCACGCGTTGGTCGACCAGATCATCATCACCGCGTTCCTGATCTTCGGCATCTTCGCCATCACCGAGCAGTTCAACGAGGCCGCACCGACTGCCAACTCCGGCGCGTTGATGATCGGCTTGCTGGTCGCCACGCTAGGCGCGTCGATGGGCTATCTGGAAGCCTGGGCGATGAATCCGGCGCGCGACTTCGGCCCGCGCCTGTTTGCGTATTTCGCCGGCTGGGGCGAGGCCGCGTTGCCGGCCAAGGACAACTATTGGTGGATCCCGATCGTTGGCCCGTTGATCGGTGGGCCGATCGGCGCGCTGGCCTATCAGTGGTTGATCCTGCCATTCCTGCCGGCGCGGGTGCGCCATCTGCAGGGTGGCGGCAAACCACACGATCCGCTGTGATGGTGCTGAGCGAAGTCAACGATCACCCTGGCCACGCGTGACGTTATCTGTGGCCAAACCATGACGGCCACGCGTCGTCATCGCCTGCACCGACCTTTCTCGCCGTGCGCCAATGCCGGCATTGTTCGAGGAATCTTCGATGGAAAAGCAGTACGTCCTTGCGATCGATCAAGGCACCACCAGCTCACGCGCGATGTTGTTCGACCGCCAGGGCAAGGTGGCCGGCGTGGCGCAGCGCGAATTCGGCCAGATCTTTCCGCAGCCGGGTTGGGTGGAACACAACCCGCGCGAGATCATGACCAGCGTCTATACCACCATCACCGAGCTGCTCAACAACGCGCAGATCGATGCGCGCGCGATCGCCGGGATCGGCATCACCAACCAGCGCGAGACCGCGGTGGTGTGGGACAAGGCCACCGGCCAGCCGATCTACAACGCCATCGTGTGGCAGTCGCGACAGACCAAGGACATCTGCGCCCAGCTCAAGGAAGCCGGGCATGAGCAGATGGTGCGCGACAAGACCGGTTTGCTGATCGACGCGTATTTTTCCGGGACCAAGGTCAAGTGGATCCTCGACCACGTCGAAGGCGCGCGCGAACGCGCGCAAAACGGCGAGCTGGCATTCGGCACCATCGACAGCTGGCTGATCTGGAATCTCACCGGCGGCAAGGTGCACGTCACCGACTACACCAATGCTTCGCGCACCATGATGTTCAACATCCACACCCTGGAATGGGATGCCGAACTGCTGGCCATGCTGGACGTGCCGGCGCAGATGCTGCCGGAAGTACGCTCCTCCAGCGAGGTCTATGGCATGACCCAGACCCAGTATTTCTATGGCGAGCAGGTGCCCATCGCCGGCATTGCCGGGGACCAGCAGGCCGCGTTGTTCGGCCAGGCCTGTTTCGAACCTGGCATGGCGAAAAACACCTACGGCACCGGCTGTTTCATGCTGATGAACACCGGCGACAAGGCGGTGGCTTCCAAGGCCGGTTTGTTGACCACGATTGCCTGGGGCATCGACGGCAAGGTCGAATACGCCTTGGAAGGGGCCATCTTCGTCGCCGGCTCGGTGGTGCAGTGGCTGCGCGATGGCCTGCGCATGCTGGGCAAGGCCAGCGATTCGCAAGCCTACGCCGAGCGTGCCGGCGACAACGACGGCGTGTACATCGTGCCGGCCTTCGTCGGCCTGGGCGCGCCGTACTGGCGCAGCGACATCCGCGGCGCGGTGTTCGGGCTGACGCGTGGCACCACCAAGGAACACTTCGTGCGCGCAGCCGTCGAATCGATGGCCTACCAGACCCGCGACGTGCTCACCGCGATGCAGAGCGATTCCGGCATCGAACTGAAAGAACTGCGTGCCGATGGCGGCGCCATCGCCAACGACTTCATGGCGCAGTTCCAGAGCGACATCCTCAATGTGCCTGTACTCCGCCCGGAAGTCGCGGAAACCACGGCGCTCGGTGCGGCCTATCTGGCAGGTCTTGCAACCGGGTTCTGGGGCAGCCGCGAGGAAATCGCCAAGCAATGGGCGGTGGATCGCCGCTTCGAATCGGCCATGGCCGACGACAAGCGCGAGGCCTTGTACGCCGGCTGGCAGCAGGCAGTGGAAGCGACGATGGGGTTCCGCATCAGCTGACACGGGTGTCGCCAACACGACAGCGCCCACCATGAGGTGGGCGCTGTGACGAGCGAATCCTCTGCGTCGAGGACACACGCAGGGCTAGGCAACGCAGCCTGGTGTGCAGCAGTGGTTACTGGCCGCCGGTGCTGGCACGGCCAGCGATGGTATCCGAGTCCCAATGTTCCTTGATCAGACCGTTCTCGATCCGGAACATGTCGAACCACGTGGTGGTGTACGTGGTGCCGGGCTTGTTGGGGTTGGGCAAGGTGCGCACCGACACCAGGGTGACCAGATCGCCATCGGCGGTGATGGCGACCAAGGGCAATTGCACCCGCGGCTGCACCGGCGTCGGCTTCACGAACGCGGTCAGGAAGGCGATAAACGCATCGCGTCCATTGGCCACGTTCGGATTGTGCTGGATGTAGTTCTTGTCCATGTACATCGGCGCGTACTACACCTGGCCAGCTTCGAACACGGTGCGCCAGAAATCGTAGACTAGCCGCTTGTTGGCAGTTTCATACCAGGTGCTGCCGAGCAGCATCTTCTGATGATTCGGATTGGCCGTCACCGCAGTCTGCGCGAACGCGGCCATTGGCGCGACCAACATGACCAGCAACAAGGTACGGGAGAGCAACTTCTTCATGGAGTACTCCTGGGTGGAGAGTGGCATTGCGCTCATCGGAGATGCCAGCAACGTGTCCGTTGAGCGGGGGGAAGACGCGTGCGTGTGCACAGCTGCATGAACGCGTCATCGCCACCCTACCGGTGCCGTTGATTGGCCCGCTAGACGCCTGGAAATGCACCTGGGCACTTGCGCAGCAGTTGGTGAGAAAAACATCACCGGCATGGTGGCCACCCGCGTGCTGTGCCCCCGCGTGCTGGATGGACCGGATGTTGCGATTGAGCGGGCGTCGGCTGACACGGAGCATGTGCGCTGACGGGTGTCATGCAAGCCGGTTTGTGGAAGCCTGTTGTGCGCACGCATCGCATTTCTGGAGCCAAGGCGGCGTTGAATCCGTACTGCCACCGTGCGCGATGATGGAGATTCGTCAGGCGGTATCTGGCGTTAAGCAATCACCGACGCCCGATCAATCGGCCAGCGCGGTCAACGGGAGACCTGCATAATTTTCCGCCAGCGTTGCGCGTCCCGCCTCGCTACCGAGCAGATAGTCCAGCTCCGCTGCGTGCAGCCGCGCCGTGAATGGGTCTTCGTCATCGAAGCGATGCAGCAGCGTGGTCATCCACCACGAGAAACGTTCGGCCTTCCACACCCGCTGCAAGGCCAATGTCGAATACTGTTCCAGCACACTGGCATCGCCGCTTGTCTTCCACCGCTCGAACAGCTGCGCCAACACGCCCACATCGCCAAGCGCCAGGTTCAGCCCCTTGGCGCCGGTAGGCGGCACGATATGCGCAGCATCGCCGGCCAGGAACAGGCGACCGTACTGCATGGGTTCGGCAACGAAGCTGCGCAGCGGTGCGATGCTCTTCTCGATCGATGCGCCGGTGACCAATTGCGCCGCCAACGCGGACGGCAGCCGTGCACGCAATTCGTCCCAGAACGCCTGATCGCTCCAGGCCTCCACCTGCGCGCTGGCCGGTACCTGGATGTAATAGCGCGTACGGGTGGGCGAGCGCATCGAACATAGTGCAAACCCACGCCGATGGCGTGCGTAGATCAGTTCGTCGTGCACGGGTGGGGTATCGGCCAGCACCCCAAGCCAGCCGAACGGGTACACGCGCTCGAACAGACGCAGCCGCTCGGTGGGGATGCTGGCTCGGCTGACGCCGTGATAACCATCGCAGCCGACGATGTAGTCGCACTCGAGACGCTTGCGCTGGCCGTCCAGCGTGAGCTCCACGGCAGGCGTGGCGCCTTCCACACCGCACAGGGTCACGTCCTGCGCGTTGTAGTACGTCGGTGCCCCGCTGCGCTGGCGCGCATGCATCAGATCGGCGGTGACCTCGGTCTGCCCGTAGACCGTCACGCCACGTCCGCAGCCGCGCAGCAGATCGATGCGCTCGCGCTGACCGTCCAGGGACAATTCGAAGCCGTGATGCAGCAGGCCCTCGCGCTGCAAGCGCTCGCCGACGCCGGCGCGCTGCAGCAGTTCCACACTGCCTTGCTCCAATACCCCGGCGCGGATGCGCGCCAGCACATGCTGGGGCGTTTGCCGCTCGATGATGACGCAGTCGATGCCAGCCAGCCGCAACAGTTCGCCCAGCAACAGGCCGGATGGGCCGGCGCCGATGATCGCAACCTGCGTTCGCATGCATTGCTCCTGGCCTGGATGACGATGCGTGCAGTGTCGGTAGCCAAAGCGCTGCATTGAAGGGATGATTGCGTGCAGTGCTTGGACTTTTCGACGATGGCCACATCCGTGCCCGACCCCGCCGCCGTCCCCGCTTTCGGCTTGTACGGCGAGCAACACGCCGATGCCGCGGAATTGCTGCATTGGGAATCGATTGCCGCACGCAGCCGGCTGCACGACTGGCAGATCGTGCCGCACCGACACGAGGATTTGGCGCAACTGGTCCAGCTGCAACGCGGGCCGGCCACGCTGCAGCTGGACGGGCGCACCCAACGCCTGCGCGGTGCCAGCGTGGTGTGGCTTCCGCCGCTTTGCGTGCATGGTTTTGGCTTCGACTCGGCAGTGCGTGGGCACGTCATCACTATGTGCATGCCGCTGGTCAGGGCTGCGCTGAACGCTGCGCCATTCCTGCAACAGGTCATGGCCGCGCCAGCCGTTGTGCACGCGCAGCCTGCACGCCAATGGCTGGATGTATTGTTTGGCAGCATTGCGCAGGACCACGCACGCCGTTCGATCGGCTATGACATCGCAGCGCAGGCCGCCGCGGCGCAGCTGGTCATCTGGATGGCGCGTACGGCACTGGAACGCGCCCGGCATGCCGCAGCAATCAGCCCGCAGGCCGACCCGGCGCTGCGCCATCTGCGCGCCTATCAAGGCTTGATCGACCAGCACTACCGCGCCCACTGGCCGATTTCGCGATATGCCGATCAACTTGGGTTGACGCCCGGTCACCTCAACGCGCTGTGCCAGCGCCTGGCTGGCGCCTCTGCACTGCAGTTGCTCCAGCGCAGGATCATGCTGGAAGCACGCCGCAGCTTGCGTTACACCAGCCTGAGCGTGCAACAGATTGCCGCCAGCCTTGGATTTTTCGACGCTGCCTATTTCAGCCGCTACTTCGCACGGCACGCCGGTTGCTCGCCGACGCGCCTTCGCGCCGGTTAGCAGAAGCGACCAACCGAACGACGTCACTCAATCGCTGTGCGCGTTGTAGAGAGAAGCATTTGCAGACTTGCTGCAGGCCCTTGCCTGCCAATCGTCGCAGGACACGCTGCAAGTACGTCCATGCAAGCGCCGTGGCGGCGTCCATGCCAGCAATGGTTCTGCGACGGTGAGCGGCTACGGACCAGTCGAGTGGTCCGGTCTGTCAGTGCAATCGACAGGCGACGCCCGCTCGCAGTGCAGCGGCGCCTGCGTATCAGGAGCATCCCGCATCAAACTGCCGACAAACGTCCTGGTGCGGTGGCCTTGCCGATGGCGGGACCGTTGGCGGCATGGATGCCGCCATCGAGGCTCAATGGATGGATGCACGGCGTGCTCCGCGAGCGGTGAGGCACCGCACGCTCGACTCACCAAGCTTCCGGCTGCGTCTGAGAAAAGCCATGCCAGGCCTACACAAGTGACCAAGGCGAATAGGTTCAGCACAGACCGTCGTCCTGCAGCGATGGAGAGGCAGAACCAGCCACTCCATCACCAAGCCATTGCGATCAGAACGGATACTGCGGCACGTCGCTCTTGATGGTCAGCCACTGCCAGTGCGTGTATTGCTCCCAATCGGCCGGGCCGCCCACACTGGTGCCGTTGCCTGATGCACCGGTGCCGCCGAATGGATTGACGACCTCGTCAGCCACCGTCTGGTCGTTGATATGCAGCAGGCCGGTGTGCAACTTCTCACCCAGGGCCAGCGCGCGCGCGACCGATGCCGACAAGATGCCTGCCGCAAGCCCGTACTCGCCCTGGTTGGCCAGCTCGGCCGCTTCGTCGTCGATGTCGAACACGGTGATGTTGATCACTGGCCCGAACACTTCTTCGTCGAACGCGCGCATGCCCGGGCGCACGTTGGACAACACCGTGGGCGCGTAGAACAGGCCTTCGTGGGTGGCGCCCGCTTCCACGACCGCGCCGGCTGCCACGCTATCGCCGACGATGTCGACGACGCGCTGCAGCTGGCGTTGGTCGATGATCGGGCCCAACGCCACGGTGCCGCTGACCGGGTCGCCCACCGGCAAATGGCGCGCTTTGTCGGCCAACCGTTGGGTCAGTGCCTGCGCCACACTGCGGTGCACCAGCACACGCCCGGTCGCCATGCAGATCTGGCCCTGGTGCATATACGCACCGAATGCGACCGCCGAGGCAGCCTTGTCCAGATCCGCGTCGTCGAGCACGATCACTGCGTTGTTGCCCCCCAGTTCCAGCGAGACTTTCTTCAGGTGGCGTCCGGCAATTTCGCCGATGCGGCGGCCGGCGGCCGTGGAACCGGTGAACGCAATCATGGGAACATCCGGCGATTCCACCAGCGCCTGGCCAATCGGCGCATCGCCATGCAACACGTGCAGCAAGCCCTTCGGCAGGCCGGCGTCTTCGAGCACCTGCGCGATGATCACACCGCCGGTGTAGGGCGTGCGCGGGTCGGGTTTGAGAATCACCGCATTGCCCATCGCCAGCGCCGGCGCCACCGAGCGCAGCGACAGAATCAACGGGAAATTGAACGGCGAAATCACCCCGATCACGCCCAACGGCAGGCGGCGTGCAAGGCTGAGTTGGCCGGATGCCGTCGGCAACATCTGGCCGCTGGCCTGTAGCGGCATGGCAGCGGCCTGCTGGTAGAACACCACCGATTCGTCCACCTCGCGTTGGGCCTTGGGCAGGATGCCGCCGGTTTCGCGCGCAATCAGCAAGGTGGCTTCGGCGCTGCGTGCCTGCATTGCCTGCGCAGCACGATGAAACACGGCCGCGCGTTCGCGCGGCGGTGTTGCGGCCCAGGCACGCTGCGCTTGCTTGGCCTGTGCGATGGCAGCGGCGACATCGGCCAGGTCGGCCTTGCCGACTTCATGCAGCAAGGCGCCGGTTGCCGGCTCGTGGATGGGCAAGCTGCCACCGCGACCGGGCACCCAGTCGCCATTGAAGATGCAGCCATGCCACGCGGGCGTGTCGGTCGCAGCGGCGGTTGCGCTGGAAAGAGCATTCATGGTCTAGCCTCCTGCTAAAGCGTGTAGGGATTACAGCGTGGTGGAAGCCAGCCCGCCATCGATCGGCAGGGTGATGCCGTTGATCCAGCGGGCAGCGTCGGATGCGAGAAACACGATGCCCTCGGCCACTTCATCGGCATACGCCGGGCGGGTCATGCGCTTGGCGTCTGCCTTGACCCGTTCCTCGCCGAGCATGGCGGCAAAATCGCCCAGGATCGGGGTAAACACCGGACCTGGAGACACGTTGTTCACGCGCACGCCGTGGTCGGCGAACCAGGGCCGCGATTGCAGCAAAGTCCACACGATCAACGCCTCCTTGAAGTATTGGTAGCAGGTGTCGTGCGCTACCGGATGCGCCGCCAGCCACGCGCTGCCGCTGTCGAAGCTGTCAGTTGCCGCCAGCTGCTTGTGCAGCTCCAGACGCTGCGGCCATTCGGCGCCCAGGATCGAGGCGACATTGATGATGGAACCGCCAGAAACGATGCGTGGCAGCAGCCCCTGGGTCAGGTGGCGCAAGCCCAGATAGTTCACCCGCGCCACCACATCCAGCGGCGCGGTTCCCGGCACGCCGGCAATGTTTGCCAGGGCATCGATGTGATCCGGCAAGGCCTTCACCAAGGCATCGATGGATACCGGGTCGCCGAGATCGGCCTGATGAAAGCCGTGCAGTGTCATCTGCACGGGCATGCGATCGACGCCGATCACCTTGGCGCCGTGAAACCGCGCCAGCCGTGCAACCTCCGCGCCAATGCCCGACGCCACGCCGGTCACCACGATCGTCTTGTTCTGCAAATTCATTGCCATCCTCCGAAGGAGCCAGCCGTGCCGGCGCTAGAACACATGGACATACTCGAAATTGACGTTGTTGCCGGACGCGGCATTCCTGACTTCCACCGGTAGATAGACGTTGGCGAACACGATGTTTTTTGCATCAAAAGCCCACACGCCACCCGGCCCTGCATAGAACGCGCGTTGACGGCTATCCGGCACACGCTGGTCGTTGGTGCGGTTGTCGCGGAACTGGGTCAGGTAGTACGCATTGATGCCCAGCCGCAGCTTCGGTGCCACTTCCCAGGACGTGGCGAAATTGATCCATCCCGCGTCGCCTGCCTGACCATTGCGGAAGTCGAAGCCTGGCGGCAAGGTCGGACGGCGCTCGCTGCGAAAGTTGTAGATGTAGTTGATGCGTGCACTGACTTCCCAACGGGGCGTGGGAAGCACCGTGAATGCGTAGCTTGGAATAAGCGACCAGTAACCGGAGCTCTGGTTGAGATCGCGATGGCCGTCGTACTTGCCGATCGGTGCCACGGCGTCGAATTCGAACCGCTGCGAGAACACCGCTCGCCCGTTGCGTATCACCGGTGGCATTTGCAGGTACGGCCCGAACGTCACATCCCCCACGCCGGCTCCATTGTCGCGCAGCGTGGCAATGCTGTTGCGGCCGAAAGACGCATCCAGATTGACCAGCGGCACCAGCGCAGTGATGCCCAGCGACCCGCCGAATAATCGATACGGCGTGACGTAAGCGAACTGGGTCAGCAGCACGGTGGAATCGATCCGCGGGTTGTCGAACACCGGGATATCGTTGCCACGGGCGTCCTTGATGGCATCCAGTGCGTTGTGCCGCAGGTAGGTGACGACCGCCAGGCCTGGCGTGGTGCTGGTGAAGCCATCCAGGAAACTGGTGCCCCCGGTATTGATGCCATTGGTCAGCGCCGCGCTCTGTGGCGCACTTTGCGCAGGCGCCGCGCCCGTCGCCAGGCCTGCCGCCAGGCCGAGCAACGCGCGCAGCCGCCAACCTGCCGCCACACCCACACCAAGCGTCACCGATGATTCAATCACTGCAGAGATCTCCCGCATTGGAAAGGAACCGCGGTGCGTGCCACATCACCAACGTCAGGCAAGCGCGCGCGCCGCGCGACGCACAGCACGCGCAGTGGAAACGTTCGTTGAGAATCGCTGCCGGGCGACAGGCCGCCGACGGAGGCGGGTTACGGCGTGTCCAGACGATCCAGACGGTCCAGGGCGCGCAACAACGGTGCTTCGCTGGAACCGAGCACGGCGCTCAGTTGCTGTTCCATGCGCAGCACTTCGGCCTCGGCGGCGGTCAGCAGCGCGGCACCGGCCGCGGTCAGCGAAAGGTGCTGCATGCGCCGGTCCTGCCGCCCACGCACCTGCCGCAGCAGGCGACGCTTGACCAGCCTGGCCACCACGATCGCCAGATTCGGCGGCGACACGTGCAGCACATCGCCGATCTGGCGCTGGTTGATGCCCGGGTTGCCATCCACCAGCATCAGCAGCGAGAAGTCGACCGGCTTGAGATCGAACGCGGCCACGCACTCCTGAAACATCCGCCGCACCATCAACTCGGTGCGGGTGATGCGATACCCCAGCAACCGCAGCAGCCGCGCCTGATCCACCGTGGTGACGGCATCGGGCAAGGGCGCAGCAAGGGCGGTGACGGGCATGGCGGTTCTCGCGACTGAGGCAGCGGGCGGACCGGTACGCGCAATGCGCCGCATCCGCAACGCCGATCGACGGCGTGCACGGCATTGTAGACGCCACCGGGCCTGCCGATGTGGTCGGACGCGCTGCCGGTGCACGCGCCGCCGGCGTGTCAGCCACGCCACCCTGCCACGCACGCAGCGTGCAACGGCGGGCCAGCGCTGCGGCGGATGGGGGGCGGCGGTGATCCGGGCAAGGCTGAGACATGGTTCCGGTCGGCAAGTGATTGCGTTCCGGAATAGTTATTGATCATAACTACATTGCCAAGCTGCAGCGCAGCATGGTCGCGCTCGCTAGCGACATCGCTCGCGGGCCTGGCGGTCACGGGCACAGCCAGGACGCAAGCGCATCGCATGGACGCGTGGCGCTTCTGTCCAGGGGGGTGTCACGGTGATCGGCACGCACAATGCACCGTGCGCATGATCGCGACGGCTACCGCCGGCTCAATGCCTGTGCAGCCCGCTCAGGGCAGCCAGAGCTTTTCCAGATCGCGGAAGCCCCAGTCGGCAGGACTTTCCATCTGCGCGATGCGGTCATGGCAGTCCGGACGCGACAGGTCGATGTCCTGCACCAACACGTGGCTGCGCAGCTTGGCCGAATAGAACACGCGCACCTTGGGCTTGAGCAGCGCATCGGGCGTCTGTTCGATCACCACCGCAAGTTTTTGCGACTCCAGCCGCACCAGCGAGCCGACCGGATAAATGCCCAGCCGGCGCACGAAGGCCTGGAACACCACCGGGTCGAAATGGCCCTTCCAGGAAGCCATTTGCTTGAGCGATTCGGCCGGATCCCAACCGCGTTTGTAGGGGCGGTCCGAGCTGATGGCGTCGTAGACATCACAGACCGCCCCCATCCGCGACATCAACGAAATCTTCTCGCCCACCAATTGATTCGGGTAGCCGCTGCCATCCATCTTTTCGTGGTGATGCAGCGCGATTTCCAGCACCACCGCGTTCTGCACGCCGCCGGCCACCAGCAGCCGATGGCCGTCCAGCGGATGCTGGCGCATGATCTCCATCTCTTCGTTGGTGAGCCGGCCGGGCTTGTTGAGAATTTCCAACGGTGTCACCGCCTTGCCCATGTCGTGCAGCAGGCCGCCCATCGCCGCTTCCACCACCTGCGATTCGGGCAGGCCGAGCTGGCGCGCCAAACCGCTCATCAGCCCCGCCACGGCCATCGAATGCAGATAGGTGTAATCGTCGGCAGTCTTGAGCCGCGCCACGCTGATCAGGGCTTGCGGATGCCGCAGCACCGAGTCGTTGATGGCTTCCACCAGCGGCATGGCCGCTTCCGTGTCGACGGTGCGCCCCAGCCGCACATCGCGGAACATCGCCTCGACCATGTCGCGGCCGTCTTCGAAGATGCGGCGTGCGCGTACCACCTCCGCTTCGATGCCGACCTGGGCGGTCACGCTGTTGGTGCGCACGCCACGCGGCGCGGCGGCAGGCTCCGGCGGTTCGGGCGCCGCAGGTGCCGGGGCAGGCGCCGGGCTCGGCGGCACGGCCGGTGCGGCGGACGCGCCGGAGCTCGTGGGCGCCTCCACATCCAGCCCGCGCTCGGTGTCGATCACCAGCTGCTCGATGCGGCTGTCGTGGATCTTCTCCACATCGTCGGAATCGACCAGAAACGATGTCTTCCAGAACGGATGGTGCACCCACGCGCCCAGCAGCTTGCACACGTACATGCCGGGACGGAGTTGATCTGAGTCGATGGTTCTGAGCATGCCGGCGCTGGTTTGCACAATGTCCAGGGAAGCCCGCCACGACTTGGCGGTCTGCGGTGTTATCGGCACCTGGCACGATTTCTTTGGCCCGCGGCGGGTCTACGCAGGGTCAGGATGTGATGCCGGACACGGCTGTTCCCGGGTTGCTCAGCGGTTCGGCAACCGCATCGCCAGCACGGCGACGGCGGCGAACAGCAACGGCAGGCTACAGGCCAGATACAACATGGCCGGCGACCATCCGGCGTCCAACAGTACCCCGGCACAGAACGGCGACAGGATCGCCCCGAAGCGCCCCACCCCGATCGCCCAGCCCAGCGCAGTCGAGCGCACCGCAGCGTCGAAGACGATCGGCACGATGGCGTACATGCCGCCCACCGCCGCGAACATCGCGGCCCCGGTAAGCAGGGCGAAGGCGAGCGCCCAGCTCAACTGCGTACTGCACAGGCCGGAGGCCAGCATCGCCAGGCCCATCAGCAACAGGGACCCGATGGTCAGGCGCGACAGCCGCACGCACGATGCCAAGCCACTGAACAGCAAGCCGCCGCCGATGCCACCAAGATTCAACAGCACCCCGCCCGTGACGCCCTGCGTGGCCGACGCGCCAGCGGTCACCAGCAGTTTCGGCGTCCAGCTGATCACGAAGTAAAACGCGAACATCAGCGAGAAAAAACCAAGCGCGATCAGCAGCGTGTGCCGCCGCATGGCAGCATCAAACAGGGCCCGATAACCTTGTACCTGCGTGGCTGACTGCGGCGGTAGCGGCGGCAATGCGTCGTGCGGCGGCATTCCCATCCGCGCCAGCACGGCGTTGAAGCGCGCGACGGCATCGGGTGGCCGGCGCATGATCAGGAACTCCAGCGACTCGGGCAGGAATGCAAGCACCAACGGCACGCACAGCAACGATGCCACCGCCCCGAGCACGAACACCGCCGGCCACGACCACTGCTGCATCAACAGTTCGGCAATCGTGCCCCCCAGCGTGGCACCGACCGGGTAGCCGGTCACCTGCAGCACGATGGCGGTGTTGCGCCAACGGGGGCTGGAAAACTCCCCTGCCGTGACCGCAACGCAGGCCAACATGCCGCCGATGCCCAGACCGGTCAGAAGCCGCAGCGCTCCGAGCTGCCATGCAGTGCTGGCCAGCGCGGACAAGCCCATGCCGACGGTCAGGATGGCCAGACACGCCAGCGTCAGCGCGCGACGGCCGATGCGGTCGGCCAGCGGCGCCAACCCAAGCGCGCCAAGCGCCATGCCGATCAGGCCCGCGCTGAACAGCATGCCCAGCTGCTTGCCCGACAGCTGCCAGTCCGCCGACACATGCGGTGCGGTGAACGCCATCGCCATCACGTCGAAGCCGTCGAGCATCGTCAGCAACACGCATACCGCGACGGCCCTCCACTGAAACGGCGTCATGCGCTCCAGCGCGAAATGCCCGAACGATGCAGTGTGCTGAGGCATTGGCATGTCCTGTGATGAGAGAGGGTTGGTTCGAAGGCGCTGCAGGCGCCGTTGAACGACGCAGTGTGCGAGACCGGCGGCGCGGCGGCGCGGCGGCGCCACGATGCATGCAATCACCGATGCGCGATGTGTTGCGACCGCCTGCGCACGCTAGCCGATTGCACAGCCGGTTCAAGGCCGATGACCGCAGCGCTGTGCGCGTATCGGAAATGCGTAGATGCGCTTGGCCCGCGCTGCGATGTCTTCGCATGCATCGCGTGGCTTGCCGTTCGCGGCGTTGGAATCTCTGGCGACGCGACACGACCCATTGCACATCGACCGACCCGGCCACGTCTGCCAACGACCTTGCACGCAGTGCATTCGTGCGTTGGTTACTGCAGCGCGGCGCGCTGCCGCAGCAGCAACCGCAGCGCAGGTATCATCCGCGGCGTGTCCGCAGTGGGCGGCACGCTGACTTGACGGAGATGCCGTGACCCCGATTCGTTCCTTCCTGGACCACACCCCGCAGCTGGGTGCCCGCGTTTACGTCGATCCTGCCTGCACCATCATCGGCAAGGTGAGCCTGGGCGATGACGTCTCGGTCTGGCCGGGCACCGTGATTCGCGGCGACGTCAATCATGTGCAGATCGGCGCGCGCACCAACGTGCAGGACGGCACCATCATCCACGTCAGTCACCACAGCCCGTTCAACAAGGCCGGCTACCCCACCGTGATCGGCGAGGACGTCACCGTCGGTCACGGCACCATCCTGCACGCCTGCACCATCGAGGACCTGTGCCTGATCGGCATGGGCGCCTGCGTGCTCGATGGTGCAACGGTCAAACGTTATGGCTTTGTCGGGGCCGGTGCGGTGGTGGGCCCGGGCAAGGTGGTTGGCGAGGCCGAGCTGTGGCTGGGCAATCCTGCACGCCTGGCGCGCACGCTCAGCGACAAGGAAATCGAAAGCCTGCATTACTCCGCGCAGCATTACGTGCGGCTCAAGGATCAATACCTGGGCGCCTCACCCGCCGGCTGAGCCGCAGCACAGGCAGTGCGTCTGGCGCGTGCGTGACGGTACCGGGCGTGTGCGCGGCTACGGCTGCGTGGCGTGCTCCAGTGCCGTCAGCATGGCCAGCGCCTGGGCGCGCGATGCACCGCACATGTCCTGGGACGGACGCAGGCTGGTGCAGACCGCTGGCCGCGTCGGCAGGCCGAACAGGCGGCAGCGCCCCTGCCCGTCCAGTTGCACGCACGGCACCCCCGCCGGCTTGCCATGCGGCATGCCGGGAATGGCCGAACTGATGGAGGGGGCGATACAGCAGGCCGCGCAGCCGGCGCGGCAGGGAATGTCCATGTGCATGCCGCAGTGTAAACCGCCGCCACCTCCCGGCAGCGGCGGCGATACCCGCTAGCGGGGCGGAATGTAGCTGGACAGGCGCACGTCGAAGAACGCCTGCACGGCAGCCAGGTTGGACTTGGCCTGGATGTCCGCACCCACGTCGCGGCTCATGCCCAGCACGTCGTCATCCGGCCACCCGGGGCCGAAGCACCATTGCGTGCTGGGAATGTTGAAGGCCTGCAGATGCGCCAGCATGCGCGTGGTGGCGACCTCCGCGCTGCGGTTGCCGGCCGGATAGCCGTGCTCGCCCAGGTAACCGCGCTTGCCTGCCTGCTGCAGCGCTTCGATAAAAGGGTTGACCATGTCGATGCCGGTGTCCGGCTGGATCACCTCGTTGCGTCCACCGGACCCGATCCAGTTGCCGCCCCCGCTGCCGTTGCTGTCGAGATAGTTGTGCGCCTCGTACACGATGCGATCGTACGGGTCCGGGATGTCGAACAGGTCCATCGAATCGTCCTGCCAGCGCCGGGCGCTGGCATAGCCGTTGCCGCACACGAACACGAAATGGTTTCGATCGCGGTCGATGATGGCCTTGGAGCAGGCGGTGGCGGTCTTCTGCCAATGTGCGGCCATCGACAGCACGCTGCCATCGGCATTGCGCTCGGCGCCCTGGTACGGCTCGTTCATGACGCCCCAGCCGAACACCGCCGGGTGCTGCTTGAACCGGTTGACGATGCGCGCCCACAGATCCGGCAAGCCGGCGTCGTTGTAGAGCGTGCACCCCGGCGTGCCGATCACCCGGTATTCGTAGAGCTTGAGCAGCTGATCGCGACTGTCCAGATAGCCCACGTAATTGAAGTTGCGCAGCGGGTAGGTGTCGGCCCACAGCCCGGCCGCCGCCAGATCGCCGACGCGGTTGCCGCGCGCGTCGACCACTGCACCGCTGGCATCGCGTCGATACCCGCTCTTGGCCGCCACCCGCTGCGGCAGCCGCATGTAATCGTGCAACTCCACGATGGCGCGCTTGCCGCGCGCAGCGATGTTGTCCAGCGCGTCCTGCACCTGCGTGCAGTAGCTCTCGTTCAACGGCGCGCCCTGCCCACGCGTGAAGCGCGCGGCGGTGGTCGGCAGGCGGAAGAGCGGGCAGCGCCCTGCCGCAGCCACATGCTGGGCAGTGATGGCGCGGTAATGCGTGCCGATCTCGGCGTTCTCCACATAGCTATTGGAGGCCAGGCCGGACAGGTTGAGGCCAGCGAACGGCAGGCTGGCGCTTTGCGCGGCTGCACGGCCTGCCCAGCCGGTGGCGGCCACGACGGCGGCGCCGGCCGCGCCTTGCAGCACACGCCGGCGGCTGATGCCGCCAGCGACCGGTGGCGCAGTGGAATGGGATGATGCCGTGAGTGCGCGGCGTGGAGATGGATGGTCGGACATCGGGGCGCCTCCTGCGGTGCCGTTGAAAAGATCCTCGCCGGCACAGCTCCCCTCGGCCGCAGCGGTCCCTGTCGATGGTGGCTGCGCCCCGGCGCCCGGATCTGCGCGCCGGTTCGCACTCCCGCCACTGCATGCCCGGACGCATACGTTTACATCGCATTACATGACAGGCCAACGGCGCCGCGCATGTGCGGGCTGCAAGGCGATGACCGATGAGCGGCAACTGCACGGCATGCCGGCAGCGCCCGCCGCTGCACTTCGAGTGCACACCGGCGTGCGTGCTACCGTGCGGACCTGCGCGTGCGGTGACGGTTGCAGCAGCAACAGTCACGACGCGCTCTAATTGCCAGCCACCGCTCGCCAATCAGCCGTCGAATTCGCCATGCCCGAGTACCGTTCCAAAACCTCTACCCACGGCCGTAACATGGCCGGCGCCCGCGCCCTGTGGCGTGCCACCGGCATGAAGGATGGCGACTTCCACAAGCCCATCATCGCTATCGCCAACTCGTTCACGCAGTTCGTGCCCGGGCATGTGCACCTGAAGGATCTCGGGCAGCTGGTCGCGCGCGAGATCGAACGCGTCGGCGGCGTGGCCAAGGAGTTCGACACCATCGCCGTGGACGATGGCATCGCGATGGGCCATGACGGCATGCTGTATTCGTTGCCCAGCCGCGAGATCATTGCCGACTCGGTCGAATACATGGTCAATGCGCATTGCGCCGACGCGCTGGTGTGCATTTCCAATTGCGACAAGATTACCCCCGGCATGTTGATGGCCGCGCTGCGGCTCAATATCCCCACCGTGTTCGTCTCCGGCGGCCCGATGGAAGCCGGCAAGACCAAGCTGGCCGAGCACAAGCTCGACTTGATCGATGCGATGGTGATCGCCGCCGACGACAGCGCCTCCGACGAAAAGGTGGCCGAATTCGAGCGCAGCGCCTGCCCCACCTGCGGCTCGTGCTCGGGCATGTTCACCGCCAACTCGATGAACTGCCTGACCGAAGCGCTGGGCCTGTCGCTGCCCGGCAACGGCACGGTTGTCGCCACGCACGCCGACCGCGAGCAGCTGTTCCTGCGTGCCGGACGCGTGGCGGTGGAACTGTGCCACCGTTGGTATGGCGGCGAAGACCCCACCGCCCTGCCACGCGGCATCGCCACCTTTGAAGCCTTCGAAAATGCGATGACGCTGGACATCGCCATGGGTGGCTCGACCAATACCATCCTGCACCTGCTCGCTGCCGCGCAGGAAGCCGAGGTTGCCTTCGGCATGCAGGATATCGACCGCCTGTCCAAACGCGTGCCGCAGCTGTGCAAGGTCGCGCCGAACACGCCCAAGTACCACATCGAAGACGTGCATCGTGCCGGCGGCATCATGGCCATTCTCGGTGAGCTCGCGCGCGGCGGCCTGCTGCATACACATGCGGCCACCGTGCACGCACGCACGCTGGCCGAAGCCATCGCGCAATGGGATATCACCCAGACCGACGATGAAGTAGTACACACGTTCTACAAGGCTGGCCCGGCCGGCATTCCCACCCAGATCGCCTTCAGCCAGGCCACGCGCTGGGACAGCCTGGATACCGACCGTAGCGACGGCTGCATCCGCGATGTCGCGCACGCGTTCTCGCAGGAAGGCGGCCTGGCCGTGCTGTACGGCAATATCGCGCGCGACGGCTGCGTGGTGAAAACTGCCGGCGTGGACGAATCCATCCACGTCTTCGAAGGCAATGCCCGCGTGTACGAGAGCCAGGACGCAGCAGTCAAGGGCATTCTTGCCGACGAGGTGGTTGCCGGGGATGTGGTGGTGATCCGCTACGAGGGCCCTAAAGGCGGCCCCGGCATGCAGGAAATGCTCTACCCCACCAGCTATCTCAAATCCAAGGGCCTGGGCAAGCAATGCGCCCTGCTCACCGACGGCCGCTTCTCCGGCGGCACCTCGGGCCTGTCGATCGGCCACGCCTCACCGGAAGCTGCCGCAGGCGGCGCGATTGGCTTGGTGCGCGACGGCGACAGGATCCTGATCGACATTCCCCAGCGTTCAATCAACCTCATGATCTCCGACGAGGAACTTGCGCTGCGGCGCGCAGCGCAAGATGCCAAAGGCTGGAAGCCGGTGGAAGTGCGCCCACGCAAGGTCACTACTGCACTGAAGGCGTATGCGTTGCTGGCCACCAGTGCGGATAAGGGTGCGGTACGGGATAAGGCGTTGCTGGATGGTTGAGACATTCGGCCGACTGCACTAGCGTCGGCTGATAGTTCCGTCTGCATGCAGCACATCGGCAGCGGAGCAGCACCTGCGACCCAAGAGCGGACGCACCACCGCCGGCAAAGCCGCCTCACCCATCGCTGCCCATGAGGCCGAGCCCATCCAAGGGGCTGCAAACCGCCGACGCACCGCGTCCCAGCACATGCGTGTAGATCTGCGTGGTGCTCACGTCCTTGTGCCCCAGCAGTTCCTGTACGGTGCGGATATCGTGGCCGGCCTCCAGCAGATGGGTGGCGAACGAATGCCGCAAGGTGTGGCAGGTCGCCGGCTTGACGATGCCAGCCTGCTGCCGTGCCGACTGCACCGCACGCTGCAGAATTTCTTCAGAGACATGGTGCCGGCCAGGCCGGCCGCTGCGCGGATCCTGCGACCGGCGCACAGACGGGAACAGATATTGCCACCCCGGCTCAATGTCGGCATTGGGATACTTGCGCGCCAACGCGTGCGGCAAGAAGACCCGACCGGCACCGGCCGCCAGATCCGCCGCATGCACCAACAGTGCGCGTTCGCGTTGCCGCTGTAGCGCCTCTCGCAGGCTGTGCGGCAACGGCACCCGGCGGTCTTTGCCGCCCTTGCCATCGCGCACCACGATCTCGCCACGCGCGGCATCCACGTCCTTGATGCGCAGGCGCAGGCATTCCATCAACAGCAGGCTGGCCATCAGCCAGCACGGCCCTTCCAGCACCGCCAGTAAACGTGCAACCTCCTCGCGCGAAAGCACTACCGGAATCCGCCTGGGCAGCTTGGCGCGCACCAGGTTTTCCATCCACGGCAACTCGATGCGCAGCACTTCGCGGTAAAGAAACAACAGCGCAGCCAACGCCTAGTTCTGGGTGCCCGCAGACACCCGGCCATCAGTGGCCAGCCGCGTCAGGAACACCTCGACTTCCGCCTGCCCCATCTGCGCCGGATGGCGCTTGCCGCCGGCCAGGATGAAGCGCCGTATCCAACTGACATACGCCTGCTCGGTGCGTAGGCTGTAGTGCCGAATCCGCAGGCGGTCTCGCACCTGATCGAGTAGCCGAAGTGGTGGAGGTGCTGTTACGCCGTTGTTTTTGGGGGTGTATCTCATACGCCTGCGTCCTTGCTGGATAACACTGAAAGTATCCGTATGGTCGCGGCCGTTTGCCATCGTGCAATCCCGTAACCCCGGCTAGGATTTCCCCGTTCACAAAGCGCCAGCAATCGAAGATACTCCCCGCAACACCGCATTTCGGTGGTCCGATAGTTGTTAGGCACCAATGGATAGTCAGCCGGCTCCCCCAACAAAGCTGTTTATTGGTGTGGCCGCCGCAAGTATCTTGGCTGTGGTTGGCCTAGCCGCCCTTGGCCTGGCCCAGGACTTCGGAGATTTGTTGTTTGTGGCTCTCTGCGTGGTGGTAGTCGCAGTGCAACTAGGCACTGGCTACCCGATCTCCAGAACCGCGTTGCCTGGCCCACACCGCCGAGTAGATCCGCTGGGGTTCTTGTTTGCAGTCGGGTTACCCTCTTTGGCAGCGGTAATCACCGTGGTGCTAGCTCTGGCTCGCCGGGGCGTTCTACTAGTTGGCGCCTAACAATTCGTCCAAGCCGACGCTGCTTCGTTGCGGCAAAAGTCTGGCAGAGAAAGCCTGCCAGTCTTTTGCCTCCACTACGCAGCGCGGCTTAACTCAGGTCTTAGGCCGCGGAGGGAAGGCAGGTGTTTACCTACTCAGACGGAACAGCCATGAAGATCGGAGACTCCGTGTTGTTGGAGAGCGGCCAGACACCCGGTACCATCGAGCTGATCGTTGTTACGCAGTCGGAGATGCAGTCAATCGGCGTTGAGGAGTCTGGTGTCATGCTGCTGGCCGAGCCGTTCGGCCGCGTCTATATGCCAGAATGGTCTTTGCAGAGAGAGCCTTTGCAGTTTGTTTCTCACGGGCCGTAGGCCTAACAGTTCATTCAAGCCGACGCCGCTTCGCGTCGCGGCTCAACTCAGGTGTTAGGCCCGCAAAAAACTCCCCAGAGATCTGCCAAACAGCAATGGACTACTCACTGCAAATCATCGCACCGGGCCCTCGGCCACCTTACTTTCAAGTTGCGGAGCACCTGTGGGGCGTAGGTTGCGATATCGACTCAGACGGTGACAGCGCTACCCCAGAGGATCGTCATTGGACGGAGCTAACCTTGTGCTTGCGCAGCAGTCCGGAGCAAAGGGTAGACATTGATCCACTTTCCAGTGACCCTTTGGTTCTCGTGGTCCGCTCTTCGGATCAATCACTTTGTCGGCAGACGGCAGATTTCATTACCTCTGTTTCTGGCGGTGAGATCCAGCGGGCCTAACAATTCATACAAGCCGAACCCGCTTCGCGGGTCGGCTTAATTCAGGTGTTAGGCCTTATGAAAACAATCCGGGCGACAATTTGCGCTCTGCTTGACCGTGAGGGTTACCTAGAGGCCGCCGAGGCGTGGCTTGCTGCGCGTACTCCATCACTCGCCTTTGTGCCAGAGCCAGATGGCTGCGGTTGCTGTGTCATCTCCTGGGATGTAGAGGGTCCAGATGCGGTCATCGCTACAATTCCACAGCATTTGCTGGCAGGCAGCAGCTGGGCATCTCCTGCTGAGGCCTAACAATTCATTCAAGCCGAACCCGCTTCGCGGTCGGCTTAATTCAGGCGTTAGGCAACAATGGACAGAGATTCGAAGGAATGCGATGAATGCCAGATTCGATATGTCGCCACTGCTTCGAGCATGTCATCACTTTGCCCAGAGTGCGCCCATGTTCTTTATGGCACTCCCAAGTGCTCACATGAGTTCATCTTGGGGCAATGCGTCATCTGCGGCTGGGATGGTTCTAGTTCGCTGTACATTCAATCGCTACTCCGGCCACCTACGACATCGGCCTAACCATTCATTCAAGCCGACGCCGCTTCGCGGCGCGGCTTAACTCAGGCGTTAGGCCGCTGACCATGAATACGACAATCCTGCGAGTGACAGCATGGGACCGGTCGCAAGCTTGGACGGATGATCTCGCGCACACCCGCAACATTCTGGTTGCAATGCTTCGTCGGTCGTCTTCTCTAGGTCACGTGCAAGCAAAGCGACTTGTCAAAGCTGTGCTTGCTGGTGCAGAGACAGACTTACCGCTTCAGAACCCAGCTCTCGTCCAACCGATACGACATGCCCTGCAATCAATCGGCGCCGAGGTGGAACTTGTCGTACCATCGCCCTAACAATTCATTCAAGCCGATGCCGCTTCGCGGCACGGCTTACTTCAAGTGTTAGCCGTCATGAAGAGCAACTTTGTACTCGTAGTTCTTGTTCTACTCGCCGGTGCAGCATCAGCCGCAGAGCCGCAAAGCACCTGCTCAAAGTGGGCGCTGCAGATCGCGGGAGGTGACGCGGAAGCGTGCTCCGACTTGTGCCCTCAGGCTGCTGCGTTCGATCACTACAACTATCGTCAAGGCCTATCCGCAGCGTTTGGTTCAGAGAAGGGTCTGACGCGTTTCCTTGGCTACTTGCAGCGATCCAGTATCATTGGCGCGGGCGCAGAGGCGCATGCCTGCTCTGTGAGCGCGCTGCTCGAGCATTGGGGCGACCAGGCTTTTGCCCGTCACCTTTCAACGCAATCACCCACGGTGAGGGAGAAAGCAATTGGTCTGATTGATTACACGGCATTGCCAAACTTCAAGGCGCGCTACCCTAAGACCTATCGGGCTCGCCGCTCAGGAGTAGGCGGCTAAAAATTCGTCCAAGCCGATGCCGCTTCACGGTGCGGCTTAACTCAGATGTTAGGCCACATTCGGGTACATCCATGCAGGCAGCGGACTATCTCGACCGGCATTACATCGGCATCCGGAAGCAGTCTGAGACCGAAGAGCTGTGCGACTATGAGTTCATCTGCACGGAGTACCGGCGGATAGGCACTAAGCGTCTTGAGCAGCTGGGATACGTTACGGGTGTCTCCCGAATAGACAAGCAAACTGGGAATACTGAGCTAGTGCGGCCTATGGCCGGCGATGAAGATCTCCGCGCTTTCAACCGAGCAAGTTACAAGATTCGCAAGTGCTGGCTAGCCGGCGAGCTTCCTAGTTCAGAGCAGTACTGTGCGGGCTAATGTGGCCTAACAATTCGTACACGCCGACACTGCTTCGCGGCGCGGCTTAACTCAGGTGTTAGGCCCAATCGAAGAGTTGGCGAGCTGAAAATGGAAAGATTTCTTAGAGGGCTTTTCGCAACCATCCTATTTGCTGCGCTGGCTTACCTTCCCTGGCACTACTGGGAAGCCTCACGTCTAGTCATGCGCGGCGAGGCGCCTGCAGGTACGATGGGGATTGGTTCTCAAAGTGCAGGCGAAGCTATTTGGTGGCTCATGGGACTGGGAATGCTCTTGTGGGTACCGTTGTCTCTGGTGATAGCGGGCGTGGCTTCGTTGGCCTTTCTTGCGCTTACTCGCACCAAAAGCTGAATGGTTGCGCTGCAAGATTGAAGGCCGCGCGCAAACGACAAGCCTAACAATTCATTCAAGCCGAACTGGCTTCGCCAGTCGGCTTAATTCAACCGTTAGGCAGCAGACCAAGCAATGCAGCATTTCAAAGTCATGCTTTCCGGCCGGGGAATCGACTTACCATTCGACGGCACGCCGGTTGTTGGGTTCTTCACTACCAGACTTGTTCGCGCCGCAGACCTGTCAGCTGCAGAGCAGCAGGCTAAGGGCCTTGTTCTGTTGGAGTGGCAGTCTGGCGGCACCTATGCAGCTACCAACTGTGGTTCCGCCCCGACTCTGACAGTTGAGGAGTCTTTCCCAGTCTGTTTTCTGGCCGGCATATTAGGCCGCAAGCCATCTGGCTATACCTTCTATAGTCATGAGGACTAGACTGCTGCCTAATAATTCATTCAAGCCAAACCCGCTTCGCGGGTCGGCTTAATTCCGGTGTTAGGCAGTAGTGGAGCAAATGTGTTGGTGGTTACCGCTTCGGTGATTTTTCTTGCCTGCATGCGGTCGGCTCCGGGCAGCAGTCATTACCGTGATGGGTTGCGGCAAGCTCGGTGCTTCGGCCTTTCACGTCCTTGCTGTGCTGCGCTCGTTGCATTTGGCTTCGGTGGCATCGCGCGTCGCTGCATCGCTGGGCAAGCTCCACCTCGCAGGCTGTGGCACACTCGGTCCAGGTGGCAGCGCTGGGGAACATGGGTTGCACCGTCGAACCTTTGCGGCCACTCACTGCCTAACAACTCATTCAAGCCGAAGTTGCTTCGCAACTCGGCTTAATTCAAACGTTAGCCCCCCACCGAAATGACAGAGTCAATGCAGCCAAGGCGGCCAAGCTACAAACCCGGGATGGTGTACGCGGTTCCGCTTGTAGATGGATCTTTTGGGCTCGCACAGGCGGGCAATCCGATGTTTCCAAACGTAATCTATCTGGCACTTTTCTTGGATCTTTTCTTAGCACTTCCTACCGAGATCCCCAGGCTCGATGCCTCGCGAGTGATCTCACTCACCGCCACTTGGCGCAAGAACCTCAATAGAGGTGAGTGGATTCCCTTAGGCATATCTGAGCCAACACTTGACCTGCTCAAGCACCCGACACAGGCTCTTGCCGGAGCTGGTTACCTGGGCGCAAAACACTACGATGCGGGTCTCCTCTCAGAATTCTTATCGGCCTGTCATGGCCTTCTGCCGTGGAATGTCATGTATGACCCCACCTACTATGAAAAGCTGCTGTTATCCGGATGCGCGCGGCCTGAGAACGCTGTGGTGCTCGGTGAGGGGGAGCGAACGGCTTATCGACACGAGGTGCTCGGTCTCGGGGCCTAACAATTCATTCAAACCGAATCCGCTTCGCGACTCGGCTTAATTCAGGTGTTAGGCGTCATGGAAAGCCTCTGCAGAGCTCTTATTGCTGCGTTCGTCTTTTTGGAGTTTTCCGGGGATGATGTCGTTGATCCTGACTCGGCGATTTCAGCTGCAGAAGGGATAGCAGCAGAACTACAAGGCGCATCGTTGGAGGAGAGGACAGCTTTTGTTCGGGTATGCGAGCAGGAGGCGGCAGCATCGCGCGACCAGCGTTTCGCGCACTTTGTTGCAGGTCTTCCCCACAGCACAGGCCTGACAGATGATGAGGCCTAACAACTCATTCAAGCCGACCTCGCTTCGCAACTCGATTTAGCTCAAGCATTAGGCACGCCAATGAAGCATCTTGACCTGATCGGAACGGAGTTGAAAAGCGATGTTCTCAATGATCTGTTTGAAACCTACGAGATCGATGTCGTATATCGATACGACCGCATCCACGAGAACCGACCAGATCAGTACGTCGCTGAAGTTCCGCAGCTTGGCCTGGAGTTCTTGTTCGATTCACAGCAGAGGCTATCAACCCTCTTCATAGAAGACGCCGAGATCAAGGGATTCAATCCGTTCGAGGGTGACCACGTAGGCCTTCCCAGGTTTGGCTCGAAGGGCGATGCAATCACACATGCAAAGCGAAACGCAATTGAACTTTCAGAGGGTCGCGCCGACTTCCTCGGAATCATTCGAGATTGGGTTCGATTTGAGCACGAGAAATACTCAGTTCACTACGAATTCGTTGAATCAAAGCTGGAAAAGATTACGGTGCAGGCGCGTCATGCCTAACACTTCCATCGAGAGGACCCGCCCCGGTAAGCCGGGTCGGGCTTCCCATGTCAAACATTAGGCCGTGGTGGAGCAAGTCAATTGGCGCGTCCGACTTCGGTCGGTTCGCTGGCATGCAAGCTTTCGGCTCAGAGCGGTAGTCATCACCGGTGTGGGTTGCGGCAAGTGTGGGGCCTCGTACTCGTTCGCTGTTACCATGCTTCGCTCATTGGGCTTAGCTTCTTTGGCGTCCCGCGCCGCTGCGTCGCTGGGCAAGCCCCATCCGGTAAGCTGTGGCACACTCAGTCCCGGCGGCAGTGCTGGGGATCATGGTTGCAACATCCAACCTTGGCGGCCACTCACTGCCTAACAACTCATTCGAGCCAAGGTTGCTTCGCAACTCAGCTGAATTCAGGCGTTGGGCCAACACGCAACATCCTCGGGATATGCAGATGAAAACGTCCGATTCACTCGTAAAGATTCTTGCGCCTGCCAGTAGAGTCTGGAAGGCTTTGACCGTGCCTGAGCTGGTCAAACAATGGCAGTACGGCTCCGATCTACTAACCACGTGGGAAGTGGGCACCCCAATTGTTTTTCGAAACGAATGGAACGGGCAAGTCTTTGAACAGAAAGGTACGGTTCTTGAGTTCTTGCCGGAGTCGCGCCTCAAGTACTCACTGTTTTTCCCGCGGCCCGATCTACAAGACATTCCAGAGCACTATTTCTTCATGACCTATGTGCTGACCGAGAGTGACGGAAGCAGCTCTTTGCTTGTACGCCAGGAAGACCCTCGCCCTTCCCCGCCAAATAAGCCGTCTGGCGAAGATGCAGGGCCAGACGTATTTTCGTACTTGAAAGAACTTGTCGAAGTCAAAATGCCGTGATCGTAGGTTTTTCAGGCAATTCATCCATGCCGAGTTTGGTGCGCAACTTGAATTCAGCGAGTTGTTGAGTAGATGAGCAGACGCAATCTCAACAGGAATTTTTTATGGAAAATTATCGGCTTTTCATGTCGCCCTTGTGCCGGTCCATGACGACTGCGGGCCGCCTGTTCGCTTAGAGATCTATCGCGAGCCCGACACCGGCTGCACGCTTGAGGCTGTTGATGAGTTCTACAACGCCACCTTTGGGGTGACCTATTCGCAACGGACCAGGCCGCTCTCGACGAGACGTTGCGTGCCATTCGGGATGAGGGCATTGACTCACTCATCGGTCCACCCAGCGGCGTCCATTGATGAGTCGGCCGCCTAGTGGCTCATTCAAGCCAACGCTACTTCGCGGCACGGCTTAACTGAGGTGGCAGGTCCTGCAATGCGAATCTCTGAATTCGACAGAGTTCGCGTCATCGCAGACATTCCCAAGGCCCGGATAGAGGAAGACTTCAGCCAGCGGCCTTCCCCAGACCGGCGGACCTTGGAAGAGTCATCCTGGTGGGCGCGGTTCAGCCAGTCCGTGAGGCTGCTTTCGCCGTCGAGTGTGCCGGCTCGGGTGGGCACACCATCTGGCTGGCGGAGATAGTCGGGGCAGAGTCAGAGAGGGCTTCCACTCGTTCGGCGGCGCCTAGCATTCACCAAGCCCGACCTGCCTGGCGGGTCGGCTTTAACTCAGGTATCAAGTGGCTCATGCGTAATACGGCGGCTTGGGGTTATCTCCACGACGGCTCCCTGGATCGGGCCGAGGGAACCGTGCCCGGTGATCTGGTTCTCTCCGTCTCACTCCCTTACCTGCGCAGGTATTTCCAGCCGGAGGGCGATGGGTTCGTGCTCATGCTAAGGGGCTGCAGCCTTTTCAAGCTCGAAGATCATGATGGCGCCGTGCTGGAAGACCCACACCAAATCGCCGAGCGCTCACCCGAGCTGCTCTCGATTGTCAGTGAGGCACCGCTGGCCATCTACACCACCCTAGGTACACTCACGCTTGCCTATCGGTCGCTGGAGCTCGCGCTCGATACCGGCCAGACACTACCCGCTGCATCGCTCGCTCAGGCAAGCTCCAACTACTGGAAGGGGTGGTCCGAGCGGCACGGCGGAAGTGCCTAGCAATTCATACAAGCCAACGTGGCTACGCAATCTGGCTCAACTCAGGGTTAGTCTCATGCCAAAATTCTGCAGCGAGTGTGGCTCGGAGCTCAGAGAGGTTGGCGACTTTCGTCCTCGCTGGTTCAGCGTGTACGAATGCACTAGCGGTGCACCTCTTCACGACTTCATCGCGATCGGAGACGCGCAGCGGGTCTTCCCTCTACTTCCGCTCAGCCTCGGAGTCAAACAGCGGCTTGTCGATGCAGAGCCATCACTGATAACGCTGGCCGCCTCACGCATCCAGACGATTGATTACAAGACCGTGTCCATTGTTCAGTTCGAGCACACGCTCTTGGGCTGCTACAAGGAGACTGGCTCCATCGGTGCAGCCTCGTAGATCCTAGCTATGCGCGCATGCAAGCCTGCTTGGGGTAAGCTGCCCGCTCGGTCAAGATCCAGGTCGCGCAGCCCGCTTACCTTAGGCGCAGGTAATCCGACATGAGCCAACCGTCGGCCGCGATCAAAGAAAGGGTCCTGCGCGAGATGGCCACAGCCATCGCCAACAACGATTGGCAAGCCACCTACGATCTCTTTTCTCTCGCTCAAAGCATTCCGGATCTGGAGCAGAAGGTTGACCTGTTCAATCGCCTGCTCGTGCTGTCTGGGCATGAACTCCATCAAGAGGTCACGCGAGAGATCCAGCTACTTCGTAGCCCATCCAGCGTTACGTACATTCGACAGGTACTTGCCAATGGGTTTCAGATGTTTCAGTACACGTGTTCCGAGCCAGGCGTCATCGCGAAATGGTTTAGCCATGCGCTCGCTGATATTGATACACCCCAGTCGATTGCGGTCATTGAAGAGTTTGCGAAATGCAGTGACCCGGAAATCGCAGAAGAAATGACCTACCGTCTGAGGCGCATCAATGCCTGAAGCCTGCGCCAAGGTGACCTCGAACGTTCGCCGGCAGAGAGAGCCATGGTGCATCTAGACAGAAAGCAACGAGGAGTGGTCATCGGCATGGCATCGGGACTTCTTGCTTCTCTACTCGTTGTGTTTCTGGCATCACGGGCGTTCTTGAGCTGGGACGCACCAGAGCGCGCAGGCACCGGCTTATTGTTGCCCGCTGCGGCAATGTTCCTCGCCATCGCGCGCATGGCCAAGCACCGCTTCGTTACGCCCGCAGACATCGACGGGAGCGCGCTGAGTGATGGCACTGCTCGTGCCAGGACATTGCAATCCTTACTTCAAAACACGACGGAGCAGCTAGCGTTTGCGCTCCCGGTCTACGTCGCCGCCCTGCTGAGCACGCGCCCCGCTATCCAAGCCGCAGTTCCAGCATGCGCTTGTGCCTTCTTGCTTGGGAGGCTGATCTTCTTCGCAACCTACAGTGGCGGTGCTGGCGCCAGGGCGCTGGGGTTCGCACTGACCTTCTATCCCACTGTGCTGCTGCTCATCTGGCAACTCGTGCTGCTTGCAGCTAGTGTTGCCGGCTAGCAAGTCATTGAGGCATTGGGCCGCATGCAGACATCTCTAGAACCTTTCGGCTCCGAGATCCAGTGGCATGAGGGCTCAGACGTCATCGAGATCACCAGCACTCGCTCTGGCCTGCGCATTGTTGTGGCGGCGCCGGAAGGGGTCGATCGCTACCTTGAGCTCCACTTTCCTTTCGTTCGGGCGTTCCAGGTGATGGACGAGGGGGACATGCTTGAGTATTGGGAAAGCCCACTCACTACAGGCCACGTCCTCTACAAAGTCGTTTCCGGCGGCTGGCGGGATCGCACTGCAGGTCACTTCCTGCACGTCACCGCATCGTTAGGCGCGATGCAGGAGTGGCTCATCGTCTCCGAGTGCCTCTGTGTGTCTGTCCTCTCAGCGTATGTGCCGCATCTTCGCGAATTCGGCGATGCGGCATAACCATTCGCGCTGAAGCCACTTCACAACGCGGCTTGACTCAAGCGTCAAACGCACATGAGAGAGGTGCAAGCACGGACGTTTGCGAGCGCATTTTGCAGTCAGGGCCAGCCGAAGCGCACGACTGGAGCGCCGCTGCACCACGTCAGCGCATTCGCTTGAACGCGCTGACGCAGCGTGCGCCTATGCCATCGCTTCGTCGGGATCCAACGCCACTGCTGCCTGCTGCGCGCGATCGAATCGCTCGCGGGCTGCTCGGATGCTGCCGTGGTTCTCGCCCGCCCAAGTGAGCAGTTGCGAGACTGGGCCGAGTAGCGCGATGCCCAGCTTGGAGAGCGCGTATTCCACGCTCGGCGGCTTGGTGGCGTAGACCTTGCGGGTGATCATGCCGTTGCGCTCGAGATTGCGCAGGGTCTGGGTCAACATGCGCTTGGAAATGTCCGGCACGGCGCGTTGGATGGCACTGAAGCGGGATGGGCCGGGGATCAGCGTCAGCAGGATCAGCAGGGTCCACTTGTCGCCGATCTGGTCGAGCACATCGCGTACCGGGCACTTGGTAGCGTCGAAGGGTCCTTCCAGGGAAGGCGGCAGCGGGAACAGGGCAATCGCATTCACGTGGGGTATCTCACGGTAACCAGGGGGAGCAAAACTGCCTACTTGCGGGAGCCCGCGCGGGGCTGACACTATGCGGGCGACCAGTTAGGTCTAGATAGTAGACCAAATCTCTTATGCAAACCTACCGGAGCCCGTCATGACATCTGCATCCCCCCTGATTCTTGTCACCGGCGCCAGCGGGCAGTTGGGTGCGCTGGTTGTCGAAGCGCTGCTTGGCCATCTGCCTGCCAACCGCATCGTAGCAACGGCCCGGGATACCGCGTCACTTGCCGAGTTCGCAAAACGCGACATCGCGGTACGTCAGGCCGACTATGCGAACCCGCACAGCCTGGACGCGGCCTTCGCCGGCGTAGGCCGCGTGTTGCTGGTCTCGTCCAATGCAGTGGGCCAGCGCGTGCCGCAACACCGCAACGTGATCGAGGCGGCCAAGCGCGCCGGGGTGGAATTGCTGGCGTATACGAGCATCCTGCATGCCGATACCAGCACGCTGTCGCTGGCCGCCGAGCATGTGGCCACCGAGGCGCTGCTGCGCGAGAGCGGCGTGCCGTACGCATTGCTGCGCAATGGCTGGTACACCGAAAACTACACTGGCTCGATCGCCGCGGAAGTCGCCCATGGCGCAGTGATCGGCAGCGCGGGCGAAGGCAGGATCAGCGCCGCCACGCGCGCCGACTATGCTGCGGCCGCTGCAGCAGTGCTGGCTTCGGATGCCCCACAGGCCGGGCAGGTATACGAGTTGGCAGGCGATACCGCTTTCACGATGGCCGATTACGCCGCCGAGGTGGCGCAGCAGTCGGGCAAGCCGGTGGCCTATCACGACCTGCCGGAAGCCGATTACGCGGCAGCGCTGGTGCAGATCGGCCTGCCGGCCGGCTTTGCGCAGGTGCTGGCGCAGTGCTCGGCGGCCTCGCGCGGCGGTGACCTGTTCGACGATAGCCATACGTTGAGTCGGTTGATCGGCCGCCCCACCACGCCGTTGCGCGACGCGGTGGCGTCGGCACTCGCAGTGCGCTGAGCCACCGCTGGGACCACGGCGCTGGCGGGGCGTTCGGCACGCGATCGCTGGCGCAGCGTTGCGCAGGTGCGCCGTGACCGCCTGGGATCACGGCGACCTCCGTGCGGCTTCACCCCATGCGACCGTCGGCGATGGCCGGCTGATCGGCGTGGCCGGGTGTGTCGGGAAGTTCGCCAGTGCGTTGGTCCAGCGGCATCGGTTGAGGCGATCGGCAGTGGCGCTGCCAACAGCCGCTCAGCAACCGCGCGCATCGCCGTTGGTCGATGCGTGGTGCAGTGATCGAGCCGACGTGACCCCGCGTAGCTGCTCACGCTGAAGACCTGCACAGCCTGGACACGGCGCGATGCACCGCCACCGCAAGACTCGGCAAGGTGACCGAGCCGCTGCCGCTCACCTGCTTGTGCCGCTCAGGTGCTCGCCCAGACGCAAGGGTGGCGCAGCCGCGCCCCACGCCGGCGAATCCAGCAGGTACTGCCGCGCAGCCATCGGCGATGCACAACGTCGGAACATGGATGGCGCGCGCGCAATCTCGTCGTGCTGCGGCCGCCCGTTCCCGCAGGCAGTTCTGTACGAGCGCCTTCACCACATTGCGCGCAGCTGGGCGCCTCACATTGGTCGCATAACTGCCATCGCCGCGACACGACCGTGACACAAGGCCCGCGGCAGCGAAGCCAGGCAGCGTCACCAAACTGACATCAAATCTAAATATAACTGCTGCCATTGCCGCTACGTCAGGACGACCGGCGCCTGGCAGGCGCTTCCACGCCGTGCAGCCGCCCTCTTGGCAGCACCGGATCGACGCAGCCGCCGACCCGTTTCCCTTGCACGAGCCGGACCAATGAAAAGACGCAATCTCGCCACTGTTCTGTGCGCCCTCAGCGCGACCGCCAGCGGCAGCACGCTGGCCGCCGAGCTGGAGCTGTACGTCGACCGCAAGACCAAGCAGATCTTCGCCGAGCCGGCGCCAGGTCGCGACAAGCTGGGCACCTTCGTGCAGGTGGACGAAAACGGCAAGCTGCCGGCGTCGGCGATGCCGGCAACGCCTGCGCAACCGCTCCCGCCCGCGCCGGGCGCCACCACGCCCGCCGACACAGCCGTTGCCCAGGCCGCACCTGCGCCTGCGCCGGTTGCAACGCCAGCGCCGGCCAAGTCCGGCGACGCCGGCAAGAAGTGGTACGACAAACTCAGCCTGCGCGGCTACACCCAGATCCGCTACAACCAGGGCATCGGTGGCGATGCGCAAGACCTGCGCGCGCCGGGCGATCGCTTCATCGGCAACGACCAGAGCCTGGGCATCCGGCGTGCGCGCCTGGTACTGAGCGGCGATCTCAACGAGCATGTGTCGCTGTATTTCCAGCCCGACTTTGCCAGCACGCCCACCGGCTCGACCACCTCCAACTTCGCCCAGCTGCGCGATGCCTACGCCGATATCTTCTTCGACAAGAAGCGCGAGTACCGCGTGCGCGTGGGCCAGTCGAAAATGCCGTACGGCTGGGAAAACCTGCAGTCCAGCCAGAACCGCCTCACGCTGGACCGTGCCGATGCACTCAACTCGGGCCTGCGCGACGAACGCGATATCGGTGCGGTGTTCTATTACAGCCCTACCGTGGCCAAGGGCCGCTTCCAGGACCTGGTCAAGTCGGGATTGAAGGGCTCGGGCGATTACGGCGTGATCGGTGCCGGTGTGTACAACGGCCAGGGCGCCAACCGTGCCGAGCGTAACGACAGCATGCACGCGGTGGTGCACGCCACCTACCCGTTCAAGTTCGCCAACGGCCAGTACCTGGAAGTGGGCGCCGATGCGTACAGCGGGCGCTTCGTACCGACTGCGGCGGCAGTGAACATCGGTGGCCGCAGCTTTACCCCGGCGATTACCGAGCCCAGTGGCTATACCGACCAGCGCGTGGCTGCGCACATCATCTACTACCCGCAGCCGTTCGGCCTGCAGGCGGAGTGGACGGTGGGCCGTGGCCCGGAACTGGATGTGGCCCAGCGCCGCATCCGCACCCGCTCGTTGAGCGGTGGCTATGTGCAGGCCATGTTCAAGCACGACTTCAACTACGGCACGCTGCTGCCCTACCTGAAATGGCAGACCTACCGCGGCGGCTCCAAGTTCGACACCAATGCCCCGCGCATGCGCCTGGACGAAGTGGAAGCCGGTGTCGAATGGCAGCCGATGGATGCGCTGGAACTGGTGTTCGCCTATTCGAAGATGAAGCGCACCGACGTCAGCACCGCGCCGTATCCGGTAGTGGAAGGCGACTTGCTGCGTCTGCAGTTGCAGGTCAATTACTGAGCAAGGTGGGCAGCGCCGGTCATGGCTGCTGCGGCGGTCATGACCGGCGTATTCGTGTGCGGCTGCGTGCGTTCGCGCCGGGATCTGCATGTACGCACGCGCCTGCGCGATGCTGCCAGCCTCGCGCGTGGTGACGCGCTCACTGGAACGCAGATGCGCATCAAGGCCACGGTGGAGCGGCTTCCTGGCGGGATGATGCTGGCCCCCTTGTTGCTCGGGGCGCTTTGCCACACGCTCTGGCCGCAGGCCGGCAGTACCTTGGGGTCTTTCAGCAACGGCCTGATCAGCGGCACCGTTCCGATCCTGGCGGTGTGGTTCTTCTGCATGGGAGCGAGCATCCAGCTGCGCGCCTCCGGACGGGTGCTGCGCCGTTCGGGCAGCCTGGTGCTGACCAAGATCGCGGTGGCCTGGCTCGTCGCAATGCTGTGCGCCCCATTGCTTCCCATCGGCGGTGTGCCGAGCGGGCCGCTGGCCGGGCTGTCGGTCCTGGCGCTGGTGGCTGCGATGGACATGACCAACGGCGGGCTGTACGCCGCATTGATGCAGCAATACGGCAGCAGCGAAGACGCAGGTGCGGTGGTGCTGATGTCGCTGGAATCGGGCCCGCTGATCTCCATGCTGATCCTGGGTGCCAGCGGCCTGGCCAGCTTCGACCCACGGCTGTTCGTCGGTGCGGTGCTGCCGCTGTTGCTGGGCTTTGCGCTGGGCAACCTCGATGCGGAATTGCGGCAGTTCTTCGCGCAGGCGACCAAGACGCTGGTGCCCTTCTTCGGCTTCGCGCTCGGCAACACGCTGGATCTGTCGACAATCGCGCGTACCGGCGCAAGCGGGGTGCTGCTGGGCGTGGCAGTCATCGCGATCACCGGGCTGCCCTTGCTGCTGGCCGACCGCTGGATCGGCGGCGGCAACGGCACGGCCGGGGTGGCCGCCTCCAGCACGGCGGGTGCCGCCGTGGCCACTCCGGCGCTGATCGCCGGCATGGCGCCGCAGTTCGCACCCGCGGCGCCGGCTGCGACAGCGCTGGTGGCCAGCGCGGTCATCGTCACCTCGTTGCTGGTGCCGCTACTGACGGCCTGGCATGCACGCCGTCGCGTTGCACGCAGCGGCTGAAGGCCGGAAGGGCATCCTGCAGCCTGCGATGAGATGCGTGGGCCATGAGCGTTGCGCCCTGCATGGCGCCGGAGCGATCAGGCTCCGGCGACGCCCGTGCGCAACCGCTGGCGATGAAGTGGACGCCATACACGACCGCCATCTGCTGCGTTCGCGCGCATGCCAGGCCCGCCCGACGGCACGTGGCGCACTGCCGTGGCAGCGGGACTAAGCCGACAGCTCTCCACGCACGATCTGCGCGCCTGCACTGAGTGCACTGAGTTTGCCGCGCGCCACGTGCCGGGCGAGCGGTGCCATGCCGCAGTTGGTGGAGGGATAGAGCTTGTCGGCATCGACGAAGCGCAGCGCCTTGCGCAGCGTCTCGGCCACTTCCTGCGGTGTCTCGATCGTGCTGCTTGCCACGTCGATGGCACCGACCATCACCTTCTTGCCGCGGACCAGTTCGATCAGATCGATCGGCACGTGCGAGTTGTGGCATTCCAGCGAAATGATGTCCAGCGAGGATGTCTGCAGCTTGGGAAACGACTCTTCGTACTGGCGCCACTCCGAGCCCAGCGTCTGCTTCCAGTCGGTATTGGCCTTGATGCCGTAGCCATAGCAGATGTGGACGGCGGTCTCGCACTTCAGCCCTTCCACCGCGCGTTCCAGGGTGGCAACACCCCAGTCGTTGACCTCGTCGAAGAAGACATTGAAGGCCGGCTCGTCGAACTGGATGATGTCCACGCCGGCGGCTTCCAGTTCCCTGGCCTCCTGATTGAGGATCTTGGCAAACTCCCATGCCAGTTTTTCGCGGCTTTTGTAGTGCGCATCGAAGAGGGTGTCGATCATCGTCATCGGGCCCGGCAGCGCCCACTTGATCGGCTGGCGGGTCTGCTGACGCAGGAATTTGGCATCGTCCACGAACACCGACGTTGGGCGGCTGACCGCGCCGACCACGGTCGGCACGCTGGCGTCGTAGCGGTCGCGAATCCTCACCGTCTCGCGCTTTTCAAAATCGACACCGCTGAGATGTTCGATAAAGGTGGTGACGAAATGCTGACGGGTCTGTTCGCCGTCGCTGACGATATCGATGCCGGCGTGCTGCTGTTCCTGCAGCGCCAACCGCAATGCATCCTGCTTGCCTTCGATCAGTTCGGCGTCCTGCAATTTCCAGGGCGACCACAGGGTCTCGGGCTGGGCAAGCCAGGACGGCTTGGGCAGGCTACCGGCGGTTGAGGTGGGGAGCAGCTTGGTCATGATGTGGGATATCGTGGGTTCTGGTTGATTAGGAAGCGTGGCTGGACGCCCACTGCGCAAGAAGGCTGCCGTAGGGCCGGATGAAATGCTCTTCGGTGAATCTGCCCTGCGTCACGGCGAGCTGGCTGCGCTCTTGGCGGTCGTAGACGATCTGGGTGGACGAATAATCCTGATGCTTCAGGCTCGGCCGATAGGTCGGCCCCGCTGCAGCGTTGGCGTTGTAGATTT
Organism: Xanthomonas phaseoli pv. dieffenbachiae; assembly: GCF_008639345.1. Taxonomy (NCBI): domain Bacteria; kingdom Pseudomonadati; phylum Pseudomonadota; class Gammaproteobacteria; order Lysobacterales; family Lysobacteraceae; genus Xanthomonas; species Xanthomonas phaseoli. The sequence goes on along the minus strand of NZ_CP041380.1, from coordinate 250,956 downwards.
CTGGCCGGTAGATCTTCTGGAACGTTTCCATCGTGGCGATGGTGCCAATCAGCTCCAGGTTGGTGTAGTCGCCGAGCAGGTCGCCGAAGAAGTAGAACGCCAAGGGCGCAACGCTGTTGGGCGGCATGAAATAGCGCACCTTAAGGCCCATCTTTTCGAAATACTGATCGGTCAACGAAAACGCGTCCTGCCGGTATTCGATCCCCAGGATGGGATGCTGGTTGCCGGTGCGGTGATAGGTTCTGCTGGTGGAGACGCTGATGCAGATGACCGGCGACTTCCGGAAATGCGCGCAGTACGCGGGCGAGTGGACGAAGTGCTTGAACAGCTTGCCGTGCAGGTCGCCAAAATCGTCCGGAATGTTGAAGCCGGACGCGTCTTGGTTGTGCGCGGGCAGCAGCACGCTGAAATCGTAGTCGCGCACGTAGGAAGAGAAATTATTGCCTACAATGCCGTCGATGCGCGCACCGGTGTGACGATCGACAATGGTGGGCTTCAATATCTCGATCAACGGGAACGCATCGTCCAGCGCGCGTTCGCCGATCTGCATTTCGACCGAAATGATGTCCAGTTCCAGCGCATAGCGGTCGCGGTCGGGGTTATCCCAGTGCGCCAGGTCGTTGCAGCGGTTGTTGATCATCGCCAGCGTGTTACGCAAGTTTTCCTGACGTCGCTGACCCCTGGCCAGGTTGGCGAAATTGGTGGTATTGCGCGTCGTGGCCGAGGGACGGTAGTCCTCATCGAAGCGCAGGCTCTTGATGGCGAAATTCAATGCGTGAGTCATTGCGAACTGCTGCCTTGTTTCTGAGATGGGAACGCGCATGCGCTGCGTAACGGCGAATGCCGGCGGCATGCAGGCCGGGAATTGGAGCAGTGCGCGCTTGCCTGCTGCTCCGGTTTCCTGGCGATCGCGAGCTGGGCCCTCAGGCTGCAGCCACGCCCTGCGCGGCGATGGACCGCGCATGCCGGGTCAGCTCGATCAACGGCAATGCCCGCTGTACCGCCAGCCTGGCCCGCTCAGCCAGCGCCTCGTTGTGCACGCGGTAGTCGAGAAAGTCGCGGTCGGTGGCGTAGACGCCCAGCGGCAGGGTGCGTGCCTGGAAGAAGCTGAAGAGCGGGCGGAGCTGATGGTCGATCACCAACGCATGGCGGTCGCTGCCCCCGGTTGCGGCGAGCAGCACGGGCGTGTCAATCAACGCGTCTTGATCGATGAAATCAAAGAAATGCTTGAACAGCCCGGTGAAGGAGCCGCGGTAGACCGGGGTTGCCACCACCAGGATGTCGGCCTGCTCCACCAGGCACAGCGCCTGCTCCACCGCGCCAGGCACCTGGGTCCGCCAGAGCGCGCCAGCAAAATGCGGTGCCAACGCTCCAATTTCGACCAGATGGCGCTCGCACGGCACCTGATCGGCGATCAACTCCAGCAGGTGTTCTGCCAGGGCGACAGCCTTGGAGGGGCGTTGCATCCCGCCGGAGACCGCAACGACGCGGAGTGGGTGTTTGACAGTCATGCTGGGAAACCTTGACGGTGGGATGTCGTGCAGCGCGCCGGAAGATGGCGGTCCGGCCCATGGGCCGGGCCCTGGTCCGAACCGTCGAGCGGCAGCGACTGAACAACGAACCCGATGCTAGGGCTCGCATTCGATGAAGTAAAATGGTGTTATTTCAACAATCCATGAATTCGGATCATTGAATGCTTGAGCGCATCCATCTCACCATCGTCCAGCAGGTCGAGCAGCAAGGCTCGCTGACAGCCGCTGCCGGCGTGCTGAATCTGACCCAGTCGGCGCTGAGCCACAGCATGAAGAAGCTGGAACAGCAGTTGGGCACCGACATCTGGTTGCGCGAGGGCCGCAGCCTGCGCCTGACCCAGGCCGGCCAGTACCTGCTGGCGGTGGCCAACCGGGTGCTACCGCAGCTGGATCTGGCCGAAGAGCGGCTGGGGCAGTTTGCGCAGGGCGAGCGCGGTGCGCTGCGCATCGGCATGGAATGCCATCCTTGCTACCAGTGGCTGCTCAAGTTGGTGGCGCCGTATCTGGCCACGTGGCCGGATGTGGATGTGGATGTGAAGCAGAAGTTCCAGTTCGGCGGCATCGGTGCCTTGTTCGGCTACGAGATCGACCTGCTGGTCACACCCGACCCGTTGTTCAAGCCAGGGCTCAGGTTCGAGCCGGTGTTCGACTATGAGCAGGTGCTGGTCGTGGCCAAGCGCCATGCGCTGGCATCGGCGGCCTACGTCAAGCCACAGCAGCTCACGCGCGAAGTGCTGATCAGCTACCCGGTGGATCTTGAGCGCCTGGATATCTACAGCCAGTTCCTGTTGCCGGCCGGCGTTACCCCGCGGCGCCACAAGGCCATCGAAACCACCGACATCATGATGCAGATGGTGGCCAGCGGCCGCGGCGTGGCCGCCATGCCGCGCTGGCTGGTGGAGGAATATGCGGCCAGGATGGACGTGGTGCCGGTGCGGCTGGGTGCGCGCGGCATCCCCAAGCAGATCTACCTGGGCGCACGCGAGGCGGACATCGGCATCGATTACCTGCGCGCGTTTATCGAACTGGCGCGTGCGCCGGCCAATGCCACTGCCTCCACGCAAGGACCCCACTGATGGATTCCACTGCCCAACGCATGCCACTGCCACTGCCTGATGGCCACGCCAAGGTCTTGCTGCATTCGTGCTGCGCGCCGTGCTCTGGCGAGGTCATGGAGGCGATGCTGGCCTCCGGCATCGACTACACCATCTTTTTCTACAACCCCAACATTCATCCGCGCAAGGAATACGAGTTGCGCAAGGACGAGAACGTGCGCTTTGCCGAGCAGTTCGGCGTGCCCTTCATCGATGCCGACTACGATCGGGACAACTGGTTCGAGCGGGCACGCGGGATGGAAAACGCGCCTGAGCGCGGCGTGCGTTGCACCATGTGCTTCGACATGCGCTTTGAACGCACGGCGCTGTATGCCCACGAGCACGGCTTTCCGGTGATCACCAGTTCGCTGGGCATCTCGCGCTGGAAAAACATGCAGCAGATCAACGACTGCGGCATTCGCGCTGCGGCCAGGTATCCCGGCCTGATGTATTGGGAGTACAACTGGCGCAAGGGCGGTGGCGCCTCGCGCATGATTCAGATCAGCAAGCGCGAACACTTCTATCAACAGGAATACTGCGGTTGCGTCTATTCCCTGCGCGACACCAATCGGCATCGTGTGGACAGTGGTCGCAAGCGTATTCAACTCGGCGTGAAGTTCTACGGCGATGACACGCCGGAAGACTGAGCCTTTCGCCAGTGCCGCGGAAACCACACGTGGATTCCGCGCTGCGTCCGGCCCGATCAGCGCGTCGCGGCGATGCCACCCAATCATCATGACAAGACCGCAAGACCCGTGATTTCTACCGACACGCCACACCTGGCGAGCATCGTTACCGACGCCTATTCGCTGGAGGTCAGCATCAAGGACATCGGCGCACTGACCGACGCGGCGCCGCGTATCCTGCCTGGCTGCGCCATGTTCATTCCCTACTTGCCAGGCCAGAACGAGGCTGCGCGGCTGGCCGCAGCACGGACGGTGCGCGGCCTGGGTTTTGAACCGGTACCGCATCTATCCGCGCGTCGCATCGGCGCGCTCGAGGAACTGCAGGCATCCGTCGCGCGCCTGGTCGATGAGGCCGGCGTCACCCGCTGCCTGGTGATCGCGGGCGATCCCGCTACTGCGAAGGGCCCGTTTCCCGACAGCGTGTCGCTGATCGAGACCGGTGTGTTTGAACGCGCAGGCATCCGCAGCGTCGGCGTAGCGGGTCATCCGGAGGGACATTCGATCATGCGCACGACAGAACAATGGGACGTACTGGAACGCAAGTGCCGCAGCATCCAGGAGCGCGGCATGGCGCCCCTGATCGTGACGCAGTTCGGGTTCGATGCCGACCTCGTGGTGACATGGCTGGAGGCGCTGCGCGCGCGTGGCATGAGCCATCCGGTGCGGGTGGGCGTGCCTGGTCCGGCCAGCGTCGCCGTCCTCGCACGCTATGCGGCACGCTGCGGCGTCGGCGCCTGCGCGTCGGTGCTCTCGAACCATGGCATCTCCATTGGCAAATTGTTCGGCAACGCGGGGCCGGATCGCTTTGTCGGTCGCCTCGTCAGCCGCCTGACGCAAGCGCATGGAGATGTCCGCCTGCACCTGTTTCCGTTCGGCGGCATCGCCCAGTCGGTGGAATGGGTTGCGCAGTATCGCTCTCGCAATGCGCCGCAGCATCGGGTTAGCTCCGGGCCTGCGGATCAGGCGTAAACCAGATCTGTCTGTATGTTCGTGTACGCGGACTCGAGGCGGTCACACCGTTGCTGGTCGGGCCATGAGTCCGCGGCGAGATTGGCCAGGATGAGAGTAACCGAATGCGCTGCATTCCTTTTGGCCAATGCAATCTGGCCTCTACGGCGGCAGTGCGCGAGATTGAAGCAGAATTGTGTCTGCATGCGCTGCGTGCTTCTGCCTGCACCAAGGCCGCGCCCGCCATTCCGATCGCCCTGCTTGCTCGTTGATTTCGGCCACCTGCGCGCAGCGCCGCGAGTGTTGCAGCGCACAGCAGACCTGTCACAAGAGCGCGGTATAACCATCGACGAATCGCGGCGAGGGGGCGCTGCATCCGATGTCGTTGCCATGCGCGATGGCATCGCTTCTGCAATGCTCACGGAGAGATCTTGCCATGCCGAAGCCGTCGCTATTGTCGCTGTTGTGCTCCCTCTCACTGCTCTGTGCGCCGCTTGCGGCGGCCGAGTTGCAGCCCAAACAACTGGCTGGCCCACCGGAAGAGTTCGCGCAGATGCGTGCGCCAGATCCGGCCGAGTCGGCGATCTTGTCCAAGAGTGCATTGCTGCCGGTGGAACTGGCACCGGCCGGTCGATCCGCACGCTGGCAAGGCAACTTGCCGGTGGAAAACGGACGCCTGCGCTTCATGGTGCTGTCAGGCGATCAGGCCTGGAATGTGGCGGTGGCTGCACCTGAGCTTGCCGGCGCGCGCACCGCCGCGGTGGCGACGCCGCTGCAAGCGCAGCGCACGCTGCTGGGCACCGCCGAGCATGGCACCAGCGGTATGCGCTACGCCGTGGAGTCCGCGCGCAACGGCGCATGGTCATTGACGCTGCAGTCGTCCTCGCCGGTGGCGCAGCGGGGCTACGTGCTGATGGAAGGCGATGCGCGCACGCAGCTTGCTTCGTACCTGCGCACGCGTCAGCAGCAGGTTGGCCAGTCGCTGACGCTCAACGCGCTGCTGAGCGGCAACGATGTACGCGGCGCCACGCTGCTGACGGCACAAGCCGGAACGATCGACCAGGCAAGCCTGCGTGTGATCGATCCGCAAGGCGGTGTGCGCAGCATGCCGATGGCCGACGACGGCAAGCACGACGATGGCGCCGCTGGCGATGGCGTGTACGGCGGCACGTTCCAACCGACCAGCGAGGGCACCTGGATTGCGCAGGTCGTCGTGCATGGGCATGACCAAGCTGGCCAGCCGTTCGTGCGGACCAGCGAGCATGTGGTGCCGGTGGTGGATACGTCGTTGCGTCTGCTCGGCAATGCACTGGGCGCGCGCGCTGCAGAGGGCACGCGACTGACGATTGCGCTACCGGTCGCGGCGCGTGGCAACGCGCCGTCGCATTACCGCGTGTTCGGCCAGGTATGGGGCACCGATGCCAAGGGCAAGGATGTGCCAGTGGCGTGGATCGGCGGCATGCTGACGCCGCAGCAGGGCCAGTTGCCACTGAGTCTGGACGAACGCTGGATTGCGCGTGCCGGTGCGCGGGCACCGTTTACGCTGCGCAGCCTGCGCATCGAAGACCCGGACCATTACATTCCGCTGGTGCAGGCCGGCACGCTGCCGCTACACGTGCCGGCGTTGCGCCGCGCCAGTATCGCCCGCGCCAGCACGGCGATCGACGAGAGCATGCGCATGGGCCCGCGCCCCACTGCACTTGCTTCCGCGATGGCGACGGCACAGCCCCAGGCCGCCACGTCGCAACTGGTGCTGGTGCACGGCTATTGCTCCAACGGTGTGTGGCCGCAGGCGCAATTCACCAATGCATCGACCTTCCTGGATGCCAAGCAGAACCGCAGCAACGACCAGTTCGCGCAGCGCATCGCGCAGTTCGCCAGCCAATGGTCGTCGTTCTCCACGGTCGCGCACAGCCAGGGCGGCATGGCCGCGTTGCACCTGTATACCTACTACTGGAGCGGGCTGGATAATGCCAGCGGTGGGCGAGTGATGCAATCGGTGGGCACGCCGTATCAAGGCACCAATCTGTCCGGCGTGCTGGCCGCGGTGGGTTCGTGGTTCGGCGTGGGCTGCGGCACCAATAGCGACATGACCTACGACGGCGCCAAGGCGTGGCTGGCCGGCATTCCCGCCGACGCGCGCGCCAAGGTCAACTACTACACCACCTCGTTCGCCAAGACTAACTGGTACACCAACGACTACTGCAACGCCGCCTCGGATCTGGTCTTGAACGATCCGGAAGACGGCACGGTGGAGCAGGTCAATGCGCAGCTGCCGGGCGGTGTGAATCGCGGCCACACCACCGGCCAATGCCACACCACCGGCATGCGCGACCCGGCGCAGTATCTGGATGCCAACCGCAATGCAGTGATGAATGCGAATGCGGCCCGGTAAGACCGGTTGATCTGCGGTGCGATGGCCGGTGCGTGCGCCGGCCATCGCGCTGCATCCGGCGCTAGCGTTGCGGGGCCGGGGCTTGGGTTGATACCACGACCGATTGCGCATCGGCGCCACCGCCGAGCACCTTGTACACGGTCACCCGATTGCTCGCCTCGGTCAGCCGCAGGCTGATCAGTGTCTGTTGTGCGCTGTAGAGCGTGCGTTGCGCATCCAGCGCCACCAGGTAACTGTCCACGCCACTGCGATAGCGCGCATCCGACAGGTGGAAGCTGCGTTGTGCGGCGGCCACCATCGCCTGTTGCGCATGCCTGCGTTCTTCGAGCTGGGTGCGTTCGGCGAGCGCATCGGCCACTTCACTGAAGGCGGTCTGGATCGCCAATTCGTACTGCGCAATGGTGATGTCCTTTTGCAAGGTGGCCACATCCAGTTCGGCCTTCAACGCACCGGCGCGGAAGATCGGCAAGCTCACGCTGGGCGAGAACGACCACGTATGGTCGCCATCGAACAGGCTGGACAACGCATCGCTACCGCGCCCGGCATTGGCGGTCAACGAAATGGTGGGGAAGAAGGCCGCACGTGCCGCGCCGATATCTGCATTGGCGGCCTTGAGCGTGTGCTCGGCCGACAGCACGTCCGGGCGCTGCAACAACACCCGCGATTCCAGCTGGGCCGGCAGCGGCGCCAGTGCCACGCCCGTCTCGATCGCATCGCTGGCAGGTAGCAATGCAGCCGGCACCGAGGTGCCCACCACCAGATTCAAGGCATTGCGCGACTGCGCCAGCTGGGTGGTGTAGTTGGCCACATCAGCGCGCGCGCTTTCCACGCTGGTCTGGATCTGCGCCAGATCCAGGCCGGAAACGATGCCATTGTCGTGCTGCAGCTCGGTCAGACGCAGCGTCTGGCGCTGGCTGTCCAGGGTCTGTTGCGCGAGCGCCAGACGCTGTTGGTCGGCGGCGACGGTCAACCAGTCGTTGGCCACTTCAGCGACCAGACTCAGACGCGTGCTGCGCTGGGTTTGCTCACTGGCAAGATAGTTTTCCAGGGCCTGGTTCTTGAGGCTGCGGATGCGGCCGAACAGATCCAGCTCCCAGCTGCTGATGCCGACCTGGCCACTGGCGCTGCGGATGATCTGCGGCGCGCCGGTGAAACTGGTCGCTGCCGCGGCGCGCTGCGCGGTGTGCGAGACGGTGGCATCGACGGAAGGAAACAGGTCTGCACGTTGGATGCGGTACTGCGCGCGTGCCTGCTCGATATTGAGCACCGCCACGCGCAGGTCGCGGTTGTTGTCCAACGCCAGCGCGACCACCTGCTGCAGACGCGCATCAGTCACCACCTGTCGCCAATCCAGGGCGGCCACATTCGGCATGCCGGTGCCTGCGTTGCCGGTGCTGCCGGTGTCGCCGATCACGCTGGGCACCGCCGCATCCGGGCGCGCGTACTGCGGCGCCATGCTGACGCAACCACTCAAGGCGATGGCGCAGGCCACTGCCACACTTGCAACGCGGTAACGCATCACGGGGCCACCTCTAACGTCTCGGCGGCTGTCGCGCGATCAGACGCCCTACCAGGAAACACGCTGCGCACCACCACGTAGAACAACGGCACGAAGAAGATGCCCAGCAGCGTCGAGACCAGCGTGCCGCCGAACACGCCGGTGCCCAGCGAATGGCGTCCGCCGGAACCGGCGCCGCTGCTGACCACCATGGGCAGCACGCCGAGCAGAAACGCCAGCGAGGTCATCACGATCGGGCGCAAGCGCATGCGCGCGGCATGCAGAGTCGCTTCGATCAGCGGCTGGCCCTTCTCTTCCAGTTCCTTGGCGAACTCCACGATCAGGATGCCGTTCTTGGCCGCCAGGCCCATCGTCGCCAGCAGGCCGACCTGGAAATAGATGTCGTTGGAGAGCCCGCGCAGCCACGTTGCCAGCAGTGCGCCGACGATGCCCACCGGCACCGCCAGCATCACCGAGATCGGGATCGACCAGCTTTCGTAGAGAGCGGCCAGGCACAGGAACACGAACACCAGCGACACTGCGTACAGCATCCAGGTCTGCGCGCCGGCGGCCTGCTCCTGGTAGGACATGCCCGACCAGGCGTAACCCACGTCCTTGCCGATCTTGCCCACCAGCGCGGCGATGCCGTTCATCGCTTCGCCGGAACTGATGCCACTGGCGGCGCTGCCGGTGATCTCCATCGACTCCACGCCATTGAAGCGGCTCAGCACCTGCGGCGCATACGCCCACGCGCTGCTGGAGAACGCCGAAAACGGCACCATCTCCGAACTGCTGTTGCGCACGTACCAGCGGCCGATGTCGGCAGGCAGCATGCGCGCGCTCGCCTCGCCCTGCACGTAGACGCGCTTGACCCGGTTGTTGTTGAGGAAATCGTTGACGTAGCTGCCGCCCATCACCGTGGCCAGCGTAGCGTTGATGTCCGAAGCAGTCAGACCCAGCGCGCCGGCCTTGGCGTCGTCGATCTGCACGCGGTAAGTGGGCGCATCTTCCAGCCCGTTGAAGCGCACGGCGGTAAGGTCCTTGTCGGCGTTGGCCAGCTGCAGCAGGTGCTGGCGCGCGGTGACCAGCGCGTCGTGGCCCTTGCCGGCCACGTCCTGCAACTGCAAGGTGAAACCGGAACTGGTCCCCAGGCCGTTGATCGCCGGCGGCGATAGCGCGAATACCTGCGCATCCGGCAGCGTGCCCATCATCGCGCCGGTAATGCGGTTGGCGATCTCCTGCGCAGGCGCGTCGCGCTGCGCCCAATCCTTGAGCTTGATGAAACCCATGCCCGAGTTCTGGCTGCTGCCGGCGAAGCTGAAGCCGGAGATGGTCATCATCCCCGCCACTTCCGGCTGCTTGAGGATGAAGCTGGTGGCCTGATCGATCGACTGCTGCGTGCGCTGCTGGGTGGCGCCGGCCGGCGTGGTGAACATCACCATCAGCATGCCCTGGTCTTCGTCGGGCAGGAACGAGCTGGGCAGGCGCCAGAACAACAGCGCCATCACCACCAGCAGCACCAGATAGACCAGCCCGCCGAGTTTGCGATGGCCGATCAACTTGCCCACGCCGCGGCCATAACCATCGGCGCTGCGGTCGAAGCGGGCATTGAACCAAGCGAAGAAGCGCCCGAGCACGCCCTTGCGCGACACCTGTCCACCGTGCGCGACCGGCCTGAGCAGGCTGGCGCACAACGCCGGGCTCAGGGTCAACGCCACCAGCAGCGACAACAGCATCGCTGCGGCGATGGTCACCGAGAACTGACGGTAGATTTCGCCAGTGGCGCCGCCGAAGAACGCCATCGGCAGGAACACCGCGGTCAGCACCAGGGCGATGCCGACCAGTGCGCCGGAGATCTGCCCCATCGAGGTGTGGGTGGCCTGCCGCGGCGACATGCCGTCCTCGCTCATCAGGCGCTCGACGTTCTCCACCACCACGATGGCGTCATCGACCAGCAAACCGATCGCCAACACCATCGCGAACATGGTCAGCGTGTTGATGGAATAGCCGAGCAACGCCAGCACGCCGAAGGTGCCCAGCAGCACCACCGGCACCGCGATCACCGGGACCAGCGTGGCGCGCCAGTTCTGCAGGAACAGGTACATCACCAACACCACCAGCACGATTGCCTCGAGCAGGGTCTTGACCACTTCCTCGATGGAAATGCGCACGAACGGCGTGGTGTCGTAGGCGATCTCGTATTTGAGCCCGGTGGGGAAGTAGGGCTTGAGTTGTTCCAGCTTGGCTTCCACCGCCTTGGCCGCATCCAGTGCGTTGGCGCCGGTCGCCAGTTCAAGGCCCATGCCCGAGGCCGACTTGCCGTTGTACTTGGAACTGGAGGCATACGACTTGGACCCCAGCTCCACCCGCGCCACGTCGCGCAGATACACGGTGGCGCCGCCGGGCTGCGACTTCAGCACGATCGCCTCGAATTGCGCCGGGGTCTTGAGCTTGCTGCGCGAGGTGACCGTGGCGTTGAGCTGCTGGCCCTGCACCGCCGGCAACGCGCCCAGCGCGCCGGAGGAGACGTCGGCGTTCTGCGCCGAAATCGCGGTGCTCAGGTCCGCGGGCATCAGCGCGTAGGTGCGCAACTTCTCCGGATCCAGCCACACCCGCATCGAATACTCGGAGCCGAACACGTTGACTCCGCCGACACCGTTGATGCGGCTGATCGGATCCTGCAGCGTGGACACCATGTAGTCGCCGATGTCGGTGCTGTCCATGCTGCCGTCTTCGGAGGTGAAGGCCAGCACCATGAACATGCTGCTGCCCATGGACTTGGTGACGGTCACGCCATTGCTCTGCACCGCCTCCGGCAGCATCGCCTCGCCCTGCGACACCTTGTTCTGCACCTGCACCTGGGCGGTGTCCGGGTCGGTGCCGGAGTCGAAGGTCAGGGTGATGGAGGCGGTGCCGGCGGAACTGCTGCTGGAGGACATGTACAGCAGATGGTCCAACCCGGTCATCTGCTGCTCGAGGATCTGCGTGACCGAGTTCTGCACGGTCTGCGCCGAGGCGCCGGTGTAGGTGGCGCTGACGTTGATCGTCGGCGGGGCGATGTTGGGATATTGCTCCAGCGGCAGCGACAGGATCGAGAGCGCGCCGGCCAGGGTGATCACGATGGCGATGACCCAGGCGAAGATGGGACGGTCGATGAAGAAACGGGCCATGGCGGTTCCTCAGTCGGCCTTGGGCGCCGTCGCGGCGTCGCCTTGCGGGGATGGCGAGGCGTTGGCGGTCGTGCCGGCCGCAGCGGCCTGGCTCGCCTCCACGGCCTTGACCTCGGCGCCGACCGACACCTTCTGCAGGCCCTGCACGATGACCTTGTCGCCAGCCTTCAATCCCTGGCGCACCACCCACTTGTCGCCGATCGCATCGCCGGTGGTCAGCACCCGCTGCGCGACCTTGTGGTCGCTGCCGACCACCATGGCCACCGCCTCGCCCTTGCTGTTGCGGCTGATCGCCTGCTGCGGCACCAGGATGGCCTGTTCGTCCACGGCCATCGACAGCTTCGCGGTGACATACATGCCCGGCAGCAGCACGCGCTCGGGATTGGGCACCACCGCGCGCAGCTTCACCGTGCCGGTGGCGGTATCCACCGCGGCGTCCACCACCTCCAACGTGCCGGTGTGCGCATAGGTGCTGCCGTCCTCCAGTTGCAGCGTCACCTCGGCCTTGCCATCCACCGCCTTGAGCTGGCCGGCATCGAGCTGGCGGCGCAACTGCAGCAGCTGGGCGCTGGACTGGGTGAGGTCTACATAGATCGGGTCGAGCTGGTTGATGGTGGCCAGCACCTCGCTCTGGCCGGCGCTGACCAGCGCGCCCGGCGTGTAGCTGGAGGTGCCGATGCGACCGGACACCGGCGCGGTGATGCGGGTGTAGTCGAGATTGATGCGCGCGGTCTGCAGCGACGCCTTGGCCGCGACCACCGCCGCCTCGTTCGAGCGCAGCGTGGCCAACGCATCGTCGCCATCCTGCTTGCTGACCGCATCCAGCCCGACCAGGGTCTGGTAGCGCTGCGCCTTGGGCCTGGCCGACAACACCGCCGCCTCGGCCTGCGCCAGATCGCCCTTGGCGGTGTCGTATGCGGCCTGGTAGCTGGCCGGATCGATCTCGTACAGCACCTGCCCGGCCTGGACGTCCTGGCCTTCGGTGAACAGCCGCTTGCGCAGAATGCCGCCGACCTGCGGGCGCACGTCCGCGGTGACGTAGGCCACGGTGCGGCCGGACAAGGTCTGGTCCACGGCCAGCCGCTGCACCTTCAGCGTCTGCACGCCGACCTGCGTCTGCGGCATCTGCGGCGGCTGCCTGGAGGAACACGCGGCCATGAGCGTGGCCACGGCCGCGAGCAGCAGCCAGCGCAGGGACGCAGTGCGAAAACTATGGGCGGCGACGGGCAGCATGCGGCGAACTCACGGTTTATCCGAAGGTGGCCACGCTACGGCGCGAATGTGCAGCAAATTTGGAGATTGCCGGCAGCGGCGTCGATTCGCTTGCTTTCCCCTGGCCCGACCCGGCTAATACGCAGCAGCTGCGGTTACCGCGCTTCGCATCACCTCTTCGATGAAACTGGGTATCACCGCCAAGCTGTTTCTGGCCATCCTCGCCGCGTGCGTGGCCGTGCTGCTGATCAACGGCATCGCGGTGCAGGCCTTCGTCAAACGCCAATTCCTGGACTACCTCAACGAACAGGGCGTGGAGCGCATGCAGGAGACCTTGCCGCGGGTCAGGGCCGAATACGCGCGCCACGGCAATTGGGAGTTCGTGCGCGACAACCCCGATGCCTGGTTCGTGCTGATGCGCCCGGAGCGTGGCCCCGGCCCGCCGCGCGAGGCACCGCCGATTTCCGACCAGACCGGTGCGGTGTTTCGCTTCGCACTGCTCGACCAGGACTACAGGCCGGTGATCGGCAATCCGGAGGTCGGCCGCCACGACATCCTGCGCCCGGTGGTGGTTGGTGGCCGCACTGTCGGCTGGATGGCGATGCTGCCGTTCCAGAAGGCGCTGGCGGCGGCGGACGCGCGCTTCTACGCCGCGCAGCAACGCGCGTGGTGGGCGATCGGCGGCGCCTGCCTGCTGGTCGCCGCACTGCTCGGCTGGCTGTTGTCGCGCACCTTGCTGCGGCGCCTGCGTGGCCTGACCCAGGCCACCCACCTGCTGGCTGCGGGCGACTACGCGACCCGCATCGACGCCGCCGCGCGCGACGAACTGGGTCAGCTGGCGCGCGATTTCAACCTGCTGGCGCAAGCGCTGGAGCACAACGAACGCGCGCGGCGCGACTTCATGGCCGACATCTCCCACGAGCTGCGCACACCGCTGGCGGTCCTGCGCGCGGAACTGGAAGCGCTGCAGGACGGCATCCGGCCGATGACACCCAACTCGCTGGGGTCGCTGCACCAGCAGGTCGGCCAGCTGGGCAAGCTGATCGAAGACCTGTACGACGTGTCGCTGACCGATGTCGGTGCGCTGGCGTATCGGCGCGCTCCTCTCGATCTGGCAGTCATCCTGGCAACCGTGCTGGACGGCTTGCGCGCGCGCTTTGCCGCCGCGCAGCTGCAGCTGCAGGCGCAGATCGATGCCGGCCCGCTGCAGGTGGACGGCGACGAGCGCCGCCTGCAGCAACTGCTGGGCAACCTGCTGGAAAACACGCTGCGCTACACCGACGCCGGCGGCACGGTGCAGGTGCGCTGCGTGCGGCGCGGCGCGGTGCTGGAGCTGGCGGTCGAAGACAGCGCGCCGGGCGTGGATGCAGACAAGCGCGCGCGCTTGTTCGAACGCTTCTACCGCACCGAGGCCTCGCGCAATCGTGCCAGCGGCGGCAGCGGCCTGGGGCTGGCGATCTGCCGCAACATTGCCGAGGCCCACGGCGGCTCGATCCACGCCGAGGCGTCCGCACTGGGCGGGCTGCGCATGGTGCTGCGCTTGCCGGCGCTGGCCGCATGAGCAGCGCGTCCCCGCTCGGGCATGTGCTGATCGTCGAGGACGAACCGCGCCTGGCCGCGGTGTTGGGCGAGTACCTGCATGCGGCCGGCTATTCGCACGACTGGATTGCCGATGGCGCGCAAGCGCTGGGCGCATTCCGCGCGCAGCAGCCGGACCTGGTGTTGCTGGACCTGATGCTGCCCAACCGCGGCGGCCTGGACATCTGCCGCGACCTGCGCAAGGAAAGCGCGGTGCCGGTGATCATGGTCACTGCGCGCGTGGAGGAAATCGACCGCCTTCTGGGCCTGGAGATCGGCGCGGACGACTACATCTGCAAGCCCTTCAGCCCGCGCGAAGTGGTGGCGCGCGTCCAGGCCGTGTTGCGCCGTCATCGTCACGACCCGCACGGCGCACCGGCACCGGGCCTGCAGATCGACGAAGACGCCTGTCGCGCCAGCGTGCATGGCCGCGCCCTGGACCTGACCCAGGTCGAATTCCGCCTGCTGCGCACCCTCGCCGCCGCCCCCGGGCGGGTGTACTCGCGCGAGCAACTGATGGGCCGGCTCTACGCCGACCACCGCATCGTCACCGACCGCACGGTCGACAGCCACGTCAAGAATCTGCGCCGCAAGCTCGCCGACGCCGGCGGCGAGGACTGGGTCCGCTCGGTCTATGGGGCGGGGTATCGCTTTGAGCCGTGAATGGGGAATCGGGAATGGGGAATCGGGAGAGCAGGAGCGGGGCGTTGTTTATCTTTTCTACTTCGCGTTTGAAGCTTTTGGTTCACATCGGCTTGCGAAACGGAACCGTCCGGGCAAGCGCCTGGCCTTTGATTTTGCGATTCACGATTCCCCATTCCCCATTCCCGGTATCAACGAAACACCACCGTGCGATGTCCATTGAGCACGATGCGGTGTTCGACGTGGCGGCGTACTGCGCGCGCCAGCACCAGTGACTCGGTGTCGCTGCCCAGGCGGATCAGGTCGCGTGGGGTCATGGCGTGGTCCACGCGCGCGACGTCCTGTTCGATGATCGGGCCTTCGTCCAGATCTTCGGTGACGTAGTGCGCGGTGGCGCCGATGATCTTGACCCCGCGTGCGTGCGCCTGGTGATACGGCTGCGCGCCCTTGAAGCTGGGCAGGAAACTGTGATGGATATTGATTGCGCGCCCGGCCAGTGCCCGGCACAGCTGCGGCGACAGGATCTGCATGTAGCGCGCCAGCACCACCAGATCGATCTGCAGATCATCGACCAGGGCGAGCAGCTGCGCTTCCTGCGCGGCGCGCGTGTCGGCGCTTACCGGCAGATGGTGGAAGGCGATGCCGTAGGAGGCTGCCAACGGCGCGAAGTCGGTGTGGTTGGAGACCACCGCAGCGATGTCCACCGGCAATTGCCGGCTGTGCATGCGGAACAGCAGGTCGTTGAGGCAATGGCCCTGCTTGCTCACCAGCACCAGCAGGCGCGCGCGGCGGCGTGCGTCGTGCAGTTGCCATGTCATCTGGAATTCGTCGGCCAGCACGGCAAAGCGCTGCTCCAGCGCGGCAATGTCGGTCTTTGCCGGTTTGTGGAAATGCACGCGCAGAAAGAATCGCCCGCTTTCGTCGTCGCCGAATTGCTGCGCGTCGAGGATGTTGTAGGCCAGGTCGAACAGCAGCCCGGTCACGCGATAGACGATACCGGTGCGGTCGGGACAGGACAGGGTGAGGATGTAGTCGGAGCGCATCGGCGCATGATAGCCAATGCACGACATCACCGACGCAGTGCTTGCGTCGGTAACTTTTGCAGTGCGAACAGGTGCAAGAAACGGTGTGCCGTCCAGCCGATGTTCAACGCTGACCGTGGTCGCGTTGCGCTCGTGCTGCACGATGACGTGCGGCCAAAACGACGTGCAGCGCGGCAGCAAAGCGCATCACGCGCCGATGGCCGGTGACGCGGCACCGCCACGCAGGTCTGGTAACGGCTCTCAGCGCGGCGGCAAACGCAGCATCAGCCGCCGGTTGATTTCGTCCAGCTGCGCAAGCGATGCGTCGACCGATGTTTCCATGGCTTCCTGCGTGGTGATATGTGCACGCAGATGCGCGGGATCGGACAGCTCGCCACGTACCAGGAACACGTTCTCGCCGACCTCGCCCAGATGGCGGCTGAGCACCACGTAGTCCACCTGATCGAAGCCATGCTGCTTGGCCAGCGGCAGCAGGCGCGCGGCCATGCGCTCGCTCGCCTGGTCCACCGGCTTGCCCAACTCGGCGTCCAGCACGCTGACCGCTTCGCGGATCTGTGCGAACAGGTAATGGTCCGGGTGCTCGGGATGGTCAGGGCCCACCGGGCCCTGGTTGATGACCGGTGCGTCGGTCATCGTGTGCCACCGGCGCACGCCAATGCGCGCGGCGCGCGCTCGGTCGAACCGAGCGTGATATGCAGGTGTCGCATCGCATCCTCCCTGGAGCGGCGGCTGTAACGAGCCGGCATTTTAGAAGGTCTGCTGCATGTTGAGGTGAGCAAGCGGTGGGCCGCCGTGGCGCGACGCGAAGTGCCCTGCGCAGGGCTCAATCCGCGTTGCGCAACGCGGATCAGGCCACCTGCCCTACCCGCCGCGCCGAGACTTCCGCCAGGACCGCCCAGTCTGCATTGCCGTCGCCATGCGCAATGGCCTCGTCCAGCCCTGCGCGCAGCAGTTCGCCCAACGGCATCGGCACCTGCTTGTCGGCGCCGGCCTGGATGGCCAGGTCCACATCCTTGCGCCCCAGCGTGGCGGTGAAACCCGCCGGCAGGTATTGGCGCTGCATGATCAGCCGGCCATAGCCCTGGTAGGCGGGCGCGGCGAACAAGGTGCTGGTGAGCATGCCCAGAAATTGCGTGGCATCCACGCCATGACCGCGTGCCAGCGCACTGGCTTCGGCCATGGCGCCGATGGCGCTGGCCAGGCAGAAGTTGGCCGCCAGCTTCACTGCATTGGCTTGCTCCGGTGCGCAACCGATGTACCAGGTCTTCTGCCCCAGTGCGTCGAACATCGGCTGCACGCGAGCCACGGCCGCTTCATCGCCGGCGGCGAGGATATTGAGCTTGCCGGCTTCGGCCACGTCCACACGCCCGAGCACCGGCGCGGCCACGTAGGCCACACCGCGTTCGGCATGCAGCGCGGTCAATTCATGTGCCAGCGCCACCGAGATGGTGGCCATGTTGACGTGCACGCTGCCTGCCGGCAAAGCATCCAGTACGCCGCACTCCAGCAAGGTCTGGCGCACTGCGTTGTCGTCGGCCAGCATCGAAAACAGCAGCGGGCCGTGCGCGGCATCGCGCGGCTGCTCCACCACCGTGGCGCCAGCCTCGCGCAGCGGCTGGGCGCGTTCGGGCGAACGGTTCCAGACGCTCAACGCGAACCCGCCACGCAGCAGGTTGTGCGCCATCGGCAGGCCCATCGTGCCCAAGCCCAGAAATCCTATCGGCATGCGGTGTCCTTGTTCGGTATGACGTCAGGTGCAAATCAGGTGGCGAACACGCCCCGCGCATCGCGCGGTTCGCAACGCAGGTATTGCGGTGCCGGCGTGACCGAGGCGCCCAGTGCCGCGGCGGCATGCCACGGCCAGCGTGGGTCGTACAGGATGCCACGCGCCAGCGCGATCGCGTCGGCCTGGCCTTCCTGCAAAATCGCCTCGGCCTGCGCCGGCTCGGTGATCAAGCCTACGCCAATCACCGGCGTGTTCACCTGCGCGCGAATCTCCTGCGCGAACGGAATCTGATAGCCCGCCTGTAGCGGAATCTGCTGGCGTGGATCCAGCCCGCCGCTGGAGACGTGGATGTAATGCGCGCCGCGTGCATCCAGCGCCTGCGACAAGGCGATGCTCTGCTGCACATCCCAACCGCCTTCGACCCAATCGGTGGCCGAGATACGCACGCCAACGGCGATTTTTTCCGACACTGCCGCACGCACCGCATCGAAGATGCGCAGCGTCAGCCGCATGCGGTTTTCCAGCGACCCGCCATACGCATCGCTGCGCTGATTGCTCAACGGCGACAGGAATTGATGCATCAGATAACCGTGTGCGGCGTGCAATTCGATCAGCTCCAGGCCCAGCCGTTCGGCACGTTTTGCCGATGCGACAAAGGCCTCCACCACCGCATCGATCCCCGCCTCGTCCAGTGCCTGCGGCGCTGGCTGCCCCGCGCGGAACGGCAGCGCCGATGCAGACACGGTCTGCCAGCCATGTGCGTGATCGGGTGCAATGGCCTCGCCGCCTTTCCACGGCAGATCGGTCGACGCCTTGCGGCCGGCGTGCGCCAGCTGGATGCCGATCGGCATCGGCGACCAGCGTCGTACCGATTGCAGTACCTCGGCCAGGGCCTGCTCGGTCGCGTCGTCGTACAACCCAAGATCGGCGTAACTGATGCGCCCCTCCGGCACCACCGCCGCCGCTTCGAGAATCAGCAAGCCAGCGCCGGATTGCGACAAGGTGCCCAGGTGGATGCGGTGCCAGTCGCTGGCGCAGCCGTCCTGTGCCGAGTACTGGCACATCGGCGCGATGACAATGCGGTTGGCGAGCGCGAGCGGACCGAAGGAGATGGGAGAGAACAACTGGCTCAAGGCGGCATCCACAGCTGACATGGGGTGCTTATTGCACTGCGCCGCGCGCGCCGGCACAACCGCTGCGATGGATCACTGCGTCATGCAGAGCGCGCACTGGCGTCATTGACGCTGCGCCCACGCGGCAGGTCCGGCGGCGCGTGCAGGAAGGCCAGCGCCTGCGCGCACGACTGCTCCACCTTCAGCGTGAGCAGCGCGTCGGCGCGCGTGCGCCCGAAGTTGAGCGCGGCGATCGGCAAGCCATTGCGCGCGGCGGTCTGCACGAAACGAAACCCCGAATACACCATCAACGACGAGCCCACCACCAGCACGGCGTCGGCAGCGTGCAGATGCGCAAAGGCGCGCTCCACCCGCTCGCGCGGCACGTTCTCGCCGAAGAACACCACATCCGGCTTGAGCACGCCACCGCACGCCGGGCACGGCGGCACCACGAAATGCTCGAAGGCCACATCGTCCAGATCGGCATCGCCGTCGGGTGCTTGCGCGGCCTCAAGCGCTGCCCAGCCGGGATTGGCCTGCTCGAGCAACAGTTGAAATTCGGTGCGTGGCATGCGGCGCTCGCAGCCCATGCAGCGCACCACATCGAGCCGGCCGTGCAGATCGATCACCGCCTGGCTGCCGGCGGCCTGGTGCAGGCGGTCCACGTTCTGGGTGAGCAGCACTTCCAACTGGCCGCGCGCTTCCAGCGCAGCCAGCGCGTGATGGGTGGCATTGGGTTGCGCCAGACCGAAGCGCGGCCAGCCGACCAGGCTGCGCGCCCAATAGCGCTGCCGCGTGGACAGCTCGCCCATGAACGCCTGGAATGTCACCGGCTGTGGACGCTTCCAGCCGCCTTGCAGATCCCGGTAATCGGGAATGCCCGAATCGGTGCTGCAGCCGGCACCGGTCAGCACGAACAGGCGCTGATGGCGCTCGATAAAGTCCTGTAGCGCGTGGTCGTCGTGGGCAGGGACAGCGGTCATGTCGTCGTTCCGGAAAGCCATGGGAGCACGTTGCGCCAGCGCCACGTGCCAGGCCCGCTGCGGCGCCGTGTCGGCCGCCAGACCGGCGCGCTTGGTCGCACATAGCTGTGCACATCACACCGTCGTCGACGAGTGAAGAGACAGACCGAATACGCGCAACGCGCCGCCCTGGATGCAGCACGCAGACGGTACGGCATCCCGTTGTGGCTGCGCAGTTGGTGCGATCCGTCCGCGCGGTCGGCCACGCCGTGGCAGCCGAGCTCAAGGCGCGGCGCGCCTGTGTTCGACAAAGCGCAGCAGATCCTGATTGAAGCGCGCGCTGTCCTCCAGGAACGGCGCGTGCCCGGCATCCGGATACAGCACGGTCTGCGCGCGCGGCTGCAGCTGGCGCGCACGCGCCAAGGTCGGCTCGGTGGCGACCAGGGCATCGCGCACGCCGTACATCAGCAGGACCGGCAGGTGCGTGCGCTGCAGGCCGGCGACATCGATCGACATGCCCTGCACGGCACGCTGCATGTCCCACGAGGCCAGCGATGCATTGGCCAGCAAGGTCTCGAACACCGGCACCGGCGGTTGGGTGGCAAAGCACAGCCGCAGGAAATCCTGCACCGCCTGCAGGTGCGTGCGCAGGTCGGGCGAAACCAGGTCGCGATAGACCGCCGGATGCGTGCCCAGCTGCTCGGCGCGCAGTTCGATCACACCGTCGACGTACACCACGCCGGCAAGCCCGGTATCGCCATATCGGCTCAGGTAGTTGCTGATCACCGCGCCGCCCAGGGACCAGCCCACCAGGACCGCCTCGCGCGCATCGGCCGCCTTCAACACGGCAGCCAGGTCGTCGGCCCAACGCATACCCTCTTGATACGCCGACGCGGCGGCCGGCTTGCCGGACAGCCCGTGGCCGCGCAGGTCGTAGGTGATCAACCGGTAGCCCTGCAGCTGCGGGTCGGCCAGCTGTGCATCCCAATTGATGCGACTACCGAGCAGGCCGTGCACGAAGACGATGGCCGGGCCGTCGGTGGCGCCGTGCTCCTGCACGGCCAGGGCCACGCCATCTGGAGCAGCGACCTGGTAGCTGCGCGGGTTGGCGGTGGTAGATGGGCTTGCTGACGCGATGGCGCAGACACACAGCAGCAGGCTCGCCAGCGCGCGCTGCCACCAGCGGGCACTGGCAAGTGAAGCGGGTCGAACGGACATGGAGATGCCTTGCAGGACAGGGAAGACGGCATCGTCGGGCCTCACACCAATGTGAGGGTCAAGCGCTGCGTGCCACGTATGCTTGGCAGATGGCCACCTCTTCCAACGCTGACATGCGCATCGGCGCGCTGGCGCAGCTGACTGGCGTCAGCGTGCGCTCGCTCCGCCACTACGATGCCCAGGGCTTGCTGACCTCCTCGCGCAGCGCCAATGGCTATCGGCTGTTTGCGGCCAGCTGCGTGACGCAGGTACGGCAGATTCAGCGCCTGATCGGTACCGGCTTCAGCCTGGAAGACATCCGCCGGTTTCCCGATTGCATGCGGCTGGTGGAAGGCGCGCCGTTGTGCCCGGAAGCCCTGCCGGCGTATCGCCAACGGCTACAGTTGATCGAGCGCCAGCTGGCCGACCTGGAACGCCGCCGCGCGCGATTGCTGGCCACCCTCGCGCAAGATCCGTCAGCGCTGATCACGCCGCAACGCATGCACGGCAAGCGCAGTGCGCCGTCGCGATGACGGGCGCTGGCGCAGGTACGAGCGGCACATCCCCACCGCGCTGCGCAGATGACGCAGCAGCCCGCCGTTACAGCAGATTGCTGACCTCGATCAGATTGCCGTCCGGGTCGCGGAAATACACCGATAGCAAAGGCCCGGTGGCGCCTGTGCGCTGGATCGGGCCCTGTTCGATGCTCACGCCGGCGGCAACCAACTCTGCTTCTGCCTGCGCCAATGGGGTCGTGGTGATCAGGCACAGATCGGCAGAGCCGGGTGTCGGTCGTTGCGCCTTCGGTTCGAACTCGCGCCCGGCCGCATGCAGATTGATTTTCTGTTGCCCGAACCCCAGCGCACGCCGTCCCTCGCCGAAGCTGATCACCTGCATGCCGAGCACGCGTGCATAGAACGCGCAGGTGACGTCCACATCGGCCACGGTCAACACCAGATGATCGAGTCGCTCGATCTGCATCACTCACCTCGCGCAGGATGGGGTGCAAAGCGCCCATAGGGTCGCGCGTCGTCTGCGCGTTGTCGCAGGACATGCGCCGACGCAAGGGCCAGCATCAACAGCGTCAGGCACAGGCCGACCAACGCGGCCCAGCCGCCGTGTTGCCAGAACCAGCCACCCAGCGCGCCGATCACGCTGGAGCCGGCGTAATACGCCAGCAGATACAGCGAGGCCGCATGGCTGCGATGCGCCCCGCCGAGCCGGCTCACCCAGGCGCTGGCGGCCGAATGCGCGATGAAAAACCCGATCGTCACCACCACGATGCCGGCCACCACCAACGCCAGCACGTGCGCCAGGGTCAGCGCCATGCCGAGCACGCACAGCACGATGCCGGTGGTGACCACGGGCCCGCGCCCGAACCGGTCCGACGCCGCGCCGGCCACCGAGGAACTGACGATGCCGAACACATAGGCGCTGAAGATCATGCCGATCTGGCTCTGGCTCAGGCCGAATTCCGGCCCGCCCAGGCGAAAGCCGGCGTAGTTGTACAGGCACACAAACACACCCATCAACAGGAACGGCAGCGCGAACAAAAACGGCAGGTTGCGATCGCGCAGATGCCCGGCCCAGGCGCGCAGATGGAAGCGCAGGTTGATGCCGTGCCGGCGCACGAAGTTGCGCGACGGTGGCAGCAACCAGAAGAACGCCAGCGCGCACAGCAGATCGAACACGCTCAACACCGCCAAGGCGGTGCGCCAATCGGTGTGGTCGGTCAGCACGCTCATCACGATGCGCCCGCTCATGCCGCCAAAGGCATTGCCGGCCACGTACAGGCCGGTGGCGGCCCCCATCTTGCTGGCCGGCAATTCCTCGCCCAGGTACACCATCGCCACCGCCGGCACCCCGCCCAGCGCGATACCGGACAAGGTACGCACCACCACCAGCGCGCCCCAGTGCGGCAGGAACGCCGCAATCAGATTGAGGACTGCCGCCAACGCGATCGACACGAACATCAATCCGCGCCGGCCCAGGTTCTCCGACACGGCGCCAGCACAAAAGATCGCCAGCGCCAGCGCGCCGGTCGCCAACGACAACGGCAGCGAGGCGGTCGCTGCGTCCACCTTGAAGGCATGCGCAAATTCCGGCAGCAGCGGCTGCACGCTGTACAGCAGCGAAAAAGTCGCAAAGCCGGCCAGAAACAGCGCCAGGCGAATACGCACCGCTGCCGGTGCGTCGGCGCCACTGCCGGGCGTAGATGGATCAGGCAACAAGCCCGAGCGAGGATCGGAGGAGGACACAGTCATGCGCGTGCAACGTGGGAAGGCGAGTATTCGCCCGTCCGCACCCCCTGTCCAATATATGATGGTGGCAGTTGCCATATCTGGAACAGATGGATGGAGCTGCGCCAGCTGCGCTATTTCCTCGCCGTTGCCGAAGAGGGCAACTTCACCCGCGCTGCCGCGCGCGTGGGCATTGGGCAACCGCCGCTCAGCCAGCAGATCCAGACCCTGGAACGCGAGCTGGGCACGCCCTTGTTTCGGCGCACCCACAGCGGCGCCGAGCTCACACCGGCCGGCGAGGCGTTCGTGGGCGAGGTGCGCCGCGTGCTTGCCGATGTGGAACGCGCCGCCGAAACCGCCCGCCGGGTGGCGCGTGGCGAGTCCGGACGGCTGCGCCTGGGCTTTACTGCTTCGGCCGCCTTCAGCCCGGTGGTGCCGCGCTTGATTCGCGACTTCCGCCGCAAGTGGCCGCAGGTGGAGTTGCTGTTGGAAGAGACCAATACCGCCAGCCTGCTGGTCGGGCTGGCCGATGGCCGCCTGGATGCGGCGTTCGTGCGCTATGGGCTGAGCACGCCAGCGGATCTGCAGTTGCTGCGCTTTGCCGATGAACCAATGAAGATCGCCGTGCCCGCCGCGCATCCCCTGGCCACGCGCAACAGTGCGCCGTTGGCGGCGCTGGCTGGCGAACCCTTCATCCTGTTTCCGCGCAGTTTCGGCTCGAGCCTGTACGACGAAATCCTCGCCGCCTGCCGCGACTCCGGCGTGACCTTGCGCATCACCCAGGAGGCGCCGCAGATGTCGTCCATCATCAATCTGGTGGCCGCCGAGCTGGGCGTCTCGGTGGTGCCTGCCTCCACCGCGCAGCTGCAGCGGCCCGGCGTGCGCTATCTGGATATCGAAGGTCATATGCCGCTGGCGCGGCTGGCCCTGGCGGCCGCGCCGGGCGGATTGGAAACCACACCGTTGGTGCGGCATTTGTGGGCGCTGGCAAGGTTGCTCTAGCGCTGGCAGCACGACTCACGCTACAGCGACGTTTTTACCTGATGCCGTTGGAATGATGTTGCCCCTAAGCACTAGCTCATTGCCGACTGCATGCACCGACCGCGGAGGGCCGGCGCTCACTGCAGACATCGTCTGAGTAGAAGCCGGTCATTTTCCAGACCCTCGAAGTCTGGGGCGGTCTCGGGTTGTTGTTCGTGTAGTAAAACCAAGCCGGCATGTACCTCGCTCCGCTTCGGAATACCCACCGCCGTCCCATGCAGACCATCGAAACGCTGCAGGCTCGCTCTTCAAGAAATGCCACCGTTGTCGCCAGCATGTGCTCAAGACGCGCTTACTGCCCTCCGCCTGCTTGGTGGGCAACCATCCTTGAGGACAGCCGCCAGCGCGGGTCGCATGTAGTCCTGATAGCCGGGATCTTGACTTCGAAGCATCGTTTCGAGCGCTGCAGTTACACTATCGAAGTACGCCATCGTATTCCCGCGGTAGCCGCTGTATTCGATGCCGGTACCATTGGCATCGATACCCGTCAGTTCATTCAAGATGGCTTCCAGATCGTGTATGTTCAAATCGATTTTTTTTAAAAGTTCCTGGTCATCGCCTCGAGTTGAGAGTTCGTTTTTCAGGCGTTTCAGCCGGTCCAGGAAATCGTTGGCTCTTGCAAGATGTGATTCCAATTTTTTTTGATTGCTGATTTTTTTCTCAAACTTCCGCAGGTTGCGATCAATTCGGTCAAGGCTACGATCACTGATATCGCCACCTTCATCGCCGATACTCTCCAACGCCTGTTTGTCCCGGGAAATGATTCCCTTGAGAATATTTAGATTGGATGCTTGCCGGCTGCCGGCGCTGCTTCCCGCGCAGCGTTCCTGAAGGCGCCGCCACTGGTCATCCAGCATGATCGCGCGTTGCAGCATCGATCGGCGTTTCCCGGCCAACTCCTCCGCCTTCGACTGGAGGCGCGACTGGGCAGTGGATTGGCTTCTACTCCCGGAAGATCTGCGGGCCGGTCGCTCCAGGGATGACAGCCACATATCGGCAATCCGGCTTCCGGCGCAACTCTCGACGGCGCCGTGCTCCTGCGGCCCGGCAGTCAGGCTTCCTGCATGCGACATGGGGTTGCTGGTGGACGCGTCGGCGGTGTCATGCTCGCGCACCTCTGGCGCCATGTGTGCAGAGGGTATGCGTAGACAGTTTCCCATTTTACGTCTCCCATGCTTTTTTAAAGCATAGGCAATGATGCGCATGCCGCATCCACGCCGACGGAAATCCCGCTTGCGGATGCGAAGGCCTGGCCTGCCATGAAGCGACCTGTCGGGCAGCGAATGGCTGTGAATCTTGGAATTGGGAGATACCAGCAATTCAGACAAAAGTCCGCAAGGTCAGCCTGCAGGCTGGCACTCACTCACCGCAGGTTACCAGGCGCAGAATGAAGCGCTTGACCTCAACTGCGCTTGAGGTCGTTCAATGCCGGTTTCCCAACGACATTGCCGCCATGCATCTGCGTCATCTGGTACTGCCCTGCCTGGACCCCGACCTGACCCTGCGCTTCTACCGCGATGTGCTGCAGTTGCCCGTACATGGCAATGCGGTGCGCATCGGCTGGAGCACACTGGAGTGCGTGCAGGCGCAGCACCCGGTGGGCAGCGTGCATCTGGCCTTCAATGTGGCCCCGTCGCGCTTCCAAGCCGCTGCGCAGTGGATTGGCGCACGCGCCACCTTGCTGAGCGATCCACACGGCCGCAAGCACTTCGCCCTGGACGGCGCGTGGCAGTCGCACTCGGTGTACTTCGCCGGACCCGATGGCGCAGTGCTGGAGTTGATCGCGCGCAATGCCTTGCAGGATGCACCAGCCGGTGAAGGCCAGTTCGGCGGCGAAGAACTGCTGTGCCTGAGCGAAATCGGCTTGCCTAGCAACAATGTCGAGGTGGTGACGCGCAGCCTGGCGCATCACTTCGGCCTGCAACCCTTCGCCCCGCCACTGGAGGGCTTTGCAGCCTTGGGCGATGACCACGGCCTGTTGATCGTGGTCGACCAGCGCCGGCGATGGTTTCCGCAACAACGGCAACTGCCCTGGGCCGACGGCCTGCGCATCAGTGTGGACGCGCCAGAACCCGGCCTGCGCCTGCGCGATGCGCAAGGGTGGGAATTGCTGGCGGCGTAACTGCCGCGCGGCCCGATCCAGGTAGATCCATGCGCAACCGCACTACGCTCGCCGCCGATAGGTACGGCCGGCCCGGCACGGCATGCGGCGCGCGCGCTGCGGTACCGGCGCGCCGTTGCGGCCACGAGTGCGACATGGTGTTAGCCGCTCGTGGTGCTGGCAGGCTCTGGCAAGCGGAAGAACGCACGTGCCGCGGCCGTGCTGTTGGCGGCGGTCACCGCGACATCCTCGCCACGATCGCGCGCCAGCTCTTGGACAATATGCGACAGGAACATCGGCTCGTTGCGACGATCCTTGGGCATCGGCTTGAGCGAGCGCGGCAGCAGGTACGGCGCATCGGTTTCGATCATCAACCGGTTGGCCGGAATAGTGCGCACCAGCTCGCGCAGATGCGCACCGCGACGCTCATCGCAGAGCCAGCCGGTGATGCCGATGTAGTAGTCGCGGTCCAGATACGCAAACAGCTCGTCGCGCGTGCCAGTGAAGCAGTGCACCACCGCCGCACCCAGGCGGCCTTCGAAGCTGCGCATGATGGCGATGAAATCCTCATGCGCGTCGCGCTGGTGCAAAAACAGCGGTTTGCCGTTGTCGGCGGCCAGCTGCAACTGGCGTTCGAAGGCCTTGTGCTGCGCAGGGCGCGGCGCAAAGTCGCGAAAGTAATCCAGCCCACACTCGCCCACTGCGACCACCTGCGGATGCGCCTGCAGGGCGCGCATTTCCGCTTCGCATTCGGCGGTGAATTCCACTGCGTGGTGCGGATGGACGCCGGCGGTGGCGTAGAGGAATCCGGGGTGTTGCTGCGCCAGTTGCAGGGCCAGCGGCGAATGCTCGCGGCTGGCGCCGGTAATCACCAGCTGCGCCACGCCGGCATCGCGTGCGCGTTGCAGCACCGCATCGCGATCGCG
The DNA here is from genome assembly GCF_008639345.1 of Xanthomonas phaseoli pv. dieffenbachiae. Lineage (NCBI taxonomy): Bacteria > Pseudomonadati > Pseudomonadota > Gammaproteobacteria > Lysobacterales > Lysobacteraceae > Xanthomonas > Xanthomonas phaseoli. The sequence continues at coordinate 223,853 of NZ_CP041380.1, read as the reverse complement.
ATCGAACGAGTCGTGGGTGAGGTTGGCGCCGATATCGATCAATTGCATGCTGCGGGTGTCGTGTGGGGTGAGCCGCGTAAGTGTAACGAGCGAGAGGTTAGCTCCGCTGCCCCTCGCTTCTCCCTTTGGTGGGAGAGGTGGCGTGCAGCGCCCGCTCAGGGAAGCGTGCCGGTGGGGCTTGAACGCCCGGGCGCAGCATGGCCAGGCCCAGGTCGGCAGCTCGTTGATTGTGCAGACCGACCGCCCCCATCCGCCCTTCGGGCACCTTCCCCCGCAGGCGGGGGAAGGCGGCATTGACGATCTCCCTTCTCCCGCTGGCGGGAGAAGGTGGCGCGCAGCGCCGGATGAGGGCCGGAGAGGGCTACTCCACCGCCGGCACCGCCATCGCATCGATCTTCGCTGCCAGCGCCTGGATCGCCAGTTGCGCCGAACGCGACAGTTGCCGCTGCGGCGCCACGCATAGCGCCAGTGTCATCGGCTTGGTCAGGTGCTGGCGAAACGGCACGAAGGCCAGCCGCCCGTCGGCCACGTCCGGGGCGGCATCCAGCCACGACATCAGTCCCACGCCGGCGCCGGCACGCACCAGGCCGCGCAGCGTGCGCACGTCGTTGCAGTGGGTGAGCCGCTTCACGTCGATGTGCTGGCGCTGGTACAGCACCTTGGCGTGCTCGCCGACGATCAACGGGGCGGCCGGCAGCAGCAGCCGATGCTCCAGCGTCTCGCTCAGCTGCAGCTCGGTGCGGCTGCTCAACGGATGCCCCACCGGCATCGCAATGCCTAGCGGAATATCCGCGAACGCGCGCACTTCCAGATCCACGCTGCTGACCGGGTCCAACAGCAAGCCGATATCCACATCGGCCGAGGTCACCATTTCCATCACCCGCTGGTTGCGCGCGGTGGACAGGTTGAAGGTGATGCCCGGGTACTCCTGCACCAGCGCCGCCACCGCCGCCGGCACCACGCCTTCGCTGAGCGCGTCGATCATGGCGATCTCCACATGCCCGCGGCGCAGGCCCTTGAGCTCGTCGAAGCGCTCCAGCGTGCGTGCGTAGGCCTTCTCCCAGCCGCGCACGTCCACCAGCAACAGCTCGCCGGCAGCGGTCAGCCGCAGCCGGCCGGGCAGGCGTTCGAACAGCTGCGCGCCCAGTTCTTCCTCGGCCTTGAGGATCTGCCGGTCGATCGCCGACGCCGACACGTGCAGCACTTCGGAGGCCTTGCGGATGCTGCCGCAGCGGGCCACTTCGATGAAATACCGGGTAAAGCGCGAAAAGGTCAGCATGCGGCGGGGCTCGGTTGGCGTTGCATCTTTTGCAATGGCTAGGCTGAAAATCGATGTTTGATCACACACCCCTGGCTTCCTAGAGTCAATCCGGCACCGCTCCCGCCTCGTGCCCGAGACCGCCCCATGGATGTCGCCGTTCCCGCCCTGCCGCTGCACTGCACCTTCGAGGCCGCCGATTGGCAGCGCCTGGCCCAGCACTGGCATGCGGTGGCGCTGAGCAGCGAGGTGAGCGAGGCGCCGTTCAAGGCCACCCTGCTGGACGAGCCGCTGGTGTTGTACCGGCTGGGCAGCGAGTTGGTGGCCGCACGCGACGTCTGCCCGCACCGCGGCGTGCCGCTCAGCATGGGCAAGGCCGATGGCGGCGGCGTGGTGTGCGCCTACCATGGGCTGCGCTTTGGCGCGGGCGGGCGTTGCAACCATATCCCCGCCAGCCCCAGCCAGAACATCCCGGCCAAGATGCGGCTGCACACCTATGCGGTGGCCGAGCGCTACGGCCTGGTCTGGGTGTGCCTGGCCAAGCCGGCCGGGGTGAACGAGGCCGAGGTGCAGATTCCGCCGATGCCGGGTTGGGACGAGGACGGCTTTCAGCAGATCGTGTGCCCGGCCTTCGACATCGCCGGAAGCGCCGCGCGCCAGCTGGAGGGCTTCATCGACGTGGCGCATTTCGCCTTCGTGCACACCGCCACCTTCGCCCAGCCGGACAAGCGCGAAGTGCCGGCCTACACCACCACCGAGACGCCGACCGGTTTCAATGCCGATTACCTGAGCACGGTGGCCAACTATTCGGTGGACATGCCGCTGCCGGAGGTGGACCCCAGCTTCCGGTGGCTGCGTCATTTCGAGGTGCATCTGCCGTTCACCGCCACGCTCACCATCCACTTCCCGGTGCCGGGCAAGCGGCTGGTGATCATGAATGCCGCCAGCCCGGTGTCCAAGCATAAGACCCGGCTGCTGGTGCCGATCGCGCGCAATTTCGACACCCATCTGCCGGTGGAAGACGTGCATGCATTCAACTTGCGCGTGTTCGAGGAAGACCGCGCCATGGTGGAAGCGCAACGGCCGGAGTATCTGCCGCTGGACCCGCTGCTGGAAGTGCACATTCCCGCCGATCGCAGTTCCATCGCCTATCGCCGCGGGCTGCGCAGCCAGGGCTATAGCGACTTCTTCCTGCGCTGACGGCCGAGGACACCCGCATGAGCCTGCATGAGGTGCGCGTTGCCGATGTCGTCGACCAAGGTCACCGCCAGCGCGCCATTCGGCTGGAACCGGTGGGCGCGCAATTGCCGGCATTCGAGGCCGGCGCGCACGTCGACCTGCATCTGCCGGATGGCCTGATTCGGCAATATTCGATCGCCAGTGCGCCGCATGTGCGCGACCACTATCTGCTGTGCGTCAAGCTGGCCGACGCCTCGCGCGGCGGGTCGCGGCATCTGTGCGAACAGCTCGCGCCTGGCGACCGCCTGCGCATCTCCACACCGCGCAACCTGTTTCCGCTGCACCCGGGCGAGCGCCACGTGCTGCTGGCCGCCGGCATCGGCATCACCCCGCTATTGTCGATGGCCGAAGCACTGGAGGCGCGCGGCGAGCCCTTCGTGCTGCATTACTACGCGCGCCGGCATGCGGATGTGGCGTTTTCGCAGCGGCTGCAACAGGGCTTTACGCATGGGCAGGTGCACCTGCATCTGAGCGATGGCGGGCAGAGCCCACGCGTGCATGTGCCCGAGGAACTGGGCCAGGCGCGTGCGCGCGATCAGCTGTACCTGTGCGGACCGGCCGCGTTCATGGACCACTTCACCGTGCTGGCGAAGGCGCATGGCTGGACGGCGGCGCAACTGCATCGCGAACACTTCGCCACCCCCGCGCCCAGCCTCGCCCACGATGCCGACAGTGCGTTCGAGGTGGAACTGGCCGCCAGCGGCCGCGTGGTGCAGGTACCGGCCGATGGCAGCATCGCCAGCGCCCTGCTCGATGCCGGCATCGAGGTGCCGCTGTCGTGCGAACAAGGCATGTGTGGTGCTTGCCTGACCGGCGTGCTGGCTGGCACGCCAGATCACCGCGACAGCGTGCTCGGCGACGCCGAACGCGCCACCAATCGGCAGATCACCGTGTGCTGCTCGCGCAGCCGCACGCCGCGGTTGGTGCTGGATCTTTGAACGCAGTGTTCGCGGTGCCACTGCAGTCGTTCAGTCACCTCGCGCAGCCTGATGTCTCGCGTGCCTTTCACGATGACGCGCAACCGAGCGCGCCATCGCTCACCGCTTGTGTGCCGTCATGCGTGCATCAGCGCCGCGACATGCGCCGCAACGATGGGCGCTGCCGCGCTACGGTGTGCGTGCGCTCCTGCGGCGCAATCCGTGCCCGATGTCCGTGGCAAGCGCAACGCGACAGGGCAAGATGGGCCGCCCGCATGCGGGCCCTGCCACGCCATTCGCCCCGTATCGATGAGATGTCTGCCGATGTTCATTTGTCCTGCCGTCAACCGGCTGCACGCCCCGAGCGCCTGCTGATGCGCTGGCCCGGTTTTGCGCTCGCCGCCAACGGCAGCACCGTGCGCACCGAAATGCTGGCCGGTGCCACCACCTTCCTGACGATGGCCTACATCGTCTTCGTCAACCCCGACATCCTGGCCACCACCGGCATGGATCACGGCGCGGTGTTCGTGGCCACCTGCCTGGCTGCAGCACTGGGTTCGCTGCTGATGGGCATGCTGGCCAACTACCCCATCGGCATGGCGCCAGGCATGAGCTTGAATGCGTTCTTCGCCTTCAGCGTGGTGGGTACCTTGGGCTACAGCTGGCAGCAGACCTTGGGGCTGGTGTTTATCTCAGGCTGCGTGTTCCTGCTGCTCACCGTCACTGGCGCGCGGCGCTGGTTGGTGGACGGCATTCCGTCCACCTTGCGCAGCGCCATTGCGGTGGGCATTGGCTTGTTCCTGGCACTGATCGGGCTACAGAAGGCCGGATTGGTGATGGCCCATCCGCAGACCTTGCTGACCTTGGGCGATCTGCACCGGCCCGAGCCGCTGCTTGCACTGGCCGGATTGCTGCTGATCGGCGTGCTGGAAGTGCGCCGCGTGCGGGGCGCCATGTTGCTCGGCATCCTGGCGGTGACCGCAGCGGCGCTGGTGTCGGGACTGGTGCGCTACGAAGGCGTCGTGGCGCTGCCGCCCAGCCTGGCGCCCACCTTGCTGCAGCTGGATATCGTCGGCGCCCTGCACGGCCATGGCGGCGGTGGTGCGCTCGCTGCGGTGCTGCATGTGGTGCTGGTGTTCGTGCTGGTGGAAATGTTCGACGCCACCGGCACGCTGATGGGGGTGGCGCAACGCGCCGGCCTGCTGCACACGCCCGCCCAGCGCCGTCAGTTCGACCGCGCGCTACTTGCCGACAGTTCCGCCATCCTGGCCGGCTCGCTGCTCGGCACTTCCAGCACCACCGCCTATGTGGAAAGCGCCGCCGGCGTGCAGGTGGGCGGGCGCACGGGCCTCACCGCGCTGGTGGTTGCCGCCTTGTTCCTGCTTGCCCTGCTGTTCTCGCCGCTGGCCGCGATGGTGCCGGCCTACGCCACCGCCCCGGCCCTGATCTACCTGGCCTCGGTGATGCTGCGCGAATGCACGCAGATCCAGTGGGACGATGTGGGCGACGCGTTGCCGGCCGCCATCTGCATGCTCGCCATGCCGCTGACCTACTCGATCGCGACGGGGCTCGCGTTCGGCTTCATCACCTATGCCGCGCTCAGACTCGGCAGCGGCCGCTGGCGTGACGTGCACCCGGCCACCTGGGCGATCGCGGGCTTGTTCGTGCTGCGCTATGCGCTGGAATGATGCGTGCCTCCAGTGTTCCAGGCTTGCTGACCGGCGCGTATGTGGTGGCCTCGGATCGCGCTGGCAGGCAAGCTATGTGGTCGCCGGCTGTCGTACGCCACCGTCTCTCCAAACGAGTCTCCTGCATGCCCTTTCTTCGCCGCTGTCTGATCCTGAGCGTGTGGGCGTGCTTGCCCGCTGCCGTGCACGCACGGCCTGCACCAGCGCCTACGCCTGCGCAACAACGCGAACAGCAGGTGGCGCAGTTGTTCCGCGAGGCGGCCGCGCAGCCGGCGCAGCTACGCACCTGGCTACAGGCCATGCCGAAAGGTGGCGACCTGCATAACCATCTGTCCGGTTCGGTGTATGCCGAAGACTATCTGCAATGGGCCAGCGACGATGGCGCCTGCGTGCAACTGGACGACCTGAGCCTGCGCGCGCCGCCGTGCGGGGCCGGCCAGGAGTCGGCGCGCGGCCTGGCGACACGCAACGCCGCGCTGTACGGGCGGATGGTGAATTCGCTGTCGATGCGCAACTTCCTGCCCGGCCCAACGCACCCCAGCGGCCACGATCAGTTCTTCAGCACCTTCGGCAAGTTCGACGCGGTGGTGCGCAGCCGTGTCGCCGACACCGTCGCCGCAGTGCTGGAGCAGGCCGCACGCGACCGCGTGCCGTATGTGGAGATCATCGCCAACCCGCCGCAGATGGACCAGGCTGCCACGCGCATGCAATCGCTGCCGTGGAAGGGCGAAGACGACGCAGCCAATCTGCGTGCGTTGCAGCCCGACCTTGCGCCACTGGTGCAGGCCGCGCAACGCGATCTTGCCGACATCGACGCGCAGGTCCGGCGTGTCCTGCGTTGCGACCAGGCCGATGCGCGCCCCGGCTGCACGGTCGACTACCGCTATGTTCCCTACGTGTTGCGCGTGCTGCCGCAGCCGATGGTGTTCGGGCAGATGGCGCTGGCGCATGCGCTGATCGCGGCCGGCGGCAGCCGTGCGGTGGCGCTGAACATCGTCGCGCCGGAAGACAATCCCGTGGCATTGGCCGATTACGCGCGGCACATGGCGATGTTCCGCTTCTTTGCAACGCGCTATCGCGGCGTGCCGCTGTCGCTGCATGCCGGCGAGCTGGCGCTGGGGCTGGTGCCACCGGCACAGCTGCGCTCGCATATTCGGCAGGCGGTGGATGCGGGGGCGCGCCGCATCGGTCACGGCGTGGACCTGCCGTACGAAGACGATGCCCAAGCACTGCTGCAACGCATGCGGGAAGAGCACATCGCGGTGGAGATCAACCTCACCAGCAACGATGTGATCCTGGGCGTCAAGGGCCCAGCGCATCCGTTGGCGCTGTATCTGGGTGCCGGCGTGCCGGTGGTGTTGTCCACCGACGATGCCGGCGTCTCGCGTGCGGACATGACCCACGAGTACCAACGCGCGATGCAGGAGCAAGGCATCGACTACCCCACGCTCAAACGACTGGCCCGCAATGGCCTCACCTACAGCTTCCTGCCGGGCACCAGCCTGTGGGATGCCGACGGTAAAGGTGCGCAGGCCTGCGCCAGTGCGTTGCAGCGCGAAACAGATGATGCTGCCTGTCGAGCCTTCCGCCACGGCAGCGAGAAGGCTCGGCTGCAATGGCAGCTGGAGACCGACCTGGCCCAGTACGAGCGCACGCTGTTGCTGCGACACACATAGCGCCGACAACGACATGACATATGCAAGGTAGGAGCGCGCCCGAGCGCGAACGGGCTTTACCGGTAACGCCCCGTCGCGCGTAGGCACGCTCCTACAAATGCCGCTCTCCATCGCCGGTGCAATGCCTTCAACCTTCCACGACAAAAACGCAATGACCGACCCGCACCTCCCCTCATCCAAGCGCCGCGTCATTCTCGAAGACGACATCGACGGCTTCACGCCCGCGCAGCTGCTGCTGTTGCAATCGCCCGAGGTGCAGGTGCTGGGCATCAGTGCCGTCAGCGGCAATATCTGGCGCGATGAGGTGCTGGCGCATACCTGCCGCCTGCTGGAACTGGCTGGCCATCCGCAGATTCCAGTGCACCCCGGCCCGGTGCATCCGCTGCTCAACAGCGAGCTGGCCACCGAACGCTGGGAAGCGCTGTACGGCAAACTCGTCTGGAAGGGCGCATGGACCAAGCATTGGGTGGACGGCGACACCGTGCAAAGCGCGCCGCGCTATCACGCCCACGATGTGGTGCCCGATCTGGCGTTGGGTAATCCCAGCGTGGTGCGTCCCGCAGACGAGCCGGCCGCGTTGTTCATGCTGCGCATGGTGCGTCGGTACCCGGGCGAGGTGAGCATCATTGCCACCGGCCCGTTGACCAACCTGGCACTGGCGCAATCGCTGGACCCATCCTTTGCCAGGTTGGCGCGCGAGCTGGTCTACATGGGCGGCAGCCTCAATCCACGGCAGCAACGCAACAGCGTGAGCGCGCAGCAATTCGCGCGCGAGTTCGTCAATTCGCCGCGACGCGAATTCAATATCCGCTGGGACCCGGAAGCGGCCAGCATCGTCATGCGTGCGCCGTGGCGGCAGATCACCATGGTGCCGGTCGACCCCTCCACCGCGACCGAACTCAGCGCCGACTTGCTGGCGCGCATGAGTGCGGCCGACACCACGATTGGCCACGCACTGCGCCGCCGCGAGCCGGGCTTTCCGATGTGGGACGAACTGGCCACCGCCGTGTGGCTGCGCCCCGACTTGGCCACGCGCACCGAAACGCTGTACGTCGACACCAACACCGCCTTCGATGCCGGGTACGGCGACATCGTGTCGTGGGCACCGGGGTATCAGCCCGGGCTGGGCGAGCAGGCGCAGACGGTGGTGCATGCGGTGGACGTGCCGGCATTCGAGCAGTTGCTGGTCGACCGCCTCACCGCGCCGCAGCCACCGGCGGTGGGATTACCGCTCCCCCTGCTGCCATCGGGAGAAGGGGCCCGCAGGGCCGATGAAGGTGCGGTGTGTGGATGACAGTGCCGCATCGGTTGAGTCGCTGGTGAGCAATATGGGAGCAAAAGCCTGAGACATCTCGAAACACCGTGGCACCCTCGCCTCAACTGCGCCAGCGCCCCGGCCCGCATTTGCAAAGCTGGACGCGTCATACCGCTGCTGCATGATGAGATTGAAGGTCCGAAGCTGCACGTCCGCAATCCTTGCGGTAACAGCGACTGCTTTCACGGTGACGCGTAAACCCGACGGCTCCGTTTCAGCTCCCAACGCATCGGCAAGCACGTTGCACACCCCGTACGCCAAGCAAACAAGCGAATCTCACCTCTCCAATCCCTAATCCCCGCTTTCCAACAGGTGATCCATGCAACTTCCAGCGCAGTGGCAGGCCGGCGTCGATCGCAATACCGAAGTGCTGCGCGGGCACACGCAGTTGCTGGCCAGCTTCCATGCGCCGCCTGCAACGGCACATGATGGCGGCGGCCCACGCGGTCAGATCGCCTCCATCGTCGGCACCACGCGCAGCCAGCCCGCGCTGGCCGCGCGACTGGCCACCCAGACGCTGGCACGCATCCACCAGGCCAACGACCGCCTGTGCGCCATCACCCGCCTGCTGCCGGCGCGTGCCGCGGCCGATGCGGCGCGCGTGCAGGCAGCGCTTGCCGGGGGCGGCGACGGGGGCGCGTTGGCCGGCGTGCCATTCGTGGTCAAGGACCTGTTCGATGTCGCCGGGCAGGTCACCACCGCCGGCGCCGCGGTGCGCGCGCACTGCCCGCCGGCCAGCCGCGATGCGGCGGTGGTGCGACGGCTCGGCGACGCCGGGGCAGTGTTGGTGGGGACCGCCAACATGGACGAATTCGCGTACGGCTTCGCCACCGTCAACGCGCATTACGGCACCACCGCCAATCCGCACGATCTCCAGCACCTGGCGGGCGGCTCATCGGGCGGCTCGGCGGCAGCGGTGGCCGCCGGGCTGGTGCCGTTCGCGCTTGGCTCGGACACCAACGGCTCCATCCGCGTGCCGGCCGCGTTGTGCGGCATCTACGGCCTGCGCCCCACGCACGGCGCCGTCCCCGTGGATGGGGTGTTCCCGTTTGTCGATGCGCTGGATGTGGTCGGCCCATTCGCCACCTCGGTGGCCGACCTGCGCCGCGTCTATGACGTACTGCGCGGGCAGCCGCTGCCTGCGTGCCATGCAGGCAACCTGCGCGTCGCGCGGTTGGGCGGCTGGTTTGAACGCAATCTGGATCCGGATCTGGAGGCCGGGCTGCAGGCCCTGCTCACCGCCTGCAACAGCGTTTCGTCGATCGACCTGCCCGAGGCCGAACGCGCGCGCGCCGCTGCGTTCGTCCTGACCGCCGCCGAAGGCGGGCATCGTCACCGCAGCGCACTCACCGCGCACGGCGCGCAGTTCGACCCGGCCACCCGCGACCGCCTGCTTGCCGGCTTGCAGCTGCCCGCCAGCGCAGTGGCCGACGCGCACCGTTTCGCGCAGTGGTTTGCCGATGCCATGCACGCGCTGTGGGACCAGGTGGAGGTGCTCATGGCGCCGGCCACGCCCTGCGTGGCGCCACGCATCGACCAGGACACCATCCAGATCGACGGTTTGCCGGTCTCTGCACGCGCGAATCTGGGCATCTTCACCCAGCCACTCGGCCTGGCCGCCTGCCCGGTGCTGGCCGCACCGTTGCCGCGTCCCGGGCGCCTGCCACTGGGCGTGCAACTGATCGCCGCGCCCGGCCGTGAAGACCGCCTGTTTGCGCTGGCCGCGCAACTCGAGCGCGACGGCCTGCTCGCCTTCAGCCCACCGCCGGAGCCACGCTGATGTTGCATACCCTGCGCGCGCGCCGCGGCATGGTGGTCGCACCGCACCATCTTGCCGCACAGGCCGGACGCGATGTCTTGCGCGACGGTGGCAATGCCATCGAAGCGGCCGTCGCCACCGCTGCCTGCCTGGCGGTGGTCTACCCGCACATGACCGGCATCGGCGGCGATGGCTTCTGGCTCATCCACGAACCCGATGGCCGCGTGCATGCCATCGATGCCTGCGGCCGCGCGGCGCAGGCGGCCACACTGGATTTCTATCGCGGCCACGCCCACATTCCGTGGCGCGGGCCTGGCGCGGCCAATACCGTGGCCGGTACCGTCTCCGGCTGGGCGCTGGCCCTGCAGCAGGCAAACGGCAGCGTGTCGCTGCAACGCCTGTTGAGCGATGCGATCCATCACGCCAGTGCCGGCGTACCGGTCACGCTGGGCGGCGCGCAGGTGGCCGCCAGCAAGCGCGCAGAACTGCGCCCACAACCCGGCGCCTATGCCCAGATCTTCGAGCCGCACGGCGCGCCGCTGCGCGAAGGCGCGCTGCTGCGCCAGACGCAGCTCGCGCGTACCTTGCAGCGGCTCGCCGATGAAGGTCTGGAGAGTTTCTATCGCGGCGCGATTGCCCACGACATCGCCGCAGACCTGCAGGCATTCGACAGCCCGCTCGGCGCACACGACCTGGCGACCCATCGCGCCGACGCCAGCGTGCCGTTATCGGTTGTCATCCAGGGCGCGCGCCTCTACAACCACGCGCCGCCCACGCAGGGGCTTGCCTCGCTGTTGATCCTGGCACTGTTCGATCGCCTGGAGGCAGAAGACGCAGACAGCTACGCACACCTGCACGGGCTGATCGAAGCCAGCAAGCAGGCCTTCCTGATCCGCGACGCACACCTCGGCGACCCCGCCTGGATGACGCTCGACGCACAAGCCCTGCTCGACGACAGCGCCGCGCTCAATGCGCTCGCCGCACGCATCGACATGCGCGCCGCACTGCCGTGGCCACAGCCCTCGCAGGCAGGCGACACCGTCTGGTTCGGCGCCATCGACGCGCACGGCCGCGCGGTCAGCTGCATCCAGTCCACCTATTTCGAATTCGGCTCCGGCCTGGTGCTGCCGCGCACCGGCATCACCTGGCAGAACCGCGGCTGCAGCTTCCGCCTCGCCCCCGATGGCTGGAATGCGCTTGCCCCGGGACGCAAGCCCTTCCACACGCTCAACCCGGCGCTGGCCACCTTCGACGACGGCCGCGTGATGGCCTACGGCACCATGGGCGGCGAAGGCCAACCGCAAACCCAGGCCGCCGTGTTCTCCCGCTACGCCCGCTTCGGCATGCCGCTGCAGCAGGCGGTCAGCGCACCGCGCTGGCTGCTGGGCCGCACCTGGGGCGAAGACAGCACGGCGTTGAAGCTGGAAGACCGCTTCGACCCGGCCGTGGTGCAGGCCCTGCGCAATGCCGGGCATGCGGTGGAACTGCTGCCGGCATACAGCGCGGTGATGGGACATGCCGGTGCCTTGGTGCGCGAGCAAGATGGCGTCCTGAGTGGCGCCAGCGATCCGCGCTCGGATGGAGCAGTGGCGGCGTGGTGACCACAGTGGTCGTTCCGCTGCGGCCGCTCGCCCAACGCGCGACATGCGCGCGCACTGGATGAAAGCGTCCACGCGTCGCAGGACCGCGGTGCCGGAGCCTTGATAGCGAACCCAACCACGGCAACTTTGGCGATCCGTGTGCCATGCTTAAGCACGCCAAGGGCGCGCCATCCACATCTGCGTTACGGCTAACGCGTCGTCCAATCCACTCAAGGAGAGCAACATGACAGACCAAGATCAACATCAACCGTCGCTGGAAGACGTCAAGCTGGCGTTCGATGGCCAGAGCGTGGATTGGTATCTGCAGAAGCTGGTCGGCATTGCCAACACCTCGGACGTGCAGTTCGGCGTCACCCTGTTTGTCGAAGGCATCGTCATTTCCGGCCAGCTGGTCAGCGGCAAGCGCTATTTCGAAGCGTTCGCGCAGGAGTTCTCTGCTGCCTATCCGGGCGATGCCGATGAAAAAGAGGATATCCGTCGCGCGTTTGCCAGCCACGCCAGCATCTACGATGCCGAAGACGACACGCAGCAGAGCAGCACGCCGCCGCAGTTCATCCACCTGATCGATGCGCGTTGCTTCTCACCGGGCGGCCAGCCGCTGCCCAGCAACCGTGGCGTGTTGTGGCGCGGCAAGGTCAATGCGGTTTCCGGATTCACCCTTGGCTCGCTGTCGGCAGACTGAGCCCGCTGCCGTCTGCTCCAGTGTGAGTGCCCGCCATCTCACACTGGGCGACCAAACACTTGCTCAAGGCAGTGCAACGCCGCGCCAGGACGGCAGCAGGTAGCGGACATTGTGTCAGGCCGCCGCCGTCGGACCTCGGCGCACGATGGCGATGCAGCGTCCACGACGGCATTGGCCACGGCCCGCGTCATGCCGACGGCGCGAGGGTCCGCGACAAGAAATCACCGATGTAGTGCGCAATCTCCAGCGCATGCGTCTCCAAGGCGAAGTGCCCTGTCTCCAATAGATGCACTTCGGCCCTTGGCAGATCCGTGCGGTAGGCCTGCGCGCCGGCCGGGATAAAGGCGGGATCGTACTTGCCCCACACGGCCAGCAACGGCGGCTGATGGGCACGAAAATACGCTTGAAATGCGGGGTACGCCGCCACATTGCTGCGGTAATCCAGAATCAGGTCGAGCTGGATCTCTTCGGCGCCCGGGCGCGCCATGTAGGCGATATCCAGGGTGTAGCCGTCCGGCGACAGTGTGCCGGGCGCGACACCGGTGCCGTATTGCCACTCACGAATGGTCTGCGCCGACAACGATGCGCGGCAGGCCTCGCGATTGGCGGCGCTCGGCTCCCGCCAGTAGGCCTGCCAGGCGTCCCATTGGTCGCTGAAGCCCTCCAGGTAGGCATTGCCGTTCTGGCTGACGATGGCGCTCACCCGATCCGGATGCGCGGCCGCAAGGCGGAAGCCAACCGGTGCACCGTAGTCGAACAGGTACAGGCTGTAACGCGTCAGTCCCAACGCTTCGGTAAAGCCTTCGATCACCTTGTAGAGCGCATCGAAGGTGTAATCGAACTGCCCACGCGGCGGTGCCTTGGTCATGCCGAAGCCGGGGAGATCCGGGGCGATCAGACGGTATTGGCTTGCCAGCAACGGCATCAGGTCGCGGAACATGTGGCTGGCACTGGGAAACCCGTGCAACAGCAACAGGACCGGCGCGTCCTTGCGCCCTGCTTCGCGATAGAACACCTCGACATCGCCAACCTGCTCGGTGCGATAGCTGATGCGCTGGGTGGCGTCGTGGGACATGCTGCCTCCGTCAGTAATGGGGTGTGGGCGCCGCACCTGTCGGCTGCACGCAATCTGCCGGCCCCCAGCAACAGTGCGGTGCCAACCCAGCACAGGCGCAGGATGGAGCGACGCGCGTCCACCGACGGCGCATGTTGCCGGCGGGTGTTGATGGATGGGGCGGCGCAGATGCGGGGGCGGCGCAGATGCGGGTGCGGCAACGCGTGTGCAATGTCGGCCATGCTAGGTGCGCCGGCCTGGCACGAGAACCACCCTGGCGTTCAATGGAGCATTGCATCGCGCGCAATGCCGCAACCACTGTTGCGTTCGCATGCGCTGCATGGCGCATATGGCATCCAGGGGTTGATCACATCGGGCTGCTAGGCTGCGTGCCCGGTCGAAGGTGATTGTCGAAGACGAGGCGCAGGTGGACCGCATCCAGGAAATGACGCTGTTTGCCGCGCTGGCCGAGCACACCAGCTTTGCGGGTGTGGCGCGCCATCTGGGCATTTCCACCGCCACGGTCACGCGCACCATCGCTCAGCTGGAATCGCGGCTGGGCGTGCTGCTGGTGGTGCGCAGCACACGCACCATGCGGTTCACCGCGGCAGGGCAGCAGTATGCAAGCGACTGCCGGCGCCTGTTGGCCGAGCTGGAGGATGTCGAAAGCCGCGCCGCCGGCCTGCATGCGCTTCCCAGCGGCTTGCTCACCGTGACTGCGCCGCAGATGTTCGGCGCTCTGCATGTGACACCTGTCGTGGCGCACTTCCTCGGCCGCTATCCGGCCATGCGCGCCCGTGCCCTGCTGGTGGACCGTGTCGTGCCGCTGCTGGAAGAAGGCATCGATGTGGCGATCCGGATCGGCACGTTGCCCGATTCGTCGCTGACTGCCATCCCGGTCGGCAGCGTCCGTCGCATGGTGTGTGCCTCGCCCGGCTATCTTGCAGAACACGGCATACCGCAGCACCCGGACATGCTGCCGCAGCACGCAACGATTTCCACCGCTGCGGCAGAACGCGCGCCCAGGTGGGCGTTCCGTCTGGATGGACGTGCGCATGAGGTGGAGGTTGCCTCGCGCCTGAGCGTCAGCGCATTCAACGCCGCCATCGTTGCCGCGGTGGATGGGTGGGGCCTCACACAAGTGCCGTCCTACCAGGTTCGCCAACACCTGCAGGACGGAACGCTGGTCAGCGTGCTGGATGCCTTCGAGATCGCGCCCGAACCGGTGCACGTGGTCTATGTCGAAGGCCGCCGCGGCTCGTCGAAGGTGCGCACGTTCGTGGACGAGTGCGTGGCTGCATTACGGCACGACCTTGGATGTGCGGACGGCGGTTGAGCGGCGCCAGGCAGCCCGGTCATGCCGTTGGCTGCCGCACGCGCGCGAACGCGCGCCTGACCGCAGCAGCGCCATGCAGTCGATCAGCAGATGCAGTTGCAGTGCGATCCTCCCGAACTCTACGACCAGCCGTCTCCGCCCACGTGCGCGCTTTTTCCCGACGTTTTCCTTCGCACGGGGTGTTCGCATGGCCTGCGCGTGATGCAGGCACCCGCGGCGGTGCGGTGCGTCCGCTGCGTTGCTGACGACGGGTGCGGGCAAGACGTGACCTACGGGCCGCTGGCACGCGCACGCGTTCGCAGGATGCAGTCCTCGCAGGGGCATGCCTGCGCCGGCAGCCCCATGCCAGCGGGCCAAGCCCGCGTTGCATTTTTTGCAGCCCAAGCCCGCGAAAAAACTCTTTGATGGCGACAGGACTGCCTCCCTATAGTCGAGGCGCCACCTCTCCCACCTGCTCCCGGACTGCACTTGCGCCCTCCGCGAGCCCCCGTTGGTCCGTCGATGCCCGCTGCCCTGCCGTCCCGCCAAGTCGCTCCCGACCTCGCTGCTCCTGGCGGTGCGCGTGCGGTGGCACGCTGCGACGCGCTGGGCGTTGGGCCCTACAGCGACAGCGATACCGGGCTATTCCGCGGCTGGCTTGGTCCTGCCCACCGTGCCGCGGTGGAACAGGTAGGCACCTGGATGCAGGCGGCCGGCATGCAGGTGCGCATCGATCCCCTGGGCACATTGGTGGGCCGATACGCCGGCACGCAGCCAGACGCACCGGCGCTGCTGATCGGCAGCCACCTGGACAGCGTGCGCGATGCCGGGCGCTACGACGGCCCGCTCGGCATCCTGCTCGGCATCGAATGCGTCGCCGCGCTGCATGCGCAGGGACGCCGGCTGCCGTTTGCCATCGAGGTCATCGCCTTCGGCGACGAAGAAGGCTCGCGCTTTCCCGCGTCCATGTTCTGCAGCCGCGCGGTGGCCGGCACCCTCGACCCCACCGCGCTGGCGGTCACCGATGCCGCCGGCATCACGGTGGCCAGCGCGCTGGCCGCGTGGAACCTGGACATCGCCCACGTGCACCACGCCGCCCGCGCCCCGGGCAGCGTGCTGGCGTATCTGGAAACGCATATCGAACAAGGCCCGGTCTTGGAAGCGGAAGGAGTGCCGCTGGGCATCGTCAGCGCCATCGCCGCGCAACGACGCTTCGCCCTGCGCTTCGAAGGTCGCGCCGGACATGCCGGCACCACCAGCATGGCGCTGCGCCGCGACGCCTTGAGCGCCGCGGCCGAAGCGCTGCTGGCCATCGAACGGATCGCCCGCGCTGGCAGCAGCGACCTGGTCGCCACCGTCGGCAAGCTGCAGGTGGCGCCCGGCGCCGCCAACGTGGTGCCGGGGCGTGTGGACTGCTCGATGGACGTACGTGCGGGCAGCGATGCAAGCCGCGACGCCGCCGTGCAGCAGATCCAACAGGCACTGGCGCAGATCGCCATCCACCGCGGCGTCGCCATCGCCATCGAGCCACTGCAGACGCTGGCCGCCAGCCCCTGCGCCCCGGCACTGATCACGCGCCTGGAACACGCGGTTGCCGCGCAAGGCATCGCACCGCGCCACCTGGTCTCCGGTGCGGGCCACGATGCCATGGTGATGGCAGCGCTGTGTCCCACGGCGATGCTGTTCGTGCGCTGCGCCGGCGGGATCAGCCATCATCCGGACGAACATGTCGATCCGGCCGATGCCGAGATCGCTTTGGCGGTCATGCGCCACTTTATCGACCACCTGGGAGATCCCCTTGTCACCTGATCTGCGTCAGCTGCACACCTTCGGCGAACTCGATCCTCCGCAGCGCCTGTTGATGGGCCCGGGCCCGGTCAATGCGCATCCGCGCGTGCTGCGTGCGATGGCGGCCGATCTGCTGGGGCAGTTCGATCCGGAAATGACCACCTACATGAACGAGGTGATGGCGCTCTATCGGCCGTTGTTCGGCACCGAGAATCGCTGGACGTTCCTGGTCGATGGCACCGCGCGCGCCGGTATCGAAGCGGCGCTGGTCTCGTTGGTCAGCCCGGGCGAGCGCGTGCTGGTGCTCAACTTCGGCCGCTTCGGCTTGTTGCTCACCGAAATCCTGGGCCGCCTCGGCGCCGAGGTGCACAGCGTGGATGCGCCGTGGGGCCAGGTGCTGCCGCTGGGCGCGATTGCCGAGGCCATCGAGCGCGTGGCACCCAAGCTGGTGGCCACCGTACACGGCGATACCTCCACCACCATGGCGCAGCCGCTCGATGGCGTCGGTGCGCTGTGCCGCGCAGCCGGCGCGCTGAGTTATGTGGACGCCACCGCCACCATCGGCGGCATGCCCATCGCCAGCGATCGCTGGGACGTGGATGTGGTCACCGGCGGTTTGCAGAAATGCCTGGGTGGGCCATCCGGCTCGGCACCCATCACCGTGTCCGAGCGCGCGGCCGCGGCCATCTTCGCGCGTCGCCATGTCGAACGCGGCATCGTGCGCGACGACATCGCCAACGGCAGCGGCCCGCGCATCGCCTCGAATTATTTCGACCTGGCGATGATCATGGATTACTGGTCGGACAAGCGCCTCAACCACCACACCGAAGCCACCACCATGCTGTACGGCGCCCGCGAATGCGCACGCGTGGCCTTGCAGGAAGGCCTGGATGCGCGCTTCGCGCGCCATGCGGCGGCCGGGCGCGCGGTCAGCGCCGGCATCCGCGCGTTGGGGCTGGAGGTCTTTGGCGACGATGCGCATCGCATGACCAATGTCACCGGCGTGGTGATTCCGCCCGGCATCGACGGCGAGGCGGTACGCCGGCGCATGCGCGAGGATTTCGAGATCGAGATCGGCACCGCGTTCGGCCCGCTGCAAGGCAAGATCTGGCGCATCGGCGCGATGGGCTACAACGCGATGAAGCACAAGGTGCTGATCACCCTGGCCGCACTGGAAGCGGTACTGCGCGCCGAAGGCTATGCCTGCACGCACGGCCTGGCGGTGGAAGCGGCACTGGCCGCCTGGCATGCGGAAGCGCAGGCATGAACGCCGCGCGCGACCTGCTCGGCTATGGGGCCAGCCCGCCTGCGGCGCACTGGCCCGGCGGCGCGCGCATCGCCGTGCAGTTCGTGATCAACTACGAAGAGGGCGCGGAGAACTGCGTGCTCAACGGAGATGCGGGCTCTGAGGCGTTTCTGTCGGACATGGTCGGCGCGCAAGCGCAGCCCGGCGCCCGCGCCATGGCGATGGAAAGCCTGTACGAATACGGCAGCCGTGCCGGCTTCTGGCGGCTGCATCGGCTGTTCACCGCACGCAACGTGCCGGTGACCGTGTTCGGTGTGGCGCAGGCATTGGCATCCAATCCGGACGCGGTGGCCGCGATGCAGGCAGCCGAATGGGAAATCGCCAGCCACGGTCTGCGCTGGATCGATTATCAACACGTGGACGAGGCCACCGAGCGCGCGCATATCGCGCAGGCCATCGCCGTGCATACGCGCGTCACCGGCAGCCGCCCGCTGGGTTGGTATCAGGGGCGCACCAGCCCCAACACCGCCCGCCTGATCGCCGAAGAAGGCGGTTTTGTCTACGACGCCGACAGCTACGCCGACGACGTGCCGTACTACGACAGCCGCCACGGCCGCGCGCAGTTGATCGTGCCGTACACGCTGGATGCCAATGACATGAAATTCGTCGCCTACAACGGTTTTGCCGATGGCGAGCCGTTCTTCCGCTATCTGCGCGACAGCTTCGAGCAGTTGCGCAGCGAAGGCGGGCGCATGCTCTCGATCGGCCTGCACGGGCGCATCGTCGGCAAGCCGGCGCGTGCGGCAGCGCTCGCGCGCTTTGTCGATCATGTGCTGGCCAGCGGCGATGCCTGGATTGCGCGCCGCATCGATATTGCGCGCCATTGGCTGCAGGTGCATCCGGCATGAGCATCGCAAGCGCCGACATCGATCTGCCCGAGGTGATCGCGCAAGTGACGGCCGCCTTCCATGCCTATGAAGCAGCGCTGATGGGCGACGACATCGCTGCGATGGATGCGCTGTTCCATGCAGCGCCCAGCACCGTGCGTTATGGCGTGGGCGAAGTGTTGTACGGCATCGATGCGATCCGCGCATTTCGCAGCGGCCGCGGTGGCTCGCCGCAGCGCCGGCTGACGCATGTGCAGGTGCATGGTTTCGGCCACGATTTCGCCACCACCCACGCCGAATTCATTCGAGACGGCAGTACTGCACGCGGGCGGCAGAGCCAGAGCTGGGTGCGCTTTGCCGACGGCTGGAAAGTGGTGGCCGCGCATGTCTCGCTGCAAGGCACGCACGCATGAGCGTGGTCGACGACCCCGGGCTGGACGATGCCGCCTTCATGACGCGCTATCGCGACCTGTTCGAGCACTCGCCGTGGGTGATCGAACGTGCGCTGCGGCGACGGCCGTTCGCCGATGTGCACCGCGGCCTGATGCAGGTTGTTTACGACGCATCGCCGCAAGATCAGGTCGCACTGATCCGCGCCCACCCCGAGCTGGCCGGCAAGGCCACGCTCGACCGCACGCTCACTGCCGCGTCGGCCGCAGAGCAGGCTTCGGCCGGGCTGGACCGGCTCGACGAAGACCAGTTCAAGCGCTTCCACGCGCTCAATCAGGCCTATCGCCACCGTTTCGGATTTCCATTCGTGATCTGTGTGCGGCTGCACGACACGGCCGGCATCCTGGCCACGCTGGAGCAGCGCCTGGACGCATCGCGCAACGCAGAGATCGCCACCGCCATTGCCGAAATCGGCAAGATCGTGCACCTGCGCCTGGAGGCACTGCCATGAGCCTGGCCCACCTCGAACGTACCCTCGCCCACGACCTGCAATGCCTGGCCCACGGCGGCGATGCCTGGGTGCAACCGCGTGTGCATCCGGGCGGGCATGTGTATGACGTGATCATCGTCGGCGCCGGGCAGAGCGGCCTGGGAGCGGCGTTCGCGCTGCAACGCGAGCGTGTGCACAACGTGCTGGTGATCGACGAAAACCCGGCCGGCCAGGAAGGCCCGTGGGTGACCTACGCACGCATGCAGACCTTGCGCACGCCCAAGCACATCACCTCGATCGATCTGGGCGTGCCATCGCTCACCTTCCGCGCGTGGTGGGAAGCGCAATACGGCAGCGCCGCATGGGACGCGCTGGACAAGATCCCGCGCGCGCGCTGGATGGATTATCTGCGCTGGTATCGCACAACGCTGCGCTTGCCGGTGCGCAACGCCACCCGCCTGGTCCGCGTAGAGCCGGACCTCGCACCGGGCATCCATCGCCTGCATCTGGCGATGGGCGCCCCTCTGCTCACACGCAAGCTGATCCTGGCCACCGGTATCCAGGGCGGCGGCCAGTGGGTGGTGCCCGAGTGGATCAGCCGCGCCCTGCCCGCGCATCGCTACGCGCATACCTCCGGCCACATCGATTTCGCTGCACTGGCCGGCAAGCGTGTGGGCATTCTGGGCGGCGGCGCCTCGGCCTTCGACAACGCCTGCTTTGCGCTCGAACAAGGCGTCGCCAGTGCCGAGGTGTTCGTGCGCCGCAGCGAGTTGCCGCGCATCAATCCGTTCCGGCACATGGAACAGGCCGGCATCATTCCGCGTTTTCTGGCACTGCCGGATGCAGACAAGTATCGGATGATGGCCAGCTTCTTCGCGCACAACCAACCACCCACCAACGACACCTTCCAGCGCGCCTGTGCGCATGCCGGCTTCGCGCTGCACCTTGGCGCGCCGTGGCTGGACGTGGCCGAGCGCGACGGCGAGATCGTCGTGCGCACGCCGCAGCGCGAAAACCGCTTCGATTTCCTTGCCATCGCCACCGGCCTGGTCACCGATCCACGGCTACGTCCGGAACTGGCCGCGCTGTCCGGGCGCATCGCCTGCTGGGGCGACCGCTATCGGCCACCGCCTGGCCAGGCCAATCCGGTGCTGGACGCACATCCCTATCTGGGACCCGGGTTCGAACTGCTGCCACGCACGCCCGACGATGCCGCGCTGCTGCATGGGCTGTTCGCCTTCAACTATTCGGCGCTGATCAATCACGGCCCGTCGGCCGCGGCACTGTCCGGGCTGAAGGTGGCACTGCCGCGGCTGGCCCGCGCAGTGGCCGACCAGTTGTTCCTGGACGACCGCCAGGCCATCGTCGACCAGTACTTGGCCTACGACCAACCCGAATTCATTGGCCAATGGCCGCAGCGCACCCAGGCGGTGGCATGAGCACGCTGTCCACGCACGTGCTGGACACCGCCAGCGGCCGCCCCGCCGCCGGCGTGCCGCTGCGGCTGTTCGCTGGCGATACGCTGCGCTTCGAGGGCGTCACCAATCTCGACGGCCGCTGCCCGGACCTGGCCGCGCTCGCGCTGCAGCCCGGCCGCTACCGGCTGGAATTCGACCTGGCACGCTACTGGCAGGCCACCGGCATGGCGCTGGCCGACCCGCCGTTCCTGGACCGCATCCCGATTGCCTTCGGCATCGCCGACGACGGCCACTACCATGTGCCGCTGTTGCTCTCCCCGTACGGGTACTCCACCTACCGCGGCAGCTGAGCGCTGCGTCGTGCCGCAATGCAGGCCGTTTGGACCCTTCTGCACGATGGTCTGCGCTTCCATCGCACTGCCAGCGCGGGTGACCCGCTGCGCACCGTGTCAGACCGGTTTCACTCAAGCCCCGTAGAATGGCCCCTTTCCGGCGACAGGCCGGGGCACCGGAACGGTCATGATCCACAACGATGTACTGCGCAGCATCCGCTATATGCTCGACCTCAGCGACGACAAGGTGGTGGACATCACCCACCTGGCCGACCCCGAGTTCGCGCTCGACAAGCCGCAGGTACAGGCCTGGCTGAAGAAGGAAGACGAGCCGGGCTTTGAGCCCTGCACCGATGCGATGCTGGCGCGTTTTCTGGATGGCCTGGTGCTGCGCTTCCGCGGCCGCGACGAGAGCCAGCCGCCACGCCCGCTGGAAACCCGCGTCGGCAACAACCTGGTGTTGAAGAAGCTGCGCGTGGCCTTCGAACTGAAGGACGTCGACATGCACGCCATCTTCGCCAGCGCCGGTTTCCCGCTGTCCAAGCCGGAACTTTCCGCACTGTTTCGCCAACCCGGCCACAAGAATTTCCGCCCCTGCGGCGACCAGCTGCTGCGCGCCTTCCTCAAGGGCCTGACCGCCCGGATGCGCGAAGCGGGATGATCTTCAGCGCACGCGCTTGGCCGCTGGCGATTGTCCAGCGGATGGCCTTTGTCCGGCGCAAGAGCATTGTTGAGAACCGCACGCACGACCTAAATCACCACCACGGTACGAATGACCGTGCGCCATCCGTACCGTAGGCGTCAGATTACGCGTGACGGCGCCCAAAACGCAGCAGGTGCGATCAGCTGAAACGTCTGTTGCGGATCTGCTCGCGTTCTTGTTCGGTCATATCATCCATGTGGATGTAGTGGACGCCTTGTCCGCGCGGGGCACTGAGAAGCTGCGACTCGATGTCCTCCTGGTCGCCGTCGGGCGAGGAGATCAGACCCACGATGGTACCGTGCGGGGCAACCCGCCATAGCGCCACACGTTGGAAGACGCGCACTTGGTCGGTATCGGTCGCTTGGGGATAGGTAGCGTACCAACCATCGGCAGGCAGGTAGCGATAAGAACCGTAGTCGTTCATAGCGTCTCTGGATTGGCGGAGTGGCCTGCTGATTGTGGAAAGACCTTGACCGAAGTGGATACGGGGATTTCCGATTTAGCGCTGCGATTACGTATCTCGCACCCGATGTTTCGCTGCAGCGTGGAGCGTTTCGTGCGCTGTATGAGGGTGAGCCAGAACGCAGCGGGCTGCCGGCAGTGGCGCACAGGTCTCTGTCGCACTCTATGCAGCAGAAACGTATCCTTCCCGCGCATGACCGACCCCGCTTTTCCGATCTCCCCGCTGTTGCCGCAGATTGGCGACAGTCTCGCCGCACATCCGCGGCTGGTGCTGGAAGCGCCGCCCGGCGCCGGCAAGACCACCCAGGTGCCGTTGGCACTGCTGCACGCGCCATGGCTGGCCGGCCGCAAGATCGTGATGCTGGAGCCGCGCCGCGTGGCCGCCCGCAGCGCGGCGCTGTTCATGGCCCGCCAGCTCGGCGAGCCGGTCGGCGAGACGGTGGGCTACCGCATCCGCTTCGAGAACAAGACCTCCGCGCGTACCCGGATCGAAGTGGTCACCGAGGGCATCCTGACCCGGCTGATCCAGGACGACCCGATGCTGGAAAGCGTGGGCGCGCTGCTGTTCGACGAATTCCACGAACGGCACCTGGCCGGCGACCTGGGCCTGGCGCTGGCGCTGGATGTACAGGCCCAGGTACGCGAGGACCTGCGCATCGTGGCGATGTCGGCCACGCTGGATGGCGAACGCCTGGCCAGCTTTCTGGAAGCGCCGCGGCTGAGCAGTGCCGGGCGCAGTTTCCCGGTGGAGATTACGCACTTTCCGGCGCGCCGCGACGAAGCGCTGGAGCCGCAGACGCGGCGCGCGGTGGAGCACGCATTGTCCACGCATCCCGGCGACGTGCTGGTGTTCTTGCCCGGCCAGCGCGAGATCGCGCGCGTGCATAGCGCCCTGCAAGATGCGCTGGATCCGGCGGTGCACGTGCTGCCGCTGCACGGCGAGCTGTCGGTGGAGGCGCAAAGCCAGGTACTGCAGCCCGACCCGCAAGGCCGCCGCCGCGTGGTGCTGGCCACCAACGTGGCCGAATCTTCGGTCACCTTGCCCGGCGTGCGCGTGGTGATCGACAGCGGGCTGGCGCGCGAGCCGCATTACGACCCCAACAGCGGCTTTTCGCGGCTGGACGTGGCCACCATTGCGCAGGCCTCGGCCGACCAGCGCGCCGGGCGCGCCGGGCGCGTGGCCAGCGGCTGGGCCTACCGGCTGTGGCCGCAGTCGCAGCGGCTGGAACCGCAGCGCCGCGCCGAAATCACCCAGGTGGAACTGGCCGGCCTGGCACTGGAACTGGCCGCCTGGGGCAGCAGCGCGCTGCGCTTTGTCGATGCGCCGCCCAGTGGCGCGCTGGCGGCCGCGCACGAGCTGCTGCAGCGGCTGGGCGCGCTCACCGCAAGCGGCGGCGTCAGCGCACTCGGCAGGCGCATGCTCGCGCTGGGCACGCATCCACGCCTGGCGGCGATGCTGGCGCAGGCCGGCGATGCCTCGCGTGTGGCGCTGGCCTGCGACCTGGCCGCGCTGCTGGAAGCCCGCGATCCGCTGCGCCAGGGCGGCGATGGGCTGGCCGCGCGTTGGCGGGCGTTGGCGGCGTTTCGTCAGGGCCGCAACGCGGCCGACGCCAATCGCGGTGGCCTGGCGGCCATCGACAGCGCCGCCAAACAATGGCGACGTCGGCTGCGCTGCGACAGCGCCCCGCCCTCCAGCGTGGAGGCGCATGCACTCGGCGACCTGCTGTCGCATGCCTTCCCCGATCGCATCGCCGCCCGCCACCCCGCCGACCCGCTGCGCTACCTGCTCGCCAACGGCCGCAGCGCGCGCCTGTTCGAGCACAGCGATCTGCGCGGCGAACCGTGGCTGGTGGCCAGTGAGCTGCGCTACGAAGCCAAGGATGCGCTGTTGCTGCGCGCCGCGCCGGTGGACGAAGCCTACCTGCGTCGCAGCCTGCCCGAGCGCTTCGTGCAGCAGGACGTGGTGCAGTGGGACGCGGACAAGCGCGCCCTGGTCGCCCGCCGCCAATCCAGCTTCGACCGGATCGTGCTCGACAGCCGCCCGGCCGCCCGCGTGCAGTCGCTGCGGACATGGATGCCGGAGCTGGCGCTGCCCGATCTCTCCGATGCGGCGCTGCTGGAAACGCTGGACACCTGGCTACGCCCGGCCTTCGCCGGCAAGACCCGTCTGGACGCGCTGGATGAAGCCAGCCTGGGTGAAGCACTGAAGAGCGCGCTGCCCTGGGAGCGCCGCCAGTCGATCGACCGCCATGCGCCCACCCGCATCAACGTGCCCTCGGGCATGGAGCGACCGATCAGCTACGCCCTCGACCACGCCGGCCAACCGCTACCGCCAGTGCTGGCGGTCAAGCTGCAGGAACTGTTCGGCCTGGCCGAAACCCCACGCATCGCCGACGGCCGCATCCCGTTGACCTTGCACCTGCTGTCCCCGGGCAGGCGGCCGTTGCAGGTGACCCAGGACCTGAAGAGTTTCTGGGCCAATACGTATCCGGACGTCAAAAAAGAGATGAAGGGGCGGTATCCCAGGCATCCGTGGCCGGACGATCCTTGGACGGCTGCAGCGACCCACAGAGCAAAACCACGTGGCACCTGAAATGCACCGACCCGCGGCGGCGGTGACACAGACAGGCGTTCGCGATTTACTGCGGCGCAAGCCACTGCAGCAACCCGCCGAGCAAAGCCACGCGGCACCTGAAGCGCACGGACCCGCAGCGGCGGCGAAACAGACAGGCGCTCGAATTCACTGCGGCGCGGACCACTGCAGCAACCCGCCGGGCAAAACCACGTGGCACCTGAAACGCATCGACCCGCAGTGGCGGTGAAACAGACAGGCGCTCGAATTCACTGCGGCGCGGACCACTGCAGCAACCCGCCGGGCAAAACCACGTGGCACCTGAAACGCATCGACCCGCAGTGGCGGTGAAACAGACAGGCGCTCCAAATCCACTCCGGCGTGGACCGCTGCAGCAACCACCGAGCCAAACCATGCGACACCTGAGACGCACGGACCGGCGGCGGCGGTGAAGGAAACCGATGCTCGAATCTCCTGCGGCACGCTACCTAACCGTAAGCCAAACGGCACCCAGCCCCGCTAACGCCGCCTATACGCATCAGCGCACAGACTGCAGATCACGTACTCAGAAAGGAAACGCCTCCGATGAGCAAGCTGACTGTGATCACCGAACGCGCCCTGGAGCGTGCCCTGGAACTGGCTGGCACTGCGGGCGACCAGCTGCGTCATGCCGCGTCCAATGCGGGCGATCAGGCACGCAACGCTGGCAGCAGTCTGCGTCATTTCGGACCAAGCGCAAGCGAATGGCTGAAGACCGGCGCCGCACTCGGCGCAGTGCGCACCGGTGGCAAGGCCGCCAGCAAGCTGGTCAAGCGCAACCCGGCCGTGACGGTTGCCGCCGCGGTCGCAGGCCTGGGCCTGATCGGCTATGCGGTGTATCGCAAGCGCCAGCGGGACCAGCAGGTGCTGGGCGGCAACGTGCATCGCCTGGATCGCGAACATGCCAGCAATGCCAACGCACGCCGCGCGGCCTATCAGCGTCGCGGTGCGGTGACCCCGAGCGACGGCATCGAATAAGCCATCGCGCGAAGCTGACCTCGAACGCCACGGCCTTGTGCCGTGGCGTTTTTTGTTGGTGGCGTGCATGGCGGCGCGCAGCACAGTGCGCCGATGTCAGCGATCGATGGAGCCACGCCGTGTCGTCTAGATCAGGTAAAGGTGCAGCCATCAGCGCCACGAACAACGGTCGGCCATGCGTGGCTTGGATGAAGCGGGAGACAAGAACAGCGATCTCCCCGGTCACACGCTCCGCTCAGCGCGCCCGACGGCGATGCGCTCGTCTTGTCGGCGGCTACACGCCGTGGCGCCATGCCACGCGTGCCGCGCACCCCAGAGACGCAGCACCTCAGCGCCGGCCACGGCCCGGGCGCGCGCTGGCCGTCTCTTCAGCGCGCCACTGCCCAGGTGCAAGCGCGTCCAGCCGCCAGTGGCCGATGGCCACGCGTACCAGGCGCAAGGTCGGCAGGCCCACCGCTGCGGTCATGCGCCGTACCTGACGGTTGCGGCCTTCGGTGATCTGCAGCTCCAGCCAGGCATCGGGCACGGTCTTGCGCACCCGCACCGGAGGCTCGCGCGGCCACAGCTGCGGTGCCGGGTCGAGCATGCGCACCCGTGCCGGCCGAGTGAGGCCATCGTTGAGCACCACCCCGTCGCGCAACGCCTGCAGTTGTTCGGCGTGTGGCGTACCTTCCACCTGTACCCAGTACGTCTTGGGCTGCTTGTGGCGCGGGTCGGTCAGCCGATGCGCCAATGCACCGTCGTCGGTCAGCAACAGCAGGCCTTCGCTGTCATGGTCCAGACGGCCTGCGGCGTACACATCGGGCGGCAAGCCGAATTCGGCCAGCGTGCGCTTGGGCGGTTGCGAGCGGTCGCTGAATTGCGAGAGCACACCGTAGGGTTTGTTCAACAACACCAACATTGCCAATCCTGTTGCGCAAGGCGCTGCACCGACCCGATGACGTCCAACATCTGCATGCCGACGCGCAACGCGTCGGCATGCAGGTCGGGGGTCAGCGCTTGACGAACTTCAAGGTCATGCGGTCGCTCTCGCCGATGGCCTGGTACTTGGCATCGTCGGCCTTGTCATGACTATTGCTGGGCGGCAGCGTCCACACACCGCCCGGGTAATCCTTGGTGTCGCGCGGGTTGGCGTTGACCTCGCTCTTGCCCACCAGGGTGAAACCGGCGGCTTCGGCCATTGCAATCACCTGTGCCTGGCCGACGTAGCCGCTCTTGTCGTCGGCCGGCACATCGGCCTTGGCGCGATGTTCGACCACGCCGAGCACACCGCCGGGCTTGAGCACCTTGTAGAAGCCGGCGAACATCGCCTCGGCATTGCCGGCCATGCGCCAGTTGTGCACGTTGCGGAAGGTCAGCACCAGGTCGGCGGAGTTGTCCACGCCGAAGGACGGCGACTTGGGCACATACGACACGAGCGACGGCTTGCCATACACCTCAGGCTTGGCATGGAACTTCTTCTCCAGCTCATCGCGCGCACGCTGCGCGTACTCGCGGCTGCGGCCTTCCGGTGCAGATGCCGGGTCGACCACCGCGGCCACGTACTTGCCCTTTTCACGCAGGTACGGCGCCAGGATTTCCGAGTACCAGCCGCCGCCCGGCGTAATTTCAATGACGGTCTGAGTCGGCTTGATGCCGAAGAACGCCAGCGTCTGACCGGGGTGGCGATATTGATCGCGCTGCACGTACACGCGGTCGCGCCAGTTGCCATCGATGGCCGCCTGCAATGCGGCGTCGGGCGCCGGCAAGGTCGCGCTGTCGGCGGGCTTTATTGCCATCGCCAGCGGCGCGCTCATCGCCACCACCACTCCCATCACACATGCACAGGCCAGCTTGTTGCGGATCATCGCAGCACCCTCATCCGGGGAAAAAGTAGCGCGAGCCTAGCATGCGCTCCGGGACCTGCCATGTGCCCGCCGTGCATTCGCGCAAGGCCTGATGCGGCCTTCCCGTCGCCGACATGTTCAGATCCTGTGAGCTGCTGAGGACGATCGGCGGAACGCTGAATCCACGCAGATGTCACACGCAACATCGGTATGCGTGACTATCCTGTTGCCAGTTCGAATCAGGAGCATCCACGATGACCCAACCCCGCGCACTGGGCCGCTCCGGCCTGCAGGTTCAACCGATCGTCTTCGGCGGCAATGTGTTCGGCTGGAGTGCCGACGAGGCGACATCGTTCGCCTTGCTCGATGCATTCGTGGATGCCGGCTTCAATCTCATCGATACGGCCGATGCATACTCCGGTTGGGTGCCCGGCAATCGCGGCGGCGAATCGGAAACCATCATCGGGCGCTGGCTTGCGCGCAGCGGCAAGCGCGACAAGGTGCTGATCGCCACTAAGGTGGCCAAGTGGAGCGAGCATCCCGGCCTGTCGCCGGACAACATCGCAGCGGCAGTGGAAGATTCGCTGACGCGTCTGCAGACCGATGTGATCGATTTGTACCAAGCGCACGAAGACGACGAATCAATTCCGCTGGAAGCCACGCTGGCCGCGTTCGGCCGGTTGATCGAACAAGGCAAGGTGCGTGCGATCGGCGCGTCCAACTACAGCGCTGCGCGCCTGCGCGATGCGTTGGATATTTCCGAGCAGTACAAGCTGCCGCGCTATGAAAGCCTGCAGCCGGAGTACAACCTCTACGATCGCGCCGGTTACGAAGCCGAACTGGAGCCGCTGGTGCGCGAGCGCGAACTAGGCGTGATCAGCTACTACTCGCTGGCCAGCGGCTTTCTCACCGGCAAATATCGCAGCGCTGACGATGCCGGCAAGAGCAGCGCGCGCGGCGCATCGGTGGTCAAGCAGTACGTCAACCCGCGTGGCCTGCGCATCCTGCAGGCGCTGGACGATCTGGCCGTGACGCACAACGCCACGCCCGCACAGATTGCGCTGGCCTGGCTGATCGCACGCCCCGGCCTGACCGCGCCGATCGTCAGCGCCACCAGCGTGACCCAGTTGCACGATGTGCTGGCAGCCGCACGCGTGGCGCTCAGTGCCGATCAGATTGCGCAACTGGACAGCGCCAGCGCGCCGGAATCATCGGCATCCCGTTAGTGCATCGGTGGGCAGGTCGCGTTGTTTGCCGAACATGCGCTCTGCTGCGTCCCTGACCGCATTCCCTCGCGTAGCCGCACCGGCGGCTGCGCTCACCCGACCGCGCACGCGCGGACTGCTCGCGAGCCATTCCCCATGACCTCCATCATCAACCGCCGCATCGTGCTGGCATCGCGCCCGCACGGAGAACCCAGCGCCGACAACTTCCGCATCGAAGAGGTCGCCGTCGCACCGACCGGCCACGATCAGATTCTGGTCCGCAATCGCTTCCTGTCGCTGGACCCGTATATGCGTGGCCGCATGGACGAGGGCCCGTCCTACGCCGCGCCGGTGGCCATCGATGCGGTGATGGAAGGCGGCACCGTTGGCGAAGTCATCGCGTCCAATCACGCCGACTATCATCCTGGCGATCTGCTGGTGCTGTCCGGTGGCTGGCAGACGCATACCCTGCTGACCCCGACCACACCCCTGCGCAAGCTGCCCAAGGACGATAGCCTGCCACTGAGCACCGCGCTCGGCGTGTATGGCATGCCCGGCTTTACCGCGTACGCGGGCCTGCATGAAATCGGCAAGCCGCAGCCGGGCGAAACGCTGGTGGTCGCATCCGCCAGCGGCCCGGTCGGCGCCACGGTGGCGCAGCTGGCACGCCTGCAGGGCCTGCGTGTGGTCGCCATTGCCGGTGGCGAAGAGAAGGTACACTACCTGCGTGACACGCTGCAGGTGGACGTGGCGCTGGACCACCGCGCCGACGACTTTGCACAGCAGTTGCGCGCCGCGACGCCGGACGGCATCGACATCTATTTCGAAAACGTTGGCGGCAAGGTGTTCGATGCGGTGCTGCCGCAGCTCAACGACTTCGCACGCATCCCGGTCTGCGGCGTGATCGCCACCTACAACAGCCGCGGACAAGCCCACCCCGGCCCGGATCGCCTGCCCGACTTCATGGGCCAGGTGCTGCGCAAACGCCTGACGGTGCGCGGCTTCATCCAGCACGATTTCATCCGCCTGATGCCTGCCTTTCTGCGTGAAATGGGCCAATGGCTGCGCGAAGACAAGATCCAGTACCGCGAGCACGTGCTGCACGGCCTGGACAGCGCCCCGCAGGGCCTGATCGACGTATTGCGCGGCAAGAACTTCGGCAAGGCCGTGGTCGCCCTCGCCTAACGCGATTGACCGCGCTCTTTCCACCCGCTCGCTCTTGCGATCTCCATTCCAGTGGCAATGCGATGCGTGGGGCGCCGGCGCCACTCATTCGTGATCCCACACACGACTTCGGCGAACCAGCAACGTTCGCCGCGCACGTTGCCACACTGGGTGCGGGGTTCATGATCGGAGAGCGACATGGGACTATGCATTTCAAAGTCGGCAATGTCGGGGTCGAGCGTGGCAGCGTCACCGGAGCATCCCGAAAGCCCTGCCTCAGAACAGATCACCGCCCCCACGCCTTTACCCGATCCATCGGTGCCGCCTAGCCTGCAGGGCTTGGCGAGACTCGGCGTTCCCCGTGCAAGGCGGCGGCGCTCCCGGGAACCGACCCTGCAGCCGCACGAAGTTCAGCAAGCCGCCTACCAACTCGGCATGCGCCTCAGCGGCAGACCCATCGAAGACGTTCGCGACCGTCAACGCCTGGCCGATGCGACGGAGACGGTGCACGAGGTGCGGCTGGCCTTGCATCATGGCCGAGGTAATTCCGAGAGCGATTTTCGGATCAGCAACGGGCTTAGCTCCACCTATAGCTACCTGTCCTACAGTTTCCTGTGTTACTGGCCCGGTAAACACGACATCAATTTGATGGCAGGTTGCGCGCTGGCTGTCGGCGCAGGCAATTGTGACCAAAACGCGGCGATCAACACGCGCCGGCATGCGGTCTGCATGGAGGTTGGCGGGCAGATGATGAACATCTGTGATCACAAGCGGGCCCATATGTACGCGCTGTACCAGCCCCCGGGCTCGGCCGAGGCAACGGAATCCGCCGTCGTTCTCGACTCGTGGTCAGATGGTCCGGCGGTTCTGCTCAGGGATTCGCGCTGGGTCGGAACATACGGAACATCCACCGATGTGATTGAACGCTTCCAAAAGCCTCAGGCAATCGATGCGCTGGCCAGGACCAACGCATTGCAGGCCGAAATCGAGGATCCGCAGACCGAGTTCCATGCCCACCTGCGCGGCGTGGAGAGTGGCATTCTCGCTCCGCCCGAACCTCGCCATCGCTGTGGCACCATTTCGGTCATCGGCCCCGATCTGGCCGAACGTACGCGTCAGCGGCTGCAGGAGCTCGCGCCGCGGACGCGTAAGGCTCTGGCCGCCGATGCTGCACGGCAAGCCTATGGGCTGGATGACGCACAGCCGGTCTCCCCGCGCACGACGTCAGCAATCCTGAAAGACGCAGCACGCCTGGATGCATTGGGTCGCCCGCCCCTGAGTTGGGCGCCAACTCCTCACGCAAGGCTGAAGCGTTTTGTCACCAACGCCCGAACCAATGCAAGGCAGACTTTCTGGTATCGGCGCGGTTGGCGCCCGCCTGTTGTGGGAGCGAGATGAACGCACTTCGATTCAGACGAACAGCTGCCTGATCGTTTTCGTCGCTGCGCCGTCATCGCCCTGATAGGCCGGCGGCGGCCCGCATGCGCAAGACGTTGTTGGCAGACGGTGGAATGCGGCTGCGCCGCACGGCGACCTGCGCGCAAGACCAGACCGTCATGCACCATCCGTGTAGAAACCTGGGGTTGAAGATGATCCGGTGATGCTGTTCGATCGCGCGCGCCGGTCCCGCCGGACGCGTAAACGTCGGCTGCTAAGTGCAAGACACGCAGGATTCCGAGGGCGCGGACCGATTGCCGCTAGTTCAACGGTCCGATCACCATCGCCTGGCGGTCGATGCGGTGCTTTTCGGCAAGCGCCTGCATGCCTTGCAGGGTCGAGGCGATCAGGCTCGCATAACGCAACCGCCACAGGGTGGCGCGGTCGTTGTCGTCGTGTGTGCTGCCCAAGCCGTCGAGCACCTGTGGCAGACGGCGGTCGGCGAGCGCCGAGGCGGCCAGGTAGGGCTTCGCAGGTGCGATGACATCCACCGGCTCGCGCCAGTCGTTGGCCACCTGTCGGGCGATGCCGGCCAGGTGGGAGAGCTGGTGCATGCCGATCAGCGTCTCGTGCAGCATCTCGCGGCATGCCCATTGCCACAGCGCCACCTTTTCCGATGGGTCCTGGGCGATCTCGGTAAGCGCCAGGTCTACCTTTTCGATGCGTGGGTCGAGCATTGCGTGGCTCCGATGCTGCTGTGCAACATAATTCACACCATCAGCCGTGAGAATCAAGTGAGCTAGTCGTTTGAATGCTGTCAGTGCGCCGATGCTCGACCGGGTTCACGCTTCGCCGCCACTGCCTGTCGGGGGAACCAACGGCACCCTGACTTCCTTCCCATGGCGGCGACCTGCACCGCGCGCAATGCTGCAGACCCCGATTCCAAGGCCACTCCCATGCGCAGCACCGTGTTTCTCGCACCGTTGTGGCTGCTGCTGGCCTGCACCGCGCAGGCCCAGGCCACAGCCCCGCGGCTGTCTTCGCAGCAATGCGATGTCAGCACCTCCTACGATGTGCTGGCAGACACCGGCGGCATCTGGCTGCGCCGCAAACAGGGCCTGCCGCGCGAGATCTTTTTCCACGGTGGCGAGCTCAACGTGGATCGCCAGCCGCAGCCGGTCAGCGCCGCCGACGCGCAACGCCTGCGCGAGCTGGAGCAAGGCACACGCGCGTTGATGCCGGCGGTGGCGGCGGTCGCCCAGTCGGTGGTCGACATCACCTTCGATGCGCTCGATGGCGTGGTGCACGTGCTGTCCGGCAGCGCGCGCCAGCAACGCAAGGTCGAGCAATTGCGCACGGCAGCACGGGCACAGGTGGCGGGCACCCTCGGACGCGGGCGATGGGAGCAGGCGCTGTTCGACGAGCGCTTCGAAGCCAAGGTCGAACATGCCGCCGAAGCGCTGGCCGGCAGCCTCACCCGCAGCGTGATGTGGACGGTGATGACCGGACGCACTGCGCAGATGGAGCGCCGCGGCGACCAATTGGATGCACAGATGCAGCAGCAGATGCAGGGCCGCAGCGACGCGCTCCAGGCCCAGGCCCGCAGCCTGTGTGTGCAGGCGCAAGCGCTCTACGCGGTGCAGCAAGCGCTGGAGTACCGCTTCAATGGCGAGCGCCTGCAGATGCTGGAGCTCAACGCGCATCCGCAGCCACCGGATGCGCCGGCCTCCACTAGCGTGGTGGCAACGGCGACGCGCTAAGCGGCCTGTATTGCCTGGCGCGCGTCTGCTCGTTGCGCTCGCCATGCAACACGGTGCGTACGCTGCGGGCGGCACATGCCATCACGGGCGACGCCGAAGTGCCCGCTGGCGCGTCCTGCCTGGAGACGCGCGCGCGAGCCAGCAATCTTCTCGACCACAACGCACAACGGCCCGACGCATGCGCCGGGCCGTTGTTGAAACCGTGACACGCGCTGCGCATCACGGCCTGGCCTGCATTACGCCAGGGTCAGGGTGACGTCGATATTGCCGCGGGTCGCATTGGAGTACGGGCAGACCTGATGGGCCTTGTCGACCAGCGTCTGCAGTTCGGCCTTGTCCATGCCCGGCACGGCGATACGCAGTTCCACGACGATGCCGAAGCCGCCCGGGATCTGGCCGATGCCGACGCTGCTGTCGATGCTCACTTCGCCCGGCAGCTTGAGCTTGTCCTGTGCGGCCACGGCCTTCATTGCGCCGATGAAGCAGGCAGCGTAACCGGCCGCGAACAGCTGCTCCGGGTTGGTGCCGTCGCCGCCGGCGCCGCCGAGCTCGCGCGGGGTGGACAGCTTGGCGTCGAGTGCCTTGTCCGAGGACACGGCACGGCCTTCGCGGCCGCCGGTGGCAGTGGCGTGGGCGGTGTAGAGGACTTTTTCGGGTAAGGCCATGGTGGTTCTCCAGGGTGAGCGCTAGTGGCGCATGAGGGTTTAATAGTTGACGATTGAATCGTCTACGACGTGTTGCAAAGGGGCACGCCAGGAGCTCATCCGGCGCCAAGGCTGGAGCGTAGCTTCTCCAGTTCCTGCTTGAGTTGACGCAGTTCGTCCAACGAGCAGGCCGATGCACAAAACACCTGTTCCGGTACCGCGCCGGCCTTGCTGCGCAACGCGCGGCCGGTCTCGGTCAGCGTGATGATGACCTGGCGCTCGTCGCTGGCCGCCCGCGTGCGGGTCACCAACCCGGCCGCCTGCAGGCGCTTGAGCAGCGGCGTCAGCGTGGCCGAATCCAGGTACAGGCGCTCGCCGATCTCCGACACGCTGCGTTCGTCGGTCTCCCACAGCACCAGCATGACCAGGTATTGCGGATAGGTCAGGTCCAACGCCTTCAGCAAGCCGCGGTAGAGCTTGTGCATCGCCAGGTTGGCCGAATACAACGCAAAGCACAGCTGGTTGTCGAGCTGCAGCAGCGCATCGGTGCGGGCGGTGGTGGCCGTGGCGGTGTCCATGGCTGCAATTTATATAGCGCACGATCTAATTGCAAGCGATTTATCGGGATGTCCTTTGCGGCTTGGCTCCGTGAGGGACCATCGGCCATCGCGGCCAGAATTTCGGACGCTGGCTGGTAGCTGCGACCGTCGCAGTCGCGCTGCAGGGTCAGCGCTGGAAGCAAGATGCCAGCCACCGTTGACATGCGGCTGCACGCATCATGATGGCCGGATACGCACGGCAGCCCCCGCGGCGCCTCATTAGATCCACGAAGGAATTGAAAGACGCACCAGCAACAACCCCGACCATCGTCGTCAGCCGATGTTGAGCGATCACTTCACCGGCAGTGCACAGCCATTGCCGCACATGCACGGCAATGGCAATCGCGCAGGCCCTCGCCTACCCGATCATCCGCTCACGCGCGATGCGCCGTTGCCAGTTAATCGGCGCTCTGCATTTCGATCAGGCGCGAAGCGGTGCGCTCGAACGCACCGGCCAGGCGCTGGCCGCTGTACAAGGACGGCGGTGCGTCCTGCGCAGTGCAGACCAGATTGACATGGCGGTCGTACAGCTCGTCGATCAGGTTGACGAAGCGACGCGCGGCGTCTTCGTTCATGCGGTCGAAGTGCGGAATGCCGCCCAGCAAGACGGTGGTGAATTCGCGCGCAATCTCGATGTAGTCGCTGGGTCCGCGCGGACCTTCGCACAGCGCAGCAAAATCGAACCACGCAATGCTCTTGCCGCGTGCGCGCACCGGAATCTTGCGCGCTTCGATTTCGATATTACCGGCACGCGCCTCGGCGTTGCCGCTCAACTCGGCCCAACGCTGCGCAAGCCAGTCGTCGGCCTGTGCATCCAACGGCGCGCGATACACCGGCGAGCGCGTCAGCGCGCGCATGCGGTAATCCTCGGTGCCTTCGGCGTAAAGCTCCACGCAAAACTTCTGCAACAACCCGATCGCCGGCATGAAACTGTCGCGCTGCAAGCCGTTGGCATAGAGGTTTTCCGGCGCGGTGTTGGACGTGGTCACCAGCGTCACGCCTTCGGCGAACAGGCGCTCCAGCAGCCGTGCCAGCAACATCGCATCGCCGATATCGGTGACGAAGAATTCGTCCAGCACCAGCACGCGCAGGTTCTCGCGCCACTGCTGGGCGATGCGTGCCAGCGGATCGCTTTGACCGGCGTGCTCGCGCAACTGCTCGTGCACGCCGCGCATGAAACGGTGGAAGTGGGTGCGGTATTTCTGCTTGATCGGCAGGCCGTCGTAGAACAGATCGACCAGAAAGGTCTTGCCGCGTCCGACACCGCCCCAGAAGTACAAGCCGCGCACCGGCTCGGGCTTCTTCCAGAATGCCGACAGCCGGTCCAGCCAACCATCCTGCGCGCTGTCCACCAGCGCCTCGTGGATGCGGTCCAGCTCCGCCAGGGCCGCCTGCTGCGCAGGGTCGGCGCGCCAATCGCCGCGTTGTACGCCGGCGGCGTAGCGCTGCGACGGGGTCATCTCACTCATTGCATTCTCCGCGGGCCGCCGGCTGTTGCCCGGACCGCTCAACCGCGCATCGCCTGGCGATACGCGTGGGCCGTGCCGCGGTCAGACGGCGGCCGGCAACCAGCGCCGGACACCATGCTGGATCGCACCGCGCAGGTCGATCAATTTGCGGTGGAAGAAATGGCTGGTATCGGGCATCCGAACCAGCTCGGGTTGCTGTTCCAGCGTGTCCAGCCAGTCGTAGACCGCTTGCGGGTCGACGATCTCGTCGGCATCGCCCTGGATCACCAACCATTGCGCCGGCGGCTGGATGTCGCTGAAATCCCAACGCCCGGCCGGTGGCGCGATCGAGATCAGCACCTGCGGTTCGAGCGAGCCGGCGGCGCGCAGCGAAACATATGCGCCGAAGCTGAAACCGCCCAACCACAACGTGTGGCCTGGCCGCTGCGCACGCACCCAATCGGCAACCGCGCGCAGATCGTCCTGCTCGCCATCGCCATGGTCGAACGCACCGGCAGAATTGCCGGCGCTGCGGAAATTGAAGCGCACCACGGTGATGCCCAGCTCGCGCAGCGCGCGCGCGGCCATGGTGACGACCTTGTTGTGCATGCTGCCGCCCTCGGTGGAGAGCGGATGGCAGAAGATGGCGGTGACCGCGTGTGCGGCAACATCCGGCTCGGGCAGATCGACCGCGACATCCAGCGGGCCGACCGGCCCCTCCAAGGTCAACGCAGCCGATTCGGTGGGGAATGAAGGATTGGACATGCCTGCATAATAGCCGCCCCGCCGGCCGCGTTCATCGCCCTGCCTGCACACTTCGTTGCGTTGCCCATGCATTTTCTGCTGTTTGCCGTTGTCTGCAGTGTCCTGGTGTCGGTGCTGTTGAAGCTTGCGCCACGCCACCGGATCGACGTGTTTCAGGCCATTACCTGGAACTACGCCACTGCTGCACTCCTGGCCTGGCTGGTCCTGCATCCTGCGCTGGACACGCTGCGCTCCACGACCGCGCCCTGGTTGGCATTGCTGTTGTTGGCCGTGGCGTTGCCCTCCATCTTCCTGGTGCTGGCGCGGTCGGTCGCGGTGGCCGGCATCGTGCGCACCGATGTTGCGCAACGCTTGTCGTTGGTGCTCTCGTTGGCCGCCGCCTTCACCGTTTTCGGCGAACCGGTCAATGGCTGGAAGCTGGCAGGTCTTGCGCTAGGCATGGTGGCCATCGTGTGCATCGTGCGACGCCCCCGTCAGCACGTCGCGACCGATCCACTGCCGAGCACAACCGGCCTGCCCTGGCTGATTGGCGTCTGGATGGGCTTTGCGCTCATCGACCTGCTGCTCAAGCACATCGCGCAGGCCGGGACACCATCGCTGACCTCGTTGACGTTGTGTTTTGCGCTGGCCTTCTTGCTGATGCTTGGCGTGCAGAGCGTGCGTTGGACACGTGGCGCACGCCTGAGCACGCGCAGCATGCTAGCCGGCGTGCTGTTGGGTGCGCTCAATTTCGGCAACATTCTCTGTTACGTACGTGCGCACCAGCTGCTGCCGCACAGCCCGGCGACCGTCTTTGCCAGCATGAATCTGGGTGTGGTCGTGTTGGGGGCATTGGTGGGCAAATTAGGATTTGCCGAACGCCTGGGCCCGCGCGGCTGGTTGGGGCTGGCACTGGCCGCACCGGCCATCGCGGCGATCGCCTGGGGAATCGGTCTGGGTTGACGCTGGCTTTCGGCCTGCGCGACGTCGGTTCGCCATCGGCCTTCCGCGCCGCTTGGCGGTCGCTAGCATGAGCGTGCATTCCCGCGGGAGTTTGTGATGCGCCTGACTTCGTTCTTTCGCAGCACTCATCCGGTTGCCCCGGAGCCGCTCAATCCGGCAGCCACCGATCCGACAACGTCCGCTGCGGCCACGCCGTCGTTGCACCCACTGTCTTACGCGCCCAAGGCCGGCACCGCGCAGGGCGCGGCCAAATT
Organism: Xanthomonas phaseoli pv. dieffenbachiae; assembly: GCF_008639345.1. Taxonomy (NCBI): domain Bacteria; kingdom Pseudomonadati; phylum Pseudomonadota; class Gammaproteobacteria; order Lysobacterales; family Lysobacteraceae; genus Xanthomonas; species Xanthomonas phaseoli. Next base: position 186,060 of record NZ_CP041380.1, on the reverse strand, counting down.
GCGGCAAGGCATGCTGGCATCGGCACGCAAGTCGCTGGCAACGCTACGCAAACAGCTGCCGTTGATGTGCATGACAGCGCCAGCCACAAAAACGGCGCAGAGCCAGCCTACGCAGATCGCACCGGCACCGGCACCCGCCCCCGCAAATCACGGTGCCAGGCGCGAAATAAGCCCACCCTCAACGCGACCGCAGGCGGGCGTCGAGGCACGATGGAAGGCGCCTACCGCAAAGCCAGCGCCGCGCAGTGGGGCACCGAGGCAGACCGCAACGCTCAGACAGCAGCCGCTGCCGACAACACGCACTGCAGAGCGCCCCCAGCGACCTCAAGACGGCCCCGGGCAACCGTGGCAACAACATCTTCCAAGTGCAGCCCGGCGCGATCAGCTACGGCAGTCGCAGCAGCCAACGCCTCCGCTGCGGCCGGCGCCGGCTGCATCCCCGAGCGCGGCGATACCGGCGCGGCCCTCGCCGTCCAGGCGGCCACGCCCGGTGCGCAACATGAATCTGGAATTGGCCGCGCTGAACGAGCAGTGCCACCGCATCAGGCAGCGTCTCTACAAAGAGCGCCGCGCCCCCGGCACGGAAGAGCGAGCGGTGTTCGAGATGCGTGCAGCCCTGATCGCCGAGCGCGACGCCGTGCGCGATCGGCAGCTCGATGGAATGTTGGCGGCGCTGGCGCCATTGGAGAAGATCGCTGCACCGAGAACCACCACTAGTCGGCTGGCCATGGTCCAGCAGGATGTGATGCAGTCCAATCGCCGTGCGTTGCTTGCGGTCCGTCGCGAGAATATCGACATGACCAAGATGGCCAGGTATTACACGCGCGCACAGCGGCGCCTGGAATCCTTGAAGGAGAGCGGTGCTGAGCCCGACAAGGTCGAACGCCTGGAACGCATGATGCAGGGCTACACCAACGTGCTGGCACTGGAAGAGATCGTCAAGCGCACCGACGACCAGTTGCACCGGATGGGTGCGCCACGCTTGATGGACAGCATTCCCACGACCGCGCAGGAGCGTGCGCGAATGGAGCAGAGCGAACGTGATGCCCAACAGGAGCAGTTCGAAAACGGCTATTTCTATTGAGCACTTCCTCGTTGCGCGCAAGCATGCGCGGGCGCTAGTGCCCGCGTAGGCCTCGGCGCCAGCCACGACACGGCGCGCCGTTGACCTCAAACTTGGATGTCGCCAGCGCGATGAGGCTGCCGATGGCAGCAACTCGCCTGGCAAGCAGCAGCAGTGCTGGCGTCAACGCGCCCAGTGCGGGAACGGGTCGTCCAGCAGTTGCCATTGCGCCGGCCCCTGCCGTAGTTCCTGGTCGCTGAGCAGGCACGCGTCCAGCGCGGCGCGTGTACGCGGTGCATCCATGTCCACGCCGATCACCGCCAGCTCCTGCCGGCGGTCGCCCCACAGCGGATGCCACAGCCGCTGCATCGCGGCGTATTCGTTGGCATCGCCCACCTCGTGCGGTTGCGGCAGTGGCGCGGTCCAGCACTGCGTCTGTTGCCGCTGCCAGCCGATATCGGTGTAGGGCAGCGGCGTAATGCTGGTCTGCAGCGGCTGGCCGACCGCCTGCGCCTCCACACGGTGGCGCGCAGCGAACCAGAACCCGGCCGCGCTGGTCTGGGTGGCGCCGCCCACGCTGGACAACTCGCCCACCCAATCCATGCGACTGGCCAGCCAGAAGAAGCCCTTGCTGCGGATCACCTGCGGCAAGCCGCTGTGCACCATGCGCGCGAAGCGCTGTGGATGGAATGGCCGGCGTGCGCGGTACACGAAGCTGCTGATGCCGTATTCCTCGGTCTCGGGCGTGTGCTGGCCGCGCAGCTCCTGCATCCAGCCCGGCGCCAGCTGCGCACGGGTGAAATCGAAACGCCCGGTGTCCAGCAGCTGCTGCAGCGGCACGTCCCCGTGTGCGGCATCCACGATTGCCGCGTCGCGGTTGAGCGCACGCAGCACGGCGCGAAGGCGTTGCCGCTGCGGCGCGTCGATGCGGTCGCACTTGCTGATCACCAGCACATCGGCGAACTCCACCTGTTCGCCCAGCAACTGCACCAGCCCGCGCGTGTCGTCCGGGCCGGCCTGCTGGCCCAGGTCGGCCAATGTGGCAGCCGAGCCGAAGTCCTCCAGGAAACGGCTGCCGTCCACCACCGTCACCATGGTGTCGAGCCGGGCGATGTCCGACAGGCTGAAACCATCGGCATCGCGCACCGCGAAGGTGGCTGCCACCGGCATCGGCTCGGCAATACCGGTCGATTCAATCAGCAGATAGTCGTAGCGGCCCTGCTCGGCCAGCCGCCGCACTTCCTGCAGCAAATCGTCGCGCAGCGTGCAGCAGATGCAGCCGTTACTGAATTCCACCAGCGTCTCTTCGGTGCGCCGCAACGCCGCGCCGCCCTCGCGAACCAGCTGCGCGTCGATGTTGACCTCGCTCATGTCGTTGACGATCACCGCCACCCGCAAGCCGTCGCGGTTGTGCAGGATGCGATTGAGCAAGGTGGTCTTGCCCGCACCCAGGAAGCCGGACAATACGGTGACGGGAAGGCGCGCATCGCGCTTGGGGGACAGAGACATCCTGAGAGCCTGGCGGGAGAGAAGTGTTACTCTATAACACTAATCGACTGGATGCTTCTAATGCGCGCCACCGCCTCCCTGCTGGACAGCTCGGCCATCGCCTTGTCCGGGTTGTGCCTGTTGCATTGCCTGGCCCTACCGCTGCTGGCGGCCACGCTGCCGTTGCTGGGCGCCTGGAGCCGGGCCGAGTGGGTCCATGTGGTGTTCGCCACGGCGGCGGTGCCGATGAGCGGCTACGCGCTATGGAGTACGCATCGCCGGCACGCGCTGCCGGCGCCGGCTGGGTGCTGGCGCTGTGCGGACTAGCCGGGCTGGTGATTGGAGCGAGCGGTCTGGTCGGCGATGCGCTGGAGACAGCGGTCACGGTCGCCGGCAGCCTGCTGCTGGCCAGCACGCATCTGCTCAATCTGCGGCTGCGTCGCCGACATGGGGCGTGCGCGAACTAGCGGCCGTTCGGCGTACGGCGCCATTGCTGGAGCGGCGCCAGGCGGAAGTGAAGTTGCACACGCATCCGCCGGTCGATGCGCGCCCTGCTGGCGCTCGAACACCTCAATGCATGCCGTGCACCACGTCGGCGTCGGCGTGCAGCATGCTGCCGCCGTGATCACCTTCGCGTCCTCGTCCGCCGCGTCCGCTTGGCTTGACGGCGGCCTACGCAATCATCGATGAGCGCCCGGTTTGCAGCAGCACGCCCGTCCCCGATTTGCCCAGGCACGCACGCAGCCTGCACAGCCATGATTGGCAGCGCTACAGCGAAAAACCCAGCAACACCGGGTCGTGATCGGAGCTGCGCCACGGCCCGGGCAGGTTGCGCTTGGGGTAGCCGGCCGCGTCCATGACATCGGCATTGATATGCCATTCGGCCGCGCCACGCAGCTGCTTGGCCATCGCCGGGCTGAGCAAGGCATGGTCCAGCCGCCCGCTCAGGCAGTCGTACACGTAGCTGTAGGGCTGCTTCACGCCGGCCACGGCAAACGCGTCCTGCCAGCCGCTGGCGCGCAGGCTGCGCATCGGCATTTCCATCGCATAGGCATTGAAGTCGCCCAGCAGCACGGCAAGCTTGGTCTGCGCCCCAGTGGGGTCGGTCTGCAGCCACTGGTGCAACCGCTTGGCCGATTCGGTACGGGTGGCATTCCAGCAGGCCTGGCCGTCCTGCTGATCGGCGTCGGCACCGCTGGCGTTGCCGCAGCCCTTGGACTTGAAGTGATTGGCGACCACCACGAAGGTGGCGCCGCGCGCACTGCGGAACGCCTGTGCCAGCGGCACGCGACTGTGGTTCTCGAACGGCCCGCCGGTCAGCGTGGCCGGCTTGCCGACCGGGGTGACCTGCGAGCTGCGATAGAGGATGCCGACCCGGATCGCATCCTCGCCCGGGCCGCTGCCGGTATCGACGAACTGCCAATCCTTGTCCTTGCCGGCGGCGTTGAGCGCGGCCACCAGTTGCGATACCGCCGCATCGGCGCCGTTGCCGTCGTTTTCCACTTCCATCAGCGCAGCCACGTCGGCGCCCAAGGGCACGATGGTGGCGACCAGCTTGGCCAGCTGCGCCTGGAACTGTTCGTGCGTGCGTGCGCCACGCTTGGTCGGGAAGCCACCGCCACGGCCATTGCCGTTGAAGAAATTCTCGAGGTTGAACGAGGCAATACGCAGATCGCCGCCCACCTGCGGTGCAACGGCTGTGGGCATCGCCGGCAAGGTCAGCGGGCTCAGCACCTGGATGCGGTAGTTGCCGTCGTAGCGTTGATCGACGATGCCATCGACCGATTTGAGCAAGCTGCCGCTGCGCAACACCGGATCGGCCGGCAGATACGACACCGTCTTCGGGCTGCGGCCGTTGCGCGCATCGTCCAACAACACGCGACGGCGTGCGTTATCGGCCTGCACCTGCGCGAACGCCGGCGTGCCGGCAGCCGCGACCTCGCTCGGCTGCCACAGACGTCCGCCGAACGCGGCGACCAGCTCGCCATAGGTGTCCAGGCGGTCGCTGCCATTGAGCGTGAGCGAGGCGATACGCACGTGTTCGCCTTCCAGCGCTTCCCAGTTGGCCGGTGGGCCGCTGAGCATGCGCACCGGCACCGGCTGGCCGCTGGCAAGCCGCTCGATGCTGCTGGCGTCCACGCTGGTCAGGCTCGCCTCGCCACCTGCCGAGACCTCGCGCACGGTACCGACGATGCGCACGCGGTCGCCCACTGCCAGCTCGGCATTGCCGGCCACGGTGACGAACAGGCCATGCGAGCGCCGCGGTTCGAACCCGGGCTGCTGCACGAACAGGCCGGCCAGCCCCACGCGCGTATCGGCGGTGACGATGCCTTCCACCTCCACCACGCGTCCGTCGTATGGGCTGCGGCTGTCTTCGCCCTGCACGTCGGCAATCGAGAGCCGCTGCGCGGCACCATCGGCAGCGCTGCACAGCAACGGGGCCAACAGACCAATCAAACCGAGCACAACCAGCGGGCGAGGCGACATCGAACGACTCCAATGAGTGGATCAAACGCAAACGCCGCCCGGAAGGCGGCGCGTGATAACGAAAAAGCGCGGAAACAGGCTAGCAAACCAGGGGGAATGACCGCCAGGCACGTGCGCTGCGCAACCGCGATGCGGCTAACGCGTGCACTGATGCGGTGCTGCAGCGCCTAGGTCACCTCTGCAGGCGACGCGTTGGATCGGATACGCCACGCAGCCAATGCGCGGTACCAGGCGGGAAATCGCAGCCCCATCCTCCCCCGCCAACTTGCCAAGCCCTACTTGAGGTTGCCCAGCATCCAGTCGACGGTGGCGCGTACCTGCTCTTCGGTCAGCGCCGGGTTGCCGCCCTTGGGAGGCATGATGCCGCCATCCGGACCGGTGTAGCCCTCGATCGCGTGCTTGTACAAGGTGTCCTTGCCCTGTGCGATGCGTGCATCCCAATGCGAATGGTCCAGCGTGGGCGCCTTGCCGACACCGGTGGTGTGGCAGGCGGTGCACAGGTTGTTGAAGATGGTCTTGCCGTCGGTCGTACCGCCGTAAGCGGACTGCGAGGCGGCCTTGGCCAGCGCTGCGGCCTGGGCTGCGGCCTGCGCGGACGCGCCAGTGGCACCGGCATAGACCGCGCCGGCAGGCGCAATGCGTTGCAGCACGCGTTTTGCGGCAGTGGGCGAGACTTCGTCGGGGATAGCGCGTTGCAAATACGCTGCCAGGGCGATCAGGCCCAGGGTGATCACCACGAGTAAACCGATCACCATCGAGAATTTTTTCAGGAACTCGAGGTCGTAATTCCGCACGCGCTCACCCCTGGCTGTTGGTCGAAGACCTCTGCTAGCGCCGGAGTATAGAGCACACTTTGCGCCAGTCTGACCAGCCTGCATGACAGTTTTCGCAGCGATGGGCGCTGCGTGCCCGGTGGGTGGATGCTTCTGTGCGTGGGCACGCTCGCCTCGGCGGGTCAATTGCCGCAGCGCCGCATACGCGCATTGGTCTGCGTTGTGGGAATTGCGTATCATTCCCAACAACCACGGTGGCGCGGTTCTCGCCTCGCCGGTCCCGTCCTTGAGGAGTCGCCGCGATGAAATCCTTCCTGCTGTCCTGCCTGGCCTTGGCCAGCATCAGCCTGTCTGCCCAGGCCCACGAAATCTGGATCGAGCGCGACGGCAGCGGCCCGGTGCGCATCTTCTTCGGCGAGCCGGCGCAGGACGCGCTGGACCACGGCGAAGACGAGATCAAGCGCGTCGTCAAACCAAACGTATTCGGCACTGCCGGCAAGGCCGGTCCACTGCAGCGCGGGACCGAGTTCCTGACCGCGCCGCTGGCCGGCAGCGGCGATGCGTGGTTGAGCGACGACAGCGTGTTCGAGCCATGGAAGGGCGAAGCCGGCGGTTTCGAGACGGTGAGCTATTACGCACGCGCCGGCCGTACCACAGCGGCTGCAAAGCTCGATTTCGAACTGGTCCCCACCGCTGCCAACAGCAATACGCTGACCGTGCTGTATCGCAATAAGCCACTGCCCAAGGTGGACGTGACGGTGATCGACCCGCAGAAATGGCAGAAGACGCTGACCTCCGATGCCAAGGGCCAGGTGACGCTGCCCACGCTGCGGGCGGGCCGCCACATCCTGGTGGCCACCAACAAGGAACCGGTGAAGCGCGAGATCGCCGGCAAGCAGGTATCGATGGTGCATCACATCAGCACGCTGACTTTCCTGGCCGAGTAAGCATGGTCGGCATAGCTCCCGTGCACGCATGGAACAGGCGTCGCTGCTGCGCCGCGGCGACGCCTGGCTTGCGCGTCCTACGGCATAGGCGGGAACCACTTGCGGTTGCCGGCCCACCCGGCCTGGCAACGTGGCGCTGCGCTGTGGCGCTTGCTCCACGTCCATTGCGCGCGGTGGCGTGATGTCCAGCGCATCGCCCCTGCCGCTTGGCTGGTTCAAGCGCCCCTGGCTGGGCGTGCTTGCGCGCACGCTGGCAGCCATCTTCGGCGGCTACGCGCTGGCCAGCGCCACCAATCTGTCGCTGGCGCTGGTGTTGCCGATGCCGCGCAGCGAAGCGGTATTGACCAGCATGCTGATCGGGATCGTGGTGTGCGCGTGTGCGCCGTTGTGGGCCTTCGCCACCGCCAGCGTGTGGCGTGCCTGGGCCGGCATCGCGGTGCCGGCGGCGCTGCTGTTTGCGCTGGCCGCGTGGCTGCAACGGAGCGCGGCATGAAGCAGGGTTTTCGCCAATCGATGGCGTGGCTGCACACCTGGACCGGGCTACTGGTCGGCTGGGTCTTGCTGCTGATCTTCATGGGTGGCACGGCCAGTTATTACCGCGACGAAATCAGCCGCTGGATGCGCCCGGAACTGCCCACCACTACCGTGAGCACCGCCACCGCACTGCGCAGCGCCGAGCAGTATCTGCAAACACACGCAGCCGATGCGGTGAGCTGGAACATCACCTTGCCGGATCCGCGCACTCCGGTGGTGAGCATGTACTGGCAGAATCCCGCACCCGCCGACGGCAAACCGGCAGAGCGCCGGCAACTGTACGGCACCGCCATCATCGACCCGGCCACCGGCAAGGACATCGCTGCACGCGACACGCTGGGCGGCGAATTCTTCTACCGGCTGCATTTCGACCTGCACTACGTGCCGGTGATGTGGGCGCGCTACATCGTGGGGTTCTGCGCGATGTTCATGCTGGTGGCGATCATCAGCGGGGTGATCACGCACAAGAAAATCTTCAAGGACTTCTTTACCTTCCGCCCGGGCAAGGGGCTGCGGTCGTGGCTGGATTTCCACAACGTCAGCGCGGTGACCGCGTTGCCGTACCACGCGATGATTACCTATACCGGCATCGTGACCTTGATGTTCATGTACCTGCCGTGGGGCATCAAGGCGCGCTATGCAGGCGATGAGATGCGCTTCTACGACGAGGCGGCCAATCGTGTGGCCGATACGCGCAAGGCAGCGGGCATACCGGCGCGCATGCTGCCGCTGGAGCAGTTCGTGGCACGTGCGCGCAGCGACTGGCGTGGTGGCGAGGCGGGCAACGTTGCGGTGTCGCTGCCCAACGATGCGCATGCTGCCGTCGGGGTGAGCCAATTTGCCGACAACCTGTCCACCGACGTGCCCTCCATCCTGTTCGATGCAGTGGGTGGCGAGCGCCTGCAACGCAGCGGGCCGCCGGGCGGTGCCAGCCAGACGCGTGGGGTGATGGTGGGTCTGCATCTGGCCCATTTCGCCGGGCCATGGCTGCGCGCGCTGTTTTTCGGCTCCGGCCTGCTGGGCTGCCTGATGGTGGCCAGCGGGGTGGTGATGTGGGCGGTGAAAGAACGCCCCAAGCATTTGAAAGCCGGGCGCATCGGCTTCGGCCTGCGCCTGGTGGACGCACTCAATATCGGCACCGTGGCCGGTTTGCCGATCGCCTTCGCCAGTTTCTTCTGGGCCAACCGCGTGTTGCCGGTGAACCTGGATGCGCGCGCAGCGATGGAGGCCAATGTGTTTTTTGCTGCGTGGGCCACGGCATTGCTGGCGGCATTCGCGTGGCCACGGCGTGCGATGTGGAGCTGGCAGTTGTATCTGGGCGCGGCGTTATTCGCGCTGGTGCCGGTGCTCAACGCACTCACCACCGATGTGCACCTGGGCGTGACGCTGCCGGCCGGGCAATGGGCACTGGCCGGTGTGGATCTGGTGTGCCTGTTCCTGGGCCTGTGCCTGGGCATTGCCGGCTTTCGCTTGCAACGTTGGAAAGCGCCGCAGCCGGCTTCGGCACGACGCGCGCGCGCTGTTGCCGCAACGCCTGCACCGCCGACCGCGCCGCTCCAGGAAGGCGCATGAGCGTGCTGCTGTTGCTGGCGTTGAATTTTTCCGGGTTTGCTGCGCTGTGCCTGGCGATGGACAAGCATCAGCAGCAGTTGCGCGGCCGCCTGCTGGGCACCACACGGTCGCGCCAACTGCGTGTGGTGGGGTGGTTGCTGCTGTGTCTCACCTTCGCGTTGGCGGTGCATGCGCAGGGTTGGGGCATCGGCGCAGTGCTATGGCTGGGCACGTTGACCGCCAGTGCGGCGGTGTTGTCGCTGTGGCTGCTGCCGTATCGGCGCGGCGCGATCGTGCCGGCCGCAGTGGCCGCACCGGTGCTGGCGGGTGTGGTGCAGGTGCTGATTGGTTGAAGGTGAGCCGCAGCTGTCAGATGTCTGCTGCGTGCGTTTGCATGCCGACCCGGCGGCCACGACCAGCATAAGGAACACGCGTCACCGGTCGACCGGATCGCCGAGCTCAACGGTCGGCGGATCACCCCAACTGCGGCCATCGCGCGGCAGGCGGCCATCGTCGAGCACTTGCAGCACGCGCTCGGGCTGCAGCATGTCCAGAAACAGCACCACGTTGACGCCTGCCGGCCGCGCCATGCTGGGGAAGATCACGCCAGGAATCTCTGCTTCGCGCAGCAGGTCGCCGAGCACCCAGCTCACCGGTTCGATCTTGTTGACCAGCGCCTTGCGCCAGTCGTCGGCCCAGTCGGCCCACACCGCATCCCAGCTGGCATCGAGCAAACGCAGATCGGCCAATGCCGGAAGATCGGCGGCGTAACTGACCAGCGTCAACGGTGGCAGGAACGGGGCGGCATGGGCATATTCGGCCGCGGCGGTTTCCAGTTGCAGCGACAGATAGAGCGCCGGCTGGCCGAAGCGATTGAAACGCCCACCCGAGCGCGCCGCACCGGCACCGCTCAGCGGTTCGGCGGCCCAGCGCGGGGTAAAGGCGCGATAGAGCGTGCAGTGCGCCGGGGCGCTCAGCTTCAACCGGCCGCCCCTGCGGCGACCGTGCGCAGATAGGTCAGCGCATCGTCGGTGCGCCCCTGCTTGACCACTTCCAGCAAGGTGGCGAACTCGAACGCCGGAATCGGCGTGTTCTTGAGGTGGAACACCACCTGGCGCTCGTCCGGTTGCACCTGCGCCATCGCCACCAGCAGCCGCGACAAATTGCGCAGCAAGTCCTGCACGCGCGGGCTTTCCGGGTGCACGCGCAGGCTGTTGCGATGCACGCCGGCCAGCTCGGCCAGTTCCTGTTGCGAAAGATCCAGCAGGCCGGCCATGGCCGACGGCGACAGGATGGTCCGGTCCGGCACGCGCAGGCGTTCGGTCAAGGCCAGGGGATTGAGAACGGCGACCATCGCAAGGCTCCGGCAGGGTAGGTGCACAGTATATGCACAGTCAGCTGCATCTGGGAGGCACATCCCCGTGCGTGGTCAGTGCACTGTCAGCTGCCCGCCTGCCCTGCCCCCACCGCGCGCAGACAGAAGCCGCAGATCGCTTCGACCAATTGCTCGCCCTGGTGCGGATCGCCACGGCTGGGGGCGATCGGCCCCACCAAGGCCTCGGTAAACGCGCCGACGATGCAGGCAGCTGCGGCGTCCAGCGACTGCTGCGGAAACTCCCCGGCCGCCACGCCTTCGGCAAGCAGCTGGCGAAACACCTCACCAAACTGGCGGCGGCCGCGGATGCGCTCGGCGTCGACCTCGCTCTCCACCGGCTCGGCGATGAAGGCGTATGCCAGCGCCGGGCCGGCCAGCGCCCGCCGCACGAAGGTAGCGATTGCGCTACGCAAACGTTCGGCTGCGCTGGCCTGGGTGGCCGCAATGGCGCGCAGGATGGCCATCTCGCGCTGTACCGCCTCGCTTAGAACTTCTACGAAAAGTTCGGCTTTCGATGGGAAATGTCGATAAATCTGCCCGGTCGAGACGCCCGCGGCCGCTGCCACCGCGGTGACCGGTGCATTGCGGTAGCCGCCTTCGGCGATCAGGACGCGGGCCGCGTGCAGGATGCGCTCGCGGTTGCCGGCCAGGCGTTCTTCCATCAGGGCGGAGCGTCGGTAAGCCATGGTGTGATTCTGCGTTCAATAGTTGAATTTTAGTTCACTTTTTTGTCGCGGACCGCTAGTCTGGCCGCATCCGCCGCGCGGCCCGCCCGCTCCCACCCGGCACATCCCGATCCCTGTGGAGTTGTTGCATGCATGTGCCGTCCTTGAACTTCGAGCTTGGCGAAGAGATCGACCTGCTGCGCGAAAGCGTGGCCGCCTTCGCCAGCCACCATATCGCTCCGCTGGCCGCGGCAGCCGACCACGATAACGTGTTCCCCGCCCAGCTCTGGCGCCTGCTCGGCGAACAAGGCCTGCTCGGCCTGACCGTCGAAGAAGAGTACGGCGGAAGCGGCATGGGCTATCTGGCGCACGTGGTGGCGATGGAAGAGATTTCGCGTGCTGGCGGCGCGATCGGGCTGTCGTATGGCGCACACTCCAATCTGTGCCTGAACCAGCTACGCAAGAACGCCAGCCACGAGCAGAAGCAACGCTACCTGCCCAAGCTGTGCAGTGGCGAGCATGTGGGCGCGCTGGCGATGAGCGAAGCCGGCTCCGGTTCGGACGTGGTGTCGATGAAGTTGCGCGCCGATGCGCGCGGCGACCGCTTTGTGCTCAACGGCAGCAAGATGTGGATCACCAACGGCCCGGATGCCGACGTGCTGGTGGTGTACGCCAAGACCGACCCGGACGCCGGCGCGCGCGGCATCACCGCCTTCATCGTCGAGAAGGGCATGCCGGGCTTTTCCACCGCACAGAAGCTGGACAAGCTGGGCATGCGCGGCTCCAACACCTGCGAGCTGGTGTTCACCGATTGCGAAGTGCCGGCGGAAAACGTGCTCGGCACGCTCAACGGCGGCGTGCGCGTGCTGATGTCCGGGCTGGATTTCGAACGCGTGGTGCTGGCCGGCGGGCCACTGGGGCTGATGGCCGCAGCCATGGACGTGGTGTTGCCGTACGTGCACGAGCGCAAGCAGTTCGGCGAGCCGATCGGCACCTTCCAGTTGATGCAGGCCAAGCTGGCCGACATGTACGTGGGGCTCAACGCCTGCCGCGCGTATGTCTATGCGGTGGCACGCGCCTGCGATGCCGGGCGCACCACCCGCCAGGATGCAGCCGGCGCCATCCTTTACGCCGCCGAGAAGGCAACCTGGCTGACCGGCCAGGCCATCCAGGTGCTGGGCGGCAACGGCTACATCAACGAATACCCCACCGGACGCCTGTGGCGCGATGCCAAGTTGTACGAGATTGGCGCGGGCACCTCGGAAATCCGGCGCATGCTGATCGGCCGCGAGTTGTTCGAACGCACCGCCTGACGGAGCCACCATGAGCGTGATCGATAGCCAGCTGCAGGTCAGCGGCGAGAGTTTTCAACACAACGCTGCGGCGATGCGCGCGGTGATCGACGACCTGCGCCGCACCCTCGCCCAGACCGCCCGTGGCGGCAGCGACACCGCACGCGCCAAACACACCGCACGCGGCAAGCTGCTGGTGCGCGAGCGCATCGATGCCTTGCTGGATCCGGGCAGCCCATTGCTGGAAATCGCTCCCCTGGCCGCGCATGGCATGTACGACGACCAGGTTCCGTGTGCGGGCGTGGTGGCCGGTATCGGCCGCGTGTCCGGCGTGGAATGCGTGATCGTGGCCAACGACGCCACCGTCAAGGGCGGCACCTATTACCCGATGACGGTGAAGAAACATCTGCGTGCGCAGGAGATCGCGCAGCAAAACCGGCTGCCGTGCATCTATCTGGTCGATTCGGGCGGTGCATTCCTGCCGTTGCAGGACGAAGTATTTCCCGACCGCGACCACTTCGGACGCATCTTTTACAACCAGGCCAACCTGTCGGCCAACGGCATCCCGCAGATTGCGTGCGTGATGGGCTCGTGCACCGCCGGCGGCGCCTATGTGCCGGCAATGAGCGATGAAACGGTGATCGTGCGCGAGCAAGGCACCATCTTCCTGGGTGGCCCGCCGCTGGTGAAGGCCGCCACCGGCGAAGTAGTCAGTGCTGAAGACCTGGGCGGCGCCGATGTGCATACGCGCATTTCCGGCGTGGCCGATCACTTTGCCGACAATGATCTGCAGGCGCTGGCGCGCGTGCGCACCATCATCGCCCAGCTCAACTGGCGCAAACCTGCCGCAGCGCTGGCGCTGCAGGCACCGTTGCCACCACGCTATGCCGCCGACGAACTGTATGGCGTGATTCCTGCCGACACGCGCAAGCCGTTCGATGTGCGCGAAGTGATCGCGCGCATCGTCGACGATTCGCGCCTGGACGAATTCAAGCCGCGCTATGGCAGTACGCTGGTGACGGGGTTTGCGCATCTGCATGGCTACCCGGTCGGCATCATTGCCAACAACGGCATCCTGTTTTCCGAGTCCGCGCTCAAGGGCGCGCACTTCATCGAGCTGTGCACGCAGCGCGGCATTCCGCTGGTATTCCTGCAGAACATCACCGGCTTCATGGTCGGACGCAAATATGAGCATGGCGGCATCGCCAAGGACGGCGCCAAGCTGGTGATGGCGGTGGCCTGCGCCAAGGTACCCAAGTTCACCGTGGTGATCGGCGGCTCGTTCGGTGCGGGCAACTACGGCATGTGCGGGCGCGCCTATTCGCCGAACTTCTTGTGGATGTGGCCAAACGCCCGCATCGGCGTGATGGGCGGCGAACAGGCGGCCAGCGTGTTGGCCACCGTGCGTCGCGACGGCATCGAAGCCAAGGGTGGCGCGTGGGCGGGCGAAGACGAGGAGGTGTTCAAGGCGCCGATCCGCGCGCAGTTCGAGCAGCAGGGACATCCGTATTACGCCAGTGCACGGCTCTGGGACGATGGCATCATCGACCCGGCCGATACGCGCCGCGTGCTGGGCCTGGGATTGTCGGCAGCCCTGAACGCGCCGATCGAACCCACGCGCTTTGGTGTGTTTCGCATGTGAGTACAGGGGGCACCGCCGCCGCACTTGTGCGTGCTGCGGGGCCCGCTGCCGGTGTGCAGGCTGTGGCGTGAGGTTGTGATATGCGGGCCGGCAATCGTGGAGGTTCGCGCAGTTGGCTTGCAGCGACACCGTGCCGTGTAACAGGCAACCTGCTCGCGCTCGATGTCCAGATGCAAACAGACAAGCCGTTTATCTTCGTAAGACGACCCGCCGCTACGGCGACGTGCAGAGACTGATCCGATGACCCAGCGCGACCCTATCGCCGCAGCAACGCAAGCGCCCTTCGACAAGATCCTGATCGCCAATCGCGGCGAGATCGCCTGCCGGGTCATCGCCACCTGCCGCACGCTGGGCATTGCAACGGTGGCGGTGTACTCGGATGCAGACCGCAATGCACGGCATGTGCGCATGGCGGACGAGGCGGTGCATATCGGCGCCGCCCCCGCGCAGCAGAGTTATCTGCGTGGCGAAGCGATCCTGCAAGCGGCACGCGCCACCGGTGCGCAGGCGATCCATCCTGGATATGGCTTCCTGTCGGAAAACGCGGCATTTGCCGAGGCCTGTGCGCACGCTGGCATCGTCTTCATCGGCCCGCCGGCAGCGGCGATTCGCGCGATGGGCGACAAGAGTGCGGCCAAGGCACTGATGCAGCGGGCCGGCGTGCCGCTGACGCCGGGTTACCACGGCGACGAACAAGCACCGGCATTTCTGCGTGCGCAGGCCGATGCCATCGGCTACCCGGTGTTGATCAAGGCCAGTGCGGGCGGTGGCGGCAAGGGCATGCGCCGCGTGGATGCCAGCGCCGCCTTCGAAGACGCGTTGGCCAGCTGCCAGCGCGAAGCGCAGTCGGCATTCGGCAATGCACACGTGCTGGTGGAAAAATATGTCCAGCGGCCGCGGCATATCGAAATCCAGGTGTTCGGCGATACGCATGGCGAGGTGGTGTACCTGTTCGAACGCGACTGCTCGGTGCAGCGCCGCCACCAGAAGGTGCTGGAAGAAGCGCCTGCACCCGGCATGAGCGAAGCCAGGCGCGCAGCGATGGGCAAGGCAGCAGTGGATGCGGCGCAGGCAGTGGACTATGTCGGTGCCGGCACGGTGGAATTCATCGCCGGGCCGGACGGCGATTTCTATTTCATGGAAATGAACACCCGGCTGCAGGTGGAGCACCCGGTGACCGAGTTGATCACCGGCACCGACCTGGTCGAATGGCAGTTGCGGGTTGCCGCTGGCGCGCGCTTGCCGCGCAGGCAGCATGAGTTGCGCATTCACGGGCATGCGCTGGAGGCACGCCTGTACGCCGAGGATGCCGAGCGCGGTTTTCTACCGTCCACCGGCACGCTGCGTCAGTTGCGGATGCCTGCTGCCAGCGCGCATGTGCGCATCGATGCGGGCGTGGAGCAAGGCGACACCATCAGCCCTTATTACGACCCGATGATCGCCAAGCTGATCGTCTGGGATACCGACCGCCCGGCTGCATTGGCACGCATGCGCGCGGCGTTGTCGCAATTCCACGCGGTAGGTGTCACCACCAACAGTGCATTCCTGTCGCGCCTGATCGCGACCGATTCGTTCGCGTCGGCCAATCTGGATACCGCGTTGATCGAGCGCGAACACGCCGTGCTGTTTCCGGAGGCGCGTAGCCCCGACACCGCCTGGTGGTGCCTGGCAGCGGTGTTGATGGCCGACGCAGTGCCGGCAGTGGCCGTTGATCCGGCCGATCCGCATTCGCCGTGGCAGCACACCGATGGTTGGCGCATCGGTGCGCATGCGGCGCAGCGCATCGTGCTGGAAGCGAACGGCGAGCGCCGCCAACTCGCGGTGCGTCCGGATGCCGATGGCTGGCAGGTCGGCAATGCAGACCAGACACATACCTTGCGCTACCACCGGCATGAGACGGGCGTGCGGGTGGAGATGGACGGCCGGCAATGGCGTGCACAGGTGCTGCGCGACGGTGCCACGCTGACCCTGATCGGGGCCACGCAGCGGGCCGTCTTCCGTCACCACGATGCACTGGCAGAAGCCGACCAGCCTACCCAGGACGCCGGCGGCCTCACCGCACCGATGCCCGGGCGCATCGTGTCCCTGCCCGCAGCAGTGGGCCAGCCGGTCGCCCGAGGGCAGGCGCTGGTGGTGCTGGAAGCGATGAAGATGGAGCACACCCTGCACGCGCCCAGCGATGGCACCGTGCAGGCGTATCTGGTGGCCGAAGGCGATCTGGTGGACGACGGTGCGGCGCTGGTGGAATTTGTGTCCGCGTCTGCGTAGCGGCGCATGGCAGGGTGACCAACGGCACGTTCGCCTGCGCGCACGCTGCCGCTAGCGTGGCACATCGGCCGGCTTGGCCGACTTGCCACCGGAGTGCCCATGCAACGCCTGCTTCTTGTTTCCAGCATGCTGCTCGCGCTGTCTGCGTGCAGCGACAAACCTGCGCCCGCTGCCGAGAAAGCGGCAGCACCTGCACCGGCTGCCACAGCGCCCGCGGCGCCGCCTGCGCTGATTACCCGCGATGCGCTGTTCGGCAATCCCGAGCGGGCCACTGTCAGCATCAGCCCGGACGGCAAGTACCTCAGCTGGGTGGCGCCGCTGGAGGGCGTGCTCAATGTCTGGGTTGCGCCGGTGGATGCGCCCGACCAGGCGCGCGCAATCACCAAGGACACCGCACGCGGCATTCGTAACTACTTTTGGACCTATCAACCCAATACCTTGCTGTACCTGCGCGACAACGGCGGCGATGAAGATTTCCACCTGTTCTCGGTCAATCTGGCCGATGGCAGCAGCAAGGATCTCACCCCGTTCCAGAAGACCAATGCCGAGGTGTATCGGGTCAGCGCGCGGCATCCCGAATCGATCATGGTCGGCATGAACGACCGCGACGCCAAGTGGCACGACCTGTATCGCGTGGACCTGGCCTCCGGCAAGCGCACGCTGGTACAGAAGAACACCGACAGCCTGGATGCGTACCTGCTCGATGGCGATTACCAGCTGCGCTACGCCACGCGCGCCACCGACGATGCCGGCAGGGAGTTGCTGGTGCCCGATGGCAACCGCTGGAAGAGCGTGGACCGCATTCCGTTCGAGGATGTCAGCAACACGGCGCCGGAAGGCCTGACCGAGGATGGCAAGACGCTGTACATGCAGGATTCGCGCAACCGCGATACCGCAGCGCTGTATGCCATCGACACGGCCAGCAACTCCCGTACGCTACTGTTCGAAAGCCCGCGCGCCGACGTCGGCGCCACCTTGAACGATCCCAAGACCGGGGCAGTGCAGGCGGTGTCCACCGACTACCTGCGTGAAGAATGGAAGCCGCTGGACAACGGCATTGCCGCGGATCTGCAGAAACTCAAATCCCTGGGCGACGGCGATGCCAGCGTGGCCGCGCGCACGCTCGATGATCGCATCTGGATCGTGGGCTATTCCGCGGCGGAAACCCCGCTCACCTATTACCGCTACGATCGCGCCGATGGCGGCAAGCTGACCAAGCTGTTCTCCGCGCGGCCGGCACTGGAGGGCAAGCCGCTGGTGCCGATGTGGCCACAGGAGCTGACTGCACGCGACGGCCTCAAGCTGATCAGCTACCTCACCCTGCCGGCCGAAGCCGATGCCAACCACGACGGCAAGGCCGATAAGCCGGTGCCGTTGGTGCTGTTCGTGCACGGCGGCCCGTGGGCGCGCGACAGCTACGGCTACGGGCCGTACGAGCAATGGTTGGCCAACCGCGGCTATGCGGTGTTGTCGGTGAACTTCCGTGGCTCCACCGGCTTCGGCAAGGCGTTCACCAATGCCGGCAATGGCGAGTGGGCCGGCAAGATGCACGACGACCTGCTCGATGCGGTGCAATGGGCGGTCAAGCAAGGGGTCACCAAACCCGAGGATGTCGCCATCATGGGCGGCAGCTACGGCGGCTATGCCACGCTGGTCGGCATGACCTTTACCCCGGACGCCTTCAAATGCGGCGTGGATATCGTGGGCCCGGCCAATCTCAACACCTTGCTCGGCACCGTGCCGCCGTACTGGGCCAGCTTCTACAAGCAGCTGACCCGGCGCATGGGCGACCCCGCCACCGAAGCCGGCAAGCAGTGGCTGACCGACCGTTCTCCGCTGACCCATGTCGACAAGATCAGCAAGCCGCTGTTGATCGGCCAGGGCGCCAACGACCCGCGCGTCAAACAGGCCGAAAGCGACCAGATCGTCAACGCGATGAAGGCCAAGAACATTCCGGTCACCTATGTGCTGTTCCCCGACGAAGGCCACGGCTTCCGCCGCCCGGAAAACAGCAAGGCCTTCAACGCAGTGACCGAAAGCTTCCTGAGCCAATGCCTGGGCGGCCGCGTGCAACCGATCGGTGCGGATCTGGAAGGCTCCAGCATCACCGTCCCGGAAGGCGCGGACAAGATCAACGGCCTGAGCGAGGCCTTGAAGACGCATACGCAGGCGATTCGGAAGTAAGCCTGCGCGGGACTTGCTTTAGCCCGGGACACGAAGGCCGACGGCACTCTGCCGTCAGCCTTCGCAGGTGCTACGCAACACTGGAGCGCTGCTCGGATTGTCAGCAAGCGGCGCCAGATACCGGCGGGTAAAGCGGGCGTATCAAGGGCGGCTACCAATACGTCAACGGCACACGCTCGGACATAGCGAGAAAGCGAGCAGACTGACCTCACGCGATTGTCCGATACGTCTCAAGTCGCTGCGGACCAAATCGCACCCATAGGATCCAGCTCTGCCGTCACCATGGTCGTTGCGCGCCAGCCAAAGCCGCATACGGCGAGAACGCCTTGCGAAATCGGGTCCAACCCAAGCGCGCGCTCAAGATGTTTTTCGTTCACCGCACCGGTGATAAACGCCCCCAAACCGAGGTCGGTTGCCGCCAGATACAGCGTCTGCGACAAGTGCCCGGCTTCCAACGCAACCACGCGATACCCTTTGGCATGCTGTCTGTATTTCCAGAAGGTTCGGTCAAAGCGCGGCACCAAGGCAACCAGTACATGCGCGTCTGCGAACCAGTGTTGCTGTCCTACAGCCTGCATGACGAAGTCATCGGAGCACTCAAGACCTGACATACGCTCTAAGGCGTGACTATCTGCACGATAGTGGTAGACGCCAGATTCCAGATCTTGGACGTTCCTCACCAAAATGTAGGCCTCGATAGGATGCAAGCCACCACCGGAAGGCACATTCTTTTTAAGAAAAACCAGGTCATCGCCCACCTTTACCTTGGCATGAGCAGCGAACACCCGCTGCAACATGTGGGCGAACGTCGGTAGAGGAACGGGTCTGCTCTGATCGAAATTACGACAAGTGACACGCCGTCCCAGCAGGTCATCGAAATCGTTTGCGACCATGGGCGGCAGGCCGATGAGCGTTCGATGGTCATTTGCCGGCAACACTTCAGGGGGCGCAGGCCCCAAGACACGCCGCATTGCCACCACTGTATCGGTGCCAGAATCCCGGGTGTTCTTGACCGCATCTACCCCATCCCATCGCGTAAATGCGTGCAGCACCGCGGCAAGCGGATGCCAGTGCGAGGCCCTCAGACGCGAATCGGCTTGAGCAAACCTGCTGCCTTGCGTTTGCTCCTCCAGCACCAGGCCGTGCGCGATCAAGCCGTCAAGCGCTTCACTCTCGTATGACAAGCGAGTGCTCCAGTGCGAGGGACTAAGCTCACCCAGCAACGCCCGCTGAGTTTCTGACACGGCGACCGGGGCATCGAGATGCGGCGCGAGCGCAAACCACTGCATCGAATGGTCCAGCCCATTGCCGCCTCGTAGAAGACTGTCCAATGTGTAAGACACGGTCTCACGTGGCTCCAGCACGACAATTGCGCAACGCTTGACCAGCATCATCTTCTCCAGCGATCTGAGGTAACCGTGTGCAGATATTTCTGCTCCAGGGATAACGCCCCGCCGCTGCCTAACTTGAGCCAATGCGTGATACCGCTCAAGCCAGCCCCCTTAGAGCCGCTATGTGTTACTTCATCCCACTGAAGTGCCAGCGATGCCAATGCTGAAGCTTGAACCTGCTGTTGCAAGCAACCTGATCGATCTACTGTCTACCGACGATGCCTTTCGTGCATTATTCGTCTCAGACACGTTAGAGGCACTACGACAGGTTGGGCACATCGCCGCACCTGGCGACGACATCGAGGCATTCGTTCGCGATTGCGCATGCAATATCCAGTTGGCAGATAAGGATGTAATCGCAGGTGCGCGTGAGCAGATCAACACCATGCTGACGTCTGGGACCTCACATATCGTCCCTCAGCTGGATGCCGGTTACAACGGCGATAGGACGCTCAAATAAAGAAAAGCTTTTTGGCGCGCTGCAGGTTTACCCCTGCGCCTCTGCTATCCACGAATCTTCTGCTGTTCTCAGATCCACCAGATTGAGCGGCTGCAGACAGTATCCGCATTCGATCTCCGCGTAAGCCAAACCTCGATGCTGGCGGATCCAGTCGTGTTGAATCCGCGCATCTGCGTTACGCTGTCCAAGTCGGGCAGCGCGCATTGCGGTTGCCCTTGTCTGAAATCGCGACATCGAATCCAGATAGGGACTGAGCATGCGGAATGCATCGTCTGGCCGCTGCTCGGCTAATAGAATTTCCGCATCGACAACCGCACCCAGTTCCACCACCAAGCGGTTGGCGTAGGTCAGTGGCGCCACCTTGACCTGCTGCCGGACCTTAGCGGCACCTTGGGTATCGCCGGCGCGGGCCATGATGAGCGCGGCAGCCAATGCGGTGGACAGGTTGTCGATCCTATCGATTGGGACATCTGCCCCTAAATCCCGCAATGCCAACCTTGCGCCCTCTTCGGCGACCTCCGCGGCCTTTGGTCGCTGCCCGGAGGCAAGCAACGCAGTCGCTAGCGGGACGTAATAGTTGATCCGATCAGTTCCTCTCCTGTTCAATCCTGCGCTCAGTCCGACTTGGGCATGCGCGACCGCCGCGTGCAGATCCCCTTCATCAAGAGCGATAGTGGTTCGCGTGATGTCGGCATGGAAATTCGTCTTGTCGACTCGAGCAAGCGCGTCGCGTGCGCCCGAGTAGTCGCGCTTCGCAGCCGCGACAGCAGCCTGACGCAGCAGCGCGCCATTCCATCCTGATCCGACCGCCTTTCTCACTGCCTGATCGGCTTGGTCGTATTGACCAAGAGCCAGCAAGATACGCCCATACATATCGAGCGATACGCTGGAAAGATCGTACTTCCCCTGCGCCGAAGCACGCGCGTACGGCAGAGCGTCAGCGAACCGATTAGCGACGAACAAATCCATCGCTGCGTTCGCCTGGGCAGGTGCATAGTCGGGATACAACTCCGCCATCTGTATCCAGGAATCGGCCGCCTGCGCTGGATCGAGAATCTGCACGCCCCAGCTTTTTACGTAAAGCGCCTCGCGCGGGGGGAGCCTGGACTTGAATTGCTCAGCAACTCTGAGCGTTTCGGTCGCCTTCTTGTAATCGACATTGGCAAAATGGGCGCGCACTTGACCAAGCCAGGCCAGCGCAAAGTGCGGATCGATATCGACTGCTTTCTGGAAGAAATCCAAAGCAGCACCGTATTTCCCTTCCGAGTATCGTTGTTGTCCTAGTGCATAAGCGCGCAACGCATCGAGACTAGATGTGGTGACATCCGGCAAGGCAGGACTGTTTTGTCGAATACTGTCACGGTTTTCGCCGAGCTGCGTCCTCAGTTCGCCCGTCACTGTATCAACAGCAGAAAGAATCGACGGATTTGAGCCGAATGCGGTACTTACAGCAACAGTCTGCTGAGTTTTCGGGTCGACCACTTCCACGACGAAACGTGTGCGCCCCCCAACGTAACCCACAGAAGGAAGTAACACCGCTCTGGCACCGGTGCGTAATGCGACATCCGACGCGTTCTTGCGGTCCAGCGGATCTTTGGCGGGATCTTTGCGCATCAGTGCTAACAGTTTCAGTGTTCTGTCTTCACTGAGAACGTTGACGTATCGCGACTGCTCCAGGCTGATCCGAAGTGCCTGATCGAGTGCTCCGTCCAGCATCACGTCACTGGTTAGGTTGCGGACCGTCCCGACAACCACCCAGTCGCGTTCTGCAAACGCGAGCGCTGGTTGCGGCCGTGCAAAGAGCCAGATTGCGAAACCGATCCCCAGCACCACCCCCACCTCAGCCACCAACGCGGCCGGCCTGCGCCACAGCGGCACATCGCGCCAGGCCTTTGCCGAATTCTTCGGCATGCGCAGGGGAGTCAGGCCGACTTCGCCGACCTCGTAGATCTCCATCGCGGTGGGCATGCCCTTGAAGCGCCAGCGCCCGTGCGATTTCCACAACAACCGATCGGCGCGGTTGCCGAGTTCGCGCGCGGCGCGATGGGTCAACGACTCGGCTACCGCCGAGAGCAAAATCTGCCCGGGCCGGGCCATCGACATCAGGCGAGCGGCGGTAGGCTTGGCGAGGCCTTCGACTTCCAGCGGCTTGGCGCCGATGCTGATCGCTTCGTCGCTGTTGCGCCAGGTCAGCACTTCGCCGACATGCAGGCCCTGGCGTGCGCGCAGCGCGAGCGCATGCGCATCGCCCATCGTCTTGAGCCCGCGCGCGTAATCCAGCGCGAAACCCAGGCCATCGATGGGGCGATCGAACAGCAGCAGCAGCCCGTCGGAACGATCGATCAGGCGGCCGCGCCAGTGCTGCTGCAGCTTGACCACCAGGCGGTCGTGCTCGCGGAACAAGGCCGCCGCCGCGTTGTCGCCGATACGTTCGACCAGCGCGGTCGAATCGCAGAGATCGGTCAACAGCAAGGTGCGCAGCCGCGGCGCCTGGATCGCTTCCGACGACGCATCCTTGCGTGCGTGGGTGCGGCTGCTCATTGCTCAGCGGTGACCGGTTGCAGGCGGCTGATCCAGGGCCAGCGTCTCCTGCATGCACAGCACATTGCCGCCCTGCCGCTTGGCCTCGTACAAGGCGCTGTCGGCGAGCGTGTACCAGTCGTTCCAGGCCGCGTCCGCATCGATCATGCACGAGCCTACGCTGACCGAGCAGCCTTGCTCGCCCTGGCCGTTGCACAGCCGCGCTTCCACCGCGCGCACGATGCATTCGCCTATGTGGTGCACCAGCTCGCTGGTGCCTTGTGCGACGAGCACGCAGAATTCATCGCCGCCGAGACGGCAGGCCAGGTCGCCTTCTGCGATCACCGAACGCAGGGCATGCGCCACGTTCTGCAGCACGCGGTCGCCTGCCAGATGACCGAACTCGTCGTTGATGCGCTTGAAACGGTCGCAATCGATCAGGATCAAGCCCACGCCCGGTACATGGCCGGCACGCCGGCATTCCTGCAGGTGCAACGCCAGCCCGCGCCGGTTGTGCAGGCCGGTGAGCTCGTCGGTCCGGCTCAGTTCTTCGGTGTGGTTGAGCTGGTGCGAGGTGACGTAGAGGTTATCCAGCGCCGCTTCCAGATCGTGGTTGCGCCGGCGCAGCTGGCGGATCAGCAACTGTTCGTTGTTGACCACCCGCACGATGGAGCGGCGCAGGAAGTGCGCCACCATCGAGGGGTCCTGATCGACCAGGCGCTGGAAATCCTCGTGTGCCAGCTCGATCAGACGGCTGTCGGTGGAGGCGCTGGCACCGGCGCTGCGCGCGTGATCGCCGATCAGCAGGCCGAGCTCGCCGAAGAACTCGCCCGGACCCAGATGCTTGAGCATCAGGTCCTCGCCGAAATCCAGGTCGATCTGGCCGCTGACGACGATGTACATCTGCGTGCCCACCGCACCGCGCTCGAACAGCGACTGGCCCGCGGACACCTCGCGCGAACGGCCGAAACGGGCGAAAAACCCCAGTTCCTCGGCAGTCATCAGCGCATGCAGCCCGTCGGGGACCGTTTTGGCAACGTTCCCCGTTGGCTCGAGTGCGCCTGCGGTGTTGTGGCAAGTCATCGGTTTTCCCTTAGGCCAGCCTGCAACATTAGCCTATCGACAAATCCTACAGGACCCCTTTGTTCAGTACCAGATCACACTATTTCTCATGAAAAAAGAGACGAATTGACGGGTATCGGGCAAAAAAAAAGGGGCTCGGTTTTCCGAGCCCTCCCCCTCCCAGGGTGGCGCAAGGTGGCGCCTGCTGAATCTGTCCTCGACGTCCGGTGCGGCAGAGGCAGCTGCATCAACCCGGCGCCCGCGGGCTGCCACAATGCAAAGCGTCATGTACGACCGGCATTGCGGTACTGCCAGCCATCAGGCCGCCTTGTCGCTATGGAATTGCTCTTCTTCGGTGGAGCCACGCAATGCGGTGGTAGACGATTGCCCCTGCTGGATCGCCTGCGTCACTGCATCGAAATAGCCGGTGCCTACTTCGCGCTGATGCTTGACTGCGCTAAATCCCCTCTCCGCCGCCTCGAACTCGGCCTGCTGCAATTCGACGAATGCACTCATCTGCCGGCGCGCGTAGCCGTGCGCTAGGTGGAACATGCCGTAATTCAAGGCGTGGAAGCCGGCCAGGGTGATGAACTGGAACTTGTAGCCATAGCTCGCCAGTTCGGTCTGGAACTTGGCGATGGTGGCATCGTCCAGATTCTTCTTCCAATTGAAACTCGGCGAGCAGTTGTAGGCCAGCAGTTTGCCGGGGAACCGGGCATGGATGGCCTGCGCAAACGCACGCGCAAATTCCAGGTCCGGCTTGCCGGTTTCGCACCAGATCAGATCGGCGTACGGGGCATACGCCAAGCCGCGGCTGATCGCCTGGTCCAGGCCATTGCGGGTCTTGAAGAAGCCTTCGACCGTGCGCTGCCCGGTGGTGAACGGTTGGTCGTTGGCATCCACATCGCTGGTGATCAGGTCGGCGGCTTCGGCGTCGGTGCGGGCAATCAGCACCGTCGGAACGCCCAGCACATCGGCGGCCAGGCGCGCGGCATTCAATTTTTCGATCGCCTCACGCGTGGGCACCAGCACCTTGCCGCCCATATGGCCGCATTTCTTGACCGAGGCCAGTTGGTCTTCGAAGTGCACGCCAGCCGCGCCGGCTTCGATCATCGCCTTCATCAGTTCGAAGGCGTTGAGCACGCCACCGAAACCGGCCTCGGCGTCGGCCACGATCGGCTGCAGGAAGTCGATGGCATCGTTGCCTTCGGCATGATGGAGCTGGTCGGCGCGCAGCAAGGTGTTGTTGATGCGCTTGACCACCGCCGGCACCGAATCGGCCGGGTAGAGCGATTGGTCCGGATACATCTGCCCGGCCAGATTGGCATCGGCGGCAACCTGCCAGCCGCTGAGGTAGATCGCCTTCAACCCGGCCTTGACCTGCTGCATGGCCTGGTTGCCGGTCAGCGCGCCCAGCGCATTGACGAACGGCGTGGCATGCAATGAGGTCCACAATTTTTCTGCACCCAACCGCGCCAGCGAATGCTCGACATGCACGGTGCCGCGCAGGCGCACCACATCGGCAGCGCTGTAATTGCGGGTGATGCCGCTCCAGCGCGGGTTGTTGGACCAGTCCTGCTGCAGTTGTTCGGCGCTTTGCAGTGTAGTGCTCATCTTGCGTTCTCCTGGAGGTACGGCGGATGGAACGAGGAAAAATGGCAGGCGTGCGGCATGGCAAGGCCGTCGTTGCGCATGCGTGCGCAACGGGCGGTGTTGTGCGTTGAAGGGGAAACTGCGGAACGCCGGTGGCGAGGCGTCGCCGCAGGGTGAGATCAATCGATCAGGCGGTACGCCGGGACAGTGAGGAAGTCCGCCAGTTCGTCGGCGCCGCTCAACTCCTCCAGCAAGGCGATCGCTTCATCGATCCGTGCAGCGCCGGGCAGCGCGGTGGCGGTTCCCAACCGTGCGGGCAGCGCGCGCAAGGTCGCCTGCAGCAGGTGGTGATCGATGGCGGTGCCATCATCCAGGTGCTGGCCGTGATGCAACCATTGCCACAGCTGCGCGCGGCTGATCTCGGCCGTGGCGGCGTCTTCCATCAGGTGGTGGATCGGTACGCAGCCATTGCCGTCCAACCACGCCGCCAGATAGCGCACGCACACTTCGACATTGCCTTCGAACCCGGCACGGGTGACATTGCCCGGCGAGGGCGCGATCAGCATGTCGGCCGTCACCTGCACGTCGTTGCGCAACACATGCTGCTGGTGCGCGGTGGGCATGTGTTCGTCGAACAGTTTCATCGCCACCGGAATCAGCGCCGGATGTGCCACCCAGGTGCCATCGTGGCCGGCGGTCACTTCGCGCAACTTGTCGGCACGCACGCGGGCCATGGCCTGTTCGTTGGCCGCTTCATCGTGGTTGATCGGAATCTGCGCGGCCATGCCGCCCATTGCATGCGCGCCGCGGCGGTGGCAGGTCTTGATCAACAGCTCCGAATAGGCCTTCAGAAATGGCTGGGTCATGGTGACCTGGCCACGTTCGGGCAGCACGCGGTCGCGGTGCGCACGAAAGGTTTTCAGGTAGGAAAAAATATAGTCCCAACGCCCGCAGTTCAGGCCCACGATGCGCTCGCGCAGCGCGTAGAGGATTTCGTCCATCTCGAACACCGCCGGCAGCGTTTCGATCAGCACGGTGACCTTGATCTGCGCATGCGGCAGGCCCAGCATCGCTTCGATATGCGCCAGCGCGGTGTCCCACAGTGCGGCTTCTTCCATGCTCTGCAGCTTGGGCAGATACAGGTACGGGCCACGGTCCTTGGCCAGCAACGCGCGGCCGTTGTGGAAGGCAAACAGCGCCGCATCGAACAGGCCGCCGGCCAGCGGCTGGCCGTCGATCAGCACGTGCTTTTCGTCCAGGTGCCAGCCGCGCGGGCGCACGATCAGCACGGCACGTTCGGCCTCCGGGCGCAGGGCGTAGTGCTTGCCGTTGGGCGCATCGAAGCTGAGGTCACCGCGCACCGCCGCAGCCAGGGTGCGCTGGCCGGCCAGCAGGTTGCGCCAGGTTGGCGCGGTGGAGTCTTCGAAGTCGGCCATGAACACCTTGGCGCCGGAGTTCAGCGCGTTGATGACCATCTTCGGGTCGGTCGGGCCAGTGATTTCGACGCGGCGGTCCTGCAGCGCCGCCGGCAGGGGGGCCACGCGCCAATCGCCGGCACGGATAGCCTGGGTATCGGTCCGGAAGTCTGGCAGCTGACCGGCATCGAAGGCGGCCTGGCGCTGGCGCCGCTGGGCCAGGCGCTGTTGGCGGCCGGGCTCGATCGCCCGGTGCAGCGAGACCAGCAGGGCCAGCGCGGCGGCCGGCAGCAGCTCTGCCTGGCTGGCGATCTGAGTGGTCAACGAAATGCCGGGCGTGGCGTGGTCGGTGGGACGGGGAGCAAACGCGGTGGCAGCCATGTGGGGGTCCTTGTGCATCCGGACCTGCACCGTGCGCCCAATGCAACTATTTGACAAAGCAGTTTTATCAATGCTGTAAATAAGCCTGACTTATATTAGACCAGCGCAGCGCGACCACATGGCGCCAACCCCTCGATTTTCCTACAAATCCGATCGACTCAAGCCGCTGCGCGCGTTCTGCCAGACAGTGCGTCTGGGCTCTGTCTCACGTGCGGCTGAGGCGCTGTATGTCAGCCAACCGGCGGTGACCTTGCAGTTGCAGGCACTGGAGCGCGATCTGGGCGTGCCGCTGTTCGAACGCTCCGGGCGACGCATGGCACCCAGCCGCGAGGGCCAGTTGCTGTACGACATGGCGCAGCCGCTGGTGGAAAGCCTGGATGGGCTGGAAGCGAGCTTTCGCGAAAAGGTACGCGGGCTGGATGCCGGCGAGCTCAATATCGCCGCCAACAGCTCCACCATCCTGTACCTGCTGCCGCGCATCGTGGCCAACTTCCGCGCGCGCCATCCGGACGTGCGGCTGACCCTGCACAACGCCATCAGCGCCGATGGCACCGACCTGCTGCGCGAGGATGCGGTGGATCTGGCGGTCGGCTCGATGCTGGACGTGCCGGCCGACCTCAACTACGCGCCGGTCTACCGTTTCGAGCAATTGCTGATCACCCAGCCCGATCATCCATTGGCCGGCAAGGCCGAGGTCGCGTTGCAGGATCTGTCGCCATATCCATTGATCCTGCCGCCGCGCCGGCAGGTGACCTACCGCCTGGTCGACCTGGTCTTTCAGCAGGCGCGCGTGCCCTACACCGTGGCACTGGAAGTGGGCGGCTGGGAGGTGATCAAGCAATACGTGGCGATGGGCATGGGCATTTCCATCGTCACCGCGATCTGCCTCACCGACGCCGACCGCGACAAGCTGGCCACGCGCTCGCTGAAGGATTTTTTCCCGACCCGCAGCTACGGCGTGGTGGTGCGCAAGGGCAAGTATCTGTCGCCGCAAGCACGTGCGTTTATCGAGCTGATTCAGCCGGATCTGTTCACCCCGCGCGGCTATGACGAGAGTGGCGCTTCGGAGCGTTGAGTCGTTCGCTATGGCCCGGCGTTATCGTCTGGCATCGCGGCAATGCAGGCACGCATCGCGCCATCGATCACGCGCACCCGCCGGAAGACGCTCGGTCAAGCGCGCAGAATGTGTGTGCCATGCAGCAATGCGAGCGAACGCGACAAGATGCTGTTACCTGCATCGGACCATCTATTCCGCACGTCAGCACGCATTGCGTGCGTGCGTTGATCGCCCACGTGATCGCAGCGCGTCGCCACGCATAAACTTAAGCGCCGGAGCATGCCGCGCATCGTTGCGTCGTCGGTTGGGGAGAATGACTGGCCGATGACCTGCAGAACGCGAAGGCTGGGCCGACTCAACCACTGGAATGCTGACGCGATGAATCCGACCACGTTGTTGCTGGTGCAGTTGGTAGTGATCCTGGGCGCTGCGCGCCTGTGCGGTGCGGTGTTGCAACGCATTGGGCAGCCACCGGTCATCGGCGAAATGGCGGCCGGGTTGTTGCTCGGCCCGCTTGCCTTCGGTGCCTGGCTGCCCGAGCTGCACACGGCGTTGTTCGCCGCCAACAGCCTGCCGCCGCTGTCCGGCCTGGCCACGATGGGCGTGGTGCTTTTCATGTTCGTGGTCGGCGCGGAATTGCGTGCGCCGGAAGGCACCAAGGCGCAAGTGCGCGCCTCGATCCTGGTGGGCGTGTCCGGCATCGTGTTGCCGCTGCTGCTCGGGCTGGCTGCCGCGCCGTGGCTGTTTCCGCGCTTCGCACCGCACGGCATCGGCTTCTGGCCGTTCGCGCTGTTCATCGCCGCGGCGATGTCGGTGACGGCATTTCCGGTGTTAGCGCGCATCCTCAAGGACCGCAACATGACCCGCACCCCGGCCGGCCGCCTGGCGCTGGGCGCGGCCGTGATCGACGATGCCACGGTCTGGATCTTCCTGGCGATCGTACTGACCCTGACCGGCAACAACGCGCATGGCGGCGTCGCGTTTACGGCCATCGGTGCGTTGGTCCTGATCGCCGCCGTGTTGGGTGTGCTCAAGCCTGCCTATGCGCGCCTGCTGCGCTCCCGCGCGCATGACGGCCGGTATGCACCGAGCGCGTTGGTATGGGTCTTGATCGGTCTGCTGGCGTGCGCTGCGCTGGCCGAGTGGATCGGGCTGCATGCGATCTTTGGCGCCTTCCTGTTCGGTATTTGCCTTCCGCGCGATGACCGCCTGCTGGAGCATCTGGCCGGGCGTATCGAACCGCTGGCCATCACCTTGCTGATGCCGGTGCTGTTTGCGGTTGCCGGTCAAGCCACCAGCCCTGGCGCGTTCGCCGGCGCCGGCCTGAGCGGACTTGTGCTGGTGATCGGCATGGCGGTAAGCGGCAAGTTGCTCGGCTGCACGCTGGGCGCGCGCCTGAGTGGCCATCAATGGCGCGACAGTCTCACCGTCGGCTCGCTGATGAACGCACGTGGGTTGATGGAGTTGGTGGTGATCAAGATCGGCCTGGATAGCGGTGTGATCGGGCCGGACCTGTTTACGCTGTTGTTCGGCATGACGCTGGTGACCACGGTGATGGCCTCGCCGATGGTGGCGTGGTTCCAGCGCAAACGCCACGCAGCCGCCGATGCGCTGGCCGCAAGCAACTCGCCTCGATGATGAGGGCGCGATGCTGCTGCAGTGCCGCGATAGGCCGGATATCGTGCATGCAACTGAGCTGGAGCCGAGCGCACGGTGTTGAATCGCCGCACGCTCCACGTTGCGGCACTGCGCACACCCGCATCCGCTTCCACGCAGGGCGCCATCATGTCCAACCCAGCTGAGCCGTGTTATGCCGAAAGCGCGACACCGCCTGCATTACGCGCGCAGCTGCAGTGCACTTGGCAATTTCGCCAGGGCAATCACACGCCACAACCGGTGCTGGTGTTGCCCGATGGCAGCGTCGATCTGATCTGGAATGGCAGCGAAGTATTCGTTGCCGGGCCAGATCGCACTGCCAATCCCGCACTGGTGGCAGCAGGCACGACGTTGACCGGCGTCCGTCTGGCGGCGGGCGTGGCGGCCGGTCTGCTGCAGCTGCCCTTACACGCCATTGCCGACCAACGCGTCGCGCTGGAAACGCTGTGGGGCGTGCAGGGCCGCACGTGGCAGCATCGCCTGGAAGACGGCGCCGACCCGCTACGAATATTGCAGACACTGTGCCAACAGCACGCCGCAGCGCGCGATCGGCAGATGGCGTGGCTGTTCGAACAACTCACCGTCGGCACGCCGCCACGGCTAAGCGCGTTGACCGAGGCGTTGGGTATCAGCGAGCGCTCGCTGCGCCGCCGCTGCCAGAACGCATTCGGCTACGGCAGCAAGACGCTGGAGCGCGTCCTGCGCCTGCAGCGCTTTCTGCGGATTGTGCGAAAACACCGCAACTTGACCGAGGCCGCGCTGCACGCCGGTTACGGCGATGCGCCGCATCTGGTGCGCGATGCGCGCCAACTGACCGGTCTGAGCCCGCGCGCACTGGTGCAGCAGCACGCCCGCTGACTTGGCCGTTTTCGCCAAGCCAGCGGCCTGCGCCATCTGCATGCTGTGCACTCGCTCAGGAGCACGCCATGACCGACACCACGCAACACCGCATCGATTACCTGGAATTTGCCGTCGACTCGATCGCCGTCGCCAAAGCTTTTTATGGCCAGGCCTTCGGCTGGACATTTCAGGACTACGGCCCGGACTACTGCGAATTCCGCGACGGCCGCCTGAGCGGCGGTTTCTTCCATGGCACGCCGCAACCGGGTGGCGCGCTGGTGGTGCTCGCCGCCGATGATCTGGCCCGCAGCCAGGCGCGTATCGAGGCGGCAGGTGGACGCATCACCCAAGCGGTGTTCGCGTTTCCGGGCGGGCGCCGTTTTCACTTTGCCGACCCGCATGGCTATGCCTTGGCGGTGTGGTCCAAAGACTAAGCGCAGCGACCGAAACGCCTACGCGCACCGCCTGGCGGGCGCAGTCGGTGCGCGGAATCGGCCGGTACCACTTGTGCACTGCTGTTCCGGGCGCGCTGTCGGCGCCCACCTGAAGACTGTTCGCAATGCTTGTTAGCCAATCAAAGAGCACAAGTGAGCGTGCTGCCCGCGCTCACTTGCGCGCGTACAGCCCCAAAAACATCGCCACCGCCGATTCGGCCACCTGCGTCTGTTGCTGCGGCGACAGCGGCGGCTGGCCCATGGTGATCTGCGGCCAGAACGCAAAGCCCTTCACCAGCGCCTGCAACTGCTGCGCGGCGAATTCCGGCTCCACCCCTGCCAGCCGGCCGTCGGCCAGTGCGGCACGCAGCCAGGTGGTGGTGCCCTCTTCCTTGCTGCCCAGCTGCGACAACAATTCGCGCGCGCGCGCCGGCGAGTGAATGCCTTCGGCGATGGCCACGCGCGACAGATCGATAAACGCCGGGTCGTCCAACAGCCGCAGTTTCTGTTGCAGCAGCGCGATCAACTGCAGGTGCAGCGGTTGATCGGACCGATACGCCAGATTCACCGCCTCGGCGCTGCGTTGCCACAGCCCGCGCAAAATCTCGCCGAACAAGGCGTCCTTGCTTGGGAAGTGGTTATAGACCGTGCGTTTGGAAACGCCGGCGGTGGCGGCCACGCGGTCCATGCTGGTCGCTTCGAAGCCATGCTGCCGGAACTCGGCAATGGCGGCCTCGACGATGGCGTTGCGCTTGCGGTCGGTCAGGCGCTGGGGCGTGGTCGGTGAGGAAGAGGTGGTCGACATCCGGCAATTTTACACCCGGTAGTTTACTTTCACGCAGATAAAACTACACTGTGTAGTGTAATCGATCTGGTACTGCTGGCCCGCCGTTGTCATCTCGCCGCAGTTGGTCTGTAGGAACCTGCCTGTACGCCCGTCCATGCCGATCCTGACGCCAGTTGCATCCAGTGCTTGCTGCATCGCCGTTGCCTGATCGCTCGTCCTTTTGCTTTCCCACGTCTTGCTCGGACTTCCCATGGCCTCCCCACGTCCCTCCCCGTATGCCGATTCGCCACAGTTTCGCGCTGGCCGCTTCCGTAATGCGATGCCGTTGCCAACCACCGTCATGACCCTGCGCGAACAGCTCGGCCTGATGTGGGCCATGGTGTTCGGCAAGCCCCGCACCACGGTGCCCGCCGCGCCCTTGCCGGTGCAGCCGCTGACGGGCGCGCAACTGCTGGCCGCGCCGGATCGCAGCCTGTACCGGCTGGGCCATTCCACACTGCTGATGAAGCTGGCGGGCGGGCTGTGGCTGACCGACCCGGTGTTTTCCAAACGCGCCTCGCCGGTGCCGTTCGCCGGACCCAAGCGCTTCCACGCCCCGCCGATCGCGCTGGACGCACTGCCGCCGCTGGCTGGGGTGATCCTGTCGCATGACCACTACGACCATCTCGACCGCGCCACCATCCGCGCGCTGGCCGACCGCGTCGGCGTGTTTGTGGTCCCGTTGGGCGTGGGCGACCTGCTGGTACGCTGGGGCGTGGACCCGGCCAAGGTGCGGCAGCTGGATTGGTGGGAGTCGATCAGCGTTGCCGGCCTGCAGCTGACCTCTACCCCGTCGCAACATTTTTCCGGCCGCGGGCTGTTCGACAACGGGCGCGCGCTGTGGTGTTCCTGGGTGATCCAGGCAGGCGACCTGCGCCTGTTTTTCAGCGGCGACGGCGGTTATGGCCCGCACTTCAAGACCATCGGTGAGCAGCTCGGGCCGTTCGATGTGGCATTGATCGAAAACGGCGCCTACGACCAGATGTGGCCGCACGTGCACATGCAGCCGGAACAGAGCCTGCAGGCATTCATCGACGTCGGCGGCCGTAGCCTGCTGCCGATCCACAACGGCACCTTCGATCTGGCCTTGCACGCGTGGCAGGAGCCGCTGGACCGGATCGTGGCGCTGGCCGACTCCGCTGGTGTCGCACTGATCACCCCGTGCATGGGCGAGCGCGTGGACTTGAATGCCCCTGGCAACCGGGTGCGTTGGTGGCGGCAGGACGCTGCGGCCACCGCATCGGATGGATTGGTGGCAACGCCGTAAGCGGCGGGCGGCGGGCTGGCGTGGGTTGCGGGTGTGACTACGCCATGGTGCTTGTGATGCTTGTCGGCATCCTGGTGACTGCGTGCACCGCGTGAGGCAAACATCGGCGATGTCAGTCTGTTTGACATCGCGAGTGCCATTGCCACGCGTCTGGATCTGCGTGTCTCGATCTTCGCGTCTGGCACTGCAACGGCGGGCAGTCGGAGACGACCGGCACGATATGGCATCTCCCTGCGCACGGTGCGTTGAAGAACTGAATGCTGATCCTGAAAGTGGCAACACCATCATCTAGTGCGTTACATCCGCACAAACAAAGACGGGATGGCCATGGCCATCCCGTCTTTGTTTGCTAGTCGTACTGGCCAGGCATGCATGCCTGCGCATGCAAACATCGCCTACGCACGCGCATCGCTCACTCGGTCAGCCCGCGGTTTTCCAGCAACGCCTTGACGCTGGGATCCTTGCCACGGAAATCGCGGTACAGCGTGGCCAGATCGACGGTGTTGCCGCGCGAGAGGATCTTGGCGCGGAAGGTGTCGCCGTTCTTGCGGGTCAGGCCGCCATTTTCCTTGAACCATTCGAAGGCATCGTCGTCGAGCACTTCCGACCAGAAGTACGCGTAGTACCCGGCCGAATAACCGCCGCCCCAGATGTGGTCGAAATAGCTGCTGCGGTAGCGCGGCGGCACTTCAGCCAGATCCACCTTGAAGCGCTTCAAGGCGTCGGCTTCGAACTTGCTCACATCCTGCAACGGCGCATCGGCCGGCTGGGTGTGCCAGGCCAGATCCAGCAGCGCGGCCGACAGGTATTCGGTGGTGGCGTAGCCGCTGTTGAAGGTCTTGGCCTTCTTGATCTTTTCCACCAGCTCGGCCGGCATTGCAGCGCCGGTCTGGTAGTGCTTGGCGTAGTTGGCGAAGACCTTCGGATCGGACGCCCAGTGCTCGTTGAACTGCGAGGGGAATTCCACGAAGTCGCGCGAGGTGCTGGTACCGGCAATCGAGGGGTACTTCACCTTGGAGAACATGCCATGCAACGCATGACCAAACTCATGGAACAGCGTGGTGACGTCGTCGAAGCTCAGCAACGCCGGCTGGCCGGCGGCCGGCTTGGTGAAGTTGCACACGTTGTAGACCACCGGCTTGGCGCCGGTGAGGCCGTCCTGTTCGACGAACACGTCCATCCACGCGCCGCCGGACTTGCTGTCGCGCTTGAAGTAGTCGGTGTAGAACAGCGCCATCGAGGTGCCGTCGGCATCGAACACCTCGTACACCTTCATATCCGCGTGGTAGGTCGGGATGTCGGTGCGCTGCTTGAAGGTGATGCCATACAACTGCGTGGCCGCATAAAACACGCCGTTCTGCAGCACGTTGTCCAGTTCGAAGTACGGCTTGATCTGCGATTCGTCCAGGTCGTACTTGGCCTTGCGCACCTGCTCGGCGTAGAAGTCCCAATCGGACGCGGCGAGTTTGAAATCTCCGGTCTTTGCATCAGCACTCTGCGCGTCGATCACCTTCTGCATTTCGGCCACTTCGCGGCGCGCCTTGGCGGTGGCCGCCGGCACGGTGTCGGTCAGCAGCTTGAGCGCAGCGTCCGGCGTCTTGGCCATCTGGTCGCCCAGGCTGTAGGCGGCGTAGTTGTCGAAGCCCAGCAACTTGGCTTTCTGTGCGCGCAGCTGGGCCAAGCGCTGGATGGTCTGGCGGGTGTCGTTGGCATCGCCCTTTTCCGCACGCGTTTCAGAGGCCTTGAGCACGTCGGCGCGCAGCTGGCGGTCCTTCAACGAGGCCAGTACCGGCTGCTGCGTGGTGTTCTGCAGGGTGAGCAGATACTTGCCGTCGAGCTTGCGCGCCTTGGCGGCATCGGCCGCAGCGGCGATATCGCCTTCGCTCAGGCCATCGAGCTTGGCCTTGTCGTCCACCGCCACCGCACCGGCGGCGGAAGCGGCGACCAGGCGGGTATGGAACTGCGTGGAGAGGGTGGTTTCTTCCACGTTGAGCTTGCGCAGGCTGTCCTTGTCGGCATCGGACAACTGCGCGCCGGCGCGTACCAGCTCTTCGTAGTCGCGCTCGACCAGACGCTTCTGCTCCGGGTCCAGATTCAGCGTGTCGCGCTGGTCGTAGATGGTTTTGACGCGCGCGAAGAGTTTGGGGTCCAGATTGATCTCGTCCTGGTGCGCGGCCAGCTTGGGCGCGATCTCTTCCTGGATCTTCTGGCGTGCGTCGCTGGTATCGGCCTGCACCAGCCCGAAGAAGATGCGCGACACGCGCGTGAGCGTTTCGCCACCGCGCTCCATCGCTTCGATGGTGTTGTCGAAGGTCGCCGCTTCCGGGTTATCGGCGATCTTGCGGATGTCGGCCAGATGCTGGCGCATGCCTTCTTCGAACGCCGGCAGGTAATCGGCGTCCTTGATCTTGTCGAACGGCGGCGCCTGGAACGGCAGCGTGCTGGCGGTCAGCAAGGGGTTGGATGCAGCATCCGCGGCCGGGGCCGGGGCAGTTTTTTCGGGCACGGTGGAGGACTCCTGGCCGGACGACTCTTTTCCAGAACAAGCAGCCAGTGCCAGGGTGATGGCAGCGGCCAGAACGACGGTACGCGACATGGCGTGTGATTCCTGAGTGGGTAGTGCAGCCGGCCACGCTAGCGGGTTTCGCG
Source organism: Xanthomonas phaseoli pv. dieffenbachiae (assembly GCF_008639345.1). Lineage (NCBI taxonomy): Bacteria > Pseudomonadati > Pseudomonadota > Gammaproteobacteria > Lysobacterales > Lysobacteraceae > Xanthomonas > Xanthomonas phaseoli. The sequence goes on along the minus strand of NZ_CP041380.1, from coordinate 150,240 downwards.
GCCGCCGGCATGTGCCGTTGGCTGGGCATCGATGAATGGCGCTGTGCGGAGCAAAGGCGGCTGGCGGTGCGGCGCCCTCATCCGCCCTTCGGGCACCTTCTCCCGCGTGCGGGAGAAGGACGAGGCGGTGAGCCATGCAAGCGGCTTCGGTATGCGGCGACAGCGGCCAAAGCCGGCCGTCAGCACCGTTCCGGCCTTGGTAACGCTGCCGGCCAGCGACGGCACAGTGCCAACGCGCTGCGCTCCCTCAAAGCGTCTCATCCTTGAAGATCGCCACATGCGGGGCGCCGTCCGCACCGATCCAGCCGCGGTACATGCCTTCGGTATTGAACGGAAGCGCCACGTTGCCTTGCGCATCCAGCGCAATGGCCCCGCCGTCGCCGCCGGCAGTGGGGATCTCCTGGTCAATCACCGTCTCGGCCGCCTGCCGTAACGACTGGCCGGCGTATTTCATGCGTGCGCAGATGTCGTAGGCCGCCACGGCGCGAATGTAGAACTCGCCCCAGCCGGTGCCCGAGACCGCGCATTGGCTGTTGGCATAGGTGCCGGCGCCGATGATGGGTGCATCGCCGACCCGGCCATAGCGTTTGTTGGTCATGCCGCCAGTGGAGGTACCGGCAGCCAGATGGCCGTCGCGGTCCAGCGCCAGCGCGCCGACGGTGCCGAAGTGCTTGGCGGTTTCCAGATCCAGCGCGGCCTGCGCCTGGCGATCGCCGGCCTCGGCCTTGAGCGCTTTTTGCAATTGCTGCCAGCGCTTGTCGGTGCGGAAATAACTCGGATCGACCAGGGTAATGCCCTGCTCGCGTGCGAATTGTTCGGCGCCATCGCCGACCAGCATCACGTGCTTGGAGTGGTCCATCACGCTGCGCGCCAGCTGGATCGGGTTCTTGACCGTGTGCACGCCGGCAATCGCACCGGCCTTGCCGCTGGCGCCATCCATGATGGCCGCATCCAGTTCGTTCTTGCCGTCGTGGGTAAACACCGCACCACGCCCCGCATTGAACTGCGGCGCATCCTCCAGCACGGTGATGGTGGCGGCCACTGCATCCACTGCACTGCCACCGCGGTTCAACACCGCGTGCCCGGCGCGCAGTGCGCGTTGCATCGCCTCGCGCGCCTGGGCTTGTTCGTCGGCCGAGAGGCTGGATTTCTCCACGCCCGCACCGCCGTGGATCACCAGCATCGGCGTGGCTGCGAGCGCCGGGCCGGTAGATAGCAACAAGGACAGGCAGAGCGCGCGGGCGGATAAGTTGATCATGATGTTTCCTCCTTCAAGTGATCAAGATAACCGGTGGGGCGGGCACGGGCCGGCTCTCTCTCTCGCAAGCGAGAAAGACATGTTCGGCATTTAGCGAGGCGTTCGATTGCAAGTAACCGCAGCGCCGGAGTGAGGTGCTGCACGGGGCACGCAGGAACTGAAGCAGCCAACCGATGAAAAACATCTAGCCTGCGCGCTTTTCAGGGAAGATCACGCATTGCGGCGGACAGTCGTTGTTGAAAAGTCGTCCCCAGCATGCGATCCACCGCGCCGAGCCTGGTGGCCACACTCTCAGGATCGAACGACCGGCCTTGCAGGACCGCCTCCGCATCGCTGTGCAGTGCATACGCCAAGTGCGCGGCGGCACGCACCGATAGAGGCGATTCACTCTGGCTTCCGAGGTGCCCGGCCAGCAGGAGCCGAATCTCGTAGAGCGCGAATGCGAACAGCTGTTCCTGGGACATGCTCATTCGAACACTCTCTATCCTGTGCCCGTAGGCCTGATCCGACTGCCGCGCACCGCACCATGCTTTAGAACGGCCGCGGCGCACGGTGGACTCACACACACGTGCGGCGACCCGTCCGCCTCCTACAACGTATCGCGATGCTTGCCCCGCCACGGCCGGTACCAGGTACGAATGGCGGCGATGTCGGCGGCCATGTCGTCACCGGTCCAGAACGGCTCGCCGATGCCCACGGTCTTGCTGGGGTAGTCGAAATACACCGGCAGGATGGGCACGTTGGAATCGGAGGCGATCTTCCAGAAGCCGGCCTTCCACTGCTCAACGCGTTTGCGCGTGCCTTCCGGGGTGATCACGTACCACATCTGCTCGGAGTTGCGGATCAGCCGCACCGCCTGGCCGATGGTGCCCTGCGGCGAGCTGCGGTCCAGCGGGATGCCACCGAGCTTGCGCAGCAGCGGGCCCAGCGGCCACCAGAACAGCTGCGCCTTGCCCAGCACGCGCACTTCGAAACCCAACGCGAACTTGGCCGCAAAGCCCAGGAAGCCGTCCCAGTTGGACGAATGCGGGGCCACGATCATGACCAGCTTGGGCTCGTCGGGCAGCCGCCCGAGCAGACGCCAGCCAGTCACGCGCAAGGCGGTACGGCCCAGCCAGCGGATGAAGCGGCCATGGGCACGCGGCATCCGGGGCGGAGGTGGCTGCAGCAGGATGTTGGCCTGTGTTACCGGTGGCAACGACGGGTCGGGTTGACTCACGCTTACTCCCAGTGGGACGCAGAGCGTCCACGCTTGATTTGGCTGCGTTCCCGCTTGGCATCCAGCCGCCGCAGCTTGGCACCATGACTCGGTTTGGTGGCGACCCGGCGCTTGGGCACCGACAGGCACGCACTGATGATCTCGACCAGCCGCTCGCGCGCATCGTCGCGGTTGCGGTCCTGGGTGCGGAAGCGCTGCGCGTCGATCACCAGCACGCCCTCGGCCGTCATGCGGCGGTCGCGCCGCGACAGCAACCGCGCCCGCAATGGCTCGGGCAGCGAGGGCGAGCCAGCCACGTCGAAACGCAGTTCCACCGCAGTGGACACCTTGTTGACGTTCTGCCCGCCCGCGCCGCTGGCACGCACGAAGCGCTCGACGAGTTCGCTGGGCGGAATCGTCAGGCTGGGGGTGATCTGGATCGGGTCGCTGGCCATGTGCGCCGATTGTATCGGCAGCGGCGTGGACGCGCGCGCGAACGCCGGCTTCCCGTATGCTGCGGCCGGTCCCCCGTTTGCAGGATGCTCCGATGACACCTACTTCTTCGCTCGCTGCCACGCGCCGCCTCGCACGCCGGCTGCTGCTGTCGGCCCTGCTGGCCGTGGCCGCCCCGGCGGCATTGGCGCAGGCGCCCAGCGATGCCGACATCAACCGTCTGCTGGCCGCCTCGCGCGCGCAAACCATGCTGGACACGATGCTGCCGCAGATCGAAGCACTGCAGCAGCAGCAATTCGCCCAGCTCACTGCACAGCGCCAGCTCGATCCCGACCAACAGGCGCAGCTGCAACGCATCCAGGAACGCACCCGCCAGACCGTGCGCAAGGCGCTGTCGTGGTCGGAACTGCGCCCGATGTATGTGGATATCTACAAGCGCTCGTTCTCGCGCGAGGACGTGCTGGCCATGGCCGAGTTCTACGAGAGCTCGGCAGGCCAGAGCCTGCTCGACAAGACCCCGGCCCTGACCCAGAACCTGATGGGCGCCATCCAGCAGAGGATGCTGCCGCTGTTTGCCGACCTGCAGAAGGATCTGGAGACCATCGTCAACGAGCCGGCGCCGGCGAAGAAGCCCTGAGGGGCGGGGAATCGGGAATCGGGAATCGGGAATCGGGAATCGTTAGAGCATGGCTTGCTGGTATTTAGATCAATAGGGCGCTTTGGTGAAGCCCTCTCCTGCGGGGCCAGAAGGCACCGCTTACGCGTCACTTGCGCGCGTGCCTTGGAACGCCCTCGCTGCTAGCGCGGGCCGGGGCATGGAGCGAGGGTTGGGGTGAGGGTACGGGGCGAAGCCCTCGCGGTACCAACTGCACGAGGCTTTGCCCGTCCCCTCATCCGTCCCTGCGGGGCGCCTTCTCCCCCATGACGGGGGACAATGTCCCGGTGGGGGAAGGAAGTATTTGCTCACACGAGTGAGCCGCTGCCGCGAGAAACAACACGATACGCATGCAACGCCCCTCTCCCTGCGGGCGAGAAGGCGCCGCTTGTGCGCGTGCCTTGGAACGCCCGCGCTGCTAGCGCGGGCCGGGGCGGGGATTGGGGTGAGGGTGAGGGTACGGTTCACCAGACGCGTTGCCGATCGCCACTGCGGCGTCGACAGACCGCTGCGCACCCCCGCATCACTGTGCGAGTGGCATCGCCTGCAATTGCGCCATGTCCCAATCAAACAACGCACACGCCTTGGCAAATTCCGCATCCAGCGGCGCGGTGACGCTGATGCGCCGGCCATCGCCCGGATGCGGAAATTCCAGGCGTTCGGCGTGCAGCAACATGCGGTGGATGCCGAGCATGCGGAAACTGCGGTTGTGGCGGCCGTCGCCGTGGCTGGTGTCGCCGATCATGTGATGCGACAGATGCTTCATGTGCCGGCGAATCTGCCGGAAGCGGCCGGTTTGCGGCTGACAGCGCAGCAGTGCGTAGCGCGAGGTGGTGAACCCGGTGGACGGAATCTCCAGCTCGCCGGTGGCCAGACGCTGGAAATGCGTCACCGCCGGCTTCTTGACCGGCTTGCCCGGCCCGCCGTCCAGGTCATGGTCGACGATGAAGCGCTCCTCGGCCGGCCAGCCGCGACAGACGGTGAGATAGTGTTTCTCCACTTCGCCCGCCATCAACGCCTTGCCCAGCGCACTGGCGCTGTCGCGATCGAAGGCCAGCAGCAAGCAGCCGCTGGTGGCGCGGTCGAGCCGGTGCACCAGGAAGATCGGCTTGCCCAGCTGCTCGCGCAGGCGGTCGGCCAGGAAATCGTCTTCCCCGCGTGCCAACTTGCTGTCATGGACCATCAGGCCGGCGGGTTTGTCGACCACGGCCAGGACATCGTCCTGGTAGAGAATCTGCAGATGCTTGGGGGATATGCCCACCGGCGGATTATCCGCGGCGCCGACACCGCATGCCACTGCATCGCCACGCTGCCGGCAGCGAACACTGCAACTGTTCTGTCGCCAGGCCAAGCGCACGGCAACGGCTGCGGCCCGCACAGCTCGTACAGTGCGATTGCTGCGCACTCCCCACGCAGCTGATGCCTGCCTGCTGCGTGCGTGGCGGCCTGACGTCTCACTTGCCCGAACCACGCCAGCGTCAGAGCAGGCGGATACGCGTATCGCCGTATGTTGGACCATCGTGCAACGCCAACAGATGGCCCCCACCGGCGCGCTCAGTAGGGCGTGCCGTCCTTGTGCCGGTACGCGCGCTGGCCGTCTGCCAGGGGGACCAGCATCAGGTCATCGTCCGGATAGGTCACGCAATCGCCGGCACTGCGGTCGCCCACTTCCAGGTACGTCACCACCGCCTGGCTGCGATTGATCAGGCAATGCGCATCGCCATCGCCGGCGCGGAAGCCGACGCACATGCCCGGCTGCAGCAACTGCTCGCAGGCGTTGGTGATCAGGCTAGGCGCGCCGCTGACGATGTAGACGAACTCGTCCTGCTGCGAATGCCCGTGCCGTAGCGCCGAACGTGCACCCGGCGCCAGCGTGATCAGGTTGACGCCGAAGTTGCGCAGCCCGAACACCTCGCCCAGCGCGCGCTTCTGGCGGCCGCCCATCTGCGCGGCGAACACCGGCGGATAGCTGGATTCTTGCGTACGCGGTGGCGCATCCAGCGCAGCCATCGCCGCCACCGGTGTGCTCGCGTCCAGGGCATCGGTTGCGTCGGGCATGGTCGTCCCCTACCGCCGCAACCAGGCAACCAGCAGCGCGGCCGAACCGGCGCCGCCGCTGATCCAGCTCCACACCGGCACCGTGCCCAGGTACCAGCCATCCGGATGCAGGCCATAGAGCACGGCCGCGACCACCAGTAACCCGCTGCCGGTGATGGCGGTCACCACGCGGGTCTGCAGCTTGCGCAGGCTCAGGTCCAGGGCGAGCAGTTCGGGCGAGCGGATGTCGATCTGATGGCGGCCTTCCACCTGCTGCTTCAGCCAGCTGTGCACCAGCCGCGGCATGTCCGGCGCATGGGTCATGATCTCCGGCAACCGCTTGCCCAGTTCGCGCAGCACGCGGCGCGGGCTGTAGCGCTCGCGCAGGATGCGTTCGAGCACCGGGCGCGCCACCGCCCAGATGTCCAGCTTGGGGTCCAGCTGACGGCCCACGCCTTCGATATTGAGCAGCGTCTTCTGCAGCAGGATCAGTTGCGGCTGCAGCGTCAACTCATAGCGCTGCGCCACCCGGAACAACTTGATCAGCACCTGCGCCAGCGAAATTTCCGACAGCGGCCGGGTGAAATACGGCTCGCAGACCGAGCGCGCGGCCGCTTCCAGTTCGTCGATGCGCACGTTGGACGGCATCCAGCCAGCCTCCACGTGCAACTCGGCCATACGGCGGTAATCCTTGTGGAAGATCGCCATGAAGTTCTCGGCCAGGTAGTACTGATCTTCCTGCGAGAGCTGGCCCATGATGCCGAAATCCAGCGCGATGAAGCGCGGATTGAGCCGACGCTGCGGATCCGAATCGACCCAGATGTTGCCGGCGTGCGCATCGGCATGGAAGAAGTTGTCGCGGAACACCTGGGTGTAGAACACGCGCACACCCTTGGCCGCGAGCGCCTTGCGATCGATGCCGGCCGCATCGAGCTTGGCGATGTCGTCGGACGGAATGCCGTACACGCGCTCCAGCGTGAGCGCGCGCTCGGCGGTGTGCGACCAGATCACTTCCGGCACGTACAGATCGTCCGAGCCTTCCCAGAACCGGCGCAGCACGCTGGCGTTGGCGCCTTCGCGTTGCAGGTCCAGTTCGGCGGCCAGCGTGCCTTCGATCTCGGCCACCACTTCGCGCGGACGGATCTTGTCGGCGCGCGGATGGGTGCGCTCGACCAAGGTGGCCAGCGAGTGCAGCAACGCGATGTCGGCATCGATCTGGCGTTCGATGTCCGGACGCAGCACCTTGACCACCACTTCGCGGCGCACGCCGTTGGCATCGGGCGGCAACGTGGCCGCATGCACCTGCGCGATCGATGCCGAGGCCAGCGGCACGGTATCGAAGCTGGCGAACGCCACGCTGACCGGCAGGCCGAGTGCGGCTTCGACGATCAGGCGTGCAGCCTCGCCATCGAACGGCTTGACCCGGTCCTGCAGCAAGGTGAGTTCTTCGGCTACGTCGGCCGGAATCAGATCGCGCCGGGTGGACAGAATCTGTCCGAACTTGACGAAGATAGGCCCCAGTTCCTGCAGCGCCAGGCGCAGCCGCGCGCCGCGCGATTGCGCGGCGATTTCGGCGCTGGCACGCGGCACGAAGGGTTTGGCCAAACGCAACCAGCGCTCGGCCGGGGTGCCTTCCAGCAAGGCATCCAGGCGATAGCGCAAGATCACCCGGCCGATGCGGCTTGCCCGCAGGATCGCCTTCATGCCGCGCCTCCGCTCGCACGCAGGCGGCTCACGCGCGCGGCCAGCCGTTCGACGTCATCGCGTAGCTCGTCCACGTCGTCATGGAACGCCTCTAGCTCGGCGCGGGGCACTACGTCGCGCGATTCTTCGGTGACGAATTCGGCCGCGCTATGCGCCAGATCCACCGCACTGCGACGTGCCTGCTGCAGCGCTGCGCGCACCGCACCGGCGATCTGCACGCCCAGAATCTCGCCGAACACCGCAACGAACGGCAACTGCCAATCCGGGTCGAAGCGGCTGGCCAGTTGCTGCAGCTGGCGCGCCAACTCGGCATCGCCGGACACCTTGAGCCGACCGGCCGGCGCGCCGCTCCGACGTGCATTGGCCAGCAGCGGCAGTTGCCCGAGCAAGCCGGCCAGGCTGCTGCGCACCGCCAGGTCAGGTTCCTGTGCCGGATCGACCGGGCCGACCAGCAACCGGCGCTCGTGCACGCGGATCTGCAGGGCCAGCGCGGGCGCCTCCAGGGTCAGCGCGATGCGCTGGCCTTCCAGCGGCAGCAGGGCGTCGCGCGTATCCGGGTCCAGCGCCAGCGCACGGTTGAGCGCTGCCTGCAGGGCCTGGCCGGCGAGCGGCTTGAGGGAATTGAAGAGTGATCCGGGCATGGGCGCATTCTACCGCCCCTGCATGTCGCAGCTGCCTGACGGCGGTGTGGCACGTGTGCCGGCTGCCGGCGTGGCGGTTGTGCGGTCGTTGCTAGGGTGCGTTGCCGGGCAAGGTAGGGCATTGACAGGCGCATTGGGCACGCCGGCGTTGTTTGCCATGGCTGGCTGCAGCAAGACTTCCTTCAGCGCATGCGCCACAGGCATCCTGTCCACTTCGAATGGCAGGAGCAGGCAATGCGCATGATTCGGGTCGGCCTCATCTTCGGTGGCAAATCGGCCGAGCACGAGGTCTCGTTGCAATCGGCGCGCAATCTCCTGGATGCGCTGGACCCGCAGCGCTTCGAGCCGGTGCTGATCGGTATCGACAAGCAAGGTCAGTGGCACTTCAACGACCCCGACAGCTTCCTGCTGCATGCCGACGACCCGGCGCGCATCGCGCTGCATCGCAGCGGCCGCGGCGTGGCGCTGCTGCCGGGCGCGCAACAGCAGCAGGTGCGCCCGATCCAGCCGGAGCAGGCACTGGCGCAGATCGATGTGGTGTTTCCCATCGTGCACGGCACCCTGGGCGAAGACGGCTCGCTGCAGGGGCTGCTGCGCATGGCCAACCTGCCGTTCGTCGGCTCCGGCGTACTCGGTTCGGCGGTCGCGATGGACAAGGACATGGCCAAGCGCGTGTTGCGCGATGCCGGGCTGGCGGTGGCGCCGTTCGCCTGCTTCAACCGCCACACCGCCGCCATGGCCGATGTGGATGCGTTGATCGCGCAGTTGGGCTTGCCGCTGTTCGTCAAACCGGCCAACCAGGGCTCGTCGGTCGGCGTCAGCCAGGTGCGCAGCGCCGACCAGTTCGCCGCTGCACTCGCCCTGGCCTTGGCCTACGACCATAAGGTGCTGGTGGAAGCGGCCATTGCCGGGCGCGAAATCGAATGTGCCGTGCTGGGCAACGATGCGCCCCAAGCGAGCGTCTGTGGCGAAGTGGTGGTGCACGATGCGTTCTATTCGTACGAAACCAAATACATCAGCGAACACGGTGCGGAGATCGTGATCCCGGCTGCCATCGATGCGCAGACCCAGCAGCGCATCCAACAAGTCGCGGTGCAGGCCTACCAGGCGCTGGACTGTGCAGGCATGGCGCGCGTGGACGTCTTTCTGTGCGCCGATGGACGCATCGTGATCAACGAGGTCAACACGCTGCCGGGCTTTACCCGCATCAGCATGTATCCGAAATTGTGGCAAGCAAGCGGGCTGGACTATCGCAGCCTGATCACGCGGTTGATCGAGCTCGCACTACAGCGGCATGCCGAGGACCAACTGCTGCGCAGTGCGGTCCAAACGCAGTGATGGCGCTGCCGCCGCGACATGCCGTACCGCCGCACAACCACGACGCGGCGCTTGCGCTCAACAACACCGATGCCACCGCTGGTCCTTGCTCGATTTCGATGGCCTCGCCGCGTTGCTGGCAATGGCTTGGCGCCTCCGTATCGTCGCGCCGGCTGACGGCTTGCTGCTCGCGCTGGATCAGGATGCGACGTGCCACTGCGAACTTCGGGTGGACGGCCGAGCGCGTTGCACGCTTCATGGAAGTCGGTCGCATCGTGATCGCCGCACCCGCACGTCGGCGAGGTCTTGCCACGCAGGCGCATGGCGAACTCATCCGTCAGTCGCGTGCAGCAGGACAGCGGCGACTGGTGTGCGAGGTCGATCCGAGGCCTGCCAAAGCCGCCTTCAGCGCGCTGCATCGGTCACTGGAATTTGCTGCGATCGGCGATGCCGTGCCGGCCAATGGCAAGCACGTGCGGTCTAAGGGAAAACAGCGGTAATCAGCCAAAATCCGGGCACTTGCCGCCACAACGCACAGGGCCCGCGTCCTTGCGGAAGCGGGCCCTGTGAGCGCCAACCGGCAGCGCCGCTGCCGTGACGTATCGCAGCGAAGCGTTATACCTTGCCGCGACGGAACATCGAGATCACTGCCAGGATCAGGAACACCACGAACAGGATCCAGGCGATGTTGGTCGCCGCACCGGCGATACCGCTAAAGCCCAGCACAGCAGCGATGATGGCGATGACGAAAAAGATGATGGCGTAATGCAGCATGGCAAGGTATCCAAAAGTTGTCGTGCCGAATCGGCGCAGACGTATCTTGTGGATATGCCGGTCTTTATCCGGTGATGGCGATGTCGTTGGAAGATGAGGATCGCAGCCGTTGCAGGCCTTCTTCGATGCTGACGCGCGGTACATAGCCGAAGTCGCGACGTGCCGGCTCCATGCTGTACCAATGCGGCGTACACAGCTGTTCCACCAGGAAACGGGTCAACGGCACCTCGCCTGGCAGACGCAACAGTGGCCATAGCGTTTCGCACACAGCACCGATGCGGTAGGCGGTGTTGAACGACAACGAACGCGTGACTGCCGGCGCACCCACTGCAGCCAGCAAACGATTGAGCAACTCGCGCATCGGCAGCGGTTCGCCATTGGAAATGAAGTACGCCTTGCCTGCGCAGGCAGCGCCCACGGCAAGGTGCTCGAACGCATCGAAATGCGCCTGCGCGGCGTTGTCGATGTATGTGCTGTCGACCAGATTGCTGCCATCGCCGACCATGCGCAGCCGCCCGGAACGTGCACGCGCTGCCAGGCGCGGCAGCAAATGATTGTCGCCCGGACCCCAGATCAGGCGCGGTCGCAGTGCCACTGTCGCCAACTGGGCGCCGTTGGCGGCCAGTACTGCACGTTCGGCAATGGCCTTGGTCGCCGCGTAGGCGGCGCGCAGATTGTCGCCATACGGCACTTCATCGGCACCGAGTCCTTCCACCGGGTTGGTGGCGCGATGGGTGACGCTGGGCGTGGAGGTATAGATCAGCCGCGGCACGCCATTGGCGCGACAGGCCTCGATCACGTTCTGCGTGCCCACCACATTGGCCTGGTGGTAGCTGTCGTAACTGCCCCAGGCGCCGGCCTTGGCGGCATTGTGGAACACCGCATCGATCCCGGCAAAGGCATGCCGCACCGCCTGCGGGTCGGCCAGGTCGCCGCGGATCTGGCCCACGCCCAGGTGTTGCAGCACCGGGTAATCGCCGCGCTGGAAGCTCACCACCTCGTGCCCACGTGCGCGCAGGCCGCGGCACAACGCCTGGCCGAGAAAGCCGCCACCACCGGTCACCAATACCTTCATCGCACCACACCTCGCCTTTGAGGGACGACACCATAGCCGGCCACACCCGACTTGGCGATCTTGCCTCGACGCGCGGCCACGCAATCTGACGCAGGCGACCCGAAGCGACCAACGCACACTGCGCCTGATGTCCGGCGCAGTGTGCAGTGCTCGGAATCGATCGCTCGCACACTGCGATTTCTGAGCGCGCCATCCACGCCCGCCTGACCACTGCGCGCGCCCTGTGGTCAGCCGCTCTCCTGCAGCTGCTGCGCTGCCCACACCGCCAGCGTTTCGCGGCCGATCTTGGCGTTATGGCGGATATCCACCGGAAAGCCCGGATGGCACAGGAAATCGGCGATGCCGGCGGTGAGCGGATGCGCTGCAGCGGTACTGCGCAGCTGCTGCCTGAAATCCTCCTGCTCCATCGGGCTGGACATCCAGGCGTAGGCGTCCGGTTCGTAGCACAGCACCGGACGCTGCCGGCCCCTCTCGCCCACGCCCACCAGCGCGCTGCGCCCCATCCCGGGTAGCGCATTGAAGATCTGCTCCACCTGCTCGGTGTACATCGGGCCTTGCGCGGTTTCCACGCGCTGGGTCTTGCGCCCGCAGAACCACAAGCGTCCCTCGGCATCGAAATACCCCACATCGCCCATGCGGTGCACGATGCGCTCGCTGCCATCGCCGCAACGTTCGCGGATCTTGGCGATGCGCGTGGCCGCATCGCGGTTGAAATAGGTGTCGGTGGCGGTGGGGCCGGCCACGGTGATCTCGCCGACCTCACCCGTCGCCAGTTCGCGCACGCCGCTCCAGTCGGCAATGGCCGCATCGTCAATCGCAATGATGCGCACCTGGTTGGGCGGCACCACATGGCCCACGCAGGTGCCGGCACCGGCTTCCGTGGCGCTGCGCGTCGCTTCCAGGGTGCGGCCTTCGATCGCGGCCACCGGCAGGCACTCGGTGGCGCCGTACGGGGTCCAAAACTGCGCATCGGCCGGCAGCAGCGCGCGGATCTTGGCCACCACATCCGGCGGCACCGGCGCACCGGCCGAAGTGGCCAGGCGCACGTTGGGAAGCGGCTGGCCATACTCGGCCAGCACGCGCATCAAGGCGGGCGAACCGAACAACTGGGTGACGCCAAAGCGCGCGATCGCATCATGCAACTTGCGCGGGTCGGCGCTGCCCGGGCGCGTCGGGTCCATGTCCGGAATCACCGAGGTCAGCCCCAGCGCGGGGTCGAACAAGGCAAATGGCGGGAACGTCGGCAAGTCCACGCCGCCGGGCTGCATACCGAAGGCATTGCGCAGCAATTCGATCTGCCCGACAAAATGCCGGTGCCGGTAGACCACGCCCTTGGGCACGCCGGTAGAGCCGCTGGTGAACAGGATCGCCGCCACATCGTCGGGCGCGGTGTCGGCCAACTGGCTGCCTGCGCCGGCGCCATCGCGCTCTACACGCGCCAGCGTGACTCCGCCCCAGCCGTAAAGTCCGCCGACGGTGACGATCTGCTTTGCCGAGCGCGCCCAGCGCAACAGGCGACGCGCCAGCTGCGCCAGCGCAAGGCCGATAAACGCCTGCGGCTGCGCTTCGTCCAGACACTGCTTGAGCGCGCGCTTGTCGATGCCCGGGTCCACCAGCACCGGCACCGCGCCAGCCTTGAACAAGGCGAACATCAGCAAAAAGAATTCCGGCGACGGCCGCACCATCACCACCGCACGCGCGCCGCGCCCGATGCCGTGGCGTGCCAGTCCGGCGGCAATCGCATCGCTGCGCGTATCCAGCTCGGCATAGCTCAAGGTCACATCGTAGGCGGCAAACCCGTTGGCGCCGCGACCGCCCGGGCAGCGGATGGCGATCTGGTCGGGGCGCTCGCGCGCCAGTTGCGGAAGGGTGGCCGCGATATTGCAGAGGGTCGTCATGGGCGCATTATCACTCATGCACCAATGCCGCCGGCCGCCTGCAGGCTACCTGGAGACAACGCGCGGCGCAGGGGGAGGCAGGCGCGGCTCACCATCGCGCGGCGCCCATGACGCATCGACGCGCGACAGTGGCCGACCCAATCGCGGCAATAGGTTCGCAGCGCATGCCAGAGCGCGACGGCACGCGTGGAGCCCCGCGTCCCCAGGCATGGCGGCGCATCTGAATCGCTAACCGGTCACCGCAGCACGCTACTTGTATCGCGGCGCGGTTCGGTCAAAATGCCGCGCTTCCCACGCGATTTCGCCGCGCCAGGCCCGGCATTCCATGGCACACCCCTGCCTTACCTGCGGCGCCTGCTGCGCCTATTTCCGCGTCAGTTTCCATTGGAGCGAGGCCGATCCTGCATTGGGCGGCAGGGTGCCGATCGAGCTGACCGAGGCGCTACGCACGCATGAGCGGGTGATGCGCGGCACCTCGCAATCGCAGCCGCGCTGCATCGCGCTGGACGCAGACATCGGGCGCTACAGCCGCTGCAGCATCCACGACCGCCGCCCATCGTCCTGCGCGGCCGTGCCGGCCTCACTGGAATTCGGGCAGCGCAGTGCGCAATGCGATAAATCGCGCCTGGCGCACGGCCTGCACGCGCTGACCGATGCCGATTGGGTCGGCGTGGACGACGCGCAACGCAATCCGCTGCCGCCGGTGTAACACCGTAGCGCAGCACCTGTGTCGTGCTCGCAACAGCGTGGGCAGGCAGATGGCCCAGATGTCCGGTGCGCTGCATCGGATGTCGATGCAGTCATTCCAGTCATTGCGTGCGGTGAGCTGACGTGTTCCCGCACGCTGTGCCGGCGCGATGCGCTACAGCCGATTGCGCTCCAGAAACGCGCGAATCGCCGGCACCAACACCTCATGCTTGTCTTCCAGCACATAGTGATTGGCATCGTCGAATGCGGTCACTTCGGCCTGTGGCAATGCCTTGCGAAAGCCGGCCAGGAAGTGCTTGTCGAAACAGATGTCGCGCAGGCCCCAGGCAATGAAGACCGGGCGATCGGCGAACGCAGACAGCGCCTGCGCCGAGCGCTCCAGCAGCGACCACCCCTTGTCGGCCGGCGACAGCGGAATATCCTGCATAAAGCGGATGGTGGAGATGCGATTGCGCCAGTTGTTGTATGGCGCCACATACGCACGACGCACTGCTGCCGGCATCCGCCGCGACACGCCTAGCCACGAAGCGCCGGACGAGAACGCATTGAACGTGCGGATGAACCACTCGCCCAGCCGCCAGTGCCGGCCCATCGCAATCTGCCATGGCATCGGTTTTTCCGCCGGCAGCGGGAACGCGGCCGTATTGGTGATGACCAGCCGCTTGACCTGCGCGTGATGCGACAACGCCCACCCGAAACCGATCATGCCGCCCCAATCGTGCACCGCCAGCGTGACTGGCCCGGTAATGCCCAGATGCCGCAACAAGGTGTCCAGATCGTCCACGCGCGATTGCAGCGTGTAGTCATAACGCGGCTGCGCGTCGGGTGCATCGTCCGGCTTGTCGGACAAGCCCATGCCGATGTGATCGGGCACGATGCAGCGGTAGCGATCGGACAGGCCGCTCACCAGATGCCGCCACAAATAGCTCCACGACGGATTGCCATGCAGCATGACAACCACCTCGCCATCGCGCGGGCCTTCGTCCAGATACGACATCGCAACGCCGGGTCGCACCTCAAGGCGCTTGGGGGTGAAGGGATAGCCGGGGTAGTTCATGATCTCTCGATGTAAAGCAGGGACTGGAATGTGTCTGGCGCCTGGTCAACACCATCGCGCCCCACGATCGCTACAACGTTGACCTGTGTTGCATAGGCAGCAGCAGTGATGAGCGACGTGATTACTTACAGCGGTTGCGCTCCTTCGCTGAGGATGTCGAGATATGCCTGATAGGCAAAGATGCGATGCCGCTGCTGGCCGGTGAGTTCATTGACGATTTCCAGCTCTTGCAGCGTGCGTACCGCTGCGCGGATTGTCGGCACACTCAGCGACAGATGCGGCGCAACCTGCGGCACCGCCAGCACCACACGCCGCGCGAATTGCTCAAACACCAAGCCCACATTGCCCGCACGCTGGCCCAGGGCAGCAATGCGTGCGCGGTCCCGCGCCAATAGCGCGAGCAATCGCTGCGCGGTATCGACAGCTTGCTGGGCGGTTTCGGCCACGCCGTCCAGAAAGAAGCCCAGCCACCCTTCCCAGTCGCCATTGAGCCGGACTGCATTGAGACGGTCATAATAGTCGGCGCGGCGCCGCTTGAAATACAGACTCAGATACAGGCTCGGCTCCCGCAGCACACCCTCGCTACACAGGATCAAGGTAATCAGGAGCCGTCCCAATCTTCCATTGCCATCACTGAAAGGATGGATGGTTTCGAACTGGACGTGCGCAAGCGCCGCTTTCACCAAGGGCGGTATCTGCCCTGGTGGCGCATGCAGAAACTGTTCGAGTGCCGCCAGGGTGCCGGGCACTGCGTCGGGCGGCGGAGGCACGAAATGGGCGAGCGCCGGCGACGATCCTCCTACCCACACCTGACTGCGACGGAATTCCCCGGGCTGCTTGCTGGCGCCGCGGCCACCCTGAAGCAGTAACGCGTGCATTTCGCGGATCAGTCGCAAGGACAGCGGGAAATCGTCATCACGCAGACGACGCAGCCCATGATTGAGGGCGGCAACGTAGTTGGAGACCTCTTCGACGTCGTCCATGGGGACGCCCGGTGCCGCGTCCATTTCAAACAACAGCAAATCCGAGAGCGACGATTGCGTCCCTTCGATTTGGGACGACAACAAGGCTTCCTTGCGAACATACTGATAAAGGAACAGTTCCGGGTCCGGTAGCATCAACGTAATGCCGTCAAGCCGTCCCAACGCCTGATCAGCGCGTTCCTTGCGCGCAACCAACTCGACCTGTGCGAAGTCCAATGCCGGCACCGGCGGCAGTGGGCCGGGCACGAACGCTTGATAGCGGCTACCGGCTAGGGCGCCAGCCACATAATGCCCGGTCGTGCGATGCGGCATCTTCTTTCCTTACAGTCAGCAATGGTTCTTGCAAGGAAACTTAGATAGCACTTTTTTTCTTAAGCAGCGATGTTGCACGGCATGCAGCGACGCAGGCCGTGCAAATGCGCATCACCAAACCACTTCCGCCATCGAGCAATTCAGGCCCGAGCCAATGCCCAGCAGCGCGATGCGGTCGCCCTTCTTCAGGCGCCCAAGCTCCTTGAGCTTGCTCAGCACGATCGGCACCGAGGCCGGGCCGATGTTGCCGTGCTCGCCGAAGATGGTCATGACCTTGGCCGGGTCGATGCCGAACGACTTGACGAAGGCGGCGGTATGCGGGCGGCTGACCTGGTGGATGACGAACTGGTCCAGCTCGTCCACCGCCCAGCCCAGCACCTGCCTGGCGGCCATGAAGGTCTTCTGGGCCAGCTTGATGCCTTCGATCAGCAGCAGGCGGGTATCGGTGACCATACGATCCAGGTTGCCCCGGCACAGCTTGTTCCACTCGGTGGCCGAGCGGGTCACGCCTCCCTTGTAGCGCGGCGCGTCGGGCACCAGTTCGGTGCGCGCCATGACCATGGCTGCTGCACCGCACCCCAGGGTCAGCGCGGCAAGTTCATTGCGGAACTCCTCCTCGGTGACATCCGGCGAGGTCATGCGCTCAAGGGTCTTTTCGTAGACCAGGTTGGCCGTCTCGCCATCCACGACCAAGGCATAGTCGATCTCGCCGCGCTCGAGCATGCGCGCGGCGATGTCCATGCCATTGATGAAGGCAAGGCAGGCATTGGCCACGTCGAAGGTGACGCAGTGGTCGCCCACGCCCAGGTTGCCGGACACGATGGACGCCGTGGACGGCTCCAGGTAGTCGCGGCTCACCGAGGTGTTGACCAGCAAGCCGATCTTCTCGATGCCGATACCGGCATCGATCAGCGCCTTGCGCGCGGCCTGGGTGGCGGCGTCCGATGCCTGGACATCCTGGTCCCACAAGCGCCGTGCATGGATACCGGCAACGTCGCCCAACACGTCGGTCTTGATCCCGAGACGGTCGTAGGTCGGTTGCAGGCGTTCGTTGATTTCCTTGGAAGTCAGCGTGTGCGGCGCATCAACATGCGCCAGTCCCGCGATGGAGACATTCTGGAAGAGCATCGAAGTAGCGCCATGGCGTCAGGCGAGGGGGCGCTAGTCTAGCCGCTGGCCGGTTTTACCGCATCTTTACAATTCGCCTGCGCCCCAGCCCAACGGTTCAGCGCGGCGGGCAGCGGAAGGCGTTGAAACGCTGGCTGCCGTCAGCCGGCTGGCCTTGCGCCTGCACCGCATTGGCGTTGGCGCCGGGGGCCTCGTTGCGCGCCAGCGTTTCCAGCTCTTCCTGCACGCGCAGTGGGTTGCGATTGTAGAAACCGACCTTGCTCTTGACCGTCACCACCACTTCGCCCTGCTGCTGACACCCCGCTGGCACAGGGCCTGCGGGCAGCACCCGCACGCTTTTGCCGCTTTGTTCGATCGGCACCCAGGTGCACGCCGCAGTGGTGGTGGCAACCAGAACAGACAGCATCAGCACGCGCATACGTCATCACACCTGTGGGGAAAGCCGGATTGTGCCGCAGTTGCCTGCTGGCGATCCGGCGCGCCGTGGTACCCGCCATCCACCCATTCAGCGCACCGAACCGCCCTGCCTTGAGCGCTCATAGCTGTCTGGCCGCGATGTCCGGCGTCCTGTAGTGCGTCCGGGTGTCCGGACGCGGACACCTTCAAGCATCTAAAAACCCTTTAAAAACAATGGTCTTTGGTTGGCACATTATTTGCTCTGCTGTATCTCGCAACCGCCGGCAGGAGACGAAACTGACTTTTCGCTGAACAAAATAAAAAACCACGCAAAAGTTCTTGTACATACCGAAACGGTGTACTACATTACTACCACACCACTGACTAACAACACCAAGAGACCTCGCCATGAAGACCCAGACCCTGCGCATCGCCCTCTCCACCGCCCTGCTCGCTGGCGCCACCCTGGCCGGGCTTGCCCAGGCCACCAGCCTGACCACCCTGGAGACCGTGCAGGTACGCCCGGCCGCCGACCAGATCGCCCAGCAGACAGTGGAGCGCAATAGCGACATTCGCACCCTGACTGCCGTGCAAGTGCGTCCCTCGGCCGAGCAGGTGGCCGCCCTGGCCGCCGAACAGGCTGGCCCGCGCATCGTCACCCTGGCGGCGGTGCAAGTGCGCCCTTCGGCCGAACAGCGTGCCGATCTGGTGGTGCGCAGCGCTGCCGCCAGCGCGCAGAGCGTCACCGGCCAGGCAGCTGGCGCCATCGGTGCACTGATGGGCCAGGTCATCGTGAACCTGCCGACGCCGCAGCTGCAGCCCTCGCCGGCCGAACTGGAAGCGCTGGTCAACGCCGCCATCAGCCTTTAAGCACGCGCGCCGCTACACTTGCGCGCATGCCAGCACCTGTCCTCGACGTCATCCTGTTTCAGCCCGAAATTCCGCCCAATACGGGCAATGTGATTCGCTTGTGCGCCAATACCGGCGCGCGCCTGCACCTGATCGAGCCGCTCGGCTTCGACCTCAGCGACAAGCAGCTCAAGCGCGCCGGCCTGGACTACCACGAATACGCGCCATTGCAGGTGCACACCGACCTGCCTAGCGCACTGGCCGCGATCGCGCCCAAGCGCATCTTCGCACTGAGCACCCGCAGTACGGTGCGCTACGACACGCCGCAGTTCGCCGATGGCGATGCGTTTTTATTTGGTCCGGAAACCCGCGGCCTGCCGGCCGAGGTGCTGGAGTCGATTCCGCCGCAGCACCGGCTCCGTCTGCCGATGCGCCCGGACAACCGCAGCCTCAATCTGTCCAATACCGTTGCGGTGATGGTGTTCGAAGCCTGGCGGCAATGGAATTTCGCCGGCGGCCAGTAGCCACGCAATCGCCGGAACCGTGCGCAACGGCATGTGAATGCGTGCCCGCTGGCAAGACCGCATCGCGGACGCGCGGGCAGATCCTGGCTGTCGCATCTGCTCTCTCGCCAAGACACGTCATCTGTGTTGGCGGCGATCGGTGGACGGCCAACGACAGTGCATCGATCCGGACTCACGAAGCGATGCTGCGCGTCGCGTCATCTGCGCGCCTTACAGGCGTCCTCGCCGACGCGACCTGCCGCTGGACAGCATGCACTTGCCCGCCCTTGCCCGCGCAGTGCGGTCGATAAAGCGCAAGCCGCAACGAACATCGATCGGTCGTCACCTGCGTGCGCGCACTGCGCACCGGTCACAGCCCTGTCTCGGCCTGCATAGAAGCCGCTGCCTGCAACATGCCGCGGCAGCCGGCCCACAGCGCCACCGCCAGCAGCGCGATCGCACCCAAGGTCAGAAACGCAACGCGGTAACCGAAGGCATGCGCCAACCAGCCACCGAACGCAGGACTCAGTGCCGCACCGACGCCCTGCACGGTCATGACCGCACCCTGGCCGACATTCACACGCCCGGTGCCCTGCAACAACCGCGCGACCAGCGCCGGCACCACCACGCTTTGCAAGCCGGCACCCAGCCCATCGAGGATCTGCACCGGGAACACGCCCCAGCCGTGGATCACCGATGCCGCCACCAGGGCGCGCAATGGCAACGCCATGAACGCCACCAGCAGCACCCACCAGTGCCCATGCACGCGAATCCAGCGCATCGCCAGCAGCGCGACCACCACCATCGTGGCCTGTGCCACCACGATGGTGGTGGCCGTCAATGCACTCGGATCGCCGGCGTGCGCCGCCACGATCGCCATGCCGTACAGCGGCAGCATCGCCGCATTGCCTAGATGGAACAGCCCCAGCGTCACCGCCAGCAGCGCCAACGGGCGGCAGGTCAGCAGCACACGCCACCCACTCAGCGCATCGCCACCGTTGGTAGTTGCCAGACCGCGTGCTGCGCGGTGGTCGATGGTCGCAGCCGGAATCGCCAGCACGGCCACCAGCGCCAGGGCGCCGAAGAATGCGGTCAGCAGGAACACCGCGGCAAACCCATAGCGCCATCCCAACCAGCCGGCCAGCACCGCGGCCAGCACGTTGCCGGCATGGTTGGCCACCTGATTGCGCGCCAGTTGATGGTCGAAACCGTGCGCGTGCACCAGCCCCAACGTAATGCCCGTCAATGCCGGGCCGATGCCGGCGGCCGCCAACGCCGAGGCGATCTGTGCGGCGACCACGCCGGAAGAAGTGGGCTGCAGCCAGATCAAGGCGGTGGCAAGCAGGATCGCCAGGCAACCGATGACCACCACGGCGCGTTTGCGCCGGGTGGCATCGACCAGCGCGCCGGCCGGCGTGGTGGCGAGCATGCCGGCAATGCCGCCCACGCTCATCACCGTGCCGATCGCCGCCACCGACCAGCCTTTGGATTGCAGGAACACGCTGAGGAACGGCCCCAGCCCGTCCTGCACGTCGGCCACGCTGAAGTGCAATGCTTCCAGCGCGCGCGTCCCCCGTGGCCTGGCCTTGGTCATTGGCATGGCACTGCTCCGCTGCAAGCGCGCACGAAGGCGTACGTGCCAGACCAGTAGGCGAGCATCTCCGTGGCGCGCGGTGGCCGCATGTCCGGCTCCTAGTGTTTGGGCTTGGGTTTGGGTTTGTGCCCAGGGCCGTGCGGTGGATGCGCGATCGGCTTCAGCGTCGCCGCCTTGCCGCCCAAGGCATGGGCATGGATCAGCACACCGTGCGGCGTGGCCTTGGTCTCGCCTTCGGCCACCAGCGGCTTGCCGACCACCAGCTGTTTGGCGAAGTCGCCACCGGCGTGCGGCGGAAACCGCACCGTGACCGCATCGTCCAGCAGCACGCCATGCACCTGCCCATGCGGACCGTGCAGCAACCGGGTGATGGTGCCGCTGTGCTGGGCTACTTCCGGCTTGGGCGGTTTGCCGGGCGGCTTGGGTTTGGGCTTGGGATGCGGCCCGTGCGGGCCTTCATCGAGAATGCGCTTGCCGCCTTCCGGATCGATGGCCAGCGCCACCAACATGTCCACATCGCGCGGCTTGAGGCCACGCACAGTGAGCGTGCTACCAGGCTTGAGCGCCTTCAGCAGCGCCTCGGACAGATGCGGCGGGGTGTGCACTTCGGTGCCATCGGTGAGCAGCAGACCGTCGATATCGGCCTTGGGGTTGAGCAGAAAACGCGCCAGGGTGCCGCGGGTGGCGGGGAGGAAATCAGGGTCGACCCAATGCATGGTGTTACTCCGAAAAAGGACCGGCATTACCGGTCAAGCCGCTGGCCGCGCGGAGGCGTGACCAGCGGAGGAAACCGACGAACAAGACAGGGGCGCTACGGTTCAACGGCCGGCCGGCGGAACCGGAGCGCCCGGCGGCGGTGGCGGCAGCGGGCCGTCCGGACGCGGCGCGCTGAACAGCGCACGCAGCGAGGAGCGATCACGCCCCAACTGGGTCGCCTCGATCGCACGCCCGTCCGGAGTGGCCACACCGAAGCCGCTGGCACTCAGTGGTGCGCCCACGCGCAGCAGATCGGTGAACTGCAGCGCCAGATGCGGCGGCATCCGCACCACCGTGCCATCGCTGACCAGCGCACCATTGACCTCGCCGGCAGGTCCATAGACCAGGCGCTGGATGGTGCCATCGGACTGCAACGGGGTCAGCTGGCCGGGGGTCGGCGGCGGCGGCGGGGCAGCGCCGAAGGTGGGCGGACGGTCGACCACCTCGCGGCCGCTACGGCCGGAGCGGATCGAACTGACCTGCAGCACCGGCAGATTGCCCAGGCGGAAGCCCTTGACGACGACACTGTCGCCGGCACGCACGGCCGCCTTCACTTCGCTGGAAAGATGCGGCGGAAACCCGACCTGGGTGCCGTCGCGCAGCCACAGTCCGTCGACCTCGCCATTGGGGTTGAGCAGGAACCGCTCGACGGTACCGCTCACGCTGACCGGCGTGGCGGCGACGGGGGTCGGCGGGGCCGGCGGAGCGCCGACCGGACCATTGGGAGCCGGGGGCGGCGGCGGCGCGGCCACCTGTGCGGCGGCGGCGCCGATGGTGCAGGCCAGGGCAATTGCAAGAACAGTGTGACGCATCATGGGGATGTCTCCTGCGCGGCGGGAAAGGGCCGCGTACCAGAGACGAAGCAGCAATCGTGTCAACCTATAAGCAACTGTTTTAAAATGACTTTATCTGGTCGATCGCTGGGTGGAGACGTCTGCATTTCATCCATCCTGTCCGGTTTGGGGACACCTGCCCCTCAGTCTGCGATCGATGCGCGCACGCGTGTCACAAGCCGTATTCCTCCAGCTTGCGATAGAGCAACTGCCGGTGGATGCCCAGCCGGCGCGCGGCCTCGGCGCGATTGCCCTGGCTTTGTTCCAGCGCCGACCGGATCATCTGCGTTTCCAGCCGCGCCACCGCTTCGGGCAGGGTGCCGGTGACCGCCGATGGCTGCGGCGGCGGCAACTCGCCCGCCTCGCCCAGCGCGTCATCCAGATCCGCCGCATCGATGCTGGCGCCGCGCACCAACACCTGGCTGCGCTGCATGACGTTGCGCAATTCACGCACGTTGCCAGGCCAGCGGTGCGCAAGCAGGCGCTCCTGCGCGGCCGGCGACAGGCTCTGCGCACGCGCTGCATCGGCGCTCAGGAAGTGCTGCGCCAGCAGCAGGATGTCCTGGCCACGCTCGGGCAACGGAGGCAGTTCGATCGGCACCACATTGAGGCGGTAACGCAGATCGCTACGAAAGCGCCCGTCGGCCACGCAGGCCGCCAGGTCGCGATGGGTGGCGGCCAGCACCCGCACATCCACCTTCTGCGGGCCGCTGCCACCCAATGGCGTCACCTCGCCTTCTTGCAGGAAACGCAGCAGCTTGGCTTGCATCGGCAATGGCATGTCGCCGATTTCGTCCAGAAACAACGTGCCGCCATCGGCTTCGCGAATCAGCCCGCGGCGGTCGCTGCTGGCGCCGGAAAACGCCCCCTTGCGATGGCCGAACAACTCGCTCTCCATCAATTCCAGCGGAATGGCCGCGCAGTTGACTGCAACAAATGGCGCACTGGCGCGCGGGCTGGCGCGATGCAGCGCGCGTGCGGCCAATTCCTTGCCGGTGCCGGTTTCACCGGTGATCAGCACCGGCAGATCGGACGCCGCTGCCAGCCCGATGCGCTTGTGCACGGTGCGCATCGCCGGGCTGTGGCCGACCAGTGCATCGTCGTCCTCGACCGGCGCAGGCGAGCTGTCTGCCGCTGCAGCCTGCGCATCGGCGCGACTGAGCAGCGCACGCTCCACTACCTCCACGATATCGGCACGACCGACCGGCTTGACCAGATGATCGAAGGCGCCCAGCGTCATCGCCTCGATCGTGTTGCCGCTGGAGACATGCGCGGTCAGCATCACCAGCGGCACCTGGCGCGCCTGCGCATCGTCCAGGCGCGCACGCAGCACCGCGATGCCATCCATGCCCGGCATGCGGAAATCCACGAACGCCATGTCGATGCCGCCTTCGCTCAGACGCGCCAGCCCGTCCGGCCCGTTCTCGGCGGCGACCACCGCATGCCCGAGCGAGCGCAAGGTGACCTGCAAGGTGGTACGAAACGCCGCATCGTCGTCGATGATCAGGATGCGCGCCATGGCAACTCCAGGATGAAATGGGTCAGCCCGTCGGCATGTGCGTAGCGCGCGTGTCCGCCATGCGCACGCGCGATCTCGCGCACCAGCGCCAGCCCCAGGCCATTGCCGTCGGCGCGGCCGCTGACGAACGGTTCGAACAACTGCGCAGCGATCGGTTCGACGACCGGCGCGCCGCGGTTGCAGACATCCACTTGCAACATGCCCTCCACTGCTGCCGCTTGCAGCGTAACCTCGCTGCCTGGCTCGGCATGCTGCGCGGCATTGCGCAGCAGGTTGTGCACCGCGCGCCCCAATTGCTGCGGATCCAGCATCCAGCGCAGCGGCGCCGCCGGCAGCAACAGACGGGGCGATGGCATCCCCGGCGGTAAGGGACTGTGTTCCAGTAGCCTCGCCAACCAGTCCTGCACCACCACCGTCTCCAGGTGCAGGCGAATCGGCTGCACCATGCCGAGCAGGCTCTCGACCACACCATCCAGGCGACGCATCTGCCCCAGCATCAACTCGCCATGCGCCGTGTCGTGAGGCGTCGCATCGCCGCGCGCGATCTCGTTTTCCAGCGCCAACCGCATCGTGGCGATCGGGTTGCGGATTTCATGCGCCACGGTGGCCGTCATGCGCCCGAGTGCGGCAAGCCGTTCGTGCCGCGACAGCTCGTCGGCCAGCCGGCGCGTCTGCGCCAGCGCCTGCGCGTTGCGCTGCGCATAGTCGTTGACCGCCGCGCCCAGACGGTCCAGTTCCGGCGTACCGGTCGGCGGAATGTGCGGCATCTCGGTGTCGGCCGCCAGCGCCTGCTGGATACGCTGCAGGCGCTGGCTCCAGCGCCGCACCAGCACGCCCAGCGCAATGGCCGATATCGCCACCATCGCGAAGATCAGCAACATGCCAACGACCAACGGCCGCCATGCGTCGGCCTTGCTGGCCGGCACCCGCGTCATGGCCCATGCCGCGCTGCTAGATGCCAACGGACAGGCGCTGATCAGCAGCACCTCGCGGCGACCGTCGCGACGGTATTGCGCCGCCTGCCTTGTCGTCACGCTCTGCTGCGCCGTGTGGACGATGTTGGCCCACTCGGCGGCGGGAATATCGGTCTTGTGATCGCTGCCGTCGTAGGTCGGGTACGCATAGGCGACAAAGCCCTTGTGCAGGTCCCAGACACCGCCTTCGACACCTGGCGCATCGGCCAGCACCAACTGCACCACCACCGCTGCCAGGCCCACGCCATCGTCGCCGCGACGCGCCGCCTCGCTTGCCCCGGCATAACGCTGCACGATGCGCGCGCATTGCCCGTCCAATTGCTGGCGCGCCTCCTCCAGCCGCACTCCCTCGGTCTGCCGATACAGGCCGTACAACATCGTGGCCACGCCCACACAGGCGGCCACGATCACCATCCAGATCAGCAACAGTTGCCGGAGCAGCGAACGGGGCATGGACAAAGCGGCCTGAAGAGGACAGCCAGTGTGCGTGAGTGCAACTGAATTAACGCAGGTTGGTCTTGACCAACGCGATGACCTCATCGCCACGTCCGCTCATCACCGCCTTGAGCAGATACAGGCCCATGCCCTTGGCCTGTTCGAGCTTGATCGCCGGTGGCACCGCCAGCTCCTGCGTGGCGATGCGCACATCCACCAGCGCCGGACCCGAATGCGCGAAGGCCTGGCGCAGTGCCCGCTCCAGTTGCGACGACTCATCGACACGAATGCCGAGAATACCCATCGCGTTGCTCATCGCCGCGAAATCCGGATTGCGCAACTCGGTACCGGTATCCAGGTAACCGGCCGTCTTCATCTCCATCGCCACGAATCCCAGCGAGGCGTTGTTGAACACCACCACCTTCACCGGCAGATTCAATTGCGCCAGCGAGATGAAGTCGCCCATCAACATTGCAAAGCCGCCATCGCCCGATAGCGAAATCACCTGTCGCCCGGGAAACGCCGCTTGTGCGCCCAGCGCCTGCGGCATGGCATTGGCCATCGAGCCATGATTGAACGATCCCAGCAGGCGGCGCTTGCCGTTCATGCGCAAGTAGCGCGCCGCCCACACCGTGGGTGTGCCGACATCGCAGGTGAACACTGCATCCTGATCGGCAATCTGGCTGATCAGGCGGGTCACGAACTGCGGGTGCAGCGGCTCGCCAGGATCTGCCGGCACCGCCAGATCGTCCAGCCCCTCGCGCGCGGTGCGGTAATGCGCAAGCGATTTCTCCAGAAAGCCACGCTCCTCGCGGCGCTGCAGCTGCGGCAGCAATGCCGCGATGGTTTCGCCCACATCGGCGGCAATGCCTAATTGAAGCGGCGTGCGCCGCCCCAGCGCGCTCGGATCGCGATCCACCTGCACGATGGTCGCGTCCTTCGGGTAGAACTGCCGGTACGGAAAATCCGTGCCGAGCATGAGCAAGGTGTCGCAATTGAGCATCGCGTGATAACCGGAACTGAAACCGATCAAGCCGGTCATGCCGACATCGAACGGGTTGTCCCACTCCACGTATTCCTTGCCGCGCAGCGCATGCACGATCGGCGCGCCCAGCGTATCGGCCAGCGCCACCACCGCATCGTGCGCATCGGCGCAGCCACTGCCGCACAGCAAGGTCACCGCCTTGCTCTGCTGCAAGAGCCCGGCCAGTTGCTGCACATCCTCGGCCGCCGGCAGCACGCGCGGCGCACGCAGCGCCGGCCATTGACTCGACAAATGCTTGTCCACCTCCAGCAGCGCGATATCGCCCGGAATCACCACCACCGCCACGCCCTGCTGCAGGATCGCCGAGCGCATCGCCCGATGCAGCACTTCCGGCAACTGCGCCGGGTTGGTCACCAACTCCACGAAGTGACTGCACTCGCGAAACAGCTCCTGCGGGTGGGTCTCCTGAAAATAGCTCAGCCCGATTTCGGACGAGGGGATATGCGCGGCGATTGCCAGCACCGGCTGGCGGCTGCGATGGCAATCGAACAGCCCGTTGATCAGGTGCAGATTGCCCGGACCGCAGCTACCCGCACACACCGCCAGCTGGCCGGTCACCGCCGCTTCGGCGCCTGCGGCGAACGCAGCCACTTCCTCGTGCCGCACATGCATCCACTCGATGGTCTGCATCTCGCGCAAGGCATCGGTCAAGCCATTGAGGCTGTCGCCGGTCACGCCCCAGATCCGCTCGACCCCGGCGCTCTCCAGCGTCTCGGCCAGAAACCGCGCCAACGTTCTCTTCTTCGCCACGATGCAGCTCCGCAAGTATGTTCACCAGGCGTGCAATGCTCCCAGCGGCGGCGTCAGTGCAATGTGCTCATATAGCGAGGGCGCGCAAAACGCTGGAAACCAGGCGATCTATCGCGTTTGGGCACACACACCTCACATCGGCGCCATGTAAGCGCTAGAGCATCACGTTTTGCACGTGCTGTACGCGCATTCGCATGCGACACAAGAAAGCGCAGCTGAATGTGACGCGATGATTCATCAACTGGTCAGTCCAAAATTCATGTCGCGTTCCATCGAATAACGGAGAATTTACATCTCGGCAGCGAACGGCATCCGCCTCAGCGCCGGTCCAATCAAATAAGTACAGGTATCCCGATCATGAAGACTTCTTTGCTGGCCCTCGGCCTTCTCGCAGCCCTGCCGTTTGCGGCCTCCGCTGCTGAAAACCTCTCCTACAACTTCGTCGAAGGCGACTATGTGCGCACTCCGACCGAAGGTCGCGATGCGGACGGTTGGGGCGTGAAGGCCTCGTACGCCATCGCTCCGAACTTCCACGTGTTCGGCGATTACAGCAAGCAGAACGCTGACGACAACAACAACGTGTTCGAGAACACCGACTCGGACTTCCAGCAGTGGGGCGTCGGCGTGGGCTTCAACCACGAAATCGCCACGAGCACCGACTTCGTTGCGCGCGTTGCCTACCGCAAGCTGGACCTGGACACCCCGAACATCAACTTCGACGGCTACAGCGTTGAAGCCGGTCTGCGTAACGCCTTCGGCGAGCACTTCGAAGTCTATGCCCTGGCTGGCTACGAAGATTTCTCCAAGAAGCGTGGCATCGACATCGGCGACAACTTCTACGGCCGCCTTGGCGCCCAGGTGAAGTTGAACCAGAACTGGGGCATCAACGGCGACATCCGTATGGATGGCGACGGCAACAAGGAATGGTCGGTCGGCCCGCGCTTCAGCTGGTAAGCCGCACGTTTGACTGCAACGCGATCTCTCTCCCGCGTTGCACTGGAAGCCCGGTCCCCCGACCGGGCTTCTTTCTTTTGGGCGACCGGTAGCCGGTGTGGGCACGCAGGTCACGACACGCGTCGCTTGGCACAGGGAACCTCGCCACCGATGTACCTGCGCCACCAGGGTTGGCCGCGCTCGCGTCGGGCCCCAACTACCTGGCGCCTGATCCGCCAAGGCCGTGCTTGCGCCACGCACCACGCAGCCAAACAAAAACGCCCGGTACTGCCGGGCGTTGTGTTGTGGTGCCGAGGTATTACCGGACCTGGCGCGGCGAACAAAACCGAGCGAGCAATCGTCCGGGGGCGTGGCCGGGGCGCGGACCAAAATGAAAGCATGGTGCGCGAAGATTCCGCGCACTAACCACGCAGGGCCGGGCAGTAGGCGCGGCCGTTTTGTCGACGTTCTCAGGTAAACAAGGTCTGCGGGTACTCTGGCTTGCGCTCGCGTGCCAGCAGCTCCTTCAAGCCTGCTTCCGGGGTGATTTCACCGTGCAATACCGCGCGCACGGCATTGGAGATCGGCAATTCGATGCCGTGGTGTTCGGCCTGGCGCATGACCTCATCGGCCGTCTGCACCGATTCGACCACCTGGCCGATCTCACGGATCGCATCGTCCAAGCTCTGCCCGCGCCCCAGGGCCAGACCCAGGCGCCGGTTGCGCGACAGATCGCCGGTGCAGGTCAGCACCAGATCGCCCAATCCGGCCAGGCCCATCAGGGTTTCCGGGCGCGCACCGATGACCGCGGCCAGACGCAACATCTCGTTCAAGCCCCGCGTGATCAGCCCGGCCCGGGCATTGAGACCAAGCTGCATGCCATCGGCCACGCCGGTGGCCACCGCCAGCACGTTCTTCATCGCCCCGCCGAGTTCGGCGCCCACCATGTCATCGCCGGTGTAGGCGCGGAAGGTGGGGCCATGCATCGCGTCGGCCACCACTTGCGGAAACGCCGCATCGTCGCCGTGCACGGTGATGGCGGTCGGCAGGCCAAGCGTGACTTCCTTGGCGAAGGAGGGCCCGGTCACCACGGCCAGCGGAACGCTGGGGCCGAGGATGTCGCGCGCAACCTCATGCAGGAACCGCCCGGAACCGGGCTCGAAACCTTTGGTCGCCCAGGCCACGCCGGCACCGACCGGGCGCAGCGGTGCGATCAGCCGGATGGTCTCGGTGAAGGCATGCGAGGGCACCACCACCAGGATCCAGGTGGCGTCGGCGACCGCCGCCCGCAGGTCGGTGGTGGCACGCAGGCTGTCGGGCAATGCAATGCCCGGCAGATAGCGCGCGTTCTCGTGGGTGCGGTCGATGGTGTCCACCATCGCCGCATCGCGCCCCCAGAGCACGGTGGGATGACCGTGTCTGGCGAGCAGCGCGGCCAGGGCCGTGCCCCAGGAACCGGCGCCGAGAACGGCGATCTTGTGGGTCCAATCGCTCATCGGCGCAATCAACGCTTAGGCGTTGCCGGCCGGCTCGGAATCGGCCAGCGAGGTGCCTTCGTTCTGACGCTGACGCAGGGTTTCTGCGTACAGGGCTTCGAAATTGATCGGCTGCAGATAGAACGGCGGGAAGCCACCGGCCTGGATCAGGTCGCTGACCAGGGTGCGCACGTATGGGAACAGGATGTTCGGGCACTGGGTGCCGAGCAGCACGTCGATCGCCTGCGGGTCCAGGCCGACCAGGCCGAACACGCCGGCCTGCTGCACTTCGGCCACATAGGCCGTCTTGCCGCCGGCGGTGCAGGTCAGGGTCACGGCCAACACCACTTCGAACGCGTTGTCGTTGAGGCGCTGCACCTTCTGGTTGAGGTTCAACTGCAGCTCGGGCTGGTTGGCGTCATTGAAGACGGCCGGTGCGTTCGGAGATTCGAAGGACACGTCCTTGACGTAAATCTTTTCGATGGTGAAGGCGGGACCAGCAGCGGCGTCGGCCGGCGCAGCGGCGCCGTTGAGGATTTCGTCGGACATTCCTAACTCCAGAAACGGTTCGGTGGATGCAGCGTTGAGTGATGCGAACGTGAAAGCGCAAGTCTCTCACGCCAGCAATGGGGGCGTGCCGGTTGCCGCACAAGGCGGATCAGCGGCCCTTGATCAGTGGCAGCTCGGCCATCTGCCAGGCAGCCACGCCGCCTTCGAGCCAGTACACCTTCTCGAAGCCGGCCTTCTTGAGCGTCTTGGCCGCGCCCGCGGAGGTGTTGCCGCTACGGCAGACCACCACCACGGGCGATGCCTTGGCGTTGGCCAGCAGCTTGCCGGCCGGATCGAACTTGGCCAGCGCCACGTTGCGGCTGCCGGCGATATGGCCCTTCTCGAAATCGGCGGTGGGCGACAGGTCGATCACCAGCGCGTTTTCGCTGTTGATCAGACGGGTCAGCTCGGCCGGCTTGAGCGCGCGATAGCCGCGGAACAGGCGCGCGACCTCGGTGACGATCAGGGCGATGGTCAGGCCCACCAGGGCCAGCGACAACATGGGGTTGCGGCCGACAAAGGCCTGCAGCTCTTCAAAATTCACGGGGTCAGGGTCAGTCGAGCGGGCGGGAATTGTCGCACAGCTGGCGCACGCGACGCCCGGCGCGCAGGGGCCAGGCTACTGGCCCTTCCACAGGTCAGGCAGGCCGCTGGCCAGCCACCAGCGCTTCTGCTCGGGATTCCAGCGCCAGAGCTCGACGCTGCGCACCAGCCGTTCGGCCTGGGTATTGCGGTTGATCACCCGCAACTCGACCTCGCGCCGCAGGTCGCCATTGGGGTCTTGACCCACGCGCACTTCGCGATAGCCGGAAATCTGCACCTGCTCGTAGCGCGAGCGTTCCAGGTCGCTGAGCGGGTGCGCCTGGGCATAGGCCGGCTCGACGAAGCCCTGCGCGGCATCGAAATCGTTCCAGCGCACGGCGGCCGTGTAGGCGGCCTGGGTGGTTTCCAGCGCACGCGCCTGGGCACGGCTGCCGGCATTGGCCACCCCGCTCAGCAGTGCCAGCCCAAGCAGCACGATCGTTGTAATGACTGCACGCATGCGTATTCCCCGGATCCAGCCGGCATCCTACCGTTTTGGAAACGCCACGAAACGCCCGCTCAAGGTGGCCGCGGCAGCGCCGGAGCCCAGCGCGATCTGCGCGCGCATGCCGATGCGCGCCTTGCCGCGCTGCCGGAACGTCGCCAGAAAGGCCTCCCAGCTTCCCAACTCGGACGGCTCGGCATTGGCGACCAGGTCTTCGTACACCGGCGCGACATAGCGCAGCTGGCTGTCGGCGACGTAGACATCGGCGTGATGCCCGGCCAGTTGCAGCTGCAGTGTCAGCCAGCCCCAGCTGGCCAGCGTCATCAGAGAGGCCAGGCTGCCGCCGAAGGCATTGGCCTTGTCGTTGACGTTGGCCTGCAGCGGCGCCCGCAGGCGCAACGCACCATCGTGCAACCCGTCAACGGCGATGCCCATCGACAGCACCGGCGGCATGGCGATGAACTGCTGCTGCAGCGACTGCAGGGCGGATGCGAGCGTGCACGAAGGAGTCATCGGCAAAGACTAAAGACGGCGAAGGGCGGCATCATGCCGCAATGTGCTGCAAGCGTCTTGTGCACCTGCATGACATGCGGTACCGCATGGTGAATGCAGTCATCGCCACCTGCGATGTGCGGGCCGGCATCGCCCTGGTGGCGTGCAACAAACGTCTCGACATCTTGGCCCAGCCCGGATCACGCGCTCGGTCAGCGAGCGGTGTCCGCCACGGTGCCTGCCGGTGGCGTTGCAGATAGCGCACCATGCCTAAAACCGCCCGCCAACGACCGTGCAATCGCCAGGCACAACCAACGCCTGCGCGCGACGGTTTGTTTGCCGCGCTACGGCGCAAAGACCACCTTGCGATAGCCCTGCGCCACGCGCAACAGCGCGATGGCCTTGGCTTTCCAATGCGTACTGCGCCGCTTCTGTGCGTGCGTCAGCGGCGCATCGATCGTGCTGGTAAACACGATGTTTTCCGCAGCTGCGTGGAAGAGTTTGTCCTGGATACACGCAGCCGGCGAGAGTTGATAGGTGGACAACTGATGCGCCACTGGCGACTCGTTCCAGCCGAACAAAAAAATATCGGCCATGGTGTGCCAGCGCGCCTGTGCGGCCAACAGCAATCGCGCTGCATCCCTGCTGATGATCAGCGCGCCGGCACACACCGGCCAGCAATGCTGATACGTCGATGGCCGCACCAGGCGCAGTTGGCGCCCGGCGACA
This sequence comes from Xanthomonas phaseoli pv. dieffenbachiae, assembly GCF_008639345.1. Classification (NCBI taxonomy): domain Bacteria; kingdom Pseudomonadati; phylum Pseudomonadota; class Gammaproteobacteria; order Lysobacterales; family Lysobacteraceae; genus Xanthomonas; species Xanthomonas phaseoli. The sequence goes on along the minus strand of NZ_CP041380.1, from coordinate 118,183 downwards.
TCCGCCACCTTGGCATCGAGCTTGATGCGGTTGTAGGACGGCTCCAGCCGCACGATGCTGGGGCCGCCCGGCAGCCAGTGGGTGCTGCCCAGCAACGCCGGCAGTGCATCGGACAGATGCATGTCGTCTTCGAAAATCGCCGTGTAGGCGTCGTCGGAATCGGCCGCAATGCGCCACGCTGCCTGGTGACTGAGAAAACAGCCGATGTTGGACGCTGTCCACTTGCGCGGGCCGGTGCTGAAGGCATCGCCCGACCCTTCCAGCGGGCGCTCGCGTACGAACTCGGCGATCTGCTCGTCCGTCAGCGTGGCGCCATCGACGGCAGCAATGCGCTCGAACGGCAGGCCCAGCGCATCCAAGCGCGCCGACATGGCCTGCAGCCGGTCGCCGCTGCGCTGCATATTGATGAGGTAGGACTTGATCACTTCGCCGCTCCGGCACGGTTGTCGGCCAGGAGCGTGACCGGATTCCCAGCGCTTGCAAGAGGTTCTGGAATGAGTCGAAGGGCTCCGGTCAGGATGCCAACATCATCACTCCGGTTGCCGGCACTCGCCGACGATTCGCACTGGCACCCCTGGATGCGGCGACAGTGCGCCGCAGGTGACCGGCGCTCTCGCATAATCACCTCATGACCGGCCTTGCCCATCCCGATGCTGCCTGGACCCTGATCTCGCTACGCCCCAGCGGTGAACATGCGCCGCTACGGCGGGCAGTTGCGCGGCATGGCGGACGGGTACTTGCGCTGTCGCCGTGGCGCTTGCAGACCAACGACACCGCACAGGCGCGGGACGCGCTGCGGCAGGCGCTGGCAGCGCCGATTGCGATCTTCACCAGCCCGGCAGCGGTGCAGGCCGCGCATCGTCTGGCGCCGCTGCAGCGCCCGGCGCAGGCGCACTGGGTCAGCGTGGGCGAAGGCACTGCGCGCGCACTGCACGCCTGCGGCATCGACACCGTGATACGGCCGGCGCGCATGGACAGCGAAGGCCTGCTTGCGCTGCCCATGCTGCAGGCGCCGCTACAGGCCGTCGGGCTGATCACCGCCCCCGGCGGACGCGGCATGCTGGCGCCAACGCTGCAGCAGCGCGGTGCGCGCATCGTGCGTGCCGATGTCTATCAACGCATCCCGCTGCGCTTGCGCGCCTCGGCCATCCAGGCATTGTCGCTTGCGCTGCCGCGCAGCGTGCTGGCGCTCAGTAGCGCAGAAGCGCTGGCACTGGTTCTGCAGCAGCTGCCTGCCGAACTGGTCGCTGCGTGGCAACAGCGTCCGGTGGTGGCATCCAGCGATCGCATGCTCGAAGCCGCACACGCCGCCGGCTTCGTGCATGGCATGCGCGCACATGGCCCGCTGCCGTTGCAGCTTGCAGCTGCTGCCGAAGCGGCGATCATGACACCACCGCGACCTTGCTGAACTGCGAACTCAAGCACAGCTTGCCGCCGTCCGGCGCTGCACGCCATGCTGTGTGCGATGACTGCGGCGCCTGCGCCGGTCGTGACTGCCCGAGGATGTCCGAATGACCGAAATGCCCGCTCCTGCGCGACGCTTTCCCTTGGCATGGCTGCTGCTTGTATTGGCCGTGGCGGCCGTCGGCGTGGCGCTGTTGCTGGGCTGGCGGGCGTGGCAGAACTATCAGGCAACGCAACTGCAGGCCGCGCAGGCGCAGCAGCAACGCTGGGACGCCACCCAGCAACTGCTGGAGACGCTGCGCCGCGATCAGCGCCTGGCCAATGAGCGCCTGCAGGATGCGTCGGCCACCAACCGCGTACTGCGCGACGAGATGCTGGGCCTGAGTCAGCGCAGCGCCTTGCTCGAAGACACCGTGCAAAAGCTGGCCGACCCCAACCGTCATGGCGCACAGGCGCTGCGCCTGGATGAAGTGGAGCTGCTGCTGCGGCTTGGCCAGCAGCGCCTGAGTATCGCCGGCGATGCCGACGGCGCGCGGCGCGCCTATGCGTTGGCCAACAGCGCACTCAACGGCATCGACGACCCCGGTTACCTCAATCTGCGTCAGGCATTGGTGCAGGAACGCGATGCGCTGGAGCGTCTCGGGGCCGGCCCGCAGGCGGAGGCCGGCAAGAATCTGGACACCTTGGCCGCCGAGTTGCAGCGCCTGCCGGAACAGCCCGCACAGGCCAGCGACGCGGCGCAACCGTGGTGGCAAAAGGCGCTGGCGCCGCTGGTGGACATCCGTCCCAGCCGCGGCGACGCCTTGCTGACCGGCGCCGACCGGCGTGCTGCGCGCGATGCCGCGCAGATCGAAATCAGCCTAGCCCGCGCGGCCGCCGAACGTGGCGATGCTGCCGGTTTTGCGCAATCGCTGCGCCGCGTGGACACCTGGGCCACCCGGCTCTGGCCGGATTCGCCGCAACGTCGTCAGCTGCGTGCACGCTTGCGCAGCCTGCAACAAGCGCCACTGCGTCCGCGCCTGCCGGAGCTGGGCACCACCCTGCTGCAACTGCAGGCCATGCGTGAAGGGAGATCTACCCAATGAAAGTGTTGCGTACCGTCTTGATCCTGCTGGTTGCCGTGGCGCTGGGCGTGCTCGGCGCACAGTGGCTGTCGCACCAGAACAGCTACGACCTGGGCAATGTCGTTGTCAGCGTGGGCGGTAACGACTATCACGCCGCCATGCCGCAGGCGCTGCTGATCCTGCTGATCGCATTGCTGGTGCTGTGGCTGCTATGGACGTTGATCAGCCTGCCCTTCCGCGTGTGGGGCAAGTACCGCCGCAACAAGGGCCGTGCGCGTTTGATCGAAGGTCTGCGCGCTGCCGATCATGGCCAATGGCAGCGCGCCGAGCGGCTGCTGGTCAGTGCCAGCGAAGACGACGAGGTGAGCGGCATTGCCCTGGCCAGCGCGGTGCGCGTGGCCGATGCGCGCGGCGACGAGGCAGCGGCCACCGCACTTGCAAAGCAACTGGCCGAGCGCGACCCGACAGGATATGCGCTGTTGCAGGGCGAGCGGCACCTGGCGCGCCAGCGCCCGGTGGATGCGATCAACGCACTGGATAGCGCCAACGCGCAGCCGTTGCCGGCGCGCGGCCTGCTGTTGCGCACCCACGCCCTGGCGCAGATCGGCCGCGCCGACGAAGCCTATGGACAGCTCGGCGCCCTGCGTCAGCAGGCGGTCCTGGCGCCCGATGCCTACAGCACGCTGGAAGCGACGCTGGCCGAGCAGACCCTGTTGCAGGCCAGCGACGCCAATGCATTGGCCGAGCGCTGGGAAGCATTGCCCAAGGCATTACGCACCATTCCCGCAGTGGTGGGCGCCTATGCGCAGCGCGCGGCCGTGCTGCATTGGGACGATGCCGCCGTGCATAGCCTGGAACAGGCGCTGGACGCGCAATGGGACGAATCGCTGGTACGCCTGTACGGCGTGCTGCCGCTGGAAAAATACGATTCGCGCCGCGCCAGCGCGCAACGCTGGCTCACCCAATATCCCGACAGCCCAGGTCTGTTGCTGACCCTGGCGCGGCTTGCGCGGCATCAACAGCAGTGGTCGCAAGCCGAGGAATTCCTGCATCGCGCCATCGCAGCCGGCGCCGGCAGCGAGGCCTGGGAAGAGCTCGGACACGGGTTTGCCGCCTCCGGCGACCTGCTTTCGGCACAGCATTGCTACGCCAATGCCTTGCGCGCTGCGCGCGGCGAGCCGGTGATCGAGGACATGCCACAGCAGTCGTTGCGCGGGCCGGTCGTGAGCGCGTACGACCCCGCGCCCATCGATCCGCACGCAGCGGACGATCGCATCCTGTAATCAAGACAGCGGCGGTATGCGATGTGCGTACCGCCGCATTGCACTCCGAAGAACGAGGCGACTGCGCGCCAAGCGGGCATCTACTTCATCGAAGAAGTTGACGTCGCGCTGTTGCCACGCAGCGATGGAATTCAGGATAGAGGATCCGCAAAGGCCGCGACTGCACCTGCGAATCCCGAATCACCAATGCCCAATCCCCTGCCGCGCGGCGGCATCAGCGCTCGACGATGGCCACCACGCCCATGCCGCCGGCGGTGCAGATCGAAATCAATGCACGTCCGCCGCCGCGTTCTTCCAGCTGTTTGGCAGCGGTGGCCACCACACGTGCGCCAGTGGCGGCGAACGGGTGGCCGGTAGCCAGCGACGAGCCCAGCGGATTGATCTTGTCCGGATCGATGCGACCCAGCGACGCGTCCAGCCCGAGGCGATTGCGGCAGTAATCCTCGCTTTCCCAGGCGCGCAGCGTGCACAGCACCTGCGCGGCGAAGGCCTCGTGGATTTCGTAGATATCGAAGTCCTGCAGGGTCAGGCCCTGGCGCGCCAGCATCTGCGGCACCGCGATGGTGGGCGCCATCAGCAGGCCTTCGCCATGCACGAAATCCACTGCCGCCACCTGCGCATCGCGCAGGTAGGCCATCGGCGTGTGGCCATGCGCCAGCGCCCAGGCTTCGCTGGAGAGCAGCACCGCGGCGGCGCCATCGGTGAGCGGGGTGGAGTTGGCGGCGGTGAGCGTGCCGCGGCCGGAGGTCTTGTCGAATGCCGGGCGCAAGGTCGCGAGTTTTTCCAGCGAGGTGTCGGCGCGCAGGATGTTGTCGCGCGAGACGCCGCGGAATGGCGCGATCAGGCTGTCGAAGAAGCCGCGCTCATAGGCAGCGGCCAGCTTGTGGTGCGAGGCCACCGCCCATTCGTCCTGCGAATCGCGCGAGATGTTCCATTCCTTGGCCATGTCTTCGCAATGGTCGCCCATGCTCTTGCCGGTGCGCGGCTCGGCCACGCCGGGAAATTCGGGCTTGAGTTCGGCCAGCTTGAAGCCGCGCAGCAGGGCCTTGAGCTTGTCGCCGGTGGCCTTGGCGCGGTTGGCAGCCAGCAGCCGTGCGCGCAACTTCTTGCCGTACACGATCGGCACTTCGGAGGTGGTGTCAGAGCCGCCGCCGATACCCGAGTCGATCTGCCCCAGCGCGATCTTGTTGGCGATGGTGATCACCGAATCCAGGCTGGTGCCGCAGGCGCGCTGTAGGGTGATGCCCGGCGTCAGCGGCGACAGACCCGACGACAGCGCCGCCTCGCGCGCCAGGTTCCAGTCGGCGGAGTGCTTGATCACCGCGCCCATCGCCACTTCGCCCAATTGCTGCCCATGCAACCCGAAGCGCTCGACCAACGCGCCCAGCGTGCGCACCGACATGCCCAGGTTGCCCACATCCGCATACGCGGTGTTCTGACGACAGAACGGGATACGAACGCCGCCCAGAATGGCGACGGGACGGGCTGCGGGCATCGGTTGACCTGGCATGGAGGACTCGGGGACATGGCCTGCACAGGGCCGGCAGGCATAATCGCCGCAGTGTAGCTTCGACCCCGTGATGGGCCAACCGCGAATCATGAGCAAGACCGAACAAAGCGTCACCGCCATGGGTGTGCTGGCGCTGGAATTGACCGGCGGAAGCGCCCCCGAGCGCGGCGCCTTGGTGCCGGCGCAGGCCGGCATGCTGGCCGAACGCATCGGCCGCGACTTGGCGCAATGGATCCCGGAAGTCCGCGATCTGGAATTGAGCGTGGCATTGGCGCATTTCGATCCGGCCGAGGTACTGCGACCGGGCTGGCCGCTGCACCGGCGCCTGGAAGAGCTGCAGGCGCGTGCGCCAGGGCGCGACCAGGGCCCGCGGGTGCTGGCCTTCGGTGCCGACGCGCAAGGCGAGATTCCGCTGCCGTTCCAGGCCGATGCGCAACTGGTCGGCGGTGGGTTGCGCGTGCTGCCGTTCGTGCTTTCCGGCGACCCGCAGACGGTTGCCACCGTGGCCGATGCGATGGAAGAGGTGCTACTGGCCCAAGGCATGGCGCAGGCCGATACCGCGTTGCTGGCGCAGGAAAGCTTCGGCGCCCGCATCGAGCATGCGCGGTATCTCACCGCCAACGATCTGGCGGCGATGATGTCGATGCAGTACGACAATCAGGGCCTGGCGCCGCTGTGGCCGCTGATCGAAGCCGCACTGCTGGCACCGCACACCGAAGAATGGCTGGAGCAGCCCCCCGAACCGGTATTGCGCTACACCGAAGGCGAAGTGCGCATCGCCCTGTTCGACCCGGCAGGCTGGTGCGATTACTACGCGCACGACCGCGAAGACTGCGAACGCCTGCGCGGGGTGTACGAGCACTATCTGGCACGCCAGCGGCAGATGGCCGCGGTGCTGGAAGCGCACGGGCTACCTGTGCTTTACGTGCATATCGAGCCGGGCCAGGATCCGCGGCAGGCGCTGGCGGCCTAACCAATGCGCACTGCCTGCCCGACCTGCACGGTCGCGCCTGGCGGCAGCACCGCTTCTACCGTCACGCGACGGCATAGTTCCGCCGTATGACGACAGGCAGCGCGCTTATCCGCTGGCGTGGGCACCGAAACATCGCCGGCATGTGAAGCGCACCTGTAGGCCCGCGGCGTTGCAGCCAAAACCCGCATCTACCTCCCGGTGGCGGTAGGCACCTGTCTTTCTGCGGCCCCTGCCAGCATCTCATCGACTGACCACCGCTGGCTCCGGTCGGATCACCTAGGCCTGTGCATCGTTGACGTTCGTGCTTTTCGACTTGCCGTATCAGGCGTTTTGCACTCGGTCGGGCATCCGGGCGTAGACGGCGTAGAGAACCGCGCTGTGGTCGGTTACATGCCGTTCGGAATGGACACCGCTCAGGCGGGTGCTGTTCCGGGGCTTGCTAACGAGACGCAGCGTCGTCTTCATCCCATACGGCTCTCGCCCGACTGCACCAACGTCGGCTGATACGGCGCGATCAGCGCCAGGAAGGGCCTGCCATGTCACAACCTGATCCATCTGTGCCAAGAACACCTCGCGCCGCGTGCGCGCATGGTGTACTCCGCGCCTCCAAAGAAAGCTGCATCGCCATCTTCCGATTCGGCTCAGTGTGTCTTTTTTGCAAGCGTCTGATGGGAGTTGTAATTATTCAAGCCTTCCCGAGTCAACGTGATGCGGACACGCTTACACCAAACCGAAATGCATCGGTCCGCCTGGTGCGATCGCCGAGCTTTCGCACAGCCACTCGTTTGTGACATCGCTTTTTCGCATTCGAGATGCAGACAGCTCAGGCCTTCAGGAAAATAGGTCGTTAATCCGGTAGCAGTGGAATACACGGCGTTATATGCACATTTACGTTCTTGTCATCCCGATGGCTTGTCGCTCCGGATCGCTGGTGACTCACCACGGTCGATGAGTGCCGCCAGCTCAGGCACGCACAGTCAACACAGCCTCACCGCGGACTGATAGCAATCTTCCATGTGATACCCGCAGAGTCGATCGATATGTCGTCGGTAACGCGCGGCCATGCTTTTCATAGGCCCTATTCCATTCGTCCATCAGCACTTCGCCTAGTCAACAAGCTCCGATGGCTCCGAGCATGCATTCGGCGGCGTCGCCGGTTTCTGTCCTGCACTTGAGAGATACATCCATGCGCACCAAAGCCCAACTCCCATTGACTGCCATTCAACGGTTTCTTGCCCATGATGCAGCGTCAACGCAGCCCCCCTCTGCGTCGGCATCCACATCGCTCCACAAAAATGAGACCGCAGGCTTGCTGGCAGCCTTGCCAGCGCGAAACGCCAGGCAAGGAGCGCAGAGGAAGTCCGGCGAAAAAGAAGGCGCACGCCAAAACAACGGGGGCCGGGGCGGACAATGGGCATCTCGGGCGGCCAAGTACGCCCTGGGCATCGCCGGTGCTGGCTATGTTGCAGACAATTTCTTTCTGTCCACGACATCGCTGGTCGATGGCAAAGGCGGCTTTACCAGTAATGATCGTTTGGATAAAGGATGCGCAAAGGCCGAGACGTATTACGCCCGGTACCACAGTGCCACTGAGGAGGAGCGTGCATCCCATAGCCGCCCCTTTGTACCGATCAGAACGTGCGGTTCCAACCAGTTCGCCACCATGACCGATTACCGCGCGGCGACCAAGGTCTATGTCGGTCATCTTTTCGACAGCCAAGCCGCGCGGGAATCGCTTCTCACCAACTTCGCTTGCCTCAAGGGGGAGCGGATCAAGCGGGAGTGCATTACCAAGTATGCACCTGAGCAAATGCCAGCGGATCCGGACCTGAGCAAGAGCGAGCTGTACGACAGGAAAAACAAGTACTCGTTGGTTGGCGTGCCCAACGTCCAAACCGGAGCAAGTGGATATACCTCACGCTCGATCACCCGGCCCTTCATCAACCGCGGCATGCAGCACTTCAAACAGGCCTCACAGAGCGACAAGGCACTGTCCCTGAAGCAGTGCATGCAATCGTTTGAACGGGCACTGGAGGACACTGACAAGCTTGGCAAGCAAGCACAGCACGCCGCCGGCCAGGCAATATTGAATTTCCGGCAAGTCTATGCAGCCGACGAGCATTGGGGTCACCCGGAGAAAATCATCATGAAGACCCTGATCGCCAACGGACTGCTATCGCAAGAGCAAACCGACAGGATCGATGCGACCCTGATGTTCGAAGATCCCTCCATCAGTGTCCTGAAAAGAAATACCAGCATCGCCGGACCGTTACTGCAAAAGCTGGAAACGAAGATTCAGTCAAGACGTCTGCAGGATCAACCTGAAACGCTTGCAGACTTCATGAAAATGGCTAAGCAGAAGAACATGGAAGGCCTGCCGATCGCGCACTTCAAACTCAACGCAGAAGGCACCGGCTTTGAAGACTGCTCTGGCCTGGGCGACTCGTTCACTAGTGCAAATGCCGTTGCATGCATCAACCATGCACGCTTGATGAGCGGAGAGCCGCGCCTTTCGAAAGAGGATGTCGGTGTCGTGGTTGCCTGCCTCAATGCTGTATACGACGATGCCAGCAGCATCCGGCACTCGCTTCATGAAATCGCACGCGGATGCTTCGTGGGTGCCGGCTACACCACCGAAGACGCCGATGCATTCTATGAGCAGATTTGCAAGGATGCTGCACAGGCATTCTATGCAGGAAAGTCGATGACCAGCAGCGACTAGGGCGAGTTAATCGCCCCCCTGCCTTACCTCATCGCGCTGACGTGACTCAGCGCCGGGTGAGCATTCAACAAATTTGATCTGCGATTGAAGCGTTGCGCCGCAGCCTGGACCATGGCGCAACGCAGCGCGCTTACTTGGTCGCCGCCTGCGCGTTGTCGGTGGTGATCACGCCGCAGGCCAGGCGGCCGCCCGCGTTGCCGGTGGGCTGGGTTTTGTAGTCGTCTGCGTCGGCATGCACGATCACCGCGTGGCCGGCGATATCGAACTGGTCGGCCTTGCCCAGATTGACGTTGCTGGAGACCGGGCCGTCGATGGTGGCGTTACCCTGCGCGTCGGCGGTGATGTTGGGCATGTCGCCGCCGTGGTGCGGGTCGGCGCTGATATTGCCGTGATCGGACTGGGACGGGTTGAAATGGCCGCCGGCGCTGCTGCCGTCCGGTGCGCTGCAATCGCCCTTTTCGTGGATATGGAAGCCATGCTCGGTATTGGGCTTGAGGCCGCTGAGCTGGCCGGTGACGCGCAGCGCGCCGTCGACGGTCTTGAACGTCACCGTGCCTTTGACGTCATTGCCCTTGGTCGGCTTGAGCTCGGCGGTCGCGGTGGTGGTGGCTGCCGCTTCGGTGACCATGGAGGCGGCGTGTTCGCCACCGTGCGCCGCTGCGGCCGGCGTGCTGGCCTGCGGTGCGGGTGCCGGCTCGGCCGGCGCTGGTTCATCGCGCTTGCACGCAGTCAGCACCAGGGCGGTGGCCAGAAACAAGGTGGTCGGAACAATGCGCATGGAGTACTCCTGAAGAAAGGCCGCAACTGCAGCCGTTGATGCCCCGACTCAGGGCTGCGAAGGGGGCGTGCCCCATTGGGTGACGCGAATGACGCCACAGGCCAGGCGCGCACCGGCATTGCCGCTGGGCTGGCTGCGATAGTCGTCGGGGTCGGCATGCACGATCAGCGACTTGCCGATCACGTCGGTCGGGGCGCCATCGCCCAGACTGATGCCGGACAGAATCATGTCCAGATGCGCCACGCCTTCGGCGTCTGCACGCAGATTGTCCATGTCGCCCAGATGATGCGCGCCGCCACCGGCACGCCCGTGCGGCGAACCGGCCGGGTTGAAATGCGCGCCGGCGCTGCTGGCGTCGGCTGCGCTGCAATCGCCGCGTTCGTGCACATGGAATCCGGACACGGCGCCCGGACGCAAGCCGCCGATGGTGCCGGTGAGGCGAATGCCTTGCAGCGCCGGCACCAGCACTACCCGACCGCTGACCAGGCTGCCCGAGGCAGATGCCAGCGCCGCCTCGGCTTGCTGCACCGGGCGCGCAGGCACTACCCGCGCTGCTGGCGGCGGAGGCGCCTTGGGCGGCGGCGGCGTGCTGCTGCAGGCGGCCAGCGCCAGCGCGGTGAGGGCAACGATCGTGGGCGACCGGTAACGCATCGAGCAGTTCTCCTGATCAGGCTGGAAACCTATGCGGGTGCATGTTCACGTGTCATGAAATGCACTTGGGACAGCCCACGAGTTTACGGGCTAGGTGTCGCTGGCCGGAGATGCGCAAACGTGCTCGCACCGCCCCTGTCCCGCAGCCGGGAGAGGAACTCGACTGCAAAGCGCGATGCCCGCCCTGCCCGACCGTCTTGCCTTCTCCCGCGTGCGAGGGAAGCTGCTCGAAGGACGGATGGCGGCGTCGCGCGCCGCCTGACTCGAGGCAGTGGCGCGTGCGAGCAAACAACGAAGAGTTCATGCACGCGTGCCGCGATGCTCGTCAAGCTCGCCTGTTTCGCTGTGTGGCTCAAACACCTGCGCGTAGTCCGGCTTTTTGCAGGTGCCCCTCACGCCCTCTCACGCAGGTGGGAGAGGGCTCACCTCCGCGTGCGGGCTGATCAGCGGCGCTTGCGGCCCGGCCCCAGCTTGCGGGTGACGGTGTTGCGGCCCAGTCCCAGGCGGGCGGCGGCTTCGGCACGGCGGCCCTGGGTGAGTTGCAGCGCCGCTTCCAGCAAGGTTCTGTCCAGGCGCTCGCGCGCTTCGGCGTGCAGGCCCTGGGCACCTTCGCTCAGGCGTTGCGCGGCCCAGCTGGAAAGCATGTCGTCCCACTGCCCGTCGCTGCGACCGCTGCGGTGACGACGGCCGCCGCGCGCCAGTGCGGCGTCCACGTCGACCACGTCGATGATGTCCGACGTCGCCAGCGCCGCCAGGCGCCAGCACACGTTTTCCAGTTCGCGCACATTGCCCGGCCAGTCGTACTGGCGCAGGTCTTCCAGCGCGGCCGACGAGAGCCGCTTGGGCAGCATGTCGAGCTTGCGCCCGGCCATGGCCAGGAAATTTTCGGCCAGTTGCGCGATGTCGCCGCGCCGTTCGCGCAGCGGCGGCAATTGCAGGCGCACCACATCCAGGCGGTGCAGCAGATCGGCGCGGAAGCGGCCTTGTTCGACCAGCGCTTCCAGGTCCTGGTGGGTGGCGGCGATCACGCGCACATCGACGCGGATCAATTCGCGCCCACCGACGCGGAAGAATTCGTTCTCTGCCAACACGCGCAGCAGCCGGGTCTGCAGCGGCAATGGCATGTCGCCGATTTCGTCCAGAAACAGCGTGCCGCCATCGGCCTGTTCGAAGCGGCCGATATGCCGTTTGGTCGCCCCGGTAAACGCGCCGGTTTCGTGGCCGAACAACTCGCTTTCCAGCAATTCGGCCGGGATGGCGGCGGTGTTGAGCGCGACGAAGGGTTTGCGCGCACGCGGGGATTCGTTGTGCAGCGCGCGCGCCACCAACTCCTTGCCGGTACCGGTTTCGCCATTGATCAGCACCGACAGCGGCGCCTGCGCCAGGCGGCCGATCGCGCGGAACAAGGCCTGCATCGCGGGCGTGTCGCCGATCAACGAGGCCGAGCCTTCGGCCAGCCGCGTGGCGAGGATCTCTTCGACGCCGGCATCGGCGTCCGGCAATGCGCGCGCGGCCAGTGCCACCGCATCGTCCAGGTCGAACGGCTTGGACAGGAACTCGTGCGCGCCGCCGCGAAAGGCGCCAGCGGTGCTGGCAACATCGGTGTAGGCCGACATCACGATCACCGGCAACTGCGGGTGCTTGGATTTGAGTTTGTCGAGCAGGGTCAGGCCGTCTTCGCCGGGCATGCGCACGTCGGTGAACAGCAGATCCGGCGTGGGCCGCATGGCCAGCGCCTGCAGCGCGGCCGCGGCGCTGTCGAAGCCGTCCACGGCGTAGCCTGCATCGCGCAAGGCGGTGGACAGCACGAACCGGACCGACCGGTCGTCGTCGACCACCCAGATGTGGGATACGCCGGCGGCCTCAGCCATGTGGATGCTCCTTGTCGTGATCGCCGGCCAGCTCGGGCAGCAGCAGGGTGAAAACGGTATGGCCCGGACGCGAGCGATAGGTCAGCGTGCCGTGGTGTTCGCGCGAGACCTGCTGGGCCAGCGCCAGGCCCAGCCCGCTGCCTTCGGCACGGCCGCTGACCAATGGCAGAAACAGGTGCTCGGCCAGTTCTTCCGGCACGCCGCCGCCGTCGTCGATGATCTCCAGCCGCAGCGACATCGCATGCACGCGGTCGCGGATGCGCTGGCCGTGCTCCACGCGGGTGCGCAGCGTCACGCGCGTGGCGCCGGCCTGGAAGGCGTTGCGCACCAGGTTCCAGACCGCCTGGGTCAAACGGTCGCCATCGCCCAGAATGTCCGGAATGCTGGGGTCGTAATCGCGCTGCACCTGCACCGACCAGCCGCCTTCGGCTTCGGCCAGGCGTAACACCCGTTCGAGCACCACATGAATGTTGAGGCGATCGTGCGGGCGCGCCGGAGTGGGCGAGAGCAGCCGTTCGAGCAGGGTGTTGAGGCGCTCGATCTCGGTGCCGATCAGCTCGATCAGTTCGCGTTCGTCTTCATCGCGCCCGGCCGCGCGGCGCGCCAGCAACTGCGCGGCGCCCTTGAGCCCGGCCAGCGGGTTACGCAGCTCGTGCGCCAGCCCCTTGAGCGCAGCGCTCAAGGCGTTGGGCAGGGCGTGGGTGGGATCGAGCGCGGGGAATTCGTCGACCGGGTGGGTTTCCAGCAGCCAGCCGCCATCGTCCAGCCGCGACAGCCAGCCCTCGGCAAAGCGCGGCGCGTCGTTGGGCAGGCCCAGCGCCAGCCGGTGCAGACGCAAGACGTCGCGCTCGTCGTTGAGCAGAAAGCGCGCCAGCGCGTCGCCCTGCACTTCCAGCGCGGCCAGGGGCTGTTCGACCAACCGCCGTGCGCTGACCCCGAGCCAGCGGGCAAACGCCGGGTTAACCCCCAGCACGCGGCCCTCGCGGTCGGCCCAGGCGACCGGTGTGCCCAGGCTGTCCAGCGATGGCATGGAAGAGGACGTCACCATTGCACCAATTTAGTGCAAACGGCAGCGCCATGCATCGATGTCGCGCAAAGCGAAGCGTACGGAGACACCATGTAGGCCGGACGGAGGCGGGTCGCACCGATCCAGCGTGCATCCGCGCCGGCAGTCATGGGCGTGGGGCTGGTCATGCAGGCACCTCGGCAGTGGTTCCGCGCCCAACGGGCGGCGGGAAAAAACGGACCCGGCTGGGCGATCCCGGCCGGGTCGTGGCGCCACCCGCGGCAGCGCGGCCGCGGGTGTGCATGCTCAGGACTCGTACGCGGCTTCGCCGTGCGAGGTGATGTCCAGGCCCTCGCGCTCGGCTTCTTCGCTGACGCGCAGGCCGAACACCAGCTTGGCGACCAGAAAGCCCACCACCGACACCACGCCGATCCAGCCGACCGTGATCCCGACGCCCAGCGCCTGGATGCCGACCTGGTGGACGATGTCGTAATCGCCGCCCTTCTGGCCGCCCAACGAGGCCGCCGAGAACACGCCAGTGAGGATGGCGCCGATGATGCCGCCCAGGCCATGCACGCCGAACACGTCCAGGCTGTCGTCGGCACCGAGCAGGCGCTTCAGACCGGTGACGCCCCACACGCACAGCACGCCGGCGGCAAGACCAATCACGATCGCACCGAACGGACCCACGGTGCCGCAGGCCGGAGTGATACCGACCAGGCCGGCGACCATGCCCGAGGCCACGCCCAGCGCGGACGACTTGCCCTTGATGATCTTCTCGGTCAGCGACCAGCCCAGGATGGCGGCGGCGGTGGCCAGCAAGGTGTTGAGGAAGGCCAGCGCCGCACCGGCATTGGCTTCCAGGTTGGAACCGGCGTTGAAGCCGAACCAGCCCACCCACAGCAGCGAGGCGCCGACGAAGGTCAGGGTCACGTTGTGCGGCTTGATCGCCTCACGCCCCAACCCGGCGCGCTTGCCGACGAAATAGGCGCCGACCAGGCCGGCAACACCGGCATTGATATGCACCACGGTGCCGCCGGCAAAATCCAGCGCGCCCAGTCCGAACAGGTACCCGCCGGTGGCCCAGACCATGTGCGCCAGCGGCAGGTAGCCGAAGGTGAACCAGATCACCGAGAACAGCAGTACCGCGGCGAACTTGGCGCGTTCGGCAAAGGCGCCCACGATCAGCGCACCGGTGATGCCGGCGAAGGTCGCCTGGAACGCGACGAACACGTATTCCGGCAGGCTCACGCCCTTGGTGAAGGTGGCCGCCAGGGTTTCGATGGTGACGCCCTTGAGCAGCGCCTTGTCCAGGTTGCCGATCCACGCGCCTTCGCCGGAGAACGCCAGGCTATAGCCATACAACACCCACAGGATGGTCAGCAGCGAAAAGACTGTGGCGACCTGGATCAGCACCGACAACACGTTCTTGGCGCGCACCATGCCGCCGTAGAACAGCGCCAGGCCCGGCACCACCATCATCAGCACCAGCAGGGTGGAGGTCAGCATCCAGGCGACATCGCCCTTTTCCACCACCGGTGCGGCTTCGGCGGCGGCGGCCGGCGGGGTGGCCGGCTGCGCCGACGGCAGCGGTTCGGTGGTGACCGGCTCGGTCGGCAGCGGGGTGACCTGCGGGGTGGACTGCGCATGCGCACTGCCCATGCCGCCCACCATCAGCGCGCTGAACAGCATCAGCATGCACACGCTGTAGAACCGGGCTTTCCACCCGGCAAAAAGAGCTGTCTTCATACGAACTCCGGGGCTGGTGGGGTCAGAGCGCATCGGCGCCGATCTCGCCGGTGCGGATGCGCACCACCTGCTCGATCGCGGTGACGAAGATCTTGCCGTCGCCGATCTTGCCGGTGCCGGCGGCGTTCTGGATCGCTTCGACCACCGCGTCCAGACGGTCGTCGGTGACCACCGTTTCGATCTTGATCTTGGGCAGGAAGTCGACGACGTACTCGGCGCCGCGGTACAGCTCGGTGTGGCCTTTCTGGCGCCCGAAGCCCTTGACCTCGGTCACGGTGATGCCCGACACGCCAGCTGCAGACAAGGCCTCGCGGACCTCGTCGAGCTTGAACGGCCGGATGATGGCGGTGATCAATTTCATGCGCATACCCCGAATGGTGGAAAGAACCGGCCGGCATTGCGCCGCCCGGCGGTGTCAGTCACCTGGATGCCTACCCCGGCATCCGATCGTTCGCGATTGCGCGGACCCCAGCAGATGCCATGCATCCGCCTCGTGGGAGAGGTCAGGCCCGCGCGCCGCGAACGATGTGTTCTCTCGTTACCCCTGCGATCCACGGCCGGAGCCCTGGATCGATCGAACATGTGCGGCGATGGCGGAGGTGGGAGGGGGGCCTCCGCCATCACCGCGGTGGAACTCAGTTGCCGTAGTACAGCTGGTACTCCAACGGGTGGGTCGCAGCGCGGAACTTGGTGACTTCCTGCATCTTCAGCGCGATATAGCCGTCGATGAAGTCGTCGCTCATCACGCCGCCGGCCTTGAGGAACTCGCGGTCCTTGTCCAGCGCTTCCAGGGCCTGGTCCAGGCTGGAGCACACCTGCGGGATCAGCTTCTCTTCTTCCGGCGGCAGGTCGTACAGGTCCTTGTCGCTCGGGGCGCCCGGGTCGATCTGGTTCTTGATGCCGTCCAGGCCGGCCATCATCAGCGCGGTGAAGGTCAGGTAGCCGGACTGCAACGGATCGGGGAAACGCATTTCGATACGGCGCGCCTTCGGGTTGGTGACCCACGGAATGCGGCACGAGGCCGAACGGTTACGCGCCGAATAGGCCAGCATCACCGGCGCCTCGAAGCCCGGGACCAGGCGCTTGTAGCTGTTGGTGCCGGAGTTGGCGAAGGCGTTGATCGCGCGGGCATGCTTGAAGATGCCGCCGATGTACCACAGCGCCAGCTGCGACAGGCCGCCGTAGCCGTCGCCGGTGAACAGGTTGACGCCGCCCTTGGCCAGCGACTGGTGCACGTGCATGCCCGAGCCGTTGTCGCCCACGATGGGCTTGGGCATGAAGGTGGCGGTCTTGCCGTTGCGGTAGGCGACGTTCTTGATGATGTACTTCATCGTCAGCAGTTCGTCGGCCTTCTGCACCAGCGAGCTGAACTTGGTGCCGATCTCGCACTGGCCGGCGGTGGCCACTTCGTGGTGGTGCACTTCGGTTTCGATGCCGACCTGCTCCAGCGTCTTGATCATTTCCGCGCGCAGGTCGTGCAGGCTGTCGGTCGGCGGGACCGGGAAGTAGCCGCCCTTCACGCCCGGGCGGTAACCGCTGTTGCCGCCGTCGTATTTTTCGCCGGTGTTCCAGGCCGCCTCTTCCGAACCCACCTGGAAGAAGGTGTGGCCCATGTCGTTGGCAAAGCGCACCGAATCGAAGATGAAGAATTCCGGCTCCGGGCCGAAGAACGCCTGGTCGGCGGTGCCGGAGGATTTCAGATAGGCCTCGGCGCGCTTGGCGATGCCGCGCGGATCGCGCTCATAGCTCTGCATGGTGGCCGGGTCGAGGATGTCGCAGGTCAGCACGAGGGTCGGATCGGCGAAGAACGGATCCAGGTACGCGGTGCCCGCGTCCGGCAGCAACACCATGTCCGACTCGTTGATGCCCTTCCAGCCCGCGATCGAACTGCCGTCGAACATCTTGCCTTCTTCAAACAGCGCCGGCTCGATGATATTGACCGGGAAGGTGATGTGCTGCTGTACACCACGCATATCGACGAAGCGCAGGTCGACGAACTCGACCTTGTTGTCCTTGATCAGCTTTTCAACATTTTCCACGGACATCGGAAGAAACCTCAGCAGGAGTTAAGTGGCTCGTGGGCGGTACTACAGCAGGGACCGTGCCAAGCGATCGCGCTTCACAAGCCCTTGATTTTGCTGACATCGCTCGCGACCGTAGCACCTGTACCGCACCATCTAAGTGCAAAACGCAAAACCGAACGCACCAATGTGGTGCATGCCGCAATGCACTATCCTGGCGCCTCCCTCACCCCTGCCCAGTCCGATGTCCGATCTGATTTCCGCCCTGTTGTTGGGCATTCTCGAAGGCCTCACCGAATTTCTGCCGATCTCCAGCACCGGCCACCTGCTGATTGCCGAACAATGGCTCGGACGCCGTTCTGACTTCTTCAATATCGTCATCCAGGCCGGCGCGATCCTGGCCATCTGCCTGGCGCTGCGGCAGCGCCTGTGGGGCCTGGCCACCGGCCTGGGCGAGCGCGCCAACCGCGACTACGTGCTCAAGGTCGGCGTGGCCTTCCTGGTCACCGCGGTGGTCGGACTGGTCGTGCGCAAGGCCGGCTGGCAATTGCCCGAAACGCTCCAACCGGTCGCCTGGGCATTGTTGATCGGCGGGGTATGGATGCTGGTGGCCGAACACTTCGCCGGCAAGCTGCCCGAGCGCGATGTGGTGACCTGGAAGGTGGCCATTGCAGTGGGCCTGGCGCAGGTCGTGGCCGGTGTCTTTCCCGGTACGTCGCGCTCGGCCTCGACAATCTTCATCGCCATGCTGCTGGGCCTGAGCAAGCGCTCGGCAGCGGCGGATTTCGTGTTCATGGTGGGCATTCCGACCATGTTTGCGGCCAGCGGTTACGCGCTGCTGGAGATGTACAAGGAAGGCGGTTTCGGCACCGAAAACTGGACTGACGTGGCGGTGGCCTTCGTGGCGGCGACCATCACCGGCTTTGTGGTGGTCAAGTGGCTGCTGGGCTATATCAAGAAGCACCGGTTCACGGTGTTTGCGGTGTACCGCATGCTGCTGGGCGCCGCCCTGCTGCTGTGGCTGCCGGCGGCTGCGGGCTGACACCCGACCGCCCCTACCTGGCCTGCAGGTCGCGATGGTTGCGCCATGCGGGCCAGGCGCCAGGAACGCAAAGCGCCGCCCCCGAGAGATTGTGGACGGCACGCTGGGCACTGCAGCGGACCGGCGACAGCAGCCGATTCCGGGCAGCGCCCGCGCCCGCCTGGCAGTGCGCGCGGTCGTTGGTTGGCGCTCCGGGGCGTCCACGTCGTGACGCCGGTCATTGCCGCGGGCGCACGCTGGCGGTATCACTGACGCATCGATCACCGGGAGCTGCGCATGCGTGCCGTGTTCTTGGCCCCAGCATTGCTGGCGGCGGGCGTGACGGCCTGCGGGTCGGGTGCATCGCCGGAGCCGCCCGGCTCCAGCCACGCTGCTGCGCGGGCGCCGGTCGCCGCTCCCTCTGACACGGACAATGTCCCGTTACGCGCCGCCCTGCGCGCGCAGCACTGGCACCTGCAGCGGGCCAGCGATGCGCATGGCACGGCCTTGCGCAGCCTGTTCGTCGACGGCGTGCCGCCAGTGCAACTGGATTTCAGCGATCAGCGCATCCAGGTCAGCCAGACCTGCAACGCGCTGGGCGCCACCTACCGCGTGGCCGAGGCGCACGTGCAGATTGGCCGGGTGGTCTCGAGCAAGCGAATGTGCGCCGATGCACGCCGGATGGCGCAGGAGCGCGCGGCCAGCGACCTGTTGTCCGGGCGCTTCGCAGTGATCATGGACAACGCAGCAGCCGCGCCCCGCCTGACCCTGACCCGCAGCGACGGCACCGTGCTGATCTTCGGCGGCACGCCCACTGCGGACACCGGTTATGGCGGGCCGGGGCAGACGCTGTTGATCGAAGTCGCCGCAGAGACCATGCCCTGCGTTTCCGACCCCGCGCGGCGCTGCCTGCAAGTGCGCGAGCACGACCCGGACGCACCTGCCACCGTACAGGCCGCAACATCATGGCAGCCCTACGAGGGCACGATCGAGGGTTTCGACCATGAAGACGGCATACGCACCCTGCTACGCGTGACCCGCTACCCGGCCGGCAGCGAGCCTGGTACCAAACCGGTGTACGTGCTCGACCAGATGATCGAGGCCGGCAGCTAGCGCGGCTGCAGCATTGGGCCGCGCACCCTGCGACGCCGCTACCCGCATCAGAACCGGATGAGGACCTTGCCCACGTGTTGCGCCTTGGCGAAATAGTCCAAGGCCTGGGGCGCCTGGTCGAACCGGAACGTCTTGCTGTGCAGGGTTTTGATGCGGTGCTGCTCGATCGCCTGCAGCAGGTCCACGAACATCGCCCGGCTTCCGTTGGCGATCCCGCGAATGGTCACGTTCTTGCGGATCAACGCCACGTAGTCGGGAATCGGCGAGGCCGCGCCGGGGGTCACGCCGATCACCACGATGGTCGCATTCGCGGCCGCCACCTTGATCGACTGGCCCAAGGTGTCCTGCCCGCCCGTCTCGATGACGACGTCCGCGCCGCCGCCGGACAGCTGCATCACCGCCTCGGCCCAGTCGGGGTGGGTGCGGTAGTTGACGGTGATGTCGGCGCCCAGGCGGCGTGCGAGCTCGAGCTTGTCGTCGCTGGACGAGGTGATGGCGACGCGGGCACCGTGGAGCTTGGCCAGTTGGAGCGCAGCCATCGAGACGCCACCGGTTCCCAGGCACAGCACCAGGTCGCCGGCCTTGATCCTGGCCACTTCCACCAGGGCGTGCCAGGCGGTCACCGCGGCCGATGCCAGCGCAGCGACATCCTCGTCCTCCAGCGACGCAGGCACCTTGATCAGGGCACTGGCGGGCAGCGACACCTTTTCGGCCAGCCAGCCGTCGTGGGTCACGCCCAGGTCGTGGGCGAACATCTCGGCGCGGAACCTGCCATCCAGCCAGGTGGGAAAGTGCCCACAGACGACACGGTCGCCTGGCGCGACCTGGCTGACGCCTGCGCCGACGCAGGTCACGATGCCCACACCCTCGGCAACCGGAACGCGCGCGGGCGCAAGCTTGCCGCCGTAGGTGCCCTTCAGGATCTGCAGGTCGCGGTTGATCAAGCCCACCAGTCGCGGAGCGACGATGACCTCACCAGCCCCTGCAACTGGTTCGGGCATCTCGACCGCAACCAGGCTCTCGAGGCCGGTTTGATTGCCAATCTGGAATGCGTTCAAGGGGGATTGCCTGTGCTGCGACGCCGGCCGAACGTGGCTGGCGTCATGGGGGATGGAGCGAGCGCCGCCATCGGCGCGATCACTCAGCGCAGCGACGGGTTCAAGGTGTAGGTGCCGTGCAACGCCGCTTCGGCCAGCACATGCCCCTGCATCGCCGACAGCACGTCGGCGGCGGTGAAGCTGTTGGGCAGGCTGAGCTGGGCCACGTCCAGCGCGAACACGCGGAAGAAATACCGGTGCACGCGCAGGTCGTTGAACGGCGGGTACGGGCCGTCGTAGCCGCGGTAGTCGCCGGCCATGTCGGCATTGCCGGCGAACCACCGGGTGTAGGAATTCAGGCCCTGCCGGGCACCGGCCGGGCCGGCTGGCTGCTGCTTGCCCTTGACCACGAAGCCGTCGCTGCAGCTGCCTGCCGCAATCTCATGCACATCGGCGGGGATATCGGCCATGGCCCAATGCACGAAATCGGTGCGTGGCTGCTCGACGGGAATCTGCAGGTCGTCGCGGCCGACGGTGTCGGGCACGGTCGGCACGTCCGGGTCCAGGCACAGCAGCGCAAACGACTGCGTACCTGCCGGCGCCTCGCTCCAGGCCAGGTGCGGATTGCGGTTGGGCGCAAAGCCCTCCGGCGTGCCGGCGGCAAATTCCACCGCGATGGGCTTGCCGTTTTCGATGCTGTTGCTGGTCAGACGCATGGCGGATCTCCGAGGGAAGCGATACGGATCAGGGTGCCTGGGTCTGCGCCACAGCGGAAGACGCCGCCATGGAACCTTCTGATGCGCTCGGCCGGGTTTACCGCCGCGTACGTGCCGCGCCTGCACACGATGCGACGACGCGACTGCGGCCACGCCCACCTGCCGTGGGCGCGACCGCGTTGATGGCGCCTCAGTCCTGCGGGTAGCCGAAGCGCACCGCGATCAGGGTGAGCAGATCGAACTGCGCGCCGAGCACGCCGCGGTAATCGCGCCAGCGGCCGGAGGCCAACCGCGCCGGGCCACGCGGTTCGACCAGTGGGAAGCTCAGCCCGAACGCCTGTTCCAGGGCCGTCGAAATACCTTGCGGGTCGTTTTCGATCCCGTCCAGCCGAATGATGCGGTGGGGGTACAGGTCGCGCTCGTGCAGCGTGGCCAGCTGTTCCAGTGCGATCAGCAACCAGTCGGTGGCCTGCTGCGGCGATTGCAGCGCCAGGGGCGCCGACGCACCGGCCGAGAGCCAGTCCAGCAACATGTCGCGCGGGTCACGCAGCGCAATCGCCAGCCGGCCCTCGGGCAGGTGCGGGCGCAGCGCGGTCAGCAAGGTGTTGTCCCACCACAGCAACCAGTCGATGACATTGCCATCGTCGATGCCGCGGCGCGGCAGTTGCGCCTTCCAGCCTTCCACCAGCGCCGTCGGTGCCAGTTCGCCGGAGGCCAGCTGTTCGAGGGTGCGGTAGCTCTGCAGCGCATCCGACGGCGGCGTGGTGCCATAGCGGTCGCCGCGCACCAGCGGGGTGGCCGCGCCCATCACCGCGACCAGGCGTTCGACATGCGAGCCGGGCGTGCCCCACACGAACAGCGGGCGTGCGGTGACGGTGTCGGGAATGCTGCCCAGCGCAGGCCACTGCGTGGGCTGCTTGGCTGCCTGCGGCGGCAACGGCAACCGATGCTGGGCCTGTTCGCGGTGGAACTGCATCCAGGTACCCACGGCGGCATCGGGCTGGCCGGCGCGGTCCTGCACATTGCCCAACCATGGCCGCAGCACGGTCTGCTGCGGTGCAGGCAGCGATTCGATCAACGATTCGACGCAGGCGATCGCCGCCGGTGGGTCGCGTTGCAGCAAGGCTTCGACAATGCGCTGCTCGCCGCTGATGCGGCCCGGCTCCACCGCCACGATCTGACGCGCCACCATCTCCGCTGCGTCGGCCTGGCCCTGCATGTCGTGCACGCGCATCAGCGCTTCCAGGGCCGGCAGGTGTTCGGGCATGGCCAGCAGCCAGCGCTCGATCACGGCCTGCGCCTGCGGCCCACCGACCGGCTCGACCGCCAGGCGGGCCAGCCACAGGTCGTGCGCAGTGGCCGAGGTGGCCAGTGCCGCATCCAGGGTGTCGCGCGCATCGTCCACCGCGCCCAGCCGCTCCCAGGCGGTGAGCAGCGCGTGCAACGTGCGGCGGTCGGCCGGCCAGTGCGCCAGCGCCAGGCGCAGGTGCGCGGCGGCCTGGTCGGGACGCCCGGCCTGCAGCTCCATCTCGCCGGCCAGCCGGCGCATGGCCGGCAGATCGCCGCCGGGCTGCTCGAGCACGCCCTGCATCGCCGCCAGTGCATCGTCCAGGCGGCCCTGGCGTTGGGCCAGTTGCGCAATGAAGGCGCGCAGCGCGGTGCCGGGGGGATTGAGCTCGATCACGCGCTCGAAGGCACGCTCGGCGAACGCAAAATGCTCCTTCTGCAGATACGCAAAGCCCAGCGAAAACAGCACGCGTGCATCGTCGGGCAGCTGCTCGGCGGCGCGGGTCAGCAGCGCCAGCGCGCGGTCGCTGTGGCCCCGGCGCATTTCCACCACGCCATCGACCGCCAGCAATTGCGGGTGTTCCGGCGCCAGGCGCGCGGCGGTGCGGCTGAGCCGCTCGGCCTCGTCCAGATCGCCGCGGGCCACCGCCAGATGCGCCTGCATCACGTAGGCATTGAACTGATTCGGATCCAGCGCGGTACTGCGCGACAGCGCGGCATCGGCGGCGGACAGATCGCGCGTGGCCAGCAAGGCGCCGGCGCGCAGCAGGTGCAGGTCGGCATCTTCGGGCGTCAGCGTCAGCGCGGTATCGATGCTGTCCAGCGCTAGCGCCGGCTGCCCCTGCTGCTGCAGCGCAAGCGCCAGCCAGCGGTGGGCGGCGGCGTGATCGGGCGCGTTGGTGACCCACTCGCGGGCCAGCGCCACCGCATCGTCGGCCGCATTGCGGCGCAGGGCTTGAAGAATGGCGTCTTGCATGGCGGTGGCGGGTCCCGGACAAACCGCTATTGTAACGATGCGCGCTGCGGCGCCGAGCTACCGGGCAGCGGCCAGCCGCTCAGCCACCCAGCGTTCGGCAAAACCGTCGCCGCGGGCGTTTTCCAGAAAGCCGCAATGCCCGCCCCAGCGCGCGATTTCCAGCTGCGCATGCGCCGGCAACTGCCAAGCGGCGAAATCGGCGAACGGAATCACCGGGTCGTCTTCGGCCATCAGGATGTCGACCGGCACCTGCAGGTTGGCCAGGCGTTGGCCGGCAATCGAGTAGCTATCGAAATACGCTTCCAGCGAGCCGTGCCCGGTATGTTTCACCGCCAGCCAGGCCATCAGCCCGCGCATGTCCAGCGCCAGGGTGGCGTCGTCGTACCCGTGCTGCTCGGGGAACAGCTTGCGCTTGCGCAGCAGCGATTCGCGCCATTTACGGCGGAAGTACCAGTCGTAGAACTGCGGGCCCTTTTCCAGCTGGGTCATGGTGGCGGCCGGGTCCAGCAACGGGCACACCGCCGCCACGCGCGCCAGCGGCAGGCCGGCGGCGGGCGCACGCAGCGCCAGCCGCAGCGCGAAATTCCCGCCCAGCGAATACCCTGCAGCCAGCAACTGCGGCGCAGGAAAACGCCGCCACAGATCGCCGGCGGCATTGACCACTTCTTCGATGCGGTCGGAGTGGAACAGGTCCACATTGAGATGGTGGGTACCGCCGTGGTCGCGGAAGTTCAGCCGGAACACCTGGTAGCCCAGACCGAGCAGGCGCGCGGCGGTCAGGCGCATGTAATTGGAATCGGCGCTGCCCTCCCAGCCATGCAGCAACAGCACGGTGCCGCGTGGCGGTGCATCGCCGGGCGGGACGCTCATCCAGCCCTGCAGGCGCACACCGTCGCCGCCATCGAGGATGTGTTCGCTGGTGACCGCGCCGCTGGCGGCCAGCAACTGGCGGCTGCGGATGCGCCGCAAGGCACTGCTGCCCAGCACCGATTGCACGTGCGGGTTGCGCAGCCAGCGCGGCGGCAAGTAATCGGAGGCATTCATGCGCGCATCGCACCGGCGTTGCGGCTGGCCGCAGGGGAGAGGCGCGTGCGCATCGTCGGCTAGGACTCCATCGCTGCGACGATGCGCTGGCGCGAGGTCTCGGCCATGCGACGGCGGCCTTCGATGTCCAGCGCGCGAATCGGCTCGAGAAAATGCACTTCGGCCAGCCGCGACGGCTCGCCCAGCAGGCGCACGATATTGGCGAAGAAACTCTCGCGCTCGCCGAAGGCCACCACCGCCTGTGCATTGCCGCGCAGCCCGTAACGCAGCGCCACCGGCTGTACCGGCACGCCGGCTTCCACCGCTGCCTGGAAGATGCGCGCATGGAACGGGCCCACTTCGGTACCGCCACGGGTACGCCCTTCCGGAAAGACCCCCACCGGCTTGCCGCTTTGCAGGCGCAACAGCATTTCCTGCAGCACCCCGCCCAGCGATTCGGTATTGCCGCGCTGGTGGAAGATGGTCTGGCCCTTGGTCGCCAGCCAGCCCACCAGCGGCCAGCCGGCGATTTCGCGCTTGGCCACAAACCCCATCACCCGCTGGCTGTGCAGGATGGAGATATCCACCCAGCTGACGTGGTTGGCCACGAACAGGGTCGCGCCCGGTAGCGGCGTCCCGAAGCGGCGCAGCCGAAAGCCGAACACCCGCATCAAGGTGCCCTGCCACCAGCGGATCATCCGCTCCTCCAGGGTGTCGTCGTGCCCGATGCGGATCCGCGCCAGCGCCGGTACCACCACGCACAGCATGGTGACCGGCAGGCCCAGGCACAGATGCAGCAACAACAGTGGCACCCGGTAGAGGTACCGGAACCAACGCAACGCGCCGCCAGCGTCGCGCGTGGCGTCCAGGGATGACTCGCTCATTCGACGAACGGAACCGGTAACGGGGGAAGGAGGCGCGACCATTGTGACAGCAGCGTGGCCGCCGCGCAGTGCCGGCAGCGGATGACGCTGTTCCATGCATGCCGCTGCCGGGCGAACTCAGCCATCGCTGCGCGCGATCACCGCCAGGGTCAACCGCGACACACAGACGCGCTTGCCGGCCGGGTTTTCGATGGTGATGTCCCAGACCTGCGTGCTGCGCCCCACATGGACCGCCCGCGCAGTGCCGGTCACCAGCCCCTGGGTGGCCGCGCGCAGGTGATTGGCATTGATCTCCAGCCCCACGCAGATCTGGGTCGACATATCCACGCACAGGTTGCCGGCGCTGCTGCCCAGGGTTTCGGCCAGCACCACCGAGGCGCCACCGTGCAGCAGGCCATAGGGCTGCTTGGTGCGCGCATCCACCGGCATGGTGGCGCGCAGCCAGTCGTCACCGGCTTCGGTAAAGACGATGCCCAGATGCGCGATCAAGGTATCGCGGCTGGCGGCATTGAGGGCGGCTAGATCGACAGGTTCGCGGAAGGTCATGGGCGGGGAATGGGGAATGGGGAAGCGGGAAGCGGGAAGCGGGAAGCGGGAAGCGGGAAGCGGGAAGCGGGAAGCGGGAAGCGGGAAGCGGGAAGCGGGAAGCGGGAAGCGGGAAGCGGGAAGCGGGAAGCGCAAGAGCATCCAGGCGCCTGGGGTGCGATGCAACTGGGCAGGAGTGCTGGCGGCCGACAGCATGCGCTGGCGGCGCCGATGCATTGCGCTCCCCCCGCCCGCGGCAACTGCAGCCGCTTCGGCGATTTCCGGTGTATTTAGAGTCGATCTGTAGCCAACTGTGCCCATCCAGCCACAACGTGCAATCACCAGGCATCCGCTGCTGCCACCCGTGCGGCACGCCAGCCGATCAGAGGATCGGCACCAGCCCGGCGCCGAAGGCGGTCAGCATGCGCACCAGCAGCCACTTCGGGCCGACATTGACCTCCGGGAAATCGCCCACCGCCACATAGCACTGGCGAAACCGCGGGTCCTGCCGCTTCAGCGGGAACGGACACTCCGGGCCGGGCTGGAACTCGTAGTTGGTGGCGTAGCGCCATGGCCAGAAGTCCAGCACCGGCAAGGCTTCGGAGACCTTGCCCACGCTGTAGTTCAACCCGCCCAACACCGGCGGCTTTTCGCGCGGCGCCACCGTCCAGGCATTTTCCGGGGCGATATCGCGCTCGATGCTGGCGGCCAACGCCTGCGCAAAGCGCGCATCGTCGATCACCACGGCCGCTTCGGTGTTGTAGTTCTCGCTGCGCGGGTCGAAGTTGTGCGTACCGATCACGCCGATGCGGCGATCCACCACCAACGACTTGGCATGCAAGCCCATGCGCGCACCGGCGCGGGTCACCGGCAGCGGCTTGTTGACCGCGCGCGTGCCCAGGAACGATGGCCGCGTTTCGGTACGCAACACGCGCCGATCGACCTCGCTCCCGCCCGGCGCACGGCCGCCACCACTGCCGCGCAGCACGCTGCCGGCACTCGCGCTGGCGTTGCCCTCCGGGCCGCTGCTGCCGCGCATCGCATTGCCCGCTGCGCTGCCGCCGATCAGGCGATTGGCGCGGCTGTCCTGATTGACGTCGGACGCGGGGTTGAGCGGGTCCGGCACCAGGTTGGCGTAATCCACCGGGGCATCCAGCGGAAATGGCTTGAACTCGTACACGTTGAAGCCCAGCTCGCGCATGTTGCGGCGTTTGAACTTGTACGACAGCGCATACACGATGGGGTTGTCGGTGGCGGCCAGGCTATTGGTCGACACCACGATGCGCGGCGGCTGCGGGTGTTTGCGCAACGTGCGGAAGATCGCCTGCGCCTGGTCGGACAACACCAGGTACGGGGTCTGCAACAGCACTTCCTGCTGCGCGCCGGCAATCAGGCCATCCAGTTCCGGCGCGGTGGACACCGCCTTGGCCGCATGCTCCCGGCGGTGTTTTTGCGGCAGATCGGCCACGTACAGCACACGCTGCACCGGCATGGCCGGGGTCACGAAGGCATCGCGCACGAATTGCGGGTCGCGCGCTTCATGGTCCACCCGCGCCACCCGGTCGGGCCGGCGGAACTGTGCCGGCGGCATCGTCGGCACGCCCTGCTCCAGCAGCAGGCGCCCGACATCGTTCAGACGTTCGGCCGGGACGCTGCGCCGGGCGCGCCAGAACGCATCGAAATTGGCGGCCATGGCGCGCACTTCCGGCCCGGCCAGAATCACGTCGCGGTCGCGGAAGTTGTACTCGCTATCCCAGTCGTAATAGTCGTCCTGGTAATTGCGCCCCCCGACCACGCCCAGCACGTCGTCCACCACCAGCAGCTTGTTGTGCATGCGCTGGTTGAAGCGGCGGAAGCAACACAGCACGCTGCCGGCGTAGTCGAAGTAATTGAGTTTGACCTTGCCGAAGGTGGGGTTGTAGATGCGCAGCTGCAGGTTTTTATGGCTGCTGGCCAGCGCGCCGAGAATCTGCAGATCGGCGATCGCCGACAACTGGTCGATCAGGATGCGCACCTTGACCCCGCGCTGGGCGGCGTCCACCAGTGCATCCAGCACCATGCGGGCGCTGTCGTCCTTATCGAAGATGTAGGTTTGCAGATCGATGCTGCGGGTGGCGCTGCGGATCAGGTTGAGCCGGGCCACCAGCGATTCTTCGCCGTGGTCGACGATGGTGGCGTAATGCCGCGGCGCCGCCGGTGTGGAGGCGGTGATCGCCTCGCCGCCCAGCGCGCGCAACGGCGAGGGTTGCGCACAGCGATTGGCCTGGCTGCAATTGACCACGGTGCTGCGTGCCGCAGCGGCGACACCGGCGGCACGGTTGCGTTCGGTTTGTGACAGGCTGGCGCATCCGGTGCCGAGCAACAACGTTGCCAGCACGCAAACCCTCAACAGATACGTCACGGGCGCCGCGCCTCCTGCAGGCGCCCACGCAGAATGAACGTCACCCTGTCGCCCAGGGCCATCTGCCACGCATTCATTCCGTAACGTCCACGCAGGACCGTCCCTCGACTGATCACGTCGCAATCATAGCCCGGCCGCGTGCATTCGGCCGGCACCACATGCAGCGTTTCCAGATGCGTGATTCCGCGGATGGTCAGGTTGCCGACGATGTCGCCGCCCTGCTTCACCACTTCCTCGACATACGGCAGCGATTCGAATTCGACCACCGGGTACTGCGCAACGTCGAAAAAATCTTCCCCGCGCATCCAGCTGGTGTACCGGTCCTTGCCGGGGATCTCCACCTGAGTGGCGTCCAGCCGGAAGCGCACCTGTTGCCGCCCATCGGCCAACGTCACCACGTCACCGCGAAAACGCGGGAAGAACCCCTCGATCTTCATCCCGAAGCGTGTCTTGATCTCGAACCCGAAACGCGATTGCGCCGGGTCGATCGACTGCACCTTCTGCTGCGCCATGCAGGGGAAAACGACCCAGAGCGCGAGCCAGGCGTACCAGCGCAGCGACGATGACACGGATCAAGGCCACCAGAAGGCGGTCAGGCGGGCGATGCCCGGCTCGATGGTGGCGTCCAGCGGCAAGGCCAGCAACGCGATCGAGGCGGTGGGCATGCCGCGGTAATCGCCGGTCTGGCCGCTGTGCATCAGCGCTGCCAGCCGTTCCAGGCCAGGGTTGTGGCCCACCAGCAGCAGGCGCTCGGCCTCGCGATGTTCGTCCACCAGGCTGGCCAGGGTGCCGGGCGTGGCCTCATAGATGCGTTCGTCCAGCCGTTGTTCGATGTAGCCGGTGAGCTCGAGTACCGCCTCCAGGGTTTCGCGGGCGCGGCGGGCCGGGGAACACAGCACCCGGTCGGGCACCAGCCGCTGCTCGCGCAGCCAACGCCCGGCCGCTTCGGCCTCGGCGATGCCGTGCGGCGACAGCGGGCGATCGAAATCGGCCTGGCCGGTGTCGGCCGGTTCGGCGTGGGCGTGTCGCAACAAGATCAATTCGCGCATGGGAACTTTCCGGTTCTAGGACTTCTTGAGCCACTTGAACAGCGGCCCCCAGTCCTGTTGATGGTCGCGCACCTGCGCCGAGCGGTAGTCGAACAAGCTGCGGCCCAGGCCGGCCATCACCACATAGGCCTGGGTGTCGCGCAGTTGGGTCACCAGCGGATACGGCCAGCTGCCGATCATGTCGGCGGCCTGTTGCGAGGTCTGGGTCCAGGGACGGGCACGATTGAGCACCAGGCCCACCGGCAGCTTGCGCTGATGCACGCGCGGCACCTTGGCCAGCGTGTTGAGAAAGCCGACCACCGCTTCGATATCCAGCGCCGAGGACAACACCGGCACCACGATGGCATCGACGTGGTCGAGAAATCCGCTCAAGTCATCGGCCATGGCACCGGCCGGCGCATCGACGATCAGGGTATCGGTGCCGTCCGGCACAGCGCTCTGCCAGCTGCGGCGCTTGGTGGCGTCGATCGGCAAGACCGCACTTTCCAGGCTGGCGCGGCGCTCTGCCCAGCGGGTGGACGAGCCTTGCGGATCGGCATCCGCCAGCACGGTGCGCTGGCCTTGCAACGCCGCATGTGCGGCCAGGTTGGTGGCGATCGTGGTCTTGCCGACGCCGCCTTTGGAGGCGGCCACCAGGACTGTCTTCATGCACGCCTCGCTTCCGGGAGCAGGCCGGCAGCGTACACCGCGACAAGGTGAGGAAGTAGTCGAAACGCGTTAAACGCACTGCTGCGGGGCAGGCAACGACAGCACAGACCGTCAGCCGATGAGCGCAAGGCCTGGTGCCGCCGCTGTGCGTGGCAACGATGGGAGCCTGGCACGGCGCAGGATCGTCCACGCGTCTGGCTCAGCCGCGCCGTCGCACTGCAGCATGGCGCCAATGGTGCAGCTGTTGGCGTACCACGGCTCGGACAAGCGCAAGCGCGTGCGTGCGTGCGTACGCGCGGTACGAGTGGGCTCTGGCTGCCGCCAGCGTTACCGCCTTATGCCACCAGCCGCGCCAGCAGCCAGGCCCACGCAGGCAGCGTCAGCAACGACAGCAGGATGCTGTAGCCGACCATCGCTGCAGCCAGGCGTGGCGCCAGCCGGTGCGAAATGGCCAGCGCGGCGGCGGTGATCATGGTGGGCATGGCCGATTCGAGCACATTGGTCTGCAACATCTGCCCGTGCAGGCCCAGCACCCAGGACAATGGCAAGGCCAGCACCGGCATCAACAGCAGCTTGAACACCAGGCCCACTGCCAATGGCCTGAGTTCGTCGGCAGGCAGGCGCAACTGCAGCGAAAAGCCCACCGAGAGCATTACCAGCGGCAACATCGCATCGGCCAGGTTCTTCAGGCCCGCGCCGATCCAGGCCGGCGGTTGCTCGGGCATCAGGGTCAAGGCGAACAGCAGCGCCCACAACGGCGGGAACTGCAGCACGCGCATCACGATCAGCCGTGCGGTCGGCGGGGTATCGCCGCTGTACCGGGCCAGTACGTACAGCCCGAACGTGGACAGCAACACGAAGGTGCCAAACTGGTCGTAGACCACTGCATACGGCAGTGCGTGATCGCCGATCAGCGCGCGCACCATCGGAAAGCCGATGAAGCTGGAATTGGTAAACACCACACACATCAGCAGCGCGGCGTATTCGGCGCGGCCGAAGCGCAACAGGCGGCTGCAGCCCCACAGCAACGGCACGATGATGGCGGTCAGCAGCCATGGCGTGGCAATCACCCCACCGAGCGAAGCATCCAGATGCAGGCGCGGGACATAGGTCAGCACCGATGCCGGCAGGCAGATGTACAGCACGATGCGGTTGAGCACATCGGCACTGTTGTCCGGCAACACCCGCAGGCGGGCGAACAGCAGGCCCAGCCCCAACATGGCCAGAATCAAGGCAAATGCATCTACCGCCATGCGCGATCGTGTCCGTTGGAATGCGATGCACAGGATCGCATAGCGCACGGTACGCGCATCGGACGATGCGTTGGCCTGGCTGATCCGAGGCGCACGCCACCCGAGCTTCGGTCACTGCGCAATTCCCACTACCGCATGGTTTCCCTATGCCGAAGCCAGCGTAGCTAAGACGCGGCGCCTGCGCTGTTCCAGACGATGCGTCGGACAAACACGGCATTGCACCGTGTTTGATGGTGCGCGGACAAACCCTGCAGCAAATTCGCAGCGTCGGCTGCGCGGTACGCTCACCGCGCGCGGGACACGCCGTGAACCCGTCCCTGGGAGTTCGATGGCGGCCTCGATGCCACCGACGGCCCCGCAATCGGCCAGGACACCGCACTAGACAGCGCGTTGGTGACTTGATTGAAGAGCAAGGACGCAGCGTCAGCCATTCGACCGGCTGTTTCTTTAACTCTGCGCATCGACCACCTCAACCGGTCCTTGCGCGCTCACCGTCACAGGACCCTTGGCGGCATGGAGGCCCCCACGGAGCCTACAGGGACGTCCTTGCAGGCGTGTCCTGCGATGGTTGGGCGGGCAAGGGCCCTGCAGCCACGCCGCAGACCCATGCTCTGCTCTCCCGCATCGACCCCGCAACGTCAGCAAGCCAAGGTGCCAAGCCGGTGCTTGCGACAGGCAGACCCGATCAGCCTTTCGCCGAGCGAACGGCATCAAGGTCAGACGTCTTGGTTTCAGGTAAGCGGCGGGCCGGCGCACCAGATGGCGCCTGGTTTATCGGCAAACGGCGGCAGCCCGTCGATCCACTGCACGACCCGCGCTGCAGGAACTCCCGCAGCGCGGCGAGGCATTACCGAAACGCTGGCGGGTTGGCCTGCCAGGCTGCGAAGACCTCGGCCAGGCTGGCACGGTCGGCTTCGCGCCATTCCGGCAACAGGCTGGCGTAGTTGGCGGTGCTGCTCCAACGGTCCGGCCAGGTGCGCACGGCTGCGGCATACCACTCGACCGCCTCCTGCTTGCGCCCGGCACGCCAGAGCGCCAGTGCAGCCGTGGTTGGCAGCCATTCCGGCGTGGCCGGACGGCCATTGGCCAAGTTGGCCCATTGCTGCAGCGCCTTGTCGGGCTGGTCGGCACGCAGCAGGTCCCACCCATAGTTCCAGGTGATGGCCCGGTACTGCTGGCTGCCGTTGGAGACCAGCGCCAGCGCGCCCTGATACAACTCATCGCCCAACTGGGTGCGCCCGCCCGCATAAGCCAGCGCCGCCAATTGCGCGCGCGGATCGGCCGCACGGGCGTCGCGTTGCACCATCGCCGCCAGCCGGTCGACGACTGCATCGCCCTGGCCCTGTACGGCCACCACGGCCTTGGTGGTACCGCGGTCTTCGTCGAAATAGAACTCCTTGGGCTTGGGCAAGCTCTGCGCCTGCGCCAACGACCACACCCCTCCGAGCAGGGCCAGAGCGGCCCACGCGTATTTCCTTTTCACTGTGTTTTCCCCTGACAGCAAACGACCCCTTCCCATCCCCATCCTACCCGCAGCGCGTCGGCTGCGCATCCGCACAGGGATAGGTGCGGAAAAGCTGACTGTTACACTTTGCGCCGCCGTTTTGGAATCCGTCGGGTGCGTCAGATAGTTTCAGATGACATGCACCGGGGCCCAGCCACCCTTTCCGGGCACGCCATGACCAGTACCGCTGCGCTTTCTTCTCCCGACTCTGCCAACACGCCGGAGCTCGGCCGGGTGGATGCGGACTACACGCTGGACCACAAGTACACGCGCACCGATGGGCGCATCTACCTGTCCGGTGTGCAGGCGCTGGTGCGGCTACCGCTGCTGCAGCGCCTGCGCGATGACGACGCCGGGCTGCAGACCGCCGGCTTCATCAGCGGCTACCGCGGCAGCCCGCTAGGCGGGCTGGACCTGGAACTGTGGCGGGCGCGCAAGCACCTGGACGCGGCCAAGGTCACCTTCACTCCAGGCCTGAACGAGGACCTTGCCGCCACCATGGTGTGGGGCACCCAGCAGACCAACCTCTTCCCCGGCGCGAACGTGCAGGGCGTTTACGGCATGTGGTACGGCAAAGGGCCGGGCGTGGACCGCAGCGGCGACGTGTTCAAGCACGGCAATGCCGCCGGTACCTCGCCGTTTGGCGGCGTGCTGGCGCTGGCCGCCGACGACCATGCCTGCCGCAGCTCGACCCTGCCGCACGGGTCGGAAGACGAATTCGTCAGCGCGATGATGCCCATCCTCAACCCGGCCGGGGTACAGGACATCCTGGACATGGGCCTGCTCGGCTGGGCGATGAGCCGCTACACCGGGCGCTGGATCGGCTTCAAGACGATTGCCGAAACGGTGGAATCGTCCGCCTCGGTGGACGTGGACCCGTTCGCCCGCACCATCGTGCTGCCGGAGGATTTCGAGCTGCCGCCGGGCGGTTTGAGCATCCGCTGGCCAGACCCGCCGGTGGACCAGGAGATGCGCTTGCATCGCTATGCGATTGCCGCCGCGCAAGCCTTTGCGCGCGCAAACCGCATCGACAAGGTGGTGCTGGATGCGCCGCACGCACGCTTGGGCATCGTCACCACCGGCAAGAGCTACCTGGACGTGCTGCAGGCGCTGGAATACCTGGGCCTGGATGCGCAGGCCTGCGCGCAGATCGGCATCCGCGTGTACAAGGTCGGCATGACCTGGCCGCTGGAGCCGGTGGGGATCAGCGCGTTCGCGCAGGGGCTTGAAGACATCGTGGTGGTGGAGGAGAAGAAGGCCTTCATCGAGCGCCAGATGAAGGAGCTGTTCTACAACTGGCCGGCCAGCGCCGGTGCGCGGCCGAGCATTGTCGGCAAGTACGATGAGCAGGGCGCGTGGATCCTGCCGTCCACCGGCGAACTGACGCCGGCCACCATCGCGGCGGTGATCGGCAGACGCATCCTGCGCCTGCTGCCATCGAGCACGATCAATACCGATTCGATCCAGCAGCGGCTGCGCTGGATGGACGCCAAGGAAGCGGAAATGGCGCTACCACGTGCGCAGTTCCCGCGCGTGTCGCATTACTGCTCCGGCTGCCCGCACAACACCTCCACCGCCGTGCCGGAAGGCTCGCGCGCGCTGGGCGGCATCGGTTGCCACTACATGGTGACCTGGATGAACCGCGCCACCGACACCTTCACCCACATGGGCGGCGAAGGGGTGACGTGGTCGGGGCAGGCGCCGTTTACCGACACCCCGCACGTGTTCCAGAACCTGGGCGATGGCACGTATTTCCATAGCGGCTCGCTGGCGATCCGGCAGTCGGTCGCCACCGGCGTCAACATCACCTACAAGATTCTCTACAACGATGCGGTGGCGATGACCGGCGGGCAGCCGGTGGACGGCACGCTCAGCGTGCCCGACATTGCGCATCAGTTGCGCGCCGAAGGCATCCATGAGATTGCGGTGGTCAGCGACGACATCGGCAAATGGACGCGGCGACGCGACCTGTTTCCGCCTGAGGTCGCGTTTCACGATCGTGGTGAACTGGATGCCGTGCAGCAGCATCTGCGCACGGTCAAGGGCGTGTCGATCCTGATCTTCGACCAGACCTGCGCCACCGAAAAACGCCGCCGTCGCAAGCGCGGCAAGCTGATCGATCCGCCCAAGCGGGTGATGATCAATTCGCTGGTGTGCGAAGGCTGCGGCGATTGCGGCGAGAAAAGTTTTTGCGTGTCGGTGTTGCCGAAGGAAACCGAATTCGGGCGCAAGCGCCAGATCGACCAGTCCAACTGCAACAAGGATTATTCCTGCGTCTCGGGCTTTTGCCCAAGCTTTGTCACCGTGCATGGCGGTGCCCCGCGCAAGGGCAAGCGGCGCGACGCCAGCACGCTGCTGGACACGCTTCCCTCACCGCCCAAGCGCACCGCGCTGGAACGGCCGTGGAATATCCTGATCACCGGCGTCGGCGGCACCGGCGTGGTGACCATCGGCGCGCTGCTCGGCATGGCCGGGCACCTGGAAGGCAAGGGCGCCACGGTGCTGGACCAGACCGGCCTGGCGCAAAAGGGCGGCGCGGTGACCACGCATATCCGCATCGCACGCCAGCCCGCCGACATCCATGCCGTGCGCATCGCCGCCGGCGAAGCGGACCTGGTGCTGGGCTGCGACATGGTGGTGGTCAACGATTATTGGGCACTCTCCAAGGTGCGCGATGGCCGCACCCAGGTGGTGCTCAACACTTACGAAGCCATGCCGGGCACATTCACCACGCAGCCGGACCTGCAGTTTCCCGCTGCCGAGATCATCGCCGGTGTGCGCACTGCGCTCG
The DNA here is from genome assembly GCF_008639345.1 of Xanthomonas phaseoli pv. dieffenbachiae. Lineage (NCBI taxonomy): Bacteria > Pseudomonadati > Pseudomonadota > Gammaproteobacteria > Lysobacterales > Lysobacteraceae > Xanthomonas > Xanthomonas phaseoli. The sequence goes on along the minus strand of NZ_CP041380.1, from coordinate 82,923 downwards.
GTGGCCAGGAGCCGTTGTTGCTGGATGCCACGCAGCTGGCCACCGCCCTGCTGGGCGACGCCATCGCCAGCAATCTGTTCGTGCTCGGCTACGCCTGGCAGCACGGGTTGGTGCCGCTGTCGCATGCGGCGCTGATGCGCGCGATCGAACTCAATGGTGCCGCCGTGGCGATGAATCAGCAGGCGTTCGCCTGGGGGCGCCTGGCGGCGATCGATCTGCCGGCGGTGCAACGCGCTGCGGGTCTGGCCGATGCCGACGCGCCTGCACATCTGCATGGCGAGACACCGCATGCACGCGGACCAGGCAGCTGGGAAGAGCACGACCTCAGCGGCCAGAGCGCACCGCGTGCGCTGGCGCAGACCGACGGCAGCACGCTGCATGGCGAGGTCGCTGCACCGGCCGCCCCGCTCGACGACGAACAGTTGGCGCACTCGCTGGACGAGGCCATCGCGCGTCGCGTCGCGTTCCTGACCGACTACCAGGATGCCGCCTACGCGCACCGTTATCGCAGCCTGGTCGAGCGCGTACGCACGCACGAGCTGCAACGCGTGCCCGGCAGCAGCGCACTGACCGAGGCAGTGGCCCGTTACGCCTTCAAGCTGATGGCCTACAAGGACGAATACGAGGTGGCGCGGCTGTATACGCGTGGCGATTTCCAGCGCCGGTTGCAGCAACAGTTCGAGGGCGACTACACGCTGCGCTTCCATCTGGCGCCGCCGCTGCTGGCCAAGAAAGACGCGCACGGCAACCTGATCAAGCGCGAGTACGGGCCGTGGATGTTCACCGCCTTCAAGCTGCTGGCGCGGTTGAAGTTCCTGCGTGGCGGCACGTTCGACGTCTTCGGCTACAGCGAAGAACGGCGTGGCGAGCGCCAGCTGATCGCCGATTACAGTGCCACCGTGGACATGCTGCTGGAACGGCTGGATGCCGATAACGTGGGTTTGGCCGCGCAGATCGCCGGCATTCCGGAACACATTCGCGGCTATGGCCACGTCAAGCATGCGCATCTGCAGGAAGCCAAGGCGCGCGAAGCGGCGCTGCTGGCGCAGTGGCGCAATCCCAAGGCGTTGCATGTGGTGCAGGCGGCCTGATGCACCGCTCAGCATGGTTTTAGCGGGCACGGCTGCGACATCCTTGGCGCGGACACAGCACCAGACAGTTGGTTGGCTGCTTCATTCGAGACCATGCATCTATCGACCATCTCGACTGGTCCTTGCGGCGGACGCGAAGATCTCGCGGGCGCGATGCCCTCACCGCTCGCGGGACACGCCGTGAACCCGTCCATGGGGGCTCGATAGGTAAAGGCCGAGAGGATCCGATCAGCATACACCCGCATGGCCTGGTCACTGACCACTCCTGTACGCAGGCCAACCTCAGTCGAAATGCGGCCCGCGCATCAGTCGAATCGGTCCGCGAACATCGGGCAGTTGCACGGTTCTGCCTTGCTGGGTGACACGCACGACACCAGCGCTTGCGGCAGCTGCGGCCACCGCACGCACCTGGGGCATCAGGCTCCGCCATACCGCCGCGTCACTGCTCAACGCACGCGCGACTTCCGAGGTACAGATCGACTGCTCGGGACGACGTTGCGCAAGCAGGTGCCGGATCAACGCGGAAACCTGCGCATCATCCGGCGGCTGCACGCCGACCCCGCAGGATCACACTGGGCGCAGCAGGCGCAGGCCGAACCAATCCTTGGCATCGTTCCAGCCGTGGGTGACCTTGAGCCCGGCTGCGGCAGCCAGTTCGGCAAAACGCGCGTCGGTGTATTTGCAGCTGTATTCGACCTGCATCGCTTCGCCTTCGGCAAACGCGATGTCCTTGCCGCCGACCCGCACCTGCTGCGCGCGTTGGCTGACCAGGAAGGTTTCGATACGGCCGCGCTCACGGACATACACCGCGTGGTGACGGAAACCGTCCAGATCGAAATCGCTCCCGATCTCGCGATTGAGCCGCGCCAGCAGGTTCAGGGTGAACTCGGCGGTGACGCCGGCTGCATCGTTGTAGGCCGCTTCGATCAGCCCGGCGTCCTTGTCCAGATCGATACCGATCAGGGCGCAACCATCGCTGCCCATGGTCTGGCGCATCGCGTCCAGCAATTCGATCGCGGCCGCATCGGCGAAATTGCCGAGCGTGGAGCCGGGGAAGAACACCACGTGCCGCCGCGCCGGCCGCTGCGCATCGGGCAGGCGCAGCGGCTTGGTGAAGTCGTTGCACACCGGCAACATCTGGATCTGCGGAAATTGCTGGGCCAGCCGCGCGGTGCTTTCCAGCAGCGCGGTACGGGAGATTTCCAGCGGCGTGTAGGCCACCACATCGCGCAGGCCCTGCAGCAGCAATTCGGTCTTGCGGCCGCTGCCGCTGCCGTATTCGACCACATGCACGCCGGCGCCGATCGCCTGAGCGATCGAGCCCATGCTGGCTTCCAGCAAACTCAGCTCGGTGCCGGTGAGGTAATACTCCGGCTGCCGCGTAATGGCTTCGAACAGCTGCGAGCCGCGCGCATCGTAGAAATATTTCGACGGCAGCGTCTTGGGCGTTTGCGACAACCCCGCCAGGGCATCGGCAGTGATGTCGTCCGGCTGCGGGCGCAGATCGGTCAGCGCGGCGTGCGCGCGTTGCATGGCATGGGCGGCGGCGTTCAAGGCAGATCCTTGGCTAGGCGCATGCCGGCAAATTGCCAACGCGCATCGGAGGGGAAAAAGTTGCGGTAACTGGCACGCAGATGGCTGGCCGGGCTGGCGCAACTGCCACCACGCAAGACCCATTGCGCATTCATGAATTTGCCGTTGTATTCGCCCAGCGATCCGGGCCACGGGGTAAAGCCTGGATACGGCAAATACGCGCTGCCGGTCCACTCCCAGACATCGCCGAACAGCTGCTGGATACCGGTGTCCACGGCATCGGCGCCACGCGGATGCAGCGCATCGGTGTCGACGAAATTGCCCTGTACCGGCACGCCGGTCGCGGCCTGCTCCCACTCGGCTTCGGTGGGAAGGCGCGCACCGGCCCAGCGCGCGAACGCATCGGCTTCGAACAGGCTCAGGTGGCAGGCCGGCGCGTGCGGGTCGCGCGTGCGCCAACCGTCCAGCGTGAACTCGCGGCCATCGGCATCCCAATACAAGGGATGCTGCCAACCGTGTGCCTGCACCATCGCCCAACCATCGCTGAGCCAGGCGCCAGCGCTGCGGTAGCCGCCGTCATCGATGAATTGCTGGAACTCGGCGTTGGTGACCACACGGCTGGCCAGCGCATGCGCACCGACCAGTACGCGATGGCGCGGCGATTCGTTGTCGTAGGCGAAGCTGTCGGCCTGTGGCCATGCGGGCGCACCGATCTGGACGATCTGCTCGTCGCGCGCATGCCAGCGCAGTGGGCTGGCAACAGCCGCAGGCGGCGCGGGCAGGTCTCGATAGGCCGGCTGCAACGGGTTGCTCCACAGCGCGTGCTTGATATCGGTCAGCAGCAACTCCTGGTGTTGCTGCTCGTGCTGGATACCGAGCTGCACGACGGTGCAGGCCTGGGCATCGAGCAGGCCTTCGCGCAAGCGCTGCTGCATCTGCCTATCGACCGCAGCACGGTAGTCGCGTACCTGCTGCAACGAGGGACGCGAGAGCACGCCGCGGCGGGCCCGCGCATGCATCGGCCCCACGCTCTGGTAGTAGCTGTTGAACAGGAAATCCCAGGCCGGCTCGAACACGCGATACGCCGGATCGGCCTGCAGCACGAAGCGTTCGAAAAACCAGGTGGTGTGCGCCAGGTGCCATTTGCTCGGGCTCGCGTCCGGCATGCTCTGCACCATCGCGTCTTCGGCGCTCAAGGGTGCGGCGAGACGGTCGCTCAGCGCGCGGGTCTGCGCGTAGCGTTCCAGCAGCGTCAACTGCTGTTGCTGGAGGTGGCCCAGCAGAGGAGAGAGTGCAGACATCGCCATATGCTTGGGGAGCGCCCGTGAACGTGCTGTGTCGGCAGCGTGGCAGCCAGCGGTAAGCTGTGGGCATGTCATCGCCATCTCTGTCCAGTACGCTTGCTGGGCCCTTCGATTGGGCCCAGCGTCAGCAGGCATTTGCGCTGCCTCCCGGGGTCATCTATCTGGATGCGGCGTCGCGTGGTCCGCTGTTGCGCGCCATGCAGACAGTGGCGCATGACGCGGTGGATGCGATGGCCGCACCGTGGCGGTTGCCATTCGATACCTGGTTACAGCAGATCGAGCAGGTGCGCGGACTTGCGGCCGCGTTATTGGACGGCGATGCCGATGCGGTGGCCATGGTGCCCTCGGCCGCGCACGGCCTGGCCACGGCCGCGCGCAATCTGCCCGTGCAGGCCGGCGACGCAGTGCTGGTGCTGGAAGGGCAATTTCCTTCCAATCTGTTGATCTGGCAGCGCCGCTGCGCAGAGACCGGCGCGCATCTTGTGGCGGTGCCCACCACCGCTGGCGGCAGCTTGACCGATGCAGTGCTGCAGACCATTGCCGACACGCCTGCGCTGCGGATTGCGAGCTTGCCGCATGCGTACTGGCTGGACGGGCGAATGCTGGATCTGGACCGCATCAGTGCCGCCGTGCATGCACGCGGAGCGGCCCTGGTGCTGGACCTGAGCCAGAGCCTGGGGGTGTTGCCACCCGATCTGCACCGCTGGCAACCGGATTTCGTGGTCAGCGTCGGGCACAAATGGTTGCTCGGGCCGATGGGATTGGCGTGGCTATGGGTCGCGCCGCAGTGGCGCACAGACGGGCTGCCGATCGAAGAACACTGGATCGGCCGCGATGCAGGCAGCAGTTGGGAATTCCCGGTGGCCAGCGCGCCGCGGTACCGCAGCGGTGCGCGCCGATTCGATGCCGGCGGGGTTGCCGACCCGTTGCGAGTCGCAATGGCCACCGTGGCCTTGCAACAACTCAACGCGTGGCAGCCGGCGCGCATCGCAGCCGCATTGGGCGAGTTGACCACGCATTGGAACGCCGCCCTTCAGGCGCGCGGCTTGGGCAGCTGGTGCACGCGCGGACATGCGCCGCATCTCACCGCACTGCAGCCGCCGGCAGATACGCTGGACGCAGTGGCGACAACCCTTACCACGCTCGGGGTGATCTGCACCCGGCGGCACGGACGTCTACGGATTGCGCCGCATTTGAGTGTCACCGAACATGCACTGTCACGGGTGATTGAGGCGCTGCCAGGCGCATGAAGCGGCGCCTGCGTGCAGGAGCAGACCTGGCCGCGCCATGGCGTCACCGGGATGCCGCATCGCGGCCAGGTCCGCTCCGACGCATCGATGTGGTCGTGAACCGCATGGGCGTAGCCGTGAACAGGCTTGCCCTGCCGCTCAGCCGCGTTGGCTGATCCGCAAGCCACGCGGCGTTGCCCAACGCTCCAGTCCTTCGAACAGGGCCTGGACCACCAGCGCCAGCACCGCGGCGGGAATGGCGCCTTCCAGGATCAGGCCGAGATCGTCCAGGCGGATGCCGGTGAGAATCGGTTGGCCATAGCCGCCTGCACCGATCAGCGCGCCCAGCGTGGCGGTGCCCACATTGATCACCGCCGCGGTCTGGATGCCGGCCACGATCGTGCGGCGGGCCAGCGGCAGTTCCACCCGCCACAGGCGTGTCCACGCGGGCAATCCGATGGCGCGGGCAGTCTGGCGCAGTTCGCGTGGGATCGAGTTCAGCCCGGCGTGGGTGTTGCGCACGATCGGCAGCAGGCTATACAGAAACAGCGCGGCAATCGCCGGCTTGGCGCCGATGCCGAACAGCGGAATCATGAACACGAACACCGCCAACGATGGCAGCGTCTGCAGCACGCCGGTCAACGACAACACCACCTGCCCCAGGCGTGGACGCCGCGCCGCCAGCACGCCCAGCGGCAGCGCAAGCAGCAACGCCAGACCCAAAGAAATACCCACCAACGCCAGATGCTCGCGCGTATGCCGCAGCAAACGCTCCACACGCGAGTCCGCCTCCGATGCCGGTGTCACGCCCAACCAGTGCGCGGCAACCGCGGCTTCGGACTGCCGCTCCAGTTTGACCTGTGCATTGAGCCGTTGCATGGTCGCTTCGTCGATGCGTCCTTGCAGCTCACGCAAGGCCTGCAGCATCGCCGGTGCGCGTTGCGCCAGATCCTTGCGATACACGAAAATCGCCTGGTAATCGGGGAAATAGTGGCGGTCGTCGCGCAGCACCTGCAACTGGTAATACGGAATTTCCGCATCGGTGCTGTACAGATCGGTGACCTCGATGGCGCCGCTCTGCAGCGCGCGATAGGCCAGGTCGTGATCCAGCCCGGTCGCGGCCTGCGGCAGCGCGTACGCCGCGCGCACGCCCGGCCAGCCATCGGCGCGCTGCATGAACTCATTGCTCAGACCGATCTTGAGGGTGGGATGTCGTGCAAGATCCGACAACGAGGCGATGCCCAACGCCTGCGCACGTTCGCGCTGCATTCCGAAGGCGTAGGTGTTCTGGAAACCCAGCGAATCGGTCATCGCCAGCCCGCGTGCATCGAGTGCGGCGCGCAGCTCGGCCTGGCTGGCGTTGGGCAATTGCAGCAGCTCCTGTGCCAGCGTACCGGTGTATTCGGCATACGCGTCGATCTGCCCGGTCTCCAGCGCGCGCCAGAGGATGCGCGTGCCACCGAGTTGCGCGCGGTGCTGCACGTCCACACCATCGCGCTTGCCGGCAGCGGTGGCGATTTCGCCAAGAATGACCGCTTCGGTGAAATTCTTAGAACCGATGGCGACCTGCGCGGCCTGCGCGCCGGCACTGCAGATCAGCAGCACCGCAGCGATGAGCGCACGCGCCATCATGCGGCATCGCCAATGCTGCGCTGGGCGGTGAGAAAGCGCTGCACGAACGCGTCGGCCGGCTGCTCCAGCAGCTCGCGCGCAGTGCCTTGCTGCACGATGCGCCCGGCACGCATCAGCACCAGGTGGTCGGCCAGATAGGCCGCTTCGGCCACGTCGTGCGTCACCAGCACCACGGTCTTGCCCAACTGCGCGAACAGTTCGCGCATCTGCGCCTGCAAGTCGTAGCGCACGATGGGATCGAGCGCGCCGAGCGGTTCGTCCAGCAGCAAGGCCGGCGGGTCCAGCATCAATGCACGAATCAGCCCCACACGCTGGCGTTGACCGCCGGAGAGTTCGGCCGGGTAGCGCGCCAGCAACTCCGTCGGCAGTTGGCACAAGGCGCACAAGACATCCAGACGCGCATCGATGCGCTCCCGCGTCCAGCCCAGCGTCTGTGCCAGCAAGGTCACGTTGCTGCGCGCGTCCAGATGCGGAAACAAGCCGCCCTCCTGGATGACGTAGCCGATGCGTTGCCGTTGCGCCTGCAGGTTGGCGCGCTGCAACGGCGTGCCGTCGAACGCGACCGTGCCGCTGTCCGGCCACTCCAGCCCGACCAGCATGCGCAGCACGGTGGATTTGCCGGCGCCGCTCGGGCCGATCAATGCGGTCGTGATGCCGCTGGCAAACGTCAGCGAGACAGCATCGAGTGCGATGGCCTGGCCGTAGCGGCGGCTGACCTGGTCGAGAGTGAACATGCGGCCGAGCTTGCCGAACGCAGCGTCAGCCACGCGCGAAGGTGCGCATCAGCGGGGCGGCGCGAGCAATTCGCGTGCGCTCAGGTAGCCGTCGCCATTGGCATCCTGCCGCGCGAAGCGCGCGATCAGGGTGGCGCGATGCGCCGCATGGGTGATCGGCTTGCCGCGGCGGCCCGGCAGTTCATCGCCTTGCAGCACGCCATCGTGATCGGTATCGCGTTGGTCGAAGGCATAGCTCATCCAGGCCAGATATTCGTCCAGGCTCACCCGCCCATCGCCATCGGTATCCATGCGCTGCAGATATTGCTGGCTGTCCTGCACCTGGGCCTGCGCAGCAACCGCCGGCAGAAAGGCGCACCACACGCCCAGCACGGCCCGCACGATCGCGCCACGCGCCCGATGTACATGCATCACAGCGCGCCTGCCGCCCGGGTTACGCACCACTCAGCGCATACCCCTTGAGCCGCGCCGCATACGCCTGCAACGCGGCATTGCCGCTGGCCTCGGCCTCATGGCACCACTGCTGCAATTGCCGGAGCCGCTCGGACGCATCGTGGCTGCGCGCTTCCAGCACCGCGGTCAGCCGCGCACGGTACTCGACCAGCGTGCGCATGCGCGGGCGCTGCGCCACCCAGGCCTGCAACTGCGCCCGCGCGTCCGGCTTGAGCCAGCGCCCATCGTCGACCAGGCCCTTGCGCAAACGACGCGGCAGCAACTCGCGCAGCTTGGCGCCGGTGGCAGCCGCCTCTTCGCGCAACGCCGGCTTGAGCACGTTGCGCTGGTAGTCGGTCATAGCCTGGAAGCGGTGCGAGAGCAGCGCCTTGAGCGTGTCGGCATCGGGCACGGCGATATTGGGGCGGATATCCAGCGACGGCGCCACCCGCAGCACCTTGGCCAGGCCCAGTGCCTGCAGGCCGCAGATCGCGATCCAACCGATATCCAGCTCCCAACGCCGCATCGAAAACCGTGCCGAGCTCGGGAAGGCATGATGGTTGTTGTGCAATTCTTCGCCACCGATCCACAGCGCCCACGGGGTGAGGTTGGTGGAGGTGTCGGCCGATTCGAAATTGCGATAGCCCCACCAGTGGCCCAGGCCGTTGACCACACCCGCTGCCCAGAACGGAATCCACGCCATCTGGATCGCCCACAACGCGATGCCGGGCAACCCGAACAGCACCGTGTTGATCACGCCCAACGCAATCGGGCCGGCGTTGGCGTGCGGCGTGTACAGATGCCGCTCGATCCAGTCGCTAGGCGCGCCCTTGCCGTACTGCTCGATATCGGCGCGCTGCGTGCGTGCTTCGCGGTACAGCTCCACGCCGCGCCAGAACACCTGCGAGATGCCCTTGGTCTGCGGGCTGTGCGGATCTTCCTCGGTTTCGACCTTGGCGTGATGCTTGCGATGGATCGCCACCCATTCGCGGGTGATCATCGAGGTGGTCAACCAGGTCCAGAACCGGAAGAAATGCGCGATGACCGGATGGAAATCCACACCGCGATGCGCCTGGCTGCGATGCAGGTACAAGGTCACCGCAAAAATGGTGAGCTGGGTGAACACCAGCAGCACCGCCAGCATGCCCCACACGCCCAGCCCTGCCACGCCGGAAGTCAGAAAGTCGATGATCGGATCGGACAACATCGGCATCTCCACAGCAGCGCTCCCCATTCGATGCAGACATGATGGGGGCGATCGCGGCAAACTTCACCCTTCGGATGCGTAGGGTTGCACCTACATTTCTAAAGCGATTCAGACCCCGTCCCCACTTCCGTCTGCTGTCACCCGTATGACTGTTGCTACCGAAAACGCTGCTGTTTCTGCTGCTGTCGCCAACGCCGCCCCGCTGATCGAACTCGACCAGGCCAGCGTGATGCGCGGCCAGGTGCGGGTGCTGCATGCGCTGAGTCTGCGCATTGCGCTGGGGCAGCACACCGCGATCCTGGGCCCCAACGGCTGCGGCAAATCGTCCTTCATCAAGCTGATCACGCGCGAGCTGTACCCGCTGGCGCGCGGCGACGGCCAGCCCGCCGTGAAGGTGCTGGGACAAACGCGCTGGCAGGTGGATCGCCTGCGCTCGCAACTGGGCATCGTCACCGGCGATCTGAGCGTCAACCTGGCCGACATGCCAGGGCTGGATGTGGAAAGCGCGGTGCTCTCCGGATTCTTCGCCAGCTCTGTGGTGCCGCCACATCGCGAGATTAGTCACGACATGCGTGCACGCGCGCGCGAAGCGCTGGCGCTGGCGCGCGCATTGCCGCTCGTGGACCGGCAATTTGCCGAACTGTCGGCCGGGGAAACCCGCCGGGTGCTGATTGCGCGTGCGCTGGTCAATCGCCCGCAGGCGTTGCTGCTGGACGAACCGTCCACCGGGCTGGATCTGGTGGCGCGCCAGCACCTGCTCGAGACGATGCGGCACCTCGCCCATCAAGGCATCACGCTGGTGCTGGTGACCCATCACATCGAAGAAATCGTGCCCGAGATCGAACGGGTGATCCTGCTGCGCGCCGGCAAGGTGGTGGCCGACGGCACGCGTGAGGCGCTGCTCACCGATGCCAGCCTGTCGGCCGTGTTCGACGGCCCGGTGCGGGTGCAGCGCGATGGCGAGCGCTGTTGGGCGACAGTGGGCGAGTAGCCGACACTCCGCCCGCAGTTCGCGCAGGGCGTGTCCTTGCACGAGCTGCCGACGATGCTCGGCAGCGCGATGGCCAAGCGCGCGCCGGATGCGCGCATGACCGCCTCACAACCACGCTTTCCAGGCATGACCTTGGACACGGGACGCCGCCGCCGCGCCTGCGCTTAGACTCGCCGCACACACAGACAGGAGTCGTCCCGATGGCCCAGTGGTATTTCCATAACCCCGGACAGGCCGACCGTCTCGGCCCCCTCGACGATGCCAGCGCCCGCGCGCACGCGCAGCGCCACCCCGATGCGCTGGCCTGGCGCGACGGGCTCGATGGCTGGACGCCGGCCCGTCAGCTGACCGAACTGCAGGGCGGCGCTAGCGCACCGCCGCCGTTGACCGGCATGCACGGGCGCGCGGATGAAATCGACTACCGCATTGTCGGCAACGACATGCAGTTCGTCGAAGTCGAGCTGGACCCGGGCGAGAGCGCCATCGCCGAGGCCGGTGCGCTGATGTACAAGGACGCGGCGGTGCAGATGGACACCGTGTTCGGCGACGGCTCGCATGCCGGTCAAAGTGGCGGCGGGCTGATGGGCAAGCTGCTGTCGGCCGGCAAGCGCGTGGTCACCGGCGAAAGCATGTTCACCACCGTGTTCACCCACGCCGGCAGCGGCAAGGCCAAGGTCGCCTTCGCCGCGCCCTACCCGGGCACGGTGCTGGCGCTGCGCCTGTCCGAGCATGGCGGCCAGCTGATCTGCCAGAAGGACAGCTTTTTGGCCGGCGCGCGCGGGGTGTCGCTGGGCATCGCCTTCCAACGCAAGATCCTTACCGGCCTGTTCGGCGGCGAGGGCTTCATCATGCAGAAGCTCGAAGGCGACGGCTGGGTGTTCGTGCATGCCGGCGGCACCGTCGTCGAACGCGAGCTGGGCCCGGGCGAGCGCATCGACGTGGATACCGGCTGCGTGGTGGCCTATCACGCCGGCGTGGACATGGACGTGCGCCGCGTTGCCGGCCTGAAGAGCATGTTCTTCGGCGGCGAAGGCGTGTTCCTGGCCACCCTCACCGGCCCGGGCAAGGTCTGGCTGCAATCGCTGCCGTTCTCGCGCATGGCCGGCCGCATGCTGCAGGCCGCCCCGCAAGCCGGCGGCCAACAGCGCGGCGAAGGCTCGGTGTTGGGCGGCCTGGGGCGGTTGCTGGATGGCGATAACCGGTTTTGATCGGGTGTCGCGGCGGGCGGGCGTGATGGCGATTTGGATTCGGGGGGCGAAGCACGCGTCGTGGCGCTTCTGAAGGCGCATGGCGGCGTTTGTCGCTCCAGGCATCTGGCATGTGCTGGGGCATACCCTGGTCCGGCGCGTTGCGCCAGCTCCTGCTCCATGAAGCAGGAAACTGTCCCGGCGGGAGAAGGCAGGCGACCGGGCCGTTGGTGCAATGACGGCACCCTGGCCGCAGCCACGTCCATCGCCGCACGGAACCGGAGCCCTCTCCCGGCGGGGCGAAAAGGCAGGGCGAGCGCGCCATCGGCGCGCCTGCCTTCGAGCGCCCACGCGCCGCAAGGCGGGGTTGGGGTGAGGGTCCGGGCGAAGCCACAGGTGGAATGGGACGGCATCAGGTGCCGCTCATACCCTCGTCCGGCGCTACGCGCCACCTTTTCCCGCGGGGAGAAGGAAGTGCAACGCCTGCAAAAGATGCTGTTCCGAATGAATTCCACTCACGCCACACCAGCGCAGCAGTGACAGCGCGCGTGTATTCTCCCTCGCCTTTCCCATCGACGTTCTCGCCATGATCGCGCTCCGCTGCTCCCGCTCGCTCGCCCTGTTGTCCATGCTCGGTCTGCTCGGCGCCTGCGGGGGCGAGCCGCGCCCGGCGACACCGGCGCCGGTGGTGCAGGCACCTTCGGCCGCAGCCCCCAAGCCCATCAAGATCGGCGTGGCGCTCGGTGGCGGTGCGGCCAAGGGCTTTGCGCATATCGGGGTGATCAAGATGCTCGAGGCCAACGGCTTTGCGCCGGTGGTGGTGTCCGGCACCAGCGCCGGCAGCGTGGTGGGCGCGTTGTATGCCAGCGGCATGGATGCGTTCCAAATGCAGGAAAAGGCCGTCGCGCTCGACCAGACCAGCATCCGCGATGTGCGGCTGTTTTCCGGTGGCTTGGTGCAAGGCCAGAAACTGCAGGACTACGTCAACGAACAGCTCGGCGGCAAGCCGATCGAAAAACTGCGCAAGCCGTTCGCAGCGGTCGCCACGCGTCTGGAAGATGGCGAACGTACCGTGTTCGTGCGCGGTAATGCCGGCCAGGCGGTGCGCGCGTCCAGCAGTATCCCGGGCGTATTCGAGCCGGTGACCATCGGCAACTATCACTTCGTCGATGGCGGCGTGGTCAGCCCGGTGCCGGTGGATGCGGCGCGCCAGTTGGGTGCCGAATTCGTGGTGGCGGTGGATATTTCCAGCAAGGCCAGCGGCAAGAATCCGGGGGACCTGCTGGGCACGGTGAACCAGTCGATCTCGATCATGGGCCAGCGCCTGGGCGAGGCCGAACTCAAACGTGCCGACGTGGTCATTCGCCCCAAGGTCAACGATATCGGCTCGGCCGATTTCAACCAGCGCGGTGCGGCGATCCTCGAAGGCGAGCGCGCCGCAATGGCGGTGATGCCGCAGATTCGCGCCAAGATTGCGCAACTGCAGGCCGCGCGCAGCAGCGCAGTCCGGACCGCCGCCGATCAGGCCAAGGCGGCCAAGCAACAGGCGTACGAGCGCTGCCTGGAACAACGCTCGCGCTGGGAAAAATTGCGTGGCAAGGATGAGGGCTGCGTGGCGCCGTAAGGCGGCTGCGCTGGAGGAATGGATTGCGGCCGGATGCGGCCGTGGGCGGGGCGCGCATGCACGCAAGGACTCCGCCGGCGATGCCTGTGGCGCACGCCTGCCGGCCAGTCGCATGCAGCTGCACAGTCGGTCCGCTGGATGTCGTGGGTGCTCGGGCCAGATGTCATCGGGACGGCATCGCGGCCGGGGCCGCTTCTACAATGGCCTGTGCCGCAGCCCTCGCTGTTGCGGCATGCGTGTGGGCCAAGGGGCGTGCTGGTGGGTGCCTGGTCGCAATGAATGCACCCCACGTGGGGCCTGCACCCGACGTGGTGGCTGGTGCGGACGGCGGGCTTGGCCGAGTCGTGGCAGTTGAGGGCCAAACGTCATCGAGATGGCGTCGTGGCCGAAGGCTCGACGACGACGACCTGCGTCGCTGCACTGCGCTTGCTACGTGGTTGCACCGCGTTTGCAGGAGCGACCTGCTCGCGATGCCGTCCCGGTCACCACACCGCACGCATCGCGCCGTAATGCGCGTCGCTCGGCCGCATGCCTCACTCAGGCGTCTGCATCGCCCACGACCTCAATACCGCCAACGCAGCGACACGCTGACAAAGCGCGGTTCGCCGTAGTTCTGATAATCCAGATTCGCCCAATAGGTCTTGTCGAACGCGTTACGAACCGCCAGCGAGGCGGTCCACTGCTCGCTGATGCGGTAATTGGCGTTCAAATGCACCAGCGCGTACGGGTTCTGCACCACGGTGACCGGCGTGGTGGCGCCCGTGCCGTCGCCGGTGGGGCGTGCGATATTGAAGCCGCGTACCGCGCTCTGCCAACTCACCCCGCCGCCGATGCTCAACCGGTCCCACGTCCCCGGCAGGCGCCACTGGGTGGAGAGTTGCAGATAGTCTTCGGGCAGGTTGGCGTAGATCGCATCGGTGGGCGCGCGCGTCACCTTGACGTGGGTATAGCCGGCGTTGATGGTCCAACCGGGCAACACTTCGCCATTGAAATCCACTTCCCAACCGCGGCTCTTGGTGCCATCCACGCCGATGTACGCCGAGCTGCCATCCGGCAGCGAAGCTTCCGGCTGGGTCATGTCGCGCACCGCGTAGTTGTCCTGCTTGGCTTCGAACACGGCGGCGGTGGCCATCGCGTGGCCATCGAACAACTGCGCCTTGATGCCGGCTTCCAGGTTGGACCCTTCCACCGGCGCGAGCAGGGTGTTGTCCTTGTCGCGGTAGTTCTGCGGATTGAAGATTTCGGTGTAGCTGGCGTAGACCGACACCTCCGGCACGATGTCGTACACCAGGCCGACGTACGGGGTGACTTCGTCGCTGACTTCATAGCGGCCGCTGGTGCCGGTGTAGCGGCCGCTGGCATTGAACGCCTGGGTGCGGGTTTCCCAGGAGCTCAGCCGCGCGCCGGCAATCAACGACAGCGGGTCGGCCAGCCGCAAGCGCGTGGAGGCATACACGCCGCGCTGGGTGGTGCGTGCGTCGCGTCGCGCGCCGGTACGCATGTAGCTCACCGCGGACGCGTCGCCATTCCAGTTACGGATGTTGGGAATGAAATAGCACCGTTCGCTGCCGCAGGTGGTCCAGTCGTCGGGATAGGTCTGCGCCAGGGTATAGGTGGTCGATTGCAGGTCCTGCCAGCTGCCGCCGATCACCACGTCGTGCTGGCGGCCGAACAAGGCGAACCCGCCGGACAGGTACACGTCCACGCTATCGCGCGTGTCCTGCGTTTCGCCAGCGTTGGCGCGCAGAAACACGCCGCTGCCATCGGCGGCCGGGTAACCGCTGCCGTAGACGCGCAGGCTCTGCACGGCGCCCTTGGTGTGGGCGGCGTTGATGCGCAGCAACCAGTCCTGCCCGAAGCGCTGTTCCAGGTTGGCGAATGCCGTGCTGGTGTCGCGCTGCCAGCGTGTCCATTCCGGCGCCATGTTGGTCGAGCGCGACAGGTTGGCGAAGGAGCCGTCGGCCGCGAAGAACGGCACCGTGCCCCAGGTCGAACCGACCGGGCTGTTGTCCTGGCGCTGGTAGCCCACGGTCAGCGTGCTGCTGTCGGTCAGGTCGCCTTCCAGCACCGCCATGCCCGACATCTTGTTGTCGTGGTAACGGTCGTAGTAGTAATCGCGATCCTGCCAGGCGGCCACCACGCGGCTGCGGAAGCGTCCGTCTTCGGTCAGCGGCGCGTTGACGTCGGCCTGCATGCGGCGGAAATCCCAGGTGCCCGCACTCACTCCGAATGAGGCATCGAAGTCCTTGCTCGGGCGCTTGCGCAACAGGTTCACCGTGGCCGAGGGAATGCCCGCACCGGTGAGCAGGCCATTGGCGCCGCGGATCACTTCGATGCGGTCGTAGAAGACCGTGTCGTATTCCTGGTTGGTGGCGCCGCTGTAGGTGGGCAGGCCGTCGACCTGGAAGTCGGTGATCTGGAAACCGCGCGCGAAATACAACGGCCGCTGGGTGTCGTAGAACGACACGTTGACGCCAGTCACATTGCGCATCACATCGTCGATGCTGAACAGCGATTGCTCTTCCAGGCGCTGCAACCCGATCACGCTCACCGACTGCGGGGTTTCCTGCAGGGTCAGCGGCAGCCGCGTGGTGGTGGCCGGTTGCGCGCGACTCACCGTGCCATTGACGCTGACCTGGTCGAGCGTCGTGGCGTTGGTCGCATCGGCGGCGTCGGCGGCATGGGCGGCGGGAGCCAAGGTCGACAGCGCGCACAGCAGCGCGGCAGACAACAGGCCAAGGGGAGCGATGGCAGCAGACATGGGGCGTTCTCGTCGATCGCTGCGGACGCAGCGCGTCACGCAACAGGGAAAGGCACAGGCACACGCGGGCGTCCACTCGAACCGGCTGGCTGACCCTGCGCGGGCTGGCGATGCGACACGAACGACATGGCCGGACGCGGCCAAGATGTGACGCAAATGTAAATCGTTATCGTTTATGTGGCAAGCAGCACGTTTCTGCGTTCGCCTGGGAAGCGGCCGCGCGCGGCGCCCTCGCCGGCTGCGGCTTGCGCGCGGCGCCCTGCGCTAGCGCCACATGGCTGATCTGCACTTCAGGCCAGATGCGACAACGGCAGACCTTCCGGCGCCTTCACCGTGCGCAGCACGAAGCTGGAATTCACATCCGATACGCCGGTGGCATTGAGCAGGCGATCGAGCAGGAACCGCGAGAAGTGTTCCAGGTCGCGCACCTGCACCTGCAACAGGTAATCCATGTCGCCGGTCAGCGCCCAGCACGCCACCACCTCGTCCCAGCCGCGCACGCCCTCGGCGAAATGCTCGATGTCGGCCTGCCCGTGCTGCTCCAGCTGCACGCGCACGAACGCCTGCAAACCCAGCCCCAGCGCGCGCGCGTCCAGGCGCGCGCCATAGCCGGCGATGATGCCGGCCGCCTCCAGCCGCTGGGTGCGGCGCAGGCACGCCGACGCCGACAGATTGACCTGCACGGCCAGCTCCGCATTGCTGCTGCGGCCCTGCGTCTGCAGCAGGGCGAGCAGGCGCAAATCGGTGCGGTCCAGGGCGATGGGTTGATCCATATGTTGCGCAGCAGCAGACCGAGACGCACAAATCTTGCGCCAATCCGCTTATGCCACGCAAGATTCGCAATCCCGTTGCGCGCGCATCCGGCTAAGGTGACGGCTGATCACCCGGGAAGTGCCGCTGCATGAAGACCGCCCCGCAACGCGTCGAAAACCAGCTCACCGACAAGGGCTATGTGCCGGTCTACACCACCGCGGTGGTGGAGCAGCCGTGGGACGGCTACAGCGCCGACGATCACGCCACCTGGGGCACCTTGTATCGGCGCCAGCGCGAGCTGCTGGTCGGTCGGGCCTGCGACGAGTTCCTGCAGGCGCAGGACGCGATGGGCATGGGCGATACGCACATCCCGCGCTTCGATGCGCTCAACCAGGTGTTGCAGGCCGCCACCGGCTGGACCCTGGTCGGCGTGCAGGGCCTGCTGCCGGAGCTGGATTTCTTCGACCATCTGGCCAACAGGCGCTTCCCGGTGACCTGGTGGATCCGCCGGCCCGATCAGATCGATTACATCGCCGAACCGGATCTGTTCCATGACCTGTTCGGCCACGTGCCGTTGTTGATGAACCCGCTGTTTGCCGACTTCATGCAGGCCTATGGCCGCGGCGGGGTCAAGGCGCACGGCATCGGCCCGGACGCGCTGCAGAACCTCACCCGGCTGTATTGGTACACCGTGGAATTCGGTCTGATCGACACGCCGCAGGGCCTGCGCATCTACGGTGCCGGCATCGTGTCGTCCAAGGGCGAATCGCTGTATTCGCTGGAATCGCCGGCACCCAACCGCATCGGATTCGACCTGCAACGCATCATGCGCACGCGCTACCGCATCGACAGCTTCCAGAAGACCTATTTCGTCATCGACAGTTTTGCGCAGCTGATGGAGGCCACCGCGCCGGACTTCACCCCGATCTACGCCGAGCTTGCACAACAGCCGCAGGTGCCGGCCGGTGATGTGCTGCCGAGCGATCGGGTGATCCAGCGCGGCAGCAGCGAGGGTTGGAGCCGCGACGGCGACGTGTGAGGTCGCGGCTCCGCTGGCGCGGCACCAACCGCCGTACGCCGCGGTGCCGCGGGCACGCTGCCGCGACGTAGCCTGCACCGACTCGACACCACCGCCAACGCGCACTAAGGTCGAACCTCCCCACATCGCCTTCGCTCAATGGACCTGACGCATCTGCGCATCCGGCGCTTGGAGCTGGACGACACCCGCCTGCTGTTCACCCTGGCCAACGGCATCCGCATCGACGAGCCCATCCAGGCGCATCGGCTCCTGCTCAAGGCATCGCCGCCACAACGCGCGCAATGGCAGATCACCGAAGACGGCTTCGGAGTGAACTGGCCCGCAGTGGCGCCCCCCACCCCGGAAGGCCTGCTCAACATGCCCGAATTGCTGTGGCGCCGCCGCGCTGCCCGTGTGCAGGCCAAGCTCAGCCAATCGCGCGGGCGCATGGATGCGCTGTCGCCGGGCGAGCGCGAACTCATCGCGCTGGCGCGGCTGGATGCGGACATGAACGAGAGCGGCTACGCCCGCTATTTCGACCGCTGGGATGCGGCGACCCGCAGCGATGCATTGCGGGGGCTGGCCGCCATGGGCGCCGCGCAAGCGCGCCAGGCCATCGAAGGCCTGGGCGCAGTGTTCGAGCGTCTGGAAGAAGACCCGAATCTGCTCAGTATCGAAGACATTCTCGATGCCATGAGCGACACCGACCGCCAACGCGTGGATGGTTGGGAAGAGGTCTACTACCGCCGTTCGGCCGAACTGGCGCGCCTGGGTCTGACGCACTACGGGGTGGACAAGGCCTGACGGCTGGAACGCGTGCACCGCCGGATGTCGGCGGCGAACACCACTGACGCGGTTTGTGGGCCGGCGCAATTGGCTGTCTGCTGTCGCTGATCCGCCGCAGCCTTCTGCACGTGGAAGCAGGCGACCCGCACGCTGGCCATGCCTGATTGCAACGCAGCCCCAATGAAAAAACGCAGCGCTTCGTTGCAGCCGCGCTGTCTTGGCGCGAGACTTACTTGGATGCGGTGTACGCCAGCAACAGCACCAGCGGTTCTTCGCCGGTTTGCTGCAGGGCGTGCGTGCTGCCCGGCCGCGTCAACAATGCATCGCCGGCAACGACCTGGTATTGCTTGCCGTCCAGCGCATATAAGCCGCGCCCGCTGACGATGTAGTAGATCTCGTCCTTGTCGTGCAGATGCAGGCCGATGCCGGCGCCTTTGTGCAGCACCCGCTTGCGCAGCACGAACGTCAGATCCGGGGCGTCGGCAAAAAACGGATAGGCGGTGGTCGGGCCGGCGCCACCGTGTGGGCCCGGTTGGCGACGCGCAAGATCGCGTTCGTGTGCGATCAACGACGGATGCGGTTGTGCGGCGCGTTGCGCAGCGGTGTCGGGCGCAGCACCGCAATCGGCGTCGCGCCGCAGCTGCGCCTTGAGCGTCGGCTGCAGTTGCACCCACCCCTGCACTACCAGGCAGGCGATGGCGGTCGCGCCGGCACGGCTGAAGTGGGTCCCGTCGGCCTTGCCCTGTTCGGGCACGAACAGGAAATACGGTTTGGCGGCCTGCTCGCCGAGCGCGCGGATCCAGTCGCTGGAACTGGCGTTGAGATCGATCAGCTCCACCTGGTCCTGCGCGGCAAGTTGCTGCATCGCCAGGGTGTAGCGACCGTGCGTGTCGAGCAACGCGCCGAAGTCGTACAACAGCCGGGCGGCCGGCGTGATCAGGATCGGCGTGGCGCCTTTGTCGCGCGCAGTGGCGATATAGCGGCGCAGGAACTGCACGTAATCGGTCGTGGGATCGGTGTAGCGCGTGGGGTCTTCGCGTTTGGCATCGTTATGACCGAACTGGATCAGCAAGACATCCCCGCGCTGCAGTTCTCTTGCGATGGCATCCAGCCGCCCTTCGGCAATGAAACTGCGCGTGCTGCGGCCGCCCTTGGCATGGTTGTGCACCTGCCACTGCGCCGGATCGAACCAGTCCTGCAGCAGTTGGCCCCAACCGGCTTGCGGGGCGCGCTCGGCACCGTATTCGGCAGCCGTGGAATCGCCGGCGATGAAGATGCGCTGCGGCGCGGCGTGGGCGATGCCGGTGCAGAGCAACAGCATGGCGATAAGCAGTCGATGCATGAGGGGCTCCGCTGAGTGCACGTGCGGTTACTTGCTGTTGTTGCGGTTTGCGATCCGTATCGACGCATGGGGCGCATGCGTGGTCTTGGGCGATGCAATTGCGCTTTGCGCGCTCACTGGGCTCGGCAGAGCGACGCGTTGATGCCGTTGCTGAGCGATGCAATGGTGTGACCGTTCGTCGATGGTTCGGCGCGTGCGCCTAGCTGCCTGGATTGGCTGTCTTCCGCCGTACCCCCACCCCAACCCCCGCTCCGCGCCCGAGCCCACGCCCACACCATGCGGCGTGGGCGCTCGAAGGCGGACGCGCCAATGGCGCGCTAGCCTTGCCTTTTCGCCCCGCTGGAAGCGGGGCGACGTGCGTGCAGGCGTGTTGCCTGCGTGCGCGTAGTGGCACTTCAGTCACCGAGGCGTCAGAGGTCGACATTGCCGGATCAAGCGATGCCCCTGATGAAACGCCTTTCTCCATCAAGGGCCCGCTTGGGCTTGCGATGCATGAAGCTCAGACGATCTACTGCATCGTGGTACTGGCACATGCCTGCTCTGTAAACAAGATCAGGCATGCGCGTGCAGCGTGACTCACGCAGCCGCCGCCTCGGTCTTGCCCAGCACGCCGGCAACGAAGTTGCGGATTTCTGCATCCTGCGCGTTGTCGAAGAAGCACTGCTGGAAGCGCTCGCCGCCGACGGCCTGCTTGATCAGCTCCGGGTCGATGGCGCGCAGGCCGTCCAGGTACGACTTGGCGGTGGCCTGCTTGAGCTGGGTCAGGATGCCGGCGTTGGCCTGCTGCGATTCGCGACGCTCGGCCGGGTAACCCATGCCGCGCTCGCCGCTGAAGGCCTTTTCGAAGATGTAGCGCACGTTGATTTCCGCACCCCAGCCGTAGCCCTTGGCAAACGCCAGCGACAGCGCGTTGCCGTTGTTGACCTGGGCGAACAGGTAGGCGTCGGTCGGCTCGATGCAGTAGCCGCAGAACACGCCCGGGTGCGCATTGAGCGACATCATCGCGCCCTGACCGGTACCGCAGCCGGCCACCACGAAGTCCACCGCCTTGGAGTTCAGCAGCAGGCTGGCGACGATGCCCAGATGGATATAGGTCAGGCGGTGGTCGTTGTCGCCGTCCATGCCGACGTTGAACACGCTGTGGCCCTGCTCGCTGGCGACGTCGTTGAGCTGCTGCAGGATCACCGGGTTCTTGGCGGCCTGACTAAACTCATTCATGAGTGCGATTTTCATGGGAATGCTCCGATTGGGTTGGGGAAGATCCTTAAAAGGATTGTTGCCAGGTCGCGATGATGCGTGCCTTTGGTTGCCGTTTTTTCAACTGCCGGCGCATTGTTTCGTTGCAGTGATCAAGGCGCTGATGCAGTCGGGAAGGCAGATTGCCGCGAAGCACATTGGCAGTTGATTGATGTGCGTGTGGCCGACCCTCATCCGCCCTTCGGGCACCTTCTCCCGCAAGCGGGAGAAGGACACCACAGCGCAGCAACACCATGGGCGGCGGCGCGCGTTGGAGGGTGCGCGTCATCGCCGTGCGATCTGGATCAGCGCGCCAGCCAGCCACCGTCGACCGGAATGATGGCGCCGTTGACGTAGTCCGACGCGCTGCTGGCCAGGAACACCGCGGTACCGCCCAGGTCGGCCGGCACGCCCCAGCGCGCGGCCGGGATGCGGTCCAGGATGGCCTTGTTGCGGTCTTCGTCGGCACGCAGCTGCGCGGTGTTGTCGGTGGCCATATAGCCCGGTGCGATGGCATTGGTGGTCACGCCCTTGCTGGCCCATTCGTTGGCAAGCAGGCGGGTGATGCCGGCGATGCCCGACTTGCTGGCGGTGTAGGACGGCACGCGGATGCCGCCCTGGAACGACAGCATCGAGGCGATGTTGATGATCTTGCCGCGGCCCTGGGCGATGAAGTGACGGCCTGCGGCCTGCGCCATGAAGAAGGCCGACTTCAGGTTGACGTTGAGCACGTCGTCCCAATCCTGCTCGCTGAAATCCACTGCGTCGGTGCGACGGATCAGGCCGGCGTTGTTGACCAAGATATCCAGCCCGCCGAGGCCGGCGATGGTCTCGTCGATGATGCGCTGCACCGGCTCGATGCTGATCAGGTTGGCTTCGATGGCGATGAAGCGGCGGCCCAGCGCCTTGACCTTTTCTTCGGTCTCGGTGGGCGCCTGGATGCCGGCGGCAGCGATGTCGGCACCGGCTTCGGCTAATGCCAGCGCAATGCCCTGGCCCAAGCCGGTGTTGGCGCCGGTGACCAGTGCGACCTTGCCTTCGAGACTGAACGGATTGCTCATTACCTTATCGCTCCTGCTGGGTGTGCGGTGGTGTGCTGTGAGCCGCGCAGTGCGCGGACGATTGCGTCTTATGAGTGGGGTTGCGCCACAAGCCCTTGCATCGCGCCGGCGTTGCTGGCCCCGGCTTGAACACAGCGGTGTCATGGCCGCGGCCGTCTGCATGCAGGCGCATGGATGCAGGCCTTACTTGAGCTGGCAGATATCCAGCACGTGCATGTCGGTGTAATCCAGGTTTTCGCCGCCCATTGCCCAGATGAAGGCGTAATTGCTGGTGCCGGCGCCCATGTGGATGGACCACGGCGGCGACACCACCGCTTCGTTGTTCTGCATCACGATGTGGCGCTGCGCATCGGGTTCGCCCATGAAGTGGTAGACGCGGTCGTTGGCGCCCAGGTCGAAATAGAAATACACCTCGCTGCGGCGGTCGTGCAGATGCGGCGGCATGGTGTTCCAGACGCTGCCGGGCTTGAGCACGGTCAGGCCGAGCAACAGCTGCGAGGACGGGCAGGTGGCCGGCACGATGTACTGGTAGATGGTGCGCTCGTTGCTGGTTTCCAGCGCGCCGCGCTCCAGTGCCACCGCATCCTTGATCGAGAGTTGCTTGGTCTCAAAGCGCGCATGCGCCGGCGTGGAGGCGAGATAGAACTGGGCCGGGTTGGCCGCGTCTTCGGAAGCAAAACTGACATCGGTGCTGCCCATCGCCACGTACAGGCCGTCCTTCGGCCCGAGCGTGTAGGCAGTACCGTCCACGGTCACCGTCCCGGTGCCTGCGCCGACATTGAGAATGCCCAGCTCGCGACGCTCCAGAAACGGATGCCCGGCGGCCGATGCCGGCTCGGTCTGTTTCGGCAGTTCCAGCGTCTTGCCCAGCGGGGCGGCGCCACCGAGCACGAAGCGCTCATAGTGGGTGTACTTGAGCGTCACCGCGTCGTCCACGAACAGCCCATCGAGCAGGTACAGCTCGCGCAGCGCGTCGTTGCTGGCGCCCTTGATGGCGTCGGGATGGGTGGCGTAGTGCGTTTTGCAGTACAGGGACATGGCACTTCTCCAAGGCAAGCGAGGGGGAACATGGGCTTGCAGGGGGCTAGTCTACCGACTCTGGTTAACCGGTGTCATTGCGCAGTGCACGAAAGACGGTGTGGGGCGGCGAGGACTGTCCACTTCCTTCTGCCGTCGGGAGAAGGGGGCCGTAGCGCCGGATGAGGGTCCGAGGCTGCACGCTGTGTTGGGAGGTAAGGCGCAATCTGCACGTGAAGGTTGCCGGCGATCGGCGCCGGCCTGGGCTCTTAAATGGCTGTCTGCCGCCGTACCCTCACCCCAACCCCTCTCCCGCAGGGAGAGGGGCTTTGATCCTTCTCCCGTCGGGAGACGGTGGCGCGTGCGTCGGATGAGGGTCCGAGGCTGCGCGCTGTGCTGGGAGGCAAGGCGCAATCTGCACGTGAAGGTTGCCGGCGATCGGCGCGTGCCTGGGTGCTCGGATGGCTGTCTGCCGCCGTACCCTCACCCCAACCCCTCTCCCGCAGGGAGAGGGGCTTTGATCCTTCTCCCGTCGGGAGACGGTGGCGCGTGCGTCGGATGAGGGTCCGAGGCTGCGCGCTGTGCTGGGAGGCAAGGCGCAATCTGCACGTGAAGGTTGCCGGCGGGCGGCGCGTGCCTGGGTGCTCGGATGGCTGTCTGCTGCCGTACCTTCACCCCAACCCCTCTCCCGCAGGGAGAGGGGCTTTGATCCTTCTGCCATCGGGAGACGGTGGCGCGTAGCGCCGGATAGGGTCCGGAGGCTACGCACTTGTGTTGGGAGGCAAGGCGCAATCTGCACGTGAAGGTTGCCGGCGGTCAGTGCGTGCCTGGGTGCTCAGGTGGCTGTCTGCCGCCGTACCCTCACCCCAACCCCTCTCCCGCAGGGAGAGGGGCTTTACAGCCGCGACCGCGGACTGCCTTCCCCCGCCTGCGGGGGAAGGTGCCCGTAGGGCGGATGGGGGCCAGCCGTTGGCCGAACGCAGCGTGTTCCTTCTTCCTGCGAAGAGGTGGCGCGTAGCGCCGGCTAAGGCGCGGCGCGCGGCGCGCGGCGCTCAATCTTCCGGCGGCTGGCAGGAGTCGCGCACGATCAGGTGCGGGCGCACGCTGGCGGTGGGCAGCTGCGGCGCGTTGTCGGGCTGGATCAGCATCGCCGCGGCAGTACGCCCGGTGTCACGGGTGTGGCGGCGTACCGAGGTCAACGGCGGCCACAGCCGCGAGGCCAGCGAGCTGTCGTCGTAGCCGATCACCGAGAGCTGGCGCGGGATGCTGATGCCGGCGCGCAGCGCCACCTTGTAGATACCGGCGGCCATTTCGTCGTTACCGGTGAAGATGGCGGTGGGGCGCTTCTTGCCCAGCAGCAGCTTTTCGGCGGCGGCCACGCCCGATTCGAAGGTGTAGCCGGCTTCGACGATGCGCTCGGGCGGCAGTTCGATGCCGCGACGGGCCAACGCGTCGGCAAAGCCGGAGGTGCGCTCGATCGAGGAGCGGTAGGCGCTGGGGCCGGTGACCAGGGCGATGTCGCGGTGGCCCAGCGAGAGCAGGTAATCGGCCGCCTCCGCTGCCCCGTCGCGGTCGTGGGTGATCACCGTCTGCGAGGTGGTGTCCAGCGCGATCGAGGCGATGCGGGTGTAGCGGCACCCGATCTCGGCCAGCATGTCGGCCAGTGCCTGGTCTTCGGAGGCGCGCGGCACCAGGATCACGCCGTGCAGCTTCTGCGCCTGCGCAAAGCGGCGCACGCCTTCGATATAACCGGGACTGCGGCTGTCGCAGGGGTGCACCACCAGCTCGAAACTGGAACCGCGCAGCGCGTCCAGCGCGCCGTACTGCATGTCCACGATGTATTGCGCGGTGGGGTTGTCGTAGACCATGCCGATCAGGAACGAGCGCCGGAACGCCAGCCCGCGCGCCAGCGGATCCGGCGCGTAGCCGACCTCGCGCATCAGCGCCTCGACCTTCTCGCGCGTGTCCTGCCGCACCAACGGCGAGTTATTGATGATCCGCGAGACGGTCTTCTTGGACACGCCCGACATCCGCGCGATGTCGTTGATCGTTGCAACCCGGCCCTTCGGCAGGCCAGGCATTCCCTCTTCAGGCATCTTGCGGGCGGGCATAGCGGTCAACCAGTAAAGTTGATTGGATTCTACCGGCCAGACGGCCGGCAGACCTGAGCGAAGCCTGCCGCTGCACCGGGTCCGCCGTGCCGGGCCTGCCACGGCAGGCAGCGCCACGACATGCCCGCCGATGCAGAACGGTCAGTCCAGGGCGCGGTAGCGGAAGTTGCGGAATTCCACCTGGCCGGGGCCTGCGGCATACAGGGCCGGTTTCAGGGCCAGGAACTTGCCGGCCACGTTGTGGTGGTAACCGGACACTTCCATCTGCAC
Source organism: Xanthomonas phaseoli pv. dieffenbachiae (assembly GCF_008639345.1). Lineage (NCBI taxonomy): Bacteria > Pseudomonadati > Pseudomonadota > Gammaproteobacteria > Lysobacterales > Lysobacteraceae > Xanthomonas > Xanthomonas phaseoli. Next base: position 57,604 of record NZ_CP041380.1, on the reverse strand, counting down.
CGGGTACTTGGTCCACGTCTTGCCGTCGGCACTGCTGTGGATGGTGACGATGTGGCGGTTGTTGGTGACGCGCAGCCACAGCGTGCCGCCGTTGGCGCTGGGTGCCAGCGTACCGGGGCGTTCCTCGCCGTAGCGGTGCATGACGAAGTTCTCGCCATTGCTGCCGACGCCGGCGTAGAGCTTGTCGCTGTAGAACAGCAGCGCCCCGCCCTGCCCGCCCGGCGACACGGTCATCTGCACCTCGAACTGGTAGGCCGGGTCGGTGGCGATCACCGTCAGCGGCGAGGCATCGCGCGGCGCGGTGCCCTTGCCCTGCAGGCGCAGCACGCCATTGCCCACCTGCAGGCGCTTGGCTTCGTCGGCAGCCGGGTTGAAGAACGCCCACTGCGGGCCCAGCCTGGCGGCACGGAAATCGTCCGACAACGCCATGCCGTGCTGCAGCGCCTGCCCGCTGGGTTTTTTCAGCGGGGTGCCCAGATCGCCGCCCTTGGCGACGAACCAGCCGTCCGTGGTCCATTCGATAGGGTCCAGCAGCGCCTGCCGACCCAGCGTCCAGTAGCCGTGTTCGTAGCCGTGGTAGAGCATCCACCAACGGCCGTCGGTGCCTTCCACCAGGGTGGCGTGGCCGCGCGACCACCACGGCTCATCCGCACTTCTGGTGCGGGTGATCGGGTTGTTGGGCGCGTTTTGCCAGGGGCCGTGGATCGAGCGCGAACGCGCAGTGATCACCATGTGCCCGGTCGGCGGGCCGGCGGTGCCGCCCACGGCGGTGGTCATGTAGTACCAGCCGTTGTGGCGAGTGATCTTGGGGCCTTCCTGGGAGTAGCCCTCCACGTCCCAGCTTTCCGGGTATTTCCAGCCGTCGTAGACATGCTTGGGCGTGCCGACCGCCTTCAAGCCGTCATCGGACAGCTGCACGTAATCGCCGCCGCTCAGGAACAGGTAGCGCTTGCCGTCTTCGCCCACCGCATGGCCGGGGTCGATGTACTTGCCCAGGCCGATGTCGATCGGGGCGCTCCATGGGCCGGCGATGTCGTCGGCCCACACCACGAAATTGCTGCGCCCGCCCTGGTCGCCCCGCCGTGCGGGGAAATAGATGTAGTAGCGCTTGCCGTGCTTGATCAGGTCCGGCGCCCAGATCGCACCCACATTCTGGGTGATGGCGTGGCCCAGCGGCTGCCAGTTGACCAAGTCGCGCGAGTGCCAGATCGGCAGGCCCGGGTACGCATCGAACGACGACAGCGTGAGGTAGTAGTCGTCGCCATCCTTGAGCACCGACGGGTCGGGATGGTCGCCGGCCAGCACCGGATTGAGGAAGCTGCCGTTGCCCTGGTCGGCGATGCGCTGGTGTTCGATGCCGCGCTTCCAGTCGGCCGCCGCGCTCAGGCCGGCGCACAGCAGCAAGCCGCCGGCCATCAGCCAACGCCATCGGGATGAAACGGGACGCACACGCATGCTCTCTCCTAGTCCCGGATGCCGGGCGTTACCACGATGGTGCGTCATGCCACCGGTTAACCAGATGCGGTAGAGCCCTCCCGCCGGCAGCGATGCCCGACGCGCCTGCCTGTGGAGGGCAGGCGATCGATACCACGCGAACAAGCCGTACCGATCACCCGTCTGCCAGTGACGCAATCACGCAATCGCCCAGGCTCAGGCGCGCAGGGCGCGCGGCAGCCACAGCGACAACTCAGGAAAAAACGCCACGATCAACAGCACGCACAACGCCGCCAGCCAGAACGGCCAGATCGTGCGCATGCTTTGCGCGATGGTGATCTGCCCGATGGAGGTGCCGATGAACAGCACCGAGCCGATCGGCGGGGTGATCAGGCCGATACCGCCGGCCAGCACCATCACCAGGCCGAAGTGGATCGGGTCGATGCCGTAGGCCTTCACCACCGGCAGGAAGATCGGTGTGCAGATCAGGATCTTCGGCGCCAGGTCCATGAACATGCCCAGCAACAGCAGCATCACCACGATCATCAACAGCACCATGTTCTTGCTGTCGGCAATGGCTTGCAGGAACTTCACCGCCGCCGCAGGCACCTGCAGATAGGCCAGCAACCAGCCGAACACGGCCGCCGTGGCGATCACGAACAGGATCACGCCGGTGGTGCGCGCGGCATGCGTGACGGCGGCGAAGAACTCGGCCCAACGCAACTGGCGATACAGCAATGCGGTGACGATCAAGGCGTACACCACGGCAATGGCGGCGCTTTCCACCGCGGTGAAGATGCCGGCGCGAATCCCGATGAAGATCAACCCCACCAACCCCAGGCCGGGCAGCGCACCGATCAGGCGCAAGGCCACCGCACGCCACCCAGGAAAGGCTTCGGTGCCGTAGCCGCGATGACGCGCCACTGCATAGCCGGTCACCATCATCGCGGCGGTCATCAACAACGCGGGGAAGATGCCGGCCGCGAACAGATCGGCAATCGACAAGCCGCCACCGGCCGCGGCCGAGAACAGGATCAGGTTATGCGAAGGCGGCACCAGCAAGGCCACCAGCGCGGCGGTCATGCTCACGTTCACCGCGTAATCGCGGTCGTAACCGCGTTTGATCATCTGCGGAATCATGGTGCCGCCGACCGCCGAGACATCGGCAATCGCCGAGCCGGAGACGCCACCGAAGAACAGCGACGACAGCACGCTGACCTGGCCCAGACCGCCGCGGACACGCCCGACCAAGGACGAAGCCAAGGCGATCAAGCGTTCGGAAATGCCACCGCGCAGCATCAGCTCGCCGGCGAAGATAAACAGCGGAATCGCAATCAGCGACGCCGAGCCGCTACCGGCGGAAATCTGCTGCACCAATACCACCGTGGGTAGGTCCAGATACAGCAGCGTGGCCAGTGCCGCCGCGCCCAGGGCGTAGGCCACCGGCACGCCGATCAGCAGCAGCACCACGAAGGTGCCCAACAACATGGCGATGCCCATCAGCGCACTCCTCCGACATGGACCGGGCGCAGCACACGCCACAACTTGTACAGGGCGAACAGCACCATCAGCGCACCGCCGATCGACAGCGGCAGGTAGTTGATGCTCTGAGGCATCTGCGCGCCGGCCATCTTGATATCCAGGCCATCGATCAGCAGCGCCGCGCTCCACCACGCCAGCACCGCACCGATGGCGAGGATCATCAGCGGGCGAATCACTTCGAACATCTTGCGCACCAGCGGCGGCACGTGTTCGCCCAGCAGGTAGAAGCCGAAGTGGCGATTGGTATGCACGCCGGCCGCCGCGCCCAGGCTCAGTGCGGTGCTCAGCAGCAACAGGGTCACCGGCTCGGTCCAGCTGGGCGAGTCGTTGAGCACGTAGCGGGTGAATACCTGCCAGCCCTGCACGACCACCAGGCCCAGCAGCGCCAGCGAGGCCACGCCAATGGCAATGTCGGAAACGCGGTCCAGCGCGCGCTGCAACGGCGCGACCGTGACGGCAACAGTTTCGGGTTCGGTCATCGGGACACCTCTATGCGAAATCGCGGATGCGGCGGTACAGCGCTTCGATCTCCGGCTGCTTGCGGTATTCGGCCAGCAGCGGCGCGGCAGCGGCGCGGAACGCCGGCATGTCGACCTGGTTGAGCTTCACGCCGTAGTCGATCACCTGTTTGCGCGCCACCGTCTCGGAGGCATCCCACAACGCGCGCATCACCGGCACCGACGCGCGCGCCAGTTCCACCACCAGGCCGCGATCGGCCGCGCTCAGCGATTGAAAACTCTTGCGCGACATCACCAGGATGTCCGGCGCGTAGGAGTGCTCGCTCTGCGACCAGTAATGCGCCGCTTCGAAATGGCGGCTGGACTGGAAGCTGCGCATATTGTTTTCCGCACCGTCGATCATGTGCGTTTCCATCGCCGAGAACGTCTCGCCCAGCGACATCGGCGTGGGGTTGGCGCCCAGCATGCGCATCAGCTTGAGGAAGATGTCCGAGGAGGCCACGCGCAGTTTCAGGCCCTTGAGATCTTCCGGGCGGTGCAGCGGATGCTTGGTGTTGTAGAAGCAGCGCGCGCCCGAATCGTAGATGGCAAGACCGACCAGGTCGCGCTGCTCGAAGCTGCGCAGCACGCTGTCGCCGACATGCCCGTCGATGGCGCGACGCAGATGCGGTACCGAATCGAAGACGTACGGCAGGCACAGCGCTTGCGTGAGCGGGAAGGTGTTGTTCAACGCGCCCGAATACACGCGGGTGATGTCGATGGCGCCGAAGCGCGCCATGTCGATCGCCTCCGATTCGCGGCCCAGTTGGCCGGAGTGGTACTGGCGCAGCCTGAGCCGGCCATTGGTGCGTTGTTCCAGCTGCTTGCCGAACCAGCGCACCGCTTCCACGGTGGGGTAATCGCCGACGTGCACATCGGTGGCTGTGAGCAACTGCCCGCCGGGAATCGGCGTGGTGGCGCCGGCACCCCACCAGGGGGCAGCAGCAGCGGCGCCGAGCCCGGCACCAAGAAAATGTCTGCGTGTGATCATTGGCGCCCTCCCAAGCGTCTGGTCACGGGGTCCGCGGTTAACTGGCGGACACGGCCGTACAGGAAATGTCGCCGATGCCGGCGAAGCGAATCAGGGCAAGCTGCCCCACTTCGATGTCGTGGATGCCGGTGGCATTGCCGGTGGCAATCAGATCACCGCGCTTGAGCGGGCGCCCGCGCTGTGCCGAACGGCTGAGCGCGAATGCGTAGGCCGCGCGCAGGCCGCCCGGCAGCGTGGTGGCCCCGCCGGTGCCGACCACCTGGTCGTCGATCAGCGTCTGCGCAGTGAGCGCAGCCTCGTCGCGCGCCAGCCAATCGGTTACTTCCGGGCCCAGGATCAGGCCGTTGTTGTTGCCGAAATCCGAAATCACCACCCGCGGGCCCAACTGGTTGATGGTGGCCAGCGGGCTGCTGGCGATCTCCACCCCGATGAACAACGTCGCCGGCAGCTGCGCGGCCTGTTCCGGGGTGAAGTGGGTCTGCTCGGCTGGGGCATCGGCGCCGAGCACCAGCACATATTCCGCTTCCACCGCACCGAAGCCGCCGACGAAGATCGGGAATTCGGTTGTTCCACCGGTAGCATTCCAGACCTTCTGAGAGAAGATCGGGCCGAGCAGGCGTTCGTCGCCGGACGCGTCGCGGCGCTCGGCGGCGATATACCCCACCTTCCAGCCGACGACATGGTCGTGCCACTGGCTGATGGCGATGTCCTGCACCTGGTAGGCGGTGACCAGATCGTCGGGGATTTGCCCGGGAAAGTCAGGCAGCGATACCCCTGCACGGCGTGCTTCCACAAAGCGCTGGGCGATGGCGGACAGCGTGGATGTGGACGATGGCGGAGTGGCGGCGTCGTTGCTCAAGGGTATCTCCCCGATAGGTGTTTTGTTGCACTGCCAATCGACAGCGGCACGGTGTGCTGTATATGGTAAACCGGTGTCATTGGCAATGTGCACTGCGGCATTGTGGTCGCGGCGACGAAGTGACCCTGGGAGGGGTGAATGGAACAGACACGCCAAACGCGTGCTTCGAACGCGCTCTTGCGCGCCACGCGGCGTGGCCTGGCGGCGGTCGTGGTGAGCGCGCTGCTGGCCGGCCCGGTGCCGGCCGAACGACCGAGCGCCGACACTGCCGCCGAACAGGCCAGCCGGATTGCGCTGTGGCCGACGCCGCTGGCACCGGGGGATACCGCGTTGCCGCAACCACAGCGCATCGTCGAGCGCAGCAGCGATCCGGCGCGGCCGGACCGCTACATCCAGCAGGTCAGTACGCCTTACATGGTGGTCTACCGGCCCAAACAGCCCAATGGCACCGCCCTGCTGGTCACGCCTGGCGGCGGCTACCAGCGCATCGTGCTGGACAACGAGGGCAGCGCGCTGGTGCCCGGCTTTGTCGACGCCACCGGCATCACCCTGTTCGTGCTGCGCTACCGGCTGCCGGGCGAAGGCCACCCGAACGGCGCCGACGTGCCGCTGGCCGATGCGCAACGTGCCTTGCGGCTGATCCGCGCCAACGCGGCCCGCTATGGCATCGATGCGCAGCGCGTGGGCGTGATGGGCTTTTCGGCCGGCGGCCATGTCGCCGCCAGCCTGGGCACGCGCTACGCCGCGCAGGTGTATTCGCCCATCGACGCGGCCGATGCACTGAGCGCGCGACCGGACTTCCAGTTGCTGATCTACCCGGTGATCGACATGGACAGCGCCAACGCGCACAAAGGCTCCCGCGACCGTCTGCTCGGCAGCGCCCCGAGCCAGGCGCAGGTACAGGCCTATTCGCCGCAGCGGCACGTGGACGCGCGCACGCCGCCCACCTTTCTGCTGCATGCACAGGACGATACCGTGGTGTCGGTGCACAACAGCCTGCTGATGCACGCTGCGCTGCTGCGCGCCGGGGTGCCGAGCGAGCTGCATGTATTCCCGCAGGGCGGCCATGGTTTCGGTGCCGCCAGCGGCAGTGGCCTCACCGTGTCCGCGTGGCCGCAGCTGGCGCAAGCCTGGATCGCGCATGTCACCAAGCCGCAGCCGCCTGTGGCCAAGCTCGCGTCACCCGCACCCGCGAAGGAAATGGCGCGATGACCACACAAGCCCTCCCTGATACGCGGCGCCGCACGCTGCTGCGTGGTGGCCTGCTCGCGACAGCGGCAGCAACGCTTCCCGGCTTCGCTGCCACGGCCGTACGTGCACCGCCACGCGACGAGGGCGCGCCGCTGGCACGCGTGCGTGGCGGCGCGCTGCTCGGCTATCGCGACCAGGGTATCTGCGTGTTCAAGGGCATCCCGTATGGCGGCGACACCGCCCCGCAGCGCTTCCAGGCACCGTTGCAGGAAACGCCGTGGCAGCACGTGCGCGACGCCAACGATTTCGGTGCAGCGGCGCCACAGCTCAAGGCCAGCGAGCCCACCAGTGAGGACTGCCTGTTCCTCAATGTGTGGACACCCGGTCTGCGCGATGGCGGCAAGCGGCCGGTGTTGTTCTATATCCACGGCGGCGGCTACACCACCGGCTCCGGCAGCGACCCGCTCTACGACGGCGTGCGCCTGTGCAAGCGCGGCGACGTGGTGGTGGTCACCGTCAATCACCGGCTCAACGTCTTCGGCTATCTGTCGCTGGCGCAGCTGGGCGATGCCAGTTTTGCCGACTCCGGCAATGCCGGGCAGCTGGACCTGGTCCAGGCCCTGCAGTGGGTGCGCCAGCATGCGGCCGAATTCGGCGGCGACGCCGGCAATGTCACGGTGTTCGGGCAGTCCGGCGGTGGCGCCAAAATCGCCACGCTGATGGCGATGCCGGCCGCGCGCGGGCTATTTCATCGCGCCTGGACCATGAGCGGACAACAGGTCACCGTGGCCGGGCCGCGTGCGGCCACCCAGCGCGCGCAGCTGCTGCTGGACGCGTTGAAGATCTCGCCAGATGAGATCGCGCGCATGCGCACGTTGCCTGTGGCCCAACTGCTCGCCGCCGCGCAAGTGCGCGACCCGTCGCGGGTGGAAAACACCGCGCTGTATTTCGGCCCGGTGCTGGATGCGCGCAACGTGCCGGTGCATCCGTTCTGGCCCACTGCGCCGGTGCAGTCGGCGCGCATCCCGATGGTGATCGGCAATACGCGCGATGAGACGCGCGGCTTTCTCGGTCACGATGCGAAGAATTTCGCGCTGAGCTGGGACGAGTTGCCGGCCAGGCTGGAGGCGCAGCAATACGTGGACCTGTTGCCGCAGGTGGTCATCGCCGAATATCGGCGGCTCTATCCGCAGTACACGCCGTCGCAGGTGTTCTTCGCAGCCACCACCGCCGGCCGCTCGTGGCGCGGCGCTGTGGAAGAAGCCGACGCGCGTGCCCGTCAGGGTGCGCCGACCTGGGTCTATCAACTGGATTGGGGTTCGCCCCTGGATGGCGGCAAGTTCGGCGCCTTCCATACCCTGGATATTCCGCTGGTATTTGACAACGTGCGCCAGCCGGGCTCGCGCACCGGCGATGGTGCCGATGCGCAGCGCATGGCCGAGCAAATGAGCGAGGCGCTGATTGCGTTTGCGCGGCATGGCGACCCCAATCGTCGCGGTGCGCCGCACTGGCAGCCATTTTCCTTGAAACGGCGCGAAACACTGGTGTTCGATACGCCAAGCCGCCTGGAACTGGATCCGCGCGGTGGCGAGCGCGTGTTGTATCAACACGCGCCCTTCATTCAACGCGGGACGTTTTGATTGCCTGGGGCGCTCGAACACCGCGCGTGGCGCGCGCGCTCAGGCCTCACCGTGCAGCGGGCACCGGTGCGTCTGCCTCGATCACACCTTCGCGCTTGAGCGCTTCCCACAGCGTCGACGGAATCGCCACCTGCATCGAGCTCGCATTGGCCCGGGCCTGCTCGGCCGTGCGTGCACCGGGAATCACGGCCGACACCACCTGCGGGGCCGCGGCAAATTGCAGCGCAACCGTGCGTAGATCCACACCATGCTTGTCGCAAATGGCCAATGCCTTCTGCCGCTTGGCAGGCGCCCACGATGGAATGGTGCCGTCGTAGAGATAACGCTCACGCCCGGCCAGATAACCCGCCAACAACGGTGCACCAACCACCACCGAGGCGCCGTGCCTTGCGATCTTCGGGAAGGTGTCATGCAAGGCCTGCGCATGGTCGAGCAGCGAGTATTGGCAGGCGAGCAGGAAGATGTCCGGGTCGGCCTCTTCGATTGCACGCAGGGCCGGCTCCGGACGATTGACGCCAAAGCCCCAGGCCTTGATCAGGCCCTCCTTGCGCATCTTGGTCAGCTCCGGCATCGCGCCCTTCACCGCCTCGGCGAAGCGCTGCTCCCACGGCATGCCCAGGTCCTTTTCGTTCTCTGGCGAGAGATCGTGGATATACGCGATGTCGATCTGCGACACCCCCAGACGCTGCAGGCTGTCTTCGATCGAGCGCCGCACGCCGGAGGCGCTGTAGTCGTAGCGATAGTCGAACGGCGAAGGTCGCTGCCACATCGTCTTGGGCGGCGTGTCGGTCGCGGTGAGCAGGCGCCCGACCTTGGTCGACAGCACGTACTCGTCGGCCGGATGGGTGTGCAGATGATGGCCGGTACGTCGCTCCGACAAGCCCAGCCCGTACCAGGGCGAGGTATCGAAATACCGCACGCCCGATTCCCATACCGCCGCCAGCGTCTGCTCGCTCTGTGCGTCGGTGGCCGGCGCAAAGCCATTGCCGATGGCCACGCCACCGAAGCCGAGACGGCTGCGCGGCCGGTAGCGTGCGCCCTTGACGACCGGATTGGTCGGCAATGCGCCCGCCTCGGTGTTTCCGCGCGTGGGCATCACGCTGCCCGGCGCCGACGATTGCGCCATCAACGGCGCAGCGGCCAATGCCGCGGTACCGGCCGCGGCAGCAGAAAGGAATTGGCGACGTGTATTCATGGGAATTCCCTGCAACAACGTGGCCCACGAGCATGGCCCCGCCGGTGTGCATGCCGAGTCAGCGGACTCAGCCCACCGCGAGTTGCTGCACATGCGCGCGTGGCGCGCCATCGCCCAGCCACAGCATGGCCACGCTGATCGGCAGGCTGAAGCGACGCGGCCCGGCGCTGCCGGGATTGAGGTACAGCACCCCATCGTGCATGCGCACCAACGGCTTGTGCGAATGGCCGCTGATGACGACGTCGGCCTGCACCTGCGGTGCCAGCGTCTTCAGATCGTGCAGCACATGGATGCGCACGCCCTCGATCTGCAGATCCAGCGTCTGCGGTAAACCCCTCGCCCACGGCTTGTCGTCGATATTGCCTGCGATGGCGTGCAGCGGTGCCAGTGCCCGCAACGCCTCAAGCACCTGTGGCGTGCCCACATCGCCGGCATGGATGATCTGCGTGCAGCCCTCGAGCGCGGCAAGCGCCTGGGGCCGGAGCAGGCCGTGCGTATCGGAGATCACACCGATTCGCGCGCCGGTGCCCGTCTCGCCGTCACCGCGTTTGGGCATGATCATCAAGACGACCTGCTGCCGGATGTGTTGCTGTGCGGTTGTCGGCCTGCAGGGATCGATGCCATCGCAACCGAGTGGGAGCACAGCAATGCAAGCGATGCCAGCGCATGACCTACCCCGTCGAGGAGAGCCGGATGCATGACGCAGCTGCCGCCCACCACCGGGCCAGTAGCCCGATGGTAGGCGCAGGCGGCATCAGCCATACGGCGTCAGCACGATGGCGCCCAGCGGTGGCAACAACAGCGGCAGCGACTGTGCGTGCCCGTGCATGGATTGCTGCTCGGCCGTCACGCTGCCGCCGTTGCCCAGGTTGCTGCCGCCGTAGAGGCCGGCGTCGCTGTTGAACACCTCGCGCCACTGGCCGCCTTGGGGCACGCCGATGCGGTAGCCGTGCTGCACGACCGGGGTGAAGTTGATCACCACCAGCACCGGTGCGTCGCCGCGTTTGCCTTTGCGCAGGAACGCCACCACGCTGTTGCCGGCATCGTCGCCTACTACCCAGGCGAACCCGGACGGATCGTCGTCGTGCGCCTGCAGCGCCGGGTATTGCACATACAGCCGGTTCAAATCGCGCACCAGCGTCTGCACACCACGATGGCGCGGGTCGTCGAGCAAGTGCCACGGCAGGCCGGCGTCGTGGTTCCATTCGGTGGGCTGGCCGAATTCGCAGCCCATGAACAGCAACTTACGCCCCGGGTGGGTGAACATGAAACCCAGGTAGGCACGCAGGTTGGCGAAGCGCTGCCAGTCGTCGCCCGGCATGCGGCCCAGCAACGAACCCTTGCCGTGCACTACTTCGTCGTGCGAGATCGGCAGCACAAAGCGCTCCGAATACGCATAGACCATGCTGAAAGTCAGCTCGCCGTGGTGGTAGCGGCGATAGATCGGATCCAGCCCGGCGTAATGCAGGGTGTCGTGCATCCAGCCCATGTTCCACTTGTAGTGGAAGCCCAGGCCGCCGTGCGCCACGTCGGCGGTGACACCGGGAAAGGCCGTGGATTCCTCGGCAATCATCACCGCACCCGGGGTGTGCTCGCGCACCACCGCGTTGAGCCGGCGCAGGAACGCGATGGTCTCGTAGTTCTCGCGCCCGCCGTGGATGTTGGGTATCCACTCGCCGGCATTGCGGCTGTAGTCGCGGTACAGCATCGAGGCCACCGCATCCACGCGCAGGCCATCGACGTGATAGCGCTGCAGAAATTCCATCGCACTGGCGATCAGGAATCCGGACACCTCGCGGCGGCCGTGGTTGTAGATCAGCGTATTCCAGTCGCGGTGGAAGCCTTCGCGCGGGTCGGCGTGTTCGTACAGCGCGGTGCCATCGAAGTGCGCCAGGCCATGCGCGTCGGTCGGAAAGTGTGCCGGCACCCAATCGACGATCACGCCGATGCCTTCGCGATGGCAGCGGTCGACAAAGCGCGCAAACCCATCGGGCGTACCGAAGCGCGCGGTCGGCGCGAACAGACCCAAGGGCTGATAGCCCCAGGAGCCGCCGAACGGATGCTCGCTCACCGGCATCAACTCGACATGGGTAAAGCCCATATCGGCCACGTACGGAATCAGGCGGTCGGCCAGGCCATCCCAATCCAGATCCACATCCGCTTCGCGCAACCACGAGCCGGCGTGGATCTCGTAGATGCTCATCGGCGCGTCGTGGGCCTGGCGGCGCGCACGCGTGGCCATCCAGCCGTCATCGCTCCACTGATGCGGCGTGGGATCGGCCACGATGGACGCCGTGCCCGGCGCAAGCTCCGCGCGGCGTGCTACCGGGTCGGCCTTGGCCGGCAGTTCGTGCCCGTGCGGGCCGCGCAGCTGGTACTTGTAATGCGCGCCGGGGCCAACGTCGGGCACGAACAACTCCCACACGCCGGCCTGGTGCCGCAGCCGCATCGGATGGCGCCGCGCGTCCCAGCTATTGAAGTCGCCCACCACCGCCACGCGCGAGGCATTCGGTGCCCAGATGGCAAAGCGCGTGCCGCGCACGCCGTCCACTTCCACCACGTTGGCGCCCAATGCGTCCGCCAGTTGCAGATGGTGGCCTTCGCTGATCAGGTGCAGGTCGAAATCGCTGAGCTGCGGGCCGAACGCGTAGGGGTCGGCGGTTTCCTGCTCGCCACCGGGCCAGCCGATGCGCAGCCGATATCCGCCCTGGGCCGGCAACTCGCCGGCGAACAGGCCCGGCTCCGGGCCGGCATCCAGCGCGATCACCTGCCCGTCGTCGAGCACCGCACTGACGCGGTCGGCGCCGGGGAGATAGGTGCGCAACACCCGCCCGTTGTCGGACGGGTGTGCGCCCAAGACGGCAAACGCATCGCCGTGGCGCGCCTCTGCCAGGGCGCGTACCACGCCGGAATCCCATCGATTGCTCACTGCTGTCATTACTCCACTCATCATGTGTCTCCTGCACCGGCGCGTGCGCGTTGCAGGATGCGTCGCAAGCCTTCGATCGGCACCATCAACCAGCCAGGACGATTGGCCGCTTCATAACGCACTTCGTAGCAAGCCTTCTCCACCAGGAACAGCAAGGTGGCTGCATTGAACGCCGCCGGCGCAATCCACGGATGGGCGCTGGCGTCGAGCACGGCATGGTAAGCGTCCAGGAAGGCTTGTGTGGAGCGGCGGCGGAATTGCACCAGGAATTCGTCCAGATGCGTGTCCACCCCGACCCCCGCGCGGGCGGCGGTGCCCTCCTCGCCCCGTGCCGATACTTCGCTGGCGTAATCGAGCGAGCGCAGGAAGCCGGCCACATCGCGCAGCGGGCTGGCCTTGGCGCGGCGTTCGGCCAGCGGCTTGGCCGGCTCGCCTTCGAAGTCGATCAGCACCACATCGTCGAAAGCCACCAGGATCTGGCCCAGGTGGAAATCGCCATGCACGCGCGTAAGCAGGGAATCGGCCAGCACGCTCGGCGCCTTCGCGAGCAAGGCATCCAGCTGCGGGCGCTGCGCCAGCACCGCTTCCAGCGCCTCGCGTTCGGCACTGTCTTCGCTGCCGGACAGGCGTGCATTGACGGTGTCCCACATCTCCTCGACCTGGCGTCCCACCCCGGCCACCACATCGTTGGCGGTGGGCAGGTCGATGCGTTGCGGCGCGAAGTCGGCATCGTCGGTGGCGCGCGACAGCGCTTCGTGCAACTCGGCCAGGCGCTTGCCGACCACCGCGGCGAAGGCGTCGTAGCCGGCGACCGCTTCGGCGCGCGCTTCGTCGGTCTGCGCGGTGGCGTATTCGTCGAAGCTGCGCGCCAAATGGTCCAGCGTCCAGCGCCAGGCATCGCCCTGGTTGCGGATGAAGCCCTGCAACAACGCGATGGTGGTGACGGTGCCCTGCCCGTCGATGCGGCTGACGCTGCCCAGCAGCGGCGCGGCATTGGCGTAGCCCATCTCGGTCAGGCGGCGGCCGATCTCGATCTCCGGGTTCGCGCCCACGGCCACATGCCGCAGCAGCTTGAACACGGCCTTGTCGGCGACCACCAGCGAGCTGTTGCTTTGTTCGGCCGACAACCAGCGGATTTCCGGATCTTGCGGGATGTCCAGCGTTGCCAGTGCCGGGGTGGCTTCGAAGCAGACCTGCCCCTGTTGCGAGGCATCGTCGCCATCGCAGAAATCCAGCGCTGCGTTGCTGCGCAGCGCATCGATCACGCCGCGCACCATGGGCTTGAGCGCAAACGCATCGGTGAGATACCCCACCTCGCGGCCCTGGCGCACACGCGCCAGCGCCAGCCGCTCGGCCAACGTGCTCGGCTGCTCGCGCTCCCACACGATGCCCACCGGCAGCATGTAGCGCTCGTGGCGGCCGTCTTCCAGCTCTACCTCCAGCTCCAGCAGCGTCATCGGCTCATCGCCCGGCAGCGGCGTACGGCGCGCGATGCGCACGCTGCGCAGCGCCTGGTCCTTGGCCGAGAACCAACGCCGTGCCGATAGCCAGGCCGGCAGGATCTCCCCTTCCAGGGTGGGCAGATGCGGCAGCAGTGCAGCGCTTTCGTCGGCATCGCTGCGCAGCACCAGCGTGCGGTAATCCGGCAGCGGTACCGGGCTGGGAACATGCCAGTCCGGCAGCGTGCCTTCGCTCACCAGCTGGAAGGCATAGAACCCGAACGGCGGCACCGTCAGCAAATAGGTCAGCCGTCCGATCGGCGGGAAGCTGCCGCCACCGATGATGTCCACCGGCACGCGGCCTTCGAACTCGGACAGATCCAGCTCCACCGCCTGCAGCGTGTGCGAGAGGTTGGCCACGCACAGCACGGTTTCGTCCTGATAGCAGCGCAGGTAGGCCAGCATGCGGCGGTTGCCCGGGTACAGGAAGCGCAGGCTGCCGCGGCCGAAGGCCTGGTAGCGCTTGCGCACGCTGAGCACGCGGCGGGTCCAGGTGAGCAGCGAATGCTGGTCGCGGATCTGCGCTTCCACGTTCACCGCCTGGAAGCCGTACAGCGGATCCATCACCGGTGGCAGCACCAGCTGCGCCGGGTCGGCGCGCGAGAAACCGCCGTTGCGATCGATCGACCATTGCATCGGCGTGCGCACGCCGTCGCGGTCGCCCAGATGGATGTTGTCGCCCATGCCGATCTCGTCGCCGTAATACAGCACCGGCGTGCCGGGCATGGTCAGCAGCAACGAGGTCATCAGCTCGATGCGGCGGCGGTCGCGCTCCAGCAACGGTGCCAGGCGGCGACGAATCCCTAAGTTGATGCGGGCGCGGCGGTCGGCGGCATAGGTCTGCCACAGGTAGTCGCGCTCCGAATCGGTGACCATTTCCAGCGTCAACTCGTCGTGGTTGCGCAGGAAGATCGCCCACTGGCAGCTCTCCGGAATCTCCGGGGTCTGGCGCATGATGTCGGTGATGGGGAAACGGTCTTCGCGCGCGATGGCCATGTACATGCGCGGCATCAGCGGGAAGTGGAACGCCATATGGCATTCGTCGGCGTTCTGGCCGAAGTATTGCTGGGTGTCTTCCGGCCACATGTTGGCTTCTGCCAGCAGCATGCGGTCCGGGTATTCGGCATCCAGCGTGGCGCGGATCTTGCGCAGGATCGCGTGGGTTTCGGGCAGGTTTTCGTTGGAGGTGCCCGGGCGCTCGATCAGATATGGCACCGCATCCAGGCGCAGGCCATCCACGCCGCGATCCAGCCAGAAACGCATCACTTCCAGCACCGCTTCCAACACCGCTGGATTATCGAAATTCAGGTCCGGCTGGTGCGAGTAGAAGCGGTGCCAGAAGTACTGCCCGGCCACCGGGTCCCAGGTCCAGTTGGATTTCTCGGTATCGCAGAAGATGATCCGCGTGCCTTCGTATTGCTGGTCGGTGTCCGACCACACGTAGAAGTCGCGCTCGGGCGAACCGGCCGGCGCATTGCGCGCGCGCTGGAACCAGGGATGCTGGTCGGAGGTGTGGTTGATCACCAGCTCGGTCACGATACGGATGCCGCGCGCATGCGCCTGCGCCACCAGCTGCTCGAAATCTTCGATGCTGCCGTAGTCCGGATGCACCGCCATGTATTCGGCGATATCGTAACCGTCATCGCGGCGCGGGCTGGGATAGAACGGCAGCAACCAGATGGTGTCCACGCCAAGTTCGGCGATGTAATCCAGCTTGGAGATCAGCCCCGGAAAATCGCCGATGCCATCGTCGTTGGAGTCGAAGAACGACTTGACGTGCACC
Source organism: Xanthomonas phaseoli pv. dieffenbachiae (assembly GCF_008639345.1). Lineage (NCBI taxonomy): Bacteria > Pseudomonadati > Pseudomonadota > Gammaproteobacteria > Lysobacterales > Lysobacteraceae > Xanthomonas > Xanthomonas phaseoli. The sequence goes on along the minus strand of NZ_CP041380.1, from coordinate 42,044 downwards.
TGGTAGATGATCGCGTCCTTGTACCAACGCTGGTCGGCAACCACCGCAGACTGCTCTGCGTCGGCTTGTAACGATGCCACTGCATTCATGCGACCTCTCCTGCGCGGATGCGCCATAACGCGAACGGTCGCGTTGCCTCTAGACGGATGTGTTGGTACTTGCCGTGCCACTCAAAGCGGTGCCCGTCCCACAGATCGTCCACGGCAACGCTGGCGTGATCGGGCAGGCCCAGCTCCCACAATGGGATTTCGATATCGGCGTCCTGCCCGGCATGCGGGTCCAGATTGATCGCCACCAGCACCATGCTGCGGCTGCGCGACAGGTAACCCGCATCCAAAAACTTGCCGTAGTACAGCACTTGGTCGTTGTGCGCCTGGTAGAAGCGCGTGCCCAGGTGCGACTGCAGTTCCGGATGCATGCGGCGTAGCTGGTTCAAGCGGGTGATCTCATCGACGATGTCGCCGGGCGCCCGTTCAGGCCACGCGCGCAGCTGGAATTTCTCCGAGTCCAGGTACTCTTCCTTGCCCGGCGCCAGCGGCGTGGCTTCGCAGAGCTCGAAGCCCTGATACATGCCCCATAACCCTGAAAGCGTGGTGGCCAGCGCGGCGCGGATCAGATGGCCGTTGCGCCCACTGGTCTGCAGGAACAGCGGATTGATGTCCGGCGTGTTGACGAAAAAGTGCGGGCGGAAACATTCGCGCGGCACGCCCTCGTTCAACTCTTCCACGTAGGCCTGCAGCTCGTGCTTGTGGTTGCGCCAGGTGAAGTAGGTATAGGACTGCGAAAAGCCGCACTTGGCCAGCCGGTACATCATCTTTGGCCGCGTGAACGCTTCGGAGAGGAACACCACATCCGGGCGCCGGCCGCGCACATCGGCAATCAACCATTCCCAGAACGGGAACGGCTTGGTATGCGGGTTGTCGACCCGGAACAGCGTGACGCCTTCGTTGACCCAGAACAGCACCGCGTCGCGCAGCGTGTTCCACAGGTCCGGCACGGCGCCGCTGGCGTAGAAGTCGACGTTGACGATGTCCTGGTATTTCTTGGGCGGGTTCTCTGCGTACGGAATCGAGCCATCCGCGCGCCAGGTGAACCAGTCCTTGTGCTCCTTCAACCACGGGTGGTCGGGCGCGCACTGGATCGCGAAATCCAGCGCCACTTCCAGGCCCTGCGCGCGCGCGGCCTGGATCAACCGGCGAAAGCCCGCCAACCCACCAAGTTCGGCATGCACCTCGGTATGCCCGCCATCGCTGGCACCAATCGCATACGGGCTGCCGGGCTCGCCTACCACCGCCGTGACCGAGTTGTTGCGGCCCTTGCGGTTGTTCAGGCCGATCGGATGGATCGGCGGCATGTACAGCACGTCGAAGTTCATCGCGCGGATGTGCGGCAGCCGCTTGATGACGTCGTCGAACGTGCCATGCCGGCTGACATTGCCACTTTGCGAACGCGGAAACAGTTCGTACCAACTGGCAAAGTGCGCCGCGCGACGCTCCAATTCCACCCGGAAGGTGACCGGGTATTCCGAGCGGAACGGCTTGTCGTCGGCCAGCGCCATCGCCTGCGCGGTGTCCGGCTCCAGCACGATGGCCAGCTGCTGCAAGGGTTCGCTCTGCGCACCGATACGGGTCAGCACTGCCTGCAGGCGCTCGGCCAGCGCACCGTCGCTGCGCGCCTGTGCGGCCTGCACGGCCGCAATCGCTTCCTGCACATCGACCGGTAATACCGTGTTGGCAGCGCGTTTCTTTTCCAGATCCGCGTGCAGGGTGGCGAAGACATCGCGCCAGGCTTCCACGCGGAATTCGTAGGTGCCGATGCGTTCCAGCGGAAACTCCGCACGCCAGCGGTCGTTGCCCAACGCACGCATAGGCGCACTGGCCCAGGCCTTGGCATCGGCCGGACGCCACAGCACCGCCACCGCAATGCGGTCGTGTCCATCGCAGAACGCGTCGGCTTCAACACAGATGCGGTCGCCCACCGTGCGCTTGACCGGAAAACGGCCGTTATCCACCGATGGCGTCACCGACTCGATGCACACGCGTGGCCAGGTGCCGGCGGCCTGCGCACGCGGGCGCATGCGCGGCACTGCCAGCACATGGCGCGCCGGCACGCTGCGGTACACGCGTACTTCGCCCGGCTCCAGCGCTTCCAGCGTAGCCCCGGACAAGGTGCGGCCATCTTCGGCCACCAAGGCTTCGGCATCGCCGAGCAGCCGCAACAGGTCTGAGGCCGGCACCGGCACCACATGCCGGGTGTCGCCATTGATCAATAACAAGGAGGGCAAGCCGCCCAGTGGCTCGATCGCCACCGCGGTGAGCCCGGTCGCCTCACGCAGCAACGGGCGCAACCGCATGCCCGCATTGCTGGTCGGCAGGCCATCGGTGGCACGGATCGACGATGGCAATGCCGCCAGGTGCGCGTCGTCCAGCAACCATGCCCCGCCCAATGCCAGCGCCAGTTGCCAATGCTGCTCGGGCGCCGCGGCGCGCTTGCCATCGGGCGCATCCAGCACCGCGACGACCTGCGCGGCCAGCGCGCGCAGTGCGCTGTCTTCGTCGAAGAACCAGCTGCCACGGCCATCCCACCAGGCAAGCGACGAAAACGCCGCATCGAACCCGGCACCGGCCAGCTGCTGTAATGCGTCCAGCCCCAGGCCTGGGGTCCACGCGGCAAACACCACGTCCGGCGCCTGCGCGTGCACGCGCGCAATCAACTCGCGCCAGCGCTGTACCGGGACCTGCTGCGGCTGCAACAGGCGGAAGCCACCGACGCCCTGGCTCACCCACTCCAACAGGCGCGCGCTCCACCACTCCACCAGCGCCGCACCTTCCTGCGCATAGGCAAAGCGGGCTTCGGCCACCTCCGGCGTCGCACGCGGCTGACGCGGGTCCGGGACCGTGGTGCTGCGCGCGCGGAACCACTGCGGGTTATCGCGTACCACCGCACTGGCACCGCCCACTTCGTCCAGGCGCACATCGATCAACAACCTGACGCCCGCGTGGCGCGCCGCCTGCGCTGCCTCGTGCAGGCGCTGCGCCTGCGTCTGCGCACCGGCCGCCGGCTCGATCAAACGTCCGTCGGCATCGCGCTCGAAGGGTGCGGCCATCACCACGTAATCGCAGCCGGCCTCACGCGCCGCCACGCAGCGCCGCTCCAGCCCGGTGGAGTCCTTCAGTGCTTCATTGAGAACACAGATGCGCATGGTGCCCCCGCTAGCGAATAACGGCGCGCAGGGGCACCGTTACAGGTGGAGCCAGCGCAAGCTTGCCGTCTAGCAGTGGTGCAAGCCCTTGCTCGCCACTCGCCGCGCCATTACCTATCCGTACCGAACCTTGCCGTATTGACGCCTGCCGGCACGCTGCCCGATCGCCCCTACCACCCGTGACTGCACTCATGCGCAACTCCGCAACGATTCTTGACCCATGCAGTCAAGCACCCCCCCTGCGAATTTCATGTGTCGGTGGAATTGACGAAAATCAAACAAGCGCGGCTGTGGTGTGTCAGCGGGGCATCAAAGCGCCGCTAGCCTGCGCACGCGCCACGGCGTGACAAGCGCCACCGTAAGCAGGTCGTGCAAGCTGCGCACTGGTGTAGAGGAAGCAAGTGGATGCAGATCACATTGCGAGCTCAGCGATGTGTCTTAGGGCGCGCTGCAGCCAACACGTCCACATGCGACGTGAGCCATAGGGCAACCTCCTTGGCCAGCGAGCGACGACAGAGACGTTGTAAGCGGCACAGTGCTGTCGCGTGGGCTGACGCCAATCGACTCAACCAGCCATTACGTACACAGGAAGCCACGACGCCGAGGCGCTGCACGCTAAGCGTTCATTGCAAGACCCCACCATCTTCGAAGCTCAGTTTTCGCCCGCTGCTTCCACAGTTGGAGCCATTATTAGTCGCTGCGCTAAAAACAGGTGTATTCCCATGATTTTTTTAAATAGTGTTTTATTTATTTAAAACTTCGATTGTTTTGAAATCAATCCACGGAAATTTTTAAAACTTGGTCGAATTTGATGCTCCCCCCGAGACATACATCCTCTGCCGGTCATGTCTGGACACGGTGCTTTTCTGGCCGGCACGTAGGGGTTCTCCCTACAGTCATAGCAGGCTCGGCCCATTAAAATATCGTTAGGGGCGACGCGTCGGCGTCGGTGATAGCGGTTACCGGTCAGGCGGTCATTTGCAAATGGATATTGGCATAAAAGGAAAGGTGCGCTTGCGCGCCACGTGGTGTGCTGTGCTTATCGCAGGCGCCACACAGCAGGTCTCCGCTCAACAGATCACCGACCCTGCGGCGCAAGAACTCTTGCGCCAGCAAGAACGTGAGCGCGTCTTGCGTGAACAACAGGAAGCGCGGCCGGATGTGCGCCTCGAACGCGCCGCTGACGACGGCACCGAACGCCTGCCCAAGACCGAAGCGCCCTGCTTCTTGATCGAGCGCATCGTGCTCGTTGGTCCCGATGCGGACGACTTTCGCTGGGCCTTGACCTCGGCCAGCACCAAGGATGATCCGGCAACCGGGCGCTGCCTCGGGACCGACGGCATCAATCTGGTGATGAAACGAGTGCAGAACGCGGTGATTGCACGCGGCTATGTCACCACGCGGGTACTGGCGGCACCGCAGGACCTCACCGGCGGCACCCTGACGCTGTCGCTCGTGCCCGGACGTCTGCACACCGCGCGCTTCAGCGCGCCTGACTCAGCGCGGGCCGCGATTGCCAATGCAGTGCCAGCACGTCCTGGTGAGCTGCTCAACCTGCGCGACATCGAGCAAGGTCTGGAAAACTTTCAGCGCGTGCCGACCGTCACCGCAGATATCCAGATTGCACCCGCCGAAGGGAGCGGCACAGGACCGGGCGAAAGCGATCTGGCCATCGCCTGGCAGCAGCGTTCACGCATCCGGGCCAGTCTGAGCCTGGACGATGCCGGCAGCGATGCGACCGGCCAACTGCAGGCCAACGGTACGCTCTCGCTGGACAATCCGCTCGGCCTCAACGAGTTGTTCTACGTCAGTCTCGGCAAAGGCGTGTTCAATGCCGCCGGCAAGGACACCGACAGCTGGACCGTGCACTACGACGTTCCATACGGCTATTGGTTGTTCGGCGCAACTGCAAGTTCCTACGATTACAGCCAAGCCGTTGCCGGTGCCATCGAGACCTACGACTACAGCGGCCGTAGTCGCAATGCAGAAGCGCGCATCGACCGCCTGCTGTTCCGCAACGCGGCCATCAAGTTCGGGGCCTATGGCCGAGGTTGGTGGCGGCAGTCGACCAGCGCAATCGACGACACCGAGATCGAGGTGCAACGGCGGCGCACCGCCGGTTGGGAGCTGGGCCTGAACCATCGCCAGTTTTTCGGCAAGGTCACGTTCGATGCCAGCCTGGCCTATCGGCGCGGTACCGGTGCATTCGACGCCTTGCGCGCCCCGGAAGAACTCGCACACGCGTTCGATCCGTCGATCCCGCTGGAGGGCACCTCACGTATCAAGCTCATCGTGGCCGATGCGCAGGTGGTGATGCCGTTTCAGATCGGCAACCAGCGCCTGCGCTATAGCGCGTCCTGGCGCGCGCAATGGAACCGCACACCGATGGCACCGCAGGATCGCTTCGCGATCGGTGGGCGCTTCACCGTGCGTGGTTTCGATGGCGAGGCGACCTTGAGCGGCGATCGCGGTTGGTCGCTTCGCAATGACCTGGGCCTGGCAGTCGGCGGCGGGCTGGAAGCGTATCTAGGTGCCGATTACGGGCACATCGGCGGTCAATCCACGCGCTTTCAGGCCGGCGATCACCTGGCCGGCATCAGTCTGGGCCTGCGCGGTGGTTGGCAGCATTTCTCGATGGACACCTTCCTAGGGTCCGCACTCGAAAAGCCTGCCAATTTCCCGACCGACTACACCACCGTCGGCTTCAGCCTGTCCTGGCGTTATTAAACATCCACAAGGATTAGTGACATGAATCGCGTCTACCGTCTGGTCTTCAATCGCGCATTGCGCGTCTGGCAAGTGGCGTCGGAGCTGGTACGTGCTCCAGGTGGCAGTACAGGTGCCAGCACTCCTCGCGCGCATCACGCCAGCATCGCACCGCTGCGCTTTGCCATGCTCTGCGCGCTCGGCTGTGTCAGCCTGGTTCACGTCGCGCAGGCGCAGTCGGCTGGGCGCATCGTCGGCGATCCCGCTGCGCCCGGAAGCGAACGCCCGACGGTCATGACCGCGCCCAATGGGGTGCCGCTGGTCAACATCACCACGCCCTCTGCCGCAGGCGTCTCGCGCAACCGCTACTCGCAGTTCGATGTGGGCCGCGAAGGCGCGATTCTCAATAACGCCCGCAGTCAGACCCAGACCCAATTGGGCGGCTGGGTGCAGGGCAATCCGTGGCTGGCCACCGGCGGCGCGCGGGTCATCCTCAACGAGGTCAATGGACCGGCCAGTCGACTCAATGGCTATGTCGAAGTCGCCGGCCAACGCGCCGAGGTCATCATCGCCAATCCCGCCGGCATCCAGGTCGATGGCGGCGGGTTCCTCAACGCCAGCCGGGTGACGCTGACCACCGGCACGCCGCTCCTGTCCAACGGCGCGCTGGAAGGTTATCGGGTCAATGGCGGCGCTATCCAGGTTGCTGGTGCTGGCCTGGATACCAGCGGTGCGGACTACACCGATCTGATCACCCGCTCGCTGCAGGTGAATGCCGGCATCTGGGCCAACCAGCTGCAGGCAAGTCTCGGTAACAATGTGGTCAGTGCAGACCAGTCTCGTGTCACCCCGCAAGCGGCCAGCGGCCCGGCACCCACGTTCGCACTGGATGTTGGCGCACTCGGCGGCATGTTCGCCAACAAGATCTGGCTGGTCGGCAATGAGAATGGCGTCGGCGTGCGCAACGCCGGCATCATCGGCGCGCGCGCCGGCGAGTTGGTGGTCACCGTCGACGGACGGCTTGAAAACACCGGCACATTGCAATCGCAGCAGGACACCCGTGTCGCAGCCACTGCCGGCATCGCCAATGCCGGCACGCTCAGTGCCACGCGCGAGCTGCGTGTCAGCACGGCGGCCGATCTGGACAACCGTGGCGGTACCTTGAATGCGCAGCGGTTGCAGATCGATGCGGCAACGGCACGCAATCAGGGCGGTAGCATCGAGCAGACCGGTCTCCAGGCGCTGGGCGTGACTGCTGGCAGCGTCACCAACCGCGCAGATGGCAGCCTCGGTGCGGTCGCAACTGCACCGACCAGTGGTGGAACGTCACCCGGAACAGGCGGCAACACCGGAAACGGAACGCCCGATAACAACGGTAGCAATGGAGGAAGTGGCACCATCACGACTCCTTCAAACAGCCAGGCTCCAGTAGTCGCACCGCTGGCGGCTGGCGCGCTGACGATCGCAGGTCTTCTGGACAACGATGGCGGCCGCATCAATGCGGGCGGCGATGTGTCGCTGTCGGCAGCCGATGGCCTGGACAACAGCGGCGGCCGGCTTGGCGTGACCGCCCTGAGCGCACGCGGCGATCTGCTCAACCGTGCCGGTACGCTCACTGTCTATGGCGATGCAGATCTGCAGCTGGGCGCACTGGTGAACGATGCCGGCCGCCTCAGCGTAGCAAACGCATTGCGGCTGGAGACGCAGTCGTTGAGCAATCGCAGTGGCGAGTTGCGTCATGGCGGGGTTGGCACGCTGGCCATGCAGGTACGTGGCCTACTGGACAACACGCAAGGCGTGCTCGCCAGCAATGCCGCAGCACTGCAACTCGATGCGCAGAGTGTCGTCAACGCGGCCGGCCACATCGAGCACGCAGGCATGCAAGGGCTGACACTGGCTGCGCAGGACTGGTCCGGCGCCGGTGGCAGTATCGCCACCCTGGGTGCGCTCACCTGGCGCGCGGGTACGGTGGATCATCGCAATGCAGCAGTGAGCACCACGCAACTGACCTTGCAGGCCGACACCTTCGATAATCGCGGCGGCGCACTGCTATCGACCGGGCCGCAGGTCGCCGCGCTGCAGGTTGCCGGCCGTCTGGACAATGGCGATAACGGAAGCATCGGCAGCAATGGCGACCTGGCCCTGCGCGCCGGCACGCTCGGCAATGCAGTCGGCCAGATTCAACACGCCGGCACCGGCCTGCTGAGCATCGCTGCCGACGCGCTGGAAGGACGCGCTGGCCGCCTGATCAGCAACGGCGGGTTGACGGTGACAGGCGGCAACATCGATCTTGCCGCAGGCAGCACCTCTGCACAGCAGATCCGCATCGACGCCGATGCGCTCAGCACGGCCGGCGGCAGCCTCGTCTCTCAGGGCAATCAGGCGTTGCAGTTGAGCGTACGCGATCACCTGGACAACCGTGCCGGCAGCCTTGCAGGCAATGCCGGCGTCACCATCGACGCAGGGTCGTTTGGCAATCAGGGCGGCTCGGTCCTGGCTGCAGGTAGCCAAGCCGCAAGCGTGACCGTGGGCGGCCCCCTGGACAACAGCGCCGGCACGATCTCCGGCAATGCAGCAGTCCTGCTGCAGGCTGGCAGCCTGCTCAATCGCGGCGGAAAGATTCTCGCCGCCAATGGCGCGGCACTGCAGGTGCGTGCAGCCGCACTCTTGGACAACAGCCAGGGTGGCCGCCTCGCGACCAGCGGTGACCTCACCGTCAGCGCATCCACACTGGATAACCGTGCTGGCGCCATCGAGCATGCCGGCAGCGGCACGCTGACCGTGACGGCCGATGCGCTGCAAGGCGCCGGCGGCAAGGTGCTCAGCCTGGGCAACGTGCAGCTACGCGGCGGCGCGCTCGATCTGGGCCCGGGCAGCGCCATGCAGGCGCAGCGCATCGACATCAACGCGGATAGTTTGCGTACCGCCGGCGGCATTCTGAGCGCCACCGGCAACGACGTCATGAATCTGCATGTGACCGGTGCATTGGATAACGACGGCGGCACCATCGCCGGTAATGGCGCTCTCGCGTTGCAAGCAGGCGCCCTCTCCAACCGCACCGGTACGCTCAGTGCCGCCGGCACCGCCGACAGCCGTCTCGATGTCACCGGGCAACTGGACAATACCGGTGGCCGCATCGCCAGCAACGGCGCGACGTTGCACGTTGGCGCAGGCCACCTCATCAACCAGCAAGGCACGCTCAGCCACTCCGGCACGCAAGGCATGGACATCGTCGCCGGCCGTGTGGATGGCAGCAAAGGCACCATCGCCAGCAGCGGTGCTCTGTCCTTGACGGCAACCGATGTCGACCACCGCGAAGCGACCGTCGGCGCCGATCGCGTGGATCTACAGGTGCAAACACTGGACAACCGCGGCGGGCGCATTGTCGCCAGCGGCACCGGCGCCAGCAGTGTCCAGGCCAACGTGCTGAACAACGCAGGCGGCACACTCGCCGGCAATGGCGACCTGTTGCTGAGCAGCACCTTGCTCGACAACACGCTAGGCACCATCCAGCACGCGGGCATCGGGCAGGTGCAGATCGCCGCGCAGACATTCGCCGGCACTGGCGGCAAGATCGTCAGCAACGGCACGCTGCGCGTGACCGGGCAGAACACCGACCTGACCGATGCCAACACCTCGGCACGCACCATCATGGTCGCCACCGGCAACCTCACCACGGCGGGCGGACAACTGTCGGCCAGTGGAGACCAACTGCTCAAACTCGATGTCTCCGGCACGCTGAACAACAGCAGCGGCACCATTGGCGGCAACGGGCTGCTGGCGCTTGGCGCGCAAAATGTCATCAACGCCCAAGGCACGCTGCAGGCTGCCGGTAACGGGCAGTCGTCGCTGACCATTGCGCAGGCGCTGCAGAATCAGCAAGGCAAGATCCTGCTTGGCGGCGACGGCCGCATCGCTGCCGCCAGCGTCAACAATCAGGCCGGCACCTTGCATGCGGCCGGTGGCGTCTTGCAGCTGGACGTGGATGGCGTACTCGACAACCGCACGCAAGGTGTCGTGTCCAGCGCAGGACGGCTTGAGGTGGAGGCCGGCACGCTCGACAACACGGCAGGCACCGTCGTCGCAGGCACCGACCTCACGGTGGTCACCGACACCGCCATCGGCAACACCAATGGCACCATCCAGGCCACCAATGCCTTGCGTCTGGAAAGCACCGGTCTGTCCAACCGCGCCGGCAATATCATCGGCGGTAACGTCGTGGTCGACACGCGCGCACAGCAGCTGGACAACACCAGCGGCACCATTGGCAGCCAAGTCGGCACACTCGAGGTGCGCAGCGGAGCGCTCAATAACGCAGGCGGGCGACTGCAGTCGAAGGCCGCATTGCTGCTGCAGACCAACGGGCAATCCATCACCAACACCGGTTCAGGTGCCAATGGCGGCATCCTGGCGGCTGGACGCCTGCAGGTGGACGGTGGTGCGCTGGACAACCGTGGCGGCGCGGTGTTCGCTCAGGGCGATGCACGCATTGCTGTCAGTAGCGTCGATAACAGCGGCGCAGGTGCGCTGAGTGCAGCGGGCAACCTTGCCCTCACGGCGGCGGCGCTGAACAACGCAGGCGGCCGGGTGCAGGGCGGCCAGGCCGTCGACCTCACGTTGGGGGGGGCGCTCGACAATCAAGCCGGTCTGGTCGCTGCCGGCGGCCTGTTGACCTTGAACGCATCCAGCGTGGACAACCGCAACACGCGCAACAGCGCAAACCCGCTTGGTCTGCAAGCGGGCCAGCTGCAACTGCAAACGCAGGCGCTGGACAACCGTCAGGGACAAGTCGTCACCGATGGCGCAGGCACTCTGCAGGTGACCACTTCGCTCAATAATACCGGCGGGCAGATCTCCTCTGGCGGCAGCCTGGACATGCGTGCCGATGCCGTTGCCAATACCGCCGGGCTGCTGCGCTCGGACGGCAGCCAGCACCTGACCGCGCGCAACCTGAGCGGCGATGGCCAGCTGCAGTCGCAGAGCAACCTCACCCTGACCCTGCGCGAAGGGCTGACCAACACCGGCGAAATGATCGCCAATGGCACCCTCGCCATCTATACCGACGGCGACATCGCCAATCAAGGCATCCTGCGTGCTGGCAACATTGATTTGGCTGCGCGCAACGTCGACAACGCCGTTAGCGGGCAGATCACCAGCCAGGGCACGACCCATATCGTCACCGGCGGCCAGCTGGTCAACCGCGGCCTGATCGACGGTGGCCTCACCCATCTGCAGGCAGCAACGCTGGACAACGTGGGCACCGGGCGCATCTACGGCGACCACGTTGCGATCGCCGCGGGCAACTTGCTCAACCGTGCCGAAACCATCTCCGGCGTCACCCGTGTTGCCACCGTGGCGGCACGCGAGCGCTTGGACCTGGGTGTCGGCCAGCTCAGCAATACCGATCGCGGCTTGATCTACAGCGATGGCGACGCTGCCATCGGTGGCACGCTGGATGGCAATCGCCTGGCCACCGGCATCGCGCGCCAGATCGACAACCTCGGCTCCACCATCGAGGTAGCCGGCGATCTCGATCTACACGCCACCACCATCAACAACATCCGCCAGAACGTCGTGGTCACCCAGACCACCACCACATTGGCACCAGTGCGCCTGGATCAGCCGACCTGGCGCAACAATGGCGCGAACGACACGTCCAATATTCGCTCCACCAGCAACTACGGCGCCACCGAGGTGTACTACCTCAACCCCCAGGATATTCTGGAGGACACACCCTACATCACCCCGGATGGCTACCAGGTGCGGCGCGCGGTCATTCGCGTCACCCCGCAGACCAGCGCGTATTTCTTCGCACGCGGCGGTCTGTATCGAGCCACGGGCGAGCGGTCGCGGTTGAATTCCCAATCAGGCACGCTGACCATTTACTACACCGGCCGCCAGGACAACCAGGCAAATCCAGACCAGGTGACCGTCGGCGCGGACGATCCGTTCCGCGAGTTGTCGCAAATCGAACCCGGCTCACCCGCGTTCCGTTACACAAGCGACACGCTCAACTACTCCAACGCCTATGGCACCTGCACCACCAACTGCGTGCAGTTGATGGCGCAGTTCGCCTATACCGACCCAGATCACATCCTGATGAATCCGCAGGGCACCGGCGGCGGCAGGCTGGGCGACAACGAACGCTATCGCATGGCCACCCGCACCGTGGTCGAAGACGTGTTGCAAGCCGGCGCGGGTCCTGAAGCCGTGATCCATGCCGGCGGTGCAATGCGTATCGGCACCGATGTCTTGCGTAACGAATACGCGCGCATCGCGGCCGGCGGCGACCTGGGCATCAGCGGGCTGACGCGCACTGCCGATGTGACCAACCTGGCCTACACGTTGTTCCGGACGCACAGCTTCAGCAACGTGACCACGGCCTACAACGGCACCACGCGCAGCTGGAGCAACCCGTCGATCTCCGAGCAGATCGGCCAGGTGGGTGGCGCGATTACCAGTGGCGGCACGCTGACCATCGATGTCGGCGACCTGAGCAACCTCAATCAGGGTCGCGATGCGCCCAACGTGCAGGATGGCGCGGCGGTGGCCAACCTCAACCTGCACGGACCACAGACAGCACCAGGCGGTTCCGGTACCGGCAATGTGCGCGGCCCGGGCAGCGTCGCGGCCAATGCGGCCGATCGCGCACTTGCTGCGGTGACATCAACGGCCAGCGGCGGCAGTTCCGGCGCGGTTGGCAACGTCGCCAACAATGGCCCGGTCGGCGGCACACGTGTGGTCACTGCCGCCGGCGGCTCGCCGGATCGGATTGTCATGGGCACACCCGATACACGCGCGCCCACCGGCAGTCTGTTTACCGTCAGGCCATCTGGCGGCACCTATCTGGTCGAAACCGACCCGCAGTTCACCGACTACCGCAGCTGGTTGGGCTCGGACTATCTGCTCAACCAGATGGGCTACTCCGCCGATAGCCTGCAAAAACGTTTAGGCGATGGCTACTACGAGCAGAAGCTGGTGCGCGAGCAGATCGGCCAGCTCACCGGCCGGCGCTTCCTTGAGAGCTATAAGAGCGACGAAGCCCAGTACCAGGCATTGCTGGATGCCGGCGCTACCATCGGTAAGGCCTGGAATCTACGCCCCGGCGTTGCATTGACCGATGCGCAGATGGCCCAGCTCACCAGCGACATCGTCTGGCTGGTGGAGCAGACCGTCACCCTACCCGATGGCACCACCACCACCGCGCTCGTGCCGCAGGTCTATCTACGTTTGCGTCCCGGCGATCTGGAGGCCGGCGGCGCATTGCTGGCTGGCGCCAATGTCGATGTCACCCTGGCCGGTGGCCTGAAGAACACCGGCACCATTGCCGGCCGCCAGCTGGTGTCTATCGACGCCGGCCGCATCGAGCACCTGGGCGGCAGCATCAGCGGCAACCAGGTAGGGCTGCGCTCGGCCAGCGACATCCGCATCGAAGGGGCCACCGTCACCGCCGTGGATGCGCTGAGCGTGCAGGCCGTTGGCGATGTCACCGTCGCCTCCACCGTGGAAACGCTGCAAGGCGACGGCTTCCACCAGTACAGCACCACCCAGCTCGAGCGCGTCGCCGGCCTGTATGTCACCGGCGCCAACGGCAGCGGCGTGTTGTCGGTGGTGGCGGGCCGCGACGTTAATTTGCAGGCCGCGCAGATTCGCAATGCCGGCACCGATGGCGTGACCCAGCTGGTGGCCGGCAACAACCTCAACGTCGGCACGCAGACGCTCTCGCGCAGCACCAACACCACCGCCAACGACCGCAATTTCCAGCGCAGCAGCGAGACTACCCACGTTGGCACCATCATCCAGGGCGCCGGCAACGTGGTGCTGGCGGCAGGCAACGACCTGAATCTAACGGCCGCGCAGGTGGGCGCAGGCAAGGCCATGGCCTTGCAGGCCGGGCGCGACATCAACAGCATCGCGGCCGTGGATAGCAGCTCGCAGGAGCGCAGCACCGTCACCAAGAGCAATTCGCTGGCTGCGTCGAGCATGGACGAGACCGTACGCGGCACCCAGCTCGGTGCCGGCGACAACATCGTCATGCAGGCTGGCCGCGACCTGACGCTGGCGTCCACCGCAGTCGCCAGCCAGACCGGCGGCATCGCCCTGGCGGCAGGCAACGACATCAAGTTGCTGGCTACGCAGGAGCAGCATGATGCGGTGGTGGATAAGGAAACCCGCAAGAAGAGCGCGCTGTCCGGCAAGACTGTCACCACCCACGACGAAACCCACGACAGCCTGGCGGTCACCAGTTCGCTCAGTGGCGAGAGCGTGCGTATCGCCGCCGGCAACGACCTGCTCTCCCAAGGAACGCAGATTGTCGGCACCGGTGATGTGGTGCTGGCAGCGGGCAACAACCTGACCCTTGAGACAGCGCAGAGCACGCACAGCGAGGCGCACGACAAGAAGACGGTCAAGACCGGGCTGTTCGGCAGCGGCGGCATCGGTTTCACTATCGGCAAGCAGACGGTCAAGACCGAGGCCGATATCGACGATGTGAGCCATACCGGCACCACGCTCGGCAGCCTTGAGGGCAACGTCACCCTGGTCGCCGGCAACACACTGGCGATCACCGGTAGCGATGTGATGGCGCTGCAGGGCGACATCACCGCCAAGGCCAAGGACATCGCCATTACCGAAGTGCATGACACCTCGAGCAGCGAGCAGCGGACCGCGTTCAAGCAAGGCGGCTTGTCGGTGACGTTGAGCGCAGCCGCGCTCAATCTAGCCCAAGCGGCGGTCAACAGTGGCGAGGCTGGCAAGAAGGCCGAGGGCGACACGCGTATGCAGGCCCTGGCTGGTGCGTCTGCCGCTTACAGCGCCTACGGTGCAGGCCAAGCCGCCAGTAGCGTCATGAACGCCGACACCGCCAAGGGAGCTGCGCAAGCAGCCAATGTCAGCATCGCGGTCACCGTCGGCGGCAGCCAGAGCGAGAGCGAGACCAAGCAGCGCAGCGCCACCTCCAAGGGCTCCACCCTGCAGGCCGGCGGCAACGTCAACCTGATCGCTACCGGCGGGGGCGAAGACAGCAACATCCTGGTGCGCGGCAGCGACATCAAGGCTGGCAACAACCTGCTGTTGGCTGCGGACAACAACATCACGTTAGAAGCGGCGCAGGACACCTTCGAGCAACACAGCACGAGCAAGAGCAAGAGTGCGGCCGTTGGCGTGGCGATCACCTATGGCGCAGACGGCTTTGCCGCCGGCGTGACCGCCAGTGCCAGCGGATCGCGCGGCAAGGCCGATGGCGAGGACATCACCCAGCGCAACAGCCACCTGTCGGCCGGCAATACCGCCACCCTCATCAGCGGCAACGACACCAACCTGAAAGGCGCGGTGCTCTCGGCCAGCACCGTGCTGGCTGACATCGGCGGCGACCTCAACATCGAGAGCCTGCAGGACACCAGCACCTACGCCAGCAAGGACAAGGCGGTGGGTGGCAGCGTGACCTTCGGGGTGGGCTTCAGTGCCAGCGCCAGCTACAGCAGCAACAAGGTCAACGGCGACTTCGCCAGCGTCACCGAGCAAAGCGGCATCCAGGCCGGCGATGGCGGCTTCAACATCCGCGTGGGCGGCAACACCGACCTGAAGGGCGGCGTGATCGCCAGCACCCAGGCGGCGGTGGATGCCGGCGTCAATCGCCTACAGACCGGCACGCTGACGGTGAGCGACATTACCAACACCAGCAGCTACGAAGCCAAGGGCATCAGCCTCTCGGGTGGATACGCTGCCGGCGGTAGCAAGGACGGAGCCAAAACCGAGACTCAAACGTCACCAACGACCAACAACGGCAGCAACTGGTCCTGGCAAAACCAGGGCAGCGGCGCGCAAGGTGCGGCCGCCGGCTACTCCAGCAAGAGCGGCAGCGAGACTTCGCTCACCACCAGCGGCATCAGCGGCGGCACGCTGGTCATCACCGACCAGGCCGGCCAGCAGGCCAAGACCGGCCAGAGCGTCAGCGATGTGCTGGTGGCACTCAACCGCGATGTGCTCACTGGCGATAGCGCCAACGGCCTGGTGAAGGGCTGGGACGGGCAGAAGCTGCAACAACAAGTCAGTGCCGGGGCGGAGATCACGGCGACGTTTGGGCAGCAGGCCAGTAAGTTCGTGGGTGATTACGCCACCACCAAAGCCAATCAACTGCGCCTGCAGGGCAAGGAAGAGGAAGCGGCCAAATGGGACGAAGGCGGGGAGTACCGTGTGGCCGCGCACACGGCGATCGGCCTGCTGGGCGGCGGCGTGCAAGGTGCGCTGGGCTCAGCCACGGCCGCGACGGCCGCGCCCATGCTCAACGAACTGACCAAGAACCTGCCCGATGGCGTGCGTGAAGCGGTGGGTGCGGGTCTTGCGGCAGGGCTGGGTGCTGTCACTGGCGGCGGAGCAGGTGCGGCGACGGCGTTTAATGCCGATACCAATAATCGGCAGTTGCACCCGTCCGAGGTGAAGTTCTTAAGGAGCGATGAAGTCGTCAAAAAATATATCGACTACATGGCGGAGAACGGCCTCGTTCTCACCGAAGAAGAAGCGCGCGTCAGACTGAATCGATTTGCTGCATCGAAAGAAGACGAGAACTGGGCTGCGCTGAACGGCACAGATGCTCTTACCGAAGCGTTCCTGGTCAAAGGGTCTGAAGGGCGTTATTACACAGATTCGATGGGGGATCGTCATGCATTCTTTCAAAGTACTGACAAAGAATGGAAGGATCCTACGGTCAATTTAAATGCGCTTTACGGTTCCCGGTTCGACCCGTCGATAAAGAACTATCTGGATGATATTCGAAGCGCTGATCATGCACCAAATCAGAAAAATCAGGAGTTGCAATATTTAGGGAAGAAGCTTGGATATGACGCTGCTGATAAGCAAGCCAGCTTCGGGGGTGACATCACTTCCATTGGGAAAGGAATGCTTTTGGGCATAGGTTCTATTGCTTTTAGTGGGTACAGCGATCAGATAGGCCCCCTTGATGAGCTCGCGCTCAAGAATAACTATCAACTTTTGCTGAAAGATCAAGGACGCTGGGCGGAAGCCGGCTATGTCGAGGGCCTTGATTGGGCGACGACTCAACGCCTGATGTGGGCGGGCATTGCTGTTGGAGAAGCGGGAGAATTGGTCGGAAGCCAACTTACAAATATCATCCGCAATTCAATAAAAACAGCGGCTACAGAAAGTAGAGTATACCCAAGGTTGTCAGCCGCCTCCGTGGATGCAGATAGTGAGGCTGGACTCGGGCAAGCAAGGGGGGGCACCTTGCTAGGTGAGCCTGAATTACCGCCGCCCAATGCGTCACCTGATCACGTACGCTCAATCAATCGTCAGAATGAGGCGGCTAGAGGACTTGCTGAAGCAGGCTACAATGTTGAGCAGCTGCCAAATAATAAGAAAAATCAGGCCAATCCCGATTTAATGTTAAACGGCGAGCTTGCGGACGTTTATTCTCCTAGAACCAATAGCCCTATATCTGTCATAAAGACTTTGACACAAGAAGTTGGGGATCAAGCAAATGTTATTGTTGTGAATCTTGCCGACTCCCCTTTGACTCTTGACCAACTTGGTGATGCATTAAAATCAAGTCCCGTAAAAGGATTGAATAAGGTGTATATTATGAAAGATAAGCAATTTAAGATATTGGAGTTTTGAAATGACGATAACCATGATCCTTGAAATTGAAAGCGGGATTAGTCTAGATGACGTAAGCCTTCTTCTCGATAAACTAAAAAATAGTTACCAACGGAAGGATGGAGTTATATTTGGGAATTTCGATAGATCGAATTCTCGGTTTATTTTCCGTTGCAATGATACGCCTGAACCTATAGCTGCTGAAGGGCTGGATTTGCAATGGCTAGTGGGAATTACTGGAAGTTTCCATTGCAGGGCGGATTCTCTAAACGAGACTCGCGAAGATATCGAAAGCTTTCTTAGATTACTTAATGACATTAATTCTTGTAATTTCGTGCTTTCTTTTCAGTACGAGGATGTGTACATACTCCGTAATGACGCACAGATGCAGATTTTAAAAGAATGGTGATCTAATCAAATTCTTCTAGATATTCGCCCCTAGCCATCATGAAAATTTGTAATTTTGAAGTGGCAAGGGAATAAGAGCGGCTAACAAAACTACTGCGCAGCCGCCAGGGGGGCGCAGCCGGTGCTCGGAATCCTAAGGCCGATGGCACCGATGCCACCCAGCGCAGCAGCCACCTGTCGGCCGGCAATACCGCCACCCTCATCAGCGGCAACGACACCAACCTGAAAGGCGCGATGCTCTCGGCCAACACCGTGCTGGCTGACATCGGCGGCGATCTCAACATCGAGAGCGTGCAGGACACCAGCACCTACGCCAGCAAGGACAAGGCGGTGGGCGGCAGCGTAACCTTCGGGGTGGGCTTCAGTGCCAGCGCCAGCTACAGCAGCAACAAGGTCAACGGTGACTTCGCCAGCGTCACCGAGCAAAGCGGGATCCAGGCCGGCAACGGCGGCTTCAACATCCGCGTAGGCGGCAACACCGACCTGAAGGGTGGCGTGATCGCCAGCACCCGGGCGGCGCTGGATGCCGGCGCCAATCGTCTGCAGACCGGCACGCTGACGGTGAGCGACATCACCAACACCAGCAACTATGAGGCCAAGGGCATCAGTCTCTCGGGCGGCTACGCTGCCGGTGGCAGCGACCGCAAGGACGGCGCGAAGACCGACACCCAACTGGAGCCCATGACCAACCAGGGCAGCAGCTGGTGATGGCAGAGCCAGGGCAGCGGTGCGCAAGGTGCAAGTGCGGGCTTATCCAGCAAGAGCGGCAGCCAGACTCGCTCACCACCAGTGGCATCTTGAGCTGGTTTTTCACTGATCGCTATATGGCCTGCCTCAAGGCAACCACATCACACGCAGCTCACTTCGTAAGCTCCCCAGCCTGACAGACACCGCATAAGTGGATATTTCTGGCATCGTTACCTCAGCCAGGAGGTTCTATGCGCACCTCAAAGTTCACCGAGACGCAGATCGTCGCGACGCTCAAGCAGGCCGACGCCGGCGTGCCGGTCAAGGACATCTGTCGCCAGGTTGGTATCAGCACAGCGACGTACTACCAGTGGAAGAGTAAGTACGGAGGCCTGGAGGCTTCGGAGCTGCGGCGGGTCAAGGAGCTTGAGTCGGAGAACGCCAAGCTCAAGCGGATGTACGCCGAGTTGGCGCTCGACAATGCGGCCATGAAGGATCTCATCGCAAAAAAACTCTAGGGCCGGCGCGCAAGCGCGAGGCCGTGCGGTACCTGATCGAGGTACACGCGCGGCCGCTGCGTCGGTCCTGTGCATGCGTCGGGCTTGCACGTGCGGCGTGGTATGCGCCACCGCTCGACTGGACAGTACGCGATGCCGAGTTGATCGCGGCGATCGCACGTGTCGTCGAAGACCGCCCCAGTCGCGGCTTTTGGAAATGCAGCGACGTACTGCGCAGGACGCGACCTGACTGGAACCCGAAGCGAATCTATCGCGTGTACAAGGCCATGCGGCTCAACCTGCGCCGCGCTGCGAAGCGGCGGCTTCCCAAGCGCGAGCGTGTCGCGCTGTATGTCCCAAGGTTGCCTGATACCGTCTGGTCGGTCGACTTCATGAGCGACGCTCTGGCGTGCGGCCGACGCTTCCGCACCTTCAACGTGGTCGACGACTTCAACCGCGAGGTGCTCCACATCGAGGTGGATACGTCGATCAACTCGCATCGTCTGGTGCGCGTGTTCGAGCAGATCAAGCACGATCATGGCCTGCCGCAGGTCGTGCGTTCCGACAACGGACCAGAGTTTCTGGGCGACGCATTTACCAGCTGGCTGAAGGTCAATGGCGTGGCGATCCAGTACATCCAGCCCGGCAAGCCGAACCAGAACGCCTTCATCGAACGTTTCAACCGCACCTTCCGGGAAGAAGTGCTCGACCAGCACCTCTTCACCCGCCTCGACGATATCCGCGAAGCTACCCATTGGTGGATGATCGATTACAACGAACAGCGGCCCCATGACGCGCTCGGCGGCCTAACGCCGACCGAGTACCGCAACCAACACGCCAGAAGGTCTACTTTTGGACTGTCTGCTTGACGGGGGAGCTTACGGCTAGGGTCAAGTTACAGCGCTCGCCCTGCGCCGGTGCGCAACTAACACATGCCTACTGCGTGTTGGGCGCGTATCAAGCGGTGTGAGGTGATGCAACGCAGACCGTCATCCGGCTCCGATGGTGTCGTAGCGCTCCGCAAGCGTGCGATCTAGCGGGACAGCACGCCCTGGCTAGGCTCGTTCATTCCACGCGCCAGCTCTTGCTGCTGCGCCAGCGCCCTTTCCTGCGCAATGGCTTGGTTGGCCGCCAAGAGTTTCTGGTCCGACTGTTCTACCGGCGTGCGGATCGCCTGGTCGATCTCCACGTGCACCCGCTTGTGCGCAGGGTCATCCAATCGCCCCTCTACGGCGAACACGTTGCCGGTCTTGCCCATCACAACGTGGTCCACGCGGCTCAACGCATTGTCTGCCAGCGAGCGATCCCCCGCAGCCGGGTAGTCCTCGCGGTTGTCTTTGCACACGGCCAGCAGGCTGCGGCTGACGCGCTCACTCACCTCGTCGTACGGCTTGCCCACGCTTTCGTCGATCTTGCGTACACCACTGCGAATCTGCTCCAGCATGCGGTGATCCGGGTGCGCAGGATCATCCGGCCCGCGCGAACCTGTTGCAGCAGGCGCACTGGGCACAACCGGGACATAGGTATGGTCGTGCGCGGGATTCACGCTTCCATCCTGTGTATGGTCGAAATGATGCAGCGTGGGTGGCCTGGTACTTGTGTCCTGATACGGAAACGGTGACTTGTTGACGCCTCGGCCAGCCCTTCGTTCTCGATCAGACGTTCGTTGAGCCCCAGCGCTGCCATATCGATGGCTACCTGCGGCCGGGCGCCTTGATACACCACGTTTGCACGATCTTCGGCCTGCAGGATCTGCTCGACGGCCCACGTGCCGTAGTAATTGGTGTAATCCGCAGTGGGCTGCAGCTGGCCGGCTTGGTTGCGGTGCTCGCCGAGGTGTACCGGGCGCTGGCCGGGTTGCGCGTAGAGTTGAGACGGCCGGTCAAAGTAGTGCTGGCCCATCGCGGCGATGTTGCCAGCCGATTGGGAGAGAGTGCCGTCTTGATTAAAGGAAAGTCCAGGCTTAGGCAGTGCCTTCAAGGAACTAGACGTCTTATCCTGCTCAACGAAATCAAGTGTCCTATCGAGCTTGGTGGCAAGCATCACATCCAGGCCGTTGGCAGCAGGGTTTGCCTGCTTCTCTCGACTCAATAAGGCGTTCCACCCTGCAATCTCGGCCTTGGCTTCGTCCTCACGTCCTGCTTGAATGTAATCTCTAAGCTCAGCTGTGTAATCGTGAACCGGCCCTTTCACCTTCGACTGGATTTCTACTTGAGCTAGGAACTTCGCGGTTGCCTGATTCTTTGACGCATGGTTGAAACTATGCTGAATTTGGTGACCAAGAACAAACGTCATGTCTTGTGGATTGAACCTTCCCGACGGATTTGCGGCCGAAGAAGATTGCAAGCCGAGCGGTGGCAAATTCATGACTTTTCGATTGCCGTCATATGTTCCACCTGCGGCAACACCAGGGCCAACGAATCCGAAGCCTTCGAGATTTGCTTTCTGAGGATTGCGTGCATCTGATGTATCGATCGTCGTGGCCGATCTTTTGATCTCTTCCGCTAGGAAAGGAGACCTATTGATACTCGATTGCAGATTATCAAGCATGTCTTGCGTTACGGGATAGGTGTTACGTGTTGCATCCTGATAGGTGCTGTGGGCAAATGCCACAGACATTTGCTGAACCTGCAAAACGGCTTTTAAGTCCGAAGTCGCCATTGTTCCAGTCGGCCGGAGACTGGCTGCAGGCAGGGCGACGACCCCGGTTTGGATATCGTAGGTGCCCACCAGGTTCGGCGAATTGCCACCAGGGGGCTGCACCACGAAATCACGCAGCTGGCCTGCCTGTGCCTGAAGATCTAAATGCTTTGCCAAATCAGGATCATCCCTGAGTGCATCGCGTAGCTGCGCCGAACTGCCGGCGCTAACACCAGGTTGTGCAGCAAATCGAGAAAGCACGGCCTCCAGCTGAGGACTGTGACTGGCCATAAAAATAACTCCTAGCGTGTTATCGACCATTCAAGGTGGTGATTGACTTGACACAAACTCCTTCAGATCCGGCAGCAACACTCTGAGGTATGACAGAGATGACAATGTCACCACCCGAATTATTCTTCGCAAATTTCACGTAGCGCCAATTTTCGAGCTGACCTATAGGGCCATACGTGGGAGAAGCAACAAATCCCATATTTTTTAGAGCACTGTCATAATAATTGAAGTCGAGGTGGCACACCTCTTTCATGTCAGAAAATTGATTCGTCTGATGTTCGAATGCAAGCCCGACGCCAGCAAGTAGGGAGGGAGATTCTGGAATGTAGTCGAAAGAGTAGCGCCAGCCACCACCTAGGTCTTCGCTCCATACCACCGCACCCAAAGCGCCAGGCGCAACTGAAACTGGGAATCCCATAATTTCCTGAATCCTGGCAGGAGTTATGTCTTGGCGCGATTCAAGCCCAGAAATTAGTTTGAGGAATCGCTTGCCGATTTCATCTGCGCTAATCGTAAGCTTGCTGGCTGCATGCACCTCGGGTCCTTTCATCGCTGCGGTGTCCTTGGTAGGGGGGGCAAGTGACTTGGCTGCAGTATTTGCACAGCCAAAAAGTGTTAGGCCATAAAAGCCTGTGAGTAAAAGCAAAAAAGTTCGGGGGGCGCGCATCCAAAATCCCATTAGTATGAGCGGTTAATCGAAAGTTGCCAGAGCGCATCTTATCTTAGTCGGCGCGGTGGTTAGCAGTGCATCCGCGTATAAAAATCTGGCGGTGAGAACTATGACTCGGTCGCCACGCCTGAGTCCTGCTGATCAAGCTGATCAAGCAATTTGGCGCGCTCTGATCGCATTGCTGAGCTGGGCGGCTTGGTCGTTGCTTACGCCGTAGTTTGCAGAAAAACGTAAAAGTGCAGCTTCCAGTTGCGGGCTTGGCCTAGCCATGTCCTACCTCCCGAAAAAATTAGCGTCCGTTTAATGTGCCGATCGATTTGACACACAGGCGCTTCTGCTCACCGGACACAAGATTCTGCGGAATGATGGAGATCACGATGTTCCTTCCAATCCCATTCTTCGCAAGTTTTGTATAGCGCCAATCCTCCAACTGCCCAATCGGGCCATAGGTAGGAGACGCGTTAAAGCCCATCTCTTTAAGCTTGCGATCGTAGTATTCAAAATCCAGCTTGCATATGGCAGACATGTTTCCAAAGTCATCCACGCTGTTTTGAAACGTCAACCCGACGCCTTTTAAAAGAGAAGCCGATTCCGGCATGTAGGTAAAGGCGTACCGCCATCCGTCCCCTAGGTCGTTGCTCCAGTAGCCAACCGAAAGTCGTCCCTGCTCTGGCTGCTTTAGTGTGATTCCAATCTTCTCCCGGATACGCTCGGGACCCAGGTCATCTCGGGAATCAAGGCTCTCGATCAGCTTCAAAAAGCGCTCGCCGATTTCTTCGGCGCTAAGGGTAATTTAGTCGCCGGTGACAGCCTCTGGCAAAGTCATGTCAGCATGCTCCTTCGGAAGCGGCTTCAGTGGTCTATGGGCACAAGCACTCAGTACGGGTGCACAGAGTGCAACTAGGAAGAGTAAGGCTCGAGAGAAGCGCATTAGCAGATCCTAAGAGGTGACAGACGCAGCATACACGCCTGGATTCATGATGCAGCATAGTTGGCGAGAGCTGCTTCGAGTCGCGGGCTAGGCGCTGCCATCAGCTTCCGTCCTTGGTTAGTTCAATGTTCCAACTGATTTGACACATAGCCTGCCGGGAGAACCAGGCACTTCATTTTGGGGGACAAGCGAGATCACAATATCGTTTCCGCTTCTGTCGTTCGCCAACTTGGCAAACCGCCAGCTTTGTAATTGGCCAATTTCACCATGCACGGGCGAATCCACAAATCCTATCTCAACAAGCGAACCTTTGTATTTCTCAAAGTCGACGCAGTTACCTTGAAGACTTGAAGATCCTTTGTCTTCGTTGACAAAAGACAGGCCAATGCCCTGTTTGAGAGCACGAGACTCGGGAGTAAGCTCCAATAAGTAGCTCCAGCCGTTAGTAAGCGCCTGGCCGTGGATATACGATTCAAGACCCTCAGAGGGGAAGGAAACTTTCTTCAGAGAAATGCCAGTGACTTCGCGGACCCGATCGACTGTCAGATCTTTCCTGGATTCCAAACCTCCAAGCAGTTTCAGAAATCTTTCGCCAATCTCACCAGCGCTAAGCGTAGGGTTGACCATTGAAGTAGCAGGTGTTGTCATTGCGCGCGGCTTCCTTCGGAAGTGGCGAAATTGGGTTGCCAGGCGCACGTGCGCATGCACATAGCGAAGTTACGCAGAGAATGGCAGCCGAGAATATTGCAACCTTGCTGGGTCTTATAATCGATGCGTGCATGTAGGCAGACCATCGTACTTCAGCGATGTCAGACTCAGGGTCATCTGGGCGTAGGTATTCGATTGTGTCACTGCTATCCAAAAACAACGCGAC
The DNA here is from genome assembly GCF_008639345.1 of Xanthomonas phaseoli pv. dieffenbachiae. Lineage (NCBI taxonomy): Bacteria > Pseudomonadati > Pseudomonadota > Gammaproteobacteria > Lysobacterales > Lysobacteraceae > Xanthomonas > Xanthomonas phaseoli. The sequence continues at coordinate 17,528 of NZ_CP041380.1, read as the reverse complement.
GCAGTGCCAGGCCGGTGTCACACATACCATCTCAATTTCTAAATAACGCCGCGGCCTAGGATTGGGATCCTGATGATCTGAGCAGCGACCGTGCTTGTTGCACACTGCCTGCCACTTTCTGCCGGTCTTCCATTACCGAAATGCCGGAAGATACTCTAACGCCAGCGACGTTAGTTTTACTAACCCATGTTGTCAACAACCACGAGACCTAAAAAATCGCCTTCAATCGCTAGCCTTTGCACCGACCGATGCCCGAAAACGCGCCGACCCCACTCACCGCATTGTCTCTCCCGCACGTCGTTCGCGCTCACGCCGCCGCGCCGCTTCCAGCGCCGCCACGAATCTGCATCTGCATCGTTACATGGACTTGCGGTGCAGGTGCCGAGGTATTCAGCAATGCGGAAGCCTTCGTCCAGGCTGCTGGCATTGGTGCGGCTCGCATTGCCGCGTGCTGCACTGTGGAGCACCTGGCGTGAGGCAGCGAAGCTGCCGCCGCGGGTGATGAGATGGTTGCCTTCCGTCTCGCAGCCGTCACGCCAGGCGCTGCCATCAGTGAGTGGCCCCGATAGGTCCGGTGCTGGCAAGGCGCTCGCTAATCTGCATACCCACCTGCAGACCCAGTTCGGAATGCACGCCAGCCTGCTGTTCCATACGTGCGATACGGCGTCAGAGCCGTGTTCCAAAACGCCAACGCCCCGACCAAGGCAGGGCGTTGGTGATGGAGTGCTGCTTGCGCTACTTCACTGCGATGTACGCGACGCATAGTCCTGATGCGGTTTATAACGTTGCAGGCATCCGCCTACCGATCATGCAACCAACTTACTTGGTCGATTTGACCGCGTCGCGCACGTCATCGGCCACTTCGCCGGCCTTGCGCTGCACCTTGCCGACATTCTTTTCGGCGGCGCCTTCCAGTTCGGTGCTCTTGTCGCCGGTGACATGGCCGACGGCTTCCTTGACCGAGCCCTTGACCTGCTTGGCGGCGCCTTCGATACGGTTCTTATCCATGGGATGTCTCTCATCGTTTGGGGAACCGGGCCAGTCTGTGCGTGGCGGTGTGAGCATGATGTGCGCTTGCGCCTGGATGCCCCAGTTGCGAATGCACTCAACCCGTGAATGCATTCGTGCCAGCCGCTTGCAGCTGGCAGGCCATGGCTGAGCGGAATTTACAAACGCGCCCAGTGGACATGGTCATCGGCCGATTGGCGCTGGATGCTGCGGTAACGCAAGGGCCGTTGCATCGCAGCAACTCACTCCACGCTCGCCGCCACCAGCCGCTGCCACAGGGCGGCGTTGGCCTGGCTGTCCGGTTCCAGGGTGGACAGGATGCCGAGCGCGCGGTCTTCGTGCTCGGCGCCGTGGCGGGCGAGCATGGCCAGCGCGGCGGCGAGGCGGCCGTAGCGCAATGCCAGGCCGAGCGGGGTGGCGAGCAAGCTGGTGTCGTGTTCGGGGCGCTGTTCGTCCAGCGCGGTGCCGAGCTGTGGCGGCAGTTCCCAGGCGGTGGCAATGGTCTTGGCCACGGCGGCGGTGTGGCGCTCGACCAGGGCGGCGGCCACTTCCAGGCTGTAGGGCACGGCGGGGCGTTCGGCATAGGTGTCGCGCAATACGCGCAGGATCACCACCGCACCCAGGCCCTGCAACAGGCCGGCAAGTTGACCGGACAAGGTGTCGCCGCCGCGTTCGCGCAGATAGGCGGCCGCGGCGGCCGCGGTGCGCAAGGCGTAATCCCACACGGCGGCAGGCAGGCGCGAGTAAAGCCCGCCATCCAGGCTCAGCACCGGCTGCATGACGGCCGCAGCGACGATCTGGCGCACGCCTTCGGTGCCGATATGCACGACCGCGCGCTCCAGGCTTTCCAGCGGGCCGCCTTGCGGGCGGTACAGCGCGCTGTTGGCGATGCGCAGCAGGTTGGCTGCCAGCGCGGGGTCCTGCGCGATGATTGCGGCGATGCCGCGGCCGGAGGCGTCGGGGTCGTTCACCGCACGCATCAGCTGCGGCAGCAGGTGCGGGCGACGCGGCAGCAATTGCGGGCGCAGGTCGACATGTTCGAGCGCGGCGGCGACGGCGGCCAGCACCTCGGCCTGGGCGGGGTCGGCGGGCAGCGTGCCCTCGGCCAGCGATGGCGTGGCCATCACCGCCGCGTACATGCGCCGCAGCAGCGGGCGCATCGGTGGCGGTTCGATCTGCAACATCTGCGCAACGGGCGGCGGCACGGGCTGCTGCAGCGGCGCGGCGGGCGATGGTTCCGGTGCAATGGGCGAGGGCGACGCTGGTGCTGTGGGCACATTCCCGGCCGACGGCGCGATGTCATCGGCATTGGCGTCGCGGTGTCGCGCCAGCCACCACCACAGACCTCCGACGAGCACAACGGCACCTAGCAGTCCGGCGGCGAGCAGCAACACAGTGACAAGCATCATGGAAAAATCGTCTGATCAGTGCGGCGACTATCCGCGAAGCCGGTCGCGGCGGCAATGCGAGCGTGTGTCGCTGGGCATTGCCGCGGGGCCGATCGGCAGGCCGGCGCGCACATGCAGCAAGGCCACCATCGCGTCGTCGCCGCTCACGCAACGCATTGCGTACGGCAGTCAGCAGCCGGTGCCGAAGCAGTCGCGGCCCGGGCATGCGAGTGGCGCATGCGGGCCATGGCCTGCCGATGAGGTGCAACCGCCGGTCCGCCGCTAGGATGCAGAGACGTTCTCTGCCCAGGCGAGTGCCCATGTCCACCGTCACGCTCCACCGCGTCATCCGTGCCAGCCCCGAGCGGATCTATCGTGCCTTCCTCCAAGCCGACGCGGTGGCAAAGTGGCTGCCGCCCAATGGCTTCACCTGCACCGTGGAGCATTTGCATGCGCATGTCGGCGGTACCTTCCGCATGGCGTTTACTCATTTCGCCAATGGCCAGCGGCATGCGTTCGGTGGCACCTATCGCGAGCTGCAGCCCAACGTGCTGTTGCGCTACGACGATGCGTTCGACAACCCCTCGCTGCCCGGCACCATGCTGACCACGGTGCAGTTGCATACGCTGCCGTGCGGTACCGATCTGCATGTGGTGCAGGAAGGCATTCCCGAGCAGATTCCGCTGCATGCCTGCTATCTGGGCTGGCAGGATTCGTTGATGCTGCTGGCGCATCTGGTGGAAGCGCATCCGGAGCACTAGCTGCGCTGTCCCGTGCGCGGACGGCGGTGCGCTGCAGCAATGAGGAGCATGTCTTCAGACTGACCGCTGCGCTGCACGTGGCGCTAACGCGCTGCACGCCACCATGCGTCACCAGCTGTGCAGCCTTGGAGCATCTAGGCAGCTTAAAGGGTGCAGGCATCCGCAGTTGGACCATCTTCGCCGACCGACAGACACCGCGCATTGCGCGGTGTTTTCGTTTACGTGCAGGGGCCTGCCGTGATTTGCGCGCACGCGCGGCGTAGAGCAAAACCTGCAAGCGACGCAGCGACGAAGGCCTGCGCTACAGCGTGCCCTGCTTCCACAGCTGCACGATTTCGGCCGGCGCATGTTCTTCGGGGATGCGCAGCGGCTCGCTGGCGCCGTCCCAGACGATGCTGAAATAGCGCCGGTCGCCACCGCCGGCTTGCGGCGCCGGCAACGCGTGCGCCATGCACTGATCCAGCAGACTGCGCAGCTGCTCCCGTTGCGCATCGTCCAGCGCATCCATCGCCAACTGGCGCTCGCGGCGCATGGCCGGAAACGCCGCCACCCCGCCTTCGCGCGCCAGCCGCAAGGTCACGCCCGCTTCCACCGGTGGCCGTTGTGGGCTCATGCGAGCACGCCCACGTCGCGCCAGGCTTGCCGGACCGCCACAGCCTCGCGGCTGTTGGCGCCGTAGTCGGCGCTGGCCACGCTGGCGGTCAGGTCGGCGAACGTGGCGAAGTCGGCGCCGGCGGCCAGCTCGCCACCAGTGAGCGCGCGATACCAGATGCGCCCGGTCTTCTCCCACGCCGCCCCACCGATCGCGACGGCGGCGCGATAGAACGCGTGATTGGGAATGCCGGAGTTGTAGTGCACGCCGCCATCGTCCTCTTGCGTGTCGACATAGCCGGCCATGGTGGCCGGCTGCGGATCCTTGCCCAGAGCCGGGTCATCGTACGCGCTGCCGGGCGCCTGCATCGAGCGCAGGCCCACGCCCTGGATGCCTGGCATCAGCAAGCCGGCGCCGATGATCCAGTCGGCCTGGTCGGCGCTCTGGCGCAGCGTGTACTGCTTGATCAGGACGCCGAACACGTCCGAAATCGATTCGTTCAAGGCACCGGACTGGCCTTGATAGATCAGGTTGGCGGTGCGCTCGGTGACGCCGTGGGTGAGCTCGTGCCCGACCACATCCAGGGCGATGGTGAAGCGGTTGAACACCTCGCCGTCGCCATCGCCGAACACCATTTGCTCGCCGTTCCAGAACGCGTTGTCGTAGCCGCGCTCGTAGTGCACGGTGCCGATCAGCGGCATGCCCGCCGCGTCGATCGAATTGCGCCCGTACACGGTCTGGAAGAAATCGTGGGTGGCGCCCAGATAGTCGTAGGCTTCGGTCACCGCCACATCCTGGGTGGCAGGGGCACCTTCGTCACGCACCAGGGTGCCGGGCAAGGCGGTGCCTTGCTCGGCATCGTAAATGCGCCGCTGTACCGCCTGGGCGGTCTGTTGCGCCTTGGCGTCTGCCGCCAGCGCATCGGTGCGTGCCAGCAGCCCCAGTGCGCGCTGCTGCCGTAGCTGCGCAGTGATGTGCCGCGACAGCAGCGCGCACTGGCGCGCATGTGCGGGCGCGGCCTGCGCCACGTGTTCGAGCAGATACGGCGGCAGGATCCCGGCGCGGCGCGGGCTGACGAACGCGGACATAAGCGACCTCCACAATGGCTGCGCTGGCGACTATGCGGGCGACGGCTTTAGGAATTCGTTAGCCGGAGCCGGTTGCTGCGCGCAGTGCGGATCGCGCGGGGTATTGCGTTCATTCCAGCTGCGACAGCGCCTGCGCAATGGGGGTCTGTCCGTCGATAAAGCCGATCGTTTTGCCGATGCTGTGCGGCGTGGCCAGTGCGGCGGCGATCACCTGCGCCACGTTGGCCCGCGAGACGCCGCCGTCGGCATCGCTGCCCGGGTCGCGGGTGATGCGGCCCGAGGGCGGGTCCAGCGTGAGCCGGCCGGGGCCGAGGACGGTCCAGTCCAGCGTGGTACTGCGCAGGTGCGCGTCGGCAGCGGCCTTGGCCTGCGCATAGGCGAAGAAGCCATCGTCTGGCCCGATGCCGTGTTCCAGCCCGGCGCCGAGATAGGACACCATCACGTAGCGACGCACGCGCGCCTGCTCGGCCGCGTGCATCGAGCGAATGGCCGCATCGCGATCCACCGCATAGGTACGCGCCGCATCGCCGCCGCCCGCCCCGGCCGACCACACCACCGCATCGTGGCCGGCCAGTTGCGCGGCGATGGCATCGGTCTGTGCGTGTTCGATATCGAACACCACCGGCGTGGCGCCATCTGCAATCACGTCGTCTTCGTGTGCGGGGTTGCGGAACAGCGCGGTGACCTGATGCCCGCCTTGCACCAACAGCGGCGTGAGCAGGCGCGCCACCTTGCCGTGGCCGCCGATGACGAGAACTCGGGACATGCACCTCTCCAACAGCTGCGCGCCGGCATGGCGCCGAAAGCCGCCATCCTCGCCAATGCGGTGCTAAGGCGATGTCATCGCGTATCGGTACTGCCATGACGCGATAGGCGCATGCTTTTTGTCTCTGCGCGCAGCGGCCGTTGCTTGCTGCGTGGCGCTCCTCAAACAACCAGGCGCGTTGCGATCGACCATGCCGGCCCGCATTCCCCGCAGCCGCCACATCGAGGACACTGGTGCGCCAGAGCCTGCGAGCGTTGCCGATGCCGATGTCTTCCGAATTACGCCCGCGCGTTGGTTGCGGTGCCTTCATCCAGCGGGCCGATGGGCGCTTGCTGCTGGTGCTGCGCGGGCGTGCGCCCGAGCAAGGCCATTGGGGGCTGCCCGGCGGCAAGGTGGACTGGATGGAAACCGTGGAAGCCACGGTGGTGCGCGAAGTGCTCGAAGAAACCGGCCTACAGGTGCACCCGCAGCGCGTGCTCTGCGTGGTCAGTCACTTTGAGCCGGACATGGACCCGCCGCAGCATTGGGTGGCGCCGGTATATCTGGCCAGCATCCAGGGCCCGGAACAGGCGGTGCTGCGCGAACCGCAGGTGCTGCTGGAACTTGGTTGGTTCGCACTCGATGCCCTGCCCACGCCATTGACCCGCTCGGCCATGCAGGCGGTGCAGCAGGTGCGGGCCGAGCGCGCCGCCACGCAGGCATGACTGCGTTACAGCGGCGCTGAGGCAATCGTGCGGCAGGCATGTGCTGCGCCGCGCAGGCCACATGGATTTTGTCGCCACGCTCGGCTATTTTCTGCGCTGCCGGGGCGAGGGGACGCCGCGCCCGGCGGCTCGAATCGCACGGCCGGGATGCCGAACGACTGCGTGGCGCCCGGCCACTCATCAGGGGACACGAATGGAATCGCTCTATCCGCAAGGCCCGGCCGTGGTGCCGGAACAGCTCACTGCACCCAGTAGCAACTATCGCCGCAACGCCTGGCTGGCCATGCTCGGCCTGGGCGGTTTCATCGCCGTGTACCTGGGCTTGCTGGTGTGGTTCGGCTGGACCGCCTACCGGCTGGTCGCCGGCTTGCTGCAGGGTTCCGGTGGCGAGCAGGCGTTCTGGCGATGGGTGGTGGCCGCCGGCGCTGCATTTCTGGCGGTGTTCATGGCCAAGGCGCTGGTGTTCAACAAGCGCGCCGAACGCGACACCCGCGCGCTGGAACTCACCCCCGCCGAGCAGCCGGCGCTGTTCGCCTTCCTGTACCGGCTGGCCGACGATGCCGGCGCACCGCGTCCGCACAAGGTCTATCTGTCGGCGCAAGTCAACGCCGGGGTGTTCTACGACCTGTCGCTGATCAACCTGCTGCTGCCCTCGCGCAAGAATCTGGATATCGGCCTGGGCCTGGTCAATGTGCTCAACCTGGGCGAATTGAAGGCGGTGCTGGCGCACGAATTCGGGCATTTCGCCCAGCGCACCATGGCGGTCGGCCGTTGGGTGTACATCGCCCAGCAGATCGCCGCGCACATCGTGGGCAAGCGCGATGCGCTGGACCGCGTGCTGGCCACGCTGTCGCGCATCGACCTGCGCGTGGCGTGGATCGGCTGGGGGCTGTCGTTGATCGTGTGGTCGATCCGCTCGCTGGTCGAAATCACCTTTCGCGGCGTGGTATTGGCGCAGCGCGCACTCTCGCGCGAGATGGAATATCAGGCCGACCTGGTGGCCGCATCGCTCACCGGCAGCGATGCGCTGGTGCACGCCTTGCACAAGCTGGAAGCGGCCGATGACGGCTTCCAGCGCGCGCTGCGTTTTGCCGCGCGCGAGTGCGCCCAGGACCGTCCGGTCAAGGACCTGTTCGCCATCCAGTCGCGCATCATCGAACACATGCGCGTGGTGTTGAACGACCCCGGCCATGGGGCGGTGCCGGCGGTGCCGAGCGAGGCAGCGCCGATGCACCGGCTGTTTCAGAGCGACATCGCGCAGCCCTCGCAGATGTGGGCCACGCATCCGCCCAGTGCCGCGCGCGAGGAAAATCTCAAGCGCCGCTACATCGCCTGCCCCATCGATGCGCGCCCGGCCATGGAGCTGCTGCACGATGCCCAGGCGCTGCGTGAGCGTATTTCGCTGGGCATGTTCAACGGCCAGGCGCCCACCTGCGTGGACACTGCCGTCTCGTTGGAGCAGTTGGAGCGCGAATTCGCCGCGTTGTCGTTGTCGCGGCGCTACCAGGGGCTGTACCTGGGTCGCTCGTGCACGCGCACGGCGCGCACCCTGGACGAGCTGTATGCCACGCCGCTGCCGTCGGGCGATCTGCTGCAGGCGTTGGACGGCCTGTACCTGCCCGACGATGGCCAGGCGATCGAACAGCTGCGCGAGCGCGAGCGCCAACGCGCCACCTTGCAAGGCTTGATGGATGGCGGATTGCGCGCCGCTGGCGGGGTGGTGACCTGGAAGGGCACGACGCTGTCGCGCACACAGCTGCCGGCGGTGATCGCCGAGCTGGACGACGAACTGCGGGTGCTGCGCGCACGCGTCAGCGGCCACGATCAGCGTTGCCGCAGCGTCCACATGGCGGCCGCCAACCGTATCGGCGGCGGCTGGCCGGCGCTGCTGCGCGGCTATCTGGCGGTGCTGCATTACACCGACCACACCATCGCCGATCTGGAAGACGCCAACCTGCTGTATCTGCAGACCTTTCATAGCGTGATTGCCGATGGCCGCGTTTCGGCCAAGGAATTGCGCAAGCTGGTGGCGGCCTGCAATCAGGTGCAACGCGCGCTGGGTCAGGTGTATGCGCAAGCCGGGCAGGTGCAGTTGAACGCGCCGCTGGCGCAGGCCCTGGACAAGCCGCAGTGGTCGCAATGCCTGCCGGAATTCGGTCTGGTCGAGGCCGACGAGGACAACATCAATGCCTGGATGAAGGCCGCCGGCAGCTGGGTGCAAGTCACCCTGGACGCCCTGGGCACGTTGCGCGATGCCAGCCTGGAAGAGTTGCTGCGTGCAGAAAATGCCGTGGCCGAGCGGCTGCGCAACGGCGACGCTTCGTCGACCGACGATACCCCTGCGGCGGCGCCGGCCGACTACCCGATCCGCCTGCCGGGCGAGATGCGCCAACGCGATCTGCGGCAGAACCTGTGGCAGCGCTTCCTGGCCGCCGACGGCGTGTTTCCGTCGGTGGCGCGGGTGGCGGTGGCCGCATCGATCGTGGTTGGCGTGTTGTGGGCCGGCGGTGCGGTGGGCATGGCCGAAGTGGTCGCCTACAACGGGTTGCAGCAGACCGTGACGGTGGCCATCGACGGGCAGTCGGCCACCCTCCCGGCCAACGACCGCCATGTGTTTCGCCTGTCCGAGCGTTCGACCCATCACGTCGAAACCCGCACGGCCGACGGCGCGACGATCGAGAGTTTCGATGCGCCCAGTGGCGGCCACGGCGGCCAGTTCGCCTACAACGTGGCCGGTGCCGCGCTGCTGCTGAACTGGCGCGCCAGCTACGGCTCGGCCAGCGAAGACACCACGCGTAGCCTGAGCACCACACGCTGGGAACGCACCCAGGCGCAGGACATCTTCAGCGAGCCGCCGCAGAAGGTCAGTGGCAAGGGCGGCCAGTACCGCGACGTGCTGACGGCCGTGTCCGGGCGTTCGCCACACGAGCTGCTGGGCGAACTGGGCCCGGAGCGCGATCTGGCCCTGATCACCGCGCACGCACGCTGGGACGATGCGGGCTCGGCGTATCTGGAGCAGTGGATGGAACAGTTGGGCCGCACTGCGCCACAGGCCGTGCCTGCACTTCTGGCCGAGCGTCTGCAGCGCAACCCGCACGACGTGGTGGCGCTGCGGATGCAGCAGGACACCGCCACGCCCGAGCAACGGGCGCAGGTGTGCGGCGAGCAGACCGCCGCTGCGCAGGCGCACCCGGATGCGCCTGCGTTGCAGTACGCGGCGATCCGCTGCCGCAGCGACACGCCCGAGCGCGACCAGGCGTTTGTCGCCGCACAGGCGCGCTGGCCCAACGACCCGTGGCTGCAGCGCGCTGCAGCGGCCGTGCACGTCGGCCAGCTGCATCTGCCGCAGGCCCAGGCGCTGTACGAACAGGCAGCGCGCGCGCCGGCACTGGCCGACGAAGTGCTGCCGCTGTTGGCCCGTTTGCAGCGCTACCGCGGCCTGGCGACGGATCTGCCGGGCATGGCGCAGCAGTCGCCATCACTGGCATCGATCGTGGCACTGGAGGGCGGTGAGCGCACCCAGGGCACGCCATACCACAGCTATTACGCACTGGCCCACGGGCAACTGGACACGGCAGTGACAGAGGCGGCCGCCGATGCCGACGTGCAGGCGCGCATCGTCCGGCTCGCGGCCGCGTCCCGTGGCGCAAGCGCCGCATTGCTGCAGCGCGCGCGCGTGCTACCCGACAACGCCGGGCTCGACGCCATCACAGCACCAAGCGCCTGGGCACTGGCCGCGCGCGAGGGCTGGCAAACCGATGCGTTGCGCGCGGCAACGCTGCAAGGCACCGGCGAGGATGGCGCCTACATTGCGCGGTCCTTCGACGCGGTGCAGGCCGGCGGCAGCCAGCAGCAGGCCGAAGCGGCGTTGGGCGGCGTGAGCCTGGTCGGCCGCGGCCTGGCCTACACGATGGCCGCGGTGCTGCTGGGCCAGCGCTGCCCGGATGCATGGCGGCGTGGCGCCCGGCAGTTGCTGTTCGACAGCGAGCGTCCCTATCTGGGCTGATGCAATGCCGTTGTATGGCAATGCACCGGCTCAGGTGGGACGTGACGTCCCGCGCTCGAAACGCTGCCGAACGAAGCGCACGGGATGACACCGCGGTGCCGGGAGGGCGCCAAGCAACGAACAACACCTGCGCGCGCCGCCGCGCGGGTGTAGACCGACGGCGGCATACCTGCCATTGCTCACGCGCTGGCGAAAGCCAGCAGGCGCTACGCGTCCTCGCGCGCTTTTCGGTAAGCAGCTGGCACTGCCGCCGTCACGATGGGATGTGCAGCACTAACGCGATGCTGACAGCGGCTAGGCGAAATCCTTACATCTTCTCGCCTAGGTTGAGACCGACTGGCTGCACGTGCAGCGTCAACATCGACCAGGAGAAATCGGATGAGTCTGCAAATTCCTCAGGGCGCCTTGGTAGTGGTGGCCGACGGCGGCGAAGCCCGCTGGTTCACCAATACCGGCAACGAAGCCAAGGTGGTGCTGCGCCAGCACGCGCGTACCGACGTGCAGAACGTCGATGACGACGGCCCGGCCGGCAAGGCGCCGCAAGACCTCACCGAAACAGACCTGGACGAAATGACTTTCGCCAAGCAGCTTTCGCACGCCTTGAACGATGGCGCGTTGAAGCACGAATACACGCACCTGGTGTTGGTGGCCGACCCGACTACGCTGGGCCGCGTGCGCCCACTGCTGCACAAGGAAACCCAGCAGCGCCTGGTGGGCGACCTGGCCAAGGATCTGACCAACCTGCCGCTGGAAGATATCCAGCGTGCCTTGTCGTAATCACGCGGAGCATCCAGACGATGGGCTTCGTTCGCCAGTACGCCACCCAGGCCCCGGAACGCAGCGCGTTGGAGGCGCAGGCCGGTCTGCAGGTTCTGGAATTCGGTACCGACTGGTGCGGCCATTGCATCGCCGCGCAGCCGCTGCTGCAAAAGCTGTTGGGCGGGTACGGAGCGCTCGATTACCGCAAGATCGAAGATGGAAAAGGGCGGCCGCTAGGTCGCTCTTTTCGCGTCAAATTGTGGCCCACCATCATCCTGCTGCGCGATGGGCAGGAAGTGGCGCGCGCCGTCAGACCGCAAACGCGTGAGGATCTACAGGACCTGTTGTCGGCGCTGGATCCAGCCTGATTGCGCGCACCATCGCAGTGCCTTGAGATCGCTTGCACGGCACTGAGAATGGCGAATGGAAGCTGGCGTGCGGTCGCCTGACACAGGCGCAGCAGTTTTCATCTTCGCTGTAACAAGTGGATATCCGATGCGTTGTGCGGCGTCACGCGAGGCCTGCGCGACATCGTCGCGGCGGATGCGTACGTAGAGCGATCGGGTATGCGCGCATCGCGCACCAACGCCGACGAATCGGCCAGAAAACAAGGCGTTTTTCGCGCCTGGCACCGTCGCGCCTGCATCAATTGTGCGTCTGTAGTAACATGACGCGCTGATCAAGCCCTTGGGCAATGCCCATCCCTTGGTCGTCTGTCCCGCAGCGTCGTTGAATCCACGCGACCGTCCGGGAATGCCTCCGGTGTCATCTGAGTGCACTGCGCTGCCGTGCTTGCGTGATGTGCCGTGTCCTGTGCGTTGCCAGGGCGAGTGGGCAGCGACGGCCTGCGCCCGGCGAGATATCCCAGGCGCACCTTACGGAGACCATAGATGCACGATGCCCGCGCGATGCGTTCGCACTTTGGCTGGTTCAAACGCCGCCGCCAGCTGCAACTGGATGACGTTACCGTGGTGGACCGCAGCATGCTGCGCAAGGCCGTCGGCGCTGCGGCGCTCGGCAATGCGATGGAGTGGTTCGACTTCGGCGTATACGGCTATCTGGCGGTGACGCTGGGCCAGGTGTTCTTCCCGGCAAGTAACCCCACTGCACAATTGATCGCTACCTTCGCCACCTTCACCGTGGCCTTTCTGGTGCGGCCGATCGGCGGCATGGTCTTCGGACCGCTCGGAGACCGTTACGGGCGCCAGAAAGTGCTGGCCGCCACGATGATCCTGATGGCGCTGGGCACCTTCAGCATCGGACTGATTCCGGCCTACGAGCGCATTGGCTTATGGGCGCCTGCACTGCTGCTGCTGGCGCGCGTGCTGCAGGGATTTTCCACCGGTGGCGAATACGGTGGCGCGGCCACCTTCATTGCCGAATACGCCACCGACCGCAATCGCGGCCTGATGGGCAGCTGGCTGGAGTTCGGCACGCTGGGCGGCTACATCGCCGGCGCCGCCACCGTGACGGCCTTGCACATGAGCGTCACTCCGGCGCAGTGCTCGACTGGGGCTGGCGCGTGCCGTTCCTGATCGCCGGGCCGTTGGGGTTGCTGGGCCTGTACATGCGCATGAAACTGGAAGAAACCCCGGCATTTCGCGCTTACACCGAACAATCCGAACAGCGCGAGCGGCAGAGCGCCGCACAAGGCCTGACCACGCTGCTGCGCCTGCATTGGCCGCAGCTGCTCAAGTGCGTGGGCCTGGTGCTGGTGTTCAACGTCACCGACTACATGCTGCTGACCTACATGCCCAGCTATCTGAGCGTCACGATGGGTTACGCCGAGAGCAAGGGCTTGTTGCTGATCATCCTGGTGATGCTGGTGATGATGCCGCTCAACATCGTCGGCGGCATGTTCAGCGACAGACTGGGCCGGCGGCCGATGATCATCGGTGCCTGCGTTGCGCTGTTTGCGCTGGCCATCCCCTGCCTGTTGCTGATCGGCAGCGGCCACGATGGGCTGATCTTCGCCGGGCTGATGCTGCTTGGCCTGGCCTTGGTGTGCTTCACCAGTTCGATGCCGTCCACCTTGCCGGCGCTGTTCTACACGCCGGTGCGCTACAGCGCGCTTTCGATTGCCTTCAACGTGTCGGTGTCGTTGTTTGGCGGCACCACGCCGTTGGTCACGGCCTGGTTGGTGGAGCGCACCGGCGACCCGCTGGTGCCGGCGTATTACCTGATGGGTGCGGCGGCGATCGGCTTGCTGACCATGCTGTTCGTGCGCGAAACCGCGGGATTGCCGCTACGCGGCTCGCCGCCAGCGGTGGCCAGCGATGCCGAAGCGCGCGCCCTGTTGCAGGCCGACAGCCCGGTGACGGTGGATGCGCAGTTGCCGGTTGCCACCGCCGCGTCGATGGGCCAACCGCGCACCGCGTGAGTTGCCGGCGATTCGCACGGCATGCGTCCGTGGCTTCAGGCGCATGGCGTGCGGTTGCAGTAACCGGTTAGTTGATGCGAGACGCGATGCGGGCGATGGTGCGACGCATCACCGCCAACTTGCCGGCGGGCGACGGCCGGAACCTTCGAAGATAAAGCTCTGCGGGCTAGCAACCGTCGCGTGTTCGGAAGATGCCGAGATTTGTGAGTGGCCCGATGGTTCATCGCAGCGCAGGTGCACTTCACCGCTGCGTGCGAAGGCCGCAGCAACCGCTTGGCGGTCTGCATAGCGGCCTTGTTGGCTGTCTTTGTTCGTCACGCACAGGATGGGTGCAAACCTTGCCAAGTTTGGCGTCCACACGCGGTTGCCGGTCATCGACACCCAGCGCGTTGAACGGTGCTGCAGCTAGCCGCTGCTACCTCTAGCGCGCAGTGTGCGGGTTGTCCTCTGACAACGGGGCCATGGGCATATCGGCCGACGGCGCGCCTTCGCCGGTTTCCACATAGCGTTTGAGGCTGCTGCCGAGAAAGAAACGCCAGCCGCGTGCGCAGGCCTCCTTGCACGGCGAATCGCGATAGCCGGACTGCACGAAATCCACCTGCGTGCCCTGGCTGATGGAGCGCAGTTCAAAGCGCATCACCGTGCCTTTCCAGGCGTCGGTGTCGAGCATGTTGGAGGCATGGCAGCGCCAGCACACCAGTTGGTGATTGGCGCCTTCGTCGATGCTCAGTTCCACACGCCAGCCCTGCCGGCTCCAGTCCAGCCGCACCAGATCGTCGGCCAGGCTCACTTCGCGGGTCCACCAACGCGCAAGCTGCTTGGGCTCTGACAACGCAGCGCAGACCACTTCCGGCGCTGCGGCAATGACGATGCTGTGGCGGATCTCGCAATTCATCTGTTGCGCATTTGCTACCTGGACGCCGATGATTGCCGCATTTTAACAGCCAATTGCGCTGCAGGCCCAGCAGGGTCCAGTTCGCTTGTGCGGCACTCACATCGCGCTGGGTACCATCGGCCAGGTCCCAACCATGATGAGCAGGCATGACAACGCTTCCGATACCGGTGATGGACGCTGCCGCGCAGCGCGACTTGGCCACGGCCCACGCATTGCTGGAAAACCCCGGCGTGGCAGCGCAACTGGCCAATGCGCTGGGCGCGCCGATCGAGAGCCTGATCACCAAACGGCTTCCCAAGGTAGTGACCCGCAGCATCGATGGCGTGACCCGGCGCGCGCTGCAGGTGGCGATGAAATCGGCGTTACTGAGCCTGCGCGGCAAGGCCGATGCGCAGCAGCAGGCATCCACGACGCGGCATACGCTGGCGGTGGCGGTTTCCGGTGGCGCAGGCGGGTTTTTCGGGCTGCCGGGCTTGATGGTGGAGCTGCCGGTGACCACCACGGTGATGCTGCGCTCCATCGCCGATATTGCCCGTGCCGAAGGCGAATCGCTGCACGACCCGGACACCGCGCTGGCGTGCCTGGAAGTGCTGGCGCATGGCGGGCGCAGTGCCAGCGACGACGGCGCCGAATCCGGCTACTTCGCGGTCCGTGCGGCGATGGCACAGCAATTGAGTGCCGCGGCCAGCTACGTGGCTGCACACGGCTTCGCCAGCAAGGGTGCACCGGCACTGGTCTCGCTGGTCTCGCGCATCGCGGCGAAGTTTTCGGTCAATGTGGGCGAAAAGCTCGCCGTGCAGGCGGTGCCGCTGGTCGGCGCGGTCAGCGGTGCCACGCTCAATACCGTGTTCATGCGCCACTTCCAGGCGATGGCGCGCGGACATTTCATCGTGCGTCGGCTGGAGCGTCGCTTCGGCGAAGAGGCAGTGCGGCGTGCGTATGAGGCCTTGCCGCCACCGCGGTGATGCCTGCGGCTGCAGGCGAGCTCAGCATGGCTGCGCGCTCAGCGTGCAGTGCCGCAGCCCAGCCATGGGTGAGGCTGCTCAACGCAACGCCACGCGCTGCGGGCGAAGGGCAGCGGCACCGTGTTCACCGAACGGTTGCCGCCAAGCGATGCTTGCCCGCGATAATCACCGCCACCACGACAGATGCCGATGATGCCCAAACCGTTTTCGCCAGCGTCCGCGCGCAACCGCGACCCGATTCTTGAGGTACTGCGCCCCGCACTTTGCCGACCGGCAGCAGGTGCTGGAAATCGGTGCGGGCACCGGGCAACACGCCGTGCATTTCGCTGCGGCGATGCCGTGGTTGCAGTGGCAGGCCAGCGACCACCTCGATCATCTTGCCGGCATGCGGCAATGGCTGGACGAGGCGGCGCTGCCGAACACGCCGCCACCAATTCCGCTCCAGGCCGTGTTGATACCCACGCCCGGGCTTGCACCGGCGCCCAGCTTGCCCGTGCTGCGTGACGGCCAGCGCGGCTTCGATGCGATCTACAGCGCCAATACCTTGCACATCATGGGCTGGCCGCAGGTGCAGGCCTTGTTTGCAGGCTTACCCGCAGTAATGGCGCCGCAGGCAGTGCTGGCGGTGTATGGGCCGTTCAATCGCAATGGGCAATTTACCAGCGACAGCAATCGCGCCTTCGACGCGATGCTGCGCGAGCGCGATCCTGCATCGGGCATCCGTGATGCCGAAGCGGTGGATGCGCTGGCAGCATCGGTTGGGTTGCAGCTGATCGACGACGTAGCAATGCCGGCGAACAATCACTGCCGCGTGTGGCGACGTCCATAGGAAACGTTTGCCCCATCGCACTAAGCGCAGATGCAGTGACGAGCAGAGTTTGTGCCGCTATGGCGTTAAACGAGGGCACCTCTGATTCTAAGCTGCCCGGCGGGACGATGCGGCTGGCGATACCTCAGGTGACCCTGACAGGTCTGCAGACGCTCGCTTCCGTTACGGATGCCCTATCGATAGGAGCGTGATCATTGGGATACCTGTCAGGAACCAGGCAAGCGCAATCCAGCGAAGCCTGCGCGCATTCAACCATAGTGGTTTGACGTGCTCGGGAATCGATGAAGCGGGTTGGGTGATCCAGGCAAGTGTGGCGAAGTTGTTGTAAGCACCGGGGCCAAGCCCGGGGAAATGCGTCAGCTGTTCCTATAGCTTGCGATCCGTCGCTTCCAGCTCGCGGCGGATCCGAGCACTTCCAATCAAGCAGGGGATGCCGAGCACCAGCAGGCTCCCGAAGCCATAAGCGGTTGCCAGTGCTTCGCTTGGACCTACGAAGGTAAAGCGCAGGAGTACAAGCAGGCTCGCATATGTGAGCCATGGGATGAAATACCAACGCAGCTTCATACAGTCCCCAACGTGTTTCGATGATGAGGCGGCGCCTAAACGGTAGGGTATAGGCACTGCCGCCGATTCGCGACGGCCGCAATAGTGAGGGTCCGCCGCGTTTTCAGAGGCTACAACGGCCGTCAGTGGTGTTGCACCGTCAGCGCGCGGATGCCTGGCTCCCACGCCGCCGCTCGAACCACCACAGCGCTACCGCCACGCTGAGCCAGGCGAGCAGCCACGGCCAGCGCGCGCCGGGTTGGGCAGCAGATGTGGCGATGGGAATCGAAGCAGTGCCGGCCGCCATGGCAAGGGTGGCGAGTCGGCGTTGCTGCGCGTCCATGGCAGGTGCATCGTTGGGCGCGCGGACATAGAGCCAGCGTTGCGAGGTGCCGGTGTGCAGGCGATGCCAGCCGCTGCTGGCGGGCCAGTAGCCAGCGCAACGCGGCGCGTTGCCGTTGCGCTCAGGCAGTAGCGGCTGGCGGGCTTGGTCAGGGGCGGTCACGAAGGCGTCGGCGTGCAGCTCGCACAGCGTCATGCGTTGTTGCGACCAGCCTTCCTGCACCGGGCTGGGCAGCGCACCGCCCGGGCGGGCGACGGCGGCAGCCAATTGCGCCCAGAGCGCGGCGTGCAGATCGCTGCGGCCGGCCAGAACCAGCGCGAAGCTGTCTTCGACCAGGCCGATGCCGATGCGCCCGCGGCCTTGGGCGCGCCACCAGCCCAGGGCGCTGCCATCGTCGGCGCGCGCGGCGACCAGGGCGTCGGTGGCTTGCGGTTGCAGGTCGCGACGTTGCAGCGGCGCCAGCGTCGGGGCGTCGCCAGGGCCGCTGGCAGGATCGGCCGC